>JADJPJ010000030.1 GCA_016713325.1 Candidatus Flexifilum affinis | reverse complement strand
GCTGAGGAGGGGACATGTTTGGAAAAGGGGTTGAAAAAGAGAGAAGTTCATCGTTCTATCTGGGCAACGACCAAGAAGACCAGAGGAACGATGAACTACTGTACCAGTTGGAAGAGATGTTGTCAGCCCATTTGCCGTGCTTCAATAGCTGGCAGCAAGCGAATGTGGCGCTGTTCAGTTACGGGGTGATCAAAGCGGAAGGCTGTCAGCAAGGGGAGATCGCGCGGCAGGTGAACTGTGGAGAAAAGGTGGAAAGCACGGTGCGACGATTTCGGCGCTGGCTGGATAACCGGACGGTGGACCTGGAGACGTTCTTCGAGCAGTGGAGCCGATGGGTGGTGGAGGCCGTGGGGGAGAAGCGGCTGACGCTGTTGGTGGATGAGACGAAGCTGCAGGACCGAGTGGGGGTGATGATGGTTGGGGTGGCGTGGGAAGGGCACTGCATCCCGCTGGCCTGGCGAACGTACGAGGCAAACAGCCGGGAAGGATATCCCGCCGAAGGGCAGGTCAAGGTGATCGAGAGCTTGCTGGAGGCGGTGAAAGCGGGGCTAGGAGAAGGCTATGCGGTGCTGGTGCTGGCCGACCGGGGGATCGGCTGCTCGCCCGACTTGTGTCGCGTGGTCGCCCAGCTGGAGTGGACCTATCTGTTTCGCGTGACCTGTCAGACGAAAATCGTCACGGAGCAGGGCGACTTCACCATCGCTCAGCAGGTCCAGCCCGGGGAGATCTGGGCACAGGAGGGGGTCATTTTCAAGCAGCGTGGCCGTATTCCTGGCTCTGCCCGTGCCTTGTGGGGCGTGGGCTACCAGGAACCCTGGGCGCTGGTGACCAACGATGACCCATTGACAGGACATGAGTATGCCCGCCGCAACTGGCAGGAACAGAGCTTCCGCGACCTCAAGAGCGGCGGTTGGCGCTGGGGGGACAGCCGGATCCGTCTGCCCCCCCATGTCGCCAATCTCCTGGTCTTGCTCGTTTTCGCCTATGCCTGGGTGATTGCGCTCGGCGCTCAGGCCGTGGCTGCCCGATGTGCTCAGCCGCTGGTGCGCCGTCCGGATGGCACCCGTCGCCGCGCCTGGAGCCTCTTCAAGGAAGGCTTACGCTTCTTCACTCAAGTTGTCCAGCGACACACCGTGTGCCTGGAACTGCTCTTCATCCCAGACACACGATTCACCTGACAACATGTCCTCTCCTCAGCGTTCAGTGGTGGGAGACCCGCCGGGTCTCCCCTACGATCGACGCGTTCATGGGGCAGACGACCGCGCAGCTTCCACCGCGGCTGCCCTCGAAACCCTTATCTGGGTACAGACGGGCGCGAAAAATCGCGTTCCCACGCCACGGGCGACGCAGGCAAACGAAGTCTGCACGTCGCCCCTACGGTGTATCTGCCGCCCGCATTCGTGAAAGACCAAACCCACCGCTCATCAAACTCCTTGCGACGCTGCGCCGATTCTGTGCGTATAATGCCGCAGAGAGTGATGACACTCAGGATGGTGTTATGGTTGAACGCTGGAGCTTTTACCTGGGCTATGCCGCCCGCAACATGCGGCGCAGCGCCCGTTGGACGATTTTCGCCATTTTCTGCATCGCCGCCGGCGTGGCCACGGTGGTCTCGCTGCGCGGCCTGGGCTTGGCCATCGGCGACACGCTGATCGACAACGCCCGCTATGCGCTGCACGGCGACCTGACGTTCAGTGCTGGCGGCGCTGGAGGGGCGACCTTCTTCAGCATGGGCGGCGGATCAAACGAGGAAGCGTACTCGGCGCGCGAGGTTCAGGCCGCTCAGGATTGGGCGGACGAGAACGGTGCGCAGGTGGCCTTCTACTTCCGGTCGATGAACTTGCAGGTGACGGCGGTCGACGAGACCACGGTGGGGCGTCCGCAGTTCATCAACTCCATCCTCGTCGATCCGGCGACGTTTTCGCCGGCCGGCGAAGTGTTTGCGTCCGAACCGGCCGGCGTTCCGCTGAGCGAGCTGCTGCCCGGCGGGCGGGAGATCGTGATTAGCAACAACCTTGCATCGGGCCAGGGCCTGAACGTCGGCGACACAGTGCGCGTCAGCAACACGACGGAGATCTTCACCGTCACCGGCATCGTCCCGGCGGAACTGGAGGCCTCTCTGGCCAACCCGATCGCCTCGTTCTTCGGCTTCGTCTACCTCCACGAGGCGCAGGCGGAGACACTCCAGTTGGCGACACTGCCGAACGTCATGAGCTTTGGCCTGCCACCGGGACTGGACCCCGACACCGCCGAGAACCAGCTTCGCCGCGCCGGACTGACCGGCTCCGCGCAGACGCTGCCCGAGCTGCTGAAGACCTACGCAACCGTCTCGGATGTGCTGGGGCGGTTCATCGTCGTCATGGGCCTGGGCGCGCTGCTGATTGGCGGGGTGGGCATCATCAACACCATGCTGGCGGTGGTGGCGCGGCGCACCAACGAGATCGCCGCGCTCAAGACCTTCGGCCTGACCGGGCGGCAGATCATCGCCGTGTTCATGACCGAGGCCTTCATCCTGGGGGTGATCGGCAGCATTGTCGGCGCCATCGCCGGGGTGATCCTGAGCGTGTTTGTCAACCGGTACGGCGAGCTGTTCCTTCAGCAGCGGTTGGTGTGGCGCGTCTACCCGGAGGCCATCCTGCTGGGTGCGTCGCTCGGGCTGGTGGTCACGCTGGTTTTCGGCATCCTGCCGGTGCTGACGGCCAACCGCGTGCGCCCGGCCATCATCCTGCGTCCGGATGAGACGCACATTCCGGTCGTCGGTGTGCTGCACAGCCTGGTCGCCCTCGCGCTGATCGTCGTGGTCATCGGCGGCGCGGCCGGGCAGATCCGGCTCGATCCCCCATCGGATCATCGGCGTGGCGATCACGCTGGTGGTCCTGGGCCTGCTGACGCTGGTCATGTGGCTGGTCGTCTGGCTGGTTGGCCGCATCCCGTCGTTCGGCAACGTCGACGTGCAGCTGGCGCTGCGCAACATGCGCGCCCGCCGCGTGCGCACGGCCACCACCCTGCTGGCCCTGTCCGCCGGCATGTTCGCGCTGAGCAGCATCACCTTCGTCGGCGTGGGCACGCGCGAGATCCTCAACTTCCAGCTCACGCAGAACTTCGGCGGTAACGTGCCGATCATCCCCGGCATCGGGCTGGTGGCCCCGGCACTGGCCGAGGGCATGCTCGACACGCGGGTGGCCACCCTGCCCGGCGTGGAACAGAGCACCAAGTGGTCGAGCCACTCGGCGACCATCGAGACGGTGAACGGGGAACCTTACGAAGTGGAGTTCCCGTTCTCCGACGAAGTGCCCGCACGCGCCCGCAACGCCATGCGCCGCATCACCCTGCAATCGCGCGAGAGCTCCAACCCCGAGCTGAACAGCGGCGTGCTGATCGCCGGACGCGACCTGACCCCGGCCGATGCCGGGCAGTCGGTGATGGTGCTGGCGGTGGGCGGTTTCGCCGGCATGGACCAGTTGAGCAGCGTCCCGGTCGGCTCGACGATCGAGGTGACGTTCGGCAGCGGCGGCGGCGGACGCCGGCAGGAATTCGAGGTGATCGGACTGGTCGAGGCGTCGGGCTTCGCGGTCGGACAGGCCTACATCCCACCGGATGTCGCGCCGAGCTCCGGCATTCCCGACCTGTTCATCTATCAGGTCAACCCGGACCTGCTCAACGAGACGCTGCTGGCCTTCTCGGAGATGCCATTCGTGCTGGCGCTCGACCTGTCGTTCATCGACGGTCTGCTGAGCCGGCTGATCGCGCAGTTCAGCGCCATCCCGACGGTGGTCGGCTTGCTGTCGCTGCTGGCGGCGGGCGTGGCCATGGCCAACACCGTGTCGCTCTCGACCCTGGAGCGCCGGCGGCAGTTCGGCATCCTCAAGGCGATCGGCGCGAGCACGCGGCGGGTACTGGGCGTGATGCTGCTGGAAAACACGATCGTCGGGCTGCTGGGCGGCCTGCTGGGCATCGGCGTGAGCGCCCTGGGCGTGGCGCTGATGACGGCAATGGGCGTGGGCGACGCCATCCCCATCCCGCGCGAAGCGGTGCCGACGGCGATCGTGCTGATCGTGGCGGCGGTGGTGATCGCCATTCTGGCGACGCTGCTGAGCGCGCAGGTGGCCGTCCGCGAGAAGGTGGTGGATGTGCTGAGGTACGAGTAAAACAGGAATGAGGGATAAGATATGAGGAATGAGGTTCGCGAACTGCGAGCCCTTCCTCATTTCTCATCCCTCATCCCTCATTTCTCATTCCTTCTCTTTCTTTTCTACGGAGCATCCCTCATGTCTCAGTACCGGAATTCTCAGCAGAAGAAGCGCGGCGGCCTGCGGCCACTGCTGCCCGTGTTCGGCCTGATCGTCGCCATCGTGTTTGGTGTGGTCGGTTGGCTGGTGGCCCCCAGCGTGATCACCGCGCTGGCGGATGCCATCCCCGGCTTCCGCGGCAACGAGATCGACGCGACCCTGCTGCGGGCCATCGTCACGGTGGTGATCGCGCTGCTGGCGCTGGTGGTCTTCAGCCTGATCGCCGCGCTGGTCACGCCAAAGCCGGGGATGTCGGCGCGGGAGGCGGATCTGGCGCGGGAGAAAGAGGCCATGCGCGCGGCGCAGCAGGCCGCGCGTGACCGTCAGCGGCGGAGCGGCCGGCGGTAGGAGATCCCGGCGTCAGCCTCATCGCGGTCAGTGTCCTCCAGAAAGTCCGGCTCATCGAGATAACGGCGCGATTCATCGTGTTTGCCTGGCCGTGCGCATGCTCTGGGAGACGCGGCGGCCGTTTTGTGTGGCTGCAATGGATGCCGCAACAGCGGCTTCGGTAGTCGCATGCTCTGTCAGTCGCCGCTGCATCCTCCTGAGGATCACAGACAGAATCGCGGCAACGCCGCACAGCGCTAAGCCGAGTCTCATCAGCTCCGCATCGGGAACGTCGACACGTCCTGTCAGCTGCAAAAGCAGGAGCCAGAGGGGGAGATTCGTCATTACCAGCACGCCAAGTGCTAACGCTCACCTGGTAAAACAGCGCACGCCTCCGCGCCCAGAACAGGCAGCCGGCATTAAGGACCGGTAAGGTCAGAGCATATAAAATCCACAGTAGAAGCTCTGGCTGCATGCCACCGTCCGCAGCGCCCCAGACGGAGAGGAATATGCTGATAGGGAGGGTGCATACCCCGATCAGCAGACTGAGGAGTGCGACGGAGTCAAGAACTTGATGCGCAAAACGTTTCCTGGGGCGGTCTTGCGAAAACGTCCTATCTAAAAGGATGCCCACCACCGAGCCAATAATCTGTCCAATCAAATCGCCCATCATCCCCTCGCTGACGCTTGATGAGGGTAACATTCCCTCCAGAATAGATCACCTGGCGTCTGGCGTGGTCATGGCATCGCAGTGATCTTGCTCACCATCGCGCCAGCGGTGGAACACCATCGCACCAGCAGGGATGGGGATGTGAGACACAGACACGTCGTTGCATGGCCCTACGTCCCACACGTCGCCTCGGGGCTGTGCTCTGCGTCGCGTAACACAGACCTTGTCCTCCGCCCGATTTAGACAGATCGATCGACTGTTCGCCGATCAAAACAAAAACCCCGATCCTGCATAGACCGGGGTGAAGGGGCTGCTTGCGATTGGAAGCGCTGGCCGAAGCGAAGGCCGCGTGTGACCGTCAGCGGCGGAGCGGCCGGCGGTAGCCTTTACGAAGAGGCGCCGGGTAAACGGCGGACGCACAGTAGTGCCTTCCTGTGCACAATCTCCGCGACCGGTTCCCCTCTATGGCGAGCTTGCTGGCACGCTTGTGTGCGAGAGGGGGTGTGCGAGCAAGCTCGCCCGGGGGGTGAGGGGCTCATTGCGCCGACGGGTCAAGGACGCGGCCCATGAACAGCACCGCCCCGCTGGCCGGGTCCACGATGGTGTACACGTACGGCTGGTCGACGGTGAACGCGAACGGTTCCCCCTCTCCCCGCTTGCGTGGGAGAGGGGGTCAGGGGGTGAGGGGTTCCTTACGCCGACGGGTCTAGGACGCGGCCCATGAACAGAACCGCCCCGCTAGTCTGGTCCACGATGGTGTAAACGAACGGCCGGTCGACGGTGAAGACGAACGGCTCGGTGGGGTTCGGCATGGCGCTCGTCAGCTCCATGATCACCACCGTGGCGGCGGCCGCTTCCGTGCCATGCTCGTCCACGCTGATGAAGGCCTTGTGCAGCACATCGCTGATCGACAGCTCGCCTCCAGCGACGCCGTCGGCGACGGTCGTGTCGATCATTCCGCTGAAGTCGGCGGCGTCGCTAAAGGCGAGCTGCATGCCCATCTGCTGAAGGATCTCTGTCATCGGCACAGTGGATTCGGTCTTCCAGCGCGGCATCGTCAGCGCGACCGGGCCATAGGTGGCGCTGTTACGCAGCATCAGCAGCATCTCCGGCGTGAAGGAGTCTTCAAACGCCTCGAACATTCCGGCATCCGGCAGATAGATCTCCATGGCCAGACCACCGCCGTACGGCAGGCTGACCGCCCGGTACCCCTCGCCGGCCAGGTACACGAACTCGCTCTGCTGGCGCATCATTGGCACGGTGACGGTGCTCCCGTCCAGCAGGGTGAACGGTCCGTCCTGGGTAGCGGCTTCCTCGAACTGCTCCATCCAGTTGGATTTGAAATAGATGGCGTTGGCCAGCACCAGCCGGGTCATAGCGCTGATTGCCCCCTGCGGCACGATGTCCTTGATCAGGCCGTTGGTCTGGTCCTCGACCCAGGCGTTGATCGCCTCGCGCGCCGCCTCGGCCGCGTTGATGAAGTCGGTCAGCTTCACGCCCGCGCCGTAGTCGGCTTCGAGCTGCGCCATGAACGCCATGTTGAAGGGGTAGGTTTGCTCGCCCCACAGCGCGTTGGCGATCGACAGCCGGCGCTCCGGTGAGCCTTCGCTCTCTTCGGCATTGCCGTTTTGCAGAAGCTGGGCGGTCAGCGCCGCCAGGGCGCGGTTGAGCGCGGCCTTGTCCAGCGTGAAATGCAGGGTCGAGGCCATCTCGGCGGCGGTGTCACCCTCCGCGCCGTTGTAGGTCATGGCCAGAGCCAGCGACACGCTGAGCGGCGAGAACACGAAGCTGCCGGTATTCCCTTCCGCCACCTGGCGGTACAGGTCGAAGGCGAAGGCGTTGTGGTCGTTGACCGCCACGACGGTCGGGTCATCATGCGCCATAAGAGACATGGAGCCGGCTCCAAGAAGCGATACGGCAAAAGCGATGAGAAGGAACTTTTTCATCAGGTTGTTTCCCTTGCACTTCGTCAACAGCAGAAATCAACCGTGACCGGATCGGCCAGGGCTTTCACAGATTCAGACGAGTCTGGCGGGCGATTTGTTCCGGAGGCAGAGCACTAACGCAGGTATGTTACGCTGAGCACAGTGAAGACGATACCTTCTTTAGAAGGTATCATCGCCATATTGAGGCGCAGAAGGAAATACCAGATGACGGATCAGCTTCTCATGGATCGGATCGTCTTTTCGCGAGACGTGATGCACGGTAAGCCGAGCGTTGCCGGAACGCGCATCACCGTCGCCCAGGTGCTCGACCTGCTTGCTGCGGGGAAAACGCCCGCGGAGGTCATTTCCGAGGACTACTATCCCGATCTGACGCTCGACGATGTACGAGCATGTCTTTTCTATGCGAGCAGAATTATTCGGGATGAAGTATTCTAGAAGAGCGTCGCGGGATGCCGATCGATGGGGGTCGTCTGGCGTGTGCGAGGCAGGCCGCGTCCCTAGGGCGTGGCAATTTCACAGAGAGGGCGCATACGGCATGCGGCGGACGCGCAGTAGCGCGTCCCTACGAATCCGCATGATGACGAGCGACGACTATCCCTTCCTCATTTCTCGTCTCTAGCTTTCCCCTCATTCCTCATCCCTAGAGCGTATCTGAAAATTCATGGCGCTCTCTCAAATCGGCGGCTCGCGGTTCATGGCGGGCGGTTCACGAACCGCCCCTACGCGCGATCTCCGTGTGTAGGGGCGCATCGCGATGCGCCCGATTGAGGCGAATTACGTTTTTTCAGATATGCTCTAGAGGATCTGCGAGAGGAACAGCTTCGTCCGTGGATGCTGTGGGCTTTCGAAGAAGTGCTCCGGCGTGCCGGTCTCGACAATGCGGCCCATGTCGAAGAACAGCACGCGGTCGGCCACCTCACGGGCGAAGCCCATCTCGTGCGTCACCACCAGCATGGTCATGCCCGACTGCGCCAGCTCCTTCATCACGTCCAGCACCTCTTTGATCATCTCGGGGTCGAGCGCGCTGGTCGGCTCGTCGAAGAGCATGATCTTCGGCTCCATGGCCAGGGCGCGGGCGATGGCCACGCGCTGCTGCTGGCCGCCGGAGAGCTGGCCGGGGTACTTGTCGGCCTGCTCGGGGATGCCCACGCGATTGAGCAGTTCACGCGCCTTCTCCTCGGCCTTGTCGCGCGCCCAGTTGCGCACGTTGATCGGCGCCAGGCTGATGTTCTGCATCACCGTCAGGTGCGGGAAGAGGTTGAACTGCTGGAAGACCATGCCGATCTCGCGGCGGATGGCGGCCACGTTGCGCACGTCATGGCTCAACTCGATGTCGTCCACGATGATTTGCCCCTCCTGGTGTTCCTCCAGGCGGTTGATGCAGCGGATGAAGGTCGATTTGCCGGAGCCGGAAGGGCCGATAATGACCACCACCTCCTGCGGCATGACCTCGACGCTGACCTCGCGCAGAACGTGGAATTCGCCAAACCACTTGTTGACGTTGCGGCAGATGATGATCGGTTCGCGTGCGACAGTTTCCATAGCTCATACTCTCCGCGCGGCGCCCGACCCGCTCGCCTCGAGGCGGCGGCTGATGGCAGCCATGACGTAGCTGAAGACGAAGTAGATAATGCCGATGAACAGGTAGACCTCGCGGTACAGGCCGAGGAATTCGGTCTGGGCCACGGTTGTGCGGGCGATGCCGGTGAGATCGACCAGGCCGACGATGGCCACCAGCGAGGTGTCCTTGAACAGCGAGATGAACTGCCCGACCAGCGCCGGGATGACGTAGCGCAGCGCCTGCGGCAGCGTGATCAGCAGGGTGACTTGCCAGCCGGCCAGGCCGAGCGCCTTGGCCGCTTCTTCCTGTCCGGGCGGCACGGCCTGCAAACCGCCGCGCACGTTCTCCGCCAGATAAGCCGCGCTGAACAGCAGGATGCCGACCATGGCCCGGAAGACGTTATCGACTTCGGCCAGTGTGGGGTTGATCAGCGGGACGAGAAGCTGGGCCATGAACAGCACGGTGATGAGCGGCACGCCGCGCACGAACTCGATGTACAGGGTGCTGGCGGTACGGACCACCGGCAGCGTACTGCGGCGGCCGAGCGCCAGCAGCACGCCGAGCGGGAACGACGCGAGGATGCCGACCATCGTCAGCATGATCGTCAGCAGCAGACCGCCCCAGCGGCGCGTGTCGGTGAACGGCAGGAGCGCCGCCGACGCCGTAGATCAGGATGAAGATGACGAAGGGTAGCGCCGACAGCATCCAGGTCGCGAGCCGCTGCGAGACGGCCTGGCGGTTGCGGGCCTTGCGCTTCGACGGCAGGATCTGGTCGGCGGCGCGAGCGGCGAAATAGCCGAGGGCGCCGGCCACGGCGATCCACAACAGCGCGTCGTTGATGGCATCCAGGAACGGATCGACGTACAGCGTCAGCCAGTCGCTGAAGGTGTGTTCGCCGCGGTATTGCAGGTCGATGATGATGGCCATCGGCACGTTGTCGCCGTCGATGCGCGGGCGGATCTCCTCGATCATGAAGTCGTCGGTGACGCGCACGTACTGCGAGAAGCGCCCGGCGCTCTGCGTCGTCGCCCCGGCCTCATCGACCTCTTCGCTGCGGGTGAAGTTGCGCTCCAGATGCGGATAGATGCCATAGGCACGAAGCAGCGCCGTGTCTTCGCCCGGTTTCTCCAGGACATACCAGCCATCGTCCGGCAGCGCGATCTCGACCGGCGTCCCGTCCGGGTCCAGCACGCCCTCGGCCACCGGCTCCAGCGTCGTGCCCCGCAGTACGCGGAAGGGCTGGGGCGTCTGGTTGAGCCCAAAGCTCTCCGTGATCGGGTCCGGCACTTCCAGGCGGCCCAGTTCCGTCTCCAGGGCGGCGCGCTGGTTGGCGGTGAGCGTGCGGGCGTTAGGGAGGTCCTCGGCCAGCAGCCGCTCGATTTCGGCGATGCGTGCCTGGTTGGTCAGGCGATTGCTCGCGGCGGCGCGCAGCAGATTGGCGCCACCGTCGGCGAAGCTGTGCAGGCTTTGCAGCGACTCATCGCCGGTGCTCAGGTTGGCGGCCAGTTCCAGACGCAGGGTCTCGCCGCCACGGGCGATGAAAGCGAACTGATCGACCGGCTCCTCGCTGGACGAACCGGAGGTGATGTCGTCGGCGCTGGCGCTGAGATACGTCGGTGGCAGCGGCAGTGCGGCCGTCACGAGCGGGATGATGAACAGAACGGCCAGCACGACCACGATCAGAATGGCGATGCGCCGGGGCACGCGCGCCCAGGCCGCCAGCGCGAAACCCAGGATGAAGGTGGAGATCAGCGTCGTCAGTGCGACCCGCCACTCCGCGTCTGGCTCGTAGCGCCCGACCATGAACTGGCGCACGTTGAAGACAATGATGTACCAGTTGCCCTGAGTGATAGCCCAGTTGAGTAGGCCGGCGATCGCGCCGATGCTCAATACGCCGGCGATCACCGTCGCCAGGGTATTGGAGGCCGAGCTGAACAGGTTGTCGCGCATCCAGGCCAGCGGGCCGACCACCAGGTTCGGCGGCGGCTTGATCGGCGGCTCGTCGTAGTAGACGGTCGGGGCGGGCGCGGGAATTCCCGATAGAGAGGGACGGGGGTCAGAGCGTGTGGTCATCGCCGCTCACCTTGTGACCAGTTGGAAACGGCTGTTCGCGCGGTTGATCATCCAGGCGATGATCAGGCTGAGGATCAGGTAGGTGAGCATGACCATCACCATGCCCGTCACCGACTGCCCCGACTGGTTCATGATCGTCGTCGTGACCTGGAACAGGTCGGCATAGGCGACGGCGATGGCCAGGCTGGAGTTCTTGGCGAGGTTGAGGTACTGGTTGCCCAGTGGCGGGATGATCACCCGCAGCGCCTGGGGCAGCACCACCAGCCGCAGCACGTCGCTGGTGGACAGGCCCAGTGCCCGCGCCGCCTCGACCTGCCCGTGCGGCACCGCCTGGATGCCGGCCCGCACGATCTCGGCGATGAAGGCGGAGGTGTAGACCACTAACCCCAGCAGCAGGGCCATATATTCCGGGAGGATCTGCGTCCCGGTCAGGTAGCGAAAGTTATTTTTGGTCGGCAGCTTGAAGATGAGCGGATCGCTGGTGACCAGCAGCTCATCCTGCGGCGTGAGCAGTTCCTGCTCGCGCGCCTCTTCGACCGGTATCTGGACCACCGCGCCGTCGGCATTGGTGACGGTGACGGCCGCCGGGCCTGGCTCACTGGTGACGAGCGCCCAGCCGACAACCGCCGCGATGGCGATGGCGCTAATCGCATAGCCGGTGCGCGGGTAGCGCAGGCCGGTGCTTTCTTTCAGACGTCCGTAATAAATCCACAGGATCAGGGCCACGCCGGCGCCGACGGCCACGAAGGCCATCCAGTCGGCGAAGCGGCCGGTCGCCAGGATCTCCGGGAAGGCGAAACCACGAATATTGAAATGCGCCCAGGGCTGCACCCCAAAGCGGAAGGCCGAGCCGGCGACGAGCAGGCCGAGGCGCACCGCCGCTTCGGCGATGACGACCAGCGCCACCCAACCCCACACGTAGATCCGCCGGCGGCGGTGGCGCTGCGCGGACAGCCGGCGCATGTGCGACCAGACCCACAGCCCGGCGGCGGCGTAGATCAGCGTCCGCAGCGGAAGGATGGCAATTCCTTCGGGCGGGAGCGACACACTCTGCTGGAAGGTGGGCAGGCTGAGCATGACGATGAAATACCAGGCGAAGAGCTGGATCAGCAGCGGCGTGTTGCGCAGAATTTCGACGTAAACCTGCGAGAGGGTACGCAGCAGCCAGTTGGTGCTGAGCAGGAAGATGCCGACCAGCACCCCCAGCACCGTGGTCGAGACCAGGCCGACGACGACAATGCGCAGTGTGTTGATGAGGCCGACGACGTAAGCTTCCCAGTAGGTGCTGCTGGCGCTGTACCAGACGGGCTTCTCGCCGATGTCGAAGCCGGCGCGCGTCTCCAGGAACCAGAGGTTGGGCGTCAGGTTCTTGGATGCCAGGGCCGAGAGGATGCTGGCCACCAGACCATACAGCAGCGCGATCAGGACGATCGCGAAGACGATCTGCCCGATGACTTGCAGGACGCGTTCATCGCGTAGCAGGCTGAGAGGGGAGGATCGATTTTGAGAAGAAGGAGATGGCGCTGCCATAGTACTGCTTTCTCCACAGACGCGCGGCGCGGCGCTGCTCGACCGCAGTGAAGTGAACGCAGGGGCATGGCGAAAGGTGATGCGTGATTCGGACCATGCCCCTGTTGGGTCATCGCCGCGTCACATGACGCGGCGATGGAGCCTGAGCGTTTGACTAACGGAAGGGCGGCGCGTACTGCAGGCCACCCTCGGTCCACAGCGCGTTCAGACCGCGATCCAGGTTGAAGACAGTTTCCGGACCCAGGTGACGGTCGAAGACCTCGCCGTAGTTGCCAACCTGACGGATGACCGTGACCACGAAGTCGTTGGGAATGCCGAAGTAGGCGCCGGCGGAGTTGTCGTTGGTACCCAGCAGGCGCTGGATTTCCGGCAAGTCGCTGGTCAGGTAGTCGTCGATGTTCTCGCTGGTGATGCCGAATTCCTCAGCCTGGATCATGGCGTAGATGACCCAGCGGACGATGTCGGCGAACTGCGAGTCGCTCTGCGGGACCACCGGGGCCAGGGGCTCCTTGCTGAGGGTGATTTCCAGGATGGTGTGCGCGCCCGGATCCTCAGCGGTGGACTGGTAGGCCAGCAGACCACTCTTGTCGGTCGTAAAGGCGTCGCAGCGGCCGCTCAGGTAGCCTTCCCAGGTGGAGGCGGCGTCGGCGAACACCTGCGGGGTGTAGCTCAGACCGCGCTGATCGAAGGCGTCGGCCAGGTTGAGCTCGGTGGTCGTGCCGCTCTGAACGCAGATCGACGCGCCTTCCAGCTCTTCGATCTCGGCGATGCCGCTTTCGGTGCTGACCATCAGGCCCTGGCCGTCATAGAAGGTGACCGGCATGAAGCTGGCACCCCAGGTCGTGTCGCGGCTGACCGTGATGGTGGTATTGCGCGACATCATGTCGACTTCGCCGGACTGAACGGCGGCCTGGCGCTCGCCCGCCTGAAGCGGACGGTAGGAGACGGCGTTGGCATCGCCCAGGATGGCAGCAGCGACCGCACGGCAGAAGTCGACGTCGAAGCCTTCATATTCACCGGCATCGTTGAGGAGGGCGAAGCCGGCCAGGCCGGTATTCACACCGCAAATGAGCTCGCCGCGGTCGATGATCCGCTGGGTGATTTCGCCCAGGGCCACGGGGGCGGCATCCTGTGCGAAGGCGAAGCTGGAGGTCATCAGCACGACAACGGTCATCGCGATGACTGGGACGAGAGCCAGCAAGTTGAACCGCTTCTTCATCGTCAAATACTCCTTAAGTGACAACCACTGAGGCAAAACATGGACCAACCACCGCTTGAGAAGAATACCGGATGCCCTCGTGGACTGCATTGGTACTTTCACACGAGACGCATCGCAATATTTGGGCAGTTTAGCGTAATAAATAAGGGTTGTCAAAACAGAAATGACGGCGGCGCGGCGCGCTGAAGGGAGCATTACGAGTAGGCAATCATGCACAACTGCTGACATTGTGCATCATGCGGAAGCGGCAGCGCATTCACTATAATCAGCCCATTGAACGGCATGCGAACGCACAAGGATGCTCGATGAACACGCTGGAGGATCGCGTCGCCGAATTCTGGGCATGGCGTATGAAAGTGCCGGTCGAGACCATCCTCGCGCCCGGCACCCACCTGATCGCGGGCAATGCGGATTTCCCGCCGCCGAACCGCCTCGTCCTCTACCGCAGCGAGTGGAACACGCTGATCCTGCTTCCGCTCGCCTTGCAGCCGCAGATCGAGACGCTGCCTCTGCTCGGCTCGTCCGATCACGCCGTCACGGTCGACGAGGCCGTTGCGCAGATCCAGGCTGCCCTGCCGGCGCTCGGCGCGTCCTTTGCCTGGCGTGACTACTACTACTACCAACTGCCGGAACGCATCACCCCCCGCCGGCGGCCGGGTGTGCGCCTGCTGACCCCGGACAGCGCCGCCGACGCCGCCGCGCTCGCAGTGCTGTCCGCGGCGTGCAGCGACTGGGAGCGTGCCCTGTCGCAGATTTCGATGGAGGACGCCCTGGTGGCGGGCTGCTTCGCCGGCGACCGGCTGGTGAGCGTGGCCTCGCTGCTCTACTACTTCGAGGGCTGGCCGGTGGCCGACATCGGCGTGCTGACCCACCCGGACTGGCGCGGCCAGGGCATCGCCGCCGACGTGATTGCCATGCTGGCGCGGCATTCCAGCAGCCGCGGGGAGATCATGCAGTACCGCACGCAGGAGGAGAACATCGGCTCGCAGCGCACGGCCATCAAGGCCGGCTTCATCCGCTGGACCGTGGAAGAAGGCATCGCGGTCAACCCGGCGGCGTAACCCAGGGTCGTCCGGCGCCGGAGAGGATTTCCACGGGGCGGACGCGCAGTAGCGCGTCCCTACGCACCCTCCACCCCATGGCGTTCGTAGGGGCGGTTCGCGAACCGCCCGTCCCCGATCGGTTCCGCCGCGCCGGAGGTCCGGCCTCGGCGCCGACTAAGGAAACCCACTGGCAGTGGGTTACCAAACGACAGCGCGATCCAGGCAATTTGTGAACCGCGCTCCCGCCCATGGCACTCCTGCTCAGGACAGCGCTACTGCGCGTCCATCACGCCTGCCCCGATCGGTCCGCGCACGCGCCGAGGACTAAAGGACCTCGGCTACAAAACCGACCAGCCCACCAAGGGGGCTGAACCGCGATCCCCTCGCCAACCCACGGCGTTCGTAGGGACGAGGCCTGCCTCGTCCGCCACCCCGCCTGCCCCGATCGGTCCACCCACGCCGCCGAGGACTAAAGGGCCTCGGCTACCAAACCGACCAGCCCACCAAGGGGGCTGAACCGCGCTCCCATCGCCATCCCACGGCCATCGTAGGGACGCGCTACTGCGCGTCCGCCACCCCGCCTGCCCCGATCGGTCCGCCCACGCGCCGGAGGTTAGAAACCTCCGGCTACCCTCGAAAAGCTGGAAACCCACTGGAAGTGGGTTGAAAGCACGGACCCCGCAACGACGGGGCGTGTTTTCATCCCCCGGATCGAGTGCCGCTGCCAACCGGCTTCAGCCGGTTTCTCGCCTACTGAGGGGTAGCCGGACATTTCCAATGTCCGGCGCCGCCACCCCGACGCCTACAGGCCCGGCAGACCGGCCACGATCGCCACCGTCTCCACGCTGACATGCACCACCCGCCCGACCAGATCCACGATGTAACGCTCGTCCTCGCTGTAGCGGTTGGGGTCGCTGGTAATGCCGCTGCGCTTGTCCGTCTTCACCTGATACTGGTCGATCACCCAGTCCAGCGCCGACCGGCTGCCCAGCCGGTACTCGAACGGCGCCGCCGGGATGCCCTTGAGCGTCAGCGCGTCGTTGACCACCAGGGCGGTCTTGTCGGCATTGAGCTTCATCTTCTCCACTCGCCAGGTGATCGGTTTGCCCGGCTTCCAGGCGAAGTCGAGCGGATAGGGCGTCACCGTCTCATAGTCGAGGTGCAGGGCGGCCAGCTTGCGGCCGGCGCGGGCGAAGGCGTGGAAATCCGGGGCGTAGGGGATGCGCGGCAGATCGCGCTTGAGGTTGGCGGCATATTTCTCGCGGTAGACCGGGTGGTGCAGCAGCGCGTAGACGTAATAGAAGATGTCCCATTTGCTGATCTGGTCGTCGCCATACTGCTCGCGGAACCGGGCCAGCGCCCAATCGGTGATGTTCTCGCGCCGGTTGGAGCCGTCGGGATCGTAGGTGTAGAAGGGGAACGTCTGAGCTGATGCACCAGCGCCAACGAGATGCAGATCGGGAATTGAAGCCGTCACAAGACACATGAACGGCTTAGCTGATCCTGCGTCGGTTACAGAGATCACCCGATTGTCATGCTCGCTATCAAGCGTTGGGAAAATCTCGGAAAGAACGTAGATTTCCTCGTTGAGAATTCGGTCAAAAAACACCCACTGCTTGCCAAATGGCCGGTACATACCTCGACGAAGTTTGCTTTCGTTGTAGTCGGCGTAATGACCACGCACCAAATCGAGCTTGAGATCCCGGCTCCACTTGATGCGAGCGTAATTGACGAAGTTATCCACGTCCTTGGGCTTGCCTGCACGCCTGTAACGATCTACTTCGCTGTTGTAGTCTTCAATGAACTGGCGAACCTGTTCGGCCAGTACACCGCAGTCAAAATCATAGACTACCTCGTCACGATTGGTCTTCAGACCTCCAGAGAATAGCCGAAAAATAGCTGATCCGATTCCGGCTTTGCCCGACTTTGCTTCTTTGCTGCCCATTGGTACATACGCTGCAAAGGTGTCTGCGTTTTCCGGGACGCGCCAGGTATGACGAGTGTCCGGGGTAAGTGTCTGCCAAAGGACAGTATTCAGGGCGTTGTGTCGTCCATCCTCGCGCACCATCTCCGCCAGATAACCGAGCTTGTCTTCCTTACGCCAGAACTCCGGTACACGGTGATAGAGCAGACGCCGCATCTCTGACGCTTTCTTGTGAACGGCAACGGTCACGCCGACGCCGACCTGGATGCCGAAGACGTTGTGCGAGGTTCCGCTAAGCTTGGGGTTGAGGCGAACATCGCCATGCAGATCGAGGTGGTAGACGGTGGTGAAATCCTGTAAGAGATGCTTGCGCATGCCGTCGAAGGCCAGCGCATCGACAAAGCCGTTGTTGCTTACGTAGCAGACGATGCCATCCCGCCCCTGCAAACGATCCGATGCCCAGCGAAAGAACTTGACGTAAGCGTCGTAGACAGAGTTCTTGTTGGCAGCCTTCGAATCACGAGCATAGGTCTCGCTCACCCGTTGGTCGATCACAGGATACGCGCGGTTCTTGTTGTTATCGTTCTCGTTCAACTGCCCGACGTTGTAGGGTGGGTTGCCGATGATCACGGTGATCGGCGCGGCCTTCTGGCGCTGCACACGGGCGCTGTTCTGCTCGGTCATGAACGACAGCTTCATCTGCACCCCTTCGGCCAGGTCGAGCGTGTCCACGAAGCACAGCCCCTCGAACGGGATATATTCCCCCGTCAGGTCGTAGTAGGCGTGCTCGATGTTCAGGCTGGCCACGTAGTAGGGCAGCAGCATCACCTCGTTGGCGAACAGGCGGCGGCGGTACACGTCCGGCAGCGCCGCCGGGTTCTGCCGGTGGATGCGCCCCAGCAGGTTGATGATGAAGTTGCCGGTGCCGGTGCAGGGGTCGATGAGGCACACGCCGGGGTCGGCCAGCGACTGGCCGAATTCGTCGTGCAGCACCTCCTCGACGGCGGCGCACATGAAGTCGACAATCGGCTGCGGGGTGTAGACGATGCCGTGCGTATCGGCCACCCTGACGGCGTAGCCCTGGAAAAATCGTTCGTAGACGGCATTGATGAACGTTTGCCTCTCGGCAAAACCGCGCCGGTCGCGGGCCGCCAGCTAGATGGCCTCGTACAGGTACTTGAGCTGGCCCAGGAAGTCGTGGCGGTTGAAGCTCCTGCTGGTCAGCGCGTCGACCACCTTCTCGACCTCCGCGGCGATCACATTGCGCCGGCTGAAGTCGGCATTGTCGAAGATCGTGCGCATCAGCCGCTCGGTCAGCAGGTGCTGGATCAGCATCTCGTCCACCGCCTCGCGCCGGATGTTGGGGTTCAGCGAGGTCTTGCACACCTCCATGAAGTCGGCAAACGCCGCCTGGAAGCGCTTGTTGTTCTTATGCGCGTCGTTGATCAGCCGCAGCAGCCCGGTCGCCAGCCCCTGGCGTATCGATCTTGAAGCGGGCCACCGCCGCCTCGAAGCCGACGATGTTCGGCTCGCGGTAGTCGTGGAGCGGTTGAGCAGCGCCGCCACCTGTTCCGGCGCGGTCAGGTCGTAGGTGCCGGCGTGCGCCCCGCCCTGATAGAGGATGGCGCGGCGGGTGTCCTCGAAGATGATGTTGCTGCGCGGGTAGCCCCTGGCGAACTTCTTATCCACCTCCGCTTCCAGCACGTCGGCGGTGTCCTTGGCCTCCCAGTAGCCGCGCGGCAGGGTGTTGGCGTCGCGCATCGTGCCATCCGGGACAATGCGCCGGGCCGACGTCTCCACCCGCTGCTCGACCACCAGCGTCCAGCCGTGCGCGCCGGCCGTCGCCTCCAGCAGCCCCTTGAAGGCCTCGCGGGCGCTCATCTCGCCGACCGCGCCCTGGGCGGCCAGCGCCTCGCGTCGTTCGTAATAGGTCCTGAGGGCGGCGCTCTTGGGGGTGAGTGCGGTCATGGGGGCGGGTCCCTTCGCATTGCGGCAAATAATAGCGGGCGATTTGCCGGAATTATAGCGCCTGTGCGGAATGGGCGAACCGTCCCCGGCCCCCCCATGACGTTCGTAGGGGCGGTTCGCGGGCCGCCCGCCCATACCCCCCACCAGGAGGGTATTTTTCCGCGGCGGACGCGCCCTCTCGGGCGCATCGCGATGCGCCCCTACGCCCCCCCACCCCACGGCCTGTGTAGGGGCGGTTCGCGAACCGCCCGCCCATACCCTCACCAGAGGGGTATTTTTCACGCGGCGGACGCGCCCTCTCGGGCGCATCGCGATGCGCCCCTACGCCCCCTCCACCCCACCGCGTTCGTAGGGACGCGCAACGGCGCGCCCAGCTTCGCCCGCCCCCGATCGGTCCGCCTGCGGCGCCGCAGGGGATTTATTGCGCGGCGGACGCGCAGTAGCGCGTCCCTACGCACCCTCCATCTCACGGCGTTCGGCGGCGGCGCCACGCCCCTGCCCTCACGCCATCTTGCGGAACAACCCCTGAAGCGCCGGGTAGGCTTCACGGAACCACGCATATTTGCGCTCGTACAGCGCCTGGTGTGAGCCGTCGGGCTGGAACGCCGCCGCCACCGGGGCATCGGCCAGATGCCAGCCGGCGCGCTCGCCGCGGGCCACCCGCGCGGCCAGGACCGCCCCGCGCAGGCCGGTGTTGGCCGCGTCGTCGGGGATGCTCACCGGCAGACCGGTCACGTCAGCGATCAGGCCGACCAGCCCGCCGGATCGCGCACCGCCGCCCGTCACCGCCAGCGACTCGACCGGCTCGCGCACCAGGGCGTCGACGCCGTGGCGATAGGCGAAGGCCACGCCTTCCAGCACCGCCCGCGCCAGATCGGCCGAGGTGTGCCGGTCGTTCAGGCCGACGAAGACTCCTCGGGCGAACGGGTCCTTGATCGGCGAGCGCTCGCCGTTGAGGTACGGCAGGTAGAGGAGGTGTGTCGGTTCGGCCCCCAGCGCCGTCTCGATCATCGTGTCATGGTCGGGGAAGCCGAACGCCTGCCGCGCCCAGTCGAGGTTGCCGCCGGCCGTCAGCAGCGGCGCCACGCAGATCACCAGGCCGGGGTCGGGGTGCGCCAGCGTCCACACGCCCTGGGCCGGGTCGCCGCGCTGCGTCGAGGTGTAGCCCACCCAGCCGCTGGCCCCGATGTAGGCGTAGGGTTTGCCGGGCATGCCCGCGCCAATGCCGAGCGTGGCCGCGCCCGCGTCGCCGGGGCCGAGGTGCACCGGGATGCCCTCGCGCACGCCCATGGCCAGCGCGCCCATCCGCCCCACCACGCCAATCTGCGCGCCGCCCGCGACCAGCGCGGGCAGCAGCCGGGCCAGGTGCGCCAGCCCCATCGGCTCCAGCACTGCCCTGGGCAGCCAGTCGCGCGCTTCCAGGTCGAGCAAGCCGGTCGTCCCGGCGGTCGTCAGGTCGGTGGCGAAGTGGTCGGTCAGCCGGTTGGCAATCACGTCCGCGCCGCCCATCAGCAGGTGCGCCGCGTTGTTCAGCGCCGTCGGGTCGTGCGCCATCAGCCAGCGCAGCTTGGCCAGCAGCCCGCCCGCCTCCTGGTCATAGCCGGTGATGGCCGCCAGCCGCTCCCGGCCGATCTGCTCGTTGATCCAGTCGGCCTCGGCATGGGCGCGTGTGTCGCTGTACAGGATGACCGGGCGAATCGGCTCGCCGTCGGCGTCGAGCAGGATCAGGTCCTGCATCTGCCCGGTGATGGCGATCGCCTCCGCCTCGACCGGGCTGAGATCGCGCGTGGCGGCGCAGGCGGCGGCCCACCAGTCGCGGGCGCTCTGCTCGATGATGCCGCCCTCCTCGGTCGCCGTCGGAATCTCGTGCCCCGCCGATCGGACGAGGTGCAGCGCGTCGCCCTGCACGCGGATGAGCGCGGCTTTCACGCCGGTCGTGCCGATATCCAATGCCAGCCAGATCATCATCGCCTCCGTTTTTCCAGGCTGCTCACCGAAACCGCCGCCACGATAATGGCGCCGATCAGAATTTCACGAACGTAGCTGTCCACCCGCATCTGCGTCAGGCCGTTGTCCAGCACGCCCAGGATCAGCACGCCGACCAGCGTGCCCAGCACGTGCGGCTCGCCCTCTTCGCTCATGGTCATGCCCAGGAAGACGGCGGCGATGGCGTCGAGCATCAGTCCGGCCCCCTGCGTCGGGTTGGCCGAGGCCACCCGGCTGGCGTACATCAGCCCACCGATGGCCGCCCCCAGGCCGGTCAGCATGAAGGCGATCTGCCTCAGCAGGCGCACCCGCACCCCGCCCAGCCGCGCCGCTTCGGCATTGCCGCCGATGGCGTACAGCCGCCGGCCCAGCGTGGTCTGCTCCAGCAGCAGGGTGACGGCGACCAGCACGGCCAGCGCCACCAGCGTCAGGTTGGGCAGCAGCAGGACGCGCTCGCCCACCATGCCGATCGGGATGCCGCCGCGGGCGAAGTTGCTGAAGTCGGCCGGGATGTCGCGCCCGAAGATCGTCTCGCCGCCGCTGAGCACGAAGGCCAGCCCGCTGAACATGGTCAGCGTGCCCAGGGTAGCCACGAACGGCAAAATGCCGATCGTACTGACCAGGAAGCCGTTGATCGCCCCGCCGATCAGGCCGATCAGCAGCGCGACCAGCACGCCGCTTGCCACCAGCGCGCCGTCGCGAAAGAGCAGCGCCGCCGCGATGCCCGCCAGGCTCGCCATCGATCCGACGCTCAGGTCGAAGTCGCCCATGACCATCACAATCGTCATGGTGAAGGCGACGACCCCCAACATGCTGACCTGCTGGCTGATATTCAGCCAGTTGGGCAGGGTCATAAACGTGGTCGGCAGGTTGGCCCAGAAGAAGACGACCACGGCCACAAAGCCGATCAGGGTGCCCAGGCTGCGGATGCGGCGGCTCAACGTCATCATCACTCTTTCTGTCCGTAACAGGCGGTCAGCAGCGCGTCCTGGGTCAGCCCGGCGGCGTCGAGGATGGCCGACTGGCAGCGGGCGCGCAGGACGACCACCCGGTCGCACAGGCCCGTCAGCTCAGCCAGGTCGGACGAGGCCAGGATCACCCCGACGCCGCGCGCGCTCAGCGCCCGGATCACGGCATAGATATCATATTTGGCCCCCACGTCGACGCCGCGCGTCGGCTCGTCGAGCAGGAGGATGTGCGCCTCGCCGGCCAGGGCGCGGGCGAACAGCACCTTCTGCTGGTTGCCGCCGCTCAGCTCGCGCGTCGTCTGCCCCGGATCGCGGGCCTTCAGCCGCACCGACTCGCCCAATCGCGCCGTCTCTGTCGTCTCGCGCCCAGGCCTCAGCACGACTCCGCCGCCGCTGAATCCGCCCAGGTGCGGCAGGGTGACGTTGTCGCGGATCATGCGCGAGAGGATCAGCCCCTGCGTCCGGCGCTCCTCCGGCACGTAGGCGATGCCGCTCTGCCAGGCGGCCGTGGGGTTCCACCGCGTCGCCGGCGTGATGCGGAGGACAGAACCCCTCACCCCAAGCGAGCTTGCTCGCACACCCTCTCTCCCACGCAAGCGTGTGAGCAAGCTCGCCATGGAGGGGGAACCGGTTGCGGAGTCGTGGTCGTAGGGACGCGATTCTTCGGACGCGCCGTTGCGCGTCCCTACGGCCTCATGCGTGGGGTCAGGGGGTGAAGGGTTGTCCACGGACGCGCCGTTGCGCGTCCCTACGGCCTCATGTGTCGGGTCAGGGGGTGAGGGGTAATCCACGGACGCGCCGTTGCGCGTCCCTACGCTCTCACGGGTGGGGTCAGGGGGTGAGGGGTTCACAATTTCCACCCACCCTCCCGTCAACCGATCCGCCCCCACCAGCGCCCGCAGCAGCTCGGAGCGGCCGGAGCCGGTCAGGCCGGCCACGCCCAGGATTTCCCCGGCGCGCAGCTCGAACGTCACGCCGGACAGGTCGGCGGTCGTGAGGTCATGAACGCGCAGGATCGCCGCCTCGCCCACCGGCCCTTCGCTCGGAGGGTACACGCCGCTGATCTCCCGCCCGGTCATCAGGCGGATCAGGTCGGCGCTGTCGGTGTCGCCGATCGATCTGACGGCCACCACCCGCCCGTCGCGCATCACCGTCACCCGGTCGGCGATGGCGAACACCTCGTCCAGGCGGTGAGTCACATACAGCACGGCGCAGGCATGGGTCTTCAGTCGGGCGATCACCGCGAACAGCCGATCGGCCTCCGCGCCGGTGAGCGCCGCCGTCGGCTCGTCCATGACGAACACCTTCGCGCCGAGCTCCCTCGCGCCGGCCTGGGCCGCCTCCTGGGAGGGTTCGCCCTCCGGCGACTCGCGGAACATGCGCAGCGACCCGGCGAAGGCGCTGGCAATTCTGACGAGCATCTGGTCGCCGGTGTTCAGTCGGGCGATCTTGCTGCGTGGGTCGATGTGCTCGATGTTCAGCGCGGCCAGCACTTCGCGGGCGGCAGCGTTAAGCCGCTTCCAGTCGACCAGGACCAAAGCACGCCGCGGGTATGGGTGGCTGAGGGAGATGTTTTCGGCCACCGAAAGGCCGGGCACGACGTTCAGCTCCTGGTGGATAAAGCGCAGCCCGTGGGCAAAGGCATCGGCGGTGCTGTGCAGGGCAACCGGCACGCCTTCGACCGCGATCTCAGCGCGATCAGGCGCAATCACCCCGGCCAGGATCTTGATCAGGGTGCTCTTGCCCGCGCCGTTCTCGCCCATGAGGGCGTGCACCTCGCCGGGGAGCAGTTCCAGCGCGGCGTCGATCAGGGCCGGGCTGCCGCCGTAGGTTTTGCTGGCATGGTTCAGCGTGAGGAGTGGGCGCAGTGCAGACATGGGGTTGAATGTAGCGCAAATGGGGGAGAGATGAAAAGAGGCAAACCGGCGCCAACAAGCGCTCAGCACGATCGGCCAGCCTGGGGTATGATGTCCGTTTTGATAGAGAGTTGCGGGGAACAGGATGGTCGAGATCATTCCGGCTTCAGAAGCGGAGCACGATCGGCTGCTGCGCAATCTGTACCAGTTCTATCTCTACGAATTCAGCCGGCTTGGACCGGACTGGCGCGTCCAGGAGGATGGCCGCTTCGACGAAAGCGATCGGACGACTGCTGGGAACCCGGATGCCGGCGTATTTTCGCGATCCGGGTCGACGGCGCGTGGGCGGGATTCATCATCGTCGATCTCGATCTGCCCGATGGCGACAACCCGCCGGTGAACGAGATGTCGGAATTCTTCGTCATGCCGCCCTACCGGCGCCAGGGCGTCGGCGAGACCGCCGCGCGCTGGGCGTTCGATCAGTTTCCCGGCCGGTGGGAAGTAGCCATCGTCGACTCGAATGCCGAGGCGCTGGTCTTCTGGCGGCGGGTGCTGGCGCGCTTTCCCGCAGATCCTGTTGCCGAAGTGCATCGCCCGGAAGAGCGGGACTATCTGCTCACCTTCGACAATTCGCCAAAATGAGTTTGCTCAACAATACGATTTCATGGACCCTGCACGTTCCACACATGAGGAGGTCGATTGATGTCATCAGCACGCGGTTACAGCCTGGGGGTCATGTTCCGGCGTGAGAATCCGCCGGAAGCCCCTTCCCGGTTATGTGCGCTGGGCGGCGGGGCTGGCGGCGTTGGGAAAAGCGGCGCCAGGCAAATTGGATGAGTTATGGGTGGTCGAAGACTGCTTTTATGCCAGCGGCATGGCCTCGGCGGCGGTGGCGCTGGCCGTGACCGATCCGCTGCAAATCGGCCTGGGGATCATGCCGGCTGTGGTGCGCAACCCGGCCTTCTCCGCCATGGAGATCGCCACTCTGGCGCGGATGTACCCCGGCCGCTTTCTGCCGGGGATCGGTCACGGCATGGCCGACTGGATGCGGCAGATCGGCGCCTTCCCGAAGTCACAGCTCGCCGCGCTGGGCGAGACAACCGAAGCGGTGCGCCGTCTGCTGGCCGGCGAAGAGGTGACGATGCACGGCTCGCACGTCCACCTCGACCGGGTCAAGCTGGAGTTTCCGCCCACCCAGCCGCCGCCGATCACGCTCGGCGTGCGTGGGCCGCGCTCGCTCCACGTATCCGGCCGCAGCGCCGACGGCACGCTCCTGGCCGAGTTGAGTTCGCCGGCCTACGTGCGCTGGGCGCGCCAGGAGATCCGTGTCGGACAGCAGGAGGCGCGGCGTGAGGACCAGCCGCACCGGGTGACGGTCTATGCGCTGCTGGCTGTCGACGACGATGCCGCCGCCGCGCGGACCAGGATGCGCAAGCGGATCGCCCCCTGGCTGGTCTACGGGCAGGAGGACTATACCCGCGCGCTGGGCATCGAAGCCGAGGTCAACGAGATGCGCATGAACGGCGGTGTGGCCCGTCTGGAAGCGGAGATGAAGGACGACTGGATCGACCAGATGGCGGCGGTCGGCACGGCGAGCGACTGCGCGGCGAGCGTGCAGCGTCTGGCCGAAGCCGGGGCCGACAGCGTGGTGCTGGTCACGGAGCAACTGGGCGAGGACGGGCTGGC
This sequence comes from Candidatus Flexifilum affinis, assembly GCA_016713325.1. Classification (GTDB taxonomy): domain Bacteria; phylum Chloroflexota; class Anaerolineae; order Aggregatilineales; family Phototrophicaceae; genus Flexifilum; species Flexifilum affine. Next base: position 55,350 of record JADJPJ010000030.1, on the reverse strand, counting down.
CGATGTCGAGGCGGTGCTGTCGGCGCTGGGGTAACTGGCCCATAAAACAGCGCTGCCGGGGGAATAAAGGACCCGGCAGCGCTTAACACAGGAGAGAGGCGGTGGGTTAATTCAGAAAACTGTCCAGCGACGCGGCGAAGGCGGCGGTGTCGATCGGTTTGGCGAAGTAGGCATCAAACCCATTCTCCAGGGCGCGCACCTTGAGTTCCGGCGTGTGAAAGGCGGTAATGGCGATGAGCGGCAGGTTGGTGAACCCGCTGCTGCGCAGGTAGTTCATCAGCTCGAAGCCGTCCATCTCGGGCAGCGCCAGGTCGATGACCACCGCCGAATAGGCATTGGGGTCGGCCTGTAGCGCGGCGATGGCCCCTTCGGCGTTGCTGGTGACGGCCGCCTCCTTACCTTTCGACTTCAGGAGCAGGCGCACCAGATCGGCGCCGTCGGGCTCATCTTCAACTATCAGAATTCGATGTGCTGGCATTCGTCTTCACCTCGATCGGATTTAGAGCGACTCCCTGATTATGATGCGGATCGACGATATCTGCACCTGCGATGGGGTGCACCGAGTCGGTAAAATCGACCAGGATGACGACCAACTGCTGGACGAACTTGCGCGCGTCCAGCGGCTTGGTGATGTAATTGTGGAAGCCCGCTTCGATGGCCCTCAGGCGGTCGCCCGGCATGGCATGGGCGGTCAGGGCGATCACCGGGATGGCTTCCGTCGGCCGGCTGTCCTTCAACTCCTGAATCAGCAGCCAGCCGTCCATTTCCGGCATCGACAGGTCGGACAGGATGCAGTGCGGCCGGTGATGGCGAATGAGCTCCAGGGCCTCGCGTCCGTTGGTCGCGCTCAGGACGTTCGCTCCAGCCTTTTTCAGTAAGCGCCGCGCGACGTCAAGGCTGTCTTCCTCGTCGTCGACGACCAGCACCGTCCACCCCTGAAGCTCACCTTGAATCTGCTGCGACATTGACCAGTTCCTCTCGAGCCACACTACCGTTTGAGACGGGTCCCGTACCATTGCTTGCCGTATCGTTGGACGCCACATTGCTGGGTACCACATTGCCGGGCTGCGCGCCGGCGTCCTGGGAAGTGCGCAGCGGCAGAGTCACGGTGAAAGTGCTACCCACGTCCAGCTTGCTGCTGACGGTCACATTGCCGCCCATCAGCAGGCACAGCTTCTTCACGATCGACAGGCCCAGGCCGGCGCCGCCGTGCTTGCGGCGAGCGCCCATATCCACCTGGCGGAATTCGTCGAAGATGAGGTGCTGCCAGGTGTCGGGAATGCCCTGCCCGCTGTCCTCGACGATCACCTTCCAGCGCTCGTCGTCGCGTTTCGCGCTCAGCTTGATGAACCCCCTGGTCGTGAACTTAAAGGCATTTTGCAGCAGGTTGGCGGTGATCTGCGTCAGGCGCTCCTCGTCGCCGACGATCGTCGGGGGCAGGTCGGGGTCGATCTCCACCGAAAACTCCAGCCCCTTGTCGGCGGCCTCGCGGCTGAAGTCCTGGTGCCAGCTCTGCACCATTTCCCGAAGGGCGACAGGCCGTGCGACGATCTCGATGCGGTTGGCGTTGATGCGGGAGATGTCGAGAATGTCGTTGATCAGGTTGAGCAGGCGGACCGAATTGCCCTCCATGCGGCTGACCATATAGCGTAGATCCTCGTCGAGCGTTTCCTCTTCCTGGATGATGGCGGCGTACCCGAGGACGGCATTGAGCGGGGTGCGGAGTTCGTGGCTCATCGTCGCCAGGAATTGATCCTTGAAGAGCAGGGCATCCTCCAGTTCCTTAATCAGCTTGGCGCGTTCCTGGTTGGACTGCTCCAGGGCGGTGACGTTTTGTTCCAGGGTCTGGATGGAGCCGGCCAACTGCTGGGTCATGGCGTTGAACGACTCGGCCATGACGTTCAGTTCGGTGACCGGCGAACCGGGCACGCGCTGGCTGAGGTCGCCCTGCTGAATGGCGCGGGCGGAGACGACCAGACGGTTGATCTGGCCGATGATGCCGCGCCCGGTGAGCACAGTGGCGATGATGCCGATGACGACGGCTACCAGCGAGATGCCGATCCAGCCGCGCAGCGTCACATCGCGCAGATCGCCGGACCGTGCCAGTGAACGGTCGGCATCTAGACGGACATTTTCCTGGAACGTTACCAGGTTTTCGCTGAAGCGCCGCTGGAGCGAGGCCAGTTCGGTGTGGCGCAGGGCCTGAGCGCGCGTCCAACTGCCTTCCTGTGCCAGGGTGAAGAGTTCATCCACCGTCGCGTTCAGATCTTCCGACAGCGCGCCGAGCGATGACACCAACTGCGTGTTTTCCGCCACGATCTCCGGCGAAATGCCGGCGGGCTGGCCTTGCAGCTGCTCCATCTGGCTGTTGAAGGCCGCCACCTGCTCGGCAAGTCGACCCTCGATGACGTTCGTCTGGCGGGTGAGCAGCATGTTGTCGATGCTGGCCACGACCTGGAACCAGGAACTTTCCAGGCTGGTCGCGCTGTCGATCTGGTCAAGGGCGGCGGCGGCGCTGCTGAGGCTCTGGTCGATAGACTGGTTGAAGAACAGACCGGAACCGCTGGATACCAGCACCAACAGCAGGAGCAGGCCGAAGATCAGGGCCGCGCGCTGTACGAGCGATAAACTGGGCGGGCGCATAGGCTTGTCCTCGCGACTCGACTAACGCGTGATCAGGGCAAGATCGACCGGGATGTCGGCGTTGACCGTCTCGCCCTGCAGCAGCTTCAGCGCCGTCTCGACGCCGAGGCGTCCCATTTCGGCGGGCTGCTGCGCGATGGTGGCCAGCAGATCGCCTGCTTCCAGGGCGGTCAAGGCATCTTCAATGGCGTCGAAGCCGACGAAGCGAATATCGGCCAGACGATCGGCCTCGCGGGCGGCTTCGACGGCGCCGAGGATCATCTCGTCGTTGTGGGCGAAGACGCCGTCGATGTCCGCATTGGCCTCCAGGATGGCGGCGAAAACGGTTTGGCCCTCCGTTCGGTCGAAATTGGCCGTCTCGGCGGCAATGATCTCAATGTTCTCGAAGGCGCCGATGGCTTCGTTGAAGCCCGCGCCGCGCTGCTGGGCGGCCGACGTGTTTTCGCGGCCCTTGAGTTCCACGACGCTGCCCTCTTCGCCAATGGCCTCGGCCAGATAATTGCCCGCCATGCGTCCACCGGCGAAATTGTCGGAGGCGATGTGGGCGACGACCTCGCCGCCGTTGGCGCTGCGGTCGACGGTGAAGACCGGGATGCCGGCGGTATTGGCGGCTTCGATAGAAGCGACCACGGCGTCGGCGTCCACCGGGTTGATGAGCAGGGCATCGACTCCCTGGTCGATGAGCGACTGAATCTGGGTCGCCTGTGTCTCGGCGTCATTGCCGGCTTCCTCGACGACTAGGCCGACACTGAGGCGGTCGGCCGCTTCCTGCGCGCCCTCTTGCAGGGTGATGAAGAAGGCGTTCGGCTCGGAGATAGCCAGACCAAACGTGTATTCCGGTTCAGCGGCCTGCGGGGGAACGGTCGGTTCCGGGGTTGGGGTGGGCGTGGGAGCGGCGCCGCTGCAGGCCGCCGCCAGAAGGAGTGCGGCGATCACGAGCGCGAGGCGCGCGAAACGGTATTCTGATCGATGAGAACCCTGATTCTTTATGAAATGATCAATCTTCATCGCTGTTGCCCCTTTTGCAAGCTACGCTAATTTCGATTGTAGGGCTCTTCATAAAGCGGATTCGTAAAGAAAATGCGCGGGGCGGCGCCATGCGCGTAAATCATACGAGATTCACAAACCGGGGGCGCCGGTTGGGTCGTCCCTACACCCGACAAATGCACGGGTTATCGCCCCAAGCCGCAGCCGCTGGGACGCGCCGTTGCGCGTCCGGCGCCGAGGGATGCCCCTCACCCCAGGCGAGCTTGCTCGCACACCCCTCGTGACAAGGGGAAGTTTTCAACGGATCGATGAATCGACGGGTGGCCCAGGGGAGAGGCGGCGCCTCTCCCGTTCTGTGGTGGGAGACCCGCCGGGTCTCCCTACGATCGTCTCGTTCATGGGGCGGGGTTTCATGGGCAGACGACCGTGCAGATTCCATCATGGCAGAACCCGCAACCTTTATCGTGGTACGCATGACGGACGCGAAAAATCGCGTCCGCGCCGGCGCACGGCCGCCGGGGCAGAATCGAAAAATCCCGCATTCACACGTTGACGCGCGGGATTTCTTTACCTCACCCCTCGATCCCCTCTCCATTGCATCGAGAGGGGATCGAGGGGTGAGGACAGATGGTTTGCGGAAAGACCTTAGTTGCCGGGCCGGGCCTGGAGCGTCACCGGCAGGTCGATGGCCTCGTTGCCATCGCGCACCACCGTCAGCGTGACGGTGTCGCCGGGGCGGGTGTGGCTGGCCAGATAGGCGATCAGCGCCGGCATGCCGGTGATCGACTCGCCATTGATGGCCGTGATGATGTCGACCGATTCGTAGACGCGGAAGCCTTCCACATCACGCGGGTTACGCGCATTGCGCAGGCCGCCGAGCGCCGCCGGGCCGTTCGGCTCCACCGCCGAGACGATCACGCCGCGCGCATTGTTGGGCAGGCCCAGCGTCTCGATGGTCGCCAGATCGACATCGCCGCCGCGGATGCCGAGATAGCTGTAGTCGACCTCGCCATCGGAGATCAGCTCGCCGGCGACGCGTATCACCAGATTGCTGGGGACCGCAAAGCCGATGCCGGAATTCGACCGGGTCTGGCTGATGATCTGCGAATTGACGCCGATCACCTCGCCGCGCAGGTTGACCAGCGGGCCGCCGCTGTTACCGGGGTTGATGGCCGCGTCGGTCTGGATCACCTCGCCGATCTGGTAGTCGCCCAGACCGTCAATAGTGCGGTCCAGCGCGCTGACGATGCCGGTGGTCAGCGTCCAGGGCTGGTTGAACGGGCTGCCAATGGCGACGACTTCCTGGCCGATGAACAGCGCTTCGGAATCACCCAGCGGGACGGGGGACAGCTCCTCCGTCGGGCGGTTGACCTTGACCACGGCCAGGTCGGAGTCGTAGTCGATGCCGACCAGCTCGCCGCGGAAGATGCTGCCGTCGCGGAAGTTGACCTCGATACGAATGGCGCCATCGACCACATGGGCATTGGTGACAATGTAGCCCTGCGAGTCGATCACGAAACCGGTGCCGGTGCCGCCGTAGAACTCGTCGTCAAACTGCGTGCTGGGCGCGCGCGCCACCACGTTGATCGAGACGACCGACGGGCTGACGCGGTTGTAAATGTCAGCGTAGACGGACTCGCTGGGCAGCACCGCGCTCGACGCGTTCTGCGTTGGCACGAAGCTGGCCGGCCAGGTCACGCCATCCTGCGCCGCGCCGGTGAAAATCGCCGATCCTGCGACCAGAACGGCAACGAGCAGCACGACAACGAACACCGCCGCCGCGCTGGTTTTCCTTGGATTAGGGGTCATGTTGGGTTTTGCCTCCACACATGAAGGACATCGGGAATCGGCCAGGCAGGATGCTCATCGGCGCCATAGACGCAAACGTGGATCGATCCGGCGGTGTCGCTCAAAACGCCGCTCGAAACCCATCCCTCAACCCACTCAGCACAACGTGATGCCATGTTCAATGCCCACAGCTTAAGCCCGTGGCATAAGCTAATCCTGAGTCAACAGTTAACTGGTTGTCAGATATTTGTAAACTTACAGTTTACGGTTTCGTCCAACCGCCTGTCTAGCCGCGCGTCAGATGCGCTCAGGAGTCGGCCGCATCGTCGATCACTTCGCAGGAATTGCTGATTTCGCCGACGCCCTCGACGCTGACGGTCACGACGTCGCCCTGCTTCAGGAAGCGCGGCGGATTCATGCCCATGCCCACGCCCGACGGCGTGCCAGTGATGATCAGGTCGCCCGGTTCCAGGGTGATGTTGCGCGTGATGTAGGCGATCAACTGTCTGACGCCAAAGACCATATCGTTGGTCCGGCCATCCTGCATGACCTCGCCGTTGACCGTCGTCTTCAGCCACAGATTCTGCGGATCGGCGATCTCGTCCCGCGTCACAATGCACGGGCCGAGCGGGCAGAAGGTATCGAGGCCCTTGCCGCGCGTCCACTGAGAGTCGATGCGGGTCTGGATGTCGCGCGCCGACACATCATTGGCGACGGTGTAGCCGAACACGTAGTCCAGCGCCTTGTCCTCCGGCACATCCTTGGCCGTCTTGCCGATGACCACGCCCAGCTCGACCTCCCAGTCGACCTCGGTGGTGAGCGACGTGCGCCAGGTGATCGCCTCGCCATCGCCGACCACGGCGCTGGACAGCTTGGCGAACAGCAGCGGACGTTCGGGAAGGCTGCCACCGACCTCTTTGGCATGCTCGGCATAGTTCTTGCCGACGGCGATGATCTTGCCGGGATGAATGGGGGCGCGAAGCCGGACATTGCCAAGCGCGAAGCGCTCATAGGTGCGGGTAGGGGTGATTCCCCGGCGGATCAGCCCGGCCATGTTGCTGTCCGGCCAGGCCAGCCCATAGATGGTGTCGCCGTCGATCTCCGCGAGGATTTTGCGTCCCTGTACTTCGCATACTCCGAGTTTCATGATGGTCCCTGTTCTGTCGTCCAAACCGGTGTGCAGTGTAACACGAACGCCGGTTTTGCGACGAGGGGAGGCGCTGGTAGGTCAATACAACACCAGAACAGGCGAACGACCCATGAGTCGTCCCTACGGAGGGCGTGGGGTGCAGGATGCGTAGGGACGCGCTACTGCGTCCCTGACGTTTGGCTCTTTGTGCAAATCGTTGCGCTATGTGCTACCGTGAAAGTCGGAATGCAGCCTCCCCTGAGCAGGCGGCATCCGGCGAGAGAGGGCAGACAGGTATCTGAGACAAAAGAATCACATGAACGCATTGACGGGTCGCAACCACACAAATGCCATTGATCTGGAAGCGCTCGGATGATTTTTGGGCTGGTTGTGTGTGATTCGTGACAAAGTGGCAAAAACTCCTCCAGTGATGGAGTCCCGAGCGGGAATACCAGAGATTTCGCCATTCAAAAGAGCCAAACACGAGGGACGCGCTACTGCGCGTCCGCCGCGTGAAAAACACCCTCCGGCGGCGCGGGCGGACCGATCGGGGCAGGCGACGAGGGACGCGCCGTGGCGCATTGCTACGGTGCGACGGGGAGTCAGGGGGCCACCGGCTGATCCAGCCGGCAGTCCGAGCACAAGCCGAACAGCACAAGGTGATCGCTGTCGGCTCTGAACCCGTGCTGTCGGAAGATCTGGTCGAACATCCCCTCCAGCAGGGCGTCGTCGATCTCTTGTTCTCGGCCGCAGCGGCGGCAGACCAGATGATGATGGCGCTGAGGTTTGGCAATCTCGTAGTAGGTTTCGCCGTCGCCTGTATCTGCGGAAACAACCAGCCCCAATTCCACAAACAACCGGAGTGTCCGGTAGAGGGTTGAGCGGTCGATCGACGAGTCGATCCGCCGCACCCGCGCATAGACCGCTCCCAGCGTCGTGTGACCATTCGCTGCACAGACCGCATCCAGAATCAGGAGGCGCTGCGGGGTCACCCGATGCCCGGCTGCGTGCAGTATCTCTTCGACCTCAACCTGCTGGTGTGACATGCTGAAAGTCCTTACCCTGAATGAGATGGTTCATTCTAGATGGCGGAGGCGCACGTCGACAACCTTGGGCCACGGTCAACGCATGCTCAGCCGGTCGCTGCGATCCGCGACATCGTGGATCAACTCGCCATCGGCGCCCAACTGCAACCGTTCCGGCAGGTCGTCATCGCGTTTCGCTTTCTCGTCGCCATAACGATCGCGTAAATAGGCCGGGTTCTCACGCATGAATTCCCTCAGCCAGTGGGCATAGAGTATCCGCTTGCCTCCGATCAGGGCCGAGACAGCGCCCGCGACCAGCGCGATCCAGACGGATAGATGCAGGGGCGCCGAGTCGCGCGCATCGGTGGCGAGCGTCCACATGACCCACATCACGGCGTTGAGGGCCGACGCCAGCACGACGGTCCGCGAGACGCCATTTGGGGCGCCGGCGTGCAACATGGCCTGTCTTCGCCACACGCCGATTCCGTGGAGCAGCAAGGCCACGCTCCAGACCGCCATGAAGGCCAGAATCAGCGGCGGAGCATACCGGCTGTAGCGAGCGATGCCAATGAGCGTGCCGCCCATGAACAGCCCGGCGTGAAGAAGATAGGTTGAGGCATGAAAAAGAACATTCAAATAAGGCTGCGACCCCGATTCTTCGGGTACGAAGCGCTCATCCTGAGACTGCATCTATCACCTCCCTGAATAGTGCTCACTACGCAGGACGTTCCGGGAAAGTTGCGGGTCGAAGCAATCATGATTATTGCCGATTTTTGCAGCAAGCCCTCAGATCGACAGCTATTCTCTAAAATCGCGCTCGTGACCTTTGAGAGTCCGAGTCTGGCCATGAATGAATCGCATCTGCATTCCGATCACGAACACCCGCACGATCAACCCCATGACCATCCGCACGATCACGAACACCCGCACAATCATGATCACCCGCACGATCATGACCATGACCACCCGCACCCGACCGGTGTCCTCGGATGGATCGCACAGATCTTCCACCTGCACGGTCACGAACACGAGTCGCTCAATGCCGACGCCGCTTTTACGTCCAACCAGGAGGGCATTCGGACCGTCTGGCTGGCGCTGGCGGCATTGGGCATGACCTCGATGCTTCAGGTCGGGATCGTCGCGCTGAGTGGGAGCGTCGCGCTGCTGGCCGACACGGTGCACAACATCGGCGACACGCTCAACTCGATCCCGCTCCTGGTGGCCTTCTATATCGCCCGGCGCGCTGCGACGCGGCGCTATACCTACGGCTTTGGGCGCGCCGAAGATGTCGCCGGGGTGTTCATCGTCCTGTCGATCGCCGTCAGCGCCGCCGTGGTCTTCTGGGAGTCGATCCAGAAGCTGCTCAACCCGCAGCCGATGCAGAACATCGCCTGGGTGGCCGCTGCCGCGGTGATCGGCTTTCTGGGCAACGAAGCCGTGGCGCTGCTGCAAATCCGGGCCGGGCGGCGCATCGGTTCGGAGGCGATGATTGCGGACGGGCTGCATGCCCGCATCGACGGGCTGACCTCGCTGGCCGTGCTGCTGGCAGCCGGAGGGACGGTCATTGGCCTGCCCATCCTCGACCCGCTGATCGGCCTGCTGATCGGCGTCGCCATCCTGTTCATCACGCGCGACGCTGCGCGGCGCATCTGGTACCGGCTGATGGACGCCGTCGATCCGTCAATTATCGAGCAGATCGAGCGGCGGGCGAGCGAGGTGGCGGGCGTTCAGGGCGTCGACCGCGTGCGCGCGCGCTGGGTGGGGCACCAGCTCTTCGCGGAGATGACGATCCGGGTGGATGCGCGGCTTTCAGTAGCGGAAAGCCACCACCTCGCCGAACATGCCGAGGAAGCGCTGCGCCGGTCGGTCCGACACCTGGGCGAAGTGACGCTCCACGTTCATCCGGCCCGCCCAGCATCTTCGTAGGGAAGAGGCATGCCTCGTCCGCGGCGCGAAAATACCCTCCGGCGTGGGCGGACCGATCGGGGCAGACGGCGGACGCGCAGTAGCGCGTCCCTACGGAGGACGTGGGGCGTGGACGGGCGGTTCGCGAACCGCCCCTTCGGAAGGCGTGGGTGGTGGCCTACGCCTCGGCCAGGGCCGCCACGCCCGCCGCGCGAACGGCGGCCAGCATGCGATCCAGGTCGGCTTCCTGGGTGCGGAAGTTGACCACGCAGGCGCGGATCGCCGCCCGGCCGTCCAGCTCGGTGACGGTGATGAAGGTCTCGCCGCCGTCCTGCACGAGGCGGGGGATGGCCCGGTTGAGCACGTCGATCTCGCCATCGTCCATCTCCGGCGCGTCGGCCGGCCGGTAGCGGAAGCAGGTCACGCTGAGCGGGCCGGCGGCCATCAGCTCCAGGTCGGGCGCCGCCTCGACCTTGGTGCGCAGCAGCCGCGCCATGGCGATGTCGCGCTCGATCAGTTCGCAGTACCCCGCCGTGCCGATCTGCTGGAGCGTCAGCCACAGCTTGAGCGCCTTGAAACCGCGCGTCTGCTGCACGCCGAACTCGGAGAACCAGGGCAGGACGCGGTCGTCGCGCAGGTAGGGTGGGATCAGGCTGAAGGTCTCGCGCATGGCGTCGGCATCGCGGACCAACGCGCAGCCGCACTCCACCGGCACGTACAGCCACTTGTGCGGATCGACGGCGATGCTGTCGGCCCGGTCGATGCCGGTATAGTGCCGGCGGGCGCTGGGGGCCAGGATGCCGAAGCCGCCGTAAGCCCCATCGACGTGGAACCACAGGTCGTTGTCCTGGCACAGATCGGCGATTGCCTCCAGCGGGTCGATGGCGCCGCTGTTGACCGTGCCGGCGCTGGCCGCCACGCACACCGGGCGCATGCCGGCCTCGCGATCGTCCTGGATGGCCTCGCGCAGCGCGTCGAGGTTCATGCGCTGGTCGCGGTCGACCGGAATTTTGCGCAGATAGGCATTGCCGAAGCCGAGCAGCTCGATTGCCTTCTGAATGCAGGAGTGGCCCTGCGTCGAGGTGTAGATCGCCATCGGGAAGTCTTCGCCGTTGAATCCCCGTTTGCGCATGTTGTCGGCCGCTTTGACGTGCCGCATCACCGCCAGGGGGATCAGGTTGGCGACGCTGCCGCCGCTGGTCAGGATCGCGCCGGACTCCTGCGGGAAGCCGAACACCGACCTGATCCAGTTCAGCACGCCATGCTCGACGTAAGTCGCGGCGTGATCGCCGCCGGCCGCGCTGGCATTGAGCGCCGAGGCCAGCAGATCGCCCAGGACGCCCAGCGGCGCGGGCGGGGAATTCACCCAGGCCAGAAAGCGCGGGTTGGCATTGCCCATCGGATACGGCATGATCTCCGTCGCGACCCGCCGGATCAGCGTCTCGGGTCGGTTGTGGTTTCTCCCGGCGCGGCCATCAGCACGTCGCGCAGTTCTGGCGGAACCGTCCGGCGCACCGGCTGATCGGACTCGACGGCCATGCGCTCGGCAATCAGGTCGATGGCCAGATATCCCAGCCGACGAAATTCTTCGGGCGTCAGGTCTATCATGGAAGAGTCCTCACCTTCATGGCGTCCAGGAGTGCCCAGGAGTGCAGTGAGTATAGAGAGATGCCTTACAGCGCGATAGTCACGCGCTTCTAATGGACTCATCGTATGATGATCTGTAATAATGCTTCTATGAGATACGTCTGTGCCGGCCGATGCACAGGCTGACGTCGATCTTCCGATGAAGAGGCACGCCGAGGAGAAATCATGAACGATCACGATCTGGTCGCCTTCCGCCGACAGAAGGACCAGTTCTTCAAGACCAGCCCGCAGTCGCCGCTCACGCCAGAGCAGCAGGAGCGCTTTCAGGGGATTCGCACCTTTGACCCCAACGCGGCGCTCGATCTGGAGTTGGAGGGCGAACGTCTGGCGGGCGAGACCATCACCGTACAGACAACCAGCGGCGAGCTGCGTCACTATCGGCGCTACGCACGGGTCGCGTTCGAGGTGGACGGCCAGGAGGCGGCGCTGACCATCTACCAGACGCCGCACGGCTTTTTTCTGCCCTTCACCGACACTGCCGAAGAGATTTACGGCGGCGGGCGCTATCTGGAGCCGGAGCTAATCGACGAGACGCCGGACCGCGCGCGCTTCGAAGTGAACTTCAACCTGGCTTACAACCCGTACTGCGCCTATGGCCCCGGCTGGAGCTGCCCGCTCGTGCCGCTGGAAAACCGGCTGAACGTGGCCATCCGCGCCGGGGAGAAGGTGCCGGAGGGGTTTTGACGACGCCCGTCAGGAATGACCGATGGGACGGGTTTACCGATCAACCCCGTGGTGGCGAATGCCAATGGCCCGCTCGATATCGATGACGAACACCACCCCGGCGTTGGGCTCCAGCATATCGCCGAGAATATCCTGCGCGGCGTCCAGGAGCGACTGGACCAGGGCGTCGTCATGGAGCAGAGAGAGCAGCACCATGCTGGTCTCGCGGTTGTCGCGCAAGATGTCGAGCATCGACAGCATGCCAGGCAGCACTTCGACGTTGCGCCCGACGCGCTGAAGATTCCCCAGGCCAAACCCTTCCAGGAAGGTGACGCCGGGCGCGCCCGCTTTCTGCCAGGCATCCCCTACGCGGTACGCTTCCTCCGCCAGAGACGTGATCAGGACGACCAGTTTAGGACTGGGCATGTGCTGCTCCTCTTTTTTGGACCGGATGATTCTGGAACACGCGCCGTACCAGCGGTGGTGTAATCACTGTCGAAAGCAGGATCACCAGAAATACGGCCCCGTACAATCCATCGTCTGAGCGGAAGACGCCGCTCGATGCTCCCAGAGAGGCGATGATCAGGCCCACTTCGCCGCGTGACACCATGCAGATCCCCAGGCGCAGCGACTCCTGACGGTTGAAGCCGCCCAGGAGAGCGCCGGCGCCGCAGCCGATCAGCTTGGAGGCAAAGGCCAGCACCAGCAGGAGCGCGGCGAGCGGCAGAACGCTCAGGGGGAGCAGGTGAAGATCGATCTCCAACCCCACATTCACGAAGAAGATTGGGATCAGCAGGGTGTAGGCGATGTTGGAGATGGCGACGTCGATCGTGTGTTTGATCGGCTCGCGGGCGCGGCTCAGACCGGCGCCGACGATGAACGCCCCGCTGATAGCCGCCACCCCGCCCCACGCCTCGGCCGACCAGCCGAACAGCAGGGCCAGCACCAGGGCGATGGCCGGGATGCCGTAGGAATGCGCGATCGCCGGCTGGGTCTGCATCCAGTTGATAAGACGGGGGATCAGAAACCAGGCGATCATGAACGCGCCGACGAAATACAGCGCCATGCGCCCGACGATCCCCAGCAGGACCCCGGCGTCGAGACCGCCTTCTCTCGGACTGGTGATCGCTACGGTAATGGAGACCAGCAGGATGGCCACCACGTCGTCGATCAGCGCGGCGGCGAGCAGCGCGTTGCCCTCTTTCGTTTGCAGAACGTCCAGTTCCAGCAGCACCTGGGCGGAAATGCTCACGGAGGTGGCCGCCAGAATGACGCCGGTGAAAAGCGCGGCCTCCCAGCCTATGCCGGTGAGGCGCACGATCGGGTAGACCATGATCACCGGCAGCAGCGCGCCACCCAAGCCGGCGAACAGCGCGACCTTACCGACCTTCATCAGTTCCGCGATATGCACATCCAGCCCGATTTTGAACATCAGCAGCAGTACGCCGAGCTGGGCCAGCTCGCTGACGGTCTCGGACACGTGGGCCTGATCCAACCCCAGAGCGGAAGAATGCAGGAGATCAAGCAGTGTGGGGCCGAGGATAACGCCGACGATCAGTTCGCCGAGGACGCGTGGCTGACGGAACTGCCGCGCCAGACCGCCCGCGATGCGCGCGCTCGTGATGACAATCCCCAGCGCCAGGAACAGGGCCAGAGCCGGATTATGTTCCATGACCATCCTCTCGGTGCGCGGCATAGTTTAGCGTGGGACCGGCACAGTGCCGGGAGTATACCCTGTTCGAGAGACGGACTAAAAAACCTTATCGGCCCACTGGACATCACCGGCGTGCTGGAAGGCGGCGAGGTATTGCCCGGCTTCACCCTGCCCGTGCGCGACATTTTCCCTGAATAGCCTGAGAAGAGTTCTGACGAAATTTACTGCGGGCGGATACCGGGATTCTGTTGGAAAAGGGAAAACACGGGAAAAGAGGTAGGCTCAAGCGACAGACAGAGAGAGCCAATAGGCAGCGAATGGCGGCTCCGCCCGACGTTAGAAACGCCGGGCTACCACGAACTGCACGGGAAACCCTCTGAAGAGGGTTCCTCCAGCGGAATTCAAGGGATGAGCGCTTCCTGCTGCAACCGACTTCAGTCGGTTTCTCGCGTCTTTGAAGGGTAGCCGGAGAATTCTATTCTCCGGCGGCGCATCGGCGTAGTTTCAGGGAGCACTACCCCTTTTTCAACAGACTCTACCGGGGCAGCCCACAGGCATTACCTTTAGCGCGGATCTACCCCTCACCCCCTGGCCCCCTCTCCCACGCAAGCGGGGAGGGAACGGGGGAGAGGTCATAACGGGGGAGATCGAGAGAAACATCCTTACGGTAATGCCTATGGGCGGATACCGGGGCAGCCCCTGCGCCAGGGTACAAAAACAGGGTTGGTTGTCGGGGAGCACCCGTGTGTGCTCCCGGAAAAACGTGGGGCGTAACGGTGACACGCCGGGCAGCGGATCGCCTCGACCGCGTCCGGCGCAGGGAAGCGGACGGGCATTCGCGCATGCCGACGCCCACAACCTCGCGATGGAGTGACACTCGACCCTGGTTAGTCCTCGTCCTTGCCACGCTGGCGGAAGCTCATGCGGATCGGCGTGCCGGTGAAGGGGTATTCGGCGCGGATCTGATTTTCCAGATAGCGCCGGTAGGTGAAATGCACCATCATCGGGTCGTTGACGAAGAACAGGAACAGCGGCGGCGCCACCCGTACCTGTGACCCGTAGTAGATCCTGAGCTGCACCGTCCCGCGTGCGGGCGGCGGGTGCTTCTGCATGGCGGCACGCAGCAGACGGTTGATATCGGCCGTCGAGATACGGGCGTAGCGCCCCTCGTAAACCTGCCGCGCCGTCTCCAGCACCTCGTGGATGCGCTGCCCGGTGAGCGCGCTGATGAAGATCATCGGCGGGTCGGGCAGGAAGTCGAACCGCTCGCGCAGCGCCCGCTCGAAGGCGGTGTGCGTGGTATTGTCCTTCTCGACCGCATCCCACTTGTTGACGATCAGCACCACGCTCTTGCCGGCTTCCATGATGTAGCCGGCGATGTGGGCATCCTGGTCGGTGATTCCTTCAATGGCGTCGATCAGCAGCAGGGCCACGTCGCAGCGGTCGATGGCCTTCATCGCCCGCAGCACGCTGTACTTCTCGACCCCCGGCTCGATCTTGCCGCGCCGCCGGATGCCCGCCGTGTCGATCAGGGTGATCATCTCGCCGTGGTAGGTGATGTCGGTGTCGATGGCGTCGCGCGTCGTGCCGGACACCGGACTGACGATCATCCGGTCCTCGCCGAGCAGGCGGTTGGCCAGACTGCTCTTGCCGACATTAGGCCGACCCAGAATGGCGATATGCAGGTGCGTATCTTCCGGTTCGGCATCGTTGTCCGGCATGTCGACCAGTTCCGGAAAGATCTCACGGGCGGCGTCGACCACGCCGTCGAGCAGGTCGCCCACGCCCAGGCCGTGGATGGCGCTCAGGGGGTAGACGTCGCCCAGCCCCAGGCCGTAGAACTCCACCGCCATCTTGAAATGTTCGACGTGGTCGGCCTTGTTGGCGGCGATCAGCACCGGTTTCTTGGTGCGTCGCAAAATTTCGGCGATCTCTTCGTCGGCGGCGGTGATGCCGCTCGCGCCGTCCACCACCAGGACGATGATGTCGGCGTCCTGCACCGCGATCAGCGCCTGGGCCTTAATCTGCGGGACAAACTCGATGCTGCCCTCGGACAGCGGCGCTTCGTTGCGCGTGCCCTTCGGCTGGTAGACCTCGATGCCGCCGGTGTCCACCACGTCGAAGAGCAGGCCGTGCCAGTCGAAAACGCCACCGAGCCGATCGCGGGTGGTGCCGGGGGTCGGGTCGGTGACGGCCATGCGCTGCCCAACCAGCCGGTTGAAGAGCGTGCTCTTGCCCACGTTGGGCCGTCCGACGAGTGCCACTAAGGGTTTACGTGCCATAACGGTGAAGCTCCATACCTGAACCAACGACCTGCCGACGCAACCGTGGGCAGGGCAATCCTTCCATTTCCTCGAACGGACGAGGCATGCCACGTCCTCATTACATTCGCCGGCGCCGACCCGGTCAATCGCGTCCCATGTGCGCCAAGTTAGGGTTCGGGGGACCGCCGAGGGCTAAAGCACCTCGGCTACCAACCGACAAGCCCACTGAAGGGGCTTCTCTGACGCCTACGTTCTTGGTCCCTTTAGTGGACCTGTCTTTTCGGGTAGCCGGGTGTTTTAACACCCGGCGGACGACGCGACAATCGATATTCAGATGGCGTCGATCAGTCGCTGCTTGGTGCCTATGGGACGAGGCATGCCTCATCCCCGCCATTCATGCGCCGACCCGATCAATCCCATCCCCGCAAATTGTGGCGTAGGGAGGCATTCTTGCCGTCCGCCTTCATGCCATCCATCGCCACGGATCGCCCCGCTGCCGGTTCCCCCTCTCCGGACGGAGAGGGGGCCAGGGGGTGAGGTTTGCCTTACCCGATCTCGGCAATCGCCTCGATCTCCACCAGCAAACCCAGCGGCGGACCGGCCGCCTGAATCGTCGTCCGCGCCGGCGGGTCGGGCGGGAAGAAAGTGGCGTAGACGGCGTTCATCTTCGCGAAATCGGCCATGTCGGCCAGGTAGACGGTCGTCTTGACCACGCGGTCCATCGACGTGCCGGCAGTCTCCAGAATGCCCTTGATGTTCTCCATGACCTGCCGGGTCTGCGCTTCCACGCCCTCGACGACGGTCTTGGTGCCGGGGATGACGCCCCCCTGACCGGCGGTAAAGACGAGATTGCCGGTGACGATGCCCTGCGAATACGGCCCGATGGCCGCGGGAGCGCGATCGGTGGCGACAACGCGACGTGCCATAACTTCTGCCTCCGTGATCAAATTAGGTCAAAAGGCGGACGCACCGCCATGCAGATGTGTTAGAATTATCGTACTAGTATACTGGCGCGAGTGCCGTTCTAGAATGACCAGACCATGCGAAAACTGGTAAGTCTTGCTCTTGGTTTCCTCGTCGGCGCGCTGATTGGCGCGGCCCTGGTGATGCTGTTCGCCCCCGCGACCGGCAAAAAGATGCGTCATGCGCTGCGCGAAGGCGTGCGCGAAACGCTGGACGAGGCCCGCACCGCCGCCCACAAACGCGAGATCGAGCTGACCAAGGAGTTGGCCGCGCGCCAGAAGCGCAGTCTGCCCGCCCGCTGATCGCCGCCGCCCGCTTATAGAACCATTCGTTTTCCACCATGTCCCGCTTCGCTTTCCAACGTCCACCCCCAAGGACCCATCCTGCCTATCCCATACGCCAGGCCTGCCGGAGGCCCCGCGTCCGGAAAGGATAAGCGCCACTATGGACTTCAACGACAAACGATACGTGCGCCTTCGTGAGGGAAAAGCGAAGTTTGAGCGCGCCCTCGTCTTCAACTTCCTTCAATCCATCTTCCGCCGGGTCTTCCGCCGCCGACTGCCCCGTCTGTGGAACTTCGACCAGATCCGGCAGCGGCTGCATCTGACCAGCCGCCACCCGATCCCGGGCGTTCAGCAGGTGGACGTCAGCAAGATCATGGGCAGCGTCGGGCGCGCCGATGACTTCGGCCCGACCTTTCTGCCGCGCGAAGGCCACCTGCGCGATCGCTGGAGTTCGGTCTACGCCGCCGCCGTCGGCACGCAGGAGCTGCCCCCGGTCGAGCTGTACCAGGTGGGCGAAGTCTACTTCGTGGTGGATGGCAACCATCGGGTGTCGATCGCCCGGCTGCTGGGCAAGGCCAGCATCGACGCCCAGGTGACCGTCTGGGACTCGCCAGTGGAGATGACGCCGGAGATGCGCCTGCGCACCCTGGAGATGCTGGCCGCGCAGGTCGACGAGTGCTGCTCCGACGACACGGATGGCGTGGCCAGTATCCGCCCAGATGAATAAGGAGAGCCGCGACACCTCAGGCGAGAATCATCCATTTGAACACTCTTCGTAGGGGCGGCATGCTTGCTGCCGGTAAACCACTTCCTCATCGTCGTTCCTTCGCGCCTGTACCCCGCATCACAGCCAATACATCTGAATGACTATCCCCTTTGGGGACCGCCTTTTGGCGACCATGCCCTTTGGGACCACCCCTATGCGGTGTGAACACCACCCCTGGAGGCGGTGACAGCCACCCCGGTGGCCATCGTATAGTGTGCTTGTCGTAAGGACACACACACATTTACCCAAAGGGGAGAGTATCAGATGAACCGCAAGCGCTTCACCCTCATCGTCAGCCTCCTGGCCCTGCTGAGCGTCCTGGCGCTGAGCGCCTACGCCCAGGACAGCGAGCCGAGTGTCAGCACCACCACCGTCCACCGCATGAGCGATGCCTCGGAAATTGCAGGCTCCAGCTCGCAGCTCACCCGCTACCCCAACGGCGTCACCGCCACCCTGAGCACCAGCGATCTGGAACCGGGTACCGTCTACACCGTCTGGTGGGTGATCTTCAACTCGCCGGAGAACTGCACCGACGGTCAGTGCAGCTTGGATGACATCTTCGTCTTCGCCGATGACACCACGACCGAGCGCGATGACGCCGGCAACCGTGTCCTGGACATGGACAACATCGCCGCCTCCAACATCTCCGTGCAGCACGCGAGCGGCAGCGTCAGCGCCGATGGCTCGCTGGCCGTCTCCGCCAGCCTCGGCCGCGGCGAGGTTCCCGGCGTCGTCTTCGGCCCCGGCCTGCTGGACCCGTACACGGCGGAAGTACACCTGGTCGTGCGCACCCATGGACCGGCGGTGGCCGATGCCTACGAGGCGCAGCTCTCCACCTTTGGCGGCGGCTGCGAGCCGATGGATGCGGCGCCGTGCGACGACGTGCAGTTCGTCATCCATATGCCCGCCGGCATGTAAGAAAGCACCGGCCCGTCAAAGGGCCGACACCTCCAGGGGGAACGGATGCCGCACAGCGCTGCGGCGTCCGTCCATACCCGGAGGATCGAGCAAGCGCCCGACCAACCACTCCGTTCGAAAGAGGAAAACTGATGAAAACATCTCGGTTGGCTGTTCTGGTGACGACACTCGCCCTATCGCTTCTGGCGGCAGGCAGCGCGGCCGCTTTCGCCGTCGGTTTGCCGCTGTCCGCCGGCGCCACCCGCGCCGACTGGGAAGCCCGCCTGCCGCTGCTGGCGGTTGTCATCCTCTTCGTTCTGTTCGTCGATGCCCTCTTCGCCATCCCGGCGCTGAGGAAGCTGAGCCAGACACGACGCACGACCGCAGGCCGCAGCGCCGGCCGCTGAGCAAGAGAGTAGAGGGAATCATGACCATCAACGACAAGCACTCGCTGCGGCTTCGGGAAGGGAAAGACAAATTCGAGGATGCCCTGCTGGACAGCGCCCTGCAAACCATCTTCCGCGCCCTTGTCCCCGGCAAACTGCGGCAGTTGTGGAACTTCGACCAGGTGAAGGAGCGCCTGCACCTGACCAGCCACCGCCCGGCGCCGGGCATTCAGCAGGTGGATCTCGACAAGATTGTCGGCAGCGTCGGCCGGGCGGACGAATTTGGCCCGACGTTTCTGCCCCGCGACCCGCACATGTCCGACCGCTGGAGCAGCGTTTATGCCGCGGCCGTCGGCACGCAGGAGCTGCCGCCGGTCGAACTGTACCAGGTGGGCGACGCCTACTTCGTGGTCGACGGCAACCACCGCGTGTCGATCGCGCGGCTGCGGGGCCAGGCCACCATCGACGCCGAGGTGACCGTCTGGGACTCGCCGGTCGAGATGACCCCTGACATGCGGCGGAACACCTTCGAGGTGCTGGCCGCCAGCGCCACCGAGGCGTTTGAAGACCTGTTTGAAGAGAAAGCGACGGCCGGAGCAGATCCGGCGGAGGAGGGCGCATCATGATGATGCAGATCACCCGCGCGTTTCTGACCTTTCGACGCATCCCCGCGCACATCGTCATCGCCACGGCGGGCGCGTCGATCCTGCTGACGGTGGGCATGTTCCTGCTCGGCCAGCCGCTCTACATGATGGCGCTGTTCGCGCTGCTGCCCTGGCTGCCGGTGCTGCTCTTCGAGAGTCTGTGGAAGGTCGATCACTATCACTGGGTCGCCGTCTTCGCGGTGATCGTCGTCCTGCAATTGGGCCATCTGATGGAGCACGTCGTGCAGGTGGCGGTGCTGAGCCTGACCAACGCGCCGCTGGTGTGCCCGCCCCCGGTCGATACCGCCGAAAACGCCCAGCGGGCCATTCAGGCCGGTCTGCGCGACCCGGGCAGCGCGCCGACGGGCATGTCGGTCAGCACGATTGTCAAGCCGAATGCACAGGGTACCGCCCTGATCGGCGCGGACGGCGCCCCGGTGACCACGCCGCTGGCCTGCGGCATCTTCGGCCAGCTCGACCTGGAGATCGTGCATCTGATCTGGGAGGTCGCCGGTTGGATGCTGATCCTGATGCTGGTGCTGCGCTACCCGCGCAATATCTGGCTGTGGATCGCGCTGGCGTTCGCCTCGGTGCATACGGTCGAGCATCTCTTCATCTGCTACACCTTCTTCTTCGACAACCACTTCATCTACGAAGGGACGCGGCAGCTCTGGGGAACCGTCGCCGACGGCAACCTCGTCACGGCGGTGCCGCTGGGGACCGAGCCGGCGATGCTCAACTTCTATGACGTGGCCGGCAAGAACGGCATTGCGGCGCGCGGCGGGCTGATCGGGACTTTCTTCCCGGACCTGAACCCGCTGCTGCCCACCCGTCCGTACCTGCACTTCTACTACAACCTGATCGTCACGGTGCCGCTGGCCATCGCCTTCGCCGGCGAACTGCGCCGCGTCTCCGACCGCTATCTGCGGCGAGCCATGCCACAGCTCACCACGAAGGAGGCCGCTCGCATCACGCCGGCTCTGCACCCGGTGCGCTTCAGGGCGGGCGAGACCATCGTCCGTCAGGGGGAACCGGCCAGCCGCTTCTACATCATCACCCGCGGCGAGGTCGAAGTGATCGCCGAACAACCGGATGGCGGGCAGGAAGTCATCACGCGTCTGGGTCAAGGGGAGTTTTTCGGCGAGGTCGGCCTGCTGCGCGACGGCGTGCGTCATGCGACCGTGCGCGCCCAGACCGCAGTGGAACTGCTGTGCATGGAGCGCAGCACCTTCGACACGCTGATCAGCCGGGCGGAGGTTCAGCAGGACATCGAACACATCGCGCGCCTGCGCGATCCTTCGGTGCGGCCGGCATAGGGTGGGGATTTCTGCGGGCAGACACGGTCGAACTTCGTTTGACCGTTGGCCCCTCTGCAGAATATCCGTGGCTGAACAACCAGAGCAGAGACCGCATTGAAACGGTAGGGAGCAAAGCAGCATGCACATTCTCAGCATCATGGAGCAGGGGCACCGGATTCTGCTCGACTCGATCAAGGGGATCGGCGAAGAGGAGAGCGCACAGGCCGGCGCCTGCGAGCTGTGGTCGATCAAGGAGGTAATGGCCCACATCGCCTCCAGCGAGGCGGTCCTGGTCGACATCCTGGTGCGGCTGGACGACGCAACGCCGACCAGCGACTTCGATCGCTGGGTGGCCGACCCCGACGGCTTCGACGTGGCGGCCATCGCGCGGCGGCAGGATCTCCCCCTGAGCCGCATTGTCGACGAGTACCAGGCTTACTACGAGACGGCGATCGACCTGCTGCTGCACCTGCCGGACGATAAGCTGCGCCAGCAGGTCCCGGTGCCCTGGGGCGCCGGCCTGCGCGATGCCGAAGACCTGATCGTCGGCGCCTTCTACGGGCACAAACGCGAGCACGCGGCGCAAATCCGCGCCTACCGCAGCGGGCGGATGGCCATGCACATCCGCCGCACCATCGAGTTCCACGTCTAGTTCTGGCGAACCTCACCCCTGCTGCGCTTCGCTTAGCCTCCCCTCTCCAGTATGGAGAGGGGATTGAGGGGTGAGGTTCACCCCGGAGAATGGATTGACGGGTGAGGTTCACAGGCGCCATCCAATTCAGAACGGAATTTGAAAGGAGGGTCCCACGATGACCCGAAAGCAGCTCATCTTGCTTTTCATGTGTTACCTGCTCCCCAGCACGGTGGGCAGCAGCATCATGGCGGTCATGTCGCTCTACGCCCGCACGCTGGGCGCCGACGCCGCACAGACCGGCCTGTTCCTGGCCATCGCCTTCGCGCTGCTGGCCATCACCACCATCGGCAGCAGTTCGCTGTCGGGACGCTTTGGACGGCGCAAGCTCTTCATCATCGCGCCGGCCCTGCTCAACGCGCCGCTGTTCTTCCTGATGGGCACGGCGCAGGACGTCGTTCAGCTCGGCCTGCTGACGACGCTGGGATGGGGATTGTTCGGCATCTCCACCTCCATGCTGACCATTCTGACCGGCCTCTTTGCCGACGATCGCAGCCGGGGGCGCACCTTCGGCGTGATGGGTGTGGCGCTGGCGCTCGGCCAGGTGATCGGCGGGCTGGTTTCCGGCGCGCTGGTCGACCGCTGGGGGTTCCCCGCCCTGTTCACTTTCTCGGCAGCGCTCTGGCTGCTGCTGGCCGTGATCGCGCTGGGGCTGGCCGACAAGCAGACGGCCAAAGCGGCGCCGGCTTCACCTGCGGCGGCCAGGCAGACCGGCAGCTATCTGCTGACGCAGACGGGCAGCTACGCCGCCGTCCAGACCGGGACCTTCGCCGCCCTGAGGTCCAGCGCGCCGCTCGGCGGGGCCTTCCTGCTCATCCTGGCGGCCAGCGTAATGGCGTTTAGCGGCAATTTTGTCGGCGAGATGGTCCGCCCTCTGGCCATGGACGCGAACGGCTTCAGCACCAGCGAGATCACCGGCGCGGTCGCCTTCGCCGGGCTGATCAACCTGCCGCTGCCCTTTGTCATGGGCTGGCTGTCTGACCGGATCGGGCGGCGGGGCGTCCTGTATACCTGCTATACGCTGGCGGCCGTCGGCGTGGCCCTGATGATCCCGGCCACCGCCGCCTGGCACTTCTGGATCGCCGCGGCGCTGATCGCCCTGGTCAACTCCGGCTTCGCCATCGGCTCGGCGCTGGTGACCGAGATGGCTCCGCCATCCGCGCTGGAGAGCAGTCTGGCGCGCTTCGCCGCCACCCGCTGGATCGGCGCGGTGGTCAGTTTTGCCGGGGCCGGGATGGCGGTGCAGGTGCTGGGCGTCTCGCTGACGCTGGCGCTCACCATGGTGCTGGTATTTGCCGCGGTGCCGGTGGTGCGGCTGGCGCTTTCGCCCCGCCGCGCTTTGGCGACCAGTTGACGAAGCGAGGAAGAACATGAGACCTGAACGTCTGCGCCTGCTCGCGGTGACCGCTCATCCCGACGATGAAACCCTCGGGATGGGCGGAGCGCTGGCCCTGGCGGCGGTCGAGGGAGTGGAAACGTATGTCGTGACGGCTACGCGCGGCGAGCGGGGGTGGCCCGGCGACCCGGCGCTGTACCCCGGCGAAGAAGCCCTGGGACGCATCCGCGAGCCTGAGCTGCTCTGTGCCGCCCGCGCTCTGGGTGTGCAGGATGTCGCCTTCCTCGACTATATCGACGGCGAACTCGACCGCGTCCCGCCGCTCGAGGCCATCCTCCAGCTCGTGCTGCACCTGCGCCGCATCCGCCCACAGGTGGTGCCGACCTTCGATCCCAACGGGATCTACGGGCATCCCCACCACATCGCCATTTCAGCGCTTACCAGGCGGCGTTTGGCGATCTGGTCATGCAGGTGGACGGGACGGAGCGCCGGACGGTCGCCTGGGCGGATTGGGCGATCACCACGCGCATCGACACCCACGCCGTCCTCTCCCGGGTCTGGGAGGCCGTCCAGTGCCATCAGTCGCAGGTCGGCGGCTTCGAGGGCCTGCTGCGGCTCGACGATGACGGCCGCGCCCGCATCTTCGGCGTTCAGACCTACTACCGCGCTTTCAGCCTGGTCAACGGCGGGCGAGCGGTGGAGTCGGATCTGTTCGAGGGGCTGCGAGCGCCCCAGCCTGCCCTGCGAGTTCCGTCATGAGCGACGTGAGCATCGTTTCGACGTCGATCCCGCTGCCGCGCCGCGCCGCCGCATCGAAGCGCTCGGCCGGGATCAGGGAGGCCGTTTCTTCGCAGCGACGGGCCGCCTCCTCCTGCTGTTCGCGGCTGCTGCCGTCGTAGCGGGCGACCAGCGTCCAGATCTCGACCGCGCGGGCGAAATCCCCCTGCCTGGCAAAGCAGTCGGCCAGGAAGAGCAGCGGACGCACGCCGGGACCGAACGCATGCACCGCGAAGGTGTATTCGAAGGCGCGCAAAAAATGGGCATTCGCACGAGCGTAGTCGTCCTGGGCGCAGGCGATGCTGGCCAGATAGGCGTGACAGCGGACGGCGAACCGGAGGTTGCCGTGCTCCAGATGCAGGCTCAGACTCTGTTCGACCAGGCGCTCGGCTTCCTCATAGCGGCCGTGCAGGAACGCCACTCGGCCCAGTTCCGCCAGCGCCCCGGCGATCACGTAGTGCTGGCGAATGCGCTGCGCCGTCCCCAGCGCGCCGCGATAGTAGATGGCCGCCGCCTCGACATCGCCCACCAGCATTTCCAGTTCCCCCAGATTGATCAGCGCCAGCGACGTGGACATGATATCGCCGATGCGGCGGCTGAGCTCCAGCGCGCGCTGGAGCGACGAGCGCCCTTCAGCATAGTCGCCGGCATTGATGGCGCTGGCGCCGAGTCGAATGAGCGCGGTGACGACGACCAGCGGATCGTTGTAACGCGTGGCCAGCGCGATAGCCTGCTCATAGTAGGCAGGCGCCCCACTGAGATCGCCCTGGAAAAGATGAGGTGGCCAAGAGTCAGCAGCGGCATCGCCAGCTCGGCCTCGGTGCCGGCGGAGCGGAAAGCGTCCATGCTGCGCTCGACGAGCTGGCGGGTCTGTTCGCCCAGCCCGAGCCGAAACGTGAAGACCGACTGCCGCGCCATCAGACGGGCGCGCGTCAGCCCTCCACGCTGGCCGCCGCGGTGCGGAACAGCTCCTCGCCCTCGCGCCAGCGCGCGCGAATGTCGAAGAAGTACCACATCTCCAGCAGTTCCTTGAGCGCTTCCTCGCCCATGCTGCGCGGCATACTGCCAGGCGGCGTGGATGTTCTGGTATTCCTGTTCCAGGATCTCCAACCCTTCGAGCTGCTGGGGGCCCTGCACGCCGCGCCCCCAGCGGCCGGCCAGGGCGGCGTAGTAGTCGCAGTGCCGCGACTGCACCGCTTCCTCTCCCGACAGGCGATCGAGCTGCTCGGTCGCGTACTGGCGCAGCAGTTCGTGCATCGCGTAGTGGCCGTCGGGCAGATGCCAGAGCAGCGATTTGTCGACCAGCGAGGCGATCATGCGCAGGCTGGCGCCGGTGACCGACTGGATCGCCTCGCGCGTACAGCCGCCGCGGAAGATCGACAGGCGGGCAAAGGCCACCTGCTCGGATTCGGCCAGCAGGCACCAGGAGCGATCGAAGACGTGGCGGATGTTGTGGGTGCGGCTCTCGAGGATGTCCAGCCCGTTCTCCAACTGCTCGCGGATTTCCGACAGGCCCAGCGAGCGCACCCAGGCGGCGGCCAGTTCGATGCCGAGCGGCAGCCCGTCGGCCAGCGTGCAGATGCGGGCGATCTCGCCCAGGTCTCCCTCGTCGGGGCTGAAGTCGCCGCGGACCCGGCGCGCCGTCTGAAGGAAGAGCTTGATCGAGTCGTACGCCCACGGGTCGGCGGCGTCGCGCTCGGGCACGGCCAGGCCGGCCAGCGCGTAGACGACTTCGCCGTACAACCCCAGCGCCTCGCGCGAGGTGGCGATCACCTTGACGCCCGGCGCGCTCTCCAGGATGCGGCGCACAATGCCGGCGGCGCTGAGCAGGTGCTCGAAGTTGTCGATGACCAGCAGCATGCGCCGGTTGTGCAGATAGGTCATGATCTGCGCTTCGGGGTCGGCGCCGGCGTGCAGGGTGATGTGCAGCGTGCTGGCCAGGGTGTTCATGACGGCATTATGGGCGTCTTCGCCCTCGGCGGTCACCGGCGCCAGCGCGATCCAGTAGACGCCGTGCTGGAATTCGGCCAGCCGCCCGCGGGCGAACTCCTGTGAGAGACGGGTCTTCCCCATGCCGCCCGGACCGAGAATGGTCAGCAGGCGCACGGCCGGGTCGGCGAACTGCGCGGCCAGTTCGGCCATGTCGCGCTCGCGTCCGATGAACGGGGTGAGCTGCGACGGCAGGTTGGACGGGGTGGACGAAGGGCCGATGGCCTCCAGCTCGTCGACGCCCGCCGCGCCCCCACCGTCATCGGCAAAGCGCTCAACGTCACGCCCCGCCTCGTGCGCGCCCCGTCGCCGCCCGCTGTGAGCAGGCCGAGCGCGCGGGCGCGGGCGATCGCCGTGGTGCGCGAGTGCGTGTCCAGCTTCTCGTAGATCTGTTTGTTGTACCAGCGGACCGTGTTGACGGAGAGAAAAAGCTGATCGGCGATCTCGCGGTTGGACTGCCCCTCGGCAATACGGCGCAGAATCTCGAGTTCCCGCTCGTTGAACTCCGTGGATGGATCCCCCAATGACCTGGCCATCCCAATACGCCTCCCTTCCGGTAAGAGCGATTCAGGTGCGCAGGCAGCAGGGGCCGAGCGGAAAGTAAGCCTGCGGAGAGGTGAGACGTCGGTTGCGGGGAGCTGAATCGGACAATTCTCATGATATAGCAATTTTGTATGGATGTCATTGTGGATTTCAAGTCAGGGCCTTGTGGCCGAATCTCGTTGGGGATACCAAAGGTAACGTGAAACGAACTGGCTTCTCTCGGGCCGGTTCGCTTTGTTTTTAGGCCCACCCGCCTGCTTCACTCGCCGCTTCTCTGGGGTTCATCGGCTTTCGCTACGCCAGCAAATGCCGCAAGACGCTGTGCCTACTTTTTGACTTCGCGGCGTTGGTGTTCATGACATCCATCACTACATTCAGAAGCATAAGGGCGCGACACTGTTGGCAATAACGAAAGGCGAGTATCCCATGACAGAAAAAGTCATAGAGGTTCGGGACCTGCGCAAATCCTACGGGAGTTTTGTCGCGGTCGATTGCATCAGCTTCGAGGTATTCAGGGGCGAAATCTTCGGGTTACTCGGCCCCAATGGAGCAGGAAAAACAACCACCCTGGAGTGCCTGGAGGGATTACGACAGCCGGACTCGGGTTGGCTGCGGGTGATGGGCATCGATCCGGCGAGTAAAGCGCGTGCACTGCGGGACAAGGTAGGCGTTCAGCTTCAGGCCTCAGGGATGCCGGCGAATATTACAGTTCGCGAAGCGCTGCATCTGTTCTCAGCCTATCACGGTATAAAGCCGGACTTCCGACTGATCGATCGCATGGGCTTAGGCGGCAAACATGACGTGCAGTATGAACAGCTGTCCGGCGGACAGAAGCGGCGGCTGGCGCTGGCGCTTGCCGTAGCGCATCACCCTTCAGTGATCTTTCTCGATGAGCCGACGGCGGCTCTGGATGTTCAGTCGCGTGTGGAACTGCACGAATTGATGGCAGAATTTCGTCACGACGGCATTACGATTATCTTGTCAACGCATGACATGGCTGAGGCGGAAAAGCTCGCGGACCGGGTGGCCATTCTCGTTTCTGGAAAGCTAATCGCTGTTGGTACGCCACGGGAGATCACGGCAACGGGTGCTGGGCTGACAAAAATCTCGGTACATACCGAACGTGCAACATTGTCCGAGACAGGCACACTGCCCGGTGTCGTCCAGAGAGCCTCTAAAGAAGGGTACGACATCTTCTACACAACGGATACTGCTGCCAGCATAGCCGCAGTGCTCGACTATCTAGAAGATCATCAGGATGTGGTCGAAGACTTGCGTGTTGAACGTCCATCGCTTGAAGATCGCTTCCTCGAGATCACTGCGAAAACGGAGGCAACAGCATGAGCGCGTTTTCAATCCACTTTGCCTTTGAGTTTCGTTCGGGCATCCGCAACCGCCAGCTCCTCCTGCTCAACTATCTGTTCCCCCTCGGTTTCTATCTCCTCGCGGGAGCAATGATGAGCAACCTCAATCCGGACTTCAAAGAGACGATGATTCCAGCGATGACATTTTTCGCTGTCCTCACCAGCACTCTGCTCGGCCTGCCCACTCCCATCGTTGAGGCACGAGACTCCGGTATTCTCCGCAGTTACAAAATCCATGGCATCCCCGAGATGTCTATTCTGATCATTCCAGCCCTGACGACGCTGTTCCATATGGTGATCCTCACCACGGTCATTGTCGTCACAGCCCCAATCTTGTTCCAAGCCGAGCTGCCAACAAATGCATTGGGGTTCTTGCTGTCATTTCTGCTCATGGTGCTGACGAGCGCAGGTTTTGGGCTGCTGATGGGGGTCGTTGCCAGTTCCGCGAGAGCGACAACGCTGCTAGGTCAGGCGATCTTTCTGCCTTCGATGCTCATCGGGGGATTAATGTTTCCCACCCACCTGCTGCCCTCGGCACTGCAGGATCTTTCTCTGCTGCTGCCTTCCACCCACGCGATGAACCTCTATCAGGTCTTTGCGCGTGGACTGCCCTATGATCTGAATCCCTATCTGTCGACGGCGGTATTGTTCGCCGGAGCAGCGTTGGCGTTTGGACTGGCGCTCTATCTGTTTAGCTGGGACAGCCACAATTCAAAGCGGCGCGGTTCATCCATACTCGCGCTGTTAGCGATAGCGCCTTTTGTGCTCGCTTTGATCAGTTCGCTGTTTCAATAGGTCGATCCGGGTGCTCACGGAGCGGGGAAGCACCCCGCTCCCCTTGTTGCTCTAGACGCGCTTTGCAGGCCTCACTCAGCAAATTCTTCGTCCGTAGCGGGACGCGGATTCTTCAGTATTCGCCACAACTTCGCCCGGATCGCGTACAGCTTTCCCGCAACCGCTCGACCTATTCGGCATGGATGCCGGGGAAGGTACAGCTCAGGCAATCGGATCAACATGACGGGACAGGCTCACGCGATCACCATTCGTCGCTCGGCGACGGCGATGCGCTTCAGTCTGCTTCCGAAACGTCTTTTTCGCGGATTTCGTACAGAGCACTAGATTCTTTGCGCTGAAAGGGTCCCCCAATGCAGATGCGCAAATCGTTGTTTACAAGGCTGATATTGTTCCTCACCGCTGCGGTGATTGTCCCCAGCACGCTCTCCGCTCCATCCAGCACACAACCCACAGCCGAGGCGGTTGCGCAAGGCGTGCCAACCGTGACTGCGGAAATGCTCGCCCAGTTTGAAGCGATGACACAGGAAGAACTGGACTATTTCCACATCCCCGGCGCGGCAGTCGCCGTCGTGCAGGATGACGAAATCGTCTATGCACGCGGATTCGGCGTGCGCGATCTCGAAACCGGCGCACCCTTCACCACGCAAACACAAATGCGCATTGGCTCCACCACCAAGTCGATGACTTCCATGATGATCGCCACATTGGTCGACGATGGCCTGCTCAACTGGGATACGCCGGTGACCGAACTGCTGCCGGGTTTCGCCACGCCAGATGCGGCGCTGACCGCCCGACTGACGGTTGCCGACCTGATGAGCATGGAAACCGGGCTGATTGCCACCCAGCCGGATGCCATGTACTGGGATGAGATGACCAGCGTCGATGATCTGCTGGCGATCGTTGCCCACCAGCGGCTGGAAAGCGATCTGCATACGCGCTACAGCTACAACAACGAAGTCTACGCCTCGGTAGGCTACGCAGGCGCCGCCGCCGCCGGACTGCCCGTCACGCTGGACAGCTACCGACAACTGATGCAGGAGCGCATTCTCACGCCGATCGACATGCCGAGTGCTGTCATCACCGATGATCACCGTTTGCTCAGCGACAACTATGCGCAGGTTTCCTATGGATATTCGCTGCTCGACGGCACCGATCAGCCCAGCCTCAACGTCGATGCGCCGGAGACCCTGGTGGCTCCGGCGGGCGGGGTGTGGACCCATATCGAAGACATGGCGCGGTACCTGATCACTCAGGTCACCGGCGGCCTGACGCCAGGGGGGCGGCGCATCGTCTCCGAAGAGTCCCTGGCGCGAACCTGGCAGCCGGGGCAGGCGGTGATGGAGCGTTCGCCCTCTCAGGGAAATCTGTACTACGCGATGGGCTGGGTGATCGCGGAGGACGCCGCTCCGCCGTATCGCACGCACAGCGGCGGCTGGAAGGGTTACCGGACGTTCATGATGGTGTACCCGGAAGCACGCGTTGGCCTGATCGTGTTCATGAATTCGATGGGCGCCGACTTCCTGCAAAATGCGCTTGGTGAGAATTTCGGACAACTCCTCTATGGCCTGGAACCCTCCGGGTTTGTCGGGGCGCGGGCGCAGTTTGACATGATCAGTCAGCAGCTTCAACAACTTGCGGCCAGCGTCGCCAGCCCCCAGGTCGATCCGGTTGCCGTCGCGCCGCTGCTGGGTGCCTATGAACACGGTTGGATGCTTGGCTGCACGACGACAATACACTCTGGTTGGTGCGACCGGATTGGTCCTTCAACCTGCTGCCTCTGCCGGGGATAACGGCTACATGGGGGGGAACGGCGAGCTGATTGGTTCGACGATCACGGTCGAAGGGACTGACTCCGGGGCGGCACTGGTCATCCGGGCTGGCAACGGCGAGGTCATCCGCATCCAGAAAGTGGGGTGAGGAACACGGTCGAGGAAGCGGCTGCCTTCAGCGCAGCACTTAGCGATGGTCAGCGGATTCCGCCCCAACCATCCCCCCCGGCCGCGGGCGCGTCCACAAGCGTCGTCTCGCGGTCGGCGGCGTGACTGCTCTCTATTGCATATCTGAAAATAATACTTCGCCTCAACCTGTATGGGTACAAAGTGGGTGCCAGGTCTGCTCAAAAGTATGTCCACTAAAACATTAGTGAAACCTGTTTCTGCGACTTGCACGCAAAACCGTATCGTGTTACATTGGCGTTAGAATCCTGCAACAAACGTTTGATCGGCCCAACCTGTATGGGGCATCAGGTCATGAGCGAAAAATTCTCGTTATTGATGATGAATTGACGACGGTAAACCTGATCACCATGCTGCTGGAGCGAAAAGGCTTCGAGGTGATCAAGGCGCAGAGCGCCGAAGAAGGTCTGCGCCGCGCTTACCGCCACCAGCCCGATCTGGTGCTGCTGGACATCATGATGCCGGATATGGATGGTTGGGAAGTCTGCAAACGGCTGCGTGACCTGTCCGACGTGCCGATCATCTTCCTCACGGCGCTGGATTCGGTGAAAGACATCGTGCGCGGCCTGGAGATCGGCGCGGACGACTACGTGACCAAGCCCTTCGACCACGACGAGCTGATCGCCCGCATCCGCGCCCACCTGCGCCGCGCGCCGCGCCCGCAGATGAGCGAAGAACTGGTCTTCGACAACGGCGAATTCCGCATCAACTTCATGAACCGCGAAGTGCGCGTGCGCAGCGAAATCCGCCACCTGACGCCGAAGGAATTCAACCTGCTCAGCGTCCTGGTCCGCAATGCCGGCCGCGTCGTGCCGCGCAGCGAGCTGGTCATCGAGGCGTGGGGCGAAGAATATGCCGATGCCATCGACAGCCTCAAACTGTACATTCACTATCTGCGCCAGAAGATCGAGGTGGATGCCGAAAAGCCGGAGTACATCCTCACCTCGCGCGGCGTGGGCTATCGATTCGCGAGCCGCTGAATGAGCCAGAACTCGATCGCTTTCGACCGGGCCGCCGGCTACTACGACCAGACGCGCGGCTTTCCGCTCGGCGTCGAGCGTGAGGTGGCCGCCCTCATGGCGCGCACCGCCGGACTCGCGCCGGACGCCCGCGTGCTGGAGATCGGCATCGGCACGGGGCGCATTGCGCTGCCCCTCGCCACCTACGTGCGCGCCTACTACGGCGTCGATCTGGCCATGCCGATGGTCGACCGGCTGGTCGGGAAGCGGAACGGCGAGCCGATCTATCCGGTCATCGGAGATGCCACCCGCATGCCCTTCGCCGACGCCACGTTCGACGCCGCCATTGCCGTGCACATTTTCCACCTCATCCCGGCCTACCGAGACGCCTTTGTGGAAGTGGCCCGCGTCCTCAAGCCGGGCGCGGTTCTGGCCCACGGCTGGAACGTCCGCCACACCGAAGATGCGCTTCAGCAGGTATGGAACCAGGCGACCATCCAGGCAGAAGCGCGCTCGCTGGAAGAAGCGACGAACAGTCCCCGGCCGGTACCGTTCATCGAGCGGGCGGCCATGCTGCCAGCCAATGGCTGGCGGCTGAAGGATGAAAACAGCCTGCGCTACCCCGTCGAGCGCACGCCGACGGAATTCCTGGCCGATATGGGCGCGCGGGTCTACTCCATGTGCTGGTCGATGCCCGACGAGGTGCTGGAGGCCGGCCTCACGGCGGTGCGCGCCTATCTGACCGAGAACGCCATCGACCCCCGACCAGCTGCGGCGGATTGAGTCCGAGTTCCGCGTACAGACCTTTTTGCCGCCGGGATAGCCGGTGCGCATCCTGCACGTTGCCCCCTACTACGCGCCGGCCTACGCCTTCGGCGGGGTGACGCGCGCCGTCGAGGGGCTGGCGCTGGCGCTGGTCGAGGCCGGCCACGAGGTGACCGTCCTCACCACCGACGCCGGGTCGCAGCGGGCGCGGCTGGAAGCCCCGCCGGAAGAGAGTCGCGGCGGCGTGCGGGTGGTGCGCATCCCCAACCTCTCAGTTGGCATGCGCGGACGCTTCAACCTGGGTACCCCGCTCGGCATGGGCCGGCGCGCCCAGCACCTGCTGGCCGAAATCGACATCGTCCACTGCCACGAATTCCGCACGCTGGAAAACCTGCTGGTCACGCCCGCCACCCGTCGGGCCGGGCTGCCGATCATTCTGTCCGCCCACGGCACCCTCTCCCTCGAGACAGGGCGCGGTGGGCTGAAAACGCTATGGGATGCGCTGCTCTCGCCGGCCATGGCCAAACGCTTCTCCGCCGTCGTCGGCCTGACGCAGACCGAGACCGACGAAGCGCGGACCGCCTGGTCGCGCATCGTCCCGTCGCATCATCCCGCCTTCCTCACCATCCCCAACGGCGTCAATCTGGCGACATTCGCCGATCTGCCCGACGGCAGCGCCTTCCGCGCCCGCTACGGCCTGGGCGACGCGCCGATCTGCCTTTTCCTGGGGCGGCTGCATCCGCGCAAAGGGGTGGAGACGCTGACCCGCGCCTTTCTGGCGGCCAACATCCCCGACGCCCGCCTGGTCCTGGCCGGCCCCGACGATGGCGCGCTCTCGGCCCTGCTGCCGCTGGTGGCGGGCGACCGGCGGGTGATCCTGACCGGCTACCTGGCCGACCGGGAACGGCTGGAAGCGCTGGCGGCAGCATCGCTGTTCGTGCTGCCTGCCGTCGGCGAGGGGCTGCCCATGGCGGCTCTAGAGGCCATGGCCTCCGGTCTGCCGGTCATCCTCTCGCCCGGCTGCAACATGCCGGAAACCGCCGAGAACGACGCCGGGCTGGTGGTGGAGCCGGAGGTCGAGCCGCTGGCGGCCGCGCTCTGGCTGCTGCTCACCGACCGGGGCCGCAGCGACACCATGGGGGCCAATGCCCGCGCGCTGGTGCGCGAGCGCTTCACCGGTGACGGGGTGGCACGGCAGGTTGAAACGCTCTATACCAACATGAGAAGCGCTTCAGGACACGCTTCATAAACGCTCATCCAAATGACTTGACTCCGATATTGCCTGCCCATATGATTAGCACTGTAATCCATTAGCACTCCTAATCATTTTGGAGGGGATCGCAGAGAGGGCTTCACAACGCTCATGCCAAAATCGATCCGCCGCGAGATCTCTCGCCGCACCCTGGACATCATCCCGCTGGTGATGCGGGTCATGTCCTCCGAGATGCGCCACACGCTGCCGGGCATTCAACCCGGACATCTGTCGCTGCTGGGCATTCTCGACTACCGGGCGCATACCCTGGGCGATCTGGCCGACCGGCTGTCCGTCAGCCCGCCGACCATGTCGAACACCATCAGCACCCTCGAAGAGCGGGGCTGGGTGCAGCAGCGGCGGGATGAAGGCGACCGGCGCCTCGTCTGGATCGAAATCACCGGTTCCGGAAATCAGTCCTCGACCAGGTGAATGAGAACGTGGAAGTGCGTTTGTCCGGCCTGCTCGGCGACCTGAACGAGGAAGACGCGACCGCGCTGGCCGACGGCCTGACCGTCCTGCGCGACGCCTTCCGCACCGGGCTGGCGAGCGATCAAAGCTGCGCAACGAGTAAATCAGCAGGGGGCGCCCACGAACGGACGCGCCGCCAACCGGTTCACAGGAACACCATTCACCGTCAAGAACGTAACGTCGACTGCTGTCCGAGCACGCAGGGGGGATACTTCCATGTCTAGAGGCGAGATTACCGCAAACAATCTGTTCAAACGCTACGGCGACTTCACCGCCGTCGACGGTGTGTCGTTCACCGTCAAGTCCGGCGAAATCTTCGGCTTCCTGGGGCCGAATGGCGCCGGCAAGAGCACGACCGTGAAGATGCTCACCACGCTGGCGCTGCCCAGCGAAGGCACGGGCACCGTCGGCGGCTTCGACATCGTGTCGCAGGCGGGCGACGTGCGCCGCATCGCCGGCGTCGCCCTCCAGGAGATCGGCCTGGACAACCTGATGAAGTCGACCGAGCTGCTGACCATCCAGGGCCAGTTGTTCGGCATGACCCGCAGGCAGGCACAGGACCGCGCCGCCGAGCTGCTGGCGCTGGTCAAGCTGAGCGACTTCGTCGACCGTCCCGTCGGCAAAGTACAGCGGTGGCATGCGCCGCCGTCTCGACCTGGCCATGGCGCTGGTGCACCAGCCGGAGATCCTCTTCCTCGATGAGCCGACCACCGGCCTCGACCCGGCCAGCCGCCGCGACATCTGGACCGAGGTGCGCCGCCTGAACCGCGAGTTCGGCATGACCATCTTCCTGACCACGCAGTACCTGGAAGAGGCCGACGAACTGGCCGACCGCATCGCCATCATCGACCGGGCGCAGATCCGCGTCGAAGGCCAGCCGGCGGAACTCAAGGCCGCCCTGGGCAGCGAGTCGATCAACCTCACCTTCAAGGAAGACAGCGATGTGGCCCGCGCGCAGACCGCCGTGAGCGAGATGTTCGACCGCGTGCAGGTCGATCGCAAGACGCTGCGCCTGTACCGCGACAAGGCCGCCGAGATCATCCCGGCGGTGGTCAACCGGCTGAGCAGCACCGGCCCCTGGAGCCGGTCGCCCTCACGCTGAGCACCCCCACCCTCGACGACGTGTTCCTGCACGTGACCGGCGAGCGCTTCGAGGAAGACGCCAAGACCAACACGAACGCCGCTCCCGGCAAGAAGGCCCGCCGCGGCTTCGGCCGGCGGAAGTCGGCGTAGGACGCAGGGCTGAGTACTCATGAATAACCGAGATAGGGTCTGGCCGGATTTCGCAGTGCGGACTCTCGTCATGGCTACGTCCGCCGAGGGCTAAAGCGCCTCGGCTAGCGAACCGACAGGTCCACTGAAGGGACCGAAAAACAGGCGCGCAGCTTAAGCTCCTTTGGTGAGCCTGTCTTTGCCTAGCCGACGGGTTTTAACCCTCGGCGGCGCAGCACGAACTATCCGGATCCGGCATCACTCATTTCGGCTGTCTCCAGAACTCAGCACTTTCAACTTTAAACTTTCCTGGCGATCAGGAGAACCCTTCCATGGCTGCGTTTACCACTACTGCTCGTCCCGGCATTGCCGCCGCTCCGGCCGAAAAGATGCCGTTCCTGCTTCAGGTCACGACGATGGCCTGGCGCACGCTCATCACCAACATCCGCGTGCCGGGCGTCATCCTGCCCCGCTGATCATCAGCGGCTTCTTCCTGCTGGTCTGCAACTCGACACTGAGCGGCGCCGCCAACTTTCCTGCGCGGCCAGAGCTACCTTGGCTTCATCCTGCCCCTGTCGATCGTCAGCGCGGCGCTGAGCGGCGCCAGCGTGGCCGGCCAGTCGATCGTCCGTGACATCGAGAACGGCTACTTCGACAAGCTGATGCTCACTCCGGTCAACCGCGCCGCCCTGCTGCTCGGCCCGATGATCGCCGGCGCCATCCTGCTGGCCATGCAGACTGTCGTCGTCGTCGTCATCGCCCTGCTGCTCGGCCTGGAACCGGTGACCGGCCCGCTCGGCCTGGTGGGGGTGATCGGCATCGCGCTGCTGCTCGGCGTCGGCTTCTCCGGCTTCACCGTCGGCATCGCCCTGCGCACCGGCAACGCCGCTGCGACCTCCGGCGCCAGCTTCCTGTTCTTCCCGCTCTCGTTCCTGACGGCGACCTTCGTGCCCTACGACCTGCTCACCGGCTGGATCAAGACGGCGGCGTTCATCAACCCCATCACCTACATCCTCGACGCCATGCGCACCATCCTCAACACCGGCTGGGATGGCGAGATCATCCTGCGCGGCATCGGCGCCTGCGCGGCCATGGGCCTCGTCCTGTTCATCTGGGCCTACACCGGCCTGCGCTCCCGCACCAAGCGGAAGTAGACCTCAGCAAACCTCACCCCCTGGCCCCCTCTCCATTCTGGAGAGGGGGAACCGGTTGGCGGAACGCATCTATGGGCGGGCATACTGGCCCGCCCATACCACCCACCGTAGGGTGTAGGGGGCGACAATGTGTCGCCCGTGCGGGAACACTACCGCCGACCTGTTCGACTGTTCGACGGCGACAGGCGTGGGTGGGCACATTCGCCCCGCCCTACGGCGCACGCTTTTGCGCCATCAAGGGTGTTAGGGGCGACTGTGTCGCCCGTGCGGAGCCTAACCGACCTGTTCGACGGGGACGGACGTAAGTGGGCACATTGCCGCACCTACGCCCCTCGCACTCTTGAGACCGAGCTGTCTTTACCTTCCACCTTGACCAGCACTGGCCTGGCCCCCTGCGGACAGGTAGCGGTTGACCTGATCGTTGAACTGCGTCGAACGTCCCGGCCATCAGAAGACGCGATCGTCGGACACCTGGATGGCGCTGCGCCCTAAAGGCGCAGCCCGGCAGTTAGGGCACGCTGGTGCCGGCGCGCGGTACAGGA
Organism: Candidatus Flexifilum affinis; assembly: GCA_016713325.1. Classification (GTDB taxonomy): domain Bacteria; phylum Chloroflexota; class Anaerolineae; order Aggregatilineales; family Phototrophicaceae; genus Flexifilum; species Flexifilum affine. The sequence goes on along the minus strand of JADJPJ010000030.1, from coordinate 18,602 downwards.
CGAGACACTGGTTCTGCGGAAGGATTCTGCCGGGGAAGGTGGCGATTTGCAGCCAACGCGTCACGGCGCATGTTGCCCACGCCGTTGATCAGCCGCATGGTCGTCAGAATTGGCCGCCGAGTGCTGACCGCTCGCACGACCGGCTGTCCCGGTCGCTAGGTGATGATCAGGTCGGGATCGGGCATGTCGGTCGGCGTGACGGTTGGAGGAAGCGTCGGCGTTTGAAAGTCCGGGTGCGCGAGGGGCGTCAGCGGCTCGCCGTGGGGACGAGCGTGTTGGTGGCGTCCGCCGGCGCGCAGCGTGTTCGTCGCCGTCGCCGATGGATCGCCGTGGCGCGCGCGGGGGAGGCCGGAGCGGTCGCCGGGAAGGCGGTCGGGGCCAGCACCGGGCGCTGCCCGCCGGAAGGAGCCGCCGGATCCTGCAGCGGGATCGGCCTGGGCGATGGTTTTGCGCGTCGCCGGCCGTGATCGGCGCCAGGGCCGATCTCGCCGGCGTTGCCCGGCGGGGATGGGCACGGCATGGCGCCAGGGCTGCGACGGCGGCTGACCGCATGGCCGTTGGCGTTGAACAGGCGGACGATGGCGGCTCAATGGTGCGCGCTGCTGCTAGCGCGAGGCTCGCGGAGATATTGACGCTGTGCCACCCGGATCGGCCATCACCGGCAGCACGCCGGGTCGCGCGCGGAGACGATGATGAACACGCGATCGCCGCTGGCGGTGGGGATGGCGGCGACGCCCACTTCGCGACACGTCAGGCTGAGCGCGGCGCGGCGGTGGATCTCCGAGTTGCGCCAGTAGTTGATGGCGTAGCGCACATTGCCGACAGCAGCGTTTTCTTCGATCTCCATCTGCGCCGGTCGTCCGTAGGTCTCCCAGCCGGCTACAGGCTGTAGGCGCGCTGCTGGGGGTCCAGCCCGCGCGCGTCGAGGTGAAAATTGTCGACTCGCTGCTCCCGCTGCCATGCGGCCCGCGCACGTCAGCCGCCTGATCGATGGCCATTTCTTCCAAGGGTGGCGGTGGCGCGCAGGGCGGCACGCTCTCGCTGACCCGCCAGGCGTTGACTTTGGGCCAGCAGTTCGGCCGCCAGCGCCCGCTCGTCTGGCTGGCGAAATCCTGCCCCGGAAGCGGTCCGGCGGAAGAAAAGCAAAGGCGGTCGTGATCAAGACAATTGCAAAAAGCAAAAACCATCTTGCAAACAGCAGTCTCATGATTTTGTTCCATCCGCGTGGTGTCGTTCTCATTATATGCAATCTGCGCGACGAAGTTTGTAAAAGTAATTATCGCCAGATGTCCCGCCTCCCCAGCGCGCGCCGGGGAGGCGGGCAAGCGGAACCCGGACAACCCCCCCCCGTTTCGCACACGCCCAACCCCCCCCCCCCGGCCGGGGGGGGAACCCAAAATCGTAGGGGGGGGGGCCAAAGCAACGTGGTGGGCGGGACCGCGCACGGATTACTTCACCTCTACCCGTTTCGCTGCGCTCCAGCCGCCCCTCCCCGGGCGGGAGGCGAAGCGCTCGTAGGGCGGGCCGTCAAACCGCGGCGTGGGTGGGCGGGGGAACCGGTCCCCCCGGGGTTGGGTGAAGCCGCGCGCCCCCCCCGCCGCCGCGCCCCCGCGCCCCCGCCCCGCGCGGCCGGGCACAACTCGGATTATGAGCTTACAAGACCTCCAGCGTGACCTCCGGGTAATCGGCGCCGGGGCCATTGAACAGGCGGACGGCTTCTCGCGCTTTGACGTGCTGGTCGAAGAAGGCGACCACATAATCGCTGATCACCTTCACGGCGCGGTCCGGTTCGATCGTGCCGACCATCTCCTCGGACTCAGCAGCGGCCCGCGGACGGCGTGCGAGGCCTGAATCAGTGGAATACGTATTATGCTTCGGCCAGCTCAGCACGAACTGGTAGGCGCCCGGCGAAGACTCCAGCAGGCTGGCGCGGTCCGCGAGCTGCTCGGCCAGCATGGCGTCAAACGCTTCTCGGGTGATTCCGGCCGCTTCCAGCGCCTCGTCGGTGATGGTCGTGCTGGCCGCGATCGCCTCTTCGGAGAGCATATAGAGGATCGGTTTGCCGACGCCTTCGGCGATCACTGTGCCGAATGGGGAGCAATCCATGTTGATCGCCGCCAGCACCGATCGTCGTCGTGCGCCATTTGAAACGCCGCGGCGCCGCCGAGCAAGTGCCCGAACATGCCGAAGCGCGTCAGATCGAACAGCCCGGCCAGCAGCGGATCGTCGGCGTTGACGGCGGTCAGGGTGTCAGGATGAAGCGCGCGTCGTTCACCCAGGAGGCGCCGAGCGCGTCGCGCAGTTCGGGAGTGCTGACGTCCGGTCCCTGCGGCACGGCTTCATCGACAAGGAGCCATCGGGAAACAGCGACAGCGCCGTGCTGTAAACCGGATCGACAACGGCGACGACATAGCCGTGGCTCGCGACCTGCTCCAGCAGTGAGACGTAGAAGCGCGGCGGCGTGCCGAAGGCCGGGCATGAACAACAGGATGGGATAGCCGCCCTCGGCGGGCTGCCCCGCGGCATCACGGATGAAGTTCGGGTGAAAGGCGTCGCTGACGAACGGCGGCAGGCCCAACGCCGATGTGAAGCTTCAACTTCGGCGGGCGTGGCATAGACGCCGCTCGCTTCGTCGGCCGCCGGCGCAGCGAAGGTAGTAGAAGGTGACCGGGATCATACGCGAATCGGATGCATCCTCGGTGTAGATCTCCAGCCGCGACTCGTCGGTGTAATTGCGTATGGTCATGCCGACCGGAAAATCACCCGTGAGCGGCGGGAAACGTGACCCCGAATAAATTCTCCTGGGCGAAGACCCCGCCTCGACCAGCAGCGCCAGCGCTGTCCCCAACACCCCAACCTGACGCACGATCCTGTGCGGTCTCATTACATGCCCCCTTTTTCACATCTTGCGGCGCTATTTTCTACGCGTCTCAGGACAAATCGTTGCACAAGTCCCGCCGAACCGGGACAAGCTGCCCGACAAGCCGGGCCCGGGTGATGACATTCGACACTACAGACTTCGACCTTCTATATATTAGGATTCAGTAATAAGGCGACGTTCGGGCGGCACCTTCTGAACAGGCGGTACGCCAGATTGGCTATGCGCCGAGAGGGTACGGACATGCTGAAGCAGGAGAGAGAGACCCCCGAGGTCATTGAGGATTCCGGAGAACCTCCCCGATCAGCCGGGATCTCAGCGGAATGAGGGGACCCATCGACCGACCCATGCCGGATAGCCCGCCCGACGAGACAGAACCTTCTGGGGCAGCCGAGGGCAAACGCGAACATCTCTGACGCGCCAGTCTCGCCAGAACCGCCTGAAGCGGTCGAGCCGCTGGGCGAATTTCCTCCACCCGTCGCAACCTTCAACGAAAACACGTTCGACGCAGCCGCGCCGGCAGGGCCGGTTGAGAGAAGATGATCCCGCTGGTGATCTACGCCCTGGTGGGATCGGCGCTGCTCTATGGCGCTGTGCCTGATCGAAGGCCTGGCGCTTCGCGTGGCCGCCTATGCGCTGGGCGGGCCGCAGAATGCGCCAACCCCTGGCACAACCGGGAAATGACCGTGGCCGCCTTCCCCCGTCACCGCGCCGCTCTGGGACTGTGGGCGCTGGTGCAGTTGGTCGTGGCCTCGGCGGCGGCTCTGGGGCGCGCCATCGTCAACGCGGAACGCTGGGGCATGCACAACGCACGGCGGCTGTTCGTCGCGGCCGCGGCGGCGCTCGCCCCTCTGCTGGCTCAGCTCGGCACCTGGATCGTCGCTGTGCTGAAGATGGCGTGGGGCTGGCTGGCCTCGCTTCCGCGGCATCTGGTCCACATCCTTCATTTCTTGTGGCAGATGGCAGCCGGGTTGCGCCATGCCGTCGCCGTATCTGGCACGCTATCGGCCGCGCAATCGGATCGGCACTGGAGCGTATTGGCGAGGCCATCGCGTGGGTGTTCGAGCTGATTGCTGCCGCCATCCAATGGGTGTTCGACGGCATTGGGCGCTTCCTCCACTGGCTGTTCTCGCCGGTGGTGCGACTGTTCGGTGGATGGGGCACGTCGTGCAAACCATTGCCCGGACGGTCTGGGGTTGGGTGGCCGGCGGGTTGACCGCGCTTCACCACCTCTTCCTGATGGTCTGGACCCCGCTGGTCGCCGGTGTCCGCCGGATCTGGCAGGCGGTGGCGCGCCTCGGGGCGGCCATTCGCACCTGGATCGCCACCGTCATTCGAACGGGGTGGCGCGGCGTGGTCACCGTCTGGCACGGGGTGGTGGTCGCTTTGCGCACCTTGTGGCGCGGTCTCGCGCAGGCGGTCCGCGCCTTGCGAAGCTGGATGACGCTCGGCTGGCGCGCCCTGGTGAGCCTATGGCACGCGCTGATCACCGGCCTCCGCCAACTCTGGAGCCTCGTGGTTCAGGGCGCCGCCGCGCTGCTGAGGTCAATCGGCCGGGCGCTCGTCTCGGTGCGAAACGGAATGGCTGCGGCAGTCCGCTGGGTGTAGGCCACGGCATCGTCCGCGTCGTCTCGTTCTTCCTCACACCTGTCTGGCGCGCGTCCGCCTGGGCATGGCACACCATCACCGCCGGGGTCCGATGGGTGTGGCAAGGCATCGTGCGTCTCATCTCCGCCGTCGTCACGCCGATCTGGCGCGCGTCCGCCTGGGCCTCGCACACCATCACCGCCGGGGTCCGCTGGGTGTGGAACGGCATCGTGCGTCTCATCTCCGCCGTCGTCACGCCGATCTGGCGCGTCCGCCTGGGCCTGGCATACCCTCACGGCCGGCATAAGATGGGTACAACAGGGACTCGTTCGCATCTTCATGGCGGTTCGGCACATGGTCGCGGCGCTGCTGGGGAGTCTGGCGCGGTTCGCGCTGGAGATCTGGCGCTCCGTGATGGCGGCGATCCGCTCTGCATGGCGAATGGTCCGGCAGGTGGTGATCGCCGTGCGCGCCTGGCTGGCGGCAGTCATGCGCGCTATCTGGGCACAGATCAAGGCGCTGTGGGCTCAGGTTCGAGCCGACATCCGCGCCGTGTGGACGAGAATCGCCACGACACTCCGGGGCTACCGCCAGCAAATCATGGCGCAGATCCGCGCCTTTGTGGGGCGGGTCAAGACGCAGCTTCGCGCGTCCTGGGCCGATCTGGTCCGACCCATTCGAGAACTACGGGCGTCGGTTGCCGGGGATATCCGCCATACCGCGCAGGTCATTCGGGGCATGCTTTCGTCGAAACGATAAGGCCTGTCAAACAACGCGTATAAAACAACGCCTGGTGGGCAGGCGCAAGGAGACTGTCATGAGTCAGACGATGATCCTCAGCCTAATCGGGGGAGCGGCCTCCGGGCTGCTCTCCCTCCTCACGGTCAACGTCGCGCTGCGCTGGATGGCGCGGCGTCGTTCCCGTGGGGTGGACGTCGAGTCCTACTACGCAAACATGCGCGCCCTGAAGCGCGATCTGGCCCAGGAAGGCGAGCCGGACAGCCCCGAGTCGTCGAGTGCGCTGCGCCTGCTGGTGCTCAACGGTATTCTGCTGGCGGTGATCATGACCCTCGTCCTGCTGGCGATCCTGTCCTTCGCCCTCGAACCGTTTGCGGCCGTGCCAATCGTCCTCGCCGTCTGGCTGGCGCTGACCTTCGCGCCGCTGGTCGTCGGGGGTCTCCGCCGCTCCCGCCGCATCGCCATCCTGGAGATTGCCTCTGTCCTGGAGCGGGTCGCCCGCAGCGAAAGTGACCCCGGCGAAGACTGGGCGATCTCGGTCGTCAAGAAGGTACTGGGGGGTGATCTGTTCGGGGCGGAAGAGGAGGATCGGCTGGACCTGCGGCTGCTCCGGCTGGAGGTCGCGCCGATCGTGCTCAAGGTGAGCGGCCGGGTGACGGTGGCCGAGGCGGGGCTGGGCCGGTCGGTCAACAAGAGCGGCATGCGCGATCTGCGTCTGAGCGGCTGGTTCGTAAACGAGCTGCGCGACACCGAGGTTGAGTTCAGCCGCGAAAGTGGGGCCTGAGCGAGACATCCTATGCCCAGATCGCCGATGCCCTGGCCGGGCTGATCGAGCGGCTGGGGTTCTCGCTGCGCGCTGCCCGCCTCAGCCAGGTGGAAGCCGGCGTCGCGCCCGCCAGCACCACCACGGAGCTGATTCTGGAACCGGCTGAGGTTGCTGATCCTGCGGAACAATGACACAGAAGACAGATCCAGCAGCTGAGCGCCGAGGGAGGGCCTGTCTGTGCCTGCGCGCATGGGCACACCCTCTCCATGTCGTGACAGTTATCACACCAGAACAGGTCATTTGAATGGCCTTCCACTCTGCACGCTCTTTATAAAATAGAAAGAGTTACTCATGGTTTAATACGCTGGCTGAGCCGAAATTCGCCAGTGTATTTGGCGCACCATCCCGATGATCCACAACTTGGTCACGAGAGGTTGGCAAGGAATTGAACAGGCGTATTCTCTTTTCACTTGCCACGGTTCTGCTCCTGCTGGCAATCGTCTTCCCTATTCCGACATCGATTCCGCACCTGAGCGCAGATGAATCCGGCGGTATCAGCGGCATTGTCACCGAAACCGATGGGATGACACCCATCGCAGGGGCACTCGTTGCCTTTTTCGATTATGCAGGCAGCCCGTACGTGGCAGTTGCTCAGGCGTATACGCGGGGAGACGGTAGTTACTCTGCAAGTCTCTCCGCTGGAAGATACAGGGTACAGGCTTCCAGCGCTGGATACGTCACCGAATACTACGCGGATAGGCTCGACTCGGCGTTTGCTTGGCCTGTGATGGTCGTCTCCGGGGTGACGACTCCAAACATACAACTCACCCTGGATAAATACGGCGCAATCAGCGGTCGGGCGTACCACACGGACGGGATCACACCGATCGCCAATGCAAGAGTCACTGTGCACCGAGATGGCTCGGCATCCTACTGTTTTCTCAGAACAGGCACAGACGGAACGTACGGCGTGCAAGTCGTTCCGGGAAAATTACATCGTGAGCGCGTCGTTCGAGGGAAGTACAACGAATATTACGAGCAGCAGATCCGGGATACCGGGGCCAATCTGCTTCGTGTTGACTCCGAACAATATGTCATGGGGATCGACTTCACGCTCGACAAGTTTGTCGGTGATGTCAGGTAGGGTGAAACAGGCCGATGGGATCACCCCCATCGCCTCTGCTGCGGTTTACGGATACAGCCTGAACAGTCGCTGGTATACGGTAGCCTACACAAATAGCGACGGCTATTATGAGTCGATAGCGCTACAAGGGCCGTTCATCGTCAGTGCCCACGCGCCGGGTTTCGCACTGGAGTACTACAATGACCGGACTTCCTCGATCACGGCAGATGCTCTCAATGTGACGGCAAACAGCGACATGCCGAATATCAACTTCTTTCTTGGCGCGCCTGCCCCAATCAGCGGGACCGTCTTCGCAGAGGATGGCACGACGCCAATCGAATCGACCAGTATCGAGGCCGTTGAAGTCATGTCCGGGCAGGTTCTCGGCTCAGCCGCGACCGATTCCAGCGGCGTATATGTGCTCGACTCTCTCCCTACGGGTAGCTACCGTCTTCGCGCCTACCGGTACGGATGGGTGTGGGAATACTACGATGGCCACTACGACGCAGTGGCATCAACTCTCGTAGAGGCCAGCGCTGACGCAATCACTCCAAACATCGACTTCACGCTGACATCCGGCGTCTTCATCACTGGAACCGCTGGACTGGAGGGGCACTCCAACTCTACTTGGAAGCTACCGCTGACCGTCACGTTCACGCGCGAAGACGGCGGCGAATTGCCGACGCATTATACGCTGTACACGTCGCTGCATGGGGTGTTTAGCCTGTATGCCCTGCCCCCAGGCGAATACCGTATTCGCGCCAAGCAGATACACACGCTGGCCAACGCCGTCACGGTGACGTTGCATGCCGGGGACAACATCGTCGATCTGGGTACGCTGCGGGAGGGTGATGCCAATAACGACAACGTCGTCAACATCAGCGACTTCTCGCTCCTGGCGGCGGCTTTTGGACGCGAGTTCTGGCATCCGGAGTTCGACGCGCGGGCCGACTTCAACGACGACAATATCGTCAACATTGCGGACTTTTCGCTGCTGGCGACGAATTTCGGGCAGGTCGGAGCGCCGTAAAGGATCATCGAACCAGGTGCCACGTTATGCTGACGGACGCGCAGTAGCGCGTCCCTACCAGCAGATTGAGGGACCGCGAACGCGCCGACGGAGTGTCGAAAATTCGTATAAAAACCGCCCGGTTGGCGTCGCCATCCCGTGCGGATTCTCGATGGCTGCGCCAACGTAGTTTTTATGTTGCGGGGTTAGACTGTAGACTTGAGCAAGTACGCAAACGTCAACAGGGCCAATCACCATGATGCGTTTTGACCGTTTTACCGAGCGTGCGCAGGATGCGGCTCAGCGAGCCGCCGAAATCTTGCAGCGGTATGGCCACAACCAGGTGGATACCGAGCATATCCTGCTCGCGCTGTTGGAACAGGTGGACGGCGTCATTCCACAAATACTCGAACGTCTGAATGTCGACGTGGATGCCATGCGCCGTCGTCTGGACGAGATTCTACGCGCCAGCCCCAAGGCGGCGATTTACGGACAGGGTGCCGGCCAGGTCTTCATCACCCCGCGCGTCAAGCGGATCATCGACCTGTCTAACGAAGAAGCCAACCGTCTGAAGGACGAGTACATTTCGACGGAGCACATCTTCCTGGCGATCCTCAACGAACGCAACTCGGCCGTCGCCAAGATCCTGGCCGACAACGGCATCACCCGCGACCGCATCAACGATGCCATCAAGGACGTGCGCGGCGGCCAGCGTGTGACCGACCCGCAGGCCGAGAGCCGTTACCGCACGCTCGAGAAGTACAGCCGCGATCTCACCCGCATGGCCATCGAAGGCAAGCTGGACCCGGTCATCGGTCGTGATTCCGAGATTATGCGCCTCATCCAGATCCTCTGCCGCCGCACCAAGAACAACCCGGTGCTGATCGGCGAGGCCGGCGTGGGCAAGACCGCTATCGTCGAAGGGCTGGCGCAGAAGATCTCTGACGGCGACGTGCCGGAACTCCTGCACGGCAAGAAAGTGATCAGCCTGGACCTCAGCGCCATGCTGGCGGGCAGCCGCTTCCGTGGCGAGTTCGAAGAGCGCCTGAAGGCCACCATCGACGAGGTGCAGCGCGCGGCGGGCGACATCATCCTGTTCATCGACGAGGTGCATCAGGTCGTCGGGGCGGGCGCTGCCCAGGGCGCGCTCGACGCCGGCAACATGATGAAACCGGCGCTGGCCCGCGGCGAGCTTCAGTGCATCGGCGCGACCACGCTGGACGAGTTTCGCCAGTATATCGAGAAGGACAGCGCACTGGACCGGCGTTTCGCACCCGTCTACGTCGAGGAGCCGAGCGTCGAGGACACCATCGAGATGCTCTACGGCCTCCGCGACCGTTATGAGGCGCACCATAAGGTGACGATCAGCGACGAGGCAGTGGTCGCCGCCGCGCGCCTGGCCGATCGCTACCTGACCGACCGCCGCCTGCCAGACAAGGCCATCGACCTGCTGGACGAAGCCGCCGCCAAGCTGCGCGTCGCCCTCTACTCGATGCCGCCGCGTCTGAAGGAAATGCAGAGCGCCATCAACCGCCTGACCAACGAGGAAGAGTCCGCCGGCATGGCGCGCGAATACGAACGCGCCGCCGAGTTCAAGATGCGCCGCCTCCAGCTTCAGGACGAGTTTGAGCGCGAAAAAGAGGTCTGGCAGCAGGAAAACACGCTGGACGACGTGGTCAGCGCCAACGACATCGCCGGCATTGTCGGCCAGTGGACGGGCATCCCGGTCAACCAGATGATGGAGACCGAGAGCGAGAAGCTGCTGCGCATGGAAGAGGCGCTGCACAAGCGCATCATCGGCCAGGAAGCCGGCATCTCCGCCATTTCGCACGCCATCCGGCGCGCGCGCAGCGGTCTGAAGGACCCCCGCCGCCCGATTGGCTCGTTCATCTTCCTGGGGTCGAGCGGCGTCGGCAAGACCGAGGTCGCCCGGGCGCTGGCGGAGTTCCTCTTCGACGACGAGGACGCGCTGGTGCGCATCGACATGAGCGAGTACCACGAACAGCACACGGTCAGCCGTCTGTTCGGCGCGCCCCCCGGCTACGTCGGCTATGAAGAGGGCGGCCAGCTCACGGAAGCCATCCGCCGCCGTCCGTACCGCGTCGTGCTCTTCGACGAGATCGAGAAGGCGCACCCGGATGTCTGGAACGCGCTGCTGCAAATCCTGGAAGATGGCCGCCTGACCGATGGCCAGGGCCGCACCGTCGACTTCAGCAACACCGTGATCATCATGACCAGCAACCTGGGCACGGAATTCGTCAAGCGCGGGGGGGCGCTGGGCTTCGTCCAGCCGACCGACGCGCAGGCCGTCGCCGATCATCAGAAGATCGAGAAGGCGATGCGCGAGACCTTCCGGCCGGAGTTCCTGAACCGCATCGACGAGGTGATCATCTTCGAGGCGCTCTCGGTGGCGCAGGTGGAAAGCATCGTCGATCTCCAGATGCGCGAGATCGTCGAGCGGCTGACCGACCGCGGCCTCCAGGTGCACCTGACCGAGCCGGCGCGGGCCTGGCTGGCGCGCAAGGGCTACGACCCGCAGTTCGGGGCGCGGCCGCTGCGCCGGGCGCTCCAGCGCTATGTCGAGAACGAGCTGAGCGCCATGCTGCTGCGCGGCGACGTTCACCCCAACGATCTGATCGTGATCGACGAGGTGGATGGTAATCTGGTCTTCGAGAAGCACGAGAACACGACCACCGACTACCTGCACATCGAGCAGGATCAGTACCAGTAGGGATGTCAGGACTGAGTTGAAAGTGCTGAGTGCTGAGCGGGCGCACACATTGGACGCTTACCCCTCCTCGCCCCCTCTGGCAGGGGTTTTTTGGGTGGGTTCTAAATCCCAGGTAAGCGGTCGCGTATCGGGTTAGGGAGCCCAATGTGCCCTGCCTCCCCGAAACCGTCCTCCCCCAAAGCCTGTTTTTGGTCCCATGGACCGGTCTTTTCGTACCGCAGACCCACCCGTCTCCCCCCACGAAGAAACCCTCCCTCCCCTTGCCGCCAGCGGCGCGCACGCCCCGCGGGGCGCCCCTCCCGCGGCCCCTTTCCCAGTTAGCAGCAGATCCGAGAGCGCCCACACCAGCGCATCCAGCCGGTCCGGCGAGGGCATGCCCGGCATCCAGCCGACCATCTGCGTCTCCAGCGTCGCAAGCATCCCGACGTGATGCACCCGCCCCTGTTCGTAGAGCGCGGCGATCGGCTCGGCGCGCAGGACCTTGCCCCTGGCGGCGTGGGCGCGCTTGATCGGCGCCGACGGGTTGAGCGTGCGCAGGGTGTGGATGGCCATATCGCCGCCCTGGTTGGTCTCCACGATCAGGCGCGAGGCGTCCCAGTGCTCCAGGGCGTGCAGCGCCGCCCGCGCCCAGCGATCCGGCGTGCCGCGCAGGCTGGCGTCGTGCAGGACGTAGGCATGGGGCGGCGTTTGCGCGTCGATGCCGGCCACGACGATCCCCGTCTCGGCGCTGTCCGAACCCGACGAGGCGGCCGGATCGACGCCGACGACCACGCGCGCCAGCGGCGGCGCCGTCACCAACCGGAACGACTCGATCCACGTCGGCGTGAACAGCACCCCCTCCTGGGGAATGGGCCGCTGCTGGTAGAGGCGGCGAAGGCCCGCGCCCCGATGAGTCGCGCGGATGCCCGCCAGTTCTTCTGCCGGGTAGCGCGCCGCACACAGCGCTTCCCCGCCGCCCGCCCCAGCGGATCGATCCCCCTCTTCGGCAGGCGCCGGCGCTTCCGCCAGCGCTGGGCAGGCGCAGCACCTGCCAGGCGTCCGGCTCCTGACGCAGCAGCCGCCCGGCCAGATCGCCCTCGTCCCAGCGGGTCATGATCAGCACGACGGCCCCGTGCGGTTCCAGGCGGGTGTAGAGATCGCTGCGGTAGGGAATCCCAGATGGCCTCCTGGTGATCCGGCGACTCGGCCTGCTGCTGGTTCTTGACCGGATCGTCGATCACCAGCAGGTGCGCGCCGCGGCCGGTGACCGATCCCTGAATGCCCATGGCGTCCAGGCCGCCCATCCGCCCGGCGATGTCCCACGACCCGACGCTGCTGCTGTCGCGGGCGACGGCCACCTCCGGGAACAGGCCCTGGAAGCGCGGCGTTCGGATCAGGTTGCGGACGAAGCGGCTGTGCCTGACGACGATGGCCGCCGCGTAGCTGATCAGCAGGACGCGCTGGTCGGGGTGACGGCCCAGGAACCAGGCCGGGAACAGCCGCCCGACGGTCATCGACTTGCCGTGGCGGGGCGGCGTGAAGATCATCAGCCGGCGCCCACGGAGATCCCCCGCCGGATTCGACGGCGTGCGCTACACCGGCCAGCGCCGCGTCGATGAGCGCCAGGTGGGGGGCGTGGGCGTAGTGGTCCCACACGGACTGCTTGAAATGGGTGAACGCTTCCCCAGAGGGGGGGATCTCCAGCGTACTGGCGAGGGTCGCGATCTGGCCTTCCGGCATGCACACTCCTTGGAAAAGCAAAACGGCCGCGCGGGGCGGCCGTCTGCTATCCTGTCTGAACTCGTCGTATCACCTTACCACGGGATCGCGTCCTGTCTACGGGTGTCGATCTTGCTCGCTCACGGGTACACCCCGCCGTCGCCGATTTGCAGGAAGTTGGCGGCCAGCAGCGAAAGTCGCTGATATTGACCGCGCCGTCCTGGTTGAAGTCGGCCTGCGGGTTATAGGCTGCTTGGCCGCTGGTCGTGGCAAACGCCGCCGCCAGCAGGAGAAGTCGCCGATGTTGACGACATTGTTGTTGTTGGCGTCTCCCTTCGAGGAGGAAATTGGTCACGTAATCCAGACCCTCGATGAAATCGACCAGCGCGCGGGTCGCCAGCGTATGCGTTCCCTTGATGGAGCAGAGATACGTGCCCGCCGGGATATTCGGTACAGAAATGAAGCCGTACGAGTCGGACTGGAAGGTGTCAGTGTAGATCGCCGCGCTGCCGTCCGGTTGCAGAAATTCCATTTCTACGGAAATGACATAGGCGGCGTGTGGCGCGGCCATGGTGCGGCCCTGCAAGTTCAGCATGACCGTCAGGGTGACCAGATCGGCCTCGAAAGCACCGATGTCGACCGCGGCACCGTCGACACGCGGGAAACCGGCGCCGCGCTGGTCAGTGGTGAGTGGCATGCCCAACAGATCGACGGCCAGGCATTGCTGCCGGCGTTGATGGCCGGACTGCCAGGCAGGAGCGCGAAGGTCTGCGTTGCGCTGCCGTTGTCGGCCAGCGGGCCGAGCAGCGGGTCGCCGGTCAGGCTGGCGATGTTCGTCCCGGTGACGCAGCCCAGGCCGCTCCGAATCAGGCTGTGCTGCGCGTTGACTGTGCCGTTGATGCGCACGCAGTCGCCGCCGCCGGGGCTGTTGGCGATGAGGTTGTTATTCAGCGCAAGCGTGGCGCTGCCACTGACATAAATACCGCCTCCAGAGACAGTCGCCGAATTGCCGCTGAACGTGCTGTTGGTCATCGTCCCCGTTGAATTGGCATAGAGGCCGCCGCCGTTCCCGCCGGCGGTGTTGTCACTGAACGTACTGTTGATGATCGACACTTCGGCCAGAAAGAGACAGGCGCCACCGGCATCGGATGTCACATCGTTATTGGCAATCGTTGCCTCACTCACCCTCAGGTAAGCGTCAGGCCCGGAGGATGTACACGCCGCCGCCGATGGTGGAGCCATCGTTGCCGATACTGCGGCGCTGCTGGATGACGGCGGCGCCTGCGCCACCGCCCGGCAAAGATGCCGCCGGCGTAGGCCGCCAGGTTCTCCGAGACAGCCGTGCCGGTTCCGGTCACGGTCAGGTTTGCGAGGTCGCCGCTCATGGATGCGCTGCCAGCCAACACGGCAGCATTGGTCGTGATCCGCGCGCCGCCCTCGATGGTGACGCGCCATCGTCGCTGCAAATACCACCGCCGTTGGACGTCACCTCGTTGTTCGCAATCGTCGCTCCGCCGCTGACGGTCAGCGTCGTGCCATAGCCATTGAGGTACACACCCCCGCCGAATGCACTGCCATCGTTGTTCGACACCGTCGCGCCGCTGGTCACGATAACGGTGGCGTAGTCGGTGGTGTAAATGCCACCGCCCGCATGAGCCGCCAGGTTATCCGAGACCGCCGTGCCCAAACCCGTGACCGTCAAGTCCACGGTCTCGGTGACCAGCCGGTGACGAAAATGCCGCTACCGTTACCGGTATCCCCTGCGTCACAGCCGGTCACCTGCGCGCCGCCCTGAATTGTGACCACTCCGCTGCTGCTGTAGATGCCGCCGCCATTCAACCCCGCCGTGTTGCCAGTGATGTTCCCGCCGTTGACGTAGACGGTCGCGCTGCTGGCGCACGGATGCCGCCGCCGTTGACCGTCACGTCGTTTTTCGAGAATCGTCGCGCCGCTGCTGACGGTGAGCGTCGTGCCAGAATCTGACAAGTACACGCCGCCGCCGCTGGTGCTGCCGTCATTGTTCGATACTGCGGCGCCACTGGTGACCGTCACCTCCGCCCCGGCCTCCGCGTAGATGCCGCCGCCATCGCCTGTAGCCAGGTTATTAGACACGGCTGTGCCCGGAACCTGACCGTCCGGGACCGCTGTCTCGCCGCTCATATAGATCCCCGCTGCCGGCGCCGAGGTCGCCTGCGTCGTTGCCGGTGACTGCGCCCCGCCCCTGAACGTGACCGCTGCGCCGTTGCTGCAGCATGCCGCCACCGCCTGCCGCGCCGAGTTGCCGGTGATGCTCGCCGTCTTTGACGGCGACGGCCGCGGTGGTCGGCGTAGCCGCCGCCGCCGTTGGTCGTCAATCGTTATTGGAAATCGTCGCACTGCGGCGACGGTCAGGTCGTCCGGTCGCCCTCAGAGGTACACGGCTCCTCCGAAGGTGCTGCCGTCGTTGTTCGACACCACCGCGCCGCTGCTGACCGCCACATTTGCCCCGGCATAGGCGGCGATACCGCCACCGCTGGTTTGCCCCAGATTCTCCGGAGACGGCGGTGCCGGTTCCGGTCAGCGGGTCAGGTCCGCCGAGATCCCGCTGACATAGACTCCGCTGCCGGTATCACCGGCGTCGTTGCCGGAGATCTGCGCTCCACCCTGGATCGTGACCAACCCGTCAGCACTGTGGATGCCGCCGCCGGAGCTGCTGGCCGTGTTGCCGCTGACCGTCGCGCCATCCACGGTCAGGGTCGCGCTGCTGGTCGCCACCGCCACCCCGACGTCCATAGTTGCTGGAAATCGTCGCCCCGCTGCTGACGGTCAGCGTCGTTCCGGCGTCACTGAGATACACCCCGCCGCCGCAGGTGCTGCCGTGGGTTGTTCGACACGGTAGCGGTGTTGGTGATGATGACGTCCGCGCCGGAGTTGGCATAGATACCGCCGCCCTGACTGGCCGCCAGATTGCCGGAGACGGCCGTACCGGCGCCTGTCACCGTCAGGTCCGCCGACTCGCCGGCGACATACACGCCGCTACCGGAATCGTTGTTTCCGGCGTCGTTGGCCGTGACCTGCGCGCCGCCCTGGATCGTGACCGTCCCGCCGGTGCTCCAGATGCCGCCCCCGCTGCCGAGCGCCGTATTGGCGGTAAGGCTGGCGCCGTTCACATCGACCGTCGCGCCGCTGTAAGGGGCAATGCCACTGCCGCTGTCGGTCACGTCGCGCCGAGATCGTCGCCCCGCCGCTGAGCGTCGGCGTCGTGCCCGCGCCAGTGAGGTGTACCCCACCGCCATAATCGCGCCGGTCGTTGTCCGCCACTTCCCGCGTCGCCGGTGAGCGTCACGTCGGCCGGCCGCCGTGGGCCGCGATGCCGCCACCGTAGCGTGTCGCCAGGTGTTCGAGACGGCCGTGCCCGGATCGCCTACGGTCACGTCCGCCGGTTCACCGATGACGAAGATGCCGCTGCTGGCACTGCCGCTGGCGTTCCCGGCGTCGTTGGCCGAGATCTGTGCGCCGCCCTGAACGGTGACCGCTCCCGCCGCTGCTGTAGATGCCGCCACCCCTCTGAGCCGCCGTGTTCCCGGTGATACCGCCGCCGTTCACATCAATGGTTGCACTGTTGACGGCATGGACGCCGCTGCCATTGCCGGCCACAGAGTTGCCCGAAATTGCCGCGCCATCGCTGAGAGTCAGGGGTAGTGTCGGCGCCACTGGGAGGTATGCACCGCCCCCGTTAACGCTGCCGCTGTGGTTCGAAACCACAGCGCCGGCTGTGATGACCAGATCTGCCCCGGCATATGCCGCGATGCCGCCGCCCGCTGGCGCAAACAGATTGTTGAAACCGCCGTCCCTGCGCCGGTCACCGTCAGGTCGGTTGCCTCGCCGGAGACATAGATGCCGCTGCCGATCGATCGGGCACGGTGGTAGGTCACCTGTGCGCCGCCCAGGACGGTGACCGCTCCGCCGTCGCCACTGTAGATGCCGCCGCCAAACTGAGCCGTGTTGCCGGTGATGCTGCCACCATCGAGGCTGATCGTTGCGCTGCTGCCGGCGTAGATGCCGCCGCCGTTGTCGGTCACCTCTCCGTGCTCCGAGATCGTGGCCGCCCCGCCGCTGAGCGTCAGGGTCGTACCGCTTTCCGGAGAGGTACACGCCGCCGCCGCTGACGCTGCCGTCGTTGTTCGACACTGCGGCACCGTTGGTGACGATGATTTCCACGCCGTTTAAGGCATAGATGCCACCGCCCATATTTGCCGCCTGGTTGTTCGAAACGACCGTGCCTGACCCGTGACCGTCAGGCCGGCCACCACACCATACATGTGGACGCCCCCCGCCATCGATCGCCGACGTGTTGCCGTGACCTGCGCACCGCCCTCAATCGTGACCCACCCCTCCGTCGCTGCGGATGCCGCCGCCGCTTTCGGCTCATCGTTGTCGATGATCTTCGCCCCGCCCTGATCGTCAGTCGGGGTGGCTGGACCGTCCAGATAGGCACCGCCGCCGACCTGACTGCCGCCGTTGTTCGACACCACCGCGCCATCCGTGATCGGGTACACACAGGCCCGTCAGCGGCATTAGATGCCGCCGCCCTCGTTGGTCACCCTTGACGGTGATGCCGGTACCCGAACCCGTGACCGTCAGGTCCGCCGAGTCGCCGCTCACGTAGATGCCGCTGCCGGATTCATCGTCGCCGGCGTCGTTGCCGTTGACCTTCGAACTACCCTGGATGGTGATGGTCCCGGGCCGTTGAAGTTATAGATCCCGCCGCCATCGAGCGTCGCCATTGCTTGTGACGTTGGTGTCGTGTTCAGACAGATGAGGCGCTTCCCGCTGCGAGCGGATTCCACCACCGCTGCCGCTCCTTGCGCCGTCCCTTAGGGGTGATGTTGTTCAGCGTCACCGTGCTACCGGCCAGCATCGATAAACAGCACCCGGCTGGCGTCGTTTGCAATCGACGATCAAACCATTGCCACTGACCGTCGCAGGCCAGCGTCGGTGTAGCTGGGCTGCCCCCCGTCAGGGTCAGTGTCTGGAGTGACCGTGATGGTAGTGGTGTCGACCCCTCCAGAGGCGCGCCGCCGTGCCGGTGGTGCACCCGGCCGAGCAGTTCCGGCGGCAGCCACCCAGCGCTTCGCGCAGCGAGCAGGCGCGGCGTTGCTGTTATTTTCGTCGGCCGTGGTGGTTGACGGTAATGGTCGCGGCGCTGACCGGGACCATCAGCATGGCAGCGAGAGGGGAACGATGATGAGCGGTGAAAGAGAACGCAGCGATGCGGGCACGATGCACGTCCCTGGCAGAAAGACCCACCGGCAACAAGAACTGGCACTTGGACAATTATACGGTGAGTTTAGGGCGCTGGGACCGCACAAACAGAATCGCGCCCTTCCCGTCGGGACACTTACCCCGGCGGCCGGTGGATCGGCCAGGAAGCAAAACGACCGTCCCCCGTGCGGAACGGCCGTTTTGCACGGCGAGCGGAGCGGGTGCGGGAGGTGAGCCGGGCGACGCGCGTCGCCCTGTGGTACACCCGCCGTCGCCGACTTGTGGTGAAGTTGGCGGCCAGCAGCGAGAAGTCGCTGATCGTCGTACCGCCCCATCCTGGTTGAAGTCGGCTTGCGGGTTGGCAGCCCGGCCTGCGCCAATGGTCGTGCCAAACGCCGCCGCCAGCAGCGAGTCGGAGATACTCGCGACGTTGTCCCGTAGCATCGCCCTCCAGCAGAAGGCCGGTCTGAATGACGACGCCCTCGGTAACATCCACCAACTGGTGGCGCGCCAGCGTCGATACCGCCTCGTGAAGGAGAACAAATACAGTCCTGGCGCAACCTCCGGTATGGTAAAAACGCCGCCCTGGTTGGTCTGGAAAGCGCCTGGGTGAAGAAAGCGCGCCGCCGGCGCCGGCATGATCTGCACGTCCCACGGCGACGAGATAGGAAGGATGCGGGGTCGGGTTGGTGCGCCCCTGCAAACTCACCGCCGTGAAGGCCGCCTGCGTAAATTGAGTTTGACCTCCAGCAGCGCCAATATCCACCAGAGCATTGACAAAGCGGAAGAAGCCCGGCCCTCGCTGATCGGTAAAGCGTTCCATTGTTC
>JADJPJ010000029.1 GCA_016713325.1 Candidatus Flexifilum affinis | reverse complement strand
GCCTTGGAACGACAAGCGCGGATCGTCATCCAGTGGTTTATTTCGATATCTCAGGCATCGGTATAGACCCGTCCGATCTTCACGCAAAGCTGACGACAAGCCCGGCTATGGTCGAGTTCCCGGCGACACTTCAAGGCACTGTAACCATTATGAAAGCTAAGAGTTCTGGTTGCCAACTTCAGATACAACTACGACGACAGCGGTAGGTTATCCTCGTCATTGATTTATAATCCGGAAGTTGTCTCGCTTTTGAGCGCTGGCGTTACCGGAATGCCATAGACATCTTTCGGCCTACGACGCAGGCGAAGGGTTTCGTTGGCCCAGAGTCAGCCGGCGCTAATCGTGTTGGACATCATGCTACCGCATACGGATGGCTGGAAACGTTGCAGGACTTGAAGTTGAACCCGCTCACCCAGTCTATTCCCGTGTTGGTCTGTTCTGTACTTGAAAACTGACCTGGCGCTATCTCTCGGTGCGGATAATCTACCTCCGAAAGCCACCCAATCGAGTCAGTTTCGAGGCATTGGGTGAATGGACGGCATCAGAGCATTGACCACCGCCTCGACGTAGTTTACCAAGTCAATAGGCCTTAACCCGTTCTTGGCGCACCAATGCCAGTTTTCCTTCAAGCGCGGAACTCAGGATTCCTCAGTGTCTTGGGCAGAGGCAATGATGATGGGAATTCGTTGAAGCAACGGATCCTGTTTCATGCGATGGACGACACTGATGCCATCCATGGTCGGTATCTTGATGTTGAGGAGGACCATTTCCGGATGTTCACGAACCATTATGGCGCTAAGCTCCTCGCCATTGTTTGCCCGCCTGTGGTGTTGATTGTATGACTGCAACATACGGGCCAACATACGTGTGATATCGCGTTCGTCATCGACGACAAGAACCTTTCTCACCGGGCTCTCCGAACGCCAGGATAGCATCGAGCAACGATTGGCCGTGTGATCGTGGCTTGACAAGATAGTCTGTTGCGCCGTACTCCTGGGCGGTTCGTCGCCCCACTCGGCATCGGGCAAAAATCATGGCAGTGTCGGCGTTGGCAGCAGCTAGAAGTCTTTCGAATGCGGTGTCTGCTGTACGCGATCCATCATGACGGCAGATGGTTTGATCATCTGTGTGAGACTTAATCGCGTCCTCCTCTGATTGAGTGATCACGACTTCCGGGTGTTCAGATAGCGCTTGAAGAGTTGCGTCTTTATTGCAATATCGTCATCGAAAACGATGACGCATTTTCGGGCTGTGACCGCCAATCGCTGTGGAAGCCGGATTGTGCCTGACCAGCTTTGTGTCAGCCGATACAGGGGGGTAAAACGAGAAAGTGCTTCCACGACCCGGAATACCTTCGCTTTCGGCCCACAGTTTTCCACCATGGTGCTGAATAACACGCAAACTCGAGGTGAGTCCGAGTCCGGTACCGTCCTGTTGCCAATCGACAGACTTTCAGCCTGATAAAACTCTTCAAAAACGCGGCCAGCCCATGTTTAGCAATCCCAAGGCCCGTATCGCATAGCTAACGATGATTTCGCCATGTGCTTGGTTCGCCCGCAGCGTGATCGCACCTTTGTCAGTGAAGCGGACTGTATTCGCCAGCAGATTGATTACGACCTGGCGAATACGGGTGTGGTAATCCACAATTTCAGGGAGTATCGTCGGAAAGATCTACGTAGAACTCCAATCCTTTCTTACAGACAAGGTCATTCGCGATCTTGCCGTTTCGTAGGAGGGTATAGAGCAGATCCGTCTTCTCTTTTGACATGGCTAAGCGAGATGCCTCGATCTGGAGAAATGTCCAGAATGTCGTTGATCAGGGTCTCGTAAGTGGTTGGCGTTGCTATAAATCGTATGAATGTCCCCACGGTACGTGGGCGGAAGGGGTGCGCCGTAGATTTCGGTGTCATCACCATAACTTCCTGCCACCTGATGACAAGGTTGATCGTGGGGTGTAGCTCATGGCTTACGTTGGCGGCAAACTGTGCCTTGAGGCGACGTGCTTCGTCAGCGGCCTCGCGCGCATGGAGCAGTTGACCATTGGCGTGCCACAAACTCTCGGTCGCCTCTTTCAATGCTTTGGCCAAGCTGGCGAGTTCTGCACGATGTTCACGGGCTTGGTTCATTTGCTGAATTGCGTGTTCGGTGTCGTTTGACTGTCCCAGGGCCCCAAAAAGCCCTCTGAGATCATGACACCAGCAAGCAGGTTACCCCAAGCGGAGATAATCGCGCCTACAGCGAGTTCTGGCCCTTGAGCCACTGCGACTATATAGAGCGTGCTGAGTGTCGCCAAAAGAACTGCGGCGGGGAGTCGCAGGAGGCCGCTCGATAGCGCGATGACAAGACCAAACAGATAGAGACTAGGCAGCGGTATATGAAGCGCAAGGATTGCATTGCCAGCCCACAAACAAGTGACGGTAATGACATGCTTTGGTCAAATGGTTTTCGCGCAGGACGTAGAGTATACCGTAGATGCTGACGGTTGCTACTGCAGCAAAAAGCCATTCAGTTGGCACTCGATGTGAAAGCACGTTGGACGCGATCAGATGAGCCAAATACTTGCACCGATGAATACAGTGGTCCAGCCAGGTGCTTGACGTCGCAATGCCGAGTAATTTCCGCAGTTGCCAGAATCCGCATAACCCCGCAAACACCCAATGCGGTCACTGGGTTGGTGAGATCGCGTCTTCGGCAGGCAATCGGCATTATCGTGATCTTCAAAAGATTGTAGCATGCATGATGCACGGAGCGAGGCTCACTAAGGATATGGAGTTGAATGCGAGCCCACTCAATGTGGTGTTGTGGATGTATTGAGGCCCGTCGCCGTTGAGCGATGCTGTGTTAGCGGTTCTGCAGAAAACTGCCAACGCGGTTCTCCTCCACACGCCGGATGTGCTGAGCAAGCATCTGTTTAGCGTTCTCGAGATGACTACTCTGGAGTGCATCAACGATGGTGTCGTGTTCCGGAGGCGGAAAAAGTTCCTGTCGACTAGGCCCACACCCGTGTAAAGCCGAGAGAGATGAAGGTGAATGTGCAGGTCTTCCCATGCTCTTCAACAAGAAAGCGTTGCCTGCCATACTGATCAACGTGCGATGAAAATCGTGATCCAGCCGGAGATAGTCCTTGGAGTCACTGTAGACCGCGCCGTCGCTCAATCTACCATCGCTCCGCTAGTCTTCGTAGTTCGGGTACCAGGGCATGGGGCAATTGGCCTTTCTGAGCGCATGCAGCCCAGGACGTAGCGCAGGTCAAAATCTGACGTAACTCGGCGACGGATAGAAGTGAGTCACGATAAATCCGTGATTCGCCTTCTGGAATACGCGGCGTTCACCGTTTGCTCTCATCAACGCCTTCGCGAACAGGTGTGTTGCTCATCGCCAGCTGTTTGGCAATTGCATCAATGCTCAAATGGGCGCCCGGCTCGAATTCCTGGTTGACTGGTGGCAGTAAGGAGCGCGTTGTAAGCCAGGTCCGCGAGATTGATGTTGGCGGCGTGACAGAGCACTTGAGGGTTTCTGTTGTTTGTCAGTCATCAGCTGATATCCTGGTGCGAACAGCTCCGTGTAAGGTGCTTCCTTCTCTGCTTTGGAAAGAACACCTGCTTCAGAAGGCACCCATCATAACCCAACTGATGCGGAGAGTGTTGATCATTGCCCCAGTTACGCACCAGCCCATCGTCCAGGGGGGCTGCGGCACGCCAAAGGCATTGCTTGACCACTTCCTGGGTGACGGTGACGCAGCGCCATTTTCTTCGTCCACGTGGTCGCCCACAGCGGCTGTATGCCTCCATGTCTGGCTCAACTTGATTGTACATATCTTGCACTAGGCTATCGCAATGGGGGGCTGGTGGTCCTCGCACCGCAACGGAGACATAAGCAAACGCGCACTAGGATTCGAACCCAGTTGAGGGAAAGAAAAACGCTGCCAGATACTTCGGCAGCGTTTCTGAGCGAGCGATGGGCTGCTTTTTTTTTTTTTTTTCTTTCCTGCTTCTCGCCCTGCACTAGGAGCTATTTCGAACCCAGTTCTTCCCTGTCAATGTAGAGTTCCTGCAGCGGCTTCAATTTCTCAGCGTGAGCAACTCACTATAACTTCGAACCGAACCAACCTTATCAGTTCAGGTGGGTCGGCGCATACAGCACGCCCGACCCACCTAACCGCGCCGTCGCGAAGCTGACGACGCCTTCCACTGAACAACCGGAGGAAGCAGATCTGGAGCGAGTGCCGGACGGTGAAAACGATGCCGTCTCGTGCTGGCTGACGGCAGCGGCACTGCGGAGCAGGTGAACCGCATCCTGATGGCGGTGATGAGCGGACGAACAAAGCGCAGTGGATTGGCCATGTCTCAAGCGGCTGGGGCCGATGGACCGCAGGCGCTGGCAGCACACGCCGGGAGGGTGTAAAATCTACGCCATCGACCGGACCAGGTGCTGGATATGATGGAGCGCTACGACGTACAGCCGCTGGGCGCAGGTCGTAGCCGCGAAAAACCGATCAGACCCGTCAAACTGATCAGCCCGCCGAGCGAATGCCGACGAGGCTGATCGGTTTTGTCTTTCCTGACTGTGTATGCAAGGGGCCGTAGGGCGTACCATTTGCCGGTCAAGCCGACGGCGGCGAAGGCGGGGAAGGCCATCGCTAATCAATAAGCGCGGATTTCAGTGTGTCAATCTGCACATCGCTCAGACCTATTAGACGCAGATAACCTGCTGCACCACCATACCGCTCGTCCAGATAATGAAGCGTGCTGATCATCGTTTCAGGTTCGGAACGCAGCGGTTCCATCACGGCGAAGTCTTTGTCCGGTTGCATTACCGCCTGCTGGATCACTTCGAATTTCGAGCCAGATAAACCATCGACAGTGCGTAATCCTCTGCAATGAGGGCATCCGTTACGCCGGCCAGATCGAGCAGCAGCGCGATGATCACCCCCGTTCGGTCTTTGCCCACAGCGCAATGGACGAGCACCGGGAACGCATCGGCTTCGAGAAGCGCATGCATCACCTTCAGAATCTGCGACTGCGCGATTCAGCAACTCGCGATAGCCCGTCGCCAGATCGACCGGCATGCGAATCGCGTCAGCCGGGTCTGTCCACATTGGAACATGCCGGTAACGAACCACAGTTGAACTGGCGAACACATTCGGTTTGTCCGCCACCTCCGCCTCGGAGCGCAAGTCGACAAAGGTTCGCACGCCATACGCCGGAGCTGCTGCTGCGCTTCCGAAGTGAGCGCATCGAGCGAGCGGTCGGACCGCAGACAGGCTTTCCACTTTGTCAGACGTCCATCGGCAGTCGCATAGCCGCCCACATCGCGTACGTTATCGGCGCCTTCGAGCGGGATGTGCCGCATGCCCGTAGTCATTGTCGTGTGATGCTCCTGAATAGTGAAAATGTGGCGGTTGCGAAGTGAGTCCTGCAGATCAATGCCGTGAACCACACCTAGGATAACAGACACCATTTGCCGCCAAAGCCCATTTAACGCGAATCATGTCAAGCCTTAAATCCGCCCACCGCTTGCTTAACGTGACCCGGATACCATCTGTTTGTTGTTCACGCACACAAGGGGTTGCACGTTTCATGAACCACCGATTTTCTCGTCGCAGTTTTCTCCAGCTGACCGGTACGGCCGGCGCCCTCGCTGCACTATCTCCGGTGACCCGGGCATTCGGTGTGCCAGCGCTTCTGCAATCCGGCCGAACCATCACCATCGGCATGAATTCGTGGGTCACTTCGCTGGACGCACAGTCGCAGAACGGCCCCTCCAACATTGGTTACCGCTTTTACGGCATGATGCACGACAGCCTGACGCAGGTCGGTCGAGATGGACAGCCACAGCCGCTGCTGGCGACAGAATGGGCGAACGACGGGGATCGCTGGCGATTCACCCTGCGCGACGGGGTGGTCTTCCACGACGGGACTCCCCTCACCGCGGACGACGTCGTCTTCAGCTTCAACCGCATGATGTCTGAGGAGTACCCGCAGAACTTCGGTAATGCGCTGCTGCGCCCGTTCATCGCAAATGTCGAAGCGACCGGCGACCTGGAAGTGACGTTTACTTCGGTTCAGCCTGACCCACTGCTCCCGCTGCGCCTGGCGTATCACTGGGCCAATATCATGCCGCGTGCCGCCACGGAAGCGACCGATTTCGACACGCTCCAGATTGCGCCAGTCGGGGCAGGGCCGTACAAAGTCGTCGAGTTCACGACCGATCATCTGGTGCTGGAAGCCCACAGCGAATACTGGGGGCGCCCGGCTGCAGATCGGATCATCGTGCGCTTCATTCCCGAAAATGCGATTCGCGTCGGCGCTCTGCAGAGCGGCGAAGTGGACATGATCGCCAACCTGCCCATTGACCAGATCGCCACGATCAACGGCTCCAGCGGCCTCAAGGTGGTCACCGGGCCTCTGTTCAACCATATGAATGTCCTGTTCAACACCAAGACCGGTCCGACCGCGGATGTCAACATTCGCCGCGCCCTGGCCCTCGCCATTGACCGTCAGACAATTGTGGATGAACTGTTCGGCGGGTTTGTACGCCCGATGACCGACTATCTGCAGCCAGGAACGCTCGGTTTTGACGAGAGCCTGCCTGTGATCGAGTACAACCCGGATGCTGCCCGCGCCGCGCTGGAAGCCGCCAACTACGACGGCACGCCGATTTCTTCACGCCTCCGGCGGGCTACGTCAATTCCGGAACTGCTGACCCCGGTCATTGATGCCATGTGGCAGGCAGTCGGCGTAACCACCGAATTCGAGCAGATGGAAATCGGCGCTTACGGTCAGAAGTACTTGCTTCGCCGCGGGGTAACGGCGACGATCCAGAGCCTCGGACTCGTTCGGTGATGGCGAGCTACAGCCGTTCAATGTGTGGCGTTCGGCAGGGCTGTTCACCAACAACTACTACACGCCCCCCGCCGCGTACACCGAAGCCATGGTACGGCTGTCAACCAACTTCGATCGCGAAACACGCCGTCGGGACATCCGCAGCATTGCCGATCTGTTCTTCGAGGACGTGCCTTACACTCCGGTCTACCAGACGTCGGACTTCTTCGCGACCCGTGAAGACATCAACTGGCAGACGCATCCGCTGTTCTACATCGATCTGCGCCCGTACAACTTCAGCCTCTAGCAGCCATTCCGGGGCAGCATGCTCGTATGCTGCCCTACTGTCGGAAAAGGTATTCGATGCCCAATAAACTGATCGTCATGATGCTGGACGGCATCAGCGCGGAGTACTTCCAAAACGAACGTGCGCGCATGCCGCACATCAGCGCACTGGCCGCGCGGGGTCACTATGTGCGCAATCTACACTCGGCAGTCGTCGGCGTGTCGCTGGCGGGGCGCGTCGGCATGATGACCGGTGTCACCGGCGCGGAGAGCGCCATCATCGGCAACCCGTACTGGGATGGCGAACGTTTTCGGTTGCCTACACCGTATGATGTCCGCGTGCCCACCCTGCCCGAACGGCGCGCGAAGCCGGGATGGATGTCGTGGTGCTGGGCTTTGGCATGCTGCGCCCGGAATCGGCCCAGATTTTCCGTGCGCCATGGTGGGCGGGTCCAATCATCGTCCGCGCGCGGCGCTGGAGCCGGGTGGTGACATCTGGCAGAAAGTCATTGAAGCTCGCGGCGATCATGAACGCTTCACCCGCATCATGGAGGCGACAGGGCTGCCCACCGACATGCCGCCGCTGGACATCGAGAAGGTCACGCCCGCGACTTTCGCGCAGTACGCGCTGATGGCCGATCATCGCGTCTTTGACTGGGTAGGCGCACTGGCCGCCAGCGACGAAGACGTCGACCTGATCATCACCGAAGTTGGTATGCCGGATGGCGCGCAGCATTCCGCCGGATACAAGAGCGAATATGCGCATTTTGCCATCGCTTACGCCGACATGCTGGTCGGCAAGGTGGTGCAGCGTCTCGCCAGTGCCGGGAAACTCGGCGAGTACAATTTGGCCATCATGGCCGATCATGGTCACAGTCCCATTGAGCGGGCAATCTACACGGACAACCTGCTGCCGGGAGTCAACTGCGCGCCGGATGGCAGTATGCCGCACGTGGCCGCCGAAAGCGAAGCGCAGCTTCAGGAAGTGACGGAGAAGCTCGCCGAATTCGGTGTCGAACCGTGGAACAAGGACCACATTCCGGACGACTTCAAGCACCAATTGAGCGTATTCGTGGCGCCCGATGGAGTCGAGATCATCGCCAAGCCGGTGAACCCCGAGGACAAATCTCCCCGTGGGCAGGCCGGAACATCTCTCCAGCCACGGCATTCGTCCTGGCTTGCCCGGCGATGATCGCCTGTGCGTGTTCGCCGGTCCGAACGTGCCTCAAGGTGTCACAGAAAGTGCGGAAGCGATTCAGGTGGCCCCTACCTTCGCCGCGCTGTTAGGACTCCCGCTCGACCCTTATCCCGGTCAGTCGATTTTTCAACCCTGTTAAGATTAGCGAGCAGGGGCAGCCTCGACGACTGCCCCTGCGATTTCTGCGCATGGCGCGACTCCACGCCTGTTGAAAACACCCGACAACGGCACTCTACGATGAGAACGGCTTACTCGACAAAACCCTGGTCTTTGAGAAAGTGGAAACCGCGCATCACATCGGCGACTTCCAGCACCAACCGGGGTTCGTGAGGGAGTTCGCGCAGGGCTTGAAAGAAGCCGTACCAGCCAATGTGTCCCTGCCCGGGCGGCCAGTGACGATCGGTGTAGCCGTCGGTATCCTGCACATGAACATGACCCAGCCTTTGCCTCGGTGAGCAACATGGGGAAAGGGGCGCCCAGCGACTGAAACGGGCTGTGTATGACCATATGGGTGGCCTTGAGATCACCGCATAGTTCCAGATATTCCCGATACATGCGCAGGATAATCCGGCCCAGGTCACTGTCCGGCCGCTGTGCGGACAGGATGGGGCCATGCAGACCAAATCGCCCCTGATAGCCGTCCAGCAGGCCTGGCACCTCCTTGAAAACAGTTCTGAGGTCCTGAGCAGGTTCGAGCAATCCCGCCAATGTGTACAATTCCAGATCGCGGTGAGATTCCTTGATCCAGTCCACGATCTCGGGCAGTTTGCGTACATCCGTCGATGCACCGATCTTGAAAGCTTTCTCCGACATAAAGCTGCGACTTCCCCTTCTGACAATAGGCTGTCTGATTGTTGAATCTGGTATACCCGAGCGGAGTTTAGCCGCGCGCTGCTAAATGACGTTGAATCGGGCATTAAATGCGGTCGGCGCGACGTTAAGGTCACGACCGGCTTGCAGTGGACAAAACACAGGTTGAACTTCGGATCAGTCAACGGTGCGGCGGCTGTCTACCCGATGGAGACATCCGAAACATCGCGCAGCCAGTCACCAATCGTGCCCACCGCCATCGTGAGCAGAACCAGCGCGATGCCGGGCATGTTGGCAATCCACCACGCGGTGGAGAGGTACTCACGGCCTTCGTTGATCATGTTGCCCCATGAGGGTGTCGGCGGTTGCACGCCGATGCCGAGAAAGCTCAGGCCGCTCTCCAGAAGGATGATGCGCCCCACGCTGAGCGTGATCAGCACCAGCAGCGGCGCGAGCATATTGGGGAAAATGTGCCTCAGCATAATGTGTAGATTGGTCGCGCCGATCGCGCGCGATGCTATCACGAACTCTCGTTCACGCAGGCTCAAAACGATGCCGCGCACTACTCGCGTATACACCGGCCAGGTGGCAAGCGCCGCCATAAAGATCAGCACGGCAAGCGATGTCCCAAGCACTAAGGCGACCGCCACCGCCAGCAGCACGAAGGGCAGGGAGAGCTGAACATCGACCAGGTACATAATGATGTGGTCGGCCCAGCCGCGTGCGTAACCGGAAATCAGTCCCAGCAGCGTCCCTATCGCCAATCCGAGCAGCGACGAGGCGCCACCAATTGCCAGGGAAATTCGACCGCCATAGAAGATGCGGCTGAGAAGGTCGCGTCCTAGTGCGTCGGTGCCGAGTGGGAATTCCCATGAGCCGCCCTGCCAGACGGGCGGATCCAGCCGGTTGAGAAGATTCATCGAGTTCGGATCATGCGGGGCAAGGATGTCGGCGGTGGTGACCACGAACGTGAGCGTTATCAGCACCAGGATGCTGAGATTCACAGCGAGATTGCTGCGTTCGAGCCATGTCCTGAGGAAACCATTGGCCTTGCGCGGCGCGGGGTCACGCACCGGCGGCGAGATTCGGACGACCTGTTCAGCCATTAGTTTGCTGTATTCTCGGATCAACCATCACGTAGATGAAATCGACGATCAAATTGGTGATACCAAATGCGGCAGCCGAAATCAGCACGATCGTCTGGATAATCGGGAAGTCGCGCCCGCCGATGCTCTGCACAGCCAGCAAACCGATTCCTGGCCATGCGAAAACGGTCTCGACAATGGCGGAACCGCCCAGAATAGCGGCGACCTGCAAGCCAACCACAGTCACTACCGGAATCAGCGCGTTACGCAGCGCATGAATGTAGATGACACGTCTGGGCGCCAGTCCCTTCGCATGGGCGGTTTTGATATAGGTTTCGCTCAAGATCTCCAGAATAGACGAGCGCGTCAGACGGACAATAAAGGCCAGCGGGTAAATTGCCAGCGTTATCGTTGGCAGGATGTAGTGATTCGGCTGTTTCGCGTCCGAAAGTTGGCACCCATCCCAATTCGACCCCGAAGAACAGGATCAGGAGAATGCCGACAAAAACGACGGCAGCGACTGGCCGGCCAGACTCATGCTCATGATCAGCCGGTCATACCAGCGGTTGCGTCCATAGGCGGTGATGATGCCGAGCGGTATACCGAGCGCAATCGACGCGATCAGCGCCGGGATGCCGAGTTCAAGCGTGGCGGGAACGCGTTCCATTACGACGTTCAGCGCCGACCGGTTATACGCAATCGAGGTACCCAGATCACCGCGAACAACATCTCCGAGATACACGGCGAGCTGCACCAGCAGGGGCTGGTCCAGACCAAGGGCGGCGCGTGCGTTCATAGTCTTCGAGCGTCGCGGTCTGCGGCAGCATCATGGCGACCGGGTCCCCGGTGAGCCGGCCGAGAAAGAAGGTGATGACCACAACACCCAAGAGCGTGAGCAGTGTCCGCAAAAGACGAATGATGATGAGTCGGTTCATACGGTGGAGTCCAATCGACCTAACCATTGGACTATAGATAGCTCGTGTTAATGCAGTTGTCACCGGTTTAAGGGATGCACGTCATTCGATGGTCGGGGGTCCGGGTGCTGCCGAGATAAATAGTCGCTATCATCGAAGATGTGCAAGGGTCAGGTGGTGAAGGGTTGCCATGCGGTTAGACGAGCAGTACAAGCGTGTCGATTACATGATCGATCAGCTCTTGAAGTACGGACACATCAGCGTCAATGCGATGGCGAAACAGCTTTACGTCTCTCCCGCCACCGTCCGACGCGATCTGAAAACGCTCGAGGCAGACGGTTTGGTACATCGCACGCATGGCGGGGCGGTTCATGTCGCACAGGTATCCGATAAACTGGCGCGCTTCTATCGCGATCGCGAGATTACCTGCCTGGAAGAAAAACGCGTCATCGGGCGGGCAGCGGCGGATCTGGCTCGTGATGGCGAGACGGTCGCTCTGGCGAGCGGATCGACCACCGCACAGGTGGCGCTCAACCTAACACAGTGGCGCAGACTAACCGTCATCACCAATGACCTGTCGCATGTGCGGGCGCTTTCTGAATTCGACCAGGTCAGCGTATTCGTTCCGGGCGGGTTTGTGCGGCTAGGGCGCGACAATCTGATCGGCCCGAACTCCATCCCGTCCGTGCGCGACTTCAGGGATCGATCGCCTGTATCTGAGCGTGACCGCCGCCCACCTCCAACACGGAGTCAGCGCTGGACACATCCTCAACGTCATGTATCTGCGCGAACTGGTGGCGGTCGCCAAATCTTGCATTCTCGTAGCAGATCACACCAAGTTTGACCTGCCGCCGCTGGTCACGATTTGCGATTGGAGTGAGATTGATACGGTGGTGACAGATCGGCTTATTCCGCTGGAGACCGCCGAGTCGCTGCGCCAGCGCGGCCTCAAAGTGATTATCGCGGAATGACCACGGCGGCTGTTGTATCCGTGTTAAGCCGAAAGCAGCCCTTTCATCAAAGTGAACACGTTTCGGTGTTTGTGCTCCATTCGGTTAAACGACCTCGCAATCGTCTGAATTCTGGTGGGTGGGGGGCTATCATCGTCCTGTCTCGGCGTTTAAAGCTGCGGGCTAGATACAGAGGGATAGGACATGAAGCGCTTTTCGCTGCTGGTGATGGTTCTGCTCGTCTTCACAGTCGGCTTGGGTGCGCTGCACGCCCAGGACAGCCGCCCCGAAATTGTCATTGGTTTGAACAACGTCCCGGATGATTTGTGCGTGACCTGCGATGGGACATTTCCGCGCCGCATCATCTACAACGTCTTCGATCCCCTTGTTGGGCGGGACTTTGGTGAAGATGGTCAGGGGTCTACGCCGATCCCCGGTCTTGCTGAATCGTGGGAATGGATTTCGCCGACTGAGCTTGATCTGACCATTCGCCAGGGAGTCAAGTTTCACAACGGCGAAGCAATGACTGCCGAAGATGTCGCCTTTACCCTGTCGGAAGAAAAACTGTGGGGTGAGAAGGCACTTACGCCCGATGCGCTGGCTATCGGTCTATTCTCGGACGTCGAGGTGGTTGACGAAAATACCGTGCGTATCACCACCGCCTTTCCCGATGGCGCACTGATCAGCCGCCTGCAATCTCAGATTGGCCGTGTTGTGCCCAAAGCCTACTTCCTGGAAGTCGGGGCGGATGGCTTCAACCAGGCGCCTATCGGGACGGGGCCCTACCGCATTGATGGCTATCAACCGCGCGACGAAGTCCGTCTGGTGGCGTTTGACGACTACTGGGGTGGCATGCCACCGGTCGCCAGCATCATCTATCGCGACGTGCCGGAACTCTCAACCCGGATTGCCGGGCTGCTGAACAATGAATTCGACCTGATCGTCGGCGTGACACCACAGCAAGTGCCGACGCTGGAAGAGCGCGGTTTCGAAGTGTCGGTCATGCCGCAGGAAAACATCCAGATGTTTGCCTTCATGACCGGACCTGACGGACTGCCGGTTTACGATGCTCGTATCCGTCGGGCGCTGATCCACGCCAGCGATCTGGACACGATTTCGCAGACCCTTTTCGGAGGCCTGGTCACCCCGCTCATCGATCTGAACTCGCCCGCGTACGGAGCTTACTATGACCCGGAGCGCCCGCGCCCTGCGTATGATCCCGACCTCTCGCGTCAGCTCCTGGAGGAAGCCGGGTATCAGGGCGAAGGCATCAAGCTGCAATTCATCGCTAACGACTTCGTGCTGATCAACGAGACCGCTCTGCTGCTGCAAAACATGTGGTCGCAGGTCGGTCTGAAGGTCCAATTGGACATTGTCCCCGACTGGACGCTGCTCACGCTGCGCCCGCCGACCGACGTCAACATGTGGTCAACCTCGAACAACATCTCGATGCCCGACCCCAGCACGCCACTCTGCACTATCTGGACGGCTGACAGTTTCTACGCCAGCCAGAGTCGCATTACCGTAAATCCGACTATCGAGAGCCTGTGCCAGCAGCTTGAACAGACGAGCGACGCCGAAGAACGCCTGGCGCTGTGGAACGACCTTCAGGATGAGTGGAATGCCGATCCGCAGGCGCTGTTCCTGTGGCAGCGACCAGAGATCTATGCATATCGCAGTGATCTGGATTGGCAGCCTTGTCGAACTTCAGCATCTCGTTCCATCCTGACCTTTTTCCGGTTGGTTCGTAATCCGTTCGATAGGAGGCGGGGTGCAGCGTCTGCACCCGCCTCCCAGTTAAGGTCGCGACAACGTGAAAACCTACAAACTCATCCAGATATCCGATCTGCACCTCAGCCAGACGCGGGCCTACACCTACGACAATTGGGCGGCAGCGCTCGACTACATTGAAACCTTGCGCCCGGATCTGGTGGTCTGCACGGGGATCTGCTGCTCGACCATCCTGAGGATGTGGAGGACCTGGCGTTTGCGTATCAAGAATTGCAGCGCATCTCTCTGCCGCTGAAGATCCTGCCCGGCGACCACGACATCGGAGGTGCGCCGCCGCAGCCCGCGCTTCGACCCGACGTACCCTGGCTGGAAAACTACCTGGTCACCAAGGAGCGCTTGGCACGCTATCGATCTCTCGTCGGCGAGGACCACTGGGCGCTGACTCTGGGTGACTGGCTGCTGATCGGCTTGAATGCCTCACTGTTTTCCTCCGGATTCGATGCCGAGGCTGAACAATGGGAATTTCTTATTCAGCAGCTTCAAGCGGCGCAGGGGCAGTCGATCGTACTGCTCATGCACAAACCGCCCTGCCTCAATGCCTTTGACGAAACGGAGGCGACCACCCGCGCCGTCCCCGATCCTGCAAGAAAGCGTTTGCGTGAGCTAGCGATGGTTTATCCTATTCGCCTGTTTGCATCAGGTCACCGCCATATCTATCGGACGTATGACAGCGAAGGCGTGACCATTGTGAACGCCCCGACCTTGATGTGCGATGCTGACGGTAGCTGGGCCGTGGATGGCATCTATCGCTGTGGCCTCGTTGAATATACATTCCTCGGTCATGCAATCGATTTTCGAATGGTCGAACCCAAGGGCATGAATCCGATTGACCTGCCGAAAGGCGCCTGCGCCGGTTGGCCGCCGCTTCTCCCTGGTGAGAACAAGACAGAATGAATTACCTGGCGAAGCGGCTGCTTCGCGGCCTGTTCACCTTGTGGCTTGTGGTCAGCATCATCTTCTTGCTGTTCCGACTGCTAGGCGATCCGTTGAACGTCCTGCTCCCCGAAAGCACGCCACCCGATCTGCGCGCTTACTATGCGGATAAATGGGGGCTGAGCGCACCTATTCCCGAACAATATCTGCGCTATTTCGTCAGCATTGTGCAGGGTGACCTCGGCTATTCGTTCACCAGCGGTCGCAAGGTCGCCGACATCGTCGGCGAGGAACTGCCCAATACGTTGCTGCTGGGCAGCGCTGCATACTTGCTGGCGTTAACGCTCGGCATAGGACTGGGGACCATAGCGGCAAAGCATCACAATCAGCCGCTCGACCGGCTCATGATGCTGCTCACGATTGCCGGGTTCAGTCTGCCGAATTACTTCCTCGGCACGGTCCTCATCATTGTCTTCGCTGTAAACCTGCATTGGCTGCCCACATCAGGCAACGACTCATGGCAGCATCTCGTCCTGCCCGTCGTGACGTTGGGTACAGCGTCGGCAGCGCGTATCGGGCGGTTCACCCGGAATTCGCTGCTGGAAGTGATGTATGAGCCCCATTTGCAGACCGCCCGCGCCAAGGGCCTAAGCGAGCGGCGTATCCTTTATGCCCATGTCTTTCGCAATGCGGCCATCCCGGTCATCACGGTGATCGGACCCCAGCTAGGTTATCTGGTCGGCGGGTCGGTCATCATTGAGAGCGTTTTTGGCTATCCTGGCATTGGTCGCCTGATGGTTGAAGCCGTATCGATCCGCGATCTTGCGTTGGTGCAGGCGCTTGTCCTGCTGATTGCAGCCAGCGTCATCCTGTTCAATTTTCTGACTGACGTCGCCTATGGCCTGTTCGATCCCCAGAATTCGCCTCGCGGGTTGATCCATGATCCGACGTGTCCTACCCATTCGGATTATGAAGCTTCCGCCAGTGGTCGCGGCAGCGTGGCTGATTCTGCTGTTCATGATTTTGCTGGCAATGTTCGGAGCGTCTCTGGCAGCGGTGCCATTCGATCAATTCGATATCCAGAATGCCATGCTGCCGCCCGGCGGCAGTTTCGAACATCCGCTGGGAACGGATTTTCTTGGGCGAGATGTTTTCAGCCGTCTGTTGTCATCCATTCGCGTGACTTTGCTGATCAGCGTCGTTGGCACGGCCATTTCCGGCGGCGCTGGGGAGCACCCTCGGCGTCCCTGGCAGGCGATCGCCGGGGAATTTTCGAAGACATCGTCATGACGGCGGTCGATGTACAGGCTTCGCTGCCGTTCATTGTCTTTGCGCTGACCGCGCTGGCGCTGCTGGGCAATTCCGTTCGTCTCGCTGCTGCTGGTCATCGGCATCAATGGCTGGGAGAACTATGCTCGCCTCGCGCGGGGGATGGTTCTGTCTGTAAAGGAACGCGAATACGTCTTGGCGGCGAAGTCGCTTGGCATCCAACAGCATGCCGTCTATCTGCGTCACATTCTGCCGAACATCGCCAGCCCGCTGGTCGTCGAATTCGGTTTCAACCTGGCAGGCACCATCCTGCTGGAGTCGAGCTTGAGCTTCCTGGGCCTGGGCGTGCAGCTTCCAATGACCAGTCTCGGGCAAATGATGGGTGATGGACGCGACTATCTTCTGTTTGCGCCCTGGCTGTCGCTCATCCCGGAACGGCGATCTTCCTGATCGTCATCTCCGTCAGTCTCGTTGGCGATTGGCTGCGCGATGCCCTGGACCCACGCTGAATTGAACAGGCGAGAGTTTGGTGGACAGTCAAATTGTCCGGTCGATGGCTCTGCACAAACGGACTTTCAATCACCACCGGGCCGGACCAATACGCACTTCTGAACTCTTCGCAACCGTAAATGATGCAGATCGGAGCGACTCCCTCGGCACTGCATCTTTCAGGATCCTGCCATACTCGTCAAAAAAGATCCTAAGAGGAAGGAGACACGATAGGCGGCTGCGGGTAATTCTTCAGGTGAAACTCTCGGTACATGCGGTAGTGCGTTTCCTCGTCATCGCGCACCAGCAGGCAGATACTCTCCACCCGCAGCGGCTCCGGCGGGAACAGCTCCAGCAGCGCCGCACGCATGGCCTCCGGCTGTTGACCCTCATAGGGCATCATCAGAGTGAAGTGCGGTACCCATCCGTCCAGCATATAGGGCGTGTAGAACTGGCGCACCCGATGCGCGTTGACCGGATTCAGTGACTCCGGTGACTTGTGCGCATAGGCCTCGCTGACATTCGAGCCGGTGCCGAACGGATTGATCCGTGCGATCAGCATGGTGTGCAGCATCAGCATCGCCGGGTTGGGGTCATAGTGCAGCACGACAATATCGCCATTCCAGAAGGGGATGCGCTCCGCCGCGGGTGTGAGCAGAAACTCCACGCCGCTGCTGAAGCAGTTGAACACGTCGTCCATGGCCTGCTCGATCTGCGGCAGCGTCGCCATGTCGAAATACAGCGAATAGCCGGTCGTAGCATGAAAGCCATACGTCTGCGGAAGCGCCGCCCAGGCGGGGTCGAATTCCGGCAGGTGGCGGCGGGTCGAGTTGTCTTCGTGCAGCATGACCCCGGCGCGCACGTCATAGCCCAGGATCTCGCTCCCCTGCCGGTACATGTCGCTGTCCGACGGGGGGATGGTGTACACCGCGAATTTCGCCATCAGGTCAGTTCCAGTTTCGCCATAACAGGATAGTGATCGCTCGGGTAAAGGGGCGGTTCGGCGTCGGTGAGGGTCACGCACTGAGATACGGCGAGGGTGCGTTGCCGCGGATGCACCATGATCCAGTCGATGCGGATGCCGCGCCGGGGAAACGCCATGCCCTGGAATCCGTGAAAGGTGTTGACTGTCTCGTCGCCGCCTGCCGCCAGATGCGCGTCATGATAGCCCGCGTCAGTGAAGATTCGATAGGCGTCGCTCCCTGGCGCTGCGTTGAAGTCGCCGAGGATCAGCGCCGGCATCTTGTTCTGACCCAGCACCTCCAGCCGCTCCACGATCAGTCGCGCGCACTCGGTCCGCGCCCGATCCGAGTCGGGCTCGTGAGGGAAGTGGGTGTTCAGGACCAGGCACTCACCGCCAGTGCTGCTATCGCGCAGGCGCACCCACGTCGCCGAGCGCACCAACGTGGAGCCCCAGCTCAGCGACCAGGCCTCCGGCGTCTCGCTCAGGTAGAAGCCGCCGGCCGCTGCCTTGGTGAAGCGCGCGCGCTTCCAGTAGATACGCACATGTTGAAAGCGATCGGTCGTGCGCACAGCCACCGGCCCATGCTCCGACTCGTAATCCATAAGGACGCTGTCGTAGGCGTTCAGATTGCCGCTCTGCGCCTCCTGAAAGCCGACGATGTCCGGTGCGTGGCGCAGAAGGGTGCGCAGGTTCAGATCGCGCCACTGGTCCCAGTCGTTTGCGCCGTCCTCATGGAACGATCCGCGGACGTTGAAGGTCATCGCAGTAAAGCGCATTCCCGGCTCACTCCGTCAGTTCGTGCATCAATCCGTCTACGGCTGCGCCTTCGCCCACCAGCGGCACGGCGCTGTCGATGATGTGCGCGACATCTTCCGGGTGATGGAAGACTCCAATCATGGCCACGCCCCGCGCCTTGAGGTCAGTCAGACGCTGCACCAGCGCCTGTCGGGTGGCGATATCCAGCGAGGCGGTGGGCTCGTCGAGCAGCAGCAGACGCCGTGGCGCCACTAACGCGCGAGCCAGGTTGACTTTCTGCTGCTCGCCGCCCGAAAACGTCGTCGGGTAGGCGTCCCAGAGGTCGTACTTCAGGCCAAAGTTCTCCAGCAGCTCGCGCGCCTCGGCGAGAGCGGCCTCGTGCGCGACGCCCTGAGGCCAGCAGCGGCTCGGCCACCAGTTCGAGGGCGCTCACACGCGGACGCGGGCGCAAAAACTGTGTTACGAAGCCGATCTCCACCCGCCCGCAGCGTCAGGATGTCGATGTCGGCGGCGCGCGCCAGATCGA
Source organism: Candidatus Flexifilum affinis (assembly GCA_016713325.1). GTDB lineage: Bacteria > Chloroflexota > Anaerolineae > Aggregatilineales > Phototrophicaceae > Flexifilum > Flexifilum affine. The sequence continues at coordinate 34,156 of JADJPJ010000029.1, read as the reverse complement.
TCACGCCGTACCGGCTGTCGTAAAGGGCCTGGCCGCCGGTCGGCAGATACGTCCGGTACAGGCAGCGCAGCAGCGTCGATTTGCCGATGCCGTTCGGCCCGCTGACCAGCATGAACTGACCTTCGTCGAGGGTGAAGGTCAGGTTTTCGAAGACACCGATCTGGCGGCCAAGATGGTCGATGTGAAACTGCTTGCTGTAGTTCAGGACACGCAGTAACGGCATTGGATTTTCCTCTGTACTTCCGGTTGCTGCTAGAGCTTGGCATGGACGAGCTGCTGGGTATAGGCGTCCTGCGGGTCTTCCAGCACCTGGTCAGTCAACCCCTGTTCGATCACGCGCCCGTGCCGCATCACCATGACGCGGTCGGCCAACGTGCGGATCACGCCCAGGTCGTGCGAGACGATGATCATGGTGATGGTGCGCTGCCGCTGGATGCGCTTGAGCGTGTCCAGCACGGTCGCCTGAATCGAGACGTCCAGTCCGGTCGTCGGCTCGTCGAGCAGCAGCAGTTCCGGCTTGAGCGCGATCGCTTTGGCGAGCTGGACGCGCTGCTGCATGCCGCCAGAGAGGATACGCGGCGGGTCGTCCATACGATCGAGCGGGAATTCCGGAGGCCGCCAGCGATCTTTCGCCGCCTGCCGCAGCGTGGCGAATGAACGCTCGCCTGTGATCAGCAGCCGCTCGGCAACATTGCCGCTGCTGCTGAAGCGCATGCGCAGCCCCAGGTGCGGGTTCTGGTACACGATGCCGATGTGATGCACCTGCACCTCGCGCCGTTCGAAGCGGCTCAGTTCGAACAGGTTGGTGGCGGGCACGCCGTCGATGTTCAGCTGGTACTCGCCCTCGTCGGCCAGCTCTTCGAGGTTGAGCAGGCGCATCACCGTCGATTTGCCGGAGCCAGATTCGCCGACGATGCCCAGCACCTCGCCGGGGTACGCCTCAATGTCGACCGCCTCCACCGCGCTGATCCGCCCATAGCGTCGGGTCATACCCCGCGCCGTCACCAGCGGGCGCTGGCGGTTGATCTGCGGCGGGTTAAGGCTTACCGGGACGCGACTTGAGGTAGCCGTCATGATAGAACCGCCCTTCATCATCGTAGTAGGTCTCGCCAATGCTGACCGCCTCGCCGCGCTGGCGGTTGGTCAGCTTCTCCAGGTAGCCGGTGTCGGACAGTTCGTAGTCCGACGTGCCATCTGCCTGGGGATCTCATTCATGAACTTGTTGGCAGCGCCGGTTGATTTCGACGTCCAGCCGCGCTGATCTTCGACTTCGAACGGCACGTCGATGAATTCCAGCGGGTAGACATTGGTGTAGGGCGGCACCGCGTACAGGCGCTTTTCCCGACCGGCCGAGAGCAGCGTCAGATGCGCCGACTGGTGCAGGTCGGGCGTGTCCCAGCGCGGAATCGGGCTGGGCGACATGATGTAGCGGTCGTGGACCAGCACGGGGTAGCTCGCGCCCTGCATATAGCGTCCGAAGCGCACCAACTGCTCGTAAAGTACCAGCCACATCTGGCCGTAGTCGGCATCGGCGTGGAGCTGGCGCGACTTCGACATGTCCGATTCAACGCGGCGCAGCGGCTCCGGGTCCGGTACCTGGAGCACCAGGGTCTGCCCCTCGCTCAGCCGCTCTTCCGGGATACGGTGGCGGCTCTGGATGATCGTCGCCTGTGGTATCAGTCGTTGTCTGCGCGCCGGACATGCGCTGGATGAAGCGCCGTAAGTTGGCGGCATTCACCGAGTCGTCCGCGCCCTGGTCGATTACCTTGATTGTGTCGTCCGGCCCAACCAGGCTGAGCGTCACCTGCAAGCCGCCGGTCCCCCAGCCGCGCGCGATCGGCAGCTCGCGACTGGCATAGGGCACCTGATAGCCCGGAATAGCGATCGCCTTCAGCATTCTGCGGCGCAGCTCGCGCCGGCCAAATCCGTCGAGGAAGGCATAGCTGTACCCCGACGGCGGATTCACCAGATCCTGCAAGCTCATGCTACGTGATCCCTTCGCTGACTTCCGCCTGCTCGCCGATCGCCGGCGCGCCCTGTTCGCCTGTGCTGCTGGACGCCGTCTCGAGGCTGGCGGTTGGCGCTTGCCACTGGCGGAGGCGGCATCGGCCGGAATGGTGTCGGCCGCATCAGGGCCGTACATCGCGCTGATGACCTTGCGCACGTTGTCCATGCTGCTGGAGAAAGTGACATAGTGCGGCAGTTTGAAGTGAATGCAGAAACCGGAGGACTCGATCGGCTCGGTGTGGTAGAGCACGAAGTCCTCGTTGAGCGCCGGGTGCGTCTCCGCACGGCTCATCTCCAGGTCCAGTGTGGCGCCGGCGATCAGCTTGATCTCGTTCCAGCCCATCGCCGCCGTGAAGCCGATCTTGAATCCCGACTTGTCGTTGGTGACGACCTCCGCCTGGCTCACCCGCACGCGCCCGATGCTGAACGGCTCGCCGGTCACCGGGTGCGTCACCTGGACTTCGGCATGTACCAGCCGCAATTCGTTGACTGTCGGATGTACGAAGCCGTATCCGCGCATACTGGCATAGCCCAGCGCCAGCACACCGCCGGTGTCGGCGCGGGCCAGCGACTGCAGCCGATGGGCGCGCGGGGCCGGCATCATCACCGGGTCGCGGGTCACGTCGGGGATCTCCGCCGCGGCGATGTGCGACTCGTCCACCCGGGTGTCAGCGATCACGCCCTGCCCGCGCTGCCAGTCGGCCACCAGCGGATAGGCGCGTTCTGCCGGCTTGTCCGCCCGGCGGACGGGCTCCGCCGCTTCCGGGGCGTCATAGTCCAGCACGTCGAGGCGCAGCAGACGGTGGCTGTAGTCGAGCGACGGACCGAGGATCTGCCCGCCGGGGATGTCCTTGAAGGCCGCCGAGATGCGCCGCACCGTCAGAGTCTGATCCAGTTGAATGGGCTGCGCATAGGCGATGCGCGGCTGCGTCGAGCGGTAGGCGCGCAGCAGCAGAACGGCTTCGTACAGGTCGCCGCCTGCCTGAGCGATGGCCAGCGCCGCCAGTTCTGGTGCGTACAGCGAACCCTCCCCATTACACGGTCGATCAGATAGGGCATAGTCTCGACGATCTGCTCGACCACTTGGCGCGTAGACCGGCCCCTTGAGGTGGTGGTAGAGCTTCTCCGACTCCTGGATCGCCTGCTCGCCGCCTTTGGTGGCTACGTAGGCATTTAGAGCGCCTCCCCGACCGGTTCAGCGGCCGCCTTGAGCGTCATCTTCGTCGTGCGCGGCAGACCAACCACCTGATCGCCATCGATCAGGTAGATGTCCCAGCCGCGTGGATACCGGTTGGCATTGGCGAGCAGTTCCCAGAATGCAGGCGGAATGCTCTCCACAGTCAGGGTCCGTGGCTGCGCCAGAGGCACACCAGGACCGGTGAGCGTGAAGCGTGTCCCTGTGCCGAGCGTGCAGCCAACCACCAGAGTCGCACCCAGATCCGGGGAGAGCAGCGTCCCGGTCCTGGCTTCGCCGATGCCGGCCATCATGGACGGCTCGACATGGGGGTAGAAGTGATACGCCGCCGACTCGGCATCGAGCGCGCGAGCGCCGCTGCGCGACAGGTGCAGCGCCAGCGCATCGTCGGGGCAGTAATAGGATGTCTCCAGGTCGAGCAGGGTATCGGCCACCGCGTGAAAAGCTTCGATTCCGTTGAAGGGGAGCATATGGATCTTGCCGGGGTAGCTGAGCGCCCACATCAGCGAAAGAAACGTCTGACGGGTGCGCGCTTCCTCGGGCGTATAGACAGGAGGGGTCACTAGAACGTCTCCATTTCAACGCGGGTCGTTTCGACCATGCGGAGCAGATCGTCGTCCACCGACTGCTGGGCCGACTGCTGTTCGTCTACGAAAGCAGCAATCGCCTCGCTCATGATCCCGGCGCTCAGGGCCGCGTCCAGTATGGCAACCCCCATGGCGAACAGCGCATCTCGCTCAGCGACCATACCATAGCCCTCGGTCCCGTCGTCCAGTTGAATGTGCGCTTCGGCGACCAGTACCTCGCCGAGATGAAAGACGCTGCCGTGGGCGCTGTCGGTAAACGGCATCATCACCAGTCCGGTCCGACTGCGCAGAACCGTCACCTCGCCAAGATGAGGCAGCACCTGCTCTGCGAGGGATTGCACACCTTGCGCCGGGGCATGGGTCAGAATGGACAGAGTCTCGCCTCGCGAAAGAGGATTCATAATGTTGCCCTGCCTGTAAAAAGCTCACGTCAACGGATAGTGCTTCGTTGGCGCAGTTTTGTCAATCGAGTTGGCAATAACTTAAACGAATGATCTTCGAAAACACTTATGTTGATAAACGGCCGATAACCGGGTCTTTCGCAACCGCGGCTATCCTCGGTTTCGTTCGCATCAAACAACCACCAACTGGAGATCACATCGAGCAGGGCAAGTCCTGCGGAGTGTGAAGCATTTATGATGAAGATTTCGCGCTGTATCCCGCCAGCCCGGAACTTGTCGAAAAGCACCGCAGCAAGACCCTTGGCGAAGAGCCGCTCTTTCACGACGATGTCGTTGTGCACGACAGTTCTGTCGGTTCATGGACGGAATTAGTTCCGGCACGCACCTCAGTGAAGCGACGCTCGGCGACTACAGCTATGCGGCGGGGGATGTCAGCATCATCTATGCCGACGTCGGCAAATTCTGTTCCATCGCCTCCCACGTACGCATCAACCCTGGCAACCACCCCATGTGGCGCGTGACGCAGCATCACATGACCTATCGCCGCCGGCAGTACGGCTTTGGCGAGGACGACCGCGAATTCTTCGACTGGCGCCGCGAGCACCGCTGCGACATAGGCCACGATGTGTGGATTGGCCACGGCGCGATCGTCATGCCGGGCGTCAAAGTAGGCCACGGCGCCGTCGTCGGCTCCGGGGCGGTGGTCACGAAGAATGTCGAACCCTACACCGTCGTGGTCGGAGTCGCGGCCAGGCCCATACGCAAGCGTTTTAACGGCCCGACCATCGAGAAACTGCTGCAAATCGCCTGGTGGGACTGATCGTCCGACGCTGGAACGCGCTTCGCCGATCTGCTGGATATCGACAGCTTTGTCGAGAAGTGCGCTCCATGAGCCAGATCCATGCCCTGATCTTCGATCTGGATGGAGTTCTGGTCAACACGGTCGCCTCACTTCCAGGCGTGGGCGTTTCTGGCAGCCAGTCACAACATCGCGTTCACGGAGGCGCACCGGTCGCATTTTCGGGGACGACAGCGCCGCGACTGCCTGCTGGAGCTTTTCCATGGGCGCGATCTCACCGAATCCGAGATCAGTGCTTATCTCCAGGTCAAGGATCAGTTCTATCTGGAACTCCTCCAGCAGACGGCTCCGAACCGACTGCTCCTCCCGCACGTTATCGACACTCTGCAAGACGCGCACGATCGCAATCTCCTGATTGGCGTGGCCTCGTCAAGCGCCAACGCCAGGGCTGTCCTACGCTATGTCGGCCTGCTGAATTACATGCAGGTTGTCGCCGATGGCAGCATCACCGCGCATTCCAAACCGGCTCCCGACATATTCATCTGGACCGCAGGGGCGCTCGGCGTCCCTCCACTTTCCTGCATCGTCTTTGAAGACTCACAGGCAGGGGTGGACGCTGCGCGAAACGCAGGCATGTTCGTGGTCGCCGTCGGCGCCGAAAAAGCTCCGGGAACCCGCCCACCTCTCGCTGCCGGATTTCAGCGTCATGCCGCTCGACGCGATCGTAGCAGCAGCCGAACAAAATCTCGCCAAACAGTCGTAGTTGAGCCTGTCCCAGCGGAGGAACGATGTTAGAAATTCGCGATGTTCGGGTGATTTACCCCAACGGAACCGAGGCGCTGAAGTCCGTTTCCGTCTCGATCAAGAAAGCTGAAGTGGTGGCCATCATCGGTCGTTCGGGCGCCGGCAAGTCGACGCTGCTTCGCGCCATCAACGGCATGCAGAAGGTCACGTCCGGCACCGTGCACCTGGACGACCTGGACGTGACCGCCATGAGCAAGACTGAGCTTCGCCAACTGTGGCGCGAGGTCGGGTTCATCTGGCAGGAATACAATTTGGTTGGCCGTCTCCCGGCCATCACCAACGTCCTGACCGGCCGCCTGGGTTATAACCGCACTGCCGGCAGCCTCTTTGGCTATTTCAACCGCGAACATCGCAAGATCGCGCTGCACAGCCTGGAGCGCGTCAACATGCTGCACCGCGCCAAACATCGCGCCGACCGCCTCTCCGGCGGCGAAAAGCAGCGCGTTGCCATCGCCCGCGCGATTTCACAGCGCCCCCGCCTCCTCTTGGCTGATGAGCCGGTCGCCAGTCTTGATCCGGACCTCTCCTGGCAGGTGATGGAAGATCTCTCCCGCGTAGCCCGTGAGGAGGGCGTCCCGACCATCATCAATATCCACCACGTCGAGTTGGCCAAGGCTTTCACCGATCGTCTGATCGGCATCGCCAACGGGGTGGTCGTCTTTGACGGGACGCCGGCAGAACTCGATGAGAACATGATGGACCGCATCTATCGTTCCGAACCGAAGGCAGCGCCGGCTCCAGCGGGACTCATGCCGGTTTCGTACAGAACACCTGTTAACGCCTAAACCAACGGGCAAGCCACCGTCAGAAGCGTTTGAGCCGCTGTTCGAAAGGAATACCTGTTACTTCACCGACCACGCCTGTCTCTGATCCGCACGCCCAGGCGCAGGAGATCGCGCGCGTCCGCGAAGAACTCACCCATCCTCTCCCCCGGTTGAAGCTGCCTCAGATTATCGCCGTCATCATCGCGGTCACGGCGATCGGTTGGGGGGTGAACGCCACCGAAGCCCGGCCGCAGCGCATCATCGATGGCATCCCGGCGCTGCTACGCTTTGTCGGGGGTCTGCTGCCACCGGAGCTCGAGTTCGGGGCAAGTTCCGAACGCGCCATCATGACCCCCGGCTTCCAGGTACGCGAGATCGCGCCCACCCCGAAAGTCGACCGCGCTCGCCGTGCCAGCGCAGAGGAAGTCGCCAATCTCCAGGAAGGCCAGCGTCTCTACTACGTACTCCAGATTGAACCGCGCGGACCGGTCGAACTTATCAGCCCGGAAGAAGCCGCGAACTACGACACGGATGAAGTAGAGCAGCTTCGCCCCTTACATCGCTGAGCCCGGCTTCGAGATCGTGCTCGACGCGTGGATGACGCGGCCATGGTCGCCCCTGAAGGCTACCAGGTCTACTACTCAGTCCCTCATTTGGAAGGGCAGATGGTCGTCGCCAAACGCTATGTGCTGGAACCCGGCGAGGCTATCATTGGCTATCCGGTGATCATCGACGCCATCATCGAGACGGTGCAGATCGCTATCGTCGGTACGCTCGGCGCGGTGCTCATCTCCATGCCCTTCGCGCTGCTGGCGGCGCGCAACATCTCGCCGCATCCCATCGTGTACATGATTACGCGCGTCTTTCTCAACGTCAATCGTTCCATCCCGACGCTGATCTGGGCGCTGATCATGGTCTCGGCCGTCGGCCTCGGTCCCTTCGCCGGCATCATGGCCCTCTTCGTCGCATCCATCGGCTCGACTGCCCGGCTGTACGCCGAATCCTTCGAGCAGATTGACCCCAACCAGGTAGCGGCTGTCCGGGCCACCGGCGCCGGTCCGCTCCAGGTGTTCAACTTCGGCGTTCTGCCGCAGGCCTTCCCTCTGCTCGCCACTTATTCGCTGATCAGCTTTGAAGGCAACGTCCGCGAGTCGACCATCCTGGGCATCGTCGGCGCAGGCGGGGTCGGCTTCGTCATCCAGAAATACACGGCGCTGTTCCAGTTCAACCGCCTGATGGGCGCGGTGATCATTATCGCCATCATGGTGACCATCATCGACCGCGTCAGCGACACCATTCGCAAGCGGATCATCTGAGGGTTCACGCGAGGGGGGGGCTGGCAACGGGTCTACCCCTCGTGTGAGCAAATGTGTTGGCCGAGAGGGTGCAGTCTGTGCACATCCGCGAGACGACCTGTGCGAACTTACTGGTGTGATCAAAACAGCCTTATTTGCGGGTGCCCGGCATTGATCCGGGCACAAGGTTCTCTTAAAGGTCCTGACCATGAAGGAGACAGCTTACACGATGAAGAAGTTCCTCTTTCTGTTCGTCGCGATTTTCCTGATCGTGGCGCCCACGTTCGCGCAGACTGAAGTGGATAAGTCCGACTGGCCCATCGTCTTCTCGTTCGGTCGTTTTAGTGGTGACGACGCCGCCAACGCCCTGCTGTCCGCCGAGCCGCTGCGCGCTTACCTGGAGCGCGAACTGGGCATTCCGGTCACCGTCAACGTCGGCACCACCTACAGCGCAGTGGTCGCCGCCATGCAGGCCGGCCAGGTCGACGCCATGGAAGTCGGTCCCTTCGCGTTTGTCATCGCAGAGCGTGAGGCCCGAGCGGAAGCCATCGCGGTCGGCGCCAGCGAAGACACGCTGGAAGGCGGCGTTGTGGCCTACAACCCGGATGTGCGCCCCTTCTACTACAGCGTCTTCGTGACTACCAAGGGCAGCGGCATCCGCAGCCTGGCCGAGCTGGAAGGCAAGAATGTCGCGTTTGTTGATCCGGCCTCGACCAGCGGTCGCAACGCTCCGGTGGTCCGCCTGATCAACGATATCGAAGGCCTGGAGACCCGGCTGATGTCGATACCTGGCTGAATCCGGTGTTCGCCGGCAGCCATCCCAGCGCCGTCCTGGCCCTGGTCAACGGTGATGTCGAAGTTGCGGCGACCTTCGAGGGCAACCTGATCAACATGCGCAACGAAGGTCAGGCCCAGGTCTGTGGCTTCGAAGAAGACCGCACCGGCGTCACCCTGACGCAGGAAATGATCGATCAGATCTATGACGACTGCCCCGAGGGTTATCTCGTCGTGATCGCCCAGTCCGACCCGATTCCCAATACCCCCTTCGCCGTGCGCGAAGACCTGCCGGCGAGCTTCAAGCAGGCGATTGCTGATGCTCTGCTGAGCATCAAGGACAAGCCGGAAGACCTTCAGTCGATCGGCCGCTGGTACGTCGACCCGGCCCAGGATCCTGAGCTGGCTGCGGAACTCGGCCTGGAGACCATCTACGATTTCTACGATGTCGTTCGTGACATCGCTGCGGTGACCGCCGAACAATAAGATTTGCCTTGGCGGTGAGGACGGAGCGGGCATAGTCCTGCTCCGTCCTTTGTCATCTACTACCATTTTGCGCGCGGCTGCTGCCGCGCTTCATGCCTGAACTGTGAGGAAATCGCCATGTGGCTGAGTGATTTGAAAATCGTCCTGCCGGATCGCATCCTGGAACATGGCTCGATTCGCATTGAAGACGGCATGATCGCCGAGATTACCGGCGGCAGCGCGACTCAGGATGTCCCCGGTGTTCACGGCGTAACCGTCATTCCAGGGCTGATCGATCTGCATGGCGACATGCTGGAGCGTGACGTCGAACCACGCCCATCGGCCCGCTTCCCGACGGAGATGGGACTGCTCGAACTGGACAAGCGCTACGCGGGGGCCGGCATCACCACCGCCTTCGCCGCCATCTCCTTCGCCTGGCGCAGCAGCGATCTCCGCTCTCAGGAGAGCGCCACCGAAATGATCGAGACGGTCAACCGGATGAACCCGGACACCCTGGTCGACATGTTCGTCCACGCGCGCTTCGAGGTGACCAATTCCGGATACCGCCCCGATCCTCAAAGATCTCCCTCGATCGCGGCCGCGTCCAACTCGTCTCGATCATGGATCGCACTCCTGGTCAGGGACAGTATAAGGACGTGGATCGCTACCTGAACTTCATGCAGAAGTGGCTGGGCGCCGATCTTGACAGTCTGGGCGAGTACAAGGAGAATTATCGCCCGCATGCGTGAAAACATCGAAGCCGCTGCCGCAAAAGCGCGCGATTGGGATGTGGTGGAAGATGTGCTCAAGGTCTCCGTCGCCTATGGCGTGCCGGTTGCCTCGCACGACGACGATACCGCCGAAAAAGTGGCGCGCCAGGCCGAGATGGGCGTGACCATAAGCGAATTTCCCGTGACCAGGGCCGCCGCCAGTGCAGCCCGCGACCACGGCATGAAGGTCATCATGGGCGCGCCCAACGCTTACCGCGGCGTGTCCACCTCCAGCAATCTGAGCGCCATGGACGCCATCCACGCCGGGCTGGTCGATATTCTAGCGACCGACTACTACCCGGCGGCCATCCTGCACACCGTGTTCAAGCTGGCGCGCGAGGGGATTATGCCGCTTCATGAGAGCATCAGGCTGGGCAGCACCAATGCCGCCGACGTGATGGGCATGGGACACCTGGGACGAATTGACGTGGGGTGCAGTGCCGATCTGGTCCTGGTCCACGCCGACGACGAGTACCCGCGCGTGCGCGGCACCATTCGCCAGGGCGTGCCGATCTATTGGGACAGCCACATGACCAACCTGTCGGTGCTGACTCAATTGGGCGCGATCTAGCGACTCGCAGGACTGCCGGCGATCACCTCGATGGTGTGATCCTCGATCCAATCCCAATCGAGTTCCACACCCAGGCCCGGACCGGCCGGCAGGCGCTGATACCCCTCGGCGTCGATATCCAGCGGGGCGTTCTTCAGCCCGAAGCGGAACATCGCGTGGTGCGACTCCACGAACTCGCTGTTACGGATGGCGCAGGCGACGTGCAGGTTGGCGATATCCAGCAGCGGCGAGTGCAGGTGTGCACTTCCAGGTTGTAGCCCAGTAGTTCGCACATTGCCGCCGCCTTGCGCAGCCCTGTCACACCGCCTTGATGAAGACATCGCCGCGCGCCAGATCGACGGCGTGCTGGGCGAGATATTCCGGCAGTTCGCGCAGTGTGCTGGTTTCCGTCGCCAGGATCGGCACATCCAGCTCCTCGGTCAGCCGACGCAGCATGGCGATGTTCCGGTCGGGGATCGGCTCCTCGAACCAGTAGAAGCCCAGGTCGCCTAACGCCCGGCCGATCTCCAGCGCCTGGGTGAAGCGCAGCCCGCTGACGCAGTCGAGCATCAGCGGAAAATCCGCGCCGACGGCTTCGCGCGCCGCCCGCAGACGGGGAATATCCTTCTGCGGACCTTCCCACAGAGTCATCTTGTAGCCGCGGTAGCCCTCCGTCTTCATGCGCAGGGCTTCGTCGTAGACCCGTTCCGGCGTGTCGTTGTAATGCGACCCGGTCCGATAGCTGGGCACTCGGTCGCGGTACAGGCCGAGCATCGCACCGATCGGCAGCCCCGCGGCTTTCCCCCGGATATCCCAGAAGGCGACGTCCAGGATGCCAACCAGCCCATCGGAGATCGGGTACAGGTGGCGGTTGAGGGCCATCATCTCCTGCCACAGGCTCTCGGTACGCAGCGGATCTTTCCCCAGGATCAGGGTAGGAAGACATCGTGAAGCTGGTAGGCCGTGCCGCTCCCTCCCCGTTGGCGCCATAGCCCATCGTCCAGCCGTCAATCCCCTCGTCGGTCGAAATAACGGTGAAGGCATAGGGCCAGACTGGCGGAATATCAGGCGGAATGGGATTGCCGCCGAACCAGGGGGCCGCATCGATGGCCAACACGCGCGTCGTCATGCCCGTGATTTTCATGTCGATTCCTCTCGGAGATTGATCACGTTCAGCAGCGGCTCGCCTGTGTGGTAGCGCCGCAGATTCTCGTTTATCAGATCGACCAGCCGAGAGCCGAAGTCGCCGGTGGTGCCAGCCATATGCGGCGTCACCAGGACATTCTCCAGCGTCCAGAGTGGGCTGTCGTCGGGCAGCGGTTCGCGGCGGAAGACATCCAACGCCGCCCCACCCAGACGTCCGTTCTCCAGCCGCCGGATCAGCTCGTCTTCGTCCACTACGCTTCCACGTCCGACGTTGTAGAAATACGCCCCAGGCTTCATGGCGTCGAAGATGCGCGCGTCGAACATCGAGGCGGTCGCCGTGCCGCCGGGCAGCGTGACCACGACGTGATCGGCGCCGGCGACCGCTTCGGCCAGCCGGTCGGGGGTGTAGATGGCGTGGATATAGTCAGCAGGGGATCGGGCATCGCGCCGTACGCCAGTTACCGTCATGCCGAGGGCGTGGCAGCGCCGCGCCAGTGCCAGTCAATGCCGCCTAACCCGACGATGCACACCGTCGCCCCGGCGAGTTGATAATGCACCTGGTTGCGCTGCCAGGTGCGTGTCGCCGTGGCCCGTACGTACTGTGGCAGGCGGCGGGCCAGGGCGAACATCATCGCCAGGGTGTGTTCAGCCACCCCTTCGGAATACACGCCGGCTGCGTTACAGAAGATGAAATCGGGTTTGGACTCCAGCCCTTTCCCGACATAAGCCTCATATCCTGCACTGGGACACAGCAGCAGGCGGATCGGGCTGTCCAGCAGCCACTCCGGCTCCGGCCAGCCGATCATGACTTCCGTCGAGGCGAGGCGGGCGCGCTGTTCCGGTTCCGGGCGCCCTCCAGGATGCGCTCGCAGGTTACCCAGTCAGCGACGGTGGTGGCAATCGCCTCGACATGAGCGCTGCTCAGGGCATCGACGGCGATCAGGATATAGGAGGTCATAGGTCAGCTCTCTTCCAGTGACAGGCCAGTGCAGGAACCGGATGGGCGGTGCTCATGCCATCCCCAGCATATCGGCCCTTCGCCCCCTCTGGCAACCGTAGTCGCAAAAACGGGGTAATGGAATTGGGATTACGAACTCTTTGACAATCGAAACAATACGTTGTATGTTGTATACAAGCGCGCATCATAACGCATGAGACGGTCCAGCGCAAGCAAATCTCGGCCATCGACCTGACATGCGAAGTGGGAAGCGCCCCGGAGCCTCGACGGTTTCCAAACCGTACAATAAAGTAAGCAAATCGTGAGGCGCACACCGGAGTACGACTGATGGCTCTAAATAAGCTTGAAAAAGTGTCATTGCGCGACCGAATTCTGGACTCCATCCGCAATGCCATTATTGAGGGAAAGTTCAAGGCGGGCGAGAAGATCCCCGAGCAGGACCTGGCCGCCCAGCTTGGCGTGAGCCGCACCCCGATACGCGAGGCTATCCGCGTATTGGAGCAGCAGGGCCTGCTGGAGATTCGTCCGCAGAACGGCACCTATGTCGCACGCCTCAACAAGCAGGAATCGATGGATGGTCTGTACGTGCGCGCCGCCCTGGAAGAACTCGCTGTGCGGCAGGCTCTCGAACGGCTGACCATCGACGAATGGGACGATCTGTGCGCTGAGTATCAGGCGTTGCTCGCCGACGGCCATTACGCTGTCGCCCAGAATGACCCGGTGGCGGGTATCGAGTTCGACACCCGCTGGCACGAGCTGCTGGTCGATTCGGCGCGCAACCGCACCCTGTCGCGCACCTGGCACATGACCGGCGCCGCCAACCTGATCTGGTCGTTCGAATTCGACCTCTATCCGGTCGATAAGCAGGCCTACATGAATTGGGTGCTCCGCCACCAGGAACTGCTGGACGCCTTCCGCGGGCGCGATCCGGATACCTGCGCGGCTGCCATTCGCTATCACATTTTGAGGAAGGTGTCGGACATCGACCCCGGCGGCTAGCCGGAGCGTTCATCGCGCGCCAGGGTCATTGACGGACACCCCATTGCAGACATCAGAAAGAGACGTTGATGGACTTCGACCTTCTGAAGAAACGACTTGAGGGCTGTTACGTCACCATCCCGACCATGTTTCAAGATCCCGACCTGGAGCTCGATCTGGAGGCCACCCGCAGTCGTCCGATTTCTGATCGAGCATGGGTTGAACGCCGACAACACCGTGCTGTTGGCCGGCAGCGCCGCCAACGACTTTTCCACCATGACCTTCGACGAACGCGCCGCCGCTCTCTCAGGGCGTCATCGAGGAGTCCGCCGGACGAATTCCTGTGGCGATGGGCGCCCAGACCACCAGCACGCGCGAACTGGTCCGCCTGATTCAGAAGGCGCAGGAGCTGGGCGCCGACTTCGTCCAGATTTCGCCGCCATTCTACTTCAATCACACTGAAGAAGACTTCTTCGAGCACATCATGACGGCGGCCCAGGCCGCGCCAGACGTGGGAATCATCATCTACAACACCTTCTGGACCAGCGCCAACGTTTCTACCAGGATGGTCGAGCGGCTGGCCGAAGTGCCGAGCGTGGTCGGTCTGAAATGGGCGACCCCGCGCACGGACGCGATGGAGTTCGAGACGGTCTGCTCGCGCTTCTCCGACCGCTTCTGCATCATCGACAACAACCTGCTCTTCCCCAGAGCTTCATGATGGGTGCGCGCGCCATCGAGATGCACGTCTGCAACTACTGGCCGGAGTTCGCCCTTCAGATGCTCGACGATCTGCGGGCTGGCCGTTACGCCGACGTGCAGCGCAACCTGGTCTCCGCGGTCATGCCTTTCTATCACCTGTGGACCCAGATCGAGTCCGAGTACACCAGCGGCGACGCTACCTGGACAAGCTGTGCATGGAACTGGTCGGGCTCCCTCCAGCCGGTGCCGCCCACCCACGCGCGACATTCGCCAACGCTATCGCCAGGCGACCGTCGACATGATGCGCAAGAGCGGCGTGCCGGGACTGATTACCGAAGAGTCATAGGTTCGAACGCCAATAACGAAACCGTATCGGTCGGCGGGCCATGGAGGAGCGGCAGACATTACAGAGTCCAGGACATAGCGAGCTCCCCCGATTGGATTGACCTTCTGCAGGATTGTGGAGGACGAACGGATGGCGGAACTACTCACTCGTGAAGCATACGGCGCGATCGCGGACAGGCTGGCCTTTCCCACGCAGAGTTTTGTCGATGGCGAATACCGGCCGGCGGCGTCCGGCAAGACGATGCCCACCATCAACCCGGCGACGGGTGGCATCCTGGCCGAAGTTGCGGCGTGCGATGTGCCGGACGTCGATTACGCGGTGAGCAAGGCCCGAGCCGCCTATGAGGACAGCCGCTGGCGCTCCAAACACCCACGAGAACGCAGGAGATCCTGCTCCGCCTGTGCTCGCTGATCGAACGCGACCGGCACGAGCTGGCCGTCATGGAATCGCTGGACAGCGGCAAGCCAATCCGCGACTGCGAGAACATCGACATTCCCGACACCATCCTGACCATGAGCTGGTATGCCGAGTTGGCCGACAAGCTCTATGACCAGGCTACACCGTCGGGCGAGGGCGTGCTGTCGGTCATCGTGCGCGAGCCAATCGGCGTGGTCGGCGCCGTGCTGCCGTGGAACTTCCCCATGCTGATGATGGCCTGGAAGATCGGTCCGGCCCTGGCGGCGGGCAACTCGATGATCGTCAAGCCGGCCGAACAGACGTCTCTGACCGCGCTCAAGATCGCTGAACTGGCGGTGGAGGCCAGGCTTCCCGCCGGCGTGTTCAACGTCCTGCCGGCCTGGGCCCAGAAGCCGGCGAAGCGATTGGCCGCCACATGGATATCGACATGGTCAGCTTCACCGGCTCGACCGACACCGGGCGGCGCTTCCTGCGCTACTCTGCCGAGTCCAACCTGAAGAAGATCGTGCTGGAATGCGGCGGCAAGAACCCGTTCGTCGTGCTGGACGACGCCGTGAACCTTGATTCCATCGCCGAGCATGTGGTCAATGGCGCCTTTTGGAACATGGGTGAGAACTGCTCCGCCGCCTCGCGCCTGATTGTCCACGAGTCCGTCAAGGATGCCCTGGTGGAGCGTATCGTGGCCCGCGCCAGCGAATGGCGCACCGGCGACCCGCTCGACCCGGTCAATAGGTTGGGCGCGCTGATCGACCCCGAACACTTCGCCAAGGTGTGCTCATACCTCGATCGTGGTCGCGACGATGGCGCGGCCATCCTTATGGGCGGCAAGACCGTAGACGGCCGCTATGTCGAGCCAACGATTTTCGACTCTGCCCCGTCCGGTTCGATCATCAACCGTGACGAGATCTTCGGACCGGTCACCTCGGTCATCGCCGTCAGGAACAACGAAGAGGCCATCCAGGTCGCCAACAATACAGCTTACGGGCTGGCCGCATCGGTCTTCTCCGGCAACGTCAGGAATGCCATCCGGGCGGCGCGCGCTATTCGCGCCGGCACCGTCACGGTCAACTCCTATGGTGAGGGCGACATCACCACTCCGTTCGGAGGCTACAAGCAGTCGGGCTTCGGCGGACGTGATAAATCGGCCTTCGCTTACGATCAGTACACCGAGCTCAAGACGATCTGGATCGATCTGAATTAGCGAGGCGCGTATGTCTCAGGCATCCAAAGCTCAAACCTCCAGCACGCCCTCGCCCCGCCCGGCACGGATGGGCGAAAGGCTGTCGTTCGACGCTCTATGGAGCTGCTTCGGCATCACCTCTGCCGGGAAAGGACTGCCGACAATCTTGAGCTGCTAATCCGGCTGGCCTGTGCCTGGTCAGCTGCGGAGGTGCTTCGGCGCGCCGGGTGTGACTGGCAATCGCACTCCCATCCGGTCAGGGCGCGTAAGCAGATGTGCCGTTTTATTCAACCTAGATTTTTCAACAGGAGAGAACGTCGTGGCAAACAAGAGCATGTCTCGCAGGCAGTTTCTAAAGACGGCCGGGATCGCGGCCGCTGGCACGGCGCTGGGCGCCTCTGGGGTCGCAAACGCCGCCCGCAGCACCCGCTATCATCCGATCGCGATGATTCGTCAGGGTCCAATCGAGCTGGTCCACTGGAGCTGGCTGGTCGCTTCCGATGGCGAGGTCTGGCAGCAGATGGTCGACGCCTTCAACGAAGCCAATACCGACATCAAGATCGTCATGTCCGTCGAGAACGCCGACGAATACAACACCAAAGTGCTGGCCGGTGTCGCCGCCGGCAACGCCCCCGATTTCGGCTGGGGACCGGGCGGTCTGCGCTCGCAGTGGATCAACGATGGCGTGCTGGTCCCCCTCGATGACCTGATCGCCAGCGCCGGCCTGGATATCGCCGACTTCACCGAATCCTCACTGCGCGCCTCGCGCTATCCGAAATTCGACAACCAGACCTACATGATCCCGATGGACGCGATGAGCCTCCAGATGGAAGTCAACACGGATCACGTTGCGGCCGCCGGCCTGGACATCGCCACTCCGCCCAACAGCGCCGAAGCGCTGCTGGAGTGGGCGCAGGCCATGACCGTGCGCGACGGCGACACCGTCACCCGGTCGGGAATCATGATGACCGGCTCGGGCGTGCAGCCGACCGTCACCTGGGGCATTGTCTCCCACCAGATGGGCTTCCGCCGCGCGAGCGACGATCTGAAGACCGCCGCCGTGATCCCGAAGCGGGCGCCGCGGCCACGCAGTGGGTGCTCGACCTGTTCGACACGCACAAGGTCTCCACCCGTGACGTCACCGACCGCTATCGCGCATTTGGCGCCGGTGAGGGATCGATGTTCTGGACCGGCCCCTGGACGGTTCCCGGCTATGTGGACATCAATCTGCCCTTCAACACGGTACCCATGCCGGCCATCGGCGGGTCGCAGCACACCTACTTCGAGCTGGGAGGGCTGGAGCTGTACACGCAGACCGACCCAGGGCGCTATGCGGCGACGATGGAAGCCATCAAGTGGCTGTCCGACAATAGCTTCCTGTGGACGACGGTCGGGCGCGGCGCCGCGGTGCGCAACTCAATCCTCGCCCGCGAAGACTACAACTCCGCCGGCAGCCTGGGAGGTCCGCGGCGCGTTTGTCGAAGGCATGTCCTTTGCCGATATCCTGCCGGTGCCAGTGCTCGCAGCCGACGACTTCGAAATCTACTCCGGCGGAAACTTCCTGGCCACGACTATCGGGGCGGTCATTGCCGGCGAAGACCATCGAACAGATGATGGATGAACTGACGGTGCGCTGGCAGGCAGGACTGGATGCGGGCTAAGCTAGAGTTGAGCAGCTAAGCGCTCAAGGTGGGCGGAGATGCGCGAACATCTCCGCCCCTTACCGCGGCCCGATCGCATAGAAAATGGAGAGATCTCCTATGACACAGGCGGCCACCATTATAGAAAGACCCGCGAACGTCCCAATGGCGGCCGGGTGCTGCGCTGGAAAGGTCAGCCGATCCAATGGTCGGGCTATGCGTTCTTGCTGCCGTTCTTCGTCCCATTTTTCCTTTTCACGGTGGGCGCCATTCTGTTCCGGCGTCTTCGTTGCCTTCACCGACTGGCGCATTGTCGGGACAGCACAGTGGGTCGGTTTCGCCAATTTTGAGGCGGCCTTTGCCGACCCATCGGTGGGGCAAGGCATTTTTGAACACCTTCCGATACGGATTGGTGATCGTTCCCAGTGTCACCGTGCTGGGTTTCATTTTCGCCCTGTACGTGAACCAGAAATGGCCCGGTTATGTGTTCGCCCGGTTCGCCTTTTACGCACCCAACGTCGTGTCAGCGACGGTCATCGGCCTGGTCTGGGTGTGGATGCTCGACACCCAGTACGGCATCATCAATCATTACCTCGGTGTTCGCATCCCCTGGCTGACCAGTACACAGTGGGCTTATCTGGGGGTAGGTCTCGCCTCAATCTGGTGGGATCTGGGTCTGGCCTTCGTGCTGTTCCTGGCGGGTCTGCAGGAAGTCGATTCCGAAATCAAGGAAGCGGCAGTGGTCGACGGAGCCAACCGCCTGCAGGTGCTCTTCCGTATCATCCTGCCGATGATGCGCCCGACTATCAGCATGGTGATCACGCTTCAAATGATTTCGACGCTGCGCATTTTCAGCCAGATTTTCGTGATGACCAACGGCAACCCCGCCGGCGCCTCGTCCTCGGTCATTCACTACATCTATAACTCCGGCATCACCAAGTTCAAGCTCGGTTATGCCTCGGCAGTGTCGCTGATGCTCTTCTTCGTGATCCTTATCATCACTATCATTCAGTTGCGCGTCGTGAAGGAGCAAGCGTGATGAGCGCCCTCGCGCTGCGCATGAACCGATTCCTGAAAGAACGCCGCTTGAAGTGGTACGACATCCCTTTGTGGGCATTTGGCATGTTCATCGCCCTGATCTGGTTCGCGCCCTTCCTGTGGATGGTGATCACGTCGTTCAAGCCGCTCAGCGAGATCATGACCACCGACGTCGAGTGGGTTCCGCGCAATTTCATCATTCAGAACTATGTCACCGTGTTCGAACAGCCAGTCATACGCTGGATGATCAACAGCTTCATCGTCGCCGTCGGGACGACCGCCGTCGCCGTCCTGCTCGGCGCGTTGGCCGGCTACGCCCTGGCACGCCTGCACTTTCCCGGGCGTGGGGTGGTCTTTGGCCTGCTGCTCGCCTCGATCATGATCCCCGGCGAAATGGCAATCGTTCCGCTGTACATCGCCTTCCTGAAAGCCCGCCTGACCGACAGCTATCTGGCGATTGGGCTGCCGTTCATCGCCAACGTGTTCAGCGTCTACATCTTCCGCCAGTTCTTCCTGACTCTCCCCAAGGAGTTGGAGGAAGCCGCATCCATCGACGGCGCCTCCCGCTTCGGCATCTTCATTCGTGTTGCACTGCCCCTGGCGCGTTCTCCGCCGTGGCCTCCACCATCCTCCTGTTCACCGCCAATTGGAATGCCTTCCTCTGGCCGCTTTTCGATCATCTTCGACGAGAACATGAAGACCATGCCGGTCGGCATGATTGCCTTCGCCCCGGTCGTAGGGTCGCAGGTGCAGCTTGTCGGCTTTGGCCCGGCGATGGCCGGCGTGACGCTGCTGACGCTGCCCAGCCTGCTCGTGTTTCTCCTGCTGCAGCGCTATTTCATCGAAGGGGTATCGCGCACCGGCCTCAAAGGCTGAGCTGCAGGGTCCTGCAATTCGACTCTCCAACACCTGA
The DNA here is from genome assembly GCA_016713325.1 of Candidatus Flexifilum affinis. GTDB lineage: Bacteria > Chloroflexota > Anaerolineae > Aggregatilineales > Phototrophicaceae > Flexifilum > Flexifilum affine. The sequence goes on along the minus strand of JADJPJ010000029.1, from coordinate 14,430 downwards.
AAGGAATCGTATGACCACGATTACTGAGGTCAACCACTCTCTGCTCGACAAGGACGTCAGCCTCGCCCACTGCTACAACCAGGCCAACATCCGCCTGCTGAGAAACGGCGAGCTGGTGGTCGTCTACAACGAGGAGCGGTTCCCGTACCACCACGACACCGGTCAGACGGTGCTGATCCGCTCGCGCGATGGCGGCCAGAGCTGGGATCCATCCACCCGGCAGGTTGTACTTCCCTACACCGATCTGATGGGCAACTGGGACTGCGGCATCGCCGAACTGGACGATGGCACCTTGATCATCAATCTGACCCAGTGCGCCTTCTTCAAGCGTGGCATCCGCGCCACCATGCCGTCGTGGAGTGCCGAGCCGATGACCGAGGAGTGGGGCGACTGGACCTGGTCCTACCGGCTGCGCAACTGGATCGGCACCTTTGTCCTCAAATCGCCCGACAACGGCGCCACCTGGACGGCGCCTATCCCGGTCAACGTGCTGCCACTCAAGCATGCCGGCACGCGCCTGGGCTGCTGGCCCATGCCCGACGGCTCGCTGCTGATGGGCGTCTACGGCCGCATTCGCGGCTATAACGAAGAGGAGAAGGCGAAAAAGCACCCGCTCTGCCTGCTCCGCTCCGACGACGGCGGCGACAGCTGAATACTTCTCGACCCTGGCCTATGACGCTGCCAGCATCTCGACTTTGAAGAGCCGGCGCTCCTCCAGCTCAAAGACGGTCGGCTGGTGTCGTTCCTGCGCACCCATGCCAACCCCAGCTCGGATGCCCGCAACCTGGCCATGGTCGTCTCGGAAGATGGCGGTTTCTCCTGGACGCTGCCAAAGTGGACCAACATCTGGGGCTACCCGGCCGAGACGATCCCGCTCCTCGACGGGCGCTACCTGATGATCTACGGCTACCGTCGGCCGCCCTATGGCGTGCGCGGCGTCATCTCCGAAGATGGGTTGACCTGGGATGTCAAAAACGAGTTCGTCATTCGCCAGGGCGGCGTCCCCGGCCAGAATGTTTATGAGCAGCCTGCTTCGACACTGATCGACCCGGTCAGAGCCCGCAAGCGCAAGGGAGTCATCGACTGGAAGAACCCCGGGCTGTTCCAGCACATTGGCTACCCCAGCGTGGCGCAAATGCCCGACGGCACCCTCGTGACGGTTTACCACGAAGTGGAGCGACGATCCCCAGCCGATTCAGTACGTCCTGTGTACCCGCTTCCGCCTTCAGGATTAGTCAATGGCGTCCGTGCGCATCCTCGACCAGCAGATCTTGCACAAAGATCCTATGCCTACTGCGCTCACCCGTTTATCGCCAGCCTGCCAAACGGCGAATGGGTGGTGGTGTTCAACCGGTCGGTTCGGCGGCCGTTTCTGCTGCACCCACCAAATGATCCCCACTACTACAACCTCATGATCCGCTCGTCGGACAGCGGCGCTACCTGGGAGACGCCGCGTGTCGTGCCCGGCTACGACTGGTACGGCGTCGAATGCGCCGGCCTGACCGTCCTGGCCGGCGACTTGCTCATGCTCAATCAGTGGCGCTTCAAGTGGTATCCCATCGAAACGGCGCGTCAGCTACCCGGCGGCGAGCGCCTCTTCTTCCCGGAGGACTGGGTCTCTGAACTGCTGATCTCCAGCGAACTGCACACGCTCGACATGCTCCCTGAGAATCCGGCGGATTACGTCCCCTGGGCCAGAGGCAGCGACGGCACATACGCCCACTTCTCGCATGATGGCGGGCGCACCTGGGACAAGACCGTTCGTATTTCCACCGCCCCCTATTCCGGCGGCTATGGTATGCGTGGCGCCGTGCAGCTCTCCAACGGTGACATTCTGCTGCCGCTGAGCGATGTGCCCAACTATCGCACTGTCTTCCTCGTACGCTCCAGCGACGACGGCCGCACCTGGGGACCGCCGGTCGAGATCGCCAGCGAGTCGGGCAAGCAGTTCGAGGAGCCATCCATCCTGGAACTGCCCGACGGCCGGCTGCTGGTCATGCTGCGCGAGAACTCTGGCCGCATCATGCATACGGTCTTCTCGTCCGATGGGGGGGCACCACCTGGTCGCCGCCGAAACCGGTGCCCCTTTCAGGGGTATCCCGGCCATTGCTCCCCTCTCCGACGGACGCATTCTGTGCGTCTACGGCTACCGCTACGCCCCCTATGGCATTCGCGCGGTCGTTTCGAGGATGGCGGCCGCACCTGGGACGGGCAATCACCGCTGATTGTGCGCGACGATTTACCCAACCGCGATCTGGGCTATCCGGCTGCGGTGCTCACCCCAGGCCACGTCTACACGGTATATTATGGACAGGACAGTGGCGGAGTCACCTGCATCCAGGCGACCCGTTTTGCCCTTGATTGACGACATACAATCGGAGGCAATATCTTGAGCGAACCAATTCTACTGAACGGCCGGTGGGAGCACGCCGCCGAAGAAAAGACGTTCCAGTCGGTCAACCCGACGACTGGCGAACCCCTTCCCTACGAATTTCCCGTTTCACCGCTGGACACTGTGGAGGCCATGATCCAGGCCGGAGCGCAGGCGGCCGTAGAACTGCGCGATACCCCTCTGGAAACACGCGCAGCCTTCCTCACGGACTTCGCCGACCGGATCGAAGCGAATCGCGAGGCGATCGTTACCGCCGCCTACACCGAGACCGCCCTGTCGGCGTCGCCCCGCCTGCAAGGGGAGCTGGACCGCACGGTCAATCAGCTCCGGCAGGCCGCCTGGGCAGTCGAGGATCGATCCTGGGTGACGGCCACCCTCGACACCGCCAATAACATCCGCAGCATGTTCGGCCCGCTGGGCGGACCGGTGGTCGTCTTCGGGCCGAACAACTTCCCACTGGCCTTCAACGGGGCGAGCGGCGGCGACTTCGCGGCAGCCATCGCCAGCGGCAACCCGGTCATCGCCAAGGCCAACCCGTCCCACGCGCATACCACTCGACTGCTGGCACAGGCCGCGCTGGAGTCTATCCAGGCGACCGGCGTCCCGCGCGCCACAGTGCAGATGCTCTACCGCACCGCCCCCGAAAATGGTCTGAGGCTGGTGTCGCATCCCGCCATCGGCGCGACGGCCTTCACCGGCAGCAAGGCCGGCCTGAATCTCAAGCGCGCCGCCGACGCGGCCGGCAAGCCCATCTACCTGGAGCTGTCCAGCGTGAACCCGGTTTTCGTCCTGCCCGGCGCTCTCGACGAACGCCTGGAGACCATTGCCGACGCGCTGTATGCCTCCTGCACCCTGGGCGCCGGCCAATTCTGCACCAATCCCGGTCTGGTCTTCTTGCTGGCCGGCGACATCGCAGAGCAATTCATCGAGCAGGCCCGCTCCCGTTTCGACTCGACCGAGGGAGGCATCCTGCTCAGCGAGTACGGTCCGGAGAGCATGGCCGAGGCCGTACAAACCTGGGAGTCTGCAGGCGCCTCGCGCATCACGGGCGGAGCCAGAGTTCCAGGCGAGCGCTTCCGGTTCCAGAACACGCTTTACCGGGTGAGCGCTCAAACCTTCATGGCGCACCCATCCGAGCTCCAGACAGAGGCATTCGGCGCGGCGTCGCTGGTCATCGTGGCTGACAGCGAAGCCGAATTGGTGCAGGCGATAGCCAGTCTGGAAGGCAACCTGACCGGGTCGATTTACAGCCACACCGGGAGCGCCGACGACGCGTTGTACGACGCCATCGAGCCGGCGCTGCGCGGCAAGGTCGGCCGGTTGCTCAATGACAAGATGCCCACCGGCGTGACCGTCAGCCCAGCCATGAACCACGGCGGACCCTTCCCATCCACCGGCCACCCGGGTTCACGGCCGTGGGTATTCCCCGCTTCGCTGCACCGCTTCGCCGCCCTTGCCCCGCTACTGACAACGTCCGCTCGCACCGCCTGGCCCCCGGAGCTACAGGATCGCAATCCCACCGGAACGATGTGGCGCTATATCGATCGCACCTGGACGCAAGGCGACGTCTGGCTGAGTGCGACACAGAGCAAGCGGAACGAGCGGGCAACGACTCCCAACAGGATTCGAACCGACCCAAGCAAGAAAACAGCGCTGACGACATGTTCATCAGCGCTGTTTGAGCGAGAGTGACCCCGGAAGCAGTCGAGCCGGAGCTGGAAGACAACTACACAATCCAAAGCCAACATCCTGACGGGATTCGCACAAGCCCACGCAAAAAAGAAGCCCAGACACATTTGTTGTCAGGGCCGTTTTCGGCAGTTTAGTGCTGATGGCACTCGAACGGCAACGGAGCCGAAAGCAGACTCGCGACAGGTTCCCGAACCCAATGGGGGGAAGAAAACGCTTGCCGGACACTTCGGCAGCGTTTCTGAGCGAGCGATGGGCGCACTAGGAGCTATTTCGAACCCAGTTCTTCCCCTGTTTCCACTGTAGAGTTCCTGCAGCGGCTTCAATTTCCTCAGCGTGAGCAACTCACACAACTCTCGAACCGAACCAACCTTATCAGTTCAGGTGAGTCGGGCGCAGACAGCACGCCCCGACCCACCAGAACGCGCCGTCGCGGAGGATGACGACGCCTTCCGACCTGCAGTCTAGCACAGGTCGGGGTGGAGTTGTTTTTGGCGACGGAAATCGCCTCGGTTCTGTACGAAGTGCGGAGGGAACAGCTCATGACCCAATCGATTGTTCTGACCAACCACAAGGGTGGGCTAGGAAAGACCACTTCAGCCACCAACATCGCGTTTGGCCTGGTCGCGGCGCTGCGGCACTACGGCGCTGCTCATCCACGGGTGCTGCTCATCGACACCGACAGCCAGGGACACGCCTCGCTGGTGACGACAGGGCGGCGGGACTTCGGCGCGGACAACAGCCTGTACACGGTGCTGATGGCCGAGCGCAAAGACGCCGCACAGGCGATGGCCGACTGCATCGTGCAGAGCGCCTGGGACGCCGACCTGCACGTGCTGCCCGCTTCGCCGATGCTGGAAGGGGCGGAGCGGGAGCTGATGGGGGTGGCCGGCGCGCCGTTCCGGATCGCCGAACCGCTCAGCCGGATTGCCTCGCACTACGCCGCCGTCGTCATCGACACCCGACCCTCGTTCTCGCTGCTGACGGAGATGGGACTGCTGGCGGCGACGGACGCGTTGATCCCGGTGGAGCCGCGCTACCTGGAGACGGTGGGGCTGCTGAGCGTGATGCAGAAGATCAGCGACATCCGGGAAGGCTGGCGGCATCCGAGCCTGCGGGTGCGGGGCATCCTGGTGACGAAGATGGACGGCCGGGTGCGCGGGCACAACCAGCTGCTGGGCGAGCTGAAGGCGCACAGCGTCCTGGGCGGATTGCTGCGCGGCGTGGTGCCGCAGAACGAAGCGGTGTCCTACTCCCATCACCACCATCTGAGCATCTTCCACTACGAACCGAAGGCAACGGCGGCGAAAGCCTATGGCCACGTCGTGGATGGGCTGGTGCGGCAGCTGTTCGGCCGGAAGGAGGCGGGGGCATGACGCGGAAGCGAGAGGCGAACACGGGGATGCTGGCGAGCGTGACGGCGGAGATGCTGGGCGGTGTGGATTTCGAGATTGTCGACGACGGCGGTGTGCGGGTGGAGCGGATTCTGCTGGAGATGGTACGGCCGGACCCGGCACAGCCGCGGCGGATCCTGCCGGAGCGGGTGTATCAGGCGTTCCACAACAGCCGGCTGACGCCGACGCAGGCGCTGCGCGAGCTGATCCAGACGGCGCAGATCGCGGCACGGCAGAACGGGCGACCGTTCAGCAACGTGCTGGAGCTGCTGGGAAACAGCGAGGAAGAAAAGGAAATCGAGTCGTCGGTGCTATCCCCTGAAGAGGCGCTGGTGCGGGACCTGGTGAACCTGGCGATGACGATCCGCGACGACGGGCAGGTGAACCCGCTGACGGTGGTGGATGTGACGCAGGGGGTGACGCGGCAGTACCGCATCGAGACGGGGGAGCGGCGCTACTGGGCGACATGGCTGCTGCGCGACTTCATCCCGGGTTACGAGAGCGATGGGCTGATCCCGTGCATCGTCATTCCGGCGGAGAAGTCATCACCGTTCCGGCAGGCGCGGGAGAACACGGCACGGGCAGGGCTGTCGGCGATTGCCATGGCGCGGCAGGCGGCGCTGCTGCTGCTGACGGTGCATGGCTACGAGATCCCTGCCTATGCCGTGGACAACGACTTCTACCGGCAGGCGCTGACAATTGACCTGCGGGGCCGGCGTGAGTTCACCGAGGTCATCCTCGCGGCGATGGGTGGCATCGACAGAGTCCGCTTCAGTCAGTACAAAGCCTTGCTCAGCCTCTCCGACGAAGCGATGGAGCTGGCTGATCGCAACAATGTGGACGAGTTTCGGCTGCGTCCGATGCTCGATCTGGACCCGGAGCTTCAGGCGGAGATGGTGCTGCACGCGATCCAGTTCAGCCTGAATCGGCAGGTGAGATCCGCGACCTGCCGAGGTGAACAACCCCAGGACGGATCGGATGACCAGGACGGGTTCAGCCCGCTGTCGCCCCAGGTGAAGGATTGCCAGGGCCTGATCCCGGCGGCTCAGCATGAAAGATGAAACAGGAGGTGGCCAGGGCATGATGCTGCGCCAGGAAGAGACGGGCGCTCTAGCCAGAGCTCGGCATCGATTCCACATCGGCTTTCTGACACGGGTGAGACACTACCTGCCAGAAGACTAAAAGGTTTACGCGCGTAAACCTTTTTGAGTCTGAGGGAGAAGAGCATGCAGAAGCCGCGCGCCGCCCTCGTCAGGGCGATAGAAAAGAAAAGCCCACCTGGAAGGGTGGGTCTGGGCGGGAACCGATAGAGATTTGAGACTGGACACCTCAAACTCTATCACACTCCCGGACCGCTGACAATTCAACTGCGATTTTTCGCCGCTCAGGCGGGCGGCGCTGGCTTCGTATTGCCGGGAGACAAGCTCATGACCCTCGATCTCGACCCGATCCGGGCGCGCTGCCCGATCCAGCAGGTCATCGGTGAACGCTATCCTCTGCGCAGGCAGGGAGCGCGCTACATCGGTGTGGACCACGACAGTCTGGTGGTGACGCCGAAGACGGAGTACTACTTCTGGAATTCACGAGGTGAGCAGGGCGACGTGTTCGACTTCGCCGGGCGGCACCTGCTTGGCTACGGCGAGCGGTGGAACGCGCGCGATGCAGGTATGTTTCTGGAAGCGGTTAAGCTCCTGGCTGACCGGGCGGGCATTCTCATAGATAAGGACAGCGACTTTCGCCGCTCAGGCCTGTGGGCGGAGCGCGAACTGGTCGCTCGTTTGCACGAGTGCCTGATGCAGACGCCCGGTGCTCTGGTGTACGCCACACAGACCCGTGGATGGCCGGCAGCGACGCTGCGCGCCGAGCAGGTGGGCTTCATGCCGGCGGACAAGCGCGTCCTGCTGAAGGATCTGCATCTATCTGAGAAGTGGCGCAAGGTGGTGGAGAAGTTCCCGGCGGGGATGCTGGTCTACGTTCACCGCGAATCAGGTCGGCTGACGTATCTGAGCGGCCGGTCGATCGAGGGGAAGCGCCACTACAACCCGCCGGCGGAGGTCATCGGCGAGCGGCAGCCCTACTTCAACCATGTGTTCCACGAGGATGCACCGCATATCGTAATCGTCGAAGGGCAGGCGGATGCCATCACCTTCGGCGGGTGGGGCATTCCGGCCGTGGCGCTGGGCGGGATGCGCGCGTCAGAGGATCTGCTGCGCCGGCTGAAGGGGCAGCGGCGTGCCTTCGTGCTGTTGGACAACACGCCAGAGGCGTCGGAGATCGGGCGGCAGATGGCGCGTGCACTCGGCCCGCGGGCCTTTCTGCCGACGCTGCCGGAGGGCATCAAGGATGCCAACGAGTGGCTGCTGGCCGGAGGAACGCGCGAGGACGCTGAGGCGCTGCTCAACCGGTCGCAGAACTGGCTGCTGGCCGAGGTCGAGCGGGCAGGGCGGCTGGAAGGGCTGGCGCGGGAGGATGCGCTGCGGGAGTGCTTTGCGAGTGCCGGCGACCTCGACCCGTACGCGGTGGCGCAGTTCCGGTCGGCCGTGCAGGAGCTCGGCGTCCCGCCGCGGCTGATCACTGCGCTGATGAAGTCGACGCCGGCGGCAGCGACACATGAGTCCGCCCTGGAATTTGATCTCGTAAACGATGATGTGCCGGTGCTGTCGGCGGCGCAGGGCTTCAGCGAGGAGGTGGGGATCGTGACCGTCACGCTGCGGGAGCGGACCCGCGACAACCGTCTGGTCCTGCAGCCATACCTGGTGAGCAGCGCCCGTGAGCTGGTGCGGCTCAACGGCGCGCAGGTGGTCGAGGTCGGCGGACGGGAGATCGCGCTGCGGAGTATCCCCGACGGTGGCGACTTCCTGATGCGCTGGCGCTACAGCGACATCCAGCGCTACCTGGCCGGGGAGATCGCCTCGCCGGGAGAGGTCTATTTGACGCTTCGAAGACTGCTGGCGACCTATCTCGAATTCCGCTCGGAAGTGGAGAGTCATGTGCTGGCGCTGTGGACGATTGGCACCTACTTCTATGCGCTCTTCCCCGCCTATCCCTATCTCGCGTTGAATGGACCGAAAAACAGTGGCAAGAGCACAGTGCTGCGCGTCCTGCAGCCGCTGGCCTTCAACATGGTCAGCACCGCGGACCCGACCGGGGCCAGTCTGTTCCGCCTGATCCACATGACAAGCTGCACGGTGGGCATCGACGAGGCAGAGCGCTACCACAGCCCGCGCGACCCGGCGATGGCGCAGATCCGGCAGCTCCTGAACAGCGGTTACAAGGCGGGGATGCCGGCGCTGAGGCTCATCGGCGACGAGCACAGGCCGCAGACGTTCGACGTCTACTCGCCGAAGATCCTGGCGGCGATTGCCGGGCTGGAGGATGTGCTGGCCAGTCGCTGCATCGCGCTGCCGATGCGGCGGACGATGCAGAAGCTGCCGGTGTTCCCGGCGAACTTCGACGGAGCTGCGCTGCGGCACCAGCTCTACACCCTGGCGCTGACGGCGTTCCAGGAGGTGCGCCACAACTACACGGCGCGGCCCGAACTGCACCCGCTGAACAACCGGTCTGCTGAGCTGTGGTCGCCGCTGATGGCGCTGGCAGCGTTCTTCGAGGAGGAGGGCGGAATTGTCGGTCTGCGAGCAGCGGTGGCGGATGCTGCGCAGTGGGATGTGGAGCTGGGCGATGGGCGGGCGCTCAACGACCGGGAGGAGGCGGTGCTGCAGGCGCTGGAGCGGATGACGGAAGGCGGAAGCGCTGCCGCCTCCTGCTGGCTGACGGCGGCGGCGCTGCGGGAGCAGGTGAACCGCATCCTGGACGGCGGTGACGAACGGACGAACGCAGCGCAGTGGATCGGGCATGTGCTCAAGCGGCTGGGGCTGATGGACCGCAATCGCCGGCAGCACACGGCCGAGGGCAAAATCTACGCCATCGACCGCACACAGGTGCTGGACATGATGCAGCGCTACGACGTGCAGCCGCTGGCGCGATCGTAGCCGCGAAAACCGATCAGACCCGTCAAACCGATCAGCCAGCCGAGTGAATGCTGACGAGGCTGATCGGTTTGACCGGTTTCACTCTGCAGATACTGCCTCAATTCTCCCTCCGATGATGCCCACCCCAGGTTCAGGTCTAGCGTTCGTCAGATGACCGGACAAGTCCGCATTTTAGATCAGCAGAGTCCGGCATCGCCAAAGGCTAGCGACGGGGCGCGGGGATCGCCAGGCCCCCCCCAATGCCGTTACAATGCGCGGCTTCCGCGGGCTGATGTGACTTTGGGTCCGCAAGGGGTTTGCCGAAGTACCCAACCCCCCCTCTTGGTCCGCAGATTCCGATCAACAGATGACTATGCGCCCGCTGCCGACTTCGACTGTGCCCACTCACGGAAATGCGGTTAGTGCACGCGAGCTAAACTCTCCGGAGGTAGGTTCCGGCTACCCGCTTGTTCCCCGTACGACCAAAGTATTTTCGTCGTTGTCCGTGGTAGAAGCGGCGCTGAGTTCGCAGACCCTGGCGACGACAATGGGGTCATCGCTGAGCGGGTCAACGGAGCATGTACTTCGTGTGGACGTACTGCATGTTGTGATTGAGACCGGAGACCTGCTCGTTCACCCAGTGATCGAACTTATTCAGCGTCAAAATGCGCCGATGGCAAAGCGGTTTTCCGGTTTCTTCCTCAGATCACGGATGCGCTGCCTTCCGCGTCCTTTTCAGGACCGTTCTTCATCGGTCGTGTGGCTTCTTCGAGCAGCGCAAACTGCATACGCGCCTTGCCGGTACGATAGACCCTCTTGAAACGCTGGATGAATGCCGAACGCGAAGGTCATGAACAGGCCGGTCTCGGCTGAAGACGCCAATCTAGAATACCAGTCGAGCGCATCAAGACCGTTACGTGGGCTGAATATCGCACCCGTGCCCTGCGGCGGCTTGCCATCCGGCAGCACGTAGAGATCGTTGATTTTGGGTCGCAGAGCCGCGCTTTTCGGATCGGTCGAGAGCAAGTCCCAGTAGCGGGCATAGGCGCGCGCAACCTCAGACTCCTCGACGATGTGGACGGCATTGGAGTGACCAAAGATGCCGCCTTCCGAGAAGTTCGTCCCACCGGTGAGGATGGCCTGCGGCTCGCCGTCCTTCAGCAATATTATGAATTTGTTATGCGGAGATGTCGGACTTTATTCGATATGCGTTTGATGATAGATTGTCGATGCCAACCTCTTGAACAGCCGCATCGTTTCGCGCGCCAGGTTGTCTTTTGCGCCGATCATAGATAATCCGGCAGCCCAGCGCCGCGTTCTTCGCAGCGCGCAGTTCCTCTAGGATGGGCACATAGTGGAATTCAGGCACAGATGCGCAGTTCGGAAGTCCGGTCCCGTCGCCCTGCCGATGAATTCCAGCATCGACTCATACAACCCACGCGAGAGCCATTCATGTGCTGCCCGCCCGACTTCGGACGGGGATCTATTCCCGAAGCGGTTGGCATATTCCCGCGAGGCGGCTGCCCCACGATTGAAATATACGTCATGCGTCCCACCCTCTGGCGCTTCAGTTTGTATGCGTACTGAGACTTCAGGGCGGTTTGAAGGTCGCGTGGCGTGCCTTTGAGCGCCTGCACGCGAAAGGTATAGTCATGGTTCGGCTTTTGCGGAAAAATCCGACCACGAAAACTCTGGATCGGATGGCTCGCGTTGAGTACTGCGACCCGGGCGGAAAACCGGGATCGGTTTCGGCAAATGTCTTCTGCCCCTTCAACCAGTAACACTCTTCCTCCGTATGATCTGTGCGGTGGATGGCAAAGCCCATCAATTGATCGCAGTTGACTTCTTCCATATTGAAGCCGAGCAGCACGACGTGGGTTCCGGCAATTGCTTGTACGCTGAGTCCTTGATCGGTGACTTTGTTGCGCATGGTCGTTACCCTCTTGGCTGCGACATTAGGCTTGATAGGTGGCCTGCGTTCTGCGGTGGCAGATGCGGCGCATTGGGAAGTCGAGCTGGGCGACGGCCGCGCGCTGAACGACCGGGAGGAGGCAGTGCTCCAGGCGTTGGAGCGGATGACGGAGGGTGGGTGCCCCACCGCCTCCTGCTGGCTGACGGCGGCGGCGCTGGGGGAGCAGGTGAACCGCATCCTGGACGGGGCTGACGAGCGGACGAATGCGGCGCAGTGGATTGGCCATGTGCTCAAGCGGCTCGGGCTGATGGACCGCAAGCGCCGGCAGCACACCGCCGAAGGGAAGATCTACGCGATCGACCGGACGCAGGTGCTGGACATGATGCAGCGCTACGACGTGTCGCCGCTGGCAAGGCCGTAGCCGCGAAAACCGATCAGGCCCGTCAAACCGATCAGCCCGCCGAGCGAATGCTGACGAGGCTGATCGGTTTGATCGGTCTCACGCTGCAGAGGCTGCCTCAATTCTCCCTCCGATGATATTTTTCCACCTTGCAGGACCACTTGTAGTCGGTGCGTGACCTGCGGCACCAGCCGATGCCGCAGGCTACTTGGCGTTCCAGACCCAAATGAAACACCCCGTATTGCAGTGGAGCGTTGGTAAGAGATTCCATCTATTCCACCTACGGTGTGGATGTGGCGAAGACAGGGCTGGTTTTTGGCGTGTCGCTGGATGCGAAAGCGTTGATCGAATTATCAATGGTTCCCATTTTCCGCACCTTCGCCTACGGTACAATCACGTAATCGAAGTACAACTTATCTCTTTGGCACGAGCCAGAAATTCATCCCAATCCGCTCGTGAAGATGTTATCGGCTTCTTCAGTTCTTTCAGATCCGTATCCGTTTGAAAGACCCGCCCGGCTGCCTTGCGATCGAGCGCCTCGCGTATCGCTGGGAGAGGATGGTTCCAACCGGGGGGTTTGGGCTTTGCCCATGCAGGCACCGCTGTGATCATCGCTGTGAATTCTCGTGCGTAACTACCAAGCCCCATCCATTCGAGATTAGGATAGTCGCTTGCGGCTGTTCCGCTCAGCGTGGCATTATGGCTGCTGTGATGGGCAACCTTGGCAGAGAACGGTGTGAGCGAGAAGTTCACGGGCGCTTACCGTGCGCTTACCGTGCGTCCAGTCCTTGCGCGCCCACGAAACCCAGTTGCCGCGTTGTGCGTCTCCGGCGAAGAGCAGCACTTTTCCGTCGATGCCAAGCTCGAAGGCAAGGACGAGGCTGGCATTGTTGGTGTAGCTGTTCAGCGCGAGCGCAAGTTGATCCGCTGAAAACAGCCAATCGTCATTGATGCGGCGCCATGCAGGGTTATCGTGCACCTCTTTGCTACCGCGTACCAGCCCCGGTTGGCTCGCATGAGAGGATCGAACACCCTGCTGCCCGTAGTAGGCAGCGAAAAGCTGGGCACTGCCCCCCGCCTCTCGCTCATCGGCAGCTTCTTCGAGTGGCGTGTAGTAGCGCCGGGCGAAAGGAACAACGTTCGATCCTAGCATGGCCGTCAGAAGGTCAGCCGCAGGGCGGGCGGCGGCGAACGCTTCCGGGTTGAACCCCTCATCAGGACGCGGATCGAGGTCTTAATCGCTCTTCGTCGCATGGCGGGCCTAGTACGAAGACGTTCACGTCGGGTGCGCCAGGGATGGTGAAGATGCCATCGTGGGGTACAGATAGCGAGCACCATTTCTGGAATGATCAACGAAGAATTTCATCGCCTGCTTGTTCTGCGCGAGTTCGCCGGGTCGACCGCCGCGCCGAACAGCGCCTCCGCTTCCCCACCCAGCTCAAACCCTAAAAACCGTTCCAGCCGTTCGACCTGTTCATCGTCGGCGCCGCGCGTCACTTGCAGTCGGTTGCGCGCCTCCAGCAGGCCGAGCAGCGTGTCCTTGTAGGTCTTGCGCAGCTTGTTGGCGAGTTTATCCTCCGGGTTCTCGGTCCACGCCAGCCAGGTTTCACCGATTTCGACCCGGTCGAAGCGTGCTTGACTGATGCCGTCCAGGTGATCCTGATGTTCATGGGTCAGTACGGCGATATCGAGGTGTCCGCCTGTCGCGGCGTAGATGCTGTCGACGATCTTATCGATACTCGTGCCGATGAATTTGGGCGATCCTGGCTTGGAGCCGCAGTCGATCAGGACATAGACCGGTTTGGCAGGTTCCTGCCCGGCCAGCGCGAGCAGAAAACAGTCGCCATGCCCTGTGCGGTACATGCGAACAGTCGCCCCGTTCTCGGGAGGGAGCAATCGTCGCGGGGAGTTTCGATTTCTAGTCATGTCGCTTGCCCTGTCTGGTTTCCTGCGTATCGCGTTTGGTCTCCACGTTCTGGTGCACCATCGCGAACACCTCGCGCGCGTTCAGGCTGTCGCTGGTGAAGTCAAAGGCGTTGTGTGGTTCGGTCGTCCCTTCGGTGAGGAATCTGCGTAAGCGCTCCAGGCAGTCGTCGTCGGCAATCGTGCCGGGGTACGGATGACGCGCCCGACCTCCATCGTCGCAGGGTTGATGAGCAGTGTGCAGCCCGCGTAATAACGAAAATCGCTTGCTTCGGTTGAAGAGCTCGGACCCGCGTCGTGATGCTTTTGCTCCTCTCGATCAAAATAGCCGCGGCGTCGCTGGGTAATCTCGACCACTGGATCCGTTGTTGGTGCCCCTGGCGCGGACTGCGACGAATGGCCGTGCGCACCGAGTGAACTTCAACGGCTGTCCGTTCATGCGGTCCTGAGCGACTGACGGTGGGCGGCGGGTTGTCTCGTCGAACACGAGGCCGAACATCGAGCGCAGTTTCTTTCCTTTTCCCATGACGAGCCAGCTCCACAGGATGCGGGCGTTATCGCCAACCCCCTCCCATGTCTGATAGCGATCGCTGTCGAGCGTCCACGTCCGGAAATGTTCACCGTTGGGATCACTTGAGCGACGACTCAGGGATTGGTCATCGGGGTTGTACGGCTGGCGCTCACTGAGGAGGGATTTCAGCAGCTCCGGCTCCATGGAGACTTTGGCTTCGTCACTGGCCTGTTCGCCGGTG
>JADJPJ010000028.1 GCA_016713325.1 Candidatus Flexifilum affinis | reverse complement strand
AGCGTTCAGACGGGGCATCCGGACCGCCAGGATGACTTCCCCATGATCGCGGAACACCCGGTCCGGGCTGGCGGGCGCACGAGCGCGCCGTCGATGAAGCCGCCAAAGGCGGGAAGTACCGCCCCGGTGGAGCTAAACCAGAAGCAGGGCTGACTATCTCGCCGGGCCTCTGCCGGTGAGCTGGATGAGGGATGCAGATCCCCGGCCAGCACGTGCAACCGCTCGGCGAAGGATCCCGGATAGTGCGACAGGAGGGGAAGGGACGGCTGGCATGAGGAGCTTCGACGGCATCGATCGCCATTCGGCAGCGGGTGGGTCGCCAGCCGAGATCGTCATTTCCGCGCACCAGCAGGATACGCCGCGCGGCATGGGTTTCGCGCCATGTGCGAACGGCGCCTATCGTAGCCGGGTCACGCCCGGCGGCGGCATGGATGAGATCTCCCAGCACAATCAGCCTCTCCGCGCCGGTTCGGTCCAGGGCGCCGGTCAGACGGGTGAGGTCCGAAGCCAGATCGCCCTCCGGAATTGGGACATGGTGGGCTCGAAAGGTGGCGCTCTTGCCGAAATGCGGGTCGGCGATCAGTAGCGCCCTGGCGCGCTCCCAGAAAATGGCTCGCTCGGGCAGCAGGAGCAAGGTCTCGCCGGCGACTTCCAGAGTGGCGTCAGTCATGGCGTGTCGTCCGCCCATTTTTCGTAACGCTGAATCATCTTGCGCACCCGGTCTTCGAGTGCCTCCGAGCTGATGGTCTGTCGCAGATGCTCCACCAGCAGCGGAAAGGCAAATGGCGTGGGCCGTCGCACCCGCTTCAAAACGACGGCCCCCCGCTCGATGCGTTCCAGGGCGTGCAGCAGGCGGGTCTGCTCCAACTGCCGCTGGAGCACCACGCTGCGCCTGTCCCAGCAGGTTGGACCGATCGCCGCCAGTGGTACGCCGATAGAGCAAACCGTGACGCCTGAAGCCGCTTCGCGTCTCCTCGCCCACCCGGATAGCGTTGGATGACCAGCCCGGCGACGCGGGCGATCTCGCGAAACTGCCGCTTCGCCATCTCACTGGCGTTCAGGCTGAGCAGGATGTCGTCCAGAAGATTTTCCTTGGAGAGCAGCCCATCCGCCAGCGCGGCGTCGATGGGCGGTGGCTCCGGGGAGAGCAGTTCAAAGCCGGATCCCGCCGCGGCCGTGAAGGATTGGCCCCAGGCGCGCCAGCCGATGGCCATCAGCGCCGCCAGTCCTCGTGGACCAGCCGGCCTTCAAACGGGAAGAAGAAGAGGTGATAGCCGTCGCGCGCCTGGGCGAACCGATCAGGAGCTCGTTTGGCAGCGGGAGCTTGGAACCATTTCGCCTGTAGCTCGAAGATCGGGCGCAGCGCCTGCATCTCGGAGTCGGCATAAATGCCTCGTGAGCCTGACGCAGTTTGTCGCGGATGAGGCGGTCAGCGCCTCCGACAGCGGCAGCCGCCGAACCAGCGCGGGACGATGCCTTTGGTGCTCTTGGCCCGTCGCACCCACACCTTCATCTCCTGAATACGCACGAACTCCAGCACCTTACCGGCCAGGTGAAGCGGTCGCCGGGTTTCAGGCGCGTGACGAACGACTCCTCGATGCTGCCGATCTTCGCGCCGCGCAGGTACTGCACCTGGAGCTGCGCGTCGCCGAGGATGGTGCCGATCGACATGCGGTGAAGCTGCGCCACCTGCTTGTCCGCCACCTCATAGCGGCCGTCCTGTTCCTGCAAGCGGTGATACTCAGGGTAGCTGCGCCGCGCCGCGCCTCCGCCCGTCAGAAAATCGATCGCCCAGGCCCACTCGTCCGCCGTGAGCTGCTGGTAAGCCGTGGTCGTTCGCACTTCGCGGTAGAGATCTTCGGATGTGAAGCCGCCGCCCAGGCCGACGGTCACCAGGTGCTGCACCAGCACATCGAGGGGCTTGTGCAGCGGCGGACGGTCTTCCATCTGCCCGCGCGCCGCGGCGTCACGCACCGCCGAGACTTCCATCAGCTCCAGCAGATGGGTCGGCGCGCAGGTGATGACGCTGGGCAGTCCAGGGCGGTGCCCCGTGCGGCCGGCCCGCTGGATCAGGCGCGCGGTGCCTTTGGGGCTCCCGATCTGAATGGCCGCGTCCACCGCCGGAAAATCGACGCCGAGATCCAGGCTGGAGGTGCAGACCACGCACTTCAGCCTGCCGGCTTTCAGGCCGTTTTCGACCCACTCACGCGTATCGGCATCGAGCGAACTGTGGTGCAGCGCGATGTCACCGGCCCACTCTGGACGGGCATCAAGCAGCTCCTGATACCAGCGCTCGGTCTGGTTGCGGGTGTTGGTGAAGACGAGGGTGGTCCGGTTGGTCTCGATAATGTCCACGACCTGTGGCAGCAGCGACATGCCGAGATGGCCGGCCCAGGGGAAGCGCTCGACCTGAAGCGGCAGGATGGACTGAATGATGATTTGCTTCGACAGATCGCCCTGGATTAGCCGACCGTCGGGGATCTCCCCGGTGTGGACGTCGATCGTGCCGATCAGCGTGCGCAGCGCGGCGTCGAGGTTGCCCACGGTGGCCGACAGCCCCCAGGTCCGCAGATCGGGCCGCCAGTTTCTCAGTCGGGCCAGCGCCAGCTCGGTCTGGACGCCGCGCTTGGTCGAGAGCAGTTCGTGCCACTCGTCGACCACGACCAGGCGCAAGTCGCGGAACAAATCAGGGGCGTTGTCGCGCGCCAGCAGCAGGGACAGGCTCTCTGGCGTGGTGATCAGAGCGGTGGGCAGGCGGTCGCGCTGCCGGCTGCGAACGGCCGACGAAGTGTCGCTGGTGCGCGTCTCGACCGTCCAGGGGATGCCCAGCGAGTCGAGCGGCGCCTGGAGGGCCGCGGCGGTATCACTGGCCAGCGCGCGCAAAGGGTGATCCACAGGACGCGGAGCGGCGCGGAGTCACGGCGGCGCAGTGGCCCGGAGCTGTCATCCCCGGTGTCCGGATGGTTGGCCAGCCATTCGAGCAGCGCCGCGAACCACACGGCATAGGTTTTGCCGGTGCCGGTTGGGGCGTGGATCAGCCCGCTTTCGCCGTCAGCGTAGGCCTGCCAGACCTCGCGCTGAAAGGGTAGTGGCTCCCAGCCCTGGCGAGCGAACCAGCGGATCGCGGGGGCAGTCTCCACGGTCAGCCTTCCGCCGGCAGCAGGGCGCGAATGGTCTCCAGGCTATCCGCTTCTTCAGGCGGCTTGTCGTGCCGCCAGCGCAGGATGCGCGGGAAGCGGACGGCGATCCCGGACTTGTGCCGTGCCGAGCGCTGAATACCCTCGAAGCCGAGTTCGAAGACCAGTTCCGGTTTGACGGTGCGCACCGGGCCGAATTTCTCCTGGGTGTTGCGGCGGACGAAGCTGTCCACCTGATTGATCTCATCGTCGGTCAGGCCGGAGTAGGCTTTGGCGACGGGGACGAGCTGGCGCTGGTCATCCCACACGCCGAAGGTGTAATCGGTATACAGACTGGCTCGCTTGCCGCTGCCGCGCTGCGCGTAGATCAGCACTGCATCGATGGTGTACGGCTCGATCTTCCATTTCCACCAGTCGCCGCGCTGCCGACCGACCCGGAAGGGCGACTCGCGCCGCTTGATCATGAAGCCCTCTACGCCGCGGTCGCGACTCTCGAGACTCAGCTCGGCCAGCGCTTCCCAGCTCGCGGCCTCGACGACCGGCGACAGCAGCAGATGCGGATCGCCTGCCTGGGAGATGATCGTTTCGAGGATGCGGCGGCGCTCGGAGAGTGGCAGGGTGCGAATATCCTGCCCGCCATATTCGATGGCGTCGTAGCCCATGAAGGCGACCGGAAAGTCACTCAACGTCTTCTTGCCGACGGTCTTCAGCCCGATGCGCCGCTGGAGCTTGGCGAAGGGCTGCACACCGCCGTTCTGCCACACCAGCAGCTCGCCGTCGAGCGCCGTGCCGTCCGGCAGGTGCTCGGCGGCTTCCGCGATTTCCGGGGTAGCGGTTGGTGACCAGTTCCTCGCCGCGCGACCACAGGAAGACCTCGCCGCCGCGCCGGATCAACTGCGAGCGGATGCCGTCCCATTTCCACTCGATCTGCCAGTCGCCAATGTCGCCCAGCAGCCCCTGCGGATTGCCTTCGATGGGGTAGGCCAAAAAGAACGGATAAGGCCGGCTGGCGTCGGTATCCTCGACCTCTTGGGCCATCAGATCGCGATAGAAGGCGGCGTTCGGCTCCCAGTTGCCCATCAACCGGTGGGCGACCACCGAAGTGTCCAGGTCGCTTACGTCGGCCAGAGCACGGATGACCAGCTTGGACGACACGCCGACGCGAAACCCGCCGGTGATCAGCTTGTTATAGACGAAGCGCTGCCCGCGGTCGAGTTCGCGCCACGCCTGCACGACATGATCGCGCTGCTCGATTTCCTTCAGGGCTTGCAGCGGCAGAACGCGTTCCTCCATCCAGCGGCAGGGGAGATCGCTGGAGACGCCCGATCCGGCAGGAGCAGCGTGATCGTCTCGGCCATGTCGCCCACGGCGTCATAGCTCGCCAAACAGCCACATGGGGATGTCTGTCTCGGCAGCCGCCCATTCAGCCAGGCGGCGGCATTGACGGCGCGCCGGGGCCGCCGGCCGATCAGAAAATGCAGCACCCAGGCGGCATCTTCCGGGCGCGGCGGTGCTGAAATAGGCCTGGAGGGCTGCCACCTTGGCGTTGGTTTTGTTCGTTTCGTCCAGGGTGCTGCAGAGCTCGGCGAAGACCTTCATTCGCCTTCACCCCTTCCGGCGTCTCGGCCGCATCATCATTCTCGCTGCCGTAGCGCGTGTCGATGCTGTAGGCATTCACGCCGTGTTCGACCAGCCAGCGCGAGAGCACCGCCGTGTAGCCGTGCGTCACGCCGATGCGCTCGGCGCCTGTCGCCGCCACGGTTTGAAGCAGGCCCTCCCAGTCGGCATGGTCGCTTAGCACGACGCCGCGATCCACCGCGCGGCGGCGGCGAGTACCACGGATGCGCATCCAGCCGGAGGCATAGCCCGAGGCATGATCGCCGAAACGTCGCGTCCAGGGCGTGCCGCGCGCGGACAGCGGCGCGATGATCAGGGCGCGGGCGATCTGGTCCTTGCTCGCCGCGCTGGCGTAAATCGTTTCCGGAAGCGCAACCCCGCTGACCCGGTAAGCGCGGTTGATCCGCTCGGTGGCGCCGTGCGTCAGGATCGGGCCGATGGTCGGGTCGACCCCGGCCAGGACGCGCTGCGCTTTGCCCAGCGCATAACAGAACAGGATGCTGGCGCGGCCCTCGGCGGCATTCGCCTGCCACCAGCGGTTGATCTCGGCGAAGACCTCGCCCTGCGGGCGCCAGTGGTAGATGGGCAGCCCAAAGGTCGCCTCAGTGATGAAATGATGGCAGCGTACCACCTCGAACGGCGTGCAGGTGCGATCGGCCTCGGTCTTGTAGTCACCGGAGATGACCCAGACCTCGCCGCCATATTCGAGGCGAATCTGTGCCGAGCCAAGGATGTGGCCTGCTGGATGAAAGGACACGCGCACGCCGTTGATGACGGTCGGTTCGTCGTAGGGCAGAGTCTCTATCGCGGCTTCGGGTCCCAATCGCGTGCGGAAGACCTGTTCGCCTTCGTGCGCGACCAGATACGAACCGCAGCCCCAGGCGTAATGGTCGGCATGCGCGTGGGTGACCACGGCCCGTGCCACTGGATGCCAGGGATCGACGTAGAAGTCGCTTGCCGGGCAGTAGGACCCGTTCTGGGTGCTGATGAGAAGTGGTTGACTGGACATAACAAAGAATGGAACGACGCTGCATGAGTGCAGCCTGGATTTGTGCTCTTCGCGCTGCTCAGATCATGTCCCACGCCACGCGGAGCTGTCGGGGCGCGCGAAACTCATGGCCGCTGGGGGCATCCCTTTCGCAGCCGGGCGCGGCGCGCAGGTTCGTGAGGCGGTCGAGCAGAATGCGCAGGCCGATCTGTGCTTCGAGCCGCGCCAGCGCCGAGCCAATGCAGAAATGCCGTCCGGTGCCAAACGCCAGGTGATCGGCGGAATTGGGCCGATCCAGGTCGAACGCGTCCGGCCGTGCGAAGGTGAGCGGATCGCGATTGGCGGCGCCGAGCAGGCACTGAACGGTCTCGCCTGGCTGCATCTGCACGCCCTGGATGTTGACGGGTCGGGTGATGTGCCGGGTGCACGTCTGCACGGGCGACCCAGCGGAAGGTCTCTTCAATTGCTTGATTCAGCAGTTCTGGCCGCGCGCACCCGGTCGAAGGCCGCCGGATGCTGCAGGAGCGCCCAGACGGTGTTGACCAGCAGGGCGCTGGTCGTCTCGATGCCGCCGAAGAAGATCACGCGCAGACTGTCGGCGATCTCTTCATCGCTAAGCACCCCGCGCGCCGCCAGGTCGCTGATCAATGAGCCGTCCGGAGCGCGTCGACACGCATTCAGAGCGGCGCGAACATGGGCGGCGAACTCGTCCTGTGCCCGCAGTCCGCGTTCTTCGGCAGCCGGATTGCCGGTGAAGTTGCCCAGCGCCGTATTGAAATCGTGGAACCAGCCGCGAAAGACGTCGTAATCCTCTATCGGCAGGCCAACCATGGAGCCCAGAACCAGGAGCGCCAGCCGGTCGCTGAACTGATCCACCAGACAGACATGCCCCCGCGCATACATGCGTTCGACCAGCGTTTCGGCCTGCGCGGCGATCGGCGCGACCATCGTCTGGCGCACGGTTCGGGGAGCAAAAGCGTGTGAGAACGGGTTGCGCAGGCGGTGCTGCTCGTCGCCTTCGGTGGTGAGCATGTTGCGCCCGAGGATGCGGCGCAGCACGGAGCGTGGCGAGAGCACGGTGAACGTCTCCGGGTCGGCCAGGATCGCCTGCACGTCGGCGCGCCGGGCGACCACCCACATCTCGATCTCGTCTACCCAGGTTACAGGCTC
The DNA here is from genome assembly GCA_016713325.1 of Candidatus Flexifilum affinis. Classification (GTDB taxonomy): domain Bacteria; phylum Chloroflexota; class Anaerolineae; order Aggregatilineales; family Phototrophicaceae; genus Flexifilum; species Flexifilum affine. The sequence continues at coordinate 74,694 of JADJPJ010000028.1, read as the reverse complement.
TTCGGCGTGGAGGCGCTGAAATAATGGATACGGATTGGCGCTCAGACCGGCCATGCGTATCTCGGCGCCTATGGGGAAGGCCTGCCGACGTTCGTCCCGGTTCATTCGTTGCACCACTCTGTTGAACCACTCCGTTGCGCGCACCAAAGAAAAACCCCGGCAGCGAACCGGGATTTTTTGTGAGTTTACTCGATTACTCGACCGGACGCCTGTACGGCTGAATCATGAGTCTCCACATCTGCTCGACGTCGCCCTCCTGGAGCAGCTTCCAGACCCGGCTGCGCTCTTTCGGGGAGAGGGCACAAAACTCCGCGTTCCAGACATCCAGCGGCAGCGGTGAGGTCACGCCTTCGCCTTCGAGTTCTAACTCGCAAGATCGCAGCCAGAAATCGCGCGCGCGCTCGGCGATTCCCCGGAAGATCCGGGCCTGCCAGCCGGGGTCTTTGCGATCGCCCACCAGAATGGGGAATTTCCGCTGCCATTCATCGGCGAGGACGATCAGCTCATCCCCATAGTCGAAGTGATGCTCGATCCCGAGGCTGTCCAGATGCAGCTCCACTTCGGGCGTGAAAGTCAGACGGTCGCCGGGTTGCAAGTCCTGATCGTAGAGATTGATGCCCATGATCGCTCCTGAGTCATCTGCGTATTTATATTATAACATAACAAGTGAGGGGGCATCCCGGCCAATTATGAAATAAAAACGAAAAATCTTCGGTTTCGTTGATCCTAGTACTTGGGGTGGCTATACTGAATTATGACTGGTGGGACATAGAAGTCGGCATCCTTGCCATCAGGAAGGGGTAGAGAAATGCAGAAAATGAAAAAACGGTTGGTTCTGCTTCTGGTAGCGCTTTCGCTGATCGCGAGTGTGGCTGCGGCGAATGCAGACCCACTTCTACCAGGCCAAGTGCCCCCGCCCCCTGCATCTAGCCTGGGATACTGCGGCCACAACTGCGTGACCCCCGGTTAGTCAGCGACACGGGACCGCTGGCCGCTGGCGTACTCAGACCGGGTTCTGTTGCCCGGCAGACCTTGCCGACGGGCGCGACCAGCGGTCTATCGTGTTCAGCAGCGTGGGCAGATCGACCGTTTTCAAGGGGACGATGTTCGACAACTGCGGGAACTGCGACTGCTGCGGCAGGAACTCGTTTGTGAGTTCGTGGTAGCGTCTGCTGAACTCGGCCCTTGGTGACTGGCCATACAATTCGCGATACAGATTAGCGGCAGCCAAACGGGCGGCCGCTTGTTTTTTGTCGATCTGCCACACGGTATAGTGCAGATCCGCCTCCTGGTCGCGGTCAGACCATGCGCCGGAAAGCTCCTGAAGTTGTTCCACGGCGGCTGCACGGGTGATCTCGCCGGCGCCGAATCTCGCCTGAATCTCCAGAATGCGCGCATTGAACTGAATCGCCCGGCTTCTGAGCCGGCCGGCCAGCTCTGTAATCTCGGCGATGCTCTGCTGCGCTGCATCGTATTCCTGCTGCGCAAGGGAGAGCTGTGCGCTGGTGGTCAAATATCCGGCGAGATGGTAGGCGCGCTGCAGGCGGCGTACCATTTCGACAGCCAGCGCGGCGCACTGCTGACCGTCCTCAAACTGACCCATCTCCAGATAACTCTCGGCCATGTAGATCAGTCCGATCGACGCACCTAATTGGTCGTCGAGCCGCACGCAGATTTCCAGGCCGTGGGCGCAGTAGGACAGGGCCTTTGCATGATCGCCCAGCAGCCTGAACAGCGAACCGATGGCGATGATCGAATCGGCATAGCCCGAGCTGTCGCCAATTCGCTGAAAGGCATCGAGCTGCAAGAGGTAATGATCGAGCGCATGGATGATGTCGCCGCTGTTAGAGTAAAGCACCCCCAGGCTGCCATGATTGGCGGCAATGTTTCGCAGATCGTTCAGCTCGGTGGATATATGGAGCGACTGCTCATAGCAGGCGAGCGCCGGTTCGAGGTCGTTCTGCTGGACATGGACGTGCCCGATGTTGCGTATGGCATCGCCGACTCCCCGCCGATCCCCTATCTCTGAGGCGAGCGTGCGCTGCTTTTCGAAATAGCCAAGGCTGGCGGCATGATCGCCCTGGCTCAGCTTGGCATGACCGAGAGTCGAGTTGACCTGAAGCAGTCCGGAGGTCTCTTTGAGCGCCAGGAAGATCTCCTGGGCCGTGGCCAGGCGGGCATAGCCCTCTTCATACTGGCCCTGATGCGTGATGAGGAAGTATCCCAGCAGGCGATGGCAATACCCCAGTGAGAGCTGTTCTTCGACCGAGTCCGGGGTCAGGTCCAGTGCCCGCCTCAGCACATCGCCGGCGGCCGGCCAATCTCCTATCGCCGTCAGGACTCGCGCCAGTTCGTACATAATGCTGATTCGCGACGACTGCGACAGATCGAGCGCGCGCCGGAAATAGCTGATCGCCTCTTCATTGGAAAAGCGCTGCGTCGCCTGACGCCCGGCGAGAATGCTGTAGCGACACTCCTTGTCGTGATTGCCGGCTTTGGACCAATGATAGGCCAGCGCGCCGGCCTGATCCGTCAGATCTTCGTAGGTCGTTTCGATGGCGAGCGCGACCTGCCGGTGAAGCGCGACGCGTTCCTCAGCCGAAACGCTGCCCAGCACCGCCTCGCGCAGGCGATCATGGGTGAAATGCCAACGTCCATCCTGGATTTCGAGGACGGCGACCTCGGCGCAGGCCGTCAGCCAGCCGGGAATATGCAGATGAGGGGCGAGCGCCGGCAGAATCGCCGGTTCGACCTGGCGACCGGCGACCGCGGCCAGACGCAGCAGTGCCTGATCCTGCGGAGCGACCTGCTCGATCTGCCGTCGCAGAATGCGTTGAATGCCGCCGGTGAACACGTGGTCCGGCAGTCCCACCTGTCCGATGCTCTCCAACTGCCCGGCTTCCTCGGCCAGTGCGCGCACCACTTCGACCATGAAGAAGGCGTTGCCCTCGGTCTCCCGCTGGAGCAGTTCGACCACTTCGGAATCGCTGCCCGCATCGCCCAGCATGGAACTGCTGAGCTGCTCGATATCCTGCTGTGAGAAGCGGCCCAACCGGATGAGCTGGATGCCTTCAAGGCTGGCGGGCAGCTTCGGTTCTTCGTCGCTGCGGTAGCTGCCCAGCAGGACGATGGGGCGGTCGACGATGGCACGCGCCAGGGCGCGAAACAGGGCGAGCGTTTCGGGACTGGCCCATTGCAGGTCTTCCATCACGATCAGGAGCGGACGGGGCAGCCGCTGCACCATGGTCGCCACCGTCTCGAAAAGACGCTGCTGAGCATGCTGCGGGGCAATTTCCGGCGCCTCGGCGATATCCTTTCCGATCAGCCGTCCCAGATCCGGGATAATCGCGCGCAGAATGCTCGCCTCAAGATCGCTCGGTTCGACCAGGAGCGCCAGCCAGCGAATGATGTCGCGCCATGGCTGATAGCCGCCGCGCGTCTCCTCAACCTGCCCCTGCATGACGGCCATACCCTGCACCAGGGCGTGGGTACGGACTTCGCTGAGCAGGCGCGACTTGCCAACTCCGCTCTCTCCGCCGATTAACCATGGGCTGCCCATCCCATAGCCGGTTTCGGCCAGCGCGCCCTGCAACAGGGTGAGTTCTTTTTCGCGTCCGACGAAGCGCGCCGCCTGAATAAAGCTTTCTCGAACGGCGGTCGTTTCTACCGGGACTAGCAGGCCTGTCGCCCGCGAGAGCGCGGTGATGACGCCCCGCGCGCTCGCAAAGCGGTTCTCCGGGTGTTTGGCCAGAAGACGGGCGATCACATGAGCCAGTGGCTCAGAAATGTCCATCGAGCCGAAATCGGGGACGCGAGTCTGAATCGCGTGGGCATATTCGACGATGTCGAGCCCATCCGCGGCGAAGGGATGGTGGCCGGCAAATAACTCGTAGGCCATCACGCCGACCGCGTACAGGTCCGACCGTTCGTCGGCCTGCAGGCCCTTGAGGACTTCCGGCGCCATGTAGGGGATAGTGCCCGAGAACGAAGAAGCATTGTCCCACGACACCTCACGGGACTGCGCAAGACCGAAATCCAGGACTTTCACCTGATCGCCGATGACCAGCACGTTGTCCGGCTTCAGATCGCGGTGGATGACCCCCCGGCGGTGAAGATAGGCGAGCGCCCGGAGCACCTGGACCAGCAGATCAACCTTCGCCTGTTCGGTCTGAAACCGGCCGGCGGCAATCAGGGATTTCGCCCCTTCCAGCAGTTCCATCGTGAAATAGGGTTGGCCGGATCGGTCGAAGCCGTAGTCGAGGACGCTGATGATGTTGGGGTGGCGCAGAGAGGCGAGTACGCTGAATTCTCTGGCGATGACCAGACGAACATCCTGAGTGCTGCCATCCATGAAGTAGTAGTAACCGTTTGGATCGCCCGGCGCGGTCAACCGCTTCAATGCGACGAATTGCCCGGCGAGCCGGTCGTAGGCGCGATACACCGTGCCCATGCCGCCGATGCCAATTTGCCTCAGCAGGTGGTATCGCTGCCCGATTCGTTCAGCACCTGAATGACTGTCCACGTATTCCCTCGTTTCTGCGCCCTTCAGGTGTACCCTGCCGCCCTCCAGACCAGACCAATGATAGAACTCGTAGTTCTGACATCACAGTCCGAGTGTGAAATTCCTGTGAAAAATACCCGTCCCCTACTAAAGAAAAAGGTATAGTTAAGTTTAGCAGTTTTATTGGCTCTTCGTCATTTCGGACGGCAGATGAGCGTAATCGCGTCAGGAATTAGCTGCGAGACGTTGTACGATGGCCGCGTGATCGCCTACACCGTATCGTCGGTCAGCAAGGCTTCGATCACCCAGTGGAGCAATATCGCGCTGCAAACCCTCCAGGAATGGCCTAAGGACCGGCCGTATCTGGCGCTGCACGATATCTCAAAACCGGGCATCGGTCTACTCTATGCCGCGTCCGTCGAGAACGACATCTTCAATATCGGGATCGTGCCCGCGGCGCGCACCCGCATCCAGGAAGAGCTCCTGCTGCCGAATCCAGGCTGGACTCTGGCGCTGGCGCTGGTGGTTTCGCCTTCTCTGTCCGGTCGCTTTGCTCGATTGCTGTTTCAAGATGCTTCTCAGGAAACCTCCATTTATCAGAAAGCCTACTTCGATCGTTCGTCGGCCCTGGCCTGGTTGGCGAAGATGGGTGGCTTTGCGCCATAATCTGTTGCTCTCCAGTGTTGGCCCGGCAGGGCAGACCGCGAGCGCTCCTGTGCCGGTGCTCTATCGTTGGTTGCGAGTCGAAGTGAGGCGGTTGTGTCAGCCCGAGTCCTGATCGTGGAAGACGAGGCGATCGTCGCAATGGACATCGCGCTTCGCCTGATCGGCCTGGGCTACACGGTGAGCGACTACGTCTCCACCGGCGAAGAGGCTCTTGAGCAGGCTGAGAGTTTTCGCCCTGATCTGGTCATGATGGATATACGTCTGGCCGGCGGTATGGATGGCATCGAAACGGCCGAACGCCTACGCGACCGGCATGGCATGCCCATCCTTTTCGTCACCGCCTATTCCGACGATGAAGTCCTCAAACGCGCGCTCAATGTCGGCGCGTGTGGCTTCCTTCTGAAGCCGTTCGATGAGGCCGAGCTTGAGGCTGCCGTCAACGCCACTCTCAATGGTTAGTCCCGCGCTCAGCACTCGGCCAGCGGGAAAGCTGCCACCCGCAGATTCGTAGACCCATAAGGAATCAGCGTGACTTCTTCCACAGGTTCGCTGGTCGGGTGCGGACCGACGCCGATCGGTCCGGCGGAGTTTTCGACGAGCGTCCACTCCGGGATTTGTCTGGCGCGGACGCTCAGCTCGACCGGCGCGCCGTCCGGCGAATAGGGGACCGCCGACATGGGATGCGCAATCACCTCGAAGGCGCCGGCGGGGTTCTCGGCCGGGAGGCACAGGCCGTAGTTCCACGGGGAGGTTGGGTACAGCTCCCAGTCGGCATGCGGCTCTTCACCCCGCAGCTTACGCCATTCCTCGCCGATGCGCAGCCCGAACAGCAGCGGTCCACGATGGACCGACACCAGTCCTTCGTGCCCGCGGGTGAGGCGAACTGCCAACGGGAACTGAACTTCCAGCCGGTCGCCCGACTGCCAGCGGCGCGCGACGCTATGAAAGGTCCCTGCCTCGACGGTTATCGGCGTTTCGCCGTTGACCGCGATCGTCGCGCCGGCCGCCCACTCCGGAATGCGCACCTGGAAGGGGAATTCGCAGGGCGCGGGGAGTTCGAATTCGAACGCAACAGTGCCGTCGAACGGGTAGTTCGTTGACTCCGTGACAGTCACCGCAACTCCGCCGGCAACTTCCGACGTGACCTGGCAGGGGCCGTAGGCGATTGCTGCCAGCCCACCGTCCGGCGTGGCCATGAACAGGCTCTTCACGAACTTGGGCCAGGCCTGATGCATGTTGGCGGTGCAGCAGCCGAAATGCGGCTCCAGCCCGAAGATGTTGGATTCGTCGGTGTTGTTGGTCCAGTTGCGATGCGCTGCGGTCGCCAGCACCTGGTTGACCTGCTGGTCGTACTGGTGCGCCCACATGTTGGGCGCGCAGGTGGCGGGGTAGGCGTTGTAGGCCGCCTGCTCCAGACGGTCAGCGAAGAACGGATCGCCCAGGATGCGCGTCAGCTCCTCCAGCGAGAACATGTACTCGGCCACGGCGCAGAGTTCGGTGCCGCTGGTCGGCGAAGTGCCGTTGAGGTGTTCGTCGCCGCTGAACAGGCCATTGGGTTGGCCGTGGTGCTCCATCAGCTTGTCGATGCTCAGCCGGGACGCCTGCCGATGCCAGTCCTTGCCCGTCCGCACGTAGAACACGCCCGCCGTTTTCACGCCCATGGCGTTGTTGACCACATGCGTCTCCATCGCCATCCAATCCGCAAACGGCAGCTTCTCGGCCAGCCGGTAGTTGGCCTGCCATTCCGGCCAATCGAGCGTGGAGTCGATCAGCTTGTCGGCCAGTTCCAGCAAAAAAGTGTCACCGGTGAGGTTGTACAGCCACTGCACCACCAGCAGGTTGTCCATGGCGCGCGCCCAGCCCCAGAACTCCAGCGGCTGCTGGGGCAGCGTGCGCAGCTGATAGTCGAAGTAACGGGTCATGAACGGCAGTACGCGCGCATCGCCGCTGACCTCGTAGTACATCATCAGCACCTTGAGCATGACCATGCGCGGCCACCAGTCGGAATTGTCCGGCCCGAAGGAACCGACGGGACGGGCGGAATTCAACGTCCATTCCACCCACGGCTTGACCTTGGCCAGCAGTCGCTCGTCTTCGAGCAGGTAGGCCAGCGGCAGCAGTCCGTCCAGATAGTACGGCCCGCGCTCCCAGGATTCGCCGACGCCGCCCAGCCAACCGCTGTTGGGGCCGACGTCCGACCAGAATTCGTCCAGGTGGCCGGTGAGCCCGTTCGCCTGAATGCGCAGTTGTTCCAGCAGCCAGCCCTTGGGTTTTACGGCGCCGAGCGGCAGGGCCAGGAAGGCTGCGGGCAGCAGCGGGGCACGATTCTGAGGCAGGGGCTTCATGAGGGTCCTCCAGCAATACTCTGACGAGCCGAACCGGCCGGCAGCGTGTACATCGTGCACGCCGCTGCTGACTTTACCTCGTGTGCCGGGTGGATGCCAGCAGCGGCGCGACAAAACGTTCCTTCTGCAATGCTGCGCTGCGCCTCAGTCGAGGTGGAAGACTTCTTCCAGCGGGATCAGCATCTGATCGGGGTGTGCGCCGGGCGGAAGCTCGAAGAAAGGCGCCATCATCTCCTGCCAGCGGATGTTGACCTCAGTCGCGGCCATGCCGGCCTGCGCCGTTTCAAGCGACACCGGCGTCTCGAAATAGCCGAAGAGCATCCCATCGTCGCGCATGAACAGCGAGTAGTTGTGCCAGCCGGTCGCGCGCAGAGCCTCCAGCATCTCCGGCCAGACGTTCTGGTGATGTTCCTTGTACTGGGCAACGACTTCCAGCCGGACCTTCAGGAGAAATCCAACTCGTTTCATCATCTGCTCCGTCAATCCATCACCGCCAGTTCAAGATTCAGCATGCGCGCCAGTTTGCGAATTCTGCCAAGCTGGTGGCCGACGCCCAGCGCGACGTGATGCGTTGGGCCTTCTTCGCACCAGCGGTCCATGAAGGCGGCCGGGTCCTGCCGGAACTTGAGCCGTGAATTGGTATTGCCGATCTGCATCGTGTCGCCGGGGATGGACTCTCCCTCCGCCGCCAGCATCTTAAGGCGCCCGTCGGCGGTCTGGGTCATGCCCAGGATAGTGACCGGTCCGGTGCGCACTTTGAACTCCACGGAAATGCCGTAGCCCCGCTTGCCGTGGTACAGACCCAGGCCGCGCAGGACCGGCTTACGGTCGCTGATGGCGATGTGGCCGGGGCCGTCGTGGCCCATGAGGATGAAATCCTCGTTGAAGTCCATGGCGTAGAATTCGGTGTACGAACCGCCTGCCCCGAAGCGGTCCATGATCATCATGGCCACGCAGGTTTTGAGGTCGCCCTCGCCGGAGGCCGGGATACCCCGCGCCGTCAGCAGCGAGTTGCCGACGATCAGCGACGCGCCGAGTTCCTCGTTCGGGTTGCCGTCCAGACCGCGATAGTAGTAGGTCAACCCCTGAAGGTCGAAATCCGCAACGAGTTGGTCCAGGCCGCAGGCGACGCGCGCTGACCAGTTCATGCCCTCGTCGGTGACCGTCTGCGAGATGCGATCGCGCCCCGGCTGTGCGATGTCGAATACGGACGTGATCACGGCGATCTTGGCGCGGATCGCGTCGTCGCTGACGGCCGCCACCCGCCGGTGCAGGTCGTCCATCTCCAGCACCTCGATGTGCGTGCCAAGCTGTGCGTGGTGCATCGTGAAGTCGGAGTACATGTCGAGCATGCCGGGGTAAGTGTGGCCCAGAAAGCCGATGCGGCTGTAGTTGATCGAGCGCATGACGCCCGCCGCGGTCACCCAGTCGCGGATCTCGTCCCATGCGCGCTGGTAGTATTTGTCGGCATAGCCCTCGACGGAGGTGAGCAGACCGGAGACGACGTTGAACTGGATGCGGCTGCGGGCAAAGGCGTTGGAGATTTCCGGCACGCAGCAGGCGCAGCAGTTGGCAAGCCATTCTGCGGTGTCGGTATCGAGATAGTCGAGGGCCGGGACGGGCTGCAAGTTGAGGATCAGCACCGGGGCGCGGCGGCGCTGCACGGCGGGCAGGACCTGCGACGAAGTCGAATAGGTGCCGACATAGCAGACGATCAGATCGACGTTTTCGCGGGTGAACAAATCGCCGGCCTGCCGCGCACCGGGGGCGTCATCGACCAGGCCGGCCGACACGATATCCGCGCCCAGCGCAGCGATCTGCGCTTCGACCATGCCCTGGTAGCGCTCCAGGCGTTCCTTCAGCCCCTCGAACTGCGGCCAATACGCCGCCAGCCCGATCCCGAATACCCCGACTTTTGCCCGCAGACTATTCATGGCCGGACTCCTGGAGGCGATGCCGCCCGTATAAACGCATGACTTGTGGATGCGTGAGGCCTTGCGCCTCACTCTGGCCGCAGGTAGACGAAGCGCACGCCGTCGTTATGCTGCACGAACGCCGGCTCGAAGCGCAGCGCCGCGTAGCGCGGATCGTGTATCGTCAGCCGGTCGCCAGGGCCAAAGGTCCGAATGACCTGTTTATCGGCCTTGGTGTACGTGTGGGCGATACGGTTGGCCGCCGAACCCGCGGCTCGGGTGTTCACAACTGGCACATGGATGAACGGCGCGCGCATCGACTGCATCATTCCGCGCAGGCCCAGGTGCCCTGCCATGGCCATCAGCGCCTGCGGCGGCTGACGACCCGGCACCGTGAGTTCGCCCTCGGCCACACGCTGACCGCGCTCGGCATCCTCGACCTGAAACCGCCAGGATGCTGCCGTGCGGTCGATCTGTCTCCGTGACAGCCGTGCGTCGAGCAGAAGGTGTTCGCGGTTGTAGCGGACCACCCGCTCGGTATTGTTCCACAACCCGTGGCAGATCATCATGGCCGCCGGGTTGAGTATCAGCGCGCGGTAGATGGCAAAGGGATGCGCTGTGACCGGCGGGACCGGAGAGAACGAGGCGAAAATCGAGATTTGCAGCTCATGGTGCTGCCCCAGATTGGCTTCAGTGAAGTCGCATACCCAGACCGCCATCAGGGCTTTGCCGTCGGAATCGAGCAGCGGCATAAGCTGCTCCCCGGCAAGCAGGTCCGACGCTGCGCGGGCGTTCGCCGTGCCGCCGATGAAGAGGATCGAGCCGTCGTAGATATGATAGGGGGTGGAGAGCGTCTCTCCGCCAATCGTGACCTGGCCGTCGAGAGGGTACTGCTGAAACAGAGGGTGCTGTTGTCTCATCATGTGCGTCTTTCAGGATTGCGTGATCAGCCGGAGACGCGTTAGCCGATTTTGCCCCTGAGTTGGTGCGTCGGGCGGGGCGGCGCCGGACTGAAGCACTCCAGATGAGTCAGATAATACCGCGCCATGGGGTCCGGCCGGGGATTTTCGATGCTGGCCAGGGCACTCTGTCTCAGATCGGCGGGCGGCGCACTGACGCGGGCGTTGAGGATGAACGACAGGTTCTCGACGGGCGTGTCTCCGGTCTCCGCCGGGTCCCAGGACAGCGGGGCCTCGTTCTGCACCAGACTGACCTTGAAATCGGTCCCGGACGCGCGGACGAACGCTTTCAGGTGGGCGATGCGCGCCAGGCCCAGGCCCGCTGCCAGATTTTCCAGCAGGCCGGCGGTCCATGCCCTGGCCGAGAACGGCGCGGAGGCGCGGATCTCCCCCACCAGGTTGAGCCAGGCCAGTTCCGCTTCCGCCTCGGCGTAGCGGGTGTAGTCGACGTCCATGGTTCGTGGATTGGCCGGAAGCTGACCCAACACGAGATCCAGCCACTCGGCTATACCGTCGCCAGTCCGCGCCGAGAGGGTCATGAGATGCGCGGCCGGGTAGGCGAACCGCAGCGCCGCCTGCTGAGCCGCCAGCGCATCGGCTTCCAGCAGATCAGCTTTGTTGAGCAGGATGATCTCCGCCTCGGCAAGCTGGCGGTCGAGGAGATAGGCGACGTTGGCCGACAATGCGCCGATCTCGCGGGTCGCATCGACCACGACGCTGAGGGGTGCCACCTCAAACTGGCCGGGAAAGTAGGCCATCAGCGGGCGCAGCACCGTCGCCGCCAGATCGGTGCAGCTCCCGACCGGCTCGGCCAGGATGATGTCGGGGTGAGAATCCTCCTGAAGGCCGCTCAGGACCCGGATCAGGTCCGGGAAGGCGCAGCAGAAGCAGCTTCCCGAGACTTCTCCGACGGACATCTGCTCCTGCGACAGAAAGGCTGTATCGACCAGATTCGAACCCTGGTCGTTGGTCACCAGCCCGACCCGATAGCCTTGGTCGATGAGCAGCGCCGCCGCGCGGGCGAGGAGGGTGGTCTTGCCCGCGCCCAGAAAACCGCCTACCAGAATGATCCGGCTCTTTGCCATGCCCATTAGCCTCCGCGCGGCCCAGCCTAAGCAATCTACGAGACAACTTCTTTTTGTGGTCGGCGGAAAGCAGTATACCCAGGCGCCCCGAAAAGCGCAGTATGTCTCGTCGTTGTCGAGTGCGTTAACCCGCCAGTAGAAAGCGCATGCCCTCGATGAACCCCGGCCGCCACACATCCCAGTCGTGGCCACCGTCGTAGACGCGCAGTTCGGCTGTGACGTTGGGGACGCGCACGACATGGTTGAAGAACATGTGCGCTTCCATGTCGAGGTCGTGCATGCGCTCCTCGTAGTTCGGGTTGCGCCACTCGTCATCGCCCACGGCGATGAAGAAGCGCAGCGGCAGGCGACTGGCCGTGACCGGCTCGATCAGGGCCGGGTAGTTCAGGCTCTGGTAGACATTTTCGTCGAACAGGACGTCGCCGCGGCCGAACGCGCCGAATTCGCGGGTGCTGGAATCTCGCGGCGGCAGCGGGAAGTAAACCGCCGGGCTGAGGACGAGCGCGCCTTTGAAACGGTCGGGATAGGCCATCGACAGGCGGATCGCGCCATAGCCACCCATCGAGTAGCCGCCGACCAACCGCCCCTCGCGTTCGGTCATGGTGCGGTACGTCGAGTCGATGTGCGGGATCAGATCCTGCATGAAGGCCGTCTCGACCGGCTCGGACTCGTAGAGCGTCCCGGTGTACTGCGAATCGACGTAGTAGCTGGCCCGCGAACTGGACGGCATGTCCGGCAGGACGGCGATCACCGGCGGAATCTCCCCGGCGGCGATCATCGCGTCGAGGGAGTCGTGCACGCGCAGCCAGGCCGTGCCGGTGTCGCCGCGCCCGTGCAGCAGATAGACCACCGGGTAGCGCTGGTCGGAGGAGTCGTAGCCGGCCGGCAGGATGATGTTGTAGCGAACGTCCCGGTTGAGCGTGGTCGAGAAGAACTGCTCACGCAAGGTCTGGCTCTCCTCCTGACCGAAAACAGTGCCCGTACCGATCAGCGTCGCCATCAGCACCAGGGCGACCAGCATCCATCGCTTGTGCATCGCGCCGACTCCTATGTCTTGCCATCATACGTATGGTTGGTGGGGTGAATCACGCGCATCGGCCGCTCGCGGGTCTTCTCCTCATGCACGTGGGCGATCAGGCCGGGCAGGCGGGCGATCATGAAGAAGGTGTTGCCCAACTCCGGCGCGATCTTCATATCCAGCAGCAGCGCGGCGATAGCCCCGTCGACGTTGATGGGCAGCGCCTTGCCGCTCTGCGCAACCGCCCGCGCCAGCGCCTGGACCATGGCCACGGCCTCGCCGGCGACGCCTTCCTCCTGCGCGATCGCCAGCAGTCGCCTGGTGCGTGGGTCGTCGGTGTGGATGCGGTGGCCGAAACCGGGCAGCCGCTTCTTGTTCTCCTTGTAGCTCTTCACCAGGGCGGCGGCCGCTTCGTCAGCCGTGAGACGTTGCTCGTGCTGATTCTTCAGCGCGCCCTGCATCATGCGCATGCAGTCCTCGATGGCGCCGCCGTGGTGCTGGTTGATCGACAGCAGGCCGGCGGCGATGGCCGCATTGAAGGGCGCGCCGGTGCTGGCCGCCGTGCGCGCCGCCAAAGTCGAAGGGGGAGTAGCCCCGTGGTCAATCGACGCCACCAGGATAGCGTCGATCAGCCGGCCCATCTGCGGTGTGGGCAGGTCGCCGACCAGGGCCAGGTAGATGGCCTGCCCGAACGTCACCGACCCCATCAGGCTGTCGAGCGTGTGCCCGCGCAGTCGGATGGCGTTGGGCTGAATCTCGGTGATGGCCGTCTTCCACGGGCCGCCTTCTTCCTCGTCGGACTTTGATGCGGCTGCGGGTGCAATGGGTACTGCCGGTCTGGCGGGCTTGGGTTTGAGAGCTTCAGCGACCAGCCGGGGGATGTCGCCGAACGACTCGGCGACGACGGCACCGACCTCGCGCAGCCGCTTGACCTTGCCCGCGTAGGTGCCGACGTCCCCCTCGATGATCGCGCCGGCATGACTGAAACGTGTCCCTTCCTTGGCCGCCCGACCGCCGACGTAGGCGACCAGCGGCTTGCGGAACTCGCCGGCCTCGATCAGCGCGGCGGCGTCCTCCTCCTGCGAGGTGCCGATCTCGCCGAACATGACCACGATCTCGGTCTGCTTGTCGGCCTGAAACAGGCGCAGGACGTCGGCGTGAGTCGTGCCCACCACCGAGTCGCCGCCCACGTGGACGAGGGTCGAGAGACCGATCCCGCTCCGCGCGATGTAGTAGCCCATGCTGGTGGTGATGCCGCCGCTTCGGCTGGTGATGCCCACCGGCCCGGCCGTCGCCCATTTGCGGATGGCTTCGGCGCTGCCGCCCATCATGCCCAGCACGCCGGCCTCGGGACTGAGCACACCCAGCGTGTTCGGGCCGATGAACTGCGCGCCTCTGGCCCTGGCGACGGCGGCGATCTCCAGCACGTCGTAGAGCGGCACGCGATCGGGCACGATGACCAGCAGCTTGATCCCGGCCTCCAGTGCTTCCAGCGCCGCGCTCCTGACCAGCGGGGCGGGGACGAACAGGGCGCTGATGTCGATGCCGCCGCTGCCCTGATTGGCGCTCTCAGCGCACGCTTCGCCGACGGTGTTGTAGACCGGCACGCCGAGCGCGGTCTGCCCGCCTTTGGATGGGGTGACGCCGGCAACGACCTGCGTGCCATAGTCGAGCATCAGGCGGGTGCGCGCCAACCCTTCGCGGCCGGTGATGCCCTGCACCAGCACCCGTTTGGTGCGATCAATCAGAATGGCCATGATCGTCCTCGCTCTCCAGGCCGGGGATCGGCAGGCGGATGAAGCCGCCCTGATTGCCCAGGAAATGGCATTCGACCTCGCAGGCCAGGCATTCGATGCAGCCGCCCTTCCGGGCGTCCTCGCGGCTGATGTTCAGGACCGGCACACCATCGACGACTGAGAGGATCTGTGGCACGCAGGTCTGCACGCATGCCTTGCTCTCGCAGTCGCGGCACAGGGCGTGATCGTAGGTGATCGTGCCGCCCGTCACCGTCTCGAAGGTGTACGGTTCCCGCGCCGGCGGAATGATGCGCTGTGGAGGCGCGGCGGCAGGCTGAGAGCGGCCGATCAGGGCGCGCAGCCGCTCAGCGCAGGTGTCGGGGGTGTCGTCGCGGCCATAGGCCTCGACCGGGGTGGGAAAGGCGCCATTGGCGCGGTGCAGAATGGCGATGGCCTGTTCCTCGCTGTTGCCGCCGATGCGAATCACGGCCGGCACGTTTAGCGGCGCGTCCATGAAGGCCTTGACCAGCCCGCGCGCCGAGTGGAACTGTTCCTGGCTGGCGACGCCGCTGCCGCCGGCGAAATAGCCGTCGATGTTCGGCTGGCTGAGGATGATGCGGGCCGCCCGGTAAACCTTGCTGGCCGGCGGGTTGCCGCTGGTATCGACAAAGTTGGCGACCTGGAATCCCTGTTTGAGCAGGGCGTCCATGTTCATCATGCTGCCGCCCCCGCCCGCGCCATGGAAGCCGATCACTCCGGTGCCTTTGGCAAACCCCTCCAGCATCTGGATGAAGTAGAAGGTGCCGCGGTAGTCGTCTTTTTCCACCTGCCAGGCGATCTTCTCCAGCGCCGTCGGCGGGTGGTCAAATTCGCGGGCGATCTCGATGCCCAGGTCCGGGTGACGGAAGACCGAGTAATCGTCGATGCTGAAGCGGGCGTCGAGCGCCACCACCTCGCCGGCTTTCGTGACCACCAGCGGGTTGATCTCGGCGGAACGGGCATCATAGCCGCGGGCGGCGGCGTAGAACCGGACCATGGCGCCCGCGATCGCCGCCTGCTCGTCCGGCTCGATGCCCGCTTGCCGGCACACCTCCAGTGCCTCGTCTTCGCTCAGCCCATGCAGCACGTCGATCTCGTGGCGCACCGCGCTCTCCGCCCGCCCTTCGATGCCGCTGCCGCCGGCCCGGCTGAACAGCAGGACGGGGGCCTTGCGCTTGCTGTCGATGATCAGCCCCAGGTAGTATTCGTGGGCGATCTCGACCTGCTCCTCGACCAGCACCTGTTCGACGGTGAATTTGCCGAAGTGCTGACCGAGCAGGGCGGCGGCCGCCTCGCGCGCTTCCGTCGGCGTGGCGGCGAAGCGGATCAGTCCCTGGCCGGCGCGGCTGGTGGTGAAGACCTGTCCTTTGACCACCACCGGGGAACCCAGGGCGGCGGCGAAGGCGTGCGCTTCGGCGGGGGTGCTGGCGGCGATGCCGCGCGGGGTTGCGATGCCCTCCGCCGCCAAAAGTCCCTTGGCCTGAACCTCATGCAGCTTGACCACCGAAGTCAGCGCTCCTTTCCAACTTCGATGCCGTGAAAGGCGGTGTGGCTGCCGTGCCAGCAGGCCAGCCCGATTTGACCGTTCAGATAGGACGCCTCATCATCCTGCCACGCGATCTCCTGCTGCTGGCCGCCCCCTTCGATGGTCGCGATCAGCCGGTTAGCCCGTGCCTCGATGCTCAGCCGGTAGCGCTCGCCCAGCCGCCACGCGAACGCCGCCGAATAGACCGGCCGGTACTCGCGCGCCTTCTTGTATAGGGTGACGGTGTTGTCCGGCGACAGGCCGAAGGCATAGCTGCGCATCGCCCCCTGGACCCGCGCCAGGATCAGGTGATGGTCGCCGAGCAGGGGGGTCAGTTCGGCCGAAACCGTGTAGTCTATCCAGTTGATGTCGCCGGTATAGCTCTCGTTTTCCAGCGGACCGCTGCCGTGATACGCGCCGTCTTCCATGCGCCAGAAGCCGCGCCAGTACGTCCACTCGCTAATCGCGCCGGTCTCCGGAGTGGCGTAGGCGAAGGTACTGGTGAACTCCGCCGTGCCTTGCCAGTCCAGATGCGCCAGATGGAACGAGCCGGTCTCCCAGACTTCGCCGGTGTTGCGCAGCACCACGCCCACCTGTGATAGCAGGGCGTCGGCATCGGCGGGATAGGGTAGACCAGGTCGTGCCATTGGCCGGGCGTCAGCGCCTTGCCGGTCGCCTGATGGTATTCCTTGTGATGCTCGTCATAGACGTACAGCGCGACGCGGAGGGTGCTCGGCGCATCGGCCGGGATCTGCACCCGCGCGCGGACGGTCTGGCCGGGGTACAGCAGCGGCGTGAACGACGCGCCGTAGTAGTTGGAACTCAGCTCGCGGGGGCGGTAGTACGTCCGGGTGAAGATGCGGATCTCGCCCTTCTTGTTCAGCTTGCGGATGGCCGTGCGCAGGACCGGCGCGCCATCGACGTGCGTTTGCAGCAGGTGGATCGGCCGCCCCTTGTCGCCCCAGGCCTGGAAGTTGGCCGTCGAGCCGGGGTAGGTGAAGTGATAGCGGGGCGCGGGTGGAACGACCGACTGTCCATCCAACCGCTGCCCCAGGCGTACCATGCGGACGGCGCATCCGGGGATCGTTAGCAGGTTGCGCGTCCCGGTCACGCTGGCGGCGATCAGCAGGTCGTTCATCGGCTCGCGCCAGCGCGCCTCGATGCCTTCCACGCCGACGGCGACGCCCATGATCGCGCCGACGTTGCCGACGTTGCAGTCGGTATCCCAGCCGGCCATGTTGGCGATCTGGATCGCCCGCGAGAAGTCCCCCTCGCCGTAGAGCAAGCCCAGCGCCACCACCCCGGCATTGGGGATGATCGGCACCATGCCCTCGTAATGCTGGTAGCCGAACTCGGCCTTCAGGAAGGCAAACGCCTGATGCCAGTCGTCGGGGTGCGCGGCGTGGAAGGCCAGCAGGGTGCGCATGACGAGGTCGTAGTCGCTGCCCGACGGCACCTGCTCCAGTGCGGTCTCGATCAGCCGGTGGGGGTCACGCTCGCTGAAGGCCGCACTCACCGCCGCGGCGATGAAGCGCGCGCCGTGCAGCCCCATGCCATCGTGCGAGACGCTGGAGGCGCGCTCCGACAGATCGGCGGCGGCGCGGGGGTTGTTCGGCAGCAGCAGACCCCAGACGTCGCTGAAGATCTGCCCGCCGATCTGCTCGGACAGCGCCCTGCCGTTCTGGGCGATGCTGCCGGAACGAGGCGCAGGGATGCCGTGGAGCAGGTTGAGGTAGGCGGTGTGTTCCGACGAGATGCCATAACCGCCCCACCAGAACGATCCGTGCTCGCAGCCGACGGCATTGAGCAGCGCTTCGCCGAAGTCGGCTGCCGTGATATCGGGCCGTGCGCCGTAGTTCTCCAGCGCGTCCAGCAGGATCATCGGCACGGACGTGTCGTCGTCGGGCTTGAAGATCTTGCCGTGGTCTTCGGCGACATAACCCGTCAACTCGCCCAGGTTGTCGCGAATCTCTTCGTACGTCCAGTTTTCCAGCGGCGCCCCGAAGCGGACGCCGATGCACTTGCCCAGCCAGCCCGCATAGACGCGATCGGCATAGTCGTGGGGAAGGGTCATACCTGTCCGGCTTTCTCCATAAGGCGGTCGGTGAGGGCTTCGAGGTTCGCGCCGGCCAGGAATGGAACGCTCAGGCCGCGCAGGGTCGCCAGCGACTCGCGCCACATTCGGCTGAGGACGCCAATGCCCTGGTGTGCGCCGCACAGCGCCCCGACCATGGCCGGCAGCGAGTCGGCCGATTTGGCGATGCTGTTGGCCAGCGCCACGGCTTCATGCAGGTCGCCGCCGCAGGCTTGGGCGATGGCGAAGGCAGCCGGCAGCGTCTCCGGCGCGACATTGCCATAGGAGTATACGCTGTTGATGACCCGTGCCGTCAGCAGGATCGTCAGGTCGGCCGGTTGCTCGATCTCCGACAGGCAGCCCAGCGCGATCTGGTCGACGTGGGCGATCCACGAGTCGGCCGGGAATTCGCGGCGGGCGCGGCTCAGGGCTGCGTCCAGACGAGAGCCGCCGGCCAGCAGAGCGATCGCCACTGCCATGGCCCGCGCCGCGTATATCCCATCCTCGGCCTGCGTGATCTGCGCATCCCACTCGGCAAGCTGCGCAGCGCGGTCGGCATCCCCGACGCAGAACAGGCCGATGGGCACGGCGCGCGCCACAGCGCAGTCTTCGTAATGGAGCGGGTTGTCATTGCCCGTCGCCGGCGGCAGCAGCCCGCGCTCCATGTTTTCGATAGCCGCCCGTTCGGAAAAGCTGGTGTGTATCTGGTCCTTCGCCGGAAGAATGTGAGTCTTCCAGGCGGCCAGAAAGCTTTCCTTTGAAGGGGGGCCGTCGTTCTCCAGCAGCGCCAGCAGCGTGAAGACCGCCCACTCCGTGTCGTCGGTCGGGCCGATCTCCAGCGTCTCTTTGGCGATTCGGTGGGTGAAGGGCAGCATCAGTCGCGAGATGCCGCGCTCGTCCAGTTCGGCGTTCTGCCGCCACAGGAACTGGTGGCGCTTGCGGGGGATATCCGGGTGCTGGAAGCGGTGAAAGAGCGCCGGAAAGCTCAGCGCGTCGCCGTAGGCCAGCCCGAACATCGCTCCGAGGAATCGATCGCGTTGATCCATGACGTCATTCATGAAGGGCTTCCCATGCGCGTTCGGCCAGGGCGTCGGCCATGTCGGCGATACGCCGCCCGGCGATGAAGCCGATGCACTTCCCGGTCGAGGCGGCCACCCGCTCGCGCCAGGCCGGCGGAATGGCATCCTCGCCGCCGTACGCCCCGGCCAGACTGCCGACGATGGCGCCAATGGTGTCGGCGTCGCGGCCCATGCGAATCCCGGCCGGGACGGAACGGGCGAAGTCGCCGCCGCCGGCCATGAAGACGGCCAGCGCCACCGGCACAGCCTCCGTGGCCAGATCGGCCCACGGCCACCAGTGGACGACCAGCTCCGCGTCGATCTGATCGAGCGCGCTTTCCAGATCGCCAGCGTGAATGTGCGCCGCACGGGCCAGGGAGCGCCCGGTCCACGAGTCCGCGGGCACAGCCGCCTGTGCCGCCGCCATCATCTCCGCCGGCGAAGCGCCGACCATCGCCATGCTGATCGCCGCCGCCACCGCCTGCGCCGTAGTAATGCCGTCGCGGGCGTTGGAGACGCTGCCCAGCCGCTGAGCAATCGCCGCCGCCTGCTGAGGCCGGCCCGCGCTGAGGATGCCTGCGCTGCTGATCGCCATGGCCACGCCGTCACTCCAGCTCTGGTGGTTGAAGGCGCCGGAGTCCGGCGGGTTCAGCCCGGCCAGCAGATTGCGCGTGGAGATCACATCGCTGAAGCCGCCGGGACGATAGTAGTAACGGCCGCTGAGCAGTTTGTCGCGCCATTCGGCGGCCACGATTTCCGGGGTGATGTCCGGCCCATGCTCCAGAAGAAGCCAGGCATTGAAGAGCGTGAAGTCGGTGTCGTCAGTGCCGACGGCGTCGTCGCTCAGGAAGCCCGTGATCATGCCGTAACGTTCGCGGATGGCCGCCCGGGTTATGCCCTCGCAGGGGGCGCCCATCGCATCGCCGATCGCCGCGCCGAGCAGACTGCCCCGCGCGCGGCGCCTGAAGTCGTCCAGCGTCTGCATCGTCAGCCCTTCAGTCCCAGAGTCGAGATGCCGCCGATCAGGTGGCGCTGCGCGAAGAAGTACAGCACCAGCACGGGGACGATCGAGATCAGCGTGGCCGCCATGAACATGTTCCATTCCACGCTGTAGCGCCCCTGGAAGAAGGCCAGCCCAACGGAAATCGGGTAGCTGTTGAAGTCGCTCAGGTAGATCAGCGGGGAGATGAAGTCGTTCCAGGTCCACAGGAAGGTGAACACCAGCATCACCGTCACTGCCGGCAGCGACAGCGGCAGGATGATCCGATAGAGGATCGTCCACGTGCTGGCGCCGTCGATGCGCGCCGCCTCGTCCAGGTCGCGCGGTATCGTCCGCATGTACTGCACCATCAGGAAGATGAAGAACGGATTGCCGAAGAACGCAGGCAGCACCAGCGGCCAGTAGGTGCCGACCAGCCCCAGCCGGGAGAACATCGAGAAC
The DNA here is from genome assembly GCA_016713325.1 of Candidatus Flexifilum affinis. Classification (GTDB taxonomy): domain Bacteria; phylum Chloroflexota; class Anaerolineae; order Aggregatilineales; family Phototrophicaceae; genus Flexifilum; species Flexifilum affine. Next base: position 54,334 of record JADJPJ010000028.1, on the reverse strand, counting down.
AGCGGAATCAGCTTGATCTGGCCGGGGATCATCATCGTGCTGAGCATCAGGATGAACAGGACCTTTTTGCCCGGAAAGCGCAGGCGGGCGAAGGCGAAGGCGATCAGCGGGACGGACAGCACCTCGCCCAGCGAATTGATCATGACCAGGATTGCGCTATTGAGCATGAAACGCGCGAGCGGATACTTGGCGAAGGCGTCGGCGTAGTTGCCCCACTGCGGAACTTCCGGCAGCCAGGTCGGCGGCCAGACGAAGATCTCTTGCCGGGTTTTGAGCGACGTCGTGAACATCCACAGCAGGGGGATCATGAAGATCAGGGCCAGGACGACCATGATGAAGTACAGGAACCCGTTCCCCGCCAGCCGGCGCAGCGCCGTCGTCAGGTTGGATCGCCGGAGCTGTCGATCGATGTCGACAAACGAGTCGTTCGGTCGTGCCGCGCTGCTATTCAGACTCATAGTAAACCCACCGCTTAGACGTGTAATTGATGAAGAGCGTCGTCGCCAGGATGATCAGCGTGAGGAAGAGGGCGAGCGCCGAGGCATAGCCCATGTTGAAGTTGCGGAACGCTTCTTCGTAAAAGTAGAGCATGTAGAAATAAGTCGATTTGAGCGGGCCGCCCTGCGTGATCACGAAGGCTTCGGTGAAGATCTTGAAGGAATCGATCATTTCGATGATCAACTGGAAGAAGATGGTCGGGGTGAGCAGGGGGATGGTGATGCGCCAGAAGCGCTGCCATGTTCCGGCACCGTCGATCTCAGCGGCCTCGTACAGATGGGGCGGAATGTTTTGCAGCCCGGCCAGGTAGATCACCGCGCTGCCGCCCACCTTCCACACGCTCATCAGGGCGACGGAGGGCAGCGCCCAGTCTTTATCCCAGAACCAGTTGGGTCCTTTCACCCCCACATAATCCAGCAGCGTGTTGACGACGCCGGTGTCGGGCTGGAGCAGCCACATCCACATCAGCGAGACGGCCACGCCGGAGATGACGGCGGGGATGTAAAACACGGTGCGGAAGAAGTTCATGCCCGGCAGGCGGTTGTTCAGCAGCAGCGCCAGCGCCAGGCCGAAGACCAGCTTGAGCGGCAGCGAGATCAGCACAAACAGACCGGTCACCTTCAGCGCCTGCCAGAAGAGCGGGTCGCGGGTGAACATGCGCACGTAGTTGTCCGCACCGATCCAGGTCGGTTGTTCGATGATGGTCCACTGCGTGAAGCTCAGGAAGATCGACACGCCGATGGGAATCGCCGTGAAGACGATGAACCCGAACAGCCAGGGGCTGAGCGCGAGATAACCCTCCAGGGCTTCGCGCCGCGCCATTGGATTCATTCTGCGCCATGCTGCCAGCATGAAAGGCTCCGGTTCACTTGGTCGAGATTGCTGATGTTGGGAGGACAGCCGAAGCCATCCTCCCAACAGTTTGCTCCATTACGCGCCGAGACGTCCCACGCACTCGTCCAGGGCGGCCTGCGACGGCTCGACCAGGCTGTCGAGTGTCGATTTCACCTCATCACGGCCGATCTCGCCGAGGTTGATCAGATCCCAGGCATCCACCGCCGACCGCAGGACGGTGCCGTTGCACGGATGGGCATTGACCCATTCCGCGACCTGCGTCAGTTCCAGCACGTCGAAGAACGCCTGGACATAATCCTTGTCGGCATCCGGGTGGGTTTCCAGAACGGCCGGGATCGATGGGAAGAGCTGGCCGTTCTCCATCAGGAACTGCTGGCCTTCCGGTCCGACCCAGTAGCTCAGCCATTCGTAGGCTTCGTCGGGGTGCTCGGTGCCGGCCCAAACCGACGCTGTCAGCGAGAAGGCGTTGGCGTAGCGCTCATTGCCGGGAACCTGGGGTTCTGGCACGATGCCGAAATTCACGCCGGCATTGGTCGCGGTCAGCATGTGCCCCTGGTTCAGCGTCGCCATGGCCAGGCGCCCGGCCAGGAACAGATCGATCGGACCCGTGCCCTCGGTGCCGAGGATTTCGATGTCGGCCGGGGTCGGGGTCGAATTGCTGGCGACCAGATCCCACAGCCAGGTATACGAGGCGACCGAGGCATCGCTGTTCAGATAGCCTTCGACGGTGGTGCTGTCATCGCTGTAGGGGGAAGGCGCCGTAGTTGCGCCAGATCGCGCGGAACGGGCCACGCGGGCGGTCGCCGCCCCAGCGGCGCTTGTCTGGATCAGTCAGGGCGGTGGCTGTCGCGATGAAATCCTCAGTCGTCCAGTCGGCGCTGGGATAGGCGACGCCCATCTCGTCGAAGACGTCCTTGTTGTACATCACGAAGTTGGCGCCTACGCCTAGGGGCAGACCGACGATCTTGTCCTGCCAGACCGCGCGCGTGTTCCAGAATCCCTCGAAGTACATTTCGGGGTCAATGTCCGGGTCGGCTTCGATGTAGGCGGTCAGGTCGAGCGCCTGCGGGAACCAGTTGTTGTCCCAGAAGAAGGCGACGTCGGGCGCGCCCGAGCCGGCACCGAGGGTGGCCGTCATGCGCTCGGTGAAGCCGCTTTCCGGCAGCACGGTGATGTTGACCTGGATGTTGGGATGCTCGGAATTGAACTGATCGGCGAGCGCACGCTGTGCCTCTTCGGAATACTCCTCGGAGTTGACCGTCCACCACTCGATGGTCACGACATCCTGTGCCAGCGTGATCGCCCCGAAGGGGATCAGCATCAGCAGGGCGAAGAGAACCAGACTGAATTTCTTGCTTCGATGCCACATGAGCTATTCTCCTAGATACTATTTGTCCAAATTAACCGCACGCGATTCACGCGTACGAGCTAATCCCTATGGGATGAGTGCCACCAACTGCTCGGCCAAGCGCCGCATCGATTTCTGCGCGGCGAACTTCAGGCAGACGCCGGCGGGTGTGTCGACCATGGCGGCCCAGTGCGGCGGGATGACCGACTCGCCATGCATGGCTCCGGACAGCGCCCCGACGATGGCGCTGATCGTGTCGGCGTCGCGGCCGAAGTTGCCCGCCCAGATCATGCCCTGGAGAAAATCGCCCTTGGTCAGCCGGAAAACGGCGTAGGCCTGCGGTACAGCCTCGGCTGCCATGGAGTGCACCGGCGTCCAGAGCTGGACGTGAAGCTGTTCCAGCGCCGTGAACAGATCTCCGGTGCTGTCGCAGATGTTCATCGCCCGCTGCATGGCCCGCGCCAACCAGGAATCGGCCGGAATGACCGCGCGCCCGGCTTCGACGATCGCGTCGACCCCGCCGCCGGCCATGGCCACTGCCACGCTGGCTGCGACGGCCTGGGCCGCCCAGATGCCGTCATTGGCATGGCTGACCTGCGCGTCGAGCGCGGCCATAGACGCCGCCCGCTGCGGGTGGCCTGCGCACACGATGCCGACCGGGGCGATGCGCATGGCTGCGCCGTCGTCGTTGTTCTGCACGTTGTCGCTGCCGGAAAGGGGCGGGAGGATGCCTCGCTGGAGGTTGGCCACGGCGCCGTAGAGCGGCTTGCCGCCGCGCTCGAACATGCCCCCCTGCTGGAGAATGTATTTGTCCCAGGCGGCCATCAGCGACTCGTAGGTCAGCTTGCCGCCGCAGTCGATCAGGGTCTGGGCCGTGAGGACCGCGAACTCGGTGTCGTCCGTGCTCTTGGCGCCGGCATAGAGTTCGGTGATGATGCCGTAGCGCAGGCGGTAATCCTGGTTGCGCCCCAGGTCGCCAAAGGCATCGCCGACGGCCAGCCCTTGCAGGCAGCCAATCGCCCGGCTCAGCAGCTCCGCTCGCTTCTCGGATGGTGCAATCTGCTCTTCCAACATAGTCGATCCTGTTCAGACCCTTGTCTCAAAACCGTGTGCCCCGGCTTATCTGCCCGCCGTCCGCACGTTACTCTCCAGTATAGTCTGTCATGAGAACGTTCTCATGCGACGCAAATAGCGAACCTTCATGCGCGACCTGTTTTTTCCGCCGGGCGCGCCGTGGACCCCCGCACTACCAGTTCACAGGGCAGGCGGACGGACTGGATCGGCAAATCGGCGCCGTACTTCACGCGGCCCCGCAGCAGGCGCGCGGCCTCTACCCCGATCTCGTACTTGGGCTTGGCGATGGTGGTCAGCGGGGGCAGGGCTGTCGAAGCCAGGTAGATGTCGTCCATTCCGATGATCGAAACGTCCTCCGGAATGCGCCAGTTCATGGCGTCGGCGGTCTGCATCGCGCCGATGGCGATCACGTCGTTGGCCGCGAACACCGCTGTCGGCGGCTGCGGCAGGGTGAGCAACTGGCGCATGGCATCCCGGCCGGCTTGCAGCGTGAAATCGCCGTGCGCCACCAGATCCGGGTCGAGCTTGAGATGATTGCGCGCCAGAAAATCGACGTAGGAATGATAGCGACTGGTGTTCTTGCGTCGCGCGGATAGGCCGGCGATCAGCGCGATCCGGCGATGGCCGAGGCCGTACAGGTAATCCAGGGCGATCTGCACCGCGCTCTCGGTATCGCTGCCGACGGAGTCGTACCCGGCGTAGCCGTTGCCGGATCCGAGCAGCACGATCGGCACTTCCATGTCGCGAAAATGCGTGCTGTTGGCGTCCGTGGGGTTGATGATCAGCCCATCGAAGCGGTTGCGGCGGACCATTTTCAGGTATTTCAGTTCGCGGTCGGCGTCCCAGTCACTGTTGACGGTAACGACCGCGTACTCCGATGTCTCCAGCGTGTCCTGCACGCCGCGTGTGACTTCCGGCCAGAAGGGGTTGGTGATGTCGGGGATAGAGAGGGCGATCATGTACGTCTTGTCGGTACGCAGGCTGCCGGCGATCGAGTTGCGCTCGTAGCCCAGCTTGTCGACCGCCTCCATGACCCGCTCGCGGGTCTCCTGGCTGACGATGTCGATCTGACCATTGACGACGCGCGCCACGGTGGCCTTGGAGACCCCCGCGAGTTTGGCGACATCAATGATCGTTGGACGTCTTGGCACGGAACAAATCCACAAAAGGAATATCGTCGCAATCAATGAGAACGTTCTCACTCAGAGTATGTCAGATCTGCCGCGCTGTCAAGAGGGCTGGTACTGACGATCGTGCCGATCTCGCAAACCCCCAGCAGGCACATATCGAGTACACTTTGATCCATCACGAAAAGTCAGTCCTAATCTATGCCCTTTGAGTTCACCACGGTTTCCTCAAATCACTTTGACCCCCCTGCGAAACTTTTCTGCCCTTCGCGAGACTGTAGCGGTACTGAGTTATGAGTCGGGTCAGGGTGAGGGGAAGAAGGTATGGCGGAGGCAGTGGCGCCGGCGGTGGCCGGCATGAACGGGCAGGCAGGGTCCGAAGTTCGGCAACAAACCTCGATTCGCTGGCGGCACTGGGGTGGGGTTCTGCTGGCCTTTCTGCTCGGCTTTGCGGCGGCGATCGTCCTGCTTTCGGCGACGGACGCCCTGATCAGTACCGACGACTACTATCACACCCGGATATCCGCCGAATTGATCGAGCAGGGGACGCTTCGACTCGATTTCCCCTGGCTGCCGCTCACTATCCTCAGCCCGGAAGCGTTCGTCGACCACCATCTGCTCTATCACGTCTACCTGGCGCCATTCGTCCAATGGGGGGGCATCCCCGGCGCGAAACTGGCCCAGGCGCTGGTCGTCGGCGGAATGTTCGCCGCTTTCTGGCTGCTGCTCCGCACGCTGGAGGTGCGCCTTCCGTGGCTGTGGTTGATCGCGCTGCTTGGCGTCTCGACGCCGTTTCTGTACCGCATGCTCATGGTGCGCACGCAGGCTGCCGCCGTGCTGGTGCTGTTTCTGGCGCTGTACGCCCTGTTCAGTCGGCGGTACCGCTGGCTGGCGCCGATCGCCTTCGCCTTCACCTGGCTTTACAACGGCTTCATCCTGCTGCCGGTGTTCGCCGGCCTGTACGTGCTGTCCGCCTGGTTGACGGACCGCCAATGGGTCTGGCGTCCGCTCATCTACACGGCCATCGGTGTGGCTGCCGGGCTGGTCATCAATCCTTATTTTCCGCAGAACATCACCTTCATCCTCGACCATCTGGGCGAGAAGGTCGATGTGGCCGCCAACATCCGCGTCGGCAGCGAGTGGTATCCCTATACCACCGAAGCGCTGCTGGACAACTCGCTGGGGATGCTGCTGGCCCTGGCCGCCGGCATGCTGGCGCCGAGCCTGCGCAAAACCCGCCGCGACGGGGCGACGGGGCGGGATCGGGTCGAAACCACGCTGCTGCTGACGGCGCTGGTCACGCTGTACATGACCTTCGAGTCGCGCCGCTTCATCGAGTATTCGCCGGCCTTCGCCCTGCTGTTCTGCGCGACGGCCCTGGGCCGGGAGGGCATCGCGTGGGATCGCCTGCTGCCGGTCTTTCCGGGGCGGCGGCTGGTGGCCCGCGCCTTTCCTCTGATGATTGCGCTGCCCATCCTGCTGCTGGCGGGGTGGACGATGACCTCCGTCCGTCAGGACATCGAAGGCGTGAAGGACGCGGACTACATGGCGGGCGCGGCGGCCTGGTTACAAGCCAATACCGCGCCGGGTGAGCTTGTGTTCCAGACGGACTGGGATGACTTCACCTATCTCTTCTACCACAACACGCACAACATCTATCTCGTCGGCCTGGACCCCACCTATCTGCAAGTGGCAAACCCGACTCTGTGGAACCTCTGGGTGCCGATCACCCAGGGCATGGTCGAGCGGCCGTCGGTCCTGATCCGCGACAGCTTCGGCGCGTCCCTGGTGGTCAGCGACACGGACCATGTGGCATTTGCCCAGAGTGCCGAAAACGATCCAAACTTGGAACTGGTCTACCGCGACTCCTACAGTCTGATCTGGCAGATCAAGGATGCCCAGCCGGAGAGCTAAACGTTGATCGTCATCGCCCTACCCACCATCGTCCTGCCCGATATCACGGCCGAACAAGACCTTCTGGTTGATGCCAGTCGCAACCACCCCGATGCGCTGCGCACGATTTATGAACAGTATTTTCCGCCGGTCTATCAGTTCGTCCGGCTGCGAATCAACGACCGGGAACAGGCGCGCGATATTGCTGCCGACGTCTTTCTCGACTTCTTCACAGCAGTGAAGGGACGTCGTACGCCGAATACCAGCCTGCGCGCCTGGCTGTTCCGGGTGGCGCGCAACAAGATCTACGATCACTATGGCAAGACCCGGCAGTTTCCAACCGCCACGCTGGACGAATGGATTCCGGCGTCGGCCGATCACGACCCGGAGAACACCTTTTTCGAGTCGTTTCGCATCGAGCGGGTGCGCAAAGCGCTGCGCCTGCTCTCCGCCGAGCAGCAGGAAGTGCTCATTCTTCGCTTTGGACAGGGGCTGAATTTGCAGGAAACGGCCGATCTCATGGACAAGAACGTAGGCGCCATCAAGTCTTTGCAGTTCCGCGCCGTCGAAGCCCTGCGCATGTTCCTTGACACGGGCGAAATGGATTAACGGTATGGCGCAGCTCACGATCATTGATGCGTTTGACGATTGCATTCAGCGGATGGCCTCCGGCGAGTCGCTGGAGCGCTGCCTCTCACGTTATCCCGCTTTTGCCAACGACCTTCGACCGCTGCTGGAGACGACTTCAACACTCCGACGCCTGCGGGTGCCGCCAAACGAGGTGGCTCAGGATCAGGCCATCGTCTGGGAGTCCCTCCAGCGCCGGATGCAGACTCGCGCCGCCGGAATGTCGCGCGGTCGTCGGTATATGGTTCAACTGGTCGCGGCCATCCTGCTTCTGTCGGTGATGGCCTCCGCCGCCTTCTTCGCGCTGACGCGGCCGGATCTGCCGGAGCAGGTCATCATCGACCCTGTCGCCACGACGGCGACGCCCACTGCCAGCCCATCGCCCTCTGCTTCGCCAACCCTGTCGGCCACGCCATCGCCAACCCTATCGTCAACGGCGACGGGAACCCTGACATCGACTCCAACGGCGACTCCAACAGCGACGCCATCGCAAACCCCGTCGACCACGCCAACAGCCACCTGGACGCCGACTGCTACGATGACGCCGACGCCATCGGCGACGTTTGCGCCCGGGTGCGGTGCGCCGCTGGCATCTGAGACGGCTTCTGCCCGCGTATTGGAGATCTACCCCAACACCACCATCCTCAGCGCGACGCAGACGGTGAAGTTCGGCGGCACGCTCGTCTGGGAGGTCGTCACTTCTCATCAGATCGTGGTGACGTTCGACGTGGCCTGCGGCAATATCCTCACCATCGAGCGCGCCGGGCAGGATAGCGGCGCGGTCCCTGGTGGAGAGACAAATACCAATAGCAACGACAATAGCAATGTCAATGACAACAGCGGCGGCTCGGGCAGTGGTTTGAACGTCAACTCGAACGATAACGACGACGATAACGACAACGACGACAGCGGCTCCGGCGGAATGGGGTCGGATGATTAGCAGTTGATGAGGAAGGCGGGGGAGTCTCCGAAACTTTTTTGCCGCTGTTCAGACTGTATCCGCGTTGAACGACAGCAATTGCTGACAATGGCAGAATCGAAAACGGAGTAGAACGATGTTCAAGCGAATTTCCCGCCTTTCCATGATCGCCGCGGCGCTGTGCGCCATCGCCCTGATGAGCCTGATCCCCGGCGTATCCGCGCAGGATGCCCAGTCTCTCGAACTGGTCGGCACGATCGAGGCCATCACCGTCAACACCATCACCGTCAACCAACAGGAAGTGTTCATCAGCGGCGCCCAGCTCAATGTCGCCCTGCAGGTTGGTGCGCTTGTTCAGGTCGAAGGCACGCTGGCGGAAGATGGCAGCATCACCGCCCGCGAAGTGAATGCCGCCGCCCCCGGCGTTCAGGTCGGCGAGGCGGAGCTGGTCGGTACGCTGGATGGCATCAACGGCGCGCTGCTGGTCGTCAACGGTCAGATGATCGACACGACGGGCGCTCAGGCGGCTGGCGCCCTGACCGTCGGGCAGTGGGTCCGTGTCCACGCCGTTGCAGTCGGGCCGAACCTCTGGCGTGCCCGTGAGATTGCCGCGGTACAGGCAGGCGTTACGCCGCCGAATGCCCCGGTCGCGGGTGAATTCGAGATCGTTGGCGTGCTCCAGAGCATCGATGGCGCGACGGTGATGGTTTCGGGTCAGGTCATCGACATCAGCGGCGCGGAAATCAAGGATGCGCTGGTCGTCGGGACGCAGGTCAAGGTGCACGTGAGCGGCGCGACCGGCGCGCTGGTCGCCCGCGAGATCGAACTGGCGGCTCCTGGCGCAGGCGATGACAACAGCAATGCCAACGCGAATGGCAATGCTAACGCGAACGACAATAGCAATTCGAATAGTAATTCGAACGGCAACCTGAACGACAATGCGGCTGTGAATGTCCCCGTCACCGTCCAACAGGCGATCGAGATCGTGCGCCGCGTCTATCCGTCGACGCGCATCCGCAGCATCGAGCTGACGACGGCGTTTGGCGGTACGGTCGTCTGGGAAGTCGAGACCGGCGAACGCATGGAGCTGCTCATCGACGCGCAGACCGGCAACATCCTGGTCATCGAGCGTTCTGGCCGCGGCGGTGGAAGCGACGACAACTTTAATGGCAACTCGAATTCCAACGGCAACTTCAACAGCAACTCGAATGGCAATTCGAATTCGAACGACAACAGCGATGATGATGACGACAACGGCAACTTCAACAGCAATTCGAATTCGAACGACAACAGCGGCGGTGACGACGACGACAGCGGTGGCGACGATGATGGTGGCATGGGCGGTATGGGCTAGGCCTTGACCGTCACCCCTTGAATCCGAGGGCTTCAACAATAGGTCACGCAGGATGGCGCCTGAGCCTTGCAGCCCGGGCGCCACTTCACCCAACAGCCGGTCCGTTCATCCCACAGGTCAGTCCATGGCAGTGCTTTCCTCATCCCTTCGGCGCAGCGCTCCCGCCGCCGCGATCCGCCCGCCGCTTTCCATTCCAATTCTGGTGGTTTTCCTGAGCGGGGTGAACCTCGTCCTGGTGCAGTGGATGCTGGTCCGCGAGCTGACCGCGCTCCTGATGGGCACCGAACTGGTCGTCCTGCTGGTCACGGTGATGTACTTTCTCGGCCTGTCGCTGGGCTACATGGTCTCCGGCAGTATCCCGGTGCGCTGGCTGCCCCGCCTCGGCGTCGCCGCGCTGATTCTCCACCTCACCCTGCCGATCTGGTTTCGCATGGCGGCCGCCGGCCTGGCCTCGATCGATGCCTACTGGGCGGCCTTCCTGCTGCTGCCGCTCGTGACGCCGCTGGTGGTCTCGTCGTTCTACAGCGTCTTCCTGCCGCTCTATGCCGACCAGCAGCAGGCCGGCCTGCCCGCCCTCTATGCCGTGGAACTGCTCGGGTCGGCCTGCGGCGTGCTGGTGCTGGTCGCGTTTGGCGGCATGGGCCTTTCCGCAGTGCTGATCGTGTACGCCGTCAATCTGCTCATTCTTCTGCTGGCGCTCGGCCTGCGCCGCTGGATCGTCGCCGCGGTCGCCGTGCTCTGTTCCGTCTGGATCACGCTGTTCCCGGTTGTCAACGGCTGGAGCAACGCCCGCTGGTACGAGGCGCTGCACGAGCTGCCCCAGGGCCTGCGCACGCTGACGACGTCCTACAGCGCTTACCAGAAGGTCGATGTCCTGGAAGCCCCGAGTGGCGATCGCTACCTGTATCTCGACGGCCTCCTTCACTATGGCACCGACCGCTGGAGCCGGCTCAACGTGATCATGGGGGCGGTGTCGGCGGATCTGATACAGCCCCGGAACAGCCTGGTGGTCGGCGCGGGTTCGATGGAGATGGAGCGATTCATCGCCGAGCGGGGCGGCCATGTCACGACCGTCGAACTCGATCCGGCTGTGATCGAGGCGAGCAGCACCTATCTGAATGACGTCAACTCGATGGACATGCTGCCGAACCGCAGCGTCATCATCGACGACGCCAAGCATTACATGGCCAACGCGATCGAGGTCTACGATCTGATCGCGACCGATGTGCCGGCCGCTTTTTCCATCCAGACGGCGACGCTGTACTCGCAGCCCTTCTATGAGCATATCGCCCGGCGGCTGTCACCCCAGGGCGTGCTGGTCGTCAACCTGACCTCCCGTCTGACCGAGACCAGCATCCCCTCGCGGCGCATCGCACGGACGCTGCTCGCCGTCTTCGACGAACTGGTGGTCGTGACGTCGAATGACAGCCGGCTGAGCTACGCCTTCGCCGGCGATTCGCTGCCGTTCGGGCTGCCCGAACTTCAGGCCGCGCTGGAGGCCAGCGGCGAGCAGTCGTACACCCTCTACCAGCGGGCGGCTGTCGAAGCGCTGACCCGCGACGTGCAGCCAATCACGCTCGACTCGATGGACCTCGTCCTGCAAATCAGCGCGTCGTGGATCGCCGACCGCCTGTCGTCCGATTAGCTTCTCAGGAGATCGCCCGTGACTACGACGACTCAAACCCTCGCCGCCCCCTTCGCCGGTTTCGTCCGTTCGAATCGCCTCTTTCCGCTGGTGGTGGGCCTTCTGCTCGGCGCCTTGCAGACCGGCCTGTTCTTCCAGCTCACCTTCACGCTTTCCTCCGGGTTCGGCACCTATCTGCTGATCACGCTGTGCTGGTTGTCCGGGGGCGCGCTGGGGGCGTCGTTTCTGCACCGCCTGCCGGTGACGCTGCGCCAGCTTCAGGCGTTGATGCTCGCGGCCTATGCCTTGTGCGGGCTGCTGGTGGTCCTCAACCCGTTCGATACGCGGCTCGTTCCGGTCTACATGCTCCTGATTGGCGCGGCCGGCCTGTATCCAGGCGTCTTTTTCGCGCGCTGGTCGGGCGGCGTCACGGCGCGTGGACTGTTCTTCTGGGAAAACAACGGCTTTGTCCTCGGCATTGTGGCGACCACGGTGCTCTTCATGCTTGGCGGGCGCACCGTTCTGTGGGCGCTCCCCGCCGCGCTCGCGCTTGCCGTCTGGCGGATGAGTGGCGCTCCCTCACCGCACGGTCATGAGGGTGCAGCGTAGAGGCGCATCGCGATGCGTCCGAGACATCGCAATGGCGGACGATTGACCAACGGGCGGTTCGCGAACCGCGCCCTACGAAGGGATGATGACCTCGCGGGAAATCTAGTCCGTTTGCCGTGTGTAAAAATCACCTCTGAGTATGCGCAGTCGGCATCCACCGTTACAATAGGCCCCAACAAGCGCTGAAGCAGAATTCAAAACCTGACCGTTGAACAGCGGACCACATGCCTACGGACGGCATTCTTGCCTTCCGCGATCAAGCCGTCCGTTCTTTGCTGCACGACACGGCTTCAGCCCGCCAACAGAGTCGGGAAAGGGATACGATTAAACTCCAAGGCATGTGGAATGCGCCGCTGGTGCAGCGGTTCTGGGCGGTCTTCGGGGCCGCCAGCATTCGCGTTAAAGTGATGGGGATCGTGCTGGGCGTGATCGTCCTGCTCGGCCTGTTCGTCACCTTCCAACTGCGCTTTGCCCTGTACGAAACCCTGGAGACGCAGCTCTATTCGCAGGGGCTGGGTATTTCGGACAGCCTGGCCTCCCGCGTGGCTCAACTCGCGGAAGCGGGGGATGTGCCGGCGCTCGTCGAGTATCTTCAGGGCACCAAGGAGCACTATTCTGCCGGCGGGCATAACACCCTGGTCGACTACATCGCCCTTCGTCAGCCGGATGGCGCGATCGTCGCGTCGAGTCCCGATGCCCCGCTGCCGCCGGAGATCGCATCAACCCTGCCGATCGACCCGGTTCAGCGCACGCGCAAGCTAAGCACGCCGTGGGGAGACGTGATCGATGTCGTCACGCCATTGGCCGACGGTCAGATCCTCCAGCTCGGCCTGGCCGAGGACACGATCGAGGCCATCACCAACACGGTGACGGTGCAGATCTGGTCGATCACGCTGGTCATGGTCGTGGTGGGTTTCCTGGCGGCCTTTTTCCTGACCTGGATTCTCACCCGGCCAATCCTCAGTCTGGTCGATGCCACGCGCGCAGTGGCCAGCGGCGACTTCTCGCGCCAGGTGACGCGCTGGGCCAATGACGAGATCGGCGACCTGGCCGAGGCCTTCAACGTCATGACGCGCTCGCTGGCCCGCGCGGCAAAGCTCAGCAGCGAGCGTGAATCGCTCCGCCAGCATTACATTCGCGGCGTTATCACCGCGCAGGAGGACGAGCGCAAGCGCATCGCCCGCGAACTGCACGACAGCACCAGCCAGTCGCTCACCTCGCTGCTCGTCGGCCTGCGCAACCTGGAAGAATCGCCCGATCTGAACACCCTCCACAGCCGCATCGAAGACATCCGCAAGGTGGTGAACCACACCCTCGACGAAGTCCATGCGCTGGCCTGGCAGCTTCGGCCGAATGTGCTGGACGACCTGGGTTTGGAAGCGGCGCTCGGACGCTACATCGACGATTACCAGCGGCGCTACGGCATCCAGGTCGATTTCGTCGCGCGCGGTCTGGATGAGCGGCTGCCGCCTGCGCTGGAGACCAGCCTGTACCGGATGATCCAGGAGGGGCTGACCAACATCGCCCGGCATGCGCAGGCGAAGAACGCCAGCGTCCTGCTGGAGCAGCGCCTCACCGTCATTCGCGTGATCATCGAAGACAACGGGGTCGGCTTCGATGCCGATGCCCAATCCTACAGCCAGAAGAGCCTGGGCCTGCAAGGCATTCGCGAGCGCACCCAGTTGTTCGGCGGCAAGCTGATCATCGAATCACAGCCCGGGGCGGGGGCCAGCCTGTTCATCGAGATTCCACTGACGCCGGTGCCCGAGATGGAGACGAGGTAGATCAATGGATACATCGACGCGCATTTTGCTGGTCGACGATCATGCCGTGCTGCGCTCCGGCCTGCGCCTGCTGATCGACAACCAGCCCGACTTGCAGGTCGTCGGAGAGGCCGGGAACGGCACGGAGGCTGTCGCCAAAGCGCATGAGCTTCAGCCGGACGTGGTCCTGCTCGACCTGAACATGCCCGGCATGGATGGCCTCACCGCGATTCCGCTGCTGCGCAAGGAATCGCCGGGCAGCCGCATCCTGATCCTGACCATGTACGACGACGTGAGTTACCTTCAGGAGGCGCTGCGGGCCGGGGCGTCCGGCTACATTCTCAAGAAGGCCGTGGACAGCGAGCTGCTGATGGCCATTCAGACGGTGATGCGCGGCGACCCCTACGTGCATTCGGCGATGACCGAGAAGCTGCTTCAGAAGATCGATACCCAGGCGACGGCGGCGGCGAAGGCCCAGGCCGATCCGTGGGACAACCTGTCGGACCGCGAGCGGGACGTGCTGCGGCTGGTGGCGCTTGGCTACACCAACGCCGAGATCGCCGCCGAGCTGTTTCTGAGCGTGAAGACCGTCGAAACCTACCGCACGCGCGGCATGGAGAAGCTCAATTTGCAGACGCGCGCGCAGCTCGTCAAGTCGGCGCTGGAACGCGGCCTGCTCGAATAAGTGCTGTCGGGGATTCCCTGACAAAAGTCCGCCGCTTCCCCCGACAGACTATGGGGGTTTCCCTGCTACAGCCGATTCCCTGTTGGTCGTAAGATGAGGTCATTGAAGCAAACAAGTAGCCAACAGGGAGTACATGATGATCAACTTCAACACTCTCAAGAACAAGAACAACCGGACCGTCGAGGACCCACCCTTTGCCCGGTTCCTGTTCAGCGACACCCGCATGTCCGCCGTCTGGACCGTCATCCGCGTGCTGATCGGCCTGAGCTGGCTGCAATCCGGCCTGGGCAAACTCAATAACCCGGCCTGGATCGAGACCGGCGCCGCGCTTCAGGGCTTCTGGACCAATGCCATCGCCATGCCCGAACAGGGCCGCCCGCCGATCTCGTTCGACTGGTACCGCGGGTTCATTCAGGGCCTGCTCGACAGCGGTTCCTACACCTGGTTCTCCAAGCTGATCGTCTTCGGCGAGATCCTGATCGGCATCGCCCTGATCGTCGGCGCCTTCGTCGGCATCGCCGCTTTCTTCGCCGCGCTCATGAACTGGAACTTCATCATGGCCGGTTCAGCCAGCACCAACGGTCTGCTTCTGCTGGGCGCCATCCTGCTCGTCATGGCCTGGAAGAACGCCGGCTACTTCGGTCTCGACTACATCCTGCTGCCCCGGCTCGGCACGCCCTGGGGGCGGAAAAACCGGGAAGCCAGTGGCGCCATCCCACAGACTTCACCGGCCGTCGGCGACTGACAACTGCACAACCCCACAACCTGGATGCGAGGTTGAACCGGAAGCGCCCCTCACGCGAGGGGCGCTTTCTATTTGAGTCAACAGGCATACTGCCCGCCTGGCGGCTCCTCGATCCGATGAGGCGCGTAGACGTGTAGAATGGAAGCCGTAAGATTGTCAGGAGAGAATCGCATGCGTTTGGCTGTCCTGTCCGATATTCATGGCAATGGCGTTGCTCTGGAAGCCGTGCTCCAGGATCTGCAAAACCAGCGGGCCGATCAGGTGGTCTGCCTTGGGGATGCCATTCAGGGCGGCCCCCAACCGGCGGAGGTCGTCGCCATGCTGCGCGAACTGGCCTGCCCGGTGGTCATGGGCAATGCCGACGACTGGCTGCTGACGGGTGTGGCCAGCGACGCGGAACAGATCGCCGACGCGCGCCGTGCCCAAATGGAAGCGGTCCGCGAATGGCAGCTCTCCCGGCTGAGGGAAGCCGACCTCACCTTCATTCGCGCCTTCCAGCCTACCGTGCGCCTGACCCTCGATCCTCGGCTGTCGCTGCTCTGCTACCATGGGTCGCCACGCTCCTTTGATGACCTCATCCTGCCGCAGACGCCCAACGAAGAGGTGCGGGGCATCCTCAACCCGGAACCTGGCACCCTCTACACGGGCGGGCACACCCACGTCCAGTTCATTCGCCATTTTGACCACACGTTCCACTTCAATCCCGGAAGCATCGGCCTGGCTTACCGCCACGATCAGCCCGAAGATCGGTTTCGCCCCGACCCCTGGGCGGAATATGCCCTGCTGACGGCGGAGAAGGGCGGGCTTTCTCTGGAATTCCGCCGCGTGCCCTTCGACGTCAGGCGGCTGATCGAGGTCTATAGAGCCAGCGGCCGACCGCACTCGGATAGCCCGGTCGCGCAGTATCAGAGCTACGTGCTGGAAGAGCAGCTCGCCTACTACCGTGCCCGCGCCCCGGAGTACGATCAGTCCCTTGGGCCGGCAGAACCCAGGTCGACGATCCATGCCGCACATACCCAGGCCCAACTCGACGGGGCCGATCTGGAGTGGGCGCAGATCGTCAGCGTGCTCCACGCCCTAGGCCCCGTGGGCGATGCCCTCGAACTCGCCAGTGGAACCGGCGTCTGGACGCAGGAGCTGGCGAAGATCAGCGCATCCGTGACGGCGCTCGACGGCTCGCCGGAGATGCTCCAGCTCAACCAGGCCAAACTGGGCGAGGCGGCCGTGACCTATCAGACGGTCGATCTGTTCGCCTGGGAGCCGAACCGGCAGTACGACCTGGTCTTCTTCTCCTTCTGGCTGTCCCACGTGCCGCCGAGCCATCTGAAGACGTTCCTCGACAAGGTGGCGCGGGCCACGAAAGCTGGCGGTCGGGTCTTCATCGTCGACGAGCCGAAGGGTGGCATTCAGCTTTCGGGGGAGAATGAAGAGGGGCAATATCAGCAGCGCACGCTTCAAAACGGGCGCACTTTCGAAATCGTGAAGGTCTACTACGACCCGGATGATGTGATACGCGAGTTGGAGACTGTCGGGTTTCAGCGCGAGTCATCCATGAACGGCAGGGCGTTCTTCCATGTGTGCGCCCGGCGCGTCAGGTAAAGCTTCCGTCTCACCTCTCCAACCCCTCTTCGTGAAACGCCTTGCCTGGGGTCTCGATCGGGTTCTCACAACCCTGCGTGCTGGCGACCGGTTCCTCCTCTCCCACGCAAGCCGGGAGAGGAGGTCAGAAGGTGAAGGGGAGAATTCTGCGCCTCAAATCACCTGCAGGACATCCGCGCCCGGCAGCGTCGGGAAGGGCGCGTGCGGCTCCGACTGATACCAGAACGCGGTCGAGGCGATGTCATCCTGCAGCGGCAGGTAGCGGCTCTCGCTGCCGCCGGGGGAGCCGCGCCAGCCCAGCGCCTGAATCGTCACGCGCAGATCCTGCTCGAAGCGGATCGTGTCCTTGATGTGCCAGCGGTACAGGCCGAAGCGCTGCTGGCTCTGGTACAGGCCGTCCGGCTTGATCACCTGCGGCAGACCCAGGAAGGGCGTGGTGAAAATGCCGTACTCGCCGCGCGGGTGCTCGAAGTTCCACGCGCCGCCGAAGTAGTCTTCCGTGCCGGTTCCGCAGATGGTCGGCCAGTCACCGTCGCCGTCGAGATAGAACTTCATCTCGCCTTCGCCCCACCAGCCGGTGTTGTTGACGCCCCAGGCGAGGTACGTGCCGACGTACTGCCCCTGGCCGCGTACGCCGTCGAGCAGGGTATGCACCTCTTTGTAGGGCAGCGGATTGCTGCGCCGCCACTGCGCGTGCAGATAGCCGTAGTCTTCGGGCACGTCGGTCAGCACGTAGTCGATCTGGTAGTACAGCCCTCGAACCGGGTCCGGGCTGAGGTTTTCGATGGTGACACGGGCATGTTTGCGGAAGGGCATTTCCCAGTAGCTGTTGAACCCGCCTGCCGGGTTGACGGCCACCGGCAGCGAGGCGACGTTGCAGCGCACGCACCAGCCGTTGCAGAACAGGTCGCCGACCGGCACCTCAATCGAGGGGGTTGGCTCGTCGTCCCAGGTGAAGCGGATGACCAGCGACCGCCAGAAGCGCGGGTCCACCGTCAGCCAGATATGCTGGATGCAGCCCGGCCCCTCGATGTTGGCCAGCTCGAACGTCGAGCGCGGCTCCATGTTGATGCTCGGGGAGATCTTCCAGCCCTGGCCGAGTTCCTGCATCGCGTGGCGCGCGCCGGTGCCCTCGGTGGCCATGCCGCCCGCGCCCTTGGCGCCGGTGAAGTTCTCCGCGCTGATCGATCGTGATTTGGCATTCGAGAAGCGGGCCACGTTGCCCAGATCCACACCCAGGCCGTTGAATGTGCTGCTCATCTGCGACTCCTCTGTGATGTCAGTTGTTCGACTAGGACTCAGCGGTCATGCGAAAATCGAATGCGGCCGGAAGGGGATGCTCGCGCCGGGCGCGTTCGGACAGCGCCTCGTCGATCGGCACACCTTCACTGCGGCTCAGGCGCTCGACGTGATAGCGATGCCACAACTCGGTCAGGATCTCGTCTCCCTCGCGGTAGTCGACGATCTCGAATCGCTGGTCGAACAACCTTCCGACGCGGTCCAGGTCGCCGACGGCCAGCCCTGCCTCGACTTCCAGCAGGTTGATCCGCCCGTGCCGCCGTACCGCTTCCGGTTGGGCCGCCAGCCGCTCCAGGAATTCGCCAGGGCGCCCAGCGTCGATCAGCAGGCGCGCCGTCTCAATGAGCAATGGCACGAGGTCCGGTCGCAGAGTCTGCGCTTCCAGGTACCGCTCGACGGCCTCGTCGAGTCGGCCTTCCATCCGCGCCAGGGCGGCCAGATTGCGCAGCGCCCAGGCGGTGCGCCTCCGTTCCAGCGAGGTTTCCCAGGCCTGCCGCGCGCCGGGGCGGTCGCCGTCGTGCAGGCACATCGTGCCGAGATGCAGCCACGCCTCCCAGCCGGTATTCGGATCGCGCGCCACCGCCGCTTCCAGCAGATCGCGCCATGCGGACTGCACGAGCAGACCGGCGCTCAGGTCGTCTGTCGGATTGTCGGGGAAGCTTCCGGTGTGCAGCAGTTCTCGCCACGGTTCTTGCGCCGCGTCGGACACGCTGCTGAAGTCCAGACCGGGGCCGGCGAACGGTTTTTCGCCTGCGGAGGCCCGCCGCTCGGCTTCGAGCGCACCCCAGCCCGAACCCTGATGCAGAATTTCGGCTGGAGGCTGGTCTTTCCAGCTTTCGCCGCGCGCGTGTTCCGCCTCGAAGGATGCCAGCGGCGCCAGGATTTCCAGCCTCGCCTCGACATCCGCGCGCGCTGCCTCCCAGTCGACGCCGTGGGCTGTTCCCGCGTCGGCTTCCATCAGGCCGTAGCCTTCCAGCCAGGACCATTCGGCATTCGGCGGCAGGGTTGCATATTCGAGCTGCGTCGGCGCCAGCCCGGCCTGGATTTCCAGATAGGCCTGGGCAGGGCCATTCAGCCATTCCTGCCAGCGCTTGCCGCCCGGACCGGTGCCCCACAGGAACAGCTTGCGCCCCCGCAGGCGGCTCGTCGAGACCTGAATCAGCCCCTTGCCGCTCCCGTCGAGCGCGGTGATCCACGGTCGCTGCTCCTCGGGAATCAGGAAGAAGTAGTCGGCAGCGCGTTTGAAGCGAGTGGTATAGGTGATGTCTTTGCCGTCCACGACCGGGACCGATACGGTTTGCAGGTCGGCCACTGACAGCGCATAGCGGTACGAGCGGTCGGTCGGCACCAGCACGCGCACATCCTCGGCTTCCGGCACGGCGATGTTCGACCACCAGTACATCGGCAGCGGCCGGTCGAACGGATTGATCAGGCGTATGCGGACGTACAGGACGGGCGATCCATCGGGGAGGTAGGCGTCGATCTGGTAGGCGGCCTGGCGAATGCGCTCCCACTCGTACAACCGCAGGACCGGCGTGCCGTCCGGCGCGGTCACCCGCGCGGCGAAGATCGGCGAGCAGGTGAACGGCGTGTGCGAGATCACGCCCATGTTCCACTCGACGCCGCCGCTGAACCAGGCGTTGCGCATGGCCAGGTTGGCGGGCTGGAGCATGGGGTTCACGAACAGCAGCTCGCGGCCGCTCGGCTTGTGCACCAGTGACCACATCCGGCCGCCGTAATCGAGCAGAAAGGCTGCCCGCAGCACGTCGTTTTCCAGCACCGCGACCTTCACCGGGGTGGTTTTGCGCTCCCGCGTGTAGCCGTCCTGCACCGGGTAGGGCAGATAGTCCGGCACGTAACCGGCTTCCGCGTCGCCATCTGGCTTGCCGGACAGCACCGGCTGGTAGTTCGGTTTGCCAAAGGCCGGCAGCGGATTTTCCGGCCCCAGCGGCGCGACCGGCATATTCCAGTGTTCAATGCGAAGTTCGCTCACGTAGGACGATCCTATTTGACGGAGCCCAGGGTCATGCCGGAGATCATGCGTTCCGAGAGCCAGATGTAAAGCAGGATTGTCGGCACGACGACGATCACCACGCCGGCAAACAGGCCCGCCCAGTCGCCCGAGTAAGTCATCGAGTTTTTGAGCGTGTACAGGCTCAGCGAAAGCGGCCGCTTCTCCGGGTCCTGAATGAAGATCAGGGCCAGTTGGAATTCATTCCACAGGCCGATGAAGTTGAAGATTGAAGCAGTCAGCAGGCCGGGGGAGGCGAGCGGAAGCATGACCTTCTGGAATACCTGGAAATCCGATGCCCCGTCGATGACTGCCGCGTCTTCCAGTTCCTGCGGGAGGGTGCTGAAGAATCCGGTCAGGATGTAGACGGTGAACGGGATCGACAGGCTGAGGTACACCAGAATCAACCCGGGGAGGGTGTTGATCAGTTTGAGGCCGGCCAGCATGGCGAACAGGGGAATGAACAGCAGCGGGTAGGGGATGCCAATGCCGGCGATATAGATCATCGTTAGCAGGCCGCGGCCCTTGAAGCGGGCGCGGCTGAGGATGTACGACGCCGGCGCGGACACCACCAGGATCAGCACGACCGAGGCGCCGACGATCACCATGCTGTTCAGAAAGGACAGACCCACCTGAGAATTCGACCAGACGCGCTCGTAGTTGACGAACTGTGGCTCGGCCGGAATCTGAAACGGCTGGCGGAAGACTTCGCGGTTGGTCTTGAGGGAGGCCAGCACCACCCAGGACAGCGCCAGGATGGTGAACAGTGACCACGCGCCCAGGAAGAGGTACGACGGAAGCTGCCGGAAAGGAAAGCGCCTTCGCCTCTGCGCCACGGGACGGCTCACCGCCTGGTCAAGTTGCAGCGATCGCTGAGTCATCGCGAATTCCTCTCTAGTATTGATAGACGTCCCGGCGCGTCAGGCGGCGCAGCACGAGCACGACCAGGATCACGACCAGCAGCAGCGTGACGCCGACTGCTGTGGCATAACCCAGTCGGTAGATCGGCTGACGCTGACCGAAGCCGAGGATATACAGGTAGACGGCCACCGTGTATGAAGCGGGGTTCGGCTCCAGGCCGGTGAACGAGAACGGAAACTCGAAGAACTTGAGTGCGTGAATGCTCCACAGCACCATGCCGATGGAGATCACATCCGAGAGCAGCGGTACGGTGATGTGGCGGAACATCTGAAAATCGCTGGCCCCGTCGAGCTTGGCGCACTCGTAGAAGTCCGGCGGAATCTTGTCCACGCCGGCCAGCAGCAGCACGACATAGAAGCCCACCTCGATCCAGACGATGGCGATCATCATGGCGAGCGCGATCGTGTCGGGACCCATCCAGGGGAACGTCGCCAGATCGCTCAGGCCGATGGCGTCGAAGATGACGGCAAACAGGCCGGTGCGCGGCGTGTACATGTAGCCCCACAGGGTGGTCAGCGCGATGATGGCGATGATGTTGGGGAGGAAGATCACGCCGCGGAAGAACTTCTTCCCACGAATGCCCGACGAGAGCATCATGGTCATGACGAGCGCCAGACCGAAGACGACGACGCCGCCGATGAGCAGGATGCCCACCGTGTTGCTCATGCTGCGCCAGAAAACACGGTCGGACAGCAGTTCCTGGAAGTTGGCCAGCCCGACGAACTCCGGCGGGGCGCCGAAGCCACTCCAGTCAAAGAGACTGTAGTAAAGCGCCTGTACAGTGGGCACGATGAAGAAGATCAGGTAGAGCACAGACGACGGGAGCAGCAGCAGGACGATGAATCGGTTTGAGACTCGCATGTAATTTATTCGCTTCGTCTAAAAAGAGTACTGATTGCAGCGGGGTGAGAGAGAACTCTCACCCCACCTGCTAAAGGGCAAACCACAGCCCGAGTTCTAGGAGTGCGCCGCCCAGTATTCGGCCGTCTGCGTCGCCATCAGGTCGACGTATTCTTCCGGCGTAAGGGCGCCTTGCCACAGCGAGACGTAGTTCGGGTACAGGACGGTGTTCAGGTACTCGCTGTAGAGCGAGGCCACGTTGTCGACATCGCCGTAGGTCGAGGTCGCCGCCTGAGCCGCCGCAGCGGCATCCGCGACAATCGGGTTCCAGGCAATGTGCTTGTTGGTCACGCCGACCAGCGACTCGGCGGTGAAGGCCTGCTGAATCTCATCGGACATGCCGTAGCGCAGGAAGGCGAAGGCCTCATCCCGGCGCGCCGTGTCCTTGTTGATCATGAAGGCCAGCAGCAGGGCGTACACGTCGTTGGTCGTGCCCACGCCGCCCTCAATGGACGGGAAGCTGAAGCCGCCCCACTGGAAGTCAGGGTCGGTGGCATTCATGAGTTCCACGGGCAGCCAGGAGCCGACCAGTTCCATCCCCGCGACGCCAAAAGCCAGCGTGTTCTGACCCTGCGGCCAGACATAGCCGACGGTTTCCGGCGGGACGCAGCCGTTGTCCCACAGGGTGCGGGTCATCTGCGCGGCCTGAAGGACCGCCGGGTCGCGCCACATTTCGCCCGTCGGGTCGGCGGCCGCCTGACGCAGCCAGCCCGGTCCCTTGATGCGCGCCAGCATCTCGGTCAGATAGAAGGCGGCATAACCCGGTTCGTTGCCTTCGGCGGCGATCGGGGCATAGCCCGCATCGAGCAGCGCCGTGCAGACATTCAGAAGGTCATCCCACGTCTGCGGAGCCGTGACGCCGATCTCTTCAAAGACCCGCTTGTCATACCAGAACTGCACCGTGTTGTAGATATAAGGCAGTTGGTAGATGTTGCCGTCGAGCGCGAACATTTCCAGCGTGCTGGGCAGGAAGACGTCGGCCAGCGGCTCTTCATGGTCGAAAGCCGGCTGCTGCAAGTAGTCGTTGAGCGGCAGAGCGAAGCCTTCGCGCATCAGGCCGCCGGCGATCTGGTCGGCGTCCTGATCGACGATGTCGATGACCTGGCTGCCGCTGCTCAGCGCGGTGCGGACCAGGGTCTGGTTCTGGCGGCCATTCCATACGGCTTCAATGTTGATATTGGGGTTGGCGGCCTCAAAATTGTCGATCGCGGTTTGAAGGACGCGGGCCTGACCCTCGGTCTCATTCCACATCGACCAGAAGACGAGCGTAACGGGTTCCTGCGCGCCCACGATGCCCAGCCCAAGGGCGGCGAATAGGACCAGGCTGAGGAGGACAAAAAGCTTTTTCATCTGGCGAACTCCCTAAATTTGCAATTGAAGGTTCAAGAACCAGGCCACAGGTGAAGTATAGGCATCTCCTTTGTAAAGGCATCTCCTGATGCAGGTGACCGAGCGCTTCCGGGTGGAATTCACATCATCGACGGGTTCAGCGAAATCACGAATTCCAGATTAGCGGGTAGGTCCGGGTTCTGTCCGTTCGACAATGCCCGGTGAAACGCCATGAGTTGCAGGACGGGCAGGTAGGTGACCGGCCGCGCCCACTGCGGCAGGCCGGAGGCGATGCGCACGAAATGCGGCGCCGCTTCCAGGTCCAGCCCGTAATCCTGCTCGGCCAGCACCAGAGTTTGCGCGCCGCGCGCTCGCATGTCCTTGACCACGGAGGCTTCCTGGGCGTGGGCTTCGTCCGAAAGCAGTGCGACGACCAGGGTGTGGTCATTGACCATCGACATCGGGCCGTGGCGGAACTCCAGCACGTGGAAAGCCTCGCTGTAGGACAGAGACATTTCCTTCATCTTCAGCATGGCCTCGCAGGCGATGCCGTACTGCGGGCCGGAACCGAGGAAGAAGAAGCGTTCGATGCGCCGGTCCTCGCCAAGCGTCCTGGCCAGGTCATGATAGTTGTTGATGAGCGATGCCGCGGTTGCCCCCAGCGCCGAGAGCGCGCCGAGGTCGGTCCGGCCGGCCAGCGACGCCGCCAGCGCCTCGACGACGATCAGCATGCTGGCGAAAGAGCGGGTCTGGGCGAGGCTGGTCTCCTGCGCTTCGGGGATGACGAAGGCCAGGTCGGCGGCCGTGGCAAGGCCACTGTCGCCGTAGCAGGTGATGGTCACGACCGGGCTGCCGGTCCGCTCACGGAAGACGCGCGTGGCGGCCAGGGTTTCGGTTGTCTCGCCGGAACGCGACACGGCGATCAGCAGCGGCTTGACTGAGGGGCGAAAGACGGTGTCCGGGAAGAGTGCGATTTCGGAAGCGGGGTAGGCCTGGGAATCCACGCCGAGAACGCGCTGAAACAGAGCGGCGGCGGTTCGCGCCAGGAAGAAGGTCGATCCGCAGCCGGTGAAGATCACCTGATCGAAGTGATGCGTCTCGTAGAGAGATTTGAAGCCATCCACCTTGCTGTGGAAGGCCTCCACGGCCTTTCCCCACACCTCGGGCTGGCTGGTGATTTCGGCGAGGCTGTGCTCACCGGGGACAATGCTCATACTATTCCTTTCCCGAAGAAACGTCGGCAGTGCCGGATCGCGATCTCTTTCAGAAACAGGCTATCTACGCGCAGCGGCCCCGCACCATCAACGGCAATGTGCTTTATACGAGATGATAATGAGTTTGCACGCGAGAGTCAATCACAATGACGTCTAAATGTGCACAAATGCGCAGCATTGGGTCGCCATTAGGTCAGGAATTGTGGTTGAATATGATTATGTTTGACATTTTTTCGCGCCTGTGCTAAACCGTAAGGTGAAAATAGAACCTCGGGCTTATCAGTGCAGGTCAGGCATCATTCATGACAAAGCCCAACAGTTATTCCAGTTTGGAACGTCGCGACCTGTTACAGCGCTTCATCGAAAAGAACCAACGGGTGACGATCGAGCAGCTTTGCGCGGAGTTCGACGTCAGCCCGGCCACCGCACGGCGCGATTTGCACGTGCTGGCGGAAGAAGGCGCCGTCCGGCGCTTCCACGGCGGCGCGATTGCCTCGAAGAGCGCTCCCCCCGAACCCCCATTCATGAGACGCGCGGCCGAACAGGCCCCTCAGAAGCAGCGCATCGGCCGGGCGGCAGCGGCGCTCGTCTCCGACGGCGAGACGATCCTGCTCAGCAGCGGCACGACCGTGCTGGAGGTGGCGCGTCACCTGCACGATCGGCGCGATCTGACGGTCGTGACCAACTCGCTCCTCGTCATGAATGCTCTGGCCGACGCGCCGGGCGTCACCTTGATCGGCCTGGGCGGCATCCTGCGCCCTTCGGAGCAGTCGTTCATCGGCCATCTGAGCGATCTGGCGCTCGGCGAACTGCGCGTCGGCAAAGTGATCATGGGCATCCGCGCCATTGACCTGGAGACCGGCCTGACCAACGACTACCTCCCGGAAGCGCAGACCGATCGCAAGATTCTCAGCATCAGCCGTGAGGTCATCGTCGTCGCCGATCACACCAAGTGCGGCCGCCTGTCGAGCGTGTTTCTGGCTCCGCTCTCCGTCGTCCATACCTTTGTCACGGATACCCTTGCGCCGCCGGAATTCCTCGACGCCCTGCGCGCGCTCGGGATTCAGGTACTCACCGTCTAGACTATTTACAGAAAGAACGTTCCCCATGGCCGAAAAACATCAGGATACCCGTCTCGCGCCGCTGCTGCTGAGCGACTTCAAGCCGATCCCCAAACTGGTCACCAAAGAAACGTTGGTGCCGCGCCCGCGCTTCCCGGTCATTGACGCCCACAATCACCTGTCGCTGCCGGGTTTCGGCGGTTGGAACAAGCGTCCCGTCTCCGAACTGCTGGACATCTTCGACCGCGCAGACGTCCGCGTCTACGTCGATCTCGACGGTGGCTGGGGCGAGGACATCCTCGAAGACCACCTCGATCATTTCAAGGCCGCTGCGCCTGAGCGCTTTCGCTGCTTTGGCGGGGTGGACTGGTCGAAGTGGCCGGAGCTGGGGAATAAGTTCCCGGAATGGGCGGCTGAGCGTCTGCGCCAGCAGGCGGCGCGCGGGGCAGAAGGGCTGAAGCTGTGGAAGATGCTCGGCCTGACCGTCACCGATCACGAGGGCAAGCTGGTCCCGGTCGACGATCCGCGCCTGGACCCGATCTGGGCGGCGGCCGGCGAACTCAAACTGCCGATCACCATCCACATCGCCGACCCGGTCGCCTTCTTCGACCCGGTGGACAACACCAACGAGCGCTGGGAGGAGCTGCACGACAACGTCGACTGGCAGTTTCCCCAGCCCGCCGTTTCCCACCTTCCTGACCGTCGTCAATGGGCTGGCCACCGTCGTCGAGCGCCACCGGGGGACCACCGTCGTTGGCGCGCACGTCGGCTGCTATGCCGAAAACCTGGAGTGGGTGGGCGCGCTGCTCGACCGCTGCCGCAACTTCTACGTCGCCATCAGCGAGCGCATCGCCGAACTGGGCCGCCAGCCGTATTCGGCGCGTCGCTTCTTCCTGAAGTACGCCGACCGCATCCTCTTCGGCACCGACCGCGCCCCCGACGAGTTCATCTACCCGGTGTACTACCGCTTCCTGGAGACCGACGACGAGTACTTCCCCTACGGCATCGAAGACGTGCCGCGTCAGGGCCGCTGGCGTATCTGCGGCCTGTATCTGCCCGACGAAGTGCTCCGGAAGGTCTACTACGACAACGCCCGCCGTGTGATACTCGGAGACAAATGAGATGAAAGAGATGAGAAACGAGAGATGAGAAAAGTAGGTGCACGGTCAGGCTTGTAAACCGGCAGGCGGATACACGGGTCGGCCCGAAAGACTCGCGCCGAATCGCGACTCTGCAAACACCCCTCATCTCTCATTTCTCGTTCCTCATGACTTCTCTTTTGGATTGAACGGCAGATTGTCCGGGTCGAAGCCGCGCGCCACCGCCTGATGCCAGCCGATCAGTTGCAGCGGCGGTAGGTACAGGATCATCCGGCCCCATTCCGGCACGCCGGACTCCAGTGGCAGGTGGGTCTCACGCGCCGCAGATCGGCCGGCGCATAGCCTTCCGCCAGGGTAAGCACCTGGCAGGGGCGCCCGCGCAGACGGGCCAGCGTGGTCCATTCTTCGCCCGCCGCCGCGTCCGAGACCAGCGCAGCCACGAGCGTGTGCGCGTCCGCGGCGTAGTGCGGGCCGTGCAGGTATTCCAGAATCGCATAGCTGGTGCTGAAGATGCGCGACATCTCGGTCATCTTCAGCATCGCCTCGCTGGCGATGCCGTAGCGCGCCCCAGATCCCAGGAAGGCGAACTGGTGGATCGACGTATCGCCGCCGAACGACTGTACGACGGTCTCCGACCGCGCCATCAGCTGCTCCAGCGCCGTCGGGAGCCCGGTCAGCGGCCGCCAGTCTCGTCCAGCGCAGACGGCGGCCAGCGCGGTAGCGGTGACGGCCATGCTGCTGAACGATCGCGTCTGCACACGGCTCTGCTCCTGCGCGGCATCGATGGCCAGCAGCAGATCGGCGGACTGAGCCAGCGGGCTTTGACTGTCGCAGGTGATGACCAGGACACTCCCGCTGCCATGCTGCCGGAACTGCCGGACCGCCTCGTTGGTCTCGCGCGTGGTGCCGGAGCGCGACAGACAGATCAGCAGCGTGCGCCTTTCGGACGAGTAGTTGGCCTCGGGGAAGAGCATCAGCTCGGAGGCGGACAGGGCGCGCGCCGGGACGCCGGTCTCCGCTTGCAGCAGCGCCGCCGCCATCACGCCCAGGTAGTACGTCGAGCCACAGCCGGTGAACAGCACCTGCTCGAACGCCCCGTCGGACCAGAAGTGCAGCACCTCCGCCGACTGGCTCTCGAACCCGGCCAGAGCCTCCCTCCAGATCTGCGGCTGACTGTTGATCTCGGATAATGTGATTTGACCCTGTGCCACGGCGGCGCTTCCTTTGCTGACTCGCAAGACCGGACTCGAATGAGTCCTAGTATGTCCCCTGGCCCGGGGACTGCCTATGACCGCTTCAGATCACGTAGTCCATCTGCGGTTCCCACGCTTCCTGCTCGTCGTGGAGCAGCACTTCCAACTGCTCCACGCGGCGCAGCAGCACATCGACCCGTTCCGACAGCACGTCGGGGAGCTGATCGTGCTGCAAGTCGATGGCGGGCGACTTGCCCTGCCGGTTGATGACTTTGCCCGGCACGCCAACCACCACTTTTTCTGGCTCGACATCCTTGACCACCACGGCATTCGCGCCGATGCGGCAGTGCTCGCCCACGGTGATGGCACCCAGCACCTTAGCGCCGGCGCCGATTACGACGTGATCCCTGATAGTCGGGTGCCGCTTGCCGTGGGACATACTGACGCCGCCCAGGGTGACACCGTGATAAATGGTGACATCGGCGCCGACCTCCGCCGTTTCGCCGATGACCACCCCCATGCCATGATCGATGAACAGCCGCGGCCCGATCCGGGCGGCGGGGTGAATCTCGATTCCGGTCAGCCAGCGCGCCAGATGCGAGAAAAACTGCGCCAGCATCCGCCAGTGCATGCGCCAGAGCCGGTGGGCGATGCGGTGCATCCACACGGCATGCAGTCCGGGGTAGAAGACCACCACTTCCAGCCAGTGGCGCGCCGCCGGGTCACGCTCAAGCACGCTGAGGACGTCTTCGCGAATCGTTCGCCGCACCCGCTCCATGCTCAATCCTCCAGATGTGCGTACAAGGCGGTCGAGAGATAACGCTCGCCAAACGAGGGGATGATCACCACAATCAGCTTGCCCTGATTCTCCGGTCGGGCAGCGATCGTCAACGCGGCCCAGGTGGCGGCGCCGGACGAAATGCCGACCAGCAGCCCCTCTTCCGTGGCCATGCGGCGGGCGATGGCAAAGGCGTCATCCCCGGCCACCTGGACGACCTCGTCGTAGATGCCGGTGTTCAGCACCTTGGGCACGAAACCCGCGCCAATACCCTGGATGGGATGCGGACCCTTCTGCCCGCCGGACAGCACGGGCGACGCGGTCGGCTCGACGGCGACCATCCTGACGGACGGCTTGCGCGCCTTGAGCACTTCGCCGACGCCCGTGATGGTCCCGCCGGTGCCGATGCCCGACACAACGATGTCGACGGCGCCGTCGGTGTCGCGCCAGATCTCCTCGGCGGTGGTGCGGCGGTGGATCTCCGGGTTGGCGGCGTTCTCGAACTGCTGCGGAATCCAGGCCTTCGGGTGTTCCGCAGCGATGGCGTGCGCTTTGGCGATGGCTCCGCCCATGCCCTCCGGGCCGGGCGTCAGGACCAGTTCCGCGCCATAGGCCCGCAGCAGCTTGCGCCGTTCCTTGCTCATCGTCTCCGGCATGATCAGGATCAGCTTGTAGCCGCGCTGCGCGCACACCATGGCCAGCGCAATGCCGGTGTTGCCGCTGGTGGGCTCGACAATCACCGTTTCGCGATCGATCAGGCCGGCCTGTTCCGCCGCCTCGATCATCGAGACGCCGATACGGTCCTTGACGCTGTGCGCCGGGTTGAAGTACTCCAGCTTGGCGACCACCTGGGCCGACAGTCCTTCGGTGATGCGGTTCAGGCGCACCAGCGGGGTGTTGCCGATCAATTCAGTGACATTGTTAGCGATCTTCACGATCTTCTCCATGCAGACGAGACCAGGAATAAAAACGGCGAGCCACCTCTGGGGTGGCTCGCCGTGAATGACCGAAACCGGACGCAGCGTGAACTCACACCTTCAGAGGGGGCGTGGGTTAACACAACAACACTGCGCACAAGGACAAACAAAACGCACGATGACGGCTCCGAAAGGGCCGACGTCATGCCGGCCAAATATGGATGGGGGCCATTATAAGGCGTAGGTGGCGGTCATGCCATCCCGACCCTCCCCATGCCCTTAATGTGTGTTATCTTCCTGCCAAGGTCATTCAGGGCCGCCACGTCCACGGGAATGGGTGGATGTTTTTCTGCTTGCATACTCGGAGTGTCTCATGCGTACAGAGCGTTCTTTATCGGGAGACTGGTTGTTTCGTCTCGAATCGGAAACGCCCGGCGTTGATGCCTCATTCCAGACAGAACGCCCGATCCCGGTCCCCATGCCCTGGCAGGCTGTCTTCGAACAACTGGAACAATACACGGGCTATGCCACCTACCGCCGCACCTTCGACCTGGACGAATCCTGGCTTGAGGGTGAAGTCCTTCTGGATTTCGGCGCGGTCGATTACTGGTGTGCGGTTTATGTCAACGATGTGTGCGTCGGCGAGCATGAAGGCGGCTATACCCCGTTTCGCTTCGCCATCCGTCCGTATGTGCACCCCGGCGAGAACAGCCTGCGCGTGCGCGTCTATGACTCGGTGCAGACGGAGATCGTCACCCCTCGCGTGCCCACCGCGCCCAGCCGGCAGTCCGACCAGCCGCCCTTCGACCCAACCCTGATTCCGCACGGCAAGCAGACCTGGTATCTGGATGTCAGCGGCATCTGGCAGGATGTCACGATCCAGGCCGTCCCCAGCCGTTACGTCGATGCCGTTCACGTCACGCCGAATATCCACACCGGTGAGGCGCGCGTCGTCGTCATGCTCGGGGGCGCGGCGCAAGCGGGCACCCTGCGCGCATCGATTCAGGGTCAGGCGAGCGGACTGGTGTCGCTCGACGTGCCGGCCGATGCCGACCGCGTCGACCTGGTGCTCCGTGCCTCCGAGTTCAAGCTGTGGACGCCGGAGACGGCGGCCCTCTACACCGTCGCGGTCGTGCTGGAGACGGATGGTGAGCCGGATCAGGTGGATGCGCGTTTTGGTTTCCGCGAGATCACCACGCGGGACGGCAAGCTGCTGCTCAATGGCGAGCCGATCTATCTGCTGTGCGCGCTCGACCAGGATCTCTACCCGGATACCATTTACACCGTCCCATCGGAAGCGTTCCTGCGCGATGAGTTTGCCAAGTCCAAGGCGCTGGGCCTGAACACCCTGCGCTGCCACATCAAACCGCCGGACCCGCTCTATCTGGATCTGGCCGACGAGATGGGCCTGCTCATCTGGTCGGAGATTCCATCGTGGCGCACATTCCATCCGAAGCACACGGCGCACGAGTCCACCATTTACCTGGACCCGGTTGTGAAGAAGCGCGCCGCCGACCTGCTGCGCGACATGATCGCCCGCGATTTCAACCACCCCTCGCTGATCATCTGGACCATCGTCAACGAGGATTGGGGTACGGCCCTGCTGCTGAGCGAGTCCGACCGCGCCTGGGTCGCCGAGATGGTCGACTATTGCCGCCAGCTCGATCCAACCCGTCTGGTGGTCGACAACTCGCCCTGTCCCGCGCCGTGGGGCATGAGCGTGCACGTGAAGAGCGACCTCGACGATTTCCATATCTACACCAACATTCCCGATCAGGCGGAGCAGTTCGAGCAGTTCGTCGAGCAGTTTGCGCATCGCCCGCTCTGGTCCTTCTCCAATACCGGCGACGCCCAGCGCACCGGGAGCGAACCGATCATCCTGTCCGAGTTCGGCAACTGGGGTCTGCCCGCCCTGGCGCGCTACGCCGGGACCGAGCCGTCCTGGTTCAAGCTGGGCGGCTGGTGGTCGAGCTGGGATGGCGAACCGGGCTATCCGACTGGCGCCGTCAGGCGCTTCGAGCAGTTGGGACTGAACGCCATCTGGCCGGATTATGACGCCTTCGCCGAAGCGTCGCAGTGGCATCAGTACTACGCGCTCAAGTACGAGATCGAGACCATGCGCCGCCTGCAGAGCATTCAGGGTTACGTGATCACCGAGCTGACCGACATCTACTGGGAAAGCAACGGCCTGCTCGACTTCGCGCGCGGCGAGAAAGTCTTTCATCAGCGCTTTGCCCGCTTCAACACCCCCGATCTGCTGATCGCTCAGCCGAATCGCTACGCCTTCTGGGATGACGATGCCGTTTCGCTCCAACTGTATGCCTCGCACTACAGCGGCGCCGACTGGTCCGACGCGGTGGCGCGGGTGCGGGCCGGTGGCCAGGACATTTTCTCAACCTCCCTTGCGCAGATTGCGCGCGGCGAGGTGCGCGAGATCGGGCGCGCCGGCTGGCGGCTGCCGTCCGTCGAGCGCGCGACCTCCCTGGCCGTCACCCTCGATCTGGAAGGCGGAAGTGTCCGGGCGCAGAACGACGTCGAGGTGCTGACGCTGCCCTCCAGCATGCGCCGGGCGGCTTTTGGTGGGTCGGTCGCGGTGATGATGCGCCCCGACAAAGCTGCCGTGGTGGGCGAGCTGGCCCCGGCGATGACGTCGACAGACCCGATGCCGGAGGCCGAGATCGCGCCGAGCGCCGAAACCGTTCAGACGACACCGGCCCTCACCCCGCGCTCGTTCGCGGGTCGCGTACAGACCCTGGGCTATCAGGTCACCCCCTCCATCACGGCAGATACCCAGGTCGTCGTCACCGATCATCCGACGGCGGAGATGTTGAACTGGGTGCGCAGCGGCGGAGACATGCTCTACATCAGCAATTCGTCGGGCAGTCCCTTCTTCTGGCGCGCGGGGCGGGGCGGTTCCTACGGCGGTAACTGGATGACCAGCTTCAGCTGGCTCAAACCCGAGGCGCACCGCCGCTTGCAGGTCGCCAACCCCGTCACCCTGCCTTTCATCGACCTCATGCCGCTGGGCGTCATCCTCGGCCTGCCCGCCGCCGATCCCGCCGTTCAGGCAGACTTCCTGGCCGGGCAGTTCACCGGCTGGCTGCGCCACCCGGCGCTGCACACGGTGCAGTTCCGTTTTGGACGGGGGCGCGTCATCATGACCACCTACCGCCTGCGCGAATCGTTGACCACCCATCCGCTCGCCGCTGCCATGCTTAACGACCTGATCGATCATCTGACGTCGGACGCCTGCCAGCCCGTGTTGAAGGCCAACTACTGATGAAACCCTCTCTCTGGATCGTGCAGTGTCTCGTCTTGCTGGGGCTGGTCGTGGCCCCGGTCGGGCCGGGCCTTCAGGCTGCCGTCCCGCATTTGGCGGATTGCAGCTTTCTCAACCCGCTCGTCCCGGCCGGCGCCGATCCGTCGGTGGTATTTCACGATGGCGCCTACTATATGGTGCAGTCCAGCGGCACCGGGATGAGCATCGTCCGCTCGGAGACCCTCACCGGGCTGAATCCTGTCAACGCCGTGTCGGTCTACCAGGCGCCGACGGGGCAGCCCTATAGTTACGACTGGTGGGCGCCGGAGCTGAAGTGGATTGACGGCCAATGGGTTGTCTATGTCGCCGCGACGGATGCGCCGGGAAACAACACCCTGCACCGCATGTTCGTCCTGGAGGCCGACACCGACGATCCGCTCGGCGACTGGACGATGCGCGGTCAGGTCACCGACCCGGACGCCGATGTCTGGGCCATCGACGCGTCGGTGTTCGAGCATGACGACCAGCTCTACATGATCTGGTCGGGGTGGCCGGAGTTCGACAGCGGCTTCCCGCAGAATCTCTACATCGCCCCGATGAGCGACCCGTTCACGATTTCCGGGCCGCGCGTGATGATCGGGGAGCCGGACAAACTCTGGGAGCGCAGTGTCGCGCCGATCAACGAGGGACCGCAGGCCTTCATCCACGAGGGCGAGCTGTCGATCGTCTATTCGGCCGACGCCAGTTGGACGCGGCACTACAAGCTGGCTATCCTGCACCTGACCGGCGAAGATCCGCTCGACCCGGCAGCCTGGACGGAGATCGGTCCGGTTTTCGCCCAGGTGCCGACCAGCCTGACGCCGATCTACGGACCCGGCCACAATTCGGATCCCATCCCCTCGCTGGATGGCACGGAATGGTGGTTCCTGTACCATGCCAAGACGCGCAGCGCCGATGGGTGGGATGATCGCGCCATCTACCTACAGGAGATCACCTGGTCGGACGAGGGCCTGCCGCTGTTGGGCGATCCGATTCCGTCGGAGTTCGCCCAGCCCATCCCTTCGGGTGAGCCGTGCGGTCTGGTCGCAACCTACGCGGAACCCGCGCTGACCGAGGCCGAGCCTTTCCTGGATACCGGCGCGGCGTGGATCGCCACGAAGGGCAGTTTCAGCGTCGCCGCGCGCGTTCGGCTCTTCGATCTGGAAGGGCCGGACGCCTTCGTCAGTCAGGAAGGCGGCCTGACCAGTAACTTCATCCTGGGCTACGACGGCGAGGCGTTTACCTTCAGCATGTACGATATGTTGGGGCAGAAATCGGTGACGGCAGCGGCCGCGACTCCGGTCGCCCCTGATGTCTGGGTTCACCTGATCGGCATCTACGATGCGACGCAGGACCTGTTGACGATCTACGTCGATGGCGAACCGCAGGGGCAGGCCACCTTCACCGAGGTGTGGGATGCGCTGGGGCACACCATCATCGGCGCGGCGCGCCAGCGCAGCCGGCGGGCGGACATCCTCAGCGGCGGCGAAGTGCGGGATGTGCAGCTCTTCAACGGCGCGCTGACGGAGGCCGAGATTGAGGCGATCGCCTCGGCATCGCCAGACTAAATGGTGCATCCGAGAAATTCAGCGAATCACGGATTGCTGAACCTCACCCCGTTTCGCTGCGCTCAACCGCCCCTCTCCGTGCGGAGAGGGGCAAAAAGACGTTGGAATGTTGGGGGTGATGTTGGCTCAAAAACGCAGCTATTGATGGTCAAGGTGACCTTTCGTGATTCACTGAAATTATCCATTTCGGTTGTAGGGACGCGCAACGGCGCGTCCGCCATGACGGACAGCAGAAGGCCGTCCCTACAATTCGTTCTGAATGTCGGACGGATCCCTAAACTCGAATATTCACAGGCGTTGTAAGGACACCGCAGGCGAATGAATCGAACGATTCATTCGCTTGTTGTTATTTCCCGGTCTATTTGGGCCCATCGATGGCCTCGACCAGCCTTTCGGTTTCGTTGTTGCACGATCTGGTCATTATAAATTATAATCTGATCCAGACAGATTGAAGGTTTTTTCCAAATGACTTCTTCCGACGTGTTAGAGGCTCCCACCGGGCGGGCGGCCCCAGCATTTCCCTTGTTCTCGCTGCTGGGGAGACTCTCCGAATCGCGCGGCTGGGCCTATTTTCTCATCATCCCCAGCCTGATCCTGATCATGGTCGTGGTGATCTACCCCGTCATCTCCGGCATCCTGATGAGTTTTCAGGAGCTTCGCCTGACGCGTCCCGGCTCGAACGGCTACATCGGCTTTGAGCACTACATCGATCTGGTCAGCGATCGCATCTTTCTGCGTGCCCTGCAGAACACCGTTGTCTGGGTGATCGGCGGCGTCACCTCGCAGTTCCTCCTCGGGCTGATCACGGCGCTGGCGCTGAACCGCGGCATCTTTGGCTCTCGCCTGGCGCGCATCGTCGTCCTGCTCCCCTGGATTCTGCCGACGGTCGCCGCCGGCCACATGTGGGCGCTCATGCTCGACCCCCGTCTGGGCGTGATCAATGACATCCTCGTCCGCCTGGGCTTCCTGGACAGCTACCGCGCCTGGTTTGCTGACCCGACCACCGCCATGCCTGCCGTGCTGGTCGTCGCGCTCTGGCAGGGTTTTCCGTTCTTCACCCTCATGCTTCTGGCCGGTCTTCAGGGCATCCCGGACGATCTTTACGAAGCGGCGTCGGTCGATGGCGCCAATCCACTTCAGGAATTCATTCACATTACGCTGCCTCTTCTTCGTCCGATCATCGTCTCGACCGTCGTTCTGCGCGTGATCGGCCTGGTCAACGCCCCGGATCTGCTCATCATTCTCACCAACGGCGGGCCTGGTGACGCCACGCAGATGCTCTCGCTCTACGCCTTCAACAAGGCCTACGCCAGCTTCGACTTCGGCTATGCTGGGGCGATCTCGGTTGTCATGTTCATCATCCTCATGGTCTTCACGATCGTGTATGTCCGCGCGCTTCGCGCCACACAGGAGTAGCGGATCATGTTCAGCAACCTGCGCCGCACCAAGCTTCTCTTCGACCTCCTCACTGCGGCAATCCTGATCGCCGTGGCCCTGTTTGCCATTTTTCCTCTGGTCTGGACGTTCCTGACCTCGCTGAAGGTCGAAGCGGATATCGTGACCTCCACGATGCAGTACATTCCTCAGCGGGTGACGTTCGACAACTATGTCGCGCTCTGGCAGCGATCGGGCTTTCCCCAACTGGTGACCAACAGCCTGATCGTCACCACGCTGACGATGACGATTTGCATGACCATCGGATCGCTGGCCGCTTACAGCCTGTCGCGTTTTCGCTTCATCTTTCGCGATCAGATGCTGCTGCTTTACCTCGTGGTCCGCATGTTCCCGGCCGTGCTCATGATCATCCCGCTGTTCATCATCTTGCGGAACCTGGGCCTGCTGGACTCGCGCTTCGGTCTGGCGCTCGCCTATACCACCTTCCTGATGCCTATCTGCGTCTGGATGATGAAGGGCTTTTTCGACGCCATTCCGGTCGATCTGGAAGAAGCGGCCCGTATCGACGGCTGCACCCGGCTGGGCGCACTAAACCGGATCGTCCTGCCGCTCGTGCGCTCCGGTCTGGTGGCGACCTCCGTCTTCATCGGCATCGCCTCGTGGAACGAGTTTCTGTTCGCGCTCATGCTGACCACCAGCCAGGGCTCGCGAACCTGGCCCGTTGGCTTGCAGTTGATGGTCGGGGAGTTTCAGCTTCCCTGGGGGACGCTCAGCGCTGGTGGGATCATCAGCATCGTCCCGATCATCATCTTCTTCTCGATCGTCCAGCGGTCGCTTATTCGGGGAATTACTGCCGGGGCCATCAAAGGCTGACGGCAGAGTTTCGGTACTAGTCAGAGACTATTTGCGAAAGGTACTGTGAGATGAGAAAGAATTCGAGAATTTCCAGCGGGCTGAGCCGTCGTCAGTTTCTGAAGGGGTTGGGCGTCAGCGGGGCGGGTCTCATGCTGGCGCAGGCGGGGCTCATGCGCCTCGCGGCCCAGGCCGGGTCGATCAACTACTGGCACCACTTCACCAGCGAAAGCGAGTTCCTCGGCCTGGAAGCCGTCATGGCGCAGTTCAAGGAGCGCTACCCGGACATCGATCTCATCCAGGAGAACATCCCGAACGCCGACTTCATGGCCCGCTTCACCGCCGGCGTGCTGGCCGACACCCGCGCCGACGTCTCGATGGTCACCACGGAACGCCTGGCCGATATGGTCGCCATGGAAGGTCTGGTGCCCATCACCGACCGTGTCAACAGTTGGGAACTGCGCGAGTACTTCCCGGATAACCGCTGGACGGGCATCACCGTTGACGGCGAGATCTACGGCGTGCCGGCGTTCTCATTCGTGGACTGGATGTACTACCGCAAAGACTGGTTCGAGGAAGCCGGCATTACCCCGCCAACCACGCTCGACGAATTCCGGGCTGCCTGCGTGGCGCTGACGGATCCGGCCCAGGGCCGTTACGGCTTTGGCATGCGCGCCGGCGGCGGTGGGCAGGCCTTCATCGCCGACATGATCGAGGCCTTCGGTTCACCCCTGGTCGTGGATGGCGAAGTGGCCATCGACCGGGCGCTGGCTATCGAGGCGATGGACTTCTGGTCCGGGCTGTACAAGGACGGGCTGGTGCCGCCGAGCGCGCCGGGCGACAGCTACCGCCAGATCATGGAAGGCTTCAAGACGGGGCAGACGGCGATGGTGTGGCACCACACCGGCTCGCTGGCCGAGATCCAGGCAGCCATGACGCCCGATCAGTTCGGCACCGCTACCAAGCCGACCGGCCCCGCTGATACGCTGACGCGCACCAGCTTCCTCTACAACGGTCTGATGAAGGACGAAAACGCCGACGCCGCCTGGGCCTGGGTCAGCTTCTGGGGCGAGAACGATCCTGCCATCACCTTCCTGGAAGCGACCGGCTACTTCCCCGCCTCCACGGCGGTGGCCGACGACGCGCGCATCGCCGAGAACCCCATCTACGCTCCGGCGATTTCCGCTGCTGCCCAGGGCAAGCTGCCGCCGCAGTTCATCGGGTTTGCTGGCTGGTCGCAGGAGATCGCGCTGCCCGCCTTCCAGCGCATCCTCACCGGCGAGTCCACAGCCGAGCAGGCTGTCGACGAGATGATTTCCGGCCTGGCGGACGCGCTCTAAAGCAGTTCTGAGCATCTGCATGATTCGTGCGGGCGGGCCAGCCGGCTCGTCCGCACGAGTGAGCCTGTTTGTGGATCATCTCCCCCTTATGGCCGGATTTCCGCCTGCTGAATCATCTTGCAAGGGTGTATCGTGCGTCTGAAAGACAAAGCCGCCATTGTGACCGGCGCCGCGGGAGGGCTGGGCCTGGGCATCGCGGCCCGCTTTGCTGCGGAGGGCGCAGCCGTCGCCCTGATCGACTTTGACCGCCAGCGCGGGGAGTCGGTCGAATCGGACTTGAGACAGCAGGGCCACCGTGTCCGGTTCATTCAGGCCGATCTGTCTGAGCCTCACGATATCGTGCGGGCGACCGGTTTGGCCGCAGAATGGGCCGGCCGGCTCGACATCGTGGTCAACAACGCCGCGACGTTTCTGCCCAAAAAGATCGAGGACATCGGGGTGGGAGAGTGGGACTACCTGATGGCCATCAATCTCCGCGCGGCCTTCCTGCTGGTGCAGGCGGCGCTGCCGATGCTGCGGGAGTCACGAGGGTGTGTACTCAACATCAGCTCGACGGCCGCGATCCGCGTCTTCTCACCCAATCTGCCTTACAGTGTCGCCAAAGCCGGGCTGATCACCATGACCCAGAGCCTGGCTCAGGAACTCCATGCCGACCGGATACGGGTCAACTGTATTTGCCCGGGCGCGGTCGATACGCCGGCGCTGCACCGAGACATCGCCGCGCGTGGAGTCGACGCCGGCGCCGTTCAGCGCCTGCGCGATGAGGGGTATCTGACGACGCCGGAGCAGATTGCTTCAGTTGCGCTGCACCTCGTCAGTGATGAGGCGGTCGCCATCACCGGCAGCGTCGTCGTAGCGGACGGAGGCGCAATGCTCGCCTGAACCCTCCGCTGCTGTCAACCATTCGCCGTTTGTGTGGAAGCTGAATACCGGGAAAGACCACTACTGCGACAAGATGAGAATGCCAGGCAACGTAGGGACGCGCTTCTGCGCGTCCGCCAGACGGACACCCAGAAGGGTGTCCCTACAACCCATCGGATCAACGTTGTCGCTGTACTACTCACGAAGAAAGGGATTGTTCGATGACTACGCCCGCAAACCCACTCGATCTCTCCAACAAAGTCATGCTCATCACCGGCGGGGCGCAGGGCATTGGCGAGGCGACCGCCCGCCTGTGCGCCGAACGCGGCGCGCGCGTGGTGATTGGCGATTTCAATCCGCGCGGGGAGGAGGTCGCGCGCTCGATAACCGAGGCGGGCGGCTCCGCCGCCTTCGTGCAGACCGATGTGCGCGAGGATGCCCAGGTCGCGGCCATGGTGGAGGCCGTGCGAACGCTCCACGGACGGCTGGATATTCTGGTCTGTGCGGCCGGAGTGCTCAAGGGGCCTTACATGCAGCCGGAGGATCTGCCGATCGAAGAATTCGAGATGACGATCGACGTCAACATCAAAGGCGTGTTTCTGTGCGCCCGTCATGCCGCGTCGCTGCTGGAGCAGAGCGGGGACGGCGTCATGATCGTCGTCGCCTCCGGGGCGGGCGTCATCGGCCCCAGTTCGTCGCTGGCCTACGGCGCGAGCAAGGGCGGCGCCAACGGCCTGGGCATGACCCTGGCCAATCACCTGAAGGGGCGCAACATCCGCGTCAATACGCTGGCGCCGGGCAACATCGTCACCGACATGAAGATGAGCGTGGAAATCGCCGGGGCGCAGCGCGAAGGCCGTTCGGTCGAGGCGGCGATCGCCAAGGCCCAGCAGGATTACGGCGTTCCCGAGGGCGTCGCCCGGGTGATCGCCTTCATGGTTTCGCCGGAAGCGGATTATCTGCGTGGCGTCGTCTTCACACGCTGACCTGCCCGTCAGGGGATCGTAGGGCGAGGCGCGCCTCGCCCACATAGGGTGTGTCGACGGAGATCGACGCACGTGTCTCCCCGACCTGTGTTCGCCTGATATCCAATCGATGCTGGGGGATCACCCCAGCGGCAGCCCCAGATCCCTGACCTTCTGCGTCAGGTTGCGCTTCGCCAGCGGGATCAGCCCGACCGGCAGGTGCTCGATCACGCCATAGGCATTGGGGTTCGCCTGGTGCAGCCTGGTCAGGATGGTGTCGAAGTCCATCATGCCGGTCCCGATGATCGTCTCGGCGATGTGCACCACCAGACGATCTTCCAGCATGAAATCCTTCAGGTGCACCGTCGCGATGTATGGCGCCAGCACGTCGAACAGGTGGTTGAGCATCGGCTCCAGGTTGAACGCCGTGGGCAGGTCGCCCACGAAGTTACACGGGTCGAGGTTGATCTTCAGATGCTTGGAGCCGGTCCGCTCGATGACGCGCTTAATCGTTTCAGGTGTGTTGAGGGTCGTCGTCACGTGCGTCTCCAACACGATGTCGACGCCCAGGTCTTCGGCAACCTGGAGGATCTCGATCAGGCTCTGCACCAGTCGATCCTCGGTTTCCGGCTTGTAGTTGTCGCCATGGGGCACCCAGTCACCGCGCGGGCTGAGGCTCGTCGGCCGCACGCCCGATTCAGTCACGCCCATCTTCGCCGCCAGCCTGGCGATATCCTGCGCCCCGGCGACGCCGGCCTTGCGCACGCTTTCGTCGGGCGAGATGATGCAGGGGTAAGGCCCCCACAGCTGCAAAAAGGGCATGCCCTGATTTGCGAACACGCTTTTCGCGTTTGCCGCCGTCTGATCGGAAACAGTGCTGGCGGGCACGCTGATGTGCGCCCCGACCCCGTGAAAGCCCAGATCCGCCGCGAACCGCAGCCGATCATACGTCACGTCGGTGAGATCGCTCGTGAACAGACCGAGTAAGCCAATTTTCATTGTTGTCTCCTACGAGGAATGAGTGATGAGGCCAAAGGGCCCCCCCCCCCCCCGGCCCCCCGGCCCCCCCCCCCCCGCCCCCCCGCGCCCCGCCCCCCCCCCCCCCCCCTGTCGGCGGCGAAGTCGTCGCCGACGTACTCGAAATAGGCGAACAGCAGCCCGCCCCGGTGATAGATCGAGTAGCGCGTGATGTTGGCCTCGCGCAGTTTCGCCAGCACATCCGGCCAGACGTCGGCGTGCAGGCGCTTATATTCGTCGTACTGCTCCGGCTTGAGCCGGATGATCTGCCCGAATCGCTGAATCGTCCCCACAGTCCTGCTCCTCTACGCGTCGGCCAGCACGTCTTTGACGGCGCGCATGATTCGCCCGACATTCGGCAGTACTTCGTCTTCCAGCGGCGGGCTGTAGGCAATCAGCGCCGCGCCCATATTGACGCGCTTGACCGGCGCAGCCAGCCAGTAGACGCCCTCGTCGGCGGCCAGGGAGGCGATGTCACCGCCCCAACCGGCCTGATGCGGCGCTTCTTCGACCACCACCAGCCGGTTGGTTTTGGCCAATGAGTTCAGGATCGTTGCCTTGTCGAGAGGCACGAACGAGCGCACGTCAATCACCTCGCAGGAGATCCCTTCCTTGGCGAGCTGTTCGGCGGCTTCCAGCGAGCGGTGCATCATCAACTGTGACGCGATGACGGTCACGTCGCTGCCCTGGCGCACCACCTTCGACTCGCCCAGCTTCATCGGCGCTGTGTCGTCCGGCACCTCGCCCTTCATGTTGTACAGGCCCTTGTGCTCCAGCACGAAGACCGGGTTGTTCTCGCGAATCGCGCCGCGCAGCAGCCCGTACACGTCGACCGGCGTGGATGGCGACACGACCTTGATGCCGGGGAAGTTCATCAGCCAGGACTCGGCGCACTGGCTGTGCTGCGTGCCGAAGCCGTTGCCGCCGCCCTGGGCCGCGCGCACCGTCAGCGGGACGACGAACTGCCCGCCCGACATGTAGCGGTACTTGGCCACCTGGTTGGCGAGCTGGTCGAGCGCCACCGGCACGAAGTCGGCGAACATCAGCTCGGCGACCGGCCGCAGCCCGGTAATCGCCGCGCCCAGCGCCGTTCCGATGATGGCCTGCTCGCTGATCGGCGTGTCGCGCACACGGTCGGGGCCGAAGCGCTCGTACAGGCCGGGGGTCACTTTGAACACGCCGCCGGCTTCGGCGACATCTTCGCCGAAAAAGATCACATCCGGGTCGCTGGCCAGTTCGTCGGCCAGCGCCTTGGCGACTGCTTCGCGGTAGGTCATTTCAGGCATCGCCGCTCACCCTTCGTAGTAAACATCTGCGTAAAGCGCTTCGACCGGTGGGTAGGGCTGATCCTTGGCCCAGTCGACCGCGTCCACGACCGCTGTCTCGGCGGCCTGGCGCAGCTCGGCGAACTCTACCTCGTCGAGCTGGCCGTCGGCGATCATGCGCGCCTTGAGGATGTCGATCGGGTCGCGCTTCAGCCACTCGTCCAGTTCGCCCGGCTTGCGATAGGGGGCGGTATCCGTGCGCGAATGCCCGCGATAGCGGTAGGTCTTGCACTCGATCAGCGAGGGGCCTTCGCCGGCCCGCGCCCGGTCGGCCGCCGCCTTGACCGTCGTGTAGACCGCTTCCGCGTCCTGCCCGTCGACGATCAGGCCGGGCATCGCGTAGGATGCCGCGCGCACGGCGATGTCCTGCACCGGTGTGGTCTTGCTCCATACGCTGTATTCGCCATACAGGTTGTTCTCGCAGATGAACAGCACCGGCAGCTTCCACACCGAGGCCATGTTCATCGCTTCGTGGAAGGCGCCGATGTTGGTCGCGCCCTCGCCGAAAAAGGTGACGGCGATGTTGCCGGTCTTCTTGACCTGCGCTGTCAGCGCCGCGCCCATGGCGATCGGCAGCTGCGCACCGACGATGGCGTTCGCGCCCAGCAGGCCAATCGAGGCGTCGGTCATGTGCATGCTGCCGCCTTTGCCTTTGCAGGCGCCGGCTTCCTTGCCCATCATCTCGGCCATCATGGCCCGCAGGCTCATGCCCAGAGACAGCGCATGATGGTGTCCGCGATAGGTGCAGGTCACTTTGTCGCCAGGGATGAGCGCCGCCGCCGTGCCGACGGCCACCCCTTCATGGCCGATCGCCAGGTGGGTCGTCCCCCGGATCAGGTTGGCGAGGAACAGCTCCTGAATTTTCTCTTCTGCCAGACGCGTCTCCAGCATCAACCGGAGCGCCTGCTGCCGCCCTTCAAGGGGCAAGGTCGTGGTCATGTCTCTCTCGCTTTACGCTTCTAAGGCAGCACCTGGGTTTTTGACAGGCGTAACGGCGCTTGCAGGGACGCGATTTTTCGCGTCCAATCCACTTGGACAGCATTATTGCTGTCCCTACAAACACCTCGAGTCAGCTCCACAGGCTTACCATTCCGTCCCATTCAGATACGCTATTCGTTCCTTGGAGCGAACCGGTTGAGTTCTTCCTCGAAAATGGCCATGAACTGCGCCAGATCCATGCCGTCGACCACGCGGTGATCGCCGCTCAGCGTCATGTGCGCCGTCTGCCGGACGAACAGGCCGCCATCGATCGCGACCGGTCGGGGTTTGAGGGCGCCCACTGCCAGGATGCCGACCTGGGGCGGGTTGATCACCGCTGTGAAGTG
Organism: Candidatus Flexifilum affinis; assembly: GCA_016713325.1. Classification (GTDB taxonomy): domain Bacteria; phylum Chloroflexota; class Anaerolineae; order Aggregatilineales; family Phototrophicaceae; genus Flexifilum; species Flexifilum affine. The sequence continues at coordinate 10,945 of JADJPJ010000028.1, read as the reverse complement.
GTCCACCTGCCGGATCATTCCCAGATTGCTCACCGTGAAGGTGCCGCCCTGGAGATCGTCCAGGCTCAGCCGGTTGGCGCGCGCCCGCTCGATCAAAGCGCGTCCGGCTTCAGCCATACCCACCAGCGAGTAGTGCTCGGCATGGCGCAGCACCGGCGTGATCAGCCCATCGTCGCGGGCGACAGCCACCGCCAGGTGGACAGACTGGTACTGCTGGAGTGTGCCGTCATGGAAGGTGGCGTTGAGCGCCGGAAGCCGCGCCAGGGTCTGCGCCGTCAGGTAGAGGATCAGGTCGTTGATCCTGATCTTTCCAGGCAGCGTCTTGAGTCGCGCCAGGGCCTCGTCATAGACGAATTCGCCGGTCACATAGAAGTGCGGCGCCTCGCGCATGCTCTCGCCCAGCCGCTTGCCGATGATCTGCCGCGTGCGGGAGAGCGGCACGACCGTCACGCCGCCGTCCGCAGGGGCGGCGGCCGTCCCGGTTGCCGCGGCTTCGACCGGCTCGGCGGATACAGCCGGCGCGGCTGCGTACCTATCCAGCGCCGCCAGCGTGATCGGGTTGGCGTAGCCGGCCGCCAGCACTGCCGACAGGTCGATGCCGCGCTCGCGGGCAGCCTTGCGCACGGCCGGCAGCGCCCGAATGCCCCTGGGCATCTCCGAGCGGGTCGCGGGCCGGCGACATGACCGGGGTCGGCTGTGCCTGCTGGAAAGCCTGCTGCACGTCGCTGCGCGTCACGCGGCCCCGCGCCCCGCTCCCGGCGATCTGCTCGACATCGACCTGAAGCTCGCGGGCCATGCGCTGCGCCAACGGCGACACGCGCGACGCACTGCTGCCGGCGGCCGGTGGGATTGGCTCTGCCTGCGCTGTCGCTTCAGCTATTGCTGCGGCGGGCGCAGCGGCTCCGGGCCGGTACTCGTCGGCGCAGCCGATGCGGGCGATCACGCTGCCGATGGCGATCTCCTGATCCGGCGCCACGAGATGCTCCAGCAGGATGCCGCTGATGATGGCTTCCAGCTCGACATTCGCCTTGTCCGATTCGACCACGGCGATGGCTTCGCCCTTCTGCACCGCGCTCCCCGGCTCTTTCAGCCATTCCACCAGACGCCCGGTCTGGGTGTCAAAGCCCAGGTTGGGCATCAAGATATCGGTTGCCATGTCAGTCCTCGGTTGCCTTTGAACCTGCTGGTTTAAGACCCGGCCGCGCGGAGTCGCCGTCTTCGATGTTCTGAAAGACGATCAGTACATCTTCCGGGCGCGCCCCGCCTTCCTCAACGAGCGCCTCGTAGATGCGCTGGCTGACCGCCTTTTTCTGGCTGGCGCTGCGCCCCGGAGCCCAGTAAACAATCACGGTTGGCACAATCGTTTTCCCTAGCAATTGCGGGGTGGAAAATACCCCGATGCTTCGAAAGAAACAAGAACAATCTCGATTTAGCCTTTGATGGCCCCAAATGTCAGACCGCGCACCATGTTGCGCTGGGTGGAGATGACGAAGATGATCGCCGGGATCATCATCAGCACCGACATGGCGCACATGCCCCGCCAGTCCACGGTGAACTGGCTGGTGAAGTCGTACAGCCCGACCGGGAAGGTCTTGGCGTTGGGCGTGCGGGTCAGCAGACTGGCCAGTTGATATTCGTTCCATGAAGCGAGGAAGGCGAAGATCGCCGCCGCTGCCATGCCCGGAAGCGCCAGCGGCAGATCTACCCGCCAGAAGGCCGTCCAGTAGCCGCAGCCATCGATGTAGGCCGACTCGTCCAGGTCGCGCGGAATCTGCCGGAAGAAGCCGTCCATCAGCCAGATGGTGAAGGGCGTATTGACGGCGACGTAGACGAAGGCCAGCCCATGCACCGTATCTATCAGCCCGACGTTGCGCATCAACAGGAAGAGGGGCAGGCTGAGGGCGATGCCCGGCACGGCGCGGGAAAGCATGATCAGCAGGAAGATGGCCCGGTGCCCCCGGAACTCGAAACGCGAGAAGGCGTAGCCCGCCATCGTGCCCAGCGCCAGCGATACGGTGGTGCTCATCAGCGACACCAGGATCGAGTTGCGCATGTAGTCGCCGACCGGGACGCCGGCCGCGTAATCCGGATTCAGGCCGAACAGCGACGCATAGGAGTCGAAGGTGATGCGCTGCGGAAGCCAGACGGGTGGGCTGACGTTGACTTCGGAAGCCGGGCGAAACGACGTGAAGATGATCCAGATCGCGGGCAGCGCGCCGATCGTGAGGATGGCGAAGGCCACCAGATTGTAGATGGCCTGGCGCGAACGCCCATGAGGTCGTACGGCGTGAGTCATCATTACTGCACCAGCCTTGACTTCACCAGTTGGCGGAACAGATAGAAGGTGAAAAAGACGCCGACGATCACGCTCACCATCGACATGGCGCTGGCCAGGCCGAAGCGCGAGTTCTGGATGGCCATCTCGCCGACATACGTCCAGATCATCTCGGTGCGGTTGGCCGGGCCGCCGTCGGTCATGATGCGCACGATGTCGTAGGCGCGCCCGACGTCGAGCGAGCGCACCGTCAGCGCGATCAGCACGAACGGCTGAAGCAGGGGCAGGGTGATCCTGCGGAACTGCTGCCAGGCGGTCGCGCCATCGACCTCTGCGGCTTCATAGACCTCGCTCGGCAGCGAGAGCGTTCCCGCCAGCAGAATGATGGTCGTGACCGGGACGTTCATCCAGATGCTGGCCAACCCGATCGAGAAGATGCCGCTCGGCACGTCGACCAGCCAGGCTTTCGGCGTCGTCAGCAGCCCCAGCGAGAGCAGGGTGTTGTTCACCAGTCCGACGGTGGCATTGAAGAACCATGCGAACTGAAAGCCGACCAGTACCGGTGCGAACATCATCGGGATCATCAGCAGCGTGCGGATCAGGCTCTGTCCCCAGGTCACGCGGGCGATCAACTGCGACAGTCCGAGCGCCAGGACGTATTCCAGGTTGACCGTCACGGCCATGAACATCAGCGTGCGGAAGAACGCGCCGACGAAGACTTCATCACCCAGGAGCCGCTCGTAGTTGCGGAACATGGTGGCGGGGTCGAAGGCAAACGTTGCCGGCCGCAGCAGGTTGAACGGCGTGAAGCTGACGTAGATCGAGTAAAGCATGGGGTAGAGCACGACGGCGGCGATCACGAGCAGCGTAGGGGCGATCAGCAGCCAGGGGAAAACGGCGCGCCGGGCGAGGAAACTGTTCGACTGCCTGCGCGCCGGCGCCGGCTGCATGGGCAGCGCGGTCGCAATGTCTTGGGATTGTGCAGCCATCCGCACTTGTTCCGGGTCTGGTTGGTCGACTTGGATACTGCGCAGGGCGTAGGGGCAGGAACCGTCCTGCCCCTACGCCTGCAAATCGTCATCCCCCTCTCCTGTGGCTGCTGCCCTCACTTTACTCTCCCCTCTCCCATTCTATGGGAGAGGGACCCGAAGCAGGGTGAGGGGCTCTCGAACCTAGCCGTAGTAGCCCAGTTCATCCAGCAGTTCGCGAGCGGAATCCGCGCCGGCCGCGACGCCATCAGACACCGCCACGTCGCCCAGGATGATCGACTGGAGCGCCGGCGTCCACAGGTTCGTGAAGCTGATCCAATCCGGGAAGAGCGGCGGGGTGAAGAAGTCCTCGCCGATCTGCGTCTGGGCAGTTTCCAGACGGGCGCGGTCGAGTTCCACGCTGGAGGCGGAGGCGTCGGCGATGATGCGCGCCCAGACGTCATCACGCACCGGCAGAACGCCCAACTGGGCCTCGGTGTACTGCACCGATTCGCTGGTCAGGAACTTGATCAGCGCCGCAGCCGCCGGCTTGTTCTGCGAATCCTTGGTGATGGAGAAGGCATGCGCGCCCGCCCAACCGGTCCGAACGCCATCCGAAGCGCCCGTGGGGCCGCGCGTGATGTCGAAGTTGCCGGCCACCGCCGGGCAGGAGTCCGGGTCCTGGAAGTAGCTGTACCAGCCGTACCATTCAAGGTAGAAGGCGACCTTGCCGTCGCAGAAGTTCTGCGCCACTTCCGGCCACAGCAGGTTCGGCGTGTCGGCGGGGATCAGGTTGTTGACGTACAGATCGCGCATCCACTGGGCGGTCATGATGCCGGCGTCGCTGTTGAAGGTTGGCTCGAAGGCATCGTCGAAGTAGTTGCCGCCATTGGCGACCAGTAGTTCGTAGAAGCGGCCGCTCAGCGCCTCTTCCTTGCCGGCGAACTGCGTGCCGTACTGGATCGCGCCCTGGGCGACGAAGAACTCGGCCATATCGTACATCTGCTCGATGTTGTCCGGCGGGGCCAGCGGATAGCCATACTCGGCCTCGAAGGCCGCCTGGAGGTCGGCATTGCCGAACAGGTCGGTGCGGTAGTGCATGCCGCTGATGTCGGCATGGCGCGGGATGAGCTGCAGGTTGCCGCCGATCGTCGACGAGTCAATGATGGCAGCGCTGAACTGCGCCAGTTCTTCTTCGCTGAAGTAGCTCTGGAGCGGCTCGACAAAGTCGACGTACTGCGCCATGAAGCTGGTATGGTTCCAGGCCACGTCGAAGTCGACAGTGCCGGCGGCATAATTGGTCTTCAGGTAGCGGTCGATCTCGAAACCGTCGCCCAGGAAGACGATCTCGACGGTTGCGCCGGTCGCTTCTTCCCACTCGCTGATGCGATCGTAGATCGTCTCATAGGGCTGCCCACCGATGGTTGCCACGCGCACGGTCACGCCCTCAAAGCGCTGGTCCAACCCCGCTGTCCCCGGTTCACCATCCTGCGCGGCCGCAACGCTGATGCCGAGCAGCGCGATGACGCTCATCACACCGAGCAGTATCCAGAATTTCCTAAGCATTTTGCTCTCCTATTATTGTCTCTAAATTCTCCACAAACATGCGGCTCAGTCGGTGTACCCCGCCGCCCGCATGATGGATTCGACTTCGGCTGCCGCATCTTCCAGCGCCTGCTCGACCGACTTTGCGCCGGTCACTACGGCATGCTGCATCTGGTTGAAGACTTCGTTGATGGCCGGGTATTCGGGGATGCGCGGCGGGCTTTCCACGCTGCGATGGACGGCTTCGATGGCCGTGTAGTAGCTGAACTGGCTTTGAATCGCCGGGTCGCGCCAGGTCGACAGGCGGACGCCGGTGCCGCCGCTCAGCGCCGTGATGCGGTCCATCTCGGCGGATGCGCAGTGGCGCAGAAATTCGTAGGCCAGGTCTTTCTGCGCGCTGCCGGCCGGGATGCCCAGCACCCAGTAGATGTTGAGCGACATGTGCGGACCGTTGTCGCCGCGCGGCACCAGCCCGACGCGGTTCTGCCCGATGATCTTCGAGGGCGGCAGTTCCGCCACCGCCGAGAATCCGCACCAGTTCCACATCATGGCCGCTTCGCCGGCGGCGTAGGCGATGCCGGACGCGACGCTGTCGTATTCCAGCGTCTTTGGCGGGCAAACGTTGTCGCGCAGGATCAGGTCAGCGTAGAATTGAAGCGCTTCCCGCCCAATGGCATCGTGAAAGGTGGGATGCCACTGATCGTCGAACAGGCGCCCGCCGCGGCTCCACAGATGGATGAAGAAGTCGTAGACATTGTTGTGCCCGTCGTTCAGCCCGGCGATCATCGCGCCGTACAGTCCCTGATCCGGGCGGGTGAAGAAGCGCGCCACATCGCGGAACTGCGTCCAGGTCTCCGGCACGCGCAGCGGATAGCCGAAGCGCGCGGCGAAGGCGGCTTGCTCGGCCGCGTCTTCGAACAGGTCCGCGCGATACATGAACATTTCCGGGCCATCGTGGTAGGGCAGCGCGAAGACGCCGCCGGCCGCGTCGCGCTGGAGTTCGAGCAGACTGGGCGACCAACCCTGCGGCCAATCCTGCGGGGGGCTGGCCTCCAGCCGATCGTTCAGGCGCGTCAGCCCGCCGATCTTGAGCAGCTCCGGCAGCCAGTCCGTCAGCACCAGGACAATGTCCCAGTCGGCGGACAGGGCGCGACGCTCGGTCACCAGCTGCTCATACAGTTTTTCGGGGTCGATGGGGACGATGTTGAACTCGACGTCGCCATGCGCCTGCCGGAAAGAGTCCGCCTGTGCGGCAAAAGAACGCTCGAAACCGTCAAATGTACGGTACAGCAGATTGAGTTTTGGCATATCATTTCACAAAATGAGTTTTCTCGCTGGTTGAAGAATTATAATTTATATCCTATAATCCGGCAAGTGGCTGATCAAGAAAGGAAGCCGCAGCATGTCGAAAGTCCTGCGTCCGATTGAGGACAGTCGGCGCACCCTGGCCGCTCAAGTCGCCGAGCGCATCCGTCACGCCATCCTGAACCGTGACCTGATGCCCGGTTCACGCATCAATCAGTATCAGCTTGCGGAGGACCTGAACGTCAGTCTGGTGCCGGTCCGCGAAGCCTTGAAGACTCTCGAAGCCGAAGGGCTGGTCACGATCACGCCGCGTCGGGGAGCCTTCGTCACCGAGATTTCGCTGGACGATCTGGACGAGCTGTACTTTGCCCGCCAGCTCATCGAAGGCGAAGGCGTTCGCATCGCGTCGCCTAGACTCAACGACGACGATCTCACCTTCCTGAGGCAGACCATCGATGCCATGAAGGTCGCCACCGACGCCGGCGACATCCACAGCTTCATGCAGCTCAATCGGGATTTCCACATGCGCATTTACCAGGCGATGAACAACCGTCATCTGGTCCAGGTCATCGACGCCATGTGGGAGCGCAGCGAGTTGTATCGCTTCCGCTATATGTTCGTGATGCGCAACGCCGAGACGATTCACCAGGAGCACGAGGCCATCCTGGCCGCCCTGAGGAATCGCGATACCGACCTTGCCGTGAAGCTCGCCCGCGACCATATTTGGCATACACGCGACGGGCTTTACGATCAGATCTCACAGGATATGTCGATCGCGGCGCTGCCCAGCGACGGAAAGAACTCCGACTGATGCCCGCTCACGTCATCGATTCGCTCTTCTTTCGCGATCTGTTCGGCACCCCGGCGATGCGCCAGGTGTTCGACGACATGACGCTGCTTCAGAAATGGCTCGACTTCGAGGCGGCCCTGGCGCGGGCGCAGGCAGGCCTGGGCATGCTTCCGCAGGCCGCCGCCGACGAGATCACGGCGCAGGCGCGGGCCGACCGCATGGATACCGACGCCATCAAACTGGGGATCGACAAGACCGTCCATCCCCTGGTCTCGATGATCTGGCAGCTCTCCAACCACTGCGCGGGCGACGCCGGACGCTACGTCCACTGGGGTGCGACGACGCAGGATGTCATGGACACGGCCATCGTCCTGCAAATCCGCGATGCCATGCCCATCTTTGAAGACACGATCGCGCGGCTAAAGGCGGCCATGAGCCGCCTCGCCCGCGATCACCGCGCCACGCCGATTGCCGGTCGCACGCACGGGCAGCAGGCGCTGCCCACCACCTTCGGCGCCAAGATCGCCGTCTGGTTGGCGGAGCTGGAACGCCAGCGCCAGCGCCTGGATGCCAGCAAGCCGCGTGTTCTGGTGGGCGAGTTCGGCGGCGCGGTCGGCACGCTGGCCGGGCTGGCCGAGAGCGACATCGACGAACTGGCCGTCCAGGACGCGCTGATGAAGGAACTGGGCCTGGGAGTGCCGCCCATCGCCTGGCACACGTCGCGCGATGGCATTGTCGAGTTCGCGCTGATCGTCGTCCAGCTCGCCGCGCTGATGGGCCGCATTGCCCATGAGGTCATCGACCTGCAGAAGCAGGAGTTCGGCGAGGTCGAAGAGCCGTTCGAGATGGGCAAGGTCGGCAGCAGCACCATGCCCCACAAGCGCAACCCGATGCTCTGTGAGGCGGTGCTGACCCTGGCCCGCCTGTGCCGCGAAAAGGCGGCCACGGCCGTCGACACCCTCATTTACAACGAGCACGAGCGCGACTGGTCCTCCTTTCAGATGGAATGGGCCTATCTGCCGGAGTTGTGCGTGATGGCGCACGGCGCGCTGGAGATCACCTGGCGGGTGCTGGACGGCCTGATCGTCTACCCCGACCGCATGCGGCGCAACCTGGACCTGACCGGCGGCCTGCTGCTGGCCGAGCGGGTCATGTTCGCGCTGGGGGAGCACGTCGGTCGGCAGACGGCGCATGATGTCGTCTATGAGTGCGCCATGCACTCGGTCGAGACGCATCAGGCGTTTCTCGACGTGTTGTGCGACGACGCGCGGGTGAATGCCCACCTGTCGCGCGAAGCCATTGCCGCCCTGCTTGAACCGGCCGCATATACAGGATTGGCCGCCCAATTTGTGGATCGCGTCCTGGAATGGACGAGCACATAAATCACCCGGTTGAGAAAGGATTCCGTCAAAGATGATTATTGATGCCCATCAGCACTTCTGGAATCTCGAAAAAGTCAGCTATCCCTGGCTGGTCCCGGAATACGGACCCATTTACAGGACCTTTGAAGCCCCGGAACTGCTCCCTCAGCTCCAGGCGGCCGGCGTCGACAAGACGGTGCTGGTTCAGTCGATGGACTCGGTCGAAGACACGCAGTACATGCTCGACGTCGCGGCGCACAACGACTGGGTGGCCGGGGTGGTCGGCTGGGTGCCGCTGCTGGACCCTGACGAAGCCGGACGCCAGTTGGAGCGTTACCAGGCGACCACGCCCGTTTTCAGGGGCATGCGCCACCTGATCCACACCGAGGCCGACCCGGAGTGGGTGGTGCAGGACCGCGTGATTGAAAGCCTGAAAATCCTGGCCGGGCATGGCTACAGCTTCGACATCGTGGCCGTCTTCCCGAATCACCTGCGCCATGTGCCGACGCTGTCTGAGAAGATCCCGAACCTGCGCATGGTCATCGATCATCTGGCCAAGCCGCCATACCCGGATTCTGCCGGCATGGCCGTCTGGCGCGACCAGCTCGCCGCCGCCGCCGAAAATCCCAATGTCTTCGCCAAGGTCAGTGGCCTGAACACCGCCGTCGGCAAGGCCGACTGGACGGCCGACGACATCCTCCCGGCCATCGACTACGCCGTCGAGCACTTCGGCGCGCAGCGGCTGATGTTCGGCGGCGACTGGCCGGTCGCGATTCTTGCCGGCGATTACGCCAAAGTGGTGGCCGAGACGAAGGCGGCGCTGGGGCATCTGTCGCCGGCGGCGCAGGACGCCATCTGGAGCGGGACGGCCAATCGCTTCTACCGGCTCGGGCTGTAGGCAGGGCAGCGCACATGGACATTCAATCGATTCACTGGCGCCCCAAGCTTGGCGCCAAAACCGACTATGGCATCGGCTTCGTCGGCTGCGGTGGCATTGTCCAGTACGGACACGTCCCGGCCTACAAGAAAGCCGGCTTCCGCGTGGTGGCCGCCTATGACCTCAAGCGCGAGGCGGCGGAGGCCGTCCGCGAGCTGACCGGCGGCAGCGCCACCGTCTACGACTCGCTGGATGCGCTGCTGGCTGACCCGGCGGTCGAGATCGTCGACATCGCCGTCATGCCCTGGGTCCAGCACGAGATCGTCCAGAAAGTGGCGGCGTCGGGCAAGCATATGCTCTGCCAGAAGCCGCTCAGCCTGGATTTCGATCGGGCGGTGGACATCGTGAACATGGCCCGGCAGGCCGGCGTCAAGCAGGCCGTCAACCACCAGATGCGCTGGGACTCCGGCATCGCCGCCGCAAAGCTGCTGATCGAGCAGGGCGCGATCGGCACGCCGACCGACGCGCAGATTCAGGTCAGCAGCGCCACCCCCTGGCACATGTGGCCCTGGCTGGCTTCTGCGCCGCGCCTTGAAGTGCAGTACCACAGCATCCACTACATCGACTCGATGCGCTTCTTGTTCGGTATGCCGGAATGGCTGACCAGCCGCCACGCGAAATATGCCGGGCAGGGCGACGTCAAGGCGGAGACCAAGACCATCACCGTCATGGATTACGCCAGCGGTTTACAGGCGATGGTCGCCGTCAACCACTACAACATGCACGGCGAGACCTACGCCGTTTTCCGCTTCTACGGCACCGAAGGGGCGATCGAAGGCACGATCGGCCTGATGTACAACTATCCGACCGGCCGGCCGGACACGCTGGTCTACCGCCAGCAGGGCAAGGACCCGATCGAACTGCCGCTCGACGAAATGTGGATCCCCGACGCCTTCGTCGGGCCGATGGCCGGCCTGATGAGCGCCATCGAGACCGGCGGCGCCCCGCCCACCGACAGCGCCGACAACCTGAACACCCTGCGCCTGGTCGAGGCGGCTTACCTGTCCGCATCGGAAAATCGCTCGGTCGCGCTGGCCGGCTTTCTGGAAAGGTGACGCTCATGCGCATCGTACCGGACCGCCACAAAGGGAAGGTGGCCATCGTCACCGGCGCCGGGCAGGGCATCGGCAAGGGGGTGGCGCTGCGCTTTGCCCAGGAGGGCGCGCACGTCGTCGTGGCCGAGTACAGGGCCGAGAACGCCCGCCAGACCGCCGAGGAATGCAGCGCCTTCACGCGGGCGCTGGCCTACCCGATCGACATCGGCGATACCGACCAGATCGCGCAGATGGTGCGCGATGTCGTCGCCGAGTTCGGGCACATCGACATCCTGGTCAACAATGCCGGCGTGCTGGAGACGCTGCCGCTCTTCGATTTGACGCCGGAAAAGTGGGACTGGCTCCAGCGCGTCAACCAGCGCGGCCTGTTCTTCTGTCTGCAAATGGTCGCCAGGCAAATGGTCGCCCAGGTGCCGGACGAGGTCAAAGCGGCGGGCAGGGCCGACCGCAGCTACGGCAAGATCGTCAACTTCTCGTCCGTCGCCGGGCGCAGCGGGCGACCCTACGCCGCGCACTATTCGGCGGCCAAATGGGCGGCGATCAGCATTACGCAGAGTGCAGCGAAATATCTCGCGCCCTTCAACATCAACGTCAACGCCGTTTGCCCCGGAGTCGTGCCCACCCCGATGTGGGACGATATCGATCGGGTGCAGGCGGAGCGATTTGGTCTGGGGCCGGGCGAATGGATTCAGAAGACCGTCGACGGCGT
>JADJPJ010000027.1 GCA_016713325.1 Candidatus Flexifilum affinis | reverse complement strand
TCCTGTTTGTCCATCTCCTGCCCCAGCTGGCGAGGTCGTTCAGCCGACGTTCCCGCTCCTCGCGCCGGAGCGCTCTTCACCCACGACGGGAATTCTTCGATCTCCGGGTGAACCAGCTCGATAGGGCTGATTTCATCCAGCAAGCGCAGAAGGTTTCGCCTCAGTGTTCTTCAGACGATGGTTCAACGGCAAAGGGGCGCGGCGATTTCTTATCCCCCATAGAAGCGGCTACTCCGCTCAATCTGCTGAAGCCGCCCCCTGGGCGCAAGCCGGAGTGCTAATGCCAGCGCCTCTTCGGAGTTGAGGTGCGTCGTCTATGTGATCTGCCTGTATGTCTTCCATACATTATACGCCGCATCACGATGAAATGACCCCGGTCGGTTCTGGGATGCGGAAATGTTCTCTCTTCAAGCCGCTTCCAGCCAGAGGTCCCTGGCTTCGTCGATCATCGCCAGCGCTTCCGGGCGGCTGTCGCCCTGCGTCATACATCCTTTCAGAAGGGGAATCGCGGTTGTTACACCCCGTCTTCGTCGGGGTGAGTTCGATGGTGTATGGCAGAGACTTGTACTACTCAAGTGTTCCTGTTCCATCATGTTCAGTATCGCTTTCCATAACGTTTCATCCACGCTGAGCGATTCGAGCTTCCAGATGGCAAGCGTGTTCTTTGACGTAGATTTCTTGGGTTGCTTGCGGAATGGGATGACCACTGTGACTTTCATCCTATCATGCCCACAAAATGAATTGATGGTCAGCCTTGTGCAGCTTGAGTTCGAATCCAACTCAAGCAGTCACTTCAAGTCCGAAACGGATGTTCTGGGGTTTTGGGCAATCTTTCGAAAGCGCTTTCTGTCGTCTGCTTTGATCACTCAATCCGCCACCACCTTTGCGCGCGACCATCCACGATTTACGTTAGCACGGCGGGCGGTTCGCGAACTGCCCTACGCGTACTCCTCTGCCACCCCGAAAGTCCTCAGTTCCCGCCTTCCGCGTGGAGAGGGGCGGCTGAGCGGAGCGAGCGGGGGTGAGGTTTCTACTCCCGTCGGTAGCCAGACGTTCTTGACCTGCGTCGCTTCACGCAGATACTCTTCGCCCGCGCCCTGGTGCGGATCGAGCCAGTCGCGCGGCGCGCCGTAGCCGACGAAGGTGCGCTTCATGTTGTAGGCCGAAAGCTCCTCGACCATGGCGCAGCCTGCGGCGTCGCCGAAGTACCACATCGCGTCGACGTCGTCGTGCTCGACCAACGTCTTGCTCAGGTGATCGCGGTCGCCGGTGACGATGTTGATCACGCCGGCCGGCACGTCGGTCGTCTCCAGCACCTGGTAGAAGTCGGTCGCGACCACGGCGTGGCGCCGCCGGGGGGAGGGCGACGACCGTGTTGCCACGCGATGGCGGGGGCGACCAGCGACGAAGGCTAGCAGCGGGAATCTCGTCCGCAAGCAGACCATGCCGATCACGCCGACCGGCTGGTGCAGGCCGATGGCCAGGCCGCGCAGGGGCGTCTCCTGCACCGTGCCGCCGAACTTTTCGGCATAGGCGGCGTAGGTGAACAGCCGGTCGATGGAGGCGTCGACCTCCTGCTTCGCGCTCTTGAGCGTCGCCCTGTCAGGCGGGGAGGCGCTCGGCGAATTCGGCGCGAGCGCTCAGATTTTCGGCGATGTAGTAGACGATCTGCGCGCGGGCGTGGCCGTTCTTGCCCCCAACCCGGCGCGGCTTTGACGGCGGCCTCGACGGCGTCGCGGATGTCCTTGCGGTTGGGACGGCCGCCTGGCCGATGACCTGCCCGTCGGCGGCGAGCACCGGGCGCGTGTAGTTGCCATCCGCGCGCCGCTGCTTGCCGCCGATGAAGAGCTTGGCGGTGCGGTCGAGGTCGGCAGGCCGGGGGCGATTGGTCTGCTGTTCATCGGCGCGCGGGGGCCGGATTTGGCGTGAACTCGACTCTCGGGCCATCGGCGACCGGGCTGGCGGACGCGGCTGCCAGGTCGGGCGGACGTACTGTACAGCCCTTCCCGGCCGCCCTCACGCCCGTAGCCGCTCGCGGTAAGCCGCCGAACCCTGACGCCGCGTCGAACAGGTTGGTGCAGTTGACCCAGACCGATCCGGCTTGGACCTTCCCGGCCACGTCCAGGGCGAGGTTGATGTTCTCGCTCCAGACGCTCGCCGCCAGGCCGTAGCTTGGTGTTGTTGGCCAGGGCGATGGCCTCGCTCGGCGTGCGGAAAGTCATCGCGACCACGACCGGCCCGGAAGATCTCCTCCTGGACAACCGCTGGAGGCCGAGCTGACGTTGGTGATCAGCGTGGGCGGGTACCAGCAGCCTGGTCCGGCAGCGGGCATTCTGCCTGGAAGACGTCGGCCCCTTCGGCCAGGCCGCGCTGCACCCAGCGGTCGATGGTGTCGGTGCTGCACGGGCGTCGACGATGGCGCCCATGTCGATGCTCTTGTCGAGCGGGTGCCGACGCGCAGCTGGCTCCATGCGGCGGCGCACTTTGTTCAGGAAAGTCTCGGCGACGCTCTCCTGCACCAGCAGGCGCGAAACCGGCGCAGCAGACCTGCCCCTGGTTGAACCAGATGGCATCGACCAGCCCTCGATGGCGGCGTCCTGGGCATCGTCGAAGACGATGAACGGCGACTTGCCGCCCAGCTGCAGCGACAGGCGCTTGCCGCTGCCGGCGGTGGCGCGGCGGATGATGCGGCCGACTTCGGTCGAGCCGGTGAAGGCGATCTTGTCGAAACCGGGGTGCGCCGTGATCAGCGCGCCGGTCTGGTCGCCGCCGGTGACGATGTTGACCACGCCCGGCGGCAGCCCGGCCTCGACCAGGGATTTCGGCGAACAGCAGGGCGGTCAGGCTGGTGGCCGGCGCCGGCTTGATGACGACGGTGTTGCCCATGGCGATGGCCGGGGCCACCTTCCAGGCCAGCATCAGCAGCGGGAAGTTCAGGGGATGATCTGGCCGACCACGCCGACCGGCTGGTAGCCGTCCAGCTCGCGTTCCATCAACTGCGCCCAGCCGGCGTGGTGATAGAAGGTGGCGGACGACTAGCGGCACGTCGAGGTCGCGCGTCTCGCGGATCGACTTGCCGTTGTCCAGCGCCTCCAGCACGGCCAGCAGGCGGGCGTGCTTCTGCACCACGCGGGCGACGGCGTATGTGCCGGGCGCGGACGTGGCCGGGCGCTGCGCCAGGTCTGGAGGCGACCCGCGCGGCGGTCACGGCGGCGTTGATGTCCTCTTCACCGGCGTCGGCATACTGGGCGAGCCGTTCGCCGGTGGCCGGGGCGAAACTTTCCAGATAGCGGCCGGACTTCGGCGGCGTCCACTGGTTGTCGATGACCAGGTCGAACTGGCGCTCATGGCCGCTCCAGCCAGGTCTGGGCGATATCCGCCGCTTCGGGGGCGGGGCCGTATGACATTGTTTGGAATATCTCTGCAACGTTCATGAGGAGGATTCCCGACTTTTCTTCACAGCCGCAAACACCAGCGCTCCGGTGAAAAGCCTCGTGATCAGTGTAACACAAACCAACGTGTGCGCAGTCGGTCAGGATGGCAGCGCAGCAGGCGCAGTTCGCCGTCGGTCCACACCACAGCGCTGCAGGCAGACGGCGCAGCAGGCTGCCAGCCGATCTGCTCCGAGCACAGAGAACCGTCGAGTGGGACAGCGCCGTCGAGCAGCCCGAAAAGCGGTCGGCATTCGCCGGGTTGCTTGAGCTGTGTACCGCCCACAGCACCGTCCTGTGCTGAAGATAGATGGAGCGTCATCAGGCGTCACAGAGGACAAAGCATCTCCGACCGCGCTGTAGTAGCGGAACGGCGAAGCAAGAGAGCTGATGCACTGGGCTGCGCACAGCGCACAGACAGCCACGCTCACCGACCAGCGCCCCAGGCGCGGCAACGGCGCGGCAAGAGCGGCGATGATCAGCGCTAGGGCGACGGCGACATGGGTGAGATGCAGCCATTTGAGCGCCCCGCCGGCGGCAACCGCCAGGATGATCAGCAGGATGTAGGCGAGACCGATCCACAGCAGGGGCAGGCGGTTCTGCTTCAGACGAAAGCGGAGCATCGCGCCGACGATCAGCACGGCGATCAGCCCCTCTGCAGCGAGCGTCAGATCGCCGAAAAGTGCGCCGATGAGATGGCGCAGCACTTCGTCGAAGCGTGGGACCTGCTGACCGGAACTGATGACGTGAATCGGCTGGCGGATGTAGACCATGTAAGCGATCAGCAACGCCGTGCCATAGACGATGACGCGGCTGAAAATCCATCGCCCCCGGCGCGCGGGCGCTCCCCTCCTCAGGTGTTGAAGAGCGCGAGGCTGTCGCGCCAGCAGAATCGGCAGGACGCCGATATGGAACAGCAGGGCGCGGACGCCTCCGTACAGGTTTAGCCGCCAGCGGTTTCGATGCCGCCCACGACCGCCAACAGCGCGAACATCGCCGCCAGCATGTAGGGGCGAGCGATCTGCGACTGCGCCGCCATGTCCACGGCGCACGCTGTCAGGCCGGCAGTGAGCAGCGCTGCCCGGCGTCCATATAATCCAGACGATCCAGACAAACGAAAGGCAAGGCGGGCGCTGAGCGCCACGACGCACACCCCAGCCAGCACCGAAAGCAGCCGGATGCCCAGGCTGTTTGGCGACATGCGCAGAAATGCCGAAGCCAGGAGCAGATGCAGGGCATTATTCGGTTCCGGGGCGAGGATCTGCGTCAGGCTGAAATCGGCGGGATAGGCAATGTAATAGCTGTGGACGTAGGACCATGACTCATCGATGTTGAGATCGGCTGCCTGGAGGCTGCCCACACGCAGCGCGAAGGCTGCCAGGAGCACTGCCGCCAGCGCCAGAATGCGCGCTGGCGCGGGGATCTGGGACGAAGTCGCGGGTGCCGCAGCCGTCTGGGTGACCATGTGCAGACCTCCTGCCCTCTATCCCATCGGCATGTAGTGTTCGGCGGCGTAGCGTCCGGTGACGTGGTGCGAAAGCTGGCGCTCGATGTCGGTCAGCAGGGCGCTGGCCCCCACCCGAAACAGATTCGGGAACAGCCAGTCGTCGCCCAACTCCTCTTTCATGAGGATTTGCCAGTTCATCACCTGCTTGGCGGTACGGATGCCGCCCGCCGGCTTGAAGCCGATCTTGTGGCCGGTCCGCTCCTGGTAGGCGCGGATCATGCGGCACATGGTGAGGCCGACTTCCAGCGTGGCGTTGACGCTCTCCTTGCCGGTCGAGGTCTTGATGAAATCGGCGCCGGCCATCATGCAGACCAGGCTGGCGCGGGCGACGTTGCGCAGGGTGCCCAGGTCGCCGGTGGCCAGGATCGACTTCATGTGCGCTGGCCCGCAGGCCTCTCGGAACTGCTGCACCTCGTCGTAGAGCGCTTCCCAGTTGCCGGTCAGGACGTGCTCGCGGCTGATGACGATGTCGATCTCGCGGGCACCGGCGGCCACCGACTCGCGGATCTCCTGGATGCGCAGGTGGAGCGGGCTGAGGCCGGCCGGGAAGCCGGTCGAGACGGCGGCAACCGGAATGTTCGTCCCCTCCAGCGCCTTGACGGCATCGGCGACGCGGGCGTGATAGACGCAAACGGCGCCGGTGGTGATGGTCAGATCGGCGTCTCCCTGCCCAACGATGCCGAGCGCCTCCAGCAGGTCAGGGCGGACGGGCTGGCGGGCTTTGGCGCACAGCCGGCGGACGTTGCCGGGGGTGTCGTCACCGCTGAGGGTGGTCAGGTCGATGCAGGTGATGGCCCGCAGCAGCCAGGCCGCCTGCCATTCCTTTTTTACGGACCGGCGCGTGCCCAGGGTGGCGGCGCGGCGTTCGGTGGCGCTCAGGTTGACGTGGGCGTCCATCACCCAACCGAGGTCGAGCGGCATGCCGGTGCCGTGCGGTTGCGCGCCGTTCTGCGAATAGCTGTTTTGGTCTGCTGAAGTAGGCGACGTAAAGGAGAGCATGATCCACCTTTAAACCCACTGCCGGTTGGTGGCGAATGCGACGGTGTTTTCTGACATTATAGAACATCCCGCGGCGATTTAGCGCACCCGTCCCTGAAGCGGAGTATGATGGTGTTGTAGTCTTCGCCGCCGCCCACCTCAGGAGCCGCCGCGTCATGCCTCGCCTTCGCGCAATACTCGCCCTCCTTCTCCTTACCACCTTCTCGATTGGCCTTTCGACTGCCGCACAGCCCGTCTTGCAGGATCTGCCGCAGGACGCGCTGTTCGTCTCCAGTGGGGCGACCTGTACGTTTACCGCACCTCGACGGAGACGCTCACTCTCTACGATGGCTGTGACTTCGGCGCGGACAACGCGCTGGTGCCCTGGCAGCCCCTTCTGCGCTCGCCCGACCGCCGCTGGCTGGCCTTCTACGTCTTCGAGCGGTCGATGCTGAACCAAGGCTATGCGCCCTCGCCCTCCGGTGACCTGTGGGTCTGCGACCTGACGACCGGCGCGGCGCAGCGCATCTCCGTCGATACCACACCGCCGAACAACCTGTCCGACGCCGAGCGAAATAATGGCGACTACGGCCTGTTCCTGTCGTATGCCACCTGGTCACCGGACGGCCGGCAGATCGCCTGGAGCGATTTCATCTGGAGTGAGGGGAAACCGAAGCGACTGCTGGTTCATGATGTGGAGACCGCGGAGACGCGCGTCCTCGCGACACTGGAGGGCGACATCCTGTGCGGCGTCGATCTGGCCGTCGATATCGACTGGGGCGCCGGCGGCATCGCACTGCGATCGGTGAAGCCGAGCGCGACGGATGTCTGCGTTGCCGACGAGATCGTCGTGCTGGTCTACGATGCGGACGGGACCCTGCTGGACCGGGCGCCCCTGCCGCCGACACAGGAGATGCTGGACAATGCCTTCCCGGTGTGGGTGAATCAGAACGGCACGCCCATGCTGACCTTCACGATCCCGAACGAGACCGGCGAAGATCGCTACCTGCTCGACCCGTCGACCGACGCGATCACACCGGCGGATCAGATCCTGGCGCTGACGCCCGTCGACACCACGCAGGATTGGATGCCGCCTGTCTACGAGGATAATTGGCGGACGCTGCTTCCCGGTCCGCAGGGGAAACCGCTGAAATCGCCATGTCCGCACAAATCGCCTACACCGCTGGCGGCGAGATGCTCGCTTTCCTGGGCACGGTGCCGTTCCAGTGGGTCGATGGCGGGTTGCACCTGCGCGACGAACGGCTGAGCCTGCTGGCTCTGCCGGACTTCCGGGTCGAGAGGTTACCCATCCTGCGCAGCCTCGCGCCGATGGGTTCCGATGCCACCTTTTGCCCGGCGGCGGAGGCGCTGCCTGTCACCTGGTCGAACCGCGTGTTGCGGGTGATCCCCGGCAGCGGGGCGAACAATCTAAGGGCGGCTCCGCGTCGCGACGCGCCAGTGCTGGGGCAGATCGGGGAGGGCGAGTCGTTCGCCGTGATGAACGGCGGCAGAAGCAATCCCTCTCTGTGCGCCCAGGGCGTACGCTGGCGCTTCGTCGAGGTCAACGGCCTGCGTGGCTGGACGGCCGAAGCGGTGGGATCGGATGTGTATCTGGAGCTGGCGGCTGAAGGCGGCTGAAAGCGTGCGTCTGGCCCGGCTGCTTATGCTTCACCAGCGCCGGGTCAGACCTCGCCTGTGCGCACGATCCGGTTGGAAACTCCAACGAGCGCGACCGTCGTCAGGAGCGCCCCCGCGCCAATGAACAGGGCCGTCAGATTCAGGTCCGCGACCACGCCCGCCACGGCGTTGGAAATCGGCGCCAGCCCGACCTCGGCCAGGGCGATCAGGCTCATAAAGCGGCCCATCATGGCCCGGTTGACGCGCTTCTGCGTCAGGGTGATGAAATTCAGGCTGCCAAAGCCCGCCGTGCAGCCGACGATCAGCCAGAGGATGCAGGCCAGTTCGAGACTCCCCGACAGGCCGATCCCCACCATGAACAGGCCCTGCGAGGCGACCCCCAGCAGGCTGATCAGCCCCGGCTGCTTCAGTCGCGCGACCCCCGCGCTGACGGTGCCGATCAGGATGCCGACGCTGAAGGACGACAGCATGGCGCCGAAGCCGGCCGACCCCGCCTCGAAGCGCACGTGGCTGAGCGCCGCCGAGCCGACGACCAGCGGGCCGGTGAAGAACAGGTTGATGGCCGCGACCACGCCGATCAGGATGGTCAGCAGGCGATCCTGGCGGATATAGGTAAAGACCTCCCCAATCTCCGACAGCAGGCGGCCCTTGACCGGCTCAGTGACAGCGCCGGTCTCCACCCGCGCCGCGGTGGGCGGGCGTTCCATCGAGGGTGGGTGCATGCAGAAGAGCGCCGCCGATGTGAATAGGAAGCTGAAGGTGTCCAGGGTGAGGGCCACGACGGTTCCCAGCCGGGCGATGATCACGCCGGCCACGCCGGGACCGGCCATGTTGACGATCTGCGCCGAGCCCTGCATGAAGGCGTTGCTGGTCTGCAAGTCCTGCTCCTCGACGATGAGCGGCATCATGGCCCGGTAGGCCGGGTGGAAGAAGGCGTCGACCAGGCCGAAGCAGAAGGCTGCCAGGAAGAGCATCCACAGCTGGACCGCCTCCGCTGCCACGAGCAGGGTCAGCAGGGCCGTGATGGCGAGGCGAGCAAGATTGGAGCGGATCATGACGCGGCGCGGCGAAATCCGATCGGTCATCACGCCGCCGATGATCATGAGCAGGGCACGCGGCAGGCCTGCGGCGAGCAGGACGGCGCCGAAGGCCAGCGAAGACTCGGTCATATGGAAGACGAGGGTCGGCAGGACGATCAGATAGAACTGGTCGCCCAGGAGCGAGACGTTTTCGCCCATCCAGAGGAGGCGGAAATTGCGATTAGCCAGGGGCCGGCGCCGACGAGAAGACAGGTCGGCGGCTGCGGATGGCCCATCGAGGATCTGGGACTGCTGTGCCATGACCTCTTCACCTGTGGGTGCGAGAGCGGTCAAATTGACGCGAGCTTAGCGCCTTGCGCGGGCGACCGCCACCTGGTTGGCATGAATGGACTGATCCACTCGCCCTGGGCAAACGCATCAAAGTCATCAATGGGTTCATGAGGGTGCGAGTAGGGGCGGTTCGTGAACCGCCCGCCATCATGGGCGCATCGCGATGCGCCCCTACACCGCCATAATGACCCTTCTTGAATTACGAGGAATTTGATGCGTTTGCCCTGCTCGCCCTGGCGGCCTGGTCGATTCTGCGGGGGAGTGTACAATCACCGACCTCCGCGCACCCCATCATAGCCTTCTCGTCCACGAGCAGCAGGAGTATTCCATCTTGGACCGCCAGGACGATTCATCCGCTGTCAATCCGGTGCTGGCCGGCGAAGACTGCTTCGCGAGTCATCGCGGTCTGGGCATCAGCGCCATTGCCTTCAAAGTCGCCGCACAGGACAGCAGCGCCGTGTTCATCATCGAGAACACGTTCCACTCCAAAGGAGGGCCGGCCCGCCATCTGCATTTTGAGCAGGAGGAATGGTTCTACGCCGTCGAAGGCGAGTTTCTCCTGGAGATCGGGTCGGAGCAATTCCTGCTGAAGCCGGGCGACTCGGTTCTGGCGCCGCGACAGGTGCCGCATGTCTGGGCACACGTCGGCGAAGGGCTGGGGCGGATGCTGATCGTCTTCACGCCGGCCGGCCAGATGGAAGCGTTCTTCCGGGAAGTAACTCGTGAGAACGCCATGCCTGCGCAGGACCCGGAACTGTGGAGACGGCATGGCATGGAGCTGTTGGGGCCGCCGCTGCGGGTGGAGTGACACGGCGGCGGCCAGAAGCGGGCTTTGCTTACCTCTGACGCGCTCCGGCCAGCGTCCGCTCATAGACGGCCAGCGTCTCCAGCGCCGTCTTGCGCCAACTGTAGCGCGTCGCCCGCCCCAGCCCCCGGGTGATCATCTGCTGGCGCAGCGGGTCCTGGAGCAGCAGGGCCAGCATCGCCCCGCCCATTTTGCGCACATCTCCCGACGTGACCAGATAGGCGGCATCCTCGACCACCTCCTGGATGACCGGAATGTCGCTGGCGATCACCGGCGTGCCACAGGCCATCGCCTCCAGCACCGGCAGGCCGAAGCCCTCGTACTCGCTGGGGAAGACGAAGACGCTGGCCATCCGCAGAAGAGAGGGTTTGTCCGCTTCGTCGACATAGCCGATCCACTGGACGAACGGTTCGATCTCCAGCTCGCGGGCCAGCGCGCGCAGGTCCGGGAACATCGGCTCGGCATAGTGCGGCTCTCGGCCTGCGATGACCAGTGTCGTGTTCTCGCCCTCGGCCTTCGCGACGTAGCTGAAAGCCCGCATCGCCACATCCAGCCGCTTACGCCGGTCGAAGCCGAAGCCGGCCAGCACGTACTGCTCGGGCAGGTTGTATTTCTCACGCACGGCCGGGTCACGCTCCGCACCGATACGCGGGTGGTACTGCTCGTCGACGGCGAGATGGGTGGTGGTGATGCGGTCGGGCGGGATGGCCAGCCGCTCGGCGATCTCGGCTTTAGCGGCGTCGCTGATGGCGATCACCTGGGTGGAACCGCGCGCGGCGGCGCTGACCAGGCTGGTGTACAGGCGGGGAAAGAAACCGTCGGCGTACTCGGGCAGGGCCAGCGGGATCACGTCGAGCACGCTGGTGACCAGGGGATGGGCGAGGAAAGCGGCGGCCCCCAGTAGGGGACGTGGGCGATGTCGGCCTCCGCGCGGCCCGCTTCGATCGGGAAGGTGCGCTGCTCGAACCAGACCTTGCCCAGGTTGGAACGCGATCCCTGTGTCGTCACGGCGCGCACGTCCGGCGGCAGAGGCTCTGCCTGGGCGCCGGGGGGCAGAATCAGCGTGAGGGCCAGATCGGGTTTGAGGCGGCGCAGGGCGGGCAGCAGATGGCGGATCACCTGGCCGCTGCCGGTGTTCGGCTGATCCCAGAACCAGCCGTTGAAGGCAATGTGCATCAGCGATCCTCATCCTGATCGGCGTGCGAAGCGCTCTCCGCCATGGCCTGCTTGCACTGCGCGCAGATGCCGAACAGTTCCAGCAGGTGGCCGGTGATCTGGATGTCGAAGCGGGCTTCCAGTTCGCCGGTGAGCGAATCCAGCCCGCACTTCTCGAACTCGAAGACCCGGTTGCAGTTCATGCAGATGATGTGGTGGTGGTGGCCGTCCGGCATGAGCACGTAAGTCGGCGCGATGCTGCCGCCCATATAGGTCGGGCGGATGATCGACAGGCGGGTGAAGAGGTCGAGCGTGCGGAAGACGCTGGCCCGCCCGATGCTGGGATCGAGCCGGCTGACCTCTTCGAGCAGCTCAGAGGAGGTCACGTGTGGCTCTCCGGTCTCCAGCGCCTTCAGCACGGTCAGCCGGGCGTGGGTCAGTTTGAAACCGGAATCGCGCAGACGCTGCGCGCGGGGACTGAGGGTATCGGACATGGCAGCTATCGTTCCGTGTACGGTCATCACGGCGCTATTGTAGCATTTCAGGATGGTACAATTGAACTTAACGTTGGCAGGCGGGAATGTACTATGAAACTACAGTCAGAAAACCCACTACCCGCCACGGATGGCAGCCTGAAGGAGCAGACCGTGCAGAATCTTTCTACCACCACGGCCGCTTCAGAAGCGATCGCCGAAAAGCTCCGACCGCTCTCCGCGCGCGCGGTCCAGATCGACGCGCACCTGCCCTACTGGGCGCGACGGTCCAACCCGATCGTGCGGCGTCACCTCGGCGCGGCATGGAAGACCTTCCCGCCCAACATCAACCTGCTCGTCCGCCTGTATGTCCTTCAGGCGATCGTGATCTTCGCCTCGCTTCTGGTGCCTGGCCTGCTGACTTTGCTCATGCCCACCGTGACCGTCTCGGTCGTGCTGCTGCCGATGGGCGTCGTCATGTACGTGCAGATCCTGATGGTGGTTGGCAGCGCGGCGGCGACCTTCGTGGTCGACGAACGGCGCAACGAGACGCTCTCGCTCACCCTGGTGATCCCCCAGCCAATTCTCCACATCCTTTATGCGAAAATGGCGGCCGCCGTCTGGCGCCACATTGAAAACCTGATGCTGATGTCGCTGGCCGTCGTACTATTCAGCATGCCCCTGCTGATCATCCAGTACGACGTCCAGTTCCGGCTGGAAAGTTCACCGCTGCTGATCCGCGTGGGAATGCTCGGCGGGCTGGCCGTCTCGATCCTGCGGCTGTGGATCGAACCGGTGATGGTGGCGGCTCTGGGGGCGATGTATGGCGCGGGCAGTCGATCGCGCATGCAGGCCATCACCGCCACCCTGCTCACCAGCGGGGCGTACTTTCTGGCTATTAATCTGGCGCGCCTGCTGCCGCTCGACAGCGTTCCGCGCTTTGTCATCGAGACGATCCTGCCACTGGTCCTTCCCGTGATCATCACCGCCGCCGCCCTGCGCTACAGCATTTATCTGCTTACCGAGGACTGATCAGCGGCGGCGACGATCTTCAGTTCTGACACGTCTGATGCATCTGTCCGGCGGAAGACCGTTGGGAAAACGTTAGCGCGAACGATTGTCTTTCCGATACAATACCCCTGATTCGCACGGAATCAGGAGGAATAGAATGTCCTTTAGACGTGTCCTGTTTGCGCTGGCGCTGACGTTCGCGCTGGCCCTGCCCGCGGTTGCGCAGAATGTGACCCCCACCGCGGCGGTAGACCCCAATGCCAACATCACCTGGCCGCCGCCGGTGTACGTGCTGCGCGGCGAGTTCGAGGTGCGTGGTACCGCCAACCTAACCGGAATGTCCAACTATTTCATCGAATTCCGTCCCCTGGGGGACAATTTGCAGCCGCTAACGGCCAATGACTGGTTCCCGGCCATTCTGCCCAGCGCCGTGCCGGTCGTCGACGATGTGCTCGGCGTGTGGGACACGAGCCTGACGCCGGACGGCCTGTACGAGCTGCGTCTGACGGTCACCGCGGCGGATGGCACGTCCGTCCAGCAGATCGTCGGCCCGATCCGCATCGAAAACACGTCGCCGCCTTTTGCCGTGACGCCGACTCCGCTGCCGACCGCGACGCAGCTCCCGGCCACGCAGGCGCCGCCCACACCTGAGCCGACCCAGAACAGCACGCCGCGCGTCCGCATCACCACGCCAAACGGCAATGTCCGTGAAGGCGACAGCCAGGCCTACCGCATCATCGCGTCGCTGCCCCAGGACACAGAACTGAACATCCGCGGCATCAGCAATCAGGGAACCGGCTGGTACTACGTCATGCTGGAAGACGGCCGCCTGGGCTGGATGTCGCCGACGATCGTCGAAACGCTGGGCGATCTGACCGGCCTGCCGCGGGTTGCCCCGCCGCCGCCGCCCGCGCCGACCGCCGCGCCACTGCCGACGGCCGCACCCTTCACGCCGATCCCGGCGGTGACGTCGAATGCCAACCTGGTGGCCGGCATCGTCGTCCTTGAGCCTGCCCAGCCGACCTGCGCGACCACGTTCAACGTCGGCTTCGATGTCGCCAATCTCGGCTCCGAGAACCCCATCGCCAGCGGCACGGTCAACCTGGTCGACGTGCGCGCGGCGGATGGCTCCGTTCAGGGCACGACGATCGGCGGCTTCCCGGTGATCGCTCCAGGCCAGACGTTCCGTGTCAACATGCCGCTGACGATTAGCACGTGGTACAACGAAACCCACCGCATCACGCTGACGATCGATCCGAACAACGCCATTCCGGAAAACAACGAGGGCGACAATATCCGTACCATTGAATACACCCTGCAGAAGGGGAGCTGCCCGTAAAGTCGGGCTGCTGAGCACGAAGGATTGATCCACATGCTCCGGCGACTCTTGATCCTCACGCTGTTTCTGGCGCTTGCTGTCGTTCCTGCG
This sequence comes from Candidatus Flexifilum affinis, assembly GCA_016713325.1. Classification (GTDB taxonomy): domain Bacteria; phylum Chloroflexota; class Anaerolineae; order Aggregatilineales; family Phototrophicaceae; genus Flexifilum; species Flexifilum affine. Next base: position 107,051 of record JADJPJ010000027.1, on the reverse strand, counting down.
TTCGCGCAGGACGACGGCATTCGCATCGACTACCCGCCGCCTGTCTATGACATCGCCGGGACCTTCACGGTTTTTGGCACGGTCAACCCCCCGGCCGGCCTCAGTACCTACTTCTTCGAGATGGGCGCCTATCCTGAAGCGGTCACCTGGACGCCCGTCTCGCTGCCCAGCCGCACGCCGGTCACCGATGGCCCGCTGGCGACCATCAACACCGCGACCGTCGCCGATGGCGTCTACAGTCTGCGCCTGCGCGTGCTGCTGGCCAATGGCGAATCGCGCACGGTGGTGGTCGGACCGCTGCGCGTGGGCAATCAGTTGAACCGCCTGGATGGCAGCGCGCCGCCGTCCGTCGTCGTGCCGGTCGCGACGACTGCCCCGGCCGAACCGCCGACGCCCGCGCCGCCGGTGATTGTGCCGCGGCCGAACGTCGTCAACGAACTGCCGGTCCCGGTCGGCGGCCAGATGGACAACTTCGACGAGAATGCCGCCGAACTGATGCGCCAGGCGGGCATGACCTGGATGAAGTGGCAGATCCCGTTCACCATCGGCGACCGCTCGCTGATCGACGTGGCCCGCGACCGGATCAACTGGTCGCACGAGCACGGCTTCTTCGCCTTCCTGTCCATCAAGGGCAACAAGGATGAACTGGGCTCCGGCGGCGATGAATACATCGACCAGTACGCTGCGTTCGTCGGCGAGGTGGCCGGTCTCCAGCCCGACGCCATTCAGGTGTGGAACGAGATGAACCTGGACCGCGAGTGGCCGCAGGGACAGATCGATCCGCGCATGTACGTCGAACTGCTGCGCGCCTCTTACGATGCCATCAAGGCGACTGATCCGGTCGTCAAGGTGGTCACCGGTGCGCCGTCGCCGACCGGCGCGGAAGGCGCCTTCGGCCTGGACCGCGTGTGGAACGACGACCGCTACTACCTGGGTATGGCCAATGCCGGCGCGGCGCAGTACTCGGACTGCATCGGCATCCACTACAACGAAGGCATCATCTCCCCGCGCCTGCAGGGTGGCGACCCCCGTGGCGACTACCAGACGTACTACTTCCCGCTCATGCTCCAGCGCGCGGCCTTCCCCTTCCGGACGACCAACCCGCCGCTGTGCTTCAGCGAGCTGGGCTACCTGTCGCCGGATGGCTATGGCGAACTGCCTTCGGGCTTCGCCTGGGGCGCGAACACCTCGGTGGCCGAGCAGGCGGAGTGGCTGCGTGATGCGATCGAAATCGCCGCGACCACGGCCAATGTCGACCTGATCATCGTTTTCAACGTCAACTTCACTCGCTTCATCGACGGCGATCCGCAGGGTGGGTTTGCCATCATTCGTCCGGATGGTTCGTGCCCGGCCTGCGACGCTATCGCTCAGCTACGCGGAGCCGGCTAGAATTGGGCTCCCCTCTGCAATCGGGCGTGCCCACGGGTATGCCCGATTGCAGAGGGGAGAAATTTTGAGTTCGCTGCCCTGCGTTGAAGGCTGATCCATGAACCGAGTCGGCAGAACTGTTCACAAGGCAAGGACGCTCGCCCGCCGCATCCTGTCTCTGCCCACCCCACTGGTCGATGCCAGGCTGGCCGGCAAGACTTTCCGCGTGCGTGAGGGCGCTGTGCCGGCAACGCCGGAGGACGATTACGCCTGGATCGCGGCCTGTTCTCTGCGAGCGACGCGCATCTTCGACGTGGGTTCGAACGTCGGTCAGGCGGCGCTGATCATGCTGCTGTCGCCATCGGTTCAGGAGATCGTCATGGTCGAACCGAACCCGCTGGCGCTCTCTTATGCGGCCGAGAACCTGATTCGCAATCGCCTCAGCCATCGTGTCCGGCTGGTCACAGCCTTCGCCGATCGGGCCGACGACGAAGAGGTCACGCTGTGGACCTACGAGGAGGGCGCCGCCGGCAGTGTCTATCGGGAGCGCGCTCACACCGCTTCGCAGCACAATGCCTTTCTCAAAGCGCCGACGATCAGGCTGGATACGCTGGCGTCAAAGTTTGGCGTGCCGGATCTGGTCAAGATCGACGTGGAAGGGGCGGAAGTGCGGGCCCTGGAAGGGGCTACGAATATCGCCCGGTTGGGAAAAACGCGCTTTCTGGTCGAGGTCCACATTATCCCGGCAATATCGACGCTGGACCATGTTGGACTGATCCTGAAGTGGTGCGCCCCACTTGGATACGGCGCCTGGTTCCTGCCCACCCACGAGCGCCTGCCCCTGGCGGGCATCCCCGATAAGCGCTGCCACCTGATGCTTCAGCCGGAAGGCTGGGACTACCCCGATTGGCTGAAAAGTCTCCCCGCCCTGTCGCCAGTCGATCTGGCGCTGGCCCAGTTCGCCGGCCGCTGACCCTCGTTCAATCCGACGTTTCCGGAAAATTCAGAAGAGATTTTAGCGCATCTGTGAGGCGTTCGACGTCGCGTCGCGGGATCCATTGCACGTCGGAATAGCCTTGCAGTGCCGCGGCGACTTCCGCCTGTTCGAAGGCGATCACCGGCCTGCGCGCCGCCACTGCCATCGCCAGGCCGTGAGCGGCCCCTGGCGCAACGCAGGGGTACAGAAAGGCGTGGGCATCGCGCAGCAGCGCCTGAATGCGCGCATCGTCCGCCGTGAGCAGCAGTTTGACGCGATCGTCCAGACCGAACTCATGACGAGCCAAGACCACTGCTTCGAGAAATTCGCCGGAACCGACGATGGTGTAGTCGACGTGCAGCCCGCCCTGCGCAAGGCGATGGACCGCCTCCAGCGCATATTCCAGTCCGTTACGCCAGTCGAGCGCGGCGATGGTGATCAGCTTGAGCGGCTGGAGACGTATGGCTGGGTTCACGATTTTCCTGCGGTGTGCAGAGCGGCGCGATAGAGGTCGACGAATTCTGCGCCCTGACGATCCGGCGCGAACTGGCGCAGCGCCCGCGCGCGTCCGGCCGATCCCATCTTCTGACGCAGGTCAGGATCATGCGCCAGCCGGGCGACCGCTTCGGCCAGGGCGGGCACATCGCGCGACGGCACGACGAATCCCTCGATGCCGTCGCCGACTGCCTCGTCCATGCCGCCGGCCCGCGTCGTGACGACGGGCAGCCCGCAGGCCATCCCTTCCACCACGGCGTTGGCGATCCCCTCGCTCAAGGCGGTGTGCAGCAGCAGGTGGCTCCTGTGAATCATGTCGCGCACGCCGTCGGGAGGCAGCTTGCCGGCCAGCACCACTCGATCGCCGACGCCCAGGTCAGCGGCGGTGAAGCGGACTCGCTCCTCGTCTTCGCCATCGCCGATGATCACCAGCCTAGCGTCGATCTGGTGCCGGTTGACCACCTGCTCCAGGACCCGAACGGCGTACTCGTAGCCTTTGACCCACTCCAGTCGGCCGATCATGATGATCTGTAACGGTTCCGGCGGGGGCGGCGTCGGAGCAGGGGCGAAAAAACTGAGGTCGAGCGCGGTGTAGATGACGCGGGCGCGCGCCATCACCAGACCGAATTTCTCGGCTTCTTGGAGAATGGCCTGCGAGACTCCGTGATAGGCGCTGCACGTGGGCAGCACCCGGCGCAGATTGCGGACATAGGCTTCGTTGCCCGGCGTGTGGGGCTGGATGTTGATGGCCATGCCGCGAAGACTGACGATCGTCGGGATGCCCAGCCGGCGCGCCACTGGCCCGAATTCGAACAGCCCCTGCGGCCACTGGAAATGGTACAGATCGGCTTCACGGAGCAGGGCGCGTTTGGTGGGCGGCAGATCGAGTATCGAGCCGAAACTGACTCGACCGTGAATGGCAACCTTCCGAAGCAGACCCTGCAACGGAGTGCGGTACTCCCAGGTGGAGACTTGCAGCCCGGCGGCCCGCAGGGTATCGATCTGCCGGCGGATGAAGGTAGGCGGTTGGCTCCCCACACCGAACATCAGCACATGCGTCATTGGGGGTCAGCGTCCTGCGAGTTCGCGATAGAGGTCGGCGAAGGAGTCGATCTGGCGGCGAATGTCGAATACATCCAGCGCGCGGCGCCGGCCCGCTTGGCCCATCCGCTCGCGCAGGGCGGGGTCGCCGGCCAGCGCGAGGATCTTCTCGGCCATGGCGCGGGCGTCGCGGCGGGGGACGACGAAGCCGGTGACGCCGTCTTCGACATTTTCCGGCAGGCCGCCGGCATCGCTGGTGACGACGGGCAGCCCGCTGGCCTGCGCTTCGATGACGGCGTTGGCAAAGCCCTCTTCCAGCGCGGCATGGACGAAGATGTCGGCTTCTTTGAGATACGTTGGCACGGCTTCGCGCGGCACCGAACCGAGGAGTTTGACCGTGCCGTCCTCCAGCAGGCCATAATGCGCGGCAGCGAACTCGATGGCTTCGCGGTAGCTGCCCTCGCCAAGGATGACGTACTCGACGGCGACGCCCGCCGCTTTGACCAGGGCCACGGCGTCGATGGCGAACTCATAGCCCTTCTGCCAGTGCAACCGTCCGACCGAGAGGAGCCGCAGCGGCGCGCCCTCCGCCTTGTGCGTCGCGGGGTCGCGGCCGGTGAAGACGCTCAGGTCGATAGCCGGCTGGATCAGCCACCAGGGCGTCGAGGGCGGCAGGCCGAGACGGGCGGCGGCGGCCTGGAGGAAGCGCGAGATGAAGTGATAGCCGTCGGCGTGGCGGTAAAGGGTGCGCGGTGCGTCGGGGAAGCGGTCGATCACGCTGGACTGTTCGTAGCTCGACCGCGAACTGAGCAGCAGCTTGCTGCCGAAGTAGTGCTTGAGATCGACGATCGACAGGCCCTGGGTGTCGAACTCGATGTGCAGGATGTCGAGCCGGGGGCCGACGAAATGGGCGCGCGTGTAGACCGCCTTGAGGAAACCGAGCGGGTTTTCGCCTCGCCAGCGCCAGCAGTGGGCCAGAAAGCGGGCGAACGCGGCCGGGTGACGGACGGCGATTCCCAGCAGGCGTGGCAGCCCGCTCGTGACCACGGCGCTGCCGCTGAATGGCAGCGGGGCGTGCACCCGAGCGCGCACGTCCGGGCGGTTCTTCAGAATGTCGAAGCGATCCCAGTGCTGGCTGGGCGCGGCGACGAAAATCTGCACGTCGAAGCCCTGTTCGAGCAGACCGAGGACCTTGGTGACGATGAACGTCTCCGACCAGACGGGGAAGCTGTGGGCGTAAATGCCGATGATGAGCGGCGTGGCAGGAGGCATGGGTTCCGGGCGACTTTCACACGTTAAGCGCGGCGGCAGCCGGGGGACTCCCGGTTGGATTATCGCTTGTCGAGGCGTGTTGATCCGGGCTGCGCAGGACCTGGCTCAGACGGTCAGCCAGCGCGTAGACGTCGCGCGGCGGGGTGAGATAGCCGTTGATCCCGTTTTGCACCACCTGCTCGATGCCGGGGAAAGCCGCGGCGACCACGACCTTGCCCAACGCCAGCGCGTCACGGAGCGGCGGACGGATCTCGTCGCGGTGGCTGGTGAGGACGTAGACGTCGGCTTCCTGCAGCGCCGCGGTCGTTTGTTCCGGGGTGAAGTTTGGCTGCAAACGAACGATGTCGCGCAGGCCGATATCGCCGATGGCGAAGCGTAGATCCGAATAGAGTGGGCCGCTACCGACGATTTGCGCGGTGAACGGCACACCCGCCTGGTGCAGACGGCTCAGGGCTGCCAGCAGATAGTCGTAGCCCATCGTCCAGTGCAGGGGGCCAATGGCGATCAGTCTCGGCGCGGTCATCACGACTCCCCGGCGCGGTCGAGTTCGACAAGCAGCGGCAGGCGGTCGCTGCCGGGAATAGGCTCTCCGACCACGGCGCTTCGGGCGCGGAAGGTGTCGTCACACCACAAATAGTCCAGTCGCAAAATCGGGCGCAGCAGCCCGTCCAGCGAATAGCCACCCGCCACCGGGAAGGTGAAACCGGGCCCGGACCCTGCTTCGCGGAAGGTGTCGGTGAGCATGCCGGCCAACCGATCATAGGCCGGGTCGAATTCGGTCAGGTTGAACTCGCCGCCGACGATGGCCGGGAGATCCTCCTGCTCCAGACGGGCGATCAGCAGGTCGAGCGCGCGATCACGGACGTCGGTGTTGTAGGTGCGCAGCAGCGTGGAGACGCTGAACGCCTCGTCGGATTCGAAGGGGGCAGGCAGGCTGACGTTGTAGACAGCGACACGCACCCCGTCCAAGTCGATCACGACGCGCGAGAAGGCGCTCTCCGAACCGAGGCCTTCGCGCCCCTCCTCTTCGATTGGATAAACCGACAGCGTGGCGACGCCCCGGTAGTTCACCGCTTCGGTCCTGGGCTGAACGGCCTGGTAGGGGTAGGTCTCACGCACATTGGACAGTCCGCTGCCCTGGCGGGTGTAGAAGGTTTCCTGCATCAGGATGATGTCGGCCGGCCGGGTGTTGAACCATGGCTCGGCATAGGCGCGCGCCAGATCCTTGCCCGAGGCGTTGAACACCAGCACCCGTATCGGCTCTTCGGCGGCCGTCGCGACGGCTCCGGTGAAGTAGATGCCGCCCAACCAGAAAGCCGCGATGGCCCCCAACATCAGGCTGGTCACGACCGCTGCCCGCGAGCGCGACAGAATGGCCATGGCCAGCGCGATCGGCAGGAAGACGAAGAGCAGCGGCGTGATGCTGAGCAGCAGGGTCAACGCGAAGGGGCTGGTCACGCGCAGCAGGCGCAGCACGATCAGCGCCAGCAGCAGCGCCCCGTAACCGAGCGAGATCGTCCTGAGAATAGATCGCAGTATCAGTCTGATGTTGAGTTCTGCGGGTCGAGATACCGCTGTCGATACCATGCCCAGGTCCGTGATAATCCTTCGCGGATGTCGATTTTCGGCGCAAATCCGAGATGCTCGCGCGCCCGGCTGTTATCGCAGTAGGTGGTCTTGGCTTCGCTCAGCGGCGCCTCGACAATCTCAGTGACGGCGTGTTTGCCGGTCAGCTCCTCGTAGATGCGGATGAAATCGACGAAGCTGAGCGGGCTGCCGAAGCCGAGATTGAAGATCTGGTAGCCCATCGGCCGCTGGAGCGCGGCGACCACCCCGTCGACGATGTCGTCGATGTAGGTCCAGTCGCGCATGAGCGCCCCGCCGGCATACATCTGGATGGTCTTACCGTTGAGGATGTGATCCAGCGCCTTGAGCGGCATCATGTCCGGCCGGCCGTGCGGCCCGTAGACGTTGAAGAAGCGCAGCACATTGACGTTGAGGCCGAACAGGTTGTGATAGGAATGCGCGAACAACTCGGCAGCGCGCTTGCTGGCCGGGTAAGGCGCCAGCGGCATGGCGGCGGCATCGTCTTCGACAAAGGGGATGCGATCGGCATTGCCGTACACGGAAGAGGTTGAGCCGAGGACGAAGATGTCGACGCCGCTGCGCCGCGCCGCGTCGAGCAGGCTGACGGTCGCCCCGGTGTTGACGTCGGCATAGAGCCGACCGCGCTCGATGGAGTAGCGCATGCCGGCCATGGCCGCCAGGTGGGCCACACGCCTGACCGGATGGGTCTGGAAGATCTCCTGGATACAGGCTTCGTCGCGAATATCGCCTTCGATAACGACCGCGTTTCCATTCAGTGCGTCGATATTCGCCCGCTTCACTGCCGGATCGTAGTAGTCGTTGAAGTTGTCGAGAATGACGACCGGTTCGTTTTCCGTCAGCAATCGCTGTGCCAGCCGACTGCCAATGAACCCGGCACCACCGGTGATGAGAGTCGCCAAAGCTTCACCTCTTGCGTCTCAGCGCGTTGCTGCCCGCAGTCTCGTGCTCGCGAGCAGTCACGCTAAGTCTACCGGAAAAAAGGGCAATTGACATGGCTCGATGGCGGGCCGGCGGTCTGCCGGTCACGATGCGACGGTGATGCCGAGCGTCTCGTGCAGGAAGTCGAGGATGGCAGCGCTGACGACTTCCCACCGGAAGCGCGCCGCGTAGGGCGGTCCTGCCAGGCGCAGCTTAAGATTCCGATCCGGATTGGTGAGCAGGGTCGTGGCGGCCTCGATCATCGCATCGGCATCCCGAGGCGGGCAGATGTAACCGCACGTTTCGTCCATGTAATCCCGTACGCCGCCGACATCGGTCGTGACGATCGGCGTGCCACAGCCGAGGGCTTCGAGAATCGCATTGCACGCGGTGGCATCCCGGAGCGGCAGCAGCAGGCAGCTCGACTTGCGGTACAGATCGCGCAGCGTCTCGTCGTCAAGGCCCGACTGCACTATCATCCAATCGCGTGGTGCAAGCCTGGATTGGAAGTGACGGGTCACCAACACATTGATCTTCAAGCCGGGGAAGCGCTGAGACAGGGCGTCGCCCACAATCCTCAGGGTCTCGAAATCACGATAATGCTGACCAACAAAGATACAGTTCTGCGTGTATTCCGCCGGCCGGGGCGATGGTGAGAAGAAATCCGGATCGATGCCGTGCGGGATGAAGCGCACCCGATCGTGGCCTGTCAGTTCCCGCAGGGTTTCGACCTGGTTGCTGCCGACCGCTACCGCTGCGCCGATATGGCGCAGGCTGCCGGGACGATAGTGCTGCCGCAATTCGTCCGGCGGCTTGTGGAACGTGGCAGCCGTTCGCCAGCGGAACAACCCGGCCGTGGTCGCCGTGTAATTAAAATCGTGTTCGCCATTCAGGAAGAACGCCGCGCCACCGGGGCGCTTCATCATGTGGCTGAACAGCGCAATCTCTTTGGTCGCGCTGTCCGAGTCATAACTGGCGGCGTAAGCGTAGTGCGCCGCCAACCTTCGCAGGCGGTACGGCACTTTGCTCTTTTCGACCGTGATGATTTCCCCGGGCAGGTAGTCTGCCAGTTTGGCATAGCCGCCATGCTGTGCATGATGGCGGGACCGATGGCTGACGACGGCAAAGTGGTCGAATTGAAGTATCCCTGGTACCTCAGTCATGAGGAGGATGGTCCCCTCTCTGCAATCATGGATGTGTCGCTTCGCTGACAATATCGAAGAACGCCGATTGTGTCACCCCAATACTGTATTGTTCCACGGCCTTGCGGCGGGCGGCCAGCCGCATGCGGGCCATGGCCTCCGGCTGCTCCAGCGCCTGAAGCAACGTGCGACCGATCTGATCGGCATGGACCAGGAAGCCATCCTCGCCGTGCGTGACGATCTCGTTCGGGCCGCCGCCTTCGGCCTTGAGGGCGACCACCGGCGTGCCGCAGGCCAGGCTTTCGACCACCACCATGCCGAAACTCTCCAGGCCGGGGGTGCTGGGCAGCAGGAAGAAATCGGCATTCTGGTACCAGCTTACGAGTTGATCGTAGGAATCAGGCCAGTAATGTTGACCGCATCGTCCAGGCCACAGTTGTGGATCTGCGCGCGGACGGTCTCCAGGTACTTCGGGGAGGAGTACGGCCCGACGATGTGCAGCCTGGCTCCCGGATGGCGCTCCCGGACCACCCGCAGCGCCTCGACGGCGTGATGGATACCCTTCCATTCCTGCCAGCGGCCGATGAACAGGAGCATCGGCGCGCCGTCCGGTCGGCGTTCCTGCGCGGGCCGAAAGTGGTCGCAGTCCACACCCAGCGGCAGCACGCGCACCCGCGCATTGCGGAGATGATCGATGGCACCGATCTCGCGCGCCTGCCAGCGGGTGTGGGTGATGATGGTCCGTGCGCCCCGGTAGTATTCGACGACATCGTCGCTCCAGGTGTAGTAGATGCCGCCGATCATCGCCAGGTAGGGACGGCCAGCCCGTGTCATGGTTTTACCCATGGCGCGGGTCATCCAACTGGTGTGCGCCGACATGTTGAGCACCAGCAGGTCCGGCGGGTGAAGGGCGACCGAAGCCAGCGCCCAGTAGGACGTCTCCCTCTTGAAGACTGGCTCGCGCCGTTTGTTTCGCAGGGTGCGGCTGATCGGATAGAAGCGCCAGGTGATCTGTCCATCGGTGTGAGTGTAGGCGAGCCGGCGCTCGCTCAGATAATCGGCAGAACAGGTCCAGTCGCTGTCGGCCAGGTGACGCAGGGCCGCGATATGGGGTTTGCTGTGGACCTGGGGAATGGATGCCTCGGGCAGCCCGATGCTTTGCGCGCTGAAGGGATGGAATAGAGAGAGGGTCTTGCCCGGCGAACCCACAACCATACTAGCCTCTGAAGTGTCTTTGGAGAGAAGAAAAGAAATCCAGCGGCGAAAGCCGGCCGAGCCAGAACGCGCGGCAGGCCATCTGCCGGATGTCGTCCATTGATGGGCTGTTTTCTCAGCGAATCAGTGACTTGACAGTTCGGGACCCTTCCAGAAGGTTCCGACGCAGGGACTGAACGGATTGGTAGACTCGCTGCTGAACCTGTTCATGATGGTCATACAGGGCCTGCACGCGGTCGAAGAGTTCGGCGGCTTCGACGGTATCGGTGCGAATGACCGCGTCCTCCTGGTCGATCGACATCATGAAGTCGCGACACTTGAGCTGGTATTCCAGCGCCAGGACCGGGACATAGACACTGCTCGCAGCCACCACGGAATGCAGGCGCTGGCCGACAAAGATGTCCTGTTCCTTGAGTCGATCCAGCATGGCGGGTATGTTCAGAAAGTCGGACATTATCGCCATGGGGGGCAGGTTTGCCCGTGCGATGAGCCTGCGCATCTCATCCGCATCATCCTGGGTTGTCGGAAACCAGGTGATCGTCCAGCCAGAATCCAGCAGCCGGCGTGCGAAGGTCATGATCGTTTGGGAGAGCCTGTCCACGTCATGACCAAAAACGTGTGCGTTCTTCAGCCCCCGGCCAGATTGATGCCGATGCGCTTGCCTAGCGGATGGGGGGTAAGCGCGTCTGGTGCATAGTAAATACCCGGATCGGCGGTGATGTGGACCGGCTGCGTGACGCCCCAGCTCTCAAGCGCATGCTTCGAAAGCGGTCCTCGCACGCCGATATACTCCGCCTGGTTCAATGTTTCTACCCAAGGCGTCGTATTTATCTTGTGCCCTTTTTTCTCTGCAAGTTCGATGTCTTCCACCCCAGGGCCGAAGACGACGAGGCGTGTGTTCGAGTTCCGGTTTTGAGCCTGGCGGATGCGAGACAGGTATATCGACTTGCCGTGAGACTTGATGAGCGTGCCGCCCCCTAAGAAGACCATCGGCATCTCAACGTTGCGGACGAACACCTGGAAGAAGAGCCGATCGCTCTGCTGGACACTGTGGTAAGGCTGGCTGTAGAACGTGCAAACATCTCGGAAAATGTCGTGGATGGCCACACGAATCAGATCGTCGCCGAAATTCTTGTTTCCGACACAGCCGATGTACATTGCCCGGCGTCCGGAAGACACAAGGAAGCGGCGATTTTTCCACATCAGAGAAACCAGACGAGCCGCATCGTTAAAGTCTGTGGTGTTTCCTCGTGACTTCTCAGCCATAGTGGTTTCCGTACGGTCGTAATCCAGGCTAAGAATAATCCATATCCCACGTGCATGGAGTAAAGATCAGCGACCGGCGGGTGTCAGGGAGTTTGCCAGTGTTGTAGATGGAACGGGGAACAATCTCGATTTGTGCGCACTGCTCTACCAGATCGATCACCTGGCCACCGTCATTCATCGCGACGGAGAGGAAGTAGCTACCCGGGAGAAGGTTCAAGCCTTCGACATTCAAGCGCACACACCCGCCACGCTCGGCGCCGGGCATCTCGCCCAGCGTTTCATGCGTTCGCCACGAGACAATATCGACCTTCAACGTGTTCTGCAGGCGCAGGGCGAAGCTCGGATTGCGCAGGGGACTCCGGCACTCGAAGGTCAATTCGATGGAGAACCGCTCAACCCCCATCGGGAGGGCAGTGGTTTCGTGCCCCTCTTTGTCGAGGATACGGATACTACGGAAACGAGACGTTCCATTACCGCCGCGGTCGCTCTCATCAGTCCACCGATCGGCGGAAACGCTTCTTTCGCTGATGGACCTGACGTAGCTTTCAATAATGGACTGGACGTCTCCATCCAGGAGTATCCGGCCGTTCTGCAACATAATGGCACGGGTGCACAGGGACTCCACCGCCTGGAGCTGATGGCTGACGAAAAGGACGGTGCGCCCCTCCCCAGCGACCTGACTCATTTTGCCCAGGCACTTCCGTTGGAACTCAACATCACCGACGGCCAGGACCTCATCGACGATGAGGATTTCCGGCTCCAGATGTGCCGCGACGGCGAAGCCGAGACGCAGGCCCATGCCGCTGGAATAGTGCTTGACCGGCGTGTCGATGAAGGCTTCCACGCCGGCAAAATCGACGATCTCGTCGAACTTGCGCTCGATTTCGGCGCGGGACATGCCCAGGATCGCGCCATTCAGGAAGACGTTTTCGCGACCGGTCAGTTCCGGATGAAAGCCGGTGCCCACTTCAAGGAGCGCGCCGACACGACCGTAGACGAGGGCGTGACCGGTGGTAGGTTCGGTAATGCGCGACAGAATCTTGAGCAGGGTGCTTTTGCCGGCGCCGTTGCGGCCGATAATGCCGACGACTTCCCCGTGTTTGACCTGGAACGATATGTCGTTCAGCGCCCAGATCTCTTCGTTGTGCGCCGCCGCCGATTCGCCGCGCAGGATCGCCCGCACGCGGCGGTAAGGGGCCGCCGCGGCCTTCACCACACTGTCGCGGAGCGTGCTGTATTTTTCCTCTTTGCCGCCGATGCGGTAGAGCTTTCCCAGATTGTGGACCTCGACTGCAATGTCACTCATGCGTTACACCACATCCGCGAACTTCCGCTCCATACGGCGGAAGTAGAACAGCCCACTGATGAGCAGCACCAGCGCGGCAATCGAAGAGACGAGGATCATCGGACCGGGTGCGGTGTCGGTGCCCAGGAGCGCCCATCGGAAGCCTTCGACCACGCCGGCCATCGGATTCAGACTGTAGATTGCCCGCAGCGCGTCGCTTTCGATCAGGCTGCTGGGGTAGGCGATCGGCGTGATGAACATCCAGAACTGCGTCAGAAACGGCACCGTGTAGCGGACATCGCGGAACTGGACGTTCATCGCGCTCAGCCACAGCCCGACGCCCAACGCTGTGACGAAGGCCAGCACGACGAAGAACGGCAGCCAGATGATATTGGCCGTGGGGACAATGCCGAAGAACAGCATCAGCAGGATCAACACCACGAAGGCGATGAGAAAATCGAGCGCGCCGGAGAACACGGTCGCGATGGGTATGGTCAGACGCGGAAAATACACCTTCTTGATCAGATTGGCGCTGCCGACCAGGCTGTTCGAGGAGCTGCTCAGGCCGGTGGCGAAGAAGGTCCACGGGACCAGCGCGGTGTAGCTGAAGATGGGATAGGGCACGCCGTCGGAAGGGATCTGTGCCAGGTTTCCAAAGAACAGGCTGAAGACCACCATCGTCATGAAGGGCTGAAGCACCGCCCAGGCCGCGCCGAGGACGGTCTGCTTGTAGCGAACCTTGATGTCACGCCAGGTCAGGAAATAGAGCAGCTCGCGATACTGCCACAATTCTCGGAGTTTGAGCGAAACCCAACCGTGAGACGGTTCGATCTTCAGAACTTGGAGGGGGCGGACGGAGGGCACTGCTTTGGCTTCACGAGTAGCCATCGATTTCCCATGGTTCGATATCCTACGCACACCTTGAAGATGCACCAAAGCAGGGAGGTTGTGCGCGATATCTCTTTTCTGGACGGGGTGCCAGTATACTGAGGCGCCACACAAAAGTCCAGACGAAGGTAGGGGAGAGCCATCGGCGCGAGCGGCATCGTCCTGCGCTCTGTGCGAGGTCTTCGCGAACCCGTTACCCAAACACTAACTACTGATGATAAAATTAAGGTCGATCGTCTGGCGTTCTGGAAAATGGGGGCCGCTGTCGCTGTACAGCCGGATCAATTATTACAACTCCTGGAGACAACATGGCAGAACACGATCTGGAACGCCTTGGTGGTGTGCGCGCGCCATTCTCTGGTTGCCTCGCGGCTGAGAGGTGTGCGATGCGCGTGGGGGCACTGAGGCGCAAGGATTGGACATGCTGCTAGAACGCGCCGCCACAATAACCAGACCCGAACATCGACTGCTCTTGCTGCTCGGACGCACACATGCTTCTGATGCGGTCTATCGTGAGGCGCAGAAGCTCATCGACGGAGGCGCTGTCGACTGGAAGTTCCTCATCGATCTGGCGCAGGCGCACGGGGTACTGAGCCTGCTGCATCGGCATCTGAAGGTGCTCCGCCCGGCGGAGATCCCTCCGAGCCTGGACAGCCACATGCAGACGGTCGTCATGTATTCGACCCTGCTCAATCTGGAAATGACCCGGGAAGTCCTCAAGCTGTCCGATCTGATGGCCGCGGCCAACATCGAGACGCTGGTCTACAAGGGGCCGGCGCTCGCTCTGCTGGCCTATGATGGAGTCGGGCTGCGCCAGTTCGGGGATATTGACGCGCTTGTGCCCGCGCAAAAACTGCGGCAGGCCAAGGAACTTCTCCTCGAACAGAACTATGTGGCTATCTCCAGCCCGGAACACCGCAGCATTCAGAAAGACGACCACGATCGCTCGTATCAAGGCTACGATATGATCAGCCCGAACGGCCGGATCGCGCTGGATCTTCAGGAGCGTTTCGGCCTGCGCTATTCCTCGTTTGACCTCGGTTTTGAAGAACTATGGGAGCGCCGCCAGAAGATTCCGCTTGCGGGCAGAAGTGTACCCACGCTGTCCACTGAGGATTACATGCTGGTGCTCTCGGCCCATGGCACGCAGCATCGATGGGCGCTGCTGAAGTGGGTGTGCGATATCGCCGAACTGGTCAGGCGCTCACCTAATCTCGATTGGGGCCGGGTCCTGAAGCGAGCCGAGGCGATGCAGATCGAGCGTATGCTGCACATCGGCCTGCTGTTGGCCCATGAACTGCTGGATATGCCGCTGGCGGACGCGATTGCCCATCGTGTACAGTCTGACACACAGGCGATCGCCTTCATGAATTCTGTGGTGCACTGGATGTTTCACGAAGCTGTAGGGCTGCCCATGCTCTTGCAGCGCGCGCGCTTTGACTACGGCTTCGACCTCAGCGTGCGCCCGCGCCTGGAAGACAAGATTCAGTGCATCCTGTTCCTCACGCGCCGCCGGCTGATGCGTCGTGTAGGGCGGACACCAGAACCTCATGCCACTGTCGTAGGACCATCGCCCAGTCAAAGCGACGGGCTGCCTCCTGCGCCTGGCGGCTGAGCGAGGCGCCTAACCCCGGTTCCTCCATCACACGAACTACGGCCTCCGCCATTCTCCCAGCATCCTCCGCGGGGACCAGCAGTCCTTCCTGGCCGTCATGAACGAGCGCGGGAATGCCTCCGACATTCGTCGAAACGATGCACAGGCCGCTGGCCATGGCTTCAATCAGGCTGACCGGCGTGTTATCGACATTCGTCGTATTGAGGAGGATGTCGGCTTTGTCCATCCAGGCAGGGACTTCGGCTTTTGGCACGCCGCCGACGATTTCAATATGCTGATCGAGCTGCAATTCGGCGATGGACTGCTTCACCTTTTCCAGCGTGCCATCGCCCTTGTCGGGGCCGACGATCCACAGATGGATGTGCGGGTAGCGCTCGCGCAGGCAATCGACGACGTGGACGGCCAGCACCGGGTTATAGATCTCGTGCATGGCCCGCAGCCACAGCAGGCGTGGCGCAGGATTCTGGCGCAGGCGGCCGTGATACTGGCGCAGGTCGATGGCATTGGGCACCAGGCGGATGTCATCGCGGAGCGGACGCAAGGCTTCACGGAGATAGTCGGATGGCGCGGTGACACATTGAGCAGCGCCCAGAAGCCGTCGAACGCGCTCGGGGTTCTGTTTGGAAAAGGCCGGCAGGTTGCCGCCATGCAGAGTCAGGACGATCGGCTTCTTCAGCCGGCGCAGCAGCCAGACGCTCAGCTCCGCCTGCACGAAGGCCAGACCGCTGAAGACATCGACGGTCGCGATCTCGTAGTCGTGCCGCCTGGACCAGATGGTCGCCAGCACATCCAGCATCCGCAGCATGCGGTTCTTCTGGCCAGAGGCGCCAAAGACACGCCAGCCAAGGGAAGGCAGACGCTCTACAATGTCTTCAGTGATGAAACGATAGAGCCCCGCCTGCCGCGAAGAAAAATAGCCGAGAAACAGTACCGACTTCGGCTTTTCCGACATCAGTCTCCGCTGCCTTGCGGCTCGGGCTTCACCATCATCGGCATGGGTCTCTTGAACGTCTTCTCTCTCCGGGCCCGTTCATTGGGTAGATCGACGGCCAGCGCTGCGCTGGCCAGTCCCAGCGCCAGCGAGGGCGCGACGGTGCGGGTGGCGGCGTGCGTCATGTAGAACAGGGCCCAGACGACAAGCGCAACTGCGAGCGCGCGGCCAAAGCCATTTTCCTGACGGCGTACGGCCTGGATGACCATGATCAGCAGCACGAGATTGGCGGCAAGTCCTGCCATCCCGTGCTCGGCCAGCAGACGGGTGTATTCGGTGTGAGGCGCTGTGCGATACCCGAACTGCTCACTGCGAATCTCGATGCCGCGTCCCATACCGACGCCGGTGAATGGGAATTGCAGGAAGAGGCTGATCTCGTCCGAGGCGATGCGATCGCGCGCGGTGAAAAAATCCTCTTCCTCGGTCTGCTGGATGTAGCGCACCGCGAGCTGGCCCTGGGTCGTCCTGTCGAGAAAGGGGAACAGGAGGGCGGCGAATAGCCCCGCGGCGGCAAAGCCGGCCAGCGCAATCATTCGCCGGCTGGGCAGCGGTAGCAAAAAGAGCAGCAGCAGTACGGTGGACGCGACCGAACCCGCCAGACCACCTCGGGAGAACGTATAGAAGTTTTCGATCAGGATCCAGATCGCCGCGAGGACCATCAGGATGGAGAGCAAGACGCGAGTGCGAGCCTTTGAGAAGGTGATTACGGCGGCGACCAGGAAGAACCATCCCAGGCCGAGCGCGGTCGATACCTGATTGGCGCCAAAGCCGGATGCCGTGTTGCTCGATTCGCCTGTCCAGCTAATGTCGAGCGTCGACACCCGATACATGACGATGCCAGCGACACCGGCAATCGGAATGACATAAGCGATGAAGGCGCGTCGAACCTGATCGGAAGTCAGGCGCATCGTGGAGAAGAACAGAATGGATGCGAAAATCGCCAACGGGCCGGTCGCATTGGGCGACAACAGATCCTTGAAGCCATAGGACTGCGTGATGGAAAGGACGATGCCCGGCAACAGAAACAAGATGTAGAGCACGGGCGTCGTGGGAAGCCGGCTGGTGCGGCTGCGCAGCCAGGCCGCGAACAGAATCACCACGGAGAAGTATTTACCTGCTTCCCAGAAGACCGCGAACTCGTTCTGCCGCCACATGACTTCGCAGCCGGCGATGTAGGCAACGGCATAGACCGAATAGACCAGCGGTATGCGTTTGTTGGTCGCCCAGTAGAGGCCGATCAGCATGCTGATGATGCCGTGGGCTGTGCTGAGCGTGGTCTCGGATTCGCGAACGTAGAACGCAATCAGAAAATGCGCGGCGCCAATGATGATCAGGAGCGCCGGGTTATCGAGGATGGCCTCAACCCATGGAATATGCCGCTCGTGCTGCTGCCTGGTCTGTAGCGCGCGTTCACGTGCATTGAGGGATTTCGCCTGCGTACTGTTCATGGGCTTCGCACTACCTCACTCAACCACCACTATCGCCCCTGGTCTTCGTCTGGTCATCCAGGCCCGGGATCTGCGGATACTTTTCCAGAAGACTGTGCGCCTCCTGAACGCTGGCCCGAATTTTCCCGAGGGAGTCCGGCAGCAGTACCAGACCGATCAGGAAGCCAACCATCTGCTTTATCAGGCTACCCTGCGTTCTCAGGTTCGTCAACGCCGTGAGCAGCGTCTCCTCTTGCAGGTGGTCCTGACCATAGTAACGGAGCGCGATGTAGGCGTCGGTGGGCGACGTGAGGTTGCGCTTGTACACGCTGCGCCGGCGGGCCAGGCGCGTGACGACGCGCATATTGTGCGTGCGAAGGCCGCCGCGTGGCGCATGGTGATGCAGGATCGGCATGCGCTCGTCCATCACCATCATGCCGCCATTCAGATAGATGCGCATACCCAGATCGTGATCTTCGCGGGTGCGGCGGTCGAATGCGAGATCGAACAGGCCGCTCTTTCTGAGGATTTCCTGCGGAGCAGCGTGATGTTGGTCGGGAAGACGTCACTGGCGCGAATGCGATTCTTCTGCACCTCGCGCGGCTGCTGCGGAGGCTCGTACACCACTCCGGAGGAGACATCGGCGCGCAAGAGCAGCAGGTTGCGCAGGTGGGTCTCCAGCAGATTAGGCGGGATCTCGTCGTCGTCGTCCAGGAACATGATGTAATCGCCGGTGCTGACCTGCAAGCCAAGATTGCGCGAACGACACTGGCCCGCTTCATCCATGGTGATGACGCGCAGCGGCAGATCCGCGAAGTCCTGGGCGAGCTGATGATCGCGCTGCTCCGCCTCCGTCTGGTCGATGACCAGGATCTCGTGAGGGGTCAGGGTCTGGCCGCGGCATTGATCCAGCAGGACGCGCAGATAGGAGTAGCGATCGATGGTCGGGATCAAGATGGTGATGCGCGGCTGGGTAGCGCGCAGATCCTCCAGAGTGAGCTGCGAATCGGGAGGAGGCGGGAACCATTTGACAGACGGGATCTGCGCCGTGGAACGCGCCAGTGTGTGTCGAACGGCCTGAGAAAGCGAAAGCGCGCCTTTTGCAGCGCCACGCATCCCTGCCCAGAAGACCTGCCAGCTCGGATAGTGTGACCGGGCAATGGCGAACTCATCTTCGACGGGCAGCGTTTCCGGTGCGCCCTGCGCCGGTGGTTGGGGCAGCATCCAGGGGATGTGGCGCGGCAGCAGACCGGCTGTCAAGGCGCGCAGGCCCAGATCGAGCGAGGCGCCGGCCAGCGAAGTGCAGGCGGTGGCAATTCCGCCCAGGTGGCGCAGCACGTCCGTGCGAACGAGGCAAGCGCGCAGCGAGACGCGCCAGGAGGTGGCATCGACATGGTGCGGCGGATCGACGTTGAACATCCAGGTGGGACGAGTGTAGTGCATGAGTCGGGGCAAGCCGGCCATCCCCAGGCAGAGACCTGCGTGCCACATATGGCCGGGCAGCTCGATCAGCCGCGCGATGGTCGATTCATCGGGCATACCCAGGCGCGCATCCCAGTAGAGCACGCCGTCGGCGGTGGTCTCCTGAAGAAGGCGCTGCGTCGTCTGCTGAAGAGCCGCCGGTGTTGCCTTGCTCTGAACCAGCGCGCCCAGCGTCCAGGTAGGCTGCATTGAAGAAAAGTGTCCGCCGAGAACAACGATGTCTATCTTCATGCCGCAGGCTTGTCTCTACGTCCAGTAAATGAGAACGCTGTCTGCTGTTGCAACCTCAGCCTCGCTGGCTTTCCGAGTGATCACTTGCCTGGTTACGGTTTCTGGTGTCTGCTTGAGGGTGAACATACGGCCTAACATGCGGGCGAACAACGGAATGGCGAGATTCTGCCAGTGCGTGAGCTTTGAAAAGGCGCCATCCATCATCGGTTATTTGTGAGTTGACGCCCGCGATTCCGCACATAGACGACCCATACCCTGCTTCGGATTCAACGCGCTGACAAGGTCATTATAGAGGGCAAACAAGTGATTCACAATCGGGGAAACTATCCTATTAAGCGAGAAACTAAGCTCTTTATCCAGGTGACAGCGGGACCAAGGTCCTGGCTTTGTAGAGTGTCAAATCGGACGAATTTCGTGGCGTGGGCTCACCTCTAGGAAAAAGCCGGACTGGCGTTATAACATACAGCTCATCGCACCCATGGCTCTGATCAGGCTCCACACGCTACTGGGAGATATCAACCTTGAACCGTTCGATCGAGCGGCTTTACACCGGACTGGTGAACAGCATCGTCCTGCCCGTCGGCGATCGCTTCTTCGGGCAGCGCATGATGCAGCGCCTCGCTTTTCTGCGTCAGGCGCAGTGGTGGACGCCGGAACAGCTCATTGCCTATCGTGACGAGTCCCTGCGGCAGCTCATTCAGACGGTCTACCGAGACGTGGCCTATACGCGCGAAGTCATGGACGCGCGAGGGCTGCGGCCGGAGGATATTCGCACCGCCGAAGATCTGCGCATGCTCCCGGTGATGACCAAGCAAATGTATCGGGCGCAGTCGGTCGAACGGCTGACGCGGCCCACTGGCCAAACGACCTTCGACGCCTGCTCGTCCGGGTCGACCGGGGCGCCGTTCTGCGTGAAGGAAGATAACTACACGGCCGGGTGGTATCGCGCGGCCTTCATGCTGGCACTGGAGTGGCTCGGCTGGACCCCCGGCCAGCCGCACGTACAGACAGGGATCTCGCCGACGCGCTCGCGCGGCCGCTGGATCAAGGACATGATGCTGAACTGCCATTATGTTTCCGCCTACGATCTGACCGACGCGCACCTGGACGAGGTGCTCGACTATATGGACAGCCAGGAGATCCGCTATCTGTTTGGCTATCCCGGCAGCCTGTACTATCTGGCGGAGCGGGCGGCCGAGCGTGGCTGGACACAGTCGCTGGTGGGTGCGGCCACCTGGGGGGACAATCTTTATCCGCACTACCGGCAGGCGATCGAAAGCACGTTCAAGACGCGGGTGACGGACACCTACGGCATCGGCGAGGGCATGCAGATTGCGGCGCAGTGCGGACACGGGATGACCTACCATATTTTCAGCACCGACGTGATCGTGGAATTTCTGGACGACGCCGATCAGCCCGTGCCGGTGGGCCAATCCGGCAACGTTGTGCTCACGCGGCTGCATCCGGGGCCGTGGCCGCTCATTCGCTATAAGGTCGGTGACGTCGCCATTCCCGGCGGCTGGCGCAGGTGCCCGTGCGGGCGTGGCTTTGAAGTGCTGGAGTCGCTCCAGGGGCGCGATACCGACGTCATCGTCACCCCGTCGGGCAACCGCCTGATCGTGCATTTCTTCACCGGCATTCTGGAGTACTTTCCCGAGGTGGACACCTTCCAGGTGATTCAGGACGAGCCGGGCGTAGTGCGGCTGCTGGTCGTGCCGGCCCAGGGCTACAACGTCGGGGGTGGCTGACCGGATCATCGAGCAGCTTCGCGCGAAGGGCGCGGATATCGACATCCGTATCGAAGTCGTGGAGGCGATCGCGGTGGCGCAGAGCGGCAAGCGGCGGTTCGTGATCAACCGGATGCCGAAATCGTGACTGCGACCCCGTCGATTGTGCCCTTTGTAACCGTGATCATGCCCATCCGCAACGAGGGCGGGTTTATCGAACGCAGCCTCGGCGCGGTTGTCTCGCAGACCTACCCGCACGATCGCTACGAAGTGCTGCTGGCCGACGGCATGTCCACCGACGACACTCGCCTCGCCATCGCCCGGCTCGCGTCGAGCAGCGATGTTGACGTCAAGATCGTCGACAACCCTGGCAAGATTGTGCCGACCGGCTTCAACGCGGCGTTGGCCCTGGCGCGGGGCGCGGTGATTGTCCGGGTGGATGGCCACACGATCATCGCCCAGGATTACGTCCGGGCCTGTGTCGAGACGCTGGAGCGCAGCGGGGCGGACAACGTGGGCGGGAAGATGAATGCGGTCGGCCGCACGTTCCTGGCCAGGGCCATCGCGCTGGCGACCAGCTCCGCTTTTGGCGTTGGCGGGGCGAGGTTTCATTATTCCGATCGCGAAGAGCTGGTCGACACTGTCTACATGGGGGCCTGGCCCCGGTCGGTGTTCGAGCGCATCGGCGTCTTCGACGAGGAACTGGTGCGCAACCAGGACGATGAGTTCAACTATCGCCTGCGCGCGCAGGGTGGAAAAATCCTGCTCAGCCCGCACATCCAGTCGGAGTACTTCAACCGCAGCAGTTGGCGATCGCTGGCCCGCCAGTACTACCAGTACGGTGTGTACAAGGTCCGCGTCATGCAGAAGCACCCGCGCCAGATGCAGCCGCGCCAGTTCATCCCGCCGGTTTTCAACCTCGGCGTGGTCGGAGGGCTGGTCGTGGCGCCTTTCAGCGATCTGCTGCGCGCCATCTGGCTGATCTGCCTGGGGATCTATCTCGCGGGTGCGCTGCTGGTCAGCGCGCGGATCGCGATGCGGGAAGGCTGGCAATATCTGCCCGTTCTCCCGGTCCTGTTCCTGACGCTGCATCTGAGCTACGGCGCAGGTTTTATCCTCGGTCTGTGGAAGTTCAGAGGGCGCTGGAAGGCGTAGAACCTATCGGCGTGGCGCTGCCTGTGCTGCCAGGTGAAGCGGTCGGGGGTGCCAAGATCTTGACCATCGTGCCCTGCCAGGAGCCGTCAGCGACATAAAACTTCTGCCAGCCGAGCCGCTCGTAGAATTCGATGGCGTGGCTGTTTTCCAGGTCGACCGAGAGATCCAGCGTCGTGTGACCCAGTCTCTTCGCTTCGCGCTCGGCGTCCAGCATGAGCAGCTTGCCCACGCCCTTGCCCTGCACCAACGGGTCGACGGCAATGGCGAGGATGCCGAAGCCGGTGGGGATCTTCGCGCGAGGTTGCGTGTCATCCGGGCTGATAAGGCGCGCGGGCGTCTTTTTGCGGCTGAGAATGCGCAGGGCAATCGAGATGCGTGACCGGAACAACTCATTGGTCAGCAGCAGCCAGGGACGAGTAGCGACCTTGGCGATCAGAAAATTGCGGTTCCGATCCAGGAATCCGCTCAGCGCGCCATTGTAGCGGCCGGCGAAATTGAATCCCAGCATCTTCTCCCCGTCGAAGGCGCCCATGCGATAGGCGCGGGGGTGCACATCGGTCAGCAGCCAGTCGTAGTAGCGCTGCACGGCATTGCTACCCAGGGCGGTCATGGCGCGATGAGGAAAGGCGCTCATATGAATGGCGGTGATTTGCGGCAGATCTGCTTTCGTCAATAGTCGCAGCGTGATTGCCGACCTGCTTTTTCCCATGGCCTGTCCGTTCCTGGTGAGCTGTTCCTGTTGCCCATCATCACGATAGTCTATACTTTAGCGCGCTATACCGTTTCTGCCCATCACGATTGAGTTCTGAAGCCGAATGCGACTCCTGCTTCTGTCCAGCGAATTCCCGCCGGGGCCTGGCGGCATCGGGACGCACGCCTACCAACTGGCGCTGCGCCTGGGCGATCTGGGCTGGCAGGCCGAAGTTATCACGCGCCAGGACACGGCGCCGGACCCGGAGATCGCCGCCTTCAACAGTGCGCAGCCGTTCGCCGTTCACCGCCTGCTGCCTGCCGGCTCCGCGGCCCGCGACCTGATCTACCGCGTGCGCACTCTGCTCGACGTCGTTCGCCGCTTCCAGCCCGATGTGATCGTGGCCAGCGGGCGGCGCCTGGTGTGGCTGGCGGCACTGACGGCTCCGATCCATCGCCGACCCTGGGCGGCCATCGGCCATGGCACCGAGTTTACCCTGGGTTCAGCCATCAACCAGCGTGTCACGGCGCTGACCTTCTCGCGCGCCGACGCCGTGATCTGCGTTAGCCAGTATACACGCGAGCGGATGCTGGCTTCCGGCGTCCGCCCACGCGCCGAATGGGTCATCCCGAACGGCGCAGATGACACCCGCTTCGCCCTGCTGCCGCCAGAAGAGGCGCGCGCCTTCCGCGCCCGCCACGGTCTGGAATCGGCCCGGTTGCTGGCGACGGTCGGCAATGTCAGCGCCCGCAAGGGGCAGGATATCGTCATTCGGGCGATGCCGCAGGTGCTGAAGGCCCATCCGAATACGCACTATCTGATTGTCGGCCTGCCCACTAAACAGGACGATTACAGCGCCCTTGCCGCCTCGCTCGGCGTGAGCGACCACGTCCATTTCCTGGGACGCCAGCCGCTGAACGAGGTGGTTCGCTGCATGAACGCCGCCGACGTCTTCGTCATCACCAGCCGGACGACCGCCGACGGCGACTTCGAAGGCTACGGCATCGTGGTCGTCGAGGCGGCCATGTGCGGGACGCCTTCGGTCGTATCCGCCAACTCCGGGCTGGTCGAAGCAATCGAAGACGGACGAACCGGCATCGCCGTCGCGCCGGAAGACCCGGAAGACACCGCGCGCGGCATCCTGCGCCTGCTGGACGACGACGCGCTGCGGCAGACGATGGGTGAACGGGCGCGAACGCGCGCCCTGGCCGAGCAGACCTGGCGTCAGCGCGCCGCCGAGTATGACCGCGTATTCCGCGCGCTGATCGCCCCTTGAGAGCCGGCAAATCCATGAAACTGGTCATCATCTCCCATACCGAGCATCATCTGCGCGACGGCGTCCCGGTTGGATGGGGGCCGACGGTGCGCGAGATCAGCCAGTTGGCCGGCATGTTTTCGTCGATCCGCCACGTCGCCATGCTGTACGATGGCGGCGCGCCACAGGGTGAGGTCGCCTACGACGCGGACAACGTCACGCTCGTCGGGTTGAGGCCGAGTGGCGGCTCCGGACTGCGCGCCAAACTGGGCATCCTGGCCGCCTATCCGCGCTACGCGGCCGTCCTGCTGCGCGAGATCGCGGCGGCCGACGTCGTGCACGTCCGCGCGCCGGCCAACATCTCGCTGCTGGCCATCCTGCTTCTGCCATTCTTGTGGCGGCCTGCCAGACGCTGGATCAAGTACGCCGGCAACTGGAAGCCGGATGCGCCGGACGCCTTAACCTACCGCTTGCAGCGCTGGCTACTCCAACGCGGCTGGCACCGGGCGCAGGTGACGGTCAACGGCCACTGGCCCGGCGACCCGCCGTTCATCCACAATTTCATCAATCCGTGTCTGACCGACGAAGAATTCGCCGGCGGTCAGGTGGTCGGCAGCGGCAAGACGATGAGTACGCCGCTGCGCCTGCTGTTCGTGGGCCGGCTGGAGCGTGCCAAAGGGGTTGAGCGCGGCCTGCGCGTTGCGGCGGCGCTGCGCGCGTCGGGCGTCGCCCTGACCTACGACCTGATTGGCGATGGGCCGGAGCGCGCCGACCTGGAGGCGCTGGCGGGCTCGCTCGGACTGAGCGACAGCGTCACCTTTCACGGATGGGTGGCGCGCGCCGAGATCGCGCCGTTCTACAGCCAGGCGCACCTGCTGCTTTTTCCGACCAGCAGCAGCGAGGGCTGGCCCAAGGTGATCAGCGAGGCGATGGCCTATGGAGTCGTGCCGCTGGCCGGGGCGGTCAGCGCGATTCCCCAGGTGTTGGAGCAGTTCAAAGTGGGAATGGCTATCCCGCCGGGAGACCTGGATGCTTACACCGCGGCGGCACGCGCCTACCTGGACGACCCGGCGCGCTGGACGAGTGAATCGCGCCGGGCGATGGACGCGGCGGCGCGGTTCACCTACAGCCGCTTCATGCAGGATGTCCGCTGCGTGCTCGACCTGCCGGCTACCTGAACAGCGCCAGGAAGGTCAGGAAGATCAGAATAACGTCGCGGGCGAGCGACACGTCTCGGGCGTATTCCAGGTCGATCTCCAGCTTGGCCGGCATGACCTCACGGATGTACTTCTCTTCCCAGTTCACCCCGGTCAGGATTTCTTCTTCGTGGCGATACCGGATGGATGCCGGGCCAGTGATGCCGGGTCGAACGCGCAGGACTTCGCGCTGCTCCGGCGTGTAGTAGGCGACATACTTTGGCGCTTCGGGGCGCGGCCCGACCA
The DNA here is from genome assembly GCA_016713325.1 of Candidatus Flexifilum affinis. Taxonomy (GTDB): domain Bacteria; phylum Chloroflexota; class Anaerolineae; order Aggregatilineales; family Phototrophicaceae; genus Flexifilum; species Flexifilum affine. The sequence goes on along the minus strand of JADJPJ010000027.1, from coordinate 81,561 downwards.
GACTCATGTCGCCCACCAGCACATTCCACAACTGGGGCAGCTCATCCATCTTGGTGCCGCGAAGGATGCGGCCAACGCGGGTAATGCGCGGATCGTGCGCGCCGGTCACCGGCGGGCCGAGCTTATCGGCGCCGATCACCATCGAGCGGAACTTGAGCAGCTTGAACTCCACGCCGTCGCGACCCACCCGCGTCGATCGGTAGAAGATCGGTCCAGGGGACGACAGCTTGACCCACGCGCCCAGGATGAGCAGCACGGGCGAAAGAATGACCAGTCCGATCAGCGAAACCACGATGTCGAACAGGCGCTTGAGCATGGTTACTCCGGCACATCAGGCCAGATGACGGTCGGCGATATCGCGCACGGCCGTAATGACATCTTCAACGTCGCTGTTGGTCATCCGCGAGTAGATCGGCAGCGAAATGCAGCGCATGCCTTCTTCGGCGGCGATCGGGAAATCTTCCGGAGTGTAGCCGTAGGTCTGCACGTAGTAGGGATGCATGTGCAGCGGAATCCAGTGCACGCTCGCCCCGATGTTCGCCTGGCGCAGGTGCTCCATGAACTGCGAGCGGTTGACGGTCAGGGCATCCAGGTTCAGGCGCAGGATGTACAGATGATAGGGATGGGTGCTGTCGGCATAGAGCGGCGGCGTGATCAGCGCCGGATGGCCGGCGAAGGCGGCGTCAAAAGCACGGGCAATCTCCACACGGCGCGTGAACATGGCTTGTATTTTGCTCAACTGCACCAGACCCATGGCTGAGGCGATGTCGGTCAGGTTGTACTTGAACCCGGGCGCGACGATGTCGTAGCGCCAGCTTCCTTCGCCGGTGTAACGCTTCCAGGCGTCCTTGCTCATGCCATGCAGGCGCATGACGCGGCAGCGGTCGGCCCATTCGTCGTTATCGGTGGTGATCATGCCGCCTTCGCCGGTGGCCAGCGTCTTAGGGCGTAGAAGCTGAACGAGGTCATGTCGCTGATTGCGCCGATCAGGCGGCCCTTGTAGTGGGTCGGCAGGGCGTGGGCGGCATCGTCGATAACGCGCAGGTCATGATTGCGTGCGATGGCGTGGATGGCATCCAGATCGGCGGACTGGCCGGCCACGTGCACCGGGATGATGGCCTTGGTTCGCTCGGTGATGGCCGCTTCGATCAGCGATGGATCGATATTCAGGGTGTCGCGCTGAACGTCGACGAAGACCGGCTTGGCGTCAAAATAGCGCACCACCTCGGCCGTGGCGGCGAAGGTGAAGGTGGACGTGATCACCTCGTCGCCGCGCTGCAGGCCGATCGCCTCCAACGCCAGGTGCATGGCAGCGGTGGCTGAATTGACGGCGACGGCATGCTTGACACCCAGGTAAGCGGCGAACTGCTTCTCGAATTCAACCGTCTTCGGGCCGGTGGTCAGCCAGCCGGACGCGACCACTTCGGTCACGGCGTCGATCTCGCGCTGATCGATATCGGGTAGGGCGAAGGGCAGGAAGGTTTCCCGAATCGGGGCAAGGGTCATGGCTAGATTCTCCTTATTGCGATGTGGGGGTCGGCGTTGAGGCCGGCTGCGACGAACGCTGACGGAACCACGCAACGGTCCGCGCGAGGCCGGTATCGAAATCGACAATGGGCGCGAAATCGAGCAATTCGATGGCTTTCTGAATCTCGGCGCGCGAATGCAGAATGTCACCGACCTTGGCCGGGGTATGCACCGCCGCGAAACCGGTGCCGAGCAGCTTGTTGAGGCGCTCCACCAGTTCGAGCAGGCTGATGCTGCCGCCCAGGGCCAGATTGATGACCTGGCCGGCGGCCTGGGGTGCATGCATGGCCAGTATGTTGCCGTGAACAACGTTGGCGATATAGGTGAAATCGCGCGATTGCAGGCCATCTCCATAGATGGTCGGCGGCTGGCCGTCCAGCATCGCGGCGATGAACCTGGGGATCACGGCGGCATACTGCGACGTCTCGTCCTGGCGTGGGCCGAAGACATTGAAGTAGCGCAGGGCCACCGTCTCCAGACCATAGACCTGGGTGAACACCTGGCAGTAGTATTCTGCCGCCAGTTTGCTGACGCCGTAGGGCGAGAGCGGCTGCGGCGCAAGGGTCTCCACCTTGGCTTCCTGCTCCAGATCGCCATAGGCCGACGACGAGGCAGCGTAGACCACGCGCTTGACGCCGGCATCGCGGGCCGCGAGCAGGACGTTGAGCGTACCCGTGACGTTGATTTGGTGGGTGGTCAACGGGTCGTCGACCCTGCGCGGGACTGGCGGAATGGCGGCCTGGTGGAACACGTACTGCGCGCCGTCGAAGATCGGCCGCAATGCCTCCAGATCGGTGATGCTGACCTCGTGAACGGTCACATCGCCGGTCAGCGAAGCCACGTTTTCACGTTTGCCGGTGAGAAAGTTGTCGACGATTCTCACCCGATGTCCTGCCGCGAGCAGGTGCTCGGCAATGTGAGATCCGATGAAGCCTGCTCCGCCGGTGATGACATACGTCTCTGGCACCAGTTCCGCCTTTTTGTGTGATCTGCCGTGATCGTATTGTCCCACAAGTTGGCGATACGGTGTAGATTCGGATGCTTGCGGCAAGGTAGAAAAAAGGACGAGCGCCCATGGATAATTTGTGAAATTTGTTGACGAATCAGCCGGCTTTTGTGATACGATTAATGGTGCGTGCGCTCACTTGTATTAATCTCAGCGTTCTTCAACAGGCCTGCAATCTCCGTCCTCGATGAACATGCGACGCGGAACAGGTATCTTATGTGAGTGGGGATGACTTGGTAAACCTGAGGCAGTATTCACCGGAGGCTGACCAGGCGATTTTTCGTTTCCTGGATGAGATCGACGATGGCTACTACGAAGCCAGGATCTTAGCGGCCGCCTCATGTTCGTGAACGAGGCCGTGGTGCGCCTGACCGGGTTTTCCCGTGAAGAACTTCTGGACCCACAGTCCAATCATTACACCAACTACATTGATGCCGCCGCGATCACTCGCTTGCAGGATGTGTTCTATGCCGCTTCGCAGGGCACGAGCGCCTCGCGCACCGTCGAGGTAATGGTGCGCAGCCGCGACGGCGTGACTCGCCCGCTGGAAGTGTCGGTGTCGCTCGTCCGTGATAGTTATGGGCAGCCCCAGGGCATTCGCGGTTTTGTTCGCCTGATGACCGACCCACGCATCCTGGAACGGGCGCTGCGGGCCAGCATGCAGCAGCTCGCCATGCTCCAGCAGGTGGATACGGAACTGAATGGGTATCTGGACCCCAGCGCCATTCTGACCGTTGGCCTGAATGCCGCCATGTCACTCAGCCGGGCCGACACCGGGTTCATCGCCTTGATGGAGTCGGACGGTCTGCGCGTGGTGCGTTCCAACGGTCTGGGCAGCGGCGATCATGACCGCCGCCTGCAGCTCAGCGAAGGTGTTGTCGGGCGGGCGCTGCGCACCGGGCGGGCGCAGTTCGTCATGGACACGCGCAACGACCCAGATTATGTGGGCGACGTGCCGGGGATGGAGGCGAACATCGTCGCGCCGCTGATCGCCCGTGATCGGGTGGTCGGCGTGCTCAACCTGGAGACCAGCCGCGCCTCGCGCTTCAGCCACGAGGTCTATGAATTCGTTCAACTGCTGACCGCGCGCCTGGCCATCTCGCTGGACAACGCGCTGCTGATGAAGACGCTTCAGGAACAGCTCACCGCGCAGCAGAAGCTCTACGCGCAGGTGGCCGATCTGGAACACCTGAAGACGGACATGATCCGCATCGCGGCGCACGACATGCGCAGCCCTCTGTCGGTGATCGCCAATTACATCACGCTGCTGCGCGGACCTGGGCGACAGCCTGATGAGGCCCAGCGCGGGTACTTCGATGCCATCAGTCGCGGGCTGGACCGGCTGTTCCGCCTGTCTACGGACGTGCTGTCGCTGGAGCGGATTCAGGAGCAGCACACCAGGCCGTCGGCGCTGGTTCGATCTGGATCAACTGGTGCGTGAAGTGATCGAGCAGTACCTGCCGGAAGCGGAGCAGACCCACGTATCGCTGAAGACTGGACTGATCGCGATCGGTGTACGTGGTTGGCGAGGCGCTGGAGCTGGAGTGAAGCGGCCAGCAACCTCCTGACCAACGCGCTGAAATACACGCGAGCGGCGGCAAGGTGGTGGTGCATCTCAGCATCCACGGCGACCGCGTACGCTACGAAGTGCGCGACACCGGCTATGGCATCCCCGAGGCGGAGCAGGCGCGTCTGTTCCAGCCTTCTACCGCGTCAAGACGCGTGAGACGAGCAATATCAGCGGCACCGGCCTTGGCCTGCATCTGGTGAAGAAGATTATCGAACGACATGGCGGCGAAGTGTTCTTCCAGAGCCGACATGGCGAAGGCAGCCTGTTTGGCTTTTCACTGCCCCTCGTCCAGGCGGTCGAGCAGAAGTCGCCCACCGAGGAAGCGATCCCATGAGCGACGATTCGCAGGGCATGCCCGATCTCGACCTGATCGCCCGGGTGCAGCAGGCCCGCATGCAGCATGACGCTGAGGTTATGCCATCCCAGGTCAGCGCCGTCTACTGGATCGAAACGGCCCGTCGCACGGCCGGCCCTCCGCCTACTCCCCGCGCAGGCCACTTTTCCATCACGACGACGATCGATCAGGTCGATGCGCTCTGGCAGCGTGTCCGGGAAGCGACGGAAGCCGGAAGCCTGGGTTACAAAGCCCGTAGCGCTTCGCGCGATGGGCCTGACCCCGCTAGAATATGTCCGTGGAAGTTCACCGACGCTTCCCTGATCCTCCACAGTAGAGCTATCAAGCCAGGAGACATCATGCCCGTACACGTCGATGTATGGTCGGACTTCGTCTGACCGTGGTGCTACGCCGTCGCCCTCAGTTTGAAGGCGCTCAAGGAAACACACGACCTGACCCTGCGCTGGCGGTCGTTTGAACTCCGTCCGGCGGGGGCGCCCCCGATCCCGGACGATTACCGGCAGTACATCGAAACGGTGGGGCGGCCACGCTTCAACCAGATCATGCGCGAACAGCACGGCATCGAAGTGCACTCGGGGCCGTTCGGCATCAGCAGCCGCGATGCGCTGGTCGGCGAGAAAATTGCGGATGCCTATGGCTTTGGCGAGGCTTTCCACGACCTGGTGACGCGCGCCTACTGGGATGAGGCGAAGGACATCTCCGACCCGACGGTGCTGCGGACGCTCGCCGAGGCCAGCGGTATGGACGGTGAGCGCTTTCTCACGCTGCTGGACGATCCGCAGTACGATGCCCTGGTCAGCGAGGATGTCGCGCTTGCCCGGCAGCTCGGGCTGAGCGGGGTGCCGGCGTTGGTGTTCGCGGGGCGCTATCTGGTCGCCGGGGCGCAGCCGGTGGACGTTCTGCGCCAGGTGGTCGAACGCGTGCAGGCGGAAACCGAGGGGCCGGCCTCATAAAGCCTGAACGGCGCTGTCGATTCAGCGTGGCTGCCAGGCGCCAATGATCTGCTGAGCAAGCTGCTCTGTCGCGGGAACCGAGTCGAACCAGACCAGGTGCGACCCATCCATGCTTTCGTATGGGTTGGGGTTCATATCGATGAGCGGAACATCATGCCGTTCCAGCAGGGCTTCGGTCCGAGCAATGACATCGGCGAAGATCGCCGCTTCGTTTTCGTATGTCTCTGCGGAAACCGGCGGGCGAATGACGACGAGACGCTGTGTTGCGGAATAGAGCTGGACAATCCGCTCGAAAGCGTTCCATGCCTCCTCGTTGAACTCCGGTTCTGAGGAGGTTTCCAGTGGCACGGTGCTGTCGCCCATGACGTCTTGCAGTGCGGCCAGCGCAGCTTCGTCAGGAAGGATTGACAGGTAGACTGGGATTTCATTGCGCATGGCCTGGGCTGCGCTCTCTCCCGGTCCTTTCAGGCGCAGTACATAGTACAGGCCCTGGCAGCTCTCCAGATTTCGAAGCTGCGGTAGCACATAGCTATAGAGGTAGGCCGGGTCCAAAAAAACGCGATTCTCCATACCGAGCATCGAATCCAGCGCACCCTGGAGGCGTAGTTCCTCGACTTCGATGGCTCGCCGGTATCGCGTGAAATCGGAGGGCTCGACAAGCGCTTCCGATTCATGGTGAAGAGAAAAGGGCTGAATTCAAAGACGATCAACCGGGCATCGGGATTGATCCTTTCCAGCACGTCCTCCGCCCGTTGAGCATAGCGTCCATAGGTCTGCAGATTGACCACGTTCCAGGAACCTTCTTCAGGAAAGGCCTGCGCCAGCGCTGCTTCCAGCACCGGCGGCGCGAACGCCGATGTGGTTCGCGATGTGCCCATCAGGAAGACGTCGCCTGCCATCAGGGTCTCGGGGTCGAGCAAATGGCGGAAATTCCCGAGGATGCGCGCACCTTCCAGCGCCTCGTTCCAGGGGATTGCCTGAGCGCTGCAAATCCGCGCGATGAGTGGCGACAGCTGGCCGGCGACCAACAGGATAACAATGAAGGGGAGGAAAAGGCGCACGTAGCGAAGCATATTGGTTTTTCCATTGTGTTCCACGCGCTGCTGATCTCTAGAAATCGAAGTAGATGAAATCTGCGGTTGCACTGGGAATCAGAACGATCAGTGCAAAGAAGACCCACATTTCCAGTTTAGGCGACAAAATGCGGCTAAGGCCCGGGTTCCTTTCGCGAAGGAACATGATCGTCTGAGTCCCAATGTACAAGAGCAACCAGGGTAAACCGTCCAGAAACAGTGAATCTGTGGACGAAGCGAACCTGAGATCATCTGCTGCCAGTACTGGAATGTAGGCGATCGATGGCGCACGAAAAGGGACCCAGGCGAACACGACAAAGATTAGAACCAGCGTCGTCGCTAGCGCAGCTGGCATCGCGGGTCGTTGCCGGCTTCGCCAGAAGTTTTTCAGCCTGCGTTCCATAAGCAGCGCCAGACCATGCATGGCGCCCCACAGGAGGAATGTCCAGTTGGCGCCATGCCAGATGCCGCTGATCACAAACACGACAAAGAGGTTTGCCGAAGCCCGCCACTGGCCGGTTCGATTGCCACCTAGAGGGACATAGACATAGTCGCGGAACCAGGTGGAGAGCGAGATATGCCAGCGCCGCCAGAAGTCCTGCAGGCTGCCAGCCGTATAAGGGCTACTGAAGTTCTCCAGAAGCCGAAACCCGAAGAGTCGCGCAAGTCCAATGGCGATGTCCGAATAGCCTGCAAAGTCACAGAATATCTGGATTCCGAAAAAGAGAGCGCCCATCCATGCCGCCCACAGATCCAGGCGTGAGACATCATGAGCGAAGATGGTCTCAACACTGCCCGCAATGTTGTTGGCAATCACCATCTTGAGGAAGAAACCGCGCGTAATGCGATAGACCCCTTCTTCGACATCGGCATACGTCACCGGATGGCGTTTCAGGACCTGTGGGAGGAAGTCAACTGCACGAACAATGGGACCGGCGACGAGTTGGGGAAAGAACGCCAGATACATGAAAAAATCAGCCAAGGACTTTGTCGGTTTCAGGGTGCCTTTATAGATGTCGATGGTGTAGCTCATGCTCTGAAAAGTATAAAAAGAGATGCCGAGAGGCAATATGATCGACCATTCCACATGAAGCGGTACGTTCACCAGCCCGAAGACCGCATTGAGGTTATCGACTGCAAATGCCGAGTACTTGAAGAAGAAGAGCACGCCCAGATTAGTTGCGAGTGACGCGGCAAGCCAGGAACGCCTGTGGGCAGGGTCTGAGACGATGCGTGCTCCGGCGATGTAGTCGACCAGGCCCGAAAACAGCAGCAGAACCATCAACGGCGGATACCAATAGCCGTAGAAGATAAGACTCGCCACGAGAAGCATGAACTTGGCGAACCGGAACGGAAGCAAATGCCACAGCAGGAGAACTATGGCGAAGAAAACGACGAAGGTAGCGCTTGTGAAAAGCACGTTTGATCCTGGCGCTGCAATTGGTCCGGGCAAACGCGCGGAGTATAACACACTTAGCGAGGGGGACGTCTTCTCTCGCTAAGTGTGTTACAGGTGATACAGACGAAAAGCGCTTGAGGGGAGATCTAGCCGCCGGCCTCGAGCGTAGATCAGTGACAGGAAGAAGGCGATGATCAGCGCCAGATCCAGTTTGGTGCCCCGCTGTTTAATCGGTTTCTCTGGTGGTTTGCTGGCCAGCGCCGCTCTGCCCGGCGTGTCCTCGATGCCCACCTGCTGCTTCGAAGGCAGGTTCTGGCCGCGCGGGATGACCGCCTGCCGCTGACGCGGCTTGCCCAGCGAAAACTTCAGGCTGTGGCGCTCGAAGGCATTGAGGGCGTCGATGCCGGCCGAGTTGAGCGCTTTCTCGAAGGCCGCCACCATCTCTTCGCCGGTGTCGTAACGGGCATCCGGCTTTTTGGCCAGCGCCTTGATCAGCATCACATCCACGCTGCGGGGGATCTCCGGGTTGAGCGAGGAGGGCACGGGCGGCGGCTCGGAGCGGTGCTTGTGAATGATTTCCGCCACCGATGAGCCGCGGAACGGCACCCTGCCAACGACGAGCTGGTAGAGCACCACGCCCAGCGAATAGACATCCGATCGGTCGTCCACGGACTCGCCGGGTGTGGCCTGTTCCGGCGAGATGTAGGCGGGCGTGCCGACGATGCGACCGCTGATCTCTGCGTCTTCAATGGCCTGGGCCAGACCGAAGTCGGCCAGATAGGGCGTTCCGCGCCTGTCGACCATAATGTTCGACGGTTTGATATCGCGGTGCATCACGCCCTGGACATGGGCATAGTCGAGGGCGCTGGCGATGGCGGCGATGACCCGGCGAATATCCGCCAGTTCGATCGGGCCATCCTCCAGAGCAGTCTGCAGCGAGATGCCTTCGATGAACTTCATCACCAGGTAGCGATTGCCGGAGTGATCGGCATAGTCGAACACGGGAACAATGTTCGGGTGGTCCAGCTTGGCAATGATCTGCGCCTCACGCTCGAAACTCTCGATGAAGTGCGGATCGTTGACCATGAACTGGTGCATGACTTTGAGCGCGCCGTAGCGATCGAGCAGGGCGTGCTGGGCCTTATAGACCGTCGCCATAGCACCCTGGCCCAGTAGCTCAACAATTTTGTAGGAGCCGACATGCTGCCCAGGATAGAAGGTCATTGAAGGAACCTGAAAAGATTGTGAGATCGCGTCTTCATATTATAGCTTAGCCCAATGGGTGGGCACAGAATAAGTTGTACACGTTTTTCAGTTACTTATCTATCGACAACAGGCGGCTGTTGGATCACCCCATCTATAATACCCTGCCCAATCTGTTCAGGCAGTTTGTGCGTCCGCGTGCTACAATCCGCGAACAACATAAATGCCCATATCTTAGACTGTAACACAGAACGAGGGGGTCTCCATGACCGATTCACCAGAAATCCGCGACCGACTGCATGAACTTAATGCTCGCAGCCGTACCCTGGTCGGCGGTGTTGACCGCGCCGGCGCGCGTTCCATGCTCAAAGCGATCGGCCTGACCGACGAGGATCTGAGCAAGCCGATCATCGGCATCGCCAACACCTGGACGGAGATCGGACCCTGCAACTTCCACCTACGCCGCCTTTCCGCCAAGGTGCGCGAGGGCATCAAACGAGCGGGCGGCACGCCGCTGGAGTTCAACACCGTCAGCATCAGCGACGGCATCACGATGGGCACCGAGGGCATGAAGACCTCGCTGATCAGCCGCGAGATCATCGCCGACTCGATTGAACTGGTGGCGCGCGGTAACTACTTTGACGGCATGATCACCCTCTCCGCCTGTGACAAGACCATCCCCGGCACGATCATGGCGATGATCCGTATGGATATCCCGTCGATCATGCTCTACGGCGGCTCCATCCTGCCTGGCAACTACAAAGGGCGTGAGTTGACGGTTGGCTCGGTCTTCGAGGCGATGGGCGCCTACCAGGCCGGCAAGATCAGCCTGGAGGAACTGAAGGGTATCGAAGACGCGGCCTGTCCAGGACCCGGCGCGTGCGGCGGGCAGTTCACCGCCAACACCATGGCGATGGTCGGCGAAGTCCTGGGCCTGTGCCCGATGGGCCTGGCGGACATCCCGGCGATGGACGATGACAAGGATCGCGCTTCAGTCGACGCTGGCGCCTTGATCCTCAAGATGATCGAAGCCGACCTGCGGCCCAGCAAGATCGTTACCCTTACGGCGCTGGAAAACGCGGTCGCAGCGATTGCCGCGAGCGGTGGCAGCACCAACGGCGTGCTGCACACGCTGGCCTTCGCCCGTGAAGCCGGCATCCCCTTCACCATCGATGACATCGAGGCCATCAGCAAGCGCACGCCGCTGCTGTGCGACATGACGCCCACGGGCAAATACAACGCCGTGGATCTCTACAAGGCAGGCGGCGTGCGTCTGCTGACCCAGCGCCTGCTGGAGGGCGGCTATATCGACGGCAGCGCGATCACCGTCAGCGGCACGACCCTGTCCGAAGAAGCGGCCACCGCGACTGAGACGCCCGGCCAGCAGGTCATCCGCCCGCTTGACAACCCGATCTTTGAAAACGGCGGCCTGCACATCATGAAGGGCAACCTTGCCCCGGATGGCGGCGTGGTCAAGCTGAAGGGCACCGAACCGCGTCAGTTCCGCGGCGTCGCCCGCGTCTTCGAACGCGAGGAAGATGCCTACCATGCCGTGCAGGCGCATCAGATCAACCCCGGCGACATCGTGGTGATCCGCTACGAGGGGCCGACAGGCGGGCCGGGCATGCGCGAGATGCTCCAGGTGACGGCGGCGATCGTCGGACAGGGGCACGGCTCGGATGTGATGCTGCTGACCGATGGGCGCTTCAGCGGGGCGACGCGCGGCCTGATGATCGGCCATGTCGCGCCGGAGGCGATGGTCGGCGGGCCGATCGCGCTGCTGCGCGAGGGCGACGTCATCAACGTCGACATTGACGCGCGTTCGCTCAACGTCGAGCTGAGCGACGAGGAACTGGCGGCACGCCGCCGCGAGTGGCAGGCGCCGAAGCCGCACTACCTCAGCGGCGTGATGGCCAAGTATGCCCGTCTGGTCTCCCAGGCCAACGACGGGGCAGTGACCAGCTCCGGACCCCGCTCCAGGCCCCATCCCCCCGTCTCTCATTCCTTTCTATTTCAGCTACTCGCACAACGGCGCGATGCGGTTTGCCTGGCGTTCGGCGCAGGTGAAGTCGCGCACCACGCGGTTGGCCAGCGCCCAATCGCGCGCGCCGAAAGCGTCGCGGGCGAGCAGCCAGCGAGTCAGGCCGCCATCGCGGCTGACGGTATAAGGCAGACCATCCGGCCCGAACTGGACCTCGCGTCCGTCGTCGTCCATCATCAGCGTGAAGAGCAGCAGCCCGGTCTGCGCATCCCACACCCGTGCCGTATCGTCATAGCCGGTGCTCAGCATCCAGCGTTCGTCCGGGCTGAAAGTGACGCTGGAGACGACGTCGCTGTGGCCAACATACCTGCGCACTTCGGTCCCATCGGGCATCGCATATTCGAAGATCTGCCCATCCTGGGTGGCGACCAGCAGCCGCGTGCCATCGGCGCTGAAGGCGGCGGCGTTGACCGACGACCCATCCAGATCCCACGTCGACAGTACCTCACGCGTCGACGCGTCGAACAGCAGCGCCCGCCCGTTGGCGGACTCCGCCGCGCCGCCGATGAAAATACGCGACTCGTCGGGGGAGAACATCACAACCACATTGATGAAAAGACCGGTATCCAACTCCTCGATCAGCTCGCCCGATTCCAGGTCAAGAATGTGGGACCCACTGTTGCGACCGCCATAGATCGCGACCAGAGCGCGCCGGCTGTCGGTGGCGATGTCGAGCGATGGAATGAGCACCGCGTCGAGGTCATAGGTGCGCAGGGCGTCGCCGGTGTCGATGTTCCACAGGCGCACCGCCGGATCCCATCCGCTGGTCAGCGCGAGCAGATTGCCCGCGTCGTTGACCATCGTTTCAATATGTAAGACAGCGTCGGGGTGTCCTTCCAAACGGCGAAGCACCTGACCCGTCTCCAGGTCCCAGACCAGCAGCGCCGGGTCCGCTGTGCCGCCGCCCACCAGAGCGCGCAGGCCGTCGGGAGCAAAGGCCAGCGTCGCCGCGCCGGCGCCGTTCCGGAAACCGATGAAGCGCGCCGCTTCCGCCCCGCTGCGGACATACCAGCGGCGCAGTGTGCCGTCCTGTGAGCCGGCGTACAGCGTCAGCCCATCGCGGCTGAAGACCACGTTATTGGCCGGGCGGACGGTGCTGCCCCGGAAACTGCGGAGCCGCCGACCGGTCCGCGAATCCCAGATGGAGACCAACCCATCATAAGCCGCGGTCGCGACCTGATAGCCAAAGGGATTGACCGCCAGCGAGTCCAGCGTGGACGGCGTGAAACCGACCGCGTAGCGCAGCAATTCTTCGCCGCTGTCCCGCTCATAGGCGATGATCTGCCCGCTGTTGGTGGCCAGGATGATCGTCGGGACGCCGCTTTCAGTGGGAGCGCCAAAACCCAGCCCATCAATGTCGATATCCGGCTCGACCGCATCCACCACCGGCCCGTAGGTGATGAGCCGCTCGCGCGAGGAGATCTCCCACAGGCTGGCGGTGGCATCTTCGGAGCCCGCCAGCAGCAGTGCGCCGTCGGGGGAGAAGGCCAGCGAGATGACATCTTCGCTGTGCTCGTCCAGCATAGTCACGACTTCCAACGTTTCGGCGTCGAACAGCCCGAGGTTGCCAGTGGAGGCCGCCATGCCGACGGCGATCAGGCGACCATCGGGGCTGAAAGCCACGGCCTCGACAAAATCGGTCGAGACCTGCGCCAGCGGCTGCCACTCCGCGACATCCCATAGGGTGAGCGTGCCGTTGCTGGTCCCGGTGACGGCGATATTGCTGCGGGTGGGGTGAAAAGCAACCGCGTTGATGGCCTGCAAGTTCATGAACGCGCCGGCGCCCAGGTCTGCCCCGCTGCCGAACTGCTCGCTGTGCAGGAGTTCGCCAGTGGCCGTATCCCACAGGGCGAGCGTCCCTTCCATGCCGCTGGACAGCAGATAGCGGCCGTCGGCGCTGACGTCGAGCGAAGTGACCCAGCCCGCGTGCTCCCCGGCGAAAACGCGCGCGGCACCCGGCGCATAGGCGGCGTCGAACATCTGCGCCTGCACTTCCGGCGGCGGTTCCGCAATCGACATCGCCTGAAGCGCCAGCGCCAGTTCCAGATCGTGATCTTCTGCGGCTCCGGCGCGCTCGGAGGCGACGGCCCAGGCCAGCCCCTGCCACTCGACCGCCCGCCGGGCTGAGGTTGCTTCGGCAGCGATGGCCGTCGCCGCGCTGAAGGCGACCTCGGTGCCGCGCACTTCGCTCAGTCCGAGGGCATTGGTGGCCGTCGCAGCCTGCTGCGCCACGGCTGTGCCCCGCTGCTCGCTTTCCTGCCGACGGTTTTCGGCCACGCCGAAAAGGGCGACGGCGATCAGGGCCAGGGCCACGGTTGCCGCCAGCGCCACCGAAACGCCGGCCAGCAGCGTCCGCTGGCGCGCGTTGCTGACCCGGCGGCTGGCATGGAGATAGCGGGTTTGCAGTTCGGTCGGCTTGGGCTCCTTGCCGCCGCTCTCTTCCAGCCAGGTCTCCGCCAGGCTCAGCTCGCTGCCGCGCAGCAGATAGCTGGCGTCCTCCCTCTCTTTCTCCCACTCGCGGGCGCGGACCAGCAGCCGGGTGTGGCCCTGAACGTAAACCAGGTCGGTGTTGAGCGCGTCGATGAGCGCGTCGAAGACTTCGTCGAAGTCGTCGCCTTCGCGCGCATAGAGCCAGTTGTGACGTGCCAGCGCCTTGTTCATCTCCTCCGGCACGGCCTCTCGGCGGACGATTGGGATCAGTCGCTTGTTGTGCGCGACCGCGTACTCGATCTCGCGGTTGCACACCTGCGACATCACCGAGTCCGGGCTGATGATGAACAGGAAGTTGTCGGCGGCGTCGATCCCCTTGGCGATCTCCTGCCACCAGTCGGCGGTGACGGGGATACCTTCCCAGTCGACCCATGCGGCGCGGTCCTTTTCCGACAGCCGCTCGAAGAGCTGGCGGACGAAATCCTGATCTTTGCGAGAATAGGAAATGAACACATCGGTCATGATGAACCCTGTGCGTCAATACGCTTCAACAGCTTCGGTCTAGAAGATTCTGCGGAAACGGCGTTGAGCGTAGGGCGATGGCAGGGATCAAAGAAGGTGGTCAGGCGGCGCAGCCGTTTGCGTCTGCTGGCGGAGGCACGCAACCGGTTCTTTCGCCGGCGCGCGCCTCCAGATCGAAAAGGCAGGGCCGCTTCAACCGAACGACGCCTGCCTCCGCTGTCAGAGTTGTCGAACCGGACTCATGCGCCCGTTGTGGGCGTAGCGCCTGTGGCAGGCGTTAGCAGCAGGTTCGGATCGCGCACCGCGTCGAGCAGCGTGCGGGCAGCGCCGAAGGCGCTCTGGGCGGCCCTGGCCGTCGCCAGCTTACTTGGCAGCTCACCCATCAGATTACGCGAATTACAGGCGAACTGGAAATCTACCCAGCCGTCGCGGATGGCAGTCAGTCCGCTGTTGATCAGATCGACGGCACGGGCCAGTTCCGGCGAGGCCGACAGGTCGGATGGGTCGATGTTCACTTCCTCGGGAGTGTCGGGCACCGTCGGGATGGAGCAGCCGGCGGTTTCGCCGGTGTTGCCAACATCTTCCCAGTACTGCACCAGCAGCGTCGCCGACCCGCGCGTGCCGATCATGGCGTCTACGATGTTGTAGAGCGGCGGCAGGATGGCCTCGGTGTCGATCGTCGTCGCCGGCGGGGGTTGAGTCGGCGCCGCCTGCGCTGAACTGTCCTGCGTCGCCGCTTCAGCCTGAGCGCTGGTGGGCGGGATCGATGTCGGCGGGACAGCCGTCGGTGGGATCGCAGTTGGCGGCACAGTCGTCGGCGGGGTGGTATTGGCTTCGGCGGCCGTCAGCGCCACTTCGATGCGCGCCAGCAGGCCGCTGTTGCTCTCAAAGATGGGAATGAGCGTGCGGTAGACCTCGTTGGCCTGCTGCGGGCCGAAAGATGCCGTGTCGCCGGCGCAGGCCTCGTCGTAGGGCCGGCGGGCCTCCTGGATCAGGTTGTTGACCTGGTTGATGTCCGCCACCACAGCGGTGATATCGCGGTAAGCGGCGGCGTCGCGACGGTCGAGCGTGTAGGGCGCCATGGCGTTGAAGAAGGACACGCATCCGAGCTGTTGCGAGGCCAGGACGTTGAGATATTCCGTCTGCAGCGTCTGGGTATCGTCACGGACGCGGGAGAAGTAGCCGCGCACGTCGGCCAGCAGCGCCGAGCGATCGGTGCTGCCGCCGAGAGCCATGCCGGACAGTTCGTTCTGGAACAGGAACAGGACGGCCATGAAGACCAGCGACAGGATCAGCGACAGGATCAGGCGAACCCGCGCCCCCGTCGGCGCGCGGCGACCCAGCTCGCCGGCGTTCTCCACGCCCCGCAGCAGCGCCATGACAGTGGCCTCTTCGCCCCTGCCCATGGCTACTTCGACGGCGCGGAATTGTCCCAGCGCGTAGGCGGCGGCGCGTCGCACGCCCGGATTCTTGTCGTTCTGGTAGAGCTCCACCAGAGTCGGGATCGAGTCTTCATAAGCGACTTCGCCCATGAAGTAGGCGGCATCGCGTCGTTTGGAAGCGTTCATGGATGCCAGATCGCGCAGCGCTGCGTCGATCCGATCTTGCTGTGGACTACGTTCTTCCGCCATGCTTCGCTCACCCGCCTTGCCTATGCGTGGATGAAAACTGTCCTAACTATAGACCAACTCGCCTGATGGCGAAAGCATGATCCCCCGCGGCCACAGACGCGTCCGAAAAGGCTCTGCCAGTTGGTCCTAATTGGTCATATAATGGTTGTAATGGTTTTTGTGAGACCCCGGAGACCGAACATGCTGCCCGGCGAATTCAACATCGTCCTGGATCGCGACAGCGAGGAGCCCATCTATCGCCAACTGATCCGTTTTATCCGCGCGCAGGTCGACAGCGGCGCGATGCCGGCGGGCACCCGCCTGCCCGCGAGCCGCGATCTGGCCCAGCAACTGGATATCAGCCGGATCAGCGTCGTCAATGCCTACGCCGAACTGCGCGCCGAAGGCTATCTAAGCGCGCACGCCGGCCGGGGGACGTTTGTCGCCGGCGAACGCGCCCCTGTTCCCGAGAACGGGAATCATGCTGGACGGCCGACTCATCATGTGACCGATCTGCCGGTGACGCCGGACCGCTCGATCCGCGAGATGATGCGCCTGGCCCGCAAGCCGGGGGTGATCAACTTCAGCACCGGCGCGCCGCCGGTGGAGTTCTTCCCGGTTCAGCATCTGCGCGACGCCATCAACACCATCCTCGATCGCGATTCCGGCCGGGCGCTCAACTACGAGGTTGCCGAAGGCTATGGTCCCCTGCGCGCCTCGGTGCGGGACTATGTGAGCGCGCTTGGCATCCGGTGCAGCGCCGACCAGGTGTTGATCACCGGCGGCACGCAGCAGGCGATCGACCTGGTGGTGCAGGCGGTGTGCTGTGAGGGTGATCTGATGGTCGCGGAAAGCCCGACCTACCTGGGGCTGATCGACATCGCGCGCACGCGCCGGCTGAACCTTCAGGGCATCCCGATGGACGACGACGGGATTCGCCTGGACTACCTGGAAAACTTGATGCTGGAGAACCGCCCGCGGCTGATCTACATCATGCCGACCTTCCAGAACCCGACGGGCGGGGTGATGTCACTGCACCGCCGTCGCCAGCTCCTGAACATGGCGGCGGAGTACGGCGTGCCGATCCTGGAAGACGGCGTATACCACGAGTTCCGCTTCGAGGGCGAGGCGCTCCCGCCGCTTAAAGCGCTGGACGACTCCGGGGTCGTAATTCACGCGAGCGGCTTCACCAAGAATCTGCTGCCCGGCATGCGTATCGGCTATGTGATCGCCAATGCGCACCATCATGAGCGATTGGTGCGCGTGAAGCAGGCCGCCGACATCTCGACGCCCGGCCTCAACCAGCGGGCGATCCACCTCTTGCTCGAACGGGGTGTGCTGGCCCAGCAGTTGGAGCGGAACAATCGCGAGCTGCGCCGCCGGCGCGATGCCGCGCTGGATGCCGCCGCCCGCTGTCTGCCGCCCGGCGCGCGCTGGAATGTGCCCCAGGGCGGGTACTATCTGTGGGTGGAACTGCCGCACAGCGGACCCACCTCCGCCGAGCTGTACATCGCCGCCATTCAGGCCGGGGTGGCCTATGCCATCGGCTCGGTCTTCTATCCCAATGGCGGCGGCACACATCACCTGCGCATCAACTTCGGCGTGCAGCGGCCCGACGACATCGAAGACGGTTTCCGCCGCCTGGGGCATGCCTGGCGCGAGCTGACGCGCGACTATTCCGAGCTGGAGAAAACACCGCTGCTGTAGTCGCCGCTGCTTAAGGCGAAAACCGGCACGTGTGTTCTTATGTCGTACTCATCACGAGTTCATTCCGTGTTCAGCCTGAACCGAGATACTGAGTACAGTACCAGTTGAGCCTGGCAGTGTAACGGTATTTCCAATGGGTACGTGGTGTATTGGTAGTGCCAGGTTCAGAGGTCAGGGATTTAGCGAAACAACAAAGTAGCCCTTCCCGTAAAGACGCCCGACATGCCCCCCCTCATGTCGGGCGTCTTGATTCATTCCTCGTGGCCATCCCCTGGTCCTATTCCGATCTTTCCCGCAGTCCAGTTCTGCGCTAATGTAACGCTCTCCAGAATTTGGCACGTTCAGGAAAGCGCAGCATGGCGGGAAAATACTACGAAGAGCTCGAACCCGGTCAGGTGATCCGGCATACGCTTGGCAAAACGATCACGGAAGCCGAGCACATCCTCTTCTGCGCCATGACCATGAACCAGCAGCCGCTGCACATTAACGAAGATTTTGCCTCGCGCACCGAATATGGCCAGCGGTTGGTCAACGGACTGCTGACGATGAGCCTCGTCGTCGGCATCAGCGTGGCCGACACCACCGAGGGCACGATTGTTGCCAATATGGGCTACGAGAATGTCAGGCATCCCCACCCGGTTTTCCATGGCGATACGATCTACGCGGAAACGGTCGTGGTCGCGAAGCGCGAGAGCAAATCCCGGCCCGAAACCGGCATCGTGACCATGACCCACACGGGGCGCAACCAGCGCGGCAATGTGGTCGTGGAAGTGACGCGTTCGGCCCTGTTCAGGAAACGGCCGGCGGCATCCGGCTGAACTTTCACGCGACCTTACTCGTCTTTGCCGTCTGTCGCGTCGGGCAGCAGGCATGGACAGGACGTAGGTAGCAGAATGCTGTGCATAGGCCCAAGGCGCTGATCGACGCCTAGAACATCGTTGTCGCGGGTCCGCCGGAGTAAAACACCCGGCTACCCGAAAGACAGGTCCACTAAAGGGACCAAGGACGCAGGCGTCCAGGAAGCCCCTTCAGTGGGCTTGTCGGTGACTAGCCGAGGCGCTTTAGCCCTCGGCGGCTCCGCAACCCTTAACTTGGTGCATATGGGATAGCACGAATGCTGTCGCCACAAAACGGAAAAGGCCGAATTGCCGCGGCCACCTGCAAACAGCTGTTTTTCTGTAAAGGGTTATCTTGGCAAGCGTTTCTCAGAAATATCGCTATCCGCGCCAGTTCTGGATCCTGTTGGTGTGCACGACGGTCAACCGGCTGGCTTCTTCGCTCATCTGGCCTTTCATCACCCTGTTCATTCGCGACCAGACCGGTGCCGCACTGTCGCAGGTGACGGCGCTGCTGCCGATTCAGGCGGTGGCGACCATCATCGGCGTCTCTGGCATGAGCGTGGTCTTCGACCGCTTCGGCCGCAAGCCGCCGATGATCGGGGCGCTGATCGTCTTCGCCGTGCTGATGCTGCTGATGAGCACGGCGACGTCGCTGGCCGCGTGGGCAGTGCTGATCGCCCTCTACGGGATGACGCAGCCGCTGTTCATGGTCGGCGGCAATGCCATCGTCGCGGACATCGTCGACGAGGAACACCGCAGCAGCGCCTACGCCCTGATGCGCATGATGACCAACGTGTCGATCGCGCTGGGGCCGGCCATCGGCGGTCAGTTCATCGCGCAGTCGAGCCTGTTTGCCTACTACGGCATTGCCGCAGCGAACCTGCTGCTGGTCATCCCGGTGCTGCTGTTCCTGAAGGAGAGCCTGCCACGTTCGTCGCGTGGACAGGGGGCCGGCGGCTGGTTCTCTCTGGGCTACGGCGAGATTTTGCGCGATCGGCCCTTCGTGCGCTTCATCGTCGCGCTGTCGCTGGTCGAGATCGCCATCGCCATGGTCTTCAGCCTGCTCGGCGTTTACACCAAGACCTACTACGCCATCCCGGAAAGCCAGTTTGGCTGGCTGCTGACGATCAACGCCGGCATGGTGGTGGTATTCCAGTTTGGCGTCACCCGCCTGACGCAGCGCTTCTCGCCGCTGCCGGTGATGATGATCGCCTCCTGCATTTATGCGGTCGCGCTGGTCATGTTCGGTTTGGCGGTTACGCTGCCTGCGTTTATGATCAGTATGGTCGTCCTGACGGTGGGCGAACTGCTGCTCGCGCCGACCGGCACGGCCGTCACCGCAGGGCTGGCGTCGGCCGACAAACGCGCCCGCTACATCGGGTTGTACACGCTGACCTACAGCGTTGGGGCAGGTATCGGACCGGCCGTCGGCGGTGTGCTGGCCGATGCCATCGCGCCCCAGGCCATCTGGTACGGCGGCGCGGCCGGGGCGGCGTTGGGAGCGATCGGCTTCTGGTGGCTGTCGCGCTCCGCCGATTACGACGTGCTGCGGCGGCTGCGCGGCGTGCGAGAACCGGCGGCCGACCTTCGTCTGGAACCGGCCCAACAGGAGCAGCGCACGCAAATCTAAGCGTTGGACGATGCGTCCGAACGGCGCGGACACCAGCGCTCTCGACGCTGACGAGCGCCGCTATGGCTCCTCCTGGAGTAGCTTCACCATTCTCCTGCCGGTTCGGGCCTGAGCGGTGGGCGCGACCGCAAGACAGTAAAATTCACAGGAACTTACACGCTGGAAAGGACCGATCGATGCTGCGAGTAGGGATCGTTGGAACAGGCGGGATGGGCACCATCCATGCCGCCGGATGGCTGCAAACGCCCGCGACACTGGCCGGTTTCTTCTCGATGGACCCGCCGCGGGCACAGGCGCTGGCCCAGCAGACGGGGGCGCAGGTTTACGATTCGCTGCAGGCGCTGATTGCCGACGTCGACGTGGTCGATATCTGCACGCCGACCGACCTGCACCACCCGATGATCATGGCCTGCGCGGCGGCGGGCAAGGCGGTTGTATGCGAAAAGCCGCTGGCGCGACTCTACGCCCAGGGGGTGGAGGCCGTTGAAGCCTGCGAGAAGGCGGGCGTCCCGCTGCTGATCGCCCACGTGGTGCGCTTCTTCCCGGAATACGCCGCCGCCAAGACCATCGTCGACGCCGGCGAGATCGGGCAGGTGGCGGTGGTGCGGCTGACGCGCGCCAGCTTTCAGCCGAAGCCTGCCCCGGAAGCCAACTGGTTTATCGACCCGGCCCGATCGGGCGGCATGATGCTCGACCTGATGATCCACGATTTCGACTACGCTCGCTGGTTGGCCGGCGAGGTGGTAAGCGTGTATGCGCGCGGGGTGCGGGCGCGCACACCCGATGCGCCGGAGGACTACGCCCTGGCCATCCTCAAGCACGCGAACGGCGCTCTGTCCAATGTCGAGGGCGCCTGGGCCTACCCGCCGCCGATGTTTCGTACCGCGCTGGAGATCGCCGGCTCGACAGGGCTGATCGAGCACCCGGCCGGAAGTTCGGGGCCGATCGACTTCTACCCCAAGCGCACGGCGTCGGGCGATGTGCCGGATGTGGGCCTGCCGCGCAGCGCGGTCCACGAGACGCCGTATACAACGGAGATCAAGCACTTCTACGAGGTGCTGGTCAACGGCGCGACCCCGCGCGTGACGGCGCGCGACGGGTTGGCGGCACTGCGGATCGCCCAGGCGGCGATCCAATCGGCGGAAACGGGGCAGGAAGTGCGCATCGAGTCGATCCAGTAGGGGGAATGTCATGCGAATCGGAATTCTGAGCTTTGCGCATTTGCATGCCGAAAGCTACGCGGCGGTGCTGAAGAAGATGCCCGGCGTCGAACTGATCGGCGCCAGCGACGAGAATCGCGAACGCGGCCGCCACTTTGCCGAGCAGCTCGGCATTCGGCTGTATCCGGACCACGCCGCGCTGCTGGCCGACCGGCCCGACGCGGTGGTGGTCACATCGGAAAACGCCCGCCACCTGCCGCTGGTTAAGCTGGCCGCCGAAGCGGGTGTGCACGTGCTGTGCGAGAAGCCGCTGGCGACCACGGTCGAGGATGCGCAGGAAATCGTGCGGGTTTGCCGCGAGGCCGGTGTGCTGCTGATGACGGCCTTCCCGGTGCGCTTCAGCGCCCCGGCGATGGAGGTCAAGCGGCAGATCGAGGGCGGCACGCTCGGCGCCATCTACGGCATCAACTCCACCAATCAGGGATCGCTGCCGGAACTGCACCAGAAGGAAAACCTGGCTTTCCTGGGACGCGACTGGTTTGTCGACAAAGAACTGGCCGGCGGCGGCGCGGTGGCTGACCACGTCGTGCATCTGGCCGCCCTGCTGCGCTGGCATCTGGGGCGAGAGGTGGTCGAGGTCTACGCGGCGACCAACCGCGTGATCCATGGCGACCGCGTCTCGGTGGAGACGGGCGGACTGGTCATGCTGACCTTCGACGACGGCACGTTCGCCAGCATCGATTGCAGTTGGAGCAAGCCGGCGGCCTATCCGACGTGGGGCGGGCTGGCGCTGGAGATCGTCGCGGCGGGCGGGCTGATGACTATGGACGCCTACCGCCAGCGGATGACTGTCACCAGCGACCGCATGGGGCGTCCCCGCTATGCCTACTGGGGATCGGACGCCAACACGGCCATGCTGGCCGAATTCGTGGCGGCTGTTCGCGAGGGGCGGTCGCCCTCGGTGACTGGCGAAGATGGCCTGCGGGCGGTAGAGATCGTCGTGGCGGCCTACGAATCGGCGGAGAAGAGCGCGCCGGTGCGGTTGGGGTGAGGAACGCCAGGGGCGCGCTGATGGTCGTGTGCCCTGGTTCAAAACAACGTTCTGGACGAGTAGAAGGAGCGGCTGACGTGAAGTGGATGCGTTGGTGTATCACCCTGCTGATCCTGCTGGCGCTGGCGATCCTGCCGGCGGCGGCACAGGAGCCGGACAGCGACGGCGACGGCGTCGTCGACCGCGATGACTACTGCTGGCAGACCCCCGGCGACCCCGCGTTGTACGGCTGCACGCCGGAACAGCTTCCGGATCTCGACGGCGACCAGGTGCCCGATCCGCTGGACACCTGCCTGAGCGAGCCGGGCCTGAGCGACAACTTCGGCTGCCCGGCTGGCGTGGTGCCGGATCTCGACCGCGACGGCATTCCCGATGCGCAGGACGCCTGTCGCACCGAGTACGCCGAGACGGCGAACGGCTGCCTGCCCGACAGCGACGGCGACAACATCCCAGACGTGATGGACGGCTGCCCGGCCGATGCCGGCGTCGGCGACAACTTCGGCTGTCCGGTCGGGGCTTCGCCGCAGGATGGCGATGGCGACACCGTGCCGGACATCTTCGACTCCTGCCGCGACGTGGCGGGCACCCCGGAACTGGGCGGCTGTACCGACGCGGACGGCGACAGCACGCCGGACAACATCGACCAGTGCCCGAACGAACCCGGTGAGGCCATGTTGTATGGCTGCACCTCGGTGACCTCGGCATCGCTGCCGGTGTCGCTCACCCCGCTGGGACCGGGCAACGCGGCGCAGGTGACCGAGCTGGCCCGGTTGGTGGTTGGCCTGCCGCGCTTCGCCGTGGCGTCCGACGGCACGCTGGCCGTGCGCTCGTCCGACAACCTGATCCTCTACAACCTCAACGACGGCAATCTGGTCCCGCGCACCGAGGTGATGACGGGCTGGAGCGGCTACCCGGTGGCCGCCGCGCCGGGCAATCTGGCGACCTTCGAGCTGCCGGAGGATTTCTCGCAGCTTCCCTACATCCAGCTTCGTGACGCCGCCGGCGCGCCGACCCGGCGCATCGAGGCGACGCGGACCAACGCCAACGAGGCGCTCGGCATCGGCAGCATCCGCTTCCATCCCAGCCTGCCGCTGCTGGCCATCGCACAGACGCCGATCAGCGCGGCCTCGGCGGCGACGGCGGCGCCGGTCCTGCTCGAAGACGTGGGCAGCGCGACCCGGCTTGGCGTGCTGAATACGCCCGGCGGCGCGGTCAACCTGGCTTTCAGCGGTGATGGCGCGCGCGTGGCTGCCGACTTCACGCAGGACGGGACGATCCACGTCGGCGTGTGGGATGTGGCCTCGCAGACCCCGATCACCACCCTCGACACTGGTGTGCAGGCCCACTTCCTGGGCGCGCCGATGGCGCTGAACCGCGACGGCTCGATGCTGGCGGTGGGCACGCCGGACGGCATGGTCACCCTGTGGATCGTCGCGGCGACAGCCCAGCAGTTGGTCAGCCTGCCGGTGGTCGACGCGGCCGCTTCCGAGGTGGTTTCGGCGGTGGCCTTCCACCCCGACGACACGCTGGTGGCGGCGGCGGGCGGCGTACCCTTCAGCGGCGGTCTGACCGGCGATGAGGCGTTCCCGGTGGTGCTGATCGATGTGGGGACGGGCACGGTGGTCGGGGAGATCGGCGCCCACGAGAGCCTGCCCTCGGATCTGGCCTTCACGCCGGACGGCAATGCTGCTGATCTCCGCCGGCGACAGCACCGTCCGGCTGTGGGGTGTGGCAGAGTAAGGAAGAAAAGAGACCTCACCCCCAGCCCCTCTCCGTCCGGAGAGGGGAGCCGGTTGCGGAGAGCCTGGAGGTGGCGGAATATCCGGGTGAGCGTAGGGACGGCATTCTTGCCGCCCCATATGCACCAAGTTAGCGATACCATCACGTTCCAGAGGTCGATCGACGCACCCAGGCGTAGGGGAGAGGCGGTGCCTCTCCCGTTCTGCGGTGGGAGACCCGCCGGGATTCTGTTGAAAAAGGGGTAGTGCTCCCTGAAACCGCGGAGATGTCGCCGATGCGCCGCCGGAGAATAGAATTCTCCGGCTACACTCCAAAGACGCGAGAAACCGACTGAAGTCGGTTGCCCTAGGAAGCGCTCATTCCTTGAATTTCGCTGGAGGAACCCTCTTCAGAGGGTTTCCTGTGCAGTTCGTGGTAGCCCGACGTTTCTAACGTCGGGCGGAACCGCCATGCGATGCCTATTGGCTCTCTCTGTCCGTCGCTTGATCCTACCTCTTTTCCCGTGTTTTTACTTTTTCAACAGAATCTCACGGGTCGCCCTCCTCCGCGTGAATGGATGCATTCGGGGTCCTAGCTGCAAAGGAAGTGGTACTCCGAAACGGGAAAAGGGGGCTTGCATCCTCACTCGTAAAACTCTGGCGCTTTCTTGAGGGTTTCCCACAGCTCCATGTCATGACCGAAAATCACCAGCCCGATATGCTCCCGTTCGACCAGATCAAGCAGTTTGATCGTACTGGCGCGGATCGCTTCGGCGTCCGGGTCGCTGCCGTCGTCCTGCACGTCACGGGTAAAGCCCGCGCCGAAGGGTACGGCGTCAATCGTCAATAAAATCGCCCCCGTTTTGGGCAGCCGCACCAGCACCGATTGATGTCCCGGCACATGCCCGCTCGTCTCAATCAGCTCCAGCCCCGGCAGCAGTTCCGTGTCCCCGTCCACCAGCCGAATGCGCTCCATGGGCTGATCCCATTCGGATCGATTGGCAGCATAACGTGGGTTGGTCGCCGCATCCAGATGATGCACACGCTGAACAACATACTGCGCCTTCGTGAAGGCCGCGTGTCTGCCGGCATGGTCGATATCATAATGCGTCGAAATGACCGTATCGATATCGTCCGGCTTTAAGCCAATGCTCGCCAACTGCTCGATAACGTCCTGCCCATTCTCGAAATCCGATGCTTCTTCAGGGATGATTTCGGGGAGGCCGCTGTCAATCAGGATATTTTTGCCGTCATCCGTCTGCACCAGATAGCAAACAATCGGAATCTGGTATTCCGGCATGGACCCAACCTGCATCAGATAAAGACGCTTCACGGCATTCTGGCTCATAATCTTCCTCTCGAAATTGAAACATTTATTCTATCACGTTTTAGGACAGGTCCGCCGAATCCAGGATAATCGTCACCGGCCCGTCGTTGTGGATCTACACCAGCATCATCGCGCCGAAGATGCCGTTTGCGATCTGGGTGACGCCCTCGGCGCGCAGGCGCTCGGCGTAATACTCGACCAGCGGGGCGGCCAGATCGGGCGCGGCGGCGTCGGTGAACGAGGGGCGGCGTCCCTTGCGAGCGTCGGCGTAGAGGGTGAACTGCGAGATGACCAGCACCCCGCCGCCTACCTCCAGCACGGATCGGTTCATCTTCCCCTGATCGTCTTCGAAGACGCGTAGGAAAGCGGTTTTGCGGGCTAGAAGCTCGGCTTCGGCGCGGGTATCGCCGTGGGTGACGCCGACGAGCGCCACGAACCCGTGGTCGATGGCCCCGACGATTTGTCCGTCGACGGTGACGCTGCCGCGCCGGACACGCTGCAAGATGACGCGCATGATGGGTTTACCCGTGGATGGTTGCAAAGCGAACAGCAGGAATGTTACGCGACGAATAGGAATTCAGCCAGGCGTGGATAGGCGGAAAACAGGCGGTGTAGTCGGACGCGCAGTAGCGCGTCCCTATCCCCGGCGCGCTATACCCTACACCATCCCGACACCAGAAGGCGGCGGCTCGAAAAAGATGTCGTCGCGGTCGTCGCCGTTCCGTCCCAGCAGCGTGGACAGGTGATGCTGCCAGTGGAACAGGAAGTACTGCTGGATCGCCCGCTCGACCGTGAGTGACTCGCCTGTCGGGGGGTAATGGATGGTTCGGGTGAAGCGACTCATCGGCAGACGCAGGATGAACTCGGCGATCTGCCGCTCCTGCCGGTCGATGCCTTCCAGCGTAGTCGTCAGCACCCGCCTGCGGAAAAATCGCGCGCAGGCATCGTTGAAGGTGTTGAGCTGCGATGCCGACACCCCGACGCGAAATCCCAGCAGGGCCAGCTTGATCTGGAGCATCGCGATGCTGTCCATCAAGTGAAGGTGCGCGAGCATGGCCGCCAGTGACCAGCCGTGATAGCGCGGCTCGTACCATTCTTCCTGTGGGACCGTCCTGGCAAAAGCGATGACCTGCTGCCGCACCTCGTGGATATCTGCCACCAGGGCCTGGCGCTCTGCCTCACCATCCAGATACCGGATGGCCCCTGCGCTCCCAGTACCTTGCGCCATTCTACCTTTCCTGTATCTGCTTCTGACCCTGATCTTACGGACATCGCGCGCATGCGTCAACCAAGAGCAGGGTGGCACGGGGTAATTCTGGGCTAACCCATCGGTTCACCCGCCTGCCTCATTTTCGACTGCGCACGGGAGAAACGCTGTTCATTGGCATCCATGTTGGGCTGTGCGTACAATAGAGCGTCGGGGACAAGGATAAACAGGGCGCATGGCAGAAGGTTTTTTCGACAATCGCTACCGATATGATTACATTTACCCACGCGGCCGCTCCGGCGAGACGCTGCGGGCTGTGGATACGCAGGACAGCGACCGCCCGGTCGTCATCAAGCGCCCGGCCCCGCAGGACGCGCCCCCGATTCGCGCCGGGCAGGAAGTCAGCATTCTCAACGAACGCAAGGCGCTCACCCGCCTGGCCGGTCATCCGGTGGCGACGGCGCTGCTCGGCGGGGGACAATTCACCGTCGGCGGCATGGCGCACCAGTACATCGTCATGGAGCGCGCCGAAGGGCTGATCGTCGCCGATATGGTGTCGGAACTGACCCAGCGGGGCGAACGCCTGCCGGACCTGGAAATGCTGATCATCGTCGACGCGCTGCTCGACCTGCTCTATGCCGCGCACCAGCACGACATCGTCTACAACGACGTCGACGCCAAGCATCTGTTCTGGGATCGCGACCGCTACCGGCTGAAGATCATCGACTGGGGCAACGCCGTCTTCCTGGAGGGAGACGAAGTCACCGCCCAGGGCATCAGCCGGCAGACGGACGTGTACCAGGTCGGCGAGCTGCTCTATTTCATCCTTACTGGCGGCGGGCGGGCGGACGTGCCCCGCGATGCGGCTGACGGCTTCCGGATCGATTTCGGCCATGACGCCGAGCACATCTCCGAGCGGCTGGCCGCAATCATCAGCCGGGCGCTGCACCCCAACCCGCGCCTGCGCACCAGTTCGATCACCGAACTGCGGCGCGATCTCAGCGAGGTACGCCTGCCGCTCGAACGCGAGCGCAGCGCGGTGGTGTCGCGCGCCAGCGAGCGTCTGCGCCGCGAACTGAGCAAAGACGAACTGATCGGCCTGCAGAAGGCCGTCGAACCGGCCCTGTCCATGGACCCGGGCTATCCACCAGCCCGACAGGTGGTGCAGGAAATCCTCAACCGGCAGGGCGACCTGGAAGTGGCTGCGGACCTGGATGCTGCGCGCATCTATCTGGAGAGCGGCGCCTGGGCCAGGGCGATCCCCATTCTGGATGAGCTGCGCCCGCGCGCGCGTGGCGATCTGGCGGCGCTGATCGGTCTGCTGACCGACTGGGCGCGGCTGATCACGGATGCGGCCGTGCCGCCCGCGGCGGCGGTGTACGATTCCGTGCCGCTGCTGTTCGAGGGACACCAGCCGGAAGCGGCGCACCGCCTGCTGACGGAAGTCCCCGCCGACGCCAACGCCCACTCGCTGAATCTGCTGCTCGCTGAGCGCATCTCGGCCCACACGCCGGAGATTCTGCTGCTGCGCCCCAACCTGTTCCGGTTGGAACTGGCGCTGTCCCACCTGGCGGCCGATGGCATCTCGGTCGGCGAGGCGCAGGCCTTTTTGCGCGATATCTACCGCGATCTCGACGCCCTGGGCAGGGAAACCGGCGGCACCAGCATGATCGCTTTGCGCGATGGCTACCGCGCGCTGGTCGATCAGATGACGGCGCTCAACAAGTTTCTGGGCACCGTCCGCATGCAGCATCAACTGACCAATCGCCGCCTGCCGCAGTCGTCGCTGGATCGGGCGATCAATGCGACCATGGCGGTGGCCGACAACATGCACATCATCGGCAAGCAGGCCACCGGCAGCCCGCGCGATGCCATGAACGCTCTGGAGAACAGCCGGGCCATCGACCCGACTAACCGGGCCTGGGATGGCGTGCGGCGGCTGCTCGATCAGCTCTACGACCTACTCCAGTCCTACCAGACCTACGTGCCGGCCGCCGACGGCTCCGACCTGGCGAGCTGGCTGGTGGAGGCACAGCGCGATCTGGCGCCGTTCCTGGAGCGGCTGTTCGACGAGATGCTGGTCGGCATGACGCTGGGGCTGAAGCTGGCCGCCAGCGCCTGGGAGCAGTATGGCGAGGCAGCGGTGCGCGGCAGTCGGGGGGATGCGCTGACGGCGCTGGCCCAGGCCGTCGATGCCATCAGTACCGTCTCGCCCGCGCTGGCGGGGTGGCTGAACCAGCTCCGCTCGGTGGTCAACAACGCCGGCTACATCGAACGCCACGCAATGTACGGCGGTCTGGGTCGTGCGCTGGCCGACGGCTGGGAGCAGTTCGACCGGGGTCGGCTGGCCAATGCGGAGCAGTTGGGCGGCCAGGCGCTGGAGATCGCCCGGACCGACACCGAACGCGACTCGGCGCGGCGTCTGCGCGACCTGACCTCGATCATGCGCGACTGGGTGGAACGGAGCGGCATCGCCGACAGGGTGCGCACCCAGGCGACGCTGATGCAGATTGAATCGCTGTACACCGCCGACGAAATCGCGCAGCGCAACGCCTTCAACGCGCAAATTCCCGGCAAGGACACCTACCTCAAGGCGATGTTCAAGGGGCTGATCGAGCCGCTGGCCCGCCGCGGTACAGCCGGGGTGCGCATTCTGTTCGCCAACTATGCTCTGCTCGGCGCGCTCGACGCGCACGACAGCGAGCTGGACGATGCCGACTTCTGGCGTCAGGCGGGGGCCGGCATCCTGGGCAATACTGGCAATGCCCATCCGTTTGTCACGGCGCTGGAGGGGTTCATTCAGCGGCGGCGCGACCTGCAAGCGGCGGGCGATTTGCTGAACAGCGTCAACGGCTCGCACGCCCTGAGCACGCTGGAGCGATCTCGCACTGCCCTGGAGGAAAATACTCAGGCGCGCCTCCTGGCCCCGGCCATCTACAGCCTGCGCGAGATCACGGCGTCGCTGCGCGACTGGTCCGACGGTGAGTTTCGCGCCGCCGGCAACAAACTGGAAAACGCCTTACGCGCCGTCGACGAGGTCGAATCGACCGCCGGCGTGACGCTGACCGCCTACCGTGCCTGGCTGATGGATCTGGTCGCCGGGGCGGCGGAACTGCACAACAATTCACGCAAACTGAATCAGCTCATCGAGCGGCGCGACCCGGAGCCGCAGCCGGCCGTCCTGCAAATCCACCGCGAACAGGTGGCGACGACCGATCGGCTGCTGGGCGCGGCCTATTCCGGCACGCAGCGCCTGTGGCTGGATACCTACGAGAAATTCCTGGCCGCGTATCACGAGAATGCCCGGCGCAGCGTGCGCCTGTCGCGCTTCAACGACCTCTTCCGGGCGATGTTCATCGACCGTCACCCGGCCTATCCGCTCTATCGCCACTGGTACGACCTGATCGAGCAGTCGTCGGAATTCCCGGCGCCGCCGACGCAGGAACCGGTGCCGGCCATCACCGAGGCGGAGGACGAGAGCGTCGAGCCGAAGGCGTATGTGCGGGTCGATCCCGACGACGATCTCCAGGAAGGCAAGGGCGAGTCGCGCCGCGGAGGTGGACCACCCATCGGCCTGATCCTGGTGCTGCTGGTCGTCCTCCTGGCGATTGCGGGCGGGGCGGTGCTGCTCTCCAGGACCGGCGGGGTATCTGATCCCACGCCGTCGAGTGCTTCGGCGGGCGGCGACAGCACCGCCGCGGCGGTGGCTGCTGCGCCGACCGAGACGCCAATCCCATCCGAAGAACCGCCGACGCTGCCGCCCACTACGCCCGCTCCGACGGTGGCAGCCACGCTGCCGCGCGCGACGACGCTCCCCACGGTGGTCATGCCCTCCCTGGCGCTGCCGACTCAGGAACCGACCCTGACGCCCATTCTGCCGACGGAGACGCCGACCATCACCGCGACGCCATCGCAGACTCTGACGCCGACTTCAACCAGTACGCCGACGGCCACGCTGCCGCCGACCCATACGCTGACTCCCTCGCCGCCGCCCGGTGGCCTGCGTGGCGACCAGAACCTGTTCGTCCTGCTGGACTCGATCCGCGCGCCGTACTGGGATGCGGAGAGCTTTTCGCCGGCCATCGAAGACAGCGCCTGGCGTCTGGGGTCCGGTTCGGCCGGCCCTGCCGGTGAGATTCTCATCCCGCTGGCGCCGGACCTGCTGGAAGGCCGCTATGGGGCTGATCCGGCGCAGCGTATTATGCGTATGGTGGCAGAGTTGGAGCTCGTCACCTACAATCCCCCGTTGGTGCTGGATCAGGGCGTTTACTTCGGCATCCTGCTGAGCGATCCCTCCAGCCCGGCCAACGGCGTCGGTATTCAGATCAGCCTGGCGCAGCAGGGCGTGTTCAACATCGGGCAGCGGCGGGACGGTGTTGCGGAAGTCAACGTGCAGCGATCCGTCGGCGCGCCGGTCGCCCGCATCCGCCTGGAGCGCGATCTTACCTCCGGCCTGCTGGCCATGTACGTGAATGATGAACAGATCGGCACGCCGATTCGCCTGAGCGCGCCGACTGCGCCGCTGATCCCTGTACTGTTTGTGCGCAGCGGCGGTGTCATTATCCACGTCAATCGATGGCAGGTGACATTGCGATAAGGCAGGATCGATTCTATGAAGTCATCCGAAGCATCCCCACCCGTTCTGCCTCGTATCCTCATCGCAGATGACGATCTCTCTTCCCAGACGGTTCTGCGCTATCTGCTCGCGGGAAGCTACGACGTCACGATCGTAAGCGATGGCCAGCAGGCCATTGATACCCTGGAAGAACACGAATTCGATCTGATGCTGCTCGACCTGCTGATGCCGCGGGTCGACGGGTTTGACGTGCTGCAGCACCTGCACAACCGGCCGCTGGCCAACGCCATGCCGGTGATCGTCATTTCCGCGTTCGAGGACACTGAAAAGGTCATTCGCGCGCTGCATCTGGGCGCCAAGGACTACGTCAACAAGCCGCTGGACCTGGCGGTGCTGCTGGCGCGCATCGAGACGCATCTCGGCTTGCAGCGGCTGATCAACGATCAGCAGTCGACCATCCAGGCGCTGGCCATGACGCGCGACGTGCAGTTGAAGCTCAGCCGCATCATCAGCCACGATCTGAAAAGTCCGCTCACCAACTTCCGCATCGGTCATTACATGCTGCGCGAGATCGCCCACGGCAATGAAGAGGCGCTGCGCGTCATCGACAACATGGAGCAGACGCTCAACGCCATCATCGACATGATCCGAGTGTTCGTCGAGGCTATCAACGCGCAGGAGCTGCGCCCTCGCTTTGGCGTGGTCAGCACGCGGCTGCTGGTGCGCGATGTCGTGGCGCAGCACCAACTAATCGCGGAACGCAAACGGATCTACCTGACCAGCGACTCGCCGGAGTACCTGCTGTGGGGCGACGCGCGTATGCTGAATCAGGCGCTGAGCAATCTGCTCAACAACGCCCTGAAATTCAGCAAGTCCGACACCCAGACGCACATTTCCGTGGAAAACTACGGTGATGTCTGTCGCATTGTGGTGCATGACCAGGGACCGGGCATCCCGCCGGAAGATCAGGATATCCTTTTCGGCATGTTCACCAAGCTTCGCAACCGGCCAACCGGCGGGGAGAGCAGCACCGGTCTGGGGTTATGGATCGTGCGTCAACTCGTCAACCTGCATGGCGGGAGCTGCGGCCTGGCGTCGCGTCCGGGAGAGGGGTCGAGCTTCTGGTTCGACATTCCGCTTGCCACTCAGGATCAGATTGACAGCGTGCGGCCAGAAACCGGCTAGAGCGTATCCGTTAGTGCTTAACCCCCACCTCCAGTCCATACAGGCGCAAGGGAGGGGGCACCAGATCTTCTGCTCGCGGACGCGCCGTTGCGCGTCCCTACAGCCCGCATATTTGCGTTGGCCCTGCCCCTACTCCCCGCGCTTCACGATCACCTGCACGCGGCCGGGACCATGCACGCCCAGGATCAGCTCCATCTCGATGTCGCCGGTCCGGCTGGGGCCGGTGACGAAGCAGAAGTTGGCGTTCTGGCGGATGTCCTGCAACCCGCCGGCGCGCAGCCCCGCGATCCAGCTCTCGATGCGCGTCACGATCTGCGACTGCCTGATCACGGCGATGTGCACCGGCGGCAGAATGGTCGGGATGCGTCCCCGGCCCGGCCCGGTCGTGAAGAACAGGGTGCCGGTGGCCGCGCCGGCGGCATCCGCGCCGGTGATGCCGGCCTGAGCGCTCTCCGCCGTCGCCAGGATCTCCGCGCGGAACTCGTCGTGCGTCTCCGGGTGCAGGATCTCGATGCCGGCCGCTTTGATGGCCGCTTCCAGCCCTTCGACCGGGATGTGGGCGAAATCCCAGGCAATGATCCGTTTCGCCTCCAGTGCCTCCAGGTTGGCGATCACCTGGGCGCGAGCGCCTTCGTCGCCCTCGACGACGAACGGCTCGCCCTTCAGGTTGATCAGCTCGGTTTGGAAGCGTTGCAGCAGCGCGTCCGGCGACTCGTCGTCCTGCACGGTGACCGGCAGGAATTGCGCCGGGCGTGGCGGCGCATCCGGGAAGGGGCGGCGGGCGGCGCGCAGCTTGCTGAGGATGAGATCGCGCGAGTTCGATGTCGTCATGAGCTTGTCTCCAGGGTGTGGGCGATCATCAGGACTTCTTCTCCCGGTTCTCGCGCCACCAGTCGTGGAAGGATCGCTCGGCAAAGGGCGGGAAGTCGCGGTTCTGCGTCCAGCCGCCGAGCGGGTCAGGAATTTTGAACTGGCTGGCGTTCATCTGCCCGTCGGACCCGCCGCCCAGGAAAGTCGACGCGATGCGGGTGCCGATGCTCGCCGCCTTGCCGCCGAGTTCGAACAGCAGCGGGTTGCTGAAGGCGAAAGCATAGCCCTTCATGCCCGCCTGCCAGAGCGGGTCCTGCACCGACTGGAGGTCGTGGCGCAGATTCAGCAGCATGTCCGGGATGTTGATGTCCACCGGGCAGGCCTGCTTGCACGCCCCGCACAGGCTGCTGGCGAACGGCAGCGGCGCGGCGTTCTCCTTGCCCTTGAGCAGCGGCGTGACGATCGAGCCGATCGGGCCGGGGTAGACCCAGCCGTAGGAGTGGCCGCCCACGTTCTGATACACTGGGCAGGTGTTGAGGCAGGCCCCGCAGCGGATGCAGGCCAGCGCCTCGGCATAGTCGCCGGCATAGATGTCGCTGCGGCCGTTGTCCAGCAGCACCAGGTAGAACTCCTCCGGGCCGTCGGGTTCGCCGGGTCGGGCCGGGCCGGTGAAGCCGTTGACGTAGACGCTCACCCGCTGACCGGTACCGCTGCGCGGCAGAAGCTGGATCAGCGTGCCGAAGTCCTCCCAGGTCGGGACGATCTTCTCGATGCCGACCACGGCGATGTGAATACGCGGGATGCCAGTCGAGAGTCGGCCGTTGCCTTCGTTGGTGACGATGACCACCGACCCCGTCTCGGCGATCATGAAATTGCCGCCGCTCATGCCGAAGTCGGCCTCGATGTACTTCTGGCGCAGATGCCCGCGGATGAAGGCGGTCATCTCGCTCGCCTCCTCCGTATAGGGCATGCCGAGCTTCTCCATGAACAGGTCGCGAATTTGTCCCTTGCCCATGTGGATGACCGGCATGATGATGTGCGAGGGGTGATCGTCGGCAATCTGGACGATGTACTCGCCCAGATCGGACTCGATCATCTCGATGCCCTCGGCAGCCAGAGCGGGGAGCAGGCTAATCTCTTCGGTTGCCATGCTCTTGCTCTTGATGCCTCGCTTCAGGTTGTGCTTCTTGCAGATCTCGATGATCTGGCGGTTCGCCTCTTCGCCGTTGGCCGCCCAGAGGACGTGTCCCCCGGCGGCGGTGACGTTGCGCTCCATCTGTTCGAGCAGTTCCGGCAGGTCGTGCAGGGCGCGCAGTTTCGATCCGCGCCCCTGCTGGCGCAGATCCTGCGCGTGCGGCAGCTCGGCCATCACATTGCGGCGGCGGCCGTCCACCAGCGCGGTGGCGTGCGCCATCGCCGTTTGCAGAGGAATATCTTCGAGTGCGATCACAGCCGAGTGATCGAATTGATTCGCTGTAAGTTCCATGACCAGAGCCCGTTATAATCGCGGTCGTCAACGCTCAATGATAACGCGCTCTTTCGGAGAATACATCATGTCCAAAGGTTTACAGGATAAGATCGCCGTCGTGACCGGCGCCAGCCGGGGGATCGGTCGGGCCTCGGCGCTGGCCCTGGCGAAAGCCGGCGCAGACCTCGTCATCACCTCCCGCACGGAAAACGACTTGAACACGCTGGCCGAAGAGATTCGTGCCCTGGGCCGTCGTGCGCTGGTCGTGGTCGGCGACAACAGCAGCGAGGCCGATGTGCAGCGGCTGTACGACGCGACCAGGGCCGACTTCGGGCGGACGGATATCCTGGTCTGCAACACCGGCGTCGGAAAATACGGCCCGATCGACTCCATCACCCCGGCGGAGTTTGACTGGATGATGAGCAGCAACGTCCGCTCGACCTATCTGTCGGTGCGCGCCTTCTACCCCGAGATGCGCGAGCGCAAGGACGGCACGATCCTCTTTATCGGCTCGGTGGCCGGCACGGTCGGCATCCGCCACCAGAGCATCTACTCGGCGACCAAGCACGCGCAGTATGGAATCGCCCGCTCGCTCGACTACGAGGCGCGCGAGTTCAACGTCAAGGTCAGCTACATCGCGCCCGGCGGCGTCGAGACGTACTTTGCCTTGGGCATGGGCCGCAATCTGGAGGATCCGAAGATGAAAGAGTACCTGGATGCCGAAGATGTAGGCGAGGCAGTGGTCTTCGCCGCCGATCAGCCGGCCAAGGGGCGCATCTTCTTCATCGGCATGCGCCCGATGCGCGAGACGCTGGGGGGGTAAGGCGCGACCGGCAATCTCGTTCAGAGCTATCCTCACCCCTGCTTCGCTTCTTCTAGCTTCCCCCCCCCCCGGCGGGGGGGGGGGGGTGGGCGAACGGGTTACCGCGTCGTGCTGCCGTCGTTGAAGATGCCGGTCGGGTGACAGCCGCGGTTATCTCTCGCCGCCGCCTGCTCCAGATCGCGAAATCCCGCCGTGTGGCGTGTGTCCGGACGGTACTCGACCGCTTCTGCCCACCCCTCGCGGACGAGTTGCTCGTTGATCATCACGCCGTCCACATAAACGTAGCGCAGCAGGCGGCTAAACTGATCCGTTTCGCTCACGTCGCGCACCAGAATCACCGTTTTGCCGCCGACAAAAGCGTTGTTGGCTTGTGTGGCGTCGGCGTAGCAGACTTCGTCCCGCTCTGGCGTGTTGACGCCGATGTAGCGCACGCGCTGGGTCGAGCCGTTGAGTTCGACGTCGATAGTGTCGCCGTCGATGATGCTGACGACGCGCGCCTGGTCGCCTGCCGGGACCGACCCCGTCGGCGGGTTGATCGGCTGGTTGGTGCCCACATCAGCCGAGAGCGTGCAGGCGCTCCCCGCGAATGCGACGCCCATCAGGAGGACGGCAAAGCTCAATTTTTTGATAGTATTCATTGCGACAAATGTCACCTATACTGAAAGTGATAAGCCCATTACCAGTGTACCATGCGATGGATAGACCCGTGGACGACCTGATCATCATCAGTGAGCAGCGACCGACGCGCGCCGATGCAGTGCGCAACCGGGACATGCTGCTGTGCGTTGCAAGACGCATGTTCGATGCTTACGGTGTCGACGCGGTGACGATGACCGCAATTGCCCATGAAGCGAAAGTTGGCAAGGGAACGCTCTACCGCAACTTCCCCGATAAGCAGTCCCTCTGTCGCGAGCTTCTCGACCAGGAGCAGCGCGAGCTGCAACAAGATACGCTGGCACGTCTGCGGGCGCCCGGCGAGCCCTTCGAGCATCTCGTGTGGTTCATCGACAATGTGCTGGCCTTCGTCTGGCGCAATCTTCAGATCCTCCAGATCAGTGACGCACTGCCCCTGGCGCACCCGGCCCATTACTGGTGGCGGCTGACCATTCGCGGACTGCTCCAGCGCATCAACCCGGCCGTCGATCTGGACTATCTGGCGGACACGCTGTTCGTTCTGCTGGATCCCCGCGTCATCCAGTATCAGCGTGACGCCCGCGGCTACAGCATGGAGAGAATTAGCGACGCGTTAGCGCGTACCGCTCGACGTTTACTCGATTCCGACACCTGACTCACGCGGGACTCATAAAACGGACCACGGTCCGTTTTCTCATTGAGCGCTAAGCTCGATTCGTCGTGTCATGTGCTACAGTTCCCTTGTCTTCTGCAAACGGACTATAGTCCATTTAGAATTGAGGAGAGGGAATACCCCATGGCACTCTGGACTCTGGATAAGGCTCACACGACTGCAAATTTCAGCGCGCGCCACATGATGGTGGCGACCGTTCACGGCCGGTTTGCGGCCCCCACGGGCACGATCAACTTTGACCCGGCCAACCCGACAGCCGCTTCGGTGGAAGCCACCATCGACGCCACCACCCTGACCACCGACCTGGCCGACCGCGATGGCCACCTGAAGAGCCCGGACTTCCTGGACGTCGCCAAGTACCCGTCGATCACCTTCAAGAGCACGAAGGTCGAGCCGCAGGGTCAGGACACCGCCAAGGTCACCGGCGATCTGACCATCCGCGGCGTCACCCGCCCGATCGTCCTGGACGTCGAGTTCCTCGGCACCGCCAAGGACCCGTGGGGCGGCCATCGCGCCGGCTTCTCGGCCACCGCGCGGATCAACCGCGAAGACTTCGGCCTGACCTGGAACGTGGCCCTCGAGGCCGGCGGCGTGCTGGTCGGCAAGGACATCAAGCTGACCCTCGAAGCCGAGGCCATTCTGGTCCCCGAGTCCGAAGCGGCTGCGGCCGGCAACTAAACTCAAGGATTGAGTAAAAGTGCTGAGTGCTGAGCAAAGACGCGACAAATCGTCAGTTGCTCAGTCCTCGGCACTTTCAACTCAGCACTTCTTTTTCCTCATTTCTCAGCACTTTTAACTTTCCACTTCCCTGAGCATTTCCCGCGCCAGCATGCCCTCCTGACCATTCGGGTCGAGGCGCGCCGCCGTCTCAAAATGCATTCGCGCCGCCTCCCGGTCGCTCAGCGCCAGCCGTGCCCGCCCGCAGAACACGTGGACAGACGCCTGCGCGACGGTCCATGTCTCGGGCGTCAGACGCAGCGCTTCGGCCAGCAGCGGCTCGACCTCCTGTTCACGACCGTTAACGGCCAGCAGCCAGCCCTTTGTCGCCGCGAACTCCGCCTGGTTGACCCGCTCCAGTTGCGCCTGGAAGCCACGTCCGCCAGGGTTCCACACCAGCAGCCTTTCGCCTTCAACTAAGGCGGCCAAAGCCAGCGCCGGATCGGCCCCCGCCAGCATCAGCGTCGAGCCAAGCAGCGAGTAAGCCACGCCGTGATCCGGCGAAATCAGCAGCGAGGCGTGGTGCAGGTGGATCGCCTCGTCCATTTCGCCGCGGTGGCGGACGATCAGCGCCAGAATCCAGAAAAGGGCGCTGGTGAAGATCGGTGGCAACTGCGTGGCGCTGCCCAACAAGCCGCGGACCGCCGTCTCCGCTTCTGTGTAGCGCCCCGCGATCATCAGCGTATGCGCGTGCAGATAGGGGTTTGTGACGACAGGCTCGCCATCCTTCCCCGGCACGACGATCGATTTCAGCGCCTCCTCGTACTGGCCCTGCATGATCCAGCCGAGGATCCGCTGCTGCGACCCGCCGCCGGACATCAGCCCGCGCATCATCAGCCGCGCCAGCAAATAGCCGCCCACCGTGAACAGGCCCAGCAGGGCACCGATGTTCTCGCCAAACAGCGGGCTGGAGACGATCGACGCAGCCTTGGCGACCTGCGCCTCGTTGATCATGTCCAAGGCCGACATGTCCTCCGGCATCGTTTCCAGATCGGCATACGGGTTCGCCGTGCTGCCCCGATCAGGCGCCGTCAGCCCACCCAGCAGCAGAGTCAGGCCACCCGTGGCCATGACGATCCAGAAGGCCGCGCTCAAGGCCGCCACCGCGCCGCGCCAGAGCGCGTAAGGGTTGCGCGATGCGCCGGGGGCACGGAAGTTCAGCGACTCAAGCACACGCTGCTGCTCGCGCCAGCGCTGCCGGTCGCTCATGAACTGCGGCAGGACGCGCAGACCGATATCGGCCAGGGGCACGATCAGGATGGCCATCCCGGCGATCAGGGTCGCCAGCCTCACCAGAAGCGAAGTCAGCGGGTAAACCGCCAGCGCCCCAGCAGCGTCAGATGACGCCAGCGCGCCCGGCACCGTGTAGATCTGCCTCCAAATCAGGCCATCCCCCGTCACACCTACCGCACTGGTGTAACTCAGGTCGTCCGTCTGCGACGGCACCTCCCTCCACGACAGCCCTCCGTAAAGGTAGGTCTTGTCATAGGTGCTGAGGATGCCGCGTCCCTCGCGCATCGCTGCGGCCGCCAAGAACGCGTCTTCTCCAAAGCCGATCTCGGCGCGGCTGAAGCGCTGAACAGTCTCTCCATCCGCGCCGATCTTCGCCAGCCCGGTCTCATCCGCCACCCAGGCCCCATCCGCTTCGGCGCCGATGAGCAGCGTGGTGTAGATCGCATCCCCCGTCAAACGCATGACGGAGGTCCAGTTTGCGCCATCTTCGCTGCGATGAATGCCGTAGTAGCTGAGCCAGAAGGCGCCATCAGACGACACCTTGAGCGTCGGGTAGATTTCGTCGTAGAAGAAGTTCTCCTCATTGACCAGATCCGGCAAAGCCTGCGCGATCCGCACCGTCCCCCACCCGCTGTCGCCGCGCTTCCAGCCGATCGTCTGATAGCCGACGATGACCACCGTCTCGCCGGAGGCCGCCATTTCGACCGGGTAATCATCTCTCAGCGGGTTGGGCTCCCGCGTCCAGCGTTCCCCGTCAAAATGGGCGATATCCTCATCCACCGTGATCCAGGCTTCATCACCAGAAATCGTGGGCAGGCCGACCACGCCGTCGAATTCTCTCAGCGGAGCCAGCGGTTCGCCCCAGGCGTCATCGCGATACGGGAGTAGACCGAGATCGGCGTCATTCAGCCATATGCCCCCATCGCTGTCGGCAAAAGTCGATGGAAATGCACAACAGCCGGGCGGCAGCTCGATGAGCTGCCAGCCGGCGTCGTCCCCGGACCAGCCGAGAAGCTGAATGGAGGGGGTGAAATCTGAAGCGGAAGATACGGTTGCGCCTGGCACAAGGTCATTGAGGTCCAGCGCGATTACTGAGGCCAGCAGCACCACCAGCAGGACGACGACGATGGCCCAGAAGCGCCAGCGCGCTGCCCGCTGATAGAGCCGGCCGCGCAGAGAAATTCCCAACAGAGACAGCGAGTCGAACATGGGGTGCGCTCCTGGCGTCAATGGAGAGCGGTCGTGGAAAGCACAACCGTCCGGCAGGGGCTGCACGGACGGTCGGCGGAGCGGGTAACGATTATGGACCGGTGAAGGAGGGCGGGGTGTAATCCTCGTCGTACAGGCGGCGATCGCGCTTGATGTTGACGATCAGCTCGTACTCTCCTTCACCGCCACGCGCCGAGGCCGTACGCACGTTGTAGCGGCCCGGCTCGGTGATCAGGTAGTTCTTGATGCGGGCGTCAAAGAAGTCGAGGTCGGCGTCGTTGAAGCCGTGGTTGTCGTTATCGATGAGCACATTGCCTTCGTCGTCGAGCAGGGCCACCACCGGGTCGAGCAGCGACGACCGCGCCCGCAGGGTGAGCGAGACGAAGTCGCCGACGCGCACATCGATCGGGTAGGTCTTGATCTCGTTCGGGGCGATGAAATCGGTCAGCGCCGTGTCCGTCCCCGGATAGGCCAGCGCGCCACTCATTACGTGCACGATGGTGAAGCCGACGCTGCCCTGCGTGTTGCCGTAGCTGCGCACTTCGACGAAGTAGCGGCCGTCGCGCGGCATGATGACGTTCGGCAGTCGGGCATCCAGTGGCCCCAGCGACG
Organism: Candidatus Flexifilum affinis; assembly: GCA_016713325.1. GTDB lineage: Bacteria > Chloroflexota > Anaerolineae > Aggregatilineales > Phototrophicaceae > Flexifilum > Flexifilum affine. The sequence continues at coordinate 41,294 of JADJPJ010000027.1, read as the reverse complement.
GGTCGGTCGATCCGTGGTTGTCGTTGGCGTCGATCAGGATGGTATCTTCCCAGTACACGGACAGCTCCGGGTCGACATCGCCGCTCAACGCCCGCGCATACAGACTGTACACATCCCCGCGACGGGCGTCGAACACATACAGATAGCGATCATACGGATAGACATCCACCACGTTGAGTTCGGACTGGATCGGGTCGCGCAGTTGGTAGGCAATCACCTCCTGCCGCCGCAGCGTGAACATCTGATCCACGAACCAGGTGAGGGGAAAGCTCCATCGTCCCGCCGATCCCCTGGCTGCCGCTCACCTCGATGGTGTAGGTGCCGGTGGCCGGCAGGATCACCCCTTCGATTCGCGCATCCCGCGCGCCCAGCGTCGGGTCCGGGATGGCGGCGTTGTCGTTGGCGGCAAGCATTGTCCCATCGGACGCGCGCAGGGTCATGCGGGGATCAAAATCGCCATCCACCGCGCGGGCGGTGATGGTGATCTGGTCGCCCTCGGCCGCGTCAAACTGCCGAACGTAGGTTTCCCCGAACGGAATTTTCTCGGTGAATACATCCACCCGCGGGGGTCGCGACTGTTCCAACCGCGACGGCTGAACCGGCGCAGCAGTCGCGACCGAAACGGTCGCGACTGCAAACGACGTCAGCAGCGCAAAGAGAGAGATCGAAGCAGCTATCCGTATGAAGCGAGCACGCATCACGCAGAATCCTCTTGAGCAGGTTTCGTCACTATTGATGATTTTAACCCGTTCGACGAAATCTGATTGCTCAGGATTACGCCAAGCAGCGCATCGACCATGCTGCCGCCGCCGGCTCCACTGCCGCCAACCAGCACGTCGGGGATGATGCGGATGCCATTTTCGCCCACCTGCTGCATGAGCTGGAGAGCGGTGTAGCCCTGCATGCCCATCGCCGCAGCGCCCAACTGGTGGGCGCCGGCCTGCGCCTCGCCGCGCGCGCGAATGGAGTCGGCTTCGCCAGAGGCGCGCAGACGGATGGATTCGGCGTCACCGCTCGCCTGCCTGATGGCCGCCTGCGCTTGCAGTTCGGCGATGTTGACGCCCTGCTCGCTCTGGACCACCTGCTGCTGAATGTTGGCCATCTCCGTCTGGCGGACGAGCTGCTGCCGCTGGATCTGAGCGATTTCCTGAACCTCGTAGGTCTTCTTCTGCTCTTCGGCGATCTTGCGGTCGGTTAGCGTCGCCATCAGGGCGGCCGGCGGGTCGATCGCGCCGAGCAGCGTGTCGATCGCTTCCACGTCATAGGCGCGAAGCGCTTTGCCGACATGTTGTGCGGCCTCCAATTGGCGGTCGCTTCGGGCGCTCAGGAAGTCCAGCACCGTATAGCGCTGGGCCGCGTTGCGGAAGTAGTTGGCGACGATCGGCTCCAGCACATGGTCAACCAGATTCTGCATGCTGCCGACCCGGCTGATCACGCGCGAGGCTTCCAGCGCGCCAATGTGAATGACCTGCGCGATCTCCAGGCTGAAGGCGAAACCGTCCTGGCTGCGCACGGTGATCGAGTTCAGGCGGCTGTCATAGCCGTGCATCTCGGTGCGCTCCGCCCAGTTCAGGACGATGTTGGTCGTCGGCACCAGCTCGGTGCGCATCACCCGCGTATTGATCGGGTGCTTGCCTGGGTACAGCGGCGACGCCCACCCGCCCTTATGGCCAACGTTCACCAGATCGCCATGCTTGAATTCGGTGCCGCTGATGTCCTCGTGGGCCTTGCCGATGAACGAAATGACCACGCCGACGTAGCCGATCGGGATTTCGGTCATGGGCACCTGCTCGACTCGCACGAACCAGGGGTTCAGGTTCCACGAACCGCTCAGCAGCACCTGTTCCTGCAAGCCGCGCTGCCCGCCGGCCTCGATGAACAACTGGGCATTCTGGAAGTTGTCGTGACCGGGCAGGAAGAGGGCTGCGATCTCGCCTTCGGGGATCGACTTGCCATCCAGCGCGGTGACAATGCCGACCATGTCCGGCTTTACGCTGTAGACCAGCAGGTCCTCGGCATTCATCCCATTGGCATTGGCATTGGCGCGCGTGATGACGTTGAAGAGCGCTGTATTGATGCGATACGTCCCGGCGGTCAGAATCCTGAGCTGCCGGCCCTTCTCCCCGCCATTCATCAGGAACTTGCGAGCATCCTGGTAGTTGTCGCTGTCGACAATTTTGCCGAGGATGCGCTCCGGCGGCACTGAAGCACCGTCCGCCGCCACCACCAGGGCGATCTCGCCCTGAGGAATGACGGTCACCGGCGACTTGATGATGTTGTACATCCAGGAAAAGTAGCCCAGATGCCAGCCCGGGGCCAGGGTGTCGGCCTGATAACCCGGTTCTCCTTCGAGAGCGATCAGACGCCCTTTGGGCAGCGACCTGCCATCTCGAGAGAAACGACGGATGACGATGCCCACCTGACGTTCGTTGATAACCACCAGCCCGAGGATAACACCGGGCAGTACGAAGATTAGGATGATGACGAGGATAACCACGACAATGGCAATGGGGAGAAGGAATTCGATCATGATGCGCGCCTCCTTTGTATCGCAGCCGCGCGGTCGATCTGACTTGCAGGGAGAAAAAGCAATGGGCGAGGGTTAGGCCCCTCGCCCACTTCGTGACATCCTTCATTTGTTTGGGCTACCGGAAGGGTTTCCCGCTCCGGACGTCCGTGATGATTTGGTACCGCGTCCTTAGTTGCCTGTAGGTGCCGGATGGCGCCTGGCGGCACTGTTCGTTAGCTGCCCGAAGGCATTTCGGTGAATTCTGCCGGAGCTTCCACCGTGACTGGCTGGTTGTAGCTGGTCAGGTCGATGTCGAACACCACATTGACGCCCGCGCCCGCGCCGCCGCCCAGCATTTCCAGGGGCAGGTTGATGGTCAGAACGCTGCGCTCGACCAGGTTGCTGGACGTGTCGACGTACTGATCGAAGCTCAGGACGGCCTGGCCAAACATCATGCCCAGCATGGCGCCGGTCTGCTGTAGTTCTTCGTCGGTCATTTCCGCGCCGCCGCCCAACTGGCCGCCGAGCATGCCGAGAATGGCCTTGTCCTGCAGCAGGTCGGAGATGCTGAAATTGATATTGAACTGCGCCAGGCTATCGGCATCGGAACGGGTCATGGCGATGAACGAGGACGGGTCGATGGCCGACAGGCCCATCATGGCGTTCATCACGTCTTCATTGCCCATCAGTCCACTCAGGTCGCCCTCGGCCAGCGCCGCGGGATCGACCGGCAGGCCGGCGCCTGCTGCGAAGGAACTGCCCAGGCCGCTCATCATGTCTTCGGCCTGGCCGCCCATCCAGCCATTGCCATCGCCCAGGTTGAAGTACACCATGTCGCCCACCAGGCGAGCCTCGAAGTTCACCGGCATCGCCTGACCGCCGCTGTTGATGTCGCCGGTCACGACCAGGCTGAACGCGCCTGCCGTGTCGATGGCCGAGGAGCCGACCAGATTGACCGTGATGTCGCCACCTTCATCAAGGCCCACAACGCTCACATCGGTCGTGAAGTCCAGAGTCAGGGACGAGAATGCCGCGCTGGTGGCGTTCGCATTGCTCCACAGAGCAAAGTCGGAGTCACTCAGGCCATAGGTGGTATCCTGGGCGAAGGCCGCAGGCGCGAGGACGAGGATCGCCGCCAGCATGAGCAAGGCGAAACCGGTGCGGAAAATACGCTTCATTCTCATCTCCTGGAATACGCTTCAGTAAGGGTAGTGGCGTTGTCATAATGCGCCCCTTAAGCTTAGTCTACGGAAATCATTTCGCGTTGTCAAACGAGAAGAATGGTCAGGTCCCTTACGTTTTGACAACAATTCAGAGGGTCGAAGGCAGAAGTGTCCCCGGAGGTCAGGCGCATTTTGCGGCGTGCGGCGTTTGCTGCTATGCTGAGGGGATAATTATCAAAAGTATCCAGATGGTCGCATTAAGTCATGAAACGAATCCGGCTCCTAACATCCCTATATTTGGGTGTCGCCTGGCTGGTGCTCGCCGCCTGTGACATCGGCGCCCAGAGCGCTGAAACACCCCAGCCGACGGCTACGCTCGCGCCGATCGTGAGCCAGACGCCGCGCTTCACGGCCACGCCCATTCCATCGCGCACCCCACTGCCGACGGCGACCTTCACGCCGTCCGACACGGTCATCCCGCCAACGCCCACCGAGACCTTCACGCCATCGCCGACGCCGCCGATCCTCGGCAGCATCAATTCCCTCCAGTCGATCAACGTGCGCAGCGGCCCCGGCGTCAACTTCGAGGCCATCACGGTCTTGCGGCCGGCCACGCGCGTCGAAGTCCTGGGTCGCAACAACGACGGCGTCTGGCTGAACATCCGCCTAGAAGATGGCACCGAGGGGTGGGTCAGCGCCACGCTGGTGCGCATCCAGCCCACCGCTACGCCTTTCCCATCGCTCACGCCTTCACCGGATCTGACCCTGATGGCGCAGGGCACGCCACTGCCCACGGCGCTATTTGGCGGCGGCACGGTCACGCCGACCCCGCCGCGCTCGATCTCGGCAGCCAGTCCCTCGCCCGTCACCACCGTCGACGGACCACTGGAGACGCCGCTCAACGCCGCGACGGCGGTGGCCGGTTTGCAGCTACCCAATATCGAAGCCATCAACCAGACGGCGACGGCGCTGGCGCAGGGCGGCATCGCCGCGCCCGGCCCGACTCTGCCGGGCCTGGGCGGCCCCACCGGCGGCCCGCTGGAGGTCACCGGGACGGCCACAGCGGTTCCGCTGCCCGCCGGCACGGTCTCGACCCAGCAGGGCGTCGACGTGCTGGCCTACTGCAACGATCTCTCGTTTGGCCGCCCGGCGCCGACCGATTTGGCCGCCGGCTCGACCATCGAGATCTTCTGGGCCTGGTTCGCCAACACCCGCCAGCAGGTGCAGGATCATATGAACGCCGCGGTCTACGACGTACGCCTGGATGGTGAGCCGCTGGCCTGGCGGCAGTATGCCCAGCCAATCACCGAGCAGAGCGGGCAGTTCGTAGTCTACTGGTACGTGCCGGCCGGCCCGCTGACGCGCGGCGAACACGAGATCACCTACACCGTCACCTGGCGCTCGCAGATCTCCGACGGCTTGAAGGACTTCGGCCCCGGCACCGGGACCCCGCTGGAAACCGGTTCCTGCACCTTCACGGTGCGATAGAGCCATCATGTATTCATTTCCCCTCATCCCCGACCCCTTCTCCCACGCAAGCGGGGAGAAGGGGAGCACTGCTCTCAGTTGTCTGCCCAGACGGGGGCTATCACGCGATAAGGTGTTTTGTCGGTGCAGAAGGTCATCACAGGCTCGGGCCAAAACACAGGCAAACACCCTATCGCCGACGTCCTGGTGGTCGGCGCGGGCGTGGCGGGACTCGCGGCGGCGCGGCGTCTGCATGAGGCCGGCCGTCGCGTGCTCGTGCTTGAGGCCGCCGGCCGCATTGGCGGTCGCGTCCACACCGACACCTCCGGCGAATTCGCCAATTTCCCGATCGAGCAGGGGGCGGAGTTCATCCACGGATCGACCGCCCCCACGCGCGATCTGGCGGCACAGGCCGGGCTGACGCTGCTCCCCGTCGAGCGCTTCGACAAGCTGCGCTGGGGCCACCCGGCGCGGACATTAGACCAACTGCCCACCGAAGTCGCTGCCATGATTCGCCGCCTGTTCGCCGAGCAGGACTCGCTGCGGACGGCCGACCTGACTCACGACCTCTCCCTGGCCGACTACCTGCGCCGGCGCGGCGTCGCCGAAACCTGGCTGGACATGGCCGACGTGCTGCTGGCCCAAACCTGCTGCGCGCGACTGGACTCGCTGAGCTGCGCCGATCTGGCCCGCGAGCTGCAAGTCGATCACAGCGGTGGGCTGGAGCACGGCGGCGAGGCGCGCATCCGCGAGGGTTATAGCGCTCTGCTGGATTGGCTGAGCCGCGACCTGGATATCCGCCTGAACTGCCCGGTGACGACAATCCGGCGAACGGCTGGTGGCGTGGAGGTGGAGGCGAACGGCGTGACCTTCACCGCCCGCGCCTGCGTGATCGCGCTGCCGGTGGCGGTGCTGCAAACCGACGCCATCCACTTCGATCCGCCGCTGAGCGCCGCCAAGCGCGAGGCCATCGCCGCCTTCCGCGTCGAACCGGCGACCAAAGCGCTGTACCGCTTCAGCCAACGCCTATGGGATGGCGACCTGACCTACATGGCGCACGACGGGGTATTCGCCCGCTGGTGGACGCCGGGCTATGGCCGGCCGGATGCCGACGCGGTGATCGCCTGCTATCTGACAGCCGACCGGGCGGCAGAAGCGGCGCGGATGGGAACTCAGGCGGCGTGGTTGCACGGCCTGAGCGAGTTGAGCGCCCTGCTCGGCGTGCCGGCCTCGAAGCTGCGGAAGGCGCATGTCAAAGCGCACTTTGTGGCCTGGGCGGACGAACCGCTGGCGCGCGGCGGTTACGCGCACCTGCCCCCTGGCTCGGCCGATGCCCGTCCGGCGCTGGCCGCCCCGGAAGAGCCACTGTTCTTCGCCGGCGAAGCGACCGCCCACCACACCAATCCGCAGACGGTCCACGGCGCGGTCGAGAGCGGCTGGCGGGCGGCGGCGGAAGTCTGGACAGCGCTAACCCAGCCCGGCTGAGCCGTGTACAACCACGGCGGCGTTCAGCTCAGTCTTTCTCCCGCTCCTTGCGCTTTTGCAGCAGACGCCCGGCCAGATTTTCTCCGTCGATGGGCGAGGGCTGCTCCGGCACGCGCGATCGTCGCGAAGACGGCTCAGAGGGTCCACCGGCCGGAGTTGGTCGCGGCGGCGCTTCGACGGTCCCTGCCTGCTGGGTGGCGCGCGCGGCTCGGGCCTTGGCATCGAGCAGCGTGGTCATCCGCTCGGAGGGCACGGCGTCCTGCTGACGCGTCAAGGCGGCGCGTAGGCGAACCAGGTCGCTCCGCGTGACCAGCAGGCGGCGCACGGCGATGTCGAAGGGCAGCAGCAGCACGGCGATCAGCAGCAGCGCCGGGGCCAGCGGTGCGCTCGACGCCTCAGCCAGCAGCGTATGGTCGAAGACCGCCTCCGGCGTCCCGGCCAGCGAGCGGCCCCCGGTCAGCGCCATCAGATCGGGCAGGGCGTCGGGCAGGCCGGCGCTGCTGTACTCCGGCGAATAGCTCATCACCCAACCGCTGACCTGGCTCAACCCGCCGCCGCTCTCGGCCACGCGCAGGAAGTACGCACCCCTCGGCCCCCGGCGTGAACTCGGCTTCGTAGCGCCCCGGCGCCACCTGCCGCAGCGGGAAGCTGAATCGCCTCGCCCGTCGGAGAGACCAGCGAGGTCGTCAGGATCAACCCATTTTCGAAGGCATTCGTCTCCGGGCTGCGCGCTTCGACCACCACGCGGGCGCGCTCGCCCTCCATGACCACCCGCGCCTCCAGCACCTGATCCACGCCCTGGGTGATCGACCAGCGCACTGCCTGGGACCAGAACTGAGCGTAATTCTCCCAGGGGATCCAGTTGGCCGCCCAGCGCGCGGTCGCGTCGCTGGTGAAGGCCACCGCCCGCCCCAGGCCATACTGCCACGCCGCCAGAATCGGGTCGTTGAACGGCTCCGGGCCGCGCAGAACGACCTGGGCGGTGTCCTTGGCCGTGGCCGCGACATAGCCGCGCAGCGCCGGCGCCGACTCGATGCCGTCCATAATCGGGTTGAGCGACGCCTGCACCGGCACGAAGTCGGCCTCCACGATGTAGGAGCGCGTCGCCAGCACCGTCTCCTGGGTGAAAATGGTCGGGATGGTCTCGACGATGCTGACGAGGTGATAGTTGCCTCCGCCAGCCTCGGCCATCTCGGCCAGGAAGGGCGCAGCGCCTGATCCAATGGCGATGGTCGAAGTCGTGACGTCGTTTTCTTCGTACAGGCCTGTCGCCAGTTCGACCAGACCGCGGGCGTTGGCGCCGCCGTCCGTCAGCAGGATGATGTGCTTGCGCTGGCTCGGCTCCTCGGCCATGGCGCTGGCAGCCAGTTGGTAGCCGGCCAGGATGTCCGTGCCGCCGCTGGCTCGCAGGCTGCCGATCAGCATTTGCAGTCCCAGCCGGTCGAGGACAGGCTGCACCTCGGCGATCCAGTAGCCGTCCACGTCGAAGGAGACGACGCCGGCGCGGTCGGTCGGCTGGAGGAATTCGATCGAGCGGATGATCGCCTCTTTGGCCAGTTCGATGTTCTCCACCCCGCTCGACCCGACCTGCATCATGCTGCCCGACCGGTCGATGACGTAGGCGATGGTGAGCTGCGGCACGCGCTGCTGATCGCGAATGCGCATCTCGACCGGCAGCGTCTCTTCCAGCGGCGTGTTGAAGTAGCCGCCGGGGGCGTAGCTGTTCGGCCCGCCGATCACCACCAGCCCGCCCCCGAGATCGCGCACGTAGGTCTGAAGCGCCTCCATGCGAGCCGGAGCCAGGTCGGTGGCCGGGATGTCGTCCAGGATGACGGAGTCGTAAGCTGCCAGGGCCGCCGCGCCGATCGGCAGCGAATCCGGTGCCGCCAGCGTCACGTCCAGGTCGACGTCGGTGAGCGCGGTCAGCAGCGAGTCCGAGGCGTCGGCGTCGCGGGTGATCAGCAGCACGCGCGGTGGCCCGACCACCCGGCTGAAGGCGGAAAGCTGGTTATTCTGGTAGTAGCCGTCGCTGCCCACCGGGTCGACCTGGACGCGGAAGTCGCGGAAGCCGGAGTCGCCGGCGGTGAGCGTGAGCACGTAGTTGTTCTGGCCGGCGCGCAGGGCGATCGGCTCGCTGTAGATGATCGACCCGGTGGCGAAAACGGTCAGCAGAGCCGGGGTGGCCTCCTCCGAGTCGACAGTGATGGCCACGTCGAACTGCTGGTCCGCCCCGACCGCCGCCGGCACGCGCACGTCGCTGACCTGCACTTCGGGCTGGCTCTGGCGGGAGAACGGCACGGTGCTGATCTCCACGCCGACGGCGGCGCGCGCTGCGCGGCGACTTCGGCATCGCCCACGGTGCCGCGGCCATCGCTCAGGATGACCATGCGCCGGGCGGCATCGCCGGGGAACATGGCCAAACCGAGGCCGATCGCCTCTTCCAGGTCGGTGTTCGAGCGGGTGGGCGCGGAGCGGAACGGCGCCAGTTCGCGGACCCGGCTCATCGGACGTTCGACCAGAGCGTCACCGCCGAAGACGATCACCGCCGCTTCGTCGTCCGGGCGCATGCCGGCCAGCGACGCCTCGATATAGGTGAACTGCTCCGTGAGCGCCTCGCCGCCCATACTGTCCGACGCGTCGACCAGGAAGACGACGGCCAGCTTGTCCGCCGGGCGGACGATCTGCGTCCCAGCCAGCGCCAGGATCAGGCAGAGCAGCAGGATCGTGCGCAGCAGCAGGCTGGCAAGATCCCTTCCCCGCCGGAAGGCCGTGCGCGGCCGTCCGATCCACCAGGTGGCCGGAAGAGCAAGCAGCAGGAGCAGCGCCAGCGGCGCGGTAAATGTCATATCACCAACCTAAAACTCAAATCAGTCCTTTGCGCCGAAGCTCGCGGTCCAGACGCTCAAAGCCCACGAGTTCGTCGCGCGTGAAGTCGATGGTAGCGCCGGCCGTGACCAGCGTCGGCCCCATCTCGCGCGACATGAGCAGAAAGACCGGGGTGCCTACCTCTTCGGAGAAGATGTATTCCTTGGCCGTCCACGTCGACTTCTTCCAGTCGGGCGAGAGCACGCTCAGGGTCGCTGCCGCGTTCTTGATCACCTCTTCCAGTTCCAGGAACAACTGGGTGTGGAAGTTGCGGTCGGACGCCTGATAGTCCCAGTAGCCATAGCCTTTGACGCCCAGGAAGTCCCGCAGCGTGTCGACAAAGTCGCTGTCCTCTTCGGCATAGCTGATGAAGACGTAGCCCCGCGATTTCGGCGCGGCCTCGGCCTGGGCGGCGCTGCGCAGCGCGTTCTGCTTGACCGACTCCGGCAGACTGGCGATCAGCCGGCGCAGCCCGACGTCATAGCCGTCCATCAGCGTGAAGATCGGCAGGTTCTCGAACACCTCGGCGTGTTCCGGCAGCGCGGCAGCGGCCCGGTCGTTGACGACCACGACGGTGATCGGCAGCCCCAGTTCGCGGGCGGTGGCCAGTTCGGCGGCGATCTGCTTGGTCTTGCTCAGCGAACGGCCGAACAGATACAGCAGCCCGGCGGCGTTGCGCAGTCCTTCCGGCTTGGCCTCGTTCCAGTCGATCCCCGGCGGCAGGTCATCCGGCACAAGCCACAGGCTGACGCCCGCCGAGCGCAGATCGTAGAGGATTTTGTCGATGATCGGGTCAGAGCGGCGGTCATGCCGCGAGTAGCTCACGAACAGATAGCCCACGGTTTAGCGCTCTCCAGTGTCGTCACCGCGAAAAACATCCCGGCCATGCCGCTTCATCCGCTCGTCCCCCTGCTCAGAGTCCGCCGGGCCAGCGCTCCGCCAATGGTCGGCGCGTGCATCCGCTGGTGATAGGCGTACCACTCGATCAGCAGGATCAGCAGCGCCGCCAGCGCCAGCACATCCCAGTACTCCCGCTGCCCCACCTCGACCTCGACCGCCTGAGAGATGGCCGTATCGCCCACCATGATCGACTCGGCGGGGGCGATGTCGCTCTCCTCTGGCGCGAACAGGTTGACGGTGAACACAGCCGTTTGATCCGACGCGCCGGTACTGTTGAACGACTCCACCGTGTACACGCCGGGTGCGCCGGTGTCGGCGTAGATCAGCGGCTGGCCCGATGGCGTAAAGGTGCGTTCTGCACCCGCCGGGCCGGTCACGCGGACGCTGGCCGCCGTCGTGCCGGGGGTGATCGTCACCGGCGCGCCGATGCGCACGCCGTCGGCCGCGTCGACCAACTGCTGCGGCGTGAACCACTCCACCAGCGCCGACAGCAGGATCGGGTACTGAATTTGCAGGGGCAGGTCGCTGCCGCGCAGATCGAACGTCAGGATCGCCACCTGACGGTTATTGATCTCACCGGCCAGCAGCAGCGGACCGCCGCTGACCGTGATCAGCGGCTCCGCCCAGTCGGCGGTCACCTGCCGAAACTGGAGGATGTTGACGCCGCTGAAGTCGACGAAGGTCATGCGAGGGTCGTCGCGCCGCACCCGCGATCCGCCCGTCTGCGTGCTGACCGCGCCGACCGCGAACAGGGGCGTCGACTCCGGCGGGTTGATGAACAGCAGATCGCCCTCGGGCAGGGTCGACGGCGTGACGCCGTCGAAGATGTACAGGTCATAGGGTTCGTCGGGCAGGCCGCGCGCCGGGTCGCCGTTGACCACCGACAGCCCCGGCAGGCTGCGCAGGCCCTGTTCCAGGAACAGATTGCCCTCGCTCATCAGCAGTGCCCGCCGCGCGCCATGTTCGACGTTGACCGTCCAGGCCGCATTGTCCGCCGCCAGCGGATCGACGATGCCCGAATCAGCCGGCAGCGTCAGCCCGACGCGCAGAGTCGTGAAATTCTCCGGCAGGCGCTGCGACACCAGGGCATACGGCTCGCCGGCCGGGATGGTCCGGGTCGAGGCGTCGATCAGGCGGTCGTCGGCGCGCAGGTCGATCACCACGTCGGCGCCGCGGTCGCCATAATTGACGAACTGGGCGAACAACTGCGGCGCTTCTCCGGGCAGGACCGCGACGGCCAGCGCCGTGATCGCCAGATTGCCGGCATCGCGCCCGACCGGGATGTAGCGCAGGTCACCGGGGATGGCCGGCAGCGTCAGGCCGGAATCCGGGCGCAGCGCGCCGCCGCCATCGCTGACGATCAGCACGTCGAGGTCGGAAGCGCCGCCCCCGCCCGCCGCGGTCAGCGTCAGAGCCGCGTTCCAATCCGCGCTGCCCAGGCCAGGCTGCGCCGCGTCGATGGCGGTGTGCAGACGGGCATTGTCGGCGCTGTAGGGGATCAGCACTTCCGGCGCGTCGCCCACGCGCAGCACCGTCACCACGTCGGTCGCCGCGCGCTCGTCCACGATCTGATGGGCGATTCGACGCGCCTCCTCGAAGCGCGAACCGTCGGGCGAATCCGTCGCCGTCATGCTGGCCGAGGCGTCGAGCAGGATGGCGATTCGCCCCGCGCCGATCGTCGGTACGATCTGGAAGGGCCGGGCCAGCGCCAGGACCAGCGCCGCCAGGATGAGAAGTTGTAGGAAGAGGAGCAGATTACGCCGCAGCCGCTGCCAGGGCGTATTGGCTTCGCGATCGCGGACGACCTGCTGCCACAGCATCGTGCTGGAGACGGTCACTTCACGGCGGCGCAGGCGCAGCATGTACAGCAGCACGATCGGAATGCCGATCAGCGCGGCCAGCAGACCCAGAGGCGTCAGGAACTGCATGTTATCTCACCAGCCCCAGCCGGCGCAGATCGTACAGGATGATCTTCTCCCAGGGCGTACTGGTCACGATCGAGACGAAGTGCGCCCCGCGCTTCTGACAGTCGTTGCGCAGAGTCTCGCGCCAGTCTTCCAGGCGCCGCATATACAGATCGCGCATCGCGCCGTCGACGGTCACCTCCTGAAAGTCGCCCGACTCGCTGTCCATCAGACGCAGATCGCCGCTCAGCGGCGGCTCGACCTCCTCCGGGCACAGGATGTGCAGCACACCCACCTCGTAGCCCCGGCCAACCAGCGCGTTCAGCCCGTCGAGGATGCCGGCCGGTGAGAAGAGATCGCTGGCGATCAGGCACAGTCCGGGCCGGCGCGCCTGCGTGGCGTAGGTCTTGAGCGCGATGTTGAGATCGACCTGTCCGCCGGCGCGGACCTCGTTGACGAACTGAAGCAGCCGACCGCCGTAAGCGCGTCCGCGCGCCGGTCCGAAGTGCGCCCCGGTCGACCCGAGCGCGCTGATCGTCAGCCGGTCATTGGTGGTCAGCGCGATGCTGGCCAGCCCGGCGATCAGGCGGCGGGCATAGTCGAATTTATGGGCGGCCGGATCGGCACCCTCGCCTTCGCGCGGCGGGAAATCCATGCTGGCACTGGCGTCGAGGATCAGGTGGACGGCCAGATCTTCTTCGTCTTCAAAGAGCTTGGTCAGCGGGCGATCCAGCCGGGCATAGACGTTCCAGTCGACGCGGCGCAGATCGTCGCCGGGGGCATAGTCGCGGTAGTCGGCGAACTCGATGCTGGTGCCGCGCTTGGTGGAGCGGCGCTCCCCCTTGATCGCCCCGGACCGGACACGCGACGCCATCAGCGTGAGCTGTTCCAGCTTGCGGCGGGTCGTCTCGTCGAACAGCGGCGGGGATGTGGGCATCAGCGGCCTCGCGGCACGGCCTTGAGCGCGTCCTGGACCACCGCGTCCGGGCTGATCCCCTCGGCGGTGCCCTCGAAGTTGAGCAGGAGGCGATGCCGCAGCGCCGACGGCGCCACCGCCTCGATATCCTTGTACGACACGTTCAGCCGGCCGTCGAGCAGCGCATTGATCTTGCCGCCCAGCACCAGCGCCTGCGCCCCGCGCGGGCTGGCCCCATAGCGAACGAACTGCCGCACCAGCGGCGACGCCGAGGCATCCTCCGGATGGGTGGCCACAATCAGCCGGGCGACGTACTCGCTGACCGCCGGCTCGACCGGGATTTGCAGCGCCAGGTTGCCCATGGCGATCACTTCTTTGCCGTCGGCCACCTTGCCGGAGACCGGGTTTTCCGCGCCGGTGGTGCGGTCGAGGATAATCATCAGGTCCTGCACCGACGGGTAGCGCACCTCGATCTTGAACATGAAGCGGTCCAACTGCGCTTCCGGCAGAGGATACGTGCCTTCCATCTCCAGCGGATTCTGCGTCGCCAGCACGAAGAAGGGCGGCTCCAGCGGGTAGCTGCGGTTGGCGATGGTCACCGTTCGTTCCTGCATCGCTTCCAGCAGCGCCGATTGCGTCTTCGGCGTGGCGCGGTTGATCTCGTCGGCCAGCAGCAGGTTGGCGAAGACCGGCCCGGGCTGGAAGCGGCGCGTCTTGCCCCTGCCATCCGGCGAATCTTCAAGAATGTCAGTGCCGGTAATGTCGGCGGGCTGCATGTCGGGCGTGAACTGGATGCGTGAGAAATTCAGTTCGAGCGCGTCGGCCAGGGAGCGGATCAGCATCGTCTTGCCGAGCCCCGGCACGCCTTCGAGCAGGGCATGCCGCCCGGCCAGCACGCAGATCAGCACGCTGCGGATGACGTCCGTCTGGCCGACGATGACGCGGCGGACCTCCGCTTCGATCTTCTGCGCGGTCTCGCTGAAGTGCTCCAGGCTCATCGTGTCGATAACGGTCATCGCTACCTCTTCAGGTTACCTATTCGGTTCCAGGGACGTGAAATAATCGCGCACCACATCGCGCAGGGTCAGCGGCACATAGCCGGAGTCCAGGGCGCGGTCGGCGGCGTCGCGGTAGATGCCGTAGACCTGATCGTATTCGACGGTCACCTGGCCTTCCGGGTTCTCGGCGAAATCACCCTCCTGCACCGGCGAGTCGCTGGGATCAGCCTCCAGGATGATGGTGCCGTCGCCGAATGCCCCGCCGATGCGCCGCGGGACGTTGACCGGTTCAAAGGCGCGCTCGCCCGTCCCGTCAGGGTCGTTGTCCTGGCCAACGGTCGTCTGTGCCCCGGCCGCTGACGGGTCCGTGTCGCTGCCCGCCGTGCCGGCGGCATCGCCGGCGCTCACCCCCGGAGCATCCTGCTGGCTGTCCTGCTGGCCCGGGCCGCGGACCTGCGCCTCACTCAGCGCGCCGGTCTGGGAAAGCTGCCCGTCGGGCGACTCCTGCGAACCCTCGCCCAGCGTCTGCAGGCCCCCCTGCTGTTCCGCGGCGGCCTCGCCCGGCTGAGGCATACCGCGCTCGCCTTCCTGGCCGCCATCCTGCTGGGCGGCTTGCTGCTGGGCCTGCTGCGCTTGCTGCTGCGCCTGGCTGATCTCCGACGCGGCCTCGCGCGCCTCCTGCGCCGCTTCGCTCAGTTCCTGACGGCTCTGGCTCTGCTGCTGCGCCTGATTGGCATTCTGCTGAAGCTGCTGGCTGGCCGCGCTCATCTCCTGCTGCATTTGCTGCACGTCGCCGCGCCTCAGGGCCTCGGCGGCATTTTGCAGGGCCTCGGCCGCCGACTGCTGTTCCTGCTGCGCCGACGCCTCCTGCGGGTTGCTCTGCTGGAGCGCGGCGGCGGCATCCTGAAGCGCCTGGGCGGCGCGCTGCTGCTCTTCGGGGGTCATGGCGCCGGCCCGCTCGGAGATCTCTTCGAGGTTCTGCGTCACCTGCTCCATTGCGCCGGCCGGGTCGCCGGTCTCGCCATTTTCACCCGCTTCGCCGCCGGTCGCCTCGCGCAGCGCCTCCGCCATCTGCTCCAGGGTCTCCTGCGTCTGGCCGGAACTCTGGGCCAGTCCCTCGGATTGCTCCTGAAGCTCGGCGCTCATCTCGCTCAGCGCGGCGAACGCTTCTTCGGCGCTGACCTCGGGGTTCTCCAGCGCTTCGATCTGGCGGCGCAGTTCTTCGAGCAGCGCCTGCCGTTCTTCGGCATCCAGCGCCGGGTCGGCCGCCACCTCTTCGGCGATCTGTTCCAGAGTCTGCCCGGCCTCGGCGATGGCCGAGTCCAGCGCGCCGCTGCGCTCCAAAGCGTCGGCCGCCGGGTTAGGCAGGATGAGCAGGACAAGCAGGGTAACCAGCAGGGCGATCGCCGCCAGCCAGTCGCGCAGGCGGAAGGGCAGCGGCAGGCGCTCTTCCAGCCGTCCCAGAGCGGTCGAGGCTTTGTCGGCGGCGTCGGCGATCTGCCGTTCCGCCAGCCAGGCGACGGTGCGAATCTCCCCGGCGATCAGCGCCAGGGCGGTGGAAACGCGTTCGCGCAGGTCGAAGTCGAGGTCAAGGCGGCGCGCCAGCGTCTGCGTCGGCGCGCGGCGCAGCCAGATGACCAGCAGGCAGAGGACAATCGCGCCAACTGCCATGCCCAGCGCGATCAGGCCAACCTGACCATTGGTCAGCAGCGGCCGCATTCGCGCCGCCACCGCGAGTCCGATGCCCATGGCCAGGGCGATCAGCAGCGCCCGAGGCAGCCAGGCGACCGTTCGCTGCATCCGGCTTCGGCGGTCATAGCGCCGGAGCGCCCCTGCCAACCTTTCCTGCGGATCGAGTTCCGGCATTTCCCCGGCGATACCGGGACCGGACAATGGCGCAGCGCCAACGCTCAGGTCTTCTGTGTCCTGATTGGCCTTACGGATGGTCAGCGCGATCAACACCGCCGACGTGCTGAGATAAATCACGGTGAACAGCAGCCACGGCGACACCATCGGGATGGTGCTGCCATCGCTGCGCAGGGTGTAGGTGTAGAACGCCAGCACGTCCTGGTTGACGAGCAGCGTCTGCGCGGTGATGCCGGCCGCGGCGGGGTTGATGCTGATGAGCAGCAGATCGATGTAGCGCAGCAGCGCTTCCATCGGCGGCGAGGGCAGCGCTCCCTGGCGGGTAAAGAGCAGGTCGTTGAGGATGTTGACGACGATCGAGATGACCACGGGCGCGATGAACATCACGCCGAGCACCACGCCATAGGCGCGCGCGCTGGCGATCAGCGTCCGGGGCAGCGCCGCCGAGAAATAAATGCCGACCGTGCCGAGCAGCACCGCCGTCACCAGCAGCAGCAGCACCGACATGGCGATCTCCGCCTCGCTGATGCCGCCAAACAGAAAGGCCAGACTTTGCAGCGGGATGCCGCTGAGCAGGAGCAGCACGATATAGCCGAGCGCCGATTCCAGCTTGCCAATCACGAAGGTGGCCTTCGACAGCAGGGTGGTTTGCAGCAGATCGTACGTCTGGCGTTCGCGCTCGCCGGTGATCGCCCCGGCGGTGAAGGCCGGCGCGATGAACAGAATCAGGATCAGTTCGATGCCGACGATGCCGAAGAACAGCACACGGCCGATTTCGCCGGCGGCTGCCGACCCCGTGCCGCGCGTGAACGACCCGTAGATCAGGTACAGCAGCAGGGCGATGATGCCCATCAGGCCCAGATAAATGGTCAGCACGGCGAAGGCCCGGAAGCCGCGCATCCGGCCGCGGAGTTCCTTGAGCATCACCGGGTTGACGCGAAAGGCGCGCGCATCGGTCAGCAGCAGCCGTCCGGCGACCAGGATCAGGATCAGGCCGAGCAGTCCTGGCAGGAATCCCAGCGTGATCAGCCCGACGATGGCCACGACGATCAACGCCGCCATCAGGGGCAGCGCCCACACCTCGCGCGCCAGGATCGCCACCATGCACACCAGCAGCAGGCTGGTGGCCGCCAGCGACAGCAGAATCAGAATGGCCAGAGCCGTGTCGCTCGCGCCCGTATAGTTGAAGAGCAGGGCGCCGCGCGCCAGTTCCGGCAGGCCGCGCAGCACACCCAGCCCGGCAAGCGCGCCGCCCAGGAACAGCAGCACGGCGAAGATGCCGTAGACCACCGCGCCGACTTGCAGGATGCCGGCGGCGTCCATCAGCCGGCGTTCGCGCGGCGATCGTTCGTCCAGCGCTCCTTCGACCACTCCCATCGCCATGCCCATAATCAGGACACAATCCCTTTGGTGACGCGCATGAACATGGCTTCCAGGTCCTTCGTCTCTTCGCTGAAGCCGAGGATAGCCACGCCGGAGGCGCTGATCGTCTGGTTGAGCGCCGCCACGGCGTCGTCATCGCCCGCGAAGTCGATGCGCAGCGGGAACCGCCCCGCTTTCGGCTCCACGTCGACGGTGCCGAGCACGCCGGGCAATCCGGCGACCAGCCGCTTGACCTGCTCCACTGCTTCCGGGCTGCGCAGGATGACGGTGATCTCGCGGTGCGGCTGAAGCTGAGCGCGCATCTCGTCCATACTGCCCTGGGCGATCAGTTCGCCCGCTTCGACAATGCCGATATGTGTGCAGATCTCGCTGACATCGGCCAGGATGTGCGTCGAGAAGAAGATGGTCTTGCCCATGCGCGACAGTTCGACCAGCAGCTCGCGAATCTCCACGCGGGCGCGGGGGTCCAGTCCGGAGGCCGGTTCGTCCAGGATCAGCACCTTGGGGTCATGGGCCAGCGTGCGCGCCAGCGAGAGGCGCTGCTTCATGCCCCGGCTCAGCTTGTCGACCATGTCGTCCCGGCGGTGCGTCAGATCGACCAGTTCCAGCAGGTCGTCGATCAGGCGCTTGCGCTCATTTTCGGGGATGTCGTAGCAGGCAGCGAAGAAGTCGAGATACTCCCAGACGCGCATGTCGTCGTAAACGCCGAACTCGTCGGGCATGTAGCCGATGGCCCGGCGCACGGCGCGCGGCTCGTGGGAAACCGAGCTGCCGGCGACAAAGGCTTCGCCGCTGGTCGGCCGGGTGAGCGTCGTCAGCATGCGCATGGTCGTCGTCTTGCCCGCGCCGTTGGGGCCGACGAAGCCGTAGATCGCGCCGACCGGCACTTGCAGCGACAGGCCATTGACGGCGGTGAACTTGCCAAACCGCTTGACCAGATTCCTCGTCTCGATGATGGATTCAGTCATACTCAGACGCTCTCCAGAACTCTCTCTATATTACCTGCTGAACCGGGCGCGGCGTTCACATTCTCCCGACCATTGTCACGCTGATCCGGCCGATGCGCAGGAATCCGGCGATGTCGTCAGCGATCAGCCGCATCTGCACCGTGTTCTGCGGACCCAGGAAGCGCGCCGGATCGCTCAGCACGACCATCTCGTTGATCAGATCGACGTTCTCCCACTCGCGGGAGTTCCAATCCCAGAGCTGGACCGGGAATGCGCGCGCGCCGACATTGACGTTGTCGACTTCCACGATCAGCTCGTTCACCTCGCTCAGCACAGCGTCCGGCAGCGGCACGAAGCGCAGCCCGGCCATCTCGCTGGGCTGCAACGTCAGGTTGAGCGGCGCGACATCGCCCATGATCTGCGATTCCATCGGCGACCAGACGAAGCGCTCGGACGGGATGACGACCTCACCGCCTGGGGTTTCGATGGTCGCTTCCAGTTCGATCAGATAGAGCGCGCGATCGTCGGCGTTCCAGTTGGCGCCGGTGAGCACCGTGTCCAGCGGAATGGCGTCGGCCCAGGCGGCCAGGTAGATGCGGTCGCCTCGCCCGGTGGCGTCGAAATAATCCTCGATCATCGCGGTCAGCAGCCACTGCCGCCGCCGTAGTTCCTGTTCCGCGGTCGACAGGTCGCGCAGGGTGCGCCGGGCGATGCCGGCGTCATACTGGCGCGACCCCAGAATGTCCAGCACGGTCTGCTTGGAGCCGGAACTGCCGACCAGGCGCGACGAGAAGAACGGGCTGGTCGCCGTCGAGGATCGCCGTGCGGCCGAAGCTGTCCCTTCGCCGGGCAGGATAATTTCGAAGTCTCGCAGCGCGCCGGGGGCGATCGACTCTTCAAAATGAAGCGCTGTGCCGCGCACCAGGATCACCGGCTCGGTCAGCACAAGGTCGGAGTCGTTGCGAACCGATCCGCGCACGATCTGCTGGGCCGTCGATGCTGTCATAACTGAAGGTGGCGCTGCCGCTGATTGCCGGCTTGGCGATCGCGCCGGTGGCGTTGAAACCGGCGACGAAGCTGGCATCGACGTTGAAGCCCTAGGCCTCGAAGGCGTCCGTCTGCACCATGTCGATGTCGGCCTGCTGCGAGCGAGTGACCAGGCTGGTCACCACCGGCGGCCGCGGGATGGGGCGGAAGGTGGCGTTCTGAAGTTGGCTCTCGTCGATGCCCAGGCTGTAGGCGGCGCGCTTGGGCGACAGCAGCCCGATGAGCGCATCGACCCGCGCCTGTTCGACATCCGGCCAGGAGCGCACCACGGCCAACCGGCTGAACGTCACTTCGTTGCCGCGCAGATTCGCGCCCAGCGTGTAGGCCAGCGCGCTGAAGACCAGGATCAGGATCGGGATCGTCACCCAGGCCCACTCGCGCTGGTTGATGCGTGACAGCAGGAAGTAGTTGGCTGGGCCGACCAGCAGGATATACAGGGCCAGGAAGCCAAACAGCGGCAGCACGTCCGGCAGCGGGTCGAAACCCGGCAGAATTTCAGACGCGACGGCCGCCGATTCCCAACCGATGAAGCCGCCGCCCCAGCCGGGGAGCGGCTCGACAGTGGTCAGCAGCGTTGTCCACAGCAGGCTGAAGCTGGTCCAGCCGCGCATCGGGGCGCTATTCGGGTCCGCCGCCAGATAGTCGACCACGCCGTCGCCAAAACCCTGGCGCACCAGCAGCGGCAGCGTCTCGTCGCCATCTTGCAGCGACACCAGCACCGATGCGCCGTCGACGACATCGCCGGTTGCCACAACACTCGCTTCCGCCGGCAGATCGTCGACGCGCAGCCAATCGGCCAGCCCTCCCAGGTCCGGCACGCTGCGCGAGTCGGCCGGCACGAGCGGCAGCAAATCGCTCAGGCCGGCGGCGGTCGCCTGCCAGTTGGCGCCGCCGGTGACGATCAGATGCCCGCCAGAGGCCACCCAATCGGTCAGGGCGCGGATCTGCCCGCTGTTCAGACGCCCGGTGTCGGCATCGGAAACCAGGATGGCGTCGACCGCGTCGAGCACAGCCACCCGGTCGGGCATCTCGTCCAGTGACATGTTGGCCTGCACCGCTTCGCCGGTATCGGCGCCGGTCAAATCAATTGCGCCGACGGTCGATTCGGTCAGCACGACGTAGAGAGGATCATACAGACTGATGACGTGCAAGGGGGCGCTCTGCTGCGCGATCACACGGTCGCCATCCAGCAGCTCGACGCGTAACTGGCCGGATACGGCGCGGGCGCTGATGTAGAGCGTCACAATCTGGCGGGCGCCGGCGGCCAGCGACACCGGCGTGCTGGTCGTATTCTGCACCCCGGCGCTGGTCTCCGGGCGGATGACCAGCCGACCGCTCACGGCATCGCCTTCGTTGCTCAGCCGAACCGTCACCGGCAGCCATTCCGAGTCGCGGAAATAAGTCGCAAACCCGGCCTGCACGGTCAGGCTGACAGCGGTCGAACTCGTCGTCTGATTATCCTGTGCGCCGGCAAGCGTGACCCGCATCAGCACCAGCAGGATCAGCGCCAGCCGCCCGATCCATCGTCTCATAGCATCTCACCTTGTTCCTGTGAGCGGATTCTAACAACAAATCTATCCTGTGGACACCAGCGGCTTTTTCTGAACCGTACTATGATTACTATTAGCTTCGCCGACCCATTGCCGCCATGTATCTACCTGGTTGTCGGAAAGATTGTTCAACAGCGCACTGTTGAGAGAGCAGCGCACAGTCATGAAGTGGATACGTCGAATCCCTGCTTTCCTGCTAATGTTGGTCCTGGTTTTCTCAATCGGCTTTACCCTTGTACAGGCGCAGCAGCGCGGCGATGTCTGTCCGGGGGCGGTCAATGAAGCGATGGCAGCGCTGTCGCCGAACTGCTCCGGCCTTGGGCGCAACATCGCCTGCTACGGTTTCAACTCTGTCGAGGCGTCCTTCAATGTCGACGTCTCCCCGGAAACCTTCACCCAGACGGATGATCGGATCGACCTGCTGACGGTGAATGCCATTCGCACCGGCGAGCTCGATCTGGAAGACGACACCTGGGGACTCAGCCTCCTCAACCTGCAAGCCAACCTGCCGGACGCGCTTCCCGGTCAGGGGGTGATCTTCGTCCTGCTCGGCGGGGTGGAAGTCGAAGGCGGGGTGGATCCGGAACTGACCACCATTCCCGACGAGACCTACCCCTTCACCACCACCGCGGCCACGACGCTGCTGAACGTTCCCGAAGAGGGCGGCTGGTACGAAACGGAGACCCTGGCCAGCATCCCGGCGGGCACGGCGTTGCTGGTGGATGCCATCAGCCGCGAGGGCGGCTGGGTGCGCACCGCCTATGGTGCGCTGCCCGGCTGGGTACCGCTGAGTGCTGTCCAGGGCGATATCACGCCGCTCCCGGTTGTCACCAAATACACCTACACCCCCATGCAAACATTCTATTTTCGGGTCGGAATCGGGGGCGTAACCTGCGATGAGGTGCCATCGGTGCTGCTCGTCCAGGGACCGCGCGATGTCGAGGTCAACCTGCGCGCCAACGGCGTCAGCATGCGCGTCACGTCGACAGCTATCCTGCGCACGCTGCCGCCCGGCGAACCGGTGGGAACCACCATGGAGATCATTGCCATCTCCGGGGCGGTCATCGCCTTTCCGGACATGCCCAATCAGATTGTCGTGCCGCCGGGCTTTGCCGCAGTGTTCCCATTGTGCGGTCAACTGATGAGCCTGGGCATCGAGGGGGATGTCGACGAACGCGGAATCTGCGGGGAAGGGTATCTGCGGCAGCTTTCGCCCCAGGAGCTAGAGGACTTCGCCCTTCTGGAGAATCTGCCGCCAACCATCCTGCACTATCCGATCGAGATTCCGTTCATCACCGAGGAATCCGCTCGGACGGAGACCAACTCGTTCATTCTGTTCGAGGATCAGGAGAACGGCAACGGCGTGCGCGATCTGTGCGCTACAGGCCGGCTGCCCGAAGAAATCTGTCGCCAGTACGGGTTCACCGCGGCCGTGCCGACCCCGACGGCGACGCCCCCAGCCGCGTACCAAGAGCCGCTCCTGCACCAAGAATAGCCAGCGCGATGAAGGCCACGATGCTGATCGTCTGCCCTAGTGGTTGAAGGGCGACGATCAGCAGGCATCCGGCGACGATCAGCCCGCCCACCGCAGCCGCGACCAGCGGCGGCTGTCCGCCGTCCTGATCGGCTCCGGTCAGACGCACCCCAATCAGCAGAGCCAGCGCAACCAGCCCGACCGCGATCAGTAAGGCCGTCCCGAGCACGGCGACGGCATATACCGGCAGCGCGACCAGACCGGCAAACGAGATCGTGCCGAGCAGGGCGATCTGCACGCCTGTCAGGCCGGCAATCAGCGCAAAGACGCCCGCGCCAGTGAGCAGCGACTGGACCGGGCGGCGGCGCATGGCGCGGGCCACGCGCGTGACTCGGGCCGGAATGAGCGTGACCGCCAGCGGCGCGAAGGCCGTCAGCGTGGCCAGCACAAGCAGCAGCAGAATGACGTCGGGCAGCAGCGAAGGCAGGATCAGCGCCGGCCCCTCGACGTTGACCGCGCTGCGCAGGGCGCGCAGGTTGGCGAACGGATCGACTGAGCGAGGCGGGCAGTCGGCGACACCGCCGGAGGCCCGTTCATCGGTGAAATCCTCGGCGCACACCGCCGGGTCAGAGGCAAAAGTCGCGCCGTCGACGATCGTCAGCGTGTCCGATTCGATGAAGGCCTCTCCGCTCACCTGAGCGTTCACGATGACCTGGTCGGCCAGGATGTGCAGCCGCCCGCCCACGCGCGCGCCGGCGAGGTTGACCTGTGGGGCCAGGATCGTCAGATCGCCTTCGACCTGCCCGGCGAAACGGACGTTTTCACCGACAAATGACGCGTTACCGGCCACCTCCGCCTCGGCTCCAACGATCACTTCGCCGGATGCCACCACCAGATCGCCCGCATAGGTTTCATTCAGCGCGTAGCTGCGGACGACGATCACGCCGCCGGTCAGGTTCTGCTGCGTGATGGCGGCGCGAGCCGCTACCGCCAGGACCAGCACCAGCGCGATGGCGACAAAGACGAAGACCAGCAGGCGCATACGGTTCATAGCGCCTCTTCTTCGTTTTCGGCGGCTTCCGTGTCCCAATCGTCTTCCCAGCGGAAGCGGATCAGCCAGATGATCGCTACCGGCACCAGCGCCAGCAGCAGCAGCGAAGCCTCCGGCGTGGTGGTCATCACGTCGTTGGCCCCCTCGACCAGCGCTTCCAGGGCGTTCATCAGCGCGCCGATCACCAGGACGACCTGCGACAGCAGCCCGCCCAGCACTGTGGCGCTGCTGACCGCCGAGATGATCAGCCAACCCGCCACCGCCAGCAGTGGGGTGAGCAGCAGGGCGATCGCCGCCAGCCCGACCGCCAGCGCCGCCGAGGAGCCGCGCAGACGTTCCGGCGCCAGACGTTCGGCCAGGTGGGCCATGATCTTCAGCGCCAGTCCTTCCGGCGCTGCTTCCATCGGGGCCGCGCGGAGCATGCGATCCGTACGGCGCAGCCGGTCGAAGGCCGCTTTGTCCTCCGCGTCCAGGCTGAGCTGTTCGCGCAGGTCCTTCAGCGCCTCGCTGTCCATGTTCTCGTCGAGCGCCTCATGCATCTGCGAGAGGCGCTGGTTCCGTTCGTTCGCCATTACGCATTCTCCAACAACAGCGTCAAGGCACCAGGGATGCTCTTCGGATCGTCGATGAGATCGGCGAGCATCTGCCGGGCGCGGAACAATCGGCTCTTGATCGCGCTTTCGGTGGTTTCAAGCATCTCTGCGATTTCGTTGTACGAGTAATCGTACCAGTAGCGCAGAACGATAGACGCTCGATAGTCCGGCGGAAGCTTGTCCAGCAAGCGCTGGATGGCCTCGCTCTGTTCCCGCGTGATCGACGCTTGTTCCGGTTCAGGCTCATCACTGCTGAGGGTTAGGCTGGGCAGCGGATCATCGATCGACATCAGCTTCATCCTCCGCCGTCGCAGGCGGTCGATGCAGTGATTCGAGGCGATGGTCAGCAGCCACGTCTTGAACGACCGCGCAGGGTCGTAACGCGTCAGGTTCAGGTAGGCGCGCAAAAACGCCTCCTGGGCCGCGTCTTCGGCTTCAACGCGGTCGGAGAGTATGCGGTAGCACAAGTTGAAAACGGCATCCTGGTAGGTATAGACCAGCTCGGCGAAAGCATCCTGATCGCCATCGAGCGCGGCCTGTACCCATTCCAGGATTATCGGATCGGTAGACGACACACCTTGAACTCCGGGCAGCTTACGCCGCACCCTGACCGCATCCTCAGCGGGTGATTATAACGCCTATACGCGTCGGGGGGTTGTTAAGTTGCGTTAGTGTTACACAAAACATTATCACAGAGGCATGAACGGCAGCATCCGTCAAAGGAATGAGATACGAGGACTGAGGGATGAGTCTGGGATCGGCGTGATGCCGATACCCTGGCTCATATGTTTTCTTGGCGCACACACGGTGGCGGTGGCGCATGGGCGAGCACAGGCAAACTTCGTTTGCACGCCCGCCCAGACCGCTTGACACGTGGTGGTGGTATCCTTCTCCCGTCGCCACGGTTGAATCAGGGATGGGGTCTTTCGACTCAATCCTGCTTTTCCTCATTCCTCATCACTTTTCTTTCTACACCAGCCCCAACTCCTGCTCGGCCTGATGCAGCGACTGGTCGAAGATGCGCAGGCCTTCTTCCACCGTCTCGCGCTCGATCATCAGCGCCGGGCAGAAGCGCAGCGTGCTCTCGCCTGCACCAAGGATCAGCAGCCCGTTGTCGATGGCGATGCGCTCCACGCGGTTGCGCAGTTCTTTGGCCGGGGTGTGGGTCTCGTCCATGACCAGCTCCGCGCCGATCATCAGGCCGTGCCCGTCGATGCGCCCGTGCTTGAGCGACGGGTGGTGCGTGCGCATCTCTTCGAGGACATCGCGGATGTATTCGCCCTGCTCGGCGGCGTTCTGCATGTAGCCGCGCTCGATCAGGTCGAGCGTCACCAGGGCGGCGGCGCAGGAGATCGGGTTGCCGCCAAAAGTCGTGCCATGCGCGCCGGGCGGCCAGCTCATCACATGTTCGCGGGCGATGATCGCGCCGAGCGGCATGCCGCTGGCAATGCCCTTGGCCGAGCACACGATGTCCGGCTCGACGTCGAAATGCTGGATGGCCCACCACTTGCCGGTACGGCCGACGCCCGACTGCACCTCGTCGACGATCAGCAGGATGCCGTAATGATCGCAGATCTCGCGCAGCTTCTGAACGAAGCGTTTATCCGGCACCACATAGCCGCCCTCGCCCTGGATCGGCTCCAGGATGATGGCCGCCACCGATTCGCCGGGCACTGTCTTCTTGAACAGAACATCTTCAATATAAGAGGCGCAGATGCAGTTGCTTTCACAGGCTGCCTGCTCGCGGCCGTGGAGGCAGCGGTAGGGGTTGTTGTAGGGGACATGATGGACACCAGGCACCAGCGGGAAAAAGCCATCGCGCTGGACAACCTTGCTCGCCGTCAGCGACAGCGCCCCCATCGTCCGGCCGTGGAAGGCGCCGAAGAAGGCGATGATATTGTGCCGGTCGGTGTACCAGCGCGACATTTTGATGGCCGCTTCCACCGCTTCCGCGCCGGAGTTGCACAGGAACACCCGCGCCGGCTCGCTGAACGGAGCGATCGCCGCCAGGCGTTCGGCCAGGCGCACCTGCACTTCGTAGTAGTAGTCCGTGCCGGCGATGTGGACGAACTTCGCGGCCTGCTCTTGAATCGCCCTGACCACATCCGGGTGGCAATGCCCCGTGGAATTGACGGCAATGCCGGCAGCGAAATCGACATATTCGTTGCCATCGACATCCCAGACACGCGCGCCCAACCCGCGCTCCATCACAAATGGGTAGCGGGGCACCATCGACCCGGACATCGTGGTCGTGTCACGGTCGATGATCTCGCGAGCCTTCGCGCCGGGACGGATGGTTGTATCAATTGCCATAGTACTTCTCCAGTGAATTGTGCTTCATCGCCGCAGGTGCGGCTGGTGTGGGCAAAATAGCGACCACACGAAACATTTCGATAATTATACGAGGTCGTCTGCCAGGGCGTCTATTGCCGGGGAGGATCTTCCCCAACGGCTGAGGGAGAAACCTGGCCTGCCATCACCTGCCGCAGCCGGCGTGCGACCGTGCGCACATTCGGCATTTCCAGCGAATCGAGATGGCCCCCGGGGATATCGATCACCTCGAAGCCGCCGGCCACAACTCGCCGCCACAGTTCGTCGAATCCCGGTTCGGGCATCTGCGCCTGCCGACGGTCTTCCCGGCAGGTCAGATAGACGACGCGTCCTTGGTAGGTCTGCGGCCGGTAACGCTCCGCCATGCGTTCCGTCTCCTGCTTGACACGCCGCAGCGCCTGCTCCTCCGCAGTCATCGGCGCGGCTTTCGCGAGGGCTTTCGCAAGACGGCGGCGCAGCCGGTACACCTCTTTGCGCATGCGCATCAGCAGCGGCTCGCTTTTCTCCTTCTCGCGGACTGCTTTCAGCCGTTGAGCGGTCTGCGCCGCGATGCTGAAACCCGGCGCGCTGAAATGCGAGTCGATCATGACCACGCCCAGGGGCAGACGTCCGGCAACGGCCAACTGCTGCGCCATTTCGAAAACGATCGCGCCACCCACCGACGCGCCAACCAACAAGAACGGTCCGGACGGCACTGCCGCCTGCATCAGATCAACGTAATGTGCGGCCAGCGCCTCGACGGTGTCGTAGCGCGGCGACCGTGGATCGTAGCGCGGGTGCTGGAAGCTGTAGACCGGATACTCATGTCCCAGTTCCGAGACCAATTGGCGGAAATGCATCGCGTTGCCGTTCTGCCCAGGCACGCAGATCAGCGGCGCCCGTTCGCCATATGGGTTCAGCGCCACCAGCCCGGAGAGAATCGGTTGGCCGGCTTCCAGATACTCCGCCAGCGCTCTGACAGTAGGATGAGCGTAGATCGCCGCGGCGGTCAGGAGACTGCCAAAGACCTCATTCACGCGCGCGACGAGTCGCAGTGCCCGCAGCGAGTCACCGCCGAGGTCGAAGAAGTGATCTTCGCGCCCAACCTCAGCCGCCAGGACCTCGGCGAACAGCCGGGCGATCTTGCGCTCTGCATCGCCGATAGGTTCTGCCGACGGGGGGCGCACCTGACCAGGGGCGGGCAGCGCATTGGGGTTCAGCTTGCCATTCGGTAAAAGGGGCAGCGACTCCATGAACACGAAGGCCGCCGGGATCATGAAGTCGGGAAGGGACGCCGCCAGCCCTCGGCGAAGATCGGCGGCACTCGGCGGCGGATCTCCCTGGGGAACGATATACGCGGCCAGCGACGCGACACCCTGCTGCGTATGCGCGTGGACTGCCGCCATGCGCACGCCGGGATGCTGTCGCAGCCGATTTTCTACCTCCGCCAGTTCGACACGAAAGCCGCGGATTTTGACCATCGAGTCGCGCCGGCCCAGGTGGTACAGATTGCCATCCATCCCGACCATGCCCAGATCGCCGGTGCGCAGGAACACCCAGGTGGGGTCATCCGGATCCTGCCGAAACTTGTCGGCCGACTGCTCCGGTACATTCCAGTAACCCGTCGGCGCATATTGCACGCGTGCCAGGATCTCGCCGACTTCGCCGTCCGGAAGCGGTCGCAGACTCTCGTCCACGATGGAAATCTCTACCCCTTCAGGTGGTCCGCCAAGCGGGACCAGTGCGCCCTCGATGCAGGTCGTATGATCCAGGATGCCTCGGCTGAGATACGCCGTCTCCGTGGACCCATAGCCGTGGACAAGCTTCGAACCGCGGGCGAAACCGCGCAGGAACAGGTCGAAGTCGGCCGCCAGCACCGGCTCGGAGCCGAGGCGGACCAGGCGCAAATCGGGAAGCGGTTGAGCGGGCGGGGGACTGAACAGGGTGCGGAAAAAGCTGCTCACCGTGGACAACACGGAGACGCGCTGGTCCCGCATCCACTGAAACACAGACTCTGGCGTTTCCTGCCCGAGATCGAGCAGGTGGATCGTGGCGCCGGTGGTCAGCGCCGCCTGAATGACGAGATTGCTGGCGCCGAAGTTCAGCGATCCGAAGATCAGCAGCCGATCCTCAGAGGTCAGGCCGAGGTCGGCGACGACGCTGCGGCTGTTGATCGCCGATCGGATGCGGCGGCTCGCGACGCCCTTGGGCATCCCGGTCGTACCCGATGTGAAACCCAGCGCGTAGAAGTCCTCCAAAGGATACTCGTCCTCGAGGTTTTCGCTTTCCGCTGGTGCGCCAGCAGATCGAACGGCATCCGCAACCACCAGGATCGGCGTATTCCCGGCCATCTCGGTGGTCCGCGACAGACGCCCGGCATCGGTGAGGAAGAGCCCGGCCTTGATCTGCTTGAGGATCGCGCTGAGCGCCGCCGGTGGCAGGCGCCCCTCGGGAGACACCCGGACGCAGCCGGATTTCTGAATCGCCAGATTCGCGACCAGATGATCGATGTTGTCTTCGACAAACAGCACGACCATCGATCCCACCGGGGTCACGCCCCGAATCCGGCAGGCCAGTCGATTTGCGCGTTCGTTCAGCTCCCGGTACGTGATCTGCTGCCCGCGCAGCAGCACGGCCACGGCGTCGGGAAACTGCGCGGCGGCTTGCTCGATTCGTCGATAGGTGGCGGCAATGACGGGCAGGTCCGCCCGACGGCTCATGAACCGGTCCCCTCCAGTGCGGCGAGAACATACGAAGGATCGTAGAGAAGATCTATATCCAGCATGCCGTCGATATCGCCCTGCTCCAGTAGCCAGGTCATATATACCAGGGCGCCATCGACGTCTACCTGCGGATCGGTTAGGCCCATACCCCAGCAGATCTCGCTCAGTAATGCCGGGTCGAGTTCCAACCCCCTGGAGACGATCTCGACATTCCGCTCCGTCGCTTCCTGCGCAGCCAGATCCCCCGCCTCGATATACGCGGACAGGAACCGGACGGCAAGGTCGTCATCGCGCTCAAGCATAGACGGACCAAAATAAACCAGGCCGGAATCTGTATTGGGGACCAGATCGGCGGCGCTCATCAGATCTTCCACACCCTGCAACTGGTGCGCTGGGGTGAGCGAGGGCTCCGGTATCCAGGCCAGTGACAGCGCGCCATTGACCACGCCCTCCGCGCGGACCGGCGCGGGCACGTTCTCCAGGGTGACATCGGCCAGGGTCAGCCCATGGAGACGCAGCAGCAGATCCAGGTAGTACGGCGGCGTGCCGGGCGGAACGCCAACGGTTGTCCCCCTCAGACCGGCATAGTCGAAATTCTCGGCCTGACCGGCCGGAACGACAAAGCTCCAGGTCGAACAGCCTTCCGGATTGATCTTTCGACTGGCGGCAACAGCCCGCACGTTCTCGCCTCGGAGAACGGCATTGATGATGCCCGGATTCAGAAAGGCCTGGATAACCTCGATGTCACCCCTTAGCAGAAGCGCTATCGTTTCGGCATTGGCGGCCTGCGGGAGTTCAACCAACTGCAAGTCGATGTTGTATTTGGCGAATACCCCTTCTTCCAGACCGATGTAGTACGTCGCAGAGCCCAGCGTCGGGGCCACAGCAACGCGGACAACATCTGATACGCCCGAGGGGGCATCCTGCGCCAGCACTGCGCCCGCGTTCAGGACAGCGATCAGAAGCATGAGACTCAAAAAAAGGGGGATTGTTCGCGGCGTCAGGAGCTTCATTGTTCATCCCTCCTCGGGATGGCGTGAGGACAAAGAACTTTCCTATAACAGCCACAGGCCGGCATTTATTTCGAGGCAGATTCTAGCGTGCGCAGGTCAGTGTGTCGAGCCGGCAGGCCCTCTGAGAAACGCGGACCGCCGGCCTTCGTTCGCTGGCACGGACCGCCGGCCTGATG
This sequence comes from Candidatus Flexifilum affinis, assembly GCA_016713325.1. Lineage (GTDB taxonomy): Bacteria > Chloroflexota > Anaerolineae > Aggregatilineales > Phototrophicaceae > Flexifilum > Flexifilum affine. The sequence goes on along the minus strand of JADJPJ010000027.1, from coordinate 10,954 downwards.
GTAAGCTTGTGTCCTTCTCTAGGACACATTGACAGGTGGGGCGACGGACAATGAACATCGCGTTGATCGGGTTGGGCGTGGTCAATCAGGGCTTGCTGGAAATCCTGCGCGACAAAGGCGAGAGCCTGAAGAAAGACTATGGGTTTGAGCCGCGCATCGTCGCCGCCGCCACCCGCACGCGCGGCTGTGTCGTCGCGCCCGATGGCGTCGCCATTGCCCCCGACTGGCTGCTGAAGGCCCGCGATCTGCGCAGCGAAGGCCAGGCGCTTGGCTATGAGACCGATTGGGACTCGCTGCGTATTGCCCGCTCGTCGTCCGCCGATGTCGTGGTCGAAGCCACCCCCACCGATCTGAAGACGGCCCAACCGGCGCTCGATCACTGCCTCTCGGCGATTGCCGGCGGAAAACATCTGGTGCTGGCCAACAAGGGGCCGATCGCCCTGGCTTACGACGAACTGCGACAGGCCGCCAAACAGGCCGGCGTGCTGCTGCGCTTTGAAGCGACCGTCATGGCGGGGACGCCCAGCCTGCGTCTGGGTATGCAGGCGCTGGCCGGCTGCACCATCCGTTCGGCGCGCGGCATCCTCAATGGCACGACCAACTATATGCTGACCCAGATGGAAGCCGGCCAGCCCTACGACGCCGTCCTGGCCGAAGCGCAGCGGCTCGGCTACGCTGAAGCCGACCCCACCGCCGACGTCGACGGCTGGGATGCCGCCGGCAAAGCCATCATCCTGGCGGCGGCCCTGTTCAACAAAACGCTCACCCTCGATCAGATGCAGGTCAGCGGCATCCGGAGCATCAGCCCGGCCGATATCGAAGCGGCGCGCGCAGCCGGCGAGCGCTGGAAGCTGATCGCTGAAGTGACGCCCGAAGGTGGGACGGTCGCGCCGGTGCGCATCCCGGTGAGTCATCCGCTGGCCGGAGTGGCCGGCACGACCAACGCCGTCACCTTCAACACCGATCTGATGGGCGACATCACCCTGATCGGCGCGGGCGCCGGGCGTTTGCAGACCGGATTTGCCCTGCTTTCAGATCTCATTGACATTCATCGACAAAGAATGCCTATATAATCATTCTGTACACATAAGCCACAGGGACGCCTGCCATATGGTCACCGTCATGTATTCCGAAACCAGTCCGAACAAAGTTCCTGCCCCCCGCGCTCGCATCCTGGTGGTCGAGGACGACGTGAATCTGCTGGAAGGCATTCAGACCGTCCTGGAGTTGGATCACTACGCGGTCATCTGCGCCGAAAATGGTCTGCAAGCCCTGGATGTGCTGCGCACGTCGTCGCCCCTGCCGGATCTGATCGTCTCGGACATCATGATGCCGCAGATGGATGGCATCGAGCTGCTGAAGGTCGTCCGCACCATCCCGGAGTGGGTGCGTATCCCGTTCATCTTCCTCACCGCGCGTGGCGAACGGCAGGACATCCAGCGCGGCAAGCAGCTCGGCGTCGACGACTACCTGGTTAAACCCTTCGATGCCGAGGATCTGGTCAGCACCATCAAGAACAAGCTGCGCCGCTGGGGAGAAGTGCAGGACTCCTACAAGGCCAGCATGGAAGAGATGAAGAAACGCATCCTGACCATCCTGAATCACGAATTCCGCACGCCGCTGACGTATGTGGTCGCCTATGCCGACATGCTGCAAGAGGCCAACGACCAGGCGCTCACCGACGACGACATGAATGTCTTCCTCCGCGGCGTCAGCACCGGCGCGGTCCGCCTGCGGCGTTTGATCGAAAATTTCATTCAACTCGTGGAAATGGAAACCGGCGACGCACAAAAAACGTATGAAATGCGTAGAGCACCAGTGACCGATGTGCGCGAGCTGATCGAGGCCGCCTATCATGAGGTCTTGAGCTGGCGCGCGATCAGCCAGGAGGTCAGTGTCGTCCTCGACCCGGTGAAGACCTTCATCGCCGACGAGTCCTATCTCAAGACCGCGCTCATCCAGCTTATTGACAACGCCGTCAAGTTTTCCGGGGCAGACAGCCCGATTGCCATCGGCGCGCACATGGAAGGCGACGAGGTCTGCCTGTGGGTGGAGGACGAGGGGCGCGGCATCGACACCGCCGAGCAGGAGCATATCTGGGAGACGTTCTACCAGATCGATCGTAAGCGCTTTGAAGATCCGGGAACCGGCACAGGGTTGTCGATCGTTGATAAGATCGCCAAACTGCATGGCGGACGCGCCGACGTCCTCAGCCAACCGGGTCAGGGCAGCCGCTTCATGATCTTCATTCCTGTGCGCCCGCGCGAGCCGATGGCGTCCGAGGCCTGATCGACCCCCTTTGCGGACCCCGCCAGCAGAGGGTAGCGCCCACCTTGAGGGCCATCGCGGTGTACTCGCGGCCCGGGGCTCTGGATGGTGGTCATGTTCATTGGTCACGGGCTATACTTGAGACGGAAACGTAGCGGGAATAGGAGAGTCAAAGCTATATGGCGCAGCAATCGCTCCTCGAAAAAGTGAACACGCTTCTGAGCGCGAGCCTGCATGGCATCGTGGACCGGGCTTTGCATGGTAAACCTATTGAGGTGATGGACGAGTACATCCGCGACGTCAAGAAAAATCTCGAAGCCCTGGAAGAGTCCGCCGCGACGCTTGGCGGCAGTGTGCGGACACTAAAGCGCAAGTACGAAGAATTCAGCGCAGCGGCGGAGAAGCTTGATCGCGACATCGACACCCTGATCCTCAAGGGCAAGGATGATCTGGCCGCCGCGGCACAGGCCGAACTGAACACCAAGCAGCAGCTTGCCCAGGATTACTATCAACAGTGGCAGCAGCAGGATGGTCAGTATCATGCCATGTTGAGCATGCGCATGAAACTGGAAGCGCGGCTCACGGCGGTTCACCAGGAGCGCGAGCAGATTGTCGAACTCGTAAAGCTGGCGGAAGCGAAGAAGGTCGCCACCAAGACGATCAAGAGCATCGACGACCTAGCCAGCGTGAGCGACCGCGAGGTCAGCAACCTGGCCGACCAGGTGCGCCAGCGGCTGGACGAAGAAGATGCCCGCCTGGAGATGGCCACGCGCAACATTCAGGAAGAGATCGAAGACGTGGTGCGCGGCGGCGAGATCGACCGGCAGCTTGAGGAGCGCCGCCGGCGGCTCCTGGGTGCGCAGGGCGGCAGCGGCGGCAGTAGCAGCAGCGACAGCGGCAGTAGTGCCGGCAGCGCCGACGCCACCTGAAACCCCGCGCTCGTCCCAAACGTATAAGAATCAGCAGGCGACTCTGAAAACGATCGGAGTCGCCTCCCTGCTTTTTTCAGCGAGGAGCAGCACCCCCCATGGCACAAGAATCGGTGAAGCGGCGCGTGACAGGCGCAGTCCTGACCAATGCGCTGCTGCGCTGGGAAAGTCTTCTGACGATCCTGTTCACGGTCATCGTCTTCTTCGCCTTCCCTCAGCCGTTTCCCTGGTGGCAGAACTGGTTCTGGCTGGTCGGCGGGTTGATCGCGGAAGGCGCGCTCGTCCTCTCGACGCTTTCTGATCCGGATGCGACGAGCGATGCCCTGGCCCGCGAATTCGAGAGCCGCTACGACCTGGGCCAGATCAAGAGCGCGGTTGCCCGCGAACGGCTGAAGCGCGCCATGGAATACCGGCGCAGCATGATCAAGCTGGCGCAGGGAACGTCCGGGGCCATGCGCTTCCAGCTTCAGGACACGGTCAACGACGTGGACGACTGGATCGGCCACATGTTCAACCTGGCGCAGCACGTCGACAGCTTCGAGGCCAACCGGCTGGTCGACGAGGACCGCCGCGCCGTGCCGCAGCAGCTGGAGAAGGTCAAGGTGCGCATCTCGCGCGAGAGCGACGCCGCCGTCAAACAGGATTTGCAGGAGCAGTTGGAGCGGCTTCAGCTTCAGCTCGACAACCTGAACGCCACCGCCAACAGCATCAAGCGGGCGGAGATTCAACTGGACAGCACGCTGTCGTCGCTGGGCACCATTTATGCGCAGATGTCACGACTGGGCGCGCAGGATGTGGACAGCAGCCGGGCGCAGCGCCTGCGTCTGGAGATCAAGGACGAGGTCGCCAGCCTGCAGGACACCATCGAGGCCATGGACGAGGTGCACGCACAGCGTCTGCGCCTCGGCGACTAGCGTACCCGGCCGCCTGGGGTCCGAAGGCGGGCCCGCTCCCGCCCGGCTTGGGGGGGCTGGTTGGGGCCCCCCCACCCGGGTGGGGCCGCGGCGTTCTGTGCGCGGCCGGGCCTGCACTTCGTCCGCGCCGCGCCGTGGTGGCCGGCGTACCGCTCCCCGGCCCAGCCCCCGCACCACCCCTGGCCCGCTCCCGACAGGCGTCAGCGCGCGGAGCCACGTCTCGCCACCTCAGACGCGTCAGACGCCCCTACTCCCAGCCATCCTCCAGCTTGGCGTACATGTCGCCGCCAAAACTGCGGAACAACCGGGGCAGCGCGGCCGAGTCGCCGCCCTTTTCGAGGTGCACATCGAAGTGGGCCGCTTCGCACTCGCCCAGATCTTCGTCGTAGCGGCCGTTGAAGACCATCAGATACATGTCTTTGTACTTGCCGGCGTTGATCACCCCCTGCTTGCCCAGCTCAAAGACATCCACATTGCCGCTGTTGACGCCGATGCTCCAGGCGGTCAGGTCGTCGGCATCGCTGATCAGATCGACGGTATAGACGCCGGGTTCCAGGTCGAGCGCGAAGTAGTTGGCCCCCAGTTCCTCGATGCCCACCCCGGCGTACGACCAATCCGACTTGACGTCGATCGTATCTTCCAGCCAGACTGTCGCGTTGAACAGGCGGGCCAGATGATAGTCGCGGGCCAGGTTGCGCAGCCGATAGGCGATCAGCGTCTCTTCCAGCGTCGTCCCCTGGGATTCCAGGGCGCGCTCGACCGCTTCGAACCCCTCGTAATCGCCGACATACTCCCAGAGCACACGGATGAAGTCCGGTCCGAACTCCTGGGCCAGGTGGTCGATGAACAGCCACTCGCCGTAATGCCGGTCGGCATCCGCCTCGGTCACGACGGAGCCGAAGCAGACTTCGGGATAGTCGAAGGTGTCGGCGACGTAACCCGTCGCGTCCTGATCCACGCCCATGGTCTGCGTCTCCATCCAGACGGCCGTCGCCTCGTAGATCCAGTCATGCGTGTCGGCGTAGTCGAAGGCGAACTGGAGCGCGTGCGAAAACTCATGGGCAACCGTGGCGCGCATCAGCGTCACCTCGTCCTGTCCGTCGCCGAAGGTCACGTCGACGAAGTCGTTCTCAATCATCAGGTGGCTGGTGGCCGTCCATTCCTCGACGCGCGCGGTCAGCGGGTTGTCGCCAATGATCTGTTCCGGCGATGTGATGCCCAGCGCGTATTCGTCAGTCAGATCCATCAGGTAGACGTCATAGAGCGCGTTGCCGCCCCAACGTTCATCCGGCGGGGGCGGGGGCCAGCCGAGCAGCTCGACCTGTACGCGCCAGGATTTTTCCAGCGCGGCAGCCACCTGGTTGACAAACTCGCGTGTTGTCGCATCCTCACCGGTCAGGGTGTAGTGAATGCGAAAATGCGCGATGTCGACGAACGTGGGACTGCCGCTGAGGGTGACATCATAATCCTGAGCCTGCACCGAAACAGACGGCACAAGCAGCAGACAGAGAGCGATCGTAGCGGCAAAAACGAGTGATCGGAGCATTCCATAATCCTGACGGTAGAGAGAATCGACGGCGCCGCGTTGGCCTGCCAACATGGCGTATTGCTGCAAGGGAATGGCTACCCCTATTCTACGACGAAACCTCGCAGCGAGAAAACGGGTCGAACGACGGTCCTTTGCCCGCACGGACCGACCACGCTACAATTACGCACGCACCGCGAACCTTTAACGAAACCCGTAGACGCGGGAGCGCTTCATCGGCTTAAGACAGCCTCGCATATATCTAAAGGGAGTATGATGAAGAAAATTCTGTTTCTCGCCGTGGTTATGCTGCTCGCCCTGAGCATCAGCAGCGTCGGCGCGCAGGATCAGGTGACTCTGGTCATCGAGAGCTGGCGCAATGACGATCTGACGGCCTGGGAAGATGTCCTGATCCCGGCTTTTGAAGCGGCCTATCCCAATATCAATGTTGAATTCGCCCCCACCGCGCCGACCGAATACAACGCGGCGCTCAACACCAAGCTCGAAGGCGGCACGGCCGGCGACCTGATTACCTGCCGTCCGTTCGACACCTCCCTCGGCCTGTTCCAGGCGGGGCATCTGGCCTCCTGAACGACCTGCCGGGCATGGAGAACTTCGGCGATGTCGCCAAGAGCGCCTGGATCACCGACGATGGTTCCGGACGTCTTCTGCGTGCCGATGGCCTCGGTCATTCACGGCTTCCTCTATAACGCCGACATCTTCGCCGAACTCGGCCTGGAAGAACCCACCACTGAGTCCGAGTTTTACGCGGTCCTCGAAGCCATCAAGGCTGACGGCAACTATGCCCCGCTGGTCATGGGCACCAACGATCAGTGGGAATCGGCCACGATGGGCCTGCAGAACATCGGTCCCAACTACTGGATGGGCGAGGAAGGCCGTCTGGGTCTGATCGACGGCACCGCCAAGTACAACGAGGGCGGCTTCCTGGCGGCCTTCGAAGCGCTGGCCAAGTGGGCGCCCTACCTGCCCGATGGCTACCAGGCGCAGACCTACCCCGACTCGCAGAACATGTTCTCGCTCGGCCTGGGTGCGATCTATCCTGCCGGCTCGTGGGACATCAGCGTCTTCCGCAGTCAGGCCGACTTCGAGCTCGGCGCCTTCCCGCCGCCCGTGCCGGATGGCCAGGACACCTGCTACATCAGCGATCACACCGACATCGCCATGGGCATGAATGCCGCGTCGGCGCACTCCGAAGAAGCCCGCCTGTTCCTGGAGTGGATGACCACGCCGGAATTCGCGCAGCTTTATTCGAACGCCATCCCCGGCTTCTTCTCGCTGTCGAACGCCTCGATCAGCCTCGACGACCCGCTGGCCCAGGAATTCGTCGACTGGCGCGGCACGTGCGAGTCGACCATTCGCTCCGCCTACCAGATCCTGTCCCGCGGCACGCCGAACAACGAGACCGACCTGTGGAGCTACAGCGCCCAGCTTCTGAACGGCGCCGTCACCGCTCAGGAAGCGGCCGATGCCGTCCAGACCGGTCTGGACTCCTGGTACGAACCGCAGGTGGGCGGCTAGTACCCGTAACAGGATGAGATTGACGGAGTCTTGCGTAGGGGTGGGGCAGTGTCTCCGCCCACCATTCCCGGGCGGACACGCAAACTGTTTGCACGTCCGCCCCTACGCCATCAACCCGTCAGATGAACCTGGTTCGTGGTCTAGTCCCCACAATACTTCGCACCCTCTCCCGCATGTGCGAGAGAGGGTGTGCAAGCAAGCTTGCCAGGGAGTGAGGGTCCGTTTTTCGTATTCTGCGGCATCTACCAGACCAGACGACGAGTCCTATGAACGAATCGCCAGCGGGTTCGCGCCGCTTCCCATTTCACATCATCGTCTTTCTCGCTCCGGCGGTGATCATCTACACCCTCTTCATGATCTGGCCGCTGGTGGATTCACTGCGTATCAGCCTCCTGAACACCACCGACGGGGTGACCACCTTCGTCGGCTTTGAAAATTACCTCAGACTTTTTAACGATCCCAATTATTCCGAACGTTTCTGGGGCGCGCTGCGCAACAACTTCGTCTTTTTCATCATCCACATGGCCGTGCAGAACCCCATCGGGCTGCTGCTGGCCTCCTTTCTGGCCTCGCGCGTCACGCGGATGCGCACCCTGTTCCGCACCCTGATCTTCACCCCGACCGTGCTCTCGGTCGTGCTGGTCGGCTTCATCTGGCGGCTGATCCTCAGCCCGCTCTGGGGCATTTCCGGCGACATCCTGGCCATCTTCGGCATCGAAAACCAACCCTGGCTGGGCCTGCCGGAGACGGCACTGCCGACCCTCTCGCTGGTCTCGGTGTGGCAGTACGTAGGGATACCGATGATGCTCTTCCTAGCGGCGCTGATCGCCATCCCCGACGAGATCGTCGAGGCGGCGCAGGTGGATGGCGCGACCGGCTGGAGTGTCTTCTGGCGCATCAAGCTGCCGCTGATCCTGCCCACCGTCGGCATCGTCGGCGTGCTGACCTTCGTCGGCAACTTCAACGCCTTCGACCTGATTTATACCACCCAGACGGCGCTGGCCGGCCCCAATTTCTCGACCGACCTGCTGGCCACCTTCTTCTACCGCACCTTCTTTGGCTTCCAGCTTCAACTGGGCAACCCACACATGGGCGCCACCGTGGCAGGGGTGATGTTCGCCATCATCCTGGCCGGCGTGCTCGTCTATCTGTTCGGCTGGCAGCGGCGCCTGCTCCGCAACGAGGTCCAGCTATGACACAAGCCAGCATCCTCAGCCGCCGTCTGCAAGTTGTGGGTATGCATCTGGCGCTGATCGCCTATACGCTCTTTGCGCTGTTTCCGGTCGTGCTGGTCCTCATCAACTCGTTCAAGGCGCGCAACGCGATTTTCCGCACGCCCTACGCCCTGCCCAACGTCGACACCTTCGACCCGGTGGGCTACGAAACGGTCTTCGAGCGCGCGGCCTTCCCCAGTTACTTCCTCAACAGTCTGATCGTCACCATCGGCGCGCTGCTGCTGATCTTCATCGCCGGGACGATGGCGGCGCACGCGCTGGCCGAATACAAGTTCCCCGGCAACACCTTTCTCGGGCTGTATCTCGCCCTCGGCATCATGGTGCCCATCCGCTTGGGCACCGTCAGCCTGCTGGAACTGATTGTGGACTTGAAACTGGCCGACACGCTGACCGGCCTGATCCTGATCTACACCGCTTCGGGGTTACCATTAGCCGTCTTCGTGCTGACGCAGTTCATGCGCCAGATCCCGCGCGACCTCAAGGACGCTGCCCGCGTCGATGGGGCCAGCGAGTACCGCATCTATATGCTCATCCTGCCGCTCATTCGCCCGGCGCTGGGCACGGTCATGGTCTTCAACATGATCCCGATCTGGAACGACCTGTGGTTCCCGCTGATCCTCGCGCCGTCCGAGGTGAACAAGACGGTCACGCTGGGCGCGCAGACCTTCCTGGGCCAGTTCGTCAACGACTGGAACGCCGTGCTGGCTTCGCTGACGCTGTCCGCCCTGCCGGTGATCATCCTGTACATCATCTTCTCGCGCCAGTTGATCCGCGGTCTGACGGCCGGCGCGGTCAAGTAAGATGCGGTTCGTGAACCGCGATCAATACCGCTATCCGATCCTGTTAGACAAGAGAGTGGAATCCCTATGCCTGTGATCACCCTCAAGGACGGCACGAAGCTCAGCGCCGAGGAGAATCAACGGTTGGTCCTGGCGCTGGAAGACGGCGGAGTCGACATCCTCCACCGCTGCGGCGGACATGCTCAGTGCACCACCTGCCGCGTGCGCTTCATCAACGGCGAGCCGGAGACCATGACCGCCGCGGAAAAAGAACGTCTGGAGGCGCGTGGGCTGCTCGGCACAGCGCGGCTGAGCTGTCAGATTCTCTGTCAGGGGGATATCAAGATCGAGGTTATCAACCGACTGGCCACCAGCGATTTCCACGACCCCGGTCCGCGGCCGGAAGAGGAGATCACCCCCGACCCGCAGTGGATCGCCTGGCCATCGTAGGGATGCGCAACGGCGCGTCCCCATATGCACCAAGTTAAGGCCATGAGAAGTCGAAAGCCTCCCAGAGTTGGAAGGCCAATGGGACTTTGGCGCGTCTGGAGCGGCGAGCGGCCAGGCGCAGGTCGTGGGCGAGCCAGGTCCACAGGCAATCCCAAAGGGTCGGGTGGGTGAAGGCGCGCATGAGCAGCGGGACGTGAGAGCGGATGAGGCGGAGGGCGTCGAGCGAGCCGAGGGTATCATGGGACCAACCGGTGACTAGCAGCAACCAGTGGGCGACCAAGACGGCCAGGAGCTTGGCATAGCCGAGGCAGAGTTGACGACAGGGGTCGGCGGTCCGGGCGTGCAAGATCTGACCGTGGGACTTCCAGAGCTTGAACAACAACTCAATCTGCCAGCGGGTGCGGGCCAGAGTGTGGGCCTGGTCGAAGGTCAGGTGGGGGATGTTGGTCAGGTAGATCGTCCAGTGGGCGAAGGCGGCTTGACGGGGGGAGAGCGGACGCTGGTCCAGGCGGGCTTGTTCCTTCAGGCGCGCCATCCGCTTCTGGAGTGCTTCCGGTGGGAGGGGGGCAGCCACCAGGTAAGCCGGCAGACGGGCAGTGCTGCCCACCTGAACCGGGAGACAGACCGGTCCGGACAGGCTCTCCAACAGCGGCAGCAGGTCGAGCGCTTCTCCCTGCGCAGTGAACAGGGTGGTGCCGACTTTGAAGCGGGTGAGCCAGTACACGCCCTGCTCGTTCCAGCGCTGGAAGCGGGCCAGCTTGAAGAAGCCCAGGTCGTTGAGGTTCAGCGCCCCTTTGGGCAGCGGCCCATCGACCACTTCGCTCTTCTGGTCGTTCTCCCGCACTTCGCGCAGTCGCATCTCCAACTGCCCGTGCTGCAACTCCCAGCGCACCGCCAGCTTCACGCCCGCTGCCAGCCACTCCACCCGGCTGCAATCGTTGAGGTAGACGCCGTTGAATTGCGGCAGCAGTGTCCCTTGCCCCTCGCTCTGGACCACCTGCTGAAGCCCTGCTTCCAGCAACTGGCGCAGGAACAGCACCGCCGTCGGCGTGAAGCGCTGCTCCAGCCCTTGGGCACTCAACGGCATCCCCACCTGCACCGCATGTTGCTGCTGCTCGTGCCGCGTCGCTTCCGGTGCCGCCAGTCCTCCCAGCACCAGCGTCTGCGCAAACCCCGCTCCCGTCACCTTGCGCTGGCGTCGGACAAATCCTGTTTTTTTGCCACCTCGTTGGCCGTCGTGCCCAGCAGTTCTTGCAGACTTTCACTCAGTTCGGTTATGGTTGTCATCGGAAAAGGGGTCTCTTTTCTGCGGTGA
>JADJPJ010000026.1 GCA_016713325.1 Candidatus Flexifilum affinis | reverse complement strand
GTTGGCGTGTTATTTGGGCGGACCCGCTGATCCGCCCCTTCGCCCATTGGTGTGATGTGGCGCACCCGTGTGTTCGCCCGTCCAAATCACCATCGGCTTGTTCTGGCGGGATAGCTCTGGGCACGTGAGCCGAAGGCGATCCGCGCGCTCCGTCAAGTTGCGTGGTTGTCGCCGATCCCCTCTGCCTCCGACCAGGGGCTTTGAGGCGCTGCAAGTCCTGAGCCGTTCGCTGATCGACGCCAGGGTCAACAGGTGAGCAACCGCATCAGCAGGGTTGTTGAAGCGCAGGGTGGACTCCATGAACGCAGCAGGGTGCCGGCTCCGGTGGGCGAGAGCTGGTACTCGGCGGTCATCTCAACCCTGCGGCGCGCCACGAATTTAGATATGACGATTCGGTTCGTAGATCAGCATTTCTTCTTCAGTCTCGAACGTGCGACCATTCTCGCGGTAGACATGGCGGCTTTGCGCGGCGCGGCTGCCGCCCGGCGTGAATGGCTTGAATATCGACCGGGCCGGGCACCCACTGCCCGGCCTTCTGCGGATCGTCCAGCCAGGTGAAGACCTCGGACGGGGAAACGATCGATGGACAGATTTCATGGGCAGCCATGCCATACACTCCTTACGCTCGTTCAACGGGCATCTGAATTTCGGTCGGGAGGCCGGTTCCCGGACCTCGCCGGTGGACGCAGGTAAATCTCCCCGGCGAGACCGCTGATCTGATAGCCCGCTCGTCTCCAGCCAGCGGCCGAGCGCGAGCATAGGTGTCATCAACGTTTCAAAGCTGCCGACGTGATAGGTACAGGCCGCCGCCGGGGAGCGCTTCGAGCATCCGCCCAGCGACGGCATAGCCGCTTTGTGTGGCGAAGCCGGTCTACCGGCCGCGCGACCGGGCGGCAACCTCCGTTTTATCCAGGTCGGTATCCTTGAACTCCGGGTCGTGGAAGATCGTCATCGGCGGTGCAGCAGAACCTCTGCTTTCGGTACCCATGGCGATGACCAACTCGACCAGCAGCGCCGCGACCTGATCGCCACCCGGGTATCACTTCGCGAACGGAGAGCACGGGCTGTGCATCGATCGTCCGCACCACCACTTCCGGGGCCATCTCCTGAGTCTCCTGCTGAATCTGAACGCAGCCGTAAGCTCGAACGCGCTGGAGCTGGGACTGCGCGTCGGCAGACCTGTTGCGCCAGCTCGGCTTCGCGCAGGCGCAGCATGCCCTGAATTTCCGCCGAGAGATCGCTTCGTCCAGAAGCCGGCGGATGCTGGCCAGCGAAGGCCCAGATCTTTAAGGCCAGGATGCGATTGAGCTGTGGGAGCTGGTCGAACGTGTAGTAGCGGTAGCCGGTGATGGGGTCGACATGCACCGGTGTCAGCAGCCCTGTATCGGCGTAGTAGCGCAGCGCCGATACGGGCACCCGGCAGATCTTGGAAAGTCGCCAATTCTGAGCATACAGACCTTCCTGGAGGGGTGCCGGATCCTGACTCCAAAAGCTTGTTCGGCATTCCTAGGGTCTCAAGCAGCTTGAGAGTCAAGGACCTGCGCGAATCTCGTCAACGGGTTATCGGGGATGGGCAGCTACGTTGCGCCAACTACGCCAGCAGGCCCAGCCCACGCGCCCGCGCCACCAGCTCGGTGCGGTTGGTCACGTGCAGCTTGCCGAAGATCTGGTTGACGTACCACTTGACCGTGCCGACCGAGAAGGTCAGCGTCTCTGGCGATCTGCCGGTTGGACAGACCCTGCGCGATCAGACCGATGATCTCCAGTTCGCGCGCGGTCAGCGAATCGACGGCCGGGGTGTCGGGCTGCGCATCGGCCGTGGTTTCAGCGGATCTGGCGGCGCCAGCGTGGGCTTCGGCGAGGAACGCGTCCAGCAAGGCATTCAGATCCAGCGACGATCCGCGCGCGACCGCCGTCGGAGGCCTCCGGCGGCAGCAGCGCCCTGAGCCGCTCCAGTTCTTCGCCGGCCCACGCGCGCCTCGCGGCTGTTGGCGGAACAGCGTCAGCATGAACGACTGCACCGCCGCCGCCCGCTCCAGATCTGCCCAGCGCCGCCCACAGCTTGCCGATGTTCACTAGGGTGCCGCTGAACACCCAGCGCATCTTTCGGGGCGGGAGGGTGCGGTGGTGCTCCACCGAGCGCAGATAGCAGCGCGCCGCCTCGGCATAGTCTCCCTGTAGATAGGCCAGGTAACCCAGACCGGCGTAGTTGCTGCCCAGGTCGAGCGCATTACCGATCTCCTCGGCCACCCGCAGACTTTCCAGGCGAAGCCGGCGCCCTTCCGCGAAATCCCGACGCGTTTCCGCCACTCGACCCAGCAGGGGGCCGAGTACGGTGCCGAGCATCGCCAGGTTGCGGGTCTGACGAAACAGCGCTTCCGATTGGCGGCCCAGGGCCTCCGCTTCGTCATACTGATGTTGGGTGAAGGCGATCCATCCCAGGATGTAGAGATGGTGCGCGATCTTATTGGTGTCGTTCAAGTCCTGGGCGATGGCCAGCCCTTCGCGGGCCGCCGCCAGACCAGCGGTCCAGTCCCACTCGCCATCCTCCGGCGTCAGCGTCCAGCCGTGGATGGCCATCAGAGTATCGACCAGGTTGTACAGCGCGAGCTGAAGCTCGGCCCGGTCGTCATAGTCCCTCAGGATGGCCACGCCCTCGTCGATGGCCGCCTTGCCTTTCTCTCGTGCGCCGTTGACCGCGAGGAACGATCCCAGACGCGCCAGCACCACCCCCCGGCAGAAACGCGCGTCGGCGTCGTCCCCGGCCGCCTCCAGAAGTGCCAGCGCCTGCTCGAACAGCTCCATGCCCTCGACGACCAGGTAGCTATCGAGAAAGTAAAACCACATGCTGCTCGCCGACTGGCGAATCTCCTGGGCCATGTGCAGTTCTGCCATGGTCCGCCAGGCGGCACGCACGTTTTCGACCTCGACATTGATGGCCGCCTGCGCCGAACGGGGCCGGTCGCCCATCAAATCGGCGAGCTGATCCTCCAGAAAACGTGCAAAGAAGCGCGCGTGACGCCGGCGGGTCGCCTGCACGTCCTCGGGCGACTTCTTCAACTGCTCCCAGGCGTACTGCGCCAGCAGTTCGTGCATGCGGTAGCGCCCATCGTCGTCATGGCGCACCAGCGACTTGTCGACCAGCAGCGACAGGCTGCGCAGCGATCCGCCGGTCACGGCCTCGAAGGCCGCGCGCGTAAAGCCGCCCCAGAAAATCGACGTCCGCTGGAAGACCTCGCGCACCTCGTCGGTCAGACCGTCCCAGAGGGGGTTGAGCACCGCCCGGATGCTGCGCTGCCGTTCCGGGATGTCGCGCATGCGCGTCTCCAGGAAGTCAAGGCTGTGCGCGATCTCGTCGGCGATCTCGGCCAGGGACAGGGTCTGTATCCAGTTGGCCGCCAGCAGGATGCCGAGCGGCATGCCGCCCACCAACTGGCAGATACGCGCCAGGGCGGGGTGATCCTCGGACTCGAGTTTGAAGTCCGGGCGCAGCCGGCGCGCGCTCTGCACGAACAGGCTCGCCGCCTCCGACGCCTGCAAATCGCCGTGGAAGTCCAGGCCACCCACGTTGTAGACCGTCTCGCTGGTCAGGGCCAGCCGCTCGCGCGAGGTGGCCAGAATCCTGATTCCAGGGGCATGAGCGGTGATCTCACTGAGGAGTCCCGCCCCATCGAGCAGATGCTCGAAGTTATCCATGACCAGCAGCAGATTCAGGTCGCTCAGGTGATCGAAGAGCTGGCGGGTGATGTCTTCCTGTTCGTAGAACTCGAACCCCAGGGCGCGGGCGATGGTCGAGACCAGATAGTCTGCGGCGCTGACCGGCGCCAGCGAGACGAAGGTCGCGCCATCGGTGAATTGATCGGCCAGCGCCGCTGCGACTTCCAGTGCCAGACGAGTCTTGCCGATGCCGCCGGGGCCGACGAGCGTCAGCAGGTGGCAGGCCGGGTCGGCCAGCAGTCGGGTGAGATCCTGCACTTCGCGCACCCTGCCGATGAAGGGTGTGGTCTGCGGTGGCAGTTTGAGACGCGGAGGGGCGGGCGTCATCGAATTCATGGGCATGTCCGGCAAACAGCGAGCGAAAGGGTCGGGGGTCCGAGAGACGATTGTGTGCACTCACTATAGCCCGAATCGACCCCGGTCACAACAGAAGAACTGCTATACTTCTCTCCCAATCTACGCCTCTTTCAGGCGTCTTCTCACCTGCCAAAGATGAAGCAAGCCCCTCATGAAAACGCTCACCAAATCCGATGGCACGACCGCCTCGTTCGTATTGGCCGACGTCGATCTCGCCCTGCACGAGGCGGTGCGCGGCCTTTTCTACCAGCCGACCGAGGATGCCGAACTCCTGCGCTATAATGCTCCGCCATGACTGCCGACCACACCCTTTCACAACCGACCGTCGCCGGACCCGCCCGCGCCTTCTTTGACGGGCTTATCCGCTCACGCTGGCGCTACGTGCTGCCCGGCCTGCTCCTGGCGCTGCTTCTGCGCGGCGTCACCATTTACCTCTATACCCAGCCCACCGGCCCCGACTACGGCCTGCATCTGCTCTTCGCCCAGCAGGTCCTGGAGACCGGGACGATCCCGGCTTTTGCCGAAAACTACCAGCTCGGCGGCGCGACCTGGCCCCTGCTCCCCGGCGGACCGCTCGTGTTCGGCGCCATGGCCGCCGTCAGCGGCGCGTCACCCTTCGACCTGGTCCACGTCATCACTTTCTTCGCCATCATCGAGTGCCTGGGGACATTTTTTCCTGGCGAGGCAGGTCTTTCGACGCGATGACGCCGGCCTGATCGCGATGCTGTTCACCGCCGTCCTGCCCCTGTTCGTCGACATGATGACCTGGGCCGGCTACCCCAACGCCATCGCCATTTCGCTCTTCCCGGCCTGCTTCGGCCTCTGGCTGATGGCCTGGGAGAAGCCGACTGCCCGCAACCTGATCCTGCTGGCGCTGGCGCTGTGCGGCACGGCCTACATGCACCACGTCTCGACGCTGTGGCTGGCGCTGGCACTGGGCCTGTTTGCCGCCGTCAGCCTGATCCTGCGCCCGCGCGAGTCGCTGCGCCGGCTGATCCCCCTGGCGCTGCTGTGCGCCGTCATCGGCCTGCCCGTCGCGCTCGACGCCTTCCGGTTGGTCACGCAGCAGGATGCCGCCAGCGTCCTGGCCGACGCTGAACGCTTCGATATGACCCGCGTCACCTGGGAGTCCTGGGCGCGCATCATCACCCCGATGGGCCTGCTGGTCCTGGTCGGCGGGGCGGTCAGCTTCCTCACCGACCGCCAAGTTGCGCCCACTGCCCGCCGGCTCTATGCCTGCTATCTGGCCATTTCGCTGCTTTTCATGTTCGGCTGGCTGATTGGCCTGAAGTTCAACTACACCCGCGCCATCTACTTTCTCAGCATCCCGATCGCGCTGGGCGGGGCGTCGCTCATCCTGCGACTGCGGCCGTTCCTGGCCCGCGCCGTCGCCGTATCCGCGCTGGTCTTCGCCATCGGCCTGAGCGCCTCGGTGCGCGGCTATGAGGCGTCGAAGTACTTCGAGATCGTCACGCCCGATCTGCTGGAAGCCGTCGACTGGCTGGAGTCGTTCAGCGAGCCGGGCGATGTGGTCGCCATGGGCACCTTCCTCGGTTTCCAGATGCCGCGCCTGCTCGATCGCCCACAGTTGGCCGCGCTCACCCCGGACCTGATTAGCAACGTCGAGGTGCTGCCCACTGCCGCCGACGCCACCTCGATCCTGATGGGGTTGGACGACATGGATGAGGTGCTGGACCGCCACGACGTTCGCTTCGTCATCGTGCGGGCGCGCACGCCGGACATTCCCGATCCAGGTCGGTCGCGCCAGGTGATGAACGCCCACCCACGAATGCGCCTGGTCTTCCGCAACGCCGACGTCTTCATCTACGAGGTGCGCCCATGATCGCGCGCTTGCGTGGTGTTCGCCTGCCCTCGGCGTCGTCCCTTGCCCTGGCGCTGACCCTGTTGATCGCATTCGGCGCGCTCGTGGTGGCGCTGGCCGAGGCGCAGATCCTTCGCTATGTCGATTTCATCTACGTCCTGGGGGAAAACGCGCTGGTGCTCGGGGCGCTGCTGTGCGTGATCTTCGCGCTGGTCACGCGGGGCGAAGACGCCGAAGGTGCCGCGCTGCCGGCCAGCCCGATCCTCCCCGCGCTGATCGCCCTGACCGTCGGCGCGCTGGGAATCATCCTGCTGGCCCGCTACCAGGAAGGGCTTTCACCCTACGACGTGCTGATCGCCGTCCTGATCGCGCTCTCGCTCGATTCCGCCCTGACGCTGCTGCGCCGCGGTGCGGAGGTCGCTGAGCTGGACATCGCGCCGGGGCTGCCGCGCGGGACTGCCGCCGGGCTGCTGGCCGGAATCGGTGTGATCCTGATCCTGACCGTCGCCCTGCGCTTGCTCGGGCCGGGCAACCTGCTGCTCGTCTATCTGCTCGCGCCGCTGACCGTCTTCGTCGCGCCAGGGCTGGCCCTCTCGCTCGCCCTGCTCGACCCCGACGCCCCGCCGCTGGCCCATGTTGCACTGGCGCCGGTCCTGTCGGTGGCCGTGGGGGCGATCTGGCTGGCGTGGCTGGCCTGGCTGAACATCCCCATCACGCCAGTGAGCATCCTGGGCGGAATCGCCGCCGTGACGGTCCTTGGCGCGGCCGACGCCCTCTTCCGCCGCCGGTCCACCCCCGCCGATTCGTAGGGACGAGGCCTGCCTCGTCCGCCGAGGGAAGCTGACCGACGGACGCGCCGTTGCGCGTCCCTACGGTCTTCTCAACCAGATCTCCCCTCTCCCGCAGACGCGGGAGAGGGGCCGGGGGTGAGGGTCTGCTGCTTACCCCACCGCCACGCCATCCTCAGCCAGCGCCGCCCACTGCACCATCAGACCTTCCAGCGCCGCCTGCTGCTCGGCATACTGCCGGCCCAGGTCCTGGACGGCGCTCACCTTCTGCGCGGCGCTGGCGCGCTCCAGCAGCATATCGAGCTCCTTGAGCGATGACTCCGCGCTGTGGATCTGCATCTCCAGCCGGGCCAGGGCATCGTTCTTCTTCGGGCGCGGCGGACGCGCGGGCTTGTGCGCCGTCGCCGATTTCTGCACCGCCTTGGCGGCCAGTTCTCCGGCTTCCTCGGCGGCCAGATATTCCTGGTAGGTGCCCTTGAAGAGGCGCATCGCGCCGTCCTCCAGGTTCCAGATCTGCGTCGCCAGCCGGTCGATCAGGTAGCGGTCGTGCGAAACGAGCAGGATCGTGCCCTCGTAGTGCTCCAGCGCTTCCTGCAAAATCTCCTGTGCCGTAATGTCCAGGTGGTTGGTCGGCTCGTCCAGCAGCAGGAAGTTGGCCCGATCCAGCGTCAGGATGGCCAGCGCCAGCTTGCCTCGCTCGCCGCCGCTGAGCATGCCCACCTTTTTGTAGACATCCTCGTCGCGGAACAGGAACTGCGCCAGATGGTTGCGCGCCTCGCTGATCGGCATGTCCTTGTGGCGTATCAGCTCGTCCAGCACCGTGTTGTCGAGGTTCATCTGGTCGTGCGCCTGGGCGAAGTAGCCGACCTTCAAGCCTGACCCCATGGCGACGTGCCCGCTCAGCGCCGGGATCTCGCCGGTCAGCGTCTTGAGCAGAGTCGTCTTGCCCGTGCCGTTGTCGCCGATCAGCGCCGCGCAGTCGCCGCGCATCAGCACAATCTCCCCGGCGTCGAACAGGTGCCGGGTCGGGTAGCCCACGCGCAGATCGCGTGTTCGCAGCACGTAGTCGCCGCTGCGATACACCTGCTTCAGACGCACAGCCAGCTTTGGCAGGCGGTTCACCGGGGAGACGATGGCCTTGATCGCTGCCTCCGCCTCCGTGACCGTGTACATGCGCACCCCGCCCACGCCCGTTTCCGACCACTTGCGGCTGGCCTTGTAGGCCATGATGCCGATTTCCTCGATGGCAGCCAGGTCGCGGCTCAGCCGGCGCAGGCGGCCGACGGACACCCCATTGGTCGAGGCGCGGGCGATGTTGCGCTTGATGAAGTCAAGCTCGCTGCGCAGGCGCTCCATCTCCTGCTCGTAGACCTTGGCGGCGTAATCCTGCCGGTCCTGCCGCTGCCGCACATAGGCGCTGTAATTGCCCTTGTACTCGTCGATACCGGTCCGGCGCATCTCCCAGATGGTGTCGGCCACCGAGTCGAGGAAGTAGCGGTCATGGCTGACGATCAGCAGCGCGCCGTTCCACTTGCGCAGCGTCCGCTCCAGCCACTGCACCGCGCCGACATCGAGGTGGTTGGTCGGCTCGTCCAGCACCAGTAGATCCGGCCGGCTGAGCAGCAGACGGGCCAGCAGGGCGCGGGTCTTCTGCCCGCCGCTCAACTGCATCAGCGGGGTGGCGTACTCAGCCTCGCTGAAGCCTAGCCCCTGGAGCGTCGCCTTGGTCCGCACCTCGTAGTCATAGCCGCCCAGCGTCTCGAATTCGTGCTGCACCTCTCCGTACTCGCCGAGGATCGCCTCCAGCGCGGCGCTGTCGGTCTCGTCGCTGAGCTGCGCCTCCAGCTCGGCCATGCGCGCTTCGAGCGCCTGCACACCGGTGAAGACCGACATCATCTCTTCCCAGACGGTATTGGTCGCTTCCTGAAAGGCGGCCATCGCTTCCTGGCGCAGATAGCCCAGTTTCAGCCCATCCTGCATGACGACGCGGCCGGCGCTCGGCTCTTGCAGGCCGCACAGGATCAGGAGCAGGGAGGTCTTGCCGATGCCGTTGGGGCCGACCAGCCCGATTTTCGCGCCGGGCTGAATCGCGGTCGTCACGTTCAGAAAGACGTCGAACGCGCCGAAGGAAAGTCCAAGTTGTTGCGTGCTGAGGATCGCCATCCGTACTTACTCGCTTCGCTAGTGAACGCTGAAAAGCAGGGATGAGAAATGAGGGATGAGGGGCCTGGTTGAGTAACCGGCACCCCTCAATCGTTTTTCTCATTTCTCGTTTCGCATCTCTCGTTTCTTCTTTGATGTGACAAGGTGTGACAACAAAAAGCCGCAGGGCGCACCATGCGGCAGGGGAGGCGATCCAGCGGATCTCATCCGGGTTTTGGTTCAGCCAGACGTTTAGCCAAACGGAGGCAGCACAAAACCACATGCAGCACAGGTGCGCAGCACATTATGACAAACCCGCGAGGGGTTTGCCTGAATATGCTAGACCGCACTTGTGGGCATCATGGCCTTCCACTCCGTCTGCTGAAAGTTCGGGGCGGGTCACAAAGGGCGCGCCGAACCACGATCAGTGTATGAGGAGTGGCCGGTTTTGTCAACGGGGCGGACGAAATGGTGCGACAAGGCCTGCCTTGTCCGCTTCACTGCCCGCGCTTGCGCTCGCGCACTTCCTTCACGTTGCGTTCCAAGGCATCCAGCGCCGCGCCCAATGTGCCGTCGAGCATCTCGCCTTTTTCCGTCACCGTGGCATCATTGCCGTCCATCCACAGGCGGATCGTCACCTCGTAGACGTAGTTCGTGGCGCGGTTTTGCGCCGGTATCTTGACGTTGACCATCGCGTGCGAGATGTCGTTGACGCCGCGCGCCACACGGTTCAGCCCGTCGTAGACCTGATCCACGATCGGCTCGGGGATGCCGCCCTCAAGTTCATCGTGGAACTCGACGGTGAAATTGACGGAGTTCTGCGTCATGACTTCTGCTCCTTCTGCGGGGGAACCTGATTCCCCGTGCTCGGAATGGCATAGTACAGCCGCGCGCCGATCCCGCCTTCCAGCCGCAGGAGCTCGGCCGCTTCGCCGTGCACCAGTTCGATCGTTCCGGAAGACGCGCGCACCTGCCCCGGCAGATCCACCGCCAGAGACTCATCTTCGATCGGGTACGGGATGACGAGGAGTTCGACGCGCTGTTCCTCCAGCGCCAGCATCACGTCTTTGAAGCCGAGCGCACCGCGCCCCTTCGACTTGGCGAAGTTGATGATCTCGTCCACGATCTGCATTTCGTGCTGGCGCTCGTGCTCCAGCGCCGCCGGCGTGGCCCGCTCCAGAATCGCCTGCGGATCGGATCGCATGGGAATCGGCAGCCAGCCCACCACCATGCCCGCCAGCCGCTCCGGCAGCAGGTTGATCACCGTCTTGGCCGATTCCTCCGCGCCGCCGAAGAGGATGCGGGTGAACTGCCGCTTCTGGCTGAGCTTGTCGATGGCGTCGACGACCTCACGGAAATAGCGCATCCGGTGTTCGTCAATCATCTTCTCGTAGAGGTCGCGGCAGTCGCGCTGGGCGCTGGCGCCGAGTTGATACTCGGTGCGCTCCTGGAAATCGTACTCGTCGACGTCGTTCGTCAGACGGGTTTCACCACCGACCCGGCCCAGCGTGGCGTTGAGGATGCTCGTCTTCTCCTGATCGACCAGCACGATCAGGTACGGCTCGTATTCATCGATCAGCCACAGCAGCGGCGTGACCAGCGGCTTGCCGTAGGCGATGCGGCTTTCCAGGGGCATACTCAGGCGAAATTCGCGTGTTTCCTCGGGGCCGATGAACAGCGCCAGCGCTTTGCCGTCCGGCTGGTAGTGCAGGAAATAATCTTCTGCCTCGTCGGCCTGCCGCTTCCAGACCGGATCATGCGGATCGCCCACCTCCTGGGCGAGGCGTTTCAGTTCGTTTTTGAGCCAGATGCGCCAACCGGCATTGGCGGCCTGGTTGGCCTCCCTCGGCGTTGTCGATGTCCAGATACACTGACAGGACCGGCTCTGCCATCTCGTCGATCACGGCATGAACGTCTTCTGAAGTGATCATTGAGGCCCCTCCTCCATCCATCGGGACATGGTTCCGTTCCCGCCATTATGAAGGAGAGGGCACCGTGGCGACTAGGGAAAGCCAGCCTATTTCGGCATGGGTAAAGGGGGGCGAATCGGGCGTGGGTGCGCTTATCGACGTGCTTCCAGCAACCGGCGGTAGAGCGCATCCAGGTCGCCGACCAGCCGGTCGATGCCGTAGCGCTCCAGCATCTTCGTGCGAATAGCCGTCGGATCCGGCGGCTGGCGCAGCGCCTTGAGAATCGCCTCGGCCAGCGCCTCTGCATCTCCGGATGGCGCCAGCGCTCCCAGCGCCCCGCCCTCCAGCAGATCCGCCACGCCGCCCACCGCTGTGCTGGCCACCGGGCAGCCCGCCGCCAGCGCCTCGATGATTGTCACCGGCGTCCCCTCGTTGACGCTGGACAGCGCCATCACGTCCAGATCGCTGTAGACCGGCGCCAGGTCGCGCACCCAGCCCGTGATCGAGACCGCCTCGCCCAGGCCAAGCGCGGCGATCTCCGCCTCGACCTGCGGCCGCGTCTCACCGTCCCCGACGATGGCGAAACGTGCCGCTGGCATTTCCTTCAGCACCCGCGCCGCCGCCTGGAGGAACAGGCCGTGGTTCTTGACCGGCACCAGCCGCCCGACGATGCCGATTAACGGCACGTCCGCCGGGAGGCCGTGCGCCGCTCGGAAGTCGCCTGCCTTGCGCGGCGCTGCGGCGAACTTGCTCAGGTCCAGCCCCAGGCCGAGGACCACGATCTTCTCCGGGGGCACACGCCGAACTCTTCGCTGATCTCCCGCTTCAGGCCGACCGTCAGGGTGATCACGGCGCTCGACATGCGGGCCGTCAGCCGCTCCAGAGTCAGGAAGACGCGCGTCATGGTCGGGCTGAAGTAGCCGCGGAAGACGTGCCCGTGGAAGGTGTGGACGATCACCGGCACGCCCGCCAGCCAGGCCGCCACCCGCCCGACGAACCCCGCCTTGGCGGTGTGGGTGTGCACCACATCCGGGTTGAACTGCCGCATCAGCCGGACCAGCCGCCAGATCACCTGAAGGTCGCGCAGCGGGTGCAGGGATCGTCCCAGCGCCGGGATGATCGTCGGCTGCACGCCCAGCGACTCGGCGTAGTAGCTCATGTCGCCTTCGTCAGCGCTCACCTGCCCGGCCACCAGCAGGCTTTCGTAGGCCGGCGGGGCCAGGCGGTGAGTCAGCAGCGAGACGTGAAGCGCCGGGCCGCCGACGTTCAGCCGGGCGATGATGCGCATGACGCGGATCGGTCGTTGGGTCATGATTCCTCAGAGCAGGCAGCTACACAGACGCCGCCAATCATAGCAGAGGCGGCTGTGTCACAGGAACGCTTTCCGCACGGCATTCGGCCAACGCTCTGCTTCAACGCTTATGCTGTGCCGCTCCAAACGGGTTTACAATGACCGTATACCGAACTTTCCTGGGCTGCCAATACCACACATTCACCCGGACCGGTGCTATGGCCCGCATCCCAGAAAGCAGATCGATCCCATGGGTGACGACGACCACTCACTGCGCCAGCCATTTCCAGCTTCAGCGCGCGAGTCTCGAAATTGAATACGAACGCATCCTCCAGGCAATAGACGATGCCGCCCGCGGGCTGCCCGCCGATCGCACGACCGGAGAGTGCAGGCTGCTTGCCGAACGGACGACCGGCCGGATCGTCGACGTGGAAGGCGCTGTGTTCGAGATGCTGGGCTATGCCCGAGACGCCCTGATCGGCGTTTCCATCCACGATCTCGACATTCCCTCTCCAGCGCAACCGCCATTCTCGGCCGTTGAGGAGTCGGGGGATGGTTTGGATTATGACGGTTCTTTCCGCCATGCTCTGGGCCACCCACTCCCGGTGCGGGTCTACTGCCGGATTCCCTACGAGCAGTCGGCCTCTCTGGTCAGCTACCACCTGTCGGATCGATCGCCGCGCGCCCGCCTCCTGCACGAGCTTCAGCGCCGCGAAGACGCGGGCTTCTCCTTTCAGCAGAAACTCAAGGCGCTCAACGAGATCACCATCGAACTGAGTCGCGTTGATTCCTGAGTCACTGTGCTGGCATGTCCTCAAGCTGGGGATAGATCATCTCGACTTTGACCGGCTCGGGCTGTGGTTTGTGGATCGTGAACGGCGGATGATGACGGGCAGTTATGGCGTCGATGAGCACGGCCAGATCCGCGACGAGCACGATCAGAGCTGGCCCTACGAAGTGTCGTACATCGTCGATTTCCTGCTGGGCAAGACAGAAACGTCGATCACCCGTGACCATGCGCCGGTCTACAACGATCGCTCCGAGGTCGTCGGCGAAGGCTGGCATATCGCCGCGCCAATTCTGCACGGCGATCGCTGCATCGGCGTTCTAACGGCCGACAATTTCCTACACAAGCAGAGCATGAAAAGCTACGAGCCGGAACTGCTGCGCCTGTATGGCATCACCGTCGGGCACCTGACCGAACTGGTGCGCGCTCGCGAGCAGGCATTCTCGATGCGTCTGGAGCAGGAGCGCATTTCCATGCTCCGGCAGTTCATCACCGACGTCGGCCATGATTTCCGAACCCCGCTCTCGATCATCAACACCAAGAGTTACATGATGGCTCGGGCGGGAAGAAGATATGCGTCATGTGCTCGCCGGCGGTATTCAGGAGCAGGTGGGCTATATCAGCACCATGCTCGACAGCGCGCTGGAGTTCGTCGAACTGCAACGCGAATGGACCCTGAACCTGAGCCCAACCGATCTTCACTCGCTGCTTGCGGGAGTCATCGAGTTTTACAGCGACCAGAGCGCCTCAAAACACCTGACCTGGGAGACGGATTACGATCCGTCGCTGGTCGTCACGGTCGATGCGACGTACCTGGATCGGGCATTGAGCAGAATTCTGGAAAACGCCGTCCAGTACACGCGCGAGGGCGGCCGGGTGCGTGTCACTTCGGCGCAGTACCCGCACGAGATCGGCATTCGCATTGAGGACAACGGCATTGGCATTGATGCCCAGGCTGTCGGCAAGATCTTTGACCCCCTTTACCGCGCCAACGAAGCGCGCACCGAACCCCGCAGCGGTCTGGGACTGGCCATCGCCCGGACCATTGTCGAGGCGCACGGTGGACGCATCGCCGTGGAAAGCACCCCCGGCACAGGCAGCACCTTCGAAATCCTTCTCCCGATCCCGTAATCCCATTGCCGCTGTACGATTCACAGCGGCGGAGTGCCGTGAGGGGTGTGACGTTCCACTCATCGTTATGGCTATAATGAAGATGCACAAAGCAATCATAGTTCGCTGCTTCGATCCGGTTGCTGTCCGTCACTGCCCTGGGAGAGGATCCATGAACCGTCCACGCTCGACGCTGCGCTGGCGTCTGCTGCTGTGCGTTTTCGTACTAATTGTCATCGCTCCGGTATCCGCACAACAGACAACGTCTCCGGCGGCGGCGGAGTTCTACTACGCCAATGGCGAGCAGATCCCCCTGGGGATATCGACGGCCTTCATTTCCGTTCGACTGGAGACGGCGGGCGGTGACGCTGGCGCGAACATGGATCTCCTCGGTTCGCCCTTCCAGGCGCTGGATCCTGTGGCAGCCATTCAGCCGGCCCTGCTGTCCGGTTATGATTTTCACCTGGTCCCGCTGCACGGCGTGACCGGCGGCGATCAGGCGGCGGCGCTGGCCAGATCGCTGGCGCTGAACCCGGCGGTCGAATGGTCCAATCCGGTTTTCACCTACGGCCCGGCAACCCTGATCCTGACCGACGAGTTCATCGCCGGCTTTCCGACCGGCACGCCGTTCGCGACGATCGACGCTTACAACGCCGCCAACGGTGTCGAGCGGGTGCGCGACCTCTCGTCCGATGCCTACCTGCTGCGCGTGACCAGCGCCGAGGTCAGTGCCCTGGAAATGGCCAACCGCTACCAAACGGGCGGCGTTGCCCGCTACGGTGAGCCGAATTTCGTGGTCATGGCTCCCCGTCCGGATGTCGCGCCCGTTCCGACGGTCGAAGCACCTCAGGCCGGGCCTCTGTTCACGCCGAACGATACCTACGCCAGCTTCCAGTGGCACATCAACAACACCGGCCAGTTCACCAACGCTACCTCCGACGCCGATATCGACGGCTGCGAAGCGTGGGACATCACCCAGGGATCGGCAGATGTCATCATCGCTGTGCTGGACGACGGCATGCAGATCAACCACCCGGACCTGAACGATAAAGTTGTCTCCCCGCGCGATGTCGCCGTCTCTCCCTATGACGACGACCCCACACCCGGCGATACCGCTGAGCAGCTCGATGTCGACGCTCACGGCACGCATGCCGCTGGCGTGGCAGCTGCCGAGACGAACAACGGCATCGGCGTCATGGGAGCGTGTCCCAATTGTAAGCTGATGCCCATTCGCATCGCCTACACCTCTTTCGGAAGCTGGTTATTCACCTTCGTCAATATCGCGGCCGGCGTCGACTGGGCGCGCACCCATGGCGCGCACGTCCTGAGCAACAGCTGGTGGGTCAGCCCTCCCTCGACCACTCTCACCAACGCCTTCAGCAATGCCGTCTACAACGGGCGCGGCGGACTCGGATCGGTGGTGGTGATCGCCGCCCTGAATACCTA
This sequence comes from Candidatus Flexifilum affinis, assembly GCA_016713325.1. GTDB lineage: Bacteria > Chloroflexota > Anaerolineae > Aggregatilineales > Phototrophicaceae > Flexifilum > Flexifilum affine. The sequence continues at coordinate 9,206 of JADJPJ010000026.1, read as the reverse complement.
TCAGGCATCGGTCACCTATCCAGGAAAGCTAGCGGCCATCCTTCCAGGGATGGTCACCGTCGGCCCAAGCACCTGGTGCGACACGATCAAGGCCCCGAACCCACCGGGCGATTGCTCCGGCGAGACCTGGTGGGGCAACAACTGGGGCACGGAGGTCGTCGTCACCGCGCCTGGCCATTCCATCTATTCGCCAGATCTGACCGGTACCGATGGCTATACCAGCGCTGACTATTCGTATTTCAACGGCACCAGCGCGGCCACCCCAATCGTCGCCGGGGTCGCCGGTCTGCTCCTGTCGCAGAACCCGGGCTGGACCAATGATCAGGTTCGCGACCGTATCGCGATGACGGCCGATGCGATCTATACCGCGGGCTATGATATCGCTTCCGGCTGGGGTCGGGTAAACGCGCAGAAGGCGCTGAGCGCGACTATCACCAACACCGGTCGTCAGGACGACCATATCGCTGACGCTCAAACCATCAACGAGGTGCCGGCGCAGATCTCGGAAGCGGTCGCCGGCGCGTTTCGGGACAGAACCGACCCGACGCTCACCTGTCTCTCCTCGTCTCAGAGCTATTCCAGCAGCCTGTGGTTCAAGTTCGTCCCCCCGTATACGATGAGCGCCACGATCACGACGACCGGCAGCACCTATAACACCGTGCTGGCGATCTACGACAGTGCGATGACTTCGCTCGCGTGCAACAACGATACGGGCGGCACTCAGTCTCAGGTGGTGGTGAACCTGAACGGCGGCGCTGCCTATTACGTCCTGGTGGGTGGCTACAGTACCGTATCCAGCCCGACGGGGGTCGCCGACGCCGTCAACCTCGTGCTCAACATCACGACTGCGACAGCTGCGCCCGGTCCTCTGCTCACCGGCACCGTCACCTTCCAGGGGCGGCCACCAGCACCTGATGCCGATCTGTCTCTGCCGCTTCACGTGCTTGTCAAACCCACCGGCGGCGGCGTGGCGGTCTTCGACGGCTCCGTGAGCACCAACAACTTTGGCGCGTTCGCCCTGAACCTCCCGGCCAACACCTACGATGTCTGGGTTAAAGGGGAGCGCACGCTGGCCAGACTGGTCACTGTCGACCTCTCCACGAATATGTCCATCGACGTGGGCACCCTTCAGGAAGGCGACGCCAACGGCGACAATATTGTCAACATCCAGGACTTTTCGCTGCTGGCATCGGCGTTTGGCACGCAGGAAGGGGATGCGGCCTACGATGTCAGGGCCGACTTCAATGCCGATGGTCTGGTGAACATCGGCGATTTCTCGCTGCTGGCCGCCAGCTTCGCGCAGGTCGGGGCGCCTGCGCCATAGGCATTGGCCGTGCCCTTGAACCGCCCGATCCTCCGCGATCCGTGTTGGAGCCGGCGTCGAGGCGGTTCGAGGGCCTATGGTGAGAGCGAATATCCCCCGCTTGTGTGACGCTGGTACGGTTCATAGCGGTGTATAATGGGCGGCATCCAAACGGGAGAGAACTATGAAAACGGTTCAGCTCGCCGACATTGTCGAAGAGGTGATCGCGGCCGCGCACAGCCAGGTATGGTGCTCCGCCGGCACGGTCGATTCACACAACCGGCCGCACGTCCGCCTCTTGCATCCGATTTGGGAGCGGCAGGGGGAAGGGCTGCTCGGCTGGATCGCCACCGGCCGGCAGAGCCCGAAGGAGCGGCATCTCCGGCACAGCCCGTACGTCAGCCTGTGCTATGGCAAGGACATTGTCCACCCGATCACCCTCGACTGCCGCGCCGAATGGGCCGACGACGTGGCCGACCGCCGGCGCCTGTGGGAAATGTTCAAGGCCGCGCCCGAGCCGCTCGGCTATGATCCGGGCCTGATCTGGAAGGCGGCGGATGACCCGGCCTTTGGCGCGCTCAGGCTGACGCCGTACCGGATTGTCCTGGGCCATCTGGGCGTCGAATGGCGGGTGTGGAAGAAATGATGAACATGGGTATTGGCTGAGCAGCGATTTCGACCTCACCCCGAGTTGGGTCGTGCCCTCCCGTGAAACGGGGGAGAGGGCGGCTAAAGCGGAGCGCAGCGGGTGAGGGTCTCGCATCGCGGACGTTGATTACTGCGGCCTGATTTGCGCCGGGTCGATGAACAGGCGGTGCCACCACTCCAGGGTGAGCAAGGCCCACAGCCGCTGGCCATGATCGCGCTGGCCGCCGACATGTTCGGCGATCAGCGCCTCGACCGCCCCCGTATTCAGCAGGCCGCGCCCGCGCGCCTCCGGGCTGAGCAGCGTCTCGCGCACCAGCGACATATCCTTGCGCAGCCACGCCCCCAGTGGAACGCCGAACCCATGCTTGGGCCGGTCGATCAGGTCGGCGGGCAGTGGATCGCGCGCCACCTGACGTAGAATCCACTTGGTCACGCCGCCGCGCAGCTTGAGCTGCGGCCGCATCGCCGCCGCCTCGTGCACCACGCTCGGGGATAAAAAAGGCGCGCGGGCTTCCAGCGACGCCGCCATAGTGGATCGATCGGTCTTGATCAGCAGATCGTCCGGCAGATACGTCGTCATATTGGCGAGCAGCAGATCTGGCAGGCCTGGCGGACCGTCGAACCGGCCAGCGAACATCTGCCCGGCGTGATCCGGCTGGCCCGTGAGATCGGCGACGACATCGGCGCTGAACAGCCGCACGAAGTCGAAATAGCGCAGGGCGGGGTCCTGGGCCGCGCCTTTGACGAAGCGTCTCGCCCGTTTGACCACGTTGTAGTAGCCTGTCCCTTCCGGGAGGGCGCTTCAATACCCCCGCCGCCGCCTGCCAGACGGGTCGCGGCACGACGCCCATCCGGCGGATCAACTCGGCCGCGTAGAAGCGCTCGTAGCCGGCGAAGACCTCGTCACCGCCATCGCCGGTCAGCGCCACCGTGACGTGCTCGCGCGTCAGCTTGCTGACCAGATAGGTCGGGATGGCGCTGCTGTCGCCGAACGGTTGATCGTGGTGCCAGACCAGCTTGGGCAGCAGCTCGAGCGCCTGCGGCTCGACCATGAACGCCGTGTGATCCGTCCCCAGGTATTCCGCCGCGCGTTTCCGCATAGGGCGTTTCGTCGAAGCTGGCATCGCCGGTGAAGCCGATGCTGAAGGTCTTCACCGCCGCGTTACTGTGCCGTCGCATCAGGGCGACGACCAGGCTGCTGTCCAGCCCGCCGCTCAGGAACGCCCCCAGCGGCACGTCGCTGATCAGCGTGCGCTTGACCGCCTCGTCCAGAACGTGCCGCAGCCGCGACTTCTGTTCGGCATCGCTGACCGCTGAACGTCCTTCCTCCCAGGGGCGTGGCAGATGGGTGTAGAGCTCGATGCCGACCTGTCCCCCGGCGGCGCGCAGGACGTGTCCCGGCGGCAGCATGGTGATGCCCCGGAAGGCCGTTTCTGGCGTGGGCAGATAGCCGAAGGCCAGGTAGAGCGCCAGCCGCCGCGCATCCAGCGCCGACTCGCGGGACGGCCGGGTGGGCCAGCAGCGCCTTGATCTCACTGGCGAAGACCAGCACCCGCGCATCCTGGTAAAGATACAGAGGTTTTTCGCCCATCCGGTCGCGAGCCAGCAGCAGCGTTTGCTCCTGGGCATCCCACAGGGCCAGGGCGAACATCCCTTCGCAGTCGGCCAGGCGGCGAATATCTCCCCCGCGCAGATGCTCGATCAGCGTCTCTGCGTCGCTGGTGGTGCGAAAGTGAACCCCCTTCGCCTCCAGCGCCGTGCGCAGATCCAGGTGGTTGTCAGATCTCGCCGTTGCAGGCCAGGGCATAACGTTCGTCCGCGCTGCGCATCGGCAGGGCAGCGGCGGGCGTCGAGGGATCGAGGATGGCCAGGCGGCGGTTGCCCAATCCGACCGGCCCGTCGAGGATGACCCCGCCGGAATCCGGCCCCCGGTGGATGAGCATGCGGTTCATGGCCTCGACCTCGTCGTGGGTCGCCGGTCGGCCGTCGAAATACAGGACACCACAAATTCCGCACATGGGACTCTGTCTAGTTCATTCCCAGGAGACCAAGCCGTGCATCCACAAAAGTCTAGCTTTCGAGTTCAGCACACAAAGTTCGTACGTTGCGCGATCAAGAGGTGTCCATGCCTCCTTGTCGGGGCCAGGTTTCATCATGGATCACTTCTCTGACGCGGCTGAGCAGCACTGACTTGCCCTTACGACGAGGGCGAAGCACCCAGCAGGCACTAATCTGTAGTGCTGAGCAGTTGGCGCACGCAGCGTTTCTCCATCTTCAAAGGTCCCTGCGACCTCAATCTCTCCAATGATTGATTTGGTTCCGCGTGTTGTCGTACCCGGCCTCTTCTTTGACGTCTCGTATAGAAGCATGCGAGTGCCTGGGATGATATCATCACCCCACTTGTCATATCCCCGCTCGCTGAAGCCAATGACGGTATCGTTGTTCCAGCCAGCCCATACGAGCTTGATGCCGTAATGTGTCATTGATTTGCCCTTTCACACATAGTCATTCGTCGGAATTAATTCCGCCCGTCATCTGCATGTAGAGACTTGCCGTCGCCACGACCATCCGGTCGGCGTCAAACACCGTCTCCAGCCGCTCCTGGCCGAGCAGCCCCATGTGCCGGCGTAGCGGTTTGTCGCCCAGCAGCACGTCGAGCGCTGTCGCCAGCGCGTCCACGTCGCCCGAGGAGAACAGATATCCCGTCTCGTTGTTGACCACCACCTCGGGGATTGCGCTCACGTCCGAGCCGATGATCGGCACGGCGGCGGCCATCGCCTCCAGCATGACGATGCCGAATCCCTCCCACAGGCTGGGCATCAGCAGCATGTCGAAGCCGGCCATACAGCGCGCGGCGTCGTCGCGCCAACCGAGGAAATGCGTCCGCCCCGCGATGCCGAGCGCCCCGGCCTCTGCCTCCAGCGCCGGCCGCAGCGGACCATCCCCGACGATCGCCAGATGCGCCGCCGGGTGCTTCTCGGCTAATTGCGCGAAAGCCTGGAGGGCGAAACTCACGCCCTTCTGCTCGATCAGCCGGCAGACCATCCCGGCGATCGGCGCGTCTTCGGGCAGCTTCAGCTCGCGGCGCAGGTCGGCCCGCGTCCGGTTCAGGTCGATCGATGGCTGTGGGGCAGGCCGTAATGGATGGTGTGGATTTTCTGCGGGAGGCGCCTTCGACCTCGATGCAGAAGCGCCGGATCGCCTCGCTGATGGCGATGCCCGCGCTCGACATGCCCCAGATCGCCCGGTTCAGCAGCTTGATCGCCGGGTGGGTCCGAAACGGATCGTCATTGTGCCGGCTCACGACCAGATGGCGCACCCCCGCCAGCCGCCCGGCCGCTGTCCCGAACAGATCGGCGTGGATCAGGTGGGTGTGCAGGATGTCAGGCTTGTCGTTCAGCAGCGTCGTGCGGATTTTGCCGATCACGCCCATGTCGCTGTGCCGCCGGATTACGATCCGCTCGACCGGCACGCCCTGCGAGGGGTTCAACTGGTAGCGCCGGCGGATCAGCATCATCACCCCGGACAGAGCAGCCAGCAGCGCCAGCGCCCCCAGGCCGATCCACAGCGCGCGTTCCGGCGGTTCGCGGCTGACCAGCACGCCCAGCGCGCCGAAGAGGGCACAGCCGCCATACAGGATGAAAATGGCCTGGCGCTGGCTGAGCCCCAGGCTGAGCAGCCGGTGCGAGGTGATCCTTGCCCGCCTGCCCCGGCGACCGCCCCTCGCTGATGCGGGTGAATACCACCAGGCAGATGTCAAAGATCGGCAGCGCCAGCACCAGGATCGGCACCATCCACGTCACGCTCAGCGGCTGCGATCCGAAGCGCAGCTCGATGCCCAGCACCGCCAGCACGAAGCCCAGCACCAGCGCCCCCATGTCGCCCATGAAGGTGCTGGCCGGGTTGAAGTTGTAAATCAGAAAGCCGATCGCGCTGCCCGCCATGGCCGCGGCCAGCGCCGCCACCAGCGACAACCCCTCGTTGTAGGCCAGGAAGGTGAAATACAGCCCGGCGATGGCGCTCAGGCCTGCCGACAGGCCGTCCATGTTGTCGAGGAAGTTGACGGCGTTGGTGATCGTCACCACCCACAGCACGGTGAGCGGATAGTCGAGCAGCGGCGTGTTGAACAACTGAATCTGAATGCCGCCTGCGATCAGGATGCCGGCGGCGATCACCTGGGCCACCAGCTTGGCGCGGATGCCCAGTTCGTAGCGGTCGTCGATCAGCCCGACCACGGCCAGCAGCGCCGCGCCGATCAGCATCGCGCTCAGGTCGCCCAGACTGTCCGGCAGCACGAACAGGATCAGCGCCAGGGCGAACCCGGCGAAGATGGCCAGCCCGCCCATCAGCGGCTTGTGATCGGTGTGAATTTTGCGCTGGTTCGGTTTGTCGACCACGCCCAGGCGCAGAGCAATGGCGCGAGACAGCGGCGTCATGCCCAGCGCCGTCGCGAAGCCCACCACCATCACCGGCACAAACAACAGCGGATCCAACCGCGCACCCCCTTTGCATGGCAATCGCGCAGCGATCGCCCGACGGCTGGAAGTGTAGCGTAGATCGCAGGGCGATTTAAGGGCGGTTGGCCTCCTGTGCATGGTGCACGGGCAAGCCTGACATTGGCGCAGCCCAAATCGTCCCTATAATGTGGGTATCAACCCTTATCTCTCCAACCACAGGACCAACGATGACCGCTGCCAACAAGCAGATCCTATGCCGCCACTTTGAAGAGGTCCTGAACCAGGGTCGGCTCGCCGTGATCGACGAGATTTACAGCGACGCCTACGTCCTCGACGCGCCCGTCCAGACGGACGGTTCGGCGCAGGCGCACGGCCAGACGCTCGGCCGCGACGGCCTGAAGCGCCGGGTGACGCTCTTCCGCACCGCCTTCCCGGATATCCACTTCACCCTCAACGACATGGTGGCCGAAAACGACCGGGTGGTGGTGCAGTACACCTTCGCCGGCACGCACACTGGCACCTTCCGCGAGCTGGAGCCGACCGGGCGCAGTATCTCCGTCATGGGCATCCTGATCGCGCAGGTGGTGGACGGTCGCATTCAGTCGGCGGTCAGCGTGTTCGACAGCGGCGACATGATGCACCAGCTCGCGCCGCACCATAAATCGACCGTGCAGATCTTCCTCGACCATCTCTTTGACCGCGTGCGGGATGTGTTAAGTTAGGGAAAGTCCTTCTCGCGCGATCCGCCGGCGCGCCGGTTATACCCGGCGGATCGCAGCAGAGGTCAGGCGTCCGGATCGCTCGAGAGTCAGGAGGAAACCACGATCATCGATGCCGATGTCCACATTTCGCCGTACACGACCAGCTCATATGACATCACGGTCGACGAGCTCCTGCGGCGCATGGACCGGTCAGGGGTCGAGAGGGCCGTGACCTGGCTGCGCCCGCCTATGAGCGGCAGGTCGGGCTGGCCAACCGCTACGTCTACGACGCCATGGCGCGCCTACCCTGACCGCATCCTTGGCTTCGGCTGGGGACCCGCATCTGGGTCTGCCGGCCATGTGCGACGAGATCCGCCGCTGTGTCGAAGAGTATGGCTTCTTCGGCGTCAAGCTCAACGGCGCGCAGAACGAGTTCTATATTGACGATCCCGACCTGTCCCTGCCGCTGATCGAGGCGATTGCCGCGACCGGCAAGCTGCTGGCCTTCCACATCGGCACCGACGCCTACGAAGCGACACACCCCGACCGCCTCGGCAGAATCGCCCGCCTTTTCCCGGAGGCAATCCTCCTGATGGTGCACATAGGTGGGGTGGGCTTTCACGATCTCTCCAATGCGCTATCGAGGTCACGGCCGAGCACCCGAACATCATCGGGATCGGCAGCGGCATCCGGCATGTGAACGTGCTGAAAGCGCTCAAGGCGCTGGGGGCCGACCGCGTCTGCTTCGGCAGCGACACACCGTTCAACCTGATGCACGTCGAGGTGGCGGCCTACCGCGCCCTGATGGATGGCGAGCTGAGCGAGGCGGATCAGGCAAAGGTGATGGCCGGCAACATTGCGCGCGTGCTGGGGATCGGGTAGGCGCTTCTTCTGCCACCAGCGCCGCCTGGGCTGGCCCAAGGCAAGTATCGACGCGACGATCCGGGAGAGGGAGACCATGAGAGGCCAAAAGCGCGATGAACATTCCGAAGTACTGGGCAAAAGCGGCAGTCGTCCGGTGAGAGTCTGGGGACGGACGATCGACCTGGCCGTGTGGGAGTGGTCGAACACCAGCATCGCCGAAGCGCAGCGAAAAGCTGAAGCACACTTGAATGAGACGGCGCAGCGCCTCGAAGCCGGGAAAGGCGTACCGGCTTATCCGTATGGCGAGCGGGTGCTGCGTGAGGAAATCGTCCAGACGGTCGGCAACGCGGACGGCGACGAGGTCGGCATCATCACCCGGAATTCCTACGGGGCGCTGATCATGAACGCCGCTGGAGCGATGTTCATCGATATCGATTTCCCGGAGGTCCACACGTCGCTCTCGCCCCGATCGCTTTTCAATCGACTGCTCGGGATCAAGTCATCCAGTTCCGATCCGGAGCCGGAGGCGGTGGCGCGCGTGCTGGAGTGGGCGCGGCAGCACCCCGACCTGGGACTGCGCATCTACCGGACGTACGCCGGGCTGCGCTGCCTGGTCACCAGCCAGATCTTCGACCCGAACAGCGCCGACACCCATGCCATCCTGACCGCGCTCCACAGCGATCCCCTGTACGTGCGGTTGTGCCGGCAGCAGTCCAGTTTTCGCGCCAGGCTGACTCCCAAACCATGGCGGATCGGGGCGGGACTGCCGGGGCGTTTCCCACGGTTCAGCAGCGAGGAAGAGGACGATCACCGGCGCTGGCTGCACATGTATGAACAGGCTGGCCTGGACGTGTCGGTCTGCCGACTGGTGACGTCGGCTGGCCCGCAGACGGTCCACCCCGACATTGCGCCGATCCTCACGCTGCACGATCAGCTCACCCGGCTTGACCAGCGGGCGACGCTCGCTTAGGTGGGGCATTCGGAAAACTGGCCTGTCAAATTGTAGGCATGCGCTACTGCGCGTCCGCAGAACTTACAGCTATTTCCAGCTAGCACACTATGTGATGCAGCTGAAGGCACAAGCGCGGGAAAAGTTGGCCGAGCCGGCATGACTTCTAGATCGTTACAGTGCAAGCAACAAATGCAATCCTATCTATCGATTACGGCATTCCATCTCAATAACTGTGCTAAACCTAACGCCGGTATGTATTTATCTCCATTCGGCAACGTCGT
>JADJPJ010000025.1 GCA_016713325.1 Candidatus Flexifilum affinis | reverse complement strand
ACCCCATCCGTCACGGTGTCGAGCAGCTTGCCGTTCTCCACCACCAGCTCGACCATGCGGCGGATCTGCTCCTGCGTCGCCGGCGGCGTGCTCAGATACAGCCGCTCGATGGCCGTGGTGATCACCTCGTTCTGCCGGACCGCCCGCACGATCAGCAGCGCCCCGCCGACCCCGCCCGTCAGCCCGACCGACAGCGCCACCCCGATCAGCGCCGCCAGACCCTGCCACGTCACGAGGATCAGCTCGGCATCGTCTGCCTTCGGTAGAGTCGCCACCGGCAGATCCGCCTCCTGCGCCCAGTTCGGCGGAGCCGCAAACGTCGGCGCAGCCACACCAAACAAAAAGCGCCAGCATCACCGCCAGCGCCATCGTCTTGATCCCAGCCATACATTTCCCCTTTTCATTCCTTAGCACTCTGCACCCATAGACGGCCGAGATAAGCCCGCTGGATTTCGCAGAGCAGACTCTCGTTAAGGCTGCTCCCGCCGAGTGCTAAAGCACCTCGGCTACGGAACCGACAGGTCCACTGAAGGGACCGAAGAACCAGGAGCGCATTCAAGGCTCGTCCTGGTAGTGACCCATATAGCTCTTTTGAGCCAAGCCCCCCTGCCCTCTCCCCCTTGCCCCCCTCGGGGCGGGGGGGGGGGTGGAGGGGGCCGGGGGGGGGGTGAGGGCAAGCCGGGTGTCCCCGGGGTCGGGTTTTCTACCGACGGGTTTTAACCATCGGCGGGGTAACGCGATCCAACGTGATCCGACATTGTTCATTTCGGATGTCGATCAGCACTGCTCTAGCGGTCCGCCCTCACCTCGACCGTCCCGGTCGCCAGCGGCGGCGGGGTGCGTCCATTGGCCAGGACCGCCGCCAGTTCGTAGGGCGAAGCGCCGACCGGCAGGGCCGCCGTCTGCGCGGCCGCCAGATCGACGCGGATCGTCCAGCCGCCCGCCGCGCCGCTCACCGCCGCCGGGAAGGACTCGCCGTTCACGTCGAGCGTGACCGACGCCCCGGCCGCATCCAGCCCCGCCAGCGGGGTGGCGCTCGTCCACTCCAGAGCCGTGCCATCGGCGGCGGCATAATCCTTGCCCTGGTAGACGACGACCCGGCCGCTCGCCGCCACCGCCGCCGTCACCCCCACCTCTGCCGAGCCGATCCGCCCGAGCTGGTGGCCGGCCGTACCCGCCGCATAGCTCCCCGGCACGTCGTTGAGCAGCGGATCGGCCGCCGCCGCCGCGTCGCTGATGTCGGCGTCCAGGTGCTCGATGCCGGCCGCGCCCACAGCCCACAGCGCCGGCAGATGCTTCTGATCGACCGCCGTGCTGGTCGTCTTGAAGACGGCCGTGTAGAGCGCCTCGTTCGTCACGCTGCCCGAGGCCAGTGTATAGCTGTACAGCCCGCCGCCGATCTCCGCCGCCGCCGCGCCGCTGATGACCGTGGCGCTGCCGCGGCGCACGTCCACCGTCACGGCCAGCCCGTCCGCGCCCACCCCCTCCGCCGTGTAGAAGGCGAGGAAGGTGATGGCGTTCCCAACCTGTTCAAGCATGTCCGCGCCTTTCGTTTTCCCGCCTCACCACACCGATCGTTCTCCCCTCTCCGGGCGGAAAGGGGCCCGGGTGAGGTTGGCGGTTCTACGCCACGGCCTCGACCAGGGCGCGCAGTTTGTCCTCGGCGTCGATCAGCGCGTTCTGCGCCGCCTGGACGGTCTCGGACGCCTGCTGTGCCGTCTTCTCCTGGGCAGCCTGGGCCGCTGCCAGGGCGCCGCGCGCCTGCGCGACCTTCACCTGGGCGCCAAACATCTGCATCATCACGCCGAACTGCGCCTTGCCGATGCCCTGCGCGTTCAGTACGTCCGCGATATCCTGAGCGGTGATCATGGTCCTGCTCTCCTTGAGTTCATACCATTCGCCGATGCGCCAAAGTAGATTGCCGAATGTGTGCACCGGACGCGCAGTAGCGCGTCCCTACAAGAACCGGCTGGTGTAGGGACGCGCTACTGCGCGTCCGCTCCAGACCAGATCCATCGACGGGCGACGTCGTCTCGCCCGTTGAGAAGATACGAGATCTGGTTTCAGCCGATGCCGTAGTCCGAAAACAGAAGGGGTTCGACCGCCGCTCGATTGTTGACCGAGTACGCGGCGATCAGCGCGATCTGCCCGGTGAAGTAGGTGGAAGGGGAAGCGCCGCCAAAGCGCCCGAACTCGATGCGGTCGACCGTCGTCGTTCCCGGCGCAGTCGCCGTGGCGCCCAGGCTGACGCCATCGCAGAACAGTTCGAAGGCGTTGGCCGCCGTGCGCTGAAAGGCCAGCACATGGGCCGCGCTGTCGTTGAACCCGCCCCCGCTCTGGATGCTGGCCGACACATTGGCGTCGGATCGGTGCAGGCCGCGCAGACCGGTGTTGTTGTAGCGCGCCAGCACGGTGGGCGTTGCGCTGGTCGACCGAAACTCGCCAAACAGATCCCCGGCCGCCGTCGCGGTTGTCGCGAATACGACGAAGATGCCATAGGTGCTCCGGTTGGCGACCAGCCCGCCGGGCGCGTTCACGCTCAGATGCTGGCTGGCCGCCGCCGCGAACTCCACCGCGCCCCGACCATTGAAGGCCGCGACGCTCTGGCGGTAGGTCGGCCGCTGACTTCCCGAAGCCGCCGGTGACAGGCTGGCCACGGCATCCGCCCACGCGCTGACGGGCTGACCATCCCCCGCCGTCGTCAGGGCACTTCCTGGCCCGCTGCCATCTCCGGCGTACCACAGCGCCAGCAGCCCCGTCGCCGGCAGGCGATCGATCAGCGGCGCTCGCCGTCGGCCCGTCGCCGCCAGCACCGCCCCAATCATGCCCCGGCCGCCCAGCGATCCCTGGATCATCTTTGCCCCCTTCCAAAAGTGCGGTCACGAACCTTGAACCCCTCACCCCCTGACCCCCTCTCCCACGCATGCGGGGCGAGGGGGAACTGGCTGCGGAGCGCTATGGGGTGCAGAACTTTGCTGTCGCTTCCTCAGGAAGAGTGCGGTCAGGGGTGGGGCTGTTCCTCCACCGCCTGGCCAAATGCCGCGGATGCCGCCCAGAGCGCACGAGCCGCCTCGACCAGCGGACGGTCGCGTTCCACCGTCCGATGCAGCGCCTCGCGCTCTGCCGTTTCTTGCTGCCAGCCGGCGAGCAATGTCGCCTGTTCGCTCTCCAGCTCCTGAATCCGTTCCTGCTGGGTCTGGAGGTTGCTCCACGACAGCGCCAGCGCCGCCTGCAGCGCGGCGACTTGCAGGGCTTCGTCGTCGATGGCCGCTTGCGCAGCAGGCTCGCGCCAGACGCGCAGCCGTCCGTCGAGCGGGTTGATCGCCGGCGCCGGCCCCGGCCAGCCCAGCGGATCCGGCGGCGGGTAGAGCGCCGTCGCCCCGCTGGGGACCGCCGCGCCTTTGACATCCCACTGCGCGACCACCCGCTCGCCCAGTTCCGGCACGACGTACTCGCGGCGCAGCGGCTCCGGCGGCAGGCCGAGGTGGAAGGTGCTGTTGGCGTCGAAGCCGGTCACGGCGCGCCATTCGTCGAAGCTCAGGTTCTGCCGCTCGATGATCGCCGTCGGATAGCCATCGGGCAGCCGGGCGAATCCCCTGAACAGCGTCACCTGGAAGGGTTTTTCGACCTCGCTCCAGTAGACGTTGTGATCCCAGACCCATCCCGGCTGCGGATAGACGACGTTGATGGCGGCGCGGGCCGGAACCACGAAGGTGTTGCCCGTGACTTCCAGGCTGCGCCAGGAGGTCGGCGGGCCGAGGGGCTGGCCGTCGTCCGTGATGTTCGGCACAGCCTGCCCCACTTCCGGCACCGGGCACTGGATGCTGACCCCGCTCAGCAGCAGCGAGTTTCGCAGTCTCCCGTCCCCGTTGTAGCCGTCATAGCCGAACTGAAACCAGGCGTGAAACAGACATTCATCCAGATCGATGTTGTGCGCCCCCCAGGGGGCCTGCCCCTCGTTGCCGACGATGAAGCGCGTTCCGATGAAGATGCTGCGCCGGATGGTGTAGTTTGCCAGCTTGTTGCGCGGGCTGGTGAAGTCCCAGGGCTTCGGCGTCTCCGGGTCGTCGGGCCGGCCATAGACGTTGAATTCCCGCCCGTTGGGGATCGATGCCAGGACCCAACCGCTGCGGGAGATCTCCCCATTCGTGCCATAGATCTTTCCTGGCAGGCTGAAGCCGGCGATGAAGACGCAGGTGTCGATGAGGCGGCTGCCGCCATCGGCGTAGTTCTGCGTGTACAGCGCCTGCCCATGCCCGCCATCCGGCCGGCCCGGATCATCCGAGGAATGCCAGCCAACGTTGTAGATCGTCACGTCATAGAGCAGGGCATCCTGCTTGATGCCCGGCCGCCATGCCCACCAGCCAATGTTGTGCACGTCATGGATGATCACGTGCCGCGTTTCCACTCCCAGATCGACCGGGATGCCCTCGATGTCGGTCGGGGCGCTGCCGGCCTGCGCCGAGAAACGCGCGATTTCCGGCGCATAGACCTCGGCTTCGACCAGCGGATCGGACAGACTTTCGCCCGGCGCAAGTTCAATCACGCGCATGCGAGCTCCTCAATTCTCTGCTCCACCCGGCCCCTGCGCCAGAAGCGACTGCCCAGAGCAGGGCGGTGCGGGTCGGAGGCGTACAGATCCCCAGGGAGTGAGATCTTTCAGGAAGCGCCGTTTCGCGCATCTCATTCCCCGGTGAACGGGTTGATCCCCGTTCCGGCCAGTCGAATGCGGGTGATCAGGGCCGTGTTGTTCTGGTTGTACATCGAGCAGGTGATCGAGACATCTTCCCGCGAGTAGGCCAACCCGGACACGCCGCAGTAGGCCACCCCATTGTTGGGACAGGTCAGATAGCCCGAAACAGTGCCCTCGTGAACGAGCTGCGGATAGTCGTTCTGCGGCAGAAAGACGTATTTGGAAAACCCGATTTCGCTCAACACGGACGAATGCCCGATCCTCACGACACGACTGAACTGGGCAGTGTAGTCCGCCGCGCCCAGATGCTCAACCCGTAAACCGCCCGCCTCCATGGTCCCATAGTCCCGGTTCCACCCCTGCGTCCCGTTCGCCGTGTTGAAGGTGAACACGGCGACCCAGGCTTTCGAGCAGTCGCCCACCCCGGCCGTCAGCGTGTGCGTCGCCACCTCGCCGGCCTCGCCAGTGTCCGGGTCCAGCCCCAGGACGATCGTCTCGCCCGACGTGATGCCGCTGCCGATATCGACCTGCACCGTCTGAACGGCCCCGTCGGCGCTGCCGGCCGGGAAAGTGACGGTCGGGGTGACCAGCGTGTAATCGGCGCCGCCCGCCGTGCCAGCCGTCGTGATGTCCACGTCGATGTTCGCCGGCAGCGTGCCCGCCCCGTCGATACGCAGGACGACGTCGACGTAAGCCGTGCAGTTCTTCAGCGTCGGGCTGCCGGCCGAGTCCCACTCGAAGCGGACGGTGCAGGCGCACCCGCCAGAGCAGTTGGCCGTGGTAGCCGTCAGCATCGACAGGCCGACGGCGCGGGTCAGTCCGTCCGCGCCCAGGATCGTCACCAGCGCCGCCAGCAGATCGTAGGGGACGCCGGCAAAGGCCGCGAGAACCTGGATCAAAGCCGTGATGTCCGACGCATAGAACCGGCCATCGCCGCTGGAATTGGCGCAGTACAGGCCGCACTGCGCGTCGTCGAACACCGTCGTCGTGAAGGCGGCATAGATCGCGGCGCTGTCGGCATAGGCGCTGACCAGCGCCAGCGCGAAGGCGTTGATCGCGTTCTGGTCGGCGGTCGGCTGCGCCAGATGGATGGCCGCCGTGACGGCGCTGGTGACAGTCAGCAGGCCGCCGGCGCGGGCCGCTGCCGCCTGGTTGACGATGTAGTCGAGGTACTCGACCAGTCGCGCCGCCACCACACAGACGGCGTCTTCGCCGGGGTCGGGGTCCACTTCGACGGCCGTGCTGGCCTGGCCCGCGCCGCCGATCAGCACCCAGGTCGCGCCGTCATAGAGGAGCATCACCACCCGCCGCGGCGTATCCAGCGCCACGTCCACGCCGCCGAGCCACAGGTTGCCGGCGCCGTGCCTGAGGGTGATCGTCCGGTCCTCGCTGGTCGAACGCAGGAAGAGCACCAGGCCGGTGGCCGCATTCCCCGGCGCGATCGTCGTCAGCTCGTCGTCGGCCGCGCCGCCCTGCGTGTCGAGCGTCATGGCCGACCCGCTGAAGGTCACGGCCCCGCCGCTGATCGCCGCCGCCTCCCACGTGCGGATCAGGTCGGTGCTGTCGCTGTCAATCGTCCCGCGCGTCGCGTTGAAACTGTACTTGTTTGGCATCCCCTGCGCTCCCTCGCCGTTGGCGCGCCCATCTGCCCCCCCCCCCCCCCCCCCCCCCCCCCCCGCCCCCCCCGGGGGGGGCCCCGCACCAGGCCGCCCGCTAGAGGAGGCCGATGGAGTGGATAATCTCGTAAATTTCCACTGTCGCCTCGATTTCCCCCTGTCCGTCGTCACACGTCAACGTGACCAGAAACTCCTGCTGGATGTTGCTGCCGGCCTCGGTCAGAATCTGCGCCGTGATGTCAAGCTCAATCACCTCCGCGCCGCCGCCGACCGCCCAGGGGCCGCTCAGCGCGCCGGTGTAATCGGTGGCGTTGATGGCAATCCGCACCGTGTCCGGCGTCTCCGTGTCCTCGTGCAGGCCGTAGGCCAGCGTAATCTCGTCGTCGGCCGTCTCCTGCGCCGTCTGGAGCAGGAAGGCGTCGCTCTCGATGTCAATCCAGAGGGCCCCATCGTGCAGTTCGTTGGTGACCTCGTCGTAGAACGATACCTTCCGCAGGTACAGCTCGCTGGCGTCGCCCGTCGCGCTCTGGATGATGGTGTGCCGATGCTGGTTGTCCGTCACCTCCGGCAGCGTCGTGCTGACGAACGACCGGGTCTTCAGCTTCAGCAGGATGCGGGTGATCCGATGCGTCGCGTTCGTGATGCGGACCGGGATAACCGCCGGCGTGACCGGGTCGATGACGCGGTCAAACACGTAGCTTCGCAAATTGAAATACGGCTTCACACTGACGCCCTCAATCGTCAACTCCTCCAGCGCGCCAATCACGATCCGTGCCGAGTCCTGCGCGTGCCGGTCGACCGACGCGACGATCAGGTCCAGCGCCTCACCCTCGACACCCACCCGCTCCGTGCATTCCATCACCCAGAACTCGTCGTCGACGTCCAGGTAATGGACCACCGCACCGTCGCGCATCACCACGCCGTTGTAGACCAGCCGGATCTTGTCCCCCGGCCTCACCGTCACCCGCGCCTTTTTGCACGTCACCCGGTACGAGTCGAGCCGCTGGGAGTACCGCGTCAGCCACGCCGCCGCCATATCGTACAGGGCGTTGGCCGCGTTCTCCTGGTCAGCTTCACTGTTCGATAGCGGCGCTATCTGGCCAAAGCGCCCCATCTTCTGTATCGTGCCGTACTGTGCGATGGCGCTGAAGTCTTCCAGGAAGTGGGCGTCCTGGCCGTTCACGTTCTCTACCTGCCGCGTGTACGGCAGGTTACGCGTCGCCTTCTCGATGGTCAGCCACGCCTCGCCGATACCCGCCCCCAGCGGATACAGCCGCGTGCAAAGCGGTTCGGTGTCCTGCTCGACCGAGAGGGTCTCGATCAGCGCCACCTCGTCCGCGTCGTCGAGCGCCGCCATGGCCTGCGCCGGGTTGACCAGCCTCAGCCCACTTGCCCCGCCGAACGCGCCGATCTCGACCGTCTTCGCACTCGCCCCGGCGCGGACGTGCAGCCCCTGCTGTTCCGCCAGCCCCAGCAGCGCCTTAAACACGCTCACCCCGTCGAAGCGCGCGTCCGTCGTGTTGCCGCCCGACGCCGACACCGACCAGCTGCTCACCAGCCCGACCAGGCTCGTCGCAATCACGCTCACCGACTGCTGGCTGTAGTTCCGCCTCAGCTTCGTCGACACCCGCGCCAGATCGACCAGGTCATCGCCGCCTTCGCAGTCCAGCGTCCAGTTCGCCGGCGTCCCGCTGGCCCGTACCTTCTGGATGACGCCCCGCCCCAGCTCCCGCACGGATGTATCGTCGGTCGCCTGGTAGTACACCCGCACCCGGCGCTCGTTGGTGAGCAGGGCCAGGGCGCGCGGATCGCTGCCGGGGGCGCTCAGCCGGATCGTGCCGACGCCGTCCAGCACGCGGGTCACGCTGGCCGAGGTGAGCGCCACGGGTCCGCCGCCGAGCCGGCTCCCAGCCGCGTCATAGACATCTGCCCACAGTCGCATGCTTCACTCCATCCTGCCGCGCAGGGGCGAGGCAGGCATGCCTCGTCCGCCGGGCCATTAGTACCACGTATCATCCCAGGTCACCGTCACACTGGCCGACTCGCCCGCGCCGAGAATCACGCGGACCGTATTGTCGCCGGGGTGGAGCCGGAACCAGGCTGGATGACGCGCCGAGAAGCTGCTCCCATAGGCGTCGACGCCATTCTTGCGTACCGTCAGCCCCTGCGCGTCGATGACCAGCGTGTCTGTCGTCAGCACCGCCGCGGCAAACTCCACCTCGTCCACCACCACCGCGTCGACCAGGCGCTGTATCGTTAGCCCGGACGAACTGATCGCCGTGCCGGGGTCGATGCTGAAGCGCGGCAGGGCGATGGCATTGCCGCCGTTGCGCACCGTAAAGGGGGTCGCCGCGCCGCTGCACACCTCGACCTGCGGGGAGTCGCCGTTGCTCGAAAACCAGCGGGGCAGCGCGCACTGAAAGTCGACCGTCACCTCGGCGTAGCGGTCGGCGATCGCGTCCTGCTCGGTCGGGATCGTCAGGCTGTTGACCTTCGCCCATGTCCAGCGCTCATCGCCCGCCCCTGTCTCGATCACGAGCTGCGCCCGGCCATAGCCGCTCATCCCCCGCGCCGCATCGATCTGCCCGGCCAGCGCCGCCGCCGAGTTCGCCACCAGCGCGAAGCGGCAGCGCACGTTGCCCACCTCGGTCGGCGCGGCCTCGTCGCCAAACGCATCATAGCCGCCATCCATCCCCGGCAGCCGGTCGATGCGCGGCACGGCGTTGCCGAAGTTCGTCCGCACGATCTCCCCGCTCGCCGGGATCGTATCAGGGAAGGTGTACGCGCCAAATCGAATGATCCGCATCCTCATCGCTCCACTATGTCAGGCTAGGGCCCCCCCCCCCCCCCCCCCCCCCCCCCCCCCCCGGGGGGCAGCCCCCCCCCCCCCCCCCCCCCCCCCCCCCCCCCCCCCCCCCCCCCCCGGGGTGAATTATCCTCTTTCCCGCAGCCGCCGCGCGATCGCCTCGCCGAACCGCTCGCCCGCCGCCTCGGCCCGCGCCACGTCACGCAGCGCCGACTCCGGCAGCGTCACCTGGATCACCGTCGTCTGCTGGATCGGCGCGCCGGTCGTCGTTCCGCCCTTCGCGGCAGATGGCATGGAAATACTCGGCAACCCATTCGACGCGTTCATCCCCGTCGGCAGTGCTGCCCCGCCGATTTGCCGCAGACGCGCGGCCAGGGCATCGACCTCCCGGCCGATCTCGCGCAGCGGCCGCGTCGCCTGATCGACCGCGCGCACGACGATCTCGATCGTGTTGGCCATCCCTGCTCCCTCGTTCTCTGCTATTCATCGCGACGGCTCAGAACGCGCTCCTCGACCGCCTGGAAGGCCAGATGCAGCCGCACCCGGTCGTCGTCTTCGGCGTCCAACTGCGACGGCGTACAGGCATACAGCCGGCAGGCGCGGTAATCGTGGTACTCCTCGGGCAAATGGGCCGGGTTTTCCGTCCACAGCGCGGCCAGCAGCGACGCCGCTAGCCGCTGACGGCGTTTGGGTCGCCGCTCACCGCCCGGCTGAGAAACTCCATCTCTTCCAGCGTGAGCCGTTCCAGCACGCCGGCATCCTCGCGCGGCAGAGGCAGCGTCTGCCCGGCGGCATCGACCCAGTTCCAGCCGGCCACCTTGTCGATCAGCAGCAGCTCGCTCAGCGCCGACTGCTCCGCCTCGCTCATCCCGGCGGCCCGCTGGCGAATCGCCTTGGCCTCGCCATAGGTCAGCGGCCGCACCAGCACATACGCGCCCGGCCCCTGCACGCTCCCCGCGTCGATCCGGCGCTCACGAATTTGTTCAGGCATTCGCACTCCGTTTCAGGACTGGTGAAAAAAAAGGGGGGGGGGGGTGATTTTTTTTTTTTTTGGGGGCCCGGCCCCCCCCTCCCCCCCAGCCCTCGGTCCTCAGTACTTCTTTTACTCCACCGTGCTGTGACTCACCGGCCCGTGCGGCAGCAGTTCCGCCGTGACCGTCACCGGCTCGGCCTGGGCGGCGTCCAGCGGCAGGGCGAGCCGCGCCAGCAGGAACTCGCCCGCGTAGCGGTCGCTCCCCGCGCTGCCGTTGGGCACCTGCACCCGCACCGTGCGCGGAGTCCGGCTGGCCGCGCCGAAGAACCACCCGCGCAGCAGGGCCAGCCCCTCGTCCGCCGCCGTGCTGTAGACCACATCCAGCGTCAGCGCGCCGTCCTTGCCGGCCGCCAGCCGCCGCACCCAGCCTTCGCCGAACACCCGGTAGCGCTCGACCTCCTGCGTGAATTCCATGCGCACGCGGTTGGCGCTCCCCGACACATCGACCGGGCTTCCCGCCGCGTCATCGATCCACACCGCCACGTCCGCGGCATTGATCGCCGTGCTGGTCGCGGGCATCGCTCCTCCCTTCGGGAGAGTAATGAGTAAGAAGTGCTGAGGACTGAGTAAGGACATTGCCGAGTCAAAGGCGCCGAACGTGCACAAGCAAGTACCCGATAGATCAGGAGAAAACGGTCTACCAGGCCCCTGTCCTCAGCATTCAGCACTTCTGCTCAGCACTCAGCACTTTCAACTCAGTCCTAGAAAACGCCTACCTCAATCACAAACCGCACGCCGGCATAAGCGGCGCCTCCGTAGTCGAATGTGGCACGCTCGGCGCTCCAGCGCAGGTCGCGAATGCCGGCCAGGCCGAAGAACGGCGGACGCCCCTGCGCTTCGAGAACGGTCTGCACCGCCTCGGCCAGGACCAGCACCTTGGCCATGTCCTCGCCCAGATGCGACCGCTGCCGGGCATACACGTCGGCGTGGAAGGTCAGCCGCGTCTGACGCACACCCGCTCCGAAGGTGACGCGATCCAGCGCCGTGGTCGATCCCTGCCAGTACACCTGCACCGCCGGCAGATCGATCACCCCTTCGCTCAGGTCGCCGGCATCCTGGGCACGCGCGATCCCCGCCGCGCCGCCCAGCGTTTCGGCAATCGCCGTGTTGATCGCCGCGATCGTCACCCGTTCCATGTCATTCGCTCCGCCATCCGTCGCACCGCCGCCAGCACCCGCGATCCCTGATCTGCCAGCGCGCGACGCAGGAACCAGCGCCCCCGACGCCGACGCCCCCCGTACTCGACGGCCGGAGCATAAGCCAGGGACGATCCCACGGCCACGACAACCCGCGCGTCGGATTTCATCCGCGCTTCCGTCGTCAGGCTGGCCCGCAGCCGGCCGGTGGCGACCGGCGCATAGCCCCTGGCCGCCGTCTCGATCAGTCTTGCTGCATCCGTCACGCCCGACTGGAAGGGCGCGCCGCTCAGTTCGGACGCGGCACGTTCCAGCCGCTGTGCCGCCGCGTCCGCCCCGCGCACCTCGACCGTCAGTATCTCAGACACGTCGGCATCTCAGATACGCGGACGGATGTAGCGCCCGCCCTCCAGAATAGCCCGCGCTTCGGGGTCCAGGCCGCGCCGGTAGGTCAGCGTTCCCAACCCCTCGCCGCCGCCGACATCCTGAAAAGCCGCCAGCCCGCGCTTGAACAACCGAGCCGCCTGGATGATGCAGGCCGTCTCGATGTCCGGCGGGGCGGACTCGGCATAACCCCAGCGCGCCGTCACCCGCACCGTCGGGACGCTCCACTGGCGCAGCGACTCCGGCGACAGGCGGAAGCTGTGCCGCCCGCTGTGGACTCCCGACGGAAAGACCGCGTGTGCGCCGGGCAGGACCATCAGCGCGGTGAAGGGGGTGCGCGTGAAATCGGGCATCGCCGCGTCGCCGCTGAAAGCGCGCCAGTCGTCCGCCGCCCACGCCGCGTAAGCCTCCGTTGGGCCGGTCCGCGACTCGACCAGCGTCACGCTCAGGCACTCGTCGATGCTCAGGACCGCCATCCCTGTCCCGGCAAATTCGCGCGCCGCCGGCTCCGCTGCCGCGACAAATCCGTCCGGGCGGTTGCAGGCGCGGTCGATCTGCCGGCTGACCGCCATGATCAGCCGGGCCAGCACGTCGTCGTGCGACCCGGCGACCTCGCTGCCCATCGCCGCCCGCAGCCGCTGCACCGTCGTGTAGTCGGCCAAACATCACCTCCTGTCCAAATGAACCTCACCCCTCAGTCCCCTCTCCAAACTGGAGAGGGGAAGCGAGGCGCAAGCAGGGGTGAGGTTAGCTCACCACCGCGTCCCAACCGGATGCCGGCTGGTCGCGCGGGATGCCCAGCACGATCACGCTGACCGTCGCCGCGCCGCTGGGGGTGACCTCGACGTTCAGATAGTCGAAATCGACCGCGCTCGTCCCCGTCGGGGCGACCAGCTCGTCCGGCCGGATGTCGATGCAGACCAGCTTGTCGTCGTCCGACGCGCCGAGCTGGCTCATGCTCTTCAGGGTGAGGGCGTTCGTCCCGGCCGCCGCCGTGGCGATCTCGACATCGGCGTCCAGTGTCGTGCCGACGGCCAGCGCGTGGATCAGCACCGCGATCCGCTGGTAAGCCGCCACCGACACGAAGCCGGTGTTCTGCTCCCCGGTGATGCCGACGAACGCCGCCTTGTCCAGCGGCGCGAACTGCTCCGCAAAATCCGCATGCAGAATGCTCATGGAAACTCCTGGAAAAGAAGAAACGAGAGATGAGGAACGAGAGATGAGAAAAGCCAGGCCCACGTGCACAACGCAGATGCCCTGACTCGTGTCTCATTTCTCGTTTCTCACAACTTCGGTTTGTCGTTAGTTCAGCACCACGAACGGCGACACTTCCGTCTGCGTGTCGGCCAGGGTCATCGGCGCGTTCATCCACGGCGACCCGTCGTGGCGGTGGATCAGCCGGTAAGCCGTGCGGTTGCGCCGGAAGTTGACCTCGGTCGAGACGTCCAGCGTCGGCGCCTGCCGGTCGCCGAACAGGTAGTAGCTGAAATCGGCCAGGACCAGATCGCCCGTGCTGCCCAGACGCGGCAGCTTGTCGGTGAAGAAGATCGGGTAGCCCAGCAGCGTCGCCGGCAGACCGGCCGCCGCCTCGCCCCAGATCAGGTTGTCGTTGTCGTCTTTCAGCGAACGGAGCTGCGCTTTCAGGCTGATCGAGGCGAACCACGCCAGCCGGGGCGAGGGCAGCGCCGCGCCGTCCATCGCCACCAGATCGGCGTAGCCCACGGCGTTGGCGCCCGCCCGGTCGACCGGCAGCGTCGCCGGCGCGTTCAGGATGCCGAGCGGCTGCCCGACGCCGGTGCCGCGGAAGATCTTGTACTCCACCTTCCAGTTGAGCGCGCCCAGCATGCCCATGCCGCTGTTCAGGAACGCCTCCAGCGAGACGCCGCTGTCCGCCAGCAGCGAATTGCTCGCCTCGGTATAGACGGTCAGCTCGTGCGCCGTCAGCGTGTGCTCGCGGAACTTCGGCTCGCTCTCTTCGCTTTCCGCCCCTTCGTCCTGGTAGAAGGCCTGCACCCCGCCGAACTGGCGCGGCTCGCCTTCCGGCAGGGTCTGGGTGAAGTCGAGCACGGGCAGCACCACCGTGCGCGCCGCCATCGGGATGACCGTCACGCGCGGCAGCACGCCGCTGGCCTCCAGCATGGCCGACTGCAAATCGGCGGTGAACGCCTCCGGCATCAGGAAGCCGCCCGACGCCCCGGCCGTGCCGGAGAGCGCCTTGTGGCCGCGCCCACCCTCTGCCTTGATCTCCTCCGGGTCACGCGCCAGCCAGGTCAGGCGCGGGTCGCGCGGCCCGCCCGATTTCGCCTCGACCACCGCCTCGACGAACTCGCCGAAGCGGGCAAAACCGTTCGGACCCTCGGCCTTCGTCCTCCGGCCCAGATCCTCCGGCAGCGCGATCGCCCTGGCCTGCCGCTCGATCTCGTGCATCAGCTCGGCATCGCGCTTCATGCGGGTCGCCCGCTCGCGCAGCGCCGACGCCTCCGCCCGCTGCGTATCGCTCACCGACTCGCCGCCGAGCAGATCGCGCGCCTGCTCCAGCAGCCCCTTCGCCTCCACAAGCTGACGTTCCGCCGTCTTGATATTCACCTGCGCCTCCCTGAATCGCCTGCCAAGAATCGTCTGTCATCCTGCGCCAAACATGCCGCACCGGAAATTCCGCACCCGGCACGGACGCCTCGTGGGTCGCCCTGTGCCAACCTCTCCCGGACGCGCAGGAACGCGTCTCCAGGGATCACCGGGCGTAGGGACATGCTGCTGCGTGTCCGCCAACCCCAACCCACGCCTCTTTCTCCCCTCTCCAGCATGGAGAGGGGCCGGGGGTGAGGTTTCGCCCTGCCCCACCCCCCCCGCCCAGGGGGTCAGGGCTTACTCCGTCTCCCCCTGCCACACCCGCAGCGCCGCCTCCACCTCGTCGAGCAGACCGGTCACCTCCGCCCGCATCGACTCGCGCACCGCGGCATCGTCCAAATGGGCGGCCGCTTTCACCCCGACCGTCGCCGTCGCCGGGTTCATCCCCCAGATCACCGGGCTGTATTCCCACAGCCGCACCTCCAGGATCTGCCGCGCCTGGGTCGGCGTGCCATCCGGCCGCTGCGCCGCCACGAAGGTCGTCCGCAGCGCGTCGTAGCCAATGCTGTACTCGCTCACCGCTCCCGCCGCGATGCGCTTGAAGACGCCCGCGCCCTCCGGCGTGTCCAGCAGATACTGCGTCCGCGTCAGCAGACCGCCGGTCGCCTCCGGGTGGCGCGCCAGCACCTCGTCCGGAAGGTCGTCGCGCCCGACCTCGCGAATGGCCAGCATCTTGCCGACCACCCGCAGCACCGAGTCGGCGCGGTGGCTGTCCAGCACCTGGACGCGATCCCCGCGCTCGGCGATCGTCCGCTTGAAGGCCCCCGCCTTGATGATGTCGCCGCCGCTGTCCAGCACGCCGAACACGCTCACGATCGCCTCGACGATGCCCTGCGCCGGGTCGATATGCGTGGTGAACGCCATCGACTGTTTGGTTTCGCGCCGGCCGGGGGCGCTCCACTGGGAGGAGCGCTTGCCCTCCGGGGGGCTTGCTTTTCCGAATGCCACCATGTCTTTCGTCTCCTTCCAATTCGTCCCACCTGCCGATCAGGGAAAATAAAACAGCCAGGCATCCCGACATCCGTCAGGCCCTGGCTGTTTCCTGGTGATCGCGTCTTAAGTGAACCTCACCCCCGACCCCGTCTCCATGCTGGAGAGCGGGCTTCATTCAACCCACAACGACAGGGATGCTCGCCTTGGGTTCTCCATCTCCAGTCGGAGAGGAGGTCAGGGAGTGAGGATCTTCCTCATGCCTCATCACTTTCTCTCCGCGTCGTGTCGCTCAGCATTGCGGTGCTCAGATCCACCCCGCGCACCGTCGCCCCGGTCAGATCGGCATCCGCCAGGTACGCGCCCTCGACCGTCGCGTCGGTCAGGTTGGCGCGCCGCAGATCGGCCCCGTTCAGGTTGGCCCCGCGCAGAATCGCCCCGGTCAGGTCAGCGCCGACGAGCGTCGATCCGCTCAGCTTCGCGCCGCTCAGGTTGGCATTGATCAGCGTCGCGCCTTCCAGATCGGCACGCTCCAGGTTGGCATTCTCCAGATTGAAGCGGGTCATATCGACGCCGGTCAGGTCGATGCCCTCCATCCGCGCGCCGCGCAGCAGATCCGGCACATCCGCCCCCGTGTCGGTCGTCCGCAGGAATTCGATCACCTCCTGCCGCCGCGCCGCATCCAGCCGGCGCAGCACGGTGATCGTCTTCAGCGCTCGAATACGCCGCACCATCTCCGGGTCGCGTTCGCCGCGGTCCAGCAGCAGGCCGGCGCTGTCGTCGAAGTACTTTTGCAGCACCTGCTCGCGCAGCCGCTCTTCCTGCCGGTTCGATTCCCGGCTGCGGGTGAAGCGGTCGAAGAGGAAGGCCGCGATCACCAGCGCGGCCGGGACGATCAGCAGCTCCAGCCAGTCCCACAGTGTCTTGCCGCGCTCGTAATACCCG
Organism: Candidatus Flexifilum affinis; assembly: GCA_016713325.1. GTDB lineage: Bacteria > Chloroflexota > Anaerolineae > Aggregatilineales > Phototrophicaceae > Flexifilum > Flexifilum affine. The sequence goes on along the minus strand of JADJPJ010000025.1, from coordinate 99,078 downwards.
GCCGGTGGGCTGCCCACTGTCGGCAGACCCGTCCACGGTTGGGGGTACAGCACGGTGACCACCAGGAGGATCAGCAGCACGATGAGCGCCGCCGCGATCAGCGCTGGCAGCAGAAGCTGTCTCACACGTTTTGCCCAGCCCATAGTCAGATCGCCCCTTCATGCGCGACTCAGCTCGTTACAAGCGAGTCCCGCAAACACAACGGACGCCTCTGTCTAAAGGAGGCGTCCGCTTCGGTTCGGTGCTTGTGCATCAGGTCGGGCTAATTCTTGCGGGCCGGTTCTTTCACCTGGTCCCATTCTTCTTTGGTCACATAGCGGGTCAAGAATCGGCCGTCCTCCAGTTGAGCACTCAGACCGTAAAGGACACGCCCGTCCTTGCGCTTGAAGGTCGCCCGGACGACATCTTTCTCGTCCACCAGCACCTTCTGGCGTGTCTTCACATCATAGAACTCGACTCGTGCGTGCGCAGCCATCGATGCCCTCCGCTCGATCCTGACCAGGGATTGGTCATCGTTAGCTGCGATTGTATCACACATTCTGGCCGCCGGACGCACGTTCACCCGAAGGGGTGCCGTCATCGACCGCCTCCACAGTGAGACCGACCGCCGCCAGCGCCCGATTCGTCGGCACGCCCATCTGCATCAGCCGGTGGGCCGCCTCGACCAGCGCCGGGGTATCGGCTTGCAGCGCCGGCACCACCGACAGATCGTACAGCACCGTCGCGCCGTCGGCGCGCGTCAGCAGCCGCCGGTCGTCGTCCTCCAGCATGCGCAGCTCCGGAACCAGCACGTCCTGCCAGAACTGCCGGCGCGCTTCCTCGTAGTTGGAATACGTCCCGTGGGCAATGCCGTAGCGCGTCCCCAGCAGGATCGGCGGCACCCCGAACACCGACAGGATGCGCGCCTCGTTGCGGGCGTCCAGCACGTCGAAGCCAAGCTCCTCGAAGGTCATACCAATTCGCTCATAGCCGCCGCCCTGGTCCATCACCACCGGGTCGAACCAGCGGTCGGCGCCGCCGTAGCGCTCCATGAAGCGCCGGCGGGCATCGTCGGCGGCCGTCTCGGTCAGTTCGGTGTTGAAGCGCAGCATGCCCAGCGGCATCGCCCCGCGCTCGAACACCATCTTGATGAAGGCCGTGATGGCGTTGTCCGTGTCGGCGTCGCGCGCCGCGGCCAGCAGCGGTGGCAGACCGTACCCCAGCCCTTCCAGATCGTCGAGCGGATTGGGGTACTTCGTATGCGCCACATCTTCCGGCAGCAGCGGCACTCCCTGGTCGGCTGTCGCCCCCGGCGGAACATAGTAGTAGCCCTGCACGCCGGACGCTCCCGCCAGGATCCGCACCCGGTCGGGCCGCAGATTGTGCAGCGACAGCGCCTCGCCGGATCGCCCGCGTTCGACGTACACGAAGGCGTTGCCGGCCAGTTCCAGGTATGTCTTGCGCTGCTCGTTGAAGGCGCGCCAGGTCTGCCAGCGATTCGGCCGCCGGACCAGCCGCGCCAGCGGATCGTCGTCCGGCAGCCAGGTCGGGCTATCGAGATTTCCCGTCGCGGCGGCCAGCGGCACCGAGGCGATCGCCCTCGCCTTGTAGCGCACCGGGGCATAGATCAGGCTGTTCAGCCGGTAGCCCTCATTGACGGTATCCTGATAGCGGTCGGACAGCCGCCAGCCCGTGCGCGGTCGCAGCCAGTCGGGAAATGAAAAGACCGTGCGCGTTTTCTGGTGAAAATCGGCACGGTCCACTGAAGACGGCGCAAGTGCAGCGCGCACGCGGTCGATGAGTCGCATAGGCCTTCCTTACGAAGCGCAAAGCCGCTCGAAATGCGATTTCACGCCCACTATACGACCATTGAGACTCTTGTCAAGAACATTTGTTCTTATTCCCTAACTTGCACGTTCGACCGTCTGGGGGAGGGTCTCCGCTACCGTGCCCCCGCAGCCCCGGCAGGCTTGAAATGATCGGGCCGATCCAGCATGGCCCGCGCCTCTTCCACACTGGACGCCATCACCACCGGGCCAACGCGGGGATAGATGCGCGTCAGAATCGCGGCCAACCGCATGGCGAAAGACATGGCCGCCCGATTGATCTTGGTGTTGATCACGATCACGCGACCGGTGTTGGGGGGCTGGTTCTTCAGGCTTTGTTCGAAATTGATCAGCGGATTGCCCAGCGGCTGATCCACCTTGTGAAACAGCAGGATGTCGACGGTCTGTTCGACGCTGGCCACCATGACATGGATGCGCTGTACGGCATCGTGAAAATCGTTCCACGTCCATTCGCCATCGAACAGCGCCACGACGACGTCTTTCTCCTCGTTGTCCCAATGCACATCGATCGACATGAGCGAGTCTTCCTAAGATCGACCTCACGCAAATCGTAGTCCGGGTTTTGGCACGCCGCCCTTAAGGAATGGTCCGTTGCGACAAAAGAGGACCAATATCCTACGAAGGTGATTGGTGACAATTAAAAAGGCGTTGATTGTCATATTTGTTTGGTGCGATCTGTTACGCGTTTAGGGCCCTTGATTCCCGCTATTCTTAAGGTGAATTTCACGATTAAGCTGATGGCATAGGTCACCTGACAGGATGCGAAAGCGCTGGCTCTCGTTCATGACGCTGCTCATTCTGGTCTCCGCCGCCTGTTCACCCGGAGATCCGGGCAGCACGGTCCAAGGCGTCTTCTATCGACCGGAAGACATTGCCCAGGGCCAGGCGCTCTACGAGCAGACCTGCGCCGCCTGCCATGGCGTCGACGGGCAAGGCCAGTTCCCCGAGGCGCCGCTCATGCCCGACTCCACCGGACGTTATGGCGCGCCGCCCCACAACGAGGGTGGGCACACCTGGCATCACACCGACGAGCTGCTGATCCGCTATGTCGTCGAAGGTGGCTTTGCCGACCCCAAGTTCTTCTACGAAATGCCCTCGTTCGGCGCACTTTACGACCGCCAGCAGGCCGCGCTGATCATCGCCTACATCAAGACCATGTGGACGCCGGAGCAGCGCATTCGCCAGCATCACATGACCCTCGAAGAAGAACAGCTCGTCGCCCAGACCAAAGAATAGACAGGAGTAGAACAAGCCCATGGCCACTCGTACCCGCCGAAAGCAGTCTGCGCCTGCCGAGCGCACCCGCCGGAATCCCATGCTGCTGATAGGACTCGCCGGCACCCTGTTGATCGCCATCGTACTTGTGGTGGTGCTGAGCAATTATCCCAGCCAGCCCCCCTTCGTGCCCGAAGTCACCGGCCAACCCCACGCCAGCATCGACAGTACCCTCATCAATCATGGCGATCTCAAGATGGAGGCGTATGCCGAGAGCGTCTTCCGCATTCGCAATACCGGCGACCAGGCTCTGCGCATTCTGGGTGAGCCGCGCGTCGAACTGGTGCAGGGGTGCTGCCCGCCGCGCGCCATCGTCAGCCAGATGACCCTGCAACCGGGCGAAGAGACGACCATCACGCTGCGCTTCACCATGCACGAGATGATGGGCGGCCCGCACGAATTCCGCGTGCATGTCCTCACCAATGACCCCGACCAGGGAGAGATTCCGCTGACCATCCTCTCCAACTGGATCGAAGAATAGCGATGTGATTGCGACATGAGCAGGAAGATTCTGATCGTCGAAGATGAAGCGAAGATCGTCCGCACCGTCCAGATCTATCTGGAGACTGCCGGCTATGACGTGACCTGGGCGGCCGATGGACAGCAGGGCCTTGCGGCCTTTCGACGCGACCGGCCGGCGCTCGTCATCCTCGATCTGAATCTCCCTGGGACGCTCGACGGGCTGGATGTGTGTCGCGCACTGCGGCGGGACTCCGACTGCCCGATCATCATGCTGACCGCGCGCACAGAAGAAACCGACCGCCTGATCGGCCTGGAACTGGGCGCCGACGACTACATCACCAAACCCTTTTCCCCCCGTGAGGTGGTCGCTCGAGTCCGGGCGGTGCTGCGGCGGGCAGAGTCCTCCGAAGCACCGCCCGAAGTCGTCGAGGTCGCCGGCATCCGGGCGGATTTGCAGCGGCACGCGGTTCTGGTCGGCCAGGCGCCGGTCGAACTGACCGCCAACGAGTTCGACCTCCTGGTGACGTTGATGCGCGCTCCTGGCCGCGTCTATTCCCGCGCGCAGTTGCTGGAGGCCACCCAGGGGGCCAGCTATGAAGGCTACGAGCGCACCATCGATCAGCACGTCAAGAATCTCCGGCAGAAAATTGAGCCGGATCCCCACCAACCGCGTTACATTCTGACGGTGCGCAGCGTCGGCTACAAATTCACCGAGGATTGACCATGAGCCGCTTAAGGACCTTGCTCCTGCGAACCGACAGCCTGTGGATACGGTTGGTCGGGGCGCTGGTCCTGATCGTCCTCTTCAGCATCGCCGCGGTGGTGCTGCTGATCAGCCATGCCACTATCGATCAATTCGTGCTCTACACCACCCAGACCGGCCAGCAGCGGGCGGCCCAGCTCGCCCCCGTTGCCGCCGACTACTTCACCCGCTCGGGCAATTGGGCAGGAGTCGAAGAGGCGCTGCTCAATCCCTGGGCCTACCGGCAGTCGGGCGGCGCCATGATGGGCGGGCGTATGGCGGAGGGAATGGGCGCGCAGATCCGGCAGCACGAGGGCGAGGCGGGCGGCATGCACATGTCGATGGGACTCAGCGATCGCATCCTCATTGCCGGGTCCGACGGCCGCGTCGAGGTCGATACCGGCGAGACGCTGCTCGGAAGCCCGCTTACGGCTGCCGAACTGGCCAGGGGTGTGCCCATCATTGGCGAATCAGGTGCGCTCGGCACGCTCATCATCACGCCGCTTGACAGCCCCGCGACGCCGGCCGGCGACTTTCTGAACGCCATCAACCGCGCCGCGCTGCTCGCCGGAATCGGGGCCGCCGGCCTTGCGCTGCTGCTGGGTTCGCTGCTGTTCATGCAGATCAGCCGCCCACTGCGACGGCTTGCCTCGGCCGGGCAGGGGATCGCCGGTGGGGATCTGACCCGGCGCGTCTCGCTGAACGGTCATGACGAGATTGCCAGCGTCGCCCGGACGTTCAATCAGATGGCCGAGACCTTACAGCACTATGAAACCGAACGGCGCAACATGATCGGCGACATCGCGCATGAGCTGCGCACGCCGCTGTCTATCATTCAGAGCAATGTCGAGGCGATGCTCGACGGCATGCTGCCCACCAGCCCGGAAGAACTCCAGTCCCTGCATCAGGAGACGCTGCGGCTCAACCGCCTGATCACCGATCTGCGCACGCTGTCCCTGGCCGAGTCGGGCCAGCTTCGTCTGCAAACGCAGCCCGTCAGGATAGATGACTTGGCGCAGCAGGTGTGGGACAGAATGGCCCCTCGCGCCCGTGAAAAATCCATCACGCTGCGCACCTCGGTGGCCGCCGATCTGCCGCCGGTGCAGGGCGATTTTGAGCGTCTCATGCAGATCATGACCAACCTGGTGGACAACGCCCTGCGCTACAGTCCAAACGAGTCGGTGGTGATCATCGAGGGTCGGGCGGAAGGGGGCGCGGTCAAGCTCTCCGTAAGCGACAGCGGTCCGGGCATTCCGCCCGAGGAGATCCCCCACCTCTTCGAGCGATTCTGGCGTTCGGACAAGTCCCGCAGCCGCACCAGCGGCGGGTCCGGCCTGGGCCTGGCGATCGTCCGGCAGCTTGCCGAGCTCCATGGCGGTACCGTGCAGGTCGAGAGCAAGCTTGGTCAGGGCGCGCGCTTCACCCTGTGCCTGCCCACCACCTGATCCGGCCAGCCGGCTTCACACGAATCTCACAATTGCCGCATAAACGCTACATCGAAGTCTGGCATCCTGTAGGCATGAATGAAACGAAGCCTATTCAGGAGAAAACCTCATGATGTCCAATCGAAAACCGCTCGCTCTGGTCCTCGTGGTCCTTTTGATCGGGGCGATCGCCGTCGGCGCCTCCGGGGTGCTGGCACAGGATACCGCGCCCGGTTTTGGCTGGCGCCACGAAGGCATGATGGGATCGGGCCCGACGATGTGGTCGGCCGTTGCCGAGGCCCTTGACATGGATGCCGAGGCGCTCTGGACCGCGCTGCGATCCGGCCAGACGCTGGAAGCAATCGCCGAGGCCCAGGGCATCGAACTCGACGCCGTCTATGAGGCGGCCACCGCCACCATGACCGAGCATGTGAACGCCATGGTAGAAGCGGGCGTGATCACGCAGGAACAGGCCGATGAGCACCTGGCCTGGATGCACGACAACCTGGGTCAGATGCCCATGATGGCGATGGGCGAGAGCTGTGGCATGGGCATGGGTATGCGAATGGCCCAACGCCGATTGCCCGATGATGGGCGAAGACGCCGCAATGATGCCGGGCATGCGTCAGGGCATGATGAGCGGGATGGGCCACATGGGCGGCATGATGGGCGGCTCGAACATGAATCATCATCGCGGCCACCACGGCCGGTAATCGACGGGTCTGGCAATGCCCGACACGCTTTCGTGACGCATCGGGGCGCTGGTTCTGCCAGCGCTCCGGTGCGTTTTCTGTTGTCCAGGCGACAACCATGCGTCGACCCCGCGCATCGACAGCCAGAATATCCCCGGCTATACTGAGTCGAGGGTTCGTTTCAGCAGCCAACAACCGCTTGCAACCCCCTCTGTCGAAGTGTGAGTCACCCGGAGATGGCATGGTCACAGAATCGGGCAACGGACGTCCGGCAGCGACACTCCCCCGCCGGCGTGGAAGCCTGTATCAGCGGCTCTTCGCGCGGGCGATAGCCTCGGAGAGCAGCGTCAATCAAGGACCCTACGAGGATTACCGTCGCGCGCTCCTGGCCGACCTGCATGGCGACGTGCTGGAGATCGGTCCCGGCACCGGCCCAAACCTGCCCTACTATTCGCGCGACGTGCGCTGGATCGGGCTGGAGCCCAACCCGGCCATGTTCCCTTACGTCGAGCGAGAGGCGGCGCGCCTTGGTTTGACTATCGACCTGCGCGAGGGCGCCGCGGAGGACCTGGGCGTGCCTGACGAGAGCCTGGACGCCGTCGTCAGCACGCGCGTGCTCTGTTCGGTGGGCGACCCGCACCGCGCGCTCCAGGAGATCCGCCGCGCCCTCAAACCGGGCGGCCGCTTCGTCTTCATTGAGCACGTCGCCGCCCCGCGAGAAAGCGCCCTCCGCCGCTTCCAGCAGATCATCAAGCCGATCTGGCGCACCGTCGGTGACGGCTGCCACCCGGACCGCGAGACCTGGGTGGCCATCCAGCACGCCGGTTTCAGTCACGTCCATCTCGAACACTTCCGCGTGGACTTCCCGATCGTCGGCCCGCACATCGCCGGCGTCGCGGTGAAGTAGCACTCAGTCGGAGAACCTCTCATGGACTCCATTGCTTCGTTTGTCGAGCGCCTGTCACACACCCCGACCGCGCCCCACGCCACCAATCAGGTTGCGGCGGGTGACAATCCTTATACCGCCCTGCGTCGCGCCAACCTGACCCGCTACCTGGAGCAGCACGCCGAGCGCCGCACGAGCATCGCCCTGATCGCCGAAGCGCCGGGCTACCGCGGCATGCGCCTGACCGGCGTACCCATGGTCAGCCGGCGCCTTCTGGTCGAGGGCGTCCCGTCGCTCGACATGCTTGGGGTGAGCCGGGGCTACCAGGACGTGCCGGAGCCAGGGTTTGAAGCCATCCAGGGCGAGCAGACCGCCACCATTCTCTGGACCGTGCTTCTGGAGCTGGGCGTCGTGCCGCTGGTCTGGGCCGCATTTCCGTTTCATCCGCATCTGCCCGGCAAGCCGCTGACCAACCGCAAGCCGCGCGCCGGCGAAGTGAAGACCGGCGAGCCGTTCCTCCACGCCCTGCTGGATCTCTACGCACCGGCCAGGATCATCGCCGTCGGCAACGTCGGCCACGGCCTGCTGACGGCGATGGGCATCCCCTGTGCCAAGATTCGTCATCCGGCCCAGGGCGGCAAGAACGATTTCGTCGCCGGGCTGCGCGCGCAGATTCTCTCCTGACGCCAACCGGCAGCGACTTCACCGCCAATTCACTTGGCGCCTCTGGCGTTCAACGGTCTGTCGGGCTGTGCCCGTCTTGCGGTCGATCCCGTCTGCTTCCAGAGTGGATCGCCAGGATAGAGACGGCGTCCCAGCCACAGCGACAGATACACCAGGCCGATCAGCGCCGGCACCTCGATCAAAGGCCCGACCACGGTGGCCAGCGCCTCGCCAGACGCTAAACCGAAAACGCCGATGGCCACGGCAATCGCCAGTTCGAAGTTGTTGCCCGTCGCCGTAAACGAAATCGTCGCCGTATCCGCGTAAGGAAACTTGAGCAGGTAGGAGAGTCCGAACGATAGGCTGAACATGATGACGAAGTAAGCCAGTAGCGGCAGCGCGATCCGCACCACATCCAGCGGCCGCTCAAGAATGACTTCCCCTTTGAGCGAGAACATCATCACGATGGTGAACAGCAGTCCGATGATCGCTGTTGGTGACAGGCGCGGCACGAATTTCGTCTCGTACCATTCCTCACCCTTCGCGCGCGTGAGAATCAGCCGCGTCAGAAAGCCGGCGGCCAGGGGTATACCCAGGAAAATCAGCACGCTCTTGGCGATCTCCCCCATCGATACATCCAGCGCGACCGCCGTCCCGCCCAGCCACTGCGGCACAATCGTCAGGTAGAAGTAGCCGAGCACGGTGTACATCACGATCTGAAAGACGGAGTTGATCGCCACCAGCACCGCGGCGTATTCGCTGTCGCCGCAGGCCAGCATGTTCCAGATCAGCACCATGGCGATGCAGCGCGCCAGACCGACCAGGATCAGTCCGGTGCGATACTCCGGGTGATCGGGCAGCAGCAGCCAGGCCAGGATGAACATCAGCGCCGGTCCGACCACCCAGTTCAGGATCAGCGACGTGCCGGACATTTTCCAGTTGGCCGCGACTTCCGGCATCTTCCCGTATTTGACCTTCGCCAGCACCGGGTACATCATCCACAGCAGGCCGATGGCGATCGGCAGAGACACCGTGTCCAGCTTCACTGACTCGAGCGCTGGTCCCAGGGATGGAATTAACTTACCGAGGGCGATGCCGAGGGCCATCGCCGCAAAAATCCAGAGGGGCAAAAAGCGATCCAGCACGGACAAGCGTCCAAAGACGCTGTTCGTCTGTGCCTGAACGCCTGCTGATTGAGAAGTCATTCCGTGTTTCTCCTTCGAGTAACCGTGTTCCGTACCGTTGAGCGGCGCTTCCTTGCTTTGGCGCACAACTTTCCGCTCACGGATTGCGTGTTGTACTAAACCTCATGAAGCGAACTGCTAGACCACCAGATTGAACAAGTATCCCGTGATGACGATGCCCACGGCCACAACCGTGACAAAAATGGCGATCAGGCGCGGCTTCAAGACCTTGCGCAGGATGATCATTTCCGGCAGGCTGAGGGCAACCACCGACATCATGAAGGCCAGCGCGGTTCCCAGGGCTGCGCCTTTGCCCAGCAGCGCACTGATGACCGGGATGACTCCGGCCGCATTGGAGTACAACGGGATGCCCAGCAGCACCGCCGCGGGCACCGACCACCATGCGTCTTCCCCCATGATGCCGGTGAGCGCGTCCTCAGGAACAAAACCGTGGATGAACGCGCCGATGCCAATGCCGATGATGACGAACAGCCAGACTTTGCCGACAATCTCACGGGTGCTATCGGCAGCCTGCCCGAAGCGTTCCACCCACGTCTGCTTGCTCGCCTCGACGCCGGTCTGGACGCGCTTCGCTCGGATCTGATAGACAAAGGGTTCGACGTATCGTTCAAGCTTCAGCCGCCCTAGCACCAGCCCGGCGATCACGCCGATGATCACGCCGGATGCCAGGTAGAGCAGGGCGACTTCCCAGCCGAATAATCCCAGAAGCATCACAAAGGCAACCTCGTTCATGATCGGTGAGGTGATCAGGAACGAAAATGTGATGCCCAGGGGGATACCGGCCTGAACAAAGCCGATGAACAGCGGTACTGAAGAGCAGGAACAGAACGGCGTGATGGCCCCGAACAGCGAAGCCATGACATTGCCGATCCCCTCACCGCGCTTCTCGACCAGTGCGCGCACTTTCTCGGTATCGATGAAGGTTTGCAGCAGGGTGATGAGGAAGATCATGCCGGACAGCAGGAGCAGGAGCTTTGGCACGTCGTAGACGAAGAAATTGAGCGCTTCGCCGATTGGACTGGTAGGGCTGAGACCGAGCAGAGAGTAGGTCAACCAGTCGGCAATCGGCTGAAGGTTGTTATACACAACACCCCAGACGACCGCTAATATCCCCACGATGACGAATGCCGGGCGATCCTCGTGAACCGTCATGAAGCGGGACAAACGCATGTATCACGTCCTCTCGAACCCATCTGTCGACTACTTGCCTGCTTCGAGCTGTGTTGCCCACTCGACGATTTGCTGACGCTTCGGGATACGGCCTGCGGAGAACACCTTCTCGTCCATGACCAAACCGGGTGTGCTCAGGATGCCATAGGCCATGATGTCTTCATACTCGGTGACTTTGACGATCTCATGTTCGATCGGGCTGTCGGCCAGCGCATCCCTGACTTCCTGTTCCAGCCGCTTGCAGTTGGCGCAGCCGGAACCGAGAATTTTGATCGTGATCATGGTTTTAATATGCCTTTCACGGCGGCATCGATTGCCGTCTGTTACAGCGAACTGATTTCAGTCTAGCACCCGCCGGCAGACACAGTGCATTGCCGAACGTCATTTGTGGCGGGTGACAGAAGACATATATCGAAATGTTTCTATGTATTCCGCGCTAAATGCCAGTATTTGCTTGTACAATATGTTATCGGCAGTGAGTCAATTGGAGCTGAAATGAACACCTTGGCAGCGACTCCCGAACTTATGACGCCCCTTCAGGAAGATGGCAAGGTGTGTAATCCGGACCTTAGCTTACGCCTGGGAGATACGGAGTCAGAGCAGTTCGCACTGGCCTTCAAGGCACTCAGCAACCCGATCCGCCTGCAAATGATCGACCTGATCAGCCAGGGCGGGGGCCAAATTTGCGGCTGCGACATCGAGGCGCACTTCGACCTGAGCCAGCCGACGATCTCCCATCATCTCAAGGTGCTGCGCGACGCCGAGCTGATCGCTTCCGAAGCCGCGCGGCGTCTGGTTGATGCACCGGCTCAACACATCGATGCTCACCGCCATGCAGGGCCTGCTGATGCTGCTTAACAACACCGGCCGGTAGTCAGACCACCTTCACCGGGCGCATGCATCGAGACATTTCAATATATGGCGCACAGGTAGCGCTCGGGACGAGATTTGTTCCCCGAACCCCCGGCCGCGATGTCGCGAAGCGGCCTCTTGATGCACCAGGAACACATCCCAAGGATCGCTATCCTGTTTCTCAGTTATACTCAAAATGCATGACGGACTCATTGAACTCTCTTCGGTTGCAGGCGGGGTATGTCGCCTCAGGAAACTGCGCTCCTCTATTTCACCATCGTTTGCATCGTACTCCTGTCGAGCATGTCTGCGCTGACGTTCACCCATTCGCGGGTCGCCGGAGCAAACGTCGTCTGGAGACTATGCGGCCTCATGGCGCTCTGGCTCGTCGCCTACCTTCTTGAAGTGATCAACCCCGATCGTGCTCAGAAAGTCTTCTGGGACAGCATGCAGTGGATTCCGCCGTTTCTGGCGGGGTACCTCACGCTTCAGATGGTGGCCCGTATGGCCAGGAGACCCTGGCGCCGGGCCTATGCGGTCGTGCTCATCCCGGCGCTCGGGTTTGTGCTTCTCGTGTTGACCAACGATCAGCATCAGTGGTTTTTCAGTCAGACGATCTTTATCGAACAGCCTCCCTACAACGCCGTGTACCACGAGTTTGGATTGGGCGCCAATCTCGCGATAGGCTATGTCTATCTGCTGATGAGTTGGGCGCTCGTGGGTCTGGCTCGGTACTATCGGGTGAGCTATGGACACGAGCGCAAGCGCGTCATTTATGCCTTCCTTGGCGTTACCTTGGGCCTTGCCACCTACATCGTGCTGTTCGCTTCCGGTACAACCATCTTCGGGCAGCGAAATCCGGCGCCGCTGGCCTTCAGCATCGGCCTGATCCCTGTCTTCTGGGGGATCTTCCGCTATCGCACGTTTGATATTCTCCCCGTGGCGCGCGATCGTCTTCTCGAAAACCTGAGCGATGCGGTTATTGTGCTGGATATGGTGAACCGGATTGCGGAGTTGAATCTGACTGCGCGAAAATGGGCCGGCATGGACGAAGCCCAGGCCGTCGGCCTGTCTATCGACGCCGTTTTCCCGGACTGGAGGCTTCAATCAGAACTCGCTCCAGGTCTAGGGCAGGTCGAAGTCGAGCGGGTCGTCTCGCAGCCGGAGGGAGTGCGCACGCTCAGCCTCCGTTTTGAGCCGATCCGCGGCAGTCGCGGGAAAGACGTCGGCCGGCTGCTGATCGCGCGCGACATCACCGAGGCCGTCCGACTGCGCGAACAGCTCCGCCAGAGCGAAGAACAACTGCGGGCGATCAACGACTACACGCGCGACATCATCGTCCTCATGGACGCCCAGACAGTCATCCGCTATGCCAGTGCGTCATTCGCACGGACGCTGGGCTATGCGCCGGAAGCGGTGATAGGTCAGTCGGCCCTTCGCTTCATTTGTCAGGACGATCTGACGCCCATCGGTGAGATGCTCGGTCAGATTCGCGACTGGAAGGAGATCAGCAGCTATATCCGCTTTCGCCTGATACGCGCCGACGGCCAGTTACTGTGGGTTGAATCTTCCGGCGCAGCCGTGACCAATGAGCAGAGGGAACCCATCGGCATCGTGGCGGTTGCGCGCGACATCAGCGAGCAGCGCACGCTGGAGAAGATGAGTATCGAGCGGGAGCGCCTGGAAGCGGCCCTGGCCAAAGAGCACGAACTCAGCGATCTCAAGAATCGCATGATGGTGCGCATCGCCCATGAGTTCCGCACACCGCTGTCCGTCATCCAGACGTCGAGTGAGATGCTCACGCGTTATACCGAGCGCATGACCCCGGAGCAGCGCGCCAGACACTCCGAGTCGGTGCAGAGTGAAACCCGACGCATCACCAATATGCTCGACACCATCTCCAACGTGATCGGCGACCGCCTGATCCCCCAGAAGATTCGCTCGGGGACGTTCACGCTGGAAGCGCTGTTCACCGAATGCATCGAGCAGCAGCGAGCCCTGCGCGGCTTCCCGCAGACCTTCAACCTGCATGTGTCGGAGGCGATTCCGCTTAGCGCCGACTACACGACGCTGCACGCAGCGGTCACGCAGGTGCTTGGCAATGCGGTGCAGTTTTCGCCGCTTGACAGCACGATTGCGATCACCCTGACTCGCGAGGGCGATCAGGTGGTCGCGGTGGTCGCCGATCGGGGCATCGGCATCCCGGAAGCGGAGCTGCCGCGCGTGTTCGAGCCATTCTTCCGCGGCACCAATATTGGCGAGGTCAGCGGCCTGGGTCTGGGGCTGACCATCGCCCAGACGGCGATCACCGCGCATGGCGGGACAATCGCCGTCAAGAGCCGGCTGAATGAGGGCACGTCCGTCACCCTCCGCCTGCCCGTAGATTTCCCCGGCTTCTCGCCTGCATAACCAAGCGGTTCTGGCTATATCAACCCGCCGCTACCTGCTCGGCCTTTGCCAGAATGGCCGCGGCAATCGCCCGGATCTCCCGCCGATCGGTGTCCGTTGCCCGGTCCACCACCGCCTGCACCATCTTGCCGACGGCCTCGCGCACCACATGTGGATCGGGCTTGGCCTCGCCGCGCACTTGCATCAACCTGGTCAGCCACTTCGTCCCATACGCGGCATGAATGGTCTCATCCGCCCAGTCGAAATCCATGTCGTGCCGGCTGACGTCGTCGCTGAAGTCGGCGAAGCTCTTGATCCGCTCCGGCTTGCGCTTGATGTTCTTGGTCTCAAAGAAGTACAGGCTGCCCAGCCGGTAGATCGGGTCCTGCTCGTAAGCCGCCATGTAGATGTAGTTGCCCAGCGGCAGCTCTTCCGGTTTGTAGCCCCAGGCCATCAGCCGCTCGTAGCCCATGCGCATGTGCCGCGACTCGTCGTACGTCCAGCGCGCAGCGTCCAGCACAAACTCCCAACCCAGATCCTGGGCGAAGGCCTGGAGCAGCGCCCCGCCCGTCTCCACCGCCCACACCTCGTTCAGGTGGCTGATAGCGCTGCGAATTTGCAGGCTCAGCCCGTCGCCATAGGGGAAGGTCGGGTCGATCACGTCCGGCCAGTAGTAGGTCACCTTCTTGAATCGCCGGTCGCGCTCCGGAATCTGCGCCAGCTTGAACGGCTTACGCCCCGGCAGCGTCACCGGCTCGCCGGCCTTCGCCTCGACCGGGTCCAGCCCGATCCCGCCCATCGCTTTCAGTCGCCGCTCGATCTCGCCGCTCCACGCGTCAGCGCTGGCAATATCTTCGGGGTGATAGGCGCGCAGCAGGGGCAGCAGCCCGGTCAGCTCCTCGATCTGCCGCGCCTTTTCCTTGAACGCCAGCTCCATGAAGCGGATGCTCGGCCCGTCGCCGATCACATCGGCCAGGTCCAGATAGGCGCGGTAGGCTTTCGCCAGCGCCGGCTTGAACACCTGCGCCAGCGCCTGCACCGCCGCCAGCCCGTTCGGCGCGTTGATCGCCTCGTTAACCAGGCGCATCAGGGGTTCTTCATCGCCGATCTCCATCAGCCGGCTGGGGTAGCGCAGCTCGAAGACGCGGGTACGCTGCGCCTCTGCCGTGAGGGAGTCTTCCCACAGATGCTTCGCCAGGATGTGCTTGGCATCCAGAGGACCAACGCCGGCCAGCCACCCCGCCTGATTCAGAATCAGTGACTCTTCCACGAAGAAAAACCGCTTCAGGATCACGGCGGTGTCATAACGCATGAGTTTGGCACGGTCATGCTGACCGGGAAGGAATCGAGCGGGGTCTGCCTGCGTCATCATCAAACGACCTCTCTTAGGTGTTTTGAAGGGTTGGACTGATTTTCAGCAAACAATAGCACGTTTTACGCGTTACCACTAGACATTGGTAGACATCTATAAGGACTCAGCAGAGACACGGATCGGAGTTAGGGACGTCCCATGGGATTCTGTTGAAAAAGTGCCAACCCGGAAAGTGGGTTTCAGGACAGACGGTGGCAGCGAAGGCTTCCGCCCGGCGTTAGCGTCCGGCTCCCTCAAGCCCCGAAAACCCCTGAGAGGGTCCTTAGCGGTCAAGGGATAAGCCTTCCTGGCCAACCGCTTCGTGTCTCGTCCTGAGGGTAGCCGCAGCATCTTTCTCCGGCGGCGCACGGGACGGCTCCGCGGGTTCGGGCGAACCACCAGCAAGGGCCTGAGGGCCAAGCCAGCAGGCCCAGTCCGGTTGGCCCGCGGACACGGGTCCGCCCCTGCGGCATCATCTCCACAGCCAGTTTCCCCTCTCCGGTCCGGAGAGGGGGCAGGGGGTGAGGTTGTTGCCGTTCAGGGGGTGAGGCTTTTTTCCGGCGTCGCCAGCCCGGCCTCGATGATGATCCGTGGCAGGCTGCTCTCTTTGCCGATCGTCGTCAGATGCACGCCGTGGATGCCCTGCAAGCGCCGCACCGCCTCGATCAGCTCCAGGGCAATGGTGATGCCCTCTTCGGCCGCATCGTCGCCGGCCGCTTCCATGCGTTTCATCAGGTGCTCCGGAACGCGCACGCCAGGCACGTGAGCGTCCATGTACTGCGCCGCTTTCACGCTCTTCAGGGTGGCGATGCCGGCAATGATGTAGACCTTGTCCAGCACATTGCGCCGCGCCAGCTCGTTCAGCCAGATCTCCAGGCGCTCTACGTCAAAAATGAGATTGGTCTGCAAAAACTGCGCCCCGGCGTTGATTTTCTTCTGCGCGCGCAGTGCCTGGAAACGCGCCTCGGAGGCGAAGGGTGAGGCCGCCGCGCCGAGGAACAGCTTCGGTGGCGTCTTGAGGGCGCGCCCGTCCAGGTATTTGCCCTCGTCGCGCATCCGTCGCAGCATCCACAGGATCTGCACGGCGTCCATATCGACAATATCCGACCGCTCGAACGGCGCCGCGCCCATCCGCGCATGATCGCCGGAGAGGCACAGCACGTTGCGGATGCCCAGCGCATTCGCCCCGATCGCCTCCGACTGGATGCTGGCGCGGGTGTGATCGCGCGCGGCGATCTGCATCACCGGCTCGACCCCGCGCTGCGCCGCGATCGTACTGCATGCCACGCTCGACATGCGCGGCATGGCCGAGGCATTGTCGGTGAAGTTGACAGCCGCCACGTAGGGCCGAATCAGTTCCAGCGTCTCTACGAACTTGTCGGTGGCCGCGCTGAGCGGCGGCGACACCTCCGCGGTCACGACGAATTCACCCGCGCGCAGCCGGCGCTCCAGGTCGGAGATCGGCTCCTCGTAGGTGGGCGGGTGGTAGAGCGCATCGCCCTGCCACCAGTCGGGCTGGCGTACCGGCGTGAAGAGGGCATCCCAGGTGGCTGTACGCTTCGCCGGGTCTTTCGCCGTCAGCCCGGTGACGACGTTCTTGAAGCCCACCTTGCGTGCCTGCACGACGACATCGCCCCAGGTCTCCGTGCCCACCTTGTCCCAATCGAGGGGGGGCAGCACTTCCAGCAGCTTGTCGGACCGGCCCATGGCCTCCGACCGCTTGTGAATGTGGTACCAGATGCATGGGCGCGTCTCGTCCACGTAGCAGCGTTCTGGCAGCGATCCGCCGCACGGCCCGTTGCGCAGCCCTTTCGGACACTGCATCGGGCAGATGAACGCCGTCTCTTGCAGCAGGCAGTTGCCGCACATCCGGCAGCCGAACAGCGGACCCTTCACGGCGCGCTCCACTGCGGCGAGCAGACGCCGGTTCAGCGGCTCACGCTTGAAGGGGTAGTACGCGGGCTGCCAGCGGCGGCCAGGAGTCAGCAGGGGCATGGGAAAAACCTCACCTTCTGCGCCAGGCGCACTAGGAAGCGGCAGGCGTCGTCTGAGTCTTCAGTTTTTCCAGCGCGCGGTAGGCGCGGATGTAGGTCATGCCCATTTCGTCGCGGCCGAGCATCAGGTCGGCCGCCTTGACCGCCAGCGCAATCTTGTTCGGGTTGCAGATCGGCGCATTCACCCCGGCGGTGATCAACTGCGTCATGAACACCAGGTTGAGCAGTTCGCGCTCCGGCATCCCGTGCGAGGCGTTGCTCGCGCCAATGGCGATATTGACGCCGAACTGGCGGCGCAGTTCACGCGTCACCTCCAGGGTCAGCATTCCGGACAGGTGGTCGGTACTGATCGTCGTCGCCAGCGGGTCGAACAGCAGCGAGTCCGCGCTGACGCCGTAGCGCTGCGCCGCTTCCAGAATCTGCGCGGCGGCGTCGAGGCGCCCCTGCACGGTCATCGGAATGCCGCCGTCGGGGATACACAGCGCGATGGCAACCGCGTTGTATTCGGCCACGATCGGCATCAGTTCGTTGAGCTTCTTCTGCTCGGCATTGAGCGAGTTAATCAGCGGCCGCCCACGGGCGACCTTGAGCGCCGCGACGATGGCCTCCGCGTTGGACGAGTCGATGGAGACGGGCACGTCGACCGTGTCCTGAACGATCTGCACGGCCTGGGGCAGTACCGCCACCTCGTCGACGCCAACCGCACCGACGTTGACGTCGAGCACGAGCGCTCCAGCCGCAACCTGGGATGCAGCGTCCTTGGCGACTCGGCTCAGGTCGCCTGCCTGAAGTTCGGCGCTGAAGGCTTTGCGGCCCGTCGGGTTGAGCCGTTCGCCAATCATAACGGTGAGGTGGTCGGGGCTGATGGTGACCGTGGAGTGGATGCCGCCCAATACGGTTTGCATGTCTCATTCCTGTTTGAAAGATTTTTCGAATCGGGTCTGATGATCGCGCGCGTGCCTGCGCCAACTCTTTATTCAAAGATATACATTTATAGACGTCCATCAAAGTGACGAATGTCATCACGTCTATCAAGTTGTATATCGATGTCTATAGACATCTGTACGTGTCAGGGCTATACTCTGTGCGTTGAATCCAGATCGAAGGATCCCCTCATGACTCTTGTCTCCCCACCTGTTGTTTCCAGCGCTCGCGATCTCACCCGCGCCGAACTGGCAAAGAAGATTCAGTTCACCCTCGTCAAAGCGAATGCCACCCGCGCGGAGATGATCGCCCACTGCGAAGCCGGGGTGCGCAGCGGCTTTCACGCCGTCATGATCCCCATGTGCTGGGTGCCGCTGGCCCGCGACATCGCGCGCGGCACCGGCGTGCGGGTAGCCACCTTCATCGGCCTGAGCATGGGCCACGAAAGTCTGCACGCCAAGATCGCCCTGATCCGCGAATGCCGCGCCCTGGGGGCCGACGAAGTCGACTACGAGCCGAACATGGGCTTCTTCCTGTCGGGGATGGTCGACGAATTCCGTCATGAAGGCGAGGCGCTGGTCGAGGCCGCCGCCGGCATGCCGATCAAGACCATGCTCGAACTGGGCTACATCGAAAGCGAAGCCGATCAGCGGCTGGCTGCACGCCTGCTGGACGAAGCGGGGGTGCCGTGGATCAAGAACTCCAGCGGCGTCGGCCCCGGTTCCGTTCCCGCCACTCCGGAGAACATCCGCCTGCTGCGCGAAAGCGTGACGCGGGCCCGGGTGAAGGCTTCCGGCAAGGTCAACAGCTATGAGCGGGCCATCGCCGTGCTCAATGCCGGCGCCGAACTGGTCGGCACCAGCGCCGGTCTGGCCATCCTCGACGGCATGCAGGGGGAGGACACAGGATATTGACCTCCACCCACGCGAGCGGACCCTGGGAACCGGTTTCGAGGGTCGTCCATAGGGGTGAACCAACGTGTCCGTCCGCCGGCCTTAGGGAAGCGCTATTGCGCGTCCCATAGGCACCAAGTTAGCGACTGATCGATGCAACCAGAGTAGCGATGGTCGCGTCGTCCGCCGGGTGTTAAAACACCCGGCTACCCGAAAAGACAGGTCCACTAAAGGGACCAAGAACGCAGGCGTCGGGGAAGCCCCTTCAGTGGGCTTGTCGGTTGGTAGCCGAGGCGCTTCCCAGCGCCCTCGGCGGCCCCCACATCCCTTATCTTGGTGCACATGGGAAGCGCTACTGCGCGTCCGCAAGTACGGCGGCATCCACCCGGAGTTTTTGTAGGGACGCCAAACAGACTTCGTTTGCCTGAGTCGTCCGGTTAACGCAATCTATCGACTCGGACGAGGCAGGCTACATATCTACAGCCACGACTCTCCTGAAAATACGTGCCGGCGCGTCTTGCCCAGCGGGGTTGAGTAGGCGATAGCGGTCTCGAGCATCCCCAAGTTCCCCGCAACAGGCTCCCCTTCTCCCCGCTTGCGTGGGAGAAGGGGCCGGAGGATGAGGGGCAAAAATTCAATAACAGGCTCTAGGTGGGTTGAGTAGGCGACAGCGGTCTCGCGCATCCCCAAATTCCCCGCAACAGGCTCCCCATCTCCCCGCTTGCGTGGGAGATGGGGGCGGGGGATGAGGGGCAAAAAATCAATAACTGGCTCTAGGGGGCTAAGTAGGCGACCGCGGTCTCGAGCATCCCCAAGTTCCCGCAACAGGCTCCCCTTCTCTCCGCTTGCGTGGGAGAAGGGGGCGGGGGATGAGGGGTTACGTGTCGCCTCCGTTGCTGGCGTGGGAGAGGAGCCGGCGGCCAGCTCCCTCACTCCCCCAGCGCCGCCCACTTCCGTTCCGCGTGCTTCTGCGCCTCGCGATAATGCCCCTGGTACATCGCCTGACAGAACGCCAGATAGGCTGGCGTCGTGATCGATGGCACCGACGCCTTCGGCTGCGACTGCCGGGCGTCGGCCGTCTTCTCCAGCACCTTGCCCCCCGCCGCCAGCGCGGACAGATAGTCGCTTCGTTCCAGGGCCGACGTCTCGTTCAGCAGACGGCCGGCGAATGACGCCGCCCGCTCGGCGATCAGCACCATCAGCGCCTGCCCCAGCTCATCCCGCGCCGCCCCACGTGGATCGGCCCCCAGCACCCCGTCGAGCGGCACATCCTCCGGCACGGCGTCCAGCCGCACCAGATCCGGGCGCTGCGCCCACAGCAGCGACGTTTCGCCGATCCCGGCATGGTCGCCCTTGTAGTCGGCGTCGGTCGTCAGGTCGTACTCGGTCAGCGGCAGGATCAACACCGGCGATCGACGCATGACCGTCAGCGCGGCGCGTTTCAGCGTCAGCGTCTGCTCCAGCCCGAAGTGCCCAGTGAAAGCGACGATCACCTTGAAGCCCATCGCCCCGAACTGCTCGAACAGCGCGACCAGCAGCGGCTCCACCACGCTGGCCGGCAGGTTGAGCGTATACGGGTAGGGCACGCCCCCCACCGCCCAGTACGAAACCGGACACAGCACAGCATCTGCCCCGTCGGCGATGCGCTCGGCAATGGCCCCGGCGACGATGCCGTCCAGGCCGAGCGGCAGGTGATGGCTGTGCCACTCGATGGTGCCGAAGCTCAGCACCAGGATCGGGTTGGCCTTCAGCCGTTCTTCCACGTCCTGCGGGAACATCTCTTCCAGGCGATAAACAGTCATGAGGCCCCCTCGAATTGAATCACCGTGCGAATGCCGCCCAGCTTCTCGCGGTTCACGAACAGATCCGGCACATCCTCCAGGCGGACGTTCCGCGTGTGCAGTTCGTCCAGCTTCAGCCGGCCGTCCATATACCAGTCGGCGAACAGGGACAGGTCGATTCCCGGCCGGATGTTGCCGTAGATGCAGCCCTGAATCGTCTGCTGCTGGCTCATGAAGCGGCGCGGCGCGAACTGCATCTGCGCATCCCGTGCCGCCGCGCCGACCAGCGTCAGCGCCCCGCCGCGCGACAGCATGTCGATGCCCTGGGCCATCAGCTCGGGCAGCCCGACCACCTCGAAAACGTGCTCGACGCCCCGCCCGCCGGTCAGATCCTTGATCGCCTGAATCGGATCGGCACTTCGGCTGTCGATGGTGTGCGTCGCGCCCAGTTCGGCGGCCAGACGCAAATTGTCCGGGTCGATGTCGATGGCGGCGATCAGCCCGGCATTGGCCAGCCGCGCCCCCTGCACGATGTTCAGCCCGACGCCGCCCGTCCCGATCACCGCCACCGTCTGGCCCGGCCCCACGCGCGCCGTGTACAGCGCCGCGCCGACGCCGGTCGCCACCGCGCAGCCCAGCAGCGCCGCCTTGTCCAGCGGCATGTCTTTGCGGATCGGCACCGCGCCCATTGCCGGCAGCACCGCGACAGGACAGAACGTCCCGGCGTTGAGCAGCAGGTTGATCGGTTGCTCGCGCCAGTACACGCGCGGCTCGGCCGTAGCCTGCACGTTCTCGCACAGGTCCTGTCGGCCGGCCAGGCACCAGCGGCACTTCAGACACTTCACCTGCCAGTTGATCACCACGTGATCGCCCGGTTGCACATGCGTCACGCCCGCGCCGACGGTCTCCACGATGCCGGCGCCCTCGTGCCCGAGCAGGATCGGCACGGCGCGGGCGTCGCGCACCGCCCCCAGATCGGTATGGCAGATGCCGCTGGCGACGAGGCGAACGGCCACCTCGTTCGGCCCCGGCTCGTGAACGATCACTTCTTCCAGCCGCGGGGGTTGGCCGCGCTGCTCCAGCACGATCGCTGGCAGTCTTAAACTCATCGCTTTATCCCACTTTTCAGAACGTGACGAACGTCACTTTGCCAGACCTCTATAGACATTTACAATGAGCCGCAAAAAAGGGACAACTTATGATAGCTCAGGGGCTTGCCCCACGCGAACGCGTCCTGACCGCCTTCGCCCACCGGCAACCAGATCGCTGCCCGGTTGACTTTCTTGCCACCAACGAAGTCTGGGACAAACTGATCGCCCATTTCCAGCCGGATGCCGGCGCCGTGGGACCATCGGAGTATTTCGATCCCACCCGCGAGGCCATCCTGCGCCAGCTCGAAGTGGACTGCCGCGTCGTCTCCTATGACATGTTCTGCAACCCGCCGGCCGAGGTCCTCCAGCCGGGTGCCGAGATCGAGTGGTGGGACGTCCTCAGCCGCTCGACCCCCTGCCGCATGTGGCGGCAGCGCCTGCCCAACGGCCACCTGGTCGAAATCTTCGGCCGCGAGATGCGCGTGGTGCACAACCCCTCCGGCGCCTACGAGGAGAACTGCCGCTACCCGCTGGCCGACTTCACCACCGTCGAAGAACTCCAATCCTACCAATTCCCGGACCCGGACTGGTGGGATTTCTCCCCCATGCCGGCCGTCATCGACCACATGAACCGCGACCAGCGCCACCATGTGCGCTTCCGCATCGGCTCGGTCTTCGAGGTCGCCTGGCAGCTTCGCGGCATGTCCACCTTCCTCGCCGACATGGCCATGGAGCCGGACATCCCCAGGTACATCATGGAGAAGCTGACCGACATCTACGTCGAGCTCACGCGCCGCGTCCTGGAGGTCGCCGCCGATCGTCTCGACGCCGTCTACTTCTACGACGATGTGGCCAGTCAGAAATCGCTGCTCATCTCCAGGAACATGTGGAACGAATTCATTCGGCCCTGCCACGAGCGCATCATCGCAGTGGCGAAGCAGTACGACATGCCGGTCATCTACCACAGCGACGGCGCGCTTCGCCCGCTCATCCCCGATCTGCTCGACATGGGCATCAGCGTCCTCAACCCCATCCAGGCCGACGCCAAAGGCATGGAACCGGAGGGGCTGAAGGCCGATTTCGGCGACCGGCTCTCCTTCCACGGCGGCATCGACATCATCAAGACTCTGCCGCGCGGCACCGTCGAGGATGTACGCGCCGAAGTCCGCGAGCGCATCCGTGTGCTGGGCAAGGATGGCGGCTACGTGCTGTGCAGCTCGCACCACATCCAGTCGGATACGCCGCTGGAAAACGTGCTGGCCATGTATGACACCGCCCTGCGCGTCGCACCGCAGGAGACAGCACCATGACGCTGATCGAAGAGATCCGCGAGGCCGTCATCAATGGCGTCCCCAAGCTGACCGTCGCCAAGGTCGAGGAGGCCCTGGCCGCTGGCAGTGACGCCAACGCCATCCTGCGCGACGGCCTGATCTCCGGCATGCAGGAGGTCGGCCAGCGCTTCGAAGATGGCGAGTACTTCGTGCCGGAGATGCTGATCGCCGCCCGCGCCATGGCCGCCGCCCTCAAGATCCTGCGGCCCCATCTGATCAGCCAGGGCATCCAGGCCATTGGCCGGGTGGCGGTTGGCACCGTCCAGGGCGACATTCACGACATCGGCAAGTCGCTGGTGGTGATGATGTTCGAGGGCGCGGGCTTTGAAGTTGTCGACCTGGGCATCGATGTGCCGCCGGAGAAGTTCGTCGAGGCGGCGGCGCAGGGGAACTTCGACATCATCGGCATGTCGGCGCTGCTGACCACCACCATGCCCAACATGCGCACCACGCTGGAAGCGATCAGGACCGCCGGCGTGCGCGACAGGGCGCTGATCATGGTCGGCGGCGCGCCCGTCACACAGAGCTATGCCGACGAGATCGGCGCGGATGGCTATGCGCCCGATGCGGCCTCGGCCGTGCGGCGCGCCAAGGAACTGATGGAGCATCGCAAAAGCGCCTGAGACAACCGAACACATGGTCGTAGGGGCGGGCCAATGTGCCCGCCCACAACGGCCTGGTCAGGTTCTTGACGAAGCCGGCGCAAGGCGGTACTCTCTGCAAAATGTATACGGTGTTCTATAGACATTTATCGACGTCTCGGGTCATTTGCTATGCTTCCATCGATCGATCGCACCTCCCCGGTGCCCATCTACCAGCAGATCCAGGCCTGGATCCGCGAACAGATTCTGACCGGCGCGTGGGTGGAGAACCACCAGCTTCCCGCCGAGGATGATCTGGCCGTCGATCTCGGCGTGAACCGGGGCACCCTGCGCAACGCCATCAAATCGCTCATCGATGAAGGCTTCCTGATCCGCATCCACGGCAAGGGCACCTTCGTCGCGAAGCGCATGGTCGAGCAGTCGCTGGCGCAGAACCTGAACACTTTCTCCGAAGGGCTGATGCTGGCCCACATCGCCTATACCACGCGCGTGCTCGAACAGCGCCTGCTGGTCATCGACCCGCAGAACGCCGAACTGCTGGAACTGCCCGAAGACGAGCCGCTCTTCTTCCTCAAGCGTGTGCGCGAGGTCAAGGATCAGGCCGTCATCTACCTGCACAACTACGTCGTCGCCCGCCACTGCCCCGGCATCGAGACCTACGACTTTGCCGAACGCCGACTGTTCGATGTCATGGAGCGCGACTACCACCTGCGTCTCGCCTGGGGCCGGCGCGCCTTCGAAGCCCGTGCCGCCACCGCCGAAGTGGCCGAGGCGCTCGACATCGCCGCCGGCGCGCCGGTCATGTACGTGCGCCAGCTCACCTATTCGCCGCAGGACACGCTGCTGGAATTCTCAGATATGTGGATCAAGGGCGACAGCTTCCGCATGTCGGCGATTGTGCGCCGCGACAAGAACGCCTCGCACTTCGACGAGATCCCGCAGTACCACCGGACGGAGCTGACCCTCTAGGCCAGACACGTTCCACCATGGACAGTGAACTAAAGGAAATTCTGGGAAATCTATTGTGAACACCACCTCCACCACCTCGACCGGACTGTCCAGACCGTCATTCTCCTCGCAGCTTCGCCGCATGCTGTCCGCGCGGGAGTCCGGCGTGTTCATCGCGCTCATCGTCATGTGCGTCATCCTGTCGCTCTCGACGGATGCCTTTCTCAGTTCGCGCAACCTGCTCAACATCGGCCGACAGGTCTCGGTCCTGGGGATCATGGCTGTCGGCATGACTTTCGTGCTCATCTCCGCCGAGGTGGACCTCTCAATCGGCTCAACCTACGCGCTCTCCGGCATGGCCACCGGCATCCTGATCGTCCAGCAGTGGCAGCTTCTGCCGGCCATCGTGGTCGGACTGCTCCTCGGCGCCTTCGTCGGCTTCATCAACGGCCTGCTCTCCACCTATGGCAAGCTGCCGTCCTTCATCACCACCCTGGGCATGCTGAGCATCGTGCGCGGCGTCGCCCTGCTCGTCACCGACGGCCAGCCGGTCACCGTCAATGTCTCGGAGGGCGCGCTTCCCGACGTGCTGGCCCAGTTTGAATATCTCGGGCAGGGCAACCTGTTCGGCATCCCGATGCAGCTCGTCTTCTTCATCCTCGTCGCCATATTGGGCGCGGCCCTGCTGGCGCTGACCACCTACGGCTTTCGCGTCTACGCCGTGGGCGGCGGCCTCAAGGCGGCGCGCGTCTCCGGCATCAAGGTCTTCACCGTCAAGATCTGGGCGTTCGTCATCATGGGGTTCCTGAGCGCCGTGGCCGGCATCGTCGGCCTCGCCTTTCTGCCCAGCGCCCAGGCGGGCCGCACCGGCGTCGGCCTGGAGCTGGACGTGATCGCCGCCACCATCGTCGGCGGCGCGTCGCTGGCCGGCGGCGAAGGCACCATGCTGGGGACGATCCTCGGCGTGCTGATCATCGGCGTCCTGCGCAACGGTCTGATCCTGCTCGGCATCTCGCCGTTCTGGCAGACCACCATCATCGGTCTGGTCATCATCATCGCCGTCGCCATCGACAAATGGACGGCCAGTCGTCGTTCCAGCTAGGGTATTGCATGCCGCGTCGCAGCGGCATTTATGCGGATACAGCTTTCACCAAAAACAGGAGTGGCAGCAATGCAAAGAAAAGGATTTTTGTTCGCCGTACTGCTGATGATCCTCATCATCGGCGCCACCGTCACCAGCGCTCAGGAAGGCTTCACCCTCGCCGACCGGATCGCGCAGAAAGTCGCCGCCGGCGAACCGCTGAACATCTACGTCTCCTACCATGACGTGTCCAACGAATTTGCGCCCTTCATCCGCCGCGGCGTCGAGACCGCCGTCGAAGAACTCGGCGTGTCCGCCCAGTTCATCGGCCCGGTCGGCGCCGATGCCGATGCCCAGGTCTCCGAGCTGGAAACCCTGCTGGAGACGGCCGACGGGTTCGCCATCAGCTCGGCCAGCTCCGACGCCCTGGCGCCGTTCATCAACCGTGCCCTGGAAGCCGGCGTGCCGGTCGTCACCTTCAACACCGACAACCCCGAGAGCAACCGCCTCGCCTTCGCCGGGCAGGACCTGGTCCAGTCCGGTCGCGAAGCTGGCAAGCTGATGGGTGATGTGCTCGGCGGTGAAGGCAAGGTCATCATCACGACGCTCGACGCCGCCGCCCAGTGGTCGATCGACCGCGAGACCGGCGCCCGCGAAGCGCTGGCCGAATTCCCTGGCATCGAAGTTGTGGCCACCATCAACACCGGCACCGAGCCGCAGCAGATTTACAGCAGCATCGAGAACGCCATGCTGGCCAACCCCGACGTCACCGGCATTCTGTCGCTGGAGTGCTGCTCGACCCCGTCGGCTGGTGAATACGTCCAGCGCAACGACCTGACCGGCCAGGTCAGCATCGTCGGCTTCGACCTGCTGCCCCAGACCGTCGAACTGGTCGCCGCCGGCGTCATCAACGCCACCATCGACCAGGCCCCCGAGCGTCAGGGCTTCGAGGCCGTCAACATGCTCGTCCAGTATTTGGGCGGCGCAGAACTCTCCGACGTCGACACCGGCGTGGGCATCTACACCATCGACAACATCGGCGAAATCCTGAATCCGCCGGCTGCCGAGGCTGAAGGCGTCACCCTGGCTGACTTCGCCCTCGCTCCGCGCATCCAGGCCAAGCTCGATGCCGGCGAGCCGCTGAACATCTTCGTCTCCTACCATGACGTGTCCAACGAATTCGCGCCCTTCATCCGCCGCGGCGTCGAGGGCGCCATCGAAGAACTCGGCGTGTCCGCCCAGTTCATCGGCCCGGTTGGCGCCGATGCCGATGCCCAGGTCTCCGAGCTGGAGACCCTGCTGGAGACGGCCGACGGCTTCGCCATCAGCTCGGTCAGCTCCGACGCCCTGGCGCCGTTCATCAACCGTGCGCTGGAAGCCGGCGTGCCCGTCGTCACCTTCAACACCGACAACCCCGAGAGCAACCGCCTCGCCTTCGCCGGGCAGGACCTGGTCCAGTCCGGTCGCGAAGCCGGCAAGCTGATGGGTGAGGTCCTCGGTGGCGAAGGCGTGGTCATCATCACGACGCTCGACGCCGCCGCCCAGTGGTCGATCGACCGCGAGACCGGCGCCCGCGAAGCGCTGGCCGAATTCCCCGGCATCGAAGTTGTGGCCACCATCAACACCGGCACCGAGCCGCAGCAGATCTACAGCAGCATCGAGAACGCCATGCTGGCTAACCCGAACGTCACCGGCATTCTGTCGCTGGAGTGCTGCTCGACCCCGTCGGCTGGTGAATACGTCCAGCGCAACGACCTGACCGGTCAGGTCAGCATCGTCGGCTTCGACCTGCTGCCCCAGACCGTCGAACTGGTGACCGCCGGCGTCATCAATGCCACCATCGACCAGGCCCCCGAGCGTCAGGGCTTCGAGGCCGTCAACATGCTCGTCCGCTTCCTGGGTGGCGAGCCGCTCACCGATGTCGACACCGGCGTGGGCATCTACACGCCCGAGAACATCGCCGAAGTGGCCGGCAGCTAAGTCAAGTCACACCTCTCTACGCTGAACTTCGCTGCTCATTCTTCGTTGGGTGAGGTGCGAAGTTCAGCCCGCCCCCGTTCTCCGCAACCAGTCCCCCTCTCCCCGCTTGCGTGGGAGAGGGGGTCAGGGGGTGAGGGGTGTACACCGTTCGCAGCACATACGAGATCACAACATGGCGGAACCGCGCGCGCCCATCATCGATCTGGTGAACATCACCAAGCGCTTTCCTGGCGTCCTGGCGCTCGACAGCGTCAGCGTTTCTTTCTCACCAGGGGAGATCCACGCCGTCCTGGGCGAAAACGGCGCAGGCAAGAGCACCCTCATGAACGTGCTGGCCGGGGAGCTTCAACCCGACAGCGGCACGATCGTCTACAAAGGCAAAGAGATCGCCATCCCCAACCCGCTGGCGGCACAGCGGCTCGGCCTCAGCGTCGTCCATCAGGAGCTGGCATTGTGCAGCAACCTGAGCATTGCCGAGAACATCTCTCTGTCATCCATTGCCGGGCGTTCCGGGCTGTCGCTCGTCCGCCGCGGACGCTTTGAAGAGCACGCCCGCGAGGTCATGACGCGCCTCGGCCTGTCCGGAGTCAATCCGCGCGAGATCGTCAGCCGCCTCTCTGTCGCACAGCAGCAGCTCGTCGAGATCGCCCGGGCCATCTCGCAGGAATCCAGCGTGCTGATCCTGGACGAACCCAACTCCGCCCTCACCATCGAGGAGACGGAGCACCTCTTCACTATCCTGCGCCAGCTTCGCGCCGACGGCGTCGCCATCATCTATGTGTCACACCGCCTGGAAGAAGTCCTGCGCATCGCCGACCGCATCACCGTCATGCGCGACGGCCGCCACGTCGATACCAGCCTCAACGACGGCACCACCATCGAGAGTCTGATCACCAGAATGGTTGGCCGCTCCATCGACCACTTCCGACGCCCGGAGACGGTCCCGACGCTAACCGCGCCCAAAGTCGATCCCTCGGTCGCTCTGCGCCTCAGGAGCATCGCCAGCGGCCACATCATCCATCACGTCGATCTCGACGTGGCGCGCGGCGAGATCGTCGGCATTGCCGGCCTGCCGGACAGCGGCAAGGACGAACTGGTCGACTGCATCTTCGGTATGCGGTCCTATACCGGGCAGACGATCGTCGACGGCCGCACGGTCGTCCTGCGCTCGCCGGACATTGCCATCCGCCACGGGCTGGCCCTCATCCCGGCCGATCGCCGGGGGGCGGGCGCGCTCCTGGTCATGAGCGTCGAGCAGAACACCGTCGCCGCCTCGCTCAAAAGTGTCAGCAGCGGCGGCCTGATGCGCGGCGACCGTATGCGCAAGGTGGCGCAGCAGTACGTCGAGGAATTCGACACCCGCATCTCCAGCCTGCGCCAGAAGATGCGCACCCTCAGCGGCGGCAACCAGCAGAAGGTGATCATCGGCCGTGGGCTGGCCACCAACCCGTCGATCCTCCTGCTCCACGAGCCCACGCGCGGCATCGACGTCGGCGCCAAGGCCGAGATCTACCGCATCCTGCACAATCTGGCCGCTGAGGGCAAAGCCATCCTGATCGTCTCCTCTGAACTGCCGGAGCTAATCGGCCACTGCGACCGTATCCTCGTCATGCACCACGGTCGGGTGACCGGGCACTTTCGGCACGATGAAGCAGAAGAACAACCTATCCTGGCGTGTGCCATGGGGCAGGCGACTCACCTGCCAGAAACGCCCGCCGAGCGCGCGCCGCAACAGGAGCTGCACGCATGAGCAAACCCATCATCACCGTCGTCGGCAGTTTCGCCGTCGGCCTGACCATTCGCACCCCGCACATGCCCATCTTCGGCGAGACTCTGCGCGGCTCGGATTTCGACATGGGGCCGGGAGGCAAGGGCAGCAACCAGGCTGTCGGCACCGCCCGCCTGGGCGCGGAGTCCTACTTTGTCGGGCTGGTCGGGGAAGACAAGCTGGCCGACATCGGCCTCGACCTCTACAAGGCCGAAGGCGTCAACACCAGCTATCTGCGCCGCACCGCCGAGAAAGCCACCGGCGTGGGCTTCATCATCCTCAACACCCAGGGCGAGAACTTCATCATCCTCGACATGGCCGCCAATACCCTGATGGACGCCGCCTTCGTGGACGTCGCCGAGGAGCAGATCGCCCGCTCCAAAGTGGTCATGTCGGTCCTGGAGATCCCGGTCGAAGCCGCCGCCCGCGCCATGGAGCTGGGCAAGAAGCACGGCGTCACCACCATTCTCAATCCCGCCCCGGCGGCCGCCCTGCCGGACTCCATCTTCCAGCACATCGACATCCTGACGCCCAACGAGTCCGAGCTGCGCATCCTCATGGGCCTGCGCCCCGACGACCCCACGCCCACCGCCGAACTGGCGGCGCAGCTCAAGGCGCGCGGCGTCAAGACTCTGGTGGTCACGCAGGGGTCGAAGGGCGCCATGCTCTATGACGAGGGCGGCGTCACGGCCGTGCCGAGCATCCCCGTCACTGTCGTCGACACCACCGGCGCGGGCGACGCCTTCAATTCCGGACTGGCCGTGGCCGTCGCCATGGGCAAGCCGCTGGTCGAGGCCGTCCGCTACGGGTGCGCGGCGGGCGCCAAAGCCTGCACCACCCTGGGAGTCATCCCGTCGCTCGGCCACCGCGAACAGATCGACAACCTCTACGCACAGAACTACGGTTAGTGACTGCCTGAAACCTCACCCCTCGGTCCCCTCTCCATTGAATGGAGAGGGGAGGCTCAGCGCAGCGCAGCAGGGGTGAGGATGGCAAGAATCGTTTGCTAACGCACCTTAGGAGCACACCATGAAGCGCGGAAAAATCCTCAATGCCGAACTGAACTACGCCATCGGCTCGATGGGTCACGGCGACCTGATGATCGTCTGCGACGCCGGCTTTCCCATCCCCAGCAGCGCCTGGCGCATCGATCTGGCCATCAAGCAGGACCTGCCCGATCTGGCCACCGTCCTGGAACTGATCGCCGACGATTTCATCGCCGAGAAGGTGGAATACGCCGCCGAACTCGAAACCTACAACCCGGTCCTGCTGGAGACGGTGCAGCGCCTCTTCCCGGATTCGGACCACGCCTTCACCTCGCACAGCCTGATCCTCAGCGAGATGGCGGCCAAGGCCAAGGTCATCGTCCGCAGCGGCGCCTTCGACCCCTGGGGCAACATCCTGCTCTATTCCGGCGTCGACGTGCCCAGGTGGTTTGACAAGCCGCGCGTGGTCGCCCCGGAACCCTACGCCAGGAAGATCGAGGCCCTGCGCGCCAAGGGCAAGGCGTAGAGTCCTCTCTGCAAGTTCCTCGGCATGACAATTCCACGCGTCGTCCGAGGTTCATGCGGATCGAAAACACCCGGCGATCGTAGGGACAGCATTCTTGCTGTCCGGCGGAACTGCGCCCCTGCGATCGCCGTACCAACTTTCTCCACCCATTTTCTTGACTCCGCCAACCCCCGGATCTACAATCCCCGCCATACACACTGTGAAAATATTCACATTGTGAATATTGAGAAGATGATGCCTAAAGAGAATTCACCCTCCCCACTGCCGGCGCTGCTCGGCCTGCTCATGGCCGGCCCCAAACACCCCTACGAGCTGTATCAGGACTTCGAGCGGGAACTGGGACGCGTCTGGCATATCGGCCAGAGCCACTTCTACGCCTACCTCAAGCAGTTGGCCGCGAACGGCATGGTCGTCGTCAGGGTCGAACCGCAGCCCAACCGGCCCGCCCGCCACATCTACCACCTCATGCCCGCTGGGGAAGCGGAATTTCTGACCTGGCTGCATCAGCCCACTCAGCGGGTGCGCCACATTCGCCTGGAATTTCTGAGCCGACTGTATTTCTACCGGCGGATGAAGCTGCCCGGCCTGGCGCAGGTGGTCGCGGGAGCAGAAGGCCCTGCTGTGTACACGGCTGGAGGCGGTCGAAAGCGCCATGGCCGCTTCCGAGGACGAATTCTGGTGTCTGGTCCTCGCCTTCCGGCAGAGCGAAATGGAAGCCGTGATCACGTGGTTGGATCGCTGCCTCCAGGACGATGTTGATTAGCAGCACCAATGGAGGAAATCGATGTTCTCTAGACGTACCGTTGTGTTTTCGTTCCTGCTCGCCCTGTTCCTCATCTCGACGACCGGCGTTCTAGCCCAGGATGCGCCCATCACCGTGACCGATGCCCTGGGGCGCGAAGTGACCTTCGCCCAGGCCCCGCAGCGCATCGTCATGACCGGGCGGGCGCTCTTCATGGCGGCCAATGCCGTCTACATGTTCCCGGAAGCCGAGTCGCGCGTGGTCGCCATTGGCCGCACCTCGCAGATGGCACTGGACTTCATCCCTGCCATCGATCCCACCTACGGCGACAAGATCGTCCTCGACGGGCAGGCAGGCGCAGAAGAGATCGCCGCCAGCCAGCCGGATCTGGTCCTGCTCAAGAGCAGCAATGCCGAAACGCTGGGCGCCCCGCTCGACGCGCTCGGCATCCCGGTGGTCTACGTCGACTTCGAGACGCCGGAGCAGTACGTCCGCGATCTGACCAACGTGGGGCTCCTCCTGCAAAATGAGGCGCGCGCCGAGGAGCTGGTCGCCTTCTTCCAGGATCGCACCGACCGGATCACCGAGGCCACCGCCGGCCTGACCGCCGAGGACAAGCCGAGCGTGCTGGTGCTCTACTACTCGGACCGCGACGGCGTGGTCGCCTTCAATGTGCCGCCCACCACTTTTATTCAGACCTGGGCTATCGAGGCGGCCGGCGGCGCGCCGGTGTGGCTCGACGCCGAGCTGGGACGCAGTTGGACGACTGTCACGTTGGAGCAGATCGCCGCCTGGGACCCCGATCAGATTTACGTCATCGCCTATCTCCGGCCGGCGGCCGAGGTGATCGCCATGATCCAGGAGGACGCGCAGTGGCAGGCGCTGCGCGCGGTTGAGGAGGGCCAGATCTACGGCTTCCCCGCCGACTACTACAGTTGGGATCAGCCCGATCCGCGCTGGATTCTCGGTCTGACCTGGCTGGCTAAAACCATACAGCCCGATCTCTTCGCCGATCTGGACATGGAAGCCGAGATCCGCAGCTTCTACAGTGAGCTGTACGGTCTCGACGACTCCGCCTACGACGAACTGGTTGCGCCGTACGTGGCCGGAGCACTGCCGTAGACTCGCCAATGGCCGATACCGCTGCCTCCCCGACAGCCTCGATCCGCCAGCGCGTCAGCGCGATCTCGATGCCCGGCAAACTGGGCTGGATCGCGCTGGCGCTGGTCGTCGTTTTCCTGCTGTCGCTGCTCCTGGGACGCTATCCACAGCCGGGATTTATCGCGCTGGACAGGCTGTTCGACGACGAATTGGCTCAGCGGCTGATGCTCAATCTGCGTCTGCCGCGCCTGCTCACCGCCGTCATGCTGGGGATGTCCCTGGCCGCCAGCGGCACAGTCTTCCAGATGATCTTCGGCAATCCGCTGGTCGAGCCGGGCTTTCTCGGCGTGTCGCAGGGGGCGGCCTTCGGCGCGGCGCTGAGCATCGTCTTCTTCAGCAGCGCCGCGTGGATTGTGCAGGGGTCGGCCGTGGTGTTCGCCTTCATGGGGCTGGGCCTCTCCTATCTCCTGGCGCGGCATGGCCGTTTTGGCGGCTCGGTGCTGCGCCTGGTCCTGGCCGGGATCGCCGTATCTGCGCTGTTCTCCGCGGGCGTGGGCGTGCTCAAGTACATCGCCGACCCGCTCACCCAGCTTCAGGAGATCACCTTCTGGCTGCTCGGCGGGCTGTGGAGCATCACCTGGACGCCGACACTCACCATTGCGCCGGCCGTGCTGATCAGCCTGTACGTCATCTACCGGATGCGCTGGCGGCTCAACCTGCTGTCGCTGGACGACGCGACAATTTTCTCGCTAGGTGGTGCGCCGGGTCGCGAACGCGTCATCCTGCTCACCGCGGCGGTCGCGGCGACGGCAGCAGTCGTTTCCGTCTGCGGCATGGTCGGCTGGATCGGCCTGATCGTGCCCCATATCGCGCGGCGCATGTTTGGCGCGGACACCCGCTGGGCGCTTCCGGCCGCCATGCTGATGGGCGGTCTGTTCGCCGTGCTCTGTGACGACATCGCGCGCACGCTCTTGAGCGGAGAAATCCCGGTTGGCATTCTCACCTCGCTGATCGGCGCGGTGTTCTTCGCGGTCATCATGCTGACCCATAACCTGCGGGCGACACGATGACCGCTCCGCTGCTGGCGTTTCACCACATCGACTATGGCTACCCTGGCAATAGCAGAGCCGTGCTGCGCGCCCTGTCGCTCGACATTCAAGCCGGCACGGTCACGGCCATTCTGGGTCCCAACGGCGTTGGCAAGACGACGCTGCTGCACCTGGCCCTCGGCTGGCTCAAGCCGCAGCAGGGAAAGATTCTGCTGGATGGGAAGCCGCTCGGCAGCTACCCCCGCCGCGCTGTCGGGCAGTGGATGGCGCTCATCCCGCAGACCGAGCAGATCCACTTCGAGCATTCGATCCTGGACTATGTCTTGCTGGGGCGCACGCCGTATCTGGCGCCGTTGGCCATGCCCGGCCCCGAGGATGTGCGCATCGCCGAGCGCGCCCTGGAGCGGGTCGGTCTGGAGGCGCTGCGCAGCCGGTCGATCACGACCCTGAGCGGCGGTGAACGCCAGTTGGTGCTGGCCGCGCGGGCGCTGGTTCAGCAGCCGCGCCTGCTGCTGCTCGACGAGCCGATGTCGCATCTTGACCTCGCCAACAAGGCGCGTCTGATCCAGCTCCTGCGCGACCTGGTGGCACAGGGCATGACTCTGCTGCTCACCAGCCATGAGCCGGACGTCGCCGCGGCCCTTGCCACGCATATCGTTCTGATGCACAACGGTCAGGTCTACCGCGCCGGGGCGCTGGCCGACGTCTTCACTTCCGACAACCTGTCTGCGACTTACGGCATTCCGGTGCAGGTGTCGGAGATCGACGGCCGGCAGATCGCCTTGTGGATATAGCTCGCTGGAGAAACATGGAAAAGCCTACGCATTGGCTCTCACTGTGGCGGGATGTGATCGAAGCCCACGAAAACGGACGGCTGGCCCCGGACGATCTGGAGCAATCCCCGGATCGTTGGAAGGAACGGGCGCGCGACTTTGCCGAGCGCGCCAGGCAGCGCTGGAGCAGACCGGATACCAGCCGCGACTTCATCTGCGCCCAGCTCGATCCGCATGCCACCGTGCTCGACATTGGCGCGGGCACAGGCGTCTGGACCATGATGCTCGCCCCTCAGGTGGCTCATGTGACGGCCATCGATCCGTCGCCGTCGATGCTGGCCATCCTCCACGAGGAAGTGAGCCAGGCAAATCTCGCCAATGTTCGCGTGGTCGACGGCGCATGGCCGGACGTCGCGGTGGAGCCGCACGATTACGCGTTATGCTCGCACGCCATGTATGGCGCTGCCGATTTCGCCGGCTTTATCCGCCAGATGGTCGCATCGACCCGCAAAATGTGCTTTCTCATTATGCGCGTACCTAACCTGGACGGCCCCATGGCTGAAGCCGCCCGGACAATCTGGGGGCAGCCGTTCGACCGGCCCAACGCTATGATCGCCTATAACATCCTGCTGGAAATGGGGATCTATCCCAATGTGTTGATGGAAATAGAAAGGCCCTGGACGCCCCGCGCCACGCCCGACCTGGAGTTCGTGCTGCGCGAGGTCAAACGGCGCTTCGGCCTGAGCGCCAGCAGCGCCCATGACGACTATCTGAGGGATCTGCTGCGCCGACGGCTGCAATCGCAGGATGGGCAGTACCTGTGGCCGGAGGAAACGCGGTCGGCACTGATCTCTTGGCGCGTCGACGGCCACGACTAGACCGTGTGTGAACCCTTTTGATGGCCATTCACGCGCCAGGGTTCCTTGAAGGGGCGGAGGGCAATGTTACAACCCTGAAGGAGGCTACGAACATGTCGAACCCCATCGTCGTCGTGACCGGCGAAGTCGGCAGAGGGAAGACGACGTTGTGCCGCCGGCTGGTCGAGCACGCCCGGCAGCGAGCATTGGACTGTTCGGGCATCCTCTCGCCGGGGCGCTTTGAAGGATCGGTCAAAGTGGGCATCGACCTGCTCGACCTGCGCAGCGGAGAACGCCGCCCTCTGGCGGAGGCGGACGCACAGCCCTCGGCGCTGCGCACCCAGAAGTACCGCTTCGATAGCGAGACAGTCGCCTGGGGGATGCGCTGCCTGGATGCCGCCTGTCCGTGCGACCTGTTGATGATCGACGAGTTGGGCCCCCTCGAACTGGAACGCGGCGAGGGGTGGGTCAATGCGTTGGATGTCCTGCACACGGGATCATTCCGACTGGCCGTGGTGGTCGTGCGCCCGCGCCTGGTGGAGACGTTTCGAACGCTGCTCGGCGATGCGGTGAAACAGGTAGTCGCCTTACCTGCCGGTCCTTCCGGGAACGATCTGCTCGATGACAGTAACCCGACGTCATCACCGGCAGCACAATGTGCGACTCCCGCCCCGGCGCATGAAAAATACGCTGCTCGGCCTTCTGCGCCGCCCGCGCCTGCCCGAACGGATCGCCGGTGTTCGGGTTGCGGTCATAGCGGTCGAAATTGCTGCTGCTCACCTCCACTCGCACGCGATGACCGGGTTGGAAGACATAGCTCGTCGCCCACAGATCGACGTCGAAGGCGGTGGCCGCTCCCGGCGTCAGGAACGACTCGGCCGATCCCTCCCGCCAGCGCGCCCGCACGATCCCCTCCTGCACCAGATGGACGTGCCCGTCCGGTGCGACGTCGACCAGCGTGACGGTGAAGTCGGTGTCCGGCGCCGATGAACTGGCGTACAGCCGCGCCTGAATCAACCCGGTGATCTCCAGCGGGGCCTCAAGCGGCGCCCCCGTGTAGTGCAGCACATCCTGCCGCCCCGCGATCTGCGTCCGATCCTTCAGCTCCTCCGCCATGTACCACAGGTCGGTCTGGAGCGTCAGCGTCACCGGGTCGTCCGGGTCATACACGTAGCCATCCGCCGGCTCCTCGGAGTCCGGCGCGCGCGTATCCAGCCAGCCATCGCCCTGGGCGGTGTTGGCGCTGCCCCCGCTGTGCAGGTAGAAGCGCGTCGGCACGGCTCCCAGCGGCGGGAACGCGTTCGCCCAGCGCCAGACATTTGGCCCCATGACGAAGTAACGGACCCGCCCCTCGTATTCCAGGCCATTCTTGATGCCCATCAGGTAGCGGTCGAAGAAGCGGGCGATCCAGTCGTAGCTCCACGCCTCGCCGCCGACGTTCAGCGCGCCGACGCGCCCCGTCCGCCAGGGGGAAATCTCGTGGTCGGTAGGGGCCAGAATCACATACTGATGCCGCCTCACTTCCGGGTCGGGGTGGCGCATCATGCCCCACCAGTCCTCCAGCGTGCCTTTGAGGAAGGTGTCGTACCAGCCGCCCCAGCTCAGGGCAGGGATGTCGATCTGGCCGTAGAACTGGTCCTGGTTGATCCGCTCCCAGAAGGCGTCGCGCGTCGGGTGGGCGATGGCATCCTTGTAGAATGGCGAGGGGATGCCGGCCGCGTCGTCCATGCGGCCCAGCGGCAGGCGTTTACGGATGGCGTCGGTCAGGCGCAGCGGATTGGCGTAGATGCGGTGGTTCATATAGATCGACCACTGGCCCATGGTTTGCAGAGCAAACGCCCCGTTGACGTAGAACCAGATGCCGTAGATGTTGGCGGCTGTGTTGCCCGGCACGATCGCCTTGAGCGCCGGGTGACGCAGCGGCGCGACCGCCCACTGTGTGTAGCCATAGTACGACTCGCCGGTCATGCCGATGTTGCCGTCGCACCACGGCTGCGCCGCCACCCAGTCGAGCGTATCCCAGCCATCCTCGGCTTCGTTGACGAACGGGTCGAATTTGCCCTCGGAGGCGAACCGGCCTCGCACATCCTGAATCACGCAGGCATAGCCCTGGCGCGCCCAGTATTTCCCGTGCGCGGGCATGTAGCAGTAGTCCTCCTGCTTGCCGTAGGGCATGCGGATCAGCACCACCGGCCGGCGCGCGTCGGCCGGGCCTTCAGGGCGGTAGACGTCGGCGCGCAGGATCACCCCGTCGCGCATCGGCACCGGCACATTGAGGTCGATACGCACCTCTTTGAAGCGAGGCGTCAGACCGGTCTTCAGCTCGCGCCCCGGCGTGACGAACCTCCGCTCGATCAGCTCCCCGGCCCGCTTCCACGCCCGGCGCACATCGTGTACCCACGCGGTCATGACAGCACCCCCATGCCGCGGAAGAAGCTGACCACGTAGTGGCCGAGTTGGTGCGGCACGTAGCCGCCCTCCTGGATGATGGTCATCGGCAGGCCGGCGCGGTTTATCTCGCCCAGCCGCCGCCCGATCTCGGCCATGCCGGCGGCATCGACCTCGAAGCCGCCATACGGATCGCCGGGGCCGATGTCAAAGCCCGCCGACACCACCAGATACGCCGGATCGACACTTCGCATGATCTCCAGCGCGCGGTCGAAGGCGGCCAGGTACTCCGCTGTAGTCGTTCCCTTGGGCAGCGGCAGGTTGAAATTGGCCCCCTCGCCCGCGCCGCTCCCCGTCTCGTCGGCGAAGCCCCAGTAGTACGGGAAAGCCTGATCGGGAACGCCGTGCAGCGAGATGAACACCACCTCCGGCGACTCGTAGAAGATGTCCTGCGTGCCGTTGCCGTGGTGGAAGTCGAAGTCGAGGATGGCGACGCGCTGCCCGCTTCGCATCTGCTGGGAGCGGGCGGCGATGGCGCAGTTGTTCAGAAAGCAGTAGCCGCCGTAGAAGTCGCGCCCGGCGTGGTGGCCCGACGGCCGGCAGAGAGCATAGGCCAACGGCGCACCGTTCAATACGGAGTCGGCGGCGCTGAGAGCGGTCTGGGCGCTCCAATAGGCCGCCTCCCAGGTCGCCTCGGTGATCGGCGTGTAGACGTCCATACCGTAGTAGCCGCGCTGGGCGATCCGGCTCTGCGGACGGCGCGCCGTACGGCGAAAGGCGAACGCCTCTGGGAAGACCGGCGCGGACTGGCCGGTCTGCGCCGCGAAATCGGCATAGGCGTGCTCCAGATACTCCAGGTAGCCGGCGTCGTGCACCGCCTCGATCGGCCCGCGTCCGAAGTCGCGCGCCGGCTCCAGGGGGTTCACGCCGGCCGCCCGCAGCGCCTCGGTGATGTAAGCCATCCGCGCCGGAGTTTCCTGATCGTCGTCCGGTTCCGGAGGGCAGGTGGCCTTGGGCTGCTCCAGAAACATCAGGTGTGCTTCGCCGTGCCGCCGCGTGAAGCGGCCGATCAGGCTGTGCCCGCTGTGGTGCTCGTTGTAGAAAATGGGGATCACGATTTTCGTCCAAACTGGCTCAGCGCCGCCGCGATCAGCAGCAGGGCGACGGAGGTCACCATGATCAGCGCCGTCACGGTGATCGTCACCGGCAGCCGCGCCGTGTTGCGAAGCTGAGAGAAAATATAGATCGGCAGGGTCGGGTCGCTGCCGATCAGGAAATTGGTCACGAAGAATTCATTGAACGAGATGGTGAAGGCGATGAGCGCGGCCGAAACCAGTGCCGGCGCGCTCATCGGCAGCAGCACCCGGCGCAGCATCGTCCAGAAACCCGCCCCCAGGTCATAGGCGGCATTGATGATGCTCTCCGGAAAGCCCATCACCCGGGTCGAGATCACCAGCGTGGTGACCGGCAGGCTGACCACCACGTGCGCCAGCAGCGCCGTCCACAGCGACAGGTCGAGATCGAGCGCCCGCAGGACCATCAGCAGCGCCACGCCGATGACGATGTAGGGGATGATCAGCGGCAGCGCCGTCAGCCCAATCAGCAGCCGTTTGCCGCGGAAGTCGAAGCGCGTCACGGCGATCGCGCCCATCGCCCCCAGCACGGTGGCCAGCAGCGACGAGACGACGGCCAGCATCAGACTGTTGCGCACGCTTTCCAGCAGGGGCGCCGTCCTCGCCATTTCGACATACCAGTCGAGCGTGAAGCCCTGGAGCGGAAAGGTGAGCGTGGCGCTGTCGTTGAACGAGAAGACCACCAGCAGCGCGACAGGCAGGTACTGGAAGACGATCATCAGCCAGAAGTACAGGCCGCTCGGGAAGCGCAGGGTCAACTTCATGTCTCGGCGCTTCTGCTCAGCAGGGCGCCGCTGATT
Source organism: Candidatus Flexifilum affinis (assembly GCA_016713325.1). Classification (GTDB taxonomy): domain Bacteria; phylum Chloroflexota; class Anaerolineae; order Aggregatilineales; family Phototrophicaceae; genus Flexifilum; species Flexifilum affine. Next base: position 59,394 of record JADJPJ010000025.1, on the reverse strand, counting down.
CGCCCGTAGATCGCCATGATGAGGACGACCAGGACCAGCAGCGCCAGGCTCAGGACCGATCCCATCGGCCAGTTCAGCGCGCGGGTGTACTGGCTCTGGATGATGTTGCCGTACAGGATGCCACCCTGCGCCCCGCCCACCAGCAGCGGCGTCACCCAGTCGCCAAACGTCGGAATGAAAACGTAGAGGAAACTGGCCAGCAGGCCCGGCAGGCTGAGCGGCAGCGTCACGCGCAGGAAGGTGCGCAGCGGCGTCGCGCCCAGGTCGCCCGCCGCCTCGAACAGCCGGGCGTCGATGCGGTCGAGCGTGACGAAGATCGGCAGCGCCGCGAACGGAATCCACACGTAGACCAGCGTGATCACCACCGCCTGCGGGCTGTACAGCAGCAGCGGCAGGCTGCTCGCGTCCATTCCCACCAGTTCCAGCAGGCTGGCCAGCAGCCCGCCCGAGCCGAGCATCACCTTCCAGGACAGGATGCGCAGCAGGTAGCTGGTCCAGGCCGGGACGATCATCAGGGCGATCAGGGTCAGCTTCCAGCGCCCGCTGCGGAAGGCCAGGAAGTAGGCGACGGGATAGGCCAGCAGCACCGACAGTGCCGCCACCCAGGCGGATGTCACCCCGGTCTGGCCCATCAGACGGATGTAGCGGGGGTCGGTGAAGAACTCGACGTAGCTGTCCAGCCCATAGCCCGCGTCCGGTTTGAAGCTGTCCAGGCGGAAGCTGAACAGCACCATGCCCGCCAGCGGGATGATGATCGTGACGATCAGCCACAGGAGCGGCGGCGTGACCAGGATGAGCAGACGCAGACGCTGCGACATGTGCGGGGAACCTTGTTCGAGAAGCGGTCGGTCATCAGGACCGGATAATCCAGCTGGCGCGAGCTGTAGGGACGGCATTCTTGTCGTGCCATGGTCGTTAGCTACGTCGCCCAGGAGTTCGATTGTGAACCGCCCGGTTCGTGAACCACCCGGTCGTGAACCGCCCGGTTCGTGAACCGCCCGGTTGTGAACCACCCGCCGTAGAGGTGCATCGCGATGCGCCCCTACGCACGATCGGATGGTCGGTGTTGAAGCGCTTGCCCTGGGTGGGCGGACGCAGGCAAACTTCGTTTGCTCGTCCGCCCTCACGGGCTTGTATTCGCTTACGGCGCCAGCTTCACGTTGTCCCAGATGGTGACGTACGCTTCGCGCAGTTCATCCGAGACGTCGGGCAGGAAGATGGTGTCGTTGAGGATGTCCGTCTGATCGAGCTGGAGCAGTTCGACCGTCTCCGGGTCGACCATCGGCAGCGACTCGGGATTCGCGCCGCCGAAGCCGAAGGTGTTGGTCAGGTAGGCCTGCGATTCCGGCGAGATCAGCGCGTCGAGGTAGGCATAGGCCATGTCGAGATTATCGGTATCGGCGGAGATGCCAAAACCGCACAGCCAGCCGAAGCGGCCTTCGACCGGGGCGATGTACTCGACCTGGGCGTCGGGGTTGCTCTCAGCCAGTGCCCTGGCCACCGCCATGTAGGTCGAGTTCCAACCGCCGGCCATGATCCACATGTCGCCGGAAATCAGCAGTTGTTCCATTTCCGCCGGGTCGACCAGGAACGCCAGCAGCTGCGGCTTGAGCTCGATCAGCTTGGCTTCAATCATCGCCTGCTCTTCTTCGGTGGGGTTGAACGGATCTTCCAGGCCCAGCACCGTCGCGGCGATGGCCAGAGCGACCTCACCGGAGTCGTAGATGCCGATGTGGCCGGCGTACTGCGGGTCCCACAGGTCGGCCCAGGAGTCCGGCACTTCTTCGACCAGATCGGTACGGACGATCATCGAGGAATAGCCCCAGACGTGCGGCACGAAGTACTGCTCGCCGTCCGCGCCCTGGCCCTGGTCGTCAGCACGGCCGGGATCGACTCCCAGTTGCTCAGGCGCGAGGTGTCGAGACCCTGCACCAGCGATGAGTCGATGTACGGCTGATGCCAGCAGGGGTGGAGCACGTCGGTCTCCAGCCCGCTCGCCATGCGTGCGAAGGCTTCCGAGTCTTCCGTAATGTAGGTGAATTCGACAGTCACGTCGGGGTTGGCCTCGGCGAACGGCGCCCAGAACCCCTCCAGATCGTAGCCCGCCCAGTCGAAGACGGTGAGGGTGTCTTCCTGCGCCTGGACCAGAGTGACGCCGAGCAGAACGCACAGTGCAAGGAGCATGAAGCGGCGTAGAGCTTTCATTCGGTTCTATCCTCTCTCCTAGATCGGACCTTTTAAAAGCGGGCGTGCGCCCGGCCTTCACGGGTGTTGGCTTTGGCGCGCTCAGGCTAGAGCTTGATCACCGCGCGCGTCTTGTAGCCGAAGCGCTTGAGGATGCGCGGCACGATCGAGGTGGTCGTCTTGCGAACCCCTTCGATATTGCCCAGCACATTGGTCACGAAGTCGTAAAGCTCGGTGTTGCTGGTGGCGACGATCTGAATGCTGATGTCCATCGCCCCGGTCGACACGGCCACATAGCTGATGTTGTCAAAGCCCACCAGCTTGCGGGCGATCTCCATGACTTTCCCCGGCTCCGCTTCGATGAAGACGTCGGCGATGACGGTCAGGCCGATCGCCTCCGGGTCGGGGATGGCGCTGATCTGGATGATCTTCTGCTCCAGCAGGGTGGCCAGCCGGTTGCGCACGGTGCGCTCGGTCACGGTGCCGATCTCCCTGGCCAGGTCGGCGCTGCTCATGCGCCCATCCGCGATCAGCAAATCGATGATCTGAAGGTCAATCTCGTCCAACGTATTCAAGCCTGCACCCCTGCGTTGTCTATCCACTATAGGGATCAATGCCGAAAAAGGCAATTACCGCAAATATAACTTCCGATTCGGAAATCACAGCCCATAATCTGCGACCAGGTCGGCCAGAATATCATGGGTTCGATGATCCTGGGCCGCGCTATAATGGTGGGCAGTGATCCACATGGCAACTGATACTTCAAGCGATGCATTTTCAAGCGATGCACTTTCAAGCGATGCCTTGATCGGAATAGACGTATGCGCATCCTCGTCACCGGCTTTGAACCCTTCGGCGCGGTTCAGGCCAACCCGTCCCAGATGATCGTCCAGCGCCTCGCGGAGCGGAACCCGGACCTGCTGACTCTGGTGCTGCCAACCGAATACCGTGCCGCCGCGGACAAGATCCGCGCGGCCATCGAGTCCTGGGAGCCCGACGCCGTGGTGTCGCTGGGTGTCGCGCAGAACCGGACGCAGATCACGCTGGAACGGGTGGCGCTGAACCTGGACGATGCCTCCATCCCCGACAACAGCGGCGCGCTCGCCTCCGGCGACCCGATCGAGGCCGAGGGGCCGTTGGCCTATCCCTCCACCTTGCCAATCCAGCGGATGCTGGCGGCGCTCAAGGCGCGAGAAATTCCCGCCGCCATCTCCAACCACGCCGGGACCTACGTCTGCAACCATGTCTTCTACAGCGTGCGCCACTGGGTCGAGGGGAGCGGGCGCGATATTCCCTGCGGATTCATCCATGTGCCCGGCCTGCCCTCGGCCACTGGCGACGGAGCGCAGGGCATGCCCCTGGAGCAGATGATCGCCGCCGTCGAGATCTGCCTGGCGGCGTTATCGCCAGAATAACGTTATCATCTCTGCCGTTTGTTCCAAAAATCGAGGAACTTTATGAAGACGGCCGAGATTCTTAAGCTGCAACCGATGGAGTTCTGGGCCTTCCTGGAAACTTCCGATTTTGAACGCATGCGCCAGGGCAGCCTGTACCGCCAGGATGAGGTCCACCTCATCCGGCACGACCAGCGCCTTGACGAAGATTACGCCCTGATGGTCAGCATCGGCTGTATCGGCATCCGCGACGCCGCGCGCTGGTACGTGTCGCATCCCGCGCCGCACTGCTTCGACTGGGACTGGCTCGACCGGGTGGTGGAAAGCGCCGGCAAACACCAGCTTCAGCTCTATCTCGACCTGTGGCACTACGGCTATCCCGACTGGATGGACATCCTCGCCGACGACGCACCGCAGCATTTCGCCGAATTCGCCGCCGCCATTGCCGACCGCTATCCCTCGCTCAAGTACTACTGCGTCTCCAACGAGCCGACGCTGATGGTCGAGCGGGCCGGGCGTCAGGGAAAGTGGCGTCCCTTCCTGCGCGGCAAAACGGGCGCCGACCTTTTGCGGGCGCAGATCTGCAGGATGATCGTCGAGGCGTCCAAAGCGATCCTGGCCGTCCGGCCGGATGCCGTGCTGGTCATCCCCGAGCCGTGGCACTCCACCGACGAGCACCGCCTGCACCGCGCCGACGCCCGCTCGGTGGCCGTCCAGGCCCGCATCATCGACACCGTCCTGGGCCGGCGCGAACCGGAACTGGGCGGCGACCCTTCCCTGATTCACATCATCGGCCTTAACCACTATCGCGACACCACACTGCCCCCCTTTCACCAGATGATCCTCAAGGCGCAGCAGCACTGGCCCGACATCCCGCTGTGGCTGACCGAGACCTCCGGACCGCCCTTCGGATGGCGGCAGAACGAGTGGTTCTGGTGGATGATGGCCGAGATCAACCTGGCGCGGATTCTGGGCGTGGAGATTCCGGTCTTCACCTGGGCGCCGGTGATCTCGATGTACGACTGGGAGACGGAAACCCGCCACCTGCGCAATGGGGTGTGGAAGCTGACCAAAGAGGGCGACCGCGTTCCGAACGATTACATGGTCCAGGCCATCCAGCTCGCCCGGGACTACGGGTATCTGTTGTAGGGAGTGATCACGATGAAAATCACCGACCTCAAGGCGTACCCGGTCTGGGTGGGCCATCGCAATCAACTGCTGGTCAAAGTGGAGACCGGCGAAGGGCTGTACGGTTGGGGAGAAGCCGGCCTCTCCGGCCGCGAGCTGGCCGTCGTCGGGGCGGTCAGCCACTTCCGCGAATTCCTGATCGGTCAGGACGCCCGGCGCATCGGCGCGCTGTGGCAGGAGATGTACCGCGGCCAGTACTTCGAAGGCGGGCGTGTGCTGACGGCGGCCATCTCGGCCATCGACATCGCCCTGCACGACCTGAACGCCAAAGCGCTGGGCATTCCCGTCTACCAGCTTCTCGGCGGCAAACAGCGCGACGCCATCCCCTGCTTTGCCCACACCCCGGCGGAGTCCGAGGAGCAGTTGATCGCGGCAGGGCGCCTGCTCGTCGAAAAGGGGTGGAACGTCATCCGCGTCGGCGTGCCCTCCGTCGACGACGAGCGCAGCCGGGGGCGCTTCGAGCCGCGCGAGTCGATTCCGCTGGCGGCGACCTGGCTGACCCACCTGCGCGAAAGCCTGGGCCCCGCCCCGGTGCTGGGCATCGACTACCATCACCGCCTGAGCGTAAGCGAAGCCGCCTCGTTCTGCCAGCGCATGCCCGCCGGCACGATCGACTTCCTGGAGGAGCCGATCCGCGACGAGTCGCCGGAAGCCTACGCCGCCCTGCGCACTATGGTCGACATCCCCTTCGCCATCGGCGAGGAGTTCGCCAGCAAGTGGGCGTTCCTCCCGTACATCGAGCGCGGCCTGACCAACTTCGCGCGCATCGACGTCTGCAACGTCGGCGGGCTGACCGAATCGATGAAGGTCGCGGCCATGGCCGAAGCCCATTACATCGACCTGATGCCGCACAACCCGCTGGGACCGATCTGCACCGCGGCCACCGTGCACCTGGCCGCCGCCGTGCCGAACTTCGCCTGGATGGAAATTCGCATGTCGCCGACCGAGGATCTCAACTTCTACGACGACGAGTTGTTCCCGGTCCAGACGAAGGCCGTCGGGTCGAGTGTGCCGGTGGGCGATGCGCCGGGGCTGGGCGTGGAGGTCAACGAGGAACGGGTGAAGCAACAGGCCTTCAAATTCTGGGAAGCGCCGCATCTGCGCCGCGCCGACGGCTCTTACACCAACTGGTAGTCTCCGCCGCGCCGCTCAATCTGTGCTCCCCTCCTGACAGGGGCAGGTTTTAAGCAGATCGATTGCTTTATGGGTATCGTACGGACGCGAAAAATCGCGTCCCTCACTTCACGTCGGACGCCATTCTTGACGTCCCATATGCACCAAGTTAAGGGTCGCGGAATCCGCCGATGGCTAAAAGGCCTGTCCGGTATTCAAAGTAACAGGGTCGGGATGGCCAGTAAAGACCGACCGAGGCAGTGATTGAACCAGAGTGCAACGTTGAATGCCGCCGCTTTGGCGGCGAGTCGGGTGTATTGCCCCCAAAGGGAGTGCGCGTTGAGGTGCTTAATGCCAAAGACGGTGGTCAGGTGAGCAAAGACCGTCTCAATGATTTGCCGATGGTGCGCCAACCAGAGCCGATCCGCCCGCGACCAGGCGTCACGGGCGGCGGTGCCGGTGGGCGGCAGCGTAATGACGGTGGCTCCATAGCCATCGGCCCAATGCTGCTGCCAGCGGAGGCTGTTCAAGCCCTGGTCGGCCAGGTAGGGACGCTGACCGTCGTGCCCAGCAGCAAAAAAGCCCCCGATGAAGCCCTGCGGCGGCCGTGCCCGCAGCGCGCGCGGGGTGTGCGTATCCGGGGGCGGGAGCTGCAAGCGACCGTCCCCGGCGCGCGTACTACTGAGGAAGGCTTCCAGCAACCAGCGCTCGTTCAGGTGGCCAGCGCCGACCAACCAGCCGGTGATGGCGCCGCTGCCGGTCACGCTCATCCAGCAGCGCTGGCCGTAGAACCAACCGCCCTGCGTCCCCCCATGTCCCCGACTGGCCGTCGCTCCCAACCAGTGCCCCCTCTGGCGCGTGGCCTGGCTGACACTGCACACCGGCAGGGGCAATCCATCGCCCACCTCGTAGACGTTCCTCGCGTCGCTCAACTGTTCTGCCATCGCCTGCTGCAAGGCCGCCAGGACGGTGCACAAGTGACGTACCCGCTCATTGAACGCACTGCGGCCCAGCATTTGTGGAAACCACTGCCGTCCCTGCTGCTGCATGTAGCGCACCACGCCTCGCTCACTGTTCCACGGCACCCCCACTTGCCATTGCCCCACCAGCGCCACCGTCAGCACCTCACTATCGCTCATGCGCTGCTTGCCGCCCCGTCGTCGCTGGACGTGGGGAGCGATTTGGGCGCTATACCAGTCATCCACCAGCACATATAATGTGGTCAGAAAGGTGTCAAGATCCATCAGCAATCTCCTTGTTGGCCCAAGTGATTGTTCTGTTTCTTGACACCTTTTCAATACCGGACAGGCCTTTTAGCCCTCGGCGGACCACGCGTCGATCAGTCGCTAGCCTGGTGCACGTCGGACGCCAAGAATTGCGTCCCTACAACCAAGGCAGCTCAAGGGGTCATTCACTTGCCAGGGAGGGGCAAAGAATCGCGGATACGCCGTTGCGTGTCCCTACACCCGACGCGTCTTGGGGCCGGTGCCCCCCCCTGCCTTCTCCCGCGGTGCGGGCTGGGGATAAGGGTCTTCTAATCAGGATCGTTTCTGTCCGCATTTTGAGGCACAATAAGGGGTGCAGCCTATCTGCATGTTCACCGCCGATTCCATCGTCGCCCATCGTTTCTGTAAGGGATAAGAGAGGACGACCGATGTCAACTCTGCTCGCACAGCGCCTGCATAATCACCGTCTGGCCGGCACCGATCTGCGCACTCCGGCCGAGGTCGTCGCCTGGCTGGGCGCCGTGCAGGCGCAGGATTTCGCCGGCGCCAAATGGTCCCTCGGCCTGCGCCTGAAGAATGCGCGCGAAGCCGATATCGCCCGCGACTTCGACGAGGGCGCCATCCTGCGCACCCACGTCATGCGCCCCACCTGGCATTTCGTCGCCCCGGCCGACATTCGCTGGCTGATAGAACTCACCGCACCGCGCGTGCACACCATCAACGGCACCATGTACCGCAAGCTCGGGCTGGAGTCGGCGCTGCTGGCGCGCAGCCTCGACATCATGGCCCGCGCGCTCGAAGGGGGCAATTACCTGACCCGCGGCGAACTGGCCGGGGCGCTGGCCCAGGTCGGCATCCCCGCCGAGGGCATTCGCCTGGGCTACATTGTCCATTATGGGGAACTGGAAGCCGTGCTGTGCAGCGGTCCACGCCGTGGCAAGCAGTTCACTTACGCCCTGCTCTCCGAACGCGCCCCAAACGCGCAGTCGCTGCCGCGCGACGAGGCGCTGGCCGAACTGGCGCGGCGCTTCTTCACCAGCCACGGCCCGGCCATGATCGAGGACTTCGCCTGGTGGTCCGGGCTCACCCGCGCCGATGCCCGTCAGGCTGTCTCGATGGTCCGGCCGGCCCTGCGCCACGTCGAGGTGGACGAACGGGAATACTGGTTTGCGCTATCCGACGAGGCCCCGCTGGGAGAGGGTCCCGACGCGATCATTCTGCCCTTCTTCGACGAGTACACCATCGCCTACAAGGAGCACAGCGTCTTCGTGGCTGCCGAACTGGCCGACCAGACCTCGACCATGCTGCTCGGCGGGTCGGTGGTCCTCGACGGGCAGGTGGCCGGCAGCTGGCGGCGGACGCTCGGTCGGGGCGCCATATCCATCGAGATCGCGCCCCTCCGCCCCTTCACCGACGCCGAACACGCAGCCCTGGAGCACGCAGCCGTTCGCTTCGGGGAATTTCACGAACTGCCGGTGAGCCTGCGTGAAAGCGCCGCCGCGCGGGGGTAAGCCTTGTTCTGCGAAGTCCTTGTAGGGACGAGGCATGCCTCGTCCGGTCAACAACATGAGGGTGAGCGGGCGAGAGTCCCACTCACCCCCACGCTACCTCTACCCGATCACCCCTCTCCCTGGCGAGCTTGCTCGCACGGAGAGGGGCAGGGGGTGAGGTTTCATTTCCCCACCGCTTTTTCCAGAATCGCCACTGCGCGCCCGGTGCCATCCTCCGCACGGATGCGCGCCCCCAGGTCGGCGGCGCGCCCCTGCATCCCTGCGTCCGTGACCATGGTGCGGATGGCGGCGGCCAGCGCCTCGGCCGTCAGCGCCTTCTGCGAAATCGGTTGCGGACCCACGCCCAGCGCCGCGACGCGCGCCCCCCAGAACGGCTGATCGCCGAAGAAGGGGCAGATCAGCGTCGGTTTGCCGGCGCGCAGACCGGCCGCCGTCGTCCCCGCGCCGCCGTGATGCACCACCGCGGCCACCCGCGGGAACAGCCATGAATGCGGCGCCTGCTCGATCATGAAGACGTTCTCCGGCAGATCGGCCGCCGTCAGACCGCCCCAGCCGCTCGCCAGCAGCCCGCGCTGGCCAGACTGCGCCAGCGCCTCCAGGATCAGACGCGCTCGCGCCGCCGGGTCCTTGCCGACCATACTGCCGAAGCCGATGTACACCGGCGGGGCGCCGGCCTCCAGGAAGTGCGCCAGGTCGGCGGGCGGCTGCCAGTCGTCGCCTTCGTCCAGAAACCAGTAGCCCGTGACATGGGCGTGCGGCGGATAGTCTTCCGGGGTGGGCAGCACCTGCGGGCTGTAGGCGTACAGCACCGGCATCGGCGATCCGTCGGGGCGTCGCTCGTCGGCGGCGAAACGTCCGCGCGGTGGCAGGCCGAGCACCTCCTTTCGGAAGCGGTTGACCACCCCGGCATACGGAGCGGAAGCCGCGCCGATCAGCCGGTAACTGAACCGGTTGAGCGCGCCGCCCAGATTGCGCTGCACCAGCATCGGCGCGGGAAACGCGCTCGTGGGCGTGTTGTAGGGCAGCGGCAGGGCGGCGAAGACCGGAACCCGCGTCTTTTCGGCGATGGAGTACCCCCCCAGCGTCTTGGGGTGATAGATCAGCACGTTCGGAAGCGCCGTCTGCGTCGCATCCCAGGCATCCGACAGCATCTGCCGGATGATGGGCATGACCTGCTTCATCAGGCCCAGCTTGCCGCCGCCCTCAACGGCCTCGCGCCCCGCCTTGCTGTCCGCCAGCCGGATGAGCTCGTCGGTCATCGGCGCATAGATCAGCCCCTGCGCCTCGACGAAGCCCTGAAACGAGCTGGCCGTGCAGACCGTGACGCGATGGCCTTCGGCTCTTGCGCGGGCGCCCAGCGCGACAAACGGCTGAATATCGCCACGCGAACCAATCGTCAGAATCAGGATGTTCATGGTACTCCTTTCAGGAGCCTCCGTTCAGGGGCGCTGCCGTCATTGGCCGACCTCGTTACGGGTCGTCATACCCCTTCTGCTTCTTGATCTCATCCCAGCGGTCGAGCAGCTTGGGATATTCGCTCTCCAGGAATGCGTTCATGTCGCGCATCATCTCCAGGCGGCGGCGCTGCGACGCCGGCGCGTCGCCGAGCAGGCGCAGCCCTTCCTCGCTCAGCTCACGCAGTTCGGTGAGCTGGTGCAGCCGGGCGCGCGACGAGCGAATCCAGATGTCGTGAGCGACCCGGAAGTAGTCCTTGCGGTCGCCGGGCAGCGCCACCTGCTCGACCAGGTAGAGCTGCACAAGCTGACGCACCGCCACGCTGATCGAGCTTTTGCTGGCCTGCAGCGCTTCCACCAGATCCTGCTGGGTCTGGTGCGGCGGGTCGCACACCAGCAGCCAGCCGACGATGCGCCCGGCCATCCGGCTCATCCCGACCCGCTCAAAGTAGATGCCGCAGTCTTCAACGAAGAGATTCAGATCCGCCATAATGTCCTCAGTATAGCCAGTTCGTTTAGTTCGGTCAATACCGAACAAAGTGAACACGACCAAAGTCTGTGTGAAGAAATTCCTCTCACCCGCCTACCGCTCCCCTCTCCGAGCGGAGAGGGCTGTGGGTGAGGTTAGGTTCCCTGGTACCGCTGCCACAACGCCAGCATCACATCGTGCGGCAGCGCGTGCAGCGTATTGCCCGCCCGACCGGTCATCGTCTCGGCAGCGACCACCGCATTCCAGATCGCCTCTTCCAGCGACTCGACGGCTGCCAGGAAGAAGGCGTTCATGTCGCGGTTGGCCTCACTGAAGCGCTCGACCGTTTGCACAGCGTCCGCCGGCGTGTGCGGCCAGGGGTGCGCCGTCGAGAAGGCGATGGCGAAGTCACCGCTGCCATCGTGCCCGGTCGTGCCGGTGCGCCCCAGAGCGAAAGCCGCGCGCATCGCCAGCCGTGCCAACTGGCGCGAATCGAGCGGGGCGTCGGTGGCCAGGATCATCATGATCGAGCCGGGGCCGGGCTGCGGCATGTACGCCTCCAGCAAATGCCGGCCGATCGGCGCGCCGAAAAAGCGCATCTCCGCCCGGTCGCCATAGTTAGTCTGCGCCAGCGCCCCGACCGTGAAGCGGCCATCCAGGACGCGACGCGACGCCGTGCCGATGCCGCCCTTGAACTGGAAACAGGCCGTCCCCGTCCCGGCGCCGACGTTGCCCTCCGCCACCGGCCCGTCGGACGCCGACTCGATCGCCGCCCACACGTCGTTTTGCCCGATCACCCGCGCCCGGATGTCGTTGAGGAAGCCGTCGTTACACTCGCCGACCACCGGGCTGACCGTCCCGGTCGTCACGCCGATGGCCGGATGGTCGCGCAGCATGTAGGCGGTCAGTGCGTCGGCGGCCCGTCCGACGTTCAGCGTGTTGGTCAGCACGATCGGCGTCTCGATCACACCGCGCTCGCGAATCTGCTCCAGGCCGGTCGCCTTGCCAAAGCCGTTGATCGTCGTCACGCCCGCCGCCACCTTGTGCTCGAACAGGCTGCCGCCGTGCGGGAGGATGGCCGTCACGCCGGTGCGGATGTCGTCGCCTTCGATGCGGGTGGTGTGGCCGACGCGTACGCCGGGCACGTCGGTGAGGGCATTGAGCGGACCGGCGGGCAGGCTCCAGCCGGGATCGATTCCGAGATCGCGGACGCGCATGGGAACTCTTTCCAACCCATTGTCGGGTGCTACCGTTATTTGAGAGAAGCTTTCAGCAAAAGTATAGCGCGGATCCATCGCCGGGATGGTTGACCGCCATCCACCCCTGGGGCATTGCCTCACATGACTTATAGGTCAAAGAGGATTTTGTTGGGACGGTCCGTGAACCGCCCGGCATTGTGAACCGCCCACCCACATGGGCGCATCGCGATGCGCCCCTACGTTGCGCCCTCATGGGCGTTTCTGAAGATCCGTAGGGTCCTGTGTAGGGGCGGTTCGTGAACCGCCCGGCGTCATGAACCACCCACCCACATGGGCGCATCGCGATGCTCCCCTACGTTTTGCCCCCTCATGGGCGTTTCTGAAGATCCGCAGGGTCCTGTGCAGGGGCGGTTCGTGAACCGCCCGGCGTCATGAACCACCCACCCGTCCACACCGGCGCTCACGCTCGCACGAATAATCCGCGCAGCACCGTATTCAGGTCGAGCGTCGCCCCGCGCGCCAGGGCGGTCTCGACCAGGCCCGGATCCGCTTGCTCGCGCAGCGCCGCCAGGATCGGCTCGGCGGTGAGACGCACATCTTCATTGGTGTCGGGGTGTTTCAGCGCCAGCCCGAGCAGCTCGCCCGCGCCGTCGTAGTCGCCCGATTTGAGCGAAATCTGCGCATACCCCGCCAGCGTGTCCAGCACCAGCGAGACCGCGCCGTTCTCCATCGCCACGTGCAGCGACTGCCGCCAGTAGCGGTCGGCCGCGTCAAAATCGCCCCGGTCGCAGGTGATGTAGCCGAGCAGGTTGAGCGCACTGGCGATTCCCCACTGCCCCCCGATCTCCAGGTCGAGCTGGAGGCTGCGCTGCGCGTACAGTTCCGCCTCTTCCAGCTTGCCGAGCTGCCAGGCGGCCACCGCCAGGTTGTGCACCAGCTTGCTCAGGTCGGAGCGCGGCAGACGGTCGCCGTAGCGCTGCGCCAGATCGTGCAGCCGGTCGTACGCCTCCTGAATTCTCCCCTGAATGCGCAGCGTCATCGCGGCGTTGAAGTGCACGCGCAGTCTCAGGCGGGTGTTGGCGATCTGCGGCAGCAGCACCTCGGATTCCGCCTGTGTCTCCGCCGCCCGCGCGATGTCGCCTGTCCGGGCGTAGAGGGTTGTGAGCGTGCTGAGAAACTGCGCCACCCGTTCCGTGTCGTTGATGGCGCGCGCGTATTCCAGCGCGTAGCGCGCCGCGGCAATCCCTTCGCTGTGGTCGCCGTAGTTCTGGCGCAGGCCGCCAAGCAGATCGTACAGGTCGGCCAGGAGCGACGCGCTGTCCATCTTCTGAGCCAGGAGGATCGCCTGGTTCAGCGCCACCTCCGCCGCCGCATTGTTGCCGAGCCGCCGCGCCGCTGCGGCGTAACGGAAGCCAATCTCGGCCTGAGCCAGGGCATCGTCTGGCGGCGTGAGCGCGCGCAGTGCTTCCAGCAAATCCAGCGTCGTTCCCAGGTCGTCGGAGTCGCTGGCGACGGTCGCCGCCCGGTCGGCATACAGGCGCGTCTTCTGGGTGCTGCCGGTCTCTTTCCACAGGGTGTAGAGGCGCATCGCGTAATCCGAATCGCCGCCGTGCACCACCTCATAGGCCGAGGCCACCAGCCAGTACACCTCGGCCCGGCGGTTGTCCGGCAGCGACGCGATCAGCGCCTCGCGTACTTTGTCGTGCACAAAGCGCGTGATGCCGCTGACCGTCTCCAGAATGCCGGAGTTGATCGAGGCGGCCAGCCAGGGGTCGAAGGCGAAGGTCGGATCAATGGCGTGCAGCGCGGCGAAATCGACCTCACGGCCCATCAGCGCCGCATAGCGCAGGTAGAGGTAATGATCGCGCGGCACCCGGTCCAGGCGGCGCTGAATGAGCGCGCGGATCTCCTCCGTCAGCCAGGTGTCGACCATGGGCTGATCGCCGATCTCGTCCAGGCCGCCGGCCATTTCGGCCAGCATGCGCAGGAACTCGATGGCGTAGAAGGCGTTGCCCCGGGTGTGCACGTACAGCGGGTCGATCAGCGGCGATGCCTTCTGGACCCCCCCCAGCACCGTCGCGCAGAGCGTCGCGATCTCCTCGCGCTCGAACCGTTCCAGCAACAGCGTGCGCGCCCCAGGGACGCGCTGCGGCATCTCGGGTGCTTCGTCGCTGCGGTAAATGCCGAGGATCAGCAGCGGCGCGTGCGGGCTGAGTTCGACCAGCGCCCGCAGCGGGATCAGGCTCTCCCTGGCCCACTGCAAGTCCTCCAGAATCAGCAGCGTCGGCTTATCCTGGGCGTTGAACAGGGCGCGAATGGCGTTCACCAGTTCTTCCTGCCGGCGTCCCGGGTCGATCGGCAGGGGTCGTATCGGCTGGTTGGTCAGCGCCTCCAGATCGGGAATGATCTGCGCCAGCGGCGCGGCATCCACCCGGCGCGGCGTCGTGTTGAGCACGAGCTGGCGCAGGGGCATCCGCCAGTACTGGTACGGCGCGCCGCCGGTCTCCAGCCCCTGCCCGACCAGTACCTGCATCCCACGGATCAGGGCCTGCGTGCGCAGTTCGTCGGCCAACCGTGATTTGCCCACCCCGCTCTCGCCGCCGATCAGCCAGGCCGATCCGCGCCCGTTCTGAGCCTCGTCCAGCGCCCGGGTCAGCTCGGTCAGCGGTTGCTCCCGCCCGATGAACGGCGGACGCAGATGGCTCTCGCGAATGATCGGTGCGGCCGGCGGCAGCGGCTCGTCGCAGGCGCTGTACAGGGCTGTCAGCGCCGAGTGGGCATCCGGATAGCGGTCGTCGGGCTGCTTGGCCAGCAGCCGGGCGATCACCAGCGCCAGCGCCGGGGACTCGATCAGGGCTGAGAGGCGGTCCAGGTCCACCGGCTGGTTGATCACCGCCTGGAAGTCCACCTTGCCGTTGCGGCCGATGAACGGCGGCGTCCCGACGAAGACCTCGTACAAGATTATGCCGACGGTGTACAGATCCGAGGCCTGCGTCCCGGCGTTGCTGCGCAGCACTTCCGGCGCCATGTAGGCCGGCGTCCCGGCGAAGATGTTGTGTCGGGCGAGCTGGCCGGCCAGTCCGAAATCCAGCACGCGCACATGGTTGGCCGGGTCGACCAGGATGTTGCTCGGCTTGAGGTCGTAGTGGATGATTCCGCGCCGGTGCAGATACTCCAGCGCCTCGAACACCTGTCGGAACAGGTCGAGCCGTCCGCGCAGATCCCGTGGCAGGGCGGCGTCGGTGATGATGCGATGGCGCTCCACCACGTCCATGGTGTAGTAGGGCTGCCGAGCCTGGTCGAAACCGTAGTCGAGAACGGCTATGACGTTGGGATGGCAGAGGGAGGCGAGCAGACGGAACTCGTAGGCCAGGATCAGGCGCAGGTCGTCGTGCGCGCCATCGCTGCCGGCGTCGGTATCGCCGGAGAAGAGCACGCGCTTGAGGGCGACCACCCGGTCGGAGAGCCGGTCATGCGCCCGATAGACGACACCCATCCCGCCCCGCCCCAGTTCGTCCAGCAACCGGTAGCGTCCGCCTATGGAGGGATGCTGCTGCACGTCGAACATCGCCCACCGTTCGTCATGAGGCTCAAATCCGCTGGATATTATAGCGCAATAGATCGGAAGTAGAGGAAAGAGGGAGGAGAAGTGGCAGGGCAAACGCATCAAATCCCTCATGATTCAAGAAGGATCATTATGGCGTTGTAGGGGCGGTTCGTGAACCGCCCGTTCGTGAACCGCCCGCCTCTGGGCGCTGGCCTGCACCTCATGAACCATTGATGCGTTTGCCCTGGCAAGGTGATGAGAAACGAGAGATGAGAGCGTGTCTGCAATCCTCGACATTGTGCGTGGACCCAAGTGTCCGCCAAAAAACCCGCCGAGTCGTGACACTACAAACACACTCTCATTTCTCGTATCTTCCTTTCCTCATTCCTCATCTCTCGTTTCTCATCCCTTCTCTTTCATCTCCCTCATCACCGCTTCTGTATGCTCGCCCAGATCCGGCGGCGGCAGCCGGAGCGTCGGCGGCGTGACCGAAAACCCGACCGGCATGCCCACCAGCGGCGTCGAGTTGGGGGACGTGGCGTTGGGGGACGTGGCGTCTGGTGAGGTCGCCGACCAGATCCGCCCCCGCTCGCGCAAATTCGGATCGTCCAGCGCCTCGCGCACCGTGTTGATCCGCCCGGCCGGGATGCCCGCCGCCAGGCAGCGCTCGATCCACTCCGCCGCCGGCCGCTCGCCGAAGACCGCTTCCAGCAGGTCGATCAGCTCGACGCGGTTTGCCACGCGCGCCGGGTTGGTCGCGAAGCGCGGATCGGCCGCCCACGCCGGTCGCTCGATCAGCCGGCACAGCGCGGCGAACTGCCGGTCATTGCCGACGGCCAGCGCGAAGGCGCCGTCGAGGGCGTGGAACGGTTGATAAGGCACGATGCTGGGGTGAGCGCTGCCGTAGCGCCCCGGCGTGATCCCGGCGACCAGCGCGCTCCCGGCGATGTTGACCAGCGCCGCGATCTGCGACTCGTACAGGCTGATGTCCAGATGCTGCCCGATGCCCGTCGCCTCGGCATGGCGCAGCGCTGCCAGAATCGAGGTGGAGGCGAACAGGCCGGTGAACACGTCGCTGACCGCCACCCCCACCTTGACCGGTTCTCCACCCGGTTCGCCGGTGATCGACATCAGCCCGCTCATGGCCTGGATGATGAAGTCGTATCCGGGGTACTCGGCCCGCGCGCCGGTCTGCCCGAAGCCGGTGATGCTGGCGTAGACCACCGCCGGGTGGATCGCCCGCAGCGCTGCGTAGTCCAGACCAAACGACGCCATGCCGCCTACGCGAAAGTTCTCCACCACGATGTGCGAACGGGCGGCCAGGTCGCGGGCGATGCGCTGCCCCTCGACTGTCTTCAGATCGAGGACAATGCCGCGCTTGTTGCGGTTGACGCTCAGGTAGTAGGCGCTGCGCCCGCGCGCGTCGAACGGCGGACCCCACTGGCGGGTCTCGTCGCCATCCGGCCCCTCCACCTTGATCACGTCCGCACCCAGGTCGCCGAGCAGCATGGTGCAGAAGGGGCCGGCCAGCACGCGGGTGAAATCCAGCACGCGCACGCCCGCGAGAGGGAGGTCAGGTGTCGTCATGAGGGGGTCCTTGTTGGTGTTGTTCAAATCGCCTGCGTGGCGGCACGCAGGCACCGGCCCGAAACGCAGCCCATATTGTAACCCCGTCAGTGGGCGCAGTCGGCGGGCGGGGCACAACGCGATGCGCCCACGGGCCGGCACATTGGCTGGCCCCTACAGACGATCCGCCGCCGGTTCCCCCTCGCCCCGCTTGCGTGGGGGTCAGGAGGTCCTCGCACGAGCGTGACACCCAGGGTGGCGGCAGCTTGCCTGGCGTGAGGGGTCACCCCACCAGCATCACCACCCCGCCGTCCTGATCCCGCACCGTCGCCATCCCGTCCGTCACCTCGACCGGCCGGCCGTGCGCCTTCAGGCTGGCCACCGCCGCGTCGATAGCGCTCGGCAGCCGCAGCGTGAACGACTCCAGGCCGGTGGCGTTGGGTGGCGGCTGGCGCTTTCCCGCCCAGATGTTCAGCCCCAGATGATGGTGATATCCCCCGGCGGCCACGAACAGCGCGCCGGGATAGCTGCGCTGCATGACCGTGAAGCCCAGCGACTCGACCCAGAACGCCTCGGCCGCCGGCAGATCGCTGACGTGCAGGTGCACATGGCCGATGACCGTGCCCGGATCGATCCCCGTCCACGGGGAGGTGTCGCGCGCTTCCAGCACGCCGTCGATGTCCATCGGATCGGTCGCCATGGCCACGCCGTCGGCATCCATGCGCCATTCGCTGCGCGGCCGGTCGCGGTAGATCTCCAGGCCGTTGCCTTCGGTGTCGGCCAGATACAGCGCCTCGCTGACATAGTGGTCCGACGCCCCCTGGAGCGGGTAGCGCGCGGCCATCAGGCGGGCGATCACCTTGCCCAGAGCGGCGCGGCTGGGGACCAGGATGGCGACGTGATACAGGCCGACGGTGCGCGCCGGCTTGATCACCGCGCCGGGGATCTCGTGCAGCGTGATGATGGGCGGCGCGCCAGGCGCCGCCGCCAGATGCAGTCGATCCGCCTCCGTGCCGACGATCGAGAAGCCGAGCAGGTCGACGTAGAACGTCCTGGCCCGCTCCAGGCTGGCGACCTTGAAGACGACGCTGGCGATGCTCAGGTCGTCGGGCAGGGTGTAGGCCTCTCCTGCGCTGCTCACGGGGCGACCTGCACGATCTTGTAGCTGATCCCGGTTCCCCACCCGGAGCCATAGCCCAGGGTGATGATGAACGCCGCCAGGTTTTCCACATGACGAGCGTTGGCCACGCCGCCGGCATCGATGGCGCTGAACCCGGCGTCGTGGACGAGCGTCGTCACGGTCGCCTTGGCTTCTGCGTCATCCCCGACCACGAAGACGTCGGCCTGAAACTTCCGATCCGCCGGCGGAGTCGCGATGATCTGCGCGAAGACGGTGTTGAACGCCTTGACCACCTTCGCGCCGGCCGCCCAGCGGGCGATCAGCTCCGTCGACGTTTCCGGCCGCGGATCGCGCAGCTTGTTGGTCGTCTCCAGCAGCACTTTGCCGGCCAGTCCGGTCAGGCCCCGCAGCGTCTCTTCCGTCGCCTCCCACGGCGTGGTCAGGACGATCACCTCGCCGAAATCGACCGCCTGCTGGTAACCGCCGCCCTGTGCCGCGCCGCCAAGTTCCGCCGCGACCGCCGCCGCTTTGCCCGCGTCCCGCGATCCGAGCAGGACGCTGTGGCCCGTCTCCAGCCACCGCTGGGCCAATGCCGTCGCAATGCGCCCCGTGCCGATGATGCCAATGTTCATGTGTAGTCGCCCCTTCCCACGAGAAAAATGGTCTGAGGATTGAGTGCTGAGTACTGAGTAAGGAGACAGCCTTGTTCTTCGCTCAATCCTCAGTACTTTCTACTCAGTCCTGTCCTTAGCTCGCCGTCAGCCCGCCGTCGAGCGTCAGGGCATGTCCGTTGATAAAAGACGCGGCGTCACTGCATAACCATACCACCGCCGCGGCGATCTCCTCCGGCGTGCCCAGCCGGCCCATCGGGTTGCCGGCCACCGTCGACTCGGCCATCGGCGGGGCGGTCTCGAACATCTCGCGCACCATCGGCGTGTCGGTGAAGGCGGGGCACACCGCGTTGACGCGCAGGCCGCGCCTGGCATTCTCCAGCGCCGCCGAGCGGGTCAGGCCGATCACGCCGTGCTTGCTGGCGCTGTAAATGCCGCCGCGGGGGAAGCCGATCAGCCCGGCCACCGAGGACATGTTGACGATGACGCCGCCCCCCTGCCGGATCATGACCGGGATCTCGTACTTCATGCTCAGCCACACGCCCTTGAGGTTGACGCCGATCACCTGCTCCCACTCGTCTTCCGTCTTGTCATGCAGGCGGGCCAGCGTGCCGCCCACCCCGGCATTGTTGAAGGCGATATCCAGCCGGCCGGTCAGTTCCAGCGTAGCGTCGACCAGCGTGGCGAC
Organism: Candidatus Flexifilum affinis; assembly: GCA_016713325.1. GTDB lineage: Bacteria > Chloroflexota > Anaerolineae > Aggregatilineales > Phototrophicaceae > Flexifilum > Flexifilum affine. Next base: position 40,124 of record JADJPJ010000025.1, on the reverse strand, counting down.
GTCGGGGGCGTGCGCGACGTTCGCGGGGACAAAATGGGCGATGCCGTCGCGCTCCAGAATCGTGTTCTGGGTTTCGATGCCAGCAATGTCGTTCACGTCGGAGACGATGACCGCCGCGCCTTCCGCTGCGAAAGCCAGCGCCGCCGCCCGCCCGATTCCCGACGCGCCGCCAGTGACCAACGCCGTCCTGCCGTCGAATTGGCCCATGAGTCGATGTCCTTGGAGAAGAGATGATCTTTGTCTACCAGTTTAGATCAATCTGGCTATCGCGCTGCACATCCCCCGGGGGTAGGCTCATAATGTTGTGGCCGGCACGGTCGTTTCCGCCTCGGGCGCGGTCCGCCGGTGCAAGAACAGGAGAAAGATCATCATGTTTACCGTAATGGCGCCTCCGCTGGAGGTTACCGATCGCCCCTTCGAGGGCGACCCCGACTACTGGCGTGTGCAGCAACTCCTGGTCGAGACCTATCCGCTGGTCCCGACCGGCTGGAACTGGGAGATTCGCCGCTGGCACGGCCGGCGCTATCACAACGAAGGCGCAGCGATCCCCGCCGACTGGTCGGAGAAAATCCATCTCTGGGAAGCGTCGGACGGACGTCTGGTCGGCGTGGCGCACCCTGAAGGCCGCGGCGACGTGCATTTCGAGCTGCATCCCGATTACCGCTGCTTACAGCCGGAGATGCTGGCCTGGGCGGAAGAGCACCTCGCCGTCCCGACCGCCGATGGGGACGGGCATGCGCTGGAGACGTTCGTCTTCGACTACGACACGCCGCGCCGCCGTCTCCTGGCCGATCGCGGCTGGGTCCAGCAGGACTGGGGCGGTGTGGTGCGCCGGATGCGTTTCGGCGGCTGGCAGTTGCCCGAACCGAATCTCGACCCTGGCTATACCTTCCGCACCCTTCGACCGGGAAATATCGAGGACTGTCAGCGGCTGGCCGATCTGCTGAATGCGGCCTTCAATCGCAATTTCCACACCGCCGCCGAATACGTCACCTTCTCGACGCTGTCGCCGTCCTACCGCGACGGTCACGATCTCCTGGCCATCGCGCCGGATGGGACATTCGCCGCGTTCGTGGGCATCACCTTCGACGCCGACAGCCGCCATGGCGTGTTCGAGCCGGTCTGCACGCATCCTGCCCACCGCCGGCACGGTCTGGCGCGTTCGCTGATGTTCGAAGGGTTGCACCGCTTCGCGGCGTTGGGCGCGCTCGACGTCGAGGTCGGCACCGGCGACGACCCGGCCGCCAATGCGCTCTACGAGTCGGTCGGTTTCACCGAGACCTATCACGGCACGGGCTGGCGGTTCACGCGCTGAGTCAGACGGTGGTCAGCGCCCTTTGCGCGGTGGGGATGATCACGGTAATGCGCGTACCAGCGCGCCGTTCGCTGAACAGCGCGACCTGGCCCCCCAGGTGCAGGATGCGTTCGCGCAGACCGATCAGCCCATAATGGCCGCGCACCGCCAGTTCCTGAAGCTGCTGCGGTACTTCAAAGCCAACGCCATCATCGCAGACTTCGAGCCGGACGGCGGCGTCCGAGTACATCAGTTTGGCGGTGATGTGCCGGGCGCGCGCGTGGCATTCGGCGTTGTGGATCGCCTCCTGGGCGGCGCGGTAAAGGGCAAGCTCCTGCGTCGGGTCGATGCCGTAAGTCTCGCCCTGCACTTCGAACTGAAGGCCGGGGTGCTGGTCGCACAGCGATTCCAGGGCGTCGGCCAGTCCCAGCTCCTCCAGGATGGCCGGACGCAGATCGCCGATCAGGTGGCGCAGGTTGTCGATGATCTGGATGACCTGATCTCGCGTCTCGTCCAGCGCCTGCGTGCTGTCCACCGATGCCACCCGCGCGGCCCGCTCCAGATTGTGGGCCACATAGACCAGCGACTGGATGGTATCGTCGTGCAGGTCGCGGGCGATGCGCTTGCGCTCGTTCTCCTGGCTCTCGGTGAGGGCATTGCGGTAGTTCACTTCACGCGCCTGGGCGGCCTGAATCTGCCCCATCATCGCGTGCAGCGAGCGGCGCAGCTGTTCGACCTCGTGGATGCCGCTTCGCGCGATCGTGAAGGTCGGCAGTTGTCCCTCGGCCATGCTGGCGGCCTGCGCCGCGAGCTGTCGCAGCGGCGTGATGATGCGCACGACCACCCAGGCGCCCCCCACCACGAAACCGAACAGGCCGATCAGGAAGCACCAGTGCAGGGCGCTGTCGAACTGCACGAGGTGCGCGGCATGGTCCATGATGTGGTTCATGGCGTTGCTCCGTTACTGGATTGATCCATCAATAGGCGGGGCGATCAGCCCCAGTGCCAATGCCCGCAGCACGGCTTCCGTGCGGTTGGTCACATTCAGTTTGCCATAAATCGTTTGGAGGTGCACCTGCACCGTGCGATCGGAAATGCGCAGGTGGTTGCCGATCTGCTTGTTGGTCCACCCCCGCGCCGCGCAGGTCAGCACTTCGGCTTCGCGCTCGGTCAGCGTCGCGGGCGCGTCACTCGGGCCGGGCGGCGGGAGCGTCGGCGCGGCGTCGGCGGCATTGGCCATGACGCTGCGGATCACCTCCAGCAGTTCGGAGAGTTCGGCCGTCTTCAGCACGAAGGCATCCGCCCCCGCCTCGATCAGCGCGCGTTGGTAAGCCTTCTCGTTGTACGCCGTCAGGGCGATCACACGCATGTGCGGGCTCTGCCGGCAGATGCGGCGGGCCGCTTCCACCCCGCTGATGTCGGGCAGGCGAACATCCATAATCACGATGTCAGGGTTGAGGTCGAGGGCCAACTGCACTGCCTGTTCGCCGGTGCCTGTCTCACCCACCACCTCGATACCTTCGCTCGTCAGGAATGCGCGGATGCTCTGCCTGACCATCACGTGATCTTCAACCAGCAGTAAGCGTGTCATGTGGTGCGCCTTTGGGTCTTCTCTGATTATAGTGTCTGGTTTGCCCTGCTCCCGATACGCTATTTGGCTTATGTTCAAAGCCGCCTCGCCTCCAGTATAGTGTCCGTCAAGAGACTGCGCAGACTTTTCGCCATTGTGATAATCCAATCATTCTACGCAAGGAGATAGGCTAGTCATGAATATCCGGCGCTGGGGAATGCTGATCCTCCTCGCAGTACTGATGTTGTCTGTAGGCGCGGCCGCCGCTCAGGATCATTCGGGCGGCAACGACGGGCACGGCGGCATGATGATGTCCGGCCTGCCGACGGTCGGCCCCAATGTCACGATACGCTTCGCAGCCATGGCCGGCGACCGCCCCGCAAGCTGCGGCATGATCTACATGGGCATGGGCGTGGATGGCGCGACTGTCAGCCTCAACGACTTCCGTTTCTACGTCTCCAACGTCCGGCTGATCAACGCCGCCGGCGAAGAGGTTCCGGTCGAGCTGGCGCAGGATGGCCTGTGGCAGTACGCGAACGTCGCGCTCCTCGATTTTGAGGATGGCACGAGCATGTGCAGCGAAGCTGGCAATGCCGACATGAACGACAAGATCGTCGGCATGGTGCCGGAAGGCGAGTACACCGGCCTGATCTTCGACCTGGGTGTGCCCTTCGAACTCAACCACCTGGACACCACCACCGCCCCCGCGCCGCTCAACCTGCCGGCCATGTGGTGGAACTGGCAGGCGGGCTACAAGTTCGTGCGCATCGATCTCCAGACACCTCAGAGCCAGACGCCCGCGTGGTACATCCACCTGGGCAGCACGGTCTGCGAATCCGCCGACAGCAGCACGCCCCCCAGCGAAATGTGCAAGAACGCCAATATCAACACCGTGCGCCTCGACGACTTTGACGCCGTGCACAACTTCGTGGTCGCCGACGTCGCCGGCCTGCTGGCCGCGGTCAACGTGAACGAGAGCACGCCGATGCCTCCCGGTTGCATGTCTGGACTGGACGATCCGGATTGCCCGGCGCTGTTCAGCGGCTTCGGCCTGGACATTGCCACCGGCGGCGCGGTCGAAGGCACGCAGACCTTCTTCCGGGTGGGATAGTTGACCTTTTGTTCTCACGGGAGGTCGTAGGGACGAGGCATGCCTCGTCCGGGCACGCCTTGTCCGCTCCATGCAGGCTCCCATACCGGCCGTAGGGACACGCCATGGTGTGTCCGCCTGAACGAGACAGATCTCGTCCCTGCCATCTCCCCCTCATCTGCAACCAGGTGAGGGGAGTTTTCGTTCAATCGACTTGCCACTGGAATCAACGAGATGTCCGCTATCCTTCGCTTCCTCCCCGCCGCCGCGCTGCTGCTTGCCGGCGCTGTGCACGCCTTCATCACGCCGGAGCACTTCGCCCATGCCCCGGCGCACGGTCTGTTCTTCGGCGCCATCGGGATGGCTCAGATCGCCTGGGCGATTGGGGCGACCCTGCGGCGATCGCCGGGATCGAGTCGAAGGCTGCCGTTGGTCGGGGTGCTGCTCTCCGGCGGGGTGATCGTCGTCTGGTTGCTGACGCATTTGGTCGCCACCCCCTTCGCCGTCGAAGGGCACCCCATCGACGCGGCGGCCCTCGTCACCAAGATCGCCGAGGCGATTGCGCTGATCGGGCTGCTGGCCGGGATCATGAGGAGCGAACGGAAGCTATCACGTACCGTGCCGGCGCTGATCGCCCCCCTGGCCAGCGGGATCGCGCTGTGGATCGCCGGGCTGGTCGCCACGCCGCTCCTGCCAGGCCTGACGGAGACGGCCGGGCACGATCATGCGGCACACTCACATGGCGTGCCCGAACCTGGCGCCGCGCCGAGCACCGCCGGTTACTTCAGCATCGTCAATTCCGGCGCGCCTGACCGGCTGATCGCCGTCAGCGGCGGCGCGGATGCCGGGACGATCACCCTTCACCAAACGACGATCGACGATCGCCAGGTAGCCCAGATGCAGGCGCTGGACGGCGTGGCGCTCAACCCGCACACGCGCGTCGACTTCTCCCCGGCGGGCAGTCACATCATGCTGGACGGCCTTCCGCGCAGTCTGGTCGAGGGCGACACCCTGGATCTGACGCTGCATTTCGCCTCCGGCCTCGCGGTGCCGGTCACCTTTGACGTCCGCCTGCTCACACCGGAGGGGCGCGTCAATTTCGCCGTCACCGACGACTTCCAGATCAGCAACGCCTGGGTGCGCGCCACGGCCTCGCTGGACGGGCTGGCCGTGGTGGGCGATGGCGGTTACGAGTGGCGTCTGCCGGCGGGCTTCCCGCTGCCGCGCGTGCCGGCCAACAACCCGATGACCGAAGAGAAGGTCGATCTGGGGCGCTATCTGTTCTATGACGTGCGCCTTTCCGGCAACGGATCGATGTCCTGCTCGTCGTGCCACCTCCAGGCCCTGGCCTTCACCGACGGGCGCGCGCAGGCCATCGGATCGACCGGCGATGTGCATCCTCGCAGTTCGATGGCGCTGGTCAATGTCGCCTACAACGCCACGCTGACCTGGGCCAACCCACTGCTGCTGGAACTGGAGCGGCAGATCGTGCTGCCCATGTTCGGCGAGCACCCGGTGGAGATGGGCATCACCGGCAGCGAAGAAGCCGTGCTCGACCGCTTCCGCCAGGACGCCGGCTACCAGACGAGGTTCGCAGCCGCTTTCGCCGGTGAAGAGGACCCGTTTACCTTCCATAACGTCACGCAGGCGCTGGCTTCGTTCGTGCGGGCGCTGATCTCCGGCGATTCGGCCTACGATCGCTACGTTCGGGGGGATCAGGCCGCTATGTCCGATCTCGGCGAAGCGCGGCATGGACCTGTTCTTCTCCGAGGGCTGGAGTGCCACCACTGCCATACCGGCTTCAACTTCACCCTCTCCACGGTGACGGCCAACAGCACCTTCGAGGAGCGGCCCTTCTTCAACACCGGGCTGTACAACGTCGGCGGGACAGGCGCCTACCCGACGGGCAACGCCGGCCTGCACGAGATCACCCAGAATGCCACCGACATGGGCCGCTTCCGGCCGCAGACGCTGCGCAACATCGCCCTGACCGCGCCCTACATGCACGACGGCAGCATCGCCACCCTGGAAGAGGTGGTGCGCTTCTACATGGATGGCGGACGGGTGATCGAGGTCGGCGAGAATGCCGGTGACGGCCGCGCGAACCCCTTCAAGAGCGGGCTGGTGCCGGGCTTCACGATCAGCGAGGGCGAGCAGGCCGATCTGGTGGCTTTCCTGGAAAGCCTGACCGACGAGACGTTCATCACCGAGCCGCGCTTCAGCGATCCGTTCGTGGGCTAAGCGGCACGCGCAACTCGGATGCACCTGCCTGCGTAAATTGTTAAGTCAGCATTACGGCAGGAGTCATCATTATGCGCGAACGCGCCATCACCACGGCCATCATCTGGATCGCTGCCGCTTTCGGCATCGACCGCCTGATCGCCAGCACACGCTTTAGCGAGTGGATCCGCAATCCTGATTTTGTGTTTGATGCGACCGAGCCCTTCATAAACCAGGTCCAGGGGTGGTATCAGACCGTTTCCGCCTCAGGTGAATGGCAGTTCGCGGTGGTGGCTCTGGTCGCGCTGCTCCTCCTCTGCGTGGCCGGGGCGACCATCGCCATGTGGGCGACCGCGCCGGACGCGCAGCGCCGCTCCGCTCGTGAGTCCGAGGAGGCTGCCGCGCGCATCAAGGCCAAGCGGCGCGACCCGGAGCGCGAGAAGCGCCTGCGCCGCCTGCTCGATTCGCTGGACGACGATGACCTGGAAGCGCTGGAGCAGTTCGAGATGGGCGACGACGGCGAGCGCGTCTCGGTCGACGAGCTGCTGCGCCGCCGCTGACGCTTCGCTGTTTCCTCGTAGGGGCCGGTTTCGGTGGCAGCGCGTCGAATGCCGCGGCGCAGAAGGAAACCGGTCTCATCCCCACGAACCACTGGCTTTGAAGACAGCGAAGCGAAGCACACCGGGGGGCTTTTGCGCGCCATCCTGAGAGGTCGCATAGAATCGCGGAAATCAGCCACCTGGCCGCCGCGCCTCCCGATCCATCGGGTTTATACTGGAAACCTCGCGGATCTTCCCCACAGACCTACGCATCGCGCCGACGCACCCGGATTCCGATCCAGTGAGGACGGGGCGATCCCGCCGTCGGACACCATCGTGGCGCCCCTCCTGTGAAATCAGAAGGAGACCTGTATGGATGGTATTGCCGCGCTTACGGAGCGCTTGCAGACGATCGCGCTGGATCTGATCGCTCTGCTGCCCAATCTCATCATTGGCCTCATCATCTTCGCGATCTTCTATATCCTGAGTAAGCGCGTCCGCGGCGGCGTGGCCTACGTGATGAGCCGCGGCGGAAGATCCCCCAGCGCAGGGTTGGTCTTCGGCCGTCTGGCTCGCTGGGCATTCGTCTTCGCCGGAGTGCTGGTGGCGCTGACTGTTGTCCTGCCGTCGTTCAACCCTGCGCAGCTCATCGAACTGCTGGGCATCAGCGGCGTGGCCATCGGCTTCGCCTTCCGGGATATTCTCCAGAACTTTCTGGCCGGAATTCTGCTGCTCCTCACCGAGCCGTTCAAGATCGGCGACCAGATCGTGGTTGGCGATTTCGAGGGCACGGTCGACGATATTCAGACTCGTGCGACATTCATCACCACCTACGACGGCCGGCGAATTGTCATCCCGAATGCCATCCTGTTCACCGATTCGGTCATCGTCAACACCGCCTTCGACAAACGTCGGTCCGAATACGGCGTCGGCATCGGCTACGGAGACGATATCGAACGTGCCAAGGCGGTCATGCTGGAAGCGATGCGCGGGGTGCCCGGCGTGCTGGCCGATCCGGCGCCGGATGTGATCGTCATCGATCTGGCCGACAGCACCATCGTCCTGCGCGCCCGCTGGTGGTCGGCCTCCCGGCGTGCCGACGTGCTGGATATTCAGGATCTGGTCATCACGGAGATGCGCAATGGCTTGACGGCGGAGGGTATCGATCTGCCATTCCCCACCCACCAAATTCTGTTTCACGATCAGACAGAAGAGACGGACGGCGACCGCACCCGGCAGCGCGAAGGCTGGCCGGCCGGGCGCTCGACGCCGCCCAAACAGAGGCGGCCGGTCGATGCGCTGTTCCAGATGGCGGAAAAGTCGGGGCCGCGCGATCGATAAGGGCATGGCCTGTGTGACGCGCCATGCCCCTGAGTATAGAAGGTTTGTCCTACGGGGGATCGATCAGTTCCACATCACCTGCTCAAGCCGCGTGCCGGAGTCGGCCAGATATGTAGCCGCGCCGGTCGCCAGATCGAGCGTATTGATGGTGCCGCCCTGGGCAATGGCCGCGTAACGCCCGCCCGTGGACACCGCGCCCGCCGTAGCGCCGGCCGCCAGACCAAGCGGCTGGCAGGCCCCGCCCACGCAGGAGACATCCACGGCGCTGACAGCGCCTGAAGCGGACGTGTAGACCAGCATGCCGCCGCCAACCGAGACGCCGGTGTTCGGCGCAGCATCGGTCGCGATCAGCGCAGCCGTCGCCGGGCAGTCGGCCGTGCAGTTCAGATCGACCGCGCCGATGACCGTATCACTCTGGAAGTAGGCATAGCGACTATCGACTGCCACGTCGGTGACACCCGCCGGCAGCAGAGCGACCGCGCTCTCCAGCGGGTTTGCTCCGCCGCAGCCGGAGAGCAGACAGCGCACGTCGGCCGCGAAGATGCTGCCGGCGCTGCGGAATATAATCTGAGCGCCGCCCGGACGCCAGGCAATTGGCAGGATCGGCGCGGCGTGCCCGCTGTCCAGCATGGCGGTTTCGCCGGTCTGCGCGTTCAGCACGACCAGGATGGCGTTGCCCTGGCTGCCCCAGTAGGCGACCAGCGGACCGGAGTCGCTCCATAAGCCGACGCCGCCGCTGCTGTCCGGCATCACCGGCAGGGGGATCTGCGCCCCGCTGTTCAGGTCGGTCACGCCATAAGCGCCGCCCTGGCCGTGGAACGCGTAGCGCGCATCCGGCGACACGCTGACCAGCGGCGCGCTGATCTGCGCGATCTCGCTGACCGACTGGCTTGCGATATCGGCGGCGCGCAGAGAAACGACGCCGCCGGAGTCAATTCCGATCAGCAAAGCTGCGCCACCTTCCGCCCAGGTGAAGCGGAACGGCGCGGCCAGCGACTCGCCAGGGTTGGTGGCGATCCAGCGGTAGCTGCCATCGCCGCTGCTGACCACGACCTGCCCGGCACTGTTGAGGAACGCGACCAGCTCACGGCTCCCCTGTGCCGCTGCAGGCGCGCTCAGGAGCGCAACGCACAGCAAAAGAGCCGCGAGAAGATGCGCTCGAAGGTTCATGTGGTTATCCTTGAAAACCATTGGGCGATCCGTTTCCGCCCCTTCCCTAATTGTACGGAACAACCTACCTGCCGAAGGCCCCTCAAATTCGGGGGGATAGCCCCGGAATAGTTGACGGTCGCCCTCCGATTGTCCTACTACCGCCAGCCCTTGGCGTACATCTGCTTGATCTTCGCCTCGATCTGCTCCGCTTCCCCGCGTTCGTCGGCCAGCCCAGAATAAAGATACGCCTCATACTCCTCCAGCGCCTCACGGAAAAGCTGCCGCTTCTCCAGGATCTGTGCCTTCTTCAGGTGCAGTTCGTGCGTGTCCGGGTGCAGCTTGAGGGCCATGTTGTAATCGTTGATGGCGTCTTCCAGCCGGTTCCAATCCTCGTAGATGCGCCCACGCTGCATATACAGGTCGAAGTCGTCGTCGTCCTTGCGTAGCTCGATCGCCCGCGTCAAATCACGGATGGCTGCCTCGCGGTTGTCCTGCTTCAGGTACAGCTTCGTCCGCTGGAGGTAGAGGGTCTGGTCGTGCGGCTCGACCACCAGGGCGGCGGAGATCGCCTTGATGGCGTTGTCGACCTCTCCGAGGGCATAGAAGGCGCGGGCGCGGTAGCGGTGCACTTCGACCGTGCTGCCGCCCTTCTTCAACACCCTGTCGAACTGCGCCAGCGCCGGCCGGTACTGCTTCTGATCGTACAGCGCCACTGCCTTCTGGTAATCGGTGTCGGAGGAGACGCCCTCTTCCGATCGGATGGCGGCGGTGCTCCTGGCGCTCCGTGCCCCCTTGATAGTCAGCACAATCGGCGCCAGGCCGATCATCAGCGCGATCCAGCCCGCCCCGGCATACATGCCGATTTGCACCGCGCCGAGCGGGTAGAAGGCGGCCGTCTTCGGATTGGTGGGGTCATACCAGACCTGATGCCGGCTGCCGATGAGGGTCCGCGTGGTCGGGTTGACGTCGCCCGGGTTGACCAGTCGGCGGAACTGGCCGGTGAAGGTATAGCTCGTGCCGTCGACGCTGAAGTTGGCCGTCGCGACGACTTCGATCGGGCCGGCCAGCGTCGCCATGATCAAGTTAGCGTAGACGTTGACCGTATAGTCGGTCACCGTGGCGGTGGTCGTCGGGTACTGAAAATCGGGCTGAAGTTTGCGCCCTTCCAGCGCCGCCAGGATCAGCAGGACGACGGCGATCAGCAGGGCGACGACGGAGACCGGGTTGAAGGCGCTGCGCCGCGCCGGAGTTTGCGCGGCCCGTGGCGGGGTGGCTGCGTTCAAAATCTTTCCTCCGTGGTCCGTCACGAGGCCTCTGTGCGTCGAGGAAACCGACGCGGCGAGACGTCGCGCGCAGGAGAACGGTGACGTTATCGACTCTGTAACTATGGCGCAGTTTGGGGCGGATAGCAACCAGGTGGGGGAGATGCGATGCGGAAATTTTACGTTTTGCATGTCCCCGCACCCACACCTGCGAGTGCGGGGGAACCAGGAGCTGCGCGCTACTTCTCGATTGGCACGCCGACCGAGTTGCCCCACTCGGTCCAGGAGCCGTCGTAATTCCGCACGTTGGGATAGCCGAGCAGGTACGTCAGCACGAACCAGGTGTGGCTGCTGCGTTCGCCGATGCGGCAGTAGGCGATGATGTCGTCGTCCGACTTCAGACCCTTCTCGCCCTCGTAGATGGCCTTGAGCTCGTCGACCGACTTGAACGTGCCGTCCTCCGGGTTGGCCGCACGTGCCCACGGAACGCTCTGCGCGCCGGGGATGTGGCCGCCGCGCAGGGCGCCTTCGTTCGGGTAGTCGGGCATGTGCAGGCGTTCGCCGCTGTACTCGCCTGGGCTGCGCACATCGACCAGTGGTTTGCCGGCCGTCACATGCGCCAGCACCTGATCGCGGAACGCGCGGATCTTGGCGTCGTCGCGCTCGGGCGCATGGTAGTGAGTCGCGGTGTAGGCCGGCACCTCACGGGTCAGCGGGCGGCCTTCCTTCTCCCACTTCAACCTGCCGCCGTTGAGGATCCTGGCGTTCGTGTGGCCGAAGAGCTGAAATACCCAGAAGGCATAGGTGGCCCACCAGTTGTTCTTGTCACCGTAGAAGACCAGCGTGGTGTCCGGTGTGATGGCGATGCTCGACGCCAGCCTCTCGAAACCCTCGCGCGTGATGTAATCGCGGCGCAGCGGGTCGTTGAGATCATGCGTCCAGTCGACCTGCACCGCGCCGGGGATGTGGCCCGATGGGTAAAGCAGAGGGTCCTCGTTGGATTCGATGATGCGGATCGACGGGTCGTTCAGGTGCTCGGCCAGCCACTCGGTGCTGACCAATGCTTCCGGATGGGCGTATCCCTGGTCGCTCATGATCGTTGTTCTCCTGTTTTCAAAATAAAAAAGCCCCGGTGGCGGTCACCGGGGCTTTTGTCCACGCAAAATGGAGAGGCTTCTCAACGGCGCGGTCCCAGGCTATCACCAGCGTCTTCGACGACACGACACATCGAACAGCACAGAACGACAGCAGACAGAGTGCGCATCAGAGACGCGTTCCTCTTGATGGGGTTGGCATACACGTTGATTGCCGCCGATGATAATGGCCGCATGGAGTTTTGTCAACGGACGTGAGAAAAATGCCCTCCGCAACGCACTCGTAGGGCATTTCGTGCAACGCCCGAGTTCGTCAACCGTCCGGCTTCGTAGATCGCTCACGAAGGTTGTAGGGACGAGGCCAGCCTCGTCCGGGGTGATGATATGGCCAGGGGACAACCCATGGGTTGTCCGCCTGGCCGTATCGCGTGTGTAGGGACGCGCTTCTTGTCACGCGACGTAGGGATAGGGCAAGAAACCGTCATCAGGTTTTGCGCCGTTTGGCGAGCTGGAGCTGGCGGATAAGGTCATAATCCAGCTCCTGACAGGGCAGACGGCGAAGCAGGTTGCCCTGCTCATCGGCGACCAGCCATTCGTCACTTTGGGGGTCCAGACGGATCTCGACCTGAAGGCGGCTATGGGCACGGCCAACCGTGTAGGTGTTGGCGAACAAGGTGATCTGCCCGAACTTCTCGACCTTGCGCCGAAAAACGAACTGGCTCAGATAGGTCTTCACCCGCGTCATCGACCAGGCATCCTCCTCATGGTTCGGGTCGTAGCGATGGGGGTTGGTGAATAGGGCGCGATAGGCGTGAGACCGGGGTTGCCTGCCGACAGCCGGGTAGCGTTCCCGCTGTGTGTGCACGGCCCAGGCCAGACGAGCCTGACAGGTGGCGAAATCCGGGCAGTCGGCGGGGTCTACCCAGGCGGCGAGAACGCCATGGCTGCGTTCGACCACGGCATTGTCGGTGCTGCATCCCGGACGCCCGTACACCACCGAGACCCCCAAGCCCACTAGCCATAACCCTAAGGCAGATGGCAGGGGACTGCTGGTTCCCCAAGGCGTGCCGTTATCCAGGCGCACCGTCTGCGGTTGCCCCCATTGCTCCATTGTCCTCTGCAACACCTGTTTGACCTGCATCGGGTCCACGGCGCTCCAAGGTCCGATGAGGGGAAAAGCGTCACGCTCAAGATCGCGCCGCTCGCCTCATCGGTGATGGTCAGCCAACTGGCCGGACTGCCATCGCCCAAGCGCATCCGCTCCCTGGCATCCATCGCCCACACCGCGTGCGGTTCCTGACCCTGTTGACCGACGTAGGGTTAGTGCAGCACAGGCGACATAGGGTTGTGTGAAGGTCCCATCAGGGCGTAGCGCCGACAGACGCTCACCCCCACCCCTCTCCCGCCTAGCCGCGTGCAGCCACCCTTCTCCCGTGGCCACGGGAGAGGGGCCGGGGGTGAGGGTCTATGCAGGGACTTAACCCTATGTCGTCAGTTATTGACCAAACCCAACGTCGGGTGACATTCTTGGCATCCGCCATGCCGCCATACGGATCATTCGTAACGACAGGAGCCCTGACCTGCCGAGTTCACCGCAACAGGCTCCCCCCCTATGGCCAGCTTGCTGGCACGCTTGCGTTGGGAGGAGGGGGCGGGGGATGAGGGGTTGTCTCGTGTGCCTTCACAGACGCGCCCTCATTCCTCATTCCTTCTCTCACACATAATCCCGCAGATACAGGAAATCGTGCCCGATCGTCCGCCGGCTGAGCTTGGCGATGTTCGGCATCGTCCGCTTGTAGTGGTTGACCTTCACCCGCTGCCACACCTTCTCGACAAAGGCGCGGTCGAACCCCTCCTCGATCACCTCGTCCACCGTGTAGCGCTCGTCCACCAGCAGGAACAGCACCTGATCGACGTCGGCATAGGTGAAGCCCAGCTCGCCCTCGTCGGTCTGCCCCTCCCACAAATCCGCGCTCGGCGCCTTGGTCTGCACCGACTGCGGGATGCCCAGCGACGCCGCCAACTGCCGGATCTGCGTCTTGTACAGGTCGCCAATCGGCTGGAGGGCCACGCCGCTGTCGCCGTAGATGGTCGAATAGCCGAGCAGCAGCTCCGTCTTGTTGCTGGTGCCCATGACCAGCCCGCCCCAGGCCGCGCTCTGGTCGTACAGGATGGTCATGCGCAGGCGGGCCATGATGTTGCCCTTACGCGTGCTCGACATCTCCGGGAATTGCGCAAACAGCGGCTCGGCCATCGGCGTGATCTCGACGGTCATCGACGGCAGGCCGAGCGCCTCGATCACCTGCTCGGCGTCGCTCAGGCTGTCCGGTGACGAGGTTTTGTAGGGCATGCGGACGGCCAGCACGTTCTCCGCGCCCAGCGCCTCCGCCGACAGAGTGGCCGACAGCGCCGAGTCGATGCCGCCGCTCAGGCCGATCACGGCGCGGGACATGCGCGTCTTGGCGATCTCGTCGCGGATGAAGCCGGTCAGCATGGTCCGGGCGATGCCGGTGTTGATCGCCAGCCGGGCGGTCAGGTCGGGTCTCTGGGTCATCGGTCGCCTCCGGCATTGAGGATGCGGGCCAGTTCGCGCTGCACCATCTCCGGCCGCTCGTCGCGCAGGAGTGGCAGACGGGCGCGCGTGCGGTGCAGTTGATTCAAGTCGATCTCGCAGGTCAGCAGGGCTTCTTCAAAGTGGGTGCCGCTCAGCACGAATTCGCCGTCCGGGCTGACCACCGACGACCCGCCCCAGAAGTTTTTGCCGTCTTCGTAGCCGACGCGGTTGCAGTGCACGACGTAGTTGGTGAACATGCTGCCATAGGCCTGATTGACCAGCTCCACCCAGCGCGAGCCGGACAGCCGGTCGCCGCCATCCAGGCCGCGGCTGGGGCTGGAGCTCTGGAACAGCAGCAGATCGGCGCCGTCCAGCCACAGCAGATAGGCCGGGGACATGTGCCAGAAATCCTCGCAGACCAGCATGCCGGCGCGCCCGAACGGCGTATCGAAGGCCCGCGCCTGCTCGCCGTGGTCGAAGTAGCGGCTCTCGTCGAACATGCCGTAGGTCGGCAGATAGATCTTGTGGTGCACGTGCAGCACTTCGCCCTTGGAGAGATAGGCGGCGGCGGTGTAGAAGCGCTGCCGGGCATCCTGGTGCACGAACCCGACCATCAGGTCGAGGCGGCGGCTGGCGTCGAGCAGCTTGCCGAAGGTGGGGTCGCTCGCGTCAGCGGAGATAGCGACTTCCGGCACCAGATCCTGCACCTGATAGCCGGTCATCGACAGTTCCGGGAAGACCAGAAGCTGCACGCCCTGGTCTGCCGCCTGTTCGACGTACTCCAGATGCTTGTCGAGGTTGGCGCGCACATCCGCCAGTTTGGGGTAGATCTGTGCGAGTCCGAGTTTGAGGCGCATGTCGTGCTTTCACCCTCCTTGAGTCACCTGCCCGCGAAGGCGGCGTGGGCGCCGCTGGGAGTAGACGTATAACACGGCGGCCCATCCCGCCACCACCACATCGGCGATCTGATCCGCCCGCAGCCCAAAGACGACCGGGACGGGGTCGGCCCGCCAGAAACCGATCAAAGCCATGCCCGCGCCGAGCAGCGCCAGGACCAGCCAGAAGCGCCCCGCACTCTGCGCAGGCCTCCAGACGGCGACGATCAGCAGCCCGATCGCCAGCGCCGCCCCGTAAAGCTGCGTGTTATAGCGCGGCGCGTACAGGTTGTATACATCGCGCGTCCAGCCGACCGCCCATGCCGGATAGTCGGCCAGCGTGGTGACCTCTTTGCCCCAGGCGCACACCGCCGCCGCGCAGCCGATCCAGCCGCCGAGCGCCAGCAGCGCCAGGGCCGGCGCAAAAGAGATCCAGCCCCTCACCCGTTAACCTCACCCCCCGACCCCCTCTCCAGGTGGAGAGGGGGGGCCTGTCGCGCGGCGCCTGGTCGGAAAGACGCTCCTCCCCACGCTCTGCCGCTCCTTTCCCCTCTCCCTCTCCCCGCTGGGGGAGAGGGGTCGAGTGAGGGTGGTCTCCCCCCTCAACACTGGAAGAGCGCTCACTCCCCTCTCCGGGCGGAGAGGGGGCCGGGGGTGAGGTAAAACATCCCTACCCCCACCAGCCCGCCCACCACCGCGCCGTGCCAGCCCAGCCCCCCCAGACTCAGCCGAACGATCTCCTCCGGGTGTGCGCTGAACCAGTCGGCCCAGTGCAGCAGCACATGCTCGACCCGCCCGCCGATCAGCGCGCCGGCCGCCGCCACCAGGGCGAGATCGACCGTCAGGCCCAGCGGCCAGCCGGTACGACGGGCCGCCCAGGCCGTGCCGATCAGCGCCGCGCCGAACAGCGACAGGCTGAAGATCGGCACGGTGAGCCCAAGCAGAGTCAGGGTCGGAGACATGAGTCAGTGCCGTACAAATGCATGTCCCTAATTGTAGCCAGTGTGCCCTCCACCCCGATAGACGCAGACGACTCTATCCCCCAATTCTCGGGGGATAGCCTCCGACTTATCGGGCTCTCAGCGACGGGTGTTATAATCTCTGCGTATAAACCTTGAAAGCTTACATTCATATACCCTCGTAGTCTGCATGGGGGAAGGAGTTTGGAATGGGGATAGCGGGAGTTCTAAGCACCCTATCGTTGGTCGGGTTCCTGGCATTTCTGGGCGGCATCGCGCTAGTGGTGCTGTCGGCATCGCAGGGACGGCCGGTCCGCGCCGGAATCACACTCGCCATCGTCGGTCTGATTGTTGGCGCGCTTTTCGCCATTGTCGGCCAGGGTATCCTGATTGTTCAGCCGCAGGAAGTCGCCGTCGTCTTTAACAGCCTGACCGGTAACGTGGAGGAAGATCCACGTCGCTCCGGTACCAGCATCATCATCCCCGGCGTGCAGGAATACACGCTCTACCGGATTGACCAGCAGGAATACACCATGTCCGGAACGACCGCCGAAGGCGCTCGCACCGGCGACGATGCGGTTCGCGCCCGGACGCGCGACGGTCAGGAAGTGGGCCTGGATATCACCATCATCTTCGCCGTCAATCCACTGGATGCCGATATGGTGCATATTCGCTGGCGCGACCGCTATACCGAAGATTTCGTCCGTCCGACGGCGCGCAGCTTTGTCCGTGACGTGATTTCCGGCTACGCCGCCGAGGAGATTTACGGTTCTGGGCGATCAACTGGCGACGTCGATCCAGGAAGCGCTGGCGACCCGTATGGTGGCCGAAGGTCTAACCCTTAACGATCTCCTGGTGCGCGATATCACCTTCTCGGAGCAGTTCTCACAGTCGATTGAAAATGCGCAGATCGCCCAGCAGGAAGCCGCCCGCGCCCGTCTGATCGTCCAGCAGCGTGAGCAGGAAGCCGCCCAGGCCCGCGCCGTCGCCGAGGGCGAACGCGATGCCGAGATCACCCGCGCCGAAGGTGAAGCGCAGGCCATCATCCTGCGCGCCCAGGCGGAAGCCGAAGGCCTGCGTCTGGTCAGCCAGCAGATCGCCGCCAACCCGACTCTGATTCAGTACCAGTACATCCAGAGCCTGGCCGACAACATCAGCCTGGCGCTGGTGCCGTCCAACAGTCCGTTCTTGTTCGACTTCGAGAGCATCGCCGCCAACCCCGACTTCGTCGCACCGCAGGTCCCGGATCTGACGCCGGCGACGATTGTTCCGGAGCTGACCCCGACACCGGCGGGCGGCGGCTAAGCGCGTACTCAACTGCAGCGGAGAGCCTGTCTCCCCGCTACGGTGAAGGTCCCTGGTCGGCGTATCCACGCAACCAGGGTGCAGCATCAGCATCGGGCAATCGGATGGCGGTTGCCATCCACGCCCCGACTGAGCGCAGGGGTCGACCACGATCCACTGCGATAATGGAAACCTCCCCCCGACCACAACCCGGTTGGGTGGGAGGTTTCTTGATTTTCCGGCTCCTGCGGTATCATCGCCTGTATCACTAGGAGGGAATGCATATGAACTATCGTCTGATGGGCAAAACTGGCCTGCGGGTCAGCGAACTGTGCCTGGGGGCCATGACCTTCGGGCGCGAGGCCGACGAGCCGACGAGCTTCGCCATGATGGACGCCTTCGCCGCCGCCGGGGGCAATTTCATCGACACCGCCGACGTCTACAGCCGGGGCGGCAGCGAGGAGGTCGTGGGCCGCTGGCTCAGGAACCAGAACCGCGAAGCGTGGGTCATCGCCACCAAAGTGCGCTTCCCCATGGGCGACGACGTCAACCAGGTCGGCCTGGGGCGCAAGCACATCCTCGACGCGATTCACAACAGCCTGCGCCGACTCCAGGTCGACTACGTGGATCTCTATCAGGTCCACTGCTGGGACAACCTGACCCCGCTGGAGGAGACGCTGTCCACCCTCGACACGCTGGTGCAGAGCGGCAAGGTGCGCTACCTGGGCGTCAGCAACTACAAGCCCTCGCAGCTCCAGAAGGCCGTCGATCTGGCGGCGCGGCACGGGTGGGAGCCATTCACCTGCCTGCAGCCGCTCTACAACCTGCTCGACCGCGCGATCGAATGGGAGCTGGTCGAGGTCTGCCAGAACGAGGGGCTGGGCATCATCCCCTGGAGCCCGCTGCGCGGCGGTTGGCTGACTGGCCGCTACCGCCGGGGCATGGAACTGCCGGAAGACGACTCGCGCGTCGCCCGGGCCACCCGCAACAACTGGTCGGAGGGCTGGGAGACGTACAACAACGAGCGCACCTGGAGCGTGATCGAGACGCTGGTCGAGGTGGCCGAAGCGGTCGGCAAGACACCGGCGCAGGTAGCCCTCAACTGGGTCAAGGATCAGCCGGGCGTGACCGCGCCGATCACCGGGGCGCGCCGCATGAAGCAGCTTCAGGACAACCTGGGCGCCATCGGCTGGACCCTGCCCGATGAGCAGCGCGCCCGTCTGGATGAGATCAGCGCCCTGTCGCTGCCCTACCCGTACGAATTCGTCACGCGCAACCTGCGCACCTCTGGCTGATCCGTGTCCGCCTCGCCGCCCAACCCACCACCGCGCCGTTCGACGAGCGCCACCGTGTTCCTGCTCGGCTTCGTGCTGCTGATCGCCCTGGTCGCCGCCGTGCTCTCACGCCGGAATGCCGGCCCGCCGCCCGCCGAAGCGTTGGATGCGGACGGCAGCGCCACGGCAGAAGCGGCAGCAGATCATTCGCCGGCCCTCGCCGGTCTGAGCGGCACGATCATCTTCATGTCCGACCGCGACGGCGACTGGGACGTCTACACGCTCGATCTGGCCAGCGGCGCCCTCTCCAACCTGACCCGCAACCGGGCCGAGGATGGGTTCGCGTCGTACGCGCTCGACGGCGAGCAGATCTCGTTCCTCTCCGACGAGGGCCGGGCCGATGACGCGCAGTTGGGCGGCTTTCTGATGAATCCCGATGGCAGCGGTCGCGCGCAGGCCGCCGCCGATCTGGCCACTTTCATGAGCATTGTGATGAACGGGCGCGGCGACTGGGATGTGCGCGGGCTGGGGACATCGACGGGGATGATCCGCTGGTGATCGTCTCGCTGCGCGACCTGAACATGGAAATCTACGTCCGCCGCGACGGCGCGGACCGCAACCTCAGCCGCAGCCCGTCCATCGACTGGTATGCCTCCTGGTCGCCAGATGGTGCGCAGGTCCTGTTCGCCAGCGACCGTGTCGACGGCCAGCACGACATCTACGTCACCGACGCGGCCGGGGAGGGCGAACCGCGCCGCCTGACCGACGCCCCGCAGGACGACTGGTCGCCGGTCTTCACCCGCGACAGCCGGGTTATTCTCTTCGCCAGCGAGCGTGACGGGCTGATGCAGGGCGGCGCAACCGGCCTGTACGCCATCGATTGGGCGGCGGCGCAGGCGAACGCCGACGCGATCCCCGCCGCCGTGCCGGTCGAGTCCCTCACCGACCCCGCCGACGCGGCCCTCGACTCCGGCGCGGTGACGCAGAACGGCGTGACCGTGTTCATGTCCCGGCGCGACGGGAACTGGGAGCTGTACGCCGAGACGTCCACCGGGGTGGTCAACCTGACGCAGGACCCGGCCAGCGATCTCTTCCCGCTGTGGATGCCGGAAAAACCGTAATCCCTCAAATGCCTGCCCCATGAACGAGACAATCGTAGGGGCGGACCAGCGTGTCCGCCCACCATGGTCGGCAATGCCCCACGGGGCGACCGCCCCCATACCAGAAACAGCGGGTGCCTTGCATCCCTTCTCTCACCCCACCGCCACCGGCGCGGGTTTCGCTTCGGCGGGCGCGGCCGGCTCCGGGGCGGGGACGCCGTAGTCCGGAATATCGCGCTCGACGTTGCGGATCGACGGGATGACCCAGGCCAGCGAACACAGAATGGCGCCGGTGATGGCCGTGCCCAGGTACATGATGCCCATCCCTGCGCCGGGCCCCGTCCCCCACAGGCTGCCGAAGATCGGGGCCAGCGCGCCGCCCGGCTGCATCGCCGGCTCGAAGACGCGGTCGGCAAGTGGGCCGGCGATCAGGTAGCCGAGTGGGATGATCATGTCGCGCAGGGTGCCGTCGAGGGCGAAGACGCGCCCCTGAAGATCCGGCGGCACCTTGTTTTGCAGGATGGTGCGCTGGGCGTTGAAGATGAACGGCACGAAGAACTCGGTGACGAACGCCGCCAGCAGCCAGGCCGCGAGCGTCTGCGACATGCCCATCAGCAGATCGCCGAAGATGAACGACAGCACGCCGCCGATGACGATCCAGCGGATCAGCCGGGCCTGGCCGATCCACAGCGTCACCCCGACCGCCCCGACCAGCGCCGACAGGCCCATCGCCCCCTGCACGGTGGCCAGCATTGCCTCGTCGCCGCCGGTGCGGGCCAGGATCATCGTCGGCATGATGCTCAAGTAGGTGAGCGAGGCGATGAAGTTGATGCCGGTGAACAGGACAATCAGGTAGAGCAAGCCCTTGTGCGCCACCAGATAGCGCCAGCCGGCGCGCAGCTCGCCGAGCAGGCTGCCTCGCCCCATCTCGCCGGCCTCGCTTTTCTCCGGCGGCGGCACGCGCACCAACAGCAGCGTCCCGTAGGCGGCGGCGAACGTCGCCAGATCGACCATCATAACGGCGCGCAGATCGGCGGCGCCCAGCACAATCGCGCCCAGCGCCGGGGCGAGGATGCGTGTGATCGAGTGGCCGAGCGTGCGCAGCCCGTTGATCCGTCCACGTTTGGTGAACGGCACCAGGACGGTCACCGTCGAGGTGAAGGCGGGCATCTGGAAGGCTTCCATCGCGCCCACGACAGCCTCATAGACGAAGACATGCCAGAACTGAAGCGAACCGGTCGCCAGCAGCAGCAGGAGCAGGGCGGTGAACACGCCGCTCACGCCATCCGAGACCAGCATGACGATACGCCGGTCCCAGCGATCGACCAGGACGCCGGCGAACGGGCTGAGGATGACGTAGAAGAAGAAGGACGCGAAGCCAAGCAGGGCGACGGCCGTCGCTTCCTGAGTCTGGTCGTAGGCCCAGATGAGCAGGGCGAAACGGGTCATGCCGCTGCCGGTGACGGAGACGATCTGCCCCAGCCAGATGGTGAGGAAGGTGCGCATGCCGCCGCTGATGTTCATGTTCAAGGTCAGTACTCTTTCTCTTGGACAGGCGGAATCAAAAACGAGCGCATCCGCGCCCGTCTTCTGAGTTCACGATAAAGTTCGTTATGACAGAAGTGTTAGTGAGGCGAGGATGTGCTGGACACCGGAACTGGCCTGGAGCCAAAGGACATGATGGTGATTACGACGGTGTTGCAAAGAAAATACACGGTTTCACTCTCTCCTCGCGGACACATCGTAAAGGAATTCACGAAATTTGACAAGTGGGTGGGAAATTTGACAGGTGCGTGGAGTATCATAGACTATAACACAGTCCGATAGCATAAACATGAGGGTTCCTTCAATGCTGCTGCCCGAATCAGTCGCGCTGCCTCTGCGTGCCGACGAATCTGGAATCATTCGCGTAAGTGGTACCCGCCTGACGCTGGAAACGCTGGTCGCCTTCTTCCGGCATGGCGAAACGCCGGAACAGATTCACGAGGGCTTCAAAATGGTGCCGCTGGCCGATGTCTACACGGTGATCGGCTATTACCTGACCCACCGAGCGGAAATCGACGACTATCTGCGCACGCACCGCGAAGCCATCGAGCGCTCCCGTCAGACGGGCGAAATGCGCAGCGCCCCTCCGGCGCCGACCACCGGACTGCTGGCCCGGCTGGCCAAGCGCGACGGTTCATAAAGCGGCATCTTTCCGGGCAGTCGCTTCTCCGCGTCAAATTCACCAGCGTCTCATCGCATTCCGCTATACTTCTGTGCACTTTCGCGGGATCATCGTGGACAGGGCCGTCCCTGTCCCTTCGGTTCCGGGTGGGTGATGGGTCTTGAATGAGCGCACCCATGGGTGCGCCTACAATCGCACATGGTCGCGTAGGGGCGGACCGGCGTGTCCGCCCACAGCAAAACCATCGGCAAACCTGCTCTCATCGCTCATCCCTCATTCCTTCCTTTTCTGCGAGGCACCATGGCGACACTGCAAGGCAAAGACCGCGCCGCATACGTCCAGGGCATGTTCGACCGCATCGCCGGACGCTACAACCTGATGAACCGCCTCATGACCTTCGGGCAGGACCTGAAATGGCGGCGCTTCGTGATCGCCCGGGCGGCGCTCAAGCCCGGCGACCGGCTGCTCGATCTCGCGACCGGCACCGGCGACATCGCTTTCGAGGGGCTGCGCCAGGTGCCCGGCATCCAGGCGGTCGGCGGCGATTTCTCGATCGGCATGATGCAGGTCGGTCAGACGCTGCCGCTCGGCGATCAGGTGCTGTGGAGCGGCGCGGATGCGCTCAACCTGCCCTATCCCGACGGCACATTCGACGCGGTCGTGTCCGGCTATCTGCTGCGCAACGTGATCGACATCCCCCGCGCGCTGGCCGAGCAGAAGCGTGTGCTCAAGCCGGGCGGGCGGATCGTCACGCTCGACACCTCGCCGCCGCCGGACAATCTGCTGCGCCCCTTCATCCTCATTCACCTGAAGGTCGTAATTCCGACACTGGGCCGGCTGATCAGCGGCAATGCCGACGCCTACCAGTACCTGCCGGAATCGACGCAGAAGTTCAAGACGCCGGACGAACTCAAGGCGCTGATGCAGTCGGCGGGCTTCGTCAACGTGACCTACAAGACCTTCATGTTCGAGACGATGGCGGTACACTGGGGAGAAAAAGGCGGCGCCTGAGGCTGGCGCGCCAGCCTGGCGTTGGACGCCGGTCGGAGGTCGCGACCACAGGCAGCAAGCGAAAAGGCAGAACGATGAAGCTTGAGCCAGGCGAAATCAATATCATCTGCTCCGATGTGCACAGATCGCTGCATTTCTACGGCGATACTCTCGGCTTCCTGCCAACCCTCGACGCCGAGGGGTTCTACCATCTTCGAGCGGGCGCAGCCCAGTATCTGCTGCTGCCCACCGCCCGCCGCCGCCCTCCCCCAGGCTCGACTCCTGAATTCTCCATGGATCTGGTTGTCGACAATCTGCGGGAAGCCTATGCCTATTTCCAGGCACACGGCGTTGTCTTCGCGCAGGACTGGCGTGACGGGGCGGCCATGTTCGCCATTCGCGATCCGGATGGACTCCCGTGGGAGATCATCCAGCGGCGAAACGGCGCGATCTGAGCGACTGCCCCATTCATTTTTTGCGAGCGGGCAATCCATGCACACAAGGTGGGAATCATGCAGTCGATTGTTCTGGGTCTGGCCTTTCTGCTGGAGCTGGCGCTGCTGATCGCGGTTGGCTACTGGGGCTTTCAGACCGGGACCGGCATCATGGCCTGGGTCCTGGGCCTGGGGGCGCCGCTGCTGGTCGCCGTCGTCTGGGGGATCTGGCTCGCGCCGAAATCGAGCCGGCGCCTGGGGATTCCCGTCCGCCTGATCGTCGAGGCTGGTCTGTTCGCGCTGGGGACCGCTGCGCTGTGGATCGCCGGCCAGCCGACACTGGCCGTGATCTTCGGGGCACTGGCCGCGCTGGATATGATTCTGCGTACGGCGCTGCGTCTGCACTGAGGTGATACAAAAAGAGGGAGAGGCCTTCACGGCCTCTCCCCCCTTTTTGCCTGATATGGTCGAGCGCCTTACGACATGGTGCCTTACGGCATGGCCAGGAATGCCGTCAGGTTGAAGAAGTTGTTGCCCTCGTTGATCTCCTGGATCAGGTTGTTCACGTCGATGGCGCAGTTGGCCGTGGTGTTGCCGCCGCCGCCGGTATCCAGGCGCGCGGTGATGGCCACGTCGGTCTGCGTGAACGGCCCCAGGCCGCCCAACTGCGTGCTGACGAAGGTGTTCTGCGGCGTGAAGTTGCAGGCCACCGACACCTGTCCCATGCTGATCGAGCTGTTGTTGTAGACGGTCACGATCACCTGGAAGGACTCGCCCTGCTTGATGGAGCGGTCGAAGCGCACGTTGGTGATGGTGCCATCGGGCAGCGGTGAAGTGGTCGGCGGGATCGGCGTGGCCGTGGCCGGCGGCGGAGGCGGATCGATGAACGGGATGCCCGCCAGGCTGCCGGATTCGGCGACGACGTCGGGCGAGACCCAGCCCAGGCGGCCGTTGGGCAGGCGGATGTACCACCAGCCGGTGCCGCGCGAGCTCTGGCCGATGATGTCGGCGGACTGCCCCGTAACCAGCGATCCGACGGTCGGGTAATTGACACTGTCGCCGCTGCGGACATTGACGTTGACGTTGATCGGCGTGGCCTGCGGGTTGCTGGGGGTGGCCGTCGGCAGCGGGGCCGGCGGCTGAGTCGGGAACACGACCTGTGTCGCCACGACGACGGGCGGCTGCACCTGCACGAAGGGCGGCGGATTGTTCTCGATGCGCAGCGGGCTGACCCGCGAGGTGAGGGTACCCGTACTGGTGATCACCGCCAGACGAATCTCGTAGGCGCCATCGTCGACCACGGTGGTATCCCACGTTCCCAGAACATTGTCGACGACCGGCACGTTGATCGGCAAGGTTGCCGGGGTCCAGCCGGCGGATGCATCATCGCGCACGGTGAAGTCGGCATTCAGAGGGCGAAACTCGATATAGTGGCCGATCATGCCCTGAACATTGGCCGTGCCACGAATCTCGACCGTTCCACGCAGCAGATAGATCGGCGGGGGCCAGGTGATGACGGCGTTGGGGTTCGCGGGCGGGCCGACCGGTTCAAAGCCCTGGAAGCCCGCGGTGAGCATCAGGAGCAGCAGCAGCAGAACGGCCACAAGCGCGCGTCTTGCTTTCATGAGACACCTCCTCGAACGTGAGATTTATAAATACACCTTAAACCACTATCGGTCAAAACTGCATCCGCCGATTGTCCTACTGAAGGTCGCCTATTGTCCCAGTCCTCACGAAAACAGCAGCGTGCCGCGCATCTCCATGGGCAGACTGAAGATCCACCACCCGGCCAGCATCATCACCAGGAGCAGCAGCGCCCAGGGCAGCAGACCGGGCACAGCCTGGCGCCGGTAGAGGCGCATGGCGATACGTTGGGCAACGATCAGCGATCCGACAAAGCCGGCCAGCAGCGCCAGCACCTGGATCAGGCCGACGACCTCCAGGTTGGTGATGCCGCCCAGTGACCAGTTGGGCGGGCCAAACAGCGTCATGCCGTGATCCAGCAGGAAATACTGCACGACCGGCACCAGCGTCAGGAAGCCGATCAGAAAATGGAAGCCATAGTGGGCCGCCCACAGGCCAAAGCCGATGGGCACGAAGGCCGGGGCGAAGGCCGTCAGCGTCGTGCGCAGGGAGTCGCGCTGGCGGGTGCCGGTGAGCAGGCGCGCCGCCTGGGCCGCCGCCAGACTCAGGGCGATGGGCAGCAGCACCGCGCCGACGACGAAGATCAGCCCCAGGACGACCGCCTCGATGGCGGCGTCGGTCCAGCCGGCGGCCGTCAGACCGAGCGCGGTCGCCAGCGACTGCATGAGATCGTAGACCGGCGGCACCATGCCGAAGGCGTTGATCAGCCCGAAGGCCGCCAGGATGATGATCAGAAAGGCCAGGTCATAGCGCTGCGGCAATGCGTCCGTGCGGGTCAGCTCGACGCCGGGTCGGCGGGTGAACAGGCCGACATTCTCATAGGGGCAGGCCCGCGCGCAGTCCAGGCACATGATGCAGTCCATGTTGCTTTTGATCTGCGGCGCGAACAGCAACGTGCCGCAGCCGAGCGTCCCCTGCGGCGTATGGCTATGCGTGCGCGACGGCGCGCCGTCGTCGGCGATCTGGTCGATCAGCACCACCGGTTGGGGGGCATAGCTGCCGTTGAGGCACTCCTTGCCGACGCAGGTGCGGCAGGTCTCGCGGTCGTGCACGCCGATCTGCGCAGGCGACAGGGTCGAGTACACGAAGTTGAACGACCCCAGCGGGCAAACGTACTTGCAGAAGGGCGACTCGGTGAAGACCGCCTCCAGCACGAAGGCGGCGACGAAGTAGGCGATGATCAGCCAGGCGGTCAGGGCCGGGCTGGCCCACAGGTCCAGCCACTCGTAAGCGAAGAAGAGCGCCAGCAGCGAGGCGATGGCGATCCACTTGCTGCGCAGCACTTTCGGGAAGCGCGGCCCGCCGATGCTCAGGCGTTTGGCCAGCGTGCGCGGCAGGGTGAACGGACAGCCCATGCAGAACAGGTTGCCCGCCAGCAGCAGCGCCAGCACGACAAAGCCGCGATAGTGCACCCACGGCACGACCGTGGCCAGATTGCGCCCGGCCAGCGGGTCGCCGGTGAAGCCGTCGTAAATCAGCAGGGCCGCCAGCGCGAAGAATGGGATTTGCAGGGCAAGGCGGCCATAGCGATGGCGCAGCACACGGCCGATGAACGGCAGGCGCAGCACGTCGAGCGCGGACGGCGGACGATAGAGCGGCGCTGATTTAGCCATGAGGATCCCCGCTGTGGGCCGCTAGTTGATGACGAGTTCGAACTGCCCGGCGCGCTTCTGTCCTTCCGGGGTGGTGATGGTGACGGTGATCGTCCAGTCGCCGGCCATGGTCCATTCGAGCGGCAAGCGCACCTGACCGTCGGCACCGGTCGTGCCACTGGCCTGCACCGGGACCATCCCGGCGTGGCTCATGTCCCCCTGCGCGTCGACGCGGGCATTGGCCAGCGGCGTGCCTGCCCGCAGGACTTTGATGATGACCGTGACATCGCCGACGACGAAGGTATCCGGCTCAAAGGCGACGACCTCGAACGTGACGTCCTCGGCGATGGGGGCTTCATCGCCGCCACGGCAGGCCGCCAGACCGGCAGTCAGAAAGCTGACCAGGAGCAGCCCCGACAACAGTCTCCAGAAGCGACTCTTTGGCAACACAGACTCCTTCTCCCTACTGAGCAAACGCTTGACGAGAGAATAATACCTGATAATCGTCTGGAGGGGCCGGGCCTAACGGTCAGATCGGCTCGCGCTCATCATACGTGTGGCCGGTCTCGGCGTAGTAGGCGGCGTCATGAGCAAGCTCGTCCAGCCGTGTCCGCTCGTTGGCCGACACCCGATGGTCGATCAGGCCGACGCCCAGGCGAAGCGCCAGCACGGCCGGCACGACGACGAAGAACAGGGCCGTGTCCGGCAGGCGCACCATCGAATCGACCAGGACGATTATGCCGAGCGTCAGCAGGATAACGAAGAACAGCAGCACGTAGCGGGTCAGCCCGCCCCGGGTGAAGATCAGGCCGCGGGCGCTGACGAAATTGGTGGCCAGCCCGAGGACCACACCGATCAGGATGCCGTCCACCGCCCCCTGGAGGGCACGGCGTTCAGGGGCAATGGCCGCTTCGGTGGGCGTCAGCGGGGCGAGCGTGTGGTAGATGGCATAGAGGATCGCGCCGATCAGCGCGCCAAAGCGGACGCTCAGCCAGTCGATGGCGATCAGGCGGAGCAGCAGGTTGCCGAACAGGACGTAGATCAGTCCGACCGCGCCGATCACCGCGCCGCTGAGGAGCGCGCCGCTGACCAGCATCGAGGGGATCAGATGGTCCTGCCCCCAGGCAAGCGCCCGCAGGCCGAGAAAGCCGGCGATGCCGCAGACGGCGATGGCCACGACGCTGAGCGCCTCGACCAGCCGCTGGACGGGGCCGCGCCCGCTCACTTGCGCACCACTTCCCAGGCGAGATGATTGATCTCCGGCAGAATCAGTTTCTCCAGCGCCACCTGCACGGCGTTGGGGCTGCCGGGCATCGACGCCACGAAGGTCTTCCTGTAGACGCCGGCCGTCGCGCGGCTGAGCATGGCCGCCGCGCCAACCTCCTGGTAGCTGAGCATGCGGAACAGCTCGCCAAAGCCGGGCATGGTCTTTTCCAGCATCCGGCTGATCACGTCGAAGGTCGTGTCGCGCGGGGCGATGCCGGTGCCACCGTTGAAGAGGATCAGGCGCACGTCGGGCATGTCGGCCAGTTCGTCGAGCGCCGCCCGCACCTGATCCGGCTCGTCCTTGATCAGCCGGTACGCCGCGACGATGTGGCCTTCCTCGCCCAGACGTTTTTCCAGAAAATGCCGGTTGGTGTCCGTCTCCGGCGTGCGCGAGTCGCTGACGGTGACAATGGCGATGCGTACCGGGTCTTTGCCGGCGTAGACGCGGTGATCGTCCGCGCCCTTATGCTGAGTCATGCTTCCCCCACTACACTATAGTCCTTCAACATACCGCACATCTGACAGAATCTGCGGGCGGAATTGCTCTCGCAGGTTTTCGGCGATGACCAGATCGCTTCCATATCCCAGGGTGTCTTCCAGCCTGAACTTCAGGTTGAAGTAGTTATCGAATGTCTTGAGATCCCGCGAGGCGAACTCAACCAGGAAATCGAGATCGCTGTCCTGGTCTTGCTCGCCCCGCACAAATGACCCAAACAAACCCAGACGCTTGACGCCAAAACCACACAGAGTATCCACATGCGCTGCGAGAAAACCAAGTATCGCATCCGCATCAAGAAATCGTGATTGCACCGATGTGCGCGTCATCTCCAGGTTACTGCTGTCCTTTTACTGCTTCACGAACCCGACCTGGTAGGGCGGCTGGACGAAATTGCCATCGTTGCCGACCACCACGAGTTGAAGCTGATAGGTACCCGGCGCCAGACCCTCCGCCTGAAGGAATTCGAGCTGGCCGTTGACCACGCTGTTGTAGTGCACGTCGCCGAGCGTGAACCAGCTGCTGCCGAACTGCCCGCCGCTGATCTCGATCTTATAGTAGAGTGCCTGGGCCGGCGAGAATTGGGCAGTGCCGAGGATCGGGATGTTGCCGCCCACGACCTCGCCGTTGGCCGGCGCCGTGATCAGCGCTGTGATCACCAGCGGACTGCCGACGGCCGAGAGCAGCTGCGAATTACAGGCGATGGTCGGCAGAAAGGCGATGCCGTTGTCGCGGGCATACTGCTCGGCGCGGACGGCGTCGTCGGGCACCGGCGGCGGAGCGATGAACAACTGCTCGCGCGCGCCGGGGGCGCTGCCCGCCAGCTCGACCGGCACCTGGCAGTAGAGCGGCGCGGGCGGCGACTGCTGGCCGGGCTGCACGGAGAAGGCGATCTGGTTGGCGATATCCGGCGAAACCGGGTTGACCAGCACGCGGTAGATGTCCGGCTCGACCTCGCGCAGCCACGGCCCGGAGGCGGGCGGCTGTTCCGGCGTGGGCTGCGGCGCAGGGCGGTACTGCAAGCTGCCATTGCCATCCGGCACCGCGGCGGGGCCATCCAGGAACCACTCGTTGACGGAGGCCGTGCATTCCTGGGCCGGTTCGCGCAGGGCGCCAATGCTGCACAGCCGGCGCAGGGTTATGCCCGAGGGCTGATCCATGCGGTCGGGCAGCAGGCCGCCTTCTACGGCAACTTCACTCAGAAAGTCGTTGTTGCCGTAGATGGACGTGATGACGCTGTTCCACAGCGGGGCCGCGCCGGTCAGACCCGACGTATTGCCGGTCATGGGCGTGCCATCGCTATTGCCGACCCAGATGCCGACGGCGACATTGCGGGTGAATCCGACCGTCCAGTTGTCCTTGAAGTTGTCGGTCGTGCCGGTCTTCACCGAGGTGAGCAGGCCGCCGGTGTTGAGCGGGCTGTTGGCGCCCATGGCCGGGGAGCGCGCCGCGTTGTCGCCCAGGATGTCGGAGATGATGAAGGCGATGCGCGGGTCCAGCACCTGCTGACCGAAGCCGCCGCGATTGACCGTGCGCTCGGTTGGGGTGCCGCGCGGGCAGGCGTTCTCGTACTGGTAGATGATCTGGCCGCGGCTGTCGAGCACGCACAGGATGGCCGTCGAAGGCACCAGCGTGCCGCCGTTGGCGAAGACGCTGTAGGCGCGCGTCAGTTCGAGCAACGTGACCTCGCCGCCGCCCAGGGTCAGCGACAGGCCGTACTGGCTGGCGTCGGTGCCCAGGCTCTGCATGCCGAAACGGGAGGCGATCTCCAGCATGCTGGGCACGCCCACCTGACGAAGCGTCTGCACCGCCGGGATGTTGTAGCTGTTGGCCAGCGCCGAACGCAGGCGCACCGGCCCGTGGAACGTGCGGTCGTAGTTGACCGGCTGGTAGCCGGCGATTTCGGTGGCCGTGTCCCAGATGATGTCGCCCGGCGTCATGCCCTGTTCCAGCGCCGAGGCGTAGGTCAGCGGCTTCATGGTGCTGCCCGGCTGACGCGGCGCCAGGGTCACGTTGACGCGGCAGTCGATGGCGTCATTGCGGTAGTCGACGCTGCCGACCATGGCCAGCACTTCGCCCGTCACCGGCTTGAGGATGAGCACCGCGCCGTTGCTGGCATTGTTGGCGGCCAGGGAGGCGATTTGGCTGGTCAGGGCATTCTGGGCCATGTTCTGAATATCCAGATCGACAGTGGTATAGACGCGGAAGCCGCCCTGCCCGACATCGCTCGGCGTGAAGCCCAGTTCGCCCATGAGGTTTTCGAACTGGCGCTGAGCGAAGAGCGTGAAGTGCGGGGCGAGCAGCGTCACCTCCGGCTCGAAGAAGACCAACCCCTCTTGCAGAGCGGTCTGGCGTTCGGCGTCGGTGATGAAACGCTCCTCGACCATGCGATCCAGCACCAGCCGCCAGCGGGCAAAGACCGCCTCCTGCACATCCGGATCGGGGTTGAGCGGGTCGAGTTCCGCCGGCGCCTGGGGCAGCCCGGCCAGCATCGCCGACTGCGCCAGGGTGAGATCGCGCACCGACTTGCCGAACAGCGTCTGCGCGGCGGCCTCGGCGCCATAGGCGTAGTTGCCGTAGAAGATCTCGTTCAGGTACAGCTCCAGCACATTTTCCTTGGGCATGCGCTGGGAGAGCAGCCAGGCCAGCAGGATTTCCTCGACCTTGCGGTTGATGCTGCGCTCGGCGCGGTACTCCAGGTCGAAGAGCACGTTGCGCACGACCTGCTGCGTGATGGTGCTGCCGCCGCTTGCCCCCTCCTGCACGCCGACGTACTGGAGAAAGGCGCGCGTCGTCGCCGGAATCTCGAAGCCGGGGTTGCTGAAGAAGCTGTCGTCCTCGATGGCGATGGTGGCGTAGATGAGCGACTGCGGGAAGTCGGCATAGTTCATCTTGGTGCGCCGGCCCTCGGTGAAGCTTTCGGTCAGCAGGCGTTCGTCACGATCGTAGAAGTAGGTGGTCTGGAAGCTCTCGTAGTCCTCGACCTGGGTGATCTGCTCCTGCAAGCGGTTCTCCAGCTCGGCGCCCAGCGTCGCGGTCAGGATCAGCGTGATGAGCAGCAGGCCGCCGCAAAAAGTAGCCACCAGCCCGAGGAAAACCATCAGGCAGCCGGGCGTGCAGCCGAGGATGCGCCGCTTGCGGGCCGGGCGGACCGGCAGGCTGTTGGCCGGCGGTGCGAAAGCCCCCGCTCCCGGACGCGCGCCGGCATTCGGGTTGTAGAGATTCGGCTGGGTGGTCTGTGCCCAGGCCGGCGGCGCGGGAATCGTCGGCTGGCCGCTCATGGGCTGCTGCGGCTGGGGAGCGGGCTGCTGGTAGCGCTGCCCGCCTTCCGGCACGTGCACCAGAGTGTGCTCGAAGGGCACGATATGCGGCACGGTCTGGCCGGCTTCGAAGGCCGGCGGCGTCTCATCGTCGTCGTCCGGAAACCGATCGTCCGACAGGTCGTGCTGAAAATCGGGATTCGGGTCCAGGCCACCGCTGCCGGGCAGTGTCTCCGGTGACGTGAATTCGCCGCGCGGGCGCCCCTTCGACTTGACCAGCGATTCGGCATCTTCCGGGGCATCGTTGAGCGCCAGCGTGGGCAGATCGTGCACATCGCCGGATGTGGGCGGGTTCTCCGCCGGATGCAGGCCGCCGCGCTGCGTGTGCGGGGTGGCGCCGGCCGGGTGCGCGCCCGTGTCCGCATCCGGTGCATGGACGGTCCCCTCCTCCGTCACGTTCTGCGACGGGGGATACGGCACGGTGACATTGCGCTCCATCGGATCGGGCGCGCTGGCAGGCGGAACGCCGCCCGGGGATTCCTCCAGAGAGGGTTCCGCCGAGTCGTCAAAGTCGTCATCCAGCGGCGGCATATTCTTTTCGTCGGGCATGGCTGCTCCGGTTCATCTCGACTCTTGATCGTCTACACCGCCCATTTTAGCAGACAACCGGGTTTGCCCTCCCGCCGTGAAAGGGGCGCTGAGCCGACGACACGGCCGTCGCGCACCGTCGCCAGAGGAACGCCAGGAGGGCGCGCAGCCTATGCCTGCCCTACGGAGGGGCGCGCGGGCGAACACAGGGGTTCATCCCTACGAAGCGTACATGTGTGATTCTTCTGGTACATCTCCCCGACCAGCTTCCTGACATCGTGGCCTGAGGGTCATTACGCCGCGACATAAGGGCACCATACTGGCCCAGGGGATGCGTGCTGCGCCGACTTGGGCTGCTGAGGCCTTACGCTGCGGGCAGTGTCCGCGCCTCTGCCAGCATGAGGCGCAGATAATCCCCAAACAACATCGGGTGTCCAACCAGCCCCTGAATATCGAGACGCTGCACGACGGCCTGTTTGTGCAGGATCGCGAACTGATGCGCAGCTGCCTCCAGGAGAACACCGACGGGCTCGCCTTTGAGCAGATAGTCAACATAGTAATCGTGGTTGCCGACCGAGATCGTCCCGTTGAGCCCGACCCGCCGCTTGAAGACTCGTCCATGGTAGTGCGTCAACCAGGCATCCGGGTCGACCGTCTCTGGCACCTGTGGCAGGGTGGGAAGCTCAGGGAAGGCTTCGTAGGGCGGTCGGTTGCCGCAGGCGGAGGACTGGTTCGCGCGTCGGTGATTGTAGAACTGGCGATAATCGTCGAGTTTGTCGGCTGCTTCCCAGGCGTCTTCCGGGCGTTCCAGCAAGAGACATTCATACTTCAGCGTGCGGATGGAGCGTTCGACGAACGGCTTGTGGTACGGTTTGCCGGGTTCGACCAGGTCTGGCTCGACGCCCAGGCAGAGCAGAAAGCGCATCAGCGGCGATGGGAACCCATCCGCCAGCCAGTTGCCCACAAAACGCGTATCGTTGTC
The DNA here is from genome assembly GCA_016713325.1 of Candidatus Flexifilum affinis. Taxonomy (GTDB): domain Bacteria; phylum Chloroflexota; class Anaerolineae; order Aggregatilineales; family Phototrophicaceae; genus Flexifilum; species Flexifilum affine. The sequence continues at coordinate 7,097 of JADJPJ010000025.1, read as the reverse complement.
GAAGCGAAGTTGTTCCGGCAAGCCCGTCGTGAGCAGCAGCTGCGCGACAGCCAGCAAGGCGGTTTCGGCGTTGTAGTGTTCCGCTGCGGCGGTCGAGATCAGGATCGAGGTGCCGCGATCCACGGTCGAGAGAAACTCGACCTGGCTGCCCAACTCTGCGAAGTCCATTTCCCAGTGGCGCAGCGGCTCCGGACGGACGACGGAATGGTAATCTGAACAGCGCTGCGGGATGCGCCCCGCGGCCTTCAGCACCTGCCAGATGGTCCGGCTCGAACGCGGAAGATAGACACCCTGGCGCTGCAGGGCGGAGTCGTGGTGAAGATGATACAGAATGGTCCTGGCCCCGACGACACGTCCATATTGCTCTCCTGAGTGCCTCACGCAGTCCGAGGATCGCATCCCGCACGATGGGGAGAATGGTCTTTGGTCGTGTTTTCGGCGCCCGGGACTGCGCCTGAAACATCGTCAGGCTCGGGAGGCTACTCCCCGAAAGCGCCTGAGCCATTTCTTCGCCCAACCGAGGCTTCGGCCCACCGCCTGCGCCAGCTGTCTGATTGTCCAGTCCGGATGGTCCTGGCGAGTTTGGAACAACCGGATCCGGTCGAATGCCCATTCGCTTTCCATCGTCATCCTCCAGATGCCCTATGCTATGAGCTGATCATAGAGGTCACGATGTCAGGAAGCTGGTCGGGGAGATGTACCAGAAGAATCACACATGTACGGTTCGTAGGGGCGAACCCATGTGTTCGCCTGCCGCCCCCAATCCCGAATGCACCAAGGCGAGCGCGAACTGGCAGAAGGGGTAGGGCGTCAAGTACAATCGAGTTCAGTTCGCCCAACGTTCAGGAGAAACCGCTGTGATCAAGAGGCGTGTGTTGGTCGTTTCACTCGTGCTGCTGCTGACGCTCTCGTTTGCTCTGCCGATGATGGCCCAGGAAGGCGAGACCGCGGCCCCGGTTCCGGTTGCCGAAGAGGCGGCGAAGTGGTGTCCGGCGCGGCCACGCTGATGCTGCTGCTCGGCGCGGGGCGGTGCTGGCGGTCGGTGGGCTGACCCTGCTGCGCGACAGTTTCAAGAGCGTCTCGCAGGGTTGAGGCCGGCGGACGCCAGGAATGGCGCCCCAGACGTACCAAGATAAACGGGTCGGGTCTGCCGCGATGGACTCTGCGCGGTCGTCTGCCCCCGAAACTCCGCCCCATGAACGAGACGATCGTAGGAGACCCGCCGGGTCTCCCACCGCAGAACGCGAGAGGCGCCGACTCTCCCCTACGCCCGGGTGCGTCGTTCGACCTCTAAGACGTGATGGTATCGCGAAAGTGGTGCACATGGGACGCCATTCTTGGCCTCCCTGCGACGTGCTGCGAGATACCGTAGAGCGCGTTGACGTCATCCCCATTCGAAATGCAATCGGAGGCCCGGGTGGGCCTCTTTTTTATTCCGGCGTATAGGGCGCATCTGTCCCCAGGGCGCCCACGAACACGGGCAGGTTGGTGTGGCCGAGAAGCTGGCGCACGGCCTGCGCTTCTCCCAGGTGATACCAGTAGTGATAGATGTCGCGCATGAGCATGGTGCCGATGCTCTCCGGGTGCGGCTTCTCGTTGATCACCAGGTGAGTCGTCATGTGGTCGTTGGTCAGCGTATCCAGATACGGATCGCTGGCTGCCGTGATCTGACGCCAGGCAGCCCACATGTCTTCCAGCGGCGGGGTGGTCGCCGGTTTGCCGAAGCCGACCAGATCGCGCAGCTCCGGCAGGGGCGTCACCCCTTGCGCGCGGGTGAGCCAGTAGGCCTGCTCCAGATGGGCGACATGCCCGATCATCCAGCTCAAGCTGTTGATCGGGATGAAGCGGCGGACAGCTTCCTCGGGGGTTACCTCCTTTAGCCCACGCACGAACTCGCTGCGCGTGAAGCGAAGCTGAAGTACCAGCGGATGGGTCATGGCACAGTTCTCCTCAGATGGGCTTGCCCAGCGATTGTTCTAAGTAGTTTTAGCATAATGGATGGAGGGTTTGGCAACCCCCGGCATGACGATCAGATGGCTGCCGTCGAGCGTATAGCGCCGCGCACCATTGGAATCCGGCTGTGGCGGGCCGAACAAGGTGGTGAAATGGGCAGAGTTTTCCAGGGCCGGCGGCAGGACCAGCGCCGAGATGCCAGCGACGCCGTTGGGCTGTTTGATAACCTGCGGGTCGTCGGGGACGCGGAGGCGGCGTGCCGTCACATCCTGGATGAGCATGATCGGCAGTGCCAGCTCGATCCAGGCCAGGCGCCACTGGAGAAGCTGGCCGTCACTCCGCTGCCGTTGGCCGGAGCTGACCAAACCGACCGGGACACCATGTACTCGCAATGCAGCGGCTTCGGCGTCGATGTCGCGGGCGACCAGGGCAAAGGCGACGATCTCTTCCGGCCGGCCGTCGATCAGCCAGGCGAAATCGACCCCCGCGCCGGAGATCGGTGGCTGGCCGGTGAGGGCAAGCAGTTCGGCATAGCTGCCGTCGGCAAAGCACATGAGCGCGTTGTGGGTGGTGCCGGCGGCATGGACACCGCCGAAGAAGGCATTGAAGCCCTCGGCGCGGGCGCGAACGATTCCGGCATCGAGATCGTGAACGTTCAGGACGACATGATCGAGCTTGTAACGCATGGTACACCTCCTGGCGGGACGGACAGGAAAAACTCTGCCTCATCGACATTGGACAGCTGGAATGCTGGCCCCTGCGGAGATCGTCTCATTTGCGACGTATCGGCTGCGAAGCGCCGTCGGGGCGGCGCTCAGTGAATGTTTGCTAAACGCTGCCGCGCCCCTGTAAGACTCCCCCAGCCTGGGATCGTCAATAACGCCGTGCCAAACGCAGAACGATCTTACTGAAGAACCCCCCAGGAGCACAGATCATGGTCAAGGCGATCTGGAACGGCGCGGTGCTGGCCGAAAGCGACAAAACCATCGTCGTGGAGGGCAACCATTACTTCCCGCCCGACGCAATTCGCAGCGAGTATTTTCTGGACAGCAGCGCGCACACGGTCTGCCACTGGAAGGGCGTCGTGAGCTACTACGATGTGGTCGTCGACGGCCAGCCGAACGGCGGCGCGGCATGGTATTACCCATGCCCAGGAAGCGGCGCAGCAGATCGCCGGTTACATTGCTTTCTGGCGCGGCGTCAAGATCTCTGCATGAGTAATTCAACACACGCGTCTGCCTGACGGTGGTCGTGGGTTCGGCGTTGCTGAACTCGGTCATCCCTGGGCCGCCTGACTGGCGACGAGGGCGTCGATCTCCGCCTCGGTATAGCCGGCTTCGCGCAGCACCACCGGTGGTGCTGACTGTAGCCGGGCGCCTGTCCGATCACCGGCGGAGCCTGCCTGGAACGGAGCGGGCTGCGCAGCCAGGGCACGCCTTCGGACGAAACGCTGAGGAGCCCGCGCGAGCGCACATGCGGTCGTCGGCGAGGTGACGGCGGTGTTGACGCGTGAGAAGCGCAATCGGCGCGGCCCAGAATGGCCTCCATTCGTCGGCGGTCTGCACGGCGAAGATGCCCTGAAGTTCGGCGATCAGGTAGGACTGGCGGCCATTTCTCATAGCCCGGGATCAGATCGGGGCGCTCGACGGTGCGACAGAAATTGTCCCAGAATTTCGGCTCCAGGGCGGCCAGCGCGACATATTCGTCATCGCGCGCCCGGTAAATGTTGTAGCAGGCGAGCTTCCCCGCCAGACGCCCGTACAGGCCAATCTCGTCGATCTGGTCCGGATCGTGGCGCGCGTTCGCTTCAACCCAGGTCGAGCTGAAGAAAGGGATGGCAGCATCGAATAGCGCGCAGTCGATGCAGGCGCCCTCGCCGGTGCGCTCCCGCGCGAAGAGCGCCGCGCAGATGGACGCGCGACCGCGCTGTAGGCGCCGCCGATGTCGGCAACCTGACCGGCCATTGGTTGGGGCGGCCCATCTGCCGATCAGCCCGGGCCAGCGCCGTAGAGTTGAGGTCAGGCGACCGCTCTGCCGGCATATTCCCCCTCTGGCCATAGCCGCGAGGGCGCAGACGATCAGGCGCGGGTTGATCGTCCGAAAGCCCTCACGGTCCAGGCCCAGACGGGTCAGTACACCGGGGCGGAAGCTCTCTCGATCAGCACGTCGGCGTTGGCGGCCAGGCGCTTGAGCACCTCGGACGCCCTGTGGATGCTTGAGGTTGACGATGGCGCTGTGCTTGTTGTGGTTGGTCGCGCGAAGAAGTCGCTCTGGCGTCACGCAGGGGCGGCATCCAGCGCATGTCGTCGCCGCCGTCGGGGCTTTCGATTTTGGTGACCTCGGCGCTGGATCGGCCAGCATCAGCGTCGCCAGTCCGCCGGCATCAGACGTCAGATCGAGAACGCGAATTCTTCAATGGATTCATATCGGGCGCACTCCTGGACAATGGTCCCATCCGATTTCGTATTCTATTGTGGCGCATGCACGGAAGGCTGACGAAATTTTACGAACTTCACCGGGGTAGAAGCATTGGGATGCGCTTGACCTCATGCCTCAATATGAATCACTAATCCCCAATGTCAGACTGTGATCTGTTTGGGGAGTAGGAAGTCATGCAGAACGACCGAAGAAGGCTTACAACAAGCCCGGAGATCGCGGAAATTGGCCGTCTGAATGAGGTCGTCAACAATCAGCGTGACTTCGTTCACCCGGACGGCGCACCGCCGGTCCAGGGCGACATGGTCCTCATTACGCTGACCCGCTCGGTTTAACCGAACCCAGCATTTTCATGTGAAAATGTCGAGCCTGGCTCGACATTTTTGTTTGTTTCCTCGTTTCTTTCGGCATTGTCGCCTTCCCCCGAGTCATTTATAATGCGGGTGTTGCATCCCGCTGGTTTTAGAGTTAAGGCCCCGGCTGTCCTCCATGTCCTATTACCGCGTCTATGGGCGGAGCATTCGGAACCGATCGCGCGATTCCGGGAATTTCGGAAGCAGAAGATGAGCGGCGGCGTCGATGCGCAAGTGTGTTTCGACTATCCCTTTCTCGCGATCCGAGCCCGCCCAGGCGCTGAAAACATGGTGTCAGCACTCCCCGCTACATTAATCACCGGACCAACACCGGGCGGCGTGGTGAGGTGCTGCCCGGCCTGCGTCTTTCGCAAGCCCGGATGGCGCCTATACGCGTCTGCATTAGTGCCGAGGATGTCATCTTCACTGTCGATGCCGGGGCGCGTCAGGCGTACGTCCAGGCGCCGCCGGGATGTCGATGGAGTTCTGGGTGCGCCTATCTGCTGAACCCGGTGCTGGCTTTTGCCTGCGTCCGCGGGCAGACTCGGTCTGCACGCCAGCGCCATCGCGGTTAACCACGAAGGACATTATCTTGCCGCGCCTTCGGGCAGTGGGAAATCGACCCTGGCTTACGAATTCGCGCGCGGCGGGGCACACGGTAATGACCGACGACGTCAGCGTGCTGGTCATCCATAACGGCTAGATTGGGGTGCAGCCCGGCTACCCGTCATGTCCGCCCGTCGCCATGGGACGGTCGATGTAACCTTGGCGACGAGACGGCGCCGCCGTTGATCGGCCGGACTGGAACAAAGCGCCGATCCTCCGCGGCGATCGCTAACTGTTTCGCTGACAAACCGCCGCCGGTGCCGGTAGCGCGGTGTTTCGATCCACCCCTACGGCAGTGCACTCGAAATCACGATGGCGCTGAAGCTGGCGCTGATGGCGCTTGATGGATAACACTTACCTTGAATCCATGTGATCGATAACGCCATGCGCGGCGACGATTTTCGCTGGCTGGCGCGCCTGACCACCAGGCGCCTGTGTACACGCTGACGCGTCCTCGGTTATGACCCGTCCCCGGACCCCATGAGGCCGTCCTGCATCGCCTCGCTGTCCCCTCCCGGAGTGTGGAGCATGTAATGCTGAATCAGTACGGGCACATGATCCGGGACCGGTGCGCATGCAGGCGTATACGCGGGAACAGCTGGTGCGGGGCAGTACGACCCGCGATGTTTTGGAATCGATATGGGTAGCCGGCACCGGTATCCCGGCACTGATGGCCTGCCACTTACCGTGGCCAGGTGTGTACGCGATTGAAACGAACCCGCTGGATCCTCACGGGGGCGCGACATGGCAGCCGCCAATGGCTTCGCCGACCGTATCACCTTCCATCCGGTCGATGGTCCAGCAGGCGGAACTGCCCGGAAAAAGTGGATCTGGTCATGGGATCCGCGCGGGCGCCCGCCTATCTCGGAAGTCATCACCAGCGCCTTCGGCTGCGGGTACTTCAGTCTTCCGGACGCCCGCTTCTTGCCGCAGAAGGACATCCTTACGCTGCGCCGATTGGTTACGCCGTAAAAGTGTGAAGAGAGACCTTCCGCCTATGGGTGCACAACCCGATGGGTCCTGAGCCCGCATACCGTGATGCCCATGCTGACCAACAGCGTACCGCCGGTTCCAGTCGAGACGCCCGGATTGCGTGCTGACCCCCGCAGGTCTGGTCGACTCGATTATGGGCGGCGCGGGACGAAAAACGGCCTGACGCGATGACTCTGCGCGATCGACGAGCCGGTCACCCCGCACTTCGTCATCGCGGTGTGGTCCGATGCGGTCCCGCCAGAGGACGCTGGCGACAGTGTTGGCTACAGCAACGCGCCCGGCGTGCGGGCGCCGGTGGCGTATCAGCGGATTTTGCCGCCGTTCTCGCGCCTTTCGGTGGAGCTGAATCGCGGGCGATACCCCGGCGATCCTTGGCTCACGGCCGATCCGAGTATGACGGACGATCATAATTTCCGGGCTGGCGCCACTCTTCTGTGACCTCCGAGGCCGTATCGATGCCCCCGGGAAGAGTTCGCCAGAATACGTTCTACCTGCAGCCGCTGGTCGACATCCACAAGCGTGGCACGCGTTTTGTGCCGACTCCGCCGGGCGGTCGTACACTGGGCCGGGCGCTGGCGTTGATGGATAATGACGTTCGCTGGCTGGCGTCGCGGCAGTTGGCAGCGGAACTTCCAGGCCTTTGTCGATCCAGCGGCGCTGGCGTTTGTCGCCGACCTTTCGCAGCGCGCCAACAGCGATCCAACAGGGTTTTCGCTCAGCCACGATATGACTCATGCGTGTACAGCCCAGAAGCAA
>JADJPJ010000024.1 GCA_016713325.1 Candidatus Flexifilum affinis | reverse complement strand
GCCAGCGCCTGAAAGCCCGGTGCGGCGCGGGGTCGTCGGCGACATGGGGCCAGAAGCTCTCGGAACATCTGGTAGGTGACGCGGCCGAAGAGGATGGTGTCCGGCGCCACCATCTGGTGGCTGGCCCCGCATCGACCTGCGGGTCCATGACGTCAAAGTCGATCCCACCCGTGGGGGCCGGCGAAGGAAGCCACCAACTGGGACCCGGGTGAAACACGACGATCTTGCGCATGGCTGCCCTCTCTCTCCGGCGTCGCCGGGGGTACATGAATCTCAAGCACCAGTGTAGCGGGAATACGACGGTGGGACAAGAACAAATTTTCTAAGTCATGCGCCAACATGAGATAAGGGACGCGGGTCCTTCGTGCCCAACCGCATTCGCAGTACAATCAGGCTAGATGACCATCGGCGGGTCAGTGAGGGAAAAGTGCAGTCTATGAAACGCGCGTTCACGATCCTGGCCTGCATCGGCACCCTCTTCGCGTGGGTGGCGTGGGCCGTGCTCAGGCGGATAGAACTCCTGCTGGCGACCTCCCCGCGACCGCTGAGGCATCTCGCCGCCGGATTCCTCCTGATGGTCACGCCGAACGCCTCCGCCGCCATGGCGCATTTCGACGCGGCGCTGGCGCTGGTCCCCGACGATCCGGCACTCACCCTGCAAGCCGCCGCGGCCTTCCCCGACGCCGAGCACCAACTGCGCTATCTCGACCGCGGGATCGCGCATTTCCCCGGAAGAGGGAACGCTGCATCTGGCGCGCGGCCATGCCTTGTACAGCATCTATCTCAGCGACTGGCAGTTTGAGCGGCAGGTTCGCTATGCGGATCGGCAGGACGCTCTGCACGACGCCGCACTGAGCTACACGGCGGCGCAGAACCTGGGCGCGCCCGGCGTGGCCGACTACGCCAACATGGTGGCCTGGCTGCTGTTCGGGCAGGCGCAGGGGCGGCTGGGGAATGTCCAGGGGGCGCTGATGGCGTACCGGCGGCACATCGCACTGGCCGAGGCGACGGACCGGTTCCACCCGACCGGGGGCCATCACGTATGTCGCGGTGCACGTCCCGATCACCGCCATTGACGACATAAAATACGCTTGCTTAAACAGTATTAGTCTGAATCGTGACAATTGGCACTGGCAACGAGGTTGGCCGCTCAACATACTATTCTGTGGCGTGAAACATATCGTGCGCAATCCTGCCTGCGATGACGCCTGTGCTCGCTCTAGCCATCGATCAATGTCCGGGCATGTCTGGCGCATGTCCGGCATAACAGCGGCCAGGGGCGCCCTCCCACAGCGGATACTGTTCTCATTGTCTGCCTCATGACACCACAAAAGGATACGATGCAATGGAGGTTCATAGCCCCGAAACCGTTGGTATGTCCTGTGAGCGCCTGGAACGCATCACGCCGCTGATGACGGATTTTGTCAAAGACAACCGGCTGCCTGGTATCCTGACGCTGGTGCAGCGCCGGGGCAAGATTGTCCATCTCGGCAAATTCGGTCTGATGGACATCGAAGCAGGTAAGCCGGTCCAGGAAGACGGCCTGTATCGAATCTACTCGATGACCAAACCCATCATCAGTGTGGCGCTGATGACCCTCGTCGAGGAAGGACGTCTCAGCCTCAACGACCCGCTTTCCACCTTTGTCCCGGCCTTTGCCAACACAAAGGTCTATGCCGGATCGGGTGCCCTCGGCATGAAGCTGGTCGACCAGCAATCGCCGATAACGCTTTACCATCTACTGACCCATATGGCGGGGTTGAGTTATGGCTGGTATTTCGATTCACCGGTCGAGGACCTGTATCGCCAGGCGATCCCTGGACCTTTCCGCCGGGAACAACCCTTGCAGGAGGTCGTTGAGCGTCTGGCCGAACTGCCGCTTTTCTTCCAGCCGGGGACGCAGTGGCGATACAGCTATGCGACCGACATCCTGGGCCATGTCCTACAGGTCGCAGCCGACATGCCGCTGGCAGATTTCCTTGAAAAACGGATCTTCAGGCCGCTGGGCATGATCGACACCGCTTTCACTGTTCCCGCTGAAAAAACAGATCGCCTGGCGCAGATATACGCATCCCCGGAGTTGTACAGTCCCAGGCCTGCTGACCCCCAGACACTCTACTTGATCGGCGATGTCACCACACCCACACAATGTCCATCCGGTGGCGCTGGCCTGGTTTCCACGCTCGGCGATTATCACAAATTCTGTAACTGCCTGCTCCGCAACGGCTTATACGAGGGCAGTCGGCTCTTGAGCGGCAAGACACTGGCCTGGATGACGGCCAATCACATCCCCGAGGCCCTCATGCCGATAAAACTCTCGGCGAAGTCACGTTCGATTTCGGCTTTGGGCTGGGCTTCCGCGTGGCGACCGATCTGGGCAAAGCGCGCTCACTGACGTCTGTCGGGGGAGTATGGCTGGGCGGGTGCGGCCCAGACCTACTTCTGGATCGACCCTGCTGAAGAATTCATTGGCATGATGATGACACAACACCTGCCCTTACTTCCTACCCGGTGCACGATCGGTTTCGCAATCTTGCCTATCAGGCGATTATGGATTGAGTGGAAATGCAGTTGACTCAACCCTGTGTCTCGACGACTAAATCCGGGACGCCGCGCTGATGGCGTCCCGCAGGCAGATCAGGCTGGCCGTGGCGACGGGCATAAACCAGCCCGACACCTCGGCCGTTGCCTATCTTGCGGCGCACACGCCGGCTGGGTCGTGAAGCAGAGATGCCCAACATGCTATAATCGGACTATTCTGTGGTGAAGTGAGAGTAACTTAAGGTGGACAACAAGACTCGAATCGCTGAACTCACGGTGGAAGAGCTTCGTGCCCTGATGCGCGAGCTGCTCCGCGAAGAACTTCACGGACAGCCGCCTTCGCCTCCCCGGCGGCAGTCGGCAATACTTGAACTTGAGCCTTTGCATGTCGGCGGTTGGCCACAAGACGTGACTTTCCTCAGTCGCCAAGACTACTATGACGACGCAGCCATGATTTCGGCCCTTGTCCCGCTGCCCGATGGAACCTTGAGCCGCGGCGTGTAACCAACTCCTGAGTATCAGGAACCCAAGGAACAGCTTCGCGAAATCACGACCGAGCTAGATACTCGACGTGGTTCTGCATTTCCTCGGCGGTCATTGCGCCGCAGATCAATTCCAGACCGCGTACCCAATCGCCCACGGTGGTGTCGAAATGCTGAGCGATGACGATCCCTTCGTGGGAAACTCCCTGAGCATGCAGGCGCACGAAGTCGAAATCGAAGGTACAGAGCACGCGCCCCATCTCGGAGCGCGCTGCAAATGGTGAATATCGGAATCGCCGCGCAGACCAAGATCGCGAACCGTTATCGAGTCAACCCCCGACTTCGCATCTGTTCGGCAACGGCAACCTGAACGCCTTCATCGAAGTACAGGCGGATGTCGCTGTCCAAGCCCCTGGTCTTTTGCTTCGCGGATGAGCCGATCGTCTTCTTCGATCTGGGCGTCGATCTCGTCCTGGTGCGCATAGTAGTAGGCCAGCGCCGCGTGAACCTGCGCAAGCGAGATCTGGAAGCTGCACCGCCAATTCTCCGGCGTGTACTTGCGGTATTTGGTGATGGGCGGCAACGTCCTGCACACGCAGGCTCGTGCCGGCGAGGATCGGGCGTCCGCCGCGTATCCGGGGGTCGGATACGATCAGATCGATGGATAGGACTGTCGCATCGCTCATCTCAAACGCCTTCTCTCAATTCACTGTAAGCATACTCAGAAAAAAATGCCCCGTCCGGCGTGGACAGGGCATTTCGACAATCAGACAAACAGCGGGGTCCCCTACGCAGCGGCGGCCTCGGGGTGCTCGAACTGGCTGTTGTACAGCTCGGCATAGAAGCCGTTCGCGGCCAGTAGATCCGTATGCGTGCCCTGCTCGACGATGTCGCCGTCGCGCATGACCAGGATCAGGTCGGCGTTGCGGATGGTCGACAGCCGGTGGGCGATGACGAAGCTGGTGCGGTTGTGCATCAGGTGGTCCATCGCCTTCTGGATCAGCACCTCGGTGCGCGTATCGACCGAACTGGAGGCCTCGTCGAGGATGAGCATCTTCGGGTCGGCCAGGATGGCGCGGGCGATGGTGAGCAGCTGCTTCTGCCCCTGCGAGACATTGGTCGCCTCCTCGTTGAGCACCGTGTGGTAGCCCTCGGGCAGCGTGCGCACGAAGTGGTCGACGTGGGCGGCCTGGGCGGCGTCGATGACTTCGTCGTCGGTGGCGTCGGGCCGGCCGTAGCGGATGTTCTCCAGGATGGTGCCGTTGTAGAGCCAGGCATCCTGCAAGACCATGCCGAATAGCTTGCGCAGGTCGTGGCGGCTGAAGTCGCGGATGTCGTGCCCATCGACCAGAATCACGCCGCTGTTCACGTCGTAGAAGCGCATCAGCAGCTTGACCATCGTGGTCTTACCGGCGCCGGTCGGGCCGACGATGGCGACCTTCTGACCGGGCTGGATCGACGCCGAGAAGTCGTTGATGATGATCTTGTCCGGGGAGTAGCCGAAGTGGACATCCTGGAACTCGACGCCCCCTGGTTCATCGCTGGCCACGGCGACGGGCGTCGGGTTTCAGCGACTTCTTCGCTCCGCCAGGAACTCGAAGACCCGCTCGGCCGCGGCCGCGGTCTGCTGCAGGATGTTCGAGATATTCGCCAGCTGCGTGATCGGCTGCGTAAACGAGCGCACGTACTGGATGAAGGCCTGAATGTCGCCGACGGTGATCAGGCCGCCAGCGGCCAGCGCACCCCCTAGGATGGCAATGGCCACGTAGCCCAGGTTGCCGACGAACATCATGATCGGCATCATCATGCCGGAGACGAACTGCGCCTTCCACGCCGAATGAAACAGCGTGTCGTTGAACTCGTCGAAGCGGGCCGCGCTCTTGGCCTCGCCGTTGAAGGCTTTGATGACCGTGTGGCTGCCATACATCTCTTCGACGTGGCCGTTGACATGCCCCAGGTAATCCTGCTGCTGCTGGAAGAAGCCCTGCGACTTGTTGACCACCAGCCTGATCAGCACCATCGACAGCGGCAGCACCAGGAAGGCGGCGAGCGTCATCTGCCAGCTGATCGGAGAGCATCATCACCGGCACGCCGATCATGGTGGTGGCCGAGGTGATGAGCTGCGACAGGCTCTGGTTCAGCGTCTGGCTGATGGTGTCGACGTCGTTGGTCACGCGCGAGAGCACCTCGCCGTGGTTGGTGCCGTCGAAGTAGCGCAGCGGCATGCGGTTGATCTTCTCGGCGAGATCCTTGCGCAGCCGGTAGGTGACCTTCATCGACACCGCGGACATGACCCAGCCCTGAATGTAGCTGAACAGCGTCGAGACCAGGTACAGGACGACCAGGAGCAGGATGATGTTGCCGATGAAGACGAAGTCGATGCCCTTGCCAATGCCGGCGATCTGCGCCATCACGCCTTCGAACAGTTTGGTGGTGGCCTGCCCCAGGATTTTCGGCCCGACGATGCTGAAGACCGTCGAGGCGATGGCGAAGACCAACACGACGACGATGGAAAGCTGGTACCCGCGCAGGTACTGGATCAGTTTGCGCATGGTGCCCTTGAAGTCGCGGGCCTTCTCGGCCTTCATGCCGATGCCATGCCGCCCGGCCGCCCGGCCGGCCCCGACTGCCCGGCCCACCGCGGGGCCCCATGGGCCCGTGGTTCGCGCTGCATCATCATCATGTGCCAGTTCCTCCATGCCGAGCTGCGACAGCGCGATTTCGCGGTAGATCTCGCAGGTATCCATCAGTTCTTGGTGTGTTCCCTGGCCGACAATGCGGCCATCGTCGAGCACGAGGATCTGCTCGGCATTGCGGATGGTCGAGACGCGCTGGGTGACGATCAGCACGGTGGCGCCGGCCGTCTTCTGCTTGAGCGCCCGGCGCAGGGCCGCGTCGGTCCTGAAGTCCAGCGCCGAGAAGCTGTCGTCGAAGATCAGGATCGGCGCGCGCTTGACCAGCGCCCGGGCGATCGACAGGCGCTGGCGCTGCCCGCCGGAGACGTTGACTCCGCCCTGGGCGATGTCGGCCGCCAGTTTTTCCGGCTTCTCGTCGATGAAGTCGGCGGCCTGGGCGATCGCGATCGACTCTTGCAGCACCGCCTCAGAGACGTCTTCGTCGGCATAGCGCAGGTTGCTCTCGATCGTGCCGCTGAACAGCGACGCTCCTTCTGCGGCACGTAGCCGATCTTGTCGCGCAGGTCGTGCTGCGTCACGTCCCGGATGTCGACGCCGTCGATCAGGATGGCGCCCTCAGTGACGTCGTAGAAGCGCGGGATCAGGTTGGCCAGCGTCGATTTGCCGGAGCCGGTCGCGCCGATGAAGGCGGTCGTTTGCCCGGGTCGCGCGGTGAAGCTGAGGTCGTGCAGCACGTCCTCTTCCGCGCCGGGGTAGCGGAAGGAGACATTGCGGAATTCGACCGCACCCTCGAAGGTCGGGCCAGGAAGCGGCGGCTGCGGGTCGTGGATGGTCGGTTCGACCTCCAGCACCTCGGCGATGCGCCCGCCCGAGACCGAGGCGCGCGGCAGGATGATGAACATCATCGACATCATCAGGAAGGACATGACGACCTGCATCGCGTATTGCAGGAAGGCCATCATGTCGCCGACCTGCATGGCCGACGCGGCCACCTGGTGCGCGCCAACCCAGATGATCAGCAGGACAGGCCGTTCACGATCAGCATCATCAGCGGCATCATGACCACCATGACCCGGTTGATGAAGAGGGTGGTCGTCAGCAGATCGTGGTTGGCCTTGTCGAAGCGCTTTTCCTCGAAGGCCTGCGTGTTGAAGGCGCGGACGACCATCATGCCGGAGAGATTCTCGCGCGTGACCAGGTTGAGTCGATCAATCAGGCTCTGAATCAGCCTGAACTTGGGCAGCGCGGTGGTGAAGATGGCGAAGATCAACCCTATCAGGACGACGACCGCCAGGGCGATGATCCACCACATCGAGGCGTCGGTCTGCATGGCCTTGATGATGCCGCCGATGCCCAGGATCGGCGCGAAGCAGACCATGCGGATCAGCATGATGATGACCATCTGAAGCTGGTTGACGTCGTTGGTGGAGCGGGTGATCAGCGAGGCCGTCGAGAAGCGGTCGAGTTCGGCGTTGGAGAAGCCCTGGACCTTGCGGAAAATCGCCCTCCGCACGTCGCGGGCCGATCCTGCCGCCGTCCGCGCCGCAAGCAGGCCGACGGTCACTGAGGCCGCCCCGGAGAGCAGCGACAGCCCGAGCATGGCCGCGCCGGTGCGCACGATATAGGCATTCTGAATGCCGGCCGTGTCCATGCCCAGCGCTTCGTATTCCGCCTTCACAGCGCTGATGCCGGCCTGCACCGTCATGGTGTCGCCGAGTGTCTCGAAGCGCGCTTCCAGGTTGTCCATGATCGGCTGGCGCAGGGCGGTCGGCAGGCTGCCGAGCATCTCGAAGACGTCGGTGCCCTCGGGCAGAGTCGCCAGCATGGCGCCGGCCTGCCCCGACACGGCCGCGGCGGCTTCGGGGTCAGCCATCATCTGCTCGATCCCGGTCACGGCGGCGAAGGTGCGGCCCAGGAGGTGGTTCAGGTCTTCGCTGTACTGCGACTCATCGAACACCAGCACCGGCTCGTCGGCCGCCGCCGCCGGGTACTGCTCGACCAGGCGCGCGCCTTCAGCGGTGACCGGGTCGATGAGCGTGTAGGCGCTCAGGACCATCGCCTTGTCTTCCTCGCTCAGAAAGACCACGAGCTTGTCCAGCGTGCTCTGCCGGACGGCCGACGGCACGGCGGTGTCGATGCCGCCCTGCTGGATGCCGTTGTTGACGATGTGGGCCATGTAGTCCGGCAGGGACAGCTCGGACATGGCCTGGACGAACAGCAGGATGATGGAGAGCAGGATAAGGGTGGTATAGGGTTTGAGAAACTTTCTCAGTCTCAGCATGGTGGTGCGGATTCCTCCCGAATGGATCGGCTGAGCGACGATGGCGCGCATTGGGACAAAGTGTTTCCATGCCCCAATGCGTCAGGTGATCGAGGCGGACACGCATGAGCGTGTCCCATGTGCACCAAGTTAGCGACTGATCGACGCCATCTGAATATCGATTGTCGCGTCGTCCGCCGGGTGTTAAAACACCCGGCTACCCGAAAAGACAGGTCCACTAAAGGGACCAAAAACGCAGGCGTCGGGGAAGCCCCTTCAGTGGGCTTGTCGGTTGCTAGCCGAGGCGCTTTAGCCCTCGGCGGCCCCCGCAACCCTTATCTTGGTGCCTATGGGACACAGGATCCTCTCCCTACGGAGGCGGTGGCGGCAGATCGACCTCGTCTGGTTCCTGCCCTTCGCTGAGCAGGCGGTCGAGGGCGGGCAGGAAGATGCCGGCGGCGTGCTTCTCCTCTGCCGACAGCCGCTCGATGAAGGTGCTGAGGAAGGCCGTCAGCCGTTCTCTGGCTTTGTGGGCGTGCGCCATGCCGTCCAGCGTCACTTCCAGGCGGAACTGGCGGCGGTCGTTCGGGTCGGGGATGCGCTGCACCCAGCCCTTGTCGACCAGGCCCTGCACCTGGGCGCTGGCGGCTTGCAGCGTCACTTTGTGCTTGCGGGCCAGTTCGCTGGTCGTGATCGGGTTCCTCCTTCAGCATAAACAGGTAGCGAACCTGCTGTATCGTCGTCTCCGACTCGCCCTGCGACTGGATAAACAGCGCCATCAGGCGGCCAAAGCGCGGCATCAGATGCAGCAGCGCCGCAGAAATGTGGTGGGCATCCCATTCTTGTGGATGCGAATTCACGAAATTGTCAACCTCATTGATAATCAACCTCATTGATAATCAGTCTAGTTGACCATCCGAGGGATGTCAACGGGGCAGCCGAGTTTGTGACATTCATCACATATTGCTTGTGTCACCCTTCCTATCCCGCTGCATCCTCCGAGTCCTAGACTAATGGATAGATAGCATCTGAATATTCGGATAAGCGGATAAATGAACATGAATGAACAGGACACCCCCACCCTGATCCCGGTGCATGAACTTCAGATGCTGCATGACAACATCTGCCAGACGCTCGGCGATCCCAAGCGTATCCAACTACTGTATGCCCTGTCGCAGGGGCCGCGCAGCGTGAACGCCCTGACCGAGCTGCTGGAAGCGCCGCAGTCCACCGTGTCGCGCCACCTGGCGGTGCTGCGCCAGCGCGGGCTGGTCGGCACGGAACGCGACGGCACGACGGTCGTGTACAGCCTGGCCGTGCCGGAACTGGTCGAGATCATTGATTCGATGCGCGGCATTCTGCGCAAGATGCTGGCGCAGCAGCTAGAAAGTCTGAGCCCAAAACCATGAGAGATTTTCGCTACCTGTGGCTGGTGGGTCTGCTGCTGACGGTGGGGGTGATCGCTATCCCCGTCGGGCTGCTGACTCTCGATCCGCCGGCCGCCATCGCCGACCCCTGGGATTACGTCCCGGAGCGCGTCCCCCCGACTGACCACAGCACGCTGCTCAAAGGGGCCTTTCGAAAGTGGCTCCGATGTCACCCGCGCCTGCCTGACCTGTCATGAAGATGCGGCGGACCAGGTGGCGCACACGTCGCACTTCACCTGGCTGAGCGAGCCGGTGCAGTTGGACGGTCGCGACGAGCTGGTGCAGATCGGCAAGTCCAACCTGATCAACAACTTCTGCATCGGCATTCAGTCGAACTGGACGGGCTGCACGCGCTGCCACGCCGGCTACGGCTGGTCCGATGCCAGCTTCGACTTTACCGTTACCGACAACGTCGACTGCCTGGTCTGCCACGACCAGAGCGGCGGCTACGTCAAGGGCAACAGCGGCCTGCCGGCCGAGGGCGTCGATCTGCTGTCGGCGGCGCAGAGCGTGGGCACGCCGACGCGCCTGAACTGCGGCGGCTGCCACTTCAATGGCGGCGGCGGCAATGCCGTCAAGCACGGCGACCTGGACGAGAGCCTGTACTACCCGCCGGAGAGCGTGGACGTGCACATGGGGCGTCACGACTTCCTGTGCGTGGACTGCCACCAGACGGAAGATCACGTCATCAGCGGCCGCTCGACCACCTCCAGCGCCAGCGAGGATCGGCAGATCGCCTGCACCGACTGCCACGAGCCGACGCTGCACGCCGACGCGCGTATCAACGAGCACACCGACACGGTCGCCTGTCAGACCTGCCACATCCCGACGACGGCCACCCGCTACGAGACGAAAATGGTATGGGACTGGTCGCAGGCCGGCCAGGACCGCGAAGAGGACCCGCACGAATACCTGAAGATCAAAGGCGAGTTCCTCTACGAGGGCGATGTCGTGCCCTCCTACTACTGGTTCAACGGTCAGGTGGATCGCTACCTGCTGGGCGACGAGATGGACCCGAACGAGGTGACGGTGCTCAACCCGATTCAGGGTGACATCGACGACGCCGGGGCGCTGATCTACCCCTTCAAGATTCACGACGCGAAGCAGCCCTACGACGCCGTCTTCAACCTTCTGCTGCAGCCGAATACCGTCGGCGAGCTGGGCTACTGGACGACCTTCGACTGGGACAGCGCCCTGCAGCGCGGATCGGAAGCGGCCGGCATTCCGTTCAGCGGGCAGTATGGTTTTGCCGATACGCGCATGTACTGGGTGCAGTCGCACATGGTCGTACCGTCGGAACGGGCACTGACCTGCACCGACTGCCACGGCGAGAACAGCCGCATGGACTGGCGCGCGTTGGGGTATCCCGGCGACCCGCTCGAGTGGGGCGGGCGAGACCTGCCGGAGATCACGATCGACCAGCCCGCGCAGATCGCGCAGTCCGCCACGGACGCCGCTGCGGTTGCGGAGGGTGGATCGTGAATATGAGACATTCTGTACAACGTATTCCCCCCCCTCTCCGCGCGGAGAGGGGCCAGGGTGAGGTAAGACGCGGACGCGCGTTTCCGCAGCCCGGTTGCGAATGCATCAACCGCGCCGCCGGTTCCCCCTCTCCCCGCTTGCGTGGGAGAGGGGGTCAGGGGGTGAGGGGTTTCCTTCTCACTGTCGGCCTCCCTGCTCTCCTGGCCGCGGCGATTGTGCTGGCGCTGCCGCAGGCCGCGCAGGCGCAATCCTCGCCGCTGCACCCGACCTTCCCGCTGCTCGACGCCGAGGGGCAGAACGTGGTCGAGAGCGGGGCGCCGATCTCGACGCTGGCCACCTGCAGGAAGCTGCCACGACTCGGCGTTCATCACGGCGCACGACATCCACGCCGACCTGTGGAGCGCCGAAACCGCCGCCTGGGATCCGCTGACCTATGGCGAACGCCCGCAGCAGGGGAGCGAGATCAACTGCTTCCTGTGCCACAGCGGCGACGCCAACAACGCCGCCCGCCTGGAGGCGCTGAACGCCAGGCAGATCGCCTGGGCCAACACCGCCACGCTGATCGTCGAGCCGCCGGTCGTCGCCGCCGTCGAAGACCATGAAGCCGCGCCGGAAGCCACCGCCGAGGCAGGGGCAGAACCGGAAGCCGCTGCCGAAGCGGAAGCGCCGGCACCGGCCGGCATCGTCATCACCACCGAAGCAGGTTACGCCTACAACGCCGACGCCTTCGACGCCGAGGGTAATCTGCTCCACGCGTATGTGAACATGCAGGACCCGCGCAGCCATGCCTGCGGAAGCTGTCATGGGCACGTGCACGTGCAGACGCAGATCCCGCTGGCCCTGGCGGCCTGCGATGACTCGCAGACGCGGACGTTCACCACCGGGCAGGTGGTGTCGCCGCAGCGGATCAGCAGCAGCGGCGCCAACGTCGCCGACCGCGACACGCTGGCCCGCCCCTGGGACATCCACGCCGAGCGGGTGCTCAACTGCGTGGACTGCCACTACTCGGTCAACAACCCGGTCTACACGACCAACACGCCATCCGGCGATCTGCCTCATCTGACCTTCGACCCGCGCCGGCTGGACTTCGGCGAATATCTGGAGAAACCGTCGCACGTGTTCGCCAACGGCAGCGAGGGATCGCCGGCCTGCACCAACTGCCATGATGCGAGGTATCGCATCCCTGGCTGCCGTACCTGGAACGCCACACGTCGGCGCTGGCCTGCGAGAGCTGCCACGTCCGCAGTTGTACGCCCCGGCCCTGGCCTCGCGCGACTGGACGGTGCTGTCGTCCGACGGCGCGCCGGTCGATACCTGCCGCGGCTTGAACGGCGGGATCGCCGCGCCGCCGGAGAACCCGGCCACGACTCTGATCACCGGCTACCAGCCGACGCTTTTGCAGGATGTGGACGCCGACGGCTCCAGCGCGCTCTCACCTTACAATCTGGTGACGGTGGCTACTGGGCACCGGATCGGATGAAGCCGCGCAGCCCGTGCCGCTCGACGCGTGCGCCGCCTACCTGGATGGCGAAGGCGCTGAAGGCAGCGTTTACGCCGACGGACGTGCTGGCCGCCTTCGACGCCGACGCCGATGGCGCGCTGAGCAGCGCCGAGCTGACGCTGGACAGCGAGGCCAAGATCGCCGTCATCAGCGAGCGGCTGGCGGCGGCCGGCGTGGCCGACGCGCGCATCAGGGCCGAAATCGTGCCTTACCCGATTCACCACGGCATGATCGGCGGCGAGTACGCCACCCGCGACTGCCAGGCCTGCCACCAGGACGACTCGCGCATCACGGCGGCCTTCCGCTCGGCGCGGCTTCTGGCGGCGTGACCCCGACGCTAATCAGCGACCCCGGCGTGCGCTGGAATGGCACCGTCACCAGCGACGCCGACGGCCGTCTGACCTTCCAGCCGGAGACGCAGACCCCCGCGGCGCAGCTCTACATCTTCGGGCGCGACAGCGTGCAGGTGATCGATCTACTCGGCGTGCTGATCCTGCTGGGCACCTCGCTCGGCGTGACGGCCCACGCCAGCCTGCGTGTGATCGCCGCCCGGCGCAGGGCGCGCCAGGGCATTCACGCGCACCACGGCGTGCAGCGCGAATACATGTACTCGATCTACGAGCGGCAGTGGCACTGGCTGCAAACGGCGGTCATCTTTGGCCTGACCTTCACCGGCCTGGTGATCCATCGACCGCAGTACTTCAGCGCCTTCAGCTTCGCCTGGATGGTGGACCTGCACAACGTGCTGGCCCTGATCCTGGTGATCAACGCGGCGCTGTCGCTCTTTTACCACCTGGCCAGCGGCGAGATCAAGCAGTTCATCCCACGGCCCTACGGCTTCTTCGACCAGGCCATCCAGCAGGCGCTGTTCTACCTGCGCGGCATCTTCCGGGGCGACCCGCACCCATTCGAGAAATCGCGCGAACGCAAGATGAACCCGCTGCAGCAGATGACCTACTTCGGCATCCTCAACGTGCTGCTGCCGCTGCAAATCATCACCGGCGCGCTGATGTGGGGGGCGCAGCAGTTCCCGGCGCTGACCAGCATGCTGGGCGGTCTGCCGTTCCTGGCGCCGTTCCACACGCTGATCGCCTGGCTGTTCGTGACCTTCATCATCGCCCACGTCTATCCGACCACCACCGGCCATGAACCCTGGCGGGCATCAAGGCCATGGTCGGCGGCTACGACGAGCTGGAAACCCCTGACGCGTCCTTACCGGCGACTCCTTCCCCGGACACAGGAGACTGAAGATGGCAACGTATGCGAAAGCAAGTCCCAGAGCGTCGAGCGGGCGAAAACCGCCCGCGTGACGCGACCGTATCTGCATCCCTATCTTGCCGGCGCCCTGCTGGGCGTGGTGCTCTTCCTCGCCTTCTTCCTCACCCGGCAATGGCCTGGGCGCCTCGGGCGGCATGAACCGCATCCTGGTGGTGTTCGAGGATGCGCTGCTGCCGGCGCACATCGACCGCACGCCGTACCTGATCTCGATGGCCGGCGGCGACCGCAACCCGCTGGAAAGCTGGGTGGTGTTCATCACGATCGGCACGGTGATCGGCGGCTTCGCCAGCGGCTGGTTCAACGGCCGGCTCAAGGTCGAGACGGTGCGCGGGCCGCACACGCCGGTCAAGCTGCGCTGGGTGATGGCCTTCGTCGGCGGGGCGTTCATGGGCTATGGAGCGCGGCTGGCGCGCGGCTGCACCAGCGGCCAGGCGCTGAGCGGCGGCGCGACGCTCTCCGTCGGAAGCTGGGTGTTCATGTTCGCCGTCTTCGGCGGCGCCTATGCCCTGGCCTATTTCGTCCGCAAGCTGTGGAACTGAAGGAGCGCTGTCATGCCTTTCCCGCTTGATCTTACCGCCATGCTCGGCCAGTGGGGCCCTACGTCGTCTATCTGTTCATCGGCATCGCCTTCGGCGCGGTGCTGGAGATGGCCGGCTTCGCGATTTCCACCAAGCTGGCGGCGCAGTTCTACTTCAAAGACCTGACCGTGCTCAAGGTGATGTTCACCGGCATCGTCATGGCCATGCTGCCATCTTCCTGGCGACCGGCCTGGGCCTGCTCGACTATAACCTGGTTTGGGTCAACCCCACCTACCTGTGGCCCGGCATTGTGGGCGGTCTCATCATGGGCGTGGGCTTCATCATCGGCGGCTTCTGCCCCGGCACCTCGCTGGTGGCGGCGGCGACGCTCAAGATCGACGGCATCCTGTTCGCCCTGGGCGCCTTCTTCGGCATCTTCCTGTTCGGCGAGACAGTCGGCCTGTACGAGCCGTTCTGGAATTCGTCCTACATGGGCCGCTTCACGCTGATGGACCTGTTCAACACCGAGACCGGCGTGATCGTCGTGGCCGTGGTGGTGATGGCCCTGGCGGCCTTCGCGCTGGGCGGGGCCGAGCGCGTGATCGGCAAGAAAGATAAAGCCACCCGCCGCGCTGGCGCTATGGCGCGGCCGGCGGCACCTCGCGCTGAGCGTGGCCGTGCTGTTCATCGGCCAGCCGACCAATGCCGACCGCTGGGCGATGATGGCGGGAGAAGCAGCCCCAGCTCGACACGCGCGCGGTTTACGTCCACCCGGCAGATGCTGAGCTGGACGAACGACCCGGAAGATCGTCAACATCCTGGTGGACGTGCAGCGAGGCGGAGTACAACCTCTTCCACATCGCGACGCGCGCCACGTGCCCTATGAAGACCTGGACGGCGTGGTCGAGGAATTCCATGCCCCGCCGGACAACGCCTTGGTCTTCGTCATGAGCAGTGACGAGGAGGAGGCGACCGCGGCCTGGAAGTACCTGATCGCCGAAGGGGTGGTGAACCTCTACATCCTGGAGGGCGGCGTCAACCACTGGATCGACCCTCTGGCCGGCGCTGTTGGCGGTACAGAAGTGGGCATTGCGCGCTGTCCCGCGGTGGCACCTGGGGACGGCTCGGGCGCTGGCCGACCCTGTGGCGGGTCGATCGGGCGCAGACGCAGGGCGATCAGCGCCCCCTGCCCGGTGGACTGGATTTCCGCTTCGACCCGGCTCCCCGGCTGAATGCCCTCGGTATTCGCCTGGACCGTCAGCCCTCGATCACCAGCCCATCGGTCAGGATGGCCTCGACGGTCCCGGTCAGGAGTGACGGTGGCCTGCCGCCGCAGACGGACCAGCGCTTGGCCTCGTCGATGCGCTGCGCGGCGAAACCGTCTGCCAGCGCCGGGTCGTTCGGGAGCAGGGTCAGGCGCGCGGACTCGGTCCACAGCTTGAGCCCGTAGAGCGCATCGCCCGGCAGGCTGCTTTTCGGCGCAGCGGGGCCGTGCCGCCGCCAGCAGCACGACGATCAGCGCCAGGCTGGCAATCCAGCGGGCCGCCGCACCCGGCATGACCCACGTGCGCCGGCGCGTCCTGCCCGCCGTCATCATGGCGGCAGCCCGCTCGACGCGAAAGCGCTGACGCTCGATGGCAGCCTCCGCGGCCCTATCGTTCTCATTGACCAGTTCGCGCACGGTCAGCCCGAGGCGCGCAGGAGCGGCTCAAGCTCCGTTGCATAACGGGGATGCGCCGCAGGCAATCGCGGACATTCCCCCGGCGTTCAACGATCGATGCTGCCGTTGAGCGCCCGACCAGGCCATCATTCATCATCGGACACCCCATCTGGCGCAGCGCGCCGCATCGAACCAGTGCTCAAGCTGGGCCGCTTCACGGCGTTCACCTGCTTGCCCAGGATGTCGGCCGTCTCCTGCAAGCTGAGCATGCCCGAAGCGCGCAGGACCAGCACTCCTGCTGATCGACCGTGAGTTGGCGAAGGGCACGGCGCGCATTGTCCGAGCGCACCGCGTGCAGGCGCCGCCGCCTCCGGCCCGTCTTCGACCGGGAGGGGCAGCCATTCGTCCAGGGACGGTCTCGGTAAAGCCGCGGTGGGCCTGGTGATGGTAGAGCAGGTTACGGGCCACCGGAAAATCATTCCGCGCAGCCGGTCGCGCGGGCCTTTGCCCCGGCTTAAGGCCGCCACGAGCTCGACGAAGACGTCGGCTGCCAGATCCTCGGCCGTCGCGGCGGCGTCGGTGCGCATGCGAATGAACCGGTAGACAGGCGGGTAGTAGGCGTTGTAGATCGCGGAGAGCGCGGCACGGTCCCCCGTGCGCGCTGATGCAGGAGGCGGTCTTCGGCGATTTCCCGCAGGACCAGTAGGATCGTGTTGGCTCCAGCGATGTGCAGAGTCGCTCGACGGCGACTCCACAACTTTTCCCCTTCTCCTCACGACCTTCCGGGAAGTGATCCCGCGCCCCCGGCCTGGCTGGAATTAAAGCACCGATGCCGCTATGGGCGCGAACCGCGGCGCCCGTCCGGGTCTGTCCCTGGCTCTCCGATCCGGGTTTGGGTCGGTTCCTGCGTTTGGGTCTGAGTTCCTGCCTGAGTCTGCGTCTGGAGCTGATCGCGAGTCAGCGTTTGCAGGGGGTGTTCACCGGCCAGTCGGCGGCATTCCTCGACAGTCAGTCCGGCAGCCCGGCAGCGCACCGCCAGTCGGGAATCGCCTTGAGCGAAGATCAGCCGGCGGCATTCCTCGATCGTCCATCCGGCGGCGCGGCAGCGTTCCGGCCAGCGCGGCCGGTCTTCGCCAAAGAGGGCATTGTACAGACGGCGGCATTCCTGGGTGGTGTAACCCGCGCCCAGGCAGCGCTCGGCGAAGTGCTCCAGCGGGCTGTCGTGCAGTTCGTCGTAAAGACGGCGGCACTCCTGTTCCGAATAGCCGGCGCTCAGGCAGCGCTCCAGGAATTGTCCCATCGTCTTGAGATCGCCCGGAAAAGTTATGGGCGGCCACCCGAATTCCGTTTCTGCGGTCCGCCTGCCGCGCCAGCTTCGGTTGTCTTATCCTCGTCACATCACGCATGTCGGCCGTCACTCCAGATCAGCGGTTGGGGGTTTTATGCGCTACACCAGGCCGATGTGATTTCCGGTGGGACGGGCATGCCTCGCCCAGGTTCAGTCCTTTTTCGCCCTCAGTCCACCAGCGACTCCCACTCGGTCATCACTCGTGGAGAGCGGTCTCGGTTTTCTGAGGCGTTTAAACTTCGCGGTGCGCACCTTGTCGGCATCCCCGGCGGCGCTGGCGGGTGTCCAGGTCGCGGCTGAGGTCGGCCAGTTGGCCCTCCAGCGCGTGGATCTGCCCCTCCAGCGCCTCGACGCGCTTACGCCGGCGGCATAAGGGGTCAGGGCCGCTGGGGTGGGCCTTGTCGCCGTTTGGAGCCGGTCGGCGCGCTGGCCGCGGATGCCGCGGTGCGGGCTTCCGCTTCGGCGGCGGCGCGCGGCTTTGGCTGCCAGATATTCCTGGTAGCCCCTCGAATACCCCAGCGCCCCGCCGGTCGGTTCCACTGACGCCGACCAGATTTGCGTCGCCAGCGCATCGATCAGATAGCGGTCGTGGCTGACGATCAGGATGGTGCCCGCGAAATCGGCCAGCACGTTCTGCAAAATTCCTGGCTGGCGATGTCCAGGTGGTTGGTCGGCTCGTCGAGCAAGAAGGGAAGATTAGCGTCGCTGAGGGCAAGCTTGGCCAGCGCCACACGGCCGCGTTCACCGCCGCTGAGCGAACTGATCGGCCGGAAGACGTCAGTCGCCCTCGAAGAGGAAGCTGACCCAGGTAGTTACGCGCCTGGCTCAGGTTCATCGGTCTGGCGCGCAGGATCGTCCAGCATGCTGTTCGTTTCGATCGTGATTCGTGCGCCTGGGCGAAATAGGCGACAGTTCACCGAGGCGCCGATTTTGACCTCGCCGTCCAGGGGGGCAGTTCGTCCGATGGTCGTTTTGACGAAGGTGCTCTTGCCCACGCCGTTGGGGCCGATCAGCGCGGCAACTTCGCCGCGGCGCAAGACGATATCCGGGCGCAGTGAACAGCGTTTTATCAGGGAAGCCAACGGTCAGGTCGTAGGTGAGCACGCACCAGGTCACCGCTGCGCTGCGTCTCGCCCAGGCGAGGTGGATCTTGTGGCGCGCGCGGGCTTCAGGCGCTGATCGTCGCGCATCAGCCGTCTCGAGGCGGGTCAGCCGCCCTGCGCCTGCCTGGTGTTCTGGCCGGCCAGGTTGCGGCGGATGTACTCTTCTTCTTTGGCGATGAACGACTGCTGCGCTTCGTTCCTTCAGCCGGCGTGCGTGACGCTCCTCGCTGCTGGGCGTAGTGGCTGTAGTGCCGCGATAGGCTTCCAGCGCGCCAAAATCCAGCTCCCAGACACGTTCGCCATCGCGTCCATGAAGTAACGGTCGTGGCTGACCACCAGCACCGCGCCAGGGAACTCATTGAGGTAGCCTTCGAGCCAGTCGATTGCCTCGATGTCGAGGTGGTTGGTTGGTTCGTCCAACACGAGCAGATCCGGCGCTTCCAGCAGCAGCCGGGCGAGCAAGGCGCGCGTTTTTTGCCCGCCGGAAAGATGCGACAGCTTGCGGTCCAGATCTTCGGGTTTGAAGCCCAGCCCTGCACGAGGCCGATCCGATGGCGCTCTGGGTCGCCGGCCGCCTCGAACTTCTCCTGAAGGGCGCCGAGTCGGCGATGGCCTCTTCGCCGCGCGGGGCGGTCATCCGATCGGCCAGCAGCGCCAGGTCGTGTTCCATGCGGCGCAGGTCACTGAAGGCGCTCAGGGAATTCCTGGCGCAGGGGTGTACTCGCCGAGGATCTCCGGCCGCTGCGGGAGAAAGCCGATGCGCAGATTGCGCGCCCGGTGCACTTCGCCGGTGCTCGGCAGTTCCTGGCCGATCAGGATATGCAGCAGGGTGGTCTTTCCCGCGCCGTTCGGTCCTACCAGCGCAATGCGCGCCGCCTGGGAAGATCCACGGCGACGCCGCGAAGATCTCTTCCGGACCGTATTCTTTGGAAAGGTCCCGGGCGGACAAGATCGACATTCCATGTGTCCTTCTGTGAAGCCTGGCCCGCTGAGCCGGTGAACGCGTGGTCATCAAGCCTGGTGGCGACGGATGTCAAGCGGATAGCCCGGCGGGACAGCATTCTTGCTGTCCGACGTAAGCGGACGCAAAGAATCGCGTCTCATATGCACCAAGTAAGCATTTGGGGGCCGCCGAGGGCTAAAGCGCCGGTTGGCTTCAACCGACATGCCTACTAAAGGGGCTCACTCCAGAGCCTACGTTTTTGGTCCCTTCAGTGGACCTGTTCTGCAGCTGCGTTTTAACACCCGCGACGACACGACAATCGCTATTCTGGTTGCATCGATCAGTCGCCAACTTGGTACCGATTGGACGCGAAGAATCGCATCCCCACAAACATCGCCGCAATTTGTCAAACCTGGATAACGCTGTCCTGATGTTGCACGCTATGGTTCAAACGCGCATCGCGATGCGTACTACGACATTTCCAGCACGCGCCCGGTTCCGGCGCGGCCTCGCTGCAGCGAAGGGCGAACGTCGCCCGCCGCCCGGCGCAGTCTTCGACCCAGATCCAGTCCGTTGTGCGCCTCGATGGCCAGCCGGCAG
The DNA here is from genome assembly GCA_016713325.1 of Candidatus Flexifilum affinis. Taxonomy (GTDB): domain Bacteria; phylum Chloroflexota; class Anaerolineae; order Aggregatilineales; family Phototrophicaceae; genus Flexifilum; species Flexifilum affine. The sequence goes on along the minus strand of JADJPJ010000024.1, from coordinate 305 downwards.
AAGGCCAGGCCCAGGCCTAACCCACCGCGGGTGCTGACGTCGGGCGTCTCCTGCACTGGCGCGCCGATGCGCACGCTTCGATGGTCGACCGCTCGGTGTTGGTGGATGCGGAAATACTTGTCGAACACGTCGAGGCGGAACGAGGCCGGGGATGCTCCGGGCCGGTGTCGCCGATGCTGACCACCACCTCGCCGCCGTGCTGCTGGCCGACGCTGACGCTGATTCAGCCGCCTGGCGGGGTGCTTGATGGCGTTTTCCACCAGGCTGATGATCACGCGCAGAATCATATCATGGGTCCACGACCA
>JADJPJ010000023.1 GCA_016713325.1 Candidatus Flexifilum affinis | reverse complement strand
GTGAACAGATCTGGCCCAGACATCTCTTTTTGACCCCCTCACGACAGGCCACTTATGAACAGCGGCGAGCGAGTTTTGAACAGGTTCGCAGAGTTTTGAACAGGGTTATGAACAGACATGCGTTCTACTTACACGAGTGCTGTAACAATGAAATTTCGTAATCTTGGATTAAATTGGGTTCAGAACGGGTCAGCTCCCTTGGGATATCCGATGGGCAATGGTCGCCGTCGGCACCGCTTCCGCAGTGGTGGGCTCGATCCTGACGCATGACAGACGTCTGAAATTATTAACTGACAACGAGGTGACAAAGATCACTTGTTTAGGCACACGCGAGTGACGACGTCATGGGCGATGAAGCCACATTCGGTTTTGAAACAGCCCCGACCTACAAGGCGTTTCAAGCGCACTCGCCAGTTTCACCACAGACAGGTTCCTCCAGCCTCTCCATCATTGAAGCCGAAGGTTGCCGTCCGCGGACCTTCGGCCTTCTCTTGAATATCCTGTTCGAGCGAGTCGCGTGCATGTCGTCGCCTGGGGGAGGATTCCTCGAAACAAAAAAGCCTCTGCTTCGAAGGCTCGAAGCAGAGCTCACTGATCTGCAATCCTCACGTCTCTTCCTCGGGTGAGAATAGACGGAGGGGTGACCCCTCTTTAGCGGGTCGTGGACATGGGCATGACGACACAAAAGAAGTCGTCGCGGTCACGTGGAGCGGATCACGCCGGGGTAGGCGGGGCCATTTTGCTCTCCAGCACGACCTGTTCATCGGTCGTGACGCTGGGCACATCGATCAGGGAAGCGGATGTTGAAGGCGACTTCGAGGAGTTGCCCTCGATGCTGGCATCGGGCACCTTCATTGTCGCCGCGCTCCGGGCTGCGGCCCACGACCGTGATTTCGCCAGGGTGCTGGACTCGGTGGCCGGCCTGACCAGAATGCGGGCGCTGTAGTTACTGTCGCGGGCAGAAGATCTCGGCGCGCTTGCAGGGGCCCTTGAGCAGGTCGGAGGTATAGACCGTGACGGCCCGTGCTGTAAGGACTTGGGAATAATGGCCGTGAAGTCCGGGGTATTTTGCCGTCGATCACCTGGGTGGCGATCAGCGTGTTCTCGTACAGGAACACGACGCGATCCTGCTGACCGGGCAGAGAAATGGCGACTCTTTGTCTCGTCGCCGATGATGCGGGCCACTTCGCTGAGCGCCTTGGCCGGGATAATCAGGTCTGTCTTGGTGCCGCCACCGTTGTCTTCGATGCGGGTGGTGCGCACCGCCAACCGGAAAGCCGTCGGCGGCCGCCATAGGTCAGCACGCCCTTTCCAGGTGCGTGTAGATGCCGGTCAGCGTGGGGCGGGCATCGTCCTGGCGGAGGCGAACTGTGTCTGAAACACCATCTCTTTGAAGGTTTTGGCCGGCATCACCAGATCCGGGGGCGAAGTCCTCGTTGAGAGGGAATTCCGCCGAGTTGATGCCTCGAATGTTGGAGTTGGTCATCCCGCTCCGCACGTTGACGGTCTGCGTCGCGCTATCCAGATTGAGGTCGACGCGATCGGGCATCAGGTTGTTGACCAGCTCGCTGAAGGTCTTGGCGGGCAGGGTAATCGCACCTGACTTGTCCACCTTCGCGCCGATCGACGTGATGATCGTCAGTTCAAGATTGGTTGCAGCGAGTTTCAACCGGGACTCGTCGGTCGCCAACAGGACGGTTCGCCAGCACGGGCAGTGTCGGACGAGGATCGACTGCGCGGCCAACGATGTTCAGACCCCTGGCGAGTTGATCTTGTAGGACGGAAATGCGCACAGTCGGTGCTCCTGCATCCAGTCGCGCGGATGATTTTCGCATGAGAATTGCCGACAAGTATACAACAAATATTAAACATTTGTCCGGCTTCAAGTATGATGAAGCGCGTTTGCGGAAAGAGAAAGAGCATGTCGATGTTTTCACGTATTTTTGATGTTCACTACGAGGACTTTCAGTCCTGGAACTGGGATCGATTCAGCCGCTGGTCGAGCTGCTGGAAGCGCAGAACTCACCGAAGAGAACGTCGTCCAGTGGTTGACCGCCAGCTCGGTTGAGCGAACTGGTGAATGAGGTGTATCAGCGCCTCTATGTGGGTACGACCGTCAACACGGCCGATAAGGAGACCGAAGAACGGTTCTTCGCCTATCTGTCGTTATGGAGACCGGCCAGCGTGGCCGATCAGCGCCTCAAGCAAAAGCTGCTGGCAAGCGGGGCTGGAGCGCGAATATGCCACCATCCTGCGCGGCTGCGTGCCGCGAACTCTTCCGCGAGAGAACGTCCTGCTGACGGAAGAAGAGAGCTGACCAACGAATTCGACAAGATCATCGGCGCGCAGACGGTGGGACGGGAAGGCGAAGAGAGCGCACCATTCCGCAGATAAATCCGCTGCTGTTGGAGACCGACCGCGGCGTCCGCGAACGTGCCAGGACTCTGCGCGCCCAGCGCCAGCGCCCGACCGCGAGGCGCTCAACGAGCTGTGGACACGCATGCTGAAGCTGCGCATCCGGATCGCAGAGAATGCTGGTGAGCCGGATTACCGCGCTTATCAATGGAAGGCGTACAGGCGCTTCGACTACACGCCGGAGGACTGCCTGCGTTTCCACGAGGCGATTGAAGAGGTGGTGGTCCCGGCAGCGCGCAGGCGATCTACGAGAAACGGCGGCGCAACCTCGGCGTGTCGACTCTGCGCCCGTGGGATGTGGACGTGGACTCGCTGGGGCGTGACGCCTGACGCCGTTCGGCGAGACGGAGAGCCTGATCAGCCGCGCCGAAACCATCTTCAGCCAGGTCGATCCGCAGCTCGGCCAGTACTTCGCCGATATGCGCATCAACAGCCTGCTCGACCTGGAGAGCCGCAGAACAAGGCGCCCGGCGGCTATTGCACCGAATTCAGCTATTCCAGAAAGCCGTTTATCTTCATGAACGCGGTGGGCGTGCACGACGACGCGTGCAGACGCTGCTCCATGAGGGCGGGCATGCCTTCCACGTGTACGAGGTGGATCGCCTGGCGCCCACTACCAACGGCACGAGCGCCCATCGAGTTCTGCGAAGTGGCCTCGATGAGCATGGTGCTTCTGGCAGCGCCCTATCTGGCGGAAACGAAGGGCGCTACTACAGCGACGCCGACGCCGCCCGCGCCCGCGTCGAGCATCTGGAGCGCGACATCCTGTTCTGGCCGTACATGGCGGTGGTCGATGCCTTCCAGCACTGGGTCTACACGCATGTCGACGAGGCCATGGACCCGCTCAGTGTGACGCGCAGTGGGACATGCAGTGGGATCGTTTCATGAAGGGGATCGACTACGACGGGCTTGCGGACGTGAGGGTGACGGGCTGGCAGCGCAAGCTGCACATCTTCCAGATTCCGTTCTACTACGTGGAATACGGCCTGGCGCAGATCGGTGCGGTGCAAGTGTGGATGAACTCGCTGCAGGACGCCACCAAGGCGACGGCCGACTACCGCCGCGCTGGCGCTGGGTGGCACGGAGCCACTTCCCGCACTGTTCGCTGCGGCGGGGGCGCGCGCTTCGCCATGGACAGCAGCATCCTGCGGACGGAAGTGGATGCCCTGATGGAGACGATCGAGCCCTGGGCGGCTAACTCTCGCCCCCCACTAGGCATTACCTTTAGCGGATCCACCCCTCACCCCTGGCCCCCTCTCCCACGCAAGCGGGGAGAGGGGGGATCGCACGCGAAACAATCGCAAGCAAGCCGCATGTTTGCTCCCCTCCCCGAATTCGGGGAGGGAACGGGGGAGAGATCAAAATGGTGGAGATCGAGAGAAAAATCCTTAAGGTAATGCCTATGGGCGGCTAACGGATCACCCCTCCCCCTGGCCCCTCTCCCCAAAGCCTCCAACGTCGCAGAACGGGACCAATGGCCTTAAGGTATCCTATGGGCGCTAACCCCCTACTCTACGCATACTCCGCCCTTCCTCAGTACGTAAAAACCTACCCCCTCACGCTGAAATTGCCATACAATTACGTTTGGCTAGCGCCGCCTTCGTCCGTCCGCCATCAGCTTGCTGCTGCTGTCGATATGACAGAGTGACTCTCCTTCATGACTCTGCGTCGCAGAACGTTAGCGTATCTGGCCCTCCTGCTGGTGGGGATGACCGCTATTCTCTACATCTCTCTCCAGCGGATCACTATCTCCAGCTTCGAAACGGTAGAACACGCGCAGACCGTCCGCCAGGCCTCCAGTCTCCATCAGTACATGCTGAATCGACAGGACGAGCTATTCAACAAAGTTCGAGATTGGTCAAGCTGGACCGAGATGACCGATTTCGTGGCGGGCGGCGGGACCGATAAGGCCTTCATCGGTGACAACCTCCGCGAGGTCGATCTGGAAACGAACGGTATCAGCTTCATGCTCATGCTGGATCTTCAAGGGGATGAAGTTCACTGGCTGAGCCGGATTGATAATCAACCCTCGACGATGCTATACGGCGGGCGTTGACCGATCTCAATCACCCGACTCATGGCACCGTGACGCAGAGGATGCCAACAGCCTCTTCATCCTGTGCGAAGATGTGCCCATTATGCTGGCCATCCGACCTGTTCTCCCCAATGACGAAGCAGGGCCGGCGGTTGGGAAACTGGTCTGGGGATATCTCCTGGATACTGCCGCGGCCGCGGAACTGTCGGCGCGGCAGCAGATCGATATTTCGTTCAAAGCCGTGACCACACCATGTGTCTCGAATGACAACCTTTCGAACCAGAACAATAACTGGCTCCAGGTCGAAATGACCGACACCTCCATCACCAGCGTGGTGAAGATTGCCGCGCTGGAGGGGTTTGTGGAAATGCGCATCGATGAGCCTCGCGAGATCATCCAACAGGCCCGCCTCAACTATCTGCACTTCACGATGGCGCTGGCCCTCTTTGGCGTGGTGCTGATCAGTGGCACGCTGTTTCTGGTTGACCGGATGATGCTGGCGCGCGTGACGCATCTCAGCTCGGCAGTCAAGACGATCGGGAAATCGCCGGGCAGCCGAATCTCTATCGATGGCCGTGACGAAATCTCCACACTGACGGAAGCCATCAATGCCATGCTGGTCGACGTGGCGGAGTCGCATCAGGCCCTGGAGTCGCTGAACCTACAGCTTGAAGCGCGGGTGAAGGAGCGCACGGCGGCTCTGGAGGCGCAGGATGCGCGGCTGCAGGCGATCGTCGACACGATGGGCGAAGGACTGGCCTATACGGTCGATGGCAGCGTCGAGGTGGCCAACCCGACGCTTGCGCAGATGATCGGTTTCACTCGGGAGGAGCTGATCGGGCGCCCGTTCAACCAGCTCACGCCGAAGATGAACATGACTGTCACGCAGATGATGCTGAGCAGCCCGAACCGCTACGAGACCAAGCTGCTGCACAAGGACGGTTCGATGATCGATGTAGCCATCAATGCCACGCCGGTGAATATGGGGATGCCCGTAAGCGTCGAGTGGTCATCGTGCGCGACATCACCGAAGAGAAGGCGCTGAAGCAGCAGCGCGACTACTTCTTCGCGCGCGCCTCGCACGAACTGCGCACCCCGCTCTCCAACATCATGACGCGGCTGTACCTGCTGGAGCGCGATCCGGAGCAGAGTGCCCGCCACCTCGACGTGCTCAACAAAGTCTCGCATCACATGCTGAATCTGCTAAACGATCTGCTGCTCGTCTCGCGCCTGGAGGCTGGGATGGGACTGCAAAAGCGCCCGCTCGATCTGCGCCAGCTGTTGTATGACGTGGTTGAGATGCAGCGGTCGGAAGCGATCGTGAAAAAGATCGGCCTGGAGATCGCGATTCCTCCGGAGCGGCTGCAAATCCTGGCCGACTCCACCCGTCTGACCCAGGCGCTGACGAACATCCTGCGCAATGCCATCCTGTATACGGAGGAAGGGGGCAGGTGCACGTGACTGCCGAACCGGACCCCGCCGGCAGCGAGGTGGCGCTGGTCCGCGTGCGCGACACCGGTATCGGCATTGACGCCGAGCACCTGCCGCATCTCTTCGATCCGTTCTTCCGCGTGAAGGAAGGGGGAATGGGCGCAGGCCTGGGGTTATACATCACTCACGAGATCATCCAACTGCACGGCGGCTCGATCATGGTCGAGAGCACGCCGGGCGTGGGCACCACCTTCACCGTCCGCCTGGAGATTTTCCCACAGCCCAGTGCCGAGCCGGTGGTGTGAGCGAAGCACAAACCCTCGCGCCTGGCATCTCTTCCGCCTGGGGTGCGGGTCAGTCCGTGACCATCAGCACGATGCTAAGCACCTGCGCCACCGCGGCGGCAATGATGGCCACGCGGATGAAGGGCTGTACCTGTTCTTCGAGGATCACCAACTGCTTGTCGATCTGACCGTCGTCAGGGACCTCACGCAGATGCCGGAAGATCCAACCGATCGGGAGGCGCATGACTTTCATCGCCAACAGCGCCCAGATCAGATAAGCGAACGACATGATGACGAACTTGGGCATGCGTTCTTCCTGAAGGAGGGGCAGCATGATGAACGTGACGAGCGTCGTCCACAGGAACATCATCAGCGTCTTCATGTAACGCAGCATCATCCGTCGCAGATACAGAATGTGCCGCACGATAGAGATTTCGCTGGTGGCCACCTCTTCGACCAAGCTGCGGTCGAGCGTGCGCGCCAGGCCGAAAGCCGCGCCGAAGCGTTCGACAGTGGCGGGGTCGACGCCGTCGGTCCTCTGGTCGACCAGCGCGCCTGTCGCGGCGACCGCGTCGTAGGTGCGGCTGGTGGGGAGAATATCACGTTCGGTGGCCTGGATGATGGCGTCGAAGTAGGCGCGGCGGCGTTCCGGGCTGAAGGGGATTGCGAAGTTGATGGCGCTGGAATGGTGATACTGGTAGGCCAGGATGCGCCGCTTGGCTTCGGGCGATTCGTCGGGCGAGAAGCCCACGCCGGAAAGGGCGAAGGAGGGCGTCCTGAGGTCGGCGGGGAAGCCGGGGCTATAGATGGTGTAGTAGAAGTGGACGACATCCTTCAGGAGCAGATAAAGGGCATAGAGCGGGATGGCCAGCGAGAGGATGAACGGATAAATGAGCAGGCCATAGAGCGCGATGTGCCCGATCAGGTTTGTGCCCTGGAGTGTCACCATCTGATCCAGAATGGTGTCAAGGAGTACGCGGACGAGGACCGTGATCTCGTCCTTGAAGAAAACCGGCAGCAGCAGCAGCAGCCCCGCGCCGCTGATGAAGGCGACGGCGATGCGGTGCAGTGTGGACAACCGGACTTCGGTGCGCTGGAGGTACGCCCGCATGGCATTACGAGCGGACTCGGGCAGCGGTTGGTCATCGATGGGCGCGGCGACGAAGGGTTCCGTGGCTTCGGCTGGCATGGTCGGGTGGTGCTCCTGGGCGGAAGAAGATTGAACGAGAAGATTTGAGTTATTCTACTCCCTGTCGCCCAAACCGGCCCGCATGTGCACCAAGTTAAGGGTTGCGGGGGCCGCCGAGGGCTAAAGCGCCTCGGCTAGTAACCGACAAGCCCACTGAAGGGGCTTCCCCGACGCCTGCGTTCTTGGTCCCTTTAGTGGACCTGTCTTTTCGGGTAGCCGGGTGTTTTAACACCCGGCGGACGACGCGACCATCGCTATTCTGATGGCGTCGATCAGTCGCTAACTTGGTGCCTACGCTGTCGACCAAACCAGCCCGTCTCTCCCAGGCACATTGATGCCGTTCGGCATCACCTGAAGCCGGTCGGGCGCTTGCAGAGACGCTGCGCGAACAGGGCTGCAATTCAGCGCAACCCCTTTGCCTGGACATGAGGCTTTTTGTTCAGCGAAACGGTGATAGATATCGGGCGGCGAGTGTCCTAGATGAACACCGCGCCGCCGTCGACGTTGAGCGCCTGACCCGTCATAAAGTGGGCAGCGTCGGAGCACAGGAAGAGGACGACCGAGGCGGCTTCTTCCGCGAGGCCAGGACGACCCAGCGCGGGCGCGCCGCTGCTTTCCACCGAGTCTTCATCGAGGTTGCCAGGGCAGACGGCGTTGACGCGAATGCCGCGCGGGGCCAGCTCGCGGGCGCTCTGCTGCGTCAGGCCGATCAGCCCCGATTTGGTACTGACATAGCCGATGCTGTCGGCCAGGGTGGCGCCGTGCCCGGCGATTGACCCGATGTTGACGATGACTCCGCCCCCTTCGTCGGCCATGACACGGCTGAGGAGCTGGGTGCAGAAGAATGCGCCGGTCAGGTTGACGTCGAGGATGCGCCGCCAATCCCACTCGTCGAGATCGTTCATCGGGCCGCGCTTCCACACCCCGGCGGCATTGACCAGAATGGTGATGCGCCCGAAGGCATCGCGCGCCGCCTCGATCATCGAGCCGACCTGGAAACGGTTGGCGACATCGGCCTGCCAGGGAATCGCGCGGCCACCGCCGGCAGCGATCTGCTCGGCGACGGTATCGGCGCGGTCAGGGTTGAGATCGTTGACGACCACCGCCGCACCGGATGCTGCCAGCGCCAGCGCGACCGCTTTTCCGACGCCGTCGCCGGCTCCCGTCACCAGGGCGGCGTGGCCGGTCAGATCGACGGCGAACGGGGCGTTCAGCGGCGAAGCCATGCGGCGATCACCCGGCGGGCGTCTTCGTGCAGCATGCCTGTGCCGTCGGCATACTCGGTCATGAGGAAGCGGTTGCAGTCCGAGACCATGGTGAAGCCGGCGCCATAGGGATACTGCTGGCGGTGGGCGATGGCCGCCAAACTGCCGAAGGTTTCCGGGGCGTTCCAGTCTTCCTGGCTCATGATGATGTGAATCTCGGTGTCGATGGCGAGGATTTCCTCGGGCGAGAGCTGGTTGGCGATGAGCAGCGCGCCGGCGGGGCGCTGAAGGCGCGCGAACAGGCCATAAGCGTTGCCGAGCATGCCGGTGCCGGCGCCGACGGCCATGACGATCGTCCGGCGGCGGTTGACTTCCGGCTGAAGCAAGGCGGCTTCATAGGCATTGATAGCATCCTGGGTGGTCGAACCGCGACCCCCTGACCCACTGCGTCCGGTGCCGCGTTTGTCCCACCGGAAAACGGCGAAGCCCACACGGAGCGCGATCGCCGCGTGCTCGTCAAAATCCTCACGGGTGGTGCTGGAGGCATGGGGCAGGATGAACAGGAGGGGGTAGCCTCCCGCCGGCGCTGCCTGTTTCGGCCGATCGATCTGGCCGGCGAGCCAGACATGATCGCCAGCGAAGAGCACTTCGCGTTTTTCCGATGCCAAAAGGGAACCCACGAGCGACTGGGACGACGGTAAGGATGCCATGCACTTCACTTTTCCACTCTAGCGCAAAGGACCCATCGCAAGGCATCTTTTACCATTAAGGCGCTGTGTTTCCCTAGAAATTATCACATCCCGGCGCACTTTCCAAGGACTATCTTTAAAGTTTGTTTATCTCTTCGTACTATTGCTCATGAGGGAAGAATCGACTCACCGAAAACCGACTACACACAAACCTTTAAGATGACCTGCTTGACGCGCTAGAACACTGGTGCTAATCTAAACGCTAAGCGTAATGATCGTAAGGTATTCATTTGTCACTTGAATTCTCCAAAGTCGTCGAGCAAGTCCAGACGATGGGGCGCTATTTGGGGCATGTCCGGTTGAACAACAGCAACCGGATGGAGACGGCGCTGCAGCTGTTTTACGCGGCGACCGACCTGGAGGCGATCCACGAGCGGATCAAGCTGGTGCGCGAATCGAGCGTGAGCGGATATCGCGGCGCGGCGCCGGCGCCTGAGCCCTACAGCGAGGTGATCGCCGGCGTTGGCGAACCGCCTCCCCTGCCACCCGAGGCCACGATCATCGCCGCCGACGGTTCGCAGGTTTATCCAGACCAACATGAGTCCGCCCTCTATTACCTGATCAACATCGGCATATTCGCCTACTGGCACGGCGTCACGCGGCTGCCGTATCAGTTCACGCACCCGGAACTGTACTATGCCGAAAACGCGCTGAAGGACCGGGATGGTCGCACGCTGACCAATCAGGCGGTCAATTCGCGGCGTTCGCTGATGGAGATGCAGTGGCTGGCGCGTGAAGTGTGGGAGCGCCAGGATGAGGCGCGGCCGCTGCTGGCCATGCATGATGGTCCCCTGCTGAAATTCTTCGGAGCGGCCGACGTGCCGGACGCCGCGCAGATCGAGGCCGACTATATGCTCGCGCTGCAGCAGATTCACGATGGCGGCGGCCTGCTGATCGGCTATGGCGACCGGCCGCGCAGCACCTACATCATCAGCCTGCTGCATCTGCTGCGCCTGCACCCGCGCGAGATCAACGACGCTACCCTGCGCACCAACGGCGACATGGAAGGCCTGTCCGACGCGATGCTGCTCGGCCACGTGCTCGAACCCGGCGAACGCTCCGCCATCATGACGCAGAATTCGCCGCAGAACAAAACCTATAAGGACCACAAAGGCCCGGCGTTCGAGATTGCCTTCTTTTATCTCAACGTCGCCGACAGCACCCGGCCGATCATCGTCCGCGTCGATCTGCCGATGTGGGTAGCGCGCGACCGGGCGGCGATCGATGCGGTGCACGCGCTGGTGCTGGCGCAGTGCGGCATTCAGGGGCGCAAGCGCTATCCCTATGCGCTGACCCGCGCCGACGAGATGGCCTATGTCAGCAGTATCGAAAAGGCGCAGCTTGACGAGATGATTCGTGTTGAGATGATGCGTAATCAGCTTGAGCCGGAACTTTCCAACAAGCTGCAAAGCAAAGACCTGGCGCGCGGCGCCCGAACCAAGCATCAGCTCCGCTGACCGGCGTGTCGACGGAATGAAGCACGGCGCAAGGACGTTTGCAGGGCAATCTGCCAGGGCCGATGTTGAAGGGAGATGGGGTACACGATGATGGGCGTTCAGGATAAGCGATTGGTCGGACGGGTGCTGCGGGCCAGCACAGTCGGCTTCGATTGCGGCACGCGAGGCAGCCGTCTGGACGAGCTGCATACCTTCGGGGCGTTCGTCAAAGCGCCGATCGGCGACGAGGAGCAAGGCGCCTTCGCCATCGGCCTGATCTACGCCATTCGCATCGACGACGATCCCCTGGCGCGCGAGCTGGTGATGGCCAGTATGGTGGACAACAACACGCTGATCGACCAGCGTGAGAATCGCATGGTGCCGGTGGAGATCGGTGTGGTCAATGTGGGATATGCCGTCGATGGGCTGCTGATCCAGAGCCTGCCGCCGCGCCCGCCGATGAGCCTGGCGCAGGTGGAACTCTGCCCTGTGGACGAGGTTTATCACTTTACCCAAAAGTGCGATTTCTTCCGGCTGGTGATCAGCGCCAAGGAAGTGCCTTCAGATGAACTGATCGCCGCCGCCATTCGTTATGCCTCATGGGCCTACCCCGAGGCCGAGCGCTATGACTACAGCGTTCGCTGCGGGCGCTATCTGGCGCGGCTGCTGTCCCACGACCTCAAACGGTTGGCCCATGTGCTGGAGCTGATCAAGCCCAGCCGTGCGGATCGACAGTTTGCCAATGGGAAAGAGGCCTGACCTATATCCAAAACGCGCTGAAAACATCCCCTTCCCCAGTCCTCTCCGGGCGGCTCAGACGCCCTAATTTTTCGTCTCCGGCCATGAGGTGAGAAGCGGTTTCTAAGGGTATAGGGGGATGCGAAAATGCTGCCAGAGTGCAGAACGCCTATAGGGGGGTGAGGAACTCTGAATTGGGTTATAGGGGGGTGCCCTGGAATAACAACGGATGCCTGCCCCTGAATTCCCCTTATCCCAGCCTTGACTCTCCCCGCGCTTGGGATATACTTTCACTACGCAGTCTGACGCGATGCCGCGGTAGCTCAGTTGGTAGAGCAATGCACTGAAAATGCATGGGTCGCCAGTTCAAGTCTGGCCCTCGGCACACAAAAACACCCCGAATCTTTCGGGGTGTTTTTGTTTGTACACGGCGTTCATTTTATGGACGAGTGAACGCTTGGTAAGCAGGACTCGTGCAGCTTACGATTCGCTGATGGGCAGCGCATCGAGGATCTCCGAGTCGAGCAGGAACAGCTCTGCCGCCCCCCACCCTTCCGTCTCATCAAAACCGATCAGCAGCCAGGCGCCGTCCTCGGTGCGCGCCAGCGGCGTGACGCGCCGGCCGAAGGGGATGATCACGACCAGCGGTGAGTCGAGCGATGGTTCCTCGTGCAGGCGCACGTTGAACAGGGCACGGGCCAGGCTCTGCGGGGTGACCAGCGTCTCGCTGGCGGCATCGGGGATGAGGATGGGCAGCTCGGTGGCGTCGCCGAATACGTTGACGGTGAAGAAGGCGATCCAGCCGCTGGTCTCTTCATCCAGGACGATGAGGAGCCAATCGTTCCCGGCGCTGCTGCGCGCCGTGGCTTCCGCCCGATCGCCGACATCGAGCCGGGCGACGACCCCGTAGGCCACACCGGGGCCGCTGCGAACGTTGACCCGCCCATAGGTTTCGATGAAGACGCTGGAGCCGGGGGTTGGCGTGCTGACGGTGTCGGGATCGACCAGGGCGAGGTCCATGATATCGACCGCGGTGGACAGTTCGAGGGCGAAGGCGGGCAGCCAACCGTTGAGCGCCTGGGCTGTGCGGACGTATAACCAGCCGCCCTGCGCGTCACGTCCGAGGACGCTGACCTCATCCTCCTCGGCAAGCTGGCCCACGATCTCGAAACGCGTCCCCGGTCCGGTGCGCAGATTGGTGGTCTGATAAACCGTGCCGCTGATGGCGATCGTCTGGGCCAGGGCCGGCAGTGCCGCGGGGATCGACAGCAGCAGCGACAGGCTCATCGCGCTCAGCAGGCGGAGGGTCTGGCTGAGCGGTATAGTGAACAGCACTCTCTTCAAGTCTGACCTTTCCTTCTCGTCTTGCAGATCGGCCGTACTCGACAGGACTGTCTCGACGGCCGGGGGTGCCCTTCTGAACCCGAGGGCAGGGAGTGGTGATCCATGACGGGGACGATGGGTTGGGAGGATGGCACAACGGACAACTGAGGGGATTCTGTTGAATAAAGGCCAGCGCATGGCGCTTCCGCCTGACGTTAGAAACGTCAGGCTACCACGAACCGCACGGAAAACCCTTTGAAAAGGGTTCCTTTGGCGGTATTCGTGGGGTAAGCGCTTCTCGGGCGAGTGTTCCCGCCAGCGGAACCGACTTGAGTCGGTTTCTCGCGTTTTAAGGTAGCCGGAGAATTCCATTCTCCGGCGGCGCGCCGGCGACAACGGCCTGGTTTCGAGGCGGGGTACACCTTTTTCGACAGAATCCCAGAGGTTGTCCCTGCGGTGGCATGCCTGGCACGAGACCTGCGGGCGGCGGTTCCCTCGGACAACCCTGTCCCTACGAGACGGTGTGTGTAGGGGCAAGGCCCGCCCTGCCCGACAGCAAATTTCCTTATGGCAACCACAACACATCCATCCATTACCGCTGCTCCGCGCCGCAGCGCAGACAGCGGTTGTTATGCGTGCCGACCGTGGCGTTGCAGTTGACGCAGCGGCCCCGGCCGGTGGGTTCATAATACATGGACGCCTGGGGGGCCGGGAAGCGCCGCGTCTGCCGGGCCTCTGGCGAGGGCGCGCCGCACTGCTCGCAGTAGAAGAATCCAGCCCCGGTCGCGCGGCTGGCATTGCCGCAGTTCGGGCAGTAGCGCCGGCGGTCGGCGCGCATTTCGCTGAGGACGGAATCGGCCAGGCGGCGGATGGTCGAGATGTGAATGCCGTAGAGATAGTTGGCCGAGGCAAGACTGGCGTTGCGCGTCATGATGCCGACCAGGTAGTTCTTGTCGTCGAAGATCACATCGCCGCCGGCATCGGCGAGCTGGGTGATGCTGGTGGGCAGCCAGTGCTGGGGCATGGCCCGCTTGGTGGGGCGCTGCTGGGTGCGCTGAACTTCGCCGGTGTAGGACACGACCGTCAACGCGGCGTTATCCGGGACGCGCGGCATGGGCGTGACCGGCAGGAGCGAGGTGGGGCGCTGCTGCACCATGATCAGCGCCAGATCCAGCTCGGTGTAGCAGCGGACGACGGAGCCGTAGAACTGGCCGCCGGCGTAGGTTTCGACGGTGACTCGTTCCAGCCCGCCGACGACACGCCGGGTCGTGGCCAGGAGGCCTTCGAGCGAGACGAAGACGGCTGTCCCCGCGCCGTTGGGGCCGTCGATAATCTGGGCGAGATAATCGGCGACGTTGAAGCTCTGCGCCGCCGCCGGGTAGGCGCCGGTGGCTGCGGCGGCCGGGTAGACCCCGGTGGTGCTCGGCCCGACCGGCTGAGTGGCCCCCGGGACGGTCGACGGCAGACCGGAAGTGAGCAGCGCGGCGAGACGGGAGCGGGCTTCGCCGTTCTGCGGGTTGGCGTTGAGCGCCTCGTTATAGGCAGAGCGCTTCTGGGCCGGGTCCGGGCTGGTTTCCGCCAGCCACAGGTAGGCAACGGCGCGCATCTCCGGGGTGAGTTCGTCACTCTTCACGGCGATGCGGATGAGTCGCGCCCCTTCCTGCAAACTGCCCCGCTGGATGGCAGTGATACCGAGTTCTAGAGCCCTCTGAGTCATGCGCCGAACCTCGCGATTCTGGACATGGCAATCCGTTTCACTTCGGCGGAGGCGTCGGGCCGCCGCGACACCGCTGATTATAGCGCTGTTTTCGTCGACATTCGGATCAGCAGCAATTGGGGTCATACGGGTTGAGGTCGAGCGCCTTCTCTCCCAGAGCGGTCGCCAGCGCTTCCCAGACCTCGGTGTTTTCGATAGGGTCGACCCGGGCAGTGTAGGCCGCGGCTGCCCCCCAGAGTCGGTAATCGTAGGGTCGCAGCAGTGCCGCCGCAAGCGCATTGATCGACTGCGCGGCCGGGTCGCTCATTTCCACGACGTCGCGCAAGCGGATATCGCTGGCTGCCTGTGCCCACCACAGGCTGAGGCCGATCACCATCGCCGCAACCCTCGGCCAGCCGAGCTTGCGTCCGGACCGCAGACCGCCGATCCAGGTCAGCGCCGCGACCAGCAGGCCGATATCCCAGAAGGCGGCAGGGGACGGATCGAGAAGCAGGCCGCCCAGGATGCTGTAGAAGGAGAAGGTGGCGAGAGAGAGCAGATAGCGCCGCGCCGCGCCCCGACCCACCAGGACCAGCACGAGCAGGGTCAGGGTGGCGAGAAGGATGGGCAGGAGAGGGTTGGACGCGGTGGCGACCATTTGCCGCAGGACGATGGCGGCGAGGATGGGTGCGATTCGCGTGATGTGATCTCCGGGTGATCCCCATCTTGCCGGCGCAGGTTTTTCACGATCCTGGTGGACGCGCTCCCGCTCCGGGGGACGCAGGAGCAGACCGAAGGCGATCATCGCGGGCAGGGTATTGGCGATTTTGACGAAGACGAATTGCAGATCGACCAGGTGGATGGTGAGGATGACCAGCGCCAGCAGCGCCGCGCGATCGGCGATCACTTTTTGTCGCCGGATGATGACGATCAGCAACCACGCCCAACTCCCGAGGATCGCCCCACCGGTCATTGCCGCGGGCATCCAGGCGGTGTCCCGGGCAAGCATGCCGGCCAGCGCCGCGCCACATCCGATTGCACCCCAGGCCGGTACCGAAGCCAAACCCAGCCGTCGGAACGCGACCTGGGCGATCGCCAGCCAGAGCGCGGCGCGTGCCGCCACCCCCAGAAGACCGTTGGCAATCAGGGTGTCCAGCCAGTCGTTGTGGGCGCGGTCTATGCGCTGGTTGGACGTGGCGGGTGTTGGCAACGAGACAAACGCGTAAACGGTCTCAAACGACTCCGGGCCGTAGCCGACCAGCGCGCGCAGATGGCCGATGGGTACAGCTACGCCGTGCAGCCTGTCGAGGCGCATGTCGCGCTCGAAGAAGTCGAGGGTCTGTGACCAGACGTCGAAGCGAAAGGCGATGGTGCTGTCGGCGTCGCTGAGGCGTGAGAACAGCGGCACTTCTCCAAGCCGGGACAGGAGGAAGCCCAGACTCCCGCTGACCGCGAGTACGAGGACCACGGCCACCATCGGCCAGCGACGGCGGAAGAGGGCTGCGCACAGCAGTGCGCCGGTCACGCAGCCCGCGGCCAATGCAATCGTTGCGCCGCGCGAACCGGTCAAGATCAGCGCGGTGCCCATGATTCCCAGGCCAAGCAGATGGAGTGTTCGCTCTCTGCGCGCGCCCAGAGTTTTCCAGGCGAACACGGTATGGCTGCCGGCCCAGGCGAGGCTCAGCGCCAACCAGGAGGCTGATCCGGAGGCCGACCCGAGTGGACCCGCCGCGCGCAAGGGGTGCGCATCGGGATCGGGCAGCAGGCCGAGGAACTGGGAGAAGATAATGACCGCTACGGCAATGCCGGACAACCAGAAGAACCGCCCACTGTCGATCGCGGGCAGCGTCGAGCCCAGCACAAAGGCGCCGAGCAGGGCTATCTGTGTGAGCCACCCCATGGAGCGAAAGAGATCGCCAAAGAAGGCCTGGCTCGGAGCGATTGCCAGGGCGGTGGAGAGTGTCAGCGCTGCGGCCCAGAGGGCGATGGCCAGTTGAAGCGGGCGGGCGGTGCGGTGGGTTAGGGCCGGCCTGACGTCGGCCCAACGCAGGCCAAAGACGAGCAGCAGGATCAGTACCGCGCCGCGGTGGGGTTCAAATTCGATGTACCGCTGTGGGTGACTCCACAGCGGCAGCGCGGTGATGATCAGCAGCAGGACGATTCCCGTCCTGCTGCTGATCGTGGAGGCCGGCGCCATCGGCGGCCGTCAGGTGGTTGCCGGCGGAACGATGATGACGGGCGGCTGCTGCGGCGGCTGTTGAGGGGGCTGCTGCGGCGGGTTGGTCGGCACCGCCGTGGGCTGCGGCGTCATCGTCGGGCCGGGAGGTGGCGTGCGGGCCGGGAGAGTCGCGCACTCGCCGGACAGCGTCAGCACCGAACCGGCGATCCACAGTTCGCGGCCGCCGGCCAGAACCACATACCAGGGCGTCGCGATGCCGCTGGCGCGAGCGAGCACTGTGAACTGCTCACCCAGCAGCGTCACCTGGGCAATTGTGGACGGGAATACATAGGGCGAAAGGCGCAGATAGGCCGAAGCGACCGACACTTCGGCTTCACAGGCCGCGGCCGGGGACTCGCCGGCCAACGTTGCGACTGTTGTCGCGACGGCTGTCGCAGAGGGCGTGGTGGTTGGCAGGACGAGGGGGGTATCCTCCGGGGCCGCTCCCCCAATCGGAGGGGCGGTCTGCGGGGCGGCGCTGGCGTTAAGCGGCCCGTCGCAGGGCGAACTCAGGCCGAGGCTGTGTACCAGATTGCAGAGCGTGCGCAGGCCGAGCGTGCTGAAATCGCTGGGCGTCGGCTCGCCCGGTGCGCCCGACGGCTCCAGGCCGGTCACACCGCCCAGCGGCACGGCGACCTGCTGAAGCGGCTCGGCCTGGATCGAGACGCCGCTGGACGTGACGCTGGCACGTCCGCGCACGACGTCGACGATCAGGCGGTCGCCTGGCGCGGCACGCAGCAGTACCGACGAATCGATCGCGAGGTCGATGCCGTTGACGTTGAACAGCACCGGCTGCGGCAAATCGTCGGCCACAATCAGCACGCCGCCCGACGGGATGGCGTCGCCACAAGGGCCGGCCTCCGCAGGAACCGGCGATGTAAGCTGGAACGCGCCGAACCAACCGGGCGTCAAGAGCGCTTCCGGCGCGGCTGTATCGACAGGCGTTTCGGCCATTGCGGCATCGCCGTAAACGATGAAGGTGATGCCGTGTTCAGACTGAGCGGCCGATAGATTCAGGACGGCCAACCCCCAGGAGCCGGTATTCAGGTCGAGTGGGCTGGTTCGCAGGCCGAAAATGTGCTGCAGGTCGATCTGCGCGCCGACGCTGGTGAACGGCGGCGGTTGGTTTGGGTCGGCGAAGGTGGCCGTGATGCGCGGATTGCCATAGCAGGCGGTGTCGCTCTCGAGGGCGGAACAGTTGCGGCCGACGTTGACTTCGACGTAGGGCAGCAGGAAATCACAGCGGGGATCGGTCTCCTGCGCCTGCGCGATCTGGGCGGTCCCCAGCAGCGCTGCGGTCAATAGAGCGGCGGCGAAAATGATGGTGGGGTGTATGAGCCGCATGGGTTTGCTTTCACCTGTTCGGAGGCGTTGTGACAGTACAGCCCGGCGCGTTGAACCTAATCGAACGTTGCAGTTGATTTGAACACATCTGGCGGGCCAGATCAAACGATGCCCCGCTCTCTTTCGTGCTCAATTGTGTTGAACCATAAGTCGTATTACAATTCGTGAAAGTACGCGACGTGTGACTCGTCGATCCTCGTCTTTTACTAATTTGGTCGAGTACAGGGGGCTTCAATGCCGCTGCAAGGCAATCTGCGTGATTTCTCGACAACGCAGCTCCTCAATCTGATCAATCTCGCAGGCAAGACCGGCACGTTGATCATGTATGAAGGCCTGCGTACAGGCGAAAAAGACGCGATCGGCGGGGATAAGATGTCGCCGGGCAAGGAGCGCGCACGCGTCGCCTTCAAGGTGGGCAAGCTGATCTCGGCGGTGCTGACCGGTCAGAATGGCGACCTCGTCTTTGTGCTCAACAAGGCGGGCAAGCTGACCAACGAGCAGGCGCGGATCATCCGCGAGCGCGCCAAGAACACGTCCGACAAGGCGCTGGCGCTGCTGCTGATCAACGCCAACTACGTGACACAGAAGGATGTGGTGCGCAGCATCCAGCAGCACACGCTGGATGTGATCTACAACCTGCTGACCTGGAGCGAAGGCCCGTTCCGCTTCGAAGACAACCTGCTGCCCGGAAACGATCGCATCCTCGTGCCTATCGATCTGGAGAACGTCATCATCGAGGGCGCGCGCCAGATCAAGGAACTTGAGCAGCTCACTTCGCATATCCCCAATCTCGATATGGCCCTTCGCTTTCCGGATAACCCGCGCGAGAAATTCAAAGGGGTGCATCTCAGCGTCGAAGAGTGGCGGGTGGTTTCGTTCGTCAACCCGAAGAACACCATGCGGCAGATTGCCAAAGCCAACAACATGACCGAGAACGAGATTCGACGTATTGTCTATGGCCTGGAACAGGCCGGGCTTGTCGAGATTGTCAAACCCCATGCGGCAGAGGGCGCAACCCGGCACTCCACACCGACGCGCGCGCCGGCTGTCCAGAAGACCGTCGTCACCCGCCTGATCGATCGTATCCGGCAGATTTGACCGTGCCCTTTGCGTCGTGAACCAAACCGAGAAGAGCGAGCCTTAAGCCCATGTCCTCCACTCAAACCGTAAAAATGGTGATCACCGGACCGTTTAGCTCCGGAAAGACCGAATTCATCCGAAGCATCAGCGAGATCGACGTGGTGACCACCGAACGGGGAATCAGCTCGGATACCGAGCGGCAGGTCAAGGACTACACGACCGTCGCTATGGACTTTGGGCGCATCACCGTCGACGACGATCTGGTGCTGTATCTGTTCGGGACGCCCGGCCAGCGCCGTTTCGACTTCATGTGGGAAATTCTCGCCGAAGGTATGCTTGGCTTTGTCGTCATGGTCGACAGCACCAAGCCGGAGACCTTCCGCGAGGCGAAGAGCATTCTGGAGACGTTCAAGGCTTACGCGCCAACCCCGTACGTGGTGGCCGCCAACAAGCAGGACCTTCAGGATGCCTGGAATATCGACGATCTGCGCATCGCGCTGCGCATCGAAGAAGGGATCAAACTGCTCCCCTGCGTTGCCAGCGAAAAGGACAGCGTGAAAGAAGTGCTGCTGGAGCTGCTGTACTCCATTCTCGAGGAGATGGAGCGCGGTTGATCTTGCCACGACACACACCGCAGCAGCGATTATGGCGACGCTGACCACCGAACAGGGGATCGTTCACTACGAAGCATACGGCCGGGGGCGCCCCGTGCTGCTGCTGCATGGTTGGCTCAACTCCTGGGCGCTGTGGCGCAACACCATCGAGGTGCTGGGCCGCGACTTCCGTACCTACGCGCTTGACTTCTTCGGCTTTGGCGACTCCGACACGCGCACCGAAGATTTCTCGGTTGGCAATTTCGGCTCGATGGTCAACCAGTTCATGGACCGCATGGGCATCGTCAAGGCGCCGCTGATCGGTCATTCGATGGGCGGCACGGTGGCGTTGAGCGTGGCCATGCGCTACCCGGAGAAAGTGGTCAAGGTGGGGGTGGTCGGCTCGCCGATTCAGGGCAGCTCGCTGCGGCCCTTGCTGCGCGTGGCCGCCTATCGCGGATGGGCGGAACTGGCCGAAGCCTCACCGGTGCTCTATGACCTGTTCCAGAAGGGCTTCCGGCCCTTTCTGCGGGGGTACTCGCACTTTCTGGCGCGCGACGGCAGGGCCCTGGGCGATATGCTGTCGGCCGATGCCTCCAAGCTGGCGTTTGGGCCCTTCTGGGAGAGCATCAACACGCTGCGCAATACCGACCTGACGCCGCATCTGAGCCAGATCACCGTGCCGGTGATCGGCGTGTATGGCAAGCGCGATAACCTCGTCGATCCGAAGCAGTACAAGATCCTCAAAGACCACATCCCTGGCGCCAAGATCGCCTGGTTCGAGGAGTCCGGCCACTTCCCCATGCTGGACGAGCCGGAGCGGTTCCATGACACGCTGCGTGATTTTCTGTACAACAGCTAGAAGAGAAGTGATGAGGGTCGCGGGATGGGGGATGAGGAAGAACGCGCTCACAAGAGACTTCTCCCCTCAGGGAAGACGTCTCGTAGGGGCGCATCGCGATGCGCCCGTAATGGCGGGTGACTCGCGAACGGGCGGCTCACGAACCGCCCCTACAAAACACGATGGGTTTTGCATGAATCGAACGGGTGATGTGATGCGTTTGCCCTCCCCTCGTCCTCGCCCCGAAGCCCGTTCTGTGCGGTAGAATTTCCCTGTCGGCTCTGCCAACGATAATCGAGGTCCTTCATGCAGCGATACATTATTGAGGATTCGCGTCATATTCCGCCGTTCAACGAGCCGGCCAGCCAACTGACCATCGGGACGGCGCCGCTGAAGCTGGTGCAGGAGAACGTGATCCTGAAGGCGTTCCGGAGGGCGGTGCCGGTGGGCGCAACCTTCTCGCACGTGGACGAGATCGAAAGCGTGCGCGGCCCGGCGCTGGTCTACCGCGACAACCTCTATTTCGACGTCGAATTCCTGAGCGCCTTCATCAGCGAGGCACAGCGGTCGGGACACGCCAGCCGCGCGGCTTTTTCGCCGGAAGACCCGGCCTTTGGCACCTACACGCTGCCGCTGTCGCGGGCCTTCCAGATGGGCATCGACCCCAGCACAGGCAAACAGGTCTGCCTGGCCGATCTGTGGTACTTCCCCAACGGCTACTCGCCGGACGTGATCCCGATCGTGCTGTCGAGCGATTCGCAGCAGATGGGCTTTTACAGTGTGCCCGACTTCATGAGCATGGAACAGGGCGACCTGACGCACTACGGCGTGGGGCGGGCGCTGATCGCCATCGAAAGCTGGGTGCACGTCTACTTCGCTTCGATCATCTTCGGGCTGTTCGGGCGGGCCAGCCGCGTCGACCGGCGGGCGGCCACGCGCAACTTTTTCAGCCTCAAGCTGCTGTGGCGGGCGATCCTGGAACAGCGGCAAATCCTCAGCACGTCGGCGGTGGTCGAGGTCGGCAAGAACACGACGATTCACCCCACGGCGGTGATCACCGGGCCGGCGAAGATCGGCGACAACTGCTCGATCGGGCCGGGGGTGTTCATCGACAACTGCACGATCGGCGACAACGTGACGATCGACGACGGGTGCAGCCTGATGTTCAGCAGCGTGGGCGACGGTTGCTTTTTGCCCTTCCGCGCGGCGCTGTATCTGACGGCGGTCATGGAAAATACGATCGTGGCGCAGAACACCTGCCTGCAAATGTGCGTCATCGGGCGTCACAGTTTCGTGGGCGCGGGCTGCACCTTCACCGACTTCAACCTGCTGGAGCAGCGGCCGATTCGCGCCGCCAACCTGCATGGCGAACTGGAAGAGGTCGGCCAGATCGTGCTCGGCAGCGCCGTCGGGCACAACTGCCGCATCGGGTCGGGGATGGTGGTCTTCCCCGGACGCATGATCGAATCCGACGTGGTGCTGGTGGCCTCGCCGCAGCGCCGCGTGATCGGCCGCAACGTCACCTTCGAGGAGAGCGATCACCACACCGTCAACGTGCGGACGCGGCATTCCCGCCATTACCCGCGCCGCGACGACAAGCAGGATCAAGAAGAGACCTGGTGATTTATGGATGACACCTTCGCGTTCATCATCCATCCGATTCAGATCAAGAAGGATGTGGCGCGCAAGTATCCGCTGCTCGGCAAGATCCTGACCGAGCGGCAGATCAACTTCTTTTCGCGGTTTTTCCCGCCCGTGTACATCTCCGAAGTGAACGGGGTGCGCTCGCAGTCGACCGGGCGCGAGCTGCGCGGTTGGCTGATCGCCTGTCCGTACACCCCGCCGACGATGATGTCACTGCCCGTGAAGGTGGTCTACGACAAGATCGTCGCCTGCGGCAAGCTGGCGGAGTCGCTGGGCGCGCGGATGCTGGGGCTGGGGGCCTTCACCTCGGTGGTCGGCGATGCGGGCGCGACGATCGCGCAGCGGCTGGACATCCCGGTCACGACCGGCGACAGCTACACCGTGGTGATCGCCGCCGACGCCATCCGCGAGGCCGGACGAGTCATGGACATTCCGATGGAGACGGCGACCGTGGCGATCGTCGGCGCGACCGGCTCGATCGGCCGGACGTGCGCCCTGCTGATGGCCGGGACCTGCAAGGTCCTGATCCTGGTCGGGCGACGCGAGGAGGCGCTGGCATCGGTCAAGGCCGCATGCGAGGCGCGCGGCGGCAAAACGACCGCCACCACCAACGTCGAGGCGATCTACCGCGCCGATTTGATCCTGACCGTGACCAGCGCCATCCACACCGTGATCGAGCCGGAGCACCTGAAGCCGGGGGTCGTCGTCTGCGATGTGGCCCGCCCGCGCGATGTCTCCAGGCGGGTGGCCGAGCGGCGACCGGACGTGCTGGTGATCGAGGGCGGCATGGTCGAGGTGCCAGGCGAGCCGGATTTCCACTTCGATTTCGGTTTTCCGCCGGGCAAGGCCTACGCCTGCATGGCCGAGACGATGGCCCTGGCGATGGAAGGCCGCTATGAGGATTACACCATCGGCAAAGAGATCCCGGTCGAGCGAGCGCTGGAGATCGGCGAGATCGCCGGGCGGCATGGCTTCAAGCTGAGCGGCTTCCGCAGCTTCGAGCACGCGGTGACCGACGCGCAGATCGCCGAGGTGCGCCGGCACACGGGGAAGCGAAAAGAAGGAATGAGGCATGAGTGATGAGGAACGAGATCTTGTTTCTGGTGGTCCTGGCGGGCGGACACAGCCCCTGCGCCACCCCATACAACCGTAGATCCGATCCCCTTCACCGTGCAGTGGCTGGGCGGCGATGGCGTCGACCGGGTGCAGGTGGAAGGTGAGCATCCCGAATGGGCGAGCTGCTGGTCCAGTTTGTGCCCTACCCGCCCATGCGCTGGATTATTTGCGTGGGGAAGATGTCGACGGCACGGTGGTCGCCGACCACAAACGGACGTTCCGCGTGAAGCCGCTGCGGCGGTGCGGTTAGCCCAGGTCGAAGGCTTCGGGGGGGCAGACGCGGAGCGCGCCCGCCAGTTCGTGGCCGAGCATGACGGTCTCGCCATCGAGGTCGAGCTGGATGGGTCCGCTGAAGGGGGCGCGGGCCACCAGGGTGAAGGTCTTGCCGGGGCGCAGGCCCAGTTCGCCCAGGTACTTGAGCTTGTCGACCTCGTGGGTGTTGACGCGGCTGAGCGCGAAGGTCTGCCCCGGCGCCTGCTCGTTGAGCGGGAAGTCGCGCACGCGCGGCATGGTACCATCGGCAGAAGGAATCGGTTCCCCATGCGGGCAGCGGCGCGGCTCGCGGGTCATCTGGCTCATCTTGCCCACCACCAGGTCGCTGACGGCCTCGCCCAGCGCATCGGCATCGTCGTGGACCTCATGCCAGCCGAAGTTCATCACGTCGACCAGGAAGACCTCGACCAGACGGTGGCGGCGGATGTTGGTCAGCGCCTCCCGCTCCCCGGCGCGGGTGAGCGTGATGCCCCGGTACGGTTCGTGCTCGATGTAGCCGGCATCTTTCAGGCGCTGCACCATGCGGGTGACGGCAGGCGCAGACACGCCCAGCGCTTCCGCCAGCGCTGAGGTGGAGATAAAGGGGCTGTGGTCCTGGTAGTAGGCGATTCGATACGCTTCAGCCAGATAACTTTGCGGAGAATGCCGGTTGGCGGCGGCCTCACCCATACGCTACGCGCCTCGTGGTCCGTGAATTATGATTATGGCGGTTATCAATATATCAATGCTGTATGATTTTATCAAGGTTAAATGAGAAGTGGTAATGCGGTTAATCAAAGGTTTACTGCTTGACGCCACCGCCAGAACACGCCAACATGAAACGATTAACGAATCGCCCTGTGGACTGACTCTCGGAGTACCCCATTTTGGAAACCTTTTCCCTCAACGGCGCCTGGTCGGTCTGGCGCGTCGACCAGCCGGATGACTCGATCGCGGCCCTGGTCCCTGGATGCGTACACACCGATCTGCTGAATGCCGGGCGCATCCCCGACCCGTATTTTCGCGACAATGAACTGAGCGTGCAGTGGGTCAGCAATGTGGACTGGATCTACGAGCGCCGCTTCGAGATCCCGGCCGCACTGCTGGAGCACGACCGCGTGCTGCTGCGCTGCCATGGGCTGGACACGATTGCCGCCCTCACGCTGAACGGCGCGCCGCTGGGTGCGACGGACAACATGTTCCGCACCTGGGAATTCGACGCCAAAGCGCTGCTGCGCCCTGGCGAGAACACGATCCGCGTCCACTTCACCGCGCCGCTGCCCTATGCCGAGCGGATGGATGCCGAGAAAGGCGCGATGCCCGGTTGGGTGCAGCCGATGCGCGTCAACAGCGGGGCATGGATTCGCAAGGAGCCGTGCAACTTCGGCTGGGACTGGGGCCCGGTGCTGGTCACCAGTGGGATCTGGCGCGACATCGAGCTGGTGGCCTACAACACGGCGCGGCTGAATGACGTGCAGGTGGCACAGGATCACGGCACGCCGGGGAAAGTGCTGCTGACGGTTCGCGGCACCGTCGAGGGCAATGGCGATGGGCTGAGCGCCGAGGTTGCGTTGTCGATTGACGGCGGGCAGGTGGCTGCGGCCAGGGCGTCGGTCTCCGAGGGGCGCTTCGAAACTACGGTGGCGGTCGAGAACCCGCGCCTGTGGTGGACCAACAGCCTGGGCGAGCAGCCGCTGTACACGGTCGCTGTCGGGCTGGAGGGTGCGGACGGCGCGCGTCTGAATTCGTGGACGCGACGGGTCGGCCTGCGCGTGCTGACGCTGGAGCGCCACCTGGACGAGTGGGGCGAGTCGTTCGCCTTCTCGATCAACGGGGTGCCCTTCTTCGCCAATGGCGCCAACTGGATTCCGGCCGATCCGTTCGCGGCTCGGGTGACGCGGGACCAGCTCCGGCAACTGCTGGACGACGCCCGACAGGTGCACATGAACATGATCCGCGTGTGGGGCGGCGGCACCTACGAGAGCGATGACTTTTACGACCTGTGCGACGAATTCGGCATCGCCATCTGGCAGGACTTCATGTTCGCCTGCGGCGTGTACCCGTCGTACGACGCCGAGTTCATGGCCAACGTGCAGGCCGAGGCCGAGGACAACGTACGCCGGCTGCGGCATCACGCCTGCATCGCCCTGTGGTGCGGCAACAACGAGATCGAGCAGGGGATGGGCGGCAGTCACTGGAAGGAGACGATCTCCTGGGAGGTATACGGCCTGCTGTTCGACAAGCTGCTGCCGGAAGTGGTGAATGCGCTCGATGCGGGCCGCCCGTACTGGCCGAGCAGCGGTCACAGTCCGTATGGTGAACGCGAAGATCACCAGAACCCGAGGTGGGGCGACTCTCACCTGTGGAACGTGTGGCACGGGCGGCAGCCGTTCGAGTGGTACCACACCCGTACCGACCGCTTCGTGAGCGAGTTCGGCTTCCAGTCCTTCCCGCCGCCGAAGACGATCGAGGGCTTCACGCTGCCGGAAGACCGCAACATCACGAGCTACGTGATGGAGCACCACCAGCGCAGCGCCATCGGCAACAGCACCATCGTCGACTACATGCTGAGCTGGTTCCGCCTGCCCAACGACTTCAATCACCTGGTCTGGCTGAGCCAGATTTTGCAGGGCCTGGCCATGCAGTACGCCTTCGAGGGCTGGCGGCGCAACATGCCGCAGACCATGGGGGCGCTGTACTGGCAGCTCAACGATTGCTGGCCGGGGCCGACCTGGTCGAGCATCGACTACGCCGGCAACTGGAAGGCGCTCCAGTACATGGCGCGGCGCTTCTTCGCCCCGCTGCTGATCAGCGGCGTCGAAGATATTCCGGCCGGGCGCTTCGACCTGTACGTGAGCAGCGATCGCGTCGACGCGGTCGAGGCGATTGCCCGCTGGCGTGTCGTGACGGCGGAGGGCGGCCTCCTGCAGTCCGGGGAGCTGCCGGTCACCGTCAAGCCGCTGGGCAGCGAGAAGGTCACCACCGTAAACCTGAGCGATCTGCTGGCGGCGCACACGTCGCGCGATCTGCTGGTCTTCCTGACGCTGGCGGTCGGCGGGGAAACGGTCTCCGAGAATCTGGTCCTGTTCACCCGACCGAAGCACATCGAACTGGTGGCGACGCCCCTGCGGATGACCGTCGTGGGAAACGGCCAGACGCTCACGGTAACGGTCGAGGCGGATGCCCCGGCGCTGTTCGTCTGGCTGGAGACGGGCGATAACGGCGACGCCGGCGGTAAGGATGCGGTTTTCAGCGACAACTTCTTCCACCTGGCCCCCGGGCAGACGAAGATAGTTACGGTGACGGCGCGCGATGGCCAGGGGATCGAGGCGATCCGTGCAGGCTTGCAGGCCCGGTCGCTGGTGGAGACGTACTGAGACAGGACTGAGTGCAGAGTACTGAGGGAAAAGAAGGGATGAGAAATGAGAGCATGTTTGCAAAGCCTCTAAACCTCACCCCCAACCCCCTCTCCATGCTGGAGAGGGGGCTTGATCCGGGTCATCCGTCCCCAGGTAGCTGCGATAGGTTTCCCCTCTATGGCGAGCTTGATCGCACGCTTGCGTGGGAGAAGGGATGAGTGGTTGTAACGCTAGCCTTCACGAAGATGCTCTGAGGATAAACCTCGCTCACTCTCAGAAGATTAACGGGGCGGCCTAGCGGTCGCCCTATTTTTTGCGCGTCACGGAGAGGGGAAGATCGGTGATAATGGAGGTTCCCGACGAACCAGAGAGTCCGTGAGGAACCGATCATGCACGTGCAGACCGGCATCTTTCCCGTCCATGCTGAGGACTACCCGCGCGTGGTCGAGGTGTGGGAGGCGTCGGTACGCGCTACCCATGACTTCGTCTCATCGTCCGATATCGAAATCTTCCGGCCGATCGTGCGCGACGTGCTGCCGAAGCTGGTGCTCGCCTGCGTGCGTGACGAGGCGGGCGCGGTGGCCGGCTTCATCGCGGTCGGCGACGTCAAGGTGGAGATGCTGTTCATCCACCCCGACTGTCGGGGGCAGGGCGCGGGTCGGCGGCTGATGACCCATGCCGTCGAGACGCTGGGCGCGACCGAGGTGGACGTCAACGAGCAGAATGAGCAGGCCGTGGGGTTCTACCTGCACCTGGGGTTCGAGACGTTTCGGCGCTCCGAACTGGATGGGATGGGCAAGCCGTACCCGATTCTGCACATGCGGAAGTGTTAGACCCGCGGGGACGCGCAGAAGCGCGTCCCTACGGGCCGTCGGACAGCGGAATCTCCGGGAGCGTGTTGTTACGAGAATTTGGTGGGGAGGGCGGCGGCCCAGGCGCGAATGGCGTTCCAGTCGCGGTGGTCGCCTTCCTTCCAGACGCCGGTCCACACGCTGATGCGGAAGCCCAGGCGCGCCCAGAAGTCGGGGATCTTGTTCAAATACAGCGTGCCGGCGAAAGCGCCTTCGGCGACCGTCGGCACGAGCGCGCGCACCGGCACCAGCCAGTCGGCGACCATGGTGCGGGTCGTGGCGTTGACATTCTTCATGGCCATCGTCATGCAGACCAGAAAGGCCGCGAAGGGTTTGCGGTTCAGTTCCTCGCGGTGTTCCTGCACGAAGACCATCGCCTCGGGGAGCCACTGCTTGTTCTGAATGGCGCTGCCGATCACCACGGCGTCGTACTCCGCCAGGCTGGTCACTTCATGCACCAGACGCACGTCGACCTGGGCACCGCTGTCGCGCAGCGTCTGAGCAATGGCTTCGGCGACCCCGGCGGTGGAACCGGTGCAGGTGGCATAAGCGACAAGAATTCGGTCCGACACAGCGATGACCTCCTGACGACAACGTCCGTGGGCGAATCGCGCGCTGCGATTCGGTACAGAGTCGTATACGCAGGGGGTGGCAGCGCGGTTGTGAAAGGCTGCACAAGGCGGCCGCCTGCGTTAGCCAGCCGCCTGCATCGCCCCTCTGAGCAAGGCGTGCAACTGCTTCGCGACCAGATCCTTCGACGGCGGCCGCTTCTGCTCCAGCCACCAGGTGGTGACGCCAAGCAAGCCTGAGGCGATGAAACGCACCTGATCTGCCCGGTCATGGTGGCCAGCAGATCCTCACCCGTCAGCCGCCGCACTTCCCGGCCGACGAACGATCTGAGGTAGTGCAGAAGCTGCGCCATGAAAACCATGTTGCCAGACTGGCCGAGCACCAGACGGTAGATGCTGGCCCTGCGATCCATCTGTTCCAGCCAGCGGAACAGCACGCGCTCGATGACCGGGTCCTGAGGCACATACTGCAAGGGCGGCTCTACTCCGCTGGTCAGTTCACTCAGCATCTCCTCCACGACCTGCACCAGCAGATCGAACTTGTCGCGATAATGCTTGTAGAACGTGACGCGATTGATGGTGGCGCGGTCGGCGATATCCTGGACCGTGATCGACTCAAACCCCTGTTCCTTGATCAGAGCGAGCAGCGCCTCATGCAGCGCCCGCCGTGTCCGCCGGACCCGTGGATCGAGACTTTCCGGGTTCTGCAACATATCCCTCGATTCTGTAGCTTAAGTTACATCGGCGCGAACTTGTCAGTTGTCATGCGCAGCGAGACTCGTAGAATGAGTTTTGCTACAGATGTAGTTTAAGCAATATCGTGTAGTCTCGCAACAGCAGGACGCTTCGCGATGGCGAGGCGATAGCAGTACTCAGGAAAACACGCATGGACATCTACAAGCGGCTGGGCGCCTTCGCGGCCCGCTATCGGCTTTCGCTCGTCATCGGTTGGGTCGTCTTCGCCCTGGCGATTGGCCTCCTTGCCCCGCGCATCTCACAGGTGACGACCAGCGATCTCAGCACCTTTCTGCCCGCCGATGCGCCTTTTCGGGAGGCAGCACGGGTCTTTGGCGACGCCTTTCCCGACGACTCGTCGGGGAGCACCTATCTGGTCGTGGTCGATGCGCCGGAGGGCATCCTCAACACCGAAGCCGTCTCCTTCGAGGAGCGCATCGATACCCCGGTTGGAGACTGGATCGCCGATTTCACGGCGTGGCTGGAGTCAAGCGAAGTCGCGGAAGACGTCACCGGCGTGCTTAGCCCGCTCGACTCCGCGCTGATGTCGCAGCAGTTGGTCTCGGAAAGCAATCAGGTCGCGCTGGTCAACATCAGCCTGAGCGGGTCGGGTGTCGCGCAGCAGGTGCACCAGGCCCTCGACGAGTACCTGAACGCGCATCCCCCTGCCGGCGCGCAGACGCACATCACCGGCGGTACGGCGATCACGCAGAGTACGGCGGAGTCGGCGCGCAACACGGCTGAAAGTACGCTGGTGGTGACGGTGGTCCTGGTGATCGCCCTGCTGCTGGTGATCTATCGCTCCCCGGTGAGCCCGCTGCTGCCGCTGAGCGCCGTGACGGTGGCCTACATCATCTCGCAGGGGGTGGTGGCCTGGCTCAGCCGCACGACGGGCATGTCGATCAGCACGTATGCCAACGTGCTGCTGGTCGCGGTGCTGTTCGGCGCGGGGACCGACTACTGCCTGTTCCTGATCAGCCGCTTCCGCGAAGAAATGGCCGATACGCCAGATCCGGCGACCGCGACGACGAGCACTCTGGCGCAGGTTGGCGAGACGATCGTCAGCAGCGCCGGGACGATCTTCGTCGGCTTCATCGCCATGAGCTTCGCCGAAATGGGCCTGTTCCGCACGAGCGGCCCGGTCCTGGCCATTGGTGTGGTGATCATGCTGCTGGTCGGGGTGACGTTTGTGCCGGCGCTGCTGGCCCTGCTCGGCAAGCGCGCCTTCTGGCCCGGCAAAGCGGCGCACCGGACCGCCGGCAGCTACTACGGACGCATCTCGCAGTGGGTGAGCAGCCGCCCGGTCCTTGGATCGTCCTCATCATCGGGCTGATGCTGCCGCTGACCGTCTACGGCTTTTCGACGACCGTCGCTCGATCTGCTGGGTGACCTGCCCGACGATGATCCGGCGGTGGTCGGCTACGCAATAGTGCGCGACAACTTCGGCGCCGGGACGATTATGCCGCTCAACGTCGCTGTCCTGGGACGAAACCCGGCGGCGGCAGCAGATGAAATCGAGGAGCTGACGGAACGTCTGATGGCCCTGCACACCGTCGGCGACGTGCGCAGCATCGACGACCCGCTCGGGCAGGAGGGGAGCATCCGCGACCTGACGCGCGTCGACGGCCAGTTGACGCTCATCCTGGATCAGTTGGCCAGTGCCGGCGGTGAGGGCGCCGGTGAGACTGGCGCAGGTGGGGTAAACCTGCTGGGCGCCGTCGGCGCCTTGCAGACCTACCTCGACCTGCTGGCGCAGCAGTTCCCGGCCATGGCGTCCGATCCGGCCCTGACCGAGCTGCAGGGGCTGCTCGGTAACCCGCTGCTGCTGGCGATGAACCGTGACGCGCTGCGGACCAACCTCGAAGCCCTGGCGGCATCGTTCGCGGCGATGGACGACGCATACCTCATGCCGAGCGCGCTCACTCCGCTGCTGGCCGCGGCAGACGAATCGCAGGCAGCGCTGATCGAACAGCTCAACGACACGTATCTGGCTGACGAGGGCGCGACCTACCGCCTGACGGTGATCGTGAACGTCAACCCAAACAGCGACGAAGCGCTCGACACCGTGCAGAGCATTCGCGCCATCCTGACCGAGTACGGCGATGGCGATCATGCGGTCGTCTCCGGGCAACCGACGATCCTGACCGACATCCGCGATACGATGAACCGCGATCTGCTGCGGACGATGGGGCTGGTCATCCTGGGCATTTTTATCGTGCTGCTGTTCATGCTGCGCAGCCTGATCGCGCCGATTTACCTGATCCTGACGGTGATCATCACCTACGCCTTCTCGCTGGGGCTGACCGACGTGGTGTTTCGGGTGCTGTTCCAGGTGGACAGCCTGTCGTGGTACATGCCCTTTTTCACGCTGATCTTTCTGGTGGCGCTGGGCGTCGACTACAGCATCTTCCTGATCGGGCGGGTCAAGGAAGAGGTGCCGCGCCACGGAACGCGCGTCGGGGTGCACGAGGCGGTCAGCGACGGGGGCGATCATCCGTCCGCCGGGCTGATCCTGGCGGGCACGTTTGCCGCCCTGCTGACCGGGCAGATCATGGGGCTGGTGCAGCTCGGCTTCGCGGTGGCGTTCGGCGTGCTGGTGGACACTTTTGTGGTGCGCACCATGCTGGTCCCAGCCATCACCGTCCTGCTGGACAAGTTCGCCTGGTGGCCCGGCAACCTGACGCAGAAGTTGGCGGCGCGCGCGGAACATGCAGGCGCGGTGGTCGGCAGGGATTAGGAACCTGACCTCTCACCCAAGCAAGCGCCTTGCTTGCAACGGGGCGAGGGGCTGGCCGCGCCAGCAGACGTGTACTGGACTTTTTAAACCATAAGACATGCTGAGAAGCCTGACGGCGATCATCGACGCTTCTAGCAAATTCCGGTAAGCTGATCGGGAGACGCTTGGTTGGATCTGAAAACGGGCGGGCGCATGCCCCTGCCAACTGATCCAGCCGAACCTGGTTACACGCTGAACGGAGAAGAACGATATGGCGCTGCCGGCTTACCTTGAGTACGCCTACAGATGGCTGTTGTTCAAAGACACCAAGGGTCTGTTGAAACAGGAGCGAGCGCGGTTCAACGCCGCCGGCGATCACTTCGTAGGCTACCCCTACGTCGATCATGAAGCCGGGTACTCGATGCACGTGCACGCCTTCTGCCAGGTTCCCCTGATGCGTCCGGTGAAGATCACGGCCGACCTGCTGGCGCAGAAGCAGATGCTCGTCCTGCGTTACGACCTGCTGGTGAAGTGTGAATTCAGGGAACTGGAACCGGCTGACCGCGCGCGTCTGGGTCTGCCGGCCCGACCCGACCACATCCAGAACCATGAGCGGCCTGAGGTCGAGCCGCTGCGTTCGATCGACTTCCTGCATCCGCTGCGGGCGCTGGTTTTCCCGACGATATTCGATTCCTTGTGGCCCTGAAGGGCAAGCAGGTCGAGGAACTGTGGGGTCGGCTGGAACGCCAGCTCACCGAGCACACGTTTGAATGCGCGTTACTCAACGAGCCGCACCAGGATCTGGGCATCCATGCCCGCGATCGGGTGGCGGTCGGCGTGGGGGTGATGCAGGGGCGTCTGATCGCGCAGTGCCTTGGCCCGATGAGCGAAATCAAGGACAAGCCGGACGCGTAACGGGGATACGTAGTGGCGGACGCGCCGTAGCGCGTCCCGACGGATTCTGTTTGAGGGGGGATCAGGTACGTATGGGCAGGAGGGCGGTGAAGACGCTGCCCTGGCCGACCATGCTGGCCGCTTCGAGGTCGCCGCCGTGCGCCTGGATGACGCGCCGGGCGATATACAACCCCTGGCCCAGCCCGCGCGGGTCGATCAGCTTGCCGCTGGCGCTGCGCGCCTGCCCGCGGAAGAAGCGGTCGAAGATGCGCGGCATGTCTTCGTCGCGGATGCCGACACCGGTGTCCGACACCTGAATGGCGATATGTTCGCGATCGCTGGCCGACGCCGCGACCAGGATGTGGCCTTCGCGCTCGGTGTAGTGGATGGCGTTTTGCAGCAGATGACCGAGCGCCCAGCGCAGACGCTGATCGTCGCCGATCAGCCGGAGCTGCGAGGCGTCGCGGACGAGCACCGAGACGTCCAGGCCAGAGCGCTTGATCTCCGGCGCCTGCCCGGCCACCACCTGCCAGAGCAGTTCCTCAGCGTCGAGCTCCTCCTGGCGCAGCACGAAGTCGCCGCTGGCCAGTTCGGAGATGTCGAGCAGCTCGACGATCATGCGGTCGAGGATTTCGACGTTGCGGGCCAGCGTGCCCAGCAGTTTGCGATTCGGCGGGCCGTCGCCGGCGGCGATGACCTCGCTCATGCCTTTGATGACCGCCATCGGGGTGCGCAGCTCGTGGCTGATGGCGGAGATGAAATGTTCTTTCAGTCGTTCGCTCAGCGCTTCGTGGGTGACGTCGCGCAGGATCATCACCGTGCCCAGTCGCTCGCCCTTTTCGCCGGAGACGACGGCGACCTGCGCGCCGACGACCTTGCCATTGATCTCCAGGCTGGCGGGCTTGCCGACCGGCATCAGCTCGGTGTCGGGGCTGGTGACGGTGGCGTACTTGTTGAAGAGCGTGCCCAGCTCGCTGCTCCAGAAGGCCTTGATGCTGCCGAGCAGCTTCCTGGCGGCCTCGTTGACCAGCACCAGCCGCCCCTCGGTGTCCTGCATGATGACGCCCTGGTCGAGCGTGGCCAGGATGCTGTTCAACTGCTTCAGCTCGGTGTCGCGGTGCTGGAGCGCGGCGCGGATGGATTCGTTTTCGGCCTGCAGATCGGTCAGGAGCTGCTTGTTCACGCCGCGGTACAGCCGGCTGAACAGACGCTCCGAGGCGGAACCGAGGCGGTTCACCCGGTAGATGGCATCGCCGAGGGCCTGGTCGTCGGGCTGCTGCTGCTTGGGCGGTTGGGTCATGGCTAGGAATTCGCTTCCGTGCGCTTCTGTTCGACCAGATCGTGCAGGATCTGCCGAAGCTGCTCAAAGTCGGGCAGGGGTTTGCTGATGATGCGGTCGACGCCGCCCTCGGCCATCATCTCCTGACGCTCGATTTCGTTCAGGCTGAAGGCTGTCATCAGCACGATGGGGATCTGCTGCATCTGCGGCAGGGTGCGCATGCGGCGGGCGATCTCGTTGCCCTTTTTGCCTGGCATGCGGATATCCATCAGAATCAAATCAGGGACGCGCGCGCTTTTGCTGCCATTTTCATGGCTTCCGTTGCCGTTGGTGGTTGTCTCAATCGTGTCCAACCAGTCCCACACCTTCTGGCCGTTTTCGAAGACCACCGTCTCATGACCCCATACCTGGATCATGGTGGCGACCAGCATGCGAATATCGGCCTCATCTTCCGCAACCAACCAGATCAACGCCGTCCTCCCATGATTTCACTGCGTGCGTGACGCTGCATGTTACAAGTATACAACGTATGTTCGACGGCTTCACAAATTCTTGCTGGAACGGGGTAAGAAACTTATCATTGGGGGACGTGTTGGACTTGAACGAGAGCGTTCCGGAGAGCCGCCGCCGTTGAGCACCTGGATGATCGTAGAAGACGAGCCCGATATTTACGCCCTGCTGCTGGCGAGGTTCGACGTGTGGGGCATCGAAGGGATCGCGTTCGTCGACGGGGAAGAGGCTTTTCGCTGGATGACCGACGTCGAGAACGGGATGCACCTGAAGGAAGCGCCGGAGCTCGCCCTGGTCGATATCCGCCTGCCCGGCGATATCAGCGGCCCGGAGGTGGGCGCCCGGCTGCGCCAGCACCGCAAAATGGGCGATCCGGTGATCGTGCTGATCACCGCCTACCGACTGTCGAAGGCAGACGAGGAAGCGGTGCGCAGGGAGGCGGGGGCGGATCTGCTGTTCTACAAGCCGCTGCCCGACCTGGGAGACCTGCGCGCAATGCTGGATGCGGCCATCGTCCGGCGGCGCGAGGCAAGGCAAGCGGCGCGCATCGCGGTCGGTGAACCGATGAGCGCGCCCATGGGTGAACAGGATGGGAAAGCGCCGGGGCTCTTCTCCGGTCCGGCGCTCAGCAAGCTGGGTTCTGAGGCATCTGTCGATCCAATTGATCGCAAGCAGGATGAATAGGCCATATCATGCGAAACGTAGCCCCCACTCGATCTCTGACCCGGCGCGCCAACCAGTGGAAGTCGATCGCGTTCTTCGTCGGCGCGTTCGGCGCTTTTCTGGTCGCTATCGGCGTGCTGATGAACGTCATTCAACTGGTCGGCGTCAATGACCCGTCGTATGGGCTGTACAACTTCCTGCGCGGCGCGGCGGTGTTCCTCGGCATCATCGTGATCCTGGTCTCGGCCGGCATGCTGATCCGCGCCTTCACCTGGCGGATCGACAACGATCTGGCGCAGCAGACGGCGCAGGCGCTGGGCCAGGCGCTGGACGACCGTTACACGCTGATCCGCAACATCAGCAAACGCGAAATCGGCTACGTCGACGCGGTGCTGGTCGGCCCGCCGGGGGTGCTGGTCTTTCGCATTACCGACGTGACCGGCGACTGGGCCAATGAAGGGGTGAACTGGCTGGTGCGTAAAGGATCCGGCGAGCTGCTGCCGGCGCCGTTCAACCCGACCAAGGAGTGCCAGGTCGATATGGAAAAGCTGGCCGCGTATCTGGCTGCGCGGGGCGTGCGTGAGGTGCCGGTCCTGGGGGTGGTGGTCTTCACCAAGGGCGAAAAGACCGTCCGGCTGAGCGCGCGCGACTCGGTCATTCCGATTTCACATCTGCATCTGCTCCCCATCAACCTGCAGACGTTCTATCTGAACGAGGAGCGGATGAACATGAATGTCGCGTCGCAGGTGGTCAAACAGCTTTACGACGCTTGATGGCGGTGCTGCTGCTGTCCCAGGCGGGAGCCGGGAAGACGGCGCGGGTCCAGGGGGCGCTGCTGGCGCTCAAGCAGGCCGAGCCGCTGGCGAAGGTCTGGGTGCTGCTGAGCACGGAGCGGCAGATCGTCGACTTTCGCCGCCGCTTCATCGCCGAGACGTCCGTTTCTTTCAATATCGAGTACTTCAACTTCTACACCCTCTACCGGCGCATCCTGGCGGCGGCCCGCCAGCCGGGGCGCACCCTCGCCCCGACGGCGCGCGGCGGGCTGATCCGGGCTTTGCTGCGCAGCCGCTTCGACGACTCGCCGGTCTTCGGCTCGATCATCGGCACGCCGGGCTTGGCACGTGCGGTGGGCGACCTGATCGACGAGCTGAAGCAGCACCGTGTCTTCCCCGATACCTTCTTTGATGCGAGTCTCAGCCCACGCGAGCTGGAGCTGGCTGGCATCTACAAAGCCTACCAGCAGCTCCTGATCGACTACGACCTGATCGACCGCGAAGGCGAGGGCTGGCTGGCGGTCGAGGCGCTGCAAGACCAGCCCCGGCTGGCGACGGATGTGCGGCTGCTGGTGGTGGACGGGTACGACCAGTTCAACCCGCTCCAGGCGGCGCTGCTGGCCGAACTGGACCGGCAGGTGGGCGAGACGCTGATCACCCTGACGCACCTGCCGGGAGCCGAGCGGACGCTGGGCAGCCGCTTTGAAGGCGCGCGGCGCCGTCTGTGCGAAGCGTTTGGCGACTGCCTGAGCGAGCAGGTCCTGACCGATGGCGATGCCTCCCCGCGAGAGGTTCGCCGGGTGTGGCTGGAAGCGCCCGACCCGGCGGCGGAAGCGGCGGCGGTGCTGCGTCTGGTCAAGCGGCGGCTGGTCGAGGGCTGCCAACCGGATGCGCTGATGATCGCCGTGCGCGACTGGGAGCGCTATGGCCCGGCGCTGGCGACGGCGGCGCGGCAGTACGGCGTGCCGATGGCCCTGCATTTCGGCGCGGCGCTGGTCCACACCCCGGCGGCGGCGGCGCTGATCGACCTGCTGGCGCTGCATGGGAACGGCTTCCGGCGGCGGGCGGTGCTGGATGCGCTGCGCTCGCCGTATTTCGCCGTGCCCGGCCTGGACGCGGAGGCCGTCGACCGGCTGGAGGCGATCGCGCTAGGCGCGCGGGTGATCGGCGGGCGCGACGAGTGGCTGGAGGCGGTGCGGCTGGCACACGTCCCGGCTGCCGCCGACGAAGATGAAGCCGATGCCCCGCAGGCGCTTGACGCTGAGGAAAAGGAATGGTTGGCGGCGCTGGAAAGCGCGCTTGAAGCGTTCTTCGATGCCGTCACCCCGCCGGAGACGGGCATGCCGGTCGATTACGTGCGCTGGCTGGAAGCGCTGATCGGGCGGGACGCGCCGGACCCGGACGACGGCGGCCATCCAAAGGATGGGGGCGAAGCGGAGGGCCCCGGCGGCGTACACGGGCTATTCGCTGGATATGCCGCGGCGGATTCGCGAGCAGCCAGCGGAGCAAACGGCGCGCGATCTGGCGGCGATGAAGGCGCTGAAGGACATCCTGCGCGGCATGATCGCCAGCGCCGAACTGTCGACGCGGATCGGTCTGCCTCAGGCGGGCGACCGGGCCGGCTTTCTGGAAGACCTGCTGGGCGCGCTGACCGCGACGCCGATCGAGCGGGGGTCCGGCCGCGACGGGCGGGTGCTGGCGACGACGACGGCCAATGCGCGCGGTCTGCCGCACAGCCACGTCTTCATCGTCGGGCTGGCCGAGGGCGTGTTCCCCGCGCCGATCCCCGGCGACCCGCTGCTGCTGGATTCGGAACGCGAGCGGCTGCGCGATGCCGGGGTGAATCTGCCGGACAGCGCGGAACGGGCCAGCGACGAGGGCCTGTTCGTCAGCCTGGTGGGCACGGCGCGCGAGACGCTGACCCTGTCGCGGCCCTATCTCAAAAATGGCGAGGTGTGGGGTCCCAGCCCGCTGTGGGGCCTGTCGCAGCAGGGGTTCAGCCGCGAAGAACTGCTGGCGAATACAAACCGGCTGGCGATCGACGGCGCGGCGGCTTACCGCGATGCCGCGACGGTTGCCGAGGCGGCGCTGGCGGCCGTCGATGCGGCCAGGCGCGGCCAACCGGAAGCCGCGGCGGGATCGGCCTGGCTGTGGGCGCAGCATCCGGCCACCTGGCGGCATACCCTGCGGGCGGCCGGCGTCGAGCGGCGGCGGATGAGCCGGGCGCCGTTCGATGCCATGAGCGGCGTGCTGAGTGACCCGGCGCTGATCGCCCACGTCGGCACGAAGGTCGAGGCGCAGGTGTGGAGCGCGTCGGGGCTGAACGATTACGGCGCGTGCCCGTACAAATACTTCGCCCACCGCGTGCTGGGCATCGAGCCGCTGGAGCCGTTGGAAGACGGCATGGACGTGCGCCAGCGGGGGACGCTGTACCACGAGATTCTGGAGGCGACCTACCGGCAGATCGGCGAGCAAGGGCTGCTAATCGCGCCGGATCACGCCGGCCGGGCCGTGGAGATTCTGGACTCGTGCTGCGATCACCTGCTGCCAGGCGCGCCGGAGCGGATCGGCTTCCGGGCGTCGGCGGTATGGCGCGGGGAACAGGTGACGATTCGGCGGAAGCTGCGCACCCTGCTGGCCTCCGACTTTGGCGACGGCGCGGTGCTGAAGAAGCTGGATGCGGCGGCGGGGCGCATCCCCTACCGGCAGGAGTCGCGCTTCGGCGAACGGCGTCCGGCGCGGCTGGACCTGGGCGGCGGAGTCGCGCTGCGGCTGCGCGGCACGATCGACCGCATCGACCGGCTGGCTGACGGGCGCATGGTGGTGGTGGATTACAAGAGCGGAAGCACGCCGATCGATCTTCGCGAGATCGAGCGCGGGCGCAACTTCCAGATGCTGGTCTACCTGGAGGCGGCGCGGCAGCTTTACCCGGAGGCGGAGATCGTCGGCGGGGTGTTCTGGCATATCCCCAATACGCCGAGCGGGGCGCTGAGGCTGGAGGCCGAGCAGCCCGTGATGGAGGCGGGCAAGGCGCACCTGCGCGACTACCTGGGGCGTATGGGGTCGGGCGATTTCCGCAGCCGGCCGAACAAACTGGAAGACGGCAAGTGCGCCCGCTACTGCGATTTTTACCAGCTGTGCCGGCCGGCGGTGATTGCGCGGCAGAAGGCGAAGGGGTAGCGGGCCCACGCTGACCGTTCGATGAGATTGTAGGGACAGCATTCTTAGTGTCCCGTAGGCACCAAGTTAGCGACTGATCGACGCCATCAGAATAGCGATGGTCGCGTCGTCCGCCAGGTGTTAAAAGGCCTGTCCGGTATTGAAAAGGTGTCAAGAAACAGAACAATCACTTGGGCCAACAAGGAGATTGCTGATGGATCTTGACACCTTTCTGACCACATTATATGTGCTGGTGGATGACTGGTATAGCGCCCAAATCGCTCCCCACGTCCAGCGACGACGGGGCGGCAAGCAGCGCATGAGCGACAGCGAGGTGCTGACGGTGGCGCTGGTGGGGCAATGGCAAGTGGGGGTACCGTGGAACAGTGAGCGAGGCGTGGTGCGCTACATGCAGCAGCAGGGACGGCAGTGGTTTCCGCAAATGCTGGGCCGCAGTGCGTTCAATGAGCGGGTACGTCACTTGTGCACCGTCCTGGCGGCCTTGCAGCAGGCGATGGCAGAACAGTTGAGCGACGCGAGGAACGTCTACGAGGTGGGCGATGGATTGCCCCTGCCGGTGTGCAGTGTCAGCCAGGCCACGCGCCAGAGGGGGCACTGGTTAGGAGCGACGGCCAGTCGGGGACATGGGGGGACGCAGGGCGGTTGGTTCTACGGCCAGCGCTGCTGGATGAGCGTGACCGGCAGCGGCGCCATCACCGGTTGGTTGGTCGGCGCTGGCCACCTGAACGAGCGCTGGTTGCTGGAAGCCTTCCTCAGTACGCGCGCCGGCGACGGTCGCTTGCAGCTCCCGCCCCCGGATACGCACACCCCGCGCGCGCTGCGGGCACGGCCGCCGCACGGCTTCATCGGGGGCTTTTTTGCTGCTGGGCACGACGGTCAGCGTCCCTACCTGGCCGACCAGGGCTTGAACAGCCTCCGCTGGCAGCAGCATTGGGCCGATGGCTATGGAGCCACCGTCATTACGCTGCCGCCCACCGGCACTGCCGCCCGTGACGCCTGGTCGCGGGCGGATCGGCTCTGGTTGGCGCACCATCGGCAAATCATTGAGACGGTCTTTGCTCACCTGACCACCGTCTTTGGCATTAAGCACCTCAACGCTCACTCCCTTTGGGGACAATACACCCGCCTAGCCGCTAAAACGGCGCCATTCAACGTTGCACTCTGGTTCAATCACTGCCTCGGTCGGTCTTTACTGGCCATCCCGACCCCATTACTTTGAATACCGGACAGGCCTTTTAGTCCTCGGCGGCGTGCGCGGCAGCGGACACAGGCGGATCGCGGCATTTCATGCCACTTCCAGCCCGCACGGGGTACACTAGTCGCAATCGGCCGGGCAGCAGCGCATGATTCATACACGGCCGGCCGGCGAGGTGGTGCAGCGTGATCGTGGGCACAATGGTCGAACGCGTCAAATGGGCGATGCTGTCCATGCAGCGTCGCCCCTGGGAGCAGGGGGTGGCCGCGCAGGCGCTCTACGAAATTGGCGACCTCGACATGATGGTCCTGCTGGCCAGGGACTCCGCTTACCTTCAGCTCGATG
This sequence comes from Candidatus Flexifilum affinis, assembly GCA_016713325.1. Lineage (GTDB taxonomy): Bacteria > Chloroflexota > Anaerolineae > Aggregatilineales > Phototrophicaceae > Flexifilum > Flexifilum affine. The sequence goes on along the minus strand of JADJPJ010000023.1, from coordinate 82,088 downwards.
ACGGGCGGCTGGCCACCCCTGGCGAGCGCCATGCCGTCACCGATCCGGAACATGGCGCCGCCGTTTCTGGCGATCATGGGCTACTGCGACGAGGCGGTCTTTCAGATCGATGGGCTGAGGTGGTATCTCTGGGACGCCGACCGCCAGCTTTACGCGCACATCTGGGATGACGGCGCCAAGCGCTTCGTGCGGCGCGATTTCTGGGGCGTGGGCAACGGCTGGGCGGCGGCGGGTATGGCACGGGTGATCAACGTGCTGCCGGCGGATCGATCCGACGACCGGGCGCGGCTGATCGCGGCGGTGCGCGAGGTGATCGACGGCTGTCTGGTCTACCTGCGCGACGACGGCATGTTTCACAACGTGGTCGACCGGCCGGAGACCTTCCCCGAGGTCAACCTGTCGCAGATGCTGGCCTACACCATTTACACGGGCGTCCGCGCGGGCTGGCTGGACCCCGGCTACCGCTCCGCCGCCGACTGGATGCGGATCGCGGCGCACGATCAGGTGGATGCGTACGGATTCGTGCGCAATGTCTGCGGCGCGCCGATGTTCGACCGGCCGGGCGTGGCCACCGAAGGGCAGGCCATGTTCCTGCTGATGGAGTCGGCGTATCGCAAGTTGGAAGGACGGACATGATCGATGGATTTCGCGCCATCTGGCGCGGACTGCGACATCTGAATCAGGCGGGCTACCTGCTCATCTGGTGCAACGTGGCCTGGCTGCTGCTGACTCTGCCGGTGATCACCGCGCCGGCCGCCTGGGCGGGTATGAGCCGGCTGGCCTGGACGCTCCAGCGCGCGCCGACGGCCAGTTTTGACGACTTCTGGACGGGGTTCAAGGAGAACCTCGTGCGCGGCATTCCGATTGCGATCGCCAACGCCATCTACTGGATCGTCTTCTTCCTGAACTGGACTGCCTATGCGCCGGCGCAGGGCCTGATCTTCGATCTGCTGCGCGGCGTCTGGCTGCTGACGGCCCTCCTGGTGATCGCGGTGCAGCTCTACGTCGGGCCGCTCTACTACGCCATGCTCCGGCCGTCGCTGCGCGGGGCGTTTCGCAACGCCTTCGTCATGATCCTGATCAACCCGTTGTTCACCCTGACGCTGCTGATTGGCGCCGCGATTGTGGCCGTGCTCAGCACGCTGATACCGATCGCCTGGCTGCTGCTGACCGGCGGGACACTGGCGGCCATCAGCACCGCCGCCGTGATCGATCGGCTGCGGGCGGCGGGGATTCTCGAAGCGGAGGATCCGGCCAGCTATATGGTCGATCCGTCGTTCGATGATGTATAGTAGTGTTCTGCCCGCGTGAACCAGCAGATATAAACCATGCCATCACCAACCATCAAGGATGTCGCCCGCGAAGCAGGGGTTTCGACGGCGACTGTCTCCTATGTGCTCAACGGAAAATCCTCTGTCGGCGAGGATACGCGCGCCCGCGTGCTGGACGCCGTCGATCGCCTCGGATACATTCGCAACGTCACCGCACAGAACCTGCGCCACCAGCGCACCCGGCTGATCGGCTTCGCCTGGAGCGAGAAGCCGCGCGACAAGCCCAACGCCATCCACGACAACTTTGCCTATCATCTGACGCGTACCGCCGCCGAAATCGGCTGCCGGGTGCTGACCTTCACCTATCCCGAAGACGACCCCGTCCCCATCTACGAGGAGCTGATCCGCACCCAGCGCGTCGACGCCTTCGTCATTTCCGGCACCGACGAGGAAGACCAGCGTATCCATTTCCTGATGGACGAGGACTTTCCCTTCGTCGCCTTTGGCCGATCGACACCGGGGTGGGACTTCAGTTGGGTGGATACCGACGGTGAAGCGGGCGTGGCGGCGGCGGTTGAGTACCTGCTGCTGCTCGGCCACCGGCGCATCGCCATGATCGGCTGGCCGGAGGAGTCGCTGAGCGGCAACTACCGCATTAAGGGCTACCGCAAGGGTCTGGAGCGCGCCGGGCTGGACTTCGACCCGGCCTATCTGGTGCGAACCATCCACAGCGAGGAGACCGGCCGCGAAGCCTTCGCCCGCCTGTGCGCGCTGCCGCCGAAGCGCCGCCCGACCGCCGTGGTCTGCGTCAGCGATCTGGTCGCCGTCGGGGTGATGCACGAGGCCCGCGACCGGGAGATGGTGGTGGGACGCGATCTGTCGGTGATCGGCTTCGACGACGAGCCGATGAGCCAGTACCTCAACCCGGCCCTGACCACGCTGGCCCAGCCGCTGGAAGAGATCGCCGAGCGGGTGGTCGGCATCCTGAACGATCAGATGACCGGCCGTTCCGACGACGGCGCCGTGCAGCAGCATCTGGTCGCCCCCCGCCTGGTCGTGCGCGACTCCACCGGCCGCTGCCGGTAAGCTGGGATACATCAGCATTTCCATCAAGGTTGAACGTTGAGCGGAGGAACGACCGGTGATCCCCTACTCCATGCAGGAAGCGCAAAATCGTCTTGAGCAACTTATGGACGATGCCCAGCGTGGAAAAACAGTCGTGATCGTGGACGAGCAGAACCGCATGGTGCAGCTTGTGCCTATTGCAGCACCAACTCAACCGCGCCGGGCGGGGAGTGCACGCGGGAAAGTTGTACTTGCCCCAGACTTTGATGCACCTCTGGACTGATCTGCTGCGAGCGGACACGCTGGTCCGCCCACAGGCATTACCTTTAGCGCGGATCCACCCCTCACCCCCTGGCCCCCTCTCCCACGCAAGCGGGGAGAGGGGGAATCGCACGCGAAACGATCGCAAGCAAGCAGCATGTTTGCTCCCCTCCCCGAATTCGGGGAGGGAACGGGGGAGAGGTCAAAACGGTGGAGATCGAGAGAAAAATCCTTAAGGTAATGCCTATGGGCGGTATGGAATGTCGCTACCCCAGCGCCGCCAGAATCTCGTCCAGACGCGCGTCGGCCATGGTGTCAATGTGCACGTGCCCCAGGTCGCCCGGCGCTTTGCCCACCGCCACCGTCCAGAACTTGCCCGCCAGCCCCGCTTGTACACCAGCCTCCGCGTCCTCAAACACGATCGCCTGTGTCGGACTGACGTTGAGCCTTCCCGCCACCCAGATGAACAGGTCGGCGGCCGGCTTGGTGTTGACGACGCTGCTGCCATCGCCCACAGCGTCGAAAGTGTGGGTCATGTGCAGGCGATCCAGCACCTTCGGGGCGTTGCGACTGGCCGAGGCGAGTCCCAGCAGCAGGCCGCGCGCTCTGGCATCGGCCAGCAGCGAGTCCACCCCCTCCAGCCGGTTCGACGGGGTGATCAAATCGAGATACTCGACGTAGTAACGGTTCTTGCGCGCCATCCAGGCTTCGGCGGTGGCCTCGTCGATCGCCCTGCCCTTGAGCAGCCGCCGCAGGCTCTCGCGACGTGAGACGCCGCGCAGGGCTTCGTTGTCCTCGCGGGTGAAGGGCAGGCCTTCTTCGTCGGCCAGCCGCTGCCAGGACAGGTAGTGGTACTCGGCTGTATCGGTGATGACGCCGTCAAGGTCGAAGATCAGGGCCTTGAGGTCCAGACTCATCATGTTCCCTCTCCACTTAAACGATTAAGTGATCTGCCTGCATTATATGCTGAAAACGACCGAACCGGAGCCACGCAGTTTGACTCGCCGGCATTTGCGAGAATAATAGACGGTAATGTCTGAAAGATGCCTGTCGATTGCGATGCAATCCCCCAGATGATCTATGAATGAAACTCAGGGCCTTATCGAACGCGTTCGCCGGGTGAACTAGACGCATCAGCGGCTGGCGCTGGCCGTCGAACCTCCCGTGCTGCAAATCAGGCCGGGGCAGTCCCTGCTGGCGCGTGTGGACCAAACCCGGGACCCGTACCAGCGCGAGCACGGGTGGCCGGTCGGAGTCGAGAAGAATCTGCTGCTGGTCGAACGCCCCAGCGGTATTCGCTACACTCCAGGCGGCATCGTCAGCCTGATCGCGCCCGTCGGCAGCCCGATGCGCTTCCGCAAGACGCTGCGCACCGTGCTGCTGATCGCCTATAACACCGAACCCTCCCCGCTGCTCATGACCATCCCGGCGCTGCTCGCCAACCAGATCGGGGTGACGCTGGTCCTGCTGGGATCGGCAAAGACCTACAGCACCGGGCATCTGCCCCCGGAGGTCGAGGTGCTGCGCGGCGAAGGCGACACGCTCAACTGGCAGAACCGTGTGACCACCATCGGCTGGGCGGATCAGGTCTTCGTCACCGTCTCGCCCGACGACGAGCACGAGCAGCTCCTGACGATCTGGAAGCTGTTCGGCGAGCTGCGCGCCGATATCCCCAACAACTACCTGTTCGCCGTCCACAACACGGCCCTGCCGTGCGGGGTGGGCGCCTGCGGCGCCTGTACGCTCAAGATTCACGGCGGGACGAGTCTGGTGTGCGTGGATGGCCCCGCGTTCGACATGACGAAGATGGTGCTGACGTAGGAACTGAAACCTCACCCCCGGCCCCTCTCCGTTCCGGAGAGGGGAGATTGACTGGTCGTGCCGGTAGGCACCCCGACCCAGAACGCTGAATTGACGATGTTCGAAAAGATGATGCGATGAACCTGCGGATCAGCAAACCCGGAAAACACGCGCTGGTGGTCAACACGCCGGTGATGAACGCCGCCGGCATTCTCGGCTTCGGCGACCATTACCGCGACCTGATCGACTTCAGCGCCGTCGGCGCCTTCGTGACCAATCCGATCACCTATGCGCCGTGGAGCCCGGCGACCGGCACGCGGGTGATCTCGCTGCCCAGCGGCATCCTGGTGCATACCGGCCTGCCCAACCCCGGCGTCTCCAAAATCCTGAGCAACTACCGCGAGCTGTGGCGGCGCATGGACGTGCCGATCATCGCGCATGTGGTGGCGCATTCGCCGGAAGACATGTCGATGGCGATCCGCATGCTGGAGCGCGAGGAGTCGGTGGCGGCGATCGAGCTGGGGCTGGCCGACGACATCAGCACCGCCGAGGTCGAGTGGTATGTGCGCGCGGCGGTTGGCAAGAACGAGAAGCCGATCCTGGCCCGGCTGCATCACGGCGCCACGGCCGATCACGCCCGCGCGGCGGTCGAAGCCGGGGCCGGCGGCATCGTGGCCTTCGCGCCCCCGCGCGGCACGGCCCGCGACGCCCAGGGCCGGCTGACGGCCGGACGCCTGTACGGCCCCCTGGTCAAGCCGATGACCCTGCGCCTGATCGGTCAGATGGCGCGGCGTCTGCCGGGCGTGGCGGTGATCGCCAGCGGCGGCGTGCATTCCGAGCAGGACGCCCGCGACTACATCGAGGCCGGAGCCACCGCCGTGCAGGTGGACGCGGCGATCTGGTCGACGCCGGATCTGCTGCACCGCATCGGCCGCGACCTGGGCGGGATGGCGTTCACCCGGCCGGCCGGCATGGACGACGACATGTATGCCCTGTTCATGAACAAAGGCGAGAAGCCGGAAGAGTAGGGACAGTCTTCTACGTTTTTCCTGCGAAACACCGGCCTAGCCGCTTCACCGGGTTGCACCCTGTCCGGCTGAGGGGTAGGATCATGACGGTCTAGGCGTTATCAGGTGGCAGGGACATGCAGGAAGCCTACAACAACCAGACGCTGCTGGCACGTATCACCTGGGATGATCCGCAGACAGGGATGCGGGTCGAGTTCGTCCTGGGCGAAGGGGCGACCGCCACCATCGGGCGGCTGGAGAGCAGCGACATCAGCATCCGCGAACAGCACGTCTCGCGCCAGCACGCCGTGATCAGCTACCGCGACGGCGTCTTCGTCATCGCCGACCTGGGCAGCGCCAACGGGGTGTATGTCAACGACGTGCGCGTCATTGAACCCTACCCGCTGGTGGCAGGGGACATCATCCGGCTGTACGTGCCCGTCCTGCGCTTTGACGCCATCACCGACGCCTTCGACCAGCGCCAGGCCACCGAGCATGGCACCCTGATCACGGCGGTGATCAGCACCGGCAAGGGCAAGCTGATCGTCACCAATGGCCCGCAGGAGGGTCAGAACATCCCGCTGGTGGCCAACACCATCACCATCGGCCGGGCCACCGCCAAGGCCGACTGGGAAGTGTCGCTGCAAGATCCCTCTGTCTCACGCCCGCATGCGCGCATGGAGTACCGCGACGACTCCTGGGTGGTGGCCGACCTGGGCAGCAGCAACGGCACGCTGGTCAACGGCACGCCGATCAACGAAAAGGGGCGGGTGGTCAAGGACGGCGATGTGCTCACCTTCGGCAGCACCGTGACGGTCTTCCGCGAAAGCTGACGCCCGTTCCGCTTTCTCTTCCCGCTCAGTCTGTCTCCAGCAGAAAGTCCTCAAGCTCACGTATAAACAGGTCCGGCGCGGTGTAGTGGGCGATGTGCCCCTGGCCGGGCAGCACGACGATCCGACTGTTGGCCAGGGCCGCGTGCCAGGTCAGGATGGTCGTCTTCAGGCGCTCCGGACTGTCTCCGCCGGTCAGAAGAAGCACAGGCAGCCGCAAATCCTTGAAGCGCTCCGGCTCAAACGCATAGGCTTCCTCGGCGCGGGTCTCGCGCGGGACGAGGTGCGCCGCCGCCATCCAGGCCGGAAAACGCGGGGAGGCGCGGTAAGCATCAAGCTCGCCGGGCGGCACGTCCAGCAGATCCCGGAACACCGCGAGCACCACCGCTTCGCGATCGCCCGACTCCAGCAGCGCCTCGATTTTCTCGACCGTGCCTGCCGGGTACAGCGGCGCACCGGGCACCGGCAGCGGCGAGGGTTCGTACACGACCACCCGGCGCACATTCGGGGTGAGCCGGGCCGCCTCCAGGACGCAGGGGCCGCCGAAGGAGTGGCCAAAGAGGCCGACGCCTTCGCCCACAAAATCGACCACGGAGGCGATGTCCTCGAATTCGCGCTCGATGGCGTAGCTGGGGCCGTCACCGCTTTCACCGTAGCCCCGTCGATCCAGGGCGTAGACGGTGAACTGCTGCTCCAGCGCCGGAAGAACGCCGGCCCAGCTCTGGTGCGAGGCGAGGGTGCCATGGACCATGACCAGAGGTGGGCCGGTCCCGCTGCGCTGTACGGCGATGGAGGTGCCGTCTTTCGAGAGTACCTGTTCCATGATTCACTCCTCTACAGGTCCCGCCGAGTCAGGACTGGCAGCCAGCCCCTGAGTCCCATTGTACGGCATTCCGGCGGCGGTTCGATTCCTGAGCTGTCCCCTTGGATAATCGCTTCAAGATTGGTCTCTGGGCATCAGGGCGCAAAACTGCGCAACGTCAGGCTACCCCGAACCCCCGAAAGCACTCCGAGGAGGGTTCCTCCGGCGGAATTCGTGGGGATGCGCCTCCCCTGGCGAACACTCTCCCCGGCGGAACCGACTTCAGTCGGTTTCTCGCGTCCTTGGGGGTAGCCGGAGAATTTCATTCTCCGGCGGCGCATCAGCGAGGTTTCAGGACACATTGGGAGATTTGCAGCGATGCCCGGGGAACGTCGCCCAACGCCACCCGGCCGTGTTCGTCGGAGATCGCGTACAATCAACGGAAGCGAATCGGCCACCCATGGAGCGGCACTTATGCGGCTGACATTCTACGGCGCGGCGCGTACGGTCACCGGCTCACAGCACCTGATCGAGGTCAACGGCGCGCGCATCCTGCTCGACTGCGGTCTGTACCAGGGCCGGCGGTCGGAAGCTTTCGAACGGAACCGGCGGCTGCCCTTCGACGCGGCATCGCTCGACGTCGTGGTGCTCTCGCACGCCCACATCGACCATTCCGGCAACCTCCCCAACCTGCCGATCAACGGCTATGAAGGCGAGATCATCAGCACCCACGCCACGCGCGATCTGTGCGCCTCGATGCTGCTGGACAGCGGCCACATTCAGGAGCGCGATGTCGAGTACGTCAACAAGAAGCGCAAGAAGGAGCATCTGCCCCCGGTCGAGCCGCTCTATACGCGCGAGGATGCCAGCGAGGTGATGGGGCTGTTTACCAGCCTCAGCTACCACCGGCCGCACAATATCGCCCCCGGCGTGACGCTGACCTTCAAGGATGCCGGCCACATGCTCGGCAGCACCTTCGTCATCCTCGACATCGAGGAGCGCGAGGCGAAGCGCGACGTGCGGCTGGTCTTCAGCGGCGACCTGGGCCGCAAGGGCATCCCGATCATCCGCGACCCCGAGCCGCTCGACTCAGCCGACTTCCTGATCCTGGAGAGCACCTACGGCGATCGCCTGCATCCCCCGTACGAGGACGACGCCAAACGGATGGAGTCGATCATCGTCGAGACGTACAAGCGCGGCGGATCGATCATCATCCCGGCCTTCGCCGTCGGGCGGACGCAGCAGTTGGTCCTCATGCTGCACGAACTGATGGTGAAGGGCGACATCCCTCGCCTGCCGATCTTCGTCGACAGCCCGCTGGCCACCAACGTGACCACCGCCTTCCGCAATCACCCGGAGTGCTACGACGCCGAGATTCGTGCCTTCCTCGCCGAAAACGACATCGTCGGGCGCGACCCGTTCGGCTTCAGCGAGCTGCGCTACACCCGCACCACCGAAGAGAGCAAGCAGATCAATTTCATGCGCGAGCCGGTGATCATCATCGCCCCCAGCGGCATGGCCGAGCATGGGCGCGTGCTGCACCACCTCAAGAATCGCATCGAGGACCCGCGCCACACCGTGCTGATCGTCGGCTGGCAGGCCGAGCACACGCTGGGCCGGCGGCTGGTCGATGGCGACCCGGAAGTGCGCATCTTCGGCGAGGTCTATCGCAACCGCGCTCAGTGCGAGGTGCTGAACGGCTTCAGCGGTCACGCCGACCGCGACGAGCTGCTGGCCTGGGTGGGGGGAATGGATCGCAAGCCGGCGCAGACCTTCCTGGTGCACGGCGAACCCCCGGCCCAGACGGCCCTGGCCGAGTCGCTGCACACGCAGTATGGCATGACGGTACATATTCCCGACTGGAAGCAGTCTTTCGAGGTGTAAACCATGCCTGGAAAAAGCCCTTTCGCCGACGACTGGCGGGAGTGTTTGCGCGCGCATTATCAGTACGTGGTGCGCGCCAACGACCGCCGGACGCTGGAAACGCTGACCCGCGTGCTGAACCAGGTCGGCTTTGAAGAGGATGAGCTCAGCGAGCTGTACGTGCGCGCCACGATGCATGTCGACGATGCGGCCGAGGATTTCACGCCCGACATGACGGTCGTTGCCGCCATGGTCAGCGTCGCCGCCAGCCCGACCGCGCCGACGGAGCTGATCGCCGCGGCGGAGGCGGCCGCCCAGGTGCAGGAGAATCCGCCGGAAGCGGAAGCCGTCGGTGCGGAATACCCGCCGGTCGACGCGTATCCGCCGGACGAGGCCGAGCCATCCTTCGCCGCCGCGCCCGAAGCGGCCGTCGAGGGCGAAGACCCGCCCTACGATCCGGCGGGGCCGCAGCAGATGAGTCTCTTTTAGAGAAGGAACGAGGAATGAGAGAGGAGAGATGAGGAAAAGACAGGGCGGAATAAGCGCTGCTGAGAACGAGAGAGCCGCCATCTGCGAGAACGGTCGGGACAAAGCGCCATACCCTTCTTGCTCGTTGCTCTCTCTTCAAGCCGACTCTGCCCAACGAGCGATCCTCATTTCTCATTCCTCATTTCTCGTCCCTCTCTTTTTCCACCTCCTGGGGGCATCGTGAGGGTTCTGCGAACGCATACCGGCTATCTGCTCTTTCCCATCGCAGGGGTTCTGGCGTCGCTGCTGATCCCGGAGGACCGGCTGGCGCTGCGTGTGCTGGTCGGCGCGATCGTCGCCGGGCTGGGCGTGCTGGCCGCCGATGCGGGCTACCGCATCGCCGACGTGCGCGGGCTGCCGGGCCGCCTGCGCGCCGCCATCACCAGCCGGCAGGACGCCGAACTGGCCGCGCGGACGATGCTGGCCGCGCTGATCCTGATGATCGTGGCGGCCCTGGGCTTCTCGCCGATGTACAAAACCGACCCTTATTTCACCATCCCCGCGCTGGTGATGCTGCTCGGCGCCGCTGTGCTCTGGATGGCCCTGGGCTTCGCCGCGCCGCCGGTCGCGGTGGCGGAAACGACCGACGCGCCCCTTCAGCCGGCGCGCGGCAACATGGTCATGGCGGCCGTCGGCGTGCTGCTGCTGCTGCTGGCGGGCGAACTGGCCGGCCGGATGGTGCCGCTTCAGCCGCTCAAGCTGGGTCTGCGCGGCCAGGCGATCGTGTTCTACAGCGGCATCGCCCTGGTGGTGATGGGCCTGGGAGGGGTGCCGCGCCTCGGTTTGCCGCGTTGGATGCTGAATCTGCCGGAGACTCTGCGGCCCCGCCGTAGTTGGGTGCGCAGCGAGACCCTGCTGATCATCGTGATCTTTTTCGCCGCGCTGATCGTCCGCGCCTGGGATCTGGAAGAAGGTCTGCGGGTCAGCGTGGACGAGGCGCTGGCCGTCGACGGCACCGTCCATTACTTCGGCGGCGCCATCGGTCTGGTAGGTCGCCCGTCCGACTACATCTCTACGCTGGTTATGCCACAGTGGCAGGGCGAGCTGATCAACCTTCTGGGCCGGTCGGTCACGTCGCTGCGCCTGATCAGCACCCTCGTCGGCGCGCTGACGGTTGTCGTCACCTACTGTCTGGGACGCGATCTGTTCAAGGACCGGCGCACCGGCCTGCTGGCGGCGCTGGTGCTGCTCAGTTTCCCGCCGCATGTGCATTTCAGCCGCATCGCGCTCATCCACATCGCCGATCCGTTGTTCGGGGCGCTCGCCATCTGGTTTCTGATCCGCGGCCTGCGCTTCAACCGCCGGCTCGACTGGGCGCTGGCCGGCGCGTCGCTGGCCATGACTCAGTACTTCTTCGAGGCCGGGCGGCTGTTCTACATCCCCCTGGCCGCCATCTGGCTGATCGGCGCGGTCGTCGTGTCGATCCTGCCGCGCCGGGCTGCGACGACGCCGCGCGTGCGCATCCCTTTCAAGGGCATCTTCATCGCCGCGCTGGCGCTGATCCTGGTGGCCACCCCGGCGTACTATGCGATTTTCAGCCGCAACCGCGACGCCAACCCGCGCCTGACCACCTCCGGCGGCTTCGATCTGCTGCTGGCGCCCTTTCAGGATGAGGACGGATTGACCGGCGAAGAAGCGTCGGAGCTGGCCCGGCGGCTGCTGTTCCCGTTCACCGTCTACGTCACGCAGCCGGAACAGGCCGTGTTCTACGGCGGCCGCCAGCCGCTGCTGCTGGTCTACGTCGTGCCATTCTTCCTGCTCGGCACGGCCTATCTGATCTGGCGCTGGCGATCGGCCTCGGTCATCCTGGTGCTGTGGCTGCTGCTGACCGCGCTGACCAACGCCCTGCTGCGCGACAGCGCCGTCTACGCGCGCTGGCATGTCGTCTTCCCGGCGGTCGCGGTGGTGACGGCCGTGGCGCTGCGCCACCTGATCCCGATGCTCTTCTATCGCGCTCTGCCGGCGGTCAGGCCGGTGACGCAGGGGTTGGCTGTCCAGACGGCCGCCAATGCCGTCGCTGTGCCAAACGTTGTTGTGCCAAACGTCGCGGTACAGACGACCCTGCCGGCCGCGAACGCTTCACCGGCGGCTTCGGCCGGCGGGACGATCCACCGCCGACTGGCGATCGGCGTCGTGGCCGCGCTGACCGCCCTGATCGTCGTCGGGCAGATCGATTACTACTTCGTCTACCATGCGCCGGGGTTGGAGAGGCAGGCGCGCGAATCCAAGCCCTACCCTGATGGCTACGACGCCGCCCTGCGCGCGAAAGACGTGCCGGACTACACCGACATCTACCTGATTTCCGACCCGATCCCCGACATCAACGTGCCGCGCATCTGGATCATGTTCCTGACCAAAGCCGACGTCGCCACCCTGCGCTATGTTCCGCTGGCGGCGGCGGATTTCACGACTGAGTACGCCGCCGCCCTGCCGATAGATCGCAACCTGGCGCTGTTCATCGACAATCAGGCCTCAGCCGCCATCCTGGAGGCAGTCAATGCCTTTGGCTGCACCATCGAAAACAGCCCGTACGAGATCGATCCGCCGCGCAAGGAGTATGTGCTGTGCTTCGTGGATCGCGGTTTCGGCGAGGCGATGGGGTAGGAAGGAAACGCGAGGAATGAGGGATGAGGGATGAGGAAGAGCGCAGGAGGAACTTCTCGGTTAACGTGAGTTATGGTTAAGCGATGTTTTTCGACCCTCACCCCGACCTGCGGTCGTGCCCTCTCCCGTGGCACGGGAGAGGGCGGCTAAGCGAAGCGCAGCGGGTGAGGGTCATGCTCACAGGATTTTTCGCTCAGAGCGTATCTGAATATTCGGCGGTTCTCTCGTAGGGACGGCATTCTTGCCGTCCGGGACCGGCGGACACGCAGAAGCGTGTCCCTACGAAGATGCGTTCTTGTGCCGCAACGAATGCAAAAGGGCAATTATCAGATATGCTCTCAGTTCGACTTTGTGCGCGCAGACGCGTTGATCGCGCTGCTCAAGGTCAAGAGAAAAGGTCAACTGGTCAGTGATGACGCGACTTCCAGAGTCAGTACTCTACCGACTTGAGGTTTCCTGGGCCAGCCCGATGAGAAGTCCTTCGGGGCCGCGGATATAGCAGACTCGATACGAGTCCTCGTACCGAACCACTTCACCGACGAGCTGCGCGCCGTGTTTGCCGAGCCTGGTGAGCGTCTCGTCGATGTCGTTCACAGTGAACATGACGCGCAGGTATCCGAGAGCGTTCACCGGGGCGTTTCGATGATCGGCGACTACAGGCGGGGTGAGAAATCGCGAAAGCTCGAGTCGGCTGTGGCCGTCGGGGGTGACCATCATGGCGATCTCGACGCGCTGTGTGCCCAGTCCGGTGACGCGCCCGGCCCATTCTCCTTCGACCATGGCTCGCCCTTCAAGCTTCAGGCCAAGCTCGGCGAAAAAAGCGATGGTCTCATCGAGCGATTCGACCACGATGCCGACGTTATCCATCCTCTTCAGGTTCGATGTTTCTGATTGCATCGAGCTGCTCCTGTTTTAACGCATCTTCTGCCGTCAATCTGGTGAACCGTCCGACCAGTCTCCTTGCCCACGGGATGATGGTGTAGGGGCGGACCAGCGTGTCCGCCCGGGAAGGATGGGCGGGGACATTGCCCCGCCCCTACGGAAAACCCCGTCATTCTCATCTTGTTGAGGTGCTAGCGATCCGGCTTCAGGGTGCAGAGCGCCTGGCGAATCTCGCCCAGATGGTAGGCGTTGTGCATCAGGATGCCCATCGCGCCGCCGATCTCGTTGGCGTCCTCCCAGGGGGTGACCTGCACCAGCTCGCGAATCTGGTTGTAGCTTTCGCGCAGACGGCGCTGGCTGTCGGCCCACTGCTCTGGCGTGACTTCGCGCACCGTCCGCCAGATCTCGCCCCAGTCGGGGCGCGAGTGATCGCCGGCCACCCAGCGCAGCGTGACATCCATGTAGAAGCGCATGTGCTCGACATGGGCGGCGAGGCTGGCGCAGTTGGTGGATACCGGCCGTGACGCTTCCTCGGCGGTGATGGTCGCCAGCGTCCCGAACAGCGAGGTATTGCGATCCAGATAGATGCCCTGAACGTTGTCGAACGTCTCGTCGAGCGACATCAGCATGGCCTCGACGAAGTGGGCACGGAGCAGGGTATCAGACATGGGAATCTCCTTTATAGGAGTGAGGAATGAGGGAAGAGAAGTGAGAGATGAGAAGAACTGAGTGAAAAGTGCGGACACTCGTTAAGGCTACTCTCGCCGAGGGCTGAAGCACCTCGGCTACCGAACCGACAGGTCCGCTGAAGGGACCGAAACACACAAGCTCAGCTCCTTTAGTGAGCTTGTCTTTGTCTAGCCGACGGGCTTCAGCCCTCGGCGGAGCTGATCTGGTACCGGTTATTTCGGTTCTCTATCAGTCCTTCTTTTCTATCGCTTCAAGCAGCGCCGTCCACCGGGCGCGCATGGCCTCGCGCATTTCGCCGTCTTTCAGCCATTCGTGATGAATGCTGATCGTGCTGCCTTTCTTCGCGGGCAGCACGCGGATTTGCAGGGTGGTGTTGACCTCCCAGCCCGGCGGCTGCCACTTCATGCGCAGCAGGCTGCCCTGCTCGAAGCTGCGGATCTCGCCGCGCGTGCCGTCGTCGGTGATGAAGGTGCGGCCCCGCTCGAAGGGCGGGCTTTCGGGGTCATAGGCCCAGTCCAGACCGAGGGCCGCCATGATGGCGCCCCAGGCCCGGCCGGCGCTCATGGGCACGGTGCGGCGCACGCCGATCTCCCACCCCTGGCTTCTGGTCTGTCCCACGGGTCGTTCCGCGTTCACAGATCACCTCCTGATGAATTCTGGCCGTTCGACTCTCAGTGTATCTGAAAAAGCGGACAGCTTCGGTCCTGAATGGCGGCGCGAGGGAAATCTGGAATGGCCGTTCGGGCGTCCGCACGGATTTATCGGGTCTCGGAGGCCATGCGCCACAGGACGACCGAGGCGGACTGCTCCGACTCTCCAGGGCGGGGGTAGGCCGCGACGCGCTCCGCATGCGCGCCGAGCGACTCCGCCAGCGCCGGCACGTCGGCGCCGATCAGCGGCGCGGTGTCGGTCAGCACGTAGACGGCTTCGTCCACGTTATCCGTCAGCGCCGCACGAATCGCGTCCTCACCCGGGGCGTCGGTGCAGAGCAGGCGCAGCCCGTCCGGTCGATACGCAGCGTAGAAGTTGGCCCGCCGGCAGCTATCCGGGAACATGCTGGCGATGATCGGGGCGCCGGCCGAGCTGACTTCATCGGGCATGGCGAGCACCGCCTCGCGCAGACCATAGCCGCTGGGGTGCTGGGTGACGAACTGCGCCACGTCGAAAGCGGGCATCGACAGCCGGTGCGGCGTATGCCAGAGCACAGGAAGCGCCGCTATGAGGGGGGCGATGAGCAGCGCGGCCACGAGCAGGGCCGCTCCCCACCGCAGTGAGACCGACCGCATCGGCAGCAGATCGATCAGCGCCGCCCAACCTGCCCCGGACAGGATCAGCGCCAGGGGCAGCGCGACGACGAAGTGGCGGGGCAGAACCTCGCGGCCGAGTACCAGCATAACAGCCAGGGGGATGACGAGGGCGAGAAGGTAAGCGGTGGGAATACTCCTCACCCCCTGAACTCCTCTCCCGCGACCGCCGGAGAGGGGGAGCAGGATCAGCCCGCCGATCAGCAGGAGCGTGCCGACCGGAGCGTAAGCCGTCAGCGTCTCCCACAGCCGAGCCAGGTTCTCGACCAGCGCCGGTTGGCCGGCCGGGCCACCTGTGCCAATCCACCCCAGGGCGATGGAGAAGAGGTCGTCCCCGCGCAGCAGCAGGTAGCCAATGGGCACGACAAACAGCGCTGCCGTGACCAGCCCGGCGGCAACCAGAAGCGTGAGCCGCCGCCGCACGGGATAGCGAGCGGTCAGCAGGACGACCAGCGCCAGCGAGAGTGCGAAGGGAATGGCGGTGAACTTGAACAGGGCCGCCGCGCCGAAGCACAGGCCGGTCAGCAGGGCGTTGGCGATCGTGCCGCGCCGCGCCAGTCGATCGGCTGCCCACAGCGACAGCACGACCAGCGCGCTGGCCTCGGCATCGCTCAACGCCAGCCGATCGTAGAAGAGCAGGTAGGGAGAGGCGATCAACGCCAGCAGCGAGAGGACGCCGGCGAGCACGCCAAAGCGCTGGCGAATCAGCGCGAAGCCGGCCGCTGCGCCGATCAAGGCGACGAAGATGGTGGCCATGCGCCCGGCGAAGACCGGCGCGTTCTGTGGGTAAAAGAGGGCGATGAGGAAATGGTTGGCGATCTTGCCGTCGCGGATTTCCCAGAAGGGATGCAAATTCCACACCTCGACCGCGCGGGTGAGATGCAGTCCTTCGTCGTTATGCAACGGGAGCGTTTGCAGATCGGGAAGTCGGGTCAGCCACCAGAAGAGCAAGAGAATGGCGCCCGTAATGGCCGCGGGGGCGATCGTCTGAAGAGGAAGGCGAGATGGGGTTTTCAAACCGGGAACCATGCAGGAATCCGCGCCAGCCCTGATCCGTGCGATCGGGGCCTGGGGCGTCATCGAGCAGCGCTGACTATTCCGTCGTCGTTTCCTCGCCCGGACGATAGCCATCGCGGAAGCGGTAGGTGATACGGCCGCGAGACGGATCGTACATGCTCATCTCGACACGGACCCGGTCACCGAGGAGGATACGGATGTAGTACTTGCGCATCTTGCCGGAAAGATAGGAGAGGATGCGATGTCCGTTATCCAGCTCGACCAGAAACTGCGTGTTGGGGAGCGCCTCGACCACCACACCTTCGACTTCGATCTTGTCTTCTTTTTTCGCCATACATTTCCTGTGGAACTCACAACATGACCAATGTGCTGTTTATGATAGGCCAGCGGCCGTGCTTTGTAAATGCAAACAGAGGGGCGGGTTAAAAAAACCCGCCCCGGCCGTGCATGCCTGCGGAACGCGTGCAGGCTGTGCCTTAATGTTCGCAAACCTTAGCGGGTCAACGCCTTGCGCTGACGGCGGCGTGAACGACGGATTGCCTTTTTCTTCTCAATCCGGCGCAGTTCGCTCTTGGAAATGTGCCAGCGCTTGCGGCGCACCGTGCTCAGCACGCCCGCATTGGTAACCTTCTTACGAAAGCGTCGCAGCAGCGATTCCTGTGATTCTCCGGGTTTCAACGTGACATGTGCCATACGTCGCTCTTCACCTCCTTCCTGATCGAAATTTCAGCGCGGCGTGACAATTTGCCGTTTATATGCTTATTGTGGTGGCGCTGTGGATCCTTCGGATCATTCTACAGGATCGCACAGCGCCACGCCAAGGTGCGTGTTTGGAGCGGGGATCAGGCCGGGATTTCGGCCCCATCGGCTGGTGCTTCGGCTGACGCTTCAGCAACTGCTTCAGCGACTGCTGGAGAGGCTTCTTCGGCTGGCATTTCGGCGACGGCTTCAGAAACTTCTTCGGCTGGCGCTTCGACTTCCGCCTCGGCGACCGATTCGCTGGACTCGCCGGCAGGAGTCTCCTGCGTGGCGTCCCAGCGCGCCCTTTCTTCGCTGCTGACTTCCTTCAGGCTCAGGCCAAGACGCTGCTTGTCGGCCTCGATGCTGATCACGCGCAGCATCAGGCGCTGGCCTTCATGCACCACGAGCGACGGGTCGGCCGGCGGCGGGTCCGCGAGCTGGCTGGTGTGCAGCAGCGCTTCGATGCCCGGGTCCAGGCTGATGAACGCGCCGAACTGCGTCACGCGGGAGACGGTGCCTTCCACCAACTGCCCAACGTGGTACATTTCTTCGACGCGCGCCCACGGGTTCTCTTGCAGGCGCTTCAGGCTCAGGCCGATGCGCTTTCCCTCGGCGTCGAGGCGCAGGATGTAAACTTCAACTTCATCCCCGACGTTCAGGACTTCACGAGGATGATTGACACGGTGCCACGCCAGTTCCGAAATGTGGATCAGGCCGTCAGCACCGCCCAGGTCGACGAACGCGCCGAAGTCGCGCAGGCCGCTGACGACGCCCTTACGGACCTCGCCTTCCTTGAGCTGGTCGAGCAGCACTTCCTTGCGGGCGTCGCGGCTGCCGCGCTGGGCGTCGCGCTGGCTGAAGACCAGACGGCGGCGCTTGCGGTTAACCTCGATCACCTTCATGTTGATGGGCTGGCCGATCAGGCGCATCATGCGTGCCCGGCGCTCATCTTCGTTCAGGCCACGCGGCAGGTCGATGACGTGACTGGCCGGGACAAAACCGCGCAGGTTGCCGAAGGGGACGATCAAGCCGCCGCGATTCGCGTCGCTGACCACGCCTTCCCACACCTCGTCGTTGTTCATCAACTCCTCGGCGCGCTTCCAATCTTCGGTCTGGGCGGCCTGAGAGATGGAGAGCAGCAGGTTGCCGTCTTCATCCTCCATCCGCACAATCATGACATCCACTTCCTGACCGACGGTGAAAGCATCAATGTCGACGTTGGAGCGTTCCAGGTCGCGGCGCTCCACGACTCCGTCCCGCTTCATCCCTTCAATGCCGACGATCAAGCCTTGCTGGTCGATGGCGACGACAATGCCGGTGACGATATCACCGCGCTCCGGCGCTTCTTCCGCGAACGACGCTTCCAACATGGAAGCGAAGTCCATTTCGTTGATGGTGCTTTCGAACTGCATGATGCCCCCTGATAAAATGATTTTTCGACTTTCTGGACGGGCTCGTTCGGCGAGGCCAAACAAAAACTCGGCGGACCTGTCGGAGTTCCGGCAAGCCTACCGAGCCTATTCTGCTGGAATGGTACTTTGCGCCACGGTGCGGACTTGCATCGACCGGCGGCGTGCCCGGCGATGCCTCCCCTTTCCTGAAAAGTCGGCGGGATTATAGGTCCTGCGACTATACTTGTCAACAGGATTTTCATCATAAAATAATCGACAGCGGAACGCGCCAGCGCTCTTGTTCTTCCGTCATAACGCCGCTAAGCCAGAAGTTGGCCTGTTTGTGATGGCGGCTCGTGGGTCATAATGGGGCGGACGTGTTCGGTTCTGGCCATAGGGACAAGGCATGCCTCGTCCGCCGCAAATAGCGTGGTCGTCGGGGGGGGTATGGTATGGCATATCCCATATGCACCAAGTGAAGGGTTGCGGGGGCCGCCGAGGGCTAAAGCGCCTCGGCTAGAAACCGACAAGCCCACTGAAGGGGCTCACCCCAGAGCCTGCGTTTTTGGTCCCTTTAGTGGACCAGTTTTTTCGGGTAGCCGGGTGTTTCAACACCCGGCGGACGACGCGACCATCGCTATTCTGATGGCGTCGATCAGTCGCTAACTTGTACATATGGGGGACTCAACCTGATGTTCCTGCCTGGGTTCAGGTGCACCCTGTCCGGCGCGCATGGCAGGTTCAGGCGGCGGCCTTGAGCACCCGGAGCGCCCGCAGCGTCACCCACTTGTTCGGCTGCTTCTTCGCACCGAAGTCGACCCAGGTCTTCCCCGCATAGTCGTACTCCAGCGCCCATCGCCCGTGCCGATCCTGCTTGCCACGGATGAGATCGAGCGCGTGGGTCAGGCGCGGGTCGTGGCCGTAACCCAGGGCGGTCAGGGCCTCGACGTTTTGCAGCAGATCGGTGACGTAGAAGACCGGGAAGCCGAACTTCCACCAGTTGCTGCTGGGCTTGTCGGCATAACCGGACGGGTAATCGGCCAGTGCCGGGTCGGTGCTGAACAGGAAGTCGGCCCCTTCGGCGATCGCCCGCTCGATCAGCGGTGTGCGACGCTCCGCCGGCCACTTGCTGAAGGCCAGCATGACTTTCACCCCGCCCCAGGCGCAGGGCAGCTTGTTGTTGGATCCGCAGGCGAAGCGCGGGCCGCATTTGCCGGCGTAGTAGCGCACGGCGGCGTGACGGTCGGTCATCGGCGCGATGCCCTCGCCGGTCACGCTGCGCGCCATCCACTCGAAGGCCGCATCCAGTCGGGGATCGTCGCAGCCCAGGTCGAGCAGGGCGGCGCACAGATTGCCCTGGAGACAGTCGGCCGTGCCGGAGGGTGCCCCGTTGGTGGTGAACTGGCCGCCCGGCGCGAGGGTGTGGTCCAGCACGTAGGCGCAGGCGCGGGCCATGCGCTCATCCTGCTCAATAGAGGCGCCGAGCTGGGCGAGCAGGATGAGCGACCAGACCGTTCCCTGGTACTTTGGAGAGTAGCCGGCCCCCGGCTCGACCCAATAGCCGGCGCGATCCATCGCATCCAGCACCACCGCAATCGGGCCGCGTGTGTGGGCTTCGGCGCGGGCGGCGGCCAGCTCCGGGGCGTCCGGTGCGCCATCGAGCAGATCGCGCAGGGCCAGGTAGCGGGGACCCGGATCGTCTTGCTCCAGCAGCCAGTCGAGCACCGGGCCTGAGTACGTTTCACGTATGGACATGGTCACCTCTTCCGCCGTCGGCGGCTCGACATCGTCCAGCTTCAGCATACGCCGCACCGGGGCGCGGGGGTAGTGACCAAGATCACAATGTGGGCCGCTTACCCCCCCGACCAGATGAACTGGCGCGCGTCGGTCGCGCTGCTGAGCAGGAAGCGCCGTCCGGTCATCAGGTCGATCACCGCCAGTGTGCCGCCCTCCGGACCCAGCGACTCGAAGCCGCCGATAAAGCGCGACTCCGGCGACAGGCGCGGCGCGGTCAGCGGGCCGATGTCGATCACCGGGGCGAGCGTCCCGTCGGCCAGCACCAGGTCGGACACGGTCAGGGGCGCGTCCGGCGCGGGGCTGTCGGCCAGCACCAACCGGAGCATGCCGAGCAGCGGTTCGTTGACCGCCCGCACCACCGATCCGCCGGGCAGGCCGGCCATCAGCGTGCCGCCAGAGGGCTGCGGTGGGTCGATCAGGTAAATACCGGGCGGCGCATCGACCGCCACCGAGGCATCCAGATAGGCGTAGATGCGCCCGTCGCGCAGCCAGCGCGCCCGCGTCGGCCGGGGATCGACGGCGGGCAGCGGAATGCCGACGGCCATCTCGCGCGTGGCGATATCCAGCACGTTATTGGCGACGGTGGCGTTCGGGTCGCCATCCGCGCCGGTGTAGACGTCGAAGAGTAGTTTGGTGCCATCGGGCGAGAACTGCGGGCGGCGCAGCGCCTGCTGAGCCCCGGACTCGTCGGTGACGCGCGCGCGCAGTAGTTCCGGGTCCTCGCCGGCCCGCGCCGCTTCAATGGCGATGCGCCAGATGCCCGCGCCTTCGTCGGCATAGGCCACCTGCGTCCCATCAGGACTGAAGATCGGGGTCGCCGGCGCGAAGCTGTTCAGCCGCGCCAGCCGGAAGGGCGCCTCGTTGGCGATTTGCAGCCACAGCTCGGCCTCGACCACGTAGGCCACGGCCTGGGCGACAGGCGAGACGGCGAACTCGACGGCGTCGGCCGTGTTGCGCGTGAACGGCGTCGGGGTCGATCCATCGGCGGGCAGCCGCCACACCTGGACGATGCCGTCCGTCCCCGGCGCGAGGAAGTAGCCATCGGCGGCCAGCACCAGTGTGCTGGCCGTGACGATCGGGATGGGCGTGGGTTCGCGCGTCGGCTCGGCGGTGGCTTCAATCGTCGGGAGCGCCGTTGGCTCGACAGCGGGAATCTCCGTCGCCTGCGCGGCCAGCGTCGGGGCGACCGCGCCGCTCACTGGACCCCAGTCATAGGCGACCGCGCCGTTGATGGGCAGCGGGAAGCCCAGACCATCGACCGGATTGAAGAAGGCCAGCACCCCGCCCTGAAAGGCGACCAGCAGCCGGCCGTCGGGCGACCAGGTCAAGCCGCCCAGCGCCACCGGGATCTGTCCGACGACCTGCACCGACTCCGCCCCGCGCTCCAGCCGGAAGAGGGTGCCATAGCCTTCGGGGATGGCGGCGTCGGCCGGGTCGCGGGCGAAGAAGACCAGCGCGTCGGCGGCATCGAGCGCGGGCAGGCGGTAGATCTTGCTTTCATCCAGCAGGTTGATCTGCTGGTTGGCCCGGTCCAGGCTCATCAGCCGCAGCCCACCCCCCGTGGGAGTGAAGACGATATCGGACTCGCTGATCCAGGCCGTGCCGGTAGCGTCGGTGATGATGCTGGTCAGGAACAGTGCGGCCCCTTCGCGCCGGTAGATCCACCAGACGCCCACCCCTCGCTTTCCGACTCGGCGGCCAGGAAGCGCCCGCCCGGCGACCAGCTCAACTGGCGGAAGGCGGCCTCGCGCAGATCGAGGAAGACGGGCGTCCCGGCGTCGCTGAAGTAGACGCGCGCGCCGTAGGTGGTGGTGTAGGCGATGGCGTCGCCGCTCGGCGACCAGGCGATGGTGTCGCCACGTCCGCGGAAGGGCGGCACGTCGGCGCTGGCGCCCTCGACCGGGATGGCCCCGCCGCCGGGGACGGTCTGGTCAAGCAGGAACAGGCCGTTCTCGCTGCGGAAGGCGATGCGTGTCCCCGACGGATCGACGCCGAAGTCGAGGACGAAGAGGTCGGAGGGCGAGGCACCGGCCACCCCGCCCGCGCCAACGCCGTAGCGCTCGATGCGCCCGTCGTTGAGCAGCACGTACAGGTCGGCGGGCAGGTCGAGCGCATCCTGCGCCGATACGCCGGGCAGCAGCGCCAGGAGGAGAAAGAAGAATGCAAATCGAACACCCGAAGCGCGTTTCGTCATGGCACTCTCTTATTGGTCGTCGGTGGCGTCGTCGTCGCTGAACGTGACCCACTGGTAAATCTCGGCAAGGGACAGGGTGCAGTCAATCGATTCCAGGACCGTCGTGGAGTCGAGGCCCTCGCTGACTGTCAGCAGCCAACGGTTGTCGGCCTGGCGCGTGAACACTTCGACTCGGGGCCGGTTCTGCGCGACCAGGACGTATTCTTGCAGGGACTCCAGGGCCAGGTAGCGCAGGAACTTCTCGGATCGGTCATACAGTTCGGTGGAGGGCGACAGGACTTCGACAACGAGCACCGGGTTGAGCAGGCTCTCCAGGCCCGTGTCCAGGACGAAAGCAGGCTGTTCGCAGACGACCATCACATCGGGGTAGACGTAGGAACGGGTATTCAGCTTCAGACGCTGGTCGCCAATGAACGTCCTGCATCCCCTGCCGCGAAGCTGCGCGTGCAGACCCCCGTGAATTTCAGCGACGAGGCTGTTGTGGGCACTGCTGCCGCCGCCCATCGCCAGAATTTCGCCGTTCAGGAACTCATGCTTGATGTCTGAAGCATGCTCCAGGGCAAAATACGCTTCCAATGTGGAGGGCTTGGGCATTGCCAGGGACATCGCGCGTCACTCTCCGTCAACTGCCATTCACTCGCAGTCTCGATTGTACACCAACCACTCGGTGCGCCCTCACCCCCGCCGCAGATCGAGCCAGTGGGTAGCATGGACGAAGCGCGGCGCGTCGGTGAAGCCCAGCGACTTGTAGAAGGCATCACCGTGAGCGGTCGGGGTGCGCAGTGTGAGCGTGGCAAAGTGCCCGGCGGCGTGGTCGATCAGCGCGCTCACCAGCCGGCGGCCGATCTGCTGGCGGCGCAGCTCGGGCAGGACGTAGACGTGGCGAACTCGGCCGACCGCCGGCGCTTCCTCGTAAGGATCGACATGGACGCCGCCGACCGCGACGAGTGCCTCCCCCTCGTAGCCGCCGAGCAGCACCCCGCCCGGCGTGATGAACGGGTTGACGCCCGACACGTACTCCTCCCACAGCGTTTCGATGAAGGCGTAGCCTTCCTCCAGGCTGGCTTCCAGCAGAGGACGCAGCGCGGCGGCGGTGAGATGCGTGATGCGGCGGATCTCGACCATCAGGTTGCCTCTTCATCTCCGACTTGCGATTCAAACGTCACGCGGCGGAAGATCTCCGCCAGCGCCAGGGTCGCGCCAATCGACAAATGAACACGTCTGAGTTTATTGTACCGAATTCCATCCGCTTGACAGACACACGAAATCCTATATCATAAAGGTATTCCTAATGCAATTAGGGAAACCGAACTGGAGTAGGTTTCGTGACGGATCAGAAGATTCTTTCGCCCAAACAGCGACGCCAGCGCAACCGCGACGAGATGATCGACGCCATCGTCCTGACCGCCCGCCAGATCATGCGCGAGCAGGGGGTGGCGGCGCTCAACCTGAACGAGATCGCGCGGGCGCTCGGCATGCAGACGCCGTCGCTGTACGAGTACTTCGCCAACAAGATGGCGCTCTACGACACTCTGTTCCTGGTGGGGACGCGCGAATTCCGCGCCATGATGGCCCGCGTTGAAGAAGGCCGGACGCTGGCCGGCTGGGACAAGGCGGAAGCTTACATGACCGCCTACCTGGAATGGTCCATTGCCAACCCGGAGCTGTTCAGACTGCTCTTCGAGCGGCATGTCCCCGGCTTCGAGCCTTCCGAGGCGGCCATGGCCGAGATGTACGCCGCGCTCGAAGAGGGCCGGCGGCAGCTCGCCGATTCGCTGGCCGCCATGGGTCTCGACCCCGGCATCTCCCCCGCCCAGGCGATGGACATCTTCATCGCCATCCAGCACGGCATCACCGCCCTGCACCTCGCCAACAACCCGGATCTGCCGATCGGGCAGGGCCGCTTCGGCGGGTTGATCCCGCTGGTCATCGACATGATGAAAACTGCCTGGAAGAAATCAGACGTTTAGGAGTGCGCCATGAACCCGCAGGTTGCTGTCTCTGTCCCCTTTGCCGCGCAGACTCGGCCGCAGAGCGCCGGGGCCATACCGAAGCTCGCCCGCGAGGAGGTCATCCCGCTGGCCCGCGTCGAGCTGGAGCGCTTCCTGGCGCTGATTGAGACTCTGACGCCAGAGGACCTGGCCCAGCCGACCGACTGCGCGCTGTGGTCGGTCAAGGACATCATTGCGCATCAGGGGGCGCACGTGCTCGGCTTGACCAGCGCCCGCGAAACGCTGATGGATCAGTTCAATCCGCTTAAATTCCGCGACTACTCGGCGCGGGGTATGAACCTGCTCGACGCCGCCAATCAGCGGATGGTCGACCAACGGGCGCGCTGGTCGCTGGCCGAACTGATCGCCGAGATTCGCGACAACATGGAGCGATCGCTGGCCGGGCGGCAGCGCTTTCCGGCCGTGCTGCGCTGGATGCGCATGATGGCGCCGGGGTATGACCAACCGTTCACCGTCGCCGAGCTGATCGACAGCATCTACACGCGCGATATGTGGATGCACCGGGCCGACATCGCCCGCGCGACCGGCCGTGAAATGATCCAGACCGCCGAGCACGACGGTCGCATCGTGGCCCTGGTGGTGCGCGACGTTGACCGCCGGTACAAGGCGAAGCTCGGCGGCCGCGCCGTCACGCTGCACCTGACCGGGAAGGCGGGCGGCGAGTGGACCGCGGGCGGGGATCGGCCGGCGGAGGCCGCGCTGACAATGGAGGTGCTGGAATTCAACCGGCTGGCGTCGGGGCGCATTCCGACGCAGCAGGTACTGGACCAGGGGCTGGCAAAAATCGACGGCGACAAGGACTTGGCCCGCCTCGCCCTGCGGCATACGATGGCGTTGTATTGAGAGGGAGGCGACGGACGCACCGGGCAAATGGCTTTCGACGCACACACGGGTGCGTCCCTACACCCTTGGATGGTGCAATGCGTGCCGTTGGGGTGGGCCAATGTGCCCACCCGCAACATGGTCTAGTGCAATCACGCTCTCGTTTCTCACTTCTCAGAGCGCGTTTGTGAAGGCTAGCGCTGCCCCCCACGCAAGCGTGCGCGCAACCTCGGCATAGAGCGGGGATGGATCGCGAAGATCCCCGATCTTGTGGACGGGATCAAGCTCCCTCTCCAGCATGGAGCTATGCATTACCCACATCGTGGGGAGGGGAGAAAAATCCTTAAGGTAATGCCTATGGGCGGGCATACTGTCCCGCCCATACCACCCACCGTAGGGTGTAGGGGGCGACCCATGTGTCGCCCCGTGCGGGCCTTACCGACCTGTTCGACGGGGACGAGCGTGGGCGGACCCGTGTCCGTCCGAAATAAACCGTTTAGCAGACATCCCCCGCAGTCTCGAGACCGCGCTGTCGTCTTTACCCTCCAACCTTGACCAGGCACTGGCTCGGCCCCTGCGGACAGGTGCGGTTGACCTGATCCTTGAACTGCACGTCGAACGTCCCGGCCATCCAGAAGACGCGATCGCCGGATACCTGGATGGCGCTGCGCACGAAGGCGCAGCCCGACGGTTGGGGCACGCTGGTGCCGGCGCGGTACAGGACGAGGCACTGGTTCTGCGGGAAGGATTCGGCCGGGAAGGTGGCGATTTGCAGCCAGCGCGTCACGGCGATGTTGCCCACGCCGTTGATCAGCCGCATGGTCGTCAGATTTGGCCGCCGAGTGCTGACCGCCCGCACGACCAGGCTGTCCCGGTCGTAGGTGATGATCAGGTCGGGATCCGGCATGTCGGTCGGCGCGATGGTTGGAGGAAGCGTCGGCGTGAAGGTCGGAGTGCGCGAGGGCGTCAGCGTCGCCGTGGGGACGAGCGTGTTGGTGGGCGTCACGCCGGCGCGCAGCGTATTCGTCGCCGTGGCCGATGGGATCGCCGTGGCGCGCGGGGGGGCGGGGGTCGCGGTCGCCGGGAGGGCGGTTGGGGCCAGCACCGGAGCGCTGCCCGCCGGAAGGGCCGCCAGATCCTGCTTGAGATCGACCTGGGCGATGGTTTGCGCGTCGCCGGCCGTGATCAGCACCAGGAGCCGATCGCCGGCATTGGCGGGGATGGGCACGGCATAGCGCCAGGGCTGCGATGGCGTGACCGCCTGGCCGTTGGCATTGAACAGGCGGACGATCGGCTCGATGGTACGGGCGCTGCTGTAGCGCGAGTATTCGCGGGAAATGTAGAGCGCCGTGCCACCCGGATCGGCCATCACCGGCAGCACGCCGGGTCGCGCGCCGAAGACGATGATGAACACGCGATCGCCGCTGGCGGTGGGGATGGCGGC
The DNA here is from genome assembly GCA_016713325.1 of Candidatus Flexifilum affinis. GTDB lineage: Bacteria > Chloroflexota > Anaerolineae > Aggregatilineales > Phototrophicaceae > Flexifilum > Flexifilum affine. The sequence continues at coordinate 55,763 of JADJPJ010000023.1, read as the reverse complement.
GACGCCCACTTCACGATACGTCAGGCTGAGCGCGGCGCGGCGGTGGATCTCCGAGTTGCGCCAGTAGTTGATGGCGTAACGCACATTGCCGACGGCGGCATTTTCGCTGATCTCGATCTGCGCCGAGTCGCCGTAGGTCTGCCAGCCGTACAGGCTGTAGGCGCGCTGCTGGGGGTCCAGCCCGCGCGAGTCGAGGTGAAAATTGTCGACTCGCTGGCCCGCTGCCATGCGGCCGCGCACGTAAGCCGCCTGCTCGATGGCCATTTCTTCCAGGGTGGCGTTGACGCGCAGGGGCGGCACGCTCTCGCTGACCCGCCAGGCGTTGACCTGGGCCAGCAGTTCGGCCGCCAGCGCCGGCTCGTTCTGGCTGGCGAAATCCTGCGCCGGAAGCGGTCCGGCGGAGAAGGCAAAGGCGGTCGTGATCAAGACAATTGCAAAAGCAAAAACCATCTTATGAAACAGCAGTCTCATGATTTTTATCCATCCGCGTGGTGTCGTTCTTATTATATGCAATCTGCGCGACGAAGTTTGTAAAAGTAATTATCGCCAGATGTTCCGCCTCCCCGGCGCGCGCCGGGGAGGCGGAACACTCAGGTTCAGCGAATCACGGATTACTCAACCTCACCCGTTTCGCTGCGCTCAACCGCCCCTCTCCGTGCGGAGAGGGGCAAAGGTCGTTAGAGTTTTGGGGTGAGGCTGGCTCAAAAACGCAGCGATTGATGGTCCAGGTGAACTTTCGTGATTCACTGAGGTTATGAGCCAAAGACCTCCAGCGTGACCTCCGGGTAATCGGTGCTGGGATCATCGAACAGGCTAACGGCTTCTCCTTTGACGTGCTGGTCGAAGAAGGCGACCACATAGTCGCTGATCACCTTCACGGCGCGGTCCGGTTCGATCGTGCCGACCATCTCCTCGGGCACCAGCAGCGGCAGCAGACGGCGCGCCAGGCCTGAATCGGTAGAATAGGTATTATGCTTCGACCCGGCCAGCACGAACTGGTAGGCGCTCGGCGAAGACTCCAGCAGGCTGGCGCGGTCCGCGAGCTGCTCGGCCAGCATGGCGTCAAACGCTTCTCGGGTGATTCCGGCCGCTTCCAGCGCCTCGTCGGTGATGGTCGTGCTGGCGGCGCTCGCCTCTTCGGAGAGCATGTAGAGGATCGGTTTGCCGACGCCTTCGGCGATCACTGTGCCGAACGGGGAGCCGTCCATGTTGATCGCCGCCCGCACCCGATCGTCGTCGTGCGCCATTTGAAACGCCGCGGCGCCGCCGAACGAGTGTCCGAACATGCCGACGCGCGTCAGATCGAACAGTCCGGCAAGCAGCGGATCGTCGGCGTTGACGGCGGTCAGGGTGTCAAGGATGAAGCGCGCGTCGTTCACCCAGGAGGCGCCGAGTGCGTCGCGCAGTTCGGGGGTGCTGACGTCCAGTCCCTGCGGCACGGCTTCGACATAGGAGCCATCGGGAAACAGTGACAGCGCCGTGCTGTAGACCGGATCGACAACGGCGACGACATAGCCGTGGCTCGCGACCTGTTCCAGCAGTGAGACGTAGAAGCGCGGCGGCGTGCCCAGGCCGGGCATGAACAACAGGACGGGATAGCCGCCCTCGGCGGGCTGTCCCGCGGCGTCACGGATGAAGTTCGGGTGAAAGGCGTCGCTGACGAACGGCGGCAGGCCCAACGCCGATGTGAAGGCTTCAACCTCGGCGGGCGTGGCATAGACGCCGCTCACTTCGTTGGCCGCCGGCGCGGCGGGGTAGTAGAAGGTGACCGGGATCGTACGCGAATCGGATGCATCCTCGGTGTAGATCTCCAGCCGCGACTCGTCGGTGTAGGTGCGCATGGTCATGCCTACCGGATAGTCTCCGGAGAGCGGCGGAAACGTGACCCCGAATGAATTCTCCTGGGCGAAGACCCCGCCCCCGACCAGCAGCGCCAGCGCTGTCCCGAACAGCCCAACCTGACGCACGATCCTGTGCAGTCTCATTACATACCCCCTTTTCACATCTTGCAGCGCAATTTTCTACGCGTCTCGGGACAAATCGTTGCACAAGTCCCGCTGAACCGGGACAAGCTGCCCGACAAGCCGGGCCTGGGTGATGACATTCGACACTACAGACTTCGACCTTCTATATATTAGGATTCAGTAATAAGGCGACGTTCGAACGGCACCTTCTGAACAGGCAGTACGCCAGATTGGCTATGCGCCGAGGAGGGTACGGACATGTTGAAGCAGGAGAGAGACCCACCAGGTCATTGAGGGGATTCCGGAGAACCTCCCCGATCAGCCCGGAATCTGCAGCGGAATGGGGACCCATCGACCGACCCATGCCGGACAGCCCGCCCGACGAGACAGAACCTTCTGCGGGGCCGCCAGAGGCAGACACGAACATCTCTGACGCGCCAATCTCGCCAGAACCGCCTGAAGCGGTCGAGCCGCTGGGCGAATTTCCTCCACCCGTCGCAACCTTCAACGAAAACACGCTCGAAGCAGCCGCGCCGGCCAGGCCGGTTGAGAAGAAGATGATCCCGCTGGTGATCTACGCCCTGGTGGGATCGGCGCTGCTCTATGGCGTGTACCTGATCGAAGGCCTGGCGCTTCGCGTGGCCGCCTATGCGCTGTGCGGGCCGCAGAATGCGCCAACCCCCTGGCACAACCGGGAAATGACTGTGGCCGCCTTCCCCGTCACCGTGCCGGCTCTTGGACTGTGGGCGCTGGTGCAGTTGGGCGTGGCCTCGGCGGCGGCTCTGGGGCGCGCCGTCGTCAACGCGGAACGCTGGTGCATGCACAACGCACGGCGGCTGCTCGTCGCGGCCGCGGCGGCGCTCGCCCCTCTGCTGGCTCAGCTCGGCACCTGGATCGTCGCTGCGCTGAAGATGGCGTGGGGCTGGCTGGCCTCGCTTCCGCGCTACCTGGTCCGCATCCTTCTTTTCTTGTGGCAGATGACGGCCGGGCTGCGCCATGCCGTCACCCGTATCTGGCACGCTATCGGCCGCGCAATCGGATCGGCACTGGAGCGTATTGGCGAGGCCATCACCTGGGTGTTCGAGCAGATTGCTGCCGCCATCCAATGGGTGTTCGACGGCATTGGACGCTTCCTCCACTGGCTGTTCTCGCCGGTGGTGCGACTGTTTCGCTGGATGGGGTACGTCGTGCAAACCATTGCCCGGACGGTCTGGGGTTGGGTGGCCGGCGGGTTGACCGCGCTTCACCACCTCTTCCTGATGGTCTGGACCCCGCTGGTCGCCGGTGTCCGCCGGATCTGGCAGGCGGTGGCGCGCCTCGGGGCGGCCATTCGCACCTGGATCGCCACCGTCATTCGAACGGGGTGGCGCGGCGTGGTCACCGTCTGGCATGGGGTGGTGGTCGCTTTGCGCACCTTGTGGCGCGGTCTGGTGCAGGCGGTCCGCGCCTTGCGAAGCTGGATGACGCTCGGCTGGCGCGCCCTGGTGAGCCTGTGGCACGGGCTGATCACCGGCCTCCGCCAACTCTGGAGCCTCGTGGTGCAGGGCGCCGCCGCGCTGCTGCGGTCAATCGGCCGGGCGCTGATCTCGGTGCGAAACGGAATGGCTGCGGCGGTCCGCTGGGTGTGGCACGGCATCGTCCGCGTCGTCTCGTTCTTGCTCACACCTGTCTGGCGCGCGTCCGCCTGGGCCTGGCACACCATCACCGCCGGGGTCCGCTGGGTGTGGAACGGCATCGTGCGTCTCATCTCCGCCGTCGTCACGCCGATCTGGCGCGCGTCCGCCTGGGCCTGGCACACCATCACCGCCGGCGTCCGCTGGGTGTGGCAGTGGATCATCCGCATCACTTCCGCCATTGTGACGCCGATCTGGCGCGTCCGCCTGGGCCTGGCACACCATCACCGCCGGGGTCCGCTGGGTGTGGAAACGGCATCGTCGTCTCATCTCCGCCGTCGTCACGCCGATCTGGCGCGCGTCCGCCTGGGCGTGGCATACCCTTGCCGCCGGGATCAGATGGGCACAACAGGGACTCGTTCGCATCTTCATGGCGGTTCGGCACATATTCGCGGCGCTGCTGGGGAGCCTGGCGCGGTTCGCGCTGGAGATCTGGCGCTCCGTGATGGCGGCGATCCGCTCTGCATGGCGAATGGTCCGGCAGGTGGTGATCGCCGTGCGCGCCTGGCTGGCGGCAGTCATGCGCGCTATCTGGGCGCAGATCAAGGCGCTGTGGGCTCAGTTTCGAGCCGACATCCGCGCCGTGTGGACGCGAATCGTCACGACTCTGCGGAGCTACCGCCTGCAAATCATGGCGCAGATCCGCGCCTTTGTGGGGCGGGTCAAGACGCAGCTTCGCGCGTCCTGGGCCGATCTGGTCCGACCCATTCGAGAACTACGGGCGACGGTTGCCGGGGATATCCGCCATACCGCGCAGGTCATTCGGGGCATGCTTTCGTCGAAACGATAAGGCCCACAACGCGTATCAAACAACGCCTGGTGGGCAGGCGCAAGGAGACTGTCATGAGTCAGACGATGATCCTCAGCCTGATCGGGAGCGGCCTCCGGGCTGCTCTCCCTCCTCACGGTCAACGTCGCGCTGCGCTGGATGGCGCGGCGTCGTTCCCGTGGGGTGGATGTCGAGACCTACTACGCAAACATGCGCGCCCTGAAGCGCGATCTGGCCCAGGAAGGCGAGCCGGACAGCCCCAAGTCGTCGAGTGCGCTGCGCCTGCTGGTGCTCAACGGCATTCTGCTGGCGGTGATCATGACCCTCGTCCTGCTGGCGATCCTGTCCTTCGCCCTCGAACCGTTCGCGGCCGTACCGATCGTCCTCGCCGTCTGGCTGGCACTGACCTTCGCGCCGCTGGTCGTCGGGGGTCTCCGCCGCTCCCGCCGCATCGCCATCCTGGAGATTGCCTCTGTCCTGGAACGGGTCGCCCGCAGCGAAAGTGACCCTGGCGAAGAATGGGCGATCTCGGTCGTCAAGAAAGGTACTGGGGGCGATCTGTTCCGGGGCGGAAGAGGAGGGATCGGCTGGACCTGCGGCTGCTCCGGCTGGAGGTCGCGCCGATCGTGATCAAGGTGAGCGGCCGGGTGACGGTGGCCGAGGCGGGGCTGGGCCGGTCGGTCAACAAGAGCGGCATGCGCGATCTGCGGCTGAGCGGCTGGTTCGTCAACGAGCTGCGCGACACCGAGGTTGAGTTCAGCCGCGAGTGGGGCCTGAGTGAGACATCCTATGCCCAGATCGCCGATGCCCTGGCCGGGCTGATCGAGCGGTTGGGGTTCTCGCTGCGCGCTGCCCGCCTTAGCCAGGTGGAAGCCGGCGTCGCGCCCGCCAACACCACCACGGAGCTGATTCTGGAACCGGCTGAAGCCATTGTCCCTGCTGAGACCACAGAATGACACCGAGGCGAGCAACTATCGCCGTGAACAAACGCGCCTGCTTCCTCATCCTCACCCTGCTGGCCTGCTTTACTTTCGACCTGCGCGCCTTTCCTCTGTCCATCGCTCGCCTGAGCGCGGACGATGCCAGCATCCTCAGCGGCATTGTCACCGAGAGGAATGTGGTGACGACTCCAGAACTGCCGCAAACTCACCCTGGATAAATACGGCGCAATCGGGTCGATCTCCCGCACGCTGATGTTGGCGACGCCAACGACGACAATATCGTCAACATTGCGGACTTTTCGCTGCTGGCGGCCAACTTCGGGCAGGCCGGAGCGCCGCAAGGGGATCATTGAACCAGGTGCCGCTGTGCTGGCGGACGCGCAGTAAGCGCGTCCCTAGCAGATTGAGGGGACCGCGAACACGACGACGGAGTGTCGAAAATTCGATATAAAAGCCGCCCGGTTGGCGTCGCCATCCCGTGCGGATTCTCGAGACTTCTGCGCCAACGTAGTTTTTATGTTGAGAGGTTAGACTGCCAGACTTGAGCTTAGGTACGCAAGCGTCAACAGGGCCCAGTCACCATGATGCGTTTTGATCGTTTTACCGAGCGGGCTCAGGATGCCGCCGCGCGCGCGTATGAAATTCTGCAGCGCTACGGCCACAACCAGGTCGATACCGAGCACATCCTGCTGGCCCTGCTCGAGCAGCCCGAGGGCGTCATCCCTCAAATCCTCGAAACTCAGTGTCGACCAGGAGCGATGAGCCGCCGTCTGGACGATGTCCTGCGCGCCTCGCCCAAGGCCGCCATCTACGGCGGCGGCACCGGCCAGGTCTTCATCACCCCGCGCGTCAAGCGCATCATCGACCTGGCCAACGAAGAGGCCAACCGCCTCAAGGACGAATACATCTCGACCGAGCACATCTTCCTGGCCATCCTCAGCGAGGCAACACGGCGGTCGCCCAGATTCTGTCGGACACCGGCATCACCAGCGAGCGCGTCTACGAGACCGTGAAGGACATTCGCGGCGGCCAGCGTGTGACCGACCCGCAGGCCGAGGCCCGCTACCGCACGCTCGAGAAGTACTCGCGCGACCTCACCGCCCAGGCCAAGGCCGGGCAAGCTCGACCCCGTGATCGGGCGCGATAAGGAAATTCTGCGCGTCATCCAGATCCTCTCGCGCCGCACCAAGAACAACCCGGTCATCATCGGCGAGGCCGGCGTGGGCAAGACCGCCATCGTCGAAGGCCTGGCCCAGAAGATCGCCACCAACGACGTGCCCGAAATCCTGTCGGGCAAGCGCGTCATCTCGCTCGACCTGGGCGCCATGATCGCCGGCAGCCGCTTCCGCGGCGAGTTTGAGGAGCGCCTCAAGGCCACCATCGAAGAGGTCCAGCGTTCCGAAGGCGACATCATCCTGTTCATCGACGAGCTGCACACCGTCGTCGGCGCGGGCGCGGCCCAGGGCGCGCTGGATGCCAGCAACATGCTGAAGCCGGCCCTGGCCCGCGGCGAGCTGCAATGCATCGGCGCGACCACGCTCGATGAGTTTCGCAAGCACATCGAAAAAGACTCGGCCCTGGAGCGCCGCTTCGCGCCCGTCTACGTCGACGAGCCGAGCGTCGAAGAGACCATCCAGATGCTCTACGGCCTGCGCGACCGCTACGAGGCCCATCACAAGGTGACCATCAGCGACGCGGCCCTGGTCGCCGCCGCCGCCAGCTGTCGCAGCGCTACGTGACCGAGCGCTCGCTGCCCGACAAGGCCATCGACCTGCTGGACGAGGCCGCCGCCAAGCTGCGCATCGCGCTCTACTCGCTGCCGCCCCGAGCTCAAGGCCCTGAAGGCCGAGATCGACCGCCTGCCAGCCGAGGAAGAGCCGGCCGGGCTGGCCCGCGACTATGAACGCCCGCCCAGCAAGAAGGCCGCGCGCCTGCTCAAGACGAGTTCACCGGCCAGCGCGACCAGGCCTGGGAGCGAGCACGCTCGACGAGGTGGTGGACGAGAACGACATCGCCGAAGTCATCTCGCAGTGGACCGGCATCCCGCTCAACAGCATGCTCGAGACCGAGTTTGAGAAGCTGCTGCACATGGAAGACCGCCTGCACGAGCGCATCATCGGCCAAGACGCCGCGGTGCACGCCATCGCCGACGCCATCCGCCGCTCGCGCGCCGGGCTCAAGAGCCCCAAGCGCCCCATCGGCTCCTTCATCTTCCTGGGCTCGTCCGGCGTCGGCAAGACCGAGCTGGCCAAGGCGCTGGCCGAGTTCATGTTCGACGACGAAGACGCGCTGGTGCGGGTGGACATGAGCGAATACCGCGAGCAGCACACCGTCTCGCGCTTGTTCGGCGCGCCGCCCGGCTATGTGGGCTACGAGGAAGGCGGCCAGCTGACCGAGGCCGTGCGCCGCCGCCCCTACCGCGTGGTGCTGTTCGATGAGATCGAGAAGGCCCACCCCGATGTCTGGAATGCGCTGCTGCAAATTCTGGACGACGGCCGCCTGACCGATGGGCAAGGCCGCGTGGTCGACTTCCGCAACACCGTGCTCATCATGACCAGCAACCTGGGCACCGAGTTCGTGAAGAGCGCGGCGGCGCTGGGCTTCGTCGCCAGCGACCGACGGGCGGGCCGTCGCCGATCATCAGAAGATCGAAAGGCGATGCGGGAGACCTTCCGGCCGGAGTTCCTCAACCGCATCGACGAGATCATCATCTTCGAGGCGCTCTCCGGTGGCGCAGGTGGAAAACATCGTCGATCTCCAGATGCACGGGATCCTCCAGCGGCTGACCGACGCGGCCTCCAGGTGCACCTGACCGAGCCGCCACGGGCCTGGCTGGCGCGCAGGGGTTACGACCCGCAGTTCGCGCGCGGCCCTGCGCCGGGCGCTCCAACGCTACGTCGAGAACAGGCTGGGCGCGATGCTGCTGCGCGGCGACGTTCACCTCAACGATCTGATCGTGATCGACGAGTTGGATGGCAATCTGGTCTTCGAGAAACACGAGAACACGACCACCGATTACCTGCACATCGAGTAGGATCGAGTACCAGTAATTGTAACAGGCGAACAGTTGGTTCTTCTCTTCATACCCGTAATAGCGTACGGGAGGGCCAATGTGCCCTCGGCCCTTACCCTGCCTCTGCCCTACCGCAGACCCACCCCTTTCCCCGTCAGCAGCAGATCCGAGAGCGCCCACCCAGCGCATCCAGCCGGTCCGGCGAGGGCATGCCCGGCATCCAGCCGACCATCTGCGTCTCCAGCGTCGCAAGCACCCCGACGTGATGCACCCGCCCCTGTTCGTAGAGGGCCGCGATCGGCTCGGCGCGCAGCACCTTGCCCCTGGCGGCGTGGGCGCGCTTGATCGGCGCCGACGGGTGGAGCGTGCAGGGTGTGGATGGCCATGTCGCCGCCCTGGTTGGTCTCCACGATCAGGCGGAGGCGTCCCAGTGCTCCAGGGCGATGCAGCGCCGCCCGCGCCCAGCGATCCGGCGTGCCGCGCAGGCTGGCGTCGTGCAGGACGTAGGCATGGGGGCGGCGTTTGCGCGTCGATGCCGGCCACGACGATCCCCGTCTCGGCGCTGTCCGAACCCGACGAGGCGGCCCGGATCGACGCCGACGACCACGCGCGCCAGCGGCGGCGCCGTCACCAGCCGGAACGACTCGATCCACGACGACGTGAACAGCACCCCCTCCTGGGGAATGGGCCGCTGCTGGTAGAGGGCGGCGAAGGCCCGCGCCCCGATGGTCGCGCGGATGCCCGCCAGTTCTTCTGCCGGGTAGCGCGCCGGCCACAGCGCTTCCCCCGCCGCCCGCCCCAGCGGATCGATCCCCTCTTCGGCAGGCGCCGTCGCTTCCGCTAGCGCTGGCAGGCGCAGCACCTGCCAGGCATCCGGCTCCTGACGCAGCAGCCGTCCGGCCAGATCGCCCTCGTCCCAGCGGGTCATGATCAGCACGACGGCCCCGTGCGGTTCCAGGCGGGTGTAGAGATCGCTGCGATAGGAATCCCAGATGGCCTCCTGCTGATCCGGCGACTCGGCCTGCTGCTGGTTCTTGACCGGATCATCGATCACCAGCAGGTGCGCGCCGCGGCCCGTGACCGATCCCTGAATGCCCATGGCGTCCAGGCCGCCCATCCGCCCGGCGATGTCCCACGACCCGACGCTGCTGCTGTCGCGGGCGACGGCCACCTCCGGGAACAGGCCCTGGAAGCGCGGCGTTCGGATCAGGTTGCGGACGAAGCGGCTGTGCCTGACCACGATGGCCGCCGCGTAGCTGATCAGCAGGACGCGCTGGTCGGGGTGGCGGCCCAGGAACCAGGCCGGGAACAGCCGCCCGACGGTCATCGATTTGCCGTGGCGGGGCGGCGTGAAGATCATCAGCCGGCGCCCGCGAAGCTCCCCGCCCGATTCGACGGCGTGCGCCACACCGGCCAGCGCCGCGTCGATGAGCGCCAGGTGAGGGGCGTGGGCGTAGTGGTCCCACACGGACTGCTTGAAACGGGTGAACGCTTCCCCAGAGGGTGGGATCTCCAGCGTACTGGCGAGGGTCGCGATTTGGCCTTCCGGCATGCACACTCCTTGGAAAAAGCAAAACGGCCGCGCGGGGCGGCCGTCTGCTATCCTGTCTGAACTCGTCGTATCACCTTACCACGGGATCGCGTCCTGTCTACGGGTGTCGATCTTGCTCGTTCACGGGTACACCCCGCCGTCGCCAATCTGCCCGAAGTTACTGGCCAGCAGCGAGAAGTCGCTGATATTGACCGCGCCGTCCTGGTTGGAAGTCGGCCTGCGGGTTATAGGCCTGCTGGCCGCTGGTCGTGGCAAACGCCGCCGCCAGCAGCGAGAAGTCGCCGATGTTGACGACGTTGTTGTCGTTGGCGTCTCCTTCGAGGAGGAAATTGGTCACATAATCCAGACCCTCGATGAAATCGACCAGCGCGCGGGTGGCCAGCGTATGCGTTCCCTTGATGGAGCAGAGATACGTGCCCGCCGGGATATTCGGTACAGAAATGAAGCCGTACGAGTCGGACTGGAAGGTGTCAGTGTAGATCGCCGCTGCCGTCCGGTTGCAGAAATTCCATTTCTACGGAAATGACATAGGCGGCGTGTGGCGCGGCCATGGTGCGGCCCTGCAAGTTCAGCATGACCGTCAGGGTGACCAGATCGGCCTCGAAAGCCCCGATGTCGACCGCGGCACCGTCGACACGCGGGAAACCGGCGCCGCGCTGGTCAGTGGTGAGTGGCATGCCCAACAGATCGACGGCCAGGGCATTGCTGCCGGCGTTGATGGCCGGACTGCCAGGCAGGAGCGCGAAGGTCTGCGTTGCGCCGCCGTTGTCGGCCAGCGGGCCGAGCAGCGGGTCGCCGGTCAGGTTGGCGATGTTCGTCCCGTTGACGCAGCCCAGGCCGCTCTCAATCAGGCTGTGCTGCGCGTTGACTGTGCCGTTGATGCGCACGCAGTCGCCGCCGCCGGGGCTGTTGGCGATGAGGTTGTTATTCAGCGCAAGCGTGGCGCTGCCACTGACATAAATACCGCCTCCAGAGACAGTCGCCGAATTGCCGCTGAACGTGCTGTTGGTCATTGTCCCCGTTGAATTGGCATAGTAGAGGCCGCCGCCGTTCCCGCCGGCGGTGTTGTCACTGAACGTACTGTTGATGATCGACACTTCGGCCAGAAAGACATAGGCGCCACCGGCATCGGATGTCACATCGTTATTGGCAATCGTTGCCTCACTCACCCTCAGGTAAGCGTCAGGCCCGAGGATGTACACGCCGCCGCCGATGGTGGAGCCATCGTTGTTCGATACTGCGGCGCCGCTGGTGACGGCGGCGCCTGCGCCACCGCCCGCAAAGATGCCGCCGCCGGCGTAGGCCGCCAGGTTGTCCGAGACGGCCGTGCCGGTTCCGGTCACGGTCAGGTTTGCCAAGTCGCCGCTCATGTGGATGCCGCTGCCAGCCAACACGGCATGATTGGTCGTGATCTGCGCGCCGCCCTCAATGGTCACGCGCCCATCGTCGCTGCAAATACCACCGCCGTTGGACGTCACATCGTTGTTCGCAATCGTCGCTCCGCCGCTGACAGTCAGCGTCGTGCCGTAGCCATTCAGGTACACACCGCCGCCGAATGCACTGCCATCATTGTTCGACACCGCTGCGCCGCTGGTCACGATAACGGTGGCGTATTCGGTGGAGTAGATGCCGCCTCCCGCGCGCGTCGCCAGGTTATCCGAGACCGCCGTGCCCGAATCCGTAACCGTCAAGTCCACGGTCTCGGGTGACCAGCCGGTGACGAAAATGCCGCTACCGTTACCGGTATCCCCTGCGTCATTGCCGGTCACCTGCGCGCCGCCCTGAATTGTGACCACTCCGCTGCTGCTGTAGATGCCGCCGCCATTCAACCCCGCCGTGTTGCCAGTGATGTTCCCGCCGTTGACGTAGACGGTCGCGCTGCTGGCGGCACAGATGCCGCCGCCGTTGACCGTCACGTCGTTTTTCGAGATCGTCGCGCCGCTGCTGACGGTGAGCGTCGTGCCAGAATCTGACAAGTACACGCCGCCGCCGCTGGTGCTGCCGTCATTGTTCGATACTGCGGCGCCACTGGTGACCGTCACCTCCGCCCCGGCCTCCGCGTAGATGCCGCCGCCATCGCCTGTAGCCAGGTTATTAGACACGGCTGTGCCCGAACCTGTGACCGTCAGGACCGCTGTCTCGCCGCTCATATAGATTCCGCTGCCGGCGCCGAGATCGCCTGCGTCGTTGCCGGTGACTCGCGCCCCGCCCTGAACCGTGACGGCCCCGCCGTCGCTCCAGATGCCGCCGCCACGCAGCGCCGTATTGCCGGTAATGCTCGCGTCATTCACGTCAACGGTCGCGGTGTGGTCGGCATAGACGCCACCGCCGTCGGCTGAATCGTTGTTGGAAATCTTTGCCCCGGCGCTTAGAGTCAGAGTCGTGCTGCCTCCGTAGAGGTACACGCCGCCGCCGTTGGCGCTGCCCTCGTTGTTCGACACCGCTGCGCCGCTGGTGACTATCACGTTCGCGCCGCCGTCGGCGTAGATACCGCCACCCTGGTTTGCCCCGAGGTTATCGGAGATGGCTGTGTCTGTGCCGGTCACCGTCAGACTCCCCGAGAACACGCGTACGCCGGCGCCGAGATCCCCTGCGTTATTGTGGGTAACCTGCGCCCCGCCTTGAACTGTGACCGCCCCGTACCAACTGAAGACGCCGCCGCCGCTGCCGGTCACCTCATTGTTCGAGATCGCCGCCCCGCCGCTGACGGTCAGCGTCGTGCCAGCATCTGACAAATACACGCCGCCGCCGCTGGCGCTGCCGTCATTGTTCGACACGGTAGCGTTGTTGGTGATGGTGACGTCCGCGCCGGAGTTGGCATAGATACCTCCGCCCCACTGCGCCACGAGATTGTCCGAGACGGCCGTGCCCAAACCTGTAACCGTCAAGTCCGCCGCTCCGCCGCTGACCCAGATGCCGCTGCCGGCGCCGAAATCCCCTGCGTCGTTGCCGCTGACCTGCGCCCCGCCTCGAATCGTGACCGCCCCGTCGATGCTGTAGATGCCGCCGCCGCTGCCGAGCGCCGTATTGGCGGTAAGGCTGGCGCCGTTCACATCGACCGTCGCGCTGTTGTAGGCAGCAATGCCACCGCCGCTGTCGGTCACGTCGTTCTCCGAGATCGTCGCCCCGCCGCTGAGCGTCAGCGTCGTGCCTGCGCCAGTGAGGTGCACCCCACCGCCATAATCGCTGCCGTCGTTGTCCGCCACTTCCGCGTCGCCGGTGAGCGTCACATCGGCCCCGCCGTAGGCCGCGATGCCGCCACCGTAGCGTGTCGCCAGGTTGTTCGAGACGTCCGTGCCCGGATCGCTCACGGTCACGTCCGCCGATTCACCGATGACGAAGATGCCGCTGCCGGCACTGCCGCTGGCGTTCCCGGCGTCGTTGGCCGAGATCTGTGCGCCGCCCTGAACGGTGACCGCTCCGCCGCTGCTGTAGATGCCGCCACCCCTCTGAGCCGCCGTGTTCCCGGTGATCCTGCCGCCGTTCACATCAATGGTTGCACTGTTGACGGCATGGACGCCGCTGCCATTGCCGGCCACAGAGTTGCCCGAAATTGCCGCGCCATCGCTGAGAGTCAGGGTAGTGTCGGCGCCACTGAGGTATGCACCGCCCCCGTTAACGCTGCCGCTGTGGTTCGAAACCACAGCGCCGGCTGTGATGACCACATCTGCCCCGGCATATGCCGCGATGCCGCCGCCCGCTGGCGCAAACAGATTGTTGGAAACCGCCGTCCCTGCGCCGGTCACCGTCAGGTCGGTTGCCTCGCCGGAGACATAGATGCCGCTGCCGATCGATCGGGCACGGTTGTAGGTCACCTGTGCGCCGCCCAGGACGGTGACCGCTCCGCCATCGCCACTGTAGATGCCGCCGCCAAACTGAGCCGTGTTGCCGGTGATGGTGCCACCATCGAGGCTGATCGTTGCGCTGCTGCCGGCGTAGATGCCGCCGCCGTTGTCGGTCACCTCGTGCTCCGAGATCGTCGCCCCGCCGCTGAGCGTCAGGGTCGTACCGCTTCCGGAGAGGTACACGCCGCCGCCGCTGACGCTGCCGTCGTTGTTCGACACTGCGGCACCGTTGGTGACGATGATTTCCACGCCGTTCAAGGCATAGATGCCACCGCCCATATTTGCCGCCTGGTTGTTCGAAACGACCGTGCCCGGACCCGTGACCGTCAGGCCGGCCACCACACCATACATGTGGACGCCCCCGCCATCGATCGCCGACATGTTGCCCGTGACCTGCGCACCGCCCTCAATCGTGACCACCCCTCCGTCGCTGCGGATGCCGCCGCCGCTTTCGGTCACATCGTTGTCGATGATCTTCGCCCCGCCCCTGATCGTCAGTCGGGTGGCTGGACCGTCCAGATAGACACCGCCGCCGACCTGACTGCCGTCATTGTTCGACACCACCGCGCCATCCGTGATCAGTACATGGGCTCCGTCAGCGGCGTAGATGCCGCCGCCCTCGTTGGTCACCCCGTTGACGGTGATGCCGGTACCCGAACCCGTGACCGTCAGGTCCGCCGAGTCGCCGCTCACGTAGATGCCGCTGCCGGATTCATCGTCGCCGGCGTCGTTGCCGTTGACCTTCGAACCACCCTGGATGGTGATGGTCCCGCCGTTGAAGTTATAGATTCCGCCGCCATTGAGCGTCGCCACATTGCTCGTGACGCTGGAGTCGTTCAGGACGAGGCTTCCCGCCGCGAGCCGGATTCCACCACCGCTGCCGCTCACTGCGCCGTTCCTCAGTGTGATGTTGTTCAGCGTCACCGTGCTACCGGCCGCATCGATAAACAGCACCCGGCTGGCGTCGTTTGCGTCGACGATCAAACCACCGCCATTGACGGTCAGATTGGCCACGTCGGTGTAGCTGAGCTGCCCGCCAGTCAGGGTCAGCGTTCCGGTGACCGTGATGGTAATGGTGTCGACGCCTCCAGACGTGCCGGTGGTGCAGCCGGCCTGAGCAGTTCCGGCGGCAGCAGCCAGCGCTTCGCGCAGCGAGCAGGCGGCGGCGTTGCTGTTGTTTTCGTCGGCCGTGGTGTTGACGGTAATGGTCGCGGCGCTGACCGGGGGAACCATCAGCATGGCAGCGAAGAGGAGAACGATGATGAGCGGTGAAAGAGAACGCAGCGATGTGGGCACGATGCACGTCCTTGAGAAAGACCCACCGGCAATAAGAACTATTATGGACAATTATACGGTGAGTTTGTGAAGGGTCGCACAAACAGAATCGCGATCGTCCCGTCGGGCACTTACCCCGGCGGCCGGTGGATCGGCCAGGAGAAGCAAAACGACCGTCCCCTGCGGAACGGCCGTTTTGCACTGCGAGCGGGTGCGTGAGGGGGTGAGCCGGGCGACGCGCGTCGCCCCTACGGGTACACCCCGCCGTCGCCGACTTGTAGGAAGTTGGCGGCCAGCAGCGAGAAGTCGCTGATCGTCACCGCCCCGTCCTGGTTGAAGTCGGCTTGCGGGTTGTAGCCGGCCTGCACGATGGTCGTGCCAAACGCCGCCGCCAGCAGCGAGAAGTCGCTGATGTTCACGACGTTGTTCCCCGTGGCATCGCCTTCCAGCAGAAGGCCGGTCTGAATGCCGACGCCCTCGGTCACATCCACCAACTGGTGGCGCGCCAGCGTATGATCCGCCTTAAAGGAGAACAAATACAGCCCCGGTGCAACCTCCGGTATGGTAAAAACGCCGCTCTGGTTAGTCTGGAACGTGTCGGTGAAGAGCGGGGCGCCGCCGGCCGCCGGCATGATCTGCACGTCCACGGCGACGAGATAGGAAGGATGCGGGATCGGGTTGGTGCGCCCCTGCAAACTCACCGTGACCGCCTGCGTAAACGTTTTGACCTCCACAGCGCCGATATCCACCAGAGCATTGACAAAGCGGAAGAAGCCCGGCCCTCGCTGATCGGTAAAAAGCGTTCCATTGTTCTCATCGACGGCGAGCAGGTTGCTCCCCGCGTCGATGACCGGGCTGCTGAGCAGCGGCTCGAAGGTCAGGCTGAGACCGCCGTTGTCCTCCAGCGGGCCGAGGAGCGGATCGCCGGTCAGGTTGTTGACATTCGTGCCGTTGACGCAGCCCAGCCCGCTCTCGATCAGGCTGTGCTGCGCGTGGATGGTTCCGGCAGTGCGGAAGCAGTCACCGCCGCTGGGGCTGTTGGCGACAATGCTGTTGTTCAGTGTGACGCGTCCGTCCTGGTTGGCGATGCCGCCGCCCTGGACGCCGGCGCTGTTGCCGCTGAAGGTGCTGTTGGTCACTCTGACGCTTGAACCAGCATCGCTGCAGAAGTTGTAAAGACCGCCGCCCTCGTCGCCGGCGGCATTGCCGGCGAAGGTGCTGTTGACAATGATGTGGCTCGCTGCGTCTTGGAGACAGCCAGTAGAAACGCCGCCGCCATCTTGCGCGGTGTTGCCCGTAACCAGGGCGCCGTTGAGGATGAGCGCAGCAGCAGGAGAGACATGGAGGCCGCCCCCGCGGTTTATAGCGTCATTGTTGGCAATCGTCGCGCCGGCGCTGATGGTCACCGTCGTGTCGGCGCCGGCGAATATCCCGCCGCCAAAGGAAGCACCATCGTTGTTCGACACCGTTGCGCCGGCGGTGATCTCGACATCCGCCCCGGCCAACGCGGTGATCCCGCTGTCGCCCTGATTGTCGGAGACGGCCGTGCCGGCGCCGGTCAGGGTGACGCTCCCGCCTGCGACGTAGATGCCGCTGCCGCTGCTGAAAGCATCGTTGACAGTGACCTGCGCGCCGCCCTGAAGGGTGATTGGCGTGTTGAAACCGGCGATCCCTCCGCCGTTGCCAGCCGTATTGCCGGTGATGGTCGCCCCATTCACGTCGACGGTGGCGCTGTTGAGGGCAAACACCCCGCCGCCGCTGCCGGTGGCGCCATTGTCCGACACCGTCGCGCCGCCCTGAAGGGTGACGCGTGCGTCGAGACTGTGGATGCCCCCGCCGTCGATGCCCGTATTGCCGGTGATGCTGGCGCCATTCACATCCACATGGGCGTTGCTGACCGCGAGTACCCCGCCCCCGCTCACAGTCGCGCTGTTGTTGGCGATAGTCGCGCCGCTGCTGACCGTCAGCGTCGTTCCAGAACCATCGACATGAACGCCGCCACCAAAGCCAGCGCCGTCGTTGTTCGACACCGTCGCGCCGGCCGTGATCACTACATCCGCCCCATCAAGCGCGGCGATTCCGCCGCCATTCGCAACAGCCAGATTGTCAGAGACGGCCGTGCCGGCGCCGGTCACCGTCAGTTCGGCATTCCCGCCCGTGGCGAATACCCCGCTGCCGCGGAAAGAGGCGTCATTCCCGGTGATCTGAGCGCCACCCTGAACCGTGACCGTCGAGCCGTTACTGGCGATGCCGCCGCCCGACCCTGCCGCCGTGTTGCCAGTGATGGACGCCCCGTTCACGTCGACCGTGGCGCCGTTGGTGGCGAACACCCCGCCACCGTTGGAAGTGCCGGAGGTCGCGTCGTTGTCCGACACCGTCGCGCCGCCCTGAAGGGTGATCGTCGAGCCGTTTCCGGCGATGCCGCCGCCCGACCCTGCCGCCGTGTTGCCGGTGATGGTCGCGCCGTTCACGTCGACCGTGGCGCCGCTGGTTGCGAACACCCCGCCGCCGGTGGAGGTGACATCATTGCTGGAAATCGTTGCGCCGCCGCTGACGAGCAGGGTCGCCGCGGCTCCGTCGATCCACACCCCACCGCCATTGCCGCTGCCGTCGTTGCCCGACACCAGCGCGCCGGCCGTGATGGTGACGTCTGCCCCGCCAATCGCGGCGATGCCGCCCCCCTGGCTGGCCGGCTGATTGGCGGAGACGGCCGTACCGGCGCCGGTCACCGTCAGGTCGGCGTTCTCGCCGCTGACGAATATGCCGCTGCCGAAAAACGTCGCCCCCGCGTCATTGTCGGTGACCTGCGCCCCGCCCTGAACGGTGACCGCTCCCCCGCTCCCTGTGCCGGCGATGCCGCCGCCGCTCCCCGGCGCCACGTTCTTGGTGACCGTCGCGCCATCGAGGACGAGATTCCCGGCTTGCAGGTTGATGCCCCCGCCGCTGCCGGTGACGGCCCCGTTGATCAGCGTGAGGTTGGTCAGCGTAATGGTGCTGCCCGGCGCGTTGATATTCAGCACCCGGCTCAGCGCGTTGGCATTTACGATCAGCGTATTGCCGTTGACGGTGAGCGCGCCGCTGTCGGTGTAGCTGAGCTGCCCGGCCCCCAGAAACAGCGAGCCGGTGACCGTGACATCGATGGTGTCCGCTCCGCCCGCCGCGCCGGTGACGCAGCCGGCCTGTGCCACGCCACCGGCGGCGATCAGCGCCTCGCGCAGGGAGCAGGCGGCAGCGTTGGTGTTGTTCTCGTCGGCGATGGTGTTGACGGTGAGGGTCGCGGCCTGGGCCGGGGCTATCGACAGTGCAGAGATCATCAGGAGGAACAGGACAAGGATCGGTACGGGTGGACGTGGCGGCGCAATGGAGCGTAGCGGCGCGTTAGAGCGTAACGGTGGGGCCACGGGCATGCCTCCTGGGCAAAACCACGACCTCGAACCATTGTGACTGCGGAATAATGGCTCTTGGATTCACGATAATCAGATTGTAGGTAAATAGCGGATCGGTGCAAACTGGAAATACGATTAGCGTGAGCATGGGGCGGCGCGCGTGCCGCCCCAACACGGCTGTCCTATGGAGGGGTGCGTCCCGCAAATCATCCAACAAGGTCGTCGGCGCGCCCCGTTGGGCGTCCCATGTGCACCCAGTTAGCGACTGATCGACGCAACCAGAATGGCAATCGTCGCGTCGTCCGCCGGGTGTTAAAACACCCGGCTACTCGAAAAGACAGGTCCACTAAAGGGACCAAAAACGCAGGCTCTGGGGTGAGCCCCTTCAGTGGGCTTGTCGGCGGACGCGCCGGGCAAGCTCCGCTTGCACCGCGTCCCTACAGCCCTCGGCGGCCCCCGCAACCCTTATCTTGGTGCACATGGGACGCTCAACGTGTCACCCGACGAAGGGTTTGGTGAATAGCTGACGACCTTAGGTTGAGTCCCCGCATAGACCCAACGTCGGTCAACACGATTGCCGTCCCTACCGATAGCGCAATTTGTCGGCTTCACCCTTTAAGGCGGGTACACACCGCCGTCGCCGATCTGCCCGAAGTTGGCGGCCAGCAGCGAGAAGTCGCCGATGGTCACCGCGCCGTCCTGGTTGAAGTCGGCCTGCGGGTTATAGGCGGGCTGGCCTGACGACGTGGCAAAGGCCGCTGCCAGCAGGGAGAAATCGCCGATGTTGACGACGTTGTTCTCCGTCGCGTCACCTTCCAGGAGCGGGTGGGTCTCATAACCGACGTTTTCGACGTCAACCCCGATCGGGTACTGCCGCGCCAGCGTGTGCGCCCCCTTGAACGAAAACCAGTAGCTGCCTTCCGGCACGTTGGTCAGCGTGTAGCTGCCGAAGGAGTCCGTCAGGAAGGTGGTGGTATAGAACGGCGTGGGCTGCCCCGGCACGAAGATGCGCATCTCGATCTCGACGACGAAGCTGGGATGCGGCGCGGGATTGGTGCGGCCCTGCATGGGGAAGTTGAACTGGATCGTGCTCAGATCGCCTTCATAGGCGCCAATGTCGACGTTGGTGTTCTCGATGCGCAGGAACCCGGTCCCGCGCTGATCGCTGGTCAGTGGCGTGCCGGTATGATCCACGGCGTTGATGTTGCTGCCGGTGTTGATGGCCGGGCTGCCAGGCAGGAGGGCGTGCGTGCGCGTCGGACCGCCGTTGGCTGCCAGCGGGCCGAGCAGCGGGTTGGTGTTCTGGCCGAGCGTGCCGCTGAAGCCGCAGCTCGCGCCGTTCTCCAGGTTGCTGCCGTTGTCGGTGAAGGTGCCGCCCGTCAGCGCACAGTTGTTGAGGCCGTTGTTGCCGGCGACGATGCTGTTCTGGACCGTCAACGTCCCGCCTTGCAGCCACAGCCCGCTGCGAGCGCCGACGCCCGCCGTGTTGTCAGTGAGGGTGCTGTTGGTGATCTGCACGGCCGCGCCGGCCGAGACGCTGGAGAGCGCGCCGCCGCCACTGCCGGCTGCTGTCGCGCTGACCCCATTGCCGGAGACGGTCGTATTGATGATGCGCAGGATGCCGCCATCGTTGCCGATGGCCCCACCAACCCGGCCGGCGCTGTTGCCAGAGAGGATGCTGTTCAGGATCGTGGTCGTTCCGCCGACCATGGCGATCGCTCCGCCATCGCCCATCGCCCGGTTGCCGGCCATAATCCCCCCATTCACGTCGATGATCGCGCCGAAGTCCGCACTTATTGCGCCTCCGTTCCCGCTCGCGTCATTGCCGGAGATCGTCGCCCCGCCGCTGAGCGTTAGATCGGTGCCGGCCCCTGTGAGATACACAGCACCGCCGTCGCTGCCGTCATTGTCGGAGACCACCGCGCCGCTCGTGATCAGCACGTCGGTCCCGCCGAACGCGGCAATGCCGCCCCCGTCCGCCGACCCGCTGTTGCCGGAGATGGCCGTGCCCGCGCCGGTCACCGTCAGCGCGGTCGATCCGCCCGCGTAGATGCCGCTGCCGACGCTGCCGGCGCTGTTGCCGGTGATCTGCGCACCGCCCTGGATGATCACGGAGTCGCTGCTGCTGTGGATCGCGCCGCCGCCGTTTCCCGCAGTGTTGCCGGTCAGGCTTCCCCCGTTTATGTCGATAGTCGTCCCACCGAGCGCGACAACGCCGCCGCCACTGGTGCCCGCGTCGTTGTCCGAAATGGACGCCCCGTCGGAGACGAGCAGAGTTGTGCCTGCGCCGGTGAGATGCACACCGGCGCCGCCGGCGCTGCCATCGTTGTTCGACACCGTCGCGCCGGCGGTGATGGTGACATCTGCCCCGTTCTGTGCCGCAATTCCTCCGCCCAGGGAGGCCGGCGCATTGTCCGACACGGCCGTGGACGCGCCGGTCACGGTCAGCGCCGCCGACGCCCCGGTGAGATAGATGCCGCTGCCGTAAATCAGCGCATCATTGCCGGTGATCTGCGAGCCGCCCTGGACCGTGATCTGCCCACCCGACGTGTAGATCCCGCCGCCGGCAAGCGTGGCGACATTGTCTGTGACGCTCGCGCCGTTCAGGACGAGATGGCCCGCCGTCAGCAGGATGCCGCCGCCGTCGCCGACGACCGTGCCGTTGGTCAGCTTGATGCCGTTCAGGGTCACGGTGCTGCCCGCCGCGTTGATCTGCAGCACCCGGCTGAGATCGTTGGCATTGACGGTCAGGCCGGCGCCGTTGACCGTGAGCGCGCCGCTATCGGTATAGGTGAGCTGCCCGCCGGTCAGAATCAGCGTGCCGCCGATGGTGACGTTGAGAGTATCGGCAAATCCAGGAACGCCGAGAACGCAGCCAAGCTGCACCACACCGCCGGCGGCGATCAGCGCCTCGCGCAGAGAGCAGGCCCCGGCGTTGGTGTTGTTTTCGTCAACCGTGGTGTTGACGGTGATGGTCACGGCATAGGCCGGGGAGACGCTCAGGGTCACTGAGACGAGGAGGAGCAGCATGAATAGCGGCGCGGCGGTGCGAATCGATCTGACCACGGGCGGGACTCCTGTGCATCGTTCTTCGGTTTTACGATATTCAGATTTTAGGCAAATAAGAAATCGGTGCAAACTGGAAATAAGATTAGCCTGAATCAGCAGCAGAACGGCCGCCCCGCGCGGGACGGCCGTTCTGTGGTGTGCTGGGGTGAGTGAGCGAAGCACTCCTCGCCCAAATTCAGTGAATCACGAAAGTTCACCTTGACCATCAATAGCTGCGTTTTTGAGCCAACCTCACCCCAAAAATCGAACGACTTTTTGCCCCTCTCCGTGCGGAGAGGGGCGGTTGAGCGCAGCGAAACGGGGTGAGGTTAAGCAATCCGTGATTCACTGAAATTGATTTGCACGTACCTGGGCGCGGCGCTCCTTCAGCTTC
This sequence comes from Candidatus Flexifilum affinis, assembly GCA_016713325.1. Taxonomy (GTDB): domain Bacteria; phylum Chloroflexota; class Anaerolineae; order Aggregatilineales; family Phototrophicaceae; genus Flexifilum; species Flexifilum affine. The sequence continues at coordinate 33,903 of JADJPJ010000023.1, read as the reverse complement.
ACCCCCGCTGCGCTTCGCTTAGCTCCCCTCCTCCAGCTTCGCTCAGCTCCCCCTCTCCAGCATGGAGAGGGGGTTGGGGGGTGAGGTTCAAGTCTCCTGTGTCCGCACGCATTGGTTCGGTCTACCAGGCGTAGGCTTCGGGGGCAGTGCCGCCGGGGCCGGGGAAAATCTCGTCCAGCGTCTTGAGCTGCTCATCCGACAGCTTGATGGTCATGGCGTGCAGGTTGTCTTCGAGCTGGTCCAGCGTGCGCGGCCCGACGATCGGCGCCGTCACGGCCGGCTGGTGCAGCAGCCAGGCGATGCCGACATCGGCCGGCTTCTCGCCCATCTCGCGGCAGAAGTTCTCATAGCGTTCGAGCTGCGCCTGGTGCTTCTCGATCTGCTTCTGCATGCGCTCGCTGGAGCGGCGGCCCTGGGCATGCTTCTCGAGCACGCCGCCGAGCAGACCGCCGGCCAGCGGGCTCCAGGGGATGATCCCCAGGCCGTAGTGCTGGCAGGCCGGGACCACTTCCAATTCGATGGTGCGGGCGTTCAGGTTATACAGACTCTGCTCGCTGACCAGGCCCATGAAGTGGCGGGCCTTGGCGGCTTCGTTGGCCTGGGCGATGTGCCAGCCGGCGAAGTTGCTGCTGCCGACGTACAGCACCTTGCCCTGCTGGACCAGCGTCTCCATCGCCTGCCAGATCTCCTCCCAGGGTGTCAGGCGGTCGATGTGGTGCATCTGGTACAGGTCGATGTAGTCGGTTTGCAGGCGCTTGAGGCTGGCCTCGCAGGCGCGGCGGATGTGCAGGGCGGACAGGCGGCTCTCGTTGGGCCAGTCGCCCATGTTGCCGTAGACCTTGGTGGCGAGGACCACCTTCTCGCGGCGGCTGCCGCCCTGCGCCCACCAGCGCCCGACGATCTGCTCGGTGACGCCTTCGCCCTTCTTCCAGCCGTAGACGTTGGCGGTGTCGAAGAAATTGATCTCGACGTCCAGTGCCTTGTCCATGATGACGTAGCTGTCGGCCTCGGTCGTCTCCGGGCCGAAGTTCATCGTGCCCAGGCACAGGCGGCTGACCTTGAGGCCAGTGCGTCCGAGTTGTGTGAAATCCATATGAGGGTACTCCTTCGTATTTACAGAGACGAGTGATTGTGACACGTTCGACGCGGATCGGGGCAATCCAATCATGGACCGGAGGGATGAGGCTTGCCTCGTCCGGCAAATCCCGTCCGCGGCGAGCGTGTCGATCCGCTTCAACCTATGCGATAATGCAGTCATCCTGTAAATAGAACGATCCGATCCACCCATGAACCGAATCAAACCGGAGGTCATGAGTCCCGCGGGGTACCACCCCCAACTCCAGGCCGCCATCGAGGCCGGAGCGGACGCCGTCTACTTCGGCCTCAAACATTTCACCGCCCGCGCCAAGGTCGGCTTCTCCCTGGCCGAGCTGCCCGACGTCATGCGGACGCTGCACGCGCGCGGCGTCAAGGGCTACGTCACCTTCAACACGCTGATCTTCGACCACGAACTGCGCGAGGCCGTCCGCTCCGTCGAGCAGATCGCCGCCGCCGGGGCCGATGCCATCATCGTGCAGGATGTCGGCATGGCCCGGCTCGCCCGGCAGATCGCCCCCGACCTCAACGTCCACGGCAGCACCCAGATGAGCATCACCAGCGCCGAAGGGGTGGCCCTGGCGCAGCGCTTCGGCGTCAACCGGGTGGTGCTGGCCCGCGAGCTGTCGCTCAAGGAGATCCGCGCCATCCGTGAGGCGGCCGAGCTGGAACTGGAGATCTTCGTCCACGGCGCGCTATGCGTGTCCTACTCCGGCCAGTGTTTCTCGTCCGAGGCCTGGGGCGGCCGCAGCGCCAACCGGGGCCAGTGCGCCCAGGCCTGCCGCCTGCCCTACGAGATGATCGTCGACGACCAGCTCAAGCCGCTGGGCGACGCCCGCTACCTGCTCTCCCCCGGCGACCTGTACGCCCTCCAGCAGATCCCGGAGATCGTTGACATCGGCATCTCGACGCTGAAGATCGAGGGGCGCTACAAGGACGAGGCCTACGTCGCGCTGACCACCGCCGCCTACCGCAAAGCGGTCGATGCCGCCTGGGAGGGGCGGGCGGATCTGATCAGCCGGCAGGAGGAGATCGCGCTGGAGCAGGTCTACTCGCGCGGGCTGGGGCCGTACTTCGTCAGCGGCACAGACCACCAGGCCGTTGTCTCCGGCCGGTCGCCCCGCCACCGCGGACTCCTGTGCGGGCGGGTGCAGCGGGTGATGCGCGACGCCGTGCTGATCGAGCCGACTGGCATTCAGGAAGAAGCGCCGCTCAAGCCGGGCGATGGCATTGTCTTCGACGCCGCCGACTGGCGCAGCCCACAGGAAGACGAAGAGGGCGGTCACCTTTACGAAGTGCGCCCCGCCGGCAAACTGCTCGAACTGCGGTTCGGCAACCACGCCATCGACTTCAGCCGCATTCAGCCCGGTGACTGGGTATGGCGCACCCACGACCCGGCCATCGACCGCGCGGTCAAGGTCTATACCCAGCCCGCCGCGCCGGTCCACCGCCAGCTGCTGACCATCCAGGCCGTCGTCAAAACCGGGGAGCCGTTGACCCTCACCTTCGCGCTGGCCGAGCGGCCGGAGATCGCCGTCACCGTCGAATCGGCTGAGCCGCTGGCGCGCGCCAACAACCGCGGCGTAACGCTGGAGCAGTTCACCCAGCAGCTCGACCGGCTGGGCAGCACCGCCTACCAGCTCGGCGGGCTGACGGCCGAGATCGCCGGCGATCCGTTTGTGCCCAGTTCGCTGCTCAACCGGCTGCGCCAGAGCGCCGTCGACCAGCTTGCCGAGCGGCAGGCCCAGCCGCCGCAGCGCGTCCTGCACGACCCGGAGGCTGCTCTGCGCCATGCCCTGCATGCCGTCGAACGGCTGCCTTCACAGACCGGCGCCCCGCAGCTTCATTTGCTGGTCCGCACGGCCGAGCAGCTCGACGCGGCGCTGGTCCTGCAGCCGGCGCCGGCCAGCATCACCCTGGACTACCTCGACCTGTACGGCCTGCGCCCGGCCGTGGAGCGGATCAAGGAGGCGGGCATCACCCCACGGGTGGCCAGCCCGCGCGTGCTCAAGCCGCAGGAGCAGCGCATCGTCAACTTCCTGCTCCGCCTGGACTGCCCGCTGTTGGTGCGCTCCGGTGGGCTGGTGGAGGCGCTCCAGGACCGGTACCAGCACCCGCTGATCGGCGACTTCAGCCTGAACGTCGCCAACCCGCTGAGCGCCGGGACCTATTTCGACCTGGGCCTGTCGCGCATTACGCCGACTCACGACCTGAACGCCGACCAGATCGGCCGGCTGGCCGAAGCCCTGGGCGGCGACCGCTTCGAGGTCATCGCCTACCACCACCTCCCGGTCTTCCACACCGAGCACTGCGTCTTCTGCCGCTTCCTCTCGACCGGAACCAGCTACCTGGACTGCGGCCACCCCTGCGAAAAGCACAAGGTCGCCCTGCGCGATCCACAGGGGCGCAGCCACCCGGTCATGGCCGACGTCGGCTGCCGCAACACCGTCTTCGGCGCCGAGGCGCAGGTGGCCGCCCGCCACCTGGACGCGCTGCGGGCGCACGGGGTGATCCACTTCCGCCTGGAGTTCGTGCACGAGACGGCCGATCAGGTGCGCGGGGTGGCCGAGGCCTTCCGCGCCTGTTTCGCCGGGCAGATCAACGCCACCACCTTGGAGTCGCGCCTGCTCAAAATCGTGCCGCAGGGGATCAGCGAGGGATCGCTGTTCGTGCCGGCCGACTATCTCAAGGTGCCGGTGGTGTGATTGTAGGGGCGGGAACCGCTTGACCGCCCCATGCGGCTCTACCACGCTGGAGGGTTCAACCTCCAACCGCTCGAACCCCTCTCACCAACGCAAGCGGGGAGAGAAAGGACTCCACGCGGAAACGATCGCAAGCGAGAAGCCGACTAAAGTCGTTGCCCCAGGAAGCCCCATCCTTGAATTCCGGGAGGAACCCCAGGGGACGGGGAGCCGGTTTCAAAACGCTGGAGATCGAGACCAACAGTCCTTGACCGCCTAACGCCTATTGGGCGGGCCAACGTGCCCGCCCGTACCCCGCTCGCCCCATTCACGCAGGCGCGCAACCGGCTCCCCTTCTCCCCGCTTGCTTGCAAGGCGCTTGCGTGGGAGAAGGGGTCGGGGGATGAGGGGTTATCTCAAGGTGCCGGTGGTGTAATTGTAGGGGCGGGCCAATGTGCCCGCCCGCTTGCGAACCGCCATCTCGGGCGCATCGCGATGCGCCCCTACGCAATAGGGGTGATTGCAGGGGCGGTTCCCTACGCCTCGACCACCCGCCGGTTGATCCGCGCGCCAATCCGCAACCAGCCGAGCGTTCCGTCCTGCTGGCGAATGAACTCGACGCGCAGATTTTTGTAGACACCTTCCATGACCAGGAATTGATCCTCCCGGCACATGGCCAGTCGGATCGGCGGTGGGGACGGTGGTTTCTCCTGCTGCCCCAGATCGACCTTTGGGATGATCTGGAGGAAGAGGTGGCCGTCCGTCAGGGTCACGTCCAGCCCCAGCGAAGGACGATCGTACTTCCCGACATAGCCCTTCAGCTGTTCCTCCGTCGCCTCAATGGGCGTCGGAAGCGTATCGTCCACCTGGAGGAATTCCTTCAGCGCGAATTTGGTGCCTTCCGCCGTGACCTGCCCGCCACTGTCGCAGTTGGTCAGAATGGCGACGGCGAATTTCTGCGTGGGTGCGAGGATCAGGAGGCAGATCTGCCCCAGAGTGCCGCCCCCATGCTGGATCGTCTTCACCTCGCCGAGCGGGCGGATCATCCAGGCCAGGCCGATAGCCCCCTCCTCGTCACCGGCCGGGAACTGCGGCGTCTGCATCAACTGCATGGACTCCGGCGACAGCAGGCGGGTGCCATCCTCGGCTGTGCCATCGCCCATGTGAAAACGGGCATAGCGCAGCACGTCCTTCACGGTGCAGACAATCCCGCCCGCGGCGTTGGAGGAGCGTGGGATGGCCCACGGGCGCTGCACCCTCGGCTGGTCCTCGATGACGACATGGCCGGAGGCGAAGCGGAAGGTGAGGAGGTCGCGGGCGAAGAAGAACGACCGCTCCAGCCCCATCGGCGTGAAGACCAGTTCCTGCATGGCCGCTTCATAGGGCTTGCCGGTGACGATCTCGATCAGACGCCCGGCGACGGCAAACGCAGCGTTGTTGTAGGAGAAGAGCGTGTCCGGCGGGGCAAGCTGCTCCACGGCGGCCAACTGCTCGACATAGCGCTTCAGGGCATCGTCGTTCGTGCCGGTGTCGGTGAAGATGTCGCCTTCCCATCCAGCGCTGTGGGTCACCAGATGGCGCACGGTCACCATAGCAGCCACCGATTCGTCGGCCACCTTGAAATCGGGCAGGTAGTGGCGAACCGGGGCGTCGAGGTCGAGCTTGCCCATCTCGACCAGGCGCATGACCGCTGTCGCGGTGTAGGTCTTGGTGACCGAGCCGATCTGGAACAGCGTTTCGTCGGTGACGTCCAGCGGATTGTCGACGCTGGTGACGCCCAGCCCGGTCGTATAGATCTGATCGCCGGCGACCACTCCGACGGCAACGCCGGGGACGTGCTGCCGGGTCATGGTCTCCTGGACGACCTGGACCAGCCGGTCAAACGATTCCTGGCTCATCTCATTCTCCTGAGGGTACGAGGTCGCTGGTCTCGTCGGATTCGACTTCGGCCACGGCTTCGACAGCGGGCGCCGGTTCAGGCGCCGGTTTCCGGGTGAACTCGATGGCCTTGACCGACGGTTCGAGCGGAATCGCCACCGCACTCACCGATCCATCGGCGCCCACCGCAAAAGTGATCGGGACATAGGTCGGCATTTCGTCGGATTTGGACAGGAACATATCGTAATGATGGTGTTCCAGGGGGAACCGGCGCTCGTTGTAGATCGCCGTCAGCCCACCCTCGCTGCATTCGATCCGCGCGGTGCCATAGCCAGGATGCTCATACTCGCCAGCGTAATCTTCCAGGCGATGCGAGGGCTGCGTATCGGGAACGCGCGAGGCGATTAGCTTCTCGTTGGCTTCGTCGACCTGGTCAAACATCTTGTCATAGTGTTCGCGCCAGCGCGTATTCCAGTCCATCGGTTCCAGACCGAGCAGACGATCCTGTACGTTGCAGGCGATGATCGGCGGCACCATGCGCCCACCCAGATTCGACAGGACGACGACGCCGATCTTTTTCGTCGGCAGCAGCGAGACGAAGGCCACGAAGCCGTCGATCGCGCCGCCATGATGAATCCATCGCTGGCCGCGATACTGCTGGATGAACCAGCCGAAGCCATAGCTGCCCTGTCCCACCTCGGGGTGCGTATCCCAGGGCGGGAACATCATTGCCGCCGGGATGATCGGCATCTGTGAGGAATGGATCTCGGCGAGTGTCGCTTCGGCGACGACCTGCCGGTCCTTGAACTTCCCGCCGGACAGATTCATGATCACCCAGTTGGCCATATCGATGGCGCTGGAGTTGATCGACCCCGCCGGCCCAACGGTATCAATGTTGCGGAACGGTATCTGCTTGTGTTCCGTCGATCGCAGACTGACCATTTCGTAGGGCAGCGCGTAGTTGTCGCTCTCCTGCGATTGGTTCACCGAGAGGTTGCTGCGGTGCATGTCCAGCGCCTTGAAAATGCGCTCGTCGATCAGGGTTTCCCAGGGGGTCTCGTTCACCATCCCCGACAGATAGCCGGCGGTCATGAACATCAGGTTTTGATACTGGAGAAAAGTGCGGAAATCTTTGGTCGGTTCCAGGTGCTTCAGGCGGTCGATCAGTTCCTGGCGGCTCAAGGCCGAGTTGTACCACAGGGAATCATGGCGGGGCAGCCCGGATCGATGGCACAGCAGGTCGGCCAGGGTCATCCGTTCCGTGGCAAAGCGGTCTTTGAGCTCAAAGGCTGGCAGCCACTTGCGTATGGGCGTGTGCCAGTCGAGCTTTCCTTCGTCGACCATGATGCCAGCGCCGGTGGCCGTAAAGGCTTTGGAGGAGGAGCCGATCGCGAACAGCGTCTCGGGGGTCACCGGGAGCTGGTTTTCGACATCCCGGTAGCCAAAGCCTTCCGCGTAAACCACTTCACCCTCTTTGACGACAGCCACGGCCACGCCAGGGACGTGCCACGATTCCATTGTCTCTTTGACGAACTCGTCAAAGCCCACAAATTCCTTCATTTCGTCCTTCTTGCATGAATACTTCGCTTGTTCTCATAACAGAGTGGGGATACATCTGTCGATGTATCCCCACTCCCTCAGAACCAGAATTGTCAAACCAATCAGTCGTTGATGGTCCACGTCCACGTGGGAGTGCTTCCCCATGTCGTGAATTCGACATTGCCGATGCGGCTGCTGGTGGCGCCGTAGGCCACCACCGTGCTGATGAAGTCGGTGACGGCCCCCTCATGCATGATTTCCTGAGCGCGATCGTAGAGCGGCTTCCGGGCTTCCGGAGCGCACTCGGCCGTCGTCAGGTCGGTCAGAATGCCATCGAATTCTTCATTGATGAAAGAGCCGAAGTTGGTGCCGAAATCGTTGGCGCTGTTCCACAGGAAGTTCAGCAGCACATCCGGGGTCGGCTCGTTCCACGTCGCCTGCACCATGAAAACGTCAAAGGTCTGCGGCGCCACATGCTCGCCGATGATCACACCCTGCTCGCCGGTTGTCAGGGTCACGTCGACGCCCAGATCGGTCCAGTAGTCGGCGACCACGGCCGCCGTGTCTTCGAACGCACCCAGGTAGGCCAGATCCAGGGCCATCGGGACGCCATCTTTTTCGCGGACATCGCCGTTCAGCACCCAGCCGGCTTCGTCGAGCAGTGCGCCCGCAGCTTCCGCATCAAAGGGATAAAGCTCAAGGTCGTTGTTGTAGGCATCGGCCAGGATCGGTGCGACAGGGCCGACCAGGCGGCGGGCGCCTTCACCCGCCAGGAAAACGCCGTCTTCATGGTCCCAGCCCATGACCAGCGCCTGGCGCACGCGCGGATCGCCGAGGATGGGATGCGGCGGCTGCTCGACCAGCGCGCCGGATTCATCGCGCGCCGGCGACGGCTGGGCAGGATCGGCATGGTTGAACAGCATAATTTGCCAGCCGTTCGCCTCGATCACGTGCACATTGAAGTTCGGGTTATCGAGAAACGGTGCGACCGTTTCGCTCGTCAGGCCAGCTACGTAGTCGGACTCGCCACTTTCGACGGACTGGATGGCCACCTGCGGATCGACGATCACCTGCAGGAGCATCTGGTCGATGTTGGGCTTGCCCATGAAGAAGGTGTCGTTGGCCTCAAAGCGGAGGAATTCGTCCACCGAGCGTTCGACCAGCCGGAAAGGCCCCCCGCTGACGTCGGGATTGGTATTGAATTCCGAGGTCATGAAGTCGCTGTAGTCGGCCGCGAACTTGTGCGCCGGCATGATCCCGACGCCAATCTGGCTGAACAGACCGCAGGTGGGGGCGGCCAGGACGATTTCGAAGTGCTTGTCGTCGAGGATATTGATCGATTCCAACCCGCTGATCGTCCTGAAGGTCTCCACATTGTCGCTGAACATCGAATTCAGCGTGAAGGCCACGTCGGTCGAGGTGATCGGTGTGCCATCGCTCCAGACCGCTTCTTCGACGATTGTGAACGTATAGGTCAGTCCATCCTCGGAGATCTCCCAGGTGGTCAGATAGGGTATGTTCTGGCCCGTTTCCAGGTCATTCAGCGCGAGATAGGGGAACTGGAGATTTTGCACCTGTGAATCGACACTCTCAACCTGGATGACGGTGTTGAACGTGGTCGAATCCGCCGGAAACGCCCATACCATGGTTTGCGTGTCCTGCGCGGAGACGGCTGCTCCGGACAGAACCACCAACACGAACAAAACGAGTAACGCTGATCTCCACATGACCTGTGGCCTCCTGAGGAAGGGCATAAAACTGATGGCAAAGATGGGGCAAAATTACATCATGCTAGCTTGATCATAACAAAGCGATCAACTCTCCGCAAAAGAATGGTCTTTTTCGTTTTGCAGGCGCGGGTTCCCTGGCTATAATCTGTCCCTTCTGCGCCTCACACGAAGGTGAGCACGTCCCATGAAGGTATTCTGGGCTAGCCTGGCCACTGAGACCAATACGTTTTCGCCATTCCCGACCACCATCGCAGATTTCCAGGTGATACGCGCCTCGAATGCCGATCCCAACGATCCACAGTACAGTGGATGGTTCGAGGGCATCAACGTCCTTTCCGCCGTGGCGCGCGATCGGGGATACGAGTTCGTCACCAGCCTGGCCGCCTTTGCCGAGCCGGCAGGCTACACCGTTCAGTCGGCGTACGAGACACTCCGTGATGAGCTGCTGGCCGATCTGAAGGCGGCCATGCCGGTCGACATCGTCATGCTCGACCTGCATGGGGCGATGGTCGCGCAGGGCTATGACGACTGCGAAGGCGACCTGACCGCCCGCGTGCGCGAACTCGTGGGGGATGGCGTCAAGGTCGGGGTCGAACTCGATTTACACTGCCACCTGACCCAGGATCTGCTCGATCAGGCGGATGTGGTGGTCAGCTACAAGGAATATCCGCACACGGACGGTTTGGAGCGGGCCAAAGAACTGCTCACCATGCTGGCGGATGCCCGTGAAGGCAAGATCAGGCCGGCGATGGCCCTGTTCGACTGCCACATGGTAGGGCTGTTCCCGACGACGCGGCAGCCGATGCGCGGCTTTGTGGACGAGATGATGGCGCTCGAGGGCAAGGATGGCGTGCTCTCCCTTTCGCTGGCCCACGGCTTCCCCTGGGGCGATGTGGCCGATATGGGCGTGCGTATGCTGGCCGTCACGGACGACGACCTGCCCAAAGCGCAGGCCGTGGCCGAGCGGCTTGGTCGCAGGTTCTTCGCCATGCGGCATGAGGTCGACCAGCAGCCCACCCCGATCGAGGAGGTGCTCGATCAGGTGCCGGCGTTTGCCGGTGCCGGCAAGCCGGTGGTGATCGCCGATATCACCGACAACCCAGGCGGGGGAGCGCCCAGCGATTCCACCTTCGCGCTGCGAGCTATGCTGGAGCGCGGGATGACCGACGCGGGCATCGCCATGATCTGGGACCCGGTGGTGGTGGACATCGCCAAAAACGCCGGCGTTGGCGCGAAACTGAAGCTGCGCATCGGCGGCAAGATGGGGCCGATGTCCGGCGATCCGCTGGATCTGGAGGTTGAAGTCGTCGGCGTCATTCCGAAGATGACCCAGGCGTTCCCGGTCCAGAATTCCGATCCGGTGAACGTTCCCTGTGGCGATACCGTCGCCCTGCACTGCCAGGGTATCGACATCATCGTCAACAGCCTGCGGACGCAGGCGCTCAGCAGGCAGGTCTTCACCAATTTCGGGATCGAACTGAGTCAGAAACGCTGTCTGGTGGTGAAGTCGACCCAGCACTTCCACGCGGAGTACGCGCCGATTGCCGCCGCAGTCTTCTACGCGGGGGCGCCGGGCGCGCTCATCCCCTACTACCAGCAGCTGCCGTACCAGAAGGTGACGACCGACAAATATCCGTGGGTGGATAACCCGTTTGAACTCGCCTAAGGTCGGCGAACTCCGCATATGACAAAATTCATCGTTCGCCGACTCCTCCAGGCCGTCCCGACGCTGTTCGGCATCACCGTGATTACCTTCTTCCTGATGCAGGCGGCGCCGGGCGATCCGGTCAGTATGCTGACCTTCAATCCTGAGGCGACCGCCGAAGGGACGGCCCGCCTGCGCCGGCAGCTTGGCCTGGACGATCCCCCGCTCGTGCAGTATCTCTACTGGCTGGTCGGCAACGACTGGACGCAGATCGACGTCGACGGCGATGGCGTCGGCGACATTCAGGGCGTGCGCAAAGGCCTGCGGAGAGGCGACCTGGGGAATTCGCTGGTTCAGAGGCGACCGGTGCTGGAACTGATCCTGGAGCGCATCCCCGCGACCATGCAGTTGATGCTGTCGGCGCTGTTGGTCGGCTATGGCGTCGGCATCGTCCTGGGGCTGATCGCTGCCGCCTGGCACGGATCGATCGTCGACCAGGCGATTCGCATCTTCTCGGTCATCGGCACGGCCTTACCCGGATTCTGGCTCGGGCTGCTGTTGATCATCATCTTCAGCGTCCAGCTCAAATGGCTGCCGCTGGGTGGCAGGCAGGATCTCACCGATGCCGATCCGAGTCTGGCGCTGTGGGATATGGCCGTGCACATGATTCTGCCCGTCTCAGTCCTCGCCCTGGGCATCGTCGCCGCTATTTCCCGCTACGTCCGGGCGGGGGCGCTCGAAGTCATGGAATACGACTACATCCGGACCGCACGCGCCAAAGGGCTGAGCGAACGGTCGGTCTTTCGTGTTCATGTGATGCGCAACGCCCTCATCCCCATCGCCACCCTTCTGGGGCCGGCGCTGGGCGGGTTGATTGGCGGCTCGGTGATCACGGAGCAGGTGTTCAGCTGGCCCGGTATGGGCCGCATGGTGATCACGGCCTTCTCACAGCGGGACTTCCCCCTGATCATGGGCACTGTGCTCTTCAGTTCCGTCGTTTTCATGCTCGGTGTCCTTTTGTCGGACATCCTTTATGGTCTGTTGGACCCGCGTGTGCGCTATTAGGAGAGACGCTTCGCGCAGAGGCGGTTCGCGAAGCGCCCGCACCTCTCATTCACATTTTATGGTTGTATGCCAAATGCAGGGAAACTCTTGACGACCGATGCGCAGTCGAGACCGGTAGAACTCAACAAGCGAACCACCTTCTGGGGCAGCGCCTTCCGGCGCCTCCTGCGCGATCGACTGACTCTGCTCGCGGCCGCCGTGCTGATTCTCCTCACGCTCGTCTGTGTCGTGGGGCCGCCGGTGGTCGAGAACGTGTTGAAGGTCGACATCGAATCGACCAGTGTGCGCGACCGCTACAAGCCGCCGAACGAAGAACACCTCTTTGGCACCGACCACCTGGGCCGCGATATGCTGATCCGCCTGCTCTTTGGCGGACGCATTTCGCTCGCCGTGGCCTATCTGGCCAGCATGGTGTCGATGTCCATCGGGCTGACGGTGGGCATCCTGGCCGGCTTTCTGGGCGGCATGGTGGATGACATCATCATGTGGCTGATCACGACGCTCAGCTCCATCCCGGCGCTGTTTCTGCTCATCATCGCCACCGTGATCTGGTCCCCCTCGGCGGAGACGCTGATCTTCTTTCTGGCGGCCCTGGGCTGGATCGAGGCGGCGCGGTTGATTCGTGGACAGACCATCGCGCTGAAGCACCAGGATTACCTGCTCGCCGCCACGGCGCTGGGCAGCACCCGGGCGCGTCTCATGGTGCGACACATCCTGCCGAATGTGCTTTCGATCGCCATCATCTCGATGACCATCAACGCCGGCGCACTCATCCTGCTGGAGTCCGGGCTGAGCTTCCTGGGCCTGGGCGTGCAGCCCCCGACGCCGACCTGGGGCAACATGCTGACGGAGGCGCGGTCCTATTTCGACCGGGGCATCCATCTGGTGTTCTTCCCCGGCATCGCCATCACCGTGACGGTGCTGTGCTTCTTCCTGCTCGGCGACGGCCTGCGTGACGCCCTGGACCCCCGCCAGGCACGCCGGTAGTTCGCGCCATTCCCCTTCTCCCGTGGCACGGCAGAGGGGGAATGGGGTGAGGGTCACCTACCCCTTCAGCCGCTCGAAGTGCTCAATCGTCTGGCGCACGCCCTCCGCGATATGGAGATCTTCGATCTACGGACGGAACAAGTAACGATTGCCATCGTTTTCGGCAATCCAGCCGGCGATTTCCTCGCTTTTGACGGGCCACCATGTGACATCATTCAGACAAACGCTTTCCGCCACGATAGTGAGCGGCGTCTCAAAAGCGACCTGAGAGATTTCGCTGCCTTCTGCCTGGTCGAAAACTGGAAACGTATGCTCACCGCCGAGGAACTCACGACTCACGTCCGTCATACCCACCTCGAGCCGCGAGCGTACTCCACACCACTCACCCGGTAAATTCACGCGCGGATCACCCGCAGAGGCCGGCGCAATCACGAAAGAAGTCGATGCCCGCCATTCGAATCCACCGGTGCGCGCTTCTCCTCTGAAGGCCTCGCCATTCCGCGCCAGAAAGACGGACTGTTCCCCATCTCCCAAATCCGGCAGCATCACGAGTGAATAGCCATCCTCACCACCGTTCAAAATGATAAACGGCACACAGATAAATGCGGTACCGCATTCGTCTTCCAGCAGCCCTTCGGCGATCATTTGGCGTCGATTGCTCGAAAAACCGATCCTAATGGCGCGCGCAGGTTCACGTGACATGTCGACATCATATTCACCACCTGGCGAGATACTGTATGCACCTGTCGGATACCACGCCCACTCTTCCCAGATCGCATCCGAAAACGGATAGGTGGTCGTCAGAGGTTCAGCAAGCGTCTGGAATTTCGGCTCTGTCAGCAAACGCCGTGCCTGTTCGGCCAGCAAGCCTGCGTACTCCGTGTCGCCGACCAGGGCTTGCAGTTCGGCCTGAACGAGCACGATGATCGGATCACCATACAAATGATGCAGGGCCATATCCATCTCGCGAAGAGCCGCACCTGCATCGCCGGCACTCCAGTGAACGACAGCTCGCGCAAACGCCAGTCGTCCCTCATTCATGGTGTAGTCCTGGCGAGGAAAATGCGTGAGCGCGATTGAATACAGTCCTTCGTTGTAGGCGCTTAGCCCGGCGTACGGGCTGGACAGCGCCTGTAACTGCTCCTCCTGACCGCGATCACAGATCACATAACAGACAAAGATATGAATCATTTCAGCATACAAGAATGCGACTTGTCGACATTCTGTTTGTGATAAGTCGCAGCTTTCCAGAAGGGTCATTGCTGCATCAAACAGGCACGACCTTTCCTGGTACCCATGCTCAGCGATACACTGGCGATACTTATCGCAACCGGCGTTGAAGTCAACCTTCGCAGTTGTCGAGGGCAGTGATTCGCTCGCAGGCGCATCACAGGCCGTATACATCGGATCACCCTGCAAGACAGGCGCAGCACGCCCGTGGCTGAAGCCGAACACCAGACCAAGCACACAGAAACCAGCGAACCGAAGAAGCTTCATCCTGGCGCTCCAGTTGGTTAAACGGGTTTCGTCACGTTAACGAGAGCGGAGAGTCTGTGTCGCTCTACCCATTTACGTGGGTGGCTTGCGCGCAGGCGCGACACTTCGAATGTGGGCTGCGCTTCCTCACCCCTTCAGCCGCTCGAAGTGTTCAATCGTCTGGCGCACGCCCTCCGCGATCGGCGTCTCGTAGACCGTGGCGAAATGCTGGCGCAGCGGCGTGCTGTCGAATTCCTCCGGGAAGGGCAGGAGCGTTTCGCCGACCGTCACCTGGGCGTCCGGCCGCACGTCGCGGATGATCTGCGCCACCGCCGCCACCGAAATGGCCGGCGTCCCCAGCGCGAAGACCGGCGCGCCTTCCGAAGGCTGCTCGGCGGCGGCGATGAACTGGAGCGCCACATCCGACGCCAGATGGAACTGCATCACTCCGCCGAAGCTGATGTGATACGGCTGCCCATCCACGACCGCCTGCATGGCCTTGGTCGGCTCGCTGGTGATGCCCTGGTCGCGCCCCACGCCATAGACGGTGTACGGGCGCAGGGCGGTGCTGCCGACCTTATGATCCTGCCAGTAGATGCGCGCGATACCCTCGTCGGCCACCTTGTACACGCCGTACAGGGTGCGCGGCGTCTGACGGGCGTCGGGCGGGACCGGGCCGGGGGGATAGTCGCTCGGTGGGCCATAGACCGCCACCGACGAGGCATAGGTCAGATGCGGGATGCCGGCCTCGCGCGCCGCCTCGAAGACGTTGACCGTCCCGACCACGTTGACCTGCGCGCCGACGATCGGCTTGGCGCGGCAGAAGGGCACTTGCAGCGCCGCCAGGTGGATGATGTGCGTGATGCCCTGGCCGCGCACGACGTCCAGTACGGCGGCGGAGTCGGTCAGATCGCCCTGCACGAAGGTGATGGCCTCCTGCTCGGCGGGGCTGAGCAGGGCGTGCAGGCGGTAGCGATCGGCGCTCAGATCGAAGCTGATCGCCTTCTTGCCCTGTTTTACCAGGTGGTAGAGGGTCCAGGCCCCCAGGCAGCCCATCGATCCGGTGACAAGATAGCGGTGGTCGGTTGCGCTCATCGGCAGTCTCTCCTGTTCGGGGAGAGATTGTAGCGCATCCGTCGGGCGCGGCCACCGAGCACATCTCGATGCGCCCCTATCACCAATTCGCGGCAGGAGCGGTTCCGCCTGACGTTAAAAACGTCAGGCTACCACGAACGACACGGAAAACCCTCTCAAGAGGGTTCCTTCAGCGGAAGGCGTGGGGTTGCTTCCCGTGGCGAGTCGTCCGCCGGCCAAACCGACTTCAGTCGGTTTCTCGTGTATTGAGAGGTAGCCGGAGAATTCCATTCTCCGGCGGCGCACCGGCGACAGCGGGCTGACTTTGAGGGTTGCTGCTCCGTTTTCTACAGAATCTCGTGAACCGCCCGAGGTCGTGAGCCGCCCGCCATCATTGCATCTCGATCAGCCACGTCGTCATGTCGCGGGCGTTCAGGAAGGCGATGCGCGTCCCGTCCGGCGAGACCGACCAGTCGCCATTGGCCACCAGGAACGGCTGCACCGCCGGGTCGGTCAGCGCGCGATCCTCCCCGCTCGGCACATGGGTGACGCGCAGGGTATGGCCGCCGGCGTCCGGCTCGAAGGGCAGGTAGTAGACGGAGTCGGCGTCGCGCCAGCGCCAGGACCCGAACCACGACAGCCGCTGCGGCGCCGCCCCCTCGCGCGTCTCGATGGTGTAGACACCCGACGACGGCGGATCGCTCTGGCTGTTGGTGTAGAACATCAGCCGGCCGCCGCCGGGGGCGATGCTCAGGCTGCGCACCCGCTCCCACGCGCCCAGGTCGAACGTCGCGCCGCTGGTCGCGTCGATCACGCTGATCGACGTCATCAGTTCGCGGCGGAGGATGACCAGCAGGCGGTGATCGTCCAGCCAGCGCGCCGACCCGCCCGGCACGGTGGCCACCACCCGCGCCTCGCTGCCGTCGGCATTGGCCACGCGGATCATCGTGTCCGCCGGGACATCGATCGACGTGGAGATCCCCGAAAGCTGAGTGAGCAGCTTTGAATTGTCGGCGCTGAGCGACGGGAAGCTGCCGCCGGTGTTGACGACCGACTCCGAACCGTCGGCGCGGCGCAGGGCAAATTCCTGCTCGTTGAGCGGCGCGATGGCGACCGTGCCATCGGCGGAGGTGAAGGGCGGGGGCGCTTCAGATTGCAGACCGAACCCCTGCGGCTCGACGACATCCCAGTAGAAGATGGCGCCGCGCTGGTTGGGCGCCCCATCGATGGTGAACAGCCGGTCGGCGCGCTCCGGGCTCCACCACGCGCCGGCGCAGCAGCCGGCGAAGGTCAGCGTGCGCAGACTGGCCGTCTGCGGCAGGGGCAGGGTCGGGCGGGCCAGCGGCGGATTGTCGACCGGCGTGCCGCTGCGGAAGTCCGGGTAAGGGGCAACGTACAGGTTGAGCGCCGCCCCGCCGAAGCGCACATCCGGCTGGTCGTCCAGGCTCATCCAGCGGCGGGCGTTGTCCAGGTCCTGCTGGAACATCGGGTAGGCGAACGACCCGATCGAGGCCAGCATGTGCCAGTTGGCGTCGATGTAGGCGACCGGGTTGTAGGTCGTCTGGTAATCGAGCGAGCGCAGTTCGAAATGCAGATGCGGGCGCGAGGTGCAGGTCTCGTCCGGGTCGCCGGAGTAGCCGACCACCTCGCCCTTCGCCACGCGCTGCCCCGGCTGCACCGGCGCGCGATCGAGCAGGTGGCCGTAGAGCGAAACGACCCCCGCGTCGTGGCGGATCAGCAGGTTGTGCGGCGCCGAGCCGAAGCCCATATCGTCGACAAACAGCACCTCGCCGTCGCCCACGGCGACCAGCGGGGTGCCGCAGAGCATGGAGAAGTCGATGCCGAAGTGCAGGCGCTGCCCGGCGCGGTACCACTCGTCTCCGCGCAGGAAGGCGCCGATCGTATTGCCGTATGGCTGTCCGAGCAGCCACGTCGAAGGGCCGGGCGCCGCCGCCACCGGCAGACCAAGGGGCTTGCCGCCTTCCGGCCGGGTCTGCGCCGCAACGCCGGTCGTGAGCGGGCCGCCGGCTGCCAGCAGGAGCCCGGCCGCCAGCGCGGCGACCAGGAAGAGGCCAATAAGCCGGCGCATCTCGCGGCGCGCCATGAGGCGTGAAAGCGTGTTCTTCAAGAGAGTCATCCGTCGAACGGTTATTGTCAGCGCCAGTGTAGGGCGCTTTGTTAAACGGCAGATGAACTCTGGAGATTTGCGCCGTGGCAGTGCGTAGGAGCAATCCGTCCCTACGCCAGCAGGCGCTACGCCGGTAGACGCTGGCAGAACTCGATCTTTTCGCCGTCCGGGCCGCGGAAGATAAAGTAGCGGATTCCCCGCTCCCAGAAGGGAAGATAGACCGGCGCATCCTGAAGCGTTTCCAGGCCCATGGCACGCACGGCGCTGAATGAGGCGTCAATGTCGCTGACGTCGAGCGCGACGTGGTCGATGTGCCCGTCGCCCCGGCGGGCGATCTCCGCCCCCTCTTCGCCGACGAGCTGGTACATCTCCAGGATGAACCCACCCATCGACATCATGCACACGTGCACAGACTCGTCGCCGGCCCGCAGATCGGTTTGCATCACTTCTTCAAAGCCCAGCGCGCGGTAGAACGCGCGGGAACGCTCAATATCGGTGACCGGCAAGCCGAGATGGCTCAGGCCTGTCAGATAAGTGCTGATCATCTTCTTTCATGCCTCTCTCGTGCGTTGGCGCGCTGCAAGCTCGGCGGACTGGCAAGGTGCTTGACAGCGCGAAACGCCCTCAGTATACTGCGATTAACCTGTAATTACATAATTACAGGAAAAAGAGCGATTCAGCGACGTGTCGTCTTCTGAAGAGTTATGCTGAACTCAGGAAATTACCTTACATGACGCCCGTTTCTCTTCGTGTCGCTGCTGTGACAGCAGTCCGCTTTGCGTTCCGGTAAATCTCTCGCCAGAGTCCGCGACCCGGCGCCCAAGGGTCAGGAGTCGGCCGGGTTTTACGGTGGTTTCGATCTACAGGTCAAAGGAGGTCATCGCTGAAATAAGCCGATACCCGGGTGCTTCGTAATATCCTGGCATTTTTGACATACTATCCAGAGGGAACCAACATAATGAAGAAGTTGCTCATAGTGCTCGTTCTGGTCACGGCGCTGGTACTGGCCGTCGTTCCTGTCTCCTCGCAGGAGGGTCAGTTCGCGGGGCAGACCATCGTGGTCGTGACCCAGACCGGGCGTTCCATCGGTGGTCCGGTGGAAGATTTCGCTCCTGAATGGGAAGCAGCAACGGGCGGCGACGTCGAACTCCAGCAGTTTGCCTTTGGCGAGTTGTTTGAGAAGATGGTCACCTCTTTCGATACCGGATCGATCGATTACGACGTGATGATCTTCCCGGCGGACTGGGCAGGCGACTTCATGGCCCCGGGCTTCTTGGAGCCGATGCCGCAGGAACTGCTCGATCAGTTGGAGCCGGACGATATCATCCCGCTGTATGCCGACCGTATCACGGCCTGGGGCGACACCGTCTACGCGCTTCCGTACGATGGCGACTCGCATATGATGTACTACCGTAAGGATCTGGTGAATCCGGAAAGCCCGTTCGCTGCCGAATTCGAGTCGACCTACGGCTATCCGCTCGATGAGCCGCAGACATGGGATCAGTATTTCGACATCGCCGAATTCTTCAATGGCCGCGAAGTCGAGACGGCCGGTGAGGTCTTCCCGATTGCCGGCGTTGGTGAAGCGCAGCGCCGGAATGCCCAGAGCTACTGGGTCTATCTGTCGCACGCCGCCGGCTACGCCAAGTCGCCGGGCAACCCCTGCTTCTTCTTCGACTGCGAGACGATGGTTCCGGAAGTCAACAACCCCGGTTTCGTCCGCGCCCTTGAGGACTACGTGGCCCTGCGCGAGCTCGGCCCCGAAGAAATGATCAACTGGGACGTGGCGGACACCCGCGTTCAGTTCCCCGCCGGCTGCTGCGTCATGAACATCGACTGGGGCGATGTCGGCCCGATCTCCTACAACCCCGACGCCTCGGTCATTGTCGGCCAGACCGGTTTTGCCCCGCTGCCGGCTGCCAGCGAGTACTGGGATTCGCAGGCGGATGCCTGGGTGACGCCGGAAGGTGGTAACCGCGCGCCGTTCATCGCCTTCGGCGGCTGGATCATCGCCGTGGCCGCGGATAGCGACGTCAAGGAAGCCGCGCTCGACTTTGCCGCCTTCATGGCCCGTCCGGAACTGGTGCGCGTGCTGGCGACCATCCCCGACAGCGGCATTAACCCATCCCGCTATAGCCAGCTCAACGTCGACGACGTCTCCCTGTGGGTCGACGCCGGCTTCGACGAAGAGGGCGCGGTGGACTACCTGTCGGCCATTCTCGAAGGCATCGCCCACCCGAACGTAGTGCTGGATCTGCGCATTCGTGGCAGCGCCGAATATCTGAGCGTGCTCGACACCGAGATCAGCCGCGCGCTGGTCGCCGAGATCACGGCGCAGGAAGCGCTGGACAACGTCGCGACGCAGTGGGAGGCCATTACCGACCGCCTGGGCCGTGACACGCAGGCCGAGCAGTATCGTGCGTCGGTGGGTTATACCGGCGAGTAAACCTGTGTGATCGTGGGGGAGGCGCGGCAGCGTGCCTCCCCTTTTATTTTCTCGCAGCGAGTCCGCGAAGGGGTTCAGAGATGGAACAGACGCGCAGGAAAAAAACCACCCCCCATGACAGCGACGCGCTCATGAAGCGCGTCTTTCTCTCTCCGGCCATCATCATCCTGCTGGCGCTGGCGATCTTCCCGCTGATCTGGTCGCTGGGCATCAGTTTCACCGACATCCAGCGCGGCGGCGCAGCTGCGGACACCGCCGCCACAACCGAAGGGCAGCCGCCCGATAGCGGCTTCCTGGGGCTGGGTTTCCACCTCACGCTGCAAAATTACACGCGCATGCTTCAGGACCAGCGGCTGCATGCGACGATCTTCAACACCCTTTTTTATGTTGTTATTGGCGTGATCATTCAATACTTTGTGGGATTCGGGCTGGCTCTGGTGCTGAACCAGGACTTCATCGGGCGAAACATCGTCCGGGTCATTTTCCTCATGCCGATGATGATGACCCCGGTCGCCGCTGCCTACACCGGCCGCATGATGTTCGACTCGACCATATCGCCGCTTGCGCAGTTCCAGAGCACGCTGACGGACGTTCTCCAGGGTATCGGCGCGGCGCTTCCGGGCGGCTTCCTCGACGACGCCGTCGTCAAGATCCCCTGGCTGACCGACACCACCTGGGCGCCGATCACCGTCATGCTCATCGATAGCTGGCAGTGGATTCCGTTCATGACCCTGCTGCTGCTGGCCGGCATGCAGGCCATACCGGATGAAATTTACGAGGCGGCGCGGGTCGACGGGGCGAACGCGCGGCAGCTTCTGTTTCGCATTACCTTCCCGATCCTGCTGCCAATTTCGGCGACGGTCATCCTCATCCGCGGGCTGGAGATCTTCAAGATCATCGACGTCATCGTGGTGACGACCGGCGGCGGGCCGGGAAGCTCCACCGAATCGCTCACCATGTACATCTTCAAGACGGCGCTGACCTTCGGCAACTACGGCTATGCCTCAGCGATCTCGTACGTGCTGCTGATCACCGTCATCGCACTGGCCACCGCCTTCCTCGCCCTCATGCGGCGAGTGATCGTACGGTAGAAACGGAGATCGATGATGAACAAGAAACGTACGCTTTGGCAGTCGCTGGTGCTCTACGGGATCGTCCTGTTCTGGTGCTTTGTCGTCCTCTTCCCCTTCTACTGGCTGGTGACCACCTCGGTCAAAACACAGATCTCGGTCAGCCGCGGGCCGAAGTACCTGCCGCGCATCGAACTGCCCTTCATCGCCACGACCGACGAAAACGGCGAGCCGGCGACCTATTCGACACCCGGCGACTTCACCCCGACCCTCCAGCACTGGAACGATCTGTTCACCCGCGACCGCGACGAGGTGGTGCGCCACTTCCGCAACAGCTTCATCGCCGCCATCGGCAGCACGATCCTCTCGGTCGTCGTCGGCGCTATGGCGGGCTACGGCCTGTCGCGCTTCAAGTACCACTGGAACCGGCTCGGCTGGACCAATGACAACATCGCTTTCTGGATCATCTCCAACCGCTTTTTACCGCCGGCGCTGTTCGTCGTACCCTTCCTGATGATCTACACCTCGCTCGATCTGGTCGATACGCATTTCGGGTTGATCGTCGCCTACACCATGTTCAACGTACCATTCGCCGTGTGGATCATGCGCGACTTCTTCAACACCCTGCCGATCGACCTGGAGGAGAGCGCCCTGGTCGATGGCGCGACGCGGCTCACGGCCTTCCTGCGCATTGCCCTGCCGCTCAGCGCACCGGGGTTGGTCACGGTGGCCATCTTCTCGTTCGTCTTCTCCTGGAACGAGTATCTCTACGCGCTGATGCTGACCAACTTCGAGGCCATCACCATGCCGGTGCTGATCGCCGGGCAGAACAACACGCGCGGCATTCAGTGGTGGTTCATCTCGGCGCTGGCCCTGACGGCTGTCGCGCCGGTTGTGATCATCGGCCTGGTGCTGGAACGCTACATTACGCGCGGTCTGGTGGCCGGGGCCATCAAGGGCTGACCGGATGCCAATTCACAGCAGGCGCAGATCGCGCGCCCGCTCGGCGGCTTCGACGCGGCTTTTCACGTCCAGCTTCTCGTAGATGCGCTTCATGTGCGTCTTCACGGTGTTGACCGACAGGTACAGCCGGTCGCCGATCTCGGCGTTGGAGCAGCCCTGGGCCAGCAGGCGCAGGATTTCCGTCTCGCGGTCGCTCAGCGGGGCGATCAGCTCGCCGGCCGGGCGTTCCACCGGGCTGCGCTGAGCGCCGAACGCCCCCAGCAGCCGCACGATGGACCGGCCAAGGGTGTCCTGGCCGGCGTGCTGCCGCCGCGCCTGCTGGAGCAGCGCTTCCATAGGCGCCCCTTCATCCAGGAAGACGCGCACATAGTCTTCCGGTTCCGCCAGGGCCAGCGCCCGGTTCAGCGCACGCTGACTCTCGGCGGTCCGGCCGGCGATGGCCTGGCCCACCGCCTCGATGACCAGGGTTTCGACCACCATTTTGAACCGGCCGCCCTTTTCGGCATCGGCGCGCAGGGTACTCAGCAGCCTGATCGCCTCGTCCACGCGCTGCGCGGCGATCAGGACACGCGCCACAATCAGCAGCACGGCCCCATCCGACAGCCCTTGTGCTGACTCGGCATAGCCAATCGACCTCAGCCAGCGCAGGGCCGCATCGACGTGACCCTGCCGGAGCGCACACCAGGCCTGGTAGGCGCCGAGGCGCGCGCTCATGTGTTCGAGATGGTGCGCCTCGGCCAGGTGAAGCGCCTCCTGGAAATGCCTTGGGATAGCGTGAAACTCGCCTCGGGCGGCGGCGATCAGTGCGCGAATCATCCCGCCGATGATGGTGGCTTCAGCCAGGACGTTCTGGTTGATCTCCAGGCCCCGCGCCACATCGGCTTCGGCGCCATCCAGATCGTTCCATTCCAGCATCACCCAGGCCGACCAGATGAACGAGTCGCCCACGATGAAGAGCGGATGCCGGCTCTCGTGCAGCGCGCGCGCTTGCAGTTGGCGGTGCGCATGCAGTCCCTCGCGCAGCCGGCCCTGCTCGATCATGCGATCGGCGCGGTTACTGGCCACCAGGGTCGCGACAAAGCGCGTGCCGCTCTGTTCAGCCAGACGTGCAGCATCGGCAAAGGTGGCCTCGGCGCGCACGGCATCTCCCTGAAAGCGATAGAACTGGCCCATCATCCACAGGGCAAAACTGCGCTCCATAGGATAAGTCTCGGGCGTCAGCGCGACGGCGACCGGGGCGTATTCCATGATCAGGCCAATGTCGCTCTTGATCACGCCGATGGTGGCGGCCACCATGGCGATCTCCGCCTGCGTCAGCACCGGCAGATCAGGCCCGAGGGCTTCACGTGCTGCTTGCAGGACCCGCCACGCCTCATCCGGCTGAGACAGCCCGACCAGCGCCCAGGCATGGGTGATGTGCAGCTCCGGGTGCTGCGCAGGGGCATCTGCCGGGAGCAGTCGGATCCAGCGCAGCATCGTATAGGGTTCGCCGTGCATCATCAGCATGGCGCGCTCCACGGTTTTGATGAGCCGGACGGCATTCGTCAGGTCGGCTCCCGCGATGGCATGGTCGACGGCCTGCGGCGCCAGCCCGGCGGCTTCATACCACTGCGACGCCCGGCGATGCAGCAGCGCAGCGCGGCCAGAGTCGCCCCGGTTGAGCTGGTGGCGCAGCAGATCGGCGAACAGGTGGTGATAGCGGTACCACGCGCGGCGGTTGTCGAGCGGGATCAGAAAGAGATTCGCCGCCTCCAACCCCTCGAGCACCGCCTGGCTGTCGGCGCGCTCGGTCACGGCGTTGCACAGCGCGCCGGACAGCCGGTCGAGGATCGAGGTATCGAGCAGAAAGCGCTGCACGTCGGGCGGCTGCTGCTGGAGCACTTCGCCCATCAGGTAGTCGAGCACATAGCGATCGTTTCCGGCGAAGTCATGGATGAATTGTGATCGGCCCGCCTCATCGTCGAAGTGCTGGAGCGACAACGCCGCCATTTGCAGGCCGACGATCCAGCCCTCGGTGCGCCTGTCGAGTGTGACCACCTCCTCGGCCGAGAGATCCAGGTCCATGACTTCGTTGAGGAACTGGGCCGCCTCGTCGTGGGTGAAGCGCAGATCGCTGTCGCGCAGTTCTGCCAGCAGGCCGCGCGCCCGCATCCGCCCCAGCGGCAGCAGGGGGTCCATCCGCGTGGAGATGATCAGGCGCAGCGACGGCGGCAGATGTTCGAGCAGAAAGCTCAGGCTGTCGTGGATGGCTTTCTCGGTGATGACGTAGTAATCGTCCAGCACCAGCGTGATCGGCGCCGGAAGCGCGGCGGCATCGTTCAGCAGCATCGTCAGCAGTGCTGACAGTGGCGCCTGGCGCGGCGCTCGCAGGGCGTTCAGGCAGGAGTCGCCGATGCTGACGAAGACCGTTTGCAGAGCGCCGATGACGTGCGCCCAGAAGCGGGTCGGGTCATTGTCGCTCTCGTCCAGCGACAGCCAGGCCACCACCGGGCGGGTCGTCTCGATCCAGTCGCGCAGCACCGACGTCTTGCCCGAGCCGGCCGCGGCGGAGATCAGGGTCAGCGGGCGTGCACTGCTCCCGGCCAGGCGATCCACAAGCCGCTTCCGGCGCACAAAAGCCGTTTGAATGGAGGGAACAAAAAACTTGGTGCGCAAGAGTGCGGTCGACGTCGCCATAGCAACATCCTTAATTTAGTTTATGTCCCAATTATTCACATTTGCGGGCGACTTGCACCTCAACGGTTTGTCCAGTTTTTCGCACCCGTTGTCGGTCATTCTGGCCAAGATCGATCCGGTGAACGGCTCCGTGAGGGCGTCGGGCTGGCCGTCTGCGAGATCCGGCGCCATTCATCCTCGCATTCACCCGTTCGGGTGAACCCGGTTCACCCGCGCGCCTGATACGCTGTAGATAGTGAAGCATGCAGAAACATACACAGAAACAACCAAGTGAAGCATGCAGTTGAGAGCGCATGAAGCGCGCGAAGGAGCCCTGCACCATGTCGTCCCGCAGCCATTTTTCCGACAGAAATCCAACGGAACCCCGTAACCGCACCGTCTTCGCCCTGCTGTTGATCGCCCTGGGCGGAGTCTTCTTCCTCACCCAGACCGGCGCCCTGGATGCCGACTTCAACTGGTGGGCGCTGTTCATCGTTCTACCCGCTGCAGCGCTGCTGGCCGATGGCCTGGGCGGCACCCAACCCCTCATCGACCGGCTGCCCAGGCTGATTGGCGGACTGCTCCTTCTCGCTCTGGCTCTCGGCTTCATGTTTGACCCGGAATGGACCATGTTTAGCAATCTGAAGAACGCCCTGCCCGTCCTCCGCGATCTGAGCCCGGAACAGGCCGTCGGCTGGGTCATGCTGCTCATCGGCGCCCTGCTCCTGGTGCGCGCCGTCCGTAACCAGTCGACGGTCACCATTCTGCCCGGGGCGATCTTCCTGGTCATTGGCGCCACGCTGGCCTTCAAGGTCTCCGGCGGCTATATCGTGCCGGTCATCCTGCTGGCCGCCGGCGTGAGCGTGCTGCTGAAGCGCGGCCGCGAGTGAGACCTCCGGCCCATAGGGAAGTTTTGACAGGAGGGCGACGGGTGAACGGTCTGTGACCGTCGCCGTCGCCTTTTTGCCTGATGCACTGGATGTCGGGTGTCTTCAGATGAACCACCCCTGGAGACTGGACCATGTGGACTGAACAGCACTACCGCATTCGCATTGCCGGAGCCCTGCCCGCCGACTGGTCGGAGTGGTTCGATGGGCTGACGCTGCGCATCGACCACGGCGACACCGTGATCGAAGGCGCCTTTCCCAACCAGGCCGCTCTCTTCGGTGTCCTGACACGGGTGAACAGCCTGAACCTGACGCTGATCTCGGTGGAGCGCATCCCGCTCGGCCTGGAGAAATCCTCTCTGTAACCATCTGTGAGCGGATTCCTCTCGTGATTGACGATGGGCGGGCGTAGGCAAACCTGGTTTGCACGCCTGCCTGACATTTCTGTTTGTAATATCTCCGCTACATCCAAACTCACACTTTCAGAAATTTCACGAATTTTTCGTTTCAAAGGCGTTCCAACTTCCTCTGGATCATCTATCATTATGCTAACCTGTTTATGTTGTGGGTGTAACGGCGAGGATGGGATGTTGCCCGCACTACAAAGAAGGGTTGCCATGAGCGCGAAAATTCTCATCGTCGAAGATGAAAGTATCGTAGCGCTGCACATTGCCACCCAGATGCGTCAGCAGGGCTACACCGTCCTGGCAACGGTGACTTCAGGAGAAGCTGCGCTTCATCAGTGCGAGAGATTGCGTCCCGATCTGGTCCTCATGGACATTCGCTTGCAGGGGGAAATGACGGGCATTCAGGCTGGACTGGAGATTCAGGAGCGGTTCGCGATCCCTGTCCTCTACCTGACGGCCTACACGGAACAGGCGGCGAAGCTTCAGCCCAGTGGGCGGGTCGAGAGTGGTTATCTGGCAAAACCCTTTAAGGAAAGCGACCTCTACGAAATTGTTGAAACACTGCTGCATCATCACCACTAGAGAGTTGATGTGTACCCAACGGCCGTTCACCCATCGCAGCCTTTTCCCCGCAAGGAGTTGTCGATGATCGTCGCGACTTATTCGCCCACTCCGATGGCCGTTGTTCATCAGCGAGCCAGGAGAACTACCCTTCGCGACCGTGCGGATGCCTGGTTTCTGCCACGCCCAGGCGGCGCGACTGTGCTGCCTCGCTTGCAGCTTCAGGACGACGAGGACACGACGGCGGTCAGCCCGACGGTGGACACCTCCCAGTTGACAGGCGCCAGAGCGGAAGCGACGAAGCAGCCGGCAGCGCGTGTTCTCATTGTCGAGGACGAGAGCATCGTCGCGCTCGACCTGCGCATCACCCTGCGGCGGCTGGGCTATGACGTGGTCGGCGTGGCCGGCTCCTGTGAAGAAGCGGTCAACGTCGCGGCGCAGGCGCGCCCGGACCTGATCCTGATGGACATCCGCCTGCACGGTCACATGGATGGCATTCAGGCGGCGGCGCTGATCCGAAGCCGCTACGGCATCCCGGTCATCTTCCTGACGGCGCAGTCCGACGAAACCACCCGGAAGCGCGCCGAGGCGGTCTCCCCTGCCGG
This sequence comes from Candidatus Flexifilum affinis, assembly GCA_016713325.1. Taxonomy (GTDB): domain Bacteria; phylum Chloroflexota; class Anaerolineae; order Aggregatilineales; family Phototrophicaceae; genus Flexifilum; species Flexifilum affine. The sequence goes on along the minus strand of JADJPJ010000023.1, from coordinate 7,011 downwards.
CATCATCATGAAGCCGTTCTCGCCTGCGGATCTGGTCGGTACAATGTCCACCGTCCTTGAGAACCAGCGCAAAGCCAGAGAAGCCGATCGTACGGTGCGGACCTGACGATCCTGAATAGATGCTGCATCGCGCGATCCCTCGCCCCCATACGCCGGGTTTCGCCGCCATGCACCCGAAGAAAGCACGAAACAACAATGCTGTCGACATCGCGCCAACCTGTGAGACGAATGCCGGAGCTCGCTTCCGAAGAGCAGGCCGGCGCAACGCTGCTGATCGTCGAAGACGAGACGATCGTCGCCCTGGATATTCAAGCCCGGCTGGTCCGCCTGGGATACAAGGTGTGCAGCCGCGCCGTCTCGGGACAGGAAGCCATCGATCAGGCGCTCCAGCATCAGCCCGACCTGATTCTGATGGATATTCGCCTGCAAGGCAGCATGGATGGCATTCAGGCCGCGCATCAGATCCGCCGCTACCTCGCGGTGCCGATCGTCTATCTGACGGCCTACGCCGACGCCGATACGCTTCAGCGTGCGCGCATCACCGATCCGCACGGCTACCTGATCAAGCCATTCGAAGAACGCGAACTGCAAATCACCATCGAGCTGGCGCTGCACAAGCACGCCATGGAGCGCCGCGCCCGACAGCAGGCGGAGCAGATGGAGCAGATCGTCAACAGCATCCCCGAGGGCGTGGTCCTGCTCGACCCCGATCGGCACATCCTGCTGGCCAACCCGCGCGCCCGGCACCTGCTCATGCTGCTGTTCAATACCAGCGCCGTCGAAGACGACACCCGCAGCCTGAGTGGCAGCCGCTTCCAACCGGTGTTCGACAATCCCGATCAGTTCCAGGAATTCCGGGTTGGCGGCAAGAAGAAGCAGATCCTCGAAATCATGGGCCGCAAGGTGAACGGACAGCCCCGCGCTCAGGCCGCTCAGTGGCTGCTGATCATCCGTGACGTGACCGAGGAACGCGAGCAGCTGGCGCGCTACCGCCAGCAGGCGCACCTCGCCGGCCTGGGGCGGCTGGCGGCCGGCATCGCCCATGACTTCAACAACATCCTGGCCATCATCTCGACGGCCGAGCACATCGTGCTGGTCACGCAGAACAACCTCACCACCCAGAACCGCGAGTTCCTGATCACCAACCGCGAACAGGTGCGCCGGGGCAGCACGCTGGTCAAGCAGCTCCTCGATTTCAGCCGCGCGGCCGCCGAAGAGGTGGCGCCGATGGACATGGTGCCGCTGCTCAAGGAGATCGGCAAGTCGATGGCGCTGATGATGCCCGACAATATCACGCTCAGGGTGGATTGCGGTCCGGAACCCCAGGTGGTCAATGCCGATCCTGGCAATATTCAGCAGGTGATGATCAATCTGGTCACCAACGCGCGCGACGCCATGCCCAAGGGCGGCGTGCTGACGCTCTCGCTCAGTCACGTGCAGGTGCAAACGGGAGAAACCGCCCCGATTGTCGATCTGGAGCCGGGCGAGTGGGTGCGCCTGTCGGTGACGGACTCCGGCGAAGGCATCCCGGCCAGCATCCTGCCGCATGTCTTCGAACCCTTCTTCACCACCAAGCCCTTCGGCCAGGGGACCGGCCTGGGGCTGGCCCAGGTCTTCGGCATCGTCGAGCAGTACAACGGCCGCATCCATGTGACCAGCCGGCCGGAAGAGATGACGGTGTTCGACGTCTACCTGCCCTGCGCGGGCGAACTGCTGCCAGAAGCGGAACTGGAGACGGAGTTTGCCATGCCGGATCACGAATGGAAGGGCAGCCGGGAGATGATCCTGCTGGTCGAGGATGAGGCCCAGCTTCGCGATCATGTCCGTACCGTGCTGGAATTGTTCAACTATCAGGTCCTGGATGCCAGCAACGGCCGCGAGGCGCTGGAGATCTGGGAATCGACCCCTGGCATCCGCCTGATCATCAGCGACGTAGTCATGCCGCGGATGGGCGGTGTCGAGTTGTGTCGGACCGTCAAGGCGCGGGAACCGGAGTTCCCGTTCATCATGATGACCGGCTACTCGTCCTCCCAGACCGCGTCGGAGCTGGCTGGGCTGGGCGTCACCGAGTGTCTGCAAAAGCCGGTGACCATCGAAGAGTTCGCCCGGGCCGTGGGCCGCGTGCTGAAAGCCGGGAAGTGACGTCTGCCGGCAGGAGGCCCGTTTCTGTCGTCGGGGCTGCCCCGCAGCCGCTGCCACCCTGCAACCATCCTGAACGAAGTAATGCAGAGAGAAGGTAAAGAGGAGATCATGATGCCAACCAAGACGATTGTCGACGCCAGCGTGCCCAATGCAGGTCGCATTTACGACTACCTGCTCGGCGGCCATCACAATTTCGAGATCGACCGCCGCACCGGCGACCGCATTCGCACCACCATGCCCTCGCTGCCGAAGGTCATGCGCATGTTCCGCTGGTGCCTTCAGGATGTCGCCACCGAACTGACCTACGAGCGCGGCTTCGACACGATCGTCGATTTCGCTTCCGGTCTGCCGACCGCCGACCACATGCACAGCGCCGTCGCCCCGGAAACGACCATCATCTATTCGGACCGCGACCCGGTCTGCGTCGAATATGGGCAGGAGATTCTGGGCAGCACGTCGAACGTCTCCTACTTCCAGGCCGACTGCCGCTACCCCGAACTGCTGCTGAACCGGCCGGAAGTGCAGCAGATCCTGGGCGGCAAGCGCCGCGTCGCCGTGACCTACTGGGGCATCAGTATGTTCCTGAAGGACGACGAGATCCGCCACATCGCCCAGACGCTTTACGACTGGACGGCCCCTGGCAGCGTCTTCGCCTTTTACCTCCAGCTCGCCGACTCCGTCAACGACACCAACTCGAAGATCATCGAGATGTACCGCCAGATGGGCGAAGAACTGAACTTCCGCACCGTCGACGAATGCAAGGAACTGATGAAGCCGTGGGTGGCCGACGAAAAGGGTTGGGTCCCGATGGAAACGTGGCATGGCCTGGAGTCGCCGCTGACCGCCGAAGAATATGCCAGCTTCCCCAACGGCATTGGCTACGGCGTGTATCTGGTCAAGGGAGAGTAAGGTCATGGCCGCAGTGGAGATGGTTGCGCTCGATCAGGCTGCCTCACAGCGGCTGACGGCGATCGTGCTGGAGGCCCTTCTGGAGACCGCCTTTTCCAATCGCATGATGATCGCTCCGCGCCGGCTGCGCGAAATCAGCGCCGCCGAAATCGCCGCCTTCCAGCAGTTTCTGACCTACCCCGACATCGAATCGGCTCGGCTGCACGGCCGCACCCTGGCCGAGACCGGCTTCGGACACAACTCCATCCTCAGGCTGACGTCGGCGCTGCGCAGCGTGTGCAAGCTGGACGAGGCCGCGGTCCCGGCGGACTGGCAGCGCCTGGCCGAGGATTATTCCTTCGCGCTCCTCATGGGCTACATGCAGGGACGCGAAGACGAGATCGTCAGGAGCAGGAGCGCACCCGCGCCGCCTACATCCGGACGATGCAATGAACCCGCGGGGCCTTTTCGGCCCGACCGTTCTCTGCCATGGAGGGTGCGATCCGCATCTCCATGGCAGAGGTTTACACGAGTGAAGCAGCATCCAGCGCTTTCGACCTGGGACGGGCGTATGTGGGAACCATCAGCACCTTCGCAAGAGCAAACTCCATCGTCGGATACGGCATCCATTATCGACGCTCTTGCGCTGCATCGTGACGAACTCATCGAGCACATCCACGCCAGCCTGAAGGATCTCCTGTTCACGCATCGATCCTACCTGCGCCTCTCGCAGATTCGCACCATCGCGGCGACGGAACTGGGGGCGGTCATCGCCTTTCTGGTCTCCGAGGATCGCGAAGCCGTCACAGCCTTCGCCACCCAGCGCGCCAACATGGGTCTGGATATCCAGGCCATCCTGCGCATCATGGGGACGCTGACCCAGTTCTGCACCACCGCGCTGGCGCCGGAACTGGCCGCGCAGCTCAATCGCCTGGTCAGCGAGTACATGCAGACCTATCTGGTGGCCTACATGGCGGCGCGGGATACGACGATCCTGGCCGAACAGGAACGTATCCGTGCGGCCATTCAGCGCTCGCTCACCCACAACAACCGCTGGCTGCAAACGGCGGCGGCCGTCTCGCACGCGGCCACCTCGACGCTCAACCTGCGCATTCTGCTGAACAACTCCGTCGACCTGATTCGCAGCCACTACGACTTCTTCCACGTCGGCCTGTTCCTGCTCGACTCGAGCAAGGAGTATGCCACGCTCAGTGCCATCAGCAGCCGCGTCCTGGACGAAACACTGCCCCTCAACTACCGCTTCCATGTCGACCCGGAGACGATGGTCGGGCGCTGCCTGGTGACGGGCGAAGCTCAGGTGGCCGTGGAGCCGAGCATCCACGACACGCGTGATGCCGGCGTGATTCTGCCGAGCGCCCGGTCGGTGATGACCCTGCCGCTGGTGGCGCGCGGGGTGGTCATTGGCGCCATCCTGATCCAGAGCGACCAGCTTGCCGCCTTTGGCGAAGACGACATCACCCGTCTGCGCACCGTGGCCGACCAGATGTCCAACGCCATCCAGAACGCGCGGCTGTATCATGAGCTGGAGGTGCACAACCAGCGCCTCGCCGAGGCGGTCAAGATCCGCACCACCGAACTGGAGCAGACCAAAGAGCGCGTCGAGGCCATCCTGACCAACAGCCCGGATGCCATCCTGCTGCTCAGCCCGGACGGCGCCATCGACCTGTGCAATCGGGCCTTCTTCGAGATGTTCCAGTACGACTCCACCGAGATTCTGCAAAAGCCGCTGCACGATCTGGTCGATCCGGACTTCAGCGATCGGTTGAGCGAGCTGGTCCAGCTCGCCTCGCAGCAGGGGCACTCGAAGTGGTTTCAGTTCGTGGCGCGCCGCAAGGATGACTCCACTTTCGATGCCGGCGCTGCGATCGCCGCCATCCGCAACAACGGCGAGACGACCGCCCTGGTATGCAGCCTGCGCGACGTCAGCGAGCAGGTGGCCGCCGAGGCGCAGATCCGCTCGTCGCTGCGCGAAAAAGAAGTGCTGCTGCGCGAGATTCACCACCGCGTCAAGAACAACATGCAGGTGATCTCCAGCCTGCTGGCCCTCCAGGCCGGGTACACCAACGACGACCAGGCCACGCAGATGTTCCGCGAGAGCCAGAACCGCATCCGCTCTATGGCGCTGGTCCACGAACTGCTCTACCAGTCACAGGACCTCGCCCAGATCGACTTTGTGCGCTACGTCCGCGAGCTGACGCGGCATCTGATCCATTCGTATCTGTCCGACGCCAGCCGCGTCGAACTCCAGATCGTCGCCACCGAGCTGCTGCTCGACATCGACATGGCCATCCCCTGCGGCCTGATCATCAACGAACTGGTTTCCAATTCGCTCAAGCACGCCTTCCCCAACCATCGCCGCGGCAAGATTCAGATCTTCCTCGACCGCGACGACGATGGCCTGTATACCGTCATGGTCCGCGACGACGGCGTCGGCCTGCCGGAAGGGCTCAACGTCCACCGCACCGAGTCGCTCGGCTTACAGCTCGTGACCAGCCTGGCCAGCCAGATCAACGCCACGATCGGCCTCCAGCGCCACTACGGCACAACCTTCGAGATCCGCTTCGCCATCACCAAGATACGGGGGTAATCCCTGCTTCGGTCTGGGCGATATCCACGTGTCCGGCTCACCTGACTCGCGGGTTCATGCCGCCGAGGACTAAACGACCTCGGCACCAAAAAGACACGCCCACCAGGGGAGATAAATCGCCCACTCAGCCCGCCTCGATCTCCGCCAGCAGCGCGCGCAGATGCCCCGCCGTCACCTCGACGTGCGGCGCTTCCAGCGTGTTCAGATGATCGCCGGGCAGGTCCAGCAGCGTGAAACCGCCCTGCGCCGCCTTCTGCCAGGCGTCCAGATCGTGCAGGCCTTTCAGGTCGGGCCGGGCCAGATCCTCGCGGCAGAGCAGGTACACGATGCGGCCGGCATACGGCTGCACCTCGTGCAGTCGCGAAATACGGAGTGTCGCGCGCTTGACGCGGCGCACCGTGCGCACCTCCGGGTCGGTCAGCGCGACGACGGCCTTCGACAGAGTCCGGCGCAGACGATACCACCGCTTGCGCAAAGCGATCAGCAGCGGCTCTGAGGGCGGAGGCGCTTCCCGGCGGGCGTGGCGCTGGTTGGCCGTCCGCCGCTCGAAGGCGAAACGGTCGTAGTAGGTGTCGACCAGGACCACGATCGGCGGCGGCGCTCCGGCCTCGGCGATCTGGCGCGCCATCTCCAGAGCGATTTTGCCGCCAATCGACGCCCCCATCAGGCAGACCTGCCGGGTCAGATGCGACTCCTCTGCCAGCCGGACGTAATAGGCGGCCAGATCGCTCAGCGAGTCGAAGCGCCTGGTATTGGCCGGGTCGTAGGCTGGGTGCTGGTAGGCGAAGACGGGGTAGTCGGGTCCGAGGGCCTTCGTGAGCTGGCTGAAATGCATGGCGTTGCCATTCTGCCCCGGAACGCACAGCAGCGGCACGTGTAGGCCCGAAGCGTTGAGAGCGACCAGCGACGAGACGGCCGGCGTACCCTGCTGAATGTGGGCGGCGAGCTGTGCGACGGTCGGCGCCTGGAACAGCACAGCCGGTGTCAGGCGGACGCCGAGCGCGCGCTCGACTCGGGCCAGCAGGCGCAACACCAGCAGTGAATGCCCTCCCAGCGCGAAGAAGTCGTCGTGCAGACCCACCCGCTCGACGTTCAACAGTTCCCGCCACAGGACGACCAGCCTACCTTCCAGCCAGGTGGGTTCGCGTTCGTCGAGGCCCGCCTGACCGGCGTTTAGGGAGGGCAATGGCAGCGCCTTGCGATCGATCTTGCCGCTGGGGGTTTTAGGAAAGGCGTCCATCACGACGAAATGCGCCGGGATCATGAAGTCGGGCAGCGTCCTGGCCAGATGCGCGTGCAGCGCCGCCGGGCTGGGGTCATGCGCGCCGTCGGGAATCACATAGGCGGCCAGTCGCGTTTCGCCCAGGGCATCC
>JADJPJ010000022.1 GCA_016713325.1 Candidatus Flexifilum affinis | reverse complement strand
ATTCGACTGCATCGCCACGATCGCCACGCTGCACCACCTGCCGTATGAAGACGTGCTCATCCGCCTGCGCGAGGCGCTGCGGCCCGGCGGGTGCTGGTCGTCCTCGACCTGTCCAGACCGAGGGGCTGGGCGGTCTGCTGCGCAATGGGATCGCCGTGCCCGTCCACCTGGCCCAGAAGTGGCTGCACCGTGCCGAGGCCGTTGAGCAGACGCCGGAGATGCGCGAGGCCTGGCGTCTGCACGGCGAAACCGACCACTACCTGCCCCTCAGCGCCATGCGCCCGATCGCCGAGCGCGTGCTGCCCGGCGCGCACATCCGCCCGCTGCTGATGTGGCGCTACCTGCTGGTCTGGCGCAGGGCCTGATCCAGATCGTCCATGATGTCGGCGGGGTGTTCGGCGCCGACGCTCAGCCGGATCAAGTTGACCGGGATGCCGGCCAGCGTCCGCCCCTCGTCGCCCTGCTGCTGGTGCGTGGAGATGGTCGGGATAGTGGCCACGCTCTTGATCCGGCCCAGATCCGTCGCCCGCCAGATCATCTCCAGCCGGTCGAAGCGCACCCGCCGCGCGCTTGCGATCCCCCCGCACCTGGAAGCTCATCAGATGCCCATAGCGGTTGACCGGCGCGCCGTAGTCGTCCTCGCCGTCGGCCAGCCACATCACCTTGCTGGCGCTGGCGTGCTCGCGCGAGCTGGGCAGGCCGGGGTAGTGCACCGCCTTGACCTGGGAATGCGCCTCCAGGAATTCGGCGATGCGCAGGCTGTTGCGGCTCAGCACGTCCATGCGCGTGCGCAGGGTGCGCAGGTCGTTGAGGATCATCAGCGCGTTGAAGGGGCTGATGGCCGGGCCGAAGTCGCGGAAGGGCAGCAGCTTCATGGTCATGGCGAAGTTCTCGCGCAGGGCGTCCGTGCCCACGTTGGCGTGGATGTTGTGCCGGGCGACCACCGCGCCGGCGATGGCCATGCCGCTGCTGCCCATGCTCTTGCTCATCGAGTGGACGACGATGTCCGCGCCGTGCAGGAAGGGACGGAGCAGGGCCGCCGTCGCCACCGTCGAGTCGACGATCAGCGGGGCATGGTGGGCATGGGCCAGTTCGGCCACGGCGGCGATGTCGAAGCCGTTGAGGCCGGGGTTGCTGGGCATTTCGCCGAAGACCAGGCGGGTATCCGCGTCGATTCGGCTCGCCCACTCGTCATTGTCGAGCGGGTCCGCCACCCAGCGCACGTCGATGCCCCGCTCGACGGCGTAGCGCTGGCTGAAGAGCATGAAAGTGCCGCCGTAGCATTTGGCGCTGGCCACGATGTTGATCGGCCGGCCATTCTCGGCCAGGAAAGGCTGGGTGGCCATGAACACCGCCGACATCCCCGAGCCGGTGGCGCAGGCGCTGACCTCGCCAGGGAAGCCGTAACCCTCCAGCAGGGCGACCGTCTCCTCCAGGTAATGCAGCGTCGGGTTGGCCAGACGGCTGTAGGCCCAGGCGGGCATCTGGTAGGAGAGGGCGACCTCCATGTGGTCGCTGTTTTCAAAGTGCTGCGCGGAGCTGAAATAGGCCGGCTCGTTGATCGACCCCTGGTTGGCGAGCGCGGCTTCCATGCTGTAGAGGCCGTGCACGGCGATGGTGTCGAAATGCTTATGGCGCATGCGCTGGCGCTGGCGGGCTTCGGCGTCGGCGATCTGCGCGCCGCGTTCCTTGTATTCCTGGGTGCGGTCTTCGAGGACGGCGGGGGTCTGGGTCATCGCAAGGCATCCTTGTGCGGCGTGTAAGGCAATAAAGTGCCTCTATTGTGCGCCAACGCGCGGCGGAGGGCCAATCCGTCTCATGGTCTTCTCACCGGTGATGCTGGCGCCCTCGCCATCAACCCGTCTGGTTAACCTGGTTCGTGGAGAAGGCTGACAACCCCCGTGACGGACAGCCTTCTGGCTGTCCCTTCGCTCCCCCTCTCCAGCATGGAGAGGGGGCTGGGGGGTGAGGTTCATCCCCGCCACGCCAGATGCCGCGCCCATACCTTCTCCCACAGCGCGTCGATGTCGGCATCGCTCAGGTGCAGGTCGAACCCATCGGCCAGGGCGCGGGCGTAGGCGCCGGCATCCTCGATGATCTGCTCCTGCTCCCCGGCGGCAGTCAGATGGCGCAGCACGGCCCCGCGCAGCGCGACCATCCCCTCCGGCGTGAAGCGGAAGCAGACCGTGCTGCGCACAAAACCGGAGTCCGGCGAGGTTTGCAGGCGGTGCGACTCGGCGGCGAAATCGGCGAGGGACCGCGGCTCCAGCGTGAGGTCGAAGCCCGGCCCGCCGTGGGGCTGGTTCTCGAACCACCAGTGCTCGCCTTCCCGGCCGCTCTCCCGGCGCAGGCCGTACTCGAAGATGCCCTGCCGGTGCCGCCCCTCGGCCAGTGGGATCGGCTCGAACAGCCCGTTGCCGAAGCCGACATCGGCCAGGTAAAGACGGTCCAGCCGGACCAGCAGGATCAGGTGGTCGCCGACGAACGGCTCTTCCGCCGACGCCCGCCCGACGCTGGAAGCCAGCAGGGTCACGTCGAAGCCGATCTCCCTGAGCGCCCAGGCCAGCAGGCCGTTCATCTCGAAGCACCAGCCGCCGCGCCGGCCCTCGACGATCTTGCCGTAGATCGCCGGCAGATCGACGGTGAGCGGGCAGCCCTGGGTGGATACCCAGGTTCTCGTAGGGGATATTCAGCAGGTGGGCGCGGTGCAGCGCCGTCAGGGTGTCCAGATCGGGCCGCACCGGCGCGCGGTGGCCGATCCGGTCGAGATACGCCTCCAGGCGGAGCGTCATGGGCGGGTCCTCAACTCATCGGACAGGTGTCACGCCATTGTACAGAATCAGGGCAGCGTGCCCACTGTTCTCCACCTCTGACCCTGGACCCGAAACTCGTGTTACTCCACTGACCGCCGCCAACGGCCGGCGGCGCCGCTGATCCTCGAACCCGGCGCACGACAGGGAGCCGGGCACGGAGTGGATGCGCTTGCGGGGGTAGACGTCATCGTGGCCGTCTGCCGTTATCATACCGAAATCTGTCTTGCATATAATTCGCTGTAGTCGGGCTTTGGTTAAGTTTCCTCCCATACTTTGCGAAAAGTCAGGCCTGTAAGGCAATTTCCGCTCAATAAGGTCCTTTACTTCCTCTGTTATCAAGATATGTGCTTTTTGCAGAATGCGAAAAATGGGAGTTCCGTTGAGGCAGTTCCGCTTGAACTCCCATCGCAGAATCCGCTTCACAGTGCCAGTTCGAAAATACTTTATTTCGGCACGTTCAAAATCGAGACAATCCAAGGTTGTAAGGGTGTGGAGCAAATACAGGCTGGCATCTCCAAATACCAGTGGCAAGAATTCGACGTGTGATGAAAGAGGCAAAGCCAACGCTTGGCGTCCACGCTCAGTTTGGTTGAGTTTATGAATCTGCCTCTACTCCCCACAAGTGAACTGAACCGTCAATGCTACCGACCGCTATCATGGTTCCAGCCGGGCTGAATGCAACATCTGTGACGAGATATTCATCAAGTGCTCCTAAAACTTGTCCGGTTGACACCTCAACTAGCTGAATTCTGGAGTTGATATGTGGCAGAAGTTGATCCGTGCTGGATACTATCAGCGAGCCGAAAGGGTTGAAGGCAAAATATGTGTGTACTTTTTCGGCCTGCCTTGAGCTAAGTTCGCGAATTGCACCTGAATTGACGTCGAGAAGAGCGATCACACCATTTTCGTGGCTCGAGGCAAGCAAAGTTGAGTCAGAACTGAATTCCACTTCAGCAATTGGGCTGCTAGACATTTTCTCTCTCGAATAGAGAGATTGGTTTGTTTCCCAACGCAGAATTGTTACTTCGCCATGGGCATTGCCGCAAGCAAATAAATCCATATTTATACTGAAGGTCAATGCAGTACACCCAAAGTGAATTTCACGCATGTTATCAGTTATGACATATCGACGAGAGTGTTCCTCCAACCTCCAACTGTAGAGTTGTTGATTGGCATTGACGGCTAACAGAGCCGTGCCACCTAAGCCAACTGCAAAAGGAATTCGGAGTGTATCAGCCAACAAAACCGTTTCCCGAACCTCCGTCGTATACAGTTCCCATGTTCGCAAGTAGATAAGACCCATTCTGCTTGTGCCAAGGTCATCACCTCCAGCTGAATACAAGGTGTTTCCGTCTGAACTAAAGGCAAGACCTCCGATCAGTTCATCACTAGTCTCGGCAAAAAACACTTCGGCTCCGCCTTCGATTTCGTAGACACTGATACTTCCACCGTGCCTTCCTACACCAACACGCAATCCATCTGGGCTAAATGTTACGACGCTGGGCCATAAGTTGTCTGAACTAGTAGATGAACCCAAGCTGCCAATTTGACGAACTTGGTGTGCGTTGGAAACGTCAATTATTTCAAGGCTGTTCTCAATGTTAGTAGATAGTTGGCTTTGCGCCTGTGCGGCCATGAAGGCGAGTACGATGGCCAGGAACGCTGTGATGATTCTCAACACCTCGATGCTCCCATTCCTCTTGTGCACCGACATTGTGCTGCCCCTCTGAGCCTGGACACGGAAAGCGGGGTGCTTCACTGACCGCCGCCAACGGCCGGCGGCGCCGCTGATCCTCGAACCCGGCAGGCGACAGGGAGCCGGGCGCGGGGTGGATGCGTTTGCAAACCATCCAAAACCGCCATTTAATCAACGTAAAAAAAAAAAAAAAAAAAAAAAAAAAAAAAAAAAAAAAAAAAAAAAAAAAAAAAAAAAAAAAAAAAAAAAAAAAAAAAAAAAAAAAAAAAAAAAAAAAAAAAAAAAAAAAAAAAAAAAAAAAAAAAAAAAAAAAAAAAAAAAAAAAAAAAAAAAAAAAAAAAAAAAAAAAAAAAAAAAAAAAAAAAAAAAAAAAAAAAAAAAAAAAAAAAAAAAAAAAAAAAAAAAAAAAAAAAAAAAAAAAAAAAAAAAAAAAAAAAAAAAAAAAAAAAAAAAAAAAAAAAAAAAAAAAAAAAAAAAAAAAAAAAAAAAAAAAAAAAAAAAAAAAAAAAAAAAAAAAAAAAAAAAAAAAAAAAAAAAAAAAAAAAAAAAAAAAAAAAAAAAAAAAAAAAAAAAAAAAAAAAAAAAAAAAAAAAAAAAAAAAAAAAAAAAAAAAAAAAAAAAAAAAAAAAAAAAAAAAAAAAAAAAAAAAAAAAAAAAAAAAAAAAAAAAAAAAAAAAAAAAAAAAAAAAAAAAAAAAAAAAAAAAAAAAAAAACCGCCAACCCGGCGGGCGACGGGAGCCGGGCGCGGGGTGGGCGCCGGGGGAGGCGTCATCGTGACCGTCTGCGTCTCCACGACGCGGATCAGATCGCCGAGCGTGCGCTCTGGCCGCGTCGTGCTGCTCAGGCCTCCACTCCAGACTGATACCGTACCACCTCCCTGAGCTTGGACATCAAACGCGGATTGTCCAGCGTCTGCGGCACGCCAAAAGGCGCGGACAGAGGCTCATCAAATGGCTTCACGGTTTGGGGACCGGGTAGCATCCAAACCCGCGCCATCTCACTAACTGTTCCACATCGACATCAGCGTTCTCGTCCGAGTCTGGATGCTGTACAGCTTTTGCCAGGCTCTCAAGAGTGCCCGGGACGGTGATCGTCGCCCTACCGACCCAATCGTCTGGATCGACACATACCTCAGCGCCTTGCTCGCCTACTTCGTTGGCGACCACACCCGACGCACCCATCGCTTCAATGTACACTCCAGCAGATGGATAATAGAGCTTAACGACACCAAGAATGAAATAGGGGAAATTTACGTAGGCGAAGATATCTGCGTACTCAGGGGGTCCGAGGTGGTCAATGACAGACTGCAAGCTTGCGGCCTGCAGTCCTGTCGCCACACTCGCTAGTTGACCATTGCGAAAAGTCAATGACCCACCACCAGGCACTTCAAATTTTGTGTAGAGATTGGAGCGTGTTGTTCTCTGCCTTCCTTGAGCCAGCAATTCCTGAACCGAAGGTTCTTCGATAGTCGTTATGCCGGGATACAGCCCGCGCCAACAGCCAATGACGCAGGTCGGATCGAGAAAGAGCGTCGCCGGTCCCGGAGCCTGGGTTGGGACGGGTCCCGACTGCACCTCGCTAAGTGGCTCACATCCGACCACGAGCAGGAGGAGACAAATGGCATACAAAACATGGTTTGTTCGCATCATGATCACGAGTGTACTGCTCTTTGTGACCGAACGCCGAAAGCGGATTGTCCGGCGTCTGCGGCACGCCAGGAAGTGCGACGGCGTGCTCGGCGGAATTCGCTCCTGACAGGGTGCCCAGCAGCCAGGGATCAAAAACGTCGTGAGCAGAAGAATCAGTTGCTGCCTCACGTTGGCTTACCTTCATCGCGCTTGCTTATCCGCAGGTAAAGTGAGCGATGCCAATCCGTACTATCCCCACTGCCAATGCTACGAAGGACATGCGGTAACTACCGAGAACAGGACGTGTATCAATGAATCGTTGGGCAATCGACATGGCCGCGTCCGCCGGTGCAGTCCCGGCCAGCTCTCGAAGAAGATGCTGCCATCGGCTGTCGTGGCACAGTTTGGCGCGAATGTGCAGCAAATAGTGGCGCGTTCGCGGTGTCATGATGTCGATGTAAGGGAGCCAGCGGTGTGGTCTGAACAGAGCGCGCATTGCATTGAGGGCGTCGTCCATCGCATCATTCTTGTCTTTCGGGCGAAGCCAACGGTCGATACTTGCCCAGAACTCCACATCCTGCATCGCCAGATATCGATTTACATCGACACGATCTCTCTCGTTGAGCGTCATGTCTCCTCGCACAGCCGGTGGAGCCCTGTCTTCAGGAAGAGGGCCGCGGTCAGATAGGGCGGGTTTGTCATGTGCGCACCTTTGATAGCGGGGTGGCCAGACTTGTCTTAACTGCGCGGGAGGCTCCATCCGGGGATGTCGCCCATCTCGAACCCTACCACAGGGCGAGGCGTGGTCTCGGACCTGCCTGCGTGGTCTGCGAGCGCTGCGGAGAAACCCCCCGCCCGACGCGATCAGGATCGTTCGCATTCTCCAGGGCGCATCGCTGATGCCCCCCGCGTCGAGTCCGTGCCGGTCTACGACCTGAGCGCCTGATCTCCACCTCCATATCCGTCATACAATACAGAGAGCGGCACCGTGTGTCGCGGCACAAAGTATTGCTTAATCGTGAAAAGGGGGACTCCATGACTCAGAAGATCGCGGTCGCCATCGTCCATGGCATCGGCAGCCAGGATCAGACCTTTGCCGACAAGATGATCGCCGAACTGCGCTGGCGCTGCGGGGAGCAGGTCAGCGCCGACCTGGTCATGCGCGGCGTCCACTGGGCGCCTATCCTGCGCGACGTGGAAACCGAGCTGATCGCCCGCACAACGGCCGGGGGTCCGCAGCGGCAGGCGTTTCTCCGGCGCTTTCTGATCGAGCTGATGGGCGATGCCTTCGCCTACCAGCCGGTGCGCAGCGATCGCACGGTGTACGACAGCATCCACGCCCTCATCGCCGAGACGCTGCGACTGCTCAGCGAGGAAGCCGGTCCCTACGCGCCGCTGTGCATCGTCGCCCACAGCCTGGGCACGATCATCGCCAGCAATTTCATTTATGACTTACAGGTGGAGTCATTCCGGCCGATGATCGGCGAGCGCACGCGGGAGGAGATGGGGTCGCCGGCCACGCCGCTGGAGGCGGGCGAGACGCTAAGCCTGCTTTATACGCTCGGCAGCCCCCTGGCCATCTGGAGCCTGCGCTATGCCAATTTTGGAAAGCCGATCACGATGCCAGCGCCGCATCTGAACCGCTACTTCCCCGATCTGAAAGGGGAATGGGTCAATTTCTACGACGCCGACGATATGGTCGGCTTTCCCATCAAGACGCTCAATGAGTACTACGGCGCTATGGTGACAGAAGACCGCCCGGTCAACGTCGGACGCATCATCGAGTCATGGAATCCGCTGTCCCATCTCGGGTACTGGACGGACGACGATATCCTGGAACCCATCGCCGGCAGCCTGTGCCGGGTCTGGGACGAGGTCAACCCTCAGGCTTTTTGACTTGGTAGTGGGGATTGTCGCGAATGATCAGCGTGCAGGCATTGTCTGAACGCGGATCGGTGATGTGATCGTAGAGGATGCCACGCACCGCGAAACCGTTGCGGAGCTGCATGGTCAGTGTGGGATCGTGCAGCAGTGCCTGATGCACACGCAGCACATATTGTGCGACGGAGAGGTTTTCGCGGTGCTGGTCATAGCCGGGGATCATCCCACCGGCGATCTCGCCGCGGAGGTTCAGGCGCTGCACCAGTTTGTGCCGCGCTTCGTACAGACGACGCCCAACGCGCATGCCGCGGAATTCGGGATGCACGCTGATGTCGGCCCCGTACAGCCATTCGCCGTCGGGGTTGTGGTGGGTCAGCCAGCCGTCGGCGACGGAGTCCATGAAGGTGAAGTGCTGTTGGCCGAATTCAAAGTTGGTGCGGAAGGTGCTGGTCGACCCGGCGCAGACCCATTCGCCCTCGCGGACTTCGGCCAGTGCGACGAATTGGCCTTCGGGGAAGAGCTCGATGTGTTTGGCGTACTTTTCCGGGGCGATGCGTTCGTCCGGAGTCAGCGTGGGGAAGGCGAGTTCCTGGACGGTGGCCAGCCCTTGGAAGTGTTCCGGCTGGATGTTGACGACGCGGATGGGCAGACTGACAGCGTGATGGACTTGTGGTTCGGGTTCTATGGCAACTGACGGACTGGGTGAATGGGTGAGTCGCGGGACATGCTGCGGGTTGTGCCGCTGCGGTTCGTGCAGCGGACGTGGGATATGGTGGTGACTGTATTGCGGTAACATGAGTTCAAATCCCTCCGATATACACTGCTTTGCTCTCCATATACTCGTGCAAGCCCTCAGAACCATATTCACGCCCGAGTCCGCTGGCTTTGACGCCGCCAAACGGCATTTCTGGCGTGGTGGGCATCCACTCATTGACTCCGACCATGCCGAACTCCAGGCCTTCGTAGGCGCGAATGGCGTTCTTCATGTTGTCCGTGTGGACATAGGCCGCGAGACCGTACTCGGTGTCGTTGGCCATGGCCAGGGCGTGGTCGATGTCGTCGAACAGGATGATAGGCATGACCGGTCCGAAGAGTTCCTCGCGGTAGGCGGGCATCTCCGGGGTCACGTGGGTGAGAATCGTGGGTTGGTAGAAATAGCCGCGCGACAGTTCCGCGGGGCGGGAGCCGCCGGCCACGAGCTGCGCGCCGGCCTCGACGGTGGCGGTCACCAGTTTGCCCAGGCGATCGCGCTGCATGGCGTTGATCAGCGGGCCGACGTCAGTGCGTTCATCCAGCCCCTCGCCCAGCTTGAGCTTCGAGGCCAGTTCGCCGGTCCGCTCGATGAATTCCTCGGCGATGCGGCTGTGGACGAAGAAGCGCTGCGGGGCGATGCACACCTGCCCGCTGTTGCGCATCTTGCTGGTGATGGCCGTTTTGGCCACCGCCTCGACGTCGACGTCGGGGAAGATCAGCACCGGCGCGTTGCCGCCCAGTTCCAGCGACAGGCGGGTGACGGTCTGCGAGGCGCCGTCCATGAGCAGCTTGCCCACCCGTGTGCTGCCGGTGAAGGCAATCTTGCGGCACCGGGAATCACGAAGCATTGCCTCGCCCATCGACGACGGGTCGCCGTTGATCAGGTTGATCACGCCGGGCGGGATGCCGGCCTCGCACAGCGCCTGCGCCAGCAGCATGGCCGAGCGCGGGGTGTACTCCGACGGGCGGCCAACGACGGTGCAGCCCGCCGCCAGCGCCGCCGACCAGGCGCGCACCGGGTTGTAGACCGGGAAGTTCCAGGCGGTGATGGTGCCGACCACGCCCACAGCCTGATGCACCACCAGCAGGCGGCGATCGGCGCGGCGCGAAGGGACCACACGGCCGTGGGCGCGCTTGGCCTCTTCGGCGAACCATTCGAACGAGTTGGCGGCCGTGTTCCATTCCCCGCGCGACTCGCGCAGGGGTTTGCCGCACTCTTCGGTGGTGATGCGGGCCAGATCTTCGAGGTGTTCGCGAATCCACGCGGCGGCGCGGAAGAAGTAAGGAGCACGGTCGTAGGGCGTGAGCCTGGACCAGCCTGGGAAGGCGCGGGCGGCGGCATCAAGCGCCGCTTCGGCGTCACGCGCGTCCCCGTAGGGGATGTCGCCGAGGACTGCCTCGGTCGCGGGGTTGATCAGTTCCCAGTTGCCTTCGCCGATGGCGTCCACCCATTCGCCGTCGATGAACTGTTGAAAACGATATGCGGACATTGCGAGCTTGACTCCTGTTGTTAACCTTTATACCCGATAGAGACGAAATAACGTGTTACGGATTGCATTTCAGTCTTAATCTTGCAACTTCTGCTCCGATAAATCAGAATCTCATTGGACGATTCTCACAATGCGGTCAGCGAAACGGACATGGCGCAGAGTTCAACGGCGGATATGCAATCGTTACAGCGCTTCAGCCCGCCGGTGCGATTCGCCGTGCGTCTGGCCTGGGCGCTGACGATTGGCCTCTCGCTCACCGGCTCGATGGCCACCCTGCCGGTCGCCTATGCGGTCTACATGCGCACGGCCCTCCTCCTGTTCATGGAGCCGCTGAACGAGTTGGGTTGGTCGCCGCACACCTTTGCCCTGTGGATGATCGCCACCCAACAAGTCTACATGGTCATCGCGCTGATCGTCGCCTTCATGCTGGTCTGGCAGCGGCCGCATGACTGGATGGCCCTGCTCACCGGGGCGGTGCTGGTGCTGTTCGGCACCATCAACCTGTCGGCCAGCGTGTCCTACGTGCGCGAGTATCCGGCGGTGATTGCCGTCGTGACTCTGACCAGTATTCTCCTGGTCACCGGCGCCAACTGGCTCCTGCTGGTCTTCCCGGATGGCCGCTTTTTCCCCCGCTGGACCGCGCTCTACCTGATCCCCATCCCGCTGCTGGTGACCGCCGACAATGTGCTCCGCCTCCAGGAGGGCGATCCGTCGGCCATCTCCACGCCGATCACGACGGCGGTGGCGCTGTGGACGGTACTCGGGTTGGCGGCGCAGGCCTATCGCTATCGCTATTACCTCAACCAGATGCAGAAGCAGCAGGTCAAATGGGTGGTCGCCGGCATGGGGCTGGTGGTCTGCGCCGTGCTGCTCCTGCTGATTGCCGATCCGCTGATCACCCCGGCGCTGGTCGAACGGCCGATGGTGCGCCTCTTCTATCGCATGTCTTTCCCGGTGCTGCTCGCCTATCTGCCCATGGCCATCAGCATGCTGACGCTGATCAACGCCATCCTGCGGCGCAACCTGTGGTCGGTCGACTTCACCATCAATCGCACGCTGGGATACGGGGTTGCCGGGCTTCTGGCGGTCGCCGCGCTGATCCTGCTGTTCATCGGCGGGCGCGACCTCTTTCGCAGTCCGCTTGCGCTCGCCGTGCTGATGCTGGCCCTGGCGTTGGCCTTCAACCCGTTGCACCGGTTCATTCAGGGGCAAATTGACCGCCGTCTGTATGATTTGCGCTACTCGGTCGAGACCTACACCCGCGTGCCGCGCCCGCCGGTCCTCCAGCCCGGGCGGCTGACGGGGGCGCGCATCGACCGCTGGGAGCTGCTCGACTTCATCGGGCGTGGGGCGACCAGTGAGGTCTACAAGGGCTACACGGCCGAGCCCTCCGGTATCGGGCAGATCGTCGCCATCAAGGTCATGCCGGCGGCCGCCGACCCCGACGTGCGCATGCGCTTCGACCGCGAGGTGACGATTCTGGAATCGCTGGTGCACCCGCGCATCGTCCGCTTCGTGCAGCACGGCCTGGTCGACGACACGCGCTATCTGGTCATGCAGTACATTGAAGGCGAGACGCTGCGTCACCTGCTGGAGCGGCGCGGGAAGCTGCCGCTGGCGACTGTGCAGGTGCTGGTGAACGACATCGCCTCCGCGCTCGACTACATCCACGCGCGGGGGATCATCCACCGCGACCTCAAGCCGTCCAACGTCATGCTGGCGACCGCGCCGACCCCTGACGCCGAGCCGGCCGCCATGCTGATGGACTTCGGCATCGCCAAGACCGATGTGGTCTACGTCACCGGCAACAGCACGGTGGGCACCATCGACTACATGGCCCCGGAGCAGATCCAGACGTCCGGCGCGGTCAGCCCGACCTCGGATATCTACGCGCTGGCGGTGATCGTCTTCGAGATGCTGAGCGGCCTGCGGCCCTTCCGCGGTAATCCGGGACAGGTGCTGTTCGCCCATCTACGCCAGCCGCCGCCGGACATCCACCAGCTGGAGCCGGAGCTGCCGGTGCACGTGTCCGTCGCGCTGATGCGGGCCATGTCGAAAGCGCCGGACGATCGTTACGCGACGGCCGGCGACTTCGCTCTGGCCCTGCGGCACAGGGTCGGCGACACGACGGCGGAGTTAAAGCTGTATTGAGGGGCTGATGGATAAACGAATTCAGGTTCGTATGATTTCGGCGGACGGCAAGAATGCCGTCCCTACGCTCTACATGACCTGTGAGGTAGGGACGCGCTTCTGCGCGTCCGCCTGCCTCAATCCTGCGTAGCTGTTTTCGGTATTCCATTATCCGCAGGTTTTTGGCGCTGCACTTTCACCCACTCGACAGGGTCCTCCAGGTGAGGGGCGACAGACTCGATCGCTTCCATCGCCCTGAGCATCGCGACAATTTCGGCGTCGGGGCTCTTTCAGTCCTGTCTTTCAACGTCTTTGTTGCAGTAGATTCCCTCTGTCATTCTGCTAACGTCATAGCCTGGCATCAAGTCATCCTGGTCCAACGTGTCTTCCGACCGGACTAGATATCCGGTCGCTCCTTCAGGCGTATCAGGCCACGTGTAGCCCACTTTCACCAACAGGAAGAGATCGCCCGCATCCCGGTCAGATAGCCAGTCCGCGAAGCGGATGTCATAGCGATCCCAGAATCCCGACGGCACATCAAGAGTTAGGAGTTTCCTCCGGTTGGATGGGTCCGAGAAGAACTGAAACCACTCGCCGCGATTCTCGAGAATACTCTGATATACCGGATCGTCTGTGGAGCAGAAATCGTAGCGGGTTTCTGATCTCTCCCTAAGAGCGGACAGGAATAGGATGCTGCAGCACATGCAGGCCGCGGCGCTGGGCAGAACGAACAGCACAAGCCAGACCCCCCCCCACCGCGGGAGGCCCCGCCCCAGCATTGTCAGTATCCCCATTGGCGGCTAAGCACGCAGCAAACTCAGTGAATCAGTTCACCTGACCCCACAGTTTTTTGAGCCAACCTCACCCCAAAAATCGAACGACTTTTGCCCCTCTCCGCACGGAGAGGGGCGGTTGAGCGCAGCGAAACGCGGTGAGGTTAAAGCAATCCGTGACACTGAAATCCGGTTTACCGCGTGTGCCTACGTTGATTCTACAGGGGTGGCAGGTGAATTTCCCTGCGTGTAGTACTCGCTCGCCAGCAGGCCGTAGAGGTAGTCACCGCTGAACCGGCCGTCGGGGCGCAGGATGTCGCGGTGCGTCTCGCGCTTCAACCCCTCAAGCACAAAGCCCGCGCGTTCAGCCACGCGCCTGCTGCGCATGTTGGTCTCGTTGCAGCGCAGCGTCAGCCGGTGCGCACCCATCCGGTCGAAGCACAGGGCCAGGGCAGCCTGCACCGACTCGCTCACGAAGCCGCGCCCCTCCTTCGCCTGATCGACAAAATAGCCGACCTCGAACTCCGGCAGTTCCCACTTCACCACGCCGATGTACATCTGCGCGGCGAAGGTGCCATCCGCTTTCTCCCACGCTCCGAGGAAGAACGCCTTGCGCGCCGCCCACAGATCGGCGAACAGCCCCATCAGCTCCTCGGCCTGTTCCGGGGTAGCCACGTCGAGCGCCGGGTTGCCCTGTTCGTAGGGCAGCAGGTGCGACTTGTTGCGCAGACACATCTCCAGATAGGCGGGGGCGTCGGCGGGGGTGTAGGGCCGGAGGAGGAGCCGCTGCGTCTCCAGACGGTCTGGCAGATCGATTACGGGTGGGGTCATCAAGAACCTTTGCGCTGCCAAATCCATATCCTCCTATGGTAGCTCAGCCGCCCGCGATGGGGGGTGGTGAGACAGCGCTGAAGCGATATGGAGGAACTCTGGTTCAGCGGAGGGGCCGCTCAGCGCCGAGCCGCCGTCGTGTCGTCGCTTGCCAGGCGCAGACCGATGCGCACCGTCGTGCCTTTGCCGACCTCGCTTTCGACTTCGATGCGGCCGCCGTGGAGATCGATGACCCTCTGGGCGATGGGGAGGCCCAGCCCGAACCCAGGCGTGGTGTGCGCCTGATCCAGCCGCCAGAAGCTCTCAAAGATGTGAGGCAGGTTTTCGGCCGCTATGCCTGCGCCGGTGTCGCTGATGGCGATCCACACCAGACCCTCCGCGACGGCGGCCGTGATGGTGATGGTGCCCGTCGGCGGGGTGAAGCGGTAGGCATTGTCCACGATCTGCAGGAACGCTTCGGACAGATCATGGGGGTCGCCTGGAATGCTCGGCAGATCGGCCGGCCGCTCGTAATGCAGCGTCGGCTTCGGCCCGTACTGTGAGACCAGCGCTTCACAGACGATGTCGATCAGGGATGCGACATTCACCTGCGAGAAGGGAACGGGCGCCTCGCTTTCCAGGCGCGACAGCGTCAGCAGCATGTCCACCAGCCGGTTCATGCGCGCCACCTGAGCCTTGATGTCTGCCGCGCGCAGCTCGCGCTTCTGGATGTCCTCCAGCTTCGTGATCAGATACGTACTGGAACTGATGACCGACAGCGGGGTGCGAAATTCGTGCGAGGCGCTCTCGATGAACTGTCGGAGCAGATGCACCCGCTCCTGTTCCAGCGCCAGGTCGAAGGCGCGCTGCTGAGCCTGCTTGCGCTCGGTGATGTTGCGGATGATGGTCAGAAACTCGTCGTCCCCGGAGAGCACCATGCGCGCCTCGTAGTCCATGCTCTGGCCATGCAGCGGCAGGCTGTATTCGTAGCTCTGTTCCTGCCGGGTCTCCATCAGACGTTGCTGCGCCCTCAACTGCAGCTCGGCGAATTCCGGCGGCATGACGTCCTGGATCTTCCTTCCCATGAACTGCTCCGGCGGCAGCGCCAGATCGTTCGCGTCCGGCGCATGGTAGTCGAGGAACGTTCCATCGGTGTGGTTGCGAAAGACCAGATCGGGGATCGTCTTGAGCAGCGCGCGGTGCCGGGCCTCGCTCTGCCGCAGCGAGTCCTCCGCACGACGGCGCGCGGTGGCGTCGACGACGATCGAGAAGAGCTGCACTTTGCCCTCGATGTTCACCGGCCCCGAGAAGACTTCCACATCGCGGATGTCGCCGCTGGCCAGACGGTGACGGAAGTTGAACACCGCGCGCTGTTCGCTGCGGGCGAGCGCCATTTCGGCTTCGATCTCCGGTTCCGACAGCGTATTGATCTGCTGGATGCGCAGCGTCTTCAGGACGTCCAGCGGGTAGCCGTAGAAGCTGGCGGCGGCGCTGTTGGCATCGACGATCAAACCGCTCTCGGGGTCGATGAGCAGTTTGATGGCCTGGTTCTCTTCGAACATGCTGCGGTAGCGCGCTTCGCTCTGAGCCAGCTTCCGCTGGTCGTCGTTCCGCAGCAACGCCCCGACCGCGCCCAAAATCGTGAACAGAAGCAGAAACACGAGATAGGCATAAGGGAAGGAGAACGCAATGCCCGGCACGAAGAAAAACACGGAGATCATCAGGGCGCTCGACAGCGTGACCAGGATGGTCACCCACCGTTTCAGGAAGAGGCTGGACAGCATGACGGCGATCACCAGGTACATAAGCGTCGGCATCCGCTCGGTCGGCGTCCCCGGCGCGGTGACCAGGGTGGCGATCACCATCAGGAGCATGGCGGCGATCAGAAGCACTGCTCCGAGGTAATAGTAACGGGATCGACTCAGGGCGTAGATGAGGATGAAAGCCGCAACCAGGCCCAGGGAGATGAAAGGGGTAGCATGAAAGTCGGTGGCGGTGACGATCCAGATCGGCGCAATGATGGCCAGGGCGATCAGCAGGGCGATCGATAACGCCGCCAGGATGCGCGCCTGCTGCCGCTCGCTCTCATGCGCAATCCGCGGCGACGGGCGGATCAGTCGGTCGAACGTATTTTTCCAGAAGGTGCTGCGCGCTGAAACAGCCATGGCATTTTTGTCCGCAAAGAAACGTGATCTTGAGCCGGCGCGTTTAGACGCCCTTATTCTATCGTGAAAATAAGGTTTGATTCGTCCAGATTCGCGGGCGGGGCTTTGCAACTCGCTCGCCATCTGAGGCGTACATGAATGTTAAAGGGGAACCCACAACGGACATTGTATACTGAGTCGTAACGCTGCAAAGGAAACAAGACATGCGTGTCATTGTGCATACGGGCAAAGGCGGCGTCGGCAAGACCAGCGTCTCGGCCGCCACTGCGCTGCATTGTGCGGAGCAGGGTCTTAAAACGATCGTCATCAGCACCGACACCGCCCACAGCCTGGGCGACTCCCTGGAGGCCGACATTGGCCCGGAGCCGACCCAGGTGCGCGAGAATCTGTGGGCGCAGGAAGTCGATGCCCGCTATTCGATGGATAAATACTGGGGGCGCATCCAGCAGTACATGACGTCGATCGTCAGCCGGCAGGGCGTCGAAGATATCGTCGCCGAAGAGGTGACCATCCTCCCCGGCCTGGAAGAGGGCGCGCACCTGCTGTGGATCAACCAGTACGTGGTCGAGAACCAGTACGACGTGCTCATCGTCGACGCCGCCCCCACCGCCGAGACGCTGCGGCTGCTCAGCCTGCCGGACGTGACTCGCTGGTGGTTCGAGAAAATCATGTCCATCACCCGGGGCGCGGCCCGCATCCTGCGGCCGATCGGCAAGGTGCTGGGGCGCACCAACGAGTCGCTTCCCGACGACGACGCCTGGAGCCAGGTTCAGCAGTTGTTCGATACGCTCGACAAGGTGCGCCAGCTCCTCACCAACCCGGAGATCGCCAGCGTGCGTCTGGTGGTCAACCCGGAGCGCATGGTCATCAAGGAGACGCAGCGCACCTATACCTATCTCAACCTGTACGGGTATGCCGTCGACGCGATCATCTGCAACCGGGTGATCCCGGACGAGGTCAGCGACCCGTACTTCGAGATGTGGAAGCGCAACCAGCGCGAGAATATCGCCTACATTCGCGAGGCGTTTGGCGAACTGCCGATGTTCACGGCTCCGATGTTCTCCCAGGAAGTCAGCGGCCTTGAAGGCCTGCGGCGGCTGGGCACGGCGCTGTGGACCGGCCACTCGCCGGAGAAGAAGCAGTTCGACGGGACCACCCATCAGATCCGCGAAGTCGACGGCGCCTACAAGCTGATCGTGCCGCTCCCCTTCGCCGATAAAACCGATCTCGACCTGTACCGCTCGCGCGATGAGCTGACGCTGCGCGTGGGACCGTACCGCCGCAATATCGTCCTGCCCTACAGTTTATGGGATCTGGAAATTGAGGATGCAAAGTTCGAGCATGCCGCCCTCAACATCACCTTCGCCAAAGCCGGCAAATGAGGCAACCCATGGGATGGATACTGTGAATGGGACGCCCCGCAATGGGGTGTCCCAGGTTTCGGGAAGGCTGAACGGCAGCGGAAGCCCGCGCGAGCCCGTCGACGCCTCTCACGGGCCGGTGGGCGATCTGAGCGCCTACACGTTGGCCTCCCCCTCCGTCAACGCAGCGGGATCTGACTGGCCGCTGCCCGACGATGGGCCGGAACCGGCCTTTCTGGAGGCGCTGGACCGTCCGAGCCAGCTTGCCCTGCCGGCCTCGGCCGACGCGGACGACGAGCCGCTCAGCCCGCCGCCGAACCCCTTCCAGCAGAAAAGCGTTCGCGAGATCATCGCCGATCGCCAGCGGTCTCTGCCGCTGGTGCTGCGCTACTTCCGGGTGGTGGCCTACTTCGGGCTGCTGTTCGTCAAACTGGTCTTCTGGCACATTTTCGTGGCTCGCTACTTCCCGGAGGCTGTCGAGCGCGGCAACCTCCAGCGCTGGCGCGGCTACGCCCGCTCCTTCCGCTTCTTCGCCATCGACCTGGGTGGGGTGATGATCAAGGCGGGGCAGTTCGTCTCGACCCGCAGCGACATCCTGCCCGAAGAAGTGACCGGCGAACTGCTGTCCCTGCGCGACGAAGTGCCCGGCGTCTCGATCGAGGATATCCGCCGCATCCTGCGCCGCGAACTGGGCGACATCAATCTGCGCTTCAACCGCTTCGACGAGGAAGCGATCGCCGCGGCGTCGCTCGGGCAGGTGCACCGCGCCCGTCTGCACAACGGCGACAAAGTCGTGGTCAAGGTGCAGCGCCCCGGCATCGCCGCCATCTGCCATACCGATCTGGCGGCCATGTTCGTAGTGGCCGGCATCGCCAACCGCTTCCGCTTCATCCGCCGGCGCATGGACGCCGTTGCGCTGATCGACGAGTTCGGTCGCGTGCTGCTGGAGGAACTTTCTTACCGGCACGAGGCCTATAACGCCGACCGCTTTGCCAGGCTGTTCGCGAAGGATCTGGGCGTTTACATTCCGGCCGTCTACAGGGAGCACTCGACCGACTGCGTGCTGGTCATGGAAGATGTCACGGCCATCAAGCTGGACGACTACCCGGCGCTGGAGAAGGCCGGCATCAGCCGTATCGAAGTCGCCCGGCGCATGATGGATACCTACCTGACGCAGATCTTCGAGGAACGCTTCTTCCACGCCGACCCGCACCCCGGCAACCTGTTCGTCTACCCGCTGCCGGAAGACAGCGAGGCCTACCGGGCGCAGGCCGGCAAGATTCAGGGGCGGCCCTTCTACCTGATCTTCATCGACTTCGGCATGATCGGCACGCTGACGCAGCAGATCGTCGACGGGTTGATCGGCACCATGGCGGCGGTGGTCACGCGCGACGCCAAGAAGCTGATCGCGAGCTACAGCGAACTCGGCTTCCTGCTGCCCGGCGCGGACAAGGAGCGGCTGGAAGAGGCGACGCGCATGGTCTTCGACCAGGTCTGGGGCATGTCGATGAACCAGATGCGCGACATGAGCTTCGACAGCATGTCGCAGATCGGTGCGCAGTTCAACGACCTGCTCTTCGCCATGCCCTTCCAGGTGCCGCAGGACTTCATCTACCTGGGGCGCACCATCGGCATCCTGAGCGGGCTGGCCACCAACCTCGACTCCAACTTCAACCCCTGGAGCGAGATGCAGCCCTACACCTCGCGCCTGATCGCCATGCGCACGCCGCCGGCCAGCGGCGAGACCGATCTGCTCTCCACGCTGTTCGGTTCGAGCGTCCTGCAGGGCTTGTTCAGCGGCAACGGCGCCAAGGCGCTGATGAACATCGGCCAGACCCTGCTCGGCGGCCTGGCGCCCTCCGGCGACGCGCGGGAGATCGTCGGCAAGCTGGAGCGGGGCGACCTGAAGGTGCGCATCGAGCCGACGACGACCTTCCAGCGGCAGTTCGTCCGCATCGAGGTCCAGGAGCGCCGCACGACGCGGGCGATCCTATTTGGCAGCGGCCTGGTCACGGCGGCCATCCTCTACACGGGTGGCGAGCCAGTGCTGGCGGTGATCAGCCTGGGCTTCGCAGGCTTCATGTATATCGCACTGAATATGACGGGGGATTAACGGCACATCATCGCCATCGCGCGTCATGAACGACGCCATCACATGCTGACATCGACATCGCGACCTTGCTGAACAAGCGATTGCGCTGAACCTGCCGGCACACACGAAAGGATGGGGGATGATGTACGACATTGTCATTCTAGGGGGCGGACCGGCCGGCGTGACGGCGGCCCTGCGGGCGCGGGAACTGGGTGCGCGGGTGGCCCTGGTCGAGCGCGACCGGCTCGGCGGGACGTGCACCAACGACGGCTGCGTGCCGACGCGCGCGCTGGCCAAGGCTGCCCGTCTGATGCGCGACAGCGAGCAGTTCAGTACTTACGGGCTGATGCTGCCGGAACGCCCCCGCGTCGACTTCGCGGCCGTCATGCGCCGCACCAAAGACGTGGTCGCCGAAGTCCACGAGAAGAAGCAGCTCGCCGCCCACCTCCAGGAGATCGGCATCTCGCTCTACAATGCGGCGGGCAACACCCGTTTCGTCGACCCGCACACGCTGGAAAGCGCCGCTCACGGCCGCATTGCCGGGGAGCGCTTCGTGCTGTGCGTCGGCGGCCATCCGCGCCAGCTTCCTTTCCCCGGCGCGGAGCTGGCCCTGACCAGTTCGACAGTCTGGGACTTGAAACAGGCGCCGCGCAGCGTGGCCATCATCGGCGGCGGCGCGACCGGCTGCCAGTTCGGCTCGGTCTTCGAGGATTTCGGCGCGACGGTCACCCTGCTTGACATCGCGCCGCGCATCCTGGTCACCGAAGACGACGACGTCTCGGCCGAGATCGCCACCCAGTTCGAACGGCGCGGCATCCACATGGACACCGGCATCAAGGCGATCGAGCGCATCGACAAGCGCGAATCTGCCGATGGCGCGCAGCCCGGCTACACGCTCACCTACCGTGACGCGAATGACGCGCCGCGCGCGCTGGACGTCGACGTGGTGCTGGCCTCCGTCGGCTGGCCGGGCAATGTCGACCCTCTAGGGCTGGAGGCGGCGGGCGTCGAGACAAATCGCAGCTACGTGGTGGTCGATGACGCGCTGCGCACCACGGCGAAGCACATCTTCGCGGCCGGCGACATCACCGGGCGGAGCATGCTGGTGCAGTCGGCGGGCTACCAGGCGCGGATCGCCGTCGAGAACGCGCTGCTGCCCTACCAGCAGGCGGCCCGCGAGCGGCTGGTGCCGCATGGCGGCTTCACCGATCCGGAGTACGGCGGCGTCGGCCTGACCGAAGCGGCGGCCCGCCAGAGCCACGACGTGGTGACGGCCACCATCCCATACAAGGCGCTGGATCGCGCGGTGATCGATGACCGCAAGGTGGGCTTCTGCAAGCTGGTCGGCGACCGGCGCAGCAGCCGGGTGCTGGGCGCACACGTCGTCGGCGAGCATGCCGTCGAGATTGTTTCGATGGTCTCGGCCGGCATGACCAGCGGGCAGACCGTGCAGCAGCTCGCCGATCTAGAGCTGGCTTACCCGACCTACATCGCCATCGTGGGGCTGGCCGCGCGGCAGATCGCCCGCGAGATCGGGGCCATCCAGGTGGCGCCGGAGTGGCTGGAGTTGAAGGGTCTGCGCGGCGCGGAGTGGGAGCGCGGCAGCGTCACCACCGAGGGGTGAGAGGGAACCGGTTGCGGATCGGTCGTAGGGACGCGCTACTGCGCGTCCGCGGGGTGCGCTGACCCCCTCTCCCACGCAAGCGCGCCAGCAAGCTGGCCATAGAGGGGGAACCTGTTGCGGAG
The DNA here is from genome assembly GCA_016713325.1 of Candidatus Flexifilum affinis. Lineage (GTDB taxonomy): Bacteria > Chloroflexota > Anaerolineae > Aggregatilineales > Phototrophicaceae > Flexifilum > Flexifilum affine. Next base: position 158,147 of record JADJPJ010000022.1, on the reverse strand, counting down.
GCCGTTGGTTTCGGATCGGTTGTAGGGACGCCCAACGGGGCGTCCGCGGCGTCTGCCTGGCGGTGCGACCCTTCTGGTTGCAGGGTTTCGCCGAGGACCCTGGGAAGCGCCTCGGCTAGCGAAGGAGCCGAAAAACGATCCAGGTGAGCGCGGTTTGATCTCGGATGGGTCGGGCAAGCGGACGCGCAACGGCGCGTCCGTGTTTGGTGTTTGGCGAGGGGCCGGTGGACGAGGCAAGCCTGGTTCGACCGAAAATAGGCGGGATGGGGCGTCAGGGCAACACCACGTTAATTCTCCACCGCGTAGTGCTGCACCACATTGCCGGTCGGGAAGGCGGAGGACTCTAGCAGTCTGAGCACCGTTTTCTCTCCACCCTTGAACATCGGCTTGCCGGCGCCGAGCAGGACGGGCGTGATGGCGAGGATGTGCTCGTCGATCAACCCGGTCGCCGCGAGCTGCTGCGCGATTGTGCCGCTGCCGAAGATCACCATGTCGCCGCCGGTCCCCGCCTTCAGCCGCTGCGCCTCGCCGACCACGTCGCCGTGCATCAGCCGTGAATTGACCCATGTCACCGACTCCAGCGTGGTCGAGAAGACGATCTTGGTCATCTGATTCAGCTCGTCGGCCAGCGCCCGAAAGCCCGGTGAGGCGCCGGGGTCGTCGGTGACATGGGGCCAGAAGCTCTCGAACATCTGGTAGGTGACACGGCCGAAGAGGATGGTGTCCGGCGCCATCATCTGGTGGATGGCCGCATCGACCTGCGGGTCCATGACGTGCCAGTCGATCTCACCGTTGGGGCCGGCGAAGAAGCCATCGACCGAGACCCGGTTGAACATGACGATCTTACGCATCGCTGCCCTCTCTCCGGCGTCACCGGGGGTACATGAACCTCAAGCACCAGTGTAGCGGGAATACGACGGCGGGACAAGAACAAATTTTCTATTCACCTACTCTATCTGCGGCTCATGGGTACAATGATCACCCTATGGGGTGGAACCAGAGTTCAGCCCTCTAGCGGCGGGCTGATCAGTGCCCTTGCTGCCTCGCGGGCGAGCCGCCGGCTCACCCATACGGGGAAAACGTGGATTTTCAGATACGCTTTACTGCTTGGCAGGCTAAAGCCTGCGTTCTGCTCGACGTGTGTCTGTTCGGAGGTGGGAAAGTGCCCGCACGCTCGATAGTGGTCAAGGCATTCCTGGCCTTGTTCAGCGTGTGCATGCTTGGTGTCGTGTTGTACCTGTTGGGCATGGTCGCAAACCAGGTTGAGGCGTCCCGCGTGGAAGCCGCTATCCAGAGAGACTGCCAGATCGACATCGAGTTGCTGCCAGAGGAGATTCGTGAACCCGGTATCGTAACAATGGCTACCAAAATCAACGGCGTGACTATCAACCTGACCTGTCATGGGGCGAGGGAGTCTGCCGCTGTGTCACCGATTCACAGCCGCCTAGTAACATGGCAGATGCCCCACCTACCGCCGACCTCCCCGCCGCCGCCATGGCGCAGTTCGACGCGGCGCTGGCGCTGGCCCCCGATGATCCGGCGCTTTATCTGCAAGTCGCCGCGGCCTTCCCCGAGGCTGAGCACCAACTGCGCTATCTCGACCTTGGGATCGCGCAGTTTCCGGAAGAGGGAACGCTGCATCTGGCGCGCGGCCATGCCCTGTACAGCATCTATCTCAGTGACTGGCAGTTCGAGCGGCAGGTTCGCTATGCACATCGGCAGGACGCGCTGCACGACGCCGCACTGAGCTACACGGCGGCGCAGAACCTGGGCGCGCCCGGCGTGGCCGACTATGCCAACATCGTGGCCTGGCTGCTGTTCGGGCAGGCGCAGGGGCGGCTGGGGAATGTCCAGGGGGCGCTGATGGCGTACCGGCGGCACATCGCGCTGGCCGAGGCGACAGACCGGTTTCCACCCGACCCGGGGGCCGTCGCCTATGTCGCGGCGCACGTCCCGATCACCGGCCATTGACGACATAAAATACGCTTGCTTAAACAGTGTTAATTTGAATCGTGACAATTGGCACTGGCAACGAGGTTGGCCGCTCAACATACTATTCTGTGGCGTGAAACATATCGTGCGCAATCCTGCCTGCGATGACGCCTGTGCTCGCTTTAACCATCGATCATTGTCCAGGCATGTCTGGCGCATGCCCGGCATAACAGCAGCCAGGAGCGCCCTCCCACAGCGGATACTGTTCTCATTGTCTGCCTCATGACACCACAAAAGGATTACGATGCAATGGAGGTTCATAGCCCCGAAGCCGTTGGTATGTCCAGTGAGCGTCTGGAACGCATCACGCCGCTGATGACGGATTTTGTCAAAGACAACCGGCTGCCTGGTATCCTGACGCTGGTGCAGCGCCGGGGCAAGATTGTCCATCTCGGCAAATTCGGTCTGATGGACATCGAAGCAGGTAAGCCGGTCCAGGAAGACGGCCTGTATCGAATCTACTCGATGACCAAACCCATCATCAGTGTGGCGCTGATGACCCTCGTCGAGGAAGGACGTCTCAGCCTCAACGACCCGCTTTCCACCTTTGTCCCGGCCTTTGCCAACACAAAGGTCTATGCTGGATCCGGCGCCCTCGGCATGAAGCTGGTCGACCAGCAATCGCCGATAACGCTTTACCATCTGCTGACCCATATGGCGGGGTTGAGCTATGGCTGGTTTTTCGATTCACCGGTCGAGGACCTGTATCGCCAGGCGATCCCTGGACCTTTCCGCCGGGATCAACCCTTGCAGGAGGTCGTTGAGCGTCTGGCCGAACTGCCGCTTTTCTTCCAGCCGGGGACGCAGTGGCGATACAGCTATGCGACCGACATCCTGGGCCATGTCCTACAGGTCGCGGCCGACATGCCGCTGGCAGATTTCCTTGAAGAACGGATCTTCAGGCCGCTGGGCATGATCGACACCGCTTTCACTGTTCCCGCTGAAAAAACAGATCGCCTGGCGCAGATATACGCATCCCCGGAGTTGTACAGTCCCAGGCCTGCTGACCCCCAGACACTCTACTTGATCGGCGATGTCACCACACCCACACAATGTCCATCCGGTGGCGCTGGCCTGGTTTCCACGCTCGGCGATTATCACAAATTCTGTAACTGCCTGCTCCGCAACGGCGTATACGAGGGCAGTCGGCTCTTGAGCGGCAAGACACTGGCCTGGATGACGGCCAATCACATCCCCGAGGCCCTCATGCCGATAAAACTCGGCGAAGTCACGTTCGATTTCGGCTTTGGGCTGGGCTTCCGCGTGGCGACCGATCTGGGCAAAGCGCGCTCACTGACGTCTGTCGGGGAGTATGGCTGGGCGGGTGCGGCCCAGACCTACTTCTGGATCGACCCTGCTGAAGAATTCATTGGCATGATGATGACACAACACCTGCCCTTACTTCCCTACCCGGTGCACGATCGGTTTCGCAATCTTGCCTATCAGGCGATTATGGATTGAGTGGAAATGCAGTTGACTCAACCCTGTGTCTCGACGACTAAATCCGGGACGCCGCGCTGATGGCGTCCCGCAGGCAGATCAGGCTGGCCGTGGCGACGGGCATAAACCAGCCCGACACCTCGGCCGTTGCCTATCTTGCGGCGCACACGCCGGCTGGGTCGTGAAGCCGAGATGCCCAACATGCTATAATCGGACTATTCGGTTGTGAAGTGAGAGTAACTTAAGGTGGACAACAAGACTCGAATCGCTGAACTCACGGTGGAAGAGCTTCGTGCCCTGATGCGCGAGCTTCTCCGAGAAGAACTTCACGGACAGCCGCCTTCGTCTCCCCGGCGGCAGTCGGCTTTACTTGAGCTTGAACCCCTGCGTGTCGGTGGTTGGCCGCAAGACGTGACTTTCCTCAGCCGCCAAGATTATTATGACGACGAACGATAAAGTCTTTTGTGACACCAATGTTGTCATCCGGTTGAATATCGTTGAGACGCCAGAGCATCAGCAGGTGAAAGCCGCAGTGGCTCGCCTCCTGGATGATGGCAATACCCTCTGGATTAGCCGTCAGGTTCTCCGCGAGTTCTGCATGGTGTTGACTCGACCGCAGACGTTTCCAACACCACCGACAGCAAAAGAGGTGGTCGCTCGTGCGCGAGCTTTGTCCACGCTTCTTGAAGTGGCCGATGAACCACAGCAAGTGACGGAAAACCTGTTCAGGCTCATTGAAACAATTCCAATGGGAGGAAAGCAGGTTTACGACGCGAACATCGTGGCAACGATGCAAGCGTATGATATCCGCTACATTTTCACGCTCAACCCATCAGATTTCCATCGTTTTTCGGATTACATCCACGTGATAACCCTGACGGAGTTGCTTCACCCGCTGCAATGAATCCGGCGAGATGAACTTATGAGATCGCTTTTTCGCTGAAGACAATGACTTGGCTCAATTTCCTGAACACCATTGAGGAATGGTTTTCGCAAAGCGGAGACATTTTTGTTGTTGCCCGTTTATCGAAAATGGCCGGCGCGCGCATGTATTCCTGGTTTTCCACTTATCCCGCGTTCTGGTCGCAGGTCGACAAGTTTCCACCGCAGACGCAAGTCATCGTATTTCGAGAACGACAGTTCCCGCTTCGAGGAATCGTTACGCCTGAGCTGATTAGCCAAGCGCTGGGAGTCATCCCCGAACATACGGAAGCGATGGTGACGAGAGGTATCACACCACCAGACAGCCTGATCTCCCTATGGGCATGCGACACGCATGCAGAATTGCTCGAAACACTACGGGATCTTGTGGGAGTACCCGTCTCGATTGGGCTTTACGTGCCTTGGCACAGGCCTGATACCGAAAATATGATTTCGGCTATTGTTCCATTACCCAAAGGAACCATCAGGCGCGGCGCGTACTAACCAACTCCTGAGTATCAGGAACCCAAGGAACAACTTGCGAAATCACGACCGAGCTAGATACTCGACGTGGTTCTGCATTTCCTCGGCGGTCATTGCGCCGCAGATCAATTCCAGACCGCGTACCCAATCGCCCACGGTGGTGTCGAAATGCTGAGCGATGACGATCCCTTCGTGGGGAACCCCCTGAGCGTGCAGGCGCACGAAGTCGAAATCGAAGGTACAGAGCACGCGCCCCATCTCAGAGGCGCGCTGCAAATGGTGAATATCGGAATCGCCGCGCAGACCAAGATCGCGAACCGTTATCGAGTCAACCCCCGACTGCGCATCTGCTCGGCGACGGCGACCTGAACCCCTTCATCGAAGTACAGGCGGATGTCGCTGTCCAAGCCCCTGGTCTTTTGCTTCGCGGATGAGCCGATCGTCTTCTTCGATCTGGGCGCCGATCTCGTCCTGGTGCGCGTAGTAGTAGGCCAGCGCCGCGTGAACCTGCGCAAGCGAGATCTGAAGCTGCACCGCCAATTCCTCCGGCGTGTACTTGCGGTATTTGTGATGGGCGGCAACGTCCTGCACACGCAGGCTCGTGCCGGCGAGGATCGGGCGTCCGCCGCGTATCCGGGGGTCGGATACGATCAGATCGATGGATAGGACTGTCGCATCGCTCATCTCAAACGCCTTCTCTCAATTCACTGTAAGCATACCAGAAAAAATGCCCCGTCCGGCGTGGACAGGGCATTTCGACAATCAGACAAACAGCGGGGTCCCCTACGCCGCGGCGGCCTCGGGGTGCTCGAACTGGCTGTTGTACAGCTCGGCATAGAAGCCGTTCGCGGCCAGCAGATCCGTATGCGTGCCCTGCTCAACGATGTCTCCGTCGCGCATCACCAGGATCAGGTCGGCGTTGCGGATGGTCGACAGCCGGTGGGCGATGACGAAGCTGGTGCGGTTGTGCATCAGGTGGTCCATCGCCTTCTGGATTAGCACCGCGGTGCGCGTATCGACCGAACTGGTGGCCTCGTCGAGGATGAGCATCTTCGGGTCGGCCAGGATGGCGCGGGCGATGGTCAGAAGCTGCTTCTGCCCCTGCGAGACATTGGTCGCCTCCTCGTTGAGCACCGTGTGGTAGCCCTCCGGCAGCGTGCGCACGAAGTGGTCGACGTGGGCGGCGCGGGCGGCGTCCAGCACTTCCTCGTCGGTGGCGTCGAGCCGGCCGTAGCGGATGTTCTCCAGGATGGTGTCGTTGTACAGCCAGGCATCCTGGAGCACCATGCCGAACATCTTGCGCAGATCGCCGCGGGTGTACTCGCGAATGTCGTGGCCGTCGATCAGGATAGCGCCGCTGTTCACGTCGTAGAAGCGCATGAGCAGCTTGACCATGGTGGTCTTGCCGGCGCCGGTCGGGCCGACGATGGCCACCTTCTGACCGGGACGGATCGACGCCGAGAAGTCGTTGATGATGATCTTGTCCGGCGAATAGCCGAAGTGGACATCCTGGAACTCGACGCCCCCGGTCTCGGCGCTGGCCACGGCGACGGGCGTCGTGGTTTCAGCGACTTCTTCGCTCTCCGCCAGGAACTCAAAGACGCGCTCGGCGGCGGCCGCCGTCTGCTGGAGGACGTTGGAGATGTTGGCGATCTGGGCGATCGGCTGGGTGAAGGAGCGCACATACTGGATGAACGCCTGAATGTCGCCGACGGTGATCAGGCCGCCAGCGGCCAGCGCGCCGCCCAGAATGGCGATGGCCACGTAGCCCAGGTTGCCGACGAACATCATGATCGGCATCATCATGCCGGAGACGAACTGCGCCTTCCACGCCGAATGGAACAGCGTGTCGTTGAACTCGTCGAAGCGGGCCACGCTCTTGGCCTCGCCGTTGAAGGCTTTGACGACGGTGTGACTGCCATACATCTCTTCGACGTGGCCGTTGACGTGCCCCAGGTAATCCTGCTGCTCCTGGAAGAAGCCCTGCGACTTGTTGACCACCAGCATGATCAGCACCATCGACACCGGCAGCACCAGGAAGGCGGCGATGCTCATCTGCCAGCTAATGGAGAGCATCATCACCGTCACGCCGATCATGGTGGTGACCGAGGTGATGATCTGCATCAGGCTCTGGTTCAGCGTCTGGCTGATGGTATCGACGTCGTTGGTGATGCGCGACAGCACCTCGCCGTGATTGGTGCCGTCGAAGTAGCGCAGCGGCATGCGGTTGATCTTCTCGGCGAGATCCTTGCGCAGCCGGTAGGTGACCTTCATCGACACCGCGGACATAACCCAGCCCTGAATGTAGCTGAACAGCGTCGAAATCAGGTACAGGACGACCAGCAGCAGGATGATGTTGCCGATGAAGACGAAGTCGATGCCCTCGCCAACGCCGGAAATCTGCCCCATCACGCCTTCGAACAGTTTGGTGGTGGCCTGCCCCAGGATTTTCGGCCCGACGATGCTGAAGACCGTCGAGGCGATGGCGAAGATCAGCACGACGAAGATGGAAAGCTGGTACTCGCGCAGGTACTGGATCAGTTTGCGCATGGTGCCCTTGAAGTCGCGGGCTTTCTCGGCCTTCATGCCGATGCCATGACCGCCCGGTCCGCCCGGCCCCGGCCCCGGACCTCTGCCCGGCCCACCCATGGGGCCCATGGGGCCGCGCTGTTGGTTCGAACGCTGCATAGTCATCATCGTGCCAGTTCCTCCATGCCGAGCTGCGACAGCGCGATTTCGCGGTAGACCTCGCAGGTATCCATCAGTTCTTCGTGTGTTCCCTTGCCGACAATGCGGCCATCGTCGAGCACGACGATCTGCTCGGCATTGCGGATGGTCGAGACGCGCTGGGTGACGATCAGCACGGTGGCGCCGGCCGTCTTCTGCTTGAGCGCCCGGCGCAGGGCCGCGTCGGTCCTGAAGTCCAGCGCCGAGAAGCTGTCGTCGAAGATCAGGATCGGCGCGCGCTTGACCAGCGCCCGGGCGATCGACAGGCGCTGGCGCTGCCCGCCGGAGACGTTGATCCCGCCCTGGGCGATGTCGGCCGCCAGTTTTTCAGGCTTTTCGTCGATGAAGTCGGCGGCCTGGGCGATCGCGATCGACTCTTGCAGCACCGCCTCGGAGACGTCTTCGTCGGCATAGCGCAGGTTGCTCTCGATCGTGCCGCTGAACAGCGACGCTCGCTGAGGCACATAGCCGATCTTGTCGCGCAGGTCGTGCTGCGTCACCTCACGAATGTCCACGCCGTCGATCAGGATGGCGCCCTCGGTGACGTCGTAGAAGCGCGGGATCAGGTTGGTCAGCGTCGATTTGCCGGAGCCGGTCGCGCCGATGAAGGCGGTCGTCTCGCCCGGTCGCGCGGTGAAGCTGAGATCGTGCAGCACGTCCTCTTCCGCGCCGGGGTAGCGGAAGGTCACATTGCGGAATTCCACCGCACCCTCGAAGGTCGGGCCAAAGCGCTTCGGCGGCTGCGGGTCGCGGATGGTCGGTTCGACCTCCAGCACCTCGGCGATGCGCCCGCCCGACACCGATGCGCGCGGCAGGATGATGAACATCATCGACATCATCAGGAAGGACATGACCACCTGCATCGAGTATTGCAGGAAGGCCATCATGTCGCCGACGCGCATGGCCGACGCGGCCACCTGGTGCGCGCCAACCCAGATGATCAGCAGGGACAGGCCGTTCATGATCAGCATCATCATCGGCATCATGATCACCATGATGCGGTTGATGAAGAGGGTGGTCGTCAGCAGATCGTGGTTGGCTTTGTCGAAGCGCTGTTCCTCGAAGGCCTGCGTATTGAAGGCGCGCACGACCATGATGCCGGAGAGGTTTTCGCGGGCGACCAGATTCAGCCGGTCGATCAGGCTCTGCACGATGCGGAACTTGGGCAGGGCGACGCTGAAGACGGTGAAGATGATCGTCAGCAGGATGACCACCGCCAGCGCGATGATCCACCACATCGAGGCGTCGGTCTGCATCGCCTTGAGGATGCCGCCGATACCCAGGATCGGCGCGAAGCAGACGATGCGGATCAGCATGATGATGACCATCTGAAGCTGGTTCACGTCGTTGGTGGAGCGGGTGATCAGCGAGGCTGTCGAGAAACGGTCGAGTTCGGCGTTGGAGAAGCCCTGGACCTTGCGGAAAATCGCCCTCCGCACGTCGCGGGCCGATCCTGCCGCCGTCCGTGCCGAGAGCAGGCCGACCGTCACCGAAGCGGCGCCGGAGAGCAGTGACAGCCCGAGCATGGCCGCGCCGGTGCGCACGATATAGGCATTCTGAATGCCGGCCGTGTCCATGCCCAGCGCTTCGTATTCCGCCTTCACAGCGCTGATGCCGGCCTGCACCGTCATGGTGTCGCCGAGTGTCTCGAAGCGCGCTTCCAGAGTGTCCATGATCGGCTGGCGCAGGGCGGCCGGCAGGCTGCCGAGCATCTCGAAGATGTCGGTGCCCTCGGGCAGAGTCGCCAGCATGGCGCCGGCCTGCCCCGACACGGTCGCGGCGGCTTCGGGGTCAGCCATCATCTGCTCCATGCCGGTCACGGCGGCGAAGGCGCGGCCCAGGAGGTGGTTCAGGTCTTCGTTGTACCGCGACTCGTCGAAGACCAGCACCGGCTCGTCGGCCGCCGCCGGGTACTGCTCGACCAGGCGCGCGCCTTCAGCGGTGGCCGGGTCGATGAGCGTGTAGGCGCTCAGGACCGCCGCCTTGTCTTCCTCGCTCAGAAAGACCACGAGCTTGTCCAGCGTGCTCTGCCGGATAGCCGACGGCACGGCGGTGTCGATGCCGCCCTGCTGGATGCCGTTGTTGACGATGTGGGCCATGTAGTCCGGCAGGGACAGCTCGGACATGGCCTGGACGAACAGCAGGATGATGGAGAGCAGGATCAGGGTGGTATAGGGTTTGAGAAACTTTCTCAGTCTCAGCATGGTGGTGCGGATTCCTCCCGAATGGATCGGCTGAGCGACAATGGCGCGCATTGGGACAAAGTGTTTCCATGCCCCAATGCGTCAGGTGATCGAGGCGGACACACAGGAGCGTGTCCCATACGTACCACGATAAGCGGGGCGGGTCTGCCGAGGGCTGTAGGGACGCGCAACGGCGCGTCCGCCGACAAGCCCACTAGATCACCCCGGAGCCTGCGTTTTTGGTCCCTTTAGTGGACCTGTCTTTTCGGCTAGCCGGGTGTTTTAACACCCGGCGGACGACGCGACAATCGATGTTCTGGTTGCGTCGATCAGTCGCCAACCTGGGACGCACAGGATCCTCGCCCTACGGAAGCGGTGGCGGCAGATCGACCTCGTCTGGCGCCGGCCCTTCGCTGAGCAGGCGGTCGAGGGCGGGCAGGAAGATGCCGGCGGCGTGCTTCTCCTCTGGCGCCAGCCGCTCGATGAAGGTGCTGAGGAAGGCCGTCAGTCGTTCTCTGGCTTTGTGGGCGTGCGCCATGCCGTCCGGCGTCACTTCCAGGCGGAACTGGCGGCGGTCGTTCGGGTCGGGGATGCGCTGCACCCAGCCCTTGTCGACCAGGCCCTGCACCTGGGCGCTGGCGGCTTGCAGCGTCACTTTGTGCTTGCGGGCCAGTTCGCTGGTCGTGATCGGGTTCTCCTTCAGCATAAACAGGTAGCGAACCTGCTGTATCGTCGTCTCCGACTCGCCCTGCGACTGGATAAACAGCGCCATCAGGCGGCCAAAGCGCGGCATCAGATGCAGCAGCGCCGCAGAAATGTGGTGGGCATCCCAGTCATGTGGATGCGAATTCACGAAATTGTCAACCTCTTTGATAATCAACCTCATTGATAATCAGTCTAGTTGACCATCCGAGGGATGTCAACGGGGCAGTCGAGTTTGTGACATTCATCACATATTGCTTGTGTCACCCTTCCTATCCCGCTGCATCATCCGAGTCCTAGACTATGGATAGATTGCATCTGAATATTCGGATAAGCGGATAAATGAACATGAATGAACAGGACACCCCCACCCTGATCCCGGTGCATGAACTTCAGATGCTGCATGACAACATCTGCCAGACGCTCGGCGATCCGAAGCGCATCCAACTGCTGTACGCCTTGTCGCAGGGACCGCGCAGCGTGAACGCCCTGACCGAGCTGCTGGAAGCGCCGCAGTCCACCGTGTCGCGCCACCTGGCCGTACTGCGCCAGCGCGGGTTAGTCGGCACGGAACGCGACGGCACGACGGTCGTGTACAGCCTGGCCGTGCCGGAACTGGTCGAGATCATTGATTCGATGCGCGGTATTCTGCGCAAGATGCTGGCGCAGCAGCTAGAAAGTCTGAGCCCAAAACCATGAGAGATTTTCGCTACCTGTGGCTGATGGGTCTGCTGCTGACGGTGGGGGTGATCGCTATCCCCGTCGGGCTGCTGACTCTCGACCCGCCGGCCGCCATCGCCGACCCCTGGGATTACGTCCCGGAGCGCGTCCCCCCGACCGACCACAGCACGCTGCTCAAAGGGCCTTTCGAAAGCGGCTCCGATGTCACCCGCGCCTGCCTGACGTGTCATGAAGATGCGGCGGACCAGGTGGCGCACACGTCGCACTTCACCTGGCTGAGCGAGCCAGTGCAGTTGGAAGGCCGCGACGAGCCGGTGCAGATCGGCAAGTCCAACCTGATCAACAACTTCTGCATCGGCATTCAGTCGAACTGGACGGGCTGCACGCGCTGCCACGCCGGCTACGGCTGGTCCGATGCCAGCTTCGACTTTACCGTCACCGACAACGTCGACTGCCTGGTCTGCCACGACCAGAGCGGCGGCTACGTCAAGGGCAACAGCGGCCTGCCGGCCGAGGGCGTCGATCTGCTGTCGGCGGCGCAGAGCGTGGGCACGCCGACGCGGCTGAACTGCGGCGGCTGCCACTTCAACGGCGGCGGCGGCAATGCCGTCAAGCGCGGCGACCTGGACGAGAGCCTGTACTACCCGCCGGAGAGCGTGGACGTGCACATGGGGCGTCACGACTTCCTGTGCGTGGACTGCCACCAGACGGAAGATCACGTCATCAGCGGCCGCTCGACCACCTCCAGCGCCAGCGAGGATCGTCAGATCGCCTGCACCGACTGCCACGAGCCGACGCTGCACGCCGACGCGCGTATCAACGAGCACACCGACACGGTGGCCTGTCAGACCTGCCACATTCCGACGACGGCCACCCGCTACGAGACCAAATTGTCCTGGGACTGGTCGCAGGCCGGCCAGGACCGCGAGGAAGACCCGCACGAATACCTGAAGATCAAAGGCGAGTTCCTCTACGAGGGCGATGTCGTGCCCTCCTACTACTGGTTCAACGGTCAGGTGGATCGCTACCTGCTGGGCGACGAGATGGACCCGAACGAGGTGACGGTGCTCAACCCGATCCAGGGCGACATCGACGACGCCGGCGCGCTGATCTACCCCTTCAAGATTCACGACGCGAAGCAGCCCTACGACGCCGTCTTCAACCTTCTGCTGCAGCCGAATACCGTCGGCGAGCTGGGCTACTGGACGACCTTCGACTGGGACAGTGCCCTGCAACGCGGGTCGGAAGCGGCCGCCATCCCGTTCAGCGGGCAGTACGGTTTTGCCGATACGCGCATGTACTGGGTGCAGTCGCACATGGTCGTGCCGTCGGAACGGGCGCTGACCTGCACCGACTGCCACGGCGAGAACAGCCGCATGGACTGGCGGGCGCTGGGGTATCCCGGCGACCCGCTCGAGTGGGGCGGGCGAGACCTGCCGCAAATTACGATCGACCAGCCCGCGCAGATCGCGCAGTCCGCCACGGACGCCGCTGCGGTTGCGGAGGGTGGATCGTGAATATGAGACATTCCGAACAACGTATTCCCCCCCCTTTTCGGAAGGAGAGGGGGCCGGGGGGTGAGGTAAGACACGGACGCGCCGTTTCGCAGCCCGGTTGCGAATGCATCAACCGCGCCGCCGGTTCCCCCTCTCCCCGCTTGCGTGGGAGAGGGGGTCAGGGGGTGAGGGGTTTCCTTCTCACTGTCGGCCTCCCTGCTCTCCTCGCCGCGGCGATTGTGCTGGCGCTGCCGCAGGCCGCGCAGGCGCAGTCCTCGCCGCTGCACCCGACCTTCCCGCTGCTCGACGCCGAGGGACAGAACGTGATCGAGAGCGGGGCGCCGATCTCGACGCTGGCTACCTGCGGAAGCTGCCACGACTCGGCGTTCATCACGGCGCACGACATCCACGCCGACCTGTGGATCGCCGAAGCCGCCGCCTGGGATCCGCTGACCTATGGCGAACGCCCGCAGCAGGGGAGCGAGATCAACTGCTTCCTGTGCCACAGCGGCGACGCCAATAACGCCGCCCGTCTGGAGGCGCTGAACGCCGGGCAGATCGCCTGGGCCAACACCGCCACGCTGATCGTCGAGCCGCCGGTCGTCGCCGCCGTCGAAGACCATGAAGCCGCGCCGGAAGCCACCGCCGAGGCAGGGGCAGAACCGGAAGCCGCTGCCGAAGCGGAAGCGCCGGCGCCGGTCGGGATCGTCATCACCACCGAAGCAGGTTACGCTTACAACGCCGACGCCTTCGACGCCGAGGGCAATCTGCTACCCGAGTATGTGAACATTCAGGACCCGCGCAGCGATGCCTGCGGAAGCTGTCATGGGCAGGTGCACGTGCAGACGCAGATCCCGCTGGCCCTGGCGGCCTGCGACGACTCGCAGACGCGGACGTTCACCACCGGGCAGGTGGTGTCGCCGCAGCGGATCAGCAGCAGCGGCGCCAACGTCGCCGACCGCGACACGCTGGCCCGCCCGTGGGACATCCACGCCGAGCGCGTGCTCAACTGCGTGGACTGCCACTACTCGGTCAACAACCCGGTCTACACGACCAACACGCCGTCAGGCGATCTGCCACACCTGACCTTCGACCCGCGCCGGCTGGACTTCGGCGAATATCTGGAGAAGCCGTCGCACGAGTTTGCCAACGGCAGCGAGGGATCGCCGGCCTGCACCAACTGCCATGATGCGCAGGTATCGCATCCGTGGCTGCCCTACCTGGAACGCCACACGTCGGCGCTGGCCTGCGAAAGCTGCCACGTCCCGCAGTTGTACGCCCCGGCCCTGGCCTCGCGCGACTGGACGGTGCTGTCGTCCGACGGCGCGCCGGTCGATACTTGCCGCGGACTGGACGGCGGGATCGCCGCGCCGCCGGAAAACCCGGCCACGACGCTGATCACCGGCTACCAGCCGACGCTTTTGCAGGATGTGGACGCCGACGGCTCCAGCGCGCTCTCACCTTACAATCTGGTGACGGTGAGCTACTGGGCCACCGGATCGGATGAAGCCGCGCAGCCCGTGCCGCTCGATGCGGTGCGCGCCGCCTATCTGGATGGCGAAGGCGCTGAAGGCAGCGTTTACGCCGACGACGTGCTGGCCGCCTTCGACGCCGACGCCGATGGCGCGCTGAGCAGCGCCGAGCTGACGCTGGACAGCGAGGCCAAGATCGCCGTCATCAGCGAGCGGCTGGCGGCGGCGGGCGTGGCCGACGCGCGCATCAGGGCCGAAATCGTGCCTTACCCGATTCACCACGGCATGATCGGCGGCGAGTACGCCACCCGCGACTGCCAGGCCTGCCACCAGGACGACTCGCGCATCACGGCGGCCTTCCCGCTGGGTGCGGCTTCCGGCGGCGTGACCCCGACGCTAATCGGTGACCCCGGTGTGCGCTGGAATGGCACCGTCACCAGCGACGCCGACGGCCGTCTGACCTTCCAGCCGGAGACGCAGACCCCCGCGGCGCAGCTCTACATCTTCGGGCGTGACAGTGTGCAGGTAATCGATCTGCTCGGCGTGCTGATCCTGCTGGGTACCTCGCTCGGCGTGACGGCGCACGCCAGCCTGCGCGTGATCGCCGCCCGGCGCAGGGCGCGCCAGGGCGTACACCCGCACCACGGCGTGCAGCGCGAATACATGTACTCGATCTACGAGCGGCAGTGGCACTGGCTGCAAACGGCCGTCATCTTTGGCCTGACCTTCACCGGCCTGGTGATCCACCGACCGCAGTACTTCAGCGCCTTCAGCTTCGCCTGGATGGTGGACCTGCACAACGTGCTGGCGCTGATCCTGGTGATCAACGCGGCGCTGTCGCTCTTTTACCACCTGGCCAGCGGCGAGATCAAGCAGTTCATCCCACGGCCCTACGGCTTCTTCGACCAGGCCATCCAGCAGGCGCTGTTCTACCTGCGCGGCATCTTCCGGGGCGACCCGCACCCGTTCGAGAAATCGCGCGATCGCAAGATGAACCCGCTGCAGCAGATGACCTACTTCGGCATCCTCAACGTGCTGCTGCCGCTGCAGATTATCACCGGCGCGCTGATGTGGGGGGCGCAGCAGTTCCCGGCGCTGACCAACATGCTGGGCGGTCTGCCGTTCCTGGCGCCGTTCCACACGCTGATCGCCTGGCTGTTCGTGACCTTCATCATCGCCCACGTTTATCTGACCACCACCGGCCATGAACCCCTGGCGGGCATCAAGGCCATGGTCGGCGGCTACGACGAGCTGGAAACCCCTGACGCGTCCTTACCGGCGACTCCTTCCCCGGACACAGGAGACTGAAGATGGCAACATATGCGAAAGCAAGTCCCAGAGCGTCGAGCGGGGCGAAAACCGCCCGCGTGACGCGACCGTATCTGCATCCCTATCTTGCCGGTGCCCTGCTGGGCGTGGTGCTCTTCCTCGCCTTCTTCCTCACCGGCAATGGCCTGGGCGCCTCGGGCGGCATGAACCGCATCCTGGTGGTGTTCGAGGACGCGCTGCTGCCGGCCCACATCGACCGCACGCCGTACCTGATCTCGATGGCCGGCGGCGACCGCAACCCGCTGGAAAGCTGGGTGGTGTTCATCACGATCGGCACGGTGATCGGCGGCTTCGCCAGCGGCTGGTTCAACGGCCGGCTCAAGGTCGAGACGGTGCGCGGGCCGCGCACGCCGGTCAAGCTGCGCTGGGTGATGGCCTTCGTCGGCGGGGCGTTCATGGGCTACGGGGCGCGTCTGGCACGCGGCTGCACCAGCGGCCAGGCGCTGAGCGGCGGCGCGACGCTGTCCGTCGGAAGCTGGGTGTTCATGTTCGCCGTCTTCGGCGGCGCGTATGCCCTGGCCTATTTCGTCCGCAAGCTGTGGAACTGAAGGAGCGCGACCATGCCTTTCCCGCTTGATCTTACCGCCATGCTCGGCCAGTGGGGCTCCTACGTCGTCTATCTGTTCATCGGCATCGCCTTCGGCGCGGTGCTGGAGATGGCCGGCTTCGCGATTTCCACCAAGCTGGCGGCGCAGTTCTACTTCAAAGACCTGACCGTGCTCAAAGTGATGTTCACCGGCATCGTCGTAGCCATGCTGCTGATCTTCCTGGCCACCGGCCTGGGTCTGCTGGACTACAACCTGATTTACGTCAACCCGACTTATCTGTGGCCGGGCATCGTCGGCGGCCTGATCATGGGCGTCGGCTTCATCGTGGGCGGTTTCTGCCCCGGCACCTCGCTGGTGGCGGCGGCGACGCTCAAGATCGACGGCATCCTGTTCGCCCTGGGCGCCTTCTTCGGCATCTTCCTGTTCGGCGAGACGGTCGGCCTGTACGAGCCGTTCTGGAATTCGTCGTACATGGGCCGCTTCACGCTCATGGACCTGTTCAACACCGAGACCGGCGTGATCGTCGTGGCCGTGGTGGTGATGGCCCTGGCGGCCTTCGCCCTGGGCGAGGTGGCCGAGCGCGTGATCGGCAAGAAGGATAAAGCCACCCGTCCGCGCTGGCGCTATGGCGCGGCCGGCGGCACCTTCGCGCTGAGCGTGGCCGTGCTGTTCATCGGCCAGCCGACCAATGCCGACCGCTGGGCAATGATGGCGGCGGAGAAGCAGCCGCAGCTCGACACGCGCGCCGTGTACGTCCACCCGGCGGAGATGCTGAGCTGGACGAACGACCCGAAGATCGTCAACATCCTGGTGGACGTGCGATCCGAGGCGGAGTACAACCTCTTCCACATCCGCGACGCGCGCCACGTGCCCTATGAAGACCTGGATGGCGTGGTCGAGGAATTCCACGCCCTGCCGGACAATGCGCTGGTCTTCGTCATGAGCAGTGACGAGGAGGAGGCGACCGCGGCCTGGAAGTACCTGATCGCCGAAGGGGTGGTGAACCTCTACATCCTGGAGGGCGGCGTCAACCACTGGATCGAGCTGTACGGCGAGGGCGTCTTCGAGACGGTGGCCACGCCGGCGCCGGACCAGATGGCCTACGCCATCCCGATCGCCTACGGGGCCTCGCACCCGGCGGCCTCGCCCCACGCCGACCGCTTCCTGTTCGACTTCGAGAAGCGGGTGGTGCTGACGCTCAAGCGCGGGCCGGCCAGCGGCGGCTGCGGATAGTTCGCTGTCTCATCTACTTCCCAATACGCATCAATCGACCCCTCAGGCTCACGGCCTGAGGGGTCGATTTGTGAACGCTCAACCCCCGCCGCGCCCCGACCCACCGCCGTCACCCTGACGTCCATCAGGGTCGGGCGTGGCCGGTGCTTGCGGTGGTGGTCCCGAGCGCGGCTCGGCCGTGGCGGGGATGGGGGTGGCGCCGGCCGTCTCACCCTGGCGGACGCGGGCGGCGTCGCCGCCCCTCCGCTCCCCTCATCCGACCCTCTGGCCGGCGCTGTGGGCGGTACAGAAGTGGGCGTTGCGCGCTGTCCCGCGGTGGCGATCGGGGACGGCTCTGACGCCGGCCGACCCTGTGGCGGGTCGATCGGGCGCAGACGCAGGGCAATCAGCGTCCCCTGCCCGGTGGACCGGACTTCCGCTTCGACCCGGCTCCCCGGCCGAATGCCCTCGGTATTCGCCTGGACCGTCAGCCCCTCGATCACCAGCCCATCGGTCAGGATCGCCTCGACCGTCCCGGTCAGGGTGACGGTGGCCTGCCGCCGCAGACGGACCAACGCTTCGGCCTCGTCAATGCGCCGCGCGGCGAAGCCGTCTGCCAGCGCCAGGTCGTTCGGGAGCAGGGTCAGGCGCGCGGACTCGGTCCACAGCTTGAGCCCGTAGAGCGCATCGCCCGGCAGGCTGCTTTCGGCCAGCAGGGCTGTGCCGCCGGCCAGCAGCACGACGATCAGCGCCAGGCTGGCAATCCAGCGGGCCGCTGCGCCCGGCATGATCCACGTGCGCCGGCGCGTCCTGCCTGCCGTCATCATGGCCGCAGCCCGCTCGACGCGAAAGCGCTGGCGCTCGATGGCAGCCTCCGCGGCCCTATCGTTCTCATTGACCAGTTCGCGCACGGCCAGCCCGAGGCGCAGGAGCGGCTCAAGCTCCGTTGCATAACGGGGATGCGCCCGCAGGCAATCGCGGACATTCCCCCCGGCGTTCAACCGATCGATGCTGCCGTTGAGCGCCTCGACCAGGCCATCATTCATCATCGGACACCCCCATCTGGCGCAGCGCGCGCCGCAGCGAGTCCAGCGCTCGAAGCTGCAACTGCTTCACGGCGTTCACCTGCTTGCCCAGGATGTCGGCCGTCTCCTGCAAGCTGAGCATGTGCCCGAAGCGCAGGACCAGCACATCCTGCTGATCGACCGTGAGTTGGTGAAGGGCACGGCGCGCATTGTCCGAGCGCAGCGCGTGCAGCGCCGCCGCCTCCGGCCCGTCTTCGACCGGTAGGGGCAGCCATTCGTCCAGGACCGTCTCCGTAAAGCCGCGATGGGTCTGGTGATGGTCGTAGAGCAGGTTGCGGGCCACCCGGAAAATCCACCCGCGCAGCCGGTCGCGCGGCCCTTTGCCCTGGCCTAAGGCTGCCACCAGTTCGACGAAGACGTCGGCTGCCAGATCCTCGGCCGTCGCGGCGGCGTCGGTGCGCATACGGATGAACCGGTAGACCGGCGGATAGTAGGCGTTGTAGATCGCGGAGAGCGCGGCACGGTCCCCCCTGCGCGCCTGATGCAGGAGGCGGTCTTCTTCGGCGATTTCCGGCAGGACCAGTAGGATCATGTTGGCTCAGCGATGTGCAGAGTCGCTCGACGGCGACTCCACAACTTTTCCCCTTCTCCTCACGACCTTCCGGGCGGCGATCCCGCGCCCCCCGGCCTGGCTGAATTAAAGCACCGATGCCGCTATGGACGCGAACCGCGGCCCGTCCGGGTCTGTCCCTGGCTCTCCGATCCTGGCCCGGTTTGGGTCTGAGTTCCTGCCTGAGTTTGCGTCTGGCCGCCTGAGTCGCGTGGAGCTCATCGTCTGTGAAGGGGGTCTTCGCCGGCCAGTCGGCGGCATTCCTCGACGGTCAGCCCGGCAGCCCGGCAGCGCACCGCCAGGTCGGAATTGCCGTGAGCGAGCATCAGCCGGCGGCATTCCTCGATCGTCAACCCAGCGGCGCGGCAGCGTTCGGCCAGCGGCCGGTCTTCGCCAAAGAGGGCATTGTACAGACGGCGGCATTCCTGGGTGGTGTAACCCGTGCCCAGGCAGCGCTCGGCGAAGTGCTCCAGCGGGCTGTCGTGTAGTTCGTCGTACAGGCGGCGGCACTCCTGTTCCGAATAGCCGGCGCTCAGGCAGCGCTCCAGGAATTGTCCCGGATCGGGCGGCATCTCCTGAACAGCAGGCGCTTCCTGCGCGGCGACCGGGGCAATCAGACCAAAAGCAGCGACCATCAGGCCGAGCAGGGCGATCCAACGGGTGAGGCGCATGAGAGCGATCCTTTCTTGTTCAACAACGTACATCAGGATCGTCTTGAGATCGCCTGGAAAAGTTATGGGCAGCCGCCGAATTCCGTTTCTGCGGTCCGCCTGCCGCGCCAGCCGCTTACCTCACAATAGTCGGCACCGGACCACGTCGTCAGGCCTAGATCAGCGGTCGGGGGGTTTTATGGGCTACACCAGACCGACGCGATTTCTAGGGATCGGGCATGCCTCGCCCAGGAAGTTCAGTCCTTTTTTTCGCCCTCAGTCCACCAGCGACTCCCATTCGGTCATCGACGCGTGGAGGGCGGTCTCGGTTTCGATATAAGCCGCGCCCAGGGTGCGCACCTTGTCGGCATCCCCGGCGGCGCTGGCGGTGTCCAGGTCGCGGCTGAGATCGGCCAGTTGGCCCTCCAGCGCGTGGATCTGCCCCTCCAGCGCCTCGACGCGCTTACGGCGGGCATAAGGGGTCAGGCCGCTGGGGTGGGCCTTGTCGCTCCGCTTGGAGCCGGCCGGCGCGCTGGCCGCGGATGCCGCGGTGCGGGCTTCCGCTTCGGCGGCGGCGCGCGCGGCTTTGGCTGCCAGATACTCCTGGTAGCCTCCCTCGAAAACCTCCAGCGCCCCGCCGGTCGGTCCCACTGACGCCGCCCAGATCTGGGTGGCCAGGGCGTTGATCAGATAGCGGTCGTGGCTGACGATCAGGATCGTGCCGGGGAAGTCGGCCAGTACGTTTTGCAGGATCTCCTTGCTGGCGATGTCCAGATGGTTGGTCGGCTCGTCGAGCATGAGGAAGTTGGCATCGCTGAGGGCCAGCATGGCCAGCGCGACGCGGCCGCGTTCTCCGCCGCTGAGCGTGCGGATCGGCCGGAAGACGTCGTCGCCCTCGAAGAGGAAGGAGGCCAGATAGTTGCGCGCCTCGCTCAGGTTCATCGGCCGGGCGCGCAGGATCTCATCGAGCAGGCTGCTGTCCGGGTCGAGCGATTCGTGGGCCTGGGCGAAATAGGCGATGTTGACCGACGCGCCGATTTTGACCTCGCCGTCCAGCGGGGGCAGTTCGCCGATGGCCGTCTTGACGAAGGTGCTCTTGCCAACGCCGTTGGGGCCGATCAGCGCGGCCACCTCGCCGCGGCGCAGGACGATGTCCGGCGCGGTAAACAGCGTCTTGTCCGGGTAGCCCACGGTCACGCCGTAGGTGCGCAGCACCAGATCGCCGCTGCGCTGCGTGTCGCCGAGGCGCAGGTGCATGTCGCGGCGCGCGCGCGGCTTCAGGCGCTGATCGTCGCGCATCAGCCGCTCGAGGCGGGTGCGCCGCCCCTGCGCCTGCCTGGTGTTCTGGCCGGCCAGGTTGCGGCGGATGTACTCCTGCTCCTTGGCGATGAACTGCTGCTGCGCCTCGTACTCCTTCAGCCGGCGGGCGTGACGCTCCTCGCGCTGCTGGGCGTAGTGGCTGTAATTGCCGCGGTACAGCTCGAGTGCGCCAAAGTCCAGCTCCCAGACGACGCTGGCGACGGCGTCCATGAAGTAGCGGTCATGGCTGACCACCAGCACCGCGCCGGAGAACTCCTTGAGGTAGCCTTCGAGCCAGCCGATGGCCTCGATGTCGAGGTGGTTGGTAGGCTCGTCCAGCGCCAGCAGATCGGGCGCTTCCAGCAGCAGGCGGCCGAGCACGGCGCGGGTCTTCTGCCCGCCGGAAAGATGCGACAGCTTGCGGTCCAGATCTTCGGGTTTGAAGCCCAGCCCCTGCATGACCGTCTTGAGGCGCTGCTCGTAGGTGTAGCCGCCGGCCGCCTCGAATTTCTCCTGAAGGGCGCCGTAGGCGGCGATGGCCTCTTCGCCGGCGCCGGGGGCGGTCATCCGATCGGCCAGCAGCGCCAGGTCGTGTTCCATGCGGCGCAGGTCACTGAAGGCGCTCAGGAATTCCTGGCGCAGGGTGTACTCGCCGAGGATCTCCGGCCGCTGCGGGAGAAAGCCGATGCGCAGATTGCGCGCCCGGTGCACTTCGCCAGTGCTCGGCAGTTCCTGGCCGATCAGGATATGCAGCAGGGTGGTCTTTCCCGCGCCGTTCGGTCCTACCAGCGCAATGCGCGCGCCGTGGGGGATATCCACGGAGACGCCGCTGAAGATCTCTTCCGGACCGTATTCTTTGGAAAGGTCCCGGGCGGACAAGATCGACATTCCATGTGTCCTTCTGTGAAGCCTATTGCGGAGACGGTGAACGCGTGGTCATCAAGCCCTGTGGCGACGGATGTCAGCGGAGGTCGCAGGGACAGCATTCTTGCTGTCCGACGTAAGCGGACGCGAAGAATCGCATCTCATATGCACCAAGTAAGCATTTCGGGGGCCGCCGAGGGCTAAAGCGCCTCGGCTACCAACCCACATGCCCACTAAAGGGGCTCACTCCAGAGCCTACGTTTTTGGTCCCTTCAGTGGACCTGTCTTTTCGGGTAGCCGGGTGTTTTAACACCCGGCGGACGACGCGACAATCGCTATTCTGGTTGCATCGATCAGTCGCTAACTTGGTACCCGTTGGACGCGAAGAATCGCATCCCCACAAACATCGCCGCAATTTGTCAAACCTGACAATGCTGTCCTGATGTTGCACGCTATGGTTCAACGCGCATCGCGATGCGTGCTACGACATTTCCAGCACGCGCTCCGGTTCCGGCGCGGCCTCGCTGGGCAGCGAAAAGGCGAACGTCGCTCCGCCGCCCGGCGCGTCTTCGACCCAGATCCGTCCGTTGTGCGCCTCGATGGCCAGCCGGCAGAAGGCCAGGCCCAGGCCTAACCCACCGCGGGTGCTGACGTCGGGCGTTTCCTGCACCGGCGCGCCGATGCGCATCTCTTCGATGGTCGACCGCTCGGTGTTGCGGATGCGGAAATACTTGTCGAACACGTCGAGGCGGAACGAGGCCGGGATGCCCGGGCCGGTGTCGCTGATGCTGACCACCACCTCGCCGCCGTGCCGCTGGCCGACGCTGACGCTGATTTCGCCGCCTGGCGGGGTGTGCTTGATGGCGTTTTCCACCAGGTTGATGATCACGCGCAGAATCATATCATGGTCCACGACCACATTGGGCACGTGATCGTCGATGCTGATGGTCAGCGACTGATCGGCTTCTTCCGCCAGCGGCTTGACCGAGGTCATCATGTCGTTGAACAGCATCGGGAAGCTGGTCGTCTTCTTGTGCAGCACCGCCCGGCCCGCTTCCAGCCGGTCGATGTCGAGCAGGCTCTTGACCATGCGAATCAGCCGGCGCGAGCTCTGCATGGCAATGCGCAGTAGCTTTTCGGTCGTGGTCGGGTCGCTGGCGTGCAGCATCATCTCCAGCGTGCCCAGGCTGGTGTGGATGTTGTGCAGCGGGGCGCGCAGATCGTGGTAAATCATGGCCGTCAGATCGTGCCGGAGCTGCATCGTCTCGTCTTCGGACTCCGCCTCGCGCAGCATCTGCGTGTAGCGGCGCTGCATGGCGTCGTGGCTGAGCACGTTGGCCAGCGCCTCGGTGATCACCTCACCGGTTTCCAGCAGTTCGGTGATGACATGGTCGGTGAAGGCATCGACCTGCGGATGGATCAGCGCCAGGACGCCGATCAGGATATCGCCGTTGAGCAGCGGAATGGCGGCCGCCGATCCCCGCCAGCGCAGGCTGGGCAGGTGAGGCAGCAGCGGCCAGGTCGCATCGGCGCTGATGTTCGGCACAATCGAGGGGCGCCTCCGCTGAAGGACGCTGCGGATGACCCCTTCGTTGAGCATTTTCAGCCAAAACTCCAGCTCGACTTTGGGATCGAGCTGTGTCCCGTTCAGTCGCATATCCGTCACCCGACCGCTGGCGTTGACAAGAAGGATGCAGCCGTGAGGCGCTCCAAACAGGGCCGAGGCGCTGGTGACGGCGGTCTGCAACACGGCAGACAGATCGAGCTTCTGCTGATGCAGGGCACGCGCTAAACGATAAAGGTGCTCCACTGACATGCAAATTCCTTCGTCAACCGGGATCGATGTGAGGCGCAGCAGGATGGCATTCAGCCTCAGTATCGCGTCAAATCTGAAGATTGTAAAGTTGAGATCTGCGACTCTGAATCAAAACAGAAGACGCCGGTTTAGCGTCTCTGAATTATAGCGGCTGGCGCTTTGAATTGCGTGAGAAACCAGTCGGGGCTAGCTGGTCTGTTCGCGGGGCCGCTGCCGGCGGAACTGCATGACCTCGAAGATCAGCTTGTGATAGCTGCGCTGCGCGTTCAGCGGATCGTACATGATGCGGCGCGCCCGGCTCAGCTCGGCCGGCAGGTTCACCGACGGATCGACGACAAAGGGGACCATGGGCTTGCGGTCCCGCATGAAATGGCGGTACATCGACCGGACGGTGCGCGACCCCAGTGAACGCGGAGAAGCCACCAGGATCATCAGCCACGTCTCGCTGATCGCCATCTGCACGGCGGCGCGCCACTCGTCGCTGCCATAGGTCAGGTACTGATCGACCCAGACGTCCAGCCCGGCATCCTGCAAGCTGACCAGCAGCGGCGCGACGGCGGTCTGCCAGTCCTCGCGGGCATAGGCGACGTAGACCGAATTGCGCAGGTCACCGGGGACGATACCCATGCGCCTGACGGCCTCGGTGTCGAGCGGGAGGTCGAGCGGCTCAAACAATTCCGGCGAGGACTCGTCGGCGACGACGAAATCCTGCAAGGGCCGGGAGGCGGTGCTCGGTTCAAAACGTAGCAGTTGGAGCTGTACGAACGATCCCAGGCGCAGCACGTCGTTGGTGACGAGGGTGCGCGGTTCCCTGAGCGCCGCGCTGTTGATGAATGAGCCGTTGGTCGAGCCCTGATCCTCGGCCACATAGCCGCGGCGGGTGCGCGTCAGACGGACATGAAAGCGGCTGACCTCGGGGTCCTGGATGACGATGTCATTGGAGAGATCCCGCCCGATGCGGATGGTGTCGCCTTCGACGTTATAGACGTAACCGGCGGCCGGCCCCTGAAGCATCATCATCGAGTAATGGACGGGGGCGGCTTCTTCGCTTTCGCGGGTATCGCCAAAAGCGGGGAGCTGGCCGTTGGGGATCAGGCGTTCGGCGAAATCTGGCCGAATGGCGATCTGAGAGTCCGTCACGCCGTATTCCAGGGTGATCGAATCGCCCAGTTCGATGACCGCGCCGCGCCGCAGCAGACGCGGGCCGAGCACGCGCTGGCCGTCGACGAAGGTGCCGGTAGCAGTCCCGGCGGTGAGGTCGTGGAGCTCGTAGTCGTCGTTGAGGCGAACCAGGCGGCAGTGTTCGCGGCTGACCTCGTTATCGTGGATAACGATCTGGTTTTTAATGCCTCGCCCAATGCTGATCTCGTCAGCAGTGAGGAGATAGACCTCGCCAGGCGTAGGACCCCGCCGCATCACCAGAGAAATCATAAAAGTCCATCTGCGCCGCGCACGGCGTCGTTCAATTCAGCTCGTATAAAAAACATATACCATGCATTTTGACACGAAATGCCACCCGGTTGATCAGCGGTGAGATCGCGTTGCACAAACGTTGACAAATCCTGACAATTCCCTGATGTGCCCACCACTCTCCTATTCTATCGCAAGTCGCAGCACGTCCCGACCCCATTCCATGGGTCATCCGCACTACGTGCAGAAGCTGGTGCGGACAATTCTGCCTATCCGATCCCAATCAATCCAAAAAAGCGGTGCGACGAGCTCTCCCTTCCTGCTATACTGATGATGAAGATGTTACATTGTTTGGCCGAGACTTCTGACTTTCATTCCCAATGACCTCCGCCTCCACGTTTTGATCAGAGTAACGAGCACTTCCCTCTGGCGCAGCATGTAGACCAGTACCTGTCCCTATCATTTATCCTGGCAGCATAGCTGCCTGAGGTTACAACTATGAATAGCATTTCACCTTCTGAGACTCAATATGTGCTTATCACGGGTGTGACGGGCTATATCGGCGGAAGACTCGTTCCATTGTTTCTAGAGGCAGGCTATCGGGTGCGGGTTATGGTGCGCGATCCTATCCGGTTACAAGGACGCTCATGGATAGCGCACGTTGATGTAGTGCAGGCCGATGTACTACAACCCGATACGCTGGATACAGCACTGGCCGGCATTGATGTTGCTTATTATCTCATTCACAGGATGCGAGGTGGGGAGGATTTTCATGAGCGTGACATTCAAGCGGCGCGTAACTTCGGCGCAGCAGCGGAACGTCAGGGAGTAAAGCGCATTATCTACCTGGGCGGTTTGGGTGATGCGGCAACTGAGCTATCACAGCATCTGCGGTCACGTCAACAAACCGGTGACGCATTGCGCGAGTGCGCCGTCCCAGTCACGGAATTTCGCGCTGGAGTTATTGTCGGCTCGGGCAGCTTGTCATTCGAGATGATTCGTTATCTGACCGAGCGTGTCCCCATCATGATCTGTCCGCGTTGGGTCTTTACACGCATTCAGCCCATTGGTATTCGTGATACGCTGGACTATCTGGTCAGCGCTGTGAAGACCCCAGACAGCGCGGGACAAATCATTGAAATTGGTGGGGCAGAGATCATGACCTACCGCGATATGATGTTTGGCTATGCGAGCGCTCGTGGGCTACGTCGCTTCATGATCCCGGTACCGGTGCTTACGCCGCACCTATCGTCGTACTGGGTGCACTGGGTGACACCCATCCCCAGCGATATTGCTCGTCCGCTGATTGAAGGGCTGCGTAACGAAGTCATTGTGTCTGACCACACCGCCCGTGAACTCTTCCCTAACATTCAGCCGGGAACCTTTGAAGTAGCGATCAGCCAAGCACTAGACAATCTAAATGCCAGTGAGGTCGAAACGAGTTGGGCAGATGCACTGGTGAGCAGTCAGCCTAATCAGCCACCAGCGGTGTTGTCCACACATGAAGGCATGTTCCTCGAACAGCGGCAGGAAGTCGTTAACGCAACCCCAGGTGCCGTGTTTCAAGCCTTTACCGGCCTTGGCGGTCGTAATGGTTGGCTGTATTTTAGTTGGGCATGGTATTTAAGAGGGCTCATTGATCGTCTGGTCGGTGGCGTTGGGCTGCGACGTGGGCGCCGACACCCAACAGAAGTGCGTGTCGGTGATGCGCTCGATTTCTGGCGTGTCGAAGCCGTGGAGCCTGACAGGTTACTGCGCTTGCGCGCTGAGATGAAAGTGCCTGGACTTGCGTGGCTGCAATTTAAGGCAGAACCACTCGAGAACGGCAGTACACGGCTCATCCAGACCGCCTTTTTCGCGTCAAAAGGACTGTTTGGTCTGTTGTACTGGTATGGACTGTACCCACTTCACAGCTTGATCTTCTCCGGCATGATCCGCAAGCTGGCACAACGTGCAGAGAAACCAGCATAATGCCTGATAGAGTTGAGGCAGAACCCTCGCCCGCTCTACGCGGCCATGCTTAGTCGCTTCCCCGGTGTCGAGCTAGCCGCCGCTTCGCCTTAGTCGCTTGTCTGGAGCGACAACATCCCGCTGCGCGGCCTGACGGTGCTACCCGTACGTCTCGGGTAGGTGGGTGTAGGGGCAAACCCCGGGTTCGCCCACCCGCCCCCATTTTCGAATGCGCCCCATTAAGCATGCGCATTGGCTCTAATCCTCATACAGGATACAATCCGTATTAATGACCACGAACGAGGAAGGCCATCTTGAGCCGAACCCCGCCGAATTTCCGACTGGGACTGCTGCTGCTCCTTCTGCTGTGCAGCGCGCCCGCCCTCTTCGCCCAAACCGAGTCAAGTGTGGAGCCGCCTGTGCAGCGCTGCGTCAACCTGGGAAATATGCTGGAATCGCCGAACGAAGGGGAGTGGGGCCTGCGCGTGCAGGAATTCTACTTGCAGACCATCGCCGACGCCGGCTTTGACACCGTTCGCATTCCGATCAAGTGGTCGAATCACGCCGACCCGATGCCGCCGTACACCCTCGACGCGGATTTTCTCGCCCGCGTGGACCAGGTCGTCGGCTGGGCGCTGGCGGCGGATCTTCAGGTCATCCTCGACCTGCATCCCTATGACGAAATGGCCACCGACCCTGAGGGCCATATCGACCGGCTGGCCGGCCTGTGGGAGCAGATCGCCGCGCACTATGCTGATCTGCCTGAGACGGTGGCGTTCGAGGCGATGAACGAGCCGAACGGCGCGCTCACGCCGGCGCTGTGGAACCGCTTCTTCCCGCAGGTCCTGGAGCGCATCCGCCGGAGCAACCCGGATCGTCTGGTCATCGTCGGCGGCGGCAACTGGAACAGCCTGGACTCGCTGGCGACGCTTGAACTGCCCGATGACGATCACCTGATGGCCACCTTCCACTACTACCTGCCCTTCAACTTCACCCACCAGGGCGCGGAGTGGGTCAACGGCATGGATGCCTATCTGGGCACGCCCTGGGGCAGCCCGTCGGAAAAGGCGGAGATGCAGCGCCATTTCGCGACGGCGGCGGCCTGGAGCGCCGAGAACGGCGTGCCGCTGCTGCTGGGCGAGTTTGGCGTTTATTCCAGGGCCGACCTGGACGCGCGCCTGCTCTGGACGGCGGCCGTGCGCGAAAGCGCCGAGGCCAACGGAATCGCCTGGTGCTACTGGGAATTTGGCGCCGGCTTCGGCCTCTATGACGTCAGCCGGCGCGAATACAATGCCATCTATGGGGCACTGATGCCGGATCAAACGTAGCACCGGGCCGGCGTTTGCAGGCTCGGTACCGCGCATCGATACCGGATCAGGGGGGCGCAATCATGAGGCGAACA
The DNA here is from genome assembly GCA_016713325.1 of Candidatus Flexifilum affinis. Lineage (GTDB taxonomy): Bacteria > Chloroflexota > Anaerolineae > Aggregatilineales > Phototrophicaceae > Flexifilum > Flexifilum affine. The sequence goes on along the minus strand of JADJPJ010000022.1, from coordinate 129,935 downwards.
ACAGGCCGTGAGGACTTCGAGGCGGAACTGCGCGCGGCGCGCCAGGAGATCGCCCGGCTTCAGGCAGAGGCGGCCGAGGCGCGGGGGAGCTACCGCGATCTGTTCGAGAACGCCGGCGACTCGATCTTTCTGATCGATGCCGGCACCTATCGCATTCTGGATGTCAACGAGCACGCCGCGCGGCGTCTGGGTTATGCGCGCGCGGCGCTGATCGGCATGTCGATGGACGCCGTCGAGGTGACCGACGACAACGCCGACACGCCGGAGATCGCCTGGGAATCTTCGTTCAGCGGCACGCAGGTCTACGAATGCCGCCACCGCCACAAGGACGGCCACCTGATCCCGGTCGAAGTCGCCAGCCGGGTGATCCAGATCGCCGGGCGGGATGTGCTGCGCAACTTCGCGCGCAACATTGCCCTGCGCAAGCAGATGGAGATGGAGCGCGAGCAGCTGATCGCGGACCTGGACAGCTTTGCCCACACCGTCGCCCACGACCTGAAAAGCCCGATGGCCATGGTGGTCAGCTTTGCCACCTTCGTGGAAGAAGCCTGGAGTTCCCTCAGCGCGGAGGAAATTCAGCACAACCTGCACCTGCTGACCGGGGAGAGCCGCAAGGCGCTCAGCATCGTCGACGAACTGCTGCTCTTTGCCAGCGTGCGCCGCCTCGATCAGGTGGAGCGCGGGCCGCTGGACATGCCACCCCTGATCGACGAGGTGCTCCAGCGCTTTGGCATTCTGATCGAGTACAAGCACGCGGAGATTTCCGTCCCGAAATCGTGGCCGGTGGCCATCGGCTACGCCCCCTGGGTGACCGAGATCTGGGCCAACTACATCAGCAACGGCATCAAGTATGGCGGGTCACCGCCGCGGGTGGAGCTGGGCGGCGTTCTCGAGTCCGACGGCATGGTGCGCTTCTGGGCGCGCGACAACGGCCCTGGAATCGCCCCCGACGAACTGCCTAAGCTGTTCCAGCCGTTCAACCGCCTGGGCCGGGTGCAGACGCAGGGCTACGGACTGGGCCTGTCGATTGTCAAGCGCATCGCCGAGAAGCTGGGCGGGTCTGTCCGCGCGGAGAGCGCCCTGGGCCAGGGCAGCCTCTTCAGCTTCACGCTGCCGGGGGCGGGGTGAGGGAAGAGAAGTGATGAGAAACGAGAAATGAGAGGGTGTCACGTGGGGCCGTCCCCACGCCACCAGGTTGGCGATACCATCACGTTCTAGAGGTCGATCGACGCACCCAGGCGTAGGGGAGAGACGCCGCCTCTCCCGTTCTGTGGGGGAAAACCCGCCGGGTTTCGCCTACGGTCGACTCGTTCATGGGGCGGGGTTTCAAGGGCAGACGACCGCGCCGATTCCATTGCGGCGGCCATCGCAACCCTTATCTTGGTGCATATGGGACGCGCAGTAGCGCATCCCTACGGCGATCAGGTGCAGGGGCGTGGCGCCCTCGGCGGAGAAAACAGAAGGCAGGCCGGGTGAGAGAGAGGCGGGACGAATGCGTGCAGGCGTCAGAGCGGCGATCAAACTCGGGATAGGGCTGGCGATCTTTTCGCTGGTGCAGGGGTCCCTGCTGGCACAAGGGGATTCGCCTTCGTTCCTGCCGGCCAGCCTCGGGCAGGACATCCCCGGCACGATCAGCGAAGAGGCGTTTTTCGACCACTGGCAGATCGACGTGCAGCAGGGCGACGTCTTGCAAATCGTCATGACCGGATCGGACGGGCTGGCCCCGCTGATCGGCATTCTCGACCCGGCGCGGACGCTGCAAGCCGCCAGCGACGAGGGCGCGCCGGATGGCGCCGTCTCGCTGACGTATACCGTGCCGCTCGGCGGACGGTACATCGTCGTGGCGACGCGGGCCGGCAGCGAACTCGGCACCACGGTCGGCAGCTACGTGCTGCGCATCGAGAACCTGAACCCGCAGCCGACGCCCACCCCCCTGGGCTACGCGCCGCTGGTCCCGATCGACTGCGGCGACGGCACCACACTGACCGAAGCAACGCCCTACCTCTCGGTGCGCCTGCGCCGCGAACCGTTCGACGCGGTGAACTACTCCATTCGCGTCTACGGCTTCGAGGGCTTCGACCCGGTGCTGCATGTGGAAACCGACTCGGGCGAGTCGTGCGTTGGCACGATGGCCGATGCCATGGGCGACCGCATTCTCTTCCCCGATGGCGACGTGTTCACACGATCGCCCGACGATCTGTTTGCCACTGCGCAGCGGGTGCTGACCGAGGCCGACTTTGCCGATGGCGACGTGCGGTTGACCTTCGCCAACCTGAACGGGACGCAGGGGCGTTTCGCGGCGGTCATCGGCGGCTTTCGCATCGAGCCGGCCGACGACCAGGACACGCTGATCCTGCAACTGGCGCCGGACGTCGCGATGCAGGGCGGGTCGGCGCTGGTCTACACGATCGGCGTGAACAACCGGCTGGATCCGACGCTGCTGTGGGCGGATCAGCGCTGCGATGATGCCGGACGGCGCACCTGCGCGGAGGTCCCGGCAATCGCCGGCGGGGGGATCGTGCTGAACAACGGCGTCGAAATCCTGGGCGACCGCTTCGACGCGGGGGTCCGGGTGACGGCGCCCGATCCGGTGGAGGTGCAGATCGTGAGCTTCGGCAGCACGACGCGCGGGGAATACGCGGTGGTGGTGTACGGGGAAAATAGTGCTGAGTGAAAAGTACTGAGATACCGTCTTGAAAATCAAGCGGCGATCTGCAGGGAAGGAGCATGGTTGGGGTCGAAAGGACGCCCGGAGCGCAAGATGGCGGCAGCGAGCAGAAGCAACTTGCGCATGACGGCAGCAACGACCGCCATCTTAGGTTTGCCGGCATGCAGCAGGCGTTGCGCGAAGGTGGCCAGGAGCGGATTGTGACGCTGAGCGACCAGAGCAGGCATGTAGAGAGCAGCACGCAGGCGCGAGGACCCGCGCTTGGAGAGATGAGAACGCCCCCGAACCGAGGAGCCCGACTGACGGTGCTGGGGGGAAAGGCCAGCGAAGGCAGCGAGCTGCTTGGGCGAGGTAAAGGTGTTCAGGTTGGGCAGCTCGGCCAGGAGGCGAGCGGCAGTCAAGTCGCCAATGCCCGGGATGGAGGTGAGCAGATCGCGCTGTTGACGCAGGTCCGGGTGCTGGTCGAGATGGTCGTTGAGCCGTTGGGTGAGGTCGTCAATCTGTTGGTCAAGGAAGGCGATATGGGTCTGGAGTTTCTCTTCAACGGTGACCGAAGGCGTCCCCGCATCCAGGCGGTTGACCTCCTGCTGACGCATGGTCTTGAGAGACTCCAGATGACGGACCATGGCTTGCAGTTCGCGGACTTCAGGAGGCGGTGGCGCCCAGGCGGGCGGTTGCTGAGTGCGGCAGAAGTCGGCAATGAGGGCGGCGTCGGTGGCATCGGTCTTGGTCCGTCGCAGCTGGCTGTCGCCGTAGCTCCTGATCTGCGCAGGATTGACGACGCTGACCCGGTAGCCCGCTTCGTGCAGGAACAGCGCCACGTCCTCGCTGTAAGGACCCGTCGCCTCCAGGCACACCTGCAGCTCGCCTTTGACACGTTTCTTCAGGAAGTGGCGCAGGCTGTTGAAGCCCTTGCGCGTGTTCTCGAACTGCGCGCTTTCCGAGCGCTGGTCCTGCTTCACCAGCATCACATCCAGCTTGGCTTTCGACACATCAATGCCCAGAATGCTGCTCATCATCTCTCCTCTCGCCTTCGTCCTCGGCAGCGGCGCGCCGTCGGCCAACCTTGTGCATGCAAGCTCGGGGCTTCAGATACCGTTCGACCTGTCGTGCGCGCTTCCGGTGGGGGATCTATCTCAGCAACAGGCTCTGCTGGCCTCAGGACTGAGCCGATCTTGTCCCACCTGATCCGCTGGGGTGCTTCGTTGAGCATACCCCATTTCCAAGATACAAGGACTGAGTAAAAGAAGGAATGAGAAGATTGCACGTCCGCCCCGACAACCATACGAATGGGCGTGGGACAGGCCAATGCGCCCGCCCGGTCGTGAACCGCGATATCGGGCGCATCGCGATGCGCCCCTACGCCAACACGTCTGGTTGTAGGGGCGGTTCGTGAACCGCCCGGATGCGAACCACCCGGTCGTGAACCGCGATATCGGGCGCATCGCGATGCGCCCCTACGCCAACACGTCTGGTTGTAGGGGCGGTTCGTGAACCGCCCGGATGCGAACCACCCGGTCGTGAACCGCGATATCGGGCGCATCGCGATGCGCCTCTTCGCCAACACGTCTGGTTGTAGGGGCGGTTCGTGAACCGCCCGCTTGCGAACCGCCCGCTTGCGAACCGCCCGGTCGTGAACCGCGATATCGGGCGCATCGCGATGCGCCTCTTCGCCAACACGTCTGGTTGTAGGGACGGTTCGTGAACCGCCCGGATGCGAACCGCCCGGTCGTGAACCGCGATATCGGGCGCATCGCGATGCGCCCCTACGCCAACACGTCTGGTTGTAGGGGCGGTTCGTGAACCGCCCGGATGCGAACCACCCGGTCGTGAACCGCGATATCGGGCGCATCGCGATGCGCCTCTTCGCCAACACGTCTGGTTGTAGGGGCGGTTCGTGAACCGCCCGCTTGCGAACCGCCCGGATGTGAACCGCGATATCGGGCGCATCGCGATGCGCCCCTACGCAACAGGTGTGATTGTAGGGGCGGTTCGTCAACCGCCCGCTTGCGAACCGCCAAGAAAGCGCGCCGAAGTGTGACTGAACAAACACGCTTTCTGATCTCTCGTCTCTCGTTTCTCATCCCTTCGATAGGAGGTCCCTTGTCCAACCCACACACAGATGTGTTCATCGTCATCGATGAAGCGCGGCGGGTGCTGCTGGTCAAGAATGCCCTGCCGCACCTCACCCACGACTTTCACTTCTGGCAGTCGTGCGCGCCGGCCAACGAGGCGCTGGCCGCCTACTTTGGCATCAACGCGGTGACGGTGCGCGCCGTGAAGACGGAATGGGGCGAGAACGACTCGCGCTTCACCTACCTGATGGAGTACCAGAGCGGCAGCCTGCCGATGACGGCGGCCTGGGCGCAGGGAGAACGCATCCCCGCCGAGGCGCGCGAGGCGCTGGCGTGGTACGCCGCCGATCACCCCCTGCGCGTCGAGTGGTACCGGCCGCAGTTCGTGGACCGGCTGACAGCCGACATGCGGGCGCGGTTTGGGGCCGGCGTTTGGCTGGAGCAGGTGCGCTCATGGGGCCGGTCGGCGATCTGGCGGCTGGTCGACGATGACGGGGTACGCTACCTGAAGATCGTGCCGCCGATGTTGTTCGCCCACGAACCGACCTTCTCCGAACGGCTGGCGAGGGCCTTTCCGGGGCGCGTGCCGGAAGTGGTGGCTCGCCAGGTGGGCCGGTGGTTCGTGGCCGAGGATTACAGCGGGGAGTCGCTGTTCGCCGAGCCGCTGCGCGAGGTCGGCCTGTGGGAGCGGGCGCTGCGCGCCTATGCCCGCTGGCAGCAGACGAGCCGCGACCTGGCCATTGAAGCGGCGCAGGCGGGTGAACTGCCGACGCGCGACATGGGCTGGATGCTGGCGCACTTCCGCGCGCTGCTGGCCGACGACGCGGCGCTCGGCCGGGGCTATCGGCCTATCGCGGCGGAGGAGCGGGCGCGCATCGACCAGCACCTGCCGCGCATCGAGACGGCGCTACGGGAGCTGAATGAGGACGGCCTGCTGGCGCTGACGCATGGCGACTTCTGGGCCGGGCAAATCATCCTGACAGACGACAACCGGCTGCTGTTCACCGACTGGTCGGACAGCACCCTGTCGCACCCCTTCTTCGACGCCGCCTTCTTCCTGTCGGAGATCGCCGGCGATCTGCCTGACGCGCCGAACGCCGGGGATCGGCTGGCGAGGGCGTACCTCGAAGAATGGGAAGTGATGGGGCCGGTCGAGGAACTGCTGCCGATGTACCGCGCCTGCGAGATTGCGGCACCGCTCTACACGGCCCTGCGCTACTACCTCGACATCCTGCCGCAGATGGAGATCCCCTGGGAGATGGAGAACATGCTCAACTACAACCTGCGGCTGATGCTGCGGGCGCTCGACGGGTCGGCGGATGCCAACGTACAGGAGAACGACTCAGCACACTGAGTCAGCGTCAAGTACGCTTCGGAAGGGAGTGCTATACTCCCTTCAGGCCGCTGGCGCACCTGGAGCTTTGCATGAGCAAGATGCTGCGCAAGATCGACGTGTTCATTTCTTCTCCCGGTGACGTGCGTGCCGAACGCGAGATCGCCGCGCGGGTCGTCGACCGGCTCAACGCCCTGGCCTTCGTGCAGCAGCATTTCACCCTGCGCGCGCTGGCCTATGAAGACCGGGTCCCGCCCTCGGTTGGCAGCGCCCCCCAGCAAACCGTCGACCGCTACATGATGCAGGCCAAGGACAGCGATCTGCTGATCTGCATCTTCTGGGAGCGAATGGGCACACCGGTCTATGACGATGCAACCGGCGTTCAGTACGAATCGGGCACACACTACGAATTTGCCACCGCCTACGCCGCGAACCAACAGACCGGAAAACCGCATATCCTGCTCTATCGACGCATGAGCGAAGCGCCCGACGCCAACCCCGATCAGAAAGCGCGCGTCGACGCCTTCTTCAATCGCTTCGAGGGCCAGAATGCTCCGTTCAAAGGGCTGTACCGCCAGTACTATACGCTGGAGGAATTCGAGGAGATCCTCTTTCAGCATGTCGAGCGACTGCTGACGTCAGCGGTCGGCAAGATCGCGCCGCCGCCGGTCTTCGCGCTCAAGGAAGAAGCTCGACGGCTAGATGCCGCCATGCCGTCGAGCGCCCAGCTCCGGCAAGATATCGAAGTGTGGGTGCAAATCTGCATGCCCGACTCCGATGGTTTTCGCGGGCAGCTCCCTGCCCAGACCACGGCGGGCGATGTGATCGCGCGGAAGGATGTCCGCGCCGGGTCGCTGGGCGTCCGCTTTCCCGTCGATCCAGCCACGGGCCGAATGCAGCCGGCGCGGCTGCGGGTGGATCTCAGCCTACCTGCGGGAATGTTCAGCTTCGGGCCGCTGTTCCAGAATATCTCTCTGACGCCGGGCCGCGACTCCGGGCTAATGCTGTTTCGTATGCAAGCCGAGAAGGCCATCCAGCGGGCGATTGTCCACGTTATGGTGAAGCAGACGCTGCCCGACGGCGAAGAAGTCACCGTCGGAGCGGTGGCGCTGGCCACCGAGGTGACGTCGGGGCGTTTTCGCTTCGCCGCCAAAGTCGCCTGGGCGCTGGCCAGCCTGCCTCTGGCGGCGCTGCCCAGCGCTGCGCCCGCCGCCCCGCTGCAGCGCGCCGAGTCGCCAGCCCCGGTCAACACGGCAAGCGATCGCGAAGCTATCGAGAAGGCGCTGTTTCTGGACGAGAATCTGCTGTACACCTTGCTCCCGGCTTACCCTCGAACCGAAGAAACCCACATGTTCAATTTCGGCGGTCAGCGGAGGCATGGTCAGGAACAGTTTGAGGCACTCGTGCCATCGCTGCGCAAGAAGTTGTGCGAAGAATGGAAACTGTGCGAAAAACTGAACGACCCACTGCTGCAAGATGAATTCGCGCTCACCGCTGCCCTCATCGAGGTAATCGCGCCCGTGGTCAAGCCTTACCCGCCGCATCTCATTGCGGCCTTGATCGTCAAAATCGGCGTCTCGCATTTCTGCGACTGTTGAGTGGAGGGGGGTGTCATGGCAGCGCCAGAAACACTGATCGGCATCGTAGCAGGGCCGGATGAAGACAGTCTGACCATCGGGGTCGTCGACCTGGCGCGCAAGCGGACCCAGACCGACATCTTTCGTCTCAAAAAGGCGCCGTTCGACGAGTTGATGGCGATGAACGGCAGTTCCCTGCCCACCGATCTGCGGGCGGTCAAGAGCTTTCTGGACCAGCACATCACCCGACCGGATACAACCCGCGTCCTGATGGAGGTGCCACCCCAGCCGCAACCGGCGGACAACAGGTTCTTCCGAGTCCTGTTCGGCCTGACGCTGAGCCAGTACATCTACTTCGCGATGGGCGTGAGCCAGGACAAGCAGCAGACGATCATCCACTTCGCCATGCCGGTGCAGGCGCCGCCGAACACGCCCGCCGCCAAACACGAGGAAATGCGGCAGCGGCAGGTACTGACGCTGACCCCGCGACTCGGCGAAACCTACGCGCACTGGCTGTGCAGTGCCTCTCCGTCTCCGGAGACGGGCGCCCTGGGTGCGGCGCTGATCGGCGCAAACATGACGCTGTATCACTATTTGATGATCTATCCTTATGGCAACGAACCGAGTTCCGGCGATCTGGTGGCGTTCTTCACCATGGGCGAAATGATGCAGCAGGCGACCAGGGGAAAGGACGTCAAGATGGCTTCGGCATGGATTCCACAGAGCGTATTGGTACAGTCGCGCGGCGGCAAACAGGAGATGATCACCTGGTCGGCGACCGAGCGCCTCAAGATGGACGAACGCGACCAGATCCCTATGGAATACGCGACGGCTGCGAAACGCTACGACTATCTGGGCGCAATGAACTCGCAGAAATTCGGGGCGATGAGCGTTTGCCGGCGCTGGGGGATGAATCTCCATTACTCGTTCACGGAAGCGGAGAACCCGCTAGGGGCCGCCGCGCTGCCACGCCTGGCGGTGGTCGATCCGCTGCATCCTCCGGAAGAGTGGATTCTCAGCGGCTTGCGGGCCGCCGCCGGATCGGGTGACCTGTTCGGTGGGCCTACTCCAGCGGAATCACCGGCTGTTGCCGCCCAATGGCCAACCCCACCAACCCCTCCGAAGCCGGCCTCACAACCGACCTCACAACCGACCTCGTTGGTTGATCGCCTGCTGTCGCGCTTCCGCAAAAAGTAGGCAACCAGAACGGAGTTCCTCGATGAGCGTGCTAGACCTCACTACCGCACTGCTGCTGATCGACGTGCAGGACGGCCTGAACGAGCCGCGCCTGGGCCAGCGCAACAACCCTGACGCCGAACGCAATATGGCCCGTCTGCTGGCCGATTGGCGCGCCAAAGGCCGGCCGATCTTCTACGTGCAGCACATGTCCACCGAGCCAAATTCCCCGCTGCGGCCGGAACTGCCCGGCAACGCCATCAAGCGGATCGTCGCACCGCAAGGGGACGAACCGGTGATTCAGAAGCGGGTGAGCAATGGCTTCGTCGGCACCGATCTGGAGACGCGACTGCGGGGGGCCGGCATCAAGACGGTGGTGGTGGTCGGGCTGACCACCGAGCACTGCGTCTCCTCGACGGCGCGCATGGCCAGCGACCTGGGCTTCACCACTCTGGTGGTCGCGGACGCCACGGCCTGCCACGACCGCACCGGCTTCGACGGCGTGTATACCCCGGCGGAGGACATTCACCGGCTGGCGCTGGTGGCGCTGCAAGGGGAGTTCGCGACGATCGTGACGACGGGGGAATTGGTGGGGGTGTGAGAGGTGAGAACCGAGAGATGAGAGCGTGTCTGCGGAGGGCTGAACCTCACCCACTCTCCATGCTGAAGAGCTTCATCCAGTGGTTTAGTGTTCATCTTCGTGAACTCTGTGCCTTTGTGGTCTAAGCCTCTTGTCCCTGGCTAAGGGCTAAAAGTCCAACAAAAACATCTGTGCTAAAATAACAAGGTGTGCGGTATCTTCACAGGATGAACCTGCATGACGATTTCTTTTGAAGAACGTCCCTCCGATTCGCCGCTGATCGAGCAAATCTGGCGTTCCAGCAGCACCACATCAGGACCCTTCATTTCGACCGCGAACGTGTACTGGATGATGGTGGTCTGGCGCTACCGAGGCGAAACGCACGTGACGATTCGCGGACCGGAAACCATTGCCACCTCTGCCTATGCCCTGAAACACGGTTTTAACGACGAGGAAACGAGCTATCTGGGCATCGTCTTTAAGCCGGGGATATATATGCCGCATCTTCCGCCGGGCATCGTCGTCGATCGGAACGACGTTACCCTGCCGGAAGGGGCGGGTAAATCGTTCTGGCTGTACGGCTCGATCTGGGAGTTCCCAACTTTCGACAATGTCGATACCTTCATCACCCGGCTGATGCGGACAGACATGTTCGCGCAGGATCACGTCGTCGCTGCGGCGCTTCAGGGGCAGGCTGCCGGCCTGACGCAGCGCGCGGTGCAGAAGCGGTTTTTACGCGCCACCGGCATCAGCCACAACGCCTTTCGCCAGATCGAACGCGCCAATGAGGCAGTTCGTATGCTTCAGCAGGGAACCTCGATTCTCGATACGACCTACAGCCTGGGCTATTTTGACCAGCCGCATCTGACCCGCTCGTTGAAGCGCTTCATGGGGCAAACTCCGGCGCAAATCGCCCGATCTATCACTGGCTGATTCGTTTTTTTACAAGACGCTCCCGGCAGATTGTCGTACGATACAAATGTTCGGTTTACGACCACCAGGAGCAGCTCATGTTCAAGACCATTCTTTCGTTCATGACCGCCGGACTCGCGCTGACCATGTCGCTCGACGCTGCCGCGCAGGATGCCCCTGCCGTCAAGAGCGGCTATGCCCCGGTCAACGGGCTGAAGATGTACTACGAAATTCATGGCGCTGGCAGGCCGCTCATCGTGATTCACGGCGCGTATATGACGATCGAAGCAATGGGCGCGATAATTCCCAGACTGGCAGAAGCGCGTCAGGTGATCGCGGTCGAATTGCAGGGGCATGGACGCACCGGGGATATTGCCGATCGCCCGTTGAGCTACGAAGGGCTGGCTGATGACATCGACGCGCTGATGGCACATCTCAACATCGAGACTGCCGATGTATTTGGATATTCGCTCGGCGGCGGTGTGGCGCTCCAGGTTGCGCTGCGGCATCCCGGACGGGTCAATAAGCTGATCCTCGTTTCGTCAAGCTATAACAGCCAGGGCTGGTATCCGGAAATTTACGCGTTTGTCGACCAGATTACGCCGGAAATATTCGTCGGGTCGCCGATGGAAGCAGAGTACCAGCGCCTGGCGCCGAATCCGGAGAATTTCGGTACGCTGGTGACGAAACTGACCGAATTGACAAAGGCGGTGCAGGATGTATCGCCCGACGAGATCCGCGCTATTCAAGCGCCGACGCTGGTCATGGTCGGCGATGCGGATAATATCCGCCCGGAACACGCGCTCGACCTGTATAAATTGCGCGGTGGCGGTGCCCCCGGTGATATTGTCGGCGCTCCGGCTTCGCAGCTTGCGATAATTCCCGGCGCGACCCATGTGACGATCCACGACCGTGTCGATGCGTTGGCGATGTTCACCAACGAATTTCTGGATGCCGCGCCGACTGCTCCCCCGGCACAATAACATCCATCCGATGCAATGAATCGGTTAACACGATGGAAGGCAGCGACATGTGCTTTTCGTCGCGTTTTTTACGTGGATGCCTAAGTTACAATCCGCAAATGCACGGCATCCTTACGCATCCCGTTTGTTGGGCCACGCCCAATCACGCGACCGAAATAACAAAAACGCGCCGGAGTGGAAGATCCATTCCGGCGCGTCATTTTTAGTGCGAGTTGTGAACGACGCAGGCGTCGTCCCTACGGATCAGACGCTGGGCTCGGGGAGCTCGGCTTGCTCATCCTCGACCTGCTCCAGCACCAGCTCGCCCTCACGCGCGGTCACCCGCACGATGCCGGCCAGCTTGAATTTGCCGGAGAGGATGCCGTCGGAGAGGGTATCTTCGACCTCGTTCTGGATCAGGCGGCGCAGCGGGCGGGCCCCAAATTCAGGATCGTAGCCCTTCTCCGCCAGCCAGTCCTTCGCCTCTTCGGTGACATCGAGGGTGATGGCATGTTCGACCAGCCGATCGCGCACCTTGTTGAGTTCGAGATCGACAATCTGCTTGATCTCGGGCCTGGTCAGCGAGCGGAAGACGATGGTGGCATCGACGCGGTTCAGGAATTCCGGCCGGAAGACGCGGCGGAGCTGGTCGGTGACATTCTTGCGCATGTCGGCATAGAGCGCGCGCTCGTCCTGGTCATCATCCTTCGGCGCGTTGAAGCCGAGGCTGCTGCCGCGCTTGATGGTGTCGGCGCCGACGTTGCTGGTCATGACGATGACGGCATTGCGGAAGTCGACCCGGCGGCCACGCGCATCGGTCAGCGTGCCCTCTTCCATGATCTGGAGGAGCATGTTGAAGGCTTCCGGATGCGCCTTCTCGATTTCGTCGAAGACGACGATCGAGTACGGACGGCGGCGGACAGCTTCGGTGAGCTGGCCGGCATCTTCATAGCCAACGTAGCCAGGAGGCGCGCCCACCAGACGGGCGACCGAGTGCCGCTCCATAAACTCGCTCATGTCGAGCTGGATGAGGGCCTCTTCGCTGCCGAAGAGGAATTCGGCCAGTGACTTGGTCAGTTCGGTCTTGCCGACGCCGGTGGGTCCCAGGAACATGAACGAACCGATGGGACGGCGCGGGTCCTTCAGACCGGCACGGGCGCGGCGGACGGCCTTGCTGATGGCTTCGATGGCCTCGTGCTGGCCGATGATGCGCTGGTGCAGCGCCTCTTCCATACGGATCAGGCGTTCGCTCTCTTCGCCGGCGATGCGCATGGTCGGGATGCCCGTCCACATGGCGACGATCTCGGCGATGTCTTCAGCGCTCAGGCGGGGCTGGCGGGTCTTCTCGTTCCAGTTGGCACGGAAGGAGTTGAGGGTCGCGTTCAGGCTGTCACGCTGAGTGCGCAGCCGATCGATCTCGTCACCAAAGGCGCCTTCTTCTTCCAGGAGCTTAATGTCGTCCTCGACCTGCTGAAGTTCCTGCTCGACGCGGCGCACCTGAGCCGCTTCCGGGCTCTTGTACATGCGCAGGCGGGCGGAGGCCTCGTCGATCAGGTCGATGGCCTTGTCCGGCAGGAAGCGATCGGGCACGTAGCGGGCGGAAAGCTGCACGGCCGTCTCGATGGCCTCGTCGGTGATTTCGACGTTGTGGTGTTCCTGGTACGGGCCCTTGATGCCCTGGAGGATTTCCACGGCCTCTTCAAGCGTGGGCTCGTTGACGATGATCGGCTGGAAGCGGCGCTCCAGCGCGGCATCGCTCTCGATATGCTTGCGATACTCATCCAGCGTGGTCGCGCCGATGCACTGAAGCTCGCCGCGGGCCAGGGCCGGCTTGAGAATGTTGGCGGCGTCGACGCTGCTGCCCGCAGAGCCAGCGCCCACCAGCATGTGGACTTCGTCGATAAACAAAATACTGTCGGATGATTTCAGTTCTTCAATGACGCGCTTCAGACGCTCTTCGAACTGGCCGCGATACATGGTGCCGGCGACCAACGATCCGACGTCGAGCTGAAGCACGCGCTTGTTGAGCAGGGGTTTGGGGGTCTCGCCATTGACGATACGCTGGGCCAACCCTTCGACGATGGCCGTCTTGCCAACGCCCGGTTCGCCGATCAGGGCGGGATTGTTCTTGCGACGGCGGCTGAGAACCTGGATGACGCGCTCGATTTCGGTCTCACGACCGACGACCGGATCGAGTTTGCCCTCGGCGGCCAGAGCCGTCAGATCGGTCGCAAGCTGGTCGACCAGCGGTGTCTTCCCTTCCTTACGCTGGGGTCGCGCAGGGCGGGGTTCTTCCTGGTTGGGTGTAGGATTTTGCACGGGACTCTCCTGCAGCACCCGGCGCGTCTGACGACGCACCTCTTCGGGATTTACTTCCAACTTGCGTAGGATATCGATGGCCACACCATCGGTCAGGCGCACAAGGCCGAGGAGGAGATGCTCAGTTCCAATGTAGTGATGGCCCATGCGCCGCGCCTCATCGACGGCCAACTCCAGCACACGCTTGGTGCCGGGGGACAGTTCAGGCTGGCTCGAGCCAGTGCGGGGCGTCGCGCGGGTCAGGCGTTCAACCATGTCCTCAACACGCCGCAGGTCCAGTCCGAGTTCGCGCAGTACCCTGCCAGCGACCCCACCTTCTTCGCGAATCAAGCCCAGAAGAAGATGCTCGGTTCCGATGTAGTTGTGTTGCAGCTTTTCCGCTTCTTCTTGCGCTAAGCTCAACACGCGCCGCGCTCGCTGTGTAAAGCGTTCCATCTTGCTCGGCACGATAAAAACCCTCCGTTGCCGGTCAAAAGACCAGGCTGACTGCTGACTTAACGTTCGACGAACCCGCCCGACAACATTACCCACTCGCGATTATAACACAGACAGCATGAGGACAGCCGCGATTACGCCGCGCACACGTAAATGTTTCGTAAGAACTATGACAGGGAGTATAACGCTCGGGGCGCGGCAGCGCGTTTAGGCGGGGCAGGGAGAATGAAAGCACCGGGCGGACGACCGCCGCCCGGTTCATCAGGATTGATCGTTCGTGCTTGACCAGTCGAGGTCGAGATACTCCGCCGAGTTCACGCGCTTGAGGCTGAGACCCAGGCGGCGGTTCTTGATGTCGATCTTGACGACGCGCAGCGTCAGTTTGTCCCCTTCGTTGACCACTTCGCGGGGATGAGCGACGCGTTTGTCGGACAGCTCGGAAATGTGGATCAGACCCTCAATCTCGGGCAGATCGACGAGCTGGGCGAAGGCGCCGAACTTGGTCAGCTTGGTCACGGCTCCCTGAACCAACTGCCCCTCGGTGAAGCTGGTGGCGATACGATCCCAGGGATCGGCCTCCAACTGCTTCATGCTCAGGCCAATGCGCTTCTGGTCCGGGTCGATGCTGATGACCTCGACACGCACCGTCTGCCCGACCTGGACGATCTCGCGGGGGTGGGTGACGTGCTGATAGGACAGTTCGGTGAGATGCACCAGCCCCTCGGCGCCGCCGATGTCGACGAAGACGCCGAAGTCTTCCAGGCTGACGACGCGCCCTTCGCGGATTTCGCCGGCCCGGAGCTGCGAGATCAGGTTTTCCTTGCGCTTCTCGCGCGATTCACGACTGGCGGCGCGTTCGGAGAGGATGAGCCGGTTGCGCGCCCGGTCCACTTCCATCACCTTGACGATGATGGGCTGGTTGACCATCGCACCCAACTGCTCTTCCGGAGTCTCGCCGCTGATGCCCGCTCGCCGCTCGACCGCGATCTGGCTCTGCGGGACGAAACCGCGCAGACGCCCAAACCGTACGATCAGCCCGCCCTTGTTATAGCCCGCAACGCGCGATTCATAGACATCCTGAGAGCGGCGGTAGTCTTCCGCCAACTGCCAGTCCTGCTCCTCAATCGCACGATTGATGGACAACAGGAGGTTGCCGTTATGATCGCGAGGTTTGACCACATAGACCGCGATGTTCTCGCCGGCCTTCAGCGATTCCAGGGTCTGGCGGGTCATGCGTTCCAGCTCGCCAGAGGGGATAACGCCCTGCCTGCCTTCCACTTCGATCACCACCTGGGTGGGTGATGTCGAAACGATCAGGCCCTGCACCACCATGCCGGTACGCAGATCGCCCGAAGCGTCTGCGGCCGCCTTGCCCTCCGCCGCGGCTGGCGGCGTCCCACCTTCCTCCCCGGCAGCACTCGACATCTCTGCTGCTTCGGTGGCCGGTATAGAGATATCCTCCGGCGGCTCCGCCGAACTGGACTCATCAGGGACAGCACCGGTCATATCGGGTTGTGCAACGCTTGATTCGTCGGCGGTCGTGGAAGCCTCGGCGGACTCGGGACGGTTGCTCTCGTCCACCGCGTTCTCTGAAGCGCCCGCCTCCAGCTCTTCAGCTTCACGCGATCCTGGCTTGTTGGAATCCATAACGGACTGTTCCTCGGCAGATATGCGGGTACGCGGAGGATATTATACAATCTGCTAGAACTAACGCAAATGCAACTGCCCATTCAGCGGCAGGCCTGCATTCATTCCCCGTAGTATGACACTCGCACCATTTTCGCACGATCCATTGTCGAATCCTTGTCACAACGTTGTGCAATTTGCCCGAGGAGCAGATTCCACAGATTCTGTTGAAAAAGGGTCAGCGCTGCCCAAAACCGCGCTGATGTCGCCGATGCGCCGCCGGAGAATTCCATTCTCCGGCTACCCCCTATAAACGCGAGAAACCGACTGAAGTCGGTTCCGCCGGGAGGCGCTTACCCCACGAATTCCGCTGAAAGAACCCTCTTCAGAGAGGGTGCCGCGCTCATCAGGCGATGTCGCGCCTTCACATCGATCAACGCCTCAGAAACGCCAGCGTCCGGTCCCAGGCCAGGTCAGCGGCCTGCCGATTGTAGGCATCCACGCGGTCGGGTTCGGCGAACCAGTGCCCGGTGCCGGCATAGTGGTGGAAGGTGACCGGCCGGCCCGCCTGACGCAGGGCGTCCTCCAGTGCGTCCACGTCGGCGCGCGCCTCGAAGGGATCGTTTTCCGCGTAATGGCCGAGATAGGCGGCCTGCGCTGCGCTGTAATCGCCGGGGCGAGTGCCGTAGTAGACGACAACCGAGTGCACCTGATCCGGCACGGCGGCGGAGAGATCCAGGGCGAAGAAAGCGCCCAGCGAGAAGCCGACGACCCCCAATCCACCCCCTGACCCATCTGCCCGCTCGACGAGGAAGGTTGCGGCCTGTTCGACCGCTGCCCGCGCTTCGTCGACTCTTCCGAACAATTCCCCCGCGAGGGCGTCGGCGCCGTCGATGGTGTCGGTGATCCGGCCCTGGTAGAGATCCGGGGCGAAGGCGATGAAGCCGGCGTCTGCCAGCCGGTCGCAGAAAGCCTTGAGGGTATCGTTCAGTCCCCACCAGGCGTGGAGGACCAGGACTGGACGGCCCGAACCGTTCGCCGGCAGGGCAAGGTAGCCATCGGGTTGTGGATTGGACATGCGCATCTCCTTGAATAGTGCGAATAAAGAAGATCTCCCACTCGATAAGTCATTATCCGCGGAATAGAACAAGTGTGCAACTAACCATTTCGGTAGGGCGCCCTAAAACGAAAATGATTGCATAATGCGAGGGCGACAAGTAGCACTGTTCTTTATTGACTTCGCCCCAAGGGGATCGCCCGAGAATGCCCGCCTTCGCTCACAGACACCGTATCATTCTTACCTCGATGCAGCGTCACCCGCTCCTGTCGATCTTGCCCACAGCGCGATTCCTCGCGGCGCTGCTCCTGATCGCCGGCCTTGCGCAGGCCGTGCGTCCGGCGCAGGCGGCGACCAATAATGTCGGCTGTGATGCCGACCCCGCCACCCGCACCGCTGACTTGATCGCTGCCTTCCATGCGGCCAACGCCAACCCGGGAAGCGATGTGATCAGCCTGGCGGACGGCTGCACCTATACCCTCACCGCCGCAGACAATGCCAGCCCCGGCATTATCTTTATGGGCAAAGTCGCCGGGGACTCTGGCCTGCCGGTGATCGCCGATGCCGCGGCCAGCGGCGCCCTCACGCTGGCCGGCAACAACGCCCTGATCACCCGCGACCTGGCCGCGCCCGATTTCCGCCTGCTGGTGGCTGCCGCAGGGGCTGATGTCACCATCACCGACCTCGCTCTGACCGAAGGGCGCGCCAATTCCTACGGTGGGTGCATGGCCAGCCTGGGGACGCTGCGCCTGGAGCGGGTGAGCATGGGAAGCTGCACCACCGTCGACAACGGCATTTCGAACATCCTATCCGGCGGGGCGCTGATGAGTGCCGGAATCTTGACCGTGATCGACAGCAGCTTTGCGGGCAACCTTGCCGCTGGCGATGGCGGGGCGATCTATCAGTCGGACGGGCTGACCGCCTCGCTCACCGTGACGCGCACCACCTTCCTGCTCAACCAGACGGGTAACGTGGGCCTGCGCTATGGCGGGGCAATCGCCGTCTACTCCGCTGTGAGCATCAGCGACAGCACCTTCCAGGAGAACCTGTCCCAATACGGCGGGGCGATTGCCCTGGATGAGGTGCTGCCGAAAAGCAAGCAGATCAGCGGCAGCACCTTCAGCGGCAACCAGGCGATGAATGGCGGGAATGGCGGCGCGCTCTACGGCGGAAACGCCCTCGTGGTCACTAACAGCACCTTCAGCAGCAACCACGCCTTCACCGCCTTGAGCGAAACAGGCCCGATCGGCGGCAGGGGTGGCGCGGTGTGGAGCCAGGGCAACCTGACGATCACCCACAGCACGATCACCGGCAATGGCGCCGAGACACAGGGCGGCGGCCTGCATATCGCCAACCTGCTCAGCATCGCGCTGAAACACACCCTGATCGCTGCCAATAACGCCCCCGTTAGCCCGGATGTGAGCGGCAATATCGCCTCGCAGGGCTATAACCTGATCGGCGATAGCAGTGGCGCGGCGATCAGCGGGACGCTGACCGGCAACCTGATCGACGGGGCGGCCAGCCCGCTCAACCTCGGTGCATTGGCCGATAACGGCGGCCCGACCCAGACGATCGCCCTGCTGCCGGGCAGCGTGGCCATCAATGCCGGCGATCCGCTGTTCGCGCCGCCGCCGGAGACGGATCAACGAGGGGTGGGCTATCCGCGTGTGCAGGCGGGCCGCATCGACATCGGCGCGTTCGAACGTCAGTGCCCGGCGTTCCCAGCAGCGATCGTCGATGGTGATGTTGAAAGCCTGATCCGGGCGATCCACTGCGCCAACGAGTCCCCGGCCGATGACCTCATCACCCTGGCGGCGAACGGCAGCTATACCCTGCTCACCGCCGACAATACCAGCGTGCTGACCGTTGGCGGCAACGACTACAGCGCGGAGAATGGCCTGCCGATTGTCCGTCCGGCCAGCACCAGCGGGGCGCTCACGATCGACGGCGCAGGGGCCACGCTCATCCGCAGCGCCGCCGCCCCTGACTTCCGCTTCTTCCAGGTGGATGCAGGTGGCAACCTCACCCTGACCAACCTGACCTTGAGCGGCGGGCGGGGGGAAAGCTTCGGCGGGGCCATCGCCAGCAATGGCGGCCAGATCGCTTTGGCGAACAGCACCCTGACCGATAACCACGCCCTGGGAAGCGGCCCGCCGCGCGGGGGAGCGATCTACCTCACAGGGAGCACGCTGACGGCCACCGACACCACTTTCAGCCTCAATCAGGCGGCGATCGGCGGTGCTATTGAGCTGGAAGCGAACAACACGGCGACCTTCACGCGAGGACGGTTTGCCGGCAACAGCGCCAGCGACTCCGGCGGGGCGTTGCTGAATTATGCCAGCACAGTAACGGTGCAGGGAACCATATTTGACGGCAATAACGGGCGTTTTGGCGGGGCGATATATATCAACGGCTCTACGACCACCTTCATCGACGCGGCGACCTTCATCAACAATATCACCGGCGGCGGCCCTGGCGGGGCGATCTACGCTGACACGACATTCCTTACGCTATCCAACAGCACGCTGGCCAATAATAGTGCCAATAACGGCGGGGCGATTGTCGCCCTGTTTACTGATTTGACGGTGGTCAACAGCACCATCGCCGGAAACAGCGCCACCAACAGCGGCGGTGCCGTGTTCCTCAACGGCAGGCGCACAGCAGATTGAGGCCTCATCCTGAACCATGTGACGATCAGCGGCAACAGCGCCGGGGTGCAGGGCGGCGGGCTGAATAACAGCAGCGAGGCGATCAACGGCGCGCTGAAACACACCCTGATCGCCGCCAATACCGCCCCGGCTGGCCCGGATGTGAACGGCAGTGTGACCTCGCAGGGCTACAACCTGATCGGCGATAGCAGCGGCGCGACGATCAGCGGCGTGACGACCGGCAACCTGCTCGATGCGGCGGCCAGCCCGCTCAACCTGGGTGCGCTGGCCGATAACGGCGGCCCGACCCAGACCATAGCGCTGCTCCCCGGCAGCGTGGCGATCAACGCCGGCGACCCGGCCTTCGCCGAACCGCCAACCACCGATCAGCGCGGGACGGGCTTCCCGCGCGTCTTCGACGGGCGCATCGACATCGGCGCTTTCGAGTCCGGGGCCAGTGCGTCGCTCACGCTAACGCTGAGCTTGCAGGGGCGGCCCGTGCCGCCGACCGTGCAGCACATCGCCACCGTTCACCTCGAACTGCGGCCGGTCGGCGGCGGTGCGGCGGTGTGGAGCAGCGGGGCGACGTCAGATACCAGCGGCAACATCGTGGTCACAGACCTGCCCCTGGGTGACTTCACGTTGTGGGTCAAAGGCGAGCACACACTGGCGCGGACACAGCCGATTACGCTGGTCGACGGCATGAACACGGCCACAACAGATATGCTGCTGGAGGGCGATGCCAACGACAGCAACCTTGTCAATATCCTCGACTTCTCAATCCTGGCGGCGGCATTTGGGTCGTCGTTCGGGCAACCGGCCTATCAGGCGGCAGCCGATTTCAACAGCAGCGGCGCGGTCACTATCACCGACTTTTCGCTGCTGGCGGCGAATTTTCTACTGAACGGAATGCCATAGAGAGGAGGAGTAAGGAAAAAGAAGAGGTGAGAAATGAGGAGAAGACGGGGCTGAGGGAATAGAGATTTGTGAGGGGCGGACACAGGCAAACTTCGTTTGCACGTCCGCCTCTGGCAACTCCGAATGATCGCACAGGCGCGCAGCGGCGCGTCCAGACGGCGACAGGTGGTAGCGATGGAGGGAGGTTGTTTACTCGCGGAAGAGGCCGCTGAGCAGAGGGAGGACGATGGTGAAGACCGCGCCACCGCCGGGGCGGTTCTCCGCCGAGACGCCGCCGCCATGCTGCTCGACCACCTGCTTGACGATGTGCAGGCCCAGGCCGGTGCCGGCGATCCCGCGCTGGATGCCGATGCGCCCCCGGTAGAACGGCTCGAAGATCAGCGCCGCCTCGTCCGAATCGAAGCCGACGCCGCTGTCGACCACGTCGATGAAGGCGTTTTCGAGCGTGGTCATCATGCGCACGCTGATCATCCCGGACTCCGGCGTGTACTTGACGGCGTTGTCCAGCACGTTGAGGAAGGCTTCACGCAGCAGCGCCGGCTCGCCGAGGATCACGGCGGGTTCGGAGGCATACTGGGCGCGCACCGTCTGCCGGCGCGAGTCGGCACCCGGGCTGATCTGCTGCACGGCCGAGCGCAGCAGCGCGCCGACCTCGATCGAGCGGAAGGTGACATCCCGTTCGCTGCGGTCGATGCGCTGGAGCACCAGCAGATCGTCGATGATGCGCGCGGCATTGCTGGCCGCGGTTAGGATGTCGCGCAGCATGGCGATGCGCCGCTCGGCCGGCATATTCTCCTGGCCGAGCATGAGCTCGGTGAGATTACGAATCGCGCCGATGGGGTTGCGCAGATCGTGAGCGGCAATATCCAGCAGCGTCGACTTCATGCGCTCCAGACCGCGCACCCGCTCGTAGAGGGCGCGCAGTTCGGAAAGCTGCGCATCGCCGGCAGCTACAGCATCAGCCAGAGACATATCCAGCAGCGGTTGCATATCATCGGGCGGCATTGATTGAGTCGACATGCTCTTTTGCGCTAGCCTCTCAGCGGCAGAACCAGCTCCTTGTGAAAATCGGTCAGGTTCACTAACTGACCGTCTGGCGCGACGTAGACCAGGTCTTCGATGCGCACGCCGAAACCGCGTTCGGGGTAGTACAGACCGGGTTCGATGCTGACGACCGATCCCGGTTGGAGTGTGTCGGATGACAGGTGGCCAAGCCCGGGGCGCTCATGAATCCTGATGCCGACTCCGTGACCCAGGCTGTGGACATAGCCGGTCATGGTGCCAGGGTGGCTGCGCGTGGTCGGGTGGCCGCACTCTTCGAAATAGGACTGCACAGCTTCCTGGAGGGATTTGGCGGGCATGTTGACGCGGAAGGTGTCCACGGCAATGTCATAGGCATCGATCACCTGATCGTAGGCCTGCTGCACCTCCGGCGTGGCATAGCCGATGCTCCAGGTGCGGGTGCAGTCGTGATGGTAGCCGCCGCCCAGTTCGCGGGGGAACAGGTCGAAGACGATCGTCTGCCCGGCCCGAAGCGACTGGGCCGCCTCGCCGCGGCTGTGCGGGAAGCCGCCGTCGCGTCCCTGCGCAAAGATCATGTCGGTGTCTTCGAGTTCGCGGTCGAAGAGCTGCATGCGGACGAAGCGCTTGACATCGCCGATGGTCAGCGGCGCGCCGGATGCGTTCACCACGACGTCACCGTCCAGGCGGTGGCCGGCAATGAAATCCCAGGTTTCGCGCAGCACCTCGGAGGTGCGCGCGGCCACCGAACGGATGCGAACCAGTTCGTCGGCATCCTTGGTCACGGACACCTCGTCGAACAGGGTCAAGCCCGTCTCGCCCACAAACTGATAAGCGGGCAGGGCTTCGACCAGCGCCTGATAGACGTCGATGAAGGTGTTTATGGCGCCGCGACCATACAGGCCAACACAGCCGCTGGCCAGGCCGATGTGCGCCAGCATCTTCTCGATCAGGCGGGTGGTGGCTTTGAGCTGATCGCCCCTGGCTTCTTCCAGGAACTGCGCGTAGCCAAGCGAGAAATCGGTGATGACGGCGGCGCCGCTGCGCGCCGCCTCTTCAATTTCCATGGCATTGACGACCAGCAGCAGGTCGCCGCCGCGTCGCTTCAGGGCATAGCCACGGCTAAGGTGCGCTCCATTGGAGAGGTAGTAGAGAGCGGGGTTTTCGCCTTCATCCCCCATCACGATAAAAGCGTCCAGTCCACGCTTTTCCATGAGGGCGTCGAACTCGGATCTCACGATAGTTCCCGTATAAGAGATGTGATTATGGAAAGAGTATAGCACGAGGCTTTGAAAGACGCATCTTAAGCATTATTACGACGGCAGCGCAGGTTGCAACGCCGTCGTTTCAACCCCGTCGTATCAACACAGTCAATGAAGAATGACCGTCTTTCGCCTGCACAGCCCGTGGACCAGCTAACCGCGCCGCCGTACCCTCTCGCTGCGAGCGAGGCGGCACGGCGGCGCATTGTTTCCAGGTAGTTCCTTTATTTGCGGCGGGTGTACCATCGCAGTCCGCCGGCCGCGAAGACCAGTCCAGCACCGCCGGCAATGAACTGCCCCCAGCACTGGAATGCCTGTGTGAGCATAAATCCCAGGAGACGGAAGAGGTTGTATTGAGTGCAGGGTTCGGCACTGTAATTGGTCGCTACACACCACTCCTCCTCTGAGGAGTAGCACGACTCTGACCGCCTGCCTTCTACTGTGTCACAGTAATCCGGCTCTTCCGGCACCGGCTCACCCGGCTGCTGAGCGGGCGGGGCTTCCGGCGCACCGCCATTGGCGGCGATACACGCGCTCATGCTGAACGATTTGGAGCCGGGAACGGGGGCGAGGTTGCCGTTGCTTCCGAAGATGGTGTAGGTATCCTGACTATCGCGCTGCACGCTCACGTCGCCAGCGCTGTAGATCAATTCGCCAACAGACATCGAGAGCAAATCGAGAAGCGAAATGGTATCCAGCAGCGCTCCGGTCGGGATTCCGCGCCAGACCTCCAGCATGTCAAAAGCGCAGTACACGGTGAAATACTCGTCTGGCGTGTAGTTCAGCCGACTGTCGGTAGGGCCACCGCTCGATCCCGACGAGCTCGGGATGGGAGTCGCGTAAATCGGGGGTTCATAGGTGGTGACATAGGTGGGTTCGTAGGGAGGTTCCTGGAGCGTACCGATTTCGGCCTGGGCTACGGGGCTGAGCAGCGCAATCAACAAGGCAATCGTCAATAGAACTACGAGGAGCGCAGATCGGCGCATTCCGCTAATCCTTTACGTGTACAGTGTGAGGAGCAATGCCTCACACAGCATATGTCAAAACTTGCGAATGACTTGTCAATAAATTGTCGTGAATTTCGTAAGGGCGCTGCAGGGACCTACAAGGATGGGCAAGCGAAACATCAGCCGAAAACCAACCAGACAGGCGTTAGCGAAGGGCGGCGCTCACGGCCTGGAGGAAGGCCTCCTCCTGAGCGGGGAGGATGGTGCGTGGGTCGAAGAGAAGGCGATCGTCCTTGACACGGGCGATCACCGGCAAGTCGCCGCCGCGCAAGACTGAGGCCAATCCGGTCGGGTCGGAAGGGCGAAGCGCCAGGAGCGCCGTCGGCAGAGTCGCGCCGGGCAGACTGCCCCCTCCGACCGCTGACTCGCCCTCGATCACAGTGATGTCATGACCAGGGCTCGTTTCTCGAAGCGTCGCCGCCCAGGCTTCGGCCGTCGCGCGCAGTTCGTCCAGAGGGCGGGCGATCATCCGCCAGATGGGAATTTGCGCCACGGCTTCGTCGCGCCGATAGTGATCGAGCGTGGCCACCAACGACGCGAGGCAGAGCTTGTCGGCGCGGATGGCGCGGGCGAGCGGGTGCTTCTTGAGTGTGTCGATCAGCGGCTGGCGGCCGACAATGATGCCAGCCTGGGGTCCACCGAGCAGCTTGTCACCGCTGAAGGCGACCAGATCGCAGCCGGCGGCCAGGCTCTCCTGCACGGTTGGTTCGTGTTCCAGGCCGTAGCGCGCGGTGTCGAGCAGGGCGCCGCTGCCCAGATCGTCGACCAGGAGCAGGTCGTGCGGGTGGGCAATGGCGGCGAGATCTTCCAGCGAGGCCGACTCGACAAAGCCGATTTGGCGGAAGTTGGAGGCATGGGCGCGCAGGAAGAGCGCCGTATCGGGTCCGACGGCGGCGGCGTAATCGGCGGGGCGGGTACGGTTGGTGGTGCCAACTTCGACCAGGCGCGCGCCGCTCTGGATCATGACGTCGGGGATGCGGAAGCCGCCGCCGATCTCGACGAGCTGGCCGCGGCTGATGACCACCTCGCGCCCTTTGGCCAGCGCCGATAGAATCAGCACCAGGGCGGAGGCGTTGTTGTTGACGACCAGCGCCGCTTCGGCGCCGGTGACGGCGCGCAGAATCGCTTCCGGATGCGCGAGGCGGCTGCCCCTGGCGCCGGCCTCCAGGTCGTATTCAAGGGTGCTGTAGCCGGCGGCGACGGCGATCATGGCGGACTGCGCGGCTTCACTCAGCGGCGCACGGCCCAGGTTGGTATGCAGAATGATGCCGGTGGCGTTGATGACCGGGCGCAGCGAGGGTTGAAACTGCCGGGCCAGCGCACGATCGACGGCGTGCAGCAGCATCCCGGCGTCGGTTGCAGGCACCTCGCCCTGGCGGAGTTCCTGACGGGCGCTTTGAAGCTGATCGCGAACGGCCTCGGTCACCGCCGGACGGCCGTAGCGGGCGATCAATGCGGCGCCATCCGGGCTGGAGAGCAGCGCGTCCACCGAGGGCAGCGCGCGCAGGGCCGCGTGCAGATCAGGCATCCTCAGCCTCGATGCGCTCGGACGGCATCTCGCGCAGGCGCAGGAAGACCTCGACGATGATGAAGGCCAGCGCAAGGAAGAACATAATCGGCGGGGAGAGCACGCGCGGGATTTGCAGCCAGGCGCAGGAGACGACGAACAGACCGAACCAGACGCTCTGGCGGACGATCACGCCGCTCGGCGGGACATAGCGGCTGGCCGGCGTGAGGCGGACGTTGACAAAGCGCACGACCGGCATCACCAGACCGGTGACGGCGAGATTCAGGAGCAGCATGAACAGCCACCGCTGGCCAATGAACGGCTCCTGCGAACGGACCAGCAGCACGATACCGCCGATGCCGAGGAGGATCATCAGGATCGCGGCAAACAGCAGCCCGGCGTGATCGGGCGGGAAGGTTGAAGGCGACTCGGTGCGCATCTGTCGTGCCATAGTGGGAAAATTATACAGCGGATGCCCGACAGCACGATGATCAAGTTGATCGGCCGGGTGGCCGCCGCCTGCGCTCTGGCCTGCGCGGGACTGACGACGCTGGCGATGAGCGGCGCACCAGCCTCCAACACGCCGCCATTTCCCAATTACACCGCGCTCGGCTTCGACGCCTGCCGGCTTCCCTGCTACGCCGGTCTGCATCCGGGACAGACGGCATTCGACTCGGCCGGCACGCTGCTGCAAGCCAACATCCCCCAGCCGCTGAGCCAGATCGCCATCGACGCGCAGACGCTGCGCTTCCAGGAGCAGGCTGCCCGCCCGCGACTACTGGGCATGGTCTCCAGCGTCAACGGCAGGGTACGCTCGGTCGAAGTGCAGACGCCGCTGCCGGCACGCTGGCTGCTGGACGAACTGGGCAGCCCAGACTGCGTCATTCCGGGCGATCCGCAGGATGTCGGCGGGATGCACTCCATGGTGTGGCTGACTCCCGTCGGGCTGATCTGGGCAGCGATAGACGCCACCCCACGGCTGGTCGGGTCGGAGCACGAGGTGTTCTTGATGACGCTCATAGACATGGACGAGAAAGCCTGCTGGGGCGATCTGCTCCCGTGGCGTGGGTTCGCACCGGCGTGGCGGTATCGAGAAACCCAATAGCGCGGGTCTCCGCAGTCGAGTGAATCCACCTTCAGATGGACTTACGCGTCCTCGTAAGCGTGTCGCAGCCACGACACGAGTTCGTCATCCAATTGCGCCGGGTCGGTGATCTGCACGCGATGTGTCACCATGGCATTCCATGTCCCGGCGCTCTCATAGCGGCCTTCTGCGGGAACTCCTTTGCGCTTTATCCCGATGTCCAGCCGCGCCGCCGTCACCGCCACAATGGCGAATTTGCGACCGTCGCGCACAAAACTGATGTAGGTGTTGGTTGGCGCTGTGCCGATATCGTCCCCGAACTGGCGCACCTGTTCATACAACCGCTCATAAACGGGGAGCCATACGCTTTTCGCCCCTTTGAACTGCTGATCGATCTTCTCATCGCGCGTGACTTTGGGCGCATCTGCATCCAGAATCACGTGGGTGATGGCCTGCGCATGGCCGTGTCCCAGTCCAAAATCCGCCTTGAGCCACGCTACAATCTCGCTGTGTTTCTTCAATCCTTTTTCGGCAGCCATCCTGATGAAATCAGCGGGCGTTTTGCCAGTCTTCGCCTGCACGTTGTCCAGATACGCTTTAAACGTCATATCGTACCCCACCCTTCACCGGTCAGCCGGACCCTATGAGATAGGGATAGTATACGGAAAAATCGTCTTTTTGTTCTGGGAAGTTGGCGTGTCAGGCGGCGGCGGTTTCGTTCAGGCAAACAGACAATCCCCTTAATCTCCGCATGTGTCTTCTCCTGGTGCAGGCCTTTTCAGATACCGTGTGGGAGGGGCAAAAAAAGAGATCGCGCAACTGCTCCGCGACCTCTCTTGATTCGATCTTATTTTCTGCGTGGGCAGCTTACTTCTTGCGACGTCCGCCCCGGGCGTTCACGCCGGTCGTGCTCTGGATCATCTCGAAGAGCGCCACCGTCTCGGGGCTGGGGGAAATGTGATGGCTTTCCTGCAGATGGTTGCTCAGGAACTGGTACTGCGCCAGCGCATCCTCGACCATGCCAAGCTTGACATACAGCGACATGACGTGACGGTGAATATCCTCGCGCTCCGGATTTTCCTTGAGGGAGCGGGTCAGATAACCCAGCGCGCGCCGATCGTCGCCTTCAGCTGCGCACAGACGGCCCATGCCAATCAACGACTGGGCGTACATCTGGCGAAGCTGTTCGCGGCGGTAGACCACCCAGTCCATCTCGATGGTCTGAAGGAACGGCGCCTTGTAGAGATCGATGGCGCGCGAGTAAAGATACTGCTGCTCGCGCTGGTCAGTGGCGATAATCGCCTTCTCGACCGACTCAACAAAATCGGAGACGTCGTAGTGACGGACGACTTTCTCACTCGGCAAATAGAAACCGCTGTTATACTGAGTGAGTTCGAAGCTCCCCGACTGCTGCACCTTCATATTGATGCGCTCGGTGATCTTGCGCTTGGTCACGTGGAAGACGTTGGTCGCTTCCTTGACCGAGAGGGCAGGCCAGAAGACCTCGAAGATCTCGTCACGCGTGACAAGCGGGCGATCCATGAAGAAGAAGAACAGGTTACGCGGGAGGGCGCCATCCCAGTTGGTGATAGGCTGCCCATTGACGAGGACGTGCCCCCGACCAAAGGCAAAGACCTCGATCTGCGGCCGAGGTTCGTCTTCGACGGTGAACATCATGTCATCTTTGTGCTGCTCAGTGCCGAGGACGACGGCGTTGCCTTCGGCCACCATGGCGGCCCAGGGGTTATACGTCAGCAGACGGCTGCTCACGGCAAGCTGCACGTTTTCGGGAAGCTTTTCGACCAGCGCCTCGACGAACTGGATGAACGCGTCGTCAAGGGGGATTTTGTCGATTTCGTCAATATACAGGACCACGGACTCTTTAGAATAGGCCGCCAGATCAGCAGCCAGTGCCTCTCCCATGGTAACGGGATTCGCTTTTTTCAGAGCAGCGCGCGTCTTCTTACCGAATGAACCCACTACCTGACCAATCTGGTCGACGAGATCGGTGATGATCTCAGCAAGCGATTGTGGCTCAGCGTAGGTCTTTACGCGGTAATAGAGAAGGCCTTCCTGGGCGCGGTTGAGAAAGTAAGCGAGGAAGAGGTTTCTATAGTTTGTCCATGGATACAATAGAGCGACACGTTTTCCCTTGCTCTTTTCGTGGAAGGAATCAAGTGAAACGTGTATGACCTTATGTAGAAACATGGACTCAATCCTGCTGTTGGACAATGATCAGTGATGTCAGTTTGAGGCCTATTACCATTACCAATACGACATCTACACCTAAAAGGAACATGGTAATATGGCCGCTTCGATAATAATCGCTCACAACCGAACGAACTGCAAGATATAATTGCGTTACAATTCGGTTTTAAGAATGAAATAATCGAGTTGGATGTAGGGAGCAGTGGTGGTGAATGCGTTGAGCAGTAAGACATGGCGCCTGGCTGAAGCGTCGATTCTCGGTTTGATCATTTATGCCCATTGGTATCCTGATCCCATCAGGATCAACAGCTTACTGCTTTTTCTGCCCCTACTGGCAATACGCTATGCTTTCAGCAAGCGACTGGTCACACACAGTCCTCTGGATGTCTTTCTGGTAGTATTTGTCGGGTTATGTCTCCTTAATCTTGTCGCAGCTCCGTATACGTGGGGGTTTTACGTCGTCAGTCGAGCAGCACTGGGTGCGGGGATCGTGTGGGCTGTTGCCGACTGGGGGCGATCGCCGCAGGTCGATGGCGCTTTCGCGATCTTCTGGCTGCTCTTTGGCATCCTCATCGGCGCGATATCGCTCGTTACTGCACAGTATACAATCAAATCGCTTGAACTGCAGAACATCATCAATCTTCTTCCAAAGTTGCGAGATCTTCCGGTGGTCACGGGTGGATTCAACGTCAACGAGATCTCCGGCGCCATGTCGCTGCTGCTGCCACCTGCGGTTGCGCTGGCACTGACCCAGAAGACGGCCTTGCGTCGCGGTCTGCGTGTGGGTGCCTGGGCTGCCGTGATCGTGCTGAGCTTCGCCCTGCTGCTCGCCCAATCCCGACTGGCCATCATCGGCGTGTTCGCAGCGAGCGCGGTCATCCTCTTCGCCGTCATGCGGCCAGGCGCACGGCGGCGTCTGGCGCTGGCCATTCTGGTGGCCCTGGCGGTGATCGAACTGATTGTCGCCGGCAACTGGTTTGTCCCGGCGTCGTCGGCGAACGTAGCGTACCTTCGAGACGAGGGCAGCCAGCTCGCCCGCTTCGAGATCTGGAGCGCCGGACTCGGCGTCATCCGCGACCACCCGCTTGCCGGGGTCGGCATCAACCAGTTCCGGTCTCGAGCGGTGCGCGCCGACTACCCGGTACCCGGTTACGAGACGGCCGTCCTCCCCCACGCGCACAACATCCTGCTGCAAACCGGGGCCGACCTGGGCCTTCCGGGTATTGCCGTCTACGTCGGCTGGACAATCGCGCTGGCGATCATGCTGCGGCGGCTCTGGAAGCAAGGCGATGCCTGGGCGAAAACCTGCGCCGTTGGCGCGGCAGGGGGCCTTCTGGCGCATCTGGTCTTCAACAGCGCCGACGCCATCCCACTGTTCGACCGCTTCATCTTTTTGTACTGGCTGCTGGTCGGCTGGAGCGCGGCACTGTATGTGCGAATGCGCAAACAAGGATCGGGTTAAGCGATTTGTTGGGTTGCACAGATGGCATTGACATTGATATGATGGAAATGAAGTAACAATATTGAAACCCCATGAACTCGGACAGCCGATGAACGCCAACGGTGACCAGCAGCACACAGAAGCGCCTTTCCTCGTCCAGATGGCAGTTCATGATTTACGCGGCCCACTCACCGCTATCCTCAATGGCCTGGAGCTCACGACTCAGGCAGACGATCCCCTGGAAGCAGATGAAGCGCAGCGAATTCTACGCCTGTGCCTGGACAGCGGACGGGCGCTGATGCGCCAGATCGACAGCCTGCTCGACGTGGCGCAGATCGAAAGTAAGCGCCTGCCGCTCAAGTTCGAGTCGATAGACATTCGCGAAGCGTTGAACACGGCTTACATGACGCTGTCCAATACGTTCACCGAAAAAGGCGTGGCGATCGCGCTGAAGGTGGAGGATGCGCTGCCGCAGGTCATGGGAGATAGGGAGATCCTCCGGCGCGTGTTCGTCAATCTGCTGGACAACGCGCTGCGCTTCAGCCCGCGCGGCGGACAGATCCGAATCGAGGCGACCCAGGCGCAGAGCCACGAGGCGGTGCTGGTCGGCATTTCGGACAAGGGACCGGGGATTCCCGAGAGCCAGCGAGATCTGGTCTTCGAACCCTACCGCCGGCTGGAACCGGACAAAGCATCCGCCGGCGGACGACGAGGTATTGGCTTAGGGCTGACCTTCTGCAAGGTCGCAGTCGAAGCGCATCAGGGACGCATCAGCGTCGAGACCGCCTGCGACGAAATGGGTGGGGCGCGTTTCCTGGTGTCTCTGCCCTTGAAACAAAGCCCCGTGGAGCAGCAACCCACCTAGCGAACTCTATTCGACGGTGAACGAGCCACCCGGATCGATGACCACCGGGGTTGCGTCCGTCTCATTGGTCACCCGCTGCGCCCACTGGCTCACATCCTGGACGATCGGCGGGAAGGTGTTGTAGTGCATGGGCACGACGTAGCGCGGCCGGATGAACTGAACGGCTCGCAGCGAATCGGCGATGCCCATGGTGAAGAAGTCGCCAATGGGCAGGACGGCGACATCGATGCCTTCATCCCCATAGAGCTGCATATCCGAGAAGAGCGCCGTATCCCCCGCGTAGTACATCCTCAGGCCGCTGGAAGCCGCGGTGACGATGAAGCCCCCCGGGTTGCCGCCGTAGGACCCGTCGGGAAACGACGAACTGTGAAAAGCGATCGTTGACTTCACGCTCATGAAGTCGTAGTCACCCGTCGCGCCAAGATTCTGACCGTGGGTCGTAGCGACGCCATTTTTGCGCAGCCAGTTGCAGATCTCGAAATTGCTGATCACTGCCGCCCCAGAGCGGCGCGCGATGCTGACCGTATCGCCCAGGTGATCGCCATGGGCGTGAGAGAGCAGAATGTATTCCGGGTTGAGAGACTCGGCGGAGACCGGCGCAAGAGGGTTGTCTGTTAAGAAGGGATCGACCAGGACACTGTGGCCGTCAACATCAAGACTGAAAGCGGAATGTCCCAGCCAGGTTAGTTTTATGCTCATTACACGCTCTCCTTGCTATGCGGCAGATCAAATCCACGTACTGCACAGCGGCAACTCCCGACCCAGCAGTGCCGCATTCACCGGGCCAGAGGCAGTGCGATGGTGAACGTCGTGCCCTGATTCAATCCGGGGCTGGAAGCCCAGATTCGTCCGCCATGCGCCTCGACCACGGCCTTGGCGATGCTCAGCCCGATTCCCATCCCACCCTGGGTGCGCGTCATGTGATGTTCTACCTGATAGAAGCGATCAAAGATTCGCTCCAGTTCTTCCTTGGCCAGCCCGATGCCGGTATCGGTGACCAGAATCCAAACCTGTCGCCCCCCCTGCACCTTGGTCTGGATGACGATGCGTCCCCCTTCCGGGGTGAAACGAATGGCGTTGTTGAGGATGTTGGTGACGGCCAACATCATGCGCGCGTGGTCGATCTGTATGGCGATGTCGGACGCCGGCGGCACATACTGGAGGCGGTGCTGCTTGGCTTCGATCAGGCCGAGAGCGTCGTGTACCACCTCCTGAAGAAACTGCGCCAGCGGCATGGGCGTCATCTTCAGATCGCCCGATTTCTGTTCCATATAACGCAGGTTGGTCAAGTCCTCGATGATGCGACGCAGTTGAAGCGCGCTGGCCACGACCTTGTCGGCATGGTCGCGCACCTGCGTGTCCGGCGTATCCTGGAGGAAGCTGGAATACCCCAGAATCACCCCAAGCGGCGTGCGCAGCTCGTGCGAGGCAATGGCGATGAAGTCGCTCTTGAGCTTGTCGAGGCGGTTGAGTTCCTCGTTGGCTTTCTGAAGGGCCGAGACCAACTGAGCGCTCTCCAGGGCGACGGCGGCCTGCGCGGCAAGCAGCGCCAGATTATGGGCGTCGTCTTCGGACCAGGGGAGCGTGCGTTTGTTCACGGCCTCAAGAACGCCAATCACCCGGGTTTTGGCGCGCATGGGCACGCCCAGCACCGAGCGGGTCTGAAACTCGGTTACGCGATCGACGCCGGGATAATGGCGCCGATCCCGATGCACGTCATTGACCATCATGGCGCGATTTTCGTTGAGGACCGCGCCGGCGATGCTACCTTCCAATGGAACGGGCAGACCGATCATCGGATCGCTGTTATCCCCTGTTGTGGTGGCGGCGAAACGCAACTCGTTGGTCTTCGTGTCCCAAAGGAGAACTGAAGCGGCTTCCGCATCGACGATTTCGACGGCAGCTTCCATGATCATGCCCAGAAGTGGCTTCAGTTTGACCTGCGAGTTCAGGGCAGCGCTAATCTCCACGATTCGTGTGAGAATCGCAATTCGTCGTTGGAGTTGTGAAATGGCGGATGTATCGGGTGCGGACATCGAGTCTGCCATGCCGGTAGATTTTCTGAATTTGATTATAGCCTTGCACCCCGCAAAACAACAATGCACCCCTGCAAGGATACGGGTGTGTATTTCAAAGAATTTATGTGAGTGTGACTGTTCTTTAAATAGTCGTAGTAGTAGAGGTGTTCAAACTGTTCAAAACTAATCCCACCTTTTCCTGTGCTATCCACGTATCGCAAGATACACCAAGTTTTGCCCCGATTGGGAAGCGTATTTCGCAAATAGTTGGGTTAAGCAGAACAGGGACTCTAAAAGTTTTGAACATGAGCCTGTCGATAAGTCGCAGGGTTTTGAACACTTGTGAACAGATCTGGCCCAGACATCTCTTTTTGACCCCCTCACGACAGGCCACTTATGAACAGCGGCGAGCGAGTTTTGAACAGGTTCGCAGAGTTTTGAACAGGGTTATGAACAGACATGCGTTCTACTTCACGAGTGCTGTAACAATAAATTTCGTAATCTTGGATTAAATTGGGTTCAGAACGGGTCAGCTCACTTGGGATATCCGATAGGCAATGAGTCGCCGTCGGCACCGCTTTGCGAGCGGTGGGCTCAATTACAGCGCATGACAGACGTCCTTAAGTGTGTGACAACGAGGTGACAAAGATCACTTGTTTTAGGCACGCGAGTGAGCGACGATCATGGGCAGGTGAGGCACATTCGGTTTCCGCGAAACAGCCCCGACCTACAAGAGTGGGCCTAGCCTGCTCGCCAGTTTCACCACGAAAGACAGGTTCCTCCAATACCTCTCCATCATTGAAGCCGAAGGTTGCAGTCCACGGACCTTCGGCCTTCTCTTTGTATCTGGCCGAGCGAGTCGCGCGCAATGTCGTCGCCTGGGGCAGGGGATTCCTCGAAACAAAAAACCTCTGCTTCGAAGGCTCGAAGCAGAGGCTCGCTGACCTGCAATCCTCACGTCTCTCCCGCAGGTGAGAATAGACGGAGGGGTGACCCCTCTTTAGCGGGTCGTGGACATGGGCATGACGACGCAAATGAAGTCGTCGCGGTCACGTGGGCGGATCACGCCGGGGTGAGCGGGGCCATTGCTCTCCAGCACGACCTGTTCATCGGTCATGACGCTGAGCACATCGATCAGGAAGCGGATGTTGAAGGCGACTTCGAGGGAGTTGCCCTCGATGCTGGCATCGAGCACCCCTTCATTGTCGCCACGCTCCGGGCTGCGGCCCACGACCGTGATTTCGCCGGGGGTGCTGGGCTCGGTGGCCGGCCTGACCAGAATGCGGGCGCTGTAGTTGCTGTCGCGGGCGAAGATCTCGGCGCGCTTGCAGGCCTTGAGCAGGTCGGAGGTATAGACCGTGACGGCCGTGCTGTAGGACTTGGGAATAATGGCCGTGAAGTCCGGGAATTTGCCGTCGATCACCTGGGTGGCGATCAGCGTATTCTCGTACAGGAACACGACGCGATCCTGCTGGCCGGGCAGGGAAATGGCGAGCTCTTTGTCCTCGTCGCCGATGATGCGGGCCACTTCGCTGAGCGCCTTGGCCGGGATAATCAGGTCTGTCTTGGTGCCGCCACCGTTGTCTTCGATGCGGGTGGTGCGCACCGCCAGCCGGAAGCCGTCGGCGGCCGCCATGGTCAGCACGCCCTTTTCCAGGTGCGTGTAGATGCCGGTCAGCGTGGGGCGGGCATCGTCCCTGGCGGAGGCGAACTGTGTCTGAAACACCATCTCTTTGAAGGTTTTGGCCGGCATCACCAGATCCGGGGCGAAGTCCTCGTTGAGGGGAGGGAATTCCGCCGAGTTGATGCCTCGAATGTTGGAGTTGGTCATCCCGCTCCGCACGTTGACGGTCTGCGTCGCGCTATCCAGATTGAGGTCGACGCGATCGGGCATCAGGTTGTTGACCAGCTCGCTGAAGGTCTTGGCGGGCAGGGTAATCGCACCTGACTTGTCCACCTTCGCGCCGATCGACGTGATGATCGTCAGTTCAAGATTGGTTGCAGCGAGTTTCAACCGGGACTCGTCGGTCGCCAACAGGACGTTCGCCAGCACGGGCAGTGTCGGACGAGGATCGACTGCGCGGCCAACGATGTTCAGACCCCTGGCGAGTTGATCTTGTAGGACGGAAATGCGCATACAGTCGGTGCTCCTGCATCCAGTCGCGCGGATGATTTTCGCATGAGAATTGCCGACAAGTATACAACAAATATTAAACATTTGTCCGGCTTCAAGTATGATGAAGCGCGTTTGCGGAAAGAGAAAGAGCATGTCGATGTTTTCACGTATTTTTGATGTTCACTACGAGGACTTTCAGTCCTGGAACTGGGATCAGATTCAGCCGCTGGTCGAGCTGCTGGAGAGCGCAGAGCTCACCGAAGAGAACGTCGTCCAGTGGTTGACCGCCCGAGCGCGGCTGAGCGAACTGGTGAGTGAGGTGTATCAGCGCCTCTATGTGGGTACGACCGTCAACACGGCCGATAAGGAGACCGAAGAACGATTCTTCGCCTATCTGTCGGATGTCATGGAACCGGTCAGCGTGGCCGATCAGCGCCTTAAGCAAAATCTGCTGGCAAGCGGACTGGAGCCGGCGGGCTATGCCACCATCCTGCGCGGGCTGCGCGCCGAGGCCGAACTCTTCCGCGAGGAGAATGTCCCGCTGCTGACGGAAGAAGAGAAGCTGACCAACGAATTCGACAAGATCATCGGCGCGCAAACGGTGGAATGGGAAGGCGAAGAGCGCACCATTCCGCAGATGAATCCGCTGCTGTTGGAGACCGACCGCGGTGTCCGCGAACGCGCCTGGACCCTGCGCGCCCAGCGCCAGCTTGCCGACCGCGAGGCGCTCAACGAGCTGTGGACACGCATGCTGAAGCTGCGCATCCGGATCGCCGAGAATGCTGGCGAGCCGGATTACCGCGCTTATCAATGGAAGGCGTACAAGCGCTTCGACTACACGCCGGAGGACTGCCTGCGTTTCCACGAGGCGATTGAAGAGGTGGTGGTCCCGGCAGCGCAGGCGATCTACGAGAAACGGCGGCGCAACCTCGGCGTGTCGACTCTGCGCCCGTGGGATGTGGACGTGGACTCGCTGGGGCGTGACGCCCTGACGCCGTTCGGCGAGACGGAGAGCCTGATCGGCCGCGCCGAAACCATCTTCAGCCAGGTCGATCCGCAGCTCGGCCAGTACTTCGCCGACATGCGCATCAACAGCCTGCTCGACCTGGAGAGCCGCAAGAACAAGGCGCCCGGCGGCTATTGCACCGAATTCAGCTATTCCAGAAAGCCGTTTATCTTCATGAACGCGGTGGGCGTGCACGACGACGTGCAGACGCTGCTCCATGAGGGCGGGCATGCCTTCCACGTGTACGAGGTGGATCGCCTGGCGCCCTACCAGCGGCACGAAGCGCCCATCGAGTTCTGCGAAGTGGCTTCGATGAGCATGGAGCTTCTGGCAGCGCCCTATCTGGCGGAAACGAAGGGCGGCTACTACAGCGACGCCGACGCCGCCCGCGCCCGCGTCGAGCATCTGGAGCGCGACATCCTGTTCTGGCCCTACATGGCGGTGGTCGATGCCTTCCAGCACTGGGTGTACACGCATGTCGATGAGGCCATGGACCCGCTCCAGTGTGACGCGCAGTGGGACATGCAGTGAATCGTTTCATGAAGGGGATCGACTACGACGGGCTGGCGGACGTGCGGGTGACGGGCTGGCACCGTAAGCTGCACATCTTCCAGATTCCGTTCTACTACGTGGAATACGGCCTGGCGCAGATCGGTGCGGTGCAAGTGTGGATGAACTCGCTGCAGGACGCCGCCAAGGCGACGGCCGACTACCGCCGCGCTGGCGCTGGGTGGCACGGAGCCGCTTCCCGCGCTGTTCGCTGCGGCGGGGGCGCGCTTCGCCATGGACAGCAGCATCCTGCGGACGGAAGTGGATGCCCTGATGGAGACGATCGAGAGCCTGGGCGGCTAAATCGCGCTGCCCATAGGCATTACCTTTAGCGCGGATTCACCCCTCACCCCCTGACCCCCTCTCCCACGCAAGCGGGGAGAGGGGGAATCGCACGCGAAACAATCGCAAGCAAGCAGCATGTTTGCTCCCCTCCCCGAATTCGGGGAGGGAACGGGGGAGAGGTCAAAACGGTGGAGATCGAGAGAAAAATCCTTAAGGTAATGCCTATGGGCGGCTAACTCTCGCCTCCCCAAAGCCTCCAACGTCGCAGAAGGGACCACTCGGGTGAATACTCCCGATGCCCTTCCTCAGTACGTAAAAACTACCCCCCTCACGCTGAAATTGCCATACAATTACGTTTGGCTAGCGCCGCCTTCGTCCGTCCGCCATCAGCTTGCTGCTGCTGTCGATATGACAGAGTGACTCTCCTTCATGACTCTGCGCCGCAGAACGTTAGCGTATCTGGCCCTCCTGCTGGTGGGGATGACCGCTATTCTCTACATCTCTCTCCAGCGGATCACCATCTCCAGCTTCGAAACGGTAGAACACGCGCAGACCGTCCGCCAGGCCTCCAGTCTCCATCAGTATTTGCTGAATCGACAGGACGAGCTGTTCAACAGAATTCGAGACTGGTCAAGCTGGACCGAGATGGCCGATTTTGTGGTGGGCGGCTGATCTGGGGATATCTCCTGGATACTGCTGCGGCCGCGGAACTGTCGGCGCGGCAGCAGATCGCTATTTCGTTCAAAGCCGCGACCACACCATCTGTCTCGAATGACAACCTTGCGAATCAGAACAATGACTGGCTCCGGGTCGAAGTGACCGACACCTCCATCACAAGTGTGGTGAAGATTGCCGCGCTGGGGGGGGTTGTGGAAATGCGCATCGATGAGTCACGCGAGATCATCCAACAGGCCCGCCTCAACTATCTGCACTTCACGATGGCCCTGGCCCTCTTTGGCGTGGTGCTGATCAGCGGCACGCTGTTTCTGGTTGACCGGATGATGCTGGCGCGGGTGACACATCTCAGTTCAGCAGTCAAGACGATCGGGAAATCACCGGGCGGCCGAATCTCCGTCGACGGCCGTGACGAAATCTCCACGCTGACGGAAGCTATCAATGCCATGCTGGTCGATGTTGCGGAGTCGCACCAGGCCCTGGAGTCGCTGAACCTACAGCTTGAAGCGCGGGTGAAGGAGCGCACGGCGGCGCTGGAGGCGCAGGATGCGCGGCTGCGGGCGATCGCCGACACGATGGGCGAAGGACTGGCCTATACGGTCGATGGCAGCATCGAGGTGGCCAACCCGACGTTGGCGCAGATGATCGGCTTCGCTCGGGAGGAGCTGATCGGGCGCCCGTTCAACCAGCTCACCCCGAAGATGAACATGACCGTCACGCAGATGATGCTGAGCAGCCCGAACCGCTACGAGACCAAGCTGCTGCGCAAGGATGATTCGATGATCGACGTGGCCATCAATGCCACGCCGGTGAATATGGGGGATGCCCGTAAGCGGCGAGTGGTCATCGTGCGCGACATCACCGAAGAGAAGGCGCTGAAGCAGCAGCGCGACTACTTCTTCGCGCGCGCCTCGCACGAACTGCGCACCCCGCTCTCCAACATCATGACGCGGCTGTACCTGCTGGAGCGCGATCCGGAGCAGAGTGCCCGCCACCTCGACGTGCTCAACAAAGTCTCGCATCACATGCTGAATCTGCTGAACGATCTGCTGCTCGTCTCGCGCCTGGAGGCCGGGATGGGACTGCAAAAGCGCCCGCTCGATCTGCGCCAGTTGTTGTATGACGTGGTCGAGATGCAGCGGTCGGAAGCGATCGTGAAAAAGATCGGCCTGGAGATCGCGATTCCTCCGGAGCGGCTGCAAATCCTGGCCGACTCCACCCGTCTGACCCAGGCGCTGACGAACATCCTGCGCAATGCCATCCTGTATACGGAGGAAGGGGGGCAGGTGCACGTGACTGCCGAACCGGACCCCGCCGGCAGCGAGGTGGCGCTGATCCGCGTCCGCGACACCGGCATCGGCATTGACGCCGAGCACTTGCCGCATCTCTTCGATCCGTTCTTCCGCGTGAAGGAAGGGGGAATGGGCGCAGGCCTCGGGTTATACATCACTCACGAGATCATCCAACTGCACGGCGGCGCGATCATGGTCGAGAGCACGCTGGGCGTGGGCACCACCTTCACCGTCCGCCTGGAGATTTTCCCACAGCCCAGTGCCGAGCCGGTGGTGTGAGCGAAGCACAGACCCTCGCACCTGGCACCTCTCCCTCCTGGGGTGCGGGTTAGTCCGTGAGCAGCAGGAGGACGCTGAGCACCTGAGCCACCGCGGCGGCAATGATGGCCACGCGGATGAAGGGCTGTACCTGTTCTTCGAGGATCACCAACTGCTTGTCGATCTGACCGTCGTCAGGGATCTCACGCAGATGCCGGAAGATCCAGCCGATCGGGAGGCGCATGACCCTCATCGCCAACAGCGCCCAGATCAGATAAGCGAACGACATGATGACAAACTTGGGCATGCGCTCTTCCTGAAGGAAGGGCAGCATGATGAACGTGACCAGTGTCGTCCACAGGAACATCATCAGCGTCTTCATGTAACGCAGCATCATCCGTCGCAGATACAGAATGTGCCGCACGACAGAGATTTCGCTGGTGGCCACCTCTTCGACCAGGTTGCGGTCGAGCGTGCGTGCCAGGCCGAAAGCTGCGCCGAAGCGTTCGACGGTGGCGGGGTCGACGCCGTCGGTCCTCTGGTCGACCAGCGCGCCTGTCGCGGCGACCGCGTCGTAGGTGCGGCTGGTGGGGAGAATATCACGTTCGGTGGCCTGGATGATGGCGTCGAAGTAGGCGCGGCGGCGTTCCGGGCTGAAGGGGGAT
Source organism: Candidatus Flexifilum affinis (assembly GCA_016713325.1). Taxonomy (GTDB): domain Bacteria; phylum Chloroflexota; class Anaerolineae; order Aggregatilineales; family Phototrophicaceae; genus Flexifilum; species Flexifilum affine. Next base: position 90,391 of record JADJPJ010000022.1, on the reverse strand, counting down.
TGCGAAGTTGATGGCGCTGGAATGGTGATACTGGTAGGCCAGGATGCGCCGCTTGGCTTCAGGCGATTCGTCGGGCGAGAAGCCCACGCCGGAAAGGGCGAAGGAGGGCGTCCTGAGGTCGGCGGGGAAGCCGGGACTGTAGATGGTGTAGTAGAAGTGGACGACATCCTTCAGGAGCAGATAAAGGGCATAAAGTGGGATGGCCAGCGAGAGGAGGAACGGATAAACGAGCAGGCCATAGAGCGATATGCCCGATCAGGTTTGTGCCCTGGAGCGTCACCATCTGGTCGAGAACGGTGTCGAGGAGCACGCGGACGAGAACCATGATCTCGTCCTTGAAGAAGACCGGCAGCAGCAGCAGCAGCCCCGCGCCGCTGATAAAGGCGACGGCGATGCGGTGCAGTGTGGACAACCGGACTTCGGTGCGCTGGAGGTACGCCCGCATGGCATTACGAGCGGACTCGGGCAGCGGTTGGTCATCGATGGGCGCAACGAAGAAGGGTTCCGTGGCTTTCGGCTGTCATGGTCGGGTGGTGCTCCTGGGCGGAAGAAGATTGAACGAGAAGATTTGAGTTATTCTACTCCCCTGTCGTCCAAATCGGCCCGCATGTGCACCAAGATAAGAACCTATCCGTAAACTGCCAAATTCAACAGGATGGAGCACAGGCGAACTGGACGAAGCCAAGCCAATTGTCCGCTTTCTTGCACCAACGAACCCGGAGACTGCGCCGCTTGGTGAGCCAACCGAGGGTCCGCTCAACGACCCAACGACGAGCGGGGAACTGGGCTTCACCGGGAATGGGACAGGATCAACGAGAGGCTCGCCCCGTCGGCGTCGGTGCTTGATGTGGACGATGTAGTGTTGCAGTTCGACAAACTGATGCACATCGGGATAGTCATAGCCTTTATCCATGCAGATGTGTTGCTCCACTTGCTGAGCATCAGGACGAGGAACGACGATAGAAATGACCAATTCATCGGCGATCCATTTGTCATGCACATTGGCGCCGGTAATGAACCGACAGCGGCGCCCCCTGCTGGTCAACCAAGAGGTGCAACTTGCTCCCACGCTTGCTGCGGTCGACCGGGCTTTCCGGTCGCTTCTCCGCCAGCGGCGCGGGACAGCATTTGCTATCGACGGCTTGAAAACAACCAGTGAATGCCGCCGCGTCGGGCATAGAAACGCACCATCAGGGTCATCAACTTGAGAAACAGTCCGCTGCGCTGCCAGGCCTGAAAGCGTTGATGCAGGACGCTGCTACAAACCCCAAACCAGTCTCGATGGACCGCTTTCCACTGACAACCTGTCCACAGCACATACCAAATACCATTGAGAATGGCTCGGTTGTCGGCCGCCGGTCGGCCGCTCCGGCGCCGCGCTTTCGATTTCGGCAACAACCGTCGAACACACCGCCACAGCGGTCGAGGGACATGAAAGTAGTCGACATTTTTCGGTTTTTCGGTATGCTCGTTGTTCATGACGTATTTGCTCGGATTGGTGTTTGGCGACTTCAATCTCGCGCAAATACGTCTTCTTTTTCAACCCCGAATTCGGTTTACGGATAGGTGCTAAGGGTTGCGGGGCCGCCGAGGGCTGTAGGGACGCGCAACGGCGCGTCCGCCGACAAGCCCACTGAAGGGGCTTCCCCGACGCCTGCCTTCTTGGTCCCTTTAGTGGACCTGGCTCTTCGGGTAGCCGGGTGTTTTAAGGCCTGTCCGGTATTCAAAGTAACAGGGTCGGGATGGCCAGTAAAGACCGACCGAGGCAGTGATTGAACCAGAGCGCAACGTTGAATGCCGCCGTTTTAGCGGCTAGGCGGGTGTATTGTCCCCAAAGGGAGTGAGCGTTGAGGTGCTTAATGCCAAAGACGGTGGTCAGGTGAGCAAAGACCGTCTCAATGATTTGCCGATGGTGCGCCAACCAGAGCCGATCCGCCCGCGACCAGGCGTCACGGGCGGCGGTGCCGGTGGGCGGCAGCGTAATGACGGTGGCTCCATAGCCATCGGCCCAATGCTGCTGCCAGCGGAGGCTGTTCAAGCCCTGGTCGGCCAGGTAGGGACGCTGACCGTCGTGCCCAGCAGCAAAAAAGCCCCGGATGAAGCCGTGCGGCGGCCGTGCCCGCAGCGCGCGCGGGTGTGCGTATCCGGGGCGGGAGCTGCAAGCGACCGTCGCCGGCGCGCGTACTGAGGAAGGCTTCCAGCAACCAGCGCTCGTTCAGGTGGCCAGCGCCGACCAACCAGCCGGTGATGGCGCCGCTGCCGGTCACGCTCATCCAGCAGCGCTGGCCGTAGAACCAACCACCCTGCGTCCCCCCATGTCCCCGACTGGCCGTCGCTCCCAACCAGTGCCCCCTCTGGCGCGTGGCCTGGCTGACACTGCACACCGGCAGGGGCAATCCATCGCCCACCTCGTAGACGTTCCTCGCGTCGCTCAACTGTTCTGCCATCGCCTGCTGCAAGGCCGCCAGGTCGGTGCACAAGTGACGTACCCGCTCATTGAACGAACTGCGGCCCAGCATCTGCGGAAACCACTGCCGTCCCTGCTGCTGCATATAGCGCACCGCGCCTCGCTCACTGTTCCACGGCACCCCCACTTGCCATTGCCCCACCAGCGCCACCGTCAGCACCTCACTATCGCTCATGCGCTGCTTGCCGCCCCGTCGTCGCTGGACGTGGGGAGCGATTTGGGCGCTATACCAGTCATCCACCAGCACATATAATGTGGTCAGAAAGGTGTCAAGATCCATCAGCAATCTCCTTGTTGGCCCAAGTGATTGTTCTGTTTCTTGACACCTTTTCAATACCGGACAGGCCTTAAAGGACTTCGGCTACCAAACCGACAAGCCCACCAAGTGGGCTGAACCACTATCCCGTCGCCAATCCATGGCCTTCGTAGAGACGAGGTCTGCCTCGGCCAGCGTCCGTTCACCCACAGCTTCCGCTCCGCCCACGCCGCCGAGGACTAAAGGACCTCGGCTACCAAACCGACAACCCCACCAAGGGGGCTAAACCGCGATCCCCTCGCCAACCCACGGCCTTTGTAGGGGCGGTTCGCGAACCGCCCGACCCATACCCCAGCCAACCCCCTTCGTAGGGACGAGGCCCGCCTCGTCCAGCCTGCCTTGTCCTGCGCCCGTTCACCCCGGCATCCCGACCTGTACCAGCAGCACCCCCGACTCGCCTCCCCGCCCGATCATAATCAGATCGTTCACGGCCCACTGGATCGGCATCCGCTGGCAGCAGGTTGTCCCATAAAATCTCCCTTGCAGGATCATCTTTCCGGGTTTGCCCGGCGCGGCGGTGAGATACAACCCCGACTTGCTGTCGTCGAGCGGATCCCTCACCGCATAGACCAGCCCGGATCCGACCGGCGACCACCCCGCGCCCATGATATAGGGGGCGGTCATGTCCTCGGTCATCACCGGAAATTGCGGATCGATGTCGATGAGTTCGCCCGTTACCGTTGTCGCGATCCGCACCGTCATCCCAGACTGGCGCGGCTCCATCTCAAACGTCATCAGGTAGCGGCCATCCGCCGAATATTCCAGCCGGATCGGCACATTTCGACTCGAGGGGATGCTGTTGAGCTGCTCCGCTTCACCCTTTTCGAACGGGATCTGCCAGAGTCCCTGGTCCGGACCGGCATCGCGCAGATCGACGTTCACGGCGTCACGACCGCGCAGGTTATCCAGGGCCAGAGCATAGGCTGAGCCGAAGTTGAGGGAGGGAATCGCCATCCATTCTTTCGTTTCGCCTCGAGATTGACCGTGTAGAGGGCGGGCGGAAGGAACTGGTCGCTGGGGTTGGCGTCTGCTGAGGCAGATGGGTCGTGGGCGTAACGAATGAACACCAGCGTATCGTCGTTCAACCAGCGCGCAATGACATCGAGATCTCCGCTTGTCTCATTCAGCAACCCCCCCTCCACGCCATCATCGGTCAGGACGAGGATCTCGCCGGTCTCCACATCCAGGACGCGAATGTCGCTGTCTCGAAAGTAGACGAACGCCTCTCTGAAAGTGGACAGGCTCAGAAACCGTCCGTCTGGCGACCAGAGCATTTCCTCCGGCGATCCGATATCGACATCCTCATCAAACTCGAGGCAGCGGTCCTCAACCCACCGGCCTTCATCATGTGTGAAGATACACACCCTGCCGGCCTGGAAATGGGCGAACTGCGTTCCATCCGGAGCGAGATGCGCGGCAGTGTTGCCGGGCGCGGCGTACAGGTCGAGTTCCACGACGTCGAGGATTTCATATTGCCGGTAGTCCGGTTGGTCCTGGGCGTTGCCGGGCACGAACCGCCCCCATGAGGAGGCAGAGAAACACAACAAGGGTGACTGAACGTCGTTGGATAGACCGTCGTCGGATAAACCGTCTCATGGCTATGGGGTCTCCCTATTCCGTCGATGACATACATGTCCGACATGGATGCCCAGTTTAGCATGGTTGACCTGGTTCGACTCGCGGCCACCGCGCACGCGGCCGACGAGGCAGACCTCGTCCACCACCGCCAGGCCCGATCTGTCCGTCCGCGGCGCCGAGGACTAAAGGACCTCGGCTACGAAAAGACCAGCCCACCCAAGGGGGCTGCACCGCGATCCTCGCCAACCCGCAGCGCTCGTAGGGGCGGTTCGCGAACCGCCCCTCCACCCCGCCGCCATCCACGCCCTCCGTCGGGACGCGCAACGGCGCGTCCACCCACGGCGCTCGGCAGTGGCGCCCACGCACACCGCCCCGCTGCCAACCGGCTTCAGCCGGTTTCTCGCCTATTGAGGGGTAGCCGGACATTTCTAATGTCCGGCGGCTCGAATGGGCGGTTCACGAACGACTCTACTGGCCCGGCCAACCCCGAGTAATTCACCCCTTCCACGAAATAGCGCTGGAAGGCGAAGAAGATGATGGCCATCGGCAGGGTGGTGATCACCGAGCCGGCCAGAAACTCGTTCCAGATCAGCGTCTCGCCGCTGCTGCCGCGCAGGAAGGACAGGCCAAGCGGCAGCGTCCACAGGTTCTGGTTGCCGCCCAGCACAATCAGCACGTCCAGGAAGTTGTTCCAGATGCCCTGAAAGCTGAAGATCGCCAGCGCCGTCAGTGCCGGGGTGGCCATGGGCAGGATGATGCGGAAGAACATCACCAGACGGTTGGCGCCATCCACCTGGCCCGCCTCTTCGATCTCGTTGGGGATCGATTCGAAGAACTGCTTCATCAGGAAGATGCCGAAGGCGTCGGCCATGAGCGGGATGATGATGCCCTGATAGGCATTGAGCATGCCGAGCTGTTTGAGGATGATGAAGCGCGGGATCAGCAGCACCACGCCAGGGATCATCATCGTGCCCAGGATGATGGTGAACATCAGCCGGTTGCCGGGGAACTTGATGCGTGCCAGGGCATAGCCCGCCAGCGAGTCGAAGAGCAGGCGCAGCAGCATGATGGTTAGCGCGATGAAGGCGGTGTTGAACAGCCAGCGCCCCAGGTCGGCGGCGAAGACGTTCTCGTAGCCTTCGAGGGCCGGGTTGAAGGTTGCGCCGTTGGTCGTGGCCGTCGCCGACAAGGGAGACCCGTCCTCGCCGCGGCACTGCACGAAGAACGGCGGCGCGGGGATGAACACCGCCGGCGCCGCATTGACGGCCGGCAGGCATTTGAACGAGTTGGCGACCGACAGCACGAACGGGACGATCTGCGTGAGCGCGGCGATGATCAGCACCGTGTAGCCGATATAGGGCATGATCCGGCGCAGGAGACGGGTCGAACCGGGCTGCTCGATGCCGGAACTTCCGGAATTGAGGGAGACAGCGGTCATGGTGACTCTTCCTCCTGCCTAAGCGGCTTTGTCGCCGCCGGTGATGCGGCGCTGGAACAGGGTGAAGATGAAGATGATCACGAACAGGACGATCGCCGTGGCCGCGGCCAACCCCATGCGCGAGTCGTCGAAGCCGCTGCGATAGACCAGATAGGCGATCGTGAGGGTCGTGTCGGCCGGGCCGCCGGCGGAGATGACGTAGACCTGATCGAACACCTGGAAGGTGCCGATCAACCCCAGGGTGACAACGAAGAAGGTGGTCGGACGCAGCAGCGGGATGGTGATCTTGCGGAAGATCTGCATGGTACTGGCGCCGTCGACGGTGGCGGCTTCGTACACCTGGCCGGGGATGTTTTGCAGCGCGGCCAGGAAAATGACCATCATCGTGCCGATCGTGGTCCAGGTGTTGAGGATCATGATCGTCAGCAGGGTCACGCTGGGACCGCTCAGCCAGTTCCAGATCGTGATGCCGGCGAGCTCGGTGCGCCCGAACTCGCCCAGGGTGTCGCGCGTGATGCCGAACACCCCCAGGATGGCGTGCAGAAGGCCGGTGGCGTCGTTGAGCCAGGTGATGCCCTGGTAGCTGGGAAAGAGGGCACGTATCCCCTGGTTGATGATGCCGTTGCTGGCGAACATCCACATGAAGATCAGCGAGATGACGACTGACGACGAGATCGACGGGAAATAAAACGCGGTTCGGAAGAAACCTTTGCCTTTTAGCCAGCGCTGGTTGACGATGACGGCCAGCACCATCGCCAGAAAGGTCTGGGTGGGCACCACGCCGATGACGAAATAGACGGTATTTTTCAGGGAGGTGAAGAAGGCGGTCTGGCGCGTGCCATCGCGAAACATCAGACGTTCGTAATTTTCCAGGCCGATGACTTCATAGGCGTCGGAGCGGGTCAGCGGGGTGACCCCGTTCCAGTCGGTCAGGCTGAAATAGATGGCGGCGATCATCGGAAGGATCAGGAAGACGAACAGGACCAGAAAGGCCGGGCCGACGAAGCCGTAGCCGGCGATGATCTCCTGCATCCGTTTTGAGGCCAGAGTCTGTTGTCGAGCGACCGCCGGAGCACTGACGAGAGAGGACGCTTCTGCCATATCGTTGCGTCTTTCTTTATCGGAGCGGACAGGGGGAGGGCTGCCGATCCGACAGCCCCATGGAGAACGGGGATTTTGATCCCCCAGTGCAACTGTATGCTGAGGGGCGACACTGAACCTTTGGGTCTCGGACACGCCATGGCGTGTCCCTACAACGTTCGGCGTAGTGAGGCGCTCGTGCGCGTCCGAGACCCGCTGTCTCCCCCGCACCCCGCCTGTATGACAGAGGGGGAGGGGGAAGCCAGCTTTTACATATCGTCAATGGCTTCCTGAGCGGCCTCAGCGGCATTCTCGACCAGCTCTTCGGCGGTCATGTTGCCCTTGACGGCTTCATTCAGGCCGTTGTTGAAGGTGTCGAGGAAGGAGCCGAAGCCAGGGGGGAACGACCAGGGATAAGCGTATTCCGCGCCGGCGACGAACGGCTGGAATTCCTCGCCGCGGGTCGTCAGCCAGGTTTCGGCGGCGCTGGTGCGGGTCGGCATGACGCCGAAGCCGCTCTCGGCCACCATCGTCGCGCCTTCTTCACCGGTCAGGAAGTTGACCAGACGCAGGGAGGCGTCCAGAGCTTCCGGGGTCTGCTTGACGTCGCTCTCGGGGTCCGCCACGCCGTAGCAGACGGTGAAGGCCATCGTGGCCTTACCGACCGGCCCTTCGGGCAGTTCGGCGACGGCCCAGTTGGTGTCCTGGAACTGGTCGATCAGGTACTGGATGATCCAGTTGCCTTCGATGGTCATGGCCGCTTTGCCCTGGCCGAAGGCCTCACCGGCCCAGCCAGCGCCCAGATCCGCCGGGCTCTTGGCGACGCCCTCGGTGTACAGGCTGACGAACTCGTTGACCGCCTGGACCGTCTCGGGGCTGTTCAGGACAACCGAGCCGTCCTCGCCGAGGATGGCGCCGCCCGCCTGGTACAGGAAGGGCAGGAAGCGGGGCAGTTCGATGCCAGTGGTCAGGCCGGCGACTTCGTCGGTCGTCAGCGCTGCAGCCGCGGCGCGCAGTTCTTCCCAGGTGGTGGGGACTTCGACGCCGGCCGCTTCAAACAGGTCGGTGTTGTACACCAGCGCCAGGGTCGAGAAGTCCTTGGCCGGGCAGTACAACTGATCTTCGTAGGTGAAGACGTTGCGCAGCGATTCGTACAGGCCCTCGGCGTTCTCAAGCTGATCGCCAACCGGGGCAAGTACCCTGGCAGACGCCCAGTCCTGCAGCTTGGAGCTGTCGACATAGAAGACATTCGGGTAATCGCCGCTGGCAAAACCGGTCTGCATGAACGTGTCATACTCGGGCGAGAAGATCAACTCGACGTCGACATCGGGGTTCGCTGCTTCAAAAGCTGCTACCTGCGCTTCCAACGCCGCGTTTTCGGCATCCGACGACGACCAGCCCGCCAGTTGAATGACGGTCTGGTCCTGCGCACCGACAGCGCTCACGCTCACGACGAGCACGAGGGCCAGCACCATGAAGAGTGTACGGGTGAGACGCATTTTTGTGTCCTCCAGATAGGAGACAAACCAATTTATGTGGCGCGCATTTCTCGCCTTGCGGCGACCCCATCACGCCATCGGGGTAAACATCACGCGGAGTGTTCGACCGTCAGGGTGCGCTCTTCTCCGCGATAGTTCACGCTGAAGGTGACTCGCTTCCAGTGTTCCGGCAGGGCCGGCCGCAGCGCCAGCTCGCCATTGGCGTCGATGTGCAGTCCGGCGAAGCCGAAGACCACTGCCTGCCAGACGCCGCCGCAGGCCGCGGCATGGATGCCGTCGCGCACATTGCCCTTGTTGTCATGCAGGTCGATGTGTGCGGCGTGATAGAACTGCTCGTAGGCCACGTCGATCAGTCCCAGGCGGGCGGCGACGCGGGCGTGCGTGGCCGGGCTGAGCGACGACCCGTGGTCGCAGCGCGGGTAGTACGTGTTCCAGTTGTTGATCAGCACCTGGCGCGGGGCGAGCGAGTCACCGATCAGCGCCATCAGCATGACCACATCGGCCTGCTTGATCACCTGCGACTGGATGGTGCGCGCGTGCCCCAGAATGGCCTGCACACTGCTGGTGCGCGGCTGGTAGTTCGGCACGGGGATGTATTCCATGTCGAAGAAGCCGGGGAACTGGACGTGGATCTGCTTTTCCTCGTCGAACGGCATATACATGCGGCCGATGACGTCGCGCCACTTCGTCAGCCGCTCGGGACGGAGATCGAGGGCGGCCACCAGTCGGTCGAAGTCGGCCGGGGCGTAGACGGACAGCCAGTCCAGCGTCCTGAATGCCGTCTCCAGGTGCCAGACGACCATGCGGTTGGTGAAAACGCTGTTGTCGACGTTTTCGTGGTACTCGTCGGGGCCGATCTGCTGCGAGATCTCGTAGCGATCGTTCTTGTTTTCCACGCGGCTGCCCCAGAAGACGGCGGTATCGAGCAGCAGTTCCGCGCCATACTGGCGAAACCAGGCGTCATCGCCGGTCCACTGCCAGAACTGCCAGACGGCGTAGGCGATGTCGGTCGAAATGTGCTGCTCGCTGTCGCCCGTCCAGATGCGGATCAGGCTGCCATCTGGCTGCGGATCAGACCACTTGGGCGTCGTTTCCTCGCCCGTGTCGGTGCTTTCCCAGGGGAACATCGCGCCTTCAAAGCCGTTGATCTGGGCATTCGTGCGCGCCCCGGCCAGCCGGTGATAGCGGTACATGAGCAGGTTGCGAGCGATCTGCGGCTGGGTCAGGGTCAGCGGCGGCAGCGCGAACAGCTCAGTATCCCAGAAGACGTGCCCCTTGTAGCCCATACCGCTCAGCGTCTTGGCGCCGATGCTGACGTCGTCGCTGTGGCGCGGCGCGGCGATCAGCACATGGTAGGTGGTGAAGCGCAGTGCCAGCTGGCACTCGTCGTCACCCTCGATGGTGATATCGCTGGCCGCCCAGGTTTTCGCCCATTCGGCTTCGTGGGCGGCGCGCAGGCCGTCATAGCCGGCGGCAACCGCGCGCTGAACTGCCTCCTCGGCGGCATCGAGCGGCGCGCTGGTGTCGCGGCTGGTGTAGATCGCGGTGAACTTGTCGAACGTGGCCGTCCCCTCGCGCTGGAGCTGGACGACAGTGGACAGCGCCGGACGCAAGCCCTCGGCCGAGCGAGAGGCGGTCGCGTCGTTGTCGGTCGCGCCGTTGACGGTCGCGTCGTTAACGGTCGAGGCCAGGGCCACGACGTAGCCGGATTGGGCAGTGGTTCGCTCGACGCCGATCACGCCGCTGCGCTGGGAGCCGCGGAACTCCGGCTTCCAGTGCGAGACGCCGTTGTTGGAGGTGTCGGCATCAATGCTGAAGTCGAGTTTGACAGAGGGGGTGCCTTCGACAGCGGTGACTGTCACGCGCTGGGCCATGATGTGCGGGTCGGCCAGGCTGGCGAAACGTTCGAAGGTGATGCGGACGATGCTTCCGGACTGGGCGCGGAACAGGATGTCGCGCACCAGCACACCCCGGTCGATCAGCAGCGCGCGCTCATAACCGAGCAGCGCGCCAAACGGTGGATTGAGGTGGTCGGTGCGGTCGAAGACGGTGTGAAAAGGGGTGTCGTCGATGGTGATAGCGATCGGCAGCCAGTTCGGCACGTTGACCAGTTCGGAGACCTGCATCTCCTCGGCGTGGTCGTAAATCCCGTGGATCAGGGTCGAGGGCATCTCGCCGGAGTTGCCTTCTTCAAAGCTGCCGCGCGTTCCCAGGTACCCGTTGCCCACGGTGAAGAGCGTTTCGTAATGAGTCATACGCTCGGGCTGGAAACCGCGCTCAATCAGCGTCCACAGACGTTTGTGCATCGACAAATCTCACTTGTAAGAAATTCAGTCCAGGAGGTTAATCGATTAATCTGTGACTTTTCACACCATGCATCGTTCAAGCATGGCGGTGGGTGGCAGCAGAGTGACGTCGAACGACTGCCAACTTAATCGATTAACTCAAACAGAGAATAGATCGCCTCAGGACGATTGTCAAGCACCCTCGATAAGAGTCTATGTAAGTTGCACAAGAGGTTCAGTCGATCGATGCGTTTCTGACGTTGTTGGCAGTATTTCTCGCTTCGCCACGAGGGAAAATCTGGCCTGGTGACTGAACCACTTGCACAAAGTTTTCCCAGGTAATCGTTCTCTCAGATTTGGCCATCTTGCGACACTGAAATTATGCGTTACACTGAACAAATGATGTGAGCGCTCCCAGTCATCAAAACACACATCCCTTAAACCTATTTCAGCAAGAGGATTGACACAACATGCGCAAGTTTTTTCATCCGTTGTTTCTCTCACTCCTCCTCCTCCTGAGCCTTGCGGCCGGGCTGAGCGTTAGCGCTCAGAGCGAGGGCAGCATCGCGGTGCTGCTGCCCGACAGCGCATCGTCGGATCGGTGGGAGAATGACGACCGCCGGTTCTTCGAGGGTGCGTTCGAGGCCGCGGGCGTCGAGTACACCATCGTCAACGCGGAAGCGGACGCCCAGGCACAGTTCAGCCAGGCGGAACAGGCCATCACCAACGGCGCCAAGGTCATCCTGCTGGTCAATCTGGACAGCGCTTCGGGTGCGGCGATCATCGAACTGGCGCGCGCCAACGGCGTGGCGATCATTGACTATGACCGCCTGACGATCGAAGGCCCCGGCGCAGACTTCTACGTCTCGTTCGACAACGAATCGGTCGGCCGCCTGCAGGGCGAAGGCCTGGTCGCGGCGGTCGAGGCGGCAGGTCTGGAAAACCCGAACGTGGCCGTGCTCAACGGCTCGCCGACGGACAACAACGCCACCCTGTTCAAGAACGGCTATGATGGCGTCATCAACCCGCTGTTCGAGAGCGGCGCGTGGACCGAAGTCGCCGACCAGAGCGTACCCGGCTGGGACAACCAGCAGGCGCTGGTGATCTTCGAGCAGATGCTGACGGCAGCCGGCGGCGAGATCGACGCGGCCGTGGCGGCCAATGATGGTCTGGCGGGCGCGGTCATCGCGGCGCTGCAGAACCAGGGTCTGCCCTTCATCCCGGTGACGGGTCAGGACGCGACCGTGGGCGGCATCCAGAACATCCTGGCTGGCCGTCAGAGCATGACCGTCTACAAGGCGATCAAGGCTGAGGCCGAGGCTGCTGCTGCGCTGGCGATCGCCCTGCTCAAGGGTGAGGACACCTCCGCGCTGGTGACTGGCGCGGTCAACAATGGCACCAACGACATCCCGTCGGTGCTGCTCGTCCGGTCTCGGTCACGGCCGACAATATCGAAGAAACCGTCATCGCCGATGGCTTCCGTACGTGGGAAGAAATCTGCGTCGGCGAGTTCGCACAGTACTGCCCGGCCGCAGGCCAACGTATGCTGGCGCCGAAGTTGTCCGGCAGCATTGCCGTACTGCTGCCCGACAGCGCATCGTCGGATCGGTGGGAAGTCGGACGACCGCCGGTTCTTCGAGGGTGCGTTCGAGGCCGCGGGCGTCGAGTACACCATCGTCAACGCGGAAGCGGACGCCCAGGCACAGTTCAGCCAGGCGGAGCAGGCCATCACCAACGGCGCCAAGGTCATCCTGCTGGTCAATCTGGACAGCGCTTCGGGTGCAGCGATCATTGAACTGGCGCGCGCCAACGGCGTGGCGATCATTGACTATGACCGTCTGACGATCGAAGGCCCCGGCGCAGACTTCTACGTCTCGTTCGACAACGAATCGGTCGGCCGCCTGCAGGGCGAAGGGCTGGTCGCGGCGGTCGAGGCGGCAGGTCTGGAAAACCCGAACGTGGCCGTGCTCAACGGCTCGCCGACGGACAACAACGCCACCCTGTTCAAGAACGGCTATGATGGCGTCATCAACCCGCTGTTCGAGAGCGGCGCGTGGACCTGGTCGCCGACCAGAGCGTACCCGGCTGGGACAACCAGCAGGCGCTGGTGATCTTCGAGCAGATGCTGACGGCAGCCGGTGGCGAGATCGACGCGGCCGTGGCGGCCAATGATGGTCTGGCGGGCGCGGTCATCGCGGCGCCTGCAGAACCAGGGTCTGCCCTTCATCCCGGTGACGGGTCAGGACGCGACCGTGGGCGGCATCCAGAACATCCTGGCTGGCCGTCAGAGCATGACCGTCTGCAAGGCGATCAAGGCTGAGGCCGAGGCTGCTGCTGCGCTGGCGATCGCCCTGCTCAAGGGTGAGGACACCTCCGCGCTGGTGACTGGCGCGGTCAACAATGGCACCAACGACATCCCGTCGGTCCTGCTCGTCCCGGTCTCGGTCACGGCCGACAATATCGAAGAAACCGTCATCGCCGATGGCTTCCGTACCTGGGAAGAAATCTGCGTCGGCGAGTTCGAGCAGTACTGCCCGTAAGGTCGACTCTGTAGGTGACGACCCGCGGGTCGTCACCTACGGTGAGAACCACAGCAGGATCATCAAGAGGCACACGCATGGGGATGTCGATCTGGCATCCCCATTGCATATCCGGAACAGGGGTCGCAGCGGTCAACCGCCGAACGCTCAGGCTGAAAACCAGCCCCGGCTTTGACCCGTGACGAAAGGGGGTTAGGACATTGTCTGGTATCTACGACGGGAATCCACTGCTCGAAACCAAAGGCGTTTCCAAGCGGTTCGGGGCGGTGCAGGCGCTGACTACGGTCGATTTCGACGTGTATCCGGGCGAAGTGGTGGCGCTGGTCGGCGACAACGGTGCGGGCAAGTCCACGCTCATCAAGGGCATCGCCGGCATCTATGGTTTTGATGAAGGTAAGGCTTCTTGCGACGGCAAAGAAGTGCACATTCACAGCCCGCGCGAGGCCGCCCGGCTGGGGATTGAAGTGGTGTACCAGGATCTGGCGCTGGCCGACAACCTGGACGTGGTCGCCAACATGTTCCTGGGACGCGAATGGAACCAGGGAATCCCCAATTCCAACGATGTGGTTGCCGCGCCGTCCGGCCTGCGAAAGCTGCTGCGCAATCTGCTGCCGATCACCGAAATCGACATGGAAAAGCGCGCGGTCAACACGCTGAACGAGCTGGCGGTGACGACGCTGCGCTCGGTGCGCCTGCCGGTGGCCTCGCTCTCCGGCGGTCAGCGGCAGTCGGTGGCGATTGCCAAGGCGGTGCTGTGGAACAGCCGGGTGGTCATCCTGGACGAGCCGACGGCGGCGCTGGGCGTGGCGCAGACGCGGCAGGTTCTGAACCTGGTGCGTCGGTTGGCCGAAAAGAAACTGGCCGTCGTGGTGATCTCGCACAATCTGCACGACATTTTTGAGGTCGCCGATCGCATCACCGTACTGCGCCTGGGTCACAAGGTGCATACCTATATGCGCACCGAGACCGATCAACAGGAAGTTGTCCACGCCATCACCGCGGGACAGCTCAAGAGCGTTCCGGGGATGGCCTTATGAGCACGCAAACAGATCTCACGCAGGAAAGCGGCGCGCCCAGCAGCGCACTTCTGGCCAGTCAGGAACCCCAGTCGCCTATCGAGTATGTCGGCGCAGCGGTTCGGCGCATCCGCTCCGGCGAGATTGGCGCACTGCCGATCTTCCTCGGCTTGGTCATCATCGGCATCATTTTTCAGAGCCTAAATGAAAACTTCCTGACCCCTCGCAACCTGGTCAACATTACGATCCAGATGGCGGGTTATGCGACGATCGCCTACGGCATGGTCTTCATCCTGCTGCTCGGCGAAATTGACCTGTCGGCAGGCTTCGTGAGCGCCGTGGGCGGCGTGACGACGGCTATCCTGCTGCGCGAATCGCTCACTAACCCGGCGCTGAGTTGGATGGACTGGTGGAATGTCATTCCGATGGCTCTGCTGGTCACCACCGCCATCGGCTTTTTGCACGGCTTCCTGATTACTACCTTCCAGCTCCCCTCATTCATCGTCACGCTGGCCGGGCTGCTGGCCTGGAACGGCGTGGTGCTCATGCTGATGGGTGATGGCGGCGGCACGGTCAACATTCAGAATCCGGTCGTGCGCAACCTGGCCAGCGAGGTCCTGCCGCCGGTCTGGAGTTGGATCGTCATCGCCATCTTCGTCGCACTGCTGACCATCATGGAGTTCGGCACGGCCAACGCCCGCCGTAAGGCTGGCCTGCGTCCGAAACCGACCCAGATCATCCTGGCGCAGACGGTGCTCATGGGCATCGTGGGTGCCTTCCTGGCCTACCTGTTCAATATCAACCGGGGACTCAGCGAGACAGCACCGCCACAGCAAGGCATGCCGGTGATCGCCGTGATCATGCTGGTCTTCCTGGTCGTGCTGACCTATCTGGCCGAGCGCACACGCTTCGGGCGCTACGTTTACGCAGTCGGCGGCAACAAAGAGGCCGCACGCCGCGCCGGTATCCGGGTTGAACGCATCCGGATCATCGTCTTCATGATCTCGGGCTTTATGGCGGGCATGGGCGGAATCGTGCTGGCCTCGCGCCTGAAATCCGTCGCTCCAAACGCCGGCAGCGGCAACCTGCTGCTGTACGTGATCGCCGCGGCGGTCATCGGCGGCACAGAGCCTGTTCGGCGGGCGCGGCAAGGTGTACAGCGCCATCCTGGGCGCGCTGGTGGTGTCCAGCGTCGAGAACGGCATGGGTCTGCTGAATGTCAGCTCCGGCGTCAAGTTCGTGGTCACGGGGCTGGTGCTCCTGTCCGCCGTGGTCATCGACGCCATCTCGCGGCGGAGTCAGCAGCGGAGTGGGTTGAGATAACGAACGTCATGAGGGTTGAGGAATGAGGGAAGGACAGAACTGAGTCCGAAGCCCTCATTCCTGTCACCCTCCCTCATACAGACACCCATTGACCAGAGTCGGAGCGGGTCGCGCTATGGCATCTGGCTCGCGCCGCTCTGACCGAAGTTCGACGCCAGCAGCGAGAAATCCTGAATGTTGATGAGATTGTCTTCGTGGAAGTCGGCGCGTTCGTCGTACCCTGTCTGTTCGGAGGCTCTGCCGAACGACGCGGCCAGGATCGAGAAGTCCACGATATTCACGACGTTGTCGCCATTGGCGTCACCCTCGCGCAGCCCCATGACGATACTGTTGTCGCCGGCGGCCAGCGCGACGGTCTGCGCCACGGCCAGCGTGTGGTCGGCCTTGACCCACACGCGGTAGCTGCCGGGTGTGAGCAGGTTCACGGCGAACGCCCCGTTCACATCGCTGATCACGGTCCCTTGGAAGACCGGCGCGCCACCACCCACCGGCGTCATGACCACCGACAGCATCCGGGTATACAGCGCGTTCGGCGGAACGCCACGCCCCTGCATGGTCACCGCGCCGCTGAACGTCGCCTTGACCGGCCCGCCCTGCATGACGACATCCATCTGCTCCAGGGTCTGGCCCGGCTCGACGCCGAGAATAGCCGCCTCTTCGATCGTCGCCGCGCCGTCGAAGTACCAGGTCCCGTGCTCGCCGCTCACAACCTCGATGATGTAGTCGCCGGCAGCGACGGCCGGGAAGACGAATTCGCCGTCGGCATCGCTCATGACCTGATAGGCGATTTCCATTGCGTCGGGGTCGATCGCGCCAGGATCGTTCGGCGCGGGCGGCGTGGTGATTCGCAGCAGACGCACCTGCGCGGTGAGCGGCGACAGGCCGTCCGGCTGGTAGATGACTCCGCGGATCACGGTAGTTGGTTCATACTCGTAGGCGCCCACGTCCACGCTGAGACCACGCACGCGTGGATAGTTTGCCCCACGCTGGTCGAACGGGATCGGTTCGGACGTGTTCCCATCGTCGTCCATGTCGGTGGTGTCCGCCGGGAGCAGGGCGTTGTTTCCCGCGTCAATGGCCGGCGAACCCGGCAGCAGGACGATAGTCTGCGTCGAGCCGCCGTTGTCGACCAGCGGGCCAAGCAGCAGATCGGCGTACTCGGTGGCGCCGGGGCAGCCGCTGCCAGGGGTGGCGACGTTGAATGTTCCGGAGAAGCTCCCGCCAGAACCTCCGGCACAAGTCGTGTTGGCCAGAATGCTGTTCTCGATGACGATGCCACTCCCGAGGGCGTAAAGTCCTCCGCTAGACCCTCCTGGATTGCCGCTGAAGGTACTGTTGACAATGGTCAGCGCGCCATGATGGTTGTAGATGCCACCGCCATATTCAGCAGAATTGCCGCTGATGGTGCTGTTGGTGACCGTCAGCGTGCCATAATCGTTGAAAATGCCACCGCCGAATTCAGCGGAGTTACCGCTGAACGTGCTGTTGGCGACCGTCAGCGTGCCATGGTAATTGAAGATACCGCCGCCAGTTTCGGCCGAATTGCCGCTGATGGTGCTGTTGGCGACCCTCAGCGTGCCAGCATTGTAAATACCGCCGCCCTCGTCGCACCACCCGTCGCCCTCTTCATAACACGCGTTGCCGCCGCTGATGGTGACTTCCTGAATCGCCACATCTATGCCTGCTTCCACCATGAACACCCGGAACAAGCCACCGCCACTCATGGTTGCGAGGTCCGAGCCTGGGCCATCAATCGTCAGGTTCCCGTAGATGTTCAGTGTTCCCGGCGGTGCGATCGTCCGCGCAATGCTGAAGAAAGCGGGATCAAAGGTGATCGTATCCGCGCCGTCGATGAGGTTGGCGTTTTCCACCGCCAGCGCCAGGGAGCCGGAGGCGTTGGCATGGTCGTTCGTGACGAGAAACCATTGCGAGCGATCGTGACGGTCGCCGCAGCGTGCATCCCAATGGGATAGCCAGCATCATCTACCAGGGTCAGAACAAAAGTCTCGTCCGGTTCGGCGGAACTGCCATCGTTCAGCGCGTAGATTGTGGCTGTCGTCGTCCCTTCTCCGTCCAGGAATGTCACCGGGCTGGATCGGCTGAAAGTGAAATCGCTGCCGTCAGCGGCCGTGCCACTCACCACGAAGTTCACGTTCAGAGTCCCGGCCGTGTCCGGCCGCGTAAACGTCAGCGTCGCGCTGCTGCCCTCGGCGATCGTCGTGGACGCCGTCGTCACGGTGAGCGGATTGAGTTCTACCGCGCCTGCATCTACCGAAGTGCCCATCACACGCGGATAGCCTACCCCGCGCTGGTCGAATGGAATCGGTTCGGCTATGTTACCGTCGCCGTCCATGTCGGTGCTGTCCGCTGAGAGCAGAGTGTTGTTTCCCGCATCGATGGCCGGCGATCCGGCAGCAGGGGCAATGGTTTGCGTCGGGCCGCCGTTGTCCGCCAGGTCGCCGACGTACAGGTAAGCGTACTCGGTGGCTCCAGGGCAGCCGCTGCCCGTACTGGCGATGTTGTTCGCGCCCGACCAAGAACCCCCGGATGAGTGGAAGCATGTGCTGTTAGACACAAGACTGTTCTGCAAGAACTCATTATTGTGTATTCCACCGCCGCTAAATTCGGCAAAATTGCCGCTGAGGGTGCTGTTGGTGACTGCCAACGTCCCAACATTGGCGATGCCGCCACCGTATTCGGCCGTATTGCCACTGAGAGTGCTGTTGGTGACCCTCAGCTTCCCATCATTGTAGATGCCGCCGCCGTAGATCGAGTTGCCTCCGCTGATGGTGACATCCTGGATGGTGACATCTGTCGCAGATTCCACCATGAACACCCGGAACAGGCCGCCGCCGCTGACGGTCAGCAGATCCGCGCCTGGGCCATCGATCGTCACGCCGCTGTTGATGTTCAGGGTCGCCGGCGGTGTAATCGTCCGCGCGATGCTGAAGAAAGCGGGATCAAAGGTGATCGTATCCGCGCCGTCGATGAGGTTGGCGTTTTCCACAGCCTGCGCCAGGGACCCGGAGCCGTTGGCATGGTCGTTTGTGACGAGAAAACCATTGCGAGCGATCGTGATTGTCGCCTCGGAAGGCGTGCCCAGGTCGTAAGCCGCGTCATCGACCAGCGTCAGCACCACGGTTTCGTCCGGCTCGGCGGAACTACCATCGTTCATGGCGTTGAGTGTGAGCGTCGCCGTCGCTTCTCCGTCCGAGAACGTTGCCGGGCTGACCGGGCTGAGCGTGAAGTCACTCCCTGTTGTGGCGGTCCCGCTGACTGCGAAATAGACGGTCAGGCTGCCAGTCGTGCCGCTGCGCGTCACGGTAAACGTGCTCGAACCCCCTTCCGTGATTTGATCGCTGGCGGCTGTGACCGTCACCGTGACGACGGGCAGCGAATTGAACTCCACCGCGCCGGCGTCCACTGAAGTGCCCATCACACGCGGATAGCCCGCTCCGCGCTGGTCGAAGGGGATCGGTTCAGTCGTGTTCCCGTCGCCGTCCATATCGGCGGTATCCGCCGGGATCAGGGCGTTGTTTCCCGCATCAATCGCCGGCGATCCCGGCAGGAGGGCAAAGGTCTGCGTCGGGCCGCCATTGTCGGCCAGCTCATCAAAGAGCAGGTTAGCGTACTCGGTGGCCGGACAACCGCTGCCGTTTCCGGTTGAGGCGATGTTGTTCGCCCCGGTGATGAGTCCGCCGTAGCACGGACTCATCGACAGCAGGCTGTTGTCGAGCCTTAGAATAGCTGGAGATATATCTGAGTCTGCTGCAATCCCGCTGTCGTGAAACGTGGCATTGGCAATGGTGGTTACCCCGCGCAAACTGAATATCCCACCACCTTGACTGCCCGCGAAGTTGTCGCTGAAGGTGCAATTGATCACGGTGAGCGTGCCATCGATGTTCAGAAGTGCACCGCCGTTGCCGCTGTTCGCCGTATTGTTCCGGAAGAGGCTGTTCGTGACCGTGACCGAACCGCCGCTGCCCACTTCAATTGACCCGCCATCAGCCGAGGCGAAATTGTGCCGAAACGTGCTGTTGCTCACGGTCACCACGCTGCCGAGCCAAGTATAGATGCTTCCCGCGCTGTAGGCGGTATTGCCGCGGAAGGTGCTGTCGTCCACGTTTACGGTACCGCCGTGCCAGCTATAGATACCGGCTCCCGCGGAAGTCGTATTCACGCTGAAGGTGCTGCCGCCCACGGTCACCGTCCCACCTTCATTGAAGATTCCACTACCCAATGTAGAGGTGTTGGTATCGAAGATCGTGTCGGTCACCACCAGCGTGCCGCTGTTCCACACAGCACCTCCCCAATTTGCCTCGTTGACAGTGAACGTGCTGCCGTGAATCGTCAGCATACCCTGGTTGTGGATGCCGCCGCCGAATTCGCTCGAATGGCCGTCGCTGATGGTGACATTTTGAATCGTGGCATCTACGCCGGACTCCACCATGAACACCCGAAGCGAGCCGCCGCCGCTGAGGGTGAGCAGGTTCGCGCCGGGGCCGTCCAGCGTGAGATCGCTGGCGATCACCAGCGTCGCGGACGGGGTGATCGTGCGCGCCGTCCCGAAGAAGATCGGATCGAAGGTGATCGTATCCGTCCCGGCGATCGCATTCGCGTTATCGAGCGCCAGTGCCAGCGAACCAGCGCCGCTCGTGTTGGCGTTGGTCACCGTGAAACCGCTGCTCGCGATCGTCACCGTCGCGCTGGCAGGCGTATCGGAGACATACGCCGGATCATCCACCAGAGTGAGAATCACCGTTTCGTCGCCTTCGGCAGCGCTCCCGTCATCGAGCGCGTCGATCTCGACGTTCGCCGAGCTCGATCCATCGGGAATGGTTATCGTATCGAGGGGGCTGAGGGTGAAATCGCTCCCGTTGGCTGCCGTGCCGCTGAGCGTGAAATGCACTGCCAGATCGCCCTCCATGTTGGAGCGCGTGAACACGAAATGCGTGCTGCCGCCCTCGGCCAGGGTGGGACTGGCCGCCGCCACCGTGACGAACACCGGCAGCACGGTTTCCACCGCCCCCGCATCGACCGTCCCCGTGCCGACTCGCGGAAAGCCTGCGCCGCGCTGGTCGAACGGGATCGGCTCGGCCGTGTTCGCATCCCCATCCATGTCGGTCATGTCCGCCGGGAGCAGGGCGTTGTTTCCCGCATCAATCGCCGGCGATCCGGGCAGCAGAACCATCGTCTGGGTCAAACCGCCGTTGTCGGCCAGCGCGCCGAGTCCCAGATCGGCGGATTCGGTCGCGCCGGGGCAGTTGCTCCCGGTCGTCGCGACGTTGTGCGATCCGCTCATTCCCGTGCCGTAGCAGGCGCTGCCGGAGAGAATGCTGTTGTTGAGCGTCAGGGCGTTCGGATTGTAGTTGTAGATGCCGTCGCCATCCCTGCCCGCGTTGTTATTGTGAACCGTGCTGTTGTAGACGTTGAGCGTCCCGTAGTTGGCGACCGCGCCGCCGTCGAACTGCGTGCTGTTGCCGGTCAGTGTGCTGTTGATCAGCCAGAGCGTGTTGCCGCTGAAGATCGCGCCACCGTGGTTGTAACAACACCCGCTGGAGGTGGAATTACCGCTGAATGTGCTGCCCAACACGATTTGCTGGCCTTCGCCGGACGTAGTCAGCCCACCACCCATGCCCGACGTATTGCCGTCGAAGGTAGTGTTGACCACCCACATCGAGATTCCGTTGTAAACGGAACTGAGGATTGCGCCTCCACTGTTTCCCCGCGCTATTGCCGCTGAATACGCTGTTCGACACGCGAAGCCAGGTCGCGTCGCTTGCGATTCCGCCTCCGTTGCTACCGGGCGCTGGCCCTTGCCGGTGAAGCTGCTTCCCGTGACGATCAACACGCCCCAATCACTTTTGATCGCGCCACCGGCACCGTTGGCGATGTTCAGATTGAAAGTGGAGTTCGTCACCGTGAGATGACCATTGTCGTTGAAGATCGCGCCGCCGTAATCCGCCGTATTGCCGGTGAAGGCGCTGTTGGCGACCGTCAGACTGGCGTTGCTGGCTTGCATGAAGATCGCGCCGCCTTTTGCGATGGATGCCTTGCCGCCGCTGATCGTCACATCCTGAATCGTGGCGGTCACGCCGGAGTTGACCCAGAAGGCGCGCACGCTGTTCTGGCCGCTGATCGTCAGCGAGGCCGCGCCGGGGCCATCGATGGTCACCGCACTGGCAATTGTGAGCGTCGAACTCAGCGGGATGGTTCCCGCCACGCTGAACGTGATGGTGTCATCGCCGGGCGCGGCGTCAGCATCGGCAAGCGCCTGCCGAAGCGATCCTGGCCCGGAGTCATTGAGGTTGGAAACAGTGAAGCTGGCTGCCTGCGTGGTTGGCGAAGCAATTGTAAGGAGACCAAAAACGAGGAGAAGGATACCGAGTCGCGGTCGCTTCATGGCGGTCCTCTCGGGTGCGACGACGAATATATCCTTCTGAATTATACGACTGATCGCCCATACATTAGCAACATCCCTCAGGTCGCGGGCGGGGAGTGGGCAAACCTGCTGGTCGACCCTGTCCGACCATTCTTGGATTAGAATAGCCACAGGAAACGCTCCTTAGTCCTCGCGCGGGTGCGCGGAGGGGCGTTCTTGAGTCCATTCAACAGAACGGGTCAAACCCATGTCTTGCTCCTCTGCACGTCTTACCCCTCTCATTCGTCTCACGTTCCTCGCGGCGCTGAGTGCGCTCCTGGCCTTTGGATTTGCGCCGGTCGGGGCGCTGGCCCAGGAAGGTGATGGCATGTTTCACGATCCGACGGGGCGCTTCAGCTTCCCCCTGCCAGACAACTGGACCAACGCGGATGAAGAGGGCTTGCCCCACTATGTCAGCCCGGAAGGCGCCGATCTGTTCGTCGCCACCCTGGAGAGCGACACCTCTACGCTGGAGGCCGTCGCGGCCGGCGTCGACGCCGTGGCGAAGTCCGCCGGGCTGGGCATCACCGACGACCCGGTTCAGTCCAGTCCCGTCCCGGTGCCCGGGGGAGTCACCTGGGTGCAGAATATCTATCTGCTGGACGGGGGCGCGACCATTGTGGCCGTGATCGGGCGCGGCGAGGCAGGGACGGTCTATACGCTGATCCTGCGCGGTTCGCAGGCAGCGCTGGCCGCGGCCACCCCGGCGCTGAACGCGGCGATCCTTGGCTTTGCGCTGGCAGGGGAGATTTCGTTGGGCAGCGCACTGCCGGAGTACGCCGATGAGGCCGCCTACACCGAGACGGAAATCACCCTGCGATCGGGGGATCTCGAACTGCCGGCCACGCTGACGATGCCGGCCGGTGCAGAGAATGTCCCCGCGGTAGTGCTGGTGCACGGATCCGGTCCGAACGACCGCGACGAGACACTGGGCGTGCTCAAGCCGTTCCGCAACCTGGCCGTCGGGCTGGCCTCGCGCGGAATCGCCGTGCTGCGCTACGACAAGCGGACGTACGCCTACCGCGGCCAGCCGGAGATGCTCGGCGAGACGGTGACCATCGACTCCGAGACCACCGACGACGCGGTGGCGGCCATCGCCCAACTGGCCGAGATCCCCGGCATCGATCCGTCGCGGGTCTACGTGCTCGGACACAGCCTGGGCGGCATGATGGCGGCCCGCATCGCGGCGCGAAGCGGCCTGACTGTCGGGGTGATCGTGATGGCCGGGCCGGCGCGGCCCTACGGGGAAATGCTGGCCAGCCAGGTTGATTATCTGGACGGGCTGCTGGCGGCCGACGCGAGCGCGCCTGAGGGGACGACCAATGCTGAGGTACTGGGTCCGGTGATCGTGGGGCTGGCCAAGCTGGCGGCAGGGATCGCGCCGGAGGAAGCCTTCCCGGACAATCCGGTGGGCGCAGCCTATTGGGCCAGCATCGTGGCGGTCGATCAGATGGCGGACGCGCAGGCGCTGGACCTGCCCTTCCTGGTCCTGCAGGGCGAGCGCGATTATCAGGTCACCATGGACGATTTCGTGCTGTGGCAGGACGCCCTGGCGGGGAATGCGCGCGCCACGTTCATCAGCTACCCGGATGTGAATCACATCTTCATGGCGCTGGGCGATCTGAGCCGGAAGGCCATTCCGGCGGATTACAACGCAGTCGGGTTCGTGGCGCAGGCGGTGATCGAGGATATTGCGGGGTGGATTCTGGGGCAGGAGTAAGAAAGAAACCTCACCCCCTGACCCCCTCTCCGAGCGGAGAGGGGGAATCGGTTAGGGCATAGGGGTTGGGCAAACCGGGCGGACGCGCTGCTGCGCGTCCCATGGGCACCAAGTTAGCGATAACCATCACGTTCTGGAGGTCGATCGACGCACCCAGGCGTAGGGGAGAGGCGCCGCCTCTCCCGTTCTATGGTGGGAGACCCGGCGGGTCTCCCATACGATCGTCTCGTTCATGGGACGGGGTTTCAAGGGCAGACAACCGCGCAGAGTCCGCCTCGGCGGCCCCTGCAACCCTTAACTCGGTGCACATGGGACGCCCAACGGGGCGTCCAACGCACCAGACCAGAAGAAGCAAGCGGCTGGGGGTGAGGGTCACATGACTTCCGCCACCGGCTCGGCGGCAAACGTCAGCCCGGAGCCATCCGCCGCGGCATCCGCCACAATGTGATCCCCTTCGTGCACATGCCCTTCGAGGATCGCCGTCGCCAGCGGGTCTTGCAGCTCGCGCTGGATCGTCCGCTTCAGCGGTCGCGCGCCGAACACCGGGTCGTAGCCCTTCTCGGCCAGATGCGCCCGCGCGGCCGGCGTCAGGTCCAGAGTGAGCCGGCGGCCCGCCAGCAGATGCCGCAGTCGCTCGATCTGAATGTCCACGATCTGCGCGATGTCGGCCTGCGTCAGCGCCCGGAAGACGATCACGTCGTCCAGCCTGTTCAGGAACTCCGGCCGGAAGGTGCGATCCAGTTCGCCCATGATGGCCGACCGCACTTCTTTTGTCTCGCTGCCGCCCATCGCCTTGATGATCTGGCTGCCGACGTTGCTGGTCATGATCAGGATGCTGTTGGTGAAGTCCACCGTCCGCCCCTGCCCATCGGTCAGCCGGCCGTCGTCGAACACCTGGAGGAAGATGTTGAACACCTCCGGGTGTGCCTTCTCGACCTCGTCGAGCAGGATGACGGCATACGGACGCCGCCGTACCGCCTCAGTGAGCTGCCCGCCTTCGTCGTAGCCGACATAGCCGGGCGGCGCGCCGATCAGCCGGGCCACCGAGTGCCGCTCGCCATACTCGCTCATGTCGATGCGCACCATGGCGTTCTCGTCGTCGAACAGGAAGGCCGCCAGCGACCGCGCCAGTTCCGTCTTGCCGACACCGGTCGGACCCAGGAACAGGAACACGCCCACCGGACGGTTTGGGTCCTGCAATCCGGCCCGGCTCCGCCGCACCGCCGAGGCGACGGCCCGCACCGCGTCGTCCTGGCCGACCACCCGCTCGTGCAGGCGGTCTTCCATGCGCAGCAGCTTCTCGACCTCACCTTCCAGCAGCCGCGCCACCGGGATGCCTGTCCACTTGCTGACCACCTCGGCGATCCCGTCCGCGTCCACTTCCTCGCGCAGCATGGCGATTCCCTCGGCGCGAGCGGCATTCATCGAAGCTTCGCGCTCGCTCAACTCCCGCTCCAGATCGGGCAGCGTGCCGTAGCGCAGCCGCGCCGCGTTTTCCAGGTTGGCCTGTCGCTCCGCCTGCTCCAGCTGAATCTTGGCCTCGTCGATCTTCGCCTTCACCGCCCGGATGCCGTCGATCTGCTCTTTTTCTGTCTGCCAGCGGGCCATCAGGGCGCTCAGGGTTTCCCTCGTGTTGGCGATCTCCTCTTCCAGATCCTCCAGACGGGCGCGCGATGCCTGATCGCGCTCCTTCTTCAGCGCCTCGCGTTCGATCTCCATCTGCATGATCTGCCGCTCGACCGCGTCCAGGGCGCTCGGCTTGCTGTCGATTTCCATCTTCAGCAGCGCCGCTGCCTCGTCGATCAGGTCGATGGCCTTGTCGGGGAGCTGGCGATCCGGCAGGTAACGGTCGCTGAGCGTGGCCGCGGCGATCACCGCGCCATCCTGGATGCGCACGCCGTGGTGTACCTCGTAGCGTTCCTTCAGGCCGCGCAGGATGCTGATCGTGTCCTCCACCGACGGCTCGTCCACGAACACCGGCTGGAAGCGCCGCTCCAGCGCCGCGTCCTTCTCGATGTACTTGCGATACTCGTTCAGCGTCGTCGCGCCGATCGTATGCAGCTCGCCGCGCGCCAGCATCGGCTTGAGCATGTTGCTGGCGTCGACCGCGCCTTCCGCCGCGCCCGCCCCAACGATGGTGTGCAGCTCGTCCAGGAACAGGATGATCCGCCCGTCGCTTTCGCTGACTTCCTTGAGGACAGCCTTCAGCCGCTCCTCGAATTCGCCGCGGAACTTGGCGCCGGCCAGCAGGCTGCCCATCTCCAGCGCGATGATCAGTTTCTCGCGCAGCCCTTCCGGTACGTCGCCGTTGACGATGCGCTGTGCCAGCCCCTCGGCGATAGCCGTCTTGCCCACGCCCGCCTCACCAATGATGACCGGATTGTTCTTCGTCCGGCGGTTGAGGATTTGCATCACCCGCCGGATCTCCTCGTCGCGCCCGATCACCGGGTCGAGCTTGCCGGTGCGGGCCGCCTCCGTCAGGTCGCGGCCGTACTTCTCCAGGCTCTGGTAGGTGCTTTCCGGGTCCTGGCCGGTGATGCGCTGCCCGCCGCGGATGGCCGTCAGCGCCTGCAAGACGGCGTTGCGCGTCACGTCGGCGCGTTCAAACAGCGCGCGCACGTTCTTCTCTTCGGTCAGGGCCAGCAGAATATGCTCGGTGCTGACGTACTCGTCATGCATCCGACCCGCCTCTTTTTCGGCGGCGTTCAGCGTATCGGTCGCGGCCTTGCTGAGCACCGCTTTGGTATTGCTGCCATAGCTGCGTGGCCGGCTGTCCAGCGCATCTTCCAGGGTCGCCAGCAGTACTGCCGGGCGCGCCCCGATCTTGGCGACGACTTCCGGCGCCACGCCATCCTTCTGGCTCATCAGCCCGACGGCGATGTGAATCGGCTCGATGCCGGTATGACCGCGTTCATCGGCAAGCTGCTGTGCCTTGATCAGCGCTTCCTGCGCCTTATTGGTAAATCGGTTCAAGTCCATAAACGACTTCTCCAGACTTTCCCTGCGTACTCTGTACTTAGAGTCTACGTTCGGGGCGTAGGAAAGGTCTTAGAAATGTGCAAGAGCGACGTATGCGCGACTTTGGCGAGCAGTTTTTCGCTGTCACGCTGGCGTCACGATCCGATCACGATAGAGGGATATGCTGGTGTCAGATTGAAACACTGACCGGCAGCAACACGACAAACCAGGAGAGACATCATGCGCCCCGATCACCTGAGCATCATGGACGCCGAGTACAATCGCATGGCCCGCCGCGAAGACGCCAAGCAGCACCGCCTGCGCACCTCAGCCGGAGTCGAAACGAACTCCGCGGCGGTGGTGGGTCTCGTGGTGACGGCTGCGGTCAGCGTCATCAAGCGCGCGCTCACCACCGTGACCGAGATTCAGGCCGGGCCCGTCCCTCAGACCGACGCCCGCAGCACCGACACGATGTCGGCAATCACGTCGTCGATGTAGACCTCACCGCCTTCCTGGAACAGGGCCATGAACCGCTCCACGCCAAGCGCCGCCTCCATCTGGGGGCGCAGCTTCGCGACGTCGTCCCGGTTTTCCTGCTCCGCGCCGGGGCAGGCCAGGATCATCCCGGACCAGGACGCCGCTTCCGCCATCATCTCGCGCTGCGCGGGCGCGTCGGGCTGCGCCAGCGCGGCGGCCACCCAGGTCTGCACGGCGGCGACCAGCATCATCACTTTGAGCGGTTCGGAATTGACGTTGGTGGCGATCTCCAGACCCTCCTGGAGCGCCAGGCGTGCCTGCTCGAATCGGCCGAGCGGCAGATAGGCTGCGATCAGGTTGGCGAGCACGGTGCAGAGCAGCCCGAACTGCTTCATGGACCGCAGAAGTGGCGCGGCCGATTCGGAATAGGAAACAGAGTCGGAAAACTGATTTTGCAGATAGGCTGAATAGCCGAGGTTGGCGAACGCGACGGCCTCGAGGCGAGATAGACCGAGGCGGCGGGTGAGCGAAATCGCCTGCAGGTAGTACTCGCGGGCCGCTGCAAAATCGCCTTGATTGTCGAGCGTTGCAGCCGCATCCATCATGAGGTGCGCCGCGCGCCGCTGATCACCCATCTGCATGGTGAATTCCAGCGCCTGCCGCTGGTAGCAACTGGCTTGAGCGTAGTCGCCAATGCCGTGCGCAAGCGTACCAAGGCGCTGCAGCGCCAGCGCGATCATGGCTTGATTGCCGCTGCGCAGCGTTAGCGGCAGCCCCTCATTCATAGTCATCTGCGCCTCTTCCCAACGCCCCTGCTTAAGCGCAATCCAGCCGACGACGGATAGTGTCGTGCCCAGGTCTCGTGGGTCGCCCAACGACCGGCTGAGGTCGAGCAACCGTCTGGCAATTGCCTCCGATTCTTCTGCCGGCTGCACGCCGAGAGTGATCAACGCATAATCCCGCAGGGCGGCGCAAAGCTGACGCCGATCGCCGGCAACCTCCGCCTCGCCAGCCGCCTGCCAAAGCTTCCCAGTCGCTTCTTCAAGCTCTCCAAGCAGGACCTGGGCTTTCCCCATCGCGATCAGAGCGGCGATCGACTCCGCCGGGGCGCCGATCCGCAGCGCCACTTCCCGTGCCGCGGTCTGCCATTGGAGAATGACTGAAAACGCCAGCCGCAGCCACAAGACCGGTTGCCCCTCCACCGCCATCAGCAGCAGCAGCTTCGCCGCCTCGCTGCTTGCTGCCGCCCGTTCGGCCAGCCAGGCCCACCACTGCTCGATCTGCGCGCGTTCGGCGTCGAACGCATTGAGGGCGACCAGGCTGCTATTCCCGCCCTGTTCGTAGAGGACGGCGGCTTCGCGCACCAGTTCGGCATAGTGCCGCGCCAGCCGCATTGGCGCCTGTGCCCGCGCCTCCTGGAGTCTCGCCTCTAATCGCATGATCGCCCGGTCCTTTACGCAGAAGAGGCGGCGCGCAGAGTCGCAAGGATATCGGCGATCACATCGTCGATCTCCACTTGTCCGCCCTGATTGAGGAGATCGTCCACCCGCTCCAAGCCGAGCAGCGATTCCATGTTCGGACGAAACACGGCTATGCCGGCGCGGTTCGCCTGCAACGCTCCAGGGCAGGCAAACACCACGCCCGTCCAGTAGGCGGCCGTTTCCATCATCTCGCGCTGAATGGACTCATCCGTTTGGACTTCGGAGGCTTTCATCCATAGATACACGGCGCTCGCCAGCAGCGTGGTTTTCAGCGGCACCGCGGCAATCGTGACGGATAATTCCAGCCCTTCGAGCAGCAGTGTGCGTGCCTTGTCAAACAGCCCTAGACCCAACACCGGAAAAATGAGATTGCCACAATTCACGCAGGTGTCATACCACAAACCTTGAGCGCGAGAGATAGCCAATGATTCTTCCAGATAGCGAACCGCATCGACATAATCTTTGCTATCGTCGGCTATCAGGCCAAGGTTCGCCAGAATATTGACTTGTGCCCTTATCCTGCCGGTGCGTTTGGCGACGGCAAGCGCCTGCAAAAGCACATCTTGCGTCTCGGGAACCTTTTCTTGCTGACGATAGGCAAAGGCAATACCCAACATGATCGCTATGGTCCCTTGCTCATCGCCAATGCGCCTTGAAAACTCCAGCGCTTGCAGGTGGCTTTCGGATCCCTTGTCGAATTTGCCCGTTCTATTGTAGACAATGCCCAGGTTGTGTAAGGTTGCCCCGATCTCCGACAGATCCCCTGTTTGCAGGGCAATCGCATGCGCCTCCTGCAGATAGCCTTCTGCTTTCTGCCATTCTCCCGCGCTGATGGCAATCCATCCCAATCGACGAAGGCCGATGCCGCTGCCCCGTCTGTCACCAACGTGTTGATAGATCTCCAGTGCGCGCAGACTGTGCTGTGAGGCTTCGTCCAATTTGCCCCAGCTTGATTCGTGTTCTGCGAGGGTGACTAAGGCATCGGCCAACTGCTGCCAGTGAGCAAGCTGTTCTGCCAGCGCACAGGCTTCCAAAAAGGCGGCATTGCCCTGCTCGATATTCCCCAACAACACTTGTGCATCTGCAATACAGCGCAGGTGCGCTGCCGCTGCGGCCGTATCACCGAGCCGTCGGGCGGCGTTGAGGGCGCTTTCATGCCAGACCACCAGTTCGCCAGGCGCCAGGCGCAGGCGCAGGATTCTTTCGCCGTCCAGCGTCATCGATACGAGCAGACCCGCCGCCTGGTCATCGGTCGCTGCCCGTCCCAGCAGCCATGCCCGCCACTGCTCGATCTGTGGGCGTTCGAGGTCGAAAGCCCTGAGGGCCATGACACTGCTAGCCGACCCTTGCA
The DNA here is from genome assembly GCA_016713325.1 of Candidatus Flexifilum affinis. Lineage (GTDB taxonomy): Bacteria > Chloroflexota > Anaerolineae > Aggregatilineales > Phototrophicaceae > Flexifilum > Flexifilum affine. The sequence continues at coordinate 60,441 of JADJPJ010000022.1, read as the reverse complement.
GATAGACCGTGTTGGCCTCGCGCACCACATCGACATAGTGGCGCGCCAGGCGCATCTGCGACCCCGCACGCGCTTCCTGGAGCTTTGCGCCGAATTCCATGCTCACGGTCCTTCCAGCAGCGCCTTGGCATGAAGCACCAGCAAGGCGTGCATCTGAAAACGACCGCCGCTGATCGGCTCGATCAGCCCGCGGTTGACCAGCACCCGCGCCGTCGGCTTCGGATCGTCTACGCCCCAGGCGGCTGCCATGGCTTTCACATCGAAGGTGGCCGGCTTGGGCACGAACAGGCCGAGCAGGGCGAAGCGCACCATCGTCTCTTCGTCCAGCGCGTCAGTGCTGCGCTTGAGCAGCGCGGCGATGGTCGGCGCGCGGTTGGCATCGCTGCCGGGCATATCCCCCGGCGCCTGAGCCGCCAGCAGTCCCCGACCTTCGCGCAGTTCCGCCAGCAGATCGGCGATCCCCCACCCCATGCGCATCTCTTCATGCAGCAGCCGGCCGGCGACCTGAATCGCCAGTGGCAGCCCCTCCAGGTCGCGCACCAGTTCGAGCGCCTCGTCCGGATGCTGCTCGACGGCCTCGGGTGCCAGCCGGGTCAGCAGCGAAAGCGCGTATTCGTCGCTCAGGACGGGCAGGCGGTAGACATCGTCGGAGGCCGGCGCCAGGGCGCGCGCCACCATGTTGAGCCGGCTGGTCAGGATCAGCGAGCTGCCCGGCCCGGCCACGCGAAAGGGAGTCGCATGTTCGACCTGCCACACATCATCGACAATCAGCAGCATGCGCCGGTCGCGCAGCGCGGCGGTGATATGGCTGGTCAGGTCTTCCAGCTTGGGCGCCTTGCCAGGGGCGATCAGGCGCAGCGCTTCACCCCACACCGTCAGTTCAGCGACCAGGTTGGGCGTTTCGCCCAGTGAGGTCCACAGCACGCCGTCGGGGTAGGCGGCCTTCAGTTCCGGGTCGTGGGCCAGCGCGCCGATCGTCGTGCTCTTGCCAACGCCCGGCCAGCCCTCAATCACCGTCACCGGCCGGCGGTCTTCTGCCTTCGCCAGGCCAAGCCGTGCCTTGATCTCGCTCAGGGCCTGCTCGCGACCGACGACCAGCGTCGGCATGGGCGGCAGCACGCTCGACGCGCCGAACAGCTCGCCCCCACGCCCGCCGTCGACGGCGATCGTCCCGCCTTCGACGCTCGTCACCAGCGGTTCGCCCCGACGAATCGACTCGTAGAGTCTGTTCGTCTCGTCTTCGGGCGGCGTCGCCAGCTCTTCGTCCAGCAGCCGGACGCAGTCCTGATACTGGCGGAGGGCTTCGGCGCGCTGTCCGTTGGCGACGTACAGGCGCATCAGCAGGCGGTGGGCCTGCTCATCCAGCGCGTTGATCGCCAGCCAGCGCCGCGCGTAAGCGATGGCCTCTTTCAGCCCCCCCTTGGCCGAATGCATGGCCAGCCGCCGCAGCGCACTGGAGCACTCGCGGTTCAGCCATTCGCGCTGAGTCGCCTGCCAGGTATCGAACTCGGCGCTGTCCGGCAGGCTGAACCCCGCCAGAAAGTCGTCATGATACAGATCGACAGCGCGGTTGAGTGCGGCCTCGCAGTCCTCGCACAGCCGTCCGTCGGAATGCAGGTGGGCGCGCGTCGAAGCCAGCGCATTGATGAACGCCCGGACGTCGATCTCGATGGCGTCGGCGTCGATGGCGACCATCTGCCGGTCGGCTTCCAGCCAGGTCTCGGTTGAGAGGCTGGTCAGGTTGTGCAGGCTGCTGCGCAGGGAAGTGCGGCCGCGTTCCTCGTCCTGGTCAGGCCAGAACATCGTCGCCAGCATATCGCGGGTCTGCGGGCGGTCGGTCAGCGCCAGATACGTCGCCATGGCGATGGCCTTGCGGCGCACCCCATCGACGATCTGGCCATCCACTTCGAAGTGCGGCGCGCCAAACAGCAGCAGTCGCAGGGCAGCCATGAGATCTGCTCTCCAGTCACGTTGAAATCACGAAGGGGTCACGAAGCCATTATAGCCTTCAAGGCGTGTTTAATTCGTAAAATCTCAGGGGGGATGAGCGATGCCAGCGGATCTTGCCGAGCAGATGCAGGCGGCCTACGACCGCGACGAGCAGTTCTACGCAGCCCAGAAGGACCGCCTGCTGAAGGAAGCCGGCAGACTCTCCATGGAGTCGCGCCCGCGGTCAAGCATGATGGGCTGGTTCGCCAACCGGCTCGCCCGCACGATCGCCGGCGCGCGGCGGCTGATGGCTCCAACGCGCCTATGACTGAGCTCTGGGCCGGCAGATGCGCTCGACCATGAGCGGTTCGACGGGGCGCAGCTCGATGGCTGGGTCAAGCTGCCAGGCGACATAGGCCCATGCCACCTCATGGCCATACCAGCGTATCTCATTCGGCGACAGCGGCGGCAGCGTCAGCGACGACTCCATGCCCGCCTCGTCCACTTCACCCATCACGGTGATCGCCCAGGTTTCGCCATCCTGATCCTGCGCGACGGTGGCGATGCGCCGCCCGTCGGGGCTGATAGCGAAATCGGGCAGCGGCAGTGCGAGGCCCCGCCCTGGCCATTCGACGCGCCAGTCCGAGACCGTCGCGTACACGCGCACTCCGGTACGGGGTATCGTCGGCCGGAACCGGCCGGCGGGCCAGGAAAGCGTCGGCCTCGATCTCGAACTGCTCGCCCGACTGCGCATCGAGCAGGCGATTCGGGCGTTCGTCCTGATAGGTCAGCCGGAGGTACGGGGCATCGCCCAGCCACACCCATTCGGCATCATGGACAGCCGGGTAAGTGTCCTGGGGCGGGACGCCGTTGAGATCGAGCAGGGTCTCGCACACGCCGCCCGTCTCGTCGAAGATCGACAGGGTAAACCCGCTGCTGACGACGATCTTGGAAATGGATCCACCCCAACTGACGTTGTGCGGCGGTCCTTCCATGCCGCCATCGCCCCAACCGGGGTTCAGGTCATTCGACACTATCGTAGTTTCGCCGGTGCGCAGATCGTAAACGCGAAGTTCGCGCGGGCGGGTCGTGAGCTCGGTATAAGCCAGCCGCGACCCGTCGGGCGACCAGGTGGGGGCGGAGCGTGACGACCATGCTTCGGGGGTATCGGCCTCGATAGGATGCACGGCCACCGGAATCGACTCCCCGGTCTGCAAATCCATCATCCACAGGTCGGTGACGTGAATGTGATCTCCCCTCGCGTCCGCCGCCTCGATGCGATCCGGACGGTGGGTGTAGGCCAGTTTCGTACCATCGGGCGAGATCGCCAGTCCGCGGACGGTCCCGCCGTCCCGGTGCAGGATCGGCTCGGCCTCGCCGGGCAGCCAGGAATATAGAGCACCGCCCCAGGTGTAAAAAAGGCGTCCAACCAGCGTGTCAACCTGGAAGGTGGCTTCGGCGCGCGCAAGTTGATCGGCCTGAATGGGCTGAACGAAGAGCAGGGCCAGCAGGACGATGGGCAGGAGCAGGTTCATGGGTGGCCTCTTTCGCTTGATCCGGCCTCCTGATTATGCGCCTTTGCGCTTCCGCCTGCCCGACGCCTCGCTTGCGCCCCGATTCCGCTCACCCCACGGTGTTTCTGCGCTTGCGGCCCGGTCCTCAGCCCTGTCTACTCAGGACTGCTGCCTTCCCCTTCCAGCAGCCACCCCACGTACACGATCTTCCACTGACCATCGTGCTTTTCGAGAATGCGCGTCTCGCGGCTCAGCCCCGGCATATCCATGCTGGAGTCGCCGGTATCCGCCCCGTACTGGTCGAACGTCACCCAGGCCATCGACTCACGGACGCGCAGGTTGATCCGCTCCCGGCGCACCTGCGAGGCCGTCGGGTTCGGCTCCGGGCTGGCGTCCATCACCTGACGCATCCCCGCGCTCAGCGCCTCCCACCCCTCCGTCACGCGGATGCCGCCCGCCGCCCACCAGCCCATCATGCGGATGGCCGGCGAGTGCAGCCAGCAGTCGGCCCACGCGTCGAAGTCCTTCAGCCAGAAGGCCCGCGACTCCGCCTCGATCACCTGCATCACCGCCGTCTCTTCAGCCGCCTGCATATCCGTGCTCATGATCCCCCTCCTCGTGTAGGGACAGGGCTCGCCCTGTCCACCAGAGGCCGCCTTGCCCAAATCAAACTGTCGTGACCTGTTCGTCAGAAATGCGCCCGCCAATCATAACGTCGTGACGGTCCGTAACAAAAAAGCGGGGCGCGCATCGCTGCACGCCCCGCCCAATGGAATTCACAATCTCCGTTACATGTTCCCCCTCTCCAGCATGGAGAGGGGGCCAGGGGGTGAGGTTCAGCTCGTCGCCACCGTCACCTCGTACGCCACGCCGTCCCACACCACGATCACCCGGTCGCCCAGGGCGAAGAACTCACCCAGTTCGGGGATCTGCGCCAGCAGGTCGAAGTAGGCGTCGCTCAGGAACTCGACCTTCTCCGTCGTCATGGTGTCCGGCTCATACGTCGTGTCGGTCCACACGCCGCTCTGAAGGATAAAGGTCTTCTCGCCCACCGTCTGGATGGGTGACTCTTGCGCTGCCGGCTCGGCAAGGATCTCGCCGCCGGTGCCGGGCGCGGGCATGGTGCCCTGCGGCGTGGGCGTACCGGGCATAATCACGCCGCCAACGTTTGACTGCGCCGCCATCGTCGGCATGGCCATCGGGGCCGCCGCTTCGGACATCTGCGCGAACTGATCCGCCGCATCGACCGCCGCCGCGCCGCTGGCTGCCGCGCCCAGGTCGCGGGCCGTGTTGGCCAGCCGCTCTTCGGCCTCCACACGCCCCTGCTGCGACAGGATATCGTCCTCTTCGATCAGGAAGCTGGTGTATGGGGTGATGATGCCGAAGCGGATGCTCAGGCTGACGATGCTGTCGACCAGTTCGCGGTTCTCGCCGTTTAGGCGGATGCTGTTGAGCAGGTCGGCGATGCGCCGGGTCGCCCACAGCCGCGCCACGAAGGAGTCGCCGCCCGCCCGGTCGCGGAAGGACAATTCGGAGTAGGTGAAGGTCTGCTGCTGGTTGCCGACCATGCCTGTCAGGCTGATGGTGGCATTCTCTACGCCGTCCCGGTAGCGGCCGACAATCGTGAGCTGGTTGCCCGCGAACAGGTCCGGCAGCTCGCCCTGCGGGTAGACCGCGTCCACGCGCACGCCGTCAATGCTCAGCGTCAGATCCGTCATCACCGGCGAGCCGATCTTGTTATACAGGCTCTGCACCTCTTCATCGATGCGCTCGGTCGGGCGGACGTACGACGACGCGCCGCGATGCTCGCGTACCAGCGAGTCCAGCAGGAAGGTGTCGACGTCATCGCCGACGCCAAAGGTGAACAGGCGGATGTTGCCCGGCGCCGTGGCGGCCACGTTCTCCAGGATGCGGCTCGTGCTCGTCTCGCCCTCGGTGGCGAGGCCGTCCGTCATGAACAGGATGGTCGTGGGCCGCTCGCCCACCATCTCCAGCGCCGTTTCCAGCGCGCCGTCGATGTTGGTGCCGCCCTCGGCGAACATACCGCGGAGCCAGTCGACGGCTTCCTGGGCCACCGCCGGCGACTCCATCCGGTCGCTGAAAGTGCGCCAGCCGGTGCTGAACAGCACCACGTTGAAGCGATCCTGCTCGTTCAGATTTTGCAGAACGTAGGCGGCCGCTTCACGGGCCTGGTTCCACTTCTCGCCGTCCATGCTGCCCGACTGGTCGAGCACGATGATCAGGTCGCGCGGGACGATCGCTTCCTGGGGCGCTTCCAGCGGCGGCTGGACCAGCACCATGAAGTAGCCGTCCTCATTGGAGCCGGCGCGGTGCGTCAGCAGGTTGAGGTTGATCGTCTCCGAGGCGATGCCCCAGTATAGGCTGAAGTCCTGATCCGCCACGTAGTCCGACTGCTCCCAGCCGACGGTGAACTCGCGGTCGGTGCCGGCGGCACGGTGGATGGCGATGTTGTGGCTGGGCGAGTAGATATTGCTGACCGGCTCGTTGCTGGAGACGCGCACACTGATGCTGGCCTCCTCGATCGGGCGGGTGGTCGTCAGCCGGGTCACGTCCATCGGGTAGACGTACTGGATCAGGCCGTTATCGACTTCCAGCACCTGCGAGTAGATGATCTCGATCCCGCGTGATTCGCCTGGCGGAATGGGGAAGACGTTGGCCTGCACCGCCTGCGTGCCGATGTATTCCAGCAGGGCCGGGTCGCGGTACTGACGGACGATCTCATCGTAAATGGCGCGCGCTTCACGGGCGTCCAGGATCTTCGCTTCGATCGGCTGGTCGTTGATGTACATGATCAACTGCTCGACGGAGGCGTTCTGCGGCAGCGGGAAGATGAAGGTGCCTTCCGCCAGCCCATTGCCCTCGTTGACGAATTCCATGCTGATCGACGTGCGGGCGATCTGGCTGTCGACCTCGACCCGCACGCGGTGGTGGTCAATTTTCAGCCATTCCGGGTTGGTGAACACACCGGGGACGATCGGCATAACGTCGGGACACAGCGGGCAAGGGCCGTCGGTGGGACAGGGTGGACAGGTGACGGTCTGGGCGACGCTGGGGCTCACGCCCAGCACCCCGACAACAATAGCCGACATCAATAACAGACTGAAGAAAAGGATGCGCTTCATGGGATATTCTCCTCGGTTCTTGATCGGTAGACGTCCCCCCCATGTGTTTTGTTCCAACCAGATTCCACATCTTCTCACCCCTCGCCTCCGCGGCCAGGGACACGCAGCACGTTTGTAGGGACGCCCAACGGGGCATCCAACATCCCAGATTCAGTGAATCGCGAAAGTTCACCTTGACCATCAATAGCTGCGTTTTTGAGCCAATTTCACCCCAAGAACCTAGCGGCATTTGCCCTTCTCCGCACGGAGAGGGGCGGTTGAGCGCAGCGAAACGGGGTGAGGTTAAGCATCAATGATTCACTGAGATGACGAAATGTTGGCGGCTACTGTCGCCTCCTGAGCTATCAGGGGGAACCGTGGGTGATGGGTCAGGCTGTTTCCACAACAATTGACGCTCTTCGCGTTTAATTTCGTTATTTCTCGTTATAATCAACTTAAATCAGGTTTTGGGGAGGATGATGATGGCGGACGATTTCTATAGACGTCAGAAGGAACGCGAGCAGGCCCAGGAGCGCGAGCACGCGCACAGTTCCAGCCACTCGACCATGGAGACCTACCAGATCGAGCAGGGCGAAGCGAACATTGGCCACGTCCCGGATCCGCGCGGCTATGATGCCGTACCGCCGCAGCCGACCCTCCTCCAGAGAATTCTGAAGGCGCTCGGCCTGCGCAAGTAGTCGATCTCGTTCAACCGTTTGCCGGTGGAGTCCCCATTCATGTCATCGCAGCGCAGCCGGACAAAAGTCGCAGAATTCAAAGCCGTTACGCAGGCGAAGATCGACGGTATCCTGAACGAGTATGCCTCAGGCAGGATCAGCCGCGAGCAGTTCGACGCCATCTACGCCCACTATTCCAGCCAGCTCGATCTTGCCGAGGCGGCTTTGGAGGAAAGCAACACCGGTCTGATTGAGGATGCCGCGGGCAGGACCATCGGCATCCGTAAGTCGTGGATGGGCAAAGCGCGTGGCGTGCTCATCTATCACCGGCGCAGCAAGACGTTTCTGGAGGCGCTCGGCGCGTTCGACGTCAACCAGGACGCCTTTGCCGAGCACTTCCGCCGCACGGCGGCCTCGGCCCCTGACAGGACGGGGGTCTTGTTCCGCAAGGAGGCCATCGAGGGCGGACGCTGGCTGCTGTACACCTCCGGCAAGCACACCCTGGTGGTGACGCTCTTCGGGCATGAGCCGGCCCCCACGCAGATCGCGGAGATGCAGCGGCTGCATACCGATTTCGAGACGGCCAACCAGCACCTCATCGCCGCGCCGGCGATCCAGGCGGATCGACTTGCTTTCCCCTTCCACGTCATCATCCAGCGCAAGTTGGGACGAAGCTAGATTTCTTGTTCGATCTTCAACAGCAACGCCCCCTGGCGAGACATCTCGCCAGGGGGCGTTTCATTTCACAATAGGTGCGGGCTCAGCCTGCGCGCTGCTCTCAGGCATGTTTCGGCCGTCGCCTGATGTGTTACGGACCAGGCCAGGTGATGGAGCCAGTCGCCATCCCGATCCGACAGTCGTTCATTTCCTCGGTACAGCCGACAAAATAAAGGCGGTAATCGGATCCCTCGGCGACATAAGTTGGATGGCAGATGCAGCTCGCCGCCCAGTCCGCCGCAACCTGCTGAAGTGTCAGGACGGCTGTATCCAGCGAACGGAACGCACGCCAATTCAGGCCGTCGTCGCTGACAGCATACCCCATAAACGTGACGCAGTTCTGCGACACCGACTCTGGGCAGGGGCTGCTGAAGAACATTTCCCAGCCCTGCTCAGTCTTTCCGATGTCCAGCGACCAGGCCGAAAACTCGCTCGTCGTGCCATCGGCGTTCAGCTCCATAAGCGGATCGCTTTCCGCATAGGGCGCTTCCGTGGTCGCCGGGTCATCATACTTGGCCCAGTGGATCCCATCGGTCGATGTAGCCATGCCGACCAGCCGGGGCAGCGGCAGCAGGAACTCCGCGCCGCCGGAATAGTACATGATGTACTGATCGCCGATGTGAAACACCGCATGCGGCATCAGGAACCCGTTGTCCCACGCACTGGAATCGCCGGCGGTTAGCACGGCGTCTGCTTCCCGTACCCATGGACCGTCCGGCGATGGCGCGGTCGCCCGGCCGATCGACTTGCCGGGGCCGTTGCAGGGCGTCGAGTTGGCCGCGTAGTACAGAATCCACTGCCCATCCTCGTACATCGGCACGCCAATCGAGACGCAGCGTGCATCGTAGCCATCCCCGTCGGGCGCAAGGATCGGGTTCTCCGCCGCCTTCTCCCACTGGACCCCGTCGGTCGACGTCGCATAACCGATGGCCGCAGGTTTGCCGGTCCGTTCGCAGGAGCCGGAGTAGAACATGTACAGAACGCCTTCCACTTCGATCACCTGCGGTGCGAAGATGGTGCCGCTTTCGCAGCCCCATTCCGAGCCGGACTCCCGGTCGACGACCGGATTCTCCTCGTATGGGGTGAAGGTGATGAGGGGGATGCTGTCAGCATCCTGGGCGGAAACGCCGGAGACAATGGCAAAAGCACACAGTGCGAGGACTATCAGGCAGAGGCGCTCTTGCGGACGTCGTTGAGTGGACATGTCTTGCTCCCTCAAAGAGACTGAAGAGACCAAAGCCAGCGAATGTACCACCTTTCGCTTCGAACCATTAATGCCAAATGTAATGGATATAGTGAACTAGGGCGTCACCAGCACCTTGCCGCCGCTCATCTGCCCGGCGTAGTCGGCCAGCACCCTTTAGCTACCAGGACTTGGACGGTCTTCCCCACTAAAGGTACGAATGTGTCGGCGGTCCCAGGCGGAGCGATACCGTTGAATTCGCCGTCCTAGCCAGCCCAGGCTGTCAGTCAACCGGCGATTTGAGTCATGTTCTCGTCCGGCCATCCAGTAACGTAATGCCTGGCTGAGATAATAGTTGATGGTCCCTGCCTTAATCGCTGCCTGGAAGTCGGATTGTGAAAATGGCGTGTGCTGCCACAGGTGCTCAATCAGGCGCAAGTAGACACGTGCCAGATGATAGTTGACAATAGAGCTTCGCGGGTTGGAGTCCAGGGCCTGTTCCAACCAGTGAATTGCATTCATGAGCTTGCCTTCGTACTCTGCGTCCTCGGACTTTGCGCTTCGGAACTCGAGCCAGCCCTGCGTATCGTAGTAGTTTGCCAGATTCTCCTTGTATCGTACCGCATGTTCTCTCGCGTGTGGATGGTCCTTGGAAGCTTTATAGAGCTTGTGCATTCGCTCGATGGCGCGCTTGATGCGCCGTTCAAGTGTGATCCCCTCTGGCCGATCCAATGCTTCCGCTTCGTTTTCTCGGTTGCCAACGTTAATCTGAATGCTGTTGAAAACAAAGTTGTTGTCGATCTGGCAGACATGTTCAATGGCTCGTGCTGCGTCTTTGGTGAGAGCGTATAGCAGACGAATGGCGATATTGAGATTGATGTTGAGCTCGGGGGGTTGTCTCAACACGGTTTCGGGATTCCCGAGAGGCTTGTATCCCTCCTCCATACTTGATGAATCGAGCGAAAAGCTTGCTTTCATCAACTCGATCGTATCGGCCATCGAGCGTGGGTCAAAACCCAGGCTGGCCAGATCAAGCAGAGACGTCCAACCTTCCGTCTCCGAATCGGATTCCGTCGATGAAGAAAGAAGTTGGTACGGCGTTTCCAGGATTTTGCCTTGTTCCAGTATTTTCGTGTGAACGAGAAGATTCTCGAAGGCTCCCTTCAGTCGGTAGTGCGGCAGGCGTTCCTTGTATCGCCCGGCGGCGTTAAAGGATTCCGTCTCAATCTTGAAGGCGTCGAGCAATGCCCGAGCAGCGTCACGGCCTAGCGCATGCTGACCAAGGCGTGCGTACAGAATGCAGTTCAGGACTCGAGCTTCCAGGATACGGGTTGTGGAAAGGGTGTTCGGTTCCAGCAGCAACCGGTAACTGTGAAGCGCAGCAACGACAGCCTGCGCATCGTAGAAACGATTCTGCCGTTCGAGCAGGCGAGCAATCTGCAGAAGAATATCGGCATCGACGTCCCAGTGAGGTGACAAAGCGACTGCCGAAAGCAGGTGTTCGACGCTTAACCGCAAATCACCACTATCCTCATGCAGTCTGGCAATCAGCCGGTGGATCGAGGTGAGGTTGACAACATACTCGTACTGCCTGCCGCCGGAAACCTGTTCATGCCGCGCCATCCGTTCACGCGGGGAAAGGCGCCAGTATTTTTCCAATTCATCATCGTCATTCCTGCCCTCCTCCTTCACTTCTTCCGGGATAGGGTGTTCCGGGTGGTTTTTGGCGAAAGGCTGCCAGTTCGCGATTTGGTTATTGGGATCGTAGGGAGCCATGGCCGTGAGCAGGCGGTGGAGTTCATCGACTGCCACTTTGTTTCGTCCCTGGCGCCGATAAAGAAGCGCTTGCACGAACAACGCGAGTGGGTGACGAGGCACATATCTTAGCGAAGCATCAATAGCTTCCTGAATAGTGCTCTCTGACGTATCCTTCCTGTAATCTACTTTGAAGTATGTGGGATTCAGGGCTTGCGTCCGCGCTTTGGTTTCGGTGTCATCATACATCTGAGAGGCGCAGTAGGCTTTCCACGCGAGCAATGTTGCAACCTGATAGCGCACGGTTTTAGGGCTGAATGTGAAGTAGTGTGTGGACGTCTCGCCACCGTATGCGGTTTTCCACCGCTTGATCCAGACTTTGAGGCGCGCAATGCTTGATTGGGCGACCGCGTGCGCCGTTTCGTAGGCGCCGCCTTCGGCGAGAACCCGAACAGTGAACAGCGCTGTTTCGGCGTAAATATCGATTTCCCACCGTTCCGAAAACGCCGGCTCTCCTCGTGTCGAGCCTCCCCCTGATGAAGTCTTTTCCAGTTTTTTGTCTGCATCTTTCCATCTATCCAGGGTGACCGCGCCAAAACGCAATCGCCGTAAGCGTTGCGAAAGACTGTCTACCCGGCCACTGTCTTCGATTTCCGCGAGGAACATTGCAAACAGGCGACGTTGTGCTTTGAGTTCGATGTAAATTGCAGCAAAGTCGTCGGATGGAAATGAACTGGAAACAGATCGTTCGAGTTCGGCAACCAACTCCTGGACTGAATCCAGCAGTTCATCTGATTGATTGTTCCCATCAACATCTCTCGTATGCAGTGAGTGATATCGGTCTCGGGACTCCCGGAACTTCTGAGCGAAGTACTCGCCGATGTCTGCACACTGTAGACAAGACTGCGAATCGCGGACAAAATCACTCAAGCTTTTAAGGTTGGCTTTAAGCATAGATAAGGCGAGGCTGTGTTCGTGTTCAAAAATGCTGGCCCGTCCAGTCTGACTCAGGTCTGTTTGGATACGCGTAATCAGAGGGGAGAGTCGCTCACCAGTGAGTGATGCAGCAATGGGTGACTGCACCCCTGAGATGGACACGTGCTTAACTGACCGCCGAACTGCTGGTGGCGCCATGGTCGAACTCGGCAGGCGTCAGGTAGCGACGCGGGTGGATGCCGGGTGGACGGAGGACGACCCCCGGTAGGCATCGAAAGTCCTGTACTCCGCGGACGACTCCTCCTCTTTAATCGTCCGCATGGCCGCTAGCGAAGCCGTTTCCTCGGGCGCCGACGGCAGCCATACTGATCTGGATCTGGCGTTGGCTCAGCAGGCCGGGTAGTCCTGACAGGCATGGGCCGCGGGTGAATGAGGGGCAACCTTGCGCCGCGCGTTTAGCGCCGTAGCGTCAGCTGCCGTCCAGCGAGCGCTCAGCTGCCAACCGCGCACCGCTCGCGTGAAGACATCCTGATGACGGCAACACGAAGCCCTGCTCCAGGCGCACGTAGGTGATATCCGCCGCCAGATCGCGTCGGGATGGCGACCTCCTCGTGCCGCACCAGGTTGGATAGCGCGGAAAGGGATGGTCGCTGTTGGTCGCGTGTCTTGCGCCGCCGCAAGCCCATCGCCTGCATCAGCCCCCACCCGCTTGTGGTTCACAGCCCAGCCTGCCGTCGCAGCGCTGTCAGGCGGCGATAGCCATAGGTCGGGACGTCCCCCCCGGAACGCCCCTTGTTCGCGCTGCCTGTGGTAGCTGCGCCACCCCACCACCGCACAGATCTCGCCACCGGATACTCCGCCTCGCGCAGCTTCCGCCGTTTCCCGTTTTCGCTCGACGTCCCAGCCGCAGCTCGAAGCCTTTTTGCTATCTCCAGCTGCATCGTCAGTTCCCGACCATCCGCTCCAGCTCGGCGATCCGCGCCTGCTCCTCGGCTCTGGCTTTCCCTTCTGAATACCTGCGCCGCCCCGGCCAGGAACTGCGCTTTCCAGTCGCTCACCATCTGCGCCGTCAACTCATGCTCGCGGCAGATCTCTGCCATCGTCCCTCGCCGCTCAGCACCTGCAGCACCACCTGGCTTTTGAACTCGGCTGTGAACTTCCGTCGGTTTCTCATCGTTCATCCCCTTCTGGACATAGGATACTTCATTTACCCCTGTGTCCAACCTTCGGGGGTCACTTCAGGGCGAGGAGATTCGCTCTTCGTCACAATAATCTCGACCATCCTGTCGCCATGCCAGCCACAGTTTCTGCAGATGCAGCAGTTCAACACTTCCGGGCAGAATGGGTTGATGGTAATCAGCTGTCAGTGGGTCAGGCGCAGATGCATCACGAGGAGGGAACTCGTCCATCGCTCCCGCGTAGCATTTCACCCAGTCAGTCTGTTCCCAACTCGTCATATATTGGGGACGAAGATAAAGCGCGAAATCCAGATGCATCATCACCCGCTGCAGGGGGCCGACAAATAGCCCCGTTCTGTCAGTATCCGCGGCGTTCAGTAGTATGCGGATCTCGTCCAGAACACCGCCGGCAAGCGCCCACCCCGCATGAAGGTTAACATGCGGGTCCCACTCACCTTCGGGAAGTGTGATCACTTGTTGTTGGATGAATTCGTCGGCGCGCTGCCAGCTCCCCGAAAGACAGTAAGTCTTGGAGAGATCGATCAGCGTACTGATGTTAGCAGGTACGACATTCAGTACATCGTCATAATAAGTTTCCGCTTCTGGATAGCGTTCTGAGGCCCGTAGTGCGTCCGCCAGTCGGTGCTTCGCCGTCACGCGCTCACGGAGAAGACGCAAGACTTCGGTCCTCACTTCATCTGAGGAAGTCTGTTGCAGACTCTGGAGACTGTGATAGGCGCGATCGAACTGAGCAAGACTCTGACGAAGATACTGGATCGCCATGCGGTAGCTGCGATCTTCGTCGCGTATGTCTCCGTCTTTAGGAGCTTGTGAACTTTCGGAACCGTAGATCTTGGTGCGCTCCCGCGTCCGTAATTTGCCTCGCTGATAGTAAGCCGCACCCATCAGATGAGCAGCTTCCGCAAATCGCGGACGCAGTTGCTGCGCAATTCGACATCTCCGAATGATTTGTTCAAACCTCTTTAGTTCGTCATCCTCATTCAGCTTGTTCCAGTAAATGCTGAGATCGACCAGCGCCAGCATGTACGGGAGTTCCGCCAGCGCCAGCCCCTGGGCTTCGGCCATCTCCAGATAACGCTTGCCTTGCTCGATTTCCCCTTGCAGCACCAGGGCAGAGCCGATGTGGTAGTAACCAATCCCATAGCTGCCGCGTTCTGCTTCCTCGATGGCAGAAGCCTTCTGATAGGACTCGATCGCACGCCACCAATTGCGATTGCTGCTGGCAAGCAGACCGTCGAGGAAACATTCCAGGGACTCCACGCGGGAGGCAATCTGGCTGCCCTGCCCTAATTTCAGCACGATTTCTGCTGCCAGTTGGTAGGTCACAGGGGTAAGCTGCGTTTCGTCGTACGTATCCGAAGCGCTGCGCGGCAGCGCTTTGCGTGTGACCAGGATGATCCGGTTTCGCCGCGCCAGCTCGACGACGATTTCGATCTCGCCGTTCATATCGCGCTCGACCGTGCCAGAGACGGTAATTTCGGCAAAGTAACGGGTCAGCGTGAACAGAAATCGACTGGCCGCCGACCACAGGCTCGTGCCGGTTGAGGTCGCTGCGACATAATCCAGGCTCAGAAGATTCTGCAGTTCAGTGACAAACTGCTGTTCCTGTCCGCTGGTGATGAAGAGGGACATAACTTCATTTGTGCCTGCGCTGACGTTTTCGACCTGGCGCAGCTTGAGCAGTGTGCCGATTCGCTGGAGCTGCTCGACAAGCGATTGCGTTGCCGAGTCGGCCAGGGAAGCAAGTGAAGTGTCCTTTTCATCCGACGGGCGTAGCGGAAGGATCAGGTAGCGTTGCCGTCGAATGACGTTGACGAGCGCCCCACCGGAAACCATGACGAGGAGAAAGCTCGCCGCCAAAACCAGCGCGCCGATCAAAGGAGTATAGGTACTCGGCACAGCAGGGATAGTATCCTGAGAGTCAAGATTCGTGATACGGACCCATTCAATGCCGAACAGGACTGCCGTGGAAATCAGCACGATGGACAGGTAAATCGTGAAAGTTTCCAGCGATCGCAGCCGCCTCGCAAACTCTCTCAATCGATTCAGGACATTCTCTTCAGCGCTTGCAGGGAAGTGCCTTGATCGGTCGCGCTCATGACGAACCGGGCGGGTGAAATGACGCCAATAGGCACGCAAACGATACACTGTGTCCTGCATGTCCGCGTTTTGAGCGGTCATAACCAGAAGTAGAGCAGCGAGGATCAGCAATATGCCATGAAGAAGATCGCGGCCTTGCGTGGTCAGATGAAGGACGCGAGTCAATACCTCCTGAATGGACAGCGTTATCGTGGCATCGGGCTGAGTATCGCTAATGACAAAGACACCAATCAGCCAGATGAACGCGATATACGCAAACGATAGATAGGCGACCCGTGTCAGATGTTTGTGAGTATCTCGAGTGACCAGAGTCCCCCATATAATCGTGAGCGTCAGGAACAAAAGACTGTTCACGGGTACGCTCGCCAGGGTCGGAACATCCGGATCCGTTAATGAAAGAGCAAGCAAGGAGACATAGCTCCCTCGCTCCACGATTTTGACACGATCAGTGATCGGCCTGTGCGTCATGTCCCAACGTCGAATATTGATGATGGATGCGAATACAGGCAGAACGCATAGTGTCCAGAGTAGCGTGGGGATTACAGCCGCAAAGTCTGGCAGGCCCGCGGAATTGATCCAGCGTCCAAGCCATCGACTGACTATCCATCCAGCCGTCAGCAGCACTGTTATGAGGAGTATATTTCGAAGCCAGTGTTCCCTGATTCTTCGTTTTGTCGTCGAAAATGACAATTTCTCATGTTGGTTGGTGACACGGGGAACCGAGTTCTGGCGCGCCAAAATACACCTCCTCAGGGAGAGGCTCCATACTTATAGACTGAACTAGTTATTGAAAAGAAATTAGCACCGGTAGAATAACACAAGTATAGATTTCGCGATACCAACCCGATCGTCTACGGGACGATCAGTACCTTGCCTCCGCTCATCTGCTCGGCGTAGTCGGCCAGCGCCTCGCCGATCCGCTCCAGCGGGTAGCGGGCGCGCACCTCCGTGCGGAACAGATCTTCAGCGCCTTCGCGCACCGCCGCCCAGGCCCGCGCCGCCGCCGTCGTGTCGCGCATCCAGGTGGAGAGCCAGAAGCCCTCGACGGCCTTATTTTTAAAGATGAGATCGCCCACCATCGCCTGCACGCCGTGGCCGCCTAGCCCGCCGTAGACAATCAGCCGGCTGCCGGAGGGCATCAGGCGCAGCAACCGCGCGCCCAGTTCGCCGGCCACCGCGTCATAGCAGACGCGGATGTTCAGCTTGCGGCACAGGTCGCGAAAGTCGTGATCGAACGTTTCAGTCTCGCTGTTTAGCACGTGCTCCGCGCCGAGCGCCCACAGCAGCTCCGCCTGAGAGTCGCGCCGCACCACGTGCACCGCCGGGATGCCGCGTTCGTTCGCCAGCCGGGCGATCATTTGACCGAGGGCAGAGGCCGCCGCCGTCTGGGCGATCCCCATCGAGGTGCCGGCGCGATCCAGCAGCGCCCAGGCCGTCAACGGGTTGATCAGCAGCGTCGCCGCGGCCTCCGCATCTACCTCCTCGCCGACGGGAAAGCAGGAGGACGCCCGCGTGCGCAAGACTTCCATCCACGTCCCGTCGCCATCCGCGCCGAAGCAGGCCACCGTCCGCCCGACCAGCGCCGGATCGACGCCCTCGCCCGCCGCAATCACCGTACCGCTCCCCTCGAAGCCGGGAACGCAGGGCAGCGGCTTGCGCACGCCGTAGTTGCCGGAGAGAAAAGCCAGATCGGACGGGTTGATGGGCGCGGCGGCGATGCGCACCAGCACTTCGCCGTGGCCAGGCGGCTGCACCAGCCAGGTTTCGACGGTCACATGCGCGATTCCCGGCTCGTACTGGTGGATCACGGCGGCGCGCGTCTCGGTGGGGAGGGGGTGTGTCATCGGAAGCTCCTGATAGGCATCCAGGCATGTTGCTGAACAAACTGCACAAAGTTTGCCAATCATACCGTGCAAGTCTTGCATCCGCTGGTGCAGGGCGTTACACTCGTTTTTGGAGTGGACTATACCACACTAGACCACGCGCGTTTTTCGGAGGAAGAAACAAATGAAGCGTTTTTCCGTGTTGTTCTTGGTAATACTTTTGACCCTGGGCGTGATGGTGCTGCCGGCCGCAGCGCAGGACGCGCCCGAAGGGGTGTGGCTGGGCACATGGCCCTACACCGCGCCCGGAACCCATACTCTGAACAGCTTCGCGACGGGCGGACTTGATTCGAACCTGGGCGCGCCCATCTACCGGCATTTTGTCGAGCTGCCGCCGGCCATGTACATGTTTGCGACGAGCGAATATGTCCCGCTGCTGGCCGAGTCGTGGGGCTTCGTGGACGGCGACACCGCCTACGAATACACCCTTAAGGAAGGCGCGCTGTGGTCGAATGGCGAGCCGGTCACGTCGCAGGATGTGGTCGACACGTTCGACGTCGGGCGATCCTGGGCTGGGCGATCTGGACCAACATCGCCAGCGTGGAAGCCGTCGATGAGCGCACCGTACGCTTCACCTTCCAGGAGGGCAAGGCCTCGCTCAGCAATGAGCGCACGATCCTGAAGCAGTACGTGACTGCCAGCGCGAACTACGCCGAGCTGGCCGAGCAGGCGCGCGCCGTTGTTGCCGATGGCAAGACCAGTGAAGACCAGGAATGGATCGATCTGGCGACGGTCATTGCCGAATACAAACCCGAGGAACTGATCGCCAGCGGTCCGTTCACCTACTCGCTCGACGACGTCGGCGAGGCGTTCATGACGCTGCACTGGCAGCCGAACAGCCTGTATTCGGACAGCGTGCAGTTTGGCGAGATCAAGCTGTGGGCAGGCGAGACCGAGGTGTCGACGCCGCTGGTGCTGAGCGGTGAGATCGCCTATGCGACCAACGTCTACCCGCCGGCGACGCTTCAGGCCTTCGTCGACGAGGGCATCCGCCTTGTCTCCGTGCCGCTGGGCTACGGCCCCGGTCTGTACTTCAACTTCGCCAACCCGGTCTTCCAGGACGTGAACCTGCGCAAGGCCGTCGCTCATGCCATCAATGGCGAACAGAGCGCGCTGCTGACCAACGGTCTGGGCGCTTCGAAGATCACCTACTACTCCGGCATTCTCGACGCGCTGACCCCGGCGCTGCTGAGCGAAGAGGGTGTGGCCGCGCTGGATCAGTACGGCTACGACCTGGCGAAGGCTGAGGAATACATGGCGGCGGCCGGCTACAGCCGCAACGCCGATGGCAAGTGGGCCGACGCCAATGGCAACACCCTGACCTTCGAGTACACGTTCCCGGCGGACTTCGCCGACTTCTCCGCCGCGGCGCGCGATGCGACGGCGCAGTTGAACGACTTCGGTTGGGACATCACCGAGCGCGCGCTGCCCTGGCAGGAAGCCGCTCAGGCGATTCGCGAAGGCAACTATGACCTGACCGTGTGGAGCTGGGGTTCGGGCACGCCGTTCGCCTACAACAACTTCCGCTCGGCGATCCTGCGCTGGACCACAGAACTGGCTGAGGGTCTGCCGGGCTGGGGCCTGGACCTCGAGTTCGAGTACGACGGCGAGATGATCAACCTTCAGGAGCTGATCCTCAACTCCAGCTCGACGCTGGATACCGACGAACTGCTGGCCCGCGCCGATTTTGTGGCCAAGGTCATCAACGACACGATGTTCTATGTGCCGCTGAATGAGATGCTGAGCGTGATGCCGCTGAACGAATCGCTGATTGCCGGTGCGCCGGCCGATGGCGATCCGATTTATGCCAACCCGGCGAGCAGTGGCGGCGATCTGTTCATCGTGCCGCTGTTCCTGGATGGGACCCTGCGTCCGGCGGGATAGGGTTTTACCTCACCCCCCAACCCCCTCTCCGTGCCGGAGAGGGGGAGCCGGAGGTGGGAGGAGGGCGCAGTGGCGCGCGAAACCCCTCACCCCCTGACCCCCTCTCCCACGCAAGCGGGTGTGCGAGCAAGCTCGCCTGGGGAACCGGCGGTGGGAGGCCGTAGTGGTTGGCGCGCCGTTGCGCGTCCCTACGGTGGGTGATGAGGTGGCGACACGGTGGCTGCGGTGGGGCGACCGTGTGGGTGAGGTGGCGGACGCCCCGTTGGACCCCTCCCCACGCAGGGGGGGGGGAGGCCTGGTGGTTGGCGCGCCGTTGCGCGTCCCTACGGTGGGTGATGAGGGCGACGCTGGCGCCCCGTTGGGCGACCGTGGGGGTGAGGTGGCGGACGCCCCGTTGGGCGACCGTACGAGGTGGGGGGGAAGGCGCGAGGTGCGCGACCCCTCACCCCTCCCCACAGAGGGTGAGTGGCGGAGGCAAGCGCGTCCCTACGGAGTGGGTGAGGCGTAGTGGTGGGCGCGCCGTTGGGCGACCGTGTGGATGAGGTGGTGGACGCGCAGTAGCGAGTCCTTACGAGGCGTGTGATGAGGGCGGACGCGCAGTAGCGAGTCCGGGGTGTGATGAAGTGAGAGCTGCTCTTCAATTTATGGAGGGGAGCGATAACGATAGAAACCAATTCATAGGAACCGTTATGACCGCAATTCCCGCCGCAAGGTCTTCTGACGCAACGACCTCTGGTGCGCCGCGCCCTCTGACCCTACGAGGCCGACTGCGGCGCATCTGGCGCAGCTACTGGTTCAAAGTCATCTTTCAGGGGCTGGTGACGATCTGGGCGGTGATGACGCTGACCTTCTTCATGATCCGCCAGATGCCGGGCAATCCATTCGAGATTCGCGTGGACGAACTGATGAACCGGCAAGGGCTGAGCTATGAAGACGCCGTCCGGGCAGCAGCCACGATCTTCAATTTCGACCCCGATCGGCCCGCCCTGCTGCAATATACCGACTACATCACGGACCTGGTTCAGGGCGATCTGGGCATGTCGATCACCAAGACCGGCACGCCGGTGGCCGAGCTGCTCCTGCGCTACCTGCCGTGGACGCTGTTCTCGATCGGGCTGGCGCTGGTGATCAGCTTCACGCTGGGCATCGTGATCGGCCTGACGATTGGCTACTGGCGCGGGAGCTGGTTCGACAACGTGATCACCACCCTGGCGTCGATCATCTCCGGCATCCCCGACTACATTATTGCCCTGCTGATCATCCTGATCTTCGGCGTGCAGCTCGAATGGTTCAAGATCGGGCAGGTGCGCGGCGGCGTGGACCCGACGATCACGCCGGGGCTGACGCTGGAGTACGTCCTCAGCATTCTGCAATACGCCTTCATGCCGATCCTGATCTACACGCTGTCGTCGGTCGGCACGTGGATCCTGGCGATGAAGAGCAGCACGATCAGCACGCTCGGCGAGGATTACATCACGGTGGCGCAGGCGCGCGGCCTGCCGCAGCGGCGCATCCTGGCGACCTATGTGGGGCGCAACGCGATGCTGCCGCTGATCACCCGACTGGCGATCAGCGTCGGCTTCATCGTGGGCGGCAGCGTGATCATCGAGGAAATGTTCCAGTACCCCGGCCTGGGGCGCAACCTTTACATCGCCATCAGCGGGCGCGACTACACGGTCATGCAGGGGATCTTCCTGGTGATCACGGTGGCGGTGGTGGCCTCGAACATCCTGGCCGACCTGGCCGTCGCCTGGCTGGACCCGCGCGTGCGGCTGGACAAGGGAGGCGAGTGATGATTGGACTGGAGACGGTCGCCACCTCCACCGGCCTGATCATTGGCGCGATCTGCGGACTTGTCCCGCTGGCCGCCGGCATCCACTACAAGAAGATCGGCGCGGGCATTGGCGGGTTCATCGCCTGCCTGCTGAGCGGCTTCGCCTGCGGCTTCCTGGGCGGGCTGCCGATGATCGTGCTGACGTATGCCGTGGTGCTGAGCTATGCCTACGTCAACCGGCAGGATCCGTTCACCTCGCGCGTTGCGCTGGAAGACGTGACCTTCGAGGTCTCGCGACTTGAGCAGCTTCAGCGGTCGCTGGCCAACCTGGGCACGGCGGTCCGCGCGTCGTGGAAGGCACTGACGCGCAACAAAGCCGGCATGATCGGCTTCCTCGGCCTGCTGTTCTTCTTCCTGGTGCTGACCTTCGGTCCGTTAGGAGTTCCCGCTGGGGCTGGACTGGAAAGGTCGCGACGTGCTGTCGCACATGGTGCATGGCGGGCAGCGGCTGATTCTGACGTCGATTCAGGCAGGGCTGCTGGCGACGGGGATCGCCGTTGTGCTGGGCTCGGCAGCCGGGCTGCTGGGCGGCGCGCTGGATCAGATCATCTCGACGATTGGCAACTTCATCCTGACGATTCCCGCGTTTCCGCTGCTGATCGTGCTGGCGGCGCTGGTGGAGTTCGACAGCGATTTCATGCTGGCGCTGCTGTTCGGCGTGCTGAACTGGCCGACGCTGATGCGGGCGGTGCGGGCGCAGGTGATGAGCCTGCGCGAGCGCGACTATGTGCAGGCGGCGATCGCGCTCGACCTGGGGCTGTGGCACATCATCAGCCGCGAGGTGTTCCCGAACATGGTGAGCTACGTGGCGGTGAACCTGATCTTCACGACCCGCGTGGCGATGTACTCTATCGTCGGGCTGGTCTTTCTGGGGATGGTGCCGCTGCGCGAGCCGGACTGGGCGGTGATGATTTACACGGGCCGGCAGCAAGGCGTGCTGTTCCTGCCTCAGGCGGCGGGGATGCTGCTGTCGCCGATCGTGGCGATCGCGCTGTTCCAGCTTTCGCTGGTGCTGTTCAGCCGGTCGCTGGAGGAGATATTCAATCCGCGGCTGCGGAGTGGGGTGTGAGGGACCTCACCCCCCGGCCCCCTCTCCCACGCAGGCGTGCCAGCAAGCTGGCCAAAGAGGGGGAACCGGTTGCGGAGCGCATGGGGAATGGGCAAGACCCTCTCCACACAAGCGCCTTCCAAGCAAGCAAGGCAGGGAGCTGGGCATGTGGGGGAAAGAAACCTCACCCCCCGGCCCCCTCTCCGGCCTGGAGAGGGGGAGAAGGATGAGGCGGGCCTCGTTCGTACGGCGGGTGGGAGACATGGCGGACGCGCAGCCGGAGGCGCAGTGGTAACCGGAGACGTAACCGGGTGCGGACGCGCAGTAGCGCGTCCCTACGGAGGCGAGAGCAGGTGGGTGGCGGGCGGGGCGGGTCTCGTCCGACGGCGGGTGGGAGACATGGCGGACGCGCAGCCGGAGGCGCGGTGGTAACCGGAGGTGCAACCGGGTGCGGACGCGCAGTAGCGCGTCCCTACGGAGGCGAGAGCAGGTGGGTGGCGGATGAGGCGGGCGCGCAGCCGGAGGCGCGGGTGCGATGGGTAGCGACCGATTGGGGTTGAAGGGTGCGTTGAGGATGCGGCGATGAGTCTGGATATGAACAAGGTGGTGCTGAGCGTCCGGGACGTGTCGGTGAGCTATCAGGCGCGGCGCGGGCGGGTGAAGGCGGTGAGCAATGTCTCGTTCGACCTGCACGCCGGGGAGACGCTGGCGCTGATCGGCGAGAGCGGCTGCGGCAAGTCGACGCTGAACCTGGCGCTGATCCGCCAACTGCCGAAGAACGCCAGCATCGACCAGGGCAGCATCGCTTACACGTATCGCGATGGGCACACCGTGGACCTGCTCTCCTTCGACAAGCAGGCGATGCGGCGCTATCTGTGGTCGGAATGCTCGATGGTGTTCCAGGGGGCGTTGAACTCGCTGAACCCGGTGATCCGGGTGAGCGAACTGGTGTACGAGACGGCGGCGGCGCATGGCATCGGGCGGCTGGAGGCGAAGACGCGGGCGCTGAAGCTGTTCGAGCAGGTGCGGCTGGACGCGGGGCGGGTGTTCGAGAGCTATCCGCACGAGATGAGCGGCGGCATGCGTCAGCGCGTGCTGCTGGCGCTGAGTCTGCTGCTGCGGCCGCAGATCGTGATCATGGACGAGCCGACGACGGCGGTGGACATCCTGACACAGCGGTCGATTCTGGACGTGCTCAAGCAGCTACGGGCGGAGCTGAATTTCAGCGTGATGTTCATCAGCCACGATCTGGCGGTGGCGGCGGAGATCGCCGACACGGTGGCGACGATGTACGCCGGGGAGATCGTGGAGATCGGGCCGGTGAACGACGTGTTCTACCGGTCGCGCCACGCGTACACGCTGAGCCTGCTGAACGCGGCGCCGCGTCTGAGCACGGGGGCGGAGACGCTGGAGAGCATCCCCGGTAGCCCGCCGGACCTGATCGAGCCGCCGCCGGGGTGCAAGTTCCACGAGCGGTGCGCGTATGCGCGGGCGCACTGCCGGACGGATCCGCCGCCGCTGGTGACGTATGACGGCGGGACGCATCGGGCGGCGTGTCACGAGACGGAGCGCGTGCTGGCGGATGGGCGGGGGTAGAAGGGAAACCTCACCCATGCAAGAAACCTCACCCCCCCGGAAGAGCCTCACCTCACCCCCCAGCCCCCTCTCCGTGCCGGAGAGAGGGAGAAGGTGAAAGCGGAGATGGTGGGGTGGGCGGAGACCCCTCACCCCCCGACCCCCTCTCCCACGCAAGCGGGGAGAGGGGGAAGGACAAGGAACCTCACCGGCCCCCTCCTGCGGAGAGGGGAGAGCCAGGCGAGGCGAAGGTGGGGGCGTCGAGGGTGGACGCAGGGTGACCCTCACCCCCCGACCCCCTCTCCCGCAGGGACGGTAGAGGGGGAGCAAGAAACCTCTGGCAGCTCGCCCGTGCCGGGAGGGGAGAAGGGCAGCCGAGGCGAAGGTGGGGGGGCGTGGAGGGCGTAAGTACAGGGTAGACCCTCACCCCCCGGCCCCCTCTCCCGCAGGGGCGGTAGAGGGGGGGCAAGAAACCTCACCCCCGGCCCCTCTCCGTGCCGGAGAGGGGAGAAGGACAGTGGAGACACAACAGCGGCGCGGGCGAGGTGGACGAGGCAAGCCTCGTCCCTACGGTCGAGGGTGGGAAGCTAGAGACGCGGAGTAGTGACGGATGGTGTGCGGACGATGACGATGTCTACAGGTACGCCGGCAGACAAGCCAACAGCAGCAAAAACCGCGGTGCGCAGCACGTCAGCGGCCGGAGCGGCAGGCGGGACGAGCGCATCAGCGGGGAGCGGGACAGCTGCCCGGTCGAGGGCGCCCGCTGTGGCGAAACCGATCGTGGAGCTAGAGGGGATCCACCGGTCGTTCATGAAGGACCGGCAGGTGATCCCGGTCTTGCAGGATGTCAACCTGGACGTTGCAGAGAACGAGATCCTATGCCTGGTTGGGGAGAGCGGCTGCGGCAAGACGACGACGGGCAAGATCATTGCCGGGCTGCTGGAGCCGAGCGCGGGCGTGATGCGGGTGAACGGCCGGCCGGCTGACGACTACCGCGGGCGCGAGAAGGCGCTGCTGCGGCGTCAGCTTCAGATCGTGCACCAGGACCCGTTCGCCTCGCTGAACCCGGCGCACACCATCGGCGACATCCTGAGCTTTCCGCTCAAGCGGCATCATATGACCGACGGCGGATCGGCGCTGAAGCGGCGGATCTGGGAACTGCTGACGATGGTGGATCTGACACCGCCGGGGGATATCGTCAACAAGTATCCGCACCAACTGAGCGGCGGGCAGCGGCAGCGGGTGAGCATCGCCCGGGCGCTGACGGTGCAGCCCAAGCTGATCGTCGCCGATGAGGCAGTGAGCATGGTGGATGTGAGCATCCGCATCACCCTGCTGAAGATGCTGCTGCGGCTGCGGGAGGAGCTGGGCCTGACGATCGTTTTCATCACGCACGACCTGGCGCTGGCGAAGTACTTCGCGTGGGAGGGCCGGATCGCGGTGATGTACCTGGGGCGGATCGTAGAGATCGGGCGGACGCCGGAGGTGATCGGGCATCCATCGCATCCGTACACGCGGGCGCTGCTGGCGGCGGTGCCGGAGGCCGATCCGGAACTGACGCGCCAGAAGCAGGCGGTCACGCTGCGATCGGACGAGATTCCGAAGCTGACGGCCATCCCGCCGGGGTGCGCGTTTCATCCGCGCTGCCCGTACAGCGTGACGGGGTTGTGTGATGTGCAAATTCCGTCCCTGGCCGAGGCGCCGGGGTTCGAGCAGCGGGTGGCGTGTCTGCCGGTGCAGGCGGGGCGGGAACTCACCTCCACTTCGTAGAGAGAATCTCCACCCCCACCCGCCCCTCCCCCGCTGCGCAAGGGAGGGGAGGATGCGGCGGCGGAGCGGTTGGGGGAGGCGGATGGGTGGGCGGAGACCCCTCACCCCCGGCCCCCTCTCCGGCACGGAGAGGGGGAGGATGTGGCGGCGGAGTGGGTGGGTAGGCGGAAGGGTGAAAGCGGACGCGCAGTAGCGCATCCCTACGGCGAATGGTTGCCGGGGAACGGGTGGAGGGAAGTGGACGCGCAGGTGGGCGTCCCTACGAAGAGTGATCCGCGAGCAGGGAGAGATTTGATGATGGGATGGGCGGGGCGAAGGTGAGATGCTGGATCGGGAGACGCTGACCGGGTTTTTGCGCATGGGGTTTTTTGTCGGCGGGTGCGGGCTGCTGATGGTCTTTGTGCAACCGCCGGGCAGCGCGGAATTCGTGCTGAGCGTGTGCAGCGCGGCCCTGGGCGGCGCGCTGATATTGGGTGTGGTGGCGCTGACGCGGCTGTGGCGCTGAGACCCACCTGGAGAAGATCCGACTCGACGGGATGGCCTATCCCGCCTGCGGGGCGAACCGAGATGGGCGGCGCCAGGGCCCGGAGGCGCGCAGAAAGTTGAACGTGATGAAGATGCTGGATGTCGAATCGGCCAAGCCGCTTTACGAACAGATCAAAGACTTCCTTCTGAACAATATCCGCAGCGGGGTATATGTGCCGGATACGCGCATCCCGAGCGAGCGGGCACTGAGCGAGCAGTTCGGCGTGAACCGGCTGACAGTGAAGAAGGCGATCGACGAGCTGATCCAGGCGGGGCATCTGTACGTGCAGATCGGCAAGGGCACGTACATTCGGCGGCCGAAGTTCGATCAGCAGTTGGAGCAGCTCACCAGCTTCTCGGCGGAGATGTCGAGCCGGGGGCAGCGCGCATCCAGCCTGGTGCTGAAGGCGGAGATCGTTCCGGCTTCGGTGGAGGACGCGCGGATTCTGCGGGTGACGCCGGGGACTCGGCTGGTGCTGCTGGAGCGTCTGCGGCTGGCCGACAATCTGCCGATCGCCATCGAGCACACCCGGTTTCTGGAGCGGATGTGCGAGGGGATTCTGGAAGAGCACGACTTCAGCAAAGAGTCGCTGTATCACGTGCTGCGCGAGGAGTACGCGGTGACGCTGACGCACGCCGAGCAGTCGATTGAGGCGCGGCTGGCGACTCTGGAGGAGAGCCGGCTGCTGCTGATTCCGCAGAACGCGGCGATTCTGCACATGACCCGGCTGACGTACGCGACGGGGGGGCTACCATTCGAATACGCCCTTTCGGCGTACTGCGGGGTCCGGTATAAGTTCAATGCGGTGTTGAAGCATGTTTGAAGAACCCTCACGGGCGGACCCCTTCTCCCACGCAAGCGTGCGAGCGGAGCCCCCTCACCCCCCGACCCCCTCTCCCACGCAAGCGTGCGAGCAAGCTCGCCATAGAGGGGGAGACGGCAGCGGAGGGTGTTGGGGGGAGCGGAGACCCCTCACCCCCCGACCCCCTCTCCCACGCAAGCGGGGAGAGGGGGAGACGGCAGCGGAGGGTGTAGCATGAAACCCCTGTGGGCGGGCACAGGCAAACGCGTTTGCACGCCCGCCCCTACAGCGGGGTGCGTGATGCGCGTCACGATTGGCGGTGGCGCGGGTGTGGAGCGGAGCAGACCCTCACCCCCCGACCCCCTCTCCCACGCAAGCGGGGAGAGGGGGAGACGGCAGCGGAGGGTGTGGCATGAGTCGCCCTGTGGGCGGGCACAGGCAAACGCGTTTGCACGCCCACCCCTACGGCGGGATGCGTGATGGGGTTCACGATTGGCGGTGCGCGGGTGTGGTTTGTGGTGATGGCGCAATGAGCGTGGCGGCTGGATAAGGAATGAACGTGATACAGACACTGGAACGCAGGATCGGGCGGATGTGCTTTGTCGGGTTTGAAGGCCTGACAGCGCCGGACTATCTGCTTGAGTGGATCAGGGCTGGGCGGGTTGGCGGGGTGATCCTGTTCGCACGCAACGTGGCGAGCCCGCAGCAGGTGGCGGATCTGACGGCGGCGCTGAACGAAGCGGCCGGACCGGAGGGCATCATCGTCAGCATCGACCAGGAAGGCGGCACGGTCACGCGGATGCACGCGGCGGAAGGATTCACCGAAGTGCCGGGTGCGATGGCCCTGGCGGCGACCGCTTCGGCGGTCGGGGATGACGGCGAGCGCCATGCCGAGCGGATGGCGGCGGTGCTGGCCGACGAACTGCGCGCGGTGGGCATCTCATGGGATTATGCGCCGGTGGTGGACCTGTTCTACAACTCCGGCAACCCGTCGCTGGGCACGCGGTCGTTTGGCAGCGACCCGGATCGGGTGGGGCGGCTGGCCGCGGCGGTGGTGCGCGGGCTGCAATCCCGAGGGGTCGCGGCGTGCGCCAAGCACTTCCCCGGCCTGGGCAGTTCGACGCTGGACACGCACATCGATCTGCCGGTGGACGAGCGATCGCTGGAGTGGCTGCTGGCGAACGATCTGGAACCGTACCGGCAGGTGATCGGCGCGGGGATCGCCTCGATCATGGTGACGCACACGATCATCGCGGCGATCGATCCGGCGCTGCCGGCGACGCTGTCGCCGCTGGTGGTGCGCCAGCTTTTGCGGGAGCGGCTGGGATTCGACGGCGTGGTCTCGACCGACTGCATGGAGATGGGGGCGATCACCGAGCACTTTGGCGCGGGCGACAGCGCGGTGCTGGCGGCGCTGGGCAGCATCGACGCGATCCTGTTCTCGCACACCGTTGCGCGGCAGGAGGCGGCCTATGAAGCGCTGCTGGCCGCGGCGCGATCGGGCGAGCTGCCGGAGGAGACGATCGATGCGGCGAACCGGCGGCTGGCGGCCTTCCAGACGCGGTACGTGCAGCCACCCACCTCGCTCGACGTGATTCGCTCGGCGGAGAACCGGGCGGCGGCGCTGGAAGCCGCGCGGGCGGGCGTGGTGCTGGTCAAGGGAGAGGCGGGCGCCGCAGAAGGCGCGCCGCTGACCTTCGCGCGCGGCACGGATGGCCGGGGCATTGGCGTGGTCGAGTTCGCCTCGGCGCTGGACAGCGGCATCGTGGAAGCGGGCGGCCTGACCGGGTTTGGGCGGGGCTTGCGGGCGCATCTGCCGGGGGCCGAGGTGATGGTCTGGCAGGAGAAAACGCACGAGGCGGCGCTGGCGCTGGCGGATCGGTGCGAGACGCTGATCGTGGCCACGCGGAGCGCGCATCTCTCACCCCAGCGGACGGAGGCGGCGCGGGGGCTGCTGCGGGCCAGCGGGCACCCTGTGCTGGCGGCGCTGCGCGGTCCGTTCGACGCGCGGCTGTTCATCGAGGATGCCGAGGTTGTGCTGTGCTCGCTGGGCGACGCCGAGCCGCAGATCGAGGCGGCGGCCGAAGCGCTGGCCGGGGTCTATGCGCCGAGCGGGCGGCTCCCGGTAGAGGAGCGCAGCCTGTGACAGTCCTGCCGGGGATCAATGTGCTGATGCGGGACGGGTTCGCGCCCCTGCGCGGCAAGCGCGTCGGACTGCTGACCAACCCCAGCGGCGTGACGCGCGATCTGACCCGGACGCTGGACGTGTTCCGGGCGAAGGATGTGCCGTTTACGCTGGCGGCGCTGTTCACGCCGGAGCACGGGCTGGCAGCGGCCGTGGCGGATGGCGCAAGCGTCAATTCGAGCGTCGATCCGGTCAGCGGGGCGCCGGTGTACAGCCTGTACGGCGAGACGTTCGCCCCGACGGCGGAAATGCTGAGCGACATCGACGTGATGGTGTGCGACATCCAGGACATCGGCGTCCGCTACTACACGTATGCCTGGACGATCAGCCACGTGCTGAACGCGGCAGGGCTGGTGGGGGTGCCGGTGATCCTGCTGGACCGGCCGAATCCGCTGGGCGACACGGTGGATGGCGCCCTGCTCGACCGGCGCTACGAGAGTCTGGTCGGGGGCGCGCCGGTGCCGGTGCAGCACGGGATGACGCTGGGCGAGCTGATGGCGCTGGTCAACGACCTGTACAACACGGATAAGGCGGACCTGACGGTGATCCGCTGCGAGGGCTGCGAGCGGGACATGCCCTGGGAGGCGACGGGGCTGACGTTCGTACCGCCCTCACCGGCCATGCCGCACCTGAGTACGGCGCGGCAGTATCCGGGCGCGTGCCTGATCGAGGGGACGAATTTGAGCGAGGGGCGGGGCACGGCGCTGCCATTCGAAATCAGCGGGGCGCCGTATGTGGATGCCGAGGATCTGGCGGCGCACCTGAACGGGCTGCACCTGGAGGGCGTGCGCTTCCGCCCGCACGCCTTCACGCCGTCCGCGGGGAAATTCGCAGGACAGGAGTGCCAGGGCGTGCAGGTGCACGTCGTGGGACGGGCCTTCCGCGCGCTGACGACGTGGATGCAGGTGATCCGCGCGGCGTCTACGCTGTACCCGGCCGACTTCGCGTTCAAGCCGGGCACCTTCGACCGGCTGTACGGCAGCGACGCCGGTCGGGCGTGGGTGGAGTCTGGCGCGGGGATCGAGGCGCTGGAGGGGGCCTGGGCGGCGGATGCGGCGGCGTGGCGGTCGAGGCGATCGGGGTATCTGCTGTATCGTTAGATAACCGCGGTCGTTCACCACCCCCACCCCCGGCCCCTCCCCCGGTCCCTCCCCCGCTGGCGTGCCAGCAAGCTGGCCATAGAGGGGAGACCTGCATGTGCCAGCCGTTTGCGAGGTTGCCGAACCGCGGAGTTTTCCTCCGCTCTCGATGGTCGCGTCGATCAGTCGCCATCTCGGTACACTTGGGACGCTGGCGTCCTTACAAATAGTGGTTGTTGGGACACGCCGTTGCGTGTCCCTCGTGTTTGGCTCTTTTGAATGGCGAAATCTCTGGTATTCCCGCTCGGGACCCATCACTGGAGGAGTTTTTGCCACTTTGTCACGAATCACACACAACCAGCCCAAAAATCATCCGAGCGCTTCCAGATCAATGGCATTTGTGTGGTTGCGACCCGTCAATGCGTTCATGTGATTCTTTGTCTCAGATACCTGTCTGCCTCTCTCGCCGGATGCCGCCTGCTCAGGGGAGGCTGCATTCCGACTTTCACGGTAGCACATAGCGCAACGATTTGCACAAAGAGCCAAACGTCAGGGACACGCCGTTGCGTGTCCCAAAGATTCGGTATCGCTCCCTCGCCCCGCTTGTGTGAGAGAGGGAGTCAAGGTGTGAGGGGTCGCCCTACGGATGGTCCAGCACGCCGACCACCTGGAACCACTCCGGTTCTTTGTCCGGGTTGTGTTCGATCGACATGCCCAGCTTACGCATGACCCTCTGGGACGCCAGATTGTCGTCGTCGGTCGTCGCCACCACCCGCTGCACGTGAAGCTGGTTGAAGGCGTAGTCGATCATGGCACTGGCTGATTCCGTGGCATAGCCTTTGCCGCGGTGCGCCTCCGCCGTCGCCCAGTACAGGCCGAACTCGGGGCGGGCCAGGGTCGAAGGTGGGCCGTTGAGCCGGCGGGCCAGGCTCGGCAGCTTCTCGAACGGCCCCCAGCTCTGCACGAAACCGACCAGCCCGATCACCGTGCTGTCCGACTGCAAGGTCACCGCCCGGTCGCCGTACGGGGGCTGCCACAGCCGGGCCAGCGCGGTGTAGCTGGCGATCTGCCATTCCAGCCACTCGCGACGGATGGCGTCCGGCTCCTCACCGAACGATTCGTTCAGCACGCGGGTGACCGCTTCCAGATCCTCTGACCGCAGCGGGCGGACGATCAGCCGCGCGGTCTCCAGCGTGAAATGATGATGGGTAGACAAGCGTTTTTCCTTTTCTCACAATAAGCGACATAAGTACGCTTTATCAGTGTACGGGCACAAGTCCGTTTCCTCAAAACGTAAGGGTTGGCCCGCTTACCCCAACGCCTGATCCATGTCGGCGATCAGGTCGTCGATGTGCTCCAGCCCGATCGACAGGCGCAGCAGATTGACCGGCGTGGTTGTGCCCGGCGCCTCGATCGACGCCCGGTGCTCGACCAGACTGTGTGGGCTGCCAAAGCTGGTCGCCCGGGTGAACAGCCGGACCCGGTTGCTCACCCGCAGCGCATCCTCCTGCGTCCCCTTGACCAGAATCGACATCATGCCGCCGAAGCCCAAACCGCCGCTGCCCCGCATCTGACTCACCGCCAGCGCGTGCTGCGGGTGGCTGGGCAGGCCGGGATAGAGGACACGCTCGACACGGGGGTGCTGTTCAAGAAACTGCGCCAGCCGCAGCGCGTTCTCGCCGTGCCCGCGCATCCGCCAGGCCAGCGACTGCAAGCCGCGCAGCGTCAGCCAGCACTCGAAGGGCGACGGGATCGCCCCGCCGTTGTGGCGGATCATCCGCATCCGCTCGAACAGCGGCGTCTCTTCCCTGGCGATCACGACGCCGCCCAGCACATCGTGATGCCCGCTCAGGTACTTGGTCGTCGCGTGAATGACCAGATCGGCGCCCAGTTCGAGCGGTCGCTGGGTGAGCGGGGTGGCAAACGTGTTGTCGCAGGCCAGGGCAGCGCCGGCCCCGTGGGCGATCTCAGCCAGCGCGCGGATGTCGGTCAGCTTAATCTGCGGGTTGGATGGCGTCTCGATCAGGATCAGGCGAGTCGTCGGCCGCACCGCCGCCCGCGCCTGTGCCGGGTCGGTCATGTCGACAAACGTCGTCTCCAGTCCCCAAGGGCCGAAAATGTCCGTCAGCATCACGCGCACGCCGAAATACAGGTCGAGCGGCGCGATCACGTGGTCGCCCGGTCGCAGCGTCTGAAACAGCGTCATGGCCGCCGCCGAGCCGGAGGCCAGCATGATGGCGCTCGCCCCACCCTCAAGCTGTGAGAGGGCGCTTTCCAGGTCGTGGCGATTCGGGTTGTCTTTGCGGCCATAGCTGAACCCGGACGGATACCCGCCATCTTCAGCGCGTTCGAACGTCGTCGACAGGTGGATCGGCGGGGTGACCGCGCCGGTCGCCGGATCGACCGCGTGCCCGGCGTGGACGGCGGTGGTCTCCAGATGCAGGGGCGTGCGCTTTTCGGTGCTCATCAGGCCTTTCCTCCCTGGCCGTTCGCCCGTCCCTGCGCCGAGTCGCGCCACTGCGTCACCCGCCGCAGCAGCATCAACGCCCAGGCGGATCGGCCCATGTAGTAGGCGAGGAAATACTGGAGCGCGAAGATCGCCACGAGCGCGCAGCCGGCCAGCATGAGCACCGGCCCGACGCCGAACCCTTCGGTGCCGGCGATCCGCGATTCGCCAGGGTCTTCCGGCAGATAGACGATCTGCACCGGCTCACCCCGGTCGGTATAGGCGACAGCCCCATCGATCGCCTGCTGCTGGGTATAGGTCCTGCCATCCAACTCGAAGAAGTAGGTGGCGTACGGCAGGCCATCGGACGGATTGGTGAAGCGGCCCGCCCAGGCGCCGGTCACCGTGACCCCGTTGGCCCGCAGCCCGGCATAGCGGTCGATGTCGCTGTATGCCTGCGACCCGAGCGCCAGACTCAGAATGAACACAAAGGCGGCGATCACATCGCCAATACCGGAGCGCCTGGGCCGCCCCGCCGACTCGCTACTCATGACGTATCCTTGCTCGACCGAACATCGCTGCCAGCGGCTGCGACGGCGCACTGGTCGTCGCGACACCGCTCTCTTCATAGGCCGGCCATGATGACTCCTCTCACAGCGTCACCGCCACCGATTGGCGGAACTCGTAGGAATTTAGTCAGCGTGATCGGTGGCCTGTTCCGATGGGTCAAAGGATCACCGGTATACATCGAATAATTGCCGCGCGATCTCCACGCTATCCCCGACTGGTTCAGTCATCAGCGGCGTCGTGTCGCGCGTCCAGACCGCTTCGAACGTGATCGCGTCGTTCTCGAACGTTGCCGCGTCAAAGGGTGCGCCGTCGGTGAAGACGCGTTCGACCTGCCCGATCAGCAGCGCCCAGCGGCGGCGGTAGAAACCATCCAGCAGATCGGCCCAATAGCGGCACGAGTAGTCGTGCAGTTCGCTCTCCGGCGGTCCCCACAGCGTCAGCAGGTTGCGGGCATTCCATTCGAGATGCGCCCTTTCCGCCGGGGTGTCGCCGTGACGGCGGGCGGCGGCGATCCAGGTGCCCAGCAGGAATTCCGGGCGCGTCCGGGCCACCCGATCCATGTCATCGATGACTTGCAGGAAGCGAGCCGACGCCTGACGGAAGCCTGCCGCATCCTGATTTTCGTAAGCGTGAACCATCTGCATGTGCAGCCGCTCGGCCGCGCAGGTCAGCACTTGCAGGGTGATGTCGACCAGATCGCGCCGGTATCCGCCCACTGTCCCTGCCCGATCGGCGCAAGTCAGCAGCAGTCGCCAGGCTTCCAGCAGGCGTGGCAGATGGGCTTCGCTTCGAGCCGGCCACCCGCTTCCCGCTCGGAGCGTCGGCCGCCGGCACACAATCGGGTGCTGGATGCCGTACACCTCCCGCAGTTGCAGATCGGGGTCATAGACTGTTTCGCGCAGAAGAGTCCAGGCCTGTTCGGCTGCTTCCAGGGGTTGGCCGTAGCGCCGGGCAGCATACTGTGCCGTCCAGGACGACAGATCGACCGGCTCACGGTGCCAGAGCATTTCGCCCATCAGATCATAGAGGACCGGGTTGGTCTCGATGGCCTCGGCGCTGATGCCGATCCCGGCCAGCGCACGCCGATCCGGGTGGTCGAGCGCCGCCGGAAGGCCATGCGCAAGCGCCTTCAGGTTGCCAAACAGGCCGGGACGCCCGCCGAAGCTGTGCAGCATACACCACATCCAGTGCTTGCCATAAAAAGCTCGGGTTGTCTGCCATTGGGGCATCTCTTCGGCGTACAGATCGAGCAGCAGCAGGCGATCGTCCGGCACGGCGTCGAGGACAGCCTGCACCTGCGCCGGCCCCCAGAAGTCGGCTTTGAAGAGGAAAGGCCAGCCCTGGAGCACCCAGATGGCCTGCGGGTCTGCGCCGGCCATGCCGCGATAGATGGACCGCGAAAGCTCGGCCAGGAAGACGGGGTCGTCGCTGCTTGGGACCATTTCGATGAAGGTATCGGCCGCATACAGATGATCGCTCCCGTACAGCCGCGTCTGCTCTTCGATGAAGGCGCGCCCGATCTGCTCGAAAAGCGGATCGCCCGGGTCGAGGAAGTGAGTCGGGGGAAAGCCCGCCCAGCTGCTGAGTTCGTGGACGGTGCATTCGGGGAACTGACGCGACAGAGCCGGCGGAACATGGCCGGTAAAGCCCTGCAGGATGGGCGTCATGCCCAGTTCACGTTGCCGGGCGACGATCTTCTTTTGCAGATCGGCGTGATCGGCGATCCAGCGCGATGGCAGCGGCCCCGCCCAACCATCGACGCAGCCCATCCAGCCAAAGGGCAGGTAGGCCGCGCCGACCAGGAAGGCGTCGATCTCGGCGTCGGTCAGTCCGAGCTGCCGGCAGACTGCTTGCCAGACCGCCTCCTGCCCGGTAATGGAGAGCGGCACGTTGACGCCGTTCAGCGCCAGCCAGTCGATCTCCCGTTCCCACCGTTCCCAATCCCAGAACGCCATCGAGTAGCTGAAGGTGCAGTAGTTGAAGGCGTAGCGGTAGCGGTACGGGGTGGTCACGCGGATTTTTTCGACGTGCGGCAGCGGGTGAGGCAGGTTGAGCTGCACGCTGTCCCGCGCAATGTGGCAGCCGCACGAATACTTGAGAAACCAGTTGAACGCCGAGGCCTGCGCCACGCCGGTCGATCCGCGCAGGACGACCTTGACGCCGACGGACTCGATCTCGAAAACATCGAGTCCGTCCTCCGCCGGGATGGTTTCGCACACAAACGCGTCGACATGTGACGGCAGCCAGCGCTGCACTATACCGGCCACTGCCACTGCATTTTGCGTCCCCTGATCCGACGTAGACATGACGAACTCCCTCAGCAACTTGAGACCAACCAGTTTCCTATTGTGCCAGTGCCTGCGAAGGTGGGGGTGACGGAAGACCGATGTAGATGTCTAAGTCGATAGGGAAATTCGAAATTCCACCATCTGGTGGTTCTGCCGACCTCCCGATCCAGTGTACCTTGGAGCAGGAGTCTACACCGGTGTACGGGCGACTCAGCAATGGCCGGAAGAGGAGAGAGGGGTCACGATGGCTGACAAAAAAGTTCGCGTCGCGGTCAACGGGTATGGGGTGATCGGCAAACGCATTGCCGATGCCGTGGCCATGCAGGAAGATATGGAGCACAACACCACCAGCACCGTCCGCACATTGGGCGCGCTCCAGGAGGCTGACCTGCTGAAGAAGGCGCGCGGCGTGCTGGTCCGCCGGGCCACCGATCCGTGGGAGTCCGATCATTCGGGCGTCATGAACACCGTCGTGCCCGAGACAGTCATTCCGTCGCACCAGGGGCCGGACGCGCAGACCGTCCTTCCCGACCTCGACGTCGTCACCATTGCCCTGGTTGCCGCGCACACCACCAGCCATCTGCATTCCTGGAGCGTCGAGCTCACCCGCGCATCCTCCAGGGACGAGATCCTGGACATTTTCCGGGCCACGCCGCGCATCGCCTTCCTGAGCGCGGCGGAGGGCCTCGTGGCGCTCAACAGCACGCTCGAACTGATGTCGGACCTGGGGCGGCCGCGCGGCGACATGTGGGAGGTCGGCCTCTGGGAAGACAGCCTCACCGTCCAGGGGAATGAGGTCTTCTACAATTACCAGGTGTACAACCAGGCCATCGTCGTCCCCGAGACGATCGACGCCATCCGCGCCTTGACCGGCATTGAAACGGATGGGATGCGCTCCATCGCGAAGACCGACACGGCGATGGGCATCACCCACGACTTCCTCCCGGCGCGCAGCGTCGGCGAAACGCCAGCGAAGCCCTGACGCTCATGCCGCTGCGGATCATCCACGGCGGGTAGGTCAGGGGCTGGGGCTTACTCTCTTTCGCCGGCGGTAATAGATATCGGCAGGACGTTTTCCTTCGGCGGCAGCGGGCAGGTGGCATACGGGGTGAAGGCGCACGGTGGCGATTCCGCCTTGTTGAAGTCAAGATCCACGCTGCCATCTGCCCGCAGGGTCGCATACAGAAACCGGCCCGCGCCGTACGTCGACTGCCCGCTGGTGGCATCGCGAAAGATGAACCACAGTTCATCGTCCGGATCCCCTTCAAAAGCCTCGAGCCGGTGCTGCCCACCCGCCCATTCGAAGCTCACGGCGCCGGGATTACTGAGGCGCACCGACGTGCCGATAGCGGTCTCGACCTCGAGACTTCGCCCGCCTGGATGCGGAAAAAAGCGGGCGTTCACGCAAAAGGCCGGATCGACCTCGAACCACTGCCGGCCCGTGAACGTCCGCCGCGCTTCGCTCTCGGCATCGCGCATTCGCACGGCGAGGCGATCTCCCCGCGGAATCACGAACAGCGTCACACATTCGATCTGCACCTGCGTGGGCGTCTGAGGAGGACCATAACGGAGAACCGCCTCGCGACGGCTCTCCCCTTCGACCAGAACCGGCGGATCGTCCGCCGTCACCCGCAGACATATCTCTCTGCCATCAAGCGTCATCACGCCCAGGCGCGCGGGGAAACGCGCAGGGAGGACGACATCACAGGCAGTGTCACTGCCCAGCGTATTCTCCCCTTCGCGCAGCCAGAACAATCCGACGACCGTCAGCCAGCCATCTTCGGCGCGCAGCAGGGCCTCCTGCTCTTCCCGCCAGGTTTGAATCGCACTCACATAGGTCATCAATGTGCCGGTAGTCATCATGCGTGAAGCCTCGGTCCGTTTCTGAACCTGCGATGCTCAAGTTTACCCAACGCGTCCCATTCCGTAACAGTCAGCATCCACCGCCCAATCAGTCGGATGCTATGGAAAAGCGGTCCAGCGCCAACTCCAGGTTGGCCAGAGAGCGCGACTTCAGGCTGTCGATGATCGCGCGCAGACGGCTGCCCCCGGAAGGAACCTACTGGAGGAGTCAGCAGCAGCATGCGCACGAAACCCGGTGAGTGGTGAGATTCCGCTCTGCCTGCCCAATGGTTTCAGTAGATTAAGTGCGAAAGCTCCACGTTTCTGGGCGAGCTGCCGTTCATTCCAGGTTTGCATGGCGCGACATCATCTGGGAAGAAGATATGTTCAGCTCATCCATCAGTTGTATCGCGATCACTTCAAAAATGAGACCCATCGAAGTTTCAAATAACGAACCCATCGGCAATGAGCTGATGGAAGGCGAATGGAGCTTGGAGGTGGTGGCATCAAGCTTCAGAACCAGATCGGCGTAGCAATGAATTGGCGAGTCGTCGGCAGCGGTGAGCAGTACGATTTTCGCCTTGAACTGAGCAGCGCCTTCCGCGTAAGTCTTTAGCGATGGCGTTTTCCCCGATCCCGACATGATGATCAGGAGATCGGCTTCGCCAATGGCAGGGGTGGTCACATCATCAATGACATGCACCTGCATGCCGAGGTGCATGAGCCGCATTGCAAAGCCCTTCACTTGCAGCCCAGAACGTCCTTTTCCGGTGACGAAGATTCGATCTGCCTTAAGAATAAGATGCTTCAAGTGCTGAATCGAATCATCGCTAACGCCCGATAATACACGCTTCTGCTCGTCCAATATCCGGCCAACGTCTTGTTCGAACTTGCTCACGTCCGTCGCTCCTTGATTTGCATGATGGTTACGCGCGGGTCCGGTTGCCCGGTACGCTATCGCGCCGCTTGAAATGAAAACGTTCTGCTTCAGGTCCCGCTGTCTTGACATTTTCTCATGCGTGAAGCCTGGGTTCGCCTCGACCGCCCACAGTCACGCGATACCAGACCCTGCGGAGCGTTTTGCCCCCTGTTCTGCGACTCTCGATACTCTAGCATTTTGTGCATCATTGATGATTCTGTCCCTCATCTCTATCAATTTCACTTAATTGACTTGCGGAACTCCATGAAGTACGAAATAATCGAACTAATGCTCATTGTGTGAGCATATGCGCACTTTGGGACAGCTGTTTGTCACTCAGACTTACTTATTTTGGGGTTTTCGACCGTGTATAACGAGACGCGGCAGTTGGTGAGGGTGGCAACACTATACTACAAACACCAGCTCTTGCAGTCAGAAATCGCTGAGCGCGTGGGCGTTTCACGCCAGACGGTCGGCCGACTTCTTCAGCGCGCCAATGAGTTGGGCCTGGTGAAGGTGGAAATTCATCAACCCTTCGCCTATGCCAGTGATCTGGAACTGCGCCTTGAACAGGTATTTGGCCTGGCGGAGGCGATTGTTGTGACACCGCTGGACGACGACGAAGTGACCATTAAAGCAGCCATTGGGGATGCCGCCGCGACGTTCATTCAGGAGCGAGTGCACGATGGCGACATTCTGGGGATCTCATCGGGCAGGACGACTTTATACGAATGCGCCCTGCGTATCAAGCCTGCGCAGATGCCGAATTTGACGGTGGTCAGCCTGACGGGCAGCGCCCCGCACAATGTCAACACTCCAAACGTCGATCTGTCGGTCATGCTGATCGGGCAGGCGCTTGGAGGTCGAACCATGCTGCTGCCGGCGCCGCGTTTTGTCGACACTGCCGAGATCAAGACCTCGCTGATCAACGACTCAAGCATCACCTCGGTACTCAGTTTTGGGTGCCAGTCGAACGTCGTCCTGCTGGGCGTTGGCGTTATCTCTGAAGCCTCAACACCCTACCGCGAGGGATACTTCAGCAAAGATCTGCTGGAGGCCATGCATAAGCACGGGGCAGTCGGGGAGATTCTGGGGCATGCCTTCGACGAAGAGGGTGTGCGCCGGTTCCCCGAACTCAGTGATCGTTCGGTCGGCGTCGAACCCGAATGTGTGCGCGGCAAAGCGATGTCCGTCGCCGTCGCCGGGGGAGCATCCAAGGTGGCGGCACTCTGGGGTGGGATACGTGGCGCTTATTTCAATATTCTCATGACCGATTCCAACGCCGCGCGCGGCTTATTGGAACTCGCCGACCGTCGCGGCGTCGCGCCGCGCATGTTGGCGAAAGGGCGCAAAAAGCGTTCACAGTGAACAGTCGATTCCGACTGGCGAAAGGAGGCGGTTGGCGTCTAACGGCAGGAATAAGGGTTGGCAGTTTTAGTCTCATTTCATATTTGAAACCTGGAGGCAGTCACGATGAGCAAGTCAGCATACGGGATGAAAGTCCTGGCGCTGGTAACGATTCTCCTGCTGTTGGTCAGCGCTTCGGTGACCAGCGCGCAGGATGATGCAGCAGCTTGGTGGGCTGAAGCCGGCGCACCCTACGCGGGCGTGACCCTGCACGGCGTGTCGGAAAGCACACCGCCGTCCAACTATGTGCGCGAAGTTCTCGCCCCCCGCTTCACCGAATTGACTGGCATCAACGTCGAACTCGAAACCACGTCGTGGGATGAGATGTACAACAAGGCGATCCAGGACATGGAAGCCGGCACGGGCATCTACGACTTCGTGTACATCGAGCAGGACATCATCTACGGTTATCTCGCCAATGATTACCTGGTCAACATGACCCAGGCGCTGGCAGCGAAGCCCGAACTCGCTTCGGCTGATTTCAGCTTCGACAAGTTCACCACCTTCCTGGATTACTTCAAGAATGCCGACGGCGACGTCTTCGGCGTCCCGATGGAAGCCTTCGTCAAGGTCTATCTGTATCGCAAGGATCTGTTCGAGAACCCGGACATCATGGCGGCGTTCGAAGCCGAATACGGCTACCCGCTCGCCCCGGCGACCACCCACGAGCAGTATCGTCAGATCGCCGAGTTCTTCACCGCCTACGCTGAAGCCAACGGCATGGACATGTGGGGCACCACCGTCCAGGCGGCGTCCGGTCATCCATCCTCGTTCTATGAGTTCTTCGAATCCGTTGCCCCGACCTTCGGCGTCTACAACTGGGGCATCAACATGGAAAACTGGAAAGCCTCGGTTGAGAACGGCGGCCAGATGAACAGCGACGCTGCCAAGGCAGCGCTGGAATGGTTCGTCGGTAACCTGGCGTTCGCCCCGCCGGAAGCCACCAGCAGCACGTGGGATGAAGTTGCGGCGTCGTTCGCCGCCGGTCGCGCGGCGCAGGGTCTGGTCTACGGTGAAAATGCAGCCTGGATCGCCACCGATCCGGATCGCTCGGCGATTGTCGGCAACGTCGGCGTGGCGCTGCCCCCGCTGGCGGAAGGCGTGCTGGAAGCGGCGGAAGCTGACGAAGGCTACATCGGCTATTACGATGGCGGCGCTTTCGGTCTGCCCGTCTCTTCGCAGAATCAGGACGCTGCGCTGCTGTGGATGCAGTTCGTCGGCCTGGAAGAAAATCAGGCGGAATGGGCGGTTATTTCGTCGCGGGTCGTTATGGAATCGACCTACAGCGACCCGCTGGTTGTCGAGCAGGATGGAAAGACGGATGGTTATTACACGCTGATGCACGACCAGGGCTACCTGTTCGCCGGCGCGCCTCCGTTCCCCTTCCACCCGATTATCCGCGAAGTCATCGCTCCGTTCATCTATCAGGCAATTGCGGGCGAGATCACTCCGGCGGACGCGCTGGACGCTGCTGCTGCGGCGGTTGACGTCGAACTGGTCAACCTCGGATACGGCAGCTAAGTTGTTTCCGGACATTCATGGCGGGCGGGGGGCAGCAGAGCCGCTCCCCGCATAATCAAGACGTGGCGCGGCGAACACTTGTGGTGTCTCGCCGTGCCACTTCCGATGGATCATCCGGCTCGCCGGCGCAATGCGCCAGTGCGCTTTCCTGGAAAATTACTCGCCTTCATCAGGGGGTCTCCGTGCGCTCAAAACGAACCGGATGGCTGCTGCTGTCCCCGACATTAATCATCATGTTTTTGTTTGGTCTTGCACCTTTTCTATATGTCCTATATGTTGGTTTTTTCAACTGGAACCCCTTCGCCGCCCGTGAAGGGATGGAATACTTCGGCGTTCAGAACTACCGCGAACTGGTCTTCGACCCGCTGTTTCTGAGCGCACTTGGCGTGACCATTCGCTTCACCTTGTTCGCCGTCGGCAGCCAGATGGTGATCGGTTTCCTGCTGGCGTCGCTGTTGGCGCGCGAATTTTACGGCAAGACGCTTTTTCGCATTATCCACACCATGCCGCTGATGATCGCGCCGATTGCGGTCGGGGCCATCTGGCGTCTGATGACTGTCCCCGGCTTGGGTCCGATTCCCTACTTCCTGGATCGCTGGTTCGACATCAACTTCAACATCGGCATCAACTCCAACAACGCCTTCCTGTCCATCATCATCATGGATATCTGGCACTGGACGCCGTTCGTCACCCTGACCATGCTGGCCGGGCTTTCGGCACTGCCCAAAGAACCGCAGGAATCGGCGATGGTGGATGGCGCGAATCGCTTCCAGATCTTCCGCTACATCACCCTGCCGTTGATGCGCCCGGTCATCCTGACCACGCTTTTCATCCGCATCATGGATGCGCTGCGCGCCGTCGACGAGATCAACATGCTCACCAACGGAGGCGGTCCGGGTATTTCGACGCGCACGCTGGGCATCCACATCTTTCGCGTTGTCTTCCCGCAGACGGAATATGGCTATGGCTCGGCGATGTCGCTGCTTACCCTGTACCTGACCATTGTCGCCTGCTGGCTGCTTTTCGTCTCGCTCACCCAGCTTCGGCGTTCGAACTGAAGGCGGCTGTCCGCTCAAGGAGAATCCTCGCATGAACAAGAGACTGCGAAAAGCGTTCAGCTACGTGCCGACGTATGTGACCTGGGCGCTGGCGACGATATTCACCATCATCCCTATCTGGTGGCTGATCGTCGTCTCGGCCCGCAGCCGCGTCGAGCTATTCAACGCCCCGACGCTGCTCATCAAGTCCTTCTATGTGCAGAACTACACCAACGTCCTGACCGACCGCGTCTTTCAGGGCTATATGCTGAACTCGCTGGTCATCGCCACTTCCAACGCTCTACTCGTCACCCTGCTGGCCCTGCTGGCGACTTACGCCCTGTCGCGCTACAAGCTGCAGGGCAGCGACAACATTTTCTTCTGGACAATCACCAACCGCATGGCTCCCCCGGCGGCATTTCTGCTGCCGCTGTTCATCATCTTCACGCAGTTGTCCAAGTTCAACATTGGTGGTGTCGAATTCAAGCTATACGATACCCACATCGGGTTGATCATGCTCTACTGCGTCTTCAACCTGCCGTTCGCCATCTGGCTGATGAAAGGCATCATGGACGGTATCCCCATCGAACTGGACGAAGCCGCCTTCGTGGATGGCGCGACGACGTATCAGGTTCTGCGCAAGATCATCATACCAACGGCAGCGCCGGGGCTGGCGGTGACAGCGATTCTGAGCTGGGTCTTCGCCTGGAATGAATATCTCTTCGCCGCAACGTTGACCAGCTTCCGCGCCCGCACCAGCACCACCGGTCTTGCCGAGTTCGTCACGGTGACCGGGACCAACTGGGGCGAGATGGCGGCGGTCGCCACGCTGACGCTGATCCCGTCACTGATCTTCGTCACCATCGCACAGCGTTACATCGTCATGGGGTTGACCTTTGGCGCGGTCAAGGAGTAACGGACATGGCAGAACGCAACGAGCAGCCCATCTTTGAAGAAGTACGGCGTGGCTTCCTGCCCATCAATGCCAACGCCTTCGACCGCGTATTCATCAGCGTTATCCTGCTGATCGCCATCCATCTGTTATGGATGCGTTTTCTGGAATCGTTTCTACCCCTGGAGATTGCCACGCTGATCTCCATCGTGCTGGGCTTTTTCATTATTCGGAAGGGGTGAACGCCCTCTCGCGCCGCCGGATATTCACATTGACGTGGGTAGGTTCGCTCCTGCCCTATAGTTGAGGGTACGGAGAAAACGATCATGGAAGCATTGGTGCTGGAAAAGCAGCATGAGTTGCGCATTCGCGATATCGCGCTGGACGAAACACTTGGTCCGCATGATGTCCGCGTCGACCTGCGGACGGTCGGCGTATGCGGCAGTGATGTGCACTACTACGAAAATGGAAGGATTGGCGGATTCATCGTCCGCGCGCCGATGGTGCTCGGTCATGAAGCGTCCGGCGTGATCACCGAGGTGGGGTCGGCGGTCGCCAATCTGAAGGTCGGCGACCGCGTTTGCATGGAGCCGGGCATTCCCGATCCCAACAGCCGGGCGACCCGCCTGGGCATCTACAACCTCGATCCGGCGGTGCGCTTCTGGGCGACGCCGCCCGTGCATGGCGTGCTGCGCCCGTCGGTCATCCACCCCGCGGCGTTCACCTTCAAGCTGCCGGAAACCGTGACATTCGCCGAAGGCGCAATGGTCGAACCACTGGCCGTGGGGATGCACGCCGCCAATAAGGCGCAGATTCGCCCCGGCGACGTGGCGGTGGTCATCGGCGCTGGCACCATTGGCATCCTCAACGCGCTGGCGGCGCTGGCGGGCGGATGCAGTCAGATCATCATCAGCGATGTGCAGCAGCCAAAGCTGGACATCGCCGCGCGGCTGGGTCCCATCGTTCCGGTCAACGTCGCCAAAGAGAGTCTGGTCGATGTGGTCATGAAGCTGACCGATGGCTGGGGCGCGGACATTGTCTTTGAATGCAGCGGCAACGAGAAGGCCGCCGCCAGCGTTTTTGATCTGATCTGCCCCGCCGGGCGTGTGGTTTACGTGGGTCTGCCTGGACAGCCGATTCCCTACGATGTGGTCGCTGCCTCGGTAAAAGAAGCGCGCGTCGAGCACGTCTTCCGTTACGCGCACGTCTATCCGCGTGCCCTGGCGTTGATGGGCAGCGGCAAGCTCGATGTCAAGCCACTGATTACCGACACCTTCCCATTTG
Organism: Candidatus Flexifilum affinis; assembly: GCA_016713325.1. GTDB lineage: Bacteria > Chloroflexota > Anaerolineae > Aggregatilineales > Phototrophicaceae > Flexifilum > Flexifilum affine. The sequence goes on along the minus strand of JADJPJ010000022.1, from coordinate 16,517 downwards.
GGCAAAGCGTCGAAGCCTTTGATTATGCGCTGCACATGCCGCCAACATCGGTCAAGGTGCAGATCACGGTTGCAGAAGGGTAACTACTATGAGCGATGTAGTTCTGGAAGCCAAGCCGATCCTGGAACGATTCCGGCTGGACGGTAAAGTCGCCGTCGTCACCGGCGGTGGACAGGGGATAGGACGCGCCTATGCCCACGCGCTCGGCGACGCGGGTGCGGCCGTGGCTATCGCCGATATTTCGATGAAAACTGCGGGCGAGGTGGTTGAAGAACTGAAGGCCAAGAACGTCGACGCGATGGCCATTCAGGTGGATGTCACCAACGCCGCGCAGGTGGGGGCGATGGTCGACGCCGTGGTCGCCAAATGGGGCAAGCTGACCATCGGCGTCAATAACGCCGGCGTTGGACAGTGGATCGCCGCCGAAACGATAAGCGAGGCCGACTGGGACCACATGATGAACATCAACCTGAAAGGGGTGTTCCTCTGCTGCCAGGCGGAAGCGCGGGTGATGCTGCCGGCAGGTTACGGCAAGATCATCAACATGGCGTCGATATCGGGGTATATCTCGAACACGCCGCAAAACCAGTCGCACTACAACACCTCGAAGGCCGGCGTCATTCATCTGACCCGCAGCCTGGCCGCCGAGTGGGCACCGCGCGGCGTGCGGGTGAACAGCATCAGCGCCGGGTATACGCGCACGCAGTTGGTCGATGACCTGCTGCAAACGCCGATCGGCAAGGAGACGCTGCCAGTCTGGATGGCGCGCACGCCGATGAAGCGGATGGGCGAAGTCACCGATTTGCAGGGCGCGGTCCTGTATCTCGCGGCGGAGGTCTCCGACTTCGCGACCGGCAGCGATATCATCGTCGACGGCGGCTACTGTGCATGGTAGCCTGACGACCGGCACAGAGATGGAGCATCTGTCATGAAAGCCGCGCAACTGACCAAACCCGGCGTGGCCTCGGTCGTGAGCGTCCCGGAGCCGGAATTCGGCCCCGACGACGTGCTGATTCGCGTCCACGCGGCGGGAATCTGCGGCACCGATCTGCACATTTTCAAAGGTGAATACGAGGCGACCTATCCGCTGATTCCCGGCCACGAGTTCAGCGGCGAGGTGTTCGCAGTCGGCGAGAATGTGCGCAACTTCAAGGTCGGCGACCGCGTCACAGCCGATCCAAACATCCCGTGCAACAAGTGCGATTACTGCAAACGCAACGAGCCGAACCAGTGCCGCGATCTGAAGGCGATCGGCGTGACCTGTGATGGCGGTTTTGCGGAATACGTCGTCGCGCCGGAAGGCAACGTCTTCCACATTGGCGACATGACCTATGCCGCCGCCGCGCTGATCGAGCCGCTGGCCTGCGTGGTCTGGGGGCTGAAACAGGTCGAGGTGCAACCCGGCGACAGCGCCCTGGTGCTCGGAGCCGGGCCGATGGGTCTGCTGGTGGCCCAGAGCCTGAAGAGCGCCGGCGCGTCGCGCGTCGTCGTGACCGACGTCGTCGCGTCGCGATTGGAGAAGGCCGAGCAGCTGGGCGTTTCGGCGGTGGTGAAAGCCGATGCCGGCCAAACCGCTGCTCTCAAGGCGATGGCCAGCGACGGTTTCGAGATCGTGGTCGACGCCACCGGGATTCCGGCGGTGCTGGAAAGCGCGTTCACCTATGTCAAGCCGCGCGGCAAGGTGTGGGTGTTCGGCGTGACCCCGATGGGCACAACCGTCCGCTTCCCGTCCTACGAGGTCTTCCGGCGCGATCTGAAGATCATCGGCAGTTTTGCCGTCAACCGGACCTTCCCGCAGAGCATCGCCCTGATCCAGAGCGGCGCGGTGCAGGTCGAACCGCTGATCTCGCACCAACTGCCGCTCGACGACTTTGTGCGCGGCATGGACATGGCGGACAAAGATCCGAAGCGCATGAAGGTGCAGTTCAACGTCGCGGGGTGAACACGATCCCCGCGCCACATCTGAAAGACAAAAACGCCCCGCCCCGTTTTTTCGGGAAAGGGCGGGGGGGGGGGGGGGGCCGGGGCCGCCCGCCGGGGGGGGGGGGCCGGGGGGCGGCGGGGGGGCGGGCCCCCCGCGAAGACCCCCCCTGGGGGTTGTTTTCGGGTGTGGCGCGGCGGGGGATTCCTTTCCTCGAAGCGGCGCCCCGCGCCGGGCCCCCGGCGCAGTTCGGCCAATGGGGCGGGCCCCCCCCCGAAGTCCGCCGCCGCACGGATCGTCGACTCCACGGGCTGCACGCGATAGGGATGCCAGAAGGAGAAGTTGTTCTCCGCCAGCGGATTGTCGTCAGTGAGAACGATACATGTCGCGGTCGGTTCAAGAGCGCCTGCCCCGGAGAGTTGAACCTGAACGCCTAGCGCGGCGTCGGCGAGGACGACGATGTCAACCTGTGCGGTCGCGGCCGTTGCCGCTGTGGAATCGGGCGAGGTCATGGGTATCCCTGTTGAACGAGTAAACCGGAGGTGTTCCCAAATGGGCGGTCACAGTGGGTTCTGAGCTTACCCCTTTTTGTGTCCCTGTCGCCAATCCTGGAAAGCGCCAGATGCCGCGGGGAAGCTCGGACGGGTTCAGGAATGAACCAGTTTGCGGACCGGCATTATGGTATAAAATAATAAGGTAGTTAATGGTCATGGCACATCCCTCAAGGACGAAACTCTCATGACCATGCGTGCAGGAATCATCTGGATCAGGCTGCTCACGGACTGGTGCTGGGCTCCGACGCTTTGACCGTAAGCGTTGAATAGCTCAGAAATTGTGCTCATAGTTGATGCAATATGTCCCCGTCTTACCCTCACCTGACTCACAACGCTGTCGCGAAGAGGCAGTAACGATGTTGAAGCAGATCTTTCCCCTCCCAAAGGCTTTCACTCTGCTCATTGGCCTGCTGCTGCTCTTGAATGGGGTGGCGCTTGCTCAGGAGCCAGAAGATCCGTTCCAGCAAGAGCTGGCCAAGGCACAGGAAATCCTGGATCGCCTGGCAGAGATTTCGCCGGAGGCTGTGCCGAGCGCTTTCAGCACAGAGTACACGGCGAACATCCTGTCGGACGTTCGCGACGCACAGAATCTGATTTCCAACCTCGACATTGCGCGTGATGCCAGTCGCGCCTATCGCGTCACTGTGAGCCCCGCGGCACAGCAGAGCGACACCCCCTCTATGGACTGGCTCGCGATCCTGGGCTACATCGTCGCTGCGTGGCTGATCGGCATGATGTTGCTGCTGGTCGCCGGCGTTATCCTCGGCCGGTTGGTTCTCCGAAACACCGGCGCGGGCGATATGCAACAGGTCAGCGGCCCCGAACGACTGATGCGGCGCTTTATCAGGCCGTCATCGTCCTCGCGACGCTCTACTATTACTTCTCTCCCGCTGCTGACCGTACTTGTGGTGGTTGCGACCGGGGAATCCTCCATCTGATCATTTCGACCGGAAGAATTCCGATCCGTTTTGTCCTGGGTCTGCTGCTGGTCGCCGGCCTGACCTTGTTTGCGCTGATTCGCGGTCTTACGGCGCGGCCGGCGCGGGGCAACCTCGGCCGTCGTCTGGAGCACCGGGAAGCCCCTGCTCTCTACGAACTCACGGAAGCTGTGGCGGCGCGCGTCAAAACCCGGCCGGTTAACGACATCTATCTCACGGCGGGGCCGGTGGTCGCAGTGACAGAGCAGGGGAGCACCTGGGAGAAGTTCAACGATCGTGGCCGGCGCTGTCTGATCCTGGGGCTGAGCGCACTGAAGTGTCTGAACCATTCGGAACTGGCCGCCATCCTGGCGCACGAGTACGGGCACTTCTCCAACCGAGATACCGCTGGAGGCAGTCTGGCCTATCAGGTGAATACCTCCATGCAAGAAATGGCGGTGGGTCTGGCGGGCGCAGGGCAGTTGAACCCGGTCTGGTTGTTCCTGCGCGTCTACCATCGAATCTATCTGCGCATCACACTCGGCGCATCCCGTCTTCAGGAATTGCTGGCGGATCGCTACGCGGCGCTGGCCTATGGCGGCGCTTCCTTAAGCAACGGCCTGACCAATATCATCCGCGAGTCAGTTGTCTTCCAGGTACAGGCCAATCACGAGATTGGCCAGGCATTACAGGAGAAGCGAGCGCCGCACAACCTCTGGCAGCTTCCTCCTCTGGCAGTAGACGACCTGAATAAGCTGGAAGATGCTGTGAAGCACATCCTCAACCGACCCACAAACGCCTATGATACGCATCCGTCGCCGGCCCAGCGCATCGCGGCCGTCGACCAGATCGCCGAGCCGAACGATATCGATGCGGATACAGCTCCCGCGGAGGATCTGGTGCCAGAGCTGACGGTGCTCCAGAAGGAGCTGACGGCCGACATTTCCCAGAAGGTATTGGCACACAGCCGCTGGGGCCGGCCCCTAGCGCTCACAGGCGTTCGAACTGGGGGACTTCCAGTTCTTCAAAGAGCGCTGCTACGCTGCTGTCCAGTTGCTGTCCCTCAATCCGTCCGGGGGTGTAGCGACGCTCAGGGGGGATCCCGCGATAGAAATCCAGAACCTGTTCAACGGGCAGGGTGAGCACCGCATTCGCTCGCCTCTTCTCCTGGGCAAGGCCGCGCAGGGCAGCGTCCGCCCAGCGCTCATTGGCGGTCAGCATCGCCCAACAGAGCGAGACGTCCACAATTTGCACGTCAAAGACTCGGTAGATGCGGACGGTGGGAAGCCCTCGACTGTACAGGTTGTCCGTCCCGGTCGGCGAGTTCTCGACGACGAAGCCGACCGGCTGAAGCAGAACCTGATCGGGCCGCAGATCGACGTGCAGATTCTCGGCAAACTCCTCGACCAGCTCCCGGCGCGGATCGGTTTCCAGCAGGGCATCGTCCTCGTTCCGCAGATGATCCAGACACACCTGCTTCAGCGCGGGCCACTCGGCCGGGCGGATCAGGATGCGAAAGTCCTGCTCGGCCTGGGATCGCGGGCTGTCGAACTGAAAATCGCCGATTAGGTCGCGCAGTCCCTCAGCATGACGCAGGCGGATGGCGCCGCCAAAGGGCTGGGCGCGCACCCGACGCTGCTTTTCCCCCCTTCCTCGATGAGCGTGGCCTTGCGTTCCAGCGCCAGCATCGGCGTCCCGTCGCGTGGACTCCGGAAAACGACCCGGTCGAGGGTGGCGACGCTCACGCGCAGGGTCAGGTCATTCACGGCGATGGCACGGCGGCGCTGGCGATTGCACGCTCGGTGCTCAATGCCTCGCCGATTGCCCGCTCGGCGGCGAAGGTCGCGTCATCCAGTCGGGATTGAATGGCGGCACGCGTGCGCTCGATTTCGCCCCGATCCGCCGGCCACCAGCCGGCTCCGGCGGCCTCCATGGTCGCTTCGGCGGCGCCGAACAACCGCGCGGCGAGCGGGGCCTGTTCCTGAACGGCGCGGAGGCCGGCGAAGGCCATCAGACATTCGGCGATGCCGCGCCGGTTGCCGAGCATTCTGAACATCGCCAGACTTTCGGAAAACTGCGCCTCCGCTTTTTGCAGGTCACCCTCGTGCTGCGCGATGTAGCCCAGGTTGTGCACCAGCCGGGCCAGATCGCCCTTGTCGCCCATCGACCTCAGAAGGGCTTCGCTCGCCTCGTAGCAGCGCCGGGCGGTCGCGTCGTCACCTTCCACGCGCGCGACCTCTCCGAGGTTGTTCAGGACGAAGGACTCCACCCAGCCTTCCCCCAGACTGCGGCTGGCGGCATGGGCCTTTTCGAGCCAGTCGCGCGCCTCGGCAGGGTTGCCCAGGCCCAGCGAGATATTGCCCAGATGCACGAGTGTCACCGGGTAGAAGAAAGCGTTTCCGGTCGTTCTGAACATCGCCTCCGCCTGCTTCAGCGGCTCATAGGCGGTGGCATCGTGACCGCGGTTGATGTTCGCCACGCCGAGATTCATCAATCCCATCGCTACCGCACTGGAATCTTCCAACTGGCGGGCCAGTTCAAGGCCGGCTTCGCCCCTGGCCAACGCCGTGTTCAGGTCGCCCTGCCAGATAGCCAGCACCATACTGCTCAGCAGCGCCCAGGCACGGTGCGGCGTTGATTCTCCTGCCAGAGGCGAGTTCAGCACCCGCTCGCACCAGGTCCGCCCCTCATTCAGATAGCCGCGGCGGTACCAGTACCAGGTGAGCTCATAAATGACGGAGGACACAAGTTCGGCTGCGGAGGCATTGGACAACCCCCAGGTCAGCGCCGCGTCAATGTTGGCGTGTTCGCTTTCAAGCCAGTTCAGCCAGATCAGACTCTCCCGTGTGTACAGCTTAGTGCTGGCGTCACTGGCGATGGTTGAGAAAAAGTAGTAGGCATGTGCCTTCTGCAGCGCGGCCAGTTCGGCGCGCTCCTCCAGTCGCTCCAGCGCATATTCACGGATGCTTTCCAGCATGCGGAAGCGCGGCTGCCCCTCCGCACCGTCCTCCGGGCGCAGCAGACTGTTGTTGATCAGCGCGGACAGTCCTTCGAGCAGATCGAGGCTGCCGTCGGCGTTGCAGACTGCTTCGGCAGCTTCCAGCGTGCACCCCCCGCCGAAGACTCCCAGACGGGCCAGCAGCGTCTGTTCTTCGGGGCGCAGCAGGCTGTAGCTGAGATCGAGCGAATTGCGCAGCGACTGCTGCCGGAGCGGGAGATCGCGCGCCCCGCCGGTGAGCAGTTCCAGCCGATGGTCCAACCGACTCAGCATGGCCTGAGGCGGCAGCAGCTTCGTCCGCGCCGCGGCCAGTTCGATGGCCAGCGGCAGCCCATCCAGGCGCTCGCAGATCTCGGCGACGGCCGTCGCGTTTTCCTCCGTCAGCGCGAATTTCGAGTTCACCGCCTGGGCTCGCTCGACGAACAACCGGATGGACTCGTTCTTGCCCAATCGCTCCAGATCCGGCATTCGGGCCGGTTTTGGCACCGCCAGCGGCGGCACGGCAAGTTCGTGTTCGCCCGTCACTTGCAGCGTCACGCGGCTGGTGACCAGCACCTTGAGCCGTGCCGAGGCGGTCAGCAGGTCGGTGATGATCGGGGCAGCCGCCGCCACCTGCTCGAAGTTGTCCAGCACCAGCAGCACCGATTTGTCCCGCAGGAAGCCCTTGACCGTCTCGATCGGCGGTTGATCGCCGCCTTCCCGAACCTGCATCGTCTGCGCAATTCTGGACACCACCCGCTCCGGATCGGTGATATCCGCCAGCGGGATGAAGAAGACGCCGTCCACGAAGGAGATCGCGGATGCCGGCGGCGACTTCCAGACTCAGCCGGGTCTTGCCCACGCCGCCAGGGCCGGTCAGCGTCACCAGTCGGACCTCGCCCGCTGCCAGCAGATCCCGCACAGCGGCGGTTTCCGCCTCGCGCCCGATCAGCGTCGTCACCTGAGCCGGCAGATTGTTCGGAACGCTGCGCGCCGCGATCTGAGCCGACTGGGAGAGCTGCGTCGGGTCAAAAAGCTGCCGCGCTTCTGCCGGTGAAGTCAGACCAAAGCGAGAGCAGTAACGGTTCAGATTGGCCGCCGCGTAAAGGTCCCGCCAGCCGCTGCTCCCAGGGGATGCTCGCTTTGTGGCTGTAGGCCAGACCCGCCGCTGCCCCCGCCAGCCAGTACTGCCCCCACAGGTCGTCGTGCAGACTGGGATAATACGCGTCCACCCAGTGCTCATACGACCGGCGCGCCGTTCCGATCACCGCGGCCACCCCGGCGACGTCGATGGGAACGTCCTGCGGGTCGATGCTGTCGGACCCGGCCAGGCGGACGATGAGATCGACCAGCCTGGCGAACGAGACCTGCGACTGCCGGAGGATCAGGGTGGACATCTCCAGGTAGCGCAGATCGAACACGAGGGGCATCTGTTCCTTGAAGAGGGCGAAGTCGATCAGGTAGTAGCCGTCAAGGGTCGCGTCATCCTGCCAAACCTGACCAGGACATTGCCGGTATTGAGATCGCCATGCTGGAGCCCGATGGCCGCGTCGATGGGCGCGCCGTTCCCCACCATTGCGGGTGGCGCGCATAGGCCAGGGGTTTGGCAATATGGTCCCCTGCACCAGAAAGCCGGCCGTTTCAGGCGGGAAGTGACAGCCGGTTTCGAGGAATTTCTCGATATTACTGCCCGGTTTCAGACGGAAACTGAGCCAGCGTTCCAGCAGCGCAGTGGGATGCACCACCTGCTCGAAGCTGCGCGCCGCGTTCCAGTCGTCGAGCACATGCTGATACGTGGCAGCGAAGATCGTTTCGACCTGACTTTGCGTTTCGTACGACGAGAGCGTTTTGTACCGGTGAAGCGACTGACCGGCAATGGCGTAGAAGATCGCCAGCACGCCGTCGGCTTCGACTCGTTCGAAGGCCATTCGCGCCATGTGCTGTTCGGCGAACCCTGGGGGCGACTGTCGCAGTGCGGCTTCATGGCGCAGGAATTCGTCCGACTGCGATTTCTCGTTCTTGCGATCCAGCTTGAGGACCAGATGCTGGACGCTGTCGGAATGGTGAGCGGCAACGCTGACCAGGTAGATCAACGCGCCAGACCAGCCGCCGGCAAGCGTCTGCAGCGGCGTGATCGTAATTCGGTTCCGTTCCTGGGCGATGTGGACGGCGTTCTGGAACTCGGTGGGCAGGGATTGGAAGCCGGCAGCCAGATTGGCCATTTCAACAGGCTTTCTGCTCAGAGTTTCGGGACACCAAAAAGTCTACACTGAGTTGCGCGCAGCGCACAACCTTCGGCCGTGACAGGCGAAGCAATCGCTTCAAATTTGCTGACCGTAGGGGCGGTTCGCGAACCGCCCGCTCGTGAACCGCCCCTGAGCCCCAGGGGCGCATCGCTGGCACAGGCCGCCGTTACGTGAAATCCGACTCGTCGAGCAGGGGGAGCAGATAGAGCAGCGGCTCCTCGTAGGGATGAGCGCGGCGGATGGCCTGAATCACCCCCTTCACCCGGTCGCGTTCGCAGATCGTCTCGACGCGATATTCTTCGACCGCGTTGATTGTGCTGCGCTCCCCGATCGCCGGGTTCGCCTGCGCATTGGGCTTGAAGCGCCCGGTGCCGACGACGGTGTACGAGCAGTGGGTGTAATTGCCGATCTCCCCGGCGCCGGCGGCAGCAGGGCCTCCAACAGGGCGTCCAGATGCGATCCCGGTACGCCGACGACAATCTGAATACGTGAGTCGGCCACGATGGTCCTCCTGAGTATTCCAACTTAACGCGAATTATGGATAAGCCCATGCCGTTGACCCTCACCGGCTGCGCTTCGCTTAGCCGCCCTCTCCCGTGACACGGGAGAGGGCACGACCGCAGGTCGGGGTGAGGGTCAGTTGAACAGGATTTCTCCCTCACGGCAGCGGGCGGGCCGCCACCGCTGCGGCGCGTTCGCGCATCTCCTGACGCAGCACCCCCACATCCTGCGGGATGCGCGCGACGGCCAGGAGCAGGAACACGGCGCAGGCGCACAGCGTCCCCACGCTGATCAGCAGGATGGCGCTGCTCAGCCCGATCTGCGTCGACAGCGCGCCCACGATCAGCGGCGCCGTCGCTGCGCCGGCATTCTCGATGAAATACTGCACCGCCAACGTCGTGCTGCGCACTTCGGGCAGGGTGATGTCGTACAGGGTGGCGACGATATTCGGTCCGGAGAACAGGGTAAAGAACGCCGTAATCGCCAGCATCACCCCGAAGACGAGCGGGTTGGTCTCGACCGGCAGGGTCAGCGTCACGGCCAGCAGGACCGCGCCGGCGGTCACCCCGATCAGGCAGACCAGCAGCCGCCCCCGTCGGGTCCGCCGGTACAGCGCATCGCCCAGGGCGCCGCCGGTGATCGCCCCGAGCGACATGCTCAGCGCGGCGGCCACCATGATCGCCACCACCACGCCTTCTTCATAGCCCCGTTCTCGTCCCAGGTAGGTGAAGAACCAGAACTCGATCACGGTGAAGGGGAACACGCCGAAGAAGCCCTGCAGGAAAAGCGGCAGAATCGACCGGCGCCGCAGGAGCTTACGCAGCGCCGCCCATTCAAACTTGAACGTCGGGACATCGCTCAGACCCTGCATCTCCGGTTCCGAGTTGCCGCGCGGCACATCCCGAACGCCGAACAGGATGAGCAGGCCGACGGCCAGACCCAGGCCGCCGGTCAGCAGGAAGATATTGCGCCAGCCGATCGTGTCGCGCAGCGCCAGCACCAGCACCAGACTCAGAATCGAACCGACGGGACCGGTGATTTGCAGCAGGCCGTTGACCTTGCCGCGCATCGCCGGGCCGAAGTAATCCGACACCAGGCTGTAACGGCGTCGTCGATGCTGAAAATCGCGCTGCAAATCCTGGAGCACCTGCCCGATCACCAACCGGTCGGCCTGGTGGAGCAGCAGGAAGGCGAAGAATACGCCGAGCACAAAACGCCGGTAATGGGGCCTCGGTTTCATGAGCGCACCTCTAGGTGTTGAGTCTGCGAAGTGTTTCTCGTATAGGCGGTGCCTCTGCAGAGCTCCAGCCCCAGGTTCTGAGCCACCCGCACCATGCGCGTGTTGCCTTCTCCCACCCAACCGCTGTCGGTGTGCTCGATGCGCGAGGAATGCAGGCACGCCTCCAGGATGGTGCCGTAGAGCGCCACATCCACCCCTTTTTCGCGGTACGCATGTTTGACGCCCAGCAGCGCGATGCGGATCCAGTCGATCGATCGGCGCACCTTCCAGTGCCAGAGCGCGCGGGCCAGGGTGACGAACTCCGGCACGCCGGGCGCGGCGCGGCGTTTTGAGATCTGGTTGTAGTCCGGGATGCCCATCACGAAGCCGGCGGGATCGTCCCGACGTGGCGAAGAAGGCAAAGTCGGGATCGGAAGAAACGGCTGAGACTTCTTGACCAGATCGTCCAGTTCGGCCGGAGACATCGGCATGCCCCCAGGTGTCGGCCCAGGCGTCGTTGTAGATGTCCTTGAACAGCGAGAATTCCTCGCGTACCCGGCTTCGATCGAAAGGCCGCACGGTGATCTTGTAGCGCTTCGTGACGGCGTCCGACAACCGATGCAGGCGGTCCGAGAGGCCGATCTGCCGGGCGAGCGCACGATCGGCATGGAAGCTGAAGAGGTCTTCGCGTTTGTGGAACCCCGCGCCCTCGATCAGCTTCTGATAGTACGAGTAGTTGTATGGCATCAGCAGGACCGGGCGCATGAAGCCCTCCACCAGCAGGCCGTAATCCCCGTGCGTGGTGAAGGTCTGCGGGCCGACAATCGCGTCGAGGCCCCCGGAGCGCAACCAGTCGGCGGCGGTTGCCAGCAGAGCGCTGGCCGCTTCCTGATCGTCGTACACCTCAAAGGCCCCGAACCAGCCGACATTCTCGTGGTTGGCCTGGTTGTGCTGCGGGTTGACGTACGCGGCGATCGTGCCGACGATCTGGTCGCCGCGCCACGCCGCGAAATAATCCCCTTGCATCGTTTTCCAGTCCGGGTTCTTCTTCTGGTCCAGGAGGTCGCGGCGCATCGACAGCAGCGGCGGCACCCAGTGCGGATCCTGCTTGTACACCTGCCAGGGGAACTCGAAGAAGGCCCGGAAGTCGCGCTCACTTTCGACCTTCCGGATAGTCACCGCGCCCGACATCGTGTTCCCTCCTGGGTAAGCAGCCACGCCAGAACCCGCGCAGACCACCTGGCGGGCTTTTCGTTGCATTTGAAGCGGTTCGAACCTACTCTTCTACGCCTTGACGTGACCCACCGATTCTCTGGAATTGGATCGTCATTTGGACTCAGGCGCATGTCAACCCTCGCGTTACGCTCATCCTGTTGAGGTGTTAGCCAACTTCACCCAGCTGGCAAAGGCCACCGGAGCGATTAGACTCGACATGTTGAACCACTCTAGTAATATCTTTTGTGTCGGCTTCACCAAGATCAATGAAGATTCTCAGAAATCGCAGCATCGCCTCGAACGCAAAATCGATGCTCATTTCCTCTTGCTTCAGCGTTGCCTCTTTCCAATCATCCGCTAAAGCGGCATCCATAGGAGATCCATCTGTCAAGAGTTGCATATCGCCTAACAGACCCGGAAGATCATCGTCGTACAAAGCTTTGTTGATTTCCCAGAATTCGTCCAAAAACCGAAAGCAAATGGCATATGCTTTTTGAGAATTGATCATCATCGAGTCTCCAAGGGGTGTCCGCCTCATCATAACCGATCGGGCTTTGAACGGCGCAACGTGATTACGGCAGAAGCAGTGTTTGGAGATAGCGAACCAGCGACCGGAATCTGTGACAACTCGATCCGACCTTCTGCGCCAACGTAACCTCCGGATCTACTGCCATCGGTGACATTGCGCAGCATAAAGCGCAAGGTCGCTTCACTGCACAAGTCCTCAAATTGGCCGGGTCGCATACTGCGACCTCGCCGCCCAGGAGTTGGCAATAAAACCTCAACTGGAGAGGAAAAAGGGCTCGCGTTCCTTCAGGATGCCAACAGTGCGCTGACTGGCATAGCCCTCAAAATACTGACTCAGCCTCTCCATCTCCAGGGACAGCATGGCGATCTCAATGGAAGGCAGATGGACGGTGGATGCAGGGGTGTCGATGGTCATGGTGAGGTTCATTGCAGCTAAGAAAACCAGCCCAAGGAGGATTCAAAACTGTCCTTCATGAAAGGAGGTTCTCCCCCCTTTGAGCAACCTTATATCGCGTCATGTATCTGGTAACCTAGTTCCCGCACCAGTGCGAGAAAACATATAGACCATGCCAAGAATCAAAGAGAACAGCCCAAGGAACAGGTACATTTGAGTCCTCCCAACGCATCAGTGCACATGACAATCAGAATTATCCCATTTAAGCGCTTCCAAAACCAATTCGCCCGGAGGGATCATTTCGTCCTCAACTCCTGAACCCCGTTGATGAGTCCCGGCATCTTCGGCATTCGACAATCGTGTTGCCAGCAGGTCTTTGATCAGGCGATTGACACGCCCGGCCTCGGCGGCATGCGCCTCATTCAGGTCGCGCATCCATTTCGGAAGAGGTTCCTCATCTTCGAACAGCACCAGGGACGCCGGCTGGAAAGTCACCCCCCAATCGTCATAGAGGGCTTCCGGCGCGATTCCATCCCCTCGATCTCCTCCATCGTGAACAGCGGTTCGGTCTCCATCCAGACGTCGCCATAGAGCCGAAACCACTGCCGGGTCGCCCACACCACCGTCCAGTAGTATTCGCCTTTGTCCTGAAGCAGCCATTCGGACAGTTGCTCGATCACGTCCTCCCGAGTCAGACGTCCTGCTTCATATTCCTGCACAACGGCCGCATGACGAAACCACAGCTGCTGGAACCCGGAAGCATCCTTTGGAGTATTCACTGAGTGTTGCGTCTCGGTCCTCATCAACCTGGTATCCGTCTTTCGGTTCGAATCGCATCCCCTGGTCGCCAGGGTATGGCCGCCGATGGTCGACCTGACCATCGGGTAATTCCTCGGGAATTCCGTTAGGATAGGCGGAGCAGGTATAGATGGCGTTGCCCAATTCTCCTTCAAATGTTGCAATCCGGACACACCACCGGGAAGTATTCCTGGCATGATATTCACCTCGGATGAACTAGAATGCGAAGCCGCAGCATCAGGGCATCCCCGTTGCGTATGGTCACAGGCGCGCGGCGGAGAGGATCGCTGCTGCCTTTCGCGTCTGAGCTACAGGCTTTCGCCCATCTGCGCAAAGCTGCTCGCCAGGAGCGAGAAGTCGCTGATGCTGATGACGCCGTCAGCGTTGAAATCAGCGCGGGCGTCGAAGCCAGGGCCGTCTGAAGTCAGGACCCGGAAGGCCGCCGCCAGCATCGAGAAATCGCTGATGTTGACGACATTGTCCTGGGTTGGCGTCGCCACTCGACGAGTTCCGGCATTCACGGTGTTGTCGCCGGCGGTCAGCAGGATCTCACGACGCGCGCCAGGCTGGAGGCACCCTGCACCCGCATGCGGTAGTCGCCCGGTGTCAGGCATGGGAAAACGCGCCCACATCATCGGTGGTAATGGCGCCATGGAAAACAGGAGTCCCTCCAGTCGACGGCACGACCGTGACCGTCACCTGCGCGATCCACTGGTCATGTGGAGCGGGCGGACGCCCTTGAAGGAGCAGTACTGCATTCACTGCCGCCGGTTCAACGAGCACCACGCGGCGGATGCGGTCGTTGTAATAGTCGGAGATGTAGAGCGCGCCGTCCGCACCCACCGCCACGTCTGCCGGTAGATTGAGCCGTGCCGCCGTCGACGGACCGCCGTCGCCGCCGAAGCCTGGAATGCCGTTCCCGGCAACGGTTGTGATGATCCCATCTGTCCCGACACGGCGGATGCGGTGATTGTCCCAGTCGGCAATGTAGAGCACGCCGTCCGGGCCGAATACCACACCGGCTGGGACAGCCAGGGATGCCTCTGTCGCTGGTCCGCCGTCGCCGCCGAAGCCTTGTGACCCATTCCCGGCAACCGTGGTGATGATTCCGGCTGGCCCAACACGGCGGATGCGGTGATTGCCCGTGTCGGCGATGTAGAGAGTTCCCCGAGTCGAACGCCAGGCTCCCGGAAATTGAAACGATGCCGCTGTTGCGAGGCCGTTGTCGCCGCTGAAGTCCTGTGTTCCATTCCCGGCGACGGTGGTGATAATCCCGTCTGTCCGGCCCGGCGGATGCGGTGATTGCCCGTGTCGGCGAAGTGAGCGCACCTCGTCCATGCCAACCACTATCCCTGCTGGATAAGCCAGCGCCGCCGCCGTCGCCGATCCGCCGTCGCCGCTGAAGCCCTGTGTTCCATTCCCGGCGATGGTGGTGATGATTCCGTCCGTGCCGACCCGGCGGATGCGGTGATTGGGGGTGTCAGCGATGTAGAGCGCGTCATCTGTGCCGACCCGCCAAGCCATGGCGAATACCAGCCTCGCTGCCGTCGCCGGACCGCCGTCGCCGCTGAAGCCCGGTGTGCCGTTCCCGGCGACGGTGGTGATAATACTATCCACTCCAACACGGCGGACGCGGTAGTTGGCGGTATCACCGATGTAGACCGCGCCATCCGGGCCAACCATCATCTCGGATGGGCTGCTCAACCGCGCCAGCGTCGCCACACTGCCGTCGCCGATGAAGTCAGTTCCACCCAGCGACGGTGGTGATGATTCCATCCATCCCAACGCGGCGGATGCGCTGGCTGTCCCAGTCGGCGAAGGAGCGCACCGTCTCCGCCGACCACCATGCTGTAAGGTGACGACAGCGCCGCCTCCGTCGCCGGACCCCCATCGCCGCTGAAACCGAAAAAGCCATTTCCGGCAATAGTCGTAATAATGCCGTCCGTCCCGACGCGGCGGATGCGGTGGTTGTAGGTGTCTGTGATGTAGAGCGCGCCGTCGGGGTCGAACGCCACGCCTTGTGGGCTATTCAGCGCCGCCGTTGTCGTGGAACCGCCGTCGCCGCTGAAACCGTAAGTCCCATTCCCGGCGACGGTCGTGATAATGCCATCCACTCCAACGCGACGGACGCGGCTGTTCTGCGAGTCGGCGAAGTAAGGCGCCCGTCCGGGCCGACCGCCACGTCTGCCGGGCCACGCAACGCCGCCGCTGTCGCGGGACCGCCGTCGCCGCCGAAGACCGGGTGAACCGTTCCCGGCGACGGTGGTGATGACGCCGTCCGTTCCGGATGCGGCGGGATGCGCTGGTTAAAGTAATCTGCGATGAAGAGTGTGCCGTCCGGGCCGACTGTGACGCTTCTCCGGATAATCCAGTGACGCCGCTAACGCCGGCCTCGCCATCGCCGCTGAAGCCTTGTGTACCGTTCCCGGCGACCGTCGTGTTCACCCCATCAACATCGACACGACGGATGCGGTGGTTCAGGGCGTCGGCGATGTAGAGCACGCCGTCTGGGCCGACTGCCACGCCAATTGGGTTGTGCAGCGCCGCCGCCGTCGCGGGACCGCCGTCGCCGCCGAAGCCTTGAGACCCATTTCTGGCAACGGTCGTGATGATCCGCGTCCCGATCCGGCGGATGCGGTGGTTCTCGCTGTCGGCGATGTAGAACGCGCCGTCCGCGTCCGCCGCTACACCGATTGGCTTCAGGAATGCCGACAACGCAGATCCACCATCCCCCACACCGCCGCCGGCGAAGGTTGTGATGATGCCGACACCCGGCCCATCACACTGCGCCGCCTGAGCGCCCGCCGAGCGCGGACACGGCGTGCACGCCGTGAGAGTGCGTATCGACAATCGATCCGCCGAACAGCAGGGCGATTAGCATTCCGAGAATGAGGGGAGGGTGCTTCATCGATGATTATCCTCTGGCAGCATCGGCGTGGGCGGACAGTTGGGCCGAAAGCTGCGGATGACTGACGTGGTTTTCGGGCTGGACAACCCGGTCCGCTCCCGAAGGACGTATATTCTCCAGTGTAACTGGGAAGTCCGTCACGTCAACTAACGAGTGCCCTTCCAGGCAAAGAGGATACAGCCGTGCATCAGTCGCCGGAGGCTGGCTCCTGGTCACACTCGCGAACGCAGCTCACATCGTCCCGCGGTTTTCAATAAGGTCGATGATATCCGCATCACCGGTTTTTCGCGCGAACACGGAGACCAACCGCCGCAGCTCCTGCCAGAACGCCTGGCTCAC
>JADJPJ010000021.1 GCA_016713325.1 Candidatus Flexifilum affinis | reverse complement strand
ACGGTGCACCGGCCACCGCCATCAGCTCGCGCTCTGCTCCCTCAAGCATCGGTGAAGCAGGCAGGACGTGCAGGTCCTCGTCCTAGCCGCTCCGGCACGATGCAGTCCAGCAGCGGCTTTGCGGCGCGTCCCGACGGTCAGCAGATAGAACAGCATAGAGGCTGTCCTCCGCGCCGTAGTCCTTGCGTCCGGTGGTGACCAGCGAGGCATGTGCCTGCGAATCGGTGTCGATGAGCAGAACGCGGGGTTACGGTTCCGGGCTCGGCGGGAAGCTGCCGACCAGACTGATGGCGATGTTGGTAGCCAGTCGACTTGGCCACCCCTCCCTTATGGTTGGTGAATACGAAAACACGAGTCATGAGCTGTTCCCTCCGCACTTCGTACAGAACCGAGGCAGTTTCCGCCGCCAAAAACAACTCCACCCCGACCTGTGCTAGACTGCAGGTCGGAAGGCGTCGTCATCCTCCGCGACGGCGCGTTCTGGTGGGTCGGGGCGTGCTGTCTGCACCCGACTCACCTGAACTCACGATGTGATTTCGGTTCGAGAAGTTCCTGAATGGTCCGCTTTGGGGGAAATCCAGCTCTTGGAGTTCGTCTGTCAGGGGAGAATAGGGTTCGGATCGGTTCCCATCAGGTCCACACAGCCGAAAAAAGCCCTGACAGAAGGTCTGTCAGGGCTTTTTTCTTGCGTGGGTAAGTTCGAATCCCATCAGCTTCAACGCTGGAGGTGGCGCGCCTCATTTGATCCGTCCACTTTTCGCAGGATCACCCTCAACCCGCCAGGCTTCGGGTTGAATTGTGGTGAGGCAGTTCACGCACCCGCAGGCCACTCTTGACCGGATCCGTCGTACTTCCCAAAGTGGGCGTCCAGGCGGGATGTGAGATCCGCACCACGGATCTAAGCGCCGGGTCCTCGAACAGGTTCGTGGTTTCTCGTGGATCTGCTTCCAGGTCGAACAGCTCACAAGGACCATTCGGGATATCGCCGGATCAACTTGTGGATGCCGCGTTCTGATAATGCGCAGATTTACCTCAAATTGATCGGTTCGCCAATCCTGCCGCGCACGACTGTTGTCCAGAAGTGGGAGCAGCGACCGGCCAGGATAACCAACATCGGGGCGGCGTGATCCCCGCGTACTCCAGGAGGGTCTGGTGCAGATCGAGATGGTCGACAAACTCGATCCGCTTCTGTCGGCCGAACAAACGCCCCGGCTGGTTGGAAGATCAGCGGAATGCGTATCGACTCCTCGACCATGTTGTATGGCAGCGTTGTACTTCTTTACCCCAAATCCCATGATGTCCACAGCATACACCGTGATCGGACGTGTAGAGCAACGAGCGTGTTCTCTTCGTAGATCAAGTGCCTCAAGTTCGTCGATAAGCCGTCCGGTCGCCTCGTCCAAGCGGGAGACGGAAGCATAGTACTGTGCCAGAGCTTCGTGAGGCGTCAAGCGCGTAGGAAGGATTGAAGACAGCCGCTGACGACCGAACGGATACATGGCATCGGCCGGAATGTCTGCAAACGCGCAGTTCCGATAGCCAGACGTCGATCGCTCAGGATGGTCCGCCCATGGTGAGTGGGTCGCCCGCAAAGCGACCATCAGAAAGAACGGGCGCGTCTGATCACGATTGCGCAGGAAATTCACGGACTCGTCGGCTATGACCGTGGTCTTGTAGCCAGACATCTCGCGCACCTGACCGTTATCGCTGTAAGGGTATGGACCATTGCGGTTGATAGGGTATTTTCCGCCAAGGCTGAACCAGTGCTCAAAGCCAGCCTGTGGCTGGGTATCCGCGCCGAGGTGCCATTTTCCCACCAGAGCCGTTTGGTACCCTTCCGCACTGAGCCGCTGCGCAAGCGTGATCTCGTCCTTCAGCCACTGGCGCCCACTCACCTCACGGTCGCTGAACTCGAGGAAATCGTGCACGCCATGCTGCGACGGCAGTCGTCCGGTGAGAAAGCATGCACGAGACGGCGAGCAGATCGGAATGGGCGTGAAAGCATTCTCCATTTGCACACCCGTCTCTGCCAGATAGTCAATCGTTGGGCTGCGAATCTCATGGTTGCCATAAGCACCCAGCGCCCACTGCGCGTGGTCATCATTGAAGATTACGAGAATGTTGGGTTTGGACATCGTTCCTGCTTTCAGTTCGACTCCGCGCTGGATGTCATCGAATCGTGGTGAGCAGTCTGCAGCATAGCGTGCAGCGCGACGCGAATCATGCTGCCTTCTCCCGCCTCAACCGCTGCCCTGCCCGATTCAGGCTTGATCTGGCCGGGGCGCCGGCGGACACAAACAGGGCTGCAGTCCGCCAACGTCGAACCTGACCAACGAGAAACAAAGTGTCGCTCTCCATTTCGACGGAACAGCGCCGGCCTGTCGAGCAATTTCAATCGGTCGACCGCCACGCGTGCCGTAGAAGGCGTCCGACGCGATGCCGACACCGACGCTGACTGAACATCCAGGGCCAAGGCCGATTCATACAGCTGGTGCAGCACTCAAACGTCGGCACAGCGGGAAATGCGAGCGGCAGATATCCTCGCCCCGTCCCCGTGTCACGGTAGGTGCCGCTGGCGAGAATGATACTGCCCGGCCCCAGCCACTCCTGGAGGACACCGCACGAGCCCACGCGAATGAGGGTATCCGCGCCTAACTGCCCCAGCTCTTCAATGGCGATCGCGGTGGCTGGGCCTCCCATCCCGGTGCCGCAGGACGTCATGAAGACGCCTTTATACGTTCCCGAGTAGACGACGATGCCACGCTCCTCGCTGACGGTAACGACGTTCTCAAACTGATCGGCGATTCGGCGGGCGCGCGCCTGGGAGCCAGGACAAAAAACGTACCGGGATACATCGCCTATCTGACCAAGCAGGTGATGTGGCATGGTTATTGTCCCGCAGTCAGCTGACTGCGCGGACCGAGGTGTTTTCGGGTGTGCTGATCTCCGCGAGCCAATCGGCGTACAGGCGGTGGAGGTTTCGCACGACATCGGGGTGAGCATCGGCGACGTTGTGCCGGTGGCCGGGATCCTCTTTGGTTCGGTAAAGCAGCGGTTCCTGTCCTGACACGCCGTAGAGCAGGTCCCATGTGCCGTCCGTGATACTGCTGGGCGAAATCTCCACGACGGTGCGACTTTGATCATCTACGGTCTTGGAAAGCTGTCCAATTTCCTCGAATGGCGCGCTCGTGACGACAAACGGATGGACGGCGTCCGTCTCACCTCTAACTATCGGCGTCAGTGAACGACCCTGCACGCGCTCCGGAATGGCAACGCCGAGAACCTCCAGGATCGTCGGCATCACGTCGGGAAGAGTCACCAGCGCTTCGGTGCGCCCTCCTTCCGTGAGAGGGGCGCGGATCATGAGTGGGACGCGCGTCACTTCCTGATGCAGCGGAGACCAGTGCACGGTCTGCTGCGCCATCGACATCCCCTTGGCGAATCCCTCGTCGAAAATACTGCTATCCGGCCAGCGGAAACGACGCTTGCCAAACTGACCATGCTCGCCGAAGTAGAAGCCGTGGTCCGACAGAAAGATCACCCAGGTATCCTCAAGCAGATTCAACGTTCGAACGCGCTCCATAAGCTGCCCGAACCAGTAATCCACCAAGGTGATTTCGCCCTTGTAGCATGCGTGGGCGATGGCGAGCTGAGTCTCAGTAATTCTGTCTTCGCGGTAGTCCCAGTAGTTGGGATTAACCACCTCTCCCTGGTAGCCGTTGTAGTACGGCTCAACATAGTAGGCTGGCGGATCCCAGGTTCATGGGGGTCCCAGGTGTCGACATAGAAAGAAGGGCCGTTTGTGATGCTGTTCCAGCCAACCCACGGCCTCCTGGAATGTCTTCGCGGCGCAGTATCCCTCGGCCTCGGAAACGCCACGGTGCATCTGGCGATAGTCCCGTTCTGTGCCGTGAAGCTGGCCTCGAACATAGATGAAATCCAGGAAACCGCGATCAAATCCGTAGCCGTTACGAGCGACGAACGGTGTGTCGGCAATTGCCGCTGTCGCATAGCCGGCCTGCGCGAGGGTTCGCGCCAGGGTAACCTCATTCTGCGGAAGCGGTCCCCATGGGAGGTAGGTGAACGTATACCGTCCCGTCATCAGATCAGCACGGGCGGGAACGGTAGGAAACGACGACGGGTAGCAGTTGTCAAAGACCAGCGCTTGCTGCGCGAAGGCAGTCAGGTTTGGCGCACGAACGTCGGTATCGGCGTAAATGGGCAGATGATCACGACGCAGCGTATCAGAAACGACCAGAATCACATTCAAGAGCCGACTTTTCATGCAAAGAAAATCTACTTAAGGCCCTGAGCGCAAAAATCCCTGTACGTAGTAGCGCTGCAGGAATAGAAAGATCACGATGACCGGGATTGTCGACACGAATGAGCCTGCGAACACCAGTTCCCAGCGAATCGCGTCGTCACTGAATAACTTGGCCAGCGCGACTGGAATCACGGTTTTCGATTCGTCGGTATTCACGATCGCCGGCCAGATGAACGAATCCCACGAGAAGATGAACTTGATGAAACCCGCGCTTACCAGAGCGGGCACAATGTTGGGCAACATCACGTTCCAGAAAATGCGAAAGTATGAGCACCCGTCGATGATCGCCGCTTCAAACAACTCCTCGGGCAAATCCTTCAGATGCTGACGGAGCAGGAAGATAATGAATGCATCTGTGAGCCACGGCACAAAGATGGCGGGCAGCGTGTTGGTCATCTGGAGGCGCTGCGTGATCAAGAACAGGGGAATCAGCTTCGCCTCGAACGCGATCATCAGAGTGGCAAGGATGGCGAAAAATAACACGCGCCGTCCCGGAAAATCCAACCAGGCCAGCACGTAGGCCACCAGACTGTTGATTCCCAGAGACAGCACAACCGAGAGAACGGCGACGACGATGCTGTTCATGATTGCCTGAAGGAAATTGGTGTTGTTGAACAGCGTCGCCAGGTTATCCAGCGTCGGGTTCCGCGGAACGAAAGTATAGATCGTAAGCGGATGCAAATCGCTGAAGAGCTCTGCACGCGCCTTAAACGTCGAGCCAATCATCCACAGATACGGGGCAGCGAATACGATGAAAACGGCAAGCACGACCAGCGCAATGACAGCGCCGGTTACCCAATGCCGCCGTTGGACATCAAAGCGGACTGCGCGCGCTGTGCTGGCGGGAGGGTCCGCCTGTAAGGTGAGATTCGCATCAGCCATTGTCGCGTAATCCTTAGCTGGATAAGGCTCTGGACGATCAGATCACCGCCAGGATCACCGAGAGTGTTGCCTGCATAGCTGAACCGGTTGAACTCGAAGGCGAGGCTGTAGATGAAGCTTGACAATGACATTCGTCGACTCCGAAGGTCCCCCGCTTGTCAGGACACGAATCGGGCAAAGACCCCGAACGCAGAGATAGTGGTCGTGATGAGGACAAAGACGTGGGTTCCCCTGAGCAAGGGCAACGTGATGTGCCGAAAGAGATTCCAGTTAGTACTGCCATCAACCTTCGCCGCCTCATAGTACTCCGTGGGGATCGCAAGAAGCCCAGCCATATAGAAGATCATGCTCAGGCCGACCTCCTTCCAGATAGTGATGACAGCCACCGACGGCAAGCGCCTGGTCGCGGTTGAAAGGAACCCCTGGTCAGGTAGCCCGAACGATCTCAAGGACGCTGTTGATCAACCCGTTCTGGGGGTGCATCATGTACCCCCAGGTCGTTGAGGCCACCACCATCGACGTGACGGTTGGAAACAGAATCACCGCA
The DNA here is from genome assembly GCA_016713325.1 of Candidatus Flexifilum affinis. GTDB lineage: Bacteria > Chloroflexota > Anaerolineae > Aggregatilineales > Phototrophicaceae > Flexifilum > Flexifilum affine. Next base: position 152,574 of record JADJPJ010000021.1, on the reverse strand, counting down.
CGAAGGATGTTGAACCCCCGCCCCGGCCGCACCACCAGCAGCGCCAGACCGAGCGCCAATGCCATCTGCAGCGGCACTTTGATTATGAAAAACAAGGTGGTCACCTTAAGCGAGTTCAGAAGCAGTGGGTCGGTCAGGCGGTCGTGCTAAATCGTGAACCCCACCCATCTGAATTCGCCGGTGAACACCCGGTAGTCGGTGAAACTCATGCGAAAGGTGTCGAGGATTGGCCAGTAGTGAAACAGAACCAGGCCGATTACCGCGGGCAGCGACAACAGAAAAGCGGCTCGGTAACGCTGCATCTTCAGTGTCCGAAAGCTGCGGTGCACCTCCCCGCATTGCCCGGCAGTGTCGACTGCCGGAGGACTTCGATGGGATTCGCGCCTGAATCTAGCGGAATTGCATCAGTTGAGCATCTGCTTTCTGTACAGCGCTTGCGACTTCTTCCTCGATGTTCCCGCCCAGTGCGATGTTGACCATCAGTTCGCGCCCGACGATAGTGTCAAAAATGGTGTGGGCTGGACCGCCGGGTCGCGCCACGCCCCATTCCTTAACCTCTTCAAATATCAGCGCCAGGTAGCCCTCCTGCAGTTCGGGCAATTGACGCCTGCAGCGAAATTCGACCCGGCATTTCCGGCGTAACTGGCATGATACGCGAGATAACCCTTCCGGGGGGAGAAGGCGGCGAAGGCTTTCGCCGCGTCCGGGTTATCGCTCTTGAAGGAAACCGTGGGCAAAGCTGCCGGTGTGGGCGATTTCGGCGTCTTCAGATAAGGCAGCGGCGTCACTCCCCAGTTCAGATCGGGAAATTCCGCTTTAGTTCCGAGCCCGTCGGAGGATGGCGAAGTAATTGTCAGCGCCTGGCCCAGTGCCAAACGCGTCAGGGACCTCGTCCGACGGCATAAAGTCGTCGGTGTAAAGGCTCTGGTAGAACGCGTAGGCTTCCATCGCCTCAGGGGTATCGATGTAGCCCGCGACCGTCGTGAAGTCCGGCGCGATCGACTCCCATAGAGGTTCACCCGGGCTGCTGTTGCTGCGAATAAGCGTCCATGTGAAGAAACTACCAGTCATTGGGTTGTCGATGCCGACCATGCCCCACAGGTCCGTTCCCTGATCCTGATGGTAGGCACGCACTGCATTGACGTTCTCGACAAATTCGGGCCACGTCCATGTGTCTTCAAGAGTCGCCGGTGGGACAACACCCGCAGCCTCGAACAGATCGGCGTTGTAGTAGATGATCGCGCCTGCCTGTGCCCAGGGAATACCGTACATCTGTCCGTCATAGGTCACCATATCGACCAGATCGGGCATGAAATCGGCAATATCCTCCTCTGTGAGTGCATCGTCGATGGGCAGCAGCGCGCCGTTGTAAGCGAGGTTCTGAATCGCGACGCCGTTCGTGAGCACCACGTCCGGCGGGGTATTGCCGGCATAGGCTACCTGGAGCGCATTCAGGAATTCCCCAAATGGGATGGATGTGATCTCGACCTGAATTCCCGGGTTCGCGGCTTCGAATGCCTCGACGACGGCAGCGGAGCCTTCATCGCGACCACGTCCCGAAGGAATCCAAAACTCAATGGTTACCGCATCCTGCATGAGTGCAGGCCCGACCATGACGAGAAGGAACATGAGCAGCATGAAGATGAGTGTAGTCTTGCGTGCCATTGTTGACGCTCCATTCGCGTAACACCCAAAAATCCCTCGCTCTGGCAAAGGTATACCGATCGCGCGGTCACCATAAAGATACCCCGCTGCAAAACCATCTGCAAATTTTGCAGCTTCATTGTTTGTGTGCAAATTTTGCAAAAACCTGGGACTGATGCAAACTCAAGAAAACCCGAGCATTTGGTGAAAGTCCTAATCGAAGCGAGGGTAAAAGTGCCCCAAAAATCAGTGACGATGACTGACGTGGCGCGGCATGCCGGCGTGTCAATCTCTGCAGTGTCGCGAGTCATCAACGGATCGTGGGTGCGTAAGCGACGATCTCCGCGTACCGGTCATGGACGCCATCCGCAAGCTGGGTTATGAGGCAATCCGCGTTCAGAGCACAGTCCATAAGGAATGCATCGAGTATCGCGATCATCATCCCTGGCATGGATACGCAGTCTTCGCGAACATCGTTCGCGGCATACAACGTACCTGCTTCGACAATGGCTACACCAGCCTGATCTACAACCTGATGACGACCCGGAGAAAGAAATCATCCACGCGCAGGAACTCCTTCTGCAAGGCGAGGTGCAGGGCGTGGTCTTCGTGGGCGCATGGACCCGGGAGCATCAGGATCACATTATCGATCTATACGACCGCGGTCTCGCCGTCTGCCTGATCAATCGTTACGTTCCTGGATATCCGATCGATCCCGTCAGAGGTCAATCATGGGCACAGGAACCTACGAAGCTGCCGAGCACCTGGTCAAGCTGGGCACCGGCGAATAGCGGCGATAACAGGTATCCCAGGTGGCGGGGTTAACCCCGACCAGTTGGTGGATTCCTGGCGTGCGTTGGAGGAATACAACTTAGAGCTCGACCCGGACCTAATCATCCAGACTACGCGCAGCGCTCACGGAGATACCTTGCCGCGCGCAGACTGCTGAGCCGAGAGGACCTGCCGGATGCCATCTTCACGCGTTCCGATCGAATTGCACTGGGTGTTCTGCACGCCGCATCCGAGCTGTCCATCGATGCCCGAGGATGTCTCGGTGATAGGGTATGACGATGAACCAGACGTCAAATACTGGATGCCGCCGCTGAGCACCATACGGCAGCCGCAGTATGAGATGGGCACGAAAGCGGCTGAGCTGTTGTGTGAACGGATCCAGAATCGCGACCTTCCGCAGCGGCAGATCATCATCCAGCCGCAGCTCATCGTTCGTGGATCAACCGCACAGAACCACGTGCTGTCGCTGGCGCATACGGCGAAAAAGGAGAAACGGGATGGATAAGCGCCCGAATATTCTGGTGCTGGTCAACGATCATCAGGCCTACTATCGTCATGGATGGGACGGCGGAGTCCGGCCCATGACCCCTAACTTCGATCAGCTGGCAGCGGAGGGGATTCGTTTTGAACGCTCGTACTGCGCAGTGCCCCTGTGCGGTCCCTCACGGCGTACGCTCGCAACCGGACTCTATCCTCACAACCATGGCAACCACTTCAACTACACACATGCCCCCTACGACCGAGAAGTCTACCTGAGTACGCTGGCCCACGGTGGCTACCGCTGCTATTACTTCGGCAAGTGGCACGCCGGAGAGGGGTCCGCGCTGGATTTTGGGTGCGAGGGCTTCTCAACACGCGACTATGGCAATCCGTATTGCACTCCGGAATACCTCTCCTATCTGGAGAGACACAATCTTCCACCCGCCGAGCACCTTGTCGAGCACGTATTTGACAGCTTTGTCATGGATCGTGAGTTTCCGCAGTTGAAAGCGGGCACACGCTACCCGCTGTGACCGGCACTGGTGCGGTGAGCGTGCATCTGGCATCACTGTCACACCTGACGAAACGCACGATCTTTCTTTCTGGCATCCCTCGCCTGCGATCAACTCGAACACATCGCCATGTCCGACAGCGATCAGCCTTTTCACCTCCGGATCGATTTCTGGGGCCCGCACCAGCCTTACTTCCCTACACAGGCCTTTGCAGATCTGTACGATCCGAAGCAAATTGAGGAATACGGCAGCTTCCGAGACCCCTTGACCGGCAAATCGGAACTCTTCTGGAATGACCCACACCGCCCGCTGACCGATGAAAACGGGCGTTTCGCCACACCGAACCGCATCCCCTGGTCGGAATGGCAGCAGGTGATCGCGCGCGCGTTTGCTCATATCACCATGATTGACGCTGCCGGCGGTCGAATCCTCAGCAAACTGGAGGAGTTGGGTCTGGCGGACAACACGCTCGTCATCTGGACAGCGGATCATGGTGATGCGCTTGCCAGCCACGGCGGCCGATTCGATAAAGGGTCCTACCTCACCGAAGAGGTACTGAGAGTGCCTCTGGCAATGCGCCTGCCTGGGCGTGTGCCTGGCGGCCAGGTATCTGATTCGTTTGCCTGCGGAGTCGATCTCGCTCCGACCATCCTCGACGCAGCCGAACTGCATTTCGATCGGCCGGCTGACGGGCAAAGTTTGCTTCCGGTTGCGACGGGCGAACGGACGAGCGTACGCAACTCGCTGATGGTCGAAACCTACGGACACGGCTTCGGCACCATCGAACTGGGGCGCGCGCTGCTGAAAGATCGCAACAAGCTGGTGCTGTTTCAGAACCATGCCCGGAGCTCTATGATCTGGACACCGATCCCTATGAACTGAATAACCTCGCGGGTCTGTCGGAGTTCGCAGCGCTGTTGGGCGACCTGCGCGCCGAACTACTGGACTGGCTGGAACGGACCGAAGACCACGATTTTGCGCTGCCGGTATCGGACACGTACCGGGAACATGACCGGGTCAGACTCCAGGAACTGCTGCAGCGGCGCGCTGCCTGGAAATGGCCGCTTGAATCTGCCGACGCGCCGCGGCTGTAGCCCAGGACTGTCCCATGCCGGATCACGACAATATCCTGCTCATTCTGAACGACGATTTTGCCTCCTGGGCGCTGGGTTGCTACGGCAATCACGACATCGCTACGCCTTCAATCGATCACCTCGCGGCGACGGGCGTCCTCATGAAGAACGCCTTCACGCCGACGCCGGTCTGCTCGCCAGCGCGCGCTTCGCTTCCTCACGGGACGGTTGGCTTCACAGCACGGCATCCATGACTATCTGTCTTCAACGCGACCAGAAACCATGGTCGCGATTGGCTCGGCGACGAAATCACACCCGCCACAACTGCTTTCCCGCGCGGGCTACCAGACTGCGCTTCTTGGGAAGTGGCACCTCGGCCGTGATGAACAGCCACAGCCGGGTTATGACCACTGGTTCGGGTTCACCGGCGACTACCCAACCGGACATGGTGGCGCCAACCGCTACAGCCTGGACGGGTCGATCGTCACCCTGAGTGGTTACAAGACGCAGATACTGACGGACCACGCGGTGCAGTTCCTGCGCAAACGCGATCAGCAGCGACCGTTCTACATGCAGATCGGCTACGTTGGCACGCATAACCCCTGGCAAGGACATCCCGAGCGTCTGGCATCGCGCTTTCTTCACCTCGGACCATGGGCTGTGCTGTGGCCAACATGGCATGTGGGGGAAAGGCAATGCCACCCTGCCCCTCAACATGGTCGAAGAAGCCATACGTGTACCAATGATTTTCAATCAGCCAGGGCGATTGTTTAGCCACCAGCGACGCGCCGAATTCGTCGACCATCTCGATCTCTTTCAAACCCTGGCGGAGTTCGCCGGAATCGCATCGGAGCTTCCAACCGAGAGGCGCTATCCGGGACGCAGCTTTCTGCCACACCTCATGAATGGGATGATCCCGGGCGGATGGCGACACGAGCAATTTGGCGAATACGGCAATCTGCGCATGATACGGACGTCGACTCACAAACTGGTCCGGCGCTACCAGGAAGGTCCATGTGAGCTCTTCGACCTGCGCGCAGACCCCAGGGAAACCGTTAATCGATTTGATGATCCGGATTGCCAGCCGCTGATCGATTCACTGACGACACGGCTGGAGGCGCATTTTGGGCACTACGAAGACCAACACAAAAGCGGTCTGCGTGTGCTCGATCTGCCGCAGCACAATCTTACAGAAGCCTGGCGCGCAAGGTCCTGATATGTCTGCACGTTGGTAGCGCGTTGTGAAAGGAGACCAATGATGGAGTTTAGTCTGGCACTTCCTGAATGGGCTGTCCAAGAGAATCGACGCCTACCCACCACAATTGCAACTGTCCAGGAACGAATGGCTGCCGTCATCCGCTTCTCACGGTTGAACTTCGAGCGTGGCACCGGCGGGCCTTTTGCGGCAGGTGTCTTTGAGCGTGACACCGGCAGGCCGGTCGTCATCGGCGTAAACCGCGTCGTCGCTTCCAAATGCTCGTCAGCCCACGCCGAAGTGATGACGCTTTCGCTCGCGCAGAAGCTGCTCGGCGCCTACGACCTGGGCGCAGCAGGAATGCCGATGTATCAGCTCGTCGTCAACTGGCGTCCGTGCGTCATGTGCTTGGCGCAGTCCTCTGGTCAGGCGTGCGCTCCTGGCGATCGCCGGCAGCGGTCCGGAGCTGGAAGCAATCACCGGTTTCGATGAAGGCCCCATTCATCCGGACTGGGAAAGGAACTCGCCAAACGCCGCATCGAGCTGATCAACAATGTGCTCACAGAAGAGGCGCTGGAGGTCTACCGCGATTTCGCGGCAAGCGGTGCGCTGGTCTACAATGGACGTCAGGGTAATCCGGCCGCAAGTGAACGATGAGTATGGAGTCGAACGGGCCGTCGGCGTTCAGCTTGATGACCAAGCCGCGAGGAGCAATCTGCAACCTTGACTGCAAGTACTGCTACTTCCTCAGCAAGGAACGGCTGTACCCGGGCAGCGACTTTCGCATGTCGGAGACCCTGCTGGAGGAATACACGCGTCAGTACATCGAGGCTCAGCAGGTGTCCGAAGTCACCTTCGCCTGGCAGGGTGGCGAACCCACCCTGATGGGCCTGGACTTCTACCGGCAGGCGGTGGGCTATCAGCAGAAGTATCGCAAGCCAGGGATGCGTATTTTCAACGCCTTCCAGACCAACGCCGTCACCCTCGACGATGCGTGGTGCGAGTTCTTCGCTGAGAACAACTTCCTGCTAGGAGTCAGCCTGGATGGTCCCGCCCACCTGCACGACGCCTATCGCGTCGACAAGGGGGGTGCGCCGACGTTCTCACGCGTCATGCGCGGCATCGACCTGCTGAACAAGCACCACGTCGAGTTCAACATCCTGACCACGGTCCATGCCGCCAACGCTGACTATCCAGTGGAGATCTACCGTTTCCTGCGGGATGAGGTCAGGACGCAGTTCATCCAGTTCATCCCGATTGTCGAACGCCAGAATGATACCGGCTTTCAGGAAGGTTCATACGTCACCGAGCGCTCCGTCAGCGCACAGCAGTATGGCCGGTTCCTGACCACCCTATTCGACGAGTGGGTCCGCCGCGACGTCGGCTGTGTCTACGTGCAGATCTTCGATGTCGCGCTGGCTGCGTGGGCTGGCAGCGGCCGGGGCTGTGCATCTTCGAGGAGACCTGCGGCAGCGCCCTGGCCCTGGAACACAACGGTGACGTCTACTCGTGCGATCACTTCGTCGAGCCTCAGCACCGCCGGGGCAACCTGGTCGATATCCCCCTGGCCGACCTCGTCGTCAGCGAGCAGCAGCGCAGCTTCGGCCTTGCCAAACGCGATACGCTGCCGCAGTGCTGCCTGGACTGTCCGGTGCGCTTCATCTGCAACGGCGGCTGTCCCAAAGACAGATTCATCGAAACGCCCACCGGTGAACCGGGCCTGAACTTTCTCTGTGCCGGCTTCAAAGCCTTCTTCACGCACATTGACACGCCCATGCGCTTCATGGCACAGCAGCTTGCACAGCGCCAGGCACCCGCCAACGTCATGCTGTTCATGCGGCAGCGCGATGCCGAGCTGGAAAAGCAGTTCGCCCAGGCTGGACGGAGCGATCCCTGCCCCTGCGGCAGCGGCCTCAAGTTCAAGAAGTGTCACGGCCGTCGCAGCATACGGGACTAGGTGAGCAGTCGGACTTCGTGTTGGCTTTTGCTGAGGAACAAAGCATCTTTTGCTTTGTTTTCAGGCACTTGAATCGGTTGAAAACTTGTCGGGTGTGCTGAAAAGGGCCGTCCTGCGGCCATCAATTCCTGTCACGATGGATCCGAAGCGGCCACTTTGCCCGCAGCATTCAGTTGCACAATTGCAGCCCCTCGGTTTTCGGCATCTACAGCGCAGCGCTCACATCACCGGACGTGACATCGAAGTCTGCCGGCGGCGCCTCGCCTCGAAGATGACGCACGAAGTAATCCCATCGTCGGCGTATGAAGTAGGGATCAAGGGTGAAGCCGTGATTGCGGTTGGGAAGAACGAGGAGATCGAAATCCTTGTTCGCGCGAATGAGGGCATCGACCACACGCAGCGTGTGCAGCGGGTGGCAGTTCTCGTCCATATCGCCGTAAACCAGCAGCAGCTTGCCCTCTAGACGGGGAGCGAGGGCGGCGTTCGTATTCGCCAGATAGTCGGTGACTCCCGGCCCCGTATCGCTTAAGCCTGCACCAGCCTGGTATGCGCGCATGTCGTGCGACCCCGCCGACGAAACAGCTACCTTGAAGAATTCCGGAAAGCGCAGCAGCGCCTTCAGCGAATTCTCTCCTCCACCGGAATGACCACAGATACCCACCCGATCGATATCCATATAGGACGCGCTGCCGCAAGTTCGGTGATGGCGCTGATGTGATCGGCAGCACCGCCCGCGTTGCCCGATTCGCGCAGGGCCGCCTCGTGGAACGCGCGATCGCGGTACGGCGTGCCCATGCCGTCGATCACGATGACGAGGAAGCCTAGCTCCGCCATCGCCTGTGGCGCCCAGAAGTCTTCCAGTTGATTCTCGGGAAATGAGCCGAGCGGTGAGCCGGTCGTCAGAGGGAAAAGCTTGGGCGTCACCGTGAGCTGCGACCCACCATAGATCATGTCCACCACTGGATAGCGCAATTCAGGGTTGAAGTCGGTGGGATAGTACAGAGCGCCATGCACTTCCGTCACGCCATCGCGCGCCCTGGCTGTGAACGGTTCCGGCGGCCTCCAGCGCAACTCCACGAGATCGGCAGCATCGCTGTCCTCAAGCATGAACAACACCCGCCCCTCGCTGTCGCGCACGACAGTGCGCAGGGGGGTGTCCAGACGGCCAAAGCTGTCAACGAAGAACGACCCGTTAGGCGAAGCCGTGACCAGATGCTCCGCATTCTCCGGCGTTAGCAGCTCCTGGCGGCCACCGTCCAAACGTGCACGATAGAGATGACGAAAATACCGATCGCGCCCTCTTTCCAACCCGCTGGCGGTGAAATAGACCCATCCACTCGCCTCATCGACCGCCAGGATGTCGCGCACCACGCCTTCGCCGTGGCTGATGGCGTACTGAAGCTCGCCGGTCTGAGCATCGGCATGGTACAACTGCGCCCAGCCACTCCGCTCGGAAAACCAGAGGAGTCCCCTGCCGTTGTCGATGACGCGGTAGTTCGGGTTGTCGAAGCGAAACGTGTTGAAATAGATCGGCGTATCTGACTCTTCAGCGATAACCTGGCGAGCTATGCCGGTCGCCGCCTCGACCTCGTACAGCGCCAGCTGGCGCTGGTCGGCGCTGACGGTATGGACGTAGAGCCGCCGGCTGTCTTCACTCCACACACGCGGGACCTGCATGTCGAACTGACCCCAGTAGAACAGACTCTTGCCTGCGCCGCGCTGCTGGGGAACCTGGGTCGGGATAGCACGACCGGTGAACACATCGATTATCCAGTAGGTCAGGATCGGCTGATGCTCGTCCGAGGCCATTGCCAGCTTGTAGCTGTGCAGCATCGGACGAAAGGCCCCATCTGGCGGTACGCTCTGCAGCAGATGCATCAACGGCACCTGACGTTCGTCGACGCGAATGGTCAGCAAACAACGGGAGTCCGGCGACCATTGCGCCGCCGGCGGCAGCCGCTTGCCCGCCAGCGCGTCAGTGAGCGAGGTCATGCTGCCGCCCTGCTCCAGACCGTAGGCAAAATAGTCGACGCCGTCCTGGGTGAGCGGCGTGCACTCGCCTGATGCCATGTTGCGCAGCCACAGATTGTTGGTCTCGACAAATACCGCCCAACGCCCGTCCGGCGAGACCAGCGACCCATCGTCTGACTCTGTGCGACGGCTGGTCAACACATAATCGTCCAGGGAGCAAGTCCAGGTAAGCTCGTCCACGTCGAACTCGATGGCGCTGTTCCCATCCATGTACCGGATCGACGCAAAGGGCAGCGCATAGGGGTCGACCGCTTGCGTTAACGCAGCGCCGAGCAGTGCAGCCAGTCTTTCATGGTCGAACGCCAGGCGACGTTCCAGTCGATCGGGATCCACATAGATGAACTCGTGGCCTCGGCGTGTACGCAGCCGGTACCAGAACCGTTGTCCATCAATCCACTGTGGGCGAACAAACCAGTTGTAGACTCGTTGAATGGCATTACCCGGCAGAAAGCGCTGGGCGCTGTTATACCGCTCAGTGATGTCGCGCATGCTCATATGCTCATGTCTCCGTCTCAAAGAGTGCATCGACTTCCTTCCGCAGTGTGACACCCAGCCCGGCGCCTGAGGGCACATTCCAGCAGAGGTCAGGCGGAAGGGTCGAATACGGGTTTCCCTCAATGACATCCTCATCGAAGAACATGGCCGGGGAACCGATCTCGCAGGCATGGGTGACGCCTGGAGCGGAGATGGCGAAATGCACCCCCGCCGCCGTGCCAACGCCCGTCTCAATCATGCTGCCAACGATACAGGGCAGCCCGGCGGCTTCGGCGATGGCGGCGATCCGCTTTCCACCGCTGAGACCGGTCTTTTCGATCTTGATGTTCACAGCATCCACAGCCTCATGCCGAATGAGAGTCATCAGGTCATGCGGGGTGTAGACGCCTTCGTCGATCAGCACCGGCGTGTCGAGCGCCGCGCACAGACGCCGCAGCCCGTCCAAATCCCACGTCGGCAGCGGCTGCTCAAGAAACTCCAGATCGTAGGCTTCCATGCGGCGGAACGTGGTCATATAGTCGCTCAGATTGCAGCCCTGGTTGGCATCGACACGAAAACGAACTTCTGGCCCAATCACCCGGCGCACCTCGCGCACACGATCGAGATCGTCGCGTGGATCGATGCCAATCTTCATTTTCACGGTCCTGGCTCCCTGTCGAACCGCCTCGTCGGCCTCCCGGACCATGCGCTCGGTCGTGCTGATGCCGATCGCGGAGATGAGCGGAACTTTCTCACGGAAGACGCCGCCCAGGAGCTGATACACCGGCATCTCCAGGCACTTGCCATTCAGATCATAGAGGGCCATGTCGATGCCCGCCTTGGCCATCGAGTGGTGGGGCAGCACGCGATCCATCGTGGCTGAGATCGACTCCAGATCCAGGGAGTCGAGACCGATGAGCGCTGGCCGCAGGTAGGTGCGAATGACATGCAGCGCGGTGCCATAGTCCTCCGCGCTGAATGGGATAGATGGAGCCCCTTCGCCGATCCCTTCAACGCCATCCTCGCCGACGATCTTGATATAGACGAAATACTCGCCTACCGTGGGACCGCTGGAGATGCCATAGTCGATCTTGAAGGGCTGGTAGCGACAAAAAGCGCGTATGTCTTTGATCCGCATTCGTCCCTCTTCGCTAAAGGCACGGGGTATCGTCTTCAGGGAGTCGGTCTACTTCAGTTTGGGATCCAGGGCCTCGCGCAAACCATCTCCCAGGAAATTGAAGCCCAGCACGGTTATCACGATGGCCAGTCCCGGATATGTCGAGATCCACGGCGCCGTACGCAGATGCTCGCGTCCTTCGTTCAGAATGGCGCCCCATTCCGGGGTCGGGGGTTGAGCGCCGAAACCCAGGAAGCTGAGCGACGATGCGGCCAGCAGTGCGGTCGGCAGCATCAGCGTGGCCATGACCAGGCTGGTCGGCAGTACATTTGGCGCGATGTGGCGCACGAGGATACTCCAGGGTCCTGCGCCAAAGCTCCGGCTGGCCTCGACGTATTCCAGCCGGCGGAGGCTCTGGACCTTGGCGCGCGTCACACGCGCGAAGGGCGCCCAACTGATCAGTGCGATGGCAATGATGACATTGTTGAGCCCTGGTCCCAGGGTCGTGATGATGCCCAACGCCAGCACAACCGGCGGAAATGCCCAGAACACATCCACCAGAATGGACAGGAACACGTCAATCCAGCCGCCGAAATAGCCGCTGACGACGCCAATGGTGATGCCAATGATCGCCTCGATCGCGATCAGGGTCAGGCCGGTTGCCAGCGCTATCTGCGCCCCGTAGACCACCCTGCTGAAGACGTCTCGGCCCACATGATCGGTCCCGAGAAAGTGTTCTGCGCTCGGCGGCTGCCGCATCTGGCGAAGGTTCTGCTCTGCCGGCGGATGTGTCGCAATCACTGACGCGAAAACTCCCGTTAGCACGATCAGCAAGACGAATGCCAGCCCGATCATGCCGAGCCGATGCCTGCGAAAGCGTTGAATCTGCGGCCCATACGAGTTTTGCCGTCGCAGTTGAGTCGCCCCATTGCTCGCCTTTATCGTCTCCATGCGCCGCACCTCAGTAGCGCACGCGGGGGTCAAGCTGCGCGGTCACGATGTCCCCCAGCAGGTTGAAGGTGACGGTCGAGGTGGCGATGATCAGCAGGATTCCCTGCACGACCGGCACGTCCCGGTTCAAGATGGATTGGAACATCAGCCTGCCTACGCCGGGGAAGGCGAAGATCGTCTCGATTACCACGCCCCCACCAAGCAGCCACGGGATGGTCAGGAAGATATAGACCAGCACCGGCGCCAGCGCATTGCGCAGAGCATGGACGAAGTTCACCCGCGCGGGGGTCAGCCCTTTGGCTTCAGCCGTCCGCATGTAATTCTCGTGCAGCACCTCGATCATTTCGCCACGCATCAAGCGGGCAACGGAACCGACATGCGGCAGCGAGAGCGCCAGCGCGGGCAGAACACCCGCCTGCCAGCTGCCAGCGCCAGAGATGGGGAGCCAGCGCAGTTGAATGGCGAATACCAGCATGAGCATGATCGCCAGCCAGAAATCAGGTATGGAGAAGAACAAAATCGAAAGACTGCTCAGAGCATTGTCCAGCAGCGTGTTGCGCCGCACAGCAGAGATCACACCGAGCGGTATGGCGACAACCACGATGAGCAGCAGTGCCGTAAGCGCGATCGTCAGTGTATACGGGAACTGCTGCGCAATCAGCGACAATGCCGGCTGGCGCGCCGCGATGGAACGTCCAAAGTTCCCTGACAGGATCCCGCCGAGCCAACTGGTGTACTGCTCGAGAACGGGTCTGCCGAGACCCAACTCCTCACGCAGCGCCTCGACTTGTTCCGGCGTCGCGCGAGGTCCCAGCATCATTTGCGCGGGATCGCCGGGGGCGAGATACAGGACGACGAAAACCAGCAGCGTGACGCCGATCAGGGTGGGCAGAGAAAACAACAGCCGGCGCAGCAGATACTTCGTCATCCGGGGCTCAGGGGCAATCTCACGGCGTCAGAACGAAACTCGGCAGGCAGGCGGCGCGGAGTTGACTCCACGCCGCCCACAATGTCCCAGCCTTAGCGGTTGACCGTCACGTCATTGAGGAACAGATGTCCCGTAACCGGATGGACCAGCAGCCCACTGACCCAGTTGCGATTGGCGACGACCGTCAGCTCCGTCCAGAGCGGAATAGCCGCCACCTCATCGATCAACAGTCGCTGCGCCTGACTGTACATCTCCCGACGTGCATCCGCATCAATCACGCTGCGTCCTTCGTTCAGCAGTCGCGCGACCTCTTCGTTCTGCACCCTCGGCCAGTTACGGCCTGCGTCGGTATAGGTGTAGAGCATGATGTCCGGGTCGAACCAGTTGTAGCCGGCAAATGCCAGATCGAACTCACCATTGGTCATCTGATCGTAGATGAAGCTTTGATCGAACTGCGCGATCTCCACGCCGATGCCAATTTCCTGGAGCATGGCCTGAATCACGACGCTGGTAGCCGTCTGTCGCTGGTCATCGCTGGCGACCAGGAATTCAAGAATGACCGGCGCCCCATCCTTTTCGACCACGCCATCGCCGTCGCTGTCGACAAAACCGGCGTCTGCCAGGAACTGCTTGGCCTGCTCGGCACTATACGGTTGTTTCTCTTCAGAGTAGGCGACGATCGAGGGATCGTAAGCGACCATGCTGGCCGAAAGGAACGATCGCTGTGGAATGACCGTGCCTTCCAGCACCGCAGCCAGAGTGTCGCGGTCCACCGCCGAAGCGATGGCGCTGCGAAAGCGAATGTCGTCGAACGGTGGTCGCATGTTATTGAAGACCAAACCCTGGAAGCCGGGATATTCGGTGCTGGTCAACGTCACGTCAGGGTTGTTCTGAAGGCTGGCGACGGCTGAACTGGGCACGTTGATGACCAGATCGATGCTTCCGGCTTCCAGTTCGGCGATCAGCGTCAGGGGATCCGGAATGAAGCGAACCAGCACCTCGTCGATCAGCGCGGGTCCCTTGTTGGTGACAAAAGGCAGGTTGGTGCGATAGCGCTCGTTGCGCGTCAGCCGCATTTCCGTGCCACGCGTCCAGTCGGTAAGGACGAAAGGTCCGGATGCCACCGGATCAGCCGCAAACGCATCATCGCCGGCCTCGGCAGCAGCAGCGGTGTCGAAGGGCGCGCCAAAGCCGGATGCAAACACCGGAGACATATAGGCAGGAGGCACCACAAATGTCGTCTCCAGCGTTCGAGCATCGACCACCTGCATGGAGTCCAGGTCGCCCCAGTCGAAGGAGTACGGACTGATGGCTCGGTAACGCTCGATCGAGGCTTGCACGGCGGCGGCGTCCAGCGACGTCCCGTTGGAGAATGTGTATCCCTCAGGCAGAACCCAGGTGAGCGTCAGACCATCCGGCGAGACAGAATAGCTCTCGGCCAGGTCCGGCACCAGAACGTCGGCCGATTCCAGGCTATACCAGACAAGCGCCTGGGTGATGAAATCGGTGGTGGCAAAGTTGGTGCCAAATGCCTGCTGAACATCCAGCAGATCCGGCTCGTCGGCATAACCGATGACCAGACGCGTCGGCTCCTGGGCCAGGGCAGATGCACTCAAGGTAAGAAAGACGATGAACACGAGGATCAATCTGGTATATTTCACGTCAAGCCTCTCCCGATGCGCGCGGTTCAGCACTGTCAGTATTACGATTTTTCGCAAGTCTGCGGCAATCGCGTAATCTGCAATGAATATATTGAGAAGGCACAAATAACGCAAATTTTGCTGTATCATCAGCTCATGCATAACATAATTGCACGGATTCAAGATCAAGACGATGCAAACAGGATCGTAGAATGTCGGAAACACCGAATTTGGACGCAGTCGATGTCGCCATTCTGAATCTGCTCAAGGAGGATGGACGACGCTCGCTGACCGTCATTGCGCACGAACTCAACATGTCCATCAGCGCCATTCGCAATCGCCTTACACGTCTGATGGAACAGGGAACGCTGCGAATCATCGGCAAGGTCGATCCGTATCACGTCGGCTGGAATGCCCCGGCAACCATCGAAATCAGCACTGCGCCAGGCAAGCTCGACGCGGTGGTCGAAGCGCTGGTGAGCTACAGCGAAGTTACGTATGTGGCGTCGATCTCCGGTGAGTACAATCTCATGCTCGATATCATGTGTCGCGACAACGCTCACCTGTATCGCTGGATTGACCGGGAGCTTCAGGCGATCGACGGGGTGCAGCGCATCAAAACGACCATCACGCTCAAAATCCACAAGTATGCCACTGCGGAGATTTCCCTCATAAGTGATGCTGACGAGGAAACCTCATGACCTCGGACGCACGCTTCCTGTGGAATATTCGCGTCCCTATGCGCGATGGCATCGAGCTATCATGCGATATCACCCTGCCTCCAGCGCCGGGACCCTACCCAGCACTGCTGCACCGCACCCCCTACGACAACACCAACCCGTTCTTCGTCAGGCAGGCGCATTTTTTCGCCGAACCAGGCTATGCTTTCGTGTTTCAGGACGTGCGCGGCCGCGGCGACTCCGAGGGCGAGTTGGACACGGCCCTGCGCCTTGAGGGGAAGGATGGTTACGATACCATCGAGTGGATTGCGCAGCAGCCGTGGTGTAATGGCAAAGTTGGCACGCTCGGCGGGTCTTATGCCGGTGAGATTCAGTGGCATGCCGCGCGTGAACAGCCGCCCCATCTGGTGACGATGGTTTCGTCTGCTGCCACCGGCCGACTGATGGAGGATTACCCGTACCGGTTCGGAAAGTTCCCTCCGTACTGGATCTGGTGGCTGCATCTGGTCTCCGGACGGACGCTGCAAGACTCCGTCAGCGGACTGGGCGCTCGCTCCCCGATCGACTTCGATCGCATCTACCGAACACGTCCACTGAAGGACGCCGATCTGGCCCTGGGCAATACTCGAACAGCCTGGCGCGAATGGCTGGCCCACAACACCTTCGACGATTACTGGCAGGCTGCGTCGCTGCTTGGGCACTTCCACAAGATCGACGTACCGGTGCTGCATATCACCGGGTGGTACGACAACGCGGCCATGGGCGCTTTCTTCTTCTATGAAAACATGATGGCTCATTCGCCGGCGGCGAATCGTCAGTGGCTCCTGGTTGGCCCCTGGGACCACGCCGGCACGCGGAATCCACAGCGGACCTATGGTGATCTCGATTTCACCGAGGCCGCACTCCTGAACATGGATGCGCTGCATCTGCGCTGGTTCGACTACTGGATGAAGGATCTGGATAACGGGCAGGCCGACGATCCTCCAGTCCGGGTGTTTGTCATGGGCAGCAACCAGTGGCACAGCGGGCCAGCCTATCCACTCCCCGGCACACGCACAGAAACCCTGTATCTCCACGGCCCTGCGGAACCGGAGAAGGCAGGCAGGCTCTCCAACGACACGCCGAACGACGTGCCGCCAACCGTCTTCGTCTACGATCCGGAACAACCAACGCCATCTCGGGACCCGGCCATCGACCCAGCGGATCGGAGTGTTCATCTCGACAATCGCTACGCCGAGAAACGACATGACGTGCGGGTATTCACATCAGCGGCCGTCGAAGAACCCTGGACGCTGATGGGTACATCCTATCTGGTCCTCTATGCCTCCAGCGACTGCATTGATACCGATTTCATGGCGACGCTGTGCGACGTTCACCCGGATGGACGTTCGATCACGCTGTCCACGGCGGTGCTGCGCGCCTCATATCGGGAAGGCAGTGCCGCTCCGGAGCCGATTGTGCCCGGCAAAATCTACGAATACCGGCTGGAGTTCTACGCCGCCGGCCTGACTCTGCTCCCCGGTCACCGGCTTCGGATATCGATTATGTCGTCCTGGTACCCCGCCTATGATCTCAATCCCAATACCGGCGCACGCCAGGGCGACGACGCGATCACTCAGGTGGCGCACCAGGCGATCTGGCATGAACGCAGCTATTCAAGCCACCTGCTGCTGCCCGTGGCGCCCGTCTTTGCCTAATGGCAATTATCTGCAGGACAGAAATCGTCGGACGTGCGCTTTGCCGGCGTGACGAGTTCTGTTCCTCGCATACGTGATGCCATGATGGTTTCCAACATGCAGACGCATCTGGTCAACTCGTCCTCGACCGAACGGCATCGTTGCTTATGGCCTCGCCCATCACCTGCCCTACCCGTGTCCAATGGATGACGAGCGCCGCGCCGATCTCGCGGTATGACATACCGGACGCTTTCATATAAGTAATGATGCGCCGAAGGTCTTCCTTGCTGAGGTGTTTGAGGTGTGGGATGCTTCAGGGCAGTGAGGGAGAGGGAACTCCCAACCATGCCTGGTACAGCGACAAGGTGAGAATGACGAAGCTTACCGTAGGGGCGGGGCAATGTCCCCGACCACCATTCCCGGGCGGACACGCTGGTCCGCCCCTACGCCATCAACGAGTCAGATCAACCTGGTTCGTGTACTAGTTTTTGACACTCTGCCCCTCAGGTCAATCCTTGCGTTGCCTCGTCTCCCCACCGCTCAGAAGATTCATGGCGCGCGTTTTGACTACGGCGACACAGGTTCTAGGCTTTGTCACAACGTCACACCGCGACGAACATCTCATGTCTGAGCATTATGTCTGCTCGATCTTTCATCCGCCCTTTTTGTAGGGTAGCGTCGTGGAATGACTGCCATAGAATTACTGGCTTGAAGTCGCTCAAGAACCTTGTGCCAGTGCAAACAACAGCGCCGGCCCCTGCCCCCAGGGAAAGCCGCTTCCGGTCGGTATCGCATGGTAATGAGCAGCATCGCCTGGAGGCGTCGCCACCGACACCCCTTCAAGCAGGCCATCGGTCAGGCGCGCGGTCATCGCTGTCCTGGCGCGCTCAACGGCGTCGCGATATACGGGCGCAAGAAGCCCATGCGCGATCCCGCACTGCATCCCGTAGCCGAACATAGCCGGTAGCGATGCCTCCTGATACGTTTCCGCCCGGTCGAGGACCGTGGGCCATCCGCCGGAGGGAAGCTGGCGCGCGACCAACGCCTGCGCCAGCCGCTCGAAATGTCTCTTGAGCGCCGCGTAGCCTGCGTGTTCGACGGGCAGGACCGTCAGGGTCTTCAACAGGCCGAGCAGCGCCCATCCGTTGCCGCGTCCCCAGAAAGCGCCGTTGACCTGTTCGGTCTCCCCGTTGTACTGGTGATAGAACAATCCGGTAGCCTCATCCTGCAGCAGACGGCAGTAGCTGGAAATCTGATCGACTGCTCGATCGAAGTAGGTGTGCTCCTTCGTGACTATGGCCAACTGGCACAGGAAAGGTGCATCAACCTCCATGCAGTCGACGTAGAGATAATGGTGATAGTCCGGGTGCTCCGGACGGTGAAACGCAGCGCCGGACGGGTCCGTAGGCAACCGGGCCATGTGCTCAGCCAGCGCCAACGCCCTTTCCAGGTAACGCGCATCGCCGGTGTGTTGATAAGCTATCAGCAGCAGCATCCCCGGCGTGGAATGGTCGGCCTCCTGGATGGGACGCGCCAGCCAGCGCTCGAGACACTCAAGGACGAACTCGCGGTATAGAGGCATCCTGAGCTGCTCGGCCGCTTCCCATAGCGCTTCGAGGGCGATTCCCTCGCCAAAACCCCAAACCTTGAACGGGTAAGCCATGGTGCGGTCGGCCATAGCTCGTATCAAGCGTTCTTCGATCAAATTTACGCTCTCCTGCGCGGGGTCACGTCTCACCGGTCAGCATAGCGCCGATCCCAGACCTCCGGGTTCACCAGGCCGCTCGGTCGCTGACCATTCAGATATTGCAAGATACTCTGTACCGCAACCTCGGTGGTGTACTGGAGCGCGTCGTGGGTGTAAGCGCCAAGGTGGGTGGTGGTCAGCACGTTGGGCCGGTTGAGCAGCGCCGCTTCGACCACGCCCTCCACCGGATGCACATCCAGCGCCGCGCCCGCCAGATGACCACTATCAAGCGCCTCGGCCAGCGCCAGCCCGTCCAACACCGCGCCACGCGCCGTGTTCAGCAGGTAGGCGCCCTGCTTCATCTGGGTAAGCGTGGTACGGTTCAGCATGTGATACGTGAGCGGAGTCAGCGGCACGTGCAGGCTGATGATGTCCGACTCTGCCAGTACGGTCTCGAAGCCTAGCATGGGGATGGTGTGTTCGCGGGCGAAGTAGAGATCCGGATAGATGTCGTTGGCGATCACCCGCATGTTGAAGGCCTGCGCCCGTCGCGCGACCTTCTTGCCGATGCGCCCCAGCCCGATGATGCCAAGCGTTTTCCCGGCCAGTTCCATGCCTGGCACGCGCTGCCAGACGCCGGCCTGGACACGGTTGTGGGTGGGGATCACCTGTCGCACCAGGGCGATGAGCAGCCCCATGGCAAGTTCCGCCACCGACGTACTGTTCGCGCCGAAAGGCGCGGTGATCAGTACGCCATGCTGGTTGGCAGCATCCAGGTCGACATTGTCCAGGCCGACCCCGTTACGGGCCACGAGGCGCAGTTCCGGGCAAGCCGCGAACACGCTGGCAGCCAGATCGTCCAGGCCGACCACGGCAGCGGTCGCCCCCTTCAGACAGGCCGCGAGCTGATCAGCGCTCATCGGGTAGGCGCCGGTATTGACGACCACCTCGCAGCCGGCGTCCCGCAGCGGCGCGAGCGCCGCCGGATATTCGACCAGCATCGGCGGTGTGATCATCACGCGCGTGGGTGGCTTGGCGGTCATGCGGCCCACCATCGTCAGCGCCACCGCATCAGCGCGGATTCGTCCACCTGAATGCCCAACCCCGGCTCATTGCTCAGGTACGCGTACCCGTCGGCAAAGCGGAACGGCTCTGCGAGAATGCCATCCCCAGCCATGGTCTGATCGAGCGGCCATTCACAGGTCAGCAGGTTAGCGCCTGCCGCCGCCCATTGTAGAGACGCGGCCATGTAGATCGCCGTGCCGGTGCTCACGTGGGGTGCAAACGGAATGCCATAGGTATCGGCCAGCGTGGAAATGCGGCGACACTCGCTGATCCCCCGGCCCGACCGACATCCGGCTGGACGATGTCGAGCGCTCCTGCAGCCAGGAAATCATTGAAGATCCAGCGGTTGTCCAGACACTCTCCGCCGGCCACCGGCATGTCAAGAAATGCCGCCAGCCGGGCGTAATCGCGCAGGTTTTCCGGCATGAGCGGTTCTTCCAGCCACCACACGTTGTAGGCTTCCATCATGCGCCCCGCCTGCCGCGCCAACGCCAGATCGTACGCCCCGTTGACATCTACTGCGAGGCTGACCGTCGGGCCGACCGCATCGCGCAGCATCTCCAGCGCGTAACGGTCCTGCTCGATGCCAATCCCCAGCTTGACCTTAAAGCCGCGATACCCCTTCTCGACCAGTGCGGCAGCCGCATCGGCCATGGCCTGATAGCCCGCTTCGCCAGACGTGACGGCCACCCGTGGCAGACTGGAGGCATACACCGGGATGCGGTCGCGGATCATACCGCCCAGCAGTTTGGCAATCGGCGCCTGGACCGCTTTGCCGACGATATCCCACAGAGCGATGTCGACGCCGCTGATCGCCTCCATCAGATAGCCGCTGGAATGGCCGCGCAGCCGCATCGTCGAGTACATCGTTTCCCAGATCGGCTGGATGTCGAGCGGGTCGCGCCCGTAGACGACAGGCGCCAACAGGCGGTCGACCACCGCCTGGCTGACCTCACCCGCCACAGGCGTATGAATCTCACCCCATCCGGTCAGGCCGCTGTCCGTCGTGATGCGAACAATCACCGCTTCGTTCCGGTCGGTATAGGTGGCCCGGTTGCGCCACAGGGGCGGGTACTCGGTGGTGATATCGCCTGGATGATCAGGCAGCAGGCCGGGGTGCGCCTGCGCAGTCTTCCCCCAGAAACCTGCGCCCCAGTTGGGCTTGTCGTCGTCGAACGGGATGCGGACGACAAAAGTGTCTATCGCTTTGATCTTCATGCCGTTCCCTCAGACTGTGTACGCGCGCAAACGGTCTTCGTCGATTTCGATGCCCAGCCCGGGGCCTTGCGGCACATGGAAAAAGCCATCCTCGACGCGAAACGGCGACTTAAGGATCGCATTCCCAAGCGGGTTGGTGCCGTACCAGTACTCCATCCAGGTCTGGTTGGGCGTTGCCGCCGCCAGATGCACACTGGCCGCGAACTGGATGGCCGAGCCGATGCTGACATGCGGGGTACACGCCTTTCCGAAGGCGTCGGCGATCTCGGCGATCCGCTTGCACTCGGTGATGCCGCCCGTCCGGCAGACATCCGGCTGCACCACGTCGATGCTGCCGGCCAGCAGCAGGTCGCGCACCTGCCAGCGGTTGAAGATCTGATCGCTGGCGATGGGCATGCTCAGGGCGCGAGTCAGCGCGGCGCCCTGCTCGAAGTCTTCCGGCGGAACCGGCGCTTCGAACCAGCCCACGTTGAGCGGCTCCAGCGCACGTCCCAGTCGGAGCGCATCCGACAGCGTGTACATCCCGGCGGCGTCGACGAAGATCATGAAGTCCGGGCCGAGCGTGTCACGAACGATCTGCACCGAGCGAATGTCCCCTTCGACGCCCAGGCCGATGCCCATTTTCGTGCCACGGTACCCGAGCGCCCGCACATCCTCCGCCGTGGCCCGCAGCCGGTCCCAGGCTTCAGGCGGCGCGTCTGCCCGCATCCCCGGGATGCCGGAGGCATAGACCTGCACCCGGTCCCGGAAGCTGCCGCCGAGCAGCTTGCACAGTGGCAGGCCGTAGGCCTTGCCGGTGATGTCCCAAAGGGCGATGTCGATGCCGCTGATGGTGTCCATCCAGAAACCGTGCGATCCGCCGCGGATGCGCATGGCCCCGTACAGACGGTCCCAGTGCAGGACCGGGTCGGTGGGGTCTTCCCCGATCAGCAGAGCAGCAGCCAGATCCCGAATGGCAGTCGCCGTAATCGTCGGCGCGACGGGGGATTTCGCCTCGCCCCAACCGACGATGCCGCTGTCTGTGGTGATCTTGACGATCGTCGTGTCGATCGTCCGCGAATAGGCCGCCCGACTGCGCCAGAAATAGGGGTACTGGCTGCGGTCGTCGCCCGGTGGCAGGCCCGGCGCGCTGCTCTCCGCCGACTTGTTATGGCCCCACGACTGGTTGCCCCAGTAGACTTCGTTCATCGAAGCCTGGATGGGGAGAGCTTCCACCGAAAGGATCTTCATCGCTCGTCTCCAGAATCGGCATACATTTGTGAGGACATCCCCCCATCGACGGTCAGAACGGCGCCGGTGATGAAATCGGCGTCGTCACTCACGAGAAATGCAACAGCCTTACCGACATCCTCGGGCAGTCCAACGCGCTTGCGCGGGATGTAGCGCAGCCGGTCCCGGAGCGCAGCTTCGGGGTCCGGCAGGGCGTTCCACGCGGCGGTGCGGATGACTCCCGGCGCGACAGCATTGACGCGGATACGCGGGGCGAGATCGAGCGCCAGGCTGCGAGTCAGGCCGATCACGCCGGCTTTGGCTGCCGGGTAGGCCCCAAGGCCCGGCATGGTGGAGGTCGCATTCACCGAGGTGAGGTTGACGATTGCCGCATGATCGCTGGCTCGCAGAGAGGGCGTACAGGCTCGCACGCAATAGATCACACTGGTCAGATTGATGTCCAGGATGGTCGTCCAATCCTCAGCGGTCTGCTGTTCGAAAGGCTTGCGGTAGACCACACCGACGTTGTTCACCAGAATGTCGATCTGGCCGTACCGGGTCAACGCCGCCTGCGCCATCTGCTCCACGTCGGCCGGAACAGTGACATCCGTCCGAACATAGAGCGCGTCGTAGTGGCTGGCCTGGAGCGCAGCGGAAGCCTGCGCGCCGAGCGTGTCGTCTATCTCCGCAATGACGATCCGCGCGCCTCGGCGTGCCAGTTCGCCGGCGATGCCGAAACCAATGCCGGCGCCAGCACCGGTGACGATGGCGACGCGATCCTGTAGGGGTTTCATCATGCCAACCAGCGCCTATCGGAGCGGGTAATCGCTCAAAGTATGGGCTTCGATGCGCGGCCACAGACGCTCGATGGCCGAGATGTCATCCTTGTCCAGATCCGTCTTTTGTGGGTCGCGGGCGTAGGGTGAGGCCAGCACGCCCCGCCGCCACAGGACGAGCTTGTGAAACGAAACGCCGTACATTGCGGCGTAGTTGAGCAGCGGCATGACCTGGAAGTTCAGTGCTTCGGCTGCGGCGATGTCGCCGGCCTGGTACAGATCGTAGATCTTCACCTGCACGTCTACGACACCGCCGGCGGGCATATTCCCGCAGGCGCCGCGCTCAAGCTCATCGATCAGGTACAGGCCGTTGGCGCCGCCGAAGATTCCCTCGCAGGCATCCCCGGCCGCTTTGCGGATCTGCGAGATACGCTGGAGAATAGGAGCGGTTTCTTCCTTCACGTAGCGAATTTCCGGCTCGGCCTTGAGCAGCGCCGCCAGATCGCCCGGGGAAAGGGGTGTACCCACCGGCGCCGGGGCATTCTGAATGACCACCGGCAGACCGTAGCCCGCCAGCGCACGGTAGTAGGCTTCAACATCCGGTTTGCTGGCCTTGCGAAGGTAAGGCGGCATAGCCATCAGGGCATCGGCGCCATGTTTCGCCGCGTGCTCGGCGAATCCGCGGGCAATCGGCAGGCTGATGGCCTGGACACCCACAACCACGGGTATCCGTTTATCGATGGCCTTGAGTGCAAATTCGACTACTGCAGTGCGTTCCTGATCGCTCAGCGAGAAAAACTCGCTCGCCATAGCCGGGAGAGCCAGACCGTGAACGCCAGCTTTCACGCAGTAATCGACCTGTTTTTCGAAACTTCTCCAATCAATATCACCGGAGTCCGTAAAGGGGGTATGTAGGATCTGAAAAATGCCCGCCAGCACGCTCTCAATCTCCTTAAGTCGTTGCCGTTTCTTATGCCGCCTTCTATAATGTATCGCATAATGCGAATCAATTCTACAATGCGAGAACTATTGCTATGATGCAACGCCTTCTCGTTGACGCCCACCTGGACCTCGCCTGGAATGCGCTCCAGTGGAACCGCGACATCACCCAGTCGGTGTACACGCTTCGAACGCAGGAGGCGGGTCAGACCGGCAAAGGACGCGCACAAAACACGGTCGCGCTGCCGGAGATGCGCCAGGGCGGCGTCGGGTTATGCTTTGCGACCCTCATGGGGCGAAGTACAGGTATCCCGGTCCATCATGTCGACTTCCATTCACCCGAACAGGCCTATGCCATCGCGCGCGGCCATCTCGCCTACTATCGGGCTCTGGAGCAGCGCGGGCAAGTCCGGCTGATCACGGATCTTCCTACTCTGGAGCGCCACGTGGACTCCTGGGCGACGGCTCTGGCGCAGCCGGGTGCAGACATCCCGAGCCTCCCCATCGGCATGGTCATCAGCATGGAGAGCGCCGACGCGATTCTGGAACCGTCTCAGGTTCAAGATTGGTGGCAGACCGGCGTTCGACTGATCGGGCCGGCGCACTTCGGACCCGGTCGCTACGCCGGGGGGACGGGCGTGGAGCATGGCCTGACGGAGCGGGGTTTTGCCCTCTTGGACGAGATGCAGCGCCACGGAATCATCCTCGACGTGACGCACCTGACGGATAAGGGCTTCTGGCAGGCGCTCGAGCGCTTCGACGGCCACGTGATCGCCAGCCACACCAACAGCCGCCGGCTCGTCCCGCATCAGCGGCAGTTCGACGACCGGCAGATCCAGGCGGTCATCGCGAGAAACGGGGTGATCGGTGTAGCGCTCGACTGCTGGATGCTGGAGCCCGGTTGGGTCAAAGGCGTCAGCGTCAACCGGAACGTCAGCCTCGCCGCGGTCGCCGACCATATTGACGCCATTTGCCAGATCGCCGGCGATGCTCACCATGTCGGCATCGGATCGGACCTGGACGGAGGCTATGGCCGTGAGCAGTCGCCTCATGATCTCGACACCATCGCAGATTTGCGGCGGCTGGATTCGCTCCTTGCCGATCGAGGCTATGCTGCCTCGGACATAGAAGCGGTATTCAGCGGAAACTGGCTCCGCAAGTTGAAGGAGGCGTGGCAGTGAAAACCAAGACCGTGGACACTCCTGCTGGTTTAACGCAGAGCGTGTCGCGCGCGTTGAGCATCCTCCGATGCTTTAGCGATGAAACCCCCCAGCTTCGCGTGACCGACATCAGCCAGATGCTGGATCTGACGCCGAGCCTGGTCTCACGCCTGCTGGCGACTCTGGAGCACGACGGCTTCGTCATGCGCGACAGCACGACCGGTATGTACGGCCTGGGCTATGCCATTCTGACCCTGTCCAGCGTGGCGCTCAACCACAACCGGCTGCGGATGGAGGCCCTGAGCGAGATCCAGTCCGCCTCGCGCGATGTCGGCCTGGGCGTGAATCTGGCCGTCCTGGACCATGATGCCATCTTCTATCTGGCGCATGTCGAAGTGCCCGAAGCGCCGCGCGCCTACACCCTGATTGGCCGGCGGAATCCGCTCCACGCCACGGCGATGGGGAAAATCCTGCTGGCTTTCCTGCCAGATCAGGCGCGGCAGGCGCTGCTGGACCAACTCACCCTGACTCCTTACACCGTGTGTACCTGCACCGGACCCGGCTGCTCTGCTGAGGAAATGGACCAGATTCGGCGGCAGGGATGGTCTCTGGAAATGGAAGAACTTGCGCTGGGGCGGGCCTGCGTGGCGGGACCTATCCGCGATCAGACGGGCCGCATCATCAGCGCCCTCAGCTTCTCCGGGCCGCTCAGCCAGATTCGCTGGGAGAGCCGCCGGGACGAACTGACCCACAAGATCATCGAACTTTGTGACCGGATCTCGATGCGGTTGGGGTATGTCACCGCGCCGGGCATGTAACCAGGAGGCGGCTATGCGGATTGCGACGATTGAAGCGATTCCGGTGCGAATCAAGCGCGGCGAGGCCTATCTGGGAGCGCTGCCGCCGGGCGCCAACTCGAAGAAGTATTTTGTGCGTCCACCCTACAGGGCACTCTACTCCGCCCATTTTGAAACCGTATTCGTCAAGATAACCACCACGGATGGTGTTGTCGGCTGGGGCGAGGCCCTGGCCCCGGTCGCGCCGGAGGTCGTCCAGACGATCGTCGAACAGCTCCTATCGCCGGTGCTCATCGGGCGCAACCCGCTGGAAGGCGGCGTCCTGTGGTCGACCATGTACGATCTGATGCGCGAACGCGGCTACTACGGCGGTTTCATGCTCGACGCCATCAGCGCCTGCGACACCGCGCTGTGGGATTTGCGCGGCAAGATCCTCAACCAGCCGCTCTACATGCTGCTCGGCGGCGCGTATCGGGATTCGATCCCCTGCTACGTTTCCGGTCTGCCTCGTCCAACCGACCCGGAACGGGTCGAGCTGGCGCTGGAATGGACCACCAAAGGCTTTCATGCCTTCAAGCTGGCAGCGGGCTACGGAGTAGCTGCCGATACAGCCAGCATCGCGGCGCTGCGGAATGCCCTGGGCCTCGACGCAGCGCTCCTCCTGGACGCGCACTGGGTCTACAGTCTGGACGAAGCGGTGCGCCTTGGTCATCAGTTGGTCGATCTCGACGCCGCCGTGCTTGAAGCCCCGCTGAACCCGGAAGACATTGACGCCCATGTGCTGCTGGCGCAGGCGGTGGACATTCCGGTGGCCATTGGCGAAACAGAGCGCACGCGCTACCAGTTTCAACCCTGGCTGGTGCGGCGCGGCGCCGACCTGCTGCAGCCCGACGTGGGTCGGGCCGGCGTCTCCGAGCTGATGAAGATCGCCCAGATGGCGGAGACGTTCAACATTCCAGTGGCGCCGCATCTCAGCGTCGGTC
Organism: Candidatus Flexifilum affinis; assembly: GCA_016713325.1. Taxonomy (GTDB): domain Bacteria; phylum Chloroflexota; class Anaerolineae; order Aggregatilineales; family Phototrophicaceae; genus Flexifilum; species Flexifilum affine. Next base: position 125,590 of record JADJPJ010000021.1, on the reverse strand, counting down.
TGGGGGTGTGCATCAGTGCCTCCATTCATGTCGCGGCGGCGATCCCTAATCTGTTCATGCTCGAATACCAGCCGCCGGTCTTTGAGCTTGCGAACACCTTCCTTGAAGTGCCGCTTGTCTGCGCGGAAGGCCTTTATCATCTGCCCGAAGGTCCAGGGCTGGGCGTAACCATTGACGAAGCCCGGCTGCGCAGCTTGCGGGCCTGAAGGAGAATTCTCGCCGATGTTGTTTCATGAGCTGAAACAACATCATGAAATATTTGACTCGTTTCATGAAACGAGTCATAGTCTTTCCAGCGTAGACCTATATGGCGTGGTGCGGTTGAATGCCAACCATTCGCGACATCGCCCAGCGCGCACAGGTTTCTCCGGCAACCGTGTCGCGCGTCCTGAACAACTACCCCAACGTGCACGAAGCCACGCGCGCAACCGTGCTTCGAGCCGCCCACGACCTCAACTACACCAACGACAGTCCGCGATCGTCGCAGCGGGCGACGGAGACGGTGCTGGTGCTCACCCGCGACACGAACATGCCTAACGGTAAAGCGGCCGCCGTCGGTCGTGAATTCGAGCGCACCGTATGGGGCGGCGTCAGCGCCTATTTTCAGGAGAAGCAGATCCCGGCCCGTCTGCAAAGTACGGGGATCTCCGGAGCTGCCGCCCAACAGTACGCTCAGGACCCGGGCGTCTCCGGGCTGGTCCTTCTGGGCGGGGTCATCAATCGGGACTTCGTGGCGCGCCTTCAGAGTCTGATGGTACCGGTCGTCATAGCCGGCGCGCACCTGCGTCCGATGCAGGTCAACTGTGTGATGGCCGACGTCTTTGACGGCATGAGCCAGGTTCTCGTCCACCTTCTTGAGGGTGCGGGACGGCAGAGAATCGGTTTCGTGAATGGGGTGCCGACGACCACCACCAGCCAGATGAAACTGGACGCCTTCCACCTGGAACTCTGTCGGCACGATCTGCCTTTTTCACCCGATCGCGTCGCCGTCAGTGACTTTGAAGCCGCCGCGGGCTACGCCACCACTTCTCAGCTTCTGGAACGACACCCTGACCTTGATGCCATCGTTTTTGCCGATGATGTCATCGCCATCGGTGGGCTCAAGGCGCTCAGGGAAACGGGCCGGCGGGTGCCCGATGATGTCGCCGTAACGGGTTTCGGCGACTATGACCTGGCCCAGTTTGTCGAGCCGAACCTGACGACGGTGCATTACGACATGCACGCTATCGGCCGAATCGCTGCGCGACGCCTATCGATGCTCATGACAGAACCCGACGCCGACACATGGTTCAATCTGGTCCCACCCAAATTGGTGCGGCGTCAGTCCGCATGATTTGGCGATTTGCTTGCTACTATATAGAATAATTTCCTGTATTGTGGGATTACGCTCCATAGACAGACTATAATTCCCACCCAGCGCAACCATATCCTGTTCGAGTAAAGGAGGGCATAGCGCACGACAACCACGGTAAGCTCACATCTTTCAAAAAGTGACATAAGTTCTAGGAGGACTCCATTCTATGAAACGCCTTTCCGTTCTTTTGTTCATTCTCGTTTGCTTCGTCGCCGTGAGTTCGATGGCGGCGCAAGATGCGGTCACACTCCGTCTGGCGTCTTGGCAGTGGGAAGATCCGGCCTATCTTTCCTTCTGGGAAGGCACCACGGACGCGTTCATGGAAGCCAATCCCAACGTCACGATTGAGCGTTTTGCCTTCCCGATCGACCAGCTCTGGGACAAGATCAACCTGGAGGTCGCAGCAGGGACGCCGCCCGACATCATCGAAGTGACTGGCTTCAACGTATTCGAGTACTTGAATCTCGGTGTGCTGGCTCCACTGAACCAGTGCTTTGAAGGCACGGATATCGTCGAGCGTGTCGCTGGTCAGGACTCCTATGCAGTCGATGCGGACGGAAATATCTATGCGCTCAATCTCTCGGCCCGCACGCTGGAACTGTGGATCAACCGCCCGATGTTCGACGCGGCTGGCATCGACGTCCCGACCAACTTTGAGGAGTTCAAGGCAGCGGCAATGGCCTTGACGAATCCGGCCAACGAGGAATACGGCCTGGTGCTCACCAATACGGCGCATTCCCGCTTCTACGAGGGCGTGCTGCTGATGGTGGTCGGCTACGGCGGTCACTGGACGAAGGATGGTCAGCCCGCCTTCACCGAACCCGAGGTCATCAACGGCGTTCAGTTCTTCAAGGACCTGTTCGACGCGGGCGTGATGCCGCAGGGTGTCGATGGCGCGCCTTCGCAGTACGCGTTCTTCAACAGCGGCAAGGTCGGCATGACCATTGACGGCCCCTGGTACTGGGCCGCGATGGGCAGCGCCGCGCCGGAGATGCAGGCTAACAGCGAGATTTACACCATTCCGACCGACTCGGGCGTTTCGACGGGCGGCCCGAACAACCTGGTCGGCATCGCCGCCGGGTCGCCGCACTATGACGTCGCCTGCGAGTACATCAAGTCGATTGCGACGACCGAATGGGGACAGGTGTGGACCACCAGCAGCGGCACGATCAATCCGGTTGAAGGCGCGGTCAGCGAGGATTTCCTGTCGGCCAATTCCTGGTTCCAGACCTTCGTCGACGATGCCTCGAACTGGGCGCCGGTAGCCGCCCCCGGCCTGGAAATCTACCACACCAGCATGGTCAACATGATCAACAACAAGTTGATCGAGGTAATGTACAACAATAAGCCGGTGGAACAGGCCATGCAGGAACTGCAGGAAGAAGTCGAAGAGTTCCTGGCCGATCAGTAAATCGGTTATGATTTTCAGACGGGAGCAGACGCGGTCGTCGTCTGCTCCTGTCGCTTTCTGATAAAGTTTAGTGGAGAAACCTTTCCCTTGGCCGAATTAGTGCGTGGCAAACAATCGCGTTGGAGGCCCAGGAGTCTGGGAGATATCTTCTCCCTTCGCAGCCCCTTTCTTCCCTATCTGCTGCTGGTGCCTGCCACCCTGCTCATCCTGGCGGTCATCATCTACCCGCTCCTGTATACGGCCTATATCAGTTTGACCGATGCCAATCTGCTGCGATTCAGTCAGGCCGAGAACATCGGGCTGGAAAACTACCAGGTGCTGCTCGGCCGCGACCGCTTCTGGACGTCGCTGTGGCGGACCGCCACCTACACCGCCGGGACCGTTGTCATCAGCTACCTGCTCGGCTTGCTGGTCGCGCTCATCCTCAACCGCAAGTTTCGCTTGCGCTGGCTGGCGCGCACCCTGCTGATCATTCCCTGGGCGACGCCATGGCTGGTCGTATCGCTGATCTGGTTTGTCATGTTCAACCCACAGATCGGTCCCGTCAACCAGGTATTGAAAGGACTCGGCCTGATCCAGGTTGGCCAGTCCTGGCTGTATAACAACGATACGGCGATGCTGAGCATCATCATCACGACGAGCTGGCGCCTTTTCCCCGCCGCCTCGCTCATGATTCTGGCCAGCCTGCAGAGTATCCCCTCGGAGCTCTATGAAGCCGCCGAGGTCGATGGCGCGAGTAACTGGCAGCGCTTCCGCTTCATCACGCTCCCGTCCATCCGCGTCGTCAGCATCACGATGATCACGCTGCTCACGATCTGGTCGTCCAAGCTCTTCACCATCGCCTGGACGCTGACGCGCGGCGGCCCCGGCGATGCCACCCAGGTGCTCTCCGTGTATACCTATCAGGAGGCGTTCACCTCGAACCGGCTGGGCCGCGGCTCATCCCTGGCGATCCTCTCCTTTTGCCTCAGCCTGATGCTGGTGACGGTTTATTTCCTGGTGCTTCGTCGAAGTGAGAAGAAGACAGAACCATGATCGCCGACACGCAAGCTGCAAGCGTCCGCCGCGCCGCGGCAGAAGAGAAAGCGCGTGCGCGCAATGCCCGCTTCCTCAATGGATTTGGCTTCTTCGTCCTCATTGTGACCACAACCATCGCGGTCGTCTATCCCTTCTACTGGATGCTGATGGCATCCTTGACGCCCGAGGGCTACAGCCTCGCCAATGCCCCGCTCATCCTGCCCGACGAATGGAGTATCGGCGCTTATCAGTCCATCTTCACCGAAAAACCGGTCTGGCAGTGGATGGGCAATACGCTTGTAGCCACCCTGGGAGCGACGCTCGTGGTCCTGCCGGCCTCGCTGCTGGCCTCTTACAGTCTGAATCGCTTCCGCTTCCGCGGACGCAACGCCTTCATCTTCTTCGTACTGTTGAGCCAACTGCTGCCGACCTCCGCCCTGATTGTGCCCCTCTTCCTGATCTTCCGGAATTACGCGCTGCTCGACACCATACAGGGTACCGTGATCGCCTATACGACGTTCATGCTGCCCATGTCGATCTGGGTGCTGTGGGGCTACATGCAAAGCATCCCCCGACTTTGAAGAAGCGGCCATGGTTGACGGATGCAACTCCTTACAGGCTTTCATCTTGGTCACGCTCCCGCTGGCCGCGCCCGGCATCGCGGCGACAGCCCTGTTCGTCTTTCTTGAGGGTTGGAATCACTATCTGCTGGCGTTTGTGTTGACCAGCAGCACCGATCAGTGGGTTATCTCGCTGGGCCTGTACTCCTTCATCGGTCAGTACAATATTCAGATCGAGCAGATGATGGCTACTTCCGTGGTGGCGGCAGTTCCGGCGTTGGTCGTCTTCGCGATTTTGCAGCGCTACCTGCGCGGGGGTTTGTCCCTCGGCGGGCTGAAAGGTTGAGCATGAAGATCCTGGTAACGGGAGCGAATGGTCGAATCGGCTCTACACTGGTGAAGTACCTGCAGCAAAACGGGCACTGGGTGCGCGGCCTGGATGTCTCGGAACCGCCATCCGGTGCGATGCCCGACGACATGGTGACGGGGAGCCTGCTTGATCTCGGTGCGCTGGATCGGGCGCTGGACGGCGTGGACGCCGTGGCGCACCTGGCCGCGCTAATGACCTGGCACGCGAAGGACAACCAGCGGCTCTTTGAAACGAACGTCACAGGCACATTCCAGCTCTTACAGGCGGCGAAGAGCCGTCCGCTGAGCCGGTTTGTGTTCGCCAGTTCGGGCGAAGTCTACCCGGAGTTAAATCCCCGGCAGCTTCCGATCACCGAAGACCACCCGACCCTGCCGAACAGCCCCTACGGGATGAGCAAGTTCCTTGGCGAACAGATGGTGCGCAATATCGGCGAACAGACCGGCATGCCCTACACCATCCTGCGCTTCTCCCATACGCAGGCCGCGAACGAGCTGTTCAACCCGAACAGCTTCTTTTCCGGACCGCGCTTCTACGTCAATGCGAAGATCCGACAGTTGGAGAGCCTGCCGCAGTCCCCGGCCATCGCGAAGACGATTGAGACGCTGAAGGGCGTGGCCACCGCTTCAGAACAGCACTACATCAGCCTGGATCTCGACGGCAAACCCTTCCGCATGGGTATGTGCGATGTACGCGACCTGTGCCAGGGCGTTGAGCTGGGGCTGTCCCACCTGAATGCGGTCGGAGAGACGTTCAACATCGGGGCGCGCCAGAGCTTCAATTTTGATGAAGCAGTGCAGTATCTGGCGCAGGCAACTCACCTGCCGGTCATTGAGGTGAAGCTGCATACGACCGCTTATCGCTACGACACCAGCATCACGAAAGCCGTCGAACGTCTGGGTTACCAACCGCAGTACACCATCTTCAGGATGATCGACGAAATCGCCGCCCAGCGCGTGCGCTAAGGATACCGGTACCATGAAACTTGAAGCCGCTTCCCCGGAAGGGCGAAGCCCATTCACCCAATCGTTCGAGTGCGATCTGGCCGTCGTCGGTGGCGGGCTGTCGGGCACGTGTTGTGCCATAACCGCGGCGCGGGCCGGCCTGAAAGTCATCCTCATCCAGGATCGTCCGGTACTGGGGGGGAATGCTTCCAGCGAGGTACGTCTGTGGGCCCTGGGCGCCACCTCCCACATGGGCAACAACAACCGGTGGGCGCGCGAAGGCGGTGTGATCGGTGAAATCCTGGTCGAGAACCTCTACCGCAACCCCGAAGGCAACAGCCTGATTCTGGATACGATCCTGCTGGAAAAGGTGATCAGCGAGCCGAACCTCAAGCTCCTGCTGAACACGGCCGTATTTGACGTAATCAAGTCAGCCCCGGACACAATCGACACGGTCCGGGCGTTTTGCAGCCAGAATTCCACGCTGTACGAAATCACGGCACCCCGCTTTGTCGATGCGTCCGGCGATGGCATCGTCGGCTTCCTGTCGGGCGCGGCCTTCCGCATGGGGGCCGAAAGCACAGAGGAGTTTGGTGAGAAGCTCGCCCCCAGCGAGGAATATGGACATCTGCTGGGGCATTCAATCTACTTCTACACCAAAGACGTGGGTCGGCCGGTGAAGTTCGTCCCGCCGAGTTACGCGCTGGACGACATCACCAAAATCCCGCGGTATCGCTCCTTCAATGCCCAGGAAGATGGCTGCCGCCTGTGGTGGATCGAGTACGGCGGTCGGCTCGATACGGTCCATGAGACTGAAACGATTAAGTGGGAGCTGTGGAAGGTTGTCTACGGCGTCTGGAACTACATCAAGAACTCGGGCAAGTTCCCCGAATCCGAGACGCTGACACTGGAGTTCGTCGGGTTGATTCCGGGCAAGCGCGAGAGCCGCCGCTTCGAGGGCGACTACATGCTCCGGCAGCAGGACGTGGTGGAACAGCGAGCGCACCCGGATACCGTGTCTTTCGGCGGCTGGGCGCTCGACCTGCACCCCGCAGATGGTATCTACAGCGAAAAGCCGGGCTGCAATCAGTGGCATTCCCGCGGCGTATACGGGATGCCCTATCGCATGATGTACAGTCGCAATATCCGCAATCTTTTCCTGGCCGGGCGCATTACCAGCGCCTCGCACGTCGCCTTCGGATCCACGCGGGTGATGCTCACCGTAGCACACGCGGCGCAGTCGTTGGGTGTGGCCGCGGCGATCTGCCACAAGTATGGCGTGCTGCCCGCCCAGTTGAACGACCACATGCCCGAACTTCAGCGCGAACTCCTGCGGCGCGGGCAGTTCATCCCGCGCGTCGCCCTTCAGGATGCCGACGACCTGGTCCGGAAGGCAAGCATTCGGGCATCTTCCTCGCTGGCTTTGCAGGCGCTGCCAGCGGATGGCCCCCGGCTGCCGCTGCGCTATTCATGGGCCCAGATGCTGCCGCTCCCAGCAGGTCAGAAGATGCCGGCTATCACATTCACGGTCGATGTTGAGGCGGCGACAACCCTGCGCTTCGAACTGCGGGCGAGTGGCAAACGCGGCAACTTCACGCCCGACGTCCTGCTGACCTCGTCGGAGGTGGCCCTTGAGGCTGGCCCGGCTCAAGTGGTCACCTTCACGCCTGAGGTGGCAATCGAAGAGGCGCAGTATGTCTTCGTCTGCCTGATGAAGAACTCGGCCATCGCCGTTCACACCAGCAACACCCGCATCACCGGACTGCTCTCCGTGGCCAACGCGCAGAATGCGGCGGTCTCCAACTACGGTAAGCAGGAACCGACCGAGGACATCGGGGTCGAGACGTTCGAGTTCTGGGTCCCCATCCGCCGTCCGAATGGGCAGAACCTGGCATTCACCCTGTCCGAGACTCTCCATGCGCATGAACCCACCAGTATCGCGAACGGATGGGGACGTCCGACGCTTGGCCCGAATGCCTGGGCTGCCGAGCTGAGCGACCCTGCGCCATGCATCGAGCTGATCTGGGATCAGCCACAGACAATCGCCCATATCGACCTGACCTTCGATACCGATTTTGATCATCCGATGGAGACGGTTCTGCTGGGACACCCCGAACGGGAGATGCCGTTCTGCGTGCGCTCGTATCAGGTCAAAGACTCCGGCGGAAACGTGGTCGCCTCCTGCAACGACAATCACCAGACACACAACAGTCTACGCTTTGACCCGTCGTTGAAGACGACCAGCCTGCGAGTCGAGCTGCAGTCACCCAGGGAGAACGTCCCGGCGGCGCTGTTTGAGATCGCTGCTACGAGCAAGATATTGGGAGGATTGTCGATCGATAGCGTCTCACGTTGGCTGTCTGTCTGCACCACCCGCGTCCAGTGGATGCCGAGCGCCGCACCGATCTTCGCGGTAGCTCATGCCGGAGGCCTGCGTTTCACCGATGAAGCGCCGAATGCCTTCATTGTTGCGACGATTGAAGTTGGGCGATGATTCAGGGCCTTCAGGGAGGGGGAACTCCCAACGATGCCTAGTTTTTGGCACTCTATCCCTCAGTTCGACACCAGCCGAAAAAAACCCCAGGAGTGCCTATCAGGGCTTTCTCCTTGCTTGGCCATGTTCGAATCCCGTCAGATCATTGCCGCACAACTGCTGCGCGCCCTAATTTCAGGTGGTTTGAAGGGAAACGTCAGGAACTGGAGGAGCACTCGAAGTGCGGATCATCAGCCTGGTCGGCAAAATCATCTCTTGAAAGTCCCCCACTTTTTCACCGCTGATACGCTTCAACAAGAGTTGGGCTGCTTGCTGACCCATTTCATAGCTCGGTTGGGCAATGGCGGTGAAGAATGGTTTCGTCACCAGCGTCTCAGGCATGTCGTCAAAGGTGACGATTGAGATATCCTCGGGAATTCGCAGTCCTGCGCTTTCGACCGCCCGTACGGCGCCGGTCGCAATGAAATTGTTGCTTGCAAACAAAGCCGTTGGAGACGGGGCGAGTTTCAGTAGCTCCAGCGCCATCTCATAACCGCTCTCCTGCGAATACCGGCCGTATGTAACATATTGCTCGTCAAAGGCGATGGAGGCATCGGCGAGCGCCGCTCGGTAACCTGCCACCCGATCTTCAGCGGTCGAGACCTCTCTTGGACCGGTGAGGATGGCGATTCGGCGGTGTCCCAATTCCAGAAGATGCGTCACCAGCCGGTACGAACTGCTGACAGACTCACATCGAATCACGTCCACCTGGGAATATGGGATGCGGCGGTCTATCACCACGACCTCCGCTCCCTGATTGCGAATGAGATCGATCGGCACGTTGGTGCTGCGCGCCGGCACCAGCAAAATACCATCAACCTGCCTCTGCAGTAGGGCGCGCAGGTACTCCATTTGTTTAGCTTCAGATTCATCCGTGTTGCACAGGAAGACACTGAATCCAGCCTGGTTTGCGACATCTTCGACGCCCCGCGCAAGGATCGTGAAGAATGGGTTTGTGATATCTGTCAGAATCAAGGCGATGGTCTTAGTCTGCTTCACTCGGAGACCGCGCGCCAGAGTATTGGGAACGTACCCCAGTTCAGCAATCGCCTCGGCCACCTTTCGTCGCGTCTCTTCACGCACGTATCCCTTGTTGTTGATCACGCGCGAGACGGTAATGGCGGCGACACCTGCAAGTTCTGCGACATCTTGAATGGTTGGCATTTTCAACTACCTGAGTGTGCATGAGCCGTAGAACTGCGCCGCATCATGCGGGTGCGACGCTTGACACTGCTTCGTCATTACGTTACATTGTATGATTATCTATGGTAACGATACCACAAATTAACGGAATTATTAGACGCAACAGGGTTGAAGTTCAGCCATCTGGAGCACAAAGCGCATGATAGCAGACAATTGCGTGCTTGAAGTAAGAAATCTAAGAACATATTTCAAATTGGATGAAGGCATCCTCAAAGCTGTTGACGGATTCGATCTCCGCGTTCGAGAGACGACGACGGTAGGCATCATCGGCGAGAGCGGCTGTGGAAAGAGCGTGACAGCCCAGTCGATACTGCGTATTGTTCCACCACCGGGGCGGATCGTAGACGGGGAGATATGTCTGGATCGCCGTGAGCAACCACCTGTTGACCTAACGAAACTGGAACCCAATGGCCCTGAGATACGCTCGATCAGGGGAAAAGATATCTCCATGGTCTTTCAGGAGCCTATGACCAGCCTCTCTCCTGTCCATACGGTAGGCGACCAGATCATGGAGACTATCCTTCTCCACGTCACAAAGAACAAGCGCGAAGCCCAGGATATGGCGATCGACATGATCAACCGGGTCGGCATTTCGAACCCATCACAGCGCTTTCGGGAATATCCGCATCAGTTATCTGGCGGCATGCGCCAGCGCGCCATGATCGCCATGGCACTGGCATGTAATCCGCGGGTATTGATCGCCGACGAGCCGACGACAGCCCTCGATGTCACGGTGCAGGCGCAGATCCTGGAGCTGATGAAGAAGCTTCAGGAGGAGTTCGGCATGGCGATCATTTATATCACGCACAACCTGGGTGTTATTGCCGAGATAGCCGACGAAGTAAACGTCATGTATCTCGGTCGTGTGGTGGAACGCGCAAACGCGGTTGAGCTGTTTAGAAATCCTTTGCATCCCTATACTGCCCGTCTGCTCAATTCGATCCCGAAAGTTGGACAAAAGGCACGTACACGATTAGACGCCATCAAGGGAAACGTACCGATCCCACTCGATCCCCCTATTGAGTGTGGATTCTATTCCCGATGCGCAGAAGCCATCGCCGGACGCTGCAATCAGGCGGTGCCTGCACTGGTGGATATGGGTAACCAGCACTATGTTCGGTGTTTCCTCCATAGCCAGGAGCAGGAGGCCCTTCATGGCTGACCACCTTATGTCGGACACGCGTACGAAGCTACTGGAAGTTAAGGGCTTAAAGAAGTACTTTCCCATCGAAAAGGGCTTTTTGCGACGCGTCACAGGCCATGTCAAAGCCGTCGACGACGTGAGTTTCACAATACACGAGGGTGAGACGCTGGGATTGGTCGGCGAGTCTGGTTGCGGGAAGACAACGCTGGGACGATGCGTCGTGCGAGCCATGCGACCGGATTCGGGTGAAATACAACTCCGGTTGCCGGATAACAGAGTTGTCGATCTGGCAACCCTCAGCACTGAGGAGCTCCGCGGCGTTCGACGACACTTTCACATGATCTTCCAGGATCCGTATGCTTCCCTCGATCCGCGCATGACCGTACTGGACATCATCGCCGAGCCGCTCATCAACAACGGCCTTGCCCGAGGCGTTGAGCTAATCGAGAAAGTCCGGGCACTGATGCGCGTCGTCGGTCTGGACGTCCAGCATATGAAGCGATATCCTCACGCGTTTTCCGGTGGACAGCGACAGCGTATCGGCATAGCCCGCTCGCTGGCACCCAATCCACGCCTGGTCGTCTGTGACGAGGCTGTATCCGCTCTCGATGTCTCCATTCAGGCGCAAATTCTCAATCTACTTCAGGATCTTCAAGAAGAATTTCACCTGACCTATCTGTTTATTGCACACGACCTTTCCGTTGTAGAGCATATTTCCGACCGCGTCGGAGTGATGTACGTCGGCAAACTGGTAGAGCTGGCTGAAACAGAGGAACTGTTTACCGGTCCGAAACATCCCTATACCGAGGCGCTGCTATCGGCTGTGCCGAAGACCGATCCGGAGAGGAAAAGAGAGCGAATCATCCTGTCGGGCGAGATTGCCAACCCCGCCAACCCGCCCAGTGGTTGCTATTTTCATCCGCGCTGCAAGTACGCTCAGGATGTCTGCCGCCGACAGGCGCCGGCCTGGGAAGAAGTATCACCCGGGCACTTTGCGGCCTGTCACTTTGCCCGCGAGTTATCACTCAAAGGCGCAGACTGAGCGACGAACATGCTGCCGCTCCTGTTGCTCATCTTAGGCTTCGCGCTCGGTGCGGCCCTCATCGTCTGGGCAGTGACCGTACTGGCCGAACGCCTGACAGCCAGGCTCGTCAATGAACGTTTCCGGGCAGCGGAGTTCATCGTGAATCGACAACACGTGCCGCAGAGCTGGGCACGCGCAACGACCAAGGTCCAGCTTCTGGATCGCCTGGATAAGCTGATTGCCTTCTTTGAGACCTGCCCGTTTTTCGAGAATGAAGAGTCGCGAGTCGCACTTCTGAGTCAGCTGAGGACCGAGCGTGAACGCTGGGAGTCAGCGCCCATGGAGGTCCTGGTCGCGCCGAAGCCTACAGACTCCACCTCAAGATAGCGCGAACTGAAGCTTCGAGACTGAGCGCGGGCCGAATGTATGGACGATTGCGCTGCCTTCCACGGGCATCGTACGTACGGCCGAGGGTACAACCTGATCGGGATCAACAAACGTATTGTGGGCGCGAATGTTCTCATGGGTCAGTACAGTCTCGCGCATTTCACGCGCCACAGCGCCATGGATTCGCAGAGTCGCCTCGCAGTGCTCACCGAGGCTGGTGTTGACGATGGTCAGCGTGAGTATTCCATCGCGCAGCGACGCAGAGCCAGTGAGAGCGGGGATAGATTTGGCCTCATCACCATACGAGAAATCCGTCTCGGGCGAGTCGACCACCAGACGAATGGATTGTGCTCCCTGGTGCGACTGATACATATCAAAGACATGATACGTAGGCGTGACCACCATTCGTTCTTCTTCAGTCAGAATCAGTGCCTGGACCACATTCACAGCCTGCGCCAGATTCGCCATTGTGACCTTCTCCGCATGGCGGTTGAATATGTTGAGGACAAGGGCAGCAAATAGCCCGTCACGCAGAGAACTCTGCTGCCACAGAATGGATGCTGACCCACCGGGTTCAGGAGGATGCAGAGCACCCCATTCATCCACAACGAAATGGACTTTCCGCTCCGGATCGAACTGGTCCATCAAGGCGCGCTGCTCGACGATCAGAGTCTCGATGGCGCGAACCTGCCAGAGCAGATCGTACCATTCATCCTCGCTGAAACCCGTCGCCGTTCCCGCGCGCCCAATATAGTAGTGTCCAGAGAAAGCATGAAGCGTGATCGGCGCGATCCGGTCCTTCAAACGCGTGAAGAAGCGCTCCGTCCAGCTCAGATCGTTGCCCGACGGCCCACAGGCAACGAGGTACAGCTTGTCCGGTCCGAACTCACGGGCGAAGGTACTGAAGCGGCAGTATTCGGTGACGTACTCTTCCGGATTGAACGACCCGCCCGAATGCCAGCTCTCATTGCCAATTGCCCAGTATTTCACCCCAAAGGGATGCTCAGCGCCATTCCGGATTCGTGAGTCGCTGAGCGTTGTACCGGCAGGATAGTTGCAGTATTCGACCCACTCACGCAGCTCGCGCGGTGTGCCGTTGCCAACATTGCCGCATAGATAGGGCTGCGCTCCGATAGCGCGACACAGGTGCATGAATTCATGGGTTCCGAACGCGTTAGTCTCGATCGCATTGCCCCACCAGATATTGACCCGTCGTGGTCGTTCCGAGCGGGGTCCTATGCCATCCTGCCAGTGATAGTCGTCGGCAAAGCTGCCGCCGGGCCAGCGCAGAAGTGGGGGCCGAATCTTCTGGAGCGCGCGGATCACATCGAGGCGGATGCCGTGCTCGTTGGGAATCGTCGAGTCCTCACCCACCCACAGGCCATCATCGATGCAGCGCCCGAGGTGTTCGATGAAGTGACCATAAAGGTTCCGATTGATGGTCCCAATCGGCTCGTCGAGCAAGACGTCTATTGTCGAGCGCATCATGGCTACTTGTACGGATCGGCTGCATCGCGCAGGCCATCGCCAAACAAATTGAAACACAGCACAAAGAAGATCACAAACAGGCCAGGAACCAGGAGCCAGGGGTAGAGCGCAAGGGATTGCAGATTCATGGCGTCCTGCAAGAGGACTCCCCAACTGACGACGGGTGGACGCAGCCCAAGCCCCAGGAAGCTCAGGGCGGTCTCACCCAGAATCATCCCCGGGATCGCCAGCGTAACGGAGACAATCAGATAGCTTGCAAAGTTGGGGATGAGATGCCGCAGGAGGATCTTGGACTCGCGCGCGTTTGATATTCTGGCCGCCATGACATAGTCTTCTTCGCGCAGGCTGATGATCTTGCCGCGCACGATTCGCGCCAGTCCTGTCCAGCCAATGATTGACAGCACGACGGTGATGGCGAAATATACCGCAATGGGATCCCAGGTGAGGGGGACAGCGGTACTCAATGCCATCCACAGGGGGATCGTCGGCAGAGCAGACAGAAACTCGATGATCCGCTGGATGAAGGTGTCCACTGCGCCGCCAAAATAGCCGGAAATGCCGCCAATGATGGTCCCCAGCACAAAGCTCAGGGTCACACCCACCAGGCCGATCGTCAGGCTTACGCGAGAGGCCATGATAATGCGCGAAAACAGATCGCGCCCCAGCCGGTCAGCCCCCATAATGAAAAATGGCCCTTCCTCGGTACCCATGAGGTGCAGGTCAGTTGGGATCAAGCCCCACAGGACGTAGGGTTCACCGCGCGTGAAGAATTGAACCTGGTGCTTCACACTCGTATCTTCTACAAAGACTTTGCGCAGCGTCTTAGGGTCGCGGTCCGCACTGAGGTCGTAGACAAACGGCTGTAGGTGAAAGACCCCCTGCTCGTCGACGAAGTGAATTCGCTGTGGTGGTGCGAACGCATAGGTGGAGCTGAATTCCGCCATGTCCTGTGTGGTAAAGAACTCCGCAAAGAGGGCGACGAAATAGAACATCCCCAGGAAGATCCCGGACACAACTGCCAGGCGGTGCCGCTTCAGCTTGCGCCACATGAGCTGCCACTGACTCGCAGCATAGTAGCGTTCTGCGGCTTTGCTCATGGGTTGCGGGACAGTTGCCATATCAGGTCCTCCCCTCGTAGCGAATGCGCGGGTCGGCAAGAACAAGTAGTAGGTCCGAGAACAGCGTACCGAAGACGGTGAGCACACTGAGCACCATGACGATACTGCCGGCGAGAAACATATCCTGGTTGAGCAGCGCCCCATACAGCAGCGAACCGGTTGTCGGCAGACCGAGAACAATACTGGTGATGGTCTCACCCGAAACGATATAGACAAACACGCCACCCAGCCCACTGATAACCGGATTGAGGGCCACGCGTACCGGGTACTTGAAGATAAGCCGTTGCTCGCTCAGCCCCTTGGATCGAGCCGTAATCACGTACTGCTTGCGCAGCTCGTCGAGAAGCATGGCGCGCATGACGCGAATGAGTCCGGCAGCGCCGGCGCTGCCAATGACAATGATGGGAATTGGCAAGTGGGCAAGCAGGTCGAGTAGTTTTGCCAGGCTCCACGGTGCATCGACATACTCGCGGGAGAACAACCCTAGCAGGCTCACGTTGAATACCGAGAATCCCAGGTACAGCAGGATCAGGGCCAGAAGGAAGTTCGGCGTCGCCAGCCCGACGAAGCCGATGACGCTGGCCGCGTAGTCGCCAACCGAATACTGGTGCGTTGCAGAGTAAATGCCAACCAGTATTCCAATAGTATAGGTCACCAGCAGTGTAGCAAGCGAGATGATGATGGTCGCCGGCAGTCGTTCGAGGATCAGGGGAAGGACCGGCAGCCGCCACTGAAACGACATGCCAAGATCGCCCTGAAGAAAGTTACGTGTCCACTTCAGGTACTGCTCGATGAATGTCTGATCCAGCCCATATCGTTCCCTTAGAGCCTCGATCTCGCCAGTCGTGAGCTGATTGTTGTTCATCGCCAGGCTGGCAACGACCGTGTCGATGTAGTCCCCTTTGGGAAGCTGGATAATCGTGAAGACCGCGAACGACAGGAGTACCAGCGTCACGAGCATATACAGGAGTCGACGTACAATGTAGGACAACATGTGGTTTTTTGGGGAGGTGACTGAGGTGCCTCGTGAAGAGGCATCTCAGTCACCATTTCCAATACTTACGGCTGCCAGTACCACTGATAAGCGCGGTGGCCGCCAATGCGATCCCAGATCCAGATATCGCCGAAGGATGGATCGGTGTTCATCAGGCCGTTCTTGATGATCGCAGGCGCCTGCGCATAACCGACCACGCCAATCGTCACGATGTTGTCCGCCTGATACTGGAGCAGCACCGCCGCGTCTTCCAGAACCTGTTCCATAGGCACATTCGCGCGCCGGTTGAGAAGCTCGAACATCGCGATCCACTCTTCCGGTGGTTCCACTCCTGCCTCTCCGCCAGAACCGTTCCACTCCTGCCACCGCCGAACACTGGCAAAGCTGTTCCAGACATCGGAACCGTTCATCGCCAGGTTCAAATCGCCGCCCAGCTCATACAGGAAGGAACTGATCTGATAGGATGCGTCAATCAGCCCGTTGACCACCAGACCGATATCCTGAATCTGAAGGTTCACGTCGAGACCCACATCCTGCCAGTACTTGACGATGAGCTCGCTGGCCTGAACGTTTGGCGCCAACTGCTGCGGCACCTGGAAAATCAGCTCCAGCGGCGAACCGTCGGGACGGGTGCGCATGCCGTTTGATCCACGCGCCAGGCCCAGCTCATCCAGCAGCGCGTTTGCCGCGTCCGGATCATACTGGGCAAAGGACTGCGCCCATTCTTCTTTGTAGATGGTCGAGTCCCTGTTCACCGTGAGTTGAACGGGCTCCGCTGTGCCCAGGAAGACAAGTTCGTTGATCTCTTCCCGGTTGAGCGCGAGCGACAGCGCCTGTCGGAAGCCCGCTTCACGGAACAGATCGGCAAGAACGGGGTCTTCCCCTTCAAGCGGTGTGTAGGTGAGATTGACGTGAATGTCGATGGCGGCCGGCATTTCCGGGTTAAGGAGATATGTCGTGTAGCCGCCATTCGCCTCGTTCTCCTGAAGCACAGGATAGTCGGCTGGGGAGAGCGCGCTGACACGGAAGTCCACATCGCCGGCAATAATCGAAAGGATGCGTTCCTCGTTGCTGGCGCGGTAGGTAGCGCGAACAGAGTCGATGTAAGGGAGCTGGTTGCCTTCGGTGTCCACACGGTAGTAGTATGGGTTTCGTTCCAGCCGGATTCCGTCGGTTGTCACTTCTACAGGTACCCAGGGTCCCATCCCTGGAACCTCAGGATCGTGCACACCGTTAGAGACGAGCTTGGTCTGAAGCAGTTCGTACCAGTGCTCGAAGCCCGCTTCCTGAGCAAGGGCATCGGCGTCCTCGTTGTAATTGATGTGGTACGTCGAGAGCACGTGCTTCGCCTGGAAGCAGCACTGCTGACTGCCGTACCAATCGCCCCAGTGAGTGAAGTAATATGGAGCAACATAATACGGCACGCTGAAGGTGTACTTGATGGTCAGGTCATCGACCTTCTCGACCTGCATCGGCTCGCCACCGGGCTGGAAAAATCCGGGAGGACCACCAGGCGTTACTTCCGCGTTCATGTAGAGATCCTCCCACATGAACACGAGATCGTCGGTAGTGAATGGCGCACCATCCGACCATTTCAGTCCCTCACGTAGCGTCAGCGTGAACTCCATGCCGTCGTCGGAAAGTGCCCAGCTTTCCGCCAGACCGGGCTGCAGTTCATCGCCCGTCCGGTGATCACGCTCGATCAGGAAGGCGCGGATAATGTTTGCGGCATCGCCCCACGAGGTAGGAAGATCCGCCAGCAGCTGGAGCGAGCCACCATAGGTTCCGACCTGGTCAATGGGAGTGGAGACATCGGGGTTTACGGGAAGCCGTTCCTCGACCGGGGGGAGGTCGCCGGCAGCAACACGTTCAGCGAGAATGGGGGCTTCGTTATAGCTCATGTCCTGCGCGAGACCGCTCCAGGCAATCCCCAGGGTGAGCAGAACGACGAGAACAAACAGAACGATCTTCGGACTTTTCATTGTGGTTGTCTCCAATAGTAGTTAACCTAGAATCGCGCGAGACCAGTTCGCTGACGGTTTACCTCCTTGTCGGTTCCATGGGGAGCACTGAAAGCCGCATTCCTTGACAAATAACGGGACCTAAGTTATGTTCACATAACGAATATGGCAACGATACCATCTTCCACAGGGGCTGTCAAGTAGTGCGGATAAAGGCAGCACCCCTCAACTAAGACCATTTACTCAACGAGGGTCATTATGGAAAACCGTGTCGTTTTTGAAACAGTTGACAAGGGATTTGAGCTTCACAACGGTCTGGTCAAGCTGAGGTTGGTGCGATTGGGCGGCGGGTACACGCAGGAATATTACGCACGCTCGACCGACGGCTGGCGGATGATCTGTGCATCCGAACGAGACGCTTCGGATGCGATGACTGCCACCAGGATTCATGATTTGGTAATTGGTCGCGAGCTTGAATCCGAATTGATCGGGCGCTTTGACGAGATCGAGGTGGTACGCGCCAAACCAGCCAGCGTGACGATCCGGTTAGCAGGCCAGATCGAGCATCACCATTTCCATCTGCACATCACCCTTGAAGCCGGCAATCGATACTTCCATTGTGTTATCGAAGATCAGATCGTCGAAAAGTCCCTGGTCGAGCATATCTCTACACCACTGATCTTCGCGCCTGATCGCGCGTTCGTCCCTGCCGATCAGCTGGATGTCCTCTGGGTGCCTCACCAGCGGCCACTGCCCGAGCATGTTATCGCCGATCATACGTTTCGATCGCCAGCCGTCATCCTGCAAAAGGATCAGGATCTGGCGCTTCTCATCCCAGACGTCGTCTTGCTGGAGCGTAACCGGATTATGAAGACAGCCATCGACTTTGAAGTCCATGGCCGTCTCTCGCCCACGCCCACATTCGGCTATGGGTTCAAAGACTGGGTCACGGACCGACACGTCTACTTCAGTCATCACCTCGGCGAAGGGGTGCCGGTTCCAGAGGATGGTGGATTCAAGAATTCGACCGCGCGGGCGTATTGGTTTGAAAACCAGACACTCCGCTATGGTTACTTTCTCTATATCAGCGCCGAAACGGTACCCAAGAGCGGCAGGCGTGTGGCACTTGAGTTTCTCTGGAACCAGTTTGCGCATCCTTATGTTGAGTCCCAGTGGCCGCAGACCATCCCATTTGAGGACTACATTCGCCACATGTTCAACTGGTCAGAGAAGCATCAGGACACCATCTGGCAGCAAATGACGCTGAACGGCGAAACGGTCGGCGCTGCCCTGCGGGTGGTGACGACGAAGGGAGAGCGGATCAACTGGCCGGTCTATCACGGTTGGTTCAAGGGCTGGCACGGCATGTTCCTTCGCAACACCATCTGGGACTCGAACGTGCGCTCCGCTATCGCCTATCAGTATTTCGGCACAAAGTGGAACAATCCCTCTCTCGTGGACAAGGCGGACCTGGCGACGCGATTTTCGCTGTCTGCACCGCAGGACGAAGGAATCTTCCCCACAGTCTATGTACCAGGTGAAACCGCTCGCTGGAACTCATTCTCGCAATTTGACTATCAGGCCGGGCACTGGGAACTCAGCGATGCCCGCCGCCCCGAGGATCATGACGCTTTCTACCATACCGCCGATTCATCCTACACGGCCGTATGGCTGCTCAAGTGGCACCAGAAGATTGAGCCGAATCCCCGTATTGTGGACTTCTGCCGACGTTATGCGGACTTCCTGGTCGATCATCAGCTTCCTTCAGGAGCATTTCCTGCCTGGATCCGCACGCAGACCCTGGAAGCTTCGGAGGTCATGAAGGAAAGCGCCGAAACCTCGACCTCAATGCATGTGCTCTCCGAGATGTATCGGTTGACCGGAGAGCAAGGGTATCTGGACTCTGCGAAACGAGCAGCGGATTTCTTAATTCGCGAAGTCCTGCCTCGTGGAAAATGGGAGGATTTCGAGACCTATTTCTCCTGCGCCACGTTGTGGGATGGCAAGAAGATCGGTGAGCCCGATCCGCATACGGGGGTCTACCCGGCCAACACCTTGTGCATCCAATGGGGGGCTGAAGGCTTTTACAGTTTGTTCCAGGCGACAGGTGACCGGACTTACCTGGAGGCTGGTCTCGATGCGCTGGATCAACTGTGCCTTTACCAGCAGGTCTGGAATTGCAGTTTTCTCACCGTGCCGACGTTCGGTGGCTTCTGCAGCCAGAACACCGACGCGGAATGGTCAGATCTGCGTACTGGTTTGTTCGCGCTCACGCTGTTCGACTACTACCACGCCACGGGCAAGGTTGAGTACTTTGAGCGGGCCGTCGCCGCGCAGCGATCCTGTTTCGCCCTGCTCTATGTGCCAGAAAATGCGATTACCTACAACTACCTGCGCCACAAGGCTGCCAAGCTCACGGTCGATGAGTTCGGCACCATGTGGGAAAACATGGCCCATGGTGGCGACGATCTCTACTGGGAGGGAAGCTGGGTGAATTTTCACTGGTTCCTGGCGCCAGTCGCAGCCGCCGGAATCATTGAAATGGAATACGGCGGCGTGTACGCCAATCAGACGTATGGACATGCGCTGGGTATCGATGGCTGCCAGGTATCGAATGTCGAATCCTCAAACTCACGCATGTCTTTCATCGTACATGAGCACCTGAACCGTCGACGCAGCGTCCCGGTCGTCGTCGAGGGAAGCACCGGCTGTCAGATCAGTGTCGATGGCCTTGCTGTTACCGCCGTGCTCACCCAGCCTGGCCGGCATCGTTTCGACCTTAGTCTGGAACCGTCCGAAATGCGCAACATTGTGATTGATTTCCCCCAGGAATAGGACAGATCATGACCGACACGCTCTATACCGAACAGAAAACAGACGAGATCTCCTTCCCATTGGGAGGTATCGGGACAGGCTGCATCGGACTGGCCGGCAATGGGCGGCTGATCGACTGGGAGATCTTCAACAAGCCGAACAAAGGCAGCGTAAACGGCTTTTCGCACTTCGCAATCAAGGCCGAGCGAAACGGTGAAGTGGTCGACGCGCGAGTCCTGAATGGCGAGCTAAGTGGGTCACGCACCGGATTGTTCGGTCGGAAATGGTTTTTCGAGGGCTTTGGCTGGGGTCCGCTGCGCGAAACGCTGGCCGGCATGCCGCATTTCAGCCAGATCGAATTCGTTGGGGAGTATCCTCTCGCGCAGATTACCTTCTCAGAGCCGAGCTTTCCCGGCCAGGTTCGGGTGAAGGCATTCAACCCGTTCATCCCCACCAACGACAAAGACTCCGGCCTTCCCGCTGCGTTTTTTGAAATCGAGGTCACGAACACCACCGATGAGGTTCTGAATTACACCATTGTCGGCGCGCTGGCAAATCCCTTTGGCATCAAGGGCGGCTACAACGAAGTCACGCAAAGCGGAAGGCTCCATCTGCTCAGCATGCGCAGCGATGATTATGCTCCAGATGCCTTCGAGTACGGCGACATCACGCTTGCGACCGATGCCGAGAACTGCAGCTATCAGGAATACTGGTATCGCGGCCTGTGGGTCGATGCGCTCGAAATCTACTGGCGCGACCTGATCAAATCCGGTCCCCTGACCAACCGGCATTATCCGAGGGAGCAGCGGTTCAAATCGAGCGGCTGGCATGATCGTGATACCGGAAACCTCGCCGCGCACATTTCGCTGCAACCGGGCGAGACGCGGAGCGTCCGCTTTGTCATCGCCTGGAACTTCCCCAACAACCGTAACTACTGGAGTGCCGACGCGGACGGCAAGGCCGAGAAAGCGGGCCTCACGAACGCCTGGAAGAACTATTACGCGACCCAGTGGGACACTTCATCCACCAGCGCCCAATATGCTCTGAGCGAATGGGATCGCCTTTACCGGGATACGCTGTTGTTCAAAGAGACCCTGTTTGCCAGCAGCATGCCTGCCGTCGCCGTTGAGGCGGTCTCGGCGACTATGTCGGTCCTCAAGAGTCCCACGGTGCTCCGCCTCGAAGATGGGACGTTCTACGGATGGGAAGGCGTCGGCGAGTCTGCAGGATGCTGCGAAGGCTCGTGCACGCATGTCTGGAACTATGCGCAGGCGCTCGCCTTTCTCTTTCCGAAGCTGGAACGATCGATGCGGACGGCGAACTATCGCTACAACGTCGATCCGTCGGGCGGAAGCCACTTCCGCATTCAGCTTCCACTTGGCGTGCGCCACAACGACTTCCGCCCCTGCGCCGATGGTCAGTTCGGCGATGTGCTCAAGACCTACCGTGACTGGAAGATCTGCGGCGACAGCGATTGGCTGAAAAGCCTCTGGCCCGCAGTGAAGAGGACCATCGAATATGCCTGGAGTCCGGACAACCCGGACCGGTGGGATCCGGACAAGACCGGCGTGCTCTGGGGGCGTCAACACCACACGCTCGACATGGAGCTGTTTGGCGCCAATGCCTGGCTGACCGGGTTCTATCTGGCGGCTCTCAAAGCGGGCGCGGAGATGGCCGAGTTCCTGGGCGAACACGAGTTCAGCACAGAGCTGCTCGCTATCTTCGCCAGGGGCAAGACCTGGGCTGACCAGAATCTGTTCGACGGCGAGTACTATGGGCAGATCGTCGACCTCAATGATCTGGACCTGCTGAAGTCGTTCGACCGCGAAGGCGACTCCGCCACCGACCTCTACTGGAGTGAAGAACACGGTGAACTCAAATATCAGATCGGCGAAGGCTGCGACATCGATACGGTGACTGCGCAGTGGCATGCCAATCTGTATGGACTGGGCGACATTTTCGACCGCGCGCAGGTCAAGGAAACACTGGCCGCCACCTATCGTTACAACTACAAGAAGTCCATGAAGGATGAGTACAACCCCTGGCGGCTGTACACGATCAACGACGAAGCCGGAACGGTGATCTGCGCCTGGCCTCAGGGGCGACGCAAGCCGATGATCCCCCTTCCCTATTCTCAGGAAACGATGACCGGGTTCGAGTACGCGACTGCCATCCATATGATTCAGGCAGGCCTCGTGGACGAAGGCATGACCTGCATTGCCGCGATTCGGGCACGGTTCGACGGCGAACGACGCAACCCCTGGAACGAGATTGAATGCGGCAGCAACTACTCGCGCGCATTGGCCAGCTACGCCCTGCTCAACACCTTCTCAGGCTTTCAGTTCGACATGGTCCAGGGGGAGATCGGTTTTCTGCCTCTCGATTCGGGAAGTGCCCAGTTTTTCTGGTCACTCGACTCGGGCTGGGGCGACTTCGTTCAGACTGCGACGACCCGCCAGCTCCGTGTGCTCTACGGGGAGCTCTCCCTCGGGTCGCTCGTCGTGACAGGCAATGTGCGCCAGGTACGAATCGATGGCCAGGAAGTGGCTTTCCAACTGCAGGCGGGCAGGATCGTTTTTGCCAACCGGCAGAAGGTACGGGCGGGCGGCAGTGTTTCGGTTGAGATCGACGAGCAGGCGTGGACGTGCATAAGGGGTACTCATGAGCAGCGTGATGCAAAATGGCACGGTCACAGAAATCGCAAACCAGCTCATCAAAGTGCGCTGCATAAAGACAGATAAGGGCGTCGACCAGGAGTTCTTTGCACGTGACGGGAGTGCCTGGGTACTGATCGCAGCTTCATTCAGGCCGTCTCCAGGCCGACCCGATGGTGCTTCCCCGCTTTATGATTCGAGCCTGGCGCCTGAATACCGCCTGCTGGTCTCTGACGGACTCAGCACGGTTCAGGAAATTGTGCGCAGCAATGACGGGGCTTCACTCATCCTCTCAGGGGAGATCGGCAGCCACCGCGTCCAACAGACCATCACTCTGGCCGAGGACGCCGATCATGTTCATGTTGAAGTGACGGTCACGTTGACCGGCTCACCGCCCCTCCTGGAATACGCGCTCTCGCCCTACACGTTCGAAGTGGACGGCGAACCGGAGTTCATTCACTCGCCCGCACTTAAGTTCGCGGCCGATGACGTGGTTGGGGATCGCGTGTTTGAATCCCCTGCGATCATGCTTCAACATGAGACACGCTTCATGGCGCTGGTACCGGATTTAGACTTCATCAACCAGTACACGGTTGTCGCGCATGGGGCCCGGCAGGTTGCTACCGGGAACGCATTCTCTGTTCCCTTTGACCACAGCAAAGTGACGATGCCCACTGCGCTGGATCTGCTGATGGAATCCGGCTGGACCGAAAGACCATTAGTCGCATACGGAATCATCGATGCGACTGCGACACATCATATGCACTGGCGACATCCCAGTGACGGGACGATGGTGCGGGAGCTGGAATCAAACACGGTCCGGTATGCGTTCGATCTTTTTCTGAGCGCCAGCACGCCTCCCTTCCGGGGGTATCAGCGCATCACCCGTTACCAGTGGGAGCGGTATGGCCGGAGGTATTTCCGTCATCCCCGTCCACAGGCTATGCCGCTCGATGACTACGCGCGAGTTTGTTACCCGGCCAGTTTCGCCTACCTGGGCTCTGAGGTCGCGCTGGAAGCCGGCGAGCGTATGGCAGCGCACCGGGCGCCGCCCGGCTATCCCGACCTCCCCTCCTGGCTCGAATGGGATCTGGATGGCCATCCGGTAGGAGGTTACCGGAACAATGCCCCGCAGTGGTATGACCTCATCGGCAATACCATGTTCTGGAACAATGTGCGCGATGCCGTTGCCCTGCACTGGTGGGGCCGTCGGCTGCATGAAGACAGCTTGATTGAAAAAGCCCGCCGGGCAGTGAATCTGGCTCTCGCCGCGCCGCAGCACGAAGGACTGTTTCCAACGATCTATCGATTCCACAGCCGTCGCTGGCAGAACAACCACTGGGAACCGCCGACCGATCTCGATCCGGAGCGTACCGGGCTGCTCTGTGACCGGTATTTCGCCGATGACGCCACCAGTTACCACATGGCCTCCATGAGCAAGACGGCCGCGCACCTGCTGCGCTACTACCGCCTCTGCGAAACCGATCCGAGGATCCTCCCATACGTTCGACGCTACGCAGATTTTATCGTGGCGCACATGGATGAGAACGGCTGCATGCCGGCCTGGTTCAGCGCGGACTTGCAGCCAAATGCGCATCTGCGATTCAATGGCGAAAGTGGCGTTCACGTCTGGTTTCTGGCCGACCTCTATACAGCAACCGGTGATAGCACCTATCTCAGAGCCGCCGAAACCAGTGCGGAGTTCATCACGCGGGAGATTCTACCCCGGCAGCGCTGGCTCGATACGGAATGTTTCTTCTCGTGTGGCTCCAAGCCGATGGATTTCTACGACAGCTATCAGCATCAGGAACCACGGGGTACGCTCTCCATGATCTGGGCTGCCGAAGGTTTCGCAGCGCTCTACCGTGCGACTGGCGATCGCGCCTACCTGGAATTCGGCGAGCAAGTCCTCGACTATGCGCTGGTCTTTCAGGCAGTTTGGCACCCTCACTTCATTGTGACAGCCTATGCCTTCGGCGGATGGAACACCGATAACGGGGACGCCGCCTGGCTGGATGCCCGTCAAGGTGAATTCGCCGACATCCAGATTTCCTACGGCCAATTGCTGGGCAGGCAGGATCTTATCGAGCGAGGCATCGCTTCTGCTCGCGCCGGGCTGACACTCGTCAATCATCCGCTCCACGTTGCCAACGCAATATACTCTTTTCCCAATTTCCCCTATGGTCTCGGCCCGGAAAACATCGACCATGAAGGGTTTCCGCAGTCGACCATGCGTACGGATGCCAGTTGGGGAGAGGTTGCCGGGCTCTGCGGGGCAGCGGATGCCATGCGGCAGCTCGGCGGTGCGTACATTGATGTCAAGCGCGACATTGCTGTCGGCGTCGATGGCATCGTCATAGGAGGTTTCACCCTGACCGACCGGGTACTCAAGGTAAATGTCGTCAATCCTCTGGCGGCACTGCCTACCCCATATTCCGCACCATTCGACGTGCAGCTTCAGATCGTCGGACTTCCGGACGGACCCTGTGAGATCATCGTGAACGATCTGGCGAAGGCTCATTTCCGGGCAGAAAACCAGACCATCACTTGTACGCTGAGCATTCAGGCGGACTCTGTTGCGCTGAAAAGCGCCTGAAGCCAGCGGCAAACGTCGTCAACTTATCCGCTCCATCAGGAGTTTTTCCAGTTCAGCAAAGGACTTTCCAGATGGACTCTCACGCTTTTTCACCGTCCGCCCAGTGGCTATGGGGAGAGGACGATTCGGCTCCCCACAACATCTGGCGCTACTTCCGTCGCGACCTGAGCATCCCAACCGATCTCCGTCGCGCGACCCTGCTGATTACCGCCGACTCGCGATATGAATGTAGTGTCAACGGGCAGTTCATTGGACGCGGGCCGGCGCGCAGCTTCCCCTTCTCCTACAGCTACGACGTCTATGATCTCACGCCATACTTGCGACCAGGTGACCAGAACAGCCTCGCCGTTCTAGCGAACCACCTGGCCGATCACACCATGATGTACATCCGAGGGCGGGCGGGGTTTCTCTGCGAAATCGTTTTTGAGGACTCGCACGGCAATATCACCCGATTACCGTCAGATTCGCGCTGGAAAACCTCGCGCTGCAGCGCCTTCAGCGCCATGGCGCCGCGCATCTCCATCCAACTCGAGTATGAAGAGCAGTATGATGCGCGGCTTGAAGCGCGAGCCTGGGATCAGCCGGGTTTTGATGCCGCGGCGTGGGACAATGCCATCGAGGTAGGCCTGGTCGGCTGCGAACCCTGGACCCGTCTGGAACAGCGTTCGATCCCCTTTCTGACGGAAGACCGAGTCGCCCCGGTACAGGTGAAGGCGGTGGAGTTGGCCCGCCCGCGTACGGGCACAACGTGGACGCTTGATCTGCGTGAGCTCAACGGCAATATGCGAACCGGACTCCGTAGCGCCCCGCCCGGTGAACGCGGATCGATCCTCTTCTCTGAGATTTATGCCCCTAGTGAATGCCAGGTATGGGTCCACAGTTTTCCCAACTACGAAGCGCTGGCGCTTCGGATCAACAATCAGCGTGCTGATCGCGTCACGATGCTGGACGTCACCGGCAAGCCAGTCGAATTCACGCTGCGCCAGGGACCCAATCTGGTCATGACGCGAGACACGGAATGGCCATCGTTTCTGTTTGAGTGCGAAGTCCCGCTCCGGTTCTCCGCGGACCGTTTCGTCAAGGATGCAGCCTGGGTACTGATAGCGCCCCTGAATGAATTGACAGGTCAGGTCGATGAACGCTGGGCGGCCGCATCACTGGATACATTGCCAGAAGGAGATGCCTGGATTGGCATCCCTGCTTCCGCCCACCAGCCAGATATCGCCTCATTGACGATCGCTCAGAGGTACTACGCGATCGACGGTGGGTTCTGCTCCGCCGATATCAGCCTGCCCACGCCGCGCGAAGTTCTGTCTGGCCCACGCCCCGTACCTGCGCTCACACCTGAAGCACTGCTCCACGACAATGGGAATTGGACGACGATTAATCCGCAGCCGGATGGTGACGTTCACGTGGTGATCGACTTCGGTCGTGAGCTCATCGGCTTTTTCCAGATCGAGCTCAGCGCGGGCGAAGGCGCTATCCTGGACGCCAACTTCTTTGAAGCCATCGATGGTACAGGCATCTTCTGGACTCAGAACCTCCGCAATAGCTTCCGTTACATCTGCCGGGAGGGGATTCAGACGTTCACGTCACATCAACGACGGGGATATCGTTATGCGTCGCTGACGTTTCGCAACCTCTCGCGCCCGCTGTATATTCGCAGCGTCAGCACCCTCCTGTCCACCTATCCGGTTGAAGCGAGAGGAAGTTTCGCCTGTTCCGACGAAACGCTCACCAAGATCTGGAATGTCGCTGCCTATACCGTGCAGCTCTGTATGCTGGATACCTATGTCGATTGCCCGGCCTACGAGCAAGTCTACTGGGTCGGTGCTGCACGCAACAGCGCTCTGGTGAACGCCGTCGCCTTTGGCGCATACGATCTGACCGACCGCTGCATCCGGCTCGCCGGCCAGTCTCTCTCGGAAGAAATGAAACGGGTGATACCGCCCCACCTGCATGCACTGCGACCACATCTGACCGCGTCGCACGTAGTGAGCGGGTGGTTCAACGAGATACCGATGTGGACGTTCCTGTGGATCTGGATGGCCTGGGAGCAATATCTGAACGTTGGCGACGTGGATGCGCTCGCCGACTACTTCAGTGACATCCGTGAATGCCTGCGTCGCTGTGAAGGTTTCATCAATGCGCGCGGACTATTTGACATTCCAGAGGTATGGAACCTGGTGGATTGGGCGGCACAGGATCACGAAAGTTATGGCGAGGCAATCAGCAACTCGGTCTTGCTTGCGCAATCCCTGGATTATGCTGCCAATATGGCCGATCTCCTTGAGATGCCTGAGCAGGGCAGCGAATATCGATCGCTTGCGCAGAGGCTGCGTGCCGCCGTCAACCACTACAGATGGTCGGATCAGTACCAGGGCTACGTCGACACGATACGCGACGCATGGGCCTATGAACGATACATCCAGCGCTGCGCGCGTCTGGACCTGCCCGCAGTGAGTCTGGCGGAGTTCCAGAACAAGCAGCGTATCAGTGAACCAACCAACACGCTCGTGCTCCTCTGCGGCGCCGTGCCACCCGAGCGTCATGAAGCGGTCATGCGACTTGTGCTGGCAGCCAAGACCGGGCAGTTCATGGGCAGCAGTTCGTGGCACGCCCGCTTCGGCAGCCCCGATCAGGTCGTGCCGGTGGGAAGCCCATGGTTTCTGTTTTTTACGCTGCACGCGCTCTTCGAGCAGGACTACTCTGAAGACGCCCTTCGGGATCCTGCGTGAACAGTGGAATCGCATGCTTGAAAAAGGGCGACCACTTTCTGGGAGACTTTCCCTGGAGACGTCAGCAGTGGGCACTGGAGCCGCAGTCTGTGCCACGGATGGTCGGCGGCCCCAGCTTATTTTCTTTCGACGCAGGTGTTGGGCGTCACGCCGACGGCGCCTGGCTACAGACGAGTCCGCATTGCGCCTAAGACGTTCAATCTCCAGTGGGCTGCCGGTACGGTGCCAACGCAACATGGTGTAATCAGTGTGTCGTGGCGTGTGCTGGACGGGCATCTGGAGATTTCCTATGATGCGCCTGAGGAGTGTGAGGTCGAGGTAATCGCAGGTGACCCGAGCTCATTTCGCCGCCATTCTGCGGATACCAGTAGCGGCTGATCGTCCGTTCATACAGCAGGATGTGCCTCCCCTGTGGCATGAGCCGCTGCGAGACACCGATCGGCGCTGGATAGCGCTTGCCGGTCTCATCCTCAATGAACCTGCCTCGTGTGTCCAGCCCGATCCGCTTCGCCATCGCAGGCGGAGGAAGCATCCGCTTGTGGTTGCTCCAGGTGAGCGGCGTCGTGAGATAGCATGGTTCAGCGACGATCGCTTCCGAGCGATGGGAGTTATAGAACGACCGGGTGGACAGGCCAAGCCGCTGCGCCGGCCCCGCCGCGCTTGAGCAGCCTCACGTGGCGTGACACTCTTTGTGTCCACTAAACCCTTGCCAGATCAAAGTGCGTGCTTTGACAAGATTCGGATAGTAGAAATCCTTCTCAATTGTGCCATTCGAAATCGGAGCAAACTTTCATCTTCACACAAAGTGCGCAAGAGCCTGGTAAATCTCCCAAAACAACTTGTCGACATCGTGACCCATGTTTCTCGTGAGAATTTGCAGTACTTCCTTAGGAAAAGGCCACGATGTCAGGAAGCGTTTCGCGGAGCGATACCAGAAAAGTCATACACAGATGGCTTAAGTATCCCCTACAGGACTTTGCCACCCCCGCAACTCTCGCTGATTCTGACAATCATGTATCTTGATGGAAAGCAACCGGCTTTCAAGCTCCCATAGCCGACATGCTAAGTGTAGATAATGCACTTTGAACCTTCACAAGGATAGAATAGAGATGATTGAGTCCCCCTTGACCCAACCTGCTGGATCGTCGGTTGTGTATCTGGACCCATCGCGTCCAATTGCCGAACGCGTCCAGGATCTGCTTTCGCAGTTGACACTCGCTGAGAAAATCGGGCAAATGCGTAACCCGGCTCAGGCGGTCCCACGTTTGAACGTCCCGGCATACGACTATTGGAGTGAGGCGCTGCACGGCGTCGCCCGGAATGGTCGCGCCACGGTATTCCCTCAGGCGATTGGTATGGCCTCAACCTGGGACCCGGAACTCGTCCAGAAGATTGCCTCGGCGGTTGGCGATGAAGCCCGTGCCAAATTCCACGAAACGATGCGGCGCAACGGTTCTACCGGGATTTACCAGGGGCTCACCATGTGGTCACCGAATGTGAATATCTTCCGTGATCCGCGCTGGGGTCGCGGGCAGGAAACCTGGGGTGAGGACCCATTCCTTACCGGCGAAATGGGGGCTGCCTATGTGCGTGGGCTGCAAGGTGATCATCCGAAGTATCTTAAGACAGCGGCGTGCGCCAAGCATTTCGCGGTGCACAGCGGACCAGAGAAGCTGCGTCACACCTTTAACGCGAAGGTCTCGCTGCGGGATTTGAATGCGACGTATCTCCCGGCTTTCAAAAAGCTGGTCACTGAGGCCAATGTTGAAGCCGTCATGGGCGCGTATAACCGCACCAACGATGAACCCTGTTGTGCAAGCCAGATGCTGCTGGTCAAGACACTGCGGGGTGACTGGGCCTTCCAGGGACATGTCGTCTCGGACTGCGGTGCACTGACCGATATCCATGAGGGTCACCATGTGACCAACGATGTCGTCGAAAGCGCTGCGTTAGCGCTCAAGGCGGGCTGTGACCTGAGCTGCATTTGCACTTATGATCATCTTGGCGAAGCGATTGATCGCGGCTTGATCAGCGAAGCAGATATTGATCGTTCGCTGGGACGCACCCTCGCGACCCGTTTCAAGCTCGGCATGTTTGATCCACCTGAGGATGTTCCGTACACGGCACTTCCCCTTAGCGTTGTAGGCAGCCCTGAACATCGGCAGCTCGCTTACGAAGCTGCATTGAAGTCGATTGTGCTGCTGAAGAACAGTGGGAATATCCTGCCGATCGGTGAGCAGGCGCGAAGAATTCTGCTGGTCGGACCGAATGCTGCCAGCGTCGACGTACTGCTTGGCAACTACTATGGCCTGAACGAGTCCCTGACCACCTTCATGCAGGGAATTGTCGCCCGTGTACCAGAGGCAGTCGGGCTGGGGTACCGCCCCGGGTGTCCGCTCACGCAGGAGTCCGAGTTGAAGGATTGGTCCCTGGTCGAAGCGCAAACCGCCGACGTGACCATTGCATGCATGGGACTCTCGCCCTTGCTGGAAGGCGAAGAAGGCGATGCCACCATGTCGGATGATCAGGGCGATCGTACGCAAATCACTCTGCCTCCGGTGCAGGTCGAGTACGTACATCGACTGGTGCAGGGTGGAGCAAAGGTGGTGCTTGTACTCACCGGCGGCAGTCCGATTGCTCTCGGGGATCTAGAGGACATGGTGCAGGCAATTGTATATGTCTGGTATCCGGGCCAGGAAGGCGGCAAAGCATTAGCTGACGTGTTGTTTGGTGACGTGGTTCCATCAGGCAAGCTGCCGCTGACCTTCCCGAAATCTCTGGAGCAGCTTCCGCCGTTCGAGAACTACGACATGACCGGTCGAACCTACCGCTATGCGACCCAGGAACCGCTCTTCCCGTTTGGTTTTGGCCTGAGCTACACACGCTTTGTGTACAGCGACCTGGTGCTGGATACGCCAGCTATCCGGGCAGGCCAGTCGATGTCTCTCCGTTTTACGCTGACAAACACCGGATCTGTAGCAGCGGACGAGGTCGCTCAGCTCTATCTCACGGATGTCGAAGCGTCGACCATCGTGCCCCTGCACAGTCTCATCGGCTTCCGCCGGGTCCATCTCAAGGCCGGCGAGAGTAGTGTGGTCTCGTTCACCATCACTCCAGACATGATGACGCTGGTGAACGATGTCGGAGATCGCGTCCTGGAACCCGGCGAGTTTCGCGTGATAGTCGGCGGCAGTTCGCCAGGTGATCGCGCGGTTCAGCTTGGCGCTTCTTCTCCCGTCAGTCGGACATTCACTGTTACGGCATAGCGTTCTGCAATGTGCTTCACTTTTCCCTGCTCAGTTCAAAGCACGGATGTGCTCGACAACTGGGGGGTTATTCCTAGATGCCTGAAATCACATGGAGGTCGGAACGATGTTTAGGAAAGAGGCTTGCACCTTAAGTCGCGAACAGATCGAGGAAAAAGCTCGGGAGCTGCTTGAGCAAATGACCCTCAAGGAAAAGGTCTGGATGCTCAACGGCAACTGGGACATATTCGGTAACGTTGAGAAGTATCAGAACGGCTACAACCCGGTTCCTATTGAGACCAACGGTTGTCCGCGCCTTGGCATCTCGTCCATTCGCTTCACCGACGGCCCGCGCGGCGTCGTGATGGGACATTCGACCTGTTTTCCAGTGTCGATGGCGCGCGGCGCCAGCTTCGACCCGGATCTCGAAAAACGGATCGGCGATGTTATTGGCAAGGAAGCGCGCTGCCCAGGGAGCCAACTATTTCGGCGGCGTCTGTATCAACCTGCTTCGTCATCCAGCCTGGGGGCGTTCTCAGGAAACCTATGGCGAGGACCCCTTCCTTCTGGGAGAGATGGGCAAGGCGCTCACCGAGGGGGTGCAGTCACACAATGTGATCGCCTGCGCCAAGCACTATGCCGTCAACAATATCGAGAACTCCCGTTTCTGGGTGAACGTCAAAGCTGATGAGCGCACGATGCGTGAGGTTTACCTCCCGCACTTCAAAAAGGCCATCGATGCGGGTGCTGCCTCAGTGATGGGCGCCTACAACCTGTTCAACGGTGACCACTGCTGCGAAAGCCACACGCTGCTCACGGACATCCTACGAGACGATTGGGGATTCGAGGGCTTCGCGATCTCCGACTTTGTCGCCGGTGTCCGCGATACCAAGAAGGCCATCGAGGCCGGGCTTGATATCGAGATGCCCATGCCTATTCACTACCAGCGCGAGCTCCTCTCGGCTGTCGAGGAAAATCGTGTGTCTGAGGCAACTGTCGACACTGCTGTGCTCCGAATCCTGCGGACGTTGTTAGTTTTCGAAAACACCCCCGAGAAGATGGCATACAACCTGGACCTCGTGGCCAGCAAAGAACACACCGAACTGGCACGAGAAGTCGCTGAAGAATCGATGGTGCTGATCAAGAACGAGAAGGGTGTGCTGCCGTTCCGGAATACGGTCAAAAGAATTCTCGTTGCTGGAGCGTTAGGGAACAAGGCCAACACCGGGGATGTAGGTTCAAGCAACATCAGCGCCCCCTATGTGGTGACACCGCTTGAGGGACTCCGCAGCTATTTCGGCGAGCAGGCAGAAATCGTGTTCTGCGACGAAAGCGAGCTCGAAAAGGCTGCCGACGAAGCAGCCAAAGCGGACTGCGTCATCATCACTGTCGGCAACGACAAATATGACGAAGGAGAATTCATCTCGGCGGAGCCCAACAGTGACTTCTCATTCGATGAAGCAGTCATGCGTGGCTATCAGAACATGGGCATGTCATTATCCGATTTTGGTGGACAAATGCCCGGCACGGACGACGCGAAAGGTGGAGATCGTGTAAGTCTTTCCCTCAAATCTGCCCAGATCGAACTGATCAAGCGGATCGGAAGCGTTAACCCCAATACCGTCGTCGTACTCATCGGCGGTGGCATGATTATGACGAAAGAATGGGAAGACGTGGTTCCAGCCATACTGTATGGGTGGTATTCGGGGATGGAAGGTGGTAATGCCTTGCCACGTGTTCTGTTCGGAGATGTGAATCCTTCGGGCAAACTCCCTTTCACAATCCCGCAGGATCAAAGCCATCTCCCCTATTTCAGCAATACGGACACAGAAATCACCTACGACCTCTATCATGGCTATTCGTACCTCGACAAAAACGGGTACGCGCCCGCCTATCCCTTTGGCTTCGGGCTCTCCTATACAGCATGGAAATTGGGTGAGCCAGAGCTTGTCAAGCAGGATAACCATGTAGCGGTAACGATTGATGTTCGCAATGCTGGCGACGTGGCGGGCGCCGAAGTGGTCCAGGTCTATGTAGGCATGAAACACTCTTCGGTAGAACGCCAGAAGAAGCTCCTCAAGGGCTTCAAGAAGGTACATCTGGAACCCGCGCAATCAGCATCCGTCACGATAGCAGTCGACCTTGATGAACTCCGGTATTTCAGCAATGAGCAGCGGAAGTGGGTATTTGAGCCAGGAATCTACTCGTTCCATGTCGGTTCAAGCTCCGACGAAGCCGCCTTGCAGGTCAAGGAAATAGAACTCGCCTAGGCACAGCCTCTCTCGTCCCTCAACAACGTGAGAACGCCGAAGGTTTGTAGGGACGGGGCATTCTTCGACTGCCCTCTGCCCCTTCCATCGGGTGACCCAACGTGGTTGCCCGATGGGATTTTTTGCGCGAGTCCAAAACTGTCACTATAATCTCTTGAAGAGGTGAGTTGACCAGAAGTCCGGTCAAAGAAGTAACAGTGCGGCGGATGTGTCCGCCTTTTTTTGGCAGTGAATTGAAAGCGCTTACAATTTGATGCGCAGCGCGAACATGGATTCAAAAAAGAAGCATCGTGCCACGATCAAAGATGTAGCCCGCGCTTCAGGTTTGTCGAGCGCTACCGTATCGCGCGTATTGAGTGGGTATGAGTTTGTAAAAGACAGCACGCGCAGCCGCGTGATGGAAGCGGTGGAACAGCTCGGATATGTCGCCAGTTTGCCGGCGCGCAGTTTAGCAGGCGGGCGGTCTCGAATGATTGGACTCCTTGTGCCGAATCTGGATGTTGGTTATGTCGGCACAATCACGCAGGGCGTCGATAAGGCTCTGTCAGAATCTAACTGTGACCTGGTTCTGTATACCAGCCACCACCAATTGAGCAAAGAAACGTACTACGTGAACGCCATCGCGAACGGAATAACAGAAGGTCTGCTGTTGATCGCGCCGCAGTTTCCGTCGGCATACCTGGACATGCTGCGTGAGCGTGACTTCCCTTACGTGATTATCGATCAGGCGGATCCCACCGAAAACAGCGGTGTAGTCGAAGCAACCAATTATCAAGGTGCTTACGAAGCGACTCAATACTTGTGCAAGTTGGGACACACACGGATAGCCTTCATCAAGGGCTCGCTGAATGTGTGGAGCGCCGTAGAGCGGCTGCGAGGCTACCAAGCAGCTTTGGCAGATTGCGGTATTCCCAGCAGGACAGAACTGATCCTTGATGGCGATTACCAGCAGCAAGGCGCCTACGAAGCGACCAAGCATGTATTGGCCAATGTAGATCCTCCACCAACGGCCCTTTTTGCATCAAACGATATCTCTGCATTTGGCGCGATGGATGCTGCACGTGAACATGGCTTCACTATTCCTGACGACATCTCGATTATTGGTTTTGACGATATTCCTCAGGCATCTCTCGTCTACCCCAAATTAACGACGGTTCGCCAGCCACTCGAACAGATGGGGCAAGTCGCCGCAGAGATGCTCATGGAGCGCATCGAGGATCGCAGCCGTCCACCACAACGAATTACCCTGGCGACGCACCTCGTTATTCGCGACTCGTGCACACCACTTAAGTTCCAACCTGGTGAACGCAGAAGACCATTCACCGAGACAGGAGGCAGCGTATTGCCAACGAATTGAGACGTTTCACGCTGAAGACCGATTAGCTAGTCCGTTATGTAACCATCTAGAATACACGGAGGACAAAGTGGCACACGAACTTAGTCGTCGCGATTTCATGAAGTTTCTTGCTGTCGGTACGGGCACTTTCGTGCTTGGCCCCACAGGTATGCTCCTCGCGGCGGACTTCACCACCGCGCAGGACGCGTCGCTACCGGGCACTTTTCCCCGCAATGAAACGCTGATCGCCAGAATTCTCACCGGGCGTGTCGGAACTCCCGATAACTTCAACCACTGGGTTGGCTGGAAATGGCAGGATCGCGGCCTTCAGAACCTGGCCGACGAGCCGCTCTGGACGGTCGACTTTGCCACCGGCAACATCGTCAACGGTAGTGCGGACGCGGAGCCAACGTATAACGACGACTTCACGAGCCTCACGGTCACGCTGCGTCAGGGTGTTAACTGGTCGGATGGTGAGCCTTTCACCGCTGCTGATGTGGTCTACACGGTTGAATCGATCATGCAGTGGGAAAACTTCAATGCCCACAACTTCTTGGTCGATAATGTCGATACGGTGACAGCAGTCGACGATTACACCGTCCAGTTTGACTTGAAGCAGGCCAACTCGCGCTTCCACACCCACTTCCTCGATCGCTGGGGCTGCACGCGCATTTTCCCGAAGCACATCTTCGAGCAGCAGGAAGACCCGACGCTGTTCACCTTTAATCCGTATGTTGGCTGCGGTCCCTATAAGCTGCACAGCTTCGATCCTCAGGGGAGCTGGACAGCCTGGGAAAAACGCGAAGACTGGGACAAGAGTCCGACGGGGATACTGTACGGCGAGCCACAGCCCCACTATATCATCTTCCAGTATTTTGCCGATGAAGGCGCGCAAATCCTGGCGCAACTGACGCACCAACTGGATGTTGCCGAACTCTCTGCGGATGGCCTCAAGGCGCTGCTGGCACAGGCGGAAACATCCCGCGCCTACCAGCCCACCTTCCCGTTCGTGGTCAACAACGACCCCGCCATAACTGGCATCCTCTTCAACACCACCAGAGCGCCGTTCGATAACGTTGATGTCCGCTGGGCGCTCACTCTGGCGATCGATATCGCGGAGTACACTAGCATCGCCGTCGACTCGTCGGGGACGTTAAGCCCCGTGCATATCCCGCATCTCGGCCCGTATCCTGCCGACTACATCGAGCCGATGCAAGACTGGCTGAAATCCTTCACGATCGAGGTCGGCGACGGCGAAACGTTTGCCCCATACGATCCGACTGCACCACAGCGGGTTGCAGCCACAGCCCGCAGCCGTGGCTATGCCTTCCCAGAGGATGAAGCGTTTACTGCGCAGTCATTTGGCCTTGGGTGGTACAAGTTTGCCCCTGAAATCGCCGAGAAGCTGCTCCTCAAGAATGGCTTCACCCGCGACGGGAACAATATGTGGCTGCTGCCCGATGGCACGCCCTGGAAGATCAGCTTCATGAGTGGCACAGTACTGTCAAACCATGATGCCCGTAACGCTGCAGCCGCAGTCCAGCAGTGGAAGAAGTTCGGCATCGATGCGTCGGTGTACAACACCGAGAACATGGATGGTCTGGGCGCGGTCGGCGACTTCGACGTGAGCGGCGCGTGGCCTGCCCAGGAACCCTGGGGTGCGGGACCCGACCTGTATCGCACGCTCGACCGGTGGAACTCGGAGTATATCCGCCCGGTTGGTGAGCGCACGCAGGGCATCTACTCGCGCTGGTCTAGCCCGGAGATGGACGACATCATCAAGCGTTTGCGTGAGACCAATCCGTTCGATACCGAACAGGTTATCGCCATCGGCATTGAAGGTCTGCAAGAAGCGGTCAAGAACATGCCCGGTATCCCCACCTACGGCTACATCGGCTTCGTCGGTTGGGACGAGACCTACTGGACCAATTGGCCCGGCAGCGAAAACCCCTACAACGTGCCTTACACCCATTGGCCGAACTTCAAGTACATGACGCCATTCCTGAGGCCAACCGGCGCATAAGGAAAACAAGGTTTACCTCGAGCTGTCATTCGGCTCCTTGGGCGGGAAATCCGCCCAAGGAGCGGTTTTTGACTTCGTTCGTGGTAGTTTCGGACAAGGGATCTAGACTTACTAGGGCAAAGTCATGACATTCTTTAAGCGTTATCTCATCCCCCGTTTCATTCAGTACTTCCTGGTGATCTGGGTGGGTATCACCATTGTCTTCTTTATCCCCAGGCTTACCCCGAATGACCCAGTCATGAGAATGATCGGTGAGATGCGGGCGCGCGGGTCAACCCTGGAACCCGGCGCAATGGATGGCATCATCCATGATCTGACCGAGATGTATGGTCTGGAAGGATCGTGGCTTGATCAGTACGGTGACTTCTGGAGCAGGCTCGTCCGTGGCGACTTCGGCGTCTCGTTCTTCCAATTCCCCGCGCCGGTCAACCAACTCATTGCCAACGCGCTGCCCTGGACACTTGGACTGCTTCTGAGTACGACCGCAATCACATGGATATTTGGAAACATCGTTGGGGGGATAGCCGGTTATTACACCCGCAGGCGTTGGTCAAGGGTCCTAGATGCTATTGGCATGGTCATTCGCCCGCTGCCTTATTACATCTTCGCGTTCACCCTGCTTCTGCTGTTTTCTTACGTCGTGCGCTGGTTCCCGATCACCGGTGGCGCATCGCTGGGGGCCCTTCCCAGTTTCACCTGGGAATACATTAAAGACGTGCTCTGGCATTCCTTCTTGCCCGCCGCCTCGCTGACCGTCCTTGGAGGCATTGTCACATTCCAGACCATGAAACTGCTGGTACAGAACGTCAATGCTGAAAGTTTTGTCCAGTATGCCAAGCTGGGCGGTGTCACCGAAGATCGCATCGTGAGCAAGTACATCATCCGGAACGCGATGCTGCCGCAAATCACCGGGCTGGCACTTTCATTCGGGCAAATCTTCAGCGGCGCACTGATTACCGAGATCGTCTTTGGTTACCCCGGACTCGGAATGCTGCTTTATAGAGCCATCCTCAATGGAGACTATAACCTGATCATGGGGATTACCATTCTGTCGATTGTTGGTATCACGACGGCGATCCTGATCGTCGATCTGACATATCCCTTGCTTGACCCCAGGGTACGGTACGTCTAGGGAAGCCGATTTCATGAAACTGCTTAGGGATCTATTCAGAGATTTTCGTTTCACGGTGAGCTTTATCGTCCTGGTGATCATCCTGATCATGGCCGTGTTGTCCTTTTTCTCGCCCTATGACCCAACGCTCTGGCACGTTGTCCCGCGGGATTTGAGACCCTCGGCGACTTATGTCCTTGGTACCGACTCGAATGGGCAGGACATTTTCTGGCAAGCCACCTTCGCCGTGCGCAACTCCCTGGTTATTTCCCTGATCTCGGGGTTAGTTTCCAGGGTAATCGCTGTCCTGGTCGGCATGGTTGCCGGATATAAGGGCGGATCAATCGATCGCGTCCTGATGTTTGTGGGCGACAGCCTTCTGGTCATCCCGTTATTCCTGATATTTGTCATGTTAGCCCTGCTTGTGAGGCAAAACATGACTCTGGTGACCCTCGGACTGATGCTGGCAGGCTTCGGGTGGGCGTGGGACGCGCGGCTGATCCGCTCGATGGTCTTGAGCTTGCGTGAGCGAGAATTCACCAAGACGGCCATTCTGTCTGGTACGGGGACTGTGAAGCTGGTGTTGAAAGAATATACACCCTTCACCATGCCATTGGTCTTCTCGACATTGATCAACAATATGTCATGGGCGATTGGGCTGGAAATAACCCTGGCCATCCTCGGTCTGGTCAACCTCAACATTCCCACTCTTGGAACGATGTTGAACTGGGCGCTCTTCTATCAGTCGATCCTGTTAGGGCGCTGGTGGTGGATTCTGACGCCAGTTTTCCTATCCCTGTTCGTGTTCATTGCACTCTACTGGATGTCGGTGAGTGTCAGCGAATATCTCGATCCCCGGTCCCGCATCCAACGAGTTGGAACGTAAGAGTGGCAGACATGGCAGAGAAGCGGCAAACCATTGTACGTACGCAAAACCTGCAGGCGTTTTACGTCCTGGAAATGCAGGGCACACAGAAGACTGTCAAAGCCGTCAACGACGTCAACCTGCAGATCTATGAAAACGAAATCTACGGCATTGCAGGTGAAAGCGGATGTGGCAAGACGACGCTACTGAAGGCGCTTTTCAATGAATTCGTGCCCCCTCTGCGCCTCATGGAGGGCAAGATCTACTATCGCATCAACTCCGAGGAAGTAGATGTCGCCGGGATGAGTGCGGAAGAAAAGCGTACGCTGCGGATGGAGTACATCTCCTATATTCCGCAGGGTTCGATGAGCGTGTTCAACCCGGTACAAAAGATCAGAGGGACGTTTCAGGACTTTATCGGAAGCCATGTCAGCGGAAAGAATCGTGAAGAGGTCTTTGAACTCGCTCGCAGAAGAGTCCTGGAGCTCGGTTTACCAAGAAACGTCCTGGATGTTTATCCCCACCAGCTCTCCGGAGGGATGCGTCAGCGCGTGACCATCGCGCTGGCTTCTGTGCTCAACCCACGCGTAATGATCGGCGATGAACCAACTACGGCGCTAGACGTCGTGGTACAGCGCGGCGTGATCCAAATGTTGAAAGACATTCAGAAGTCGCTGAAAAACACAATCATCATGGTCACGCATGATATGGGCGTACACGCCAACGTCGCCGATCGAATCGGCATCATGTACGCGGGAAAAATCGTTGAAGAAGGGACTACAGAGCAAATCTTCGCCGAGCCATCCCATCCGTATACGCAGTTCCTGATCAATTCGCTGCCCAAGTTTGGCGACAAACGTATGCGCGACAGCGTTCCCGGGAGCCCGCCTTCCTTGGCGGATGTGCCCAAGGGCTGCCCTTTCCATCCGCGCTGCCCACATGCCAAGGATATCTGCAGCCAGCAGATGCCGGACTTCACTCCTCTGGACGATGATCACAAAGTCGCATGCTGGCTAGTTGGAGAACAACGACATGGATAAACTGC
The DNA here is from genome assembly GCA_016713325.1 of Candidatus Flexifilum affinis. GTDB lineage: Bacteria > Chloroflexota > Anaerolineae > Aggregatilineales > Phototrophicaceae > Flexifilum > Flexifilum affine. The sequence goes on along the minus strand of JADJPJ010000021.1, from coordinate 85,388 downwards.
TTGAGGTTTCTGCGCTCACCAAGCTTTACTCCCAGGGCAACATTATCGACAGAACCGTTTTCACGGCAGTTGACCATGTCAGCTTCTACATCAAAGAAGCTGAAGTCTTTACTCTGGCAGGCGAAAGCGGCTGTGGGAAGACGACCACTGCGAAGTTGATCCTGGGGTTTGAAGAACCCACCTCCGGTGAGATCCGCCATAACGGTAAGGTGCAGACTCGTCACGAAAAGCCCTGGATTACCGAGGGGGTTCAGGCGATTTTCCAGGACCCGTTCAGCACATTTAACCCTATGCGGCGAGTCGATTCGTATTTCTACGAAACGGTGCAGAACTTCCGATTGGCCAAATCCAAACAGGAAGCTACCGCCTGGATCGACAAAAAGCTGCGACTGGTCGGCCTGACCTATCACGAGATTGCCGGCAGATACCCGAGTGAGTTCTCCGGCGGGCAGCTTCAGCGCATTTCGATCGCCAGGGCGCTTGTCACCGATCCAAAGGTGATTATTGCGGATGAGCCGGTATCAATGGTCGATGCATCCCTGCGCATGTCGATTGTCAACCTGTTCAAACAGCTCAGAGACGAGTTGGGCGTGAGCATTCTCTATATCACGCATGACCTGGCCACTGCCTATTACGTCAGCGACCGGATTGCCATCATGTTCCGTGGAAAAATCGTCGAAATGGGAACCGTGGATCAGGTGCTGATGAAGCCTAGACACCCATACTCGAAGCTTCTGCGCGATTCCATCCCTCAGGCCGATCCGAAACAACGGTGGGCGGACTCGGTCACCCTTGCCGAACTGGAACAGGACGAGTATCTAAGGCAAGGATGCCGTTTTGCCGGCCGCTGCCCCGATGTCATGGACATTTGCAAGGGCGTGGCACCTGCGGATATTCGTATTGACGATGTGCTCGTGCAATGCCACAAGTACGCCGACCCAATGGATAGTCTAGCGGTTCCTTCGAATTCGGCTGATACACTATAGGCCCAGGTCCGTCGCGGCGCTGTCGCGACGGATTGCCGAAACGCCAGGTTGACCCTCGCACCCGGTCGATGGGGTCTACTTCCGGTGCTTGGGGGCTGCATCACGACTATCGACGAGCTGCGTGGAACCTGGTTTTTGCATCATCTCCGCAAAGTAGCCCCAGCACCTCTTCAGATCGAATCACCACTCCTGAAGGTAGCGATCTGCGAAATTGTGGCCCCAGGCGCCATTATACGGAAAGGTCTTGCTGCCGATCGACACGCTGCCATAGAACGAAGCGGGTCGACGATACTCGCCATTGGTCTGGGTGACTCCCTGGTTGGCCCAGGCGCTCAGGTGAATCCTGACGAGCGTCATCTCGGTGGTCGTGGTGCAGTTGCCGCCGACGACGTCCGTGCAGCGGGTCACCTGGATCGGCACCTGGACCTCCGCGTCCATCCCACCCCAGCCCAGATCGTCGCTGACTTCGAGCCAGTCCGGGTCGTCCGGCACAGTGAAGGTGGCGTCGAGAGCGTAGCGCACCTGCCATAGCGGTTCGCCGCCGAAATTAGCGGTGATGTGAACCGTACTCTGGCGGAAACTCCCCTCGACCTGTTTGACGGCATTGATCTCGACCGATGTGGCCCCGATGTTATGGCCTTCGAGCCGGTTGACATAAAGGCCTTCTCGATAGGTCTCTGTGTCCTGCGCGGCCGCGCCGGTGGCGAAGACCAGCAGGCACAGCAAGCCCAACAGGATCAGACGCGGATAGAACTGCTTCATAAGATTGCTCCCACACTTAAACGGAGTGTTTTTGTTGAAGCCGGAGGGTTTCGGAGCGATGTCAGTGGAGAGTGCAGGGTAGAGTGAGGGGGGACCTTCAGCGGCATTCGACGCGAAAATTCTGGAGCGCCACGGTCATCTCTCCATTCGCATTGAAGGTGAGATGGATCTGCGCCGTCGCGCTGAGGGTGAAGCCGCGTTCCACATTGCGGATCGCTTTACGCTCCTGAAACATGGCATTGTACGGATAGGCTTCGGGCATCAGGTGATAGAACTCGTTGGTGAGATGACGCACCTCGTAGTGATCGCCTGTGCGTAAGCCGATGCCGGTGACCTGCCGGAACTGCATGTGGAGGCGCCAATGGGTGCGCCCCTGCGGATTGGTGTTCTCATGCAGCACAGTGTGAAGCTGCCCGGTGAGCTGCACGGGTTCGGCGAGGCCAACCTCAGGGCAGTCGACGTCGATGATTTCATCGACGGAGGTAATGGCGTTGTCGTGGATCGGGCTGGTCTGCGCACCTGCGGGGGTGGGTGTCGCGAAAAGTGGGATGGCGAGAAGCAGGAAACACACGACAAAAAGCGGTCGATTGACCATTGAAAGCATTATTCAGGCTCCTGACTGGACTTGTCCATCCTCCTTTGCGTGGATTGTGGCGTTCATGAAGGACTCAGCGTGTCTTGATCATAGCCCTACTAAGAATCGCTGCGAAGTGAGGAATGTCATGGATTCAGACCAAAGCGACCCATATCCAGCCCTGGCGTGCCACCCCTGCCCAGAACAAGAGAAGGGTCGCGCGAAAACGAAGCGACCGCCGGATTTAGCGCGGTCGGCCCAGGCGTTCGGCGTCAGCCGCCATGCGCAGGCTGGCTAATCCATGCTCGGCCGTCACCCGCAGCGGCACCCCAGGATTGCGGACGGCGCCCGCCAGATCGCGAATGCCCTCCTGGATGCAGCGCCGGTAGACCGCCGACTTGCCCTCTGTCAGCCGCGCGTTGAGCCGCATCAGGCCGCCCGGCGCTTCCTCGACCCGGACGCTGCCGGGCAGGAATGACCGTACGGTGTCGATCAGACCAGGACGAACCGAGTCGACTTCCATGAGGGTCGGCACCCATTCCCACAGCGTCACATCTCCCCGCTCGAAGGCAAGGCGGATCGTGGTTTGCTCGCTCATCCCGTCGTGGGTGAAGCCGTGATAGAAATGCGCGGCGGCCGACCCGTAGCGAGCCAGCGCCTCGACACGATCCTCCTGGCCGGCCCCGTTGACGAAGGCCTGCGCCGCGGTGATTGTCCCGTCTGCCCCGGCCACCCAGGCGAAGGCATCGAAGAAGTGGACGCCATGTTCGACCCAGATGCCGCCGCTTTTGGCCTTATCCCAGAACCAGTGGCTGGCCGGCAGGCTGAGCCCGGCGGCGTGGTTGGCCAGGTCCATGTGCAGCAGCCCACCCAGGACGCCGGACGCGCGAATCTCGGCGGCGGCGCGCCACAGCGGGTTGGAGCGCATTACGTAGTCGACGGTCAGGCGCACGCCCGCCCGCTCGGCGGCGGCACGCATTGCCTCGCCCTCTTCGATGCGCATGGCCAACGGCTTTTCGCAAAACAGGTGCTTGCCTGCTCGCAGGCTGTCGATCCCCTGCGCGGCGTGCAGAAACGGAGGCGTGTTGAGCGCGACGATCTCGACCGCCGGATCCTCCAGCAGGGCCTCCAGTTTGGTGTAGGCCGGTGTGCCGTAGAGGCCGGCGAAGTGACGGGCGCGCACCGCGTCGGTGTCGCAGATGGCGGCGATGCGCACCTCGGGCACGTCGGCGAAGGCCGCCAGACAGAAGTCGCCGTAGGCCCCCGCGCCGACCAGCCCAATTCCGACCGGCTGTCCTGTCACGCTCATTCCCCCTCCCGCGCAAAGGCGCGCACGTCTGCGAAAGGCACCGTAGCCAGCCCGACCCTACGGTCGGCGCCGGCGTAGTAGAAGCGCAGCTCGTCGCCTACGACGAGATTGGTGCAGCTAAAGATGACGTTGGGCACGTCGCCAAGATCTCCCAGGTCTCGGCCGGCTCGATGATGTGCGTCTTCGGGCGGTGCAGCACCTTCGACGGATCGTTCAGGTCGAGCAGGACGACCCAGATTTGCGGCCGGCGGCGGTGCAGGATGGCGCACGAGTTCAAGCTGACTGACACGCTGTCTCCTCATGGGGTGGTGTCCAGTAAGGTCGACTCCCCGGTCAGGGTGTCGTAGCTCAAGGCAACCTGCCGGCCGTCGGGCAGGATGTAGACGCGCCGGCCGACCGCCGGTTGCAAGTAGAAGGCATCGATCTTGCTGAGGCCGGGGTTGCCGCCCTCGGCTTCCTCGCCGGCGTATTCGTAACGGATCAGGTGCTCGCCCGCTTCCAGCCGAACGGGCTGCGGCGTGAGGAGATCGAGCCAAAAGTGATCGCTGTCCGGCGAGATGCTCTCGTCGAGCACCATGTCTTCGCCCTGGTCGATCCGCACTTCCAGCGCCACCTGGGGTGCGCTGCCGAGGGAGCCTTCCATGCCCGGCGCGCTGAACGTGAGCTGAAGCAGATTCGAGGCCACGTCAGGATCGCGCCCGGTCAGGTCCATGAACGAATTGCCGCCGATGCCTCGCCCGGCCTCAAAGCCGAGCATCATGCCGGCCGACGGGGCTTCGATGCCCAGGGCGGCCCAGGGGATGACGGCTTCATAGGTGTAGCCTCCGCCGTCCTCGCTTGGCGTCCAGGCCAGCGCCGCGCCGGGGGCGAACCTCGTACGCTTCCAATCCCAGATCTGCGGCCCCTGCGGCGTCTGCGCCAGGGTCAGCTTGGCGTCGAGCGCGCGCATGTCGCCGCTGGTAAAGTACAGCCACAGCGTATCGCCCTGCCACACCCCGCTGACGGTGGCATCCTGCACATGTTCGGGGTCGCGGACGTCAGCCAGCAGGTAGAGATTGGCGTCATCCCACATCAGCCGGAGCACATGGCTGTCGACCTCCGGCCCATCCCACAGCCCACCCCCGCGCAGCAACTGCCGCGCCGTGTTGGACTCCAGGATCGGTAGATCGGCCGGCCAGTCGTCGAGCATCCCGTCGATCGTCGGGGCAGTGTCGGCGCGCGGGATGGTGAATGCGCTGCTGCTGGCCGCCTGCCGGACGTGCGCGACGTACAGCAGGTAGTCGTCGGCCTGATCGGCTTCGAGCGTGAAGGTCAGCCGCATGCGCTGCCCTTCCCCGAGCCCGACGTAGCGCCCGGCGCTGATGTAGCCCTCGCCCGTCCATGTGCCGCTGTAGTAAACCGGCGTGCCGATGACGCGCTCCCCCGTCTTCCGCCTGGAGGATCAGCGGCAGAGTCTCGTCCAGCGTCTGCGCGAACAGGGTGGGCTGCGCTTCGGGGTGCGTTTCGAAGATCGAGGCCAGGGCGCTCATGCTCATCAGCCCCTCGATGGTCGACTCCGCGCCCGAATTGCGATTGACGCGCCAGCTCACCGGCCCGTTGATGCCGTCGTAGGTGCGGCCGGTCTCCGGGAAGTACATCTGCGCGCCGGCCATGTTGTTCCCGAAGTACCAGCTCCCGGTCAGCCCGGCGAGGTGGGCGTAGCGCTCTTCGCCCGTCGCCCGGTAGAGCGCGGCGTAGGTCTGCACCAGCATGTTGGTGCCGTAGGCGATCTGCTCCAGCCGGTCGGCGATAACGCCGATGTGGCGGAACGGTTCGAAGGCCAGATGCCGGAGCAGAAAGCTGTCGGCACTGGCCGCTGCGGAGTCGATCCAGTCCTGCCGGTCGAGCGCCATTCCGGCCATGACCAGGGCGTGCGGCATGTGCGCGCCCCAGTTGTGCCAGAAGCCCGGCGCATTGGAGTTGGTCGGGTGCATGCCGAAGGGGTACTCGCTGTCCGTGCCCAGTCGATACTGGGCGATGCCGTCGGCGATGCGGGTCATGGCCAAGGCGGTGGCTTCATTGGGGCGAACGGCGTAGTAGGCACTCATGCCCAGCAGGCCAATGGCGGCGATGGCCGGCTCGGCAGCGGGAATCCAGGCGGGGATGTCGAAGCCATGCAGCGTGTTGAACTGGCCGTAGTTGCCCATAGTCGCGGCGACGGCTGCCTCGGTGCGGAGATACGCCTCCGCCAGTTCATCGTCGTATTCGGTATTCACTTTGTCGAAGACGCGCACCCCTTCGCCGAGCGCCCACAGCGCGCGCATCGCCCACCAGCCGAGACTCTTGTAGCTGGTGCCGCCGCGCTCGTTGATTTCGCCTTCGCGGGTGAAGACGAAATTGTAAAATTCACCGTCGTCCGCTTGCATATACATAATGAAGTTGAGGCAGCGCCATGCCTGTACAAGCAGCGCCTCGTCGCCCGTGCGTTCGTATTCCCATAGATAGACGACGGCCGCGCGCGCCACATCGTCGACGGCGCTGATGCCTTCGTCGGCGTCGTCGACCCATTCGTAATCCGGGTATTCGGAATAGATGTGGACGATTGCCATAGCTCGCCCGTCGATGGTAACCGGTTCGGTCAGGCGCTGCAGATGGTCCAGGTTCACCAGCGTCGCGGCGTCCTGCGCCGCGGCAGGGGCTGTCAGCAGCAGAAGGACCGCCATCAGGAACAGCAGGCGCATGACCATCACCCTTTCACTCCGCCGATGTTGATTCCCTCGATGAACTGCTTCTGCGCCAGGAAGTAGAGCAGCAGAATAGGCGCGGCCATCATGGTGGCCATCGCCATCATGTACTGCCACTGCGGCGCTTCCTTGCTGAGCGACTGGTCGAAGAAGCGCATGGCCAGCGCCATGGGGAATTTGTCCGGCGTGCTCAGGTAAAGGAGAGGCCCCTGGAAGTTGTTCCAGTTGCCCTGGAAGGACATGACGGCGATGGCCAGCAGGATCGGGCGGATGAGCGGCAGCATGACGTACAGGAAGATCTGAACGACGTTCGCGCCGTCGATGATGGCCGCCTCCTCGATATCGCGCGGAATGGTCATGAAGAACTGGCGCATCAGGAAGACGTAGATCGGCCCCCAGGCGAGCAGCGACGGCCACGTCAGCGGATCGTACGTATCGAGCAGACCCAACTGCCGCCAGATCAGGAAACCTGGCACGCGTGTGACGATGCCGGGGATCATGATCGTGGCCAGCATGATCGCGAAGAGCGCGTCCCGGCCGCGCCAGCGGAAACGCGAGAAGCCGTAGGCCACCAGCGAAGCGCTGGCAATTTCGCCGAACATCGCCAGAAGGGTGATGAACAGCGTATTGCCCACGATGCGCCAGAAAGTCATGTTCGGGTTGATCGAGAGCAGGCGGTTCCAGACCAGCAGGTAGTTCGACGGCACCGCCGGGTCGGGGATGAAGTTCAGATCGCGCACGAAGAGCTGATCCTGCGTCTTGAGCGAGGTCGAGACCATCCACAGGAACGGAATGAGGACTATCGCCGCGCCGGCCAGGAGCAGGCCATAGATGATGACACGGCGGATCTGAAAGCCGCGCTGCGACGGCGCCGGATCGGCCAGCACCGGGTCCATACGAGGCTGTGTGACAGCGGTCATGGTCAGGCTCCTTCTCTCGCGCCCTGATAGAACACCCAGGCCTGAGACGACCGGAAGACCATCGCCGTCAGGGCCAGGACCAGCAGCAGCATGATCCAGGCCATGGCCGAGGCCATGCCCATGTTGCGGAAGTTGAATGCTTCCTGGTAGATGTGCCAGTTGAGGAAGGTGCCGGCGTCGGTGGGTGTGGGGATGAAGGCGGCGACCTCGAACGCCTGGAGCGCGCCGATCAGGGAGGTGACCAGATTGTAGAACAGGGCGGGGCTGAGCATCGGGATGGTGACGTTGCGGAACTTGGCCCATTCGCCGCCCCCGTCGATGTCCACCGCCTCGTACAGCTCCTTGGGAATGCCCTTCAGCCCGGCCAGCAGGATCACCGAAGTCGCGCCGAAGATGCCCCACAGGCTGATGATGATGAACAGCACGGGCGACAGGCCGGAGTTGGTCAGCCACTGCGGCGACTCCAGACCCAGCGCACTCAGGAAGGGCGACAGCGCCGCGTTGACCAATCCCGTGGACGAGAACATCCAGCGCCAGAGCAGTGCCGTGGCCACGGCGGGCAGCACAGCAGGCAGGTAGTAAAGCACGCGCCAGTAGCCCACGCCGCGTACCCGCTGGTTAAGCAGCAGGGCCACTGCCAGCGCGCCCGCCAGCCCCAGCGGCACGGTGACGATGGCATAGATGACCGTCAACCGCATCGACCGCCAGAAGCCGTCTTCGCGCGCGCCGAAGACAAAGCCGCCATTGCCAAGCTCCACGCGGATGATCTCGTCGTAGCGCGGCGGCAGGGCGTCGGAACTGCGCTGTTCGGTCGATTCCAGCGGGGCAATCGACAGATCCAGCAGTTCCTGGTAGTTTTCGGTTCCGATCCACTCCGGCGCGCGGAACAGGTTGTAGTCGGTGAAGCTGAGGTAAAGCGACGCGCCGATGGTGAACAAATTGAAGACAAGGAAGCCGATCACCCAGGGGATGACCAGAGTCCGCCCGGTTGCTGCCTCGTGACGCGCTCCCAGCCGCACCTGCAACCGGTAGGCGAACACCATGATCACCACCAGGCCCAGTGCAACGAGCACGTAACGGATCAGCGTGGAGAGGTAAGTATTTAGCACGCCAAGATCCATAAGATTTCTCCTGAAAATAGGCTTGAGGAGCCAAACCGGGAGGAGCATCCGGGTAGGGTGAAGCACCCCTTTTCAGGCGTGCTTCACCCAGACTTCGGCGTGACTTGGGATGTCCGCAAATTCACCTCAACCCCAACCAGGGGGAGCTAAGCGAAGCGCAGCGGGGGTGAGGTTATGCAGACATGCCCTAATCGCTGAGCGTCTCTTCGAGATCCGCACGCACTTCGGCGGCCAGTTCGGCGACGCTGAGGTCGGTCTCGTTGTTCATCAGCGGGCCCCAGAATTCCGACCAGAACATCGCGTCGAACTCTGCATAGTTGCCGAAGATCGGCAGGGCGCGCATATCGGCGGCGGCCGCGATGATCGGCTCGGCATTCGCTTCTTTGCGCGGCTCGGAGCTGATCAGATGCTCGGCGTTGGCGTGCGAAATGCGCGGCGAGACGATCTTCCAGTTCTGGATGGCCTCGGTCAGCGCCACCAGCGCGTCGCAGGCCTGTTCCGGATTCTGCGTATTGGCGTTGATGACCGTGCTGGCGTTCCAGGCGAACGTCGTCTGGTCACCAGTCTCCGGGTGCGCCGGGACATGGATCACGCCAACATCCAGGCCTTCCACGCGGTCGAGATCATCGGCGGCGCCGCCCATGAACATGGCGATCTTGCCGGCCTTGAACATCTCGCCGAAGCCCTGCTCGGCGATCACCTCGCGGCCGGGCGACATTTCCGGGTTGTAGGCGGTGCTGAGGAAGAACTCGAAGCCTTCGACGAATTCGGGGCTGTCGATCGGGATGCTCGTGAAGTCGGGGGAGATCAGCTCGCCACCCGCCTGCCAGACGAAGATGTAGGGGGGCGGCCAACTGTTGTTGGTGAAGCCCCACTGATCGACATTGCCGTCGCCGTCGGTATCGAGGGTCAGCGCCTTGGCCTTTTCAACAAAGTCGTCCCAGGTCCAGTTCGGCGTTGGCGACGGCTTCGCACTGGCTGACCGGGTAGAAGATTCCTTCGGAGGCCAGCGCCATGTTGTTCTGATCGATCCAGTACATGTCGGCGCCGGTGCCGCCGGCGATCTGCGTCTGAACCTGAACGTAATATTCACTGGGGATAGGCTCGTGGACGATCCGATATTCACTCTGGCTGGCATTGATCTCGTCGATCAGCTCCTGGAGTTCAGCGGCTTCATCGACGCCGGCCCAGGTCGAAATGCGGACGGTGACGGGATCCTGCGCCAGGACAGCGCTGAAGGAGAGGGCAAGCAACAACAGGACGGCGATTCCTGCGAAACTCATGCGTTTCATCGGTCTATCCTTTCAGATAAGGTCGTGCGCTTTTGTTCTTCTCCCAGATTGGTACCAGTTCACTGTTATAATCCTCACCTCCTTGGATGGGTGGTGGAGTGACGTTCCACCATCGACACCGGGACTAAGATTTCCGAAGCCAGCAGATCGGGGTTGTGAAGCAGCATCAGGACACGGTGCGCCGCTTCTTTCCCCATCTGCTGGCGGGGGATCCGAACGGTGGTGAGCGGCGGATCGTTCAGCTCCGCCCAGGAAATGTCGTCAAACCCGACGACGCTCAGGTCTTCGGGAATGCGCTTCCCCTGCGCTCTTGCCTCGCGAATCGCGCCAATGGCCATCGAATCGTTGACCGCACAAATCGCGGTGATCTCGGGGTGCGCCGCGCTCAAGCGGCGGTACGCCTCCCGTCCGGACTCAATCGTGGTTTCGCCCACATGCACCACATAGGCTTTGATGCCCTGCGCATCCAGCGCGCGCTGGTAGCCCCAGACCCGGCGCTGGGTACTGGCCCATGCCGCCGGCCCGGCGATCACGCCGATGCCGCGGTGGCCCAGGTTGAGCAGGTGCTGTGCGGCAAAGCAGGCGCCGGTCTCGTCGTCGCTGTTGATGCAGTTGGCGGGGGAGAATTCCAGGCGGTTGTCGACCAGGACGACGGGCAACCGGGTGTTGAGCATGGCCGTGATGAAGCCCGCCAGGACATCCGGCCCGGCCAGGATCATGGCATCCATGCGGCGCTCGCGAACGAAGCGGAAATCGGCAGGGTGGTTGAGCGTGTCGTCGGTCAGCGTTTCGAAGGCGAGGTGGTAGTCGCTGCGGGCGATCACCTGCTGGGCGCTGAGCATGATCTCGCTGTAAACGGATCGGCGCTGGCGGGCAGCCCCGGCTTCTGGTGGAAGAAGAAGCCGATGTTGAACGTCTGCGAGGTGGCCAGGCCGCGAGCGGTGAGGGTGGGGGTGTAGTTGAGTTCGCGGGCTTTGGCGAGCACTTGCTCGCGGAGTTTGCTGCCGACCCCTGGACGGTCATTTAGCGCGCGCGAGACGGTGGCGGTGGAAACTCCAAGGGTCTTGGCGATGTCATCGACGACCGACATGCTGTAATTCCTGCCAAAAGATAGTTTTACGTAATCGCTTGCGTTCTTCTTACGTTTTGACTATAGTGAAGTTCAAAGAGGTTGTCAAGTATTCACGAAAAAGGGTTCTGGCAGATGGTTCAAGTTGCACAACTGTTCACGGCCCCTGAAGGATTATTGGCTCTGACCAATCGCGTGAGCCGCGACGACGAACTCGTGCGGGGGCAGGGACCGGGCTTCACCTGGGAGACGCGCACAGCCCCGGCGCACGGTGGGTACTGGGTCGAGACGACGCTGACGACCGAGCGCGACCTGACCTTCAACCCGGCCCTGGTGCTCTGGCTGGGAGCGCTCGACAACCTGAACGACCGGCAGGCCCATACCTGGCGGCAGACCCTCCTGCGCGCGCCGACGACCAACCAGCAGGGGCTGGGCGGCAACGATCTGCCGGCGGGTTATCTCTACGACCACGACCAGCGCACCGAGACGATCTTCTATGTGCCGCCCGACTCGCTCACCTGGGCGCCGCACCGCTTCTACGAATTGGCCATCCGCGAGGTGATGGAGTACCGGCCGAAAGCGCGTTATGGCTTTGGACTGGTGCCGACCTCGATCGACCCGACCTTCCCCTTCTCGCCGGGGACGCACCACTTTCGCTTCTGGGTTCAGCAGAACGTGTATGAACCCGACGGGCGCCGCATGATTTCGACGTGGACGGCGCAGCGGCACCTCATCCAGGCGATCGCGCCGCTGCTGGATACGCAACCGACGCTCACCCCCGACGCGCCGGATTGGGAGACGATGGCGAGGGGAACGCTGACCGATCTTGACCACGAAGCTTGTTGGGTCAGCGCCGGCGGCAAAACCGGGCTGCGCGCCTACGTCCGAGGCAGTTCGTCGGTCGGGCGCGACGAGCAGAAGGACATCGAGCTGATGACTCAGCTCGACGTGCTGATCCCGCTGCTGCACTGGCGCAATGAGACGGGCGAAAAGGGCGCGGATGCGATCATCGAGCGGCTGCTGGAGGCCGTGCGCGCCTTCCAGATCATCGAGCCGCACCGCTATCTGCCCAACCACTACCCCTATCGGCCGACCCACACCTTCATGGACACCTGGTACTTCTACGAGAACGCGCTGATCAAGCTGCCGTGGGTCGCGCATCTGACCGGCGATATGTCGCTGCGCCAGACCTTTCTCACCGCTCTGGAAGGCGGGCGCGAACTGGCGCAGCGGACGCACTATCTGCTCCCGCTGTTCGCCGATGCCGCCGGCTGGGAGACGCGCGGCAGTCTGCTCAATGCCAGTGTAAGCGGCATGTACGCGGCGGGCTGCATCCTGGCCTGGCAGATGACCCGCGACAAGACGCATCTGGAGGAGGCGCGCAAGGCCCTGGAGGCGATTCACGCCCTGCCGCCGCATCTGCTGACCCACGAGCCGCAGCAGCTCTCCTTCGCCGCAGCCGCAGCCGTCTGGCTATTCAAGGAAGGCCGTGACGTCGACATGGGTATTGCGGCCGTCGACTTTGTAGACCTGTCGCTGCGCATGGGGTACTGGGGCCAGGACCCCTCCGTGCCGTACTACGACGCACGCGGGATGTTCCAGGCCTGCGCCTCGCTGTGCTACCCGGCGTACAAAGAGAATGTCGAGGTCATCTGGCCCTGGTCCGAGCTGCTGAGCGGATCTCCTTTTCATCTCGAACTGACTCATCTGACCGGCGTCCCGGACCATGAACTGAACTGGCATCTGCGTCTGATGGCCGCCTTCGCCAACCTCCAGCGCTGCCACAACTATGCCTTCTTCGACCCCTTCCTGCCGGAATCGATGCGTCGCGGGCCCTGCCCACACATCCCCTACGAGGATCTGGCGACATCCGAGTTCACCCACACGGCCAAGCTCGGCAAGGAGCTGTACGGCGCCGGCGAGGTCTTCTGGAGCCCGCTGCTGTTCGCCCGCCCAGGGTTCCTGACCGACGTGCCGCCGGAGGTGCTGACCTTCTCGCTGAACGTGCCCTGTCTGCGCCTGACGCCAGAGAGGGACGAGTCGCGCCGCTGGCTGGTCTACAACCCTCGCCCCACCCCGGTCGTGATTCGCAGCCTGGGCGGCGATTTTGAGGCCGAGCCGAACGGCTATCAGATTGTGAAAGGTCCATGATGTCTCTCTTTCAACGGCATCCCCTCAATCCGCTGATCACGCCGGCGCGCGTGAAGCCTTCCCGACCGGACTACGAGATCATCGGGACGTTCAACGCCGGCGCGACACAGGTCGACGGCGCAACGATCCTACTGCTGCGCGTCGCGGAGCGCCCACTCGACCAGGACCTTGACTGGATCACCTGCCCGCATCTGGGCGAGGACGGCGACCTGACGCTGCTGCGCGTGCGGCGCGGCGACCCGGACTACGACGCCCGCGATCCGCGCTTTGTGCGCCATCTGCCGTCGGGCGGGGTCTACCTGACCAGCATCAGCCACATCCGGTGCGCCCGCAGCGCCGACGGCGTCCGCTTCACGGTGGACGACCCGCCCTGGCTGCAAGCCGCGACGCCGTACGAGGCCTTCGGCGTGGAGGACGCGCGCATCACCCTCATCGATGGGACATACTTCGTGAACTATTCGGCGGTGAGCGTCCACGGCATCGCCACCGCATTGGCGGCGACGCAGGACTTCGGCACCGTGACACGGCGCGGCATCATCTTTCCGCCGTCGAACCGCGACGTGGTCCTCTTCCCGGAGTGGATCAACGGCCAGTACGTCTGCTACCACCGGCCGATGCCCGGCGACTTTGGCGGGTACAGCATCTGGATGGCCACCTCGCCCGATCTGGTGCGCTGGGGCGATCACCGGCTGGTGCTGACGGGCAGCAGCACGGGGTGGGACTCCGGCCGGGTGGGCGGCGGGGCGCCTCCGATTCATACCGAACACGGCTGGCTGTCGATCTACCACGCGGCCGACCGGCACAACCGCTACTGCCTGGGTGCCTTCCTGACAGCGCACGATGACCCGGCGCGAGTGATCGCTCGCAGCGCGATGCCGGCCTTCGCACCGGAAGCGCCCTACGAGACAGGCGGCTTTTTCCCCAACGTCGTCTTTACCTGCGGCGTGACGGTGGTCGACGATACCCTACGGCTGTACTACGGGGCGTCCGACGAGAGCGTCGCGCTGGCTGAAGCCCCCCTATCGAGTCTCCTTGGCCTGCTGATCGCAACCTGATCGACGTGTATGCCCAGGGCTCAACACAGCGTGAAGCAAGGAATGTACTGCGTATGCATTCTCTCCTTCAAGCTCTCAGCCACGATTATTTTAGACACGATCTGACGTAATTTCCCGACATGATCATTTTCGTCAAACTTGGTTTCCCTCTCGGGTCCCACAGGCTTTGACGTTTTACAGTGGGTGGGGTCAACTGGTATCTGATCAGCTATGCCGATGCCGCAGCCTGGCTGCCGGGGGTGAACATCGCTCAGTTCCAGGGCAACTGCGGACTGTAGAATCGCCTCCATTCCCTTTCATCCCGATGGATGTACAACCGCATGGAGCGACTGGAACAAATCGCTCCATGCGACACCACTCAAGTTGACTGCCCCAGATAATCTGTACGTCTCCTCCGGAGGATTTCAGCACGACACGGCCCGTGCTGGACGCCTCTCCGATCTGACAATGGCTCATACCAGATGCCAATGTCCGCAGAATTGTCCTGGCCTGTCACGCTGCAGCCACAAGGGAGTCACTACTCTCTTGCACTTTTTGTGGCTTCGGTGTTAGATCAAGCTGTTGACAAGTTAACCCAGATCACCTCCCAACTGCTGAGGAAGATCAAGATGTCCTGCCTTGATTTCTGCACCGTCTCCCATCGATGGGGATTCTGAGTTGTTCCTCGGTTGCCGGCTGCGTTGTCCGGCGGGCTGATATGCGGCGACAGTAGCCACTCGATGCGGGCCAGACGCTCTCGGCTGGCTTTATGTGTGAAAACACCTGTTTCATCACCTATCAGCAAGAGTCATTTTGAATGAGAGGGGCCGGCTCTCTACCCGGCGTCAAGCGCGATACTCAGGCTCCGCGGGTAAAGCGCAGTCCATTTGAGGGCTTTGAATGCCAAAGTATGTGCTTCAACGGCTTCTGCAGGCACTGCCACTCCTTCTGACAATCTCGATGCTTGTGTTTGGCATCGTCGAGCTCGCTCCGGGAGATGCTGCGCAGATGTACATCGATCCTGAAAAGGGGGCAGACCCAGCCTATATTGATCAGATTCGCCACAGTCTGGGACTCGACCAACCCGTCCATGTACGCTACATCGCCTGGTTGGGTAAGACACTGACAGGCGACCTGGGCTATTCATTTCGTACTCGGCGTCCCGTCAGTGTGGAAATCGGGGATCGCCTCCCAAACACCCTGCTGCTCAGTGGGAGCGCTTTGATACTCTCGTTCATGCTCGCCGTGCCGATCGGCGTCATTTCTGCTGTGAAGCGCTACTCCTTCGTCGACTACTTATTGAGCGTGCTGGCCCTGGTCGGAATATCGGTACCGATATTCTGGGTGGCGTTACTGCTGCTGCAGGTGTTTGCATTTCAACTGGACTGGGTGCCCGCCTCTGGCATGCGCTCAGTCAGAGAAGAATACACAGGCATCCGGAACATAGTCGACGTGGTCCATCATATGCTTTTGCCGACGTTCGTGCTCAGCTTTGCTCAGTTGGCGAGTTGGTCACGTTATCAGCGTTCGGCGCTGCTCGACGTCCTTGGGCAGGATTACATTCGCACGGCGCTGAGTAAGGGATTAGCTGGACGCCGCGTGCTTCTCCTGCATGCCCTGCGCAACTCATTGCTGCCGATGATCACCATTGCGGGTGTGTCGGTGCCGAGCATCGTCACAGGCGCTTACATCACCGAGACAATCTTCAGTTGGCCGGGGATCGGTCGCCTGGGCGTCACGGCTATCTCCGGACGCGACTACCCCGTGATCATGGCGGTGACTCTGCTGTCGGCGATCCTCATCATCAGCAGCAGCTTGATCGCCGATGTCGCGTATGCGTGGGCAGATCCCCGGATTCGCTATGACAACAACTAACCTATCCAACACCTCGATTGCACTCCGCGACGCGAACCCCCGTGGCAAGAGCTGGCGCGCTTTCCAGAGGCACCGATTGGCGCTCGTGAGCGCCGTCATTCTGATCGTGTTCAGCTTCGTCGCCATTTTTGCCGACTCGATAACGCCTTACGACCCGAACGCCACCAATACCAGTTACGCTGCGGGTCGCCCGCAGCCGCCGACGACCGACTACGTGCTGGGAACCGATAATTATGGGCGCGATTACCTGTCGCGAACGATGAGCGGAATTCGCGTTTCGCTGGTTGTTGGGGTGACCGCAGTCCTCTTTCAGTTAGCGATCGGGGTGGTTTTCGGCACGCTGGCGGGGTACTTCGGCGGCTGGACAGACAATCTGCTGATGCGGATTACCGACGCCTTTCTGGCGGTTCCCGCCTTCATGCTGCTTCTGACCGTGACCGGCATTCTGGGTGGCTCGCTGCCCGCCCTAATCTTCGCCATCGGCGCGCTGAACTGGATGACAGTGGCGCGGTTGGTCCGCGCGCAAGTGCTGTCCCTCAAGCAGCAGGAATTCGTGACGGCGGCGCGCTGCCTGGGCGCGTCGCACTGGCGCATCATGACGGTCTACCTGCTGCCCAATCTTGTATCATCGATCATCGTCGCGGCAACTCTGTCCGTTCCGGGCGCTATTCTGACCGAATCTGCCCTGAGCTTTCTTGGTTTGGGCGTCCCTCCGCCAAATGCCAGCCTCGGCAACATGCTGTCCGAGGCGCAGCAGTGGGTGCGCAGTGCCTGGTGGATTTGGATTGTCCCCGGTGTTACGATCTCGATGATCGTACTCGCATTCAATTTTCTCGGCGATGGCCTACGTGATGCGCTGGATCCGCGCTCACGGTCATAGAGGAGAGGTCTGCAGCACTTTGGCCTGAAGTGGCCACCTGCAGCTTCTCTGCGCAGTCTTATATCAATCAGGAGGAAAGTACATGCGTAAGCTTAGTTTGCTGCTCGTCGTGATGCTGATTTTCGCCGCGCTGCCGAGCGTCAGTCTGGCGCAAGATGGTGGCGAAACGCTGGTAACTGCCTCGACAGGCGATCCCCAAACGCTCAGCGGGTTGTATGCAAACGATGGCAACAGCCTGTCGGTGGTTACTTTCATCGTTGAGCCGCTGATCCTGGGCGGGGAAAACTGGGGCGACCAGATCGAACCTGCGCTGGCCCAAAGCTGGGCGATTTCGGAAGATGGTCTGGAATATACTTTCAGTCTGCGTCAGGGTGTGAAGTGGCATGACGGCGTGGAGTTCACCGCCAACGATGTTCTGTTCACCTACAACGCGGTGCTGGAAGAGAGCAATGCCATCGACTGGCGCAGCAATCTGATTCAGAATGGCACGCCGTTCCAGTTCGAGGTAGTGGACGACTACACCTTCAAGGTCATCCTCAGCCAGCCGGATGCGACCGTCCTGACCGCGCTGAGCATCCCGAGTGTGCCGGCGCACGCGTTCGACAGCATCAATGTCCTTGATGCGCCGTTCAACACCAACCCCATTGGTACAGGCCCGTATCGCTTTGTCGAATGGAACACGGGCGAAAACGTTGTGCTGGAAGCCCACACGGATTACTGGCGTGGGACGCCGAACATTGAACGCCTTGTCGTGCGCTTCATCGACGGTGCGGAAAACCTCGCCAATGCCCTCCTGGCTGGCGAACTTGACTTTGCGCGCATTGATGGTGCCGATCTGACTCCGTTCGAAAACAATCCCGACTTCTCCATCACCTACGCACCGCGCGACCTTATGCGCTATGTCGGTTTCAACGTCCAGAGTCCCAACGTTGCGGACCCGGCTGTGCGCCGCGCGCTGGCCATCGGTCTGGATCGCCAGGC
Organism: Candidatus Flexifilum affinis; assembly: GCA_016713325.1. Classification (GTDB taxonomy): domain Bacteria; phylum Chloroflexota; class Anaerolineae; order Aggregatilineales; family Phototrophicaceae; genus Flexifilum; species Flexifilum affine. Next base: position 67,711 of record JADJPJ010000021.1, on the reverse strand, counting down.
CATCATCAACACCGTGGCGGCCGGCAATGGCATTCTCGCCGACTCGCTCTTCAATCGGTCGACCTTCATGTACGAAGAGGGTCGAAACGAGCAGTATCCGTTCGACCCGGCCCTGGCGACCCAACTGCTCGCCGAAGCCGGCTGGACAGACAGTGATGGCAACGGATTCCTCGACAAGGATGGGCAGGAGTTCAACCTGAGCATTGCCTATCTGGGATCGTGGGCGCTGATGCAGGGCATTGCTCCGATCGTGTACGACAACTGGCGCGCAATCGGCGTCAACGTTGAACTCGCACCGCTCGATCAGGCGGCCGCGAACGAGCAGATCTATAACAACACCAGCGTCGAAAAGTCGTATGACGCGATCCTTGGCGGGTGGGGTCTGTTCGGGCCAGAACCGGATCACTACCGTAACTACCTGGCGAACGAAACGAGCTTCTTCGCTTACAACAACGAAGCCGTGATCGATATGTTCCAGCAGGGCCGCACCATCACCGACCCGCAGGCGCGCCTGGAACTGTATTCGCAGGTGGACGCGCTGCTGTGGGAGGATCTGCCCTTTATCCCGATCTTCCAGCCAATCGGCGTGTACGTCTATCGATCTGACCTGATCCTTGACGACGCGGAAATAAACGGCACATTCCTGACTGGGTTGAAGTTCCCAGCGCTTGCTCGCTACGCGGATTAGGGGATTAGGGGATTAGCTCCACTGTTTTACCCCCAGACCGCATGCAATGAAGAAGGGCTTGTGTCTTCCGTGCCTGCATCACGGAAGACACAAGCCCTTTTTCTATGGTCACGCGTTGCTCACCCTGTCGAATAGCAAATGGGTCACGGAATCCAGAACAGACTGGCGATGTTGACTCTGGTTGCAGAAGCTGCCCCATCCGCGTCCAGTGAATGTCGAGCGCCGCGCCGATCTCGCGGTAAGGGAGGCATGCATCTCAACGATAACGCGCCGAAGGTCTCCTTTGCTGAGGTGTTTGTTGTGTGGGGACGCTTCAGGGCAGTCAGGGAGTGGGAACTCCCAGCCACGCCCAGTTTTCGGCCCTCTACCCCTCAGGTCCACGCCAGCCGAAGCGAGCCCTGACAGGGGTTTGTCCTTACCTGAGCGTGTTCGAATCTCCCAGGCTGTCGGCTTCAGAAAAAACCATACAGCGCGGCACGATCAGAAGTTGCTGGCGCAGCAGCGGGTGTTCAACGGTTTTGGCATCCGGCGCGAGCCGACTGAAGCGCAAATTGTCCCCGAGGAGCTGCGCACCAAGAAAGATGAAATGCCAGATCATGTGTGAACGGAATGCTTGAAACGGTCAGAGCGACAGATTGTATCGTATTCAGTTTGGATTGGTTGCTACTACCCCCTCCTGTGCCCAGATCTCCCTGGGCTGGACCTGCTGAGCAATGGTGAAGTCTCCATCCTCCGTGACGATTTTCGTCTGAGAGGTCACACGAAGCGGAAGACACTTAAGCTTGGAAACAGTGAGCTCCACATCCCACATCCCTGCGTCGTCCCATCAAGCGCGAATTCTCAACTGTTTACGCAGGCATCACCAGAATACAATCTCTGTCTGCGCGATATGTTGTCGCACACTTGTCGCACATAAGGGACTCCGCACATGCAATCGATCCATGTGAGTTCAAATCGGCGCTTCTTGATTACGGCCGATGGCCGTCCGTTCTTCTGGTTGGCCGATACGGCCTGGGAACTCTTCCATCGCTGTACCCTGTCTGAAGTCGAGATCTATCTCGAAAACCGCCGCCAGAAGCACTTCAACGTTATTCTGGCTGTCGCACTGGCCGAGTTGGATGGGCTGCGCGATCCGAACCCCAACGGCGACGTCCCATTCATCGACCTCGATCCCGGCCAACCCAACGAAGCCTACTTTCGCCACGTGGATGCGATCGTCGCCATGGCGGCGGCCAAGGGCCTGTATATCGGGTTGCTGCCGACTTGGGGCGACAAGGTGGTTCAGATGTCCTGGGGCAAGGGGCCGGTGGTCTTCGGCCCGGAGAGCGCCTATCGCTATGGCAAGTGGATCGGCGCACGTTACAGCAGCGCCGACAATATCCTCTGGGTCAACGGCGGCGACCGCCCTGAGCCGGCCGAAGGCACATCCTATACCGAGGTGTGGCGGGCACTGGCGCGGGGCGTCCGCGAGGGGGTCGGTGGTCACGTCTTCATGACCTACCATCCCAACGGCGGACACGGCAGCAGTGAGACTTTCCACGATGAAGATTGGCTGGATATGAACATGTGGCAGTCGGGTCACAGCCGGCTGGATGCACCAAACTGGCAGATGATCACAGACGATTATCAGCGTATTCCAACCAAGCCCGTGCTAGATGGTGAACCGAACTACGAAGATCACGGCATCAATCCGTTTGTCCGGCCGTGGGATCCTTCGCGCGGCTATTTTCGCGACCACGACGTGCGCAAACAAGCCTACCGAGCGGTCTTTGCCGGCGCCTGCGGTCATACCTATGGGCATCACAGCATCTGGCAGATGTTCACGCCCGGCCGCGAATCGGTCAACTTCCCCGATCGCTCCTGGCTGGAGGCGCTGGACCGGCCAGGCGCCGAGCAGATAGGACACCTTCGTCGGCTCATAGAGTCGCGACCATACCTGGACCGGATTCCCGACCAGGGCCTTCTCGCGTCGGGAGAAGGCACAGGTTCACATCACATCCGCGCGACCCGCGCCGACGATGGCAGCTACGCGATGATCTACATTCCCGGTGGCTGGGACCGTATTGACGTCAACACCCAGCTCCTCAGCAGCGACCACATCCAGGCGTTATGGTTTGACCCGCGCTCTGGAACTACAAGCGGCGCAGGGACCGTGGAGAAGACGAAATCTGCGACGATAATCGTGCCGAGCGCTGACGACGACTGGGTGTTGATCCTGCAGTAGCCCCGCAGGTTGCTCTGAACGACGGGTCGCTGCTTGACTTGGAAATCAACGCGTGCTATTGTCTAGGTGATACGTGTCACTGACTCGTGTCACCCTACATTTTTTGGGACGATAGCATGACTTCTGGAAAAATGCAGCGCCCGCCCACTCAACATGATGTTGCCCGGTTGGCTGGCGTTTCTCGGACCACCGTGTCCTATGTACTGAATGGCAGCGACGCCTCCGCCATCCCCGACGAGACGCGGCAGCGCATCCTCGATGCAGCCGCCCAACTTGGCTACACCCCAAACCGTGTTGCGCAGTCCTTGCGCACCCAGAAGACGCGCACGATCGCCGGCATCATCGAAGACATCACAAATCCGTTTCATCCGGCGTTCGAGCGTGGTATCCAGGAAGTGGCCGAGGCCAATGGCTACGACCTGATCATGTACAACACCGATGGCGCCATCGATAAGGAGCGCAAGGCGCTGAGCTCCGTCCTGGAGGGCCGCGCGGATGGGGTGATTGGCAGCTTTTACCACATGCAGATCGCCGATTTTCTGCCGCTGCTAACGCGGGGTATCGCGGTGGTGCGTCTGAACGGAATCGACGCCCTGGCCGATACGGACTATCCGTTGGATACGCTGTTCCTCGACAACACTGCGGCGGCACGCATGGCCGTCGAATTCCTCATTGAAGCCGGCCACCGACGGATCGCGATGCTGGCCGGCACCAGTCCTCCGCGTCAGGACCGGCTTCGCGGATACCGCCAGGCCCTGGAGCAGCACGGCATCATCTATGATGAAACCCTGGTCGAGGCGAACGACTTCAGCGTCGCCGAGGGCAAGCGGGGGATGGCGGTTCTGCTGACGCGAATCCCACGGCCCACCGCCGTCTTCGCGGCCAGCGATCTTCTGGCGATGGGCGCGATGCTCTCCATTCAGCAGGCTGGTCTGCGTATCCCTCAGGAAATCGCCGTCGTTGGCTTCGACGATATTTTCGCTGCTGAATTGGTGTCGCCCCCCCTCACCACCGTCGCCCAGTTTCAGGATCAGATGGGCCGGCGGGCCGCAGAGATGTTATTTGAACGGTTGTCCGGCCGCGTGACCGCGCCCGGACGCCGGGAGAATATGCCTTATCAGTTGATTGTGCGCGGGTCGGCGTAGAAGGATCATTCGCGCGGGCGTTCCCCCAAGCGGAGGCGGTCGTTTGCTCCAGGCCCAATCGCGCACTACCCCACGAAAGGAAGGGCACATGAAGATGAATTGATGTGAGTTATAGATGCGATCCGGAACCCGCCAGTTCGTTTCGGTCCATAACTCACAACCTCCAAGGATTACACGCACCTTTCCAATTGGCAAGAGAAATAGTAGCGAAAAGGAAGTGTCATGTTTAATCGACGTGCGATGTTTGCGTTACCTGCATTTTTGCTCCTTCTGACGGCGATGCTGACCACCATGCCGTCTCTTGCTCAAGATACCGTTACCCTTGTCGTCTGGGATCACCTGGGGGCAGGCGCCGAACCCGATGCGCCCAACGCCATGCAAATCATCTATGACAAGTTCATGGAGGAGCACCCGAATATCGTCATCCAGCGCGAGATTACACAGGCGCAGGAGATGGAGAGTATCGTGCCGACGGCGCTGGCTTCCGGCCAGGGTCCCGACGTTGTCTACTACGACATCACGCCGGCACGAGGACTGTTCAATGCGGGGTTGATCCTGCCCCTCGACACTTACTTCGAAGAGTTGGGCTGGGCGGATAAGCTGAATCCGGGCGCTGTGCCGTGGGTGACGATGAATGGCCAGTTTGCCGGTCTGCCCATGGAATCGGAATTCGTCGGCGTGTTCGTCAACAACGATCTCTTTGAAAGCCAGGGATGGACGGTTCCAACCACCCTCGAAGAGACTGTTGCCTACTGTGAGGCAGCCAGCGCCGCCGGCTACGTGCCGTTCGCGCACGGTCAGAATCCCGGTTGGCAGACGTTCTTCTCGTTCACCATGCCGCTGCACAACACTGTAGGCTCGGCATGGGTCGAGGATCGGGTATTCAATAACGTCGGTACCTGGGATGACCCGGGCGTCGTTCAGTCCCTGGCGACCTTCTACCGCACGATGCGCGATGCCGGATGTTTCGACCCTGACCTGAATGGCATCGACTGGCAGACACAGCAAGATCTGTTCACTTCGGGCGAGGCGCCCCTTTTCCCAACGGGAACATGGGTGGTCGGTGGCATTCTGCAGAACATGCCGGACGCCAACGTGACCATGATGCCCTTCCCCCAGCTGGTCGAAGGCATGCCGCGCACCTACACCGTGGGCATGGGGTCGGCCTGGTTCGTCAACGCGTCAACCGAGCACCCGGATGAAGCGGCAATGCTGCTTGACTTCATCATGTCCGCTTTCGCGGTCCAGCAGTTGGTCGAGGTCGCGGGCTATGTTCCGCCGGTGGCCACGGATATCACGCAGTTCGAGTTGGCGCCTCTGCAAAGTTACGTGCTGAGTACACTCTCTGGCAGCAACCCGGAAATGAACGAGTTCGCCTTCGGCTACAACGTCGATGTGCTGGCGCCGCTCGCCTTCAACACCGCCTTGCAGCAAAACTTGCAGGCGCTGTTCGCCGACGAGATCACGCCGGAAGAAGCCGCCGCCAACCTTGAAAGCGCGTGGGCAGAGAACTTCGGTTCCTGAGCATTTCGCGCTAACGAGACCGGAGCCCGCGGCCTGCGGGTTCCGGTTTTCTGGAGGCAAGCTGATGAGGGCAATCTCACTTCGCGGCGCACCGGACGTTGGGCGCACGGCTCGGCTGCGGCGTTCTCGCCGGAGCGTTGGCATCCTGTTTGTTCTACCCGCTCTGATCGTTTACGGCGTGTTCGTGCTCTATCCGTTCCTGCGTACGGCGCAGATCAGTCTGACCGACTGGAATGGCATCGACCCCGTTATGGAATTCATCGGGCTGGACAACTACGTCAAGCTGTTCAGCGAGCCGGTCTTCTGGACTGCGCTGGGGCATAACCTCTACTGGATTTTAGTTGGCTCGATCGGCGCCATCGGACTGGGATTGGTCCTGGCGCTGATCGTCAGCACACGTCCAGTCGGTTTTCATCTCTTTCGCACCATCTTTTTTATGCCCCAGGTGCTTGGCCCGTCGATTGTGGGAGTCATCTGGCTGCTGATCTACGCGCCCCGCCGCGGCTTTCTTTATCAGGTGGGCGAAGCGCTCGACATCGCGTTTCTGCAGCGCAGCCCTCTGGCCAACACCCAGACGGCCCTGACCGGCGTTCTGATCGCCTCCATCTGGGCGAGCATCGGCTTCTTTTTCGTCATCTTCCTGGCCGGGCTGCAGAATGTCGATCGGGAACTGCTGGATGCTGCCAAGGTCGATGGCGCCAACGGTTTGCAGCGCTTTCGCTTCATAACCATTCCTCAGCTTTCGCACGTGATCACGATGGTCATCGCGCTGGGCATGATCAACAGCCTGAAGGTCTTCGATATCGTCTGGGCGATGACTGAAGGCGGCCCGGCGACGGCCAGTGAACTACTAGGCACGTACGCCTATCGAGAGGCCTTCAAGCTGCAGAACCAAGGCTATGGTTCGGCGATCGTGATCATCACCTCGGTGCTGGCGCTGAGTCTCTCATTCCTGTTCATCAAAATCAGAGAGCGCCGGGAGGCGTAGCTTCTATGGGCACCTCTCAACACGTGAATCCCATCGACTCGACACCGTCCTATGTCCCGTCTGCTCCACGCCGCACACCACGATCGACTGCCTTCGGGCTACTCGGTGGACTGCGTTACGCGGTGCTGCTGCTGTTCGTCGTGCTGTTCCTCGGCCCGCTGCTGTGGATCGTCTTTCTGTCTCTGAAGACGAAACAGGAATTCGCGATGAACCCGCTTGGCTTGCCGATCCAACCGCAGTGGGACAACTTCCTCCTGGCCTGGGATCAAGGCCGGTTCAGCGTCTATCTGCCCAACACGGTGATTTATGCGGCAGTCATTGTCATCGGCATATGCCTGCTGGCCTGCATGGCGGGCTACGCCTTCGCCAAGGGGCAGTTTCCAGGACGGGATCTGATGTTCGCGCTGTTTCTGTTTGGCATGACGCTGCCATTCCTGTCAATCATGATCCCGATCTTCTATATTGCCCGAGACCTGCAGATTCTGGGGACACGGTGGGGATACATCATTCCAGCCATTGGTATTGGCATGCCCTTCAGTACCTTTCTGATGCGTGCCTTCTTCAAAGGCATTCCCGACGAACTGGGCGACGCAGCGCGGGTCGACGGCTGCACGGAATGGGGCGTGTTCTGGCGCGTCATGGTTCCACTGGCCCTGCCTGGTCTGGCGACTGTGGCGGTGTTCGAATTCCTGGGAACGTGGTCGGCCTATCTGATGCCGCTCATTCTGGTGCAGCGCGAGGAGCTGCGCCCGGTGGCCCTGGCCCTGCCGCTCTTTCAGAGCCGCTACACGTCGGAGTTACAGCTTATCGCGGCGGCGACGCTGATTACGATCGTGCCGCCGTTACTGATTTATCTGTTCCTGCAGCGCCGCTTCATCGAAGGCGTTACCGCGGGAGCACTGAAGTAGACCACTGACATCATCCGTATCGGAGGTTCAGACAACATGGCGAAAGACATACTGGATGCGGTCTACGGCTGCATCATTGGCGGCGCTGTTGGCGATGCGCTAGGCGCCCCTGTGGAGGGCTGGCACTGGAAGCGCATTCGCAGCGCCTATCCGGGAGGGCGCATCACCGAAATGGAACCTGGCAAGCGTGGGAACACCGGCACCCTGTATGGCGGCACTACCCATTACAATTTTGGCACCTACGACGGACCGATAACGCCGCCGGGCGGAGTGACCGATGACACCACGCTGCGTCACTATCTCTGCTATGCCATCGTCCGCAAAGGTGGACGTGTTACGCCTGATGATTATGCCCAGGTCTGGCTGGAGAAGCTCAATCCGAACCGGCTGTGGATCAACGAACGGGTCACGCTCTGGAAGCTGCGCATGGGGATGAATCCCTGGGATACCGGCAAGGGGAATCCACCAGCCGGTGTGGCGTCGATGTCGATCGCGCCCATTGGCATCGTCAATGCCGGCAACCCGGAACAAGCCTATCAGGATGGTTTCGTGATTGGCTCGATCAATCAGGACAACGCCGATCGGGAGGGGGCTGCGACGCTGGCCGCAGGCATCGCGGCGGCCTTTCTGCCCGGCGCAACGTACCAGAGCGTGATCGACGTGATGCTGGAATACAGCTCATTCGTGATCAAGCGCTCGCTGCTGCTGACGATGGACCTGGCTTACGAGAGCAAAAGCATCGACGAGTTTGCCGAGAAGTTTTATACCAGGATGCTGGACTGGAAGTGGCCCAACCTGCACTGGGATCGCGAAGTGATGTTCAGCGGCAGCAGCGTCGAACTTGTGCCGATCACGGCAGCCATCCTCTACCTGACCCGGGGCGATGTCAATCAGGGCATCATCGAGGCGGCCAGTCTGGGGCGCGATAACGATACCACTGCCGCGCTGGTTGGCGCGATCGCTGGAACGCTTCACGGTGCCAGCGCGATTCGCCAGGATTGGATAGAAACGGTTGAGAAGGGCAACGCCGACTTCTTCCGGGAGTTGGAAGGCGACGAGAACGCCAACTTCCTGGCGATGTCGAATCGGCTGGTCGATGTGTTGAAGAACGAAGCGATAATGGCGCGCCAGCGTACTGATCTGCTTACCAGCCTGATCAATGGAGCCTGAACAACCGACACCCTCACAGAGATAGGCCACCAGTTTGGGGACGGTGAGCCATAGGCATTTGCCGTCCCTGACGATTCTGAATGCGAATGTTGACATCGATGTACCGATGCCCACCAGGAAGTGTGGAATCCAATTGAGTTTGGGTTGAGATACACCTATGGGGGCTACGTATCGCATCTGAGAGAGAAATGGCGCTTCAGGCGCTGCGACGATACTCGTGGCGCAAACCTCCCAAAACTGGAAACACGCTGATTCTACTCCTATGCTGGCTACTTAGCGTCTCTGGAGGCAGAGAACTGGATCAGGCGCTTCGTCGGTAGTCGTGATGCAATCTGTTCAAGACCGGAAAAGCAGTGACTCTGGTTCAAGTCGGGGATGAATCCGCCTGGGCGAGACACCTCAAGAGTGGAAAAATGTCGTCTGAGAGAAAGTCTAGTCAGTAGTAACAAGAAGCATTCTGCGAAGAATTGTGGATCAAGTGACTCTGCGCGGACAATGCGGTTGAAGCATCTGCAAAGCACGCCAACTGGAGGCTACTGGGGCACCTGGTATTTGGTACGATTGTCCAGTGCCTGCCCGCGTAGCGTGGATGGCGAGGGCCGCGCGGAGCTCGCGCTAGCACATTCCGGAGGCAATCTCAACGCTAACGCGCTGAAGGTCTTGTTTGCTGAGGTGTTTGATGTGTAGGGATGCTTCAGGGCAGTCAGGGAGTGGGAACTCCCAACCATGCCTGGTTGTTGGCACTCTGCCCCTCACGTCCCAGTTCCGAAAACCAGGCATGGAGAAGCACATCCAGCAGCGGGAACGATTTGCGAACGTCCCTCTGCTTTCGCTGACCGTAGAATACCGGAGCACAGGCGCTGCACGTCAGTCCCAGCGCATCAGTGTACAGCTCAAGGAAACGGGCGTCTTCAACAGGTTCTCTGCCGGCCCAGTTGAAAGGCAGTGAGGCTGGCGACCGGCATCGCCAGCCTCACCGCGCAGATGCGTTCAGGAGTCCATGCGCTCAGAATTCCTCGCGCTGAAACCGCCAGAGCGCAACGCTACCGAAGACGAGACACCATAGGGTCGTTGCGATGACAGGGATCACTGTCCCAAGCGGTTGGCCCAGCATCACTTGGAAGGCGAGCCCTGGTTCCGGCCCGTTCGGAAAAATGAAGGTCCACGGTGTGAAAGGCACGAGCCATGGCGTCCAGCCAATCAGGAACTGCGCCCCAAAGAGCAGGCCAATCGGAATGGCGATGACAGGCGCACGATCGCCAAAGAGCGTGCCCAGCATCAGGGTCAGCGTCAGGTAGAAAAGCATGTGTAGGGCGAGTAATCCCATGCCGGCGACAAAGCCACCCAGGGGCGGCGTCGCACCACGCGCGCTGAACATCAGATAAGCAACAACGCTCTGCACCACGAAGACGATGATGAAAAGCGCGAAGGCATTGGCGCCCAGCTTGGACAGGATAAAGGCGGTGCGAGAGACCGGCTTGGAGAGGATCCAGGCAGCCGTGCCGCTTTTCTTCTCATCAATCACGACACCCTGCATGATCACCACCACGCCGATCGCCACGAATAACCCCGCCGTGACGGAGAGAACTTGCAAACCGCTCGGTAACGCAACCTCGGCAGGCAAAAGCTCGAGCGGCGCATCGGGGCCGGCGGCCGGATCCGGCTGCGGCGACCACAGCACCGCGGCTACAATCCCGTTGACCACCAGCAGCCAGATGATGATGTTGATCCACCAGCGCCGGGTGCCCCACCAGTCACGGTTCTCCTTGCGCAGCACGTTGGCGAGACCGCTGCGCCAGCCAGCCTCTTGAACGCGCTGTAATTCAACCTTAGCGGACATGATTCCCCTCCACAATGCTCATGAAGACCTCTTCCAGATCGTGCTTCTTGCGGCCAAAGGCCGTCACGACGATGCCGCTGTCATCCATCACGGTTCGCAGGAGCTGCTGCTCCGCCGCCGCCTCGTCGCTGACGGCGACGTCCCAGCGCATCTGTCCCGACGCCTCCGGGTAGGCCTGGATGCCCGAGACCCAGGGCAGACCGCTCAGCCGCTCCTGCGTACCGTTCGGCTCTCCCCGGAAGGCAAGGCTGTAGACCAGCCCTGCCCCATTGAGCAGCTCGCCGATCGAGGCCTGCGCGACCAGCTTGCCGCGATTCAGGATAGCGACGGTGTCGCTTACGCGCTGCACATCGCTGAGGATGTGGGTCGAGTAGAAGATGGTCGTATGCTTGCGCAGCCGTTCCATGACTTCCAGCACGTCGTGCCGGCCCATCGGATCGAGCGAAGCTGCGGGTTCGTCCAGGATGAGCAGGTCGGGAAAGTTGATTTGCGCCTGGGCAATTCCCAGGCGCTGCCGTTCGCCACCGGAGAATCCTTTGATTGGTCGATCGGCTTTCGAGGTCAGGTCTACCAGTTCAAGCGTGTTGTCAATGCGGTCCTCGATCCCATTCTTCGGCCCGGTGTAGAAGAACCGCGCCGTATAGCGCAGCGTCTCGCGCGCCGTCATGTTCTCGTAGTAACGCGGGTCCTGCGCCAGGTAGCCCACGCGTTTGCGGATGTCCGGGCTGTCGTGGACCAGATCCATGCCAAACACGGTGCCGCCGCCTGCGGTCGGCCGGGACAGGCCAAGCAGCAGTTTAATGGTCGTCGTCTTGCCCGCGCCATTCGGTCCCAGAAAGCCGAAGATCGAGTGTTTCGACACCTTGAGATCCAGCGACGTCAACGCATTGACCCCTTTAAAGGTCTTGGTCAGACCCTGTGTGTTGATGACGAGGTTATCGTTCATCGGGATTGTTCCCCTTTCTTCCTGATGTTTCCGGTGGTGCTGCTCACGGTCACAGTTGGTGGGTCGGCTATTCAGTTGGTGGCTGGTAGCGATCGTTGACTTTCACCGAGATCAGTTGGGCGCCAAGATCGCGCAGCCGGTTCAAGACACCGTGGAGGGCTCCCTGGTCTGGGAGCACACCTGTCAGCAAGGTGTCTCCGCCTTCCTCATGGGCGATCCTCAGCCCGCCTAACCAGTCGGCCCACGACGGATCAAGATGTCCTTTGACGCGAATTTCGCAGAATTGAGACATGGCATTTACGGAGTACCACGCTCCTGAAGTGCGTCCGCGCTGAGGCGCAGCAGAATTCTGACCGTCCGGCTGAAGCGCGTGTGCGTTGACATATTCACCTCCCCTATTCCATTGGTTGCACTCACTGTATTCGGCAAGGGGTTGATCGCAGGTAGCCAGATGACGTATTTACCGGGTTGATTCTTGAACAGGGGCGGTGGGTTCAGTCACCGCCCCTGGTCATGAGTCAGTCCTGGCCGCGGCTGAAGCCGACCTCTGGGTAATCGGGTGAGGCGCCTTCCAGCAGGGGCGAGGATGCGCCTTTCAGAACCGTGTCAAAGAATGCCAGGACGTAATCAGCGATAACACGGAGCGAACGATCGCGCTCGAGAGTGGGAAGCCCGCCCAGTTCCGGGCGCAGCGCCGACTGCAGATCGACCAGCCAGGGCATATCGCTGAAGGTATTGTGCCGCGAGCCATCGAGGATAAGGCGATAGGCGTCCGAAGACATGCCAAGCAGCAACTCAGCAGTGTCGTCCCGGAAGGCATTGCTCAGGTCGACAGCTTCTTCCGCCCCTGCCGGCAGGGGTTGCCCGTACAACTGCTCGAACTCGACTCCCAACGCTTCGCCGCTCAGTCGTTCGCTATCAAAAAGCATGATCGGCTTGTCGAGGCCGGATCGCGCGACCTCCCCCTGCAGTGGAACGTCGAAGACGATAGCGGCCTGGCAGCGTTCGTCCATACGGCAGGTCTCCGCCGCCGTCGCGCCCCCAAAGGAGTGGCCAAAGATGGCCACACGATCCGGGTCGAGACTTCCGGCCAGGAGAGGAAAGTCTGCATTGAGCTGCGCCAATTGATCGATGGCGTACCGGACATCCACAATCCGGTTAACGAAGGCTTCCTCCGACTGCTGAATCCCCTGCGGTGTGCGGTTGACGGGCCGGCCATCGGGGGTCGTGGTCAGCAGTGCGTTGTAGGCGTGGTCCAGACCGACCACGACGTAACCGTGGCTGGCGATCTCCTCCAGCAGCGCGGCCGAAAAGATGGCATTGTAGCCGTTGCCGGGAGAGAAGATCAGCACGGGGTAGCCACCTTCGCTGGTCGCTGCCGGCGCATCGGCGTAGCTGTGTCCATGCAGGCTGGCGGTATCGGCGGCGTAGAGATCCCAGAACAGTGCCCGGTAGTCCTCCGGCAGGTAGGGGGCAGGGTCGGCGTCGGCAGCCGGCATGGCGGGGTACCATACCCACACGTTGATCACCCGGGGGTCACCTGCCGTCGGCGCGTTGGTATCCTGCCGGCTGTCATCGATCCAGATGTAGCGCGTGCGGCCCACGGCATACGACCCAGTCGGCTCGGGCAGCGCGACGTCGGTCAGGGCCTCCGGGTCGGGCGTTACGTCCGGCGCCGCTTCCGGCTGGGCTTGAGATCTGGCGGTGACCTCGCTCCCACCCACCACGTTGATGGCCAGGTTCAGCGCCTGCAAGTCGGCACCCAGCGCCTGCAGTTCACCCATATTGTCTGCCACCACCAGCAGCACGACGGCTCGGCCGTCCACCGGCTGAGCAACTGCCAGACCGATTTTGCCGTCCGGACCTGCGTACAGGATTTGCGTCCACGAACCATTGGGCGCCGGGAAGGTGCCCATCATGTTCGGAGCCTCGCCAGCGACCTGGGGTGCGAAACGCTCGACCAAGCCTGCGACCGCAGATTCGGCATCGGCCGCCTCAACCGTGATCAGGTAGGCGGTCACACCGACCTTGGTAAACACACCGTATTCGTCGGTGCTTTCGTCCGACCAGCCAGCAGGCACCGCAAGGCTGAATCCGCCTGCCGGATCGGTGTAAGTCGAGTTCTGCGCCACCACGGGAAGCACGAGCATGCAGACAATTGCCAGCAGCCCGATCATGCGGATGATCTGGCGTGCTGGCGAAAACACGGAGATTAATGTCTTTGTGAGCATCGTCTGACCACTTTCTACTCAACCATGCGCAACCTTACCTTAAGGGTGTTCAGGGTTGAGCACGGGTGGCCAGAAGGTGTATTCCATAGGTTGATTGTCTACGCGCCGATCAGTCGACCTGTGTGGCGGCGCCCTGGGCAGTCGCCAGCGGCGCGCGACGGCGCACCGCGTCGACCACCTTGAGGATGGCCTGCGTCACGACGCGCGCGTTGGCCTCCTGCGAGACCAGTCCTTCATGACCGGCGCCTGCGACGGTGATGTGCTCGCTGCTGGTCGAAAGTCGTGGCAGTTCGGCCTGCAATTCGGTAAGCTGCGCGCCCTTGATCGGCTGCTCGGTCACACTGAGGACGACGAGCGGCATATCACCCAGGTCGCTGACGGCGATGGCCTCCGCCCGACTGATGCTGTCCCAGGCGAAAGCGGCATCTCCCCGGTCGCCAGCGCCCGCGAAATGCGGGTGTACGCCATCAGCTCGCCGTACTGGCGCGGCGGCAGCCCATTTGCCAGCAGTCGGTATTCGGTACTCCACAGGTGCAGCAGACCGAAGCGAGCCAGAAAGGAGAAGACATAACTACCCGATCCCATGGCCTTGCTTGGCAGACCCATCCGCACCCACTGATCAGGATGTGAGGCATCGACCAGCACCATACCCGCCACCTCATCGCGATAGAGAGAAGCATAAGCACGGGCAGTCATCCCGCCGTAGGAATGCCCCACCAGCACATACGGCCGAGGCAGGTTCAACTTCTCCAGGGCGGCGTGCAGTTCTCGGGCGCTCTGCCCGGCGCTGCGCGGCTTGGGGCCGCGATCGCTCCAGCCGAAGCCGGCGCGGTCGATGGCGAGCGTCGGGGCGGCGGTGGCCACGGCCGATTGCACCCAGGCCCAGTTGGAGGAAAACGACACCATCCCCGCATCGAGTATGACCGTTGGACCAGGCTGGCCCTCGCCCATCACCTGCACGTGCAAGCGGTAACCGCCGACATCAACGAAGCGGCCAGGCGCGGGATAGCGTCGCCGATCGCGCGCCTGAGCATATGTTTCGTACAGGAACCCGAAGACCAGAATGGCCAGAACAATGACAAGAACAATTTGCAGCACACTCATGCGAACCTTCTCCCGAATAGACATCGTCTGAAATGACTCCGGCGGGCTGGTGCGAGATCGGGAATGGCCGAAAGATGGTGAACAGGACGACAGCAAAGTAGTTATTGCTCTGCTGCCGCCCGACCTTCAATGAGAACAGCTATGTTCGGCCGCTAACCGCCGTCGCTGCGCGCGAACACGACTTCGGGATGATTCGGAAGCAGGGAGCAACGACGCTGCCCCCTGCTGAGCCTGTTACTGCGCCAGCGGCTGACCCGATCGGGCGGCGGCGAGCACCTCAAGAACTGCATCCGCCACCTGCCGTGCGTGAGACTCGCTGCCAAGCAGGGAGCCATGGCTCGCCCCGGCGATGATCCGCGTGCTCGTGTCGGTCGAATAGTTCTTCATCTCGACACTCGCTTGACGCAGTTCGGAGATGGCCTGCATCATAGTGTAGGTGTCCGATGCCCACACGATGCCCAGCGGCATCTCGCCGAAATCTCGGGCGTTGGCGGCGGCTTCAGTAAATTCCCGACGCGCGGCGATCTGCTCCGCGTAATCGGCGTCCAGGACCGCAGTCCGCGCCTGCAGCGTGACCAGTTCCGGGACAAGCTCAGGCGAATAACCCGCGGCGGAAAACGTCGAGGGACCGGTCAGGCGTATGACGCCCGTGAGCAAGGCGACGCGCGGCAGCAGTTGGATGGAGTCATTGGATGCTTTCCAGTCGTCGAACTCCTCCTGCGACGCGAACTGCTCAGGAATGAGGAGCGAACTATCGACCAGAACCGCGCCGGTTACTTCGTCACGATAGCGCGAAGCGAAAATGCGTGTCCACAGCGCCCCGTAGGAGTGCCCGACCACGAGATAGGGTGGCGATATTTCTGCCTGTTCGAGCAGCGCGTGAAGCTCCGTAACAAGGGTGATGGCGTCGCGCGGCTCGGTCGTCGGCTCGCTCCACCCATGGCCAGGGCGATCGTAGGCACAGACCTTCGTGTGTTCCGCCAGTTGGGTCTGCACCCGAATCCACCACAGCGACTCCGCGGCGGCACCCGCTTCCAGAACGATCGCCGGACTCCCCTCACCCATGCAGACCATGTGCATCGGATGACCATTCACCGGATAGAGCTGGCCGCGCGGCGTGAAGGCGGCTTTGTCGGACCCTGAAGCGATGGCCTGGTAAGCGACGCCCAGCAGGACTAACACGGCAACCAGGGCGACCAGGACGAGAATGCCGCGCCCAACGCTGAACAGGCAGCCCCGACGCCGTGGTCCGCTCTGCGACTCTGTGCGCGGCGGCTCTTTACTCGCGATCGTGCTCATGATGGTTCCTCCAACATCCGAATTCTGATTTGCCCTGGCTGCAATGTAAGGGTTGGTGGGCGCGATAAAAACGGCTGAAAGACGTATTTCGGGGGTTGATAGTTGGTTAGGGGCAGCGCGTGACTGCCCCACGCCGTGCCCTACTCCGTCAGCGGTCGGCCCGTGCGAGCAGATTCGATCACGCGGCCGATCGCCCCGCTGACCTGTGCTGCTAACGTTTCGTTAGTCAGCAGCGTGATGTGGCGCGCCCCTTCAATGATCTGAAAGCTGCCGTTTCTGGATAGGCTCGCCAGTTCCCTCTGTAGCGCATACTCGGTATCTCGCCCGCGCCCTTCGGGGTAGTCCACCGCCATGACCACCGCCAGCGGCAGATCGCCCAGGTCGCCCGCCGCGCGGGCTTCGTCCATGCTCATCTGCATCGCCGCGGCATCCTGCTGCTGCGTCTGCCAGTACTCGGCAGAGGCCATATCCGCTTTCAATGCACCGTTCGCTGCTTCGGGAAGATCGAACGCTTGCGAGGCTATCATCAGGCGGATTGCGCCAAAGCGCGAAATCACGCTGGCGACGCTGGCCATCGCCTGCAGCGCCCCGATCGACTCACCCTGTTGCGCCCAGTTGTCCGGGTGTGTCGTGTCCACCAGCACCATCCCGACGACTTCGCCGGGGTAGTGCGCGTTGAAGACACGGGTGTAGATGCCGCCAACGGAATGCGCCACGACAACATAGGGTGGATCGACAGCAGCCTGAGCCAGCAGATCGTGGAGCTCGCCGGCGATGCGCACGGCATCGCGTGGGTCCGGGCCGGGTTCGCTCCAGCCATAGCCTGCACGATCGTAAGCGCAAACCTGCGTCCCCTGCGCCACCTGCTGCTGCACCCACCCCCAGGTCGCGGAGAAGTGCCCACCGCCCGCTTCAAGGAGAACCGTCGGGCTGCCCTCACCCTGGCAGACGATGTGCATCTGGTGCCCGTCGACGGTGTAGAGCTGCCCGGGGGAAGGTACGCTCGACGGTCCGGCTCGGTGGCGACTGTCTGGTAGATCGCCCCAACGACGATCAGCACCACCAGGCCAATGCTCAGCCATTTCAGCACCCGCCGGACCCGAGCCAGCAGACTTCGGCTCTGCGCGGCAGCCACCGGCCCGACACGCTCGTTGATCGTGGTCGTAGTGGTCATGAGACTCTCCCTGTCCATCTGTGCTCTGCGCTCTCATACGGCTCACGCGGCCGGCACCTGGACGATGCGCGGGTTATCCTGCCCACGGGCCGGGACAAACCAGCTCACGATCAGCAGCGCCAGCGCGGTCAGGAACACGACGATCCCCACGAGCAGCACGCCATTGCCGACCTCCTGAACCAGCGGGATGACGACTTCTGCCACGGCTGCCCGGTAGGTATCGCTGTATGGGACGCCATTCCAGGACGAGGCCGCGATGCTGTCGCCGATCACGGCGGTGATCTGCGGCGACACCAGAACTCCCCCAGCAACGACGAACAGGGAGGCAGGAAAGAACAGGGACGAGCTCAGCCAGCGCAGCCGACCACGCACATCATCACCGCCGAGAATGGCCGCGAACACGCCAACCACTATCGCCACCGCCAGGATACTGATCAGCCCACCGTCCACGGCGTCGCGTACACTGAAACCGCTGAACAGCGCGTAGTCGTACCAGTTCATGCGGATATACCAGGGTGTGCTCAGGACGATTCGATCCGGGGCGGTCGCCAGCGCAGCCGGCAGGCCAGCGGCGATCTGATCGGCAGCAGCGGAGACTGACGTGTCCGAAGCGATACAGCGCGTCAGGGTGCCATCCGGAGCGATAGGTTCCTGGCCAGCGTCACAGACAGGCAGCGCCGACGCCAGCGATAAGGCGAATCGCGCACCGTCTTCTCCTGCCAGTCTCGCTTTGATCGCGGTGATCTCCAGCTCGACCTCGAAGCGCTGCGTTCGCCCTTCCATGTAGTCGAACACCTCGTCAAGGACGCGCCCGAACTGTGCACGCAGCTCCGCCGGCGTGATGACTTCGCGCAGCGCGGTTGCCACGGCACGCATGGGCAGTTGTTCGCTCTCGTTGAACACCCCTTCCTCGAAAAACCGCGTCGGCAGTTCGGCCTGCAGCGGCTCGTACAGCCGCTCGTCCTGCACCAGCCGTTCGTAGAAACTGCGGTCGAAGATCCAGGGACGGATCGACGCCATCGTCATCGCCGCAAAGGCCAGCGGCATGAATACGACCAAAATGATGAACACAGCCGTCGCTTTACGCATCTTTCTGTCTCCTATTGACTCGAACATGTGGTTGCCTCACCCGCTCACGACGACATAGGTGTTGGCGAGTTTGTCGTGCCAGCCCTGCCGTTTCTCGTCGATCAGCATCAAGAACCAGCCGATCAGCAAGACGGAGTTGAGGATGTATCCGATATAACGAAGCACCGCCTCACTATCCGAGATCGGGCTGCCATCCACCTTGATCACGCGGATCCTCATGAGCATCTTGCCGGGGGTCTGGCCATTGTTGCGAGTCAGGAAGAACCACGCATAAAGCAGCCCGATGAAGAAGCCGACGCCGACACCTGGCCCCCTCGCCGTGATAAACCCCACACTTTCGATCGCGAACAGAATCGCCCCGTCGATGAAGAACGCCGCCAGACGCGTTCCAAAGTCCGCCAGAACATGACTCGTCATCTTCTGAGTCCCTGCGTCCATACCCCACCACTCCTCTCCGGCTGACCGAAGCCTTGATTTCCTGCAATTCAGAACGATGCGACTACCCTATGCGGCAACCGGGTTGAGAAGGGATGGCCGAAAGATGTATTCCGGGGGTTGATTGTGTTTATTACCACTTACTTGCGTCTCTATGGATCAGGCATTATACTGAACGAAGATATGCTTCAGGACAATTCATATGGTCATGTCAGCAGCGGAAATTCTGCAAACGAAGCTGACGCCTCCCCCTGCCCGCGCTGTCCGCGTTCCCCGTCCTCGTCTCACCGAGCAGCTCAGCGCCGGTCTGTCATGCCCACTGACCCTCATTTGTGCGCCTGCCGGCTACGGCAAGACCACGGTGTTGGGAGAGTGGCGGTCCACCGACGCCGGAGGAGACGTCCCGATGGCCTGGGTGTCGCTCGACGACGACGACAACGATCCGAAGCGTTTTCTGGCTTACATCGTGACGGCTGTCTCAGCCTCCGCCATGATCGACATGGAGGAAGTGCTGTCGCTGCTGGCCGCGCCACAGCCGCCCCCGATCAAGTCCCTGCTGACGCAGTTCGTGAGCCGCCTGGAAAGCCTGACGCAGCGTGTGGCGCTGGTGCTGGACGACTACCACGTCATCACCGCCGCACCGGTGCACGAGGCCATGTTGTTCCTGCTCGATCATCTGCCGTGGCAGTTGGCCCTGATCATTACGAGCCGCGAGGACCCGCCTTTTCCCCTGGCACGCATGCGGGGGCGCGGGCAGCTGACTGAGCTGCGCACAGACGATCTGCGCTTCACGCCGGACGAAGCGAGGGCGTTTCTCGGACAGATGCTCGGCGTGACGCTGACCGCCAATCAGGCACACGACCTCGACGTGCGCACCGAAGGCTGGGTCGCCGGCCTGCAGCTGGCAGCGCTGGCGATGAAGGGGCATGAGGACATCACGGGATTCATCTCAGCATTCACCGGGAGCCATCGGTTCATCCTCGACTACCTGCTTGAAGAAGTCCTGATCCGCCAGCAAGAGCCATACCAGCGGTTTCTGCTGCAGACGTCGATCCTCGATCGGTTGAGCGGCCCGCTCTGCGACGCCGTGACGGGTGGCCACGACGGGCAGGCGATGTTGGAGCGAATCGAGCACGCCAATCTGTTCCTGATCCCGCTCGATCAACAGCGCTCGTGGTATCGGTATCATCACCTGTTCGCGGATGTCCTGCGCAATCGGCTGGCGGCACCCGACCGGGATGACCTGCACCGGCGCGCCAGTCGGTGGTGGGCGGCCGCCGGGTCGACCGACGAGGCCGTCGCGCATGCGCTGGCCGCCAGCGACTTTGAGCTGGCGGCGACCATCATGGAGGCATCGGGATCGGCGGACAATGTCGCCAGCTGGGGCAATCTAGGCACGAAGTGGACAGCGCACATTCCGGACGCCGTAATGCAGCGCCACCCGCTGTTGGCGCTCAATACCGGGATGTGGCACAGCTACCTGGGAGGAACGACCCTGGCACAGCGTTATGTGGACATGGCCCGGGCCGGTCTGAGCGATCCTCGCTGTCCGATATATCCGAAGCGACACGAGAAGAAATGCTTGGATATGCCGATACGATCGAGGCCCTGGGCGCGACTCTCAACTACGACACTGCGCGCGCCAACGCCGCGGCCGACAGCGCACTCCGGCGGCTTCCGGAGCACAGAAAGCTTCTCCGCGGAACGGCCCTGCTCATCAGGGGTTACGTCCGGCAGCGTCAGGGATTGCTGGAAGAGGCGCGCGATCACTATGCCCAGGCCACTGCCATCGGCCGCACGCTGCGCGATTTCAACCTGACGGTGCGGCCGATGATTCACGACGCAGAGATCCTGCTCATCCTCGGACATCTACGCGAGGCCGAGACGACTTACAACGCAATTCTGCGCCTGGCAGCAGATGAAAAGCAGGAGCACCAGATTAACGTCGGCATCGCCCATGGGGAGCTGGCGATCATCCAGCTTGAGCGAAACGACCTGGCAGCAGCGGAACATTCGGCGTCGCTCTGTATCGAACGCTGCGATCAGGTGATTCCGCATTACGCCATGGTCGGCTATGCCGTACGAGCGCGCGTCCAGCGCCTGACCGGGGCGATCGCTGCAAGTGAAAACACGATCGCCAGCCTCCGTGGCATTCTCCAGGATTATCCAGGGATACCGGCTCGGATCTTTGTCCTGTTC
Organism: Candidatus Flexifilum affinis; assembly: GCA_016713325.1. Taxonomy (GTDB): domain Bacteria; phylum Chloroflexota; class Anaerolineae; order Aggregatilineales; family Phototrophicaceae; genus Flexifilum; species Flexifilum affine. The sequence goes on along the minus strand of JADJPJ010000021.1, from coordinate 46,747 downwards.
GTGACGCGACTGTGGCATGGGGATGAGGCGTTTGCCCCATTCCGAAAGTTCCTCGCAGGGGAGACACAGCTTCCGGCCAGCACGTTCGAGGCACAGCTGAAGGAAGTGATCGCGCTGCATTTGCTGTTCGAACAGGACCCGTCCGCGATCGACGAAATCACAACTCGGCTGGAGGAGCTCCGTCCAGGGTTTTCGGTGTTCGGCTCGCTGACGAGCCTGTTGGAACTTCTCATCTTGCAGGCGCTGGTGCTGAATGCGAAGCGACAGACCACGGATGTTCTGGCCACGCTCGAACGCGCCCTGGAGATCGCCGAACAGGAAGGATTCGTGCGCATCTTCGTCGATAAGGGCGAACCGGTGGCCAGGCTCTTGCGGCTCGCACGTCCCACTTCGCAGCGGACGGCCCTGATCGAATCCCTGCTTGACGCATTTGTGAGCAGGCCACCCTCACAACTGCCGGTCATCGACGACGATCTGCTCGGCGAGCCGCTCAGCGTGCGTGAGTTCGATGTGCTGCGACTGCTGGTCGAAGGAGCATCCAACCGGGAAATCGCACAGGAGTTGGTGGTCAGCCTGGGGACAGTCAAGAAGCATCTGAACAATATCTTCCTGAAGCTCGATGTGCACAGCAGGACCCAGGCCGTCGCGGTCGCTCGAAAACTGCACCTACTGTAGCAGGCATAACCCCCATGGCGATTCATCCAATTAGCACTGAACAGCACTATCAGCGGTTGCACGACCTGTTTTGGGAATACCTAAGCTGGGCCAACGAGCGCAACGCCGAGCACCTGGGCATCCGCCTGGACATTCACGCGCTGCACGCGGCAGACATGGCCGATCTTGGCAAATATGTACCGCCGCAGGGGCTGCTGCTGGCGGCCCTGGAAGATACAGTGATCGCTGGCTGCATCTGCCTCAGGACACTGAACGAGTCCACAGGCGAACTCAAGCGACTGTACGTCCGTCCGGCGCATCGCAAGCGGGGTATCGGCTCTGCGCTGATTGCTGCGGCAGTGGAGCATGCCCGGATTACCGGCTTCAGAATGCTCCGCCTGGACAGCGCGCGCTATATGACCGCTGCTCAGGCTCTGTACCGTCGAGTTGGCTTCAGCGTAATTGAGCCTTACCCCGAAAGCGAAATCCCTCCCGAATATCACCAGTTCTGGGTATTCATGGAGTTGCCGCTGGATCGACATCCCGGGCCGTCGCCCCACGACGCAAACCCATGAGCTCGCCAAGCCACGCCAGTCGACTCACCGCCACCTTTAGGGAGCGGTTCGGGTTTAGGTGTTTGTCTCACCACCTGACCCCACCCGCGTCCAGTGGATGCCGAGCGCCGCGCCGATGTCTCGGTAGCTCATGCCGGATGTCGCCACTTCGATCTTCTAAGCCATCTATCGAATGAAAGCCACGAATGAGGTAGACTCGAAGGCATGAGCCGACGAGTAAACTTCACGCTGAATGACGAGCAGCGTGCCAATCTCGAGCAAGCCATAAACTACTCGGAGCATCCGGAGGTGCGCCAGCGGGCGATCGCCGTCCGGTTGCTGCACCTGGGACACAAACCGGAGGCGGTGGGTCAGATGGTGGCCATCACGGCCAATACGGTCTGGACGTGGCATCGCCGTTTTCGCCAGAATGGGGTGGCAGGCCTGCAAGATCAGCCGAAGAGTGGCAGGAAGCGCAAAGCGGACGCCCGGTACGTGAGGCTGCTGGAGCAACTGCTGGAAACGGACCCCGCCAGCCTGGGACTGCCAGTTACGATCTGGACCATCGACCGCCTGCGCCTGTACCTGGAAGAGCAGACGGAGGTGCTGCTGAGTCCCGCTCGCTTCCGCGCCTTGCTGCATCGGTTGGGCTATCGCTGGAAACAGCCGAAACATGACCTGAGCGCCCTTCAAGACCAGGATGCCCAGGCGATGATGCAGACGGTGCTGGAGTGGCTAAAAAACCGTCCCCCTCAACCCACTCGCAGAAACCGAGCTTTTCTTTGTGGACGAAACGACCATAAGCCTCCATCCGCCGTTGCGGCGTTGCTGGACCAAGCGCGGCAAACGCCAGCTCATTCCCGCTCCCGGTTCGCCCCAATACCTCCATGTCTTCGGCGCCTACAACTGGCGCAACGGGCAGGTTACCCACTGCACCTCCAAGCACAAGAACAGCGACGCCTTCATCGCCTTTCTCGACCGGCTGCTGCATCTGCATCCTCGCCTCAAGCTCATTCTCGTTCTGGACAACGCCTCCTATCATCGCAGCAAAGCCGTTCAGGCGGCGCTCAGTCATTGGGGCGACCGTCTCCTGCTCATCTGGTTGCCCAAGTACAGTCCGTTTCTCAATCCCATTGAGCGCTTCTGGCTCCACTTCAAGCAGCTCACCGTCGCCAACCGCCTTCATCGCTCACCCGACGATCTCCAAATCACTGTTGATCAGGTCATTGCCAACCAGAACACGCCCGATCATCCCAATCGACTGCTTTTCGTGGATAACTTTCGATTGGTGGCTTAGATCAGGATGGTCCATTCACCCGCGGCATGACATCCTGAGCAAAGATAGACATCTGCTTCTTGAGTTCGTCGACTGTATCGGCGGTGAAATACGTCCCACAAAGGTGGGTCACGCCTGCCTCGCCCAACCTCTGGATCTTCTCGACCAGCTCGTCCACCGTGCCGATCAGGTTCGCTTCCTCGAAGGCAACGCCCGCCTGATCCTTCAGTGTGGAGGCGCGCAGCGACACCAGGTGCTGGTAGATCTGGCTGCGGCGGAAGCGCTCGACGGCCGCCTCATGCGTCTTGCCAATGTAGGTGATCAGCTGCGGCGCGATGTCGATCTGAACATCGCCCCGACCGTGGTCCGCCGCGGTCTGCCGGATCTCCGCCACGCGCTGGCGCAGCTGCTCGGCCGGCATGCCCGCGGGCAGCCAACCCTGTCCGTAAATGGCGGCACGGCGGGCGGCATTGGGGTTGCTGCCGCCGACGTAGAGGGTGTAGTAGCAAAAAACTATATCCACGCGGCGTTTCCCGTGAGTCGCGCAGCTCGGCAGCACCGCCATGGTGAAACTTGCCGCAAAGCGCAGGTATCCGCGGGTGGGATGATTCCGCAAGACGTGCATCGGCGGGGGACGGTACTACAACTCCTTCGGCTATGATGTGCCGCGTGGGGCATGGACGCCGTGGTATCCGCAGGGATTCGGGATTTAAGCGAAACATGATTGCCTCAAGCCGTAGGAACCCGGTGATCCGTTTGCTGATCATCCCATGCTACAATGGCTGACCGCTGAAGTATGGCGCAGTCCGTGGAATGGGTTTCTTCCACACAATCCTCACGAGTGACATGATTTTGCCGTTGATACAGACCAATCGGGGCACCTCTGCATGGTAAGGCGAGATGGTTCTGACCAGTGAACTAGCCACCATCTTTTTCGACGTGATTACGCCGGTGTTTGCACTGGTTGTGTTGGGTTATGTTGCTGGTCCCCGGCTGGGCCTGGCACCCCGCACGCTCACTCGGTACGCGTACTACATTCTCATTCCCGCGCTGATACTCGACGTAATCGGCTCGGCTCAGGTAGACGTCACCTCGGCAATACGAATGATTGCGTTTGCTGTGGTCACGCACATCGCGCTTGCAGGTGTGGGCTGGGCTGTAGCCAGGGCTCTAGGTCGTTCGGAGAAGATGGTTTCGGCCTACATCTTGATTGCTGTTTTTGGCAATGTGGGGAACTTTGGTCTGCCACTGATTGAGTTCCGACTGGGACAAGAGGCACTTGCTGCAGCCACGGTCTATTTTCTGGCGATTATGACCATCGCTTTCATCATCGGCGTCGCTGCTGCCAGTCTGCCCAGTGGCGGCGGCCTGAAAGCCACATGGTCCGTCTTCAAAACTCCGGCGCTCATTGCCTTGGTACCAGCACTCCTTCTGAATGTAACCCATGTTCAACCACCGTTGTTTCTGGAGCGTGGCATTGATCTGCTTGCAGCAGCGACGGTCCCTACGATGCTGGTGGCTCTCGGCGTACAGCTTTCGACACTGAAAAGCTTCAGGTTCACGTCCGATGTGATGATTGCCAGCGGAATCCGATTGATAGCGGGTCCGATCCTGGCTGTCACGCTCGCTGTACCGTTCGGTCTGACGGGACTTGAACGGGGAGCTGGCATCCTTCAGGCTGCGATGCCAGCCGCCATTCTGAGCGCGATCATCGCCATGGAAAATGAACTGATTCCCGAGTTTGTGACAACCACTGTGCTGTTTTCTACGTTGGCCAGCGTCGTTAGTCTCACACTTGTGATGGCTTTCGTTTAATCGATAGTTTCTTGGTTGTTGGGGCGGTTACTTAGCGCATCTGAGGGAGAAACGGCGCGTCAGGCGCTGCGACGATAGTCATGGTACAAGCCTCCCAAAACTGGAAACGCGCCGATTCTACAAGAATTACACAGAACTCAGATGGCTTGAGTCCCCCACAATCCGGTTGCCAGGTTCAGCGGCTTCGCGTTACAATGCGCTGTCAGGTCTCCGTAGAATGCTGTCCTCCATTCCTATTGATGTATAAAGGCAGTCATACCCGCGCCAAAGGCATGAAGCGATGGAAGTAATTCTGGTCATCATAGGTATTGCGATCGCCGCCGCTGTTGTGGCTGCGCTGTTTGAATTCCGCGTCCGTCAGCCGGACGTGATCGTGCTTTACGAGGCGAATGGACAGATCCGGGTGCGCAAAGGCCCATTCTATCCGCGTCACTTCAGCCTGCCGCTCAAGCGTACCACCTGGCCGGTGCAACTGACGGTCGAAGCCGCCGCCGTAGGCAACCTGGGCGTGCGCATCAAGCTGGTGGGGGCCGCGGCACCGTCCGTCGACCACATCGGCGCGCTGATCCGCGTCGGCGGCTGGGATGGTGAAGCCGTCGTTCACGCCGTTGATCAGGTTAAGATCGTGCTGCAAGGGCTGGTCAAGGAATACACGGAGCGCTCAGCCATCAACGCCATTTCGTCGGCAGGTGTGCTCAAGCATCTCAACGAGCAGATGGGCGAGATCGAGGAGCGCTTCGGCGTTGAGCTGATCTCGCTGGCCGTCCAGTCGCTTGACGCGACCGATACCAAGATCGCCGAGGCGCTTTCGCAGCAGGAAGAAGCTCGTCTGCTCGAACAGACCGAACAGCTCAGGCATCAGGCCAGCGTCTCCGCCGCGCGCGCCAAGTATCGCGCCGACGAGGAGATCGCCGAAATGGAACACGCGCTCGAACTCAAACGCGCCGAACTCAAGAAGATCCAGTTTAGCAGCGAAACCGAACTGTCGCGCCGGCGTATCGAAGACGAACTGGAACGCAGCCGTCTGCGCCTGGCGTTTGAGAAAGAAGAGCTGGATGTGCTGCTGAGCAGCCCGGAACTGCTCATGCTGACGCCGCAAGCGGCCCGTCTGGCGGAAGCAAGCCAGAGCCTGAAGAACGCCCGCACCGTCATCTCGCTGACACCGCAGGATGTCGCCAGCACCGGCTCAGCTCTGTTCACGATGTTCCGCAACCTGCTGCAAAAAGACGCGGACAGCACGGACGAGCCATAGCGGCCGGCACCAGGCCGGCCTCGCCCCTACCGAATTACCATTCCCGCTGTAGGGGCGAGGCGAGCCTCGCCCGCCGAGATTCATCAACTGCCCAACTATCCGATACGCGCTAGCGCCGACCATGTCCCAATCGAACGATTCATCTGCTTTGTTTCGCCTGAAGCCGCTACGCGCCGCCCGCGTCTCCGAAGTCAGCGAGACGACGGCGGCGGCACCGGTTCCACCCGAAGAGCGGATCAACTTTCACATCGGCAACCCGCTCCAAGACCCGCGGCTGTCGTCGGCATTTCTGCGCACCGCGCTCGGCCTGGACATCCGTGATGAAGCGCTGAGCGACACCGATCCCGACGGCCTGATGGCGCATCTGGCCTGGGACGCCGACGATCGACCCAAGCTCGATTTCCTCATCCGCGCCATCAACAAGAGCGCGCCGTATATGCCGCGCGGCGGCTATTCGACCAAAGCGCCGCATGGCGTCGTCACGGCCTTCAGCGCCTGGCTGGAAGGCCAGCAGGAAGGGCTGCACTACGATACCGGCGCGAAATCCGGTCGGCGCGAGATCATCCTGGCGTCCGGCGGCGTGCAGGAAACGGTGCGCGTCTTGCTGTTCACGCTGTCGTCGTACCTGAATACGCTGCCCGCCCGCATCGTTTGCTACCAGCACCACCTCCCGCAGTCGTACACGGCGATCCCCCATCTGCTGTTCACCGATCTGCCGGATGACGAAATGGAGGCATGCGACCGGCTCGAAGCCCTGCTGAGTGACGCACCAGACACGCCGACGTTCCTGATCATCGGCGGCGTGCCCAGCGAAGCAGCGCGGCGGCGGCTGCGCGTCCTCAGCCTGGAACGCCCGCTGTTCTTCATCGAGGCGAACAACGCACCCAACCATCTATCGCTGGCACGCGAAGCCAAGCTGGTGCAGCGCGTCATCCGCCTGCTCTCCCCGGCGATCTTCGCCCCACGCCTGCACACCCTGTCCACAGTGTTCGTGGCCGGCAATGCCGATCTGCTGGCCGCTATCGAGAGCATGCATTTCAACCTCAAAGGGACGCCCTCGGCCTCCGAGGTCGAGTTCCTGAGCTTGCTGCTCGATCAGCAGGCAGCAGCCAAACCGACGGCGGGCAGCTCCACGCTGCCCCAGATCCGCTCGACGTTCGAAGGGCTGGAACTGAGCGGGGTGGGGGAAAGCACCCTGCCGCGCCTGTCCGAGGCGGTCAGCCAGCGGTTGGACACGCTGATCAGCGCCCGCGCCACGACACTCGACCGGACGCTGCACACGCTGGAGGACAAGGCCACGGCCTTCGCGACACGCATCAAAGGGGCCGGGGATGGCCGCCTGTTCGACGCGTTCGCCTCGCTCGACGCGCGCGAGCTGATCGATCTGCTGATCGCCACGCTGCACGAGCCGGAGACCATCCGCGCCCTGCAGCGCAGCTTCCTCAGTGCCTTCGTCCGCCATCAACCGCAGTATCAGCCCGATGCCTGCCTGGTCACGAGCGGTTCCTCGCGCACTGCGCTAGGCATCCTCGGCTTCCACTGCGGGATCACCGAAGTCGTGATCCCGGATTTGAGCTGGTCGTACGAGCAGTGCTTCCCAGTCGTCCACGCCGTCCCGCTGACGCCGGCGCTCGATCTCGACGCCGACGCCATGATCGCCAGACTGGAGGCGCTGCTGCGCCGCGATCCCGGCTGGGCGCGGCGCGGCGCAGTCGCCATCAACAACCCGCACAATGCCACCGGGCGCATCTTCGCGGAACACTCGCTACACCGGCTGATCCTTTTCTGCCTCGAACACGACATTTACCTGATCGACGATCTTGCCTACCAGAACGTCGCGGCGGTCGACGATCTGCCGGAGATCAAGACGGTGCGTCAGACCATCTCCGACCTCATTCGCATCGGTCTGGTCGCGGACTCCAAGGCCGATCTCGTGCTGACCGTACATTCAATGTCTAAGCCCGATTGTCTGGCTGGAGCGCGTCTGGCCGTCGTCGAAATCCGCGAACGCGCCCTGCGTGCCCGCTTCGAGGCGATCAACGATCACATCCAGCCAAATGTCGCCGCTGTCCTCATCACCTATCTGTTCTATCGCGGCAGCCGGTACGCGGCGCGCGTCTACTGGCACCTGCGCAATGCTTTGTTTGCCGAGCGCACGCGCGCCCTGCTGATGGCAGTTGAGAATCTGCCGCCCGACCGCAACCCGTACCGCATGACCATCATCCCGCCGACGGGCAGCATGTACCCGCTGCTGCAAATCGAGAGGCTGCCCGCCGGTCTGTCGCTCGACTGGCTGGCGTCGTCGCTGGCACGGCGCGGCGTGGGCCTGCTGCCGCTGGCGACCTTCGCCCGTACCGAGAAGGGCTTCGAGACCGGGCGAACCACCTTCCGCCTGACGCTGGGCGGAGTAGACGGGGCTGAAGTCCTGCTGGCCAAGACACGCCGCCTGCTGATCGACCTCAACCGGCTGATCGCCGAGGAAGAAGCGCGCTACAACCGGCGCATGCCGCGCTTGCGCATGCCGCCGCGCCTCAACGATCGTACTGCTGAACTGAACCAGCGCATGGATGGGATCGCTGCGGGCATTCTCAAAGGGGCAGACAACGTCCCGGTCTGGCAGCAGTTGATGATCGCACCGCAGCTCGATTTCGATCGCCTGCAGCGCGAATTCGTCCGCAGGTACGTGCCCGAACGGCTGGCCGTATTCCGCACGCGCCTGCTCGATCGTGCCCTCATCAGCGACGAGCTGATGCGCAAAGCGCAGAGCGACAATGGACGCTGGCTGAGCGACCGGCTGGGACGCGAGTTCATGAAGGACGAGCTCAACCGGCGGCAGGCTCAATTCCAGCGCCGCTCTTATGACCGCACCGTCCACCCAACGCAGGTGTACTCGCTTCAGGCGGAAATGGCGTTCGACGCCATTAACATTGCGCTGATCGCGGGCAGGCCGGTCACCGCCGATCAGATCGCGACGGCGCAGCGCGAGTTGATGCGCGAGTATCTGGGCCTCAACGTCAGTGTCTCCTCACGTCAGGAAGCTGACGAGATCCTGCTCGATCTGGCCACACTGGGGGCAGGCGAAAACTTTGCAGGGCTGTTCACCGATACCACGCTGACGCCATTCCTATCGTTCTGGAGCGACTGGGATGGCAGCAACCGTCCCTCCGGGCAGGGCCATCAACTGCTGGCCGCTTTGGTGATGGAGAACGTTCGACGTATGGCGCGCATCCTCGCATTGCTGCGTCAGGCCGACCCGACGGTTGCCGTCAGTCCGGAACTGCTGAGCGAACTCAACCGACTGGAGCAGCGCAACCAGCGTGTCGCCGACATCCTTGACGCCATCACGCAGCTTACGCACCAGCTCGAGCACCGCTATCGCGGCATCCTCCCCTACTCGGTCGAGACGACCGCGCTGGAACGGCTGGCGACACGCCTGCACCTACGCCGCGACCCGGCGCGCGTGTTGTTCCAGCACAACGACCGCTACGAACAGAAAATGCTCGAACTGCGCCAGGAACGGCGCAAGACGCTCGACGACTACTTCGCGCTGAACCGACGGCTGCGCAAAGAACTGCACGCGCTCATCCCGGCGATCCACACGCAGCGGACCGCGGAACCGCTGCTGCGCGAAGTCATCAACTATCAGGACATCCTCCAGCGGTCGGTCATCACGCCGCGCATCCAGCAGTCGATGATCACGGCGCGTGATCAGTTTGCCATCGACACGACCGTGTACAACATGCACGAGTTGAACATCATCGCAGGCAAGCACAACAACCCAGGCATGACGCTGGAGCAGCAAATCAGCCTGTCGACCGATCCGGAAGCGCTGATAGCCCTCGATCGCAAGATGCACACGCAGCGTGAACAGGTGCGGCGCGACAATCCTGGCTGCGAACTACCATCGATCTGGTTGATCCCGCTGTTTGAGGACATCAAGTCGGTCAAGGGCATCCGCAGCTATCTCGACCGGGTGTGGGATTACGCGTCGCAGAGCCGCCAGACCAACGGGTCGGCGCGCGGACGCTTCGCCGAGATCATGACCGAGGTCTTCATCGCCGGATCGGATTTGAGTCAGCAAGTCAGCCAGGCCAACAGCGCCTTCCTGTACCAAAAGGCCAAGCACGATATCCAATCATGGCTGGTCGAACATGGTAGCGCCGAGGCAGTGCGCGTCAAGATGGGAAGCGGCGAACCGATGCAGCGCCAAGGTGGCTACTATTCGCATGTGGCGGGCGTAAAGGCCTTCCGCGATACTCCGGACGCACGGCAGCGCTTCAGCGCCAACCTGATCGGCGCGGCGCGCAGGAGCACGGCTTACGCCGTCACCCCGCTTCAAGGGGTATTCCTGGGCGGGGAACTGCGTACGTTCCAGAGCAACCTGTCCGAACAGATTCGCGCCCTGCCCGTGCGCGATCTGGTTAACCTGCTGTATCACGTGCGCCAGGCGCAGACTATCCACCGCAACGACCTGATCCGCGCTGCCGAAATGTCGGTCGACAGCCGCCTGATGGCGCGTAATCGCAGCGCACAGGAGCTGGAACGACTGACGATCGGCACCAGTGATGAGCTGTACGAAGGCTTCCTCGACGAACTGACCGATAGCTTCCGCCATATCCTGTATGGACGGGAAGAAGACGTGGTTGGACTGCACATCATCTCGTATTTCATCGGTCGCTCGATCCCGCAGCTCCGCGATCGCCCGACCAGCCGACGTACACTGGGCAGCGGAGCGGAACGCGGCCAGAGGATTCTGGCGAACATCGCCGAGATCATCCCGCTATCGAAGCAGGGCAGCCTGCTGCGAGCCATCGCCCACAATCAGGCCCAGACGACCATCCTGGGCGTCAACCAGCTTACGACCGGCCTGTTCCGCGCGTTGGAACGCTTCGCCCAGAAGTCATTCCGCGAGGCCGAACGCGAGCGCATGATCGCCGACCGGCTGCTGCCGCAGCTCCCGGTATACGAGATCCTTCACACGCTACGTATCTATCAGGAACGCGAAGGCCAGTTCCTGCGCTCCATCGAGACGGCGTTCCCGGCGGGCAACTCGGCGCTGGTCGCCCTGCGCGAGGACAGCGAAGCCATGCAGCGCTACCTGCCGCTGTTTCAGCAGGAACTGCTGCGCCGCCACGGTGTCAACGTCAACCACTTTTTCAACAATCGGGTTTTCATGGCCGATCTGCTGCCAACGCTGCGACCCGATCTGGCCGTCATGCTTCAACGCGATCTGTACAATACCGATCTCGATACCCTGCTGGACGGCGTTAGCGGGCGCATCGCCGACGACTGGCGAGCGGAGGTCGCCCGTCTGCTCGCCGTACCGCAGCAGATCCACGCCTGGCGCGTCATGATCTGGGAGGTGATCGAGAAGTCGATCTACCAGCGTGTGCAGAGCTTCGCCGAACTGGGCACGGCACTCTATGCCGCCACCACCAATCGATCGATCAGCGCCGGGCCGCGCCCCACGCGCGGGGCGCGGCTTTCGCCCAACCTGGCGGGTTTCTTCCGCAGCGCCCGGACCGATGACGAAATGCGCGACTTCCTGATCAGCGCGGTCGAATACCTGAATGCGTTCACCGAAGGTAACCTGGAGATCCCGGTCAGCATCATCCGCGCCATGCATGATGTCGAGCGCATCGCCCAAATCGAGGAGAGCGCACTTGACCCGGAAATGCTGACGCTGTTCCGCCACTGCCTGCTGCAGATCGCGCGGTTGGCGGGGGAAAACGGCTAGAGCGGTTGATTATGCTGTGGGGGTTCGTATATTAGAGGGAGAAACGGCACTTCAAGCGCTGCGACGATGGGCGTGGTGCAAGCCTCCTAAAACTGGAAGCGCGCTGATTCTACTCCCCATGTTCTGTTGCTTGTCCGGCTCGGCAGGGGGTACCGGAAGGCGATGTCCAGTGCCTTGGTGCGGTCGGGCAGAGTTGAAATACTTCACGGACTCCTTCATCACTCGGCGCAACTGGCGTTCATTGACAATCGACAGGTGATCGAGGCACTCGCGCCGGACACTTCCCAGAAAGCGTTCGCCTGCCGCGTTTGCCTTCGGGGCACGAATTGGCATTCTGAGAATCTTGATGCCGCCGACAGCCTGGTCGAACGCGGAACCCTACTTGCTGTCGTTGTCGCAGAATTAAAAGCGTGGGCGGGTGTCGAAAGACGTCTGAGTGATTCCCCAACGTGCTTCCTGACATCGTGGCCTCTATTGTCCTGACCGACAACATTGCCCTCACTTCTGATCGCAAACATCGTCTACATCCAGCTCCGAAGAAGTGAGGATCTTGATCGAGCAAAGTGAGGACGATGTTCTCGGCATGATCTGAGAACGATGTTCAAAATCAGGACACATCCTACTGACCAGCGCCGTGCGGTCAAGCGTGAATTACCAACGGTTTACCTAGGCAGTACCCTCTTGAACCAATATAGAAGTATTTTCGGGGAGCCTGCGCGAAATCGAAGATCGCTATATGGTTATTGAGGCGAAAGCCCTTCACCTTGTTGACATCCTAGAGGAGCGTTTCAACATATGCGTCTTGCAACTGTGCGTCATAGCAGCTTCACAATTACGTTTGTATTATTACTTGTACTGATTGGGACCGTGGCTGCGCAAGAAGCGCCCGAACTTGGGGCGACTGCCACCATCAGCGATGATGAGTGGACTCTGAGCATCAACTTCCCGGAAGATTGGGTAACGCTCAGCAATGAGGAAGCGTTGTATATTGCCAGCACGCAAGCGGTGCTGGACGCGACCATTGAGCGTGGCGGGAGTGTAAAACGCGGCGCGACGGGGGTCATTGTTTTCGCTCCCGGTACGGCGGCGTCTCTGATCTGCCAGTCGATAGTTCAGCGACAGATGTACTCGCCGCATTCCTCGACCGTGAAGGCTTGCGGTCGCCCAGTGGTGAGGTTTACGAAGGCAACCCGGCAATCAGTTTTGGACTGTTTCCCGTACAAGCTGATAACAGTATTGATTTCAGGATCCCGTTCATCGAGGGTACAAGTGTCGATGCTTTTGCCTTCGAGCAGGAGGGTACTTTTGTTTTTGTGCTGCTCATCAGTACCGACGATGTATTTGCGCTCAGTGAAGCCATGTGGGACACGCTTACGCTGACCAGCGCTGATACTGCGCCGGAAGGTGAAGAAACCAGCGAGGCAGGCGATTTTGTGCTCCCGGTCGATGATGACGGCAGGCAGTTCGCTTTCAGCGCGACGTTGCCCGAAGGCTGGGAATCGCTGTGGGATGAAGAAACCGGCACGCTGGTTCTGGCGAGCAGCAGCGCTGCGCTCGATGTGGCGATGGGCGCAAGCGACGAATACGAGCGCGGCGACTCGGCGCTGATCATTACGCTGTCGCCTGGTTTGCGCGCCCTGGAGATCAATCCGTTCGATTCTGCCGATCTGGTGTTCACGGCGTATGCCGCTGCGCTCGGCATCGAAGCGTATCCCTCGTTCGTTGAAGGGTTTGAGGTGTTCACCGCGCAGGGATATATCGCCGGAGAAAGCCTTCCCGGCGGACAGGTAAATCTGTACGCTTTTGGCTTCCCTGCCGGAGTGGTCACGGTGATGGTGCAGGACGTAATCGGAGCGTCCAACCCGGATGTGAACAACGTGCTGCATTCGCTTGTTTATGGGCTGCCGGAGTAAACATGCTCAAGCGACTGCTCCAAATCGTCGTATGTGTTTTCCTGATGGGCGGCGCGCTGCACGCCCAAACCGACACGGCACACCCGCATTTGTGGGTGACGGCGCAAGACTTGCCGCGCTTGCAGGCGTGGGCGGCCCAAAACAACCCGCTGTACACCGATGGCTTATGGGTGCTGGCAAACGCGGCCGCGGAGTGGATGGACGAAGGCATCATCCCGGCACAAGACATGGGCGGGAATGCCTACGAGGAATATCCGACTGAAGCGTATGCGCGGCTGTTCGCCTTCATGTCGCTGATCGAATCGAATGAGACTGCGCGGCAGTCATACGCGCAGCGGTCACGTGAACTGCTGATGTACGTCATGGATCAGGCGGTGTTGGGCGTGGCGGATGATCAACCGTTTCGCCATTCGGAATTCGCTACCAGCGACCGTTCGCGCTGGTACGGCGTCAGTTTCCCGCTCATTGTCGATTGGATTTACCCGACGCTCTCGGCGGAGGACAAAGCCACCATCCGCACGGTGTTTTTGCGCTGGTGCGACGAGAACTTGAACGCCTACACCACGACCAACAATCACCCGGAACCGCTTGGCGTGGTTAACGACCCGGTGTTGGTCAGCGATCCGTCGCTGGTGCGCTGGGCGGGCAACAATTACTATGTGGCGCACATGCGTAACATGGGCATGATGGCACTCTCGCTCGATGCAGCAGACGATCCCAATGGCGAACTGGGCGCGTATCTCGAAAATGCGACCGGCGCATGGCTGTACGTAATCGACCATCTGTTCCGCACCGATGCGCGCGGCGGCTTGGGCACGGAAGGCTTTGAATACAGCCCGCAGTCGCTCGGTTACGCCGCGCAGTTCATGTTCGCGCTGCAAACCTCCGACGCGAATAACCCGGCGGTGTGGGGACAGCAGGTCAGTTTCGAGGCGAATCCGTTTTGGAACGATGCAATTGTCGCCATCGCCCATTCGATGAGTCCGGCGACTGCCGTCAGCGACGATGCTGGCGTGGTGTATCTGCCCGCGTGGTACGGATCGGGACAAAACTACTGGCTGCCCGACTATATCGAATTGTTCGGCTCGTTGGGCGCGTATGACATGTTTACCGGGGCGAATCCCGAACGGCTCGACGCGCTGCGCTGGCTGCAAATCTATACGCCGCCCGGCGGTGCAAGCGCGCTGGTCGAACGGGTACAGGATGTAGATTCCGTTCACAAAGCAATCCTGTATTTCCTTATGTTTGAGCCGAACAACCTGACTCCCGCCGACCCGCGACCGGGCTGGAACGTCGTGGTATGCGCCGGGGATGCGCCGTTTGCTCGCCCGCACCGACTGGAGCGAGAACGCGCGTTGGTTCACGTATAACCTGAGCTGGGATGAAGTCGATCACCAGAGCGGCAGCGGCAACGCAATTGAGTTCTATCGCGGCGGCGAGTGGCTGACCAAAATCCGTGTCGGTTACGACTTCGACTATCACACGTCGGATAACTTCAACACGCTGACCGTGCAGAACACGCTGCCTGACCGCGACGACTTCCGCCTGATGATTGGCGAGCGCGGCTCACAATGGCTGCTTTCGGCGGGCGATCCGCCGCCGCCCCTCATCAGTGTGACGGATGAGTATGTCTACGCTTTCGGGGACTCAACGGCGTTGTATAACTCGGAATACGAGGGCGTGACCGCCGTCGAGCATGTCAGCCGCTCGGTGATCTGGCTCAAGCCGGATGTGATCGTGGTGTATGATCGCGCCGCCACCCATGCCGACAATCCGGTCAGCCGCTTCTGGCTCAACTTCCCGGCAGACGCGGCGGTGAGCGGCTGCATCACAAACATGGCAACCGAACACGGGCAAATGCTCACGGTCGAGACACTGCTGCCCGCCGATCCGGTGATCACCGTGTCGCCGCTGGTCGATGAAGCGAGCAGCGCGCCCGCCAGCAATGAAATGATGCGTTACCGCTTGATGGTCGAAGCCGCTGTGCCGGAAGTTCGCTTTTTGCATGTCCTGCAAGGCACAGACGCGGGAATCGTGCCACTCACCAGTACGCTGATCGAAAGCACGGGCGGCACAGCGCATCAAGGCGCGTTCGTCGGGGAAACGGCGGTGTTGTTCCCCGTCGATGCGCTGTCGGTGTTCGAATCACTGGAATTCAGCACAATGGCAGCAACCAGTTATATCACAGGATTAACGGCGAACGCGGGCTACGATGTCACGGTGAACGGCGATGCGTGATCCGCGTCGCGCAGGGAACGCAAATGACCACCGATTCAGGCGGTGTTCTCGTCGTCGCCGCTAGTTCAATAGTTGAGGGGTGAGGAAATTCACCCTCTCAACGACACTGCTGCCGCTCTTGCGACAAACCTGCCCGAACCGTGGGCAGCCGCCCGGCTGACGCAGGAGCAACTCCATAGTAGCGCCCATACGCCAAGCGGCAAACAGCGAAAAACCCTACAATGAATTTGAACTTGGGTCAAACCAAGTCCGGTGATTACCCACTAAGGGACTCTATGCAAAATAAACGCTTGACTCAAGTTGTGCTATTGCTGCTGCTTATGTTTGGGGCAGTGACGGGCGGATCAGCACAGGAGGAATTCGGACGTGAAGACGTTCGCCCGTTCGTGCGGGTGACGATTGGGACTCGTACCGACAATTACATCTACTACACGCCCGATCAACCGGATTACAATCGTGTCCTTGATGTCCTGGATACGGCGCTGCCCATCTACACCACCATGACGGGATTGCCCTGGACGACACAAATCGTCATCGTCTACATGGGTACCGCTCCCACCAATGTTTTTGTCATCGGGCGCATCCTCGAGAACAGCAGCGCTTACATCACACGGCGCGAACCCCAGCGCCTGTTTCCTGATGCAGAAAGCTGTCATATCCGCATCTATGCTGGATGGGAATCCGCGCCCGACTTAGAATCGCTCATCGCCCGCGAATTATTCTACTGTGTGCAGATGAGCATCGGCGCAGTGGGCATTCTGGATTTCGCCAACCCATCTTATGCGTGGTGGCGCATGGGAACCGCCGAGTGGGCAGCCTCACGGGTGTATCCCAGCCAGTACCCGCAATCGCTTCACAGCATATTTGATCCGCGCCAGGACATCGCAACCGCACGCCTCGACGCCTTCTACTTCTGGGAGTTTTGTCCTCTGGACGCGGCTTTGGCAGTGACCAGAACGCGATCACGCAGATGGGTGTCATGCGTCAAGGGGGGCTGTTTCCGTTGAATTTCGGCTTGGACTCGACCGAATTATTCCACAGTTGGGCGCAGGTCCTGCTCAATCGTCAGCTCTCAATTCCGCCGACGGTTGATCTGACCAATAGTGACATCACAGCGGGCGGGGCGGCAATTTGGCAACGTCCATGCCGCGCTTCGCCGTCGATTACAAAAATCTTGTCAGCTTCGATATGCAGCCGGGCAATATCGCGTTTCTGCGTGTCTCAGGGATGCCAGCGGGACATTATGCCGCCAGCGTGCGGACGCCGAACGGAATCGTGCGCGTGCAGGATGACACGCCGTTTCAGTTCTGCCCGTCTGCTGAGGGAACAATGCTCATCCTCAGTCGCGGCTTAGGCGAGATCGGCGTCAATGTGCCGCTCAGGATCGAATGGGGACAGGTCGCCAGCGCTACCCCCTGCGTCGAAGACCAAGCCGAACCCGATACGGATGACTGTATCGTTGGCTCGTGGTTGGTGTCCAGTTATCCCGATGATTTGGGCGCGCTCTTTGCCAATGTGGATCGCAGCGGTTTTATCTTCAACTTTGATGCGAACGGCACCTTCAGCGGCATGTATAGTGTCCACGCCAGCAACCCGGATGGGGTGCGTTCCGACATCCAATTCGCCTTGAGCGGAGACTATCAACTACGAGGTATTGAAGCCACCAGCCACGACTATGCTGTGCAGACGTTCATCGGGGACTTTGATCCGAGCGGCTTCGCGGAATTGACGGCGCGCAACGGCACCATCACGGACTTGACTTCGCAGTTCCTGGATAATTCGGATTTCGATCTATGGGCACCGGATGGCACACTGCACTGTGAAGGTGATTCGCTCTCGTGGGAAGCGATTGTCGGCGGCTCTTTTGTGCTGACGCGCCAATCGTGACCCCGGTTAGTATCCTGACCAACAGCATTGTCCTCACTTCTGACCGCAAACATCGTCTTCACCCAGCCCCGAAGAAGTGAGGATTTTGATCACAAAGTGAGGAGGATGTTCTCGGCATGATCCAGAACGATGTTCAAAATCAGGACACACAACACCCTGCTCGCCAGTGCTGTGCGGTCAAGCACGAATTCTCAACCGTCTACGTGGGCAGCATCAGGTACTTTGATCGTTGCAGACACTCTCCTTTGCCAACTTCATTTCACATCTGGCGTAACGGTTTACAGGGGCAGCACCGTCTATGTGAGCAGCGACCCTCTCAGTCTCCGGTTGCAGAAGATGACTATGGCAAAGGGCCACAGGAATTGCTAAGTCATCTCCTGAATGTGACACGGCCAACGCATCGCATGAGGTAGGTTCATGAGTCTAGCCCTCTCAGATCTCCTTCACTACATCACGATGGACGATATCCCCTTCACAGACCGGGGATCGCGGATCATGGTGCTTCTGCGGGATCGGGCATTCCACGTGCAGGTGGCCGAGTCGTGGTCGGAAGATCACCCGTGGACGCTGGTCGCCATCGAACTGCTCGATGCCGAAGGCGTGCCCCTCGACGTCGACATCGACGCACTGCCCTACCGGGTCGATATCGCCGCCGGGGGTAGAGACTTCGCGCTCGGCTTTGTCGATGCCGAGACGCTGGTCTTCAGGCTGCCCGCAGGGCGGTGCGGCCTGCGACTGACGACGCAGAACATCCCGCTGGCGATGGACCGGCGCGGCGGCGTCTTCCGGCCCCAGACCGAGCCACTTCTCACGGTCGCCTATACAACGAATGCGGCGATCGTCCACCAGCAAGTGTCGACAAACGATGCCGACGTGCGTGTCACCCTGAGTCTGGATGCAGGCGAGTCTTCAGCCTGCTTCACCCTGAACATCACGCGGACGCCGGCGTTGAACCGGACTCTGCCGGACTTCGAGGCAGCGACCGAAGCGGCCCGAGCGCGCTGGGAGGCGTGGCTGGACGCCGCGCCGACCGTCCCGGAAGCGTACCGCGCACAGGCCGCCTTCGCCTGGTGGGTGCTGGGGAGCAACCTGATCCGCCTCTACGGGTATCCGCAGCGCGAGGGCATGATCCCGTCCAAGCGCGGCTACGTAGGGGTATGGAACTGGGACACCTACTTTCACGTCATAGCCCTGCGCCACATCGATCCGGCGCTGGCCCGCGACCAGATTCGCATCCTGCTCGACCACCAGCTTCCGAACGGTCTGATTCCGGATGTCATTCAGGACGGCGGCCCGCTGTCGCACACCACCGATTACGGGATCGACGCCGACATCACCAAGCCGCCGCTGACCGCCTGGGCCGTCTGGAAGCTTCACGAAGTGGACCCGGATGTCGCTTTTCTCGATGAAGTCTATGACGCGCTGGTCCGCGCGCAGCGCTGGTGGTTCGCCGAACACGATTCCGACCACAACGGGTTGTGCGAGTATGCCCACCCCTACTCGTCGGGTCTGGACAACAGCCCGCTCTTCGACGGGGGTGCGCCGCTGGAATCACCCGATCTGAACGCCTATCTGATCCTGCAATACGACCATCTGGCGAAGATCGCTCTGGTTCTGGGGCGCGACGCCGAGGCGGCGGAATGGACGTCGTCGGCCGAGGCATTGACCCGGCGCCTGATCGACCGGCGCTGGGACGAGACGGCGGGCTATTTCTGGCCCTGGCGCGATGGGGAGCCAATCCGGGTACGGACGCCGGTCAGCCTGATGCCGCTGATCACCGGCCGGCTGCCGTCGGATGTGGCGCGCCGCCTGGTGGACCATCTCACCGACCCGGCCCAGTTCTGGACGCGCTTCCCGATCCCGACGGTGGCCCAGGACGACCCTCACCACAATCCGAACGTGATGTGGCGCGGCCCGGTCTGGATCAACGTCAACGCGTTGCTGATCGAGGGGCTGAAGCGTTCCGGCTTTCCCCAGCAGGCGCGCGACCTTCGGCGCAAGACGCTGGAGATGATGATGCGTCAGGCGGATATCTTCGAGTACTACAATCCCCAAACGGGCGAGAAGCCGCCCAGAGCGGTCTCGACTTTCGGCTGGTCGGCCGCTCTGTTCATCGATCTGGTGCTGGACGAGGCGGCCGGCGCGCCGGATGGCTGACGGCCGCGGGAGTCTGCTGAATTACGGGGTCAAACGGACGTCGCGGCGCGCCACCTCGGCGAAGAAGCGCCCGCTGTCCTTGATGATGCGCCGCTGCGTCGGGTAATCGACGTAGATCAGCCCGAAGCGCCTGCTGAAGCCGTAGGCCCATTCAAAGTTGTCCATCAGGCTCCAGGCGAAGTAGCCGCGCAGCGGGACGCCGGCCTCGATCGCGCGGTGAAGCTGTTCGAAGTGGCGCCGGAAGTAGTGCATTCGCGATTCGTCATGAACCTGTCCGTCCGCGGCGATCTCGTCGGGAAAGGCCGCGCCGTTTTCGGTGACGTAGAGGGCGGGGGGCTGGTAGTGATCGTGGACGTATTTGAGAATGTCGTAGATCCCGTGCGGCGAGACTTCCCAGCCCATGGCGGTGTATTCGCCCGACGGGCTGACGCGCTGGTAGCTGACCGGAGGCACTTCGTCGCCCGCGGCGATGACCGATCGCCGGTAGAAGTTGACACCCAGGTAGTCGAGGGGGGCGCTGATCTGCGCCATATCGGCCGGATGAATATCAGGGGCCTGGCTGCCGTACAGCTCCAGCATGTCCGAGGGATAGCGGGCGCGGAATAGCGGGTCCAGATACCAGCGGTTCTGAAAACCGCAAAAGCGCTCGGCGGCGGCAACGTCAGCGGGATCTTCACTGGCCGGTTCGGGCATGTTCATGTCGAGCACGATGCCGACCTGGGCATCCGGCACGTTGGCGCGCAGCATCGATACGGCGGCGCCATGCGCCAGCAGCGCGTGGTGCGTCGTCGCCAGCGCGGCGCGGACGCCGCCCCGCCAGCCGGGCGCATCCTCGCCGAAGTAGTAGCCGCTCCAACTGAAGACCCACGGCTCGTTGAACGTCGTCCAGTGTTTGACCCGGTCGCCCAGCGCGCGGCTCACGATATCGGCGTAACGCGCGAAGTCGTTTACGATGCCGCGCCGCTGCCAGCCGCCACCGTCGTCCTGCAGCGCCTGCGGAAGATCCCAGTGGTACAGGGTCAGAAACGGCTGGATACCGGCTTCCAGCAGCCCGTCGACCAGCCGGCTGTAAAAGTCCAGGCCTCGCTGGTTGACTGCACCCCGCCCTTCCGGCAGGATTCGCGACCAGGCGATCGAGAAGCGGTAGGCGTGCAGGTTCATCTGCCGCATGAGCGCCACATCTTCGCGCCAGCGGTGGTAGTGGTCGCAGGTCACATCGCCGATGTCGCCGTTCTCAATCTTGCCGGGTGTGTGCGAGAACGTATCCCAGATGCTGGCGCCGCGGCCGTCTTCGCCGACAGCGCCCTCGATTTGGTAGGCGGCGGTCGCGGCGCCCCAGACGAAATGTTCGGGAAAAGGCAGGTGAAAGGACATGGGTTCCTTCAGTGGTAAAGGCCGGACATACCCGCTCAGGGGTTCAGATCTTCCGGCGCGGGCAGACGCTCCATCGACGGGATGGGTCTGATGACGTCGGGGGCCGCCCAGATCGCCGCATTGAAGATGACGCGGAGGACTTCTTCCTGGAAATAGATCGGGTAAACCTGATCGCCGGGGCTGAAGTAGAAGACCCGGCCGCGGCCGCGCCGGTAGCAGCAGCCACTGCGGAAAATGTCTCCACCGGCATACCAGCTCACGAAGACCAGTTCGTCGGGGGCGGGGATGTCGAAGGGCTCGCAGTAGGCTTCGGAGTGGGGAATCTCGAAATAGTTGCCCAGGCCCTCGGCGATCGGGTGCCCGTGGTCGATCACCCAGATTCGTTCCTTCTCGCCAATATCGCGCCAGTTGAGCGAACCGCTGGTTCCCATCAGCCGGCGAAAGATCTTCGAAAAATGAGCGGAATGCAGCGCGATCAAGCCCATGCCCTGCAGGACGCGCTTCTGAACCCGATCGACGACGGCGTCGGCGACTTCTTCGTGGACGGTGTAGCCCCACCAGATGAGCACGTCGGTCTCGGCCAGCACGGCTTCCGTCAGCCCGTGTTCCGGTTCGTCGAACGTCGCCACCCGCACCTCTATACCATGCCGGCGCAGATACTCGGCAATGGGCGCGTGCATCCCCTCGGGATAGACCGCGCGCACGTCCTCGCGCTCGCGTTCGGAACGGTATTCATTCCAGATCGTGACTCTCACGGGTTTAAGCATCATCCGACCCTAACCGATCTGCCACCCTGCGCTGACGATTCCTGAATCGCGTCCCACAGGCGGTTCATGCGCAGGCCAACTTCCGGCGGACAGGGGTTTTCGAGCTCGCCGCTGCGCACCGCCAGGAAGTGCAGCCAGGTGGACTGACGCCGGGGTACGGTCACGGGATTGAACTGCTCTTCCTGGTGCGCCATGTGCTCCAGGAATTCTCCCCAGATGCCCGTGCGCAGCATGCCGCGCGTGCCAAAGAGGCGGATCTCCGACTCGCAGCCGCCTACCCCGGTGTCGCCACAACCATTCAGGGTGATGAGTACGCCCGAGGCCAGCCGAGCGACGATCAGCGCCTGCACGTCGACCGGGCTGTTCAGATGGTCCACCCAGGCGGTGACCTCGACAATGGGTTCGCCGGCCAGCTCGGCCACGGTGTTGAGCATATGCGCGCCGGTGTCGAACATGAAGCCCCCGCCCGACAGCTCAATCTGCTGCCGCCAGGCTCCAACGGTCACCGCGCGCCAGTCCTGCCAGACCACGGCGGTGATCCGCCGCAGTTCGCCGATGGCGCCGTCACGCAGCATGGCAGCAGCGGTATGGATGTAGGGCGAGAGACCACCGTCGAAGGCCACCACGAGCAGACGGCCGGTACGGTCGCGCACGTCGATCATGTGCTGCGCTTCGGTTGCGTTCATGGCCATCGGTTTTTCCAGCAGTACATCCAGACCGGCCTCCATGCAGGCGACCGTCTGGTCGTGGTGGTAGGCGTGCGGCGTGGCGATCACCGCGACGTCGAGCTGCGCCGCGTATTCGGCCAGCAGCCTGTTCAGATCCGGCTCGTTGGGCGGCGGGGCGACTCCGCACTCCTCGAAAAGGGCGCAGGTCGCCGCATAGGCTTCCGCCGACGGCTCGCACACCACCCTGAACTGAACCTGGGGAAACTCGTGCAAGGGCCGGCGGATGTGATAGGCACGCGCCGCGCCTCCACAGCCAATCACTGCCACCCGCACCGGAGTCTGTTGAGTCATCGACTGGGTCTATCCTTTCATGCCAGAGAGCGTGAAGCCCTGAATGATGCGCCGCTGCAAGACGAGAAAGACCAGCAGCGTCGGTATGAGCGCCAGCGTCGTGCCGGCCAGCGCCCGCCCGAGATCGTTGAAGTACTGGCCCTGGAAGAAGGCCAGGCCGAGCGGCACGGTGTAGAGGTCGTAGTCTTGCAGCACGATCAGAGGCCAGAAGAAGCTGTCGTAGTTGAACATGAAGGTGAAGATGGCCAGCGCAGCCAGCGACGGCCACATGTTGGGTATGACGATGCGATGGAAGATGCCGATCTCCGACGCGCCGTCGATGCGCGCCGCGTCGAGAAGCTCGCCGGGGATGGTGTGCATCGCCTGTTTCATCAGAAAGATGCCGAAGCCGCTGTACAGGAAGGGCAGGATCAGCGCAATGTGGGAGTTGAGCAGCTTCAGGCTGTTGAAGAAGTCCCACAGCACGACCATGGCGATCTGGTGCGGCACGAACATGGTCGAGATGATGGCGAAGAACAGAATGCGCCGGCCCGGAAACTCGATCTTCTCCAGCACGTAGCCCAGCAAGCCGCTGGTATAGATGACCGAAAGCGTGATGAGGGTGGTGATCAGGATGCTGTTGGCGAACAGGCGCGGAAAACGCAGCGTGTCCCAGGCCCAGATGAAGTTGTCCAGCGTCCACTGCTCCGGCAGCAAGGTGGGCGGGATGCGCTGAAGCTCGCTGGAATCCTTGAAGCCCGACAGGACCATGAAGACGAACGGCAGGAGCGAGGTCATTGCGCCAATCAGCAGCACGCCGTAGCTCACCGCCTGGCCGGTGTCGATGGGCGATCGTTCCGAACGGGGTTTGGCGGCCATGCTAGTACTCCCACCGTCTGCGGCCGAGCCACAACTGAACGATGCTGAAGGCCGCGACGATGACGAAGATGATCACCGCGATGGTCGAGGCGTAGCCGAATTCGAAGTTGCGGAAGGCGCTCTGATAAAAGAGCATGACGATCGTCAGGGTCGAATTGGCCGGACCGCCCAGGGAAGCCCCGGACCCGCGCGACACCATCACGAAGGCTTCCGTGAACACCTGCAGCTCGCTGGCGATCTCGGTCACCAGCACGAAGACGAGCGTGGGACGGAGGAGTGGGAGGGTGATGCGGCGGAAGAGCTGCAAGCGGCTCGCCCCGTCGATGCGCGCAGCCTCGTAGAATTCACCGGGGATGCTGCTCAGGCCGGCCATAAGCAGCACGATCACGAAACCGAGCCAGCGCCAGACGGACATGACGCCGACGCTGAACAGAGCGATGTTGGGGTCCTGCAGGTAGCGCGGCAGTTCGAAAGACAGCCCGAGAACCTGCTGAAAGGCCACCAGTCCTGTGTTGAGGATGCCGTTACGCGGCAGGTAGAGGAAGCGCCAGATCACCCCGGCGGCGATGACCGACGTGACCACGGGCAGGAAGTAGACCAGTCGGAAGAAGTCGCGTCCCCGCCGCAGGTTGTTGAGCATGATGGCGATCGGCAGCGCGATGGCCAGACGCAGGCCGACCGTGAACACCGCGAACTTCACCGAATTGAGGATGGCAATGCCGATCAGCCGGTCGGAGAAGGCCCGTTCGTAATTCGCCAGGCCTATGAACTCCGGCGCGCGGACGGACATCGGGCTCCAGTTGGTGAAGCTGCGCGTGAAGCCCACCCCAAGCGGGTACAGCCAGAACACCGCAAAAAAAAGAATCGCCGGGATCAGCGCATAGGCGAGGAGCGCCCGGCGTCCGCCGAAAATGTTGAACCAGGATATCCGGGGGCGCGCACGGTCCGACGTTCTGGCGCTTTCCGCAACCACTTCGCCCATCATGTCCCCTCAGTTTCA
The DNA here is from genome assembly GCA_016713325.1 of Candidatus Flexifilum affinis. Taxonomy (GTDB): domain Bacteria; phylum Chloroflexota; class Anaerolineae; order Aggregatilineales; family Phototrophicaceae; genus Flexifilum; species Flexifilum affine. Next base: position 22,246 of record JADJPJ010000021.1, on the reverse strand, counting down.
TCAACGCACTTCACGGCCGGATGAGGTGAGAGGCCGGCAAGCTGCGCCGGCCCCTCATGGCGTTCAGCCAAGAATTTCCGGGTTGTGCATCTCGCCCGCGTTCGAGTAGGCACGCTCCTGGAAGCCCCAGTACACCGTCTCGGGACGGCCCAACACGTCGTCGGCCATCGCCTGAGCTTCAGCCAGCGCTTCGTCGACGGTGGAAGTACGGGCCACGAAGAGCAGCTCGGTGACCTGCGCCAGAGCCGACTCGAAGTCGGAGGGCGGGAAACCAAAGCGCACCGACCGGTCGATATTGCCCATCATCGCGCTGACCACCGGCGAAGCGACGATGTCCGGATCCTCGCGCAGGCTGCGCAGCGCGGGCACGGACCCGCCGAGGGCGCGGAATTTCATCAGTTCCGGGTCGGTGCCGTACCACTGGATGACGTCGAATCCAGCGCTCTTGGCGGCATCGCCGGCTAGCGCGCTGACCGCCAGACTTGTCCAGCTCGAGGACTTGGCGGCGGCCGGTGCCCCTTCTACGCTGGGAACCGGGAACGCGCCCCATTCGTATTCCGGATAATCGCTGCGCCAGTAGTCGGCAAACCAGCCAAAGCCGAAGCCCATGGCGGCGATCTCCGTGGGCAGCGCATCTTCCGTCCAAGGTGCAAGGTCGATGTTGCCAATCGGGTTCTCGCCCAGCTCCCAGTCGTACAGCATCTGGGCGGCGGCGCGCCCGCCTTCCGTCATGATATTCGCACGGCGGCCGTCTTCGCTGAACATGAATTCGCCGAGCTGGTACTTGAGCGCGACCCACGTCCAGCGGCCGTCGCGCAGGTTAGCGTCGAAGCCGGCACGGACGATAGCGCCGCTCGCATCGCGCTGAGTGAGCTGTTCCGCCAGGCTGACCAGTTGGTCCCAGGTGGTCGGGATGTCCGCCTCCGTCAATCCGGCATCGGCCCAGGCCTTCTTGCCGTAGTAGATGACGTTGGTGTCAAAGCCCTCGTCAAAAGCATAGAGCTTGCCGCCGATCAGATTGGTGTCAATGCCGTCGAGCTGTTCGCGGAGCTGCGCGACACGCTCTTCCGGCCAGGCCTGGACCAGACCACCGTCGACGAACTGCTGCATCCAGTTGCCGTGGAAGAAGTACATATCCGGTCCGGTTCCTCCGGCCAGCGCCAGCGGCAGACGTGTCCAGTAATCGCCCCAGGGCGCGCCGGACAGTTGGAAGCTGACCTTGCTGTTCACTTCCTGGCGGAAGCGTTCCAGCCACTGCGGCGTGTTGCCCTGCTCGCACTCCACATCGCAGTTGGGGCTCCAGAAAACGAGCGCCACGTCGTCGCCCTGCGCAGTCACGGCGATGGGCAGCCCGGCCAGCGTTGCCGCCGCCAGCGTGCCGCCTGCCAGTCGGAAGAATTCACGTCTGCTTAAAGTCTGTTTGTCACTCATCGTGGCCTCCATAACAGAATTGAGAAATGGGCAACAACCGGTTACTGAGAATGCGCCCTCCTTTCACCAGCGAGACGGACATTGTTCCGCTTCGGTCGTCAGTTGCTCCAGGCAAGTTTCGATTCTATGATCTTGGGAAGCTTCCCAAAATGACTATAGCACATTTTCCCGGGGGGACCAATTTTGATCGTAGAGTGCTTTGATGTCATCTCCGTCCCCCTCTGCATTCGAGCTGAGGGAATGACAGATGCCGAACGTCGGCACGTCGGACGCCCCGCTGGGCGCCCCTACACATTATCATTCTGGTCGGGACACGCAACGGTGCCCTGCAAACCCGCTCTATCCGCGGCGCGGGGCGCTCGAAGCGCGGACGACCAGCTCGGTGGGCAGGCTGATCTGCTGCGGGGCATCGAGCTTGCCCTCGATCAGGTCGATGAGGATCTCGGTGGCGATCCGACTCTTTTCCAGGACGTGATGATCGACGGACGTGAGTGGCACCACGGGAGGTTGTACATACTGGGCGAGGTTGTCGTAACCTACCAGGGCGAAATCGTCCGGCACGCGCAGACCGGCCTCGTGGATCGCCTGAAGCGCTCCCAGGGCAGTCCGGTCGGTGGCGGCAAAGAGCGCCTCCACATGTCGGTCGAGGAGCGCCTGAACGCTGGCGTAACCCGAAGCATAGGTGAAATCCCCCTCGACCACGAGGGCGGGGTCAAAAGGCAAGCCGGCATCGGCCAGCGCCTGCCGGTAGCCTTCCAGGCGATCCAGGCCATCGACGTGATCCAGTCGGCCGGTGATCGTGCCGATGCGCCGGTAGCCCGATCTGATGAGGTGCCGCACCGCCCCGCGCGCCGAGTCCAGCGTATCCGAGACGACGTAGTTCACCCGACTGGCATGATTCGAAGGACGTTCGACCATGACAAATTTCATGTTGGCGTCCAGCAGGCGCTCGATCACCGGCGAGTTCATGCGGGACGAGGCGATCACCAACCCATCCATCATGCGGTTGGCCAGAATGCGCCGGAAGAACTGTTCCTCGTCCTCGACGCCGGCGTCGATCCACAGCAGGGTGGCGTAGTTGCGCGCGTGGGTGGCCTGGTTCACGCCTTGAAGGAAAAGTGGAAAATAGTAAGGATCTTCGAAAATATCCTGGATGTTGTGCAGAAGGACGATGCCGATGATGAAGGTCTGCTGGAGGTGCAGGATACGCCCCCCGGGGTTGGGGACAAACCCCTCCTGTTCGATCACTGCCCGGACACGCTCCAGCGTCTTTTCGCTGACGTTGACGCCGCCATTGACCACGCGGGAGACGGTCGATTTGGACACGCCGGATTTCCGGGCGATGTCCTTGAGGTTCAGAGGGCGATCGTCTTTGGATCCACGCGGCTTCGGCATCAGGAAACTCGGGTCGTGACCGTTCAGGCACAGTTGTTCTACCATAGCGCTTCATACGCGACGGCGTCAAGCCCGCGGGCGCGCCGCTTCGGGTCCGTCGCCGCGACGGCAGTATAGATCGAGAGGCAATGTTGACCAGAAAACGAACGCCACGACTCGTGTTTCAACCGCGCATCTACCAGGGGTTCCAGCAGGGAATCGACTTGATGGTCGAAGCGATCAGGCCGACCCTGGGGCCGCTGCCTCGATGCGTGGCGGTGGAAAGGATCGGCCGAGGTGAGGCCCCGGAGCTTCTCGATAAAGGGGCGTTAATCGCCCGGCGGATCATCGCCCTGGAGCAGCGCGACGCGGATATGGGGGCGATGCTCCTGCGGCAGATGCTCTGGCAGCAGTACGAGGCCGTAGGAGATGGCACGGCAACCGCGGCCCTGCTATTCCAAAGCCTGTTCAGCGATGGCGTCCGCTATGTCACGGCGGGCGGCAATGCCATGCGCCTGAGGTCGGCACTTCTCAAGGCGCTTGCGGAAGCGCAGGCCTGCCTGATGGGCATGAAAACGTCGATGGGCGGCCACGAGGCGATCGCGCGGCTCGCGGGGACGCACGGGGCCGACGTGCAAACGGCGGAGGTGGTTGGGGAAGCCTTCGACGTGCTGGGCGAATACGGGCGGATTGACGTCCGCCGCGGCTACGGGCGGAATCTGGAGCGGGAATACGTGCACGGCATGATCTGGGAGGGCGGGCTGCACGCCGCCGAGCTCATCCTGGACAGCGTCAACCGCCGCACCGCGTTCGAAGACTGTGCCGTCTTTCTGAGCGACCTGGAGCTTGACGATCCACGCCAGATGGTGCCGCTGATCGAGGCGGCATCGAAGCGCGCGCGGTCGCTCGTGGTGGTGGCTGGCAAGCTCTGCCCCGGGCCATCGGACTGTTCACCCACGTGAACAAGACGCCGGATCGGTTCCGGATGATGGCGGTCAAAACGCCAACCGACCGGGCCGCCAGCGCGCAGATGCTGGAGGAGTTGGCGATCGTCACCGGGGCACGCCCCTTTCTGCAGGCGACGCAGGCCGAACCACAGCAGGTCCGTCCGCACGATCTGGGGTTGGCGAAAGGGGCCTGGGCGAACCAGGATCTGTTCTGCGTCGTCGAGGACGCGGATGGCGGACAGCAGCGCGGCCGCTTTCTGGCGGACCTGCTTCAGCGTCATCAGCAGGCCGCCGACGCCGAACAGCGTCAGGTTCTTCGCGAACGAATCGGCCGCCTGATGGGCGCGTCGGCAACACTGCTGGTGGGTGGCCCCACAACAGCCGACATCGACGCGCGACGTGACGCCATCAGAGCAGTGATCGCTACGGCCCGCAGCGCGCTGCTGGAGGGCGTCGTGCCCGGCGGAGGCATTGCCTATTTGAACTGCCAGCCCGCTCTGCAGCAGACACTGACGACCCTCGACGACCCCGACGAACGTGTCGCCTACCGGATGCTCGCGCGAGCCCTGGAGCTGCCTGCCCGCCAGATCCTGGCAAACGCCGGTCTGGAAGCCGGCGAAGTGCTCGGCCGCCTGCAGAACGTGCCCGCCGGGTACGGCTGCGATGCGCGCACCGGGCAGGTGGTCGACATGGCCGAAACTGGCATCCTCGATCCAGCGGCGGTGGTCAGTTCGGCTTTGGAGCGGGCGGTCCGGTCTGCGGCGCTGGCCCTGACCGTCGACGTTCTCGTGCAGCACCGTCACCCGGAGCAGTCGGCACATCCATAGCTCGCGTCGGGCTGCTGACCTGCCTGACTAACTTCATCGAGTCGGCGGCTTGTAGGGTTCGCACCAGCGAATACTGAGGCAAATTACACGGAGATCGGGTGTGTTTGTGCGGCGAAAGAAACTGCTTGTTTCCAGGCTGTGGCACAGGATATTGCATCAGGTCACGAGCTGGTGCGGGCATTTAGTGATTTGGAATTGCCTGAATTCAGGCTCGTCTGGAGCCGGTTATAACTTTGCGCATGCACCCGTCACCCTGCTTGCATCGGAACCCGGCGTGCTTGCGTGCAAGTCTCCACGCAGGCGGGGCGAGGGACACAGACTCTTCCCAGTAAGCGCAGCAAAAATCAAGAGCCCAATCTCTGGCTTGCGAGCTCGCACCTTCATGCTAGCCAATTGGTGGGATGAGGCGCTCAGCGTTCAGTCGATAAACCTTTTCGAGAATCTCATCGGGCAGATAGAGCCCATAAATGCGCCAACGCCCCTGGGGAGGGCTGCCATTGTATAGTTTTTCTGGTATAGCTCCGGGACACGCTTCCTGACATCGTGACCTGTGTGGAGGAAGGATCAACTATCCAATGTGTGTTGGTGCGGGAAATGCGGGGAGAAGTCAGCGTTCTTCGGTCGTGCGCGCTTGCTCGAGCATGTGCTGCAGGTAGGGTTGGAAGGCAAGCGAATGTCCGACTAACCCTTGGATCTCTTTCTCGCACAAAACGGTGCCGCGCTGGAGAACGGTAAACACCTTTCGCTCAGCATCCAACAGAACGCCCACTCGTGTTCCCGCATGGGCATAACCGACATAGTAGTCGTGCCGTCCTAGGGAGATCATGCCACTTCGTCCGACACGACGGCGAAACAGACGCCGATGATAAGGCGTCAGCCAGGCGTCCGGGTCAATCTGCTCGGGCACGAGCGGCAGGATAGGCAGCAGCGGGAACGCCTCGTAAGGCGGGCGGTTGCCACAAGCCAGCGACTGGTTGGCGCGGTCATGGTTGTAGAACGATAGGTATCCAATATCCCCGCCGCGTCCAGCCAATCCGCAGGCGGGTCGAGCCAGAGGCATTCGTGTTTGAGCGTCCGTACCGACCGCTCGGCAAATGGCTTGTGCTGCGGCTTCCCCGGTTCTAGGTCAGTGGTTCAGGCCGCTCAAGGGGATGAGGTTGGCGGATGCGCGTTGGAATACGTCTGCCCTCCTTCAGGATCTGCCAGATGGTACGCGTCGAACGGGGCAGATACACAGCCCGTTGGCGTAGGACCGGATCACGGTGGAGGTGATAAAGGATTGGCTTCGCCCCACGACCCGCCCATAGCTCGCGCAGGATCTTACCGGGTCACGATGTCAGGAAGCGTTTCGCGGAGCTATACCAGAAAAACCATACAGCGGCCAGTACTCACCCTGAAGTGCCCTCAAAGGTTGTTGACAACTCTCCTTGCGTTGGAGTATTATTTCGAATGATGGCAAACGTTTTCCATTGCAGATCACAGACTAAGATGGAAGTGATTTGCCACTCAGAGACTTCGCTGTTTTTTGCGCTTTCTACCGGAGCTTCCCTAAGCTCCTTTTTCTGGCCGTCATGGCAAACGTTTGCCATGAGGTCGCGTCATAAGAATGCTTGTTTTGACGGTGGCGATTCGTTGGAGTCGGCCGCAGGGGGCGAATGACCAGACCATGAAGGTCACATTGCGCGAACTCGCAAAAGCCGCCGGAGTATCGGTCACTACCGTGTCACGCGCCCTGAACGAGAGCGACCATGCGGTCTCCGCGGAAACCCGCGACCGAATTCTCCAGCTTGCTGCACAGATGGGATACAAGCCCAACGTCTCTGCGCGCACACTCCGTATGGATCGATCGTTCACCGTCGGCATTGTCGCCGATGGCATCACCCCATCGTTCACCACCGACATTTTCGAGGGTATCCAGAATACGCTGGCGGAAGCCGGCTACTTCTGTGTCATCACCAGTCTGCACAACGAAACGGACCGACAGCGTGATGCGCTGGATGCCCTGATTGGACGAGGCGTAGATGGACTCATCATCGTCGACTCGTGGAGCCCGTCGGCCATCCCCTATCTTCAGCGCCTGCATATGCCTTATGCCTTCAGCCAGCGGCTGTTTGGCATGCCGGTGTTCAACTCAGTCATTGCCGACAATCGCTACGGCGCCGAACAGGCGGTCACCCATCTGCTCGGCGCTGGTCACAGGCGGATCGGTCTGATTGGTGGCAAAGAGAACTACTACATGGCGCTCGACCGCCAGGCCGGCTACATCGCTGCTCACCAGCGCTTTGGAGCACTCCTGGATCCCCAGCTCATCACCGCCGGCACGTGGGATCTGGACAGCGGCTATGCCCGCGTGAGGCAGATTCTGAATCTGGCCAATCGTCCAACAGCGATCTTCGCCGCCAATGACCTGCTGGCTGTTGGCGCAATCTACGCGGCGCAGGATATGGGTCTGAGTGTACCGGAGGATCTGGCCGTCGTGGGCTACGACGATCAGACGATCGCCAGCATCATACGCCCAAGGCTGACGACAGTGACGTACCCCTGCTATCAGATGGGGTGTGAAGCGGCGAAAATCCTGCTCAAGCAAATCGAGGGAGAGCACGATTTCGTGGATGAGATTGCGCTCAAGGGCCAACTGATCATCCGCGAGTCATGTGGAACTCATCCTGCCTCACCCAAGGGTTAGCGGTCTGACCGGTGCTAGTTCGAAAGGAGCTCCTCAGGATTTAATCTGATTTCGCGATACCTCACCCTGTATCCAGCTCTAACTAGTATTCGAACGAAAGGAATTGATGATGTCTGACAAGAAGATGAGTCGGCGCTCAGTCCTAAAACTGATTGGCGGCGCAGCTGCGGGTAGTGCGCTCCAGGGATCAGTGCTGGGACGGCCGCTGTTTAACGTGAATCGCCTGCAAGCCACGACGGTCCTCAATATGCTGTCTCACTCCAGCCCGCAGACGGAGAGCTACCGCCGCACAGGCGAGGCGTTCCAGGAAATGACTGGCATCGGCCTGAACATCGTCGAAGTGCCATTCAATGAACTCCAGGTCAAGATGATGACCGAGCTGCTGGCGCAGACAGGCGCATACGACGTTCTGCCAATCACCAACGCCATGATCTACCCGGCCGCGCCCTACCTGGAAGACCTGTCGGCGCTGTTTACGGACGAACTGATGGCCGATATGTCCCCGGCCTCCATCGAAAACTCGCGCGACCTGAACGGGGTGCTGCGCGGCATGCCGACACTGAACTCGATGCCGAGCAATTTCTACCGCACCGACCTCCTCGAAGCGGCCGGTATGACGCCGCCGACGACCTGGGACGAATTCGTCGAGGTCGGTAAGGCATTGACCATTGAGCCGACAGATGGCAGCCCGAAGATCTGGGGCGCGCTGATCGAAGCCAGCGCCCGCGCGATTCAGCCGGCCTTCAAGCTCGTCGGTTGGTTCTACCAGGCGGGTGGCGCGCTCGCCGACGAGAATCTCGCGCCCACGGTCAACCATCCCGGCAACGTCGCAGCGCTTCAGTTCATCGTCGACCTGATCCACGTGCACCAGGTCGCCGCGCCTGAAAGCGCCGAGATGATCTACGAGGACGTCCACAATCTGTTCATTCAGGGACGCGGCGGCACAGCCATCAACTGGCAGTACATGGTGGGTATGGCCAACAACCCAGACCTGTCCGTCGTCGTGGACAACTTCGCTGTCGCCCCCGTGCCGGAAGGCGTCACCAAGGGTGTCGTCGTCGACCACTGGGATCTGGTCATTCCCAAGGACTCGAAGAACAAAGAAGCTGCCATGCAGTATGTCGAGTTCGCGCTCACCAAGGAACGGCAGCAGGACCTGCTGAAGTCCGAAGGTCTCGTAGCGCGCTTCTCGGCGATGGATCCCAGCGACCCGGTCGTGCTGGAAGCCAATCCGTTCATCGGCGCGTGGCTCGAGCAAATGAACTGGGCAAAAGTGCTGCCCAAGTGGGCGCAGATCAACAACGTCATGCAGCGGCTTTCGGTCGCCATGAATCTGGCGGTCACGCAGTCACTCACGCCGCAGCAGGCGCTGGACGAAGCGCAGGCCGAAGTCTTGGAGATAGTGCGCTAAGCGCCCAATCCTCCACAGATATTTGGCGTAGGGTACCTTCCAGAGTCGCTCACGACGTAAGCCCTCGGAAGCCCGTTGAGTTGCAACTACGGTAAGGTACCCTCGCCCATTCTAACAGCATGTTCGACAGGAGCATATGGAAGGCGGGCGATGAGTAATTCGGTTCTGGCCGGTAAAGCCGAGGTTGAACTGGGCCCCGGGATCCGTCGCCCACGACGCAATCTGTCGCGGCAGGAGGTACTCGTCGGCTTTCTGCTCATCGCGCCGGCGATGCTGCTCGTCTTCGCGGTGCTTGTCTACCCGACGATCTTCAACCTTGGCATCGCCATGCAGGAGTGGTCCTGGTCGACTCCCGCCGCCGCCGAAAAGCCCTTTGTCGGACTGGACAATTTCCTTCAGCTTTTCCGCTCAGCACGCTTCTGGAATTCCGTCAGCATCAGCCTGGTGCTGGTGATCGGCGGCGTCATCATCCAGTATGTGCTGGGCCTGGCCATGGCGGTGATGCTGAACCGCAAGTTCTTTGCTCAGCGCGTCTTTCGCGCCATCTTCATCCTGCCGATGGTGCTGGCGCCGATCGTCATCGGCATTCAGTGGCGCTACCTGCTCTCCAGCAATTTCGGCGTGCTCAACTACGCCATTGGACAACTCGGGTTGCAGGCGCCACGCTGGCTATCCGATCCCGCGCTGGCGCTGCCCATCCTGCTCCTCGTCGACACCTGGACCTGGCTGCCCTTCGTGACCGTCATCCTGCTGGCGGCTTTGCAGCAGGTCCCCCAGGAAGTGGTGGAAGCAGCCGAAGTCGACGGGGCGAACGCCCGGCAGCGGTTCTTCTATATCGTCCTGCCAATGCTCCGCCCCGCCTCTGTGATCGTCCTTCTCTTGCGCAGCACCGAGATCTTTCGGGCGTTCGATGTCATCTATGTGCTGACGGGTGGCGGGCCTGGCCGCAGCACCGAGGTATTGGGCATGCTTCTGTACCGGACCGCCTTCGTCGAAGGAAACCTTGGTCTGGCCGCCGCGCTCTCGGTGTTCATCGGCGTGATCGGCATGATCATCGGGACGGTATTCATTCGAGCAATCCGCACAGAAGTGCGGCTATTCTAGACAGGCATTTCTCATGGCTGCAGTTCAATCCTTTGCCCGTCCGCACGCGACCTCCAGACCGCCGCTTGGCCGCACGATCAGCAGCGCTGCCTTCTACGCGGTGCTCCTGATCGTCGCCGTGGTCGATCTGTTTCCGCTGGTCTGGATCGGCGCCAGTTCGTTCAAGACACAGCTTGAGATCTTCAAGATGCCGCCCACCTTTCTGCCGGAAGCGTCCACTCTGGCCAACTATGCCGACGCGCTGGGTCTGCTCCCGCCCGGCCAGCAGCCTGTCTCCGATATCCCGTCCGGCCTGATGAACTCGGTGATCAGTGCTGGAGCCGCCACGATCCTGATGATGATTTTCGGCACACTCGCGGGCTATGGTTTCGGCAAACTATCGTTTCCGGGTCGGAAACCTCTGCTCATCCTCATGATGACGCTGCGTATGCTCCCAGGGATGGTCCTCGTCGTGCCGCTGTTCATGCTGGCGACGCAGGTTCGACTGTTCGACACACGCTGGCTGTTGATCATCGTCTACACCGCTTTCAACCTGCCGTTCGCCATCTGGCTGCTCTCGGTCTTCTTTCAGGAGATCCCGCAGGACCTGGACGATGCTGCGCGCGTGGACGGCTGTACGCGGCTTTCCGTGCTGTACTACATCTATCTGCCGCTGTCCAAGCCGGCACTGGCAACCGTCGCCATCCTGGGCTTCATGGCCATGTGGAATGAATTCCTCTTCGCCGTGACTCTGACCTCGTCTGTGGCCGCAAAGACCATGCCCGTTGCACTCGCCTCCATGCAGGCGGCCTTTGAAACGCGGTGGGCCGTCATGACCGCGGGCGCCGTCATGCAGAGCCTGCCCGCCCTCCTGCTGGTCATCTTCGCGCAGCGCTTCATCGTGCAGGGATTGACGCTCGGCGCCGTCAAAAGCTAGAAGAGAACCTCATGAAACGCATTCTCATCGATACTGATATTGGCACCGATGTCGACGACGCGATGGCCTTATCGCTTGCCGCTCTGTCTCCCGAATTGATCCTGGAAGGTGTAACGACGGTCCATGGCGACGCCCCGCTGCGCGCACGGATTGCCCGCCGCCTGCTGATGCTGGCCGGGCGGGCCGATGTGCCGGTGGTCGCCGGAGCAAGCTTTCCCATGCAGGCCCCGCTGCCGCCCAATTTCCACTGGCAGCCGCGACTGCGCGGTCACGAAGGCCGAGGCATCCTGTCCGAAGAGGAACTGGCGCCTTCTGCCGACAAGGAGGCTGTGCGTGATGACGCCGCGGCCTTCATCGTGGAGAAAGCACGGCAGTACCGGGGCGAGCTGGCCGTCATCGCCATCGGTTCGTTGACCAACGTGGCGCGCGCCCTCCAGCTTGAGCCGAGGTTAGCCGACTGGCTGCACGACCTCACGATCATGGGGGGCATGGTCGATGCCTCGCGTTTTGACTGGCACCCGATGCTGGAAACCAATCTCAACTGCGATCCGCAGGCGACCCGCGAGGTCTTCGCGTCCGGCATTCCTTTGACGCTGGTGCCGATGGAAGTGACCACCCAGGTCTTCCTGACAGCCGAGCAGCGCGCCGAAATGCGCTCATGGGGGTCGCCGCTGGCCACAACGCTGGTCACCCTCATGGAAGAGATGCTTGAGGGGATGGCGTCGCTGTCCGAAGAACTCGGGCTGCCGGCAGATTTCTACCAGGGTCGAACCTTCATGCACGACCCCCTGGCCATCTACACAAGCATGGCCACGCAGCACGTCACCACCCGGCGCATGAATATCGCGATCGAGGAGATTGACCAGACGGTGCGCACCATTGCCTACGCGGATCGCCCGCCGAATGCCTGGGTGTGCGACCGCGTGGAGCCAGCGGCCTTTGTCGACTTTTGGATGGGACGCATCCGAAGTCAGTCCGCCCGTTCTGTAAAATCCCCGGACACTGCGGCGACGCAGGTCGCTCAGAACTAGAAGGAGCCTACGATGACTACGACCACGGCTACGGTACAGGTGGCCCCGGAGGGGCTCCGAATCGGAGATCGCGTCTGGCCTCTCTACAGCGGAAGTGTGCACTATTGGCGCCACCGCCGTGAAGACTGGCCGCGCCTGCTCCAGAATGTCCGCCTGATGGGCTTCCACTTCCTGGACACGTATTTTCCCTGGAATGTCCATGAGACTTCGCCCGGCAAGTTCGACTTCGGCGAAATCGTGCCCGAAAAGGATATCGCTGCTTTTCTGGAGGCCTGCCAGGATCACGATCTGTTCGTCCTTTGCCGGCCCGGGCCACACATCAACTCCGAGCTCCCGTTTTTTGGCTACCCGGAGCGCGTTGTCAACGATCCGGAGATCCAGATGCGCACGGCGTTGGGCGCGCCGGCCGTTCTGCCCGTCGCTAACATTCCGATCGCCGCGCCCAGCTATGCCAGCGAGAAATTCTATGAGGCCGTCGCCGAGTACTTCGATGCCGTAGCGCCGGTGCTCAGCCGCTATATCTACCCCCGAGGCCCGATTGTCGCGGTGCAATCGGATAACGAAATGTCATTATTCTTCCGCACGCGCTGCTATGACCTCGACTACCATCCGGGAGCCATCGCCGCCTATCGACGGATGCTGGTCCGGAAGTACGGTGATATCGGAGCGCTCAATCGCCTGTACGGATCAGGCTATGCGGACTTCGACTCGGTGGAGCCCCCGCGAGACTATCTTGCTCAGTCGCGCGCCGAACTGATCCCTTATCTCGATTGGGCGGAATACCAGGAAGAGTACATCAACGACGGCCTCGTTCGCATCCGCAGGATGCTGGAAGCGCGCGGCCTGACCGGCGTGCCGTACTATCATAATTACCCGACGTTTTACCCAGAGGCGCCGTTCCGTATGGGCGCGCTGGAAGAGGTGATGGACATCGCCGGGGTAGATGCCTATCCGCGCCCGGATCAGTATGGGATGGTCAAGCGCGGCGCGCAGTTCACCTCGACCATGAGCCGACTGCCCTTCATCCCGGAGTTCGGCGCGGGCACCTGGGCGTGGTACAAGCCGCAGCCTCCAGAGGACCATCTCTTCAACACGCGGACAGCCTTCATTCACGGTATTCGCGCCATCAACTACTACATGCTGGCCGACCGCGATCGCTGGTTGAATACACCACTCCACGAGGACGGCACCCCGCGCGAGGACATGTTCGCCATCTACCAACGATGGAACGCCCAGCTTGACCAACTTTGTTGGCACGAGCTGCGTGTCGAGCGCAGGGTTCTAATCCTGTCACCCCGTCTCTATGCACGTCTGCGCTATGTCGCCGTCGAAGGGTCCATCCCCTACGACTGGCTCATGAGCTTCTACTGCGCCCTGCCCGGTGACTTCTTCCTCAGCACATCAACCCCGGAGACTCGCGATGCCATCCAGCAGCAGTTTCAGCCGTGGGTCGATGCCTTCCGTTTTGCGCTGGATGACCTGGGTGTGAGCTATGCGTTGGCCGACTCCGACATTTCCGATGACCGTCTGGCGGCCTACTCAACCGTGATCGTGCCGACCTTCGAATGGCTGGACCGCGAACTCGCCGACAAACTGGACCGCTACGCGCGCGGGGGCGGGCATGTATTGTGCGGCCCTCGCCTGCCGACCACGACCGAAACGGGGGATCCTATCGCAGTCTGGTCCTCGCCTCCGCCGTTGAAGACCGCGCCGCGCGTCGACCTTGGCCCGGATCTATGGCTGGAAGATGTCGATCTCTGGGCACAGAGTGAGCGAGAGGGAGACGGAACGGCCAGCTTCGTTCACACGTTCGCCCATGGTCTGGGGCAAATCGCGGTCATTGCAGGAGTGTTTCCGCATCCGGATCTGCTTCGCGAGAAGGAGCACTCCTACCGGCAGATCGGTCCGGTGCTGGTGCCACTTCTGGCGGCGGCGGGAGTCGCCACCGCCTATACCCGCAATAACCTAAATGTAGACATTAGTGTGCTTTCGAGCGCAAATCGGCGCGTGATCTGCCTTGCCAACCCCACGCCCGACGCACAGCCGGTGTCTGTTCAGGTCGTGAATGCGGCCTCGTTCCGCGACATCGATACTGGCGCGCGCAGCATAGGAAACCTGAATCTGACGCTGACGCCGTGGACCGTCAGCATCTGGGAGATCGATCCGTGAACAACGACGTTTCGCGCAACGACGATGTGCTGGGAATTTCCGCGCCTTGGATGCAGGTATTGCAGCTCGATCCAACCCAGTGGGGGCGGCTCTACAACCTGCTGATCAAACCTAACCGTGCAGCGACCGGTCTCTATATCCTGCACGATGCCGGAAAAGTGGTCACGGCCACCCCGAACTATGCGCCACGCGTCCTGGGCCTGCCCGATGTGATTGACGAACCGGACGTCGCCGCGGAAGAACTGTATCCGCTTTGGGCGCGCGGTCCGGTCGTCATTCTGGAGCGCACGGCTCTGAAGCAGGCGTTCGATCGCGTTCAGCGGGCGCGAACCGACGGCGATGATATTTTCACGTTTCTGATCAAGCTTGCTGACATCCTGGCGAACGAACCGGGAATGGTCATTCATCCCAATCCGTTTGAAGCCTGGCGGGATATCCCACCGACGCTCCCTCGGGCGTTCGCACGGTCCATTGCGCCAGAGGGGACAAAGCGCTCTGCGCTGGTCGCCATCTACGACGACGCAGGACTATACACGAGCCTGCTTCTCGGCTTTGAAAGTGGGCAGTTGACACAGGTGACAACCGCTCCAATGGCTGGCGGGGTGGACTGGAAGTCCGACCAAGCACGGCTTCTGCCGCTGGCCGAGGCAAGATTCTCGCCAATAGCCCTGGGACTGTTCATGCCACTCTCACTCGTCGAGCGGATCGGGCTGGGACCCAGAAGTGCCGCGCGATGGCTAGATGCGGAACAGCGCGGTGAACTGATTTGCCGACCCGGTTCGTTAGCGGAGCTGGCGAGACAGGTGGTAAGCGATCTCTGAACTGAGTGTTGGCGTGAGGATCAGACAACCCTGGCGACAAGCTGAGTATGCCGAAGTTTTCCGTAGATGCGGGGCAATGTGCCCGCCCTCCCCCACAGGGATTTAGTGTCAAAAGGACGAACATACCGTTGTGGGGTTACTTATCGCATCTGAGGGAGAAACAGCGCTTCTGGCGCTGCGACGATGGTCGTGGTGCAAACCTCCCAAAACTGGAAACGCGCTGATTCTATCCCCGTGTTCTATTGCTTGTCCGGCTCGGCGTGGTGTCCGGAAGGCGATACCCAATGCCTTGGTGCGGTCGGGCAGTGTCTGATTCTTCGTCGTCATGGTGTATGGTTTTTCTGGTTCATCTCCTCAAACAGCTTCCTCACTCGGCTTTTCTAAGGAAACACTGCAAATCATCAAGAAACATGGGTCACGATGTCGTATTTTGGACAACCGAAACACATAGGTCACGATGTTAGGAAGCGTTTCGCGGTGCTATACCAGAAAAACCCTGCACACCCCGGTGCGTGAGGGGGACGACTGGCATCTGCGTCATCCGAATGCCGAGCGGGAGGCACGGGTATCACCTGATACTCGTGCCCCAGCTTGTTTTAAGTTACCTATACGGGAGGGAACACGCCGATTTGCGCCAGGACCCCGACCACATCGAGGTTTGCCCAATTCTCGACCGCCAGTCCGTCTTCATTGAACGTGAAGATGCCGACACCGTTCATCACAATGGCATTGCCCGTCGCCGGGATACCGAACAGTGTACCGTCGTGCGTCCCGGTATACGTGACCCGCAAGACCACCTGATTCCCAGCGACGATAACTTCGTTGACTTCCTGCGTCAAATCCGAAAAAGCGGCGTAGAAGCTGGCAACGTAAGCCTTCCAACCTTCCCGGTCAAGCTCTGGCGCGAGTGGCAAATGAGCAACAAAGTCGTCTGCGAAGATTTCGTCTGTAACGTCCAGGCTGGGACCATCAAAAATCGCATCGAAGCGATCAGCGAACTGCTGCGCCGCTTCTTGAGAAATCGCATCGGTTGTCTCTTCCGCAGTGCCCATGAGACCCATCTGTGTCATCAAGTCCCCTACATCATAGGTCACCCATTCATTCAGGATTTGACCGTCGGCCACTTCCACCATCGTCATGCCTAGCACCGAAACGGCATTGCCGTTACCGACGAACGTTCCGCTTGATGTCCAACGAAAAGTAACCAGACGGCAATCTGAACTCACACTGCTCACGTGGATCTCGGTATCGATATTGGGAAAAGCAGTCAATAACGCCTGATCTGAAGCAAGAGCAGCGTCTTTGTCCAGCGGCTGATAGCCTTCTTCCGCATAGTAAGCCGTGTAATCGTCGGCGAGTACGTTGTACCACGAGGTGAGGTCGTGCGCGTTCAGAGCAGCGATGTAGGTGAGACCAAGTTCTCTGACCGACTCCAGATAATCCCCGTCACAGGCGGGCTCGTTCGATTGTGCGCTGACGCCGCTCACAATCAGGAAGATTGCAAGCAGGACGCTCGGTATCGCTGAAAGACGACGTACGTTCACAAAAATGTCTCTCCATGCTGAACTACAAAAAACGAGACGAAGAACACGGATCGCAGGATACTCGTCGACAGCCTGCTCCTCTTTCCCGACTCCATCGCCGTTTTGTCTATTTCCATCATGTCGGGCGCAACAGTGAAAGCAGACTACTTTTTGACAAGCGAGGCAAACCGCGCGGGGGAAACGTTGACGAGACGGGTGAAGTGGCGGGTGAAATGGCTCTGGTTGGCAAATCCACTCAGTCGCGCGACCTCATAGATCGAGAGGGTGCTATCTTTGAGGAGCGATTTTGCTCGCTCAATGCGGCGTTCGAGGACATACTGGTAGGGCGGACGATGATAGGCGGCGCGGAACATGCGCTCGAAATGCGGCACGCTGACGTGAATAGCACGGGCGAGCGCATCCAGCGTGATGGTCTCCGCAAGATGATCATCAATGAAAGTTTCGATGATGCGTTTTTGGGCCAGGCTCAACAGGGTGCGGCTCGATTTCGACACAATCACGGCGGTCGAATACCTGCGGAGCAGATGCAGCATGAGCAGGTGTGCCACCGACTCAGCGAACAGGTTACCGAATGGTCGTGGACTTTGGACTTCGCTGCATAGTTCCATCACGAGATGGCGAAGCAGTGGGTCGAAGAAATTCATGATCGGCAGCAGTTGAAAACTATGGTAATCGCCCTTGAATGCCGAGTCTTCAAATTGGGCGCTAATCTCTGGAGATAATGTGATACTGGTGATGGCGCAGGGCAAATCCCAGCGGGTATTCACTCCATAATGGACAGGAAGTAACTGGAGCGCGCCGTCTGTCGCGTAAACATCATGGAGAGTTCCATCGTCAAGCTGCATCTCCACATGGGTGTGACCCTGGGAGTTGAGAACAAGTTGATGTAAGCCGGAAGGAGCTACACCCCTGTACTCATAGATCGGTTCCAGGTTCGTATGACTTAATTGGATGCCCTCCCATCCGAGCGACCTGCTATCTGCGATTACATAAACGGGGTGTTGTGGAGCAGCCAGCAATTCTTCAATCGTAGGGCGAAATGACGATGCTGGTATCTGAGGGGACATGAACGCACCTCATCATATACAGATCCGGAACGAACGACCTCAACGGGCAATCACGGCAGCAATGATAAGAGGTTGATTTTGACCCGAGCCCCCGAAGGAGTTTGATATACCGCTGCAAGAATCGCACTAGCGAAAGCAATTCACGAAACTCTAATTATGAGGGTTAAATAATAACTAAAATCCTTCGCGATCTGGTTTATCAAGGTTCTGCTTTTCGTCAAATTCAAGTTCCCGGAGCGACGGTCAACCGTGGCCTATGTACCGCAGCCAAGTACCCTCAATTATATGTTGTTTTTGTTTAATGGCTCGCATATATGTTGTTTCTATTTAATAGCACGCGCAGTTTCTGACTTGTATTCCTGCCGAAAAACGGCGCGCTCGGAGCAGTCGATTATTGACAATCTGATACCGGCATTCAGGAAGGTTCATACGTCACCGAGCGCTCCGTCAGCGCAGAGCAGTATAGCAGGTTCCTGACCGCCCTATTTCGGACGAGAGGGGTCCGCCGCGATGTCGGCCGCCTACGTGCAAATCTTCGATGTGGCACTGGCTGCGTGGGCTGGCCAGCGGCCGGGCCTGTGCATCTTCGAGGAGACCTGCGGCAGCGCCCCTGGCCCTGGAACACAACGGTGACGTCTACCAGTGCGATCACTTCGTCGAGCCTCAGCACCGCCTGGGCAACCTGGTCGATATCATCCTCCTGGCCGACCTCGTCGTCGGCGAACAGCAGCGCAGCTTCGGCCTTGCTAAGCGATACGCTGCCGCAGTACTGTCTGACCGTCCGGTGCGCTTCATCTGCAACGGCGGCTGTCCCAAAGACAGATTTATCGAAACACCCACCGGGGAACCGGGCCTGAACTTTCTCTGTGCCGGCTTCAAAGCCTCTTCGCGCACATTGACACGCCCATGCGCTTCATGGCAAAGCAGCTGCGTGCACAGCGCCAGGCACCCGCCAACGTCATGCAGTTCATGCGGCAGCGCGACGCCGAGCTGGAATGCAGTTCGCCCAGGCCGGGCGCAAACGATCCTCGCCCCCGCGGCAGCGGCCTCAAGTTCAAGAAATGTCACGGCCGTCGCAGCATACGGACCAGGTGAGCAGTCAACCGGTGTCATTCCGACCGCGCGTATGCTGGCGAAGGTGGCACGCTGAGCTTGTCCCCGTGTCAGGCGCGGAATTCGCAGTGCAGGCATCCTATTCACCTGCATCCTCGCCTCAAGCGCGTATTGTCAACGGTTTACCTCGGCAACCCTCCTGGTTTTTTACCAATGTGTTGACAGATCGATTACGCGCTGTGTACGCTCTGTGGATACACGTTGTATTAGCATTTCAGTACACACATGAACATCCAACTATCGCTCAGCAAAAGCGCCAACGCGGTCTATGAGCAACTGCGTCAGCAGATCCGACGGACAGATCGATTCCGGGCGCGCCGTGCTTCAGCAGGTCGAGCTGGCTCAGCGCCTCGGCGTCAGCCGCACGCCGGTACGCCACGCCCTCCAGCAGCTTGCCCACGACGGTTTGGTCGAGTTCCCTGCCAGGACAGTCCGCCCGCGTCGTCGCGCCCAGTTTCCACGAGACGCCCTGGAAATGCGACAGATTCGGCTGTGGCTGGAAGTCCCTGCTCTGTTGCTGGCGCTGCGCCGCAGTCGAGGACAGACGGGCCAGTGGACATTCTCGACAAGGTCGCGCAGCTTGGCGACGACCCAACGCCGGATGCCTGCTCACTGATCGTCAAACTCGACGAGGAATTTCACCGCTGGTTGCTGCGCGAGTCCGGCAATCGCAACCTGGAGCGGATCGTCGGACGTCTGCTCGACCAGTTGTTCCGCAGTCGGTCTTTCAACATCGCCCAGGATTATCCGGGTGGTGAAAGCCAATTTGCTGGCGCTGCGTGATGCCATCCAGGAACGCGACATGCGCCGCGTTCGCCAGCTGATGATCGAACACATGACCGACACGGGCATGATGGCCGTTGAACCTATAGGGTTTGAGGACAGCGCTTCCGGGCGCGTAGGACCGGGAGTTTTGGAGCGAGAGGAAAACAATGATGCATAAGAGATTTCTGGCGTGGAGCAGCCTTCGTCCTCCTGGTGCTGCTCATTGTCCCTGGCGCGGTCGCACAGGATCGCACGGGGTCATCTATGTCCGTCCTCAGGAAATCGTCGGCCCGACCCGGCGCTGGTGACGGAGTCGCAGTCCGGCTTCATCATTCGCAATGTCTACAGCCGTCTGGTGGATATCGCCCATGATGGCAATGGCATCGAACCCGGACCTCGCGGAAAGCTGGGAAGCCCTGACGACGGGTTGGTTTACACCTTCCACCTGCGCCCAGGCGTGACATTTCATGACGGCTCTACGCTCACAGCGTCGGACGTCGTCTACAGCCTCCAGCGCTTCCTGAGCATCGGCGAAGGCGACTCTCGGCGTATACGTCCTTCCTCACACCGGACCGGCCGTCGCGCTCGACGATCAGACGGTCGAAATCACCCTCACCCAGCCGTTTTCGGCTTTCCTGGAGGTGATGGGCATCCCCGCGGCGCATCGATCGTACCGGGCAGGCATGGGTAGAGGCCAACGCGACAGAAGCTGATCCCTGGGCCACGGAATTCCTGGCGACCAACGCCATGGGCACCGGCCCGTGTGTTTGGCGAATGGATCCCCAACGAATTTGCCAGCATGACACGCTTCTTGAAGATTACTACGGCGCCCCGCCCCGGATTGCCGAAGTGATCTCGCTGATTAACGAAGACGACACCTCCACCCGGCTGATGATGGAACGCGGCGAAGTGGGACGTGCGGTGCAGCGTCTCCCGGAAGATGTCATCCGCAGTCCGGCCGGCGTATCTGGAGGTGGTCGTACCTGCGCCCCAGCGAGTCGTCGGTGTTGGGCGTACTAGCCGAGCTGGAGCCATTCATTGATGTTCGCGTGCGCCAGGCCATCATCTAGCCATCGATTACGATGCCCCGCTGGATAATCTGGTCCAGGATGACCCCGCCCAAGTTCCCTCCTCGCTTCCGTGGAGGTGAATCTGGCCGTTGTCTACGCCGGATGCAGGCTGTATCACATGACGACATCCCGCGGTGCCGGAGCGCGACATCGAACTGCCCCAATCCTGCTGGCCGACGCCGGTTACCCTGAGGGTCTGGATATTGACCTGATCTACGTCGACTTCGGTCTGCCTCCCAGATTGTCGGTGCTTCAGGCCAATCTGGCTGAGGTAGAGGCATTCGCGCCAACGTGATCGAGTAGCTGTTTGGGCCGTTCTCGACGGCGGGCGCGGGCGAAATCGGGTTCTCCATGGGTATCCGAGCCCAACTACCCGCAGGCACTGGCCATCGTCGAGCGTTTCCACTCGACTTCATCGGGACGGGTCTGGGCGGCAATATTCCTACTACAACAACTGACTACGACGCAATCATCGAAAGCAGATTCGCGCCGGCGGCGACGAGGCCGAACCGCGGCGCTCTAACGATCAGGCCCAGCAGATGCCGATCGACGACGCAGCGTGGATGCTGCTTTTCCAGGAGCAAGGCAGTACAGGTCACCGGATCGTGGTGGCCAGGGCTTCGACTTTGGCGTATACAACTATCTCGACATGCGCGACGCTCGATCAGCCGGTAGGGAGACTGTTTGGGCGGGGATAGTTCCAGAAGAGTTCTGGGGCGCTAAAAGCAGGCTCCCGGTATGCATTGTGACCCAATAGCACCCCTGGTTACAAGCCGATCGCGGAAAATCGCTGCATTGCCACTCCTGCGCTTCATTCTTCAGACGCCTGTTTCTGCTCATTTTCATGCTGCTGGGGGTCACGGTGCTGACCTTCTTCTGGAGCAAGGCAAAATGCAACCATGATCTCCGCGCAGATGATGGTCAGGCATGCGAGCGTCATCACAGGAGCAGTCAGAAAACATGTAGCAAGGCGTGGCTGGGGCTGGATCGTCCCTTTGCCGGAACAGTTCGCCGCAAATCTTCCTGGGCGACCCGATGCGCGGGGCGCGAGATCTGTGGACGCCACAGATCGCGAACAAGTGCGAGGTCACGGGACAATCTGCGGCAGTTCTTCCCGGCGACGGTCGAGCTGGCACCGGCGGCGTTCCCCGCCATTGCTGCGCTGATCGGCCTGCCGCTCGGCGTACCGGCAGCCCTGCAGGCCAAGGATCGCTGGGTGGATCAGCCAAGTGAGCGGCAGCGCTATGGCATCGCCTCTCCCATCGTTTTGGCTGGCACGTCCTGATCCTGATCTTCTTCCATTTCGGCTGGGTTGCTATCGGTCGGGTGCCGACGTCTGCAGTATGCTGAGCTACACCCCGATTACCAATCTGCTGCTGGTGGACAGTCTGCTCGACCGGCAACGGCAAGCTCTTTGGCGATGCACTGAGACACTTTCGTGCTGCCGGCGGATCATTACGTTGGCCTTAAATGGCGCGTCATGCGCTTTCACTCTCGCGCTGTCCTGTTGGAAGAGCTGCATAAGCCCTACGTCCTCACCGCGCATGGCAAAAAGGGCGTGCGCATCGGTGGTACTGCGGCGCCACACGCTGCGTAATGCCTGATCCCCACGGTGACCATCATGGGACTCCTCCATTGGCGGTATGTTCTGGGGCGGTCAGTGCTGGTCAGAGACGATTTTCAACTGGCCGGGATTGGGCCATTATGCCTACGATGGTGTCTTCAACCTCGGCTGATCATCTGTCGATTGTTCGGCGTCATTGCCACGACCGTTGTGTTCATGCTTCATCAATCTCATCATCGATATCACCTATGCTGCAGCCTCGACCCAAGGTGCGCATCCGTTTCAGCCTGCAGGCGCTCCCACGTCTCACCCCTGAGGCGTCGACTGCGCTGGAATAGCCCTGCCGTTCTCGGGTCACGTTCTTCTGCTGGCTGCCCTGGTGATGGCGCTGTTCCCGGCGCTGTTT
>JADJPJ010000020.1 GCA_016713325.1 Candidatus Flexifilum affinis | reverse complement strand
CAACGCGAGGTCGCGGTAGTAGGGCGCGACGTAATCGATGCCGTTGGATGGCGAAGGCAGCGCCGACCTGGTCGCTTCCCGCCCCATGGCGCTGATACGGAAGTTGATCTTCCTCCCCTGACGGTGGAGTGCCCAGGCGGGTTCGTCAAGCCTGCGGCTGAGGACATGGTCCAGCACATGGACAGAAGCGTCTGTTAGTCAAGGCGCGAAGACGCGCGAACGAGGGCATCCGTCGTCACCTATCCTCCCAGATAAATGGTCGAACGTTGACTTTGTTTGAATGAATTTATGACTGTCTATTCAGCAGATTACATAACAATCATCGCGGGATCAAGTGGGCAATGTGTACAATTTTAGCCCATCAGGCAGCACCACCCGGTTCTTCCCCAGCCGCTTGCCAATGGGATCTTATAATTTATTGGGATCTGCTCCGCTCCAGGTACGCAACTGGGTTATAATGCTTAACAATATAAGGATTTTCCCTTCCTGGAAAACCTCTATGGCTGACTTCACCCGTGAGCACGTCGCTGACGATGTACGCGCCACTCGCCTGACTTCTCTCCTTCGTTGGACCGTCATCGGTGGGTTCAACGTCATCTCCTGATTGTGACGGCCGGGTTGATGAGCCGCTCGGACATCATGTCGGCGGCCTCTCTGATGGCGGTCATCGCGCCGGCACGTTGTTCGCCCGAGCGCTGCAGCTGGCGGTGACCTATTCGGCCGGTGCGAGACTGTATGTTCTGTCCCTGCTGGCGGCCGTCAGTGGCGGTGTTCGCTGCCGACGGCGATGGCGCTCGGATTGCGACGTTCTTCTTTCCGCTGGTCGTGTTCATCATCGGAACGCTGTTTCCACCTTCCGGCACGCCCTGGCCGCTCTGGTGGCCACCAGTGGGGATCATCATCGCAGCCAGTATCGCGCGGCCGGAGACCTTCCCTTTGGCTGGCCCAGCATTGGCGCGGATGGCGCAGTCCTCGGCGGCGGGTATCGGTGGCGCTGGTCACCGGCGACCTTCTACCAGATCGCCGAATGGGCGATGTTCAACTACTCGCGCGAGCGCCGCATTTCTGGCGAGCTGTTCGACAGCCAGGTCGAGCTGGAGCGCAGCCTCGCGCGGTCAGCGCGGGCGCTGTCGGACCGCCTGCAGGAGACCAACGTCGCGCTCGACGTGTGGGCGTAGCGCCTGTCCGCCGAAGAGGCCAAGCACTTCCGCGGCCAGTTCCTCGCCAACATGAGCGGTGGCGAGCTGCGCATTGTCGCTGGGAATGCCATCATCGGCTTCAGCGAGACGATGCTCAAATATCCCATGATGCATGATGGTAAGACGCTCCCAAGCGCTTACGAAACCGACTCCAGCCAGATTCACACCAGCGGCCAGGAGCTTCTGAAGCTGATCAACGACATCCTGGACCCGTCGAAGGTCGATGCCGGCAAGCTGGAGATCCGCGTGACGCTGACCGTGCTGCTTCCGCTCATCGAAAATGTCATGCAGACGGCGACCGGACTGGTCTCCAAGAAGCCGATTAAGTTGCCGGCCGATCTGCCTCCGATCTGCCGCCGGTGCTGGCCGATGAGCAGCGTGCGACAGGTGCTTTTCAATCTCTGGCAGCAACGCCGCCAAGTTTACGGATGCCGGTGCGATCGGGCCGATCCGCGCGCAGGCTTATGACAGCCACGTCCGCGTGTCGATGATCGATACCGGGTCTGGCATCGCGCCGGAAAACCATGCCATCATCTTCGAGGAGTTCAAGCAGGCGCAGACCGAAGGCCGCGATCCGCGTTCGGGTGCCGGCCTGGGCCTCGCCATCTCGCGCCAGCTCCTCACGCTGATGAACGGCCGTATCTGGGTAGAGAGCGCGCTTGGGGAAGGCAGCACGTTCAGCTTCACACTGCCGCGCGCCGATCGCTGCGATGGCGAATCACCCACCCCGCAGCCCGCCACCGTGGCTGCTGCTTCTGTTTTGTCCGCAGGAATCGCATCATGAAGATCGCGTATGCTGAAGATAACCCGGCCAACATTATGCTGCTGATGCGCGTCGCGCGACTGGGGGCATCAGGTGGTCAGCTTCACCAACGGCGAGACGGTCCTGGGCAGCTTTGACGCCGAGAACCCTGATCTGGGTCTTCAGCGGACGTGCAGTTGAGGAAGCTCAACGGCCGGAAGTCGAGCCGAGTGCACTCGCGGAGTCAGCGGGTCGATTGTCGCCGTCAATACCTACGCCATGCTCGGTGACAAGGAGCGCTGCATCGAGGCCGGCTGCGACACCTGGATTTCCAAGCCCCCGCCGATCCCTGAGTTGATTGAGCTGATCCAGCGCTACGAAATCGGTATCGGTTCGGCGACCAGCACATCCGGCGCCGGCCCTCGTGCCAGTGCCGAAGCGCCCCGCACGGAACCGTGAGAACCGTGGGGTGATGAGAAGTGAGAGAGACGAGAGACGAGAGACGAGAGACGAGGAAAGGGCGTGAAGGCGATTGTTACGTCACTTTCCAGGGTACAGTCAAACTCTGTTTGCACACCTGCCCCTACAGGTTAATCGGGTATAGGGCGGACCCACGTGTCCGCCCGTAACAAATCCTCAACAAAATTCAGTGAATCAGCGGAAAGGTCAGCTTGACCATCAATAGCTGCGTTTTGAGCCAACCTCACCCCAACAATCCAACGTCCTTTTACCCTCTCCGCACGGAGAGGGCCTGGTTGACTGCAAAGCGAAACGGGGTGAGGTTAACCAATCCGTGATTCGCTGAAATTCGCCTCATCTCTCACTTCTCCTCTTCACGCCAGCAGCGACAAGCACGCCCGGCTGAATCGTGGAATTCCAGATCGCTTCCTGGGCGAATTCGCCGTCCAGCTCCATGCCGAGCGCCGCATCGCCCCGGATGCGCACCGACTTGACGCGCGTGCTCATCACCGCCCGGTGCGTCAGATGCGTGCCGGAATACACCCGCTGAAAAGCCGCCAGCACCTCGACGCGCGGCACGCCCTTGCCCAGCACTACCTCGAACAGCCCGTCGCGCACGTCCCGCATGGGGGCGATCTTCATGCCGCGGCCAAAGGTCGATCCATTGGCGATGACGGTGGCATAGGCGCGGCCGTCATACCAGAGCTGGCCATCGACCTCGACCTGCATTGGCATGGCGCCGCGCTCGATGATGGCGCCGATCGTCGCGAGCATGAAGGTCCAGGGCCGGCGCTGGTGAACGCCCCGACCCGGCGCGCACGTCGCCGCCCGGCCCGGCGCTGGCGATGTTTAGAGAATACTCGTCATGAGCATGGCCGCTGGCGTCCGCGCCCATGCTGATCTTGCCAATATCGGTGGCGGTTGGTTGCGCAGTGGCGATCCAGCGGGCGGCGGCGGCCGGATCGTCGAACGGGATGCCATTGCCGCGCGCGCAGTCGCGCCGGTGCCGATCGGCACATTGCCGTAGATCGTGCGCGGTGCGTCGGGATAGCGGGCGTTCAGGTCGGCCAGCGCGTTGATCAGCGCATGGTTCGTGCCATCGCCGCCGATGGAAATCCGCGCGTCAGGCCGGCGGCCGCGCCTTGTCGAGGTGAACGGCGACATCTCCGGGTTTGTCGGTGACGGCGATCACCAGCTCCCGAAGCTGCTCTACAGCAGGGGGGTTCGAGGTTTTGCCACATTCGTCCGGCGCGGCCGCTGCCGGCGTGTGGGAAGAGAACGATGAGGGTGCGCGAGATATTCGGTTGATTCATAGGTTCGACAGGCGAGGTGAGTTCGCATAGATTGCGTTCGGGACGATTATTGTAATGGCAGAGATCGAAAACACCTACTGGCGCAGTTGACGCCTCAACCGAGGCGTCAGCCAACAGACTCAGTTCGGCGGCGCGCTGTTACCCGTTATGGACGGATATTCTGCTGATCCGGAAACAGGTTGTCGGGGTCGTAGTGCCCTTGATCGCGGCAAGCCGCGGGTAATTGTCACGATAGGTGGCCACCACCCGATCCCGGTTCTCCTCCATCATGAAATTCACGCGGCGCCCCTGCCGAAAAGGGTTGCAGCGCTGCCCAGGTCGACACTGTCCAGCTCTTCAGCAGGTTCGCTTTGGCAGGATCAGGATCGACGCCGACGATCACCAGCGACCATTTGGCCTCACGGTAGTTGTAGGCCATTTCATGCGGATCGACTCGTGAAGCTGCGCCATCGATGGGGAAGAGCTGAATCCGCGAGTGTGCAGTGGGAGGGTTGCACCCTCTTGCGCGATCCTGTGGTCGCTCCATCGGTGAGCTCCGGTGATGTAATGTCCCTCCAGTACCATTGCAGCCCGGCTGGATACAGCGCGTCGGTGGCCTGCTGGAGCTTCGGGAAAGGCAGACCCGCGAGACTGTGTAGCACGGGTGATCCGAAGGCGCGCACCGGCGCAAAGAGTTCCTCGGCATGTTGTTCCGGGCCGGCATAGCACCAGGTGACTCCGCATACCGGTTTGAGATGCAGGTGCTCCGGGAAGCGGGGCCAGGGAGGAACGGTGGAAAGTGCGAAGATACCGCTCAGTTCATCTGGCGCCTGACTCAGAAAGTCGCGATAAAAACACAGGGCTTCCGCCGCGCGTTCCAGCGGCCACAGAGTTTGGCCAGCGACGACTGTCTGGACCGGATGCAGTCGAAACAAAAGGCGGTGACGATGCCAAAGCTGCCCCGCCGCCCCGTACTGCCCAGAACAGGTCGGCATTCTGTTCGGTGCTGGCGGTCACGAAGCGCCCGTCGGCCAGTACCATGTCGACAGCCAACAGATTATCGACGGTCAGGCCGTACCGCCGCGTCAGATGGCCAAACCCTCCGCCCAGCGTGAGCCCGCCTATCCCGGTGGTCGAGTTGATGCCGGTGGGGTGGCCAGCCCAAAAGCATGGGTGGCGTGGTCGAGGTCGCGGAGCAGACATCCGCCCCTCGATCAGCGCCGTTCGCGCCTGGATCGACGCGAATGCCCTTTCATTGGCGAGAGGTCGATCACCACCCCTCGTCGCAGGTGCCCAACCCCCCACCATTGTGGCCGCCACCGCGCACCGCCAGCGGGAGACCGCTCTCTCGGGCAAAGCGCACGGCGGCGATCACGTCGGCGGCGTCGGTGCAGCGAATGATGATCTGGGGATGACGGTCGATCATTGCGTTGTAGACTTTGCGCGCCGCTTCGTAGCCTGCATCGCCAGGGCAAATGACTGTCCCTCGCAGTTCCTCTTTCAGTGCTACGACCGATGTCGACTTCGATCAACGTCTGCATTTCAATCCGCCTTCTGTTCATTCGTTGCGTACAGACTTCGTCCCGCCGGAAGATCAGGCTGTTCACCCGTTCGCTGATGCACCTACCCTGCTCCAACCCCTGCTCGATCGCTGAGCGATAGTGGATGCCGCCGTACAGCCGCGAGTGCGGCTTCTTCCGCGAACTCGGAAAGGACTCGAAGTGGCGAGGGGCCATGCCGCGATCGCTGTGGGTATGGTCCAGGAAGCTGAACGATCCCCCAAGAGTTGTTCCAACACTGCCGCCGCGGCGGCGGACTGAACGGAATGTCCCGAGGATACTCCGGGAAGGTGGGGTGCTCAGTAGGGTATTCCAGGCGGCGTCAATGTTGGTCTGGATATAGGTGACCGGGCGCAGAAGGCTGTACTGGAACTTGATTTTCCAGCAGGCGATGAATGAGTCAGCTAGCGCGATTCCCTGACGGGCATAGGCTTCCGCCGCGCGGTCTAGCGTCAGTTCCTGCTGCCTGATGATCTGCGTAAGGGATCGATATGGAATGTCCCGGCGGGTGGACGTTTGCCCCGGATCATCCGACCAGAACAGCGCGATCTCCCGCTGCTCGGGCGTGAGCTGTCTGACGGTGTCGTAGACTTCAAGCGCTTCGACGTAAAACGATGCGCTGGCATCGAGCGAGTATGCAGGAGGTGGGGCGGGGCGCAGTCACCACCGGAGGTCAGCGCGAAGGGTCGGTTATCACCCCAGTAGGGCTGTAGAGCCGGGAGTGGGTCTCCACTGCTGCGGGCTGTTGGCACCCAAAGTCCTCGCCCGCTGGCGCTACGTAGTCGGCGCGGTGGTTATTGATCTCCCCGTCGTGGCCGCCATCTGTCAGGGACCAGATGTAGATCGCGTCCGCCACGACCCGGCCCTGCGTTTCGGAACGCGCCAACACGTCAGGGTCGAGTGTCGCCGCGAACTCGTCGGCAAAGCGCTCATAGAGCGCTTCAATGGCTGCCTTGTTTTCGTCCGCGGTGTGTACGTACAGCCGGCGGATCAGGTGGCAAGGGCGCTGTTGGCCACAGCCGCCCAGTGATAGTCGGACCCGGACGAGGGCTGTGGCAGCGGGTCAAGCCCGTTGAGCTGTCCGGCCAGCGACTGGTACTCGGGCATGCCGGGCACAATGGATTCATAGAGGGCGATGCCGGTGTAGGCCAGCACTCGCGACGCGACCGGAGGCGAAAACCGGGCGTCGTCCTCACCAGCGTCAGCTGCAGATCAAACCATTGCGTGGCAACCTCGGCTTGATCGATCTTTAGGGTCACTGCGTTCACATAGTCGCGCCCGATCAGAGGCGTGACAGCGGCCACAAACAGGGACACCACCAGGAGGAACAGACTGCGTAATCCTCTCATTTCCATCACTCCAATCCGTGAAGCTGTTCGGAGATCGTGTCTGTAGGGAAAGGCTCAGCGCTTGCGTGTCTGCGCCAAGCCTTTCCCCAGTGTGGGGCGCTACTGCTGCTGGAAGACCGTGAACTGTACGAGCTTGCAGGCGTTGGTGCCGGCAGTGCCATCGGCCTTGGCGTTGTCGGGGTAGGGGGCTGGTACGGTGTCATCGGTGCAGGCGGCGCGCAGGGTGTTCAGCATCTCACCAACCAGTTCTGGCACCACCGGACCGTGGTCGTTGATGACGATGTGAATTTCGGCGCCCATCGGGTTGGTCAGCCCATTACCGTACCACGCTTCAGGAACCTCACCGGCGGCGAGCGAGGCGGCAAATTCCATGCGACCGGCCTCGTCGACCAGCAGCCCATCGGCAAACGTGACTTCGGAACCCAGCGTGGCCGGGTCGCCGAGGACCTGGGCCGGCGCGCAGGGCGAAGCTTCACAGTTTTCCGGGTTGTTGACGATGACCCACCATGCGGTGTAGACGTGGCCCGCTTCCAATTCGGTCGTCCGGAAATTCATCGTCACGCCCTCTTCCGACGTGAACAGCTCGGCCTGAGCACCTTCCACCTCGCGCACATCCCCCTGCGAGGGGTGGGTGCGCACCGGCGAGACTGTCCAGTTCACGCCGGCCGTCTCGTCCTGGGCGCTGATCGGGCTGATCGAAGCAGTACCCGCCGCGACAGAAGCGGCCAGCAGCATGAGGACAGGATCTGAGTCTTTCTTGCGAACATGAGTGGAACCTCCTTCAACTGTCGTTGTACACCGCATAGGGATGTTCGCGGGGGGAAGTCGCCCCCCGTTGGACGGGTGCAGTGGGGGGAATTGACTCTTGCTGAATGGGCACCATAATAGACTCTGACAGTCCATGCATCTTCAGCTTTGTTGCCTGATTCGACGCTGTCATTTTGTGAGGTGGGACAATGACGATGCCCGCCGACGCACTGACCGACCGCGAGATCGAGATTTTGCGCCTCATTGCCGAAGGCCTCTCCAACCAGGACATTGCGCAAGCGCTTATCCTCGCGCCCGAAACGGTCAAGTGGTACAACAAGCACATCTTCAGCAAACTCCATGTGCACAACCGTACTCAGGCGGCTGCGCGCGCCAAGGCCCTGGGCCTGCTCAATCGCGACTCTTCTGCATCATCCTCGCCGCTTCCCATCAAGTCGTTTCCCTACTCAGATGACCTCGTTTGTTGGGCGACTCGGGAAATTGCTGCCATCAAAGAGGCGCTCGACCGGACACGCCTGCTCACCCTCACCGGTCTCCGGGGGCCGGCAAGACCCGCCTGGCGTTGCAGGTAGCGTCCGAGGTCATGTCGGAATTCAGCAGCGGGGTGTATTTTGTGCCGCTGGCTATGGCTCCTTCGGCCGATCACATCCTGTGGGCGCTGGCCGAATACCTGAACCTCCAGTTCGACTCGCATATGGAGCCGCTGACGCAGCTGCTCAACTACTTTCGCGACAAATCTCTGCTGCTGGTGTTGGACAATTTCGATCACCTGATTAGCACCGCCGGGATCATCGGAGAAATTCTGCAAGCCGCTCCCACCGTCAAAATTCTGGTAACTTCACGGGAGCGGCTTAGCCTCTACGGTGAGGTCCGTTTCGGTCGAGGGCATGGCGCTGCCTAACGAGAGCCGCCGCGATCAGGCTTCGCTTTCGGAGTCGGTTCTGTTGTTTGTCGACCGGGCGCAGGCTGTTAGCCCTGGCCTGGAGTGGCAGCCGGAGGATATGCGCCACATCGCTCGCATCTGTAACCTGGTGGGCGGGATGCCGCTGGCGATTGAACTGGCGGCCACCTGGGTGGATACGCTGTCGCCCTGCGAAATTGCCGATGAGATCGAGCAGAACCTCGATATTCTGGGAGCCAACCGCCGGGATACTCCCAATGGCCAGCACAGCATCCGGGCGGCTTTCGATCGCTCCTGGGCAATGCTTGACTCCACGCAGCAGGCTGCTTTTCGCCGGCTGTCCGTTTTTCGCGGCGGGTTCACGCGGGAGGCGGGCGAGGCCGTTGCCAGGGTGGGGTTGCGCAACTTGCAGGCGCTGGTCAATAAATCGCTGTTGCGCCGCAACCCTGCCTCGAACCGCTATGAATTCCACGAACTGCTGCGTCACTATGCCATGGAACAGCTCAAGCGGCCGGCGAAGCCTCGCAGGTCTATCGGGAACACGCTTTGCACTTCCGCCAGCTTCATGGCCGACCGCTGGCCACGTCTTCGCGATCGCGAGCAGAAGAGTGCACTGCATCAGGTCGAGGCGGATATCGAAAACGCCCGGGCCGCGTGGCAGTACTGGGTTAAAGATCGGAATGTGGAACAACTCAGGCAATTCCTGCACACCTTCTGGGCGGTGTACGAAATCCGTGGCTGGTATATCACGGGTGTCGATCTGTTCGAACAGGCGGTAATCGTCGTGCGCGCCCTCAACACCGAGGAAGCGCGTGCGGTCCTGGCTGGCTTCTGGTGGTACAGGGCGTGTTCAGCATGGCGGGCGGCTACCACAGCAGCACGCACTCCCCCAGCGCCTTCCTGGATGGCGGCGCATGGACTGTATTTCGCCAGGGGCGCGGCCGACCTGCGCGGGGCATCCGCACTGGCTCAGGAGGGCATACGCATCCTGAATAATCTGTCTCGGCCCGACGACGAGATGCGAATGGTCCCGCTGATCAGCCTGTTCATCATCGACTGCCTGCTTGACGAGGAGGGCGTGCCCTTGCGCACCGCCCAGGAATGCCTGGAGGTCGCCACTCGCCTCGGAGATCCCTGGGCCACCGCCAAAGCACGGCAGTTTCTGGCCGTCCGGGCCATCCAGGATGGCGAAATGGAACGCGCCGAAAGTCTGGGACGATCGGCGCTGGAGATCTTTGAAAGCCGAGGCGACCACTGGTCGAAGAGCATCGTCTGTATTGAACTCCTGGCGCTGGTGGCCATAGTGGACCGCCGGTTTGAAGAGGCCAAAGACTGGATGCGCGCTGGCCTGCGGGCAGCGGAGGAGATCGGCTACAAATACTCCATTCAGACGGCCTACTGGCAGTTGGGATTTGTTGCGGTGCTGGAGGACAACTACGCCGAAGCGGGGCAATACTGGCGGCGCGCGCTGGGTATTGCCGATGGTAACCTTGGCTCAGCAACCTTCATCGGTTTTGGTGGCAGCAGTGGGAGAGAATGACGGAGGAGAAGGTGCCATTATTTCTGGACATTCACCATAAAGTGCCTGGTATGACGGCGGAGGCGCTCGAGGAGGCGCACCGGCGCGATGTAGAAGTGCAGGCTAAGTATGGCGTGCGCTATCTGAAATACTGGTATGACCTGGCGACCGAGCGAGTTTTTTGTCTTGTCGAAGCGCCTAATCGCGAAGCTGCCGAGGCAGTTCACCGTGAGGCGCATGGTCAGCTTGCCGACGAGATCATCGAGGTTACGGAGGGCGGATAGCGCCACATCGGCATATAATGGACGGGGTGTACAATTCCTGTTCAGCTCTCTAGACGGTATGCGGTTTTCTGTGAGAATACGACTCGTTCCGCTTATGATCCTCATTTTGCTGATGGCTGCGGTGACAGCATGCAGCCCGGCGCAGGGCGCATCGCTGCCGCTGCCGACGCGGGCGCTGCTGCCTTCCAACTATCGACTGGAAGATGCTGAGCGGGTTGCGCGCGATTACCTGACCGCCTGGGAGCGCGGCGAGCTGGACACCATGTACCGCTGGATCAGCTTTGCCGGCCGCGAAGCCAACCCGCGCGAGAACTTCGATCTGGTTTACAACAATGCTTCCGAAGTGATGGGGCTGGAGTCGGTGAGCATCCGGCCGATTACTATCTCGCGATCGGGAGATTCTCTGGCTACGTTTGCCTATGATGCGATCTTTACCACCCGCCTGGTCGGCGTCTTCACCGACAGCACGCGCACGCTGACCCTGGTGGTCGACCAGGACGCGAACGAGTGGCGCGTCGCCTGGTCGCCCGACGATCTGTTCGTCGGCATGAAAGATGGCGGACGGCTGGCCTTCACCGCGACCATCCCCAACCGCGCCAATATCTACGACCGCGACGGCGATGTGCTGGCCGATCAGAGCGGCCGCGCCGTTCGGGTGCAGATTGTGCGCCAGCGCGTGCCCGATTACCCGACCTGCCTGGCCACTCTGGTCGCCGCGCTGGACCGCCCGGAAGCCGAGGTGCGCGGGCTGATCGAGCCGCGGCCTGCCGACTGGCTGCTTGACCTGGGCGCCATTCTGCCGGAGGCCTACACTGCCTACAGCGCCGGTCTGGAGACCGCCTGCAACGCCACCTTCGAGGGGTTCCCGACGCGTCATTACGTCGATGGCGTCACGGCTCCGCACATCCTGGGGTATGTCGGCTATCCGACCGCCGAAGAGGTGCCGGCCCTCGAAGCGGTCGGCTTCACCGCCGAGACGATCATTGGCCGAAGTGGTATCGAGGCGTCATGGGATGTATCGCTGCGCGGCACGCCGGGCGGCCGGCTGACGCTGGTCAACGCCGCGGGTGGGCTGCTGCGCGAACTGGCGGTCGTCACGCCTCAGCCAGGCCAGAGCCTGTGGACGACTTTCGACGCCGACTTCCAGCGCCGCGTCGGGCAGATCGTGGCCGAAGCGTTCCAGACCAATCGCGAGGGCTGGGCGGCCAACTCGACCGGTGCCTCGGCCGTGGTCCTCGATCCCAACACGGGCGAACTGCTGGCCCTGGTCAGCTACCCGAGCTTCGACAACCGCGCCTATACGCCATTCCCTGAGATGGGGCAGGCGCAGGCGCAGTCGATGATCGCGCGCTTCCAGAGTGATGAGCTGCGGCCGGAAGTCAACCGCCCGACGCAGGGCGTGTTCCCACTCGGCTCGGTCATGAAGACGGTCAGCGCTGCCGCCGTCGCCGATAGCGGCGTGTACGCGCTCAACCAGCGCTACACGTGCAGCGGCATCTGGAACCGCGACATCACGCGCTATGACCACGTTGCCGGCGGGCATGGTCTGCTGACCCTGGCCTCGTCGCTGACGCAGAGCTGCAACCCCTACTACTACGAGGTCGGCTACCAGCTCGATCTGGCCGATCCGTTCCTGCTGCCCACTTATGCGCGGCGGCTCGGTTTTGGCGGCCCGACCGGGCTGACCGATGTGCCGGAGAATATCGGCCGTATTCCCGACCCGGATTGGGTGCGCGAGAACTACGGCGAAGTGTGGCGCTCAGCGAGTCCGTCAATCTGGCGATCGGCCAGGGTTACATGGGCGTGACGCCCTTTGCAGGTGGCGCGCTGGTTCGCAGTCATCGCCAACGGCGGTTCGCTTCCGCGTCCGTCGCTCGTGCGCGAGGTCGGCCTGACGGGCGAACCGCTGACGCAGGTCAACACGCCCGAGATGACCCCGACCGATCTGAAGCCCGAAGTAATCGAGACGATCCGCAGCGGCCTGTGTGCGGTCACAATCCCAGGTGGCACGGCTGATTTCGTCTTCCGCGATTCCGAACTCCTCGGCCTGGGCGTCTGCGGCAAGACCGGCACGGCGCAGACCGGCGGCCCGGATACGCCCTCCGACGCCTGGTTCGCCAGCTACGCCCCCCGCGAGAACCCGCAGCTGGTGGTGGTAGTCATGGTGCAGACGGCCGGGCAGGGCAGCGAAATCGCCGCGCCGATCGCCCGCCAGATCCTCGAAGCGTACTTCGGTCTGTCGTGACCCCTGGCCGCATCGTCCTGATTCTGCCGTGCTGCATCGGCGACGTCATCCTGGCCACGGCGACGCTCACGGCGCTGCGCCGCGCTTACCCCGACGCGCACATCACCTGGGCGGTGGGCACCTGGTCGAAGGCGGCGGTCGAGCATCACCCCGCGCTCAATGCCGTGCTGGACACGGGGCCGGATGCGCTGCCGTTTCGCAGGCCGGCCGGGCTGCTGCGCTTCGTGCGCCAGCTCCGTGCCGGGCAGTTCGATCTGTTGGTGTCGCTGGTGCGCTCCCCGTGGATGAGCGTCGCCGCGCTGCTCAGCGGCATCTCTGCTCGCGCCGGTCTGGACAGCGCCGGACGCGGCTTCGGCTACACCATTTGCGCGCCCATCGACCCGGATGCCGTGCGCCATGAGGCCGAGATCTACCTCGACGTGAGTCGTGCTCTGGGCCTGGATACCGCTGACTGCTACGCCAATGTGCCGGTGCTGGAGGCCGATACGGAGGTGGTGCGCGCGCGTCTGGGAACTGCGTCGCTGGGGCCGGCGTTCGTGGTCGCGCATCCGGGCGGCGGGCGCAACCCCGGCATGACCCTCGACGCCAAGCGCTACCCGCCGGACAAGCTGGCGGCGCTGGCAGACGGCGCGGCGGCTCGGCTGAGCGCCGGCATTGTCGTGATCGGCGCGCCGGGCGATGCCCCCCTCGTCGAGGCGGTGGCTTCCCGGCTGAGCGCCCCGCACGCGGCCTTCACCGACCTGACCTTCGGGCAGATCGCCGCGCTGGCGGCAGAGTCCAGGCTCTACATCGGCAATGACACGGGCATGTCGCATCTGG
Source organism: Candidatus Flexifilum affinis (assembly GCA_016713325.1). Lineage (GTDB taxonomy): Bacteria > Chloroflexota > Anaerolineae > Aggregatilineales > Phototrophicaceae > Flexifilum > Flexifilum affine. Next base: position 5,282 of record JADJPJ010000020.1, on the reverse strand, counting down.
CGGCGGCGGCCGGCGCCCGGACGGCGGCCATCTTCGGCCCGACCGATCCGCGCCGCTATGCGCCGTTTGGGCGGCAGGTGCGCGTCCTGTGGCGTCCGCGCGATGTCGGCACCCGCGGGGTCGCGGCGGGCGGGCCTTCCGAATGGGACTGGGATCGCGACGGGATCAGCGTCGAGGAAGCGTTAGCGGCGCTGTCCGAATGGATGTGAACTCGGAGAACCGGTGTCGTGCGGATCGGACCGGCATAAGCCCGATCGCCCTGCATCCACGAACGACCGGCGATGGAATTTGCCGATCAGACAGTTCCATCGCCGATATCCACCGTTCCGCGCCGGTCGTGCCGGGCATGGGAAATATCTGGGGAATGAAAAGGGCTATTCCTCGGCTCGCGTGGCCACGAACTCGATGCTCAGCGTCAGGGCATCCTTCACCTCGCTGACCAGCGGTGGCGTCCGAATGGTGATGTTGAACTCGGTATACGTCGCCTCGGTAGTGGCCGTGCCCGCCAGTGTGTTCTCATCGACGAGCGTGACTTCGGCCTCGAAAACCTTCGTCTGCGTCATCCCATGCACACTCAGGTCACCGACGATCTCGAACTGAATCGTCTCGCCAACGGCGGGCGATGTTTCGGGCAGGCCGCGAAGCTCTGTGGGCGTGAAGGTGATGAACTCGTAGGTCTCCGCTTCGAGAATGTGGCCGCGGATCGAGTCGTCGCGAAAACTGTCGTCGGTGCGGAAGGTGCGGGCGTTGATGGCGAGCTGCGCGACCCTGGCTTTGCTGCGGGCTGCCAAAGTCGATGATCATTTCACCGGCCACGCGCCGCGTTGTGCCGACGACGGTGTTCTCCAGGCCTGCCAGCGTCTCAACGATCGTGAAGCTGACCGTCGACTGGTCGCCGTCTATACGAAAGCGCACCCGGTCGGAAACGGCGGCCGCTTCCGCTGTCGGTTCCGCCGTGGCCGCAGCGCCATCGGCCTGGTCCGGGGGAACGGTTGCCGCCGGCGCAGCACCGACTGCCAGCTGCGTAGACAGTGCGTTGATCTCGCTGCTCAGCGCGTCGACCTGCATTCGCAGCAGACTGACGTCAGTAGCGATGGCGGGCAGCGGCCCGGGGGTGGGTGTGCCGAGCGAGAGAGTCGGGACGAGCTGTTCGACGGGAACGCTCTCTGCTTCTGTGCCGCCCGTGGCCCACAGAAAGCCCAGCACTCCGGCGCCCGCTCCGAGCGCGAATGCGATGGCCAACAGGGCAATGGTGATGATGTTGCGTCTCACCGTGAGTCATCCTCCTTACGTAATCAAGGGAAGCACCTCCGACGTTTTTCGGCGTCGGAGGTGCGTGTACGTCAGGAAGACGTCGTTACATGCCGGGGACGCGGACGATCATGCCGGCCGCTTCAGTCCCGCTCGAACCGACCGCCACGAAGATCTCGCCATCGGCGTTTTGCGCCAGGCCGAAGGGCCGGTTGAGACCTTCCAGAACCGGGGTGATGCCCTCACTGCTGACGGTGACCACGCGTCCGGGGCCCCAGCCCTGGCCGGGGGCGAACACGCCGTACTCGCTGGCGTAGAGGGTGCCATCGGCGGTGACGAGCAGACCGGTGACGGCCGTCAGACCGCTGTAGGTCTCCACCAACTGACCGTTATTCCACTTCTCGATGCGCGAGCCGCCTTCCGGGAAGGGGAAGCCGGTCAGGAAACCGACGTAGATGTTGCCTTCGGCGTCCGAGTCGACTGCGGTGGGAACCGGGTTGTCACTCTCGAACGGCCAGACCGCAGCGACGGCCAGACCGGCCTCGGGCGACCAGCTCATCAGGCAGTTGCAGCCGGCATTGGCGATGATGACCGTGCCATCAGCCAGGACTTCCATGTCCGTGGCATTGGACTGCTGATTGGGGTTGGCATCCGGGTCTTCGGTCAGTTCCAGCGTGAGCAGGTCGACGAAGGTCTTGACGCGGTTGGTTTCGATGTCCAGTTCAACCAGCGCGTGGGTGAAGGGAATGCGGAAATCACGCGTTTCGCCGAGCAGAAGCCACAGCGACTCGTCGGTCGCCACAACATCACTCACGCCGAGCGTGTCGCCCGCACGATAGCTGATGAGACCGGCCACGACGACTTCCTGCGTCCCATCGGGTGCAATGCGTGTCACCTGCCCGCTGGCGCCATAGGCGGTGTCGTCCGGGGAGAGCTGGCTGCCGGCCAACCCTGACTCCGCAACGTACAGATTGCCCTCGCCGTCAAAGCTCATGTTGCGCGGATTGGCCAGACCATCGGCCACGACGTCCAGACTGCTGTCCTGTGCCAGTACTGGCGCCGCAAAGGCTGCTCCAACCGCAAGTGCTGCCAGTCCCACCGTGATTCGACGCAAAATCATTGATTAGGCTCCTTGAACACACGAAGTTAAAAATACCGCAGGGCAGTCCTTGCTGCCTCGGATCAGTATACGGACGACAGTCCGTTAAAAATGTTTTCTGGAGATGAGTGTTATGTGAATAAACGCCTAATGCCACGCTTAACAGACAGCTACGGACTCCGCAGGATCGAGCGTTCTGATCGCCTGCTGCGACCGAAGGCGTACAGGCGCAACGGCTGAGAACAAGCCGCCTTTGCGGCGATGTACGCGGCAGCAGCGTAACAGGAGACGAGTATTCGTTTCAGAGAAGGCTGAGGTGTGTTTATGGATCGAGGATCAGCAGGCGGACCCGGCCGCTGGCGCGCATCACCCGAATCAGCGACTCGCTGTCGGCCGGCGCCTCCATGGTGACGCACAGGGGTTTGCTCGGAAATGTCTCTGCATACGGGTTGAACGCCACTACATCGATTGCGGCCATCAGCGAACTGGCATCATAGCTGAGACCGATACAGTCGGCGTAGCGATCCAGCCCCGCCTGGGCCAGGCTTCGAGATAGCCAACTCGGAGACAGGCCTCCGTGCCGTCGTCGCCGGCGATGCTCGAATCGAGCGGGCCGCTGATCACCAGCGTCTCGACACTGGCCCGCTTGATGACCGAGAACACCTGGCGCATCAGCCCGACGTATGCCTGCGGTGTGATACGCCCGTCGTTCAGGCTTGACTCGATCTGGATGCCATCCGGCTTGAGTGCCGCCAGGTCGGCCAGGAAGGTGAGGAAGGCGTTGGCGTTTTCCAGCGGCGGCAGGGCGGGAGTCGAGGTGCAGCAGCACGCCGAAATCGTCTTCGTGCAGCGTCTCGATCAGCCGGGCCGATGTTGGCGCGGGCGTCTTCCGGAAGACTGTATTCAATCGGGCGGAAGCGTACCGCGATCCAGTCGACTCCCCTGGTCGCGCAGAGCGTCAGCCGTATCGACGCTGGAGTCGCGGACCTTGGCCACCGAGAAGTCGATCGGCGCACCGGGGCAGGGATGAAGGTCGGGATGATCTGCGGCAGGAAGGGTTCCAGTTCCTGCGCGATCGTCGGTGTGCCCGACCAGACGACCGCGGCGAAAAGAAGAGCAGGGCGGGCGCGGCGCTCACCCCTGCCGACGCGAACGCAGCGGCCTCGCTCCTGCTCCTGCTGGAACACGAGCCGGTTGAAGCAGTTGAGGCCGAAGCCCTTGCCGCCGCTGCGTCACGCGCACATTGTCCTATCCACGTAGCCGACAGGCACCTGAATGACCTGTCCGGCATATATGTAGTTGCCGTACGGAATGGCATCCCCGTTGAGCGCCAGAATCGCCGCGACGGTGGTGCCGTTCAGGTTGGCGATGCGGGTCAGATTATCGCCCGGCTGCACGGTGTAGCTGATCACGTTCTGCGGGCCGATCGGGTCGACCACCGGGTTGACCACGACCCCGCCACCGCTGCACCGGATTGCCAGATACATCCCCGAGTAGATGTGATTCAGGTTCAGGATGTTGTTGGCTCGGGCGATATCCCCACGGGCTGACCGCAAACCAGTTGGCGATCCCCGTCAGCGTGTCGCCATGGCGCACCACGTAGTAGGAGCAGATGCCTCCGCTCTCGGCGGCTCTGTGGCGGCTGTGGCGGTATCGGGTCCGGGGCCGGGATCTGGCCTGCACCGGCACCTGCAAACGCAGGCCGGCCCAGAGGATGTTGGGATTCCGGATGGAGGGGTTGATCGCCGTAATCGCGCGGACGGTCGTCTGGTAGTGGCGGGCGATGCTGGAGAGCGTCTCACCGCGGTCCACGATATGTTCAATCGTCCCCTGCGCGCCAGCCGGGAACGCCATGGCGGCCAGGAGCGCCAGAAGAATGACAAGAGGCAGCAATCGACGCACGGCACAACCTTCCTTTCGGACGCAAATACATAAGTTCGTGTGGTATTCGGTGCGGCGTATGAGGCGGGTTCTGTAGGTGGAGGCCGCTTGCCAAATCGCCCACCCCTATAGTTAAGACTATAACATAGATGGGCGATTCGCGCGGCAGGGGGTTGGCGGGAACTCAAGGCAAACGCATCAAAGTCGTCGATGGGTTCATGAGGTGCGAGACGCAGCGTAGGGGCGCATCGCGATGCGCCCAGGATGGCGGGCGGTTCGCGAACGGGCGGTTCACGAACCGCCCCTACAAAGCCAAAATGACACTTCTTGAATGATCGGCAATTTCGATGCGTTTGCTCTGGCGCGGATCCGACGCGAGCCGATCGATTGAGCCGGCGGCAGGCTTCACGCCTGCCGCAGATAGTCGAGCATCCGATGATTCCCGTCGGCGCGCGGGAGCGGATGACCGACGCGATCTCCGCCGGGATACCGGTCAGGTTAAGATGGCCGGATCGTTCTGCACACCCAGCAGACCGCTGCGGAAGCCATGCTGTTCCCAGGCGATGCGTTGAAGCTCCTCATCCTTCAGAGCGGCCAGGAGCTGCTTGCCGGCGGCGGTCCTTGCGATCAGCGGGTGCGACGACCAGACCGTGGGCGTTGGGTGGATGATGCAGATCTGGCTGCGGATCACGTCCAGTTGGTCGCGATTCCGCACCGCGAACCTCAATCAGCAGGCTCTCGTAGTTGGCGATGATCGCGGGCGCCCATGCCAGGTGTTGATGAATCGCTCGAACAGGATGCCCGAACTCTCCTCCATGTAGCCCTGGCTGTCGTAGTAGGCTCAGGGTGGGCAGGTTGTCGCGCATCACGTCGCGCGTCGCCACCTGGCCGCCCGCCAGCATGTTGGCGAACAGTCGTAAACATGTTGCCGGAATTGCTGCGGGTGGGGGTCCGTGGTGATGACGTTGAACGACCCGAAAAGCTGCTCCACGCCGACGTTGGCCCAGGTGGTTGGGTTCGCCGGTCGCAGATCGATCAGCCGGTTGGTCTC
>JADJPJ010000019.1 GCA_016713325.1 Candidatus Flexifilum affinis | reverse complement strand
CACCAACGAAACCGATAGCACAAGCATGAAGAAGACTACGGAAATGGTCGAGCCGCCGGAAATATCCTGCTTTTCGTAGCCACGCTGAACCGCCTGAAACATGACCGACTGTGTCGCATCGAGCGGGCCGCCACGGGTCATCACATTGATCTGTGTGAACAGCCCGAACGCCGCCATCGTGATCGTCACCAGGATGAAGACCAGCGTGTTGCGGAGCCCCGGCCAGGTGACGTGGACGAAACTGGTGCCATCGGTTGGCGCCTTCCACCGATGCCGCTTCGTATAGCGAAACAGGGATGTTTTGTAGGCCCGCCAGCCATATCACCATGTGAAAGCCGACCGCCTGCCAGATCGACATCGCCATCAGCGCGGGCATGGCCGTCGACGGGTTGCCCAGCCAGTCGATGGGCTGGAATGCCCCAAGTGTCACGGCGCTCAGGATGTTGATTGAGCAGCCCGTTCTGGCCGTCATAGATGAACCGCCACAGCAGCGCCACCACCACCATCGAGACCACGACCGGCATGAAGTAAATGGTGCGAAAGATGTTGATGCCGCGCACCTTCTGGTTGATGATCAGGGCCAAGAGCGAGGCCAGCCCACCCTGGCGTGGGACGACCACGACCGTGAAGAGGAGCGTGTTGAACAGCGACTTCATGAAGACCGCGTCGCCGGCCAGCACAGACGAGCCTGTCGTCGCCGCTCTAGGTCGTCCACTCCTGCAGGCCGATCGAACTGCGGGTATTCAGGGTTGGTGCGCGTGTACGTGCGCAGCAGGGGTAGGTGAGGCTGCCCTCCTCGTCCAGCACGATCGGCCGTTCGGCGGCGGCTCCAGGGTACAGGGGGCCGCATGGTGAGCAGGCGCTCGAAGTTGCGCAGCCCGACGAATTCGGTCGGGTTGGGTGAGATCAGACGCTGGTTGGTGAAGGCCAGCACGAAAGCCATGATGAACGGCAGATCAGTAAGAAGAGAAGCATCAGCAGGATCGCCGGGCGGCCATCAGCCATCCGGCGAGCGACTCCCGAAGCGGGCGCTCTGGCCGGATTGATCGTGCGTAGGGGTTCGGCCTGTGTTCGGGCGGACGATCCAGGGCTGGTCATGGACGCCACCGTGCCGATCGAGAGGGGCCAGGCAACGGCTGTATCGCACCCCCCCGGACGATGAACTAGACTTATGAAGCCGTAGCCGTTGTTGGATTCGATGTCGGCGTTGATTTCATCGATCGCAGCATCGAGCGTCGTGGTGACGTCGGCGCCGTTGGCGATGTCGGCCAGGGCCTTTTCGAAGACCAGGGCCTGACCGAGAGGTACGCGGGCGTGGGCGGGCGGATGAGGCCCTGCTGATTGCTCAGTTCGAAGAAGACCTCAAGCGGGCCACCGGGCGCGTAGTTCTCGGTCGCGGCGGCGGCCGACAAGGTCGCGGGGATCAGGCCGATGCCGTTAGAGAATTCAGCGAGATATTCGTCCTGAAGGGCGAACTGGATGAAGGCATTGGCGCCTTCCTGATTTTGGCTGGAGGCAGAGACGCCAAACTGCCACGACGCCGCGCCGACGAAGGAGCCCGCGCCGAAGTCAGGGGCCGGCAGGAAGAGCATGTCGTCCCCGTAAGCTTCAAGTGCGGGGATCGCAGCCCAGTTTCCGTTCCATTGCAGCGCATAGCGGCCATCGATGAAGCCAGCCTCGCGGTCTGCGCCGTCCTGCGAGGTGCCAGGGGCCAGGCCACGCTCGAAGAGACTCTGCCACCATTCGCCCAAGGCGATGGCCTCCGGGCCATTGAGCTTGCCTTCGGCCGTGAGATAGGTCGAGCGATCGACGATGTCGCCGCCAAAGCTCTGCAGCAGCGGCGAGAAGGCGTAGGGATACCACTCGCCGGTCCAGGCCGTGCCGGGATCGAGCGCGTACTCGAACTCGCCGCCTTCCTGGAGGGACACCAGCGCGGCGTCGAACTCTTCCAGAGTCCAGGGTTCTTCCAGGGTCGGAATTCGGATGCCATATGGCTTCCAGCACTGACTTGCGAGCATACACGGCGATGGCCGCATCCCACAGACCAACGGAATAAACCTGATCGTCCCAGGTGCCAATGGCGCCAGGCAGGAAGCCATCGATCAAGCCCTCCGGCAAGCTGAGCGGCGCCAGATAGCCGGCCCATGCCCAGCTAAGCCACCAATCGAAAGTTATCCACGAAAAGCAGTCGATTGGGATGATCGGGCGTGTTCTGGTTGGCAATGACCTGATCAACAGTGATTTGGAGATCGTCGGGTGAGCGATGAAGGCGGTTGGCGACGGTGAGCTGCTTGAAGTGGAGCCAGAAGCGCTCAATGGGATTGAGAAACGGACTGTACTTGGGCAACCAGATGAGCAGGAGACGGTCGCCCCAATGACTGAGCGCCGCCTGAACGGCTTTGCTGCGATGATAGGAGGCGTTGTCCAGAACGAGAATGAGCTTGAGGCGAGGATGCAGATGCAGCAGCCGGTCGAGGAAAGCGATGAAGGCGTCGCTGTTCTTGTGCTTGGAGGCAGTGGGTAACCTGCCCGTTGCGCCAGTTGTAGGCGCCGAAGACATGGAGGTATTGGGGCGAACCGGGAGCGGGAATGAGCTGGCGTTTGCCGCACTTGGTCCAGCAACGCCGCAACGGCGGATGGAGGCTTATGGTCGTTTCGTCCACAAAGAAAAGCTCGGTTTCTGCGAGGGGTTGAGGGGACGGTTTTTTTAGCCACTCAGCACCGTCTGCATCATCGCCTGGGCATCCTGGTCTTGAAGGGCGCTCAGGTCTGTTTCGGCTGTTTCCAGCGATAGCCCAACCGATGCAGCAAGGCGCGGAAGCGAGCGGGACTCAGCAGCACCTCCGTCTGCTCTTCCAGGTACAGGCGCAGGCGGTCGATGGTCCAGATCGTAACTGGCAGTCCCAGGCTGGCGGGGTCCGTTTCAGCAGTTGCTCCAGCAGCCTCACGTACCGGGCGTCCGCTTTGCGCTTCCTGCCACCTGGCTGATCTTGCAGGCCTGCCACCCCATTCTGGCGAAAACGGCGATGCCACGTCCAGACCGTATTGGCCGTGATGGCCACCATCGACCCACCGCCTCCGGTTTGTGTCCCAGGTGCAGCAACCGGACGGCGATCGCCCTGGCGCACCTCCGGATGCTCCGAGTAGTTTATGGCTTGCTCGAGATTGGCACGCTGCTCGTCATTCAGCGTGAAGTTTACTCGTCGGCTCATGCCTTCGAGTCTACCTCATTCGTGGCTTTCATTCGATAGATGGCTTAGGCATGACGGGGCCATCAACATCGACGATGTCGGGCAGGTTTCCGGCGACGGCGGCGGCGGTGACCGATTCGTTATACGAGGCCTGCGGGAACTCTTCGAGTTCAATCACCAATTGGTTCTGGGAACTATTGAAGTCTTCAATGATGCCGATCAGGATGTTGCGCTCAACTTCGTTGCCTGCGCCGTGATACCAGAGACTTAGCTCAACAGGATCCTGAGCTGCTACGCTGCCCACCACGACGAGCATGGCCGCCAGCAGGATGAGTGCGAACCTTTTTTGCCAATCATGCCGCTGTTCCTTTCATAATCTGCAAGAGAAAATGCTGCGGTGACTCTCCTCCACTATATGACTCCCGATCCCTCCTCGTTTTCAGCCGACAAACGCCCATCAAAGATCTGGCTTCAGCGCCAGATGGACGACATTTCCCACACGTCGAACCGGATCGCCTGGGCCCTGCGCCGGAAAGGCGGACACCATCGTTGGAGCGGTCCGCTGCATAGAAGCGATGCGTCAGGCTGGTTCGACCGTTGGCAATAATCTCAAGAAGCGATCCGTCGAGCAGCATCCGCAACGCAAGGTTTTCGTGCGCGTCGAGCGGATGCGAGACCGCCCGCTCCTGCCCGCCGGCCTGTGTCACGGTCCGAACGATAAGGCGCTGGCTGGCCGCGTCATAACTGACGTCGGTGCGCTCTCGCCCATCGACAGAGGCGGCGACGGTGACCGTGCAGAGCCCCTGGTCCCCCAAAGCAAATTCGGCTTCGACTTCGAGCGCCCAACCACGGACGCCCAGGGTTATTTCTCCGTCCAACGACTGCATGGCGTAGTGATGTTGGGAGTCGCGCAGCTTGTTCAATTCCGGCACCAGGGTCATGATCAGACGCGACCGCGAGTCGAGTGAGAGCACGCGGGGAATGGACTGCGCGCCCGCCCAACCGGCCCGCCGCAGATCCGAATCGCCTCGCTCCTCGCGGATCCAGCCGATCATCAGCCGGCGTCCGAAGGCATCGACAGTAGTTAGCGGTGCATAGAGTGAGGCGTGATCCAGCACACCCTGGCTTTCGGGCGTGAAGCGATAATTTGCGTACGTCCCGACGAAATAGAAACACACCTCCGGTGGCGTGACCTGTATGGGCCGAGACGATCAACACCCAGCGGTCGTCATCTAGTCTGAAGAAGTTGGGGCACTCCCAGGTGATTCCGTTCTGGCTGCGATCACCGATTAGCAGCGGACCCAGATAGTCCCACGCGACCAGATCGCTGGAACGGTAAAGGAAGACCGCCCCGCCAACATCCTTGATTCGAGAACCAACGGCCATATACCAGCCATCCGAGTCGCGCCAGACAAACGGATCGCGGAAATCGCTGTTCTGCCCGGCAACGGCCGGGACGTCCGCCAGAACGGGATTGCGAGGGTCCTTGTCCCAGGTTAGCAGACCGTCCCGGCTGGTGGCCCGAAGCTGCGTCTGTATAGCATGGTCTGGACCGCGCACGCCGGTGTAGAGCAGTGTGGGCACACCGTCGTGATCGACCGCACAGCCGGAAAAGCAGCCGGTTTCATCAGGGCCGCCTAAAGTCGGAGTCAGGGCGAGTGGCAGATCCTGCCAGTGGATCAGATCAGGACTGACGGCATGTCCCCAGTGCATGTTGCCCCAGGTAGAGCCTGTCGGGTTGTATTGATAGAAGAGGTGATACTGCCCCTGCCAGTGAATGAAGCCGTTCGGGTCATTCATCCAATTCGAAGGCGGGATGAAGTGATACACCGGGCGATGGAAATCTGCAGCAAGTGGGGCCAGTTCATCGGTGGAAGAACGGATCATTTGAACAACATAACTTCCCGGATCGAGATATGATCCATGCAACTGGGAACGTTTCCAGAATGCAATCCCGATCGCATCAGTCCATGCCATCGGTCAAAACAGGATGTTGTGAACAATTCTTTTGCGTGGGCACGGGTCATCTGGGTTATAATTGGAAACGTTCCCACGCATTTTCCATAATATATCATGGTTTTTTGGGAATGCAAGATGTCTACCGTTTTTCAATGTAGTAGCTGAGGAGCCTATACCAAGCGACACCACGCAGAGCAGCAGACCGTCAGGATTCTGCCCTTTCAAGCGTCCTCTACCTGGGCATGAAACAGTATGGTCTAATGAACAGGACCAAAATGAGCGATCAAGGTTTGCGACGAATGCAATCCCGACCCACCATCGACGACATAGCCCGCCTTGCCGAGGTGGGCCGTGGCACGGTTTCGCGGGTACTCAACAACCACCCCAGCGTGAGCGACGCGACGCGCGCGCGAGTCCTCGCCGTGATCGAACAGCTCAACTACAGCCCGAACTTCAGTGCACGCCATATGCGCACCGAAACGTCAAACCTGGTCGGCTTCGTGACCGACGAGGTGATTACGACTCCCTACGCCGTCGACATGATTCGTGGGGCGCAGGAAGTCCTCTGGAAGCACGGCAAGATCCTGCTGGTCTTCAGCGCCGGCTATGACAGCGAAACAACCCGATCCTCGGTGGAAGTCCTGGAACAGCGACGCGTCGAGGGGATCGTCTACGCGGCGATGTTTCATCGTGCCGTGGTGCTGCCGCAACAAATGCCGAAGATCCCAATCGTGCTTGCCAACTGCTTTGCCAAGGATCGGTCGCTCCCCTCGGTGGTGCCGGACGAAGCCTCCGGGGGATATAACGCCACCAAGGCGCTGCTTGAACAGGGCCACCGACGAATCGCCTTCATCAACCTCGGCCCGAACATGGGCGAACCTGCCCACATTTCAATGCCGCCACTGCCGGCGGCGTTGGGTCGCCTGGCCGGCTACAAGAAGGCGCTGGCACAGTATGATGTGCCCTATGACGAGTCGCTGGTTTGCTATACGCATCAGACGCCCCAGGTGAGCTATCATCTGACGCGCTCTCTCATTCAGCTTAAGAACCCGCCGACGGCAATCTTCTGCGGCAATGACCGCACGGCGCTCAGCTGCTACAACGGACTGACATCGCTCGGACTGCGCATCCCCAGCGACGTGGCCGTCATTGGCTTCGACAATCAGACGGACATCGCCGAGGGGCTTTACCCGACGCTGACGACGGTGCAGCTTCCGCATTATGAGATGGGTAGATGGGCAGTGGAGTATCTCCTCAGCAGAACGGAGCCGGAGGAGCCACCGATCCAGCACAAGCTGGAGTGCGTCCTGGTGGAGCGGCAATCCGTCTAAAACTCACGCCCTAGCGCATCATGCCGCCGCTGCGAATGCGATTGAGCCATTCCTGAGCGAAAGCATTGGTCGGGTCGAGAGCCAGCGAGTATTGCAGATCGGCCATCGCCTGCCAGGCATTTCCCTTGAAGTACCAGCATACCCCCCGCCCCGCATACGGATAAGCATAGAGCGGCGCCACCATGATCGCCCGCTCGAAGTCCATCAGCGCCAGATCATACTGTCCCCAACCCATGAGGATGTTGCCGTGGTTGTAATACGGATACGGCGATGAGGGGTCAATGCGCGCGGCAGCCTCAAAGTCGGCCAGCGCGGCCTGGGCATTGCCAAGCGACTGCTGCGCCAGACCGCGATTGGTGTAGGCGGCGGCGTTCATCGGCGCGTAGGTCAAGCAGACGTTGTAGTCGTTGATGGCCCCGACGAAATCGCCCTGCTGCTGGCGCGCCCACCCCCGGTTGATGAAGATCAGCGGGTTGGTCGGCTCCAGACGGGCGGCGATGTCATAGTCCGCCAGCGCAGCGCGCAGATCGCCTTTGCGAAAGCGGGACCAGCCCCGATTGTTGTAGGCCATGCCGAAATTCGGGTCCAGTCGGATCACCTCGTCATAGTCGCGGATCGCCCCATCGTGATTTTCGGCCGAGGCCTTGGCGAACGCCTGCTGAAACAACTGCTGCGCGTTGAGCTGCTGGGACGTGGGAAGCGGGGCGGCCGAGGCCGTTTCGATGGCGCGCTGCACATCGGCCCGCTCGCTCGGCGGCGTCGGGTGAATGACCAGCTCCAGCGTTTTGCTCAGGTAGCGCTTCTCCAGCTTCTCGATGGCCTCGTCGAAGTAGCCGCGCGGCACTTCCAGGCCGTTGTACTCGCGGAGCACGGCCAACTGACCGACGAGATACGGCTCGGCCTGCTTCCAGTCGAAATCGTCGAAGGTCATGGGGATGACGTTGCGACGCTCGGCGATAGCCATCTCGATCTCCCGGCGCACCCAGTCACTCGGCTCGTTGCAGCGGCTGAGGGTGTCGGCCTGAAGGATGAGCAGAAAGTGGGCGCGGGCGCGAATCTGATTGAGGATGGTCTGCTCGAACGAGCCGGAGTCGATGCTCTCGAAGTCGAAGAACACATCGTAGCCGCGCGCCTTGAGGGCATGGAAAACAGTGAGCGCGGTGTAATAGCTGGTGCGGCGATAACTGATGAAGATCGTCTTTTCGGTCTGCATGACCCGTCCTGAAAAACTACGGAACTTCTCGTGGCATCTCCATCATATCCCATTTTCGAGGGGATTGGCGGCATAGCGCTTGAGCGAGCGCTTCGGCGGCAGCCCCGCCTTTTGTGTAATTGTCTTAAAACTCGCTTAACCCGCTCTTCGCTTAGCACTCCTTAGAATCATAACGAAACTGCCCTGTGACGGCAGTGGCTGATTGGACCCGAGCGTTGCAGAACCTGTCGCCAAAAAGCTCCCCCAAGGACATCCATGACTCATAAGCGAAACCTCTCGCCAGTTGCGCTGGTCGGCCTTTTCGTCTTGCTTATCGTTGCCGCCGCCTGTTCAGGAATCGGCGGCGGACCGTCAGTGACGCTTCGTATTGTCTCGGGTTCGGAGAACCGGCCCCTGGAGACGATCGTGCAGGAGTGGGCGCGGTCGCACAACACCACTGTCGAAATGTCATACCAGGGTTCGGTCGACATCGCCCGCCTGCTGCAAACCGGCAGCCCGCCCTATGACGGCGTCTGGCCAGCCAACCGACTGTGGATTGATTACGGCGACACGCAGAACATCGTGCGATACGACGAGAGCATCATGCGCTCGCCTGTGATTCTCGGCGTCAAGCGCAGCATCGCCGACGGCCTGGGCTGGATCGGCCGGGACGTGACCCTCAACGACATCCTGGAAGCGGCTGAGTCCGACGAACTGCGCTTCATGATGACGTCGGCTACCCAATCGAACTCCGGCGCGTCGTTCTACTTCGGGGCGCTCAACGCCTTTGCCGGTTCGCCGGACGTCGTCACCAGCCAGACACTTGAAGACCCGGCCGTGTCGGAACTGGTGACTCGCATCCTGGGCGAGGTCGATCGGTCGAGCGGCAGCAGCGGCTTCCTGAAAGATCTCTTCCTCCAGCAGTACGACCGCTTCGACGCCATGGTGAACTACGAAGCGGTCATCATCGAGACCAACCAGGAGCTGCAGCGCCAGGGTCGCGAAACGCTCTACGCCATCTATCCGATTGACGGCCTGACCATCGCCGATTCGCCGCTGGGCTACATCGATCACGGCGAGAAAGCGAAAGAAGAGGCGTTCCTGGCTTTGCAGCAGCACCTGCTCAGCGAGACGGTACAGCGGCAGCTCCTCGGCCTGGGGCGGCGCACCAGCCTGCTCGGCATCGAACTCACCAACGCCGATCGCAGCGTCTTCCGCTCGGAGTGGGGCATCGATGCCGATCGCATCCTCCAACCGATCCGCCTTCCCAGCCGTGAGGTCATTCAGCAGGCGCTGAATCTCTACCAGATCGCCTTCCGCCGGCCGTCCTGCACGATCTACGTGCTCGACTTCTCCGGCAGCATGGCCGAACAGGGCGAAGCCGACCTGAAGACGGCCATGCGCACCCTGCTCAACCAGACTATCGCCGAGCAGTATCTGCTCCAGGGCCACCCGGGCGACGTGACACAGGTCATCCTCTTCAACGAGGACATCATCAACGAAGACCAACTGGACCGCTGGATTGTAGCCGGCAACGATCCCGACGACCTTCTGAGCCTCTCGCGGCGAATCGAAGGGATGCGCAGCGGCGGCAACACCAACATCTTCGACTCCACCCGTCTGGCGCTCCAGCTCATGACGGTGCGGCGCACCGAAGAGTGTCTGCCGTCGATCATCCTGATGACCGATGGTGAGGACAACAGCGGCGACCTCAACGCTCTGAATCGCTACCTGGCCACCCACGAGAATGAAATCCCGGTCTTCGCCATCATGTTCGGCAACGCGAACTCGTCGGAGTTGCAGCCGATCGTAAACCAAACCTATGGTCGCATCTTCGACGGTCGCAGCGACCTGGTGACCGCGTTCCGTGAAGCCAAGGGCTACAACTAAGGACTCCATGACCATGACCAACCGGCTGACTCTGATACGCTCGCTCATCGTCCTGGCGTTCGCCATTTTCATCCTGGTCATCCTGCTGCCTGGCGTCATCCAGCAGGTGACCCCACGGCAGATGACCACCGTCACCTGCGCCATCGGCAGCGAGAAAGATGAATTTCTGAAGAACCCGCAGGTCCAGCAGATCCTGGCCGACCGTTACGGGTTGGAGGTCAGCTACACCCGCGTCGGCAGTATCGAGCAGGCCTACATCGACTCCTCGCAGATGGACTGCCTGTGGCCGTCCAACACCAGCGCGCTGGAGATCTATCGCAGCCAGCATGAACAAGACTTCACCAACGGCTCGATCAGCTACGAGACGATCTTCAACTCGCCAATCGTGCTGTATTCCTGGGCGCCGCTGGTGCAGGCGCTCAGTGACGACGGGCTGCTCACGCTGCAAGCGGAGGGCTACTATACGGTCGAGACCAACCGGCTGATCGATCTGCTGACCGGCGAACCCAAATCCACCTGGGCCAACGTCGGCGTGGAGCAGCTTTTCGGGTCGTTCAACGTCATCACCACGGACCCTACCCGCAGCAATTCCGGCAACATGTTTTACGGACTGTTCGCCAACATGCTGGCGGGCGGCCAGGTGGCGACGCGCGACGTGATGCGCGACAACCTGCCCACCCTGAAGGCCTACTACGACAGCCAGGGCTACATGGAGGAGAGTTCGGGCATCCTGTTCGAGCGATTCATCAACACTGGCATGGGCGCCCACCCGATCATCGCCAACTACGAGAGCCTGCTGATTGAGTTCGCGGTGCAGAATCGCGACCAACTGGACGTGATCCGCAGCCAGATTCGCATCATCTACCCAACGCCCACGGTCTGGTCGTCGCACCCGCTGATCGCAAGGACCGCCGCCGGCAAGCAGCTCCTGGCCGCTCTGAAGGATGAGGAGCTTCAGCGCATCGCCTGGGAACAGCATGGCTTCCGCAGCGGTCTGCTGGGTGTGCAGAACGACCCGGCCATCCTCAACCTGACCGGTATCCCGGCGGAGATCGCGTCGGTCATCCCGCTCCCGCGCGCCGACGGAATCATCGAGATGCTCGACTATCTGCGGCAGGCGTGAAGCCTGCCGCCGGCTCAATCGATCGGCTCGCGTCGGATCCGCGCCAGAGCCATCCTGGGCGCATCGCGATGCGCCCCTATGCTGCGTCTCGCACCTCATGAACCCATCGACGACTTTGATGCGTTTGCCTTGAGTTCCCTGCCAACCCTTGCCGCGCGAATCGCCCATCTATGTTATAGTCTTAACTATAGGGTGGGTGATTCGCGGCAAGCGGGCCTCTGCCTACAGAACCCGCCTCATACGCCGCACCGAATACCACACGAACTTATGTATTTGCAGTCCGAAAGGAAGGTTGTGCCGTGCGTCGATTGCTGCCTCTTGTCATTCTTCTGGCGCTCCTGGCCGCCATGGCGTTCCCGGCCGGCGCGCAGGGGACGATTGAACATATCGTGGACCGCGGTGAGACGCTCTCCAGCATCGCCCGCCACTACCAGACGACCGTCCGCGCGATTATGGCGATCAACCCCTCCATTTGGAATCCCAACATCCTCTGGGCCGGCCTGCGCTTGCAGGTGCCTGTAGGCCAGATCCCCAGCCCAGACCCGATGCCGCCACAGCCGCCACAGCCGCCGAGCGGGGGCATCTGCTCCTACTATGTGGTGCGCCATGGCGACACGCTGACGGGGATCGCCAACTGGTTTGCGGTCAGCCCGTGGGATATCGCCCGAGCCAACAACATCCTGAACCTGAATCACATCTACTCGGGGATGTATCTGGCAATCCCGTGCAGCGGCGGAATGTGGTGGTCGACCCGATCGGCCCGCAGAACGTGATCAGCTACACCGTGCAGCCGGGCGACAATCTGACCCGCATCGCCAACCTGAACGGCACCACCGTCGCGGCGATTCTGGCGCTCAACGGGGATGCCATTCCGTACGGCAACTACATCTATGCCGGACAGGTCATTCAGGTGCCTGTCGGCTACGTGGGATAGGACAATGTGCGCGTGACGCAGCGGCGGCAAGGGCTTCGGCCTCAACTGCTTCAACCGGCTCGTGTTCCAGCAGGAGCAGGAGCGAGGCCGCTGCGTTCGCGTCGTGCAGGGGTGAGCGCTGCGCTCGCCGCACTCGCCCTGCTCTTCTTTTTCGCCGAGGTCGTCTGGTCGGGCACGCCGACGAACGCGCAGGAACTGGAACCCTTCCTGCCGCAGATCATCCCGACCTTCATCCCGGCCCCCGGCGCGCCGATCGACTTCTCGGTGGCCAAGGTCCGCGACTCCAGCGTCGATACGGCTGACGCTCTGCGCGACCAGGGAGTCGACTGGATCGCGGTACGCTTCCGCCCGATTGAATACAGTCTTCCGGAAGACGCCCGCGCCAACATCGGCCGGCTGATCGAGACGCTGCACGAAGACGATTTCGGCGTGCTGCTGCACCTCGACTCCGCCCTGCCGCCGCTGGAAAACGCCAACGCCTTCCTCACCTTCCTGGCCGACCTGGCGGCGCTCAAGCCGGATGGCATCCAGATCGAGTCGAGCCTGAACGACGGGCGGATCACACCGCAGGCATACGTCGGGCTGATGCGCCAGGTGTTCTCGGTCATCAAGCGGGCCAGTGTCGAGACGCTGGTGATCAGCGGCCCGCTCGATCCGAGCATCGCCGGCGACGACTGCACCGGAGTCCTGTTCCGAGGGGTCTATCTCGAAGCGCTGGCCCAGGCGGGGTTGGATCGCTACGCCGACTGTATCGGTCTCAGCTATGATGCCAGTTCGTTGATGGCCGCAATCGATGTGGTAGTGGCGTTCAACCCGTATGCAGAGACATTTCCGAGCAAACCCCTGTGCGTCACCATGGAGTCGCCGGCCGACAGCGAGTCGCTGATTCGGGTGATGCGCGCCAGCGGCCGGGTCCGCCTGCTGATCCTCGATCCATAAGTAGCTACAAGTACAACGGTCGAGAAATCCAGATTCAAGGCTGGAGTATGTGCGCTATAGACGCGTGTATGTTCTAGCGTCACAAAGTGCCCAGGCAGTCTGGTATTGCACTAAACCATACAGAAGTTCTATGTATGTGGTATACTGACTTCCAGCTAACGGCGCGTGCGCTCTGGACTGGGTTGATGGCTGAACCAAATTTCAGTGAATCACGAAAGTTGAAGCCGGGTTGACATATGACTTGGCTCGGTTAGGTTATTGGTTCCCACACCAAACGAAACCAAACCAAGTCGAGACGATGATACCGGAATATGCGCTGAATGCGGAAGATGTACGCGGGATGATGCTGGACGTAATGGAGCAACACCTGAAGGTGAAGACGGAGGGGTATCGAAGCACAACGAATGAAACCTTCAATCTGCTGCTGAAAGCGGTGGCGGAAGGCAGCAGCCTGGAGGCGGTATGTGCCGATAGTTGCGGGGCGATAGCGAGCAACACGCTGCGCGAGCAGTTGAACACCGCACTGGAGGCTAGCCAGTTACGCCAGCAGGAAGAGGAGATGAATGCCGCGTTAGGGGCGGCGATTCCAACAGGGATGCCGCGCGGCGGCTTGGTGGCCATTGACACCCACGACGAACCGTTTTATGGGAAAACGCCTCAACTGCGCGCTTTCACCTGCAAGACGCGCGCAAAGACGGGACCAGCCACTTTTTCCGCATCGCCAGTGCGTATGTCATCTGGCGCGAAGTACGGCTGACGTTGGCCTTGACCTACGTGCTGCCGGAGGACACGCTGGCCGAGGTCGTGGAGCGATTGCTGACGCGGCTCAAACAAGTTGGCTTGCACGCGACGGTGCTCTATCTGGACAAGGGCTTCTGTTGTGGGGAGATCATCGGCTATTTGCAGGGTACGCAACAGGCGGCGGTGCTGGCCTGTCCCATCGCGGGAAAACGGGCGGCATCCGGGCCTTGTGTCATGGGCGAGGCAGTTTCAACACCGACTACACGTTTACCGATGGCACCCGCGCACGTCTGACGTTGGTCGATACCCGTGTGCGTGACCCGAAAACCAAGCGGAAACAGCGCAAGTGGCTGGCGTTTGTGCTGGTCAGCCTCGACTGGACACCGCAGCAGGTGTACCGCAAGTATCGCCGTCGCTTCGGCATTGAAGCGTCCTATCGCCTGCTGCGTCAGGTCAAGGTGCTGACCAACTCGCGCAATCCGGCACTGCGCTTCTTCTTCCTGGGGCTGGGGCTGCTGATGCAGAATGTCTGGGTCTTGGCGCGCTGGCTATTCACCCGTCGCCCCGGCAAAGGGCGACACAAGCTGATCCCGGAGATCCTGCGCTTGACCGCTTCTGTAAGTTACTTGTGCGCGCCGTCGAGCGCTTCTATCCACCTCCGCTGGCGGTGGCTGTCTTCGTTTCACCCCAATCCGTGATTCACTGAAATTTGTTGACCGTAATTGCCGGACTGTGGGTGTCGATCTGTCTGGTTGGCCTGATATCGATTCGGAACAACATACGAACCCTCACTGGACTTGAGAAGTTCATCGTTGAGAAAGTGTTTTAAAAGTAAGGATCACGGGGTAAGCTGGCGGGATGAAGACACGAAAGCCATACCCCAGTGATTTGGACGACAAAGCGTGGGGCGAGATCGAAGCGATCTTGCCGAAGCCATCGGCGATGGGCCGACCGCTGGAAGTACAGCCGCCGGGAACTGCTGGATGCGATCTGGTACGTGCTGCGCAATGGGATCACGTGGCGGGCCATGCCCCATGATTTTCCGCCTTGGCAGACGGTGTATTCGTACTTTCGCCTGCTGAAGCAGCAGGGCTTATGGAAAGGCCTCAATGATCGGCTGCGCCAACAGGTCCGGTTGGCGGAAGGGCGGGCCGCGGAACCGAGCCTCTTGATCGGGGACAGCCAGACGGTCAAAACGACCGAAAAAGGGGCCTCGGGGATATGATGGCGGCAAGTTGATAAAGGGACGCAAGCGGCACATTGTAGTGGACACCCTGGGCTTGTTGATTGCGGTACTGGTCTTGCCCGCCAATTGGCAAGACAAGGAAGGGTTGCGTTTCCTGCTGCGACGGGTCCCCCTGTTTGGACGCT
The DNA here is from genome assembly GCA_016713325.1 of Candidatus Flexifilum affinis. Taxonomy (GTDB): domain Bacteria; phylum Chloroflexota; class Anaerolineae; order Aggregatilineales; family Phototrophicaceae; genus Flexifilum; species Flexifilum affine. The sequence goes on along the minus strand of JADJPJ010000019.1, from coordinate 170,384 downwards.
GGCTGACACTGCTGCTGGATGGCGGCTACGAGAGTGAACCGCTGCGCCTGTGGTGCCGAGAACTTTTCGGAGTTGACCTGCAAGTCGTCAAGCGCTCCCAGCAAGCCAAAGGCTTTGAAGTTCTGCCCAAGCGCTGGATTGTCGAACGCACCTTCGCCTGGCTGGGCAAGTATCGTCGTCTCAGTAAAGACTACGAAGCTTTGCCATCCACCTCCGAAGCCTGGATCTACGCCGCTATGGTTCATCTCATGGCTCGTCGTTTAGCTCGTTCGTGAGTTTTAAAACACTCTCTGAGTACTCAAACAGAGTTACAGAGATGACCCATGCACTCGTCAACAATGATGATCCAAGCGAGCATCGGTCATGGCTAATGCTAAACGGCAGCAAACTTGGTCGTACAATGGGTTCACATGCATATAGCTTGTGAAGTTGCCGTTTTACAATGGCTATCAACCTTTAAGCCTGCTCGACATCATCAATCAAATGAACATGGCTCGTGGTAGATCAATCGCTCTGCAATATGATCGACTTGTCATCGGAGAGTACTATGAGATGGTCTTGACAGCCTTTCAGATGCGATTGGGTGAGCTTAGCGAGCTGCTGGACCACGAAAGAGGTCTGCAGAAAGCGCCTTTAAGGTGGTTTCAAGCAGGCTTTGCTTCTGTGATTTCAATGCTGGTAGCTCTGTTCCACCCGCTGCAAACGGAATTAGCTTCGATAACCGTCCGTGGATCTGCGATCGTCAAGATAGTATCCGCCTTGCTAGCTATTGTTGGTGGTCTTGTGACCCTTTATTCGTTTGCAGTTGAAATCCTGCCAAGAATACTGGCTCTTTTGTCTGAGCGCCTCTCGCATTTTGCACGCGGCGCCGGCCACTAACGGTTGCGGCAAGCTAGAAATCTCCAACAGGGCAGCAACATGGCAAAGCGACGCCGAGCACCAGCGAAGAAGAAACAGTCCACTCTATCTGGCTGTCTTTCATTGATCTTCTTGGTCGGCATTTGTGGGATTATTGTCTCTGTCTTTAATCCATCAAATGACGAAGCAGACCCCACTGCAACACCTTCGATTCGTCAGCGGTCACCAACTGAAGTTGCAGCAGAACCAACCGCACCAAATACGGAGCTGCCTACTCCTGAGCCATTTCAGGAGTCTACAGCACTTGCGCTTGTCGCGGAGCCGACCGCACTTTACGCGCAGGTCGATGTGGATGTCCGTATCTGCCCAGAGGTGAATTGCCAGAGCGTAGGGATATTGGTGAGAGGAACGCGAAGCATCCCTGAAGGCGTTGAGCATGGTGAGGCAATCGACGGGAATGATGTATGGTTCAAACTGAGCTTCCGCGGTGGGATCATGTACGCCCACAGTCGCTATTTCGCAACAACCCCACCTGACGAGAATTCTGCGCCACAAAATGCATTAGCTCCAGCTACGGCCGTTTTCACTTTACCACCCGCACCGCCGCCCACTACCTTGCCTCAAATTGCGCCGCCAACAGTGGCGCGTGTACGCGCCCTCGATCAAGCCTTCAGGGGGTTGGGTCTGTGGAGGAGACCTTTACAACTGCGATAGTTTTCCCAATCGAGACGATATGCTCGATTATTTCGGTTCATGTAGTGATGAACCTTCTAAACTAAGCCATCTATCGAATGAAAGCCACGAATGAGGTAGACTCGAAGGCATGAGCCGACGAGTAAACTTCACGCTGAATGACGAGCAGCTTGCCAATCTCGAGCAAGCCATAAACTACTCGGAGCATCCGGAGGTGCGCCAGCGGGCGATCGCCGTCCGGTTGCTGCACCTGGGACACAAACCGGAGGCGGTGGGTCAGATGGTGGCCATCACGGCCAATACGGTCTGGACGTGGCATCGCCGTTTTCGCCAGAATGGGGTGGCAGGCCTGCAAGATCAGCCGAAGAGTGGCAGGAAGCGCAAAGCGGACGCCCGGTACGTGAGGCTGCTGGAGCAACTGCTGGAAACGGACCCCGCCAGCCTGGGACTGCCAGTTACGATCTGGACCATCGACCGCCTGCGCCTGTACCTGGAAGAGCAGACGGAGGTGCTGCTGAGTCCCGCTCGCTTCCGCGCCTTGCTGCATCGGTTGGGCTATCGCTGGAAACAGCCGAAACATGACCTGAGCGCCCTTCAAGACCAGGATGCCCAGGCGATGATGCAGACGGTGCTGGAGTGGCTAAAAAAACCGTCCCCCTCAACCCACTCGCAGAAACCGAGCTTTTCTTTGTGGACGAAACGACCATAAGCCTCCATCCGCCGTTGCGGCGTTGCTGGACCAAGTGCGGCAAACGCCAGCTCATTCCCGCTCCCGGTTCGCCCCAATACCTCCATGTCTTCGGCGCCTGCAACTGGCGCAACGGGCAGGTTACCCACTGCACCTCCAAGCACAAGAACAGCGACGCCTTCATCGCTTTCCCTCGACCGGCTGCTGCATCTGCATCCTCGCCTCAAGCTCATTCTCGTTCTGGACAACGCCTCCTATCATCGCAGCAAAGCCGTTCAGGCGGCGCTCAGTCATTGGGGCGACCGTCTCCTGCTCATCTGGTTGCCCAAGTACAGTCCGTTTCTCAATCCCATTGAGCGCTTCTGGCTCCACTTCAAGCAGCTCACCGTCGCCAACCGCCTTCATCGCTCACCCGACGATCTCCAAATCACTGTTGATCAGGTCATTGCCAACCAGAACACGCCCGATCATCCCAATCGACTGCTTTTCGTGGATAACTTTCGATTGGTGGCTTAGACCAAGGCGGCACAGTTGGTGTCCCTTGTGAAGGTGAATGATAGTCAAACTCCATAGGAAGCCTCGCCATGCTTGAAGTATTCGTTTCACATAGTACACTCGACAAAAAATACACTCAGATGATCAAAGATAAGCTACACGAATTCTGTTTCCTATGGATTTCGTCCGACTTCCTAAGAACTGGAGTGCGCTGGAGCGCCGATATTGACGACAAGCTGAATACCTCGGATGCTGTCATTGTTGTCCTCACATCGAACTCAGTGCGCTTACCATGGGTGACGTGCGAATGGTCATTTGCCTTGGGCAGAAGAATACCGGTTTTGCCTCTGAAGTTTGAAAATATCGATGAGAATCAAACACCAGTTCACGACAAATTGAAGGAACTGCAATTTGCTCCATTTCTTGATCCCGGACCAGACGACTGGGAAAAACTGCGAGATGAATTACTGCAACAGACCAGAAGAGGAGCACTTGATCGTATAGGTAGTATTGCCTCGCGCCTGAATCGTCCCGGGCTATCGCATTCTGAGCATTATGCAAGCCTACTTGAACTAAATTCAGTTCGGGATCGCGATACGGCGTTCCTAGTTAGCCTGCGCGAAGTACTGATTAAATCCGCACTAGAAGACGAAAGTGATATGATCTGCTCCATGTCGGTCGAAGTACTCTCTAGGACTAAGGCTAGAGCTAACTTTGATGTATTCATAAAGATTTTGAAGTCCGAGGAGCACTATTCTGTTAGGTCAGCTGCAGCCAAAGCACTTGGAAGACTTGGTGATCGTCGTGCAGCACCGGAATTGACGCTCTCTCTCCATGATAATCCGTATGTTCGCAACGCTGCTATTAGCGCATTGGGGGATATACACGATGGTCTAGATCACCTCAAACCCTTCCTCAGTGACGCTAACCCACATACAGTTCTATTCACATTGCGCGCAATCAGCAAATTTCGTTCAGCAGCAGCCGAAGCCGTACCACAGGTTATCGAGCTCCTGCATGACAATACTCCAATCCCATCAGGCGACCGTATATGTGATGCAGCCGCTATGTGCCTTCGCCTGATCCGCGATCCCCGAGGCCTTTATGCCGTTAGGCAATGGGAGCTGGAGCAGTTACCATAAATCGGCAGAAGTGGCCTACAGCCAGTCGGACAGCGCCGCTAACGCTTCCTCGACGCTGAAACCGTCGCGATCCCAGTCCCATTCGGAAGGCGCGCCCGCCGCGACCCCGCGGGTCGCCGCCAGCTTGTCCGGCGGGTAGCGCTTGGCGTCGAGGGTCATGCCGGGGTTGCGCCCGCCACCCGGATGCGCGACCACGAACGACGACCCCAGCGACGCAGCTCCCAGACGCGCGCGCACCACCTCCGTATCGGCCTCCAGCACCGGCACATTGGCGTAGCAATCGGCGGTATCCAGACCCAGAGCACGACTCACGTCGAGGTAGATCTCGGCCTCATGGCGCACAGCATCCGGGTCGATAGGCGCGCGCAGAGTGTAGCCGAAGCCGCGGCCGGCGCTGTCCAGACCGGCGCGGGCAGAGATGCCGCTGAGCAGCGCGGCGACGCTCATCCACGGGGAACGCACCAGCGACACCAGCAGATCAAACTGCCCGGCGCGAAGCTGGCGCACGAGCCGTAGCAGCCCGGCCGGCGTGCGAACCGGCAGCGCATCCGGACCCGTGTCCAGCACGGCATTGAGCGCGGGATGATGCTCGATCGCCGCCTTCGACCAGGTGCCCACCGCCCAGGTGATGTGCGCGTCGGGGTAAGCGCGGCGCAGCGCCGTGAGCGTCGCCGTGGCCAGGATGACGTCGCCGATGCAGCACGGCAGAATCAGGACAATGCGGCCAGGGGTCACGACAAACCGAAGTACGCTTCGAGGATCTGGCGGGCGATCGGCGCGGCGATTTCGCTGCCCTGCCCGGCCGTCTGCACCATGACGACCACCACCAGCTGCGGGTTCTCGCGGGGGGCGTAGCTGGCGAACCAGGCGTCGGAGGGCGTATCCGGGCCGCCGGTCTGCGCAGTGCCGGTCTTGCCGCAGACGCCCAGGCCGAGGAGCTCGGAATCGCGGAAGACGAAATCAGCCGTGCCACCTGGGATTGTGACCGCACACAGGCCGCTGCGGATCGTCTCGATCACTTCGGGCTTCAGATCGGTCGGGGTCATCTCTGGCGTGTTGACCTGCGTCAGCGGTTCGCCCGTCAGGCCGACCTCGCGCACGAGCGACGGACGCGGAAGCGAACCGCCGTTGGCGATGACTGCGAACCAGCGCGCCACCTGCAAGGGCGTCACGCCCATGTAACCCTGGCCGATCGCCAGATTGACGGACTCGCTGAAGCGCCACACTTCGCCGTAGTTCTCGCGCACCCAATCCGGGTCGGGAATACGACCGATATTCTCCGGCACATCGGTCAGCCCGGTCGGGCCGCCAAAACCGAGCCGCCGCGCATAAGTGGGCAGCAGGAACGGATCGGCCAGATCGAGCTGGTAGCCGACCTCGTAGTAGTACGGGTTGCAGCTCTGCGTCAGCGACGAGGCCAGGGTCAGCAGACCATGCCCGCCGGCAACGTGGTCATAGCGCGTGATGTCGCGGTTCCAGATGCCGCTGCACGTGTAGCGCTGGTTGAGCGCATACACGCCGCTGTCGGCGACGGCGGCGGCGCTGACCGTCTTCATGACCGAGCCGAGTGGGAACACGCCCTGCGTCGGGCGGTTGACTTCCGGCCGGAGCTCATCACTCTGGAAGCGCGCGATCATCGACTGCGCCTGCGCCTGTCCCATCTCCGGGAACGGCGTGTAGGCGCGGTTGTCGAAGCTCGGGTAGCTGACCAGGGCCAGCAGTTCGCCCGTGTTGGGATCGAGGACCACGGCCGAGGCGCCGGTCGAGTTGGCCGCCCAGCCCTCGCGATTGGTCTCGAACGCTTCGGCCAGGATCTGTCCGACGCGACGCTGGAAGTCGGCGTCGAAAGTCGTCCACAGGCTCTGGCCCGGCTGAGGCGTGACGACCGCCAGTTCGCGCAGCAGCCCGCCCGCGGCGTTGACCAGCGTCAGCCGGCCGCCCGGCGTGCCGCGCAGCGATACATCCCATGACGCCTCGATACCGCTTCGGCCGATGATCGTTTCGGCGGTAAAGCCGACCGCTTCGAGGGCCGGCACCTCTTCGGCGGTCGGATAGCCGACATACCCCATGATGTGCGGAGCCGTGACGCCATCGACATAATGACGCGTCGGGAACCCCTCGAAGGTGGCGTTGCAGGCGGTCTCCAGATCAGCGCTGTAGGCGGTGTAGGCCTCCGGAAGAATGGCGCCCAGGTCAAGCAGCCAGTCGGCAGGCCTCGGCTCGATCAGTCCGCGCACCTCGGCTTCCGGGCGGTCCAGCGCGGCGACCAGGGTGGCCAGGCAGGTCGGGTAATCCGGCACGCGCTGGCGCACAATCTGCACCCGAACGGCGCGGCCGCTCTGATCGGCCAGCACGTCTCCATCGCGGTCATAGATATTGGCGCGGTTGGGGATGGTCGAGGTGAAGGCCAGCCGCCCACCGTCCTTCATGCCGACGAACAGATCGTCGGGCGACCAGGCGACGCGCCACTCGTTCGCGTCCTGGTCGACCACCAGGGTCAGCGTGCGCGTGCTGTCGGTGAAGACGCCGACCAGGCGGGTGGTGAAGATCGCATCATAGGCAAACGTAGCCAGGGAATCTCCCGACCGTGAGATGGTGATCGGCCGGATGCTCACCGACTCCAGCCCCATCACTTCGGAGGCATTGTTGTAAACCAGATCGAAGTTCTCGCGCGGGTTGGCTTCGCGGCCAGCAAAGCTGATCCAGCGGTACATGGTATCCAGCTCGCCGCGCTCCCAGGCGGTCAGGAAATCTCGCGCGACCCGCTCAGCATCTTCCAGCCGATAGTTGGAAGGCAGCAGCGCCCGCGTCGGCAGCGGCAGCGATGCGCCCTGCGCCGGGCTGCACGCTGTCACCGCAGCCGTCAGCAAAATGAGGATCAGAAGCGGAACGAGTCGTATTCTCACAGAAAACCGCATACCGTCTACAGAACTGAACAGGAATTGTACACCCCGTCCATTATATGCCGATGTGGCGCTATCCGCCCTCCGTAACCTCGATGATCTTCGGCAAGATGACCGTGCGCCTCACGGTGAACTGCCTCGGCAGCTTCGCGATTAGGCGCTTCGACAAGACAAAAGACTCGCTCGGTCGCCAGGTCATACCAGTATTTCAGATAGCGCACGCCATACTTGGCCTGCACTTCTACATCGCGCCGGTGCGCCTCCTCGAGCGCCTCCGCCGTCATACCAGCCACTTTATGGTGAATGTCCAGAAATAATGGCACCTTCTCCTCCGTCATTCTCTCCCGCTGCTGCCACCAAAGCCGATGAAGGTTGCTGAGCCAAGGTTACCATCGGCAATGCCCAGCGCGCGCCGCCAGTATTGCCCCGCTTCGGCGTAGTTGTCCTCCAGCACCGCAACAAATCCCAACTGCCAGTAGGCCGTCTGAATGGAGTATTTGTAGCCGATCTCCTCCGCTGCCCGCAGGCCAGCGCGCATCCAGTCTTTGGCCTCTTCAAACTGGCGGTCCACAATCGCCACCAGCGCCAGGAGTTCAATACAGACGATGCTCTTCGACCAGTGGTCGCCTCGGCTTTCAAAGATCTCCAGCGCCGATCGTCCCAGACTTTCGGCGCGTTCCATTTCGCCATCCTGGATGGCCCGGACGGCCAGAAACTGCCGTGCTTTGGCGGTGGCCCAGGGATCTCCGGAGGCGAGTAGCGACCTCCAGGCATTCCTGGGCGGTGCGCAAGGGCACGCCCTCCTCGTCAAGCAGGCAGTCGATGATGAACAGGCTGATCAGCGGGACCATTCGCATCTCGTCGTCGGGCCGAGACAGATTATTCAGGATGCGTATGCCCTCCTGAGCCAGTGCGGATGCCCCGCGCAGGTCGGCCGCGCCCCTGGCGAAATACAGTCCATGCGCCGCCATCCAGGAAGGCGCTGGGGAGTGCGTGCTGCTGTGGTAGCCGCCCGCCATGCTGAACACGCCCTGTACCACCAGAAGCCAGCCAAGGACCGCACGCGCTTCCTCGGTGTTGAGGGCGCGCACGACGATTACCGCCTGTTCGAACAGATCGACACCCGTGATATACCAGCCACGGATTTCGTACACCGCCCAGAAGGTGTGCAGGAATTGCCTGAGTTGTTCCACATTCCGATCTTTAACCCAGTACTGCCACGCGGCCCGGGCGTTTTCGATATCCGCCTCGACCTCATGTAGTGCACTCTTCTGCTCGCGATCGCGAAGACGCGGCCAGCGGTCGGCCATGAAGCTGGCGAAGTGCAAAGCGTGTTCCCGATAGACCTGCGAGGCTTCGCCGGCCGCTTCGAGCTGTTCCATGGCATAGTGACGCAGCAGTTCGTGGAATTCATAGCGGTTCGAGGCAGGGTTGCGGCGCAACAGCGATTTATTGACCAGCGCCTGCAAGTTGCGCAACCCCACCCCGGCAACGGCCTCGCCCGCCTCCCGCGTGAACCCGCCGCGAAAAACGGACAGCCGGCGAAAAGCAGCCTGCTGCGTGGAGTCAAGCATTGCCCAGGAGCGATCGAAAGCCGCCCGGATGCTGTGCTGGCCATTGGGAGTATCCCGGCGGTTGGCTCCCAGAATGTCGAGGTTCTGCTCGATCTCATCGGCAATTTCGCAGGGCGACAGCGTATCCACCCAGGTGGCCGCCAGTTCAATCGCCAGCGGCATCCCGCCCACCAGGTTACAGATGCGAGCGATGTGGCGCATATCCTCCGGCTGCCACTCCAGGCCAGGGCTAACAGCCTGCGCCCGGTCGACAAACAACAGAACCGACTCCGAAAGCGAAGCCTGATCGCGGCGGCTCTCGTTAGGCAGCGCCATGCCCTCGACCGGGAAACTGACCTCACCGTAGAGGCTAAGCCGCTCCCGTGAAGTTACCAGAATTTTGACGGTGGGAGCGGCTTGCAGAATTTCTCCGATGATCCCGGCGCTGCTAATCAGGTGATCGAAATTGTCCAACACCAGCAGCAGAGATTTGTCGCGAAAGTAGTTGGAGCAGCTGCGTCAGCGGCTCCATATGCGAGTCGAACTGGAGGTTCAGGTATTCGGCCAGCGCCCACAGGATATGATCGGCCGAAGGAGCCATAGCCAGCGGCACAAAATACGCCCCGCTGCTGAATTCCGACATGACCTCGGACGCTACCTGCAACGCCAGGCGGGTCTTGCCGGCCCCTCCGAGACCGGTGAGGGTGAGCAGACGTGTCCGGTCGAGCGCCTCTTTGATGGCAGCAATTTCCCGGAGTCGCCCAACAAACGAGGTCATCTGAGTAGGAAACGACTTGATGGGAAGCGGCGAGGATGATGCAGAAGAGTCGCGATTGAGCAGGCCCAGGGCCTTGGCGCGCGCAGCCGCCTGAGTACGGTTGTGCACATGGAGTTTGCTGAAGATGTGCTTGTTGTACCACTTGACCGTTTCGGGCGCGAGGATAAGCGCTTGCGCAATGTCCTGGTTGGAGAGGCCTTCGGCAATGAAGCGCAAAATCTCGATCTCGCGGTCGGTCAGTGCGTCGGCGGGCATCGTCATTGTCCCACCTCACAAAATGACAGCGTCGAATCAGGCAACAAAGCTGAAGATGCATGGACTGTCAGAGTCTATTATGGTGCCCATTCAGCAAGAGTCAATTCCCCCCGCTACACCCCTCCAACGGGGGGCGACTTCCCCCCGCGAACATCCCTATGCTGTGTACAACGACATTTGAAGGAGGTTCCACTCATGTTCGCAAGAAAGACTCAGATCCTGTCCCTCATGCTGCTGGCCGCTTCTGTCGCGGCGGTACTGCTGATCAGCCCGATCAGCGCCCAGGACGAGACGGCCGGCGTGAACTGGACAGTCTCGCCGGTGCGCACCCACCCCTCGCAGGGGGATGTGCGCGAGGTGGAAGGTGCTCAGGCCGAGCTGTTCACGTCGGAAGAGGGCGTGACGATGAATTTCCGGACGACCGAATTGGAAGCGGGCCACGTCTACACCGCATGGTGGGTCATCGTCAACAACCCGGAAAACTGTGAAGCTTCGCCCTGCGCGCCGGCCCAGGTCCTCGGCGACCCGGCCACCCTGGGTTCCGAAGTCACGTTTGCCGATGGGCTGCTGGTCGACGAGGCCGGTCGCATGGAATTTGCCGCCTCGCTCGCCGCCGGTGAGGTTCCCTGAAGCGTGGTACGGTAATGGGCTGACCAACCCGATGGGCGCCGAAATTCACATCGTCATCAACGACCACGGTCCGGTGGTGCCAGAACTGGTTGGTGAGATGCTGAACACCCTGCGCGCCGCCTGCACCGATGACACCGTGCCAGCCCCCTACCCCGATAACGCCAAGGCCGATGGCACTGCCGGCACCAACGCCTGCAAGCTCGTGCAGTTCACGGTCTTCCAGCAGCCGTAGCGCCCCACACGGGGAAAGGCTTGGCGCAGACACGCAAGCGCTGAGCCTTTCCCTACAGACACGATCTCCGAACAGCTTCACGGATTGGAGTGATGGAAATGAGAGGATTACGCAATCTGTTCCTCCTGGTGGTGTCCCTGTTTGTGGCCGCTGTCGCGCCTCTGATCGGGCGCGACAATGTGAACGCAGTGACCCTAAAGATCGATCAAGCCGAAGTTGCCACGCAATGGTTTGATCTGCAACTGACGCTGGTGAGGACGACGCCCGGGTTTTCGCCGCCGGTCGCGTCGCGAGTGCTGGCCTACACCGGCATCGTCCTCTATGAATCCATTGTGCCCGGCATGCCCGAGTACCAGTCGCTGGCTGGACAGCTCAACGGGCTTGACCCGTTGCCACAGCCCTCGTCCGGGTCCGACTATCACTGGGCGGCTGTGGCCAACAGCGCCCTTGCCACCCTGATCCGCCGGCTGTACGTACACACCGCGGACGAAAACAAGGCAGCCATTGAAGCGCTCTATGAGCGCTTTGCCGACGAGTTCGCGGCGACACTCGACCCTGACGTGTTGGCGCGTTCCGGAAACGCAGGGCCGGGTCGTGGCGGACGCGATCTACATCTGGTCCCTGACAGATGGCGGCCACGACGGGGAGATCAATAACCACCGCGCCGACTACGTAGCGCCAACGGGCGAGGGACTTTGGGTGCCAACAGCCCGCAGCAGTGGAGACCCACTCCCGGCTCTACAACCCTACTGGGGTGATAACCGACCCTTCGCGCTGACCTCCGGTGGTGACTGCGCCCCGCCCCCACCTCCTGCATACTCGCTCGATGCCAGCGCATCGTTTTACGTCGAAGCGCTTGAAGTCTACGACACCGTCAGACAGCTCACGCCCGAGCAGCAGGAGATCGCGCTGTTCTGGTCGGATGATCCGGGGCAAACGTCCACCCCGCCGGGACATTCCATATCGATCCTTACGCAGATCATCAGGCAGCAGGAACTGACGCTAGACCGCGCGGCGGAAGCCTATGCCCGTCTGGGAATCGCGCTGGCTGACTCATTCATCGCCTGCTGGAAAATCAAGTTCCAGTACAGCCTTCTGCGCCCGGTCACCTATATCCAGACCAACATTGACGCCGCCTGGAATACCCTACTGAGCACCCCACCCTTCCCGGAGTATCCCTCGGGACATTCCGTTCAGTCCGCCGCCGCGGCGGCAGTGTTGGAACAACTCTTTGGGGAATCGTTCAGCTTCCTGGACCATACCCACAGCGATCGCGGCATGGCCCCTCGCCACTTCGAGTCCTTTGCCGAGTTCGCGGAAGAAGCCGCACTCTCGCGGCTGTACGGCGGCATCCACTATCGCTCAGCGATCGAGCAGGGGTTGGAGCAGGGTAGGTGCATCAGCGAACGGGTGAACAGCCTGATCTTCCGGCGGGACGAAGTCTAGTACGCAACGAATGAACAGAAGGCGGATTGAAATGCAGACGTTGATCGAGTCGACATCGGTCGTAGCACTGAAAGAGGAACTGCGAGGGACAGTCATTTGCCCTGGCGATGCAGGCTACGAAGCGGCGCGCAGAGTCTACAACGCAATGATCGACCGTCATCCCCAGATCATCATTCGCTGCACCGACGCCGCCGACGTGATTGCCGCCGTGCGCTTTGCCCGAGAGAGCGGTCTCCCGCTCGCGGTGCGCGGTGGCGGCCACAATGGTGGGGGGTTGGGCACCTGCGACGAGGGGGTGGTGATCGACCTCTCGCCAATGAAGGGCATTCGCGTCGATCCTCAGGCGCGAACAGCGCTGGTCGAGGGCGGATGTCTGCTCCGCGACCTCGACCACGCCACCCATGCCTTTGGGCTGGCCACCCCCACCGGCATCAACTCGACCACCGGGATAGGCGGGCTCACGCTGGGCGGAGGGTTTGGCCATCTGACGCGGCGGTACGGCCTGACCGTCGATAATCTGTTGGCTGTCGACATGGTACTGGCCGACGGGCGCTTCGTGACCGCCAGCACCGAACAGAATGCCGACCTGTTCTGGGCAGTACGGGGCGGCGGGGGCAACTTTGGCATCGTCACCGCCTTTTTGTTTCGACTGCATCCGGTCGAGACAGTCGTCGCTGGCCAAACTCTGTGGCCGCTGGAACGCGCGGCGGAAGCCCTGTGTTTTTATCGCGACTTTCTGAGTCAGGCGCCAGATGAACTGAGCGGTATCTTCGCAATTTCAACCGTTCCTCCCTGGCCCCGCTTCCCGGAGCACCTGCATCTCAAACCGGTATGCGGAGTCACCTGGTGCTATGCCGGCCCGGAACAACATGCCGAGGAACTCTTTGCGCCGGTGCGCGCCTTCGGATCACCCGTGCTGCACAGTCTCGCGAGTCTGCCTTTTCCGAAGCTCCAGCAGGCCACCGACGCGCTGTATCCAGCCGGGCTGCAATGGTACTGGAGGGCACACTACCTCACCGAGCTCACCGATGGAGCGACCACACGGATCGCGCAAGAGGGTGCAACCCTCCCCACTGCACACTCGCGGATTCAGCTCTTCCCCATCGATGGCGCAGCTTCACGAGTCGATCCCCATGAAATGGCCTACAACTACCGTGAGGCCAAATGGTCGCTGGTGATCGTCGGCGTCGATCCTGATCCTGCCAAAGCGAACCTGCTGAAGAGCTGGACAGTGTCGACCTGGGCAGCGCTGCAACCCTTTTCGGCAGGGGGCGCCTACGTGAACTTCATGATGGAGGAGAACCAGGATCGGGTGGTGGCCACCTATCGTGATAATTACCCGCGGCTTGCCGCGATCAAGGCGCACTACGACCCTGACAACCTGTTTCGGATCAACCAGAATATCCGTCCATAATGGAGTAACAGCGCGCCGCCGAACTGAGTCTGTTGGCTGACGCCTCGGTTGAGGCGTCAACTTGCCAGTAGGTGTTTTCGATCTCTGCCATTACAATAATCGTCCCGAATGTAATCTATGCGACTCACCTCGCCTGTCGTGAACCCATGAATCAACCGAATACTTCCTCGCGCACCCTCATCGTTCTCAACCCCCACGCCGGCAGCGGCCGCGCCGGACGTATGTGGCAAAACCTCGAACCCCTGCTGTGGGAGCAGCTCGGAGAGCTGGTGATCGCCGTCACCGACAAGCCCGGAGATGTCGCCGTTCACCTCGACAAGGCGCGGGCCGCCGGCCTGACGCGCGTAATTTCCATCGGTGGCGATGGCACGAACCATGCGCTGATCAACGCGCTGGCCGACCTGAACGCCCGCTATCCCGACGCCCCGCGCATGATCTACGGCAATGTACCAATCGGCACCGGGCGCGACTGGGCGCGCGGCAATGGCATCCCGTTCGACGATCCGGCCGCCGCAGCCCGCTGGATCGCCACAGCGCAGCCGACGCCAACCGATATTGGCAAGATCAGCATGGGCGCGGACGCCAGCGGCCATGCTCATGACGAGTATTTTCTAAACATCGCCAGCGCCGGGCTGGGCGGCGAAGTCGCGCGCCGGGTCGAGGGCGTTCACCAGCGCCGGCCCTGGACCTTCATGCTCGCGACGATCGGCGCCATCATCGAGCGCGGCGCCATGCCGATGCAGGTCGAGGTCGATGGCCAGCTCTGGTATGACGGCCGCGCCTATGCCACCGTCATCGCGAATGGATCGACCTTTGGCCGCGGCATGAAGATTGCCCCCCATGCGGACGTGCGCGACGGGCTGTTCGAGGTGGTGCTGGTCAAGGGCGTGCCGCGCGTCGAGGTGCTGGCGGCTTTTCAGCGGGTGTATTCCGGCACACATCTGACGCACCGGGCGGTGATGAGCACGCGCGGCAAGTCGGTGCGCATCCGGGGCGATGCGGCGCTCGGCATGGAGCTGGACGGCGAATTCGCCCAGGGAAGCGATCTGGAATTCACGATTCAGCCGGGCGTGCTGTCGCTGCTGGCGTGAAGAGCAGAAGTGAGAGATGAGGCGAATTTCAGCGAATCACGGATTGGTTAACCTCACCCCGTTTTGCGTCAACCGCCCCTCTCCGTGCGGAGAGGGGCAAAAGGACGTTGGATTGTTGGGGTGAGGTTGGCTCAAAAACGCAGCTATTGATGGTCAAGCTGACCTTTCGTGATTCACTGAATTTTGTTAAAGGATTTGTTACGGGCGGACATGTGGTCAGCCCCTACGCCACCACGATTAATCTGTAGGGGCGGGTGTGCAAACGAAGTTTGACTGTGCCCACCCAGAGAAGTGACGTAACAATCGCCCTCTTTCCTCGTCTCTCGTCTCTCGTCTCTCGTCTCTCGTCTCTCGTTTCTCACTTCTCATCACCCGGTTCTTACGGTTCCGTGCGCGGCGCTTCGGCAGTGGCACGGGGGCCGGCGCCGGACGTGCTGGTCGCCGAACCGGTCTCGATTTCGTAGCGCTGGATCAGCTCAATCAACTCGGTGATCGGCAGGGGCTTGGAAATGTAGGTGTCGCAGCCGGCCTCGATGCAGCGCTCCTTGTCACCGAGCATGGCGTAGGCCGTGACGGCGACAATCGGCTTGCTGACTCCGCGAGTGCGCAGCTCGCGCACGACTTCCAGCCCGTTCAGCTTCCCCTCCAACTGCACATCCATGAAGACCAGATCGGGGTTCTCGGCGTCAAAGCTGCCCAGGACCGTCTCGCCGTTGGTGAAGCTGACCACCTGGTGCCCCCCCATCCGCGCGACGCGCATCAGCAGCATAATGTTGGCCGGGTTATCTTCAACATACATGATCTTCATGATGCGATTCCTGCGGACTCGACAGAAGCGGCAGCCACGGTGGCAGGCTGCGAGGTGGATGATTCGCCTTCCTGGCGATCGGCACGCGGCAGTGTGAAGCTGAACGTGCTGCCTTCCCCAAGCGCGCTCTCTACCCAGATACGGCCGTTCATCAGCGTGAGGAGCTGACGCGAAATGGCGAGGCCCAGGCCCGCACCCGAACGCGGATCGCGGCCTTCGGTCTGCGCCTGCTTGAACTCCTCGAAGATGATGGCATGGTTTTCCGGCGCGATGCCAGACCCGGTATCGGTCATCGACACGCGGACGTGGCTGTCATAAGCCTGCGCGCGGATCGTGATCGCACCGGCATCGGTGAACTTGGCGGCGTTGCTATAGAGATTGAAAAGCACCTGTCGCACGCGCTGCTCATCGGCCAGCACCGGCGGCAGATCGGGAGGCAGATCGGCCAGCAGATTAATCGGCTTCTTGGACACCAGTCCGGTCGCCGTCTGCATGACATTTTCGATGAGCGGAAGCAGCCTTGGTCGGCGTCACGCGGATCTCCAGCTTGCCGGCATCGACCTTCGACAGGTCCAGGATGTCGTTGATCAGCTTCAGAAGCTCCTGGCCGCTGGTGTAGATCTGGCTGAGGTCGGTTTCGTAAGCGCTCGGCAGGGTCACACCATCGTACATCATGGGATATTTGAGCATCGTCTCGCTAAAGCCGATGATGGCATTCAGCGGCGTGCGCAGCTCATGGCTCATGTTGGCGAGGAACTGGCCGCGGAAGTGCTTGGCCTCTTCGGCGGAGAGGCGAGCCACGTCGAGCGCGACGTTGGTCTCCTGCAGGCGGTCCGACAGCGCCTGCGACCGTGCCAGGCTGCGCTCCAGCTCGACACGGCTGTCGAACAGCTCGCCAGAAATGCGGCGCTCGCGCGAGTAGTTGAACATCGCCCATTCGGCGATCTGGTAGAGGTCGCCGGTGACCAGCGCCGCGATACCCGCCGCCCCGAGGGACAGCGCCATCGCGCCAATGCTGGGCCAGCCAAAGGGGAAGGTCTCCGGCCGCGCGATACTGGCTGCGATGACGATCCCCACTGTGTACAGAGCGGCCAGGAGCGTGCGGGAAGGTGGAAACAGCGTTCCGATGATGAACACGACCAGCGGAAAGAAGAACGTCGCAATCCGAGCGCCATCGCCGTCGGCGGCGAACACCGCCACACTGACGGCCGCCAGCAGGGAAAGAACATACAGTCTCGCACCGGCCGAATAGGTCACCCGCGGCTGCAGCGCTCGGGCGAGCAGCGTGCCGGCCATGATGATCACCATCGGAAACGCCGCCGGCATGATGTCCCAGCGGCTCATCATCCCGGCCGTCACAATCAGGAAGATCGCGATGAACCCACCGATGACGGTCCAACGAAGGAGAATAGTCAGGCGAGCTCTGCGTACATCGTCAGCGAATTGCTCACGGGTGAAGTCAGCCATAGAGGTTTTCCAGGAGAAGGAAAAATCCTTATATTGTTAAGCATTATAACTTAAGTTGCGTACCTGGAGCGGGAGCGAATCCCAATAAATTATAAAGATCCCATTGGCAAGCGGCTGGGGGGAAGAACCGGGTGGTGCGCTGCCTGATGGGCTAAATTGTACACATTGCCCACTTGATCCCGCGATGATTGTTATGTAATCTGCTGAATAGACAGTCATAAATTCATTCAAACAAAGTCAACATTCGACCATTTATCTGGGAGGATCCATGACGACGGATGCCCTCGTTCGCGCGTCTTCGCGCCTTGACGAGCAGACGCTTCTGTCCATGTACTGGACCATGCTCCTCAGCCGCAGGCTTGACGAACGCGCCTGGGCACTCCACCGTCAGGGGAAGATCAACTTCCATATCAGCGCCATGGGGCAGGAAGCGACCCAGGTCGGCGCTGCCTTCGCCATCCAGCGCGGCATCGATTACGTCGCGCCCTACTACCGCGACCTCGCGTTGTGTCTGGCGGTCGGAATCACCCCGCTCGATTTCATGATGAGCCTGTACGCAAAAAAGGCCGACCGGTCCAGTGGCGGGCGGCAGATGCCCGGACACTACAGTGCGCGAGCCCTGAATATCGTCAGCGGATCTTCAGTAGTGGCCACGCAGGTGCCGCAGGCGGCCGGGCTGGCCTTCGCCATCAAGTACCGCCAGAAGAACGGCATGGTCGACCCGACCGATACCACCCAGCCGCGCGTCGCGCTGACCTGTCTGGGCGAAGGGTCGACCAGCCAGGGCGAATGGCACGAAGGCATGAACTGGGCGGGCGTCCACAAACTGCCGATGATCTGCCTGGTGCAGAACAACGCCTATGCTATCAGCGTACCGATCGAGTCGCAGATGGCAGTGGCCAACGTGGCCGACCGCGCCGCCGGGTACGGCATCCCCGGCGTGGTGGTTGACGGCAACGATGTGCTGGCGGTGTACGACGTGATGCGCGACGCCGTCGAGCGGGCCTACAACGGCGACGGCGCGACGCTGGTCGAAGCCAAGACCTACCGCATTGTCCCGCATTCCAGCGACGACGACGATCGCAGCTATCGCAGCCGCGAAGAGGTCGACATGTGGAAGCAGCGCGACCCGATCCTGCGCCTGGGTCGGCACCTGGAAGCGGAAGGCATGCTGTCCAAGGCAGAAGCGGAGCAGTACGACCGCCGCGCCCGCGTCGAAGTCGACGCCGCGCAGGCCGCCGCCGAAGCCGCGCCCGACCCCGATCCACAGGACGCGCTCGGCGCCGTCTATGCCCCGCTGGAGGCGTCATGACCCAGGTCACGCTGATCGAAGCGATCCGTCAGGCCATGGACGAGGAGATGGCGCGCGACCCCCGCGTCTTCATCACCGGCGAGGATGTGGGCGTGCGCGGCGGTGTCTTCCGGGCCACGCAGGGTCTGCACGAGAAGTATGGCGCGGACCGCGTGGTCGACTCGCCGCTGGCCGAACTCAGCATCGTGGCCGTCGGCATTGGCACGGCCCTGGCCGATCTGCGGCCGATCTGCGAGATCCAGTTCGCCGACTTCATTCACCCAGCCTTCAACCAGATCGTCAGCGAGGCGGCGCGCTTCTACTACCGCTCGGACGGGCAGTGGACCGTCCCGATGGTCATCCGCGCCCCCTATGGCGGTGGCATCGCCGGGGCGCTCTACCACAGCCAGAGCGTGGAGGCGTTTTTCACACACGTACCGGGCCTGAAGGTGGTCATCCCGTCTACGCCCTATGACGCCAAAGGACTGCTCAAGAGCGCAATCCGCGATCCCAACCCAGTGCTGTTTTTCGAGCCGAAGAAGGGCTATCGGGCCATCAAAGGCGAGGTGCCCGAAGGGGTCGACTACACGATTCCGCTGGGTGAGGCGCGAGTGGCCCGCGAGGGACGCGACCTGAGCATTTTTTCCTACGGCATGATGGGCCACTACTGCGAGAAGGCGGCCGAGATCGTCGCCCGCGAGGACGACATCGACGCCGAGGTGATCGACCTGCGCACGCTCCTGCCCCTCGACAGACCGGCCATCCTGGCGTCGATCAGGAAGACGGGCAAGGCGCTGATCGTGCACGAGGACAACCTGACCATGGGCTTCGGCGCGGAGATCGCGGCGCTGCTGGCCGACGAGGCCTTCACCGACCTGGACGCGCCGATCAAGCGACTGGCCGGGCCGGACGTGCCGGGGGTGCCCTATGCTCACGCCATGCAGGAATTCTTCATGCCCAACCCGCATACCATCGCCGACGCTATTCGCGATCTGGCGGCGTATTGAGGACGGTGGACCCGATGCCAACGAATGTCATCATGCCGCAGTTGGGCGAGAGCGTGGTCGAGGGGACGGTCAGCCGCTGGCTGAAGAAGCCCGGCGATTCCGTGGCCGCCTTCGAGCCACTGCTGGAGATCAGCACCGACAAAGTGGACAGCGAGATTCCCGCGCCGGCCGAGGGCGTGCTGCTGGAGATCCTGGTGCCCGAAGGGGTGACTGTCGAACACGGCACAGTTCTGGCGGTGATCGGCGCGAATGGCGAAGCTGTGGCAGCGGCCGCCCCGTCGCACAATGGCACAGCGGCGGCGCCACCGGCTGCTGCCACGCCTGTCCGCGGCGAAGCATCGAGCGGCTCACGCGCCGAGTCCAACGGCGGCTATACCGGTCACGTCACGCCGGTGGTCGCCCGCATGGCCGCCGAGCACCAGATCGATCTGAACGCGATCGAGGGGACCGGCCGCGACGGACGCATCACCAAGAAGGACGTCGAGCGCTACCTTGAGCAGCGAGGCTCGCAGACGCCTGCCGCCGCTCAAGCGGTTGAAGAAGTCGCGCCCTGGGATCAACCCATGGAAGGCGCGGACCTGTTCAAGCCGACGGTCGATTACAGCGGCGACTCCGCGCCGTCTGCGCGGCCTCCTGTCCGGACGCCCACCCGCCCGACAGCTACTGCTCCATCCGCGGCCACCGAGGACGGCGCCGACACCGACGGGGAAATTATCCGACTGTCGCCGATGCGCCGGGCCATCGCCGAGCACATGGTGCGCAGCAAGCTGCATACCTCGCCGCACGTTACCACGGTATTCGAGGTCGATCTGTCGGCCGTGGTCGCCCACCGCGAGGCCAACAAGGCGCAGTTCGCCGCCCAGGGCGTCAACCTGACGCTGACTGCCTACTTCGTCGCCGCGACGGTCGAGGCGCTGCGCGGCGTGCCGGTACTCAACGGACAGTGGCGCGACGACGGCATCCTGATCCACCGTGAGCAGCACATCGGCCTGGCCGTGGCGCTCGACGAGGGGCTGATCGTGCCGGTCATCCAACGGGCGGGCGACCTCAACCTGCTCGGGCTGGCGCGCACTATCAACGACCTGGCCGGCCGCGCGCGGAGCAAGGCGCTCAGGCCCGACGAGGTACAGGGCGGCACCTTCACCATCACCAACCACGGCGTCAGCGGCAGCCTGTTCGCCACGCCGATCATCAACCAGCCTCAGGTCGGCATCCTGGGCGTCGGCGTGATGGAAAAGCGCATCAAGGTAGTCGAAGACGCGCACGGCGGAGACATGATCGCCATTCGCCCGTGCGTCTACATCTCGCTCACCTTCGATCACCGCGTCGCCGACGGCGCGGCCGGCGACCGCTTCCTGAGCATCGTCAAGGACAAACTGGAGTCGTGGCGCTGATCCGCCCTCTGCTATAATGCGGCCCTCAGAAAATCGAGGGACACCATGGACTGTCGCGTGGGCTGCGGGGCGTGCTGCATCGCCCTTTCGATCTCGTCACCGATCCCCGGGATGCCGAACGGCAAGCCGGCGGGTGTGCGCTGCGTTCAGCTCACCGACGACAATCGCTGCAAGGTGTTCGGCCAGCCTGATCGACCGGACGTGTGCAACCGCCTGCGCCCCAACGAGGAGATGTGCGGCGACTCGTTTGAGCACGCCTACGGCTACCTCATCCGCCTGGAAGAACTGACTGCGCCGGTCAAGATCGTATCGGTCACGACCACGGCGGACCCACTTCAGCGGCCCTGACCGCCGGACGGCTCGCCAAGCCTGGCGAGCGGCTGTTGGCGGATGATCGCAAACCTCATTAAAATAGCGCCTTATAGCATAGTGATTCCCGAAGCACGCGCCGCGGCCGTGTTTCATCGTGTTTGAATTGGCAGCCAAACGCACAAAGGGCGGTAGCATGAGCGAAGGTGATCCTGTGGCGATGCACGGCGGCAGACGACGATTCGCCGCATTGTTGATGATCGTGTCCATCCTCACGGTGGCGCTGGCGCTTTTTCCAAGCCTCCCGGCGGCCGCTGTGCTGCAAACGCCCAGCGTAGCGCTGTCGCTGGTACACGTCGGCACGATGCCGAATGGGGTCGATTATCTGGTCGGCACCACGAACGGCACGGTTTCGGCGATCGTCACCAACGCCAGCGGCGCCGATATTCCGACCGGCACCATCAGCGTTGCCATTCCCCTTCCTACGGGAATGGCCTACACCACGCCGCTGATGAGCCAGCCGAACAATATCTTCACCTGCAATGTGGTCACCACGACCGTCAACTGTACCAACTCGCTGGGACCGCTTCCCGGCGCCGGCTCGCCGACCGAGGCGATCACCTTCAACGTGAGTATCACCGGAGCGTCGAGCGGACCTCATACGCTGACCGGCCTGCTGCTCGTCACCGGCGGCACCGGCTTTCCGGTCATTGCCAACGATCCTGCTCCCTTCCTGATCATCGCGCCGACCGCCACGCCCGGCCCGACCAACACGCCATCGCCGACGCCGACGCGGTCGAGCACGCCGACGCTGATCCCGACCATCACGCTGTTCCCGACGATCACCCCGCTGCCGACCTCGACGCCCATCCCGACCGCGACGCTGATCCCGAACCCACCGACGCGCACCCCACCGCCGCGGCCCGCCAATGCCGGCCAGGCCATTGGTCCGATCCCGCGCGCGGGCATCACGGTCGTCGTCGATCGCGATAACGTCAACGTGCGCATCACCCCGGCGCTGGGCGCCGAAGTCGTCGCCTTCGTCAACGCCGGGACGACCTTCGACGTCCTGGCCCGCAGCCCAGACAACGAATGGGTGCAGGTCATTGTCGGCAACCAGCTCGGCTGGGTGGGCACGGCGGTGCTGGCGATCATCGCCGGCGACCTGAATGCCGCCCCCGTCGCCGACCCGCGCACCATCCCGTATGGCGGCTTCGACAACCCGCGCGCCGGCATCACCAGCGTGACCAGCCAGATCACCGGCAAGCTGGAGAACAGCGGCCTGCGTGTGCGCAGCGGCCCCGGCCTGGGCTACGTCGTGCTGGCCAACGCGCCGCGCTACACGATCTTCCCGATTCTGGGCAAGGCACTCGGCGGCACCTGGATTCAGGTCAACTTCGAGGGCACCCTCGGCTGGGTCGCCACCGAATTCGTCAACTTGCAGCAGGGCCTCGGCGTGATCGCCGGGCTACCGGAAGACGGCATCGTCGCCGACGGACTGCCGGTCAGCGAACCGACGGCCGACAGCTATACCGACACGCTCCGCCTGCTGCTGGCGCGCGTCGAACTGGCGCAGCCCTCGCTCGATCAGATCCGCGCCGTCTGGACCAGCATCGCCATCGGCGAGCGCGCCGCCTGCGGCAGTTACCCGGCCCGCCCGTCCGACTACAACATCCCGAACCCGGTTCTGGCGCCGTTCTATGGCACACTGTTCCCGCTGCAAGAGGACTTCAACAACGCCATGGCAAGCGTCCGGCTGGCCATCGACCTGCTGATCGACATTTGCGGCCGCCCGCAGCCTGCGGAAGGCTTCGTCGGACAGGCGGTCGTGCAGAACGCACTCGACGCCATCAACGCCGCCGACAGCCTGTTCGCCAGCCTGCGCGCCCGACTGCGCGAGCTGCTGCCGCCCGATCAGCCACTCACGGACGATCAGTGCCTGTTCACCTTCAACCTGCGCAGCGAAATCATCGACCGGCTGTTCCTGAGCACCGTGAAGATGGTCACCCTGCGCGACCCGAACCGGCGCGTGGTCGGCCTGTGCTTCGACGCCGCCGAGGGCCAGACGCTCCGGCTGCAAGCCCTGCGCGTGACCGGCAACGCCGCGCCGCAGATCACCGTGACCAGCTTTGACAACCCGACCAACTTCCTGGCGGTGGCCGAGTTCGGCACGGGCGACACGGCGACCATCTCGCAGATCCTCTTCACGCAGACCGGGCGCTATCTCGTCCTGATCAGCGATCTGGAGGCGGGCGCGCGCGGCGTGCGGCTGGAAGGCGAGATCGCGGTCCTGCTGACCGAGTCCAGCGTTTCGGCGCAGCTCCAGATCGACCCGAACACCGGGCAGGTGGTCGTCGTGCAGGGCGGCGGGCTGATCCCCAGCGCGACGCCGTTTGTGAGCGGCGGCGGCACCAATCTGACCACGCCTGGTCCGACCGGCTTCTGCCCATCTGTGACCTTCACCTGCGCGCAGCTTTCGACCTGCGAGCAAGCCATCGCCTGCTTCCCGTTCAACCCGAGTCTGGACGAAGACGGAGACAACATCCCCTGCGAGAACCTCTGCGGAGGCAACTGAACTTGAACCAGAGAACCCACCTGACCGGTGGGTTCTCTCCATGTCTTGTGCTGAACCCCCATCCGCCGCGACCGCAAAGGCGCGCAGCGGATGGGGTTTTGTTTTTTGTGCGTAAATGTCGTTATAATAATTTAAGATACCAAATCACAGACAATTTCATATCTGCGCGCTGATTCTCCGGGGGGAGGGGAAACGCCATGAAACTTGCAGACCTGTTGAGGGGGAACAGGATCGCGGTCGCAGCTGCGACTGTGATTCTTGCCGCAGTTCTGGCGTGTGCGCTGGGGATATCGATTCAGCCGCTCCACGCCGCCGGTCTCATCGTCGTCGAAACGACTACCGAAAGTCTGACGGATGATGCCTGTTCGTTCTCCGAAGCGATCTACGCGGCCAACAACAACACCGCGTATGGCGGCTGCGCCTCCGGAAGCGGTGGCGGTCAGGACATCATTACGTTTGACATCGACGAAATTGCCCTTTTAAGCCCCTTCCCCATTACGGATGGCCTGCTGATCATGGGCGACGGGCAAGGCGTGACCAAGCTCGCCCGCGCGGGAGCCGGTATGGCTTTCTACGTGGAGAACGACGTCAAGCTCGAACTCGAAAAGCTCGATCTTGTCGGCGGCATTCAGGTGAATGTGGGCGAAGTGCGTCTCGATCAGGTCGACATGCGCTCGAATACCTGGTGCCTGTATCTGTTTGACGGGTTGTCGGAGGTCGTCGATTCGCGCTTTGCGCTGAACATGAGTAATCCTGTTGTGGGGATTCTGGACGGTGCCTCGCTGACCATCGACAACGCCCTGTTCAGCGACAACGGCTATACGGTTATCCAGAACATCGGCGGCACCGTCGAGATCACGGGGTCCACGTTCCAGTACAACGGCGCCGTGCAAAACGCGCCCATCTACAATACTTCTGGCGGAGACCCCTTCTCAGGACTCATCCCCGGCACGCTGACGATCACCGGCAGCAGTTTCACCAATAATCATGGCGCGACGGCGGGGGCCGTCCATAACCACTATGGCACAGCCACCATCAGCGGAAGCACCTTCGAAGCGAACAGCGGAAGCTCTGGCGGCGCCATCGTCAACAGTTTCGACTCGAACGCGATTCTGAACCTGCACAACAGCGCTCTGGGATTGAACACCGCGACGGGTAGTGGTGGCGCAGTGTACAACGCCGGGCTGGCCACCATCACGCAGAGCGTTTTCACGGGCAATGAGGCGCTCACGTCGGGAGGGGCCATCTTCACGCGGTCCGATGCCTTCGGGCGGGCGATGATCATCCGCGACAGCATCTTCACCGCGAACGAGGCGATTGACGGCGGCGCCATTGCAGCGGGCGGCGCCAGCACAGGGGTGCCGAACATCGGATCAAATGCGCTCTTCATTCAACGCACGACGTTTACAGGAAACCCGGCCTCCAATCAGGGTGGCGCGATCTACGGTTTGCCGTGGCTGCCGGCGACCATGAGTGTGAGCAATGCAACCTTCGCCGGCAACGGCGCCGTCGTCAGCGGCGGAGCGATCAGCCACCGGTACGGCGGTGAGGGGTCGTTGGGCAGTCTGACGCTCAACAACAGCACGTTCAGCGGAAACAGCGCGCCGCTTGGCAGCAACCTTGATCTGAACGTGGATTTCACGGCGCGCAACACGATCGCCGCCGATGGGGCAGGAAGCACGAACTGCCGTATCACTCAGCAGGGCACCTACGTGATTTTGAACAGCCTGAGCACGGACACCAGTTGTCCCAGCTTCTCGAACGTCACGGGCGCACAGTTAAAATTGGGCGTGCTCGGCGATTACGGCGGCCCAACGTTGGCCATTTCCATGCAGACGATCCCCTTGCTTCAAGGATCGGTCGCCATTGATGCAGGGCACATTCCAACGTGCGTCGATGCGGCGACCGTCAACAATCTGGATCAGCGGGGCTTCATCCGCCCGGCCGACGGTGACAATAACGGCACATTCGTGTGCGATATCGGCGTCTTCGAGGCCGATCCGCCAGCGCAGACCGCCACGCCGACCAGCACCTCGACCGCGACCTCCACCCCGACATCCACGCCAACGGTGACGGCTTCCGCAACGTCTACCGCGACTCCGACACCCACAGCCTCAGCGACGTCAACACCGGAACCCGGGACGGTGATACTGGCCATCATTCCCGACATGGTCGTGGGCGCCAACAGTGAGTTTGAATTGACGCTGGAAGTGCGGGCCGGCGCCCAGACGGTGAGCGAGATCGACGGCTATGTGGTTTTCCTGGCCGACGCCATGGAGGTCGTATCGATCACCCCGATCAGCAGCCCACTTGGTGGGGTGACCGCATCCAGCTTTGACAACACGGCGGGGGTCATTCATTTTGCGAGTCAGGCGGCGGGCGATCCTTATCCGTCTGGAACCTTCCAGATCGCGTTGGTGCAGATGCGGTCAAAGGCGCTCACAGGTGTCGCGACCAATATCGGTTTCGACGTTCTCGGTGGTCCACCGGTCTCCGCCGTCTATGCACCAGGTGGGATCAATGTCCTCGGAGGCGCGGAAGATGCGTTTATTGAGTTCAAGGCCGGCGCGGTGATCAACGGGCACGTGACGATTCAAGGCATGTCGGCGGCCAACCAGTGGGTGTGGCACACGATTACGCCCGCCGGCGGAGGGACTGTCGCGCATGCCCTGTGGAACTATCTCGATCACAACGGCACGTTCTATCTAGGGGGAAACGCCATCGAGGGATTCCCAGCCGGGGTGTACAACATCTGGGTCAAACACGAGCTGAGCTTGAGCAGCTCGGTCGCCAACGTCACGTTGCTTGAGGGTTCCAATGACGTGGTCATCCCGATCCTGCGCATGGGCGATGCCAACGGCGACAACGTCATCAACATTCAGGATTTCAGCCTGCTCGCGGCGGCCTTCGGATCATCGAATGGGCAGGCAGCCTACAACCCAGCCGTCGATTTCAATGGGGATAGTCTGGTCAACATCGCAGACTTCTCGCTGCTGGCGGCCAGTTTTGGTCAGGTGGGCAGTCTCGGAGGGCCGTAGGGTGAGTTGAAGGTCGAGAAATGAGGGATGGGTGTTTTATAGCCGCTCATTCCTCGTGACTCATCTCATCATTCACGGTTTCCTCGTGAAACGGACATAGCACCCGTACATGCTGGAAGTCCTTTTTCTGGGTTTGGATATTCTTTTGGGGATTCTGAATACGAAGGAGGCAGCAGGGGGGTGGAGAAATAGAAAAAGACCGGCGCTGGCCAGCGAGAGGGAACTTCACAGTCGCTTCGGAAGACATTTCAAAATGTTGGCAGCGATCTACTCTCCCACACAGTTACCCATGCAGTACCATCGACGCGGGTGAGCTTAACTTCCGGGTTCGGGATGGGACCGGGTGGACCCTCACCGCTTTAGCCACCAACATACCGTCTGCGTCTTCCGTCACACCTGCGCGTTCTTCTCCCGCTCAGCCATGCCGGTCTTTATTCTCTTGTCTCACAACTGAATTCTGCAGTAGTTTCCGGGTCGCGTACTCTCTCACTTCGCCAGAGTACTCATCTCTCCTCAGCACAAACTCACAAAGCCCTCGACCATTAGTACGGGTCAGCTCCACACATTGCTGCGCTTCCACCTCCCGCCTATCCAACTGGTCGTCTCCCAGCGGTCTTATGCCCTCTCGGGATGGGGAGTCTCATCTTGAGGTCGGTTTCCCACTTAGATGCTTTCAGCGGTTATCCTCTCCGAAGATCGCTACTCGGCTATGCCGCTGGCGCGACAACCGACTCACGAGCGCTTCGTCCACCCCGGTCCTCTCGTACTAGGGGCAGATCCTCTCAAACTCCCTACGCCCACAGCGGATAGAGACCGACCTGTCTCACGACGGTCTGAACCCAGCTCACGTACCACTTTAATGGGCGAACAGCCCAACCCTTGGGACCTTATCCAGCCCCAGGATGTGATGAGCCGACATCGAGGTGCCGAGCCTTGTCGTCGATGTGAACTCTTGGACAAGACTAGCCTGTTATCCCCGGGGTAGCTTTTATCCGGTAAGCTACGGCCATTCCACACTGAGCCGTAGGATCACTAAGTCCGACTTTCGTCTCTGCTCGGCGCGTTGGCCTTGCAGTCAAGCGGGCTTTTGCCTTTGCACTCTTTGGCTGGTTTCCATTCAGCCTGAGCCCACCTTTGAACGCCTCCGTTACCTTTTAGGAGGCGACCGCCCCAGTCAAACTGCCCACCTGCCACTGTCCCTCGAAAGGTTAGGGCCAAAACTCCGCCAGGCTGGTATTTCACCGTCGGCTCCACCCAATCTAGCGACCGGGTTTCTCTGCCTCCCAGCTATCCTACACAAGCGCAGTCCTAACGCAATGACAAGCTACAGTAAAGCTCCACGGGGTCTTTTTGTCCTGCTGCGGGTCGCGCGCATCTTCACACGCACTTCAATTTCGCCGGGTCTCGGGTTGAGACAGCGCTCCGCTCGTTACGCCTTTCGTGCGGGTCGGAACTTACCCGACAAGGAATTTCGCTACCTTAGGACCGTTATAGTTACGGCCGCCGTTCACCGGGGCTTCAATTCAGAGCTTGCACCCCTCCTCTTAACCTTCCGGCACTGGGCAGGCGTCAGCCCCTATACGTCCGCTTTCGCGTTTGCAGAGACCTGTGTTTTTGGTAAACAGTCGACAGAGCCATTTCACTGCGACCCTCTTGCGAGGGCGTCCCTTTTCCCGAAGTTACAGGACCATTTTGCCTAGTTCCTTAACCCGAGTTCTCCCGTTCGCCTGAGTATCCTCTACTTGTCTACCTGTGTCGGTTTGTGGTACGGGCGATTAGGTTTCGTCACGATAACGTCTTTTCTTGCTCCCAGGTGCCACTCACTTCTTGCTTACGCACGGCGTCATGGTCATTAACCACTTACCACCCCCATCCACTCAGGGGCTGAGCTTTCCCGGGAGGAACGTTTCGCTCCACCTTATCGGTACCGGAATATTAACCGGTTGTCCATCGCCTACGCTTCCCAGCCTCGGCTTAGGCCCGACTAACCCGACGCGGACTGACCTTCCGTCGGAAACCTTAGACAATTGGCGATGAGGGTTCTCACCTCATTTGCGCTACTCATGCCTGCATTCTCACTCCCGCCCGCTCCAACGTACCTTGCCGGTACGCCTTCACCGCTGGCGGGACGCTCTCCTACCACTCCGTAGAGTCCCTTGTTTCGGTGCCAAGCTTGAGCCCCGTTACATTTTCCGCGCAATCACACTCGACCAGTGAGCTGTTACGCACTCTTTCAAGGGTGGCTGCTTCTAAGCCAACCTCCTGGCTGTCTCAGTATGATCACATCGTTTCCCACTTAGCTTGGACTTCAGGACCTTAACAGGGGGTCTGGGTTCTTCCCCTCTCGACGGTGAAACTCATCTCCCACCGCCCGACTGCACTGCTTTCCTGAAGGCATTCGGAGTTTGGTTGGGTTCGGTAAGCTTAACGCCCCCTAGCCCAGCCAGTGCTCTACCTCCCTCAGTCATCACAGTACGCTAGCCCTAAAGCTATTTCGGAGAGAACAAGCTATCTCCAAGTTCGTTTGGCATTTCACCCCTACCCACAGCTCATCCCCGACTTTTGCAACAGTCGTGAGTTCGGACCTCCCGTCCGTGTCACCGGACTTTCATCCTGGCCATGGGTAGCTCACCTGGTTTCGTGTCTAATAACTGCGACTGGCCGCCCTATTCAGACTCGCTTTCGCTTCGCCTCCGGGTGTCCCTCCCTTAAGCTGGCCACAGCTATTAACTCGCAGGCTCATTCTCCAAAAGGCACGCCATCAGGGGTTGCCCCCCTCTGACCGTCTGTAAGCACACGGTTTCAGATTCTCTTTCACTCCCCTCGCCGGGGTTCTTTTCACCTTTCCGTCACCGTACTTGTGCGCTATCGGTCGTCAAGTGTATTTAGCCTTGGAAGGTGGTCCTCCCAGTTTCCCGCTGGATTTCTCGTGTCCTGCGGTACTCAGGATACCGTCCAGTCCTCGAAACTTCGCCTACGGGGCTATCACCCTGTCTCACGGTCCTTCCCAGAACCTTCGGCTCGCTTCTCAGAATCCTTCTGACGGTCCTACAACCCCAGCCTTGCGGCTGGTTTGGGCTCTTCCGCTTTCGCTCGCCACTACTCACGGAATTCTTTTCTCTTCCTCCGGCTACTTAGATGTTTCAGTTCGCCGGGTTCCCTCCCCTTGCGGGGTGACAGAGGTTCGCTCTGCCGGGTTTCCCCATTCGGACATCGTTGGCTCTTACGTTTGCACACAACTCGCCAACGCTTTTCGCAGTGTACCACGTCCTTCATCGGCACTTGACGCCAAGGCATCCACCGTGTGCCCTTATTCGCCTTGCTCCGCTTGTGCTGCGGAGAGATCGATACTCTCGCGTGGAGATATTACGCTTCCCTACTGCATATTCAGTTGTTAACGTGCGTCGGGGACCTTTGCCATCTCTCCCCGCAGCCGCCCACAACTTCCGTTGTGCCCGCCTGCCGAAAGATCTGTTCTTTTCCCACTTTGTCTACTGACGAAAACAGCCCGGTACAACCGGGCTGTCAAATATGCCAGGTACGTACCGCTTGTTGTTTACGCTTGGAAAACCACCATCACGTTATCGCGTTTCCCGTCAGTACATTATGTGATTGTCATTATATCGAGCCTGGCGACCATCGTCAAGCGCTCGATCTTGGAGATGAGGGGACTCGAACCCCTGACCTACGCCTTGCAAAGGCGCCGCTCTTCCAGCTGAGCTACATCCCCTGGTGAAGCCAGTGGGTCTGATGCGACTCGAACACATGACCTCACGCTTATCAGGCGTGCGCTCTAACCAACTGAGCTACAGGCCCATCTCCCCTACGGGCGAAGTGCGCGCACTTTAACCGCAGAAGCGTGCGACGAAACCAGAGTTTGTCCAGATTGTTCAATCGGTCTTGCTTGTTTCGGAGAAGGGCATCTCTGCTCCATCCTCCAGTTGTCTTCCTAGAAAGGAGGTGATCCAGCCGCAGCTTCCGCTACAGCTACCTTGTTACGACTTCGTCCCAGTCATCAGCCCTGCCTTCGGCGGTTGCCCCCTTTCGGTTAGCTCACCGACTTCAGGCATGACCAACTCCCATGACGTGACGGGCGGTGTGTACAAGGCCCGGGAACGTATTCACCGCAGTATGGCTGACCTGCGGTTACTAGCAACTCCGGCTTCATGCAGGCGAGTTGCAGCCTGCAATCCGAACTACGAGTGGCTTTGTGGGATTGGCTCCACCTCGCGGCTTGGCAACCCTTTGTACCACCCATTGTAGCGTGTGTGTAGCCCTGGATATAAAGGCCATGCTGACTTGACGTCGTCCCCACCTTCCTCCCTTTTCTCAAGGGCAGTCGCGCTAGACACTTGTAACTAGCACCGAGGGTTGCGCTCGTTTTCGGACTTAACCGAACATCTCACGACACGAGCTGACGACAGCCATGCAGCACCTGTAACGGCTCCCGAAGGTCGCTCTACTTTCGTTTCGCTACCACCGTTATGTCAATCCCAGGTAAGGTTCTTCGTGTAGCCTCGAATTAAACCACACGCTCCGCTGCTTGTGCGGGCCCCCGTCAATTCCTTTGAGTTTTAATCTTGCGACCGTACTCCCCAGGCGGTCAACTTATCGCGTTAGCTTCGGCGCCCCCTTGTCCGTAGACAAGTGGACACCTAGTTGACATCGTTTACGGCTTGGACTACCGGGGTCTCTAATCCCGTTCGCTCCCCAAGCTTTCGCGTCTCAGCGTCAGGTCGGGCCCAGGGCGCCGTCTGCACCTCTGGTGTTCCTCCGGATATCTACACATTTCACCGCTACACCCGGAATTCCACACCCCTCTACCCGCCTCTAGACTAGCAGTCTGATTCGGCTTCACCAAGTTTAGCCCGGTGATTTCACGAACCACTTACCAATCCGCCTACACGCGCTTTACGCCCAGTAACTCCGGATAACGCTCGCCTCCTACGTTTTACCGCGGCTGCTGGCACGTAGTTAGCCGAGACTTGTTCCTGCGCTACCGTCCTCTCTCGTCACGCAGAAAAGGGCTTTACGACCCGAAAGCCTTCATCGCCCACGCGGCGTCGCTGCATCAGGCTTTCGCCCATTGTGCAATATTCCTCACTGCTGCCTCCCGTAGGAGTCTGGGCCGTGTCTCAGTCCCAGTGTGGGGGACCACCCTCTCAGGCCCCCTATCCGTCGTTGGCTTGGTGGGCCTTTACCCCACCAACTACCTGATGGTCCGCAGCCCCCTCTTCAAGCGAGTTTCCCCTTTTCTCCCAGTTACCTACTTACCAGGAGCTTATTCGGTATTAGCATCCCTTTCGGGACGTTATTCCAAACTCGAAGGCAGGTTAGCTACGTGTTACTCACCCGTGCGCCACTGTCATCCGACCGAAGTGGACCGTTCGACTTGCATGTGTTAAGCACGCCGCCAGCGTTCATCCTGAGCCAGGATCAAACTCTCCGTTTATTGATCTGGTTTCGTCTGCACGCTTCTGTTGTTAATGTGCGTCGCGGCGCTTCCGCCGCGTCTCGCGCTGCCTCCGTTTCCTTCAGCACCGCGTTTGTTTGTATACAGTTAATTTACTGTACACGTTTCGCTCTGTCAAGGCTGACTATCCCTCGTTTTTCACATCTGCACAAACTCATTTGTGATACTTGGGATATCCGCCCTTCACCGAAGAGCGTCGCTTTCTTGACAGCGGAGAGTGATTATATCAGTGCGCTCCCCCGTGTAAAGGGTCAGTTGAATTCAGTTTTTCCCGTGGAAGTGTAAGAGCTTCACAAGAGAATGCCGGAGTGTGGAGGAGCACACTCCGGCATTCTCAGGTTTTCACATGTCGCTGCGCCCCTGCAAGGCGCGCATCAGCGTCACCGCGTCGGCGTACTCGATATCGCCGCCGACCGGTAGCCCGCGGGCCAACCGGGTGAGCTTGAGACCTTTGGGGATCAACTCGCGCTGGATGTGCATGGCCGTCGCATCGCCTTCCAGGCCGGGATTGGTGGCGATGATGATCTCGCTGACATCCCCTGCCTCCACGCGCTGCACCAGCTCACGAATGCGCAGGTCGTCGGGACCGATGCCGTTCACGTAGGAGATCGCCCCGTGCAGCACGTGATACACACCGCGGTAGACGTTGGTGCGCTCCAGCGCCAGCACGTCGAGCGGCTCCTCGACGACGGCGATCGTCTTCTGGTCGCGCGCCGCGTCGCTGCACACCGGGCAGGGATCATCGACGGTGATATTGAAGCACACCGAGCACAACCGGGTCAGCGCTTTCATCTGGCCGACCGCTTCCGAAAGCTCAGTGCTCAGTTCGTCGGGTGCCCGCAGCAGAAAGTACGTCAGGCGCGACGCCGTCTTGGGACCAACGCCCGGCAGACGCGACAGCGCATCGATCAGTCGGGTGACTGGCGGCGGAACAGCAGTGCTCGACATCGCTTTAGCCCCAGTTCCTGTAATATGGCACGGGTGGGGGATTGCGCGGGAAACCTCGCTGATGCCAGTAGGGATAGGCAGGCGCCGTCTCGCTCGCTGCATCCAGCCGTGCGATTTGATTCGCCGTCAGCATCCAGCCAGCAGCACCCAGATTCTCGCGAAGCTGCGCCTCGTTGCGCGCGCCGATGATCACACTGGAAACGGTGGGGCGCTGCAGCAGCCAGTTCAGTGCAACCTGCGAGTGAGTCTTGCCCGTCTCCGCGACGATCTCGTCCATCACATCGACCACCTGGTACACGTATTCATCACCGATCGGACCCTCGCCCGCGCCTTGCGCGATGCGCGAACCCACGGGCCTCGGCTGCGTGCGGCGGAATTTGCCACTCAGCCGCCCGCCGGCCAGCGGACTCCATACCATCGTCCCTATGTGCTGATCGACGGCCAGGGGCATCAGTTCCCATTCGTAGTCTCGTCCGACCAGCGAGTAGAATGCCTGATGTGCGATGTAACGGGACCAGCCGTAGCGTTCGGAGACGGCCAGCGACTTCATCAGATGCCAGCCGGAAAAGTTCGAGCAGGCGATGTACCGCACCTTGCCGCTGCGCACCAGATCATCGAGCGCCCGCAGAGTCTCCTCGACCGGTGTGTGAGCATCGAAGGTGTGCATCGTGTAGATGTCGATGTAGTCGGTGTTGAGACGGCGCAGGCTATCTTCACAGGCGCGGATCAGGTGAAAACGCGACGAGCCGGACTCATTAGGATCGTCGCTTGTATCGAAGGTGGCCTTGGTCGAGATAATCACCTGATGCCGGCGTCCGTTCAGCGCCCGGCCGAGGATTTCTTCGGACATACCGGCAGAGTAGACGTCCGCCGTATCGAGGAAATTCGCACCATAGCTCAGCAGCACATCGATGAGCCGTGAGGCCTCTTTCGCCTGAGTAGTGCCCAACTTACTGAAGAAATCGCCCTGGCCGCCGAACGTCGCCGTTCCAAAGCAAAGCACGGGGACCTTCAGGCCAGAGCCACCCAGCAGTCGATGCTCGATCGGCGACATTACAACAATCCGCCCAGCCCTGGCATCCCGCCCAACCCGCCGGTGATCTCTTCCATACGCCGCGCAGCCATCGTCTGGCTCTGCTCGATCGCCTCGTTGACGGCGATCACCATGAAATCCTGGAGGTCGGTCGCCCATTCCTCGTCGCTGATGTCGATCTTGCTCTTGTCGATGGTGATCGACTGGACGCGCTGGTGGCCGGTGATAACGACCGTCACGCCATTGCGGGACACTTCGACCGTCTCATTGGCGAGCGCTTCCTGAGCGGCAACCATGTCTTCCTGCATCTTCTGAAGCTGGCGCATCAACGCCGGGTTGCCGCCACCCATGCCGCCGGGCATTCCGCCTGGAACTCCGCCGCGTCGCTTGCTCATTGTGTCACTCCTATTCGTCTGCTTCGTCTGAAGATGAGTCGATTCGTTCGATCTGAGCGCCCAGTTCCAGCCCGGCGGCCAACAGCGGATCAAGCGCCGCCTCAGCGCTGATCGGGGCACTTGCCGCGTTGAGGTCGCCGCTGCTCACCTTGATGATCTGCACGCTGAGTTGCATGTGGAAAATGTCGGCCAGCGACAGCTCGATCACCTTGCGTTTCTCGGGATAGGGCTGGATTCGATTGTAATAGGTATCGTTATCCGTGCCGAGGAAGACGACATTGCCCTCGACATGGTGCGCCCGGAAATGGCGCATGATCTCCGGCGCGGTTTTGCTGTAGCGGTGCATGCGCTGGAGGATGGTCTTCCACTTCTCATTTATCGCCGCCGCCTGCACGACCGCCGCCTGGTCGCGCACCGCGGGAACCGCCGCTCCGCCCTGCGCCGCCTCGGCGGCAGAAACAGAACCGGCGGCAGCCTGCGCATATGCGGACGGCGCGGCGACCATCATGACGGGCTGCTGGAGGGTCTCGACCAGCGCCAGTTCCAGCGCAAGCTGGGGATGCCAACCGCCTTTAGCGCTATTGACTGCCTCATTGAAGGCGCGAATAGCGCGCGTGAGTACAGCCGGCTCCATCTGCCGGGCGATGTGCAGGTAGCTCTCCTGCTCCTCTTCCGACGCTTCGATCAGGTCGATGCCCGCTGTCCCGGCGATCAGCACCGCGCGCAGGAACATGACCGTCTGAGCGCCGAACTGCCGTGGATCGGTCCCATTGTCGATGGCCTCGTTGACAATGCGCAGGCCGTCGGCGGTTTCGCCGAGGGCGATCGCCTCGACCAGCGCCCGGACGGCAGCGCTGCTGGCCGTACCCAGGACGCGCTCGACAAGCTGCACGGTGATCGGCTCGTCCGGGTCGGTGACGATCTGGTCGAGCAGGCTGATACTGTCACGAACGCTGCCGGTGCCGTAGCGCGCCACGATTTCCAGCGCGCGCCTTTCGTAGCGCAGGCCCTCATCGTCGCAGATCAGGCTGAGCCGGTCGGCCACTTCCTTGACGGTCAGACGCCGAAACTCGAACTGCAAGCAGCGGCTCTTGATCGTCTGCGGCACCTTGTCGATCTCGGTGGTCGCCAGCACAAAGATGGCATGGTCCGGCGGCTCTTCGAGAGTCTTCAGCAGCGCGTCGAAGGCGCTGCCGGAAAAACGATGCACCTCGTCGATGATGTAGACCTTGAACCGTCCCTCACCCGGCGCGAAGGCGATCTTGTCGCGCAGATCGCGCACGTCGTCCACACCGGTGTGAGTAGCGGCATCAATCTCGATCAGATCGAGGTAGCGCCCCTCGTTGACGGCGATGCAGGCCGCGCATTCGTTGCATGGGCGGCGTTCCGGATCGGGATCGGTGCAGTTGAGCGCTTTTGCCAGCAGCCGGGCAGACGTCGTCTTGCCGGTGCCGCGTGGGCCGCTGAACAGGTAGGCATGACGGACGCGTCCCTGTTTCAAGGCATTGCGTAAGGTGCGGGTGATATGTTCCTGACCGACGACTTCGTCAAAGCGCGCCGGTCGCCATTTGAGGTAGAGTGCTTGTTGTGGCACGGCGATCCTTCAATCGCAGTTGGTTGCCCAAGTCTAACATGCCGAGGCATCCTGGGCAATAAGGGTGTATAATGTCCCCATGAACGTGAATAGAGTGAAAGTTTTTGAACCATGCCGAGTCTAGGACCTACCGAGCTGATCATCATCCTCGTGATCGTGCTCCTGCTCTTCGGAGTGGGGCGTGTCTCGCGCATCGGCGGCGAGCTGGGCAGCGCCGGACGCAATTTCCGCGAGGGGCTGGGAAGCAACGGGGAGAAGAAGAAGGCCGAAGAAGCGACCGAGGCCACGCCGCCCCAAGCCTAAGGCGTTTCGCACCGGAGAGTCGTTACAGAACCTCCCCAAGCCTGATGTAACCCATCAGGCCGCTTCCGTTTGAACCATTGAATTGCCCCACAGAAATCGCTCCGAAAGCCGCCAGGGTTGCTGGCGGCTTTCGTTTTTCTGAACCCTCAACTCTTCTGATGCCTCAACGAGACGCCCACAGCAGACCGCGCAGGGTGATCTCGCGCGCTTCCGGCGTGTCGAAGTCGCCAACCACGTGCCCCAGCGAGCTGTAGAACACTCGCCCCGCTCCCCAGGAACGCGTCCACACGACCGGCATGACCGTCCCGGCGATCCAGGGGGTGTGAGCGCCGTCGAAGGTCGTTGTCGCCAGTACCTCATTCGACGGATCGACGTGCATGTAGTACTGCTCGGAGTGCATGCGGAAATCGCTCAGGCCGGCGGTGATCGGGTGATCGGGCCGGGTGATGTTGACCGTGTAGTCGATGATGTTGCCGGGGTGCGCCACCCACTGCCCACCAACCATGAACTGGTAGTTGGTGCTTTCGCGGAAAGAGTCGCCCATCGTCCCGTGCCACCCGCCCACGCCCACGCCCGAAGCGATCGCCTCCAGCAGGCCTTTTGACTGCGCATCACTGATCTTGTCCATCGTCCAGGTGGGCACGATCAGATCCAGGCCGCTCAGCTTCTCAGCATCGAGGTACGTGTCGAGCGTGTCGCTGATCTCGACGCTGTAGCCTTTTTCTTCCAGCAGCCCGGCGATCAGCCGCGCCGATTCAAACGGGGTATGGCCTGACCAGCCCCCGGCCACGAACAGAGCCTTCTTCGTCATTGCTTCTTCCTCACTGGTAGATCTGTGCAGCGTGCCGCAGAACCAACACCGGAACAGACTCCGGCGGCGCGGCAGACACTTCGATCATACCCAGGGGGCCGGTGTCCTGCTAGAATGGCCGGTGGGGGGGCAAATGTCCCGGTGGGCGTCCCGGT
The DNA here is from genome assembly GCA_016713325.1 of Candidatus Flexifilum affinis. Taxonomy (GTDB): domain Bacteria; phylum Chloroflexota; class Anaerolineae; order Aggregatilineales; family Phototrophicaceae; genus Flexifilum; species Flexifilum affine. The sequence goes on along the minus strand of JADJPJ010000019.1, from coordinate 133,605 downwards.
CTTCAAAACCGGCGGCAGGCGGCGTGCCCGGCTGCGGTGGGTTCGACTCCCATGCACTCCCGAATTTCCCTCAACACTTCGAATTTGTCGCGACTCATCCCAACACACAGGCGCTGAGCGACTCGCCGGCAATGGCATCGGCATCCAGCAGGTAGAGGGTGAGGAAGCCTGCGCTAATCAGCAGACGGTTGCCGCCATCCGGGCGGAGCAGGCGCGCGGGCGGACTGGCGTTGCGCACCCCACCGGCATACATGGCGCGCTCGGCCAGCAATTCCCCGTCAGAGGCGCGGTAGACGCGCAGCACGCCATCCACATCGAGCGTGTACAGGGCGCAGCCGTTGTCGGCCCGGAGCACCGGGGCCAGAGGCAGGCCGCGCCAGGGATAGGTCGTCCGCCAGAGCACCACCCCGGACGAATCGACCGCCAGCAGCGTTCCCTCGGCATCGTTGAGGTAGACGTAGGTGTTGCCCATCGCGTCGGCGGCAATGCGGGCGTTCGGGCCCGGCGCAGGGCTGAGACTGGTCACGTGCTCTTCACCGCCGGCCGTCAGGCGCACCAGTTCCGTGCCGGTCAGCGCCAGCCAACCACCCGGATAGGCAGCGATGGCCGGGGTACGGGTGAAGGTCGTCTCGGCAACAAGAGCGCCGGCCGCATCGACGGAGCGCCAGTGAACGCTGCCGTCTTCGCGGCGCACCGCCAGGGCAATTTGCCCGCTGCCCGCTGGGCCGGCGCTGAAATCGACTGCCCGCAGCGTCGGCAGCGCCCCACCGCCGATTCCGCTGTGCGACCAGAGCATCGTGCCGTCGGGCCGGTAAGCGGCCAGACCGCCTTCGGCCGTGGCGAAGACCAGCGTCTCTCCCAGCGGCTGGAAGGGCGTCTCCAGACCGTCCACCTGCCAGACCGACTGATAGCGCCCGTTTTGCAGCGTGATCACCTGACCGCCGCGCGCCTGCGCCACCACCCGACCGCCTGGCAGGGCACTCAGACCGGTGATGACCCCCGGCATGGCGACGGTCCAGCCGATCATCCGGTCGATGGTGTACGCCTCCAGCCGATCCCCCGTCGCGATCACCACCTCGCCCGTGTCGAGCAGGATCGGCGGCAGAGTTGGCACGTTTAAAAAGCTGAGCGATGCGGTATAGCCGCCGGCCAGCCGGAGCTGCCAGTCAAGCGTGAAGTCGAGGGGATGGTACCAGCCTTCGAGCAGGGGGTTGTCGATGACGTATCCGGGGCCGCCGTCGTCGGGGAGCATGCTGCGCGTTTCGTAATGCAGATGGGGCAGCCCGCGCGACGGCCAGCCGATGGCGCCTACCGGCTCGCCTTTTTCGACGCAGACGCCGACCGGCGGAAACTTCAGCGTGTCGGTCTGCTCCATGTGGCCGTAGAGCGTGTAAGCGATCGACTGGTCGGGAAACACGTGCCGGACGATGACCACACCCTTCTCGGTATCCCATCCCTCCGGATCGCTGTAAGTCACCTGCCCGCGCGCTGCGGCATAGACCGTCTCGCCCCAGCGGTTGAAGCCAATGTCGATGCCAACATGGTTGCCGCCAAAGCGACGGCGGAAGAGCGCGAAGTCGTCATAGCGCTCGTTGAGCGTTTCGCTGATGTCGATCGGGTAGTCGATCGCGTCGACGATGCCGCAGGGTGCGCCCTGTGCACCCACGGGAGCCAACCAACCCATAAGGATGCTGCAGAGCAGGCAGGCGGCGCTAGCTCGCAGACCGAATCTGCTCAACCGGATCGTCAGGAGAGTTCTTCTCGGCGCGTTCGCGACTGCGTTCACGCGGGGCATCTTCATCTTCGTCAGGCAAAGGCTCACGGCGGACATACACCTTGCGGATGCGACGGTTCTCGATAGCTTCGATGCGGATGAATACCCCTGGCTCCTCAAGCGTCTCTTTCACTTCGGGCACACGTCCCAACCGGCTGTAGATATAACCGCCGATCGAGTCATTTTCATCATCCGGCAGATCGATGTCGAGCAGTTCGTTGACATCGTCGAGATTCATGCCGCCGTCAACCACGTAGGCGTTGTCTTCGACCTTGACGTATTCGTCCTCTTCGCTGGAGTCGTATTCGTCCTTGATGTCGCCAACGATCTCCTCGACCAGATCTTCAATTGTGACGATGCCCGCCGTGCCGCCATATTCATCCACCACGACGGCGATGTGCGTCTTGCGGTGCTGCATCTCTTTGAAGAGCGCGTCGGCGCGCTTGGTCTCCGGAACGAAATACGCCGCTCGCATCAGATCGGCCATCGTCTTGCCCGTCTGGGCGCCAGTCCCGTCGGCGAACAGGCGCAGCAGATCCTTGGCGTAGAGCATACCGCGGATGTTGTCGATGTCGTGCTCGTAGACGGGGATACGCGAGTGGCCGCTGTCCAGAAATTCCTGCATCGCTTTGGCCAGCGTGGCGTCGATGGCGACCGCGGTCATGTCCGGGCGAGGAACCATGACCTCGCGGACCAGGGTCTCGCCGAACTGCAGGACGGAGTAGATCATCTCCTTCTCTGCGTGCTCCAGCGCTCCGCTCTGCCGGCTTTCATCGACCAGCGTCATGATCTCTTCTTCGACCACCGCCTTGCTCATGGCCTCGCTGCCCGCGACCCGGGTCAGCAGATCGCTGATCCGGACGATCACACCCACGAACGGGGTCATGATCACCTGCACCACCCGCATCGGCGCGACAGCCATTCCCACGACCTGATCGGCGTACGCCTGGCCCACGGCATTGGCAACGACATCGGCGACGACATAGACGACCAGCGCAGCGACAGCCATGGTGAACAGAATGATCAACGCGGCGTTCTCGGGGGCGGCAAGCGGCAGGGCGATCTGCGTGTAGATGAGGGCTACAATGGCGAAGCGGATGAACGTGAGCGTGAGCTGCAGCGTGATTTGCTGTCGAGCCTGGTCCTCGGTGAGCTTCAGCAGGCGTCTGGCGCTGCGATCCCCTTCTTCGGCGCGTTCGCGCACGGGCGTCCGCCGGAAATTCGCCAGCGCCGAGGCGCTCGTCTGCAGCGCGCCATGCAGCAGAATCAGACCGAGGAGAAGTATGAGGCTGGATAAACCACCGTCTTCCAAGTTATCCTTTCCTTACTCGTTCCAGACCATACCGGCAAGCAAAACACCGGGACATGCTGGCATAGGACGCCAGCTCTGTACCCGGTGTTAGGGTCAGATCATCGTGCTCAACAAACCACGTTGTTGAGGAGGTTGGTCTGGGTCTTCTGGAGGCATGCGTGTTCTTCTTGAACCTTTGAAATTCAGTCTACCATAAACTGGGGTGTCATGACAAGAAAAATAGTGACGATGCCCTACTCGTCTACGGGATGTTGAGTGAACCGATGATGACAACCACATCGCCACCCGCAGGGCCCACGCCATATCCTGAGGTCAATGCGATGGTCGCGATCCTCCTCGACGGCGCGCGTGCGGCCCTGGGTGCCGACTTCGTCGCGATGGCCCTCGATGGATCGCTGGCCACCGGCGACTTTTCGCCGAACAGCGACATCGACTTCCTCGTGGTGACGGAAACGCCTGTCTCCGAAGCGCAGTTCGCGTCGCTGAGCGCCCTGCACGCCCGGATAGAGGCGAGCGGCGTCCCCTTCGCGCTCGACGTCGAAGGCTCGTACATCCACCGCAGCGCGCTCCGCCGCTACGATCCCGCAGACGCCATCTACCCGCGCCTGGAGCGCGGACCCGGCGAACGCCTGAAGTGGGAGGAGCACCTGACCGACTGGGTCATCCATCGCTATGTGCTGCGCGAGAAGAGCGTCCCCGTGGCCGGCCCGCCGATCCGCCCGATGATCGACCCGGTGACGCCGGACGAGCTGCGCCAGGCGGTGGTCGCGCTGATGCGGGCATGGTGGGCGCCAATGGTGCAGAACCCGGCGAAGCTGGAACACCTCGGCTACCGGGGTTATGCCGTCGTCAGCATGTGCCGTATGCTCTACACGATGCGCGAGGGGGATGTGGTCTCAAAGCCGGCGGCCGCCCGCTGGTTGATCGCCGGTGAAGGCGCGGCCTGGTCCGATCTGATCGAGCGGGCGCTGATCTACCAGTTGCGCGAGGACGATCTGGAGGCGGTTCTGGAGTTGATGCGCTATACGGCGGGGATCATCTGCTGACGCCTGGTTCGATCAGGTGCCCTGAAGGACGCTCAAGAGTCTGCAGCACCAGACGCCAGAACGGCTCAGAGACAAGCTGAAATGAGGACGCGATTCTTCGCGTCCGTTACCGTTGGACAGCAAGAATGCTGTCCCTACGGCTCTCGTGTTCGTGGACCATCAGCTCAGGACTGGCCTTCGAGATGGCGCGTCCTAGTCGTCGTCCGATTCCGGCACGGTCTGCCAGTCCGGCTTGATCGCTTCCAGCGCTTTAACGACCAGGGCGCGCACTTCGCCTGGCTCGGCATGGCGTCCCAGCGCCTTCTTGGAGAACAGCAGCTCGCCGTTCACCTCAAGCTCGAAACGGCCGCCCTGCGAAGGGATCAGCGTCCACGACTCGATATAGTGTTCCAGATTGCGTTCGTTCAGGATTTCGTCCATCACACGGATGGCTCGGGGAGTGTAGTGTCAAGCGGCGCAGTAGGTGAGCCGGATGGTGAGAAGCGGCTGCTGCATGGGTCAATCCTTGTTTAGGCGACACCGGAAGATGCATCCATTATAACGAGGAATGCGGAACGAGGGATGAGAAATGGGAGGTGAGAGGTGAGGACCGCCCGGAATTCATCACGGCGCTGAGCCGCCAGGATCCCGCGCGCCCTGCTCGACCAGCTCACGTTCCAGACGCGCCAGCCAGGCGCGAATCGTGGCCTCGACATCCAGCGCAGCGCCCTCTGCCAGGCGGAGGGCCAGGTCGTCGGCAGGCAGGACAGCGCGCAGATCATCGATCAGCTTCGACAATCGCTCCTCCCGCACATCCTGAAGAGTCGCCGGGTTGGCTTCGACCAATCCAGCGACTCGCGCAACCTCATCGATCTGCCCCTCTTGCAGCGCACGTGCAGCAGCGGTGATAAGCAGGTCAAGCGTGATGGGCAGGGTGCCAGTATTCAGGCTGGTGGCAAGTCCATCGCATAGATACCTTAGAAGAGCCGGTTGTCTTTGTTCAAAGGCCAGTTGGGCTAGTTTGGTCAAACTGATACAGGTGCCTCTGGCGTCTCCGATGTCGCGACTCGCGGTGAGGCTTTCCTGGAAATACGCTTCAGCGGCGCCGTGCTCCCCATGCGAACGCGCGACAATCCCCAGGTTGTTCAGTATCAGGGCAATCCCCTGCGTGTCGCCAATTTCACGCGCCAGGCTCAGGCTCTGCCGAAAGTGGTCCTCGGCATCGGTGTACTCCCGAAGCTCAATGAACACTTCGCCCAGGTTGTTGAGCACCATTTCAATGCCCCAGCTATCATTAATTTCGTGTGACGTGGCGAGACTCTCCTGGTAGTACGTCTTGGCGGCATTGTAGTCGCCGCGATCGGCGGCGACATTCCCAAGGTTGTTCAGGACGCGAGCGCGCCCCTGGGTATGGCCGATGTCGCGATACAAGGCCAGCCCTTCTTGATAGTACACCTCGGCGCCCGCATAGTCGCCGCGCAGACGGGCCAGGACGCCCAGGTTGGTCAGAGCACGGGCAATGCCCGCCGCATGATGGGTCTCACGGCTCAGTGCCAGGCTTTCGTTATAGTGCGACTCGGCGACAGCGTACTCGCCACGCATATCGGCGACGATTCCGAGGTGATTCAGGCTGCGCGCGACTCCCTGCTTGTCGTCGAGATCGCGATAAAGGGCAAGCCCCTGGTGAAAGCAGGTTTCCGCGGCGGCATAGTCCGCACGCTCCCGAAGCGCCGTACCCAGGTTGACAAGGCCGCGCGCAACTTCCGGCCTCGCGCCCAACCGTTCGGCCAGCGCAAGAGCCATCCGCGCCTGCGCTTCTGCGACCTCATAATCCGCCTGCGCCCACCAGAGTACGCTGCGCCAATTGAGCAGTGTGGCGCGTCTCGCATCCTCTTGCGGGAGCAAACTCAGCCCGCGCACGATGAGATTCTCCGCCTGGCGATAGGTGGCGCGCAGATCGACCATCGTTTGCACAACGCGGATCAGGTAGTGAAGCTCGCGCTCCGTATCTCCCGCCTCCCGCCAGTGAAACAGCAGCACTTCGTCATATGCCGCATCCCCTGGATGAGCTGCCTCCAGAGCCAGCGCGACCAATCGATGCATGGTCAGAAGCGCTTCTGAATCAATCGTTTGAGTCAGATGTTCGCGCAGTTTGTCATGTGCAAACTTCCAACGCTCGGCACTAAGCTCCAGCACCGCCGCGCCGGACGCCGCGCCCACCCAGTCATCGAGCGTCCGCACCGGCAGCAGCATCGGATCAAGCGCAATGGCGTGGCGCAGTGCCGCCAGATCGACCTGCCGGCCCATCAAGGCCGCCGTGCGCAGGAGTTTCTGCCCCCACTCTGGCACGCGGGACAGGCGGCGGTCGATGAGGCGTTGTACTCCGGCGGCGAACACGCCGCTGGGCAGCGTCCGCTGACCCACGTACGCCAGACCGCCGCTTTCCTCGGCCAGCGCGCGCAACACCTCCACCAGGAAGAAGGCATTGCCCTCCGTTTCTCGCCTCAGAACATCGATTACTTCGGGGCGCTCACCGGTCGCGCCCAACATCGAATTACTCAACTGAGTTGTCTCATCTTCGGTCAGCCGAGAGAGGTGAAGGACCTGCATGCCCGGCAGCGCCGCCGGCAGATCGGCGCGCTCGTCATCACGATAGGTCCCAACGATCAGAAGAGGCATTGCAGGCAGGTGCCGCACCAGGTCGGCGAGCGTATCGAGATCGTCGTGCCAGTGAAGATCTTCCAGGATGAGCAGTGCGGGCTGAGCCAGTCTGCGAATCAGCGATATTATCGTGAACGCGAAGCGCTGCCTCCCTGCCGCGCCTGACAAATCGGGAACCTCCGGGACGATTCGGCCAAGAAGCTGCTCGATATTCGGGACGGCAGGCTTCAGGATGCCCGCTTCCAGGTCGCTCAGTTCCAGTTCGAGCACGAGACGGGGGAGCACGTCGCGCCACAGTTGATAGGGCAGGCCGCCGACCTCGACCGCCTGACCAGTCAACACCAGATGTCCGTTGACGAGCGCGCGCGTTCGCAGCTCGCTCACCAGGCGGCTCTTCCCCACGCCGCTCTCACCACCCACCAGCCAACCGCTCCCCTTGCCCGTATGCGCCGTAGTGAGCGCATCTTTGAGCTGGCGCAACTGGTCATTCCGCCCGACGAAATGCGCCGCTTGCAGAAAGCTCTCCCGAACTTCCGCGCTTTCCATCGGGGGCGCAAGGTCAAGGGCCTGATAGAGCGCGGTGAGCGCTTCCGTCGCCGTGGGAGTACGTCTGGTGGGGTCGAGGTGCATCAGCCGCTGAATCACGGACGTCAACGCCTTCGCGTTTTCACGGGGAACATTCCGCCAGAGCATTGTCGACTCCAGCCGCGTAAAGTCCAGCGCCTGTTCCGTGATCTGGCGCACGAGCTGTTTGAGCTCGCCCAACTCGAACGGGTAACTTCCGCTGATCAGTTCATAGGCCATCAGCCCGACTGCATACAGGTCTGACTGCTCGCTTGGCGCTTCGCCGTGAAGAATCTCCGGGGCAGCGTAGGTAATCGTCCCCTGGATTTCCGTCGCCTGTCCGGCTTCCACAGCCAGGCCGAAGTCGAGGACCTTGACCGTGCCTTCGCGCGTCACCAGAACGTTGTCCGGTTTGAGGTCACGGTGGAGGATGCCACGTCGGTGCAGATAGGTCAGCGCCCCCAGGACCTCGCCGAAAAGGCGGATCTGTTCGGCGAGTGGCTGCCTTGAACCCGCTTGGATGAGTGTGCGCGGATGCTCCAACAGGCCCATGGTGAAGAACGCATGTCCCTCACGATCAAAGCCGTAGTCGCGAACGTCGATGATATGTCGGTGGCGAAGGCTTGCGAGAACGTGGAATTCTCTGGCGATGGTGAGGCTGGGGTCATCCTCGGCTTCAGTGGAGAGCATCTGGGTAGTCAGAGCGGTCTTTTCGGCCTTCAGGAAAAGGCGCTTGAGCGCCACATCTTGCCTCGTCAACCGATCGTGAGCGCGGAAGACTTCACCCATTCCGCCTGAGCCCAACAATTCCTTTAGCTCATAACGTGCATTGACTGAGGCCTCATACTCCGACATAGGTCAATCCCTTTGTAACAGCAACAAGCACTTTCCCTTGCACAGGCGCTCTTCAAACCATGCTCACAACTGCAAATGGCCGAAATTCATTAAAAGCAATGTAGTATTTTCACTAGCTTTATACTGTTCGAGAGCGATTCTCCTTACGGCGGTCAATTCTCACCCAACGGCTCCATAGAAACAACCCATGAGCGATTCGCGAGTACTGTTCCGAGGCAATGGAACTCTCGTCGCGATATCCAGAGGCTCCTTTAGCATCTGTCACAACAGTTCAATGTTACACTACTAAAGCAATGGAATGTCCTGCAAGAAGTGAGTCCTATGCCCATCGATCCCCAGACCCTCACACCTGACAGAATCGATCAGATGTCCGTGTACCTACAGCGTAAATGGTATGCGAGCGACCGAATTGTTGTTTACAAGCCGTACACCGGCGACGAGTCCACCATCGCTGAGTGGTCAAGGGTCGCCGCCGATACCATTCGCAACTGGAAACACCCGCAGATCTATCTTGCGATCCACGATATTTCTCAGCCTGGCGTGGCGATGAAGTACACCAGCAGGCACAAGAACATCCTTCTACCAGGTGTGACAGACGAGGGCATGCAGGCTATTCGCGACAGTACCGACAATCGTCAGTTGTTTGAAGCCAGGATAGCGCTCCTGGTTTCCGGCCAGTTTTCAGGACACATCACGCGCACTTTCGCTCAGATTGAGGCCTACAATCGGATAGATGAGCACGGTCAGTTCAAGATATTCATCGACGAGAACGCTGCACTGAACTGGCTATCCAGCTTCCTGACCTGAACACCGGTTTGTTCCCTCAGTGACTGATCCATCCTTCTCTGAAGCAAGAACGGCACTCTCGGTATGGACGCATCACCGCAAATCAACCAGGATTGGACATCCGCGTTTCGCATCGTGACGGCTCTGTCTCTCCTGGCAGACGAAGACCTTATACGTCGTGAGTTCTTGAGACTTTTTGCGGAAGGCTTTGGAGTCCGGCAGCAGTATCTCTATATGGCAAGCGACGGTAAGCTGAGTATCAGCGACGTGTGGCCGCTTCAGGAACCGAGCGCGACGGTGGCGCTGGACGAATACGTGGATCGGCTATTCCGCAACGGGTCTGGGATCGATTCGGCCGTGCTGAACGAGACGACCTATGCGGCTCTGCCGATACGCATCTACGATGAGCCGGTCGGGGTCTGGGTGATTGAGCCTCGCGACGATCAGAACTTTGGCGCACAGGCCATCATCGCGCAACACCTGGTCAAGTATCTTGGCAACCACATCTATTGGGCGCGCCTCATTCAGAACTTCGAGTCCCGTTTTCTCGAAGAACTGAGTCGAATCGACCACACCGCCCTGGCGCGGGAGCAGATGCTCGTTCAACAAACCCGCACCAAGACGCTGTACGACTTCATCGAAATGTCGAGCCATGATTTTCGGACACCGCTGACGGCGATTCAGGCAGCAACGTACAATCTGCGCCGGACCGAGGACCCGGTCAAGCAGGCGCAGAAGCTGGATACGATCGAAAGCGCCGCAGCCAACCTGGACCATAAGTTTCGGCAGGTTAGCCTCATCATCAAGCTGCGCCAGCCCGAAATTGACGACTTCAGTCTGAGGCTCTGCACCGCAGAGGAGATCCGCGCCTATGTCGAAGGCAGCGTGATCCCGAAACTCCTCCAGAACGATGTACTGATTCAGATTCGCTCATTGCAGTCGTGCGACGAGAGATCTAGCGTCAGTGTTGACCTCATCTACCTTGGGCTGGCCGTGCAGAACGTCCTGGACAATGCACTGCGTTATGCACGGGAGCGGGTTCAACTCGGTCTAGGTTGCGACGGCCCGGATCTGCTGATCAGGGTCGACGACGACGGCCCAGGCATGACGGCGGAAGAGGTGGTTCGCGTGTTTGAGCCTATGTTCCGGGCCGAGAGCCATCGTCCGCAGAATGCAGGTCTCGGCCTGGGCCTGCCCATCACCAGGGCGATTGTCGAACATATGCAGGGGTCGATCGCGCTTCGCAGCAGCCCATCAGGAACCTCGGTCGAGATCAGGCTTCCGACAAGATCGAACGAAAAGCCTCGGCGCCCCACAGAAGCGGAATAACAGGAGGCTTCGCCTCGAAGTCAGGAAAGGGATGAGCTAGCCGCAGAAGCCGATGGGAATAGACAGAAACCAACCTTTCTGCACTTCGCTCATAGCTGTTCGCTAGAAGAGCCGCTTGACCAGCTTCAGGATACCCTGGCTCCAGGGGACGCGGTGAGAGACACCGCTCTGCCCTTCGAAGGACTTCAGGTTCTCCAGATACCACACGTAGTTGCGGATCAGGGCGTCCTTGTTGGAGTACTTCGGTTTGTAGCCCAGGACGCGCTCGGCCTTCTCGATGCTGACAAACGAGTCTTTGCTGGCGGTCTCATACACCCAGGCGTAGAGCGGCGACAGCTTGAGCGCCTCCAGCACGCGCAGCGCGACGATCACCGGGGCGGCCGGGAAGCCGATGATCTTCTTGCCCTTGCCAGCATAGTCGAGCACCGCCTGGTAGTCCTCGCGCATGGTGGTGAATTCTTTGGCCCCGATGTTGAAGGTATCGTTCACCGTCTCACGGTCCAGGGTGGCGCACAGCATGGTCGCCTCACACAGGTCTTCCACGTCCAGGAGCTGGTAGCGGTTATTGCCGCTGCCGATCATCGGGAAGCCTTTCCCATCCTTGGCCCAGTCGTAGAAAAGGGCGAATACGCCCAGGCGCTCGGGTCCGATGAACGACTTGGGCCGGATGATCGGCACGCACATGCCCTTCTTGCGGTATTCGAGGCAGACTTCTTCCGCCGCGATCTTGGCGCGTCCGTACGGGCCGACGCCATGCAGTCGATCGTCTTCGAACAGTGGATGGTGGTCCGGCACGCCGTAGACGGCCGTGGACGAGATCTGAATGAAGCGCTCGACGCCCTTCTGATAGGCCGCTTCCAGCACATTGCGGGTGCCATCGATGTCGGTCGAGAAGATGTCGGCCTCGCTGTAAAGCGGCAGCGCCGCCGCCGTATGAATGACCATGTCGATGCCCTGCATCGCCCGATCGACCGCCGCTTTATCGCGAATATCACCCTTGATCTCGGTGATCTGCGACCGTTCCGGGTAGTCAAAATCGGCGATGTCCAGGGAGACGACGCGGTTTCCACGTGCCAGCAGATAGCGCACCAGGTTGATGCCGAGAAACCCTGCGCCGCCGGTGATGAGGTACGTTTTGCTTTCAGTCATGCTGCTGTGTTCCTGTTGTGTGCCGCTATGGAGTGAAACGGGCATCGGGGGCCCTGCCCGGACCGCAATGCCCGATATTGACATGAGCCGGGTGCGTCATCGCACATCCGCAAGTGTAGATGAATGGCATAGGAGGGACAATCCCAGACCTGTGCACCTCACTCCGGCAGGCCGATCCATCCGATCCGGGCCGCGCAACCGGCCGGAACAGGACCATTGTACCAGCCGAAAAATTCATGAATCTTTGATGTTCGGAAAGTCCCATTTACGAACTTCGCTTTATAATGCAGGTAGGGGTTAGAGTGAATGGTTCAGGTGTAGCTAGCGGACAGGATAATCGGTAATGGTCGAAGACCCTAGCATTTCGCCGCGCGACATCATCGAAAACTTCAAATTCGCGTATGCCAAGGTCAACAACAGCGAACCTTTCATTGTGTACCGCGGGAACCACTGGTATATCGTCAACGGCGAAGCTGTACATCGCGCCATGGTGATTCGCGAGATCGCCCGTCTGCGCGGTGTCGCTCAGAAGCAAACTCTCCGCACAACCGATCGTTCCCTTCTCAACCGCCTCATCAACAAACTGCGCGGCCTGTAAGCCCAATCTGGTTGCCATGTTTGGCCGCCACCTCTGACCTGCGCTAGTTATAGGCGTAGGCCTGCATAACCATCAGTGGGGTCGCCGCACTCCTTCGGGTGCCGTGTGCCGTCGCGACTCCCCCGTGCTGGAGTTCGACGTCCGGGTAGAATGCCCGAGCGCCATTGACGAAGTTCCTGCGTATCTCCTCGACCAGGGCGACTGGCTCTTCGCTGTAGGTCATCAACATGAAGGCATCGCCCTCGACGCCAATGAAGTCGTCGGTCGTGCCGACCTGCTTCACCGCTTCAGTGACGACATGTCCGGCGAAGCTGAACAGCTCGTCAGCGGCCATGAAGCCGAAAACGTCGCGAAATTCCTCGAAGTGCTCGATGACCAGCGCCAATTCCAGGCCCGATTCCCCGGTTTCGCGCCGCCGGATGCGCTCGTCATGAACCAGACAGCCAGTCGGCAGGCCGGTGCGCCGCTCGTGCAGGCATTCCCGGCCAGCGCGGTCGATGACGCCGTTCACCCGCAGACAGAGCTCCTCGATGTCGAATGGTTTGGTCACATAGTCGTCCGCGCCAAGCGACAGGCCCGCCACTTTGTCGGCGCGTTCGCCGCGCTGGGTGAGAAAGATGATCGGAATGTAGCGTGTCAGGGCCACCTGACGCAGTGTCGTGCAGACATCGTAGCCGTCGATATCGGGCAGCATCACGTCGAGCAGGATGACATGCGGCATGGTCAGGCGTGCCAGTTCGACGCCGTCGCGGCCATTGGCGCCGTGCGCCACCTCGAAATCCGCATACTGGAAATAGGTCGTCAACAGCTCGGCAACGTCGAAGTCGTCTTCAATGATGAGCAGGCGTTTACGCATGAGATCAGAATGTCCTCAGGGTGCAGGGTCGGCTTCCAGGAATGAGGGTCCGCAGAGCAGTCTGACGCACGAGCGGCGCGCGTCAGCTCGACGCCGAGTGCTCAGCCAGCAGAATGCGGCGAACTGCGAAAGCGCGGGTCAGTCGCCGAAGACGTCCTCGACGAGAAACTGGTTGTCCAGCGTGTGGGCGGCGTTGGCCACGACTTCCTCGGGCAAAAGCGGCGGCTTGGGGATGTCCTCCCGGAAGACATTCTTCAACGGGAGCACTGAGGCTGTGGGCGGAATATGTGAGGTATCCACCTGCTGAAGTTTCTGGAAGTAATCGAGCACATGGGAGAGCTGCCCGGCGTAAAGGATGACTTCGTCGTCTGTCAGCTCCAGCTTGGCGAGTTCGGCGATGCGGCGGACCTCATCATGCGATAGTTCCATGTGGTTTTCGTCCTGAGGCTGCTTGTCTCGATCTGTCCGCATTATATCATCGGTTTAATAGGGCCAATCCTCAAGAAATCGCGGCCGCCATGGGAAGGCGTCCAGTGGCGCACAAGATGAGGATTCTTTTCTGTTAGCTTGGGGATTGCAGCATTCGCCAAAGCCACGAAACTCCCTTACAATTGATCCTTGTGTTTATGGGCTCTACGCGGAAGCCATCATCTCTTTGGGGGAGGCGCACTTTTGAAGAAACTCCTGCCGCTTTTGCTTTTTGTCGTCGTGCTGCTGCCGGTGACTTTGTTCGCCATGCAGGACAGCAGTGCGGTGAGAATCGAAATCACCGGGGTGAATGCGACAGACCTTCCAACTGCCGTCATCACTGCCAATGTTTATGATGCGCTGGGGCAGCCTCGGGGCGGGTTGACCGCCGCCGAGTTCACCCTGACCGGCGCGCTGGCCGACTTCGGCCAGATCGTCGAAGTCCAGAACATCACCGACGACGCACTCCCGTTTGCGACCGTGCTGGTCCTGGATGTCAGCAGCAGCATGTCAGGGATTGTTGACGAAGCGTCTCCCTTCGGCCGTGCAAAAGAAGCCGCTCGCGCCTTTGTCGCGGATATCCGCGAGGGCGATCCGGTCGCTCTGGTCACCTTCGGCACCAACGTCTCGGTTGTACAGCCCTTCACTACCGATCATGATGCCGTTCTAGCGGCCATCGATAACCTGAACGTCGGCGGCGAAACGGCGCTTTATCAGGCCGGCTACGATGCCGTCCGGTTGGCCGCTGAAGCGCCTGTATCCCGGCGCGTAGTCGTCCTGTTGAGCGATGGCGGCGAGTATGGCGGAAACAGCCTGGTCGAGCGCGATGCCGCCGCCCTGGAAGCCCTGACGCGCGGCGTTCCCGTCTACACGGTGGGCCTGGGTTTCGGAACGGATCGCAGCTATCTCGCGCAGCTTTCCGAAAGCACCAACGCCCGCTTCTACGAATCGCCCACGCCAGAGCAGTTGGAGACGATTTACACGGAATTGGCGGCGCTGCTGCGCAGCCAATACGTGATCACCCTCAACGCCGACGTGCCGCTCGATGGCACGGTCTACCCCTTCGGCCTGCGCGTCACGGTGCCGGAAGGCACAGATGAAGCGACTGCCGAACTGCGCGCGCCGATCCCCATACCGGTGATCGTCCTGCCCAATCTGCCGACCGAGCCGATCACACAGCTGACGACGATCACCGCACAAGTGGGCGCTGACGATGCGCTGACCGGGGTCAGCTTTGCCTTTGACGATGCCGGACCGGTCAGCCTGACCGAAGCGCCGTACGAGTTCACCATCGACCCTGCGCAGTTCGCGCCCGGCACGTATCCGCTGACCGTGGCGGCCACCGACGAAGATGGCGACGTGGGCCTGGCCTCGGCCGAAATCACCATTGGCGCGCTGCCGCCGACTGCGCTGTACGAGCCGGATCTGGCCAGCCTGGGCGAGATCGCCGAGCCGGTGACCGTGACGATCACGGCCGGCGGGCAGACGCCCGTCACCGAGGTGAGCGTCGCCATCGACGGTGGAACGCCGGTCGTTCTGACCGAGCCGTACAGCTTTACCATCGACCCGCTCCAGTTCACACCCGGCCAGCATGCAGCCTCCGTGACGCTGCGCAATGCGGGCGGACGCGAAGGCCAGTCCACACTGCTGTTCACGATTGCGGCGGTCCCGCCCGTCGTGGCAATCCGCGGCCTGGAGGATGGTCAAAGCATCACCGAGCCGGTGACCTTCACCATCGGCGTGACCGGCCAGGGCGCCGTGACCAACATCACCGCGACCGCCGACGAGACACCGCTGGTGCAGGATTCGTCCGGCCTGATTGGCCTGGACCCGATGACCTTCCCCCCCGGCGCGACCGACGTCACCGTCTCCGTGACGACCGACAACGGACAGACCGGCCAGGCGGCCGTGACGGTGCTGATCGGCGCGCTGCCGCCGCAGATTCTGCTCACGGGCCTGAGTGCGGGTGACAACCTGACCGCCGACACTAATGTTCAGGTGAACTTCGTCTCCCAGACGCCGATTACCGACGCCATGGTGCTGGTCGATGGGGACTCCGCGGAGACGCTGACCACCGACCCGGCCGAGTTCACCATCGCCGTCCTCGATTACGCGCCGGGCGAGCATACGCTCACCATCGCCGCGCAGAACGCCAGCGACCAGACCGGGACTATCGAGATTCCCTTCACCATTGACCCGGCCCCGGCGGCCAGCGCAACCGCAGCCGCTCGGGCCCAGGCCACCGCCACGCAGCAGACGATCAACGCCACGGCCAGCGCCGTCGCCGTCCAGGCGACCGCTACCCAGGAAGCGATTGTCGCCGCAACCGTTGTGGCCCAGTCTCAAGCCACCGCCACACAGGAAGCGGTCATCGCCGCAACCGCTGTGGCACAGTCTCAGGCTACCGCCACGCAGGAGGCGGTCATCGCCGCGTCCGGCACCGCGCAGTTTGAGGCCGATCAGACCGCCACAGCCAACGCTGCTCAGCAGGGAACAGGCACGGCCCAGGCCGGCGCCGCGACCGCGCAGGCCGTTGCCGAATCCACACAGGCAGCTGTCGCGCTGGCCACCCAGGCAGCCGCAGCGGAAATCGCAACCGGCGCCGCCGCAACCCTGACCGGCGAAGCCGCTGCCGCTGCCAATGCCGAAGCGACCGTCCAGGCGGCTACGGCGAGCGCCGAGGCCCTTGATCAGGCCACCGCTCAGGCAGCCGCGGCTCAAGCAGCCACTGCTCAGGCAGCCACTGCTCAAGCAGCCACGACGACCGGCGAGGCGCGTCAGACCGAATCGGCATTCTCCGCCACCGCCGCTGCTGCATCCGCAGAAGCGCTGGCAGCGCGAACGGAGACGGCGGCAACCGCAGTGGCGGCAACCGCAGCAGGCGCAACCGCAGGGGCCGCCACAGCGACCGCGGAAGCCGCCACCGCCAATGCCGGCGCCAGTGCGACCGCCAACGCCGATGCGACGACCAACGCCGAAGCCAGCGCGACCGCCAACGCCGACGCCAGTGCGACCGCCAACGCCGATGCGAGTGCGACGGCCAACGCCGAAGCCAGCGCGACGGCTGATGCCAATGCCAGCGCCACCGCCGATGCGACAGCCACAAGTGCTCAGCAGCTTGCGGATCTCCAGACGACTGTCCAGATGGCGACGCGCGATGCGCTCGCGACGTCCAACGCCCAGGCACGTCAGAACGCCCAGCAGACCCAGGATGCGCGCAGCACGCGCTCGGCCGTGGCTACTCAGGCGGCTGTGAATACCGCGACGGCGGAATCCATGGCAACATCCGGCGCGGAAGCGACCCTGACCGCGGAAGCACAAGCATCTCTGGAAGCCCAGCAGACGGCTGATGCGAGCGCTACGGTGGCCCAGCGGACGCAGTCGGCGCAGCAGACCGCCAGTGCGAACGACGCAGCCACAGCGAATGCTGCGACTGCTGCCGCCGCGACGGAGAGCGCATCTACCGCCCAGGCGGCCACTGAACAGGCCGCTACCGCAGATGCCGCCACCGCTGACACTGCCGCAGCGCTGACAGAGCAGGCGGCGACGGAACAGGCGGCCACCAGGCAGGCAGCGACTGAAGGGGCCGCCACAGTCGCGCAGTCGGCGCTGATTGCCGATCAGACCGCAACGGCCATCGCCGAGGCGATCGCCAGCGAAACGGCACAGTCGGGAACCAACCAGGCCGCCAGCGCCACCGCTTTGGCCGAGGAGAACGCCCTCGCAGCGACAGCTACCGCCATCATCGAACAGGCCACAGGCACAGCCCAGGCGTTCGCCAGCACCACCGCGCAGTCGGGCCAGGAAGCCACTTCGACGGCCGCGGCGGTCGAGAGCGCGCTCTTTGCGACCGCCACTGCCATCATTGAAGAGGCGACCGCAAACGCGCAGGAAACGCGCAGCGCCCAGCAGACCGCGGTCGCTGCGCCCACCGAAGAAGCCACGGCCACGCCGCTGGAAAGCGTCGCGCAGGCCGCGTCACCCACGCCCGAGGGCACGCTGACGCCGATCACGGCCGACAGCCCGCCGGCGGGTGGTGATCTGGCGCCGCTGCTGCTGGTGGGTCTGGCCGTGCTGGTCATCCTGCTGCTGTTGTTCTTCGCGCTGCGGGGCAACCGCCAGCGCCCGTAAACAACGAAACGACACCTTGAAAGCTGAGGGCTGAGCAGAACCACGGGTTCGCGCTCAGTCCTCAGTCTTTTCAGTGGAAGTTATGAGAGAGGGACTGCCATGCGTGGATGGATTCTCGAATTCGTCATCAATGCCATCGCCGTCGCCGTCATCACCTCCGGGCTGCTACCCGGCATTCGTATCATCGGCAATCAGGTGCCGACCGTGGCTGTGGTCGCGGTGGCCTTTGCGTTAGCCAACATCCTGATCAAGCCGATCCTCAAGATCCTCACCTGCCCGCTCATCTTTCTGACGCTCGGCCTGATCATCGTCGTGATCGACGGCGCAATGCTGGCGCTGGCCGCGACGCTGTCCGAGGTCACCGGCACGCTGACCGGCGGACGACTGGTGATCGACAGCTTTCTGTGGGCGATCGTCGGCGCGGTGATCATGGGCGTCATTGAAGCTGTGCTGAGCTGGTTACTCGACCGGCGTGAGCGGCGGGTGCGCGTAGAAGTCGTCTCGTCGCAGGACAAGCTGCAAAACCGCCGGGCCGGCGCGGACGACGAATTCAACGCCCTGATGCGCGGCGATACGCGTTCACGCAGGACGCCGCCATCGGGTACCGCAAATTTGGATGACTGGGAGTATATCGACCCGGAAACGGGCAAGCCGAAGCGCTGACGCTACGAGTCACGCTCGGGGATTTCGGCGCGACAGGTCCGGGTCTGGCCGCGCGGCACGGACTCGCACAAGGCGGCCACCTGGCCGCCGATGCGCAGAGCGAAACCGCTGTTTTCCCCATTGGCGGCCCGCCAGAACAGCGCCGACTGGTCGCGCACGGCGATCTCGGCCTGGAGTTGGTCGCAGCCGTCCGGCAGATCGGTCTGCCGGTCTTGCAAGCGAAGGCGAAAGCACGAGCCTGCGCCCAGCACGCCGCGGGTGATCCGCTCGCCGCTGAAACTCTGCTCGACGCCGACAGCCAAATCGATCGACGTGACGTCGAGATCGGCCTCCGAGGTATTGACCAGAGTCAACGCGCCATCGTCGTAGACCAGCAGAATGGCTTTCGCCGTATCGTGCCACATCGTGGCCAGGGCAGCCGGGACCGGCGTATCCGTCGCGGCGTCGTCCAGCAGCACGTAAATCGCGGTTGTGATGCTGTCGACGGTGGCGGCATTCGTCGAATCACTGGCGAGGCGCGTCGCGGACGGGGCGCCGCCGCTGCCGCTGCCCAGGTTGAGCAGGATGACGGCCAATGCCAGCAGCGTCAGAATGGCGATGCCGATGAGAATACCCCCACGCGACGATCGGCGGACAGGCGGGCGCTGCTGCGCCTGCCCGGCGCGCATGGCGGCGACCTGCGGCAGTGTCTGCGTCGGCGGCAGGCCGGTTGTGTCGTCGGCGACGATGCCGGCATCGCGGTAACCCTTGCGCACGGTCGCGATGAATTCAGTCGCTGAGGTAAAACGGCGAGTCGGCTCCTTGGCCAGCGCCTTCAGCACCGCCCGCTCCACTTCCAGCGGAATAAGCGCATTGACTGAGCGCGGCGGCGGCGGCGCGTCGTTGATGTGGCTGAGCGCGATCTCCATTGCCGACTTGCCGTCGAACGGCGTGCGGCCGCTCAGCAGTTCGTAGACGATGACTCCCAGCGAGTAGATATCGCTCTGCGGCACGGCCAGGCTGGAGTCGGTGGCCTGCTCGGGTGAGATGTAGCGCGGTGTACCAAACGCCGTGCCATAGGTGGCATCGACCGCCGGCTGGATGACCAATCCGAAGTCGCTCAGGGTCGCCCGGTCGTTCAGGTCGATCAGAATGTTCGAGGGCTTGATGTCGCGGTGAACGATCTCGGCGGCGTGGGCGGCGTCGATGGCCTGCGCCACCTGCTCCAGGATGTAGAGCGCCCGCGCCGGTTCCATGTAGGTATTCCGGCGCTTGAGTTCCTTCAGTTCCTGGGCCAGATCGGTGCCGTCGATCAGCTTCATGGCGATGAAGAACAGTCCGTCCTCCTCGCCATACTGGTAGATGGAAATGATGTGGGGGTGTTCGAGTCTCGCCAGCGCTCGGGCTTCGCGCGTGAAGCGCAGCTTCATCGCCTCACTTTCGTCGGCGTCGGCGTCCAGGTCCAGCACCTTGACGGCGGCGCGCCGGTCAAGCTGCCGGTCGAGGCCTTCATAGATGCGCGACATACCTCCCGTCGCCAGCAGTCGGACGAGCGTGTAGTCGCCAAGCTGCTTGCCGATCAACGCAGGTTTCACGGCAGAATGCCAAGCTGACGCGCTTCTTCATAGGTCAGCGGTCCGCGATCGCGGCGCGACTCGTCGGCGATTTCCGCCAGTTTCTCCGGGTCGAACAGATCTTCGGCTTCTTCCATGAGGGCGTCGAGGTTTTCCAGGCTGGCATCGAATACCGACACGTCGAAGTCGGCGATTGGCTCCAACTGGAGCGGTTCCGGCTCTGGCGGCGGGGCGACCTCCGATTCCCACGTTTCGGCGCGGGCCAGTTGGGTGAGGTCGGGCGCGGGAATCTCCTGCGTGATGGCCTTGACGGTCGTCCGCCGGCGCGGGGGTGCTTCTCCGGCTGAGGCAGGCAGATCGAGGGAGAAGGCCGACGTGCCGAGCACGGCCAGCAGGTCCTCGACGGCGCGCGGCCCAAAGCGGTTGACGGCGCCGAAGTGCCGCCGCCCACCCTGCCCGTCCATCACAATGCAGAGCGTGAAGTGGAATCCGACAGAGAGTGTGAAAATGTCGTACTGGTCGCCATCGTAAAAGTTGAGCGTCGAGGGCTGCTTGCCGACGACATCCGACATGCGCACGTTGGCCTGAACGGCGGGGGCCAGGGCTCCCAGAAGCGTGTCGCGGTTCAGGTAGCCGCCGGCGCCATTTTCGTAGACGATTTCGCCGGCCCGGTTCGCCAGCAGAATGGCCATCGGACGGATGTCGTTGGCGAGCACGTCCACCACTTTTTCCACAAACCTGCGGTCGAGGGCCGGGATGCCGCCCAGCTCGGCGTCGGATTCGACGCGGCGGGCCGGCTGGTGCGCCGCCAGGAAGATGTCGCGGTAATTGAGGCCTGCGTTGATGATACGCATGACCTGAGCCGGGTCGACAGGGCGGCGCAGGTACAGGAATGCCGCATCGGTGGCGATCTCTTCTTCCGCCTCGTCGGGGTCGGCGATGACCACCACGGGAATCAGCGGGTAATCGCGCTTGATACGTGTCGCCAGCGTGATGCCGTCGGTATCCGGGTCGACGCCGTCCAGAGTGACCGCCGTCACGACCAGCGTGGGCGGAGTGAATTTCAACTCGTCCAATGCTTCAGTGCCGCCGGGAACGTCAACCTGAACCGCCGATACATCGGACAGATCGATTGCGGTGCGCACGACGCGCGACAATCTTCCGGTCGGGTCAACGGTAAGGACACGGGATAACGATGCCATCAAACGCCGCCTCTGGTGATTTGCCGGGCTTTGCTTGCGTATTATAAACCCGTTGCGTCAAGCGCGCGCGTAAAGCTTCGTAGGGATTCAGTAATGCCTGAGCGAAGAAGGGGTCGCTCAGGCGGTCAGACCCACCAGGCGGTAGGTGAGGTAGCGGTCCAGATTATAGTGGTGACTCATGCCCATGGGCAGGCAAATCCGCTCGTACGCCCCACTGCCGCCGAACACACTACCCAGCGTGCTCCACACGACTTCAAAGGGGAAGTGCAGGCAGCCGCGCAGCGCCGGAGTACGATGCGTTTGGGCCGGCAGCATGGTCTGTTCAGCGGCGAGCGCCAAGAGTCGCTGACGCGCCAGAGCCATCTGATCCGGTTTGACCAGAGTCTCATGCATCAGCACACTGGCGACGCGCGCCTCAAGTGCACTGCGCGCTTCAGCGCGTGCTGGGAAGGGTTCCCGGTTCGATGGCGTCGGCAAGTTCGACATATCCATGTGCCTCATCCAACATTCCCTGCGCATCGGCAAGCTGCCGGCGCAGATTTTCCCGCGCGTAGTACAGGCGGGATTTAACAGTACCCACTGGGCATTCCAGGATTCCGGCGATCTCTTCCAGACTCAGGTTGTTGAGGTAGTGAAGCACCACGACCACCCGCTGGTTGAACTGCAAACTGCCGATCGCTTCGCGCACCCGGTGCCTGGTCTCTCCTCGTTCCGCCAGTTGCTCCGGCCCCTGGCTGAGCGGCGACATGAGACGGTCAATCAACGCGTCCAGAGAGATTCGGCGCTTCTGACGACGCGATATCCAAGTGTACGCGAGATTCACTGTTACACGATATAACCACGGAGCAAGGGGAAGGTTCACATCGATGCGGCGGGCATACTGATACAGGCGGAGAAAACAGTCCTGAGCGATGTCTTCGGCGACGGCGCTGTCGCGGGTGATGGCGGCGGCAGTCCGATACACCTGGGGATAGTAGCGGTTGAACAAGTCGCCAAGCGCTGCAACATCCTGCTCGCACAGACGCTGGATAAGCTCCGCATCAGTGGCTTCATCTTGAATCATCATGGCAGTAACGGCTCCAGAATTTTTGTACTTTGTAACCTGCCTGGGGTTGGCGGAGCTCGCCTGAAAAAGCGCGGGGCGGAGCGGCTCGCGTACCTCGGCAGGAAGACTAATCTTTTTCGAACGGTGTTGCGATGCAAAATGCAGATGAAAAACATTCTAGCGCAGTTATGCAGGTTATACAAAGTTAATGTTTGCAAAGAGCCGCACTGTTGTACAAAATGAAACATTGTAGGAAGTTTTTACGAACAAACGAGCGTTCGCCCATCGACAGCTCAGCGCCCCACGCAAACAATTCTGACCCCTTATGACCCGTTTTGACATTCCTATTGATGGAGGCATATCGCTCTGCTATACTGCGCGCTATCATGAACGAAAAAGCGATACACACCCTTGAACTGAACAAAGTCCTCATGCGTCTGGCGGAGCACACCACGTTTTCCGCGGGCGCAGAATTGGCGTATGAATTATTCCCGACGGCCAATGCCGACGAAGCCCAGCAGTGGCTGGCGGAGACGGCAGAAGCGCGTCTGATGTTCGCGAACCAGTTCAACGCCAGCCTGGGCGGCGCGCGCGACGTGCGCGCACCTGCCATCGCTGCGCTCCGTGGCGTGGTCATCGAGGCGACAGTGCTGCTCGACATCCGGTCGACGCTGCGCCGCGCCACCACGCTCAAGCGCACCCTGGGGCGCATGAAAGGCCAGTACCCCCGCCTGGCCGACATCATCAACGAAGCGGAAGAATGCGCTTCGGTCCAGCAGGACATCGAGAAAGCGATCGACGAACAGGGCATCGTCAAAGACAGCGCCAGCCCGGCGCTCGCCGTCATCCGGCGCGACCTGAAGATCGCCTTCGACCGGCTTCAGACCAAACTCCAGCGCATCATCAGCAGTTCAGCCAACCAGCCCTACCTCCAGGAACACCTGGTGACGATGCGCAACGGCATCTACGTCGTGCCGCTCAAGGCCGACTACAAGGGCAAGATCGCCGGCGTGGTGCATGACGCCTCGTCGAGCGGCGCGACCCTGTTCATTCAGCCACTGGAGACGGTCGAGCTCAACAACACATGGCGCGAACTCCAGTTGGACGAAGAAAAGGAGATTCGCCGCATCCTGGCGGCGCTCACCGAGCAGGTGGCGATCCACTCCGAACAGATCGTCCGCAGCGTCGAAATCCTCGGCTACCTCGATCTGGTCCTCGCCAAAGCCCGTTATGCTGACAGCGTCAAAGCCGTCGAACCGAAAATCCTCCCTTTCCGACCCAAACATCAGCATCCGCAGCACCCCGGCAGTACTATCGAGCTGATCGGCGCGCGCCACCCGCTTCTGACTGGCAACGTCGTGCCGATCGACGTCGAATTCGGCGACGACACCTGGGTGCTGGTGGTGACCGGACCGAATACCGGCGGCAAGACCGTCTCGCTGAAGACCGTCGGCCTGCTGACGCTGATGGCACAATGCGGCCTGCACCTGCCCTGCGAACGCGCCAGTATCACGGTCTTTGACGGCGTCTTCGCCGACATCGGCGATGAGCAGAGCATCGAGCAATCGCTCAGCACCTTCTCGTCGCACATGACCAACACCATTCATATCCTGCGCGAGTGCACAGAACATTCGCTCGTGCTGCTGGACGAACTGGGCGCGGGCACCGACCCTGCCGAAGGCTCGGCCCTGGCGCGCGCCGTCCTGAATCATCTGCGTGAGCACCGCGTCACGACCATGGTCACGACGCACCATCCGGAACTGAAGATCTACAGCGTCGAGACCCCCGGCGTGCGCAATGCCAGCGTAGAGTTCAACCTGGAGACGCTCGCCCCGACCTACCGGCTGATCATCGGTCTGCCCGGCCGTTCCAACGCACTGGCCATCGCCACCCGTCTGGGCCTGTCGGCGGATATCATCGAAGATGCCCGCACCCTGGTCGCCACGGAAGATCTGATCGCCGACGACCTGCTCGACGAGATCCACCGCACCCGCGAGGACATCCGCCGACAGCAGCAGATGATCACCCGGACGCGCGAAGAGATCGAAGCCGAACGCGCGGAACTGACCAGCCGCCTGAGCCTGGTCGAAGATGAACGGCGCAATATCATCAGCGCCGCCCGCCGCGACATGCAGTCCGAACTGGACACGCTGCGCAACGAGATTCGCAAGCTGCGCGGCGATCTGCGCGACGCCTCCCTGCCGCTCGAGAAGCTGCGCGAGGTGCAGGTGGGCGTCGAAACGCTGGACAAGCTGACGCGCCAGCCGGTCACCAACGAAGTCGAAATGCCGGAACAGACCTGGGAACCGCGCCTGGGCGATTCGGTCTGGCTCGACATGCTCAAGACCGAGGGCACAATCATCGAGATGGACAAAGAGGAAGCTGTGGTCACCGTCGGGTCACTGAAGATCCGCGCTGGCCTGCGCGACTTGAAGAAACCGACCCGGGCCGACGAGGCGACCGCGCGCAAGCGCCGGGGGTCGGCGTACGAGCGCCGCAACGAGATGACCATTCCCAAGGGCGAGTCGCCGGGTCTTGAACTGGATCTGCGCGGCACGCGGGTGGAAGAGGCCATTGAGAAGCTGGACGACTACATCGACGCGGCCTACCTGTCCGGTATCCCCTTCGGGCGCATCATTCACGGCAAAGGGACAGGGGCGCTGCGGCGGGCAGTGCAGGATCGACTGCACGATCACCCGCTGATCTCCAAGGCGATCACCGCGCCGCCCAAGGAAGGCGGCGAAGGGGTTACTATTATCTACATGGCGCCGCTGAACGCCTGAGCCAGACCATCCTCGGGGGAGCAGCTCGCTCCCCCGAGCGCTTTATCCTCGCTATTTCGTCGTATCTTCTGCATTATCCATATAGAGCGGCAGCCGGATGATGAAGCGGCTTCCCTTGCCAAGATCGCTCTGCACGCTGATCTCGCCCTTGTGCAGGTCGACGATCTGCTTGACGATGCTCAGGCCCAACCCCATCCCCTCGACCTTGCTCGCCACCCGGAAGAACGGCTCGAAGATGTGCGGCTGGTGGTCCGGCGAAATGCCGATCCCGGTGTCCGCGACGTAGAGCAGGGCGACGGCATAGTTCCGTTTCGCGCCAATCGTCACCATGCCGCCCTTGGGCGTATAGTTCAAAGCGTTGCTGACCAGGTTGGTCAGCACCTGCGTCATGCGCTGGAGGTCGGCATCGATGACCAGTTCATCCAGAGGCGGCTCGACGCGCAGCTCGATCCCGCGGGCATCCGCCTCGGCCTGCTGCACATGCGCGATCTCGCTGATCAGGTCGCCGACCAGAATCGGCTGGCATTCCAACTGGACGTATCCGCGTTCCAGGCGGGACGCGTCGAGCAGCGTCTCGACCAGATGCTGCATGCGCGACGCCACCCGTTCCAGGACGCTCAGATGTTCCGGCAGCGATTCCGGCCGGCGGCGAATCAGATAGAGACGAGTCTTCAGGTTGGTGATCGGCGTGCGCAGTTCGTGCGAGGCATAGGCCAGCAGATTCGACCGCTGCGCCTCCAGGGCTTTCTCCTGGCTGATATCGCGGACAATCGCCACCGTGCGCGAAGGGGTATCGTCGATGTCGCCGATCGGCGTGATGGTCAGGCCGCCGGTGAATTCGGTGCCGTCACCGCGCCACATGACCAGTTCGCCGCGCCAGGTCCCGACCTCACGGATAATATCTGTGGCATGGCGCAGCAGATCGGGCGAAGCCTCGCGACTGTCGGCGCTGCGCAGCGAGTCCAGGCGCCGGCCGATCAGGTCGTCCGGCGCATAGCCGATCATCTTGCAGAAGGCCGGGTTGACGTAATGGATCAACTCGTCCTCGGTATAGACGATGCCTTCCCCTGTCGAGTCAAAGATGACCTGCATCCGGCTGGAGACCAGTTCCAGCTCGGTCGTGCGCGCCATCACCTGGCTTTCCATCTCCACAGCATGACGACGCTCCGCATCGTAGAGCCGGGCGTTACGAATGGCGACGCCCGCCTGATTGGCGAAAGCGCGCAGACGCTCGGCGTGCTTTTCGTTGAAGGCATTGGACACGTCGCTGTTGAGCAGCAGGAAGCCGATGCGTTCCTGCTCCAACACGATCGGCGCGGCGACGGACGAGCGAATCCAGCGGGAGGCAGGGATGTCGATCCAGTCTCTGGAATGGTGGGTGTCGCCGATCACGATCGGGCGGCCGTTCGCCATCATCTCGCGCAGGTTGGGCACCTCGCTGACCCGCAGCCGCAGCGAGCGGATGAGCGTGTCAAACGTCTCGTCCACATGCCCGGTGGAGCGCATGACGCGAGCGACGCCATCCTCGACCAGCATGATGCTGGCGTTGACAAACGGATAGGCGCCGGAAATGTGCTGAAGGATTCGGTCAAGCACCTCGTCCAGATCGACCGTGCTGGAGATGACCTCCGCGTTGGCGCGCAGCGCCTCGGCAAACTGGCGCTGATCCAGTTCCGCCTGCTCGATGGACTTGAGTTCGGTGACGTCGCGCCCAACCGACTGTAACTCGACGATGCGGCGATCCTCGTCGAGAATGGCCCGGTCGGTCCACTCCAGCCAGCGGACGGAACCATCCGCCAGGCGAACCCGATGCTCGTAGCTCACGGAAGGCTGAGTCGCAGAAAGCTGGCTTATCCACTGCCGAACCGCCGCTACGTCTTCCGGGCAAACCATGTCCAGCACCGACGTGCCGATCAGATCGTCGGCCGACTTGTGGAAATACCGGCTGTAAGCGCCGTTGACAAACGTCAGCGTTTCATCGGGCAGCCAGCGGCAGATCAGTTCCGTCTGGTCCTCGACGATGGCGCGGTAGCGGGTTTCGCTCTTGAGCAGGTGTTCCTCAGCGAGCTTGCTCTCCGTGATATCGCGACCCACGGACTGAAGCTCGACGATCGTCCCGGAGGGGTCGAAAATCGCGTAGTTGGTCCATTGCACCCAGCGAATGGCGCCCTCGCCCCGCACCACCCGATTGCGACCGGTCATCACCGGGTTTTCCGGCCGCACCTGCAAAATCTGCTTCTCGACCTGAGCACGGTCTTCTTCGAAGACATCCTGGATGAAATCGCGCCCGATCAGATCTTCGACGTCACGCTGAAAGAAGTCGCGATAGGCCCGATTGACGAAGGTGAGCTGCCGTGTGTCGGGCCGCCAACGGCAGATCATGTCGCGCTGGTCTTCCACCACGGCGCGGTAGCGGGCTTCGCTCTGCTCGAAATACTGTTGGTTGCGATAGCGCTCGATAAAGGTGGATTCGCGCGCGAAAAACAGGATGTAGATGAACAGCATGCCCGGGATGATCACCGTGGAGGCGATCTGGTCGATGCGGAATGGCGACGCCCAGACGATTGTGCCGATCACCGCCGTCACGAAAAAGCCAATGCCATAGCTGACGGCACAGGTCATGTTGTACAGCAGGTAGACGAGGGTCAGCGACACCATCAACTGGCGAAGGGCCAAGAGCTGCCAATCCCGGAAGGAGATGGTCGGGTTGTTCAGCACCAGCAGCGCGCCAATCCCCAGGCCGCAAGCCATGATCAACCCGCCCGCCCGGTAACGTCCCAGTCGCGCCAGGACGTAGCAGACCGCAACCACCCCGAAGAAAATATAGCGCAAACGCAGATCGCCATCTTCCGTCAGCGGCGGTTCTGTCAGCATGAAGAACAGACCGGCGATGAGGGTGAACAGGATGATTGAGGCAATGCCGCGCGCTCGGTAGCGATCTTCCAGGGTCGGCATCGCAACAATCGGATCGACCAGTTTGAAGAAGAAAGGGCTTACAAACCTTAGAAAATCTCGGTTCTTCGACGCGGTCGAGTGAGTGAGGTCCGAGACAGACCGATTACCAGACATACCCTCTCTCTCGTCCACCCAGGACGGTGAACCAGGTGTATCATTTCAGTCGTCAGGAGTCTAAAATGCCTCCACCAAGTGTACTGCCAAACCGCCCGTTTGGCACAAGCCAAACCATAATCAAGGTCACACGCTGATCTATGCAAGCACTGGTTACCGGGGCGACCGGCTTCGTCGGCGCCCATCTCGTTCGTGCTCTCACCGAAGCCGGTCACCAGGTCCGAGCGCTGCATCGCGCCTCGTCGCGCCTGGATGCCCTGGCCGGCCTGACCTATGAAAGCGCCCTGGGCGATGTCACCGATCGGCCGTCGCTCGACGCCGCCTGCAAAGGCTGCGACTGGGTGTTCCACGTGGCCGCCGTAGCCGACTACTGGCGCAACGACGACGTCAACCGGATGTATGCCGTCAACGTCGACGGCACGCAGAACGTCCTGGAGGCGGCACGCGATGCCGGAGTCAAACGGGTGATCTTCACCAGCAGCGCCGCGGCCATCGGCGCCCGGCTCGACAAACAGCCGGCCGACGAGCAGGTCCCCTTCGACCTGCGCCCCGAACGCTTCCCCTATGCCCACAGCAAGGTGCTGGCCGAGGCGGGCGTCGCCGACTCAGTGGCTAGCGGCCAGGACGTGGTCATCGTCAACCCGGTGGTGGTCCTCGGCCCTGGAGACTTGAACATCATTTCCGGCGACATCGCCCTCAAGGTGCGCCGGCTGAGCTGGACCATCCCTGTGCCGCCCGGCGGCGTGGCGGTGGTCGACGTGCGCGATGTCGCCCGTCTGCACATCGCCGCCGCCGAGCGCGGCCGCACCGGCGAGCGCTACATCCTGGGCGCGCAGAACCTCAAACACCAGACCATCTTTTACGAAGCCGCGCGCCTGGCCGGCGTGCCCGCGCCCGGACTGCCGCTGCCGCGCTTCACGCTGCCTTTCGCGTCGGCAGTCATCGGCGCCCTGCGCAACGCGGGCATTCCTGTGCCGGTCGACGCCAACCAGACACTGCTGGGCGGCGAGAACATCTATTTCGACTTCAGCAAAACGGCCCGCGAACTGGGAACGGCAACCATCGACTGGAAGCAGAGCCTGCGCGACACCTACGAATGGTATCTGGCGCATGACTACGTCAAGGATGATGCCGTGTCGCGGTGGGTGCATCTCATCGGCCGGCTGCTGTTCTGAAGTGGCCCTTCTGAGGAGTTGGAAGTTTTCGGGTTCCTGTGAACAGACACACCGATCTACCCCTACATCAGCACGCATCCATAGCGGCGATGGCAGGGGAGCACCCGTGTGTACTCCCGGAAGATGCGCCAAAGGTTGACTTCTTCATTTCCGGTCTGGCGCGGCGCTTGACACCTTCCCGTCCACATTTCATGATGCGATGATACAGCGGCCGAAGACGGCCATGACCCAACAACGTTGAGGAGAACTGCTATGTCGAGGATCTACCCCAGACCGCAGGAAGGCGATTATGCCCCTTACGCCATCGCCTACATTTCGCGCGTCCCGGAGGATGGGCTGCTCCTGGATCATCTGGAGGCCAACGCGAAACTGTTCGAAAGCCTGTTGCGCCGCTTCTCGGAGGCAGATCGCACCACGCCGCACCTTGCCGGCGAATGGACGGTGCAGGACATCCTGGCGCACATCATCGATACCGAACGCATCTTGTGCTTCCGCGCCCTGGCCCTGGCACGCGGTGAAAAGAAGGAACTGCCCGGTTTTGAAGAAGCGGAATATGCCGCCGTAGCCGGGGCCAACGAGCGGACGCTCGACGATCTGCTGGAAGAGTACCGTGCTGTCCGGGCCGCCACCATTCCGCTCGTGCGCAGTCTGCCAGACTCGGTGTTGTCGAACCGCGGCATCGCCAACAAGTACGTCTACACCGTCGCCGGCATCCTGTACATGATCGTCGGGCACGAACTGCACCACGTCGCCAGCATTCACGAGAATTACGGCGACAAGCTGCGCTAAGCGAGCTTGCTCGATACCCTCATGCGCGTCTATCGCTTCTGGAAACCCTTCGGTGTGCTGACCAAGTTCGCCGACGCCGAAGGGCGGCCCACCCTGGCCGATTACATCGCCATCCCCGGCATCTACGCCGCGGGCCGGCTCGACATGGACAGTGAGGGGCTGCTCCTGCTGACTGACGACGGCCCGCTGGCGCAGCGCCTCACCGATCCGCGCTTCGGGCATCCGCGCACCTACTGGACGCAGGTCGAGCGCATCCCGGATGAGGTGGCGCTGGCGCGGCTGCGGAACGGGGTGGACCTGAGCGAGGGCGGAAAGTCGTGGCGGACGCGCCCGGCGCAGGTCCGCCTTCTGGAAGCACCGCCCGATCTGCCGGAGCGCCCGGTGCCGATCCGCTACCGGGCGAACGTGCCCACGGCCTGGATCGCCCTGACGCTCACGGAAGGCAAGAACCGGCAGGTGCGGCGGATGACGGCGGCGGTCGGCCACCCCACGCTGCGGCTGGTGCGCTGGTCGATCGGCGACATCACGCTGGCCGGGCTGACGGTCGGCGAGAACCAGCCGCTCAGCGCCGCCGAAGTAGAGCGCCTGCGCCGGCCGGTCTGAGACTCGGTCACTCACACGCCGTGCGCTGACCGCCAGGCGTCGAATTCGGCCAGCAGGCGCGCCTTCAGCTCCGGCTCGGCGAAGCTGGCCGTGAAGCTGTTGCGGGCCAGGCGCAGCACATCCTCGACCGGCCAGCCGAACACCTCGGCCAGCAGTTCATACTCGCGCGACATCGTGGCCCCCACCAGCATCGGGTCATCGGTGTTGACCGTGACCAGCACTCCGGCGGCATCCAGCGCCGGCAGCGGATGATCGCTCAGTCGGGGGGTGAAGCTCAGCGCCACATTGCACGACATGCAGACTTCCAGCGGAATCTGCCGCTCGGCCAGAGTCGCCAGCAGCCGCTCATCCTCTACGGCGCGGATGCCATGCCCAATGCGATCCGCCTTCAGCGCCTCGACCGCACCCCAGATGCTGGCCGGCCCGGCGCTCTCGCCGGCGTGCGGCACGCTGCGCAAGCCCTCCGCTTTGGCCCGCTCGAAGACGTGGGCGAACGGCTCTGGCGGGGCGTTGACCTCGCTGCCCCCCAGACCCAGCCCAACCACGCCGTAATCGCGGCCTGCCAGCGCATAATCCAGCGTGCGCTCGGCGGCGCCGGGTACATAGGGGCCGCCCAGACGGTAGTCGGCGAAGGCGCGGTTGCGCGGGATGTCGAAGATCCAGCGCAGTTCGACGCCATGATCCGCACGTACCTGCCGCCGGCCCGCCTCGAGCCCATCAAGCATCGCCTCCAGCGTGGCGCCATGCCCCAGCGCATCGATCAATGAGTAGGGTGTCACGGTGATCTCGGCGTAGCGCACGTGCTGGGCGGCCAGCGCGGCGCCTGTGGAGGAGACGGCCAGCGCGAAGTCGTCGGCGGTTCGCAGCAGCCGCTTGATGACCCGGACGACCTCGACGAAGTGGTTGAAATCGCGAAAGACGAACCAACCGGCGATGGCCTCTTCGGTCTCTCCGGGGAGAAGGTCAAAGGCGCGGTGGCGGTCGGCCAGTTGCAGGAGCGTCCGCGGCGGCAGCGCGCCGTCCAGATGCAGATGCAGCTCGACTTTTGGCATGTCGGCAAACATGGTTTCCCTCGATCAAACACGTCGAATGGGTGATGGTCCCAGGTATCCCCGCCGATGATATAATCGCACGCGATTGCGATCTACGGCGCATCTGCGCCCGAAGTCAGAACCGGATGCCATGAAACCTCGTACTCTCACGATCGTCGTTATCGCCCTGCTGGTCGTGGTCGCGATCATCATCGTCGCCACGCTGATCTTCACGCCAGGGCAGACCGAACCCGCCTTCCAGGCCGCCGTCGCCTTCGTCGAGGCCGCCGCCAAAGGCAACGATGAAGCCGCACTGGCGCTGGCCAGCCCCGCCATTCGCGAGGCCACCGCGGCCAACTGTCCTGAAGGCAGCATCAGCGCCTGCGTCGATTCCTACACACCGCCGGAATGGGGTGCCATGCAAAGCGTCGTCTTCCGCCGCGCCATCCCCGATGGCGAAAACTGGAATGTCGAACTGATCTCGTACTACGCCTCTGACACCGGCGCCAGCGGCGTATGCATCTTCACCCGCATGGAACCGGTCGATGACGCCTGGCAGGTCACGCGCTATGCCGGGTTCATTCACTGCGCCGACCCGGCCTGGCGCAGTATCTCGTCCGCCCCTGATGCGCCGAATCGAGTGCCCTGATGAACCACCGCCTGCTTCAACTTCTTTCCGTCGTGCTGCTCCTGCTGGTGGCGGCGACCGCCTGCGCACCGGTGCAGAACCCGCCCGAACTGCTGATCAACACCCCCGGCCCCGGCGTGACCGTCACCTCCGAAGAGGTGATCACGCCCATCTTCGTGGTCGACTACCCGGCCGACTGGCGTGTCCTCACCTCACCGGCCGATCAGCCCGTCTCCGTGACTCTGGTCGCACCCGGCGACTGCGAGCTGATCGTCGTGTCGTCGGTCAATCTCACCGCGCAGCCGTTCTCGCCCTCCTGCAATCAGAAAGACATGAAGGTCGAGACCACTGTCGTCACCTTCGAGGATGGCGGTCAGGTGGTGGTGGTGGGCGTCGCCCGCGAGTCCGAGTATGAGGGTTTCCTGCAAGTCTGGGAGCGTATCGTCGCGTCGGTCGAAGACGTGTCGCTGCGCGATATCCCGGACACCGCTCCATCCGGCAGCTAAGCCATGACGCGCCGCGCGTTCCTGCTCGGCCTCATCGCGCTGTTGATCGTCGCTGCTGCCGGTCGGGCTCTGCTCCTGGCCAGCGGCAGCGTTTCGTTCCATTCCGATGAAGCCGTCGTCGCCCTCATGGCGCGGCACATCCTCGACGGCGCTCGCCCGGTCTTCTTCTACGGGCAGGCCTACATGGGCAGCCTGGATGCCTGGCTGATCGCCGCCGGGTTCGCCCTCTTCGGCGAGAGCGTGCATACGATCCGGCTGGTCCAGTCGGCGCTCTACCTGCTGATCGTGGCGACGGGCGCCCTGGCTGCCTACCGGCTGACCGGCCGCGCCGCGCTGGCGCTGATCGCCGGGCTGCTGCTGGCCGTGCCCAACACGCTGGTAGCCCTCTACACCACGGCCACCCTCGGCGGCTACAACGAGACGCTCCTGCTCGGCAACCTGATCCTGCTGGTGGGCATCGACGCGGTGCGAGCTCTGCGGGCGGAGGAGGCATCACGAACGGACGCCCCGTTGGGCGTCCCTACGAATCGCCACGTGGTGCGGTGGGCGGCGCTGGGACTGCTGGCCGGGCTGGGCTGTTGGACCAACGGCCTGATCATCGCCTATGTCGTGCCCGTCGGACTGCTGCTGATCGTCCGGGTGTTTCGCCTGCGCATCCCGGCCGCGCGCCTGATCGCCCCGGCGCTGGCCGCCGCCATCGCCTTCTTCGTCGGCAGCGCCCCCTGGTGGATCTTCAACCTGAACAACGATTTCGCCGCCCTGCGCTTCTATCTGCCCGGCGGCACCCCGGAGCAGTTCGCCGGCGGGGATGTCCCCGCGCTCGACACCAGCCAGCGGTTGATCGGCCTGTTCCTGCTCGGGCTGCCCGCCGTGCTCGGCCTGCGTTACCCGTGGTCGCCCGCCTATTTCACGCCGGACGCGCTCACGCTGATCCTGGCCTTCGCCGTGCTGGGCATCACCCTGGCCGGGCTGTACCTGCTGGCCCGCGGGGGAGGCGTCTGGAATCCACGGCGGCGCGGTGCGCTCCCGGCCGATGCGCGGGCGCTGCTGCTGATCGCCATCGGCTTCTTCATCCTGCTCTTTCTCGTGTCGCGCTTCAGCACCGACCCGACCGGGCGCTACTTCCTGCCGCTCATCGTCTATCTGGCCATCCTGGTCGCCGGCTTTGTCATGTCGCTGCCGCGCGTCTGGATGCGCACGGCGGCGGTCGGCCTGGTGCTCGTCTACGGCACGCTCGGCCTGGCCGCCGCCGTGCGGAACACACCGCCGGGGGTGACCACGCAGTTCAATCTGGACACTAACCTACCCAATGACGACGACGCGGCGCTGATCGCCTTCCTGGAAGAGAACGGACTGGTCCACGGCTATACCAACTACTGGATCGCCTTCCGCATCGCCTTTCTGAGCGAGGAGCGGCTTCAGTACCGGTCAGCCCTGCCGTACAAGTCGGATCTCTCCTACACGCCGCGCGACGACCGCTATACCCCGTACGTCACGGCGGTCGATGCGGCGGCGGCCAATGGCGAGGGCGTCGCCTACGTCACGGCGAACATCGCCGAGGTGCGCGCCTGGCTGGAGTCCTGGTTCGCCGAGCAGAGGGTGACCTACACCTACGCCTCGGTCGGCATGTACCACATCTACTACGACTTCGCACCTCGCGCACCGGTCCCGCCGGAACGGTTCGCGGGTATACTGGTGCCCGGTCAGTGAAGTGTGAGAGGAGTTCAGGTGTCGAACGACACGGTCATTCGAGCAGCGGAAGCCGGTTGGTCATCCATTCAGAAAATTCTTTTCGTGCCGCGCACCGATGCTGAGTACGAGCGCCTCGTTCAAATCCTGAATCAGCTCGCCGATCATGTCGGGCAAGACGAAAAACATCCGTTAATTCCCCTCCTGGAAATCATCGACATTCTGATCGAACTTTACGAAGATGAGCATGTGCCGGAGATCACCGACCTGTAAACCGTACCGACGCAGTTCGCGGGTATACTGGTGGTGGATCAAGTTTGAAGGTGCATCATGACTCAGCAAACGGTGGTGCTCGACCTGCCGGAGGATCTGTACGAACGGATTCGCCAGCAGGCGCAGACGGCCAATCGCCCTGTTGAAGAGGTGGTGACGGAGACGCTGGCCCTGTTGTTTGGCCTGGCGGAGCACGACGTAACGGTCGAGAGCCTGGAGTCGCGCTCCGACGCGGAACTGTGGGCGATCGTGCATCGCAAGATGACCTGGGACCTCGAAGCGCGCATCCGCGGCCTGAGCGATCTGGAGCGAACGCTGGGATCGCCCCTCTCTGCGGAGGAAGAACTGGAGCGGGACTCCCTGGTCGCCGAGCACGATCGCTATGTCCTGGTGCGCTCCACCGCCCTGCTGCTGCTCAAACAGCGTGGCCATGACATCGACCGCTACCTGGGCATGACGGACTGACTGCTGATCGTGGCATATATTCCTGAGACACTTCGGCTTCTCGTCACGGCACGTGCAGGTGGCCGATGTGAGTACTGTCAGACGTCTCAGCGAATTGTCGTGACGATGGTGATCGACCACATTGTGCCATCTACGGCTAGCGGCACGACGATGCCTGACAATCTCTGTCTGACCTGTGTCGGCTGCAATCTGTACAAGAGCGACTTTCAGGACGGCGTCGATCCCGAGTCGCAAGAACTTGTTGCGCTGTTCAACCCACGCCTCCAACCATGGTACGCACACTTTAACTGGGAGCCAGACGGCACGATCCTACGAGGTCTGACGCCCATCGGCCGGGCAACCGTCGCCCGCCTCCGCATCAACCGACCGGAAGCCGTTCAGTCACGCCAGCTATGGGTGCAGGCCGGATGGCATCCGCCGCAAAGACAGTCAGGCCAACTCTTTTGACAAAGGACACATTTCGTATGCGTTTTCGACTGCTAGGATTGCTTATGGCTCTGATCGGCGCCGCCGCGCTTTCTGCCTCCGCTCAGGAACCGCCCACCAACACGCGAATCGTCGGCTACTTCATCTCCTGGGGCATTTACGACCGGGAGTATTTCGTCGCCGACATCCCCGCCGACATGCTCACCCACCTCAACTACGCCTTCGCCAACGTCTCGGAAGAGGGCGAATGCCTGGTCGGTGATCCCGAGGCCGACACGGACAGGGTCTTCGAGGGTGACACCAAAGAGTCTCTGCGCGGCAACTTCAACCAGCTCATCAAGCTGAAAGAAGCCCACCCGCATCTGAAGACGCTGATCTCGGTCGGCGGCTGGACGTGGTCGGCGCGCTTCTCCGACGTGGCGCTCACCGAGGAGTCGCGCCAGCGCTTCGCCGCCTCGTGCGTCGACTTCATTAAGCGCTACGGCTTCGACGGCGTCGACATCGACTGGGAGTACCCCACCGGCGGCGGGGACGCCGGCAACATCGAGCGGCCACAAGACCCGGAAAATTTCATCCTGCTGCTAGCCGAACTACGGGCGCAACTGGATGCCGCCAGCGCACAGGATAGCAAGCAGTATCTGCTGACGATCGCCGCCGGGATCGGCGGGGGCGCCATCGATGGACTCGACTGGGAGCGCATCCACCCCCTGCTCGACTGGATCAACATCATGGCCTACGACATGTCCGGCAGTTGGAGCGCGGTCACCGGCTTCAACGCACCGCTTTACAATTCGACCAGCAATCCGCCAGAGGGCACCAGCGCCGACGCGGCCGTTCAGGCCTTCCTGCGCCACGGAGTCCCAGCGGACAAGCTTGTCCTGGGAGCGCCGTTCTACGGCAAGGGATGGACCGGCGTTCGCGGGACGAACAACGGGCTGCACCAGGGGTACGAAGGCCTGCCGGCGGGAAGCTGGGAACCTGGATGGTTCGACTACCGCGATCTGGCGACCAACTACATCGGCTCCGGCACGTGGACGCGTTCCTGGGATGAAACGGCCCAGGTGCCCTGGCTGTATGATCCAGCCGACGGCGTCATGATCACCTATGACGACCCGGAGTCGCTGACCCGCAAGGCCCAGTACGTCCGCAAGCAGGGTCTGGGAGGCATCATGTTCTGGGAGCTAAGCCAGGACACGGCCGACTCGGCGCTGCTCAGCGCGATCTACACAGCGCTGACCGAATCCGGGGAGCGAAACGCCAGCAACAGCGGGTAGAACCTATCGCCACCTGCCGGTTGTTCGTGTAGGGGCATGGCGTGCCACGCCCCATAGGTACCAAGTTAGCGACAGATAGACGCAACCCGGAGATCAATTGTCGCGTCGTCCGCCGAGTGTTAAAACACTCGGCTACCCGAAAAGACAGGTCCACTGAAGGGACCAAAACCGCCGGCTCTGCGGTGAACCCCTTCAGTGCGCGTGTCGGCGGACGCGCCGTTGCGCGTCCCTACAGCCCTCGGCGGCCCCCGCGACCCTTAACTTGGTGCATATGGGGCATGGCGTGCCACGCCCCTTTGATTTCTCATATACTCAGCAGCGCCTATGGAGAGCTTTGCAGTCGGGCAGATCTTTCGCTATCATTTGAGCATTCAAAATGATTACAAAGGGACTGCCATGTTCGATACCCTCCCCATGTCTTTCGAGACTCTCCGACAGTTCACCTGGGCCGACTTCCAGCGCTACTACGATGCGCTGGCCGCGCGCCCCCTC
The DNA here is from genome assembly GCA_016713325.1 of Candidatus Flexifilum affinis. Lineage (GTDB taxonomy): Bacteria > Chloroflexota > Anaerolineae > Aggregatilineales > Phototrophicaceae > Flexifilum > Flexifilum affine. The sequence continues at coordinate 96,431 of JADJPJ010000019.1, read as the reverse complement.
GACGCTTCGACCGTCACCACCTGGCTGGCCGATTGGACACGCCTGAACGATGCATTCGGCGAGGTCTACTCACGCCTGAGCGTCGCCACGACCCAGAACACTGCCGACGCGGAGTCCGAAGCGCTGATGAAGCGCTTCTTTGCCGAGGTCCTGCCGCCCGCCGACATTGCCGATCAGAAGCTGCGCGAAAAGTTCATTGCGAGCGGTCTCCAGCCGGAGGGCATGGCGGTGCCGATTCGCAACATGCGCGCCGAGATCGAGAATTTCCGTGAAGAGAACGTGGCCATCGAGACGGAGATCAACAACCTGCGTCTGGAATTCAACAAGGTGATCGGCGCGCAGACGACGACGTGGAAGGGCGAGACCCGCACCCTGCGCCAGATGGAGCCGGTGCTGCAAAGCCAGGACCGCGCCGAACGCGAATCGGTCTGGCGAGCCATCTCCACGCGCCAGCTTCAGGATCGCGAAGCGCTCAACACGTTATGGGGCGAGTTCCTGCGCCGGCGCATTCAGGTCGCGAAGAACGCCGGGCATCCCGATTACCGTTCGTTTATGTGGAAGGAGCGCCTGCGCTTCGACTACACGCCGGACGACAACCAGCGCTTCCTCGACGCCATCGCCGAGGTGGTGGTGCCGGCGGCCACGAAGCTTTACGAGAAGCGCCGACAACAGCTCGGCGTCGAGACGCTGCGCCCCTGGGATCTGTCGGTCGATCCGCTGGGCCGCGAACCGCTGCGTCCGTTCGAGAATGTCGAGGAGCTGGAAGACCGCGCCGCGACCATCTTCGAGCGCCTGGACCCGGAACTGGCGACCTACTACGGCATGATGCGTGACGACAGCCTGCTCGACCTGGGCAACCGGGAGAACAAAGGCCCGGGAGGCTACTGCACCGCCTTCCCGGCCAGCAAGCGGCCGTTCATCTTCATGAATGCCGTCGGGCTGCACGGCGATATCCGCACGCTCATCCACGAGGCCGGCCATGCCTTCCACGCCTTCGAGAAGCTCAAGCTGCCCTACTCGTTCCAGCGCAACGTGACGGCGGAGTTCAACGAAGTGGCATCGATGGCCATGGAACTGCTGACATTCCCCTACTGGTCGCGCGAGGAAGGCGGGTACTACAGCACCGCCGACGCCAACCGCGCCCGCGTCGAGCATCTGGAGAAGGTCATCCACTTCTGGCCATACATGTCGGTGGTCGACGGCTTCCAGCACTGGGCCTATACCCACCCTGAGGCTGCCGCCGATCCCATCGAATGCGACCTGGCCTGGACGCGCCTGTGGGATCGCTTTGAGCCATACGTCGATTACACCGGTCTGGAGGCCGACAAGGCCGACGGCTGGCACCGCAAGCTGCACATCTACCTGTACCCGTTCTACTACGTCGATTACGGCATGGCGCAGTTGGGCGCGCTCCAGGTGTGGATGCGTATGCGCAGTGACCACGCCGGGGCGCTGGCGGCCTACAAGCGGGCGCTGGCCCTCGGCGGCACGGCGACGCTGCCGGAGCTGTACTCCGCGGCCGGCGCGCGCTTCGAGTTCACTACCGAAACACTTGGCGAGGCGGTGAACCTGATTATGGAAACCATCGAGGAACTGGAAGGCTGAGTCGATCGCACGGGGCAGAGCAGGACGTCACGACGCGCTCTGCCCTTTACCTGAACAAGCCCCAGCCGTTAAAGAAGACCAGGTAAACTTCTGCGGCAACGGCAATGACGTAGAGCACCGCCAGGATTCGGTTGAGAGGACGCTCGACTTTTGAGAGCGGCTCAGCCGCGAAACTCAAGATGACAAATACAATGGCGGCGGCAACGACATTGATGACGACGCTGATGATCATCAACAGAGTCAGATCGCGGACGGTGTCCCTGACAATATAACCAGCAGGAAAGCCAACAAGTGCTCCCGCAGCCGCCAGCCCTACGCCCATGGCCGCAAGGTTGTGCGAGGGGACGGTCATGGTTCCATCGGCGAACCGCCGAAGAATCGATAGGCTGGCGGCCTGGCAGGCGACGGCAATGCAGGACAGAAGGCTTACGATGGCAAATGGGCTGGCCTGCCAGAAATAGAACGGGCTGACGGCCAGGCAGGCAAAGGCCAGTGTGATTAACCCGAACACCACCATGTAGCCAAGGCCTGCGCGGGCGCTCCACTTGTCGCTGGACGGCAGGCGACGATCGAGCACGAATAGAAGCGCCACACAGATCACCAGAATTGCCAGCCATCCGGACGGCGAAAAGTCCGTAAAGATGATATTGCTATACGGAAACACACCGAGGACCGATCCGAGCAGTGGCAGCGCCAGTGGCAACCAGGTCGCGAGGGTCAGTAAGGCGCTCCAGCCGCTGGCCGGCCCGCTCCGGCCGACGACGGCTGCGGCTGCGGGAATTTCTGGGGCGGGTCCGGCCGCTTCTTGGCGCTGAGCCTTTTCCTGGCGCGCCCGCTCCTCCTGCGCCTGACGCATTCTTCGGCTGGACTCACGTTCGATACCGGCGTGGGCGCAGAGCGCATCCACAAGGCGGCTGACCTGGGCTTCGTAGTCTCGCGTGCGCCGGATATCGATCCGTTGATGATTGATCAGGCGGGCCGGAACCGCGGTCTGCTCATTTCCGCTGACCAGTACAGGGAAAATGCGCACGTTGAACGCCTCCGCAAAGGCGATCTCGCGTCGCACCCAGATCGACTCGTTGGAGCTTGGCGAAAGCAGAACCACCACACCGCCACCACTCTTTATGGCGGATTCGATCTCACGCTCCCATTCCGGCGATCCCGGCTGAAGTCGTTCATCCGTCCACATGTTCAAGCCTTCCGCGCGCAGCGCTTCGCGAACGCGGGCCATGATGGCGGCGTCGGCGCGGCTGTAGCTCAGAAAAATATGTCGCGTCAACATGTTTTCTGCCGGCGATTTCTTCAGAGATCGGGTCATCTACGCAATTTTGAATTAGCCTAACATACATCTGAAAAATCGTCATCTGGTTCGCCGTCGGTTATCCGTCTGCCTCTCCGGTTTGGCTCATCTGCGGTATCCTTATCCTGTTACTCGCAGGGTTCGCGGCGGGGTGTACCCCCCTCAGGAGAGATCACATGTCGGAGCGCGTCGGCTTTATCGGGTTGGGCATCATGGGCCAGGGCATGACCATGAACCTGCTCAAGGCGAGCTTCCCCCTCACGGTGTGGAATCGCACCGCCAGCAAAATGAAACAAATCGTCGCGGCAGGCGCGGCACAGGGTGAATCGCCCGCCGATGTCGCCGCCAAAAGCGACATCATCATCACCTGCGTGAGCGATACGCCGGACGTCGAAGCGGTCGTGCTGGGCGACAACGGCATCATCCACGGCGCGAAACCGGGCGCGCTGGTGATCGACATGAGCACCATCAGCCCCGGCGCCACCCGGACCATGGCCGAGGCGCTGGCTGCGAAGGGTATCCAGATGCTCGATGCGCCGGTCAGCGGCGGCAGCGAGGGAGCGGCCAAGGGCACCCTGAGCATCATGGTCGGCGGTGAGGCGGATCAGTTCGAGCGGGCCTTGCCCGTCCTCCGCGCCATGGGCAAGACGGTCACCCTGGTCGGCGGCATCGGCTCCGGGCAGATGGTCAAGCTGGTCAACCAGGTGCTGGTGGTCGTCAACGGGCTGGCGGTGAGCGAGGCGCTGCTCTTCGCCCAGGCAGGCGGGCTTGACTTGCAAAAGACCATCGACGCCGTGGCCGGCGGCGCGGCCGGCAGTTGGATGCTGAGCATGCGCGGCCCGCAGATGGCCCGGCGCGACTGGCGCCCCGGCTTCACCATCGATTTGCAGCAGAAGGACGTGCGTCTGGTGCTCGAAGCCGCGCAGGAACTCGGCGTGCCCATGCTGGCGACCAGCCTGATCAACAACCTCTACCGCACGCTCCAGCAGCGCGGCCTGGGCAGTGAAGGCAACCATGCCCTGGTCAAGGCCCTGGAAAACCTGGCCGGCGTCGAAGTGGGCACGAAAGAGTAGGCAGCCATCATGACTTCCGTCAGCGGCGATCGCTATCTGCTCAACCCCGCACCGGATCAGATGCCCACTTCGGCCGATGCCATCGTCATCGGCGGCGGGCCATCCGGCGCGGCGGCGCTGTGGGCCCTGGAACGGGCGCAGCCGAACATCAAGGCTATCCTCATCGAACGCGAGGAGCGGCTCGGCGCCGGCAGTTCGCTGGCCTCGCTGGAAAACTACCGCACGTGCTGGCCGAACATCCCGATCATGCGGCAGATGCAGCGCAGCGTCGAAGTGCTGCACAACGCCGACGCGTATTTCGGCGAGGGCGCCTCGGACTCGATCCACCTCAAGGAACAGGGCTATCTCTTCCTGGCCATGAGCGACTCCTACGCTGCCAGCCTGCGCGGCGACGTCGAGCGCCTGCACAGCATCGGGCTGCCCCATATCGAATACCTGGAAGCCGACGAGGTGCGCTATCGCTACCCCTCGCTGGGCGATGTCGTCATCGCCGCCAAATGGGACCCGACCGCCGGCTGGATGGACTCCAATGCGCTGATCCACGCCTTCGTCCGCTCGGCGCCTAATGCGCGCGTGCTGCTCGGCATCCCTCCACGCAAATCCTGTTCGCGAGCGGTCGCGTGGTCGGCGTGCGCACGCCACAGGGCGACATCCACGCGCCGATCGTCATCCTGGCGGCCGGGGCCTGGGCGACGCTGATCGCCCACGAGTCCGGGTTCAACCTGCCGGTCATCCTGCGCCCCCGTCAGAGCTTCACCACCAGCTACCGGCACGCCGGCTTCACCGCCAGCTCACCCATGCTGATCGGCGAACCGCCTGCGCCCCATGTCCGTCCGGAAGCGGGCGAGGGGGCGATCTTCGGCTGGGAGTACCACTGGCACAGCAAATGGGCGCCCGAACTGGTGCCCAACCCGGAGCACGACGCCGTCCGCCTGCCGAGCGACAAGCTGAACCGGCTGAAGGACCCGCGTTTCCCGTCGCTGACCCTGGCGGTGCTGGCGCGGCAGTTCAGGCATGGTGAAGGCGAGGGCTTCAACGACCCGAAATACCTGCGTGGGCTGTATCACAACATCGGCTATTACGTCCACCGCGACGAGACAGCGGCCTACATTCCCAACCCCGACGGGAGTCGCACGCCGTATGACAGCGAGCGCGCCATCATCTGCCCGCATCCCGAAATCGCCGGCCTGATCCTGTCGGTGGCCCATGTCGGCCATGGCGTGATGACGGCGCCGGCCGCGGGCGAGCTGGCGGCGGCGCATGCGCTCGGCCTGCCGCTGCCCCACCCGGATTACGCCGCCTTCGGTCTGGATGTGCCTTACGTGGAATACGACGCGCCGGTCCTTTGATCGACCCTGGCGCTCCCGGTCCCCATGGTTGATCCACCGGGAGTGTCTCTGTAAACTTTGGACATTAGCAGACGACAGGGAGCGACATGTCGAGCGAACGTCACATCTTTATCGAGGATATCAGGCCCGTTGTGGACTGTGGGCGGTATCCAGCCAAACGCGTTGCCGGCGAGACCTGCGTGGTCGAGGCGACCATCTTTCGGGACGGCGCGGACATCATTCGCGCCGAGCTGCGCTGGCAGCGCGACGGCGACGCCCCGATCCTCACCACGCCGATGCACCTGGTCAATCGCGGCCTGGACGCCTGGCAGGGCGAATTCAAGGTCACGGCCAGCGGCGACTTCTCGTTTTCCATCGAAGCGTGGACCGACGTCTACGCCACGTGGGTACGCGAACTGGATCGCAAGGTCAGCGCCGGCCGGCAGGACCTGAGCAGCGAGATGGCCGAGGGACTGACGCTGATCGAGCCGCTGCTCGCCCGCGCCAATAAGGCCGAGCGTGCCGTTCTGGCCGAGGCGAAGGCCGCCCTTCAGCCGGGCAGCGACCCGCGCATGGCGCTGGCCGTGGTCTCGCGCCAGGATGTCGAGCAGGCCGCCGCCAAACTCCAGTCACGCGAGGACGCCGTCGTCTCCGAAAGCTACCCCCTGTTCGTCGAACGCAAGCGCGCCCTGTTTGGCTCCTGGTACGAGATGTTTCCCCGCTCGATGACCAATTCGACGGCCCGCAGCGGCACCTTCGAGGATGCCGAAAAGCATCTGGAATACGTGCGCGACCTGGGCTTCGACGTCATCTACCTGCCCCCTATCCACCCAATCGGCCGCACGGCGCGCAAGGGCAAGAACAACTCGCTGGTCGCCGGATCGGAAGATCCGGGCAGCCCGTGGGCCATCGGCAACGAGAACGGCGGCCATGACGCGGTCGATCCGTCGCTCGGCACGGTCGAGGACTTCCGCCACTTCGTCAAAGCGGCCAACGACATGGGCATCGAGATCGCCCTCGACTTCGCCATCCAGTGCTCGCCGGATCATCCGTGGGTGAAAGAACACCCGGAGTGGTTCTATCACCGGCCCGACGGCACGATCAAATATGCCGAGAACCCCCCCAAGAAGTACGAGGACATCTACCCGATCAACTTCGACTCGCCGGCCAAGGAATCGCTCTGGCAGGCGCTGAAGGGCCTCCTGGTGCATTGGATCGAGTGCGGCGTGACCATTTTCCGGGTCGACAACCCGCACACCAAGCCATTCGTCTTCTGGGAGTGGGTGATCCGGGAAATCCACCAGGACTACCCCGACATCGTCTTCCTGGCCGAAGCGTTCTCGCGCCCGCCGATCATGAAGGCGCTGGCCAAGATCGGCTTCACCCAGTCCTACAGCTACTTCACCTGGCGCAACAACAAGCACGAGCTGATCGAGTATCTGACCGAACTCACTCAGGGCGAGATCGCCAATTACTACCGCCCGAATTTCTTCGCCAACACACCCGACATCCTGACCGAGTACCTCCAGCGCGGCGGGCCGCCCGCCTTTCGCATTCGCTTCCTGCTGGCGGCGACGCTCGGCTCGACCTATGGCATCTACAGCGGCTTCGAGTTCTTCGAGAACGTGGCCACGGCGCCGGGCAAGGAAGAATACCTGAACTCCGAGAAGTACGAGATCAAGGTGCGCGACTGGACGCAGCCCGGCATGAAAGACCTGATCGCGCTGGTCAACCAGATCCGCTGCGAGAACCCGGCGCTGCAGGAGCTGCGCAACATCTCGTTCTTCCCGGCCGAAAACGATCAGATCCTGTTCTTTGCCAAGATGACGTCCGACCGCTCCAACATTCTGCTGATCGCCGTCAACCTCGATCCCTTCCAGACGCAGGATGCCAACGTCCGCGTGCCGCTCGATCAAATCGGGCTGCCGTGGGGGAGCCGCTTCAATGTGCGCGATCTGCTCAGCGGCGCGGTCTATAACTGGGGTGAGTACAACTACGTGCGACTGGACCCGGCGCGACTGCCGGCCCACATTCTAAGAATTGAAGGGCATTAGAGATGGCTGCTGACAAGAACGCTGTCATGGGCGACCCATTGTGGTTCAAGGATGCGATTTTCTACGAGATCCGCATCCGATCGTTCGCCGACAGCAATGACGACGGCATCGGCGACTTCATCGGCGCGGCGCAGAGGCTCGACTATCTCCAGGATCTCGGCGTCACCGTCCTGTGGCTGCTGCCGTTCTACCCCTCACCGGGGCGCGACGACGGCTACGACATCGGCGAATACCTGGAGGTGCATCCTGATGTCGGCACGATCGACGACTTCAAGTACTTCCTGGACGAAGCGCACCGCCGCGGCCTGCGCGTGATGACCGAACTGGTCGTCAACCATACCTCGGACCAGCACCCCTGGTTCCAGCGCGCGCGGCGGGCGCCGGACGGCAGCTCCGAGCGCGATTTCTACGTGTGGAGCGACACGACGGACCGCTACCAGGAAGCCCGCATCATCTTCAAGGACTTCGAGACCTCGAACTGGACCTGGGACCCGGTCGCCAAGGCCTATTTCTGGCATCGCTTCTATTCGCATCAGCCCGATCTCAACTACGACAACCCGGCGGTGCAGCAGGCCGTCATGGATGTCATGGACTACTGGCTGGACATGGGCGTTGACGGTCTGCGCCTCGACGCCGTGCCCTACCTGTACGAGCGCGAGGGCACCAACTGCGAGAACCTGCCGGAGACGCACGTCTACCTGCGCAAGCTGCGCGCCCACATGGATGCCAAATACAAGGACCGCATCCTGCTGGCCGAGGCGAACCAGTGGCCGGAAGATTCGACCGTCTACTTTGGCGACGGCGACGAATGCCACATGGCCTTCCACTTCCCGATCATGCCGCGCCTGTTCATGTCGGTGCGCATGGAAGACCGCTACCCGATCGTCGACATCCTCAACCAGACGCCGGACATCCCCGCCAGCAGCCAGTGGGCCATCTTCCTGCGCAATCACGACGAGCTGACGCTGGAAATGGTCACCGAGGAGGAGCGGGATTATATGTACCGCGTCTACGCCAACGACACCCAGGCGCGCATCAACCTGGGCATCCGGCGGCGGTTGGCGCCCCTGCTCGGCAACGACCGCAAACGCATCGAGCTGCTCAACGGGCTGCTCTTCTCGCTGCCCGGCACGCCGGTGCTGTACTACGGCGACGAGATCGGCATGGGCGACAACATCTACCTCGGCGACCGCAACGGCGTGCGCACGCCCATGCAGTGGAACTCCGATCGCAACGCCGGCTTCTCGCGCGTCAACCCGCAGAAACTGTTTCTGCCGGTGATCGTCGACCCGCAGTACCACTACGAGACGATCAACGTCGAAACGCAGCAGCAGAATCCCCATTCGCTGCTGTGGTGGACCAAGCGGATCATGGCGCTGCGCAAGCGCTACGCCGCATTCGGCCGGGGCACCATGGAGATGCTCCAGCCCGACAACCCGTCCATTCTGGCGTTCGTGCGCCGGTACAAGGACGAACTCATCCTGGTGATCTGCAACCTGTCGCGATTCGTCCAGCATACCGAACTCGAACTGAACGAATTCAGAGACAGTACGCCGATCGAGATGTTCAGCGGAAAAGCCTTCCCGGCGGTCACCGAACGCCCCTACTCCTTCATGCTTGGCCCCCACAACTTCTACTGGTTCGTCCTGCAACCGGCCATCTCTGCCGAAGTCGCAGCCGATGGCGGCAGCGGCGTGCGTCCGGCGCTGAGCGTGGAGGGGGTCTGGACGCGGATTTTTGGCCCACCCGACCGCGAGCAGTTGGAAGCAGTCCTGCCGGCCTACCTGCGCGACCGCCGCTGGTTCCAGAGCAAGGCCCGACAGATCCAGGCCGTCCGCATTCGCGAGACAATCGCCATCCAGGACACGGACGCCTATTTCATGCTGATCAACGTCAGCTTCCGCGGCGCCGACGACGAGGTCTATGTCCTGCCGATCAGCTTCGCGAGCGGCGAGCAGATCGACCTGATCCGCCAGCGGCTGCCGCAGGCCATCCTCTGCGACCTGAACGTCGGGCGCGAGGATCAGCCGACCAGCGGCGTCCTCTTCGACGCGACGGGCGAGCCGGCCGTGTGCAGCGCCCTGCTGCACATGATCCGCCGCCGCCAGAGTGTACGCGGCGCCGCCGGCACGCTGATCGCCGAGGCGCTGCCGGGGCTGACCGAACGATGGAACGAAGACGACGTGCGCCAGCCAACTGTACTCGGCTTCGAACAGAGCAACACCTCGATTCGCTTTGACGAGACGATGATCCTCAAGCTGGTGCGCAAGGTCGCCGAAGGGGTGAACCCCGAACTGGAGATCGGGCGCTTCCTGAGCCGGAAATCCGTCAATGTGCCGCCGCTGCTGGGCAGCCTGGAATACCGGCCCGGTAAGGGCGAGCGCATGACGCTGGGCGTGCTCCAGAGCTATGTGCCGAACCAGGGGGATGCCTGGCGTTACACCCTGAGCTGGCTCGGGCGCTACCTCGAAGATGCGCTGATGGCCGCCTCCGGCGAGAGAGCTTTTTCCCCGCTGCTGCCGGCGCAGACCAGCTTCGTCCAACTGGCGCAGGAGGATATTCCGCAAGAAGCCGTCGACCTCATCCCGGGCTTTTTGGCCGACGCGCGCCAGCTAGGACAGCGCACCGGTGAACTGCATGTGGCGCTGGCTTCCGATACGGAAGATGAAGCGTTCCGGCCGGAGTCGTTCACCAAGCTCTACCAACGTTCGCTCTACCAGTCGATGCGCAATCTGACCAACCGCGTGTTTGCGCAGCTTCGCACCCGACGGCGCACCGCGAGCGGCGATCTGGCGCTGCAAATCGACCGCACGCTGGCCCAGGAGAGTCAGGTCCTGGCCGCCTTCCAGACGGCGGCGACCACCCCGCTGTCGGGGATGCGCATCCGCGTCCATGGCGACCTGCACCTGGGTCAGGTGCTGTACTCGGGCGAGGGTGATTTCGTCATCATCGACTTCGAGGGCGAGCCGAGTCGCACGTTCACCGAGCGCCGGTTGAAGCGGTCGGCCCTGCGCGATGTCGCCGGGATGCTCCGCTCGTCTCACTATGCGGCCTAGGCGGCCCTGCCCGGCTTCGGCGTGCAGTCCACCGCGCGTGAGGAAGACTTCCCGACGCTGGAACCCTGGGCGCGCTACTGGCAGGTGTGGAGCTCGGTCGCCTTCTTGAAGGGTTATCTGGCAGCGGTCGAGCCGATCGCTATTCTCCCAGCCGACCCGGCGGAACTGGACGTGCTGCTGCGCCTGTTCCTGCTGGAAAAAGCAGTCTACGAGATCGGCTACGAGCTGAATAACCGCCCCGGCTGGCTGCGTGTGCCCATCCAGGCCATTCTGGAGCAGTTCGGCGGCGAGGCGGCGGAGTAGGAAGCGGCCATCCTCGCTCCCTGAAGTTTCAAAGAACCCGGCCTGTTGAGCAGTTCAGCTTGATTGGCCGGGTTCTCTGCCAGAAATTGCCTATCGCAGAAGTCACTGCCGCTATGACGTCATCGATCGACTCGAGCACGTCTTCATTCCGAAAGCGCAGAAAACGAAATCCCTGCGCCTCCAGAACTGCCTGTCGATGGGCGTCGTATTCGACTACCACATTGTGAATGCTGCCATCCACCTCGATAATCAGGCGCTGCTCCAGGCAGACAAAGTCAACAATGAAGTGGTCAATGGCATACTGGCGGCGAAACTTCGCGCCGGCGACCTGCCGATTCCGGAGACGCTGCCAGAGGTACTCCTCGGCAGGCGTGGGTTCATGACGCATTTCTCGTGCGATGGATTTTAGCTTGTTCCACAGTTCCGGTGGCGAATGGAAGAGCCGTGCCTCCGGATTCGGATCAGCGGCTGAGGAGTCGCCGTGTGGTATCTGCGGCGCAGGCTGAGAGGCTGGCATATTGATCTCCTGAAATGCAAGCTCACCCCCGGCGACTCGTTATGTGAAGGAGTCGAGTTCCTTCGCGTGCGTGCAACCTCACCCCCGGCCCCGGCGATTCGTTCTGTGAAGGCGTCGAGTTCCTTCGCGCGCGTGCAACCTCACCCCCGGCCCCGGCGATTCGTTCTGTGAAAGCGTCGAGTTCCTTCGCGTGCGTGCAACCTCACCCCCGGCCCCTCTCCATTCTGGAGAGGGGTGAAAAGCCTCACGCTCGTTGTTGAATACCGATGGGAGAGCAGTTGCTTTCGCGGACACTTGTCTCCACTCTATTCGCTGCCAAGTCCCCTCTCCAGCATGGAGAGGGGATTTAGGGGTGAGGTTTCCCTTATCCCCAAACCTTCCCCTGCCAGGTTCCCCAGGACGGAAAGGGGATGAAGCGGTGAGGTTTCCCCTTGGCCCCCCCCCCCCCCCCCCCCCCCCCCCCCCCCCCGGAAAGGGGGTTTGGGGGGAGGTTCCCTTATCGCCAACCATCCCCGCTGCCAACTCCCCTCTCCAGCATGGAGAGGGGATTTAGGGGTGAGGTTTCCCCTTGCCCCAACCATTCCCCTGCCAAGTCCCCTCTCAGCTGGCCAGAAGGAGGGTTTAGGGGTGAGGTTAGTTATGCGGCTGCCCCGCGTTCACCACCGAGTATTTCGGCTCGTAGCCGATCAACAGCTTCGCCCGGGTGTTGCACACCAGCGCCGCGGTACCGGCCAGCGTCTTGCGATACTCGGTCACGTCCGGATAGAAGAGGCGGGCCAGCGTCTGCGCATCATACCCCAGTGAGTTGTCCCGATCGTTGATGAACAGCGGGTGCGCGCCTTCGTACTCGGCCGTCAGCCCCAACTCAATGGCGTGAGCCGCGTCGCGCACGTCGAGCGCCGCCCAGAAGTTGGGTCGATCGAGTTGGTACATGCGCGACAGCGGCGACATCTTCTCGATCAAATCCGACAGAATCGCGTTTTCGGGATGGTAGTCCATCGGACGCTGCGCCCGGAACCATTTATCGTACTCGCGCGCTTCATGCATCTGTTCCGCCAACAGGGCTTCCGGCAGCCTCGACAGTTCGTCGATGAGCTGGCGGGAACTTGTCCGCCGCGACTGCACTTCCGGGCGGGCGCTGTAGTCGGGCGCGAGCACCGCAGGGAAGCGCATCGCTACGCTGGAGATGCCATCGCGACGCCAGAAATAGTCGCCAATCTGCTCATCGACCTGCTTGGAAAAGGAATAGGGATCGGTCGTGAAGATTGGATGTTCTTCGTCGACCGGCAGATAACGAATGATTCGGTCGACCGTGCCGTAGTAGAAGCCAAAGGCATTGATCGAACTCGCCTGCACGACCCGGCGAATACCCGCCCGAGCGGCCGCCTCGAAGACGTTGAACGTCCCGGCGACGTTGACCTCGAACACGCTGCTGGCCCGCGCCAGCACAGGCGCCCGAATCGCCGCCAGATGCACCACCGCGTCGCAGCCGTTCATCGCTTCGACCAGCGTGTCGAAATGGAGAATATCGCCCACCAGATGTTCGACGGCCGCGGGTTCCTGGCGCGTCGCAATATCGAGGCTGCGGACCTGCCAGCCTTTCGCCAGCAGGTGCTCGCAGGTGGTCTTGCCAATGAGTCCGGTACCGCCCGTGATCAGGACACGCATAGTCGCTTAGCTCCAGAGTCGATCGTTTGACCGTTCACTGTTCCAGAAATCCGTGGATTCGAAGACCGCCGGGTCGTCGGGGTGCAGGAATTCGCGGCAGGCTTCGAGATTGAGATCGGCGAATCCCAGCCCTGGCGTCTCTGGCACGGCGATCGACCCGCCCTGCACAATCGGGGTGGGCAAGCCGTCCACCAGATGGTTCCAGGCGGGGATATCCGCCGAATGATTCTCCAGCGCCAGGAAGTTCTCGGTAGCGGCGGCGGCATGGACGCTGGCCAGCGCGGCGACCGGCGACCCGGCCATGTGCAGCGCCATGGCCACGCCATGATCCTGCGCCTCGTCGCCGACCTTCTTCAACTCCAGCATCCCGCCGACGGTCATGACATCCGGGTGCACGACCGCGATGGCGCGCTTCTCCAGAAGGGGACGGAAGTTCTCTTTGAGGTAAATGTCCTCGCCCGTGCAGATCGGCGTCGTCACCGATGCCGACAGACGAACGTACTGATCGGCGAACTGCCAGGGGATCAGATCCTCGTACCAGGCCAGCGTGAACGGATCGAGCGCGCGCCCCAGCCGGATGCACGACTCCAGGTTGATGTGGCCGAAGTGATCCGCCGCCAGCGGGAACTCGTAGCCGATCTGCTCGCGAATCGCACCGACGTATTCGACCAGCAGGTCGATGCCCTTGGTGGTGATCTGAATGCCGGTGAATGGGTGCATGATCTCGCGCGTGCCCAACATGCCAGGAGGTGCGTTAATCGTGCCTGGAATATCCGACACCAGATCGATACCGATATCCATCTTCAGAAACGCATAGCCCTGTTCCATGCGCCGGCGTAACTGCGCGACCATCGCTGCCGGTTCTTTCTCGGTCGGCGTATCCGAGTAGCACAGGATCTTGTCGCGGAACTTCCCTCCCAGCAGTTGGTAGGCCGGTACGCCGTAGGCCTTGCCGGCCAGGTCGAACAGTGCCATCTCGATGGCGGAAACGCCGCCGCCCTGCCGCGCGTGCCCGCCAAACTGCTTGATCTTGCGAAAGATCTTGTCGATGTTGCACGGGTTTTCGCCCATCAGCCGGCTCTTCAGGGTCAGCGCATACGTCTTACTGCCCCAATCGCGCACTTCACCATAACCGGATATACCCTGGTTGGTGTCGATACGGATGATGATGCAATCCATCGGGAGTCGGTGCAGGCGCAGCGCCACCAGATCGGTGATGCGCAGATCCGAAGGACGGGAATGCGTATTGACATGCTGCTCGATCGGGGTGCTTTCACTCACGATGGTTCTCTCCTGGTAAACGGCGATAAGGGGTAGAGATATCCCCTTCAGTCCGGCTAAGTATAACGCGCGGTGGGTTTCCGGGTGGCACAAAAAAAGGCGCCGTTAGGGCGCCTTGGTCAGGCTCTGGACGCAACACTGGTTGCCCAGCGCTGCGCCCACAGTGAAAGGGGAGGACATGCGCAGCAGATTATCGGCCGGCTGCCACCGTGGAATTGGCGACTCTGCGAACGGTTCGCTTGAGACTGGTGTAGCGGTTGGTATCGCACGGCCCCTGGCTCGCCCAGAGCACCGCTCCTGGCCGGTTTACCAGCAGGGTATAGATGGTCGACACCGTCGGAATGTCCAGTGCCCGATTGAACTCGTTGAGATCGACGTGGGCAGACAACGTCGTGATGTTGCGCTGTGTCGGCACAGAACTTCGAATGACGGCATTCTGGGCCGCCTGATACCAGTACGGCAGCACCGGCGCAACGAACAACTGAACCAGCGCCAGGTTCGCGTGGCTCCGGCGAAGCTCCTCAAGAGCATCATGCCAGGTGGCCGCGTCGGGCTGCTGATCGCGAGAAAAAGAGATGACAGCGACGTTCAATTTTCCACTGAAGTCGCGCGGCAACTCCAGGGTTTGTCCGTCCGTGCTGGTAGCAGTCAGGTCAGGAAAGTGCATTTCGGACTTCATTCATTTACATCTTTCGGATTTTAACTGAAGTCGTTTTTTTGCGCACAGGACCTAGATACTAATTGTGAATTCGTCCACGAGTTGCGACGGTCAGTGGTGCACCCTCCTAGAGGATGGCTGCTTCGGCGGATTTCGCTCAAGAACATGCCCTGTCGCGCATATAATAGCAAATATACACGACGAGACCTTCAGTTTGCAAATGGTTTCGGCGTTGGTTGAGCCGGTAGTCGCTATCGTTAGAATGCCGTTAATCCTGTTTTACAGATTCGCGAAACCGGTTTATGCTACATAATGACTTGACACCGCAGGGGTGCGAGACTAAAATCTCGCTTCACAACTGAAGAGCGGGCCTATAGCTCAGCTGGAAGAGCGCTTCAATGGCATTGAAGAGGTCAGGGGTTCGAATCCCCTTAGGTCCACAGTTATGAAGAATCCCTGTCAGGTGTTGTGACCGACGGGGATTCTTTGCATTTCCCCACGTGGAAAGGTGAACGCTCGTGGCAAAGCAACAACGAAAGCTGTTGGACGACATGGCAGAACGACTTCGTGAGCTGCTTGGGGAGATCGAGCGACTTTTGAACCCCCAGCAGCCCAAGCCCGTCCGCGTGCCCGTGCCCGTCCCGGTGCCAACGCAGCCGCAGCGCCGTCCCCGACTGAATGGTTACTAGCGCCAGAGGCTGAATTCCCTCTCGCGCCTTAGGGATCAGACGACCCGAAGACACGAGCGCCGCGCCAGACGACGGTGCGTTCGCTTGTGTCTTTTTGTTTGCCTGGATTCTGTTATAGTTTCTCGCATGTTGTCTCGGAAACGCGCAGAGCGAGAGCGACGAAGCGGCGATGCGTTCCACCGCTGCTTTCCGCGCCGACGCCATGCAGATAATCGCTCGAAAAAGGTGAAAGATGACAAACAGAGAGCGCACCCCGCGCCCGAAACGCGCCATGGAGCAGAAGTGGCAGGCGCGGTGGCAAGACGATGAGCTGTACCGCTCCAAAGTGGACTGGAGCAAGCCAAAACACTATGCCCTGACCATGCTGCCCTATCCGAGCGGCGATCTGCACATGGGTCACTGGTTCGCCATGACTCCGTCGGACACGCGCGCCCGGTTCATGCGCATGAAGGGCTTCAACGTGCTGTTCCCGATGGGCTTCGACGCCTTCGGTCTGCCCGCCGAAAATGCGGCGATCCAGCGCGGCATTCACCCCGCCAAGTGGACGTTCGCCAACATCGAGCGGATGCGCGGCCAACTGCGAACGATGGGCGCGATGTTCGACTGGGAACGCGAAGCAGTCTCGTGCGAACCTGGCTATTACAAGTGGACCGAATGGTTCTTCAAAAAGTTCTACGAGGCCGGCCTGGCCTACCGTAGCGAGGCGATGGTCAACTGGTCGCCGACCCTGCAAACGGTGCTGGCCAACGAGCAGGTCATCGACGGCAAGGACGAACGCACAGGGCAGCCGGTCATCCAGAAGATGATGACTCAGTGGTTCTTCAAGATCACCAAATACGCCGACGAGCTGCTGAACTTCAAGGGGATCGACTGGCCGGAGCCGATTCGCATCATGCAGACGAACTGGATCGGCCGCAGCGAAGGCGCGCGCGTCATCTTCCACACCGAGGCGGGCGACCCGATCGAGATCTTCACCACCCGTCCCGACACGCTGTGGGGGGCAACCTTCATGGTCCTGGCCCCTGAACACCCGCTGGTCGAGAAGGTCACCACTAACGCCCAGCGCGAACTGGTCGAAGCCTATGCCAGGGAAGCGGCGCGCAAAAGCGAACTGGACCGCACCAGTGACGAGCAGGACAAGACGGGCGTGTTCACCGGCGGCTACGCGGTCAACCCAGTCAATAAGGAACGCATTCCGATTTGGATCGCCGACTATGTGCTGATTAGCTATGGCACCGGCGCGATCATGGCCGTGCCGGCGCACGATGAGCGCGACTTCGCCTTCGCCAAAACCTTCAACCTGGAGATCCGCCCGGTCATTCGGCCGGACGAGGTGCCGGAGGGCTTCTGCGAGACGGAGGCCTACGCCGGGCCTGGCAAGATGATCAACAGCGGGCAGTTCGACGGCTCGGTGAGCAACGGCGACAAGGGCCGCAAGAACCCGGCGATCGGCGCGGTCATCGACTGGCTGGCCCAGCAGGGCATTGGCCGTGAAGCCATCAACTACCGCCTGCGCGACTGGCTGATCAGCCGCCAGCGCTACTGGGGTTCGCCCATCCCGATGATTTTCGCGGAAAATGGCGACGTTCTGCCCGTGAACGACGCCGATCTGCCGATTCGCCTGCCCGAGGATGTGCAGATGACCGGCGTCGGCAACCCGCTGTCCCAGCACGAAGGCTTCGTCAACGCCTACACGCCGGACGGCAGGCCCGCGCGACGCGAGACCGACACCATGGACACCTTCATGTGCTCGTCCTGGTACTGGTATCGCTACCTGAGCCCGAAGGAAACGGCGCACCCCTTCGACGCCGAGGAGGCGGCTTACTGGCTGCCGGTCGACGTCTACACCGGCGGCGCTGAGCACGCCACGATGCACCTGCTGTACGCCCGCTACTTCGCCAAGGCGATGCGCGACATCGGGGCCTTCGAATCGACAGCCGAGATCATGCGCCAGCACCAGCGCGACCCGCAGATCCTGATGACCGGCGAGCCCATGCTGATGCTGCGCAACCAGGGACAGATCCTGGGTGAAGAGCGCGGCGGGCATTTCATCCGGGCGCGCGGCCGCTGGGAAGGGGCCAACAAGCTGTTCGCCAACGATATCGAAGTCATCGATCCCGAAGAGGTCGCCAACGGCGATCCGGTGGCGTCGCTCAGCAGCGGCTTCGCCACGGCCGAAGATGCGTCCTCAGGCGTGATCACGGGCGAGATCATGAAGCGTACCGAGAACATTCTGACGGTCGCCAGCGCGAGCGGCGATCTGAAGACGATCGAGGTGCTGCCAAAGGCGCGCATCTTGATCCCAGACATCCCTGGCGAAAATACCGTCAACCAACTGAAGCATCATCTGGAAATCCAGCGCATGTCCAAGAGCAAGGGCAATGTCGTCAACCCGGATGAGCTGGTCGATCCTGTATGGGGCGGATACCGTTCGCGCTTATCTGATGTTCGGCTTCGACTGGGAAAAAGGCGGCCCCTGGAACAGCCAGAACATCCAGGGCGTCGTTCGCTGGCTGGACGATGTCTGGGATATGGCCGTCAACACCGAGGTCAGCGGCACTGGCGACCCGAACGTCGAACGCCAGATCGAGCGTCGCGTCCACCAGACGATCAAGAGCGTCGGCGAGAAGCTGGAAGCATTCAACTTCAACAAGGCCATCGCCGAGCTGATGACGCTGAAGAACGATCTGCGCGCGGCCATCCGCGAGGACCACATCAGCCACGGCGTGTTCCATGAAGCCTTCAGGAACATGCTGCTGATGATGGCGCCGTTTACGCCGCACATCGCTGAGGAGCTGTGGGTACACATCGGCGAGCCGTACAGCATTCACCAGCAGGCCTATCCGGCTTACGACCTGGAGAAGGCTGCCGAGGAGACGACGCTGTTGGTGGTGATGAAGAACGGCAAGCCGATCGACCGCGTCGCGGTGCCGGTGGGCATCAGCGAGGAAGAGGCGAAGGCAGCGGCCCTGGCGACTGATGCGGCCAGGCGCGTTCTGGGCGGGGGCGAGCCGAAGCGCGTCGTCTTCATCGCCGGGCGCGGCGACCAGAATGTCGAGCCGAAGGTCAATATCGTCGTCTAGCGCATCTCTGGGATTTTCTGCGGTAGGGAGCTACGCCTCGCTCCTTCTCAGGCAACCCGTTCAAGCGAACCGTTCAGGCGGCCCCCACCGTGTGGGGCGTGGGAAGCAGCACCCGAAACGTGCTGCCCTGGCCGGCCGCCGACTCGAACTCGACATGTCCCCCGTGCCGCTCGATGATCTTTTGCACGATCGCCAGACCCAGCCCGAAGCCCTTCTGGTTATGCGAGGGGTCCCCTCTGAAGAATCGATTGAACACCCGCGGCCGATCCCTTTCCGGTATGCCATTTCCGGTATCGGTAATCGCCGCCACGATATGCCCTTGACGGGCAGTCGTTTCAATCACGATTCGCCCTGAGACCGGCGTGTATTTGGCGGCATTGTCAAGCAGTTCGACGAAAGCCATATGCAGATAGCGCGAATCGCCGGGAATAGCCGGCAGCGTCTCGTCGATGCGATGCTCGACCTGGATGAGCCGCTGTTCGAAAAGGCGGCTGACAGTGACCTCGGCATCGTACAGGATGTCGCCCAGATCGCACGACGCGAAATTGAATGCCTCACCGCGGTCCAGGCGGGTCATCAGCAGCATCCGGCTCACCAGTGCCGCGATGCGGTCGACCTGATCCTGAATCACCCGCATCCGTTTTTCGTGCTCGGTGGGTTCCGGCAGCTGGCGCATGATGTGCAGGCTGGTGTTGATGTTCGACAGCGGGGTGCGGAATTCGTGGGATGACGCGATGATGAAGTCGGACAGGATGCGCCCGCGCTCTTCCTCGAAGGCCAGCCGCAGCGCCTGTTCTTCCGCCGCTTTTCGCCCGCTGATGTCGCGCACAATGCTCTGGATGTACAGCGGCTTGCCCTCCAGGTCGCGCACCATCTGCACGTTCACCTCGACCAGACAGATGGAGCCATCCTTGCGGCGAAAGTGCCGTTCGTAAACCGGGATCAACTTGCCGGCCAGCATCTTCTGGCGGATCGACTCGCTGGAGTCCTGTTCGTCCGCGACGACGATCTGCCGAAAGCTCAGGCCAAGGATCTCGTCCGGCGTATAGCCGAGCATCTCCGCCGCGCGCGGGTTTGCGGCAAGATGCCGACCTTCCAGGTCCAGCACGAAGACCGCATCGTGAGTCTGTTCGAAAAGGGCGCGGAACAGCAGATGTGAGTTGTCAAACGGGAACGGTGACATGCTATTCACCCAGGAATGGAGACATCAATGTCGTCTCTATTATGCCGCACAAGTTTCATAAATTCGGTAAATTTGTCTGAAGATCGGATAATCTTGAGAAGGAAGAAGGGAGAACCATTCATGATTATTGTCCATGTCAACATTCACGTTAAACCAGAGTACCGGGATGCATTTATCGCCGCCACGCTGGTGAACGCACAGAACAGCGTCCAGGAAGCCGGCATTGCCCGTTTTGACTTCATTCAGCAGCAGGACGATCCGAACCGTTTTGTCCTGGTCGAGATCTACCAGAGTCCTGCCGATGCCGACCTGCACAAAGCCACCGCGCATTATCAGATCTGGCGCGATACCGTCACCGAGATGATGGCCGAGCCGCGCCAGGGGGTGAAGTACAACGCCCTGTTCCCGACCGAATTCAGCGCCTTCAAGTCGAGCTAAATCGCACCCATCCAGACCGCCGCATTCGCCGCTCCCATGCCAGGATGCATACGATGTACACAATGCAGACGACACACCTTCGCCGCAGCTTTTCACGACATGTCCGCATATCCCTGCTTTGCGCCTGTGCCGTGCTGCTTGCTTTGAACGCGTCCGCGACCGCGGGGCAAGGCGCCGCCGGGCAGAGTCCTGCCGATGCGCCCATGGCTCCTTACGACATAGGCGCACCGCAGGTCATCGATCTGTATATCGCGCCGGCCGGCGACGACGGCAACGATGGACGCTCTCCCGCCGCGCCGCTGCGAACGATCAGCGCCGCCTGGAATCGCATTCCGATGGGACAGACACTGGCCGAGACGGGCTTCCATCTGTGGCTTCTGCCGGGGGTGTACGGCGAAGGGGATGCGCCGGTCTACTGGGAGTCGCGCTACGGCACCTTCGAACACCCGATCATCCTCGAAGCGCTGGAAGGTCGCGACACCGTCACCCTGCCGGTCGCCAACATCTTCGACACCCGTTATCTCTACTTCATTAATCTGAACTTCGGCCCTGGAGATGATGTCATTCACTGCGAACGCTGCGACCACCTCCTGCTGCGCGGCCTGACGGTCTTCGGCGCGGAGCCGGAGACCTACAACGCGCAGGAGACGGTCAAGGTCAACCAGTCGCAGCATATCTACATTGAAGACAGCGACATCTCCGGCGCGTGGAACAACGCCGTCGATTTTGTCGCAGTCCAGCATGGGCATGTGTTCGACAATCGGATTCACAACGCCGGCGACTGGTGCATGTACACCAAGGGCGGCTCGGCAGACCTGACGATCGCCGGCAATACGTTCTACGACTGCGGCACCGGCGGCTACAGCGCGGGCGAGGGGACGGGCTTCCAGTACATGGTCCCGCCCTGGCTGCAATATGAGGCCTATGACATTCGCGTGCTCGGCAACGTCATCCACCACACTGACGGCGCGGGCATCGGCGTGCAGGGCGGCTACAACATCCTGATCGCCGGCAACACCCTCTACCGCGTGGGCGAGCGCAGCCATCTGGTCGAGTTCGGCTTCGGCTCGCGGAGCTGCGATGGCCAGCCGGGAGACGACGGCCGCGAGCGCTGCGACACTTACGCCGCGCAGGGGGGATGGGGGAACAGCGTCATTGCCGATGGCGAAAACTACATTCGCATTCCCAACCATAACGTCTACTTCTACAACAATGTCGTCTATAACCCGGCCGGGACGCAAAGCGGCTACCAGCACTTTTCCATCTTCGCGCCGCGCTCCGACCCGGCGCAGACCGATGCCGGCGTCCCCGTGCCGACGCGCGCCGATGAGAACCTGCAAATCCGCGGCAACGTGATCTGGAATGGCGGCCCCGACATGCCCCTGGGCGTCGAGCCCTCGCCCGACTACCCGGCCGGCTGCCAGGCGGACAACCCGACCTGCACGGAGGCGCAGATCCGCGCCGACAACGCCATCAACGCCGTCGAGCCGCTGCTCGTCGACCCGGAACACGGCGACTTTCGCCTGGCTTCCGGCTGGGAGATGCTGGCGGTCGAGATTCCGTCATTTCCAAACGACTAGAGCGTATCTGAAAAAGCGTTATTCGCCTCAATCGGGCGCATCGCGATGCGCCCCTACACACCGAGATCGCGCGTAGGGGCGGTGCGTGAGATTCTGTTGAAAAAGGGGTAGTGCTCTCTGAAACTACGCTGATGTCGCCGATGCGCCGCCGGAGAATAGAATTCTCCGGCTACCCTCCAAAGACGCGAGAAACCGACTGAAGTCGGTTGCACCAGGAAGCGCTCATCCCTTGAATTCCGCTGGAGGAACCCCCTTCAGAGGGTTTTTCGGGGTTGGGGTAGCCCGACATTGCGCAGTTTTGCGACAACGTCGGGCGGAACCTCCATGTGCTGCCTATTGGCTCTCTCTGTCTGTCGTTTGATCCTACCACTTTTCCCGTGTTTTCCCTTTTTCAACAGAATCTCGTGAACCGCCCGCCATGAACCGCGAGCCGCCGATTCGAGAGAGCGCCAGAAATTTCCAGATACGCTCTAGATCATGAGGCAAAAAAACGGCGCCGCCCATTCAGGCGGCGCCGCATCGGCGGGCCGGCAGCACGTCACCGGCCGGCCAACTCAATAGAGAAGCGACTTATTCGTACAGCACCGCGACGATGTGCTCTTCGTCGATGGTGGTGGCATCGTACCAGTAGAAGCCGGTGTCGATGTTCTTCGGCAGTTCTTCACCGCGAAGCGCCATGACCAGCGACTCGACTGCACGGTAGCCAATGCCGATGGGGTCCTGGGTGATCGCGCCGGCCTGGACGCCGTCACGGATCGCCTGGATCTGCTGCGCACCGCTGTCGTAGCCGATGACCACGATTTCGCCTTCCATGCCCAGCTCGGTGACCGCGTTCAGCACGCCGATGATCGAGCCTTCGTTGGCGCCAAAGAAGCCCTTGATTTCCGGGTGCGCCAGGATGATGGCCTTGGCCAGGTCGGTTGAGCGAAGCTGATCGCCGGCGCCGTACTGGATGTCGACAATCGTGACGTCAGGATACATTTCCTCGATGCGATTGCGGAAGCCATCGACGCGGTCGATGCCGGTGCGGCTGGTCTGGTCGTGAGCAATGACCGCGACCTCACCCGAACCACCGATCAACTCAACCATCATGTCAGCGGCCATAGCGGCGGCGGCAACGTTGTCCGTCGCGGCGGTCGCCAGGGGGATGTCGCTGTCGACGCCAGAGTCGAAGCCGACCACCGGAATGCCCTCTTCCTGAGCGCGTTCCAGCAGGGGGATGGCGGCCTGGCTGTCGAGCGCCGCAAAGGCGATGGCCGACGGGTTGCGATCCAGGGCGGTCTGCAGCATTTCCATCTGCTTGTCGACCATGGCCTCGGTCTCGGGGCCTTCGAAGGTGATGGTGACGCCGCAGTCTTCCGCGGCCTGCTCGGCGCCCAGACGGACGGCCTGCCAGAACTGGTGCTGGAAGCCCTTGGAGATGACGGGGATGGTGTAACCCATCGCCTCAACTTCTGCCCGGACCTCTTCGGTGCAGTATTCACCGCGCGGCGGCAGCATGACTTCTTCCATCTCGGGGGTCGCGGCGGCATCCTGGGCGATCGCATAGCCGACGGACAGCAGCGCGATCAGCAGGATCAGACTGAACAATTTCGTGAACTTCATGGGTAAGCTCCTAACATATGAATCGCGTCGTATTCTCGAATTAACGCACTCAGCGGTCGCGCTGGCGCGCTGATTCCATCTCAATCGTATCTGCCAGGCAGATACGTCCTAGCTCCGGCGGCGGCGGACGATGTCCAGATAAACCGCCAGGATGACGATGGCGCCGGTGACCACCTGCTGCCATTCCTGAGGCACCGACAGGATGCGCAGGCCATTGGTCAGCACGCTGAGCACAAAGGCGCCGATGACCGTGCCCAGGATGGTGCCCTCTCCGCCGCTCAGCGAGGTGCCGCCGATCACGACCGCCGCGATGGCGTCGAGTTCGTAGCCCTGCCCGAGCGCCGGCTGCGCCGAGTTCAGGCGGGCGGCGATGACCACGCCGGCGAGACCGGCAAAGAAACCGCTGACGGTGTAGACGGCGATCTTCCAGCGGTCGGTGTTGACGCCGGACAGACGCGTCGCTTCTTCATTGCTGCCCAGAGCGAAGGTGTAGCGCCCCAGGACGGTGCGCGCCAGCAGCAGCGCGGCGACGAGGGCCGCCAGGAACATGATCAGCACCGCGTTGGGGATCTCGAATTCCGGGAAGACCGAGCCAATCACCGACCCCATCGCGGCCTCGCGAAATTCCGGCGTGTCGTTGAAGTAGATGGGACGCAGACCGGAGATGATCAGGGCCAGCCCCTTGGCGACGTACATCATGCCGAGCGTGGCGATGAACGGGGGGATCTTCATCTTGGCGATGATCACGCCGTTCAGGAAACCGGCAAATGCGCCGGTCGCCATGCCGCCCAGGATGCCGACGACCACCGGCATCTGCCAGACGGTAATGAACTGGGCCGTCATCACCGCCGACACCGTCATCACCGTGCCGATCGACAGGTCGATGCCACCCGTGATGATGACGTACGTCACACCCAGCGCCAGGATGCCATTGACCGCCGTCGCCAGCAGAATGCCAACCATATTGTTGAACTGGAGGAAGTTCGGCGAGGCAATCGAGAAGATGACGAACAGAATGATCAGCGCGGCAAAAGCCAGGACGCGCTGTGTGGCATCCGCCGACACCAGAGGGCGGCGCTGTACGACTTCGGCGGAGGGTGGGGCGGCTTGAAGACCCATAATCAATGTTCCTGAGTGCAAGAATTACTGAGTGAGAGCAGGAGCGCCTTGAACCCCAGGCGCGCTTTGGACCGCAGCCGTGCGCTGAGTCGCGAACTTCATGATGCCTTCCTGGGTCGCCTCCGCCGCCGTCAGTTCGCCGGTGATGCGCCCTTCGCACATCACGACGATGCGGTGGCTCATGCGCAGGATTTCCGGAAGTTCAGAGGAAATCATGATGATCGATTTCCCCTGCCCCGCGAGTTCGTTGAGCAGGCGGTAGATCTCGCTCTTCGCGCCTACGTCGATGCCGCGCGTCGGTTCATCGAAAATGAGGATCTCGGTGTCGGCGGTCAGCCACTTGGCGATGACCACCTTCTGCTGGTTGCCGCCCGACAGATTCTTGACGCGCTGCTGGATGCTCGGCGTGCGAATGGACAGCGCCTGTACGTAATGCTGCGCCGTCGCCGAGGTCTTGCTGCGCCGGACGACGCCCAGCGCGGAGAGGAACCTGGTCATCGAGGCCAGCACCACGTTCATCTCGACATCCATCTTGAGCGTCAGGCCGTAGCGCTTGCGGTCTTCGGACAGGTAGCCGATGCCATGCCTGACCGCGTCATTGGGCGACGCGATATGCACGCGTTCACCATTCACGTAGATCTCGCCGGAGTCGATCCGGTCGGCGCCGAAAATGGCGCGCGCCACTTCGGTGCGCCCTGCTCCCATCAGTCCGGCAAAGCCCAGGATTTCGCCCTTCTTGAGCGAGAAATTGATATCCTTCAGAGCGCGCCCGCGATTCAGGCCGCGCACTTCCAGCACCGTCGGCTGATTGCCATTTTCCGGGACCTGCGGCGCGCTTTCATAGATCGTCCGTCCGACCATCAGGCTGATGATCCGGTCGATGGTCGCTTCGGCGGTGCTCAGCGTCTCGATGTAGCGCCCGTCGCGCATGACGGTGATGCGGTCGGAGATGCGTTTCAGTTCTTCCAGACGGTGACTGATGTAGACGATGCCCACGCCCTTGCGGCGCAGATCGCCGATCACGCGGAACAGTTCGTCGATTTCGGACTCGGTCAGCGCTGCCGTCGGCTCGTCCATGATCAGCACGTCGGCGTTGTAGGACAGCGCCTTGGCGATCTCGATCATCTGCTGGCGGGCCACGGTCAGGTCGCCGACCTTGGTGCGCGGCGAAATGTTCAGATGCAGCGACTCCAGCAGGGTTCTGGTCTGCTCGTTGATCGCCTTCTCGTCCAGCACCAGGGGCAGCAGATGGCGGGGTTCGCGGCCGATGAAGATGTTCTGCGCGACCGTGAGGTGCGGCATCAGGTTGAGTTCCTGATGGATCATGCTGACGCCGAGGCCGAGCGCTTCGCGGGGGGTGTGAATATCGACCTCGCGGTCCTTGACGTGCACATGGCCGGAATCCTTGCGGTAGACCCCCGCCAGGATCTTCATCAGGGTCGATTTGCCCGCGCCGTTTTCCCCGACCAACGCGTGAACTTCACCGGGGAGCAGTTCGAAGTGGCATTGTGAGAGGGCATGGACGCCAGGGAACGATTTCTCGATCCCCTCCATGCGCACAAGTGGAGCGCTCATTGAATCATCAGTCCATCAAAACCACAATATGCGAAAATGCTTTGGATCGCGGAAAAGTGACGTGCGACCCACGTATTGCCATATGTTATCCATAACATACCGCGCGATTCGACGTCTGTCAAGCGGTTCGTGCAAATCGCCGAAGCTCTCCGTAATAGTTCGAAATAGCGCGAAAGCCCTGCCGGAACAAATAAAGAAGAGCGGCATTGACGCATCGATGGTCGCGAGAGATAACTAATGGTGGGGCAGTTAAGCAACACGAGTTTCGTGGGCAATCTCAGGGGGCAGTACACAGTCTAACGCGATCGGGTTTTTGTAGTTTTAGTCTTGCATCCCTAACTAACCAGTGAAGGCCAGGAGGCTCTGGAGTATTCATGACGACAAACTCGGTCAGCGAACCAAATCAATCCGTCACGAGGTTGTCATTCAAGCAGAGAACTGGGTTCGTATTTGGCTCCGCTGTAGTTTTGATCGCACTATTCCTCGCTTTTGATGTGCATCAGCCATCGGGCATTAGCTGGTCTAGGGATGGCGATTGGATAGTGTTCTCATGCAGCAATATTACGTTGGATGATCCACAGAGTTCGATATATATCGCTCGACCCGATGGGAGTCTTTGCAACGAATTACGGAGGGCTATCTTGTTGCTTCATCTCCGTCACGGTCACCCGATGGGGTGAGGATTTCATTTCTAAGCCGACAAACCGATTGTCAAAGATTCTTCCAGACGGAACTGGGATTAGCGAACTGGTAGTTCTGCCCCCGATAGAAATTAGTGAATCGGCTAGGTGGTCTCTAGTGGCGAATGGATAGCTTTCAGTACGTCTGGTCTAAATGGAAGCAAAATCAGAAGATTCAACATGACGAATAGGCAACAAGAGATTGTTCTCGAGACTGATGGCTTGATTGGCTCGATTACCTGGTTTATCCGATGACAGTCAATTGGCGTTTTGTTGTCGTCAACACAATCGATGAGCGGAATATTTGTGCTCACAATAGGTGCCTCTGAAGCAGAAAACATTCTGGAATACCAAAGTATCAGCGGCTAGATTGGTCGGCCAGCCAGTCGAGCTTGTTAGTCTCATTGTTTGAAGAACGTCGACCCAGGCTATTCTCCTGTTTACGACTAATGATCCACCCGACCTATCGAGCATAAAAGTAGACAATTTCGATGGGACGCCAACCTGGTCACCTAAGGAAGACTGGATCGCCTATCGCGGTTATGATAGTGAGACTGACTCCATACAGATATTCCGGGTGCGTCCTGACGGAAGCTCTAAGGAAAAGGTGAGCAACATTACTGGCTGCTATCCAAGCGATCCAGATTGGTTCAGCTTCAGTTCTGAGTAGAGCTCTGCTCGAAATTTACTTATACGAACAACGAAGGTTCTTTCTGGACAGATGATATGAGCAGATTCACAATGTCGACTTTGTTGCTGCGAAAGCTCAATCTGCCAGACGCGCGCTGGGGACAGTCCAAACTCGAGAGCCAGAGCAGACATCAGCTCGCCGAGTGCATATCGCTGGCGGATGACCTCGTTTCGGAGGGGTACAGCCGAGATAGTCTCCACTTCATGGTAGGCTCCGGCGAAGTAGTGGGCTGCCCAGGTCACCACGTGGGGTGTATGGTAAATGCGCTCCTGAATCCTAATCCAAGCTATTTTCGGAGGTTGTGAAAATGCTTCGTATACGTGTCGATTTCAACGCCATGACGCCCGACGGGGAGCGAATCCGAATCAACGAGTACGTTCAACCAAACTTACAAGAGTTTTTCGTGGGGCGACGTGTTGTCGTCTACGAACCGGAAGACCTGGAGGCAAAGGCTATACTAGAGAAGACTGCCTTGGAAGACGGAAGGGAGCTCTGGTATGCTGTACCGAATGGTCTACAAGACGCGATCTATGCTAATAATTAAGGAATAAGGCTTTATAGAGAACATGAAAGGCCAGAGGTCACTTCGTCGGCTCCTCATCGTTCATCCCCTTCTGGACACAGGATACTTCATTTACCCTGTGTCCAACCTTCGGGGGTCACGACACCTTCGTGGGTTAAGCGCAAAGCAATTGTGCTTAACCCACGGATAAAATGTATAGTCATTAACTTTGTCCTCGAATAGGGTCCAGGGATATGCGAAAGTCTTTAGTAGTGCTCAACCTCCTGTCAGTGGTAGTTTTCTCGACTTTTCCGGTTCTTCAACTAGACGACCTTCGTACTGTTTTCGGCTTCAATCAATGCGAAACTACCTGTTGGCTCGGATTAGAACCTAGGTTACGACTCGGGTTGAAGCAATTTCACGACTTAGAGAACAAGGAATAGCCTACAAAGTCGGGAGGTTAGCTGTTCTAGGCGACTCATTCGTTTGGTCAATGACCAACGCAAGTCGACTTATAGATACGGATGGTGAACTCGATGTCATCACCGAGTTTTACGAAGGAAAAGTCTGGAGAATATGGCTCTCAAAATCAGAAATATGCGTCTCCTTTATCCTTGAGTCGTATGGCATTCCCGATGCAACCGTTCAAACTGATACACGAAGCGGATACATCATTGATATGTACTACTTTGATAAAGGACTTGCCTTTTTTGGTGCCTCAGAGTCCGCCCCGTATATGGATTCGGTTTTTATTACTCATAAGGAATTCCTGAGGCGCTATCTGGGAGACTCTACAACAGTTGACTGGGAGAACGTCAGCGAGGATTACTCGATTCCCTGTAATGGGTGAGTGTAACGAACTACACAATTCAAACAAGAGATCGTACACTTAACCTTCTAACAGGACAGTACAACTGAATTGTCGAACGGTCTCAGTCGGACACCGCCCTATATTGCGGTAGCCGAGGTGAGGTCGCTCGATATTGTACTCGTGCAGCCAGTCAGGCTATGCTGGCTGCAACGCCTCGCTGAAATTATGAGCCGCCAGCGCGGTACAGTGTTTCACCTCGTTTCGGAGGGTTCAGTCGCGGTGTTCTCCGCTTCACGATAGGCTCCGGCGAAGTAGTGGACGGCCCAGGTCACCACGTTGGATGTATGGTAAATGCCCTCCCGAATCCTTCCGGAGTGCCGCTCCTCTCCTAAAATGCTGGAATTTCGACGTTGTAGGCGACGTCGGTCAGCTCGATGTCGATGTAGGCCAGGTCGCCTTCCGGCAGATGCCAGACCGCCTCGCCGCGCACCGGCAGGTTCAGGCCGGCCATCCGGCGATACTCGTACGTCGGCGCCGTCCACGTTTCCAGGCGCGCATTGCCATTGAAGTCGCCCCAGCGCCGGGCAATAAACGACAGCGGCCGCCCTTCGTCGTCGAAGAACATGCGCGCGCTCACCTGCTTGCCGTAGGCCGTCAGAGTCACGTCGGCGCTGTGATCGTCCACCGCCGTCCAGGTGATGTAGTCGCTCAGGTAGGCGGCCGGAAACCACGATATCTCTTGCAGATAGCGCGTCATCGTGCCCAGGTCGATCTTCTCTCCGCTGCCATCCACGACGGTGAACAGGCCGGCAGCCTTGCCGAGCATGCGGCCGTGGCCGTCGCGGTAGGTATCGACGGCGGTCAGGATCGGCAGGCCGGCCATGCTGAAGCGCGCTTTCCACAGGAAGCCGGGCGAGTGCGTGGTATAGAACTGGTGCACGCGGATGGACATCCACGGCTTGTCCGCGCCCAGACGGAACTTGCCTTTGTACTGGATGGCGACGGTATCGATCCACGGCTGGCCGACCACGCCGCTGTAGGTCAGGTAGCGCTGCACCGGCGCCGGCAGCGGCGCCAGCATGTCGGCGGTCACGGTGCGAGCGGGGGTAAGCATGGCAGTGTTCATCGGGTGTGCGCCTTTCAGCGTTCGTCGAGACGGGTGATGGAAATCAGGGTCAGGTTGAGGTCGCGGATGCGCGCCAGGACCCCGTGCAATGCAGCCTGGTCGGGGAGCGCCCCACGCATGACCGTGCTGCCCTCTTCGTCTTTCAGTGTCAGTTCCGGGAACAGCGCGGCGATGGTCGAACTCAGATGCCGCTCCACCCGAATTTCATAGTCGGTCGTATCCACGATAGGAATCTCTTTCGTTCCGGCAGTGACGCAGGAACCAGACGGAGAGCACCAGGCCCCCCACCGCGATCATCACCCACAGACCCAGCATGCTGTCCAGCGGCAGCCCGCGCAGCGCGCCAAAGCCGTTCATCGACAGCAGCGCCAGCCCCATGATCGCCGCCTTGATCAGCATGCAGCCCGCCAGCACGTAACCCCAGGGTTGGCGGCGCAGCAGCCAGACCGCCGCCAGGATCGACAGCGGGACGATCAGGCCCAGGTCGAGCGTGTACACGAAGTAGGTGCCGCCGCCCGCCTGCTGGAGCGGCTGCGGCAGGATGCCCTCGGTCAGGTAGGGCAGATTCTGGTCCAGCTCGCCCATGCCCAGCATGAAGGCCATCAGCGCCAGGAAAGCGGCCACCGCGCGGCGCGGGGTCCTCTGGTCGAAGGCGCGCGCGATGGTGGACGAGGCGATGCGCCCGACGACCGCCACCAGCGCGAAGAGGTTGAGGGCGAACAGGGCCACGTACATCAGGTAGAAGACGTTGTAGTCGTAGGCCATCGATGCGCCGGTGTAGGTGTACAGCAGATAGCCGAGCATGCCGGCCCAGACGATCAGCGCGCGGGGCGAGCCGTGGCGCGCGGCGAACATCGAGTAGCCCAGCACGGGCAGCGACAGCAGAGTGACCAGGTCCTGGCCTTGCAGGGCAGGGATGAGCGACGCGGAATTGCCGTCATACAGCCCGGCGACGGCCAGGCCGGCGAAGCTGGCGATGGCGGAGAAGATGAGGATCAGTGTCGTCATGATTTCCGCCGGGCGAAAAAACCAGGAAACGGATGATCGCGTTTCGGGGAGTGTGATGCCGGTCAAGAGGCGGGCCTCCTCAGATGAACGATGATGTCCTTAGCATAGAGGAGATGATCTTGCGGGGGATCACATGAGCATGTGATCGACCATGTGAGATTTGGCGATCAGGCAATCACCCGATGAGGTTGAGCGCGCGTCCCTGCTCGATGGCGCGTGCCCGGCTGTCGACGCCGAGCTTGCTGTACACGCCTTTGACGTGGTGGCGTACGGTGTTGATGCTGACCACCAGGTGATCGGCGATATCCTGGTAGCTCATGCCGCGCGCCATCAGGCGCAGCACCTCGGTCTCGCGGTCAGTCAGCCCCTCCGGCAGGGCGGCCGAGACCGCCTCCTGCCGCAGCTCAGCCGGGAAGGCCTCGATCAGGCGGCGGGCGTAGGCGCGATCGAGGCGCGACAGGAGCGGCAGCACGGCCGCGCCGCAGTCGAGGAACGGCCGGACGGAACCTTCCGGCTCAGCCAGGTTCAGCGCCCGCTCCACGTCGTCAAGCGCCGCCGCCTCGCCGGTCTGGGCCAGCGCCCGCAGCAGCAGCGCGTCGATACTGGTCGGCGCGATGGTCAGGAGCGAGTCGAGCTGCGATCGCGCCTCGTCGCGGCGTCCCTGGACGATCAGCAGACAGGCAGTAGGCCAGTGTCAGCGGCACAGGAGTCCGCCCGGAAAACTCCGCCAGCGCCGGGGTGAGCACCTGCTCCGCCGCGGCCAACGCCCCCTGGTCGATCAGCAGGTGAGCGCGTTCGGCGGTCAGCAGCGGCCCGATCCAGGCCGGCACGCCCTTCAGAACCAGCACCGCCGCCTGCTCCAGCGCCATCTGCGCCCGCATAGCATCGCCCTGCAAGCGGCGCAGTCGGGCCAGCATGATCAGGATTCGCGCCGTGGCAGCGTTGTGCCCGCTCTGCTGCGCCAGGGTCAGCGCCTGCTCGACCAGCGGTTCGGCCTCGTCCAACCGGTTCCACTCGATCAGCACCGCGGCGTGCGCGGCCAGCGGCGAGCAGGCCATCGGGTGGCGCACCGGCGAGTCGACCACCGGGCGGGTGACGGCGGCGGCGCGGCGGAGCTGCCCCACCTGCATGTAAAGCGTGCCTATCTGGGCGCGGGCAATCAGCTCGGGCATGAGCAGGCGCGCCGCGGCGCACAGCGGAATGGCGCGTTCGTAAGCGTCGATCGCCCCATCGAGGTCGTTCTGGATGCGCAGCGCGCCGGCCAGCGCCATGGTCGCCATGGCCTGCGCGAACAGATGATCCGGCGCGGCCAGCTCCAACGCGCGGCGGGCGTGGACCAGAGCGAGATCCGCCGCTCCGACCGAATCGGCGGCGGCGGCGCGCAGGGCGTGGATCTCCCCCATAAGCGGCGTATCGTCCGGCGCAATCGCGCCCTCCGCCCGCCGAATGTACGCCTCGATATCGCCGTAGCGCCCACGCATCAGTAGCGCCCAGGCAAAAGCCAGATCGACGCGCGGCAGCGCCCCGCGTTCGCTTTCCGGCAGACGGCGCAACCAGCCCTCCAGGGTCAGGATGCGCCCGGCCATGGCGGCGGCGCGGGCATGGGCGTCGAGCAGGCGGATGGCATGGTCGAAGTCTCCCCCCGAAAGCGCGTGCTCGATCGCCGACTCGACGTCACCCTGCGCGTCAAACCACGCAGCGGCACGCCGGTGCAGGACCGGCAGAAGATCCGGGTGGCTCTGCTGAAGCCGCCCGCGCAGCAGGTCGGCAAACAGCGGGTGATACCGGTACCAGCCGGGGTCGCCCTGCGGCACGATGAACAGATTGCGGCGCAGCAGCGCTGCGAGCGTCGCCTCGCTCTCCGTGCCGCCGGTGACGGCATCGCACAGCGAGCCGTTCAGCCGGTGCAGGATCGCGGTTTGCAGCAGAAAGGCCTGCACCGGCTCCGGCTGCTGGAGCAGCACTTCTTCGGTCAGGTATTCGAGGATGTAGCGGCTGCTGGCCGCCAACCGGTCGATCAACCCCTGCCGGCTGACCGCGTCAGACGTGGCAGATTCGCCTTGCAGGGCGACCCCGGCCAACTGCAAGCCGGCGGCCCACCCTTCCGTCTGTTCCGTCAGGCGATCGACATCGCCGGGAGTCAGCGCCAGCCCCATGATGCCGGTCAGTAGAGCCGCCGCCTCCTGAGCATCGAAACGCAGGTCGGCAGCGCGAATCTCGACCATCTGCCCGCGCGCCCGCAGGCGGTGCAGCGGGAGCGGCGGGTCGGCCCGTGTGATCAGCAGGAAGTGCAGGTTGGGCGGCGCATGTTCCAGCAGAAAGGCCAGCGCCTCGTGAATTGACGCCTGCTGAATGACATGATAATCATCGAGGACGAACAGCACGTGCGCGGGCTGCGCGGCAACTCGATTGAGCAGGAGGGGCAGCATCGAGCGGTCCGGCTGGGTCAGCGGCGCGGAATCGGCGGCCATGCCCGCCCGCCCCATCGCCTGGACGGCGTACTGCCAGAAGCGGACGGGGTCGTTATCGCCTTCGTCCAGCGATAGCCAGGCGAGAAGGGTTTCAGCCGCCGCCTCTGCCTGGAGCGCCTTCACCGCCGCCAGAGCCGCCGTCGTCTTGCCGAAGCCGGGCGGCGCGCTCACCAGCACCAACGGCACTTCCAGCGCTCGCAGCAGCAGATGGCGCACACGTTCGCGCGGGACCAACTGCGTCCGCAGCGCCGGCACCATCGTCTTCGTCGCCAGAAAAATGCTGTCCATGGTTCAACCCGGCCCGGCCTGCTTGCTCAATTGCCCCGCGTAGGGACGAGGCATGCCTCGTCCGTTTATGTCTGTTGATCGGAACGGACCACCGGGGCAACGGCAGCCTGCCAGTCGTCCCTAGGATGCCGCATCCTTCAAGGCCATCAGCACCGTCCATTCGCCCGACTGCACCGATTTGCCGTCCTGGTTGACGATCTTGACATCCAGGGTGACCGTGCCGCCGCCGATGCGCCGCGCTTCCTTCTTTTCGCGCACCGTCAATTCGACGTGCACCGTGTCGCCGATGAACACCGGCAAGCTGAACTTCATCTCCAACCCGCGAAACGCCAGCACGGTGCGCTCCATGAAGCCAAGCTGATAGGCCTGGCCGACGGCGTAGCTGAGCGTCAGCATGCCGTGCGCCACCCGCTGACCCATGGGGTGGGACTTCATGTACTCGGCATTGGTGTGCATGGGGTTGTAATCGCCAGTCAGCCCGGCAAACTGGACGATATCCGATTCGGTGATCGTTCGCCCCCGCGTCACCAGTTTGTCGCCGACGTTGATGTCTTCGAAATACAGTCCAATCGGACCGGAGTCGGTCATCTGCATCGTGGGTCACTCCTGAGCAAGCAAAGCACGGATCGTAGCGCAGTCCCCGGCGTTCATCAATTCTGTTGGCAAATCTCTGCTGTCCAAACGGCACGTGCTGCGCTCACCGCCAGCATCATCGACTCTGGTCGCCGAAGGCTGGGATCGTGGCAAAATATGACAAATGTCACTGTTGCCGGCGAATCACGGAATGTTATATTAAGGCTAAATGAGGGAAACGGACAATTAGTATCGTTTCTTTGATAAATTTCGACTTTTGGGCTCCACCCCTCCCCCCGGTGGAGCCTCTTTTTTTGTCCCTGACCATCGCCTCATGCTTCTGGCCCGTAAAGACGTGTAGAATGAATCTGGTATTCCACAAAAGGAATGGCGCAGATGCGACAACCGATGCGAGGCCTTTGCATTCTTCTGATCCTCCTGAGCCTGACTGCCACCGGTCTTCTGGCGCAGTCTGACGTCGAGACCGAGACCATCGTCACGCCCGGTGGGATGCAGTTCACCTTCCCCGCAATCTATGACGTCAGCTTCAATCACGAAGAGGAATTCACCCTCAGTTCGTTTGCTTCCGGCAACGGCGTGATCATCACCGTGACCACGGGGCAGAGCGCGCGGGAGATCCTGGCCGATGCCCCCGATCTTGACGGCGCTCTCACTCAACTGCTGGATTCGCTCTTCGCCCAGTATGACCCAACGCAGCGCGAACCCATCGCCCTGTTCAACGGCTTCAGCGTTTTTCAGCCGGCACGCGCCCTGGCCGGCCGCACTTTCTTCGTCGCCTTCGAGACGGGCGAAGGGGAAGACAAACGCTTCGTGCTGATCCAGGCGCTCAGTCCCACGGCCCGCGCCAACGATCTGTACCAGCTCAAAGAGCCGCTGGTGCGCATGCTGGAATCCGTCACCTTCGACGTCGAGCCGCCGGAACTGCCCGAAGAGATCCAACTACCGGCCCTGGAACTGCGCGACGAGGCGCTGATCCCGGCCGAGATGCCGGAAGGCAGCATCATCTTCAACACCGATATTCAGATCGAACTGCCGGACGGCTGGAGCTTCGCCGATTCGAACAGCGATGTGTACGACAGCGCCCTCCTGCAAGCCGGCGAAGCGGCCCTGGATGCGCAGGCGCTGATCATCACCAGCGACCCCAGCCAGTTCCTGACGATCGGCAACTGGCGCGATCAGGTGCTGCGTCAGGTGAACACGCAGATCGCCGGCGGGGGCACGACCCAGACCTCGCTGCCGCCGCAGGGCGTGCCGCTGGAAGGGGTGATGGCGCAGCCCGGCACGGAAATCGAGGTCCTTGAAAACGCCAGCGTCGACGTGCTGGTCTACTTCATTAACCTCAACGACCGCGCCGGAGTCGCCATCCTGGCCGAGATCCTGACCAAGGAACCGGACCGCCGTGCGGAGATAGTCGCCGATCTCGAGACGATGGCCCGGTCGGCCATGCGCTTCGTCCGTGAAAGCGCCTCCAGCTCGTAGGGCGATGCTGCTTCGGCTGACACTGACGGTGACCGCCCTGGCCGGGGCGCTGTGCCTGGCGCTGCTGGGAGCATCTGCCGCGGCCGGCGCGGTCTTCCCCGGTCGGGAGCTGGCCTACATGTCGTATGCGGAGATCAATCCGGATATCTTCCTGATCGATCTGCCGCGCAGTCTGACCCGCAACCTGAGCGACCACCCCGGCTATGACGCCGCGCCCGCCTGGTCGCCCGATGGACGCTGGCTGGCCTTCGTCTCCGACCGTGACGGCCTGATCACCGTCTATCTGCTGGCGCATGGGGAGTCGCAGCCGCGCCGGTTGATCGATGATGGCGAGCCCTACACCTTTCCACGCTGGACGCGCGACAGCCAGCAGCTCGTCGTGCGCGCTCCCCGTCAGGGTCCGGCCACCTTCTATCTGGTCAACCGCGACGGCAGCGGCCTGACGCTGGTGCAGGATGGTATGGATCCGATCACCGGCCGAGAGATCGATCTCGGCCTGGGCACGAGCAATTCCACGCAGGTGCGCTCGCCCGATGGCCGTCTGTTCGCCTTCATGGCCTTTCGCCAGCAGCGCTGGAGCATCTTCGTCTCACCCAGGCCACACGATGCCGCCGCCCGCTTTCTGGTCGACATCGGCCACTACTCGGACGGTCTGGCGTGGTCGCCGCAGAGCGACTGGATCGCCTACACCGCCACCATCAACGGCGTGGTCGACCTGTTCTCCGTGCCCCTTAACGGCGGCCCGCCGCAGCGGCTGACCAGCGGCCGGCCGATCGACGCCGCCCCGCCTGGCGACCACATTCCACATGATGTAAGCCAATGCGTCTTGAACTTTGGACAAAGACCGGTAGTATTATTCGAATGAATTCAAATGTTGAAGGGTTTTTGGGATGACCGACGCCGTAATTGAACAGAAGCTGACGGGGGCTGAGTCCGTCGTCTGGGATCTGTCCGTTTTCTATTCCGGACTGGACGACCCGAAAATTCAGCAGGACATCGAACGCAGCCTGCTCATGGCAGACGAGTTCGCGGCGCGATATCGCGGCCGCGTCGGCTCGCTGACCGGCCCCGAGATGGTCAAGGCCATGGACGAAGAAGAAGCCATCAGCGATGTGGCCGGGCGTATCGGCAGCTATGCTTACCTGATGTTCGCCACCGACACCGCCGACCCGGCGCGCGGCGCCCTGGTGCAGCGGATTCAGGAGTTCGGCGCGGCGCTGTCCCAGAAGCTGCTCTTCTCCGGCATCGAGTGGCGCGCGCTGGACGATGCGTCGGCGCAGGCCATCCTCGACCAGATCGACGTGCCCCGGCACCGGCACGCCCTGGAGGCTGACCGCCGCTTCAAGCAGCACACGCTGAGCGAGCCGGTTGAGCAGGCCCTGGTGGAAAAAGATGTGACGGGCTCGAACGCCTGGGCGCGCTTCTTCACCCAGCTCATGGGTTCGCTGCGCTACGATCTCGACGGGCAGAGGCTCACCCAGTCCCAGGTCCTCAGCAAGTTCCACGAACCCGACCGCGACCTGCGCAAGCGGGCGGCCACGGCGCTCACCGAGACGCTCGAAGGCCGGAAAATGGAACTGACGTATGTCTTCAACGTGCTGGCTGCCGACAAAGCCTCGGAAGACCGCATGCGCGGCTATCCGAACTGGATCAGCAGCCGCAACCTGAGCAACAAGGCGCCGGATGAGACCGTCAACGCGCTGGTGCAGGCCGTCACCTCGAACTACGAGATCTGCGCCCGGCACTACCGGCTGAAGCGCCGCATTCTGGGCTACGACGAACTCTACGATTACGACCGCTACGCGCCGATTCGCCTGGACGCCCAGGGCGAGTTCTACACCTGGGAAGAAGCCCGCGACATCACCCAGGGCGCGTACGGCCGCTTCAGCCCGCGCATGGGTGAGGCCGTCGCGCTGTTCTTCGACAAGAACTGGATCCACGCACCCGTCCAGCCCAACAAGCAGGGCGGTGCCTTCGCCTCACCGACAGTTCCATCGGCTCACCCATTCGTGTTCGTCAACTACCTGGGCAAGGCGCGCGACATCATGACGCTGGCGCACGAGCTCGGGCATGGCCTGCACATGTATTTCGGCGGGCGCGCCAATGGCCCGTCCGGGTTGTACACGCCGCTGACGACCGCCGAGATGGCCTCGACCTTCGGCGAGATGCTGACCTTCAACGATCTGATGGCCAGCGAGTCCGACCCGGCTGCCCAGCTCGAACTGCTGCTCGGCAAGCTCGAAGACAGCTTCGCCACCGTCTTCCGGCAGATCGCCATGAACCGCTTCGAGGATGCCATGCACACTGCGCGGCGCACCGAGGGCGAACTGACGACCGAGCGCCTCAACGAGATCTGGTTGCAGACACAGCGCGATCAGTTCCGCGACAGCGTGACCCTGCGCGACGAGTACAAGCAGTGGTGGAGCTACATCCCCCACTTCCTGCACACGCCCGGCTACGTCTACGCCTACTCCTTCGGCGAGCTGCTGGTGCTGGCGCTCTTCAATCTGTACAAGAAGGGAGACTCCGGCTTCGTGGAGAAGTACATCTCGGTGCTGGAAGCCGGCAACACCGATTATCCGGAGAACATCCTGGGCAAGATCGGCATCGACCTGCGCGACCCAGCCTTCTGGAATGAAGGTCTGCAAACGCTGAGCGACATGGTCGACCAGGAAGAGGCGCTGGCCCGCCAGGTCTTCCCGGACAAGTTCTGAGGCATGAGGCACGAGAGATGAGGGCAAGACGCCCCCGTCTCTCGAAGCGCTCCAACTGCAAACATGAACTCACCCCTGACCGGTTTCCAGATGGAAGCCGGTCAGGGGTGAGTTTTTTTACTTCGCCACCCGGTCGATATGTTCGTGGAAGATCGCCTCGATCTGATCTTCCTGCACATCGTTGTAGATCTTCTCGCCGGGGTAGATTATCAGGTTTGGCCCCGTGGCGCACATGCTCAGGCAGTTGGCCGTCTCCAGCTTGCAAGGCGGCGGCCGCTGCCCATTGTTGTAGGTCATGACGAGCGGGGTCAGCTTTCTGTGCAACCGGTCCGCCCGCCGCCCCAGGTTACAGTACTGCCCGGTGCAGAGGACGATCCTCTGCCTGGCTCCTGCCATTTTGACTCGCCTGTCTACCTCGAATTGGTGTATCCGCGAAATCATTCAATTCGATTGCCGTCCGCCATGGCGGACGGCAAGAATGCCGTCCCTACGCTCAGCATGGCGTGTAAGGTCAGGGACGCGAAAAATCGCGTCCCGACTACCTCAATCCAGCGTGTTTGCTTTCGGCTTTCCATTCGTTCCCCTCGCCCCGCTTGCTTGCAAGACGCTTGCGTGGGAGAGGGGGTCAGGGGGGGAGGGGTTGGTTCAAGCCCTCTCTCAATCCCCCATACCGACCGGCGTCGGCCCGCCAGCGCCACCCGCCAGCCAGGTCATATCGGCCGCGCTGAGCGTGGGCAGCGGCGGCAGAGTCGGCCGCCGGGTCGGCTGCGGCGTGCCGGTGCCTGTTCCCGCACCCGTGCCCGAACCACCGCCTTCGCCCGCCGGGATGATCAGCAGATCCTGGCCGGGGAAGATGAAGCGCGAGCTGCGCAGATTGTTCAGCTCCATGATGCGCTCGACCGTCACACTGTAGGCCGTCGCGAT
The DNA here is from genome assembly GCA_016713325.1 of Candidatus Flexifilum affinis. Classification (GTDB taxonomy): domain Bacteria; phylum Chloroflexota; class Anaerolineae; order Aggregatilineales; family Phototrophicaceae; genus Flexifilum; species Flexifilum affine. The sequence goes on along the minus strand of JADJPJ010000019.1, from coordinate 57,028 downwards.
GCCCGTCAGCGTATCGCCGGTGATGATCACGTGGTGCTGCGAACCGTCAGGGCGGAGCGGCTGCCGGAAGGCGATGAAGGCCGTCGGGGCAGGCCGCTGAGTCGGCACGGCGGTGGATGGCGCGGGCTGGCCGGGCGCAACCGAGCCGCCTGAACTGCCCGTGCCCAGGTAGGCATCGTCGAACCAGACGTTGTTGAGCTGGCTGGGCGAGTTCTGCGTGAAGAAGGCGAAGAACGTCGCCGTCGGGCCGGTGGTCGTGACCGTCACGCCCACCTGCTGCCAGGTGTCGTGGGGGGCGATGTTGCTCGACCAGACCACGCTCGGCGAGAAGGGATTGGTGCCGCCGGATGGGTCGACGCCCACCTTGACGTATGCGCCGGACTCCACTGCCGAACCGCAGTTGTCCGCGCCCTGCCCGATGTTGCAGGTCTTGATGCGCGCCCAGATGTTGGCGTTCAGGCTGGTGTTGGCCGGCACCGACACGGTCTGGTAAACCGCGACCGTGAAGGTGACGTAGCCGCCGTTGATGTTCTGCGACAGGGTGCCGGAATGAACTTCCCCGCCCCGCCGCGATGGGGGGAACGCGTAGACTTTGTCCGACCGGTTCTGCCATTCGTAGTTGCGCGGCGAGTCGGCGTTGAACAGCAGCCACGGCGCGGCGGTGTTGAGGTCCGGGCGTCCCCGCCCGACGTATGCGCCTTCGAAACCGGCGTCGGCCAGCAGATTGCCATCCTGAGCGGTGACCATCGGCGCCGACAGGCTGAAGATGGCCAGAACCAGGCCGGCGATCGTCAGCAGGATCACGAGTTTTGATGAGGACGTTGCGGTCATGCGAGAGTCCCATTTTGCTACTGAGGCGATGCAGATCGCCCGTTGAACAGTGTACTTTAACTGTACACGACCCTACTGCACAGTTCAACGCACAGCAGATAAGCGTCAGGAATTCGTCGTGTAAGCATGGGAATGGGGCCAAAGAGATGCGGATGGTCGCCGTCCATTCGGCCACTTTCGTTGGATGCGCCGCAACGATATAATCGCATCCTATGCAACGACGAACATGGACTCTACGCAACGCTCTCATCATTTGCCTTCTGCCGGCGCTCATCGTCCTGGCGGGCTGCGACCCCTTCGACCCGGTCGTCACGCCTACGCCACAGACGATTATCGTCACGCCTTCGGCCAGCGATACGCCGGTTCCGACCGCGACGCTGCCGCCCAGCCCGACGCCGCAGCCATCGAACACGCCCGCACCCACGTCCACGGCGACGCCGCTGGCCTGCCTGGGAAGCGGCGGACAGATCGTCCCCTTCGACGAATTCCGCAGCCCGTCGGCCGGCGAGAATCTGCGCTACCGGGTCTACATTCCGCCCTGCTATCTGAGTCGCAGCGCCGCTTCCCGGTCCTGTACCTCCTTCCGGCAGCAGGCGAGAACGAAAGCCAGTGGGATGAACTGGGCATCGACACCGCCATCGACCAGGGCGTCCGCCTGGGCGCACTGCCGCCGATGATCGTCGTGATGCCGGCGCTGGGCAACATCGGCGTGCGCAACTCGTTCCCGCCCAACGCTTCGTATGAGACCTACCTGATGGACGAGCTGCGTCCGGCGGTGGAGCGCGACTTCTGCACAATCACGACGCGTGAGGAGCGGGCCATCGGCGGCATCGGGCGGTCGGGCTTCTGGGCCTACAGCATCGCGCTGCGCAACCCGGACACCTTCAGCATCGTGGGCGGTCATTCGGCCGATTTCGACGCCGCCAACGTGCCGCCGGCCAACAATCCGCTCGAACTGGCGCTCGATGCGCCCTTCCTGCAGGAGGCGAATCTGCGCATGTTCATCGACAACGGCGCCGAGGATCCCGACGGGGCCGGGCTGGGCACCTTCTCCAGCCGGCTGAGCGCGCGGGGCATCACCCACACCTATGTCATCACGCCCGGCGAGGCTCACGACGAGAGCTATTGGTCGAACCAGCTCGACGAATACCTGACGTTCTATGCCGCCGACTGGGAACGCGATCTGAGCGTGCTGCCGTCCTGTCTGGAACCCAGCCCATAGACGGAGAGGGCAATCCTCCATGCCGACTCCTTTTACCCATCTGCGTTATGCGCAGCGGGCGCTGATCGATCCCGCCCTGCCCGATGCCCTGCGCCCCGCACTGACGGCGGCCCTGCCAGAATACCTGCTCGGCAGCGTAGTCGCCGACGGTCAGGGGCTGGCCGGGCTGAGGCGCGACGTGACGCACTTCTACAGCTACGACCGGCCCATCGAGCCGATGCCGTGGGCGATCATGCTCGACCGCTACCCGACGCTGCGCCGGCCCGCGACCCCTGCTGAATGCGCCTATCTGGCCGCCTACGTTTTCCATCTGGCCATGGACGCCTTCTGGACTCTGCACATGACCGGCCCGCACTTCGGGCGCGAAGAATGGGCGCCGCGTGCAACGCGCTTTCTGATGCTGCACATCCTGTTGATCACCATGGACGAGCGCGATCTGGCCTCGCTCGACCCGGCGCTGTCGACCGGCGTCGGCGCGGCCACTCCCGACGACTGGCTGCCGTTTCTGCCGCTGCACGCCGTTCAGGGCTGGCAGTCGATCATCGACCGGCAGATTCGCCCCGGCGGCCTCAGCGAGACGTACGACGTCATGGCGCCGCGCGTCGGCCATACGCCCGGTGAGCTGCACGCGCTGGTCAACGATACCCCGCTGGTCGAAGCGTCGCTGTGGACGCATGTGCCCCGCGCGCTGCTCGCCGAGCGTGAAGCAGCGATGTACCGCTTTGCCCTCGACGCCCTGATCGAGTATCTTCAGGGGATCAACTCATAGGGGCGAGGCGTTCCTCGCCCAAAGAGTCGCCCCCACAGGAATAGGGCGAGGGGCGCCTCGCCTGGAGGCACACCCAGATGAACGATCCCCTGCTGGAAGAACAGAAACGCTACTACCGCGCCCGCGCTGCCGAATACGACCAGTGGTTTTACCGTCACGGACGCTACTGATCATGGCGAAACCCTGAATGCCGAATGGGCTGCCGAAGCCGCCGTCGTCCGCGAGGCGCTGCTGAGCCTGCCGCATGTCTCGTCCGCGCTGGAGCTGGCCCCCGGCACCGGCATCTGGACGCAGGAACTGCTCAGGCTGGCCGACCGTGTTGTGGCCGTCGACGCCGCGCCGGAGATGCTGGCCATTAACCAGGCCAAGCTCCAATCGGACCGAGTGACCTATCATCTGGCCGATCTCTACGAATGGGAGCCGGACGAGCCGTTCGATATGATCTTCTTCGGCTTCTGGCTGTCACACGTGCCGCCGGAAATGCTCGATGGCTTCCTGAAAAGAGTCGCCGGTTGGCTCAAGCCAGGCGGGCACGTCTTCATGGTCGATCTGCGCCGCACGCCGTCTTCAACGGCGCCGGACAACCGCCTGCCGGAAGCCGACGAGATCATCGCCACCCGCAAGCTCAACGATGGGCAAACCTACCGCGTCTACAAAATCTTCTACGAGCCGGCCGATCTGGTCGGCCACTTCGCCCGCGCCGGGCTGGACGCGTCGGCTGCCGTCACCGATCACTACTTCGTCTATGCCAGCGCGACGCGCTCTACGGATTGATCGTCGCGCCTGCGCAAGCGCGGTGACTCCCGCAGTCCTGTTCGCCATCAGGGCGAACGCGTCAAAATCGTCGATGGGTTCAAGTGCGAGACGTGGCGTAGGGGCGCCTCGCGAGGCGCCTATGAGGTCGGGCTTAACCTCACCCCGTTTCGCTGCGCTCAACCGCCCCTCTCCGTGCGGAGAGGGGCGAAATGTCGTTCGATTTTTGGGGTGAGGTTGGTTCAAAAACGCAGCGGCTGATGGTCAAAGTGAACTTTCGTGATTCACTGAATTTGATGCCTTTGCTTTGTGTGAGCAATCAATAGGTTCCGTGACTTTCTGTTTTTGATTATACTGTCTGTACAGATCAGTTTTCCTATAACTTTGCGCCGGGCTGAATCGGTGCTGCACCAGACACGTCTGCTCTTCGCTCTCGCTTGAAAGGCCGCACCCGATGTCTCTGCTCGTCCGATTTCGCCGCGACGTAACCCCGCACCCGGTTCCGCGCCTGCTGGCCCTGCTCTGTTTGGCGCTGGGCCTGAGCCTGTTCACCGGTGCGCCAGCAAACGCCGCCTGCCCGGCCTCCTTCCCGGTGACCGTCCCGGCGAGCGACACCGCCCGGCTGATCGAAGTGATCAACTGCGCCAACGCCGTCCCCACAAATGACGTGATCAACCTGACCAACAGCACCTACATGCTGACAACGAGTTACATCTCCGATGATGGATTTCCGCCGATTGCCACGACGGCCACCGGAGGAACGCTGGTCATCAACGGGAACGGCGCGACCATCGCCCGCAGCAGCGCCCTCGGCACTCCCGATTTCCGTTTGTTCTACATCAACAGCGGGGCAAACCTGACGCTCAACCGGGTGACGCTCACCAATGGGCGCAGCGGCGACGGCGGCGCTATCCTCAACCACGGTGTGCTGACCGTGTCGGACAGCACGCTTCGCAACAACAATGTCGTGGGCAGCTTTAGCGCGGGCGGCGCTATCGACAACTTCACCGGAACACTCACACTGGTCCGCAGCACACTCTCTGGCAATAGTGCTGCCGATTATGGCGGTGCCATCAGCAACAACAACGGGACAATGCGCGTCATCAACAGCACCGTCTCCGGCAACGCCGTCACCGGCGGCGGCGTCGCGGATGGCGGCGGCGCTTTCGATATCTTCAACGCGAGTACCGTGCTGATCGTCAACAGTACGATCGCCAATAACACCGCCGTGCAGGCAGCGCGCAGCGGCATCTGGCAGGAAGGGGGACGCTGACGATCCAGAACAGTATCGTGGCCAACAACAATGGCGCCAACAACTGCGCAAAGACCGGCGGTACCTTCACCGACAACGGCAGCAACCTCGACAATGGCACGACCTGCGGCTTCAGCGGCGCCGACGGGCAGAACACCAACCCCTTGCTGGATGTGCTGGCGGACAACGGCGGCCCGACAGAGACGCATGCCCTCCTTCCGGGCAGTCCGGCCATCAACTCCGGCAACAATGCCAAGGCGCAGGATCACACCGGCGCCACGCTCACCACCGATCAGCGCGGGTCGGGCTTCCTGCGGATCAATAACGCCACCGTTGACATGGTGCCTACGAGACGGACCTTCAACTGCTGTTTGTGCAAGTGGTCCTGGAGGGCCGTGTGAACCCTCGCCGCATCCCAGTCACGTCGTCACCGTCCACGTACAGATCATGCCGGAGGGCGGAGGCGCTGCTGTGTACAGTCAGAATGTCACCACTAATCAGACGGGGGCATTCAGCATCTCCAGTGTGCCCGCCGGAACGTATCTGTTCAGCTTCAAGGGAACGCACACCCTGGCCCGTCAGCAGGAGTTCTCCATCGTCGATGGTGTGAACCTGCAAACGACACCGCTCCTCCTGGAAGGCGACGCCAGTGACAACAACGTCGTCAACATCTCGGATTTTTCCATCCTGGCGGCGGCGTTCGGCACCAGTCAGGGCGGGGACCTATGATGCCCGGGCCGACTTCAATAGCGACTCAGCCGTCACGATCAGCGATTTCTCGCTGCTGGCCGCGCATTTCGGCCAGGCCGGCGACGGCGGGTATCTCCATAATGTAAGGCCGCAGGGCGGACGACGGTCGTCCGCCCTGCGACCCTCATTTCCCGATTCATCACGACGGCCATCCGATGCTGCCGTGAAATCCGCTCTGCAGAATTCCCACATTCAACTATACTTTCTGTACAGATCAGTTTTCCCACAACTTTGCGCCGGGCTGAATCGGTGCTGCACCAGACACGTCTGCTCTTCGCTCTCGCTTGAAAGGCTGCACCCGATGTCTCTGCTCGTCCGATTTCACCGCTCTGTTACCCTGCATCCGGTTCCGCGCCTGCTGACCCTGCTCTGTCTGGCGCTGGGCCTGAGCCTGTTCGCCACCGCGCCGGCCCAGGCCGCCTGCCCGGCCTCCTTCCCGGTGACCGTCCCGGCGAGCGACACCGCCCGACTGATCGAAGTGATCGGCTGCGCGAATGCGACCGCCGGCAACGACGTGATCAACCTGACCAACAGCACCTATACCCTCACCGCTGTCCATTCCAGCATTACCGGGCTGCCGCCGATTGTGACGACGGCGACGGGCGGCACGCTGACCATCAACGGCAACGGCGCGACCATCGCCCGTAGCAGCGCGGGCGGCACGCCCGCCTTCCGCATCATGCTGATCAACAGCAGCGCGAACGTGACCCTCAACCAGATGACGCTGACCAACGGATCATCCGGGGCCAGCGGCGGGGCGATCCTCACCTCCAGCGGCAGACGGCTCCGAGCTGGAGGGCGTCTCGATCACCGCCAACAACGCGAGCAATGCCGGGGGCATCTACAACGGAGGCGGCACTGTCATCCTGCACGAGAGCCTGATCGCCAACAATACGTCATCGAGCTACGCGGGCGGCATCGCCAACGCGGGCGGGACGCTGCACGTGATCAACAGTACCATCAGCGGCAACACCGCCAACGGCACGGGGAGCAGCAGCGGCGGCGGCGCAATCGACAGCTATGGCAGCGCGCCCGTGATGTCGTTCTATAACAGCACGATCACCAACAATACCGCCGTCGCGCCGAACACCCACAAGAGCGGCATCTGGATGGAGTCGGGCAATGCCGGCTACTTCAACACGATCATCGCCAACAACAACGGCGCGAACAACTGTCACTTTGAATTCGGCACCCAGTGGGGCTACATCGGCAATATCGACAGCGGCACAAGCTGCGGATTCACCTCCGGCGCTTACAACAATACCAACCCGCTGCTGGCTCCGTTAGGCAACAACGGCGGTTTCACACAAACCCACGCCCTGCTCCCCGGCAGTCCAGCGATCAACAATGGCAACAACGGTTATGCCGTCGAAGAAGATGACACCACCCCGCTGACCACTGACCAGCGCGGCGCGGGATTCCCGCGCATCCGGGGTGTGTCGGTGGATATTGGCGCTTACGAATCCGCCTGTATCGGAAGTCCCTACGCCGTTCCAGCAGGCGACGCGACAACCTTGATCGACGCCATCACCTGCGCCAACGGTTCGGCGGCGGACGACGTGATCAACTTGGCGTCAGCCAGCACCTACACGCTGACGGCGGCGTATGCCAGCGACAACGGACTGCCCGCCATAACATCGGGCAGCGGGACGCTGACGATCAACGGGAACGGTGCGACCATCGAGCGGAGTTTCGCACTTGGCACATCAGATTTTCGCATTTTCTATCTGAATGCCGGGTCGAACCTGACGCTCAATCGGGTCAGGCTGACGAACGGGCAGGTTCCGGGTACGAGCGGCGGCGCGATTTACAACAGCGGCGGCACGCTGACGCTGATGGAGAGCACGGTTGACGCCAACACTGCCAGTTTTGGCGCGGGCATCTTCAACGCCAGCGGCAGCACAACCATCCTCCTCAGCAGCACCGTGTCGAACAACGTGGCGGCGAGCGACGGCGGCGGCGTCGCCAATTCCAACGCGATCTTGCGAGTCATCAACAGCACGATTTCTGGCAACAGCGCGAACGGAACGGACGTCAGCGGCGGCGGTGGCGCGATTGAAAGCTTCGGCGCGTCGGCGGACTTATCGATCCGAAACAGCACCATCACCAACAACACCGCCGCCGCACCTAACGCCGCGCGCAGCGGAGTCTGGTACAGGGACGGGGGCGCGTATATTGACAACAACATCATTTCCGGCAACAACGGGGGCAACAACTGCCAGATTGACGGCGGCGCATGGTCGCCATTCGACAGCATCGAAGATGGTTTGACCTGCGTGTTTAACAACAACGGCAACCCGCTGCTCGGTCCGCTGGCGAACAACGGCGGTCCGACGCTGACCCACGCGCTCCTTCCCGGCAGTCCGGCGATCAATATCGGATATAACGACTCCACCGACGATCAATTCGGTGAGCCACTGGTTTACGACCAGCGCGGCGAAGGCTTCCCGCGCATCCTCGACGGCACGGTCGATCTGGGCGCGTGGAAAGTAACTGCACCTGCGCCTTCCCCGTCACCATCGCGGCGTCGGATTCAGCCAGCTTGATCAACGCCATCACCTGCGCCAACCTCAGCCCAGCCAACAATGTGATCAACCTGACGAACAGCACCTATAACTTGACGGCAGAAGCCGCCAACGGGGATCGGGCTGCCCCCATCGTCACGGCGGCGACGGCGGGAACGCTGACGATCAACGGGGATGGGGCAACCATCACCCGCAGCAGCGCGGGCGGGACGCCGGAATTCAATTTCTTCGAAGTGACCACAGGCGCGAACCTGACGCTCAACCGTCTGACGCTGACCAACGGCAGCGTCGGAGGGAACAGTGGCGGCGCAATCGTCAGCGACGGCACGCTGACGATCACCAACAGCACGATCAGCAGCAATGTCGCTCGGCATGGGGGCGCTATCAGCACGACCGCCAGCGCGACCACCATTCTGACGAACAGCCTGATCGCGAACAACCAAGCGGATCGGAACGGCGGCGCTGTTGACATGTCCTCCGGTACGATGTTCATCATCAACAGCACGATTTCCGGGAACAGCGTGACCGGCGGATCACCCTCCAGCGGCGGCGGAGCGCTGTTCAGCTTCGGCTCCGCCACGATCACGATCATCAACAGCACGATCACGAATAACACCGCAGCACGGGCAGAGCGCAGCGGCATCTTTCATACAGGCGGGACGCTGACGATCCAAAACAGCATCATTGCCAACAACAACGGCGCGAACAACTGCGATGGGACGATCACCGATGGCGGCAACAATATCGACAACGGCCCGAGCTGCGGCTTCGGCGCTGGCAGTTTCCCGAACACCAACCCGAACCTTGCCCCACTGGCCAGCAACGGCGGCCCCACGCAGACGCACGCTCTGCTCCCCGGCAGTCCGGCCATCAACGCCGGGACCAACGCCAAGGCGGTCGATCAGAACGGCGCGGCGCTGACGACGGATCAACGGGGTACGGGTTTCCCGCGCATCAACAACACGACGGTGGACATCGGCGCTTACGAGTCGACCTCGAATTCGCTTGACGTCAGCATCTCGATGCAGGGGCGGACGAACCCGCATCCGCATCCGAGCTACGTGGCGACCATTCGCGTGACGATCATGCCTTCGGGCGGCGGCGCGGTCTTATACAACCAGAACTATGTGACCAGCCAGAACGGCAGTTTCACCATCCCCAACCTGCCAGCGGGGACGTATCTGTTCCGCTTTAAGGGGACGCATACGCTGGCGTGGCAGTTCGAGATGACCATCCCGGGACAGGCATTGTCGGTCTGAAACGGCACTCCTGCGCGAAGGTGACGCCAACGACAACAATGTCGTCAATATCAGCGACTTCTCTATCCTGGCGGCGGCGTTTGGCACCAGCGTGGGCGGACCGGCCTATGACGCGCGGGCCAATTTCAACGGCGACAATGCCGTGACCATCAGCGACTTCTCGCTGCTGGCCTCCAATTTCGGGCAGACCGGCGACGGCGGGGTGTACCCGTAGGGACGTGCTGAAGCCAACGCACGGGCGAACACACTGGCCGCAGAGAAATTGGCCAGCGTGTTCGCCCGCGAGGTCAATCTATGCGTGGGCTGACCGGCTGGTCGGCCCTTTTAGATAGAACGTGTTCTTCCCGCAAACTTCCACTTTTCAACTATACTATCTGTACAGATCAATTTTTCCACAACCTTGCGCCGAGCTGAATCGGTGCTGCACCGGACACGTCTACGCTTCGCTCTCGCTGAAAGGCTGCGCCCGATGTCTCTGCTCTCACGCTATCGTCGCATCGTGCCCCGACGCCCATTCTCGTCGATCAGAAGGCTGCCACCCCTGGCAGCGCTCCTGCTCGTCCTGAGCCTGAGCCTGTTCACCGGCACACCCGCCGAGGCCGCCTGCCCGGCCTCCTTCCCGGTGACCGTCCCGGCCGGCGACATCGCCCGACTGATCGAGGTGATCGACTGCGCCAACGCGACGGCTTCCAACGATGTCATCAACCTGACCAACAGTACCTACACGCTGACCGCCGTCCATTCCGGCGGCGCGGGACTTCCCCCCATCGTGACCTCGGCCACCGCCGGCACGCTGACCATCAACGGCAATGCGTCGGTTATCCAGCGCAGCAGCGCCGGCGGCACGCCGACCTTCCGGCTGTTCACCGTCAACAGCGGGGGAAATCTGACCCTGAACAACATGACGCTGAGCAACGGGTCCGTTCCGACCGCCGAGGGCGGCGCGATCCTGAATTACGGCACGGTGCGGCTGGTCGCGAGTACGGTGAGCGGAAACACCGCCCAGAATGGGGGCGGTCTGCACAACTATGGCGGCACCATGACCGTGCGCGACAGCCTGTTGTGGGCCAACACGGCGACGGCAAACGGCGGCGGCATCACCACGGTCGATGGAACACTGAATGTCATCAACAGCACCCTCAGCGGCAACAGCGTCACCGGGACGGGTGCGACCAGCGGCGGCGGCGCCATCGATGCCTACGGGATAACCGGTCCGCTGATCCGGTTGTACAGCAGCACCGTCGCCTACAACACGGCGGGGGTCGCGGCGCGCAGCGGCTTCTGGCGTGAAGCAGGCACCGCCTACATCGTCAACACCATCCTCGCCAACAACAACGGCGCCAACAACTGCGCGTACACCGGGGGTACAGGGGTTCTCGTCACCAGTATCGACAACGGCACGAGCTGCGGCTTTCCCGGCACGTATGGCACCAACACGAACCCCATGCTTCAAGGGTTGGCCAACAATGGCGGGCCCACGCTGACCCATGCCCTGCTCGCCGGCAGCCCGGCGATCGGTTACGGCACCAACAGCTGGGTGCACGATGAGGCCGGCGTCCCACTGACGGCCGACCAGCGCGGCGCTGGCTACCCGCGCACCATCGGGACAACCGCGGACATTGGCGCTTACGAGTCCCTCTGCGGCCAGGCGCCGACCTTCTCTGTCCCGGCGGGAGATACCGCCCGGCTCATCGAGGCCATCAACTGCGCCAATGCAGCGCCGTCCAACGATGTCATCAATCTGACGGACAGCACCTACACGCTGACCGCCGTCTATGCCAACGGGACAGGACTCCCGGCGATCGTCACGGAGGCGACGGCGGGGTCGCTGACGATCAACGGCAGCGGCGCGACGATCCAGCGCAGCAGCGCCGGCGGCACGCCGCACTTCCGCCTGTTCACCGTCAACAGCGGGGCGGACCTGACCCTGAACAGCCTCACGCTGACCGGCGGGCTGTCCGACCTGTCCGGCGGCGCCATTTACAACGACGGCGAGCTGAGGCTGGCGAGCAGCACGGTGGACGGCAACACCGCCGTTTCGGGAGGCGGCTTCTACAACAACAGCAACGGCCTGGCGCGCCTGCGCGACAGCACCCTGTCCAATAACACGGCGACCACCTACGGCGGCGGCGTCGCTAACTACAACGCGTACCTGTACGTGCTCAACAGCACCATCTCCGGCAACAGCGCTCTGGGCACGAGCAGCAGCGGCGGCGGCGGCGCGATCGACTCGTGGGGCGCATCGGATGTCTTCTTCAGAAACAGCACGATCACCAACAACACCGCTGCGGCTCCCAACGCCGCGCGCAGCGGATACTGGCAGGAAGCGGGGTGGAGCGGTATCGCCAATACGATCATCTCCGGCAACAATGGCGCCAACAACTGCAAATTTGACGGCGGGACACAAATCGGGGAAAAGAACATAGAAAATGGTTTGACCTGCGGGTTCGACCTCTCTGGCGATCCGCTGCTCGGTCCGCTGGCGGACAATGGCGGTCCCACGCTGACGCACGCGCTGCACGCCGTCAGCCCGGCCATCAACGCGGGATCGAACGCGGATGCGCTCGATGAAGACTTTGTCGTGCTGGCGAACGACCAGCGCGGCGCGGGCTACCCGCGCATCATCGCCGGGACGGTGGATCTTGGCGCCTATGAGTCCTACTGCGGCCTGGCGCCGACCTTCACCATCGCGGCGGGCGATACTGCCGGCCTCATCGAGGCGATAAACTGCGCCAACGGATCACCGTCCGACAACGTGATCAACCTGACGGCCGGCGCCGCCTATACGCTGACCGCCGCCTATGCCAGCAGCACAGGACTGCCTCCCATCGTCACGGCGGCGACGGCGGGGACGCTGACGATCAACGGGGATGGCGCGACCATCGAGCGCAGCAGCGCCGGCGGCACGCCCGATTTCCGCCTATTCACTGTCAACAGTGGGGCGAACCTGATCCTGAACCTGGTGACGCTGCGCAACGGCCGGGTGTTGGGCGGGTCCGGTGGCGCCATCACCAACGACGGCGGCAATCTGACGCTGACGGCCAGCACGCTGGACTCCAACACCGCCGGTTCGGCGGGCGGCCTCTACAACCACAGCGCCAGTGTGACGACCCTGCGCGACAGCACCCTGTCCAACAACACGGCGACCAGCTACGGCGGCGGCATCGCCAGTTCCAGCGCGACCCTCAATGTGATCAACAGCACAATCTCCGGCAACGATATTGTGAGCGCCGGCGACAGTTCCGGCGGCGGCGCGCTCGACGCCTATGGCGCGGCCTCAACCGTGTTGGTCGTCAACAGCACGATCACGGATAACACGGCGCCGCAGGCAGCCCGCAGCGGTATCTGGCTGGAAGCGGGCACCCTGACCATCCAGAACAGCATCGTGGCGGGGAACAACGGCACGACCAACTGCCTGATCTCAGGCGGGGTCCTCGTCGATAACGGCGGCAACATCGACGGCGGGATTAGCTGCGGCTTTGGAACGGGCGCTGGAAGCTTCTGGAACACCGACCCTCTGCTCGGTCCACTGGCGGATAATGGCGGTCCCACGCAGACGCACCTGCCCGCCGCCACCAGCCCGGCGATCAACGCCGGCACCAACGCCAGAGCGGTCGATCAGAACGGCGCGGCGCTGACCAGCGATCAGCGTGGGACCGGCTATGCGCGCATCATCAGCGATGTCGTCGACAGCGGAGCGGTGGAAGCCGCTTGCCCGGCATTCCCGTTCACCGTCCCAGGGGGCAGCGCCAACCTGCTGACCCACGCCATCGCCTGCGCCAACAGCACGCCGGCGGACGATGTCATCAATCTGGTGAACAGCACCTATACGCTGACCCGCGTCCACGCCGACGATACGGGGCTGCCTAACATCGTCATGTCTCAAACGGCGGGGGCGCTGACGATCAACGGCTACAGCGCCACCATCGCCCGCAGCAGCGCCCCCGGCACGCCGCACTTCCGCCTGCTGACCGTCAGCCGCTTTGCCGATCTGATTCTCAATGATCTGACGCTCACCAACGGTTCGGCCAACCCGGACCACCCCGAATATCCGACCGGCGGGGCCATCCTGAACTTTGGCGTGCTCTCGTTGAACGGGGTCACGATTCACGCCAACTCGGCCGTTCTCGGCGGCGGCCTCAGCAACCATAACGTAGTCTACGCCATCACCAGCACCTTCTCGAATAACACGGCATCGGACTCTGGCGGTGCCATCCTCAATCAGCCCGCCGGCAGTCTGTTCCTCATCAACAGCACTCTCTCCGGCAACACCGCCAATGGCAGCACCACCTACAGCGGCGGAGGGGCGCTGGCCGCCGTGAACGTCTATGGCGGCAGCGTCCGCATCGTCAACAGCACCATCACCAACAACACGGCCGTGCAGACGGCGCGCAGCGGCATCTTTAATATAGAGGGCGTGCTGACCATCCAGAACAGCATCGTGGCGGGCAACAACGGGGCGAACAACTGCTCGGCGGAGGCCGGCGCCACTATCACGGACAACGGCTATAACCTGGACAACGGCACGAGCTGCGGTTTCGACGGCCCGGTCGGTCAGAACACCGCCCCCCTGCTCGGACCGTTGAGCAGTAACGGCGGCCCGACTCTGACACACGCTCTGCTCGCCAACTCCCCGGCCATCAACGCCGGCAGCAACAATCTGGCGATCGATCCGGATGACTTCCTGCTGAGCACAGACCAGCGCGGCGACGGCTACCCGCGAATCGTCGGCGACGTCGTCGACATCGGCGCGTTCGAAGCCGCCTGCCCGGCCTTCCCCTACACCGTCCCGGCGGGGAACCCCACCCTGCTGATCTACGCCATCGCCTGCGCCAACAGCACGCCGGCCAACGACGTGATCAACCTGACCAACAGCACTTATACGCTGACCGCCGACCTCACCGACGGCACGGGACTCCCCCCTATCGTCACGACGACGACGGCGGGGTCGCTGACGATCAACGGCAGCGGCGCGACCATCCAGCGCAGCAGCGCCCCCGGCACGCCAGAATTTCGCTTCATCCTCGTCGATACCGACGGCGACCTGACCCTGAACGATCTGACGCTCACGAACGGCTCGGCCAGCGGTTCTGGCACGGAAGGCGGCGCCGCCATCCGCAGCTACGGCGCGCTCCGGTTAAGCAGCGTCACCATTCATGGCAACACGGCCGCCGGGGGGGGCGGCGTCTACAACCAAGCTGGCGCGCTCACCATCGTCAACAGCACCTTCTCGAATAACACGGCATCGGATTACGGCGGCGCCATCCTCAACTTTAGTGGCATTCTGCGCCTCATCAACAGCACCCTTTCCGGCAATGCCGCGAACGGCAGCTCAACCAACGGCGGCGGCGGCGCGCTGGACAGCTATGACGCATTGAGCGTCGTCACCATCATCAACAGCACCATCACCAACAACACCGCTATGCAGACGGCGCGCAGCGGCATCTGGCTGGAAACGGGTACGCTGACCCTTCAGAACAGCATCGTGGCGGGCAACAACGGAGCGAACAACTGCTTGGTAGAGGCCGGCGCCACCATCACGGATAACGGCAATAACCTGGACAACGGCACGAGCTGCGGTTTCGGCGCAAGCAGCCTGTCGAACACCAACCCCCTGCTTGGCGCGCTGGCGAACAACGGCGGTCCGACGCAGACCCACCTGCCGGCGAACACCAGTCCGGCGATCAACGCGGGCAGCAACGCCAAGGCCGTCGATGAGAACGGCGCGGCGCTGACCACCGACCAGCGCGGCGCCGGCTACCCGCGAACCAACGCCGGAAGCGTCGACATCGGCGCGGTCGAAGCCTTCTGCCCCGGCACTCCCTACACCGTCCCGGCAGGGAGCGCCAACCTGCTGATCTACGCCATCGCCTGCGCCAACAGCTCGGCGACCAACGACGTGATCAACCTGACGAACAGCACCTATACGCTGACCGCCGTCAACGCGAGCGACACGGGACTCCCCCCTATCCTCTTCGCGTCGGCGGGGACGCTGACCATCAACGGCAATGGCGCGACCATCGCCCGCAGCAGCGCCCCCGGCACGCCGAACTTCCGCCTTTTCTATGTCAACATCGACGTCAACCTGACGCTCAACGATCTGACGCTCACCAACGGCTCGGCCAACGTGGGTAGCGTGTTCGGCAGGTTCGGCGGCGCCATCTTCAACCGCGGCGTGCTCCGGTTGAGCGGGGTCACGATTCACGCCAACTCGGCCGACGAAGGAGGAGGCGGCGTCATCAACTCCAATAACGGTACGCTCACCATCGTCAACAGTACCTTCTCGAATAACACGGCATCGGGTTACGGCGGCGCCATCTTCAACAATATTGGCATCGTGCGCCTCGTCAACAGCACCCTCTCCGGCAATGCCGCCAATGGCAGCACAACCGCCAGCGGCGGCGGCGGCGCGCTGGACACCTTTGGTGCATCGAGCGTCGTCACCATCATCAACAGCACCATCACCAACAACACCGCCGTGCAGACGGCGCGCAGCGGCATCTGGCTGGAAGGCGGCACGCTGACGATCCAGAACAGCATCGTGGCGGGGAACAATGGCGCCAACAACTGCGTCAAGAGCGCCGGCACGTTCACGGACAACGGCAATAACCTGGACAACGGCACGAGCTGCGGTTTCGGCGGTGCGGTCGGTCAAAACACCAACCCGCTGCTCGGACCGCTCGCCAACAATGGTGGCCCCACCTTTACCCACCTGCCCGCCGCCAACAGCCCGGCCATCAATGCCGGCAGCAACGCCAAAGCGGTCGACGAGAACGGCGCGGCGCTGACAACGGATCAGCGTGGGGCGGGCTTCCCGCGCATCAACAGCGGCACGGTCGATATCGGCGCGGTCGAGGTCATCCTGCCGGCCGGTAACACGCTGCAAACGACGCTGACCCTTCAGGGACGGACCAACCCCACGCCTCACGCCAGCTACATCGTGACGGTGCACGTTCGCGTCATGCCCCAGGGGGCGGGACGCCCTTCATCAGTCAGGACTATGTCTCCAACACCAGCGGCGTGTTCACCGTCAGCAACCTGCCGGTCGGCACCTACCTCTTCTCGTTCAAGGGGACGCACACGCTGGCGCGCCAGGTGGTGATCACCATCGCGGCGGGGAGCAACAACACGACCACCAGCCTGCTGCTGGAAGGCGACGCCAATGACAATAACGCCGTCAACATTTCCGACTTCTCTATCCTGGCGGCGGCGTTTGGCACCAGCGTAGGCGCACCGGCCTATGACGCGCGGTCCAATTTCAACGGCGACAATGCCGTGACCATTGGCGACTTCTCACTCCTGGCCTCTAGTTTCGCCCAAACCGGCGACGGCGGCGCGTATCCATAGTGCGAAAGCCGCTGGGCGAGCGACTGTGTCCGCCCAGCGGCTCACTTCCCCGAGTCATCACTCTCGTGATCCGGCGTTGCGCAAGAATTTGGTTCTGCGAGTTTCGGTGATTCCACTATACTGATTACACAGGTCGTCTTTCTCACAACCTTGCGCCGGGCTGAATCGGTGCTGCACTAGACACGTCTGCGCTTCGCTCTCGCCTGAAAGGCTGCACCCGATGTCTCTGCTCGTCCGATTTCACCGTGCCCTTCCTCTGCGCCCGGTCAGACGTCTGCTGGCCTTGCTCTGTCTGACGCTGTGCGTGAGCCTGTTCGCCACCGCACCAGCCAGTGCCGCCTGCCCTGCCTCGTTCCCGGTCACTGTTCCAGCGGGCGACACGGCGCGGCTGATCGAAGTGATCGGCTGCGCCAACAGCAACGGCGCTGGCACGAACGATGTGATCAACCTGACGAACAGCACCTACACGCTGACGGCGATCCATTCGAGCGATACTGGACTGCCGCCCATCGGGGCATCGAATGGTACGCTGACAATCAACGGCAACGGCGCGACGATTGCGCGCAGCAGCGCGGGCGGGACACCAGACTTCCGCCTGTTCTTCATCGGCAGCGGCGCAAACCTGACACTAAACCAGGTGACGCTGAGCAATGGGCGCATGACCGGGGGAAGCGGCGGCGCGATCAATAACGCCGGTACGCTGAGGGTGGTCGGCAGCACGATTGCCAATAACACTGCAAACGGAGGCGGGGGGATCATCAATTTCAGCGGCGGCACGGTCACGCTGCGCGAAAGCCTGCTGGCGAACAATGTGGCGACGAGCTACGGCGGCGGAATCGCCAACTCCGGCGGCACAGTCAATGTGGTCAACACCACGATCTCCGGCAATGCTGCCAACGGGACGAGCAGCAGCAGCGGCGGCGGCGCTGTTGACATTTACGGAGGATCGTTAGCCTATGTTCTGTTCATCAACAGCACAATTGCCTATAACACTGCCGTCGCTCCCAACGGCGTCCGCAGCGGCATCTGGCAGGAATCGGGCAAATCCAGCTACTTCAATACCATCGTCGCGAACAACAACGGCACGAACAACTGTCTGTTTACGGGCGGCATATGGGAAAACAACCTAAACAGTCTTGATAATGGCGTAAGCTGCGGGTTCGATGGAACCTGGGCAGCGAATACCGACCCGATGCTGGCTCCGCTGGCGAACAACGGCGGTCCGACGCAGACCCACGCGCTGCTTCCCGGCAGTCCGGCGATCAATCATGCGGACGACGCTTACATCACCGAAGAAGATAGGATCACCACCCTGACCATCGACCAGCGTGGGGCGGGCTTTCCACGCAACGTGGGCGGCTTGCCCGATATTGGGGCGTATGAAGTCCAGTGTCCGGCAGCTTTCCCCGCCACCGTCCCGGCGGGGGATAGTATGCGACTGATCGAGCTGATTGGCTGTGCCAATGCCAACGGCGCTGGCACGAACGATGTGATCAACTTAGCGCCAGCCAGCACCTACACGCTGTCGCTGGCACTTTTCGGCAGTAACGGGCTGCCCCCCATCGTCAGCGCGTCGTCCAACGGCACGCTGACGATCAACGGCAACGGTGCGACGATCACCCGCAGCAGCGCGGGCGGCACGCCGGAATTCCGGCTGTTCAACCTCAACGCCGGGGCGAACCTAACGCTCAACCAATTGTGGCTGACCAATGGCTTGCTTTCGGGCGGAAGCGGCGGCGCGATCTACAACAGCGGCGGCACGCTGGCCCTGACAAGCAGTACGATTGCCGTGAACAACGCGAACTTCGGGGCTGGACTCTACAACAGCAACGGCAGCACGGCGATCATCCGCGACAGCCTGCTGGCAAACAATGTGGCGGTAAGTTACGGTGGTGCCATTGTCAATTCCAGCGCGACACTGCACGTGGTCAACAGCACGATCTCCGGCAACGCCGCCAACGGGACGGGCAGCACTGGCGGCGGCGGGGCGATTGATAGCTTTGGGGCATCGGCAGCGGTGAATTTTTACAACAGCACCATTGCCTACAATACGGCGGTCGCGCCGAATACGGCGAAGAGCGGATTGTGGCGGGAAGCAGGGACTTCGTTCTTCGTTAACAGCATCATCGCGAACAACAACGGAGCGAACAACTGCTTTCGTTCAGGTGGGTCGGGGGAAACGATCCCCAACAGCAATATCGAGAACGGGAATACCTGCGGCTTGGGCGGGCTACAAGCCGACCCCATACTCGCCCCGCTGGCGAACAACGGCGGACTCACCCAGACTCATGCGCTGCTGCCGGGGAGTCCGGCGATCAACAGCGGCGATACCAGTTGGGCGGTCGAGGAAGATGAGGCGACCGTGCTGACCACTGACCAGCGCGGGGCGGGCTATCCGCGTATTGTCGGCGGAACGGTAGATATTGGTGCATACGAGTCGGTCTGCGGAACGAGCAATTTCGATATCGGAGCGGGCGACACGGTGCGGCTGATCGAAGCCATCAACTGCGCGAATGCTTCGGCGACGCCTGATGTGATCAACCTGACGAACAGCACCTACACGCTGACGACAACCGGGCTGCCAACCATCACGTCGGGAGCAGGGGCGCTGACGATCAACGGCAATGGCGCGACGATTGCCCGCAGCAGCGCGGGCGGCACCCCCAATTTCCGAATACTCCTCGTCAACAGCGGCGCGACCCTGACGCTCAATAACGTTACCTTGACCAACGGCAGCGCCCCCGGAGGTAATGGCGGCGCGATCAATAACAGCGGCACGCTGACAGTAATCAACAGCATTTTCCGCGCCAATGCCGCCATCAGCGGCGGAGGCATCTTTCAAAACAGCGGCACGCTGAGGGTGATTAACAGCATCTTTGTCGGCAACTCGGCAATGGTTGGCGGCAGCATTGTGGTCAATGGCGGCACGGTGACGGTGACCAACAGCACCTTCAGCGCCAATACGGCGACCAGCTTCGGCGCCGGACTCGCCGTCATCGGGGCTGTTTCGGTGACGGTAAACAACAGCATCCTCGCCAACAGCGTCGGCAGCGGCTGTAACAGCAATGTTGCCATCACCTTCCAGAATAGCCTGAATGAAGATGGCACATGTGGCATCACCAATGGGGTCAATGGCAACAAGACGGGCGACCCGGCGCTGGTCAACGACAGCACCGATCTAACCCTGCAGAGCAGCAGCATAGCTCTCAACGCGGGCAGCAACGCCCTCGCCGTCGATCAGAATGGTTCGCCGCTGGTGTATGACCAGCGTGGCGCAGGCTTCCCGCGCATCAACGGCGGCGCTGTGGACATCGGCGCGTATGAACTGCAATGCCCGACCTTCCCGCATACGGTCGCAGCGGGCGATACGGCTGACTTGATCTTCAGCATCACCTGCGCCAACGCCAGCGCATCAGCCGATGTGATCAACTTGACGGCTGGCAGCACCTATACCCTGACGAGCGTGTATGGTAGCGAAACCGGGCTGCCGGGAATCTCGGCGGCGGGCGGGGCGCTGACGATCAACGGCAACGGCGCGATGATCACCCGCAGCGGCGCGGGCGGCGTACCGGATTTCCGCTTCTTTTACGTCTACACCGGGGCGAACCTGACGCTCAACACTATGACGCTGACCAACGGCAGTGTCCCCGGCGCTACGGGTGGGGCAATCTACAATGAAGGGACGCTCAGTGTCAATGGGGTGTTGCTCTCCGGCAATACCGCCCTTGGTGGCGGCGGCATCGAAAACGCCGGCTCGCTGACGATCTTGAACAGCACGATTGCCAGCAACAGCGCCTCGCTCTCCGGCGGCGGCGTCCAGATCGATGCGCCCGCCACCATCATCAACAGCACGCTCAGCGGCAACAGCTCCCCCAACGGCGGCGCGATCAACAGCAATGCCTCGCTGACGATCATCAACAGCACCATCAGCGATAATGATTCCGCAGATGGCGCTGGACTCCGCGCTTACAGCGGTACCTACACCGTCCACAACAGCATCATTGCCAACAGCCTGTCAGGTGCCGACTGCGTAAACTACGGGAACACCTTCAATGCTCTGTATTCGCTGATCGAGGACGGTCTTAGCTGCGTCACGGGTGACAATTTCGGCAATCTCACCGGCGACGCCGCCCTCGCGGCATTGGCGAACAACGGCGGATTGACACCGACCCACAGCCTGGTCCCAGGCAGTCCGGGGATCAACGCGGGGGGCAACGGGCTGGCGGTCGATCAGAACAGCGCAGCGCTGACCACCGACCAGCGTGGCGCAGGCTACCCGCGCGTCATCGCCGGCACGGTCGACATCGGCGCGTATGAGTCCGTGTGCCCCAGCTTCCCCGCCGCCATCGCGACGTCGGACTCAACCGGTCTGATCAACGCCATCACCTGCGCCAACGCGACCGCCGCGAACGACGTGATCAACCTGAACGCTGGCAGCACGTATACCCTGACCGAGATCGTTGCCAACCTCACGGGGCTGCCGCCGATTGTGACGGCGGGGACGGCGGGGACGCTGACCATCAACGGCAACGGCGCGACGATCACCCGCAGCAGCGCCGGCGGCACACCGCAGTTCCGCCTGTTTCATGTCAACGAGAACGCGAACCTGACTCTCAACCGCCTGACGCTGACGAACGGACTCATTGGGCAAGAGGCGCGGGATCATTAACGCGGGCGGGACGCTGATCATCAACGACAGTACCATCAGCGGCAATACCGCCGTGACCGGGGCTGGCATCACTACGTTTGGAAACGGGACACTGACACTGACGAACAGCCTGATCGTGAACAACCAGGCTGTTGACTTCGGCGGCGGCTTAGACATCTTCGGCGGCACGATTCATATCATCAACAGCACGATCAGCGGCAACCAGACGCTGGAAGATGAAAATCCGGGGTTTGACGGCGGCGCGGCGATGACCATTTACAACTTCCCGTCCGTCACGATTATCAACAGCACGATCACGGCAAATGTCGCGCATGTACCCGAACGCAGCGGCATCTGGGTGGAAAACACGGCGATCACGATCCAGAACAGCATCGTGGCGGGCAATGGCGGCTCGTCCGATAACTGCTACCTCGCGAACGGGGGAGCGATCACCGATAACGGCAAGAATATTGACAGCGGCACGACCTGCGGCTTCGGCGCCGGAAGCTTCTCGAACACCAACCCGCTGCTCGGCGCGCTCGCCAATAACGGAGGCCCGACGCTGACCCACCTGCCGGCAAACACCAGCCCGGCGGTCAATGCCGGAAACAACGCCCTGGCGCTGGACCAGAATGGCGCGGCGCTGACGACGGATCAGCGTGGGTCGGGCTTCCCGCGCATCAACAGCGGCACGGTCGATATCGGCGCGGTCGAGGTCATCCTGCCCACCAGCAACACCCTGCAAGCGACGCTGACCCTTCAGGGCCGGACCAACCCGGCGCCCCACGCCAGCTACGTCATGACGGTGCACGTTCGCGTCTTGCCACAGGGTGGTGGAACGCCCTTCATCAGCCAGGACTATGTCTCCAATACCAGCGGTGTGTTCACCGTCAGCAACCTGCCGGTTGGTACCTACCTGTTCTCGTTCAAGGGGACGCACACTCTGGCGCGCCAGAGTGTGATCACCATCACTGCGGGGAGCAACAGCAGGACCACCGATCTGCTGCGGGAAGGCGACGCCAGCGACAACAACGTCGTCAACATCTCCGATTTCTCGATCCTGGCGGCGGCCTTTGGCACCAGCGTAGGCGGACCAGCCTACGACGCGCGGGCCAATTTCAACGGCGACAACGCCGTGACCATCAGCGACTTCTCGCTGCTGGCCGCCAATTTCCTGCAAGTCGGCGACGGCGGGGTAGTTCCGTAGCCAGCAGCGACTTACAAGCAACGAAAAGGGCGTCCGTGCGGACGCCCTGTTGGTCTCTGAATTCTCCGACGGCGAATATTCGGCGTCGGTTAGGCCAGCGACAAGATGAGAATGACAGGCAACGTAGGGACGCGCTTCTGCGCGTCCGCCAGACGGACACCCAGAAGGGCGTCCCTACAACCGATCAGATCAAGGTTGTGGTTGCACGAGGTAATCAAACGAGAGGAGACGCGCTTTTCCTCATCTCTTATCCCTCACCTCGCATTACTTCTTTCTCTCAGTCTCCTGCCGCCGCCCGCTGACGGTAGCTGAAGCCGCGATGCTCCATCAGGCGCTGCGCCTGCGCCAGGCTGTCGGCGAATTTCACGTTGGCGAAGGCGCGCGAGTCCATGGCCGTGAACCAGTCGTAGACCTTGCGGATCAGCCCGTTGACGCCCACCACCACCATCGGACCGGTACCGTCCTTGCTCATACTCAGCATGTTCTTGGCATGCTGCAGGCCGGTCGGGTTGAACACCGAGCCGCCGGGGAAGCGCACGTCCGCACCCATGTCGAGAATCGCGCCAATCTCCACCGGTGACCGGTCCGTGACCTTCTTGATCTTGCCAAGGGTCTCGTACATCTCGTCCCAGGTGAATTCGCCGCGCACCTCGACCAGCAGAATGGTACGGTCGTCGTTGTCCCAATACAGCTCGATGCCCATGATCCCGCCTCTCATAACATCTCTATACGTTACTGAGACTAACAACGTTTCCTGATCGATGCCTCAGCGGGGGATTAAAGCCGTGTGATAAGCGCGCACGGTAGCGATGACCGGGTACTGCGTGAGGTGTTGGGAAGCGCCTCATCTCCCCTTCATCGTCGGATCATGGGCGTGTGCGATACCCATGCTGTGGAAGGGACAATTGGGGGAAGGACGGTGGACGTTTTGGAGGTCCGTGCCCTGGGATCCGGCACTGGCGCATGATCCGGCGATCGAAGAGGAGGATTGGGGCGTGACCCGCGGCGCGACCACCGCCCTAGGCCTCCTGACTGCGATGAACTGCTCCGCCAGGTGCTCCGAGTCCATATCCCCACTACGCCGTCTTCACGGAAGTGGAAAGCGCCGCCGATCCCGCCCTAGCCGATGTGGAGTTTCCCTTCAGCATCCCAACAGGTCTTCACCCAGTCATGGTGAGCGGCGGGCATGATCACGCCGGTGAGGGCACAGACCATAACGACGAAGCCACGGAGACCCGTCCAAGCTATGTCGAACCAATCGGCGGCACGGCCTTCTACGAAGCTCCACGCCTCAACTGGAATGTCCCTGCGGCCGGCACCTACTATGTCGCGGCTCGCGGCGATGGGCCTGGCGACACGCTGCGACTGTTCCGCAGTGTTCAATCGCCGCGCATGGAGATGCTTGCGTGGCCGACCAGCGGAGTGGCTCACCGCTGCCTGGCCCCACGAAATGCCTGTCGAGCACGAGCGGTAACTGGTCTGCGACCACCCGCCTATCACAACGAGTTTGACGGCCGCCGCACACAGGCAAAGATCGACACGCTAGGGATATCCGCTCTACGCCAGCTGGACCAGTTCGTCCATCAGGGCGTTGAACTCGGGGATGCTCAACTGCTGCTTGGCGTCGCTCATGGCCACCGACGGGTTCGGATGTACCTCGACCATCAGGCCGTCCGCGCCGCTCGCTTTGGCAACGCGCGCCAGCGGTTTGGCGATGTCGCGCCGGCCCGCGCTGTGGCTGATGTCGACGATGATCGGCAGGTGCGACTCCAGCTTGAGCACCGTCACGCCGCCGATGTCGAGCGTGTTGCGCGTCCACTTCTCGAATGTGCGGATACCGCGCTCGATCAGGATCACGTTCGGGTTGCCGCTGGCGACGATGTATTCCGCCGAGTACAGGAACTCTTCCAGCGTGGCCGCCAGACCGCGTTTGAGGATGATCGGCCGGTCGATCTTGCCGAGCGCCTTGAGCAGGAAGCTGTTCTGCATGTTGCGCGCGCCCACCCAGAAGATGTCGACATAGTCCATCATCATCGGAATCTGGCTGGCGTCCATGATCTCGCTGGTGATGGCCATGTTGTACTTGTCGGCCACCCGGCGGGCGATCTGAAGGCCGGGTTCGCCCAGGCCCTGGAATTCATACGGGGAGGTGCGCGGCTTGTAGGCCATGCCGCGGATGACCTTGACGCCGCGCGCCGCCAGGGCCGCCGCCGCCTCTTCCATCTGCTCATCGCTCTCGACGGCGCACGGGCCGGCGATCAGTTGGAAGCCGCCATCGCCGAAGACCGCGCCATTGGGCAGCGTGATGACCGTCCGCTCGTCCGGCGACTTGCGCTGCACCTTGATCTTGGCACGCGCCTGCTGCTCTTCCATTTCCAGCGACGCCCTGAAGATCTCGCGGAACAGGGCCTGGATCGTCTGGTTGCTGAATGGACCCTTGTTCGCCTGCTGTAGCCGGGTCAGCATTTCGGCCTCACGCGCCGGATCATAGTGCGCGTTGCCCATGGTGGTGTGGATCTTGCCAATTTCGCTGACGATGCGCGCCCGCTGCGAAAGCAGCTCCAGTAACTGCATGTTGATGACATCGACCTGAGCGCGCAGGTCGCTCAGGCTTTCCTGGTGGTCCATAGCTTGTCCTTAGGTCGAGGGCGTTTGAACGTTCAACACCCCATTATACCCATGGTGTGGGCGGCGTGGAGGTGGGATGTCAACGTCGAGAGGATCGTTGGGTGGATCTTGCCGAACGCTTACGGATATTCGCGTCCGCGCGACTTTTGCCGAACGTCGGTTGCCAGGCATCCATGCCCAGTCGACTCACGATCCTCTCACGGCATCCCTATCCGCCGATCAGCCAGCGCGCTGCCGTCCGGGCTATACTGCGAACGGTGGGGCTATCTGCCCTGTTTTCACGCGAGAGGGTTATTGGATGCAACTGACGATCAACAACCAGGTCTACGAGGTCGAGGCCGCCCCCGACGAGATGCTGCTGTGGGTGATTCGCGATTCGCTCGGACTGACCGGCACCAAATACGGCTGCGGCGCGGGCCTCTGCGGGTCCTGCACCGTGCATCTGGACGGGGAAGCCATTCGCTCCTGCATCACTCCGGTGAGTGCCGCCGAGGGTGTGGCCATCACCACCATCGAAGGGCTGGCCATGCTGACCGACGACGGCGAGGAGACCCTGCACCCGGTGCAGCAGGCCTTCGTGGAGCAGCAGGTGCCGCAGTGCAGTTGGTGCATGAGCGGGCAGATGATGACGGCCGCCGCCTTCCTGGAGCGCACCCCGCAGCCGACGGATGAAGAGATCGTCGCGGCCATGGCCAACAACTATTGCCGCTGCGGCTGCTATGCCCGCGTCCGAACGGCCATCGCCCGCGCTGCGGAAATCACACAGGAGCGCGCCTCATGACCGACGCCGACGCAAAGCACAAGGACACCGGCAAGCCGGCGCGCAAAGGGGTCAGCCGCCGGCGCTTTTGATGATCCTGGGCGGCGGCGTAGGTGTACTGGCCGTGGGCGCGGTCGTCGCCGGTCCGACACTTGTCCGCGAAGGCCGTCTGGCCATGAATGGCGTCTTTCTGAGCGGCAGCGCGCCCGGCTCGGAAACGCCAAAATCGCCGTTCGTCTGGTTCGAGATCGAAGCGGACAATACCGCCCACCTGTACATTCCGAAAATCGAGATGGGCCAGGGCATCCATACGGCACTGGCGCAGATCGCCGCCGACGAGCTTGACCTGGAATGGTCGACGGTGCGCGTACACCAGGGCGATGCGGCGCGTGGTTTCGACCCGGGGCTGATCTTCACGTTCGGCAGCACCTCGATAACCGCGCTCTACCGGCCCATCCGCGAGGTCGCCGCGACGCTGCGTGAGATGCTGCGCGCAGAAGGAGCGGGGCAGCTCAGCGTGGCGGCGGATCGCCTGGTGGCGGTCGGCAGCGCCTTTATGGTCAAGGAAGAAAGCGGCGACGCGCTGCTGGAACCGCCGCTCACCTACGGGCAGATCGTCGCCGCCAAGCAGGGTGAATGGAAGACCCCGAGGGGCGCCCCGCCTCAAGACCGGCGCGGAGTTCCGCTACATTGGCAAGTCGGTCGAGCGCGTCGAGCTGGTCGAGAAGATCACCGGCCGTGCAGTGTTCGGGTTTGACGCCCGCGTCGAGGGCATGAAGTATGGGGCGGTAGCCCGCCCGCCGCGCTACGGCGCGAAACTCAAGCAGGCGGCGGCGGGAGCGGCCGAGGGTATGCCCGGCGTGGGCGCGGTCGTCATCCGCGACGGATTCGCCGGCGTCGTGGCCGACTCACGCGCCAAAGCGCAGGCCGCCGTCGCCGCTCTCGAACTCGAATGGGAAGGCGGCACGAGCATCTCGCAGGCCGAACTCGACGCCATCATGACCATCCCGGCCGACGGGGGTACGCTCATTCAGCGGGTGGGCGATGTTGACGCCGCCCGCGCCGCCAGCGGCGGCACCCGCGTCGAAGCAGCTTACCGCGTACCGATGGCCTCGCACGCCCAGCTGGAGCCGCAGGCGGCGCTGGCCGAGTTCAGCGGCGACTCGGTGACCATCACCACCAGCACCCAGGCACCCGATATCACGCGCGATCGAGTCGCCTCGGCCCTCGGCATCGATGCGGCCAAGGTGCGCGTCGTCCCGACCTACATCGGCGGCGCCTTCGGACGCAAGACCGGGATCGACGTCGGGGCGGAAGCGGCGCTCCTGGCGCGGGGCGCGGGGGTGCCGGTGCACGTCGGCTGGACGCGGGAAGAGGACATGAAGTACGGCTACAAGCGACCGCCGGCCGTCAACCAGTTCTGGGCGGCGCTCGACGCCGACAACAATGTGACGGCCATTCACCACGAGCTGGCCAGCTCCGACATCCTGCTCAACCCCGACATCGGCGCGCCGATCCTGGGTCGCATCCTCGGCACCGATCCGCTGGCCGCCGGCGGGTCGCTGATTCTCTACAACTTTCCGAACCGGCGCGTCGTCTACCATCACATCCCGATCCCGGTGCCGACCGCCTACTGGCGCGGTCTGGGGTCCTTCCCCAACACGTTTGCCATCGAGACGTTCATGGACGAACTGGCGGCCGCCGCGGGCGCCGATCCCCTGGCCCTCCGCCTGCGCTATAAGCCGGAGGGTGACCTGGGACGGCGCTTCGAGATGGTGCTCAACGCTGTCGCCGAGGCCTCGGGCTGGGGCGATGCCGCCCCGGAAGGTCGCGCGCGGGGTCTGGCGGCCATCTACGACCGGGGCACGGTCTGCGCGCTGGTGGTGGAAGTCGCCGTCGAAGGCGGACAGATCCGCGTGCCGCGCGCCTGGTGCGCCATCGATCCGGGACTGGTCATCAACCCGGACGGCGCGGCCAACCAGGTGCAGGGCAGCATCATCATGGGCCTGAGTTCGACGCTGAAGGAGCGCTTTACGGTCGAGAACGGTATGGCGGCGGCGGACAATTTCAACGCCTATCCCCTGCTGACGATCGCCGAAGCGCCGACCATCGAGGTCATTCCGCTGAACAGCGGCGACGAACCCGTCGGCGGGCTGGGCGAGCCGGTGGTCGGGCTGGTGCCGGCCGCAGTGAGCAATGGCGTCTTCACCCTGACCGGCCAGCGCCTGCGTGAACTCCCGTTCACACTCGCCTGAGCCTGACGATGATCCGGCGGGTGTCTGATCATCGGACACCTGCCGGCTCTCTGCCTCACGAGCGGATTCGCGGTACACTGAACGTGAATCAGCGTGGAGCAGACGTTATGAGTGCCTTACCAAAACGGCGCTATACGCTCGATGAATACTTCGCTCTCGAGCGCGACTCATCAATCAAGCACGAATATCTGGCCGGCGAAATCCTGATGATGGCAGGCAGCAGCCCGGAACACGACCGCATCGTCGGCGATGTTCAGACCAGCCTGAACATGCAGCTTCGAGGTCGGCCCTGTGAGACGTTCACCGGCGATATGCGGGTGCGCGCCAGCGCCGACTCCTTCGTCTATCCGGATCTGTCGGTGGTATGCGGGGAGGCGCAGTTCCTGACGGTCGATGGCGTCGCCAATCTGCTAAATCCCATAGTACTGATCGAAGTGACGTCCCCTTCCACGGGGCACTACGACCGCACCGGCAAATTCTGGCGCTATCAGATGCTCGACTCACTACGGGAATATGTACTGATCGAGCAAGGTCAGCCTATAGTCGAAATCTTCCGACATAGAGGCGACGGGGATTGGCGCTACACCCGCGTTGAAGGGCTGGACGCAACCGTGGCATTGAATTCCATCGAGAGCACCCTCGCCCTCTCGGAGGTTTATCGGCGCGTGTCATTGAGCGGCCCTGGCGAGGCGCAGAGCTAAGTACACGAACCCGGTTGATCTGACGGGTTGATGGCACAGGGACGGACGGGCTATCACGGATTGCTTAACCTCACCCCGTTTCGCTGCGCTCAACCGCCCCTCTCCGTGCGGAGAGGGGCAAAAAGTCGTTCGGCTTTTGGGGTGAGGTTGGATCAAAAAACGCAACTATTTGATGGGTCAAGGTGAGCTTTCGTGATGCACTGAAACTTCGTTTGCCAGTGTCCGCCCGGGAATGGTGGGCGGGAACTTGCCCCGCCCGTACGGAAAACTTTGTCATTCTCATCGTGTGGCTGTACTACCAGGCCCGCCGGCCAGCCTCACACCTCGTGTTCGTCGCGATAGGCCGGCACACTCAGGATCGGTGGGCGTTCCTGGTCGCGCGCCTCGGCAATCTCCAGCGCGAGCCGCTCCGGCTCCTGGATAATCAGCTTCATGCTGCGGTTCGCCCGGTCGAGCAGTTGAACGCCGTAATGCGCCTCCAGTCGGGTAATGAACACCTGCAAAATGGCGAACGACATCTTGCTCAGCCCGACGAGCGGCTGGTTGTGATGTACCCGAACCTCAAGGTCGGTCTGGGCGATGGCATCCAGGCCGTAGCGCTCCCACAGGTCGATCAGCAGGCCGGTCTCCACGCCATAGCCGGTGAAGAACGGCACACTTTGCAGCGCTGTGCGCCGCCCCGCGTATTCGCCGCTGAGCGGCTGGACGATGCCGGAAAGCTCGGGGTAAAACAGGTTGAGCAGCGGCCTGGCCACCAGTTCCGTGACGCGCCCACCACCATAAACCTGAAGTTTGCCCTCGACCTGAATGGGGCGCTGGTAGAAACCCTTCACATACTGGATGCGCGGGTTACGCAGCAGTGGCCCGAGGAGGCCATAGACAAAGCGGGGATGCATATTGGAGATGTCGGTGTCGATCCAGGCGATGATGTCGCCTTTGAGGACGTGCAGGCTCTTCCAGAGCGCTTCACCCTTGCCGCGTACGCTGCCCAGATCCGGCAATATTTCCGGATGCCGGTAGACCGGCACACCTTTGCTGAGGGCAATCTCAACCGTCCGGTCGGTGGAATTGCTGTCGATCAGGACGATTTCGTCGACCAGCGGCGTCTCATCCATGAGCGAGCGCTTGAGCACATCGATGACCTCACCGACCGTCCCTTCCTCGTTCAAGGCAGGCAGAACGACACTGATCGTCAGCCGCTGCTTCTGCTTGAATCGGTACAGCGTCGCGATGTCTTCGAATTCACTGCTGTGGAACGTGTTTTCGGCAAACCAGCGATCGACGCGGGTAGAGAGCGTCTCACGCGTGCGAACACCGATGCGCAGAACGACCGGCGGGTGGAACTCCACCGACTCCGGCTCGGCGGCACGGACCAGCGCTAACGGCAGCGGCAGGCGGTCAAAAATGGCGTGGGCCACCAGCGGAACCGTACTGCTGCGCGCCTCTGGCTCGTTGAAGTGCGCGCCCAGGACGACGGCGCCGTGCCCGCGCGCCTCGCGGATAATGCCGTCCGCGGTGTCGCCGATCGAGGTGACCGTGCGGACGATTTCGTCGTCGACCTGCATCAGCGCTTCGAGATCCCGGGGCAACTTCGTCGGCGCTCGCTGAGTGGAACAGAGTCACCGGCGCGTCGGAGGCGAAAGCCCGCGCCATCGTCACGCCCAGGGAGAGATTGGTGCCGCCGCGCACAGCCAGAAGGGCTGCGCCCGTGCCCGGTTGGTGCGGCCGGGTCACCAGGACCACATCGCAGGGCGCCGTCTGCAAAATACCATCGGTGGTCACACCACCCGTCAGGTTCGAAGGACCGGCCCACTGAACAATCAGCAGATCTGCCGCCTCGCGCAGCAGTTCGTCGAGCACCCGGGCCATGGGCTGGTAATCGACGTAGGCGCGCAGGTCATCATCGATCGCCTCGATGGAGTCCGCGAAAGGCGCGAATGCATCACGCCAGGCGCGCGCGTTCAAAGCGCCCTCACTCAGTGAGGAATCGGCATCGATCTGCACCATGCCGCGCAAACAGAGTTCCCCCGGCGTGGGCGTCAGCCGCAACGCCAGGTCGATCCAGGCTTCCAGATCGGCCGACTCGCTCAATGCGAGCACGACCCGCCAGGTTTCCAGGTCACGGGGTTTCTCGACACCGGGAGCTTCGGCTTCGTAGGCGAAAACGTCGGCATCGAGGTCGTGAGCGCTGTCTTCCATTGAACCTCCAGAGGTTATTCAGCCATCAACAAGGGGAGGATCTGTCGATCGAGAATTGCCTCCCAACGATTTTCGCGGCGGACCCGCAGGCGCAAACGGCAGAGCACGCTGCTATCCAGCGTCCGCAGAATGGTGGCGGCGATCGCTTGCGGCTCGCCAGTGAGCGGATCGAAGTAGTAGGCGTCAGTGCCCCCGGTTTCGCGCAGCGGCGGAATGTCGGCGCAGAAGATCGGGAGCCGCGCCAGACCGGCTTCCAGCATGGGGATGCCGAATCCTTCGCTCAAGGGTGGGAAGAGCAGACCATCAGCCAGCGCGTACAGATTGGCCATGGTGGCATCGTCCGGAATGAGCGGATGCGCCGAATCCGCACCATATTCGTAGAGGAAGTGGGCAGCGCCATCCAGATCGAGCGCGCGCCGCAGATCGAGCAGTTCGCCAAGATAACCGGGATTGCTGGGATTATGCGGGCCAGGTGGACCGGTGACGATCAGCCGGAAGTCGCGGTCCGACTGGCGGCGAACTTCACGCAGGATGCGCAGTGCCAGGGCGATATTTTTGCGGCGAGTGATGCGCGCCGGCAGGAGCAGCAGCCCGTCGGCGTCCAGCCAGTTCAGATCGTGAACCAGTCGTCGCGTCGTCTCGGACAGGCCAAGAAAAGCGGCAACATCGATGCCGGGGGAGACGACATGCACAGCCGTGCGGTCGATGCCGATCAGATCGGCCAGTTCCGGGCGGCGCGCTTCGCTGACGGTGACGTAAACAGCATCTTTCCAGGGCCGGCGCAGCAGGTCCCAGGGCATCCCATCAAAGAGTTCTGGCAGATACTGCGGATTCGTCCAGGCAAGATCATGCGCCCAGACCAGCAGCCGAAAACCGCCTTCTGCGTGCAGCCGGGCCAGCGCTGCCGTCAGCGGCAGGTTCTTGTTGAAGGTGGGGATATTGTGGGCCATCACGATCGAGAAACCGGCCAGGGCCGCCCGCAGTTCCTGCTCGATGGCCGCCGTCAACCGTTGGAATCCTTCGGAAACTACTCCCTGGTCCAGCTCGCGCTTCACACGCAGGACCTCCGGCGCTGTCGAGCCAAACAGGGGGTGCACCTGCGATTCGACCGCCCCATCAAAGGGGCTGCCGTCTCCACTGATCACGCGCACCTGCCAGCCACGCGCTGCCAGACCCCGGGCGTGGTGAAAAATCGTCGACTCGACGCCGCCAACCACGGGCGGCGCAGCGTAGTGAAGAATAACCGCAGAATCAGGCAAGCGGGTCACCCATAATAGCATCACATATCCCAAGAATACCCAACTTGATTCGCTCATGCCAGCGTTTTAGGGGTGAGTAATGTCCTTAAAAACCGAAGCGGTCCTCCGTTGTCGCGCCCCGGCCGATCGCTTAGAATCACCACTTCGCCTGTAACGACGAGGGCTGCCATGTGCGGAATTTGCGGATTGCTGGACCTGCACGGGCGCGGGCGCGCCAGCCTGGGCGCGGTTCGCGCCATGAGCGAGGTCATCCGCCACCGCGGGCCGGACGGCGACGGCTTCTACGCGCCCGCCGACCAACCCGACGTCGCTTTCGGCATGCGCCGCCTGAGCATCATCGACGTCGAGGGCAGCAATCAGCCACTCTACAACGAGGATCGTTCCATCGCGCTGGTCTTCAACGGTGAGATCTACAACTACAAGGAACTGCGCCGGGCGCTGATCACCCAGGGCCACGCCCTGCGTACCGACGGCGACGGCGAAACCCTCATCCACCTCTACGAGCAGTACGATCTCGGCATGTTCGACCACCTGCGCGGCATGTACGCCTTCGCGCTCTGGGATTCGCGCCAGGAACGTCTGGTGCTGGCCGTCGATCACATCGGAATGAAGCCGCTCTACCTGTGTGAGCACGACGGCATCCTGCGCTTCGCCAGCGAGGTCAAGGCCATCCTGGCCGACCCGGCCGTGCCGCGCGCCCTCAACCCTGATGTGCTCGACACCTTCCTCTCGTTCGGCTACATGATCGGCGAAGAGACGCTGTTCGACGGGGTGCGCCGCCTGCCGCCGGGCCACGCCCTGGTGATCGAAGGCGGGCAGCAGCAGCTTCATCCATTCTGGGAATTCGGCCGTGACCGGGTGGGCGTGGTCGGCGCGCGCGAGGGGGAAAGCGAAGAGGCCATCCTCGACGACGTGCGGGCGCACCTGGCCGAGTCGGTCCGACTGCACCTGCGCAGCGACGTGCCGCTGGGGCTGTTCCTCAGCGCCGGCGTCGATTCGGCGTCGATGCTGGCCCTGATGGCCGCCGAACTGCGCGCCGCCGGCGGGGATCAGCCGGTGCGCACCTTCACCGTAGGCTACGACATGAAGACGCGCGACAACGAGCTGGACGGCGCAGCGCGACTGGCGGCGCACTTCGGGGCGCAACACCATACCCGCGTGATCAATGCCGACGACTGGTGGCGCGGCTTCGAGCGTTACGTCTGGCATCACGACGAACCCAACGCCAATTCGTCGGCCATCTCGCTGCTGCTGCTGGCCGAGGATACCGCCCAGCAGGTCAAAGTCGTGCTGACCGGCCTGGGCGGTGACGAGCTGTTCTGCGGCTACCCCAGTCACCGCCTGTTCGCCGAGATTATGCGGGCGCGTCGCGGCGGCGGGGATGGCATCCCGGTCCTGGCCGACGCCCTGGGCGCGCTGGAACCACTCTACCCGGCCATGAAGCAGTTCCGCTACATCGGCGCGCTGCCCACCTATCTGCCGCGCTGGCGCAACCGTTTTCTGCCGCGCGACGAGGCGCTGCGACGCACGGCCTCGTTCGATGGGTTGGTGATGAGCGACACGCTGCGCCAGCGCTTGTACGGGACCGAGCTGCGCGCCGCCTGGAAATCTGCCCGGCACAAGGAGCGAACCTACGCCGCGCTGATCGGCAAGTCGCTGCGCTACGACGTGGACGACGCCGCCCAGGCCCTGGTCATCAACACCTGGCTGACCGGAAACGCCCTGCTGGTGGCCGACAAGGTGACAATGGCCTCCTCGCTGGAGGCGCGCGTCCCGTTCTTCGACCCGCTGCTGATCGACGCCGCGACTCGCATTCCGCCGGAGATGCGTCTGCGCTCCAACAAGTACGTACTGCGCGAGGCGATGCGTCCTCTGCTGCCGCCGGAAGCGCTGGAACGTCCGAAGAAGCCGTTCGAGACGCCCATCCTCGGCTGGTTCGCCAACGAACTGCGCCCGCGCATCGCCGAGCGCCTGCTCGACCCCGGCGCAGGCATCCGCGACCTGTTCGACCGAGAGGTGCTGGCCAAACTGCTGAACGAGCATTTCAGCGGGCGTGCCCCTCAGGTCGAGGTGGTCTTCCGCCTGCTCACGCTCGAAACCTGGATGCGCCAGTTCCTGCGGTGAGTGGCTATCCCGTCACCCCGCCAACCGTGATCTCCGGCGGCGTGATGGCACGCTCGACGGCGATATCACCCGGCGCGCCGCCCTCGGCGACCGTCACACCGGCCGTCACCGTCACCTCGTCAAAGAAGCACAGCGTCTCGTTGACCGCCTCGCAGTAGTAGGTGCTGATCGTGCCCCGCAGCGTCGAACCACCGGTGTCCAGGGTCAGCGGCAGGCGGATCTCCGTCTCGCGGAACGGGACCTCGCTGTTTTCCAGGACCAGCGCGCGCGTGGACGACACGAATGTCACCTGCGACGGCGCGTCGGGGTTGATCTTGTAGCCTTCCGGCAGCGCGATGCGCACCACGATCTCGCCCGCGCCAGGGGCCAGCGTCAGGTCACCCAGATCGATCGTCTCGCCGGCCGCCGCGTTGCCACCGATCACCGTCACGCGGTCGGCGATGAGCAGGCGCTCCGGGTTGGGAAAGGCCAGCGTGCTGACCGTCTGCGTCTCCAGATCGATCACCCGAATAGCGTGGTTGTTGGTGTCGGCCACGTACAGCTTGCCATCGGCGTAGGACAGGCCGCCCGGCTCGTCGAAGGCCGCTTCCACGCCCACGCCGTCCTGGAACCCGCCCGCGCCGCCGGAACCGTAGGCCGTGGTAATGACGTTGGTCTCCGGATCCAGCACCTTGATGCGGCTGTTGTAGGTATCGGCCACGTAGACCGGGCCGGTCTCGCCGCCGGTCACGCCGAGCGGGTGCTGCAAGCGCGACTCGCCCGCCGGGCCGTCGACGTCGCCAAAGTCGAACAGGTTGTTCTCCCCGGTGCCGGCGACCAGCTCGACCTGATTGGTGTTGAAGTCGGCGACACGGATGGTGCTGCTCTCGCTGTCGGCGAAATACAGCCGTCCGTCGCGGAAGAACAGGCCGCTCGGCTGGGCCAGCTCGCTGTTGGCCAGGCCGGCATTGAGGGCTGCCTCACGACCGTTGCCAACGACCGGGCCGATCGTCTGATCGGGGTAGAGTGCCCAGATCTGGTGCGGGCCGGCCATGGCGATGTACAGCACGCCGTCATCGCCAAAGGCCAAAGCCCACGGACTGGCCAGTTCGGCCTCCGCAAGCGGCACGCGCGCTCCGAATTCGGCGCGAAACTGAGCCTGCTCGCCATTTCCCGCCAGCGTCGTGACCGTCTTCGCGGCCAGATCGACAGCGCGGATGGCGTGGTTCTCGGTGTCGGCCACGTAGAGGGTTTCCCCGCGCAGCGCCATGCCTTGCAGCTTGTCGAAGGCCGCTTCTTCATAGCTGCCGTCCGCGAAGCCGCGCGTCCCGGCGCCGATCACGTCGAGCACTTCGGCGGTGGTCAGGTCGGCGATCACGATGCGGTGGTGGTTGGTGTCGGCGATGAACAGCCGGTTGGACGCGGCATCGGCCAGCACCTTACCGGGGAAGGCCAGCAGCCCCGGCGGCGTGCCCGCGCCTTCCAGCGCCAGCGGCAGCGGCTCGCGGTCCAGCTCGCCGATCCCGTCCCAGAACTCGACCATGCCGGTCAGCAGCTGATCGAAGGCTTCAAACGGGATCTCCCCCGCCTGCCGGGCCAGCACATTGCCGCGCGGATCGATCACCGCGAAGGTCGGCCAGGCCTGCACGCCATACTGCTGCCAGACGACGAAGCGGTCGTCGTTGATCACCGGGTGGTGCAGTTCGTAACGCTGCACGATCTGACGGATGTTGTCGGTCGTCCCCTCGTTGTCGAACTTGGCGCTGTGCACGCCGATCACCACCAGCGCATCGCCATACTTCTCCTCCAGCGCGCGCAGTGTCGGGATCATGTGGATGCAGTTGATGCACCCGTAGGTCCAGAAGTCGAGGATCACGATTTTGCCGCGCAGGTCTTCGATGCTGAGCGGCGCTTCGACGTTCAACCAATCGAGGTTAGACGGAAATTCCGGCGCGGGCAGTTCCGACCGGCCGGCGAAGGGGCTGTCGAGCGGTTCATCCTGAGCGGCGGCCGGCAGCGCCAGCAACCCAACCGCCAGCAGGACAAAGAACAGTAATCTGGTCATTTCATATTCCCTGGTTCAGGCAGTATCATCTTGGAACCCGTCCATCCACCGGTGTACGTAGGGACGAGGCCAGCCTCGTCCGCTGTGTCTGTCCCGGCGCGGTTCATGGACAGACTCTCACGATACCGGAATCACATTGCCTGATTCTTAAACACGCATAAGCGTCTTACAAGGACACCCTTTTCATGCTGGGATTCTTCGCCCAGGGCGCGTCGCTCGGCTTCACCGCCGGCACGTCTCCCGGTCCGCTGCAAACATTCCTCATCCAAGCCACGCTGGCCCATGGCTGGCGGCGGACGCTAATCTGCATCGTCTCGCCGCTGATCTCCGACATCCCGTTCATCCTGCTGACGGTCTTCATCCTCAACCAGTTCCCGCCAGAGTTGATCCGTGTCGTGCAGATTATCGGCGGGCTGTTCATCCTCTACCTGGCCTGGCTGACCATCAAGGGGCTGCGCGCCGGGGTGACCATCGGCAGCGGCGCGGATGCCGAGATTGAAGGCAGCGTCCGCCCGATCACGCTGTTGTGGCGCACCGTGCTGATCAACTGGACCAGCCCCGGCCCATACATCTTCTGGGGCACGGTCAACGGCCCGCTGCTGAGCGAGGCGCTGCGCCTGTCGGTGTGGCACGGCCTCGGCTTCATGGCCGGCTTCTACGGCGCCTTTCTGATTCTGCTGACTGCCTGGATCGTCGTCTTCGACCGCCTGCGCCACATCGACCCGCGTGTTACCACGACGCTGCTGTGGCTGACGGTGCTGGTGCTGGCCGGGCTGGGTCTGTCGCTGCTGGCCAGCGGGTTGGGACTGACGGCGTAGGGGTGTGACACGTCACCCCCGCACCACGGCCCCCGTCTCGCAGGATTGCACGGCGTCGAAGACGAAATTCACCGTGCGGAGGTTGTCCTGGCAGGTGGTCGCCGGGCGCCGCCCCTGGGTAACCGCCTCGTAGAACTCGCGCAGCAGGTAGGCCTGCGCCTGCCGCGCCATGGCCATCGACGGCACCTCCCGCCGCGCCTCGTCGCCCAGCCGCTGCACATAGATGCGGTCGTCCTGGAGCGTCAGCACGCCGGCCGCGCACTCGAAGCGCCAGTCGGCATTCCACGGCGTCTCCTGACCCTGCGAGCACCAAGAGCCGGTGTAGTTGACCACCGCCCCATTGGCGAAGCGCGCCGTCACCGCCGCCGAGGCATCGCCTTTGTACCAGCTCCACGGCGGGTTCCAGCTTCGGGCGGTGACTTCGACCGGGTCGCTGGACAGGAAGAAGCGCATCAGGTCGAAGTGATGAATCGACATGTCCACGATCAGCGGATGGGCCATCTCCTCGCGGAAGCCGCCGAAATGCGGTCCCTTGAAGAAGCGCACGCTGATCGCTCCCGGCGCCGTCCCTGGCGCACCCAGCTCGCCGGAGTCGAGGACATTCTTGACCGTCTGCGCGACGGGCGAGTAGCGGTAGTTCTGCGCCACCATCAGCAGCACGCCGGTCGCGCTGCTCTTCTCGACAATGGCCTGTGCATCTGCCCGGGTGCCGGCCAGCGGCTTTTCCGCCAGCACCGGCAGACCGGCATCCATGGCGGCGAAGGCCACGGCTTTGTGCGCGCCCGGCGGCGTCACGTCGATCACGCCGTCGGCCCTGACCGACGACAATGCCGCCTCCAGCGAAGGAAAGATCAGCGCCGGATCGAGGTTGAATTCGGCGGCGCGCTTCTGCGCTGTGGCCGCGTCGATCTCCACGAAGCCGGCGAACTCGACCTCCGACTGCGCGCGCACCGTGCGAATCCAGTGCGCGCCCATGCCGCCCAACCCGCATTGAATAACCTTCATCGATGAGTCCATTCTGGTGATGTTCAGCAAATATGACGTTATGGACACTCCGCCACGGTTGTTTGGTGCTACCTCACCCGCCGCTAGCCGCCCCCCCGTCAACGGAGAGGCACGACCGAGGTCGGGAGGGCAATTGGCACCGGACAAACCCCACTGCCCCGGTATCCCCTTGGTCGTGCCGGGCGACGATGGCCCGCGCCAGGTCGAGGACGGCCTCGCCCAGCGCCGCCGGCTCGATCACCTCGACCTCCGTGCCCAGTCCCAGCACGCTGGAGCGCGCCTCTTCAAACACCGTGTAGTGTACCCTGAGCACGCGCCATTCGCCTGCGGTCTCCAGCACCTCGAAACGGCCGGGCATCATCGTGCGGAAGTAGATCAGCGACCGATCGCGGACGCGCAGCACCACCGGGTAGACCGGCACCTGCCGCTGGAAGTGATCCGACGACTCTTTCCAGTAGGCGGCAATGTCGAAGTCGCGATCGCGCTGGAAGTGCTCATCCAGCAGGCGGATGTCGCGCAGCCGGGAAGCACGGTAGGTGCGCACGGAGCCGGATCGGCGGCTGGCGGCGACCAGATACCATCGCCCGGACTTGTAGACCAGGCTGTACGGGGCCAGCGCCCGCCGCTGCCGTCCGCCCTCCCAGGTTTCGTACTCCGCCTCGATCCAGCGGTCATCCCACACCGCCTCTTTCAGCATCGGCAGATCGGCCTCTTCTTCTTCGGCGCCGTACCACTCCGACGGGTCAAGGTAGAGCCGCTGGCGCATCAGCGCCGCCTCCTGCTGGTAGCGCGCCGGGGCCAGCGCCAGCAGCTTGAGCATCGCATTCTCGACGGCCGGCCCCAGGCCCAGATCGTCCAGCGGGGCCGCCGAACTGGTGGCCAGCAGGGTTTTCAGCTCCGCTCCCGTGAACCAGTGCAGGCTGGCCCGGTAGGCGTCATCGAGGAAGATGCCGCCGTCTGGCCCGGTGCGCGTGTAGACCGGCACCCCGGCCAGATTGAGCGCCTCGATGTCACGGTAGATGGTCCGCTCGGTCACGCCCAGCACGTCGGCCAGTGCCCGCGCCGTCATGTGCCGCTGCCGCTGGAGCATGAGCACGATGGTCAACAACCGGTCCGCGCGCATTCTGTCGCCTCTTCTGATCTTCTGACGTTATCGTCTGTCGGTCGCGGACCACCCGTGTCGGACGACCCAGGAGTCGTCCGACACCAGGGACAAGGACTGCCTCATCCGCCGTCACGGATGGGCCTTTTAAATTCCTGACACAGGATGTCAGGAATACCCTCTATGCTACAGGAAACGACGCACACAGGAGAGATCGACATGGCGAACCTGGATCTGAAGCAGACGTACAAGGCGCTCTACGCCCCCTCGGCCAAAACCGTCAGCGTGGTCGACGTGCCGCCGCTGAGCTACCTGATGATCGACGGCCGAGGCGACCCGAACACCGTGCCGCGCTACGCCGAGGCGGTCCAGGCGCTCTACGCGATGGCCTATGCCATTCGCTTCATGCGCAAGGACGAGGGCGAGGTCTTCACCGTCATGCCGCTGGAGGGGCTGTGGTGGTTCGACGGCGAGCCAATCCACGACTTCACGCTCAACCTCGGCGACAAGGACCGCTTCATCTGGACGATGATGATCCTCCAGCCGGAGAGCGTGACGCCGGAGCTGGTCGAGCGCGCGCGTGAGAAGGCGATCAAGGCCAAGGGGCAAGGCCTGCTGGGGGATGTGCGCTTCGAGCGCTACGAGGAGGGAGAAGCGGCGCAGATCCTGTACTTTGGCCCCTACGCCGACGAGGGGCCTACCATCGCCCGCCTGCACGAATGTATCGAGGGCAACGGCTGGAGCCTGCGCGGCAAGCACCACGAGATCTACCTGAACGATCCCCGCAAGGTCCCGCCGGAGAAGATGAAGACCATCATCCGCCAGCCGTTCGCAAGAGGGTGACCAAGATAGATGGTAGGGGCATGGCGTGCCATGCCCCAGCAGTCCCCCATTATTCCGGCTGCGTTTGCGCCAGCAC
The DNA here is from genome assembly GCA_016713325.1 of Candidatus Flexifilum affinis. Taxonomy (GTDB): domain Bacteria; phylum Chloroflexota; class Anaerolineae; order Aggregatilineales; family Phototrophicaceae; genus Flexifilum; species Flexifilum affine. The sequence continues at coordinate 16,651 of JADJPJ010000019.1, read as the reverse complement.
CGTGTTGACCAGCACGTCCACGAAGCGGTTTGGCTCTTCGTACAGCGGGGTGTGCCCGGAGTTCTCGAACCAGATCAGCTCCTTGTGCGGCGCCTCCAGCACGGCGTAGTACTCCTCGACCAGCGAGGCGAAGGCGTTGACATCCCAGCGCCCCTCCAGGAAGTACACCGGGACCTCCAGCGCCGTCACGGTGGCCGGGAAGTCGATCTCGCCTAGCAGCGGGTAAACCTGCTCGAAGACCTGTTCCAGCCCCAGTACCCAGTTCACCTTGTCCAGCAGACCGTATTCCGGCGCGGTCAGCACGTCGAACAGCCGATTGTCGCCGCCGCCCTCCCCGTCGGCATGGGCGTACATGTAGCTGTTCAGCACGTTCAGGTAACCGGCGTAGGTCCAGAAGTCGGCGTACGGAGGCGGCCCTGTCCGGCGCAGATCCTCGACCAGCGCGGTATTGCCATCCTGCTCGGCGTAGTCAATGGCGAACTCGTAGCCCATCACGTCGTCGCGTACGGTGTAGACCATCTGCGCGCTGGCGATGTAGGCGTGGAACAGCTCGGGGTGGCGCTGCACCAGCCACGTCCCCAGGATCGTCCCCCAGGACTCGCCCAGCACATAGATCTTGTCCTGGCCGAAGCGCTCCCGCAGGATCTGCGTCAGCTCATAGGCATCGCTGACGTAACGCTCCGGCGTCAGGGACGAAATGTCGAAGGCGCCGTAGGACTTGCCCGTCCCCGGCTGGTCCCAGTTGACGACGATGAAGTGATCTTCCAGCCCGCCCAGGTACTGGCGCGTCCAGGCCAGTTCGCTGCCGCCGGGGCCACCGGAGAGGAAGAGCAGCACCGGGTTGTCGAGGCTGCTCCCCCGCACCGTGATCCACTGCGGCGTCCCGCCCAGTTCGACCTGTTCCAGGGTGGCGATGCCGCCGGGCTGGCGCGGGGCCGGCGTCGAAGCGGTGGCCTGCGAGACGAACACCGCCAATGCCGAGACGGCGACCAGCGCGACCAGGCCACCCAGCACCGGCAGCGGTCCGCGGGCGAAGCGCAGCATCCAATAGAAGATGCCGATGTCGAGGGCGGCCAGCCCGGCGGCGACCAACACGGGTGTCGCCGTCCACACAAACAGCAGCCACACCGGCAGGGTGCTGATCAGCGCCAGCAGCGCGGCCGCGAAAACCAGCAGTCCAACCCCCAGGCGGCGGAGCACACCCGGACGGCGAGCCGCCTCGGTCTGCTGGCTCCGCTGAGCCGTACGATCCATTGTCACAGAACTTGCCATGTTTACAGTCTCCTCAAGACTCCGAATGGATATTCACACCAGGTCGATGGTCTCCACAGGGTGGTCGCCATCAGCACTCAAAAGGTGGAGGCGCAGCGGCTGCACCCTCACGATCACCTGCCACGGGTGTGGCGCGGTCCCGTTCTCCCGCTCGATCTGGCCGCTGCCGTGCAGTTCCCAGCGTGGCAGCGCCGTATCCGTCGAGAGCAGCACCAGATTGGGCCGCGCCTCCAGGTTAAAGAGGTGGTCCGACGTGCCGGGCAGAAACACCAGCACCGAGTTCCCCTCCAGGCGAAAGGCAGCCACGCTGACCTGTGGCTCCGCCACCCCGCACGTCGTCAGGATGGCCCGATCGTGCCCGGCGAGCAGTTCCTCGACCTGGCGCCAGAGATGCCTGTTCATGTCTTTCCTCTGCCGGAATGGCACCGGCCCACCACAATCTGCCAACTCTACCCGCACGGCCAACCCTGGCCTGTCCGCGAGATGCACGGACAGCCAGAAGGCTGTCCTCGCAGTGTCTTCACCCCAGGGAGGCGATCAAGGCTTCGATGGCCGCATCGTTCCACGCGCTGACCGGCTCGTTGACGACCAGGAGCGCGTTCCCGCTCTTGCCCGTGAAAACCAGATTCAGGTTGCGGTAGGGCACGCCTTCGCCATTGATGCGCTCGCTGAAGCTGATCGTCGCCGATGCGCCGCGCACCATACGGTCTTCAGTGCGCAGGACGCGGTTCTCCCGCCAGTCTTCGTGCCGACTGGTGTTGACGACGTACCCCTGAACGACGCCCTCGTCCGGAACAATGCCAACCGGCCCCATCACGAACGCCAGATGCCCCTTGCCGTCGGCGCTGCGGTAAGCGGCGATGGAGAACCCCAGGACATCCACGGCGTAGTCCGGCCGATACCCTGGCGGAAGTTCGAAATCCGCGATGCGCTGTGCGACCTCATGCACGTGCGCCACGTCGCTTGAGTTGTTCCACCAGTGCGCCAGAAGCGCAAAGCTCACGCCGCAGATCACGATCAAAGCGACCATGCTGCCGATCAGGAACCGTCGAAACATGCTGCCCACTCCTTGGCTGGCGCCCGTCTATGGCGCAGTTCATCAATATCCTGATGATGCGCGTAAACCCCGGTGGGTTGGCATCAACCGGAAGTTGGATTTCCAAAAAGTGGGGGATTTCTATCTGAATGGCCAGCGTGCCAGCCCGCGCAGGTCGTGCCGGCCCGCGCGAGGGGGTTACTCGCCGTCGAGGAGACCCAGACTCCGCGCTTTGGCCACCGCTTCGGTGCGGTTGCGCGCGTCGAGCTTGGTCATGATGTGGTTGATGTGGCTCTTCACCGTGCCCAGGCTGATCACCAGAGCATCGACAATGTCGTGGTTGGTCGCACCCTGCGCCAGCAGACGGAGCACGTCCAATTCGCGGTCAGACAGCAGATCGGCGGGGTGCACCCGGCGCGCGGCATTCTCCGCTTCGCGCAGCAGCCCCACGTAAGCGGGGGAAATGCCGGCCTCGCCAGCACGCGCAAGCAGCCGCAGCATCGGCGCCCCTTCGTCGAGGAAGACGCGTACATAGCCCTCCCGCTCCGCCTGCGGCAGCGCCACCTTGAGCACAGTCAGCGCCGCCGGGAGCTGCCCGCTCAGGTTCAGGGCCAGCGCGCGCAGCACGTCCGCCTCCAGGGCATGGCCATGACGCCCATCGGCCCGCGCCGAATGGCCAAAGGCCTCCAGCAGCGGCAGCGCTTCCGGAGGATGCCGCAGCGCCAGCAAGACCCGCGCCCGCGTCAGGATCTCGAAATGGCGCAGCGTCTCCAGCGCTTCAACCTCCGCATCGCGCCCCAGCCAGTCGGCTGCTTCCTCCACCTGCCCCTGGAGCAGCGCCAGCCGCGCACCCATCGCCTCAACCAACGATTGGATGGTCGGGCCGTTGAAGGCGGCGGCTACGGCCATGGCCTGCCGCAGCATGGCCTGCGCCTCGTCGAACCGTTCCTCCACCGCAAGCACGCGGGCCAGCGCGACGCAGGCCACCCACTGGGTATAGCGAAGTCCACCCGAGCGGGAAAGCTGGATCGCTTCGCGCAGCAGCGCCTCGGCACGGGTCAGGTCGTTGCGTTCATAATGGACGTTGGCCAGCGACAGAACCAGGTCACCGATCGGGGCGAGGTCGCGCGGATACTGCGTCAGCATCTCGGCGCAGCGCGCTTCCGCTGCACCAAGTTCCCCGGCGGCAATATCCAGCTCGGCCAGGAAGTGCTGCGCGTCGATCATCAGGAAGGCATGGCCGATCTCCTGCGCCAAAGCATAGGCTTCCTGGTAGAAGCGACGGGACTCGGCGATTTTGCCGCTGGCGTAATACAGGTAGCCGATGGTGTTCACCAGCCGTGTCTGCCCCAGCCTGTTGAGCGTCTCCCGGTCGGCCAGTGCTTGCTCCGCCAGCGCCAGCCCATCGGCGATCTGCCCGCGGTAGGCGGCCAGCGTCGCCTGATAGCTGTAGGCGATCGTCCGCAGCTCAACCGTCTCCGCCGCCGATGGATCCAGTCCCTTGATGGCCTGCGTGGCGATCGTCACCAGCGCCAACGACTGCTGCAGGTCACCTGTCAGATACATGGCCCGCGAGAAATACAGGCACAGACGCGGGTGCTCCTTCAGCTCGTCCTGTGGGAAGCGCGGCAGCCAGGCCAGCACGGTCATGATCTCCCCGCGCGAGGTGAGCGCTTCCCAGGCCCGCGCCTCGATCAGCCAGGCGGCATAGGCGTATTCCTCACCATTCAGCGCATGATGGACCGCCTGGGTCCAGTCGGCATGCTGTTCATACCATTCGGCGGCCTGGCGCTGTCGCTCACGCCAGCGTGGCAGGTCCGCCTGACGCAGGCGCTGGCGCAGGAAGTCGGCGAACAGGTGGTGATAGCGGAAGATCGGCTCAGACTCCGCCAGCGGGATGACGAACAGACGGCCTCGCACCAGCCGCTCCAGGAGCAGAGGCGCGCCGCAGTTGCCGGTGATCACCCCGCACAGTTCCGGCGTGAGATGGTCCAGAACGCAGGTGTCGAGCAGGTACTGGCGCGTCTCTTCGGGCTGCTGTTCAAACACCTCGTCGGCGAGATAGTCGAAGATATGCTGCTTTGCGGGCGAAAAGCGGCTGAGAATCCGCTCCACCGACCGGTCGTTCACCAGAGGCTCGCCCACACCGTGGCTGTCCACCGCCTGGCCGGCGCCGCCGAGAGACAGCGTGATCAGGCGCAGCGCCGCCGCCCAGCCCTCGCTCAGTTGGTCGAGCTGGTCCAGATGATCGCGCGACAGCCGCAGCCCCACCGCCTGCGCGAAAAACTGTTCGATCTCCGGCGCGGTGAAACGCAAATCCGCCGCCCGCACCTCCAGCACCTGCCCCCTCGCGCGGAGCCGCGAGAGCTGAAGCGGCGGGTCGGCGCGGGTGGCCAGGGCGATCTGTGCGTTGGCCGGCAGGTGTTCCAGCATCAGCCCGAGCGCCGCATGAATCTCCGGCGCGGCGATCAGGTGATAGTCGTCAAACGCAAAGACGAAGCGGTCCGGCGTCTGGGCCAGCGTGTTGACCAGGACTGCCATCACGCTGTCGAGATTGCCAGCGGTCGCCGGCTCAGCAAAACCGTCGGCGTCCTCCTCGACCGCTCGGGCGAAAGCCCCGGCCAGATGCGAGGCAAAACGCGCCGGGTCATTGTCCTGGGCGTCCAGGGCGTACCAGACGATCTTCGTGCCGTCCTGCCGGAGGGCATGGCACCACTCCAGCAGGCAGATGGACTTGCCGAACCCCGCCGGCGCGGAGATCAGAATGAGGCGCAGATTCGCCTGCCGCCCCGGATCGGCCGACAGTCTTCCGCGAGAGATGTGCCCCTGCTGCACGGGCGGGAGCGTGATTTTGGTCGAGAGCAGCGCGCGAATCATGGAGAGTCCATGGGTGTGATCGTCGCTTGAGGTGGTCTGCCCCAGATCGATGGCGGGCAATCCACCTCTCCAACATTACAGGTACACTATAACTTATGGGCCGCCAGGCATCCACTGAGATCATCTGCCGCGCGTGACACGGAAGCGTGATGTTTGTGACCGGAGGAAGATGTTGAAAGAGAAACACTTCATCGACAGCCATAAAGCAGCGACATTCCTCTTCGTCCTGATGCTGATGGCCGCTTTCGACCGCTGGGACAACGCCACGCTGTGGATCTATCTGGCACTGCATGGCACCTACGGGCTGATGTGGGCCTTCAAGAGCCGCCTTTTCCCGGACAAGCAGTGGGAAAAGCCGGCCTCGTTTGTGCGCGCGGCGGTCATCTGGTTCGGCCTGACCCTGTACTGGATTGCGCCGTTCATCATCGCCTGGCAGGACGTGCAGGCGCCCTACTGGCTGCTGGCCCTGGCCATCGCCCTCAATCTGGTCGGGACGGTCTTCCACTTCGCCGCCGACATGCAGAAGTACGTTCAGCTCAGGACTCAGCCGGGCCGCCTGATCACCGACGGCTTCTGGAGCCTGTCGCGCAGTCCCAACTACTTCGGCGAATTTCTGATCTATGGCAGCTTCGCCCTGCTGGGCATGCACTGGCTGCCCTGGGCCGCGCTCGGGGCGATGATCGTCGGCGCCTGGATTCCCTACCTGCTTCGAAAGGAGCGATCGCTGTCGCGATACCCGGAGTTCGCCGCCTACAAGGCTCGGGTGCGCGCCTTTGTGCCATTCCTGTTCTGACACCGTGGGCCAGGGACAAAAAAACCCCTCGCCGCAGGGGGCGGCGAGGGGCAGAACAAAGGGGGAGGAAGGACGTTGGCGAGGATGCGCCGGTTTGGGCGACGCATCCTCATCAGCGGAGATTAGGCGCCGGCCGAGCTGGTGTCGGCAGTGTCACTGGTGTCGGTCGACGGGGCATCTTCAGCCGCGGGGGGTGCACCGCGCATACCGCCACGCCCACCGAAGTCGTCCATGCTGCCGCGCCCACCCCGTCCGCCGCGTCCGTCGAAGTCGCCCATGCCGGGCAGTTCACCGCCGCGCCCCAGGCCGAGGCCACGCAGGGAGGTCTGCTCGCCGTTGAGCATGGCCGTCAGATTCTCCTCGAACTGCAAGCGGCGTTCCACCACCTGGGCGTCATATTCCGCCAGCACCGCCGCGGTGAAGTTTTCGACCGACTGCCCGTTGGCCTCGATCAGCTCACTCAGCGTCGAGCCGTCGATCAGTGCCTGCCGAAAGGCGGCGGCGTCCAGGCCGGTGTACTCCAGGATCAGGTCATGAAAGAACTGGTCACGGGTCCGAACATCCTGCACCTCGGCGGCGGTGTCCGTGCTGGCCTCCGGGGTGGTCGCTGCATCCTGCGCCGAAACCGCACCCACCACGATCAGGCTGGCAATGCTCAGCGCTGCGGCCGTTTTCTTGAGAGTCTTGTTCATCGTCTTGTACGCTCCGTTTTGTTTGGTCATGCAGCCCGTTTCCCGGTTCGCTGCATGAATTCGTTCAACACCCTTACTATCGCGGAGCGCCGTTCAGGACTTCATCAGGAGTTGTAAACAATGTGTAATCTGTGGATGGGGAAAATGAGGCATTGATGAAGCGGACGACCTGCCAAACACGGCATTCACAATGCCGCTCGATTCCGATATACTTTCCTCCCACTGGAGAGGTGCCGGAGTGGTTGAACGGGCTCGTCTCGAAAATGAGTATGGTCGCAAGGCCATCGAGGGTTCGAATCCCTCCCTCTCCGCAGAAGAGCAGGTGTATCGCAAGGCCCAGAGGAGACCGTCGTGTAGCACGACGGTCCCCTCTGCTTTTGACAAACCCAGGAGATGGCTCTCAGCAGCACATCTCCCCATGCGCCGGGAAGCACCAGTGCGGAGAACGCACGGTCAGCGGACGGCGCAGGTCCACCTCGACCGGCAGAGTGAGGATCGGCTGTTCGCCATAACCGGCCATGGCCAGGCGGCGCGCAGGGTAGGCTGCTGCGCAGTGCGGGCAGCGCACGGTCAGCGCGTTGTCGGCGAAAACGACCTGCGCCAGCCGGATCGACGCCTGATCGCGCACGGCCGTCCGTGCCGCCGCCAGAAACTCGCCTCGCCCCGCGGCAAACTGCGCCTCCTCACCGGTCAGGGGCACGACATGTCCGCAGCGCGCCCGGAGCGGTGTCAGCAGCCGGTAGACGTGGCCGGTTCGCCCACAGGCGTCGCAGCGCACAGGGTAGAAGCCCAGGCTCATCGTCTGCGTCTCGGCAGCGGTCACTTCCTCGCAGAAGCGGACGCGCTGGGTCAGCAGTGCGGAGACGAAAATGTCCAGAGGGGTGAGCCGCCCACCCAGGCGCACGACAAACGAGCCATCGGCATTGGCGAACAGGTGAAACAGCGGCAGGTCGCGCCGCGCCTTCAGCGTATCCGCGCGCTCCAGCATGGCCGGGGGTTGGCGGAAGAACCAGCAGCCGCGCACGCCATCGCGGGCATAGCGCTCCTGCCGCGCGACCGTTTCACGCAGCTTCTGCGGGCTCCACTGCACCTCGAAGGCGATCCGGACGTTCCCTCGTGAGGCCATGACATCGACGCGCCATCCTTCGCCCGACGCCTCCGTCACCGCCTGATAGCCCGCGTGCGCACACCCGTTCAGTATCGCGGCTTTCGCCCGCTGATGCGCGTCCGTTTCTCTGAAAGAATTCATAAATGCTTGACTCGTATGCGGCGTAAAACCATGCTATGATGCACGAGAAAGTGACTTTTCGCTCATGCTCCGTGCGGAATTCTGCCATGCGCATTCTCATCATATCGGACATCCACGCCAACCTCACCGCCTTCGAAACCGTCCTGGAGGACGCTAAGGATCAGTGGGAATACGTTTGGTGTCTCGGCGACGTCGTCGGTTATGGTCCTGACCCGAACGAGTGCGTCGAACTGCTGCGATCTATGCCCCACCTCTGCCTGGCCGGCAATCACGACTGGGCGGCGCTCAGCCGGCTGGATATTCGCACGTTCAATCCCGATGCCCGTAAGGCCGTCGACTGGACGCGTGAAACGCTCAAGCCGGACAATGTCGCTTATCTGGAAGCGCTGCCAACGCAGTTCGTCATCGGCAGCTACACCCTGGTGCACGGCAGCCCGCGCGAGCCGGTCTGGGAGTACATCCTCGAACCGGTGATCGCCGCCGACAACTTCGATCACTTCGAGACGCCCTACTGCCTGGTGGGCCACACGCATCAGCCGGTGATCTACGAACGCGTGCAATCGAATGGCGACACCGTCGCCGTGCAGCCGACGTACGGCAAGAAGCGGCTGTTGAACGGCCGCCGCCAGATCATCAACCCCGGCAGCGTCGGCCAACCCCGCGACGCCAACCCGGACGCCGCCTACGCCATCCTCGACGTCGAGACGAATGTCTGGGAACACCGGCGCGTATCCTACAACATCTCTGCCGTGCAGACGCGCATGCGCGCGGTCGGCATGCCGGAGCGGCTGGTGGTGCGACTCGAACATGGCTGGTAAGCACCCGCTCCCCGCCGACGACGCCCTGGGCGACGAGGGCGCGCGCGGCGAACTGACCCCCAAAATGCGCGAGTATCTGGTACAGGTCTACCGGCTGTGCGATCGCGAAGGGCAGCCGGGAGCGTTCATCAGCACCTCGGCTGTGGCCGATTCGCGCATCGTCAGCGCCCCCGCCGTCAACCGGATGATCGGCCGCCTGCGCGACCTTGGTCTGGTTGAGCACGAGCCGTACAAAGGCATTCGCCTGACGCAATCAGGCGAGCAGACCGCCCTCAAGCAGCTCCGCCGTCACCGCATCATCGAAGCGTTTCTCGTGGCAGTCATGGGCTTTGGCTGGCATCAGGTCCACGACGAGGCCGACCAGATGGCGCCTGCCTCAACCGACGCGTTGGTCGATCGCATGGCGACCATGTCCGGGAATCCGACGCACTGCCCGCACGGCGAACCGATCCCGACAACCGAGGGTGTGATCGCCGACATGGGCGACATGCTCCTGGTCGATGCACCGCTGCACACCCCGCTCGTCCTCACGCGTGTGCGCACCCGAGAACCTGACCGCCTGGAATACCTGCAAGCGCTGGAGCTGATGCCCGGCGCGCTCCTTGAAGTGCACCATGCCGCCCCCTTCCACGGCCCGCTCCAGATCAAGCTGGAAGGCACGCACGAAGCCTACCGCATCATCGGCCACAACCTGGCGGAGATGCTCCGCGTGCGGCCGGCGGAACAGGACAGTGCTCAGTAAACAGGACTGAGTGCTAAGTCACATCGAACAAACTCGCGAGTCCCGGCGCCCGCCGCCAACCGCCACCTCGGCACTGCCCTGACTCAGTCCTCAGTGCCTTCTACTCAGCACTTTTTCTCTGAAGCTCTTCCAGCGTCTCGCGTAGAGCGACTTCGAGCGGGCGCGGATCGTAGCCCAGCTCACGCTTCGCCTTGGCGTTGCTGCCAATGTACGTCACGCCAGAGAGAACGCGCAGCATCTCCGGTGAATACTGTCCCTCCACCGGCACAACTTTGTCCACGACGCCCATGATGCCGCTCATCAGACGCATCATGGCAGGCGGCGCATGCAGACGCGGCGCAGGGATGCCGGTCTGACGTTCTGCCATGGCGAAGACGTCGGTCATCGCATGGGGTTCCCCGGCAATGATGTAACTCTCGCCGATAGTCCCCTTCTCCATCGCCAGAATATGCCCCTCGACAATGTCGTCCACGTGCGCCCAGGCCATGGCCTGGCGTGCCGGGATCATCGGCAGACGCTGCCGGAGGTAGTCGAGGAACATGCCGCGCACATCGCTGGTGTCGCCGGGTCCGATCACCGCGCCGGGCATGACGATCACCAGCGGCAGTCCGGCGCGGATCATCTGCTCGGCAACCTCGTGCGCGGCGGCCTTGGTCTGCCCACCTTGTACCATCCCGCCACGTGATACACACCATCGACACCGCGCATCGGCGCTTCCAGCGTGCTCTTTTCGGTGATGTCGCCCTTGACCACCCCCACCCCGATCGCTGCCAGATCCGCCGCTTTGGCGGGCGTACGCGCCAGCGTCACCACCTCATGCCCGCGCCGGATCAGCTCCTGGGCCAGCTTGCCGCCGATGAATCCGGTCGCCCCGGTGACGAAATAACGCATCGCTCGATCCTTTACGGTCTCATGTCCGTTTATTGACGCATGTCGTTTTATGAGTATAATCCGGTCCAGAGTGACGTCAAGACCCTCTTCAAATCAGGCGTACGTTAATGGACACCAGACCATGATCAAGGAAAAACGACCGGACCGTCGGGTCATTCGCACGCGCAACATGCTGCGCACGGCGCTGCTGGCGCTGATCGCCGAGCGGGGTTACGACGCAATCAGCGTGGCCGACATCGCCGACCGCGCCGATCTGCGCCGGGCGACGTTCTATCTGCATTACAAGGACAAAGAGGGGCTGCTGCTGGCAACTCTGGAGGGCATGTTCGACGAGCTGGTCGGCCAGATTGAGGCGGCATCCGGCGGGGCAGAAGGCGATCTGCTGGCGGAGAAAACGGCTGTGGAGACCTGGCGGATCATGTTCGCCCATGTGGCGGCGCACCGGGCGCTGTACCGCGATCTGTTCGCCAGCGCCAGCGCTTCAGCCATCACGCGGCGCATCCGCGGCTATCTGGCGGGCCGCCTGCTGAAGTCGCTGTCGGGGGCGCCAACCGGCGCGCTGTCGATCCCGGCGCAGGTGCTGGCCAACTATCTGGCCGGCGCGGAGGTCGGCCTCATTCAGTGGTGGCTGGAAAGCGACTCTGCCTACACCCCGGAGGAGATGGCGGTCATGGCCCAGCGGCTGGCCCTGGACGGCGCGCGGGGGGCGCTGCGGACGAAGTAAGGGGCTTACGCGTCGGCATCGGGCATGCTATCCGGCCTGTCAAACGTCACACGGCGATAGACCGCAGCGAGACTTAGCGTGCAGCCAATTGACTCCACCGTGAGTGTGGCGTCCAGGCCTTCGACTTTGCTGTACAGCCAGACGTCCGCAGTACGCCTGTAGACTTCAATCACCGGTTGCTCCTGGGAGACCAGTACGTACTCCTGAAGCGAGTCGATAACTTGATAGCGCCAGAATTTCTCTCTGCGGTCAAACAGACCGGTTGAAGGAGACGTGATCTCAATGATGACTGTTGGATTGGTCAGGGTGTCAAGTCCCTGATGGCGTGTGAACCTCGCCTCGCCGCAGACCACCGACAGATCGCCGTATAGGTAAGCGCGTTTATCGACCTCGATGCGCATGTTACTTAGGAAGTCCTCGCAGCGGCCATCCTGGAGCTGATTGTTCAACTGAGTATCGACGTCGCTGATGATCCGCTCATGCGAAGGGCTGGCTCTGGACATCATCGTGATCTGGCCGTCGAAATATTCGTAGCGAACATCCGACTCGCGTTCCAGTGCGAAATACTCTTCCAGCGTGCGTCGCAACCTTGGCAGCGCCATATTGCATTTTCCTCGCAGTCACTCCAATACGATCAGTATAACCCGCTCAAAGGACGATCAGCCGAAAAACAAAGCGGGGATGGTCGCCATGACCACCCCCGCTGTGCTGCTTATCCCCGGAGAATTCCGGCGAATGTTACATGCTGTCGGCGAGCGCCTGCTCCGCAGCGTCCTGGAGGATTTCCACCGCCTCGGCAACGGGCATGCCGTTGCTGGAAACGTTGGCGATCGCCTCGCTGATCAGGCCGCGCACCGTGCCCTGCACCGAAATTGACGGGCCGCTGTAGAGGCGGACGCCGCAGTTCAGGATATCGTTGGCAGTGGTGAAGTACGGGAAGATCTGCGGCGAACCGAAGGCGGATTCATCCGTCAGCGATTCCTGCCCGGCACGGGAGGAGCCAAAGTAACCCGTGCTGCTGCTCCACTGGGCGCCGGCTTCCGGCGTGATCAGCGACTTCAGGAACAGCCAGGAGGCCACCTGCTCTTCCGGCGTGCCGCCGATCAGGATGATGCTGGGGACGAAGACCTGGAGCACTTCCTGGCCTTCGGCGTGCGGGAACGTCGTGACCGACCATTCGGCCTCATAGCCGCTGTCCTCGAAGCCGCCCACGATGAAGGTGAAGCCGGCGGTACTGCTGGAGAAGAACGGATTCAGCCCACGGTTGAAGTCCGCCTGCTCGGCGAAACGCTCGGCCGGGATGTAGGCACAGCCTTCGGCGTACAGATCGGCATAGAGCTGGAGGGCGTTGGCCACCGGTTCGCTGTCGAACACGTAGTTCTCGCCGTCGAAGATCACGCCGCCCTGGCTGGCAACCCAGGACTCGAACATCGAGGCCTCCGTGGTGATCGGGAAGCCCTGGATATCCTCGCCGTTCGGGCCGGTGGCATTGGCAGCCGCACAGGCCTGTTCCTTGAATTCATCCCAGGTGGCGGGCGGGCCGTCGAAACCCAGTTCGCTCAGCAGGGTCTGGTTGTAGACGAAAACCTGCGCGGAGGTCTGATGCGGCCAGGCGATCACCTCGCCGGAAGGCAGGCTGTTGAAGGGCAGCAGGTCGGAGCGGAAGTCGTCGGCCATGTCGCCAAGGGCCGACTCCTCCCCCTCGCTGAACGGCCGCAGATCCACCGCCGCGCCATCGGGGGAGTAGCTGGCGGCATCATTGGCATAACCGGCGGCGATGTTGGGCAGTTCGCCGCTGACGATGCCCGCGCTCACCAGGCTGCGGATGTCGTTGTAGTTGCCCTGAGCAATGGCCTCGACGGTGATGCCATACTCGTTGGTGCTGTTGAATTCCTCGACCAGCACGGTCATGGTTTCCGCCTGGACGTTGGTGAACTGATGCCAGTACGTGACGGTTACGCCGGTGGGATCAACGGATTCCAGATCCGTCTGCGCGGCGGTGACGCCGACGCCAAGCGCCAGGATGGCGAGTACAAGAAGAAGTGCCTTGCGCATACCAGAAGACTCCTGTCTATTGAGTGCCCACATGCAGAAAGTGTGGATCGACGCCACAAGTCTAGCACGACAGATCTAAGAAGTGCTTTAAGAGTATGCAAACCTCCTTTCGATCCGGTCGTCAGGCGCATACCGCCTCCAACTATGGCCGCCGCCTGCTGGCCGCCTACTGCTTCTGAAAATTGGTACCCAGCGCCGACGGCGGCGAGACATTGAGCCGCCGGATAATGCCGTTGATGGTCTTGCGCCGCTTTTCCGGCAGGGCCGAAAGCCGGCGGCGTACCCATTCCGTGCTGCCAAAGTTGACCAGCAGCAGCGTCAGGATCATCAGCGGGAATGGCGCGACCTGCAGCACCTGCGATGGAATGCCGGTCAGCACCGGCTGCAACACCAGGCTGAGCCACTGCAAAAAGGCGAAGAGATATGCTCCAAAGGCCGCACGCGCCGGGTTCCAGCCGCCGAAAATGGTGATCGCCAGCGCGATCCAGCCGATGCCGTCCAGACCGCTGATTGTCCCCTGCCAGCCGGCCTTGATGCTCAGCGAGTAGGCAGGCCCTGCCAGCCCGACCATCGCGCCGCCGACGATGGTGTAGAGGTAGCGCTGGCGGTTGACGTCGATGCCGCGCACGTAGGCCGAGGCCGGGCGCTCCCCCACGCCTTGCAGGATCAGACCAGGGGTGGTGCGGAAGATCCAGATGAAGGTGACGACGATCAGGAACAGGCTGAAGTACACGACCAGATCGTGGTCGAAGAACAGCGGGCCGACCACCGGGATGTCGCTCAGCAGCGGAATCGGCAGCGGGGATACGCGGGGGCCGCTCTGCGCGGTGAACGGGCTGCCCAGGTAGTAGGCCAGATCGCGCGTCATGAGGGCCAGCACGAAACCGACGGCGACCTGCGACTGCCGCAGCGTGATGCTCGTAAACGCCACCACCAGACCGACGAGCGCGCCGATGAGCGCGCCGGCCGCAAAGCCGAGAAGCACGCTTCCCGTCGTCATCGCCACCGCGAAGCCGGACATCGCCGTGAGCAGGATCATGCCGTTGACCGACAGGTTGATCACGCCGGCGCGCTCGGTGATCGTCTCCCCCAGCACGGCGAACACAATCGGCGACGCGGTGGCGATCACCCCTGCCAGGCCGATGATAAGCTGGTCAAATTCCACGACGTGCCCCCTTCAGGTGCGCCCGATTTCCGAACTGAGGCGGACGAAGCGCCGCCTCGCCCCACCCATTGCCGGGTTGATCGAACATGGTCTATCAGGTGCGTTCGCGCAGCCGCTCACGGAGCCGCTGCCGCACACCGTCGATAATCAGTACAAACAGCACCAGCGCTCCCTGCATCACACCGGCCAGGGAGGAATCGAGGCGAAGCTGGATCGGCAGTTGAATGCTGCCGACGATCAGCGCCGCGTAGAACAGCGCCACCGGAATGGCCCAGAGCACCTGATAGTTGATCAGCATGGCCACCAGCAGCCCCAGGAAGCCGTAGCCGCTGGAGATCGACGGGATCAGCCTGTTATACACTGCCGTCACCTGCACCGCGCCGGCCAGACCGGCCAGCATGCCGCACAGCACGAATGCCAGCAGCGTGTAGCGCGATGTCGGGATCCCCAGCACGTAGGAGGCGCGCGGGTTATGCCCGGTGGATTTCAGCTTCAGGCCGATGTACGTCCCGCGCAGCAGCACGAAGACCACGGCGATCCCCACCAGGGCCAGGATGATGGCCCAGGCGCTGATGCGCAGCCCTTCCATTTCTGGCAGGGCGAACTCAGGCGGCAGCGGCTCCGTGCCGCTCATCGAGCCGACGCCCGGACGCCGCCACGGGCCGAAGATCAACCAGATGGTCGCAGACGTAGCCACGAAATTCAGGCCCAGGCCGCTGAAGATCTCGTTGACGCCGCCGTAGATCTTGAGCAGCCCGGCCAGCGACGCCCACAGCGCCCCGCCGATCATGCCGGCCACCGAGCCGATCAGAATGGCCAGGCCGGGCGGAACGTCGGTGTCCACGAACAGCCGCAGCGCGCCGACGGTGAAGATCGCCCCGGCAGTGATCTGCCCCTCGATGCCGATGTTCCACAGGCCGGCGGCGAAGGTGATCAGCAGGCCGGCGGTGGCCAGCAGCAGCGGCACGGCCGTCGAGATCACGTCGATGATCTTGCGCGTCGAACCGAGCGCGCCGGTGACCATCAAACCGATGGCCTCAAACGGCGGCGCCCCACTTGCCAGCAGGATCAGCGCGACGAAGAGCACCGCCAGTCCGACGCCGATCAGGCGGGCACCCAGGCCAACCACGGTGGGGTTCTTCAGCATGATGATTTCTCCCGGAGTTCGCTCATCTCGGTCTGCTCCCCACCGGTCTGGCGTTAACAACCTTGGGTTCGATGGGTCTGGCTTCGATGGTGGAGCGCACGGCTTCCAACGGTACGCCGCCGATCAGCAAGCCGAGCTCTTCGACGTTGGTCTGCGTCGCCTGGAGCGGTCGCGAGACCTTGCCGGCGAAGAAGACCAGCACCCGGTCGCTGTATTGCAGCACTTCGTCGAGATCCGAGGAGATGAACAGGATGGCCGTACCATCGGCGCGCGCGCGCGCGCTTTCAGCCGGCCCCAGATGAACACCGCCGATTCCAGGTCGAGGCCGCGCGTGGGATGTTCCAGCAGCAGCAGATCGAGCGAGGTGTTGAGCAGCGCCAGCAGGGTACGCTGCTGGTTGCCGCCGCTGAGCGACTCGACGACGCTGGTCGGGAAGCCGCGGATGCTGTACTCCTCGATGCGCGCCGTAGCGGTCTTCTCGGCCTGATGGTAGTCGATCAGGAACCCGTGTGCCTCGGCATTGAGCGCGAAATGCTCGGTCAGCGTCAGTCCGTTGACCAGCCCTTCCCTGAGCCGGTCGGCGGGCATGAAGCGAATCTTGTTCTTCAGGAATTCGCGGTAGCCGGCCTTGTGCAGCGGCCTCCCGTTGACTCGAATCTCGCCGCCGGTGGCGCGCAGCAGGCCCGCGCACAGGCGCAGCAGCAGGTCCTGCCCGCTGCCTTCCATGCCGGCCAGACCGATCACTTCCCCGGCCTGGACATCCAGATCGATCGGTCCCACTTCCAGGCGAGCATCCTCGACCGTCACGCCCTTCAGCGACAGCAGCGTCGGGCCGGGAGCCAGCGGCTGCCGGGGCGGGATGTCGACCTCGTAGCCGAACATCGCCTTGATAAACGCCTCGGTGCGATAGGGCGGCTCAATCTCGGCCACCAGCGTGCCCGCGCGCAGCACCGCTGCCCGATGGCACAACTGGAAGACCTCGTCCAGCTTGTGGGTGACGAAGATGATCGTCCGGCCTTCCGCGGCCAGTTTGCGCAGCGCCGCGAACAGCTTGACCTTCTGCGGCGCGCTGATGCCGGTCGTCGGCTCGTCCAGGATGAGCACCCGCGCCCCCAGCCACAGCAACCGCACCAGTTCGAGCTGCTGGCGTTCGCCCACCGTCAGCGTATCGACGTAGGCGTCCGGATCAG
>JADJPJ010000018.1 GCA_016713325.1 Candidatus Flexifilum affinis | reverse complement strand
GGGAGCGTGCGCATGCCCGGGTTGTTGTCGATGAGGTACTGCAAATTCTCTGGGCGCGTCAGGAAGTCGAAGTACAGCTTTGCCTCGTCGATGTGTTCCGAGCCAGAATAGATGAACTTGGTCGGCCCCGCTGGATTGATGTTCAGGTTCTGATTGTCTGCCAGGGGCATGACGAAGAAGCCGAAGGAATCTGCGCTCACTTCGGGATAGTCTTGCACGACAGCCTGCGGACCGGTCAGGTTGGTCAACGCCATCGCGTATTGGCCAGTGGCAAGCGCTTCCGTCGTAAATTCGGTGGTATCGGCAAGAGCATTATCGCCGAAGCAGCCCATCTCATACAGTTCATTCAACTGCTCGACGACAGCGAGCATCGTGGGATCATCTGCAAAGGTGGCTTCGTTGGCGTTGAGCATTGCTGCCAGGCCGGGCGTTGCTTCCTCGTAGCGGGGCCCAGCTCCGGGAACCAGAGCACATGATGCCATCCAGAGGCAACGGGCTCAAATACTGGAATGACGTCGGTGCCCAGGAGCGTCTCGCAGACCGACTTGAACTCTGCGTAGGTGCTCGGAACACTCAGGTTGTTTTCCTCGAAGATGGTCTTGTTGTAGTTGACGACCCAGGTGGTGCCGGTAACATCCCAGAGGGTCAACCCATAGACTTTGCCGTTGACGGCTGCCTGGGAAGGACCAGGGATCCATCCGCGACCCACGCTTCACCGGACAGATCTACGGCATTGGCTTCGACATTGTAATTGACGATCAGGTCGGTGACGCCACTTTGCCCGCCGTAGATGTCCGTGGCTTCGCCCGTGTTCAGGCGGGCTTGCAGGAGGGTGAAATACTGGTCAGACGGGACAATCTGGTAGTCGACGTGGATACCCGTCTCCTCCTCGAACCGGGCACCTAGCCCGATCTCGGCATCCGGCACCCATCCCTGGCTTGCCATGGTCAGTGTAACCGGTTCTTGCGCCGCCAAACTGCCCGCCGTGAGCAGCACAAGTAGAGCGACAACGATGAACGTTAGCTTCTTCATGATGAATAATCCTCCAACGGTTTCTAGAAGAGAAGCCATAGTCAAACCAGATCCGCGGCAGGAACCCTATGCTCAATTTCCCGCCATGGCGAACAAGAAACAGGCAAAACAAAAACCATCAGGTTAACGACATCGTCGACCTTTCTCCAGAAGCACTGGTTGTAATCTGCCAGACAGACCAGGTCTTGGAACCTGAGCTAATTCACCTCCTTCGTGCTCTCCCGTTCAACAGGCTGTGGCGGCACCAAAATCTGCTGACGAGGATGTTGAGCATTGGCCAGCATCTCGGTCATCATGAGAGTCGCCTGGTAGCTGATTTCAAAAGGCGACCATTCCAGGGTGGTCAGCGAGGGCGTGACGACGTTGGCAAAACTGCCGCCAAAACCGATTGCCATCACGGAACAATCCTGAGGACCCTTCGCCCCTGCAACGCCAGAGCTTTGATGCTACCGGCAGCCGTCAGATGGCTCACGGTGATGATGGCCGTGATTGCCGAGTTTTCTCGAAGCAGATCATTGGTGCCTTCAAACCCTTCCTCGACGCTGTTCATTCCAATCTCCTGACGCACCTGCGCATGCCATGCTTGTCAAGCGCGTGTCGATACCCTTCGAGTGAGCGAACCGCAGGGCCTAATCCGACTTTGCGCCAGGAATGGGGATAGGTCAGAAACCCGATATTCCGGTGTCCCAGCCTAACCAAATAGTCGAATGCGCGAAGCATTGCATCTTTGAAGTCGAGGTCGATATAGCTGGTGTCTTCCAGGAAGCGCAGCGACCAATCATGAGAAACGGATAGTTGTGTTCGCGAAGAAGTTTGACACGCCAGTCATCCATTCGTACCTGTAACAGGATGATTGCGTCAATCTGATTGCTCCGGTACATTTGAGCAGAGAGTCCGGGGTGAGCGGTGACACCAGGTAGTTCAGGAAATACTCTTTTCACTGGCTGCCGCAGCCGAACCGGTGATGTATGGAGTTTCGATGACGCTGCTGAGTTCGTGAGGGATTCAACAGGATGATGCAGCGCGAGCGTCATGCTCGCACCGCCCCGCAGACGCCTGGCTTGGGTATGTGGCGTGTACCCCAGTGTTCGGATAGCTGCATGAACTCGTTCGCGCAGTCCCGTCCGCTACATGCTCTTTGTTGTTGAGGATGCGGGAAACCGTTGGAACAGAGACTCCAGCGGCTTTGGCGACGTCTGCTATCGTGACGCTACGGATTTTATGTTGCAGCTTAGCATTTCTGTTGGTCACAACTTTTTTCCGATAACGATTTCTGATAACGTTATCGGAATCTCCCTGGGTTGTCAAGCACCTCTGCGCGCCGCGAAACTGTGTTGGCTGAACGAACGAAGCAACTCAACGAGAGCGTATAGCAGCTATAGCTCACGTGCTGACTGGCGGTACGCGAGCCAGCCGTCGACCAGGAGGGCACAGCAATCGGAATGAGTTGACAATTGATGCGTTGCGTTCCCATCTCACTCGCGATCAATAAGGCCTGTAGCCCTCCCAAGTGGCGTCCACTGATTGGACAAAGACAATTTCTCGATATAACACGTGGCTTGGAGATCACACGAAACCTCTCACCCCTTGACCGCACCAACCAGCAATCCCTTGGCGATGTAGCGCTCGAGCGCAACGGCCATCGCCAGCAGGGGAATAACCATCAGCAGCACCAGCACCGACAAATTCCACCATTGAGGTCCCCGCACACCGTTCTGAGCCGACACCAGAATGGGCATCGTCTGGGTATTTGCGCCGGTGAGGAACAGTGCCATGACATACCCGTTCCAGCAAAACACCAGAACAATCAGAAACGTCGCGATTAACCCAGGAACCGAAAGGGGCAGAACGATTCGCGCCAGCACCTCATAGCGCGAGGCGCCATCGATGAATGCGCCTTCCAGTTCGATCGGGATCGTTTGAAAGTAGTCGCGCATGAACCAGACGACAATCGGCAGGTTTGCCGCGCAATACGAGATGACCAGCGCCGGCAGCGAATCAAGCATGCCTAGACCTTGATAAAGAATATAGATCGGAATAATCACGGTAATCGGCGGCAGAATTCGTTGCGAAATCAGCCAGAAAGCGATGTCGTTGTTATCCATGGTCCCCTTGAATCGCCGTCCGATTCCCTGTGCCAGAATCGCGTAGAGTGCCAGCCCGATGGCGACGGGCCAACTGCCAAGGCACGCCAAGGCTAATCAGGACAATCGTCAGCGCAATGCAGCCGGCAAAACGTCAGGATCAGACCAGGCTTCGGGTGATATTCAAACCGCGTGAGGGCATAGGCGGCACAGGAGCCAAGGGTGAGCGCAGCCAACGCGCTGATCAGCCCGGTCACGATCGTGTTCGCATAGGGGCGTAGCACGTAGTCTGTCCCGTTGTCAATCAGCATCTCCTGCCAGGCGTGAAGCGAGGGCTGAAAATCGACAAAAGGGATGTACTTCGGGCCAGAGGCGACATCCACAGGCAGCTTGAACGACGTTGCAAACAGCCAGTAGATGGGAAACAACACGACCAGCGCCCAGAAACCGAGTATCAGGTACGATACCACCGCCCTGCCGGGGGAAAGCTGAAGGGGACTGCGTGAACGAAACAGCCAGTTCATTAGAGTCTCTCGATTATCTGCTGTCGAATGACATTGACGAACATGACGGCAACAAAGGTCACCAGCAGCAGCAGCAAATAGCTGATGGCTGCTGAACCGCCAAGATTGGGCGACCGCCACTCAAAGGTAGGAATGCATGGTGAGCGTTTCGGTCGCTGTCCCGGGGCCACCTCCGGTCAGTATTCGCGGAATGTCGATGATCTTGAATGCCTCGATCAGACGGATCAGGATCAGCGTCAGGCTGACCGGGGCGATTTGCGGCAGCAGGATAAATCGGAATACCTGGAGTCGCGTCGCGCCATCGACATACGCCGCTTCAAGCTGATCCTTCGATGTGCCCTCCAGCGCTGCCAGCAGGATGATGAACATGAATGGCGTCCATTGCCAAATGTCGCCGATCAGGACGGCGGTTCGGGCGCCTTCCGCCGTGGCAACCCAGGCCGATACATTGCTTAACCCCAACGACGTCAGAGCCGGCGCAAGTGGGCCGACATGCGTGTCGGTCAGCATCCTGAAGAGGAACGCAATACCCACCGGGGTGATCATCATCGGCAGAAGAAAGACGATCCGGAAGAAGCGCTTGCCAGGCAGGTTCTGGACCAGCAGCATGGCCAGCGCCAGACCGATGGTGTATTGGAAGAAGACTCCGACAATCACGAAAATCAGCGTGACAACCATCGTTCCGGGCAGACCGCCGCCGGTGAGGGTGCTGACGCAGAGCCAGACCAGACCTGTAGTCACGACTACCGCGACGAGGCGCAGAACGCTCCCACGAAGTCGTGCCTTTCCCCCGACCAGATAGCGATACCACCAGTAGATCAACAGCCCGGCGGCGGCGAAAATAAGCACCCAACCGAGAAACGGCACTTCGCCGAACTTGCCAAGCAAGTGGCGCTGCTGGCTGCCAAAAAGCAATTTCTGGTAATTGCTGAAGCCGACAAAAGTAATTTCGACGCCGCCGCGCGCAAAGTTGACACGCGCGACGGACAGAAAGAGGGAGGCGACCAAGGGAAAGATGGACAGCAGAAGGATAATGCCGATGGCGGGCAGAAGAAGCACACTTCGAACCGGGCCTTCACGCAACGAAGAAGGGATCCGTTTGGTGACTGCGGGTTGGCGTTCCATAAGAGTCCGTCGCTGGGTCGAAATCCGCGTCATCAACTTACACCTCAGGTCATTATGGGCGGCTGATTTCAGGCAACCGCCCGTCCATGCAACAAATGAAGCCAGGGGCGACTACTCTGATGTCGAGTTGCCGAGCGACGCAAGGTACGCGGCGTGTTGTGCGTCGCGTCCGACTTCATCGCTGATCTCGTTCCACTGATCGTAGATCGCCTGTGCGGCTTCCTCGGCCCGTATTCGCCCGCAAGATACTGGCTGACGACGGTATCCAGAACGACCTGAAGGTAACGGTTGGTCGCCGGGATACTGAGATCGAGCACCATGTTCCGGGCTGCTCAGGCTGGCCTCAATCGCGCTCAGGTAATTCTGCGCCGCCGTCTCGCTGAAGCCCGCCGCGATCCACGGTTCAGTGCCAGTCGTTTGCGAAAGACGATACGGGTTGTAACCGCTGGCGCCGATCGTGACGTCAACGTTCGACTGCGCCGGCTGGTTGAGGTAAGAGAAGAAAGCGTATGCGGCATCTTTCACCTGGTCTTCCGCCGCCGCACTTACCGCGCCGCCCCAACCGCCAAACGCGGCGAATGGCGCGTAGTTCACACCGTCAATGGCGTAGGGACAGGTCGTTTCATCACACGGAACAAGCTCGCCAATTGCACGATCCAGAACTTCGGTTGATCCGGGGATGATCGCCGCGCCCACTTTATCCTGCATTGTGGAGCGTTCAGGATCGATGGCCAGCGCTCCAATGTCGCCCCAGTCAATCGACAATGCGCAGCGACCGGTCAGGAACAGGTCACGGGTGCTGTTCAGATCGAGCGTCAGTTCGTCGGGCGGCCCGAACTGCGTCGTCTCGTTGTACAACTCCAGCGCCCTGATGAAGGCGGGATTGGGTCCAAACAGGGGGTTGAACGTGTCCTGGTCAAAGAATACTCCTTGCCCTGTCCCCTGTGACTGCAGGCGTCCGCTGGCGAAGTCGACGATCCACCAGAAGCTCTGTCCCTGACGAACCTTGGGGATACAGGAACCGTAGTCGGCCTGGCCGTCGCCGTTGAGGTCCTGCCCATGAAATTGCGCTGCCGCCGCAAGATAGTCCTCCCAGGTGGCCGGTGCATCCAAGCCCGCATCTGCGAAGAGATCGGTTCGGTAATAGATCATATGGAAGTCACCATCGAGCGGCACCACGTAGATACTGCCGTTGTACGTGGCGATGTAATTACGGAAGAAAAGGGCAATATCATCCCACATGATGTCCGCATCCCCAGCGACATTGTCCGTCAGATCCTCGAGGACTCCTGCAGCAACAAAGTCCGCATTCCATTGGGGCGACATGACGAATGCGTCGTAGCTGTTCGTGCCGGTGGTTTGGTCGGTGAGAATGGCGTTGTACAGCTCTGCGAAAGGAACCGTCGTGACCTCGATGTTTGCCCCAGTCAGTTCCTCGAAATCTGGGCCGCGCCGCAGCAAGGGTTCAGTCACCTGCGGGCCTGCAAAGCTCAGAATGTTCACGGTGACGCCGTCGAACGGTTTGCCCTGGGCAGACACGCTGGCGCTAACGGCAAACAATGCAAGTACAACAAACAACAGACGAAGAAGCCTGAGGCGATACATGGTTTCCCCCCTCATAGATGAACGAAAGTGGTATATAGTGCATCATGCATGATACACGAACGCTATCATATATTGGGAGTCATGTCAATGAAATCGATCGCCTTGTGAACGAATCAGCGCTGTGGTCTACTTACTTGTGGTTTGCGTCACAAGACTGTCGGGACGCTATGCTCGCAGGAATACGGTGTCATGACCGATCAACATACCAGGCAAAACTACACTGCGCTCACTCGCCGTGAGCATCAATCCCTTGCAGACATCGCCTATAACGCCCTCGTCGCGGCAATCGTCAATCAGGACTTCGAGCCTGGCGCTCAACTGAGCATTGACGGGTTGGCAAAACAGCTTGAGATGAGCAACACACCCGTACGAGAAGCATTGATGCGCACCAACGGCGAGCGCCTTGTGCAACAGAAGACGAACTATGGGTTTGTCGTCGCTCCCCTACTCACCGTCACCGAACTGCATCAGTTGTTCGACTTACGGTATGTTCTGGAAACTCATGCGCTCAGTCTCGCCGAACTGCCGAATCCTCTGGTCGACGAGCTAGAAAACCTTGTCTGCCAACTGGACGAGGTCAGCGACGGCACAGTTTACAGTGACTTTAAGGACTATCTCCTGATTGATCACAGTTTCCATCGCACGCTTGTCAGCATGTCTGGGAATAGTTTTCTACTGAAAGCATGGGAAGACCTTCACGTCCATCTGCACTTGTCCCGTCTTTACACCGGTGTCGGGCTGATTGACAGGGAGCTACTCGACGGCGGAGCATCGTCAAATTGTGAATGCCCTGCAAATCGGCGCAATGGATAACGCCAGGGAGCTCCTCGCGAACCACATCCGCGGTGTAGAGGAACGGGTAAGCGCATTTCTGCACGCCCAAATGTCCTCCTGATGAGTCGACGATCGACTCACTCGAAATGCAGCATGGCTTTGATGACACCATTCTGGACATTGAGCCATGATGGGAATTCGACCAGCATTTGCGACCTGAAACGGCATGAGTAATCCAGTGAGTCACGCTCATCTTTCCCTGTTCGAGCAAGGAAATGATTTGCGTGAAATCGTCCGCCCTGGCGTTGCGACTGGCCAGCAGCGTAAGCTCCCTACGATGGAAATTGGGACTGGAGAAGGCAATTTCTCCCTGAACCAGGCCAAGAAAAACGATGCGTGCGCCATAAGCGGCGTAATCGAAGGATTTCATCATCGAGGCGGCGTTTCCCGTCGCGTCCAGAATGACTGTCGGCAGGTGATCGCCGGATGCAGCCTTGAGCTGATCCAGGATATCGAGCCGCGCATCGATGCGGCAGTCAATCCCAGGCTGATGGCCAGCAAAGGCCAAACGAGCCCCGCTGATGTCCATGGCGAGGACCCGTGCGCCGGCCAGGTGGGCAAATAGCGCCGCGCCTAACCCGATCGGTCCCATGCCGACAACCAATACAACTTCCCGGGCTCAATGCGCGCCCTTTGAACACCATGCCGGCTGATGCTCAGCGTCTCCACCAGTGCCAGGGCTTCGGGCGAAAGCAGACTGGATTTGTGGAGATGTCGGATGGGCAAGTTGATGAGTTCCTGCATTCCTCCGTCGCGATGAACACCCATGACCTGCAAATTCTCACAGCAGTTTTCGAGACCCCGGCGACACGAGCTGCACTGACCGCAGTGCAGGTACGGGCGCACACAACACAAATCGCCGACGACAAAATCATGCTCATGCGAGGTCTCACCTACCGCCAGTATCCTGAGAGACAACTCATGTCCCAGGATACGAGGGTAGGAGAAATACGGCTGCGTTCCTCTGAATGCATGGAGATCTGTTCCGCAAATGCCCACCCGGCATACGGCAGCCTGAACTTCGTCTCTTCCGGGTGGCGGTGGCGGAGAGATATCTGCCGACTCCAGATGACCTGGACTGGCCAAAATGACAGACCTCATTCAACTCGCCTTTGATGTTATGTAATCGTGCATGATGCACGATAGTGCAATATGCACTTCTTGTCAACTACGAGTTTGGAGTCCGGATTGTCCGCCGGAGTTCAATTCAGATCTGCGTGTGACTGCCAGCACGACCTGAAGTAGTCGCAAACGAACTCGTCCAAGGAGTTGTGGGTCAGGCAACTGCTCGCAGAGCGGAAAAACATCATGAGAGCGAGGATTCGTGAGAAGCGATCAAACCGATCAGCCAGCCAAACGATCGCTGACGAGGCTGATCGGTTTGACGAGGCTGATCGACTTTCGTGGCTACGCCCTCGTCAGTGGCTCCACGTCGTAGCGCTGCATCATATCCAGCACCTGCGTACGGTCGATGGCGTAGATCTTCCCCTCCAGCGGTGTGCTGCCGGCGCTTGCGGTCCATCAGCGCCAGCCGCTTGAGCACATGCCCAATCCACTGCGCTGCGTTCGTCCGCTCATCACCGCCATCCAGGATGCGGTTCACCTGCTCCCGCAGCGCCGCCCCGTCGAAGTTCGCCTCATCGGCAGCGCGATGCAGCGGCTGGCCAGCACATCCTCCAGCCCGGCAATCGCCGCCAGGATCTTCGGCGAGTAGACGTCGAGGGTCTGGAGGTCATCTTGTGCTCTCCTCTGTTTCGTTTGGCCACTTCACAGAGAGGCACAGATGACCTCCTTCGACCACCTAATGGGATTTGAACTATCGCTGTCCAGTGCGATTCGATTCCCCACAAGTCCAACCTAACCGAATAAACCAGTCATGTGATCTATTCGGGCTTCTTCGTTGCTTGAGAAGTTCAAATCCCGCGAGGTTCTTTTGCATCAGCGTAGAGGTATTGCTGACTGCCTTCGAAGTCCATGCTGCATACCTAAGCGTCTGAGTTGATTGACAGCCCCACCGGAATATGTTAGGCTTCAAATCATATGGTAGCGCTACCACATTACCACATCTACCATCATTTCTTTGGAGACCAAATGAACTTTACGGGAAGTCGGACACTGATCACTGGTGCCAGTCGCGGAATTGGCAAAGCAATCGCGCTCGCACTGGCCGCACGAGGTGGGAAGGTCGGCATCAACTACGCCAACAACGCCAGTGCCGCGTCAGACGTCGCCCAGGCTGTACAAGCGCAGGGTGGCGAGGCGCTGATACTGCATGGTGACGTCGCTGACAAGGCCCAGGCGGAGTCACTGGTGGAACGCTTCGTCGAGCATTTCGGCGGCATCGACGCCCTGGTGAATAATGCCGGTTCAGCGATGAACGGATCGATCCTGACTCTCACCGACGAGGATTGGCATCGAACGCTCGGCGTGCATGTGAATGGAGCATTCTACTGTACTCGTGCTGCGGCCCGTCACATGGTCAAGCAGAAGCACGGCCGGATTGTCAATATGAGTTCGGTCGCGGCGCTGCGCGGCGTCCCCAATGCAACAGCCTACGCCATGGTCAAAGCGGCGCTGGTCTCGTTCACACAATGCACGGCGATGGATCTGGCGGACCACGGGATCACGGTCAACGCCGTCTGTCCCGGTCTCATCGATACTGACTTTCACGCGGCCACCCCACCGGACAAGCGAGCCTACAACACCGAAAAACGTGTGCCGCTGCATCGTTACGGCACCGCGCAAGAAGTTGCCGATGCAGTCATCTTCATGCTGCAGAGCGACTTCATTACCGGAGAAACGATCGTCGTGGATGGCGGCATGAGCATGCGCATCACCCAATAGACGCGTCAGAGCAGGAAGCCATGCGCAAGAAACACGTCACGCTGCAGCAGGTCGCCAAGCTGGCCGGCGTCGCGCCGATCACTGTGTCGCGTGTGCTCAACAACACCGGTTATATCTCTCCGGAGAAGCGGGAGCGTGTGCTCCAGGCGGCACAGGCGCTCAACTACACACTCCACGCCGGCGCGAAGGAGCTTGCCAGCCGCAAAGGGCAGGCAAAGATGATCGCGGTTGTCCTGCCACAGCTCGATAACCCCTTCTTCGTGCGTGTGCTTGAAGGTTGTCAGCGCGTCTACGATGAAGCGAACTACGATGTATTGATCTACAACACGCGAGGGGATAACACGCGCGACCAGCATGCCTTTGACTCACTGCTGCGGCGGCGTGTCGAAGGGCTCATCTACGCGATTGAAGCAGGCAGCGACGGGGTCAACGACAGCGCGATGATCGACCTCGTATCGCGGCTGTCCATCCCGGTCGTATTTGTCGAACATGCCCCGCGCGGCTATTCAGCGGATGTCGTCATGATTGACAACGAAGCCGCCGGTTACGAGGCGACGGCGCATCTCGTCCAACAGGGATGCAGGCGCATTGCCTTGATCGCCAGCCCTCCCGATCTGATGCAGGACCACGACCGGCTCATGGGCTACCGCCGCGCCATCGTGGAGTATGGTCTTGAGCCATTGGAGACGTTCATACCTCACAATCAGCGCAAGAAGGCGGCCGGTCAGCGTATCGTGAATCAACTCCTCGATTCGGACTCGCCCCCAGATGGCATCTTTGCAGCCAGTACGCTGATCACGATAGGTGCTTTCCAGGGCCTGAAAGAGCGCAACATTGAGATGCCGGAGCAGATCAGCCTGATCGGCTACGGAGAGGCCGAGTGGGTATCGCTGCTGACCCCTCATTGAGTGTAGTCTCGCGTCCTGCCGAAGAGGTTGGGGAGCAGGCTGCACGGTTGGTGCTGGAGCGCGTGGAAGCGGACGAGTCGGGTGAGCACCGTCAGGTCATGCTGCCGGCAACGCTCCTCCTCCGTGAGTCGTCGTTGCGCATTCGTGTGTAGGTCCGCAACCGCTCGCTCTCAATAGTTTGGAGTTACGGTTCCATAACGCCGATGCACGCAACGGTGCACCGAAGTGAGGATATCAGGACGAGGATGAGCGCAACCGCACCATCATTTGAGCTTCAAGGCATCAGCAAGGCATTTTCCGGGGTGCAGGCGCTGGACAACGTCAGCTTCGACGTGCTGCCCGGCGAAGTCCACGCGCTCGTGGGCGAGAACGGCGCGGGCAAGTCCACGCTGATCAAAATCATCTCTGGTGTGTATCAGCCGGACGAGGGGATGCTGCTGGTCGAGGGTCAGCCTGTGCATCTTGGCACACCCCATGAAGCGCAGGCCGCAGGCGTCAGCGCGGTGCATCAGGAACTCAACATGCAGCCCTACCTGAGTATCGCCGAGAACATTTACCTTGGCCGTCAGCCCTATGGGCGCTTCGGACTGATCGACTTCCGCCAGCTAAACCGCATGGCGACCGATTTGCTTCAGCAGCTCGGCATCGACCTTGATCCGAAACGGACTCTGGAAGAACTGACCGTGGCGCAGCGGCAGATGGTTTCAATCGCCCGTGCCATCTCGGTCAATGCGCGCCTGATCATCTTTGATGAACCTACGGCTGCGCTGACCCAACGCGAAACCGAGCTGCTCTTTGCGATCATCCGACGCCTGAAAGAACGCCGCATTGGTATCGTGTACATTTCGCACCGGCTTGAGGAAATTACCGAACTGGCCGATCGGGTGACGGTCCTTCGAGACGGCAAACACATTCGCACGGCGCCGATCGATCAGTTTAGCGTCGATCAGATTGTCTCCATGATGGTTGGACGCGATATCTCCGATTTGTTCCGCAAACACGATGTGCCAATTGGCGGGCCAGTTCTGGAAGTGCTGCATCTGTCGACTACGCATGCGCTGGAGGATATCTCCCTCACGCTCCACGCCGGCGAGATCCTCGGCATTGCTGGCCTTGTGGGCGCAGGTCGTACCGAACTGGCGAGAGCGATTTTCGGCGCTGATCGGATCAGCTCGGGCGAGATCCTCCTGCTCGGCCAGCGCCTGAATCTGCGCTCCCCAAGGGATGCCATCCGCAGCACCATCGCTCTCGTGCCTGAAGAGCGAAAACAGCAGGGGTTGGTGGTCGAACAGTCGATCAACGACAACATTGGTCTTCCCAATCTATCGCGTATGTTCAGGCGCGGTGTGATCAACATTCGCAAGCAAGCCGCCTTGAGCAAGGAGTATGTTGACCGCCTGGCCATCCGCACCCCATCGATTGACCAGCACGTGAAATTCCTGAGCGGTGGCAATCAGCAACGGGTCGTCCTCGCAAAGTGGCTGGCGACCCAGCCCAGGGTTCTGATCCTCGATGAGCCGACGCGTGGCATCGATGTGGCCGCCAAAGCAGACATCCACGACTTGATGTGCCAATTGGCGGCACAAGGTGTCGGCATTCTGATGATTTCGTCGGATTTGCCCGAGGTCCTCGCGATGAGTGACCGTATCCTCGTCATGCGTCGTGGACGAATCGCCGGGGAGTTTAGCCGCCGTGATGCCACCCAGGAAGCGATTCTCCGCGTGGCCGCAGGGGAAGGTGCCGCATGACCGAACGCATAGCACCGGCCGCATCCGGTGCGACTATCACAGCACGCAAGGGCAGAAAACTACCGCCGGCATGGGCGCGCGCGGCGCGTCTGGTGCGCAATCAGACGGTGTTCGTCTTGCTGATTGTCATGATACTGCTCGCCAGTCTGCTGTCTCCGGTGTTCCTGACGCTCGACAACATGCTCAATATTATGCGGGCGGTGTCGGTGCTTGGAATCGTCGCGCTTGGCCAGACAGTGCTGCTGATCACGGCCAATTTCGATATGTCCGTTTCGATGGTTGTGCCGTTCGCCGGCATGCTAGCGATAGGGGTGCAGATCAACGGCGGCGGTCTGATCGAGTCGCTTCTGGTTGGCCTGGTCGGCGGCATTGCCGTCGGAGTGCTGAACGGAGTCCTCGTCGTCAAGACGCGCGCTAATCCATTTCTGATCACGCTCGGCACCCAGACGTTCGTCTACTCCCTGTCGCTGATCATTACCGAAGCGCGCACGTGGTACGGTCAGATCGAGGCATACAACATCATCGGTCGTGGCCGCCTATGGGATGTTATTCCTTATTCAGTCATCCTCTTCCTGGTCATGGCTGTGGCTCTGGAGTTCTTCCTCAGGCGCACGGTCATGGGACGGTCGCTCTACTCTCTCGGCCTCAACGAAGAAGCGACGATCCTATCGGGCATCAACGCCAACCGCCTCAAACTGCTGGCCTTTGTCTTCTGCGGATTTTGTGCATCGGTCGCCGGAATCGTCATGTCCTCGCGGCTCAACAGCACCAACGCCAGCGGCGCGGTTGGCATGGACTTCGATTCGCTAATCGCAGCGGTCGTCGGCGGCACAAGCCTGTTCGGCGGTTCCGGTGGAGCATTGCGCACTGTCGCCGGAGTGATGGTGCTGGGCGTGCTCAACAACCTGCTGGTGCTCACGGCCGTCCCCTATGAAGCCCAACTCGCGGTCAAGGGCGGCGTGTTCCTCTTCGTAGTGGGTATCGACAGCCTCGTTCGCAAGGCAGCGTAGGAGAGACATCATGTTTGGACTACTACGCTTCCTGTCGCGCAATACGATTCTGATCATCCTGATCGGCCTGCTGCTGATCTTCTCGATTGCGCGGCCAGAGACCTTTCTGAGTGGACTGAACATCACGAATGTCGCGCGACAGGTATCGTTCGACAGCCTGATTGTGCTGGGCCAGACCATGGTGCTGATTGGCGGCGGCATCGATCTGTCTGTCGGCTCGGTCATGGCAATGGCCTCGGCCCTGTCGATCGGCCTTCAGCCGCTAGGCGTCATCCCCGCGTGTTTGATCGCCTTGGGGTTTGGCGGGCTGGTGGGCGCGGCGAACGGTTTTATGGTCACCCGCCTACGCATCGTGCCATTTATTGCCACCCTTGGCACCATGATCGTCGTCAGAGGCTTGATGCTGACTTACACCCGGCAGGAGCCGATCTCCGGCACCGTCGAATGGTTTAGCCAGATCAGCAATGAGAATATCGGGCCGATCCCTCTGCCTACACTGATACTGATCGTCATCGCGCTTCTCATCCACATGCTCCTGACGCGGACCCGGTTTGGTCGTAACCTCTATGCGGCAGGCGGCAATATTGAAGCCTGTCGCCTGGCGGGTATCAACGCTGACCGCTACAAATTCCGGGCATTCGTCATCTGCGGCGCGCTGTCCGCCCTGGCGGGAATCCTGCTGGCCTCACGCCTGAACAGCGCCACCATCCACATCGGGCAGGACACGCCGCTGCTAGTGCTTACGGCCGCGATCCTCGGTGGAGCGAGTCTGCGCGGCGGTCGCGGGTGGGTGCCCGGCGCCATGATGGGCATCATCACGCTGGCCATTCTCAGCAACGGCATGAATCTCCTGGGGATTGTCAATTTCTATCAGCTTGCCATCCGCGCCATCCTCTTGTTGGTGGTCGTGGTGCTGGACGCATTCTACACCGCGCAGCTGCGAGTACGCATGACGCAGAGCGCGGTCGGCAAGGGCGGTGCGGCCATGTCGCCGGCGCCTCAGACGTAGTTCGACAAGGGAGGTGATGTTTATCAGGGAGCGCGGGTAGAGCGCAATAAACCGGGAAGAGCCGGTTGGGCGACACAGTGAGATTTAGTCTCGTTAATGCGGTCTATAGCTAGGAGTTCTGACGATGAAACTTCAAAAAGGTGTTGTTTTGACCTTGCTCGTCCTGCTGATCGCCCTGCTCTCGGCGCCGGCAGCGCTGACGCAGGATACCACCTGGACCATCGGTGTTGTTCACAACAACGCCGACCACCCGTCGATCACGGCAATCGTCCGCGGCATGGAAGACGAGGCCGCGATCTATGGGGCGCAGCTCGTGTTTCTGGATCCGGCCTTCGATCCGCAGCGCCAGGCTTCGATGATCGAGGATCTGATCGCGCAGCAGGTGGACGTGATCGTTGTCAATGCGGTTGATCCCGCCGCCGTCGTTCCCAGCATCCGCCTGGCGGCTGAGGCCGGCATCCCGGTCATCACCCAGAATGCCGATACCAACGAAGAAGGCCGCCAGTACATAGAGACGTTCGTCGGTTCCGATTCGGTGATTCAAGGTGTCGCAGTCGGCGAGATGATCCGCGCGGCGCTTGGCGGCGAAGGCAATGTCGTCATTCTGTCGGGTAAACCTGGCCAGACCGATGTGGTCAACCGTATCGGTGGTATGGAGCAGGCGCTTGCTGGCAGCAACATCACAGTGCTGGACACCCAGCCTGCCGAATGGAGCAAGGACAGGGCCCTGACGATTATGCAGGATCTCCTCACCCGCTATCCGGACATCGACGCCGTGTTCGCGCTGGACGATCCGATGGCCCTTGGTGCGCTTGAAGCAATCAAGGCGGACGACCGGCTCGACGAGATCAAGGTGTTTGGCGTCAATGGTAACCTGGAAGCCTGCCAGGCGATCCAGAATGGCGAAATGGCCGGCACCGCGCTCCAGCTCAGCTATATGGTTGGCGTCTATAGCGTTCGCGCCGCCTACGATGCTCACGTCGGCCGCATCCTGCCTTCGGACATCAAGGCTCCGACCGCCGGGATCACGCCGGAGAACGTCGATCAGTGGATCGGCGAGTGCTGGTAACATCAATCCAGGCTGTCAGACCAAGGGGCGAAGACGTCTTTCGCCCCTTGGTCGCATGGCGGCCCCATCGTTCAGACAGACCTAACGCCCAAAAGGTATCGATATGCCGCGCAGAATACGTGTTGCCACCACGTCCTTGGCGACTCTGGAAGACGTCAAACCGCCCTACAACCTTCGGAACCCCACGCCGCAGGAAAACCTGGAGCGAGGGCTGGCCATGCTCGAAGGCGCTGGTGCGCAGGGCGTGGACCTGGCGGTGCTGCCGGAAAGCCTGCTGTCGGCGGGGCTACCTTACGAGCACGCAGCGATCAACGCGGCGGCTCAGACCATCCCCGGTCCGGCGTTTGACGCCATCGCAGACTGCGCGCGCCGTCACAACATGTATGTGGTCACCGGCCTGCCGATGCGGGATGGCGAGCTCTTGCGTAACGTCGCCGTGCTGATCGACCGGAAAGGCGAGCTGGTCGGAATTTATGCCAAGCGTCACCCGACCGAAGGCGAGATCGGCTCGGGTATCGTCCCTGGCGATGCCGCCGCGGTGTTCGAGACGGACTTCGGCCGTGTCGGGCTGGCGATCTGTTTTGACCTGAACTGGGCAGACCTATGGGCTACTATGGCCGCGCAGGGGGCAGATCTCATCTGCTGGCTGTCGGCATATCCAGGTGGCTTTCCTTTGGCGATGTACGCATGGCAGCACCGCTACCGGGTAGTGAGCTCTGTCTGGACCTATGAAGCACGCGTCATCGACATCACTGGCCGGACGGTAGCGGAGACTTCACGCTGGGGGAGGATCGCCGTCTGCGATCTCGATCTGGATAAACGGCTGTTTCACACCGATGGGCAGATGCAGCACATATTGCCCATCCAGACACGCTACGGTCAGCGGGTGACTGTCGAAACACTCGGTGAGGAGCATCTGTTCACCCTGTCGAGCAACGACGCCGCGCTGAATGTCGACGACATTATCGCGGAATTCGGGCTGGTCGAGTACATCGATTACGTCGCGCGCTGTACTATCGCGCAGACCTCGACCCGCGTGCCGATAGGTAGTACGAACCAGTAGTGCATTGCCGCAGATCCCTCAAACGTAGTCCCGTACCTATCGCCGTAAACGCGGATTAGGAAACGTCGTCTTGTGTAGAGCGGCGTTGCTTCGCGCAACCCCAGCACCGCTTGGTGCGCGAGTGGCGGCAAAAAAAGAACAAGGCGGCGACCTTCATAGCCCGTCCGGTCCCTTGAGCGAACTTCTTCAGAAAATAGCCGCGAGCTCAGAGCAGATCGTCAATCGCTTGACAAGATTCGCTCATGCGGCATAATGGTACGTACCTTTAATCCGAATGGTTTGGTTCCATTCTCCTTCAGGTTAGTACCATGTCGCGCAACCGTTTTTCCGATGGCGCATCGGCAGTTCCCCTCTACGAACAGCTCAAGGAGATGCTTCTCGCGCAGCTTCGCTCCAATGACCTGTCGGTGGGTCACAAGTTACCTCCTGAGCGGGAACTGATGCAGCAGTATGGCGTCAGTCGGTCGACCGTTCGTCGCGCGCTCGACGAACTCGAGCAGCAGGGCTATGTCACCCGGATGCAGGGTGTGGGCACAGTGGTCAGCAAACCAAAGATTCGTCCCGAAATGATGACCCTGACCAGCTTCACCGAGGATATGAAGGCACGCGGCCTCAAACCGGGCTCCGTAACGCTCACACTCGATCTGGTGGAGCCCTCTCCCGCTGTCCGAGCGGGACTGCGCTTCGAAACGGACAGCCGGGTCTGGTATATCAAGCGACTACGCCTCGCCGACGACATGCCGGTCGGCATCCACGAACTGTACATCCCGTCCACGCTCGGATTCGCCCCACACGACCTGAGCGCGATGCAGTCCTACTACGACCTCGTCCTGGAACGGCATCGCCTGAAGCCGGTGTATGCAACAGAGCATTTCACGGCGAAGAACGCCGATCAGGAGGAGGCTCGCCTGCTGGAAATCCCGGCCGGCAGCGCGCTGCTACAGATCGCCCGTGTCACCTACGCGGACAACGGCGCTCCCTTCGAGTACGTCAATCTGGTCTACCGAGCCGATCGCTATGAATATGCGGTCACGCTGTACCGAAAGTGAATTCACCCATGGGCGAGCATTCCGCAAAACCTGATGTGCTTCAAGAAATCTTTGCGGTACCCAAGCCGATCATCGGCATGGTGCATTCGTTGCCTCTTCCCGGCGCGCCACGCTTCAAGCACCACGACCTGGACGACGTATACCGATTTGGTGTCGAGGAAGCGCTGAGGCTAAAAGAGGGGGGTGTCGACGGACTGCTCCTGGAGAATGCCGGCGATATTCCATTCTCCAAGCCCGAGGACATCGGCCATGAGACAGTGGCAGCGATGTCTGTGCTGGGCAAGCTTATCCGTGAGGAGACCGGTTTGCCACTTGGCATTATCACCGTCGCAAACGGCGCACTACCGTCGCTGGCGATCGCTAAGGCATGCGGAGCTCGATTCGTCCGTGTCAACCAGTGGGTGAATGCCTACATCGCCAATGAAGGGTTTGTCGAAGGCATCTCCGGCCGCGCCGCCCGCTACCGCTCCTGGATCGAGGCCGAGACTGTGAAGATCTTCGCCGACGTTCATGTCAAGCATGGTAGTCACGCCATCGTAGCCGATCGTCCGCTTTCAGAGCAGGCGAAAGACGCCGAGTTTTTCGATGCAGACGTACTGATCGCGACCGGGTACCGTACGGGCGACCCAACCCCCGTGGGCGAAGTGCAGGGGATAAGACAGCATGTCTCACTGCCGGTCATCGTCGGCAGTGGCCTGAATGTCGA
Source organism: Candidatus Flexifilum affinis (assembly GCA_016713325.1). Classification (GTDB taxonomy): domain Bacteria; phylum Chloroflexota; class Anaerolineae; order Aggregatilineales; family Phototrophicaceae; genus Flexifilum; species Flexifilum affine. The sequence continues at coordinate 89,047 of JADJPJ010000018.1, read as the reverse complement.
TAATTGCCGCGCGCTGCTTAGCGTCGCCGACGGCGCCATCCTCGGCAGTTCGATCAAGGAGGCGGGCATCATGCACAGCCCGGTATCGGTGGAGAAGGTCCAGGCATTGATCGCAGTTGTGCGCGAAATACGGCAGGAAATGAGCGAAGCGCATTCTCACTCGACGGATTAGCTACGCTTCGCTCATTGCAGGTTGTCTGCTGCGGTGAAAGGATCGATATCGAGCGAATGATAGATAGGAAATGGCATTGAGGTTTCATCCTGAAATAAGTTCAACTGGAGATTTCGTGATGGCGAGAAAATTAGGGGTCTTGGGCTTGGTGGTGGCACTGCTGCTCGGGGCGGCGGTCAGTGCACAGGATGATATTGATTGGCGGCAGTTTGAAGGCACCACCCTCAATGCGCTGCTGATTTCACATCCTTTCGTCGACTCGCTTCAGCCGCTTGTCCCGGAATTCGAGGCCCTCACCGGCATTACGGTGACGACCGAGGTGCTCGCGGAGCAGCCTGGCTTTGAAAAACTCTTGTCCGATCTGTCATCCCGTACCGGGACGTACGACGTATTCATGACCTCGCCGCTGAACAACTGGCAGTATGCCAGCGCCGGCTGGGTCGAACCGCTCGACGCCTACCTGGAGAACACGGCGCTTACCTCCGCCGCCTATGACGTAGCTGACTTCGCCCCTGGCATCTGGGGCGCCGGCAAGTGGACGCTTCAGCCGATGAGCGGCGTGGGCGAAGGCCAGACCTGGGCCGTGCCGATCAACTTTGAGACTTATTTGCTGGCATACCGGCCGAGCATCTTTGAGGCGCGCGGGCTGGAAGTGCCGACGACCTATGCCGAACTGCTGGAGATCGCGCCGCAGCTCGCCGGTGAGGATGCCAACGGCCAACCAGTCTACGGCGTTATTACCCGCTTTGACAAATACTGGGATCTGCCGTTCCTGACCTTTGGCACCATGCTTCAGTCCTACGGGGTCGAGATGATCGACGCTGAGGGCAACCTGGGAATCTGCTCGCCCGAAAGTATCGCCGCTACAGAAGATTTCATCGAGCTGATCACCACGGCGTCGCCGCAGGGCGCCGGCGCCTTCACCTGGTACGACGCGCTGCAGGGCTTTGCCTCCGGCCAGTACGCGCTCTCCGTCTTTGAGGCCGACCTTTTCGCACCGGTCTACGAAGATCCGGAGCAGTCGCTGGTTGCCGATGACGTCGGCTACGCACCGGCGCCGCTGGGACCGGATGGCGAGAGAGCTTCGGGCGCCTGGATTTGGCAGATGTCGATGAACTCAGCGTCCGACAGCAAGGAAGCGGCCTGGCTCTTCCTGGAGTGGCTGACTTCCAAAGAGACAATGGTGCAGACCCATCTGGGCGGCAACATGAATCCGGTGCGCGACTCGGCCTGGGAAAACCCCGACGTGGCCGCGATGGTCGAATCATGGGGCGCCACCCCTGGCCAGTATATCGAAACCGTCCAGACGATGTCGGCCGTCGCCGGGCTGCGCTTCCCGCCGCATCCGGAACTGACCCGTATGCTCGACCGTTGGGCTGAGGCGGTCCAGCAATCCTACTTCGAAGACGGCAACGTCGAGCAGAACCTGTGCGCGGCGCAGGCGGATATTGCCGCAATCCTGGGCATGTAGCTCCGACGCAAAACGATCGAGTGGAGCGAAGGGCACATTTTCGCTCCGCTCCGATCACCACACCTCCCGCGCCCTGTGAAAGTTGTAGAGCGTGCAAATGCAACCGGCAGCACCTGCCATCACGGCCGAACCCGCAGGCTTCCTGCGCCATCTCTGGGCGAGTGAACGTCTGCATTACTACTTCATGTTCCTTCCCGCGCTGCTCCTCCTGATCGGCGTGATGGTGCCATTTCTCATGGGCATGGCGACAAGCCTGACGAACGAGAAGCTCTATCTGCCGGATACCCAGTTTATCGGACTGGCGAACTACCAGGCGTTGTTTTCGAACCGCGTGTTCCAGGAGAGCATCGTCAACACGCTGCTCTACGTGGTTTTTGTCCTGGTCATCCAGATCCCGCTGGGCATTGGCGTCGCCGTTCTGCTGGATGTCGCCTCGCCGCTGCAGCGCATTTTGCGTAGCGCGCTGGTCCTGCCGCTGCTCATTCCCCCGATCGTCGCCGGCCTGATGTGGAAGACGATGATGCAGCCGACGCAGGGCATTCTCAACTGGGCGCTGACCTCGATTGGGCTTGCTCCCTTCTCCTGGCTAACGGACACCGACACCGCGCTGATCTCGGTGATCGTGATCGATACCTGGGTTTACATGCCCTTCGCGGCGCTGATCCTTCTGGCTGGGCTGCAATCCGTTCCGCTGGATATGCTGGAAGCTGCACGCGTCGACGGGGCATCCGACTGGCAGGTTTTCCGACGCATGAAGCTGCCCTGGCTGATCCCTTACATCCTACTGGTCATGCTCTTTCGTGCAGCAGATGCCATCAAGACCTTCGAACTCATCTATCCGACGACGCGTGGCGGCCCACTCAACGCAACCCGTGTCCTTCACGTCATGGCCTACGAAGAGGCATTCCGCTGGACAAGCCTGGGACGAGCGATGGCCATCGTCTTTGTGCTCTGGCTGCTCTCCTATGTCGTCAGCACATTTCTGATGCGCCAGTGGAACCGACGGGCAAAGGATGTCTAGGGTGGTGACGAGAAGTTCTGCGGTTTCACGTGCTCCAAGAGTCGCCCTGGTGGCAGCCGGTTACCTGGCGTTCGCGTTGTTCGTCGTATTCCCAATCGTGTGGATCTTCCTGATGTCGATCAAGGAGTTTCGCGACATCATCGCCTATCCACCGCGCTTCATCTTTACGCCCACGCTGGACAATTACCGGGCGATTCTGCTGGGCGATGAAAGCGCGGGGCTGACCAGCGGCATCTCCGATTACACCCGGTTTCTGTTCAACTCCATCATTATCTCCGGTGGCGCCGTGCTGCTCTCGGGGCTGGTTGGTATTCCTGCAGCCTTCTCGCTGGCACGAGCAAAGTTCCGGGGCAGCAACCAGATCGCCTTCACCTTTCTGTCGTTCCGTTTCGCGCCTGAGCTCGCCATCATCCTGCCGCTGTTCGTGATCTACCGGCAGGTGGGATTGTATGACACTTATGTCGGCATGATCCTGGTGCACCAGCTCATCACCCTGCCCCTTACTATCTGGATGATGCTGGGCTTCTTCCAGGAGGTGCCGCGAGAAATCGAGGAATCAGCCCGGGTCGATGGCGCGAATCTGTGGCAGGTCCTGGCGCGAGTGTCGCTTCCGGTGGTTCGGCCAGGCATCGCCAGCACGATGATCATCGCCTTCATCTTCAGTTGGAATAATCTGATCTTCGGTCTGGTGCTGGCCGGAGGAAACACAACGCCGGTGACCATGGGCATCCTCCAGACGATGAACTTCGACCAGATCAAGTGGGGTTGGATGGCGGCTGCGGCGATGATTTCCTCGATCCCCGGCATGATCGTGGCGATTTACTTCCAACGGCATCTGACTCGCGGTCTGACCATGGGAGCGCTGAAGTGAAATCGCTCGATCTGTTCAGCATCGGCGCGTGGGCGCCCTTCGACCACATTTACAAACTCGCGACATATCCGAGCAATGGCGATACAGTGACCATGGACATGCCAATCGAAGGCCTGGACACGGTCTACTATGGCGATTGCAGCGTAAACATCGCCGCGGCTGCCGCCCGGTTGGGCCTGCGAGTCGGGTTAGGCATGGTCGTCGGCGACGACTTCCGCACGTCCGGCTATGAGGCGCACCTTCTTCGCCTGGGAGTGGATACCAGCGGTGTAGAAATCGTCCCCGGCGCGCGTTCGGGACACAACTATCTGTACTTTGACGCCTCGGGCGATGGGTTCTGCATCTCGCACCGGGGGATCGCCGCCGATCAGTCATCATGGGGCATCCCGGAAGCAGAGGTCGCCTCGGCTCGCGCTGTCGTCGTCAGCGAGGCCTTCACTGAGTACACTTTGAAGGCTATTCGCTGGGCCAGAGCATCGGGCGCGCTCACAGCGATCAACGGCATGATCGGCACTGCCGGGGAGAAGGCTGCCGCGTTCCTGGAGGTGGCGGATATCCTGTTCATCGCCGACAGTGAGCTGCGTAACCTGCTCATGCTGCTGGGCTTCACCCGGGTCGAAGAACTTCATACCCTTGGCCCCCGGCGCATCTTCGCGACGCGTGGCGCGCAGGGCAGCAGAGTCTATAGCGAGGATGGTATCCACGAAATCGACGCCATCCCCACGGAGAGGTTTGCCGATCCCACCGGCGCGGGCGATTCCTACACGGCCGGGACGCTGGCTGCCCTTCTACGCGGTGACAGCGACTCCGACGCCGCGCGCGTAGGCGCCGCCGTATCGAGCATTGTGGTGGAGGCCTGGGGCTGTCAGACGAATCTGCCGGACTGGGATACGATCGAACAGAGATTGAACAGGGGGTACCGTTCGTGAAAGTCATCGACACACACATGCATTTCGGGACCGACCCGAATGTGGCAGCACATACACTGGTGCCCTACCTCATGCCGGGTCAACCGGACACAGTCATTCGCCTGCTGGATGAGCAGAACGCTTCTCACGGCGTACTTTTTCCCCACGATCGCGTCATGACCCCGCCCTGGGATGCCGACTATGATAAGGCGAATATGCAGGTTGGAGAGGTAGCAGTGCGCTACCCTGATCGCGTGATTGGCGTAGCGCGAATCAACCCGACGTTCGGTGCGCAGCACACCCAGGCCCTGGTTGATAAGTACGTTCAGGAATGGAACTGTCGAGGCGTCAAGCTGGTTGCCGGCTACGACTTCTACCGCCCCAACAGCATGAAGGTGATGGCGCCGCTGCTCGACAAGTGCGCAGAATACGGGCTGACCGTGCTGTTCCACTCCGGTGATGCTCCGCGTGATCTACCCATGCTTCAGGCGAAGGCGGCCGAGGTCTACCCGAACGTAACGTTCGTGCTGGCGCACATCGGCATGCATCTCTTTCTCTGGGAAGCGATTCTGGCCTGCCAGCAGCACACCAATATCTATGTCGACATGGCCCAGGCCTATCCGTTCGACATCAAGACGTTCATCGCCGAGGTCGGCATCGATCGCATCACGTACGGATCCGATGTTCCCTATCAGTCGCCAGCCGTCGAACAGCTCAAGCTGCAAGTTCTTGGCCTGAGCGACGAACAGTTGGAACAGGTCTTTCGCCTGAACGCGATGAAGATCTGGAAGATTCCCCCCATTTAGCCGTCATGAACGGCTCAGCGTCGTGGCTGTTGACGATCCTGCGCTGTGTGCTGATGCCTGTGCTGCGACCCATCCAGCATGCCCGAGGATATCTGCAAGAGGTTCTAAGACCCGTTCGTCACCGCCGTCGAGGATGAGGTTCACCTGTTCTCGCAGCGACGCCGCTGTCAGCCAGCACGAGACGGCATCGTTTTCACCGTCCGGCATTCGCTCCAGCACTGCTTCCTCCCGGTTGTTCAGTGGAAGGCGTCGTCAGCTTCCGCGACGGCGCGGTCTGGTGGTCGGGGCGTGCTGTATGCGCCGACTCACCTGAACCAGCCATGTGATTTCGGTTCGAGAGTTGCGTGAGTTGCTCACGCTGAGGGAATTGAAGCTGCGGCAGGAACTCCCACAGCGGAAACAGGGGAAGAACTGGGTTCTGAAATAGCTTTCCCCCCCTAAGCCACCAATCGAAAGTTATCCACGAAAAGCAGTCGATTGGGATGATCGGGCGTGTTCTGGTTGGCAATGACCTGATCAACAGTGATTTGGAGATCGTCGGGTGAGCGATGAAGGCGGTTGGCGACGGTGAGCTGCTTGAAGTGGAGCCAGAAGCGCTCAATGGGATTGAGAAACGGACTGTACTTGGGCAACCAGATGAGCAGGAGACGGTCGCCCCAATGACTGAGCGCCGCCTGAACGGCTTTGCTGCGATGATAGGAGGCGTTGTCCAGAACGAGAATGAGCTTGAGACGAGGATGCTGGCGCAGCAGATGGTCGAGAAAGGCAATGAAGGCGTCGCTGTTCTTGTGCTTGGAGGTGCAGTGGGTAACCTGCCCGTTGCGCCAGTTGTAGGCGCCGAAGACATGGAGGTATTGGGGCGAACCGGGAGCGGGAATGAGCTGGCGTTTGCCGCGCTTGGTCCAGCAACGCCGCAACGGCGGATGGAGGCTTATGGTCGTTTCGTCCACAAAGAAAAGCTCGGTTTCTGCGAGTGGGTTGAGGGGGACGGTTTTTTAGCCACTCCAGCACCGTCTGCATCATCGCCTGGGCATCCTGGTCTTGAAGGGCGCTCAGGTCATGTTTCGGCTGTTTCCAGCGATAGCCCAACCGATGCAGCAAGGCGCGGAAGCGAGCGGGACTCAGCAGCACCTCCGTCTGCTCTTCCAGGTACAGGCGCAGGCGGTCGATGGTCCAGATCGTAAATGGCAGTCCCAGGCTGGCGGGGTCCGTTTCCAGCAGTTGCTCCAGCAGCGTCACGTACCGGGCGTCCGCTTTGCGCTTCCTGCCACTCTTCGGCTGATCTTGCAGGCCTGCCACCCCATTCTGGCGAAAACGGCGATGCCACGTCCAGACCGTATTGGCCGTGATGGCCACCATCTGACCCACCGCCTCCGGTTTGTGTCCCAGGTGCAGCAACCGGACGGCGATCGCCCCGCTGGCGCACCTCCGGATGCTCCGAGTAGTTTATGGCTTGCTCGAGATTGGCACGCTGCTCGTCATTCAGCGTGAAGTTCACTCGTCGGCTCATGCCTTCGAGTTCACCTCATTCGTGGCTTTCATTCGATAGATGGCTTAGCATCAAACGGCACGGTGATGTTGAAGTCCGTGCCGGTGTCGTACAGATCGTGGCCAGGCGCACGGACCCGCTCACCGGGAGCTGCCGATCGAACAGGATCACATTCTCCACGTCCAGGTTAAGGTAGTAGCGCACGGCAGCGTTGAGGGACGGGGCGATCCACAGTTCGCCGCTCCAGCGTCACCCGTCCGCCATCGGCCGGGCGGATCGGCGGCAGGATGATCCGCTTCGGTGAAGCTGAACGGGTATACCATCTGCCCGTTGATTACCGCCTGACGGCCGCCGGGCGTCGCCTGGCGCACGCCGCCGACCAGCGACCCTGCCCGCAGATCGGCTGTCGTCTGGGCGTCCCCCTGCGCCCCAACCAGACACGCGCCATCGCGCACCAGGAACGAGTCCGGTCCCAGGCGCACTGCCTCATAGGCGCTGTTCTCGCTCTGGCCGATCAGCTCGCCGGTCGTGCTCAGGTTGACCCGCCGCGCCGACGCCAGTTGGTTGAACCACACCTCAGCCCGCGCCGAGGCGCTGGTCTGCCGGGTGTGTGCCGGCAAACGTGCCGTCGAACTCCAACCGCACTTCGTAGCGCCACCCCGACACCTCGTTCAGGTGATTGTCGATCCGGTCGAAGGTCGTCTGCACCCGGTTGAGCGGCGCGGGCGGCGCGTTCTGCGTCAGCGCAAGCCGTCTGCATGTCCTCAATGGAGGCCACCGTCGGGATCTGATCGAGCGTCTGCCCGCGTGTCGATTCACGCCGTCAGCGCCAGAACCAGCAGCAACAGAGTCGCCATCGTAGGGGAAGGCGTTGCCTGGCCCGCTTCTTCAGCCCCAGCCCTGTGTTCGGACGTCGTTCTTGCCACCCCATAAGTGCCAGGTAGACGACGGATCGATGCAACCGGAATAGCGCTTGTCGCGCCGTCCGCCGGGTGTTAAAACACCCGGCTACTCGAACGACCCGGTCCACTAAAAACGCGGTCAGGGAAGCCCCTTCAGTGGGCTTGTCGGTTGGTAGCCGAGGCGCTTTAGCCCTCGGCGGCCCCGACCCGCTTGACTTGGTGCTTATGGGACGCGCTTCTGCGCGTCCAAATTCATCACTCATTTTTCCACCCGTAGAGTGTATACCGCAGGCCGTCGGTCCAGACCGGGATCATGGCAGCCTCGATGGCGGTCCTGAATTCCTCGTCCAGCGCCCGATCGCGCGAGACGGTCAGCACCTGATCGTACAGCGCATGGAACACCAGCAGATAGTCGTCTCCCGCCGCCTTGTACGACTCGAACACCGCCTCCGACCAGATCCCCCCGGCGAGCCGCGGCCGCAGCCAGTGGTCGAACAGCACATCCGGCGGGCAGCGAACCGTCTCCGGCAGTACAGGCTGCGCGGCTCGTACATCAGCCGCACCTGCGAACCGGCCGGCAGGCTGACCATGGCGTTGGCGTAGGCCCCTGTATTCTCGTACAGATACTCGTCCAGCGCGATCTCGCCGAAGAGATAGGCAGCGGCACGGTCGCGGATCAGCGTCCCGGCGGCGTCGAAAAAGGTCAGCACCAGGGTGCCGACGAAGATCGCCCGCACGATGAAGCCGACCATCACCGGCTTTTCCGGGAAGCGCCGCAGCCCGACGAAGACCAGCCCGCCCGCCGCTGCAAAGGCGGAAAGGCCATGATCATCAGCCGCGTCTGGATGCCCACCCCGCTCGACCAGCCGGCGGCGATCCAGAAGGCCCAGAGCACGGTGATGAAGATCCCCACCGTCCGGGCCAGCGTCCGCTCGCGCGGGGTCAGCCAGCGCCACAGCAGCGGCAGCGCGGCGAAGCTGGTCAGAAGCCAGGCGCCGAGCGTGAAGCCGTAGCCGTCGACGTTATCCTGCCCGAAGATCGTCGCCGCGAAAGGCAGATCGGCAGGTGCCACAACCACCTCGCCCACTGAAGCTGAAATCAGAAAGCCGAAGGCGGCGGTGCGCCCGGCGTCCCACTCCAGGCCGCCCAGAGCAAACGGGTAGACAGGGTTGCCATAGAGCAGCAGGCCTTTCAGCGCCCAAGGTGCGAAGACCAGCGCCGCCACGCCCGCCATGACCAGCCCGTCCTGAACGGCGCGGCGCGGGTCGGTCAGCAGCACGGCGGCGCCCATTGCCAGCCCGAGCGCCCCGGCATTGTACTTGACGCCCGCCGCCAGCCCGGCAATGATGGCCATCGCGACAATCCAGCGCGTCTGCTTGGATTCGCCAAAGGCGGTGACGGCAATCAGTGCCAGCGTCCCGTAGAGCAGCGTCCCCAGGTCGACGTAGGCCCAGCCCATCAGCGCCCCCAGGTTGTAGCTGCTCAGCAGGATCAGCGCCGCCGTCCAGCCTGCCCAGCGCCCGGCATGACGCCGCACCAGGCCGACCAGCCCCAGCAGCGCCAGCAGACCGATCCCCAAGTGGATCGGGGCCGCGGCCGTCGTCCGCCCGAACAGGCCGACGGTGGTGCTGTACAGCATCTCGACGTTCTGCGAAAAACCCAGGTAGAAGACATCCGGCTGCGCGGCGATTCGCCCTTCGCGCAGGTAGCGCGTCGGCCCGACCAGATGGTAGGTCAGCGATCCCAGTGCGCCGGCGGGCCAGACCGTAGATCAGCGCCATGACCAGCATCACGCCCAGATAGATCAGCGCCAGTTTCTCCCCAGGGGGTATCCGCGCGAATCGCACCCGCGACCGCCCGCCACCCGCGCGCCGTCTCGGCGACCGATCGCCGCAGGATCAGCGCCAGCAGGACGACCGCACCCCCACAGGATCGCCGGTTGGAACAGCCCGAGCAATCCGAAGGCCAGCGCCAGCAGCGCCCATGCGCCCAGGCCGATCCCCGCTTCCAGCGCCAGCCACTCCAGCCGCGACAGGCCGACCGTCTCATGCAGCCGCAGGCGTGCGACCATCCAGTTGCCGATCCCGCCGGCCACCAGGAACAGCACCGCCACCGTCACCAGGTCGAGCGCAGCGCCACCCAATGTCAGCACTATGGGAGGTGGGCCGGTCGTCGCCAGCGTCTCCGGCTCGATGCCGAAGGGACGATGCGACCAGAAGTAGCCGACCACCACCACCAGCAGGCCGAAGAAGATGAGCAGGGCGCGGACCGCCACCCCGGCGCTGGCCGCCGGAGGGCTGGTTTCGTTTGTGGGCGTCGTCGTTTGCGGCTCCGCTGGGGTCGCTGAGGTCATAAAAGGGGCTTTTGCGTCGGCAGGCCAGGTCGGCGCGGGTAAAGGGGCGGCGTCGGCGCGACCTTTTCGACGATCGCCAGATGATGCGGTTCATCAAGTCCGGGCAGGTGGAAGGTTTCGATCCCGCGCAGCCGTCCGCCCAGCGCATGCAGCGCCTTTTGCGAGGCCGCCGCCTCGACATGAGCTGTGCTGCCCTTCATGGCGATGGCCAGCCCGCCCACCGCCGTCAGCGGCAAGGCAGATATTCCAGCAGGATCGGCAGGCGGGCCACCGCCCGCGCCACGGTCACGTCGTAGGCGGCGCGGTGGGCGGGGTCCTGCCCGGCTTCTTCGGCGCGCGCATTCACGAACCCCACGCCGCTCAGTCCGAGACGCTCGCAGACATGGCGCAAAAAGGCGACCTTTTTGCCGGTCGCCTCAACAGAGTCACGTCGAGTTCAGGGTAAACGATCTTGAGCGGCAGGCCGGGAAACCCGCCCCGGAGCCCACGTCGATCAGCCGAAGACCGGGGCGCAGGGGATGACCTGCGCCACCGTCAGCGAGTCCAGAAAGTGGCGAATGCGCACGGCGTCGGCGTCAATGATGGCTGTCAGGTTAGTGTGCGTTCCAGGCGGCCAGTTCGCTGGCGTACACGTCGAACAGAGCTTCTGTTCCGGCGTGATCGCCATGCCGAGCACCTGGGCCGCCTCCGCCGCCAGCGCCGTCATGATCAGTCGGTGTTGATGTTGTGCACCGGCCCCGTGGTCGGGAAATAAAGACCCGTAGACTCACCGAGGTGCCATCCGGGTTCGGCAGCACGTCGAAGTTGCACAGGCCCCGGCTCGCCGGGTTCGATGTCCCCGGCCCGTAATCGCTGTAGCCGTCATTGACCACCTGCGTCCAGGTCAGGTCATAGCCGACTTCGTAGTGGCCCGGCCGCAGGTTGCCGACCGTCGCCGTGTAGAACACCCAGTAGTTGCCGTCGCGCCGCACCGGTTCGCTGCGCTGGGTCATGGGCAGATTGGCGGTGTTCAGCCGCACGTTGTAGACGGCTGCGTTCAGGTGTTCCGTCATCTGATCCAGTGTCTTGGTATACCACGACCAGAAATGGTCACGCTGTCGCTGTCGTAGACCAACCCCGGCTCGGCCAGCGGAAAGGCATCGCACTCGGCGAAGATCAGCCCCGGCGTGTCCGAGACGGTAGCGATCGGTCTGGCGCGCGCCGATCACGACCTCGGCCTCCGTGAGCAGGTTGGAGTTCAGGACCGTGCCGTTGGGTCCCAGAATGCCCCGTCCGACGCCGTACAGCGCGTTGCTGGTGGTGGTCACGCCCGTCGTCCCGCCGACATCCGTGGCGGTGGTCGGGGCGTTCTCCGGGTCGGCGCAGCCATCCTGCACGTCGTTGACGGTGAACTCGAAGTCGACCGTCGCACTGTCGGATTCGCGTCCAACCCACACCCGCGCGCTTCCCGTCACCGCTGCGGCGAGTGTGCCGCCGGTATAGGTCACTGTATCGCTCACAGAGTATTCGCCGGCGACCGCGACCTGGCGGATGCCGGTCAGGGCCGTGCCGGTGGCGTTGGCCGCGCTGAAGACCTGATAGTACAGATCCTAGCCCACCAGCGACACGCCGGTGGCGTTCAGAACTGCCCTGGTGTCGCAGGCGATAAAGTTCACCTGCGTCTCGTTCGATGGGCCGGTGGTCGTCGCCGCCGGAGTCGGGGTGGTCGTAGTCGTCTGGCCGGCGGCCGGCGCAACGAGCAGCAGCGCCGCCGTCATGATCAGCATCAGCGCTGACAGAGTGGCCAAAGTTCGTCGTTTCACAGCTCAATCCCTCGTGTTCGTCTGGCACAGATGCTGCTTAAAGTGCGCCTGTGATAGCGCAAAACCGTGTGCCATGCGTACCACGGCGGACCTGCGCTATGCCCGCGCTCAACGCGTAGCCGACAGCACAGCCTACAGCGTAGGGAAAGCGCCTTACCCGCTCGACCAGGCGGTGCGGAAGTCGGCAAACAGCGTCAGCCCGCCGTCGACGAAGATCGTCTGCCCGGTGATGTAGCCGCCCAGGTCGCTGCACAGGAAGGCCGTCACTTCGGCAACTCTCAGCTTCGCCGGCCCGCCCCATCGGAATGTGCGACCCACCTGCTCGCGCTTCTCGGGGTCGTCCACCCAGGCCCGGTTGATCGGCGTGACCGTGGCGCCCGGGCCGATCCCGTTGACCCTGATGCCGCGCCCGGCATATTCCAGCGCCAGGGTGCGGGTCAGGTTCTGCATGCCGCCCTTGCTCATGCTGTAGCCGGCGAAGCGTGGCTTGGGGATGAGCTGGTGCACACTGCTCATGTTGATGATCTGGCCGGGCTTGTCCTGCTCCAGCCAGTGGCGAATCGCCCGCTGCGCGCACAGGAAGGCCCCGCGCAAATTGACGTTCATCACCTGGTCGTACTGCTCCAGCGTCATTTCATGACTGTCGGCGGCAATCTGAATGCCGGCATTGTTGATCAGGATGTCAATCGTGCCCCCTCTCCCAGCACCGTGTCAACATCCGCTCGACATCTCGGGAATCCGACGTTGGCCTGCACCAGCATACTTTTTTGGCGCCGTGGTCCGCCACGCAGCGCCGGCACCATTGAATGGCTTTTCGGTCTTTTCGGCGTCTTCCCGACTGCGATTGTAGTTGATGACGACATCCGCGCCGTACTCCGCGAACTTGATCGCCACCTGCTGACCGATCCCGCTGCTGCCACCGGTCACCAGCACCTTCTTACCCTGAAGTCCCCGCATGATTCACCTCATCCTCTCGCTGTCACGGATACCGCAGCCTCCCCCACAGGGTGAGGCAGAATCGGAATGCAATCGCTGCTAGCCGCCGCCCATCGTCTGGATCAGTTCGGCCACCAGTCCCGTCCAACCGGTCTGATGGCTGGCGCCCAGGCCGGCCCCGTTGTCACCCTGGAAGTACTCGTGGAAGAGGATGTAGTCGCGCCAGTGCGGGTCTTCCTGAAAAGCGGTCTGCCCGCCGTACACTGCGCGCCGCCCATGCTCGTCGCGCGCGAAGATGCTGATCAGCCGGCGGCTCAGGGTCGTCGGCCACCTGCTCCAGCGTCATCATGCGACCGCCGCCAGTTGGGCACTCGACCAGACAGGAATCGCCGTAGTAGCGGTGGTACTTGCGCAGCGCCTCGATCAGCAGGAAGTTGATCGGGAACCAGATCGGGCCGCGCCAGTTGCTGTTGCCGCCGAACAGACCGCTCCAGCTTCGCCGGCTGGTAGTCGATGGCAAACGTCTCGCCTCCCACCTCCAGCGTATAGGGTTGGTGATCGTGCACCCTGGAGACGGAGCGGATGCCATGCGGGCTCAGGAATTCGCCCTCGTCAGCAGATAGCGCAGCACCGAGCGCAGCGATCCTCGCTTGGGATGGCGAAGAGATGCGCGCTGCCTGAACCGGGCACGTCGGCGCGCGCCAGGTTGGCCGTCAGGGTGGCCGGTGCCGCTGCATCCAGGCGATGCTGCGCGCGAACTCCGGGAAGCGTTCAGGGTTGCCGGCCCAATCGTCTCCACGGCGATCAGCGGCATCAGCCCGACCAGCGATCGCACCTTCAGCGGCATAGTCCGGCCGTCCGGAAGTTTGAGCACGTCGTAGAAGAACCCATCGTCGTCATCCCACAGGCCAACGCCCCCGCGCGTGCTGCCGCTGATGGCCACCGCGATCCACAGGAAATGCTCGTAGAATTTGATCGCCATATCCTCGTAGGCCTGGTCATCTTTGGCCAGTTCGAGCGCGATATTGAGCATGACAAGGCAGTAGAAGCCCATCCAGGCGGTGCCGTCGCTCTGGTTGATCGTGCCTCCGGTCGGCAGCGCGCTGCTCCGGTCGAACAGGCTGATGTTGTCCAGCCCCAGGAAGCCGCCCTGGAAAATATTGCGCCCTTCCGCATCCTTGCGGTTGACCCACCAGGTGAAATTCAGCAGCATCTTGTTGAAGATCCGCTCCAGAAAGGTCCGGTCGCGCCCGCCGTCGATCTGGTAAACGCCAGCCGCCCAGGCCTGACCGGCGGGTTGACGTCGTCGAAGGCCCATTCTAAGCGGGAAGCTGACCGTTGGGGTGCATAGCCATTCGCGCGTGAACAGCAGAAGCTGCTGCTTGGCGAACTCGGAGTCGAGGCGGGCCAGCGGCAGAGTGTGAAACGCCACGTCCCAGACGGCGTACCAGGGATACTCCCACTTGTCCGGCATGGAGATGATGTCGAAGTTGTTCAGGTGCAGCCAGCCTGCATTGCGCGCATGGCGGCGCTCTGGCATGGGCAGCGCCGGGTCGCCGGCCAGCCACTGCTCGATGTCGTAATAATACAACTGCTTGCTCCACAGCATTCCGGCGTAGGCCTGCCGCTGAATGGAGCGCTCGTCGTCGTTCAGAGTGGCGGGCTGCAGCGCGGCGTAAAAACCATCGGCCGCCGCCTGGCAACCAGTCATGACGGCGTCGAAATCGGCGAAGGGATCGGCATGCTCCGGCGCGCTCAGACGCAGCCGCACTGTCGCCGTTTCGCCACCTTCGATACTCAACCGATAGACGGCGGCGGCTTTGGTGCCGCGCTTCTGCGGGTTGACCGCCTCACCGTCGTCTTCGACAAGATAGCGGTGGAAGGCATCTTTGGGGTAGCGACTTTCTTCCGCCACGCCATACAACAGTGCCGTGTTCGTCTCGTTATCGCAGAAGACGATCTCCCCGGCGGACTCGGCGTACCAGTGGTAGCGCCCCAGCACCGGATGTTCCGCCACGGCGGCGCTGCCCGCGGCGGTTTCGGCGACGGATGGACGCGAGGGGACGTCGCCCATCGGGCCGGCCGGATAACCCCACGACCAGGTATTGCGAAACCACAGGGTCGGCAGCACCACCAGATCGGCGCGCTCGCTCGACCGGTTCGCAGCGGTGATGCGGATCAGGATATCGTCTGGCGCCGCTTTGGCATATTCCACCGTCACATCGAAATAGCGGTTCTCGGCGAAGACCCCGGTATCGAGCAGTTCGTATTCAAAAGCGAAGTGGCCCCGCCAGCCGTTTTCACCGACGAGATCGTCGTAAGGGTAAGCCGACTGCGGATACTTGTAGAGCATTTTCATGTAAGCGTGCGTCGGGCTGCTGTCGAGGTAAAAGTAGTATTCCTTGACATCTTCCCCGTGGTTGCCCTCCGGGCCGGTCAATCCGAAGAGCCGTTCCTTCAGGATCGGATCGCGCCAATTCCACAGCGCCAGAGCGAAACAGAGATACCCGTGATCATCGCTGATCCCGGCGATGCCGTCCTCGCCCCAGCGGTAGACGCGGCTGCGGGCGTGGTCGTGCGGGAAGCTGTACCAGGCGCCGCCGTCAGCGCTGTAGTCCTCTCGCACCGTCCCCCAGGCGCGTTCGCTCAGGTAGGGTCCCCACTGCTTCCAGCGCCGATCGTCCCGCGCTCCGGTCATTGGGTCTTCCGTTGCCATAGGGTTTTCCTTTCGTGCTGTGTGCTCTTTATTGTCCTCGGAAAAGCCGATTTGTTTCAAATTGGCATCATGTTCGCTTCAGACAGAAGGAGATGGCAGCAAGAAAACACCCCGAAAGGCGTCGGGGTGTCTGAGTATGGATCTGTAGACCGCGAGATGAGGATGCTCGCAGACCAGCGTGTCTATCCGGGGATAGCCCAGACCCGGATCAACCCACCCCAGTCGGTGGTGACGATCATCCGGCCATCGCTGCTGAAATGCAGACGGTTGTTGGGCACAAAGGCCCGGTTCGTCAAACAGCAGATCGCCCGTCGCGGCATCCCAGACGTGCAGCCGATTTTCGTCGGTGATCGCCGCGATCAGCGTCCAGTCAGGGCTGAAGGTCAGACTATTGACCAGATTGGTACTGGTCTGGTAGAGCAGGCGGGTCATCTCCGCACCGGTTTCGAAATCGTAGACGACGATATGGTTGATGGTGTCCGTGAACTTTTGGCCGACCGCCAGACGTGACCCGTCCGGGCTGAAGGCAATGGCAACGCTCGGTTTGGAAAAGCGTTCGGCGAGTTCAACCCGCTCTTCACCGGAGGCCGTCTCGTAGAAGCGCAGCACTCGATCCCAAACGATCGCAGCGATCAGCGACCATCCGGGCTGTACTGCAACGCCTCGATGCCCACGGCGGTGAGGAACAGCGGCGTCCCTTGTTCGAGGTTTTCGCTTTCCCGCCAACCCCACGTCTGAACGTTCGAGTCATTCGATTCGTAGGCGGCCAGCGTCTCCCCATCCGGGCTGAAGGCCATCTTGATAGAAGTACCGCGTGCTGTTGTCGAGCTGGCGGATGGGCGCACCCGTCTCGGTATCCAGAAGGGCAATGCCACCGCGCGTGTTGGAGAGGGAGTTTCCATCAAGCCCGTCTTCGGTAAAGCCGGTGTAGGCCAGGACCGAGCCATCCGGGCTGAACGCGAGATCCGTGAGGAACTGCCTATCGGAGTCGATGACCCGCTCTTCTCCCGTTTCGAGATCCCATAGATGGATCGGCCCACTCCGTCCCGCCGTGGCCACCGTCCGATTGTCGGGACTCAGGTCTGACAGCGCAATCGGACTGGCAAAGTCGCGCAGCGGAACCGGCGATGCGTCGTCTCCCGTCGACAGCGTGAAATGCAGTTCGCTGCCATAGCGCACGCTGGCCAGCATGGGATCGGTCAGCGCGTCGTTGAAAGCAAAGGCATGGACATCCTGCGCTCCGTTTGTCGCCATGGGCGGCCCGTCCCGAAACGCTCCGGCCTCGACATCCCAGATGTTCAGGCCGAAGTTCCGGCTGGGAATGGCGAGGAGCGATGCATCAGCGCTGAAGCTCACATCGGTGATAAACGGCTTCAACCCGCGATCGACCGGGATTTCCTGGACCGCGTCCGCCGCCAGATCCCAGATCATGACCCCGCCGTCGGCGCCGAAGGCCAGCGCTTGACCATCCGAGCGATAGTCCAGCCCACTGTCCTGGTTGCTGATCGAGGTGTTGAGATGTTGCGCCAGTGCAGCCTCCGCCTCCAGGCCGAAGACAGTAACGCCTTCCCAGGTCTGGACCGCGAACCGGTCTGGGCGCAAAGGATTAAAGTCAATATTCGAAATCGGCCAGTCGAATTCCCGGCGGAAGATCGGTTCGCCCATCACCCGATCCCACAGCACGAATGCGTACTGCCTTGGTTCCTTAAGGCGGCGGAAGTCTCCCTCGCCGCCTGCGACGATGCGGCCGTCCGGGCTGATCGCCACCGTGGTGAATCGCCGGTTTTCTTCACCGAATGTGCCGACTTCCTCGCCGGAGTCCACGTCCCACACGTGAATCTGTCCATCATCCGGTGCGGCCGCCAGAACTCCAATTTCGTCCGTACTGGCCAGCGTCACCTGTCGCCCGTACGTCGGTTCGTCGCTTTCGAGCAGGCGAGGCTCGTCGGACAGGTTCCCGGCGTCGTAGATCCATACCCCGCGTGTGCCGCCCAGGGCGAGGACATCGCCATCCCAATCCACGTCGTAGACGGCGCCGTTCCCCAGCCGGGCGATCTCCACCAGATCGTCGGCGTTGTTCACGCCGATTGGCTGGAGGGAGTCGAAGAACCCTGTTTCGATCTGGGTGAGCTGCGGCGGCGTGCTGACCGGTCGCAGCACATGGAATAACCCGACCAGGAGGATGGCGAGTACAGCCGCCGCCCCAATAGGGAATGGCCCACGGCGGGCAGCGATGCGGGTCATCGGCAGCGCGGCGCTGTCGTCCTCCTCCGCCTTCAGCCGACGGTACAGGTCTTCGGCAAAAGCCCTGTTCGGCGCTTTGCGGTGCTTGCGCAGAAAATCATCGTTCATGGCAGGTTCACTCGTCCCACTGCTGGCGCAGTTTCTGGATAATGCGATGGAGCGTCGTCCCCACGTTGGATTCGCTCAGTCCGGTCACCTCGGCGATGGCCCGATTGGTCAGTTCCGCCCCGTACTTGAGCGCGATCAGCTCCCGTTCGCGCGGCGTGAGCCGTTCAAGCAGAGTCTTCAGCCGCGCGCTGTCGGCCCGGCGCTGGATCAGATCCTCGATCGGGTTCTCGTCGGCCAGGTGTGGCAGATCGTCGAGCGGAACGCCACTGTGATGATGGCGGAAATGATCCACCGCCACGTTGTGGGCGATGCTGAACAGCCAGGTCGAGAAGGCCGCCACATCGCTGGCATAGCGGTCGCGCGCCCGCCAGGCCTTCACGAAGGTGGTCGCCGTCAGATCCTCGGCCAGCGCATCGTCGCCGACGCGGTAGCGAAAAAAGTTGTAGACGCGCGGCATCGTATCCCAGTAGACCGCGTCCCAGTTGACGGCGGGTGCTGCCGTCCGAAAGAGGTGGAGTCGTGCGCTCATATGCATTGATACGCAGCAGCGGCCAAAGTATCACAGGGCAATTGTGGAAGTCTGCGAGCCAGTGGTCTATCGATGAGTCTGCCAACTGCCTGCGGGTTGCCTCTGCAGATCAAAACCATTTTTTATCGTCAGTGCATTGATCTGTTAAAATATCAGCGCTTCGGACATTCATCAATAAAAAGGACCTACTATTGTGACCAAGCCGATTATCGCCGTGTTGGAAGGCGATCAGACCGGGCAGGAACTCCTCATACAGGGATTGCGCGTCCTTGATCCGTCGGTGACGCGCTTTGAAGTGGACTTTCGCCATTTCGACCTCTCCCTCAGCAGCCGGCGCGCCACCAAGAACGGCATCGTGCACGACGCAGCGGCCTGCGTGCGCGAAAATGGCTACGGCATCAAAGCCGCGACCATCACGCCCGGCAACCCGGACGACGTCGGCAGCCCCAACGCCCTGATTCGCGAACTGATCAACGGACAGGTTATCCTGCGCACCGGCCGGCGTATTCCATCGGTCCGCCCGCTGGCCGGCGTTTACGCGCCCATTTCCGTCGTCCGCATGGCCGTCGAGGACGCCTACGGCGCGAAGGAATGGCGTGAGGGCAGCGGCCTGGATGAAGTTTCCTACAGCACCCGCAGGCTATCCCGCCGCATCTGCCGCGCGGTCTGCGAATTCACCTTCCGCTACGCGCGCCGGACCGGCTCGAAGGTCTTCGGAGGGCCGAAGTACACCGTGAGCACCGTCTACGAAGGTATCTTCAAGGAAGAGATGGATGCGGCGGCGGCGCGTTACCCCGATGTGCGCTATGATCCGCAGCTCATCGACGCGACCTATGCGCTTCTGCTGGAGACGACCGGTGAGCCGCTGGTTATTCCGTCCCTCAACCGTGATGGCGACAGTCTGAGCGATCTGGTGCTGAAGATGTTTGGCAGCATTGCCGGTGCCGAGTCGGTGATCCTGTCGATGAACGACGACTTCGAGGTGCAGACGGTCCTCACGGAAGCGCCGCACGGGACTGCGCCAAGCCTGGAAGGCAAGAACATCGCCAATCCGATGGCCATGATCCTGGCTGGTGCTGCGCTGCTGCGTTACATGAAGCATGAGAACGCGCATCGCGCCAGCCGTGCGATGTATGAGTCGGTCATGGAAGCGGTCAGCGACGGCATACGCACGCCCGACCTGGGCGGACAGGCCACCACCACCGACTTTACTGACGAGGTTATCCGTCGCGTACGCGGGAAACTAGAAGTGTGGGATGCAATCGGCGAATAATGAAGCTGCACTCGCTGCCGACGCAGCACTTGCTGCCGATGTCGAGCAGCTCTGGACGATGTTGTTCCAGCTTGTGCTGGATGCCGAAAAGCACATCGCCCAACAGCTTGCCCAGCATGGGTTGACGACACCGCAGTTCTACGTGCTGAAAACCCTGATCGAACAAGGCGGGAGCTGCCCCATTGGCGAAATCGCGCGCCTGCACGGGCTGACCAATGCCACCATGACCGGGCTGGTC
The DNA here is from genome assembly GCA_016713325.1 of Candidatus Flexifilum affinis. Classification (GTDB taxonomy): domain Bacteria; phylum Chloroflexota; class Anaerolineae; order Aggregatilineales; family Phototrophicaceae; genus Flexifilum; species Flexifilum affine. Next base: position 69,208 of record JADJPJ010000018.1, on the reverse strand, counting down.
GGACGAATGGAATTGTCCGACCCGCCCCTCGTCGTGCGCACCAGACACCACAGCGATAAGCGCTCCGTGATCGTGGTGCTGACCGATGCCGGAAATGAACGCTTTCTGGCCGTGCAGCAGCGTTTGATGGAGCAGCTCCGCAGCATCTTCGGGCTGATTGACCCGGAAGCCCGTGATTTCCTGATGGGGGAACTGGCCCGCTATATCGACCTGATTCGCACGGCGATCGCCCTCTAACAGGTTCCACTGCAATTAAGCGCGGCGGAAGACAATCGAGCAACCCGCGTTATGGGATCGTCTCCAGGCCCCTCGGTTCCTTGATGAGCGGGCGCGCAGGCACGCCGACGACCACCTGCTTGTCCAGCGCGTCCTTCACCAGCACAGCGCCCGCGCCGATCACAACCCGGTTGCCAACGCGTACCGGACCGATGATGTTGGCCTGGGCCGCCAGATACACATCCCCGCCGATCTCGTTGCGCTCCAGCCCTTCGCCGCGTCCCCCGGATGTGCCAATGCAGTTGCCGCCCGTCAGGACCAGATTGTAGGCGGCCTTGGTATGAGCGGACACCACCACCCCTAACGACGGATGCAGGACGCGAAAACCCGGCCCGATATCCGCTTCATAGTGGATTTCGCAGTTGGTGCCGAACCAGGGGCGGAGCAGAAACCGCAGGGGCAGCGTCAGCGCATGAATGGCCGGATACCCGCGCCCCAGCAGCAGATACCCAAAGCGCATCAGGCGATACTCGATCACGGCCAGCGCGGACATGCTAAACCAGCAGGTCAGCCAGCGCAGCGGGTGGTGTCGGTTGATCTTTTTCAGATCGATGTAGAGCCAGGAGAACTGCTGAAGAGCGGTCCGAATGCGCGACATGCCGCAGCGTCCTTGTTCGATGGAGAGCGATTCTCTTCACTATAGCGCACGACCATAGCGCGCGACCAGATTCTCATCGAACCGGCCGAGCGACGTGGGCAGGTCCCTGCGGGATGTTATACTCTGGCCACTACGACGCTTGAACCGAGGAGCAACCCCATGGCTGTCAAATTTGGCACGTTCGTCCCGCAGGGATGGCGCATGGATCTGGTCGAGATCGACGACCCGATCGAACAATATGAGGCCATGACCCGCGTCGGGCTGGCCGCCGAGGCCGCCGGCTACGACTCGATCTGGGTCTACGATCACTTCCACACCGTCCCGACGCCGGAGATTGAGACGACCTTTGAGGCCTGGACGATCACCGCCGGGCTGGCCCGCGACACCCACCGCATTCGAATCGGGCAGATGGTCACCTGCAACGGCTACCGCAACCCCGCTATGCTGGCCAAGCTGGCCTCCACCGTCGACGTCATGAGCCACGGCCGGGCCATCTGCGGACTGGGCGCAGGCTGGTACGAGCACGAGTGGCGCGCTTACGGCTACGGCTTCCCGGAGACAGCCGATCGAATGCGCGCCTTCCGCGAATCCGTCGAGATCGTCCACCGCATGTGGACCGAAGAAAAAGCCAGCTTCCAGGGGCGTTTCTACACTATCGACGGCGCCATCAACGAGCCGAAGGGCGTGCAGAAGCCGCACGTGCCCTTGTGGCTGGGCGGCGGCGGCGAAAAGGTGACGCTCAAGCTGGTGGCCCAGTGGGCCGATGGCTGCAACTTCGGCGGCGGCGATCCGGGCGTCTTCCGCCAGAAGCTCGACGTGCTGCGCGGCCACTGCGACGCCCTCGGGCGCGACCTGAACACCATCGACCGCAGCACCAGTCTGAACCTCTTCCTGCTGGAAGACGGCGCTGACCCGGCAGCGGCCACCGCCCAAGCGCGGGGAGCCACAAGTTTCGAGGATTACAGCCGGGGGACGTTCGTCGCCACCGCCGCGCAGGTCACCGACCGGATCGGGCAGCTCATCGAAGCGGGTTCCAACTACATCATCACCTACTTCCCGCGCGTCGCCTACGACCACACCATGCTTCAGCGCTTCGCCGCCGAGATCATGCCGGCCTTCACTGACTGAACCTTCACGCCAGGCAATCGGTCCGTCGACGGATCGGTCAATTTTCTTGGATCATCCTGCGCCCACTTCCTAACTGGTCAGACAGATAGGGAGTGGGCGCCTTTTAGTCCTGTCTGCTCTTGTGGAATTCGGCCGGCCATTCATTTGAAGCAATTACTATTACTTATCTTTACTGTAATTGTTAATAATTTTTGGGCCGGAGTATAGTGATGGAGAATGTCGCGAAGATAGTCAGCTTGGGAGGCCCTATGATCCCCGATCAAGGTATCCAGCGCTCCGTCGCGCAGCGAGCAGCACTCGTTTCGATTGCGATGCCCATTCTGGCCATCGTGCTCCTGGCCATCCTGGCCTTTTTGCCTTATGTGGAGGGGATCGGGCTACACGACGGAGACTGGAATCTCATCGCCGGCGCTCGTCAGCTCACCCTGACGAATGACATAGCAAAGACGGCCCTGGCTGCGCCCAATACCGAGCGTCCGTTTTGGGCGGCTGTGGCAATGACCATGTTCCAGTGGTTTGGGTACAACACGACAGCATGGCACCTGTTTGCGATTGTTGTGCACACGGCTGGTGCCATCGCCGCATGGGGGGTGGTCTATCTGCTCGCGCCGTCACGGCGCGAACTCGCATTGACTGTCGCAGCCATCTATCTGTTGTTCCCAACGATCATCGTCCAGCTCCCAATAATGACCGTTTACTACTACGGCGGCATGACGCTGTTGAGCATCTCTTTCTTCTTGACAACCTACGCGGAGCGCCGCCTCAAAGGGTTGGGATATGCAGCAGCAACAGCGATGTCGGCTGTGCTCCTGGGAATCGCCTTACTGCTCGTCGAGATGTTTCTCGGCACAGAGCTCATTCGATTGGTGATACTGGTCGTGCTGGTGAGCACCGGTCATTCCGTGCTGAGCCGCCGGGAAAAAATCCGATCGGTGTTTCTGAAGTGGCTCCCGTATGTGGCGATCACCGCGGCCTTTTTAGGTTGGCGCGTCTTTATTTTTCAGAGCAATCAGCGCACCGATGTTGCACTGGCCCTGCGAGGAATCCTGGAAGATCCGCTGTACGTAGGAGTCGGTCGTCTCGCAAATCTGGGAATCGGTGTGCTGAAGACCCTGGTAACGAGCTGGCTCGAACCGGCCGGCAGAGCTATGGAACAAATCGACATCGACTCCCCTTCAGTGTTGGTCTTACTCTTCCTGCTGGTGGGGCTTGCCGCAGTCGCATTTACCGTCAGCGCGGGGCGGCTGCGCGGTCAAGACTCAAATGAGAATATGCGGCATTCCGCAGCCCTTGGACTGATGGCGGCAGGGCTGATCGGCGCAATAGCTGCACTGGTCATACCGATCTTTATCGGAGGCTATATCGCTGAATGGGTATTGAGTACTGACCGATACATGTTCTTCGCCATGCCAGCCGCCGTCGTGTTTTTCGTTGGGATAGTGCATTATGCGCTGCAACCTCGGACGCGGCGGATTGTCTTGCTAGTTGTCTTGGGTGGATTTGTCCTGACCCATGTTATCGCCTCCTATCAACTCAACAATCGATGGAGTCGCTTTGTCGACTTCTGGTGGCAGGCCAATTGGCGCATTCCCGGCCTGAGCAATCAGTCCACGATCATGGTGGTCTGGCCCGAAGGCACGGATGCGCCTCTCGAACGCCCTCTCTTGCGAATTTCGATAGCGGATTTCAGCACGAAACTCGTCTACATGAGCGACGACAGTCTCGACGTGAGTGCGTTGGAATGGGAACAGTTCCGAGTCGATCTCTTACGCGGCACAGAGGTTGAACAACGCACCGTCTACCTTGAGGACGGATGGCGCAACCTGCTGATGATAGCCCCCCCGCATCGCGGCTACTGCCTGCATGTGTTGCAGCCTGGGCGAGTGATGATCTCCGATTATGTGAACCCGGGCCTGGCCAATTTGGCACAGTATTCCCATCCCGACCGTATCCGAACGGACGGAAACTCCACGGCCTTCATGCCTCCGGAGATGTTTGGTTCAGAACCCGACCGCGATTGGTGTTACACATTCCAGGCAGTTCAACTCTCCCTCCAGGCCGGAGATGTGGACGGCGCTGTGGACCTGGCTGCCGACGCTCTGGAACGAGGTCTTGCCCCCGGCCAGGTCACCGAATGGCTGCCGATCATTGAAGCGTTTGTCCTGGCGGACGGGTTTGACGCAGCAGAGCCGCTGCTCCAGGAGTTGGTGAGTGCTGAAGCAGACGAACGCGCCGCGGCGGCCAACTACCTCGCCACGCTGGCGAGCGAGCTGGATGGAGAGCGACTGGTCTTTGTCGGCGACTGGCAGGTCCAGGTGCAACCGCCACATGGAATTGGACAGCCTATCAACCTGGATGGCATCCTCGACTCCTAGTCGCTTTGCTTCAGCGCCTCGCCGCCGAGATCTTGTCGGCCTTCAGCAAACCACCCTGCAATCTATGCCTCCGGCCCGCCAGAGCGGGCCGGAGCGTTCTTCGCGATCCTCAACGCCAGAGTCGCGGTCACAGACTCTGAATCACGCCTTCCGCTGGTAGGCGCATCGCCCACCGACATACGTCTCTTCCACGAAGAGATCGAGCAGTCGGCCGGTCGGGGTGGTCAGCGGATCGCCGCTCAAGACGGTGAGGTCGGCCCACTTGCCAGGGGTGATGCTGCCCCGGTTATCCTCGTCGCCGCTCAGAATGGCGCCGCCCATTGTGTAGGCGTAGAGTGCTTCGTAGGGGGTGATCGCCTGGTTCGCGCCAAATGGTTCCCCGGCATGGTCGAGGCGGTCCACGGCCGACTTCAGACCGATCAGCGGGTTGTCGTCGGGAACGACCGGCGCATCCGTACTGAGCGCGACCGCCACGCCATAGTCGATCATGTCGCGCACGCCGTAGGCGCCGGGCACGTAGACATCCGGCATGTAGCGGCGGAAAGCAGCGCCGAAAGCAGGCAGAAACACAGTCTGGGTGGCGGCCATGGCGTGAATCTTCGCCAGGCGACGCAGGTGTTCGGGCGTGGGCAGCGCCAGGTGCTCGATGCGGTGGCGCAGCGCGGGCTCTGGTTTGCGCGCCAGCACCGCCTCATAGATGCCGATGACCTGCTCCAGCGCCAGATCGCCGTTGGCATGGGTGGCAATACGGAACCCCGCCTCGTGCGCCTCCCACATCAGCTCGGCCATCTGCTCCGTCTCGTAGATCATGATGCCGTGCGTGCCGGTCTCTTTGTACGGGATGCTGATGGCCGCTGTAGCGCTGGTCATGCCGCCATCGGCAAAAAACTTGACACTGTCCAGCCGCAGCCAGTCGCTGACACGCTTCTCCGGCAGCGGGAAGATGACGTCTCCGCTGCGACGCTCGGCCAGCAGGTTGATGCGCATGGTCAGCTCGCCGGCGTCGTCCAGCTCGCGGTACACCTCGATGTGAAAAGGCGTGACAGCCGGGTCGGTGGCGCTGGTGATGCCGAGCGAGAGCTGGTGCGCCATCGCGGCGCGAATGGCGTCGGCCATGGCTTCCTTGGTGACCAGCGGAATATGCTGGAAGACGAGTTCCATCGCCGTCTCTTCGAGCACGCCGGTGGGTTCACCCGCCTCGTCGCGGACGATGTGGCCGCCGTCGGGGTCCGGAGTGTCACGATCGATGCCGGCCAGCGCCAGCGCCGTGCTGTTGGCAACGACCACGTGGCCACTCGTGTGCGTCACCGTCATCGGGTGCTCGCGGCTGGCCTCGTCGAGGTCATAGCGCGTGACGTGGCGCTTTTCCGGCAGGAAGTTCTCGTTGTAGCCCGTCCCGGTGATCCACTGGCCGGGCGCTGTCGTCCGGGCGCGCTGGCGGTACAGCTCGACCAGAGCCGGGATCGACGGCGCATTGGGGATCGTGGCGTCGATCATCAGGGTCAGCTTCAGTCCCAGCCATTGGATATGCACATGGGCGTCGTTGAATCCGGGGATCAGCGTCCTGCCCTGTAAGTCGACGCGCTGAGCATCCGGCAGCAGCGCGCCGACCTCGGCGAGCGCACCGACAGCCAGGATGCGGCCATCCGCGCCGACGCCGACCGCTTCGGGTTGGGAAAGTCCGGGTCCATGGTGTGGATCATGCCGTTATAGAAGATGAGCATCGGGGTTTCTCCATTGAGGGTGGGTAGACGACTTGGAGGATCTGGCGCAGGCGTTCACTTTCGGCTGTAGGGATCCAGCGCGTCGCGCAGCCCGTCGCCGATGGTGTTGATGCTGAGCACCGTAAAGAGGATGAGCGCGCCGGGGAAGAACCACATCCACCAGGCGCTGTCGATCTTCTCGGTCGCCCGCTGGATCATGTTGCCCCAACTGGCAGTCGGCGGCTGAACGCCCATGCCCAGGAAGCCGACGTAAGCCTCCAGCAGAATCACGTTGGAAATACCGAGGGTGGTGTAGACGATGACCGGCGCCATGGTGTTGGGCATGATGTGGCGGAAGATGATCGCGACGTTGCGCGCACCCAGCGCTCGCGCGGCGATGACGAAATCCTGCTCGCGGAGCGAGAGCACCTGCGCCCGGACGATACGCGCCAGTCCCATCCAACCGGTGAAGCCGAGCACCAGGATGACGACCAGCACGCTGCCGCTGAATTCACGGCCGAAGAGCTGGACATCCCCCACCTGCACGCCGATGAACTTGGAGATCACCAGCAGCAGAAAAAGCAGCGGAATGCTGAGCAGCGCCTCGGTCACGCGCATGATGGCGCTGTCGAGCAGGCCACCATAGTAGCCGGAGAGCAGACCCAGAACCGTGCCCAGAATCGCGGTGACGGTCATGGCCAGGAAGCTGATCATCAGGGTGACTTGCCCGCCATAAATGGTGCGCGCCAGGACGTCGCGGCCGACGGCGTCGGTGCCCATGGGGTGTTCGGCGGAGGGTGGTGCCCACTTATTGCGAAAGTCGGTGGCGTTGGCGTAACGCTCGGTGACGAAGAACGAGCCGCCGAGCACGTATGCGGCGATGAGCACGATGATGACGGTGCCGACGATCGCCATGCGGTGCGACCGGAAGCGCTTGATCGTCCGCCCCAGCATCGTTTCGTGGGCGAGCGGCGCTTGAATGGTGATGGGCGCGCTGCTTGAGGGCAGAGTCTCTTGCACAAAGGCCTCCCTAGCTCAGGCGAATACGCGGATCAAGCACGGAATAAAGCAGATCGGTAATGAGTTGGGACAGCACGACGAAGACCGCCAGCATCATGAGCATGGCCATCAGAACGGGATAGTCGGACCGTTCCAGGCTCTCGATGAAAAGCAGACCCATGCCCGGCCAGGCGAAGATCGACTCGGTGACAATGGCCCCGCCGAGCAGGAAAGGTAGATCCAGGCCGATGATGGTCACCAGCGGCAGGGCGGCATTGCGCAGGACATGGATAGACAGGACGCGCCGCTCGGAAAGACCCTTGGCCCGCGCTGTGCGCACGTAATCCTGGTTGATGATCTCCAGCACGTTAGCGCGCACGTAGCGCATGTAGGCGGCGGCGCTGATCAGCGTCAGGCTGATCAGCGGCATGATCATGTAGGGCAGCAGGTTGGCGATGGTGCGCGCCTCGCCGGGCCGGCCCATACCGGCGATCGGCAGGTAGGGCAGCCCCCAGTTGCGAAAGGCCACTGCAAAGATGAGGATCATGCCCAGCGAGATCATGAAGATGGGCATGGAATAGAACACGAAGGCCAGCGTCGATAGGATGCTGTCGAGCAGGGTGTACTGGCGCAGCGCCGAGATCAGGCCGAGCACGAACGACACCATCAGGATCAGCAGATAGGCCGGGACCATCAGAATGAGGGTGTTCGTCAAGCGCTCGCCAATGCGGTCCTGCACGGGCTGGCGGGTGACCATCGAGGTGCCCAGGTCGCCGCGCAGAATGCCGCGCCGGGTTCCGCGCACCTGCTCGTCCGTCGTGCCGTCGCCGTTTACATCGACGTAGGTCCAGTCATTACCGATCAGCCAGTAGACATACTGCACCGGGATTGGTTGATCCAGACCCATCCGCCGCGCGGCCTGCTCCAACTGCTGACCGCTGGGGCGGCGCGGCACGTTCATGACGATCGCCAGCGGGTCGCCAATCGAGTACATCAGAGCGAAGAGAATGATGCTGATGACGAAGAGGAGCGGGATGGACTGTAAAAACCGCCGGACGGCATACGTTCTCATGGGTTCGAAGCCTTAACGGAAGAGGAGCCGTCTGCCGGCCCCTCTCCTGCTGCTGAACGAATGGACCTTATTCCGCTCTGCGCCACTCGGCGATGTTCAGCCAGGGTGTGAAGTCGCTCACGTCCGAAGCGTCCCATTCGAGGGCGGTATTGTAGGTAGTGGCGTACAGAATGTTGACGAGATACTGCGTCTGCACTTCCGCGGCCATCAGTTCCTGAATGCGGTTCGCGGCCGCGTTGCGCGCTTCCTGATCCAGTTCCGTGAACAGGCTGGTCCACAGCTCGTCGACCTCGGGATTGCAGACCTGCAAGCCGTTGAGACCGAACGGATTCTCCTCGCTGGCGAAGTCGGTGCAGTAGTAAGGCCCAAAAGTCGCGACCGTGGCCACGCCGGGCACCCAGGCGATCAGGTTCAGGTCGTGCGCGCCGGTGGCCAGGATGCCATTGTTGGTGAACGACCCGTGGATCTCGCTGATCTGGTGCAGGGTAATCTCGACCCCGACGCCAATCTGCGACAGAGCGTCCTGAACGTACAGGAGAGAGTCCTGGTAATGCTGGATGTCGGAGTAGGTCGTCGCGGAGAGTTCCAGCGGCGTGCCGTCGTCCACGCCCTCGACGCCATGGGCTTCGGCCACACCGTCGCCATCGTCGTCGTACCAGCCGGCCTCGCGCAGCAGCGCGATCGCGCCTTCGGGATCATAGGGCAGCATCTCGGCGTCGGGGTTGGCCCAGGGCGTGCCGCTCCACCAGGTGTTGGCCACTTCGGCCACGCCGGCGTAGATCTCATCGACCATGAACTGCCGGTCGATGCCCATGCCGAGCGCGCGGCGCACCCGCACATCCTTCAGGGCCGGTGAGCCATTGGGGCCCATGTTGTATTCGAGTTCCAGACGGACGCCGCCGAACGAGGTGTGCACGTCCAGGTAGTCGTACTGTTCTGCCAGTTCAGCCGCACGCGACGCCGGCAGGATGTAACGGGTCATGTCCAGCTCTTCGGCGATCATGAGCTGTTCCAGCACGCTCACGTCCTGGTAGAAGTTGAGCACAACTTCGTCGAACCAGACATCTTTCCAGTAATTGGCGTTCTTGACGAAGCGGAGATAGCTGCCGGTCACCCATTCGGCGAAGACGAAGGGGCCGTTGGAGACCGTGGGCTGGCGAATCCAGGCGTTCTGCTCGAAGCCGATGCCGCTGGCAAGGTCAGCCTCGTACTGCTCCTGAAGGATGTGGGCCGGGAGCGGGACGATGGCGGCGTACTGCCAGTCCGGGTTGGGCACGTCGAAGGTGACGACGACCTCTTTCTCGCTCTCGCCCTGCTCGACCGTGCCGGCCGAACCGCCGAGCATGCGGTAGCCGAGAACCTGGCTCACACCATCGCGGGAGATCGTGTAGGGAAGGATGAAGTCGGCGGCGGTGATCGGCGTGCCGTCGGACCACACCGCCCAGTCGGCGATGGTGAAGCGGATCACCATTTGGCCGGCGTCGTTGACGACCACGCCGCCGTTGTCGAGACTCGGGAGTTCATCGACCAGAATCGGGACGAGTTCCTGATTCTGATTGGTGCCCCACTGCGGTTGCGAATGCAGACGGAACATGCTCCAACCCAACAGGGTGTTGCTGGTATAGTCGATAAGCATGTCCGGCTCTTCGGTGAAGCCGAGGCGCAGCACGCGCGGACTATCCTGCGCTTGTACGCTGCCGACCAGTACGACCAGCAAGATCAAAGCAAACAGGATTCTCAGGTGCTTCGACATTGTGGACTCCTCTTCAGTAAACAATAAGGCTTAATCGCACAAGACCATCGGGGAGGGCTGGAAGTCGACTGTAAGGGAAATGGCCTTCAGCACATAACATAGCGCAATCTTTCGGTCAGCACAAGTGATCGAAATACTCTATTCCAGGTCACTGACTCGCCGGAAGGATGGCCGTCCGCACCAGATGCAGGATGGCTTCACGCTGAGCCGCCTCCTGCGCCCCGGAGATATAGCGATCCGGAGGCTCCACATAGCCATTCGCCGTGGTGACGATGACCATATCCAAATCCGGCGCAACGAAGATCAGTTGGCCGCCGTAGCCGGAAGCGGCGTGCATGGGCGGGAATTCTCCCAGCAGAACGTGCCACCAGTGTGCGGCATAGGACATCTCGTAGACACTCGGATCGGCGAGCTGTGGCGTGGTGAGAAGATCGATCCAGCGCGGCGGCACGATCTGAACGCCATCCCACTGGCCATCGTGCAGATAGAGCAGGCCGAAGCGGGCCATATCGCGGGCCCTCAGATAAAGCTGCGTGCCGCCGAACGGGATACCCTGCGCGTCGGTCTGCCACTCGCTTTCGTCGATTCCCAGCGGCTCGAACAGGCGCGAATGCGCATACTCGTCGGTGGACACGCCGGTGGCAGCGGTCAGCACGGCCGAAAGCAGATGCGAATCCGCCGTGGAATAGTTCCAGATCGTGCCGGGGCGCCCGGCCAGCGGCAGGCCGAGAATGGTGGCGACCTCATCACGTTCTCCTTGCAGCATGCCCAGAATATCTCGGGCGTTGGACTCATCCCAATCGATGCCAGAGAGCATTTTGAGCAGATTGCCAAGCGTGATCTGCGCACGGCGATCCCCGGCGTCGATTGGCAGATAATCGCCGATGGGATCATAGACCGAGTCGATCAGCCCTTCTTCGATCGCGATGCCGATCAAAGTGCCGGTGACACTCTTGGTGACCGAAAAGACATTGAAGGGTGTCGCTTCATCCGCGCCACCGAAATAGCCTTCATAAGCGATACAGCCGTGGCGCACGACGATCAGGCTGCGCAGGAAAGGCATACTCTCGCTGACTCGGTCGCCGGCGGTGGCGAGCAGCGCATGGTTCAGGCCGACCTCCTCGGGGGCGACCGTGATCCACCCGTCCAGCGGCTGGCCGCAGTCAACCTCCTGGGCAGTCGCAGGTCGCCCGGTGAAGAGGCAGAAAAGGCCGAAGATCAGGACAACCCATCTCGAGGGTCGGCCTCGTGCTATGGACGAGGAACCCTGCTTCGAAGGCCCATGACCGCGCCCTGCAAGCGGACGCACATTTCGCCGTTCCTTATTTCTCATTGCTTGTCCCTCATCCCACCTTAGAGCCCTGGCGGCCGGCGGTAAGCGTTCAGCACGCCGTCGATCTGACGGGCAAAAGCCAGCAGACGGATCTCATCCCAGCGCCGCCCGACGATCTGGAGGCCGATCGGCAGGCCCTCGTCGCTGAAGCCGCCGGGGATGACCACCACCGGGTGGCCGGTCAGGTTGAACGGGATGCAGTAGTAGGTCCCGGCCTCAAAGTAGTTCATCGTCTGCCCGGCGACCATTACGTTCGACATGTGCGGGATATGCGGCCACGCCGGCGTCGGCGAAACCGGGTAGATCAGCACATCGAAATCGGACAGCAGGCGGTCGAGCGCATTGACGTATGCCTCGCGCGCCAGCATCCCCTGGCCGAACAGCCGCAGCGAAGCATGGATGGCTTGCCCCGCCCCGCGCGAAAAGGCATCCGGCGAGTCCGGCGTGAACCGGGCGTACTCGGCTTCGTCGGCGTCGATCTCCGGGGTCAGCCCGGCGCCGACGACGGCCCAGTACAGCTTGCCGTACAGCTCCCACAAATCCGGCGAGTCGAAGCCCTCGGGCAGTCGCTGCTCGACATGCGCCCCCTGCCGCGCCAGTTGCGCGACAGCCTCTGCCACGGTGCGGGTGGTGTCTTCAGTGACGGGATAGGGGCCGAAGCGATCCGTCCAGGCAATGCGCAGCGATCCCACCGGCGGAACGGCGACCGAGTCCGGCAGCGGGACCGGCGGAAGATCCACCTGCCGCGGGTCCGGACCGGCGATGACACGCAGGGCGAGTTCGAGATCGTCGACGGAACGGGCGATCGGACCGGCGATACTGAAGCGGCGCAGGCCGCGCGGCGATTCAGGCAGCGGCGGAATATGCCCAGCGGTGCTGACACGGTGCTCGGTCGTCTTCAGGCTGTAGACGCCGCAGTAGTGGGCGGGAATGCGCACCGAGCCGGCAATGTCGCTGCCAACATCGAGGAAGGACATGCCGGCCGCGACCGCCGCCGCGCTGCCGCCGCTGGACCCGCCCGGCGTGCGATCGACGCTCCAGGGGTTGACGGTCAGTCCGAAGATCTCGTTGTGGGTCTGAGTGTCGGTCGAGAGGATGGGCACATTGGTCTTGCCGAGGAGGATCGCCCCGGCAGCACGCAACCGGGCGGCGACAGTGGCGTCTGTGCTGGGCACATAGTCGGCCAGGGGCGGGTAGCCGGCGGTGCTCCGCATGCCTGCCACCTCCCAGGCATCCTTCAGCGTGACGGGGATACCCCACAGCGGCTGATCCGGCTGCGGCCCTTCGCGATCCAGGGCATCGGCGCGCGCTCGGGCCCCGTCCGCATCCAGGGTGACAACGGCATTGATCTGCGGGTTGTGCCGTGCAATCTGGTCGAGCAGCGCTTCCAGCACCTCACGAACGCGCACTTCGCGCTGCTGAAGTAGGCGAGCTAGTTGTGATACCGGCACGAAACAAGAGAGCATTTTTCACCAGCCTTTGGATGGTCCGGAGTAAAATTCTTTGCCACCGCTGCTATAAAGTGTACCCAATCTGCGGTCCGGAATTGCAACCGCGACAGGGGTGTCGTTTGACATGGGTGCAATTATGTCAATCGGCATGTCGAAGTGCGGCTAATGTCTGGAGATTCCCCTGTCTGCGCGCTATGATCCTGCCCGTTATGTCGTCTATCTAGCTCTCGGGAAGTGTACGGATGCAAAATCGCGAAGCGATCCAGACCAAAATCCCCACCGGTCTCGATGTCATCTTTTCTCCTAAAACCGTCGCCGTGGTGGGCGCCTCGGAACGTGTCGGCAGCGTTGGCCGCACCATTCTGTGGAACCTGATCAGCAGTCCCTTTGGCGGTACGGTTTACCCGGTCAACCCCACCCGCGCCAGCATTCTGGGTGTGCGCGCGTATCCCAGCCTCAAAGACGTGCCGGACAAGATCGACCTGGTGGTGATCGTCCTGCCCGCCAAGACAGTGCCTGGCGTGATTCGCGAATGCGTCCAACTGGGGATCACCGGCGCGATCATCATCTCCGCCGGCTTCAAGGAAGTCGGCGCCGAGGGCGTCGCGCTGGAGCAGGAGATCCTCGCCGAGGCCCGCCGCGGCGGCATGCGCCTGATCGGCCCCAACTGCCTGGGCGTCATGCGTCCCGTTACCGGCATGAATGCCACCTTCGCGGACGGCATCGCCAACCCGGGTGCCGTTGCCTTCATCAGCCAGTCCGGAGCGCTGCTGACGGCCGTGCTCGACTGGAGTCGCAGCCAGAACGTCGGATTTAGCGCCTTCATCTCGGTCGGCACCATGCTCGACGTCGGCTGGGGTGACCTGATCGACTATCTTGGCCAGGATGAATCGACCGAGAGCATCGTCATCTATATGGAATCGGTCGGCGATGCGCGATCGGCCCTGTCCGCGGCGCGTGAAGTGGCGCTGAAGAAGCCGATCATCGTCATCAAGGCCGGCCGAACAGAGGCTGCCGCCCATGCCGCCGCTTCTCATACCGGCTCGCTCACCGGCAGCGATGACGTGCTCGATGCCGCCTTCAGACGTTCCGGCATCCTGCGCGTCGATCGCATCAGCGATGTCTTCTACATGGCGGAGGTGCTGGCCAAGCAGCCGCGTCCGAAGGGCAACCGCCTGACCATCATCACCAACGCCGGTGGACCGGGCGTGCTGGCCACCGACTCGCTGATCGGTTACGGCGGCGACCTGGCCGAAATCAGCGATGCCACCATCGAGGAGCTGAACAAGATCCTGCCCGCCGCCTGGAGCCACGCCAACCCGGTCGACGTGCTGGGCGACGCCACCCCGCAGCTCTATGCCAAGACCCTGGAAATCGTCGGCAAAGACGAGAACACCGACGGCACGCTGGTCATCCTCACCCCACAGGCGATGACCGACCCGACCAAGACGGCCGAAGAACTCACGCGATATGCCCAGTACGAGGACAAGCCGGTCCTGGCGAGCTGGATGGGCGGCCCTGGCATCGCCGAGGGCGAGCGCATCCTCAACTCCTCGAACATCCCGACTTTCAACTTCCCGGATACAGCGGCCCGCGTCTTCAACTACATGTGGCAGTACACCAACAATCTGCGCTCCATCTACGAGACGCCGATGCTGCCGCTCGACAGCGACTACGAGACCCCCGACCGCGAGAAGGTCGCCGCTATCCTCCAGCATGCGCGCGAATCCGGCCGCACGATCCTGACCGAGTACGAGTCGAAGGAAGTGTTGGCCGCCTACTACATCCCGACGGTCAAGACGCTGCTGGCCGAAACCCCGGATGCCGCCGCCGCTGCCGCCGACTCAATCGGCTACCCGGTGGTGCTCAAGCTGAACAGCGAGACGATCACCCACAAGTCCGACGTGGGCGGCGTGCAGCTCAACCTGCGTGACGAAGTAGCTGTCCGCAACGCCTTCTCGCTCATCCGCACCAACGTGACCGAGAAAGCCAGCGCCGAGCACTTCCAGGGGGTGACCGTTCAACCGATGGCCAAGCTGGATGGCTATGAGCTGATTCTCGGCAGCAGCATGGACCCGCAGTTCGGACCCGTCCTGCTGTTCGGTTCAGGCGGCACCATGGTCGAAGTCTTCAAGGACAGCACGCTGGGTCTGCCGCCGCTCAACACGACGCTGGCCCGCCGGATGATCGAGGAGACCAAGATTGTCAAGGCACTGCGCGGCGTGCGCGGCCGTCCGCCGATCGACATGCACGCGCTGGAACAGGTGCTGGTGCGCTTCAGTCAGCTCGTCGTCGAGCAGCCCTGGATCGCCGAGATGGACATCAACCCGCTGCTGGTTTCCCACGAGAACATGATCGCCCTCGACGCACGTGTGGTCACCCAGCCGCTGGACATGACCGAGGCAAAACTGCCACGCCCGGCCATTCGTCCGTACCCGATGCAGTATGTCGAACCGTGGACGCTGCGTGATGGCACCAAGGTGACCATTCGCCCAATCCGTCCTGAAGACGAGCCGCTGATGGTCGAATTCCATCAGAGCCTGTCCGAACGCACGGTCTTCCTGCGCTATCTGGAAGCCATGGATCTGTCGGTGCGCACCGCGCATGACCGCCTGTCGCGTCTGTGCTTCATCGACTATGACCGCGAAATGGCGCTGGTGGTGATCCGCCGCGACGAGGGAACCAAGGGTGAGCCAAAGATGATCGGCATCGTCCGGCTGACCAAGATGCGCAATGCCAACCCCGGCGAGAAGTCCCGGGCGGAACTCGGCATGCTGGTCAGCGACAAGTATCAGCGCCAGGGCATCGGCCATGAGCTTCTGGAGCGCCTGATCAAGATCGCCAAGGACGAGAAAGTCGGTGTGATCTTCGCGACACTGCACGAAGACAACCCGGAGATGTCATACCTGACGGAGCGCTTCGGGTTCGTAGCTGTGCCAAGCGGGCGCGAGCACATCGTGCAGGTAGAGCTGGATCTGTCCAACATCTGATCCAGAGTCTGCGCGAAGGCAGTACTTCTACAGCCCCATGCCCACCTCTGTGGCCGTGGGGCTGTTTCATTCTGAGGGCGCGTCCATACTGAGGATGGATGTAGCCCGTGCGGATGATACTTATCAGTATCGCATTCGCGCTCCTGCCTTTACGATCGCCATAAAACACATCCAAACGTGGTCAGTTAGAAGGAGCATCTTCATGTCTCGAACACGTGTCCTCGTGATGGGAGCCGCCGGGCGTGACTTCCACAACTTCAACGTCTTCTTCAGAGACAATGAAGCCTATGAGGTGGTCGCCTTCACCGCGACGCAGATCCCCGGCATTGGGGGGCGCACCTATCCCGCGCAGTTGGCCGGGCGCCTGTACCCCCACGGCATTCCTGTCCACGACTCGTCGCAGCTTGAACGCCTGATTCGCGAACACCACGTCGATCAGGTGATTTTCGCCTACAGCGACGTCTCGCATGAACACGTCATGCATCAGGCGTCGCGCGTGCTGGCCACCGGGGCAGACTTCCGGCTGATGGGTCCGAAGTCGACGCAGTTGGTGAGCTGCCGGCCGGTCGTCTCGATCGGCGCGGTGCGCACCGGCAGCGGCAAGAGCCAGACGTCGCGTCACGTCCTCTCCGCCCTGCAAAATCTGGGCCTGCGCGTCGTCGCCATCCGCCACCCCATGCCTTACGGCGATCTGAAGGCGCAGGCAGTCGAGCGCTTTTCGACCTACGCCGACCTCGATCGCTACGAATGCACCATTGAAGAACGCGAAGAGTACGAGCCGTACATCGACCGCAGTGCCATCATCTACGCCGGCGTCGACTACGAGCGCATTCTGCGACAGGCGGAAAACGAAGCCGACATCATCATCTGGGACGGCGGCAACAACGACCTGCCCTTCATCAAGTCCGACATGCACATTGTCCTGGTCGACCCGCACCGGCCCGGCCATGAGATCGGCTATCACCCCGGCGAGACCAATCTCCGCATGGCCAACGTGGTCGTCGTCAACAAGGTCGACTCGGCAGACCGCTCCGATATCGAGACCGTGCGCGAGAACATCCGCCAGGTCAATCCGTTCGCCACCGTCCTGGACGCTGCCTCGCCGCTCTTCGTGGATGACCCCCGCGCCATTCGCGGCCAACGGGTTCTGGTCGTGGAAGATGGGCCGACGGTCACTCACGGTGACATGAGCTACGGCGCGGGCTACATTGCCGCTCAGCGCTTTGGGGCAGCCGAAGTGGTCGATCCGCGTCCGTTCGCGGTCGGGTCGATCGCCGAAACTTTCGCCAAGTACCCCGGCACCGGCAAGGTGCTGCCTGCAATGGGCTACAGCGAAAAGCAGATCCACGAACTCCAGGAGACGATCAACCGATCCGGCGCCGATCTGGTGCTGGCCGCCACCCCGATCGACCTGACGCGGATCATGCAGGTGACGCTGCCCATGCAGCGCGTGCGCTACGAACTCCAGGTCGTTGGCAAACCCACCCTGGCCGATCTGCTGGCCGAGAAATTCGGTCAGTTGAAGTCTGAAACCGTCTGGGGATCGGACTGACAAACCGGGTCTGAGTGCTAGAGCGTATCTGATAATTGCCCTTTTGCATTCGTTGCGGCACAAAAACGCATCTTCGTAGGGACCGCTCTGCGCCCCCACCCCCCGCCGGCCAAAACTCCCCCCCCACGAGAAAACCGCCCGATTTTTAGGAACGTTTTAGAGGCCTGAAGCCGTGTTTGCAGGGCGGACCCATGGGTCTGCCGTACAGACGCCGAACGTCGTGTAGGGGCGGGCCAATGTGCCCGCCCAAATCAGCGACATGCTGTTCCTGACGGATACCCCTCGCGCGAAGAGGCCAGCGAAGGCGAGAGGCTGCATGGGCGCGTGCAGTGAAAGTGTGCAGGATAGGCTGTAGGCGATGAAACCCAGAGAACGCGTACAGGCGGCACTCCGCCATGAAATCCCCGACCGGGTCCCCCGCTTTGAAGTGTGGATCGATGCCCTGCTCCCCGAACTGGGACAGACCGATACCGCCAGCGCCCACGTCAACCTGGGTCAGGACAGCATCATGATGCCCAGCCAGACTCCCGCCGGGAGCAACGCCTGGCGGTCTGGCGTGGATGAGTGGGGGCGCGTCTGGGTCGATGGTCATTATGCCAATGGCGTGGTCGATTCCGAGTCGGCTCTGGAGCAGTACACCCCGCTGCTGGCTTACGCCGGTCAGTTTTTTGACGCGGACCAGGTTGCGGCGGTCAAAGACCAGTACCCCGACCATTGCCTGATGTTCGGGACGCATGCCGGTCCGTTCATGGCCGGATATATGGCGATGGGCTTTGAAGGCTTTTTCGTCTGCATGGTCGAAGACCCGGCGTTTGTCCACAAGCTGCTGCAAGCCCGCACCGACTGGTGTATCGCGCTGTTCCGGCAGGCGGCCGACCTGGGCGCAGAGGTCATCGTCCTCGGGGATGATGCCGCGCACGGGAGCGGCCCGATGATTTCCCTCGGCATGTGGCGCGAATTCGTGCTCCCATACCACCGCCGGATTGTGGACGCCTTAGGGGTGCCGCTCCTCTGGCACAGCGACGGCAATATCGCGCCGCTGCTGCCGATGGCAATTGAGGCCGGATTCGTCGGCGTTCATGGGTTGGAGCCGCGAGCCGGTATCGACCTGGGGCAGGTGAAACAGGTATTTGGCAAAGACTTAGTGCTGGCAGGCAACATCGATGTGAATGTTCTGTGCGATGACAACCTCGACGCCGTGCGGGCCGAGATGGATCGCGCCCTCAGGCAAGGCGCCCCCCACGGCGGCTACATGGTTTCCACCTGCAACAGCATCTTCAACGGCATGAACGCCAACGCCGTGGCCGAGTTTTTCCGCTACGAGGCCGAACGATGTTAGGGTAGACGTTCTCACCCCTTCACCCGCTGGGTCCACGCGGCGTGGATCTCCTCGAAAATGGCGTCGAGCGAGCGGGTGATGCCCCAATCCGGGTAGTGCGTCTGCATCTTGCTCAGGTCGGAGATATAGCAGATGTGGTCGCCTTCGCGGTTCTTGTCGCTGTACTCGTAGCGCATCGTCCGGCCGCTCAACTGGGTCACCCGGTCGAAAGCCTCGAGGATCGACACCGAATTGCCGCGTCCGCCACCCAGGTTGTAGACCTCTCCTACCCGCGGGTTGGCATAAAAGCACTCGATGAAGCGCGCCACGTCGTAGGCGTGAATGTTGTCGCGCACCTGCTTCCCCTTATAGCCGTAGATGCGATACAGCCCATCGGTCACGTTGACCTTGACCAGATAACTCAGGAAGCCGTGCAGCTCGACGCCGGAGTGATTCGGCCCGGTCAGGCAGCCGCCGCGCAGACAGCAGGTGCGCAGGCCGAAGTAGCGGCCGTACTCCTGCACCATGACATCCGCCGCCACTTTCGACGCGCCGAACAGCGAATGCTTGCTGCGATCGATGCGAAAATCCTCGCGAATGCCCCGGTAGTCTTCGGGGCGGGCATAGTCCCAGCGCGTCTCCTGCTCGACCAGCGGCAGCTCATTGGGCGCATCGCCGTAGACCTTGTTGGTCGACATGTGCACGAAGACCGCCTCGGGCGTGAACTGGCGCGCCGCTTCCAGCATATTCAGGGTACCGCCGGCGTTCACGTCGAAATCGTCGAACGGCCGGCTCGCGGCCAGATCGTGGCTGGGCTGGGCGGCAGTGTGCACGATCAGGTCCGGGCGCAGGGCGTCCAGGCAGCCCATAACCGCCGCCCGGTCGCGGACATCGATCTCGTGATGGGTGAAGCTGCGGCAGGTGCTTTCCAGGCGCTGCTGATTCCAGCGGGTGTCTCCCGACGCGCCGAAGAAATCGGCCCGCATGTTGTTGTCGATGCCAAAGACCTGCCAGCCCTGGCTGTCGAAATACGTCACCACTTCCGAGCCAATCAGTCCGCTGGAACCGGTCACGAGCAGCTTCTTGATCATGTCTTTCTCTCGTCAGTTGCGGCAGCTTCTTGTGAAGCCTGTCACAGGTTGTCTCAGGCATAACGATAGCCGCCCACCGGGCAAAATCAAAGTGCAGACTTGTCGGCGGAAACGCACCCGTGATGAATAGCAGATTGACTTGTGAAATCTGTAACTAGAACACAGCGGCAAAACTGTTATAAGGTATTGATAGAGGTATTGTCGGCCCTGCGCGCGACTCGGCCGATAGTCCTTGCGATTGCCACGTCGGATGAGAAAGGACGTTCAATGTTGGTCAAGACGCCCACCAGAGAAGAAGTTCTGGAAAGCCTCAACCGGACGGTTCTGGAATCCGCCGCTTACTTCGGCTCCGCACACGAGGCCCTGTTCGACGGGCACCAGAGCGCACATGCTGTCCTCGCACAGCTTGTGTTCTGGCATAAGCAGTACGTGCGGACACTGCGCGATCTGGCACAGGGGGATGAACCCACCCTGCTGGTTGGCACGTTTGCGCAGATCAATCAGCGGGCGCGTCGCGAATACGCGTCCTACGGCATGGTCATGCTGGCGCATGAGTTCTCCTGTGCGCACCGTGACCTCGTGGAAGCACTCAACCAGCTTCCGGACTGGTCCATCGATTTTCCGATCAAGCGCGACGGCGATCATATGAGCATCGACCAGCGCCTGCTCGAAATTGAAGGGCATATTCATCGACATGTACAGCGTTTCCAGGCGGCACACGCATAAGAGCATCGCGGAGGACTGAGCCCGTCCGCGCGGCGCTCAGTCCTCCGCGAGCGGCAGATGGCCGGCCAAAGCTTCGGCCAACACTGAGGAAGACTATGCAGCCAAAAATACTTGAGATGCGAACTGGTTATTTGGACAACAACGATCATCTGGCCCGAAAACTGCGCACCCGTTTTTCCAACGCTCGCCTGCTCGTCGTCCATCTGGTGTCCAGCCCCGGAAGCGGTAAAACCTTGCTTCTGGAGCGGACGCTGCTGCTTCTGAAACAAACCGGCTACCGCGCCGCAGCCCTCGTCGGCGATCTGACGGCGAACGGCGACGCGAGCGGTCTGGAAGCGACCGGCCTGCCGGTTCGTCACGTCCTGGCCACCGGGAAGAGCCATCTCGACGCGCAGTTGATCGAACAGCATGTGGACGGGTTGCGGCTGAACGAACTCGATTTTCTGTTCATCGAGAATGTCGGCGATCTCGCCCATCCCTCCGCAACCGATCTCGGCGAACACGTGCGCGCCGTCCTGCTCTCGGTGACAGAAGGGGAAGACCAACCGCTGAAGTATCCATCGATCTTCCGCTCGTCCGATATGGCTGTCATCAGCAAGACCGATCTGGCGGGGACTGTCGTCTACAACCGTGTGGCAGTGCGGGGCGCGATCCGCTCCATTCGGCCCGACATGCCGGTGCTGGAGGTTTCGGCCAGCACGGGCGCCGGCATGACGGAGTGGCTCCGCTACCTGCTGGTGCGTCGGGCGGTCGTGCTCATCACCGGCGACAGTTGGCGGGCAGATGTTGGCGCTGCCGGCGTAGCTCCATAAAATCGGCCTGATAGGATGGGCGCCATAGGCGTGGCGCCACAAGACATATGGCCTCCCAGGGATGGGCGTTATAGCGTGAGCCGCCCTGCCGCAAGAGCGCAACTCACCCGCTTCCATCAGCGTAATGGGGAGCATGTCACTCACTCTGCTCGGAGGCTCGCTATGCAGAATCTCAAGCGCTGGATGTACCGGGGCAACCGCCCCAACTGGATCGCCCAGATCCTTAACGCGGGCTGGCGCTGGGTCCATTCCTCGGGCCTTCTGCCGAACTACCTGGTCACCCTGGAAGTCATCGGCCGTAAGTCCGGGCGGATCATTTCACTGCCCGTCGTGGTCGCCCTGGTGGACGGTCAGCGCTATCTGGTGTCGATGTTGGGGGAAGACGTGCAATGGGTGCTGAACGTACGCGCGGCCCAAGGAAAGGCCTTCATTCGGGCCGGCCGTCGGACAGAGGTTCGTTTGGAAGAGGTGCCGGCTGCGCAGCGCCCACCGATCCTGAAGGCATACCTCCGGCGCGCTCCCGGCGCACGACCTCACGTGCCGGTGAACAAGGATGCTCCGTTAAGTGAGTTCACCGCAGTGGCGGGGGCAATCCCGGTCTTCCGCATCGTCACCCAGACGTTGGGCTAAGGCATGTCTGAGCCGGCTGAACCGTACGCGGGTGATCCAGCCGGTCGCCCCTACATCATCCGCGTTATCGTAGTGGGCGAGGCGCTGCCTCGCCCAATTCAAATCTGACCCATGATTCTGTCAAAAGGTCAGCAGTCATCCCAGATCGATTCGCCGGCCAGGATTCGCTCCCACTGGTCGTGAAAGCAGGCCCCATCCACCGGCTTGGCGAGCATGCCGTCGAACCCGAGCTGGCGGGTTGTGGCCTTCTCGTTGGTGTTGACTGTGTAGGCGATGATCGGCGCGGCAATGCCATACTCGCCGCGCAGCATTTTGAAGACCTGATAGCCATTCATCTCCGGCATATCCAGGTCGAGAAAGATCACGCTGGCGGCGTCGAGCGTCTCCATGCTGAGCTGGCTGGGGCGTGTCACGGCCGAATAGGTCGCCCCTTCGCCGCGCAGAAGCTGCCCCAGCACGGTGATACTGTCCTGATTGTCTTCGATGATGAGAGCATGGACGCCAAACATCTTCAGTCTCCTTCGGCCCAGACCTTCTCGCCATCGAGAATGCGGGCGATCATCGGGGCGAACGTATCAAAATCGATGGGTTTGCTGATGAACCCGGCAAAGCCTTTGGCCCGTGCCCGGGGCATCGACTCGGCTGGATCGCTTGCCGAAACGGCGACGATCGGAATCTGCTGGAATTCGGGTATGCTGCGCACCTGGTCCGCGACGTCGAAGCCGCTGACGCCGTCGGGCAGCATCAGGTCCATGACGATAATGTCCACCGGCGCGAAGGCTTGGAGGCGCTGAATCGTCTCCTTGCCATAACGTTCAATCGCCGTCCGCGCGCCATTCCGCTCGAGGATCATCTGTTCGATGGCCCGGTTGGCCAGATTATCCTCGACAATGAAGATGCGTTTGTCCTTCAGCGGTAACATAGAGCTTCATCCTGTAGGCTATCAGGTCGAATTGCGACTTCATTAGGCCGGAACCAGCGAATCCTGATCGTGCTTCATCAGGACCAGGGCATCGGAGGCGATCGGCAGGTGCAGCGTGAAGACCGCGCCCTTTCCTGGCGCACTCTCCATATCGAGTCTGCCCCCAAGGATGACGGCCAACCGGCGCGAGATCGGCAGACCCAGGCCGGAGCCGCCGTGCTTCAATCCCTGTTCCGCCTGGCGGAAGGTCTCGAAGATCAGTTCATGATCCTCCGGCGCGATACCAGGCCCGGTGTCTGAAACGCTGAAAATCAGCTCGTCGCCGCTGCGCCGCAAACTCACGGTGACCTTACCGGCCTGGGTAAACTTGCAGGCGTTGGAGACCAGATTGAGCATAATCTGACGGATGCGGCGCCGGTCGCTCACGATGAGCGGCAGGTCGGCGTCGATCTCCTTCACCAGCTCAACCGGCTTGTCGGCCAGCAGCGACTGAGCCACATCGGCCGCAGTGTTGAACTCCTTGCTCAGGTTGACGTCATCCTCGACAAACAGCTTCAACTGACCGGCTTCGATCTTCGAGATGTCGAGCAGATCGTTGATCAGGCTGAGCAGATGCTTGCCGTTGTCGCCAACTTTGCCCAGGGTTTCGACCTGCACCTCGTTGACTTCGCCCATCATCCCCTCGCTGACGAAGCGGGTGAAGTTGAGAATGGCGTTGAGCGGTGTGCGCAGTTCGTGCGACATATTGGCGAGGAACTGGCTCTTGAGCTGGTTGGCCGCTTCCGCCTGGTGGCGGGCGGCATCAAGAGCGGTGTTCGTCTGTTCAAGTCGTGTATTCTGCGCCGCAAGTTGGTCACGCTGGCGGTTGATGAAAATCGTGCTGCGGTCGAGATAGACCAGGGCCAGGACGATGACCAGCCCGGCGGCGATGATGCTGGCCTGCGTGACGACCAGACCGGCCCGACTGCTGGGGATCAGGCTGTCGGCTTTGTACGCCAGGACGTACGCGACATGCTCGCCCAGAAAATTGTCCACGCCCATGAAGGTGGCCGTGTAGCCCACGCCGTCGACGGTGAGGGCCGTGGAAAAGGTCTCTCCGGCTTCCAAACGTGTGACGACGGCTTCATCCAGCGCCGCATTGATGGACTGGATGGTCTCCCAGGAGAGGTCTTCATCGGTGAACGCTTCGAGGACCGGACGGTCGTAGGCATAGGCTTCAGTGATGTCGCTGACCACATAGTTGCTCTGCTGGTCCTGAAACACCGTCGCCTGCACGACATCGGAGCGGATCATGAAATTGCTGGCGCCCGGCAGCGACTCGTTCAGATCCGCCTGGACAGCGGAAAACGAGACGCTGGTTTCAACGCTGCCGACATGCTGTTCATCGTAGAACAGAGGGAAGACATAGCGGAAGCCGTTGAAGATGCGGCCTTCTTCAAAACCGACCACGGGCACCAGATCACTGTTGGCTTTCATGATGGTGAAGCGGACGTTGGTCAGGTTGTCGCCAAAATTCTCCGGGCTGTGGAAGCGCAGAAAACTGGTGTTGTCGGGAAGGTGGAAGTGGAGCTGGCGCAGGTTGAGGGTTTCCAGCCGGCGGTACTGCTCAATGAGGAGATCATAGAGCGCGGCGCGCGATTCTGACTGTTCCTCTTCGGCCGCACCATTGGCCTGGGCCACCAGCGAAAGCACTTCCGGCTGGTTGACGATCTCGTTGTAGATGATCTGCGCAGAACGCTGGTAGCCCGTGATCACCTGGTCGTAAGCGACAGTGAGGTTGTCCATCTCGCCGACGAAGTAAGCGGCTTCGAGCTGCTTCTGTCCATCGGTGACGACGTAGAGCATGACGACGATCAGAATGACGAATACCGGAATGAGCAGAAGAGGGCGGAGGCGCAGCGTACGGCGTGGGTGCGCCGCTGTACTGCTCGGAGAAGATGCTCGTTGAGGGGAACTCGTAGGCTTCAGCGTAATCTCCATGGTGCATCACTCCCAGGTCAGCTCGAATACGGTCGTCTCGCCACCCATCTCCTGGCGCACATGATCGTCGGCATAGCGCAGAACGAAGTGCACTCCCCTCCCGAAGAAGTGCTGCGCCGCCCCGTACAGATAGCCGTAAATCATGTCGTCGGGCCAGATGATGTTTTCGGTGAAGCGAATGGTGTTCGGCGACACCATCTCGACGGAGTAGCCGCCGACATCGCCGTTGCGATGATAGAGAGAATGCAGATCGCCCAGCAGGAGCAGCTTGTCGATGCTGCTCTCTTTTTCGGCGATTTCCGGCAGTTCCATGTGGTAGATCATCGCCATGCCCACGCTGATCAGGTTGGTGCTGACCGCCGGACTCTGGAACCATTCGGCAAACATGTTGATGAACTGATCGACGGGGTACCACTGGTCCGGTTCCAGATATTCCAGACCGAAGCGCTGCAAACTGTCGAGGACCTCTTCGCGGCGGGCATGGTTGAAAATGGCGCTCATGGCGACGCCGGATACTTCGGCGTTCGGAGCATATCGGTAGGGATAGATCTGCACAGCGAAATCCTCCATGATCTATCGGATATAGCTTCAGTATAGGCATCAGTTGGACGGTGGAGCATTGAGATCGGCCACCGTTCTGATAATGAACTGTTCAGCTATTTTACTTCTAAAAGAAGTAAGTCACCAGACGCCCGATCATGCAGTGTCAGCCCGCGATCTCGCACGGCAAATGTCTCCCCGGTAAGCAGGTCGGTGAGCGTCGCCCCATCGTTCACACCGGCATGCCACAGCGGAATCGTCAGCGAGTCCAGCGGGCCCGGTCCGCGCCAGCCGATCACGACAATCTGCTGGTCGTGCGACTGCCGCTGGTAGGCGATCAAACCACCCTCCGCGTAGAGGAACTGCAAACCGCCGCGCACCAACGCCGGGGCGGTGCGCCGCAGGCCGATCAGCGCCTGGAACGTCGCCCGCACCTGAGAATCCCACCGCGACTCGTCCCAGGGGAAGGGCTGGCGGTTGTCCGGGTCGGGTCCGCCGCTCATGCCGATCTCTTCGCCGTAGTAGACCGCCGGGACTCCCGGATAGGTCATCAGCAGGCCGGCGGCCAGGAGCAGAAGCGCCTTGTCGCCGCCGGCCAGGTGCAGAAAGCGAACCATGTCGTGGCTGCTGAGCATGTGGTACTGCTGCCGGGCAATCGCCCAGGGGATCGTCGCCAGGTGTGAGCGCCACTGCTCGACCACCGCCTCCCCCGGCATCGGCGAAGGGTCGTTGAAGGCGGGCGGCCATTCCGGACCCATGTAGCCCGTCATCCAGCGCCGCAGGGGGACGCTGAAGCCCTCGTAGTTCATCGTCGCGTCGACCTCGTCGCCTTGCAGATGCGGCGTGCCATCGAACGAGTGCTCGCCATACAGGTAGAGCTGAGGATTGTCGGCCTTGACCGCCCGACGGATGCCGCGCGCTACCTCCTGCTCCAGCCGCGTTTTGCCCAGGCGACCCATCATGTGGAAGACGTCGAGCCGCCAGGAGTCGATGCGGTACGGGGGGCGCAGCCAGCGGCGCAGAATCGACTCCGGCGAGCGGTATAAAGCGTCGCGCAGGGCCTCGCTCTCGAAGTTGAGCTTGACCAGGCTGTCGACTCCCAGCCAGGTGGCGTAACGCTTCGGATGCTCGTAGAACTTGAAGTAGCCGGCCGTCGGCGCGCTGGCGTCCTGCTGCGCCGCGAGAAACCACGGGTGGTGGACGCCCAGGTGATTGACCACCACATCCAGGGCGATGTGCATGTTGTGGCGGTCGAGGGCATCGCGCAGCGCCGCCAGCGCCGCGTCGCCGCCCACGTAGGGATCGACGCGATCGAAGTCCATCGTGTCATAGCGGTGGTTGGTGCGCGCCGTGAAGATCGGCGTCAGCGCGACGGTATTGGCCCCCAGGTCGCGCAGATAGTCCAGCTTCTGAATGATGCCGGGCAGGTCGCCGCCGAAGAAGTCGAGGTTGCCGCCCTCGCGCCAGGGCAGCGGCTGCTGATCCCAGGCGCGGCGCTGTGTCGTGAACCCATCCAGGTTCCAGGCGCCTTCCGGCACGTCGTTGGACGGGTCGCCGTTGTAGAAGCGGTCGACAAAGATGTGATAGAAGATGCTGTCCTGCACCCACAGCGGCGCCTCATACTCGGCCAGCAGCTTGAAATCGAACAGGCTGAGCGGTTCGGCCCGTGACACGCCGAGGGCATTGAAGAAATAGGCGGCATCATCCGCGATCAGTTTGAAATGGTAGGGCGTCGCCGGCATGTTGATAGTCAGCGCGGCCTCCCACCAGGTCACACCCCGCTCCGACCGCACGACTTTCATCTCCACATGCCGCCCCTCGCCATCCGGGGTGTGACGCAGCCAGACCCGGCGCAGCGGCGCGTCGTCGGGCGTGCGCAGGCGAATGGTCACCTGCTCGCCATAGGCAGGCAGCCCATTGGAGACATAACACTCGGATCCATCATGGTGCACGGCTGAAAGCCAGAGGGGAAGCTGCAGCATCGGTCTGTCCTGTCCACACATCTCAAGGTGCAGAACAGAACGATACCGCAGCCATTCGCGTCAGAAAAGACGCGCTTTGCGGTGAAACCTTATTTTCGACCCTCACCCGCTGCTCTTCCCGGTGCGTCCTACGACCGGGCGCGCTGCTGAGTCAGCCTTTGCTTACCGGAGCGCGTCGGCAGGTCGCGATTCGGGTCCAGGGCCGGCGCGGTCATCCACAGCAGGATGCCCATGACGACGGATGAGGTCAGACACCAGACACAGGTCGCGCCGATGACGAACGGTTCCAGGCTGGTCAGGTAAAGCGAGAATACCGTGCCCAGCAGCGCGATGACGAAGAGGGCACTGTCCGCCCAGCGTACCTGCCGCCACTTCCCGAGCGCCCAGATGGCCAGGATCAGCAGGTAGCCGGCGATGCCAATCACGCCGATGGGCACCCCTGCGATCTGCGCATAGGGGCTTTGCTGCACAGCGTTGCAGTTGCCGAACGCACCGCACACGGCTTCCGACAGCGTGGTCTCGACATATGCCAGATAGCCGGCCACCAGCAGCCCGGCCAGGGCGATCAAGGGCAGAACCTGTTTGGCCTGACGGATCTGTCCCCGTTGGCGCAGCAGCATGCCGCCAGAGATGACGAACAGGACGAATGCCGCGCCCGCGATCAGCGCGATGCCGGGTTCAGAGGTGCTGCCCAGCATGAGCGAGGCCGTGAGCAGCGCGCCCGACAGAATTCCAAGCATCAGGGCATACCATGCGCCCCGCCCCGTCACGATGGCCCGGGCACGCGTACTGCTCGATGCCATCAGCATGACCACCAGACTTGCCAGCAGCACCAGCAGCAGGCCAATGGCCAGCAGGTTCGCCGGGTCGCCCAGCACGTCGACGTTGCCTGTCTCGGCGGGTGCCAGCGTCGCGGCTTCGCCGCTATCCGTTGCCTGGGTGCTCTCTTCTTCGCCGGAAATCTGCGCGTTGTAGGCCAACGCTGCGTCGAACACTTCCTCGATGCCCGGGATCGGCGGATAGCCGATGCCGCCGGCATCCAACCCGGCGCGGACGATGTCCGCCGTACGTGTGGGGATTTCTACCGACCCAACCAGCACGTTCGAGCCGATGATCAGCATCGGCACACCATTGGAGGCGATGTTCATGGCCGATCGCGCCGACGACATCAATTGGCTGCCGGCCTGTGTGGTGACGTCGATAAAGAGGACCTGGAGCTGATCGCCAAACTGGTTCTGAATGCCATCCCAGTGCTTGGTGATGACCTCATGGCAGTGAGCGCAGCTCGGCGAATAGAAGAAGACGCCATAGACCATACGCACCTGACCATAGGCCGGAGCAACCATCGCCCAGAGCAGCAGCAGTGCGATAGCAATGTGCGTTCGTGTTCGTGACATGAAACCACCCTCCGTCAGCAATTCCCACTATTCGGGAGACAATCCACTTTTTATGGGATCGTAACCCGAACCGTCAGGTCCTGACGCTGGCTTATGTCACCTGGGGTGGGTGATCATCCTCCCCACCGCGTTAGCCTGTCGGAATACCGCCCAGCCCCGGCACAAGCAAATTCAGCAGAGCGCTGGCGGTCCCCCCGAGGAACAGCATGAGCACGACGACGAAGACGATCAGTCCGACGATGTTCATGATGTCCTGGTTGTTGATCAGCGGAGGCATGTTCGGCGGCACCGGCACATGAAGCGGGCGGGCATCTGCACCGACGCTTTTCAGCTCGGCCAGAAGATTCTCGCGCCGGATACGCGCATCGTAGTAAAGGAGGGTCATGGCGATCGGCACCAGCACGGTGGTGATAATGCTGACGAGAATCCCGGCCAGGGTGCTGACGCCCAGCGAGGTCGCTGCACCCGATCCGGCCGCCCCGCTCAGGCCGACCACGGCGTCGATGACCAGTTGAAACAGGAGGGTGATGAGCGCCAGCGACAGTGACAGCGCGAAGATGCGCCAGAAGACCGACTTGCCTAGATAGTAGGAGCGTACCACCGAAGTGGTCGCCGAGGTGCGTTCCAGCGTGATCACCGGCGCGAGAAAGGCGTTGACGGCGGTGGACAGGTAGATCGTGAAGGCGAAGATCGGCACCAGCAGCGGGCAGAGCGAGATCGCCAGGGTGGAGGCGAAAGCCAGCGCGAAAACGACCATGAAGAAGATCAGGTTGGCGCCGACCAGCTTGCTGATCAGCGGGCTGCTCTCGTTCCAGGCCTGCACCAGTGTCAGTTTGCGGCCGAACTGCGCCTCCGACGTCATGTGGGTGACCACGCAGTTGAGAATGGCCGTCTGCACCACGGTCAGCACCAGGACAACGATACTGAACAGGCAGATCTGGTTGACGAACGCCGGGTCGAAGGTGGGCGTATCGCCGACGTACGTCACCGCATTGAGCAGGCTGTCGCCGAATAACGTGCTGATGACGGTGATGGGGATGACCACCACCGCCGAGAGGATCAGGTAGGCCACGAGATTGTCGCGATAGATGGCAAAAGTGGCCTGCAGCAGTTCCATCAGGGTGCGCGATTGGAGCGACGTGCCCGGCAGCGAGTTTGAACCCGGCTCATTGATCACGATGTTTACTCTGCGTGTAATCTGCCGCAAGTATATCTATTTTCCCAGAAAGTGGGGGGAAAATAACATTCCCACAGGGGATATCTTCGGCTATACTGGCCTCGATCGCCCGATCAATGGTTCGCTTCACACCACCTAAACAACTGACCGCAATCTGTTCGTTCAAGGGGCACTCGGTTTTAGTACAGGGGCTTCTGGACAAATGAAAAAACTGGTGACGACCTCACAGTCGATCGTCTCTGATGTCGCGCACGCCGAAACCCTCGATGCCAGTTGGTATCTTGACCCGGCGATTTGCGACCAGGAGGTGGAGCGCATCTTCGCGCGGACATGGCAGTGTGCGGCGCGCATCGAGCAACTGGCCAGACCGGGTGACACCTTCACTACGGAAATCGCCGACGAGACGATTCCGCCGCGCTGGAGCCTGCGGGCCGAGATTCAGGCGCGCTCCCGGCTGGGGGCGTATCTGCTCGAACTGCGGGCGCGCGGCCTGCGCTTCGTCATCGATCAGGTCGGATTCGAGAACAGCGCCGTGGACGGCTTCTGGTTTACCCTCCGCGCGGAATAAAGGCTATTCGCCGCCTGGGCGGCCACTTCTGACGAACTCCAGCGCCTCCTGTCACGGGAGACTTTCTTCCTAAGCACCTCTCTGGACCCCGCGGACGGGCCGTGGACCGTCCGCGCCTGATCCGCACTCCCCTCTGCTTGACAGGAAAATTCATCAGCCATACGATTTCAACGACATCCGAACCGCGCACAGGAGGTATCGAATATGAGTACTCCGGTCGTGCCGCCCACCTCTGATGATTCCACGCCGCCTGCTTCTGGGCCGCCTTCCCCCCCACCCACTCGCAGCGAGACGCGCACCCCGCCTGGCGAACCACTCACCCAGAGCCAGGACAAACAGCAGGACCGCCGCCCGGATTGGCTGAAAGAGATGCCCAACCTGAGCGGCCTCCCACGCGCCGAGAAAGACTTTCAACTGATTGACGAAAAGGACCTTCGGGAGACGCTTGCCGAATTCGACGAAGCCACCATCCAGAAGGTGCTGAGCGACATCCAGTTCATGGAGTATGAACTCGTCCGGCTCTTTCGCATGACGGATCGCAAGGCCGCGGAGAATCAGAATCGCTATCTGGTCTATCAGCTTGGCTTCATCAGCCTGGCCGCCGTGGCAGCGGGCGTCGGCGCGCTGCAAGCGCTCTCCGTCGGGCGCAGCGATGCCGCTGTCGCCGCCTTCGCGCTGATCGAAACCATCGTCGCGCTGATCGCCACCTACCTGGCGACGATCTCCGGCCGTGAGGCGCCCCTGCCCATCTGGCTGGAAAACCGCCGGCGCGCCGAGCACCTGCGGCGAGAATTCTTCCGCTACATGCTCCACCTTGCGCCGTACGACATGTACGATCGAGACAACCTGCCGGAGTATCTGCGCGAGCGCGAGCTTGCCCGCAGGGCTGCGGAAATCAACCGGGGCAGTTACCCGGACGAGCCTCAGACTCTCGCCTCCCCTCCCCGATCGTGAAAGGAAGGCTGAACGATGGCGCCCATTGACCGTACGCATTCGGAAGCGCTGTATAAGGTTTTTGAGAAGTACGCGCTGAAGGATCAGGAGGCTTACTACCGCAGCAAAGTCGATCGTTATCGGACCGCCGCCCGGCAGATCAACCGCTGGCGCGCCTTCTTCGCGCTGCTGACCGGCCTCGCCTCGGCGCTGGCGGCGTTCGTCATCGCCCTTACGCCGGCATCGGTCTGCCCGCCGACGATGGCAGAGCGGCCGGCGAGCAACATCCCGGCCATCGAGGCGACGGTCGAAGCCAGCGCTGCCCAATCGGGCGAGACGACCGCGGCATCCACCACCGGCCTGGGCGGCGACTTCCAGTGCGTGTTCCTGCGCGGTTGGCTGCTGACCCTCCTGCCGATCATCGGCGTGGTCGCGCCGGTACTGGGCGGCGCCTTCTCCACGCTGGCCGACCTGTACCAGTGGGATCGCAAGCGGTCGATCTACGAGTCGGCGCTGGAGAATCTGGTCCTGGCCGACGCGCTTTCGCCTTCGAAGCAGATGCCTGACGACGATTACTACTTCAGTCTCCAGGGGTTCGCCGAGGGCATGCTCGACGTCATGCGCGACGAGAGCGGCCAGTGGGGCAGCCTGATTGGAACGCCCAAGCAGACGCTCGATTACGTGGAGCGGGCGCGGCAGCGGGCCGCGCAGTTCGGCGGCGATGCCGACGCGGGCCGGGATGCCAACGACGGGACTGTCGAGCCGCCATTGCCAACCGTGTAGCCTTCTGTGACGTTTCTGTCTCAATGCAAACCGTTGGGCGGGCTACATTGGCCCGCCCCTACGCTACCGGGTGACTGTGGGAGCGGACCCGTGTGTCCGCCCGGGCATCATTCTTTTCCGTCATCTCTTATTTCTCGTATCTCATCACTTCTTTTCACCGCATCCTCAGCGCCAGCCGCGTGACGCGCGCCCCGCTCGGAGTACTGCTCACGCTGAAAAGACCGCCATCCGCCAGTTGGTACAGGCGGGCCGGGTTGATCGCCGGCAGCGGCAGCAGGTCGAGCGGGAGCGGGATCAGGCTGCCGGCATCGAACTGCCCGCTGAGCAGAAGCAGTTCGCCGATACCCCGCCGGCTGATGTAGGCCAGGGCATGTCCCCCATCGAGCGCCTGCGCGGTCATGGCGCGGTACTCCGCCGTCTCGCTCAGCGGCGCGCGGCCGGCCAGCCCCTCCTGCGTGAACGCTCGCGTGCCGAAATAGGCCACCCGGTCCTGCGCGCCAAAGACCACGTCGAGCTTCCCGATCTGCACGCTGGTGTCGGCCTCGCGGAAGCGGGCGTACGGGCGATCCTGAAGGAACAGCCGGACGCCGCTGTACAGTGACTCGACCACGCGCGCCGCATTGCCCGGGCTGTCAGCCTCCATGAAGACGGCCAACTCCACCGGGAAGACAGCCGACGATACGCCCGGCAGCAGATCGACCGCCCGGTAGTCGACCGCCAGCAGGTAGTCGCTGGTCAAGGCCGGGATCAGGTCGCGCTCCAGCGACAGCTTGAGGACCTCCTGCGAGAAACCTTCCATCAAAGCCAGCGCGCTCTCCTGCGTCTCGACGGCGCTGATCGAGGCGTAGAGCGCGGCGGCCGTGCGGATGAGCGCCCCGATGCTGGCGCTCTGCACCACAAAGGCGGTGTCGGCCGGGACATAGCGTGCGAAATCGGGCCGGAGGGTGGGCAGCGGCGCGGCCGTGGCAGCGGTCTGCACCGCGTCGGCCAGAAGGTTCAGCTCCCCTTCCATACTGACGGCGGCCAGGCCCAGGGCGATATCCGTCTGATTGCCAAACGACAGCGAACGCAGCAGCTCGGCCGTCAGCCGGTCGCGGATCAGTGGCAGCACCTGGTGGACGGCGCCATAAGCGAATAGACCGTAGTCGTCGCGCGGCAGTTCAGCCAGCGCCGCCTGGAAGCGGGCATCGTCGGCCAGGGCGCGGTCCGGGCGAAGCGCATCCGTCTCGCCCTGCGCGAAGATCAGGTGATCGGCGCCCAGAGCGACCAGCGCGTCGTCGTCCACCAGTTGATAAACCTCGTACTCCCCTTGAGTCTCGCGCGTCGCGTCGCCAAACAGCACCGGCGCGGCGGCACGGACGGCGCTCATCGCGCTGGAGAAGGCGACGACGTACAACGCCCGGCCCTGGTCGCCAAAGCGGGCGCTGTCCAGGTAGCCCTCGGCGCGGTGCACGGCCACCGCCGCCGACTCCATGAACGGCAGGATCAGATTGAGGCGGGCCACCGTCGGGCTGGTCTCGCCGAACAGACCGATCATGCGGGCCACGCTGAGCGGATCGTTGAGCGCCAACCGGTCGGCGACGCGGGCCAGCACCGAGTCGAGCGCGGCGATCGAGTCGCTGCCGGTCTGGGCCGCCGCGAAGAACTCGACATCCGCCGGGATGTGCGCCGCCGCCGCGCGAATGTAGTCCAGGGATGAGTCCTCGTCCTGCGCGGCGGTGGGGCTAACCGGGGCGACGATCAGCGCCAGGACGAGGAAAAGGGACAGAAACGCGGCCTGAGGTGGCGTCCGTAGGGACAACCCATGGGTCGTCCGATCCGTCGGACGGTCTGAAGCGGACGCGCCAGGCCTCGTCCCGGCCAGGAATAGGCCCCGAGTCGGCCGTCGTAGGGACGACCAACGGGGCGTCCGATCGGTCAGGCGGTCTGAAGCGGACGAGGCAGGTCTCGTCCCGGCCAGGAATAAGCCCCGAGTCAGCGGTCGTAGGGACGACCAACGGGGCGTCCGAAGACCTTGAACGGACGAGGCAAGCCTCGTCCCTACGGATTGCATGACCCGTATCTGTGCCTGCCCGGCTCCTCCCCTCCCCTGCGAAGCGGCCTGCGAGGACAGAGGATTCCACCGGACGCGGGAATACCGCAACTGGTTCCCCTTCTCCCCGCTTGCGTGGGAGAGGGGGTCAGGGGTGAGGGGATTGCCGTCACCTCCGCAACCCGCTCCGTCCGCGACCGGATGAACCGCCCGATCCCCAGCGCGACCAGCAGCAGGACCAGCGAGAAGGCAAACAGCTCGCGAATGGCGCTGTTGACGGCGGCGATGTAGGCGGTGGCGAAGGGCGAGGTCGCATACTGGCTGTGCGGGAGGATGTCGAGCAGCGCGTTGGGGCTCTCCATCATCCGCACCAGATCGACGGTGCGCTGGGTGATGAAGGCGGTGCTGAACGAGGTGGTGATCGACATGGCCACCATGCGCAGGCTGAGGGTGAGCGCCGCCGCCGCCCCGCGCTCGGACTCCGCCGCCGCGTCGAGCAGCAGCACGATCACCGGGGTGAAAGCGATGCCGACGCCCGCCCCGGCCACCGCCGCCGCCAGGGCGATCAGCAGATAAGGCGTGGTCAGCGAGATGGTGGCCCAGAACAGAAACGTTCCGGCCGCCGCGACGATCAGCCCCAGCGTGATCGTCCTTCGCCCGCCCAGGCGCTCGTACAGCCCGCCGCCGAGCACGCTGGCCAGCGCCAGGGGCAATGCGAACGCGCCGATCAATCCCCCCTGAATCAGGGCCGCATCGCGCAGTCCTTGTTCGGTAAACTGGCTAAAGAAGATCAGCAGCCCCAGTTGGCCGGTCTCGCGGACGTTGGTGAAGATGGGGATCATCAGCAGGGCGACCAGCAGGACCACGCCGAGCAGGATGTTGATGAGGTGCGCAGCCGGTACACCGGGAGCGCGCAAGCTGCGCAGTTGGATGAGCGGCTGTTTGACGCGCGCCTCGACGGCGATGAAGGCCGCAGCAAACCCGAACGAGATCAGCAGCGGCAGCCACAGCCCGGAAGCATCCAGGCGGCCGGCTTCGTCGGTGTTGATGCGGGCGATGCCCAAGTTGATGGCCACCAGCGCCCCGGCGGCCAGCAGGAAACCGAGCACGTCGAAACGTCCGCCGGCCCGCCGCTGCTCGATGTCGCGAAGCTGGCGGCGCAGCAGAAACAGCGTGCCCACGATCAGCGGCAGGTTGACTAGAAAGACGGTGCGCCAGTCGGAAAACTGGACGACCACACCGCCCCACAGCCCGCCGAACATCCAGCCGATGGTGTCCATGGCGGCGATGATGCCGACGGCCAGCGCCCGTCGTTCGGCATGGAAGGCCTGCGATACCAGCGACAGCGCCACCGAGGCCAGCGCGCCCGCGCCGAATGCGGCGATAATGCGGGCCAGGACGATGGCGTGCAGATTGGCATGGGCCGGGTCGCGGGCGACGCCGAGCAGACCGTAAAGCGGACTGAGAACGCCGGCCACGACCGGGTAATTGATCACCAGCAGCGAGCCGGCGAAGTACAGACCGAGACAGATCGTCAGCGCCGTCCGCCAGCCGGTCAAATCCGACAGGCGACCGATGGCCAGGAGAGCGATGGAGTAGGCGATCAGATAGGCGTTAACCAGCCATGCGGCCGCTTCCTGACCGGAAGCGTCGAGGGGCAGCGCCAGCTCCCGCAGCAGATCGGGCAGGAATGCCGAGACGACCAGCAGATCCAGACTGCCGAGAAAGACCGGAATGCAGAGGATCGCTATCAGTGACCAGCCCGCGCGCGATGTTCGTTTCATGAGGGTTTTTCAGTCCTGCCGCTGTATATCCTGTATATTCTACGTCCTCCGACCTCGTTTGGTGTCGGAGCGTCCCCGAAAGGGAATGCGTTTGAGCGAGAACATGACTCTTTTGCGGCGCGCCGGGCGGTGGATTGGCCGCGCGTTGACCATCCTGTCTGGCGTCTATGCCATCGTCATTCTGCTGTACTTCGGACTGCGCCTGACGGTTGGCGAAAGCTTCGACCCGGTGGCGCTGGCCAACAGCCTGATGCCCGCCCTGCTGATCCCCGGACTGGTCCTGCTTGCCCTGATGCTGCTCGGGCGGCGCTGGCTGATCGCCGGGCTGCTTCTGCCGGGCGCCGCCTTCTTCCTGC
Organism: Candidatus Flexifilum affinis; assembly: GCA_016713325.1. Lineage (GTDB taxonomy): Bacteria > Chloroflexota > Anaerolineae > Aggregatilineales > Phototrophicaceae > Flexifilum > Flexifilum affine. The sequence continues at coordinate 32,947 of JADJPJ010000018.1, read as the reverse complement.
TCAGCTACGGCGGCCGGTTCGTCCCACCAGCGATGCGCGCCTCGGCCGATTCGTCCTCCGATGTGCAACTTCGGGTGCTGACCTACAACTTGCAGTCGAAGACGGCCAACTTCGAGCCGATGATCGCCATCATCCGCGAGGCCAATGCCGACGTGGTGGCGCTGCAAGAGCTGTTGACGGGAGGCCAGCCAGGCCTTCGACGCGGCGCTGGCCGACCTTTACCCCTATCGCATCCTGCGGCCCAACGACAGCTTCGCCCGCGGCATGGGCATCATGAGCAAGTTCCCGCTGACCGATGAGCACTATTTTGACGAGATCGTGCTGGGCAGTCAGCGCGTCCGCCTTACGCTAAACGACGACGGCCGGCAGATCGTCTTCTACAACGCGCATCCGGTGCCGCCGCGCGCCCTGGGCGACTTCGACTCCTCGCTGCGCAGTGCCGAGATCGGCATCCTGCTGGCCGAAGCGGAGTCGTACCGCGACGTGCCGGTGCTGATGGCTGGAGATTTCAACACCACCGACCAGACGGACGACTATGGGCGGGTGCGCGCCGCCGGCTTTGGCGATTCTTATGTGGCGGCCGGCTTTGGTCTGGGGCCGACCTTCCCCAACGCCCGCTACGGCGTGCCGCTGCCGCCGATCATCCGCATTGACTACGTGTTTCATCGTGGAGACTGCTGGCGGGCGACGGCCGCGCGGGTGATCGGCGACTCCGGCGGCTCGGACCATTACCCGCTGCTGGTCGATCTGGCCTGCGCCGACGCGCCCTAATTACACAGAACGAGACGATCGTCGGGAGACCCGGCGGGTCTCTCACCACAGAACTGGAGAGGCGACGCGTCTCCCCTGCGCCTGGGTGCGTCGATCGACCTCTAGAGCGTATCTGATAATTGTCCTTTTGCATTCGTTGCGTCACAAAAACGCATCTTCGTAGGGACACGCTTCTGCGTGTCCGCCGGTCTTGGACGGCAAGAATGCCGTCCCTACGAGAGAACCGCCGAATATTCAGATAGGTTCTAGAATCGGATGGTACCGCTAACCTGTTGCACATAGGACAGCATCCTTGCGGTCCAAAAAAAGGCCGGCATGTCACTCGAAGCGACAGGCCGGCCGTTGATCTTGTCTATGGTAGAAAGTGCACTCACGACGCCGTTTCGGTGTTCTCCATCTCCAGCAGTTCGCTCTCGACGGCCAGCACAAAGGTGTCCAGCGGCTGCGCGCCGATCAGGATCTTGCCGTTGATGAAGAAGGTCGGCGTGCCGGTCACGCCCAGGTTCTGCCCCGTCACGTAGTCGTTGATGATCTCGGTCCGGTGCGTCTGCTCGTCATAGCAGGTCGTGAAGCTGGGAATATCCAGTTCCAACTGCGTAGCGAGACTCAGGAAGCCGTCGCGGTTGAGCTGGTCCTGAGCCACATACAGGCCGTCGTGGAACTCCCAGAACTTGCCCTGGTCGTCAGCGCATTCGGCAGCCAGCGCCGCCGACAGCGAGTCCGGTCCCAGCACCGGATAGTCGCGATAGACGAGCCGGATCTTGCCGTCGAACTGATCCATCAGCGGGGTGATTGTCTCGTCGTGGAAGCGCTTGCAGTAACCGCAGCGGAAGTCGCCGAACTCAATCAACGTGATGACCGCATCCTCCGCCCCGCGCGTCGGATTGCCGGCGGCGTCGATGTCGGCGCGGGCCAGGGTCGGGTCCGCGCTGCCGCCACCCTGCGGCAGAGACGCGACCGTGGTGGCCACCACCTGCTGGATCAGCGCCTCGGTGTCGGCCGAGGCGGTGGCCCCGGCGTTGCCGGCCACGCGCTCATAGCCGAAATACCCCAGCGCCAGCCCGACGAACAGCGACAGGGCGGCGATCAGCAGGTAATTGAAGGTCACGCGCGAAATCGTGGCCACCGGCTGGTCAGCCAGACGCATCGGCTCGGGCACAGATGCATCGGTGGGCGCATCGTTAGACGCTTGCGCGGTGCTCTCGTCGAGGGCGACGATATCGCGCATTTGGGGTTCAGGCGAGGACATCAAGGTTGGATCCTTCATGACTATGCAGCGTAATCGCGATGATACACCAGACGTGATGTGAGGACGAGATTCTACCTTTTCCCCTCTCTCAGAGGATCCCCAACCCCGGATATCGCAGGTGGTGTTACCATCATCCGCAGCGGCTGCACTCCACCGCCCGTTTGTGTGGATCGCAGTCCGCTTGGACAACCTCACAGAACTCCAAAGGAGAGCATGACGATGGATGTCACCATTCAACATCAACCGGCCTTTTCGCTGGCCACCCTCCGACTGGCACCCAATGAAACGATTAAGGTGGAGCCCGGCGCAATGGTCAGCTACACCCTGGGGTTGACGACCGAAACGAAAGCGGAAGGCGGACTCCTTGGAGGCCTGCGGCGTATGGTCGCGGGCGAGAGTTTCTTCCAGAACACCTGGACCGCGCCGTCCCAGGGTGGCGAGATGACCTGCGCGCCGTCGCTGCCCGGCGATCTGGTCACGCTGGATATCGACGGGGACTATCTGCTGGCCAGCGGCGCCTATATCGCTAGCGAAACGAGCGTCAATTTCGATGCGGCCTGGGGCGGCGCGCGCGGCTTCTTCGGCGGCGCGGGGCTGGTGCTGCTGCGGCTGAGCGGACGCGGCAAGGTGGTGGCCAGCAGCTACGGCGCCATCTTCGAGCGGCAGGTCGCGGCCGGCGAGACCTACGTGGTCGACACCGGCCACATTGTCGGCTTTGACCCCGGCATGCGTTTCGAGGTCCAGAAGGTGGGCGGCTGGAAATCGACTATCCTGGGCGGTGAGGGTTTTGTGTGCCACCTGACCGGGCCGGGTCGTCTGCTGATGCAGTCACGGTCGGAAGAGGCGTTCCTGGGCTGGCTGCTTCCCAAGCTGCCGAAGTCATCGAACAATTAGGGAAGGGATGAAAGACGAGAGGTGAACGTCTCTCGTGTTGTCTCTCAATCCTCTATTCCCAGCGCGTAGACGCTGCGGCGATCCCAACCGGACTCGGCGGCGATGGCCTTGGCCGCCACCTTCAGCGGATCGCCGGCGTCGAGCCGCGCCTCCAGCGCTGCCCGCACCTCGTCCTCGGTCCAGCGCCGCTGCGGGCGTTCCGGCGCGCCACCCAGGACGAGGGCGACATCCTCCGCGCTGGATAGCCCTTCCGGCGCCATGAGTGACGACAGCGGGCCGCGCAGGGCCAATCCGTCGGGCGCGCCGGGACGGTAGACCAGGCAGGCCGGGCGGTCGCCAAACGCGCCGCGCAGGGTCTCCAGGGCGGCGGGCAAGCGGTCGGCGCGCAGGGTCATCACCAGCGTGGCGCGGTCGTCTTCGTAACCCATCAGCCCATCCGACGGACTCGCGTCTGGCAGGCGGCCGACATACACGAAGGTATCCGGCGGCAGTGCCGAGAGCACCAGTGCGGTGATCGGCAGGCTGACCCCCGGAATCGGCTCGACGCGGAGGCCGCGCGTGATGGCGTCCCGCACGATCCGCGCACCCACTTCGTCTGCGACGGCGGGGGCGTTGCCGGCGGCGATCAGGGCGACATCGCCGGTCTCCAGGGCCTTTGCGACTTCGTCCAGGGCGATCAGCTGCTGGGCGGCGATCTGATGGTGCTTCAGCAGGGCCGTCAGCGATGGTCGATCGGACTCGGCGACCGCGACGGCGGAGGACTCGCGAATCAGCCGCAGCGCCCGCAGACTGACGTCATCCGGGTCGGTGGTGGGGACGGAGATCAGGTAGAGGATGGGCACGAAAAGAAGGAATGAGAAATAAGTGATGAGGGATGAGGAACAGAACGAGCAGCAGGCATGAAATGAGGGATGAGCGGTTCGAGGAGCAAGTTCAAGATCATCCGGCGGACGATCTTTCCCTCATTCCTCATCTCTCACCCCTCATATCTTCTTTTACCTACCCGAGCGCGTCGTAGCCGGGGCCGCTCTGGAAGAAGTCGTAGTTCGGCTGAATGTCGACGGTGAGATCGACCACTTCGCCTTCCGCGCCGGCGACACGTTCCTTGCTGTCAAACGGCACGCGTTCCTGACCAGCGGCCATCTTGTAAGCAGCGGGGACCTCTTCTTCGATGAAGATGGCCTCGAACGGGCACTCCGGCACGCAAGCGCCGCAGTCGATGCAGGTGTCCGGGTCGATGAAGTACCAGGGCCATTCATTCTCCGGCTTGCCGGGGACGATGCATTCAACCGGGCAAACTTCCACGCAGGCGCCGTCGCGCAGGCACAGGCTGGTGATGATGTGGGTCACGGGAAAGAACCTCCAAAACGCTAAACGCTGTCGTATGAACACAGACTGTAGCGCGTTTTAACCGCCAGTTCTGGAACTTTTGTTGGATTTTGAAAACTGGTTTTATGAGGGTTTCAGAAGTCATGCATGTTGAAGAAGGATCGGTTTAACGCCGGTTAAAATTTCTGTTTGAGGGTGTCTGGGAGGGTGTTCGTCTCGGCCAACGCCTCCAGGCCGGCACGGTCGACGATGACGAAACTGCGCCCGTGCTTACGCAGCAGACCGGCGTTCATCAGCCCGCGCAGCGCCCGCCCGACGACTTCGCGGGCGGTGCCCAGGATGGAGGCCATCTCCTCCTGGGTGAGCTGCGACGGCAGCTCGGCGATCTGGTCGGCATAGGTGGTCTCGTGCAGGAAGAGCTTGGCCAGGCGCGAGGGGATAGTGCGGAACGTCATGTCTTCCAGACGCTCGATGTATTCGCGGTTGAGGTGAGCCAATGCCTGCACCGTGTTGCTGAGCAGACGGCGCTCGCTGGCCATCAGGTTGATCAGATTGTCGTGGCTGATGATGTAGAGTTCGACGTGCGTGACGGCCACGGCGTCAAACGGATTGGCGCCGCCATCCACGGCCGCAACCTCGTTGAAGGTCGAGGGCGGGCGCAGCAGACTGAGCGTGTGCAGCCTGCCCTCGGCATTGACGCGGTAGATGCGCACCAGTCCTTCGGCGACGATGTAGAAGCCGGCGCAGCACTCGCCTTCATTGAAGATGACCGCCCCCGCCTGGTACTGCTTGCGGTGTGCGGCACGTTCGATGCGCGCCAAAGCGTGCGGCGCAAGCCCCTGGAAATAGGGAATGGCGCACCAATCGACCATTGTCAGTGTGGCAAGACCAGCGCCAGGACGATGAGCAACGCGAATAATCCGGCAGCCAGCAGAGCCATGTTGCGAATATCGGCGGCGACGTAGCTGTACTGCGCTTGCAGCACTTCGACCGGGACCTGCTTGGTCGGGTTATGGAGAAGCTGGATGATGAGATCCTGTTCCAGCTCCTGCGCCTTCTTCTTGCGCTGGCGTTCGCGCTCGGCCGCACCCTCGTCGAGGATGTCGTAGTGGGGGCGAATGCCGACGTCGCGGACGGCGATGCGCGGCTCCGGCTCGGCTGCCGGGCCTTCCATGCCGGGCGCAGCGCCGCGATAGGCAGCGCGGGCACGGGCTTCGGCGCGGCGCGAAGCAGCGGAACGCATCTTGTAAGTCCCGGCGCTGCCGTCACCGGGCTGGCTCTTCGGCTTGGCCTGGGGATCGCGCTCGCGGCGCTCGCTGGAACGTGTGTCGTTGGTGGGCTTCTTGGTCATGCTGTCATTCCTGACTGGCGCGCCGCCAGCAAGGAGGGCGCGTCACTGAATGGGCTGGCAAACGGCGGCCGGTTGCTAGGAAATACGGTCGGCAAAAACGATGATACGCTGCGTGTTCACCTGATAAGGATAGCACGAGATCAGCGTCACCGTCGCCCCCCTGGCGATTCTGCAGGACGTAGGTATCGTTCGGCCCGACGATCAACTGCTCGGTCACCCGGTAGGTGAAGACGCGCGACTGAGTGCGAACCTGGAAGGTGTCGCCTTCAACCAGCGTGTCCAGGTAGCGGAAGAGCTGGCCATACACGTCGTTATGCGCCGCCAGCACCACATTCCCGGCATCATCGCTGGGGTTAATGCCATTCGGAAGCTGGCCGACGCCCTGCTTGAGCGCCTCGACGTCGACGCCCTGGACGATGGAGCCTTCTAGATTCAGCTTGGGCACGATCAGCGACAGGGCCGTCTCGCTGGTCTGCGGAGGGCGGCTGATGACCGGTTGAATCCATTCCGCCTGCACGCGGGCGTGCAGATGAGACGGGACCTCGTTGAAATTGAATACCGGCTCGGCGCCCGCCTGATAGATGTGACCGCCCGGCAGCACGACCTGCTCCAGGCGCAGGGTCGGCGTCGGTTGGAGAGTCGGGATGCCAGCGCGACGCTGTTCGTCGGCCAGGGCCTGGGCAGAGGCGGTCTCCTGCTCCAGCGTGGTGATGGCCTGCACGAGATTGATGCCAATCACCCCAATCATCAGGACGGCGGCAACCTCGACCACCAGCAGCAGGCGGTCGATCCAGGTCCGGCGGGTGCGCGGGCTGATCTGTGGCATGGCGGACCGGTCTTCGCCGCTTTCGTCGAAGCGCGGCTCGCCATTCTCGCCGTCGAAGGTGATGCGGGCGGGCGGCTGCGCGGGCGGCTGCGCAGGTGGTTGTTGGAAGGATACCGGTTTCGGTGCTACCGGGGCCGGATCGACGCGAGACATCGCGGCCAGCGCGGAGGCGACGGGATCGATCTCCGCTTCGGCGACCGGGGTAGCGGTCGAAACGCCAGCCGGCTCCTGCGCCGAGTCGACAATGCGGCCGGCGCGGCGCATGCGCTCCAACTGCTTCTGGCGCTCCTCGCGCTTGCGAATGGCGAGGATGCGCTCCAGTTCCTCGATGCTCAGTTCGTCGACAGGTCGCTTGTCACGCATGGGTTCGTCTCATCGATCGAGGGCCACGACGGCAAAGACCTCGCGTTCAAAAAACCAGCGGAAGGGCGGCACGCGAAAGACGAATTTGCGCAGGAAGTCGATGACGGCGCTTTCGCCCCACGCCTGCGGTGGGCTTTCCAGCCAGACTTTGCCGCGGAAGCCGGCCGCGCGCAGGGTGCGATTCAGGCTCCACAGCGACTGTTCGTTGACGTGTACGTGCTCGTTGACCGAGACCAGGAAGTTGCGCGGGTTCTTCGGGTAATTCTCGCCCTGGCCCATCACCGAGCGCAGGCCGCGCACGACCGGATAGGCATAGCGGTCGTACCAGATGTTCGGCGCGGTGTGGATGATGAAGCGGCCTTCCGGCTTCATCACACGGCGGATCTCGCGCAGGGCCTGGTCCAGCTCCCAGGGGTGAAGATGCTCGACCACGTCGAACATCAGCACGCGGTCGAAGGCCTGGCTGGGAAACGGCAGAGACTTGGCATCGGCCTGGAAGACGGCCGTCTGGCCGGGGGCGACGCCGTTGATCGGCTCAATAACCTGTTTCGACAGGTTGACGGCGACGGCGGCATAGTCGATGCCATAGGCGTCGGCGCCGAGCTGCGCGGTGTGGCGCAGAATCTCGCCGCGCCCGCAGCCGACATCGAGCACCTTCATGCCCGGCTCGACGGACGCCAGCGCGAACGCGGAAGCCAGACGACGTGAGAGGTGCTGCCCCTCGGTCTGGTTGAATTCGTCATATCCTTCGCAGGCGCTGCGAAAATACGCTTCATCGTAGAGGTCGGGTGAGACGGGCGCCTGGCGCTGATCCAATTGTTCCATGGAAACGTGTGCTGAATCCCAGAGTTCACCAACGGTGGTGTATTCGGGCCATTATATACCAGTCATGCCCGCCTGCAATGGAGTCTCGTCTCTGCGCACGGCATCCCCAGGGGCGGCATTCTTGCCGTCCAACGTGACGGACACGAAAAAGATCGCGTCCCTACGGAATGCCGGGTCGGCGATCAATCCACCGCCAGGCCGATCTCGGTGGCATCGCCCCTCGAGCGGATGGTCTCCAGACGGCGCTCGACTTTGTTGATGAAGCGATCCATGTTCTCCGGCGGGTGCGGCGCATTCCTCAGGACGCTGAGACCGATCAGGAACGATTCCAGCGGACCTGGGATCTCGATGGTGGTCAGCACCCGGTCCAGCTCTTCCTCGGCCAGATCCTGGCGGGCACAGGCCAACTGGGCGTTGATGAGATCAAAATAGCCCCAGTAGTCGGTCGGGTAGTTGTCAATACGCTGGTGAGCCAGCTTTTCCGAACGGTCGAAGAAACGGATGGCGTCTTCGACCTGGCCGTGGGAGAAATAGAGCATGGCCAGGTTGTTGAGCGGATAGGAGCGGTGCGGGGTGACGCGCACGGCGTTCTTGTAGGCGTCGATGGCGGCCTGCTCGCGGCCCCACTGACGCAGCAGAGCGCCCAGCATGCCATAGACGGACTCGCCGTTGATGTCGCGCACCAGTTCGTCCTCGGCCAGCGCACGGCGGAACAGCCGCTCCGATTCGCTGTAGAGCAGATCGCGCTTGTCCTGGTTCTTCTTTTCCGCGTAGATGCGGTCGCCCTTCAGCCGGTAGACATAGGCCAGGGCCGCCAGCGCGGGCGGGAAGACGTCGTTTTCCGCATGGGGCTGCGCCTTCTTGAGATGACTCTCGGCGCTGTCCAGGTCGCGCTGCATGATGAACAGCTCGCCCAGGTAGTAGTTGACGGCGCGGTTGTCGCGGTCCAGCACATAGGCTTCTTCGAGGGTGCGGCGGGCCGCCCGCCAGCTCAGTTCGGCCATCTGCTGTTCGGCGAGCTGGACCAGGGTGAGCGCGCGAATGGCGGCGCCGGCCTGGGCGCGGTCGGTTTCCGATTTGCCGATCAGCTCGTGGATTCGCTGTAGCTGCTGGTCGAGCGCCTGCCGCTTCTGATCGAGACTTTGCATCTCGGTTCGCAGGGTTTCGCTCAACGCATCAAACTGGTCTTCCCGCTGCAGCTGGTCGCGGGTCAGTTCGGCGCGCAGCGCATTCACCTTCTCATCGACTCTGGACTCCACCCGGCTCTGTACGTCGCGCAGGGAGGTGAACCCGAGAAAACCGGCGACGATGGCGAACAATCCCAGAAAGGCGCCGCCAACTTCCAGGATGTTCATCATGCGGTCAAAGTTGTCCGCGACCCGCTCGGCATCCTGTACGGACTCCGCCACCTGACTGCGGAGCGATTCCAGCTCAGCGGATTCCGAACCACCGGACGCCGTGGGCTGCGGACCCGGCGTCGGCGTCGACGCGGCCACATCGTCCGATGCGGTGGGGTCCTCCTGCGCGGAGACGGAACCGAAAAGGCTCAGCATGAGCAGAGCGACCAGCAGCACCAGGGCGCGCTTCATCTGCGATTTCTCCACCGATCCAGGCAACTGTTTTCATAGTAACACAAAGCTCTGCCCTCGCGAAACGACCCCGATCCTTGCTACACTTAACGGCCGGTTTCATTGCAGAAGCGAGTCAGGTATGAGGGTCATCATCACAGGCGGCACAGGGCTGATCGGGCATCGTCTCAGCTATTGGATGGTGCGCGAAGGCCACGACGTGATCGTCCTGAGCCGCAATTCACAGGCCAAGCGGATGCCGCCCAATGTGCAGGGCGCGCGCTGGGATGCCTATTCCTCCTTCGGATGGGGCCACCTGATCGAAGAGAACAGCGTGATCGTCAACCTGGCCGGCGAGAACCCGACAAACTGGCGCTGGACCAGCCGCCACAAGCGGCGGGTGATGGCCAGCCGGATCGACGCCACCGAGGCCATCCACGAAGCGGTGGAGCGGGCGCAGCGCAAGCCGGCCCTGCTGGTGCAGGCGTCGGCGGTGGGCTACTACGGCGACCGGGGGGCTGAGACGATCACCGAGACTTCGCCGATGGGCGAGGGATTCTGGCCCGACCTGTGCGAGGAATGGGAAGCGACGGCCAAGGAAATCCCAATCCGTTCGGTCATCCTGCGCATCGGCGTGGTGCTGAGCCGGGATGGCGGCTATCTGGCGGCGATGCACAAGATCGCCCGGCTCTTGGCGCGGAAGCTGGGCACCGGCGAGCAGTGGATTCCCTGGGTCCACGTCGATGACGTGTGTTTCGCCATCAGTCATCTGATCAAGCAGCAGACCAGCATCGGCGTCTACAACGTCACCGCGCCCGAGCCCGTGACCAATACCGACTTCATGAAGACGCTTTCGCACACCATAAGCGCGCCGCGCCTGTACAACGTCCCAACCTGGAGTATGAATCTACTGGCGGGCGAACAGGCCCTGACCGTGCTGGACAGTCAGCGCGTGCTGCCGGTGCGGTTGCAGGAAGCGGGCTTCCGGTTCAAATACCCGACCATCAATGTGGCGCTGGAGCATCTACTGGGCAGCCACTACGAAGGCCGGCGGAATAATTGAGTAACGAGTGATGCGATACGAGAATGAGAAAAACGCCAGGCCGCCATGGCGCTTTTCCAGTGGGTGAAAATCCACAGTCGCGGCCATAGGGATAGCATTTCTGCTCTATGGTTGAAGGACGCGCCGGATTACTTCGACTGCACCGCATCCCCTCGAACATCATTGCGCTCTGAGCGCTATCTCACACGGTACAGCATTTCCCCCGCCTTGGGTACGAACAAGATGCCTTCGTCTTCGCGACCCTGCCACTCCGAAAAGTCGACGCTCGCCGGATCGAGGTAGCCGAGTGACAGCCGGTCGCAGTCCTCGCGCGAGATGCGGCTGGAGAGCGTCACGCGGATGCGCGCCTGCTCTACCCCGCCCTCGTACGTGCCGCTGCCACGCAGATGCGTGCCATGCGCCAGCACCCCGAGCGGCAGATGGCCGTAGGTGTCCCACTGCTTGAGATAGAAATCACGGACGTGGTAGCCCGCTTCGTAGATGTATTTGCCGTGCACATGGCTGACCATGTCGAGGTGCGGGGCGTAGACGACGATCTCGCCGCCGTCGGCGATGGCCAGCTCCAGCTTGTACATGGCTTTGGCACCGGTCCACAGCTCGTCGTACATGGCCGGAGCCCAGGACAGCACACGCTGGTAGGGTTTGTCGACCCACTGGATATGCCGCTCGGCCGAAAGATCGGCGGCCGCTTCCCAGGCGGAGAGGTGATCGCCGATGAAGACGCCGGCCAGGCCATCTTTCACATCGCCGTGGGACACGACGACCAGCCCGACCAGCGTGATCGGCGTCGGGACCAGCTCGGCGGCGGCATGGACCATGGCGCGTACCGGCGTATGTTTGACGCCGATGGTATTGAGGATAGTGGCCAGCGCTCCCAGCCAGTGCGTGACGTTGATCATGTCCGCGCCGGAAATGCCGGGGAACAGGTATTTCGCCCCGCCGGAGAAGCCGACCACCTCGTGCGGGAAGGTTGGCCCCAGGATGAGGATGTGATCGTAGTCCAGCGCCTGCCGGTTGAGACGCACCGGTACGTCGCCGCCGAGCGAGGGATGCCAGAGGTCACCGGCGATCTGCTGCACCTGATCGCGGGTAATGGTGCCGATCTGCTGGAGCGCGTCCGGGTTGTCCCAGGCGTGGTTGAGCAGGCCGATGTGACGGAAGGCCCCGGCGCGCTCCTCGGCGGTGATGCCGACCAGGACGTTGAGCGCCTCGTCGGAAAGCGGTGGGTGTGTGCCCAGGGCGACCATGAAATCGACCTGCCGCGCGTCGCCGAGGATCTCGACCATTATGCGGAAGAGCATGCCCAGCGGAATGGTGCGGGTGTGATCGGGGATCAGCACCAGCAGCCTGGCGCCGCGAAATCGACCAGCCAGCCCCGCGCCGAGCGTTTCGCGCACCGCCTCGGCATCAAGGATGGCGCCGGGGGCAGCAGTACTGGCGATCAAGCCTGCACGCGAGGGGACAAGCGTTGTCATGTCAGTTCCTTTCACCGATCTTCCAGTGTTTTCCCAACGACTCCGCATCGAGGGAGTTCGTCGGTGCTCCCAATACCTACAACCACAACCTCAATCTGATGGGTTGTAGGGGACAGCATCTTGGTGTCCGACGGAATCGGACAGAAGAATCTCGTCCCTATCACCTCTGATCGCATCTTGTCGCTGTACTAGTCTAATACGGAAGCTTGCGCACCGGGCGTATCGTCTGCTGCGCGTTGACCCAACGTGTTGTCACACGGAAGGCCTCGGCTTTGTCGTGCGTCTCGGCCAGAACGTCGATCAGCAGGTTGCGCTCGGCGACGATGTTCGCGTCGAAAAACCAGTAGAGGCTCATCAGCGGCGAGATCAGCACGTGGGTCCGGCGGCGCGAATATTCGTACATATGATAGTTGCCGAACTCACCCTGAGCGGCGGGTACAATCCGCGTGCTGATGTGGCTCTGGTGATGGCCGGGCTGCTCCCAGACGTACCGACAGGCGGCCTCGAACAGCTTGAAGGCCTCCATCTGGGGCGTCAATCCGCAGCTTCCCAGGTAGGCGCCTGCCTTAATCAGGCCCGCCATGTTTTCGAGCGCGTTGTAATGACAGACGGCCTCTTCGACCTCTGTGCCGAAGCCGATGCAGGCCTGGATCTTCACCTTGAGGTCGAGCGCCCGCACGGCGATCAGCGAGAGTGTGTCTTCGACCAGCGTTCCCGCGCCGTTTTCGTCGCCGCGCATCAGCGAATCGACGCCGCCATCGACCAGGATCACGGCGTCCAGGTTCAGATGCTCAGCCAGCGCCTGGTACGCTGCCCGCAGCGGGGCCGCCCCGGTATTGGCGAACATCCAGATGGGGACCGACTCCCCGCGCACCTCCTGGAACCACTGCGCGAGATACGCCTCCGGCATGTATTCCAGAGGGATCTCGACCTGCCCCAGCGTACAGATCAGTTCGTCCTTGACCAGCGTTTGCGTCTGGCTCACCACCGAGGCCAGGCCCAAGTCGACGAAGCTGTAGTTGGCCAGATGCACGTTCAGGCCCAAGTCGCGCAGCGTGAAGTAGATCGGCAGGCCGACGAAGACGTCGAAGCCGCCGCCACCCCCCGCGATCAGGATGTTGCGGCAGTCGGAGAGCAGATCGACGATGGGGAGATTCAGGCGCATGGGAGTCATCCTGGTTGGGTGGGCGTGTACACGTGAGCGCCGCGATGCAGGAAACCTTGATCAAAAGGAATGCCAGTCGTAGGGACGCGCTACTGCGCGTCCGCTCGGAATCGGACGAGAAGAATCTCGTCCCTACGACCTGCCTCCGTGTGTATGGACCGCTTCCTACGTCGTGACGCGGACGGCCTCTTTGAGCAGCGCGCCCAGGCGGCGAATGCCCGCCTCGATCATCTCCGGTCCGGCGTTGGAGAAGTTGAGACGGAAGGTATTCTTGCCTTTGTCGCCGATGTAGAAGCCCTCGGCCGGGACGAAGGCGACCTTCTGTTCCAGTGCCAGCTTGAGAATGTCGGTGGCGTCCATGCCCTCCGGCATGGTGACGAGCAGGAACAGACCGCCGTCGGGACGCGTCCAGGTGACTTCCGACGGGAAGCACTCGTCCATAGTGCGCAGCATCAGGTCGCGGCGCTCGCGGTAGACCTCGCGCAGGCGGGCGACATGGGCGTCGAGAAAGCCTTCGTCGCGCACGGCCTCATAGACGATGAACTGGTTGATTGTGCTGGTGTGCAGATCGGCGGCCTGCTTGGCCTGCACCAGCTTGTCGATGACCGGGAAGGCGGCGGCGATCCAGCCGACGCGCAGACCAGGCGTCAGCGTCTTCGAAAATGTGCCGGCATACATGGTCGTACAGTCGTCGAGCGAGCGAGTTCCGCGCACGACCGCCTCGACCTGCTGGACGGACGGCAGGGGCTCGCCGCTGTAGCGCAGAGCGCCGTAGGGGTCGTCTTCGTAGAGCGGCAGATCGTACTGCGCCAGCAGTTCGGCCAACCTGACACGGCGCTTATAACTGAGCGAGATGCCCTGGGGGTTCTGGAAGTTGGGAATGGAATAGGCGGCTTTGTAAGGCTTCTGCGCCAGCAGCCTGGCGAGCTCATCCGTCTGCATGCCATCGGAGTCGGTGGGCACGGCATTGAAGTCGAGCAGATAGGGCCGCCACGCGGTGAGCATGCCGACATAGGTCGGGTTTTCGACGATGACCGAGTCGCCCTCGTCGAAGAAGATTTTGGCCACCAGGTCTTCGGCCTGCTGCGAGCCGCCAACGATCAGGATGTTCTCCGGCTTGACGTCGAGCTGCTCAGTCGACAGGCGGCGGGCGATCCACTCGCGCAGTTCGGGCATGCCTTCGGTGGTGCTGTACTGGAGCGCCTCACGGCCGCGCTCCGACAGCACCGTGTCGGCCGCCTGCTGAATGCGCTCGACCGGGAACAGCTCCGGCGCGGGCAGACCACCGGCAAAAGAGATGACATCCGGCTGCGCGGTCAACTTCAAAATCTCGCGCACGGTCGAACGCTTCATCTGCGACGTGCGTTTGGCAAACTTCTTGTCCCAGGTCATCCCTTCACCCTTTCGTCATTGGCTGCTTGTAGGCGGCCTTGCTGTGTGCTGAAGACCACTCCCGAATCCCAACAGCGTTCGTAGGGACGCCATTTTTGGCGTCCGTTTCGGCCGGACAGCAAGAATGCTGTCCCTACGAACATTGCGGTTCTTCATCAAGGTTCATCAAACATGCATCGAATGCCGCGCTCATCATGATAGCTGCATGATAAAGACAGATCCCTGTGTGCGATAGCGCCAGAGAATCCAAGACCGGGGCAGCGGCTCACACGCCGCTGAAGGCGTTGAAGCCGCCATCCACGGGCACGACCACGCCGGTCACGAAGCGTGAGGCGTCGGAGGCCAGCCAGACCAGCGTCCCGACCAGATCGTCCGGGTCGCCAAAGCGCCCCATCGGCGTGTGCTCGATGATCGTCCGGCCGCGCGGCGTGAGTTCGCCGGTCTCCTTGTCGATCAGCAGGTAGCGGTTCTGCTCACCCAGAAAGAAACCCGGCGCGATAGCATTGACACGGATGGCCGGGTTGTAGTCGCGGGCCATGGTCACCGCCAGCCACTGGGTGAAGTTGTTAACGGCAGCCTTGGCGGCGGCGTAGGCGACCACACGGGTCAGGGGCGAGAAGGCGGCCATCGACGAGATGTTGATGATATTGCCCGATCCCTGGCGGGTCATCGGTTCCCCGAAAACCTGCGAAGCCAGGATGGTGCCGACGAGATTGAGGTTGAACACCCACTGCATGGCATCCGGCGGCAGGTCGAAGAAGGAGCGCTGCCCCGGCACGGCGGTGGCCTCCGGCTTGTTGCCGCCCGCGCCATTGACCAGGAGGTCGATGCGGCCGAAGCGATCGAGGACGCGGCCGGCGGCGGCGCGCAGTGAGTCTTTGTCCAGCACGTCGGCGGCGACCCCAACGGCCTGGCCTCCCGCGGCGACGATGTCGTCGGCGGTGGCCTGGACCTGGTCGGCGCTGCGAGCCAACACGGCGACCGTCGCCCCGGCGGCGGCCAGCCCGGCGCAGAGCGCGCCGCCGAGCACGCCCGATCCGCCGGTGACGACGGCGATTTTCTGGTCAAGTCGAAAGGTCGTGGTCACGGTGTTTTCCAAGATACGAGAGATGAGAAATGAGAACCGAGAACAGCCAGACCGAGTGTCGAGGACCGAGTGCTGGAGTTAAGAGATTTGCGCATTCTGATCTTCTCGGAAGGTGCGGTATCGCGCCTGAAACTCTAGACACAGGTGTTTGACGGAACAGTGTACCCAGGTCTGGCCGGTCGTGCATCCCACTGGTATGCCTCACCTGATCTCCTCCGGCAGATCGACCGTCGGCGTGTACGTGCCATCGGCGGTGATGAAGATGGCGTTTTCGCCCCGACCGGCGTCGTACTGCCCGATGGCGATCCGGTACGGCGGCTGTCCGCCTTCCGGCAGTGCAAAGCGCATGATCTGCTCCTGCACGTCACCCGGACGCCAGTTGTAACCAGGCACTGCCACGCCGTCGACGATCAGCACACGGTTCCCGGCGGCGTCGAAGAGGTGGGCGAAGGGCGCGAACAGGTGATCCCCGGCATCGGCCGGCAGCGGATCGTCAATCTGCCAGACGGTCTTCAGTTCCCAGCCATCCTCGATTTCCGTCAGCGCGGTGTCAATCGGCCTCACACCATGGACGGCCGTCACCTGGAAGCGATCGGCGCGAACCGGCTGTGGGGGCAGAAGCCGCACCCAGATCGCTGTGCCATCGGCGAGCGGCTGCACGACGACGGCAGGATCGCTGGCATCGGTTGTGCTGCCCATATCGATATATAAACCGCCCCGCCGCGGAAAGACCAGCAGCGCAGGATAGCGAGCGTCGGCGACAAAGTCGAAGGTCGTCCCGGCCAGACTCGGCAGCGTGAACGGGTCGAGATCGGCGTAGACCGTCCCGCCGGGCGGCAGGTGATGGCGGATCGCCGCGCCGAGTGCCAGCCCGTCGCCGAGCGGCAGAGCGGTCAGCCCGTGCGCGCCGGGCAGCGCCGCCGTCTCCTCGGCGTAGCGCAGGCTGTTGATGGCCGAGAGCACGCCGAAAGCGATCGCCGCCGTGAACACCACCGCCCAGCGCAGACTTCGCGCGCGCCGATCCCCCCATCCGAAGACGGCCGTATCCAGGCCGAGGCCGGCCAGCGCCGCGCCGGCCGGGATGCCCAGGAGCTGGTAAAACGGGTGCACGATCTGCCCAACGTAGCTCATCATCAGGATGGGCACGGCGAACCAGATCAGCAGCAGCAGGCCGGCGCGGTCGCCGCGACCCACTCGCCAGATCGCCCGCGCCACGCCGATAACCAGCGCCGCCGCGATAATCCAGTGCGCGACCTCGCTCCACCCCTGGCGGGCCGCAGAATCCCGGATCGGCGCGTCCTGCCCGCGCGAAATGGCGTAGTCCTGCCCGCTCACCAGCCGGACGGCGTGGGTCAGCGCCTCGGCGCTCAGGCGGGCCGGTCGCTCGGAAAACTCGGCGATCTGTCCAGCGGTGCGTTGGCTTTCGACCAGCAGCCCCGCGCCATAGAGCGCCGCCGCGCCCGCAAACACCACCGTTCCGGCGATCAGCGCGCGCCGCATCGACGACGTCCAGCGGAGGCTCGTTGGCGAGCGCGCCATAGCGTGAAGACGATCAGTGTCAGGGCGACGGAGGCGGCCAGGGCGAAGGCCAGCAGGTAGGTCTGCGCGGCGATGATCAGCAGCAGCAGGGCCAGCAGCAGACGCCGCCCCGGATGCGCCGCGCGTTCGAGCAGGACCGACCACAGCGCCCAGGCCAGCGCCGGCGCCAGGAAGGGCAGCAGACCCTGCACCCAGGTCAGGCGGCTGTATTCGATCATCCACGGGTTGACGGCCATCAGGAAGGCCGCGAACAGCGCCGCCCGAGGGCTCGCGACGAGCCGCACCGCCTTGTAGGTGAACCCGATGCCGATCGTGTTCAGGGCGATCACGACCACATAGGCGCCGAGCGGCACGCGGCTCAGCGCCACGAAGGGCAGCAGCAGATAGCCCATCAGCGGCGGATTAGCGAACAGCACCGACGTGCCCTGGCCGGTCGTCGGAAACATGCCATGCTCCAGCGTCATCAGCGCCTGCCAGAGCGGGTAGGCGCGGTCGATATTGTGCTCGATCTCCAGCAGATGCGCCGCGCGCAGCAGCCCACCGATCAGCGTGATAAGCACCAGCCAGAAGCGGGGCGTCGAAATCATCTGCATCACCGGGTGCCTGTCCATAGCGGATTCCGTTACAATGATCGGATACTGTTGATCAAGCAGGTCTGCGCGCATGAGCGATCCATTTCTGATCACCCATCTGAAGAATCTACCGCTGTTCACGCAGCTCACACAGCCGCAGTTGAGCCTGATCGCCGAGATCACCCAGGTTCATCGGCTGGCGCCAGGCACGCTGGTGGCGCAGGAGGGTCAACCCTCGACCGGGATGATCGTCTTCGTCTCTGGCCGCGCGCTGATCACACGGCGGCGCGGCGACGGCTTCGAGGAACAGATCGGCGCAGTGGGCGGCGGACAGTATTTCAATGAAGCTTCGCTGTATGAAAACCGCCGGGAGACCGTCTCGATGCGCATCGTCGAGCCGTCTGTCGTTTTGTTCATCCCGCGCGAGGCGTTCCTGCGCGTCATGGGCCGGCACACCGAACTGCGGGCCAATCTGCGCGTTCCTCAGGTCAACCCACCGCCGACGACGGCTCCGCCAGCCGCCTCGCCCGCTCCGCGCGCGTCCGCACAGACCGGCGCCCCACCCGTCGCGCCGCAGCCGACCGGTTCGCCGGCGGTGAACTTCACCCGTCGCACACCGATGGGTCTGGATCGCGCGGCGGCGCCCCGCCCGGATGAGGTCATCCAGGCCTACACGCCGCAACCAGCCGTGCAGCAGCCGGTTCAGCCGGCGGTCGCGGTGGCAGCCGACGCTCTCGCTGCGGCTCCCGCTCGCGTGGTCGGCGCAAGTCTCTTTCGTGGCCAGCGGCCCGATGAGCAGATTTTGTACGTGTTCCGGCGGCACTGGTGGGCGTTCGGACGCCGCATGTGGATTCCTATCCTGCTGGCCGTGCTGCTGCTGATTGGCGCGATCTACGTCGGATCGGCGGCGCCGGCCCTGAGCGTTGCCGCGCTCGCTCTGATGGTGATCGTGCCTGGGCTGATCTCCACCTATCTGTATTTTGAGTGGCGCGACGACAGCATCGTGCTGACCGACCAGCGCATCGTGCGCATCTGGCGGCACCTGATCGGCTTCGAGAACTCGGTCAGCGAGATCCCGCTCGACCGCGTGCTGGAGGTGAGCACCAGCGTGCCGCCCGGCGACCCGTTCGCACAGTTGTTCCAGTATGCCACGCTGTACATCCGCACGGCCGGTGACGCGGCCAATCTGGAACTGGACCTGATCACCCACGCGTCTAATCTGCAGTCGCTGATCTTCGCCCAGCGCGACCAGTTTCGCAATCGCGCCATCCGCCAGCAGCAAAATGTGCTCGTCAACGACATCCAGAATGTGCTCGGGGCGGCTCCGACAGCGCAGGTCAATGTGCCGGCCGCGCCGGTGATCTCCAACACGCCCATTCCTCTGGAGTCGGTGGACAATGTCGGCCTGCCCTTCATCCGCACCCGCAAGATTTTGCCGAGCGGCGAGATCATCTACCGGCGGCATGGCAGCATCTGGCTGCGTCACGTCTTTTTGCCGAGCCTGCTGATGCTGGCCGGGCTGGTTCTGATTATCGTCAGCCTGACTTCGCCGCTGTTCCAGTACCGGGGCATCATCGGCATCAGCGCCGGCATCGCCATCTGCATGGTGGCGGCGGTGTGGTTCTTCATGGCCGACTGGGATTGGCGCAACGACACACTGGTCATCGGTCTGGATGCCATCACCATCACCCATAAGCGGCCTCTTTGGCTGCAAAACGAGGTCGAGCGCATCCGTTTGCTTCAGGTGGACAAGGTGGCATCGGAAAAAGAGGGCCTGATCAACACGCTGCTGAACCGCGGTGAGATCCGCATTTCGCTGCTCGGCTCGGCGGCCAAGGACACCAAGATCTTCGACAACGTGCACGACCCTGAATCGATTCAGGGTGAGGTCTCCCGGCGCATGGCAGCTCTGCGCATGCAGCGGCAGACGGAAGGCGTGGAGGAGCAGCGGCAGGTCATCCTCGACTATCTGGCCGCCTACCATCAGATGCAGGGCGGCGCACAGACGGCTCCGCCTGGGCAGGTGCAGCCGGGCATGTCATTCAACGCGCCGACGCAGGGGAACACGCCGTACAACACCCAGGGTGGGCCACCCGCCATGCCGCCGAGCGACAACGTACGACCGCCCCGCGTGCCGCGTCCGCGCGATGGGTCGTAGAGGCGCATCGCGATGCGCTCAAGTAGCGGTCGGGCGGTTCGCGAACCGCCCCTACAAAACCTGTCAAGAAATTCGTAGTGATTCCCCTGGATGGAGATGGGACTGAGGGGTGAGGTTGAATTGGCCCATGATATAATAACGGTTCACATTCCAGGTTCAGCAAAGTTTAGCCCATGACGATTCGCAAGATCATTCAACCCGACAATCCTATCCTCCGGAAGAAGGCGGTGCGCGTCGCCTCCTTCGACAGCAAGTTTCAGACCCTGGTCGACGACATGGTCGAGACGATGATCGACGCGCCCGGCGTCGGGCTGGCCGCGCCGCAGGTGGCCGTCAGCCAGCGGCTGATCGTCGTGAAGATGGGCGACGACGAGGAAACCCGCGAGGAGTATGGCGAGCAGGCGGGCAAGCTCTACGTGGTCGCCAACCCGGAGATCATCAAGCATAGCCGCCGGCTGGTCGAAGGGGTGGAAGCCTGCCTGTCGATCCCCGGTTATGTGGGCAAGGTGGAGCGCTGGGACGAGGTGATCGTCACCGGCCAGGACCGCCACGGCAAGGCGATCCGCATCAAGGCGAAAGAGTGGTTGGCGCGCATCTTCCAGCACGAGATCGACCACCTGAACGGCCAGCTCTACATCGACATCGCCAGCGAGGTGTGGAAGCCGGAACCGGAAGATCAGGTTGAAGGTGAAAGCCCCGCGGAAGCCTCTGTAGGGACGTCCAGCGCGGCGCCCGACAGTGCGCCCACCGCCGACGCCTAACCCCCGATACTCGGTTTGCGCGGACGCCCCAGGCGCTCCTACGCCACGCCCCACAAATAGACCGCGCCACCGGCGTCGAAGAGCAGCAACAGGCGCTCGTCCGACGTCCAGGCCACGTCGTGAATCCGCGTCGTGCCCACGTCCAGCGACGCCTGATTGATCGTCTCCGACGTCACCTGCTGCAAATTCCACAGCGACACACCCACATCCAGCGAGGCCGTCACCAGCATCGAGCTGTCCGGTGAGAAGGCGGCGGCCGTGCGGATGCTGGCGGTGTTCGGCAGGCGCGCGGCCAGCCGGGCGTCGGCGATGTTCCACACGGACAAGCCGTTCACCCGGTTGCCGGCCACCAGATAGCGCCCGTCCGGCGAGAAGGTCATGAACTGGTTGGCGCCGCCCTGCCCGGTCTCCAGCGAGACGACCTGCGCCGGATCGGCCACCGACCACAGGGTGGCGTTGAAGTCGGTGCTGACGACGATCCAGTCGCCGGCAGGGGAGGCGGTCAGACCGTACAGCGTCGCCGCCCGGCCGATCTCGCGCTCGGCGACCCGGACGCGATCGCTCCAGCGGTGGCGGCGCAGCATGCGGTCCCCCCCCGCGCTGATCACCTCGCTCCCGTCGGGGCTGAAGGCCAGGCCGGTCACCGGAGCAGTATGCGCCTGGAGGGTCGCCAGCGCCGTGCGCTCGAAGGGGTCCCACACCTTGACCGTCCCATCCTGACCGCCCAGCGCCAGCCAGCCGTTGAAGGGATCGAAGGCGCTGACCTGGCTGAACTGCTCGATGCCCTCGAAGCTGTCCACCACCGCACCGGTGTCGGCGTTGAAGACCAGCACCAGCGCCGCCTCCGTCACGCCGTAGATCTCGGTCTTGTCCGGGCTGTAGTACACGCGGGTGATCCCCTGGCGCGAGGTCTGGAAGAGCAGCGCGCCGTCGATCAGGTTCCAGCCCATCAACAGGGTGTCGTTGATGCCGGCCAGCCGCGTGCCATCGGGCGAGAGGGCGGCGCTGAACAGCGTGCCCGGCGTCTCCGGCTGCGTCAGGCGGCCCAGGTAGGCCAGCCGTGCCGCGTTGTCGAGACGGATGGAGTCAGACACGTCCTGGCTGAACTGCTCCGGCGCGTCCAGGGTGGGCGGGTTGCGACCATCGCCGACCGGCGTAGGCGTGCCCGCGGTGCCGCAGGCGGCCAGCAGAAGGACCAGGGTGTAAAAGAGGAATGAGCGCACGGTCACCTCGGAGGATAGAGACATGAGAGATGAGACACGAGAAATGAGGGAAAGAAGGACTGAGTAGGAAGTGCTGAGTACCAGTTTGCCGGGTGCGGATTGGCCTGCTGCACGTGGAATTCACGCCACTGCCAAGGGCTAAAGCCGCTCGGCTAGCGAACCTAGAGGTCCACTAAAGGGACCGACCACGGGGATCGTGAGATTTAGCCCCTTTAGCAGGCTTGTCTTCGCCTGGCCGATGGGCTTCAGCCCTCGGCGGCAACGGCTGCCCATCCTGGTTTGACTCAGCAGTCGGCCCGCAGCGCTTCTTCCTCATAATCTCATTCCCTCTTTTATTCCAACCCTCCCTCGACGAGGGCAAAGTTGCCGACCGCGACGCCGAAGCTGGCGATCTGGCTCAGGCCGCACTCGCCCTCGAACGGCTCCACCTGACCATTACCGTTCAGGTCCATGCCGTTAATCATCGACTCGGAGAACTCGGTCGATTCGCGCATTTCCTGCGCCACCACCTCCAGCGAGTCGGCGGCCAGCATGGCCCGTTCGCGGACCAGCACGTCGCCCATCCAGCCGCGGGCGTTCAGGATGCACACCCGGATCAGCTCGACCTGCCCCTGAAGCTGTACGTCCGCTTCCGGCGAGCCGGTGATGGTTGCCAACTGCTGATCGATGCGATCCAGGAAGTACGGCACGCCGAAGCCGCGTCCGGGGTTGTCGGCCCGTCCGTTGCCATCCAGATCTTCCTGGGCCTCCTGGCCGCGCAGAATGTTGATGGTGTGCTCGGCGTGCGACTTCATGCTGCCCACCGAAGTCGCGCCGGCCGCCAGACCGGCATGCTGCTTGGCGATGTTGGCCTCGCCGATCGCGCCGTCGATCAGGCTGGAATTGACGGTAGCGTCGCCGCGCGGCGGCAGTCCTTCGGGTGATTCGAACAGGATCTGGCGCAGGGCGGCGGGCACGACAACCGGCACCGACCCGCTGTAGACCACCGAGTTCGAGGGCCCGTCGCCGGGCGCCTCTTCGGCGGTGATGACCACGGCGTTGTACAGCGTGGGCAGGGAAGCGCCATCCTCGCTGGTGTAGCTCACGGTGCCGGCGCCCAGCGGATCGAGGCGAATCGTGCCCAGCAGCAGGGTTGCGTCTGTTTCGGTGTTGAGCAGCCAGGCGGTGTACTGCCGGCCGGCCGGCGCTGGGGCGAAGTCGTCGGCGCGCAGGTTGACGGTGTCGCCGGCGGAATTGGTCGTGCTGAAGCTCACCCGTCCGAAGATCGGCAGGGCGGGGGCCGAGGTCGGCGCGGTGACGACTTCGATCCCGGTCACCTGGGTGGCGGCTTGCGCCGCGAGGGTGGCCTCCGGCGTGGGACCAGGCGGCCGGTTGTTGTTCAGCACGAGCAGCACCACTACGACCAGCAGCATGGCAATGATGGCAAAGCCGCCCAGCAGCACGAGCGGGTTTGTGCCCTGCTGCGTGACGACCAGCGTCTGCGGCGGGGGCGTAAACTGATCGCCGGTAGGCGGCCGGGTGCCGGTCGGAGGCGGCGTGTTCATCTGGCCGGACACAGCGTCGGGCCGGGTGACGGCAGCGCTCCCCGGCGTTGGGTACGGTGTCGACGGCGGCGGCGTGTGCGGGTAGGGTGTACGCGGAAATGGCGTGGGCGCTTCGACCGTGGCCTCCGGCAGATCGGCGACCGTCCTGGCCGGGGGCAGATGCGCGCGCTCGCCGCGCGCCGCCTGGCTGAAGGCTTCCACGAATTCGGCGACGGTCTGATAACGGGCGTCCGGATGCTTTTCCATGGCCCGGCCGATGACGTCGACGAAGGCCGGCGGCAGGTAATCGAGCGGCGGCGGTGCGCTGATCTGCTTGAGCACGATCTGCATGGCCGTCTCGGCGTTGAAGGGCTGCCGGCCGGTCAGCATTTCGTAACCGACCACGGCGAGCGAATACAGATCGCTGCGATGATCGACTTCGACACTCTGCGCCTGCTCCGGTGACATGTACGATGGCGTTCCGACCATCGCCCCGGTGCCAGTCAGCGCCGCGCCTGCCTCCATCAGCTTGACAATTCCGAAGTCGGTGAGCAGGGCGTGGCCTTCGCGGTCGAGCAGGATATTGGCCGGTTTGACATCGCGGTGCACGATGTTCTGGCGGTGGGCGTAGTCGAGCGCGCCGCCGATCTCGCGCATCAGGCGGTCGGCCTCGGGAAGGCTCAGGGGGCCGCGATGCAGTCTGTCGGCCAGCGTCCCGCCCCGCACATAGGACATCACCAGATACAGCACATCCCCGTCATTGCCATAGTCGAAGACCGGTAGAATGTGCGGGTGCTGAAGCCGGGCGATAGTGCGCGCTTCCAGGCGAAAACGTTCGACAAAGCGCGTGTCCTGGCCCGGATGTGGCGGCAATACCTTGATGGCCACATCACGATCGATGTCATCCTGATGGGCTACATAGACCGTCGCCATGCCTCCCTGGCCGAGCAGCGATGTCACCAGATACTTGCCAAGTTTTTTGCCAATCAGCGACGCAGACACGGGCTTATCCTAACTTAGCGCATAGGCTTCTTCGAGTTCGGCGCGCAGCCGCACATAACTGACGTGGCGGGCTTCGGCGATCTCACCCCGCCCCATGGCGCTGCGCACAGCGCATCCAGGTTCGGTGCGGTGGGTGCAGTCGCCGAAGCGGCATTGACCGACGTAATCGGCAATGTCGAGGTAGTAGCCATCCAGTTCTTCCGGCTCCACATCCCACACGGTCAGCGTGCGAATGCCGGGCGTATCGGCGACATAGCCGCCGCCATCCAGCCGGATCAGCTCGCTGTCACGGGTGGTGTGCATGCCCTCGCGGTTGCGTTCGCTGACCGCCTTGACCGCTCGCCCCAGATTGGGCTGCATGCGGTTGAGCAGGCTGGTCTTGCCGACGCCCGACGGCCCGGTGAAGACGGAGACGCGGCCGGTCAGCCGCTCGCGCAGTTCGTCGATGCCGATCCCCTGAAGCGCACTGGTCATCAGCAGCTCGTAGCCCATTTTGCGATAGGGGGCGAATCTGGCCTCGATCTCGGCGCGGTCGGCCAGATCGATCTTGTTGATGACGATGACGATCGGGGCGATCTCGGCCTTTTCGCCCATCACGAGAAAACGATCGACAGCGTATGTGCTGGGCGGCGGGTTGGCGGCGGCGAAGACGAAGAACGCCTGATCGGCATTGGCGATGATCACGTGCTGGCGTTCCGGTCCCCCGGCGCCGCGCAGCCCCTCGGTGCGAACGGCGCGGGCAACGCTGTTGCGCCGCGGTTCGACCGCCTCGATTGCTCCAACGCCCGGTTCGACCTCGCCGAACTGGACATAATCGCCTATTGCCGCGATGTCGGCCGACTGGGCTTCTTCCTTTAAACGCCCACGCAACCGGCACACGGTGATGCTTCGGTCCTCAGCCTCGACCCAGTAAAACCCGCTCTGTTCTTTAACTACCAGCCCTCGCTGCAAGTTTTGTGCTTTCCGCTAGTTGCATCTGAAAATCAGACTGCTATTCATTGTACACAACTTTGTGTTTCATACTTTAAGGAATGAGCGGTGACGAATGAGGAATGAGAATCGAGAGATACGAGACGAGGAACAAGAGATAAGCGCGTGTTTGCAGAAGCACGATTCGGCATGTTTTCGGGCAGACACACGGGCGCGTCCACAGCAATTCCGCAAGGCTGAGCTCAATAAACACGCCCTCATCTCTCGTTTCTCAGCACTTCTTTTCTCTCATTCCTCTTTCCGCAGACCTCATTCCTCCGTTCCACCAAACTCACCCTGGAAATGTCTTATTGATGCGTTACAATATTCAGTACTTTCGGAAGGTCATGTCGCGCCTTTGGGCGCGCTTTGTTTGGGGAATTATGGCATCCTATCACGGTCCAAAAGCAAAAGTGCAGCGTCGCTTCGGCGAAGTATTGATCCCGCGCGCCAAGTACCAGAAGATTCTGGAAAAACGCCCCTACCCGCCCGGCGACCACGGCAAGGAAAAGCAGTATCGTTCCGGCCGTCGTAGCGACTTCGGCGTTCAGCTTTTCGAAAAGCAGAAGCTGTCCTTCGTCTATAACATCCGCGAAACGCAGATGCGCCGCTACTTCAAGCGCGCCCTGCGCATGACCGGCAACACCGGCACCAATCTGCTCATCCTGCTGGAGCGCCGTCTGGACAACATGGTCTACCGCGCTGGCTTCGCGGCCACCATCTTCGCCGCCCGCCAGATCGTCAAGCACGGTCACGTCCTGGTCAACGGCCAGCGCGTCGACCTGCCCTCGTTCCAGGTCAGCCCTGGCATGGTCATCACCCTGACCGATGCCATGCGCAAGAACGTCCATGTGGCCGACGCCCTTGAGAGCACCGCCCACAATCTGGATTACCTGTCGGTCGATCAGAACAGCATTCAGGCTACGCTGACCCGCCTGCCGGAGCGCAACGAACTGCCGCTCACGGTCGACGAGCAGCTTGTGGTCGAGTACTACAACCGCCTCGGCTAATCCCAGGCCAGAGTCAGACCTTCCGCCGCCGGCCCTCTTCGCAGAGAGCCGGCGGTTTTGTTTTCTGCATGCAGGACCAGCCCGTCCAGAACAGGATCCTCTGACGCGCAGACGTCGCCATCCCCGATACGGAGTCATCCGCCTCTGGAAAACGTTCCCTCTCTTGTTGCGGCTGCGGAGCGTCGGGGCCTGAGGGGTCACCGAGGGTCTGCTTCTTCGGCTCGACCAGCACCGCTGCTGCTCCGGCCGAGAGAAACGCCAGCACCGCTGCCAGAACTGCCGCCAGACGGAACGTATCCACGAACGACCAGCGGATGGCTGTTTCGATCTGTGCACGCAGCGGTTCTGCCAGGTCAGCCGGCGGCTGCGCCCCGCCCAGATTCTGCGCCTCCGCGCTGAGCGCCGCCCGCGCCTCGTCGGAAAGGGGAAACTCCGCCGTCCGCGCATTCAGACTGCTGGCGAACAGCCCCAGAGCCAGCGCCCCGAAGACGGCCACCGCCAGGACACCGGCCGTGCGCGCCACGGCATTGTTCACGCCGCTGGCCACCCCCGCCGAGTCGCGCGGGGCCGAGGTCATGACCGCCGTGGTCAGCGGCGCGACGGTGATTCCCATGCCGATGCCCATCAGCACCACGCCGGGAAAATACGAGATCCAGTAGTCGGCGGCGCCGTTCGTCAGGCCGGGGAGCGCCATGGCGGCGAAGCCCAGCCCGGTGATCGCCGGCCCGACGATCAGCATGGGGCGCGCGCCGATGCGATCGACCATACGGCCGGCCTGCCGCGAGAGCAGCGTAAGGATGATGGCGAAGGGCAGGAAGACAAAGCCCGCCTCGCTGGAACTGTAGCCCTGCGCCTGTATGACGTTGAGCGGCAGGAAGACAAGGAAGCCGCCCAGCGCGCCGTACAGGAACAGCGTCAGCAGATTCGCCCCGCTGAACGTCCGTGATTTGAACAGACTCGGCGGCAGCATGGGGTGGGCGATGCGCAGTTCCAGAATCACGAAGGCGACCGATGCCAGCACGCCAACGACCAGCGCCGCGATCACCAGCGGGTCGCCACTGCCGGACTCGCCAAGCTGCAGAAGGCCGTAGCTCAGGCCGGCCAGCCCCAGCGTAGCCAGCGTCGCCCCGGCCAGATCCAGCCGCGCCCCGTCCTGGCGCTCGCGGCTCTCCGGCACGCGCGTGACCAGGACGAACAGGGCGATCGCCGCCAGCGGCACGTTGATGAAGAAGATCATGCGCCACAGGCCCTGCTCGGCCAGCCAACCACCCAGCACCGGCCCCAGGATGGTCGTCAGCGTGCTGAACGTCGACCAGGTGCCGATGGCCACGCCGCGCCGCTCGTCGGGAAATAAAGCGGCGATCAGCGCCAGGCTGCCGGGGGTCATCAGCGCCCCGCCAACGCCCTGCACGGCCCGCGCCGCGATCAGCATGCCGCCGCTGGTCGAGAGGCCGCAGACGATCGAGGCGGCGGTGAACAGCGCAATGCCGAAGGCAAACACCCGCTTGCGGCCGTAACGATCGCCGAGCACGCCGCCGACCAGGATCAGTGCGGCCAGCGTCAGCCCGTAGGCATTGACGACCCAGAACACGCCGCCGCCGGTGATGCCCACATCGGCCTGAATTCGCGGGAGTGTGACGTTGAGTGCGGAGGAGTCGATGAACGCCATGCTGCTGGCCAGGATGGTCGCAAGCAGCACCCACTTTTCGTCGGATCGTTCGATTCGACCTTCCATTCGTCCTCCATGGGGTGAATAAGACTCTACAACTGTGTACCGCGCTTTTACAGATAGGGCAAACATGCCTAACATATGCAAGATATTGTGAGAACATCAAACAAAGCAGCCGTGATGGGAGCCATTCACCATGAAGAAGTCGATGTTCGCCGTTGTCCTCGTCTTCGTCCTGCTGGTCACCGCCTTTCCGTTCATGAGCGTCGCCGCCCAGGAAGAGAAAACGCTCAGCTTCACGGAGGATCAGGTCAACAACACCTTCTGGGTCACCAACCCGCGCAACCGCCACCTCAGCGACGTCTTCGTCGACTTGCAGCCGGGCCAGGTGACGATCAGCGCCACCTACACCAAGCGCCTCAACCGCACCGGCACGCAGACCGAGGAGCACAGCCTGTCGGTCACGCTGGTTCCATCCGTCGTCAACGGCCGAGTGAGCTGGACGGTCACCGCCGCCATGGGCGATGGCCAGCCCGCCTCCGGCGACCTGCTGGCGCAGATCAACGCCCACCTGGCCGCCTCCTGGCGCCGCTGGATCAGCAGCACCCGCCCGGCCGGCCGCATCACCGGCGTCACCATCACCGACGACGCCATCACCTACACGTACAACTGAAATCCCCCTTCCCCTCAGCTACGGCGCGCGCGGGTTCTCCTGCGCGCGCCGCTGATTCCCCCACCTTTGCGACGATCCCTGCCCCCTGTTATGATCGACAGTATTGGTTCTGCTCAGGATTCCAATCGATGTCCAGTTGGTGCAGCATCTTCTGCGCGACCGAGGATCGCGAGTCCGTCGTTGCGACGGTCCGCGGCTGGTTCAGCGCCAATGGTTACGCATCCTACGATCCTTTTGACATCATCCCCGGCCCGGCCTACCCGGTGACCGTCAAAGGGTTCGCCGCCCCGGCCGCGCGCGGATTCAGCGGCCCGTGGGTCCGGCTGATCCTGGCCGAGCCGGCGCCCGCGCTGGCTGAAGCGCTGGCCCTGGTCGCCCCCACCCATGCCCTCGATCTGGAGAGCACCCCCGGTGGAGCCTCCATGCCTGGCGGCGCCATTGCCGGCGTCGATCTGTCGGCGCTCGACGGGCAGACCCGCGCCATGGCCGGCAAGGTCGATCTGAAGAAGGCCGGCGCCATGGCCGACAAAATGCTTGGCAGCCTGGGCAGCAAGATCGGCGCCAGCGATGCCGATGCCAACGCCGCTCGCGCGCTGCTCAGCCAGGGGCGCGTCGACTGGTCCAGCGGGGCCGGAGCGCGTCTGGCGACAACCGCCGCCAACCTGGGTCTTCCCGACTCCTGGCACACGCCGGATTTCACGACCCTGCGCGACGCCTACGCCGTCCACAAGCGGCTGGAGCGATCGCCCAGGGCACGTCTCTATCCCGGCGATGCCGAGGCCCGCGACGCGGTGCCCGCCGCCCTCACCTACATCCCGATCTTCGGAGGCAAGCAGGCATGAGCAATGCCGACCGCAACCGTTGGGAAACCATCTACAAAGAACGGGCAGCCAATGCCTATCCGTCGCCCGAGCCGCTCCTGCTGCACTACACGCCGCCGGTGCTGAACCGCGATGTCGAGCCTCCCGCCGCGCTCGACCTGGCCTGCGGGGTGGGACAGAACGGGCTGTGGCTGGCCGAACAGGGCTACGTCGTCGATCTGGTCGACATCAGCCGCAACGCCCTGTTGGCGGCCAAAGAGGAAGCCGGCCGTCGTGGACTGCGCACGGTCAACTTCCTGCAACTCGATCTCGAAGAGTCGCCGCTGGAACGCGAACGCTACGATCTGGTCTGCGTCTTCCGCTTCCTCCAGCGCGACCTGATGACGGCCATCCGATCGGCCATCAAGCCCGGTGGACGCATCATCTACCACACCTACAACGTCCGCCGTTTGGACCGCCAGCCGGACGCCAACCGGGACTACCTGCTCAGCGTCGGCGAACTGACCGGCTACTTCGGCGACTGGCGCGTCCTGCGCAGCGCCGAGCCCAACCACCTCAGCCAGATCGTCGCCATCAAGCCGGAGCGGCGGGCGTGACCCGTGCCGCCTGGGTGCTGCGCGGTCTGCTGGCGGCGCTGCTCGGCTTCAGTTCGGAAATTCTGCTGTGGACGGCGCCGGATACCCGCCCGCTTTTCGACTGGCTGGTGCTGGTCATCGCCTACCTCGCCCTGAGCGCCCTGCTGCTTGAACTAGCCGCCCGCTTCCGCCTGCGCGACCTGTACGGGCTGCTGGCGCTGGCGGGGATCTACGGCCTGCTCAATGCCGCGCTGCTCAACCCGGCCACCGCCTTCGTCGACTTCCCGCGGACGTTTTTCACCCGCGCCATGGGCGGCCACACGCTGATGGGTCTGCTGGCCCTGGCGCTCTGGCTGCGGCTGGCCGGCGGCAGAGCGTTTCGCCCGGCCGGCTGGATTGTCTCCGCGCTGCTGGTCGCCGCCCTCGGGCTGGTGTGGGGCTACTGGGCGCACTACGCGCCGACCGTCTTCGCGACCGAACGCGTAACCGGCCCCGTCGCAGACGCCGTCACCAACGCGACGGCGGCGCCGCTGACGACCGTTCTCCTGCTGGCCGGCCTGTTCGCCGCACTCCTGCTGGCGCTGGCGGCAGCTTTGCGCAGGATGGATGCCGTTCTTCCGATCGAGGCCTTTCGCCTCTCACGGATCGGCTGGGGGTTCGTGATCGTCGCCCTGACGCCGGTGGCCGCGGCACAGTTCAGCGCCGGCGCCCTCGACGGCGTGCAGCTCACCACCGTGGCCCTCTTCGCCCTCTTCTGCGCCGGGATCATCTGGTTTCAGAAGCGGCAGAAGGGCGCCACCCTGCTGGACAACCGGACGACGGCGGTCCCGCTCCCGGCCCTGGCCGCCCTGCTGATCGTCTTCGTCGCGGCCGGTGCCATCGGCTACCACCTGCCGCGCGGCGACGTTGAGGCCGACCCGCTGGCGGTCATTGGCTCGCTGCTGACGGCCTACGGGCTGGTCTGGCTGCCGATGGTGGCCTTCGTCCTCGGCGCGCGCGAATTCAACAAGCAGGCCCGCGCCATGCGGTTATAATCATCCCAAACCGAATCCGTAGGGACGCCATTTTTGGCGTCCACGTATGATGGACGGCAAGAATGCCGTCCCATGTGTACCAAATTAGCGACTGATCGATGTAACCAGAATAGCGATTGTCGCGTCGTCCGCGTGTTAAACACCCGCACCCGGGTCCACTAAAGGGACCCAAAACGCCGCGGAGCCCCTCAGGGCCCTTGCCCTGCCCCCACCCTTATCTTGGCGACCAAATGGCGTCCCCATACCGTTTTTCAGGCTTTCGAGACAAAACCCTATGGACCCGATCACTCTGCTTCAGGGCAAACGCATCGTGCTGGGCGTCACCGGCAGCATCGCCTGCTACAAAGCCGTCGACCTGGCCAGCAAGCTGACCCAGGCCGGCGCGCAGGTCGACACGATCATGACTGACCCCGCCCAGAAATTCGTCACCCCGCTGACCTTCCAGGCGGTTACCGGCCGATCCGTTTACACCAGCATGTGGGCGTCGGCCTCCGGCACGGACCTGCCCACCCACATCGCCCATGTCGGACTGGCGGAGGGGGCGGATCTGTTCGCCATCATTCCCGCCACCGCCGACACACTGGCCCGATTGGCCGGCGGCTTCGCCAGCGATCTGCTATCGGTCACGGCGCTGGCCGCCCGCTGCCCGATCCTGGTCGCGCCGGCCATGGACGGCGGCATGTACGCCAACCTCGCCGTGCAGGCCAATCTGGCGACGCTGCGATCGCGCGGCGTGCTGGTCGTCGAGCCGGAAGTGGGCCGCTTCGCCTCCGGGCTGGTCGGCCAGGGCCGCCTGCCGGAGACGCCGGCGCTGCTCGGAGCGATCCGCAACGCGCTGGCTCGATCCGGTCCGCTGGCCGGCCGACACGTCGTCGTCACGGCCGGGGGCACCCGTGAGGCCATTGACCCCGTCCGCTACGTCACCAACCGATCCAGCGGCAAGCAGGGCTACGCGCTGGCCCAGGCGGCCCTCGACGCCGGCGCGCAGGTCACGCTGATCACCACCGTTCGCACTCTGCCGGAGCCGGTCGGGGCGCAGATCGTGCCGGTCGAATCGGCGGTGGAGATGCGCGACGCGGTGCTGGCTCATGCCGTCGATGCGGATGCCGACGCGCTGATCATGGCTGCCGCCGTCGCCGACTATCGACCGAGTTCTGCCGCCGACCACAAGCTGAAGAAGATCGGCGACGAAGGCCTGAGTCTCGAACTGGTCCAGAACCCGGACATCCTGCTGGAGGTCAAGGCCCGCCGCGCGGAGACTCACCGGCCGCGCGCCGTGGTCGGATTCGCCGCGGAAAGCGAGCGCGCCGCCGAGCATGGCCGCGACAAGCTGGTCCGCAAGGGGCTGGATCTGCTGGCCGCCAACGACATCAGCGCCGCCGACGCCGGCTTCGAGGTCGACACCAACCGCGTCATCCTGATCAGCGCCGACGGCGCCGAGCCGCTGGCGCTGATGAGCAAAGCCGCCGTCGCCGAGGCCATCGTCGCCCGCGTCGCGCAGCTCCTGTCCCGCACCGACTGAATCGCCTTCGTCAGGAACCCCATGCGTTACCTCATCGTAGACCTTGAAGCCACCTGCTGGGAGAACATGAAAGACAGCAGCCCGATGGAGATCATCGAGATCGGGGCCCTCATGCTGCCCGAGTCGCTGGATCTGCCCGCGCCGGAATACCAGCGGTTCATCCGCCCGATTCAGAACCCGGTGCTCAGCGACTTCTGCACCGAACTCACCTCGATCACCCAGGAGCAGGTGGAGGCCGCTGAAGATTTCTCCGTCGTCTTCCCGGAGTTCCTGACCTGGATCGGCGACGAGCCGTTCACCTTCTGCTCGTGGGGCGACTACGACTACCAGCAGATCAAGCGCGACTGTGTGCGCTGGAACCTCGACTTTCCCAAGACCTTCCACGACCGGATCAACCTGAAGCGGCAGTTCAAGAAGGCGCATCACGTCCGCCCCGGCATGGTCGAGGCGCTGGGGCTGCTCGGCCTGGCGCTGGAGGGCACGCACCACCGGGGCATCGACGACGCGCGCAACATCGCCCGCATCGCGCGGAAGCTGC
>JADJPJ010000017.1 GCA_016713325.1 Candidatus Flexifilum affinis | reverse complement strand
GGACGAATTGACGCTTATCCTGCGCGAATTTATCCGCAACTATGATGTGCAGGCTGCAAACCATATGCAGCGAGCTGTCAATTCCTTTATGCCACTTCTCGCTTTGGTGTTTAAGCCGGAGCAATGGGCAACTACAGGCATTGAGTATCGCAATTTTGCACGAAATGCAGAGGTTGCTTTTGTCGGCACATTCCTGAAATCGCGAAGCGCTTTCCCGAACGTGCTGTTCATGTGCGTGGTGGGCGATGATGAATCCATAAATAGTGATACGAGCCTTGAAGGGGAATGCAGTCTTGTATTCATTCTCGCAAGGCATCTTGATCTTTCCTGACAAGAACGTCTGGGCTTTCTGGGCGAAATGCAAACCGATACGTCTGCGTTTGCTGCTGTGTTCTCCCTAAACCCTATGCTGCCATGCTTCGACAATCTGAATCGCGTGACACAGGATCAACTACGCCGAGTCGTGGATGTTGAAGATGTATCTGTGATGCTGGTTTTGGCACTTCACGCCTATTTGACGGAGGCTGCCGAACGGGACAGCGTTTCAAAGCCTCTCGAGGAAATGATCAAGCGCTCAATGTCGGTTCGGTTGTTGGAAGGAGCGTTGGAGGTACTGCTGAATCCGCGGTTGGCTCTGCTTATGGTGTAAACGGTGGCTTGATCATTGAAAAAAACTGTCAGTGAGTTGATCGATGCCCGTTATGGTGCCCAGTATGAAACGCTGATTACCTATAAGCAGTGGCGTGATAACCTTCGTACTTACATCAGTGTCCTTCGCCAGTTGAGCAGTTTCGCTCAAAAACAAGGCTTTGCATTGGTTGAGGGCACCAAAGAAGAAATTGCCAAGAAATTTAGCACGACCGCTGCAACCTTCGATGCTTTTCAAGCACGCTTCCCTGACTTACTAAAGATCGAGGGTGGTTCATTCCCCGGTCGGCGAGAGGCACGAAAGTCTGGTGTGCTACTTACTCGGCACTCGCTTGAGGAGATCATATTGACTTCTTTGGAGGGTGCACCACCGATTACGACACGAGAGCGCAAGACGGTAAGGGCATTGAAGGTGAACGACGTGTACGGCGGTGCGACTGAAATGGGTTACCGCGCCGATGAGATCAAGTTCATCCTAGAGATCATGGAAGCTCGTGATCTCGTTGAAGTTGTAGGTGCTTGGGTACAAGAGAAAAGCCGTCCTTCAGTTTCGCTTGATGCGCTCGCCGAACAGGTGATGCGATTCAGACATGATGCCGACTTGCTTCATGCCGCTGTACATCAGCCTGAAACCGAGCTATTTGCGCAACGAGGAAACAAGTACTCCAATCAGCTCAAAGAGATCCGCAAACATCACAGAGAAGCCGAGTTGGTGGTTCTTGATGAGCTAGTACAGTCGGATCTGCGCGTGCTACACACCCTTGTAATTCGTGAGATCGACGCTTCGGGAACGTGCCGGAAAAATGCACTTGGCAGAGCTACCGAATGATTGGTCAGTAACCCTTGGTACGATGATCCGCGCAAGTGCCTTCACTTCATCCCTCAATCAGGTACGTTTGCGCTATGAACAACTACTTCAAAATTGGGATCAGCGAGGCATCAACGTTCCGTGAACGTTTATCCGAGTTGATTACTGAGCTGCCTGATTTGGAGTTAGCTTCACTTCAGCGGTTTACAGGACGCATCAATCTCCTATCAGAGATTCACGACAAGCTGAATGAACAGCGCCGTGTACTCGATCGCGCTATTCAACATGCCAGGGCATGGCAGTTAACGGTGAATCAACTCCACGATCTGTTGGAGACGATTCAGAGACAAGGCGAACCCGCGAAACAGTTGCTTACACAGTTGCAGGAAATCGAAAGGGCCATCGCCAGTGCGTTTGAAACCGAGTCCACAGAAGCTTTCTCTGCAAAATCGGTATCAACAGAGGATAGCTCAGCTAGAGCAGCAGGTTACTGGTTTGGCCGGTCAAGCGGAACGCAAGTTCATACGTGAGCAAGAGCAATATCGCAACCTGTTTATTCAGAAGACAGGCGTGAAGCAGGAAGACCTGTGGCAAAAGATCATCTACAGCCCTAGCAACCCTGACGCGGTCTACGCCAACCTGTATCAAGCAATAGTTGGACAGGTAGCAGACTTGCTTGATGCAATAGGGAGTGATATTGAGAGCATCCAGACCGCCCTGTTGGGAATCCGAACGGTGACCGCGCTCTCTGATAAAGATGTTGATGAACAAGAGACACAGCTTACGAAACTGGAGAGCCAAACGAATCAGGCCAACGATGAATATACACGTATCGCCGGTGCCGCAAAAAGTAGTTATCGAAAGATTGACCAGTTCTCAGCTTGATCAGTGCCGCTACTGATTTGCAGAAGCGTATCGTGCTGGTTGACACAGGAATTCAGCAACTCCGTGAACCGACCAGGACTTCAAGCGTCTCATCAGACGAGGCACGCATACTCGACGCACTTAGCAAGTCCAAAGTAGCTGCTAATCTGGTACGAGTTCGTCAGGAATTTGAGGATCTCAGCGAAGACGAATTCTGGTCTTTTGCTACGCAGTCTTTGGAAAAGCAGTTGATCGAAATGACAATGAAAGCCTTCTAAGCGGCAGTTCGGATATTCCGGGTGCGTATGAATTATCAATCAGATCTGTGCGACCAATGCCTTCGTTTTGAGGCGGCCGCGCTCGAATCACGCTGCGGTGGGATGCGCTGTAGAATTGAGAGAAATGGAGGTGCAGCCATGTTGAATCTGCAGGAAGTGAAAAACGTCATTGACCATCTTTCGACTGAAGAACGGCGCGAACTGCTCGAACATCTCAAAGCGAGTGCTACCACGTCACAAGCCGAACACCCACTGAGCACCGAAGAACGAATTCGCCGAATGGACGAAGCCGCGGAAGCTATCCGTGCGAGTTTTACCGATGCGGAGTGGGCTGAGGTCGAAATGGCCATGAACATGGAGGTGCAGCCATGCTGAATCTGCAGGAAGTGAAAGCTGCCGTGGACCATCTTTCGCCCGATGAGCGCGCCGAGCTACGCGCCTATCTGGACCAAGGCGAAGTGAGAGTGCTGAGAGCCGGAACGATGGATGTGGATGCGCTTCTCGAAGCGGCGCGGCAGATACGCGAAGGATTCACGGACGAGGAATGGGAAGAGGTGGAGCGGGCGATGAATGAAGAGTACATCGAGCCCGTCGATGACGATGGGTTTCCCCTGCTGTGATCTACCTGTTTGACACCAATGCGATTGCCGACCTGATGAACGATCACCCCGCGATGGTGGCGCAGGTGCGGGCGCATCAGCGCGAGGATGTTCTGGGATTGTGCCAGCCTGTCGATTACGAGGTCTGGCGGGGACTACGGTGGCGAACGGCAGCCGGCCAACTACAGCTTTATATCAACCGCATTAGGCCGCAGTTCGAGTGGATTCCTCTGATCGACGAGGACTGGCGACAGGCGGCGCAGTTCTGGGCAGAGACACGCCGCGCAGGCAAACAACTTTCCGACGTGGATTTGCTGCTGGCCGCCCTGGCCTACCGCCTGAACGCAGTGATTGTGACGAACGATGACGATTTCGGCGCGCTGACGGTGCGCCATGAGAACTGGCGACACCTAAGCAACACGAGCGAGTGATCGATTGTGGGCCTTCCGTGCTGACGTCGTCGCCGTTCTTCGCTTCTGGCCAGGCAGCCGCGCGGGCAACCTGGAACTGGATGTCGAGAAGCGCGACAATATAGTCCCGATCATGGCTCCACCGTCTCCACTGTCACCACCTAGGAATCACCCACCAGAGACATGACATGTACCCTCCCGGCGCATGCTTAGTTTTTGCCCGTGCCGGTGGAGACAGTAGAGACAGATATCTCCTCCGCTGAAGGTTGTCTCCAGTGCGCACTCGACAGTTTCAATGCGCCCCTATTCTTCCTGTTCTGCGGTCACTCCTGTATCCGAGGTTTTCGCGACGCCGCCGCGCAGCCGCCTGGCCTAATGCTACGGCGCCAGGGCAACCCACCGTAAAGCGCCGGCGCTGCGATGCCTCAAGCACACCCTTCAGGTGCGCTGACGCACCGCGCGCCTGTTGCCCCGCACCCGCTTGACGGTCCCCCCTTCTGCGCCGACACTTCGTTTTCAGGGCGGCCGCGCTCAAAACACGCTGGGGTGAACTGAGCTGTACGGAGTAGGTTCGGTTCCATCCGTCCACGACAACCAGCACACTGCAGAAGTCCGAGCATCCGCTCTACCAGCAGAACCATGGGCGGCATCGAGCCGCCCAGACATTCCGTGTGCCGGAACGTCCGACATAACATGGGGCAGGGAATGTGCGCTCAACGGCTTAAGTGTGGCAATCCAGCGCTCCGATTCTCCAGTTCAGCACTCCCCATGTTACGGCGCGAGCTAAAACGCTCGCACCTCATGCGCCGGTGAGGCTGGGTCTGCGCTAGCGAGATGGCGCACCCGTAAGCGGAGTGCGGGGTGCTGGCTGTCCTCTCGATAGGACTGGCCGCAACGACGTGGCGCACCAGCACATCCACACCCCAAAACTGAGCTTGTGATTGCCGAAATGCACCCCGGGCAAAATTACCCACTCCAGACGGCAATTCTCCCCATCCTGGAACCATCGCTTGTGAAACGATCGAACCATCAGATCGCCAGTTTGTGGAGCACGTACGATGGCAGGACAAGACAAGCGCCCTACCCCATCAAGCAGCAAAGCCGCCGCCAAGTCTGATCTTGCATTTGCACCGCAGGCCGTGGGCTGCAATGAGGTCTATCCGGCCATATCGGAAAAGCGCTCAGTGCATGCGCAGTTTTACAGTCGAAAACTGGAAAATTACGGAGGTTGACTCTGGTGGGCATGAAACAATGGGCGGTATTCATTCGCCAGTTCGTGAGCTCACTGGATGCCAGATCTGAGACAACCGCCCCACCCAATTGAGCAGCAAGGCTACATCCCAGATCGAGCAATTCGCCCGAACGCTCTGCAAACAGTTGGCGGGGCAGGGGCATGAGGCACTCGATTCCGAAGAGGTGATCTGGGGGCTCGCCAATATTCTCAAGGTGCTCGCGGACATCACGGCCAGGCAGCACGATTCTGTAGAACAAGTTGACAACTCGACTCACTTGGAATAAGGTGTGCAGTAGAAAAGCGAGCGCCGAGGTGCTGGTACACCCCGACGCTCTGATCGCTGCACTATCCAAGCTAGCGCAACGACCTCCGACAGACTATAACGTGTTGGGAGAAGATGCGCGATTCATCCGGCACCTGCACTGTCTCAAGGAGACTCCGTAATGCCCAAGCCCACGAAAGTCCCCGCCGTTCGCCGCATCGTCGCCCTCTGCTACGTTCGCCGTTCCCTCGTCCGAGACGACAAAGACCTGGTCAGTCCGCAGATTCAGCGTGACAACATCCAGCGCATCTGCGCTCTGCACGGCTGGACACCGGAATGGTACGAGGATGCCGAAGGGCACAAGTCGGCCATGCATGAGAAGAACCGACCCGGCTGGATGGCGCTCAAAGCCCGCCTCGACGATCCTGATGTGGTGGCGCTGGTCGCCAACGACCTGTCGCGTCTGCATCGAAAAGGGTGGCGCATCGGCGACCTGCTCGATTTCGTCGACCATAAGGGGATCAAACTCGTCCTCGCCGACCCGTCGAAGCACATCGACTTCAGCACGCCGCAGGGACGACTCTTCGCTCAGCTCTCCGCCATCTTCGACGAGTGGTACGCCATGGATGTGTCGCTGCGGCGCAAGGCAAACATTGCCTACCGCAAATCCAAGAACATCACCGTTGGCCTACCCCTGTTCGGCACTAAGCGCAACAAAGACGGCTATCTCATGCCCACGGACGAGGGCGCGTGGCTTCTGCCGAACGGAAGCTGGCAGGCCGGCACCATCCAGGACGAGCCACCTGCCGCAGATGCCATCTGGCGTGGCTACTACGACTGCGCGTTCCGCATCATGGAGCTGTACGTCACTGGTCTGGGACGTGCCCGCGTGTGCAGCATCATGCAGTCTGAAGGCTGGGCATTTCGCGACCGCTACGGGCAGCCCTCACCGCTCGAAGTGGACGACGTCCGACGTGTGACCAGCAGTTGGCCCGAATACGGCGGCGCAGTGCTGGACAAGAAGTCGAGCACCAGGAACTATCGGGAGATTGAGCCGAACGATGTGCCGCTCGATGCAGACCGCGCCGTGTTCGACATTCACCTTCTGCGAAGAGTCGGAGAGATCATCCGTGATCGTTCCTTCAGCATGCCCGACACCGGACGGAACAAGTCGGTGATGGCCTACGCGCTGTCCGGCCTCGTGTATTGCGCCGGATGTGAGCGGATCGCCGTGCAGCAGGACAACGTCAGACTGCGCTCCAAATTGAGTGGCATCCATCGCGACTCCTACCGCCACCGACCCGGTCTGCACTGTGACTGCCAGCGTCGCGCTGTCCCCAGCAAGCTTGTCGAAGGTGACTTCCTGCGCCTCGTTCAGAATCTCACGCTGGCGCCGGAATTCATCGAGCCGATGCTCAACCTGGCTGCGCTGCTCAGCGACCAGCCAGCCGACGAACGCGAGTTCGAATCCAAGCGCACGACCGCCATCGCACGAGCCAGGAAACGGCTGGATGCGGCCCGTCATATCTTCGAGGACGGCGACATCTCCCGCGAAGAATACGTCTCCCGCAAGGAAAAACTGGAACGGGAAATCACCCATTGGCAGAACTACACGACCGAGACGCAGCGAACGACGTCAGAGTTGATGGTGGCCATCGAAGCAGTGAACAAGATAGCAAGGCTGTGGGAGGGAAGCAACGACGAGGACCGCTACCATGGCGCGAAACCTCGTCGAGTATGTCGTCTATGACCTGGATGAGCGGAAAGTCGTGGACTTTCGCCTCAAGCCCTGGGCCGCCCACTTCATGGTGCTGCGCACGGAGCTTAAAACTGAGGGAGAAGAAGGATACGGCTTTGACCCGGAAGGATTCGAACCTTCGACACTCCGCTTAAAAGGCGGGTGCTCTGCCACTGAGCTACGGGGCCAGACGAAGTTATCCTATCATCAAGGCTCAGCGAGTTCAACCCACAGGCAGCATCCTGGACGGAAAGAGGGCACCCGATTGCGGGCACCCTCCTCTGAGCAAGAGCTAATTCGGGAACGTATAGCGCACGGTGTAGGTGATGACCGTTTCCTGCCCCGGCTGCACGGTCGGACGGAACTCGATGGTGCTGGAGTTCGTCTGGGTGTAGTCCATCGACGACGCGACGATCTGCCAGTTTGTCCAGCGGAACAGGTGCTCCGGCACGCGGATCTCGACCGCCTGGTCTTCCTTGCGGTTGCGCAGGTGGATCTCGTAGGTCTCCTCCAGGACGTTGCGGGCGATCAGGTTGTAGTTGGTCTGAATGCGCTCGCCCACCAGGTCGAAGGCGTTCCCCAGATAGATGCGTACATCCTCGCCCTTCGCCGTGTGGTCGATCGCGTTCTCGCCGATCAGCAGGGCTGCCCCATCTGTATCTTCCTGGTACACCCGAACACGACCGGCTGGCAGCGCGGCGTCCAGACCACTCTCCTCGCCCGTCGAGAATTCGAGGTAGAAGCCAACATCCGTGATACCGCTCTGGCCGTAGTACTGGTCGATCAGTGGGCTGCCGTAGTTATAGAACGGCTGGCTGGAGTCGTAGACGAAAATCGAGTTCGCACCGATGTCTGCGCCGCTGACGAATTCGACCTGCTTCGTCTCGTTCATCCCCACGGTGACGGGGCGCGTGATCTCATACAGCTTGTACTGGCTGAAGTCTCGCTGTTCGACTTGTTCCTGAGGGGCGGCCGCGGCATAGGCGATTCCATCGGCCATACGCGCCATCATTTCCGGCTCCGGCAAACGATTGACATCCCCCGCGATCAGCTTGACCTGGGCGTCGGTGTAAGCCGCGCCACTCTGATTGGTCAGCGTCACCCACCCGTTCAGATCCAGCGAGCGCTCATCGTTGGCGAGCAGAATATTGTAGTCGGCTGTCCAGTTCAGGCCGCTGGTCAGGTAGGTCAGCTTGACCTGCTGCTCGCCGCCGGCGACCGACTGCACCAGCCAGCGCAGCGTCGGCCGGGTGATCAGGCCACCGGGCAGTTCAGGGAAGCGCAGATCGCGGACCTTATCCAGGCCAATCACGATCACCTGTCCATCCTCGGTGCG
Source organism: Candidatus Flexifilum affinis (assembly GCA_016713325.1). Classification (GTDB taxonomy): domain Bacteria; phylum Chloroflexota; class Anaerolineae; order Aggregatilineales; family Phototrophicaceae; genus Flexifilum; species Flexifilum affine. The sequence continues at coordinate 198,786 of JADJPJ010000017.1, read as the reverse complement.
CAGGATGATCTCGCCGTTCCGTCCGCTGAGGAGCTGCCCGCGGAACTGCGTGCCATCCTCGGCGACGATCTCGATGGTCTGGTCGAGGTAGCGCTGCAAGAGCGCACCGCTGTTGACCAGATCGAACACAAAATTCTGCTCCATCACGATGGTGCCAGTCGGATCGGTCAGCGAGACAAACGTGACCGACGTGGCGTCGATGCCGGCGGCCACATCCGTGAAGTTGATGGTGTTATCACCCGGCGTGAAGGTGAAGGTGCGCCGATCCTGTACCAGCGCCGTCCCTTGATTGTAGATGGCCAGCGACACTCCGTCTTTCATCGGTCCTTCTGCATCCTCCTGCGCTGAAATGCTGCCGGCGACCAGCATCACGGCCAGCGCGACAACTGCGATTTTCCTGAGCATGGGTGTTCTCCTCATTGAACAGATCTGATTTTACGCTCAATTGATGCGTATCTATGTTAGGGACGACTCACACGACCGTTTTGTTCCATTGGCCGATCAGTTCTGCACCACACTATAAATGCGAATGATGCTTGCGATGTATGAACCTAGAGCCAGCGACCGCCCGTCATCGGACAGGAGCAGCATTGACGCGCCGAAAGCCGGCAGGCGATGCAGCACTCGCCCGCTAACTGTGGACAGGACATGCACGAGGTCGTCGCGGAGAACAAATGCCAGCGTCCCATCGGTGTTCAGCGCGATGCCGGTCGAATGGCCCTGGACAGAGGACGCGGTCGGCAGCGGCATCCGGCGCACAGCGAACGTCCGCAGATCGATCAGGGTCGCCTCGCTATGAGTGAGAACAGCGACCATCGTGCCATCCGTGTTGATGACCACCTTGTTTCGGCCACCGGGAAGAGTGACAGGCACCCGGACGGCGAGACGCGACGCGTTTTCGGGAGACTGCGCAAGCGGGTCATCCAGCCCGTCGGGAGTAACGTGACTCAGATGCGACAGATCCCACACGTTGAACCACCACGCGGCCTCCGTGAACGCACCCCGCTCGACCGGCTGTAACGTGTAAAGACGATCCGGCCTGGTGGGGCTGAAGATCGGATCGAATTGACCCGGAAAGTTAGCCACGCGCTTCAGCGTGCGCATCGAGACCAGCGTGGTCGAACAGGTGACGCACGGAGTCGCCAACCACGCGCCGTCGGCACTGAAGGAGGGCGCAAGTGGAATTGTATCGGAGCCGCCGGTCCAGTATTCGGCCAGAAGCCGCTGCTCAGCGACATCCCACAGATAGGTGGTCAACGCACTGTCGATCAGCGCGATCCGGGCGCCCGCCGGGTTCTCGACTGTGCTGGTGATCCAGCCGGGCCGGTGCGTGGCTGCCACCAGATCCACCGTACGATCGCAAGGTTCGACAGGCTGATCGTGGAGCAGCGCTTCGGCCATGTGACTGACCATCTGCGGCGTGCACCGGCCCAGGTTGGCCGGCTGTGCGGTCGCCAGCGATGCCATCAGTTCACCGCTGCTTGTGGAGCGAATCTCCAGCGAGTGCAGTGGACGAAACGCCGCATCATAGAGCCAGACTTCCCCCGTCCTGATTGACGACCGCGCCGCCCGCTGGCAGCGGCATCACCCGCCCCAGGCGCGTCGTGACCGGGAAGGTGAAGGCGCGTGGGTTTCCCTCGCCGATGGTTGGCCAGCGCCGCACCATACCACTGCTCATCACCGATAGAAGGGAACGGTCGTCCTGTTCAAAGACCAACTGGACCAGCGGTTCATCAGGCCGCAGCCAATCGCGTTGGAATCTACCGATACGCATATTCCAGATCTGCACACGGCGCTGACCGTCTGCGTCCTGGAGCGCCCAGGCCAGGTAGAGGCCGTCCGGGCTGAACACGGGAAGCTCCGCGCGGCCAAAAGCGATTTGTTCGACGCTTCCCGCATCCGTCTGAGGAACGATGAAGACTCCGGCGTCGTTGGTGTAGGCAATCCAATCGCCACCTGGCGACCACGCCGAGCCGGTGACGGCGCTGACGCCGACAACGCCAAGCAGCTCAAGATCGCGCGCATTATCGGCGGTGATCAGCGGCAGGGTCTCGGAAGACTGTGCGGAGAGCGAAGCACGGGTGATGAGAAGGCAGAGTGCGACAATGAGCACACGAAGCATGGAGAACCTTCTTTCGAAGAGATGCGGACAGGCGCGCGACACAATACTGCGCGCCCACTCGTCGGGCTCAGTATAGTGGAGCGTCAAGACATGACCGGTTCATCGGTGGTCAGACGTAGACGGTTCGCCCGAATCGAAAGCGCCCTCTCGATCTGCGAAACAAACCGTTTTGCAGATCGAGAGGGCGCCCGGAAGTGCGGCAGAAAGGCCTAGACCAGGCCGGCAGGCTTTTCCAGCAATTCTTTCACGCGCTTGAGGAACTGCGCGCCTTCCGCGCCATCGCTCACCCGGTGGTCAACGCTGACGGTCATCTTCATACGGTTGCCCACGCCAATCGAGCCGTCTTCCAGCACAACCGGGATCTTCTTCGCCGTGCCCACCGCGATGATGCCGGCTTCCGGCGGGTTGATGATCGCGCCGAAGTGTTCGACGTCGTACGGCCCCAGATTGCTGACGGTGAAGGTGCTGCCCTGCATATCGTCCGGCTTGAGCTTGTTGTCGCGGGCGCGGCCAATCATCTCTTTGTTCTGCGCCGCGATCACGCTCAGCGCCGTGCGATCGGCGTCCTTGGCCACCACGTTGAGCAGTCCGCCGTTCGGCAGCGCGACGGCAATGCCGATGTTGATCCGCTTGTGGCGCGCCAGTTTGTCGCCGTAGTAGTGCGTGTTCAGATTCGGGTACTCACGCAGCGCCAGCGCCACCGCCTTGACCACCAGATCGTTGACGCTGATCTTGTGGGCTTCGTCCAGCGCCGCGTTGATCTGCGCGCGGAACTTGAGCAGCGGCTCGACGTCGACCTCGGCCGTCAGGTAGAAGTGCGGCGTCTGCTGCTTGGCCTCGACCATGCGCTGGGCAATGCGCGACCGCATCTTGCTGGTATCGATGATCTCGACATCCGGACCCTTCCGGCAGCTTGCCAAAGCTCGGCGCGGCGATCGCCGGGGCAGCCGGAGCCGAAGGCGCGGCGGGGGCGGCATCAGGCGATGCTGCCGGAGCAGCGGGGGTCGCGACAGCCGCCGCTGGCGTCCAGCCTTCGACATCGCTCTTGACGATGCGGCCGCCGGGGCCGGTGCCCTGAACCTGCCGCAGATCGACGCCCTTATCCGCCGCGATCTTGCGGGCGACGGGTGACGCCTTCACGCCATCGGGCAGGCTGCCGTCCTCTTCAACGGGCGCAGGCGGCGCGGCAGGTGCAGCCGCAGGGGCGGCAGCCGCTGTCGCTGGCGGGCTTCCGGCGTTGGCCGCGCCATTGCCGGCTGGTTTCACAGCGCCAGGCTGCTCGCCCGCCGCGCCGACCAGACCGATCACCGAGCCGACCTTGAGCGCCTGTCCGGGCGTTCCGTTGAGCTGGAGAATCGTCCCGGCCACGTTCACAGGAACTTCGACCGTGGCCTTATCCGTCTCGATCTCGGCGATCACGTCACCGCTGTTGACGGCCTCACCGACCTGTTTCGTCCAGTTGAGTAGAATACCGCCATCGTCGCCGGAGCCAACGTCCGGCATGATGATTTCCTGAGCCATCAGGTCACAATCTCCTTGACTGCGTCGACGACTTTCTGCGCATTCGGCAGCGCCATCAACTCAATTTCCTTCGCATAGGGCAGCGGCACATCCATGGCGCTCACGCGCTTGATCGGCGCGTCCATGTAATCGAACGCCGCTTCCTGAAGCTGCGCCGCGATTTCGCTGCCAAAGCTGAAGTGCGGCAGCGACTCTTCCACCACGACGCACCGGTTCGTCTTCTTGAAACTCTCGAAGACGGGCTCCAGGTCGAGCGGCCGCAGCCAGCGCAGATCGATCACTTCGGCTTCGATGCCCTCTTTCGCCAGCATCGCCGCCGCCTCCAGGGACCACTCGACGCCGCGAGCGTAGCTCACCAGCGTGACATGCTCCCCCTCACGTTTGACATCGCTCTTGCCGACCGGGATCAGGTACTCCGCATCGGGGATCACGCTCGGCTTGGAGTACAGGGCGATGGACTCGGTGAACAGCACCGGGTTGTCGTCGCGAATAGCCGTCTTCAGCATGCCCTTGGCGTCGTAGGCGTTCGAGGGGCAGGCGACATACATGCCGGGGAAGTGCGCGAAGATCGGCTCCGGCGTGTGCGAGTGGGTGGCCGTGGCCTGGTTGCCCCAGCCGCTCGCCGCGCGGATGACCAGCGGCACCTTGAACTGTCCGTTGAACATGTAGTGAATCTTGGCCGCATGGTTGACGATGGCATCCAGCGACAGGAAGGCGAAGTTGATGGTCATGATCTCGGCCACCGGGCGCAGGCCGGCCATGGCCGCGCCAACCGCCGCGCCGGCGATCACCATCTCGCTGATCGGGGTATCGCGCACGCGGCGCTCGCCGAACATCTCCATCAGGCCGCGGGTGACGCGGTGCGTTCCCTGCCATGCGCCGACCTCTTCGCCCATGACGAAGACGGACTCATCGCGCTCCATCTCTTCGATCAGGGCGGAGCGCAGCGCCTCGCGCATTGGGACATTCTTTTCTGTCATGTCGCTCGCTACTCCACGGTGATGTTGTTGATCAGGTCTTCGTAGGTCGGCGCCGGGCTTTCCTCGGCAAAGCGCACGGACTCTTCGACCGTCTCCTGCGCTTCCGCCTCGATCTTCTTCAGCTCCGCCTCAACGCCTTCGAAGCCCGCCAGCAGATGATCTTTGAGGATGTTGATCGGGTCCTTGTTCGACTGCCAGTCTTCCAGTTCGCGCTTCAGGTCTTCGCGGGCGTCATACTGTTTGTCGGAAACGCCGTGACCCTTGTAGCGGTAGGTCAGCGCCTCGACCAGCACCGGCCCCTTCTTGCGGGCATAGGCGACGGCTTCGCTGATGGCGTCATAGACTTCGATCACGTTCTGACCGTCAACGCGCGGGCCTTCCTTCATGCCGTAGGCAATGGCGCGCTTGACCAGTTCCGGCTGGCCGCTGGAATCTTCGATGCGCGTGCCCATGCCGATGAAGTTGTTCTCGATCAGCCAGACCACGGGCAGGTTCCAGACGGAGCTGAGGTTGAGCGACTCGTGGAAATAGCCGTTGTTGGTCGCGCCGTCGCCCATGAAGCAGATGACGACGTTTTCCGTGCCCATGTAGCGCTCTTTGAGCGCGATGCCGGCGGCCAGGGGAAGATGACCGGCGACGATGGCATAGCCGCCCCAGAAATTGTGCTGGCGCGAGGCCAGGTGCATCGACCCGCCCTTGCCGCCGCTCACGCCGGTGCGCTTGCCCATCATCTCGGCCATCAGCGGCTTGGGATCGACCCCGCGCGCCAGCGCCAGGCCGTGATCGCGATAGCCGGTGATGATGTGATCATCTTCGGTCAGCGCGGCCAGCGCGCCGACCCCGACGGCTTCGTGGCCGCTGTACAGGTGCAGGTAGACGCCGGTGATTTTCTTCTGGTGGTACAGCTCGTCGCAGCGGATCTCAAACTGGCGGATCAGAACGATCTGGCGATACCAGTCGAGCAGCGTGACTTTATCAAGCGACCTGGTCTTTGTCGCCATCGACGCCTCCTCTTGGCTCTCCAACACATCGGTTGGTTAACCAACACAACGGCGTCCCCAACAACGACGACGCCGCGCGCAGGTTCATTCCTCTGGTGAATATGCATAAGTGTACATGATCGCCAAGGGATGTTAAAGCAGAAAATAATGAGCGCCGGGGCATCCCCTGCATGTACATCCCTGTATAGGTTTCGCTGTTTGCCTCCGCAAAAACGAAGACGCTATACTCGTAAGAACGGTTTCGCTCGGCGGACCCGCCTGCGACTGACTACGAAATGACCATGAACCTGACGCCAGCCCCTAAAGACGACCTGCACCTTGTGGGGCGAACGCTCCATGATAAGTATCGTATTATCAAACTGATCCGCACCGGAGGCTTCGGCGCCGTCTATCTCGCGGAACACCTCCTGCTGCATGATGTGGTGGCCATCAAGGTGTTGACCAGCGACTTCTCGCGCATGCCTTCATTCGTGCGGCAGTTCCTCTTCGAAGCCCGCGCGATGGCCGAACTGAAGCACCCCAACATTGTCGGCATCCGAGATGTTTATGAGGGCACGGACGAACGACCTCCTCATTTCGTCATGGAGTACATGGGCCGAGGCAGTCTGCACGATCGACTGAAGACAGGCGCTTCGTTCTCTCCTGAAGAGGTGACTACATTCGTCCGCAAAATCGGCGGGGCGCTGCAACTGGCGCACGATCGTGGTTATGTGCACCGCGACATCAAGCCGTCCAACATCCTGTTTGACGACGATGACGAGCCACATCTCGCCGACTTCGGCATCGCCAAGCAGTTGAACCCCGACGCCAACGTCGAGCGCACTGGCACAGGGACCGGCCAGATCAAAGGTTCGCCGCAGTACATGTCGCCGGAACAGGCGATCGGGCTGACGACGATCGACGCGCGCGCGGATCAGTACTCGCTTGGCATCGTGTTGTACCAGATGCTCTCCGGCGGTCAGGTGTACCTGGTCAATGAAGGTAGTACCAGTTCCGCCTCGATCCAGACCACGGCGCGCAAGCTGAACGCCAGAATTTACCAGACATTCACCGAAGCGCACATCAACGGCATACCCATTGATATCGTCAGGTGGAGTGAAACCCTCCCTGCTCCACTCTCAGCTTTCTTCAAGCGTGCGCTGGCCAAGACACCCGAAGAACGCTTCCCATCCATGGCCGATTTCATCGCAGCCTTCGAGCAGGCTAGCCGGCGGCGGACGCGCGCCAACCTGCGGCTGACCCTGATCGCCGGAGTGCTGCTGGTGGCGGCGCTGGCGCTCATTGGCTTGCTGGCGGTACTGGCCCGTTCGGGAGGGGCGACACCAACGGTTACTGCTGCCGCACAGGTGAGTGACGCGGCGACCCTGGCAGGTGGCGTGGCACTGGTCATGACCGACACGGCCACCCCGCTTGAGGCTGAGACCCCGGCGCCGATCGAAACGGCGTCTCCTTCGGAAACGCCGATACCGACGAAAACGGCCACGCGAACGCCCGATCCGACCGAGATGCCGCCAACGCCTACCCCGCCTCCCACAGAAACGCTAACACTGCCACCTACGACGCTGCCCCCCACCGCCACAGCCGACGCCGGCGCCACGCTTGCCGCGGAGATCGCGCAGACTGTCGCGGCACAGGCGCAGGGCACCGCCATCGTGCTGACCGCCTTCGGCGGATTGACCGCGACGGCCGAAGCTTACACCGACACCCCAACGGCAACGTGGACGCCGTCCGAGTCGGCGACGCCGCTACCGACCAATACCCCGGCGCCAACGGCGACGGACACAGCAACGCCCGTTCCCAGCGACACGCCGACGGCGACCGATACTGCCTCGCCGATCCCGACACAAACGCCTACGAACTCGTCAACGCCCATTCCGACCGATACGCCGACCAAAACGGCGACGCCCTCGCCGCTTCCCACCAACACGCCATCAGCGACAGCCACACGCCGCCCCAGCCGTACCCCCACACCCACCGCAACCGATACAGCGTCGGCGACGCTGACGCCCAGCCTGAGCATGGCCCAGGCCGGCGCGACTCTGGAGGCACAGGTCAATGGCCGGCTGACGCGAGAGGCGCTGACAGACGCTCCTATGACCGCCACGGCGGAGGCAGCGTCGCTGCCGGCATGTCAGTTCTACACCGTGCGGGCGCAGGATTCGGCGGCCTCGGTTGCCGCCGCTTTCGGCGTGACCGTGAGCGATCTGCTGGCAGCCAACGACCGGTCGATCGCCTTCTTCCAGGCGGGCGAGGTGATCGTCATCCCGCGCGATGGCTGCGTAGTCGCCGTCAGCAATCCAGCGACCTGCGAAATTTACACCGTGCAGGTCGGCGATACCACCGCCTCGATTGCCGCCGCTTTCGGCGTGACGCTTCGCGAACTGTTGGATGCCAACGACATGATGGTCGCATTTGTCGAGGTCGGACAGCTGCTCGTCATCCCGCGCGATGGCTGCGTGGTCGCCGCCAGCTCTCCACCGACTTGCGAAATCTACACCGTACAGTTAGGCGATACCACCGCCTCGATTGCCGCCGCTTTCGGCGTGACGCTTCGCGATCTGTTGGATGCCAACGACATGATGGTCGCAATTACCGAGGTCGGGCAGGTGCTCGTCATCCCGCGCGATGGCTGTGTGCCGGTCGCCAGCGCCCCAGCGGTGTGCGGCTTCTATACGGTACAGGAAGGCGACTCCGCCGGTTCCATCGCGAGCGACTTTGGTATCTCCGTGTCCAACCTGCTGGAGGCTAACGACATCACGGAAATGGGCGCCGCCTTCATGCTGCCGGGCTGGATTCTGATCATCCCGGAGGGAGGATGCCGGCCGGACTCACAACTGACACCCACCCTCACGCCAACTCCGCCGCCGACGGCCACGCCGCCGATCCTGGGCAGCGTGAATTCGCTTCAGTCGATCAACGTCCGCAACGGACCCGGCACAAGCTACGCGGCGATCACTGTGTTGCAGCCGGGCACGCCGGTCACCCTCCTCGGAACCAATACGGACGGCCTGTGGCTGAACATCCGCATGGCCAATGGCACCGAGGGCTGGGTCAGCTCCTCGCTCATTCGCATCGAGCCGACGGCAACACCGAATCCGACGCTGTCCGTCCGCGCCGATCCGACCTGTCGGACGCTCACCATCAACATGGCTCTGAGGTCCGGCCCCGGCGCTGAATATGACCCAATTGCGCAATTAAGCAGCGGCATGACAGCGCTGGTCGTCGGGCGCACATCTGACCGATTGTGGTGGCAGGTGCAGGTCGAGGAACCTACCGGCACGGTCATGATCGGATGGCTGAATGGCTTCACCGTGACACTGTTCGGCGACTGCTCCTCCGTGCCGGTGATCGGGGTTCTGGATACAACGCCCACGATCACGGCTACCGCGGCTGTCCCCACGCAGAACGCAGTATTCAATTTCGGCGGCGGCAATGAGGAGTGGGTGCCAATGATCCGCATCACCGATGGTGTGGAACGCGTCCTGGTGCCGGTGGGCAGCTTCACAATGGGCAGCAGCGAAAACGACATCTCCGTCGCGCTCAACCAGTGTCAGGCGTCGGCGCGCATGCAGACAATCTGCGAACGCTCATGGTTCAACGAGACTCCCGCCTCGCAGCAGAGCATCGACCAACCATTCTGGATGGATCGCACCGAGGTAAGCCGCGCACAATACGCCGAGTGCGTAGTGGCAGGCGCATGCAGCCCTGCGCCGTCGGCTCAGTTTTCGACAGGCGATGACCAGCCGATCACGCGCGTCACCTGGACCCAGGCGGCCGCCTACTGTGCCTGGCGTGGGGGTCGCCTTCCCACGGAGGCCGAATGGGAGTACGCCGCGCGCGGGCCGGATGGCTGGTTGTATCCGTGGGGCCGCGAAGTCAGCGCAGCAAACGCCAACCACTGTGATATGAACTGCCTGAGCGCCAGTTGGTCCAATAACATTCGACTGGTCCACCCTGAACACAATGACGGCTATAGCGTCACCGCGCCGGTGAGCGCTTACGCCTCCGGCGCTTCATGGGTGGGCGCGCTGAATATGTCCGGCAACGTCTGGGAATGGACGACCAGCCAGAACTTCGGCTATCCCTACGACGCGAACGATGGTCGTGAGAACGCTGACGGCTTCAGTGCCCGCATGATCCGGGGCGGCTCGTACGTCAATGGCTTCGTAAGCATGCGGACTACGGATCGCGATAGCCGCGCCATGAACTATGAAGGGGAAGAGTTGGGCTTCCGCTGTGTGGCGGAGCAATAGACAACCGAAATGAACGATGCCGGCTCAGGCTGGTTCGTGCTACTCTCCCCCAATCGCTCGGATGGAAGCGGGGATTTGTAGTCCATACTCCCGCGGCCTCCGCGCACTAGAACCCCTGGAAGAGGGTTTTCGCAAAATTGGGTAGCGCGTGGGTTTTCAACCCCGGGCGTCAGAAGCGGGCGATACGAAATCCCCTCCCGAAGTCCCAGTCCACTGGGGAATCCCCGTAACGGCCATCGACACGGAAGTTCTCTGGGTAAAAGTAGTACCAGGAACCACCGCGCAGCACACGACGATTAGAACTTTCGTTCACATCCTGACTTCCCGTGTCATAATCCGTGAGACACCATTCCCAGACGTTGCCCGCCATGTCGCTCACTCCGAACGGGCTGTCGCCCTTGTCGCGCCCAGCGTACTGTATCACCGGCGCGGTGTGATCTCGGCCATTAGGCTTCACCGCATTCTTGCAGCGCGCCCCGTCCCAATTCTTCCCCCAGGGGTAGGCCCGGCCGTCGTCACCCTGCGCCGCCCGCTGCCACATCTGCTCGGTGGGCAGCAGGATCTTCTCCGACCAGGTCTCGCTCAGCCACATGCAGAAGGCCAGGGCCTCGTACCAGGACATGCCCACCACCGGGTGATCCGGCCGGTTGAACGGCTCGCGCGCCGCGTCATCCCAGAAGCGCGGCTTCGCCCAGCTCTCCTTCTGCCTGAACTGCCAACCCGCGGGCGTCCACCAGCGCTCAATATTGTACCCCTGCGCGTCCACGAAGACGCGATACTGCGCGTTCGTGACCGGGTATTTGGCGACGGTGAAGGCCGGCACGTCAAAAGTCTTCTTCTCTCCTTTTTTGCCGAAATAGCTCTGATCGTCATACGATTCAATCAGCGTCACCCGCCCTGCCGGAATGTCGATCCAGGCGAAAGGGATCGGGCAGGCGGAGAACGGACGCGGGCGGCGGGGACGACACGCCGACAACCGGCGGAGCAACGGCAGCAGGAGAAGCCGGAGCAGAGCCAGCCGATGTCATGCCGACCACGAGGAGGGCGTCGAGCGCCACATCGTCCTCGTCGCTCAAACCGTACTTTGTTTTATAGGTCTTCCAGAGCGCCCGCGCGCCGGCGATCAGAGTCGGCGGCTCGACCATACGGGCGATTTTGTCGCGGGCCGCCAGGCGTTCTCTCTCCGTGCGAATCTCGGCCAACCGTTCCCGCGCTGCCGCGCCCACACCATCGGGAGTCGGATCGGCGTCGATCACCTGCTGGAAGAACCGATCGGCCTGGTGAACGGCCCCGGCGGCATTGGCCTCTTCGGCCATGCCAAACAGTTCGTACAGGTCTTCGACATTCGCGCCATCAGGAGCCGGCACCGGAGGTCGAGCGGCGGCCGTTGGCGCATACTTGCCGTTCAGACGATCGACGCGAATGTCGCCCAACCCCTGTTCGATCTTGAACAGCACCCGGTCGAGCGAGAGATCGGCGATGCGCTGAAACTGCACCCGGCGTCTATCCAGCACCGGCGGATAGTCGCACGGCTTGAGCATCAGCGGCAGGATCGGCTTGTTGAGCGCGAGAGCAAAGTCGATCTCGGCCCGGCAGTAGACCGACTCCACCGAGCGCGAGGTCATGATGTAGATCACACCGTCAGCGGCTTCGATCTGCTGGAGGATGGTCTCCCACCAGTCGGCGGCGGCTTTGATGAACTTGTCGATCCAGGCGTCGTGGTTCTCGTCGCGGAGCGCGCGCCACAGCTCATAGACCCAGGCGGCATCATCGCGCGAATAACTGACGAACAACTTCATAGCAGCGGACTCCAGCGGCGTAACATGCCGGCCAATATTAACGAGTGATAGCAACGCAGCGCAAGCTGCCGCCCGACGTTGGCGCAGAATTGTTCAACGTCGGGTTATCCTGAACGCACGAAATATCCTTTGAAGAGGGTTCCCGCAGCGGAGATCGCGCGTTAGGCTTTATCGGGTGACGGGTGTGTCCGCTCGTGGAACCGGCTTCAGCCGGTTTCTCACACCCCTGGTGGTAGCCGGAGAATTCCATTCTCCGGCGGCGCTGACCCGAGGTCTTCCCCACCGTGACTGCCCTCGCGCTATAATGAGATCATCCGCATCCCGGCGGGACGATTGCGAAGGGGGCGCCATGCTCGGCGCGCTGGTGGGGCAGGTCGTCAACGGCTATGAGATCCGCGAGCAGGTCGCCACGGGCGGCAGTTCCGTGATCTACCGTGCCGTGCAGCAGCCCATCGGCCGCGAGGTGGCGGTCAAGGTCATTTCCTCGGAAATGGCCGCCCAACCGGAATTCCGCCGCCGTTTCGAGCAGGAAGCGCAGCTCGTCGCCCGGCTGGAACACCCCCACATCATCCCACTCTACGATTACTGGCAGAACGACGACGGCGCATTCCTGGTCTTTCGCTGGCTGGCGCGTACCCTGCGCGACGCGCTCCAGGAGCGCCCGCTGACCGTCGAGGCCGCCGCTCGCCTGCTGGAGCAGATCGCCTCGGCGCTGCAAGTCGCCCACCAGGCCGGCGTCATCCATCAGATGGCAAGTTCGTCGGCTCGCTGGCCTACATCGCCCCCGAGCAGATCCGCGGTGGGCAGGTGACGGCGGCCACGGACATTTACAGCCTGGGGCTGGTCGTCTTCGAGGCGCTGACCGGCGTCCGGGCCATCCAGGGCAAGAGCGCCGCCGTGCTCATCGAAGGGCAGATGAACGCCGCCATTCCATCGGTGAGGGCGAACAACCCCCAGCTCCCTGCCGCCATCGACGCCGTGCTGGCCGTCGCCACGGCCAAAGCGCCGTCCGACCGCTACCCCACAGCCATTCGCTTTGCCCAGGCCTTCCGCGCCGCGCTGCCCGGCCCGCGCAGTCCGCAGCCGCTGCCGGAGGCGCTGACCGAGCGCGAACTGGACGTGCTGCGTCTGATGGCGGAAGGGTTGACCAACGCCGGCATCGCCGAGCGGCTGTTCCTCACCGCCGAGACGGTCAAGTGGTACAAGAAGCAGATCTACAGCAAGCTGAACGCCCACAGCAAGGAGATGGTGCTGGCCCAGGCCCGATCGCTCGGCCTGCTGGATGCGGAAGTTGAAGCCGAAGCCGAAGCCGTCCCGGCGACAGCGGCCGTGCCGTCCACATCTGCGCCGGCCCAACCAGACCCGCTCTCCGTGACCCTCACCGGCTCGGCGGTGATCCCTCGGGTTCTGCTGGTGCTGGACAACTTCGAGCATCTGCTCGACGGCGCGGAGCTGATTGCCGAGATCCTGCACACCGCGCCGGGGGTAAAAATGTTAATCACCTCCCGCGAGCGGCTCAACCTGAGCCTGGAGACGGTCTACCCCCTCGGCGGCATGGACGTGCCCGCCCTGTCCGCCGCCGAAGCGGATCTGCTGAATTCGAGCGCGGTGCGCCTGTTCGTCGGCGCGGCCCGCCGCACGCACGTCAACACGCCCTTCGCCGGGGAGGACCTGCGGCGCATCAGCAAGATCTGCCGACTGGTCGGCGGCATGCCGCTGGCCATCCTCCTGGCCGCCTCGTGGACCGAGCTGCTCAGCGTCGCCGAGGTGCTGGAAGAGGTCCGCACCGGCCTGGACGCGCTGGAAAGCGAGTGGCGTGACCTGCCGGAACGCCAGCGCAGCCTGCGCGCCGTTTTCGACTCCACCTGGGCGCGGCTGAACGATCGCGAACGCGCCGCCATGATGCGCCTGTCCGTGTTTCATGGCGGATTCACGCGCAAGGCGGCCGAGACCGTCGCCGGGGCCTCGCTGCGCCTGCTCTCCTCGCTGATCAACAAGGCGCTGGTGGTCATGGACGCCGAGGGCCGCTGCGCCATTCACGAACTGGTGCGCCAGTATGCCGCCGAACATCTGGCGCAGTCGGGAGAGGAGGCCGAAGCACGCGCCGCGCACAGCGCCTACTATCTGGCGGCGCTGGCCGATAGCGAACCGGAGCTGGTGCGCCACAATCAGCTCACCGTTCTGGCCAACATCCGCGCCGACCAGGAGAACGTCCGCGCCGCCTGGGAATGGGCGATCGCCGCGAACGACTGGACAGGGCTGGCGAAGGCGCTGCATGCTCTCTGGCTGTTCTTCGCTTATGGTGGGGCATATCTGGATGGCGATCAGCTCTTGGGCGCTCTGGCAGATAAGCTCCGGAACGATGCCCAGTCGCCGGAGCGCGATTCGCTGCTGCTGGACGCGCTCACTCATCAGGCCTATCTGGCAATCAACAGCTTTGAGCGCGTCCATGCAGATCAGCTTCTCGACGAGGCGGAGATACTGCTCGGGGCGGGAGCGGATGCCCAGCGCGCGGAAGCTTTTTTCTGGCTGGTGCGCGCCGTTCGCATGCCCTGGGAAGAAGATACCGGCCGCCTCGAAGCGGCACACGCGGCCCACCGGCTGTATAGTGCGCAGCACGATGTCTGGGGCGAAACGATGTCGATCGTCATGCTGCACTGGACGCGGGGCTACTACGATTTCACGCCAGAGCGGCAGCACGAGCTCGTACAAGCGCTGACGAGCGCTCAGTCGTTGGGCGATAGCTTTGTTTGTGCGCGCCTGCTGACGCTGATCGCCCTGGACCTTCAGCACTCGCCTGATGACCATGCCGCGACCATCGCCAGCTTTGAACAGGTGCTGTCAATGCGCCGAGCACAGGGCAACCCACATTTGATCTCCAACGCACTGGTCAACGTGGCGCTCACATGGGTCGAGATGGGCCATTACGAGACAGCGCATTGGACCAACTTCTCGAAGCCATGGCCATTCGCCGTCAGCAGGGCAACTGCGCAACACCGTCGGTATGGACGACATCGGCGAGATCAACCTCCGCACGGGTCGACTGCACGCGGCCCGCCAGGTCTTCGAAGATGCCTACTCGCTCGTCAGCGATACCGAACAACACGCCTGGCGCAACATCTACCGACTGTACCTGATGGATGTCGATTACGCCGCCGGGAACTACGCGGCTGTGGAAGAACGCGCCGCAGCGCTAATTGAAGAAAACTCGCCGCCTGCGAGCAGCGCGCACCGACACCAGATGACCTTCGCGCTGGCACTCGCCGGGTTGGCGGCCTATGCGGATGGACGGGACGCCAACGCAGCGCTTTGGTGTGAACGTGCGGCCGCCTATAGCCAGGACGATCGACCAATCGCAACGGCGAGCACTTTGGACGATCATGCGCGGCCAGATTGCCCTGGAAAATGAGCGATGATGCCGTCGCGCTGCAGACGCTGGACGACTCAATCCGCTACTACCGTGAGGACTATATTGACGGTCTGTCACAGGGCTGGGAGCGGTATTTTGGGCTGGCCTATGGACTTGCCGCGCAAAGCCGGGCGGCACTCCACCTTGGGCAGACCGATCTGGCCGTCGCCTCCTGCCGGGAGGCGCTCACATGGGCATCGCGCAAACGGATCGATGCGTTCGCGCTTCTGGGGTTGATCGCCGCCGCCGAGATCGAGTGGTCTGCCGGCAATACCGACCGCGCCATCGTGCTGACTGCGCTGGTCGCCTCCCACCCCCACACCTTCGCCGCCGACCGCGCAGAGGCCCAGCACCTCCTGAATGCGTTTGGCGCGCAGCCCGATCTCACCTTGCCACCCCCCGATCTGTGGGAAACGGTCCGCGACCTCCTCGAATCGTAGGGGTGCCCCGGCGGGTTGCTCCCGACAGAACGTCTGAAAGAACCTCCCCCCATCGAATCCCCCCCAAATCCCCCCCTCATTCCATCATCCGAGGGTGGTGACTTCCCCCCCTCCCCGGGCTGTACAGTGGTGACAACTCGAACGAACACTCCAGATGCAAAACGACAGGCTGACGGTCACGAAGCCGTCACGACGGGGTAACGGCGAGGGTCTATCCTGATTTTCAGAATGAAATGTCGACGGGGAGACAAAATGAACGCCAAGCTGACCACCGACAACGCGACTTACAAGCTGAATGAAACCTATCGCAACGACCAGATGCGCGCCGCCGAACACCACCGCCTGGTCAAGAGTGCCAGCGCCGCTGAAGACGAACCCGCCCGCAAGGCCCGTTATGCACATCTCGTCACCCTGCTGCGCGACCTGTTCCGTAACGGCGGCCACAATGGCCAACCCCGGCACAACCGCACGCTCCGCCGCATCCTGCACACGGGCGTCATTGGCCTTTTGCTCCTCCTGGCCCTGCTGGTCTTCGCGACGCCGAGCTTTGCTCAGGATGTCGATGCGGTCGACCTGCATGACAGCGGCGAGACCGAAGCCTACTCGCCCGCGCTGGTCGACTACCGGGTCGGGTACTACCATCAGCTCCAGAACGACCATGTGCGTGCCATCGAGGAATTCACCAGCGCCATTGCGGTCATCCCGGCCTTCCCGCAGGCCTTCGCCGCCCGTGGCGACAGCTACACCGCCCTCGGCGACTACGCCAGCGCCATCGCCGACTACACCGTCGCCGTGGGCTACTGGCCCGACTACGTGAGCGTCCTGTACATGCGTGGGCGCGCCTACATGGCGGTCGGCGAAACGAACCTGGCCATGGGCGACTTCCAGAATGCCATCGACCAGATGCCGGAATACGCGCTGCCCTTCCTGGGCGCGGGCGACCTGGCCTATGCGCAGGGCAACGTGAGCGCGGCGCTGAGCTACTATCAGGACTACATGATCCGCACGACCGACACGCCGGACGCGCTGGTCGTGGCCCGCATCACCGAGCTGGAAAGTCTGGTGTAGGCCTACCGACATGAACACAGGGCTGCCGATCAAAAAGGCGCAGGGTGCCGAAGCACTCTGCGCCTTTTGATTCTTCACCGTCAGCCGATTGAGCGGCAGAGCCAGCTTTATCGATTAAGCAACCGCGCGCCCCACAGGACTACGACCGACCCCACCACACCGGAGAGGATCGAGCCGATCAGCCCGCCGCTCGACAACCCGACCAGCGCGAAGAGGATGCCGCCGACCACACCGCCGCCCAGTCCGAGCAGAATGTTGCCCAGAGCGCCATAGCCCTGTCCGCGGAACAGCTTGCCAGCCAGCCAGCCGATCACGGCCCAGATCGCCAGGGCGAGCAGCAGATTGAACAGGCCCCCCAGCAGATTGAACAGAAAGATCGCGCCTAACACGATCAAAACGATCAACACAATGCCCATCGTCCCACTCGCTTTCCTGCTTTGTCATGTGATTCGTTATTCGATGGTGTATACGCAGAGGCCGATTCATTTGTTGCAAGTCGGTTGTGCAACCGCGGGGGATACCCGCTCAAATGGGGGTCACTTCCGGGCGGCCAGCCCGGCGATCAGCAGGTCCAGCGCCAGTTCGATGGTGATCTGCCCGGTCTTGATCTGGAAGTCGTACTCGCCGATCTGCCGGTAGACCGCCTCCAACTCGTCAAGCTCAAAGGCGCGCGACTGGCGGGCCAGCTTGTCGGCCACAAACTTCTTCTGCCCGATGGCCTCCGCCAGATTGTTCGTCCCCCCGCCGCCGGTGAAATGCTCCTTGGTCAGCAGCAGCAGACGGAATTGGCGGGCTACCATGCCGTACAACCCGAAGGCATCCTCATCCTGCTGGTCGAGCAGGCGGTGCAGGAGCTGCGACGCCTGGCGGATGCGCCCTTCGGCCAGGGCGTCGACCATGGCGAACATGTTGGCTTCGGAGACGTAGGGAGTGAGCAGCGCCACGTCCGCCTCGGTGATCGTCCGGCCGTCGACGTAGGCCACCAGCTTGATCAACTCGTTGTCGGCGCGGCGGGGATCGCCCGGCGTGACGCTGGCCAAAGCGGACGCCGCCTGCGGCTCGATGTCGACGCCGTAGACCTGCCTGGCCCGGCGCAGAATCCAGTCCGTGTTGTCTTCCGGTACGGCGAAGAAACGGAGCGCCCCGGCCGGGTGCGAGGCGATCAGCTTGAGGATCTTGTGCGAATCCGGGATGGTCTGCCGCTCGACGAAGAGGAGGCGGGTGTAGTCGGGCAGGCCGGGCAGCTCATTGGCCAGCAGCTCGACGGCTTTCTTGCCCGTATCGCCCGCGCCTTTGCGGGTGATCCAGGTCAGCATGCCACGCACGATCACCACCCGCCGCGTGGCCAGGAAGGGGTAGGCTGACGCCGCCGCGATCACCTCGCTGGCGCTGCTGGTGATGCCGTCCATATCGGCGAGGTTCAGATCGCCGTTGGGTTCCGCCTTCCAGGGAGAGACCAGCGCATCAAGCGCTTCATCGATGCGCAGGTCGTCGTCGCCATGGAAAAGGCTCAGTATCGGTTCGCCGGCCATGTCTTGCGCTCAGCCGCCAGTCGTGTTCACGCGGTGAATGGTGAGCGCGGCGCCGCCAAACGGCAGGCGAGTTTCGCGGCGGGTGATGCTGACCACCTCCAGATCGGCCGGGTCGCCCTCGGTGGTGATCGTCCGCTGGATCTCCATGCCGAGCGACGGCGCGAAGAGCAGCATGACCACCACCAGCACGAACACCGTCGACAGGCGATCCCAGAAGCTACGCCGCGTCGCCCCGGTCGCGCCGAACAGCGCCGCGCCGCTCACCATCAGGCCGGTGGTGACCAGGTTGGTGCCGCAGTTGGGGTGGACGGCCAGGCCGTGTTCGCCACCCCGCATCCGCCGCAGGGCGTCGCGCACAGCCGCCTCGATCTGATGGGTGTTGGCCTCGCCCATGAGCACGAAGCCGTTGGAGTCGCTGCGGCCGGCCATGCGCAAATGCGGCACCCGGCCGCTCAGAATATGGATAGTAGCGTGTTCCAGTCCGTGGTTGCGGCGCGTGCGCCGGATGTACGAAATCTCCAGCACCGGCTGCAAAGCATTCGCCAGACGTTCCACGATCATGTGTTTGCCCATCTACTCACTGACGATCACCCTCTTCAGCGTCCCCGAAGTCTACCATCCGCGCACAGATCTACAAAGTCAGGGTAGAATGGAATATAGAGTGAAATATCGCATCCACACCGACAAGGAGTTTTCAATGCGTCGACTGTCATTGTTCATTCTGTTGCTGGCGCTTTTTGCATTCACCATGACGGCGGGGGCTCAGACCACCTCGCAGGCCTCTGCACAGGCCGCAGCCACGATTTCTGTTGGCGACGAGGTTGAAGGCACGCTCACGGAAGATGCCCCCTCAGCGCAGTTTGCGCTGGAAGGCGCGGACGGCCTGCTGATCAACATCAGCCTGATTTCCGAAGACTTCGACTCTTACCTGACGGTCCAGGATGAGACCGGGACCATCGTCGCCTTCAACGACGACAGCAATGGTGAGCGCAACTCACGCATTGTCGCGCTGGCCGTGCCGGAGGGCGCGCAGTACACCATCGTCGCCCAGAGCTACGGGCAGTACATCGGCAGCGCTGGGGAAGTGGGCGACTTCACTGTTTCGGTATCCGAAGCCACCATCCGCCGCATCGAGTACACCCAGACCATCGAAGGCGAACTGACCAATGACGAGCTGACGCAGGATCTGGTCTTCACCGGTTCCGGCGGCGACACGATCATCGTCAGCCTGAGCTCGGACGACTTCGACTCCTACCTGCGCCTGCTGGATTCGAGCGGCGCGGAGATCGCTTCCAACGACGACAGCGGCGGCACGCTGAATTCGCAGATCGGCCCCTTCGTCCTGCCGTCGACGGGCAGCTTCACCATCCGCGCCAGCAGCCTGAACGGCACCGACGCCGGCGCCTTCACGCTCAAGCTGGACCGCATCGAAGCCCAGGCGATGGAATTCGGCCAGACGGTCGAAGTCGAGTTCACCGAGGCTGACCGCGAATTCTTCTTTACCTTCACCGGCACCTACGGCGACATCGTCACCATTGAAGCCGACAGCAACCGCTCGGTGGACACCAATCTGACTCTGAACGACCCGTACAATTCGCAGCTCATGACCGACGAAGACGGCGGCTCAGGCTTCGACCCGGAGATCAGCGGAACGTCGCTCTTCACCGACGGCGTCTACACCGTCGTCCTGCGCGCGGTGGACAGCGGCAACGGCACGGTGGAACTGACACTCGACCGCGTGTCGCCGATCAGCCTGGACGAGGGCGAGCAGGTCGCCAGCTTCACCAGCTCGCGCAGCCAGATCCCGATGTCGTTCACCGGGGCAGCCGGCGAGCGCGTCCGCCTGAGCCTGACCAGCGTCAGCGGTGATGTGTCGTCCTCGCTGAACATCGACGTCCGCCAGGATGGCGTTTCGGTCGCCTATGGCAATGCCAACACCGTCTCGTCGATGACTGTCGAGTTCGTCGTGCCGGAAGATGGCGAAGTCAGCGTGCTGATCAGCGAATACAGCTACACCAACTTCGAGCTGAACGTCAGCCTGGAACGTGTCGAGTAGGCGCTTCTCGACCCCGTTTTACGCATGAAGCAAGTCAACCGGCCCTCTTCCGCGCACGTGGGAGAGGGCCGGTTTTGTTTGCGCATGGTCGCCGGAGATTTCACCGCTCGTGATTGACGGACGAGGCATGCCTCGTCCCTACGACCCACGTTTTACCCGCTCCATTCGCAGGCTGCCACCTCTCATCCGTTTTTCCTCATTTCTCATCTCTCATCCCTCATTCCTTCCCTCCCACCACCACCATCACCTCGTCGAGCGGTTTCTTGGTGATGGCCGGCACCTGCGCATCCGCCGACGGGTAGCCGACCGGAATCACCACCAGGGCGCGTTCGTTGGCCGGCCGGCCCAGGATCTGGCTGAGGAAGGCCATCGGGTTCGGCGTGTGAGTGAGCGTGGCCAGCCCGGCATGGTGCAAAGCGCACAGCAGGAATCCGACCGCGATCCCCACCGACTCGGTGACGTAGTAATGCTTGACCCGCGTCTCCGACCCATCTTCGGCGGACTCGACACCGTAGGCGTGGGCAAAGACGACGATCAGGTATGGCGCCTCTTCCAGATGCGGCTTATGCCAGTCGGTGCCAAGCGGTTCGAGCGCCGCCAGCCACTCGGCGCTCATGCGCCGCTCGTAGCTCTCGCGCTCCTCCGCTTCGGCTGCCTCGCGGATCTGGCGCTTGATGGCCGGGTCACGCACCACCACGAAGGTCCACGGCTGCTGGTTGGCGCCTGACGGAGCCGTTGCCGCCGCGCGGATGGCGTTCTCGATCAGCTCGAACGGCACGTCCTCCGTTGAAAAGTCGCGCACGGTGCGGCGGGTGCGCATCGTCTCCAGGAAGGCGCGCGACCGGGCGAGTTGCGCATCGGGCGGCAGGCGGTCAAAATCGAGGGGGATGAGTTCAGCGGGCATGGGGGGCCTCCAGGAGCAAATCTTTTTCGTAGGGACAAGGCTTGCCTTGTCCAACACGGGTAATCCATGAATAAGTCGGACGAGGCGAGCCTCGTCCCTTACAACGAGGTTTATCATTGCGGAGAAACGCATGTTGCACAAGCATTTCGTCGTTGTGGTTTTGCTGCTGCTGGCCACCCTGATCGGCGGGCAGGCCGGCGCGCAGACCGGGACCACCGTCGACACGGCCGGCACGCTCGTCCATGACGGCCTGACGCGCGACTATCTGCTGCACGTCCCGGCCGAACTCCAGACCCTCGCCCCGCTGGTGATCGCCCTGCACGGCGGGGGTGGCACAGCGGCGGGCTTCCGCTCCGAGACGGACTTTGACAGCGTGGCCGACGCCAACAGCTTCATCGTGGTCTACCCCCAGGGCGTCAACCGCGAATGGAACGAGCGCCGGGGCAGCGGCATGACCGTGCGCCGCTCGGACGCCGACGACGTGGGCTTCATCGCGGCGCTGATCGATTACCTGAGCGCCGCCTATCCGGTCGATCCGGCGCGTGTCTACGCGATGGGCATCTCCAACGGCGGGTTCATGTCGCTGCGGCTGGCCTGCGATCTGCGCGACCGGCTGGCGGGGATCGGCGTGGTGGCGGCGCAGCTCACCGCCGACATGCGGGCCGAGTGCATCCCCTCACGGCCGCTGCGGGTGGCGATCCTGAATGGTACCGACGACCCGATCGTGCCCTACGACGGCGGCGCGGTGCAGGTGAGCGGCCAGTTTCGCGGCGAGGTGCTGCCCACGGACGGGACGGTGGCCTTCTGGCTGGAGGCCAACACCTGTGACCGGACGCCGGACGCCACCGAGACCATCGACGACCGGCCGCTGGACGGGACGAGCATCGAGCTGACGCGCTACGAGTCCTGCGCCCCGGGCGGCGCGGTGCGGCTGTACCGGGTGGTCGGCGGCGGACACGCCCTCCCCGGCGGCAGCCAGTACCTGCCCCGCGCGGTGATCGGGACTCTCAGCCGGGAGCTGCACACGCCGACGGAGCTGTGGGCGTTCTGGTCGGCGGAGTGAGCAACCGGCGACTGTTCAACGGCCGTAATGAATGGCGCCGGATCAAATGGTTTGCGTTGGACCGCCGAGGGCTGAAGCCCGTCGGCTAGGCAAAGACAAGCTCACTAAAGGAGCTAAAGCAAAGGCTCAGCAAATCGCGGATTGCTTAACCTCACCCCGTTTCGCTACGCTCAACCGCCCCTCTCCGCGCGGAGAGGGGCAAAAAGTCGTTAGACTTTTGGGGTGAGGTTGGCTTAGAAACGCAGCTATGGATGGATCAAGGTGAAGTTTCGTGATTAATGAGGCTCGCCTTTTTGGGTCCCTTCAGCGGACTGGTCGGTTCGGTAGCCGAAGCACTTCAGACCTCGGCGGGAGCAGCCTTGACGAAAGTCAGCACTTCGAAATCCGGCCACACCTCCGCTGATATTACGAAAACTGACATCGGGGGCGATGACGGTTAGTCCCTACAGTGAAAAGTGGCACATCCGATGGTAATCTGAGTCACTCCAGGAGAGATCCCGTGTCGAAAGACACCGGAACGCGATCGACTTGAGCAGGAAATTGTCGACTTCGCCGCGGCATTACCGCGAACAACACTGCATTGTCACGATGAGGGGCGACTCGACCATTGGTTCGGGCTGTGGATGAAGTTATCCAAACATATTGAACGAAGCGGCGACACCGAGATAGGGATCGCGGTACTCAGGGAATATGTCTACTGGGAGGAACACTTCCGGCTACTTGCTGAGAGCAAGAGCTTGCCGGAAGACTGCCGCCAAATCGCAGAAGAAGCAGCAGGCAGCCTTGACGCGTGCATCAAGTGGATCGTCGGGCCGTACGAAGCGTAGTTGGTTTGTTGCGTTCTGGTCGGACGGTGAGGGGCAGTGACAAATCGAAAACTCATCCTACCAATGGTGATTGCGCTCTGTCTGCTTATCGGCGGACTGGCATATATGAGCGTCGCTTTTTTCGGCAACCCGACAACGGTTGCCGCGAGGTTCCTCTACGCGGCCATTGAAGGAGACGAAATCACAGCACGTGAGTACATGAGTTCATCTCTGAAAGCTGCAGTACAACAGGAGTGTGACGGCGGGAATGTGACTTCCTGCATTGATTGGCTCATACCCGACGAGTGGGGATCGCCACTGGCGATACGCTTTGTCTTCGGATCAGGTAGTAATCAATCCGAACTTTACTATGGCTTCTGGCCTGTCCCTGCGCCGGTATCTATGGTCATCAGTCTGGGTTCCGAAAATGGAAAAGAAGTCGTTACAGGTTGGCGAGGATTCATTCTTTCCGAAGGAGAAAATCCAGACATGGATTTGCTGGAAGGTGATAATCTGGTCAACCAGTTTCCCAGAATTGACTTTACAGGCGTCACCGAAGACTTGAACCGCAACCGCTGACGGAACTATGGGAGCTGGTAGGGGTGAGCAACATCATCACGCCGCATAGATCACCTGTGCGCTGCCAAGCACCGCTTCGCGAATCACATAGTTCCGGCTGGTCTCGATATTCTGCCGCGTCATGAGATCGACCTTGTGCCCGAACAACGCTTCGAGTTCCTCTGTCATGGGATTCAAGCGATGCAGTGTCAGCCCCGAACCATCGGCGAACGTCACCATCACGTCGATGTCGCTGTCCTAGCGAAAATCCTCGCGCAGGACGGAGCCAAACAGCGCCAGTTCACTTACGTTCCTCCGCCGGCAGAATGCGCGTATAGCCGCCAGCGGAAGGGGAATCTGTACGGTTGAAGACGTATTCATGCAGGCCTCTCCACATCCTCTCCCCTATTTTACGCGCAAATCCAGACTCGGCGATGCCGCTGCCAGTCCTCGAACTCGGCAGCGGCATCGCAGGCATGTGAATTGTGGGTCAGCCATGTTTTGGACCCTCACCCCCGCCCGGCGGGCGGCGAAGCGCAGCGCGTGAGGATCAGGCGCTCACCTGAATGAGACAGCCCTCGTGAGGACGCAGGCGAAAGGCCGCGCTGCTGAGGGCTTCATCCCGATCCATGTGTGTGGATACGCGGACGACGCCGTTCCCTCCGGGCAGCTTCACGACCTGCTCGGACCCGGAGAAGTTGATCGCCACCCACCAGCGATCCGAACCGGCGCGCCGTTCGAACAGGAAGCACTGGTCGTTGGCCTGATCGATCGACTGGTAGCCCCCGGCGTGGAGCGCGGGCGTGGCCCGGCGCAGCGCCAACAGGCAGCGCGTCAGCGAGAGCATCGAGCAGGGGTCCTGTTCCTGGGCGGCGACGTTGTTCGTCTGGTAGTCCGCCGCGACCGGCAACCAGGGGTGCACCCCGGCATCTGCGAAGCCGGCGTTGGCGCTGGAGTCCCACTGCATCGGCGTGCGCTCCGGGTCGCGGCCCACGCCCACCCCCTGGACGCGCAGGCCCCACGGGTCCTGCTCCAGCTCGGGCGGAATGGGCACGTCCTCCATGCCCAGTTCTTCGCCGTAGTAGATCGTCGGCGTCCCGCGCAGCGACAGCAGCAGGAGCATGGCGCCCCGCGCCGCCTCGACCCCGATGCGGCTGGCCAGCCGGTGCTCGTCATGGTTGCTCAGCACGAAATTCGGCCACCCGCCGGGCGGCACGGCCCGATCCACCTCGTCGATCACCTTGCGCACGGCCTGCGCGGACCAGGGCGCGAACAGGAGCGAGAAGTTATAGGGCATGTGCAGCTCGTCCAGATCCGCGCCGTAGTACGAGGCCCACTCCAGCCAGTCGAACAGGTGGATCTCTCCGACGGCGAAGCGCGGCCGCTCGCCCGTGCTGTAGGAATCCAGGATCTGGCGCAGCTCGCGGTACACGCCGTGGGTGTCGGCATGGCCCTTGCTGTGGATGTGGAGCAGGCTGTTGTAGTCGCCCATCGGCTTGAAAGCGGCCGCCGGATCGGGGTTGGGCGGGTCGTCGCGCAGATCCGGGTCCTTCATGACGGCGTGGGCGACGTCGATGCGCAGGCCGTCCACGTCGCGATCCAGCCAGAAGCGGATGGCATCGAACATGGCCTGCCGGAGCGCGGGATTGCGCCAGTTGAGATCCGGCTGCTCCGGGAGGAAGCTGTGCAGGTAGTACTGCCCCGTCGCCTCATCCCACTCCCACGCCGATCCGCCAAAGTTGGAGAGCCAGTTGTTTGGCGGGGAGCCGTCCGGTTTGGCATCGGCCCAGACGTACCAGTCGCGCTTGGGGCTGGTCCGCGACGGGCGCGATTCTTTGAACCACGGATGTTCGGCCGAGCTGTGGTTGGGCACGATGTCGATGATGATGCGCAGATCGCGGCGGTGCGCCTCGCTCACCAGCCGGTCGAAGTCGGCCAGTGTGCCGAAGATCGGATCGACATCCACATAGTCGGCCACGTCGTAGCCGAAGTCCGCCATGGGCGAGGGATAGAACGGGGAAAGCCAGAGGGCGTCGATCCCCAGCGCGTGCAGGTAGTCCAGGCGCTGGATGACGCCGTTCAGGTCGCCGATGCCATCCCCGTTGCTGTCCTGAAAGCTGCGCGGGTAGACCTGATAAATCACCCCGGTCTGCCACCAGAGGGGTTTGCCTGCTTCGTTCATTGCGTTCCTCAGTGCGTGGTCGTGTGGTGTATGGAATTGAGTATAGCGCGGATGCTTCAGCCTGCCGCAGGAGGGGTGGGGTCACATTAGTTCGACGCGCAGCCAAGGCCGGCGCAGCCGATCACTTGCGCTTTTGGAGCGAACGCCGAGCAGCATTGACGCATCGATGGTTGCGAGCGATAACTATTGGTAGGGCATTAAGCAACAGGCATTTCATGTCCGATCTCGAGGTGCAGTACAGTCCGGTAACCGAGGTGAGGTCGCTCGGTGTCGTACTCGTGAGACTACGCACCGAAGTCTGCGCCCAGATGTCACCAGCTACCTGCTCGACGTGCAGCCGGCCTTGGCACAGGTGATCGCCGTCACGACGGGAGCGAACGCCGAGCGGCATTGACGCATCGATGGTCGCGAGAGATAACTGATGGTTGGGGCAGTTAAGCGCCAGGCTTTTCATGTCCAATCTCAGGGGTGTAGTACACACGTGAAGAGAGCATACATTCTCACTGCAATATGTCTCGTGGCTGGACTTGTTGTGTTTGCGGTGTCAAGAGTCACGCAGTACCTGAACAGCCCACTGAGAAGCACTGGCCCAGTGGACGATCCTCAGGCTCAAATGCTGATTCGCGATCTAGTGACTCATTACTTCGAAATTTACGGGTCACGTTCGGTAGTGGAAGATCCAGGAACGTTATCCGAGATTGTCTCCGGGGAATACTTGACCTGGCTACAATCATTGGTGGAAAGGTCTGACAGCGATCGGTGGCCGATCACCGTTGCGCTCGATTTGCGTGAGGTTGTTGTTCTGGATTATTCACCGAATAGGTTCAGGAGCATTATCTGCGGCGTGTGGACTTATAGACGAGACTCAAGACGAACTGTATTCCCACAGACCTTTATTCGTATCGTCTCGGTTGTGGAGGAAGAGGGCAAATGGAAGATGACAGCGTCGTTCGATTTCACCGATTCTAGCATCATCAGGCGAGGAGAGTGGGAATACGCGCCGGAATGGATGAAGCGAGAACTTGGCAATGTTCCGGACATCGCACCCGAGTACGAGACATGCGGAATGCATTGATTACTCTTCTGACTCCGAAAGGTGGCCCCTTCTGAATGAACGAGTACTTACCAGAGACTTCGCGAAACAAAGTGGCGAAATCCCCTGCCGCCGAAGCAAGAATTCTTTGGAATGGGAATGAAGTCGGGAAAATCCGTGATTATCGATTCGATCACTTCGCAATCTACGGGAAGTGGCAAGCCGCCAGCACCGAAATTGCACGGCAGTTAATGATGGAATTGAAAAACGGGGCGGACATCCAGGTGCTGGTGAACCTGACGCTATCCATCACAGCTCATGTCAGCTCGGATTCTTTTTCTGACGATCAGATAGAGATAAGGTTCGTAAAAGCTTCCAGCTTGTGATTTGGCAATCCATCGCGCAGCCTTCCGGGAGCGCAAACGCCAATCCCCTTTCAGAACCGCCACCCCATCCAGAAGCGGCACGCCTCGCCACTCCTAGATGGGGGGAAGTCGTGATCCCCTAGCTGCTCTGCCCGAAGTTGGCCGCCAGCAGCGAGAAGTCGCTGATGTTGACGACGTTATCGTTGTTCAGGTCGGCGTCCGGGTTGAACCCAGGCTGCCCGACCGCCGTGCCGAATGCCGCCGCCAGCAGCGAGAAATCGGCGATGTTGACGAACCCGTCCTTGTTGATGTCGCCCACCAGATAGACCCGCGTCGCGGTCGCCGTTGCGGTTGGCGTCGGGGTGTTCGTCGGCGAGCTGCTCGGCGTCGGCGTCGAGGTAGCCGTATTCGTCGCCGTCGGTGTAAGTGTCGGCGTTGGCGTGTCAGTGGCCGGCGCCGACGCCGTGATCGACAGGCTCCAGCTCAGCAGCCCGCCGGCTTCGGCTACACTATCGTCGCAGACCCACAGGCTCCAGGTCCCATTCGGATTGGCGCCGTCGAAGGTCGAAAGCGTGGTCGAATAGGGTCCGGCAGGCGCCGGGCAGGGGAGTGTCTCCCCCGGCTCATAGTCTGCCGGGCGGTAGCTGCCGGAGCCGCAGATAGTGTCATTAATCGCCGACGCCGCCGATTGGTCGAAGGTCAGCGAGACGTTCCACAGGTCGAAGCCGCCGCACGCATCGGACATCAGGATCACCTTCTGACCCGCCGGACTGACCAGCAGGATGTCCATATCTTCCGGCCAGGTGTGATACAGCCCGCTGAGCGTGACATTGACGTCGGTGATGCTTGTCTCCAATCCGGAGACGACGCGCATCGCAGGATTGGGACCGGACAGGAAATCGCTGATATTGACGCCCGGTGTTCCGACGCCGCCATAAATGGCGTACATGCCGTTGATGTCATCGCTCAGCGGAAAGGTGAACTCCGGGTTGTAAAACGGATTCATCACGGCCGGGTTGATGGTTTCATGCAGCAGCCCAATGGAATGGCCGATCTCGTGCAGGGCCACCACGCCAATGTCGACACAGAGGGGGCAAATGAAGGGGATCGTGCACTGCCAGTTCTCGCTGTGGTCGAAGTGCAGATCGCCGCCAATGGTCGACCCGGGCAACGGGAAATCGGCATGAGCCAGCGTGCCGCCGCCCAGGAACAATGAACCGTCCATCTCGTGCGCGCCAATACGTATGTGTCCTTGGTAGCCTGCTGGGCTGCCCGAAGGCGCACCGACGCCGGCATCGGCGATGTGAACGAACTGGATGTTGCTGACCGACTGCCAGGCAGCGAAGGCGTTGGCGATTTCGTCCAGAAAACAGGATTGATACGTCCACAGGCTATTGATCGCGGTGTTCGTGGCGTTGGTTGTTTCCACGATGTTGGGGACACCGTTCGGCATGTAGCTGTAGTAGACGGTGCCGCCGGCAAGCTGCGGCGACGATTCCGCGCTGAAGGACGGGCGGGCGCCCCATTTGTGCCCCTGGAGAGCATAGTTCGGGCCGATCTCTCCACTGTCACGAGGCGGCGGCGGCGGCGGAATGAGAGGACCATCGTCAATGGTCCGCGGCGCCGCGTCGATCTGCGCGAGACAATCGAGAACGCGGTTGGCGAATACCTGGCGGACTGCCTCGCTCTCCGGCGAATTCGCCCCCGGTCCTTCTGGGGATAGGCCGTCGAGATAAGCGTTCTGGGCCGCGACATAGGCTTCGTCGCTGCATGCGCTCGGAAAAACTGGGAGCGCTGTATCTTGAGCTTCCGCCGGAGCGCCGGCTGCCCCGAAGATAATCACGCCGGTCACGGTCATCAAGACCAACAAAGAGATCAGAAAGAATATTCGGTGAGGATTCACGATGTGCAACCCCTTCATCAATGCGCTGTACCGCAATGCGCTGTACCGTTCAGGGTAGCTATCTAACGAATCTCTTGAATGATCTTTCACAAACTCTTCTCTGTCAAAATCCTTTACTGTCTAGCTAATAGAAGTCTCGGCAGTATATTTTGCTCAAGGTTCATAGCAATTTTCACGGCCGCAGGTACTCCGGGGCCGGGAGGGAATGCTGTCGCGGAGGTGCGATGCTTCGTGCCTCTGCGACAGCAGCGTCTGTCTCGTTGTCTGCGGCGTTTCGCTAGCTGCTCAGCCCGAAGTTGGCGGCCAGCAGCGAGAAATCGCTGATGTTGACGACGTTATCGTTGTTCAGGTCGGCGTCGGGATTGAAATTCGCATCCCCGGTCGATGAGCCGAACGCCGCCGCCAGCAGCGAGAAATCGGCGATATTCACGAACCCGTCCTTGTTGATGTCGCCCACCAGATAGACCCGCGTCGCCGTCGGCGTATGGGTCGGCGTTGGTGTATTGGACGGCGTATGGTCGGCGTCGGCGTGTTGGATGGTGTATAGGTGTACGTCGGTGTGTTTGACGGTGTATAGGTGTACGTCGGCGTATTGGATGGCGTATAGGTGTAGGTAGGGGTACTGGTCGGCGTGCTGGTAGCCGTGGGAGTATTCGTTGGCGTATGCGTAGAGGTTGGCGTGTTCGTCGGCGTTGGGGTGTTCGTCGCCGCGCTCGAGGCCGTGATCGACAGGCTCCAGTTCAGCAGCCCGCCGCCATCGCCGGCTTCATCGTCGTACACGTACAGGCTCCACGTCCCGTTCGGATTCGCGCCATTGAACGACGTGAGCGTGGTCGCATAGGGACCGGCGGGCGCCGGGGAGGGGAAAGTCTCGCCAGCTTCGTAATCCGCCGGGCGGTACGTTCCCGACACGCACGTCCCTGTGCCAATCGCCGCTGCCGCCGCATCGTCGAAAGTCAGCGAGGCATTGACCAGATCCACGCTGCTGCACGCATCAGACATCAGCATGACCTTCTGGCCCGTTGGGCTGACCAGCAGGATGTCCATGTCATTTGGCCAGGTATGATACATGCCGCTCAGCGTGACATTGACGTCGGTGATGCTCGTCCCCAGGCCGGAGATCACGCGCGTCGACGGATAGGGGCCGGAGAGGAAATCGGCGATGTTGATGCCGGCCGTACCGACATTACCATAGAGGGCGCGCGCGCCATTGATATCGTCATTCTGCAGCGTCGTGAGCGACGAGTTGTAGGTCGCATTCATCACGGCCAGGATGGTCGGTTCGTGCATCAGGCCGATGGAGTGGCCAATCTCGTGCAGCGCCACCAGCCCGATGTCGATGCGGCCGGATCCGGGCGTACACTGCCAGTTTTCGGCGATGTCGAAGTGCAGATCGCCGGCGATCGTGGCCCCTGCCGTTGGAAAGTAGGCATGGGCCAGCACATTGTATGCGCCGTCGAAGGGGTGCGCGCCTACGCGAATGTGGCCCTGGTAGCCGGCCGTGCTGCCGGATGGCGCACCCGTGCCGGCATCGGCAATCTGGACGAACTGGATGTTGCTGACGGCCTGCCAGGCAGCGAAGGCGTTGGCAATCTCGTCGAGGAAACAGGCCTGGTACGTCGGCAGACTGCTGATCGCGGTGTTGGCGGCCACGCCGGCCTCAGTGGTGTTGGTCACGCCATTCGGCATGTAGCTCCAGTAGACCGTGCCGCCGGCGAGCTGTGGCGTTCCCGAGCCGAAGAAGGGATTGGCGCCCCACTTGCGTCCGTACAGAACGTACTCGGGTCCAAACTGCTCTTCGCGCAGAGGAGGGACGGAGGGGATGATCGGACCATCGTCGATGGTCAGCTCGTTCACGTCGATCTGCGCATAGCAGTCGGCGATCCGCTGGGCGAAGGCCCGGCGGGCCGCCTCGCTCGATGGCGAATTCGGCCCAGGCCCTGCCGGCGACAGGCTGTCGACGTAGGCCTGCTGCGCCGCGAAAAACGATGCGTCGTTGCAGTCGTCCGATGCGACCGGACTGCCCGTCTGCTGGACTTCTGCAAGGCCGGCCAGCTGCTGAATCTCAACCGGACTACCGGCTTCCGCGTAGATGATCACGCCGGTGATGCTGACCATGAGCATCGAGAGGACAAGAAAGAATTTCCGCAGTGGGTTCACGATGTCGTCAGCCCTTTATGATTGCCCTATAGCGTTTCAGAATGACTTCTTAGCATCCTCCAGAAGCATCCACTACAAACGCGATGCCGTCAAGTAAAGAAAAGCCTGAGCAGCAATCGACTGCTCAGGCTTCAGGACTTTTTTCTCAGACGGTGGGTGGACTAGATTACCGGCGCGTGCGGCTGGCGCGCAACGTACTGGCCCGAGCCGTTCTTGCCAAACCACTGGTCGCCATCGACCAGCTTGGCGCCGCGCTGGTAGACCATCACCGGCACGCCCTTGACCTCCATGCCCTCGAACATGTTGTAGTCGCAGCGCATGTGGTGCGACTTGGCGCTGAGGACCTTCGTCTTGTTCGGGTCCCACACGGCGATGTCGGCATCGGCGCCGACGGCGATCGTGCCCTTGCGCGGGTACATGCCGAAGATGCGCGCCGGGTTGGTGCAGTGCAGTTCCACGAAGCGCGACGGCGAAATCTTGCCGCCGTTCACGCCCAGGTGCCACATCACCATCATGCGGTCCTCGATGGCCGGCAGGCCGTTGGGGATCCTGGCGAAGTTGCCCTTACCCAGTTCCTTGCCCGGACGGCGGTAGGTCGGGTCCTGCGCCTCAAACGCCGCCCAGTCGCCGCCGTTGTGCGCCGCCGCCCACTCCTGCCAGGGTCCGACGCCGCCCTCGTACCAGAAGTCGCAGTGATCGGTGCTGACCACCTGGAGGGTGCTGTCGCGCAGCGCGCTCCACAGCACGGCGTGGTGCTCCGGGTTGCGCACCGGCGGCGAGCAGACGTACTTGGCGCCCTCGAAGCCCGGCGCACCCAGGTGTTGGTCGCGGGTGATGTGGAAGTACTGCACGCAGGACTCGCCCATGACCGGGTAGCCGAGCGCCCGCCCACGGCGCAGCGCCGCGATCGACGGCTCGCAGGTCATGTGCACGACGTAGAGCGGACAGCCGGTCATGCCGGACATGACGACGGCGCGGTTGGTCGCCTCGCCTTCGATCTCCGGCGGGCGCGACGAGTAGTGCCAGATCGGGTCGGTCTTACCCTCGGCCAGAAGCTCGAGGCGGAGCTGCTCCTCGATGTCGCCGTTTTCGGCATGGACCATGATGATCATGCCGTGCTCCGCGGCCACCTTCATCGCCCGGTAGAGCGTACGGTCGTCGATCTGGAAGACGCCCTTGTAGGCCATGAACAGCTTGAGGCTGGTAATGCCCTCGTCAAGCATGGACGGGATCTCGTCCATCACGTCGTCACGCAGGTCGCTGATGATCATGTGGAAGGCGTAGTCGATTTGCGCCGGCTTCGCCTTCTCCCGCCAGATCTTCAACCCATCGTGCAGGCTGCCGCCGCGCGGCTGGTTGACGAAGTCGATGTGCATCGTCGTGCCGCCGAAGGCCGCCGCCTTGTGGCCGGTGTCGAAATCGTCGTTGCTGTAGGTGCCGCCAAACGGCAGATCGAGGTGCGTGTGCACGTCGATGCCGCCGGGCAGCAGGTACTTGCCCGTGCAGTCCACGACCTGATGGCCGACGGCCGGCAGGTCCTGCCCGAGGGTCACAATCGTTTCGCCTTCGACCAGGACATCCGCCACCACCATGTCGCTGGCGGTGACAATCGTCCCGCCCTTGAAGAGTGTTCCCATGTCAATCCTCCCAGGTAATTCGTAGTCTAGGACTGAGTAAAAAGTGCTGAGTACTGAGTAAAGGGCTTTGGGCAGCCTCATTAAAGCACTACTTGCGATCGAGCGATGCCCGTAATCCTCCCAGGATGCGTCCAACCTCTGTTGCCTGTGCCAAGAGCATGTCGAATTCCTGGGGCGCAATGTACTCTGCATCAAGCGCAACGTACAGCTGCGAACGAACCTCTGCACAGGAGGCTTTGGCTATGACCACGAAGTGATGAAACTCCCTCGGATTTCCACGTTCAAAGCCTTCTGCGATGTTCGACATGATCGACACTGCCGCGCGCTGTAGCTGGCTGGAAAGTCCGAAGTCGCGTCTGAAAGCATCCCTGCGAGTAATCTCATAGATGTTTCTGGTCAGCTCTCGTGCCTTCTGCCATGCGATCAAATCCTCGAAGCGCTCGGCAATGCTCATCGCAGCGGCTTCACTCCCCAGTCCTGGCGGCGGGGGGGCGGGGGGGGGGGGGGGGGGGGGGGGGGGGGGGGGGGGGCCTTGGAGGAAACCCAGACCCCGCCGGGGGCGGGGCGGGCCCGGGGGGGGGCGCGCCCGGCGCGCGGGGGGCCGGGGCCGGCGGCCGGCCCCCGCGCCCGGCGGCCCACCCCCCCCCCGGCCCCCGCCCGGGCCGGCGCGGGCGGCGGGCCCTGCCCGCCCCCGGCGGGGGCGGGGGGGCGGGGGGCCGGGGGCCCCCCGGCCGGGGGGGCGGGGGGCGCGCCCCCCCCGCGCCGGGGCGGGGCGGGGCGGCCGGGCGCCCTCCCCCCCCGCGCCGCCGCCCCGCGGCCCCCGGGGGCGGGGGGCGCCCGGCGGGGGCGGGGGGGGCGGGGCCGGGGGCGGCCGGGGCGGGCCGGCGCGGGCCGCCCGGCGCCGGGGGCCGGCCCCCCCGCAGCACTCAGTACTTTCTACTTTACTTCTTGAACTTCGGCAGCACATGCTGCGCGTATTCCTCGATCATCCGCTCTTCTTCGCCGCACATCAGGTAGATGTTGAACTGCGTCACACCCAGGGATTCCAGTTCCTTCAGCTTTTCGACGTGCTGCTCGACCGAACCCAGGATGCCGAAACTGTCGATGATGTCTTCCTTGATGAAGCCCAGGTGATCGGCGTCCTTGTCCGCGTGGTGGCGGTAGTCGTAGCCCTTGCGCCCTTCGATGTACTCGGTCAGGCGCTGCGGCACCATGCCGCCTTCACGTCCGTACCGCTCGACCAGATCGGCCACATGGTTGCCGACCATCGCCGGGAACCAGCGCGTCTGTTCGCGTGAAGTGTCCATGTCGCCAACCCACACCGGCGCCGCCGACATCACCTTGAAGCCGGACATATCCTTGCCGGCTGGCCGCGCCCGCGTCTTTCGCCTGGTCGGCGAACCACTTGACCAGCCAGGGATCCGCCAGTTGAATGATCAGACCGTCGGCGTGCGTCCCGGCAGCGGCCAGTGCCTTCGGACCATAGGCGGCGATCCACACCGGCAGCTCATAGCCATTCGTCCAGGGGAACTGGACCTCAGCATAGTCCTCGCTGTATTTGACCGCCTCGCCGCGGATCATGCGTTTCACCGAATCGGCGAAGGACACCATCGTCTCCACCGTCTCCGGCTTGCGGCCCAGCACGCGCCGCGAACTGTCGCCGCGACCCAGCCCCATATCGAAACGCCCGCCGCTCTGGAGCGCCAGCGTTCCAAACAGGCTGGCCGCTACCGACCAGTCGCGCACGCCGGGGTTGGTCACGCAGGGACCGAAGCGCATAGTCGAGGTGTGTTCCATACACATCGCCATCGTGACGTAGCATTCGCGCCACAACACATGCGAATCAAAAAACCAGGCAGTGGTGAACCCGGCCTGCTCCGCCATGCGGGCAAGGTTCACCGTGCGCTTCGGGTCGATGTCCCCCTTGAACGTAATGGCAAATTCCATTGCGAATCCCTTTCGTTACGCCGCGAACTCCAAAGTGTAAGTTTCAAGATTAGTGTAACACTGCTTCTGGTCGGTCGCACCTCACATCCGCCGCAGACCGGGATATACTGGCAGGCATGAGACGACACTTACGGCATCCCGACCTGCTGGCGTTGGCCGCCTGCCTGCTGCTGGCCCTCCTCGCGCTTTACAACCCGATCTTCCACCTGCCGGATCACGTCACGACCGACATCGTTCCGGTCGTGACCGATTACTTCCATTACCACTGGAATGAATGGTGGATGCGCCACGCGCTGACCAGCGGCCTGAACGTCTACGAGACGAACTACGTCTTCGCCCCGCAGACCTCCAGCCTCGCGCTGCACCCGCTCACGCCGCTGTGGTACCCGCTGTGGGCGCTGATCGATCCGCTGGCCGGCACCGCCGTGGCTATGACCGTCGTCTTGGTGGCCGGCTACACCCTGACAGGTTTCTCTCTCTATCTGCTGCTGCGTGACGAGGGCATCGCGCCGCGGTGGGCGCTGGTCGGCGCGGCCATGCTGGAAACCATGACGCTGATGACCACCAGCGCCCGCTGGACGCTGATCAACCTGATGGCCTGGTTCTGGCTGCCGGTCGCCCTGCTCACCTGGAAGCGCCTGGCCGCCAGCACAGGCGCGCGCCTGTGGGGTTGGGTGCTGGCGCTGGGTGCAGCCATCTGGGGGATGATCCTCACCGATCTGCAAATGCCGCTCTTTGTGGCGCCGCTGATCGTGCCCTACGCGCTGTGGACGCTGTGGCGGACACCGCGCCGCATTCCGATCCTGGTCCTCGCCGGGTCGGTCGCCATCGCGATCGGCCTTGGGCTGGGCGCGGCCGTTGGACCGCTGGACGAGGCGATCCGCTTCGACCGCACCGGCCTGTCTCCGACGCCGGCCGAGCGCGCCGTGGATATCGAGTTTCCGGTCTGCTACGTCACCCGCTGCGAGGCGGGTGTCTCGGTGGGGAGCGCCCTGCTGCCGATGGTCATTGTCGGAATGATGGTTTGGTGGCGTATGTCGGACACGCAGAAGCGTGTCCCTACAACCGCCGACTCCGCAGGACCGCCCAACGGAGCATCCAAAACGCTTCTCCTTCCGCCCGCCCCGCCCGCCCTCTGGTTGCTGATGATCCCCATCCCGCTCATCCTGTCCGCCGGCCCGGACATCCAGATCGGCGACGCGGTCATTTCGCTGCCGTACAAGGCGCTGCATGATCTGTTCGGCGGCATGGTTCGCTACCCGGAGCGCTTCCTGCCCGTCTTCCTGATCCCGGCAGCGGTGTTTGCGTTGGGCGTGTTCAACAACCGACTGCGCGGCCCGTGGGCGCGGCTCGTGCCGACACTTCTGTTTCTGCTCGTCCTCGCCGACTCGCGCATCCTGGAACCCATGCCGGTGCAGCCGCTCCCTCGGCCTTATGCTTTCTACGAGCGCATCGCCGCCGAACCTTATGACTACGTGATCTTGGAAATCCCCACCGGCGGCGCCTCCGGAGAGGGCATCGCCGGCGACGCTCGCTTTGCCGAGCTTCAGTACTACGGCACGTTCCACGGCAAGCGCATGGTCAACGGCCATATCTCGCGTGTGCCGACCTACCGCTACTTCTACATGAACACCGACGACCCGATGCTGGCATGGCTCGGTCAGCGCCGCTTCCTGGAGCCGGAGACGGTCGAAGCGCAGATGCGCCAGCGCATCGCGGACTGGCCGATCGGCTATTTCGTCATCCACCGCGACCTGATCGCGCCGGACCAGTCGGCCATTAACGAGATCATCACCTTCTTCAACGCCCATCCCGACCTGGTGTGCTGGGCTGCCACTGAAGGCGATCTGGTGGCCTATCGCACAACTTCGCACCCCGATGGCTGTGGGTCGCTGTCCCCCAACGATATGGTCTGTTGGAAGTCGCCGACGGCGCTGGACAGCGGCTGCGGGATCAATCCTGGCTCTGGCGACAATGCCGCCTCCATTGTCATCAACCTTGGGGGAGACAGTGAAATTCCCTTCCTGGGGCCGGGCTGGTACTATCCTGAAGCGATTTTCGACACCACCATCCGCTGGGCAGGTGCAGCAGAAACGGCGGCGGTCTTCGCGACCCTGGCTCCAGGAGCCTACTCGCTCACCGTGACGGGGCAGGCCTTCCACGAGCCGCGCGCCGTGACCCTGCTAATCGACGGTTCTCCAGTGGGCGCCCCGGTCACCATAGCGCCGGATGCGCTGCGTGATTACGCCTTCGCCTTCGAACTGGAGGGCGAGAGTTCAGCGGCCGAGCGGGTGAACATCGCTTTGGCCTTCGATGATCGCCTCACGCCGCGCGAGGCCGGCCTGGGTGAAGACGATCGCACCCTGGCGATCATGGTCGATCGAATAATTCTGCGATTGGAGGGAGGGGACTCATGAACATGTCAGAGGTGCGCAGCCTCTACGATCTGCAAACGCGGATCAACAATCAGGATACCGGCACCCGGCTGATCAGAACCGACCACACGGTCCGGTTGATTGACGATTCACTGGGTGTGGCCGCGGTTATTCACTCGACCCTCAGCGAAACCAACGCCGATTCCGTCATTGCGGCGGAGATCGAATACTTCCGCTCGCAGACCACCATCGAGAATCTGGAGTGGAAATGTTTCGACTACGATCAGCCGCCGGACCTGCTCCAGCGGTTGGAGCGGCACGGCTTCGTCCCGGAGCTCCCCGCCGATGCCATTTGCGTCCTCGATCTGGCCGATCTGCCGGAAAAACTGCGCCGGCCAGTGACGCACGACATCCGGCGCATCACTGATCCGGCAGATCTTGACGATGTGGCAGCGGTACAGGTCCCGGTGTGGAATGAGGGGAACGACTGGAGTGCCGATGGGTTCATGCGTCGGATGCTGGAAAACAACTTACGTGACAGCCCGGAGACGATCCGTCTCTATGTAGCCTACATCGACAGAATGCCGGTGAGTACGGCGCGGATGGACGTCCATGAAGGCAGCGCCTTTGCCGGTCTGTGGGGCGGCTCGACGCTGGAAGCTTACCGTGGGCGCGGGCTTTACACGGCGCTGCTGGCCGTCCGCGCCCAGGAGGCGATCCGCTGCGGCATTCGCTATCTCACCATCGACGCCAGCCCGATGAGCCGCCCGATCGTGGAGAAGCTCGGTTTTCAGGTCATGGCCACTGCTTACGAATGCAACATGGCCTTCGAACGCTGAGAGTACGGGAGTCGAGAGGCGCCTCGACAGACGCCTGTGGCAAAGAACCGGTTAGATTGTCAGCGCGAGGTGCTGTTTGGCGCAGCGTTCCAGCGCCCGCTGCGCCTCGCGAACATTGATCTTCGGCGCCGTGTCTTCGTAGAAACGCGCGGCGGCGGCGTGGTTGGCGCGCCAGCCGGTCTCCGTCGTGTCGGCCAGCTCCAGCGCATAGTTCGCCTCGTCCAACCCTTCGATCGGCTCCAGCTTGATTTCGGTCACGTTCTCGCGTCGCACGCGCTCCAGATTGGTGCGGCGCTTTTCGCAGGCCGCGGCCGAATCGGGTTCACCGGCAGAGGCATAGTAGTCGCGCAGTTTCGTTTCCAGGTCAATGGCAAAGGCGAAGATCGCCCCGAAAGAATTCAGCGCCATAGTTCAGATTCGTCCATTCATGGTAGATCGATCTCAGTCCGGCGGAAGGCCATGCCGCCCAGGGGCACCATACCAAAGCGGGCGTAGAACGGCTTCACCGATTCATCGCACATCAGGTCGACATTCGGGATAGCGGCGAGCTGGTCCAGCATGCGTCGGAAAAGCTCACTGCCCACGCCGGCGCCCCGGTAAGCAGGCAGCACCTCAATGTTCGGGATGAAGGCCGACAGCACGCCGTCGGTCAGCATGGTGATATAGCCGACGACCGCGCCGCTGTCCTTGTCGATGGCCAGCACACAGCCGGAACACCCCTGGAGCGTGCGCAGATGCTGCTCCGGCGTCAGCGGTCTGGACCAACCTTCAAAAAAGCCGCCGCGCAGGTGCTCGGCGGTGATGCCCTCCAGTGAAGCGGTGTAGCGGATGCTCATCGGTCACTCCCAAAAGGAATGAGAGATGAGGAATGAGGAATGAGGGAAGGACCGAGAGGGTGTTTGCAGAGTTGTGTTTCGGCATGTTTTTGGGCGGACAAGTGGGTCCAACCCTTCTGCAAACATGCTCTCAGCACGCTTCACTCAATCCTTCTTTTCCCTCATCTCTCATTCCTCACTCCTCATCACTTCTTCTCTTAGAACCACCGCTCGATCAGGATCTTCTTGTCGGTGTAGAACTCGATCGAGTCCAGGCCCTGGCCATGCAGATCACCGAAGAACGATTCCTTCTGCCCACCGAAGGGGAAAGACGCGGTTGCGGCGGCCACACCGACGTTGATGCCGATGTTGCCGGCTCGAATGCGATATTTGAACTCGCGGGCGTGCTTGCCGTTGCTGGTGAAAATGCTGGCGGCGTTACCGTAGCGGCTGCCGTTGATCATTTGCACCGCTTCGTCGAAGTCGGCGGCGTGCATGATCGACAGCACGGGTCCAAAGATCTCGTCCTTAGCGACGCCCATCTCCGGTGTGACGCCGTCGAGGATGGTCGGGCCGACGAAACTGCCCTGCTCGAAGCCGTCGATGACGCGACCACGACCGTCGAGGATCGGCTGAGCGCCCTCCGACACGCCCTTGGAGATCATGCCTTCGATGCGCTCGCGCGCCGACGGGCTGATCACCGTGCCCATCTGCGTCGACTCTTCCATGCCATAGCCCACGCGCAGACCCGAGGCGCGTTTGACCAGCTCCGCCTTGAGCGGCTCATAGGCATCGCCCACCGCCACCACGACCGAACCGGCCAGGCAGCGCTGCCCGGCGCAGCCGAAGGCCGAACCCATAATGTTGGCAACCGAGGCGGCCATGTCGGCGTCGGGCATGACGGCGATGTAGTTCTTCGCGCCGCCCTGCGCCTGCACCCGCTTGCCATGCTTGGCGCAGACTTCATAGACCAGCTTGGCGACGGGGGTCGAGCCGACGAAGGAGACGCCGACGATGCCGGGGTGCTCCATGACGGCCATGGACGCTTCCTTGCCGCCGTGCACCAGGTTGACCACACCCTCCGGCAGGTCCAGTTCGTCGAGAATCTCGTAGACGAGCTTCATACTCAGCGGGGTCTGCGGGGAGGGTTTGACGATGAAGGTATTGCCGGTCGTGATAGCCGTGGGCAGGAACCACAACGGCACCATCATCGGGAAATTGAACGGGGTGATGGCGGCAAAGACGCCGAGTGGCTGGCGTTCGGCGGTCTCGTCGATGCCGGAACTGATGTCCTCGACTTTGTAGCCACGCATGATCGACGGGACCGACGTGGCAAAATCGACGCTTTCGATGCCGCGCCGCACCTCACCGCGGGCCTCGTCGCGGGTCTTGCCATTCTCCTTGACGATGGTCTCGGCCAGTTCTTCGAAGCGCGCTTCGAGCAGGTCCTTGAAGCGGAACATGTACTGCGCGCGACTCATGATCGGCGTACTACGCCATTCCTCGTATGCTTCGTTCGCCGCCTCCACGGCCCGGTCGACATCTTCGCGCCCGCCATCCGGGCACGCTGCCAGGATTTCGCAGGTCGCCGGATCTACGACCTGCGTGGTCTGGGCTGCCGACGACTCCACCCACGCTCCGCCGATATACTGCTTAAGCTTCTCGACCATCTGAAGGACTCCAGAACTTTATTTCGTTCGGGTAACGGTGGGTAATGTTACCGTCCACCCCATGCTGCCGCAATCGCCACTTCTTTGGACCGGCGCGGCCCCTAGACAGCTCACGCGGACATGACAATTGACATGTTTCAGATAATTTGAAACGTTTTGAACTTGCGACAAATTGCACGAGTGTTATAATCCGCCGCCAAATGAAATTGTTGCAATGCAGAAAACGAGGAGACTGAATTGACCTCGCTCGTCCTCACTATTTCAGAAACGCTGCGTTATCGTGGCGCAATCGGACAGTGGAGCTGGGTGCTTCACCGTATTTCGGGTCTCGGCGTTGTGCTCTTTCTCACCCTGCACGTCGTCGATACCTCCTGGGCAGTGTTCTACCCCGAGCTGTACGTCGATGCCATCGCCGCCTACCAATCCCCCATTTTCACGCTCGGTGAATTCGGTCTGGTGGCCGCGGTCATCTACCATGCGCTCAACGGCCTGCGCATCGCCATCTTCGATGCGCGTCCGGCGCTGTGGAAGCACCAGGCGCGCGCGGCGGTGATGGTGCTGATCGGCACCGTGATCATCCTCATTCCCACCTTTCTGATCATGTTTGCGCACGTCCTCGATTTTTACAACGAGGGCCGTCCGGTCATGAACATCGTCGACGCCCTGGTCAAGCAGGCGCCCTTTGGCGCGGGCATTGCGCTGGCCATCATCGCGGCTGTGCTGCTGTCGGCCATCTCCAGCGTGATCATCCCGGCGCGCAAGTCCCAGGGTCGCGGCAGCCCCATCGAGCGCTTCTGGTGGTCGTTCATGCGCGTCAGCGGCTTCTTGATCGTGCCGCTCGTCTTCGGCCATCTGGCCATGATCCACCTCATTCAGGGCGTGTTCGACATTACGCTGGCCGGTCACACCGTCGTCGGCACCACCCTGGCCAATGAAACCGGCACGGCGGTCGAGTTTGTCGCCAACCGCTGGGGGATGCTGGTCGGTGGCGTCGCCGTCTGGAAGCTGTATGACTTCGCGCTGCTGGCGCTGGTGACTATCCACGGCTTCAACGGACTGCGCTACGTGCTGACCGACTACACGTCCGGCAGCCGCTTCGCCAAGAATGCCGCGATCTACCTGTGCATCATCGGCGCGGTCATCCTGCTGACGCTCGGTGGCCTGGCGCTGTTCAGCACCATCGATAGTTCGGCCATCGAACTGGCGGAAGAAGCCACCCGCGCGCTGCACGGCGGCTAGCATGTCATCTCCAGGGGTGTCCGGCGTATAGTTCCGGGCACCCCTGCTGCGCATCACAGAAGACTTCATTTCGCGCGATTAGCAGGGTTCTTGAGGAATGCAATGAAGACCCATCAATATGAAGCGATTGTCGTCGGTGCCGGCGGCGCAGGACTGATGGCGGCCCTGTACGCGACAAAGGGCGGCGCCAAGACGGCGGTGATCAGCAAGCTGTACCCCACGCGCAGCCACACCGGCACGGCGCAGGGCGGCATCGGCGCGGCACTGGGCAACCTGGACGAGGACAAGCCGCTCTGGCACGCCTTCGACACGGTGAAGGGCGGCGACTATCTGGCCGACCAGAACGCGGCCAAGGTGCTGTCGGAAAATGCCATCGACGCCGTGATCGAACTGGAGCACATGGGCCTGCCCTTTGACCGCACCGACGAAAACAAAATCAGCCAGCGGCGCTTTGGCGGCCACACCAGCAATTTTGGCGAGAAACCGGTCCGC
Organism: Candidatus Flexifilum affinis; assembly: GCA_016713325.1. Lineage (GTDB taxonomy): Bacteria > Chloroflexota > Anaerolineae > Aggregatilineales > Phototrophicaceae > Flexifilum > Flexifilum affine. The sequence continues at coordinate 156,617 of JADJPJ010000017.1, read as the reverse complement.
CGCGCCTGCCATGCGGCTGACCGCACCGGCCATATGATCCTCCAGACGCTGTACCAGCAGTGCATCAAGCACAATGTCACATTCTTCGACGAATTCCACGTCGTCGATTTGATCATGAACAACGGCAAGCCTGCCGGCGTGATCGCGCTGGAGCTGGGCACCGGCGAACTGCATGTCTTCCAGTCCAAGGCCACCCTGTTCGCCACTGGCGGCTGGGGTCGCGTCTGGAACGTGACCAGCAACGCTCACAGCCTGACCGGCGATGGCGCGGCGGTCGTTTATCGCCGCGGCATCCCCCTTCAGGACATGGAGTTCTACCAGTTCCATCCCACCGGCATCTATAAGATGGGCATCCTCATCACCGAGGGTGTGCGCGGCGAGGGCGGCGTGCTGATCAACGGGCGCGGCGAGCGCTTCATGGAAAAATACGCGCCCAAGATCAAGGACCTGGCCAGCCGTGACGTCGTCAGCCGGGCGATCTACCTGGAAATTCGTGAGGGGCGCGGCGTCAAGGGCAAGGACTACGTCTATCTGGACGTGACGCCCAACACCGTCAACCGCTACCTGGCCGAAGCCGGCGAATCACGCCGCATCGACGCCGAGACGATCGAGAAGAAGCTGCCCGACATCCTCGACTTCTGCCGCACCTACCTGGGGGTCGATCCGGTCAAGGAGCCGATGCCCATCCAGCCGACGGCCCACTACGCCATGGGTGGCATCCCAACCAACGTCGATGCCGAAGTGGTGCTGGACGAAAACTGGACGGTGCTGCCCGGTCTATACGCGGCGGGTGAGGTCGCCTGCGTGAGCTGCCACGGTGCCAACCGCCTGGGCACCAATTCGCTGGTCGACCTGGTAGTATTTGGCCGGCGCGGTGGCATGTCGATGGCCGAGTACGTCAAGCATGCCGACTATGTGCCGCTGCCTTCGAACCCCACTGGCGAGATCGAAGCGGAAATGAAGCGCATACGCGATAGCAAGGGCAAGACCCGCCCGGCCGAGCTGCGCAAGATCATGCAGCAGGTGATGATGGACTCGGTCAGCGTGTTCCGCGAGGCCAAGGGCATGCAGAAAGCGCTTGATACGGTGCGCGAGCTTAAGGGTCGCTACCAGTTGGACCTGAGCATTGACGACAAGGGCTTCCAGTTCAACACCGACCTGCTCGAAGCGTGGGAGCTGGGCGCCCTGCTCGACATGGCCGAGACCACAGCCGTCAGCGCCCTGAACCGCAAGGAGAGCCGCGGCGCCCACAGCCGTGAGGATGCTAAAGAGCGCGACGACGTCAACTGGCTGGTGCATACGCTCGTCACCCGCCCCGACGGCACGCCGCCCTATCCTCAGGGCAGCCCGGAACTGGTGCTCAACACCAAAAAGAAAGTCGATATGTCACTCGCTGCGGAAGATCAGCGATTCGTCCCGAAAGTTCGGACTTACTAAGAGGACACGGACATGGAAGTCACGTTTCGTATTCGCCGGTTCAACCCGGAAGTCCCTGGCAAGAACAAGCCGTACTGGCAGGAGTTCGTCGTCAAGGATGTCGATCCGACCGACCGCGTGCTGGAACTGCTGCACCGCATCAAGTGGGAGCAGGACGGCACCCTGACGCTGCGCCGCGCCTGTGCGCACGGCGTGTGCGGGTCCGACGCGATGCGCATCAACGGCGTCAACCGACTGGCCTGCAAAGTGCTGGCGAAGGACGTGGGCGAGCGGATTCAGATCGAGCCAATCCTCGGCCTGCCGGTCCTCAAGGACCTCATCGTCGACATGGAGCCGTTCTTCGAGCACTATCGCAGCGTCATGCCCTACTTCATCAACGACACGCCGGTCCCCTCCAACGGGCGCGAACGCCTCCAGACGCAGGAAGACCGCGAGAAGTTCGACGACACGACCAAGTGCATCCTGTGCGCGGCGTGTACGACCTCCTGCCCGTCGTTCTGGGCCAACGGCAAATATGTCGGCCCTGCGGCCATCGTGCAGGCGCACCGCTTCATCTTCGACACGCGCGATGAGGGCTCCAAGGAACGGCTGAATATCCTTGCCGAGCCGGATGGCGTGTGGCGCTGCCGTACCATTTACAACTGCACACCGGCCTGCCCGCGCGACATCCAGGTGACCCGCGCCATTGGTGAGGTCAAGCTGGCCATCCAGCGGGGCACCCGCGAGGGCGTCATCAAGGAAGGCGTCGGCCCAATCGCCGTCAGCAACAGCTAGAGCAGTATTGAGGTATGAGAAACGAGGGATGAGGGGACAGCCTCTCATCCCTCGTTTTTTGTTTGCTGTGCCCTTCTGTAAAATATGAGCGAGTCATGAGAATCGCCCCAGGCCTGTCATTCCGGCCGATTCTGGATCGACATAGAATTAGAACGGCGGAATGAACTGCCGGCGAACATCCAGAAGGAGTGCTCACCATGCAGTACATGCTTCTCATCTACAGCAATCCAAACCGGGGCAACAACGACGCCGAGATGCAGGCCTACTTCGATTTCACCGCCGACATGCGGCAGCGCGGGCTGTACGTCGCCGGTGAGGCGCTGCAACCCGCCACTGCAACGACCAGTATCCGAACCGCCAACGGCGCGAAAGGCGTGGTGACCGACGGCCCATTCGCCGAGACGAAGGAAGTCCTGGGCGGCTTCTACATCCTCGACTGCAAAGACCTCGACGAGGCCATGGAACAGGCCCGCCGCATCAACACCATCGACGACAGCACCGTCGAAATCCGCCCAATCTGGGTCTTCGCGTAAGCCCCCGTTGCCCGGCTCCCCCGCGGTAGACGCCCCCGTGTGGACGGTCCGCCGCCCCTTCGCACAGGCCAATGGCTCCCCCGTCGTAGGGACCCTACGTCGGTGCAAAAGCGTGTCCGCGGCATTTCCCATTCAAGATCAGGAGCAGCGCCATCGATCCCTCTCGTTCCACCATCGAGCGCATCTTTCGCGAAGACTATGGCCGTATCCTGGCGGCGCTGATCGGCCGCTTCAACGGCGACTTCGATCTGGCCGAGGAGGCGCTTCAGGATGCGCTGGTCCAGGCGCTGCAAACCTGGAAGTTCACAGGCTTACCCCGCAACCCGACGGCCTGGCTGATGGCGGCGGCAAAGCGGCGCGGCATCGACCGTCTGCGCAAAGGGGGGGCAGCAGGGCGCCGCGTGGTCGCGATTGAAGAAACTCACGAAGAGTCACTTCCGGCGGAGGAGGGGGAAGAGACAAATGGCATGGACGACATCCCCGACGAGCGCCTCAAGCTGATCTTCACCTGCTGTCATCCGGCGCTGCCGCTGGATGCACAGATCGCGCTGACCCTGCGCACGCTGGGCGGTCTGTCCACCAATGAGATCGCCCGTGCCTTCCTGGTTTCGCCGGCGACCATGGCCCAGCGCCTGGCCCGCGCCAAGAACAAGATTCGCGATGCGGGCATCCCCTACCGCGTCCCACCCGCGAACCTGATCGGCGAGCGGCTGACGGCCGTTCTGATGGTGCTGTACCTCATTTTCAACGAGGGCTATGCCGCGACCGGAGGCGAGACCCTGGTCCGCGCCGAATTATGCGACGAGGCGATCCGCCTGTGCCGGGTGGTCGTCGGCTTGCTGCCGGAGGAGGATGCGGCCGAGGCCCAGGGGCTGCTGGCGCTCATGCTGCTGCACCACTCTCGTCGCGAGGCACGGGTGAACGCCGCCGGCGAACTGGTGGTGCTGGAGGAGCAGGATCGCTCGCTCTGGGACGCCACGCAGATCTCCGAGGGAACTGAGCTGGTACAGCGTGTCCTCAGCCGGCGGACGCCCGGCCCCTACCAGATTCAGGCGGCGATCAGCGCGCTCCACGCGGAGGCGCCGAGCTTCGATGCCACGGACTGGGCGCAGATCGCAGCGTTGTACGGCGTGCTGGCGGAGATCGCGCCCTCGCCGATCGTCGCGGTCAACCGGGCGGTGGCCATCGCCATGATGGAAGGACCGCGGGCCGGTCTCCGACTTCTGATGCGCCTGCATGATGAACTGGCCAGCTACTATCCGTTCCATGTCGTCCGCGCCGATCTGCTGCGCCGCGCTGGTGAACGCGAGGCGGCCCTCGACGCCTATGACACCGCGATTGCGCTGTGCGAGAATGGGCCAGAACGCGCCCACCTGGAGAAGCAGCGGGCATCCATGTTGGGTTAAGGCATTTGGGATATGATGTCGATTCGCGGATAGACCGGGGGCCTCAGCGTCCAGCCGCCTCTGGCTTCGCTCACACGTTCGCGAGAGAAGCCAGAGGCGAAAGTCCGTTAAGGTAAGGAGGGGTTGTTCTTAACAATCACCCTCATCACTTTGGGTTAATTATTGGGATAATTTGGGTTATCCCTTGATCGAGCCGGACATCAGACCGCGAACGAAGTAGCGCTGCAAGCCAAAGAACACCAGGATCGGCACGACCATCGAGACGAACGCCGCCGCCGTCAGCAGGAACCAGTCCTGTCCACGCTGGCCGACAAGCGCCGCAATACGCATGGTCAGCACCTGCGCGTCCTGGTTGCCCAGGCTCAGGAAGACCAGGCTGACCAGGTAATCATTCCATACCCACAGGAACTGGAAGATGGCGAACGAAGCCAGCGCCGGCACCGACAGCGGCAGGATCAGCCGGACGAACACCGTGAAATGGGACGCCCCGTCGATGAAGGCCGATTCCAGCAGTTCGCGCGGCAGGCCGCTGATGTAGTTGTAGAGCAGGTAGGTCGCCAGCGGCAGGCCAAAGCCCGTATGGGCCAGCCAGATACCCAGGTAGGTGCCGTTCAGTCTCAGGCTCACGTAGTCAGTGAGGATGGGCTGGAGCGCAATTTGCAGCGGAACCACCAGGAGCGCCACGACCATGATGAACAGGATTCTCCGGCCGGGGAAGCGCATCCACGAGAAGCCATAGGCCGCGAAAGCGGCGATCAGAATCGGGATGATGGTCGCGGGGATAGTCACCGTCAGCGAGTTGAGGAAGGCCCCAACCAGGTTATCGCCCTGCACGGTGGTGGTCGTGCCATCCGTATTGCGTATCTCGTATTCACGCCCGGAGAGCACCTGGCCGTAGTTGTCCAGTGTAAACCGGGCATTGGCCGTCCACTGCTGCCGGAAAACTTCCAGCTGGCCGATGCGCAGGGTTCCCACCCAGACCAACCGCGAGCCGTCGCCCATATCAATGCCTTCGCGCCATTCATCGTAGGTGGCAGTCTTGCCGTCGATGGTGATCGGTTGGTCGCGTGTCTGCCCTTCCGGGATCGGGCGCTGCTCGCCGGTAGACACCCAACCCATATGCGGGAAAATCGTCCACCAGCCCGACGACTGAATATCGTTGCGAGGTCTGAGGGATGAGACGAACAGACCAATCGTGGGAATGGTCCAAAGCAGGACGATCAAAGCCAGGCCGCCGTTGACAATCCAGAGAGCGCGTCGTTTCATTACGTGCATGATGTGCCCCCTTAGAAGGCGCGGCGCTTGCTGAACTCGCGCAGGTTGTACAGCATCACCGGGACCACCGCGATCAGCAGCACAATAGCGATCGCCGAGCCGTAGCCGGCATTGCCATTGGTCCACATCTCCCGGTAAAAGCGCACGCCGATGACCTCGGTGCCAAACTGGCCGCCAGTCATGACCATGACGATGTCGAAGATCTTCAGCGTGAAGATGACGATGGTGGTAATGACAGTCAGCAGAGTACCAGCGATATTCGGGATGATGATACGGACGAAGATCAGGATCTCCCCTGCGCCGTCAACGCGAGCCGCCTCCAGCAGTTCATCAGGGATGCCCTTGATCGCCGCTGAAATCAGCACCATGGCATAGCCGGTTTGCAGCCAGACCATCACGATGATCAGAAACAGGTTGTTCCACGGTTGGACCAGGGTCAGCCAGGCCTGCTGCTGGCCTCCCAGCCCGGTGACAATCGAGTTGACCAGGCCAATGTTCGGATTGAAGTCAAAGACAAACTTCCAGATCACACCTGCGCCGACCATGGAGATCGCCATTGGCAGGAAGATTAGCGACTTGGCCGCCCGCTCGAAGCTGCTGCGATCGGCCAGGATGGCGATCAGCAGGCCAAATCCGACCGTGAGCGTCGTGCCGACGATCATCCAGAGCAGGTTGTTGCTCAGCGCCTCGAGCATGATGCGCTCGGTGAACACCGCCTGATAGTTTTCCAGCCCGACAAAACGGGACGAGTTGGCGTTGAACAGACTGAGCGCAAAGGTACGCACCGTCGGCACCGCCAGGTACCAGGCCAGCAGCGCAACCGCCGGGCCGACAAACAGGAACGGCTGCAAGCGCACTGTCCAGTTGTGCGGCAGCTTTTCGATGAACTGGTTGCCGACAAAATAGAGCGTGGCCACACCACCCACGCCCCAGACGATGGCCAGGATGGCAGTCAGGATCTGAGAGATGCCGCTGTCACGCAGAAACACAAACCCCACATAAAGAAAGGCAAATGTCGCCAGCACCAGCAGTGCGGCAATCCCGAGGTCAGCGGGGCTGAACTGATCGTCGCTTCGGGTCTTGATGTTTTCCATAACCCTGCCTTCTGTCTGCAATAGTGAATCATCTTTACCCTAAACAACGCAGGGCAACCTTTCGGGCTGCCCTGCGCGTTTACTGAGACACTCGGCGAACGAGAGTCACTTGCTCTTTGTCGGAGCGAAGCTTATTCCGTCGGCCAGGCGGCGTCAATCTCGGCGAGCGCAGTGTCCAGGTCCACCGTGCCGCTTATCCAGTCGGTCATGCCCTTCCAGAACGAGCCGGAGCCAACCGCGCCCGGCTGCAGGTCGGAACCGTCGAAGCGCACGCTGGTGGCGCCGGCCACGAGCGAAGCGATCTCACGTTCCAGTTCGCTGCCGTACCACTCCAGCGGAGTGTCGTTGTGCGGGGACAGCGCGCCACCGGTGGCCAACCACGCCTTCAGCGACTCGCCGCGGGTGAAGAAGTCCATGACGGCGCGCACTTCCGGACGATCGTTGACCATGGCGTAGATGTCGCCAGCGACCAGGAAGGGGCTGCCATACTCAGGGTCAATACCAGGCAGGTAGAAGACGCCATAGTCTTCACCGGCCACCACACCCTCGGGGAAGAAGCTGGTGATGAAGTTGCCCTGCTTGTGCATGTAGCAGCCGGGCGGGTTGTCGAACATCGGACGCGGGGCATCGCCGAAGAACGTGCCGGCGATGGCCTGACGGCCGCCCAGGACGTAGTTCTCGGCAAACCACAGTTCACCCAGCTGCTCGGCGGCAGCCTTGACTTCCGGCGAAGTGAACGGCAGACGGCTGTCGAGATCCGCGGGGAACGACCAGGCGTCGTAGTTCTCCAGCGAGGTCGTGCGCAGCATGAATTCTTCCATCCAGTCGGTCGCGGGCCAGCCGGTGGCAGCGCCGGACTCGATGCCGACGCACCAGGGCGAGCCGCCGTCAGCGACGATCAGATCGGACAGGGCGATCAGCTCATCCCACGTGGTCGGGATTTCATAACCGGCCGCCTCGAAGGCTGCCTTGGGGTACCACACCAGGCTCTTGGCGTTGAAACGCGCCCAGATGCCGGCAGTGATGCCGCCCATCTGCGCCATGTCACGCCAGCTCTCGAGGTAGTTCTGTTCCATCCATTCGGCATTCAGGAAAGTACTGACGTCAACGATGTAGCCGCCATCGACCAGGCTCCGAAGGGCACCTGGCTGCGGGAAATCGATGATGTCGGGGGACGCGCCGCTCTCGACGGTCGGGCGAACCACTGCTTCGAATTCCTTCGAGCCGGTGTACTGAATGTCGATGCCAGTCCAGCCTTCAAACTCCGCGACGGAGGTATTGAACTTCACTTCGTCTTCGTCGGTGAAGGGTCCGAACATCGTCACGACCGTCCCGGCCAGCTCACCCGCGCACGCCGATTCGAGCTCGGCGCTCATCAGGGAGAACAGACCCTCTGGACAGCCGGCTGCCTGGGCGCCCACCATGCTGACGCTCATCACGCTCAGCAGGAGGATAGCCACAAGAGCTAAGGTCAATCCGCGCTTCATTGAATATCTCCTTACTTGTATGAAGTTGAGTCTCAAGCTTTGAGTAAGTGAGAACCCTTTAAAATCGTAACGTAATCACCTTGTTCGCGCAAATCTGGATGGGGCATTTGTTTATTATGCACGAATTTACGCTTGACAAAGGATCCGCTCTTGCGATCCGACTCTTGAGTGACTCGAACGCTTAGGAAAGCATGAGCACCCCATCTTTAGGGCGCAAATCTCCCGCCGGCGCGTCATAGTTGGCTGTACAATAAGCTGTATTGTCGATCTTTCAGGCGAACCACCGACAGGCTATCATGCTCCAGCGCGTCAAAGCGTGGCTCAAAACCCAGCTCAGCCAGATCGACAGCGTGCGTAATGTCACGCTCGATACGGCCGGCATGCTCGTCGCCACGACGTGGACGAGCGGAATGGTGCACGTGCACCTGCTGGAAGGCGCACCCAAGGTTCGGCTGATGAAGCGAATTTTGCAGGACAACACCCGCGTCGGTATCGGGACATTGTTCATCACCGACGCACAATTCGTCCCGGGGGATGGGGCCACGACGGCGCCTGACGAAGCGCTGGTCGGTCTGCACGCCCTCTACCGTGATCGGTTGTACACTTACCGCATGACGACGAACAACACGCCGCGCATCGGCCAGGTGCATTTTCGCGCGTTCATGGCGAGGGGCGACGAACGGGAGATCTGGTACGGCCCAGATGTAGTCATCCGCAACCTGCCCTTCTACCGCGTGTGGGTGCATCAGCCGCTCTCGCTGAAGGGCAACTGGATGGTGGCCAACTTCGGCAGTGAAGCGTTCTGGAAGGATGCCGACTACACGATTGGCCGTGACGCCTTCCGACGCGAAAAGCAGCGCAGCGAAAACGTCGCGCAGGGCCGGTCTGAACCGGAAGAACATCCATACTATACCTGGAGCCAGCCGGGATGGCAGACGAATGGCGCGCAGGGCTATCAGACTCCGGCCGAGCCGCCGCCGCTCCCCAGGGAGACCGAACTCGATCGTTCGTACTCGCTCATGGGCCTGACCCGTGCCGCGACCGGGGACGAAGTCAAAGCGGCCTTTCGACGGTTGGCGCGCGAGGTTCATCCGGATGTCAGCAAGCTCCCCAAGGCGGAAGCCGAAAAACGCTTCAAAATGCTGCTGGATGCGTACAATAGGATCAAAGTGGCAAACGGTTGGTAACCTTCATGACGACAGACATATCCTTTCCGTATCCCGCGGGCTTTCTTCGAAAGCTTCTCCGTCTGCCCATTCTGGGATACCGCATGGGGCTGGGCGGGCTCCTCGACGCCATGCAGATCATGGTGCTGACGACGCGCGGGCGCAGCAGCGGCCTGCCGCGTCACACGGCCATCGAATACCGGCAGCACGGCAGCAAGATCTATCTTGTCTCGGTGTGGGGCGACCGCCCGCACTGGTATCGCAACCTCCTGAAGTGTCCGGAAGTGACGATCCAGCAGGGGGGGAGAGTCCGCGCCGCGACCGCCGAGCAGGTCACCAATTCCGGCGAGGCGCTGCGTGTGCTGCATCTCTTTCGCCGGCGCGCCCCGAGCATCTACGACAGCATCATCGCGCGAATCAGCGCCCGCGAGTCGATCGATTCGCGCAGCCTGCACGAGGTCACCGATAACTTCACCATCGTGCGTATCGTCCCGCGCGCAGGGGAAGTCAAGCTGCCGCCCGTGCCCGTGGATGCCCGTTGGGTGATCCCGGTCGCGGCCGTCGGAATCAGCACCGCACTTCTGCTGGCCCTACTGCAATTGCGCGCACCACGCAGCAAAAAGCACGCAGGCTAGCAGTCGTTCGCGCCGCCGCTCATCGAGGGAAACCCTGCGATGTCGACCAACCGTCACAAAAGCCGGGCCGACCTCAACCGTTTTCTCTGGAACGCCCTTTGGCGTCTGTATCCCCCTGTTTCGCTGGCGGTCGGTGCCTCCAGCGAAGAGTGTCTGCGCACGCTGAGCGACGGCGCCCGCCCGAGCACCGCGCGCCTGCACCTGCGCGATCTGTTCGTCGAGGGTCGGCGCTACTACATCATGCCCAAAGGAGACGGCTTCAAGATCACCAGCGACAACCGGCCGCTCTGGGGACGGCGCCGCCAGCGAACGCCCGTATCCGCCTATCTCAACGGCTCATTTACCACGGTTCAGGGATCGAGCATCGTCACACTGGTGCGCCTGGATGCGCGCATGTACCGGCTGTCCTTCTTCGGCGCGCTGGCGCTGCCCACCTTCTTCACGTCGATTGTCGTCTTCATGCCCTGGGACGCGCCGGTGCTGGGGGTTCTGATCGCTGCTATGTACGTCTGTTCCCTGCTCGGGCATCGCGTCAACGCAGCCCTGCAGGTCAACGAAATGGTCTATTTCGTGCAGAAAGTCTTCGAGGACCTGCCGCCGGCCATGGTGGCCGAACTCCCCGACCGCGGCCCGGAAATGGTCGTGGCCGCTGAGGCCTTGCCCAACGACGATTTCGCAGCTGAATGGGCGCGCTACTATCGCGAGCATTCGTCCTGAGGCATAGATTCTTGTTATAATCAAATATAAGATAACACCCTCTTCCGCATCTCATAGTTCTGTTCGTCGCAGGCAGGAGTTCGGTCGATGGAAGATGAGGATCTGCGTTCGCCAGTCGCCCTGGTGGACCCCCTCACCAAGCGTGAGGTCGATATTCTGCGACTGCTGGCCGGCGATCTGTCTCTGAACGCCATCGCCTCCCAACTCGTCCTCGCCCCTGAGACCGTCAAATGGTATGCCAAGCAGCTTTACAGCAAGCTCGGCATCATCGAGTCCGGCCAGAAGCGCCGTCAGGCCGTGGCGAGGGCCCGTGCCCTGGGTCTGCTGGAGGTCGAACGGACGCCGGCGGGCCGACCACGCTACAGCCTGCCCGTGCAGACAACGCCGTTCATCGGGCGGACGGGCGAGATTGAGGCCATCGTCGCCCTGCTGTCGAACCCGAATGTACGGCTGGTGACCCTGCTCGGCCCCGGCGGGATGGGCAAGACGCGGCTGGCGTTGGAGATCGGCTGGCGGCTGGTCGAGCCGGAGGCTTTTGGCTTGCAGGGGTCGCCGTTCTCCGATGGCGTGTACTTCGTCCCGCTCCAGCCGGTCGAAACGCCGGAGGCTATCCTCTGGGCCATTGCCGAGGCTGTGGGCTTCACCTTCCAGAGCGGCAGTCGCGCACCACACCAGCAGCTTCAGGATTTTTTCCGCGAGAAGCGGCTGCTGCTGATCCTGGACAACTTCGAGCATCTGCTCGACGGCGCAAATCACATCACAGACCTGCTCGGAGCCGCGCCGGGTGTTCAGGCGCTGGTCACCTCGCGCCAGACGCTCAACCTGAACGCCGAGACCGTCTACCCTCTGGGCGGGCTGCCCATCGCCGATCAACTCGACTACGACGCCGCCCGCCTGTTCACCTTTGCGGCGAGGCGGGCGCGCGCCGATTTCGCCCTGCACGATGCAGACCACTCGGCTCTGGCGCGAATCTGCCGGATGGTGGAAGGGATGCCGCTGGCCCTCCTGCTGGCGGCGGCCTGGGTGGAAGTCCTATCGCTGCCGGAGATCGCCGACGAGATCGCTGCCAGCCTGGATTTTCTGACCGCCGAGATGCGCGACGCTCCGCGCCGACAGTGGAGCATTCGCGCCGTCTTCGAGCCAACCTGGCAGCGGCTCAGCGAGGCCGAGCGATCCGCCTTCGCACGACTGTCGGTCTTTCGGGGCGGCTGCGCACGGCAGGCCGCTCAGGCTGTGACCGGCGTTCGCCTGCCCGTCCTGCAGGCATTGGTCAACAAGTCCGTGCTGACACGAACGCCAGGCGGACGCTACGACATGCATGGGCTGCTGCGCCAGTACGCCGTCGAGCGGTTGGCAACGGCCAACGAGACGGACCTGGCGCACGACGCGCATGCCGACTACTTCGCGTCCTTTGTTGCCGACCGCGAAGCCGACCTGAAGGGCGGCGACCGCCAGCTCGTCGCCCTGGACGAAATCGCCGCCGATTTCGAGAACGTATGCGCGGCATGGGAGCGCTCCGTCGAGCGGCGCAATACCGAAGCGCTGAAGCGCATGGAAGGCGCACTGGCGCAATTTATCAACATGAGAAACCGATGCGCGCAGGGACTGGTCCTCTATCACAACGTGTTAGGCCTGGACGACGATCCTGCGCTGCACGTTCAGGTGATGACAACTTTTGCCGCCCGGTGCATTGAGGTGGCGCGCTGGCAGGAAGCAGACGAATGGTCGGACATGAGCCTCGCGGTCGCTCGCGAACTGAACATCCCAGAGATACTGGCCCCATCTCTAAGGGTGCGAGCAATCGTTCTGGCGGATCTCTACAGGGATTTTCCGCAGTCGCACCGACTGGTAGACGAATCTCTGCAGATCTGGCAGACGCTCAGCGATGCCTGGGGTATCGCCATTGGCTGGCAGACAAAGGGGTACATTGCAGGTCTGGAAGGCGACTTTGCCTCGGCCGTGAGGTTCAGCGAAGCGGCACTGGCGCAAGCGACGCTCACTGGTAATCGACATCGAATAGCAGCGAGTCGGCTCAACGCCGGGTCTTATCACCTTGCCCTTGGCCATTCTGAGCCGGCGCTTGAACATACGAGAACGAGCCTTGCGTATTTCCGCGAACTCAGTGCACCTGCCGGTATTGCGATGGCAGTGTCCAATCTGGCCGAGATTGCCATCCATGGGGGCGACTACGAAACGGCGCTCCGGCACCTCGAGGAAGCGTGGTTACTGGCCAGTGAAGTCGGCATACCACCGGTCATCTTCGAAGACAACGCCACTATTGCCAACATCCTGTCGCTTACCGGCAGACCGGCTGAAGCAGCGGCGCGCCTGTCCGACTGTCGCCGTCTCCTGGTCACCGTCGAGTCGGGACAAATGGATACCGAACTGCGCTTCCACACAGCCCAGATCGCCTTCCGACAAGGGGATTATGACGAGACGATTCGCTGCGCCGAGGCGGTGGTGGCAAGGTCACAGGACGGGAACTATCTCACGTGGGAAAAGTTGTGCCGGGCGCTGCTCGGACTGGTCGAGATCAAGCGCGGCCAGTTCGACGCAGCGCACCGGCAGCTAATTGCCAGCCTTCCGGTATCAGGGGAAAACCCGGCCCTCATGCGCGCCATTTACGGTCTTGCGGCGCTGGAAGCGGCAACCGGAAGCCCAGAACGCGCCGTCGAGCTGTCCGCGCTGGTCGACCACCACCGGGTGGCTGAATTCGAGTACAAGATCTACGCTCAGGACTTGCTGACTGAACTGCGAACTTCGCTCCCGCCCGAGGTCTATGCCGCGGCGGTCGAGCGCGGCGAGGCCCTCGACCCGAAGGCGGTGGCGGCGGCCTATCTCCAGGGAAACTCCGCCTGACCCACCTTCACGCCGGCGCGAGGGTGTGCCATTCTGTCGCCTGCTCGTAAGCATGGGCTGCGCGCAGGATGGTCGCTTCCTGGAAGGCCCCGCCGATGAGCTGTAAACCAATCGGCAGCTCCTGCGCATCCATGCCACACGGCAGGCTGATGCCGCACACGCCGGCCAGACTGGCCGGGATGGTGAACACGTCTTCCAGGTACATCTTGATCGGGTCGTCCACGTTCGCGCCAAACTCGAAGGCGGTACTCGGCGCGATCGGCGCGGCGATCACATCCACCTGCTCGAAGGCGCGGTCGAAATCCTGCTTGATCAGCGTGCGCACCTGCTGCGCCTTGCCATAATAGGCATCGTAGTAGCCTGCCGAGAGCGCATACGTGCCCAGCATAATGCGCCGCTTGACTTCCGGCCCGAAGCCCTCGCCGCGAGTGGCCTTGTAGGTTGACCACATGTCGCCGCGCATGGTGCGCGGTCCGAAGCGAATGCCGTCGAAGCGGGCCAGGTTGGCGCTGGCCTCCGCCGGGGCGATGATGTAGTAGACCGGCATGGCGTAGTCGGTGTGCGGCAGGCTGATCTCCACGACTGTCGCGCCCATCGCCTCCATTTGGCCGATCGCCGCGCGTACCGCTGCCTCGACCTCCGGTTGGATGCCCTCGACGAAATACTCCTTCGGCACGCCGATGCGCAGCCCGCGCACGTCGCCAGTGAGCGCCGCGTGATAATCCGGCACGGGGGTATCCATGCAGGTAGCATCGAGCGGATCGTGCCCGGCAATCACGCCGAGCAGCGACGCCACATCTTCGACCGTCCGCGCCATCGGACCGGGGCAGTCTAGCGAGGAACCGAAGGCCACCAGACCGTAACGCGAGACACGTCCATAGCTCGGCTTAAGCCCGACCACGCCGCAGTAGGCTGCGGGCAGGCGGATGCTGCCGCCGGTGTCGGTGCCGATTGCCCCCTGAGCCAGCCGCGCCGCGACCGCGACCGCGCTGCCGCCGCTGCTGCCGCCGGGAACCCGACTGGTATCCCACGGGTTGCGCACCGGACCGTAGGCCGAGTTCTCGGTCGACGACCCCATCGCGAATTCATCGAGGTTGGTCTTGCCGACCAGCACCGCGCCGGCGTCTTCCAGGCGCTGCGCAGACGTGGCGTTGAACACCGGCATGTAACCCTTGAGGATCTTCGAGCCGCAGGTCGTCTCGACGTCTTTGGTGGAGAGGATGTCCTTGATCGCCAGAGGGATGCCCAGGAGCGGCCGGTCGTCGTCGGCCAAGCCAGAATCCAGCGCGCGATCGGCGGCCTCGGCCTGCTCCATGGCCCGTTCGGCCGTCACCGTGAGGAAGGCATTCAGCGTCGAATCCTTCTGCTCGATGCGCTCCAGGGTGGCGCGCGTCAGGTCGACGGCAGAGATCTCACGGCGGCGCAGCTTCTGGCGCGCTTCACTCAGGCTCAGGGTGGTCAGGTCCGTCATCATGGATGCATTGTCTCCAGGAGATGAGAAGTAGATAAGCGAGCGACACTTTTCTCGCGGAATCTACTCTTCATGGTTGTCTGTGCAGACCAATTGTTGATCGGAACGCGACAAAACGAAAAGGAACAATCTGATGAACAGCAAGAAGGCGCTTTGGATTATCGTACTGGTCACCTTGATCTCTACTGCTCTGGCGAGTGCCGCATCAGCGCAAACAAGCGCTCGTCCACGTGCCGGCGAAGTCGAACTGTTCGGAACAGTCACTCAGATCACCCGAACCACCATGACCATTCAGGACGGCGCAAGAATCCACCTCGTCCTGATCGCCCGTGCCGAGTTTGAGACGTCGGTCAGCATTGGCGACACCATCAAGGTTGAGGCGGTGTGGATGCCGAGCGGCACGTGGGTCGCCTCCGAAGTTGAAGACTGGGATCCCACAATAACTGGGCGCCGTGGCGACGACGGGCGTGGCGACGACGGTCGCGGCGATGACGGTCGCGGCGACGACGGTCGTGGCGTGACGGGTGAGACGGCCGGATGACCACGATTGGGATGATGACGGCGACGACGATGACGACTAGAACTCGGATCGGGAACTGGTAGACGCTGCTCCGTTCACGGAACTGAAACGTTCTCAGCCACAGCAAAGATGGGGGAAGTGACTTTCCCCCGCCTTGGTTGTTCCTGTTTGTTGCCTCTGCCAAAAGTGAGGAGGAATGTCCGCCAAGAAGATGACAACCTGTGTATAGATCGATTCATCACTGTGTTGCAACTTAGTTTAACTCATGTTAAAATGAAGGTATTCGTGCAAAGCATAGATAGGATTTGTGCCGATGACCTCCCTGACTGAAGCGCGCCCGGCCGAGCAGACCGAACAGGCTGCTCCTCCTCGCTGGCTGACCCAGGCCTGGCTGGAACCGCGCCTTGTCGTCGTCACCCTGGTGGCCATCGTCCTCAGCCTCCTGGCAGAACGCCTGGAAGCCCCCGCGCTGCTCATCCTGCTGATCAACCTGACTGCCTACGCGGCCGGCGGCATCTACGGCCTCAAAGGCGCGCTGAAGAGTTTGTCGGAGCGCAAACTCGATGTCGATCTGCTAATGATCCTGGCGGCGGTCGGCGCAGCGCTGGTCGACCAGTGGCACGAGGGTGCGCTGCTGCTCTTCCTGTTCTCGCTCAGCAACGTGCTTCAGGACTACGCCATCGGGCGCAGCCGGCAGGCGATCAAGAGCCTGATGAAGCTCTACCCGTCGGAAGCGAAGGTGAAGCGCAGCGGGGAGACGGTCACGATCCAGATCAGCGCCATCCGTCCGGGAGACATCATCCTGATCGAGCCGGGCGAGCGCATCCCCGTCGACGGGCTGGTACGGGCAGGGCGCTCGGCCATCGACCAGTCGCCGATCACTGGCGAGTCCATGCCGGTCGAGAAGACCGTGGGCGACAAGGTCTTTGCCGGCACGCTCAATCAGGCGGGCGCGCTCGATGTCGAAGCGCACGGCGCGGCGGCGGACACGGTGCTGGCGCGCATTATCAAACTGGTGGAAGAGGCGCAGGATACCAAAGCCCCCACCGAGCGCTTCCTGGACCGCTTCGAGCAGATCTATGCCACGCTCATCCTGGGTGGCATCGCGCTCTTCATCGTGATCCCGCCCCTGCTCTTCAACGTCGACTTCCAGAGCAATTTCTACCGCGCTATGGTGCTGATGACCGTCGCCTCCCCCTGCGCGCTGGTGATCAGCACGCCGGCGTCGTTCATCTCGGCAATCGCCGCCGCGGCGCGTAACGGCGTGCTCTTCAAGGGCGGCGCCTATCTCGAAGGGCTGGCCGAGGTCAAGGTCATCGCCTTCGACAAAACCGGTACGCTCACCCGAGGCAAGCCGGCCGTCACCGACGTCTTCTCCTGCTGCGAGCTGTGCGAGAACGATCTGCTGGCCACCGCCGCCGCCGTCGAAATGCGCTCCGAGCACCCGCTGGCCCAGGCGATCGTCAACGCCGCCCGGACGCGGAACATGGAGATCCCCGAAGTCAGCAACTTCGAGGCGCTGGCCGGGCGCGGCATCGTAGCGACCGTCAACGGGCAGCAGGTACACGTTGGCAGCATCCCATATCTGCGATCGGTCAGTCCGATGCCCGAGCGGCTGCAAGTCGATTACACGCGAATGGAAAGCACCGGCAAAACGATCATCGGCGTCATTCGAACCGGGCAGTGCGAAGGCTGCGGCAAATGCGATCAGGGCGGTAACTGGATGGGGCTCCTCGCGCTGGCCGACGAGGTGCGCCCGGAGTCCAGGCAGATCATCGAGCAGCTTCACAGCATGGGCCTCAAAGTGGCCATGCTCACCGGCGATAATTCCCGCGTGGCCAGCCTGATCGCCGAACAGGTCGGAATTGACCGCGTCTATGCCGACCTCATGCCGGAGGACAAGGTCAACGTCGTCAGGCAGATCGAGGGCGAAATCGGCGCGGTGGCCATGGTCGGCGACGGCGTCAACGACGCCCCGGCGCTGGCCACCGCCGACCTCGGCGTGGCCATGGGCGCCGCCGGCACCGACGTCGCGCTGGAGACGGCCGATCTGGTGCTGATGGGCGACCGGCTGGAACTGATCCCCTTCGCCATCCGGCTGAGCAAGAAAGCGCGCCGCGTCGTCTGGCAGAACATCGCCTTCGCCATCGGCGTGATCATCATGCTCATCCTCGGCGCTTTCCTCATCGATCTGCCGCTGCCGCTGGGCGTGCTCGGGCACGAAGGCAGCACGGTGATCGTCGTCCTCAACGGGCTGCTCAGCCTGCTGATCGTCCCGGAGATTATGCGCCGCCGCAACAGGCAGGTGGGATAAAAAACCTCACCCCCTGCCCCCTCTCCAAAGTGGAGAGGGGGTTAGGGGGTGAGGTTTCTCTTGTCGTCGAATTACGCCTTAATCCACGCCGCGCATGGTCGGGTCGAGCGCGTCGCGCAGGCCGTCGCCGAGGAAGTTGAAGGCGAACATGATCAGGAAGAGCGCCAGCGCCGGAAAAATCGCCTGGAACGGATAGGAGGCGATCGTCCGCGAGCCGTCGGAGATCATCGTGCCCCAGCTCGGCGTTGGCGCGTTCACGCCCAGGCCAATGAAGCTGAGGAAGGCTTCGTAGCGGATATACTGCGGGATGGTCAGCGTCTCGGCGATGACGATCGGACCGAGGATGTTGGGGATGATATGACGGATCATCATGCCGCGGTTGGACGCGCCGAGCGAGCGAGCCGCCAGCACGTAGTCGCGTTCGCGGAGCGACAGCACCTGCCCGCGCGTCAGGCGGGCCAGGCCCATCCAGGAGGTCAGGCCGACGCCAATGAAGATGAAGAACAGGCCGCCGGACTGCCGGTCGATCTGCCCGAGCGTCGCGGCGAACGTCCCCGGCTCGTAACTGGCGAAACTGGTGCGGAAGAGCGCCATGAACAGGATGATCAGAAGGATTGTCGGGAAGGCGTACATCAGATCGACAATGCGCATCATGAGGTTGTCGACGCGCCCTCCGAGGAAGCCAGCGATCAGACCGAATGGCAGGCCGATCAGGAAGCTGACCAGCGGCCCGACGAAGGCCACCAGCAGCGACACCCGCGCGCCGTAGACGATACGGCTGAAATTGTCGCGACCGAGATAGTCGGTGCCCAGCGGGTACTCGTTCTTAAGCGCTAAATAGCCGGTGTTGGCCGGTCGCACCAGGACGCGCTCGCCGATCAGATAGACCGTCCCGCCAACAGGCGCCTCGATTTTCCCCGTGCCGCCGGGCTCGCTGGCCAGCAGGGTGCCCGGTTGAACGATCTGCTCGTCCCGAACCAGGACCTCCCAACCGGCAGTCACCTCAGCCTCGAATACCTCGACCGGGGTCAGCTCAAAGCGCGAGCCGTTGTCAAAGACCGTGCCGTCGACGTTGGCGATGATCGTCTCGTTGTCGCGCCCGACGTTGATGGCCAGGACGGTGCCCTCGGTCACCTTCTGCCCGTGTTCGACCTGCAGCTCACCGCCGCTCAGCCGCCACTCTTCGTCGCGCGGCTTCAGCGTCTGGAACAGGTTCATAATCCAGGCGGGCGCGGAGTTGGAATAATCACGATTCTGCAAATCATAGGGATAGGGGGCGATAATGTTAGCAAGCAGCGCCACCAGGACATTGATGATGATGATGAACAAGCCCATCATCGCCGCCTTGTTGCGCGACAGACGCTTCCACGCGTCCGCCCACAGGCTTTCCCCCTTGTGATACTTCTGATCCAGTTTGGCGACAGCCGGTTGGCCGCTCATAGATGTGGTATCGGTCGCCATGTTCCGGTCTCCTTAGTCAAAACGAATGCGGGGATCAAGCCAGGCGTACGCGATATCCACGATGGTGTTCGAGACGACCAGGATGAAGGCGAACAACAGCACCATGCCCATGATCAGGGGGTAATCGCGGTTGCTGATGCTGGTGATGAACGCCTCACCGATCCCCGGAATGCCGAAAATGCGCTCGATGACGAACGAACCTGTCAGCAGATAGGCCGTGATCGGACCAAGCACGGTGACGACCGGGATAAGCGCATTCTTGAGCGTGTGAAACACGACCACATAACTCTCACGAAGGCCTTTGGCGCGCGCCGTTCGCACGTAATCCTCGTGCAGCACTTGCAGCAGGCTGGCACGGGTCAGACGCGCGATGATGGCGCTTTCCGTGAAGCCGAGAGCAAAGGCCGGCAAAACCATGAATTCCCATGATCCCCAGCCCGAGATCGGTAATATTTTGAGGTTCACCCCAAATACATACTGAAGAATGGGAGCGCTCGTAATCGTGGTGACCGACACACCGACGATGGCGATGCCCATGCCGACATAGTCGTACATCGTGTTGCGGTTGAGCGCCGCAACCGTGCCCGCTGGAACACCGATCGCCAGGGCTACCAGGAGCGCCGCCACGCCCAACTGCGCCGTCACCGGCAGATGGAAGGCGATCATGCCGCTGACCGTGCGATTGCGCTCACGGAATGATGGGCCGAAATTCATCCAGCGCAGCGCGTAGCCGCCGGGAAGACTGATGTTGAATAGGTAATCTTCGTGGATGGTGCGCTGCCAGCTCGAGTCAGTGATGCGCGGAACGACCACGGCGCCGATATAGTCGGTGTACTGCTGAGTGATCGGCGCATCGAGGTTGTATTTTGCTTCCAGCGCGGCCAGGATCTGGGGGGGAACTTCCTTCTCGCGCGAGAAGGGACCTCCTGGAACGGAATGCATCAGCGCGAAGGTCACGACCGAGACCAGGAAAAGTACCAGAAGCATCCACAAAAAGCGGCGAAAGATGAACTTGCCCATGACCGGTCTCCCTACTCATCCCATGCCGCAGTCCTGTCCAGATTTGACAAGAGGGGACAGATGTCCCCTCTTGCGTTTCACCGTTCAGTTGAGCGGCTGGGCCTGACCCACTAGTTGTTGATGTCCCAGTTCTCGAAGCGCTGCTGGTTGCCGGAGGCAAACGTGCGCTCGACGTACGGCTTGGTCATTTCGTTGCTGGCATAGAAGTAGATCGGCGCAATGGCCGCTTCTTCGTTGACCAACAGACGCTCGGCCTCGGAGTACAGATCCATACGGGTCTGCAGGTCAGTCTCTGCCGCGGCCTGTTCTACCAACGCGTCAAAGTATGGACTGCTCCAGCCAGTGTCGTTGTTGTTCGAAGAACTGTGGAAGACGTCGAACAGGAAGTTGTGGGTATCCGGGTAGTCGGAGCACCATGCGGCGCGGAAGACCGGGAATTCGGCGCGCTGATCCAGGTAGGTCGCGAATTCCTGGTTGGTCAGTTCGACCTGAACACCCAGTTCGTCAGCCCACATGGCCTGGATGGCTTCGAAGATCGCCTGATGCGCGCTGCTGGTGTTGTACAGCACGGTGATCGGCGGCAGTTCGCTCGCATCGCTCAGGCCGAAATCGGCCAGCGCCAGCGCCAGTTCTTCCTGGGCCTTGTCGGGGTCATAGCCGATGCCGTAGCCAGGATAGTTTTCCTGCAGCGGGGCGGCGCCCATACCGGTGTTGGTGAAGAATTCGGCCGGACGCTGTCCGCCCTGGGTCACATTCTCGACGATGTCTTCGCGGTCAATCGCGTAAGACAGCGCGCGGCGCAGGTGAACGTTGTCCATCGGCGGCTCATCGACGCCAAAGCCGGCATAGTACGTGCATTCCAGGTTACCCTGATTGAATTCCTGGCTCAGAGCCGGGTCGGCCTGGATGCGCGGAATTTCGGCGATGGCGACCGTGTCGGTGCGATCCAGCTCACCGGCCTCGTAGCGGGCCAGAGCGACGGTCTCGTCGATCACGTAGAAGACGACCTCATCGAGCGCCGGAACCGGAAGCGCGTCGGTGCCAGGCCAGAAGGGGTTCTTGATGATGGTGATGCTCTCGCCGCGCGGCCATTCCTTCAGCGCGAAGGGGCCGTACGACACGAAATTCTCCGGGTCGATCCAGAATTCGGCATATTCTTCGATGACCCACTGCGGCTGCGGACGAGCCATCCACAAGCCAAAGCGCGCCTGGTTGATTGCCCAGTTGTTCGGCGCAACCACTTCGAGGGTGTAGTCGTCGATCGCGCGGACGCCGACATCATCCAGCGAGCCTTCGCCGCTGTTCGCCGCATCACCGCCCACAACCGCGCCAGACAGCAGGTAGGCATAGTCGCCCGCCGTCGCCGGGTCGATGGTACGCTTCCAGCCGTAGACGAAGTCGTTGGCCGTGACGATGCGCACCGCACCGCTCTCGTCCGTCACCTCTTCCACCGCGCCGCTCTCCGGGTTGTACTTCACCCAGGGCACGTTCTGGAGGAGATTGAAGACGTAGGTCGCCGTGCCATCTTCATTTTCCGTCACGGTCCAATCGGTGGCCATACCGGGCTGAACCTGCGACTGTTCGTCGATGAAGGTCACGCCGATGTAGGTCATTTCGAGGATTTGGATGGAGCTGGAATCGGTGGCGATTGCCGGGTCGAGCGTAGGGACGTCGCTCGGACCAATGTCTGTGCGCAGAATTTTCGGTTCCTGCGCGCTCACCCCGCCAGCCACCGCAAGCACCAGCATGGCGACCAGGGACAGGACGAGTAGACGATGGACATTACGCATAAACTTGCCTCCTCTGTTAAGTAATGTAGAGGTTTGCACCTGTTGGCAGCATCACGGGTGTCAGCAACCTCTCGCCAACAACCGTGAAATTAACATGCCGTCGCGTGAATCGCAAGCGATCGAAGCGCTGGCGACATGTTTCAATACACATTGTCGTGCCACTGCGTTCAATTTCGCAATGGCGAACATTCACCGAAATTTAAACGGCTTTGCTTGAAGAGAATCGCCTATACAACGCTTTTCGCGATGTTTATTCGGTGGGGGGATTGAGCAACCGCGGCAGCAGCGCGTCCATGAGCTCGGCCGCTTCATCGATGGATTGATAATCATCCGCGTAAGAGATGACATTCAACTGCGGATCGTAGCTCCAGAAGCCGGCCTGATCGTACAGAAACCGGATGTAGGTATAGCAGATGCCGAGCACGATGCGCGCCAGCATGCTGTTCATCAGCGGAAAGGCCAGCACCACCCCACGGTCGTGCAGGAACAGGCGGATGCTCAGCTCGCGCATCGGGTAATGCAGGATGACGGTGTCGCCCTCGCCCGCCTCGGGGATCAGTGACTGGTCGAGTTGCAGCAGCAGCAGCGCCAGCGATCTCGGCTTCAGCTTGCGGAAGGGGTGGTACGCCTCCGGCTGTGAGGCATCGGCGTTGTTGGCAAACGCCCACTCCAGCATGGCCGGTGTCAGCCGGCCAGCCTTGGGCACCACGAGATGGATCACGTATTCCATGAATCCAGATCTCTAGAGACGAGCGCTGAGCAACGAGAAACGCGTTGAAATCGATGCCCAACCCAATCCGTCGAGTCAGGCGATGAGGTTTGGTCGAAAACGGACATGATCTGCCATACCCTTCGCCATCCTAACTGGTCTTTTCCTCGTCTCTCATTGATCATCCCTCATCGCGTTCCTTTGACACCATTTTCACCTTCGTCCGCCAGTAGGCCGAACCGTTCTTGCGGCGATTGACGTACCCGCCTTCGAACAACTCGCGTCGCAGCAGCGCCGGGTCGCCAAACGTGTGCAGATGGTTCAGCATGGCGTTGAACTTCTTCTCGGGGTACTCCTGACCGAAATCGAAGTGCGAGGCCAGGTATTCCAGCGCGATCTTCTGAACCTTGCGCGAGGCCGGCCACTGCACCAGACGCCCCTCATCATCAAGGAACGGCTGAAGCCGAGCCAGCGCCGTATTGAACTCCCGATTATTCATGCGCTTCCCTCTCCGGGCGATAGCGCCGCATCAACTCGATCAGAATAGTCACATTATAGAGGAGCGCCAGCGGTACTTCCTGAAAGACCGTCCCATCTCGCTTGAGAAGGGTCATGTTGCCACTGCCGATACGATAGCCACCGAACGCCGTCCACGGCAGACGCTCCTCCTGAAAAACGATCTCCTCGCGCGAGAGCGACAGATCGTCAGTGAAGGTGATTCTCTCCCCGGCCGCCAGCCGCCGCTCGATTTCCGGGCGCAATCGCTGCTCGACCTGCTCCGTCAGCCGCGCCGCCAGGTCGGAAATACGCCGGTACAGATTGGTGAGGACGACGCGGTCGCCGGCATAGGTCACCACTTCCACCCGGTAAACGTCGCGCCGCAGCAGCCCACCAAAGTAAACCAGTCGCTGCGCCTGCAAGCCGATCCATTTCACCTCGTGGTAGGCAAAATAGACGACGCGCGACCCTTCGCGAAAGCTGAAGCCGTGCTGGTACAGGATGACCTCACGGTTCCACCAATGCAGCACGTACCACCCCAGCACCAGCCCTACCAGGGCCACCCCGCCGACCGTGACCGGCATCCCCCACCAGGCGTCGGTCTGCGCCGAGGTCAGCATCAGGACGACGGCAATGGGCGCGCCGACCGCAGCCGCAGTCAGCAGCGGCTTGAGGCGGTCGCTGGGATGGTGAGCGAGCACTCCCCCAAGTACCGGGTCCGGGACGATGATCGGCTGTTCGGCTGCCATGGTGAAATCCTCACACGCTCAGGAACGATCAGTGTACCCCAGTTGTGGTTCACAGACGATGGTACCGATGGTGCGGGGAAGATTCAGGTTATAATCCAAGAAATACGAGCGCCGGTTATGCATTCGAGGAGCACGCGATGACTACTGATCAGGCGATCATGGCCCAGGCCGTTCATGAAGAGGCGCTGCTGTCGAAACGCAATGTGGTCGGGGTCGCCGTGGGGTACAAGAACCAGGAGGGCGCGACTCAGGGAGATGTCGCGGTCGTCGTTCTGGTCGAGCGGAAGCTGCCTATCGCCGCGCTGAGCGTCGACGACATGGTCCCGCGTGAGCTCGAAGGCATGCGCACCGACGTCGTCGAGGTCGGCGTCCTGCGCGCCCTGCAAACTCCGCGCGAGCGCTTCCGTCCCACCATTCCGGGCGGGGTAAGCATGGGCCACTACAAGATCACCGCCGGGACGCTGGGGGCGATCGTCCGTGACCGAGCCACCAACGAACTGCTGATCCTTTCCAACAACCATGTTCTGGCCAACAGCAACGATGCGCTGAAGGGCGATCCAATCCTTCAGCCCGGCCCAACCGACGGCGGCAAAAACCCCGGTGACATGGTGGCCACCTTGGAGCGCTTCATCCCGCTGCGTTACGTCGGCGACACGGTCGAGCCGCCGGTCACGCCGACGCCAAATCCCAATCCGAACCCGACCCCCACGCCGAATCCGACGCCGCCCGCTGCCTCGTGCGACGTCGTCTCAGTCATTGTCTCGCTGGCCAATGCCGTCGCCAGGATGGTCGGCTCCAACCAGCGCGTCGCGGCGACGACCTCGCAGGCGCTGGCCACTGCCGCGTTGACGGGCACCAGCACCATTCCGGTCGCCCAGACGACGCCGGAAAACCGGGTGGACTGCGCGCTGGCCAAACCCAGCGACCCGGCCATGTTCGACAGCGCCATCCAGACCATCGGCACGATCGCAGGCACGAAGCCGGCAACGCTGGGCATGCGAGTGCGCAAGTACGGGCGGACCACCGAATACACCGAAGGTGTCGTGACGCTGATCAACGCCACGGTCAATGTCGGCTACAGCACCGCGGCCGGCCCACGGACGGCGCGCTTTGTCGGGCAGACAATCACGGAAGCGATGAGCAAGGGCGGCGACAGCGGCTCTCTCGTCGTCGACACCAGCGAGAACAAGGCGGTCGGGCTGCTCTTCGCCGGCAGCGACCTGGCGACCATCTTCACGCCCATTGACGTCGTCCTGGACGCGTTGAATATCAAGTTCTGAGGTAGACCTGCAGCGCATTTGCGGTACGAGGAGTCTCAGGGATCGGAGGCGATCACAATGTCCCCCTCGGAGTCGACAGAGGAGCAGCTCAAGCGAGCACAGGAAGTTCAGGAAAAATACTCTCATTTCTTGATGGACAGGCCCCATGTGGTGGGCGTGGCTATCGGTTTCAGATCGCGCAGAGACGACGACACTGCCGCGGAGGAGAAAGCCGAACGGCCAGAACGTGAAGTGTGCCTGGTGGTCATGGTGGACGAGCTGATTTCCAACGAGAGCCTGCCTCCCTCTGACCGCATCCCCGAGTCGCTCGAAGGTGTGCCGGTGGAAGTACAGCTCACCGGTCTGTTCTCCGCAGGGTTTTCGACGGAATAACGACGGTCGAAATCGGGCGAGCGCTGCGCTAAGCTATCCTCAAACCGTCCGCTGCCGCGAGGTGAATTATGTCGCGTCTCGTCCGTCTTCTCGTGTTGCTGCTGGCGATCGCGCTGGTCAATACGGGCTGTAACTTGAACAACGTGCCCTCCGTGGGCTCGGTTTCCGGGGCGCCTGTTGTGCAGATTGCCGTGCCGCAGCCCGGCGCCAGCTACCGGGAGGGCATCGCCGTCAACATCTCGGGACAGGTGACCAACGCCGGCGCAGACATCGACCGCGTGGAGATCGCCATTGATGAAGCCCTGGCGACGACCCTGGATGCACCCAATCCTCAGGGTGCGCTGGCCTTCGGCATCAGTCACACCTGGCAGGCCGCCGGAATCGGAGAACACCGCATCGCCGTGACCGCGTTCCGCGGCGATGGTTCGGCCAGCGAGACCGCGCTGGTCACCATCTCCGTCGTGGCTGGCGATGCCCAGGCCGTCACCCAGGAAGTGCTGGGGCAGCCATTGTCCACGGCAACCACGACCGCGACTCGCTTCGTCCTTCCTTCAGTCACGCCAAGACCCGGACAGGAAGTGGCGACAGCCCAACCCACGACGGCCGCTCCGACGGTCGAACCGACTTTGGCGCCTCAGGGTGTTCAGCCTACAGCACAACCAACGGCCGCCTCGGCTTCCGCGCCGATGGCCAGCTTCAGCCAGGGCATCAACGTGCGCCGAGGCCCGGGCCTGGAGTTCGACCCGCCGATCGGCTCCTACGCGACCGGCCAGACGGCCGAGATTCTGGCAGTCAGCACCGGCGGCGACTGGTACAAGGTGCGCTACGGCGGCACTGAAGGCTGGGTCTACGGACCGCTGACGACCGTCACCGGCGACACCAGCGCCCTCCCACGCGACCCGGGTCCGCCGCGTCCGACGGCACGCCCGGCGACCGCGACACCCGTTCAGCCGACCAACGCGCCCGCTGCCTCCGGCGCCAACCTGGTGGCCGGCATTGTCGTGCTCAATCCCTCGCAGCCGATCTGCGAGCAGGTGTTCGTCGTCGGCCTGGACGTGGCAAACCTGGGCACGCAGGCCACCAACGCAGGAGGCACGGTTACGCTCGTCGATACGCGCGCCGCCGACGGCACGGTGCAGGGGAACACCGTTGGCGGGTTCCCGATCATCCAGGCCGGCCAGACGGTCCGCGTCGATATGTCGCTGAACATCAGCACCTGGTACAACGAGGTCCACCGGCTCACTCTGACCATCGATCAGGAAAACATCATCCCGGAGAGCGATCCGAACGACAACGCCATCAGCCTGGAATACACCCTGAACAGGGGAAGCTGCCCGTAGTATTCACCCTCACCCGCTGCGCTTCGCTTAGCCGCCCTCTCCCGTTTCACGGGAGAGGGTCGACAAGCTAGCTACTCCATCGCTCGACAGACAGGCAAGGCAGGGCAAACTTCGTCTGCCGGTGACGTCCGCATTTCTCTAAGTTGTTACCCTTACAGGTTTCAGAAACCGTTTTCCGAACACGCCATTGATGATCTGTTGACACGCCTTATTTGGGTCGCTATACTCGATGGAAATCGGTTTACTATGCTTTGTGATAAAGTCTGATCGAAAGTGGTGCGCATTTTGCCGCCCAAAGACAAACCTTCTTCCAGCTCCGTCACCATCCGCGATGTCGCGCGCCTCGCCGGAGTTTCTCCTGCAACTGTCTCCAAGGTCATGAACAATGCACCTTATGTGAGCGAGGAGAAACGCGTACTGGTGCGCGCCGCCGCCGACAAGCTCAACTTCCGCCCCAACAGCATTGCCCGCAGCCTGAAAATGAGCCGCACGGCCACCCTCGGCCTGATCACCGACGATCTCGAAGGCGTGTTCACCATGTCGATGATGCGTGGCGTCGAGGATGTGGTCAGCGCGCAGGGGTTCAGCGTCTTTCTGTGCAACAGCTATGGCGACCCCGCCCGCGAACGGATGCACTTGCAGGTGCTCATCGACAAGAAGGTCGACGGCATCATTCTGCTCAGCGGTTACCGGGTGCGCCAGCGCGGTGCGCCGGCCCTGCCACTGGGCGATGTGCCAGTGGTCTACCTGTACCAGTACACCGACGACACGCCCGTTCACAGCGTCATCCCCGATGATTTCGGCGGTGCGGCGCTCGGCGCGCATCACCTGCTTTCGTTGGGAAAGCGGCGCATTGCCATCATCAACGGCCCCGGCCATTACGAGGCCACGCGCCATCGGTTGGCCGGCGTACAGCACGCGCTGGAAATCGCCGGCGTCCCGTTCGACCCGGCGCTGGTGCGGGCCGGCAAGTGGTACGAAAGCAGCGGCTATACCCTGGCGCGCGATCTGATGACCCTGCCCGATCCGCCGGACGCCATCTTCTGCATGAGCGACAGCATCGCGGCCGGCGCGATGGGCGGGCTGCACGAACTTGGCGTGCGCATCCCCGACGATGTTGCGTTGATCGGCTTCGACAATCGCAAATTTGCCGCGCACCAGCGCCCGCCGTTGACCACCGTCGCACTGCCCCTGGTGCAAATGGGCCATCTGGCGGGCGAACTGCTGCTGCGCGACATCCGCGAAGGGAGTTCGACGCGCGAAGTACACCGTGTCGCCTGCGAACTCGTCATCCGACAGTCCTGCGGCGCAAGTCGCCTCGAAACCGCATGAGGAGCCAAACTTGGAAATCTACGATCTGAGCTACGACCCGCGCGACCCACTCTACGAAGTGCCCGATCTGCCCGGCGTACGCTGGGGTGTGCAAGTCTTCACGACCAAAAACCTGTACCAGATCGACCCGGCGCAGGTATCGATCACCGATGGCGGCTTGACGCTGGCGGCCAGCGGCCTGAGCTGGGCCGGTCAGCAGCAGCGCAGCCCCGGCGAGGTGACCGTACACATCGCCCGCGATGGCGGTGCCTATGTGTGGCGCATTCAGGCGCGCCACGCCGAGCCGATCAAGGCCGTCAAACTCATGCTCTGGGGGCTGCCGGCCAGCGCCTTCGAGCAGGGGTGGTGGCAGCCGACCAGCACGGCCGGGCGCACCGCTGTGCCCACGCTGACGGCGCCGGTCCGCTGGAATTATCCCTGGCGCGAATGGCTAACTCCCTGGGCCTGCGCCGGCGAGCAGGATGGTTCGCCGCAAATCTGTGTCAGCTTCCGCGACCGCGAGGTGCGCGCCAAGCGGCTGTATACCCACCTGCCGCCCTATGCTGACGGTCAGCCGGTGCTGGAACTGATCTTCGAGGAAGATGCCACGCGCTGGGGCAGCAGCATCTCGACCTGCGAGATCCGCCTGCGCGTCACGAACCAGACGGCGGAGGTCAACGCCGATTTCGACGCCCACCTGGCCTTCGTCGAAGAAGCCTACGATCTGAAGCTGTGGGAGACTCGTCCCGACGTGCCGGACTGGATGCGTGACATCCGGCTGGTCCTGAACCTGCACGGCCAGCACTGGACCGGCTACGTCTTCAACACCTTCGACCAGATGGCGCAGACGCTGGAGACGATCGCCGAGCATGTGCCGGGGAAGCATATCCTCGCCTACATTCCCGGCTTCGAAGGCCGCTACTACTATGCCTATCCGCACTACCGACCGGGCGAGGCGCTCGGCGGGGATGCCGCCTTCCGCCGTCTGGTGGCCACCGCCGACCGGCTCGGCGTCAGGCTGATGCCGATGTTCGGCATGCACGGCGCCAACGTCCAGGTCTATCCGGACTATGAGCGATCGGCCTTCCGCAGCCGGACCAACAGCTATCTGACCCTGGTGAACATGCCGGACTGGGATACCGACCGCTTCGGCGAGGACGATCAGGTCTTCCTCAACCCTGGCGAGCCGGTCTTCCGCCAGCACCTGCTGGAACAGGTCAGCGGCATCGTCCGCGACTACGGCATCAGCGGCGTCTTTCTCGACACATCCGCCTGCTGGTTCAACGACCCGCGCCACAACCTGTACCAGGGCTACCAGAGGTTGATCGCCGATCTGCACGCGCACCACCCCGGTCTGCTGATCGCCGGCGAAGGCTGGTACGACGCGCTCCTGGCCCTGCTGCCCGTCAACCAGAGCTGGCTGGGTATCGACCGGCACTACAAGTTCCCCCAGATCCTGACGCGCTACGGCCGTGCGCTGGGGCATCTGGCGGAAGGCGCTCCGGGGCCGGTCAGCACCGGCGTTCACGAGCGAGGGTTCACTTACAAGCAGGCCGGGCCGGTCACGCCGGGGCACATCGTTTCGGTGGGCATCGCCGACGACACGATGTCCCGGTTCGCCGATGAGGTCATCGCACTCTGCAAGGCCGCAGTGGCCGGAAACACGATGGCCGCGACAGGCGCAACAAATTGAAGAGGTCACTCCGGCGCCGGGCAGTTTTCGCACTGCTCCGCCGCTGACGATAAACTCACGGTTTTACGATAGGAGTTGTTGAAAATGAGAAAAGCCTCCGTTCTCCTCGTCGTCCTGCTGGCGCTCATCGTCAGCGGGGTATCGGTTATCACCGCGCAGGATGCGGTGACCCTGCAAATGTGGTCGCGCGACAGCAATCAGGCTTTCCTGCGCGAACTGGTCGACATGTGGAATGCCGATCATGCCAACCAGATCGAACTGACGATCATCCCGGCGGCCGACTTCGTTACCCGCGTCGGCGTCGCCTCGGCGGCCGGTGAAGCGCCGGATCTGCTGCCCATCGACCTGATCTACGTCCCGCAGTTCGCGCAGGCCGGCAACCTGGTCGAAATTGGCGCGTTCATCGACGCACTGCCCTTCGCCGACCAGCTCAGCGCCTCGCACGTCCACCTCGGCGAATATGACGGTGGCCGTTACGCCGTTCCCTTCGCCGCCGAAGGCTCAGTGCTGCTGTACAACAAGGGTCTATTTGAGGCCGCGGGACTCGATCCTGAAGTTCCGCCCACGACCTGGGACGAAATTTACGAAGCGGCCAAGGCCATCACCGCCCTCGGCGATGACACCTATGGCTTCTACTTCAGCGGCAATTGCGCCGGCTGCAACGCCTTCACCTTCCTGCCCCTGATCTGGGCGAGCGGTGGCGATGTCCTGACCGACGACGGACTGACGGCCACCGTCGACAGCCCCGAGGTCCGCGCGGCGCTCGAGTTCTATAAGAAGCTGTGGGACGAGGGTCTGGTGCCTCCTGGCGCGCAGGCTGACACTGGCAACGACTTCCTGAACGCCTTCCTCACCGGAAAGATCGGCATGGCCGGCTCCGGCGCGTTCTCGATCTCGGTTCTGAAGAACGACCACCCCGAAATCGACTTCGGGCTGACCTTCCTGCCTGGCCAGGAAGGCGGCGTGTCCTCCTTCGCCGGCGGCGACTCGATCGCTATCACCTCAAGCTCGCAGGATCCGGAAGCGGCCTTCGAGTTCATCTCCTGGGGGCTCTCCGAAGAAATCCAGCTTGAGATGTTCGCAGCCCGCGGCCAGATGCCCCTGCGCGCCGACCTGATCGACAACGAATATTCGCAGCAGGACCCGCGCCTGATCACCAACGCCGAGGCGATGAACCTGGGCAAGACGCCATACAGCTTCGTCTACAACCAGTTGTTCAACGACACCAACGGCCCGTGGCTGGCGATGCTCCAGACCGCCATCTTCCAGGGTGACGTCGATGGCGCCATCGCCAACGGCCAGGCGGGGTTCACCGCCATTTTGGGCGAATAGCAGCACCTCGACGCATCCCAGCAGCATGCGGTTTCACTTCCCTGTCCGCGCGAGAAAACTCGCGCGGACAGGGGATCAGGGGTAGCGTTTTCACTTGATAGAAAAGTCGGAAAGTGATGTCGCAGTGAGCACAGTCAATCTCCCGATCAGCGATCGCCGCGCCGAACGATCCGGCAGATTTGTTGGGCGGCGCTTCACGGGCCTGTTCTTCGTCCTGCCGGCGGTCTTCTTCACGGTGGTCTTTTTCATCCTCCCGCTGATCTTCACCGTCTTCATGTCGCTGCACGACTGGCCGCTGCTGGGCGATCACGAATTCATCGGGCTGGAAAACTACAGCGCGCTGCTCTCCGACCGTCAGTTCTGGAACAGCCTGTGGTTCACCACCCGCTATACCCTGCTGATCACCCCGGTGATCTTCATCCTGGCCTTCGTGCTGGCGCTGCTCGTCTCTCTGCCGCTGCCCGGCGTCGGCATCTACCGCACCATTTACTTCCTTCCGGTCGTCATCGGCCTGGGGTCGAGCAGCCTGCTGTGGGTCTGGCTCCTCCATGACCGGGTTGGCGTCATCAACGCCATTCTGACCGGACTGGGCCTGATCGACCGACCGATCATCTGGCTGGCCGATTCCGCCTATGCCATGACCGCGATCATCATGTCGGTGGTCTGGAAGACCGTTGGCTTCACCATGATCCTGCTGATGACCGGCATGCAGGCCATTCCGGCGGAGCTGTATGAAGCGGCCAAGGTCGACGGCGCGAACTACTGGGGACGCATGCGCTACATTATGATGCCGCTGCTGCGCCGCACCTTCGCCCTGGCCCTGGTCCTTTCGGTGATCGGCTCCTACCTCGGCTTCGACCAGTTCTTCATCATGACGGCGGGCGGTCCGCAGAACTCGACCATCTCGGTGGTGTACTGGATCTACAAAAACTCCTTCACCAACTTCAAGCTCGGCTACGGCGCGTCGCTCTCGATCGTGCTGCTGGTCGTGCTGGTCATCCTCAGCGTCATCCAACTGCGCCTGCTGCGCGACGATACCAGTTACTAGGGGGCATCGCATGACTTCGATCCCGGCCGTTTCAATGACCAGCAAGCGCAGCGATCGTCCTGGGCGCATCGCCTTCTATTTCATTTGCACCGCGTTGGCCGTGCTGTTCCTCTTCCCGATCGTGTGGACGGCCATCAGTTCACTTAAACCGCCGCCCGAAGCTTCGGCGGCGCCGCCGACCTTTCTGCCTTCACGGCTGGATGTCGGCAATTTCATCAAGCTGAACGATTACGGGCGCGGCATCTGGAATTATGTCGGCAACAGCGCCGTCACCGCGATCCTGACCGTCATCGGCTCGACCATCCTGAGCACACTGGCGGGGTACGGCTTCTCGCGTTTCCAGTTCCCGGCCAAGGGTCTGCTCTTCGTCATGATCCTGATGACGCTGATGATCCCCTTCCAGTCCATCCTCATCCCGCTTTTTCTGATCCTGACCGGCCTGAAGCTGCAAAACACCCTGTTCGGGCTGGCGCTGGTCTACATCACCTTCCAGCTTCCGTTCGGCGTCTTCATCATGCGCAACTCGTTCGATGCCGTGCCGCGCGAGATCGAAGAGGCGGCCCTGCTCGACGGGTGCAGCTCGCTCAGCATGCTCTGGCGCGTGATGCTCAACATCGTCCGGCCGGGCGTGATCACCGTGGGCATCTACGCCTTTCTGAATTCGTGGAACGAGTTCCTGGCCGCCCTGATCTTCATGACCAAGGAGACCAGCTTCACGCTGCCCATTCTGCTGACCAGCGTGCGCAGCGGCTACTACGGCGCCATCGACTGGGGCGCGCTCCAGGCCGGCCTGATCGTGACGATCGCGCCATGCATCATCATCTTCCTGCTCCTGCAGCGCTACTACATTAGCGGGCTCACCGGCGGCGCGACCAAGGGGTAATCCTCACCCCTGAGGCCCCATTGGCAGTTGTGGAGGCGGACCTGCGCATTGGCGATGATCTCCTTGCGGCATTTGGCGGACCTCCCTCCCGGTGGCCGCCGCCGACGACGGCGGCGGCCCCCCCCCCCGCCCACCAGTCGCGCGGATGTCCCGCCGCGTCGCCCCTAGGCCATTGGGCGTGACAGGCGACCTCCATTTCTTGTCCCTACATCCGGCGCGCGTCGTCCACTATACTTTGACCCATTGTGACCGAACCATAAGGCATGGGCGCGCATGAAACTCGGCATCATTGGCTTACCCAACAGCGGCAAAACCACCATCTTCAACGCTCTCACCCGAAACAGTCTGCCCACCGGCGCGGCGACCAGCGGCCAGTTCGAAGTACATACGGCCGTCGTCAACATGCCGGATACGCGCGTGGACACGCTCAAGGCGATGTACAAGCCCAAGAAGACCACTTACACCCAGGTGACGTATGTCGACATCGGCGGGCTGGACAAAGGAATCGGCGAGGGCGGCCTGGGCGGGCAGTTCCGCAACCAGCTCTCCCAGCTCGACGGCTATCTGCATGTCGTACGCACCTTCAAAGATGAAGGCGTTCCCCATCCCTATGACACCGTCGACGCGGCGCGCGATGTGGGCATCCTGGACAGCGAATTCATCCTCACCGATCTGGTTGCCATCGAAGCGCGACTTGAGAAGCTGGAGATCGACCTCAAGCGCAAGGGCAAGGCGGGCGACCCGCTGCTGAGCGCCGAGAAGGAGCTCATGGACCGGCTGAAGGCCCATCTGGAGGACGATAAGCCTCTGCGCGATCTCGGTCTGAGCGAGGAGGAGATCAAGTCACTGCGCGGCTTCGGCTTCCTGACCCTCAAGCCGGTGCTGATCGTGCTGAACGCCGACGAGTCCTCGGTCGCCGTGACGCTGCACTACGAGCACCAGCTCAGCAAAATCGTCACCCTGCAAGGCCGCATCGAGGCGGAACTCAGCCAGTTGGAGCCGGAAGACGCCGAGATCTTCATGGCCGAATACGGCATCACCGAACTGAGCGCCGCCAGGGTCATCCGTCTGTCCTACGAACTGCTCACCATCCAGTCGTTCTTCACCGTCGGCGAGGATGAGGTGCGCGCCTGGGATGTTCGCATCGGCGCGACCGCCCCGGAAGCGGCCGGCGTGATCCACAGCGATTTGCAGAAGGGGTTCATCCGCGCCGAGGTCATGGCCTACGCCGACCTGATTGCCGCCGGCAGCGAAGCCGCCCTCAAGACGGCCGGCAAGTTTCGGCTCGAAGGCAAGGACTACGTCGTCAAAGACGGCGATATCGTGCACATCCGCTTCAACATCTGACGCGGCGCCGTCACGACCATGCGCCTGTTCATCGCCAGCGGCATCGTTCACCCCGAACCGGGTGGTCCCGCGACCTATCTGCATCGCCTGCTGCCGGAACTCCAGGCGCGCGACTGGGAGGTGTCGGTCGTCAGTTACAGCGACGACCGGCCGTCCACGGCCTATCCGTACCCCATCCGGCGCATCCCGCGCCGAGCTCTGCCCATCCGCTGGTTCGACTATGCCCGCGCCGCCCGCCCACTGCTGAAGTGGGCGGATGTCGTCTATTTGCATACCCTCGGCCTGCCGCTTCTGGGCGACCACCACGCGCCGCGCGTCGTCAAGATCGTCGGCGACCAGGGATGGGAGCGCGCCATTCGCAAGGGCTGGATTCCCCCGACCATGGATGTCGATGACTATCAGAAGGCGGCCCTGCCGGCCGTGGCGGCAGCCGATCGGGCGGCGCGGGCGCGCGAAGCAGCGGCGCTCGACGGGGTGATTGTGCCCAGCGAGTACCTCAAGCGCATGGTCGCCGGCTGGGGCGTGGACCCGGCGAAGATCCAGGTCATTTACAACGCCCTGCCGCCGGAAGACCGCACTGCCCCCCAGCAGCCTCAGGCGGAAGCGCGGGCCGCGCTGGGCCTGCCCGCGGACGCGCCGCTACTGCTGACCGTCGGGCGGCTGGTCGCCTGGAAGGGCGTCGATCACCTGATCGCCGCGCTGCGCCGCGTTCCTGACGCCCGCCTGCTGGTGGCCGGCGACGGTCCGATGCTGGAATCACTCCAGGCGCAGGCGGACGATCTGGGCGACCGGGTCACGTTCCTGGGGCGAGTCAGCCGTGACCGTATACCGCTCTATATGCGCGCCGCCGATTACGTGATCCTGTACTCCGGGTATGAGGGCCTGTCGCACACGCTGCTGGAGAGCCTGGCCGCCGGCACGCCGGTGATCGCCAGCGACAAAGGCGGCAATCCCGAAGTCGTGCGCCATGGGGTCAATGGCCTGCTGGTGCCCTATGTGGATGTTGAGGCGCTGACGGCGGCGCTGCAAGAAGCGATGCGACCGGGAATGCGTGCCGCGTTAGCCGCCTATGCCCCGGACGGTACGGAGCGCTTCGACTTCAGCCGCATGGTCGAAGCGACCGACATGGCGCTGCGTACCATTAAGTCAGCCGGCCGCTGAAGCTCTTCCTTCTCACCCCACTTCATTACGGCCAATAGACACCGCATCCTTGTGTCAAATAGCAGATGATCGCCAGAATGGCCGCGTGCTATCCTCGATATGGCTGGGGCAGCGACATCCTGAGGCAGAACAGTGATCATGGCCGACATGCGCGTCTTCATCAACGTCAATCCGCGTGGTCTGGAAATCCATCTGAAGGAGCTCTCCGCATTTCTTGAGAGCGCCGGATATCTGGTCACCCAAACGGATGACGATACCCCGACTCCAGCGGCGTTGGCTGCACTGGATGAGACAGCGCTCGCGATAACCATCGTTGCCTACGACTACGGCGATGTCCAGGCAGTAGGCGAACTCTCGCGGCTTGAACACCTCTTTGAGGCAGCACAGGCAAAAGCCATTCCCCATGCCGTCTATGTTCTTGACCCGGAGTTCGCGGTCGGCTCCGAGCAGATTGACCTAGCGCACCTAGGGGCGCTACTGAAATTCCGTCAGCGCATCAGCAACCCGACGTACTTCACGACTCCTGAAGATCTGAAGCGCAAAGTCTTCATCGACATTTCTTTGCGACAGCGCGGCAGCATGCTCGCGGAGGCTCAAGCTCAACCCGAGCCGTCGGCGGCGTCTGCTGGTCCTGATAAGCGACCACTTCGTTTGGTCAGCCGGGCCACGCAGGGGATCTTTGCCTTATTCGCCATCATTGGCTCCATCGCCGCAGTGGTCGCCTTGATCGGGCTACTGCCAGAGCCGGAGCGCAACCGTGTGCTCTATACCGTCGGAATCCTCCCTGCCAGCCCTACACCAACTCATACCCCAACCCTCACTCCCACGCATACGCCAACGGCTACCCTCACGCCAACAGCCAGTCCGACGCCGATGGAAGGGCAGCCGGCCACCGAGGGCGAAACGCTGGTCGTGATCGCGGATTTCCCAGGCGAACCCGAAGTCGCCGACGAACTCGCCACCGCGCTGGATGGGGCGGGACTCCGGGCGGTGCGTGTGCGGCACCCGCTACGCAGCGACGCCGAGGCGCGCCAGGTCAGTGAACTGTACGATGCGGCTATCGCGGTGTGGAAGGATGGGGATACCTACCTGGTCCATCTGCGTAAGGACGCGCAGGAAACCCTACAGCTTGAGCAGCACCGTTGGCCGAGCGCGCCGGCCGAGTATGCGCGCGCCTTCGTTATTGGTCAGGCGGCTTTTCTGGCAGGCGATTTCGAGGCGGCAGCCCAGTCTTTCGCTGACGCAGAGGTGGTTCTGGACTATGCGCAAGCCGCGACGTGGGGAGCCGAGAACCTGTTGCTTCTTGAGGCGAAAGCGCATCTCGCCAACGACGAGTATTCCGCAGCGGCCACAGTCCTCAACCGCGCCGCAGTCATCGCCCCTCAGTCAGCGCAGGTCTTCAGCCTACGCGGTACAGCCCTTTACAATATGGGCGACTCGGACGATCGCAGCGATCCAATGTATGTGCAGGCGCACGCTGATTTCAACCGAGCATTGGACCTGAATCCCGATCTGCTTAACGCGCTGATTGGGCGCGGGCGATTCAATACCTTCGTCAATCGCTTCGACGATGCCATCCGTGATTTCAGCCGCGCGATAGCACTTGATGCATCAAGCGTCGAGGCCTATACAGGGCGCGCTTTTACCTACTACTGGATGGGGTCTTACACTAACGCGGTCGGCGATGCGGAACAAGCCATTCGGTTGAGCGAAACCGCTGGCAACCGGGAGTCGGCAGCCAATGCCTATGTCGCCCTTGGCGATGCAACCCTGGAGATCGCCCGCAATGACTTCCTGCGCACGCTGGGCGGCTTTGAACCTGACCTCGATGCGGCGCAGCGTCTCTTCGATGCCGAAATCCGGCGCACGCTCGACTTCTACGGGCAGGCACTCAGTCTCGATCCCGACAATGAGCGCGCCCTGACCCGCAGGGCAGATGTGCTGGACTCAGAATTGAACGACGAAGCCGGCGCCAGAGCCGACCGGGAGCGACTGCGGGAGATCGCGCAGAGCCGGAACTCGGACGACGCAGTTGATCCGTCGCAGTACGCGCTCGATACGGAAATTCTCATCGAAAACGTATTCGTCCACAGCGCTGTGCGCGCGCATCTATGGTCGTTTGAGGGTCGGGCCGGGGCCGCCGTCGGCGCGACTTCGCTGATCAGTCTGTTCCCGCGGGCGCATCTTGTCACCTTGATGCTGATCGCGCCGGATAGCACCATCCTGACAACGTCAACCGGGGTCGGGCACCTGCCCCTGGTGGTGCTGCCGACAACAGGCGAATACCGGCTCATCATGCTGATCTCCGAGGCAGGCGACTATCTGCCCTATCGCGTCACGCTGCGCTATATGAGTCGCGATGTCAGTGCTACCCCACCTGCTCCCGTCCAATACGAGCGAGGCAGCAGCGGGATCACCCTGGACCTTCCGGAGCCGGGTCGCATCGTGGTGACAACCGTCGAAGCGGGCTCATCCGCCGAAGCGGCTGGTATCCAGGCCGGCGATCAGCTTGTGGATGTAGCGGGCACATCCGATCTGTATCTCGCTGAACCCTACCTCCCCGCTCTGCTGTTGAGGGCGCCTGGCGAGATCATTCCCCTGGTCATTGAACGGGCAGGCGTGCTGCATCGGGTGTCGATCGAGGCTGCTCGTGGGCCCTTCTCAGCGATCGAGATCCTGCCGACACTCACCCCATCGTTCACGCCGAGGCCCACGTTGCCACCCAGCCCAACCCTCGCGCCAACCGTAACCAGCACACCCAGCCCCACCCCCGCGCCCGCGCAGATCGTCTACGGAGAGACAAAGCCCGGTTGGCTCCAGGCCGGCGTTCCCAGCAGCTACCAATTTGCCGGCGCGGCAGGCGATGCCATCGTGATCCATCTGGAGTCGGAAGAATTCGATCCATTTCTACGCCTTCTCGACTTTCAAGATAATGTACTGGCCGAGGACGATGACAGCGGCATGGAACTGAATTCCCGGCTATCGGCAACGCTTCCAGCGGAAGGTCTCTACCATGTCGAGGTCTCATCTTTCGATAGCAATGCCGGAGGCAAGTTCACCCTTTCGCTGGAACAGCTTGCCGCCCCCGGCGATCTGAGCTATGGGCAGGTGGTGCAGGGCCAAATTCAAGGAGGGAGCCCGCAGAGCTACCGCTTCAGCGGACAGGCTGGAGAACGGGTGCAGATCCAGGTAGACTCCAGCGAATTCGACGCCATGCTGACTCTCTTCCTGGTAAATTCAGACAGCCCGCTCGCCTCCAACGACGACTACACTGGGTTGAACCCGTATCTCGAAGTATTGCTGCCTGAAGATGGGGTGTATCGCATTGAGGTCAGCACCTACAGCGGTGGAGCCGGCGCGTTCTGGCTCATGCTGGATCAAGCGACTCAATGACGGACATCCCCACACCATGCCTGTCAAGAGATAACGCCCAACGCGCTGAGACGGATTCCGGTGCACTCACGATAGGATGGACTCGCGATCCTCTCTACGACTTTGAAATGGAGGTATGCTGTGTCCGCTCAACCCGCATTACCCTATCTTCTGCACGAAAACCTGCTGGATCTGCTCGCCGACGCGCCGCCAGACAGCATCATCAGCCGCACCCTGCACAAAGACGATCAGGTCA
This sequence comes from Candidatus Flexifilum affinis, assembly GCA_016713325.1. GTDB lineage: Bacteria > Chloroflexota > Anaerolineae > Aggregatilineales > Phototrophicaceae > Flexifilum > Flexifilum affine. The sequence goes on along the minus strand of JADJPJ010000017.1, from coordinate 117,307 downwards.
ACATCTCCCTGTTCTCCTTTGATGCCGGTCAGGCCCTTTCCGACCACAGCGCCGCCACACCGGCCGTCATCCACATTCTGTCGGGCGAGGCCCAGGTCGGCCTCGGCGACGACAAATTCGAGCTGAAAGCCGGCGCCTGGATGCACATGGCGGCCCGCCTGACGCACAGCGTGCTGGCCCGCACGCCCATGAAGATGCTGCTGATCCTGCTCCGCCAGAGCGGCGACTGAGCCGGCGGGCAATCGATCATTGGCGCGACCCCGGCGGCGTGGTTTAATTGCGATCTATCCTGTCAACCGAGCGAATGGGCCTCATGGCTGAAGAAATCGAACCGATCTCCGGCGAACAGGCCCGCGTCATCCTGGAAGAGGCCATTGCCCAGCGCCTTGGCCCGGACTGGCGCGACGAGGACAGCGGCTGGCAAATGGTCACCGGCCACGACTTCATGGCCCGGCTGACGCGCGGCCGCGTGAATGTCGATTTCTACGTCGACCTGCTCGGCACAGTAACCGTGCAGCAAAGAGAGATCACCGGCGCGCAGGACAGCGGCCGGCTGATCGCCTGGGTGTTCCTGCTGCTCTCGCTGGGCATCGCCTTCCTCATGGCTCGCATCGTCGGATGGCTGTGATGGATCCGGCGGACAATCCAGCGGGCGAGCCGACGGCTCGCGCCTTCGTCACCCTGGCAGTCCTTGTGGCGGCGGTGCTGCTGGCCGCCCTGCCGGTGCTCCTCTATCCGCTGGGCCGCGACCAGGGCGAATTCGCCACCATCGGGCGAGGCATCCTCGACGGCAAAACCCCCTACGTCGACCTGTGGAATCCCAAGCCGCCGGCCATCTTCTACGTCACCGCGGCGTCCATCGCGGCGTTCGGGCGCAGCAGCGAAGCCCTGCGCGTCATGGACCTCCTGCTGTTTCCGCCGGTGGCGCTGGCGCTCTTCCTGATTGGCCGGCGGATCTCCAGCGCCGGCGTCGGCCTGTGGGCGGCTCTGCTCTTCGGCGTCTTCTACTTCACCGAGACCTTCTGGACCCTGACCCAGAATGACGGCATCGCCCTGCTGCCTATGACCTGGGCCATCGTCTGTGCCATCGCCGCCGGCGATCGGGCTGATCGAGCGTCTGCGGGGTTTGCCTTCGCTGCCGGGGCGCTGACCGCCGCCGCCATGTGGTTCAAGTACCCCTTCGTCCTGTTCCTTGCGCCGGTGATCGCCGCCTACTGGGCGGTCACACCGCGCATGCGCCTTCGCGACGTCGCTGGCTTCGCCCTGGGTGGATTGCTGATCGGCGGCGGCGGCATCCTGACTATGGTCGCCATCGGCGCCTGGGATGCGCTGTGGAAGAGCGCGGTCGTGACCAGCCGTTACACGGCCCTGGGCGCATCGGGTGACGGCAACCTCCTCCTCGACGGCTTCGCCTCCCGGCTGATCCACTGGTCCGGCATGTGGCTGCTGGCCGCCATCGCCATCGTCGGCTATCTGCGGCGGCGTCCCCAGGCGGGGACGAGCCGCGGGCGTTTTCGCGACCTGTGGGCGGTGGTGATCGTCTGGATGCTGGCCGGCTTCGCCATCATGCTCATCCAGCTCAAGGGTTACGACTACCACTGGCTGCCGATGTTCCCGCCCCTGGTGATCCTCTCGGCCTTCGTCCTGGACTGGTTCATCGGCCTGCTTTCGGCCGTCGCGCCGGGGCGACGGACGGCTATCAGCGCGGCGATCGCCCTCCTGCTCCTGCTGGTGCCGACTGCCGAGACCTGGGGCAAAGCGCTGCCTTACCTCAGCGGACAGATCGATCGCATCGACTATGACCGACAGTTTGTCGCCGGCGATGTCTACGCGCACGAATCGGAGCAGATGGCTCAGTTTCTGCGCGAAAGGGTCGCTCCTGGCGATTCGCTGTTCATCTGGGGCTTCCGGCCGGAGGTATACTATCTGAGCGGTCTCAACCCGGCCGTCCGCTTCATCTTCCAGTTCCACTGGCGGCGGCTGGTACCCACCGGAATGGCGCGACCAGACGGTCGAAATCCTGTGGGCCGCCCTCCGCCCTATGTGCTCGTATTAGAGGCTGATTATTTGCCATGGGTCACAGGGAGCCAGGAGGATTCACATACACTACTTCTGGAGTATACTGAATTGCGCAATTGGCTTGAATTCAACTATACGCGCGACACGCAGATTGGTCCCTTCCTCATATGGCGACGCTTATCCACCCGACATCCCCATGAGCAAGAAACACGTGAAACATGAGAAGCACCCGAATCCCAATATCGCTGTCCGGGGTGCCGTCGAAGCCGACATCCCGGCGATCACCGATCTGATCCGCCACTACGTGGATCAGGGCATTCTGCTGGCGCGCACCCTCGACGAGATGATCGAACTGTTGCCCGGCTTCTTCGTCGCCGTGATGGACGATGGCAAGCTCGTCGGATGCGCGGCGCTGGAGATTTACTCTCCCAAGCTGGCAGAAGTACGCAGTGTCGCCGTCGCGCCGGAAGCGCAGGGCATGGGAGTCGGCAGCCTGCTGGTCGATGCCTGCGTGGAACGGGCGCGCGAGCACCGCATTTTTGAGGTCATGGCCATCACTTCGCAGGATGCCTTCTTCAAGAGCTGCGGCTTCGACTACACGCTCTCTGGCGCCAAGCGCGCCGTCTTCCTGCAGACCCGCGAACACTATACCGATCACAGCGACAACTCCGACCGCTGAATCCAAGAAACGAGTAACGCCTGATGCGCTATTTCGGCTTCCTGGCCCGCTTTGTACTGATTCCGTTGGCGGCGCTGACCTTCATCCTCTGGCGTGGTGCCCGGCGTGGCAAGAAAATGCCCGAGGCACTCCAGGGCATCCCGCCGCTGGCAGCCGTGGCCGGGCATGTTGCCGTGGCCGTCGCCTACACCACCCCCTGGGACAATTATCTGGTAGCGTCCAAGGTCTGGTGGTACGACCGAAAACTGGTCACCGGCCTGGTGCTCGGCTATGTACCGATCGAGGAATACACCTTCTTCGTCCTGCAAACCCTGCTGACCGGGGCCTGGGTGCTGTTCATGGCCAACAACCTGCCGCACGACGAACGCCCACCGGTCAACCCGCTGCGCTTCCGCCTGGGTATGGCCGCTGCCCTGGGGGCGATCTGGCTGGGCGCGGTGTGGAACCTGTTCCGAGGACCGAAGTCACGCACCTACCTGAGTCTGGTGCTCTCCTGGGCGCTCCTGCCGATCATCTTCCAGGTCGCGTTCGGCGGTGACATCCTGTGGCAGCACCGCCGTCTGGTGGCGCTTGGCATCATCCCGTCGACCCTCTACCTGGGCATCTCCGACTCGCTGGCCATCGACTCCGGCACCTGGACGATCAACCCGGAGAAGACGGTCAACGTCGACCTGGGCGGCAAGCTGCCCCTGGAAGAAGGCCTGTTCTTCCTGCTGACCAACACCCTGATCACGCTGGGCATGACCCTGGTGCTCTCCAAGGAAAGTCAGAAGCGTGTGCCCGGTCCACTGCGCCGGTTGCTGCGCATTCCGGATGCCACGTGACGCCGATCTTCGTGGTGGTTGGCCCACCGGCCGTCGGCAAGAGCACGACCAGCCGCGCGCTTGCCGCCCGCTTTGCGAAAAGCTTGCATATCCCGGTAGACAACATTCGCGAGATGGTCGTCTCCGGGTTACGGCTTCCCAGCGCCGACTGGAGCGATGAACTGATCCAGCAGCTATCCCTGGCGCGAGCGAGCGTGAGCCATATGGCGCTGACCTATCGTGAGGCCGGATTTGCCGTAGTCATTGACGACTTCGTGGATCCCAACCATCGCTCGGACTATCGGACGCTGTTCAACGAGCCCGAAGTTCACCTGGTCCTTCTCTATCCCTCGCAGAACGAGGCCCACCAGCGCAACCTGCGACGCTCCGGCAACACCCCCGCCCGCGCCTACATCGACGACGGCATTCGTACCGTCTACGCGCAGCTGGATGCGGTGCTTCCGCAGTTGAAGCAGGAGGGGTGGCATGTATTGGACACGTCGCTCCTCAGCGTCGAGGATACCGTGATGGCAATCCTGCGGCTTTCAACGACTTGAACGAAAAGAGCCCGACACGTCGGTCGGGCTCCTGGATCTTCAACTCGGCGGCAGGCTCAGGCCTCGTCGCCCTCTTCCCCATTCAGATCCATCTGTGGCAGGAATGCCCCACCCATCCCGCTGATCCCGGCTACCTCGAAAACGTCGCTGTCCACGGCGCTGTATCCCGCCACGTCGGTGCGTAAGCGGTAGATGCCCGGATCGCTGATCGAGACGTCGATCAGCGCCGCGCCGTTGATGCCGGTGATCCCGGACCACGAATAGCCAGGCACGACCGTCCCTGTCGCATCGTCGATCAGGATCAGCGTAACGTCCAGATCCTCCAGTGGGCGCGGATCGCCGGTTACCGGGTCGATGACCTGCACAAGAACCGCGAATAATTCCCCCGCGGTCACTACCGCGTTGGGCTGAATGGTAAATTCCAGCCCGAACGTGTCCTGAGCCAGCAGCGCGAACGAGTAGGTGCCGAAATCGTCGGGCGTGTTGCCGCGCAGGATCAACGTATAGACACCGGTCTGGTCGAGCTGAAGCAGCCGATCGGTCAGGAACGAGTCGAACAGCGTCGAGCCGTCCGGCGCTTCCAGCCGCCAGCCGATCAAGCCATTGTTTCCAGCCAGAAAGTCGAGGTAGATCCACTGTCCGGCGGAGGCGCTGAACAGATACCGGTCGATGGCGCCCGGCGCTTCCAGGTTGCCCGCGCCTGCCGCCGGCACGCCATCCGACACGATGTCACCCAGGCTGATATTGAACGTCTCGACCGCGGAAACAGACACCAGACTGAAGGAATAGATCCCGAAGCCGGTGGGGGAGTTGCCGCGCACGGTCAGCGCATAGGTGCCCGTCTGGGTGAGCGTGACCTGCCGATCGACAAGAATAGCGTCGAACACCACCGAACCATCCGGCGCGTTCAGCCGCCAGCCGATCTGGGCCGCGTTGCCGCTCAGCCGATCGAAGATAACCTCCTGACCCGCGATTGCATTGAAGGAATAGATATCCTGGGCGCCGGGCAGTTCCAGATTACCCGCGCCCGCCGCCGGCACGCCGTCCGACACCGTGTCGCCGATGGCGATGGTGAAGGACTCGGAGGTCGGGACCGGCAGGATCTGGAACGAATACGATCCGAAAGAAGTGACCTGGTTCCCACGCAGGGTTAGCGTATAGGTCCCGGTCTGAGTCAGTGTTTCCTGTCGATCAGCCAGAAAAACGTCGAAGAGGACCGAACCATCCGGGGCGTTCAGCCGCCAACCCAGCAAGCAGTGCTCCCACTCAGCCAGTCGAAGATCACCTGTTGCCCCGCAACCACGTCGAAAGAATAGTTGTCCTGCGCGCCCGGTGCTTCCAGGTTCCCCGCGCCCGGACCCGGTACATCCGCCGACACCGTATCGCCAATGGCAATCGTGAAGTTCTGCGGTTCCGGGGCAAGGAGCAGGGTGAACGAGTAAGTCCCAACACTGGTGACCTGATTCCCGCGCAGCGTCAGGGTGTACGTGCCCGTCTGAGGAAGGGTTTGCTCAATGTCGACCAGAAATACGTCGAACAGAACTGCCCCATCCGGCGCATTCAACCGCCAGCCGATCACTCCATTACTGCCGCTCAGCCAGTCGAAGATGACCGACTGTCCTGCCGCTCCGGCGAAGCTGTAGATATCCAGCGATCCCGGCGCTTCCAGGTTGCCAGCGCCCGCCGCCGGGACACCATCCGACACGGTGTCGCCAATGGCGATCGCGAAGTTCTGCGGTGCTGGAGAAAGAAGCAGGCGGAAGGAATAGGCGCCGCTGCTCGTCGGGCTCAACCCGTACACGGTAATCGTGTGCGTGCCGGTCTGTGTGAGCGCCAGCTGCCGGTCAGCGTAAAGGCCATCGAACAGAACAGAACTGTCCGGCGCGCTGATCCGCCAGCGAAACGTCGTGTTCGAACCGGACAGCACGTCCAAGACTATCGTGTCGCCCGCCGTAGCGCTGAATGTGTAGTTATCCTGGGCGCCGGGCACTTCCAGATTGCCTGCGCCGGCAGCCGGCACGCCGTCCGAGACGGTATCACCATAGCCAATGGCGAAGTTCTGTGGAGCGGGGCTAAGGAGGAGGTGAAAGGAATAGACGCCGACGCTCGATCCCGGTGAATCCTGACACCGTGATCGTGTGTGTGCCGGTCTGCGTGAGCGTCACCAGACGGTCCACGTAGAGGCCGTCGAACAAGATCGTGGCATCCGGCGCCGCGATCTTCCAGCGAAACGTTCCATTCGATCCGGCGAGCACGTCCAAGATCATCTCATCGCCCGCCGTGCCGGTGAACGTATAGGCATCCTGAGCGCCGCCCACTTCGATGTTGCCTGCGCCGGGGCCGGGGACGCCGTCCGAAACCGTATCGCCGTAGACGATGGCGAAGTTATCCACCGTCTGCGCCGACACGGGTACGAGCGCGAAAAGCAGGAGCAGCGACAGGGCGGGCATCAGCAGAAGGCGCTTCTGCGCGATGAATAGTGAGCGCAAGGCAAACGACCTTTCAGTTTTCGTCCGGATGCGTCTCAGGTCGAAGAGCGGCGAAACAGCGAAGTGAAACCGCGCCACACAGCCGAAAGCCGTCGTCCGCCGGCATTGCGCCCCGTTGTACGTCCCTGAAGAGCAAATTCCATTGTCTTGGATGCTTCGCCCGGCCGGGTGGTATGGCTCACCTTTCCACCAGCCAGCAGGTTGATCGAGTCGTGGACGTGGTCGGGATCGTTCATTGCCATATCTCCATACAAATAAATGATTGGATAACCGTCGCCATTGGCGCGGGTGCGATGGCAGAGCAAGGGCGTTGCATTGGCGCGGTTGGAACTCTTGATGCTAGTATATGAATTTCACGTGACAGCATCGCGACAGAAACGCAACCTGGGAATACTGTGATGAGCGACTTACGTCTGTACCTGTTTGGCACGCCTGAACTCGAGTATCGAGGAACGCCGATCAAGATCGAGCGGCGCAAGGCGCTGGCCCTGGCAGCGATGCTCGCACTGGCCGAGGGTCGTCAAAGCCGGTCTATGCTGGCCAATCTGCTCTGGCCCGACCTGGACGAAGAACACGGGCGTACCGCGCTGCGCAGCGTACTCACCTCGCTCACCTCACCGGTTCCGGTGGACTGGCTTCAGGCCGACCGGGCCACCCTGGCCATCGCGCCGGACAGCCTGTGGGCGGATGTCTCGGCATTCGTCGACCTTCTGGGTCAAAGCGCAACACACGGGCATGGGCGAGAGACGCTGTGCGAACAGTGCATTCCCCTCTTCCAGCAGGCACTCGATTTGTATCGGGGCGATTTCATGACCGGGTTCAGCCTGTCTGACAGCGAAGACTTCGACGACTGGCAGATGATGCAGCGCGAATGGCTGCGCCGCGAACTGGCCGAGGCGAACCGGAAGCTCTCGCAGTATTACGCCGACGCCCGGCAGTACGAACCGGCCGTCCAGTACGCCCGCGACTGGCTGGCCGTCGACCCGCTGCACGAACCGGCCCACCGCCAGCTCATGCGCCTCTACGCAGCCAGCGGACAGCGGTCGGAAGCGCTGCGCCAGTACAAGGCGTGCGTTGCCATTCTGGAAGAGGAACTGGCGGCGCTCCCTGAGGATGAGACCACGCAGTTGTACCAGGCCATTCAGAATGAGCGATTGTCGCCCGAAGCGCCGGTCGGTTTTTCGAGCACCATGCCGCCGATGCCCCCGCTGATCATCGGGCGCGAAGAGTCCTTGCAGGCGATCAAGGCGCGCCTGGGCATCGGCGGGACGGAGATGCATGGCACGACCGTCATCCAGGGCTGGCCGGGCGTCGGCAAAAGCACGATCGTGGCCATGATCGCCCATGACCCGGACGTGGCTCGCCAGTTTCCCGACGGCATTCTGTGGGCCTGCATGGGCGAAAACCCCGATATCACCGGTTGGATCTCCTCCTGGGCCGATTCGCTGCGGCTGACCGAACCTAACCGCGCCCGCCGCGTCGAGGACATGAGCGCCCAGATCACCGCCGCACTTCGCGACAAGCGCATGCTGCTGATCCTGGACGATGTCTGGCAGGCGCAGCACGCCAGCCCGTTTCAGGTCGGCGGACAAGGCTGCGCCCTGATCATGACCAGCCGCCTCAACGACGTGGCCGCCGACCTGGCCCCTGCCGCCGACGACATCTACCGGCTGCCGGTGCTCTCGCAGTCCAGCGGACTGGAACTCCTGGCCCGGCTCAGCCCGGATACGGTCGCCAACCATCCCCACGAGACGCGCGAACTGGTCAGCGACCTGGAAGGATTGCCGCTGGCCATCCACGTGGCAGGGCGGCTGCTGCACAGCGAGGCGCGCCTGGGGTGGGGCGTCGGCGATCTGCTGGCCGAATTGCGTCAGGGCGCCAGCCTGCTGCAAGCGCACCCGCCCAGCGGCATGATCGGCGTGGAACGTGAGCTTTCGCCGACGGTGGCGGCGCTCCTGAAGCGCAGCACCGACTCGCTGGATGCCGAGACCCGCCAGCGGTTCGCCTTCCTCGGGCTGTTCGTACCCAAGCCGGCCACCTTCGACCTGGCCGCCATGAGCGTCGTCTGGGACACCGACGACGTCCGCCCGATCGCCCGCAAGCTGGTCGACCGCGGCCTGATGGAGCCGATCAGCGGCGGCCGCTTCCAGATGCACGCCCTTTTGGCGCTGCACGCCCGCTCCCTGCTCGACGTGGAAGTCGGAGGGTCCGAATGACGATTCAGGGAACCGGCCAGCAGGCACTCCAGAGTGCTCAGATCCGTCTGGCCAAGCACTACGTGAACAAACTGCGTCAGGCCAATGGCGCGGTCAAGCGCGGTCAGCAGAAACACAGCTACTGGGTCAGCCTGATCGATCAGGATTGGATGCAGATCCAGAAGTGGCAGAAGTGGGCAGCCGCCGGCAGCTCGGACGATCTGGAGCGGGCACAGCTATGCACCCATCTCTCGTTGGCAGCCAACGAGCTGCTGCGCGTTCGCCAGTCCCCGCCAGAACGATTGCTCTGGCTTGAACAGGCCCTGGCGGCCGCGCAGCGCGTCGGCGACGGCGAGGCGGAACGCCTTTGTCTGTTCCAGCTTGGGCAGACCCTCTTCTACATGGGTCGGGCCGATGAGGCCGAGCGCTATGGCCGCACGCTGCTGGATCTCGCCCGGCAGGCCGACGATCAGCCGAACCTGGGACACGCCTGGTACACCCTCGGTTCGGTGGCGCTGCACCGGGGGACACTGGCAGAAGCAGAGGAAGCCTTCAAACAGTGTCTCGCGGTCTTCGAGCCGCTCGGCGATCAGATCGAGATGGGCCGAGCCTACCAGGGGCTGGGACGTGCGCTCATGTTTCGCGGCGATTCACGCGCAGCCCATCCCTACTTTGAGCGCTACCTGCACGTCGTGGAGACCCATGGCAACGAGGCAGAGCTGAGCACCGCCTACATCACCTTGAACAACGTGTTGATCAATTTGAATGACTTTCAGCCGGCGAAGATCTACGCCGAACGCGCCGTGGAAGTCTGCAGGCGCACCGGCTTCCAGCGGATCCTGCCGACGGCGCTTCTGTGCCTGGGTGTCTGCGAGGCGGAACTGGGCGATCTCGACGCGGCAGCCGAGCACTACGAGGAGGCGCTGGATCTGGGGCGGTCCATCAACGCGATGGGCGGCATCATCGACATCCTGCGCTACTTGGCCGATGCGCGCGCGCGCCAGGGACGTCTGGATGAAGCATTCGCGCATCTGCAAGAGGCGTTGGCGCTCTCCCGCGAGGGCCGTATTCTCTACTATCTGGTCGAGGTGTGCGCGGCGCTGGCCTGGTGGTATGCGGAGCGCGACGAACTGAGCGAAGCGCGCGCCACCCTGCGGGAAGGGATCGACTACGCTTTCGAGATCGGCAGCGACAACTTCCTGGCCAGAGTCCTGCTCTCCGCCGCGCAGGTGTGGCTGCATGCCGGCGAAGCGGAATCGGCCGCGCGCTGGTTGGGTCTGCTCTCCGGGTATGCGGAACACCTGGAGACACGCCGTGTCGAGCCGCTGAAAGCGGCCGCCACTGGTAGCCTGGGCGCGCAGCGCTTTCAGGAGCTCTACGAAGCCGGCAAGACCCTCTTGCTGGAGGACGCGCTTAAAGGCATCGCGCAGGCGGTGGCCTGAAGAGTTGGCGCGCCTGCGCGAAACGGAAAACGCTGAAGCCTACTCCTCGACGATCAACACCTCGGTTTCGCCTTCGCTGCCCAGGAAGGCATGGGTGACGACCAGCGTATAGAGGCCGTCGGCGGGTGCGACCCAGCCCTCGATCAGCGAGGAATAATCGTCGTTGTCCGGATCGGCATCGTCGCTGAAAGCGATCGCCTCGCCATCCGGGTCGAGCAGCACGATCAGAGGGTCGAGCGTATCACTTGAGGCGACACTCAAGGAGAGTGCCTGACCTTGATCAGCCCTGAAAACCAGCCGAAACACCCGCCCGCGAATTATCGCGATCAGCAGGGGGTCGCCGATCTTGATAATCTTGTCGCTCCCCCGCTCCCTCTCGATGGCCCGCGTATAGCGATAGAGATAGCCGGCGGCCGCGTCATCGTCGATGCCGGCGTAAGCGAAGGCAACGTCGTACAGAATGCTTGGCTGATCCTCGCCAAATTCCGCCGCCTCATCAAACCAGCGCGCGGCGCGCACTTTGTCGCCAAGGTTCAGATACGCTGCGCCGAGGCGAATGGTCGGCGCCATGGTGAGCGGCGAGAGTGGCAGATTGATCGCTTGCAGAACCTCGATCTCCGCCTCGTAATCACCAACAGCATCGAGGCTGTCGGCAAGCGCGAACAGCACATACGGATCGTTCGGATCAAGCGCAAGGGCCTGCGCGAAGTGTTCTTCAACCAGAGCTTCCTGACCCACGTTAAGCGCCGTCCACGCGATAAAGGCCGGCACATGCGCATTGCCGGAGTTCACCTCCATCGCCTGCCGCCAGATTACCTCCGCCTGCGCAGTGTCACCCAGATAGGCGTGCGAGGATCCTTGAAGCGCGAGGACCTCCGCATAGTCCGGCTCAATCTCCAGGATTGCCTCGTAATCTGCCAGCGCCTCGTCGTCCAGGGCCAATGTCCACAGATAGGCCGCGCGCAGGAAGTGTGCGTTCACGTCCTCCGGCGCCGCTTCGACGGCAGCATCCCGTGCCGCCTGGTGTTCGTCGGTGATCGAATTCGATTCTTCCAGATTGGGACTGGTGTTGTTCGCGAAACGGTAGAAGGTAATCGCTGCCAGAAGCTGCCCGTCGAGCAGATAGGCATCGCCCAGCGACGCCAGCAGGTGGGGATTGTGCGGTTCGGCAGTGACGGCGCATTGGTATGAGGCGATCGCTTGTGGATAATCACCGGCCTCGAAGGCTTGCGCCCCACAGTCGCATGATCGACCGATGGATCGCAGAGGTTTTGCGCTACCGAAGGAGGCCACCGACGCTGGTCGCGAACGCCAGCAGGATGGAAGCCGAAAACGGAGATGGAAACGAAGCGGAAGACGATCAACTGACGGATTCCGAGCATAGTGATCTCCTTTGTGGAAGTCCGCCCTCTTTAACAACACCTGTCTCAGCAGGCGCTTTTCTGCCTTCGAGTAACCCTCACTGCCTCGAACATCGTGAACAACCCACCTTACATGCGGAACACCCCGTACTGCGTCGGCGGAATCGGCGCGTTCAGGCAGGCGCTCAGGGCCAGCCCGAGCACCCGACGAGTCTCCGCCGGGTCAAGGATGCCGTCATCCCACAAGCGCGCTGTCGAATAGTATGGACTGCCCTCGCGCTCGTACTTCTCCAGGATCGGCGCTTTGAACGCCTCCTGCTCTTCCGCCGGTAACTCCGGCTTGCCCTGCCGCGCCAGTTGATCGCGCTTGACCGTCAGCAGCACGTTGGCCGCCTGCTCCCCGCCCATGACGCTGATGCGAGCGTTGGGCCACATCCACAGGAAGCGCGGCGCATAGGCGCGGCCGCACATGCCGTAGTTGCCGGCGCCGAAACTGCCGCCAATGATCACAGTCAGTTTGGGCACGCGGGCATTGGCCACGGCATGGACCATCTTCGCGCCGTCCTTGGCGATGCCGCCCGTCTCGTAAGCTTTGCCGACCATGAAGCCGGTGATGTTCTGTAAAAACAGCAGGGGGATGCCCCGCGCCGTGCACAATTCGATGAAGTGCGCCCCCTTGAGCGCCGACTCGCTGAACAGCACGCCGTTGTTGCCGATGATTCCGACAGGCATACCCTCGATACGGGCGAAACCCGTGACCAGCGTCGTGCCGTAGTCGGCCTTGAACTCACGTAATCGGCTGCCGTCGACCAGACGGGCGATCACCTCGCGCACGTCGTAGGATTCGCGGAATGTCGCCGGCAGCAGGCCGTACAGGTCGTCGGCGGGGTAAAGCGGATCCTCCGGCGCGGCCAGATCGAGCGTCACCGACTTGCGCCAGTTGAGCGTGGCGACGATCTGCCGGACGATGCTCAGGGCATGGTCGTCGTCTTCCGCGAAATGATCAGCCACGCCGGACTGGTGGGTGTGCACATAGGCGCCGCCCAGGTCCTCGGCGGTCACTTCTTCGCCGGTAGCCGCCTTGACCAGCGGCGGCCCGCCCAGGAAGATCGTCCCTGTCTTGTTGACGATCACCGTCTCGTCGGACATGGCCGGGACGTAGGCGCCGCCCGCCGTGCAGCTCCCCATCACCGCGCTGATCTGCGGGACGCCGGCAGCGCTCATCTGCGCCTGATTGTAAAAGATGCGTCCAAAGTCGTCGGCATCGGGGAAGACTTCATCCTGCATTGGCAAAAACGCCCCGCCGCTGTCGACCAGATAGATGCACGGCAGCCGATTTTCCAGCGCTACCTGCTGGGCGCGCAGGTGCTTCTTGACGGTCATCGGGAAATAGGTGCCGCCCTTGACCGTGGCGTCGTTGGCGACGATCAGGCATTCCACGCCGCTCACTCGACCGATCCCCGTCACCATCCCGGCGGCCGGCGCCTCGCCATCGTACAGTTCCCAGCCGGCTAGCGGGGCCAGTTCCAGAAACGGCGAGCCAGGATCGATCAGCCGGTCGATGCGATCGCGCACAAACAGCTTGCCCTGTTCGCGGTGGCGCTGCTGATATTGTTCGCCACCGCCCTGTCGAACCTGCATCAGCCGCTCGCGAAGCTCCGCCGCCAGCGCCCGATGATAAGCGTCATTCGCTTGAAAACGCTCGTCGTTCGGGTCAACCTGGGTCTCAATCACATCCATGAAACGCCCTGTAATCCTGCTTGTTCGATTTTGGGGCGATTGTACTCCGAATGCGCCCCGGCGCATCATCGGCTTAACAACCCGCCGCTTTTGAAGTATGATGTGCCGAGTTTTGCCCGGTATAGTTTTTCCACCGCGGAGTTCATTACATGACAGGTAACAGCGCCCGACGCGCGAGCATCGCCCTCGGTATTTTCATGGCCGTCGTGCTGATCGCTGGCGCGATTATTCCTCTGTTTACGCAGAATTCGACCACGACTGCAGAGACGACCACGCCAACCGAGGTGCCCATCCCCACCTTCCCGCCCCCGCCCTCCGATCTGAGCGTCATCAGCTTCGATAAGGTCTACCTGCACCCAACCGGCATCTTCAGCATCGGCCAACCGGAAGGCTGGCAGGCGAGCGAGCCCAGCAAGGGTGCGACCATCGCCCAGGTCAACCTCATCAACAACGAATCGCTGGCGGTTGTCGACAGCTACGTCGAGGACGCCGGCGGACCGATCCAACCGGAAGAACTGACAACCCGCTTCACCCGCGAGGTGATCGGCGCCAGTTGGGCGCGCTTCAACCAGTGGGAAGAGAGCGCCCGCGTCTTCGACCCGGCGGCACAGCGCCTGCAGATCGACTTCAACATCACGCTCAACCGCCAGCAGTATGTCGCCCGCCAGTACATCTGGACCGACGGCCGCTGGATTTACGTCATCCGCGTGCTTGCGCCGGAGAACGCCACCGAGCTGCTGCGCTATCTGCTCGACGGCTTCGCGGCCTCGTTCACGCCGTACACCTTCTTCCAGAGCACGCCGCTCGACTGGACCGCGCACTACGATATCGCCGCCAGCACGGTCATCCGCTACCCCTCGGAATGGACCGTGACCGACACCGCCGCCGGCGGACCGACCAGCATCGCCAGCAGCAACGGCGTGCAGCTCCGCCTGCAAAACGTGGCGGGCACGAGTGTCGACGATGAAGACGCCGCCCGCGCCTTCGCCGAGTCCCTGCGCGCTGGCGTCACCGTCAGCAGCGTCGAGGCCATCGAGCGCCTCGGATCAACCGGTTTCGCCGTCGCCTACACCTACACCAACGTCGATGGCGAGGGCCAGAGCGGCCTGGCCAACCTGCTGAACGGCGCGGACGGCGCATTGCATGTCGCCGATCTGCGCTTCCCGGCAGCAGGCATCGACCTGAACGCCATCAACACCGACGAAGCCGCGGCAGAAGCGACACCTGAGGCCGCTGCCGAGTCTACTGAAGAAGCACCGTCGCTCGACGTGTCCGATGCGTCGGAGATTGACATCTACCGCGATCTGGCGCAGGTGATGAGCACCTTCGCCGTGATCCCGCAGATCGCGCTGGCCAGCGCCGAGCCGACGCCAACCGTCGTGCCGACCCTGGCGCCTACCACCGAGGCCACGGTTGAGGCGACCACCGAAGCCGCTGGCGATGAGGCGGCTGCCACGGAAGAGCCGGTCGAGGAACCCGCCGCCGACGCGACCGCGGAAGCCACCGAAGCCAGCTAAACTCCTGACATTCTGGCGAGCAAGCTCGCCAAACCCTCACCCGTAGCCACGGGTGAGGGTTGCCTCTGCATAACACACCTCCTCGCTGCACAACACCAGTCTCCAGAGCGTCAACGCATGCGTAAGGAGCGCGGTATGAAACAGTTCGCCCATCTGCTCCTGCTGGTTCTGTTGAGTGTTCCGCTCGCCTTCGTTCGGGCGCAGTCCTGCGATCCCAACGCCGCCCTGGAGACGTCCGCGCAGTTCGCCGAGCGGGGTAATGCTTGCCTTGGCGCCGCGAACTACGATCAGGCGTTGAGCGACCTGACCCGCGCCATCGAACTCGATGCGGCAAGCGCCGAGCCCTACCGTATCCGCGGCATGGTTTATGCAGCGCGTGGGGAAAAAGAACGCGCCGTCGCCGACTTCTATCTCTATCTGGCGAAGGCCGGAGACGCGGCCAACCCAATCGTGCAGGACCAGATTCGCACACTCGAGATGGAATTGGGTTCGACCCCACCAGCCGACATCGCGGCGAACAACACCTGGCTGCTGCTGGTCCTGATCGCCGGCACGGTGGTGGCCGTCGTTCGCCTCAGCCGCCTGTTCCAACCCAGACGGTCGGCGAGTTCAGGATCGCCGCCGCGCGGTCCGTTTCGCGAGCAGGAGGTCGCAGCACTTCAGCGCGCGGTCGAGAACGAGCGGCGCTACGCGCTCAACGACATTCCCGCCGCCGCCTCGCAGCTCACGCTGCTGCGCTTTCGCTACCACTATCGCGACGAATCCTACACTTTCGTCTATTTGCTGCCGGGGCGTGAGCCGATCCCCAGATCCACGACGAGCGCGCTTGACCTGTTCGCCATCTATTCTGACGCTCGCCGCCGTGCCATCTGGGCATACCGTGGGGACAACCTTGCCGACCGGATGACGGAGAACCGGCAGAAGGAGATCAGCGAGCAGCGTTTCGCCTCGATGAAGAAGGTGCTGGAGAGCGGCGGTTGGCGAGAGGTCGAACGGCACTCGCCGGTCGACTCGCTGCACATCGCCTATCTGAGTCGCTAGCCCAACCCTGTTCGGAAAGCTTCGGATGATCGACGTCATGGATCTGATTTTTGTACTCGGCCTCGCCTTCCTGCTGACGCACGAACTGGACGCCGTCGAGCGGGGCGAGCCGGCCTTCTTCTTCGGTTGGGCAGGGCTGTCGGAAGCGGCGTGTCGGCGCTGGTTCATCGCCGCGCATGTGCCGTTGTTCGTCGTGATCCTGGCGAGCCTGATGTCAAGCGGTCTTCAGATCGGGCTGGATATCTTCCTGATCGTCCACGCCGGGCTGCACCTGCTGCTGCGGGACCATCCACTTATTCGATTCAATACGTGGGACTCACAGCTGTGGATTTTCGGCGCGGCGCTGAGCGGGGCGGCACATCTGGTGATGAGGTAAGCCCAGGGAGCTAAACGCGAAACGTCGGCACTATTTTCGATTGTTCAGGTAGAGTCGCTTACTGCGTAAATCGACGCGTGTAAGAGAAGGACACCCGGCCATCTGACCCAATCGACCAGACACGCCAGATCCACTCACCCGCATTGCTGGGCAGCATGTTGCGCTCAACCCGCCGCTCTCCACCACGATCCTGGTAAAGGAACAGGAAAGAGCGCTGCTCGCTGGTGTTGACGAATTCGATAACTTCTCCAATGACCGAATCGCTGTGACCCTGCATCCAGACAAAGTCCAGCCCGGACCGACCCAGATCTTCCTGGGTAAAGGCAAACCCGCTCACCGGTTCCAGCAGGATCGGCGATACTGGCGCTTCGCCAGGATCATCGCCCTGAGCCTCAACCAGGAAACCATCGACCGATACATCCGAGGTCGCAGGGACGACACCCGCGGTTGAGAATGACAGAACCTTCCAGCGGCCGGAGTCGTTGAGAACTACCGCGCCAAATGGCAACAGGCCTATGATCGGGAGCGAATCGACCGCCATCACGACATTGGCAAAGGCCAGGCTATCGCTGCCTACCGCGTCGCACAGCGCCGAGCCAGCCACATGTAACTGGAACGAGCCAGGACCCTGACGATCCATCAGGCTTTGTGGATGCAGGTACCGATACACTTCTTCCTGTTCACGCTCCAGGAATCCCTCGATCACACGCAGCACCGAGACGCGCAGGTCAGCATCGTCGAGCCGATCATCTCTGATGCGAACTGCCAGTACGCGGGACACACGCGATTCGAAAGGATCAACTCCCTGGCTGCCAGGTAGTTGGCGGCCGTCCGGACCAGAAAAACATTGTCAGGGCCGTCAGTGAAAAAGAAGCCACTGGCGAATTGGAGAATCTCCCGGACGCCAGGGCGGGTGATAAGACCGGGAGAGCTGCTGCGACTGCCGGCAAAATTCTGAATGGAGGAGTAGTGCGCCACCAGAATATCGGGTTCAGCATTCCGATCAAGAGCATCGAAGAAGGCCGCTGGAAAGTCGGCGGCGGAAAACGCCTGCACGTCATAACGCAAATCGTGCGTTTCGAGCTGATCCAGGTATGATGCGTTCAGTTCCGATGACGGTACGTCATCCGGCGCCTCGATTGACCCAACTCGCCAAATGCGCAGAGTCCGGCCGCTCAACTGCGAGGTGATATCCTCTTCGACGGTGATACTGACCTTGAGCAGGCCGCTATTGTCGTACATGCCATCAGACACATCGTTAGAACGAAGGAAAAGCTCTCCGGCATCCTGCGTGACGATCGTGTTGGCGGCACCAACCAGGAAAACATGATCGCCCACCCGCCCGATGAGCGCATTCTGAGAAACGAGTGGGATCGGCTCCCCGCAGGCAATATCTGCTTGCGGCATACAGGCTATGCCGTAGTCCTCGCCACCCGTCTGACGGAACTCCCCTACCCAGGTGGTCCATGCGCCATCCACCACTGCAAAGCGAATCGCCGTTTCTGCCTCAACCAACAGTCCGGTTGGCTGCCAATCCTGATCCGCCTGCACAAAGGCGAAATGGTAGGGCTGTGTCGCCGCAGCACGGGCTGTGGACGTCGCTTCGACCTGTGCCGTCTGCGTAGCACGAACCGCCGGCAGTATGGCATCGGCGGTTGCCTGACGCCGGGCTGTGGACGTCGCCTCGACCCGCGCCGTCGCGGTGGCGTGGCGCTGAGCCGAGATCGTTGCCGAATCACCCACAGCCTGGGTCGCTTCGACCTGTGCCGTCTGCGTAGCACGAACCGCCGGTAGTATGGCATCGGCCGTTGCCTGACGCCGGGCTGTGGACGTCGCCTCGACCCGCGCCGTCGCGGTGGCGTGGCGCTGAGCCGAGATTGTCGCCGAATCACCCACAGCCTGCGTCGCTTGACCTGTGCGCGCGTTGGCACGGAACCGCCGGCAGTAGTCGCATCGGCGGTTGCCTGACGCCGGGCTGTGGACGTCGCCTCGACCCGCGCCGTCGCGGTGGCGTGGCGCTGAGCCGAGATTGTCTCCGAATCACCCACAGCCTGGGTCGCTTCGACCTGTGCCGTCTGCGTAGCACGCACCGCCGGTAGTATGGCATCGGCGGTTGCCTGACGCTGGGCGGTTGAGGTGGCCTCGACCCGCGCCGTCGCAGTGGCGTGGCGCTGAGCCGAGATCGTTGCCGTGCCTCCAGCGGTTTCGGTGGCACGGACACCGGCTGTCGTAGTCGCATCGGCGGTTGCCTGACGCTGGGCGGTTGAGGTGGCCTCGACCCGCGCCGTCGCGGTGGCGTGGCGCTGAGCCGAGATTGTCGCCGTGCCTCCAGCGGCTTCGGTGGCACGGACACCCGCCGTGGCCGTCGCATCAAGCGACTGAAGAACGGCGTCGATGGTCGCTTGCCTGGCAGCGGATCGGGTCGCTTGTACGCCCGCCGTCGCCGTGGCGTCACGCTGTGCGGCATCGGTCGCAGTGCCATTCGCGGAGTCAGTGGCCAGAATGCGCGCCGTCGCCGTTTCATGACGCTGGGCCGAGATCGTGGCTGTACCCGCCGCGGCCGTCGCAGCATCGAGCGCTGTCTGCGTCGCGGCGACCACCGCCGTCGCGCTCTGCATCGCCATGCCAAACAGCGAGGTGATGGTCATATCGGGAGTTGGCGTCGTCGTCGAAGAGGGAATCGCCGTCGCGGATGGCGTGTCGCTCGGCACAGGCGTCGGGGTCGCGCCCATAGTCTCGGTCAGGAAAAGTGTGTCCTCCGTGGGGGTAGTCGTCGCCGTGACGATCAGCACGACACCGCCCCCCGGGTTTGTCACGGCCAAAGATGGCGTCGTCTCAACGTTCGCCGCAGCGGCTTGACTGGTCCCAACCGACGTCGCAGGCGGCAGTGCCCCGCCCGGTCCGGCCAGCAGGGCCAACGCGGCGACGATCACCACCACCGCGGTCAGCAGCGCCCCGGCGAGCAGCATGAGCCGCCGCTGCGATCCGGATCGCTGGAGGGTGGCCCGGGCGAATGCCGATGAGAACTCCGCCATGGATCCGAAGCGCTCTTCGGGCGTCTTGGCAAGCGCCCGCTTGAAGAAGATCGACAACGGTGTCGGCAGCGTTTCGCGCCATTTGACGATGTCGATGGGCGTGCCATTGATGTGCGCCTCGGTGTGCGACTGGTAGACCTTGGCGTTCAGCTTGCGGGCCGTCGTCTGCACCGATGCACTGCTGGTACTGCCGTCGCTGACCAGATAGGCCTGACCGCCAGAGAGCATCTGATAGAGCACCATGCCCAGCGAGTATTGATCCGCCCGCACATCGATGGTCGTCAGGCCAAGCGCCTGCTCTGGCGACATGTACTGTGGCGATCCCTTGACCTGACCCGTGCTGGTGCTGGTGCGTTCGGCATTGACGTCGGGGTTCAACTGCTTGGCAATGCCGAAATCGGCCAGATGCGGCGCGTCTTCATCGTCAAACAAGATATTGGACGGCTTGATATCGCGGTGGACGTAGCCACGGTCATGAGCGAGCTGAAGCGCCGCCGCGATCTTTTGGACGAAAACGGCGACCTCGTCGGGGGCAAGCCGAGCGCCCGCTTTCAGCCGATCATGCAGGCTGCCCCGACCCATGTATTCCATGACGAAGTGTGGCGGCAGCTCATCACTCAGTTCATAGACATCGCGGATGCCGACGATGTTCGGATGCTTGAGTTCCGCCATGGCGCGGGCTTCGAAGAGGAACTGGCGCACAAACGAGGGCAGACGGGAAAACTCGCCGGCAAGGACTTTGATAGCGACCAGATCATGCAGGATGACGTGTTCTGCGAGGTAGACCGCGCCGAAACCGCCGGTGCGGAGCAGCTTGATAATACGATATTTCTCGTGAAGCGTTCGACCTACAAGGCGCAGATCGTCGTTAGGCAATAGTGTCGGGTTCATGCGGGCTTCGAGTGACCGACCTGCGCAATCTCGTTGGCAGAACAAGTGCCGAGAGTATAGCCATGCCGGTTACCCGCCGCAAACCACTGCATCGTTCGGCCGGATGCCCTGCCAACGAAGGACGCTGTCCCCGAAACAACAACCGCCCGCCCGACGTAAATCGGCCGGGCGGTTGTGAGACACGTCTTCCCGCCTACTCCCCACCTACCGCGTTGAAGAACTCCCAGATCACCCGCGTGCCGTCGATCTCCTGGCTGACCACGCCCGGATCGATGCCGATCGGGCTGGGGCGCCCCGGCCAGGTGTGCCCGCCGAAGTAGATGCCATACAGCACCACCGACGCATCCGCCGAGCAGTCGTCATACCGGCTAACGATGACGATCGTCCCGTCATCCGGGGCGATCTCCGGAAGCACCTCGGTGTCGACGGCATCGGCGCAGGCGTTGTGCTGCCGCCAGTAGTTCAGCGAGCCGGCGGCGCTCAGATAGCCCTGTCCCTGCCGCGCCAAACCCGACCAGGGGATCGAATTGTCGTCGGTGCCGAGCATAAAGAGCGCCGGGAGTGGCAGGCTGCCCTGACAGAAGGGATTGACGTATTCCGGCATGGTCGTGGCGACCGAGGCCACTGCCGCGATCCGGCCATTCAGCTCGCAGGCCGCGCGCAGGGCCATCATGCCGCCCATCGAGTAGCCGGTGGCGAACACGCGCGCCGGATCGATGCTCAGCTTGTCCGACAGGAAAGCGATCACCCCGGCCAGAAATGCCGAGTCTGAGACGTTGGCGTTGACGCGCGGGTCGAGCGGGCGGCCATCGTTCCAGAAGCCGTTCACGCCGTCGGGATAGGCGACGATGAAGCCGGATTCCTCTGCCAGTTCATCAAAGCCGGACTGACGTTCGGCCAGCAGAGCGCTGCCATTGGCGGCGTGCAGCACGATCACCAGCGGGGCGGGCGCCTCGGCATCGGCATAGGACGCCGGGATATAAACGCCGTAACTCCGCTCGATCTCGCCCTGCATGACCGAGACGGTATAGCTGCCGGGACCGGGGAAGTCGAGCATCGCGCCGGGCGGGAGCGCTTCACGGGTGGCCTCAGCAGTCGCCTCCGCCGTTGCCTCCGCTTCCGGAGTGGATTCAGAAACATCGTCTGTTGGCTCTGCCGTCGGCTCCGGGCTGGCTTCGACAGTCGCTTCCGCAGTAGCTTCTGCCGTCGCTTCAGCAGTCGCCTCCCCAGTTGCTTCAGGGGTTGCCTCCTGAGCCGAGATCACACTGACGGCTGCCAGCGCCGCGAAGAGCAGCAGCGCCAGTCCCACGCCCAACCCACGCCCATTCATAGTCGCTCATCCTTCGCTCGATCGTGCCGGTCTGTCGTAAATGCATTACTTGGGAAAAGCCGGCGATGTTCACCCCGCCGGCGTAGCCGCAAACAAAGACGCCCCGGAGCACGTCCGGGGCGTCACACCTAACGAAGTCTACAGCAACTAGCCCGGGGCCAGCGTTGGCGCCACGGTCGGGTTGCCCACCGGGGCCTGCGTCGGCTGGGCCGGCGGCAGGGTCGGCGCGCTGTCGATCACTTCTTCATCCGCCGCGCCGGGGGATGGGGTCTGCGGCAGCAGCAGGTCGCTCTGGGTGAAGGTCTGCGCCGCGCCGAGCGGGCTTGTGCCCGCGGCGCCGGCCGCGCCCAGATCCTCGACGCAGCGGAAGCCGATCCAGGCCGTCGGCTGGAGCGGGTCGCGGTCCTGGCGATGCGGGGCGCGCGAGAAGAACGGCACGCTGTCCCACGAACCGCCGCGCACCACCTTGGTCGTACCCGAAAGCGGCCCCTGCGGATCCGGCACCGTGGCCTCCGCCCGCCCATAGAAGCGCGCGTCGTACCAGTCGCTCACCCATTCCGCGACGTTGCCGGCCATATTGAGCACGCCATAGGGGCTGGCGCCATCGCTGAAACTGAAGACGGTCTCCTTTTCCGGCTCTCCCTCGGCGGGGCGACGGGTGCTGGCGCGCAGCGGGTCCCAGGTGTTGCCCCACGGGAAGACTCGGGCATCCGTGCCGCGGGCGGCACGTTCCCACTCGGCCTCGGTCGGCAGACGACGGCCAACCGCCGAGCAGTAGGCGTTGGCGCCGTACCAGGTGACGTTGGTCATCGGGTAATCGTTGATAGCGAAGAGAACGCTGTAGGTCTGGCTGTCGAACTGGACATTGCTGGTTTCGGAGTCATTGCGCGTCTGGATGCAGGCGAAGCCGCCGCAGCCGTTGCGGTGCGATCCCGGTCCCATGGCATTCAGGAAGGCGAGGTACTGGGCATAGCTGACCTCGGTCCGTTCCATGCGGAAGGCGCTGACCGTCACCTGATGTTCCGGCGCCGAGTCTTCGCCATATTCCGGCTGGCAGTTGCCCGCTTCGCCGCCATAGCCGGCCAGGCATTCGCGGACCGCCTGCGCCACTTCAGAGACGTTGGTGCCCATGGTGAAGGTGCCGCCTTCAATGGCCACCGTCTCGCTGGCCTGCCCTCGAACCGCGTCCATGCCGCTTCCGGAAGCAGTCAAGTCCGGCGCGGTGCTGCCATCGCCGGTCGTATTCTGGCCGGTGATCCCCAACGCGGTTGGCGGGTTCGTCGGCTGAAGCGTCAGGAAAGTCGGGTTAATGGTCGGGGTTGCGGTCGGCGGCTGGACTTCAAGCACGATCCCTTGGGTTGGGGTCGCGGTGGCTGCATCGGCCGTCGGAGAAGGCGTGACAGGTTCCGGCGTCGCGGTGATGATCAGAATTTGCGGTGTCGGAGAAGGCAGGTTGGCCAGAGCATTCGTGTCTACGGCCAGAAAACCGGCGGCCAGAGCGCCGAGCACCAGGATCACCGAGCAGCCAAAACCGAGAACCAGCCCGATAATCACCCACTGCCATGCGGAACCGCCGGAGCGTCGTCCGACGTAACCATAGCTGCTTCGTGACATACTTGGTCTCTCTCCAGGACGATTCAGGCGATTCTGATCGTCATGTTTACATCAAGATAGCCAAGTCTAAACGAAAGACCCTACCGCTGGCAACGGTAGGGTCTTTCGCGAAGCGAGCGTCGTAGGGAACTCAAAGGTTGTTGACGATGTTGGAAAACACGTTTCCAACCCACGGCCCCAACCAGACCACCACGACAAACGCCACGAGGACTACGAGGCTGAGGATCAGTGCATACTCGACCAATCCCTGACCTTCGAGCTCCTGGCGCACCGCAAGCCACGCGCGCGCCGAGGAGCGTCGAAGCTGTCGACCAAGCTTCGACGAAAACATAAGCCCTCCAAATGAGTCCACCTTCGAATGACCATGATTTTTGACCATGTGATGAATCGAGAATAATGATTGCACATGGACATGACAATTGTACTATACGTATTTCACTCAGATGGTAAAACTTTGGGAACAAATTCATAATTCGGGCATCCGTGGCATGGTGAGTTATAATTTGAACGTAGAGTTTCGCATCATCAACTTCAGTGCATTCCGGCAGCACCGTGCGCGATGGAGAGTTCGGACGGCGCATTGTGACGAGCATCAGTATCAGCGATAAGCAGGGAAAGTCCCGCACGGCGAACGGCCTGCGCCCGGTCAATCTGCGCACCGATCTGGGTGAATTAGCCGATTTGATCGAGCTGGCCTTTGCCGATTCCATGGACAGCAGCGGGCGCGCCGCCATCCGCGAGATGCGTGCGCTCAGCAGCATGGGCATCGCGCGCGGCATCCTGATGGGCCTCAATGAACTGGCCGAGGGAATCGGACTGGGCTACGTCTGGGTCGAGGACGACCGAGTGGTCGGCAATGCTTCGATCTACCCTGCGCACCTGCCGCGCGGCACCGCCCGTTCCTGGATCATTGCCAATGTCGCCGTGCACCCGGAATACCGTGGACGCGGCATCGCCACCGCGCTGATGCAGTCCTGCCTGTCGGCCATTCGCGAACGCAGCCACGTGGCGCATCCCAGGGCCATCCTGCAAGTGGTCGATCCAAACCCGGTGGCCCTCCATCTCTACGAAACGCTCGGCTTCCAGCGGGAAGGACGCTTCACCTATTGGCGGCGCAGCGCTACCGCTCGCTCCGCCCCCCTGCCCGACGACGCCCCTCGACTGTACATCACGCGCCGCCGATCCAGCGAGTGGCGCGCCGAATATGCCCTGGCGCAGCGCGTGCGTCCGACAGAAGGCGGCGGCGTTGGCTGGCTTCGCCCCCTGGTGCCTGGCCTGTTCCGGCGCAACCTCTTCAGCCAGATCAGCGACATGCTCAGCCTGCGTTCGATGGAACGGCTGGTGATTCGCGAAGAAGGTCGCAACGCGGCACTCCTGCGCGCCTCGATGTGGATCGAAGCAGGCATCACCAGCAGCAGCACGCAGCTGACCCTGATGTGCGACCCGGAAGTGAGCGAGTTGTATGGCGATGCGCTGCTCCGGCTCGCTATCAGCCGCTTCAGGCTGCGCACCGCGCTGACGGTGGAACATCCTGCCGACGACGAGCCCATCAACGAACTCCTCCGGCAGTACAACTTCGTCGCCCAGCGCACCCTTGTGCACATGCATTGGCAGCCTTGATCCACCCTTCGCAGCGCACGAACGGCCGAAAAGGAAGCAATCCCATGACCGACCGAATCATGATCGTCGATGACGAACAGCACATCATCGATCTGGCGAAACTCTATCTGGAGCAGGAAGGCTATACCGTCACCAGCGCCACCGACGGCCGATCAGCGCTGCGCCGCATCCTGGACGAATCGCCCAGCCTGGTCGTGCTCGACCTGATGCTGCCGGAACTGGATGGTTGGGAAGTCTGCCGGCGGGTGCGCGCCGACTCCGAAGTGCCGATCATCATGCTCACCGCCCGCAGCGAAGACATCGACCGCATCGTCGGGCTGGAGCTGGGCGCGGACGACTACCTGACCAAGCCCTTCAACCCGCGCGAGCTGGTCGCCCGGGTGCGCGCCATTCTGCGCCGCGCCCACCGACCGCCGGCGGCTGCCACCAGCGAGACCAGCGTCGTGCTGCAAAACCTGACTATCTACCCGGAGCGTCGCAGCGTGCTGGTGGACGGCCGCCCTGTCGATCTGCGCATGAAGGAGTTCGACCTCCTCTACACGCTGGCCGGCAACAAGGGCATCGTCTTCACCCGCGAGAAGCTGCTCGACGTGGTATGGGGCTACGACTTTGCCGGCGAAACCCGCACCGTCGACGTGCACATCGCCCACCTGCGCAACAAGCTCAAGGGCATGCGTCCGACGATCGAGACGGTGTGGGGGGTGGGCTACCGCCTCGATTCAGAATAGGCACGCCACGCGTACAGGCAGGTCAGCCGCAGCACTGCCCGGAGGATCGGCACTCTCGCCGTCCCAAGACAGATTTAACCCAGCCAGGTACACGCCAACATGCTTCAGCGACTTCGCGCGCGAATCTTTCTGAGCTACGTTCTCGTCCTGTTCGTCACCCTGGCGGTGATCAGCTTCGCGCTGCTGTTCATCTTCAACACGCGCGCCGCCCCCATTGAACCAACCCTCCAGCGGCTGGCCAGCACGGCGCTCAGTGTCAACCTGCGCGAAATCGTGGTCCAGTCGCGTTTCAGCCTGCTCCGCCCGACCGACGAGGATTTCGCCAACCTGGCGACCACTCTGGACGCCGTGGCCAGCGAGCGCGGCGTGCGGCTGCTGCTGGTCAACATGAACGAGCGCACCGTCAGCTATGACAGCGCCGGTGCTATTGAGTCCGGCTCGTCGTTCGTGGGCGACGTCAACAATTACCGCATTCCGGCCGCCCTGTCGCGCACGCTCTTCACCAATATCGACGCCATCGCCGGCAACTTTGTCGATCCGCGTGATGGCCAGCAGTGGCTCTACGTTGGTGTCGAGGGCCTGCGCGAGCAGATCGGGGCCAACGCCGACACCTTTGCCCTCGTCTACGCCGATCTGCGGCCGCAGCAAACGCTCCAGGACGCCCTCAACGACTTCGGCGCCGAGCTGTTCCCCCTGCTGGCCCAGGGCGCGCTGGTCGGCGTGATCATCGCCATCATCGTCGCCGGCTTCATCGCGCGCAGCATCGCCAGGCCGCTGCAATCGCTGGCCCTCGCCGCCAACGAAGTCGCCCAGGGACGATTCCAGCATGTGCCGGTCAAGGGACCGAGCGAGGTCAAATCGGTCGCCGAGGCCTTCAACCAGATGAGCGCCGACGTCCAGAGCGCGCAGCAGGCTCAAAAGGATTTCCTGGCCAACGTCTCGCACGATCTCAAGACGCCGCTCACATCGATCCAGGGTTTCTCCCAGGCCATCATCGACGGCGCGGCGCACGATCCGGTGCGGGCGGCGAAAATCATCCACGACGAGGCCGAGCGGCTCAACCGCATGGTCGTCGAGCTGACCGATCTGGCGCGCATCCAGGCCGGCCGGCTGTCCATGCAGTGGACGGGAATCGATCTGGGTCAGCTCACAGAGGGCGTCGCCCAGCGGCTGGCGGTGATGGCGCGCGAAAAGAACGTCATCATGCGCGTCGACTGTCCGCCCATGCCCGACGTGGCCGGGGATGGCGACCGGCTGGTGCAGGTCGTGACCAACCTGATCGGCAACGCCATCAAGTACACCCCGCCGGGCGGCCATGTCTGGGTCAGCACACGCGTCGAACGAAGTGGCGTGCTGCTGACCGTCAAGGATGATGGTCAGGGCATTCCCGCCCCCGAACTGGCGCGCATCTTCGAACGCTTCTATCAGGTGGACAAGGCGCGCGGTCCGCAGCGCGGCACCGGGCTGGGTCTGGCCATCGTGCAGGAGATCGTCGCGGCGCACGGTGGCCGGATCGAAGCCTACAGCGATGGCGAAAACACCGGCTCGACTTTCACGGTATGGCTGCCCTCGCCGCAGATGACGACGATCATCCGCAGGCGCACGTAGTGCAAAAGAAACGCGGCGGACATCGGGATGTCCGCCGCGAAAAAGTTCAGGAGAAGTTCAGAGGATCAGCGCGCTAGTCGCTGGCCCGATCGCCGTGGGCATCGGCTTCCTTCTTACGCCGCTTGGCAGGCTGCTTGGAAGCGGTCGGGTAGAAGAACAACACCAGACCGTAATTGCTGGCCTCCGGGTTGTCGTCGTTTTCGTTCGACTCGTCGTCGCAGACAAATTCATCGAGAAGGCTGCCCAGACGCTCGTAGAATTCATCCGCGCGCTCCGGCCCCAGGCGCAGGACGGAACGACCAATCTTGAGCCGGCGACTTTCATCCGGTGACTGATTCAGGTCGACCAGGCCCAACGCCAGGCTTTTGCTCAGATCCGCGCGCATCGGCTCGACCAGAGCGTCGATCACCGTGTCCAGACCGCTGTCGCCCTCGCCCTGGCCCGGCGCCATGAGCGATCGCTTGATGCGAAAACTGGCTGCCGCTGCGTCATACTGCTTTTCGATGATGCCAGAGACGATGCGGGTGTCGACGACGCGAATCAGACCGTGCTCTTCCATCAGGTTGATGTGATAGTAGAGCTTGGTCGGCGCGATCTCGAGTTCCGCGGCGATCTGCTTGACGGTTTTGGAGCTGTCGAACAACGTCTCCATGATGCGCTGGCGCAGCGGGTCGGCGAAGACCTTCAGCGCTTCCAACGTATCGATTTCGTGCACATCGGGCAGTTCACGGATGAGGTGTTTCTGTTCGGATAGAGTCATGGGTTAGATGCCATTTTTTGAATACGCCACAATAAATCAGGTGATATGGCCCTGCGTTTTCGAATGATTAAATCAATTTCAATATTGTAGTCTACTTGATACCTTCCGGTCGCGCAAGAAAGAAACACATAAAAAAAGCCCACCGGGCGGCGAAACCCGGTGGGCAATGAACAGCAGGCGGTGTCCGTGTGCGGGCGGCCCAGGGTAGGACCGGGCAGCGCTCACACGCTCACCAGCCTAGCGGGCGCTTTCTGCGAAATGCAGCTCGACGCAGTCTGCCGGTAGTTCCGGCTGTGCGGACACGGACGTCAAACGCTCACCCACTTCAATGAGGCGTTCGCCAACCCATGCGACGAACGGGTGCGGTGTACCAGTCGTCTGGGCAGACGAGGCAGCATCGCTGGCGATGCGCGCTTCCTGCGCGCGCCGTTGCATCTCTGTCTCATAGTGCTTGAAAGTGTCGAATGACCACCGGTTCATCGCGCCTGTACTCCTACACTGATATTTGAGCGCATCCGAACTTTTCATCTCATCTGAACGTTCAAACTTGTTCAAATGGTTAACCGAATTCTATGACGGTTTGGGTATCGTGTCAATACCCCAATTTGAACGTTTGACAAATCTTGAATTCGGTGTGGTTGCGCTCGGTTTGTGCTGTTATTTCTCTATACGCAGGTGGGTGCCCAAAGTGTTCAAAAGTCGAACGCTATCCCGCATACCCGCAGACCGGGCCGACCACGCACACGCCCACCGCACTGCCGACCGCGCCCTCCCAGGCCGGGCCGACGCGGGCAATGAGCGCCGTGCCATCGGCCAGTTGCAGGCCGACGCGCTGGGCATAGCCATAGTACTCCCGCCAGGTCACAACGGCCGGAACGCCATCCCCAGCGGGAAGCAGATCGACCATTTCCGGGCGAATCAGGATCTGGACAGGGCCGCGCATCGGCGCGCAGAGCGGCAGAATCCCCAGAACGCAGCGCGCCACATCGCCGGACGCTTCGCCGCGCAGAAAGACCGCCTCGCCGACAAACGACGCCACCGCCGGGCTGGCCGGTGTGCGATAGATATTCTGCGGAGTATCGTACTGCGCGACGCGCCCCTCCAGCATGAGCGCCACCCGATCGGCGAAGCTCAGCGCCTCCTCCTGATCGTGCGTCACGAAAATCGAGGTGATACCGGCGCTATGCAGGATCGTCCGCACTTCGGCGCGGACCTGGGCGCGCAATCCGGCGTCGAGGTTGGAAAACGGCTCGTCGAGGAGCAGCAGTTCCGGCTGGGGTGCCAGGGCGCGCGCCAGAGCCACGCGCTGCTGCTGGCCGCCGCTCAGCTCGTGCGGCATGCGCGTGCTGACTCCCGCCAGGCCTATGCGCTCCAAAAGAGCCGCCGCCTGCGCGCGCTTGTCGCGCGGGTTTCCGCCAAGGCCAAAGGCCACATTCTCCAGCACGGAGAGATGCGGGAACAGCGCATACTCCTGAAAGACCATGCCCACGCGCCGATTTTCGGCGGCGATCTGCACACCCTCCCCGGCCACGCGTCGACCGTGGATCAGGATGTCGCCGGAGTCGGGAAAGTCGAAACCGGCGACCAGACGCAGCGTCGTCGTCTTGCCACAGCCGCTCGGGCCGAGCAGCGCCACGACATCGCCCTGTTCGACGCGCAGATCGACCCCGCGCAGCACCGAAGTGCCGGCGAAGGTCTTGACAAGGGACTGGCAGAGCAGCGCAGGTGAAGTTGAGTTCGGTAGGGTCAACGCGGTTCGGCGGTCGATCGATCTTGTCTGAGCATGAATATCAATGATAACGCCGACACCAGCACCAGGAACAGAGCGGGCGCCGCCACCTGAGCGAAACGGGCTTCACTGGTCGCTGCCCAGATGTCAGCGGGCAGCGTGTCGAAGCCGGTCGGGGCCAGCAGCAGCGTGGTCGGCAGCTCTTTCATAGCGCTCAGGAAGACCAGGGCCGCGCCGCCGGTGATACCCGCGCGGGCCAGCGGCGCCGTAATGCGCAGGATGACCTGCCAGCGCCGCAGTCCCAGGCCGCGTCCGGCATCTTCCAGACGGGGGTTGATCTGCGTCAGAGCGCTGCGCGTCGCGCCGATGCTCAGCGGCAGGAAGCGCGTGCAGTAGCCGAGGATCAGAATGGGCAGCGTCTGGTACAGACTGGGCAGGAAGTTCGAGGCGAAAAAGACGAAGGCCAGCGCCACCACCAGACCGGGCAGAGCGTTGCCCAGATAGGCCGCGCTGCCCAGCCACTGTCCCAGGCGCGCCCGCGAACGCACCGCCAGATAGGCGGGCGGGATGGCCAGCAGCGCCGCCGTGGCCGCCGCCAGCAGGCTGGCGCCCAGCGAGTTGAGCGTGGGGCCAATCACCGGCGACAGCTCGACGCCCGTCGCCATGCCGCGCAGCAGCCAGCTCGCCAGCAGACCGACCGGCAGCACCACGCCGACGCCCACCAGCAGACCGCAGAAGATCAGCGCGGGGACGGTCCACAGCCCCAGCCTGACCGGGGCCGGCCGCCGTGCGCAGCCCGTGCCGGCGCGGTAATTGCCGCCGCGGCGCGCGCTCATGCGGCGCTCCAGCACCAGCACGACGATCGTCACGGCCACCAGCAGCAGGGCCAGGACGGCCGCCCGTTCGCGGTCGAAGGAGCTGGTGTATTGCAGGTAGATGACGCGTGTGAAGGCGTCGAAACGCATCAGGGACACCGCGCCGAAGTCGCTCAGGGCGTAAAGCGCGCTGAGGAGCATGCCCGCGCCCAGAGCCGGGCGAAGCTGCGGCAGCGTCACCTGCCAGAAGACCGCGCGCCGCTTCAGCCCCAGACTGCGGGCCGCTTCTTCCTGCGCCGGGTCGGTGTTCAGCAGAGCCGCTCGCACAGGCAGCGCCACGAAGGGATAGGTGAAGAGGGTAATCGACAGCCAGGCCCCGGCAAACCCATAAATAGATGGCAGCGACGTCACGCCAATGGGCGCCAGCAGATCGGCCAGCAGCCCGCGCGGGCCAAAGGCGGCGATGAAGATCATGGCGCCGATATAAGAAGGAATGACCATCGGCAGCGCCCCGGCGACCAGCCAGAAGCGGCGCAGCGGCAGGGTCGATCGCGCCGTCAGCCAGGCGAAGGGCACGCCGATCAGTGCCGCGCTGACGGCCACCACTGCCGCCAGGGCCACGCTGTTGCCAACCACGCTCAGCGTGCGCGGGCTGAGGGCATAGGCCAGGCCTTCTTGTCCGCTGCCGATGGCGCGCAGGACCAGATAGCCGATGGGAAGCAGAATCAACGCGACGGTCAGGGCGGCGACGACGGCCAGCACGGTCATAGTGCGCGAGCGCGTCCGGGTACGCCCACGCACCGGGTCAAACGGGGCGCGCAGAACGTCCAGCCAGCTTACATCACCGCTCAAGCCCAGGGATCGTCGCGTCAACTGCATCGTGTTTGTTCTCGTCTCGAATTCACATTTGCGGGTCAGGCGGGTGAGCCTTTCGGCTCACCCGCCCTATCATTCACTATATGCTTCCGCTTTACGGCAGAGCGCCGGTCTCCGACAGAAGCTCCAGCGAAGCTTCCAGGTCGCTCAGGTCACTCAGATCGATCTCCGGCGTCTGGAGCTCGCTCAGGGGTGTCAGCCGCTCGTCGATCTCCACGCCCTCGATCATCGGATACTCGAATGTCTCTTCGGCGAAGTAGCGCTGCGCGGTCTCGCCCAGCAGCCAGGCGATCAGCGCCTCGGCGGCTTCGGGCTGGTCGCTGGTGGTCAGCACACCCGCGCCGGCGATGTTGATCAGCGAACCGGGGTCGCCATCCGGGAAGAAGTAGTTGGCGGCCGGTACATCCGGATCGTCCGCGAGGAAGCCGAACAGGTAGTAGTGATTGACCAGTCCGACCTCGGCCTCTCCGTCAATCACCGCCTGCACGACGGAGGTGTTGTTTTCGTAGGTCTGCGTGCCGTTGGCCACCATCGCCTCCAGCCACGCGCGGGTCGCGTCTTCACCCAGCAGCAGACGGAGCGCGGTCACGTGCGATTGCAGCGAGGCGTTGGTCGGCGCCCAACCGACGCGGCCGGCCCATTCCGGGTTGGCCAGATCGGCGATCGAGGCCGGCAGATCCTCTTCGGTCAGCATCTCGGTGTTGTAGACCAGCACACGGGCGCGGCCGGAAAGCCCGACCCAGACGTTATCCGGTGAGGCAAAGGCCGCCGGCACCAGCGCGATCGTCTCCGGGGTCAGTTCGGCCAGACGGCCAGCCTCGGCCAAAGCGCCGAGGGCGCCGGCATCCTGCGCGATGTAGACGTCGGCAGGGCTGTTGTCGCCTTCTTCCAGAATGGTGGCGGCCATTTCGGCGGTGCTGCCATAGCGCACCTCGACGGGAACTCCGGTCTCGGCGGTGAACTGCTCCAGAATGGGTCCGATCAGGCCTTCGCTGCGTCCGCTGTAAACAGTCAGCGGGCGGCATCCTGCGCGCCAACGGGTAGAACGGCGCCGAGCAAAGCAAAAGTGGTCAGTACTGCGAACAGGCGGAGGGTCTTCCGCATGAGGGTCTCCTGGGTCATAACAGCCGTGCAAAAAAGGATTCAGCGCTGAATGATGGACATTATCAAATAGAACGCCGTTCCATTTCCACGCTTGTGGTAAATTCCACAATTGCACAATCGCGCATGACGGGATTAAACCTGGGAAACACATGACTCTGAACTGCGGTTAAACCGGTTTGCATCAGGTTAAATTGGAGTTGTCGCAGGGGGGGCCTGCGGTGGCTTGCATCGGCTTGCCAGGGGTTCGCGGGTGAACTGCAACTTCCGCTCGTCCCCTGCGTATAGACGAGAGAAGCATACAGCCTATGTTACAATATCGGCCGTAAGCGATGTTGTGATCAAGGGAAAAACACCATGTCTCCCTGGTGGGGAACACGCTCCAACGTCTCAAAACGTCTGCGCCTGGAATACGAAGCGATGCGTGCCGCCTTTGGCACCACCTTCCGTCTGCAAGTGCCGGATGACGCCCGGGAGGCGCTGTTTTGGGTGGGCGACGTCACACTCAATCTGACCGACGTCCGTTGGAGAAAGTACACGCCGGAGCACACGCTCAAGATCCTTTACCCGGTGGATTACCCGAACCGCCCTGCGGAAGCCTACGTGCTGAAGCCGAAAATCTACAGCGAGAAGCATCAGTACGAGGACGGGCAGTTGTGCCTGTTCAACCCGAAGGACGGCGAGCGCTATGGGTGGAATCCGAGCGGATCGACGGCGGTCACCGTCTGTGCCTGGGCAGTGCAGTGGCTGTATGCCTACTATACCTGGAGAGATACGGGCGAATGGCCCGGAATCGAGGAGCGCGTCGACCCGAACACGCCGCTCCCGCCGCGCCGCCGTCCCGCCAGTGATGAGTGAGGCGCTGAGATGAAGCTGAAACTGCTGGGACGCCGTGATGACACGGTGGTTCCGAATCTGGTCGTCGCCAAACGGGTGCTCTCGCGCATGGTCTCCGCCGCTCAGAGTCATCTCGAAGATGAAACGGGCGAAGCGCTCATCGGCGCAATCATTCCGGCCCCACCTTCCGCGGACGGATCGTCTTCCGGGCCGCGGACCATCTACGTGCTCGACACGATCGCCCCGGACGACAGCGCGCTGCGGCTGTATCACACGTTTCAGCAGGGCGATGAATTGCAGGATGAGCTGATCTGGTGGCTTCAGGAGAACTGGCGCATCACCCGACCCCGGCTGGTGGGCGAACAGAAGAAGTTCGACGTGCCGCTGCGCTACCTGGGTGACTGGCATAAACAGCCCGGTTTCATGATCCACCCCAGCGACGGCGATCTGTACACCGCCCTCGACTGGATTGAGGATGAGACGAACGGCATGAATTTCCTGCTCGCGCCGATCGTCACGCTCGGGCACCCGTCCAGCGTCGTGCCGGCGGGCAGCAACTTCCTGCTCGCGCCGCTGCACGAGAGTGTGTCACTGCGGGTCGACTTCTGGTACATTGACGAGCACTCGCAGAGCTTCCTTCCCGTCTTGCCCGCCGAAATCGCCAACGATCAGCTTCCAGCGCTGGCACCCTATCCCTGGCACCTGCTCGACGAGCGCCGCTTCACCTCGGAGCTTCAGCGCATCAAGGATGCCGGCTATTTCGTCTCAGTGACCCTGTGGGACACCGACGGCGAGCCGCCCCTGGAGGTCTGCCTGATGGCGGCGCGGCTTGGTTCGGACAACCTGCTGATCATCGTCACGCCACACGACTACCCGGTGCGCCCTCCGGTGCTGCGCATCGCGCCGCTGATCGGCATGGGCGAGGAGGACGACCTCTACGACATCTTCGCCGAGGCCTGGGAAAAGTCCAGCCCCACGCCGAATCCCCCCGTCTGGAATCCCGAAGAAGGCTTGCTCAGCCTGATCCGCGCGGTCGATCCCCAGATCGGCGCGCACGGCACGGCGGCCGGTTCCTCGACCGCGGAGGCAATGCCATGACCTGGGATCGGGTGGAACGACTGATCGGAACCGAGAATTTGGCGCTCCTGGCGACCCGGCGCGTCGGCGTCATCGGCCTGGGGTCGGGCGGCAGCTTTGTCGCCCTCAGTCTGGCCATGAGCGGCGTCAAGCAGTTTACGCTGGTCGACCCGGATGTGCTGGAAGAGAGCAACATCCCCAGGCATGCCGCCGATCGGCGCTACCTGGGCTGGAACAAAGCGGAGGCGGTGGCCGATCTGATTCGCGGGCGTGTGCCGGACGCCAAAGTCCAGGTGATGCCCGGCCGCTTCGAAGCGTACCCGGCCGCTTTCGAAAACCTCGACCTGCTGATCGTGGGCGTCGACAACGAGAACGGCAAGTACCGTATCAACCAGCGCTGCCTGGAACTGCGCCTGACCGCCGTCTACGCCGGTGTGTATGAGCGCGGCGAAGGCGGCGACATCGTCATCGTCCGGCCGTATCAGGGGCCGTGCTACGCCTGCTGGGCCGAGGAACTGCGCGCCGGCGCCTCCCTGATGGAAGACGATGTCGAGCTTGATTATGGTATGATCGGAGAAACGGGGACGCTGGAAGCGGAGCCGGGCTTATGGCTGCACGTCGTGCGAGTCGGCGCAGCCCAGGCGGAGATGGCGCTCAACGAGCTGCTGATCGGCACGCCGGTACACCGTCCGCTGCCTGGCAACACGGTCGTGCTGGCGAACACGGCGATGGAGATCGTTCCCGGCGAACTGACGCTCCCCTACACTGCGGAATGGTTCGCCATTGAACGCAACCCGACCTGCCTCGTCTGTGGTGATGACGAAGCAGAATCTGCACTTTCTCTGGACGATTTGCTGGCGGCGCAGGATCAGAACGACAGCGCCGCCAAAGAGCTATAGAGGTCGAACGAACGATGAGCGATCAACAGCAGACCCCGCCCAACCAGGCCGCCCCTGATCAGGCTGCGCCTGCTTCCGTAAGTCCTCAGCCGCCGCAGGATCAGCCCGGAGCGACGGTTCCGGCCGAGTCATTGAACGGCGACGAGGCCCGCTACAGCGAGCGCCTGGAACGTCTGGGCGGTGAGCCCGCGCCGGTCATCACGCCGGAAGAGTTCGCGCGCCTGCAACGCGCTGGCCAGGTGCACATCGACGCCCGTGGGCGGGTGCGCACCACCCGCCGCAGCGACGCGGAAGCGGGGGTCTCCCTCAAGAAACGCCGGGCCTGGTACGCTGGTCTGTGACGGTGCCGATGAGCGATGCCTCGACGCCGCCTCCCCATGCAACCACGCCGCTGCCATCTCCCGAACAGCTTGTCCGTTCGGTGCAGGCGCGGCTGAACCATCTCGATCCGCAGATCGGCGCCGCGCTCGTGGATGTGCCGCGCGCACACTTCCTGCCTGGCATTCCCCTTGAACAGGTCTACAGCGATACCGCCATCCCGATCAAGAAAGCATTTGATGGGACGGTGACCAGCTCTGCCAGCCAGCCGAGCATGATGACGATCATGCTCGAACAGCTTGACCTGCGCCCCGGCGACAACATCCTGGAAGTGGGGGCCGGTTCCGGCTACAACGCCGCCATCATGCAGTACCTTGTCGGCCATCAAGGGCATGTCACCAGCATTGAACTCGACCAGGAGGTGGCGGAAAATGCCCGCAACAACCTCCAGCGAGCGGCCATGACCTCCGTCAACGTCGTCACCGGCGATGGGCTGCATGGCTATGCGCCCCGCGCCGCCTATGATCGCATTCTGGCGACGGCGGCGATCTGGGATATACCGCGCGCTTGGCTGCGCCAACTCCGCCCCAACGGCCGGCTGGTGGCGCCGGTATATGTCGAGGGCTTCCAGATGAGCGGCGCCTTCGTCGCTCAGCGCGACGGCACGATGCTCAGCACGGCCAACAGCGTCTGTCTGTTCGTGTGGATGCAGGGGCAGCGCACATCCAGCACAGCCGGCTTCGGCGCGGGGTTCTCCATCCCAGTGCAGGGCGGGCTGTTCCTCGATGCGATCGCCCCCATGGACTCAACCGCTGTGGCGCACCTGCTCGGCGACGATGCGGAAACAGGGTATTTCGACAGTCCGACCCAATGGGCCGATCTGTGGCAGGGTTTTCTGCCCTGGCTTGCGATTCACCGTCCGCATGAAATTCAGCTCGCCGGTTTCCGCTGCGATGGGCACGTCTACGGCCTGGAGGGGGCCGGATTCGCGCT
Organism: Candidatus Flexifilum affinis; assembly: GCA_016713325.1. Taxonomy (GTDB): domain Bacteria; phylum Chloroflexota; class Anaerolineae; order Aggregatilineales; family Phototrophicaceae; genus Flexifilum; species Flexifilum affine. Next base: position 80,857 of record JADJPJ010000017.1, on the reverse strand, counting down.
CTTCTCCCCCGGCAGTGCCTGCTTTGTGCAGTTGGCCGATCCCCCGGTGGTGCGCTACTTCGGCGCGGCTGACACCTATCTCACCCTGCACGATATGCTGAAGGCCTGGGAAAGCGCGGGTCGCCCCGGCCAGGAGCAGATCCGCCTGCGCTTCATTCCGATCGAGGCGCAGCCGGCCGGCACCGGCGATCTCGGCGGCAAGACCTACCGCCGGATCGATCATCTGCTGCACATCTGGATGGAAGAATAGACGGCGCTGTGAGGTGTCGTAGTGGCGACCCGACGGGCCGCCCTACGGTTCGAAGTGATCTGTGGTCACGCCTGAGCTATGGGGTCCTCTTGCGCGGGCGCGACTTCTTCGCCGGTTGGGCGACCACGTATTCAATGGCGAGCTGCATCCAATAGCTGCACTTCTCCGGGTCGGTGACGATGGCGCGAGGCATGATCATGTAGGTGCTCATGGCCATCTCTTTGCCTTTATCCTCATACACCCAGGGCTTTCCGCCCTCGCTGCGGGCATCGTCCACCTGATCCGGTGGCAGCTTGAAGGCAACATCCTCGCCCAGCAAAGCGGCGAACATCTTGCCGCGGGCAAAGGCCCCCATGCCGCCAAACATGTACTTGAAGTTCAGGTCGATCTCGCCCGGCGGCATCGGCATCGCCGCCTCCAACTGCGCCCGCGTCTTCAGCAGAACCTCTTTGGACATGACCCTTTCTCCTGTGGGTGAAGACCATCACGGACGAGGCAGGCCTCGTCCCTTTACACGTACTCCTGTAGGCATGATCCGTGGGTCGCCCGAAAACTCAATATCTTTCGAATGCCCAGCGCATCAGCACGTAGAAGGCGGCCAGACCGCCGTGCTCGCCATAGCGCGCGAAAAGAGCATCCATTGCGTCGCGGTCGATGCGCCCCGGCTGCCCATAGTAGTAATGATTGACGGCAGCGCGCAGGGCGACATCGGCGCTGCCCAGATACGTGTAGTGCCCGATCCCGCGAATCATCGCCCAGGCCGCTGTCCAGTGACCGACGCCGCTGACCGAACGAAGACGAGGGTAGACCACCTCGACCTCAGCGCCGCGCAGGGACTCGAACGACTCAGGCTCAGCAGCCACCTGCTGCGCCAGCGTGATCATGCGGGCCATCCGCACACGGGTGATTTTCATCGGCGCGAGATCTTCAACCGTGGCGTTGGCCAGCCGCTCCGCCGCAGGAAACGTATAGTAGCGATCGCCTTCGAAATCGAGGTGATCGCCAGCCCAGGCCATCAGCCAGCGCTCGGCGGTCTGCGCCATCTTGAGGGTGATCTGCTGCTCGATCATGGTCAGCGCCAGCGCCTCGAAGAGCGTGTCCGCTCCCAGCGCGCGCAGACCGCGCAGGCGAGCGGCCGTCTGCCGCAGCGGCAGGTCGTCGTGCGATTGGTAGAAGGCTTCCAGATCGACCCGTGCATTGATCAGCGCCCAGGCTTTGCGTTCCAGGGCGGGCGGATCGATGTCGCCGTCTGAAGCCAGGACACGGGCGGTCACGTATGGCCGCTCCACTTCCCCGGTGCTCGCGAACGCCAGCAGAGCCAGCCGATCGCCAATGCGGACCAGCCGCCGCAGCGTTCCATCTGGCATGGCCCGCGCAGCTGTGTAGAGAAAACGCGCCGCCGCCGCCGAGTGGGCAAAGTCGTACGGCGCGGGCGGCGTGAGGCTTATCTGCATAACGAATTCTTCCCGAAAAACGGCCATTGATGCGGCCAGGCGGCGCGATCCAATGCTACAATTATAGGATGTTTTGCACTTTTGTTCTAGGAGTTACAGCGCGTGAGGTTCCTCATCGACGGCCACAACCTGATCGGCCAACTGCCGGACATCCGCCTCGACGATCCCAATGACGAGGCCAAGCTGGTGCAGAAGCTGATGGGCTTCTGCGCGCGCACCGGCAAGCGCTGTGTGGTTATCTTCGATGTGGGACTGCCCGGCGGCTGGTCGAAGCTCTCCACCGCGCCGGTTGAAGTCATCTTCGCTTCGCCGGGGACCAATGCCGACCGCATCATGCGCGAGCGCATCGCCGCCCTGCGCGACCCTGGCCAGTGGACCATCGTGTCTGGCGATCGCGAGGTGCTGGCGGCGGCTCAGATCCGCAAGATGCGCACCCTGCGCAGCGTCGAATTTGCCCCACTGCTGCACGGTACCGCCGTCGGCGCGAAGACCCCGCCGCCCCCGCCTGGCAAGCCGGTCCAGCCAGAAGACGCCGGCAGCGCCGCCAATCCGCGCGTCTCGCCGGCCGAAGTCGAGCACTGGATGCAGTTCTTCAAGGACCCGCCGGCGCCGAGATCTCGGCGCCGGAAGTAGCGGTTTACGCGCCTTGCTCCTGTTGCTATAATGGCCTAATGTCGACGGGGTGTAGCGCAGCTGGCAGCGCGCTTCGTTTGGGACGAAGAGGTCGCCGGTTCAAATCCGGCCACCCCGACTTAGCCAGTATTGTGCTATACTGGTCGGTACGTGCGGGTATGGTGTAGTGGTAGCACACGACCCTTCCAAGGTCTTAGCATCGGTTCGAGCCCGATTACCCGCTCACTCCTCTCCATTTCCTCACACGGGCGCATAGCTCAACGGCAGAGCAGGCGGCTCATAACTGCTCGGTTCTAGGTTCGAATCCTAGTGCGCCCACCTACTAGGAGGTACTTCGAACCCTCCGCCTCTTGCAGGCGGTGGGGTTTTGTTTTGCCTGTTTCAGTTCCGCGACCTGTAGTAGCAATAAATTGGATCCGCGCGGTGTTTCCCGTGAGTCAAGCGGCTCGGTAGTAGTCATGGAGGACGCCTCCGAGCAGATCGCGCCGTCTGACTTGTCCCCCACTTGAGACTTCAAGCGGTGGATCCGGGATCTTTTGTCCAATCCCCTGATGCGGTCTCGCCGTGTTGAAGAAACGCTCATACTCGTGCAGCACATACTTTAGATGCGCGGGGTTGAGTATGATCACCCGGTCGAGACATTCCTCGCGCACCGAACGCACCCATCGTTCCGCATAGGCGTTGGCACGAGAAGCTCGAACCAGTGTATGAACAACCTCGATGCCTTCAGACGCAAACACGGCATCAATGGCAGCGCCGTACTTGCCGTCGTTATCTCGAATGAGATGCGTGAACCTTTGTTGCTGTTCCGGCAGGTTCCAGACGAACTGGCGCGCTTGCTGGATTACCCACGCTTGCGTCGGATGCGCAGTCACATCGGCGATGTGGACACGGCGTGTCCCGACCTCGATGAAAAAGAAGACGTAGAGGGTTTGAAGGCGAATGGTTTCGACCGTGAAGAAATCACACGCCAACAAGGAGTCCCGGTAGTGATTGAGGAAGCTTCGCCATGTCGAAGACGACTTCCTGTGGGGAACGGGGAGAATGCCGTGACGCCGCAGAATCTGCCGAACCGTTTCGTGGCTGATCCGATAGCCGAGCTTCTTCAGTTCTCCAGTGATGCGGTCATCGCCCCAATGGTTTTCTCGAACCAGTTGGAGCACCATCTGGATGATCTTGGGCTCGACAAGGGGTCGCCCCACTTTCTTCGCTTGCTGGTTGAAGGTCCACTTGCGTTTGACCAGCTCGCGGTGCCATCGCAGTAGCGTATCGGGTTTGAAGATTAGGACCAACTGCTCCAATTGGGCTTTGGGCAACTCTAGGAATGGTCGGAGCTGCTCAACCAGGGTCAACAGCAGCAGCTTTTCAGGGTGGGTGATGGTCGGTCCACGTTTCTGATGACGCCGCACGATGAGAAGCTGCTGGCGCAGAAGCACGAGTTCAATAGTTTTGTCATCCGGTGCAAGCCGGCTGAAGCGCAGGCTGTCCCAAAGTAGATGCACAACAAGATAGACGAAATGCCAGATCATCGATGAATGGTTTGCTCGAAACGGTCAGAGCGTCGGATTATATCGGCTCCAAGTTGGATTTGTTGCTACTACAAGTCCAACAGAGGTCTGGAGATGTTCAATATCGTGCATCATGCATGATTTCAGAAGATAACAGAACCAGTTGTATTTGTCAAACATAACAGAAGAGACAATACTATAGCCTTAAGCATAGTACATGATGCGGCGAATCAAGCATCCACATTCGAATCGAAGGGTTGTAAGCGTGGCACCGACACCGGCCGTACCAGGTCACCTTAAGTCATATGGAGCCCTACCCATCCCTCACTTCTTGCCGAGTTTGCCGGCCTTATCAAGACCGGTAAGTTTTTAGTCTCTCGGTCATTTGGGATGAGGGAATTCTCGTTCCACCGCCAATGGTGCCCTATACTTTGTCACCCCGTTTGCGACATGGTGACACCCCGGAGTTGTCTCCTGCCAGCGCAGCCGCGGAAGTGATCACAATGTCAGCGCATACAGGTACACACATCGACGCTCTCTGCCACATCGGTGAGGTTCAAGATATTGAGGGAAATCCAGACGGGGTTGGAGAGATTCGCTTGTTCAGTGATAGCGATATCCCGGTGCGCGCAGCCGACAGCGTTGATCTGCACGGACAAAAGCACCTTAGTATTGCCGATATGCCGCCCATCATCACGCGCGCAGTACTGATCGATGTGGCGAGATACAAAGGCGTCGAAGTGCTCCCAGATAGCTACATGATCTCGGCACAAGAACTCCAGGCGGCGCTGGATGCCCAGAACACGAGGATCCAGCCCGGTTCAGCCGTCTTGATCCGAACAGGATACTATCGGCATCTTGCAGACGGAAATCCGGCATATCGGGACAGGATTGCCGGGATTGGTCTGGACGCTGCACATTGGCTGCATGCACAAGGGATGATCCTCGTCGGAGCGGATAACATGACGGTCGAAGCCATTCCCCCGTTCGATCATTCGGTCCACCGGTATCTCCTGGTGCATCACGGGATCACTCACCTGGAAAATCTGTTTCTGGAGGAAGTCGCCGAGCACCACGTCTATGAATTCCTACTGATTGTCACCCCGCTGCGCCTTCTGGGTGCAACCGGCTCATGGGTACACCCGATTGCGATAGCCTAGTGCAAGACAAGTAAAATCAAGTTGAGTAGACATGGAGGAATACATCCGCAGTAGACACGACCACACGTAGACGAAGAAACTGGCGCTGCGTCACCGTCACCCAGAATTGAGTCAAGCAATGCCTTTGGCGTGCCGCAGCCCCTGGACGACGGGCTGGTGCGTAACTGGGGCAATGATCCAACACTCTCCGCATCAGCTGGGTTATGATAGGTGCATTCTGAAGCAGGTGGTGTTCTTTCCAAAGTAGAGAAGGAAGCACCTTACACGGAGCTGTTCGCACCAGGATATCAGCTGATGACTGACAAACAACCGAAACCCTCAAGTGCTCTGTCACGCCCTCAACATCAATCTCTCGCGGACCTGGCTTACAACGCGCTCCTTACTGCCATAGTCAACCAGGAATTCGAGCCGGGCGCCCATTTGAGCATTGATGCAATTGCCAAACAGCTGGCGATGAGCAACACACCTGTTCGCGAGGCGTTGATGAGAGCAAACGGTGAACGCCTTGTATTCCAGAAGGCGAATCACGGATTTGTCGTGACTCCACTTCTATCCGTCGCCGAGTTACGTCAGATTTTTGACCTGCGCTACGTCCTGGAGCTGCATGCGCTCAGCCAGGCCCAATTGCCCCATGCCCTGGTACCCGAACTACGAAGACTAGCGGAGCAGATGAGTAGGGTGAGCGACGGCGCGGTCTACAGTGACTTCAAGGACTATCTCCGGCTGGATCACGATTTTCATCGCACGTTGATCAGTATGGCAGGCAACGCTTTCTTGTTGAAGGCATGGGAAGACCTGCACATTCACCTTCATCTCTCTCGGCTTTACACGGGTGTGGGCCTATTCGACAGGAGCTTTTCCGCCTCGGAACACGACACCATCGTTGATGCACTCCAGAGTAGTCATCTCGAGAACGCTAAACAGATGCTTGCTCAGCACATCCGGCGTGTGGAAGACCGTGTTGGCAGTTTTCTGCAGAACCGCTAGCAGGCCATGGCTCAACTGCGATGGGCCGCAATACATCCCCAACACCCTGTTGAGCTGGCTCGCATTCAACTCCATATCCTTAGTGAGCCTCGCTCCGTGCATCATGCATGCTACAATCCTTTGAAGATCACGATAATGCCGATTGCCTGCCGAAGACGCGATCTCCATATCCCAGTGACCGCATGGTGTTGCGAGGTTATACGAATTTTGTATGGCAACTGCGGAAATTTACACGGCATTGCGACGTCAAGCACTTGGCTGGACCACTGTATTCATCGGTGCAAGTATTTGGCTCATCCTGCTCGCGTCCAATGTGCTTTCACATCGATTGCCAACTGAATGGCTTTTTGCTGCAGTAGCAACCGTCAGCGTCTGCGGTATGCTCTACGTCCTGCGCGAAAACCATTTGACCAAAGCATGTCACATCACCGTCACTTGTTTGTGGGCTAGCAATGCAATCCTTGCGCTTCATATGCCGCTGCCTGGTCTCTATCTGTTTGGTCTTGTCATCGCGTTATCGAGCAGCCTCCTGCGACTCCCCGCCGCAGTTCTATTGGCGACACTCAGCACGCTCTATATAGTCGCAGTGGCTCAAGGGCCAGAACTCGCTGTAGGCGCGATTATCTCCGCTTGGGGTAACCTGCTTGCTGGTGTCGTAATCTCCAGAGGGCTTTTTGAGGCCCTGGAGACAATCAACCGACACCATGAACACGCAATTCAGCAAATGAACCAGGCCCGTGAACATCGTGCAGAACTCGCCAGCCTGGCCAAAGCATTGAAAGAGGCGACCGAGAGCTTGTGGCACGCCAATGGTCAACTGCTCCATGCACGCGAGGCCGCTGACGAAGCACGTCGCCTCAAGGCACAGTTTGCCGCCAACGTAAGCCATGAGCTACGCACCCCGATCAACCTTGTCATCGGGTACAGCGAGGTTATGGTGATGACACCCGAAATCTACGGCGCACCCCTTCCGCCCACGTACCGTGGGGACATTCATGCGATTTATAGCAACGCCAACCACTTACGAGACCTGATCAACGACATTCTGGACATTTCTCAGATCGAGGCATCTCGCTTGGCCATGTCCAAAGAGAAGACAGATCTGCGCTATACCCTCCTAGAAACGGCAAAGATCGCGAATGACCTTGTCTGTAAGAAAGGATTGGAGTTCTACGTAGATCTTTCCGACGATCTCCCTGAAGTGTGGATTGACCGCACCCGTATTCGCCAGGTCGTAATCAATCTGCTGGCGAATGCAGTCCGCTTCACTGACAAAGGTGCGATCACGCTGCGAGCGAGCCAAGCATATGGCGAAATCATCGTTAGCGTATGCGATACGGGCATTGGGATTGCTAAACATGAACTAAGCCGCGTTTTTGAAGAGTTTTATCAGGCTGAAAGTCTGTCGATTGGTAAGCAGGACGGGACGGGACTCGGACTCACCTTGAGTTTGCATGTTATTCAGCACCATGGTGGAAAACTGTGGGCCGAAAGCGAGGGTATTCCGGGTCGTGGAAGCACTTTCTCGTTTACCCTCCCTATGTCGGCTGACACAAAGCTGGTCAGGCACAATCCGGCTTCCACAGCGACTGGCGGTCACAGCCCGAAATGCGTCGTCGTTTTCGATGATGATATTGCAGTAGGGCAACTCTTCAAGCGCTATCTGAACACCCAGGAAGTCGTGATCACTCAATCAGAGGAGGACGCGATTCGTCTCACACAGATGATCAAGCCATCTGCCGTCGTGATGGATCGCGTCTGGCATGACACCCCATTTGAAGGACTTCTAGCTGCTGCCAACGCCGACACTGCCATGATTTTTTGCCCGATGCCGAGTGGGCGACGAACCGCCCAGGAGTACGGCGCAGCAGACTATCTTGTCAAGCCGATCACACGGCAATCGTTGCTCGATGCTATCCTGGCGTTGGAGAGCCCGGTGAGAAAGGTCCTTGTCGTCGATGACGAACGCGATATCACTCGCATGTTGGCCCGTATGTTGCAGTCATACAATCAACACTACAGCGTGTGGCAGGCAAACAATGGCGAAGATGCTTTAGCCATAATGGTTCGCGAACATCCCGACGTGGTCCTCCTCGACATCCAAATGCCGACCATGGATGGCATCAGTGTCATCCATCGCATGAAACAGGATCCGTTGCTTCAACAGATTCCCATCATCATTGCCTCTGCCCAAGACACTGAAGAATCCCTGAGCTCCGCGCTTGAAGGCAAACTGACGGTGGTGCGCCAGAACGGGTTAAAGCCTATTGACCTGGTAAACTGCGTCGAGGCGGTGGTCAATGCTCTGATGCCGTCCATTCACCCAATGCCTCCAGGAAACTGACTCGATTGGGTGGCTTTCGGAGGTAGTTATCCGCACCGAGAGATAGCGCCAGGTCCGGATTTTCAAGTACAGAACAGACCAACACGGGAATAGACTGGGTGTGCGGGTTCAACTTCAAGTCCTGCAACATTTTCCAGCCATCCGTGTGCGGTAGCATAATGTCCAACACGATTAGCGTCGGCTTCAAACTCTGGGCCAATCGAAACCCTTCGCCTGCGTCGTAGGCTGAAAAGATGTCGTAAGGCATTCCAGTAACGTAGCGCTCCAAAAGCGAGACAACTTCCGGATTGTCGTCAATGACGAGGATAACCTGCCGCTGTCGTCGTAGTTGTATCTGAAGCTGGCAACCAGTACTCTTTGCTTTCGTAATGGTTATCGTGCCTTGAAGCGTCGCCAAGAACTCGACCATAGCCGGGCTTGTCGTCAGCTTTGCGTGAAGATCGGACAGGTCTATACCGATGCCTGAAATGTCGAAATAGATCACTGGATTATGATCAACACTTGTCGTTCCAAGGCCGATTTCGCTCTCCACTTCTGCAAGCGCGATGATTTGCGAAAGCATCCAGATGATCGTCTGCCGTAGGACACCCTGGTTTGCGGATAGAACGCGAAGCGCCTGCACTGTATCCAGGTGTACAGTCACCTGGTGATGCTCTGCCAGTTTTGCAGTCGCCGCGAGAACACCCGAAAGAAGCGTCGCAGTATCAATCAGAGTGTCATCCGACTGGTTCCCGAGCCGCTGTATTTCGCTTTTCACTGAAATCGAATCATTGTGGGGCTGGTTCGCTTCCAGACGATCCCAAAGCAATTGGCTCACGGTCTGAATGGCGCGTTGATGTTCTCGGTAGAACTGTCGTTCACCCAGGGCGAACTGCTGGATGACTTCCTGCACAGATAATCCTTCAATATAGCGCATCGACAACAAGGTGTAGATCCGATCTTGCCGCGAAGGTATTCCGACGGTTTCCCGCACCTTCAACCGTTCAATCGTCTCGATCAGAACGCGCCGAACCGTTTCGACACGCTCCAAACCTGATAGATTGGGCGCAATCTGATGAGCAAGTGGATTGGTTTGCAGCACTGTGAAGTCGTAAAGATGCGCTAAACAGTCTCGAACTTGTCGAGTGAAACTTTCGGGAGCGACATCACCCATCACGTATAGCCCCCCGAGGACAGGTATATGTCAGTCAGACGACAGTAAAATGACAGCTTTTTTGGGATATTCTTCAGCTTAATTATAGCATCAAGTGGGTGATGCAACGATGGCGAGCACCGTTCCGCTGGGGACACGACCTAAACTACATTCGTTGCTGCTTCATAGGCATGCCCTGCGTAATACCGTAACAGCATGTTTGTTTTTGGCACCCTTTTTTGTGTTCTACTTCCTGCTGAAGCTACTGCCTATCGTTAACGGCTTCTGGATTTCTCTGCACCGCTGGGAGACGATTGGCACCAACATTTCGTTCATTGGCCTGGGCAACTACCAGCGCATTCTGCAAGACAGGTTGTTTTGGGAGGCGGTACAGCATACGCTGTTTTTTACAGGTCTGTCCACGCCAACGCTGATTGTAGGAGGATTATGCCTGGCGTTGATTCTGAATCGTCCTCTCTTCAGTGGGGGTGTGTTCAGGACACTCTACTATCTCCCCAATGTACTTTCGATTTCGGTTATCGGCATCATATTTGTTGCCGTTCTAGGCGCAAGCAATGCGGGCTTAGTCAACTCATTCCTCGTCTCTCTGGGAATCGAGCCTATCGCCTTCTTGCTTGATTCCCGCTGGGCCATGCCATCAATTGCCTTTGCCACCTTGTGGTGGACTGTTGGCTTCAACATGCTGATTTTGCTCGCAGGCCTACAAAGCATCCCCGATGAAGTCAATGATGCGGCCAAAGTCGATGGGGCAACCGAATGGCAGCGTTTTTGGCTAATCACTTTGCCCCTGCTCCGCCGCCCGCTCATGCTGGTAACGATCCTGCAATTAGTCAGTTCCTTTCAGGTGTTCGGCCAAATCGACGTCATGACCAAAGGCGGGCCGGGCGGTCAAACGCGCAGCATCGTTTACTACATCTTTGAGCGCTCCTTCACCCAGTACCAGCTTGGCTATGGCTCTGCGATAGCTTTCATCTTGTTTGTTGTGCTATTCGCATTGTCCATAACGCAGCTACGACTGTTTTCTCGAGAGGAAGATGTCATTTGAACACCATTCGCCAACCCATTGGTACGGTTTCGCGACCGATAGACATTTCGTTGAACAGCAGGTCGCTGACATGGAGGCGACTTGTCTTTGGTCTGATTTTCTGTGCGTTTACTTTTCTTTGGATGCTCCCCGCCATTTGGTCGCTGGTGACGTCTCTTCGGTATGAAACGGACATACAGCGCGACCTGATTGGCATTGTCCCGTTTCCTCTTACGACCGTTCACTACGAACGGATCTTGGGCGATGGGCTTGTGGTCCGATGGTTTCTGAACAGTCTGGTAGTTGCCTCTACACGAACAGTCATCCAACTAACCTTGTGCTCGTTAGCCGCTTTTGCCTTTACGCGGATCCCGTTTAAGGGCAAGCGTTTGCTGTACATCCTGGTTCTGATCGGCATCACCGTGCCGTTCGAAGCGATACTTATTCCAATCTACTTGTTTTTTGCTGATCTGCGCCTTCACAACACTTATGCCGCTCTGATCGCACCGGAAATCGCCTCGCCATTGGCCCTGTTCCTCCTGACACAGTTCTTCCAGGAAATTCCCACCGAGCTGGATGAAGCGGCCTATCTGGACGGAGCCAGCCGCCTGACGGTGTATCTCCGTGTGATTCTACCGCTGGCGTCTCCCGTGCTGACGACTCTGGCAATCTTCACATTTCTGGGAACATGGAATGAATACCTGTGGCCCCTCGTTTCCGCAACCGATCGTCAGGCGCTGACGATAACAATCGGTTTGCGTAAATTGGCTGAAACGTTTGGACACCAAACGCGCGATCTGGGACTGAAAATGGCCGGGGCGTGGGTCGGAGGAATCCCGATCCTCATTTTCTACTTCATCTTCCAGCGGCGCATTGTGTCAGGCATCAAGCTGACCAGCGGTTTCCGCTAATTTGGGAAGGAGAAGGGAGTAGAGACCTGAGCGTCATGTGCTTAATACCTTTTAGATACATCCGTAACGACCGTCTTTCAGTATGAGCAGCTTGTCAAAAAGGAAGCAGAAATGAAGAACAAGAAGCAATGGATTGGTCTTGTGCCGTTGGTAGCGCTCGCAATCCTGCTCACGCTCTCGCCCGTTACTGCACAAAGCGAGCCCGCGACCATACAGCTCTGGCGTATCTTCAACGAATGTGGGAGTACGTTTGAGGGTGTAACTGAACTTGGAGATACCACTGACGTCTGCGCAGTGCAGCAGGTACTTGCCAACCAATGGAACGCCGAACACCCGGAGCTGCAAGTTGAAACCACTTCCCTCGTGTGGCCGGGAATCGTCGAGCTGAACGCAGCGCTGGCGGCGGGTACCCCCCCAGACATTATGTCCTTGCACGCATTTCGGATTCCCGCCTACGCTTCTCGGGGCATACTCACGCCGCTGACGTCTTACCTTGAAGAAGCGGGGGTCGATGTCAACGACCTGCTGCCGAATGTGCGCGAAGCAGTGACGTACAATGGTGAAATCTATGCGATACCATTTGACGTTCACGGCATACTCTGGCACATCAATCTTGACCTATGGGATCAGGCCGGGCTTCTTGATGCAGACGGCGCCCCGCTGATTCCCGCGGGGGTTGAGGAATTCGAGGCGGCCTGCCAGCAGGTTCTGGAAGCAACGGGATCGGCCATATTCGGAGGCGGTGAAGACGACATCGTCGGCACGGAAGTGATTTGGTTTTCGATCTACGCGCAGATGGGCGGCAGCGTCGCCGACGAGAGTGGCATGCCCAGTGTCAATACCCCGCTGGCTGTTGAGGCTCTGGAGCTTCAAATGCGCCTCCGTGATGCCGGCTGTTTTTCTTCGGGTGAGTTGGGAAGTACCTACGAAGGCTTCAATCAGGGCGCCGTTGCCGGGGTCAATGCGGGAACCTGGATGGTCAATGAATTTGACGCGCAGGTGCGGGATCCGGACTCCGGCCTGAAGAATCTGTATGTGGCTCCATACCCGCAGTTCGGCAGCGCGCCTGCCGTATGGGGGGGATCGCATACGTGGGTCGTCCCGCTGGGGGCAAACGCTGATCCGGAGCGTGTCAGAGCTGCCGTCCAGTACATCAAATTCTTCTATGACAATCAACTGGCCTGGAGTCGGACGGGACATGCGAGTGTACGGCAATCCGTTCTGGATAGCGCGGAGTACCAGGCGCTACCACACCACAATGAGTACACTGAATTTGCGAATCAGGTTGTCTACTTCCCGAAAACCGGCTGGGTTACGGCCATCGACCAGATCATGCATGAGGAAATCCAGGCAGCGATCCTTGGCGAAAAGACCCCTGAGCAAGCTCTGAACGATGCCCAAAGCCGTCTGATGGACATCGCGTCCTTCCAGTAGCTCAAAAGGCAGCCCCTCAGGCATCACAACAGGGATGCCAAATAAGAAGGATCGTGCAGGTTAACCTGCACGATCCTTTTTTAGTGCTGATTGAAAAGCAGAACTGGTCCCGGCACTGGCAGCCTGTCGCGGTGCACCATACCCATAATCCTGAATGGATCCCTGCCATGGACATGAATAGCAGGCCACTGAACGGTCAGCGATGAGCTGTTGGATCGCCTTGCCGGCAGGCAAGCACCCTGCGCACCTTGACTGTCAGATACTCCCTCACGACTTCAAAGTGATCTTGAACGTGCAAGCGTGTTCGCAGGGTTGGTAAGCTGGTGTAGAAATGTGCAGCCCGTCGTCGCGCTGTAGCCATGAGAGGTTTTGGTCTGCGCCAAGCATCCGGATCGACTCGATTTGCTCAGATTGAAGGGAAGAGCCGGTCGCCAGCGACTTGATCACTGCGCTTTCACCGGGCCAGCCCAGGCAGATGGCATACAGTGCCTGAGCCTTGCTTGTGAAACGAATGTCCTGCGCGGTGAATGGCTTGTCCGCGCCCTCGCTCATGTGCCCTTCCCCGACGATGGTGCTGCCCTCGCCAAACGTGTGCCAGTGGCGCGCACCATAGATTGCCTCACCGTTGATGCGCAACCAGGCGCCCAGCCGACGCAGACGGTCGGCGACTTCATCTGGAATGGTGCCGTCCGGCCGGGGTCCAACGTTGAGCAGTAGGTTGCCGTTCTTGCTGACGATATCCACCAGGTCATGCACAAGAGTCGTCACGGACTTGAATTCGTCGCCCTCGATATAGCACCATGATTTGTAGCTGACAGACGTATCGGTCTGCCAGTAATCCTCGCGAATGGCGTTAAGTTTTCCCCGCTCGATGTCATAGAGGGCAGTACCACGAGGGAACGCCTCAAGCTTATGCTGAAGGACAACCCCCTTGTCCCATTCCGCCGCACGGTTGTAGTAATGAGCGGCGAACTTCTGAAGATAGGGTGCAATAACGGCCTGCTCAATCCACCAGTCAAACCAAAACACCTGTGGCTGGTACTTGTCGACAAGTTCGGTACAGCGCGCCAGCCAGTCGTCGAGAAACTTGGCATCAGGACGGGGCTGCCAATCCTGGCTTGTCCACTCAGGTGAAGTAAAATTGATTTCTCGTGAAGCTTCGACTGCAGGTCCATAGAAGTCCGCGTAACGAGGGTTTTGCACGTCCGATGGGAACTTCCTGCCTCCATCGAAAAACCACCAGTGTTCTGCGCGGTGGCTGGAAACGCCAAACACCAATCCAGCCCGGCGTGCGGCATCCGCTAACTCCGCGATGATGTCGCGCCTGGGTCCCATCTTGGCAGCGCTCCACTCGGAGAGTGCCGTGTCATACATCGGGAAGCCATCATGATGCTCTGCAACCGGGACAACATACTGCGCCCCCGCCTGCTTGAACAGGTCAATCCAGGCGGCGGGATCGAACTTCTCCGCCGTGAACAGGGGAATGAAGTCTTTGTAACCGAATTGGGTGTGTTCGCCCCATGTTTCTACGTGATGTTTGAATTCCGCGGTTCCCATCCGGTACATATTACGGGGATACCATTCGTTACCGAAAGCTGGCACGGAATAGACGCCCCAATGGACGAAGATGCCCAGTTTGGCATCCTGAAACCACTGTGGCACCGAATACTGTCTTAACGACTCCCAGGTTGGCTCAAAGCGCACAAAAGCATTCATGGTTTCCCCCTCACAACAGCCCTACATAGTGCACGGGATTGGCGGCGGCCCGCTCGACCGATGTGTGACGAATCAAGCCTTTAACACCAACTCTTGACCTGAATAGATGAAATTGAGCGGCCGTACTACATCGTCACCAACGATGATCAGTCGGATCTCCCGTGACGCGGCCATAGTGGGATAACTCCCCTGACGTGAACCGATGGTCAGCCGGCGGTCTTGATCGCTCCAACTGAACCTGATCGTCGTAAATGCGCCCTGCTCATAGTTATAGTTGTCGCCTTCATCTTCGTACAAAGTGAAGTGGCCGTCCTGTCCCGGGTAAATGTGTAACTCGAGAGAGGCATCCTTGATTTCGTCGGTGTGTTGAATATCGGCGCCAAGTGGCACAATCGATCCAGCACGCACATACAGCGGAATTCGATCCAACGGTGCGTCCGCGACAATGATCTGCTCGCCGGCATATTGTTTGTGCGTCCAAAAATCGTACCAATGGGTGCCCTTCGGCAGGTAGACCGTGCGGGATTTGCCTGGTACATCGAGTGGTGTCGAGTTCGCCATGTAGTACATGGGATTTGTGACCGGGTTGACAAGCAGCGCGGGTCCAAACATATATTGATCGTCAACGTTGTACGTGTTCGGGTCGCAGCGGAAATCAAATGGCAGGGCGCGAATCATGGTGTAGTCTTCCTGTGTCACCATGGCTGCGAGCGAATAGATATACGGCATCAGGCGATAGCGAAGTCGGAGTGATTTCACCAGCGCATCATAGAACATCTCGCCTGGCTCGCCGAATCGCCAGGTTTCACGTGGGGTATCTGTGCCATGCGAGCGAAACATGGGCAGGAAAGCGGCGTATTGAAACCAACGCACATACAGTTCGCGATAGCCCATGTCGGCGACACCGAGATCGAAGTCACCGCTCCAGAACCAGAGTCTCGGGTCATTCTTCACGAAAAACGCACCAACATCCGTCGTCCAGTAGGGTAACCCTGTGACACAGAAGTTCAGCCCATCGGCGACCTGACGGCGAAGCGTCTCCCATGTCGCTGAAACATCTCCAGACCAGGTGATGGTGCTGTAGCGTTGCTGACCGGCATATGCTGAACGAGTCAGGTTGACAACTCGCTTGTCTGTAATTGTCTTGCGCTGTCCCTCGTAGATTCCTTGCGAGTGCAGCAGGGAAAAGGCATTGATAAACTGTGGGTCGAGATACCTCTTTGCCTCCTCCGTATTGATGCGCAGGCGGTCTTCAGGTTCGGGTTTGTGCGCGCCCGTCCAATCGGCCTGAAAGGGCTCCGTGCAGTCACACCACCAGGCATCAATCCCATGAGCAAATAAACCCTCATTCATTTGCTTCCAGTAGAGCTCACGCGCGTCATTCTGGAAAGCGTCATAAGTCGCCTGATTGCCAAGCAGATAGCCATGTTCACGCATCTCGTGCCAGTTCTCGCCACCCGGATTCATGATCGGCCAGACAGAGATCATCAGGCGTGCGTTGTGGTCGTGGATTTCGTTCATCATGCCCGTTGGATCAGGGAAACGTTCCGGATCGAACGTCTTCTGGCCCCACAGATCCTCAGGCCACGACTTCCAGTCTTGCACAATACAATCGATCGGGAGGCCTCGCCTGCGGTATTCCTTCAGCACGTCCAGCAGCTCGGCCTGCGATACGTAACGTTCTTTTGACTGAATGTAGCCAAATGCCCACCGAGGCAGCATCGGCACTCTGCCGGTCAACAGCCGGATGCCTTGAACGATTTGATCGAACTCCGGGCCGTAAATGAAATAGAAGTCGATTTCATCATCAACGTCCGTCCATAGGTAGGAGCCGAAGGCATCGTCATGAAAGGTCATTAATGAATAGCTGTCACGGAGGATGCCATAGCCTCTGGTCGAGAGGAGAACAGGGATAACAACCTTCATATTCTGCTGATACAAATACTGGTGCTGCCCCCGCAAGTTCATCATGCCTTCTTCGTGGGAGCCGAGTCCGTACAGCGCCTCGCCCGGCAACCATTCGAACTCCAGCTTTGTGTGGAACGCGCGGCGGTCCACGACCTGCTGAGAGATAGGGGTAAACGCGCGGACACCATCTGTGTCCTTTCGTACCTGAGCCTCAGCATTTTCATTGAATACCGATCTGACCACCTCTGTGGGTATGAGGGTTCTGCCACCTCGGTCAGGTTCTTTGGTCAGAACCTGACCTGAGCTGTCCCCATAGGTGAGCGCGCCCGTCTGCCTGTCGATGCGAATCGACAACATCTGAGTTGACAGTGTCAGGGCTTCGGTTGTCTCCTGAATGTCAATCTTGACAGACACCTCATGAGAAGGCTGAACCATCAGACTTTTTCTCGTGTCGAAGTTCCGCGTCGGTGCATAACGGACGCGAATAATCCTCTCCGAATAGGGGATCAGCGCAAGATACCCACCAGGGGTTTCAACAATCACCGTGTGGCCGTCTATGGTGTAGTGGTTCGATTGCAAGTGCGCACTCTCCTTGACTAAGTGGAAACCCTGCCATTCAACGAGTAATCTGTCATTACACAGAACTTAAGAGATGCCTTCTGTATGGAACGCACCTGCCGGGGTAGGCTGCGCCTAGCCTTTGACGGCTCCAGTAGTCAAACCAGACAAGATGAAACGCTGCCCTACCAGGTAGATCACCAGTACTGGCAGCACCGTCAGCACAATGTCTGCCGAGACCAGGTTCCAGTCTTGCTGGAACTGTCCAAAGAAGTTGTAGACTGCCAGTGTCATCGGCCAATAGGCGCTGTTGTTCAAATAGTAGAGCGGCAGGAGAAAGTCGTTCCATATCCCGACAAAATTCAGAACACCCGCCGTCACAACAACAGGCAGTAGCAGCGGAAAGATGACCGAAAAGAACAGGCGGAATGGACCACAGCCGTCAATGATGGCCGCTTCGTCCAGCTCTCGCGGGATAGCATCCACAAATCCATAGATCAGGAAAACATTGAATGGTATCTGCGTCGCCGCATACAGAATGATGATGCCAGCCTGGGTGTTTATCAGACTCGTGAGCTGCATGACTTTCGTCAGCGTGAAAAAGTTCAGGGGCATGGCGATGCCCATGACGACGAAAAAATAGACGAAGCGATTCAACGTACTTCTGTTGCGGGCAAGAATGTACGCTGCCATCGACGCCAGAACAATGCTGATAATGGTTGCGCTGGTCGCGTACAGCATGCTATTGACAAACGAACGCGCGAGTTTTCCCCGTTCAATAACGGTGAGATAGTTTTCGAAGTGGATGGAGTCGGGCAGTGCCGCGCTCATGGTGCGTGCCTGCGCCGATTCCTTGAACGAATTGACCACCACCAGATAAACCGGAGCAATCACCAATAAGCAGAAGAACATCGCAAGCAGATTATTTCCGGTTCCTTGCAGCGTATTCTTTCGGTTCATCGCTTTTACGCCTCAATAGGGTCGCGCGTGAGTCTGCGAACGATGAAGAAGCTGGCAGCTGTCATGACGACGAATAGGACGCTGGAAAGCGCTGTCCCCACGCCATACCGGCCTTTGGAAAACTCGTCAAAGACCGCGGTAAATACCACATCGGTCGCGTAGCCTGGACCACCTCCGGTCAAAACATAGATGATGTCAAAGACCCTTAACCCGTATAAAAGATTTAGGATAGTGACCACAGTGATCGCTGGCACCAGCAGCGGAAGTGTGATGTGCACGAACTTGGCGACAGCCCCAGCACCATCGATTTCTGCCGCCTCGTAATACTCCTGGGGGATGGTTTGGAGTCCTGCCAGAAGGATGACCATGATGTAGCCAACACCTTTCCAGGTATCGACCCCGATGACGGAAAACATGGCGATATCGGGATTGACGAGCCACGGCTGCGCCAGCGCATCCAGCCCCACTGCCCGGAAAAACTCGTTCAACACCCCTGTTCGAGGATTGAGGATTGATCGGAAGACCAGTCCAACTACTATCGTCGGCAGTACGACAGGCAGGTAGATGATGACCCGATACAAGTGGGCAAGTCGCCGAACCCCATAGTTCAGAAGGATGGCGAGAAACAAGCCAATAATGGTCTTCAGAATGATCGTATAGACGGTGAATACCAGCGTATTTTTGATGTAATCGAGATAGCTGCCGCTGCCGGAGAAAATGGTTGCGAAATTGTCCAGCCCGACGAAATTCACTTCCGTCGAGTAACTGTTCCAGTCCGTGAGTGAATACGCGATTCCCATAAAGCCCGGCAAGACTACAAATGCTAGATATAAGGCAAGTGCCCCAAAAGCAAAATAGAAAGGGTAAATTCGGTTTCTCATTTTTGACTTCCGACGTCTGTTTTCAATCGGTGTGATCGGTGTGAATGAACAACCCAGGCCGATGGTTCCAGCCCGGGTTGTCGTGGCCGCTGTGTCGCCTATCGGCGGGCTATTCGGCCCATGCCGGATCTCGCGCGGCTTGAGCCATTTGAGCGCGCCGTTCGTCAATCCTCGCCAGAACTTCGCCCGGCTCGATAGCGCCAGTGAACATTGCGGTCAGGTCCTGACCGATATCCATCCACTGCGGATTGACATAATTCACGGCGGTCTGGTAGACCGTGCCGCGGTGCTCTGCCTGGAATGACTCCAGGAATTCCTGCTGGCTGGGCAGAAGGTTCAGATCCAACCCTTCGAAGGGGAGCGTGCGCATGCCCGGGTTGTTGTCGATGAGGTATTGCAGATTCTCTGGGCGCGTCAGGAAGTCGAAGTACAGCTTTGCCTCGTCGATGTGTTCCGAGCCAGAATAGATGAACTTGGTCGGCCCTGCTGGGATTGATGTTCAGGTTCTGATTGTCTGCCAGGGGCATGACGAAGAAGCCGAAGGAATCTGCGCTCACTTCGGGATAGTCTTGCACGACAGCTTGCGGACCGGTCAGGTTGGTCAACGCCATCGCGTATTGGCCAGTGGCAAGCGCTTCCGTCGTAAATTCGGTGGTATCGGCAAGAGCATTATCGCCGAAGCAGCCTAGCTCATACAGTTCATTCAACTGCTCGACGACAGCGAGCATCGTGGGATCATCTGCAAAGGTGGCTTCGTTCGCGTTGAGCATTGCTGCCAGGCCGGGCGTTGCTTCCTCGTAGCGGGGACCCAGCTCGGGGAACCAGAGCACATGATGCCATCCAGAGGCAACGGGCTCAAATACTGGAATGACGTCGGTGCCCAGGAGCGTCTCGCAGACCGACTTGAACTCTGCGTAGGTGCTCGGAACACTCAGGTTGTTTTCCTCGAAGATGGTCTTGTTGTAGTTGACGACCCAGGTGGTGCCGGTAACATCCCAGAGGGTCAACCCATAGACTTTGCCGTTGACGGTTGCCTGGGCAAGGACCAGGGGATCCATCCGCGCGACCCACGCTTCACCGGACAGATCTACGGCATTGGCTTCGACATTGTAATTGACGATCAGGTCGGTGACGCCACTTTGCCCGCCGTAGATGTCAGTGGCTTCGCCCGTGTTCAGGCGGGTTTGCAGGAGGGTGAAATACTGGTCAGACGGGACAATCTGGTAGTCGACGTGGATTCCCGTCTCCTCCTCGAACCGGGCACCTAGCTCGATCTCGGCATCCGGCACCCATCCCTGGCTTGCCATGTAGGTCAGTGTAACCGGTTCTTGCGCCGCCAAACTGCCCGCCGTGAGCAGCACAAGTAGAGCGACAACGATGAACGTTAGCTTCTTCATGATGAATAATCCTCCAAGGGTTTCTAGAAGACAAGTCATAGTCAAACCAGATCCGCGGCAGGAACCCTATGCTCAATTTCCCGCCATGGCGAACAAGAAACAGGCAAAACAAAAACCATCAGGTTAACGACATCGTCGACCTTTCTCCAGAAGCACTGGTTGTAATCTGCCAGACAGACCAGGTCTTGGAACCTGAGCTAATTCACCTCCTTCGTGCTCTCCCGTTCAACAGGCTGTGGCGGCACCAAAATCTGCTGACGAGGATGTTGAGCGTTGGCTAGCATCTCGGTCATCATGAGAGTCGCCTGGTAGCTGATTTCAAAAGGCGACCATTCCAGGGTGGTCAGCGAGGGCGTGACGACGTTGGCAAAACTGCCGCCAAAACCGATTGCCATCACGGAACAATCCTGAGGGACCCTTCGCCCCTGCAACGCCAGCGCTTTGATGCTACCGGCAGCCGTCAGATGGCTCACGGTGATGATGGCCGTGATTGCCGAGTTTTCTCGAAGCAGATCATTGGTGCCTTCAAACCCTTCCTCGACGCTGTTCATCCCAATCTCCCGGACGCACTTGCGCATGCCATGCTTGTCAAGCGCGTGTCGATACCCTTCGAGTGAGCGAACCGCAGGGCCTAATCCGACCTTGCGCCAGGAATGGGGATAGGTCAGAAACCCGATATTCCGGTGTCCCAGCCCAACCAAATAGTCGAATGCGCGAAGCATTGCATCTTCGAAGTCGAGGTCGATATAGCTGGTGTCTTCCAGGGAAGCGCAGCGACCAATCATGAGAAACGGATAGTTGTGTTCGCGAAGAAGTTTGACACGCCAGTCATCCATTCGTACCTGTAACAGGATGATTCCGTCAATCTGATTGCTCCGGTACATATTGAGCAGAGAGTCCGGGGTGAGCGGTGACACCAGGTAGTTCAGGAAATACTCTTTTTCGCTAGCTGCCGCAGCCGAGCCGGTGATGTATGGAGTTTCGATGACGCTGCTGAGTTCGTGAGGGGATTCAACAGGATGATGCAGCGCAAGTGTAATGCTCGCACCGCCCCGCAGACGCCTGGCTTGGGTATGTGGCGTGTACCCCAGTGTTCGGATAGCTGCATGAACTCGTTCGCGAGTCTCGTCCGCTACATGCTCTTTGTTGTTGAGGATGCGAGAAACCGTTGGAACAGAGACTCCAGCGGCTTTGGCGACGTCTGCTATCGTGACGCTACGGACTTTATGTTGCAGCTTAGCATTTCTGTTGGTCATACAACTTTTTTCCGATAACGATTTCTGATAACGTTATCGGAATCTCCTTGGGTTGTCAAGCACCTCTGCGCGCCGCGAAACTATGTTGGCTGAACGAACGAAGCAACTCAACGAGAGCGTATAGCAGCTATAGCTCACGTGCTGACTGGCGGTACGCGAGCCAGCCGTCGACCAGGGTGACACAGCAGTCGGAATGAGTTGACAATTGATACTTTGCATTCCCACCTCACTCGCGATCAATAAGGCCTGCAGCAGTCCCAAGTGCCGTTCACTGATTGGACAAAGACAATTTCTCGATATAACACGTGACTTGGAGATCACACAAAACCTCTCACCCCTTGACGGCGCCAACCAGCAATCCCTTGGCGATATAGCGTTCGAGCGCAACGGCCATCGCCAGCAGGGGAATAACCATCAGCAGCACCAGCACCGACAAATTCCACCATTGAGGTCCCCGCACACCGTTCTGAGCCGACACAAGAATGGGCATCGTCTGGGTATTTGCGCCGGTGAGGAACAGTGCCATGACATACTCGTTCCAGCAAAACACCAGAACAATCAGAAACGTCGCGATTAACCCAGGAACCGAAAGGGGAAGAACGATTCGCGCCAGCACTTCATAGCGCGAGGCGCCATCGATGAATGCGCTCTCTTCCAGTTCGATCGGGATAGTTTGAAAGTAGTCGCGCATGAACCAGACGACAATCGGCAGGTTTGCCGCGCAATATGAGATGACCAGCGCCGGCAGCGAATCAAGCATGCCTAGGCCTTGATAAAGAATATGAATCGGAATAATCACGGTAATCGGCGGCAGAATTCGTTGCGAAATCAGCCAGAAAGCGATGTCGTTGTTATCCATGGTCCCCTTGAATCGCCGTCCGATTCCCTGTGCCAGAATCGCGTAGAGTGCCAGCCCGATGGCGACGGCCAACTGCCAAGGCACGCCAAGGCTAATCAGGACAATCGTCAGCGCAATGCAGCCGGCAAACGTCAGGATGAGACCAGGCTTCGGGTGATATTCAAACCGCGTGAGGGCATAGGCCGCACAGGAGCCAAGGGTGAGCGCAGCCACCGCGCTGATCAGCCCGGTCACGATCGTGTTCGCATAGGGGCGTAGCACGTAGTCTGTCCCGTTGTCAATCAGCATCTCCTGCCAGGCGTGAAGCGAGGGCTGAAAATCGACAAAAGGGATGTACTTCGGGCCAGAGGCGACATCCACAGGCAGCTGAACGACGTTGTAAACAGCCAGTAGATGGGAAACAGCACGACCAGCGCCCAGAAACCGAGTATCAGGTACGATACCACCGCCCTGCCGGGGGGAAAGCTGAAGGGGACTGCGTGAACGAAACAGCCAGTTCATTAGAGTCTCTCGATTATCTGCTGTCGAATGACATTGACGAACATGACGGCAACAAAGGTCACCAGCAGCAGCAGCAAATAGCTGATGGCTGCTGAACCGCCAAGATTGGGCGACCGCCACTCAAGGTAGGAATGCATGGTGAGCGTTTCGGTCGCTGTCCCGGGGCCACCTCCGGTCAGTATTCGCGGAATGTCGATGATCTTGAATGCCTCGATCAGGCGGATCAGGATCAGCGTCAGGCTGACCGGGGCGATCTGGGGCAGAAGGATGAATCGGAATACCTGGAGTCGCGTTGCACCATCGACGTACGCGGCTTCAAGCTGATCCCTGGATGTGCCCTCCAGCGCTGCCAGCAGGATGATGAACATGAACGGCGTCCATTGCCAAATGTCGCCGATCAGGACGGCGGTTCGGGCGCCTTCCGCCGTGGCAACCCAGGCCGATACATTGCTTAACCCCAACGACGTCAGAGCCGGCGCAAGAGGGCCGACATGCGTGTCGGTCAGCATCCTGAAGAGGAACGCAATACCCACCGGGGTGATCATCATCGGCAGAGAAAGACGATCCGGAAGAAGCGCTTGCCAGGCAGGTTCTGGACCAGCAGCATGGCCAGCGCCAGACCGATGGTGTATTGGAAGAAGACTCCGACAATCACGAAAATCAGCGTGACAACCATCGTTCCGGGCAGACCGCCGCCGGTGAGGGTGCTGACGCAGAGCCAGACCAGACCTGTAGTCACGACTACCGCGACGAGGCGCAGAACGCTCCCACGAAGTCGTGCCTTTCCCCCGACCAGATAGCGATACCACCAGTAGATCAACAGCCCGGCGGCGGCGAAAATAAGCACCCAACCGAGAAACGGCACTTCGCCGAACTTGCCGAGCAAGTGGCGCTGCTGGCTGCCAAAAGCAATTTCTGGTAATTGCTGAAGCCGACAAAAGTAATTTCGACGCCGCCGCGCGCAAAGTTGACACGCGCGACGGACAGAAAGAGGGAGGCGACCAAGGGAAAGATGGACAGCAGAAGGATGATGCCGATGGCGGGCAGAAGAAGCTACTTCGAACCGGGCCTTCACGCAACGAAGAAGGGATCCGTTTGGTGACTGCGGGTTGGCGTTCCATAAGAGTCCGTCGCTGGGTCGAAATCCGCGTCATCAACTCACCTCAGGTCATTATGGGCGGCTGATTTCAGGCAACCGCCCGTCCATGCAACAAATGAAGCCAGGGCGACTACTCTGATGTCGAGTTGCCGAGCGACGCAAGGTACGCGGCGTGTTGTGCGTCGCGTCCGACTTCATCGCTGATCTCGTTCCACTGATCGTAGATCGCCTGTGCGGCTTCCTCGGCCGTGTATTCGCCCGCAAGATACTGGCTGACGACGGTATCCAGAACGACCTGAAGGTAACGGTTGGTCGCCGGGATACTGAGATCGAGCACCATGTTCGGGCTGCTCAGGCTGGCCTCAATCGCGCTCAGGTAATTCTGCGCCGCCGTCTCGCTGAAGCCCGCCGCGATCCACGGTTCAGTGCCAGTCGTTTGCGAAAGACGATACGGGTTGTAACCGCTGGCGCCGATCGTGACGTCAACGTTCGACTGCGCCGGCTGGTTGAGGTAAGAGAAGAAAGCGTAGGCGGCATCTTTCACCTGGTCTTCCGCCGCCGCACTGACCGCGCCGCCCCAACCGCCAAACGCGGCGAATGGCGCGTAGTTCACACCGTCAATGGCGTAGGGACAGGTCGTTTCATCACACGGAACAAGCTCGCCAATTGCACGATCCAGAACTTCGGTTGATCCGGGGATGATCGCCGCGCCCACTTTATCCTGCATTGTGGAGCGTTCAGGATCGATGGCCAGCGCTCCAATGTCGCCCCAGTCAATCGACAATGCGCAGCGACCGGTCAGGAACAGGTCACGGGTGCTGTTCAGATCGAGCGTCAGTTCGTCGGGCGGCCCGAACTGCGTCGTCTCGTTGTACAACTCCAGCGCCCTGATGAAGGCGGGATTGGGTCCAAACAGGGGGTTGAACGTGTCCTGGTCAAAGAATACTCCTTGCCCTGTCCCCTGTGACTGCAGGCGTCCGCTGGCGAAGTCGACGATCCACCAGAAGCTCTGTCCCTGACGAACCTTGGGGATACAGGAACCGTAGTCGGCCTGGCCGTCGCCGTTGAGGTCCTGCCCATGAAATTGCGCTGCCGCCGCAAGATAGTCCTCCCAGGTGGCCGGTGCATCCAAGCCCGCGTCTGCGAAGAGATCGGTTCGGTAATAGATCATATGGAAGTCACCATCGAGCGGCACCACGTAGATACTGCCGTTGTACGTGGCGATGTAATTACGGAAGAAAAGGGCAATATCATCCCACATGATGTCCGCATCCCCGGCGACATTGTCCGTCAGATCCTCGAGGACTCCTGCAGCAACAAAGTCCGCATTCCATTGGGGCGACATGACGAATGCGTCGTAGCTGTTCGTGCCGGTGGTTTGGTCGGTGAGAATGGCGTTGTACAGCTCTGCGAAAGGAACCGTCGTGACCTCGATGTTTGCCCCAGTCAGTTCCTCGAAATCTGGACCGCGCCGCAACAGGGGTTCAGTCACCTGCGGGCCTGCAAAGCTCAGGATGTTCACGGTGACGCCGTCGAACGGTTTGTCCTGGGCAGACACGCTGGCGCTAACGGCAAATAATGCAAGCACAACAAACAGCAGACGAAGAAGCCTGAGATGATTCATGGTTCCCCCTCACAGATGAACGAAAATGGTATATAGTGCATCATGCATGATACACGAACGCTATCATACATTGGGAGTCATGTCAATGAAATCGATCGCCTTGTGAACGGATCAGCGCTGTGGTCTACTTACTTGTGGTTTGCGTCACAAGGCTGTCGGGAAGCTATGCTCGCAGGAATACCGTGTCATGACCGATCAACATACCAGGCAAAACTACACTGCGCTCACTCGCCGTGAGCATCAATCCCTTGCAGACATCGCCTATAACGCCCTCGTCGCGGCAATCGTCAATCAGGATTTCGAGCCTGGCGCTCAACTGAGCATTGACGGGTTGGCAAAACAACGAGATGAGCAACACACCCGTCCGAGAAGCATTGATGCGCACCAACGGCGAGCGCCTTGTGCAACAGAAGACGAACTATGGGTTTTGTCGTCCCCTGCTCACCGTCACCGAACTGCATCAGTTGTTCGACTTACGGTATGTTCTGGAAACTCATGCGCTCAGTCTCGCCGAACTGCCGAATCCTCTGGTCGACGAGCTAGAAAACCTTGTCTGCCAACTGGACAAGGTCAGCGACGGCACAGTTTACAGTGACTTCAAGGACTATCTCCTGATTGATCACAGTTTCCATCGCACGCTTGTCAGCATGTCTGGGAATAGTTTTCTACTGAAAGCATGGGAAGACCTTCACGTCCATCTGCACTTGTCCC
The DNA here is from genome assembly GCA_016713325.1 of Candidatus Flexifilum affinis. Taxonomy (GTDB): domain Bacteria; phylum Chloroflexota; class Anaerolineae; order Aggregatilineales; family Phototrophicaceae; genus Flexifilum; species Flexifilum affine. Next base: position 54,529 of record JADJPJ010000017.1, on the reverse strand, counting down.
GTCTTTACACCGGTGTCGGGCTGATTGACAGGAGCTACTCGACGGCGGAGCATCGTCAAATTGTGAATGCCCTGCAAATCGGCGCAATGGATAACGCCAGGGAGCTCCTCGCGAACCACATCCGCGGTGTAGAGGAACGGGTAAGCGCATTTCTGCACGCCCAAATGTCCTCCTGATGAGTCGACGATCGACTCACTCGAAATGCAGCATGGCTTTGATGACACCATTCTGGACATTGAGCCATGATGGGAATTCGACCAGCATTTGCGACTCCGAAACGGCATGAGTAATCCAGTGAGTCACGCTCATCTTTCCCTGTTCGAGCAAGGAAATGATTTGCGTGAAATCGTCCGCCCTGGCGTTGCGACTGGCCAGCAGCGTAAGCTCCCTACGATGGAAATTGGGACTGGAGAAGGCAATTTCTCCCTGAACCAGGCCAAGAAAAACGATGCGTGCGCCATAAGCGGCGTAATCGAACGATTTCATCATCGATGCGGCGTTTCCCGTCGCGTCCAGAATGACTGTCGGCAGGTGATCGCCGGACGCTGCCCTGAGCTGATCCAGAATGTCGAGCCGCGCATCGATGCAGCAGTCAATCCCAGGCTGCTGACCAGCAAAGGCCAAACGTGCGCCGCTGATGTCCATGGCGAGGACCCGTGCGCCGGCCAAGTGGGCAAATAGCGCGGCCCCTAACCCGATCGGTCCCATGCCGACAACCAAGACGACGTCCCCGGGCTCAATGCGCGCCCTTTGAACACCATGCCGGCTGATGCTCAGCGTCTCCACCAGTGCCAGGGCTTCGGGCGAAAGCAGACTGGATTTGTGGAGATGTCGGATGGGCAAGTTGATGAGTTCCTGCATTCCTCCGTCGCGATGAACACCCATGCAACCTGCAAATTCTCACAGCAGTTTTCGAGGCCCCGGCGACACGAGCTGCACTGACCACAGTGCAGGTACGGGCGCACACAACATAAATCGCCGACGACAAAATCATGCTCATGCGAGGTCTCACCGATCGCCAGTACCCTGAGAGACAACTCATGCCCCAGAATACGAGGGTAGGAAAAATACGGCTGCGTTCCTCTGAATGCATGGAGATCTGTTCCACAAATGCCCACCCGGCACACGGCAGCCTGCACTTCGTCTCTACCCGGTGGCGGTGGCGGAGAGATATCTACCGCCTCCAGACGACCTGGACTGGCCAAAATGACAGACCTCATTCAACTCGCCTTTGATGTTATGTAATCGTGCATGATGCACGATATGGCAGAATGCACTTGTTGTCAACTACGAGTTTGGAGTCCGGATTGTCCGCCGGAGTTCACTTCAGATCTGCGTGTGACTGCCAGCACGACCTGAAGTAGTCGCAAACGATCTCGTCCAAGAACTTGTGGGTCAGGCAACTGCGCGTAGAGTGGAAAAACATCATTAGAGCGAGGATTTGCAAGAATCAATCAAACCGATCAGCCGGCCGAGCGAACGCTGACGGGTCTGATCGGTTTTTACGTCTACACCTTCGCCAGCGGCTGTACGGCGTAGCGCTACATCATGTCCAGCATCTGCGTTCGGTCGATGGCGTAGAGCTTCCCTTCAGCCATGCGCTACCGGCGTCTGCGGTCCATCAAACCGAGACGCTTGAGCACATGCCCGATCCACTGCGCCACGTTCGTCCGCTCGTCGCCGCCATCCAGGATGCGGTTCACCTGTTCTCGCAGCGACGCCGCTGTCAGCCAGCACGAGACGGCATCGTTTTCACCGTCCGGCATTCGCTCCAGCACTGCTTCCTCCCGGTTGTTCATTGGAAGGCGTCGTCAGCTTCCGCGACGGCGCGGCCTGGTGGGTCGGGGCGTGCTGTATGCGCCCGACTCACCTGAACCAGCCATGTGATTTCGGTTTGAGAGTTGCGTGAGTTGCTCACGCTGAGGGAATTGAAGCTGCTGCAGGAACTCCACAGCGGAAACAGGGGAAGAACTGGGCTCGAAATAGCTCCTAGTGCGCCGATCTCTCACTCAATAAATGCTGCCGAAGTGTCCAGCAGCGTTTTTCTTTCCCTCAGCCAGGTTCAAATCCTAGTGCACAGCAGGTTTTTCACGCTGTTCCGGTTCGCGTCCCGCCAGTCCAGCAGCAACCGAAACTTTCCCTGTAGATGCATTTTGTCTGGGATTCTTTCTTGATTGCTCAAGTTTGAATCCCGTCAGAGCCACTTCTCCGAGGATGGTGTGGTCGGACAGTATCGTCGGGAATAGTTCCGCGTCGACGCCGCGGACCACCAGCGGACCGTGGGGTGGGTATTCCGCCTGGCCCATATCCCGGGTCTGACCGTCCAGCGAAATCAGCACTGCTCTTGCCACGCTTGTTCGTTCGTCCTATCGGGATCTATTTGGCCAGGAGTGCGAGCATTGATCCCGCCATCGCGTCCAGAATCAAGTAGCAGGAGGTGGCGCCGGCGTCCAGGTGTCCCCGCGTCCGTTCCCCCAGGCGGCTGGCTCGGCCGATCTGGGCGACCAGATCACGCGTCGACTCTTTGCCGGATTCTGCCGCTCGCGCCATGCGCTGGAGCGCCTCCGCAAAGGTCGCGCCTGCGGTGAGCGCTGCCACATAGCTCTTTGTGGCCGGCGCCAGCGTGTCGACCAGCGTTTTGTCGCAGACCTTTGCATCGCCCAGGTCCTGCACACCATGTAGACCGGCTTGCAGCATTGTTCCAAAGAGTATGGCATCTATTGTCTTGCGGTTCTGGCAGGCCGCAGCCATCTCGCTGAAGAATGTCCCATAGAGCGGACCCATGGCGCCGCCGATTTCGGTAAACAGCGTCTCGCCCAAAGTCGCCAGCCCAGTCGAGAGATCGGCCTGCTCGTCGAGCTGTGCCAGGGCCAGGCCGAAGCCTTTGCTCATATTGATGCCGTGATCGCCGTCGCCGATAGCGCCATCCAGTTCACTCAGGTAGGCGGCGTTGTCCTGAATGGTCGCGACGAGGCGGCGGATGATTTGTGAGCCGTTTGCGGCCGGGAAGGAGTCCATTGTTATCGGCAGACTACCTGGAGAACTGGCGGAGACCCATGCTGTCGGCTTCGAGGTCGATAAGCGTTTTCAGTTCGTCGTCCAGCTTCATCACCGTCAGGGTGGCGCCCATCATCTCCAGCGACGTGAAGTAGTTGCCGACGTAAGGACGATAGACCCGGATGCCTGCCTCGGCCAGCAACTCGTGGATCCGGTTGTAGAGGATGTAAAGCTCCATAATCGGGGTGGCGCCCAGGCCGGAGATAAGCGCCACGACCTCGTCGCCGCTGGCGAACGGCAGGTCGGGCAGCACGATGTCGACCATCATGCGGGCGACTTCATCGGCCGATTTGAGATCGGTCACCTCGATACCTGGCTCCCCGTGGTGGCCGATGCCGAATTCCATCTTGCCTGTTTCAATCGAGAAGTTCGGCTTACCCACCGCCGGGATGGTGCAGGGGGTAAAGCCAATGCCGACGCTGCGGGTGTTGTCGATGGCTTTCTGCGCCGCCTGGATGACCTCGTCCAGCGAGCCGCCGAGGGCGGATTTGGCACCGCCCACTTTCCACATGAGCACCTCGCCCGCCACCCCGCGCCGCTTATCGCGATCGGCCAGCGGAGCGGAGGGGACATCATCGTTTGCGACGACGACTTCGACGCGGATGCCCGCTTTTTCTGCCATGCGCCGGGCCAGTTTGACATTCATGTTGTCGCCGGCATAGTTCCCGTACAGGCAGGCCACGCCGGCGCCGCCGTCGGCAGCCTTGAAGGCGTCGACAAAAGCCTGGGCCGACGGAGAGGTGAAGATCTCGCCGACCGCCACCGCGTCGACCATGTTCCGGCCAAGATAGCCGACGAACGCCGGCTTGTGACCCGAGCCCCCCCCGGTGACAACTCCCACTTTGCCGGGCACGGGCGCGTGAACGTACTTCAGGACGCGAGGGTTGGTCGTCGTCGCCACCAGATCGGGATGGCTCTTTGCGAACCCCTTCAGCATGTCCTCGACGACCGCGGTCGGATCATTGATCAGGCGCTGCATGACTCATTCTCTCCCGGTGGCACTCGGCCGTTGGCTTATTTCTCGCGTTCCTGCCGGAACTTCATATCGATCTCGTTCATGCGCTTCACCTTCGGCTCCGAACGCGATGCCGGATCATAGTGCGCATCGAGCCAGGTGTCGACAATCTTGCGCGCCAGTTCCGGGCCAATCACGCGGGATCCCATCGTGATGACCTGGGCATCGTTGCTCAACTGGGCACGTTCCGCCGAATAGGTGTCGTGCACCAGGGCCGCGCGAATACCAGGCACCTTATTGGCGGTAATGCTCATACCGATGCCGGTGCCGCACACCAGGATACCGCGGTCTACCTCTCCAGCGGCGACACGCTCGCTGACCTGAAGTGCCACGTCCGGGTAGAGCGTCCTGTCTTCGGCGCCCACGCCGTAGTCCTCAAATTCGATTCCACGAGCCTTCAGCACTTCCCGGACGGTTTCGAGGAGCGGCGCGCCCGCGTCATCACAGCCAATAGCCAGTTTCATGTGCATTTCCCCTTTGCTGAACCCTATGTTTTCTTGCTTAACTCGGCGTTGGCCAGATCGAACACAGCCCGCGCCGTAATGTCGTCGGTCGCCAGAACGCGAATGAAACCGGCTTTCAGTACGCCATAGATCGCCTGAACCTTGGCCAGGCCGCGCGCGATGGCGATGGAGTGCGGAATCTGGCGCAGGTCATCCAGTTCCAGACCCATGATGCGCTGGTTGATTTCAAACGGCTCACAGCGCCCATGCTTGTCGAAGAAGTGCCCGCAGATCTCGCCGACCACACCCTGCTGGCGGAGATTCAGCAGATCCGTGCGGCTGAGCAGCCCCGCTCGCAGGAAGCTGGAGGCTTCATCCTGAATCGACCCGATGCCGACAATGGCCAGCTTGACGGCGCGCGCGCGCTCGATGCTGTCGCGCACCATCGGCTCTTGCAGGAACATTTCGCGGGTAATAGCTCGTTCGACCAGGACCGGCGCATGAAGGTCATAATGCCGACCGCCGAGCTTCTGAGCGACTACGCGGCCCAGGTCGGGACCGTCAATGACCAGTTCGCCGACGCCGCCCATGAGCTGCACGACGTCGATATTCTGAGTGAAGTGGTCGGGGAGGGCGCTCACGGCGGCATGCACACCGGTTCCCCAGGCGACTCCGATCGAAGAACCGGGCGGGAAAGAGTCGATGATGCGCTTGACGTAGGTCGCGGCAAGCTGCCCGATCGCGCGCAGCAAGGTATCGCCTGTGCCTTCTGCCGGAGATTGAAGGATGTAGATATCCTTGAGCCCGAAGCGTTTGATGAAGATCTGTTCCAGCTCCAGATCGCGGGGAATGGGCATCTGGATGTGGATCTGAACGATACCCTTTTCGTGGGCTTCGCGCAGCAAACGTGACACCGTCGAGGTGGACAGCTCCAGACGTGTGGCGATTTCGCCCTGACTCTGGTTTAGCTTGTAGTAAAGACTGGCGACGGTCGCCAGCAACTCATCGCGGTTTTCCGTAGCTGCCATGTGCACCAAGAACCCTCTAGGAACAAAAGCATCATTATACGAGACAACTTGACGCGTTCTAGGGACTACCAGCGCTTCAAAGTTATTTACATCTTACCGAAGAGGTAGCAAAGCACATATTAGAATTGTCTATGAGAAAAATGTATCACGCATTGAAATTTCTGTCAAAAAAAGCATTTGACAAAGGCCAAGCAACATGCTAATTTATGAAAATACTGTCTCAGCCTGAATATTTTTGCGTGGTGTTCATTGACAAACCTGTACTCTTTAGTGTCCTTACTGAATGTCGAGGCCGCCGATGCAAGCTCCGGTTGACGGTTTCATTTTTGATCTCGACGGTACAGTCTATCTCGGAAAAGCTGCGCTCCCCGGCGCTGTTGAAGGCATCGCGCGGCTTCGCCTGATGAGTAAGCGCGTCCTTTTCGTCAGCAACAAACCCCTCGAACCTCGTGAAAACTACGCCCACAAGCTGACCGGACTGGGCATCCCGACTGCGCCGGATGACGTCATCACGTCGGGTTTCGTGTTGGGCTACCATCTCTCTCATACCGAGCCAGATCTCAACCTGTACGTCATCGGTGAAGAGAACCTGCAAAACGAACTGCGCGGGCACGGCCTGAAGATTGTCAACGAATTCCTCGACCAGGACCCGCTAGAGGTGATTGAGCCGCACGGTGTGGATGCCGTCGTCGTGGCCTTCGACCGCACACTGAACTATCGCAAGCTGAATACGGCCTACCAGGCGCTCCTCAAGGGCGCGCGCTTCTTTGCCACCAACGCCGACAAGGCTTGCCCCATGCCGGGCGGTGCCATTCCGGACGCCGGCGGCACGATTGCCGCATTGGAGCACATGACCGGCCGCACCGTCGAGCTTCTGGCGGGCAAACCTTCCAGCCTGATTATGCAGGTGGCGCTTCAGCGGCTGGAACTGCCCGCCGAGCGAGTGATGATGGTCGGCGACCGGCTGGAGACCGACATTTTCATGGGCCAGCGTACGGGAATGCAGACGGCCGTCACCCTGACCGGCGTCGCTAAGCGCGAAGACGTCGCAAAAATGACCTCACCGCCGACGTACATTGTCGAAAATATCGGTGAGCTACCCGGCATCGTCGGCTATAAGCCGTAGGTGCGCATCTTTTAGGAAATCCATTACATACAGGAGGTGTGACACGAGATCCATTCGCCCAAGAGGGAGTTGCCCAATGCCAGTCGCAGCGCCAATATGCTCCAATACGTTAAGGAAATGAACATGAAAACCAACCGAATTTTCCTATTCTTGCTGGTCATCGTCTCCGTTTTCGCCCTCGGCGTGGGCATGATTGGTGCGCAGGATGAGTTCAACTGGCGCCAATTCGAAGGCACGTCGCTGAAGCTGCTGCTTAATCAGCACCCGTATCAGCAGGCGTTGGTCGCCGAACTGCCCAAGTTCGAAGAACTGACCGGTATCACCGTCAGCTATGACGTGTTCCCGGAACAGAACTACTTCGACAAGGTCACCATTGACCTGTCCGCTGGCGCCAGCAGCACGTACGACGTGTTCATGACCGGCGCGTACATGATTTGGCAGTATGCGCCCGCCGGCTGGATGGAACCGCTGGAAGGCTACATCAACGACCCGACGAAGACGAACCCCGACTATGACTTCGAGGACATCTTCGCGGACCTGCGCAACAGCGAAAGGTGGAACCTGGAAGCCGGCCGTGAGAACCTGGGCCAGGGCTCGCAGTACGCACTTCCGTGGGGCTTTGAAGCCAATGCCTTCATGTATCGTCAGGACCTGTTCGAAGAGCACGGTCTGAGCGTTCCGACCAACCTCGACGAACTGGTCGCGGTTTCGACGGCGCTGGCCGAAGCAGAGCCGGAAATGGCCGGCATCGTGGTGCGTGGCAGCCTGAACTGGGCCACCATCCATCCAGGCTTCATGACCATGTACGCCAGCCAGGGCTGCGTGGACTACGATGAGAACATGATCCCGCAGATGAACAGCCCGTGCGCGGTCGAGGTCACCAGCAAGTGGGCCGAGATGGTCCGCAACGCCGGCCCGGAAGCGTGGACCACCTACACGTGGTACCAGGCGGGCACCGACTTCGGTCAGGGCAAGGCCGGCATCCTGTTCGACGCCGACATCCTTGGCTACTTCCAGAATCAGCCGGATGCTGCTGCCGCCGAGGTCCTGGGAAACATCGCCTGGGCACCGGGTCCGCTCGGCCCTGATGGCGATCTGCGCACCAACATCTGGATCTGGTCGCTGGCGATGAACGCCGGCTCCCAGAACAAGGACGCCTCCTGGCTGTTCCTGCAGTGGGCGACGGGCAAGGAATTCCTGACGACCGGCGCGGTGGACTACAACATGGTCAACCCCGTTCGCGCGTCGATTTGGGAAAACGCCGACTTCCAGGCCAAGATGAGCCAGCAGACGAATTACCTGGAAACCTTCAACACGATCATGGCGAATGACGCCAAGATCCAGTTCACGCCACAGCCGCTGTTCTTTGAGACCACCACCGAGTGGGCGCAGGCGCTGCAGGAAATCTATGCTGGCGCAGACACACAGGAGCGTCTCGACGAACTTGTCGAAAGCTTGACACTGCAACTGCAAGACGCGGGCGTCATCGAGTAAGACGGTCAGTAAGCAAGAGAACGTGGGGCGGTGCAGTTCATCGCCCCACGTTTTATGACGGGAACCGATTGCATATCGCGCCTGCCAGGGTCACAATATGCAAAAATCGCAGTGTTTTTAAAGAGGCGTTATGGCCACCAAGCAAATTTCTGCCACCAATGTTTCAATCTCCGAAGAGGAAGAAGTCATTCGCCCCCCACGCCTGGTGCGCTGGCGACCGTATCTGATCGCCCTGCCCGCATTGATCGTGCTGATCGGCATTCTGGTCCCCTTCATCAGCGGGGTGGCTACATCGCTCACTCCCTATGCCTTGAACCGGCCAAATTTCGATTTCGTCGGGCTGCGACAGTATCAGCGCATGGTCCAGGACTCCGACTTCTGGTATAGCACCTTCATCACTCTGGCCTATGCGACCGCTTCAACAGGGGTGGAACTGACGCTCGGCCTGACGGTGGCGATGCTGCTCAACCGGGAGAGTCGGCTCGCGAAAATCCTTCAAACGACCCTTATCTTTCCCATGATGATCGCGCCGGTCATTACCACGCTCATCTGGAAAGTGATGATGCAGCCCAGCGTCGGCATCCTGAACCCGATCCTCAATTCCGTCGGGCTGCCCTCGCTGCAATGGGCTGCGGTCCCCGAGACAGCGCTCTTCTCCGTCGTGCTCATCGACGTCTGGATGTACACACCGTTCGCCGCACTGATCTTGCTCGCCGGCCTGCGCGCGTTCCCGCAAGGCCCGTTTGAGGCTGCGCGTGTTGACGGCGCATCCTTCTGGTTCACCTTCCGCAATCTGACGCTGCCCATGCTGACGCCGTTCATTCTGATCGTGATCGTGTTCCGCTTTATGGACTCGCTCAAGATGTTCGACATCATCTTCGCGATGACGGAAGGTGGTCCGGGCAACACGCTGATGACCTATCAGCTCACGGCCTACCGCACGAGCATCCAGTTCCAGAAGCTGGCCCAGGGGCTTCCCTACGCCATTGTCCTTTACTTCTTCATCTACTTCACGAGCCAGTATCTCGTGAAGTGGTGGGGACGTGCGCAGCGCAGCGCTGCGGGTTATTCGTAAGCGAGGCGATCAGATTATGAATTCAAGAGCGAAAAAGGGACTGGCCGCCATTCTTTCTGAGGGATTTCTGGTCATCTACTTCGTCTTTGCGCTGTTTCCCATCGTATGGATGGTGCTGATTTCCCTGAAGAGCACGGATGAGCTGTTCACCACTCAGTTCATCTTCACGCCGACGACGGACAACTACACGGCCATCATCTTCGGCGATACGCGGGCGGCAGCGGGCGTGGTGGCGCGGCAGGACTTCCCGCGCAACTTCCTGAACAGCATGATTGTCAGCACGGGCGCGGTGGTCGTGTCGCTGGCGGTGGGTGTGCCGGCGGCGTATGCGCTGGCCCGCTACAACTTCAAGGGCAAGGACAACCTGGCGTTCACCTTCCTGTCGTTCCGCTTCGCGCCAGAACTGGTGGTGATCATCCCACTCTCGCTGATATATCGGCAGTTAGGGTTATATGACACCTATTTCGGGATCATTTGGGTATACCAGCTCGTCACCTTACCAATGCTCATCTGGGTGCTGCGCAGCTACTTCGAAGACATCTCCCCCGATATCGAGCAGGCGGCGATGATCGATGGCTACCCCTGGTATCAGATCTTCTGGAAGATCCTGCTGCCGCTCGTTCGTCCCGGTCTGGCCGCGGCAGCGCTGCTGGCCTTCGTGTTCGCCTGGAATAACTTCATCTTCCCGCTGGTGCTCGGCGCTTCGAACGTGCAGACCGTCACGGTGTCGGCGCTGGGTTACATCTCTTCGGCGCAGTCGTTCTTCAATCGTATGGCGGCGGCTTCGGTGGTTTCATCCCTGCCACAGATCATTCTCGCCCTGAGCATCCAGCGCTACCTGATTCGCGGTCTGAGCTTTGGCGCGGTCAAAGGGTAACCATCATGTCGAGACTGGTCCTGCAAAACCTCACCAAAGATTTCGGCAAAGTCCGCGCCGTCAACCATATGAACCTGGATGTCTCCGACGGCGAGTTCCTGGTCGTGCTCGGGCCTTCCGGCGCCGGCAAGACGACGATGCTGAAGCTGATCGCCGGAGTCGAGACGCCGACGATGGGCAAGGTGTTCATCGACGGCCAGTTGATGAATGCCATCGAACCGCACAAGCGTAACGTGGCTATGGCGTTCGAGAGCTACGCGCTTTATCCGCACCTGACTGTCGCCCAGAACCTCGCATTCCCGCTGAAGGCGCCGGGCCGGACATTCTCTCAGACTGAAATTGACCACCGAGTCACGTCGGTGGCCGAGACGCTCAACATGGGTGCACTCCTCGACCGCCTGCCGCAAAATCTGTCCAACGGCCAGAAGCAGCGCGTGGCCCTGGGGCGCGCACTCGTTCGTGATCCGAGCGTTCTGCTGCTCGACGAACCGATCTCCCACCTGGACGCCAAGCTGCGCCATCGCATGCGCCAGGAGTTCAAGGCGCTGGAATCGGTCATCAAGGCGACGACGATCTACGTCACGCACGACTATCTTGAAGCCCTGTCGCTGGGCGACCGACTGGTGGTGCTGAACAAGGGCGAGATCCAGCAGATCGGTACCCCGTCGGAGGTCTTCGCCAACCCCGGAAATACGTTTGTGGCCAAGATCCTCGGCCACCCGCAGATCAATCTGATCGAATGCAGCCCGCAGAGCGTCAATGGCAGCCTTCAGCTCGTCAGCACCGACGGCTCCATTCGCGTGGACGTCCCACAGCGCCTGAGCGACGCGCTGACCCACGGCAATTACAAGACGGTTGTTCTGGGACTGCGTCCCATGCACCTGCACGTGCACAAGGAAAATCCAGCGGTCAATAGCTGCTCGGGTTCCGTGTACGTCTACGAGCGGCTGGGTACCAAGGGTGTCCTGACGGCCACGGTGGGCAGTCACAAGCTGGATGTGCTCACGCCGATCGACCATGACTACAAGATCGATGAGCCGGTGACGTTGTTCATCGAGAACGATGGCATTTCCATTTTCAACCCGCAGACCGACAAGAATATCTTGAGTAACTAAGGCACCGAACATGGCAGAAGTTCGATTAGAACATATCTATAAGACCTACAAGGGCGGTGTCGAAGCGGTGATTGACCTCAACCTGACGATCAGGAACGGGGAGTTCCTGGCGTTGTTGGGGCCGTCCGGGTGCGGCAAAACCTCCACCTTGCGCATGATCGTCGGCCTGGAAAGCATCACCAAGGGCGATTTGTTCATCGGCAACCGGCGGATGAACGATCTCGAACCCAACCAGCGTAATGCCGCGCTGGCATTTGAGAGCTATGCGCTCTACCCGCCGCTGACCGTCTTCGACAATATTGCGTTCTGCCTGCGCGCCCGCCGTATCGAGGCCAAAGAGGTCGAGCGGCGTGTGCTGGAAGTCGCCAACATGCTGGAGATCAGCGACATCCTCAAGCGCAAGCCGGCCGAACTGGGCGGCGGCCAGAAGCAGCGCATCTCCCTGGCGCGGGCGCTGGTGCGCGACCCGGACGTCTTCCTGATGGACGAGCCGCTGTCGCACCTTGATGCGGCGCTGCGGGCGCACATGCGCGTGGAACTGAAGCGCCTGCACGCGCGCACCGGACGCACCACCGTACTGGTCACGCACGACCAGCTTGAGGCGGTGGCCATGGCCGAGCGCGTCGCGGTGATGAACTTCGGCGTGCTCCAGCAGGTCGGCACCTTTGAGGAAATCTACAACCACCCGGTCAACGAATTCGTGGCCGGTTTCATAGGCGAGCCGCCGATGAACTTCCTGCTCGGGCAGCCCACCAGCGAAGACGGAAGGACTATGCTGCGAGCCAGCGATGGCAGCTTCAAGGTCCGTCTTCCCGACGAACTGGGCCGCAAGCTGGAGAGCAGTAAGAATCTGAAGCAGGTCAAGCTGGGCGTCCGCCCGATCGACGTCATTGCCGCCAAATCGGCGTCCGGAAACGGCGTGGCCGAGCTTGAAGGAAGCGTCTTCACCTTCGAGGAACTGGGCGAGGAAGGTCAGCTTGCCGCCAAGGTCGGCCCGAATGACATGCTGGTGGTCACCCCGCCCGCGCAGCAGTACAGCCCGGCGCAGAAGGTCTGGCTGCAGCTCCGCACCAACCGCATTCATCTGTTCAATGCGGACACTGGCGTGGCGCTTTAGGGCATAGCGCTCAAAAGCGTAGCGCTTTTGACACGGACGGCACAGCCATTCGACGAGGCCAGCGCAGCGAGACTTCACCATGTACGTAATGGGTATCGATTCAGGGACGGAGGCGATCAAGGCCGGCCTCTTCGATGTCGAAGGCAATCTGATCGCCTCCGCGTCGCAGAACTATCCCACGTATTTCCCGAAGCCGGGATGGGCCGAACAGGACCCGGATGACTGGTGGGATGGTCTGGTTGGCGCCGTGCAGGAGTGCCTGAAGCGCGCCGCCGTCTCGCCAGAATCGGTCGTAGGGCTGAGCGTCGATGGGACGACCTGCACGCTTCTGCCGATCAAGGCCAATGGCGAAGCCTTGCGCCGTGCGCTCCTGTGGATGGACGTGCGCGCCACCGAACAGGCCCAGCGCATCTTCCACACCGGCCACGACGCCCTGCGCTACAGTCTGACCGGCGTGAGCGCGGAATGGATGCCCGCCAAGATGCTCTGGCTCAAGGAACACGAGCCGGAGACCTACCAGGAGGCGGACTACATCCTGGAGTCGACCGACTGGCTGATTTACAAGCTTACCGGCCGCATCGCCCTCAACATCAACACGATCGCTCAGCGCTGGTACTACCACACACCCAGCGGCGGCTGGCCGCTGGATTTCTACGAAACGATTGGTCTCGGCGGGATTGAGCGTAAGTTCCCGCCCGATATCCTGCGCATAGGCGAGCCGGTGGGTCCGCTTGCGCAGGCGGCAGCCTGGCGACTCGGTTTGCCGGTGGGTATCCCTGTAGCGCAGGGTGGCGGTGACGCCTTTATCGGCCTGCTCGGGCTGGGGGTGGTCGAACCAGGCGATCTGGGCATGGTGATGGGGTCGTCGAATGTGCTCTCCGGTCTGACCGCGGAAGAGGTGCATTTCCCTGGCATCTTCGGCAGCTTCCCCGATGCCGTCGTCCCCGGCCTCAACCTGATCGAAGGTGGGCGGGTGTCGACCGGCTCGATCCTCAACTGGTTCAAGCGGAATTTCGCGCACGATCTGGTTGAACAGGCTGCTCGTACCGGCATTTCGCCGTACAAGGTTCTCGACGAAGAAGCCAGCCAGATCGGCGTCGGCTCGGATGGGCTGATCGTTCTGGACTATTTCCAGGGCAACCGCACACCGCACACCGATTCGCTGGCGCGCGGCGTCGTTCTTGGGTTATCCTTGCAGGCTAGCCGGGCGCATGTCTTCCGGGCCATCATGGAAGGCATCGCCTACGGGACAAAGGATATCCTCGACACCTTCGCTTCCCAGAAGTGCGCCATCTCACGGGTGATCGCCTGCGGCGGCGCGACACACAGCAAGCTCTTCATGCAGATTTACGCCGACGTCATCGGGCAGCCGATCGTTTTAACCCGTGTGCCCGAGGCGTCTCTGTTGGGGACGGCGGTCGCGGCAGCGGTCGGGGCGGGCTGGTTTCCGACGTTGCCTGAAGCCTCCCGCAAGATGACCCGCGTCACGGGCGAATATCTGCCTGACCCGGAGCGCCACCAGCAGTATCAGTTCTACGTCGACCAGTACCGTCAGACGTATCAGCAGCTCAAGACCGTTATGCACAACGTCACCCGGCATTCGACCGCCAGTTGACCTGCGCCTCAGTGAGGGGGCACATTCATGCCAATAATCGATCCCATCTACGTCGGCAAGGATGCCATCGGACAGCTCCTCGCCTATATCGACACGCACAACCTGCATCGCTTCGCTCTGGTGGCGGATACCCACACCTTTCCAGCGCTGGGTGAGCGAGTTGCGGCCGCGCTGAAAGCGCAGGGCTGCGATCTGACGACCATCGTCCTCGAAGGCGATCACATTCACGCCGACGAACACCAGGTGGTCCAGGTTCTGATCCAGGCGCCCCTGGGCGAGTGTACATTCATCGCTGTCGGCTCCGGTACGATCACCGATATCACGCGCTTCTCCAGTCACCGTACTGGGCGCTCTTTCATCGGCATGCCGACCGCGCCCTCGGTGGACGGCTTCACTTCGATTGGCGCGCCGATCATCCTGGCCGGAGTCAAGACGACCCTCCTGTGCCAGGCGCCGCTCGCCGTCTTCGCCGACCTGGACACGCTCAGGCAGGCGCCGCACCGGCTGATCGCCGCCGGCTATGGCGACATGATCGGCAAGGTCACGTCGCTGGCCGATTGGCGACTCGGCAGCATCCTGTGGGATGAACCCTACGATGTCGACATCGCCCGGCGTTCCCAGGCGGCCATCGAGAGCGTCGAGAAGTACGCGGAGAGCATCGGCCAGGCTTCGGAAGAAGGCGTTCGCGCGCTGATGGACGGTCTGATCGAGTCCGGCCTGTGTATGCTCGATTTTGGCACTTCGCGCCCAGCTTCCGGTGCAGAGCATCACGCCTCGCACTTCTGGGAGATGAAGCGCCTGAAGGAAGGGCGTGAGACGCCGCTGCATGGTGCTCAGGTGGGGTACGCCCTGACACTGGTGGCCGAGCAGTACGCCCGCATTCGCAGCCTGAGCCGGAGCGAAGTGATGGATCGTCTGGAAAGTGCGACACTGCCAGGCCGTGAAGCGGAGATCGCCCGAATTCGCCAGGGGTACGGCGATTTGGCCGACGATATCGCCAAAGACCACGGCGCTTTTCTCGACCTGGGCGAGGACGACTTCGAGCAGCTCAAACATCGCATCGCCGACCACTGGGAGGACATCCAGGATGTCGCCGCGCATGTGCCGCCACCGGAGGCGATCAAGGCCTCGCTGGACAAGGCCGGCACGCCCACCAGTTGGACGGCGCTCAAGCTCGACGCCGACGAAGTTCAGCCCGGCTTCGAGTATGGGCACTACCTGCGCAACCGCTTCACCGTCCTCAAGCTCAGTCGCGTGCTCGACGTACCGCTGGGATGACTGGGCAAACGCCTCTGACAGCTTCCCTCCAAGGACAGAACCAGCCGGACCGCCATCGCGATCCGGCTGGTTCGTTTAGCGAATACGCGCGGCCGGGACACCGTTGCGCGTGGTGAGGAGGGTGAACACCCGGTCGATTTCGGCCTGAGTCGTTTCCGCCGACCAGCCGAGCGCCTGCCCGATGGCCTGGGCGACGCTGCGCAGCCCTTCCCCGTTCAGCAGACCCTGCATGGCAATGACCGAGCGGCGCAGGAGCAGATCGTCGATATGCTCGACCTTCTCGTTCTCGGCCAGAAACATGATCTCGCGGAGGCTGTAGGCCTCCAGGCCCTTGAGCGGCGTGTCGCTTCCCTGGGACATATATCGGGCGACCTGCTCGGCGCGGGTGCCGTAGCGCTCGAACAGCGCCTTCACGCGATCCGCCGGGACGCCAGTCGTGCCTGCAACCCCCTCAATCCACGCCGACTGCGCCTCCGCGGTGGCGGGGTAATCGCGGCCGCCGCCAATGCGCAGATCGTCGGTCGATCCCTGGCGGGCGCGCCCCAGGAAAGCCAGCGCCTTGTCGGTGGTCTGCTCGGCAAAGGCGCGGAAGGTCGTCCATTTGCCGCCGACCAGCGAGTAGACCGGGAAGCGAATCTGGCTGTCCGGCTCGGTGACGCGGATGCTGTGGTCGCGGCTGACCAGCCCGGCGAATTCCACGTCACTGGCCGGGAGCGGGCGCACGCCGCAGAAGTGGAAAACGATCTGGTCGCGGGTGACCTTGATGCCCGGCAGCACGCGATCGGCGAACTGGAGGAAGTAGGCGATCTCGTCCTCGTCGCACACGGCCTGATCCGGCTCGTCGGTGCGAATGTCGGTGGCGCCGATAATTACCTTGTCGTAGAAGGGCATGAAGATCGCCAGGCGGCCGTCCGTGTTCTCGAAGAAGATGCAGCTTCCGTCGATGACGCGGGCCAGCTCCGGATGATCGACGACGATGTGCGACCCCTTAGTGCCCCCGATGAAGCGTGTCGGCTTGTTCATCTTGCGGTTGACGAAGTCGATCCAGGCGCCGCCGGCGTTGATCACCAGCTTCGGTTTTACGTCGAAGGTTTCTCCGCTGATCTCGTCGCGCAGCTCGACCGTATCGACCGCGCCGTCGACGATGCTGCAATAGTTCAGAGCATGCGCGTTGGGCGACTCGGCTTCGGCGTCCAGGGTGATCTCGACGCCGATGCGCTCGGCCTGGGGCATCTGGCAGTCATAGTAGGTGGCCGCGCCGATGACCGCCGGGTTCAGCTTGGGGTGCTTCCTGAGAGCTTCCTCTCGATTGAGCATCCTGTGCGTCGGGGTCTTGCGGTTGCTGCGAGTGAACCAGTCGTAAAGCATCATGCCAAGCTTGACGACGACGTAGCCGCGCTCGCTGGGCCGCTTGAGCAGGCCGGCGAACTTCAGGGGGGCATTGAGGATGCCCGAAAACATCGTGTAGAGTGGGATGGTGGTCGGCTGGTACTGCACCGCGTGAGGCGCATTCTGGAGCAGGCGGTTGCGCTCCGTCAGCGATTCTCGCACCAGCCGGAACTCCCCATGTTCCAGGTAGCGAAGCCCGCCGTGGGCCTGTCGCGACGACGCCGCGCTGGCGCCGGAGCAGAAATCGGCTTTGTCGACCATCAGCACATCGACGCCTTGCAGCGCGAGATCGCGGAAGGTGCCGATGCCGTTGATGCCGGCGCCGATGATCAGCACGCTCACGGATGGGTTCTGGCGATAGTGGTCAATGATGCTTTTTCGGGTCATGGCCTTGGTCTTTCTCGTCGACATCCACCATGCCCAATACCTTAACGCATCTTCGCCTGCAAGGACATGACCATTGCCACTTCAAGCCTATGATCAATGGTCGTCTCGACGGCAGGGATGGCATTTGCAGTCACCGAAGGCGGTGAATATACTCAGCGAGAGCGCTGCTTCGAAGATGGATTGTTCATTGTGAAAGAAACATTGATTTTGGGCATCGATATCGGCACGACCAACGCCAAGGCGTTGCTGGCCACCCCCACCGGCAAGACCATCGCCCAGGCAACCGCCACCTATCCGTTGTACACGCCCCGCTCTGGCTGGACCGAACAGAATCCCGAAGACTGGTGGCAGGGTGCGGTGGCGGTGGCCGCCCGCGTCATGACGGAATCCGGCGCGCGTCCTGAACAGGTGGCGGCAGTCGGCATCAGCGGGCAAGGGGCCGGCGCCGTCCTGGTCGATGGTGCCGGCATGCCGGTGCGACCTGGCATCATCTGGATGGACGCCCGCTCCGAGGCGCAGTGCCAGTTCATGCGCGAACGCGCCGGCGAACGCCTCCTGGCCATCAACGGCAAACAGCCCGGCCCCTACAACACCGATCCCAAGCTGATCTGGCTGCAAGAACACGAACCGGACGTGCTGCGCCGCGCGTCTACCTGCCTGACGACGACTGGCTACATCAATATGCGGCTGACTGGCGAGCGTGTGCTGAACGTCTCCGACGCCAGCATCCCTTTCGCCTTCGATCAGGCGGCATGCGACTGGTCGGACGAGCTGATCGAGGCATTCGGCATCGAGCGCTCGCTGTATCCGCGCGTCGCCCCGTGCCAGCAGGTGATCGGGCAGGTGACACCCGAAGCCGCCAGCGCCATGCACCTGAAGGCCGGGACACCCGTCATCGCCGGGGGTGAGGATACCTCGTCGGCAGGGTTGGCCGTCGGCGTGCACCGGCCGGGCCAGACGATGCTGTCGCTGGGCACGGGCGGGTCGATCTACATCGCGCAGGATAAGCCGCTGGCCCATCCCCAACTCCTGACCTTTGCCCATGTGCTGGAGAAGCAGTGGTTCGTCGGCGGGACGATCGTCGCGTTCGGCGCGTCGCTGGCCTGGTGCCGCGATCTGCTGAATCAGCACGACTTCAACGACCTGACCGCGCGGGCGGCGGAGAGCGAACCCGGCGCGGGCGGCCTGCTCTTCCTACCCTATCTGAGCGGCGAACTCCAGCCGATCAACGATGGTCATGCGCGCGGCGTGTTCTTCGGGCTGAGCCTGAACACCCGCCAGCCGCAGTTGATCCGCGCAGTGATGGAAGGCGTCGCCTTCTCGATGATGCACAACATCCAGGTGGCGCGCGAAGTCGGCGCGACGGTCAGCGAACTCCGTGCCGTCGGCGGGCCGACTCGCAGCACGCTCTGGTGCCAGATCATTGCCGACATCACGCATCAGCCGCTGGTCGTCCTCAAGGACAACGCGGGCGCTCCGCTTGGAGACGTGCTGCTGGCTGCTGCGGGCGTCGGCCTGATCCCCGATGCGGGTCTGGCAGCGGCCCAGGCGGCCCAGATCGAACGGGGAGTATCTGCCGAACCCGGCCCGCCAGGAAACTTACGGCCGGTTGTTCGACATCTACCGGCAACTCTATCCAGCGCTCAAGCCGCAGTTCGACGCGCTGGCGCGGATCTAGCGGTGTCCAGGGAGTGCGTAGTGTATTGGCAGGGACACGAGGCTTTCTGATACTGCACGCATTTCTTCGCAAAGGCTGATGAGCGCCTCCACTCCACTGCATCCGCGATCAGGTCGCGCCATCACCGCCGAACCGGCCGGAACACATGCCGCCTTCGGCCGCGACCCACGTGCAGCGTACGACCGCATCAGCCGCTGGCGTAATGCAGATCGGTGAGCAGCTTTCGCTCTCCGCACGCCCCGCCCCGCCCCCTCTGCCTCAGCCAGCGCCCGTCGACCATGCTGTCTGTCACGTGCATCCCGTTGACGCTGTAGACCAGCGCCGTGAAGGGCGAATGGGTCTCGGTCGGACCCCAGCCAATTTCGCTCTGATCCAGAAGAATCAAGTCCGCCTTCCTGCCGGCTGCGATCTCACCGATTTCGTCCGCGAGGCCGAGCGCCTGCGCGCCGCCCGCCGTCGCCATGTGCAGCACCTCGCGCGCTGACAGCGCCCCCGGACGGCGCTCCCGGTAGGAGGCAAGTTTGGCGAGTGTACGCATCTCCAGGAAGAGATCGTAATCGTTGTTGTTGCAGACATTGTCCGTGCCGATGGCGACATTGATGCCCGCCGCGCGCATTCCCACAACCGGCGCGGCATCTGCCCCGGCGCGCATGCAGGCGCTGGCGCATGCCACCGCGCTGAACGCTTTACTCCCCAGGAGCGTCCAATCGTCCTGCGGGATAGTCAGCGAATGGGCTGCCATCAGCGGCTGATCGAACATGCCGAGTTCGTCCATCTTGCGCACTGCGGTCATGCCGTATTGGTGCATACAGAAATCGTCTTCTTCGCCGGTTGTCGACAGGTGGATGTGCAGTCCGGTCCTGTACTTCTGCGCCAGCAGCCGTTCGATGGCCATGGTCGCCGGTTTGTTGTCGACAAAGAAGGCATGCGGCCCCACCCAGCCGCGCAGCCGGCTGTCTCCACCGCTGTTAATCGACTCCAGGAAGCCGTCGAGCGCGGCCAATTCGCGTTCGCGAGCCTGGGGGTCGTCCAGTTCCACCACGCCGTACGCCAGCGCCGCCCGCAAGCCGCTTTCCTGGACGACCGGGATGATCGCATCCATGAAGAAGTACTGGTCCGCAAAAGTCGTCGTCCCGGTGCGAATCATCTCGGCACAGGCGACCCCGACCGAGGCGGGTACCATGTCCTGGGTCATCACCAGTTCGAGCAAGCGGATGCTGTTGTACCAGCCCTCCATCGTCAGCAGCGAGACGCCTTCCGCAAGCCCGCGAAACAGCGTCATCGGCGTATGGGTATGCGCGTTGACAAGGCCGGGCATCAGCAGCTTGCCGCTGAAGTCGACCGTTTCGTCGAACAGGCGATCCTTGCTAAGCGTGGACGCGTCGCCCACCTCGACAATACGGTCGTCCTGAACAATCACATAGCCGCGATCGTAAATGCGGTCCTGCTGGCCGAGGCACAGAACGGCCCCACCCATCAGCAGCCTGGTCGTCGTTTGCATCCGTGTTCCTTTCAGGCTCGATCATCAAGCTCGATCAACCGCAGAGGCGTTCCACCAGCCACGTCTCAAAGCGGTCGATATCCACCGCCACGCCAACGTCGACATGGCCGGAGGGATCGCGCTTCATCAGAGTCATCCCTGCCGAGTGCTGGCCGGCCAGTTCGACGTCGATCCGCACGCGCTCGGTCCGGATGAACGTCGGGTCGATGACGGCGGCCACGGCGAGCGGGTCATGAACGAACGTGTACCCCAGGTGTTGGAAGCGCGGATACAGCTCGACCTGACGCGCGACCGCCTCATGATAGGGGGATCCCAGCGCGCGGAGTTTCGCGACGCCTTCGGCACGGAGACGCACCTGGGTGGTCAGGTCAAGGGGGACGAGCGTGGTAGGTATTCCCGATGAAAACACGATGTGCGCCGCTTCCGGATCGCACTGGATGTTGTGTTCCGCAAACGGCAGGTCGAGCCGATCGATGCTGCGCGCCACACCCCCCATCAGGGTGATGTGCTTGAGCGGCAGTTTGGGCTCGCGGATGAGGGCCAGCGCAATGTTGGTCAACGGCGCGATACCCACCAGGTGGATTTGGCCGGGCTTCTCGAACGCCGTACGGACGATGAAGTCGACGGCATTTTCGCCCGAATAGGCAATCTCCGCGTCGTCATCGGTCAGCAGCCCTTCGCCTTCTCGCCCTTCCCAGTAGACCGGGCGTTTGTTCAGCAGCGGCAGGCGCGCCCCGGCCGTGACAGGAATGTCTGTGCTGCCGTGCAGGGCAAGCAGCTTGGCGGTGAAGCGCGCACGCAGATCGACATCGCCGTACACACAGGTAATGCCGCGGAGACTCAGTTCGGGCGAAGACAGAATCAGCGCGAGGGCCAGACAGTCATCGACATCGGTCGCGATGTCCGTATCCAGTATGATATCGATCGACATAGCGGCAAAAAACCTTTCCATGTCCGAAAAGTGTGCGGGGTTCGCAGACAGTTTAGCAGTTTCGGCAACACGCACCAAAGAAAGAACTGGGTTTTGAGAGGTTTAGCTGTTGCATTACGGATTTAATCGCGTTTAAATAACGGTCAGTCCTTAGTATTGAAGGAGAAGAATATGGTCAGTCTTCGTCACATACAACGCAGCATCCTGCTCATCCTCGTCCTGCTATTCCTCAGCGTTGCCACGGTCAGCGCTCAGGATACCTACGTCGACCAGTGCGTGGCCGATCCTTCCGCAGCGCCAACAGAAGTGGCTGAAGTGCCCGACAACAGCGATGTATCGTTCATCATCCTGCTGCCCAACCCCCGTGGCGATCGCTCGTTCATCGATTCGGCGGCTGCGGGTGCAGAGCGCGCCATCGCCGAACTGGGCGTGAACGGCACCATCGTCGAGACGGCCGGCACCGAAGAACACGATGCCGCCATTCGCCGCGCGGTGCAGGAACGCCCCGATCTGATCATCAGCATCGCGTTTGACCCGTCGCTCGTCCTCGAAATTGCGGAAGAATTTCCGGATCAGTTGTTCGCGGCTCAGGAATCGTTCTTCCCGGAAGACCCCGGTCTCGATAACCTGGCGCTCTTCAACATCTTCACGCACGAAAACAGCTATCTGGCCGGTATCGCCTCCGGCATGCTGACGCGTACCAAGATCGTCGGCTCGGTGGGTGGTGGCGATTTCCCCGGCATCAACCTGTTCATCGTCGGCTTTGAAGAGGGCGTGCTTTCGGTTTGCCCGGACTGCCAGATGCTGCGGTCCTATGTCGGCAGCTTCTCGGACCCGGTGACGGGCAAGGAACAGGCGCTGAGCCTGTATGCCCAGGGCGCGGACATCCTCTACCAGGTCGCCGGACGAAGCGGTGAAGGCGTGCTCGCTGCAGCAGCCGAGACGGGCAACTTCGCGCTCGGCGTTGACAGCAATCAGGATGACCTCTATCCCGGTTCGATCATTCTGTCGGCGATGAAGCGCGTCGACAACGCGGTCTTCGGCTTCGTCGATAGCGTCCTCAACGATACCTATACCCCTGGCGTCACCAATGTGGGTATGGTGGAAGGCTACGCGGGCCTGAGCTGGGATGTCGGCGTCTGCTCGCGCACGTTCGACCAGACCGGTCCGGAAGACATGGTGGAAAAGCTGCCCGAGGTACGTATGGCGATTGATGCGGCGCGTGAGGCAATCCTCGCTGGCGAGATCGTCGTGACCAATGCACAGCTCGAAGCCAGTTAACAAGCCTACCCCCCCCCCCCCCCCCCCCCCCCCCCCGTGGGGCGGCCCCCCGCCCCCCCCGGGCCCCCGGCGCCCGCGCCCCCCCCCCCCCCCCCCCCCCCCCCCCCCCCCCCCCCCCCCCCCCCCCCCCCCCCCCCCCCCCCGCCCCCCCGGCCCCCCCCGGCGCCCCCCCGCGGGCCCCCCCCCCCCCCGGGCTCCCCCGGTCGCCCCCCCCCGCCCTTCTCCCCCCCCACCCCCCCCCCCCCCCCCCCCTCCCCCCCTTTTGGGGGGGCGCCCCCCGGCCCTCCCCCCGCTGTTTGGTTCGCAACCCTACTTGAGTTCCTGAGTTGGTTCTGGTTCTTCAAGGCGGAGCGTGTTCTACTTGTCCCTGCGATGACAGGCTGTCCTGTAAAGACATGGAGTGTCTCGTCCGCCGACCACGAAGAACCAGAACCTGCTTTTCACCGAGGTTGCCATGACGAATGCCGTAGAAATGCAGCATATCCGCAAATACTTCGCCTCGTCCCACGTGCTGGCCTGCGATGATGTGAGCCTGAGCGTCGAAAAGGGCGAAGTCCATGCCATCGTTGGCGAAAATGGCGCGGGCAAGACCACGCTGATGAGCATCCTCTACGGATTGGTCACGCCGGACTCGGGGCAGATCCTCATCGACGGCGCACCAGTGCGCATCGCTCATCCCAATGATGCGATCCGGCATGGCATCGGCATGGTGCACCAGCATTTCAAACTCGTCCCTTCATTCACCATTGCCGAAAACATCATGCTGGGGATTGAGCCGAACAGCGCGGGCTTCATCGACAGCAAGAGCGAGTCGGAAGCGGTGCGAAAGCTGGCAGACAGCTTCGGGCTGCCCGTGAACCCGGACTTACGCATCCGCGAAATCTCGGTCGGCATGCAGCAACGCGTAGAGATCCTCAAGATCCTTCAGCGCCAGGCAAAGGTGCTGGTCCTGGATGAGCCCACCGCCGTGCTGACGCCGCAGGAGGTGCGCGAGTTTCTGAAAGTTGTACGCAGTCTGGCGGAAGGCGGGCGCACGATCCTGTTCATCACCCATAAGCTGGGAGAGGTGAAAGCCATTGCCGACCGCGTAACGACCATGCGGCGCGGTCGCAACGTCGGGACGCACACCGCCAAAGACCAGACAATCCGCGATATGGCGAACCTGATGGTCGGACGCGTCGTCACGCTCACGGTCAAGAAAGCCCATGCAATACCAGGGGCAACAGTCCTCCAGGCGGAGCATCTGTTGGTCGCCGGGGCAGGCGGTATGCCGGCGGTTTTCGGCGCGAGCCTGGAAGTGAGATCGGGCGAAATCCTGGGTGTCGCCGGTGTCAGCGGCAACGGGCAGACCGAACTGATCGAAGCCATCGTGGGCATGCGAGCGGTGGACGGTGGAAAAATAACCTACCTCGGCAAAGACATCACGCACACAAGCGTCCGTGAGCGGCGGACGGCGGGCCTCGCCCATATTCCTGAAGACCGTATGACGACCGGTTTGAATCTGACCACCAATCTGGATGAAAACGTCATCATCACCAGTTATCAACAGGAACCTTATTCGCATCGCGGCATTTTCAACTTTGCGCCTGTGCGCAAGCTGGCGCAGGAGATCGTCGACCGATTCGTCGTCCGATCGGCGCGCGTCGGCGAGCCGATCAAGACCCTTTCCGGCGGAAATCTCCAGAAGATCGTTCTGGGGCGCGAACTCAAGGGCGATCCGAAACTGATTATCGCGAACCAGCCCACGCGTGGCCTGGATGTGGGCAGCATCGAATTCGTCCACACGACGCTGATCGAAGAGCGCGACAAAGGCGCTGCCGTCCTCCTTGTCTCGGTGGAGCTGGACGAAATTCTGGCCCTGAGCGACCGCATCGCGGTCATGTTTGCGGGAAAAATCCTCGCGGTACTGGATCGCGCGGACGCCACAGAAGAGAAGTTGGGACTCCTGATGGCGGGCAGCACCCTCGAGGGAGAAGAAGCTCACGGGGAGAAGGAAGCATTATGAATTCATTGAGGCGCACACTCGATGCTGTGAGCATCCCACTGATCGCGGTCGTGCTGGGGTTAGTGGCAAGCAGCCTGTTCGTGCTGCTCGCCAGGGCCTCACCTATCGACACGTATCAGAACCTGTTCTGCGAAGGCTTTGGCCCGCGCGGCTGCAAGACTTTTGGCGACCTGCTGATCTTCCAGGCGCCGAATGAGGATGGCACAACGACCACCGTCTTCAGCCCGCTCTACGGGGATGGCGGAAGCCGCCTCGCGCTCGTTCTGGAACAGGCAACCCCGCTCATCCTCACCGCCCTTTCGGCGACGGTGGCATTCCAGGCGGGGATGTTCAGCATCGGCATGAACGGTCAGTTCGTCATGGGTGCGGTCACGGTCGCCTTTCTCGGCGTCTGGGTGCCGGCGCAGATCTACGGCCTTGCCGGCGTGGTCGACCCGGAGGCCGCACCCGATGCGCTCAGGATAGGGATGCATCTGGTCGTGCCGCTCATCTGCATGAGCGCGGCGATGGTGGTGGGGGCGATCTACTCCTGGATTCCCGGCTATCTTAAAGTAAAGCTGAACGTCAACGAGCTCATCAGCACGATCATTTTCAATGCCATCGCCGTGCAGTTGGTGGGTTACCTCGTGAACTTCCCGCTGCGTTCCGACCAGAACAACGTCGCCCGCACCGCACGCATCGATGACACGGCGTGGCTGATTCCGTTCAACCGCACTTTCTTCGCCGATGTGGACTGGTTTTCAGGCGCCCGTGTCGGCGTCGGTCTGTTCATCGCGCTGATCGCGGCAGCGCTGGTGTGGTTCTACCTCAAGCGGACGACCGCCGGCTATGAGCAGCGGATGACGCGGGGCTCATCGCTGTTTGCCCGCTTTGGCGGAATTTCTACAGGGCGTGCGGCCCTGCGCGCGATGCTCATCAGCGGCGCGCTGAGTGGGTTGGCCGGAGCTATCGCAATCCTGGGGGTGGAGCGACGAGTCGTCGATGGCTATAACCTGACGCAGACGGGCTTCGACGGATTGCTGGTCGCCATCATTGCGCGCGAGGCGGTGCTCGGCATCCTCGTGGTTGCGCCAATCTTCGCCGGTCTGAACCTGGGCGCGATCAACCTGCAATTCGGAGACCTCCCGCGTCAGTTAGGCGGCATCATCATTTCGTTCATTATCCTTTTCAATGCGATGGAAGACTTCCTCCGCGAGCGACTGGGTGCACTCTTTGCGCCCCGTCGGCGTTCGGAAGCACCGCCTGCGGAGCCGAAGGAAGCCGCAACATGATCCGGTCAATCGAGACGTACCAGCGCCCGCTGCGCATCATCGGAATCCTGGCAGGCATCGTCCTGCTGCTGCTCATCCTGTTCGGGCTGCCCGCGAACCTTCTGCAAAGCAGCATCCGTCTTGCGACGCCCTATGTGCTGGGCTCGCTGGCGGCGCTGGTTGCCAGCCGGGCGGGGGTACTGAATCTCGCCATCGACGGCAAGATGCTCTTCGGGGCGTTTGTCGCCGTCGCCGTCCTTTATCAGACGGGGTTCGATCCCATCATTGGCGTGGTTGCCGCCACGGTCGCCGGAGGGCTGCTCGGGCTGGTCTTCGCGGTCCTGTATCTGCGCATCCGCATCAACCTCGTCATCCTGGCGATTGCGGTCAACCTGTTTATCAGTAACGCCACCGTCTACTTCATGCGCACGCTCTACGGCGCGTTTGGTACGCTCGCCGACCCCAGCATCAAGGGCCTGCCGACGATCGAACTGCCGCTCATCAGCCAGATCCCGTTTGTCGGCCAGCTCCTGAGCGGGCATAACATCGTGGTCTACCTGAGCTGGATCATGGTCGCGCTCGTCTGGGTCATCCTCTTCCGGACGCAGTTTGGCCGCCATCTGCGCGCGGTCGGCGAAAACAAGGCTGCGGCTGAAAGCGTCGGCATCAACATCACCCGCATTCAGATCTTCGCACTCACCGTGAGCGGCATGCTGGCAGGCATGGCGGGGTCGTTTCTCTCGATCGGCGTGCTCAGCCAGTTCCTGGAAAACATGACCGATGGACGCGGCTGGACGGCCATCACCGTCTCGCTGTTCGCGTTCGAACAGCCGGTGCCCGCGTTTTTCACCTCGCTCTTCTTTGGCCTGTCGGAATCGATGTCGTTCTACCTGCAAGGCCGTCCGGAACTGGATCTCCCAGCGGATCTGCTCCTGGCGCTGCCGCAGTTCACGACCATCCTGGCGCTTGTGCTGGTTGCGCTCCGCATTCGAGCCAGCGAACTGCTCAAGCGGCGCGATTTCGCGGCGCAGTTTGGACGCGAGCTCGACAAGCTGCGTCAGGGAAAGCTGGCAGGCGACTGAGAAAGCAAGCGCGTGCCGTGACGGCACTTCACGGGTTGGACATGTTCGCCTGCTTTCACGTGACTGATAGACGACCTAAATGAACAATGCCGGATCAGGTGGGTTCGCGCTGCACCGCCGAGGGCGCAGATGGGAAGCCCATCGGCCAGGCAAAGACAAGCTCACCAAAGGAGCTAGAACACTGGCGCGTCTTTTCGGTCGCTTCAGTGGACCTGTCGGTTCGCTAGCCGAGGCGCTTCAGCCCTCGGCGGGCGTCGCCTTGACGAAGGTCAGCACAGTGAAATCCGGCCAGCTCTATCTCGGTTCTCTATGAGTGCTTTGTTCCATCAACTACACGAGGAAATCCAATGACTTACAATGGCGATCCCTGGACGCTGGCCCGCACGATCCACGATTTCCCGGCGGATGAGGTCATCTCGGCGCTGCAAAAGGAAATACGCCGCGGCAACATGGAGAACGCTGCCCTGCTCGCCTATGAGATGCTCATCACCAGCGCCGAGCTGGAGGAGTATCTATGGGGGCGTCTGCAAGTCATCTCCGTCGAGGATGTCGGCTTCGGCAGTGTGCAGGCGCCGATCCTGATCGAGACCCTCTACCAGATGCATCATCGTCTGCCACGCCCGCGCGGCGATCGCTACCTGTTCGCCATTCACGGAGTACGCTACCTGTGCGACTGCCAGAAGGAACGCGGCAGCGATGACCTGCTGAACTGGATGCGCCAGTCGGTCGAAGCCGGAACGGTGAGTCCGACGATCCCGGATTACGCAGTCGACATGCACACGAAGCGTGGACAGGAGATGGGGCGCGATTACCGCCACTTCCTCAACGAGGCGTCGCGCGTCCATCCCGAGCTGCCGGACCGCGACACCACCTATCTGGACCGTCTGAAAGCGATGGTTAAGCCAGCATCGCCTTGAGCATCGCGTAGACCTGCACCATATCGACGCGGGTGACGATATCGACATTCGGCGTTCTTCGCAGCCGGCCCCGGTGGTCGATGACCGTTTGCCCGCGCGAATGCGTTCCGTGGAGTTCGACCGCGACATAGCGTGATTGGTGTTCGGTGACCAGCGATGGCTGAAGGGCGATTGCCATCGCCAGCGAATCCGCCAGCAGGTAGCCTTCCGGGACCAACGCCGTCCCCATAATGGTGAGGAAGTGGCGATTGATCCGCTCGAAGAAAACACCGCTGGGCGTCTTGTGCGCGGCGAGTTCGTGAAACTGCACCATCGACAGCGCGTGCAACAGGGTCGTCTCCCAGGAGAGCATGCGCGAATGCGGAAAGCTCTCCAGAGTAATGTGGGCGGCTTCAGGGTCGCAGTAGATGTTCCATTCGGCGGCGATGTTGTCGGTGTTGCCGTTTCCCTCGATCGTCCCGCCCATGAAGATGAAGTCCTTGATCTTGGCGGGGAAAGTCGGATCCAGCCGCGTTGCCAGCGCGAGGTTGGTGTGGGGCGCCAGCGCGACCAGCGTCAGTTCGCCGGGGTAGGTGTTGGCGAGCCGCACCAGCGCATGGGCGGCGTGTTCCGCTTCGACGCGCCGCGTCGTCGGCGGGCGATCGTCGTAATTGCCCAGGCCGTCTGCGCCATGCACGCTCTCGGCGGACCAGGGCGCGACCAGTGGCTGCGCGGCTCCAGCGTAGACCGGGACATCTGCGCCCATTGCATCCAGCACGGTGAAGACGTTGCGGATGACCTTATCGAGCGCGACATTGCCACAGACCGTGGTGATCGCTTCGACGCGCACGCCTGGCTGACGAAGGGCAAGCATGAGCGCGATGGCATCGTCGATGCCGGCATCGGTGTCAATGATGAGACGCATAGAGAGTCCTTTCCAGGGTGCTGGAGCATAGAGAGCGTGCGTTATGGATTAACCCGTGCGTGCGACCCTTCCCCCAACCTGCGGGCGGCGCAGCGAGGCGCAGCGGGTGAGGGTCATCTGTACGGAATTTCTCGCTCAGAGTACTTGTCCATAACGGACGCGAGATAAACGGTCGTGCTTCTACAGGTACGGTTCAATGTGTACGCTTCAAATTCTGATGGCTGTAAGCGCGAATATCTGTGCGGCTTCCACAAGTCCTTTGAGTTCGACATATTCGTCGTCGGCATGCGCGTTTGCGCCCGTGGGGCCGAAGCCGCACACGGTCGGAATGCCCTGCTCTATCAGCAGATAACCCTCGTTGGCGGGGCCTGCGACCGTCATCGACGGGATGACGCCACGCACTTCGCGGGTGGCGTCCGCCAGAACATGAAAGAGGGTCGCGGCCGGATCGGAAATTGAGGCGGGAATTTCGTTGAGGCGTTCGTAGCTGAACGCCAGTCCGGGCGCTGCCGCGGTGATCCTGCCTATCTCGCGGTCGAACAATGCCTCCATTGCCGGCGCGTCGTCTCCTGGCGTGGTGCGCACGTCGACCAGCGCTTCGCACGACGGCGGCACAATGTTGATGCTGACGCCGCCCTCGATCATCGTGCCGGGCGTAACGACCGTGCGAAATGTCTCAAAGTAGGGGGCGGTCGAGCGCGAGAACGGGACCGCTTCCAGCGCCAGCAGCAGCCGCGCCATGCCCGTGATGGCGTTTGCGCCTGCCGTCTTTTCCTGCCACTCGTGCGAGCCGGTATGGATCGCTTTGCCCGTGCAGCGCAGGCGGTAGCGGAGCAACCCGCGATGACCGAGGATGATTTCGCTGCCGGAATAAGCGTAAATCGCCCCCTTCGCCCTGATCAGGCCGCGCGCCGCCAGGTACCGGATGCCGAGCGTCCCGGTCGCGCCGGTTTCTTCGTCGGGTACGCCGATGAACTGCGCGCGTATCCCAGGGCCAAGCGCCTGCGGATGCGCTTTGAGCGCAGCCAGCGTGTAGATCGCCGCCGCCATGCCGCCTTTGGTGTCGATCGCACCGCGTCCGTAGAGTCTTTCCCCGTCGATCACCGCAGCGAACGGCGGATGCGTCCAGGTTGCCGGGTCCCCTGGTGGGACGGTATCAAGATGCCCCAGAATCAGCAGGCCGGTTTCGCCTTCGTCTTGTGTGCTGACGATGATATTCGGGCGGTGTGGAAACTCGCCCATGATCTGCACAGGGAGATCCCAGCGCTCCGCCTCTTCGGCAATGACACGCGCAACGTGAGCCTCGTCGTCCACCCCATTCACAGACGGCGTCCGGATCAGTCGCTGACAGAAGGCGACCATGTCGGGTCTGTGCGCCAGGAGCCAGTCGCAGATCTGGGTTTCAGTGCTGCTCATCAGCTTGTCACTCCGTCGTAGCGCACGATCAGGTCTTTCAACCCGCGAATGACGTAGCTGTCGCGGAACTGCGGCTCGTAGTCAAGACGCAGCGTCGGCATACGCCGCATCAGCGTCGCCAGGGCAATCTGCAATTCAAGGCGAGCGAGCGGCGCGCCCAGGCAGAAGTGAATTCCCAGGCTGAAAGAGATGTGCGGGTTTTCCGTCCGGGTGATGTCGAGCGCCTCCGCGTGCCGGAAGACGTCCGGGTCACGATTCGCGGAGCCGAAAAGCAGCGCCACCTGCTGTCCCTGGCGGAATGCGTGGCCGCGAAAATCCATGTCCTGGAGCACCCAGCGCCGGAACAACTGGAGCGGCGTGTCGTAGCGCATCATCTCCTCAAGTGCCCCCGCCGCCCGCGCGTCCGGTTCCGAGCGCAGCAGCGCGAGCTGATCGGGATTGCGGAACAGCGCCCACATACCGTTGCCCATGACGTTGACGGTCGCTTCATGGCCTGCGTTCAGCAGCAGCACGCAGGTCGAGATCAGTTCGTCCTCGGTCAGCACCTCACCCGCTTCTTCGACGGTCGCCAGAGCGGTGATCAAATCGTTCTGTGGATTGCGCACGCGCTGCGCCGCCAGATGCCGCAAGTAGTCCGAAAACTCCTGCGCCGCCTGAATCGCCCGGTCCGCCTGCTGCGCCGTGTGATTCAGCTCGTACATGGCGACGATATCCGCCGACCATGGACGCAGGCGGTGACGGTCGCCTTCCGGCACGCCGAGCAGCTCGGCAATAACGGCGACGGGCAGTGGCACGGCGAAGTCTTCGAGAAGGTCGATCTCGTCGCGCTCGGCAGCGGCATCGAGCAGGCCGTTCGTGATCGCCTGGATGCGCTCGCGCAGGCTTTCGATGCGGCGTGGAGTGAAGGCCTTGTGCACGAGGCCGCGCAGCCGGGTGTGATCCGGCGGCTCCTTGTCGAACATCGAATGATCGCTCAGCCGATCGAACGGTGCATAACGCGGATCTTTGGGCGCGAGTCCTAAGTCGGCGCGGCTCCTGACATGCTCGATCGAGCGCCCCAGACGGCGATCGCGCAGGAGTGCGCTGACGTCCTCGTGGCGCGAGACAACCCACATCTCCAGGCGGTCGTCATAGTAGATCGGCGCCTGGGTGCGAAGTTCGGCATAGATTGGGTACGGGTCACGCTTAAATTCCGGCGACGTCGGGTCAAAAGGCATGGGCATCACTCATGGCATTGCTTTCTGTGACGAGCGCCAGATTGTAGCGCAATTCCAGGGCAAACTGGCCCCCTCACGAGGCTGACTTTCCCAGATCCGAATCCAGGATCCATTCAGCCCGTTACGGGGCAGTTTTCGGGGAGTCCAGTCGCATCACTGCGAGGCGTGGGAGCCTGATGTTCGACCTGATCGAGCACCAGACTTGCCCTGTCTAGAGCGTATCTGATAACCCCCGCTTGCCCCCCCGCCCCCCCGGGCGCCCCTCCGTGGCCCCCCCCCCCCGCCGGCCCCCGCCCCCCCCGGGGACCCCCCCAACGACAGAACCGCCCAAGAGGGCGTAGTCTGCGCTCTTCCCCCCCCCCCCCCGCTTCCCCCCCCCCCCCTTCGGGCCCGCCCCCCCCCCTCCCGCGGGCAGGCAAGGGCCTCCCGGAGGGGATCTCCCCTTCTCCCGCTTGCGTGGGAGAAGGGGGGGGGATGAGGGGAAAGCAATAACAGGCTCTAACGTACGTATGCTCCTGCCAGGACGCGAACCAGCAGGAAATTCATCAGCGCCGAAGTGACCGCGGCACCCCACAGGCTGCCGCTCAGATAGCCACCCAGAATGACGAGCGATCCAACCGCCAGCGTGCTGTACCCATAGGTAATTCGAGGGAACAGAGCGTGCCTGAGCCGTACCAGCTCAAGGGCCAAACACAGAGTCATGGTGATCAGGCAGGATACGCTCAGCACGGCGCCCACCAGCGGATCGATCAAGGGCTGTGCAAGCACGACGGCAAGCATCCCTGAGGCGGTAATCGCGAACGGAAGCGCGGTTGATGCCAGAACGAGCTTCAGACTGGACGACGGGATCAACTGCCGCATAAACGGCTGATCGCTGTGCGCCCGAAGCCCACGCACCAGGCCACTTGGGCGCTGCTGAAGCAGCACAATATACAGGAGCATGAACAACGGGAGGGATGGCGAGCCTCCCAAAGACAGAATGAAAGTGACGGACAAGACCAGCACACCACCGCTGACGAACAAACGGATCATCGCACCTGGCGAAAGGCGAATGAGCGATACAGTGCTGTGTCCAAAGAGCGCCGCTGCCCCGATGAACCGCGTGGAAAACCACGACTTCAGCCTTCGCTTGCGGCCCAGTCTGGCCTGAAGCTGAATGCGCTCGATCACATCGCGGGCCAGGAACCGGCCGAGAATTCCCATTTTCTGGATACGGGCATACTGCTGGCTGTCGGTGATCGCCTTCGCCATTCGCAGCCGATTCCCCGCCATGATGAGCAGGATGAGCGCGACGGGGAGGATGCCGATCAGGGCGATCAGCACATCCGCCGGCCCTTTGCCTTCGACCACGCTCAACCAGGCGCGGCCGGGGAGCAGGAAGAGTTCAGGAAGAACGGCCGCGAACACTGCAAACAGCATAGGCGTCAGCCAGAAAAGGATGTGCATCCATCTCGACGATTGATTTTGCTTCAGGAGCGCGATGGACCAGCCCAGTGCGACGCTGATATAGGCAAGACCGAACGAGGTGAAGAACGCCCACAGACCGATGAGCGAGATAGCGGACTGATCCCGTCCAGGAGCGGAAAACATCGCGGTGTGCGTGGCGGCCAGGAGACGACGAATACCAGCGTTGTCTCCTTCACCATGAACTGCACAAGCGCTATCATGCCGCGTGAGACGGGCGCGGTCGCCAAATACTGCAAATCCGCCCCGGGCATTTTGAGCGGAGGATCGCGCAGCACCCGCGCGAGAAAAAGGAGCTGCACGCCCAGGATGAACCTCGGGATGAGCGGCTGCAACTGCGCGATATCCTCCGGTCTCATGCTGCTACGGAGCTGGAACATCTGCTGTACCAGGAACGACCATACGGTATAGGCCCAGAACAGCCAGAAGAGCAGCACGTAGAGCTGCATCCCTCGCGATTGATTCGGTTCGAAGCCGATTTGGCCTAGCCAATAGCGAGACGAGCGGCGAACTCGCTTGATCTCGAAGCGGGAGAGAAACCAGAGATCACGGAGCATCGTCACCTTCGCCGAGCAGTTCCACGAGGTTGAGCGATTCGGTGGGTGGGATGTTTTCAATCTGTCCCTGGTCGAGAAAGAACACGACGTCCGGCAGGGAACCACCGGGCACGGTGTGACTGCTGAACAGTACCGTGTTGCCTGCCGCCGCATACGCTGCAAGCTTTTGCCAGAGCACATGGTTCGAGACAGCGTCAAGCGGAGCAAACGGTTCATCCAGCAGCAACAACGGCGGATGCACCAGCAGCGCCAGACACAGCGCCAGTTTCAGTCGCATGCCCCGTGAGAAGGTGAACGGAAAGGTGTCACGCCGGTCGAGGAGTTGAAAATCCGACAGAAGCGCCGTCGCTTCCGTTTCCCAATCCCGGAGACGGTGGAGCTGCGCGACGAACTGAAGATGCTCCCACGCAGTGAGTTCATCGTAGAAATCCGGGGTATCCGGCACGAGCACGACCTGACGTCGAAAGGTCTGCTCCTGATGGTGAAGCGACGCCCCGTTGGCACTGATCTTTCCCCGTTCGGACAATGACCACCCTGCAATACAGCGCAGCAGTGTGGACTTCCCCGCGCCATTTTGACCCACCAACATGGCAAGTTGACCCGCCTCAAGGTGAAGTGAGACGTCTGTCAACACCCTGTGCGACCCATATTCGAATTGAAGATCGGCTACATCCAGCATGAATGGCTTACCCGCCTGCTCTCAAGCATCCTGTGACATCTGACGTTTATACCCCGTTCGGCCATCCTATGAGTCCGGTCGGGACCAAGTCCGGAGGTTTATGGAACTGACCCCGCGACGCGCGCATCACTCAAACGCGCGAGGATCGCCTCCACCGTCTCTTCAACCGTCTGCGCCGAGTTGTCGACCCACAGGCCAACGCGTGGGATATTCGTGCGAAGTTCGTGATCCAGCGCTTTCGGCGTCCAATCGCCGTAAGCCTGCTTGTGCCGCGTCGCATCGCGCTGGAGCGCCACCTCCGGCGACGGGCATAGGACGACGACATACAGGGGATACGCCTGGTGCAGCGCGATCACTTCCCCCAGCGCCGGCCCCACGATGACGTCCTGGTACACGACCGCGAACCCCATCGCGCAGTATTGCTGCGCCGTGTGCGCCGCCAGTTGGTAGCGGAGACGAAGCTGCGCCAGCGCTTCGTCGGAAGGCGAAGGCTCCATGTCGACGCGCCCACGCACGATCATGCGGCGGAAAATATCGCCGCGCAGATGGACGCTTCGGTCCAGGCGTTCCGCCAGACGCTGCGCCACCGTCGATTTCCCTGACGCCATGATGCCGGTGATCAGCAGCGTGGGCGCTGCAAGCTCTTCCATCGCACGACCGTCCTTGTATCGATTGAACGTGGCGATCATACACCGGTCGTACGCGCTGCGTCGGAAACCAAAGAAACCACAGATAATTCCGTCCGGGATAACGGTTCAGGCAAATCCAAACACCTCGTGACGTAGCGCCTCGCAGAGCGGGTGAACACAGGCATCCTGCCAGGCATCCCAGACGACGCCTCGAAAACCGGCCTGAAAGACGCCGGCGATCCCAAACCAGAAATACGTATCACTGACCTCCTGGACGGGCCTCAGCCGGTGTTCGTCGTCATAGAAGGGGCAGCGAGGGCCATCGACGGCGCCGAGAACATGCGCCAGTTCGTGCGCGGTGAACCCCCACAGTGCTGCCGCGTAATTGGCGTCATCCGGATCAGGGATGGCGATCAGGGCCAGGAGCGCGACGGTCTGGCCTGGAGAGGGTTCGACGGCGAGAAGGGTGCAGTGCCCCTCCAGGGATCCTGCGCAGACCACGGCAACCCGATCGCATAGGCCGGCAAACCCTTCCGTACCCTCCGGAAAACGATCGGGCGCTTCTCTGGGAACGTAGCGCACAATGACCGGGCAGGCACCAGGCGGATCGCCAAACGGGGTGCGACAATCCGGGATGACGTGCTCCTTCAGAAAAGCGAACAGCCGGACGAGTGTCGCGTCGTCGAATCCGGGCGGGAGGGTCACGGTATCCAGATAGAGATCATCCCCCAGGGCGACAAGGAGAACGTCACTGACTGGCGTTTCCTGCTGTTCCGGTGGTCGATAGCCGCTCAAGATGAAAAGGATGCTGAGAAAGAAGATCGAGGTCTTCATCGCACCTCCCGAGACTCTGCGACACGGGCGACAGATGCCAGCGCAGGAGTGACAGAATAGCGACGATGGAT
Source organism: Candidatus Flexifilum affinis (assembly GCA_016713325.1). Lineage (GTDB taxonomy): Bacteria > Chloroflexota > Anaerolineae > Aggregatilineales > Phototrophicaceae > Flexifilum > Flexifilum affine. The sequence goes on along the minus strand of JADJPJ010000017.1, from coordinate 19,097 downwards.
TACGGAGCGGCAGCGAAGAAACAGCCTTCACCCCTGCACTGACTCCAGGCAGTCGGAGGTGGGGCGCATAGCCCCCTTCGAGAGCGCTCAGGGATATGGGCGCACTGCCAGCAGTGATCCGCTTCACGCTTACGCGCTCTTGATCATGATCGCAGCACGATTCCTCGCGTCTCAGTAGTGAGCTTCTGCATCCGTCGGCAGTGACGATTGGTGAAATCGCGCCGATGGATGCAGAAGCAAGATACAGGGCGGTCAGCGAGGCACAAGGCAAAGATCCCTTTACGGCTTGCTTGCCCCGTCGCTCAGTCGCCCACACGCGTCACGCTGAACGGAATTTGCATGGCGCACCCCTGCAGCGTATACCCGAGCATACCCTCAAGTGTATTGGAATCAATCACCTGCACTTCATAACGGCCCAGACCGCCGGCATCGGTGAATTCAACGACGTAAGTTCCCGGTTCCGGGCTGCTGCCGACTGCGCTGGGCGGCGGTGGTTCGCCGAAGGCCGCGACGACCAGGACGAACACATCAAATTCTTCGCCAGAGAGACGGAAGGGCCCGGCGGGCGTCAGGGCGGGCACAACAAAGTTGAGCGCCCCTGCCGGACAACCCTCCGCGCTGGGCTGTCCATTAACCCATAGATACTCGCCCGCAGCGGGTATCGCGCCGACCGTTGCTGTTGAACCGCCCAGTGGCGGAGCAATCGTTATGGTCTGCGGCAGGAGGCGAGTCGGCAGCAGCGCCATTCGCACCGGGTCATACGGTTCGGGCGGGCTGGGCGGCCCAGAGGCGCGACGGTTCTCATCCAGAGGGATGCGCACAAGACTGCCCTCAGACGTCACCACTGTGACCCCCTGGGCGGTAACCTCCGCCTGACCTTCGACAACACTCACGGTCATCTCACCGCTGGACTGCGCCTGCAGAAACGCCGTCGAGCCGAGGGAAATGTGCACTTCGTTTGCGGTGAACGACACCGTTTCGATCCCATCCGGCGTCTGGACCAGAAGACCGCTGTCAGGCGCCTCCGTGCACTGCGTGCCCTGCAGGCCCGTCTGGAAGAAAAAAGCCTGCATGGGATTTGTTGCCTCTGTGTCATCCCGTGGATCGGCGTTAGCCGCGACGGCGTTTTCCATCTCGACATCGCCAAACGCCAGCAGAGTCATGCTTTGCCCGGGGAGTGCAGCGGGAATGTTGGCCTGCACCTTCATCAGTGCAATGCCCCACTCCTGAGCCTCTGCCAGGCGCGCGCTGAGGCTCAGTGTACGAATCGCACCGAGTTGAGCCAGGTCGCCTGGAGCATCAAATACAAAGTCCACTGCCTCCGTTTGGGGTTGAGCGACGATCCGGACGTTTCCGTAGCACACTTCGTTGCGACCAATGGCTCCGCAGTTCGTTTCGGTTTCCGTCAGGGCTTGTTCGAAGAGGACACCGCACGTTTCCGCCTGTGCCCTCACGTGGCAGGTAGAGAACACCGCACAAATCAGCAGGCCGAACGCTAGCCGAAGAGGATAGCCCATGACTTTGTACTCCTTGTGTGCCCAGATTCATTGTATGCGTTTCTGGTTTTGTGGGTAACGCACAGGCACACAACGCCACATTCATGAGATTTCCTCGATTGGCCCGACGACCAGCGGCTGCCCCAACGCAGTCAGCGCATGGCGCTGGCTCCAGCTTCATCGTGACTTGCTCGCCTGGTTAGCCCACCTGGCCAGTCCTGATACTCGTCAACTGCGCGTGTGAATCCCACCGCATTGCCATATGGCGGGTCAAGCCTCACTCGCTACACTGGAATAACCGTGAAGCGATATGAGGCGAGATCTCGTTGGACGTCACAATACGCTGCATGAGACCGTCACGCCTGTTGTTCTTCGGGCTCATTGGGCTGGCGGTGTTCGCACTCGCCGGCGTGCTCCAAGCGCAGGATTCCGGTCTAGGCGTTGAAGCCGATGGGGCGGCTGGGCTGCACGATGCCAACAACACACAGGTCGGCACGGTGCTTTTTCTGGACAAAGAGGAATACGGCACCGTCGCCCTCACTGCATAGTGGCCAACGTCGCCACTGGTGAATTCACCAGGGCTGTCGAGTAGACAAACAAGCATGACCGGCCTAGAATCGCGCTCTGTCCGCAATTCAGAGATACACCACACCATGAGCAGCGCCCTCTCCACTCATGTCGTCGCTTCACCTCCGTTCGGTGCCCATGGGACTGTGGCAGGTCATCCTTGCAGCCGCCCTGTGGGGGACTATCGGCATCGCCACGCAGAACATCTACGACACCGAACCCGTCAATTCACTTTTCCTCAACCTGATGCGGACCTCGCTGGCCACCCCGATCCTGATCCTGGCCTGCCGTCGCGTCGTCGGGCCGGGCATGTTTCGCATTCCCCGCCGTGACGTGGCGGTCATGGCCTTCGCCGGGAGCATCCTGGCCATCTCACACGCCAGCTACTTCGCCGCCATTCGCTACAGCGGCGTCACCATCTCGACCCTGCTGGCTATCGGCGTCTCGCCGATGATCGTCAGCGCGGCATCCGTGCTGATGAAGCGGGAGCGTTTCACGGGGCGCGTGGGGATCGCACTGGCCGCTTCGCTCATTGGGAGCGCGCTGCTCGTCGGCCTGAACCCGGAGATGATGGAATTCACCAATCTGCCACTGGGGATCTTCTTCTCGCTGCTGGCGGCAGCTTCCTATGCTGGCATGATCATGGCCGGGCGCCAGCTCGCCAACCGCTACCATCCGCTGCAAACGACGGCGGTCATGTTCATCGCAGGGTCGATCGTGCTACTGGTGGTCAACCTCTTCAGCGGGCTGACCATCCCGCACATGCCGCAGACCTGGCTGAGCATTGCCTATCTGGCCGTTGTCCCAACGGCGATAGCTTACTTTCTCCTCCACATGGCGCTCCGCACCCTCCCCGGTACGATCGCCAGCATGGCCAGCGTGCTCGAAGCAGTGGTCGCGGCGCTGCTGGCCTGGTGGCTGTTCGGCGAAAGCCTGACTCTGACATCGATGGCCGGCGCGGCGCTGCTGCTGTTCGGCCTCGCCATCCTATCTTGGAAACCGGAACAGCTCGCCATTGCCGGCAGTGCGCCATAGAGGACTCACGCGCCGCGGGTCATGGTAGGGGTGACGTGCACGTTGCCCTCATGGCTCTCCCATCTGGCAGGCATCCAGTCTACCGGAAAGTCGCCAGACGCTTCAGGTTGAGGCGAAAAATCCCGCTTGCACCGCGAAACCGCATATAATCGATCCACATCAAGGTGATCGATCTGCAATCGCATAGTCGGCCTTCCGAGGATCCTGACGTGACGGCAACGGTGACGCTTCCGATTCCGAACAGCTGGTATGCGGTGGCCTATTCCAGCGAACTGAAGCCGGGCATGGTGCTTTCGCGCAAGCTCGCGGGGGACGATATCGTCGTCTTCCGGGCGAAATCCGGCAGGGCCTGCGTCATGGACGCCTTCTGCCCGCATCTCGGCGCGCACCTGGGAGTCGGCGGCACAGTGGTGGACGAGACGATCCGCTGCCCCTTCCACGCCTTTCGCTTCGACACCGACGGCGTCTGCGTCGCTACCGGCTACGGCACCAAACCCCCGCCGGCGGCCCGCGCCCGAATCCTGCCAATGCGCGAAATGAACGGTATCGTCTTCGCCTGGTATGACAGCCGCGACGCCGCGCCCACCTGGGAGCCGCCGCAGCTAGACACCCACGACTGGACGCCTCTCATCTACCGCGTGCTGGACATGCACGATCACCCACAGGAGACGGTCGAGAACGGCGTCGACATCGGCCATTTCGGCGCCGTCCACGGCTATTCCGAGGTCGCCATGCGCAAGGATCTGGTGATGGACGGCCCGGTCTTCCACGTCGCCTATGCCGCGCGCCGGCCGATGCCGCTCCTCGGCTGGGCGGGCGTCAAAGTCGATTTCGACTTCCACCTGGATATCCACGGGCTGGGCTTCTCGCTGGTCACGGTCGGCGTGAAACAGTTCGGCATCCAGGTGCGGCTGTTCATCACGGCTACCCCGACCGTCGCTGAGCGCGTGAACTTTGGGCTGGCGCTCAGCCTGCGTCACATCGAGTCCAAGCGGAATGTGCATCCACTGGCCGTGCTGGCGCCGCGGAGTCTGTTGGAGACCATCATCGCCCAGTCGATCCACCGGGCGCTGATCCACGACGTCTATCAGGACAAGCCGATCTGGGAGGCCAAGCGGCACGTGCATCCGCCGGCGCTGGCCGAAGGAGACGGACCTGTCGGCAAATTCCGCACCTGGGTCAAGCAGTTCTACTACGAGGATGAGCTGCCGGTCGAATACCGCACCGGCCAGCGAGCGCAGCGCATCGTCGGCGCGCCGACGGTATCCTTCCCGGAGTCGGCCAGCGCGGACTGACGTGGGCAGGCTATTCGACCTGCGCACACTCGGTCATCAGGTCCGACCAGATCCAGCCGGTCGCGTCCGAACCGGCCCAGCGCACGTGGTACCAGTCCCCCGGAGCATTCCCGCCTTCGACCCGCTGCACCTGAAACACCTCGTAGGCCGCCTGCGCCGTCGACTTGCCCACCGCCGCGAAATCGGTGCCGGGGCCGCCGCGCAGGTTGTTGCCCTCCAGTGTCTGGCATACCAGCAGAGTCGGCGGCGGGAAGGCCAGCGCCGCTGCCTGCGGGTGCGCCGTCCCCCCGATCCACAGGCCCATCCCATCCACTGAGAGACGCAAGTCCCACGGGTCCAGCCAGTTTGTGCCGCCCGGCAGATGAGGCGCCCGCACCTCGAAGTGCAGATGCGCGCCGCCCACCCCCGTGTCGCCGCTCAACGCGATCGGGGCGCCGATTGCACGCACGTAGGCGTTCGGCTCGACCAGGACGGTCTGCAAATGGGCGTAGCCGGTGAACCACGTCTCGACGTCGTAACCGATCACCCGTGAATGCTCCAGCAGTACGGTGTTGCCATAGGAGTCGTTGCACGAGAGGTCGTCCGTTTCGCATCCGGTGTATCGAGCGGCCACCACGCCCCGCGCCGCCGCATACACCGGCGTGCTGACCGGCAGGCCATCCGGTTTGCCGCCGATGTCGGTGCCTTCGTGCCCGTCGTAGGCGCGCGGCGTGGTCAGGCCGGGGCATTCCAGGGCGTACTGCATGGCAGTCCATTCGGAGTCGGGATAGCAGGTTATGCTGCGCGCGTCGTCCGGAAGCGGCCAGTAGAGGAACGGTGTGGTAAGGCTTGCCAGAGCAGGATCGTCCGGCGCAGCGGTCGCTTCGCCAGCCGGCGGCTGCCCAACCCATGCCTCAAACTCGGCCACCTCGACCACCCCGACGACCTGCACCGGATAGATCTCGAAAACCGCCGGCGGCGGGTTCGGCAGGGTGAAGGCAGTCGGGAATCGCACCACCTGCCCGCTGTTGATGTTGACCAGGTACCCCCCGGGCACCGTCGTGTCGAAGCCGACGAAGACCCACCCCGCCGCCAGACTGGCGCTGTTGCCGCTGAGTTCGGGCACGTCGAGGGTGGCGCGCAGGCTGAGCGAACCCTCTGCGACGGAAAAAGCCCACAGCTTCACATCCGCCAGGTTGTGCAGCAGGTGGCGCTCCAGCAGGATCAGCGCGCTGTCGTCGGCCCATCCCACGGGGACGAGATAGCCGCGCTCGCCGCTCACCGTGCCGGAAAAGAGCAGTCGCTGTCGGCCATCCTCGACCAGGATGACGTGGTAGCCGGCATCATCCGGCTGGACAGCCAGAAAGGCGAAGACTCTTCCATCCGCCGACCACACGCCCTGGTAAAAGCCGTAGCCGTCGAGCGGCGGTTCGGTCAGCGGGCTGGCGGCATAATCGTAGACGTTGCCGTGGCGGGTCGGCGGCAGACCCTGAACACCCCTGTACGGCCGCGACGCGGCAACCAACCGGCTGTCGGCGATCTGCTGCGCGAACAGTTCGTCGTTCCAAACCAGCAGAATGGCGTCGGTGCTGTTGGTCTGCGCTGTGGCACCCGAGACGAGCATCAGGAGCGCAAGGCTGAGCCACACGGCGATCTTTGTCACAGTTTCGACTCCGAAGCAGTCAATGCCCGGCCAGGATACCACGACAAGTCCATTCCGTCCGATGGTCGTCCGGCGCTTTGCCGATATTGAATGCTCTTAGATCGGATACCAATCTGCGACGGCCCTGTTGTTCGGAGGCTAGGTAAGGTCAAAGCTGGGGGCTTAGTGCGATTTCACGAAAAAGAATCGCCCCCGGGTGTGGCGCTCAATTACCGGGGCCCCTGTTGGGGCAGGTCGGTCGGTGGTGGCCATGTCTGCTTTCTGCTCGTCGCGTCTGTGGACGGCCGCGCGGGGCGCAGGCGCGTTCTATTGTCGCCGTTGGGCCGGTGCGTGGTTCCGCGAACAAGCCGCCGGCGGCCTAATCGGCGGCCCGCCAGCTAGCTCAAACAGGCAGGAGAACATCCATGCAGCAAATCATTGCCATGGGGGGCGGCGGCTTTTCCATGGAACCGGACAACCTCGCGCTCGACCGCTACATCCTGGATCAGGCCGGCATCGAGCGGCCGAAGGTGTGCTTCCTGCCCCAGGCCAGCGGCGAAAGCCAGGATTACGTCCTGCGCTTCTACAAGGCCTTCGCGACCCTCCCCTGCACGCCGAGCAATCTCTCACTGTTCCAGCCGCACACCGCCGATCTCGAAGACTTCCTGCTGTCGCAAAACGTGATCTACGTTGGCGGCGGCAATACCAAATCGATGCTGGCGCTGTGGCGCGAATGGGGTCTGGACCGCATCCTGCGCAAGGCGCTGGAGCAGGGTGTGGTCCTCGCCGGGATCAGCGCCGGGGCCATCTGCTGGTTCGAGCAAGGCACCACCGACTCCATTCCTGGTGGTCTGAGCGTCCTGCCCTGCCTCGGTTTCCTCGAAGGAGGCTGCTCACCGCACTACGACGGCGAAGCCGAGCGCCGACCGACTCTGCACCGTTTTGTCGTCTCTGGCGAAATCCGCCCCACCCATGCCTTCGACGATGGCGCGGCCGGCCACTTCATCGACGGGGTGCTGCATGCCGCCGTGAGCTCGCGGCCGGCGGCCAGAGCCTACTTTGTCCAGGGCATCGAGGGACAGGCGCAGGAGTCCCCGCTGACCATGCGCTATTTGCTGGGTTGAGACGTGCGGCGAATACATATCCAGTACAATCTCATATCTGTCGACGAAACAGCGGGAGTGATCCATGTACGGACTGATGGGGAAAATGCGCGCGCAGCCTGGCGAGCGTGAGGCGCTGCTTGGTCATCTGCTGCACGCGGCGGAGCTGCTCGGCGACCTGGAAAGTTGCTACCTGTACGTCGTCAGCCGGGCGACCGACGACCCGGACGGCATCTGGGTCACCGAAGTCTGGCGCGGCCCGGCCGATCATCAGGGGTCGCTCACCCACGACGCCATCAAGTCGCTGATCGCCGTCGCCCGCCCGCTGATCGCCAGCATGAGCGACCGCGTCGAGTTCGAACCGGCCGGCGGCAAGGGGCTGCCCCTCGCCTAGTACGATCCTCACTCGATGCCAGCATTCGGCCAGCGCTGCTCGAACTCCTCGCGCAGCATGCCATAGATCAGTGCGTCGTAGAATTGACCGCCCGTGTAAACCATCCGGCGCAGACGCCCCTCGAGGGTGAAGCCCAGGTGATCATGCAGCCGAATCGACGGTTCGTTGAAGCTGTAGACTTCGGCGCTGACCTTCTGGTAGCGCTTTTCCTGAAAGAAATAGCGCATCACCAGCCGGATCGCTTCGCTGCCGTAGCCTTTACGCTGATGGTCCGGGGCAATCGACAGCCCATACATGAAGCTGCCGACACGATGGTCGGCCGTATGGGTATTCAGGGAACCGACTGATGCGCCGCTGCTGAGCGCCTCGATCTGAAAACGAAACTCGTCGCGATCCCCCTTGGCTTTCGACTGCTCCTCCGCCCAGGCACGAATGGCCTCTTTCGACTGAGGAAATACGATCTCATAGTCTCGGCGGTCGAGATCGGTGGTCATCTGGTTCAACTGATAGTAGAACTCCCAGTCGGCGATCTCCACCGCACGAAGCCGTACCAGTTTACCCACAAAGATATGGTCCATCTTGTCCCATGCCCAGTCTGTCGCGTTTGCTCTCATTCGTTCGGCGGCGATTGTAGTGAGATTGGTCGCCGGCGCACAACACGCATTCAAGCTGTGAGGTGGAAGCATATCCCCAATGAGATTGTCGGCGTGCTTATTGTTTTTCTCCCATTTCCGAAGTACCTTAACATACGGGTTTTCGTTCCAAACCTCAAAGGAGAAACAATGCGTACCAGGCTTTCCGTTCTTGCACTGCTGATGCTGCTGGCAGTAAGCGTCGTACCATCGGCCTTCGCCCAGGACGACCTCGGCAGCGAAGCCAACCCGATTCAGGTGTATTTCGTGCCGTCGGTTGAGGCCCAGGTGATCACCACCGGCGGCGAGGTCATGGCAGCCGCTTTGAAGGAAGCGACCGGCCTGAATTTCGAAGTCTTTGTACCCACGTCTTACGCGGCCACCGTCGAGGCCATGTGCGCGGCTCCCGATCGCTCCATGGGCTTCATCCCGGCGGCCGGTTACGTGATCGCCAGCAATCGCTGCGGCGTCCAGGTAGAAGCGGCAGCGGTTCGCCGTGGCTGGAACGTCTACTGGGCGGCCTACATCGTCCGTCGTGACAGCGACATCTACACCTGGGGCGACCTCGCGGGCCGTAGCTGGGCTTACCCGGATGCGGGTTCGACCTCCGGCTTCATCGCCCCCTCGGTTGAGCTTCAGGCCGCCGGCATCGAGCCCGGCGAACGTGTCGAGGCCGGTGGTCACAACCAGGTCGTCCAGGCCGTCTACAGCGGTGAGGTCGACTTCGGCACGACGTTCTACAGCCCGCCCGTTGTCCCCGGTGCGCCCTGGCAGATCGGCGACAATCCTGAACCGTACGATCTGACGGTCGACGAGTCCCGCCTGGATGCCGACGGCAATCTGCTGGTCGGCGATATTCGTATCCTCGACGCCCGCGCCAACATCCGCGAAACCGCGCCGGATGTGGTCGATCAGGTGCGCATCCTGCGCCTGAGCGCCCCGATCCCGAACGACACCCTCAGCTTCTCGCCCGACTTCCCGGCCGAGCTGAAGGCGCAGATCATGGACGCGCTGTACGCCTTCGCCGAGACCGACGGCTGGGCCGAGTCGATCGGCAGCGAAGATTTCTACGGCTGGAGCGGCCTGGCGCCCATCTCCGACGCCGGCTACGATCCGGTTCGCTTGCAGTTCGAAATCCTTGGCCTGACTGAAGCAGACATCTTCGAATAGGGATTTGGCCCAGAATTGGGGAGTTTCACCGGTGGGGCATGCCGTATCATGCCCCGACCATCTGCAACACCCTGGTGGGCGGAGGGCGTTCTGCCTTCCGCCTTCTGGACCACCCGACCAACAGCAGGGAACGAGCGATGCTGATCATTGAGCACCTGACCAAGATTTACGACAACGGCTTCATGGCACTGGACGACCTCAGCCTCGAAGTCCCTGATGGGCAGTTCGTCTCGATCATCGGCCTGAGCGGTTCGGGCAAATCCACCCTGCTGCGCTGCATCAACCGCCTTGTGGACCCCACCAAAGGGCGCATCATCTGGAACGGCACCGACATCACCGCCGCGACCGACGACGAGCTGCGCCAGATCCGCCGCCGCATCGGCATGATCTTCCAGCAGTTCAACCTGGTCAAGCGGTCGAGCGTGCTGACCAACGTCATGGCCGGGCGACTGGGCTACCTCAGCCCAATCTACAGCGTGGTCAATTACTTCCCTTCCCAGGAAAAAGATCGCGCGCTGGCCGCGCTGACACGGGTAGGCATTCGCGAGAAAGCCTACAGCCGCGCCAGCGAACTGAGCGGCGGCCAGCAGCAGCGCGTCGGCATCGCCCGCTCGCTGATGCAGGACCCGGAGATGATGCTGGCCGACGAGCCGGTGGCCAGCCTGGACCCGGCGACCTCGCATTCGGTGATGAAGTACCTGGAACTGCTCAATAAAGAAGATGGCCTGACCATTTTGTGCAGCTTACATTTTTTGAGTCTGGCACGCGCCTATGCCGATCGCGTCATCGCGCTCAAGGATGGCAGGATCGAATACGATGGCCTGCCCAAAGATATCGACAACGAGCGCTTCAAACAGATTTACGGTGAAGATGCTGTTGAAGTCGAGATTCACTAGGAACCGCCAGCCCATGAACCAACCCCCACGTTCCAGGAACGCCCTGCGCCGCCTGCTCCTGCTGATCGCCGCGGTGATCGTGCTGATCATTTTCTCGTACGGCTGGACGGTGACCGATATCGACTTCTCCGTACCGCAGGAACCGCAGCGCCAGGAGAATGTCGGCAATGCGCTGCGCGAACTGCTGTCGCCCAACGTCTTCACGCAGGAGTACGAGGTCAATACAGCGGAAACGTCGTTTGTCATCAACTGCCCGGATGGCTTCGCCGCGTCTGAAGCGGCGGTGGGCGAGGGGCCGTATATCACGGTTGAGCCGGCCTGCGGCGCGGCCAACGAGGTGGTGACAGTCACCGGCCACAACTTCGCCCCCAACGGCCTGGCGCGGGTCAACTGGATTCCCACCGATGGCGAGCGCCGCGTGCGGCAGGTCGTCGGCACCGGCGAAGACAACTTCATCACGTCAGCCGATGGTTCTTTCAGCGTGCAGGTCGAGGTTCCGCGCATTCGCAGCAGCGTCGGCGAAACCCACACCGTCGAGGTGCAGGGACGATTCCCGATCGGGCTGCCGAGCTTCAGCAACACGACCCATGAAGCCGTGAGCAAGATGATCGAGACCATCTTCCTGGCGCTGATCGCGACCACGGTCTCCATCCTACCCTCCGTCGTGTTGAGCTTCCTCGCCGCGCACAACCTGATGCGACCGATCCGCACGCCGCTCGGCGGGCTTCTGCTGAACGTCACCTTGCTGCCGGTTGGCTGGCTGATCGGCGTGGCGCTGGTGGCCCCGCTGGGAGTGCTGGCCCTGAACATCGGACGCGGCACGCTGGATCTGAGCGGCGCCGCTACCGTGGTCTTCATGTTCGGCGCGGTCGCCTCCACCCGCAGACTCAGCCGCGACAAGCATCTCCCGGTCCGCTTTGGGCTGCGCGATCTGCTCAGCCGCGTCATCTTCGCGGTCGCCGCCGTCGTGGTCATTGGACTGCTCGGCGGGCTGGCGCTGCTGTTCGGCACCGCCGCGCGCGAGGGCGTTCTGAGTTATCTCGGTAACTGCATCGGCTCGATCGGCACGCTCATCGAGCTGTTGATGGTCCCGATCGCCGGTCTCGTCGGCGCGATGACGCTGACGTCGATCAGCGGGCGTCTGACCAGGGACGCCTGGAAGCACCTGACCGCCCCGCTCACCTATGTGCTCGGCGGGCTGCTGGGCGCCTTCAGCGGCGCGATCCTCCTTGGATTGACGGCTGTGCTGGGCATGACCGCCGCCTGGTTGGGCCTGCTGACTCCGGTGGTCAGCGCCGGGCTGAGCAGCGCCGTCTTTCAGCAGGCTTTCCGCCGGCTGCGGCCCTCCGCAGCCGACCGTCCCGGCATGAAGACTCCCGCGATCCAGGCGATGGGATGGCTCGGCGCAGTGATCGGCTTTTCCGCCGCCTTCCTGCTGCTGAACGTGCGCCAGGCCCTGATCGAGGGTGTCCTGCCGCCGCAGACGGTGGTCTTTGAAGGCCTGGGGGTGACCCTGTACGCCTATCTGCTCCAGGCCATGATCCTCGGGGTCGTCCTCGGCGGCGCGGCCGGCGCGATGGCCGGGACCAAAGCCAACGTCCCGATCGGCAACGTGCTCTACAGCGTCACGCGCACTCTGCTCAATGCCCTGCGCTCCATCGAACCGCTGATCATGGGTCTGGTCTTCGTCATCTGGGTCGGCATCGGTCCTTTCGCCGGCGTGCTGGCGCTGGCCTTGCACTCGGTCGCCTCGCTCGGCAAGCTGTATTCCGAGCAGATCGAGACCATCGACTCCGGCCCGATTGAAGCGCTGCAAAGCACCGGGGCGAACCGGCTTCAGACCATCATGTACGCCGTCGTACCGCAGATCATTCCGCCGTACATCGCCTTCACCATGTACCGCTGGGACATCAATGTGCGAATGTCCACGATCATCGGCTTTGTGGGCGGCGGCGGCATCGGCTTCCTGCTCAGCCAGCAGCTCAACCTGCTGCGCTACCGCGACGCGGGCGTCGCCGTGCTGGCCATCGCCATCGTGGTCTCCGCCCTCGACTACGCCAGCGCCTACATCCGCGAACGCTACACGTAAACGAAACGGCCCGCTCCCCACGAGCGGGCTTTTTGCGTGGCATGGGTTGGACTGCTTGCGCGCACGGGACCTATGCTAGACTGGCGGTGTCATAAGCCTCTAAAGGCTCGCCATCCAGACAGGAAAGGTCCGCCCCATGCGCGATTTACTGCACGAGACCGCCGACCGCGCGGCCCGCTACCTCGACGAGGTCCGCACTGGCCGTGTATCCCCCGACCCGGAGGCCGTGCGCGCGCTGGAGCAGTTCCGCGAACCACTGCCGGACGCTCCAGGCGATCCGGCCGAGACGCTGCGCATGCTGGACGAGATCGGCTCCCCTGCGACGACCCATATGAGCAGTGGACGCTATTTCGGCTTCGTCATCGGCAGCAAACTCCCCGCCGCCCTGGCCGCCAACTGGCTAACCACCGCCTGGGACAACAGCGGCTCCTACTGGCGCGTCTCGCCCGCCCCGGTCATGGTCGAGAACGTGGCGCTGGCCTGGCTGCTCGATCTGCTGAAGCTCCCGGCCGACTGCGGCGGGGCGTTCGTCACCGGGGCGACCATGGCCAACCTGACCGGCATCGCCACCGGGCGCCACGTCGTCCTCAAGCAGGCGGGCTGGGATGTCGAGGCCAACGGGCTGTTCGGTGCGCCTCCGATCACGGTGGTCGTCGGCGAAGAGGTCCACCCCACGCTGATCAAGTCACTGGGCCTGCTCGGGCTGGGGCGCAACCGGGTGGTGCGCGTGCCGGTCGATAGTCAGGGGCGGATGCGCGCCGACGCCTTCCCCAAACTGAGCGGACCGTCCATCGTCTGCATCCAGGCGGGCAACGTCAACACCGGGGCCTTCGACCCCGCCGAGGAGATCATCCCCCTGGCCCACGACGCGGGGGCGTGGGTGCACGTCGATGGCGCCTTCGGGCTGTGGGCGGTCGCCGCGCCGGAGCGGGCGCACCTGATGCGCGGCTTCGAGCAGGGCGACAGTTGGGCCACCGACGCCCACAAATGGCTGAACGTCCCCTATGACAGCGGCCTGACCTTCGCCCGCGACACCGAGGCCATGCGAGCGGCCATGTCGGTGACGGCGGCCTACCTGCCGGCCGGCGATCTGCGCGAACCGTCGCATTACACGCCGGAGCTGTCGCGGCGGCCGCGCGGCGTGGATGTGTGGGCGGCTTTACGCAGCCTGGGACGGGCAGGCGTCGCCGATCTGGTCGAGCGCTGCTGCCGCTATGCGACGCGCTTCGCCGAAGGATTGAGCGCTGCCGGCTATGAGATCCTCAACGAGGTGACGCTCAATCAGGTGATGGTGTCCTTCGGCGAGCCGGAGACGACCCACCGGGTGATCCAGGCAATCCAGGAAGACGGGACGTGCTGGGCCGGGGGAACAGTGTGGCAGGGTAGGACGGCCATGCGCATCAGCGTGTCGTCGTGGGAGACCACCGACGCGGACGTGGAGCGCAGCCTCGCCGCCATAATTCGGATTGCGGGGGATGTCACGAAGTGACGAGCGTGAGCGTTCTTCTTCCCTCGCCCTGCGGGAGAGGGAGTGAGGGTGAGGGCGCCGCGAGGCGGGGCCTGTCGTCGCCTCAGCGCCCGTCGTTCGTCTGCTGAAGGAATGCCTCCAGCGACGTCACGGTCATATTCCAGGCTTCCGCCTGCGAGAGCGTTTTGCCTTCCCTCGCAAGACGCTGATATTCCGCATCGCCAAGTGCGGCACGGGTGGGACCCTCATATCGGCGCAGCCATTCACGCCAGAATCGCGTGGGCGTGAGCAGTCGAAAACCTTCCCGTATCTGCTCCGTCCTGGCGTACAGGCAGACGGCCTCCGCATGCAGCCCCAGCGCGGCCAGCACGGACACCGCGCCGCAGCCGATCCAGACAATCCCCCTGCTGGGTTCAAGGCGTCGGGCAATGAGCAGCACATCTTGAAGCGTTCTGGCCGCACCGCGCCGATCGCCAAGGGCTACAGCGGCGCGTGCCACGTCCAGTCTGGCGAGAGCGTAATCCACCGGATTCTCGTCGACATCCGTGAGCGCCAGCGCAGCGGCGGCCGTGCGAGCGGCGGCGTCAGGTCGGCCAAGTTCGATTTCCGCAGCGACCTGGGGACCCAGCAGCCCCATTCGCTCCGTCGCCGTGCGCGAGACGGCCAGACCCTGCGCCACGACGTTCAGGACTTCCTCGTAGCGCTCGGCCTCCAGGGCCTGTACGGCCTGGTGCTGAAGCGCCATCGCAAGCGCGGTGTCGTCCTCCAGTTGGCGGGCAAGTCGAACATTCTGCTCGATGATCCGGGCTGCCGTTTCGGATTCATCGCCGTCGCTCAAGATAGCCGAATAATTGAGCAGCAGATTCAGCCGAAGGTGCGGGCTGTCGATCTGCGACTCCAGCGCCAGCGCCTCGTCGAGATAGTCGAGCGGCTGCCGCGGATCTTCGAACTCCACCATCACGGCCAGGTCGCGCAAGATGTAGATCGCCCACACTACCTGATTCGCCTGCCGCGCCAGGCCCAGCGCGGTATGCAGCGCTTCTTCAGCGGCCCGCGGCTCAAACCGATTGCCGAATGCGTTTCCGCGCACAAAGTGGACGCCGGCGCGCAGTCCGAGGGGAATGGCGGGGCTCTCGCGCTCCAGCGCCGACTGCGTGCGAACGAGCACCTCGATGAACGTGCCTTGATAGATCCAGAGCCGGCAAATCCCCCCGATGAGCTGGTATTCCTCGTTGACCAGCGCGTCATGCTGATGGGCGAAGTCGAGGGCCGCGCGGATGTTGCCGACGTCGGCCGCCAGCCGCTCGTAATGGGCGACACGTTCCGGGTTTTGCAGGAGCCGGTAGGCGGCATCGGCCATGTGCAGCCAGTAACGCAGGTGCTGCGTTCGAACCGTCTCCGCTTCGCCGGAAGCGTCCAGTTTCTCCAGGGCAAATTCCCGGATCGTCTCCAGCAGAAAATAGCGCGGCTCTTCGCTGTTTCCGGCGCGCTGCTGCACCAGGCTCTTGCTAATCAGCGACTCCAGCGCGTCGAATAATTCGCCATCAAGCCCCGGCGCGCAGATGCTTTCCAGCGCTTCAAGCGTCCATCCCTCGCTGGTGAAAACGGCCAGACGGGCAAAAAGCTGGTGCTCCACAGCATCCAGCAGATCATGACTCCAGGCGATCGCCGCGCGCAGGGTCTGGTGGCGGACCGGCAGATCGCGCGCCCCGCTGGTCAGGGTGGACAGCCGCCGGTCGAGCCGGTTGAGCAGCGCCGCCGGCGGGTAGAGTTTGATCCGGGCTGCCGCCAGCTCGATGGCCAGCGGCAGGCCGTCCAATCGGGCGCAAATGCGCGCAACGGCCGCGGCGTTCTCCGGGGACAGGGTGAAGTCTGGCTGCACCGCCGATGCGCGCTGCACAAACAGGTGCACGGCCTCCGAGCCGCTTACGCTCTCCGGCTCCCCCTCATTCGGCAGCGAGAGCGGCGGCACCCCATACTGATGCTCCCCGTAGAGCCGCAGAGGCTCCCGGCTGGTGGCCAGCACCTTCAGCCCTGGGGCAGCGGCCAGCAAGTCCGACACCAGCGTCGCGGCCGGGAGCAGGTGCTCGAAATTGTCGAGGATCAGCAGCATCGTCTTGCCGCGCAGGTGGTGGGCAAGGGTGGTGGCGGCCGGCTCACTGCCCGTCTCCTTGAGGTCGAGGGCTTGCAGGATGGTCGTCGCGACGAGTTCCGGGTCGTTGATCGACGCAAGTGCGATGAAGTAGACCCCATCCGAGAAAACGAGGGTGCCGTCGCGCCGCCTTTGATACTCAGGCGAGTTTTGCCGATGCCGGGCGGGCCGATGAGCGTGAGCAGCCGCACGGAGTCGCTTTGAAGCTGCTGCCTGACCGCGCGCAGTTCATTCTGCCGTCCGACCAGTGGCGTGACCATCGTCGGCAGGTTGTTCGGGACGGCCGGCGGCCTCGTCCTTCGGCGGGCGCATCGGCAGGGGCTGTCTGCGTGCCCAGGGCCGCGATCGCCTCGTCGCGGGAGTGCACGCCGAGCTTGCGGTAGATTTCCTTGACGTACCACTTGACGGTGCCCGGTGAGACAACCAGCCGTTCGGCGATCTCGCCATTGGTGAGGTCCTGGGCCATCAGGCGCAGAATCTCCCGCTCGCGGCGCGTCAGGCCGGAGCCTTTTGGCGCGGCGCCTAGACTCGAATCGGGTGGGGAGGCGGACGACATCGGTCCCCCGTTCTTATAGGACTGATCAGTGATCGTGATTCAGCATAGCGGCTCTTTTGAAAAGTGGAAAGCGGATCGGGCTGCGGAGGGGGGGGGGTGATTGCTCGGATTAGGCACCTGGAGTGCGAAGATTTCGGTGAATGATTTCGGCTTTGGATCTCAAAGCAGGTTCTTTGTCCTGTTCAGCCATTTCTCTGAGGCGGTCGACGATCAGCATTCGATTCTCCTCAGTTATCTTTATGTCACGTGTTGATCTGAACGCGTCGATTGTGACGCTGCGGACTACCGCGTCCTCATCTTTGCTTAGCTCAATTAGCGCGAGTATGGCTAATGCACAAAGCACTTCTTCAGGGCTGTATAGAGCAAGCTTGTGTTGATCGATTGAAGCTAACAGTCTCTATCTGCTTTAAAGTAGTGGGAAGCGTAGAAGAGAACTCACGCCTGATCCTTGCAACTTCCTGCTTAGATTGGGACAGTTCTTCAGTTGACGACGCAATCTGGTTCTGAAGCTCTTGAAGCTTTTTGCGGATGAGTTCAGCCTCCTGTGTGGCTGCTGAGATCTGGCTCTGAAGATCTTCAAGTTTCTTGCGACTACGTTCAGCTTCATCTGAAGCCTTTTGCGCTGCCTGCGAAGATTTATCCGAGGCTTGATTAGCCCTACGAACTTGACCCGCAATATAGGTGATGACCGCTATTGTGACACCGCTCAATCCAAGAAGTGAAGCAAAAACCCACTTTGCCAGTTCAATCGCATTTGCGACGACTTGGCAATCTCGGTTGAAAAGTTGCCGTACAAGTTTAAAACTTCACCATAGCTTAGCGTAGATGCCGGTGATGGAACAGGAGATGTAGGAATAGAAGGATCACTTGTGGGCGGGCTCGTCGGAACTGCAGTTGCACCCTGACTATACACACTGGACGCTGTGGCTGCAATCACACAACATGATAAGTACGAAAATCGATTTCCTTCGACGGTTCATCTTATCCCTAGCGCACGGTTTATTTCTACGATCAGCTCACTAGGCCGAACGGGTTTGGCGAGGAAAACGGCTTCTCGCCCGAACTGCCGTTCGAACTGTATGATCTCATTCCGGATTTTCTCGTCTCTTAGTACAGACATAAAGATTATCGGAGTATCTTTCAATTCCAGCTTCAAGCGGATCTCTTGATGTACCAGCAGACCAGTGCGCCTCAGATCAGGGGGCCGCCGGGTCTTATTCTGGGTTGCCACACCTTGAGCCGGCATAAGAAGATCCAACGTAATCAAATCGAATGTCTGAGTGCCCAGAAGATGCAGAGCCTCATCAAGGTTAGATTTTCTCGTAACCTCGAAACCCTCCAACTGAAGGTAACTTGCGTGACCCTTTAGGTATTCGACTTCATCGTCTATCATTAAGATGTGCATATTAACTACTCTGTTGACAACGGCAATCGGATCAAGAAGGTATTCTGCCAACCGAGTCCCGAACGTCGAGATTCTTCAACCACAATAGTTCCGCCGTGCATTTCTGTGATGTCGCGTGCAACAGCTAGGCCAATTCCTGTACCGGGTGCATTAAACCGGGAAGACTCCTCACCACGTTCTCCATACTCAAAAATGCGCTCTCTGTCCCTATCGCTTATCCTAAGTTCACTATAATTCGAAACACGTATTTCCGCTTCATTTCTTACCTTGGCCGCGTCTACCCGAATTGTTGTGTTGGTAATGCTGTACTTGACGGCATTGTCTAGAAGGTTTCCGAGAACCTGACGAAAACGTTTCTGATCAAGTGAAAGCTTTCCGTCGAGGTCCGCAGCACGCGCTGTTTCAACTGCAATCGATTTGCCCTTTTCCCGGGCTATCCCTTGATAAGTTCGCACTAATATCGATAATCAGTCCGGCCACATTCATGACTACTTCCGGTATACAGAGCGTTCCCGTGGTCTTCTGAGAAGACGCGCCACCTGAGATTGTCTGCTATAACAATGGCTTGCCGAGAAGCAATTAGCAGTGACTCCAGATTATTCGCAAAAAAGTCTTTTTGCGCCTCACTCCAGCCTGAAAGCAAGAGAGGATTCTTCTCATTCCACTTATCCAAACTTGAAATAGCAACTTCCGCATGGGCCAGAATTCCATTCATCGGATTCATCAAGTCATGTGTCATTGTTTCGAGCCAGATCCTCCTGTCTTTCTCTTCACGTTTCCGATTGAATTCGAGAAATCGTTCGGTCGCCGATGTACCTAGCACTAAACTGTAACTCTCGAGTACAAGCTTTGATTTCCTCTTGTGGCACCAGCCTAGCACTCGAAGGTGAGGCTTCGAAGAACAAGAGCAAGAATCCAGATCTTGCAGTACCTACCCGGAACCGAGTGCAGGCAAAAGATTTGATTCGTGCGGCCAAGAGCCAGTCATGATCTCGAACCACATCATGGAAGATATGAATATCCGTTGAGTAGTCAAAGAAGAGACAGGTGTAATCCAGGGTGAAGGCTGAGACTAGTGTAGCTGGCAAGTATAGTATTCTCGGAATCTATCACCATATACAACGGAACTCGGTGCAGTTACTGCAAATTCCTTATTTTCCGGATTAGGGAGAAAACATTATGACGCCAAATGATGCGTTTGCGATTGAGGTCGCATCG
>JADJPJ010000016.1 GCA_016713325.1 Candidatus Flexifilum affinis | reverse complement strand
TGATCCCAGATCCCCCACTCCTCGGCGATCCGGCACGTGTCGAAGCGGTACAGCGCCACCATGCCGATCGGCGTCACCGGACCGTGCGCAGCGGGGATGTCGGGGTACATCGAGTAGTGCACCGCCGCCAGGTTCCCCTCCACCACCATCAGCTCCGGGGCCAGCGGTGCCGCCGCCCGATCAGGTGGATGGCCTGCTCGTATTCCCCAGCAGGTCGAAATGCATATTCAGCGGAATCCAGTGCGCGGTGGCGTCAGCCGCCCAGCAGTCCTCCAGCAGCGACAGGTCGTGCCGGTTGACGGCCATGATGTGGTTGCACAGCAGCGCCCGCTGCTCGACCGGGTTCAGGCGCGTCTCACTCCGGACGACAGTCCAGGGTTGGTCGGGCAGGGCTTCGCCGTCGGACGGGTAGCCGAAAAACTGTTGATACAGGCTGAGCGTGTTCATACCCAGCCAGATTTCGGCGATCTTTCCGTCGAGGACACGGTAAAAACTGATGTCGCTGACGGCGGCTTGTTTGAAAGTTGGCTTCAGCCCTTTTTCTGCACCGCCGGAGAAGATCCCGCTCCACAGCGAGGCGCCGGCAACGAGATCACTTTCCGCGATCAGAGCCATCGAGTCGTGTTGAGGAACGGTGTAGAGCGTGAGGGTATCGGCGACCGCATCGAGATAGCCTTTTTTGTCCAGATTGGACATGCCGAAACCATGCATCAGGAGGTCGTCCGATAAATAGGCGTCGAGTTTCGTGAGGTCTTCCCGTCCCGTCCATTGAACTTCCGAGATTTGTCGAAGAAGCTCCCTGTTTGCTTCCGTCCGGCACGGCGTGGTCTGCGCCGCATCAAAAGAGGAACACCACATGGACATGATTAGTCCTCCTGGGAAAGCGAAGAAAAAACACGAGCGCTCCCGGTTGTTATCCGAAGCGCCCGTGGGCATCGAGGAAGACTATGAAGAACTAGGTCCGCAATAACAACAACCGCGAGGTTCATTCGCCACGCATCTTATTGCCTAACAATATCGTAGACTTCGGAAAATACTGGCGATAGTACCATTTGTCACAAATGAATTGAACCTGGCCCGTCAATAGAGCCACCGCCAACCGTCACTACACCTTTCTGACGAATCGCGTTACGCTATGATCAGAATCAGCAAGGAGGTGGATTACGAGAACCCTTCAGCGCCTCATCCTGTTCCTGATCGCCCTCGCCGCCATTGTCGGCTGGCTGGTCCGCCGGCGCATTTTCGCGCGGCTGGTCGGGCTGCCCGCCCCGCGCTATACCGCCCGTGTCGAGCGCGGCATGGCCATCCCCATGCGCGACGGCGTCCGGCTGATCGCCGATCGCTATGTTCCGGAGACGCCGCCGCCTTTCCCGGTCATCCTGATCCGCACGCCCTACGGCCGTGGCATGCCCAATGGCGCGTTCGGCCTGATCACGGAGTTCTGCGCGCGGCGCTTCGCCGAGCAGGGCTACGCCGTGGTCGTGCAGGACGTCCGAGGGCGCTTCGACTCCGGCAGCGCGTTTGAACCGTTCCGCTTCGAGCGCGAAGACGGCTGGGACACGCTCACCTGGCTGAGCGATCGCGATTGGTGCGGCCCGATCGGCATGTGGGGGTCCAGCTACCTGGGCATCGTCCAGTGGGCGGCGGCCGATCACCCGGCGGTGCGCGCGCTTATGCCGATGATCACCGCCTCGGACGTCTACGCAGTAGCCTTCCACGATGGGCTCCTCAACCTCGACCTGGGCGCCCGCTGGATCGCTATTCTCAACCTTCAGGAACAGTACAAACGCCGGCCGCTGCTCTCGACGGCGGCGCTGGCCACCGGAGTCGAACGCAGCGCCCGCCGCGCCTTCAGGCACCTGCCGCTCTACGAAGCCGATGCGGAGCTCCCCAAAGGCACGGTGCGCTACTTCCGGTCCTGGATGAACGAGCACCTGAACGGCGAAGACCTGCGGCGCTACTTCCCGACGGCCGCGCCAGGGTCGGTGACCGCGCCGGTCCTGCTGGTCGGCGGCTGGTACGACTTCTTTCTGCGCGGCCTGCTCAACGACTACGCCGCGCTCCAGGCCGCCGGCCACTCGCCGCGCATGGTGATCGGCAACTGGGTGCATTTCAGCTACGCCTTCCTCATGCTCAACTCGCTGGGCATGGCCGTGCGCTGGTTCGACGAAACCCTGCGTGGTAGCGGCATGGAGAATGAACGCTCTGCGGACGGACGCGCCGTGGCGCGTCCCTACACCCCAGACGTCGGGACGACCCAAGGGGCGCCCGTAACTCTTGGGACGCCCATAACCCATGCTTCGGGTCTTCCCCTCCTGCCAATGGAAAACCGCCCGTTCGCCTGTTCATGCTGGGCAACCGCCGCTGGAAGGAATACGACCACTTTCCACCGCCCCATCGGCTGCGAAGCTGGTATCTGGACCGCGGCGGCCGGCTGGACGATGTCCATGGCGCGACGCCGCCCGAGACCTTCATCTACGACCCGGCCTCTCCGCCGCCGATCGTCGGGGGAGCGCAGTTCTCGATCCGTGCCGGGTCGCGCCCCAATCGCCGGCTGGAGCGCCGTCCGGACGTGCTGACTTACACCTCTCCGGCCCTGGCCGCCCCCATGGAGGTCGTCGGTCCGGTGCAGGTGGTGCTGTACGTCCGCGCGAGCTGCGAATCGGCCGACTTCTTCGCGCGGCTGTGCGTCGTGAACCGGCGCGGCAGATCGATGAACCTGTGCGACGGGTTGATCCGAGCCTCGGTGCAGTGCGGCGAGCAGCATCCGGATGGCAGCATCCGCGTCGTCATCGACCTGGGCGCGACCGCCTACCGCTTCAGCAAGGGTGACCGTCTGCGGCTGGTGATTGCCGGCAGCGGGCATCCGCTCTGGACGCGGCACACGGGCGGCGCGAACCCGACCCTCGACACGACGCTGACGCCGATCGCCCAGACCGTCTACCATGACGCCGACCACCCGTCAGCGCTGGTGCTGCCGGTCGCGCTTTAATCAACGAACAAACAAAAAGGGCAGGCGTGTGTTCGCCTGCCCTGTACTTGCGCGTGACGGATCTTACAGCTTCGCGTTTTTGGGACCCCACTTGACCTCGAACAGGTTGCCGGGGATCTCCTCCGGGGCCGGGTTGTCCATCATGCGCACGACGAACGTCTCATCCGCGCTCTTGAAGCGGGCGGCCAGTCCCCACAGCAAACCGTAGGCGGCGTCCGGCGATTCGGGCGTGTTCTGGTACAGCCAAAGGTGATTGGGGCCTTTTTCCACGACCTTGAAGCCCTCCTCCTGCGGCACATTGCGGAAGTTCATGTGATGCGCCATGCCCATCATCTTCATGGCTTCCGGCAGGGTGGTGATGTTCGGCGGCCAGACGGAGTGCTCCATCGCTTTGCGGCCAATCGCCACCAGTGTCATCTGCATGCCAGGGAGCGTGTCCAGCTCGCTCAGCACATTGAGCCAGGTCTGCTGCGAATACCAGCCATCGGGATCGACCTGTTCGAGGCTGTATTTCGGCAGCCGGGGAGCGACCAGCGCGGATTCGATGTTTTCCAGAAAGGACAAAACGATCTGTCCTTTGACCTGGGCTTCCGGTGCTGAGGCGACGAAGCGTTTGGCGGCGTAACCGGACATGAGACATTCTCCAGAGTTTCTTCAACGTTCTAAAAAGGATTATACGCACGATCTCTTAACATGGCAATGTGAAATCCTGCACTTGTGTCTATAAGCCTCGGACGGATCTCGTCAGGAAGTTGGCGTGTTCGAAATCCTGTTCTAAACTTACGGTGAGTACACAAGATCAGAGGAAACATCGCTCACAAAGAATGAGGACAACATGTCGCAAATGACGCGCTGCGCCTGGGTGAATGGGAATGAACCGCTGTACGTGCAGTACCACGACGAAGAATGGGGGGTGCCGATTCGCGACGACGATCGCCGCCTGTTTGAGCGTCTCTGCCTGGAGGGGGCGCAGGCCGGTCTGAGTTGGCTGACCATCCTGCGCAAGCGCGATCACTACCGCCTGGTGTATGACGGCTTCGACCCGGAAAAAGTCGCGCGCTACGACGATGCCAAGGTCGCCGCCCTGCTGGCCGACGCGGGAATCGTGCGCAACCGCGCCAAGGTCGCCTCGACCATCAACAACGCGCGCTGCGTGCTGGCGCTTCAGGACGAGCTGGGCAGCTTCTCCGACTTTCTCTGGTCGTTCGTCGGCGGGCAGACGCGCCACAATACCTGGGCATCCATGTCAGAACTTCCGGCCGAGACAACAGAAAGCCGCGCGATGAGCAAGGCGCTCAAGTCGCGCGGCTTTTCGTTCGTCGGACCGACGATCTGTTACGCGATGATGCAGGCGACCGGCATGGTCAACGACCACACCGTGGACTGCTTCCGCTACGCGATGGTGACTTCATCGCACAAATAGACATCCTGAATGGCGTTGAGCAGCGAGACGCCTTCCTTCATCGGCCGCTGGAACGCCTTGCGACCGCTGATCAGGCCCATGCCGCCGGCGCGCTTGTTGACCACGGCTGTCTGCACGGCCTCGGCGAAGTCGTTGTCGCCGCTGGCCCCACCGCTGCTGATCAGGCCGGCGCGCCCCATGTAGCCGTTGGCCACCTGGTAGCGGGTCAGGTCGATCGGGTGGTCGCTGCTCAGCTCGGTGTAGATGCGCTCGTCGAGCTTGCCATAGCCGGAGGATCCGGTGTTCAGCGCCTTGTAACCGCCGTTGATCGTCGGCAGCTTCTGCTTGACGATGTCGGCCTCGATGGTGACGCCCAGGTGATTGGCCTGGCCGGTCAGGTCGGCGGCGGTTTCGTAGTTCTTGCCGTTGACCTTGAAGCCGGGGTTGCGCATGTAGCACCACAGAATCGTGGCCATGCCGAGTTCATGCGCCTGATAGAACGCTTCCGCGACCTGGATGAGCTGCTTGGTGCTCTCCGGCGACCCGAAGTAGATGGTCGCGCCAATGGCGACCGCGCCCATGTCCCAGGCCTGCTTGATCTTGCCGAACATCACCTGATCGAACTGGTTGGGATAGGTGAGCAGTTCATTGTGGTTGATCTTGACCATGAACGGGATGCGATGGGCGTACTTGCGCGCCACCGACCCGAGCACGCCGAACGTCGAGGCGACGGCGTTGCAGCCGCCTTCAACCGCCAGCTTGACGATGTTTTCCGGGTCGAAGTAGACCGGGTTCGGAGCGAAGGAAGCGCCTGCCGAATGTTCGATGCCCTGGTCCACCGGCAGGATGCTCAGATAGCCGGTGCTGCCCAGGCGCCCATGCTCGAACATGGATTGCAGGCTGCGCAGGACGCGCGGGTTGCGGTCGCTGTTGAACCAGACGCGGTCCACAAAATCCGGGCCAGGAAGATGGAGGTCCGCCTTGCTGATCGTCGTTGAGGTGTGATTGAGGAGATAGTCCGCCTGAGCGCCCAGCGCTTCGGAGATCTTTTCAATCGTGTAGTGTGCCGCCTGCTGTTTGATTGCGGCAAAGACCATGGGTACACTCCTTTTAAACGCTCACCTTCATGAGATGCTCTTGAGTATAGAGAAAAGGGGACGTGGTTTCCACATGCGATCTGTCAGGGTTTTCTCAGCACAGTCTCCTGGTTAAGGTGACGAACGCGCACACCACCGCGCAAGGGTAGGCACAAGGAAAACATGGTCAGACGTTGGTTGGACAATCCACTGGCAAAGCGCAGCGCGGCTGCGCTGTTCGGCATCCTCGATGCGCCGGTTTCGGTCGTGGATGATCGCAGACGGGCGCGCATCCAGCTTCTGAATGCGATGCTGCTCTTCTTCGCGCTGGCCATTTACCTGGGCCTGGTGGCAGATCGCTTCTTCATGCCCTTCGTCCCGGTAGTCTTCGGGGTCGCCTCGCTCCTCCTGCTCTCCATCGGGGCGATCCGCGCCGGATTCTATACGCCCATCAGCGCGCTCTTTGGCGTTCTTGTCGCCACGACGCCGCCGCTGCTGTGGTTCAGCAGCCCCAGCGCTTACGAGATCCTGATCGTCTGGTCGATCACAGCGGCCATCATCGGCTATCTGTTGTTCACCCTGCGCGGCATGATGGCGCTTATGGTCGCGAGCGAAATCACGGGCGCCACGGTCATCTTCCTGGTCGAGTCAACCCGCTACGCCGTTCCCGACTATCTGTTCTTCTCGTCCGTTTTGTACGCGCTGCTGATCTTCGCCGCCACCCTGCGCGACCGCTCAACGGGTATCATCGACGAACAAGCCGTGTCCCTGAAGCAGGAGCGAATGCGCATCAATGCCCTTCTGGAAGCAGCCCAGGAAGGGATCATCATCCACGGCAAAGGCATCATCCTGATGGTCAACCCGGCGGTACAGCGCCTCCTCGGCTATTCCAGCGAGGAACTGATCGGGAAGGACATTCGTGAGCTCGTCACCCCGGAATACCGAGACATACTGACCAGTCGTTATCGTGCAGAAGATGACCGGCCATACGAAGTCCTCATGCATTGCAAGGACGGCAGATCGCTGACCGTCGAATTCACCGGCCGATCACAATACTACAACGGCGAGCGGGTGCGCATCGTCACCCTGCGCGACATGACGCCTCGCCTGTTGGAACAGCAGCGGCAGATTGAACTGACCGTCGAACAAGAAAAGGTACGCATTCTCCAGCACTTCATCAACGACATTTCGCACGATTTGCGCACGCCGCTCTCGATCATCAACACCAGTATTTATCTGATCCGCAGGCTAGGCGCCGAGCCGGAACGCCAGCGCACGCAGATTGAAGTTCTGGAGCAGCAGGCCGCCCACGTGCACCGCCTGCTGGAAGACCTGATCACCATGTCACGGCTGGACAAAGCCGAGGCGAGCGACTTCCTGTTCCGCCGTGTGGACTTGCACGACCTGCTGCAGCAGGTGATCGGCGATACTTTGAATGAAGCGCTGCGCAAAAATCAGAAGCTCATCTTCAGTCCGTGCAGTGGGAGTGCCATAATGATGGCCGACGCGACCGAGATCAAGCGGATGATGCGCCACCTCATCATGAATGGGCTTACGTATACCCCGGAAGGCGGACTGATCAGCATCACCACCCGGCTCAGCCCGGAAGCGGTGACGATCGTCGTGAAGGACAACGGTCCCGGCATTGCCAAAGACGTGCTGCCCTTCATCTTCGACGAGTTCTACCGGGGCGACCCGGCGCGCGGCGGGGATGGCGGCATCGGCCTGGGGCTGACCATCGCCCGTAAGATTGCCCGTGCCCACCAGGGCGCCATCGAGGTGACGAGCGCTCAGGGTCAGGGCAGCGAGTTCCACGTCAAGCTGCCGCTTTCAATCCAATCATGACCACTGAGCGAGTCTCCTATGCCGCCCTTGCCCGGCTGTTCCTCCGCATGAGTCTGGTGGCCTTCGGGGGGCCGGTCGCGCACGTCGCCATGGGCGAGGACGAGATCGTGACCCGGCGCGGGTGGCTGAGCCGCGAGCACTACCTCGATCTCATCGCCGCCGTCAATCTGATCCCCGGCCCCAACTCGACCGAGGTGATGATCCACGTCGGCTATGTGCTGCGCGGCATCCCCGGCGCCATCGTCAGCGGCTTCTGTTTCATTTTCCCATCCTTCCTGCTGACCCTGGCGCTGGCCGTCGTATACGTCACCACCGGCACGCTGCCCGCCGTCGAGGCGGCGCTGTGGGGTATCAAACCGGTGGTGGTGGCGATCATCCTGGTGGCCGGCTACCGCCTCGCGCCATCGGCCCTCAAGTCGCGCCTGCACTGGCTGATTTTCGCCGCCGCGCTGGCCGCCATCGTCATCCTCGACATCCCTGAGGTGATCGTCATGCTCGGCGCGGGCGTCGTCTACGCGCTGATCGTCATCGCGCTGAAAGGGAACGGCATTCCGCTCCTGGCGCTGATCCCCCTGCCGCTGATCGCCCAGACGGTGGAGGCGGTCACGGAGACCGTCAAAGCCGGCGCCCTCGATCTCTTCTGGTACTTCCTGCGCATCGGCAGCGTGCTCTTCGGCTCGGGCTACGTGCTGTTCGCCTACATCCAGGGCGATCTGGTCGACGGCTTCCGCTGGCTGACCGGCACACAGCTCCTCGACGCCATCGCCATCGGCCAGTTCACCCCCGGCCCGGTTTCGACCACGGCGGCGGTCGTCGGCTATCTGGTCGATGGGCTCCCCGGCGCGGTCGCCGCGACCCTCGGCATCTTCCTGCCCTCGTTCGTCTTCGTCATCCTGACCGCCCCGCTCATCCCGAAAATGCGCCGCAGCCCGTTCCTCAGCGCCTTCCTCAACGGCATCAATGTCGGCGTGATCGCCGCCATCCTGGTGACGGTGGCCGCTCTGGCCGTCGAAGCGGTGCGCCCGCTCGGTGGCGGTCCGCTCGATGTCACCTCAGTGCTGGCGGTGGCGCTGGCGGTCGTGACCATCGTCGCGCTGGTGCGCTGGCGGGTCAACGCCACCTGGTTGATCCTCTTCGGCTCGGCCGTCGGGCTGCTTCTCAGCCTGGTGGCGTAGGCGTCTCCACAATAAGCTACGCTTTCTGAACAACTTCTACACAGCCTCGCTCTATCGTTGAAGCATCAGGAGCCGCGAACCGCAGGTCAGACTGCGCCCCGCTCTGATGGCCTCGGAACGTGCGGTATGGCATCGCCTCTACCTGCTGGCTGTAGGGCCGGACCTATCCGGGGTCGGCCTTGATGCCTTTCACAGCCCAGGCCCGCGCCATCAACGGAATGCTCCCATCCGCCTCGGTGGGGAGCTGTCGCTGAAGCTGATCGCGGATCGCGTTCCGCGTCTCGTCACCGATACCGTGGAAGTATTTGGCGATCGACCCCTGCGCGCCCTGAATGGGCAGCCAGTAATCGTCGAAGTCCTTGAACCGGGTGGGCACGTCGATGGCGCTCGTCACGACCGCCTGGAGGTCTGCCCCGTGAAACAGCGAACGCAGGGCATCCGGGTTGCAGATAGCATAGCGCTGCCGGGCTTCCATTTCCGCCGACGACGGATCGACGGCCGCGGCGGCATCCCAGAAGTTGCGCACCATCTGCATCTGCCCCGTGTAATCCCAGACGTAGGCGGCCACTACACCTCCCGCCCCGACCGCCTTCACCATGCTCGTGACGGCCTGCTCCGGCGACGGCACGAAGTTGAGGACCAGCCCGGCGACCGCCGCGTCAAAGAAGGACGATTCGGAGATCTCCCCCGCGTCTCCCACTCGGAACTCGGCGCGATCGTGGACTACTTGCTGCCGGGCGGCGTCGATATAGTCCGCGGACGTATCGATGCCGACCACCTGTGCGGGGAAGGCTTCGTCCAGAATCGCCTGGGTCAGCACGCCCGTCCCGGCGCCCACGTCGAGCCAGGTGCTCCCCGGCGCGATCCCCAACCAATTCACAAACTGCGGCGCCACCAGGCGACTCCACCTCCCCATATAGGCGTCATAGGAGGATGCGCTGCTGAAGATATTGCCGGAAGTCGGGTTCATCAGTTTCACTCCCACCATCAGATTTTGTCATTATAGGGGAGACGGCCTATCTTGGAGAAATTTCGCTCGCGCGTTTCTCGCGGCCCGCACTCGCGGGTGCGCCCCAACGCTATCCTGCGTGATTGTAGGGCCGGATCCATGTAGCTTTGTCCGACACTGGGGAAACGGACTACGACTCGGCCGCCTCGGTGGCTTCCGGCGTGGCCTCGGCGGCGCTCACCCGCAGGTCGATCAGCGCCGGCAGCACGGAGGCGCGAATATCGCCGTTGTCCTGCCCGATCGACGGCAGCGGTGCGATCTGCGCGCTGGCCCCCGCCCGCAGGTCGCTCACATCGACCAGGGCGCTCAGGGTCTGTGGGTCCAGCCCGTCCAGCAGCGGCGCCGGCCCGGTGACGAGCACGGTGACTTCCAGCGGAGCCAGATCGTATTCCAGCGACGGATCTTCGCCGATCAGGCTGATCGGCACATGGTCGAACTGACGTGTCACCTGCTGCGCGGCGATGCCCACGCGCACGCTGACGCTGCCCCCGGTCAGAACCAGCAGACGAGAATCCGGCAGGGCGACCGGCACCTCGACCTCAAAGCTGGAGGTGCGGTCGGAAAGGTCGATTGGCTCGGTGAAGAAGGTGCCGGGCAGCGCTTCCAGCACTGCCTGTGGGCCACGGACGATCACCGTCTGCGGGGTATAGTCGAAATCTGGCGTCAGGATGTAGCCCGCCGGCAGTTCGCCCACAATGTTAGGCTGCACGCGCACTTCGGCCACGTCGTTGCGCTGCTGAATCTCGATGCGCACCCGCGCCGAAGGCTGATTGAGCGTCACGCCGCCCACTGCGTTTTCGTCGGCATCCAGGGCGGTCAGGTTGACCTCATCCTCGAAGGTGGTCCGTTCTGAGTCCAGCGCTACCCGCGCCACGACCTCGGCCACACGGCTAACGCGGCTTTCCGGCCCGGTCACCTCGACTTGCAGCAGGTCGATCTCCGGCGTCCCGACGGCGTACACGGCGGCGGGCAGGCTGGTGATGTCGACGCGCACCGGCTTCAACTCGGTCAGGCGGGCTTCCAGCCGAACGTTCAGCGTGCGCGGCGTGATGCGCGCCACCGACGCCCGCTTCTCCGGGGCAATGACCGCCTCGACCGGGATGCTGTAGCTCCCCGGCGCATAATTGGTGAGATCAATTGACGTGCTGACGTCGTCGGCCATCATCGCCGAGATCACTGACTGCGGCCCGCGCACGGTCACAGCAGCCGTGAACAGCAGGTCGCTCTGATTGGTAATGACCAGGGCGGGATTGGAGTTCACCAGGATCGGCACGCGTTCGGTGAGCGTCCGCTGCTCCACCGGGTCAGCCTGCACCACCGCCACCAGCCAGACCAGAAAGGCCAGCCCCAGCGACCCGGCAAACCAAAGCGCGTTATTCAACAGCGTCCGCTGCCTGCCTTCTTTGCGGCGCATCAGGGAAGCTCAACCCCTTCGGTGGGCGGCGGCAAAGGGTGCCGGCGCAGCACCTGCGTGCGTCGCGGGTCGCCGCTATTCCGCCGCAGTCGCTGGAACAGCGAATTGCCCTTGTCACGCTCCCGGCCGTAAAACGACAGCAGAATGGTGCGCAGGCGCTTGGAGTCGAGCTTGGTGATCAGGCGACCGGCGTTGGCGATCGAAATGCGGCCGGTCTCTTCGGAGACGACGACCACCACCGCATCACTCACCTCGCTGATGCCGATGGCCGCGCGGTGGCGGGTGCCCAGCTTCGGGGTGCCCAGTTGGCGCGCGGACGACAGAGGCAACACTGCCGCGGCGGCCGCCAGTCGGCCATCGTCGCCGATGATCGCCGCGCCGTCGTGCAGTTCGGTTTTGGGCCAGAAGACGGTCAGCAGGAGCTGTGGACTGACTTCCGCGTCGAGGGGAACGCCAGTGCGGATGTATTCGTCCAGGCTGATCGACCTCTCCATCACAATCAGCGCGCCATGGCGCCGTTCGGAGAGCCTGTCCGCCGCCTGGCAGACATCGTCGATCACCTTCGACCACACCGTGTCGAACTGCTGACGGTCGCGCAGCAGGGTGTCCGCACGCCCCAACCGTTCGAAGGCTCGGCGAAGTTCCGGCTGAAAGATCACCGGCACGGCGACCAGCAGCGCGCCCAGGCTGTTCTGCACCAACCAACGCAGCGCCGGCAGGTCAAGCAGGTTGGCGGCGGCGATCGCCAGCACAATGGCCAGCAGCAGTCCGCGCAGCAGCGCCGCCGATTGCGTCGCCCGGATGAGGAAACTCAGCCCAAAGAACACCGCCGCGACCAGCAGAATGTCGATGATCGCGCTGGGGGTGAGATTGCTGAGCGCCCAGACGAGGTCCACGAAGCCTTGTACCCTACCCGCCTAATTGTGTGAGAAGCTGTCGGTAATCTTCGATGTTCTCCGGCGACAGCGCGATGATCTGGCGGATAGTGTCCGCCGCCTGTTTGTGCGCCCCCGCCTGAAGCTGGAGTTCGCCCAGCACGTCCAGATGCACGATGGCGTCCATCTTGCGCCCCAACTGGCGGTAGATGGCCGACAGTCGCGACCGCAGCCCTGGATCGGTCGGGTAGAGGGTCACCAGTTCTTCGAGAAGCTGGGTGATCTTGGCCACCTGCCGGCTGCGCGCGTAGATGCCCAGCAGCTTGTCCAGCCGCCGCAGCGCCTCGACCTGGTTGCCCTGCCGGTAGGTGAGGTCGACCAGCGCGCGGTGCGCCCGCTCGTCATCCGGCGCGAGCTGGATGATCTCTTCGTAGGCCTTGACCGCCTTGCGCATATCCAGGCGCATCTGGTCGATATCGGCGATGCGGTGCTTGATGCGCACCATCTTCTCCACGCTGGAATTGACGCGCGAGGCGATGCGCTCAGCCAGCGCGTAGGTGTCGCGCGAAAGGTCGTAGTTGCCCAGTTGATGATGCACGTCGGCCAGATCGATGTAGTGATCCAGCGCCTCGTCCCAGCGTTCTTCCTCTTCCAGCAGCTCGATCAGGCTCTCGCGCACCGCCACGTCCAGCGGGGCAATCTCCAGCACGTTTTGCAGGATTTCGGTGGCGCGTTCGTTTTCGCCGCGCGCCATGTAGGAGCGGGCCACCGCGTTGTACTTGGCGATGGCGTTGCGCAGGCGTCCTTCTCGCATCATGATTTCGGCCATGCGGACGTGCACCGGCAGATAGAGCGGCGAGATCTCGACCGCGCGGTGCGCCTCGTCGATGGCCAGCGTCAGCATGCTGCTGCGCAGGTACTTGTCGATGGCGGCGATCGATCGCGCCAGTTGATCGCTGTCCGTGGCGATCAGGAAATCGATCACGCCCTTCATGCCCTGCTCGCGGAGGGTCTCCTCAAGCTGTCGGTGCAGATCGGTCAGCTTTTCCCGCCACTTACTGCCTTCGATTGTCGCCGCCAGCCGCGTCCCAACGATCCCCAGGTTTTCGTCATTGGTGTCGTCCACCACGTCGATCAGCCGCTCGAAGATCGTCATCTCGGGCGTTTCCATCGTCGGCGTCGGCGTCGGGTCCACCGCCTGAATGCACTGGATGAGGGAACGCACGCCATTCTTGGGCTTCTTCAGCGCCAGATAAGCCTTGCCCAATGCGTGGTAGGCGCCCGACGAGGTCTGCGGGTGCACCACGGCGTCGCTCAACGCCTTGATGGCATCGCCGGGCCGTCCCTGGGCCAGCAGCAACGCCCCCAGGTTCATTTTGATGGCCGGGTGACGCAGGCGGGTATCGGCGCGTTGATAGGCGGAGATGGCCGTATCGTTCATGTGCTGGCGCTGCGCTTCCATCGCTTGCAGCGCGTCGGCGGCGATCTTCATGCCGTCGCTGCTCTCCATGATGAAGATGGCCAGCGAACCCAGGGCATAATTGACTGCCTCACCCAGCGGCCCGAGCGGATCGTCTTCGATATCCTCGATGCGGCGCAGGCTCTCGTCGTCATCGAGCTCGACACGTTTGCCGCCATCGCCCACCGGTGGGAGAATATCGCCGCCGGTCTCCAGCAGGCGCAGCGTGTTCATGATCTGCGCGTTCTCCTTGTCCAGCCGGAGCGCGCGCTGGGCGACCTTGGTCGCCTTGTCGATGTCGTTGAGCCGCTTGAAGTTGTAGGCCAGCGTCAAATATTCGAAGATGGCCTTCTTCTTATCGCCAATACGCTCATAGGCCTGCGCCAGCTTGATATGGATCGGGATCAGGCCGGGCGTCAGGTGGGTGGCACGCTCCCAGTTGTGGATGGCTTTGTCGAGATCGCGCTGGAGCAGGTACAGCTCGGCGACATTGGCGTACTGCTGAGCCGCTTCGCGCAGACGGCCCATCTTTTCCAGCACGTCGGCGCTCTTCCCCAGCGGGATCGGATCCTTCTTCTGCGAGAGCTGGTACGCGCGGGAGTAGACCTTGAGCGCGTCTTCCAGCCGCCCGATCTCGTACAGCCCCAGACCCAGGTGAATGTGTGCCTCGGGGTCGTCCGGGAACTCACGGATCGCCCGGCCATATGCAGCGACCGCCAGATGCCACTCCTGATCCCAGGCGGCATTATGCCCTGCGTTCATCGATTGTTCGTATGCTTCTCGATTGCCCGGCATATTCCCGTCCTCAGCAAAGTTTTCGCCGTATGGTACTCCGCGTCCCGGCCTTGAGCGTTAGCTCAGCAGGCGGACCAGCACCGCTTTCTGAGCGTGCAGGCGGTTTTCCGCCTGGTCGAAGATCACGGAAGCCGGCGAGTCGGCGACGTCGTCGGTTATCTCCTGGCCACGGTGGGCCGGCAGACAGTGCATCACCTTGGGCGATTTCCCGGTCTTCGCCAGCAGATCGGCGTTCACCTGATAGCCCTCGAACGCCGGCAGCTTCTTCGCCGCTTCCGCTTCCTGGCCCATACTGATCCAGGTATCGGTGTAGATGATGTCCGCGTCACGCACGGCCTGCACCGGATCATAATACACTTCCAGCGAGCCGCTTGACGCCTTTGCATCGCTATCCAGACCGCTCAGCACCTCTTCGTCGAAGCCGTAGCCGGGAGGCGAAGCCACCACGAAGTGCGCCCCCAGCTTGATCACCGCCTGACCGAGCGAGCGTGCCACGTTGTTGGCGTCTCCGACATACACCACACGCGTGCCGGCGACATCGCCGCAGTGCTCCATGATCGTCATTGCGTCGGCCAGCGCCTGGCAGGGGTGATGGTCCGCGCTCAGGCCATTGATGACCGGCACAGTCGCCCACTGCGCCAGTTCGACCACCTTCTCGTGCCCGAAGACGCGGGCCATGATGATGTTGACGTAGCGCGACACGGCGCGGGCGATGTCGGGAATACTCTCGCGCGTGCCCATGCCGATTTCGTCGGGGCCGATGCGCAGTGCAGTGCCGCCCAACTGGGTCATACCCACTTCAAACGAGACGCGCGTGCGCAGAGACGGTTTTTCAAAGATCATGGCGAGGGCTTTGCCCTTGAGGAGCGGGGCATTGCCTCCGTTTTTCTGTTCCGCCTTGAGCTGAATCGCCAGAGTGAGCAGATCGCGCAGGGCCTCGCTTGACCAGTCGTCGAGATCGATAAAATGCTGCATGATAGGGTGCTGCCTAGCGTGTAGAGTGAACAAAGATCACGAGAATCGAACTATGGTACAAGTATAACGTATGATCGCCTGACGCGAA
This sequence comes from Candidatus Flexifilum affinis, assembly GCA_016713325.1. Taxonomy (GTDB): domain Bacteria; phylum Chloroflexota; class Anaerolineae; order Aggregatilineales; family Phototrophicaceae; genus Flexifilum; species Flexifilum affine. Next base: position 190,807 of record JADJPJ010000016.1, on the reverse strand, counting down.
TATGTAGTTAGCCAGAGTTTCAGAGCGCCATTCCCCCACACCCCGAATTGCAACTGAGAGGGTGACCGCATTCTCGGGTTCTACCCAGGTTCTACGCGACAGGTTCCCCCTCGCCTGGCAGGCGTAGGTTTCCATCGGATCGATTAAGAGACGGGTGGCTTGAGCAGCCACGACCTGGTTGACAACACTATTTTTTCGTGCTTCAATTGATTTGAACCGGTTCAAGTATGGTCCCGAGATGCCGACAATACGCGATGTAGCACGCAAAGCAAAAGTCTCTGTCGGGACGGTGTCCAACGTCCTCAATGACAGCCCGCTTGTCAAAGACGAAACGCGTCAGCGCGTACTTGAAGCTATCGAGGCGCTGCAATTCCACCCCACCGCCGCCGCGCGAACGCTCAGCACACAGCGCACCAACATGATCGGCATGATCCGCACCGAGCTGCGCCCGGTGAAGAATCGCATCGAACCAGATCCGATGGTGCTGGATTTGATTGAAGGCATCACGAGCGCGGCCAGTGAAACCCGAGTCGGTCTGACCTCCTGGTCGGTTCCGGTGGGACGGCGCGAAATGGAGTTGTACAAGAATGTGGTCAACAGCCGCCAGGTGGATGGATTAATCCTGTTCGCGCTGCGCGAAAACGATCCACGACTCGAGTTTCTGCACAGACAGGCCTTCCCGTTCGTCACGTTCGGACGTCTTGACCCGCAGGAGAGCGACAACTGGGTCGACCTGGACAGCGCCGAAGGCATCGAGCTGGCAACGCGCCACGTCATTGAACTGGGACACCGCCGCATTGGCTATATTTCCCCGCCGCATGAGCAGTTTCTTGCCCAGCAGCGCTGGCAGGGCTTCGTCAAGGCGATGAGCGCGGCCGATCTTCCCATCGATCAGGCGCTGATCTGCGAAGGCGATTTCAGCGAACAATCCGGCCAGATCGCCGCGCACATGATGCTCGATCATTCGCAGCCCCCCACAGCTATCGTCTGCAACAATGACCGCATGGCTTTCGGCGCCATGCGTGCCGTCCAGGCAAGAGGACTCGTGGTCGGCAAAGACATCGCCGTCGTCGGCTTTGACGACATTCCCATGGCGCGCTTCTCGCATCCGCCGCTGACGACGATTGCTCAGCCCATCCATGACATCGGACAGGCCTTGTTCAATCTGCTCGTCAGGTACATCAATCGGGAAAGCATCGATGGACTGGGCGGCACGCTCTTCAAACCGGAACTCGTCGTGCGTCAATCGACGGGATCTCCTCCCTAGCTTTTCTTTTCGCAATGAATTGAAACGGTTCAAAAGCGAGGTGCCTTTGAGACAAACCCATCAAGTTTCTTCGTTTCGCAATGAGTGATTTTGCATGAGGAGTTGAAGATGAAGTCTAGGTTCCTGCTCGCCATTATGCTCGTTCTCCTCGCTGTCGTTCCCGCCACGCTGGCTCAGGATGAACCGGTTACCATTACCTTCTGGCACACCTATAACGAAGTCTCGACAGAAAATCAGACGCTCGTGGAAACACTGATCCCGATGTTCGAAGCGGAACACCCGGGCATCAACGTCGAATCGGTCCCCTACCCCTATGATGGCTTCCGTCAGGCGCTGCTGACTTCGGCAGCCGCCGGCGAAGGGCCGGATCTCGTCCGCCTGGACATCATCTGGTCGCCGGAATTCGCTGCTCAGGGCATTCTGATGAACCTGAGCGAACAGATGGCCGACTTCCAGCAGTACGCCGACGCCGTGTTCCCCGGCCCGCTGTCCACCAACGCTTACGACGGCGCCTATTACGGCCTGCCCCTCGACACCAATACCCGCGTTTTCGTCTATAACCCGGCTGTGATGCCGGAAGCGCCGGAAACCATCGACGAACTGGCCGCGATGTGCGAGAGCCTGCCCGAAGGCAGCTTCCTGTTCAGCGATGGCGGCACGTATGGTTGGGCGCTGCTCCCCTGGATTTGGAGCTTCGGCGGCGACGTGACCGACCCTGAAATTACCGCGGCGACCGGTTACGTGAACGGCGAAAAGTCGGTGGCAGCGGTCCAGTTCGTGGCCGACATGGTGCAGAGCGGCTGCTTCTCCGACGGTTTCATCGGCAGCGGCCTGGATACGTGGGGCGGTTACTTCGGCGGCACAATTCAGTCGATGCTGGAAGGCCCCTGGTTCTACCCGACCCAGGAAGCCCAGTATCCCGACTTTGAAGTGGGCGCGGCGCTGATGCCGGCGGGCGAAGGTGGGCACATCTCCGTCGTCGGTGGCGAGAACCTCGTCGTGTTCGCCGGGACGGAGCACCCTGAAGAAGCGCTTGAATTCCTGCGCTTCACCCAGAGCGAAGCCTATCAGCTCGAAATGTCGAAGGTCGGGCAGCTCACCGTGTTGAGCAGCCTGCTCGACAACGAATACTTCACCGATCACCCGTACTACGGTGTCTTCCTCGAACAACTGCAGACGGCCAAGGCCCGTACCCCGCACCCCGCGTACAATGAAATGGAAACGGTCCTGGGCGATGCGGCGCAGTTGGTGCTGCGCGGCGAAATGACCGCACAGGAAGCGATGGATCTGGCAGCGGAAGAGATCGACGCCCTGCTCGCAGGCAGCTAATCTCTCACCATCGGGTGATTTGCGCGGGTTCGCCCGTGCAAATCACCCACTCCCATTCAATGGCAGGGGATTCAGGCGATGAGCATCAGGCTTACGCGCTCGCGTGCTTTGACTCGTGCGGCCACACCGCCGCAGACGGTCCAGCGGAGCAAACCGTACTACCGCCCCTACGTGCCCTATCTATTTCTCATTCCGGGACTGGCGCTTTACCTGATCTGGGCCGTGTATCCACTGGCCTACCAGCTCTACATCAGCTTCTATGACTGGAAGATCATCCCCGGTCAGACCAGCACTTACGTCGGTCTGGCCAATTATCAGGCCGTCTTCGCCGACCGCACCTTCTGGCTGGCCATGCGCAATACTGCCACGTATGCGCTGGTGACCGTCGCCGGACAGATGCTCATCGGGCTGACTCTGGCCTTTCTCGTGAACCGCGTGGTCGTCGGCAAACGCTTCTTTCGCACGGTGTACTACCTCCCGGTGGTCACCTCCTGGGTGGTGGTCAGCTTTCTGTTCGTCTACCTGTTCAGCCCCGGCGACGCAGGCCTGATCAACTTCGTGCTCACCCAGCTCGGTCTGATCGGCAAACCCGTCTCATGGCTGGCCACGGCCGACACCGCCTGGATCGCCATCTACAGCCTCGGCATTTGGAAAGGGATGGGCTGGGCGATGGTGATCTTTCTCGCCGCGCTGCAAGGCATCCCGCCGGAGCTCTATGAAGCGGCGGCCATTGATGGCGCGGGCGAATGGCAGCGCATCCGCTACATGACGCTCCCCCTCATCCGGCGCACGATCTTTTTCGTCCTCATCGCGCTCATGATCGGCGGCTTCCAGGTATTTATTTCCGTCCTGCTGATCACGGGTGGAGGGCCGCTGCATCGGACTGAAGTCGCACTCACCTACATGTTTGATGAAGCTTTCGGTCAGCTCCACTTTGGCTATGGCGCGGCGCTCAGCTACGTGCTGGCCATCGTGATTGTGCTGGTCAGCGCGCTGCAATCGACTCTGTTCGGACGCGGCGACAAAGACGTGGAGTATTGATGATGATCGCGACGTCGAATAGTAATCAGCGGGTGCTGAACATCCTGATCTTTCTGGTGCTGTGTCTCGGCGTCCTGTTCGCCGTGGCGCCGCTGCTCTACATGGCATCGACGGCGCTTGGCGGTGTCGCCTTTGTGCAGACGTATCCGCCGCGCCTGATTCCCGAGACCATCAACCTTGAAAACTTCGAGCAGGCGTTCTCCAGCCGAAATTTCGGCCGCGCCATCCTCAACAGCGCCGGAGTCGCCACATCGACCGCCGTGATGGTGACGGCGCTGGCATCCATGATGGCCTACAGCTTCGCGCGCTTCGATTTTCGCGGCAAGAAGGTCCTCTTCGGCCTGCTGCTGCTCATGATCATGATCCCCGGCGTCGTGCTCCTCATTCCGCAGTTCATCCTGGCTAAAAACCTCGGCCTGATCAACAGCCTGCCGGGACTCGTGCTGGTCTACAGCGCCGGTCCGCTGGCCTTCAATACGTTCCTGCTGCGCGGCTTCTTCGAGAACCTGCCGCGCGAACTGGAAGAATCGGCGATTATCGACGGCGCCAGCCCGTTCACCGTCTTCTGGCGGGTGATGCTGCCCCTGGCCGCGCCGGCCATCAGCACGGTCGCCGTGTTCAGCTTCCTTGGCGCCTGGGATGAATACCTGCTGGCGCTCAACTTCCTGACCGACGCAGACCTGCGCACCCTGCCGGTGGCGATCGCCAACTTCCGGGGGCAGCATGCCTCGAACTGGGGGCTGGTGTTCGCAGGATCGCTGACGGCGGTCATCCCGACGGTGCTGTTGTTCATCTTCTTCCAGCGGTACTTCATTCAAGGCATTACCAGTGGCGGAGTACGAGGCTAATGCGTTTTGTCCGCCTCCCGCTCTCGATCTTGTTTCTGATTCTTCTACAAGGGGGCGCTGTGTTCGCCGTCGACACGATTGTGCATGCTCTGCCAGACAAAGGTTTCTATCATCCCGGCGATCCTGTCCAACTGACGGTGACCGCCAGCGCGGGAAGTCAGGTCCAGGCGCAGGTGCTCTACCTGAACACCCCCGTCACGACCCTCACCGCGCCGCTGCTCGACGGTCGCGCCGTGCTGACCTGGACGCCGCCCACCGATGCGCCGCGCGGCTATGGCGTGAGCGTGGACGTGCTGGACGAAAACGGCTCGGTGCTGACCACGCAGACCACCGCGTTTGACGTCCTCAATCACTGGATCGAAGCGCCGCGTTATGGCTTCCTGTCCGATTTCAGTCCGGCCCGCCAGACCATTGCACCGGTTCTCGACTGGATGCTTCAGCATCACATCAACGGGGTGCAGTTCTACGACTGGCAGTACCGCTGGGAAGATCTGCTGCCGGCGACGGATCGCTTTGATGACGGCCTGGGACGCCCTCAGTCGATGGAAACCATTCGCAGCCTGATCGATTTGCTGCATACGGGCAACATCGCTGCCATGCCCTACACGGCCATCTACGGCGCCTCGTTCGCCTTCTACCGCCAGCATCAGGACTGGGCGATGTTCGATGCGCGCGGCGAAGCGTACACGTTTGGCGACAACCTGATCGGCATCATGGACGCGACTCCCGGTTCGCCCTGGAACACGCATCTGCTCGGCGAATTTGCCGATGTGCTGGACAACACGGCCTTCGACGGCATCCACATCGACCAGTACGGCTCTCCCAAGACGGGCTTTGACAACGCCGGCAGCCCGGTCGACATGGCGGTGGTCATGCCCGCCTTCATCAACCAGACGGCCGAACTCGTGCAGTCTCGACGCGGCGACGCCGGGGTGACGCTGTTCAACAGCGTGGGCAACTGGCCTATCGAAACCGTCGCGCCCGCCCGGCAGGACGCCTCGTATATCGAGGTGTGGCCCCCGTACGATGATTACCTCGATCTCAATCGCATCATCACCAACGCCCAGCGCTGGGGCGGCGAAAAGCCGGTCATTCTCGCGGCCTACATCGCGCCGGAACGCGTGATCAACTGGCGGCTCGCCAACTCGGTCATCCTCGCCAGCGGCGCCTATCACCTGGAGACCGGCGAACCGGGCACCATGCTCGCAGACCCGTACTTCCCGCGTTTTGGCGAGATCGCCCAGGCGGATCAGCCCGCCTTCACCCGCTATTATGATTTTGTCGTGCGCTACGAGAACGTCCTGTCCGTGGGTACGACGGCGGCGGCGCCCGATCGCCATGACGCGATCCGTCTGGGCGACGTGCGCATGCGCGGCATTCGCTCGCGCGATCGGGTCGTGCCCATCGTCCGTTCCGGCGCGAATTTCGAGACCTTCAGCCTGATCAACTTTCTCGGCATTGATGCCGCCGACTGGAACGGTCACACGACCGTCGCGCCCACGCCGCTGACCGATCAGCCGGTGACCCTCCGCGTTGAGCGCCCCGTCGCCGCAGTGTGGTATGCCTCCCCGGACACCGCCGACACGATGAACGCGATCGCCGTTCCGTTTACCGTCGAAGCGGACACGCTGAGTTTCACCCTTCCTCGCCTGGAATACTGGAACATGATCGTCGTGGAGTTTGAACATGTCGGCTAGCGCTGCGCGCCTCACGCTTCTGGAGAAACACAGTCAGCAGGTGATCCTCGATAATCAGAGGCCCGGCGGCGGCTATCTCGCCTGCCCTCACATGCCGGATTACCAGTTCTCGTGGTTTCGTGACGGCGCGTTCATCGCCTATGCGCTCACGGTGGACGGGGCGACCCACCCCATCGCCCATCCGATCGGCTTCGCGGCACAGTGGGACAGCGCCGGAAAGTTTCATCAATGGTGCGCACGCATGGTCAACCAGCGAGCCGAGGCGCTGGAACGCGCCATCCACCGCGCGAGCTGTGGCGAACCGCTCGTCCTCATGGACACGCTGAACGCACGCTATCAGGATGTGGGCGAACCGGGGCCCGACGATTGGCCCGAATTCCAGTTGGACGGCCCTGCCATCTGGTTATGGTCGCTGACGAAATACGTCGACGTATGCCGCATCCGTCCCCTGCCGGTCTACTGGGAAAATGCCGTCGAGCTGACCGCGCGCTATCTGGCGGCGATCTGGCAGTCGCCGTGCTACGACTGCTGGGAAGAACGTGGCGACGACGTCCATATCAGCACGTTGGCCGCCATCTACGCCGGGTTGAATGCCGCGGAAACCCTCATCCCGCGTCTGAACTTCAGCGCGACAAAAGCCGAGATCAAGGCCTTCATTCTGGCGAAGGGACTGACTCCCGGTGGGGAACTGGCCAAATCGGTGGGCGTCGATGCCGTGGATGCCAATCTGCTGCTGGCGGCGCTGCCCGACTTCGGCCTGCTCAAACCAGACGATCCGCTCATGGTGCGGACCGTGGCGCGCATCGAGCGCGACCTGCTGGCGGAAGGGCACGGCGTCCATCGTCACCGCGAAGACACCTATTACGGCGGCGGGGCGTGGGTGCTGCTTGGTCTTTGGCTGGCGTGGTATGACCTGCAAGTCGGGAATGTGGCGCGGGCGCAGCAGTTGATCGCCTGGGCAGAGGCGCACGCCGACTCCGACGGCAACCTGCCCGAACAGGTGAAGGATGCGATGCTCGACTCCAGCACCTATGAGGGCTGGGTGCAGCGGCGCGGCGAGATCGCCCGGCCGTTGCTCTGGACGCATGCAAAATACCTGCTCGTCCGCCACGCGCTCCGAGATTCGGTGTCGAAAAGCTGAGAAGCCGCCCCTGGCACCTACAAACGGGATGCGTATGGACGCCCAACGGGACGCCCAACGTCCCAGACCACAAGATTTTGGCGGCTACCCTCGCCCCCTCTCCCCGCTTGCTTGCAAGGCGCTTGCGTGGGTCAGGGGGTGAGGGGTTCCCGCTCTCCGCACCAGCGGCGACTATGCGGGCGGCACGTAGATAAGCAGATACTCCTCGCGCGGTTCGACGTCCCAGGTTGTGTAGCTCGGCGCTTCCGCCTCCGGGAAAATGCGATACAGCAGCTCAATCTGCTCCTGCTGCCGTGTCTCGATCAGGATGGCATAGCCCCGATCGCGCGGGAACGATCGCAGCAGCGGCGTCATGAACGCGGCCGGGTCATAGCTGATGAACGGGTATTTGTTGCCATCCTGCATGAAACCGAGCAGCTCGCTCGATTCTATCCCTGGCGGCGCCGGCCGCCCGACGTACACGCCCTGCGTATTGTACGGAAGCTGCTCGAACACCCTCAGCGTCGCATCCCACACGTCGCCATAGGTCAGCCCGCGCCGGTGATAGAAACGCAGATTCTCCAGGTGGGGGCCGAAATAGTACGTCACCTGCAAGACGACGGCCGCCGCCGTGATCAGCATGGTGATCGCCCGCGTCCAACCGGCGCTCAGGCGCAGCCGGCTGAGCAGCCCGTAGAGCGCGGCGATGCCCAGCGCAAGCAGCATGGCGATGGCCGGAAAAGCGACCACGTAGCGCGGCGACGAGGCCGGGTTGCGGATGAACAGCCCGTTGCCCAGCAGCACCGCCAGCGCCCAGGCCAGCGGCAGAATCGCCGCGCTGCGCCAGCGCGTCAGCGCCGCCAGACTGCCGATCGCCAGCAGCGGGGCAAGGACGCGCATGACCAGCGGCTCGGTGCCCGCGTAGTAGATGGCCTCCTGCTCCGGTTCGCTGACCAGGAAGCGGAAAGGCAGCAGCACGCGGTCGCTGGCCTCCTGAATTTCTCCTTCGCTCAGCCCATCCTGCGGCAGAGACAGCCAGTAGCTCAGGCCGCTGCCGCTGGCATCCTCCCACCGGCCGAAGATCGGGCGCTGATGCGCCGCCAGCGTGGTGTAGACGGGCGTGGCGACCAACACCCCCACCACCAGCATGCGCACGATCCCGCCGCGTATCGATGCCCGCGCTTCCCGGTTGACCATGACCAGCCAGGCCAGATAGACCAGCACCAGCGGCGTGAAAATCAGCTTGCCGCCGTCGGAGAAGTAGTGCGTCAGGCCGAATGCCGCGCCGGCCAGTCCCCAGTCCAGTGGGGCGCGCGTCCTGGTAGCGCGAATCACCAGCGTCAGGCAGATCGTGCCGATCAGCGCATCGCCGATCGTCAGCGACGCCATGATCCGGCTGAAATGCAGATGCGGAGGGAAGACAGCCAGGAGGATGGCGCTCAGCACAGCCGTCCGCCGGTCGAACAGCATCCGCGCCATCGCGTACACCACCACCACGTTGGCCGCGCCGATCAGCGCGCTCGCCCCGCGCAGGCCGGTCAGGTTGCGTCCGAACAGCGCCACCGAGTCGGCCTGGAGAAACGGATACAGCCAGGGAAACGGTCCGTGTCCCGACATCGGAAACAGGATCATCAGGTTCGGCCCGGCCATCGCCCGGCTGGCCCCGTTCACGTAATTCGACTCGTCCAGCAGCAGACGCAGCGTCGTGTCCAGCCCGATCAGCCGCAGCAGCAGCGCCCCGACGGTGATCGCCGCCAGCACGAGCAGTTCCGTCCGCCAGCCCGCCCAGGCGGCCCGCCGCCACGTGCGCCAGAAGGCCGGCGATCCGGCAATCCCCCAGGCGACCAACCCCGCCCCGACGTACATCAGCGCGAGCTGGACGCGCGCCGGCAGGTAGCCCGTCATGTAACCGGAATCCTGAGGAACGGCATTCACCCAGGCCAGGACGGCCAGGCAGACGATTCCCAGCAGGGCCGGCAGATAGAGCAGCAAACGGCGGAGAACACGAACATCAGGGACCGGCGTCGTGACGTTGAGGGACGGTGATGAGGACATATTGCTCGCGTGCGATGACAGGGTTCACAGAATAAGATGGCGCCAGCGACTGCGGATACTGCCTATAAAGATACGTCAGAATTGTACTTTCGGAGGGCGGCACAAAGAAAGCGAGATCGCGGTCGTCGGGCAGGGCCATGCGGCGAAGCTCGATGAGGTTGGTCATGATCGGATTGACGTGCCGGTCGTACTGCATGTAGGCGAGCAGGTCCTGCACGTCGGTGATGCCGCTCGGGCGCGTTTCGACCACCACGACCTGAGTCCCGAGCGGCAGCCTTCCCGCGCGCAGCCCCACATCGTACAGATCGTGAAAATCCAGGTAAGCGTGAATATCGGCGATCAGGTCGGGGAGCTGGACCCGAAAATAGTGATCGACGCTGACGACGGCGAAGACCAGTGACAGGATCGCGCCCAGACCGTACCGCAGGATCTTTCGCGCGGCGGGTGCGGCGAACCCTCCTGCCACAAAACCCGAAAGGCGATCCATGCCCAGGGCCATGAGCAGCGCCAGCGCCGGCAAAATCAGCACGTAGCGCGTCGTCACGCCGGGAAAGATGATCAGCAGGCTGTTGCTCAGCATCACGCCGACAATCCACAGCGCGAGGACGAAGGCGGGCGCGCGTGGGCGGCGCAGCACGACCGCCAGCCCGATCAGAAACAGCGGCACGAAGGGCAGCAGAATCAGCCCCTGATCGCCGCGATAGTAGGGAAAGCCCACGCTCTCCGGCGTCGCCAGCAGCAGCGCGACCGGTTGAGCCAACCGGCCCGCCAGCAGCGCCAGATCCTCACCTTGCACCCCGTCGGCCAGAGTTGGCTGCCAGGTGCTGGTGACGATGTTCTCATGACTGAATCGCAGGGTGATCGTGCGTCCGTGGGCGAGCAGCGTCAGATAGACCGGGGCCGCGACCAGCAGACCGGCGATTAGCATCCGCGCAGCACCACCCGCCAACGGGCGCAGGGTGCTCCAGCGCGGATGCGTGATCCCCTGCCAGACCAGCCAGATCAGCGCCAGCGCCGGGAAGAACAGCCGTCCAGCCTCGTAGAAATACTGCGTCAGCCCCAGGCAGACGCCCGCCAGCGCCCAGTCGCGTCCTCGCCCGCCGCGCAGCCCGCGCACCATGAACAGGACCGCCAGCATGCCGCACAGACTGTCGCCGGCCTGGTTGAGCGCCAGCCGGCTGAAGTGAATGTGCGGCGAGAAAAAGGCCAGAACCAGCGCTGCCAGCACCGCGACACGCCGATCGAACAGCTCGCGCGCCAGAAAATACACCGCCGCCACCTGAATCGCGCCGAAGATTCCGCTGGCAGCCCGCAGCGCCGCCAGATCGTGACCGAACAGGGTGACCGGGATCGCCTGAAAGACGGTGTACAGCCAGGGGAAGGGCGCCCAGTCGCTGATCGGGTAGACCAGCCGCAGCGTCGAGTCGCTGACGAAGCGGGTGACGGCCGTCAGAAAGTTCAACTCGTCGACCAGCGCCGGCAGCGTGTTTTCGAGATTCCACAGGCGCACGACAGCGGCCGCCAGCACGATCAGCAGCAAGGCCGGCGTTTCCCACGAGCGAAACTGGCGATCGCCTGTCTCGTCGGCGCCGACGATTGGCGGGCGGCCGCTGAGCCCCCACACGATCAGAACGCAGCCCAGAATGAGCAGCCCCGTCTGCCCATGCACCGACAGCGCGCGCAGCGGTTCCAGGTCGAGCCAGTCGGTGCTGGCCTCGGTCACCAGCGCCAGCGCCAGAATGCCCAGCAGCAGTGGCAGAATCGCGAAGCGAGTGGCGCGACTGGGCATGGCGGTGGGTTTATCCGGGGACATAGATCAGCAGAAGCTGTTCATCGGGCGCCATGTTCGTCACCGTGTAGCGTGGCGGTTCGGCCGCCGGCAGATAGCGGTAGATCAGCTCGATGGTTTCGGTCCACTGAGTCTCGATGTAAAAGGCGCACGCCACGTCCTTCGGCAGTTCGCGCAGCCAGCGCGTCGTGATCATCGCCGGTTCGATCTCCTGCGGCCGCGGCAGTCCGACCTTCCCCTCCAGATACTCCCAGAACAGGTGGAATTCGATACCGGGTGGCGCTTGACGTCCGACCAGATAAAGCTGTGTGTCGTCGGGAAGCTGCTCATGCGTGCGCAGGATGGCGTCGAAGGCATCGCCGAAAGTCAGCCAGCGCCGGTGGTAGAAGTTCAGATGATCCAGGTGTGGACCGAAGTAGTAGGCGACGTTGACAACGCCAAAGACGGCGATCATCGCGGCGGGCAGCAGACTCCGCGACCAGACACCCCCGGCCTGTGGCCCTGGCCTGGCCAGCAGCAGCGGCGGCACGTGGCGAATCGCGACGCCGACCACCAGCGCCAGCCCCGGCACGACCACCGTGTAACGCGGCGTCCAGATGCTCTCGCGGATGAACAGCCCGTTGGCCGCCGCCACCGCCGCCACCCACAGCAGCACGATGATCGCCGGTCCGCGGGGCCTCGCCAGCAGATACGCGATACCCAGCATGAACAACGGCGTGAGCGGGCGCAGGATCAGCGGCTCGGTGCCGCCATAGTAGCGCGCGCTGTTTTCCGGCATGGTGATGTAGAACCAGAACGGCCGCGTCACCATGGCGAAGGCTTCTTCGCGGCGTGCGACGGGGTCGCCCTCGGAGAAAAATCGCGGCCAGTCCACCCCCTCCTGGTTCAGGCGGTAGGTCAGCACTTCGCCACGGCTGATCAGCGCGATGTACACCGGCGCGGCCACGATCGCCGCGCAGATCACCACCCGCGCCAGATTCCCACGCATCTCCCGCCACAGCAGGCGGCGCAGCGGCGTGCCGTCGGGCGCCTTGCCCCACAGTGCCAGCACGACGATCCACAGCACAACCAGGGGCGCGAAGAACAACCGGCCGGCCTCGTAGAAGTAATGGGTCATGCCCAGGCAGACGCCGGCCAGGCTCCAGTCCAGGGGCCGGTTGTCGCGCAGCCCGCGCGCCGCGAACAGCAGCGCCAGGATGCCGAACAATGCGTCGCCGGAGTGAGCCGAGTAGAGGGTCCGACCGTAGTGCAGATGCGGCGCCATCACCGCCAGCGCCAACGCCACCGCGACGGCCGTCCGCCGGTCGAACAGCGTCCGCGCCAGGGCGTACAGTGCCAGCACCTGGGCGACGCCAAGCAGCCCGCTCGGCAGGCGCAGCGCCATCAGGTTATGTCCGAACAGCCAGGCGGTCTGGACCTGGAGCGTGGAGAAGATCCAGGTATACGGGGTGGCGGCGGACGTGCGCGAAATGATGCCAGACGTGGGTTCAGCCAGCAGGCGCTGCACGTTGTCGACGTAGTTCTGCTCGTCGATCAGCACCCGCAGCGTCGTGTCGGTCCCCCACACCCGCAGGACCAGCGCCAGCACGGCGATCGCCGCCAAGACGATCAGCTCATCCCAGCCGATGTGTGGGAGCCGAATCCGTGGCGCGCCGGCAATCCCGTAGGCGAGCAGCAGCAGGCTTGCCACGAATGCCGCCAACTGGACACCCCAGTGCACGCCCGGCAGGTAGGCTGCGACTGGCGTGCCCGCGCTGCACAGGGTGACGAAGCCCAGCAGCACCAGCCCCAATAGCAGGGCCGCCCAGCCGGTGATCCGCGAGCGCCACCGTCTCGTGGGCCGCCGCCCTGCGCTGTCCGCGGATAATTCCGATGGCGTTGGCTCTAATGGCATCACCTGCATCAGCGGGGGCAGCAGCCCAGACGGCCGGGCCAGGCTGACGGCGGCGATCAGCAGAAGACCGCCGGCCAGCGCCAGCGGGATCGCCGCGGCCGGCAGGATGGTGTACAGCGTTTCCGGCCGGTCGATCAGCGGCGCGTTCAGCCGGGCCGTCTCGACCAGCACGGCGGCTGCGGCGATCATCAGCACGATCGCCAGCAGCGTCAGCAGCCGGATGCTCCAGCAGCGGATTCGGGAAGGCAAGGAGGATTGGATTGCGGTGTGGACTGCGGACGTCAACGATAAAGTCTCCTGCTGGCACTTGCCAGGCAGTCTACCCCAGCGCCTCCACATCTCGCCAGTTAACGCCGATCGCCGCGTTGGCCTTCAGCGGCGCCCGCAGCTCCGCCGTGTTCTCCATGAGGTTGGCGATCAGCGCCGCGGCCTCCGCCGCGCGGGCCTCCGGCACTTCCAGCACCAGTTCGTCGTGCACTTGCAGCAGCATGCGCGCGCCCAGCGGGTTGTTCGCCAGTGCGGCGTGCACCTCGATCATCGCCTTCTTCATGATGTCGGCGGCCGTGCCCTGAATCGGCATGTTGATCGCTTCGCGCTCGGCGGCCGCGCGGGCGTTATGGCTGGCCTCGCCCATACCGGGGAAGGAGCGCCGTCGACCGAACAGCGTGGTCAGGAAACCGGGATCTGTGGCCAGCGACTTGGCCCGGTCCAGATAGGATTTGACGCCGGGCAACCGGGCGAAGTAGGTGTCGATGAACTCGCGCGCCTGGGGCAGCGTGAGCTGGCTGTCGCGCGCCAGCCGGAACGCGCCCATGCCGTACAGGATGCCGAAGTTGACCCGCTTGGCGAAGATGCGCATGGTCTTGGCGACCTGCTCGATCGGCACGCCGTACAGAATGGCCGCCGTCGCCGCATGAATATCCTGCCCCTGCGCGAAGGCGTCGAGCAGCGTCGCATCCTGGCTGATGTGGGCCATGATGCGCAGTTCAACCTGGCTGTAGTCGACGGACAGCAGCACGTACCCCGGCGGCGCGACGAATGCCCGCCGCACCTCCCGCCCGATCTCGGTGCGGATGGGGATGTTTTGCAGGTTCGGGTTGCTGCTGCTTAACCGCCCGGTGCCCGCCCCGGCCTGGTTGTAGCTGGTATGCACCCGGTTGGTGGCCGGGTTGATCAGCGCCGGCAGCGCGTCGACGTAGGTGCCGCGCAGCTTGGTCAGCTCGCGATATTCCAGGATCTTCTCGACGATCGGGTGCAACCCGCGCATTTCGTCCAGCACGTCGGCGGCCGTCGAAAAACCGTGCGATGTCTTGCGGATACCCGACGCGCTCAGCCCGAGCTTGCCGAACAGCACGTCGTTGAGCTGTTTCGGACTGTTGATGTTGAACGGGCCATAACCGCCCGTCAGGTCGTAGATCTCCGTCTCCAGCGCGGCGATCAGCGTGCCCAGGCGGCCGCTCATCTCGCGCAGCGCCGGGACGTCGAGCATGATGCCGGTCCGCTGCATGCTGGCCAGCACCGGCACCAGCGGCATTTCCAGCTTCTCCAGCACGTCGCGCGGCGTCGGCGGGTTTTCCGTGCCCCACAGCGGATCGACCGCCGGCCGGGGGATGCCGTCCAGGTCGGCCAGCAGCAGCGGCGCCAACCTCTGAGTGCAGACCGCGTCGGCGGCGGCATAAGGCGCCGCACCTTCGATGGCCACGGCGTCCATGGTGATCTGATTCTTGCCCTTGCCGATCAGCGTGTCGATGGTGGTCATCGACAGATTCAGCTTGTCGCGCACCAGCCGTTTCAGCGCCAGCTCGGCCGTGAAGGTGTCGTGCACCCACGAGGCCAGCATCGTGTCGAGCGTGATCGGCGTGACATCGATGCCGTGCCGCTGCAAGACGACCAGATCGTAGATGGCATTATGGGCGATCTTCGGGATGTTCGGGTTCGTCATCGCCGGCCGGATCGCGTCCAGCACCGTTTGCAGCGGAAGCTGCTGCCCGTTCTGGTGGCCAACCGGAATGTAGTAGCCAGTCTCCTCGTCGACCGCCAGCGAGATGCCTACCAGCGCCGCCAGCATCTGATCGGTCGAGGTGGTTTCGGTGTCGAAGGCGATGGCGTCGGCCGTCTCCAGCTTCGCCACCAGCGCGGTCAGTGCCGCCTCGTCCTGCACGGTCACGAAGGGGACCAGCGGCTCGCCCGGCGGGGGTGCTTCGACCGGGACAGCCTCCACGTCGAACAGCGATAGCTGCCCTCCGGCCCCTGGCGGCGCGCTGACGGGTCCGTTCCCCGCGGCCGGTCGCGGCTTGATCCGGTCCAGAGCGGTCAGCAAACTGGTGAATTCCAGTTCGCGGAACAGACTTTCGACCGGAGCCGGATCGAAGTCCATGGCGGTGCAGGTCTGAACGTCGAGGACCACCGGCACATCCCGCTGAATCGTCGCCAGCTTCTTGCTCAGGAAGGCCATCTCGCGCCCGGCCTCCAGCTTCTTGCGCACCGATCCGCCGATGGCGTCCAGGTTGGCGTAGATGTCTTCGATGTCGCGATAGGTTTGCAGCAGCGTGGTCGCCGTCTTTTCGCCGACGCCGGCCACGCCGGGGATATTGTCCGACGTATCGCCTTCCAGCGCCTTCAGGTCGATTAACTGGTGAGGCTCCAGACTGTAGCGTTCGCGGAAGCGGGCGGTATCGTACAGTTCATCCGGGGTCTTCGAGACCGGAATGGCCAGCTTGACCCGGGTGTGATCGGTCAGAAGCTGCAACAGGTCGCGGTCGCCTGTCAAAATCACGATATCCAGCCCCTGCGCCTCGGCTTGCAGCGCCACGGTGCCGATCAAGTCGTCGGCTTCGTAGCCAGGCAGGGTCAGTCGGGGGATGTTGAAGGCATCGACCATCTGATGGAGACGCACCATCTGCGTCACCAGATCGTCAGGCATTTTCTCGCGCGTGCCCTTGTAGTCGCTGTAGAGCATATCGCGTCCGCTCAGGCCATCGTCGAAGGCCACTGCCAGATATTCCGGCCGGTCGCGGCCCAGGATGTCGAGCAGCGTCCGCGCGAATCCGTAGACGGCGCTCGTCACCTCACCGCTGGCCGTCTTGAACGGCCGCTTCATCATGGCGAAGTGATGACGGTAGGCCAATGCATGACCGTCGAGGATAAAGAACGTGCGTCGAGTGGACATGGTCCGATCTCCGGCGTGCGAACATCCGAGCGAATCATGCCGAATTGTAGCGCAGGGGTGGGTTTTCCGCTATCGCCGTGTGCCTCGAACCCTGCGCCGGGCCGTCAGTTCGCGTGGATCGGCAGATAGATGTGGAAGGTGCTGCCGGCGCCTGGCGTGCTCTCGACGGTCAGCCGCCCGCCATGCCGCTGGACGATCGCCTGAGCGATCGACAGGCCCAGTCCAAAGCCCTCCGTCGAGTGCGCCTCGTCACCGCGGAAGAAGCGCTCGAAGATCCGCTCCTGAATCGCCTCGGGGATGCCCGCGCCGGTGTCCTGAACGTCGATGCGCACCATGTCGTCTTCGACACAGGTGCGCACGTGGACTCTACCCCCCGGCGGAGTGTACTGAATGGCGTTGGCCAGCACCTGGCGAAAAGCATCGTTCAGCAGCCGCTGATAAACCGGCAGGCGCTCGATGGCATCCTCGGCGTCCAGCTTGACCATGGTCATCATCATCACCAGCAGCCGGTCAATGCGCGCTACCTGCGCCTCGATCGCTTTGCGGCGCTTTTCGACGTTCTCCGAAGTGTTGCTCTTGCTCAGCATATAGGCGCTTGTGCCGATCACCGCCAGCGGCGTGCGGAATTCGTGCGACACCCCCTGCACAAAGCGCGCCAGGATTTTGGCCCGCTCGCGCTCCAGGTTGGCCCGCAGCATTTCCTGTTCCGCCTGCTTGCGCGGACGCAGATCGCGCGCCACGCTCTGGATGTACTCTGGCTTGCCCTCTTCATCGCGAACCAGGCCGATGGTCATCTCGAATGGGATCTCGGTCCCGTCCGCCGCCACCAGATGCCGCTCATAGGCCGCCAGCGTTTCGCCCGCCAGCAGGCGCTCGCGCATTCCCTCGGCGGTGCCACGTTCGCGCGGCGCGATGAAGTCGCTGGCGCGTCTCTTGAGCAGGTATTCCACAGGGTAGCCCAGCACTTCGGAGACACGGCGGTTGGCCGTGAAATGGCTGCCATCAAGCTTGATGACGAAGATCGGATCGCGCGACTGCTCGAAGAGTGCCCGGTAGCGCCGCTCGCTGGCTCGCAGTTGAGCGGCATAGTTGTCGCGCAGCACTGCCGCTGCGATCGTCAGGACCGCGATGACAATCTGGAAGACGACTTCGCCAAATGTCTCGTCTATGGTATCGCCGGCGGCGAAACGCGACATGATCAGCGTGAACACAGTCACAATGACGGCGATGGCGACGGTCGAACGACGATCCAGGGTCAGGCTGGCCAGAATGACCCCAAGGCTCAGGAATTTCAACAGATCGTCGGCATCGTGGGCCGCAGAAAGGCGGACGAAAAACACAACTGTGAGCGCCGTGACCAGCATGCCGATCAGCATCCAGACCGCGATGCGGTAATGTCGGCGGCGGCTTACAAAAAAAGCGGCGATGAGAACCAGAAGGATGAACGCGGAGGTCAGAAGAGGGGCCACATCCGAATAGGAGTCGACCACAATCCAGATGGGCATCATCAGAGCAAACACGACGAACAGAACGGCGACCAGCGCCGCAACCGCCCTGGCACGCTGCCGTTCATCGGCAGGAACATCCTCGCGCGGATGGATCAGGCCTTGCCATCGGTGGACAAACCGCTGAACAAGCCGCTCCATCGGGAGCGGCGTGAAACGCGCCACGGTTACATACGCTCGAAATTAATGAACTGTTGAATTTCCTCGACGTCCAGCGCGCGGCCCGGTGTGACGATCAGATAGCTGTCCGCCCACAACGATTCAGGATGAATCGCGCTGTTCTGCGCCCGCGCGATCTCCGCCGACCGCCGCTTCAGGTCGCGTACGACTCGAAACGCCGGCGTGTCGTCCGGCGCTTCGCCATACACATAGACGAAGTCCTCGCTCACATGGAGATCGTGGATCTGCCAGCCGACCTCGCTCAACTGCATGCGCATCCCGGCGCTGATCGCCTGCGCCACCGGCGCTTCGATCAAAGCTTCGGCGTCGCGCATGAGCCACACATAGGAATACGACTCGCGCGGTTCGACCTCCGGAACAGAAGTGGGCCGCGGCGGCGATGCCGGGGTGGTCGCCGCGGATTGCCCGGCGGTGACGGAGGGTGTGCTCGCAGTTTGCGGGGGGATGGCCGTGCGCGCCGGGGCCGGCGGCGATGCGGCCGCCAGCAGACCGGGCAGGGCATTCGCATCCGGCACCGCGGCCAGCGCCTTGACCAGGCGCCCGCCCTGTCTGCGGATATCGCTCATCGAGGTGGTGCCCTTGAAGATCAGCGCCAGCGTCAGGTCATCTTCGGTCCGGCAGGCATAGAGCATGTAATCGCGCCCGGTCTCCGGCTGAGTGATGAACTGCACGCGGGTATCGCGCCGCTGCGTGCCCGTGGCGGTAAGAATCGCCGCTTGCAGCGAGAGCAGTTCGTCCCCGGACATACGCCCGGCCTGCGCCATGATCTCGCCGTCGCGCAGCAGCAGCACCGCTTCCGCCGTCGTTTCCAGGGCCATATCTGTGAGCTGTACAGCGGCCATCGCGGCCCGCTCCTCCGTCGTCCGCTCGTTTGGCGTTTCGGTATACAGCGCCCCTTGCGTCTGGCCGCCGCTCGGCAGCGCCAGTTCAAAGGCCGCCATCAGTTCAAACTGGGTGTTGAAATCCTCGCTGTCCAGGTCGATCCAGCCCGACTCGTCTGCAACTTCGAGGGCCTGTCCCAACGACTGCGCCGGCTCCATGGCCGCGAACATCTCGGCGTAAGAGGGCGCCAGGTCCGCTTCGGCAGCCTCGGCCTCGCGATCGAATTCCTGGTCAAAGTCTTGATCGAAGTCCTGATGAACCTGAGGCGTTTCGTACTGAGACATACTTTCCGGCAGCGACTCCGGTGGGAGAGGGGGTGGTTCCGGCGGTAGATCATCCTGCCGTGCGCCCCTCTGCGACGCGCCGCTCCGTGGGGTATCGCCGGGCACTTCGCGGATGGCCATGGTATCGCCGCGGGGACGCACCGGCTCGTCGAGCCACTCGGTCTCCATTTGCTCTGGCCTCGTCTCAAAGTGCTGCGCTAGCGAGGGTCGGGTCGTCTGGTCATACATGAAGCCTTCCGGAACTTCCTGGGGTGCCGGCGGCAAGTCCTCCGCTTCTTGCGGCGGCATAAAGCGTCCCTCACGTGCCGTCATCGCCTCGCGCCAGCGCCGCTCGGCCTCGGCCCGCACATGGGGCGAGAGCGGCTTGATCTGCGGGCTCTTCATGCCGAACTGCTCTTCGATACTGGTCAGCAGTTCGTCAAGCGAGAACTCGTCGTGGGACAGCGACTGCTCCAGCGTCCGCTCCAGGATGGCGCGCGCCGGCGAGTCGTCGTCGGCCGTCGGCACGTCGTCGAAATCGAAGTCGTTGTGGCGCTTTGGCGGCTCGATCACCCCGGTCGAGCTGTAGTTGAAATCGCTGGGAGATGCTTTGATCGACTGAGAGGAATCGCTGCCTGCATCGGGGACTTCGTCGCCGCGCAGAAGGGCCAGCACTTTCTCGAACCCCTTGTCATGCGCGCCGCTGACCAGATCGCTCACCGTGCCACCTTCGTCAAAGGATGGCATGGGCGGCTCGGCTTTAGCCAGATTCCGGTAGTTGTTCACCGCCTCCTGCGAATAGCGCCGCTTGATGCGTCGGGCGCGCTCCGCGTTGCGGTGCTGCTCTTCGACATCTTCCTCCACGCTCTCGCTCCCGCCCCGGATGATGAAATCCATCATCCGCGATCGCGACGGTTCGTCGCGCTTCAGGGAGTCGACCAGTGCATTGAAGTCGGAACGCGAGGATCGGTCCTGATCGCCGGGTGACAATCCCTGAAGCAGCGCGTCGAAATCCGCCCCAGGCGAATGCGGGTCCGGGTGTTCGGACTCGTTTGGTCCAAGGTCAAAGCCGAAGTCCTCATGCCCGATCTGCTGCAAAACGGCCTCGAGCGAGCCATGCTCCGGCAGCGTGTCCGGCAGCGGCGGCGTGGAGTCGTCGAAGACATGTTCCAGCATGGCGGTCCGGTTCATCTCCGGTGCAATATTCACCGGCCCGGACCAGGCCTCGTTTCCCGATCGCTCGACCAGGCCGTCGATCGCGGCCATGACGTCGTTGGCCCGGTAACCAGACTGGAGCGTAGCGCTGATTCCCAGTTCATCGACCAGGGCGCTGCCGGGCGATGGCGCGGTGACGATCAGGATATCCGGCTGAGCCTGGCGAATGGCGACGATGGCGTCGACCGCCGAAGAGCCCAGGCTGGAAAAATCGATCAGAGCGGCGTCCTGGGGGTGCTCGCGTATGAACTCGACCGCCGAGTCCGGCGTCGTGAACGGGTGCACCTCGTACCTCGTGCCGCGTTCCATCGCCTGCTTGAGCGCGATGGCCGTGGGCAGCTTGCCATGAAGAATCAGGACGGCAGTGATCATAGGTTCATCTCACTTCTTCGACCACCAGGGACGGGGATTCTCCGCCCCTGCTGGGATATCCTCCGACTTCACGGCGCGGCGTTCACCGTCACGGTGAAGAACCCAAGGTTGTTGACCTCGCTCGCCTCGGTGATCTGCGAATCTGAGTCGGCGCGGGCTTGCAGCGTGTACGTCCCGGCCGCCGTGAAGGTCAGATCGAGGGTGAGCACGATACTTTCGCCCGGCGCCAGCCCGGCCACCACGCCGAGCGGCTGCACGGTCCCCGGCGGCGAGACGCTAACGCTGTTGCTGAACTGCGTCGTCGGCCCCTGCCCAGTGTTGGTGATGGTGAACGCGTACAGGCTGGTGACCGGCGTGTTGCCGGGTCCGAGGGTCAGCACATCCGCCCCGGTAATGGTCGGAATGACCAGGTCGGGCCGGCCGGGCGTCGACGTCGCGGTGGGCATCTGCGGCGTGAGCGTCCAGGTCGGCGGAATCGACGTCCAGGTCGGGATGCGGCTGGTCGGCGTCGGCGGAATCGGCGGGATCGACACATTCGAACAGTTGCCGTAGATGGTCACGAACTGCCCGCTCACCCAGCCTGTCTGGAAGTTGACGCGAATCTGCCACCAACTGTTGTTCGGCGTGCGCCCGGTGATTGGCGCGCTCGAGCCGGCGTTGAGCACCAGGATGCGGTCGTAAACCGTATCCGGGCCGGTGCGCACGTTCAGGCTGGTGTTGGCGACGATCCGGCACGTCGGGTCATAGGTCGCCGGCGGTGGCTGGTAGGTGATCGGGGGCGGGAAGGTAATCCCCGGCGAAGTCGGCACGACCTGGGTGACCCCGCCAGAGATGACATTGAGGAAGACTTCGTCGGCCAGGCTGGCGGTGGAACCCCGGTAAGCGATCGCCTGGAGCGTGACGGTGCCGATCTGCGTCGGGGTATAGTCGATCAGGGTATTGAGAGTCAGATCGCCGCCCACCGTCTGCGAAGGTACGGTCTGCACAATGCTGTTGTTGGCAAACAGCTGAATGCGGGTGATACCGACGGCATCCGAGGCGCTGACGCTCACGGTGACTTCCTGATTGACCGGCACGCTGGCGTTGTCCAGGGGCGAGACGATCGTGACGACCGGCAGCCCCCCGCCAGACGGAACCGTCGGCGTGGCGACACTCCCCCCGCTGGAGAGATTGCACGCACTGAGAACCAGCGCCACCAACACCATGCCGGCGATGCGAACGCTGGCAGCGCGAAAGAACTGACGAAGGTCACGCATGGACGTTGATCCTTACGAAATGACTCACAACCGCCCTGGTCGGCAGAGAGGTGGTCTGGCGGTGGCCCGACGCGAAATCGACAGCGTGGCCAACAGTCAGCGATTGCCCCTCAGCGATGTCGCTGTCATAGCACAGTCATACTGCCTGAAGCGTAGCCTACAACGTACCCACGACAGCGTAGCGCAACAACGTTGCGCGACAGAATACTTGATCTTTCTGTATTCTAACACTGAAAAGAAAAACGCTCCGTCCGACAAACGGACGAAGCGCCGACGATTCAGAGACGGACGACAGGGGTTGTGCAGTGGCATCGCCCGAAAGCTGGTGCAGGGCTCAGGTCACCGGTTCCTTGTAGATGATGAAACGGGACATGTCGTCGCCCTTGGCGATGCAGGTCGACATATCGACCTTGAACTCGCGCCCGCCGGAAACCCACTTCAGACCTTCCATCAGCAGCCCCTGGCCCATGAAGCAGACGGCGCGGTCGGCCTTGCGATTCCAGCAGAGAGCGCAGCGCTTCTCCATCGTATAGATGAGCTTTTCGGGGCCGTCGTCGTAGACGTTGGAGATCTGGTCGGAAAACTGGGTGAAGATGTTGGCCAGGGCCGGCACGCCGACCTTCAGCTTGGCGCTCAGGGGCAGGACCTTGAAGGCCAGATCGCCGACGCCGGCCAGCGCACCAAACGACCTCAGACCGCCCGCGAACAGCTTGCGTCCGGAACGCAGCGCCATAGCGCGCCCGCCGCGCGGACCAAACATCTCTTCCAGTGAGACCTGCACAGCAGTGAAGTCGGCAAAATCGAATTGTTTATCCAGATTGTCCGGCGGCAGCGCGTCGTTCAGATGCTCAAGGTGCGCCATACGAAGAATCGTGTTGAGGCCGTTGCGCCCCATGATTTCTTCCATCGCTTCCATGGTGAGGCGAGCGAATTTGTTCGGATAGTAGAAACCACTTTTTGGGCGATCGGTGTTTGTCATCGAGTTCAGTCCTTCCCTACGGCGCTGTTCAACTCTGTTTAGCCCGCGATTACGATCAGCGGCTCAGCGGCGTATTGAGCACTGGGCAAACGGCCCTGCATGCTCCACGGGCCTGTCCAGGTGATCTCGACATCGACCACCTCGCCACGTCGATCCTGAGCGTCTTCAAAAAACACCAGCTTGTTCTGTGGCGTCCGCCCGCGCCATTTGCCCTTGTGCTCATCTTCAACCAGCACCTGGACAACCTTGCCTAACTGCCGACCGTTGATCTCGGCGGAGACGCGCGCCTGCAGAGCATCCAGTCGCTCGAAGCGGGCGCGTTTGATTTCATCGGGCACGTCGTCTTCCATCTTGCGCTCGCTCACTGTGTTCGGACGTGGGCTGTAGCGGGCCAGATGCAACTTATCCAGCTTCAGGTCTTCCATCAGCGAATATGTCGCCTCGAACTGGGCCTCCGTCTCGCCGGGGAAGCCGACGATGATGTCGGTGTGGATGGCGACATCCGGGATGTGTGCGCGAACCTTGGCGATGAGCTGGCGGTACTGGTCGACGGTATAGCCCCGCTTCATGCGGGCCAGGACCTCGTCATCGCCCGCCTGCACCGGCACTTCGATGTGCGGCATGACGCGCGGCAGTTCGGCCACCGCCTCCAGCAGCGAGTCGGTCATCCAGTTGGGGTGACTGGTCAGAAAGCGGATGCGCTCCACGCCGACCTCTGCCGCCACCTCGTTGAGGATGCGCAGCAGCGCGGCCAGATCGGGGCCATCCGGGATGTCCTTGCCGTAGCGGTCGACGATCTGCCCCAGCAGCGTGATCTCCTTCACGCCCTGGCGGGCCAGGCTGCGCATGTGGTTGACGATTTCGCCGACGCTGCGACTGCGTTCCACACCGCGCCGGAACGGGATAATGCAGAACGTGCAGGCATGCGAACATCCGTAAACCACAGGCACGTGGGCGCTGACCAGGTTGCCGACCTCGTTCGCCGGCAGGATCAAATCGCCATCCTGAATCAGGTCGCGGTGCTGGCGATGCTCAAGCTCCAGAGCCATCACTTCCTCTTCAGACATGCGCTGCTTGAGGAAATCGACCATCGGGTTCGGTTCGGAAGGGGGCATGAACACATCGACATACGGCAGCCGCTTGCGGAGCGTCAGCGAATCGCGCACGCCCACCAGGCAGCCCATCACGCCAATGACCTTGTCGGGATTTTCTTCCTTCAGGTCGCGCAGCAGCAGCAGGCGGCTCAAGGCCTTGTCTTCGGCCTGCTGACGTACGACACAGGTATTGACGACATAGATATCGGCATCATCCGGGTTGTCTGCCGCACGATATCCCAGCCGTTCAAGTTCGGAAGCCAGGAGTTGGGAATCGGCGGTGTTCATTTGACAGCCCAGTGTCCAGATGTGGTACTGCATGCGCATGGACCAGGTGAACTGACAGAAACGATACGCGGTATTGTAGCTTTCTGTAGGAGAAGCGTCAATCAGCACAAAATTAACGAGAAATTCATGAAATTCGGTTGAGTCCGATCGCTCTCCTTATTATCATAAGACTATATCGTGGGAAAAGGGCTGTGACATGATCGCCACCTATGAACTTGCGCACATTTGGAAAGTTGTCGAACCTGCGGTTCCGGACACGATCGAACAGGTTGCCGCCAACGTCTACGAGGCGCGCTGGTGGAAGCCTGCTCCGAAGCAGGAGATTCTGGCGTTCCTCCGCGAGCCACAGATCCGCGTGATCGGCGAGCCGTTCGAACCCCATCATCTGCCATCGGGGATTGCCGTCCGCTTCACCGTGAGCAGTTGATTTCACGCAGCGTCCAATAGTCAGCGCTGCTTTCGCGTTTCAGGTAGTACGATTCTCCTACCGGTGCTCAATCATGCCCGTCTCAATGTGAAAAACGTTTAGACGGGCATCATCGTTTTTCCCCGCTGGTAAGCAGTTTGTTCAGCAACAAACGATATACTAACGCATGTTACGCGCTGTAAGGATGGACAGACGTAACATAAAAACCCTGCGTATCGTAAGATCCGAAAATCGTAAATCTGATCTACACTGGCGTAATGAACCGCCAATGCGATTCGTGGCCCAAGACACCGACGAGCGCGTTCAAGGTGCACTTTGAGCCTACCCTTATCACAGCGAGGAACAGTGTGGCAGACAGTTCACTCACCGCGGCCATTGAGAGCCTGTTGACGGAGTTAGGGGTCGGCAAAACGGAGCCGAGCGCCTACGAAACCGCCTGGGTCGCCCGCCTCAGCCATCGTTATCCTCAGTTTTCGGACGCCCTCGATTGGCTGCGCCAGAACCAGCATGACGACGGCACCTGGGGCGCCAAACACGTCTTCTTCCACGATCGCTTCATTTCAACCCTCGCCGCTGTGGTGGCCCTTTGTGAACAGGGCAATGGCACGCGCGACGATCGGCGTGTCAAGCGCGGTGTCGCCGCGCTCTGGCATCTGATCGGCAACCTGCACTCCGACCCGAACGACACCGTCGGCTTTCCGCTGCTGGCCCTCTCGCTCAGCGAAGAGGCCGAAAACATGGGGCTGAACGTGCCCCGTCCCCCGCTGCGGCACCGGGACGCCTACTACCGCAAAATGAATGCGCTGCTGCAAAGGCCGGATCGCGCCTGGCGCGGGACCACCCTGACCTTCTCGCTGGAGGGTATGCGCGGCGCTTTCCGCTGCGAAGACGAACTCTTCGAGGCCAATGGCTCGATCAGCATCTCGCCGGCTGCCACCGCCGCCTACCTCCTGGCGCATCACAACGATCAGGCACTGGCCTACCTGGAATCGATGCGCCAGTCCGGGCGCAATGGCGGCATCCCGGCCATTGCCCCCATCGACATCTTCGAGATCCTCTGGGCGCTGAACCACCTGCGCCTGGCCGGCGCCGTCACCCCGAACCATCCCGTCGTGCAGCAGGCGCTGTCCTTCCTGTGGTCGCAGTGGTCGACCGATCATGGCATCTGCCTGGCCAGCCACTTCCCGGTCCCGGATGTGGACGACTCGGCGGCCGCCTATACCCTGCTGCGCTGGGGCAACTATTCCCCCAATGCCGGAGCATTCGCCTTCTTCGAGGTCGAGGATCACTTCGTGACGTTCCATGGCGAGACCGATCCGTCGCTGAGCGCCAATGTGCGACTGCTGGCCACTTTGAAGGAAAGTGAAGATACTGAAATCGATCCCAGATGGATTACCAAACTGGCTAAGTTTTTGCACCAGCATGACAGCAGCGGCTCGTTCTGGTGGGACAAATGGCACGCCTCACCGTACTACGTGACCGGCTTTGCGCTGCCGGCCCTGGTTGGCTTCGACGACGTGCTGGCCCGCTCGCGCATCAACTGGGTCATGAACACCCAGCGCGATGACGGCGGTTGGGGCTACCTCGGCCACTCCACGCCGGAAGAGACGGCCTACTGCCTGGAAGCGCTGCTGTACTGGCGCGAAAAAGTCGGGCTGATCGACATGCGACTTCTTGACGAAGCTGCCGACTACCTCTACGATCACCTCTCGGAGCAGGACCATCCCGCGCTCTGGATCAACAAGGGTCTGTACACCCCCACGTATCCGATCAAAGCGGCGATCCTGAGTGCTCTGTTTGCCTACGAAAATCACAAGTCCTGAGTCCCTTGCGGGGGTCGCCCCTGACGGCAATCATCGCTGCTGACATAGACGAGAAAATAGGCTGAAGGCATGGCGCGCTACGACAACTGGATACTCGACTTCGACGACACCCTGGCCATCGGACCGATCACCTGGGCGATTGACGTGCTGCTGCCAGAGTATCTGCTAGCCAACGGATTATCCGTCGACGTCAGGACGCAAAACCGGGCGCTCCAGCGGGCGCAGCAGGCCGCGGCCCAAGACTACAACCTGACTGAGTTGATCGACTCCTTCGTCAACGATCTGGGCCTTCCGGACGCTATGTCGCTCAAGGTCGGCATGCGCCAAAAAGTCGAGGCGAGCATCGATTACGCGCTCTTCGACGACACCATACCTTTCCTCAAACGTCTGGCCGCCAACCGGTGCACCGTGATGATCATCTCCAACAACAACCGTGCGCCGGCCCTCGCCACCCTGCTGGATATTGCCCAGTACACGCAGCGCATGCTGACGCCGAACATCTGCTTCAACTGCAAGCGCAAGCCGGATCGCAGCATGTTCGACTATGCGCAGCGCCTGGAACCCCGCCTGCGGGCAGACAACACCGTGGTCATCGGCGACGATCCCTGGTCGGAGGCCGACTTCGCCACCGCCTGTGACCTGCCCTGCGTCATCGTCGACCGGCGCAACCGCTACCAGGATGTGTCCCTGCCACCCAACGTCCGCCGCGTCCGCACCCTCCTGGAGCTGATGTAGACACCATTTCCCAATGACTTCTGTACACCCCTCGCCGCCGTCATCGACAGCGACTTAACATGACCATCGGCATTGACCTCCGGAATCGCGTGGCCCTTCTCATCGACAGGGGAATGGCGCCCATCCGGTGCCTGCAACCCCTCGTGGAGTTCGCAGATTTTTTCGGCAAGGTGATCACGCTCCGAAGCCGTGAACTGGAACGCCGCAAACCTGGCTCCCCGGCATCCTCAACACAGGATCGCTTGGCTCGAGAACCGGTAGCAGGTAACCCGATTGGGAAGAATGCCACCGACCACCGCATGCTGGTAGAGATTGGCGAGCTTCTGGTTGACACCAGTTGGACGGGAGAAGATGTGAACGTATTCATCATCGTTTCTGGCGATGGTGACTTTGCCTCTGCATGCAGGTACATCCGCGAAAAGGGTCGGGCAGCGGTCATCGGCCTTGGCGGCGATTGCTGATCATCGTCTGAACTCGGAGAGTCTTGCCGTCCGTTCGTACTAACTGGAAGAACCTCGCTGGCTGGCTGGTGAATCGCCGGAAAGGAGCACCTCTGGCATGCGGCTAGAGGTGGCGGAAGGTGCTCAATGATCATGTTCCATTGCGTACTTCGTAGCGAATTGGATACTACTCGATTGGATCCGAACTGTCGAACTCGGAGGCGAAAGCCACACGAAGAGGGGATTTGGAAGGTCAAGCCGTCGAGGAGGGTTCGTCGAGTATCCATTCCGCCGTTGAGAGGCGCCACCTGACCTTCCCTTGCGAGACGCGTGGGGGATAGCGTGGTCGCGCCATCGGACCATGACGATAGCCTTCTACGCGCCGGGATATTCTTGGCAATGGCCTACTTATCATTAAGGCGCCCACAAGGCGGCGTGAGATCCAGCGCAATTGGGAAACGTCCTTCGCGAAACCGATCCCTTGTACGAGGAACGCTTTGGCGGCAAAAAACTTACCGGTTGGCTCAAGGAATACCCAGATATCTTCATCGTCCGCGATGATGGCATCTGGACGACGCATGAACGACTCCCAGACTCCTAGCCCGGTCCGCAGCGCAGCCCGTTTCTTCACCGCCTGGCAAAATCGGCATTGACGAGCTTGAGGCCTTCCCCACCACCCCCCCTCGCCCCGCTTGCGTGGGAGAGGGGTCAGGGGTGAGGGCCCGCCATAACCCAACCTCCCCGCAACCGGTTACCCCTCTCCCGTGGCGAGCTTGCTCGCACGGAGAGGGGCCAGGGGGTGAGGTTTCAGCGGGGCTAGGGGGTGAGGTTTACTTCCCCTCCCCGCCGTCCGTCTTGATCAGCCCGGCATTGATCGGCAGGCGGATGATGAACCGCGTGTCGCCCGGCGCCGACTCGATGTGGATGTCGCCGCGGTGCCGCGAGAACACAATGCGCTGGGCGATATCCATGCCCAGGCCGGTCCCCTTGCCCACTTCTTTGGTCGTGTAGAACGGCTCGAAAATGCGCGCCAGTACATCCTGTGGGATGCCGGGGCCGTCGTCGCCGATCTGCACGTATACGTTCTCGTCGTCGCCCCAGGTGGTCAACGTCAGCTTGCCCTTACCGTGCGCCGAGGTCATGGCGTCGATGGCGTTGTCGATGATGTTGGTCCACACCTGGTTCAGCTCGCTGCCATAGGCCTGAATCGTCGGCAGATTTGGGTCGTACTGCTTGGCGACGGTGATGTTCGACTGGCGCAGCTTGTAGGCCATGATCGCCAGCGTGTCGTCGATCCCCTCGTGGATATTGACCTCCTGCTGCGGGGCCTGGTCCATGTAGGAATACGACTTGACCGCCTTGACCAGCCCGGAGATGCGCTTGGTCGCTTGTTCCACCTCACGCAGCAGGATGCCGGCGTTGACCGCCGCGCACAACCAGCCGACAGCGTCGGGCAGCGCCTCGTCGCCCACCGAGTCGCGCAGATCCTCCAGCGCATTGACATCCAGGCCGGCCGAGACGAACACCGGCGCCATATCCCAACTGTTCTCGACATTCTGATCGTCCAGCCAGGAGCCGACCACGTCCTCGCGGTCACTCTTGGTCATGGCGTCCAGATCCTCGGGGTTGACCGCGCGCGCCACGGCCTGCGCGCGCACGTCGAGCAGGGCGGCGATCTGATCCGCGCCGATCATGCCCGACAGCCGCATGAGCGGGGCCTGGAGCGCGTCCAGCGCCGTGCCGAGCTGGCTGGCGGCGCGCGTCGCCGCGGCGGACGGGTTGTTCAGTTCGTGCGCGAGACCGGCGGCCAGCACGCCCAGCGAGGACAGCTTCTCCCGCTGGCGGGCCAGCGCCTCCGTCGTCTGGATGCGCCACTGCAGCGCGCCGAACAGCTTGCTGACGATCACCGGGCACACGCCGAACATGTCGCGGAAATTCTGGTTGTCCAGCCGCAGGACGCGCGTCAGGGCCAGCGTGCGTGCGCTGGCGATATAGGGCGTGCCGCTCAGCAGCGGGACCTCGCCGCTGAAGGCGCCCCGGGTGTGGGTGGCCAGCACGTACTCGGCATTTTCGCGTTCCTGGACGATCTGAAGCTCACCGTCCAGCACGGCATACCAGTAGTCGGCCGGCTGCCCCTGCCTGAAGACGTACTCGTTGGGGCCAAACTCCAGGACTTCGCTGTGGGTCAGAACCCAGTCGGCCTGATCGTCGCGTAGGTGAGAGAACAGTTCGACTTCGCGCAGTTGGTCCCGCGTCAGCATTTACAGGTCTCCGAGGTACTGGTGGATGAATTGAACAGAGATCGACCCCTCGCCCACGGCGGAGGCCACACGCTTGACCGATCCGTGGCGCACGTCGCCGGCGGCGAAGATGCCGGGCACGCTCGTCTCCAGCAGGAACGGCGGGCGATCCAGCGTCCAGGTCTTGGGCAGGCCGCCGCCCTTCTGCAGATCGTTGCCGGTCAGGATGAAACCGCGTTCATCGCGCACCACGTCCGATGGCAGCCAGTCGGTGTAGGGCATGGCGCCGATGAAAACGAACAGGCCAGCGGCGTCGTACTTGGTCAGCTCATTTGCAGCGCGATCCATCAGCGTGACCGCTTCCAGGTGTTCGGTGCCATGCACGGCGAAAACCTCGGTATTGAGCAGCACCTGAATGTTGGGCGTCTCGGCGATCTGGTCGAT
This sequence comes from Candidatus Flexifilum affinis, assembly GCA_016713325.1. GTDB lineage: Bacteria > Chloroflexota > Anaerolineae > Aggregatilineales > Phototrophicaceae > Flexifilum > Flexifilum affine. Next base: position 160,455 of record JADJPJ010000016.1, on the reverse strand, counting down.
CAGATAGGCCGACATGCTCTTGGCCAGATCGTCGCTGCGCACCACCAGATGCACCTTTTCGGCATGGCGCGAGAAGAACATGGCGGCCTGTCCGGCGGAATTGCCCGCGCCGACGATGAACACGTTCTGCCCGGCCACCGACGCCGCTTCGGTCATGGCCGCGCCATAGTACACGCGCGCGCCGGTCAGTTCGTCGCAGCCCGCCACCTGCAAACGCCGGTATGACACGCCGGTTGCCACCAGCAGCGCCTTACTGACGATCTCCGTACCGTTGGTCAGCTTCAGAATGCGGTAGCGGTCTTCGATGCGCACGCCGCACGCCTCCGACGGGGTCAGGATCTCGACGCCGAAGCGGGTGGCCTGGGCGACCGCCCGGTGCGCCAGGTCGCTGCCGCTGAGGCCGACCGGGAAGCCCAGATAGTTCTCGATGCGCGAGCTCTGCCCGGCCTGTCCGCCGGTCGCTTCGCGCTCGATCAGGATCGTCTTCAGACCCTCCGACGCGCCGTACACTGCCGCAGCCAGGCCGCCCGGTCCACCGCCAATGATCGCCAGATCGTATGAAGGCGCGTTCGCCTGCGTCTGCAAGCCCACGCGCTGCGCCAGCGTCACCGTGTCCGGCTGGAACAGCGGCTCGCCGTCGGGGAACAGCACGAGCGGCAGCTTGGGGTCTTCGATCAGCTTGAGCAGGTCGGTGGCCGCTTCCGTCTCCACGTCGAACCAGCGATAGGGGACGCGGTTGCGCGCCAGGAAATCTTTGATGTTGTGCGTCTGCGGCGACCAGCGATTGCCGATCACCCGGACGCCCTCGAAGGCCGGGCGGAAATTGCGCTGCCAACCGTCGAGCAGGTCGCGGATCACCGGAAACAGGTTCTCTTCCGGCGGGTCCCACGGCTTCATCAGGTAGTAGTCGAGATTGATCTTGTTGATCGCCTGGATGGCGGCGTTGGTGTCGGCATAGGCCGTCAGCAGCACACGGCGCGCGTTCGCGAACAGCTGGATCGCCTCGGTGAGGAATTCGACTCCGGTCATCTCCGGCATGCGCTGGTCGACCAGGAACATGGCCACCACGTCGTCGCGCAGCTTGAGCTGCTGAAGGGCGTCCAGGGCTTCGCCGCCGGTGCTGGCGCGCATGATGCGATAGTCCTTGCCGAACTCCCGGCGGACATCGCGCTGGATGGCATTGAGCACCTCGGGGTCGTCGTCGAGTAAGAAGATCACCGGTTTATTTGCCATATTCATTCCTCACCTGGATACAAAATCACAAATTACCCGCCCGCATATCCCAAATTTGGGTTTGCATTGTGATAAAACCCTCCCATTTTTGCGATATCGTGCATGTCATCAAACCGTTATCCCCATATTCTGGGTCAACTCTTGGGATAACTCCCCCCACTTCCAGCCCCCCGCAGCTCTCCCCCTCGCCAGAATGGAGAGGGGGGCAGGGGGGGGGGGGGGGGGTGGGGGGGGGGGGGGGGGGGGGTCCCCTCCCCCCCCCGATCTGCGTCACGCGCAGCTCAGCCTGGTCGAGCAGGCGCTGGCAGTGTTCCATCAGCAGCCGGCCCCGTTCAAACAACGTCACCGACTCTTCAAGCGTCGGATCGCCGGATTCCAGACGGGCGATGATGTCCTGGAGCATGGTGTAGGCCGCCTCGAAGGGCAGCGCTGCGATTTCCTCGTTCATTGTTCCTCTTCCACGTTAACATGAATTCTGCCGTCATGAAACTGGACGATCCATTGGGTTGACGCCGCATCGGACCGCCGGCTGCTGGTGATACGCGCGCCAGTGGCCGCATCGGTCACCAGGGCATAGCCGCGCGCCAGGATGGCCGCCGGGCTAGCCGCCGTCAGCGCCAGGCCGCGCGCCGCGACTCGTTCGTGCAGCAGCGCCACCCGGCCCTTCTGCGCGCTGTTCAGGCGGGCGCTCCAATCGTCCAGCCGCTGGCGGTGGATGCGCACCCGCGCCAGCGGTGAAAAGCTCCGCAGTGCCCGAGCGTCGGAGTCCAGATCCTCGCGCCGGGTGTTCAGTTGGCGGGTGAAACGGTCGCGAAGCTGATCGCCCAGCCAGGCGACGCCGGCCCGCAGCTCGGCGATGTCCGGTGTGAGCATCTCGGCGGCGGCCGAAGGCGTGGGCGCACGTTCGTCGGCGGCGAAATCGCAGATTGTGAAGTCAACCTCGTGGCCAACCCCGCTGATTACCGGGAGCCGGCTGGACGCCACGGCACGAGCCACCCCTTCGTCGTTGAAAGCCCACAGGTCTTCAATGCTGCCTCCGCCTCGGCAAACCAGGATCACCTCGACATCCGTCCGCCGGTTGAGCCGATCGATGGCCCGGACGATCTGCGGCGGGGCCTCGGCCCCCTGCACCAGCGTCGGCGACAGCACCACCTGGGTCAGCGGGAAGCGTCGGCGCAGCACGTTCAGCACATCCTGAAAAGCGGCAGCCTCGGGCGAAGTCACCACGCCGATCACGTGCGGGAAAACGGGCAGCGGCCGCTTTCGTTCGGCGTCGAACAGGCTCTCGGCCTCCAGCTGGCTCTTGAGCCGTTCGAACTGCGCATACAGATCGCCCACGCCCACCGGCCGCACACGGTCGGCGTAAAGCTGGTATTCACCCTGGGGATCATAAACCGAGACGTAACCATGGGCCATGACGGCGTCGCCCTCGCGCGGCAGACTGTGCATGCGCATCGCCGTCGATTTCCACACCACGCAGCGCATCGACGCGCGGCCGTCCTTGAGCGTGAAGTACAGATGCCCGGAGGAAGCCTTGCGAAAGTTCGAGACTTCGCCCTGCACCCACACGTCTTTCAGCCGCGTGTCCTGCTCGAACAGGCCGCGAATATACAGTGTCAGATCGGTGACACTCAATGCAATTTCCGGGATCATCATGTCCACCTCTTGCCGTCGGCCCTGGGGATTATACAATTGAAGCGGTACGATCCGTAAACCAACCACCATGAGGTCTCAGCGATGGCATATTTGAACCGCGCAGAACGCGAGCAGCTTCTCAACCAATTGAAGACGATGTCGTTCAGTCGCGCCAAGGGCAAGCTGCGCCGGATGGATCCGAACGGGCGGATCGCCTACTTCCGCAATGCGCAGGAGTCGGGCAAGCTCTACACCCGTTTCGAGCTGCACGGGATGGGCACCACGGTCACGCTGATCGAGCGCGATTGGGATAAAGTGCAGACCACCGAGGCCGCTGGCCCGGCTTCCACCCGCCTCAAGCCCGGCTTCGAACTGGTCGAGATCGTCGTCGAACCCATGGCCGGAAACAAGACGTAAACACAAGTGAAAAGTGCTGAGGACTGAGTGCTGAGTCGGTGGGTGTAAAGAGCGCAGGAGCGCCCATTCGGGGTGGCCCATGGGTCTGCCCTAACAAAGCACCTCACAGACTACCTCAAGCGGGTACTTCCTCAGTACTCAGCACTTTCTACTCAGTACTTGAACCGTCCTCAACTTCCGCAAAGTCTGGAAGGAAGAGATTCCATGCTTCGTTCCCTGCCCCGGACGCGCGACTGGTCGCCGGCCTACCGCCTGGCCTCGATCGCCGCCTTTACCCTGAGCACCATCCTGGCAGCCCGCATCAGCATCCCGCTGGAGCCGGTGCCGTTCACCCTTCAGCCGCTGGCCGTGCTGCTGGCCGGCCTGATCCTCGGCAGCCGTGACGGCATGCTCAGCCAGCTCGCTTACGTCGCCCTGATCGCCCTCGGCCTGCCGGTCGATGCGCGCGGCCTGGGTGCGGCGGCCTTCGCCGGCACCACCGGCGGTTACCTGATCGGCTTCGTCGTCGGAGCGTTCGTCGCCGGCTGGCTGGCCGAGCGGGGCGCGACTCGGGTTTGGAGCCGCTGGCTGGCCGGTGTCGCCGGCGTGCTGGCCATCTATCTGTGTGGCGTGCCCTGGCTGAAGGCGGTCACCGGCCTGAGCTGGGACGCGGCCATCGCCGCCGGCGCGGGCGCCTTCCTCCTCTTCGATGTGGCCAAGGCCGTGATCGCCGCCGCCCTGGCCGAAGGTGGCCGGCGGTGGATGGAGAGATAGAACAAAAGAAATGAGAAACGAGAGATGAGTAAGGGATCGCCGACAGGTGATTCCTGACTCATGAAGCATGCGCCGTCATCCTCAAATTTAGGAATATCACCGCAAATGGCTGGCTTCTCTGTGTCGGCCAGCCCAATTGAGACGCGTGTCAGCCGAGGGGTGAGGCCTCCAGGGCCGGATCATGTTTTTTATGCGACCAGCCGCCTCGTTTGACCGCCTGCCAGTATTCCGGCTCCAGTCCGTCGAGTGACACATACAGCCGTTCCAGGATCGCTTCGACCTGCTCACCAAAGGTCGGCCCCTCTTCCAGGGGTTGCGCCAGGCGGATCGGCACGACTCCGAGGGATCGCAGCAGCGCGTCGTCCATCGCATCGGCGTCCGCCGCGCGTGGAGTCAGCAGGGCGTAATGTTGAACGACCGCCGTGGCGTCGATGCGTTCACGGCGCAGGTGGTAGAGGATGCGCCGAATGTTGCGGTCCTGCATCGAGCAGCCGATGAACAGGCAGGGGAACCGGCGCAGGAAGCTCATCGCCACGATGTTGCCAAAACCGAGCAGATTGTAGAAGGCGCGGTAGTAATCTTCTTCCGCGATCACCAGATCCGACGCCTTGACGCGATCAGGTTCGTCCGGATCGTCGACGTAACTCACATACCCATGCATGTGGTAAACCGGGATCACCCGCTTACCGGGCATTTCCTCGCGCGCCCCTTCGCGGCCAACCGGTTTCAGCAGCTTCTTGCCATATTTGCTGCCGAACGCGCCCTCGACCAGACTGTCGTAGTTGGTCGTGAGGATGCCACCGACCTTCGGGTTGGTCTCGCTGCGAGCCGTTGACTCGGGCACAAGCGGTGAACCGGGTATCGCGGCACAGAACGAGATGACCGCGTCCAGAGTGGCATTGTCACGGTAGGTCTTGCTGCCCAGCATCTTGTGCGATCGCTGCGTGTCGACGCGCGCGTAGAGCGCCTCTTTGACGTACAACCGCAGCTTTTCCCGTTTCTCTAGATGATCCACTGCATACTGAATCATCTTGTCGGGGTCCGTGTCTCCCTGTTCGGCGGCGGCCGATCCGGTAGCACGGCTGAAAAGCTGGCGCGCCAGTTCGAGATAACTTGGGACTCCGGAGCCCATGGAAACGCCGGCCCCCAGGACCAGCCCGATCTGAGGAACATCGCGGTACATTGTGCACAGTTGATCGATTGCAGATTCCTGGGTCGTTCTCTCTCCTGATGTCATAATCGTCTCTCCTTAAGAATGAGCGGGGGCATGCGCTCTTGCGCGCATACCCCCGCAGCTTGTTCATTTCGTGAAGCGGAACCGCGTCACCCCCACGGCGAACAGCACGACCGTCGCCGCCAGCAGCACCACGATCGGCACGATCACGTCGCCCAGCCCACCGCCGTAGAAGATGATCTCCCGGTAGGCGTCCATCGCCCAGGCGATCGGCGAGATATGGCCGACGACCCGCATCCACTCCGGCACGATCTCCAGCGGCCACCACGCGCCGCCCAATGGCGCCAGCGTCAGCGACATGAACAGGGTGATCCCCTGCGCCTGCATGTCGGTGGTGATGAACGTCGTCAGCGCCAGCGCCAGCGCCGTGACGCAGGCCGTGTAGGCCATCATCACCGGCAGCATGGTCAGCGGCTGAGAGCCGAAGTTCACGTTCAGCACCAGCACCCCGAAGCCGAACAGGATGGCGTACTGGATCATGCCCATGGTGAAGCGCGCCAGGAGCTTCCCGGCCAGGATTTGCGTCCGGCTGACCGGCAGCGTCGCTAACCGCTGAAGCGTCCAGTTCTTGCGCTCCAGGATGAAGGCCGAAGCCGCCGGCAGTACCGTGAACATGACATACATCGACGCCATGCCGGGGATCGACTGCGCGAAGCCCTCTCCCGTGTTGAGTCCCTGCGTCGTGGACGGGTCGAGCGAGGCCTGCACCGTCTCCACGGCGATCAGGTCCGCCTCCCATTCCTGCGCCGCGCGCCCCTGGATTGACTCTACGAAAGCCGCCCGGTCGGCGTCGTCACTGAACTGCAAGAACGTCAGCGTGTCGGCGATCTGCCCGCCCACCTGTCCGGCGATCTGCGCCCCGCTCAGCCGCGTCGCCGCCGCCTGCACCGCCTGCAAAATGTAACTGGGCGCCGTGGCATCCTCGTTGGAACGGTAGACAACGTTGACCGCTTCGCCACTCGTCAGCGCCGCGCCAAACCCAACCGGGATCTCCAGCGTCGCCAGGGCTACCTGGTCTTCCAGCCGCGTCTGCGCCAGCTCCGGCGTCAGATCCACGCCGCCCAGCCCACAAACATCGGCTTCGGTCTGGTCCATCGGGCACAGCACGAGATTGCTGTTGACCGCCCGCACCTGTTCGAGAAACTGCGCCGACTCCGCGCTGCCGTCGGCGTCAAACACATCGACGCGAATGCGCACCGGGCCGGGGTTGGCCGTGACGCCCGCGCCATTGGCATAACCGACGGCCACCGCGATCACAATCGGCAGGACAACCAGATTAATCCAGATGCCGCGGTCCTTGAAAATGATCCGCAGGTCGTTGAGGGCAATATCGATGATTCGCTTCATAGTTCAGCCACCCCCTTACACGCTCAACCGGCGGTTGAAGATATACAGGCCGGCGGTGAAGAAGACCGCGCCCAGGATCAGCAGGACGATCAGGTTCAGGCCGATGTCCGTCTGATTCTGCGACAGCTTGAGGAATGCTTCGACGCCCCAGTAGTTGACCGTCAGCCGACTGATCACGTCCGCGCCGGGGATCGCCTGAATGTTGAAGAAGGCGCCGCTGAACAACCCGAACAGGATGGAGATCACGCCGCCGATGGTATTGCCCTGCTCGGGGGTGCGCACCAGACCGGCAACCAGCGAGGCCACGCCCGAAGCCGCCAGCGACACGAACAGGATGACCAGCGCCAGCAGGAAGAGGTTGGTGCCCCAGATGAACTGAAGCTCGCCGGCGATCAGGCTGCCGACCAGCGTCAGCGCCAGCACCAGAATGACCACCTGGACCACGCAGGTGATGAAGGTGCCGACCATCTTGCCGAGCAGCAGCACCATGCGCGGCGTCGGCGTGACGAGCTGCCGCTGAAGCGTCCAGGCGCGCTGCTCCTCCATGACGTTGTTCGCGCCGCCCATGGCGGTGAACATCATGAAGAACACCGCCTGTGCCGATCCGAAGGCCACGAGCGGGTTGAAGGCCACCGCTTCGCCGGTGATGCTCTGCTGTTCGATGCGCACCAGCGCGGAACCCGGCTGATACGCGGCCGAAAAGTCGGGGTTGAACTCGCCGGTGCTCGCCGCCGCCGCGAATTGCAGGCCGAACAGCGGGTTCGTCGTCGCCCGGTCGGTCAGCGCACCGATGGTCGAGGCGACGGTGATGCTGCCCATGGCGATCTGATTACTGAAGCCCTCGACGATGCTGCCGACGACGTTGGTCGAGACCGGCGCCGTCGGGCTGGCGTAGACCTCGATCTGCACCGGCGTCAGGTCCGTCTTGGTCTGCGTAACGCTCAGGCTCTCCGTAAATGATGCCGGGATGATGATCGCCACGCTATATGTGCCGTCGTTGACCCCGGCACGCGCCGCCTCCGCAGTCTCGACGGCGACCGCATCCGTCAGTTGGTGCAAAACGTTGTCGGGGTCCGGCTCGCCCTGCGGCACCAGGGCGTCGATGAAGATCTGCCCCTGGTTGAGCACCGTGCCGCCCATCTCCATGCCCTGGTCGAGGTTGACCACCGCCACCGGGATGTTCTGAACCGGCACGTCGCTGCCGCCCCCGCCGATGAATCCGCCGAACGCCAGCCCGATGATCGACGCCAGCGCCAGCGGCGTGACGATCATGATCAGGATCAGGTTGCGGTCGGTAAACGTGATATACAGGTCTTTGTAAGCGATGACCCAGATTTTGCGCAGCATTGTGAACTCCCTTCAGGAAGCAGGCGCACCGATCAGTCGCGCAGGGCGCGGCCGGTCAGGTGCAGGAAGACGGCTTCCAGGTCGGGTTCGCGCACTTCGACGGAGAGGATATCCAGCCCCGCCTCGTTGGCGATGCGAATGATGTCGGGCAGCGCCTTGCGCCCGCGCGAGGCAAACACCGTGATGTATCCCTCGGTGCTCGCCAGCCCACCCTCGTCACCGTTGGCGATCTCGCGCCGTTCGAACTGGGCGTGGGTGGCCGTCGGCACTTCGCCCTGCATGCGCTTCAGCAGCGCATCCGGCACCTGCTGTTCGCCCACCTTGAACACCAGCCGGTCCTCTTCGCCGATCTTTTGAATCAGCTCGCCCACCGTGCCGGCGGCAATCATCTGCCCGTGGTCGATGATGCCGACGCGGTCGCTGATCTCCTGCACCTCTTCCATCAGGTGCGAGGTGTACAGCACGGTCATCTTCAGTTCGCTGCGCAGGCGCAGCACGGTGTCGAGGATGCGCCGGCGGTTCTGCGGGTCGATGCCCACTGTCGGCTCGTCCATGTAGATCAACTGCGGCTTGTGCAGCATGCCGATGCCGATGTTGACGCGCCGCTTCATGCCGCCGGAGAAGTTCTCGACCTTATCCCTGGCCCGGTCACCCAGGTCGATCAGGTCCAGCACTTCCTCGACTGCGTTGGCCAGCGCCTTACCGCTCATGCCGTGCATCTTGCCGAAGAATTCCAGATTCTGCCGGGCGCTGAGCGTCGGATAGAGGGCGATCTCCTGCGGCACCACGCCCAGGAGCTTCTTCGCCGCCAGTGGGTTCTTGGTGATCGAGTTGCCGCCGATGAGGGCATCGCCCTGAGTGGGCGTGAGCAGCCCGCTGATCATCGAGATGGTGGTGGTTTTTCCGGCGCCGTTGGGGCCAAGCAGGCTGAAGATCTCGCCGCGCCGTATTTCCAGACTGACATCCTTGACGGCGAAGAAGGTCTCTCCGTTGTCGCGCTTGAACTGCTTGCTCAAGCCTCGGACCTGTACCAGTGTCTCCTGCATAGGGCGCTCCCCCTTGTGAGCTATATATGCGTCACTTGTGCCTGTTTACGCAAAACCCGAGCCAGAAGTCGCGAATCGGCATGGGCGCTGGAGCAGATCGGCAGCCAGCAGCGCACCCTCGGTCCGGATCATGGTGAAGATGATACTCCGCTTGGCATCGTTATTCGCCCAATAGAAACTGTTGGTCGCCGCGTGCCCAGCCAGCGTAGAGTTTCAGGTCGCCGATGGATTTCAGCAAATAGAGCTGTCCTGGCCGGGCATCGTTGGTGCCGTACAAGGTCAAGAGGGCAGCGAAATCGGTGAAAGATGCATCCCATTCGCTGAACGAATGAACAATCATTACCGCATGTCGAACATTGAAGGTCACATTGGCAGCAATGACCGGCGATGCCAATCGGTGCAGCAGTTGATAGCGGATCGTCTCCGGAATGGCGCGTGGAAGACCGATCGTTTCCAGGATCCCCGCCAATCGTCGCTCACGATTGACGCTTCGATTGTGCCACTCGGCGATTGTCGGACCCAACGGCTCACTGACTTTGCCTTCAATCGCGATGCAGAGATCGCCCTCAAGGCAATTGGCCAAAACAAAGAGATCGTTGTGGGATGCTTTGCCATACCCCGGCATGGGCACCTGATATTCAACCCAACCTTGCGTCAGGGTTAAATTCAGGAACTGCGGTGAAAGCATATGTTGGATTTCAGGCGGAAACCCCTGTGCATCCTCCCATGAGTGCGCAAGCGCCCAGGCTGAGTATCCGGGCCTCCACTGCTTCTCAGGCTCTTGCAGCGACCACTTCCAATCTTCGGCCTTCGTCGTGGGTGTGTCATTCACCCAGAACATGGACATAATCTTTCGTCTTCCCAGGGCAGGTACAGGTCAATCCGCACATCCGGCGGGAACTGCGGCTCAACGCGGTGCTGCGGGCGGCGTTCCCACCATCGGTAGGCGGCTTGGAGCAGGTGGACATTTTCATCCGGTTCGGCGTGTATCCCTCATGACTTCTCCACCACATACACATACCGGCTCAGCCGCGCCGTCTCCGGATCATACGGCGCCGTGCTGCCTTCGGACTCCGCAACAATGTGATTGGCCAGGAAGGATCGCCCCTCGGCGGCGAACGCCTCGCGCAGCGCCTCACCGATTTGCCGCTTGAGCTGCAAGAAACCATAGCACGGCGCCGAGAAATCCTGCAAACTGTACGGCAGCAGCGCCCGTTCCAGAGCCTCGCCCAGCGGCGTCCGCTCTGGCGCCAGCAGATCGCGGGGCGCATCCGGGTCGAACAGCATTTGCGTGTAGTACAGCACCATCCGCCCATCCGGCGCCAGCAGGTTACACATTTGCGCCAGCGTGGCGTCCAGATCCCTGGGCATGTAGAGGCTGTCGAAGGCCGTGATCACGTCGAAGTGATCGGCTGGAAAGGGAAGCCGCTCCAGTTCATCCAGGTTGCTCGTCAGGAACGTCAGCCGATCGGCTTTGGAGCGCGTTCGCTCCACTGCCTGCAAGATCGCCGTCGGGCTGTAGTCGATGCCGGTGACCTGCGCGCCCGTCGCGTCGGACAGGTATTCGGCGATCATCCCCGTGCCGCAGCCCAGGTCCAGCGCGCGCATACCGGGCTCCAGCGGGGCGACATCGAACACCAGGTCAACCTGTTCCATATCGGCGAACCCGTCCTGGCACAGTGCCTTGCCGAACAGCCGCTCGCAGTACATCGCGAAGGCCGGGCTGTAGGGCGCTTCGCCATAGAACTCTTCGTACCAGTAGTAGATCGGCGGGCGCGCGTCGCGCACCCGCGCTGCCGCCACGACTCCCTCACTGGTCAGTTCGTAAGAGGCCCCCGCCCGCCGCAGCAGGCCGCGCGCCAGCAGGCTGCGGTACGCCGCCGCCCAGTCAACCCGGAAGCGCCGGAAGTAGGTCGCGGCCTCGTCCAGAGTCTTCGGGAAGAAGGCATAGAAGTTGTTGTTCGGCGTTTCTTTGGGATGGGCCAGTTCCAGATGCGCGATCAGTACCTGGATCTCGGCCTCGGTATGGGCGGACATAACGCCTCATCTCTTGGGGGACATCTCAAGTAGATTGTAACAGGGCGGGCGCTCGCGGGGATGATCAGGACCGCGTTTTGCGAAAGACCTGCCAGTACAGCCCGATCAGCGGGAGCTGAAGCACCTGAGCGATCAGCAGAGCATGCGCCGTGCCGAAGCGGTCGGCGTAGGCACCGAGAAGCACCGCCATCACCGCGAAGAAGAAGCCTCCCGCCAGCGAGTTGATCGAAGCCATCGTGGCACGCTGCCGATCGGTGAATTCGGCCTGCAGCAGGGTATTCCCAGCGACGACCGACGGCCCATAGGTCACTGAGGCAGAGGCCATCAGCAGCGGCGAAAACACCGTTGGGGAGATCAGCGCGATGAAGGCCAGGACGCGGCTGTAGATGGCCGAGAACAGCAGCAGATTCAGTGCCTTGAAGCGCTCAATCAGCCTGCCGCTCAGACGGAAGCTAATGGTGCTGGCAAGGTAGTTCAGCGAGATCATCACGCCGACTGCCCAGATGGGGAGCAACATGTTGTAAAACGCGGCTTGCAGCGACCAGGCTGCGTCACCCATGCCCACACCGATGATCTCGGCGAGACTCAGGGTACGCAACCGCCAGTTGCTCATGTAATAGGACAGTGCCTCTTTGAGATGGAAGAGAACGTTCTCCGGGGTCCTGCGGTGGACGGTTGCGTCGCGGAAACCGAAGCTCAACGCCAGCGCGATCAACTGCGGCATCATCGACAGCCCCATCAACACGCCAAACGACACGGACGCGATCAGCCCACCCAGGATCGACGCGAGAAAGCCCGCCAGCTCCATCGCCGAGCGCGCCCTGCCGAGCGCTTCGGGGTAGCGAACCTCCTGGCCATGCTCGGCCAGCGATTCGTACAGCAGCGCGTCGTTGTTGCCGCTGAAGAACGCCAGGCACGCGCCTTCAAGCACCGCGCCGATCACCAGGATGGCATAGTCCTGCCCAATGGCGTAGCACGCCACCGAAAGCACGCTCGCCAGCGCGCCCAGACGCAGGCAGATGCTTCGGCCCAGTTTGTCGGAGATGATGCCCGTCGGGATTTCGAATGCCGCACGCGCGATATTGGCGATGGAGTAAATGCTCAGAGCAAGCGCATACGAGCCGGTGATCTGTGCGAAGTAGATCACCGCCACCACGCCATAGAGCCGCAAGAAGGAAAAGAAGTTGAACCAGGACAGCAGTCTGAGATTGGCTGACCGTTTCAAGACCAAAGCGCCTCACGGACATGGAAATCGTTTGCTCAGGCCTGTAATACCTCAAGGGTAAACATAATTTGGCGCCTCCCCGGCGGTTCAGCCGTTAATCGAATAAGAAGCGGCGCCAGTGCTGTGTGGAGGTCGCCATCGAGTCATACCAGCCTGGGTTCGCCCTCGCCTGGGCCGGCCGGAGCAGCAGAATCCATGACGTGTGGCTGATCATGACATACTGGTCTTGAGCGTTATACATGACGAACTCGCGCGCCCCGAAGTCGTCAAAGAGGAAGCGGGGCTGCTCAAAGAAGATGGAGTAGCCCTCGCCCTGCGGCTGGTAGTGGTATCCCTCAATGCCGACTACCGAAGGGGAGTAGTCCCTCCAGGCGGCCAACAGCGAGGCCGGATAGTGCTCATTCTGCGTGTAGTAGCGCTCGATGTCGTGGATCAGCGGCGCGCTCATGGCAATGGCATGGCTGCGACTGGACTCCATGGCCAGGGGAATCACCCAGGCCTGAAACGCCACAGCGGTGATCGGCACGCCGATGAGATAGAGCGGTACGGGATTGAAGCGAGAGCTTTCTGCGCGTCGCAACGCCCACGCCCGCCTACCGAGGGCGACCAGGGTGAGAATCCACAGACCACCGGAAAGTAATCCAAGTGCAAGACCGGCGGTCATCGTAGCGACGACGCTGGTGACGAGCCCGACCACGAATAATGCGATCAGGCTGAGAAATGCGAACAGGGTCGCCCTCGGCGGAAACTGGCCAGTTCTTCGGTGACGCACTCGCTTCCAGACTTCGTAGACGAGCCACAGGGAGCCCACCGGAGCCAGCAGCAGGCTGACGACACTCCCTACCTGCGCCATCATGGAGAGCGGCAGGGCCAGTCGGTCATACTCACCGGGGAGGAACGGGTAGATAATCAGCAGGAGTATCAGCGCCAGAAGAACCAGCGCCAGCACGCCATGCATCAGGGTTCTTCTGCGACCTGCATCAGCCATGGGGCGTTATCCTCCTCAGGCGCAAAGGACTTGCTTGACCAGCACGAGAGGTCATGCAGAGGCAGACCTGCGTGTCCGCCCGGTCAGCCTGCCAGCGCATACACCATCTTTGGCAGGATGCGCTCCGGGTAGTACGCCGACTGCGCGAACCCCACCGAGTGCGCCCCCATGTGCCGGTAGAACGGCTCGGCAAACGGGTCGGCATCCCAGACCATCCACCGGCACCCCAACCGCCGCCCCACCGCCACCGCCTGCTCCCACAGCACCCGCCCGATCCCGTGGCCAATTCCCTCCGGGGCGACGAACAGGTCGTCCAGCTCCAGCGTCTCGTCATCCAGGTGGCACAGCGCCACGTAGCCCATCACCACGCCGCCGCGCTCATAGACGTAGACGTCTTCAGCGGCGATCTTCTCCGGCGTGACGAGCATGTCGCCGCGCCAGGTTTCCATATAGTCCGGCAGGTAGCCCCAGTGGGCTTTCGACCGGAAGACCAGATCGGTGAGAAAGTCGCTCTCATCGGGGCGGGCGCGTCGAACGCGCCCCTGTGCATAAGGGTCCTGGGCGTCCATTGGCTCCTGAAAACTGTGCAGAACCGGTTCTAAGGTTCAACCATTGTCCAGCCGTTTACGCGCGCATCAAAGACCCAAATTTCGGTGGAATCAGCCGGCCCGGCGCATTTTGCGGCGCAGCAGCAGCCACAGCGCCAGCGCCTCGGCCAGTGTAGTCAGTGAATTGGCCAGCGCCAGACCCAGAAACGCGCCGTTGGTCAGGCTGGCCGGGTCGCCGATGAAGCGGATGAAGATCAGGCTGAGGATGATGTTGGCCGTCATCGAGGCAATGCCGACCGTGACTGGCGTCCGCGTATCGCTCAGCGCGTAGAATGCCCGCGACAGGATCTCCAGCGCGGCGTGGCCGGGGATGCCCAGCGCGAACCAGCTCAGAGCCGCCGCCGTGCCCAGAGTCGCCTCCGGGGTCCATTCGCCATAGCCGAAAACCAGAGTGATCCCCCAGGCGCCCAGCGTCCAGACGGCGATCATGGCCGGGACGCTCAGGCCGACCACACCGAGCAGCGCGCGGTTCAGCCGGTTGCGATAACCGGCCGTGTCCCCCGCCGCCGCCAGCGCCGACAGTGACGGAAACAGCGCCGAGCCGACGCTCTGGCCGAGCACGCCGAGCAGGAAGAACATCAGCGTCCAGGCGGTGACCAGCGCCACCCGGCTGCCCTCGACCATGCCCGAGGTCAGGTTGACGTTGACGATGAAGTTGATCTGCACCACCGCCAGACCCAGCACGCGCGGGCCCATCAGCAGCAGCACGTCGCGCACGCCCGGCACGCGCAGGTCCGGCAGCACGCGCAGCTTCGCGCCGGCGCGCCGCAGACCCGGGGCCTGCACCAGCAGATGCAGCAGCGCCCCCAGCACCGCGCCCCAGGCCAGCCCGTAGACCGACGGAGAGCCATCGGCGGTGAACAGGCGAGTCAGGACAAACGCCCCGATGATCTGCCCGATATTGTTCATGCTCAGGGCCAGGGCCGGCAGCAGGAACACCCGCTGCGCGTTGAGAATCCCCATTAGCAGGCCGCTGACGCCGAAGATAGCCACGGTGATCAGCATGATTTGCGTCAGGGCTGTGGTCAGCGCCTGTTTTTCCGGCGGCGCACCCGGCTCCAGCAGCGGCGGCACCACCAGCGGCGCCAGAATCGCCAGCAGCAGCGCCAGGGCCGCTCCCAGCAGAAAGACCGTCGTCATGACCGCGCTGGCCAGCCGCCACGCGCCGTCGTCGTCGCCTTTGGCCAGGAAGCGCTCGAAGACCGGGATGAATGACGATCCGAGCGCCCCACCCGCCACCAGCACGAACAGCGCCTCGGGAAGCTGGCGCGCCGCGTAGAAGGCATCCAATTCCGGGCTGGCCCCGAAGGTGACGGAAAACGCCCAGGTCCGCAGCAGCCCAAGCACGCCGCTGGCCAGGAATCCGACGATGATGACGACCGCCGCGCGGGCGATCTGGGCATTCGAGAGCGCGCGTGATGCCAAAGCGAAGCCGACCTGTGCTGTATAAATCCAGTAGGGGCACGACACGACCTTACAGGACGCGCCATGCCCCCGCATTATACAGCACAGGCCGATCAGGCTTCGGGGTGAGGTTCAGAACTCAGAGCGTGCATGCGGAGTTGTGGCTGGCCTGACACGGGTGTGCCCCTGCGCCATCCTGTGCGACTGCGCGCGGGATCCACGTCTACGCCCTGCAAACACGCTCTCCGTTTTCATAGACAACCGAAATGAATGATGCCGGACCCGGATACTTCATGCTGGCCCGCCGAGGGTGCTGATGGAAACCCCTCGGCTAGGCAAAGACAAGCTCACTAAAGGAGCTTTAGCTGCGCCCCTGTTTTTCGGTCCCTTCAGTGGACCTATCGGTTCCGTAGCCGAGGCGCTTCAGTCCTCGGCGCAAAAGCGACAGCGGTGGCACAGACTCTGCAGATCGGCCAGGTTTATCTTGGCCGTCTATCATCACTCTATCCCGCCTTCTTCGCCGTGATCCGCGCGCTGTAGATCCGCGGCATGCCCGGCTGGCGCTCGACCACCGCCTCGGCGTCCGTCTTGTCCACCACCTGGATGTCGGTGAAACCCGCCGCCGCCATCATGCCCGTGTACTGGGCGACATCGATGGCCCCGGTCACACATTCTGCCCAGCGGGCCATGTCGGCGCGCAGTTCCGGCGTGAAATCGCCTTCGGTCACGATATCGCTGATCGAGACGCGGCCACCCGGCTTGAGCACCCGGAACGCCTCGCGAAACACCGCTGCCTTGTCCGGCGACAGGTTGATCACGCAGTTGGACATGATCACGTCGATCGAGTTGTCGACCACCGGCATGTTCTCGATCTGCCCACGCCGGAACTCCACGTTGGTCACGCCCATCCGCGCCTTCGAGGCGTTGGCGCGCCCCAGCATGGCCGGCGTCATGTCGATGCCGATGACGTATCCGTCCTCGCCGACGCGCTGCGCCGCCAGGAAGCAGTCGATGCCGCCGCCGCTGCCCAGGTCCAGCACCCACTCTCCCGGCTGGAGCGTGGCGATGCTGACCGGGTCGCCGCAGCCCAGCGACAAACCGACGACATCGCTCGGCAGTTCAGTCAGCATGCCCGACTCATAGAGCGCGGAGCTGTCATTGCAGCCGCAGTCTCCGGACGGGCCGCAGCAGGACCCGCCCTGCGTGGCGATCGCGCCATAGCGTTCCTGAACGATCTCGTGAACGGGGATGATGGTGTCACTCATGGGGTGTTCTCCTCACATATCGATACATATCGATGAATACGAGCAAAAAAAGGGGCGGTCATTCCGCCACGGTGATCTGATCGAGAGGCACGACCTGGGCCGCGAAATCGGGGGCGAACTGCGTCACCAGCCGGGCGCAGCAGAACGTCACCTTCTCCTGGTTCAGCGTGTAGAAGCGGTTCCGGCCCTCCTGGCGCACCTGCACCAGATCGGCCTCTTCCAGCTTCTTCAGGTGGTGGCTGACCGTCGGCTGATTCACGCGGCCGTCCAGCTTCTCGACGATTTCCGACACGTTCAACCAGACGCAGCAGAGATGCGTCATGATCTCCTGGCGCGTATCGTCGGCGATCGCCTTTGCGAATTGCAGGGCCTGTGCATCAATCATCATGCCCTCATTGTATCGATATTAATCAATATGTCAAGCGTTCTGCCAGATCTAGAAAAGCGCCATTCCAGTTCACCGGAACAGCGCTCCAACTGTTGGGCCGACCCATGGGGCGTCCGCGCAACGTCACGTTTCGTACGAGACAGGCCTCGTCCCTACCGCCCCTCTCCCAGGCCAGCTTGGTGGCACGCTTGCGTGGGAGAGGTGGTGAGCGGTCTCTACCCCGTCACCGGAATACTACCAATGTTCGCCGTCTGGCTGATGATGGCATACTGGCCGCTCACCCAGCCCACCAGGCCGTTGTAGTTAATCTGCCACCAGGTGTTGTTGGCGTTGCGGCCGAGGACCGGCGCGACCGCGCTTGCCGGCAGAAGACCAATGCGCGAGAACGTGGTGCTCGGTCCCTGACGGATGACCACATTGTACGGCGTCGCGGTCACGACATTGCCGGTGGCCTGCGGCGGCTGCGCCGGGGTATCCCCACCGACGACCGGGACGTCGACGCCGAACGGCGCGACGTTGATCCAGCGTGCGGACACCCAGCCGAGCGCCGTACCGAATTGGATCTGATACCAGGTGTTGGCGGCATTGCGGCCAGTGACCGGGTACTGCTCAAAGCGGTTGATGATCGTCAGCACGGCGCTGGACGCATCCGGCGCGGCGCGAACGTTCAAACGGTAAGCCGTCACCGTAGCGGTGGCGCTGCCTGGCGGCACGACCACCGAGGTCGGCACCGCCGTCGGGAAGACCTGACCCGACTGGAGCAGGGTGAATTCGATATAGGCGTCGCCAAAAGCCTCGAAGTACTCGACCACGAAGCTGCTGGAACCACCTGGCAGAGCCAGATTACGCGTATACGTAACGCCGCTGGCGCTGTGCCACTCGTCGATCGTCAGCACGCCGTTGACGTACACCCGCACGCCATCGTCGGCGCGGACGTTCAGCGAGTAGTTGCCGCCCGGCAGCGCCTGGATGCTCGACCAGCGAGCCGAGAAGTTGTCCGCCGGCACAGTGCCCAGCGGCGCGCCGCTGCCCCAGTTATGGGTCACAGCGCCCTCGGTGAAGATGGCTGCGGGGTCGCCCGCCAGGTTGGGGTTGGCATAGTACTGCGTTGTCCAGGTGGTGCCGGGGACCGGCTGCCCGGTGGTCGGCGGCGGCTGAATCGGGAAGCCGGGGAAGTTCGGGTTCGACGCCAGATTGACGAAGGTCAGATACGCGAAGGCCGACGAGGTCAGTTCGCGATAGTCCACCTGAATGTGGTAGGTGCCCTGCGCCGGGACGTTGAAGTCACCGGAGACGAGCTGGCTGACCTTGGACGTGTCGGCGAAGGTGTCTATCACCGGCTGGTAGCCAAAGTTGAAGATCACGCGGATGTTGTCATCCGCCTGGGCATAGACACGGTAGTTGCCCGGCGCCAGATTGACGTCGGTCGCCCAACGGACCGAGAAGTTGTCCGACGGGATCGAAGCATCGGGCGAGCCAGTGCCCCAGTTGAAAGCGATTTGGTTATCCGTGCGCACCAGCGTGGGATTCCCCCCCAACGTGGCATTGTTGTAGTACTCTGCACGCCAGGTGACGCCCGTCTGGGCGGCGGCGGGCTGAATCCACAGCAGGGCGAGGATGCTCGCCAGCAGCATCAGAAGGAGAGCTTTGCGTCTCATCATCCATTCCTCCGAACCAGTTCTTGAATGTATCGTAACGCAAAAAATTACAGCGCAAGGCAAGAGTAGGCAAACCGTCGCTTAACCAACGGACAACCTACGCGACGACCGTCCTCGCGCCAGACTAAAGTCCCAGCACCCACTGCATCGGGCCCCAGAGGACCGCCCCCACCGGAATCTCACCCTCACCGCTGCCCGTACCGGCGATCGCCGTCATGGCGCTGCCGTCGAAGATCGACGCCACGCCGGCGGCGGGCTGGCCGACCACCGCCAGCCGGTTTCCGACCGGCGACAGGGCCACGCCATTCGGTTCGCCGGTCGCGGCGGCATTGGAGCCTTCGACCTCCCAGTAGAAGCCGAGCGAGGCGTCGACACCAAAGCGCAAATGCCAGCTTCCGTCGGCCGCGGTCTTCAGCACCGGCAGCGTGCTGTAGCTCACCGGCGTGTTGTTGGTCGGGTCGATCAGCGTCCAGCCGCCCGATTCGTACAGCAGCCCCAGCAGCGCACGGCCGCTGGAGTCAGTGACCCAGGTGGTCAGCCGCACCGAGTTGCCGGGCACTGCCGCCACGCCCAACGCGCCAATGGGTTCGCCGCTCGTCGGGTCGTAAATGACGTGGAACTGGTCGCTGCCCGCGTCTGGCGACAGGTCGACGGCGATCCCGGCGCTGCCCCAGTGCACGTTGAGCGGCACCAGACGGTTCGGCTGGGCCGGCAGCAGTGCCAGGGTGCTCGCCTGCGCCGACGCGACGTCGTAGACCATCAGCCGGGCCGAGCCAATCGAATAGTCCACCTCTGTCCAGGCCAACTGCGAGGAGTCCGGCGCCCAGACCGGCGCCGAGCGCAGCACAGCGCGGTCGGGCGTACCCTCGACAAACAGCGAGGCATCGGCCGGCTGCTCGGTGAGCGGGATAGCCGCGCCGCTGGTGATGTCGAACAGCACGATGTCGGCGGGCAGATCGAACTCGGCGATCAAGCCATCGGCGGACACACGGCTGAGCGCCTCCAGCCCGACCGTCGAGGCCGTCTTGTAGGCGATCCACTGGCCGCTCGGCGACAGCGCCGGGCTGGAGAGGTTTCCGTCATTCGTCAGCTTCACCGGCGAGACGGCTGCGTCGTTGACGCGGTAGAGATCGCCGCGGCTCCACAAGATAAGCGGCATCTCCGCTTCCTGGGCATGCACGATGTTCCGCGCGGCGCCAATGCCGGCCGCGGCGAAAAAGACGAGGAGGACGATTCGAAGGCCCCGCATCAATGCCGACATACTGCTCACCTTCCCGATCGACAGGCAAAACGGACCGCGAGCGGAGGTGAGATCACTGCCCTCGCCCGGCAGGCTCGCACACTTCCCCCTCTCCCGCGTTTGCGAGAGAAGGGGACTGCTTGCGAATCCCCACGGTTTTGCGAGCCGGATCAAGCCCCCTCTCTCGCATGGCGAGAGGGCCGGGGGTGAGGTTGGGCGAAAATAAACGCCCCTCAGTCCGCAGCACGCAGTCCTTCTTTGATTCTACCCCGGTTGCATCCAGTACGCGGCGCCCTGGCCTTCCGACGTCCAGCCGTCGAAGAAGCCGTAGCGCACGTGCCACCAGGCCATGCCCTCGGCACAGATCGGACCTTCCACAATACTCACGGGCGCACCACCGGGGATCGCCGTCTGCACGAAGCTGGTCACCGTCGGGTACACGCGCAGGTTGTTCGGCAGACCCGGCGTGATCCGCGCCGGCAGACCGGCCGCCAGCCGCGACGGCTGGAATCCAGCGCAGAGGACCGGCTCGATCCAGTTATTCTGGTAGCCCGAGGCCGTCCAGCCGATTGTGCCACGGTAGTTGACCTGCCACCAGTACATGCCCTCAGCGCAGACCGGCCCACCCACGTAAATGAAGGTGTCATTCGCCGGGATCGACCGCACATACCGGCCGGACATCGAGGCGGTGGCGCGAAGCCGGTTCGGCAGGCCCGGCGTCACGCGGCCGGTCGTGCCGATCACATACATCTGCGGCAGCATCGGGCAGACAGCAGGCGGGGTCGGCGTGGGCGGGTTGATGGTGTACGGCGTCGTCCAGTACACACCGGTGTTGGACCCTTCCGGCGTCCAGCCGTACATGCCGTTGTAGCTGACCAGCCACCAGTTCATGCCGTCATAGCACGATGGCCCACCGACGATCAGGAAGACGCCGCCCGCCGGAATCTCGGCCAGGACGATGCTGTCGCCCCCACGATACGGTTGGCTGCGCAGAACGTTGGGCAGACCAGGGGTCACCTGTCCCAGACCACTGATGACCAGACGGGGCGGCAGTGCCGGATAGCAGTATGCCTGGGCGGAGGCGGGAGCGGGTGCGCTCAGAAAGAGAAACGCGTCGGCGAGCACGAGGAACGCCAGCAGGAATCCATACCGCGGCAGAGCGCGGGAAGGCCGGATCGGGGACATGGGACAAGTCCTTGTTGCGAGGAAACGCCAGATTACGAATTACATTATGGCGCACCTTGTGGTTGTGGTCCATACGACCAACCCACGGATGGTCTACGATGCCGTTGGGGATTTCTAACGTGGACCTTTTACCCGCCAGGCGTCAGGCCGTAGGAAACGACAGTCATGCTCAGCCCCAATATTCGCCACACGCCCCCCCCCCCGCGGCCCCGGGGACCGGTTCAGGGGGGAAAGGGCAGGGGATCACCCGCCGATTTCAGCCCGGATCGCCCGCAGCCACTCGTTGAAGAACATCGGCCGCGTATCGATCACGGCGCGCTCTATCGAGTCGGTGTTGTACACCGCCGGCACCCGGTCGCGCCGAATGTACTCCGCTGCCTCGGGCACGATCTCCCAATGGTCGATCCACTCGACGCCTGGCTGTTGCAGCATCACCATCGGAATGGGCGGCGCCCCGGTCTTGGGACGCTTCAGCACCTCGTTGGGCAGCATCCCCTGCATCGCCCGGCGCAGCAGCAGTTTCTTTCGATTGAACGGATAGGGCGGCACGGACATGGCGAAGCGGATCAGTCGGGTATCGACAAACGGCATGCCAACATGAACGGTGCGGTAAGCTTTTTCGGCCGCGAACTCTGTCCGGTTGTTCCACTTGCCCAGCCGGACATACAGCGGAATTTCCGGCTGCGTGCGGTGCGATCCCTTGAGCGTATAGGTCGACGGGGTGCGCAGCCGTTCGCGCAGGTCGTGGCGCGCGGCAAAATCCTCTTCCAGCCAGGCCGGATACGGGAAAACCGGCGCAGGAGCCGACGGTTCGCGCCCGAACATCAGCAGACGGCGCACGTACGCGCGCAGGCCGCCAAACCCCGGTCGCGAGCCAGTCATTTGCCACAGCCAGCGGTACAGGCCGATCGCCTCCGGCAGCGAATGCAGGAGCAACACTTCATATAGCGGTGTCGCCGGGCAGACTTCATCGCCGCCGTTGCCCGACAGGGCCATCGCGCCGCCCGCGGCCAGCCGCTGCTCCAACTCCATGATCAGGGTGCCGTTGAAATCCTGCATCGGCTCGGCCCGCCCAATCGGAGGCTGAGTCGGCAGGTAGGTATCGCTCACCAGAAAGTCGACCGGCAGACCCAGGAACTTACCGGTGATAGTGGCAAAGTACGCTTCGCTGTCCAGTGCGATCCGGTCAAACACCTGGCTGACAACGGTCAACGGGGTGTTGATTTCCCCGCTCCGATTGAGATGCGTGATGATCGCCGCCACCGTTGTCGAGTCCATGCCGCCGCTCATCATCAGCGACACCCGGTCGAGGTCTTCGACCCGTTCCTTGACCACTTGCATGAGCATCGCGCGGAACTCGGCCACGTAGTCGTCAGGCTTGCTCAGCCGGCGCAGAGGCTCGTCATACGGAAAATCCCAGTAACGCCAGGTCTCGACGCCCTTTTCCGCCGTTGCCCGCAGGGCATAGGCTGGCGCCATCCGCCGGGCATCCTGGAACATGGTGCGGTACTTGTCATGCCGCCCGACGACGCTGAACAGCAGGAAATCGCCGACGATCGCCGGGTCGAGCGCCTTGGAGACGCTCGGATGCTTCATCACGGCCACCAGCTCGTTGGAGACGACCAGCGTCCCCGGCAGCGCGGCGTAGTACAACTCGCGCACCGCCATCGGGTCGTGCGCCGCGAAGAATCGCTTCTTGCGCGCATCCCAGAGGATGAAGACGAATTCGCCCGTCAGATGCTCCAGGCAAGCCTCATCCCAGGCCAGATAGGCATGCACAATCAGCTCCGAGTCGGGCATCGCCGTGCGCACATCCCGGCCCGCCCGCTGAAGCGCCTCGACGAGTTCGGGACGCGCCACCAGCAGCGAATCGGCAATCAGAGTCACGCCGTCCTGCGTCCTCGGCTGCACATCGCCGCGATCGCGCCGCGTCACATGCTGAAGCGTCACCCCCAGCCCCACCGTGCCATCGACCCAGAGCGCCTGAGCATCACGGCCACGATAGCCAATGCGCTGAAACATCGGCTCAAGGGCGGAACGCTCGATTGGCCGGCCGTCGAGATTGAATACACCGATCAATCCGCTCATTCAAAGTCTCCCCAGCGTCTCGGGCGAAAGCTGATCGTGATAGAGGATGGTATAGCGGTTGGCGACATCGGGCAGGTCGTTAACCACGCGACCGCTGTGCTCGACCCAGGCATGACCATCGGCCTGGCCCTTCGTCATACGAAAGGCCAGGCGCACCTGGCCCGGCATGCGCAGCCAGCGCATCAGCCACCACAGCGCCAGCGATCGGCGCAGGCAGGTGACATCGACGACGCGATGGACGGAGGCCCGATCCACGGCGATGGCCAGCAGTCGGGCGCGGGTATAGTCTTCATGGTCAGGGTCAGGTGAAGGCGAAAGACGGAGCAGCCAGCGGCTGGTCCAGCGGTATCCCATACGGCGGAGCATGAGATCGATGATCTTCAGCAGAAGAAACGCGCCCCAGTAAGCTGCACCACGTTTGAAGCGATACCACCGGTCACGAATCTTACGCAGGATCGGCGACAATGTCGACCAGCTTGCCATCTTTGAGGGATTGAATGAACGCCTGCACGTCGACCTGGATCACGTCCAGCGGCGCATCATATTCCTCGGCCATCTGAACGCAGGCCTGCTCGACCGTGTTCTCGCCCAGAAGTTCCCACATGCGAATAGCAGTTTCATTCAAGGTGAAATAGCTCTCGGTATCCATATTCAGGATGACCGCTTCATCCCCGTACCGATGGAACAGCAGGTTGCTTCTGGGCTGTACACGCATGGTCATGTCCTTGGCTGAACCCGAAAACGCCGTTAGTCGCTGTAGCGCTGCGAAAGGTCGGCGACAAACGCCAGCGCCGCTGCTGAATCGACAAAAGAGCCTGGAAATTCCGCTGCCAACTGCGCCGCGACATCGGCCAACGAACGTCCATTATCCATCAACGCCAGCGCCCGGCCCAGTGTCCGACCGCCCGGCTTGAGAGTCGGCACAAAACGCGTGCCACGCTTGTGGATGTCGACCAGCGGCTGCGAGTAGAACGTATTCTGCTTGAACTCTTCCCGGGGCATCGATGCGGCCTCGGAGGTCACAGAGGTGTGCCAGCGGAAATTATGATCGTCCGTATACGGATCGGCCGTGAGCCGGATCGCCAGGGTGTCGCCGCGATTCAGCTCCAGCGGGCGCGAGAACGGCAGCAAAATCCGCTGATGCACCTGCGGCGCCCGCACGCCGGGCGCGTTGCTGTAGCCAACACTGTCGCCAGCGTCCTCGTACAGGACCGCATCGAACCACACCGCGATGAAGTGCAGGGTGACCGGCTCGTCGATCGCCCAGGTCATCGCGTCGGGCCGTTTTTCGTCCCGCGCCGCCACATAATCGAGGGTCGACCAGACCTGGGGGGTCAGCACGCAATCGGGCGTCTCGACTGGGTCGGGCAGCACGCTGTTGGTCAGCATGGGCATCACGGTATGCAGGCTCAGACCCATCGGGTTGTGCACCCACGGGCGGAGGATCTCGTCTTCCCACTTTTCGGCGTAGCCGATCGGCGCAGCGTAAAGGATGTCCTTCTGCGGCAAGAAGCGGGCGTCCGGCTTCATGAAGTGAGCGCGTGCATAGCCGAAGGCGCTGGTGATGACTTCCGAGATGGGCAGGCGTCCGCGCAGATCGCCCATGACCAGATCCACTTTTTCGGGCAGTTCTGCCTGCTGGACCATCGACCGGATGAAGGTGATACGGTCGGCGAAGCCATTGGCGGAAGCCATGTCGCGCCCCGTGAGGATCAGCGGGTTCGTTTCAATCGCGTACACGTGCCTGGCCCCGAACTGGCAGGCCATCAGTGCCAGGATGCCGGTGCCGGCACCCATGTCGACCACGACATCGCCGGGTCGTACTGCCCTGCGCAGCGCTTCCGTATACGCCTGCATGCGCACCGAGTCCCGGATCATGTGCCCGTACTGATTCAGCGAGTACATGCTCACACTCCGGAGGGGACGGCGAGGCGATGCAGGACGGCCTCGTAGAGGTCCGGGAGTCGGGTCATATCCGAGGGACGCGTCAGCGTGTACACAGGCGCCTGAGTGGTCAGGCGCGCCAGCCAGCGAAAATCGTCGCCGCGCATGGCGTTGTCGATCATATAGTTCAGGTAAGTGTTATCCATCAACGCCATCAGCGCCAGCTTCGGCGCCATCGGCTTGATTTCGAGTGCACTGCCGTAGGGGTCGATCAGAAACACCGCGCTCACCGGCAGCGGTTTGTCGGCGAAACGGTAGCGATCGCCGCGGAGATCGAGAAAGCGCTTGTTCCAGTCCGGCGCGATCAGCGGCAGCGCCGTCTCGTCGCCCAGCAGTTCATCGACCGTCCATGGCCACAGGCGGACATGCGGGTAGCCGGGCTGCACCCCGATCTGGCCGTTCAGATCGACCAGCACGCTGACGTCGTCGGTCAGTACCGTGTGCCCCCGCCGCGCGAATTCGTAGGCCAGGGTCGATTTCCCACTGCCCGAAGGCGCGGCAAAGATGATCGCTTCGTGGTTAACCGCGATGGCGCTGGCGTGCAGACCGGTCTGCCCGCGGACGCGCAGGCAAAAAGCCAGCACCGGGTTCAGCAGATAGGCGCACACCGACTCCATCGACATCCCGACCGGCGCCTGCACGTACACCTGACGCGCCCCGGCATCGACGGTGAAGATGACATCCTCGGCATAATGCAGACGCGTATAGGCGCCATCCGGGCTTGCGAAAAGACGCAGGCCGGGCAGCACTTCACCATACCCGGTGTTGATCCGGTGATTAATGTAGCGGGGGTGCTGTGACCATGTTTCAGCGCCTGGGCGGAGGCTCGGATCGCGAGCAGGATCGTCGAACCACACTTGCACATCGACCGCCGCATCATCTTCTACTTCGAGAATTCCCGGAATCGCGCGATCGGTTCGAATGCTCAGCCCATAGACGCGGTAATGAGACATGGAGGACAGCCGGGGCCTTCAACTCTAAAACCAGCGGGATGCAACACCCGCATTATAAATGACTCGGGGGGAAGGCGACAATGCCGAAAGAAACGAGGGGAAGCAAACGAAAAATGTCGAGCCAGGCTCGACATTTTTCGCATGAAAATGCTGGGTTCGGTTAGACCGAGCGGGTCAGCGTAATGAGGACCATGTCGCCCTGGACCGGCGGTGCGCCGTCCGGAGTGAACGAGTCACGCTGATTGTTGACGACCTCATTCAGACGGCCAATTTCCGCGATCTCGGGCTTGTTGTAAGCCTTCTTCGATTCGTTCTGCATGACTTCCTACTCCCCAAATAGATCACAGTCTGACATTGGGGATTATATATTCATATTGAGGCATGAGTCAAGCGCATCCCAATGCTTCTACCCCGGTGAAGTTCGTAAAATTTCGTCAGCCTTCCGTGCATGCGCCACAATAGAATACGAAATCGGATGGGACCATTGTCCAGGAGTGCGCCCGATATGCTGAATCCATTGAAGGGAATTCGCGTTCTCGATCTGACACGTCTGATGCCCGGCGGACTGGCGACGCTGATGCTGGCCGATCTGGGCGCCGAGGTCACCAAAATCGAAAGCCCCGACGGTGGCGACTACGCGCGCTGGATGCCGCCCCTGCGTGACGGCCAGAGCGACTTCTTCCGCGCGACCAACCGCAACAAGCACAGCGCCATCGTCAACCTCAAGCATCCACAGGGCGTCGAGGTGCTCAAGCGCCTGGCCGCCAACGCCGACGTGCTGATCGAGAGCTTCCGCCCCGGTGTACTGACCCGTCTGGGCCTGGACCGTGAGGGCTTTCGGACGATCAACCCGCGCCTGATCGTCTGCGCCCTCAGCGGCTATGGCCAGGACGGGGAATATGCCATGCAGAGCGGTCATGACCTCAACTACACGGCGCTGGCCGGGCTGATCGGCGAGATGGGCACGCCCCAACCAATGGCCGGTCAGGTTGCCGACATCGGCGGCGCCTACAGCGCGGTCGCGTCCATCTGCGCGGCGCTCTTCGCGCGGGAGCGCACCGGCGAGGGCGCCTTCATCGACTGCGCGCTCTTCGATGCCGCCATCCCTTTCTTCAGCTCGACCTGGGTGGAAGCGACCGCGCGCCACGACCCCGACCAGATCGACGAGATCGGCCTGTACGGGCGTCTGGCGGGGAAGCTCGCCTGCTACAACATCTACCGGGCGCGCGATGGCGAATATGTCGCGTTAGCCGCCCTGGAGCCGAAATTCTGGGACAACTTCTGCCGCACCGTCGAGCGCCCCGATCTGATCCCGGGCTATGAGAAGATGGCCCGCCAGCCCTACCTGATCGCCGAACTTCAGGGCATCTTCGCCGTGCAGACCGCCGACGAATGGGAGGCCATTCTGGGCCGCGCCGATTGCTGCTTCTCACGCGTCAACACCGCCGTCACCCTCGCCGACGACCCGCATGTGCGCTCGCGCGGGCTCCTCGGCGTTTCGTCCGAAGGCGTGCCCTGGCTGCGCAGCCCGCTCCGTTTCGAGGCGGCTCCGCCGGTGATCGGACAGGCGCCCGGCTACGGTCAGCACACCCGGGTGGTGCTGCGCGAAGCCGGCTATACCGAGGCGGAGATTGACGCCCTCGTCGCCAGTCAGGCGGCCCAGGGATGACCGAGTTCAGCACCCCGAACCCACGACCACCGTCGGGCGACGCGTATATTGATTTACTCATGCAGAATCTTGACGCCGCGCCAGAAGGCAATGTAACCGGCGATCTGGCGCGCCGCTTCCTTGGGCGTGGGGTAATACCAGGCCGCGCCGCCGTTCGTCTGGCCGTCGACGACCACATCGTAGTAGCTCGCGACGCCCTTCCAGTGGCAGACCGTGTGCGCGCTGCTGTCCAGAAAATACTCGCTGCGAATTGCGTCGGGCGGGAAGTAATGGTTGCCTTCCACGACGATGGTTTTGTCGCTTTCGGCCAGCACCGCGCCGTTCCAGACCGCCTTGACCATGATCTGTGCTCCTGGGGGGTTTTTCAGTAAGATCGTTCTGCGTTTGGCACAGCGTTATTGACGACCCCAGGCTGGGGGAGTTACAGGGGCGCGGCAGCGTTTAGCAAACATTCACCTGAGCGCCGCCCCGACGGCGCTTCGCAGCCGATACGTCGCAAATGAGACGATCTCCGCAGGGCCAGCATTCCAGCTGTCCAATGTCGATGAGGCAGAGTTTTTCCTGTCCGTCTCGCCAGGAGGTTTACCATGCGTTACAAGCTCGATCATGTCGTCCTGAACGTTCACGATCTCGATGCCGGATCGTTCGCGCCCGCGCCGAGGGCTTCAATGCCTTCTTCGGCGGTGTCCATGCCGCCGGCACCACCCACAACGCGCTCATGTGCTTTGCCGACGGCAGCTATGCCGAACTGCTTGCCCTCACCGGCCGGCCGCCGATCTCCGGCGCGGGAGTCGATTTCGCCTGGCTGATCGACAGCCGGCCAGAGGAGATCGTCGCCTTTGCACTGGTCGCCCGCGACATCGACGCCGAAGCCGCTGCGCTGCGAGTGCATGGCGTCCCGGTCGGTTTGGTCAGCGCCGGCCAGCGGCAGCGGAGTGACGGCCAGCTTCTCCAGAGGCGCCTGGCCTGGATCGAGCTGGCCCTGCCGATCATGCTCATCCAGGATGTGACGCCACGCCGCCTCCGCGTCCCCGACGACCCGCAGGTTATCAGGCAACCCAACGGCGTCGCCGGCATCTCGGAGTTGGTCCTGCCGCCGGCCCTGGAAAACTCTGCCCATTTCACCACTTTGTTCGGCCCGCCGCAGCCGGATTCCGGCGGAGCGCGGCGCTATACGCTTGACGGCAGCCATCTGATCGTCATGCCGGGGGTTGCCAAACCCTCCATCCATTATGCTAAAACTACTTAGACCAATTGCTGGGCAAGCTGATCTGAGGAGAACTGTGCCATGACCCATCCGCTGGTACTTCAGCTTCGCTTCACGCGCGGCGAGTTCGTGCGTGGGCTAAAGGAGGTAACCCCCGAGGAAGCTGTCCGCCGCTTCATCCCGATCAACAGCCTGAGCTGGATGATCGGGCATGTCGCCCATCTGGAACAGGCCTACTGGCTCACCCGCGCGCAAGGGGTGACGCCCCTGCCGGAGCTGCGCGATCTGGTCGGCTTCGGCAAACCGGCGACCACCCCGCCGCTGGAAGACATGTGGGCTGCCTGGCGTCAGATCACGGCAGCCAGCGATCCGTATCTGGATACGCTGACCAACGACCACATGACGACTCACCTGGTGATCAACGAGAAGCCGCACCCGGAGAGCATCGGCACAATGCTCATGCGCGACATCTATCACTACTGGTATCACCTGGGAGAAGCGCAGGCCGTGCGCCAACTTCTCGGCCACACCAACCTGCCCGTGTTCGTGGGCGCCCTGGGGACAGATGCGCCCTATACGCCGGAATAAAAAGAGGCCCACCCGGGCCTCCGATTGCATTTCGAATGGGGATGACGTCAACGCGCTCTACGGTATCTCGCAGCACGTCGCAGGGAGGCCAAGAATGGCGCCCCATGTGCACCACTTTAGCGATACCATCACGTCTTAGAGGTCGAACGACGCACCCGGGCGTAGGGGAGAGTCGGCGCCTCTCCCGTTCTGTGGTGGGAGACCCGGCGGGTCTCCCCTACGATCGGCTCGTTCATGGGTCGGGGTTTCAGGGGTCGACGACCGCGCAGATTCCATCGCGGCAGACCCGACCCGTTTATCTTGGTACGTATGGGGCGCCATTCCTGGCGTCCGCCGGCCTCAACCCTGTGAGACGCTCTTGAAACTGTCGCGCAGCAGGGTCAGCCCGCCGACCGCCAGCACCGCCCCCGCGCCGAGCAGCAGCATCAGCGTGGCCGCGCCGGACACCACTTCGCCGCTCTCTTCGGCGGCCGGAACCGGGGCCGCGGCCTCGCCTTCCTGGGCCATCATCGGCAGAGCGAACGAGAGCGTCAGCAGCAGCACGAGTGAAACGACCAACACACGCCTCTTGATCACAGCGGTTTCTCCTGAACGTTGGGCGAACTGAACTCGATTGTACTTGACGCCCTACCCCTTCTGCCAGTTCGCGCTCGCCTTTCAGGCGGCAAAAGGGACGCCGAGGCGTCCTTTTTGAAAACGTGCACTTGCATCCCCTACAACCTGTTGGCAACCACTTCCCCGCTCCGCGCTTGCTTGCAAGGCGCTTGCGTGGGAGAGGGGGTAAGGGGTTTCACTAACTCACCGGCTGATCCTGCGTGCTCAGGTAAGCGATCAGGTCCGCCAGATCCTGGTACGTGAGCCGGTCGCCGAAGTTCTGCGGCATGAGGCCCGCCACGTATCCCGGAGAGATGTATTCATTCGGGTGCGTGATGCTCTCGGCGAAATACTGCTCAGCCGTGTAACCCGCCAGGGCCGGGTCCGCCAGACGGACTTCATTCACTCGCGTGAACGTGCCCTCGGTCTGCGGCGCCACGGCGGCGTTCATATGGCAGCCCGAGCAGGCGAGCGCGCCGTTGTGCAGCGTCTGACCGTTCTGCGGGTCGCCGACAAGGCCTTCAAGGTTCGCGACCACATCCCTCGTCGCGGTATTCGCGCCGATGAGCGGCACGTCACCAGGGAGAGCGGTCACCAGAGCCGGATCGGCCGGTTCCTTCGGGAACTGGTTGACAGCCATCAGATCTTCGATCGTCCACTCGCTGCCCTTGTCCCAGTTCATGATAAAGGCGGTCAGGTCTTCGAGCTGATCGTCACGCATCGGGCCGCCGGTCGTCTTCGACCACGACACCATCGGCCCAGGCCAGTAGGAACCGCTGGTGGGCCGTCCATGCACGAGCGTCGTGAAGACGAAGCTGTTCAGGCTGCCCTGCCAGTCGACCATCAGCAGGCGGCTGAATTCATCAGGATCATAGCCGCGATCGATGGCCGTCTGCATTTGCTGGACGACCGGAGCGATCTCCTGCTCCATGGCTGCCTTGCGGGCATCGATCTCGGCCAGACGGGCGTCGATCTCGGCAACGCGCTCCGCCGTCGTGGTCTCCAGGTCCCTCTCGGCATTGAGACCCACCGTCTCAAGGTTCAGCGAGCCAAGTTCGCGGTGATATTCCGGCAGGAAGTCGAAGCCGAACATCAGCGGTGAGTTCAGGCCCGGCGCAACACCGGTCAGACCACGACCATCGGGGCCGTGGCAGGTCGTGCAGTTGGCGACAAACAGCTCGGCGCCGCGTTCGACGGCCCGCGCCTCGTACATCCGCGCAAAGGCGGTCATGCGTCCGTTTTCATTGATCGCCAGCCAGCCCACCAGCACCATGATGGCCAGGAATGCGACCGTCCCTACGATAATTCGGTGCTCGATACGCTCAACGAGCAGACGTTGTAAGTTCACGCTCACTATGCTCCCGGCGCTTCAAAGTACTGCGCATTGCGATGCAGGAAGATATGGTCGCTGTTGATGCGGCGGATGCGGTTGCCGGCCTCATCCAGCACCAGGACAGGTTCGCCATCCTCGCCCAGGACCGGGAAACCGCGTTCCAGCAGTACCTGATCCCACGAGACGATCACGTCGACGCGCTTCAGATCATCCTGCCAATCGGTGACAATGACCATGCCCCAGCCGTTGTAGAGTTCCTGATCTTCATTGGCGATCATGTGCGAGAACTCTTCCATCACATGGTACAGCTCTGTGCCTTCCGGCAGTTCCGTGACGTTCAGCGTCGCCAGCGGCAGATGCTGTCCGCTGGAAAGGTAGCTTAGCAGGGTCGCCCCGCCTTCCAGCGGGAAGTTGCCGGAGTTGATCTCGGTGTTGAAGGCGTTGATGACATTGGCGACATCGCCTTCTTCCGCCTCGAATTGGCGGGTGACGTACACGCCGGGCACCAGCTCGTCGTAAGGCACAGGCCGGATGATGCCGAGGTGGTTATGCGCCGGTTCCTTGACGATCTCGTGCAGGATTTCGATGTCAGCGCTGTTGACCACGCCGAACTCCGACAGGCCCATGTAGCTGAGCACCGTGAAGCCGGCCGCCATGCCAAAGGCGATGGTGAGCGACACGCGGCGGTGCGCCCAGCGGCGGCTCTTGGCCACATCAATGTACGGGTAGACCATCAGGAAGACGATCACCACCGTCGGGAAGACGATGCCCCAGATGACCTTATCACCCAGCTTCAGCGCGCCCTGAATCCACAGGAAGTACCACGGCGCAGTCGTGCCGAGCGGCGTGACCTGCGGGTCCGCGTGGTTTTCCAGCGGCGCGTGGAAGAACCAGATCGACAGCACAATCAGGATGAGCGTCGTGACGCCCAGCCACATAATTTCGCTGGTCAGAACGTCGGGGATGAAGTACACGCGCTTATCCAGCGGGACGCGCTTGGCGGTGTCTTCGCCGATGTTCTCCTCACCCGGGGCAGGCTGTGCCCGTGGACCACCACCTTGTAGTAGTGAACGCCCAGGAAAACGAACAGGATGGCCGGCACGGCCAGCACGTGCAGCAGGTAGAAGCGCAGCAAACCGTTCGCGCCCAGTTCCGGGCCGCCGCGGAACAGCAGGTTCAGGTTCGTACCCACGATTTCCGGCGGAGCCGCTTCGACCATCGAGGCGCCGATGGTCACCGCCCACAGAGACAGCTGGTCCCATGGGAGCAGGTAGCCGCTGAAGCTGAGGAAGAACGTGGCGATGGCCAGCACGACGCCGGTGAACCACGTGAACTCTCTCGGCTTTTTGTAGCTGGCCGTCAGGAACGTCCTGAGCATATGTAAGGTGACTATCAGCACCATCGCTTCCGCACCGAGGCGGTGCAGGTCGCGCATGAACTGCCCCATCGGCACGTTGGACATGATGGCGAGCATGTTCGAATAGGCAATTTCCGGTGACGGGGTGTACCAGATCATCAGGAAAATGCCGGTGATTGAGAAAACCCTATACCTTACCGTCGCGCTTGAGCTTATCGCCGGTATCGATGCGGATGGAAAGGATCGCACCATGTCCGGTGAGCGGAATGGGGTCGCCAGTTTCGTTGGTGGTCAGCTCCGTGCCGTCTTCGAAGACGACGGTGGTGCGGAAACGATCCAGGCTGCGCGGCGCAGGGCCTTCGATGTATTTTCCATCGAGTTCGAACTTGGACCCGTGGCAGGGGCATTCAAAGCGGTTATTGGTCTCTGACCACTTCGGCAGGCAGCCCAGGTGCGTGCAAACGCCATAAAGCGCCAGCAGACCCTGTTCAGGGTAGGTCACGTGGAAGCGGCCCTCGGGAATCGACGTCGGCGCGGCGCCCTGGCTGGGAACTTTCTCCGGCGCGAAGGTGAACACCCCGCCGAACGTGCCCTCTTTGAAGATCGGCAGCCCGAACCACACCAGGCCGGCGGTCGCCTGACCTAGCAGGAGCGCCATCGACGCACCCCAGATGTAGTACAGAATTCGCGACGGCTCGGCGCCGCGACCTGCGCCCGATCCGCCGCTGAGGTTTGCCTCGAGGGAACGGCGGCACGAGTCTCGCCAGCGACATGGTTGCCGCAGGTACACGTGTCCTTTAACGTGCTATCAACTTACCGCGGTTGCTGCGAGTATAACACAGTACCGCGGCGGATAGCCAAAAACAACACTAAATTGAGGGAGGAAATCCGCTCTTTGTTCAATATATCACAAGTGGACAGTGAAGTCAAAAAGGTCTATCATGTGCGCGCGTGGACGTCGAAGCGGCGATTGGCGAGGGACGGGCTAAGCCATGACGTATCTCAAAGTCACGGGTGATCAAACAACCTGGATCAACCTGATTGACCCAACGCCGATCGATATCGAAGGTCTGCGCCGGAATCTTCCCTTCATCCATCCACTGAACCTGGAAGATATCCTGAGCATCACCGAACGTCCGAAGATCGACATGCAGCCAGACTATCTGTATATCACCCTGCACTTTCCTCTCTGGGATGCCGGCAATCGCGTCAGCCGCCCTTACGAAATCGACTTTGTCGTCGGTCGCAACCTGCTCGTCACGGCTCACGATGGGCGAATGCCGATACTGAGCAGTCTGTTCAATGGCTGCCGCGACGAGCAGGATGTGCGCGGCCTGTTGCTGAGCGGCACCTCTTCTCATGCCTTCTACTACATCGTCGACAAGCTGGTCGACAGCATCTTCCCCATGCTCCGCAAGGTCGACAGCAACATGCGCAGCATCGAGAACAACATCTTCAGCAGCGATGGCCAGATGATCATCCGCGATATTGCTATTTTGCGCCGCGATGTCATCAGCCTGCGCCGCATCATCCGCCAGCAGCTCCCGGTCGTCGAGGAGCTGTCGCGCACCGACAGCCCCCTGCTGCGTGAGGGGTTAGAGCGCTATTTCGACGACGTCGTCGACCACCTGAACCGCGCCCGTGACATCATTGACGAAGACTTCGAGGTCATCGGCAGCCTCTCCGAGACGGCCGACACCCTCCTCAGCCACCGCATCAACGGCGTCATGCGTATCCTGACGGTCTTCTCGGTGATCATGCTGCCGCTCACCTTCATTTCCAGCGTCTACGGCATGAACATCGTGCTTCCCCTCCAGGAGCATCCGCTGTCCTTCTGGTTGCTGACGATATTCATGGCCGCCCTCGCTGTGACCATGCTCTGGTATTTTCGTCGACGCAGATGGTTGTAGCCGGTTCCATGAAAAACCCCAATCCACAGTCCCTGCCACCGCCCCTGGTGGTGAACAGCGACGTCAAGCTGCTCGCGGCCCTGGCCCTGCTTCAGCGCGAACCGGCGCTGGCGCTCGATACTGAATCGAACAGCCTTCACGCCTATCAGGAGCGCGTCTGCCTGATTCAGGTCTCGACCCGCAGCGAGGACTACATCATCGACCCGGTGTCCATCAAGGATATGCGGCCGTTTGGCGTCCTGCTGGCTGACCCGAACATCGAAAAAGGTCTTCCACGCGGCCGAATACGACCTCACCTGCCTGCGGCGCGACTACGGCTTCCAGCTCAACAACCTGTTCGATACGATGATCGCCGCCCGCGTCTGTGGGTTCAAGGAGACTGGTCTGGGCAGTCTGGTCAGACATTATTTCGACGTCTCAATGGACAAGTCGCACCAGCGTGACGACTGGGGCAGGCGGCCGCTGCCCCGCAGCAGCCTGATCTACGCGCAGATGGACACCCATTTTCTGCTGCCGCTGCGCGATCATCTGGACGCCGCGCTGACCGAGTCCGGCCGGCGCGAAGAGGCCTCAGAATGGTTCGCCGAAGCCTGCCACCTGCCGCCCGCTCGCTCCCGCCAGTACGATGGCGAGCAGAGTTTCTGGCGGCTGGCGCTGCCCAACCACCTCAGCGTGGAACAGGCGACCATCCTCAAAGCCATCTACCACGTCCGTGAGGAGATCGCCCGCCACCGTGACGTCCCCCCTTCAAGGTCATGACCGATCAGGCGCTGGTGGCTATTGCCAGGGCCATGCCGAAGACCCTCGGCGAAATGCGCCGCATCTCCGGCGTGGCGCACAGCTACGTCGAACGCTATGGTGAACCCCTGCTCGCGGCCATCCACGCCAGCGATGGTAGTCCGCCGCCGGCACCGCCGATTGTCGAACCGCCGGCCGATCCGCAGGTGGTGGAGCGCTACACCGCGCTGCGCGAGTGGCGCAAAGGAAAGCCGCCGAGCGCGAGGTCGAGGCCGACGTCATCGTCTCCAAGGATGCGCTCTGGTCGCTGGCCCAGCAGATGCCCACAACTCTGGTAGAGATCAGCAACATCCGCGGCTTTGGCCCGTGGCGCCGCGCTGCCTATGGCCAGGAAATTCTCGCCGTGCTGCGACGCTTGTCCCGCCAGCGCTGACCTCAGCCGCCAGCAAGTCTTGGTTTCCTCTGCGTCGGCGCGCTATCATCGGTTTCCCCACCGGACCTCACGGACTTCAGGAAAGGTCGCACCCTCATGAAGCTCCATTTGGATACGGATATTGGCGGAGATATGGACGATCTCTGTGCGCTGGCCATGCTGCTGAAATGGCCGGGCGTAGAGATCACCGGCATCACGACGACCGCGGAGGAAGGGGGCAGGCGCGCCGGCTTCGTGGCCCGCGTCCTGGATCTGGCCGGGCGAACCGACATCCCCTTTGCGGCCGGGGCGGATGTCGCCGACGGCTACTATCGCAGTTCAATCGGCTATCCCGACGACGTCGAGAACTGGGGCGATTCGCCGCCGCGCTGCCCCGGTCCGCTGGACGACGCGCTGGAGCTGATGAAGCGGAGTATCGATCAGTGTGCGACGATCGTCGGCATTGGCCCATACACCAATTTTCGCCTGCTCGACGAGCGCTATCCGGGCAGCCTGCGACAGGCGAGCGTGGTCCTGATGGGCGGGTACGTCTACGACATCCCGGAAGGCTATCCGCAGTGGTGGGACCGATCCTACGACTGGAATATGCAGATGGACATCCGGTCGGCGGTCCATGTGCTGGAACACGCCGCCCCGCTGCTCGTCCCGCTCCCCATCACCGTACGAACCGCGCTGCGCCGCGCCTATCTGCCGCGACTGGCGAAGGCCGGCAGCCTGGGCGAACTGATCGTACGCCAGGCGGAAGCCTGCGCGCGCGCCTATCACAACGAGGCAAACTACCAGGAGCACTGCCCGGCGCTGCCGCCCGACACCATCAACATGCAGCATGACCCGCTGACCTGCGCCATCGCCCTCGGCTGGCATGACGGAATCGCGATGGACACCGTTCCGCTCAGGCTGGAGGTCCGCGGCGGCCTGCTCCACGAATACCCCGATCCCTCCGGGATTCCCACCCGCATCGTGACCGCCATTGATGCGCCGCGCTTCAACGAGCTATGGTTGGAGACAATCTGCGCCTGAACGACGTGATACGGATGCCAGGTGCTCATTTTCTGTGCCCGATGCTGTCCTCACCTCTGCTGCGCTTCGCTTATGGAGTACCGAAAACAAACACGCAGGATTGAGGGACGGCGGACACGAAAAATCGTGTCCCTACATTACAGGCCATGTTGAGCGTAGGGGACGGCATTCTTGCCGTCCGCCGAAATTATACGAACCGGAACTCGTGTGTCCATTAGCTTCCCCTCTCCTCACTCAATTCAATGGAAGGGGACAGAGGGGTGAGGATGGACCGATTTGCAGACCCATCCCCGGAGCGTACCGATTTCTCTGCTGGTCAAGAATAGGGATTATTCATTATTCTATGGAATAAGCATTTGCCGCGTTTTTTCAAAGTCTTCATGCACGCAAGGGAGAAACACACCTGATGGCACACGACGCACACGCCCCAACTCTGGAGCGCAAAGCGCCGCATCTCAACACCTCCGAGCACAAGAAAGTGGGCTGGCTGGAGCTGTTCTACGATCTGGTCTATGTCGCCACCATCGTGCAGCTGGGCAATAAGCTCAGCAGAAGCGTCTCCGTCGAGGGCTTCATCACCTTCGCCCTGCTGTTCATCCCCATGTGGTGGGTGTGGATGGGCACGACCTTCTACTACACGCGCTTCAACGCCGATGATCTCGTCCACCGCGCGCTGGTCTTCCTGCAGATCGTGACCATCTCCGCCCTGGCCATTTCCGTCTACGATGGCCTGGGGGAAACCTCCGTTGGCTTCGCGGTGTCCTACGCCGTTGCTCGCCTGCTGCTGGTCGCCATGTACCTGCGCGCCTCTCATTTTGTGCCGGAAGCACGCGCCCTTGCGAACCGCTATGCCGCCGGCTTCACCATCGCCGCCGCCCTGTGGTTGATCTCGGCCTTCGTTCCGCCGCCGCTGAGGTTCGTGCTCTGGATCGTCGGCCTGCTGGTCGACTTCGGCACGCCGCTCTCTCCCGGTTCGGTCAGGCTGCAAAAACAACTGCCGCCCAGCGCCCACCACCTGCCTGAACGCATGGGCCTGTTCACCATCATCGTCTTCGGCGAGTCCTTCATCAAGGTAATCGGCGGTTTCGCAGGTCATGAGCTCGAAACCAACACGGTGCTGGTCGGTTTCCTGGGCCTGACCGTCGTCGGTGGCTTGTGGTGGATCTACAACGAGACCGTCGCCGAGCGCGGCGTCATGTGGCGGCGTCCCGGCGTGCAGGCTTACATTTACGGGCATTTGCCGCTCCAGCTCGCCCTGATTTCCTGGCGGTCGGCATTTACAAGCTGGTGACGCAGCACAGCGAAGTTCTGGCGGACAAATACCGCCTGCTGCTGGCCGGTTCGGTCGCGCTGTTCCTGGTCGCCCAGGGCATCATCGAGTTCTGGACCGACCGGGGCAACCGCCAGCTCGATCTCCCTGCTGCGCATCATCGCCGGTGCAATCGCCATGGCCCTCGGCCTGTTCGCCACCGGCATGCCTGAGCTCCTGGTCATCGGCGCGCTGTCGGTCATCATTCTGGCACTGACCTTAGTCGATCTCACCCGCCAGAATCGCCCGATCGACAATCCTGGCGAGACGCAGGAAATCGAACTCGGCACGGAATGAACCCTGTTCGGCGCGCCGCAGTCTGGCTCACCGCCGCGCTGACGCTGGCTCTCGGGCTGGCGTCGGCGCTTGGCGCCGCCCGTGATGCGACGCTGATCGGCTACGCCCAGCGGGCGCCCGAGCGCTTCGACCTCTTTTCCACGACCTCACCTTCAACCTGCGTGTCAACCTGACGCGCACGCCCAATCTCGACGAACAGGAGTGGGACTGGTCGCCTGCGCAGGGGCAACTGGCCTTCACACAAGCCGGCCCCGGCCAGACGCAGATCTGCACCCTGCACGTCGGCGGGAACCATACCAATGCCGAAAGGGTGCGCTGCCTGGAACCCCTGAGCGCCGCCGACGATCGGCCTCGCTGGTCGCCTACCGGTTCGCCTGTCGGGTCGCCTAACGGTTCGCACCTCGCCTTCCTCAGCGCCGGTGGCGCGCTCCATATCGTGGATGCATCGGGCACCGACGACACGACCGCGCGTGGTGTGCGGACGCTGACTGCGGGGACCATCGCGACAACCTCCGCCGTTACCGCCCCGCTGCCCGACCTGATCGTCAGCGCCTACGCCTGGTCGCCCGCCGGCGACCGCATTGTGGCCGTCGCCGCCGATCGCAGTTCGGGCCAGGGCCGGCTCGTTCTGCTTGGAGCTGGATGACGCGGGTGCAGGGCTGGTCGCGGACCGCTCGACCCGCAAATCGAAGACCACCGTGCCGCCGATGCCCCGGTCTGGTCGCCGTCGGGCGATCGTCTGCTTTTCCCCGTGACCGCCGGCGTGGGCCATAACGTCTTGCTGGCCGACCTGGCCGGGGGCAAAGTTGAGCCGCTGACGACCAGCGGCGATAACGTCAATGCGGTCTGGATGCCCGACGGCCGGGGGGTGCTCCTCCTGAGTTGGAGCCGCAGCGGCACCACCTGGACGCTGCTCGACCTGGCCAGCGGCCGCCGTGGCGCCTTCCTCTTCCACCGGCAGGTGCTCGATTCGCGTCCTACGTGGTCGAGCGACGGCCAGACCCTCGCCTTCGCCTCCTATGCCGAGCAGCGCTTCTCGATCTGGACGCTCGACCTGGCCGACGGACAGCCGCGGTTGGCCATCGTCTCGCGGCAGGAGCTTGGCGCGCCGCGGTTCGTCGGCTGGGGAACGCCCCGGTCGATTAAGGCTGATCCGACAGAAACGTACGGTCCTTCAGCGACCTATCCCTTGACGTAGGACAGCTTCTCGGCAACTCTGCTATCGCGAATGCGGAAAATATCGACGCCGCGCACAAAACTCTGCTGATCTGACTGTGCCGCCCAGTGATAAGTCCACCGTACAACGCAGCGGTCACCTGCGGCGAACATTTCTTCAGTAACAAACTCGGCATGGGGTGAAGACTGGAAGAACTGAGCGAACGCTTCGCGAACCTCGTCTTGTCCGCTGTGCCGTGTACCACCAGGGGCCGGATAGGTGTTTTCAAAAACGCAGTCATCGGTCATAAGCTGCATGATCGCGTCAAGATCATGAGCTCTAAACGCCGTATTGAACTCTGCAATCACGTCAACCAGAGGATCCACATCGCTCCCTTTCAAGTCGCCAGCAGCACTCATCAATATATCATCGATCAACGCGGCGTGTTCTGCCGGCTGTCCCCCTTGAGTACTGGTTAACGCTCTGTAAAAGGCTGGCGATTCGTTTTGCCGCTGCGCCATGCCGGTCTACAATAACCATAGTCCGTCTGTCCAGCGTCAAGAGGGGTCTATGGCTGTCCGCGCTTCCCAACCGCCGAAGACGATCAGCCGCCGGATGCGCGTGCTGCGCGAGAATGTCACCGCCTACGCGCTGCTGTCTCCGGCGATGCTCCTGATCTTCATCTTCGGCATCTTCCCGGTCGGCTTCGCCTTTTTCGTCAGCCTGCATCGCTGGCGGCGCTTCCCTGGTGACTACCTGGGGATGAGCAACACATCCGGCGCTGGGCGACCTCACCTACATCCTCTTCTTCTGGCTGGCCGTCGGCGCGCTGGCCTACGCCGTCGTCCTGCTCTGGCGTCTGCTGCGCCGGCCCGAGCCGGGGGAGCGGGTCTCTTCCTGGACCGCGCTCGTGCCGGGCGTCGTCACCGGTGGCGCCATCCTGGCCTTCGTCAACTGGTCGGCCCTGCTGCTGCCGATCATCCTCAACATCCCGCAGCGCATCCGCGGCCAGGAACGGGTGCCCGGTCTTTTCATCAACGAGCTCTTTGCCAGCTTCCAAATGCCGGAGGCGGTCAGCGCCGGCAATCTTTTCCTGGCGATGCTCGTTATCAGCGTCGCGCTGGTCGCGGCCTGGCGCTGGGTGCTCGGCGGCAAAAAGTGGGACTCGCACCTGATCAGCGCCACGGGCGCTGTCTTCGCCGCAGCGGTCGGCGTCCTGCTCATGCAGCTCACCCTCGACACCATTGGCGCGGCGGTCGAAGCGGCCCGCGCCGATGGCGAAGCGCTTCCCGTCTGGTCGCAGATCGTCCTGATTAGCGCCGGCTTCGGGCTGCTGGCCGCCGCCTAGCCTGATCTGGACGCGCGCCCACCGTCAGGAGAACGGCGATCGGACCGCGCTGGCCATGGCGCTGACGGCCATCCTGCTGCTGATCGGCGCCTATCTGCTGATCGCCCAGCTTCCCGTCGCGTTAGCCGACGCCGACCGCGACGTCACCCAGGGCTTCAGCATCACCGTCATGTTCGTATTGGGCACCGTGCCCTTCCAGCTAGCTATCGGTCTGGCGCTTGGCACCCTGCTCTATCAGAACATCAAAGCCAAAGCCATGTTCCGAGTCGCCTACTTCATCCCCTACGTTATGCCGTTCGTGGCCACCAGCATCGTCTTCACGCTGATCTTCGGCCATCGCCCGACCTCGATCAGGCGAACCGGTCTTCACCACCTTCGGCCTGCCCCTGCAAAAGTGGCTCCTGGAGCCGAAGGGCGTCTTCGAGTTGCTCATCCCAGGCATCCCGGACTTTCTGTCCGGCCCCAGCCTGGCGCTGATCGTCATCATGATCTACACCACCTGGACCTACATCGGCTACGACACCGCCGTCTTCCTGGCCGGCCTGGGCAACAGCCCCGCCGATGTCTACGAGGCTGCGCGCATCGACGGCGCCAACGCCTGGCAGATGTTCCGCCGCATCACCCTGCCGCTGCTCTCGCCGACCACCTTCTTTCTCACCCTGATTGCCGTGATCGGCACCTTCCAGGCTTTCACGCAGATCTGGATCATGCGCACCCCGGCCGCGCAGAGTTCAGTCGATACCATTGGCGTGGTCATCTTCGAGACGATCAACGCCACCGACCCCAACATGGGCTACGGTTCCGCTATGGCCTTCGTGCTGTTCGCCGTCGTCACCTTATCCTCACTGTGGTTCAGAACCGTATCGCCTCCCGGAGCGTCTTCTATGGCTGAGCACACTGCCGATCGTCGCCAACCCATGACCGCCACGGGCGCGGGCCGGGTCGATACCCAGCGGCCGCGCAAGCCCTTCCCCTGGGGCAGGATCGTCATCTATGCCGTGCTCATCCTCGGCCTGTTTCAGGCGATCTTCCCGCTGCTGTGGATGCTGAGCGCCTCGCTCATGTCGCTGACCGAAGTCACTTTCGGCTACCTGCGCCGGGCGAGCTGCGCTTCAGCAACTATGCCGAAGCGTGGCAGAAGGCCCAGTTCGCCCAGTTCATGTGGAACAGCGTGCGCATCACGGTCATCACCCTGGCCGGGCAGATGCTCATCTGCATCCCGGCCGCCTATGCTTTCGCCCGTATGCACTTCTTCGGCAAGAACGTCCTTTTCGCCATCATGCTGGCCACGCTGATGATCCCGGACGTGGCCACGCTCATCCCCAACTACCTGTCGGTCATCTGGTTTGGCCGCCTGAGCGAGAGCCTGTTTGGCTTCGGCTGGATCAACAACTGGCCGGCCCTCACCATTCCCTTCATGGCCTCGGCCTTCACCATCTTCCTGCTGCGCCAGTTCTTCATGCAGATTCCCGAGGACCTGTGGGACGCCGCGCGCATCGACGGGGCAGGACACATTCGCTTCCTGTGGTCGG
Organism: Candidatus Flexifilum affinis; assembly: GCA_016713325.1. GTDB lineage: Bacteria > Chloroflexota > Anaerolineae > Aggregatilineales > Phototrophicaceae > Flexifilum > Flexifilum affine. Next base: position 117,969 of record JADJPJ010000016.1, on the reverse strand, counting down.
TGGTGCCTCCCGCGCACCGATCATGACCAGCGTCACCTTCGGCTTCATCGGCTCCTGGAACGCGCTTCTCTGGCCGCTGCTGGTCACGCAGACCGACGACTGGCGGCCGATCGCCGTCGGGTTGACCAAGTTCGTCAACAGCGACGCGCCGACCGAGCTGCACCTCCAGATGGCCGCGGCCTTTCCGATGGGCTCCTCGATCCTGGTGCTGCCTCCTTACTTCTGGACGCGGAAGCGCTGGGGCGTTTAGGGCATCGCCAGTACCGGGCTGCAGGGTCAGTCGGTTCCCGAAGCCTTCATCGGGTCAACGGGCGTCTTGACGGGCGTCCGAGGATCATCCAGCTTGGCAACCTGCCCTTCTGATCCAGCGAGGCGTTAGGCTTTCGCTGATCGGCAGGGCGCATCGACCGCGCCTGCCTCAATCTGTTCGTCTTAGCTCATCACGCGTTTATCTCCAAGGCCTCCTCGTTGCTGGACTACTGCCTGCCTTGACTTTTCTGCATGATCATTTGGAGACACCCTGAACGTGACCGCATTTTTGCGAAGCGCGAACTCTCGAAGGACCGACTCAAGAAACATCGACGCGAAGCTCCTCGGCGCGGGGCTGCTGATCGCCATCGGCTCCGCGCTGTGGTACGAACGGCGGCGGCGCGCCATGAACCTGCACATCACGGAACTGGACGGTGGCCGCCCAGCCCATGCCCCTCCCGATTCCGCGGAGGCGCTCCGAGGCGGAACGCCTGTGCAGCTCCTTCACCGGGGCGCAGGGCCGCTGTACGTGCGCGCCTATCATGTCGATATCGACCACCCGGCGCTGGAGCCTGAAGCGCTGATGCAGCGCATCGTCGAGGACATCAACACCTACAGCCCCGGCGAACTGGCGCAGTTCGAGAAGACGAAGGGCGATCCGGCGCACATCGCGGTCGGCGACGAGTATTTTGTGCACATCACCGGGCCGTGGAACGGCCCGGTGCGGGTGATACAGGTCACGCCCACCGCGTTCACTTTCGTCACGCTGGAGGGCCATCTCGAAGCCGGGGAGATCAGCTTCTCGGCGCTGGAGCACCCTGATTTGCCGGACGCCATTCGCTTTCGAATTCAGTCGTGGGCGCGGAGCTCCAACCGCGTCACCGATCTCTTCTACCGGACACTGGGCATCTCGCGGTTTGCCCAGACCACCATGTGGAGTTATTTCTGCCAGCAGGTGGTAGAAACCAGTGGAGGTGAGCAGATCGGTGGCATCGAGGTCATGACCCACAAAGTGAGCGCCAAAGCACTCCTCCAGCAGATGCCGGCCTGGAAGCGCTATTCCCGCGATTTCGAGCGATGGCAGGCGGCCCAGCTCAACTTCGATATCGGTATGACGGAACAGTTCACGGAGGCGTTCGGCTGGCGGCTCGACGACTACGCGATCGGTTTGCCCAGCGAGGCTCCGGGACTGCCGGAGCCGAATGGGTCGTTTGCGGCCGCCAAAGGTGTGATTACCAACTACGAATTTCCCGATCCGGCGCTGATCAGCGGCATCTTCGTGCCCGACGATCCGCTGAATGACCGCATTATGATTCTACGGGCGCGCTTCCTGTTCTTCACCTTCTTCTTCGGCGTTCGCATCGCCAACGTCATCGACAAGGTGCGGCAGACCGAAAAGCAGGGTCCAGCCTCCGTTTGGGGCTACAGCTACCGCACGCTGGAAGGCCATTTCGAAATGGGCGAGATCACGTTCGAGGTGTGGAAGGTTCACGAGACCGGCGAAGTGCGCTTCCGCGTTCACAGCTATTCCAGGCGTGCTCGCATCCGCAACCCGTTCTACCGTCTCGGATTTGCGATTTTCGGCCGCTCGCTCCAGCGCCGGTTTGCGCGCACTGCGACCGAGCGTATGCAGCAGCTGGTGCTGGAACGAATCACCCCCCCGTCCACCGAGGCAGAACCGGTCGAGACGCCGGAAGTCCGGCCGATTGCCGAAGACGCCGATGCTCAGGATAAGCTGGCGGAGGAGGAAGCCAAAGGTACACCGGCCGAGGCCATGTCCGACGCAGCGTCTTTGGAGTGATCGCGCACAGCTTACTGACCAGGGAGAGGGCAGTTGGTTCCGGCGCCTTTTCCCTGGTGTCGCTTTCTGACGTCGTCTTCAGACCGACCAACGCAAACAGCCAGGTAGACGCGTCAGGGTCTTTCCAGTCACGGCCGGTGTAATTTCCGGTCATTCGGATAATTCAAGAGTTCCAATCCACAGTTCGCGGCGAGTGCCAACTGCTAAATGCTCGCTATCGGGACTCCACGCGAAGGAATTCACTGCCGACCCATGGGGAGGTTGTACAGAAACGGTCTGATACCGATTTGCTACATCCGCTATCCATACACTCGTATCCGTATTTATCGCACCAGCAAGCCATCGCTGATCAGGACTCCAGTGGAAGCTGGTGCCATAGCTCTGGAGTTCATGAACGTCGATAGTTCCATCAAGTTGAAGTCTGCATACGGCAAGTCCATAAGTCAGACCGACGACGAGAGTTCGACTGTCATTCGCCCATTCAAGAAAAGTCACATGGTCAGCGACCGGGCTGTCTGCATGCCTCGGACAAGGCGTCTGTGGACTCAGATCAGTGACGTTGTCCTGAGTATAGCCTTCCACAATGTTCCCTGAACTGGTCCAGAATCCGATGGTCTCCGCAGTCATGGGCGATCTCAGATGAGGGGCAACCAGGAACTGTCCATCCGGGCTCCAGTCAAAAGCGGTGATCTCGAGATCGGCGTATCGCGTGCCTCCAGTCAAAGAAATGGTCTGGATGATCTCTCCAGTCTTTGAATTCACAATATCTATAAATCCGTTTGTATCGAGAACCGCCAATGAAATCAGATCGTTTCCCCAGCGAGGTCGCGTATAAGCAGGCTGATCGCGCTCAGCGGGAACGCTTATGCTGAGAGCATGGGAATTGCCGAATTGGGCGTTGATGACGTAAACGCTCCGACTGTTCGTCACAGCGATCCAGTCTCCATCCGGGCTCCAGCGAACGGAATAAGCATAAGGACTGTGAGCGAGGCCAGATTCTGGAAATGGGGTTTGCCAAAGAGTCTCGCTCGTCTGCCAGTTCACCAAGGTGATTTGGTTGGTTTCTGAATTGCCGTAGACGATAGAGTCCCCCTGGGGACCCAGTCTACGCTCATGGCAGACTCAGCAAGAAGCTTTGTCCAGGTCACGATGAGAGGGGTAGCCGCTGCAAGATGACTATCCGTTAGGCCAAGCAAGACGAATAGCGCAAGTACCGTAACATTGAATTTGGTTCTGGAAGTCCTCATGCCTATTGATCCTTCAGCGGGTCCTTCCCCAGACAAAAAGGTTATAGCGATAGAACAATTCCGCGTGACAAATCCTGCCACCATGCTAGTACCTCACCGCAGCAATATCTAGCTTTTCTCCCCTCGCCCTGCTTGGTGGGGAGAGGGGTTGGGGGTGAAGATGCTGAAATTCGTGCTGCCACGAATTTGGCCGGCGCGCCCTCGATTGTTACAATCATCACAAATAAAGTCGATTGTTCTGCTATTTGCCGCTTTAAGCTGCCTGCACACAGGCGCTGCTGAAGCACAGCATCGTTCAGCGGCTAAATGAAAGGATTGTTCATGCACCACGAACCAGCATCCCCGACCGGCAGCGACGCTGCCTCAGCCTACAAGACGAAAGTGGGATTCCGCCTGTTCCTGATCTATGGGGTGGTCTACGCAAGCTTTGTGATCATCAATACGTTCAGCCCAGGGTCGATGGGGCAGGTAGTCCTGGCCGGGCTCAATCTGGCCGTCGTCTATGGTTTTGGGTTGATCATTCTCGCCATTGTGATGGGATTGATTTACAACGTCATGTGCAGCCGCGCCGAAGACCGCATGAATGCCCCCGAGGAAGACTAGATCATGACTTATGAAGCGTCGCCCATTGCCATTGGCATCTTCGTCGGGTTTGTGGTGCTGGTCCTGTGGGTCTCGTTCTTCTTCGCGAAACGCACCAGGGACGCCAAGAGCTACTATGCCGCCGGCGGCCAGATTCACTGGTTCGTCAACGGGATCGCCTTCGCTGGCGATTATCTGTCGGCAGCCTCCTTTCTGGGCATTGCCGGGATGATCGCCTTTTACGGCTACGATGGTTTTCTCTATTCCATAGGATTTCTTGCCGGCTGGGTCGTGGCCCTCTTCGTCGTCGCCGAGCCTCTGAAACGGATGGGGAAATACACGCTCTCGGACGCGCTGGATTCCGCGTTCAATTCCAAGAGCATTCAGCTCATGGCCGGCATCAGCGCGCTGGTCGTGTCGGTCTGCTACCTGATCCCGCAGATGGTTGGCGCCGGTGCGCTGGTCACGCCGCTGCTGGGACTGCCGCATCACGTGGGGGTGCTGCTCGTCGGAGTCATCGTCATCGTCATCGTGGCCACTGCCGGCATGACTTCGACAACATACGTCCAGTTCCTGAAGGGCGGGCTCCTGGTGATTCTCTCGACCGTGCTGGTGATTGCCCTGCTGAACAAGGGCATGTCGGTTGACGAGCCAAATCCGGATGGACATGCCCTGGTCACCCTCAGCGCTACCGCGAGGGAGGATGGCAGCGTGATCGCCGTAAGCGACCCCGGCTATGCGATCGTCCGGCAGCGGCAGCAGGGGGACGTTCAGCTCGTCCTGCTGGAGCAGGAGGGCATTCGCACCTGGTGGAGTGTCAGCGTCGGCGACGACGGAGCCGTTCAATTGCACGAGGCCCTGTCCAGAACGACTACCGCCGGCGGCGCGACGCTCTACAACGGCGCGCCCAAGGAGGATCGCCGCTTCTTCCAGGTCGGCAGCTTTGCCCGCCTGGTCGTCGATGGCGAGGAAGTTGAAAACCTCGACAGCGTCGGCGTATTTCAATTCCTGGCAGTGATTCAGGCCAGCGACGTCATCCGGTTTTTGCCCGTCAGCTTTGTGGATGAAGGCGACACGGTGACCGTATGGCATCAGACCGTGACACCCGGCGAGCGACTGATGCGTCCGGGTGTGCGCTTCAAGATCGATGAAGGATCGACCCTTCTCTCCAAGCTGGATTTCGTCTCGCTGATGGTCGCGCTCTTCCTCGGAACGGCCGCGCTGCCGCATATCCTGATCCGCTACTACACCGTGCGCCGCCCGCGTGATGCCCGCAAATCGACCGTCGTCGCCATCGCCTCGATAGGTTTCTTCTATATCCTGACGCTCTTCCTGGGCATGGGGGCGATGGTGAACGGCGTGCTGGATGTCGAAAGCAGCAACATGTCGGCGCCGCTCCTGGCGCAGACCTTCGGCATCGTCCTGTTCGCCTGCATCTCGGCGCTGGCCTTCGCGACGGTATTGGGTACGGTCAGCGGCCTGATCGTGGCGTCATGCGGCGCGGTCGTTCACGATCTGGCGCATCACTTCATGGGCATGCAGCTCACTGAAAATACGCAGGTGCGTGCGGGGAAAGTGGTCGCGGTGGTCGTCGGTGGCGTGGCCATCGTGCTGGGGATCATCTTCAAAGACACCAATGTCTCGTTCCTGGTCGGCCTGGCCTTTGCCGTGGCCGCCTCGGCCAATCTGCCGTCCATCCTTATGCTGTTGTTCTGGAAGAAGACGACGGCCAGGGGCATCGCCGCCTCCATCCTGACCGGGATTGTGACGTCTCTCGGCCTGATCCTCTTCTCGCCGATGATGTGGGAGATCTACGGGTTGGGCGCGGCCAATGCGCCGGTGCCGCTGGAGAATCCCGGAATCATCTCCATCCCGCTGAGTTTCGTCGCGCTGGTGGTGGTCTCGCTGGCGACCCAGCCCGCGGAAGCCGTGAAGCCGGCGGTCGTGCAGGTCTGATCTGAGACAGAGGCGCTGCACATGACCCATTTGTGCAGCGCCTCTGTCGTTTGAAGGAAGGACTTCGCGCACGATGCCAGCACCGACCTGAAAGGCTAGGTAGACAGTCTCCGCTAACTCCATACAATCAGATGGTCATCATTGTCTGATTTGCGGAAAGACTTGACCGATGCCTCGCGTTCACATCATTCCCGCTATGCCTCTCGTTCTCCTGGCAGCGACGCTCAGTCTTTTGGGCCTGCCGACCACGTCGGCCCGCGCGCAGACGGGCAGCTCGCTGGCCGCCAGCGCCGCATGCGACCCGGCCAACCCGGACAACCTGCTGGTTACCATCACCAGCGGCGATGCCCCATTTCGGATCTCCACAGATGCGTCGGCTTCCGGCGTGCCTGTAACGGTGAACGCCCCGGCTGTGCACACCCTGCAGGGGCCAGATTCCTGGTCCCTGCTGACCGTCACCGAACAGGGCGCCGCCGTGAATGAGACGCTCATTCTCGGACTTCGGACCTGTGCGAACCTCGACGGGAGCATCCTGATCCCCGCCGGCGCCCCCGGTGCCAGCAGTGGTTCAGCAGGTCCCTACCCGGACACGCTGAACGTCAGCGGCCTGGAAAACGCCATCACCGACGTGAATGTGACCATTACCGGGCTGGGCCACACCTTCCCCGACGACGTCGAGATTTTGCTGGTCTCTCCCACCGGGGCCAAAGTCGTGCTGATGAACGACGCATGCCAAACTTTCGCCGGCACCCTCTACACCTTCACCTTCGACGATGAAGCCACCAGCTCACTCCCTGACCTCGACCCCTGCGCCAGTGGCGCCTTTAAGCCGACAAGTCATGGAAGTTTCTCCTTCCCACCTCCGGCGCCTGCAAGTCCTTACTCGACGACACTCGGCGCCCTTGACGGCCACAACCCCAACGGCGTCTGGTCACTGTATGTGAACGACGATCAACCCGGCGATTATGGCGACATTGCCGACTGGTCCCTGGACATCACGGCGGAACACACCGATCCGCTGGTGGTCAACATTCAATGCGATCCGGCAAACCTGGATGACCTGCGCTTCGATATCATCAGCGGTGAGGCGCCGTTCCTGATCACCGCCGGTCCAGGGGAAGCTGGCGTACCCGTCGTCGCAAACAGCCTTGGCGTGCATACGCTCACAGGGCCGGCCACCTGGACCGACATCTTCGTCACCGAGCAGGGCAGCGCTGCCCCGGAGCAGGCCTATGCCACGATTTTCACCTGCGCGAATCTCAATGGGAGCATCATCATTCCCAGCGTCGCGCCGGGGTCGACCATCGGCGCCGCCAGTCCTTACCCTTCGACTCGCAACGTCACAGGCCTGGGGGAGATCATCACCGATGTGAACGTGACCATCACCGGGCTGGGCCACTCCGCTCCCGAGGATGCGGAAATCATTCTGGTTTCCCCTACCGGGACAAGCGTCGTCCTGATGAACGATATGTGCGGCAGCGCCGGCGGCGACATCTATACCTTCACCTTCGACGATGAGGCCGCCAGCCCGCTTCCCACGGACGATTCCTGCACCAACGGCAGCTATCAGGCCTCGAACATCATCCCGCCGGTGTTTCCGCCTCCCGCCCCGGGATTTCCCTACGTCTCAACCCTCAGCGCCTTTGACGGCCAGAACCCCAATGGGGCATGGAAACTGTTCGTGCATGACGACAAGCTGATTGATGTCGGGGATATTGTCGACTGGTCGCTCAGTATCAGCCACACCGCACCTCAGCCGCTGGCGGTCAGTGCCCAGTGCGACCCCGCCAACCCGGACAATCTGCGCGTCAACATCTCCGGCGGCGACAAGCCCTTCCAGATCACAGCCCTCGGCCTCACACCCAGCGTGCCCTTCACCGCGCCAGGCCTCGGCACCTACTCGCTCGCCGGCCCTGACCGCTGGCTCTCCCTGACCATCACCGAGGGAAGCGGGACGACACCGCAGTCACTCAACCTCGGCGATTTCACCTGCGTCAACCTTGACGGCAGCATTCTCATCCCCGCCTCGCCGGGCACCACCTTCGGGTTCGGAGCGGCCAGTCTTTACCCCTCGACCATCACCCTCTCCGGCCTTGCCGATCCCATCGACGACATGAACGTCACCATCGCCGGCCTCGGGCACACCTTCACCGACGACGTCGAGATCGTCCTGGTCGCCCCCAACTTCCTGACCGTAGGGCTGATGACGGATGCCTGCGGCGGCCACGGTGGATCCGTCTACACCTTCACTTTCGACGACGAGGCGCCGACCCAGCTTGCCAATGGCGAGGGCTGCGTCAGCGGCACCTTCCGTCCTTCGCAATTTGGCACGACTTCGTTCACACCCCCGGGTCCGGCCGGGCCTCACGGAGTGGCACTCAGCAACTTTGACGGTATGGACCCCAACGGCACCTGGTCACTCTATATTTACGATGACGGTACTGGCGACTTTGGCGATCTGGCCGGCTGGTCGATCGACATCACGCCAGGGTTCTTCATCGGGGACATCAACCGTGACGGCTTCGTCAACATCAGCGACTTCTCGTTGCTGGCCATCGCTTTCGGTTCTGCGACTGGCGAACCGACCTACAACGCCGCTGCCGATCTGAACGACGACGGCTTCGTCAACATCAGTGACTTCTCGCTGCTGGCCGCCAACTTCGGCAGAGTCTCATGATGGGCCAATAGCGCCACACATCGGCAGCAGATGCGCCGATGGATTTCTTGCGACAGCCTCTTCAAGCGCGTCCTGTCCTGTATAGCAGGAGAGGGCGCGCCCTTCACCTCGAATGAAACCAGCAACGCACCCGTATTGTGAAACTTTTCGCAACCCATCATGGTGGTTGTTACAATCCGGGAAGTTGTCTCATCGCCGCCTCTCTGAGAGGTTACCATGCTGCGGATTCGCTTTTTTGCTCAAAATCTTCTCTTCGTCCTCGTTGTTGCTGCCCTCCTGGCATTTCCCGCACCCGCTCAGGCCAATACCTACACCGTCACCAACACAAATGATTCGGGTGCCGGCTCGTTGAGGCAGGCTCTCGCCGATGCTTACAGCCATTCCGGCGACGATTTCATCTACCTCGACGTCACCGGGACGATCAATCTGAACTCTACCCTGGTCATCAACAGCAACGTCAGTATCGATGGCCAGAACTATATGCAGGCGCCGCAGATCAGCGGGCAGAACCTCTACCGGGTGTTCTACGTCAATGCCGGGGTGACGGCCAGCCTCTCAGACATGGTGATCAGGAACGGCTATATCTATGACGACTATGGCGGCGGTATCTACAACAATGGCAACCTGACGGTATTAAACATCAGTTTCGTCGCGAATCATGTGACCGGAACCGCAAACAATAGTCGCGACGGTGGAGCTATCTACAACAATGGCACGCTCACCATTCGCAGAAGCACCTTTGCCAAAACGCCGCGACCGGCAGTCAGGATTTTGGCGGCGCCATCTCAAGCGGTACAGGCAGGACGCTCAGCGTGTCCACCAGCGCTTTTGTTGACAATGTGTCCTATAAGGCCGGTGCAGCGATCGCAAGCTGGGGGTCAACAACCATTGCGAACAGCACCTTTTACCAGAACACTTCGACAATGGGCGCGTCCACGCTGTTTCTTAGGAGTCAGACAACGATCGTGAACAGCACGGTTGTCCAGAATACCGGACAGGGTCTGGTCGTCATCGATGCGACGCTCACGCTGCGCAATAACATTCTGGCGAACAATACAGAAGGCGACTGCAGTCAAGCTACCAGCACTATCAATGCCGAGTACAACCTCATCGGCAGCGGACTGGGCTGCGTCAACGGGACGAACCTTGGTAACAAAACAGGCGATCCGCTGTTCGGCACATGGACCGGCAATTACCTGCCCCTCCTCCCCGGTTCCCCGGCCATCGACGCCGCCAGCAACACGTACTGCGCCGCCGCCCCGGTGAACAACCTCGATCAGAACAATGATACTCGCCCGAAGGATGGCGACGGTGACGGCACGGCGGTGTGCGACATGGGGGCGATCGAGGCGCCGGCCTTCGTCCCGCCGCCGCTGTGGATAACGGTCGATCCGACCAGCGCGATCGAAGGCGGAGGCGCCACCTTCACCATCCATCGTGGCACAGGAGGCACCGACAGCAATCTGACGGTGTACTTCAACACCGGGGGCACGGCCACGGGCGGCGGGAACGACTACACCCTGAACCCGACCATATCGGCGGTCGTGCCGGTAGGGCAGGATCACGGCGATGTGACGCTGAGTGTGGTGAACGACACGGCCGCCGAACCCGACGAGACGGTCTCGTTGACGCTGACGGCCAATTCGCATTATGTCTTTGACGGTCCCACAACCGCGACGGCGACGATCCCCCGCAACGATTTTGGCGTGATCAACGCCAACGCCAGCGGCCAGGGATCGCTGAAACAGGCGATCGAGAACGCTAACACTCTCGCCGGAACGGATACGATCACGTTCGATGCGGCCTACTTCGCCACCGCGCGCACCATCGACGCCGGAGAGATGCTCACCCTCAGCACCAATGCGACGATCGCCGGGCCGGGCACGTCGAAGCTGACGATCAGCGGCGGTGGAACGCATCAGGTGTTCCTGGTCGACGCCGGAGTCACCGCCGAGATTCGTGACGTGACTATCGCCGGGGGCGGCGATGGCGGCGGCGCCAGTGTGGCCGCGGGTGCCATCCAGCACATGGGCACATCGCTCACGCTGACCCGTTGCACGATCAGCGGCAACACTGGCTTTTTTGCCGGCGGTGTCTACAACAACACCGGCAGCACGCTCATCGTGAACAACAGCCGTTTTGCAAACAATATCGGCAGTTTCTCCGGGAGCATCGCCAGCGACGGCCCGCTTACGATCTCCAGCACTCTATTCGAAGTCAATTCTGCCGCCCTGGTGGGCGCTGTATGTAGTAATCACACGCTGACTCTGATCAACAGCCTGCTCGTCGCAAACTACTCCACGGGCACTTCCGGCACCAGCGGCGCCCTGCGCATTGGCAGCCCTTCCTCCAGCGCGACGATCGTCAACAGCACCATTGCCTGGAACACATCGGCGGAGGCAGGGCGCGGCGGTCTGTGGATCGAGGCGGGGGCGGTCCACCTGCGTAACAGCATCCTCACGGACAACGGCACGGGCAACTGCCTGCGCACCGGCGGCACGGTGAATGCGCAGAACAGCCTGATCCAGACCGGCCTGACCTGCGTCAACGGGACCAATCTTTTCAACCGAACTGGCGCGGCGGGCCTCAACGCCGACCTCACCCTCAGCAGCACCAGCGTTGCCGTCGATTCCGGCAGCAGCGCGCTCGTTCCGCCAGGTGTTACCACCGATCTCGCGGGCAGCCCACGCATTCGGGGCTCGCGCGTCGATATGGGCGCGTACGAATCGACCTACACCTTCCTGATCGGCGACATCAACCGCGATGGTTCTGTCAATATCAGCGATTTCTCTATCCTGGCCGCCGCCTTCGGCAGCGCTACCGGCAGCGCAACCTACAACCCCGCCGCCGATCTGAACATGGATCTGGCGGTGAACATCAGCGACTTCTCCCTGCTGGCCGCCAACTTCGGCAAAACCTCGTGACGGAGAAGGGCATGTGGCGATAGTCTGAGTCGAAGCGAGTAGTGAGAGGTGTTACACGAAAGCCGATGGCTCAGACATCAGCATATTTTGAGACGCAGATTGTGCGGACGGTCCGTCTGGAGTACCTGCTCTATTTGCCGCCGGGGTACGAGGACGATCTGACTCGGCGCTGGCCGCTGATCCTGTTTCTGCACAGCGCCGGCGGTCGCGGCAGTGACCTGGATCTCGTCCGCCGCGGGGACATCCCGCTCCTGCTGGACAGCGGCCACGAGCTGCCGTTCGTCGTCGTCTCGCCCCAGTGCCCGGTCGATTCGCATTGGACACTGCATGCCGACGCGCTGGACGCCCTGCTCGGCGAGGTTTTGGCACGCCACCGCGTGGACGGGGATCGGGTTTGCGTGACCGGCGCGAGCCTGGGCGGCGCCGGGACGTGGATGCTGGCAGGCGCCTATCCCGAACGCCTGGCCGCCATCGCGCCCGTCTCTTCCCGTATCGTCCCCCGCTGTCCAGGCTCAAGGACCTGTCTATCTGGGCGTTTCACGGCGCTGAGGACAACGTGGTGCCCGTGAGCGAGGCGCAGCGCACCGCCGACGCGCTCGCGGCGATGGGCGCAAACATGACCCTGACGGTCTACCCGGATGCCGGCCACCACCTGTCGCCGCAGGTGTACGCCAACCCCGAGCTGTATACGTGGTTTCTGAGTCAGCGCCGCGCCTGATCCCCGTAAGCTTTCCTGAAGCCGGGTGCGCCGGATAGATTCCTCTGGTCGGCCGTAGGAATGCGTCTCGCAGCGGTGGGCCGGTCAGGCCCCTACTGACTAGGTCACCTGGCGGATTCTGCGGCCCCGCACGCAGCGCTTCTGGTATGCTAGCGAGAACATGCTAGCCAATACCTTAGAGGATCGAGATGGAACCCTTACTGGACCGTCGCGATCCCAACACATCGACCTCCCCTTCACAGCCCCGCGGTTGGGATCTGGTCAAACGCGGGATATTCCTCGCCGTCGGCGTTGTCGCCGTCCTGATCATGCTGGCCAACTTCATCGGCGCCGTCACCAACATCTTGATGCTGGTGTTTCTCTGCGCGATGATCGCCATTGGTGTGCGGGGCATTAGTGATGGGCTGGCCAACCACACGCCGCTGGGCGAAAAGGTGGCCCTGGCGCTGGTGGTGATCGCCCTGCTGGCCCTGATCGTCGGCGCCGGGGTGTGGATGGGCCCGAGCCTCGCCAATCAGTTCGCGGAGTTAGGGGCGGCAGTGCCCGACGCCGTGGAGCGACTGGAGACGGAACTCCGGCAGTTCTCGTGGGGAGAGCAGATCGCGGATGAGATTCCCTCGATCGCACAGCTCGGCGAACGCGCTTTGATGAACGGCAGCGACGATGTCTTCGCCCGCATCACCGGCGTGGTCTCCTCTGCACTCGGCTTTCTCTCTTCCATCGTGGTCGTCCTGTTCGTGACGCTCTTCCTGGCGATCGAGCCAAAGAGCTACAGCCGTAACTTCCTCCGCCTGGTGCCCGTGGAACGGCGCGACCGGGTGCGCGAGGTGCTGCGCGCGGTGCATGAGACGCTGGGAAAATGGCTGCTGACCCGAGTAATTTCTCTGGTGTTGGTCGGCATCATCACCTTCATCGGTCTGACCCTGCTGGGCATGCCGCTGATCCTGCCCCTGACGGTGTTCGCCGCGCTGGGATCTTTCATCCCCACCTTCGGTCCCATCCTGGCGCTCATCCCGGCGGCGCTCATCGCGCTCACCCAGGGGACAGAGCAGGTGATCCTGGTGATAGTTCTCTACATCGGTGCGCAGGCCGTCGACAACTACATCGTGACGCCGATTGTGGAAAAGTCTGTGCTCTATCTGCCGCCGGCGTACATCCTGGTCGCTCAGCTCGTCTTCGGCGTCATCGCGGGCTCGTTCGGCCTGGTGCTGGCGGCGCCGCTCGCCGCCGCCCTCGTGGTCGTTGTGCGCATGCTCTATGTGGAAGACGTGCTGGAGCGGCCGACGGAGGTGATGCGGCGCGGTGCGTCTTTTGATGGAAGCGGGGTCGAAGTCGATCGGCAGCATATGGGGCAGACCCCATGAGAAACCGCCTGGCGACCTTCCTGGATCAACTCAGCGCGAGTTACTGGTTCATCCCTTCGGTCATGGCGATCCTGGCCGCACTCCTGTCGGTGGTCTCTATCTGGTTGGATGAGGGCGTCGGTCGCGAGCTGCGCTGGGTGACGGGGCTGATCTATGTCGACAGCGCCGAAGGCGCGCGGCAGCTCCTGGCGACGGTCGCCAGTTCCATGATCACTGTTGCCGGCGTAGTCTTCTCGCTGACGATGGTGGTGCTGTCCTTGACCTCGCAGCAGTACGGCCCACTGGTGCTGACGCACTTCATGCGCGATCGCGGCAATCAGGTCGTGCTGGGAGTGTTCACGGCGACGTTCCTGTACTGTCTGCTGGTGCTGCGCACGATTCGAGGTGGGGAAGACAACGTGTTCGTGCCGCATATCTCGGTGCTGCTCGGCCTGCTGCTTTCCGTCGCCAGTCTGGCCGTCCTCATCTACTTCATCCATCATGTCTCGCGATCGATTCAGGCCACCAGCATCATCGCCCGCATCGGCTCGGAGCTGATCCGCCAGATCGAGCACCAGTTTCCCGAACAGATTGGCCGGGGGACGGAGCCGTCCGCGGATGCCGACGACGACGCGCGCGCAAAGGCGCTGCTGGGCGATGCCGACGAAGTCGCAGCAGCAGCCGACGCCAAAGCAGCATCCGCCATCGCCATTACCACCAAGGACGGCGGCTACCTGCAGATGGTGGACGAAAACGCGCTGCTGCAAACGGCCCTGGACCATGACCTGCTGCTGCGCCTGGAAGTGCTGCCCGGCATGTTTCTGTTTCGTGGGCAGGCCGTGGCGCGTCTGCTGGGGACCGACGTCCGCGCTAGCGCGAAGGCGCTGGACATTGCGGCGATCACCGACGGCGTCCGTGATGCTCTGGTGATTGGCAGCGAGCGCACGCAGGCCCAGGATATCGAGTTCATCATCACCCAACTGAGCGCCATCGCCGTGCGCGCGCTTTCCCCCAGCCTGAACGACCCACACACGGCGCTGATGGTCATCGATCGACTGGCCGAGGCCCTTTGCATGGTGCTGCGCCGCCCACCACCGTCTCTGTATCGTTACGACGACGAGGACCGGCTGCGCGTCATCGCTCCGGTGGTCACTTTTCCCACGCTCTTCCACACCGCCTTCGACGGCATTCGCCACTACGGTTACGGCGACCCGAAGATCGCCGTCCGACTGCTGGAGATCTTCACGGTGCTGTGGGACTGCACCCGGAGCCCGGACACGCGCGAATTCCTGACTCGGTATGCGGCAGCTCTGGTTCGGGAGAGTCAGGCGCAGCTGACCGAGGACGAAGATCAGCGAGTCACGCACGCCTATGCCCGGTTCTCCCGCGCCATGCAGCCGCAGCAGGAAGGGAACTGATGCAGGCCGAACGACGACCGACCCTGAACCCTGTCCAGCTCCTGTGGCGAACGATCCAGGCATGGCACACCCGCCAGATCGCCCGCCTGGCGGGATCGCTCGCCTATTACGCCGCCTCCTCGCTACTGGCCATGCTGCTCCTGCTGGCCGCTGCCGCGAGCGCCGTCTATCAGTACGAGAACGTGCGCAGCGATATTGTGTCCGGTCTGCAGGGCATGCTGAGCAGCGAAACGGCGCAGCTCGTCAGCAACACGCTGAGTGCTGCCATGGAAGACGTCCGCCAGAGTGCGCCGATCACAACAATCGGAATGCTGGTCGCGCTGCTGTACGTGACGACACGCACCTTCCGCCGCCTGCAGGGCGCCATCAATATCGTCTGGGAGATCGAAGACGAGAAACTTGGCGACGGCGCTGTACCCACCGCCCTCGACGGCAATGGTGAGGGTGGCGGGGATGGTCCTGTTCTGGGCTTTCTGCGATCCCTTCTGACGGCCCTGGCGCTGGGATCGTTTATCCTGCTCATCTTGCTGGCCAACGGCGCCGCCTTCGCCGCTATCAGCACACTGGATGTCATGCTCCCCGAGATGAACGGCGTGCTGGTCTACCAGATCACCGGCATTGCCCTGCTGGTACTCGTGCTGACGGGTATCTTCGCGTTCATCTTTCGCTTCGTGCCCGACCGACGCCTGCCCTGGGGCAGCATCCTGCTCGGCGCGGCGCTCACAGCCGTGCTTTTTAGCGCGGGGCAGTTCATCCTTCGTTTCTACGTCGACATCGCCAACCCCGCCACAGGCTTCGGCATCGCGGGCGTGTTCGTCATCCTGCTCCTGTGGGTCTACTTCGACGCGCAGATCATCCTGTTCGGCGCGGTCTTCATCCATCTGCACGTCCAGGCGCGCGAGTCCGTGTAGGGTACCCACGGTCCCATCAGGAGCCCGGGTTGTCCGACGCCGGCTCGGCGTCGGACAACCCTCTGACTGCTACCCGCCGTAGGTCAGCGTGAACGTCACCGTGAAGCTGCACGGTGTGCCATCGATGAAGAAGTTGCCGGTGCCCTGGCCAGTCATCAGTCGGCTGTTGACCACGTTGATGTACAACTGCGAGTTGTAGGTCGCGTCGAGCGTGTAATTGCCAAAGTACGACGCCGGACCCGTTCGGGTGAACTGATCCTCACCGTCGGTAAACGACGAACCATCGCCGGAGACGGTGAGATAAACCTGCCAGGACACCTCGCTGAACACCTCGTCCGATCGGAACGGCACGTTCGGTCCGCCCTGGCACGAGGCGTTCGTGGTCTGGTTCAGGCTCAGGGTCCATCGGCCGGTCAGGGGCACAGTCCCCCCGGCGATCACCGCGCCGCCACTGTCGCCACCCCCTGCATCGCCGCCCGTCGTCGGAGGCGCGACCACGCCGGGGATCACCGGCGGCGCCGCCATCTCGCCCACGGTCTCGCAAGCGCCTTCAGCATCCACCTCTTCGGCGGCCACCCACAGCTCGTTGGCCGAGGTGCCAGGCATCGCCTGCGCCTTGTCGAGCTGGTACCACACGTCGCCGTCGTCCTCTTCCAGGCGCCCGGTCACGCTCACCGGCGTGTTCGGCGGCAGGAAGGCGATCGCCCCGCGGTTCTCGCCCGGGCCAACGCGCAGCCGCGCCGTGTCGCGCGTCGAGACGCTGACCGTGCAGGGTTCACCAGCGCCGCTTGCTGAGCCGACCGCGCTGGAGCCGCGACCGCGTCCGTGCTGGCCGCATTGCCGCCTTCGGACGCTTTCACCGGCTCCCCGGTCAAATCCTGCGCCGCGCCGCGCACCTGCTCGCCGTCGAAACCCGCCGCGAGCTGCACGATCAGGTCGGCGGCGCGTGAAACGCTCAGGTCGGTGACCGAGAGGATCGCCCCGTACCAGCCGTCGCTCATCTGCACGACGATCGTGTAGCCCACGCTGTCCGCAGCATAAGCCACCGCCCGGCCATCGATCGCCACGTGCGTGATGGAGCCACCGGTCGGCTCCTCATAGATCTCCAGCATTTCCGTGACGACTTCGTCGATGTCGAGCGTGCGGTTGGCGACAACGTATTCGCGCATCTCGTGGGCCGGGAGCACCAGCGCATTGAGACTCGCATCCGGTGAGTAAATGTAGACCGCCTGTGTGCCATCTGAGTCGGCCTCGATCGTCCAGCCATCAGGCAGCGTGATGAAATAACCTTCTCCAAGCTGATACACCATGTCCTGCGCCTCGACGGGCAGAACACCGGCCATCAGCATCAACGTCAAAAATAACCCTATTCCCAACCAGGCGCGCTTCATGAGTCCTGCTCCTTTTGCGCAGAAGTCTGCTCCGACTATAGCCCGGCCAACCCTGTCTGGATACTGAGACTAATCTCTAAGCGCGACGCAGAATGTCACCTCTTCCGCATGCCCTTTGCGATTTCGCAACAGCATGATCGATCCAGTGGAATCGGGTTTATAATGCTAATTGAAATATTGTACCCCGCGAGCAGGTGTTCCCTACTGGCGTCATCCGGGTCTGGTATCGGCCAGATCTCGTGCGCTGGCCGTTGATTCATTCGCAGCTTCACTCAGAAGAGGGGTTCATGCGCAAAATTGGTCTTCTTTTCCTCGGCGCTGTGGTGCTGGCAGTTGCCGCCGGCATTGTGCTAGCCGCAACCGGCGCAACCATCAGCTTCCTTGACAGTACTGACCAGCCGGAGTATCAGGTCGCAGCGGCAACCGTCGTCGACGATGACGGTTGCGATATCGTCACCATGATGATGCTCGACGCGACCGGCGGAATCACCGACGTCGACACTCTTTGTCTCGATCTGGTCACCGGGATCGGCACGAATTGGACCGACTGGGGATCGCACCAAAGCGGCTACATCCCCATCGTCAGTCCGGTCACCTATGCCGTGTTTGATACCTATCTCAACGATGCCTGTTACACGGATGAGAACTCATATGCCTGCAGCGATTATCTCCTGAGTGGCACAGTGACCTGCCTCGCCGAGACTTTTCACGAAGTCATCGACGTCCCGGTGAGGTGCCAGCCATCGCTCGAGTCCGGGCTGGAACGCCCTACAGCGTTTGTGGCGCCCCGGCGCCGGTGGGCGTGTGTTCGCTTCCCATCCCCTCGAACAGCGTCGTCGGCGACCTGCCGTTCGAAACGCAGTTGTTCTACAGCCCCGGCAAGGCCAGCCCGGGTCTGAGCGTCAAGCCCGGTACTTATATCGTCGTCGGGCAGGATGCCACCGAGAGCTTCTACAAGATCGTCCTGGCGTGCCAGTTCGTCTGGGTGCCCAAAGAGTCGATGCAGCCAAGCTTCCAGCCGCCGCAGAACGGCGCCGCTCTGCCCACTCGCATCGTCAGCTAGCCCAAACGCGGTCTTCCGTCCATAACCAAAAGCGCTCCCCTCTCTGTCCCGCACGAGCGAGAGGGGAGCGCAATCAGCCTGGGAGTGAGGCCTACAAAAGCCATCCCGTCAGGAGTATGATTTATACGTATAAATCGATGTTTTTGAGGCAAACATTCATGCAGCACACTCACCTTTATCGCATTCAAAGACCCGTCGTCCTTGCCTTGGTCTTTCTCATCCTCCTCGGCATTTTCGGCACAGTCAGCACCGCCACCGCCCAGGCCGACTGCCCTCAGGTCGATCTCGCCGCCGGCCAGATCAGCCGCTGCGTCTACGCGGATCAGTTGCGCGCCATGTGGCTCGGCGAAGCGATCGCCAACTGGACCGGCCTGACCACTGAGGCCGTGCGCCAGGATGCCCCGTTCTACACCGACGACGACTGGGGTCGGGACCAGAACCTCGACTGGAAAACCAAGGATGTCATCGACTTCGACATCCAGGACCCGTGGGGCGCGGACGACGACACCGACATCGAGTATGTCTACCTGCACCTGATGGATCAGGCCGGGGCGCCGCTGCTCACCGCCGAACAGATCGCCGACGGCTGGCGGGCGCATATCAACGACTGGATCTGGGTCTCCAACCGCCGCGCGCGCGACCTGATGGAATTTGGCGCGCTGCCACCGGTAACCAGCATGGGCGCCGCCAACCCCGACTATCTGCAAATCGATGCCCAGCTCACCACCGAGATCTTCGGCGCGATCGCTCCCGGCATGCCCGCCCAGGCGCTGGAGCTCTCCCAACTGCCCATTACGACCACCGCCGGCGGCTACGCGGCCCACGCCGCCCAGTTCTTCGTGCTGCTCTACGCGCTCGCCCCGCAGGTCGATCGGACCCTGCCCCGCGCTGAACAGGTAGTCTGGCTGGTCGAGCAGGCGCGTCAGTACATCCCGGACACTTCCAAGACGGCCGACATCGCCGACTTCGTCCTGGCCGACTTCCTGGCCAACCCGAACAAAGACGACTGGGAGAGCACCCGCGACCGCGTCTATCAGCGCTACCACGCCAATGCCGCAGAAAATGGTTTTCGCTACCAGGACTGGACCGAGTCGTCGGTCAATTTCGCCTCGGGCCTGATCGCCCTGCTGTACGGCGAAGGCGACTTCCGGCGCACCGTACAGATCGGCACGCTCACCGGCTGGGATTCCGACAATGGCACGGCCACCATGGGTGGGCTGCTCGGCCTGCTGTACGGCACCGATGAACTGGTCGCCGCCTTCCCCGACGAGACGCTCTCCGACCGCTATCACAGCCACCGCACCCGCGACACCATGCCCGACTATCTGCGGGACGACCGCCGCGCCGAAGACACCTTCACGCTCATGGCCGAGCGCATGCTGCCCTTGATCGAGCAAACCATCATCCAGGCCGGCGGGGGCGTCGACGGCGATGTGTGGACCCTGCCCGCGCCATCGGCCGAGCCACCACTGGCCCTCAACCCGCTGCTCCGCATCACCGAGCAGAGTGCCAACCATCAGATTCTGGCCGCCGGCGGTGAAATCCAGGTCAGCGTCGAGGGCGAGGTCGCGGCCTCACGGATGAGCGGCATCGCCGACGGCTTCGAGCACGACTTCTCCGGTCGCGAACGCCCCCGCCGCATCCCCGCCGCCTACCAGCGCATGATCGTGGAAGGCGAGCTGGTCGTCACCGTGGTCTACGACCGCGCCATCGACGCCCACACCATCCGCCTGATCGAAGGCGATGTCGGCGGCGACGCCCTCCGCGCCGAGGCGTTGGTGGGTGAGACGTGGATTCCGCTCGAAGACGTGCAGCTTTCCGCCACCCCTGATCCGGCCGTGCCTTACCAGATCTTCGACTTCGTCCTGCCGGAACCGGTCGCGCTGAGCGGCATCCGCGTCACCATCAATGCCGCCGGCCGCCTCCCCGAGATCAGCGTGGTCGAACTCGACGCCTTCTTTGACGGCCCCCTTCCGGCCGCCCCATAACATGTTGTGTGGGCGACGTGCAAACTTCCTTTGCCTCCGTCGCCCTACTTTTCTCAGCCCCCGCCCGGCATTCTCACCTCAACCCACCTCTCCGGTGAATACTTCTTTTGCCTGCGTCGGCCACCTTATCCCAATTCCGCCACGCCACCCGCCATCTTCCCTCAAATCGAACATCTCCCCTGTTTGAAGGGTAGATCCTGCATCAACCCAACCACAAACGAGGGGACCAACATGAAACGGCGAGTGCTTCTGCTGGCGATCGTCATCCTGCTGGGCCTGGGCACGACCGCGCTGGCGCAGGACTCGCGCACGGCCGACTCAACGGCGGATTGGCGCGAAGATCTGGAAAACCTGATGACCGCTATCGGCCGGCATCCCGATCCCTATCGCTACGCCCCGCAGACCGGATTCGACGCGCTTGCCGCTGCCCTCGACGCCGACATCCCGGTGCTGCCCGATGCCCAGATTGTCGTGCGGATGATGGAGATCGTCAGCCTGCTGCAAGACGGACACAGCAACTTCTTCCCGGCCATCCAGCGCGACTTCGCGTTCACCCTCTACCCGCTGGTCTTCTACGGTTTCAGCGACGGTGTCTACCTGATCGATGCCGCGCCGGAATATGCCGACCTTGTCGGTGCGCGACTGGTGCGGATCGACGCCACGCCCGTCGAGGATGTGCTGGCCGACCTTGCCCGGCTCGTGCCCCGCGACAACGACTCCGGCGGGCGGGTGCTCATGCCGGCCAATCTGGCTACCGCCGAGGTACTGCTCGGTCTGGGCGTGATCGACGACCCGGCGCAGCCTCGTTTCCTGTTGGATCTGCCCGACGGTTCACAGGAGACAATCAACCCCGCCGCCATTCCCAGCGGCGAATTTCTGGAGCGATTCCCACGGCACTTTCTGCTGCCGGTGGACGAGTCAGTCCTCTCGCGCTCCCGCGCCAATCAGCGCCTTTGGTCCACCCCTCTGAACGACGGGAGAGTCCTCTATGTGCAGTACAACGAGACGCAATCGCTCGGCGACGCGCTGGACCGAACTGGAACGCGCGCTCGGTGCCCCGGAGATCGAGCGGCTGATTCTGGATATTCGCTACAATCCCGGGGGTGATCTCGGCACGGCGCGCGGCCTGCACCGGCTGATCCAGGAAGACCCTCGTTTTCAGGAGCGCGGCAGTCTGATCGTTCTGACGACCCGCAACACCTTTTCGGCGGCGGTGGTCTTTTCGCTCTGGCTCCAGCGCGACGTCCAGCCGGTGTTCATCGGCGAACCGACCGGCGGCCGCCCGCTCATGTACGAGAACAACCGGCCGGTAACGCTGCCCCATTCGCGTCTGGTGGTCTACCTCTCCACGCGCGCCCGCAGCGACGTCGACGCTTCCGACACCCGTACCGCCATCGAGCCGGATCGGTTCATTCCCCTCACCGCTGCCGACTACTTCGCCGGCCGCGACCCGGTCCTCGACGCGGCGCTGGCATGGGAGTAGGGCCGAATCCTGCGGGGGCAGGCCCACGGGCCTGCCCCCGGCAATTACATGCCTTCCATCATCATGTCGCCACCGAGGAGCGTGACCGATTCTGGCTTGGTGATCGCTATCATGCCGGTCGCCGCGCCGTCCTCGCCCATCATCATCCCCATCCAGTCGAGGATGTCGGCGTAGTACAGAATCACGTCGTTCGACTTTTCCGCGACATAGGCACCTGTCCCGTCGAAGACCACATCGACCGGATTGCCAAGCATCGATTCCGCACCTGAAATCGCCGTCGTGACCGGCGTGTTACCGCTTGCCATGCTGACCGACGCGATCGTGAAGATTTGACCGTCGGTGGCGTCATCGGCCGAGCCAACGTCGGTCAGGATCACGGTATCGGAGGCCGCGTCGTAGTCCACGCCGTGCAGGTTGACGGAGATCTGGTTTCCATCAGCATCGCTGGGGACAATCAGGCTGGTGGGGCCGTTGGCGCCGAGATCCGCCGAGAAACTGCCGTAGACGAGCAGCGTGCCGCTCGTCCCGGCGGCGAACAGCATATCGGTTTCGGCGTCGTAGTGCACATCCCAGATACTGCCCGAAGCGCCGCCGAAATTGTCGATGAACACGGTCGGCGTCGTGTCTCCATCCGCAGACAGGCTGAACCCCTTGATATTGTTCGCGCCGAAGTTGGCGACCAGCACCAGGTCGAGTGCTTCGATGATGTCCAGACCCTTCGGCGAAACCAGACCCGCCTGACTCGTCCCGGTAATCAGGCGCGTGCCCATGCCGACGCTCATGCTTTCCGACATTCCCATGTCTTCAACCACCAGAATGCCACCCTGACCCTCGGCCACATCAACGGTCACATACGCGGTGCCTTCGCTGGTGAAATCGACGCTCTGTACACTGGTGATACCGTCGAAACCACCAAACATGTGCATGCTCTCCGACATCATGTCTCCGACTTCGTCGGACATCATCATGTCGGGACGGACGGCGACGATGCTGTCGTTCGCCAGATCGGCAGGGTTCAGCGACACATACAGGGTTGGAGCATTCATCATGGGGGGTTCTTCGGTTGCCTCCTGCGCCGATAGAACGCCAACGGTCAGCAGCAGGACTGCAACCATACTGAACAGTGCGGAAATTCGCTTCACGGGAACCTACTCCTTAACTCAGCCCAAAAGATCAGTGCAACACTACTGGGTCGCACTCTGACTTAAGGTACGGACGCAGTTCCGTGGTTGGATGACGGAAGCAGTCTTTACTCATGGTTTACTCATAGCGCGCTCGCGTGGGAATAGCTCAAAACTGAGTGCGGAAACGGTGTCTGTCAAAGCCCTTTGTTGCAGATGGGCGCACACGGGGTCTGCTCCGCCAATCCATGGTCGGTAATCACCCCCAAATCTCGTTTCTCATAACTTCTTTTACTCAGCACTTTTCACTCAGCACTTCCCTACAGCCTCCCCTTCGGCCGGTGGCCCGCGCGCAGATCCGCCACCTGATCCGCCTGGAATGGCGGGTTGAGCAGGTCCGCCTGCTCGTGGTAGCAACGGAACAGGTCGATGATGAAATGCAGCCGGTCCGGCAGATCCGCCCAGTCGACTGCGCCACTCTCCCGCGGGCTGTCCGGCGTCGGGTCGATCCGCTCCAGCAGCGCGCACAGGTCGGGCAGATCGATCTGCAGCAGCGACTCCGGGAAGCCGACCGCCAGATCCCTCCCCAGCCGCAGCGCCGTCCCGTCCGGCAGCCCGATCGTCATCAAATATTCGGTGATCACCAGATGCGCCCGGCGGCGTGCTTCGGCCAGCAGCGCGTCGGTCAGCACTGTGAAGCGGCTGCGGCGGTTCAGCCTGCGCTCCAGGAAGAGCCGCAGCCGCGCCCACCAGCCCCGGTTCGGGAACAACGCGCGGATCAGCCGCCGCTGGAACTCCGCCGGGTCCAGCACCGCCGCGTCGATGGCCCCGGCGATCTCCGGCTGCAAACGCGTCTGCTCGTGGTAGCCGATCTCGATATTGGCCAGCAGCAGCAACTGCGCGCGGACCGCCGGGTCCGGCTCGAACAGCGCCTGGTAGTAGCGCGTGAACGCCTGCCGCAGATAGCCCTGGCCCTCCGGCGGGTTGCCGGGGCGCAGTTCGGCGCAGAAGGCGGTGATGTGCGCGGGATCGTAGGCCGTGTCGTTCAGGCAGGTCGCATAGAAGCGGGCGAACTCGCGCCCGATCTCGGCGAAGACCTTCAGGTTGCCCCGCGCCACCGCGTCGCTGGCCCGCTCGAAGGCCCCCAGCGGGTTCAGCACCTCGAACACCGACTCGCGAATCTCCGTCTCGCTCCCCGGCGCGCCAAATGCCTTCGCCGCCGGCACCACCTCCGGCTCCGCCTCGAAAGCGCTCACCGCCTCGCGCAGAACCCGCTCCAGCGTGCGGCTGAAATCCTCCTTGCGGATCGTCTGTCCGGCCTGGCGCGACGCCCAGGTGGCGAAGACGCACCAGTTCGCGCCGCCTTCGGTCCGCGCCGCCATCGTCCGGGCCAGTTCGTGGTAACACTGCGTGATCTGCAAATTGCGGATCACCGGGTCGGCCAATGCGGCGATGCGTTCGACGTCGAGCGGCGTGGGGGTGGAAAGCGGTAAAGGCTGGCTGGACATGCTGCCTCCAAGGTGTATTTTTTGAGATGTCTTCTCCCGTCTCAAAATGTAGCATGAACTTGTTGAGTCCGTTAAACTGGACCTAACATTTGTAGGCCCTGTTATCAATGGAGCCAAAAGCAATGGCGGGGATCGATCTATTAGAGTACCTGCGAGGTGACGGAAGGCTGTACGAGATGGTCAATAACTGGAGCAGCCAGGCGGAGGTCGTGCAGACCCACCGCGAGACCGATGGCGAGCTCCAGGTGTTCTACCACGTCAAGAACAGCCAGTGGGAAGAACTGTGGGCCGACGAGGTCTTCATCTACCGCGGCACGGATACCTCCCCGGGCAATGGCGAAGCCTACACCCTCACCGAAAAAGAAGTCTATGGCAGCGTCTGGTGCCCGCGCGTCATGCGCATCGGCGACGCCTTCCGCCGCTCCCCGACCGTCACTTTCCGCCGCAAAAGCGATGGCCAGCCCATCGCCGACAAAGCGCCCTTCCAGCAGATCACCTGGCTGCGTCTCGTGGCCGTGCACGACAAGCTGAAGTTCGCCGGCGGCATCCAGCTGCCCGCTGTGGCCGAGCTGCACGGTTTCCTGGATAACGGGGGTAAGCCCGCCGCCACGGCTTTCGAAAAATACTACTATGCCAAAACCTATGGATTAGTCGCCTGGGAAGATCCCAACTCCACCTGGAAGTCCTGGATCGCCCAGGTCTTCACGCCGGAGATTATGCCGCAGCGCGTCCGCGAGCCGCTGCCCTGGCTGGCCTCGATCCGTCAGCGCCGCCTGTCCGTGCCCAAGCTGCCGGCAGTCACCGAGCGCGGTGCCTTCGTCGTCGAGCGTATCCCGTCGGATTTTGTCAACATTCGCGCCTATCCCACCACCTGGGGCCGCGACCTTGGCGATCTGCACAAGGGCGACGCCGTCACGTTGTATGCCCCGGAGGTGAACGGTTGGGTCAAGGTCAAGACGGCCGATGCCCAGGGCTGGGTCTCGCTGCAAAACGGCGCCGTCGCCTTTGCCACCACGCCGGAACCGGACCCGATCCCCATTCCCGGCAGCGACGACGAGGAACCTACCGAGCCGCTGCCCCCGGACGATCTGCCGCCGACCAGCTTCGTCTGGCCCGGCACGCTGGAGGACGCCATCCGCATGCGCCACGCCTACCGGCTGGTCGAAGAGGGCGCGCGCAAGGTCCGCGAAGAGCTTGACCGTCTCATCGACATGATGGAGTAGCTTACCTCACCCCCTGCCCCCTCTCCGCTCGGAGAGGGGGTTGAAGCATGGGGGTTTTCGCTCCTGCTTTTCCTCACCCCTCATCATCTCGTTTCTTCTTTTACTCATCACTCAGCACTTTCCACCTTGCTTCTGCTTTTCCTCATCTCTCATTTCTTCTTTCCTCATTCTTCTTTTCCTCATCCCTCCGTCACATGGCGGATATACTGCGCCGCCGACCGCCTGACCGCCTCCTTCGCCCCGGTCGCGATCACCTTGCCCTGCCATCCGCCGTAGATGCGGTCGAAAGAGTAGGATGACACCGCCTCGGCGATGCGCCGCACCCGCGACGCCGGCAGCGGAATGTAGTTCGGGAAGCTGTACATGAACGACACGCCGTTCAGTCCCTGCGTCACGTACATCGTGTCGGCCGTGAACAGCGCCCCGCGCCCCTCCGCGCCCGCCGACCAGTGCAGCGCCGTCGAGCCGGGGAAGTGCCCGCCGCAGCGGATCAGCGTGACCTGTTCGTTCAGCCGCAGCGAGTCGCCCTGCCAGTACTGCACGGCCGGGTCGGGGTGCATCACCCACGGCTCGTTGAAATGGTGCAGGTGGATCGGCACGTCGCCGAATGCCCGGCTCCACTCGATCATGCTGGTGTAGAAATGGGGGTGCGAGATGGCGATCGCGCTCAGGCCGCCCAGCGCCTGCACCGCCTCGATCGTCGCCGCGTCCAGAAACGGGATGCAGTCCCACAGCACGTTCCCCTCCGGCGTCTGGATCACGTACGCCTGCTGGCCGATGGAGAAGCCCGGCTAGGTGCGGATACTGGTCAGCCCCGGCTCCAGCTCGGCGATCGTGTTGCGGCGGTCCTTGGCCAGCTCCTCCAGCGTCGTCCACTGCTGCCCGGCCGGGTTGATGTACTGCCGCTCGTCCTCGCAGATCGGGCAGTGCGCCGGCGGGGCTTCACTCTCCGGGTACTGGGTGCCACACGTCACGCAGGTATACTTGGCCATGGGTCTATCCCTCTCAACGCCAGGTCGACTCTTCTGGCGTTGTTTTACCGCCGGGAGATCGCTTCTACATCCCGCAAAAGGCCGATCTTTGGCCTGTCCATGGGGACAGGGGGAACCCCGGCCCCCCCCCCCCCCCCCCCCCCCCCCCCCCCCGCCGCCCCCCGCCCCCCCCCCCCCCCCCCCCCCCCCCCCCCCCCCCCCCCCGGGGGGGGGGGCCGCGCGCCCCCGGGGGGGGCCCGCCCCCGGCCCCCCCCCACCCCCCCCCCGCCCCCCCCCCCCCCCCCCCCCCCCCCCCCCCCCCCCCCCCCCCCCCCCCCCCCCCCCCCCCCCCCCCCCCCCCCCCCCCCCCCCCCCCCCCCCCCCCCCCCCCCCCCCCCCCCCCCCCCCCCCCCCCCCCCCCCCCCCCCCCCCCCCCCCCCCCCCCCCCCCCCCCCCCCCCCGCCCCCCCCCCCCCCCCCCCCCCCCCCCCCCCCCCCCCCCCGCCCCCCCCCCCCCCCCCCCCCCCCCCCCCCCCCCCCCCCCCCCCCCCCCCCCCCCCCCCCCCCCCCCCCCCCCCCCCCCCCCCCCCCCCCCCCCCCCCCCCCCCCCGCCCCCCCCCCCCCCCCCCCCCCCCCCCCCCCCCCCCCCCCCCCCCCCCCCCCCCCCCCCCCCCCCCCCCCCCCCCCCCCCCCCCCCCCCCCCCCCCCCCCCCCCCCCCCCCCCCCCCCCCCCCCCCCCCCCCCCCCCCCCCCCCCCGGCCCCCCCCCCCCCGGGGGGCCCCCCCCCCCCCCCCCCCCCCCCCCCCCCCCCCCCCCCCCCCCCCCCCCCCCCCCCCCCCCCCCCCCCCCCCCCCCCCCCCGCGCCCCCCCCCCCCCCCCCCCCCCCCCCCCCCCCCCCCCCCCCCCCCCCCCCCCCCCCCCCCCCCCCCCCCCCCCCCCCCCCCCTCCTCGCCCCCCCCCCGGGCCCGCCCCCCCCCCGGCCCCCCCCCCCCCCCCCCCCCCCCCCCCCCCCCCCCCCCCCCCCCCCCCCCCCCCCCCCCCCCCCCCCCCCCCCCCCCCCCCCCCCCCCCCCCCCCCCCCCCCCCCCCCCCCCCCCCCCCCCCCCGCCCCCCCCCCCCCCCCCCCCTTTTTGGGGCCCCCCCGCCCCGGGGCCCCCCCCCCCCCCGGGCCCCCCCCCCCCGCCCCCCCCCCCCGCCGCCCCCCCCCCCCCCCCCCCCCCCCCCCCCCCCCCCCCCCCCCCCCCCCCCCCCCCCCCCCCCCCCCCCCCCCCCCCCCCCCCCCCCCCCCCCCCCCCCCCCCCCCCCCCCCCCCCCCCCCGCCCCCCCCCCCCCCCCCCCCCCCCCCCCCCCCCCCCCCCCCCCCCCCCCCCCCCCCCCCCCCCCCCCCCCCCCCCCCCCTCCCCCCCCGCCCCCCCCCCCCCCCCCCCCCCCCCCCCCCCCCCCCCCCCCCCCCCCCCCCCCCCCCCCCCCCCCGCCCCCCCCCCCCCCCCCCCCCCCCCCCCCCCCCCCCCCCCCCCCGGGGCCCCCCCCCCCCCCCCCCCCCCCGCCCCCCCCCCCCCCCCCCCCCCCCCCCCCCCCCCCCCCCCCCCCCCCCCCCCCCCCCCCCCCCCCCCCCCCCCCCCCCCCCCCCCCCCCCCCCCCCCCCCCCCCCCCCCCGCGGGCCCCCCCCCCCCCCCCCCCCCCCCCCCCCCCCCCCCCCCCCCCCCCCCCCCCCCCCCCCCCCCCCCCCCCCCCCCCCCCCCCCCCCCCCCCCCCCCCCCCCCCCCCCCCCCCCCCGCCCCCCCCCCCCCCCCCCCCCCCCCCCCCCCCCCCCCCCCCCCCCCCCCCCCCCCCCCCCCCCCCCCCCCCCCCCCCCCCCCCCCCCCCCCCCCCCCCCCCCCCCCCCCCCAAAGCCCCCCCCGCCTCCCCCCCCCCCCCCCCCGGGCCCCCCCCCCCCCCCCCCCCCCCCCCCCCCCCCCCCCCCCCCCCCCCCCCCCCCCCCCCCCCCCCCCCGGGCCCCCCCCCCCCCCCCCCCCCCCCCCCCCCCCCCCCCCCCCCCCCCCCCCCCCCCCCCCCCCCCCCCCCCCCCCCCCCCCCCCCCCCCCCCCCCCCCCCCCCCCCCCCCCCCCCCCCCCCCCCCCCCCCCCCCCCCCCCCCCCCCCCCCCCCCCCCCCCCCCCCGGGCCCCCCCCCCCCCCCCCCCCCCCCCCCCCCCCCCCCCCCCCCCCCCCCCCCCCCCCCCCCCCCCCCCCCCCCCCCCCCCCCCCCCCCGCCCGCCCCGCGGGGCCCCCCCCCCCCCCCCCCCCCCCCCCCCCCGGCCCGCCCCGGGCCCCCCAGCCCCCCCCGCCCCCCCCCCCCCCCCCCCCCCCCCCCCCCCCCCCCCCCCGGGGCCCCCCCCCCGGCCCCCCCCCCCCCCCCCCCCCCCCCCCCCCCCCCCCCCCCCCCCCCCCCCCCCCCCCGCCCCCCCCCCCCCCCCCCCCCGGGCCCCCCCCCCCCCCCCCCCCCCGCCCCCCCGGCGTCGCCCCCGCCCCCTGACCGCGCCTGGCCGGGCGCGCCCCCCCCCCCCCCCCCCCCCCCGCCCCCCCCCCCCCCCCCGGGGGGGGGGGCGGGGGGGGGGCGCCGGGGGGGGGGGTGAAGGCTGGCGCGCCGGCCGCGGGGCGCCCCCCCCCCGCCCGCGCGAACACGTACGCCCGCCGCGTCGCGACCTCCCCCTCGGGGTACGGATCGCGCTCAATGGCCTCTTCGACGCTGAACCCCGCCTCGATCAGCCGTGCCTTGATCGGCTGGCGCTCGTAGAAGATGAAATCGAGCGACACCTGCTCGCCCCACCACTCGTCGAGGTGCCGCACTTCCGTGCCCAGATGGAAGGTCAGCAGCGCGACGCCGCCGGGCCTGAGAACCCGCCTGAACGCCGCAAACGTCTGCGCCAGATCGCTTTCGGGGATGTGGATGATCGAGTAGAAAGCGGCGATCCCGCCATACGCGCCGTCGGGGATGCCGTCGAGCGTCCGCATGTCGGCCTGCGTGAAGTCGATGCCGGGGTTGAGGCTGCGCGCCTGCGCGACCATGCCGTCGGAGAGGTCGATGCCGCACGCCGCCGCGCCGTGGTCGCTCAGATAGCGCGCGATCTGGCCGGGGCCGCAGCCCATGTCGCAGATCGGTCCAAGCGCGTCGACCTTCTCGCTCAGCCAGTCCAGCATCTTGCGGTCGAACGGTTTGCTCGCCAGTTCGCCGTAGATCCGCCGCGCATACTCCGCCGCAACCTTATCGTAGCTGCTCTGCGTGCTCACCCCATCCACGCCGCCCAGGCCGCGAACCGCGTCTCCAGCCGAGCCGCCTCCGCCAGCCCGTCCAGACCGGCCTGCGCCCGCCCGGCAAGCTGATTTTCGAAGGCCGTCACCTGCTGCGCCATCGCGCCCTGCAAGAGCTGGCTGGGGGTGAAGGCGCAGTCCGGCACCAGCACCGCCGCGATGTTGCCCTGGATCGCCTGCATGTTGCCGATCAGCTCGCGCACTGTGCTGGCCGGAAGCGTCGCCACGTCGATCTGCACGGCATACGCCTTGAACTGCGCGTACTGCGGCTCGACCGAGGCCAGCCAGCCGGTGAACCCACAGGCCGGGCCGCTGCCCCGCGCCACGCCTTCGGCCGCCGGCGAGTCTGCCTCTTCCAGCAGGCCCACTTCCCACAGCGCCGCCGTCATCCCGGCCCGCGCGTCGATCAGCGCCGATTCAGCCGCTACAAGCGCGTCCCGGCTGGTCGTCGGATCGGACAGCGGATTCGCCGCCGTGGCGATCGCCCGGCCCCAGGTCATGATCGCGTCGAACAGGGTCAGCAGCGCCGCCCGCGTCTCGGCGATGCACACCTCGGCCAGAGTCGGCACGGCAGCGGCGGATGAGTACTCCCGCCGCAGACGGAGCCGCTCCAGCAGTGCCGCCGGGTTGTCTTCGCCGCGGATGGTGTCGGCCGTCAGCGCCGTGAACGTGTTGTAGTTGTCGAGTTGCAGCTGCCACCACGCCTGGATGTCCTCGGCCCGGCATTCCGGCACCGGTGTCTCGGTGGGAGGCGCGCTGGTTGGCGCTTCGACTACCGCCGCCGTCGGAGCCGCCGCCCCCGTGTTCGGGACCGCCGTCGCCGGGACCGCGCCCGCCACCGTCGGCACATTGACCACAGGCGCGCCAGTCGGCGGCTGCGTCGGGACTATCGCCGACAGGCTGGTGGCGCCGCCCAGCGTGAAGTTGACCGGCCCGCCCTCCAGCACGCCCAGCGCCCGCGCGCCGACCACCGCCACCGCGCCGATCACCAGGAAGAAGGCGGCCAGCAGCAGGCCGGTGAAGGCCGCCGAGATCAACCCGCCGATCGCCGCACCCAGGTCGATGCCGCCGCCATCGCGCGGGGCGCCGCGCCGGCGCGGTCGCTCGATCTCGGCGATCAGGTCGGTGTTGTCGTCGTCAAATGAATCCAGGATGTCCAGTTCACCGTCGTCCCGCTCGCGGTCGCGGTCCATGGGACTGCCGCCAAACGGCGAACCGTCATCCAGCGGGTCGTCAAACGGGTCAAAATCGTCTTGTGGATCGCGTCGTCTGTTCATGCGAATTCCTCGGTTGTTTCCCAGCCAGGCGCTGCGCGGCGCTCTTTCAGCCGTTGACGAAGGGCCACTCCCAACGGCACGCCGTAGGTGGCCGCAATGACCAGCAGGTAGATCAGAATCGAGGCGCCTTCGACCTCCAGGAAGGGGGCGGTGCGGAACAGCGTCGTCGGCGCATTGCCCAGGGCGTGGATGCCCACGACCAGGAACAGATTGTCGGTCTTGATGTAGATCAGCGTGAACAGCACGCCGATCGCCGTCAGCATGGCCAGATCGCTGAGCAGCGTCTCTCGCGACATGCCCAGGTACAGCCGGTTGGGGATATGCGACAGCGCGAACAGCCCCTGTGACAGCGCCAGCGCCAGCCCGATCCGCAGCCAGCGCCGCTCCGCCAGCCGCTCCAGGCGCAGGAAGAACTGCGGGAACAGAAAGCCGCGGTAGGCGATCTCTTCAAACAGGGCGTTGCCGCAGATCTGCGCCACCAGCACCCCGATCAGCATATACGCTCCGGCGCTGTTCCACACCGGCGCCACCTCGACCGCGCCGTAGGTCAGCAGGCCGGCCACGGCGTGCACCCCCTGAGCCGCCAGCCACAGCGCCAGCGTCACGGCGATGGCCGAGGGCAGCCGCGCGGGAATGATGCCGATATCGGTCAGGCGCAGGTCGCCGTGGCGGACGAGCAGCCAGGCCACCAGCACGCCGATGAAGGCCAGGTTGGCGACCAGCGAGCCGGTCACCAGTCCGCCCGTCGCCGAAGCCAGCGGCTGGAAGGCGCCCCCCGCAAACAGGACGAGATTCACCACGCTCACGAGGGCGAAGTGGAGGGCGATAAAGCGCAGCGGCGCGCTGTGTCGTGAGAGGCGGATGGAGGCGGCCACAAGTCTCCTGCGAATGCGCCGATCAGGTGTTCTTTCGCCCCTAATGGTACACGATTCTGCGCCCCCGCGCATTGAGGTTGAGACACGCCCGTAAGCATGCCAGTAGGGGCGGTTCGCGCGATTCTGTTGAATAAGGGCCAGCGTATGTCGCTCCCCCTGACGTTATAAACGTCAGGCTACCACGAACCGCACGGAAAACCCTTTGAAAAGGGTTCCATTGGCGGTATTCGTGGGGCAAGCACTTCTCGGGCGAGTGTTCCCGCTAGCGGAACCGACTTGAGTCGGTTTCTCGCGTCTTTTGGGGTAGCCGGAGAATTCCATTCTCCGGCGGCGCGCCGGCGACAACGGCCTGGTTTCGAGGCGGAGTACACCTTTTTCGACAGAATTCCGCGAACTGCCTACTCATTTACTCTTCAACCCCTGCCGCAGCCGCCCGCCTTCTCGGGAACATCGCGATGTTTCCCTAAGATGTGTTTTGCACCCTAAGACCTAATCTACAATGGAAGAGCGATTGCACTAACCCTACTCCGGTTTGGCCTGATCCTCAGCGGAGACGAAGATTTGAGGTCGCTATGTCCGATAATTACCTCAGGTTGATTCCTATCAGTCCAGAATACATCCCGGAGACGCTGGCGAGCGAAGAAGCGCAGCGACAGCTCTCCGCTTTTGTGCCCCATGCCGATGAAGTCAAGGTAATCATCACCGATGAAATCGAGTTTGTGGATCAGGGAGGCAATTTTGAACGAGTGGTGTGCCCGCTGTGCGAGCGTGAACTCGATATAGGCTGGTGGCAGGAGGCCATGGACGCTGCCTATGCGACAAGATTCGCCAGTCTGGTCGTGGACTTACCATGTTGTCACAATGAGAGTTCGTTAAACAGCCTGCGGTATGAGTGGCCTGCCGGATTTGCACGGTTCGTGCTTGAAGCACGAAACCCGGGCACTGACCTGAACGAAGCGCAGGTTCACGCACTCGAACAGATACTCGGATGCGCTCTCAGGAAGATATGGGTCCACTATTGAAGGCCTGCCCAGGCCAATCGTTTGCGCTACGGGAAGAACTCCCGCACCGGCGCGGAGAACCCCGGCAGCAGATCCCCGCCCTCAAGGGTGTCGGCGTCGGTCAGGCGGAGGGTGGCGCTGCCCCCCCCCCCGGTGGTCCACCCCCACCGCTCATTTAGCCTTTCACTTCTTTAGCCCTCAAGCACTTTCCACTCAGTTCTCCCTTTTCCCCCCTCCCCGCCGGCCGCCACCGCCACCGGACACGTGAAGTGGAAGGTGGTGCCCACCCCCAGCGTGCTCTCCACCCAGATCAGCCCGCCGTGCCCGTCGATGATGCCGCGCGTGATCGTCAGGCCCAGGCCGGTGCCCGGCTGCTCACGCGCCAGCGGGTTGTCGCTGCGGAAGTACGGAGTGAACAGCCGGTTCACGTCCGCCTCGCTCATGCCAATGCCCTGGTCGGTCACCGCCACATGCACCTGCGGGTCCAGCCGCCGGCCGCGCACGTCACGCAGGTCCTCGTCCACCCAGGCGGCAATGCGGATCTCGCTGTCGGCCGGGGAATACTTGTGGGCATTGCTGACCAGATTGGTCAGCACCTGGATGATGCGGCCCTCGTCGGCGTGCATCAGCGGCAGGTCGTCCTGAATCGCCTGGGCCACCGTCTGCCCCTTCTCGTCGATGATCCGCTGCAGCGGACGCAGCGTCTCCTCGACCACGCGCGGGAACTCGACCATGCCGAAGGTCATGCGCATGTTGTTGGTTTGCAGCTTGGTCACGTCGTTCAGGTCGCTGACCAGCGTGTTCATGCGCACGGCGTTGGACTGGATGGTGCGCACGAAGTTCAGTTGCTGGTCGCTCAGGCCGCCGACCACCCCTTTCATCAGGAAGTCGCTGTAGCCTTGAATCGACGTCAGCGGGTTCTTCAGTTCATGGGCCACAAACGAGACGAACTCGCTCTTGGAGGCGTTGGCGCGCTCGATTTCGGCATAGAGCTGGGCGTTGGCGATGGCAATGCTGGCGTGCTCGGCCAGGCGCTGCAAAAACGGCATGTCGGCCAGGCGCAGACGCGGCTCGCGATTGGTCTCCAGCACCAGCAGCGCCATGACCGTCCCGGCGCTGAGCATCGGCAGCGTCACCTGGCTGATCGCGCCGCG
The DNA here is from genome assembly GCA_016713325.1 of Candidatus Flexifilum affinis. GTDB lineage: Bacteria > Chloroflexota > Anaerolineae > Aggregatilineales > Phototrophicaceae > Flexifilum > Flexifilum affine. The sequence goes on along the minus strand of JADJPJ010000016.1, from coordinate 83,801 downwards.
CAGGCTGGGGATGTAGTTGGGGTCGATGCTGACGTCGTAAGTCAGCTCCGGCTGCTTGGAGCGCATCACGCGCGCCGCGATGCCCCGATCCAGCGGGAAGCGCCAGTCCTCCGCGCCTTCCGGCCGGTCGTCTTCGTCGTAGCCCTGCTGGTAGATGATCTGGAGGTAGGCCGGCTCGCCGACCACCAGACCGATCAGCCCGGCAGCCGCGCCGGCCGTCTCCACCGCCGAGCGCACGGTGATCTCCGCCACGCGCTGGAGGTCGAGCGAACGGTTCAGCTCGACGTCGATGCGCTCCATCGTCTCCAGTTCGTTCACGCGCATGGAGAGCTGGAAATCGGTCATCTGGAACAGACGCGCGTTTTCAATGGCGACGGCGGCCTGGTTGGCGAAGGCCGCCAGGAGCTGCACGTCATTGGCGCTGAAGCCGCCGGCGCGCGTCTTGTTCAGCACCTCCAGCACGCCGATCACCCGGTTCTGCGTGGTCAGCGGCACGGCCAAAACGCTGTTGGTGCGGAAGGAGCCTTTGGCGAATTCACCGGCCCAGCGCGGGTCGCGCGCGGCATCGTTGACGATCACCGGACGCGCCCTGGCGGCGACCTCGCCGACCAGCCCACGGCCGGACGGGACGCGCACGCCGATCAGGCCGCTGCCGCCGCCGCCGACCACCACCTTGAATTCCAGATCGCCGGAGTCGTCGTCGGTCTTCAGGAGCAGCGAACCGGCCTCGGCACTGAGAATTTCCGTCGCGCTCTCGGTGATCAGGTTGAGCAGGCGGTCGACATCTTTTTCGGCCGCCACGATCTCGCTGGCGATGTCGTTGAGCACGCCGAGCTGGCGGGCGCGCTCGTTGGTCTCGTTGAAGAGGCGGGATTTGTCGAGCGAGGTGGCCGCCAGCAGGCCGATGTCGCGCAGCGTCTTGAGCTGGTCGGCGCTGAACTGCTGCGCCGGGTCAGTCGTGCCGAGCGACAGCACGCCAATGCTGCTTGAACCGGTCAGAAGCGGCACGCCCATCCAGGCGCGCAGACTGCGGTCCTCGACGATGTTGACCGCGCCCATGCTGGCCAGGGTGCCCGCGAAGTTCTCGATGTTGATCGGCTGCCCCAGCCGCAGCACCTCGCTGAACAGATCGTTGCCCATCCGCCAGCGGCGGTTCTCGTTTTCGACCTGCCGGTCCTCGTTCTCGACGAAGAAGACATGATACATCTCGCCCAGATCGCGGTCATGCAGGGTGATGTAGAAGTGCGAGGCGTCGATCAGGCGGGTCGTCTGCGCGTAGATCATCTCCAGTTGGTAGTCCATGTCGAGCGTGAAGTTGACGCCCTGGCTCAACTGGCTGAACACGTCGAGTTGGACGACGCGCTGCTCCAGCGAGTCGACCACCTGGGCGCGCTCGATGGCGACGCTGGCCTGGGCGGTCAGTGTTTCGACGTAGCGCAGCGCTTCATAGTTGTAGACGCCGTCGGCCGTGCGCGCTGGGGCCAGGATGACGAAGCCGTTGAGCGCCCCGCTGGAGCCGGCCATGGGGCGATCACCTGCGCCGCCAGGACGTTCAGCCGCGGCCGCTCGCCGACAATATCGCGATCCCAGGCCTGGCCTGGCGCCAGGGAAATCACACCGCCGCGGCGCAGCGCCCCTAGCATCGGGCTGGACTCGGCGAAGATGATGTCGGTGCCATCGGCGGCATAGACGCCGCCCGCCGGGTCGCGCAGGAAGATGTAGGTCTGTTCCGGCTGAAGCGTCTCGTCCAGTTCGTGGCGCAGCACCGAGGCGATGCCCCCGATCTCGGCCAGCGTGCCCAGGTTGCGCGAGAAGGCTTCCAGGGCGCTCGCATAGTTGGCGCGCCGCCGGAAATAGATGCGGTCGATGCGCGCCTGCAAGCGGGTGCGCAGCGGCACGAAGAGCAGCGCGACGAAAAAGACGGTGATGGCGATCAGCACCGGGTTGTTCGGCGCGACCGTCTCGCGGGCGATCAGCGATGCCGCGAGCACCAGCATGCCATAGCCGACGATCAGCGCGATCAGCAGAATCGTGTAGGCGAGCGACTGGCTGATCAGCCGGTCGGTGTCGCTGGCGCGGCGCCGGGTGACGGCATAGGCGATGCTCAGCACGGACGCCAGCAGGAACGGCGTCACCGACTGAGTATTGAGCGGCAGCACTTCCAGCGCAGTCGTCGCCTCGATGATGACGTTGACCAGCCAGACCACGCCCAGCAGCAGGCCCAGCGCGCAACCCAGGATCAGCGTGTTGATCTGGTCGCGGATCAACTGCGATGTCGCCTGGTTTCGCCGCCGCAGCAGCGAGTAGACCATGAGCAGGCAGGCCGCCAGTGTGACGCCGGGTGCGAGCCACAGCGCGTAGCGGGCCTGCTCCGGGGAAGCAGGCAGGTCGTGCATGGCCACCACCGCGGCCGCCATGACCATACCGATCAGGACCGGCAGGTAACGCGCCCACGGCGTCTGCCGGGTGATCGGCAGCGGGATCGGGAAAACCATCCCCAGCGACAGCAGCGAACTGCCCATCAGCACCGTGCCGATCAGCCAGAGCCGGGTTAGCTGCTGGGTGGTGTTCAGGTCGAAGAAGGCGGTGGCGAAGATGCTGTACATCAGGATGAAGGCCGCGCCCAGCCGAACCTCCAGCACGCGCGACCGCGCGACCATCAGGGCAATGCCGATGATCAGCGCGATGATCCCCGAGACGAACGGGATGAGAAAGAGCGCCAGGAAATCCGACTCCGGGAAGCGCTCCAGCACGGCGGACAGGGTGCAGGGCGCCAGCTCGTCGACGGGATCGGCGCACACCTCCGTGCTGTTCATCCGCGTCACGCCAGCCGTCGTCGGTCGCAGAAATTCAACCGTGACCCGGTCCCCGACCGCCAGCGCGCCGAGCACGTCGTTCAGGGTGCGTGCCGAGTCGCTGGTCGGGTCGCCCGTCGGCACGAGACGGATCTCGTTGATGGCCGTCAGACGGTCTCCGGTCTGCAATCCGGCGCTCAGCCCCGGCCACGTCGACAGATCGATGGGTGCGGTGGAGTCGACCACCAGCGTGCGCGTCGTCACAGCGCCCAGGAAGGGCTGGCCGGTCCAGTTGACGGCATTGAGCAGCGCCAGGACGGCGGTAATGATGGCGATGAGGACGGTCGCCCACAGCAGGATCACTCCGGTGCGGTCGGCGCTGTCCAGACCTGGGGTCGGTTGGGCGTCGCGTATGGCGCGGTGGGTATCGAGTGTGGCGCTCATGAGGAAGCCTCGCACAGATGACACTGCACGGCAGATGTTCCGATTGTACCATCGTTATGCGCATCGGACCGCGCGGGCGTATGGGCGGAATGCGACGAAAGGCGGCGGCGGATAGTTTGTGATGTCAAACGTCCGGCTTACCACCTGTTCATCCGCGCTGCATGGGCGTTATGTTATACTCTCTTTATAGCGGTTCGACGCACCTTCATGATGTAAAAACCTGCATGTTGCGGGAAGGAACGAGCTGACGATGACTGCCGTTGAGACCATCCGCGTCCTCATCGCCAAACCAGGGCTGGATGGACACGATCGAGGCGCCAAGGTGATTGCGCGAGCGCTGCGCGATGCCGGCATGGAAGTGATCTACACCGGCCTGCGCCAGACGCCGGAGATGATCGCCGAGGCCGCGCTCCAGGAAGATGTCGATGTCGTCGGGCTGAGCATCCTCAGCGGGGCGCACCTGGCCCTGGTGCCGCGCATTCGCGAGGTGATGGATCAGCAGGAGTTGCAGGACGTGCCGCTGATCATCGGCGGCATCATCCCCGACGAAGACAAGCCCAGGCTTCAGGCTATGGGCGTCAAGGGCATCTTCGGGCCGGGCACCAATACGCAGGACATTGTCGATTTCATCCGTCAGATGACTGCTTCAAAGCAGGGGGATTGATGTCCCAGACGGTGGAGGCGGTGCTCCAGGGCAGCCGGCGCGCGATCGCCAGGATGCTCACGGTAGTGGAAAACGGACGCGAGGGGGCGGATGAGACCCTCGCGGCTTTGTTTCCGCACACCGGGCGCGCCTGGGTGATCGGCATCACCGGCGCGCCGGGCACGGGCAAGAGCACCCTGGTCAACGCCCTGACCCGCGCCTACCGCGCGCGCGGCGAGCAGGTCGGCATCCTGGCCGTCGACCCGACCAGTCCCTTCACCGGCGGCGCCATTCTGGGCGACCGCATCCGCATGCGCGATCTGACCGGAGACCCTGGGGTCTTCATCCGCAGTATGGCCACCCGTGGCAGTCTGGGTGGGTTGTCCAGAGCAATCCGTGATGCGTCGCGGGTGCTTGACGCCGCCGGATTCGGTATCATTCTGATCGAGACTGTGGGTGCAGGTCAGAATGAGATCGATATCGCCCGGGCCGCCCACACCACCCTCGTGGTTGAGGCTCCGGGGTTGGGCGACGAGGTCCAGGCCATCAAGGCGGGCATCCTGGAAATCGCCGACGTGCTGGTCGTCAACAAGGCCGATCGGCCGGGGGCGACCCAGACCGTTCGCGCGCTGCGCACCATGCTCGAACTCGGCCATCCGTCGCGGGCAGCCGGCGCGGTCGCGCATCACGGCCGCCAGATCTACGCCGATGGTCCGCACCCGGGCAGCGCCGACGAGGCGCTGTGGATGCCGCCGATTATCGAGACCGTGGCCAGTGACAACAAGGGCATGGATGAGATCATCGCTGCGGTCACCGCCCATCAGACCTTTCTTTCCACGGACGAGCGCCGGTTGGCGTTGGAACAGGAGCAGTTCAGGGTCGAGATCGAAGAACGGCTTCGGGATACGTTGTTGGAGCGGCTGCTGAGGCAGATCCCGGCGGATTCGCTGAATGGGATGATGGAACGCATTCAATCACGGGAGATCGACCCACAACGGGCGGTCGAGAGGCTGATCGCACAGATCCAATTTTCTGCACCTGTACGCTAGAGGGCGCACGTGTGGCGCCCGGATTGCTTTCTTGGAGGGTAAATCAATCCCATGCGCGTCACCAACGTCAAAATTCCCGGAACGAAATACAGCCCAGAGCCCGCCAACGGCGACGCGGGCAAGCGTGGCCAGTACTATGGCCGGATCATGCTGGTCGCCGGCACAGCGACCAAGTCGCTCGGCAACGAGATCGCGGAACACCTGGGCCTGTCGCTCGGCAAGTACGAGCGGACGATTTTCCCCAACGAAAACATCTTCATCCGACTTGAAGAGAGCATGCGCGGCCAGGATGTCTACGTCATCCAGAGCATGTGCTCGCCGCTGCATGAAAGCATCTTTGAGCTGATGATCCTGATCGACACGATTAAGCGCGACTCGGCGGCGCGCGTCACCGTCGTGGTGCCTTATCTCGCCTATGGTCGCTCGGACAAGAAAGATCAGCCCCGGGTCGGCATCGCCGCCCGCATGATCGCCGACATGCTTCAGGTGGTGGGTGCCAGCCGCTACATGACCCTGGATCTGCACAGCGGGCAGATCCAGGGCTTCTTCAGCATCCCTGGCGACGCCCTGACGGCCTTCTACCTGCTCAGCGACCACGTCGAAAGCAGGAAGATCGAAAACCTTGTCGTCGTCTCCACCGATCTCGGCTTTGCCAAGCACGCCCGCAACTGGGCCGAGAAGATGGACGCCCCGCTGACGATCATCGAGAAGCGCCGCACCGGCAACGACGCGACGGCGGAAGCCCTCTCGATCATCGGCGATGTGCGCGACAAGAACGTCCTGCTGGTGGACGACGAAGTGCTCACGGGCGGCTCGATCGCGAGCGCCGTCGAACTGGTGCGCCGCGAAGGGGCGAAGGATGTCTACCTCGCCTTCACGCACTCCATCTTGTCCGGCGAAGGCGTCGAAAGGCTGGCCAGCCTGCGGGTGAAGGAGATCATCACCACCAACACCGTGCCGATGTCTGAAGACAAGCGCAAGCTGCTGCCGAACATGACCGTGCTCTCGGTGGCCCCGATGCTCGGTGAGGTCATCCTGCGCGCCAATCAGGGCCGCAGCGTCGGCGAACTCTTCCACGAATAACTGCGGCACCCCTGCGACGAACCAGAACGCGCTCAGCTTCACGAGCGCGTTCTTTTTTGCCTTAGCGCTCAGCGGGATTCTCGTGCCCCGAACAGCAGGATGAGCGCCGCGCCCAGGAAAATCGGATTCTTCAGCAGGTGCTGGCCGAACAGCGTCAGCACAAACGGCGCGGAGAAGGCGAGATGAGAGGCCAGAAACAGACCGGCCGTTGTGACGATGACGATGATCAGAGTGAAGAGGATGGCGATCTCCTCATAACGCCGGATGATGAGCAGCACCGCGATAACGATCTCCACGACACCCCACACCACCAGCACGAACGGAATGGTCTCCGGGTTGGCGAAAGACAGGATGAAGGGCAGGGTCGGCTCCGTTTCCGGGTTGAGCTTGAGCAGCCCGAACCAGATGAAGACGACGGCATAGGCGAGTCGCAGCAGCGTCAGGCTGTGGCGGGCGGACCAGTCGACGAGCGCCCGCTCCAGGCGATTGTACGTGTCCACCAGCGGGGACGACGTCAGTCGGCGAACTTCAATGGTGGCCTGGAGATCGGAGGCGATACGCCGCCGGCGCAGGGCGGCGATCAGCACCACCGCCGACGCGGCAATGACCAGATCCTTGACGACGTAAGTCCCCTCGAAACTCAGCAGGAACGGGAACGACTTCCAGATCATCCCCGGCGCCATCCAGAAGATGGACAGCGTTATGGCCATGGTGCAGAAGGTCATGAACAACGTCAGCCGGGGGAAGCGGTTGGTCAGAAAGCCGATGCCGACGATCACCTCCCAGACGGCGGCGAAGCGAATGAAGGCATCGATGGGCAGGAAGGCGGGCAGGAAGGCGGGCATGGAGGCGCGCATCAGCGGCTCGGCCGGACTGACGCCGGGGAACACCTTCAGGATACCCAACCAGAGGAAGAGAATGCCGAAGGCGATGCGCAGGTGCACCAGGCCGGTGTGTGACGCGTAGTCGGTCAGGCGGTGGTACAGACGGATCAGCAGGTTCGTAGGGCGGTGAGAGGTCGATGATGAGGAAGCAGCGGTCATGAAAAAGCCTCCTTCTCAAAGATCTGATTTTGCCAAAGTCTACACCACCTTTCTGATTCTCCCACCCGCCATAAGGCGTATCTGATCATTCAGGCATTGTCCGATCGCAAGTCCTTCCACTCACGCCGGCCGTCGGGACAACGCTTACCTTGTCCTCCTACCCACACCCACCGCCGGGTCGGTATAATGCCTTCATTGGGGCAACACCGGCTAAATAGGACCCACGACAATGGATGACTATAGCGACTTCAACCGGGCGCGCTGGGATGCGCTGGCCGCCGCCGATGTCGAATGGTCGCGCCCACACCTCGATCTGGATACGGTAACGGCACGACAGGGGATCGATCCCTACGGCGTCATGGGCGACGTGCAGGGGAAGCGCGTCCTGTGCCTGGCCAGCGGCGGCGGGCAGCAGTCGGCGGCCTTTGCCGTGCTGGGCGCACACGTCACCGTGCTCGACTTCTCAGAACAGCAGTTGGCCAAAGACCGCGTGGCCCTGGCCCACTACCAGGTGGAGGGGGCGCTAGTGCAGGGCGACATGCGCGATCTCTCGCAGTTTGAACCGGCCAGCTTCGACGTCGTCTGGCACGCGTTTTCCATCAACTTCGTGGCCGACTCTGGCGTCGTCTTCGATCAGGTCCAGCGCGTGATCCGGCCAGGCGGGCTGTACCGCATGCAGTGGCACAATCCCTTCTCCGTGGGCGTGGAGGAATCGGACTGGAATGGGAACGGCTACTCGGTGAAGCGGCGCTATCAGGATGGTGAAGTGCAGTTTGACACGCCTAACTGGGTGATCACCTACGAGGATGGCTCGACCCGCGAGGTGGAGGGGCCTCGCGAGTTCAACCACACGCTCAGCACGGTGATCAACGGACTGTGCCGGCGGGGTTTCGTGCTGCTCGGGTTCTGGGAGGAACTCGGCTGGAACCCCGACGCCGAACCCGGCACCTGGGACCACCTGAACGCCATGTTTCCGCCCTGGTTCACGATCTGGGCGCGCTATCAGCCGGCACACTTGTAGGGGCAACGCCCGCGTCTTCCGCTTCTGCCCGCCCTACGATCCTGACTCAACCACCACCGCGCGCAGTCGGGACTCCATCTCGCCGAGGATGGCGGCCGTCGCCCCCCAGACCACGGCCTCGCCCACTCGGTAGAAGCGAATCTGGAACGAAACCTCGCCGCGCTGCATCATGTCCTCGCCCTTGGCCGCCTCGTCGAGGAGGATGCTCAGCGGCGCCTCGATCAGCTCGGCCACCTCCAGCGTGTGCGCCACCCACTGCGGATGGTAAGCGATCGTCCCGACGATCGGGTGGATCTCGAAGTTGCTCGGCGGCACGTAGAACGGCGTCAGCGCGCCGATCACCCGCACGTCGGAGGCCAGTACGCCGACCTCTTCCTCGGCCTCGCGCAGCGCCGTCTGCACGTGCGTCTCGCCCGCCTCCTGGCGCCCGCCCGGCAGGCTGATCTGCCCGCTGTGCACCCCGGGGTACTCCTGGCGCCGCATGAGCAGGAAGTGCAGCGAATCGTCGCCGCCAAGGTCACGGTGCTGGAACAGCAGCAGCAGGACGGCGGCCTGTTTGGCGACGACGTCGGGGGGCGGACCGCTCGCGCGCGGCTGCGGCGACATGCGCAGCAGCGCCTGGGTGGGGTCAAACCCGTCCGCTTCACTGAGGGCCAGCGCCCGCCGCACGTCGTCGAGGGTGATGGGCATCGTGACAGACATCAGATCAGAGCCTCGCATATCGGCATCAACTCCACCAGATTGCGGATCAGGTAATGTGCCGGTGACCGCTGCACCCGCCGTGCGCGGTCGCACTGCGCGCTGAGCAGCCCCGCCCGCCGCGCCGCCGCCGTGGGGTCGGCCTTGTCGTCGACGATCAGGCAAGAGTCGCGCGGGACGCCCGACCGCAAGGCGACCGCGAGGTAGCGCTCCTCATCCTTGTCGAAACGGTCGGCGGTGTCCGATCCGCTGATCAGCCCGGTAAACAGATCGATCACGGGTTCCAGCGAGGTGCGGATCTGGTTCTCCGGCGCGCCGCTGACCACGCCCAGCGTCAGACCCAGGTCACGCAACCGGCTTAACGCGTCGCGGGCATCCGGGTAGAGGGCGTCACAGCCCTTTGTGGCCAGGCCGGGCAGTTCGAGCGTCAGCGCCCACAGTTCCTCGAAGGGCGGCTCCGGCGTGCCCGTCAGCCGAAAGAGCGCCCGCGTGGTACGGAACATCCCCTCGAAGTAGTCGTGCATGCCCTCGTCGCCCGATAAATTCAGGTCGGTGTAATAGCTGTCCCAGTCGGCGATCACCTTGCGATTGGCGGCGGCCCAGGCGTCTTCGCTCCCGCCGTAGCGCTCGACCAGGACGCGGCCAATACCCGTCGCATAGCAGGGAATGTTGAGCGCATTGTCGATCAGCACGTCATGCACGTCGAAAAACAGGTGCGTCAGCGCCATCACGACAGCCCCTGCACGGTGATGATGTAGTTTTCCGGCGCGCCGCCATACTCGCCAACGACGATCTCGAAGTCGACGGCCGCGCCGGGGACGATCTGCTCGGCGGGTAGATCGATCCAGACCGCGCCGGTGACGTTCTGCGCGCTGTCGAAGACCGTGGCCATGGCGCGCGGCTGGCGCACCACGGTCGAGCCGGTGTTGGTGACTGTCCCGCGAATCACCAGCCGGTTGAAGGCGTCGAACTCCGCCGAATCCGTCCAGACCAGCGCCCCCTCCCCGACCATGCCGGGGTCGGCCGCCATCTGCCAGTCATTTCCGAGCGTTAGGACGTAGCTCGCCGCCTGATTCGCCTGCCCTTCGCCGAAGCGCAGGCTGAACGGCGCGAACCCGCCCGGCGGAATGGCGTGCCCCATGACCACATCGACCGCGCCGGCCACCTGCCCGCCTTCCGCATTCAGCAGCACCGCCTCGACCGGAAGGCCGACGGCAGGGGTCAGTCCGTAGTTGGCGACCTCGCCGGTAATATAAAACGCGCCAGTCGGCGTCGACCAGGCGGCGACATGCAGAATGGCCAGCTCGGCCTCCTTGACGAAGGTGAGCGTCGAAAGCGGCGCGGCATTCAGATTGGCCTCTGCCACCAGTTCGAAGGTGTTGATCGCGTTTTGCAGCTCCGTCCAGCGCGCGCTGCCGGTGGGGTCCTGCGCACCCTGGGACTCTGCGGGCAGCAGCACCTCGATCACCCCGATCACGTCGCCGGCCCGCTCGACGAAGGTGTTGACTGACTGAGTCGCGTTCCCCGGCCCCGCTCGCAGACCGGCGAACCGCCAGCTTCCATCGCCCATCGCCTCGCGCGCTTCCTCTTTGTATGCGCCGGTGTCGGGCCGAATCTGTGTCTGGTACAGGTCGAGCAGGGCGGCAAAGTCCTCCCCGGCGCTGGATGCATCGAGCTTGACCGCGGCAACGCTGAGTGAAGGCTGACCGGCCCCCGGCGGCGAGAAACTGACGCTGGCTAATGTGGTCGTGTTCTGCTCGTAGCGCGCCCACTGGCGGGGCACGTTCAGCGAAAACGCGCCGCTCGGGTGCGCGTAGCGCACCGGGGAGACATCGGCCGGCGCCGGCGTGGGCGCAAAGACGACCGCACCGCCGCTGCATGCCCCGGTCAGGACGCTGACCACCAGCGCGAACAGAAGGGCTAGTTTTCTCATCTACATGCGCCTCAATTCATGTTACAGTTATCATGCAACGAACTGCATTATTTTGTATGCCCGCGCCTTTAGCAGGTTGGTTGGTACGAGAGTCCCATAGAGTCTGAGTTCCCATTCATCATATGCTAACGATTGGGGCTGGGACGATCAACCTGCCATTTGTGGGTGACATCAAGGGAATGACTTATGTACGCCAACAACGAGATTCTGTTTCCGCACTATGTTATCCCGTCCCTCCGCAAAGTACGCGGGCCGCAATGGCAGGCCCTGGTGGACCGAATCACGCCGCTGCCGGAACAACACGAGGAAACCCTCGCTTTCATGCTGATGATGGTACGGCTGAGTGGTTGTCTGGCGTGTGAGACGGATAGCTTCCGGGCGATGCGCGGTTGCGCCGCGTGCGCGGTACAGACCCTTCGCCGCTTCAAAGGCGACGATGCCGACCTGCTCTCCAACTTTGAATCGGCGCTGCATGAAGTGCGGCGCTTTGCCGGTTCCAACCCGCGCTTTGCCATTCGCGCCATGCGCGAGCCAATCTCCGCCGGAATGCCGTAGCGATCTGCGACGGCGCCACCGGCAAAAATGGAGTACGGCGCGGGTCCGGCTGCGGGCGCCGCGTTTTTTTGCGCCCCCGCGCACAGATAGGCGGGCGTGACGAATAAGGACAGGACATGGAAGACTCTGCGGGCCTATGGGAGCGCCTTGCTGCCATCAATATGACGATGCATCGCCGCGTGGTCGAGCATCTGAGCGCTGCCGTTGGCGCGGTCAATATGGCCGCCCAGGGCGACCGTGCCGCGCAGCTGATCTGGCGGGAGCATGCCGCGCGGCAGATCATGCGGGCCCACAACACCTTCACCGCCTGGAACAACCTGATCCGCTACCGTGCCGGCGAGCGCCCCATCGTCCCCTTCGATCAGCGCTCCTTCCGCCTGGGCGATCTGCTGGACTGGCTGGCCATCGAGCTGCGCCTGCCCCGCAAGACCCATTCGTTTGACGACATGCAGCTCCATGGCTCACGCGATACCCTGCAAGAGGGGCTGGTCCTCCTTCACTCCTGCGCCTTCGCGCTTGGGCCTGGCGTCGGGTTGGTGGTGCAGCCCTCTTCGCGCGGCGTCATTCTCGGCGTGCGCTACCGCAAATTCGGCGATATCCCCCTGTCGCTCAATGCCCTGCTCGACCCGCATGCCGACAATTGGCGACAGGAAAACCTGGCCTTCGAGCTGTCCTGTGTGCGTGACTTTCTGGCCATCAGCGGCTGCTCGCTGAACTACCAGATCGAGGAGCGACACTGTGGGCTGACCGTCTTCGTGCCTTCGCTGCGCCACCACAGTTTGAAGCGCAGGCTCAGGCCGCACCGTCCGGCCGGCGAGCCGTTCGGCCAGACCGAGACGTTCCTCAGCGAGGAGGGTCTGCGTAACTCGGTGCTGCGTGACCTGGAAGACGACGACGACCCGGACGTCACGCTCGACAGCGACTATTCCGTCTGGGCATAGGCGTTCGATCTCCCGCGAGTCACGAAAGAATCCGCGTCTGGTGCGCGTCCGATAGGAGAGATGTGGCTGCCCCGCACGCCATCATCGCTTTCATCGTCTACCCTCATCGCGTATCAGAGAGGACCCGCACCGCTATGCTGCCAGACATCTCCCCGGTCTTGAACGGCGACATGACCCTTCTGCAATGGGCAACCCGTGAAAACATCACCACCGCTGCCCAACTCCGGCGTATCACCGAAGCCTCGCTGGACGAGATCGCGGCGATTCTGGGCGACGCCGACGATGCCGCCGTAACCTTCTTCCCGAACGATCCCCTGGCCGACGATCAGTATGCACCGGAACATGAACAGCATCAGGGCTGGTCGGCGGCGCATCTGGTGCTGCACGTCACCGCCAGCGCAGAAGAATGGGCAGCCGTCAGCAGCATTCTGGCGCGCGGCATTGCTTATCCAAAGGAGCCGCGCCTGCGCTACGAGCCCGACTGGCACACCGTCACCACCCGTGCCCAGGTCGATCAGCGCCTGGCCGAGAGCCGTCGCATGCGCCTGGCCTTCCTCGACTCCTGGCCGGACGCCCCTATGCTCGACGTCTTCCGCGACTTGAGTGACAACTTCGTCAACAAGTTCGGCAAGATGAACGCCGTCTCGGCCTATCTGTTCGGTCTGCGCCACGAGTGGATGCACCTGGAACAGATGCGCGAAGCGATGCGCCAGGCCCGCGAGACCGCGCGCGAAAACGTGTAGTTGCGGAATCAACAGTATGGGCGGACCTGTAAACTTCATTTGCCTGTGTCCGCCCACCGCATCCCCCCCGCTCAACCCGCGCCGGCCCCCGCGTTCACCCGCATCTGATCGAGAATGCCCGCCCACGACGGATCGCCGGCCAGCGTCGTAAAGTCCGTCTCTGCTTCTTCCGCCGAATCCCACCCAAGCCGCGCGGCCACTTCCAGATTTTTCAACGCCTCATCCGGCCGGCCGCTCGCCATCAGGCAGCGCGCCAGCACGTAGTAGAAATGCACGTGTGCCGAATCGCCTGCCGCCTCGATCGCCTGACGGCAGATGCCTGCCGTCCGGTCATAGTGCCCGGCGTCCAGCTGCGCCCAGGCGCGGTTGACGTCGTGGATGACCGGGTTCAGGATGAAGGTATACATCAGGTGGGCGCCGCTCAGTTCCAGACCCAGCTTTTCCGCCGTGCGAATCGACCCCATGTTGAAGGCCTGGCAGTCCCAGTGCACCACGTCGACGCCGTGTGACAGGGCATACTCGATGACCGCCGCCGAGGTGAGTGCGGCCAGGCCGCGTCGCCGGTATTCGCCATCGGTGAACAGCCCAATGTCGCCCCCGCCGCCAACAATGCAGTCGATTACCGACGACGCGACGATCCGGCCGTCATGCACCGCCACAAACCCCACCGCCTTGCGGTCTGGTTCCAGCGCGTCCCTGCGCAGCGCCAGCACGTCGGCGGCCGCGCCGTGTATCTCGATGCCGTCGGCGGCCAGTGTCTCGTCGACAAAGCGCACTTCGATGCCATCGGGGATCTGCCCGCGCCAGTCAAATTCGAGCCGGCGGCAGGTGTAGTGCAGGCGTTCCGTGACGTTGGGGATGCGCGGCGCATAGATCGCCGGGATCTGTGCATCCCAGTCCGCCGGGTGGCAGACCAGCATTCCCCCCCATCCCTTTTCGCCGAGGATGGTCCGGTCGAACAATGCCGTGTTCAGCGCCCGATTGAATGCTTCATCACCAGGGTCGCCAGCCAAAAACCACCAACCGCCGTCTTTGGCGACGAATCCGCTCCTCGGCTGCTCCGGGTCGTCGACGAAGACGCGCCCGGCATACAGGCCTTCCAGCACCCCCGCGCAGAACATCTGGGTGGCCATCAGGGGGTCGAACAGCGACTGGGCTTTGTGAAAGTCGGACGGGACGAGTTCAAACATCTCTATTCTCCTGAACCTGCCCGGCCACTTCCGCAGACAGAGCATGTATTCTCTAAGGGTCATTAACAATCATAAAGAATTATTGCAGACTTCTCAAGATGAGCCGTAGGGACGCAATTCTTCGCGTCCGCCACCGTTGGACAGCAAGAATGCTGTCCCTACGAACGCCGCTATTCTCGGTGACGGCAGAGTGCGCCGCCATTTCCAGGCAGAAAAAAAGGCGAGGCGGGATCGCTCCCCCTCGCCTTTGAATGGCGTGTCGCTTCTAATGCGAAGCGCGGCTTAGCCCAGATGCGGCTTAAGCTGCGCGGTGATCCGGTCCTTGTTCTGGAAGCCCGTGATGCGCACCACCGGCTTGCCGCCCTTGAACAGGATCAGCGTCGGGATGCCCATAATGCCGTAGGACTGAAGCACTTCCGGGTACTCGTCGGCGTCCAGCTTGCCCACCTTCAGCTTGTCGCTGTACTCGGTGGCGATCTGGTCGACGACCGGCGCGATCATCTTGCACGGGCCGCACCACTCCGCCCAGAAATCCACCAGCACCGGCTTCTCGGACTTCAACACTTCCTCATCGAATCGGGTCACCGCAAACGTCATGTTGCCCATTGCCCTCTGCACTCCTCATGCTCATCGGCGCTTTGACCGTCGTCTGGCTGTATGCTACCATGAGTATCGACCGTCAACCGCACGTTAGTCTATGGTGAACTATCCATTGCATGACTCCTGACGACTCACTCCTCCCAGAACTTACCCAACGGCAAGAAGAAATCCTCTCGTCCATCGTCAAGGCGTACACCCAATCGCCGGAGCCGGTCAGCTCCAAGTACCTGGTCGATCAGTTCAATCTGCCGTTCAGTTCAGCTACCATCCGCAACGAGATGATGCGCCTGGAAGAAATGGGCTACATCCAGCAGCCGCATACGTCCGCCGGCCGCGTGCCGACGGCCACCGGCTACCGCTACTACGTCATGCGCCTGACCGGTCAGCAGGACGCCGAGGTGCTCAATCGCAGCGACCAGCAGTGGATCGAGGACCGGCTCAAGGGCGCGCCCGTCGCCTCTGAGCAGCAGATGACCCAGGCAGCCAGCGTGCTGGCCCGCGTCGCCCAGACCGCTGCCCTCGTCACCCCGCCACGCGCCGCCACCTGCCGCTTCAAGCACGTGGAACTGATCGCCATTCAGGGTCGGCTCGTGCTCATGGTCATGGTCCTGCAAGGCGGCACCGTCCATCAGCAGATGCTCAACCTGGCCGAGTCGCTCAACCAGCAGCGTCTCAGCGAAGTGGCCGATCGCCTCAACGCCATGCTCAACGGCCTGAACGTCAGTGAGGTGCGGGTGCGCAGCGCCAGCCTCAGCCTGCTGGAACGTGACATCGCCGACCTGATTACCGCCGCCATGCAGCAGACCGACTCCCTGCAAACCGGCCAGGTCTTCGGCGACGGCCTGACCGAGATGGTCACCCTCTTCCCCGGCAGCGAAGGCGCGCAGCAGGCCATCCGCGTCATCGAAGAGCGTGCCATCCTCAACATGATCCTGGCCGATCTGCTCACACCCATGCTCAACCAGGTGCAGGTGGTCATTGCCGGCAACGGCCAGTGGCAGGAACTGAGCCGGCTGTCGATGGTCCTCAGCCGCTATGGTGTCGAGGGGCAGGTCAGCGGCGCGATCGGCGTGCTCGGCCCGACCAACATCAATTATGAGCGGGCCATCGGCGTGGTCGGCTATGTCTCCGGCATGATGACCGATCTGCTCCGCCAGGTCTACGCCACCCTCCCCGAGTCCGACGAGGCCGCCGATGCGCTCACCGGACCGGCCGAACGCCCCGACAACGAGTAGGGACGCCCTCGCAGCAGCCACAGCGCGACTCCGGCGCAGGTCGCCACGGTGACGGCGCACCCGGCGTAAAACCAGACCGGCTGGTAGGCGAAGACGACTTCCGCGCTGTCGGCTGAGGCGGGCAACCGGACGCCGATGAACCCGCCCACCGATTCCAGCGGCCGCGCCTCGCCGTCCACCGTCACTGTCCAGCCGGGGTAGGCCGTCTCCTGCACCACCAGGATCTCCTCCTGCACCAAGGGGTCGGCATGGATGGTGATCGTGTCGAAGTCGTGCGCGAACGCTTCAACCGGGGCGATCCGTTCCGGCGCGATCTTCTCCGGGCTGTCCTGGATGGCCGCCTCGGGGATCAGGAAGACGTGCGGCAGCCCCTTCGGGACCGTCCAGGCCACCACGTAGCCCAGCCGCCCGTTCAGCTCCGCCAGTGGTTTGTAACCCTGCGCTCTCATGAAGTCGCCCGCGAAGATGTCCACCGCCACCGGTGGCCGCACCCGCTTGAGGATGTCCGTTGTCCCGATCGTCGGCGTCACCGGCCGTGGCCGGTAATCCGGGTTGCCGAATGCCGCCCGCACGCGCAGGTCGTACACCGCCCAGTCGTCATGGAACGAGCGGCTGGTGTAGCTGATCCAGCCCTGGGGCTGCGCCTGGCGCATCAGCGTCAGCGCGGCGGCATTGTGCGGCAGCGGCCAATCGATGCGCAGGCGCCGTCCCCAGTTGCGCAGCGACTCCTGCGCCGCCAGGACGCCGATCAGGATCAGCAGCGCCGCCGCCACGCCCAGCGCGCCGCCGCGGACGATCTGCGCAAACGACGGATCGATCCCCCGTGACCATGCGGCACGCAGCGAGCGCCACAGGGCGGTCAGCGCCTGATCGAACCCCACCGCGACCAGGAATGCCACCCAGGGCGCGGCCGCCGCCAGCATGCGCGGCGTGAAGCGCCAGTGATTGAGCAGGGGGATGGCGTTGTACAGAGCGCGCATCGGCGCGCCGGCATGCGCCTGCGCCCACACGACGAACAGAGCGATCAGCAGCAGTGCCGGGACGACGATCCGTCCACGGCCGGCCGCGGCTCCGTCCGTTGGCGCGAAGATCAGCGCCGGCCCGGCAACCAGCACGGCGATCAGCAGCGGCAGCCAGACCACGAAGTGGTAGAAGAACTCATAGTCGGCCTGCCCGCGCAGATCCGGGAAGAAGAACAGCGACAACAGCGTCGTCACCTCCACTCGACTGCCCAGGAAGCGCTCCAGGGGATGCTGAACATACGCTGCGTGGACTATCTGGGGCAGCAGACGCGCCGCCGCCAGCCCGGCGACCAACAGCACGGCGATGCCGGCCCGCCGCAGCAGCCCGGCATCGGCACGAAAGCGCCGGTCTGGCCCACGCCGAAAGAGATGAGCATCCACGACGACGGCGCAGGCGATGGCCGTCGGCAGGACGTAGAAGTACGTCCCGGCGAAGATCAGCAGCATCGCCGGCACGGCCAGCAATGCGATGTGCCGCCGACCTGCCTGCGGGTGCACAAGCGCCAGCAGCCCGGCGAATACCCACGGCACGTAGGCCTGGCTCAGCCCGACCTGGAAGAAGCCCTCGCCAATGGCCGCCGTGAAGCTGCCCGCCCCCGTCAGCAGCAGCGCCAGCAGCATCCGCCCCGGCGGGCGCATCCCGCCGTACAGTCCGAAGAACCACCCGCCCCAGACCATCAGAACTGCGTGCACCATCACCGCCACCTTTGGCCCGTGAACCGCCCCCTGCCACACGATCGGGAAGAGCATCAACGGGTTGAGGGCGAACGAAAACGGATTCTCGAACAGCGGCTCGCCGGTGCCGATCAGCGGGTTCCACAGGGGCAGTGCGCCGTTCTCGCGGAAGACCATGCCAGCCACTGCCCCGCTGTTGATCAGGTAGGAGAGTTCGTTGCCGCCCATGAGGCGGTTCGGGCGGAAATCGTACAGCGGAGCGAGAGCCGCCAGCGTCAGGATGGCGGCGATCGCCAGCTCGATGGCATGGATCGGGCGCAGTTCCGGCAGCGGCCCCGGCCCAGCAGAGCGCGCGGCGCGGCGCTTCCAGGCCTGTACGAGCGCCTCTGCCCCTCGGCGAATCCAGCGCCTTCCCAGCACGACCGCCGAGAGCGCCGCCAACCCCCACAGCATCAGCCCCCCGGCCTCGCGCGGGAGCAGCAGCAGCGCCGCCAGCGCCGCGGCAATCAGCAGGGCGATGATCCAGGTCGGATCGCGATGGGTCGGCGTCATTGGACCTCTTGCCGGCATGAGCCGCGGCTTGAACGGGGAATCGGCAGTGTCTTCATCATACCGTGATCTGGCATCGTCGGCGCCGCTCGGATTGTTTGCGCCCTTCTTGCGCCATGTTAACGGAATTCTATGATTCCGCTGCTAGACTGTCACAAGATTGCACGGTCAAGGGCGGGTCGATTCCCGTCCTTGCTATGTTTCATAAGACGATCCTGGCCCAGCCCCAGAGATGCAGAACGCAGGAGAAGGAGCCGCAGTGTGACAAACCCCGAAACGCAGATCCATGATGATGCGGAGGATGTGCCGGTGAACGGCGCAGACGCAGCAGACGCCCAGGGTACTTCGGAGACCAATGCTGCCCCTGCATCTGAGGAAACCGTCCAGGGTGCGCCGGGTGCAGAGGAAGGGAAAGTTACTCTGGAAGCCTATGAGAAGCTCCAGGTCCAGGCGGATCAATTCCGGGAGGGCTGGCAGCGGGAACGCGCCGAGTTCGCCAATTTCCAGCGGCGTATGGAGCGTGAGCTGAAGTCCATGCACGACAGGGCCAGCGGCGACACCTTCAAGAACGTCCTGCCGGTGCTGGACGACTTTGAGCGCGCCATGGCCACGGTGCCGGGCGACCTGGCCGACAACGCCTGGGTGAACGGCGTGGCCATGATTTTGCGTAAATTCTACCGGGTGCTGGAAAACAACAACGTCACCATTATCGACCCCACCGGTCAGCCTTTCGACCCCTCCAGGCACGAAGCCATCGGTATGGACAGCGAAGCGGAGGTTGAGCCTGGCACTGTGACTCAGACGTTGCAGAAGGGCTACCTGGTTGGCGACCGCGTACTGCGTCCGGCGCTCGTCCGCGTCGCACAATAGCGTCACGTCACTCAGTATGCGTCGCTCAGTGAAGTTGACATCAATCGCAAGGGAGTAGGAACAGCATGGGAAAGATTATCGGTATCGACCTCGGCACGACCAACTCGGTTGTCGCGGTCATGGAGGGTGGTAAGCCCAAGGTGATCCCCTCCTCGGAAGGCGGCAACCTGATTCCGTCGGTCGTGGCGATGAACCCCAAGACCAACGAGCGCCTGATCGGCAAAGTCGCCCGCAATCAGGCGGTGATTAACCCGCAGAACACGGTCTTCTCGGTCAAGCGCTTCATGGGCCGTAAGTTCGAGGACCAGGAAGTCCAGCGCGCCACGGATTACGTGCCGTACAAGGTCTCCGCGGCCCCCAACGGCGACGTGCGCGTCTATATGGGCGGGCGTGACTACAGCCCGCCGGAAGTCAGCGCCATGATCCTCCAGAAGATCAAGGCCGATGCGGAAGCGTATCTGGGCGAGACGGTGGACCAGGCGGTCATCACAGTCCCCGCCTATTTCAATGACGCGCAGCGTAACGCCACCAAGGATGCCGGCCGCATCGCCGGTCTTGAGGTCCTGCGCATCATCAACGAGCCGACCGCGTCCAGCCTGGCCTATGGCATGGGCGAGAAGAAGAACGGCATCATCGCCGTCTACGATCTGGGCGGCGGCACCTTCGACATTTCCATCCTGGAAGTGGGCGACGGCGTCTTCGAAGTGCGCAGCACCAACGGCGACACCTACCTCGGCGGCGACGACTTCGACAAGAAGGTCATCGACTGGATCGCCGAGGAGTTCAAGAAGGATCAGACCATCGATCTCCGCAAGGACCCGCAGGCGCTCCAGCGTCTGAAGGAAGCGGCCGAGAAGGCCAAGATCGAGCTGTCCACCACCCAGACCGCCGACATCAACCTGCCGTTCGTCACGGCCGACGCCAGTGGTCCCAAGCACCTGAACATGACCCTGACCCGCGCGCAGTTGGAGCGCATGACCGCCGACCTGGTCGAGCGGAGCATTACCCCCTGCCGCCAAGCGCTCAAGGATGCCGGGCTGGATGTCAAGGACGTCGACACCATCATCCTGGTCGGCGGCATGACCCGTATGCCGGCCGTCGCGGAAGCGGTCAAGAGCTTCTTCGGCAAGGAACCGAGCAAGGGCGTCAACCCCGACGAAGTGGTGGCGCTGGGCGCGGCGATTCAGGGCGGCGTGCTCCAGGGCGACGTCAAGGACATCCTGCTGCTCGACGTGACCCCGCTCACCCTCGGCGTTGAAACCCTGGGCGGCGTGGCCACCCCGATGATCGAGCGCAACACAACCATCCCGACGCGCAAGTCGCAGGTCTATTCGACCGCGGCCGACAACCAGACGCAGGTGGAAATCCACGTCGTACAGGGCGAGCGTCCGATGGCCAATGACAACAAGTCGCTGGGCCGCTTCATCCTCGACGGCATCCCGCCGAGCCCGCGCGGCGTGCCGCAGGTCGAAGTGACTTTCGACATCGACGCCAACGGCATTCTCAACGTCAGCGCCCGTGACAAGGCGACCAGCCGCGAGCAGAAGATCACCATCACCGCCAGCAGCGGTCTCAATGAGGCCGAAATCCAGCGGATGGTCAAGGAAGCCGAAGTGCACGCCGGCGAAGACGCCCAGCGCCGCGAGTCGGCTGAGGCGAGCAACCAGGCGGAATCGGCCATCTTCACGGCAGAGAAGTTCATGCGCGACTTCACGGACAAGCTGCCCGAGGACGCCAAGAAGCAGACCACCGAGAAAATCGAGGATGTGCGCAAGGCGCAGGCGACCAACAGCGTGGAGCAGATCCGCGCCGCCACCGAAGCCCTGAGTCAGCACATCCAGACCCTTGGCGGCCGTATGTATGAACAGCAGGCCGGCGAGCAGCCCGCGGAGCAGCCGGGCGCCGATGGCCAGACCGACAAGTCCGGCAAGTCCGGCGAAGACGTCGTCGACGCCGAGTTCACCGAAGCATAATTCGACCCCTTTCCCTTGCGAACAGGGAACGCTCCCTCTTCCGAGGTGGGCGTTCCCTCTCGCCCGGGGACGGGGTTTTTGCTTTTCAGACCAGACTCAACGAAGCAGTGGTACGGAGTGACCGGGGCGGCGCATGGCGCGAGATTACTACGAAGTACTGGGGGTCGCACGCGGTACTGATAAGGACGCTATCAAGCGTGCTTATCGCAAACTGGCGCGTGAATATCATCCCGATGTGAACAAGGACCCGCACGCGGAAGAGCACTTCAAGGAGATCAACGAAGCCTACGAAGTGCTGTCCGACGACGACAAGCGTGCGCGCTACGACCGCTTCGGCCATGCCGGGATCAACGGACCGTCCGGTTTCGGCGGGGCGGGCGCGGGCGCGGCCGGGTTCGGGGGCTTCGAAGAGATCTTCGAGGAATTTTTCAACAATTTCGGCGGCGCGGCCCGTCAATCCCGGCGACGCGGCCCGCGTCCCGGCCAGGATCGCCGCGTCGAGGTCGAGATCAGCTTCGAGGAGGCGGTCTTTGGCGTGACCAAGGCCGTCGAATTCGAGCGCATGGAAGTGTGCGAAACCTGCGGCGGCAATGGCGCGGCGCCCGGCACCCAGCCGGTCAAGTGCGTCCAGTGTGCCGGCACCGGTGAGGTCCGGCAGGTGCAGCAGACCTTCCTCGGCTCGATGGTCCAGGTCACCACCTGCCCGCGCTGCAACGGCCGCGGCGAGACCATCCCCACCCCCTGCACCACCTGCAAGGGCAACGGCCGCATGCGCCGCAAGGTCAGCCTGGATGTGGCCATCCCCGGCGGCGTCGCCGATGGTCTGCAAATCGCCGTGCGCGGCGAGGGCGACATGGGCGACAGAGGCGCACCTCAGGGCAGCCTGTTCGTCGTCGTCCGCGTGCATGAACACGAGTACTTCAAGCGCCGCGACAGCGACATCATCCTGGACTGGTCCATCAACGTGGCCCAGGCCGCCCTCGGCGACAAGGTCAACGTCCCAACGGTGGACGGCGATGTCGAACTGGCCGTCCCCGCGGGCACGCAGACCGGCAAAGTCTTCCGTCTGCGCGGCAAGGGCGTCCCCCGCCTGCGCAGCGACGGCACCAGCTACGGCCGTGGCGATCAACTGATCTACGTTAATGTCGATGTGCCCACCAAGCTCACCGAGGAGCAGCGTGCCCTGTTCGAGAAGCTGGCCAAGACCATGGGCAGCGAGGTCGAGCCGCAGGTACGCGGCAAGGGCTTCTTCGACCGAATGATGGACTTCCTTTCCGGCGAAAACGGCGCCCCGAACTAATTCCTCAACAAGATAAGAATGGCGGGGTTTTCCGTAGGGGCGGGTCAACGTCCCCGCCCACCTTTTGGGCGGACACGCTGGTCCGCCCCTACGCCATTAACCCTTCAGCTTGACCCGATTCATTTACTAATGACAGCGCAGGTCCCACAGATAAAGCCCGTCCGTGTATATCCCGTCGCCGATGGATGCGGTGAACCTGTTAGGGTCTTCGGCGTCGAACCGAAGATATACCCGCACGGCACCTTCCAACCCGTCCATCGCGGCAGAAACCGAATTGGCTCCTACAGTCGGAAATGTAACCCCGGAGTAGTGTGCGCGCACCTCCTCCTCGGTCAACGAGGTGTGAATCTGCATCCGCGCCCAGAATTCGCAGTGGTTCCCGTTGCCCTGAAAAAGACCGACATGGGCTTCTCGGGAAAGCACCTCGGTCTGAGGCGGCAGGGGATAGTTGAAAAACGGCTGTGAGAAGACGAAGAGGCGCAGGTTGTTGAGGAGCAATGGAAAGGAGCAGACAAAGAGCAGCAGGAAGAGGAACAGCAGCCCAAGGATCAGCCTGCGTCTTCTTGTCCTGCGATTCTTTCCGGGTTCACTGGCCACAGTGACTTCTTCGGTTCCCATTCCGAACTGTCCGTTCGCATCGTTCATCCAGACCTCATCGTACTGCATTTCCACCCCGGTTGACATAGAACAGATTTTCATATACAGTATGCGCAACCCAAAGGTTACACATCAGGAGTCACCTCGATTGCCTCGCCGTCGTTGAGCGTCTGCGATCCGGCAGCCAAAACACCGCACCCGAGGTACAATCTCACCAACACTGGAGCATCCACATGTGAAAGACCTGCCGATCTTTACCGCCCTTGCCGACCCGATCCGGCGCCAACTCCTGATCGATCTGGCGAGGAACAGCCCGAAAACCGCGACCGAGTTCGCGCGGGAATACCCCATCACCCGTCAGGCCATCCTCAAGCACTTGCAGATCCTGAAGGAGGCCCGCCTGATCGACGTCCATCAGGTGGGACGCGAAAAGCGCTACGTTCTCACCCCCGAGCCGCTGGACGATCTCAGGGAGTGGGTCGAAAACCTGAACGCCATCTGGGATCAGCGATTGTTCCGGCTCAAGACCTTCATCGAGAGCGAGGATCAGGCGCAGGATGCCGAAGCCTCATAGCCCTTCCATCTCCACCTCACCCTGCTTCTCCCTCATTTCTCATCCCTCGTCTCTCATATCTTGGCTTCCTCACCCCTCATTCCAACTCTTCCTGAATTACTGAGCAAGATCGCGCGCGCATCGCCGACCAAAACGCCGTAGGATCATCAGCATGAGGAACAAACAGAAGGGGTGACACCATGACCCAGCCAGCACTTTCTACGGAAACGCAGCCGCTTGACGACGCCCGCATGTGGCAGGCCGTGATCGACGACGACGCCCACTACGACGGCGCCTTCTACGTCGCCGTCAAGACGACTCACATCTACTGCCGGCCGTCCTGCAAAGCCCGCACCCCGCTGCGCGAGAACGTCGTCTTCTACCCCGACGCCGAGTCCGCCCGCGCCGCCGGCTTCCGCGCCTGCAAGCGCTGCCGTCCCGACGAGTCCGCTGACGCCAACGCCCAGACCATCGCCGAGGTCTGCCGTTACATCGACGCCCACGCCCACGAGCTGCGCATCACCCTTGATCACCTGGCAGCGCAGTTTCACATCAGCCCCTTCCACCTGCACCGCACCTTCAAGCGGATCATGGGCATCACCCCGGCGGCCTACGTCGATTCCGCCCGCATGCGCGCCTTCAAGCAGGAACTGAGGGGGGCGGGCAGCGTCACCGACGCCGTCTATGCCGCCGGCTTCTCGTCCGACAGCCAGGTCTACGCCCGCACGGGCGATCACCTGGGCATGACCCCGACCGCCTACCGCGTCGGCGCGCCGGTGGAGATCGCCTTCGCCACCGCCCGCTGCCCGTTCGGCGTGCTGCTGGTCGGCATGACGGAACGCGGCATCTGCGCCGTCAAGCTGGGCGACACGTCAGACGCGCTGATCGCCGACTTGCAGGCGGAGTTCCCCGCCGCGCAGCTCTGCGAGGACCCGGAGGCGCTGCACCCGATGCTGACGGCCATCAACCGCTACCTGAACGGCGAGACACCCCACCTCGACCTGCCGCTGGACATCCAGGCGACCGCCTTTCAGCGCCGCGTCTGGGAGGCCCTGCGCCAGATTCCGTATGGCGAGACGCGTACCTATGCCGAGATCGCCCGCGCCATCGACGCGCCCAAGGCTGCCCGCGCCGTCGGCAATGCCTGCGCCGACAACCAGACGGCGCTGATCATCCCCTGCCACCGCGTGGTACGCGGCGACGGCGTGATCGGCCACTACCGCTGGGGCTCGGATCGCAAAAAGCGCCTGCTCGCGATGGAGAAGGGCGGCTAAACACCGGATTCGTAGGGCCAACGCAGGCGTTGGCCACGCTTGTTCGTCACAGAGGCGCTTACGCGCGGCGGATGCTCTGCCCCACCAACGCCTCAATCGCGCGGACCGCCTCCCCGACCCCATCCTCGGCGCGAATGGCGCTCCCCAGGGCAGCCGCCCGTTCACGCATCGATCGGTCGGTCAATAGGCGCTCGATCCCGGCGCTGAGGGCGTCGGCTGTCAGGCGCCTGTGCGGAATCGGCGGGAGTCCCACGCCCAATGCGGCGACCCGATTCCCCCAGAAGGGCTGATCGGCAGTGAACGGCACGATCAGCGCCGGTTTGCCCGCCCGCAGACTCGCCCCCGTCGTGCCCGCCCCGCCGTGATGCACCACCACCGCCACGCGCTCGAACAGCCAGTCATGCGGCGCGGAGTCGAGTTGCAGGATGTGCGGCGGCAGATGATCCCCGCCAAATCTGCCCCACCCGCCGAGCAGGATGGCGCGCCGCCCCGTGCGGCGCAGCGCGTCGATCACCAGTGCGGACAGCCGCTGCGCCTCGTCGGTGACCATGCTGCCAAAGCCGATATAGACCGGCGGTTCGCCGGCCGCGAGGAACTCCGCGAGCGGCGGCGGCGGGGTGTAATCGGGCGGGGAGTCGAGAAACCAGTAGCCGGTCACTCGTGTGCGGTCGTCCCAATCGGGCGGAGGCGGCAGCACATGCCGGCTGAACCCGTAGATCGTGCGCAGCGACGGCCCGAACGGATTGGCCAGCGTGCGCGGCACTTCCGGCGCCTGCCGCTTGAGGGTCTGGTAGGCGATGCGGCTGGAATGCCAGAACAGGGCGGTCGAAATCGTGTGCGACAGACGGTTGGCGAGCGGACTTCCACCGGGCATCCCCGCCATCGGAAAAGCGCGGGTCGGCGTGAATGTCGGAAACAACTGCGCCGAGATGAACGGCACGTCGAGCTGCCGCGCCACCTGATAGCCCCCGATGGTGAGCAGAAAACTCGCCAGGATGACATCCGCCCCGCGCGACGCCGCCAATGCGCGGCTCAGAACGTCACGCGCGATCGGCATGGCGAACTTCATCACTTCGCGGATTAGGCGCAGCCGGCTGCCGCCGCGATCTACCAGGCTCTGAATGAACGCCGCCGGGTCGCCGGGGAAGGGCGCGAACGCCACGCCGGCATCGCGGACGAACTCGGCGAAGACTTCGGGCGCGACGATCAGCGGATCGTGTCCCGCCGCGCGCAGCCCCCGCGCCAGGGCAACGAACGGCTGCACATCGCCCCGCGTACCGATGGTGAGGATGACGATTCGCATCTACGTCCCGTCCGACTCTTCCGTGACGTACTGCACGGCCAACCGGGAGCGGGTGACGCGGTGCGCGCGGCCGTCGGCGCTTCGGGCCGTCGAGGTGATGACCACTACCAGCTCCAGCGCCGGCACGACGTAGATATACTGGCCGCCGCGCCCGCTGGCATAAAACGCCGCATGGCCGCTCCGGTCGCTGGTCACCCACCACAGATAGCCGTATTTCACCATTTCCGCGTAGCCACCCGCCGACTGTACCGAGGTCGACGCGGCGACGTACTCCACCGGGACGATCTGCTGCCCCTGCCAGCATCCGCGCTGGAGATAGAGCTGCCCAAACGCTGCCATCTCGTGCGTCGTCAGATGCAGTCCGTAGCCGCCCAGAACTCGCTTCTGCCGATCGGCCTGCCACAGCCGCCGTCGCCCCGACTTGGGCACGTCCGACCAGATGCCGAGCGGCGTGAACAGCCGGCGAACGGCGAAGTCCAGCGCCGGTTCGCCCACTGCTCGCTCGACCAGCACAGCCAGCAGATCGACCGCCTCGTTGTCGTAGTGGAACTGCTGCCCCGGCGGGTCGTTGAGCGGCCGGTTGAGCAGCGCCGGCAGCGGGTCGTCGCCGGTCAGGCGCGCCTTCAGCGGCACAAAGCCGCCGGTCATGGTCAGCAGGTGCTCCACCGTGATCGCGCGCGACGGCGACTCCGCTGGTAATTCGGGGAACCACTGTCCGAGCGTGTCGGAGAGGGCGAGCTTCCCATCGCCCAGCGCGATCCCCACCAGGGCTGAGACCACGCTCTTGGTGATGGAAAACACCGGCTGGGTGCTGGTCGGCGTGTAGCCCCACCAGCTTCGCTCCGCCACGATCTCGCCCCGGTGCTGCACCAGAAACGTGTGCACCGGCGGACGGCAGTACTTCGCATAAGCATCCGCCGCCTCATACAGCCGGTCCAGTCGTTCATTTTCCATGGCAAGTTTCACTCAAATGGGTGAGCGCATGTATGCAACCAATGGACAACCATTAACCAGGCTGGAATGTAGTGACCCCTTACCGCGCGTCCGCTACCGATTGGGGTCGCGAACGACCTCAATCAACCTGGTTCAATGCCTGCGTTTCGGCGACCATCCAGCCGATTGCAGGGCGCACTGCATAGGTCTGCAGATCGTGAGTCATCCCGAAAAACCCGGCGACAAACTGCATGTCGAACGTTTGGTCTTCCAGCGGAAACACCCAGCGGAACGGCGCTTGGGACACATCTGCCGGCAGGCGAGAATCCAAGAGTGGCTTTGCGTCGGGGAGAGGCGGCTCGCCCCATGCGACCGGATGGCGCTTCTTCTGGACGTACGGGAAGAATTGCAGGATCCACCCCGTGATTTCTTCTCCCCCGCTCCTCGACCGAAACTTATAGATGGACTGCCAGAACTCGCGATGGACTCCGGGCTGGGTGAATTCCTGCAGGACGGGCAGCAGGGTATCGACCCATCCCTCCATGCCGAAATCCCGCAAGCGCTTGAACCGCTCGATGAGGTTCTGCCAGTCCTGGAGCGTTCCTTCGAGCGTGATCGATGGAATGCCGCAGCTGGAGCGAAGCCTGTACTGGAAGTAATACTGTGCCGCATCCATCAACGCGATCTGGAAAGCGGTCTGTTCCACAGTGGTCGTTGTCGAATATCGCGCCGTCAGTACATCGACAATATCGCCGCTGCGCTCCCGTATTTTCGCAGTGATTTCCGGGAAAACCTCTTGCCAGGGGTTGTTTGAGCTGCCTTTGATGAAATCGTCGCGGCGAACCTCAAGGTTGTCCTGGTTGGGACTCGACGTGAAGTGCGACTGCAGTTCCGCGTGATTGTGCTTGACGTGCTCGGCGAAGCCCTGACAGATCAGCAGTCAGATGTGGTCCGGTGACAGAATCAGAGGCTTATGATCGGTGAACGCGCTATGCAGGGTGGCAATAAAGGCGTGTGGCGGCAAAACAACAAACTCCTTGCCCGCCTCACCCATTTCCTCATCGGAGCACGTCCACGCTTCGGCTTTGTCCAGAGCGCGCAGCTTGATCAGGTCGTTCGAGTTGCAATACATCTCATAAAAAAGTTCGACTGCATCGGGACGGCTTTTCCGAACCGACTCGCTCCATTGCCTGTACTGAGCCAGTTCGGCCGCCCGGCGCTCCGCATACTGTGCTGCGCCGACCGACACGTCGCTCACCGTGAAAGTGACGCCGGTACGGGGTTTCGGGGGAATGATCATCGCGTTCTCGTCCTTTCTGAAGGGAGGATCGAAACACAGTACCAACACTTGTATTCCGGATCGTCTTGTCACAACGACAATCCGACCTCAGGGCTACTCCAGCGCTGCTGTTGCCGCCGCCGTCAACAGGTATGCCTCGCGTAGCGACTCCACCGGCTCGCGCAGCGGAAAATACTCGTGCCCCACCCAGCCCTGGTAGCCGGTGTCGGCCAGGGCGCGCAGCACCGCCGGGTAATTGATCTCCTGGGCGGCGTCCAGTTCGTTGCGGCCGGGGTTGCCCGCAGTGTGCACGTGCCCAATGCAGGTGTGATTCGCCTGAATCGTACGGATCAGGTCGCCTTCCATGATCTGCATGTGGAAAATGTCGTACAGCAGCTTGACGCGCGGCGACTCCACCAGCGAGCAGACCAGCGCCCCCCACAGTGTGCGATCGGCATAGCAGTTGCGCGTCGGATGCTTGCTGTTCAGCAGTTCCAGCGTCAGCGTCACCCCCGCCGCCTCGAAATGCGGAGCTAGCCCGCGCAGAAATTCCGCCGCCACGATCGCCGCGTCGCGGTCGTCGGTCAGCTCGTCGACGCCCCGGTTACCGCTGAAGCACAGCATGACCGGGATCTCCCAGGCGATCGCCTCTTCCAGGCGCGCCAGGATCGAATCCTCCAGCCGCGAAAAGGCGCGCCGGTGGGCGATTCCCTCCGCCTCCAGCGGGTGACCGGTCACCGCCGAGATGCGCAGGTCGCCGTCGCGGATCATCGGCCAGAATTCCGGCGGCGGCAGATCGATTCCGTCGTAGCCGATCGCCTTCGACCCTTCGATCAGTGGGCGCGGCTCGATGCCCGTCCGCGCGAATCCATCCCATGAAAACGACTGTTTCAGGCTCATCGCGGTTTGATCGTCCCACCCAGGTAGCGGCGCACCAGTTCCGGCTCGGCGTTCTGCAGGCGCTGCGGCGGCAGCCCCTGCAAAATGGCCTCCAGATCGTCGACCAGCATCTGCCCGATCTCCTGACAGCCTTCGACCGTCGGCCCGGCCTTGTGCGCGCTCAATATCGCATGCTCCGCCCGGCGCAGTGGGTGATCGGCCTCCAGCGGCTCGCTCGGGAAGACGTCGAGCGCGGCCTTGAAGCGTCCTTCGCTCACGAACTCGGTCAGCGCCTCGAAGTCGACCACGTGGGCGCGGCTGACCAGCACGAACACCGCCCCCGGCTGAATCAACGCCAGCCGTTCCCGCGAGATCAGCGCCTGGTTCTCGCTGCTCGGCGCAGCCAGCACGAAGATCACCCGGCTCGTCGCCAGTAATTCATCCAACCCGACTGGCTCCACGCCGCGCGTGCGCAGATACCCCTCGCCCAGCCAGGGATCGTAAACGGATACCGACACGCCGAAGGGCATCAGCAGGGGGTGCAGCGCCTGCGCCAGATTTCCATGGCCGATGAAACCGACGCGTTTGCCGTACAGCATGAACGACTCGGCATTGCCGGCGTGCAGCCATTTCTCGTTTCCCGCGCGCATCGCCCGGTCGCCGCTGACCACGTCGCGGCTCGCCGCCAGGGCCATGGCCAGCGCCAGCTCGGCCACCGATCGGGCGAAGGCCGGCGCCGCCGAAAGTACGCGAATCTGCCGCGCGAAGGCCAGTTCGTAGTTCATGCTGCGAGGGAACCCACCGGACACCGTCAGCACCGCCCGCAGATGGGTCGCCATTTCCAGCGCGCCGTCGCCATAGTGCCAGTCGGCGCAGACGACGGCTGCCGCGTCGGGAATCGCCGCCTCGAAGGCCGCTTGCGGCATCGGCGTGTCCTGGCCCCAGACGACCGTGGCGATGCGCTCCAGCCGCGCCAGATCCTTCGGATGGAAGATTTCACCCATACTGCGGAAGTGGGGATCGACAATCACTTGTGGAAGACTGCTCATCATAAGTTTCTTTGAACGACCTGTTCCAGATACAATAGGATGAGCTTATCGAAATCACAGACGAGACGCAACGATTTCCTATGACCCGCTGGATTGAAATCACACTGCGCGTGGACGGCGAAGCCGCCGAAGCCGCCGCCGAACTGCTCAACCGCTATGGCTACCAGGGCGTGGCCGTCGAACACGAGGGCATCCCCCCGGACAAGCTGGACGAAGATCAGGTGCCGCCGGCCACCACCCTGGCCGTGCGCGCTTACCTGCCCGACGACCACACCGCCGCCGAGGCGCAGCGCCAGTTCACCGAGGCGCTGGCCTACATGCGCATGATGTATCCCTTCCCAGAGCCAACCTACCGCATCGTCGAAGAGGCCGACTGGGCCGAAGCCTGGAAGGCACACTACCACCCGATTCGCCTGGGCCGGCACATCCTCATCCGTCCGCTCTGGGTGGAGATGGAGACAGACCCCGACGACGTCGAGATCGCCCTCGACCCCTGCATGGCCTTCGGCACCGGCACCCACCCGACCACCCAGCTCTGCCTGGAAGCCCTGGAAGATCACGTCCAGCCGGGCGTGCGCGTCTTCGACCTAGGCACCGGATCGGGCATTCTGGCCATCGCCGCGGTCAAACTCGGCGCGGGCGAGGTGCTGGCCGTCGATATCGACTCCATCGCCGTCGAGGTCAGCATGGTCAACGCCGAACAGAACGGCGTCGCCGACAAAATGATCATCCAGGAAGGCAGCCTGGAGACCGTCCTGCACTCGTCCCGCCGCTTCGACCTCCTGCTGGCCAACATCCTGGCGCGCGTCATCGTCGCTATGTGCGAGCAGTCGCTCGGCGACGTGCTGCGCCCCGGCGGCGTCGGCATTTTCAGCGGCATCCTGGCAGAACAGGCCGAAGAGGTGGAAGCCGCTCTGCGCACCGTCGGCCTGGAACCGTTCAACCGCCGCCAGCAGGGCGACTGGGTCGTCATCGAAGCCCGCCGCCCATCCGTCACCTGAGCCTCTATTCGCCGCCTTAAGCCTCTGAGGCGCCAACCAGAGAACGAAGAGCCATCATGAGTGAGCCGATCATCGACCAGTCCTCGAGCGAAGAAGCCCGTCGCCGCCGTTTCTCCGCCATCACCACTGCCCGCATCGAGACGCTCACCGATGGCGTCTTCGCCATCGTCATGACCCTGCTGGTCTTCGACATCCGCGTGCCGGCGCAGGAGATAGTCGAAGAACTGGGTCTGGGTGGGGCGCTGCTCACGGCCCTGCCCAACCTGCTCAGCTACATCCTCAGCTTCCTCATCCTGGGCGTGCTCTGGGTGGGGCATCACAACCAGTTCTTCTACATCAAGCGCGCCGACCGTACCCTGCTGTGGATCAACATCTTCTTCATGATGTTCATCGCGCTCCTGCCCTTTTCCGCCGGTCTGCTGGCGCGCTATGGCCGAACGGATCCCCTGGCAACCATCGTCTATGACGTCAACCTGATCTTTTCCGGCCTGCTGCTGCTCGCCCACTGGCGCTATGCCACCCGCGACAATCATCTCCTCAACCAGGAGGTCGAGCCGCAGGTCCGGCGGCTGGTCAGTATCCGCATCCTTATTCCGCCGGTCCTCTACTCCATCGCTATCGTCCTCAGCCTGCTCAGTTTCGACGTCGCCATCCTCATCAACGTGGCTGTGCCGCTCTTGTATATCTTCCCTAACAGAGTTGATGCGATTTTTCGCAGGATTTAACGAAGTTGGGTTTTTCTAATCTTGGATTCGCGGTATACTGGAACTAGTACCAATGCGCTATGCGCTTATTCCGCAATCATGACGAAATACCTATATGAAGGGGGTTCGCTGATGAAACTACGTGGAGGGTTGATCGCCGCCATCTCGCTTCTGTTGCTTATTCTGGCGGTCCCCGCGTTGGCCGCGGTCCCCGGTGTGAAGACCGACGGCAGCGGTGTTGCCGAGATTACAGCAGTCTGGGAAGAGAACTGCACGCTCAACATCACGGTGTCCATCATCCGGGACGGTACGTACTACGTGCAGATCTATGATGATGCGGCCCTCGTCATGAATCAGGCGTATCCGGTCTCGGGCGTCACCGAATTCACCGCCCAGTACCCGATCACTCAGCCGCCTGGAACCGACCCGATCGGCATTCTGATCATGGTCTTCGGCCCGAACTCCGGCGCCCTGCGCAGTTGGGTGGACCTGCTTGTCTACAACACCGGCGCAACCTGCCGTGCGATCATCGTCGATGCGCAGTGCTCCGCGACCGCGGTTATTCCGCGCGGCGCGGTGGTAGCGGATCTGCCGTTTGGCGGCCGTGCTTACTGGGCGCCTGGCAAGATCACGCCCGATGTCAACATCAACCCCGGTACCTACTGGGTGACGAAGGTCTACGTCGATCCGGATGGCGTCTCCTGGAACCAGATCATCCTGGCCTGCCAGTACCTCTGGGTGCCTTCGGAATGGATGAGCAACACGGCCACCTTTGATGGCCCGTGGAACGGCGAAGCACTGCCGTCGACGGTAGACAGCTTCTAGTTCTCTGAACAGGCAACAAAAAAGGTGAGGCGCGATATGCGCCTCACCTTTTTTGTTGTCAGAAGAGACGGGCTATCCTTCGCTATCGCGTGCCAGAATACTGTTCGCCAGCCGCAGCCGCTCGGCCAGCGTCCGCATCACATCCAGCGCGAAGAATGGCGACTCATGCACCAGGAACATGAAGCGCTCGCGGTTCAGATTGGCCAGGATGACGTCCGTTTCGGCCACCGCTGTAGCACTGCGCAGGTGATCGGCTTCAATCAGCGCCATTTCGCCAAAGATCTCGCCTTCGTCGAGCTTGATCATGTGCCGCCCGCGCAGGAAGATGTCGACCACGCCGGTGACGACCACAAACATGACGTCGCCGCTGTCGCCTTCCTTGAAGATGGTCTCACCCGCTCGGTGAGCAACGGTCTTGGACGCGTGCCGAAAGAGATTGGTCTTCGCCATGACGGATCTGTCCTTCAGGTAGTGGGTCCGGATGAAGCTTAAGTCTCATCGGTTTCCTGTAAAGGCAGACCTCAAAAACGATAGGAAAACATTAACGCTGTGTGCAAAGTCCTTAACAAAGCGCAGATATGCTACAGTTGTGAACACGCATTGGGCGTCCTGGACGTCACGGCTTGACCGTTCGTCACTTACGTGTGGAGGATCACTTCCCAATGGCTGAGAAAACTCTTGCCGCCAAGATTGGCCTGAAACCCCGGATGAAGGCGTTGCTCCTGAACGCGCCTCAAGGCGCTCAGGAACCGCTCGGCCCGCTCCCGGAAGGGACGACGGTCAGCACGGTCGCCGGCGGGGAGCAGGTCGATCATGTCCTGGCCTTCGCTGCCAGCGCTGCCGAACTCGCCGCCCAGGCCCCCGCCGCCATCGGCGCGTATCAGGAAGGTGGCCATCTCTGGTTCGCTTATCCCAAGAAGACCAGCAAGCTCAAGACCGACATCGACCGCGATCACGGCTGGGAACCACTGACTCAGGCCGGCTTCCTACCCGTGACGCAGATCTCCATCGACAACACCTGGTCAGCGCTGCGCTGGCGCAAAAGAGATGAGATCAAAGTCCTGACCCGCAAATTCTGACCGGCGCTCGAAACCGCTGCCGACTCTCTTTCTTCATGGAGCACGACAACCATGGTTCGCAAGTTCATCATTGATACCGACACCGCCTCCGACGACGCCGTCGCGTTGATCATGGCCCTGCGCTGGCCCGACGTCGAAGTCGAGGCCATCACCGTCGTCAGCGGCAACGTCAACGTCGATCAGGCGACGCAGAACGCGCTGCTCGTCACCGAGCTGTGCGGCAGGCAGACGCCGGTCTACAAGGGCGTCGCCCATCCTCTGCTGCGACCTACCGCTCACGCCGAGTGGTTTCACGGCCAGGATGGCCTGGGCGACATTGGCTACCCCCCGCCGAAGCGCCAGCCAGAAGCCAAGCACGCCGTCCAGGCGTTGATCGACACCATCCGCGCCAACCCGGGCATCGTCCTGGTCACCCTCGGCCCGCTCACCAACGTGGCGCTGGCCGTCGGCGAGGCCCCGGATATCGCTCGTAACGTCAGCCGCTGCGTCGTCATGGGCGGCGCGGCCTGCACCACCGGCAACGTCACCCCGGCGGCGGAGTACAACATCTGGTGCGACCCGGAAGCCGCCGACATCGTCTTCCGCTCGGGCCTGCCCATCGAAATGGTCGGCTGGGAGCTGGCCCGCGAAGAGGCCAACATCATGCCCGACGAGATGGCCATGATTCGCGGCTTCGGCACCGAGCTGGCGACCTTCTCCATCGACTGCAATCGCAAAGCCTACCAGGCCAACCTCGATCAATCCGGCGATCCCGGCCTCGGCCTGTGCGATCCGGTGGCCATGGCCATCGCCCTCGACCCGACCATCTGCACCGACATGAGCGCGCACTACATCGCCATCGAGACGGCCGGCGTCTTCACCCGCGGCATGACCATCGTCGACCGCTTCGGCATCATCCCGGATTCGCGCAATGCCGACCTCTGGGCGCCGTATGTGCAGAGTCAGGGGACGGAGCCCGGCAAGCCGAACTCCCGCGTCTGCTGGAAGCTCGACATCCCGCGCTGGAAAGAGTCGCTCTACTCCGTGCTGCGGTGAAACAGCAGGAATGAGCGGGGGTCGGTCAAATGATTTGTTCCGGGCGGATACGCGTGTCCGCCCGGCAACACCACCGAGTCACAACTCTGCATACACGCCCTCATGGCTCATTTCTCATGACTCATTCCCTCTCATCCCCACCACCGCCACACTCCCGATGACCACCGCCACCGCCGCCCAGTAGACCGCCCACCCTTCCGGCGGGATCTCGAACCCGGCCCACCAATTCGGCGCCAGCTCGGTCAGAATCCCGAACACGCCAACGGCGATCAGCAGCAGGCCGGAGGTGCGGTTGAGCAGGGTATGGTGCGCCGTCAGCCACCCGATCAGCCGGCGCTGGAGCGGAATCGCCGCCAGCGGCAGCAGCGCCAGCGGCCAGCCAAAGCCCAGCCCGAAGGCCAGAAAGTAGAGCAGCCCATCGGCCAGGGCGGTGGCATCTCCCGCGCCGAGCACGAAGGCGCTGGTGATGATCGGCCCGGTGCAGGGCAGGGTCATCGGCCCGAACAGCAGCCCGTAGACGTAGGCGGAAGCGTACGGGTTGCGCAGCAGCGGCGTCCCACCCATCGACAGGCGGGCGAACGGGTTGCGGTCGAGCAGCAGCAGAATGCCCATGCCGATCACCACCGCGTAGATGATCGGCAGGACCACCTGCAAAACGACGCCGAACGACTGCTGGAGCACATACAGGATCAGCCCAATCGCCAGCATCATCGTCAGGATGCCCGCCAGTACCAGCGCGCCGAACAGCGGCATGGCCCGACGCGCCCGACCATCGCCCGCGTTGCCGGCCAGAAAGGCCAGCAGACCGGGATAGAGCGGCAGCATGCAGGCGTTGGTCAGAATCGCCGCCGTGCCCAACCCGAACGCCTCCAGAAGCTGTGACACGCTACGCCCCCGTCATGGTCAGCGCGGCCACCAGCTCTTCGGCCGAATGGCGGCGGCCCGATTCCAGACCGGAGAACGTGCCATCCGGGTAGATGATGAAATGCGGCGTGGAAGGCGGATTGGTGATCGTGCGCCCGAACTGCTGCACCAGTGCTTCCAGCATCGCCGGCGTGGCCACGGCGAAGGTCCAGCCGTAGTTTTCGCGTTGGGCGTAGGCTGCCAGGTCGCTGCCGCTGATGTTGGTTTCGACGCTCAGCGACAGATAGACGTGACTGGCGTCGCCCAACTGGGTGCGAACGTCGCGAACGATGTTCTGTTGTGCGCGGCAGTTGGTGCACCAGGTCGCCATCGGCTCGATGTAGACCGTCTTCCCGGCGAAGTCGGCCAGGGTGAACGACTCGCCGGTGCGGGCATCCGTCAGGGCAACGGTCTGCCAGGCCGGGAGGGACATTTCTTGAACGGTTTCTGCTTCGACGGGCGCCGCAGTCGGCGCGACGGACTCCTCAACAATGGTGGTGGGCGCCGGCGCTGTGGGCTGTGCGGTTGGCTGCGCTGTGGGCGGAGTAGTGGGCGTCGGCGCGGCGGCCGGGGAACAGGCGGCCAGCAGCGCGGCCGCGGCGATCGCGATCAGCGTATGACGGGGTTTCATGGTTGTATCCTCGTGTGTCAGGCGAAAGTCGCGGCAGTCGCCGCAGGCATCGCCTTCAGAGTGCCCGGCAATGCTTACGAAAGGCTAACAGCGGCCAGAACTGAAGATGAGTGGCCTCGCGCCGCTTTTCTGCTATAAATAACCCACAAAGCATGTGAAACTTGCATTCAGATACTTGTATTCAATGGATCTGCACAAGAAGGAGGAGCGCTGTGGCCCTGGAGATCGTGCGCCGTGAACTGCTGGCCGATGGGCGAATCGTCTGCTACCGCTTCGACACCCTGGGGACGGAAGCCGCCGAGGAATGGTATACCGATGTGACGGAGTCTTTCTATAACTGGCCCGACGACACGCCCTTCCTCATGCTGATCGACGTCTGCGGCGCGGACAACTTCCTGAGCGCCGAGGCGATGATGCGTGCCCGCCAGGTCTCCGGTATCCGCAAGGAGATGCCCGGCAAGACAGCCATTCTCATCGACAAGACCGAGTCTGCCGATAATCTGATCCTGTTCATCGACAAGGCCCTCCAGTCCACGCGCGCCCGCGAAGTCTTCGAGGACGAAGCGGCCGCCGTGGCCTGGCTCCTGGAAGCATGAGCCGATGAAACCTTACCGGACACCATGAACCGACGACTGCTTCTGCTGGCTGCCAGCATCCTGGTCAGCGGCGTGTTCCTCTGGCTGGCGCTGCGTGGCGTGCCGCTCGACGAAGTGATCGCCAGCATCGGCCAGGCGGATCCGCTGTGGACGCTGATTTCGCTGATCACCGTCGCCGCCGGGTTGTTCGCCCGCGCCCTGCGCTGGAGTTACGGCCTGCTCGATCGCAGGCTGCCGCCGATGCGCGCCTACCATATCCTCAACATCGGCATGCTCATCAATCTGCTCCCGCTCCGGGCCGGCGAGGTCGCCCGCGGCGTGCTCGCCTCCCGTGAGCGCGTGCCCTTCGTCACGGCCGCCACCAGCATCGTCGTCGAGCGTCTGATCGACGTGGTCGTCTGCGTCCTCATGCTCGCCGTCGCCGTCGCCCGCGTCCCGGATGCCCCGCCGCTCATCGCGCAGATGTCGGCGCTCTTCGGCGCGGCGGCCGTCGTCGCCTTCGCTGTCCTGGTCGGCCTGGCCCGCTATCCACAGATCGCCCACCGCCTCACGGCCTGGCTGGAGGCGCACCTGGCCTTCACCCACCGCCTGAATCTCACCCGCCGCGCCGACGAAATCCTCGACGGTCTGCGCCCGCTCTCCAAGCCCCGCCGTGCGCTGATCGCCCTCTTCTGGACGGCCGTCGGCTGGGGCCTGTCGCTGGTCACCTTCTACGCCCTGGAACGCGCCGTCGGCGTGACCGACGTCGATCTCGTTACCGGGTCGCTGCTCGGCGTCGCCCTGGCCTCCTTCAGCATCGCCATCCCGATCAGCGTCGCCTCCATCGGACCGTTCCAGGGGGCGGTGCGCGTCGCCGGCGATACCATCGGCATGTCGGCCCTGCACTCCACCACCCTCGGCTTTTTATTTCACGGCGTCTCCATCGTCGGCTACGCGGTGTTCGGCGTCATCGGCCTGATCCGCATCGGCGTGACGCTCCGCGAGTTCACCGGCGGCGCGGCTCAGCCCATCGCCCCGCAAGAGAAAGAAGTCTGATCCACCATGCCCTTCATCGACATCCCCACCGGCGCACGTTTTCACTATGAGGATTTAGGTCCGGCCTCCGCGCCGCCGCTGATCGCCCTGCATGGCCGCTTTGGCACCGCCCGCGCCGATCTCTCCGCGCTCATCGACTGGCTGGCCGCCGACTACCACGTCCTCGGCCCCTCCCTGCGGGGTTATGGCCAGTCCACGCCCAAGCCGCGTGACTACCCCCTCGACTTCTACCACCGCGACGCCCGCGACGTGCTGGCCTTCATGGACGCGCTCGCCATCCCGCGCGCCCACCTGATCGGCTACAGCGACGGCGGCGAAACCGCCCTGGTGGCCGCCGGCCTGGCCCCGGATCGCTTCCAGTCGGTGGCCGTCTGGGGCGCGGTCGGCTACTTCGGCCCGGACATGCGTCCGTGGGTGCAGCGCAACTACCCCGCCACCTGGATGGACGAGGAGACCAAGGCGCTCAACGGCATCGACGACCCGGACCCCATCGTCTTGCAGTGGGTGCAGGCGCTCAAATTCATGATCGACAAGGGGGGCGACGTCAGCCTGAGCCTGGCGCCAAAGATCGCCTGCCCGGTGCTGCTCATGCTCGGCGTAACCGACCGGCTCAACCCGCAGGAGTACGGCCAGCGCTTCGTTGACACGACTCCGCGCGGTCGGCTGGTCATGTTCGAGACCGGCCATGGTTGCCATGATGAAGCACCGGATCGGTTCAGGCAGGTGCTCGGCGAATTCCTGCGTGCGGCGGGATGAGCTCGGACGGATCTGTATGTAGCTAGATCTACCACAAGGTAGCGTGATATGCATTAGATCGGCCGAACACACGTTTGAGTGTTGT
Source organism: Candidatus Flexifilum affinis (assembly GCA_016713325.1). Classification (GTDB taxonomy): domain Bacteria; phylum Chloroflexota; class Anaerolineae; order Aggregatilineales; family Phototrophicaceae; genus Flexifilum; species Flexifilum affine. Next base: position 44,921 of record JADJPJ010000016.1, on the reverse strand, counting down.
TCCAAAAAGGAAAACAGAATGACTCATTCGATCTTAGCGATAACCTATACCTGGTGGCGCGGCGATGATCTTCCCCCGTTGCCCCCTCTGCCGGAATTTCGTTGTGAGCGTGTGGCGGATGTGCCGTTATTGGCTGATCTGCATAATGTGAACCTTGCCAAGATTGAGGCACGGTTAAACGATGCGAATACAGCCTATGTCGCCTATATCGAAGATGAGCCTGTTGGCTACGGTTGGAGTGGCGCCAATTCTGTAGGGGTGGCCGACGTGTTTTGGCCGATAACACCGCCCGATCGTGGCCTATGGGATTTTTTCACACTGGAGGTGGCGCGTGGGCGCGGGATTTACCCCCACCTGCTTCAAGCCATCCTTCGCTCGGAACAGGGTGAAGCGGAAAAGTTTTGGATTGGTCATCGTGTGGATAATTACGCCTCCCAGCGCGGTATTGAAAAGGCGGGCTTCCAACTGGTGAATTTCGTGGTGCTTACGCCGGAGCGGCAATTGCGGCTGGTGCCGCGTGGAAACCGGGTACGTTCCCACGGTGATCCGCAAGGCAGGCATTTTGGCTTTATTGAAGTAGCGGATGAGGAAATGGCTGCTTTCAACTTTGGCGATCTGAAGGATGAAGACCTTGAGCTGTCTCCATGAGGAAAGCACACCATACCCAAATACGTTTGACCGAAGTGACAGAAACCCTGGATGGGCTGGCAGAGTTGGGGTAGATTTTTAAAGCAGAAGGATGCTCTGTTTATGCTGCCTAACAGGGCTTGCAACCGACGTAGAGCGCGGTTGAAGCAGCCCTTGGGGGGCTTAGGTCATCATTACTCTTCTCTCACCGAATACAATTTCTTGAGTTTACCCCTGGCATTGGGGATCGTGAAACGCCAATCGATGGTTACCCGGGCAGCGTTCCGTTCAGATTCCCAAGCACCGATTTCGTTTGCTACAATTCCTTGGCGACCGGCTCACCCGTTCTCCCCGTCGAGCCGCCGCACCGCCGCCACCAGATCCGCCGGGGGCTTGTGCTTCGCCAGCGGATTCAACCACACGGTAATCCCCGCCGGCGCGCGCAGCACAATGCCGCTCAGCTTCTGGTACTGCCGCAGAAACTCCGCCGCGTTCTCGAACCCGCGTCGCGTGAAAAAGTCCTCGACTTTGCGCTCCGCCAGCTGACGCAGAGTCGCTGCCGCCCGCGCCAGATCGTCCTCCGCAAGCCCACCATCCGACGTCAGCCACAGCAGATTGATGACACTGGGCGGCATCTGCCCGACCTTGTCGCACAGCACCGCCATCAGCTTGCCGGTGCGCGTCTCGGCATCGTCCGCCAGCTCGACGCTGCGCACCCGCCGTACCTCGACGTTGAACGGCGTGTGCGTCTTGAAGGTGACGGTGAAGTCCGGCCCGCGCTGCCTGGCGGCCACATAGGTTTCGTACTCCAGCACGAACCGATCTTCGCGCAGCAGCAGTGCCGCCGCTTCCAGTTCGGCGCGCAGATCCTTCTGGCCGGCCTCGTCGCGAGCCTGCTTCAGTTTGGTGCGAATCTTGCTCTGGTAGGTCGTGGCAAACGCCTTGAACCGGCGCGAGTCGCGGACCCATCCCGCAAATTCGCCGTACAGGAGAGGCTTCTTGCTGTCGAAAATCGCGGTCAGCAAATCGTCAATCGCGCTCATCGTGAATTCGAAATAGAGGATAGGTCACCGTGCGAAGGAACTCAATGAGAAGGGGTCTTAATGTCCTTCCTCATCCCTCATTCCTTCTTTATCGCTTCTCCGCATAAAACCCCAACGCCCCGGGGGAGGGGCGTTGGGTATCGGGGAAGCCTTGTCTGAATTGATGTGGGGGAGATCGCATCAGACGCATGATCAGTATAGCATGACGTGAAAAAAGTAAACAACTCGATTCATGACGATTTCCCTACGGCGCGAATGAGCCACTTCAGACTATTCCTGGCGACGGAATGCAGCACGCGCTTATTGTGATATTGGTCACTGTACGCCATAGCGCAAAGGAGTACGATCACAGTAAAGGCCGCTTGCGGAGCGGTTTTCTCTGTTCATGCGCAGCGCCATCCTCATCGCCATCGTCTGCACGATCCCCCGCTCCGATCGCCTGAGGAGGGAATCATGCAGGCCGTCGTCGAATCTTCAAGGTTCGGGACCGCTGCGCCGGCAACCGTTCGGCTGCATTATCTCGATTGGCTGCGGGTGCTGGCCATCCTGGGGTCTTTCTCTACCACGCCGTCCACCCGTTCGATCTCACGGACTGGCACATTAAAAATGCCGAGCAGAGTCTGCCCCTCACCGCGGTATTGCTCTTCGTCTCACCCTGGGGCATGCCCTTCTTCTTCCTGATCGCCGGGACCGGCACCTGGTTTGCCATGCAGCGCCGCACGGCAGGGCAGTATCTCCGCGAGCGGACTCTGCGGCTGCTCATTCCCTTCTTCGCCGGTTGTCTGCTGCTCACGCCGCTCATGCTCACCCTGGAGTGGATGCACAAGACCTGGACAGGCGAGCTGACCGGCACGCTCGCCGACTTCATCGCCGCCCGTCCATTCGTCCTGGGTCCGCAGATGTTTGGCTGGGCCGGCTACCACCTCTGGTTTCTGGGCTTCCTCTTCTCCTTCTCGCTGTTGGGCGTGCCGCTCTTCCAGTGGCTGAAGGGCGCGGCAGGGTACAGCCTGCGCTCGCGGCTGATCGCGCTGGTTGAACGGCGCGGCGGATTTCTCTTCGCGCTCATCCCCCTCATCGCCGTCCAGGTGCTGTTCCGCATCTTTTTCCTCGAAGGGGAGCACAACTGGGCTGATTTTGCCTATATGTTCCTGTATTTCACCGCCGGCTACCTGCTCTACACCGACCAGCGCTTCCTGGAAGCGATCGCTCGCGACTCCGGGTGGGTGCTCGCCACCGCCCTCCTGACCTCTGCCTTCCTGCTCATCGTCGCGGCAACGGGCGATGTCTTTGCCTGGATCGAGATGCCGCAGACACCGCAGTTCTACCTCGCCTGGTCAATCTATGTGATCAACGGCTGGTCGTGGACGCTCCTGCTGCTCCTGATCGGCAGGCGATCTCTGAACTTCACCAACCCCTGGCTCCAATATGGCCAGCAGGCGATCGTGCCCTTCTTCATGCTGCACCAGCCGGTCATCATGACAATCGCCTTCTTCGTCGTCCAGTGGGACGCGCCCATTCTGCCCAAGGCGCTGCTCGTGCTGGCCGGTTCCTTCGCCGCCACCCTGGCGCTCTACGAATTCGTGATTCGGCGCATCCGCCCACTGAGAATGCTGTTCGGCATGAAAACGTGAGGAATCGGTTGGCACGAGATCGCAATTTGCGCGACAATGAAGGGTAAAGACTTCTAGAGGAGTGAACGCCATGCGTATGACTCGTCCTTTCTTGCCCGTGCTTCTGATCCTCTTGTGCCTGGCGCTGACCTCGGTCGCCGTCGCCCAGTTTGACCCGAACGCCGAACTTCCCCGCCCGGTCAACAATGTCGACCAGGTGAAGGCCATGGACGGCTATCTGATCGTCAACACCGACAACCTCTTCCTGCGCAGCGGCGACTCGGCGATCACCACGCCGGTGGCCATCCTCGACGGCGGCACCTATCTGATCGTGCGCGGCTTTAACGGACTCGAAGGTGATCGTGCGTGGTGGTACGTGCAGGCCGGCCAGTACCGGGGCTGGGTGAAGGACGAGTTTGTGATTGTGCGCGGCGACCTGCGCGGCACGTCAATCGTCGATGCGGAGGGCACCATCCTCTCGCCGGCACTGTACATCGGCGTCGACGCACCCCTCTACAATAATCTCACCAACACCGGCCGCGTCCGCTGCACCATCGAGGGCGACCGCTTCTACCTTGTGCTGGCCCAGAACCAGACCAGCCCGACCTGGTACAAGATCCGCGCCACCTGCTCCGCCGGAACCATCGACGGCTGGGTCTGGGCGCAGCGCGGCCTGCTCCGCAACGTGGCCGGCGTCGAAATCCCGGTCGAGGCACCCTAAACACGTCCCGGCGTACGGACGCCATGAATGGCGTCCACCGTCCCCCCCCTGGTCCCTTTAGTGACCGGTCTTTTCGGAGCCGGGTTTAACATCGGCGGAGACGCACGCTTTCTGATGGCGTCGATACTAACTGGGCTATGGGACAAGGCCCACCTTGTCCGTTACCCAATCCGTTGCGGCAGGGCGACGCGCGTCGCCCCGCCACCCGACTCATCCGAGAGAGAAAACCTCGGGAGAGGTCTTTCTCATTTCTCATCTCGTATATCTGATTTCTCGTTCCTCATAGCTCGGACTTCCCCTTGCCTGACTTTCTCGAACTGACGATAGACGATATCGCCGCCGGCGGACGCGGCCTGGCCTTCTACAAGGGCAAGCCGATCTTCGTGCCCTACACCATTCCTGGCGAACGGGTGCGCGCCCGCCTTGTCATCGCCGGCGATCGCAGCGCCGCCGCCGAGGGTGTCGAACTGCTCGAAGCCTCTGCCGACCGCGTCTACCCCCTGTGCGCCCACTTCGGACCCGGTCGCTGCGGCCGCTGTCAGTGGCAGCACATCGACACCCCGGCCCAGATCGCCCTCAAGTACGACATCGTCGCCGACCAGCTCTCGCGCCTCGGCGGCCTGTCCGACGCCGAAATCGAGCGTGCCCTGCGCATGACCCTGCCCGCGCCGGAACCCTGGGGCTTCAACCACCACATCACCTATACCGTCACCGACGACCTGAGGCTCGGCCTGCCCTCCACTGAAGAGGGTCGCATCATCGCCATCGACGAATGCCCGATCACCCACCCGGACCTGATGGCCTTCGGCGATCAGCTCGACCTCGACCTCACCGGCATCCGGCGGGTTCGTCTGGAGCTGGGCAGCGACGGCGCGGTCATGGTCGTGCTCTGGCCCCGCACCGAGGAGGACGCCCCCGAACTGGAGGCCGACTTCCCGGCCAGCGTCAACATCATCCTGCCCGACAACGAGCCGATGAACCTGATCGGCGACTCGCACACCCGCTACCAGGTCGGCGGACGCTGGTTCCGCGCCACGGCCGGCAGCGCCTTCCGCCCCAATGTGGCCGGTGTCGGCGTCCTGGCCGCGACCGTCCGCGACCTGCTCGATCTGCGCGCGGGCGACGCCGTCCTCGATCTCTACGCCGGAGTGGGGGTCTTCGGGGCCTTCGCCGCCGAGACGGCCGCCCTCGTCGCGGTGGTCGAGAGCTACCCGCCCGCCGCCACCGACGCCGACGAGAATCTGGCCGAATTCGAGCACGTCGAGGTCATCGAGGGCGCCGTCGAGGCCGTCCTGCCCTCGCTCGAAGAACACTACGACGCCGCGATTGTCGATCCGTCTTCCGCCGGTCTGAGCGATGAGGTCATCGGCGCGCTGGCCGAGCATGCCCCATCGCGTCTGGTCTACGTCAGCGGTGACCCGGCCTCCCGGGCCCGCGATGCCAAACGCCTGCGCCGCGCCGGCTACGTCCTATCCGCCGCCCAACCGGTCGATCTCGCGCCACAGAGCTACTACGTCGACATTGCCGCCCGCTTCGACCGCGATCTTGGCGCGCCCAGGGAATATCGCCCACCGCGCGACCCGCGCACGAAGAACAACCCGCGCGGACCCCGGCCCGACCGCCGGAGAAAATAGCCATGCGCGCCGATAGCTTCCGCGATCTGTTCGATTACCACATCGACGCCAATCGCCGCCTGTGGGAGTCCAGTGTCATGACGCTCACCGACGGTCAGTTCAGCCAGAAGCTGGACTACTCCGTCGGTTCGATTCGCAACCAGTGCGTGCACCTGATGACCGTCGACGAGCGCTGGTTCTGCTCGCTGCGCCGCGTCGAGGTGCCGCGAATGCTCAACCCGGTGCACTATCCGCGCCGGGAGAAGATTCGCGCCTATTGGGATCGCGTCGAAGGGGAGATGCGAGCCTATCTGGCCTATCTGGACGACGATCAGCTCGAAGACTTCCTGGACGATATGCCGACCTGGGCGGTCTTGCAGCATATTGTCCTGCACGGCGTGGATCACCGCGCCCAGATGCTCGCCGCGCTGCGGATGCTCGGCGCGCCGACCTATTCCCAGGACTTCATCCTGCGCTACTGGAAACGCTAACATGCCTGAAGAAATCGCCCTGCGCCCGCTGACCGCCGAAGATCAGCCCTTCCTCTGGGAAGTGTTCTACCACGCCATCTACGTCGAGCCGGGGGAGCCACCCCTGCCGCCAGACGTCGTCCATCTGCCGGAACTGTCCCGTTATGTCGTCGATTTCGGGCGCCCCGGCGATCGGGGAGTGGTCGCCCTCGCTGGCGATCGGCCGGTCGGCGCGGCCTGGGTGCGCCTGATGCACGGCTACGGCTTTGTCGACGACGCTACGCCAGAGCTGACCATCGCGCTGCTGCCCGGCTGGCGCGGTCAGGGGTTGGGCACCCGCCTGCTGAAGCAGCTGCTGGCCGACATCGCACCGCACTTCGCCCAGGTCTGCCTGAGCGTCACCTGGACCAACCCGGCCCGCCGCCTCTACGAGCGCCTCGGCTTCGAGGTCGTCGCCCGCGACGGCGACTCCGCCACCATGCTCAAGCGCCTGTCCTGATCCGTGCCGATCACCGAGTACGCGGCCACGCACAATTCGTAGGGTCGAGGCCCGCCTCGTCCACCGAAGAACGCACCCGATCCTGGGACATGCAATGGCATGTCCGCCAAACAACCACCAACGCCTCATACGCTCGCGATATTCTTTGCAGCGGACAAGGCATGCGTTGTCCCTACGCTCCGCAACCGATCCCCCTGGCGAGCATGCTCGCCAGGGGGTGAGGGACTGGCTACATGTCTCCCCATCATCATCTCGGTCGAGGTCACCAGATGGGCGATCAGGAAGCGCGACACGTCCTCGCGCAGCGACGTACACAGTTCCGGCTCTCCGGCCACCACGCCCGGCTCCAGAGTCGTCATGCTGCTGCCTTCCATCATCATCGTCTCGGCGTAATGTCCCAGAATGCCGTTCACGTCCATCGCCATCAGCGGCGCCATCATCTCTTCCATGGCAGTGTGCTCGGCCATCTCTTCTTCGGACATCTCGCCCATCATGTCCATCATCATCGCCATCGTTTCGTTGATGATCAGGTCGTACTGGCCGAAATCGACGTTGGGCACGCCCATCTCGCTGTCGATCTGTGAGGACAGGTAGTCGTAGTCGTGTTCGGCGATGTACAGCAGCAGCATGAGCGTCGAGTCGCAAACGACCGGCGTCTCGTCCTGCGCCTGCGCGGGATGGACCCCGGCGAAACCTGAGGCGAAGATCAGGAACGCGAGCAGAAGTGAGGCGACAGTCAATCCGGTACGCTTCAACATGGAACTTTTCCTTTGAGTGATGCTGCACAATCAGTCAATGCTTCGCAATCAGGTGGCAGCGCTGCCAACCTCATTGAAGACCGGATTGCTTACGGAAGCGTTATGGAATTCTTGCGAAAGGCTTACGGGCTGGTTTGGTCGAGGTCTGCGGGTATGACCATAATTTCCGCCCTACCCGGTATCTCCGCACGCGGATCCCCCTCTCCCCGCTTGCCTGCAAGACGATTGCGTGCAAGGCGCTTGCGTGGGAGAAGCGGTCAGGGGGTGAGGGGTTACAGCGTTCGAATCACCCGCGCCGGGTTGCCCGCCGCGATCACGCCCGGCGGCACGTCGCGCGTGACCACGCTGCCTGCGCCGATCACGCTGCCCTGCCCGATCGTCACGCCCTTCAGGATCAGGCAGGCCATGCCGATGAACACGTCGTCCTCGATCACCACCGGCGCGGTCACGGCATCTGCCGGGTTCGCCCGACGGGTCGCCGCGTCCAGCGGGTGAAAATCGGTATCGGTGATCACGGTGTTGGCCCCGACGAAGACGCGGTGGCCGATGGTCACGCGCTCGGCGCACACCACTGCCCCGCCGGTCATGCCGAAATGATCGCCGATCGTCAGGATCGACCCCGCCTCGCGCGCCGTCAGCACCACTGGGTGATTCGGCGCCAGCGGGTTGCTGGCCGCCCACGAGCGCAGCATCAGGTGGGAGCCGATGCGGATCGCGCCGGCGCGGTGGCGCTGCACGATCGGTCGGCCATAGATCATCCAGCCTTTGCCCCAGGAAATTCCGGCCAGCGCGAACTGGAGGCGCACCAGCGGCAGAATCGCCATGCGCGCGATCTCCAGGCGCAGCTTCCACGGCGTCGCCAGGGCGATGCGGGCAGCTTCAGTGGGAGAGATCTGCTCGATCATCGGCGGCGCGGCGATTCCGCCAGGATACTGCGCGTACGGCGCCGCCCACCACGGGAGCGTCGCGATCCGCGATCGCGCAGATCGCGGGCCAGCGGGTCGCGTTCCTCCCAGCCACCCGGCCGCGAGCGGCCCGTCAGCGGGTCATCCCACCCGGAGTCGCGCGGTGCAGGTCCCCGATCTCCGGATTCTGGCGGGCGATCGAGGGGATCGCGCGGCCGGCGTGGAGCCCGGGCGCGCGGCGGCCGCGGTGATCGGGGCGGTCGGCCGAACAGCCACATCCACACCGTCACCAGCGCCAGCGCCGAGAGCACGAACAGCAGTGGATCCGACGGGACGCGGTAGCGCGTGGATGGGTGGAACAGTACGTACACGGCCGTCATGGCGATCTGCACGAACCACATCAGCGAGGCGTCGCGCCAGCCGCGCAGCGAGAACAGAAAACCGATCACGGCCAGCGCCAGCAGCCCGCCGAAATAGAAGCGGTGCAGCGTCCGCCCTAACTGGTCGAACAGCGGCTGTGCGTAGGCGTCGACCGGGTCTCCGGGTGGCAGCCCGCCCAGCGCCAGCTCGCCCGCTTCGCCGGTGGTCGCTTCGACATCGGGCTGCCCTTCCAGGCGCGGCAGCTCGCCGGACGTCGGGTTGAGGCGCGGCGCGATGTCGATGCTCCAGTGCACCAGGAACTTGGTCCAGAACAGTTCCGGCAGCAGATCGGGGTTGTCACGCCAGAACGCAAATACCTGCTGCATGCGTTCCTGATCGGCCTGTGGGCTGTCCAAATCCTGCGCGGTCAGGTTCGGACTCGTCCACTGCACATCATAGCCGGCCTGCAAATAGGGGATGGTGTACGGGCTGTTGCCCTGCCACAGGTTGGACCCGCTGGTCACCGACATGGGCACGAACGCGCCGCCATACACATCCTGGTTGCGGATGATCCACGGAATCAGCACCAGCACGCTGATGACCGCCACCACGCCCAAGCGCAGGATCGTCTGCCAGAGCGACAGGCGAAACAGAAACCAGAGCGCGACGAACACGGCCAGCACCGGCAGGATCGGGCGGGACAGCGTGGCCAGCCCGAGCGCGAACCCGGCCAGGATGGCCAGCAGCACGGTGGGCGAATCGAGGCGGGGCTCCTCGCGCAGCAGCACGACCGCCAGGACGAAGGCGTGCATCAGCGTCATGAAGAACGGCGTGTCGATCAGCGTCAGGTTCTGGAAGATCAGGTAGGGGTAGAAGGCGTAGAAGGCCACCGACAGCGTGGCGACCCATTCGGCCGCGGCGTTGGTGCGCACCGACGTGCGGACGACGCGCACGACGATGGCGTAGAGCATAACCATCGAGATCAGGTCGAGGACGATGTGAAAGCCACCCACCTGCCAGTAGCCGCGCCCGAAGGCGGCGTAGATCACCGACAGGGCGTAGCTGTAGAGCGGCGGGATGAGCGCGTCCGGCACGCCAGGGGTGATGCCGTAGATGTTCGTCGTCAGCAGATTGCGGGCGTAGGTGTCGTAGGCTTCACTGCCGTGGATCGTCCCGGTCTGGTCGAAGGCGAAGACATCCGTGAAGAGCGCCAACGCCGCAACCCGCCCGGCGACGGCCACCAGCAGCACCAGCACGAGCACGGTGCGCGCCAGCTTCGCGGCCCGCGTCGTGACCGGGAGCGGCGGTGGGGCAGTCGGCGGCAGCGCTGCTGCTAGCCCTGAAAGCGGGCCATCGGCCGGGGGACCGGCTCCGGGTGGGAATACTTTGGCGCCAGACCCATCGCACTACCGGCTGCGGCTGGCCAGCGCCGCCGATACTCCCAGGGCGATGTAGGTCACGCCGGTCAGCGCCCGCTGAATCTTCAGGAAGGCGCGGCTGCGGCGCATCCAACCGCCGAGCGTACCGGCCGCCAGCGCGTACAGGCTGTCGCTGAAGGTGGCCAGCAGCAGCATGATCACGCCGAGCGCCAGAATTTGCAGGGTGGCGCTGGAGCTGGTTGGCTCGATGAACTGCGGGAGGAAGGCGAGGAAGAACAGCGCCGTCTTGGGGTTGAGCACGGCGACGACGTAACCCTGGACGAAGATGCTGCGCAGCGACTTCTTCTCGAAGATCGGGTCATCGATCGTCTTGACAGGGGTGCGCAGCGCCTTGATCCCCAGATACGTCAGGTAGGCCGCGCCCCGCTAGTTGACCACGTCCAAGGCCAGCGCCGACGAGACCAGGATGGCCGACAGGCCAAAGGCCGCCGCCAGAACGTGCATGGCATTGCCCAGTTCCGCGCCCAGCACCGAGGCCAGCCCGGCGCTCCGTCCCTGATCGACACTGCGTGCGACGATGTACAGCACGACCGGACCGGGCGTCACCACCAGCACGAAGGCGGCGCCAATGAAGGCCAGCAGATTGGGCAGGGGCGGTAGGAAGTCCAAGATCGTTCGTCCTCGTTCGGGAAGTGTTTCCAGACCGTTGATTATAGCATCCGCATGAGAGTCCGGTGACTCTTTTGCCATTTCCGACCGGCTTTGCGCGAAAATTCACGGTGAAGGGTCCCGCGTGTGTCCCGTGTGTCCCGTGTATCCAATGGAGATGGCATGTTCGATATCTGGGAATTCCAGCGCGCGGTCTCGCGCCGGCTGGCGAAGTGGGCGGGGATCAGCACGGCGCTCGGCCTGATCATGCTGCTGCGGCGCGGTTTCTGGCGCGGCGTCGGCGGGCAGTTCGTCGGTTGGGCGGCCGTCAACCTGGGAATCGCCGTCTTCGGCTTCCTCACGTCCGATCACCGCCGCCAGCAGCTCAACGATCCGCGCGCGCCGGCGGTTCTGAACAAGGAGACGCGCAATCTTCGCCGGCTGCTGTGGATCAACGCCGGGCTGGATGTGCTGTACATGATCGGCGGCGGCTGGTTGGCGCGCCGTCGTGCGTCATCGCCTTCACGGCGCGGGATGGGGGTCGGCATTATCCTTCAGGGGCTGTTCCTGTTCGTCTTCGATGTCTTTCACGCGCAGGCGGTGCAACCCATGAAGAAGGCGACGGCGTCGGCGTCCTCTTCCGCACCGCGAGGACAGTAGGATGCTGTTTGAGAATGCGTTCGCCGGCGCCGAGCACCAGCCGTTCCTCCTGCGCGCGGGGAACGGCGCTGCGGCGCTGCTTGTTCACGGCTTCCCCGGCACGCCGGCCGAAATGCGGCCGCTGGGCGAGGCGCTGCACGCCGCCGGATGGACGGCGCGCGGCCTGCTGCTGCCCGGCTTTGGCTCAGATATCGGCAGCATCGATCGGCGGCGCTTCGAGGACTGGCAGGGCGCCGTGATCAAGGCAGCGGGCGAGCTGCGCCGTTCGCACAACCGGCTGCTGCTGATCGGCAACTCGATGGGCGGGGCGCTGGCCATCAGCGCGGCGGCGGCGTGTTCGGCCGACGGCCTGGTGCTGCTCAACCCGTTCTGGGAGCTGGAGTCGCCGCTGTGGAAGCTGCTTCCGGTCCTGAGCCGCGTCTTTCGCCAGATCAAGCCGTTCGGGCTGGTGCGCATGAACTTCGACGACCGCGAGACGCGCGAGGGCATCCTCAAATTCATGCCCGACGCCGATCTGGACGACCCGCAGGTGCAGCAGGCGATTCGCGAGTTCGCCATCCCCACCGGCATCTTCGCGCAGATCCGCCGCGCGGGGCTGGCGGGCCACAAAGCGGCGGCGGCGCTGGCTGAACGAAAGATCCCGGCATTGGTCCTGCAGGGCGACGGCGACGAACTGGTCAAGCCGATCAAGACGCGGGCGCTGGCGGCCCGGCTGGGCGCGACCTATCGCGAACTGCCCGGCGCGCACGACCTGCCCGATCCGCGCAGCGCCGGGTGGGCGACCGTTCGCGCGACGGTCCTGGAGTTCGCTGCAACCCTGCCCCAGGCGCAGGGGGCGAACCATGTCTGACCTGGAGCCGATTCAGAAGGTGACGGCGCTGATCACGCGCGACACGCCGCAGGGTCGCCAGCTTCTGTTGTTCTACCGCCCGGACGACCGGATGACTCAGCTCCCGGCCGGCACGGTCGAGGATGGCGAGGCGATCGAGGTGGCGCTGCTGCGCGAGGTGGCCGAAGAGACCGGCCTGACTGCGGTGCGCATCGTGCGCAAGCTGGCTGCCACCTGGCAGCCGCTGGCGCCGGACGCCCGCGTACTGTTGGAGAATCACCGGCTGCAAGAGTCGCCCGCCGACGATTCTCCCGGCGATCTGCTGCTGCACCGCGGCATGACCGTCTACGTGCGAGAAGCGCAGGGCGACTGGACGCGCGCCCGGTACCGGGCCTGGGAATACGACCCGGAGACGAAGCGAATCTCCATCAACTGGGAGCGCGAGGGCTGGCTGCCATCGGCCATTCTGACCGACCGGGCGCTGCGCCATTTCTATCATCTGACACCGACCGAGCCGACCGCTGAGCGCTGGATCGTGCATGACGTGGCCTCCCATGGCCGGGCACTGGAACTGCACTGGGTCCTGCTGCACGGCGAGAGCGGCCTGCTTCCCCTGCAGGAATCGTGGGTCGCGCCCTACCGCGAAGCCCTCTCGGAGGCGATCTCGATATGATCCACGACACTATCGATCTGGTGCTGCACCCCGAACGCTATCATGGCCACAGCCAGCGCCCGCCCTTCTTCGAGGGCTGGTACTTCAAGATGGTCTCGCCCGATCGAACCAGCCGCTTCGCCGTCATCCCCGGCATCTTCCTGAGCGACGACCCGGAAAGGCATCACGCCTTCGTGCAGGTCTTCGATGGAGTTTCCGGCGCGGTCAGCTATCACCGCTACCCGGTGGCGGAGTTTGAGGCAGCGAAGGGGCGCTTCGATCTGCGCATCGGCCGCAACCACTTCCGACTCGACGGGATCACGCTGGACATCGACGACGATCTGCGCACCGTCCGGGGCGAGGTAGGCTTTGGGAAGGCCATCCCCTGGACGGTCACGCCGCGCGAACCGGGGGTGATGGGCTGGTTCGGCTGGATGCCCTTCATGGAGTGCTACCACGGCATTCTCGGCTTCGACCACGAGGTGACGGGAGGGCTGACCGTCGACGGAGTCGCCCACGACTTCAGCGGCGGGCGCGGCTATATCGAGAAGGACTGGGGCAAGTCGTTCCCCGGCGGCTGGGTGTGGATGCAGACCAACCATTTTGAGCAGCCGGAAGTCTCGTTCACCGCCTCGATTGCCATCGTGCCGTTTCTGGGCCGCTGGTTTCCCGGCTTTCTGGCCGGGCTGTGGCATGAACAGCGGCTCTACAAGTTTGCCACCTACACCGGCGCGCGGACGGAAAAGCTGGATGTTGGCGAACACCACGTGGAATGGGTGCTGCAAGACAGGACGATGCGGCTGGAAGTGTTCGCCGACCGCGCCGAGGCCTCGATCCTGCCCGGCCCCAACCGCGCCGACATGAGCACGCGCGTCCCGGAGACGCTGAAGGCCGGCATCAGCCTGCGCCTGACGGATCGCACGCCGGCCGGTCAGGGACGGGTGATCTTCGAGGGCCGGGGCGAATGCGCCGGGCTGGAAGTGGCGGGCGACCTCGACAAACTGATTGGAGCAATACGCTAGCATGGCCCTTCGCACCACATCCGACACTCTGAAAACCCGGCTGAGCGGCGCGCGGCTCGACCCGAACGACGCCCCGGCCGTCATCCTGATCGGCGTCTGGTCACTGATCATGATCGCCGTGCCGATCCTGCGCTGGACGGTGGGCGAGGCGGTCTTCCCGCTCGACATCAGCGCCGGGGTGATCGCCCAGGCGGCGGCTTCGATGGCGGCGCTGTGGCGCATCTGGGGGGGGCGGCGGGTGCTGGCGGTCTTCGCACTGATGGTGGTCGGCGCATGGACGGTGGAATACGTTGGCCACACGACCGGCTTCCCCTTCGGACACTACGCCTACACCGACCTGCTCCAGCCGCAGATCGGCGGGGTGCCGGCGCTGATCCCGCTGGCCTGGCTGATGATGCTGCCGCCGGCCTGGGCGGTGGCCCACCTGCTGACCGGTCGGCTTTCCGGCACGAGAGGGCGCATCGCCTTCATCGGATTCAGCGCGCTGGCCTTTACCGCCTGGGATCTGTTCCTCGATCCGCAGATGGTCGGCTGGAACCTGTGGGTCTGGGATAACCCCGGCGCGTTTCATTATTTCGGCATCCCCTGGTCGAACTACGCCGGCTGGCTGCTGGCGTCGATCCTGCTGACGACGGCGGCCAGCTTCCTCGCGCCGCTGCGCCGACTGCCGATCGTGCCCCTGCTGCTGATCTACGGCATCACCTGGTTTCTGGAGACCTTCGGCCTAATCCTGTTCTGGGGCCAGCCGGGGCCGGGGATCGCCGGCGGGCTGGTCATGGGGGCGGTCCTGCTGGCCGCGATCCGAATCGCGGTGCGTCAGCGCAGAGAGGGATCGGCCGCATGAACGACACGACCCTGCAAACCCTGATCTGGACGGTCATCGGCTTCGCCGCCGGGTCGCTGATGCTGGCCTACTGGATCGGCCTGCTGGCGCTGCGGCGCGACGTGCGGGATGTCGGCGACGGCAACCCGGGCGCGACCAACGTGTTGAAGGCCGGCGGTTGGAAGCTCGGCGGGCTGGCGCTGCTGCTGGACATCCTGAAGGGGTCGATCCCGGTCGCCATCGCCAAATACGTCGTCGGTCTGAGCGGCGGCCCACTGGTGATCGTGGCGCTGGCGCCGATCTTCGGCCACGCCTTTTCGCCCTTTCTGCGCTTCAGGGGCGGCAAGGCCGTAGCGGTGAGCGCGGGGGTGTGGATGGCGCTGACGCTGTGGGAGATCCCGACCTTTGGCGGAATCCTGCTGGGCGTGTGGTTCAGCCTGATCGCCGTTTCCGGCTGGGCAGTGCTGATGATGTTCCTCTGCCTGTTGGCCTACCTGCTGATCGCCCACCCCGACCCGGTTTTGATCGCGGTCATGGCGGTCAATGGCCTGCTGCTGCTGTGGAAGTACCGCGACGACCTGCGCCGCTTCCCTCAGCCGCGCCCCTGGTTGGCCAAACGCCTGAAAATCGTCTGAATATCATCGATCGCCTTCAGAGCAATTCCCGCGTACTCTCTAGCTGTAGGTGTTGTAATGGAAATTGAAACGACAGGAGCCGATCATGTTTTCGAGACGCACTGCACTGATCGCGTTCATCGCTGCCGTCACCCTGCTGACGGTTTTGGCATTCCCCGCCGCCGCACAGGAGGGTGACGTTTTCGCCGCCGTGCAGGATGGGCAGGTCTGGCTGTACGGAGTTGAGGGCCAGCCGATCAACATCTCAGAAGCCGGCGGAGAGGAGATGCCGCAGACCTATACCCAGGTCGTGGCCAGCCCGGACGGCCGCTGGATTGCGATGGCCGGCTACACCGCCGACAACCGCTACGTGCTGTTCCTGTACGACCGCCAAACCGGCGATCTGCTGCCGCGGGCCAGCGGCTTGGCGGCGGGCTACCCGGTCACCTTCAGCGCGGACAGTTCGCGGTTGATCTTCGCCGTGACCAACCCGGCGCCGCAGGAAGGGCAGGACGCGCAGATCGACATCCACCTGCTGCCGCTGCCGCCCGGAGAGCCGACGATCGTGACGGTGCCCAGCGGCGTCGGATGCGGCGGGGGTTCGCCACTGCCGACGGATCAGTTGTATTCCGCGGAAACCGGCGGCCTGGGCGGCTTCGCGTTGACGCTGGCGCTGACACCTTCGGGGCTGGTCTACAGCCGCGACTGCACGGGCACGCAGATTGCCCTGGTCGACCTGGAGACGGAGGAAACGACCGACATCCCCGGCCTGAGCCACGCCGCCGTTTCGCCGGATGGGACGCAGCTGGCGGGCATCAGCATTCAGCCGGGCGCGCCATGGCCGATGGCGATCACCGTGGTCGATGTGGCGACGGGCGATCGGCGTGACATTCCGCTCGACGTCGTGCCCGATCAGGTGGCCTGGAGCGCCGATGGCGGGTCGATCCTGTACACGGTGCGCGCCTTTGACAGCGGCCTGTCGTTCGAAGGTGAAGGCCGCGAGCGGCTCGACGCCTTCCTGGGTGAAGGCGCGCCGGTCCAGGTGTGGCAGGCCAGCCTGCACCGGTTGGACCCGGCGTCTGGCGAGACTCTGGAGATCTTCAGCACGCCCGGTCACAGCATCGGGCGCATCCTGCCGACCCGTCAGGGCGTCTACGTGAGCGTGGTGCCGAACCTGGAGGCGTGGGCACAGGCCGTGGCCGAGGGATCGCTCGATCCGGCCGCGGCGCCGGATGGCGGTCTGTCGCTGGTGCCGGTGACCCTGTACCGCGTGATCGACCGTGACCCGAGCGGGGAGGTGGTCGCGGAGAACGTGCGGTTGGCGGCGATGGTGGGGTAGACCTTTACCTTCGGCAGAATGCCCCCTGACACCCTCCTGTCAGGGGGGCATTTTCAACAGATTGATTGCTATTCAGTTGCGTCGAACGCCCAAAATGGCGTCCCCACAACCGGTGTGTCTACCCCGGACTGCGGGTCGAGAAGATGGTGGCCGTGGGGACACTTCCGCCGCAGCCAACGCCGGTATCCCAGTGACAGGTGAACGGGTAGCTCAGGGCAGTGCCCAGGACCTGGGCATTCCGCACATAAGTTGAACCGGTGAAGGTCGCCGGGCTGAGCGCGGTGAAGTCGGTGTGGATCTCGACCATCAGTGGTTCCGTAGTCACTGTATTGGCACACACGTCTTCCAGGCGTCGGGAGACCGTGACGGTCGTATGCAGGCCGGCTGAGCTGAGATCCGGGCTCACTTGCAGCGCATTCGGATCGGCAAGTGGTATGACGGCGTCAATCGTCGAACGGCTGCAAATCGTTTCGGCGTAATTGTAAATGTCGAGTTCACTCCAGGCCTGGCTGCCGGTCACATGTCGCGTCGCCGTCAGACGGAATGTGCCGAAGCCCACCGTGTTCACGGGGTCGTAGGCAATCGTCACGCCCTCGCTGTAAGGCTGAACCGGCAGGACGAGAACACCTCCCTGGGCGGCGTAGCTGACGCAGTCGCCCTGATTGCGAAAGCCGCTTCCGTCCGACCGTACGAGAGTCTGCCATCCACCCTGCTGGCACTGGTGCGCGGCGTCCGAATTACCGCCGCCCTGTGCGCTGACTCCGCTGACCGCGCCGAAGGCAATGAGCAGCGCCAAGAGAACAAAAAGCACAGACACTCTTTTGACGTGAATCATATTCTGCCTCGCAGATAACCCCCAAGTTGCGCTGAACAGCACCTCTGCTTCGATCATCACGTTATGACGAACGACCTTACACCTTCCTAACATCGCGGGCCGGGCGACGTCGGCGAGGAACTCAGCCAGCTCTGCGCCAGCGCTATTGCGGTTTGTGTTACGATAGTCGCTGTCTCCTCTCACCATCTCCCTCCCCACCTCATCGAGAGCGGACGCCGAGCGAACCACAACCGGGGAGGTCTGAGGACTGTTCTGATGATCGAAGCGCTGCTTCTCGTCACTGCTGCACTGCTGTGTATCATTTCGCTGATTGCGCTGATCAACGCCATCGTCTTTCCCCGTCTGCGCCCGGTGACCGACGGCGCGCCGCTGATCGATCCGACGGCCACCATGCAGGTTGACCCGACGTTCATCAGCGTGTGCATCCCGGCGCGCAACGAAGCCCACCGCATCGGCGCCACGGTCGAGGCGCTGCTGGCGCAGGATCATCCGGCGTTCGAGGTGATCCTCCTGGACGACGGATCGACCGACGGCACGACGGACGCCGCGCTGTACGCAGCCCGCGGCGACGTGCGACTGCGCGTGCTGCGCGGTCAGCCGCTGCCGGCCGGGTGGTTGGGCAAAAACTGGGCCTGCCATCAACTCTCCATGCAGGCGCGCGGCCGCATTCTGGTCTTCTCCGACGCCGACGTGCTGTGGGCGCCGGGCGCGCTGCGAGCGCTGGCTGCCATGATGGTGCGCCAGAATGCCGATCTGCTCACCGTGTGGCCCACGCAGATCACCGGCACCCTGGGCGAGCGCCTGGTGGTGCCGCTGATGGCTTTCGTCATTTTCGGCTATCTGCCCCTGCCGCTGGTACACTACCTGCGGACCCCGGCCTTCGCCGCCGCCAACGGCCAGTGTCTGGCCTTCCGGCGCCGCGCCTATGATCGGGTGGGCGGGCACATGGCGGTAAAGACGTCGATTGTCGAGGACATCCGGTTCGCCCGATTGATCAAGGCGAAGGGCTTCCGCTTGCGCATGGTGGATGGTGGTGGCATGATCTCATGTCGAATGTACTCCACCTGGTCAGAAGTGCGCGACGGATTCGCCAAGAACATCATCGCCGGCTATGGCGGCCTGGCGCCGTTTCTGCTCGGCGTCCTGTTCCACTGGCTGATCCTGCTGTTTCCGTGGTGGGCACTGCTGCGCGGCATCCCGGAGGCAGCCCTGCTGATCGCGCTGGGGATCGTCATCCGCATGCTGACGGCCGCGGTAACCCGGCAGAGGCTGGTTGACGCGCTGCTACTGCCGATCTCCGCCCTGTTGATGACGGTGATTTCCGTTCAGGCGGTGTGGTGGCATCTGCGCGGCGGCCCTCGGTGGAAGGGACGCATCGCCTCAGTCTGAGGCGCGCGGGGTTCAAGGTTAGGAAATATGAACCCATAATTCGGGAGAAATTCAGAACTTCTCGCGTCGAAAACCTTGCGGAATCTGCCTGTTGGAGCACAAAATATAGGCATATTTACGCGGGCAAACCTTTGTCTGGATTTGTTCGAGGGAAGCGTGTGGCCACTAACGAAATTACGGTCCTGATCGTCGACGACGAACCCATGAACGTCACTATTCTGGAGGATCTGTTTGGCAGATACTACCGGACAGTGAGCGCCTCACGCGGCCAGGATGCCCTCCAAATAATCGCCAACCAGCATGTCGATCTGGTACTGCTCGACATCATGATGCCGGGCATGTCCGGGTTACAGGTGCTGGACACCCTGCGCAACAATCCGGATACCGTCGATCTGCCGGTAATCCTGGTTTCAGCGCGCACCGAAGAGCGCGATATCGTCCAGGGGTTGAATATCGGCGCCAACGATTACATCGTCAAGCCGTTCAAAATGGCGGAGATGCTGGCCCGCGCCCGCACACAGATCTCGATCAAGCAGCTTCAGGACGAGCGCAAGCGCACGATCGAGGAACTGCGCCGCCTGCACGAAGTCAAAGACCATTTCTTCCGCATCGCGTCGCACGATCTCAAAGGACCGCTGGGCAATCTGCGCCTGGCCATTTATCTCCTGCGCCATCAGGCACAGGACGCCCAAACCCAGGAACTGCTGGATAATGCCGATCTGAACATCAACACTATGCAGAATGTGATCGCCGAATTTCTGGATTCGGCGGCGCTGCAAAACGGCGAGGTCAACCTCAGCCTGGCGCCAGTCGATCTGGGGCAGGCGATCACGGAACAAGTCCGGCAGTACAGCATGTACGCCCTCAAGAAGGAAATCACGCTGAACGTGGTCAATCCGACCGGGATGGTGCTCGGCGATTCCGGCCGCCTGGGTCAGGCGCTCGGCAACCTGATCAGTAATGCCATCAAATACAGCCCGCATGGCAGCGAAGTGACGATCTGGACCGACGATCTGGGCGACAGTCTGCGCATCTGCGTGGCCGACCAGGGGCCTGGGGTTCCGGAAGAGGAGCGGGAACGCCTGTTCACCCAGTTTGGCAAACTCAGCGCCCGACCCACCGACGGCGAGAGCAGCACCGGCCTGGGACTGTGGATCACCAAGGTGCTGGTCAACCTCCAGCGCGGCGATGTCGGCGTGCATTCGCCCGCTGAGGGTGGCTCGATCTTCTGGATCGAGATGCCGGCCAGCGCCGTCAGTGTGGCGGTCCGCCAGGCGGCGAGTTAACGGGCAGCATAGACATTCCCCTCACCAAAAAGCGGGGCAAGACACTCTGGCGACAGGTTGTATAATCGCACAGCGATCTGTCCATCTAGTAGGAACTGTCTATGCGCCCTGCGTCGAAGCCCGCTGCCTTTCCGCGTGCCCTTCTGTGCGTCTTCAGCCTCCTGATTGGCCTGCTGCTCGCATCTCCCACGATTGCGCAAGACGCGGCTACGGATCCCCCCTCCTGCCGAAACACCTGAAGCCTCTCCTTCGGCAACCGAAGCCACCGTGCCGCTGCCGACGCGCGCCACCCGCATCCCGCCGGAGGCCAGCGTCAATGGCGAGCGCACCCGGCTGGAACTGTACTTCCGCGCGCTGAATCAGGGGCGCGCCGGGTTGGTGCGTGTCTCCGTCATGGAGAACCAGGGCGATCTGGCTATCGCCAATGCGCGCGCCCGCTTCCTGGGCAAGTTCATCGACTTCTTTCCAACTGACGATCCGGCGGCCGATGCCAGCCTTTACGGTCTGCTGGCGCCAGGCATGGAGCAGCCCACCCTGCGGGAAAATCCGCTGGAGATCTACGTCACCTTCTCCGACGGCAGGCGCGAAACCCTGACGACCAGTGTCCAGATTGTCCTGGGTGAGTTCATCCGCCAGGTGGTCACGCTGCCGCCAGACACCGCTTACCTGCTCGACGCTGCCACCGAGCGCAATGAGCTGGCGCAGTTGGCGAGTGTGTTTTCAACGTTCACGCTGCAAAAGTACTGGGATGCCACCGGCTTCAGCCTGCCGGTCAACACCGCGCTGACCTCCCCCTTTGGCGCCTTCCGGACCTTCAACGAGGCCTACAACACCCGGCATACCGGCTGGGATCTTCAGATCACCTTCGGCGCGCCGGTGATGGCCTCCGCCGGCGGTCGGGTGATCTTCGCCGGGGCGCTGCCCATCCGGGGATTTCACGTGATCATCGACCATGGGTACGGCATTCTCACCGGTTACTCGCACCTTTCCACCTCGCACGTCACGCGGGGTCAGGAAGTCGCCAAGGGCCAGGTGATCGGCACCGTGGGATCGAGCGGGCGGGTGAGCGGCCCGCACTTTCACTGGGAGCTGGCGGTCAACGGCGAGTTCGTGGACGGCGCGCGGTTCGTATCGATGTGGATGCCGTAGAAGAAGGGATGAGTGACAAGTGCTGAGTGCTGAGTGAACACGCTCTGGTAACGAGGGTTTTGCTCAGTCCCCAGTACTTTCAACTCAGTCCTCGCTTTTCATCCCTCATCCTCGATGCGCGTGATGCGCATGAACGCTTTTTCCTGCGGGGACATTTCGACGGGATAGATGGTCTCGTCGGCGGACTCGAGGATGCGGTAGCCCTCTTTGATGTAGCTGCGAATGGTGTGCAGGCTGATGCCCATCTCGTCGGCGGCGAGCTGCGCGGGCATGCCTTTGACGACGCAGAGTTCAATGGCCTGGCGAATGCGCTCGGTGAGTTCGCGATACTCGCGGCGCTGCGGCAGGATGGCCGCTTCATGCAGGCGCCGGTTCATCGAGCGGTTGCCGAGACGGTGGATGCTGCTGGTGACCAGCAGATCGCGTTCCAGGCCGTAGACGATGGCCCAGGCGATGTGCAGTGTGACTTCGGATTTCAGCAGGTAAGCGCGGGCTCCCGAATCGACGGCGGCCTCGACACGCTTCAGGTCGGCATAGCGCGCCAGGCAGACCACTTTGACGTTAGGGATGCGGTCGCGAAGGCGGTGGATGGCATCGCGCAGCCCGCCGATGTGGTCGAAGGCTTCGGCATCCAGGATGACAATGTCCGGCAGTTCCGCCTCGGGCAGCGAATCGACATGCTCCCAGAGGTGCCTCCACGATTCTGACAGCAGGATCACCCGCGTGCGACGATCCCAGGCCAGATAGCCGTTGATCGCCTGCATGGCGTAGTAATCCGTATCCATCAGCGCGACCTTGAGATTGATCCCGGTGATGAGATGATTGTCCATGGTGTCCTCGCGCGGGGTTTTCGGTGTGCCGCCAGCGGGCCCGATAAGCATATGTAGTATACGCTGGAACCGTCGAATGCGGCATCAAGGGTGAACGACAGGTATACAAACGACACGCTCCGCAACAATGCGGAGCGTGTCAAAAAGGTCGGACAACTATAAGGACTAGAGGGTGTTGACGATGTTGGAGAAGATGTTGCCGATGGCCGGTCCCAGCAGGGCCAGGATGACGATCACGACGACAGCGACCAGGACGAGGATGAGCGCGTACTCAACCAGACCTTGACCTTCTTCGCGAGGCATATACAGCATGATGTTTGTTCCTCCTTTCCTCAAAGATGAATGTATCGTAGCACGGGTCCACTGGACCGTCAATTAAGGTTGCCCGCAATTTGTCCAGATCGCCATACAAAGGGCATGAAAAATTCGTGAATTTCCCCTCACTTGATCGGTTTGCGAGGCCTTAGTACTATAGTCTCACGATGAGTCAACGCTCAACAGCCGTCCCAGCCACACCCGTTTTGCACCTTTCCAACCGAGTTCTGTTCGGGCTGGCCGCCGGCACGCTGGCCGGAGCATCGGCGGCGATTTTCACGCGCTATGCCCAGGCGGAGGGCATGCCTTCGCTCCTGATCGCGGCCTTTCGCCTGACGCTTTCGACCATCCTCCTCACCCCTTTTGTCTTCAGAAACTACCGCCATGAAGTCGCCGACCTGCTGACGCCGGCGCGGCGGAGCGATCTGCGCTGGGCCATGCTGGCCGGGGCACTGCTGGCGGTGCATTTCATCGCCTGGATCTCGTCGCTGGAATATGCCAGCGTGCTGATCGCGACGGTGCTGGTAACCTCCTCGCCGATCTGGACGGGATTGATCGAGACGCTGTTCTTCAAGGTGCGGCTGACGCGCTGGGTCATCCTGGGCGTGGCCACAACCCTGGTCGGCAATGTCGTGCTCACGCTGGCGGGCGGCGGCAGCGGCGGCGGGCCCAACATGCTGCTGGGCGGGGCGCTGGCCCTGTTCGCGGCGATCACCGTGGCGGTTCACCGCACCGTCAGCCGGCCGCTGCGCATGAAGATGTCGCTCCTGCCATTTATGTGGGTGATCTATAGCAGCAGCTCGCTGGTGCTGATCGGGCTGGTAATAGTCACCGGGACGCCAGTGGTCGGGTTCCCCCTGGCGGGCTACTTCTGGGCCGGGATGCTGACGATCTTCCCGCACCTGATCGGCCATACGGCGTACAACTACGTGTTGCGCTTCATGCCCGCGACCTTCGTCAGTCTGGCGATCCAGATTCAGCCGATCTTCAGCACCATCGCGGCGCTGCTGCTGTTCGGCGAGCAGCCGGTGATCGGCCAGATCATCGGCAGCATAATCATCATGGCCGGCGTGTTCGGGGCGATCACTGCGCAAATGCGCGAGGGTGAGAAAGCAAGAACATCCAGCACCCCGCCGGAGACCTCCGAAGGCGGATAACCTCTATCCTCGGCTGGCGCAGCGATGCAAAAACACTGGACATATGTCACTACATTAAGCTGCTGGACGCATTTCTAAAAGCTTGTTAAATTTAGGGGATAAAGTCGTACGCTGCCATCATGGCCTTTTTCTTGACGGTGGCGACACTAACCGTAAACCCGTTCGCAGAAAGCAGCGGTACGCTGTTCCGGATCACCGGCGGCGGCAAATATTACCAGGAGTTTCCCCCTATGAGAGAATATACCTCCGACAAGATTCGCAACGTGGCCCTGGTCGGCCACCAGAGCAGCGGCAAGACCTCGCTGGTCGAGGCACTGCTCTTCAATTCGGGCGGATTGACCCGCCTGGGGCGAATCGAAGAAAAGAACACGGTGAGTGACTGGGATGACGACGAAAAAGAGCGCGGGCTTTCCCTCTCCACAAGCCTGATCCCCATCGAATTCAACGATCACAAAATCAACGTGTTGGATACCCCTGGCTATACTGACTTTCAGGGTGAAGTGAAGAACGCCATTCGCGTGGCGGATTCGGTCGTCGTGGTGGTCGATGCCGTCTCGGGCGTCGAAGTCGGCACTGAGCTGGCCTGGCAGTATGCCGAGGTCTACCAGCAGCCGATCATCGTGACGATCAACAAGCTCGATCGCGAGAACGCCAGCTACGAACGTACGCTGGAGAGCCTGCGCCAGAGCTTCCCCGATTATAAATTCGTCCCCGTCATGATCCCGATTGGCGAAGAAGCCGGCTTCAAGGGCGTCGTCAATCTGGTGACCATGAAAGCCTACCTGGCTTCCGGCGCGGAACGCAGTGACCTGCCCGCCGACATGGAAGAAGCTGCGCGCGCTGCGCACGTCACGCTGGTCGAAGCGGCGGCGGAAGCCGACGACAAGCTGATTGAAAAATACTTCTCGACCGGCGACCTGAGCAGTGAAGAAATTCGCGAGGGCATGCGCAAAGCTGCCCGTGACGCGTATCTGAAGACCGTCCCGGTGTTCGTCACCAGCGGTGCGAAGAACGTCGGCACCGTGCCGCTCATGGAAGCCCTGATCGTCTATGTGAACGCCCCGACCGAGCGGCGTTTCCAGATGATCCTGCCGAATGGCGAGCGCGAATACAATACCGCCCCACAGTCGGATGACAAGACTCTGGGCGCCTATGTCTTCAAGACAAGCAATGACCGCTTCGTCGGTACGCTCAACTTCTTCCGGATTTTTTCCGGGTCCGTCGCCGAGTATACGCCCGCGGGGGATGCCACCCGCGGCGTCGAAGAACGCTTCAATTCGCTGTTGATCCTGCGCGGCAAAGAGCAGATTACCGTCGCCAAGCTGCACTGCGGTGATATCGGCGTCGTCGCCAAGCTGACGCATACCTTCACCGGCGATACCTTCAGCACCAAGGAAAACCCATTCCAGATTTCGCGTCCGGACTTCCCCGAGCCGCTCTACAAGGTGGCACTGAATCCGCGCACGGCGGCGGACGGCGGCAAGATGGGGCAGATCCTCACCAGCCTGTGCAATGCCGATCCGACGCTGCGCTGGCGACAGGATGGCGACGTGCGCCAGACAGTCCTGGAAGGCATGGGCGACATCCATATCGCCGTGATGCTGGGGCGCGCCGAGCACCTGGGCGTTGGCATCGACACGCTGCCGCCGAAAGTGCCGTACCGCGAGACGATCACCTCAAACGCCACATCTACGTACCGTCACAAGAAGCAGACGGGCGGCGCCGGCCAGTTCGGCGAGGTGACGCTGTCGCTAGAACCGAACCCGGGCGTCGGTTATGAGTTCGGCTGGTCGGTGTTCGGCGGCGCGATCTCACGCTCGTTCGAGCCGTCCATTCAGAAGGGCGTCCAGAGCGTTCTGGAAGAGGGCGTGCTGGCTGGCTTCTCGATCATCGACGTCAAAGTACTGGTCACCGACGGTAAGGAACACCCGGTGGACTCGAAGGATATCGCCTTCCAGATCGCCGGTCGTGAGGCCTTCAAGGAAGCCTTCATGGCGGCCAAGCCGATGCTGCTGGAACCAATCTACGAGATCAAGATCACCGTCCCCGAGTCGATGATGGGCGACATCATGGGCGACCTGAACACCCGCCGCGCGCGCGTGCAGGGCATGGACAACGTCGGCACCAAGAGCGTGGTCACCGCGACCGTGCCGCTGGCCGAGATCATGCGCTATGGGACGGACCTGCGCTCGATGACGGGCGGCCGCGGCATCTATACTGTGAGCTACCTGAGCCACGAGCAGGTTCCGGCGCACGTGGCACAGAACGTGATCAACGCGCACAAGGCGGAGATCGCCGGTCACGGGTAATTCACGCCTCCGCCCCGACCGAATGCGGACAAGGCCTTGTCCCTACGGATGCTGAAGCGGTTGTTGAGAACGCAACCCAGATGGACAAACGAACGCCCCACCGTCATCGATGACGGTGGGGCGTTGTGTTTCCTGATATCGTTGTCTGAGGCGACCGTGTGCCCGGCGCCGCCGTGTTGTGCCGGACGTTATTTGCCGCCGGCAGCCTGTGAGGCGGACAGGGTGAAATTGCCGCCGGTGTAGGTCGATTCCTTGTCGGCAGAGGTGTAGAAGCGGTAGGCCGTCACAAACAGGAGGTAAGAGCCGGTCTCCGACGCTTCAAAGCCGCGAATGGCCGATTCCAGACCGCCGCGTTCGCTGTCGTCGTCGTTGATGGCCGAACGACGGCCCGAGCGGTCAAAAAGCATCATGAGTGTGTCGAAGTCCGCCTCATCGATGAGGATGTCGATCTGGTCGCCGGCGTTGGCCTCCAGGAAATAGTAGAAGATGGGTTCTTCCGCCGAACTGTAGCCTTCGGTGACGCCCCCGACTTCGATGTTGCCGTGGAAAATAATGACCGAGTCTTCACTGTAGTTGGGGTCGCCGATCGGTGCGTTGTTGCCCGTCACCAGCACCTCGAAGGGACGCTCCTCGGTCAGCGTGCTCGGATCGACGTCACTGTCGAGGGCAATATAGTCGGAGACCAGCACGAGGTAGCTGCCATTGGCCGACAGTGTCAGGTCGGTCACGGCCGAGGAAAACAACTTCTCGCCGCTGTCATCGTCATAACCCAGCACTTCGCCGCGCGGTCCCATGACGACGATATAGGGATCCAGGGCGTCGGTGTCCTGGGTCGCGGTCACGCTGACCACATCGCCGGCCGAACCATCGAAAGCGAAGAGAATGGCAGTTTCGCCGGGGGCCAGGACTTCCGCGAAGGGGGTATCCGGCAGCAGGAAGTTGATTGAGCCGCGCGAATTGTCGCCATCCCCTTGCACCTGCTCGCCCGGTTGTTCGCCGCCTGGTGAAGAAGACGTGACCTGCGCCGAGGCCATTCCAACCGACATGACAAGCACCAGCAGTGACAGAGCCAACAATGAGAGCGTGGTACGACGAAGCAGCATTGAATTCCTCCCTGTATGTCAATTTAGAGCTGGTAAACATCCTCGGACAGAATAACCGTAAGTCCAGTGTCATGTCAACCTGACAGGACGACTAGGATCGGGCTTTTCCCGACAGGGCATAGAAAGCAGGGGCGGTTCGCGAACCACGCGTTCGTGAACCGCTCGCCGTAAGAGCGCATCGCGATGCGCCTCTACCCCGCCTGGAGCAGGACGCTCATGTCTCCGCCTGTAAAAGGGCGCATCTCCGACTCGGTGCGATCCTGGTCGTCCATGTAGAAAAACACATCGGACACGATCGCCAGGGCACCGCCCGCCGTCGGAACCGCCGCATCGTAGAGACCGGAGGCCAGACCCTCACGGCTGGCATCGTCGTCGTTGACGGCCAGTCGCGCGCCGGTGCTGTCGAACAGGTGCAGCACGGTATCGAAGGACGATTCTTCGACGGTCACGCCAAAGGCGCTGTCCACCCCCACGGGCGCGGAGAAATAGGCGGCGACCTGCTCCGGTCCGAGGGTCACCGCAACTGGCTCACCCGGCTCAAGTGGCACGACGAACAAAGGCAGCACCGCCGGATCCGCATCCGCGGGCAGGGTGTTGCCATTCAAGGACAGATTGAAGGTCAAGGATTCAGGGATTTCCGTCCGGGGTTCGATGACGTGATGGATACTGGTGGCGAGGACCAGATAGGCGCCATCGACCGGGAGGGTGACGTCCTCGATGGCGGCGGAGAGCAGAGTCGCCCCACTATCGTCGTCGCTGGCGATGAACTCACCGTCCGCGCCGAGAAGAACCAGGAAGGGATCGAGCTGATCGCTGACCTGGGTCATGGTCACGGTGACGACATCCCCGGCGCTGCCCTGAAAGCCGTACAGGCGTGCGGTGACCGGCCCCTGGAAGGTGCCGTCGACGCGGGAGCCGTTAGCCAGCACCGGAATGGTGAAACCGGCGGCGTTGATGTCGACGGCTTCCTGCGCCCAGGCGACAGAAGCGGCCCCGACCAGCGTCAGCAACAACATGATGAGGAGAATGCCCCTGTTCACGATGGGCAGCATTTGGCGCCAGCGCATGATCGAACCTCCCGTAGAACAATAGTCCCCGCTCGCTTACTCTCAGGCTATCTGCAAATCGATCGGCTGTCAATTTGGGGATGGTGCAGGACAATCGCCACGATGATCAGCATGAGGTCATATGAGTGCAACACGCGGCGTAGGGGCATCGTGATGGTGGACGGTTTCAAACGGACGGCTCCAGATGGGCGGTTCGCGAACTGCAACTACCATATCGTTGTCGTGAAAAAGGCACGATCCAGTCATCCCCGCTACAATAGGGGCTGTTCTCGTACTCCAGACGAGGAGACCGCCCATGCGCCTGACTCCCGTTCACTCTGCTCTGATTTTGATCGCGCTGCTATGCGGAGCGCTGATCGTCGCGCCAGGGCTGGCGCAGCCGCTCGCGCAGGCGACGGCCACGCCCATTCCTGATGTGGCCACGCCTACGCCGCTGCCGAGCGCTACCCTGCCGATCCTCGCGGTCACGCCCGCGACCGGCTGCACCGAGCCGCTGCAACTTCGCATTGGCGCGCTGGTCGTCGTGATTGGCGGGGTCAACGTCCGCGCGACGCCGTCGGTATCCGGCGTGCTGCTCAACTACTTCGACGAAAACAAGCTCGTCCGGCTGATCGACGGACCGGTATGCGCCAATGGCTACAACTGGTGGCGCGTGGCCGGGGTGGGCGAACCGGGCTGGGTCATCGAGGGTCGCCCCGGTCGCTATCTGATCCAGACGTATGTCGATCCTGAAGCGGTGAGCTGCTTCCCGGCACGCGACGGGATCGCGGTCGGTGGGCAGATCCGCGCCGTCACGGGCAGTCGAGTGCGAGCGGAGGCAGATCCGGGCGCGCTGGTGATCACGGTGGCGCAGCCGGGGACGTTCATGACCGTTCTGGAAGGTCCGCGCTGCATCGACGGCCTGAACTGGTGGCGCGTGCGCACCAATTTTGAAGTCAGCGATACGCTGATCGAGGGATGGGTGGGTGAAGGCTATCCGGGCGAATACTGGATCGAGAGCGCCCTGGCCGCGACCGGAATTCCGCTGGTCTGCGCCCGGCCGCTGGGCTGGAGCGTGGGCACGCGCGCGGCGGTCAGTTACCGCGATGGCGTACCGCGGCGGCTGCGCGCCACGCCGGGCGTCGGCGGCGCGCTGGTGCTGGAACTGCTGGATGGCGTGGCCTTCGAAGTGATCGACGGGACAGCCGTGTGCCGCGACGGGTACAACTGGTGGAATGTGCGCATCCTGACGACGAACATCACCGGTTGGATCGCCGAAGGGACGCCGGGACGGTACTGGGTCGAGCTGATCGCGCGGTAGCGTGACTGACGGACCCTCACCCGCTGCGCTCAGCCGCCCTCTTTCGTGACACGGGAGAGGGCACGACCATAGAGGTCGGGGTGAGGGTCAAAACGCGGGTCGTCCGGAGCGTGTTTGCGGACTCCGACATGTTAACCCCTCACCCCCTTTTGATGAGGACAGGTCATTTATGGTCGCAGTGAATGACCACTGTGATACCCTGGTTGTAGGGACGCCATTCTTGGCGTCCGACGTGATGGACGCGAAAAATCGCGTCCCTACGCCACCCGTCTATTCATCGATCCGTTGAAAACCTACCCCTCACCCCAAGCTCGCCACAGAGGGGGAACCGGTCGCACAGATCCCCGATCGTGTGGGCCGAATCAAGTCCCCTCTCCAGCATGGAGAGGGGGCTTGGGGGTGAGGTGCAGAGACTTTGCAGACACGCTCTCCTTACCCAAACGCCGCGTCGCGCGCCTCGCGCAGGGCATCGCGCAGCGCCGCCGCCTCACTTACCGGGTTGATCTTTGCCACCCGATGCTGCCCCGCCGACTGAATGAGCGATATGGTCACGGTGCCTTCGTAGCCGGCCAGGAGCAGCCCTTCGATCAGGCGCGGCAGGTCGATTTTGCTGCGCTCCAGCGTCGTCTGAAGCTGCCCTTTGGCGGCGCTGCGCACCTGCATATGCCGGCTGCGCCGCACCAGCGAGGTGATCTCCTCGTGGCGCGCACCGGCATAGATCAGGCTGGCCCAGTCGAGAGTCAGCGACAACCCATCGACGGCATCGAGGAGCGTTCTCGCGGCGTCGGGCGTCGCCGCCATCGAGTCGACGTGCGGCGCGAAACTCAGCGCCAGACGGGCGTCACGCGCGGCGGCGATCATCGCGCGCAGGGAGTCGGTCGTGCGATCCAGCGCCGCCGGGTCTTCTGCCAGGTTGTGGGCCACCCCCGGCGAGATCGTGATCCCCGGAGCGCCCAGGGCGGCAGCGAAGGGCAGCAGCGCCTTGAAGGTCTCGATCTCCTTGGTGCGGCGCTCTTCGTCGGCCACCGAGATGCGCGGCAGCATCAGAAAAAGATCGCTCAGCGTCAGGTTATAGAGCGCCAGATCGGCCAGCACCTCGGCGGCCACGGCGCGGGGTTTGCGGGCCGCTTCGGTCAGATTCAGCCCCTGCCCGCCGCCAATATCGACGCGTCGAAAACCGAGCCGGGCGATGGTGCCCAGCGCCTCGGTGAGTGTGAGGTCGGGAAAAGACCAGGTGTGGCAGGCAAATTCGATCATGTGGACAATTAAACCATAAACATGTGGTTCAGAGCCAAAGGAGTCCTGTGCCCACTCTGGAACTCATCCTGATTTTTGCAGCAACCCTCATCCTCCTGAGCATCACGCTGAGCCAGGCGGCCTCGCGATTGGGCGTGCCCGCGCTGCTTCTCTTCCTCGCGATCGGGATGCTGGCCGGCAGTGATGGCCCCGGCCAAATTGCGTTCGACTACCCCGCGATCACCCAGGCCGTCGGCATCGTAGCGCTGATCTTCATCCTGTTCTCGGGCGGTTTTGATACCGACGTCGCGACGGTCCTGCCCATCCTCCGGACCGGCCTGTCGCTGGCCACACTGGGCGTGCTTGTCACGGCCGTGGCTGTCGGCCTCTTCGCTTACACCGTCTTAGGCTTCACGCTGGAAACCGGCCTGCTGCTCGGCGCGGTCATCGCCTCGACCGATGCCGCCGCTGTCTTCGGCGTGCTGCGCGCGCGCAGTGTGCGCCTCAAGGGACGCCTCAAGCCGCTGCTCGAATTCGAATCTGGCAGCAACGACCCCATGGCGGTCTTCCTGACGCTGGGAATGCTCACGCTTATTGCTCAGCCCGGCCGTTCAGTTCTCGATCTGCTGCCGATGTTCGTCGCCCAGATGGGCCTGGGCCTGGTCGGCGGACTGGTGATCGGGCAGGGGCTGATCTGGATTCTGCGCCGCCTCCGTCTTCAGTACGACGGTCTCTACCCTGTGTTGACCTTCAGCGGCGTCCTGCTCGCCTACAGCGCCACCGCCCTTGTCGGGGGGAGCGGTTTCGTGGCCGTCTATCTGGTTGGCATATTGCTGGGCCGCGCGGATTTTGTGCACAAGGCCAGCCTCAACCGCTTTCACGACGGTATCGCCTGGCTGATGCAGATCGCCATGTTCGTCATTCTGGGGCTTCAGGTCTTTCCCAGTCAGTTAATCGCGGTGGCGCCCCAGGGCATTCTCACCGCCGCTTTCCTGATTCTGGTGGCCCGCCCGTTGAGCGTGTTCGCCGCGACGCTCCTCAGCCCGTTCAGCATCCGCGAGCGCCTCTATATCTCCTGGGTCGGTCTGCGTGGCGCAGCGCCGATTATCCTGGCCACGTTTCCGCTGCTGGCGGGCGTCGCAACCCCTGTTCCGATGTTCAACCTGGTCTTTTTCGTGGTGCTGGCTTCGACGCTGCTTCAGGGGACGACGCTGGTCCCCCTGGCGCGGCGCATGGGTTTGTACGACGATACGCCGGAGCGCCCTTCGCTGCTGGCCCGCATGCTGGCCGGGGGACCACTGCGCGCCAACCTTGTCGAGATCGCCGTCCATCCCGAATCGGCGGCGGTCGGCCGGCGGCTGATCGATCTGGCGCTGCCGCCGGGGTCGCTGATCACCCTGCTGCGCCGCCGCGATGAAGTCATCGTTCCGGGTGGCAGCACCGAATTTGAAGCGGGCGACGATCTGCTGGCGGTGACGGCCGAGCCGGAGACGCTGCACGTCATTTTCGGCCCCCCCAATCCTTAGCCCCCCCCCCCCCCCCCCCCCCCCCCCCCCCCCCCCCCCCCCCCGCCGCCCCCCCCCCCGGGCCCCCCCCCCCCCCCGAGATCGGGATCCCCGTCGCCGTCCAGGTCGAGCATGCCGCCGAAAATCTCGTCTTCGGAGTCGGCGCGGTCGCGGCGCGTGTTCGACCGCCGCCGGCCGGATCGCAGCGAAGGCGGTAGTCGCTCGTCGGCGCTGCGGGCCGTGGCATTGAGGTCGACACGCGGGTGCTGTTCGGTGCCCAGCGGCGACTGCCGGGCCGCCGGACGGGGCGTCAGGTCGCTGGGGAGATCCCCCTCGCGCATCTGCTGGGCGGCCAGGGCGGTGTCGAAATCCTGCTGCTGCGCCAGAGCGCGCAGATTTGGCCGGGGACTGCGCGGCGCCCGCGAGCTTTCGTCGTCGTCGGTCACTTCGTCGGCGTTGCGCGCCAGCAGCCCGAAGAAGGCAAAAATCGGCCCCTTGGCCAGCCGTGCGACCACCCAGAACAGGAAGCCCAGCGCGACCAGGCAGACCAGCGCCAGGCCGCCAACCGCCAGAAAGAACAGCAGGTTATTGTCCTGCATCAAATCCTCCGTATCGCAAGCTATTACGCAGCCTACGCGCGCGCGGCCAACGAGCGGCGCTGCGCTGTCGTCGTATGGCAATACCCGTAGGCGAAACCGTTATCGGATCGTCTGTTCTATTTCATTCTACCGCCATTCGAACAAACTGTTGCAGAATAACACACCATTTTGGTGAGCCGTGTCCTACACAGACGCCCGCGAATAGACGATAATGGCGATCGTTTGGACCGGCTAAAACTGACGAAACGGCTCGATCATGCGCAATTATCTCGCACAGAGTGTCCAGCAGATGCGTCCTTCCGGCATTCGCCGCTTCTTCGACATCGCCGCGACGATGGAAGATGTGATCACCCTGGGCATTGGCGAACCGAACTTCACCACTCCCACCCACATTGCCGAAAAAGGCATCGAGTCGCTCCACCACGGGCGCACCGGCTACACCGCGAATGCCGGTCTGATCGAGCTGCGCCGCGCGATTGCCACCTACATCGAGCGCCTGTACGGGCTGCACTATCGCCCTGAGGATGAGATTCTGGTGACGGTCGGCGTCAGCGAGGCGCTCTGGCTGGCGCTGAAGGCTATCCTCGATCCGGGCGATGAGGTGCTGGTCGTGCAGCCGTGCTTCGTGGCCAACACCGCAGCGGTCGAGATGGCCGGCGGCGTGGCCGTCACCATCGATACTCGCATCGAACATGAATTCCAGGTCACGGGTCCACAGCTGGAAGCGAAGATCACGCCGCGCACCAAGGCCATCCTGATCAGCTATCCCAATAACCCAACCGGCGCCATCCTGACGCAAGAGCATATGCTCCAGATCGCCGCCGTCGCCGAAAAGCACGACCTGATCGTGATCACCGACGAGATTTATGAGCGGCTGGTCTACGGCGTCGAGCATGTGCCGTTCGCCAGGCTGCCGGGCATGGCTGAGCGAACCATCGTTTTGAGCGATATGAGCAAGTCGTTCGCCATGACCGGCTGGCGCATTGGCTATGCGACTGCCCCGGCGTCACTGATGGTCGGTATGGCCAAGCTGCACCAGTACCTGATCATGTCCGCGCCGACGATGGCGCAGTACGCCGCCATCGAAGCGCTCCTGCACGGCGCCGAGGATGTCGAGCAGATGCGTCAGGAATACGATCGCCGCCGCCGCCTGATCGTCGGAGGCTTCAACGAGATGGGGCTGAGCTGCTTCGAGCCGCGCGGCGCTTTCTACGCCTTCCCGAACATCGGCGTCACCGGCATGAACGACGAGGATTTCTGCAATCAACTGCTGCACGAAGAGCGCGTCGCCGTCGTGCCGGGCAGCGCCTTTGGCCAGAGCGGCAGTGGCTTCGTGCGCGCCAGCTACACCAACAGCACCGAGAATATCGAGAAGGCGCTGGAGCGCATGCGCCGCTTCATGGTCCGCCACGGCTGATCCGTCACGAGAGGGGTGTCACTTGATCCCCTCATCCCCCGCCCCCTTCTCCCACGCGAATATATAGAACGGGGAAGGGGAGCTGACCGCGGAGACGCTGGGAGTAGGGGCGGTTCGTGAACCGCCCGTTCGTGAACCGCCCACCATCATGGGCGCATCGCGATGCGCCCCTACGCTCCGTCTCGCCCCCTCATGCACCCATCGACGATTTTGATGCGTCCGCCCCTGTTGAAGGGGCGTACGTTTCTGTGGCATACTCTCTTTTGTAATGGAGGCCTCATCCGAAAAAGATATGTCGCAGATACAATCCGCCTATGCCGCTCTCTGCAATAACCCTGTCTGGCGACAGATGTTCGAGCAGAACCCCGCCATGCAGATGCTCATCGAGCCGGTGAGCCGGATTGTGATCGACGCGAACCCGCCCGCCTGCCGCTTCTACGGCTACAAGCGGGAAGAAATGCAGTCGCTGTCTCTGGATCAGATCGAGCTGGATGAGTCCC
Organism: Candidatus Flexifilum affinis; assembly: GCA_016713325.1. Lineage (GTDB taxonomy): Bacteria > Chloroflexota > Anaerolineae > Aggregatilineales > Phototrophicaceae > Flexifilum > Flexifilum affine. The sequence continues at coordinate 10,352 of JADJPJ010000016.1, read as the reverse complement.
CCGAAGACGACTCGCCCACCGAATCGACGCTGTTCATCTTCCGGCACCGGACGCGGCGCGGGGAGCAGCGCGACGTCAAGATCAATGCCAGCACCTACGAGATCGACGGCGTTTCGCTCACCCATCTGATCCTGGTCGACATCACCAAACGCCGCCGCGCCGAAGCCGCCGAACAGGACCAGCGCGCGGTCACCTCGGCCCTGGCCAACACCGCGGCCGCCCTCAACAGTTCGCTCAACCTGCATGACGTGCTGGATCGCATTCTGGAGCAGGTGCAGCACATCATCGACTGCGATTACGTCAACATCATGCTGATGGAGAACGACTACGTCACCGTGGTCCGGTCGCGCGGCTACGAGAAGGTGACCGATGTCGACGAGTACGTGTCGGTCAAGCTGAACGTCAACGCCACGCCCACTCTGCGCTGGATGGTGGAAAACGACCGCATGCTGTTCATCCCGGAAATCAGCACTGACTCCAGGTGGAGCAAGCTGCATACCACCGAGGACTGGCTCACAAGCTATCTGGGCGTGCCGATTCGCATGGGCAACCAGGTGATCGGCTTCTTGAACCTCGATTTTGCCACCCGTGCCAAGTTCCTCGGATACGACGAAAGCGCACTTCAGGCATTTGCCGATCAGGCCGGGGTGGCGATTCGCAATGCCCGCCTGTTCGAGCGCGTCCGGCGGCAGGCGCTGCTTCTGGAACAGCGCGTGGCCGACCGCACGGCCGAACTGGATTACGAACGGCGCCAGCTCCGCGCCATTCTTGACTCCATGACCGACGGCGTATTCTACAGCGATGTCGACCCGGAGGGCCGCCTCCAGCCGCGCTACATCAACCGGGCAATGGCCCGCCTGCTCGGCGTCGAGCCGGCGGAAGATCTGTCCCGACTGGTGGCTCTGCTCGATGCGCTGAATGTTGAGGACCTGGAGGGTCCGGCGCTTCAATGGAGCATCCATCAGGCGCTGGAACAGCAGAGCTTCGCCTCGCTACAGGGGCTACTGAACCGAGATGACGGCGTCGGCTTTGAGGCCACCATGACGACGACGCGCGTCGACAGCTCGACGGGCGAACTGCTCGGGGCCGTCACCGTCGTGCGCGATGTCAGCCAGGAGAAGGCCCTGGAACGACAGCGGTCGCGCTTCGTGGCGCAGGCCTCGCACGAGCTGCGCACGCCGCTGGCCAACATGAAGACGCGGCTGTATCTGCTGCGCCGCCAGCCGGATCGTCTGGAGTCTCATCTGCCGGTGCTGGAAAAAGCGACCGGGCACATGTGGCGGCTGGTCGAAAGTCTGCTGGATATCTCACGGCTGGAACGGCACGCCGTGCAGCTTGAGCTATCCGACATCTCCGTGCAGGAGACCGTCTCGTTTGTGACCGAGGAACATCAGCCGGTCATCGAAGAGCGCAAACAGACGCTACGGGTGGAGATGCCCGGCGAACCGCTGCGCCTTATCGCTGATGCCGATCGCGTGACGCAGGTGCTCAACAACCTGATCGCCAACGCCAGCGCCTACACCCCGGAAGGCGGATCGATCACCGTACATGTCGAGGGATGCGCCGCGGTGGACAGCGCAGGCAACGTTCTGCCCGGCATCCGCTTCGACGTGATCGACACCGGCACCGGCATTCCGGAAGATCAGCGCGAGGCCATCTTCCAGCCGTTCTACCGCATCGTCAACAACAACGACGGATCCGGACTCGGCCTCAGCATCACCCGCGAGATCGTGCGCCTGCACGGTGGAAGCATTCGGGTGGATGCGGCGCCCGGCGGCGGAAGCTGCTTCACCTTCTGGCTGCCCCTCAAGGCGGCTGCCCCCGAAGCGGACGACAGCGGTTCCGACACGCTCCGATGACCTATTCGCTGCTGGAAGTGGCGCAGGCCGTCCTGGACGCGGGGCAGGTCGAGGAGGCGCTGGATCTGCTCGGTCAGCATCTGGCCGCCGCGCCGCAGGACGCGGAGGGGCTGCGACTGCGGGCGGCTCTGCTGGCCCGCCTGCCGGGGCGGGACGCCGACGCCCTGCGCGATCTGGCGCAGATCGCGGCGCCCCTGGCCGACGATCGACGGCTGGCGGCCCGGCTGCACCACCAGATGGGCGATCGACCGGCCGCGTGCGCGATGCTGACCGCACTGTGGGAGGCGGAAGGCGACCCCCGCGACGCCGAGACGCTGCTGCGCATCCTCCTGGACTCGGGGCAGGCGGCGGAGGCGCTGCGCCTACTGGAGTCACTTCCCAACATATGGACGTGGGACATCTGGCGGGGTGATGCTCACGCGGCACTGGGCGATGCCGGGGCGGCCCGGCGCTTTTACCGCGCCGCCCTCGACGCCATGCCGGAATCAGCTTTGAATCAACCTCTGCGCGCCTACCTCAACGACCGCCTAGCCACCTCCGCCACATGCCCTTCGTAGGGACGCTCAGCCCAGCGGCGCGCCCTTATGGCGAGGATCATCGCGCGCAGCAGGCGCACAAGGCGATGAGGCTGATCGGGGCTGGGCGACTCGCTGGCCAGGTGGGCAAGATTCCGCACTTCGACTTCGCGCATTCTCTCCTGGCGGCGCAGCAGGCCATAACCCAGTTTTCCGTACTGTTCATGGGTTGGCTCCTTGGCGGCAAACATCACTGTTGAGGACATTGGCGCGGGCCATAGCGGACGTCGGGATCATGACGGGCGATGTCCCACCTGCTCCGCTCCCACTGTGCCGCCTCGAAATACTGATCGAGGACCTGGCCATATCGGATGTCGGGATCATGGCGGGCTTTTTCCCAGTGAGAGATCAGTCCGTTTTGAAAATGCACGTACGCCTGACCAGGATCGGTCAGACATGTATCGATCATCCCAGCCGCGCGAATTGTGGTCGCGGTGGCAATGAGCCAGACAAGAATGGCGATAGTTGCCAGCAAAGGGACACGGTTTCTGGACATGTTCATGGGTCTCGTCTTTCGCTTCTTTGTTCGATAATGCCAACTCTAAGAGGCAGATGGGGGGAATATATTCTCCCTGGCGGGGGGTGAATCAGGGGTGAATCCGCAGCCCATGCGAGCATCGATTCCGCTTCTGCTCCTACAATCTGGTAAACGAGTGCGTACAACAGCAGGTGAGGTCGAGCATGGTAGGAAGTCCAAAGCCGTCAGTGACAGGCTATGAACTCAGAGAACGGGTCGGAGCGGGTAGCTCCGGGGTGGTATATCGTGCTTACCAGACCTCCGTAGGGCGTGAGGTCGCGGTCAAGGTGATTCTTCCCCAGTATGCCAACGAGCCAGATTTTGTCCGCCGCTTCGAGGTGGAAGCGCAGCTTGTGGCGCGTCTGGAACATCCGCATATCGTCCCTATGTTCGACTACTGGCGTGACCCGGCCGGCGCGTATCTGGTGATGCGCTGGCTGCCTGCGAACCTGCGCTCTGCCATGGAGCGCGGCGTATGGTCGCCAACCGCGACCGCACGTTTTCTGGACCAGGTCGCGGCGGCGCTGACGGTTGCTCACCGCGACAACGTCATCCATCGGGACATCAAACCGGAAAACATCCTCCTGGACGAGGACGAAAATGCCTATCTGGCTGATTTCAGCATTGCCCGAGACCTCAGCTTGCGCAACTCGGCCGATAGCCAGGGAATGAGTGGCACGCCAGCCTATCGCTCCCCTGAACAGATCAGGAACGAGCCGGTCACAGCGCGCACCGATATTTACAGCCTTGGCTACGTCCTTTACGAGCTTTTGACAGGGGAAAGTGCCTATCGGGATGCCACGACCCCCGATGACTATATCGACAGACACCTGACGACCCCGCTGCCCTCATTAGGCGAGCATCGCGCTCAGCTTCCTGCGGCGCTGGATGGAGTGCTGCAGACGGCGACCGCCAAAGACCCGGCACAGCGCTATGCGAACGCACTTCGCTTTGCCGCTGCCTTCCGAGCGGCTCTCCCCACCGTCTCCCAGCGACTTGCCCGTCAGCCGCTTGCCGATCCCTTGACCGAGCGAGAGCTCGACGTGCTGCGCCTGATGGTTCTCGGCCTGGCCAACGAACAGATCGCCGAACGGTTAGTCCTTTCGCCGGGTACGGTCAAGTGGTACGTCAAACAGATCTATCAGAAACTCGACTCCCACAGTCGTCATCAGGCGATTGAGCGAGCGCAGAATCTCGGGCTGGTGGAACAGGCTGACGGAAGACCTGCACCTGGAGCCGCTGCTGACATCGCGCCAATCCACCCGAAAGCTGCCATACCCATCCAAGAGCCGATGAACCCTTACAAAGGGCTGCGCGCTTTTCAGGAAGCCGACGCGCCTGACTTCTTTGGTCGGGCTGCGATGATTGAACGGTTGCTCAACCGCCTTTCGGAGCAGGAGGAAGGTGCGCGCTTTCTCGCAGTGGTCGGACCCAGTGGCAGTGGCAAATCCAGTCTGATCAAAGCCGGTCTCCTTCCGGCACTGCGCCAGGGTACATTGGCGACGCTACAGCATCCGTTCATTGCCGAAATGATGCCGGGGAGCCATCCCTTTGAAGAATTGGAGGCGGCGCTGCTGCGCACGTCCGTCAACCCGATACCAGGTCTGCTCGATCAACTGCGCAAGGATCGACGCGGATTGGTGCGCGCCGCCAAACGTATCCTTCCCGTTGATCCGAGTACCGAGCTGGTTCTCGTCATTGACCAGTTCGAAGAGCTGTTTGTCCTGGTTGAAGACGAAGAAATGCGCGCGCACTTCATCAATAATCTGCTTTCGGCGGTGGGCGATCCGCGCGGACGAACGCATATCATCCTGACTCTGCGTGCCGATTTTTATGACCGTCCGCTGCTCTACCCACGCCTGGCGGAGCTCGTGCGCAGCAATACCGAGGTGGTCGTTCCGCTGAGTCCACGTGAGTTGGAGCAGGCCATTATCGCTCCCGTAGAGCGTTGCGGCGTACATCTGGAGACAGGACTGACCGCGACCATCATTAATGACGTGGGTGAACAGCCCGGAATGCTGCCACTCCTGCAATATGCGCTGACCGAGTTATTCGAGCAACGCGAAGGACTGACTCTGACGCTGGATGCCTACCATGCGACCGGTGGTGTATCGGGCGCGCTCACCCGTCGAGCAGACGAGGTGTACAGGCACCTGAATGGCGCAGATCAGCGGCTGGCCCGTCAGTTATTTCTGCGGCTGGTCACACTCGGCGAAGGGACAGAAGACACTCGCCGCCGCACGCTCCTTGGCGAATTGACCGCACTTGGCGCAGAAGGTTCGATGGAGGATGTCATCAGCGCCTTTGCCGATTACCGTCTGCTTACGCTCGACCGGGATCCTGTGACTCATACACCAACGGTTGAGATCGCGCATGAGGCATTGGTGCGCCAGTGGGGCCAACTGCTCGCATGGTTGACGGTCAGCCGTGAAGATATTCGTCTGCAGCGCCGGCTTGCCCAGGCAACTGTCGAGTGGAATGTGGGTGGGGATCGCAGTTTTCTGGCCTCAGGGGTACGGTTGGCGCAGTTCGAGAACTGGGCTTCTGATACGGACCTCGCGCTGACGACGGTCGAGCGCGACTATCTCGATGCGAGTTTAGTGGAACGCCGGCGTACAGAGCAGATCGAAGCGGAACGGCAGGCAAACGAACGTCGCCTGGAACACCGCTCTCGTACCTGGCTGCGAGCGCTGGTCGTCGTCCTGCTGCTGGCGACCTTAGGCGCATTTGGTTTGACGGGCGTTGCCGTGAATCAGAGCAATGTTGCTCAGGCGAGTTTTCAGCGTGCCGAAGCGCAGCGACTCGCCGCCGAGTCGGGGAGTGCATTGCGGGAAAACACCAGCACTGAACTGGCGGCGCTGCTCGCCATTCGCTCGATGCGTCATCAGTACACGCCGCAGGGCGATGCCGCGTTGGTTGCCGCCGCGCTCCTGGAATATCCGGTACGCGGATTTGTCGGGCACACCGATCGGATCAAGGCGGTCGATTACTCCCCTGATGGTCGCTACATCCTGACCGGCAGCGGCGACAGCACGGTGCGACTCTGGGAGGTCCAGACCGGGCGGGAAGTCCGCCAATTTTCCGGCGATATGCAGGACATCAATTCGGCGGTGTTCTCACCGGACGGTCAAACCATTCTGACGGGCAGCCGTCATGATCATACGATGCGCCTGTGGGATGTGGAAAGCGGGGAGGAACTGAAGCGCTTTAGCGAAGGCAACGGCGGCATCTTTTCAGCCGATGGTCAAGAGCTGTTTGTTTTTTCGGAAGAGCGTGCCGAGAGCTACATGCTCGACCTCGCGACCGGCGACGTCCTCCATACGATCCCCGGGCCGCAGGTCTGGCGCCGCCCCGAAACGCCGGGTTACTCGCCTGACGGAACGTTGTTCGTCGATGTTCCTCTCGACGAAGGTCTGGTGCATCTCCGCAGGGTCGATACAGGAGAGGAAATCCTCAGTTTTCCGATCTCATCCCAGTTCGAGAATTTCGCCTTCTCTTCCGACAACCGCATCTTTGCCATTACGGAAGATGATGGGGCAGTTGACCTGTGGGACTTGAGCACCGGAGAGCTGATCCACAGCTTGCCCGCCGATGCCCAGGGCGAAGTGATTTCGATGGCGTTCTCATCGGATAACCAACTGCTGGTGACCGGAGGCGCCGACTCCAGCGTTCGCGTCTGGAATGTTCAGACCGGCGCCGAACTGCGGCGTTTTACGGGTCACACGCTGCCAGTCCGAATCGTCGATTTTTCGCCGGACGGTCGCTTCGTCTTGAGCGGCAGCTTTGACCAGCGGGCGCTCCTCTGGGAACTTGCGCCGCCAGCCGTGCTCCCGAATCTGGACATTGAGAATCACGACCTGACCTATCTGCTTGTTTCGCCTGATGGAACGCGCATGGCGACAAGTCGAGACGATGGCACGACGATGGTCTGGGATCTGATGACGGGTGAGCTTGTCCACAGGTTACAGGCGGGCAGCGCGCCGATCTGGCATGCCGGCTTCTCTCCTGATAGCAGTCTCCTCCTCACCGCCTCCGATCAGGTGCAGGTCTGGAACATGGCGGATGGCTCGCTCATGCGGGACTTTCCGCAGCTCGCAGGAGTGGTAGATGTCGGCACGCCTATCAACTGGATCGAAGTCTTTTCGGAGGTTGTGATCAGCGCACATGAAGGGGACGCTGATTGGTCTGGCGGGGTCATTGTCTGGAGTATTGCTTCAGGGGAGGAGGTGAGACGCTATCCAACCCCCAGTGGGGTCGTCGCCGCGATGCTCTCCCCGAATGGTCAATACCTATTGGCTCAGACGACACCCGATCGGCTGTTCAGGGTGATCGATGCCGTGACGGGTGAGGAACTTCACACTTTCCATATTGTGAACAGCTTCAGTGTCGGTCATTTCAACGCGTTTTCCCCGGACAGTCAGACATTTTTCACTGGCGGAAATGTGGTCAGCGCACTCTGGGATCTGCGCTCGGGCGAGCTGCTCCACGAGCTGATTGGCCACCAGGACATTGTCTTCAGCAGTGCTTTTTCTCACGACGGTGACTGGTTAGTCACCAGCAGTTTCGACAAAACGGTGCGCCTCTGGAACGTCGAAACGGGACAGGAAATCCGTCGGATCACATTGCCGTTCACCCCGCAGTACACGAACTTCACCGCCGACGCTGCGACCATCATTCTTCTCGGCGACGATGGGAAAGTCCATTTCTTCGACACCGGTGTTGACGAGACTATCCATACTGTCTGCGCGCGCCTGATACGCGATTTCACACCGGAAGAACGCGCCCAGTATGAAATCGCGGACGACACGCCGACATGTCCCTTATAAACAGGCCTCTCCCTACGAATGGGCCGGGATGGGGCGGCCGAGCAGGGTCTCGATGTCACGCATCTGATCCGGTGTGAGCGGGCCGAAGGCCATGGCCCCGGCGTTCTCCTCGACCTGGGCGACGGTGCGGAAGCCGGGGATGGGCAGAGTCTGCGGGCTGCGCGCCCACAGCCAGGCCAGCGCACCCTGCGCCAGAGTGCGCCCGCCGCTGGTCAGGATGTCGCGGATGCCGTCGAGCTGGCGCAGCCAGTCCGGGTTCGGCTTCCCATCCTTGAAGTACTTCATCCAGTCCGGGCTGTGCTCGCCGCGCACGTCGTCGGCGCCGAGGCGTGAGCCGGCGCTGAACTTGCCGGTCAGCAGCCCCATGGCCAGCGGCCCCCGGTTGATGGCCGCCAGATCGTGCTCCTCGCACACGGCGATCACTGCCGGGTTGTCGTCCAGCACGTTCAGTTGGAGCTGCACGGCGGTGCAGTGCGGCCCCTCGGCGAAGACGCGCGCCCGCTCGGGGAAGTCGGTGCTCCAGCCATAGGCGCGAATCTTGCCGGCGGCGACCAGGCCCTCCAGCGTCTCGCGCACCTCACCGGCCTGTTCCGCCGGGTAGCCGTTGAGATGGAACTGGTACAGGTCGATGACGTCCACCTTCAGCCGGCGCAACGAGTCCTCGCAGGCGCGGCGGATGTGCTCCGGCGAGGCGTCGGATCCGGTGATCTGGCGGGCGGCCGGGTCGAAGACGTTGCCGAACTTGGTGGCGATCACCACCTCGTGGCGGCGGCCCTCGATGGCGCGGGCGATCACCTGCTCGCTGTGACCCGTGCCGTAGACGTCAGAGGTGTCGATGAACGTGACGCCGAGATCCAGCCCACGGCGGAGGGCGCGGATCGACTCCTCGTCGTCGACTTCTCCCCAGCCCACGGGTGTCTCGCCGGCCCAGAACGGCCCACCGATGGCCCAGCAGCCCAATCCCACAGCGCTGACGGGAATGCCCGAGCGCCCAAGTTTGCGCATCATTGGTTCAGACATGGTCATATCTCCTTTAGAAGCGATGGTGATTCTAGCGCAGTCGGAGGCCCCGCACCCGTGCGCAGGCGCCTGGTGGAAATCAGCCGTTTTCGACGCAGGGCGCAGGGTTATGGCGGGCGGTATCGACCTCGGATTGCAGACGCTGGCCGGCGCGGATCAACAGGGCGCCGATGCGGCGGCGCAGCGCGCGGGTCCGGGAACTCGGGCGGACCGGGTCGAATTCCTGCGCTTCAAGGACGGCCTTCAGGCGCTGTTCATGCCACTCGCGGACCAACAGCGCCATCTGCTGGGGGATTACTGCTCCAACGACACCATGCATACGGATTTCCTCTCCACTCTTGTTCCAGATGAGCGGGTGAAAACTCATTGAAATGGGCCGGACGGATGCGACGGAAGGCGCGGATCGACTCCTCGGCGTCCACTTCGTCGCAGCCGACAGGCGTCTCGCCAGCCCAGCGGAGGCTGTGGGTTGAGCCTAGCAGTTGTCGACGCAGGGCGCAGGATTATGGAGCACGGTTTCGACCTCGGATTGCAGACGCTGGCCGGCGCGGATCAGCAGGATGCCGACGCGGCGGCGCAGGGCGCGGGTGCGGGCGACCGGATGGACGGGGTCGACGTTCCCGTTTTCGAGGGCGGCCTTGAGGCGGCGCTCGTGCCACTCGCCGACCAGCAGCGCAATTTCCTGGGCAATATCTGCCCCAACGACACCATACATGAGGATTTCCTCTCCACTCTGGTTGCAGATGAGCCGGGTGAAAAACGAATGTGATAGAGCCGAACGGATGCGGACGAGGCCTCGTCCTTACAGGTCAGCGAGCCGAATGATTCAGCGGGCGTCGGCCAGGGTCGCCTCCGCCTGTTGTTCAAGGCGCGCCTGTTCTTCAAGGCGCGCCTGCTGCTCGCAGAGGTCGCCGTAGATCTCGATCTTGTAGCGAATCAGCCGCAGATGCTCCTGGAGTTCGTCGATGTGGGCCACAACGCAGGTTTCGAGATCCTTGAGCATGGCCACCCGCTCGGGCAGCGACACGTCGCCCTGGCGCTGGAGTTCCGCGTAGCGCTGCATGTCCTGGATGGGCATACCGATGGCGCGGAGCTTGAGCAGAAACTGAATCCAGCCCACGTCGTCGGTGGTGTAGCGGCGGTGGGTGTTGCCCGCGCGGGGGATCGGGTGGATCAGCCCGATACGCTCATAGTAGCGGAGCGTGTGTTCGGTCAGGCCGGTGGCTTCGGCCACCTGCTGAATGGTGAGTGTTTCTGGCTGTGCGTTCATGCTTTGGACTATACATCTTAGAGCGTACTCTAAGTCAAGACCCCAATTTCGGACAAATTCTGACGGACGTTGTTTGGTTCCGCATGGCGTCCCTGACCTCTGTTGCGCGACCATCGGTCAAGGGCTATATTGGCCCTGGAGGCGCACTCAACAGGAGCAGCGCCCAGATTTTCTTTTCAATAAGGTGTTCACATTGAAGCCGCGCCGCCGGATGTTCCTTCTTCTCGCATGCAGCCTGTGCCTCGGCATCGCCGCCTGTGCTTCGAACACGATGCTGGATGGGCT
>JADJPJ010000015.1 GCA_016713325.1 Candidatus Flexifilum affinis | reverse complement strand
AGCGTCCTGGCTCTGGCGAACGGGCTGACGTCCTCCCGCGAGTCGTCAACCCATTCGATGCCGATGATCCAGATGACGCGCGGTCGTCACCGTTCATGAGGGGCGGCGCTTGGCTACCGTGCTGAACGCCTGACCGCCGAGTTCTGGCGTCGTGCTGGTTGCGGGTGAGTCGCAGCGAGATCTGTCTCACCGTCTTCCTGCATCAGAGGGTCACCGACAACGCCAGTTTATGGGCCGATGCCGAGGCGGCTGTTTCTGCCGGCGCGAGGGCCTGATCACCCCGCGTCGTGATCAGCGTGCCGACGCGCCGTTGTTGCCGCACACCGCACGCAGCAGGTCGTTATCCGTTCGGCAGATTTATTACCCATCGGCATGTTGTGCTCGCGGCAGAGTGGCGAAGGTCATGTCCATCACGCCCAGGTTGTCGTTGCTGATCACCTGCAGCTCAACTGGCTGTAGCGCACGGCGTCCGGCACCTTGTTCGGGTCGTGGCCCAGCGGCTACCGCCGCGCGCGTTGACCTTGGTGGCCCTGATGACGATGTCGGCGTTGACTTCCAATGCCCGCAGCGCCGCGGTGGCCGTATCGGTGGTGAAGAAGGCCGCTGGTGCCGCCGGCGATGATCACCACGCCCCTTCCGCATGCGTGGTGGATGGCGCGCAGGCGAATGTACGGTTCATGACGGCGTTGATGGCCAGCGCCGTCTGCACGCGGGTGACGACGTGGATGCGCTCCAGCGCGTCCCGGAAGCGCCAGCCCATTCATGATCAGGCGATCGTGGCGCCGATGATCGGCCGTGCTTTGGTCCATGCCCGGCCTCGCGCCGGCGGCGCCGCGCCAGAAGTTGCCGCCGCCGATCACCATCGTGATCTGCACGCCCAGGTCGTGAACCTCTCTGACCTTGGCGTATGATCCCCGCCGCTGCCGCCGGGTCAATGCCACCCACCGGTGCCTCCCAGCGCTTCGCGCCGCTCATTTTCAGGACAATGCGCTTGTAAACCGGGTTGCAGGGTCAGCGCTGCCTCCTTAACTGACATAAAGAGGGATTAGCTGGATGGCTAATCCTCTCTGATAGACACTTTACGGGCGTTGGGTGCGCAGGGACACCGCATCGTTTACTCGTCGCCGGCCTGATCGGGCAGATTCGCTGAGGGCGAAGGGGCAAACCGGCGGATCTGGCAGCGCGCCGACATCGGCGACCAGTTCTGTTGAAGAGCTGGGGGATGGTCTTAATGTCGTCCCTTGAGGAACGGTTGCTCCATCAGGACCAGCTCCTGGAAGAACTTGTCCATACGGCCGTTGACGATCTTCCTCGACCACGTCGGCGGGCTTCTTCTGCCTTCGTTCTCTTCCTGGAAGCGGCAGGAGGCTGAATGGTGCGCTCCGCTTCGACCACTGAAGCCGGCACATCTTCGCGGCGCACGTATTCCGGCGCCATGTTGGCGATGGTCAGGGCCAGGTCCTTGGCGAAGGTGCGGAACTTCGTGGTATTGGCGACGAAGTCCGTCTCGCAGTTGACTTCCAGGATGACCGCGACGCGGCGGTTGAAGTGCTGGTAGATTCTCGATAACGCTCTTCTTCGTTCATCGTACGGCGCCCAGCTTCTTTCGCTGCGCTTTGGCCAGGCCCTTTCACGCAGGAAGGTGACGGCCTTGCGTAGTCGTCAGTCGCCTCCAGGGCCTTCTTGCAGCGTCCAGCGGACCGGCCCCGGTGGACCTCGCGTAATTCCTTGATCTGCTGCGCCGAATGGCCATGCTTGGTTTAACCCCTTCGCTTTCTTCAGTCTTTCTAATAGGCGTTGCCGTGCAGCTTCAGAGTGGACGCGCCGAGCAGTGTCTCGTCGTTTTCTTCGTCTTGCCCGGTATAGGCTGCGAAGTACTGGGCTTCTTCCGATCCATGTGTTCGCCCTCTCGGTGGCCGCCTATGAAGCCGTTGGCCCTCGATGACGGGCATCGGCCAGGGTTGCTGGGAGCAGCTTGACGGCGCGGACGGCGTCGTCGCCGGCCGGGATGATGTAGTCGATGGTGTCCGGGTCGTTGTTGGTGTCGGCCAGGGCCATGACCGGAATGTTGAGTGTGTTGGTTTCTTGACCGCCGTCGATCTGCGGCGGGTGTCGACCAGATCAGCATCTCGGGCAGCTTGCGCGCGCCGCGGATGCCGCCGAGACGTTCCCTGAAGCTTCGATCTTGCGGTTGAGGATCGTCCTTTCTTGAGAGGAGCTGAACTCAACCCTGCGGTGCTTCTCCAGACGCTTGAGCGTCTCGATGCGGTCGCGGATGGTACGCAGTTGGTCAGCGCGCCGCCGAGCCAGGCAGGTTGACGTAGGGCATGCCGCAGCGTTCGGTCTCGCTGGCCACCGCTTCCTGCGCCTGCTGCTTGTTCCGACGAACAGCACGGTGCCGCCGCCCGCCTATGATGTCGCGGATCACGTCGGAGTACAGCGCAGTTGATGATCGTCCGCCGTAGGTCGGGGGATGGATGTTCGTTGCGTTCGGTGAAGATGAATGGCTTCATCTTCGTGTCCCCCTTGTCGTACGGTGACCAGCGGACGCCCGTCTCCAACAGCCGCTTCATCGTTACGGAGGAAGCGCATTGCTGGTGCTCCCAGGCCGTGTGTTTGGCCATTCACGCCCTTTCTGTTCCCGGCAGTTCACGCTTTGAGTGCAACACGCCGCTGAGTCCAGACGTGTGAAATTTAGCCAGGCAATCGCCCGACTTGAGGGAGGATGATAGCAGAAGGGGGTGTTTGAGAAGCGCTGAGAGTTGAGTTGAAAGTGCTGAGGAATGAGGAAAAAAGGGATGGGTTTGCTCAGAGCGTATCTGATAATTGTCCTTTTGCATTCGTTGCGGCATAGAAACGCATCTTCGTAGGGACACGCTTCTGCGTGTCCGCCGGTCCCAGAAGGCAAGAATGCCGTCCCTACGACAGAATCGCCGAATATTCAGATACGTCGTTCTCAGGTCAACCTGTCGGGCAGGCACGTGGGCTCATCCCTACAATCACACCTGTTGCGTAGGGGCGCATCGCGATGCGCCCGGTATAGCAGTTCACGACCGGGTGGTTCACGAACCGCCCTTACCCTCACACCACCGGCACCTTGCAGGAGAGCCTATCGAGGAATTCCATCAGCGATACTAAAAGCAGCCTCAGTGAATCACGGATTGCTTAACTCCACCCTGTTTCCGCTGCGTTAACCGCCCCTCTCCGTGCGGGAGAGGCAAAACTCGTCTGATTTTTGGGGTGAGGTTGGCTCAAAACGCAGCTATTGATGGTCAAAGTGAACTTTCGTAGATTCACTGAGCCTTCAAATCACTGACCAGGCAGCTTATTTCCCAGCTTTCGGAGGCAGGTCGCATCCGGCAAAGCAAGCCCCCGTCTCCATGCTGGAGAGAGGTTGGGGTGAGGTAAGGCCCTACCCCCCGCCTCGATCTCCGCCGGCGCTTGCTCAGACGCTCGTGGATCAGCCCGGACACGTCCTGACGACCGGGCCTTCGCCGACGTTGGCCTTGGCGGATCCGAACATCTGCATGCAGAAGGGGCAGCCGACCGCCAGCACCTCGGCGCCGGTGGCCTTTCGCCTCTTCGTAGCGCTTCGATGTTGACGGCCTTCGTGCCGTGCTCCTTCCTTCCAGAACTGCGCGCCGCCCGCCCCGCAGCAGAAGGAGTTCTTCTTCGTGCGCGGCATCTCGAATCACGTTCACGCCCAGGTTGTTGAGCAGGAAGCGCGGCTCGTCCACCACGTCGTTGTGGCGGCCCAGGTAGCACGGGTCGTGGAAGGTGACGTTCGGCTGCGCGGACGGTCGGGCCGACCCGGCAGCTTGCCGGTCATGATCAGCCTTCGATGAAGGCGGTGCGGTGCACCACTTCATAGTCACCGCTGAACTGGTGATACTCCTTGCCGATGTTGTGGAAGCAGTGCGGGGGCAGGTGACCACGATCCGCCGCGCCTTGCCCTCGAAGGCGGCGTTCAGCGTCTCGACGTTGGTCAGGGCCAGTTCCTGGTACAGATCTTCCTTGCCGGCGCGCCGGGCCGAGTCGCCGGTGCAGGTCTCCGCTGTCGCCCAGCACGGCGTAGTTGACGCCCGCCCGCTCCAGCACCTTGACCAGCGCCCGCGCCGTGAGCTGAGCGCGCGGGTGGCAGCTGACGGCGCAGCCCGTCCAGTACAGCACGTCGAAGTCCGGGTTGTCGTCCACCGTGGGGATGTCCATGTCCTTGGCCCAGGCGAAACGGCGATCCGGGTCCAGCCACGGGTTGCCCTCGTTGCCCACGGGGCAGATGTCGATGCAGGCGCCGCAGGCCGTGCAGGCCCACACCGCCGACTCGCTGAGCGTCCCGCCGTTCAGCGGCATCGTCGACTCGGCGCCGGCGGCCAGCGCGCTCATGTTGTCGCGGATCAGGTAGCGCTTGTTGATCTCGTGCGCCGACGGGGAGAGTTCCTTGCCGGTGATATAGGCTGGGCACACATCCTGGCAGCGGTTGCACATGATGCAGGCGAAACTGTCGAAGATCATCGTCTTCGGCAGGTGCTCCAGCCGCTCGGCGCCGAACTGCTCGATCGACTCGTCCTCGAAGTCGATCTTGGCCATCTCGCCCAGAGAGGTGCGGCGCGGGCGGGTCAGGAAGTTGAGCGGGGCCATGAACAGGTGGGCGTGCTTACTCTGCGGGAAGTAGGGCGTGAAGAGGAGGATGCCGCCCAGTGCCGCCCACCAGAAGACGTGCTCCAGCAGGCGCAGCGCGTCGGCACTGGCGCCATACCAGATCGGGGCGACGGCCGAGGCGAACGGCCGGGTCGCGTCGAAGACTCCGGCCTCCGCCACCTGCACCGATTGGCCCAGGAAGCGCGATCCGACATGGATCAGGATGAAGATGCCGACGATCAGCGAGTCGGTGGTGATGCCGCCGGCCCTGACCCTGGGGTGCAGCAGCACGTTGTCGTGGTAGGTCAACCCTTCTGGTTCGGCAGCACGAAGCGCCGCAGCAGGAAGTAGGCGACGCCGACGATCACGGCGATGCTGAGCACGTCGCCGGCCAGTTTGTACAGGTCGCAGGACGCCGGCGTCCTCCAGGAAGACGTAATCGGACAGGTAGCTCTCTCCAGCACGTCGGCGACGTTGACCAGGAAGTAGTAGGTGAAGCCCCAGACGATGCCGAGGTGGAACAGGCTGGTGATGCGGCGCGTCTTGAGGGTCGTTTTGGGTGAGGTAGACGCGCAGGGCGGTGAGCAGCCGGGCCGGCAGGCGGTCGAGATACGCTCCCGCGTCCCCGGTAGATGATGTCGACCATCTCTTTGAAGCCGACGTAGGTCGCCCCGAGGGCGAACAACGCCAGGAGGATAAAGGCCATTTTCTCGAATGCGGTAAGCATAGCGCGAGTCCTGAGTAGGAATCCTATTGGCCTAGAGTGTATCCCGCGGGCGAAAAATGGGCAAAGCGCCGCCTGACCGTTCGGGTCGGCTCCGGGGTAGCCAAGAACGGGGGGAGGTTGTCTATTAGGATGCCTTCCCACGTTATAATGCGCGCGGGGTATGCGAACACGATCGGAGAAGACAGCGATGCACAGGCCTGAAGCGCGCGTCCGAGAGAAGGGGCGATGGCGTATGGCGCTGCCGATTCTTCTGGCCCCCTGGCTGATCGTCCTCTGGGGCGTCGGCCTGCGCGGCGCGGACTCCGCCGATCTGGTACGACGAGTGGTGGTCGATCTATCTGACCGGCAGCTCGCCGCTCTACGGCCCGATCTCACCGGCCGATACCCTGGCCCGCGTCGCCGAGCCGCAGGAAGAGCTGACTCCGCCCGGCTACTACCTGGCGCTAAACCTCTGGAGCGGACTCGCCGGCGAAACACCTTTTGCCCTGCGTTTGTGGTCGGTCGTTTGCGCCCTGCTGACGATCGCCATCGCGTATCGAGCGGGGCGCAGCCTGGGATCGCCGGCCGCCGGGATCGGCGCGGCCGTGCTGCTGGGAGGGTCGGCGCTGTTCATTCGCTACACCTACGAAGCCCGCGCCTACATGCAGATGCTTCTGATCTGCGCCGTGTTCGTGTGGTCGTACCTCCGGCTGATCGCCCCGCGTCCCCCGTCCAGGCCCGTCTACGCAATCTTCGCCCTCAGCCTGGCCGGTCTGCTCTACACGCACTATCTGACCGTTCCGCTGATCGGCGCGGCGGCCCTCTACCATCTGCTCTATGCGCCGAAGAATCGCCGTTGGCTGGTCGTCGGGCTGGTGGGCCTGGCCGGGGGCGCACTGTTTTTGCCCTGGGCCGCGGTCGCCGTCAAGGCCTTCGCCTATGCCGCCGACGATCCCCTCCCGCGACTACTGGGCGCGCGATGCCCTCGACATTTTGACGCTGCTGGCCAACTGGTTCAGCGGTGGCAGCGCCGTGCTGCTGGCCGTCTTCGGCTGGTACGCCTTGGGGCGCCGGCAGGTCCTGTGGTTTCTGCTCGTCGTCGGCTTTCTGCTCCTGGCACTGCTCAATGCACAGTTCCGCGTCGTGACCGATGTGCGCTACCTGTTCGCTCTGCTGATCCCGTTGACATTGGTCGCCGCGCTGGGCAGCGCCCGCGCGCCCGGCCGGGGCGTCCTGCTCACCGCCTGGGTTCTGTCCGGCGTGTGGGCGACCCTCAATCCGCCGGCGCGCACTGCCGAACAGTGGCGGCTGTATCTGCCCTGGGAAGCGGTGGATGCTCAGCTTGGGGCAGCGTCGCAGCCGGGCGATACGCTGATCTTCACCCTGCCCGCTCCCGATCCCAACTGGATTCACCAGCCGGTTGGAGAATACTATCTGCACCAGCGCGGCCTGCGCCTGGAATTCCTGGAGTCGCTTCCGGAGCGCACGCCGGAGGAGGTCGACCAGCGCATTGCCGCCATGCTCGACGACCTCCAGGCGCATCTGGGTGGCCACCGATCCCACGCAGCCACCCCATCCGGAGAGGTGACGCCGCCCGTGACCAGGCCCTGGCGGGAGAGTTCGTCCAATGGGGCCTGATTTCTCTGCGGGAACGCTCAGTCTGGAGCTGTACTCGCGCGGCCGCCGGATCCGGTACGAGGCGGGGAGCCCGGTTTACGCCGGATGGAGGGGGGCCGATCGCGCTCGATCTGGTGGTCCCGGCTACGGAGCCGCTCGATCCGCCGATGTCGATGCTCTTCTGGACGGAGCCTGGGCCGGACACGCCGTCCGATACCTATTCGGTCGGGATCCACGTCGAAGATGCGGCCGGGACTCTGGTCGCCTCGCTCGATTACGGCGTGCACGCCGGCTCCGCCTGCCAGATCGTCCTGCTGCCCGACTTACCCGCAGGATCGTACACGCTGTACGGACTGATCTACGCCTGGCAGACCGGGGAACGTCTGCCGGGGGAGGATCTGACGGATGGCATGGCCGGCGACCGACTGCCGCTCCTGAAATTCGAGATTGCGAGTCCTGGGTAAGCCGCTGTGTTCGGCCCTCACCCCGACGCTTCAGATCGGTCCATTCTGCCTTCAGGGGAGAGGGCGGCTAAGCGAAGCGCACGACGGCGTGAGGGTCACATGAACAGAATTTCGGCAAGAGTCCTTTACCCTCTCACTGACGTTAAGCGGGCGATACCCGCGCCTTATAGCTTTTGAATCAGGACGCGCGAATACGACCCGTTTGTAGAAGTAGAGGACCTGGATGACTGAGTATCGGCGGTTTCCGCCTGTCGCGGCCGTCCAGCCGCACACGTTCACGCACCTCGGCCATGAGTTCTCCGATCCGTACCACTGGCTGGAGAACAAGGACGACCCGGCCGTGATCGCTTATCTGGAGGCGGAGAACGCCTACGCCAGGGAGTCGCTGGCCCGCACCGGCGACTTTGCAGGAGGCCCTCTACCAGGAGATGTTCGGGCGCATGGCCCAGGACGACAGCAGCGCCCCGGAGACCTACGGCGGTGGCTGTACTACACCCGCGTCGAGGCCGGCAAGCAGTACCGCCTGTTCTGCCGCAAGCTGGCTGGCGGCGGAGAGGAACAGATCCTGGTCGACGAGAACGCGCTGGCCGAGGGGCATGACTACTGCCGCGTCTTCAACAGCGAGGCCAGCCCTGACCAGCGTTATCTCGCCTACGCCGTCGATCCGACCGGGGCGTGGGTGTTCGACCTGTTCGTCAAGGACCTGACCACGGGCGAGATCGTCGCCGGGCCGATCGCCCACACCGCCTGGAGCTTCGCCTGGGCCGCCGACAGCCGGACGATCTTCTACACCCTCTTCGACCATACCCACCGCTCGCACCAGATCTGGCGGCACACGCTCGGCGGCGGCGAAGATACGCTGATGCTCCACGAGGCCGACGACGCTTTCACGCTCGACGTCGAGCGGACGCGCAGCGGGGGCCTCATTTGCTGGGCCACCTTGACCAGCCACACGTCCAGCGAGGTGCGCCTGATGCCCGCCGATCCGTCGACCGGCGAGTTCCGCGTCATCGAGCCGCGCCGCCCACACGTCGAGTACTACGTCGAGCACCAGAACGGCCCACAGGGCGACCGCTTCTGCATCCGCACCAACGAGGAAGCCGTCAACTTCCGGCTGATGACCGCCCCGGTCGACCAGCCCGACCGCGCGCACTGGCAGGAGATCCTCCCGCACCGCGCCGACGTGCTAGTCGAGGGGGTCGATCCGTTCGCCGATCACCTGGTGGTCTACGAGCGGACTGGCGGCCTGCACCAGCTCCGCCTCTCCGACCCCGACGTGGTCTCGAACGTGCGCTATGCTCCCTTCCCGGAGTCGGTCTACGCCGTGACCCGCGCCCGCAACCTGGAGTACCGGACGGATATACTGCGCTTCACCTTCAGCTCCTTCACCACGCCGGAGTCGAGCATCGACTACGACATGGCGCGCGGGACGTGGACGGTGGTCAAGCAGCAGCAGATCCCCAGCGGCTACGACGCCTCGCTGTACCAGAGCGAGCGCCTGACCGTGATCGCCGCCGACGGCGCGCAGATCCCCCTGTCGCTGGTCTACCGCAAGGACCTGCGCACGGGTGGGCCTCAGCCGCTGGTGCTGTACGGCTACGGTTCATACGGCTACAGCACCGAAGTGACGTTCAACGCCAACCGGCTCAGCCTGCTCGACCGGGGGTTCATCTGGGAGTCGGCGCATGTGCGCGGCGGCAGCGAGCTCGGACGGCCCTGGTACGAGGGCGGGCGGCTGATGAACAAGATGAATACCTTCACCGACTTCATCGCCTGCGCCGAACACCCGCTCGCGACCGGCTACACCCGGCCGGCCCTGCTGGCGATCATGGGCGGCAGCGCCGGTGGCCTGCTGGTCTCGGCGGTGGCCAACTTGCGGCCGGACATCCTGGGGGCGGTGGTGGCGCTGGTCCCCTTCACCAACGTGGTGACGGCCATGCTGCGCCCCGACCTGCCGCTGACGGTGATCGAGTACGAGCAGTGGGGCCACCCGGAGAACGCCGAAGCGTTCGCCTATTTCGCCTCGTACTCGCCCTACGACCGAGTCGAGGCCAAGCCCTACCCGCCGATGTACGTGCGCGCCGGCCTGCACGATCTCCAGGTGCCGTACTGGGACCCGGCCAAGTACGTCGCCCGGCTGCGCGCCCTGAAGACGGACAGCAATCCGCTGCTGCTGGTGACCAAGATGGGCGCGGGCACAGCGGGTCGTCGGGGCGGTGCAAACTAACTGCAAGAGACGGCGGAGATTTACGCCTTCCTGGTAGATACGCTGGACCGGTGAGGATTGGCAATCCCTCACCCCTGCTTGCGTGGGATTGAGGGCGGCAGTAGCCCCTCGCTGGTGTGTTGGACGGCGCGTTAGGCTTCTCCGTAGTTGAGCGTCTGATACCGTGGGGTGGTCCCAATACACAATGGGATGCTTCAACCCCTCTTCCTTAGTCCCTCCCCACTGCGTAGGGGAGGGAAACCACACGGCCCGGATCACCAACTAGGGTGACGCAAGCCTGCTCCCCTCCCTTGCGCCAGCGGGGGAGGGGCCGGGGTAGGGGTGTAGAACTACGGACAAGCCTCGTTAGGCGTCCCATAGGCACTACGGATCAATTCCCCGCAAACGATCAATCTTCTGAGCGCGGATCGAAGGCGTCGCGCAGACCGTCGCCCAGGACGTACAGGCACAGCACGGTGATCGAGATCATCAGGCCAGGCATGACGATCAGGTGCGGCGCGGTGCGGTAGTAGATGCGCGAGTCGATCAGCATGTTGCCCCAGGTGGGGCCGGCGGCTGCACGCCCAGGTTGAGGAAGCTGAGCGCCGACTCCGCCAGGATGACGCCGCCGATGCCGACGGTGAGCGAGATGGCCAGGATCGAGAGCAGGTTGGGCAGTGATGTGCACGAACATGATGCGCCAGCGCGAGGCGCCCAGCGTACGGGCGGCCAGCACGTAATCCAGCTCGCGCCGGGCGGATGCGTCTCGCCGCGCACCAGGCGGGCCGCGCCCGTCCAACTGGTGACGGCGATGATCAGCACCAGCGTCTGCGGAGAGGGATCAGCAGCGCCGACACGGCGATCAGCAGATAAAGCGAGGCAGCGAGTTCAGCGTGGTGATCAGCCAGTTGAAGAGGTCGTCGACCGCGCCGGGCGAGAAGCCCATGATCAGCCCGACGATCAGCCCGATCACCAGGATCGCCGCCGCCGAGAGAATGCCGATGGACAGCGAAACCTGTCCCCCGGAGAGCAGCCGCGCCAGATGATCGCGCCCCAGGTCATCGGTGCCCAGCAGGTGCCCTGGCGAGGCGAACGGCAGCAGACGGTTAGGCGTATCCGGCGTCAGCGGATCGACCCCCAGCACATAGCGGTTGATCAGCGGTGATCCGAACGAAAGCGCCAGCAGTAGCAGCATCACGCCCATGGCCAGCAGCGTGAGCCTGTCGCGGCGCAGGCGGCCGATGGCGCGCTGCCAGAGCGTTCGGGAATGGCGGGTCGGGTCTTGCAGTTGGAGAACGTTGTTGGAAGTGGTCGCGGCCATAGCTCAGTAGCGAATCCGGGGATCGACGATCCCGTACAGGACATCAGAAATAAGGTAGCCGTGATCAGACCGTTGCGCAGCGCGTGGTAGAACCACACCTGCCGCTCGCTCACGCCTTTGGCGCGTGCGGTGCGGATGTAATCATTGCCGATGATCTCCAGCATCGACGCGCGGACGTAGCGCGAGAGCACGGCCACGCCGCTCACCGACAGGACGAAGACGGGCAGGATGAGGTAGTTGAGCCGCTGCCAGATCGGCGGGACACGAGGATCGAGCGTGGTGCGGCAGCGGTCGCCCAGCGGCAGCCAGCCGAGCGCAACCGAAAACACCAGCAGCAGGATCAGGCCGAGCCAGAAAGCTGGAATGGAGTCGAAGATCACGGCCAGGATTCGCGAGAAATTGTCGAACCAACGCCCTTTGTACAGCGCCGCCAGCACCCCAACCACTACCCCGCCGGTCGTGCCCAGGATGAACGACGAGACGCTCAGTTCAAGGGTGGAAGGGAGGCGTTCGGTCAGCACTTCGAGGACCGCGCGGTTGTTGAAGAAGGAGCGTCCGAAGTCACCGCGCAGCACACCGCGGCGGTCGCCGGGCGGCTCCGGTTCGCCATCGTCGTTCACATCCAGTGGGATGAGGAACGAGCCATCGGAGACTCCGTCACCGTCGCTGTCCCAGCGCATCCAGTCGTCGCCGATCAGCCAGCGAAGATACTGGATAGGCGCGGGATCGTTGACGCCCAGGCGCAGGCCAATGGCTTCGCGATCCTGGGGGGACATACGAGGGTTGGCGAAGTACAGCGCGGCAAGGGGGCCACCGGGGGTGAGCGACATCAGAAGGTAGGCCAGAATGGTGATGCCGAAAAAGGTAGGTATCGCCTGCAGGATGCGGCGAACAACAAATCGAGCCATGGTTTTTCATTTCACGGACGAGGCAGGCAAGCGCCTTTGCAGCCCGTCCCTACAACCAACGCGATGTGATGGCTAGCGGGTGGGCCGCCGGGAAGATCTTCCCGGCGGTTCCCGCCTCGGGGTCTCGCAACCCAGGCAGTCTGCCGCCGCTCCCCTTCACCCTGGCGAGCGTGCTCGCCAGGGTGAAGAGATGAGGCGTAAAGATTAGTTTTGCGGCGGGATGATCCAGGCCGACTCGTTCCAGCCGACGATCTGGCCGCGCGGGTCAAAGCCCTGAACGTTGGGCTGCGCGGCGATCACGACGTTGGAAGTGTTCAGCCAGATCCACGGTACGTCCTCGCGCAGGATGGCGAAAGCCTCTTGCAGGAGTTCGACGCGCTGTTCCTGGTCGCAGCCGGGGACAGTGTTGGCCTGTTCCATCAGGTCGTTCCATTCCGCGTTGTTGTAGGAAGTCACATTGAAGCCCGCCGCGACGACGTCGTTGACCGGCGAGAAGTTGCCGGTCGCGCCGTTCGGTCATCCGGGAAGCCGAAGCCCCAGAAGAGCATGACGGCGTCGAACGTCTGGCCGGTGAGCTGCTCGACCAGCACGTTGGAAGTCGATCGCCTTCGTAGTTGAGGTCGATGCCTGCCGCTGCCCACTGGGTGGTCAGCAGCACGCCGATGGCCTCGCTGGCCTCATTGCCCGAGTTGGTGGACAGGGTGAATTCCAGCGGGGTGCCCGGCTCGGCATAGAGCGCGTCTTCGGTGGCCACGCGCGGGGTGGACGGATCGTTGTCGTCGTCGACAAAGCCCGCCTCGTCGAGAAGCTGGCCGGCCATTTCCAGATCGTACGGATACACGGCCAGATCGGGGTCGAACGCCCACGAGCTGGGCAGGACGTGCGAAGCAAGCTGCACGCCTTCACCGCCGAGCGCGCCTTCGTTCAGTTCCGCGAAGTTGAGGGCGTACATGAGTGCCTGACGAACGCGGACATCGCCGAGGATCGGGTGGTGGCCCTGCTCGATGGCTTCCCCGGCCTCATCCAGGCCGTTCTGCGGGTTGGCGGGGTCGGCGGCGTTCAGCGCGATGAAGCGCAGCGAGCCGGCGGGGTATTCATGGACCTGGTAGCCCTGGTCGGCCAGCGCGCGCATTTCATCCTCGCGGCCTTCCGGAGCGCCATCCCACGTGAACTGCCCGGCCAGGAACTGCTCGTAGCTGATCGTCTGGTCGGCGACGTTCTTGAAGATCCAGCCTTCTGGCGTGACCTGCCCTGCCTGGGCATCCGGGTAGGTCTGATCAGCCAGCAGGGTGACCTGTTCGCCCGGGCGGAAGTTGCCGAACTTCCAGGCGCCTGCCGAAACACCGCCCACGGCCGTCATTTCGGCCTCGTTCATGTCGGCGAAGCCGGCGAACAGCTCGGAGTACTGGTGGGCCGGGACGACCGGCAGCGGGCCGATGTTGGTCAACGCGGCGCAGCTCGGCGCGTGCAGGGTGAGGACTACGGTCTGCGGGTCCGGCGCTTCCACCGACGCCACATCGTCGAGAATGTAGGTCAGGGCGGTGTTGGTCTCACCGCTGGCGACAGCGTCGAAGCCATACTTGACGTCGGCCGAAGTGATGGGGTGCCATCGCTCCAGAAACCAGTCATCGCGCAGGGTGAAGGTGTAGGTCAGACCATCTTCAGAGATGGTCCAGTCGGTCGCCAGGGAGCCGGGCGCGCCGGGGGCATAGTTGAAGGTCTCGATGTCGGCGCCGATCAGCGTGGGGTAGAGGCGATTGATCACCGTCTGCGACGAGCCATCCTGCGCGAGGATGGGGTTGAGCGTGGCGATATCGCTGCCGAGGTTGCTCAGAATGATCGGCCGCCTTCGCCGGGACCAGGCTGATCCCTGCGCCGCTGCCCCGGTCACCAACAGGGCCAGCATCGCCACCAGCACGGCAAAGACCGCAACATGTTTTAGTTTTCTCATGAGTCTGCCTATACCCTTTCGTTCAATGGACGGTACCTCACTTGTCACCTAGGCGCGGGGAATGTGCCAAATTCAGGATTCCGTGTCCAGATGACTGATAGAACAATTACGCAGTGGGGGCTTGTGACGTTCAACCAGGGATTTATGAGGAACTGCTGCTCGTAGCAAACACTCACATGATATAGTCTAGATAGCTCAATGGCGACGAACCTGTCATGTTGGGCTATGGGATATTTGAGGGAAAGAGCGATGTCTATTGAAGCGCTGGTCGATGAAATTCGAACTCTGCCGGTCGAAGAACGGAAACGGCTCATCATGCTGGTGCTGGATACTTTGACTGAGCCATCTCCCAGTGTGCCGGCGAAGCGCAGTATTCTGGAACTCGCCGGTTTGGGCGCCGATATCTGGCAGGGGATCGATGCCCAGGAGTATGTCGATAAGCTTCGAGACGAGTGGGATACCGAATCGTGAAATTATCCGCTGCCTTGAAAGGCGTACGCCAAATCGCCTTTGATACCGCACCGCTCATCTACTTGGTGGAAAAACACCCCCGGTACTTTGAGGTCGAGAGCAGTCATGGCAAAGGTTGCAACTGGTGAAATTCAGGGCGTGGGTTCAACGTTAGTTCTCTGGAGGTGCTCGTTCAGCCACTAGCTGAACGACACTCGCCTCATGCAGGAATATGAGGCGATCCTCACCAATAGCGTCGGTTTTCGCCTACTGAGCGTTGACAACGCGATTGCTCGAACCTCCGCCGTACTTCGTGCCCATTATGATCTGCGTACACCGGATGCGCTTCACTTGGCGACAGCCATCAATTCGAGTTGATCTGTTTCTCACCAACGACCGAAAACTTCGCCGTGTTGCAGAGATTAGCGTGTTGATTCTCGAGGAATTCGAAATTTAGCCTGTCTACAGATGAACGACCGTGACTACATGCGACTGGCCCTGCAGGAAGCGGCCGCGGCCCTCGACACCGGCGACGTGCCCATCGGCGCCGTCGCCATCTGCCACGGGCAGGTGATCGAGCGGATAGGTGAGCAGATCGCGCCGCTCACGCACCTCGTCATGCGCCGCCGGCACCCGAACCATCGCGTTGGACAATGACGGATCGGTCCTCCTGCTGACGAAACTCGGATTTCGAGTTGAGAGAACCAGCATGCTCCCCGGTTATGACGGAGGCAGCAGGTTGTTTCTCTGGACAGACGACCAATGAGATGGTCAGGCGGGGGCGGTCCGCTCGACCTGGAAGCCTTCGTCTCGCGGATCAGCTTTCCCGATGGGCAGGGTGATGCGAAACGTACTCCCTCGCCCAATCTGACTCGTCACGCTGATACTGCCGCCGTGCATCTCGACGATCCGCCTGGCGAGTGGCAGCCCCAGACCAAAACCAGCCGACGTATGCGCATTGTCCAGCCGAAAGAAGCGGTTGAAAATTTTCGGCAGATCGGCATCGGCAATCCCGCAGCCTGTATCTCGTATTTCGATCGACAGATGATCGTCAAGCTGATAGGTACTCACCGAGACGAGGCCGCCTTCCGGCGTAAAGTGAGCGGCGTTATCAGACAGTTGGCGCAGCGCCTCTAGAAATTGCCCGGATCGATATCGCTGCTGGCGCAGGGCGACAGATTGAACTCCCAGCGCAGCGTTTTTTGACCGAGGCGAGCGTGGCGGCAGCCTGGTTGATCAGCAGGTTTATGTCGGCAGGCTGACGGTTAAGGGGGCAGACCGCTGTCCAGTATCGCGAGGATGACGAGCATATCGACGAGACGAGTCATACGGTTGATGGCAAGGTCGATCTGCTCGGCTTTTCCTGTCGCTGCGCTGCGTCATCCGTACGGGTCAGGAGATACAAACCTATCCGCATGATAGACAGAGGCGTCCTGAATTCGTGCGATGCATCACGGATGAAGCTAGACAGAATGCTGACTCGCTCGCGCTCCAGCGCCAGTTCGAATTCTCGCTGCTGGGCCTGCTTCTGCTCGGTGATATCGCTGACCCTGACCAGGAAGCGGTCATCATTTCCCAGCCGCGCGGGTCGAATGCGTGTATCCAGCCACATCGACTGGTTGTCACTCTCGCGGGTAAACGGCGCAACGCCGGGTTTGAAGTGATCGACCTCGCGGCTGTCGATCAGCTCTTCGCGCGTACAGCCAAAGAGATCGCACGCGCGCAGGTTGGCATCGAGGACACGCCCGGTCGCGGCGTCGCAGATGAAAATGGCGTCGGTCGCGGAATCGAAAAGCGCCTGGAAGTAGTTCAGGCTTTGCCGGAGTTCTGTTTCCATGCGCTTTTCTTTGGTCACATGGGACAACATCACGATCTGCCCGCGATTCCCCGCCTGTGCGTCGAGCAGAGGGGAAATAGCCACCCGCAGCGTTGGCGCGTCGGCGGTGTGCGAGTCGCCGTCGACGACGAAATTGATTGGCGCTTCCCGCGCGATCCAGCTTTCCCAGTCCGGCAGCACCGTGCGTACAGACGTGCTAATCAGATGCCCGGACTGAAGCCCGTTCATCTGTTTCAGAAGCGCGAGCGCCGCAGGGTTCGTATCGACAATCCGATGATGTGGGTCGATCACAAGAACACCAACGCTCATTTGATCGACCACCTGAAACCGCGCTACGGGGATGAGATCCAGCAACCTGGTGCGGTAGAGGCTAAAGGTGAAGATCAGGCCGAGAGTGAACGAGAGCGGGGTCAAGTCGAGGCCGTGCAGGGGATTCAGTCCGGTGAGGCTGATGAGATTGCTGATCGAGGGGATCAGGGCGGCGAACAGAGCCAGCGCCGCCTGTTGGCGAAAGACGCGCGTCGAGCGCAGCAGCGCCTGGAGCAGCAGCGCAGTCGCGATCAGGATCAGGCCGTAGGAATACAGCACATGAATCCAGAACCAGGGACCGCCGTCGAGAATCGTGCTCGACTCCGGGGATTGTTTGCCCGCGAAGAACAATCCATGCCAGGGTCTGTCCAGAGCAGCAGGAGGGTGAGGACGGGCTCCACCCCAGGAGTAAGCCGCGATATCCTAGCAGCGCGCCGCGTCCCGACTGATAGAGAACAAAGGCGAAGAAGGAACCAATGGCGATGACAACGCCCAGATAGGTCAGATTGAGCCAGAAGAGCCGGTTAGTTGGGGACTCCGATACCCAGTAGAAAGCATAGGTCAGCGCCCAGAACCACAACCCCAGCATGCAGCCCAGGAGGGGATTGGCCCTGAGTCGCGGCGTTTCCATATCTGGAATGCGGTGGCGGGCTGCGACGCTGCACGCTAAAATCAGCAAGATGAAGTAGAGGTAGCGCTGTTCAACCATGATATCTCAGTGGGTCTGAGCTTCCTGTCTGCTGACGGATCGGGGGAATTCACGAAACGCTTATACCCCAGTCTCCTGCAGAACCGAAGTCGAATATGGGTAAGCATCCACGGTTGTGCAATCCGCTTATTATGATTATGACTCGGAACGCCAGAAACCTTGCTATAGATATTTCCGTGATCGGTATTCACCGAAAGATTGAAGTCGCTTCGGAAAAACACGAGGAAGATTTGAGCGTGATGGGGGGTTATCCAACTTGCCAGGTTATTTGTTATCCTGAAGCGTGACGAGGGAACAGGATCCTGATGAACGACCGTGACTACATGCGACTGGCCCTGCAAGAAGCCGCCGCCGCCCTCGACACCGGCGATGTGCCCATCGGCGCCGTCGCCATCTACCAGGGGCAGATGATCGGCCGGGGGCGCAACCGCCGCGAAGCCGACCATGATGCAACCGCCCACGCCGAAATGCTGGCGCTGCGCGAAGCGTCGCAGGCGCTTGGCCGCTGGCGGCTGGACGACGTCACCCTCTACTGCACGCTGGAGCCGTGCGCCATGTGCGCCGGGGCGATGGTGCTGGCGCGACTGCCCCGGCTGGTCTACGCCGCCGTCGACCTCGCGGGGCATGGCCGGCAGCATCCACGATCTGCTGCGGCATCCACAGCTCAATCACCGGGTCGATGTGCAGGGCGGGTTAATGGCCGAGGAAGCGGGGGATCTGCTGCGCGCGTTTTTCGAGAATTTGCGGGAGACGTAAAACCGCGTGAATGACACCCATCTATCACAGGTCTGTCGGGCGCACACATCGGTGCGCCCCTACAATCACGCACATTGCCGTAGGGGCGACCCAGTGTGTCCGCCCTGTAGCCTCACCCGAAATCCGCTCCGCTCATCTCCCCCCTCCCGTGGCTACGGGAGAGGGGAGCGAGCAAGCTCGCCTTGGGGTGAGACCTGGGCAAACCCCACACCACAACGACAAATCCCCTCGCCCCGCTTGCGGGGAGAGGGGGGCTCAGGGGTGAGGGGCAATCTATTCCGGCAGGGTCCAGACCATGCGGCCCGCGGCGACCGTGCCAGTCTCGTCCATCGCCGCGTGATCGAGCTGCTGCTCACCAGATTGAAGAACGCTTCGAGCATCCCGCCATCGCGACGCGTGGAGGACGGGTTGTCTTCCATCTGTGCCAGACGGGCCAGCGGGCCGCGAGCCTTCACCGGCCGCGTACAGGACGGCGGACGCGTTCGGCAGCAGAGTGGCGGCGGCTTTCCTGGAAGGCCGGGTCGGTGTCCAGCCCTCGCCCGGCCACGAAGGTCACGTAGTGGCGCGTGCCTATGCTGAAGACCTGATCGTTGGCCGCCAGGACCAGTTCGAGCGGGAATGGCACATCCGACGAATTGACGGTGATGACCAGCGCGTTCGCCCCACCGATGTCCTCGCGGGTCACGCTGACCTCCTCTACCGGCGGATCTTCCAGACCATTGGCCAGCCCATCGACCAGCGCCCGGGCGGTCGCCGGATCGGTGGCTTCGAGCGTCACGGTGAAATCGACCGGCACTGCTGAGATGATGGCGAACAGGCTGCTGGCACGGGGCGCGCGGCGTCAGTCCCAGAACATGGCGACATCGCCGGTCATCCAGCCGAGGGCCTCTTCCGGTTCCAGACCGGTCAGGCCGCGAACGCCCGCCCCCGAAGGCGAAGATCACCTGTTCAAGTTCCCCGCAGGTCCTCTTCGCCCTGTCCTGCTCGATCAGCTCGCTGGAACATGGTGCGCATCAGATCGATCCTGTGTGCCGTAGTTGAAGCTGGCATTGCTGGCGGAATGACCATCGGCGTCCCGGCGGGATGAAGCGGGCGAAGGTCGGCCGACCGGTTCGCTGTTCATCGACACGCCCAGGACTTCCATCGTCGACTCACTGTGTAGGTCGAGACGAGGTCGATGGTCAGCGAGCGTCCGTCGAGGATCGTGTGCCGTAGGCCTGGGGGCCGACCGCGCTCATCATATCCATGTACATGCCGGGCATCTCGTCCATCATCTGGCCATCTCGCCCGATTCCATCATGGCCTGCTGACGACCGGCAGAGTTGTTGTAGATGACGCCAGGCCCGCGGCGGGCAGGCTGGCCAGGGTGGAGGTAAACGTCTCCCGCTGGCGCTCAGCGGCGGACCGGAGGCCGCCAGGATCCGGACACGCTTATCGGCCTCGGTGCTACCAGCATCACGTCGGAGTGGAACATCACGAACGGTTGGCCGGGCATGGGCGGTCATCGGCGAGTAGAGCACGAACCCGTCACGTTCCTCGCGGGTCATCGCCCAGCGCCCCGGTCGCCATGTATTTCCCGGCCAGCGCCGCGTCCGTGATTTCCGCGGCGATGATCATCGACGGCGTGCGCTGTTCAGCGTGCGGCGTCGACGATGCCGGCCGCCAGGGTGTCACCCAGCCAGGAGCGGAAGATGCTCGAAGTCACCTTCAGGGTCGAAAAGACTGCGACATCATATCCAGCGCGCCGCTCAGCGAGTCCACGGGCAGGCTGCCAGACGGAAGGACGGCGTCTCAGTTTGGCGACGACGCTATCGGAGCAAGGCAACATAATCATCGTCGGTGCGGACAGCGGCAAAAAGCGGGGTCTGATCCGGGAAGTACTGGCCAGCGCCGTGTTCGGAGACGGAGTTGCCGCGGCGGGAGGTCTAGCGCGCCGATCAGCACGAGAGCTACCGTGGTCAGAAGTATTTACGCATTCGTCTCTCCTTCTACGTTGTTCTGCATTGCAATTCATATAAAGATCAGCAGGAAGTATACTGCAGTTCCAACAGGCGAACGTGAACGTTGCTTTAAAGAAC
Source organism: Candidatus Flexifilum affinis (assembly GCA_016713325.1). Taxonomy (GTDB): domain Bacteria; phylum Chloroflexota; class Anaerolineae; order Aggregatilineales; family Phototrophicaceae; genus Flexifilum; species Flexifilum affine. The sequence continues at coordinate 2,589 of JADJPJ010000015.1, read as the reverse complement.
CTCGGCGGTGGTCACCCAATGCGGTGGTCACCAACTACGGTGTGTACACCATTCTGTACGCAAATTGTCAGATCAAAGCGGCATAATCTGCTCTTAATCCGCCGCCCCGATTAAAATCTGAGCGTACGAACCGGAGCTTCACTGCAACAACCGAGTGCAAACGAACCGCAGAATCAGCCCACAGCCGAAAACCGTCCCGCACCGCGGCATTCTGGGACGGTCCTCGCGCTAATCATTGGTGGCGTACTCATGGTCAGTCTGGTGCTGCGGCCACCCCTCCCGACCCTGGGCTTCTGCTCCCTTCATGGCCATGTCCGCCTTCGGGGACATGCTTTGTACACCCTGCGCTGGGACTCGTTCCCCCATGCCCAGGTTCCTCACCTCAAGGCTGCCCTGCTGTGCGTGGAGACGGCAGGGGCAGCGGCGCCCGCCATCGACGTGCCGGCCGCAGCGAGTTTATGGCGCGGTTTGGGTCTGCCGCGCACGGCTTATCGCCCTACCGCAACCTGCTGGCGGCCATCGCCGCGATCGGGCGTGATGTTCGTCGCCGCCGCCATCGACTTCGACCCGCTGCTCAACCAGCAGTTCATCAACGAAGGCGCGGCCAAGACGCGGGCCGGCGGCGGGCGTGCTCGCCGCCGCCGTGCTGCTCTCCACCCGCCGGCGCTAGGGCAGCCGGTGGCCGAACCGCTCAGCACGCCGCAGCGTTGCTGGCCGCTGCTCGTCCCGCGCGGCGCCATCCCGATCCTGTTCGCCCCCGGAGGTTAACGGCCAGTTCCTCAGAACGCAGTTCACCCACGTCAACGTGCAGGTCGCCCTGCTGCTGCTCGGCACGCTGCTGGTGCTGTACGGGCTGGGCGGCATGCCGTCGATCCGGCTAAGCGCGCTGCGCAACCGCCGCGAAGACCGCCGGCACGTCGCCGCCGTCATCGCCATCATGGCCCTCGCCCTGTTCCTCCGCCTGTGGAATCAGGAGGGTTAACGCTGCGCTCGCTGATTGACGAGCTGCACTGGTCGGATGGCCATCAGCGCGTCACTCTCGACCCTCACGCCGATCTCTTCACCCGATGAGCGGCGTCTCGCCCTACACCAACCCGTTCAGGTATTGGCAGGCCGGCGGTCGAAGTGCTCGGCTATAACTTTTCGACAGGCTTCCGCTTGCGTCAGCGCGCCCTGTGCGGCTGGATGACGGTGCTCGCCGTCTACGGAATCGGCCGGGCCATCTTCGACCGCAACACGGCGCTGCTGGGCATGCTGGTCTTCGCCTGCTTCCCCGCCGCACATCCATTTCAGCCGGGTGGCCATGGTAGTGATTGGCGATCCGCTGTTCGGCACCATGGCGGGTAATGTTCATCGCCCGGGCCTTGCGCCGCAACCACCGCATCGAGTGGGGGCGGCGGGTCTCGCCCGGCTACCGCAGTATTTTACGAGGCGGCCGCCTGCCTCTTCCTGCTGATCGTTTGGTTGGCTGATCGTGCTGGCCATCGGTAAGCACCTTCAAAGGGCGCTGGCGGGCGTGCTGATCCTGATGCCGCCTTCATCGGCGGGCCGGTTCACTACACTATCGTCGGCAACCAACTCCCGCCTTTCGGGCGGATGGAGGTTTCCGGCGACGGCAACTGAACCAGGAGCTGTTCGACGGCATCAGCGTCGAGGATCCTCGTCGCCCGCGTCCAGCACACGCACTGACCGGGGTCATGATGTACGGCGCGGATCACGATCTGAGCGCCCCGCTGGCATTAACAGGCGCCATCGGGGAACACCGTCATTCTGCCGCTGATGCTCCTCGGCGCCCTTCTATCTGCTCTGGCGATCTCGCGCCGGCCTTCACTATCCCGCTGTGGATCATCGGGCATCGGCGCCGGCAACGGCTTGCTGCGCGACACACTCGTCTCGGCCCGTTACGGCGTGAGCGTTGCTCGGGCTGTGGGTGCTGTTGATCGCGGCCGGGGTGCGCTATCACGCCTTCCTGGCCGGCATCAAGCCGGAATTCGCTGCCCTGCGCGGACGGCCTGGTGCCCGCGACCCAGGCGGTGGACGCCGGCGCGGAGCCGGGTTATCTCGCCCCGGGCACCATTTGATGCCTCCTGCCGCCCCGCCGCCGCACCCCCTGTGGCGGTTGGCCGGCGCGGTCACGGTGATCGTCTGTGTCGGCGTGTCGGGGGGTCACGTGGTGCTTACGGGCACGTATCTGAAAGTCTTCAACTTCCAGGTGCGCGATTCCAAGGGCTACCGCGATGGCATCGACGTGGCGCTGCGTCTGCGGCTGCCGGGCAAATACGCAGGTGATCATCGTCGGCCAGCATGACGTGAGTGCTCCGCGTCACTTCCTGACGTTCCTGGCTCCGCGAGGAGGGCACGCTGACCGCTTCTTCCCGCTGCTCAGTCTGACACAGCGACCGTCAGCCCGCGCTACCTGCGCGATCTGGCGCCGGGGGTGAACTACGCCTTCCGGGTCGAGCTGAACGAGAACGACCTGATGCGCGCCATCTACCGGCAGTTCCCAACGCCGCGCCGCCTGACTTCAGCGCCTGGGACCTCCCGGCAGTGCGGAATACGGGTTCATCTGGGCGCCGGTGGGGTCGGGGC
>JADJPJ010000014.1 GCA_016713325.1 Candidatus Flexifilum affinis | reverse complement strand
TCGATGATGATCCGCCATCCGGGCTGACGGAGCGGGTGAACGAGCATTGAAGCTGGAAGGCCACCGGGCATCAGGTTTGCTCGCCGCCCAGGCCGGCCGTCGGATACTGGCCTGACGATGGCGGCGCGGTCTTCGAGGGTCATGTTGTAGGTGAAGTACTGCAAGGGGCGCTGTTGTGGCTGGGGCCGACGAGAGCACGGCGATTCGCGGCCGTCGTAGCGCAGTTCCGTCGGGGCAGGAAGAAACTTCGCGCCAGATCCCGGTCGGCGTAGAAGCGGCCCAGGCTCTCGGTCATACGACCGCTGTTGCCCAATACCAGCGCCTCCCCGATAGGAAGTACGCGGCCATCTGGTTTTGCCAGGAAGCGCTGCCGCCGCCGTTCTGGCGCATGTCGATGATCAGCTCCTGGCGTGCCGGCGCTGTTCGTAGCGAATCGCGCTCCCAGAGCTGGATGCTGAGCAGATTTCCCGTTATCCGAGAAGCTGTAGATCTGACGTATCCATAGCCGCTGTCGAGCGCATGGAACTCGATGGCTGTTCCGCGCCGGTCAGCCCGGCATTGAAGGACGAGAAGGCGAAGCTGACGCGCTCCGGGATGCTGGTCAGCGTAACTGTCGTCGGCCTGTCGTCACCGGGTTCTGGTAGGTGACCTCGACCTCCGTGCTGATCCGAGAGCGCAGCATGTAGCGAAGCCGCTGAGAGGCGCAGGGTGTGGTCGGCACTGAAGGGCAGCGACCAGGGGTTGAATGGTGGGAATGACTTCTGAACCGGCTGCCTGTTCAGTTCGGGGCAGTTCGGCCCGCAGTTCGACGCCCGCTTCGCTGCGGGGCCGTCCGGCAACAGGTAAGCCTTGACCAGCACGCGTCCGTTGTCCAGCTTCGCGCGCGGCGGATGCCCAAGCCGCCGGCGGTGTCGATGGCGAACTGGTTCTGGTCGAAGGGGGCGCTCAGGTGGGCTGTCGGGGAGCGACCAGATTAAGTCGCGCAGGGGCAAGCTGGTAGGCCACGACGTCGACATCTTCCTCGGCCTGCTTCGAACATGGGGCGGAACCTTCGTCAAGCTTGGCGTCCCAGTCGATTTCCTTGGAGCTTCAGTATAGGCGTACGTCTCGCGGAACAGCTCGATCAGCGCGTCGAAAGCTTCGGTGTAGCTGAGGTTGGAGTAATCTTCCTGCTCGAGCCTTCGCCCTCGATCAGGTTGATCACCGGGCGGCGCGAGCGGTCGAAGGTGAACGGATCGCTTTCCAGGTTGACCACCGTGTAGCCCTGCGGCACGACCACGATCGGGTCGTCGGCGGTGAAGAGCCGGCCGTCCTCGCCGAAGCCGGACGGGAAGCCCCGCCCTTCTTCCGGCGCGAAAATCAGTACTTGCCGCCGATGATCTCCCCCTTGGCCGAAGGGTTCGGATCGACGCGTGTCGAGGCGTAGGCGCTGGACCAGCCGCCGCCGTACAGGTCGCGCTCTTCCAGATACGGATCGCCCCAGGTGTTGGTCCAGTAGGGCGATGGTGGGTAGACCATCACGCCGGTGTCTGCTTCGCCATCCTGGTCGACATCGCGCAGAGTGCCGGCCGGTTCGATCGGCTGGTCGATGCGGTAGGTGAAGGGCGAGGTGTAGAAGTCCGAGGTGATCTTGCCCAGGACCTGCGATTCTGCGCGATCAGAAGCCGCGATCGCGGTCGATGAAGCCGGCCTGATCTTTCTCCAGGATGACCATCGGCTCGGCCACGCCCAGCGTGAAGAAGCCGTTGGTGTGTTGACCTCACCCGTGATCGACGCCGGTCCGCCCTGTTCGTTGAGGATCTGGGCACTGGGAATTTCCTCCTCGGCCGGGGGCGTCCTGCGCCAGCGGCAGCTGGCGCGATAGTCATCGAGCAAAAGGATCAGCAAGAGCGTTTTGATTTTCAACAGGTTTGCTCCTCAGGAGTGGCCGGCCATGGTGTGCTCAAATAACGACAGATGGCAACGATAGAAATACTACGCAGTTCCCTTAAAGGTTGATGAGTGTTCACCGCGACGCGCCGGAAATGAAATCGATCAGGTCGATTTTGGTGATGATGTCGCGCACTTCGTCGCCGGCTTTGACGATGACGACGTTGCGACTGCCGGTCAGGGTGGCCATCAGCACATCCAGCGGGGTGTCGAGTTCGGCGCTGGGCGGGTCGGTCTCGATGACGCCGGAGTCCTCCAGCGAGACCTCCTCCATACTGCCGGCGCCATTCTGCTTGGGCAGGAAACTCAGCAGGTTGACCTCCGACACCAGGCCGAGAAGCTGGCGCTCGGCGTTGACCACCGGCACCTGCGAGATGCTGTGCTCGCGCAGCTTGGCGATCACGCTGCCGATGCTGTCGCTGCACTGGGCGACGATGAGCTCCTGCGGCGGGCGACGGTCAAGCAGGGTTTCGACCGACGCGCCAACCCACACCGGGTCAAGGAAGCGGTTTTCGCGCATCCACTCGTCGTTGAAGACCTTGCCCAGGTAGCGGTAGCCGCTGTCCGGCAGGATGACCACCACCCGCTGACCGCGCGTCAGTTTAGCGGCCCGGGCATAGCGCAGGGTCCCGCCACGGCGCTGCCGCAGGAGACGCCGCAGAAGATGCCTCTTCGCGAACCAGGCGGCGGGTCATCAGGAACGACCTTTGTCGGACACCTGCACCACGTCGTCGACCAGGGAGAAATCGTAAGTGGAGGAGAAGTCCTCGCCGATGCCCTCGACCAGGTAGCTGTGCGCCCTCGGTCATCTCTCCGCCAGTCTTGAAGTGGTGGTAGAGGATGGAGCCGACCGGATCGACGCCGACGATCTGGATATTCGGGTTTTTCGACTTGAGGTAGCGGGCCACGCCGGTGACCGTGCCGCCAGTGCCCATGCCCATGACGACGGCGTGGACGTCGCCGCCCGTCTGTTCCCAGATCTCCGGGCCGGTGGTCAGCTCGTGGGCCTTGGGTTGACGGGTTGTGGTACTGGTTGGCGAGGATAGCCCCCGGCGTCTCCTCGACCACGCGGCGGGCGACGCTGTAATAGCTGCGCGGGTCCTCCGGCTCGACGTTGGGCGTGACGATCGCCCGCGCGCCGAACGCCCGCAGGATCTGGATCTTCTCCGGCGACTGCTTGTCGGCCAACACGAAGACGCAATTGTAGCCCTTGATGGCGGCGGCGATGGCCAGCCCGGATGCCGGTGTTACCGCTGGTGGCTTCGACGATCGTGCCGCCCGGCCTGAGCCGCCCCCGCGCTCGGCGTCCTCGATGATCTGGATGCCGATGCGGTCCTTGACCGATCCGCCAGGGTTGGCAGAAACTCGGCATTCGCTGACGATCCGGCGGGGATGCTGCGCGCGACCTTGTTCAGCCGGACGAGCGGCGTGCCTCCGAGCGTGCCGAGGATGTTGTCGTGATCTGTACGGGCATCGGGCGTTAACTCCCTTTCTCTTGAGTCTCATCATCTCGCTTGACCCCGCTGGTCAGATAGGCGACCGCCACCCAGACGCCGCGCGTGCTGCGGGAGAGTCCCAGCACCACGACCAGTGTGTAGACGCTCCAGAGGAGCATCTGGGTGAGGAGCGGCGGTGGTAGAGCGCCTCGACGATGAAGAAGCCGCCAGCGCAGTCACGACCGCGAAGCTGAAGTTGAGCACCATGCCGCTGATGGATCCGCCGTCCTGCCGTTCAAAGCGAACGCCGCACACCGGGCAGAGGTGGTTCATCTTGAAGAACTTCGCGAACAGCGCGCCCTGGCCGCAGTTCGGGCAGCGTGCCCGTACCCCCAGCCAGAGTTTTTCGATTATCTCGTTTGTCGTTACGCCAGCCATTCATGCCCAAATCTAGGAGAAATACGGAAAGTGGTTGAACCCCTCACCCCTGACACCCTCCTGGCAGGGGCAGGTTTTCAACGGATTGATCAGTAGACAGTACATGGGACGCGATTTTTCGCGTCCATCAGCGTCGGACGCCAAGAATGGCGTCCCTACAACCAGGGCAGCTCAATGGGTCATTATAGCTGCAACCTGAGCGACGGCCCGCAGGCATCTCTACGGATGCTGCCAGAGCTGGCGCGTGATCTGCGCATGGCCGAGGTGCAGGCCGGTGTGCTCCAGCGCGTGCAGGATGCCCTCGGCGGCCGTGACGGTCCCGCCGGCTTCCTTGCGCGGATCGGGCGCGCCGCCCCCAGGTCGGCCAGGGTCAGCTGCTCCGAATTTGTCACTGAGGTAGGCTTCGAGGGTCGAGAAACGGGCCTTCAGCTCGTCCTTCGTTAGCCCTTCGCTTGAAACTCGGCGGGGCGATCGCGGTACGCCGGATCGCCGACGCCGACCTCGCCGATCCAGAAGCGGGCCGAGCCGGTTGTGTGCACGACCAGCACGACCAGCGAGTTCATGTCTTCCCCCGGCACCCAGTCGAGCGCTTCATCGGGCAGATCGTCAAACGTGGCGATGAAGTCGCGGGCAATTTCTTCAGGGTGGTCAGATACTCCGCGAAAAAGGCGTCCATCGGCTCCTCCTACAGACCCAGCGAGAGGTATTTCACTTCCAGATACTCGTCGATGCCGACGCTGCCGCCTTCGCGCCCCAGGCCGCTCTGCTTGACGCCGCCAAACGGCGCATTGGCCGTCGAGGGCAGGGCGTCGTTGGCGCCGATGATGCCATATTCCAGCCGCTCGGCGACGCGCATCACCCGGCTGACGTCGCGCGTGTAGAAATAGGCGGCCAGACCGAAAGGCGTGTTGTTGGCAGCGGCGATCACCTCGTCTTCGGTGTCAAACGGGATGAGCGGGGCCACTGGTCCGAACGTCTCTTCCTGAGTGATCAGCATGTCCGATCCGACATTGGTCAGCACCGTCGGCTGCCAGAAGAGTGCCGCTGGTGTTGGCGTCGTCGGGCATGGCGCTGCCGCCGAGCAGCAGATTGGCGCCATGCGAGAGCGCGTCGCTGATGTGCTTCTCCACCTTCATCCGCGCCGCCATGTCGATCGAAAAGCGGGCCAAGGACGCTGTCGGCAGCAGGCCGTTGCCGACCTTCATCTTGCCCACGTCTTCGGCGAAGCGCGCGGCGAAGCGGTCATAGATGCCACGCTGGACGTAGATGCGGTTGGCGCAGACGCAGGTCTGGCCGTTGTTGCGGAACTTCGACGCAATCGCGCCCTTCACCGCCGCGTCCAGGTCGGCGTCGTCGAAGACGATGAATGGCGCGTTGCCGCCCAGCTCCAGCGAGATGCGCTTGACAGTGGCCGCCGAGTTGCGAATGAGGATCTTGCCGACCTCGGTCGAGCCGGTGAACGACACCTTGCGGACGCGGTCATCGGCGAAGATCACGTCGGAGAAGGGGATCGGGTCGCTGGCCGGCAGGATGTTGACCACGCCGGGCGGGAAGCCGGCGTCAAAGATGCGGCCCAGTTCGAGCGCGGAGAGCGGCGTCTGCTCGGCGGGCTTGCAGATGGCGGTGCAGCCGGCGGCCAGGGGGCCAGGCCGAGCTTGCGGGTGAGCATGGCGGACGGGAAGTTCCACGGTGTGATCAGCGCCACACGCCGACCGGCTGGCGCAGTACCATCAGCCGCTTGTTGGGGACGGTCGCCGGGACGATCTGCCCGTAGACGCGCTCCGCTTCCCCGGCGAACCAGGTCAGGAAGCTGGCCGCGTAGACGATCTCGCCGCGCGCCTCGGTCAGCGGCTTGCCCTGCTCCAGGGTCATGACGGTCGCCAGGCGTTCCTTGCGCTCGACCATCAGGGCGGCGGCCTTGCGCATCATGTCGCTGCGCTGGAGGGCGGGGACGGCCGACCAGCCGGGCAACGCCGCCGCTGCCGCGTCGATGGCCGCGCGGGTGTCGTCGGCGCCGGCGTCGGGGACCGTCGCCAGCAGGTCGCCGGTGGCGGGGTTGGTCACGTCGAAGGTCTTGCCGGTGACGGAAGGGCGATACTCGTTGTCGATAAAGACCCCGTAAACAGAATCGGCCAGGGTCTGCTGGGCCACGGTGCGTGAATCCAGAACGGTCATGGGGATTAACCTTTTTTTAGCCGCCGCGCCGCGAGGGCGGGCGTTGTTCGTACGCTGATACTGTGATTATAGCGGTGAAATGGTGTCGGTTGGCAGCGCGGGGCGGCGAACGGGCCGGCGCGCTACAATCGACGCAAACAACTCGCGTCCTGGAAACGGCAATCAAGGAATTCGATGGATGAGGGACGACAAGCAGCGTTAGCTTCAGGAACTCGATCAGGCGCGCGCTGAACTGTGGGCTGCCCTGGACGATCTCGATTCAGAACGCACGATCACCCCCGCCTGGAATAAACGCGACTTCCTGGCGCACATGGGCGGCTGGGATGCGCTCATGTTCACAATTTTCTGCGACACGCTGGCGGGCGTCGAGGCCGAGGCGACCACCGACTTCGACCTCGATGCGACCAATGCGCATTTCGTGGCCGCTCGCCAGAGCTTCAGCGTCCAGGATGAGCAGCTCGAATGTGATATCAACCGGTTCGCGCTCAGAACGCTGCTGCTGGCCATCCCTGAATCCGACTACAGCCGATCCATTCACTTCCCCTGGGGGCGCAACACGGTGATGGAGTTCATCGAAGGGGCGATTGCGCACGAACGTGAGCACCTGCAGGATGTGATCGCGCTGCGGCAGAAGAGCTGATGGGGGTTCGCAAACACGGGCAGTTCACGAACTGCCCCTACCCAGGTTTTTGGTCAAAGCGGAGAAGCACAGCATGTCTACCAGCTACTTCATAACGCCGGTCGATCCCTTGTTCTGGGCAGATCCAGATGATCCGCGTCCCAAACCCGTCAGTACGTTACGGATTGATGTCGACGCCTATCGACGCGCTCTTGAGAGTCGATGGCCCGGTACGCAGTCTGTAACAGACACGGGAACAATGCTCCTGAACTGGGACCTCCTGATGAACATGGGCAAGGCGTTGGTCTCATTGGTACCCTTCATCCCGATAGCCAGACCGTCGGATTCTATCTGGGGTCGTACAAAGTCTTCATCGACTACATTTTCTGGCATCGAGCGTATGTCGCAGACGAATATCGGCTGTTCCTCTTCGATTCGAACTCGCTTGAGAGATTAGTTCTGGAGCAAAACACGACGGAGGAGGACATTGTGACGTTCTTCAGAATGGTCCGATGAGCGCTGACCTCACACTCGATCGCATGTTCCGGCTCAGCCTCGAACGCTACGAAGCCATGATGAGTGCGAGCGTGCTCACCGAAAGCGATCACGTGGAACTGATACGTGGGCATCTGGTCAAGAAGGAGGGTAAAGACCAGGCGCACATCCTTGCCATGGGCCTGCTCGTGGATTGGTTGTACTCGATTGTACCGCAGGGGTGGTTTGTCTCGACTGAGAATCCCGTGGTCATCGCCGATAGCATGCCAGAACCCGATGTCATCCTCGTTCGTGGTCAGCGCCGGGATTTCGGAAATCGTCGATTCACACCGGACACGCTCGAGCTGGTCGTGGAAGTGTCGGACTCTAGCTTGGAAATTGACCGCAACGTCAAGCTCAGCCTGTATGCCGAGGCAGGTATTCCCTTGTACTGGATCGTCAATCTGCGCGACCACCGGGTCGAGGTGTATACCCAACCGCAGCGCGACACGAAGCCGGCCTACTACGCCGCGCTGCAAATCTACGGCCCTGCCGTGCGGCTGCCCCTGACGCTCGACGGCGCGGAGATTGCCACGATCGCGGCGGGGGGATCTTCTGCCCTAAAAGACCGCACCCAACAGGGCGTAGGGACGGCATTCTTGCCGTCCGGGGCGGCGAACGCGAAAAATCGCTTCCTCACGCCTCTCCTTGATACCCGAAGACGCGTCGGGACGAGGCGGGCCTCGTCCGTCGAAGAATCCACCGGGGCGATCCGGTCGCCCTAGCCAGAATGGAGAGAGGGTCAGGGGGCGAAGTCTCCCTCACATCCGTCCGTACGCATACCCCGTCTCGTACAGCGCCACGATGTTCTCCGGCGGGCTGACCGCCTGCACGTTGTGGCAGGGCGCCAGGATGTACCCGCCGCCCGCGCCCAGCAGGTCGATGTTCTCGCGCACCTCGCGCACCCATCCTCGACCGTGCCGAAGGCCAGCGTCTGCTGGTTGTCTACCCCGCCGTGGAAGACCACCCGGTCGCCGAATGTGCGCTTGAGCCGTTCCCGTTCCATGCCGGCGCAGCGCCACTGGATCGGGTTGAGGATATCGATGCCAAGGTCGATCAGGTCCGGGATCAGGTCGAAGATCGCGCCGTCGCTGTGGAAGAAGACGCGCGTCCCGTTCTGGTGCGCCAGATCCATCATGCGCCCCATGCGCGGTAGAAAGATCTCGCGGATGAGGACCGACGAGAAGAGCAGTCGATCCTGCGCGCCGAAGTCCTCGGCGATGTACGAGAAATCCACGCGGCCGGGCAGCGTCTCGTAAATGCGCACGGTGTTTTCGTAGGCGAAGCCAAACAGCTTGTCCAGGCAGTGGGTGACGATCTCCGGGTTGAGCAGCAGGTCCATGTAAGCCTGCTCGTGCCCGCGCATATCCTTATAGATGAGGAATGGCTCGGAGCCGCCGCCCTGCACCGGGTAGTCTTCTTTGCCGGCGATCTGCGCCGGCAGCGCGGCGTAGTCGTACCAGTCGGGCGTCGGCCAGGTATAGCCGGCCTCGATCTCGTCGATCGTGGTGAAGTCGGCCAGTGGGTGCTCAACGCACTCGGCGTACACCCCGGTGCCGTAATCCATGTTCTCGTAGCGCAGCCCCCAGATGTCGTAGCCCGGCCGGAGCGGCGGCCCGGCATAGCGTGGGCGGACCTGCACCATACGGTCGATGTGCAGGCGCTCGAAGACCTCCCAGTCGGTCTCGCAGCCCAGGTGGCGCTTCAGTTTCTCGGTGGCTTCGGGCGTGCCCCAGTAATCCATCGGCAGGCGATCGGGCGTCTGCCGATTCAGGACGGCAAACCAGCGTTCACGGGGTGTCAGTGGCGTCACGATGTTTCTCCAGTGCAGGCGCGCAGAAGTGCGGCAGACAGGGGGGAGTGAGAATTGAGGGTATGTTGGCAGAGTCGCGAGTCGGCGCGATTGTCCGGACGCAAACTTGATATGCCCCTACGCCACCGGATTCGAATGCAAGGAGCAGACCAGAGTTATCCGCCCGCAACAAACTCCCTAACAAACACGTGCTCAATTCCTATCCTCTACCCCTGCGGCAGTGCCTTGGTTTTGAGGCCGAAGCTGTTCTTCAAGAATTCGTTCTGGCTGCGGAGTCCCTCTTCGCCCTCCGGTGGCGTCCGGCGCCTGTAGCTGCCGTCCGACTGCATATCCCAGGCATCAAGATTATCGGCAAGCTGGGTGGACAGCATGCGCATCACCTTCTTCTGAAGCGGCTCGTCGAGGACCGGGAACACCACTTCGACCCGGTTGTACAGATTGCGGCGCATCATGTCGGCGCTGCCGAGGTACACCCGGCGCTCCGACGGGGCGTTGAGGAAGGTGAAGATGCGGCTGTGTTCCAGGTAGCGCCCGACGATGCTGACGACGCGGATCGTCTCGCTGAGGCCGGGGACGCCCGGCCGCAGACAGCAGATGCCGCGTACCAGCAGATCGACCTTCACGCCGGCCTTCGAGGCCTCATACAGCTTGTTGATGATGCCGTCCTCTTCGAGCTGGTTCATCTTCATGATGATGTGGGCGGGCTTCCCCGCGCGGGCGGCGGCGATCTCGCCGTCGATCAGTTCGAGGATGGCTTTGAGCAGAAATTCCGGTGCGACCAGCATACGTTGGTAAGCGGTGGCGGGGGCGAAGCCGGTCAGCCGGTTGAAGAGTCGCGTGGCGTCCTCGCCAATGGCTTTGTCGCAGGTGAACAGGCCGAGGTCGGTGTACAGCCGGGCGGTGCTGCTGTTGTAGTTGCCGGTGCCCAGGTGCACGTAGCGCCGCACCTGATCGCCCTCCTGGCGCACCACCAGCGCGACCTTGGCGTGGGTTTTGACCGGGAGTTCTTCCACGCCGAAGGTGACATGGACGCCCTTCTCTTCCAATTGGCGCGCCCAGGTCAGGTTGTTCTCTTCGTCGAAACGGGCCTTGAGCTCGACCAGGACGGCCACCTGCTTGCCGTGGTCGCGCGCTTCCATCAGGGCATTGACGATCGGGGAATTGCGGCCGACGCGGTACAGGGTGGCCTTGATGGCGCGGACCTGAGGGTCGTGCGCGGCGATTTGCAGGAAAGCGTTCGACGGTGAGAAACGAGTCGTAGGGGTGGTGCACCAGGCGGTCGCCGGCCCGGATGATGGCAAAGATGTCCTCCCCGTCGGCGAAGCCTTCGGGCACGCGCGGCAGGTAGGCCGGGTATTTGAGATCCGGGGCGTCGAGGCCCATCAGTTCGAATAGGCTGGCGCCGCCCAGTGCGCCATTGACGTAATAGACGTCACGGTCGCGATCGACCGGCAGGTACGTCAGCAGTCGGCCCAGAGTCTCGTCGCCAATATCCTCCGGGACGGCCAGTCGCACGATGCTGCCGAAGCGCCGCTCGCGCAGCCCTTCCTCGATCACATCGCTGAGCGAGGAGCCGGGGTCGTCCAGTTCGTGTTCGTAGTCGATATCGGCGTTGCGCGTCACGCGGAAGGGGGCATATTCGACGGTGCGCATGCCGGGGAACAACATGTCGAGGTTGCGGCCGATCACCTCTTCGATCCAGACGAGCGTCTGGCCTCCGGAGGGCTCCTCGCCATAGGCGCGCATGATCTCGTTGACGTTGATCAGGCGGGAGTGGCTGTCCGGCAGCTTGAGACGGACGAATTCCAGCTCGTCGTTCTTCTTGTCGTCGCGGCGCAGCAGAATGGCCAGGTTCAGGCTGAGGTTGGAGATGAAGGGGAATGGCCGGGCATGGTCGACGGCGAGCGGGGTCAGTACCGGGTAGATGTTGTCGGCAAAGTGCCGGTTGAGAACGGACTGTTCGGTGGGGGTGAGACTGGTGAAGTCGGCCACGCGGATGCCGTGATCCTCCAGGCGGTGCAGGAGTTCACGCATCAGCTCGCGCTGCGTCTGCATCATCTCGATGACCTGTGCCCGAATTTCACCCATCAGCGCCGGGAAGGGGACGCCATCCGGTCGGTTGGTCGGCAGCTCCAGCCGCATCCTGCTGTGAATGGTCCCAACCCGTACCATGAAGAATTCATCGGTATTGGAGCTGAAGATGGCGATGAACTTCAGCCGTTCCAGCAGCGGCAGCGACTCGTCCTGCGCCATCGCCAGCACCCTCCGGTTGAAGCTCAGCCAGCTCAACTCGCGGTTGATGTAGGTTTCGGGGGTGAGCAGTTCGGTGGACGGGCGCGACATTTGATTATCCTCGGGCATCCTGAACGCAGTCTGATTGTGGGCGGAAAGGGCGGACTGCGCATCACGCCCTTCAATCCATCTATTCTAGTGGAAACCAGTCAAATCAGATTGAAATCAGATTGAAGAACATTGGACAAAACCTGTCGCTCCAGGGCCTGGGTCGTTTGCGTGTGTGCGACCCGCTGGCTATAATCGGACTGAAGAATATTGCCTGGTATTCACGAGATGAAACGCCTGACGCGGTGAGTTGCAGACAGATCCGCCGTCGTCATGAGTCGACCGTTTCATCGGCCCGCTGTTCCACTCCCTGTTTGTGATGCCCGTTGTCATATCATATGCTGCACAATGGGTTTGTATAGATTCTTGGAAGGAGCTAGACAATGCACCAAAGAGCACGCTTTGCAGCCATCACTTCGCTGATGATTCTGATACTGGCCATGATGGGCAGTATGGTGCTGGCGCAGGACGAGGTCACCGTCACGGTCTGGTCCTGGCGTACCGAAGATGAAGACGCTTACAACGAGATTTTTGACGTATACGAGGCCGCGAATCCTGGCGTGACGGTCGAGTTTGTGCCGTTCGTCAACACCGACTACAACAACATCCTGGCGACCGGCCTGACCGGCGACGGCGGCCCGGATGTCGTGCAGCTGCGCGCCTATGGCGGCTTTCAGCCGCTGGCCGAGGCGGGGCAACTGCTGCCGCTGGATGGCGAAATCGAGACGCTCTCGAACTTCACCGATGCGATTCTGAAGGGCGCGACAGGCCGCGCCGACGGGCGCATTTATGGCGTGCCCTTCGGCGTTCAGGCGCTGGGCGCGTTCTACAACAAGGGCATCTTCGAAGAACTCGGCGTGAGCGAACCGACCACCTGGGATGAATTCATCGCCATCCTGGACGCGGCCGCCGCGGCGGGCTACATCCCCCTGGCCAACCCGGCCAAGGATTCGTGGATGCTGCCGATCCTGCATGATGCCGTCGCCGCGCCGCGCTACGGTGGCCCAACCTTCCAGGAATCCGTCCTGGCCGGCGAGACCGACTTCAACGACCCGAACTATGTGGCCTCGATCGCCGTCATTCAGGGCCTCCAGCCCTACCTGCCGCCGGATGTCGTCGGCGTCGCCTACAACGATTCGCGCACCCTGTTCATCACCGGCATGTCCCCGATCTTCATCGGCGGCTCGTTCGAAATCGGCTTCTGGAACACCGAAGCGCCGGATATCGAAGTCGGCATGTTCATGGTGCCGCCTCCGCCGGAGTCGCTGACCGAGGCGCTGGTCCCGTCGTGGATGGACGGCTCCTACGGCGTCAACGCCCGCACGGACAGCCCCGAGGCTGCGCTGGCGCTGGTCGAGTGGATGGGTACGCCGGAATTCGGCCAGCTCTTCAGCGACAAAATCAACCAGATTTCGCCCGTTGCCGGTGTCACGCCGTCCAACGAACTGCTGGCCGAGTTCGCGTCCGGCATGGTCGAACACCCGGCCTCGTATCTGCTGCTGGTCGAATTCCGCTACGGCGATCCCCAGGGTTCGGCCGTCCTGGGCACCGACATGCAGCGCCTGTTCCTGGGTGAGATCACCCCCGAAGAGGTCGCCGCCTCGCTTCAGACCGGTATCGAGCAGTGGTTTGTCCCGGCAACCGCCGGGTAAGCACGACCGAGTCGGATTGACAGCCTGACTCATCACCGGGGCAGACTGAATATCAGTCTGCCCCTCTTTATTTTTTTCTGTGGCAAAGGTTTATGGATGGCCACACTCACCCGTCCAACAGAACAAAAGCAAGCGCCTGCCGTCCGGCGCAGAAACACGATGATGCCGTCCCGGCTGACGATCGCACTGTTCCTGCTGCCGGCGTTTCTTCTGTATACCGTCTTCATGGTTTACCCCCTGGTCCAGGCCCTGGTCTTCAGTACGTTCGAGTTCAACGGACTGAACCGTGGGGCGTTCGTCGGCCTTCAGAATTTCCAGGAGTTGTTCACGCGCTACCCGATCAGCGAGCAGGTGCCGCGCGCGTTCGTGCACAACATCCAGTTCTTCATCGGCACCATGGCTATACAGAACACGCTCGGGCTTCTGTTCGCGGTGCTGCTGCACAAACCTCGCCTGGGTAAGCGATTTTTCCGCACCATCTTCACGCTGCCTTATCTGATCAGCCCGATCGTGGTCGGCTACCTGTGGACTCTGATGCTGAACCCGCTCTTCGGGCCGGTCAACGCGACTCTGCGCGATCTGGGCCTGGGCGATCTGGCGCGCCCCTGGCTGGGCGACCCGGCGACCGCGCTGCCGGCGGTGATCCTGGTCAATGCCTGGATGTGGCTTGGGTTCCCGATGCTGCTGTTCGGCGCCGGCCTGGCCGGGATCGATGAGGACCTGCGCGAAGCAGCGCGCATCGATGGGGCGTCCAACGTGCAGATCTTCCGCTGGATCGAACTGCCGCTGCTGACGCCGGTGATCGGCATTGTGACGGTGCTGACCTTCATCGGCAACTTCAACGCCTTCGGCATCGTCTGGGCGATGGGCGGCGTGGACGGTTCTCCGGCCGGTGCGACGGATGTTCTGGGGCTGGTGTTCTTCCGAACGGCCTTCCGCGGTGACGCCGATGCCTTCGGACTGGCTTCGGCGCTGGCGGTCCTGATGTTCCTGTTCATCTTCACTATTTCCGTCGCGGTGCAGTCCTGGTTCCGCCGGCTTGAAAGGAGAATGCAGTGACTTCCTTCAGATTCCCGCGCATATCCTTCGGCAGCGTCGGCGCGAATGGGCTGCTGCTGGTCTACAGCGTCGTGGTGCTGCTGCCGATGCTCATCGTGATCACCAACACCATGCGCCCGACGCGGGACATCTACCGGGAGCCGATCGCGCTGCCCACGGCGATCAACTTCGACAGCTATGCGACCGCCTGGGGCGAGGCCAACTTCAGCCTCTACTTCCTCAACTCGGTCGTCATCGTGGTGTCGTCCGTCACCCTGGCGACCGTCGTCGCGGCCCTGGCCGGCTACATCCTGGGGCGCTACGATTTCCGCGGCAGCCGCTTCTTCTCGTCGTTCTTCGTCGCCGGCCTGACGCTGCCCTTCCGGCTCGCCATCGTACCGCTCTTCCTCCTGCTAAACAGCCTGGGGCTGATCGACAACCGGATCGGTCTGATTCTGGTCTATGCCGCGACCGGCATCCCGTTTTCGGTCTTCATACTGGCGGCGTTTTTTCGACAACTTCCGCAGGAGCTGAGCGAAGCGGCGCGCATCGACGGGGCCAACGAGTTCACCATTTTTGGTCGGGTGATGCTGCCGCTGGTACGTCCCGCACTGGCGACGGTGGCCATTTTCCAGTTTGTCCCACTCTGGAATGACTTCTTCTTCCCACTGATCCTGCTGCGCTCCACCGACAAGTGGACGCTGCCGGTCGGGATGACGCGCTTCTTCGGGGAGTTCCAGACCGACTGGTCGACGCTGTTCGCCGGGCTGGTGATCACCACGCTGCCGCTGATCGTCCTGTTCCTGCTCGCAACCGAACAGATCATTTCTGGTTTGACGGCGGGGGTGCGCAAGTAGGGGCGGTTCGCGAACCGCCCGTTCGGGAACCGCCCCTACTTGTCAGGGAATTGGATGCATTTTCCCTGAGGCGGGGGCGATACCCGGTTTGAGGGCAGGCGGCGGATCCTGTAGAATCGGAGACTTCCGGTGTTCTAGAACGCGATTGCCCTGGGGTTATGGTCCACTCGCTGCGCACAACCCTGATCGTCACCCTTCTCGCTCTGATCCTGGCGGTCAGATTGGACGCGCAGGCGAACACGATCGATCCCAACACCTTCACCGCCCTGGCTGAGAACGAACGGATCCGTGTGATCGTCACCCTGGCGGACCCGGCGTCGATCGATGCACCGCCGGGCGAACGACGCGAGGCGGTCGCCGCCGCGCAGGCGCCGGTAATCGACCGGCTGTCGGCGGCGGGCGGGGTGGTGCTGCGGCGCTTCAGCCAGATCCCCGGTTTGGTCGCGGAAATCGACGCCGGCGCGCTGACGGCTCTGGCGGCGGACCCGCGCGTGGTCTACATCCAGGCCGACGAGCCGGGCGGCATCGCCACGACGGAGAGCGTCCCCGCGGTCGGTGCGGCGCAGGTGCACAATCAGTACGGGCTGACCGGTGCGAGTGTCCGCGTGGCCGTGCTGGACAGTGGCATCGACACCGACCACCCCGATCTGGCCGACGATCTGATCGCGCAGGTCTGCTTCACCGGCGGGGGCACGCCGGCGCTGGGTTCCTGCCCGCCGGCCGATACCAACACCGGGATCAGCGCCGAAGACGAAAACGGCCACGGCACCAACGTCACCGGCATCATTACGTCCAACGGGACAGTGGCGCCGATCGGCTTTGCGCCGGCTGCGCAGATCGTCGCGGTGCGCGTTCTGGACGGTTTTGGCTCCGGCTGGCTTTCGGACTGGGCGGCGGCGCTGGACTGGATCATCGCCAACCAGGAGACGCTCCAGGTGGACGTGATCAACATGAGCCTGGGGACGTTCACGGCCTATGCCCCCGCCTGCGATGCGCAGCAGCCGGCCATGGCCAGCGCCATCGCCATCCTGCGCGACTTCTGGGGCGTGCCGACCTTCGCCGCCACCGGCAACCAGGGCGAACCGTACCTGGTCGCCGCGCCGGCCTGCATCACCAAAGCGATCGCCGTGGGAGCGACGTACGACAGCGACCTGGGGCGCGAGCCGGACAGCGGATCGTGGCGGACGAAGTTCGGCGGAAGCTGGCCGTCCTGCTTCGACGACCCGACCGGCATCAACCGACTGGCGTGCTTCACCAACGGCGGCGGCGCGGTCGATCTGGTGGCGCCCGGCGCGTATATCACCAGCACGGGTCTGAACGGCGGCACAGTCCGCTACGTGGGCACTTCGCAGGCCTCGCCGACGGCGGCCGGGATCGCCGCGCTGATGCTTCAGGCGCGGCCGGCCCTGTCGCCGGATGCCATCGAGAACACGCTGAAGACGACCGGCGTGACGATCGACGACCCGCGCAGCGCCTTCGAGTATCCACGGGTCGATGCCCTGGCCGCCGTGCAGAGCGTCCTGGCCCTGCCGGCCACGCCGGTGCAGACCGGTCCGATCGAGCGCATGGTGACGGGAACGACGCCGGCCTTCACCTGGGCGGTCGTGCCGGACGCCGAGATGTATTATTTCTGGCTGAGCCACGCCGACGGCACGAAGATCCTCAACGTGTGGCTGAACCCGGTCGAGTACTGCGACGCGTCACTGTGTATTCTACCCGGCGCCCTTCCCGCTCAACCCCGGCCCGCACCGCTGGTGGATTCAGGCGTGGAGCACGGCGCAGGGCGAAAGTCCGTGGTCGCCTATGGCGGTCTTCGAGGTTGTGCCGTGATGCGCGGCGTTCGTAGAGACAACCCAAGGGTTGCCCGATCGGCGAATGGTTGTTATGGGCATGGTCAACGGACTAGGCCTGCCTCGTCCCTGCGACCGATCTGTCATGGGGTAGGGGCGATGCCACCCCACGAGACATTACATTTTAGAGGAGACTCCGTAGTGAGCGAGCGAACCCCTTCATCTGACCCCGCCGAGTCACTCTGGGGGGTGTTCGGCCACGACTGGGCGGTCGAGCATCTGCGCCAGACCATCCGGCACAACCGGGTGCGCCACGCCTACCTGATCGTCGGCGCGGAGTCCGTCGGCAAGAGCACGCTGGCCCGCGCCTTCGCGGCGGCCCTGCTCTGCACCCAACCCGACGTGGACCAGCGTCCGTGCGGCGAGTGTCCATCCTGCCGGCGGATCGCCAGCGGCAACCATCCGGATCTGCTCTATACCGAGCGCGGCGAAGACGAGACGACGCTGACCATCGACAGCATTCGCGCGCAGATCGGGCGGCTGTCACTCAAGCCCTTCGAGGGCCGTTTTCGTTTCGGCATCTTCCCCGATTTCGATCAGGTGCGGCCGCAAGCCCAGGATGCCCTGCTCAAGACGCTGGAGGAACCGGCCCCGCACGCCATTCTGATCCTGCTGGCCCGGTCGATCGAGCAGATCCTGCCGACGATCACCAGCCGCTCGCAGCTACTGCATCTGCGGCCCGCCTCCGTCGAAACGGTGCAGGCCGTGCTGCGCGAGCGCTACGGCGCGGATGCCGACACGGCGGCGCTGCTGGCGCACCTGAGCGGCGGGCGAATTGGCTGGGCCATTCGCGCGCTGCAAGACCCGGACTCGCTGGCGCGGCGCAGCGACGGGCTGGATCTGCTGATGGACGTCCTGAACGCCAACCGGGCCGGCCGCTTCGCCCTGGCTACGGAGTTGGGAAAAGACAGGGATAAAACGGCCCTGGGCACGCTGCTGGCGCTGTGGCAGTCGTTCTGGCGCGACGTGCTGCTGCGCTGCCATGATGCGCCGGTGGAATTGGCCAACATCGACCGCGAGGAGGCGGTGAATCAACTGGCCGGAGCGCTCTCGCCGGAGGATGCGCTGACGGCCATGAACGCCACCAACCGCATGATCGAGCGGTTGAGCACGAACATCAATCTGCGGCTGGCGCTGGAGGTGATGCTGCTCGATTATCCGGGGCTGGTGAGGTAATTGCTTCAGAATCGATCAGGCGGTCACGAGCGTAGGGGCACAGCGCGATGTGGCCGAGGCTGAGAGGGCGGTTCGCAAGATTCTGTTGAAAAAGGGAGAATACGGGAAAGCGAGGTAGGATCAAGCGACAGACAGAGAGAGCCAATAGGCAGCGCATGGCGGTTCCGCCCGACGTTGGCGCAAAACTGCGCAACGTCGGGCTACCCTCAAACCCCCGAAAAACCCTCTGAAGAGGGTTCCTCCAGCGGAATTCAAGGGATGAGCGCTTCCTGGGGCAACCGACTTCAGTCGGTTTCTCGCGTCTTTGGAGGGTAGCCGGAGAATTCCATTCTCCGGCGGCGCATCGGCGACATCAGCGCGGTTTCGAGCAGCGCTGACCCTTTTTCAACAGAATCTCGCGAACCGCCCCTACGTATCGCAAGATTTGAGGCGGTGTAATGTAATCTACGGCGAGGATTTGGCGTAGCGTCTGGCGCGCTCGTGCAGGGCGTACACGGCGCCCTCGGGCGGAGAAATGCAGCCCAGGGAGTTGCCCGGCTTGATGACCGGCCCGTGAAAGTCTGACCCGCCGGTCATGATCAGGCCGTACTTCGCCGCCAGCGCGCGCAGTTCCAGCCGGGCGGCCTCATTGTTCGACAGGTGGTTGACTTCCACGCCATCCAGCCCGGCAGCCACCAGCTTAGCCAATATCGTCTGCCACTCCGGCACCAGGCCGGGATGCGCGAACACGGCCACACCGCCCGCCCGGTGGATCATCTCCACCGATTCTTCCGGGGCAGGCGCTTGCGCGCGACATACGCCGGGGCATGGGTGCCGATATAGCGGTCGAAGGCCTCGCGCACGGTGTCCACATAGCCGGCTTCGACCATGGCCCGCGCGATATGCGGCCGCCCGACCGCGCCGGTCTTCTCGCCGGACGTCGCGATCTGCTCGACGCGCGACCACTTCAGTTCGACGCCCAGCCGGGAGAGCTTCTCGACCATCTGCTGGCCGCGGCGAAACCGCGCCTCGCGAAATTCGGCCAGCGACTCCTGAAACCAGGCATCCTCGATGTCCACCAGGTAGCCCAACATGTGAACATCGCCGCGATCTTCGGCGGTGCTGATTTCGATCCCGGCGAGGATTAACGGCATGCCCTGGCGAGCGGCAGCGGTTCGAGCCTCGGCAATTCCATCAGTTGTGTCGTGGTCGGTTATGGCAATAACATTAAATTGGTGCGCCAGCCCAACAACCTCCGATGGGGTGTACTGCCCATCGGAGGCGCTGGTGTGCACATGGAGGTCGACGCCATAATGGTCGAACATTACGGCGTGGGGCGCGGCTCGACGGTAAAACGAACGGCAGTGCGTTCATTGCCTTCGATGTCCACTTCCTGAAGAAAGGCGTGCACATCAGGTCGATATTGTCTTGTTCGAGGTAGGTCCGCGCGATGGCCAGCGCTTTAACGGCCTGATTCACGGCGCCTGCGCCAATGGCCTGGACCTCAGCGTAACGGCGCTCCCGCATGACGGCGGCGATGGCTCCTGCTACCGCCGTGGAGCGAGACTTCGCGGAAACCTTGATGATATCGGGTTTGTCTTTGACGTACGTGCTCTCCTCCACAATGCTTGCCTCTTCATCGTCATCGAATCTTGCTTGCACGTTATAGTCGGTCATCAGTATCTCCGGCGTTATGGGTAACTGTGAGGCTACCAGTATGCAATTTTACTCAGTTTCATGACATACGTCCATTCAATCATAACGTGGATCGTCATGAATTGGATATTTTTCGTAAAAGTTTACAACGCTTCCTGACGGTTTGGGATAAAAGCTCGTTTTTTTGATCTGTCGGGTGGGTGACAAGCAGATCCCAAGTCCTGCAAAAAAGAATCCCAATGTTAAAAAAAAGATCGCCATTTTCATGTACCCACTCTGTAATGTTGATTCCATCCCAATATTTCCCAATTTAATCCAAGTTATCCCAAGATCGTGGCAATTCTGCTGTTAGTTTTGGGATGACCGGGTGAAAAGTATTTCGGCGTTTTTGCAGGTTCGTGCAGAAAATATCCCAACCTTAAAATTTCCCATTTTTAAGGCAAATGGTTGTCCGGGGGGCCAATTCGGCTATACTGAAGGGTACATAAGCGACTAAATCCTGCGCTCCTGACGTATCTTCAAATTTGCCCACTGCACCGCAGCGGGCTTGAAAAAGGCAGTCTTTTGGCCTCTCTCTAATGCGTCAGTCGTGAACACTCAACACACAATTCAATCGTTTCCTCGGTGTGCCTGCGCACAAAGACGCGCAGAGGGTTTAGTGTTGCCTTTTTTTGGACCGGGTTGGGCGGCAGCGCCGTTCAATACATCACACCAGATCGGGAAAAACGTCTTGGATCCGCAACAGGCCTGGAGCGCTGCCGCGCAGCAGCTTGAACTTCAGCTCGACCGAGCCAGCTATGACACCTGGCTGCGCGACGCCGTCCTATTAAATGTAGAAAGCGGCTTGTCAGGCGATACGTCAGGCGATATCTTCGTCATCGGCGTCGCGAATTCGTACGCGCGCGATATGCTTCAGCACCGTCTGTATCGCAACGTACGCCGCATCCTGGCCGAAACCTACGGCGCGCCGGTCGAACTGCGCTTCGAAATCTTCAAGCCTGTCCTCAGCGCGCCCGCCCCGGTGGAAATTCCCGGTGCCGACGCGCCGCTTTTCCGCCTGCTGGAGCAGCAGCGCGATTCCGTTGATTCGTCCGTACCCCTGCACGAGCGCCTGACCCGTCCGTCGCGCACTGAACTGCCGGAGAGCGAACTCAACCCCCGCTTCAACTTCGACCGCTTCGTGCCCGGCAACGAGAACCAGATGATTTACGCCGCTGCGCGCTCCGTCGCGGAGCGGCCGGGCGGGGTCTACAATCCTTTTTTTGTTTATGGCGGCGTCGGGCTGGGAAAGACTCACCTCCTGCAAGCCATCGCCCACGAATGCAAGGCGCGCCATCTGAGGACGATCTACGTCCCGTCGGAGGCGTTCACCAATGACCTGGTCGATTCGATTCGCAGCAAATCGACGGCCGTCTTCCGCGACCGCTACCGCTCGGTCGACGTCCTGGTGATCGACGACATCCAGTTCATCGCCGGCAAAGAGAGCACGCAGGAAGAGTTCTTCCATACCTTCAACGCGCTCACCACCTACAACAAGCAGATCGTCATCGCCTCCGACCGCCCCCCGCGCGATCTTCAGCCCTTCGAAGACCGCCTGCGCTCCCGTTTCCAGGGAGGGCTGGTGATGGAAGTGCTGCCGCCGAGCTACGAGACCCGTCTGGCCATCCTGCATAACTGGGCGTCGGACCGCAGCGTGCGGCTGGCCCCGCAGGTCTTCGAGATGATCGCCGGGCGTTCCAAGATGAACGTCCGCGAACTCGAAGGCATCTTCAACCAGGTGGCGGCGACTCAGCATCTGGCGCACCGGGCGATCACCTCCGACATGACCGCCGACATTCTGGATGGCTACCGCCGCCCGCGCGAACACGTCACCCTGACGCGGGTGCTGGAAGTCACGGCGCAGCAGTACGGTCTGACGACGGAAGCGATCACCGGCAAGAGCCGCACCGGCAAGATCAACCAGGCGCGTCAGGTGGCCATGTACCTGGCCCGCGACATGACCGCCGCCCTGCTGCCGCAGATCGGCGACGCCTTTGGGCGGACGCACAGCACGGTGCTGCACGCCTGCAACAAGATGCTCGAAGATATGGAATCTGACCCGCATCTCAAGCTGATCGTCAAGAACATCCGCGAGCGCATCGTGAACCTCAACGCCTGATCCGTGCTAGAATTGTTCGTAAACAACCGGCTCGCTTAGCGTGAAGGCTGTGAACATGGCGCAGTTCATGGGCAATGAGCTCCTCCAGGGCGACATGGTCTATCTGGCCCGCCCGGAGAAGGAAGAGATGGTCACCATTTCGCGGTGGTCGCACGATATCGGCTTCCAGCGCAACCTGCGGCGCGGCATGGTTTACCCCGAAGCGCCCATCGAATGGGAAGAATGGTTCACCCACCTCCTCGACAAAGAAGAGGGGCTTTCCGTTCTCCATTCGCCGCCGACGACGACCGTCTGGTCGGTTTCACCGTGATCGGCGACATCAAGTGGCAGGCGCGTCACTGCGTGGTGGTGATCGGCATCGACCCGGCCTAGCAGGGTCGCGGCTATGGCACCGACGGCATGCGCGTGGCGCTCAAGTACTGCTTCCTGGAGATGAACCTCAACCGCGTCGGACTGGAAGTGCTGGGCTGCAACGATGCGGCGCTGCGCGTCTACTCGAAGGTCGGCTTCCGGCATGAGGGCACGCTGCGCTGCTTCGCCTTCCGCGACGGCGTGTACTACGACATGCACGTGATGGGCATTCTGCGCGGGGAATGGGAAGCCGCCTACGGGCAGGCGGCGGTCAGCTACGCGCCCAGCGCTCCAGCCTCTTCATGAGCTCCCGCAGCGCGATCCCCCGGTGGCTGAGCTGGTTCTTCACCGCCGGGGCAGCGCTGAAGACCACGTCATACCCCTGTGGAATGAACACCGCATCATAGCCGAAGCCGTAGATGACCGGGCTGGGCGCGAAAGCGATCCGCCCTCGACAATGCCCTCGGCGCTGAGGGTATCCCTTCCGGGTCGGACGCCGCCACCACGCACACGAAGCGGGCCGTGCGCTCGGCTTCCGGCACATCCTGTAATTCGCCAAGCAGCTTGTTGTAGCGGTCGGCATCGGAGCCGGGGGCGTAGCGCGCCGAGTAGACGCCGGGCCGCCCGCCGAGCGCGTCGACCGCCAGGCCGGAGTCGTCGGCCAGGGCGATCCGGTTGCTGGCGATGGCGAAACTGCGCGCCTTGTGCAGGGCGTTTTCCTCGAAGGTGTCATACGGTTCTTCGAGGTCAATCGAGTCCAGCCCGACGTCGCGCAGGTTGAGCAGCCGGAAGGGCGGGCGATCATCTCGCCGTATTCGCGCAGCTTGCCGGCGTTGGACGTACCGATAAGCAGGTCAATCATGACGGTGACTCCTGAAGAAGGAGAAGCTATGAGGAATGAGCGATGAGCAAGAGAAGGGCAGAGTGACAGGAATGATCGAGCAGAGCGGAAAAGAAGAATCTCGAAAGGCGCAGGGGGCCCCTGCGCCGTTCTGCTCAGTTTCTCTTGCCCTTGTCCTTCCTCATTCCTCATTTCTCATCCCTCATCACTTTGTCCGATTTACCCAAATCGCAAAACCGAGCTGCACGCGCCCGTCGGAACACCTCTTTCACACGGACCAGGCTGTCGGCCAGCACCAGATCGAAGTAGACGTAGCGGTATTCTCGGCGATGGCGCGGCGCATCGTGTCCACCATCTCGGCAGGGGCAATGATGGTCACGGCCAGACTCTGACTGCCAGGGATGAAGTCGACCAGATCCGTCTGCGTGGTCACCATCGGATGGAACAGCTCCCAGTAGGCGCGGGCCGTCTCGAAGAACCAGGACGAGTCCAGGCCGAGCGCCAGGATGACCATATGGAAATCTGCTGCCCCGTGGATTGGCCCGGGGCCGGGCACGGGGCAGGGTCGGCACCACGAGGCCGGTGCCCATGACCTCGACAGCCGGCACGTCCTGAGCACGGGCGGCGTATCGCCCAGCTGATCGACGGCGCGTACCATGCCGCCGGAAGGCAGATAGTACTCATCTTCCTTCCACAGGTGACGCTGAACATCCACGGCGGGCCTGCCGCGCGATCCACTCGAACATGGCGATTTGCGTGCCCCCGGCAGACTGAATTCGCCGTAGGCCGGGTAGCGCGTGTCCCGGTGGTAGACCTGATCGCGAAGGAAGATGCCGCCTCCGTGCCCAGCACCGGCACGGCCTGCGAGCCGAACCATTTGGCGCTGCGCTCGTTGAATATGCGCCCCATGGCGATCAGGCCCGACCGGGTCGCCGCGCGGGGTGAGGGCCGTGCCGCCGTACACCGTCCGGCCCGGATCGTGCGACTGCTGGAGGGGGTCGTAGGGATACTCGAAGTACCATCCCCCCTCGCGGGCGTTGACCTGACCCCGCTGGCGCGCGACCGTCGGGCTGCCGGCCGCCTGATACCAGTGATTGAGGATGTACGGGGGGTGGCGCAGTACAGGCCGTTGGATGCCAGCACGCGCTGGTAGCGCCTGAAGCGGTTGTCCGCCAGATAGCGCAGCATGGTGTCCATCCAGGGCACGGCGGCGTAAGGCAGGTCTTCGGATTCCGCCAGCGGGATGAAGCCGGGATAGCAACCGATGCTGACGACGTACTCGGCGAAGAGCAGCCAGTTGTCCATCAGCGGCTTGATGATGCTGTCGGTGTTGCGCCAGTCCGGGTCGATGCCGGCCGGCCATTCCACGCCGAGGTTGGGCTCATTGTAGAACTCGAACCAGCGTACGCCGACGCGGGCGAAGGCATCGACCAACGACCGCAGCTGCGAGGTAAAGGGCACAGCGCCCACGTGCCCCAGGTAGAGGGGCACGCAGGGGTGATGTTCAGACGAGCAGGTGCTGCGCGTCGTCGACGTATTCCAGACCGGCGGCCATCAGCTTGGCCCAGCCGGCATGGATGCGCGGGCAGCGGCTGATATCGAGCGGCGACTGGTAAATGCTGTAGACGCAGCAGCCCGCGTGGGTTGCGTGACCAGACGTAATCGCCAAGGCGCATGAGGATCTCCTTACCTCACTCTCAACCTTCTCCGGACGGAGAGGGGAAGCGAAGCGCAGCGCAGCAGGGGTGAGGTTTCATCTACCCACCCCGCCGATCGAGCCGGGCGTCGGCTCCACGGGCGCGGGCGCTGGCAGGGGCCGGATCGCGCGTGGGGGGGACGGCGGGCGACGGCGGCAGTGATGAAGCCGGAATTCTGGGTGGAAATGGGCGTCGGATGGGGAAGTCGAGCGGGCGGGCGTGAGGGTCGCCTCCCGGATGGGCACGCCAAACGGCTGCGCCAGCATCGCCCGCTGATCCAGCACCTGCTTTGTCGCCCGTAAGGTATCGCACGATGGCGTCGAAACAAGCCGAGGGGCCGCACGCGCGCCAGATCGACGCCGGCGCGGGCGCCATAGTCGCGCATCGTGATGGCGGTGACGATGACCGCGCGGTTGGGCGACGTAGCTCAGAAAGTCGAAGTTGCTGATCACCGTGGGGCGAAAGCGATCCCAGTACTGGCGGGCGGCATCGAAAACCATTCGACGCCCAGATCTGGCGCGATGAACAGAAAGCGGAAAACTGGATACTGGTCGGGAGATGGCGTGGGCGAACTGACCTGGGGCAAAGGGCCGCCTCGCGCTCTATCGGAAGTGATCGCTTGATTGTTCCACAGGTTGTAAGCATCCTGACAAGCGCTCCATGGATGCCGCCGGAACCAGCGTGAGGGGGCGTTCCGCAAACCGCCCCCGCGTGGGAGGAGAAGAGGACTACGTACGGCAGCGTTCCCAGGCGCCGTGCTGAAGAACTGACGATGCCAGCGGGAGCGGGCACCATCTCTGCGGCGCTTCGAAGTCGGCCCCATGGCGTCCTTACGGACCCACACGAATTGGCAGGCCAGAACGATCTTATAATACGCCTTGGTCGAGTCCCGTCCGGACGACGAGATAGGAGCCGGGGTTGAGCGTGAGGCCGGTCGCGTTGCCGGGGCTGTAGTAAATCTGCGCGCCCAGCGGAGCTGAAACCGACCACCGAACCCGCCGGAACTGCCAGGCTGCACCTCCCCAGCGGTGGTGCTTGCGTGCCACAGACGGCGTACGGCGTCAGGCCCGGCAAGCCCGTGAGGAGGGGAGGATGCACCCTCGTGGTCCCTATCCAGGCACACCCGCCGGCGGGAGATAGGCGGTGGTGGGCGGGGTCACTCTGGGAGATCACGGCTTAACGCGGCAGCCTTCAGCCAGTCGACATCGAACAACGAACAGGTTGATCCGGCGACCGGTCACAGCGAAGACGCCCCGTAATCCCCATCGTCGCTTGGTCGTCCGCCGACCACGCAACCCGCGTCGACGTCGACGACCACACCACCGGATCAAATATCATCAAGGCGATGTTCGTCGCAGCCAGCGCCATCATCTGTCGGGCCCACTGAGGTGGTTGGTCAAACTCGGGCCGTCAGTTAGTGACCAACATCGCCGGCATAATCGAAGACGAAGCCGCCGCTGGACGCGGCATGCACGCCGCCGAAAACCGCTATAGCGAGTGATGATCAACGAGAGCAGTGTTTGAATTTTCGCGAAACGCATTGATGGGCCTTGAAATAAGGCATTGCAGACACAATTACATCTTCACACTTTACACAGTTTTTGATTCTTACTACCTGCCGATAGGTATGGATGTGGTCAAGAAGAGAATACGCGACAAGTCTGACTTCCTGGACACATTGATCACCGCATCGCAGTGAGGGTATATCGCACCCATTGTGAAATTGCACGCGAGTTATCCCTCATGCTTACGCTCCCACCTCAGTCTCTCGGCCCTCGTCCTTGGTCTTGTCGCCGAGTCCTCTCCGGCATGTTCGGGATCGTGGTATGGAGTACGCGCTAACTCATCCTGGTCACCTTCTTCGGGTTTGCTCTGCAAAGCGCCGATCGGCACCTCTACCGGCGCGCTGCTCATGCCTGTTGCCATCCTGGCCGCCATCGAGTACTACCGCGCCGGCAAAGCTTAAGATCCGCGTGGCCGCCTCGGTCGGCGGTGTTCGGGCTGATCTTCGGCGGATCCTGGCGCGCAGCTCGCCTTCGGGCTGCCGGTCAATACACTGCGCGTGATGTACGGCTTCTTCCTGCTATTCGCGAGCTGGCGCTTCGCCGAGCCGCGCAAATGGCTGGCGGAGATCCGGTCGACCGAGCCGCCCAAGCCGGTGACGCCTGAGCCTACCTTGCTCGGTGGACCGGAAACAGCAAAAGTATGCTGCTTGCCCGGCGCCGGCATCATCTCCTGACCGTTCGGCGTCGGCGGTGGAATTGTGATCGTGCCGGCGCTGGTCATTCAGCTGCGCTTCGATCAGAAAGAAGCGGTGGTTACGCCGTTGGGCGCGCTGCTGCTGCCGGTCGGTCTGGGGTTAGCAGTGATCACTCATCATAAACAACAATGCGTTCGACATCGCCATGGCGGCGGTGGTGGCGGTGGGCTGGTTCGGCCTTTCGGCGGGGCGAGGCTGATGCTGCGGCTGCCCTCGACCACGGTCAAGCGGCTGTACGGAATCTTTCCTGCTGCTGGTCGCCCTGCGCTTCATCTTTCGGCGGGTGAGTTGCTGCGCTATGATTGGATATGGCGTGGTCTGCATGTTTTGTGTAACGATTAACAGCGGATCGTCCGGATCCCTGCGTGAATCATAAACAGTGAAAGAACCTGTCCCAATATGCAAACCGCCTGCGCGCTGGTTGATCCTCGCTGCGTTTGCCGCACTCTACTTCATCTGGGGTTCCAGCTAACTCGGCATTGCCTTCGCCTCCCAGACCATCCCGCCCTCTTTATGATGGCCTCCGGCCTAGGGGCGCGGCCGGCATCGCGCTGATCATCGTGGCGATGCGGACCGGCGCGGTAACAGGCCTACCCGGCAGCACGACTGGCGCTCGGCGATTATCGCCGGTTTCCATGTTCGCCATCAACGCCGGAGCGATCGCCGGCGTGCCACGAGGCGAAGCTGCGGATGCCTTCCGGGATCGCGGCGGTGCTGCCGGCCAGCATGCCCTGTGGATGGTGCTGATCAACTGGCTGCGACCCGGCGGCAGTCCTCCGAGCGGGCTGGTGGTCGCCGCTGGCATCGCCATCGGCTTCGTTGGGATTGTGATGCTCAGCGCCCCGGAACAGGGCGCATGCCGCCGCTGAATCGCCGGGCCGTGATTCTGATCTCGGTGGCGGCGTCCTGGGCGGGGGCTTTCGGCCTCGATCTATTTGCGCGGGGCGCACCAGCCCGCTTCGGCGCCGCGCTCGACCGGAATGCAGCTTGTCTCCGGCGCGACCAGCCTGCGATCGTCACATCGTGACCGGCGAACTGGCCACCTTCGATCCGGCTCAGGTGAGCGCCCCGTTGCTGGGCGCGGCCACCCATGGATCTTCAACTCGTTCATCGGCTTCAGTTCCTACGTCTGGCTGATGCGTCATGTCAGCCCGCCCAAGGTGTCGGACCCGCTTCTACGTCAACCCGGTGGTGGCGGTCATCCTGGGGGCGCTGCTGGCCAGCGAGTTTTATCTTGCCGTTGTGCATGGCAGGACGCTGGTGATCATTCTCTTCTCGGTGTTCCTGGATCACGGTGCAGCACCTGCCCTCGCTGAACCGCCTGGCTGGCGCAGGCCGCCCGGTAGGGAGATCAGCGCCGCGCGGTATAATCATTTGGAGAGAAGGGAAGCGCCTTATGGTTGCTGCGCGACAGGGACAAAGTCCAATCGACGAGATCGTTCGATTTTCTGCTTTTACAGCCCACGCCGGAACAGACGTCCATCTCCAGGCCTCCGGAGAGCGCCCAGGAGCGACTGCGCCATTCGTTGGACGGGAAACCGGCAGAATACACTGGAATGATGCTGGAACGCGCAGAACTAGAGGCCTACATTCAGCTCGACAATCTTGTCGCCCGCCTCAAGATCCGAGCACACGGGTAGTTATCAGAGAACCTTATGACAGCATACATCTCCGATGCGTGTTACGTCGAGAAGTCGTGCTTTTCGCCGGACAGTGCTGTGGAATATTGTCTGTGTGCATCAGTCGGATCGCCTGTTTTCCTACTGGAAACACCACATTATCGCTGAGAAACATGGCGGGCAGTCCGTCA
>JADJPJ010000013.1 GCA_016713325.1 Candidatus Flexifilum affinis | reverse complement strand
TTCACGCTGGCCCCGCTGCTGCTGCCACATCCTTCTTCCGACCCTTGGCGACCACGGTCGCGGCGGCCGATGGAGCGGGCTGCGGCGAGCCAGCAGCCGGCGAGTTGATCGTTGCGAGACAAAACAAACGCCCGCTTCCCCACAAGAAGGAGACGGGCATCCGTCGACTTCATGAGTTCAGAATAAAGCGGTGCGCCAAAGCAGCATTACGGCGCAGCGGCTGCGTCAGTGATCCATGGGTTCAACCCCAGCATCCCGCGCACCTTGGAGACCAGGTCATGATGCAAAATCGGTTTCGGCAGATAGTCATTGGCGCCGGCTTCGATACCCTGAATGATGCTGTGTCCGCGTCCCCTTTGGCGGACAGATCAGCACAGGCGTCTGTCGGGTATCGCCAGCGCTGCCGAATGACTCACACTACCCGATACCGTCCATTCCCGCACTCATGACATCGAGAATGATCAGATCAGGTGTGTCGGTCTCCAGCATCTCCAGCGCGACCGGGCATCCCGCGCTTTGCCACTGTAAATCCCCGATCCAGCATGATGCTGATAAGCGCCAGTGCGCCCACCTCATCGTCGACGACCAGTACTTTGTTCTTCATCGGCTGGAGTTCCTTGCACCTTCTGTGGTGATTGGTGAGAGCCACGTCCAGCTATTGCGACGTTTTAATTAAGTCTGAGTGTACCACTACCAGGAAGAAGCGCGCAACAGCATTGGAATTAAAATTCCCAAAAACGTAAAGTCCATGTGTGAGCGATGCTAACATGCACGGGGCATTTTGCGTATAGAAATAGGGGAAAATTCACAAACTCCTGGGCAGCACGCCACGGGAATCCTCCCAACAGAACAAAGGGACACAGGAGGAAAGATGATCCACCGTACTGCCGTCACCGTCGAACACATCTCCAAGAGCTAAGGCAACTTCAAGGCGGTTGACGACCTGTCCTTCGAAGTGTTCACGGGCGAGATCTTCGCTCTGCTCGGCCCTAACGGAGCGGGAAAGAGCACGACCATCCGCATGATCCGATATCCTGAAGCCGGATAGCGGCCGTATCGCCGTCCTCGGGGCCCTCTCACCGATCGCGCCGGGATCGTATCGGCTATCTGCCGGAAGAACGCGGCCTTCACCGCAGCGTCCCGGTCCTGGAAACGATGGTCTATCTGGGCTCGTTAAGGGCATGTCCGCCCATGCAGCGCGCGAGGGGAGCATGAAGCCCCGGAGCGTCTTGAACTGGCCGAACACGCCAAGAAGCAGGTCAGCGAACTGAGTAAAGGTATGCAGCAGAAAGTCCAGTTTGCGGTGACTGTCCTGTATGACCCCACCTGATCATCGACGAGCCGTTCAGTGGACTGACCCGGTGAATACCCTGGTCGTCGTAAGGAACTATTGCTTGACTTCGCCCGGCGTAATATAAGGATCGCGAGCACCCACCAGATGCATCAAATCGAAGAAATGGCCGACCGACTGCTCATGATCGACCGCGGGCGTCAGGCGC
This sequence comes from Candidatus Flexifilum affinis, assembly GCA_016713325.1. Lineage (GTDB taxonomy): Bacteria > Chloroflexota > Anaerolineae > Aggregatilineales > Phototrophicaceae > Flexifilum > Flexifilum affine. Next base: position 15,944 of record JADJPJ010000013.1, on the reverse strand, counting down.
TTTATGGCACAGTCGATGAAGTGCGGCAGGGGTTTGCCCTGCCGGCGGTCCGAGTTCAGGGCCAGGGCGACTGGAAGTCACTCCAGGCTGTCGATCGCGTCGAGCCGCCGGATAATGGTCGCGGCGAAGCCGCGCTCTATCTCAAACCGAACGCTACGCCTGATATGGTGCTGGGTGAAATGGCCGCCCGCCCGGATATCAAGCTCCACAGCTATGAATTGGCGGTGCCGAGCCCCAGCGAGATTTTCGTCGAGGTCGTCCAGCAGCGCCCCAACGGAAGAGGCAACGGCAATTGCTGTGGAATCTGTTGGTCGCGCGCCAGGAGTTTCTGGCGAATATCCGCAAGCGATCGTTTTTGTTTCCGGCCATCGGCGGCCCGATCGTGACCGTCGTCCTGTGGTGGTTGTCGTGGCGATCAGTGATCCAGGGCGAAGAGTGATCCACCCGCTTCAACACCGTCGGCGTGGTGGATGAAGCCGGCGTCATCACCCTGTACGATGATCCGACGGCTTCGTCATTTAGCACCCGCCAGCCCTTCTTCGTACGCTATGAAAGTCGCGTCACCGCCCAGGAGGCGCTGGACGCAGAGCAGATCGGCGCTACCTGGTGCTGTCCGGGAGACGTACATGTCCAACGGCGCGGCGGAGCTGATCAGTTCGGCTGGCGCACCGGAAGCGCTGATCGACAGCATAGACCGCTATTTGTTGGAGAACGTCGGCAGCGATCCCGACCCTGCGGTGTTGGAACGGCTGATCGACTCGACCGACGCCCCTCGATCCGCTTTCTGGAATACCGGGCGCACTATCCTGATTGAGGCGGGATCGGGCTGTTTCCACACCGCTGGATCTTGTCAACGATCTTCGTGATCGCCGCGCAAACGAGCAGCGGCTATCTGATGTCCGGTGTTGTCGAGGAAAAAAGTCCAACCGCATCATGGAGATCCTGATCACCTGATCACGCTAACCCAGCTTCTGGCCGGCAAGATCTTGGCTCGGGCGTGCTCGTGCTGGTGCAGTTGGTCATCTGGTTGGTGATCGCGGTCGGGGCGGAACACTTTGCCCAGCAGAGTGGCCCGAAATCCTCAGCAGTATCTACATTCCGCCGGATATGGCGCTCGTCGGGCTGATCTACTTCATCCTCGGCTACTTTCCCGGCTACCACCATGGCCAGCGCTTCGGCGTCGCCGTCGGATCGGCTCAGGAAAGCCGTCAGTATGCCAGCATCTGGCCTGTTTTGCGGTGCCGTTCTTCGCGCTGATCAACTTTTCACCGACCCGAACGGCCCGCTCCCCACCGCGCTGTCGGGATCATCCCGCTCACTTCGCTGACCTTGATGATCCTGTGCATGACGTTCACCGCCGTCCCCATCGAACATTACGCGTCACCAGCATCGGGCCGCTGATCGTGATGAACCTCGCCATCCTGTGGATTTCCGCGCGTATCTTCCGGCTTCGCGCTGCCTGTACGGCAAGAAGCTGAACATCCGCCAAATGATCGGCCTGCTGCGACGGCCTCCACGGCGACGCTGGTCACCCGCGCGGGAGAAGGGTCTGCCCATGAGCCGCGACTTCTGGACAGTATTTCGCGGAGTGAACTGCGCCGCAATCTGTGACGCCCCGGCTATCTTCTTCACCAGTTTCGCCCTGCCCATCCTGCTGGTCGTCGCGCTGTTCGGCCTACCAGACCCTGGTCGCGCGCGACATCGCCTGCAGGATCCCGCAGGAGCTCGCCGAGACCTCAGCGAGACGATGGGCGCTAACAACACGCAGAAGTCCGGGCTACGTCGATCTTTCGGGCCTGATCACCACCATCCCGGACGACATGGGCGCGAGCTTTGCGGACTACGACACGGTTGCAGCAGGCGAGGCAGCGCTCAACAGCGACGAAATCCAGGTGCTCTACGTCGTCCAGGAAGACTATCTGGAAACCGGGCACATCGAGATCGTTCAGCCCAGCTTCAGCATGGGGCCGTTGGGCACGATGCCAGTGGTCCGGGCGCTGACGGAGTCGCTCACCGCCAATGTTGATGAAGAAGCAAGGCGCTTTCGGCTGCTGGACCCATCGAATCTGGTCATCACCAACCAGCAACTCACCACCGTCGGCGCGGGGAGTTCCGAGGCTCTCGAAGGCGGCACTTTCCTGATGGTTTACGTCTTCGCCATCACGCTGATCATGAGCCTGTTCGCGACCAACGGCTATATGATGCAGACGGTGATCGAAGAAAAGAAACCCGCCTGGTCGAGATTCTGATCAGCTCGATTAAGCCCGGCGATCTGCTTGGCGGGAAGATTCTGGCGATGGCCTGCTGGGCTCTTTTCAGGTTGTGGCCTGGATCGCGCCGCTGTTCGTGGCAGTGTCTCTGGCCGCCGGCTCAGGCCTGGCCGATACTATCGGGCTGATCGGCACGCTGGCCAACATCCAGATACCGGTCGCCACGCTGCCGATCCTGCTGGCATATTTCGTCCTGGCCTATCTGCTCTTCGCCGGCTTCTACGCCATCATCAGCGCCATTTCCAACTCGATGCGCGGAGGCCGCAGTACGCGGTGCTGTTCACGCTGCCGGCGCTGCTGCCGATGTACTTCATCCCATCCTTCACATCCGACCCGAACGGCACGCTGCCGACGATCGCGAGCATCGTGCCGATCACCGCGCCCATGGCCATGATCCAGCGTCTTGCCATCACCAACGTTCCGGCGGGCGAAGTCGTTCTGAGTCCGGCACTGCTGGTCGTCTCGGTGCTGGCGGTGATGTGGCTGGCGGGGCGCATCTTCCGGGTTGGCGTGTTGCTGGCGGGCGGTCTGCCCAAACTCCGCGACATCCCGGGCTGATCCGAGGCTAAGCGATATTGTACACCGGCGCACGCGCTGTGCGTCGGTGTACAATCAATTGAGCATGGCTATTGGGTGTTGTCCGTCCGCTTTCAGTGAGGGTGCAGCGGCGATGGTGGTACAGCGGAAACTATTCACGGTGGACGAATTCCTGCGGCTCGCCGAGCAGTCGGAGAATGCGGAACGTCACCTGGAACTCATCAATGGGGAGATCGTCGAAGTGTCGCCGAAGCTCAAACACGGTCTGCGCGGATCGGTGCTTCACGGAGAGATCTACGCCTACCTGAAGACCAATCCCATCGGCCGCGTCACGTTCGAGGTCGACCACTTCCTCCCGAATGACCCCGGCAACACCCGGCGGCCGGATGTGTCATTCATCACCAACCAGCGACTGGAGCGCCTCACCAACGAGGACGCTGTACCCTTCATGCCGGATCTGGCGATTGAGGTAAAGTCACCGGCCAATTACTATACGGGCAAGGCCGGTCTGCGAGGGAAAGCGCAGTACTACCTGGCGCATGGCTCGCGCCTGGTCTGGCTGGTCGATCCTGATCGATACACGATTGAGGTATACGCTCCCGGCCAGTCTGTCCGCACGCTGAGCATGGCCGATACACTGAGCGGCGGCGATGTGCTGCCCGGTTTCCTCCCGGTGCGCGCGATCTTCTCCTGAACCCCAGATGATGGTTGTTCATGGACCTCGTTGCGGGTCGGCCCCTACAGCACCGTACGGCAGTGCAGAGTCGGCCCCCGTGCGTACGCCCACACGAACAACGAAGGTCTGATCGTATTCAACCCACCCTCAGCACTCGGCCACGTTGACCGGAATTTGCAGCGCCAGGCCACCTCGGCCGTCTCTTTGTACTTGTCGCTCATATCCTGCGCCGTCTTCCACATTGTAGCGATCACAGCATCCAGCGAGACTTTCGCGAACTGAGGCACACTCTCCAGAGCCAACGTGGCGGCCGTGATCGCCTTCATCGCGCCCATGGCGTTGCGTTCGATGCAGGGAATCTGCACCAGCCCACCCACCGGGTCGCAGGTCAGCCCCAGGTGATGCTCCATGGGTGATCTCCGCCGCCATCAGCGCCTGATCGACCGTCGCGCCCATGCTTTCGGCCAATGCCGCCGCCGCCATGGACGATGAAACGCCGATCTCCGCCTGGCAGCCGCCCAGCGCCGCCGAGATCGTCGCGCCCTTCTTGAAGAGCGTGCCCACTTCACCGGCCACCATCAGGAAGCGGCGAATCGCCTCGTCGTCGGCGTTGTGAAAGCAGACCGCATACATCAGCACGGCGGGGATGACGCCGGCTGCTCCATTCGTCGGCGCAGTGACCACCCGACCGAATGAGGCGTTCTCCTCGTTGACGGCCAGCGCGAAGACGCTCACCCACTTGATCACCTCGTCGAAAACCGGCGCGGCGGGCGCGTATCCGCTCGATCCACGCCTCCGGGCCGTCATAGAGCGCAATACCGTCGACGGCAAAGGCGCCGATCAGCCGCCGGTGGATCTGGCTGGCGCGCCGGGCCACGCGCAGCCCGCCGGGAAGTTCGCCGGGGGTGTGGCAGCCGCGATACACGCATTCGCGCATCGCCCGCCACAGGTCCATCAGCCCAGCATTGATCGCATCAGCGGGGCGCCAGGTCTGCTCGTTCTCCCAGACCATCCGCCACAGCGGCAGACCGTTGTCCACGCAGTGTGCGCGGACTTCCTCGGCGCAGTCGGCGGGGTACGGCAGTCGGACGTTGGCTGACGCGCCGCCACCCTCCTCCCCTTCCTGGACGATGAAGCCGCCGCCGATCGAGTAGTAGGTCGCCTCGACTTCGGCCCCGTCCTCCAGAGTCGCGATGAAGCGAATACCGTCCGGATGATAGGGCAGCGATTCGTCGAAATGAAAGACAATGGCCACGGCCGGATCGAAATCGATCCGCGCTGGCCGCTCAGACGCAACCGGTGCGCTGTCCGGATCCATTCGACACGGGCGTTCAGATCGGCCGGCCTGATGGTGGTGGGGTCTTCACCGCTCAGGCCCATGATCACGGCCAGGTCGGTGCCGTGTCCGCGGCCGGTCTTGGCCAGCGATCCGTACAGATGAACGGTTACGCCGCCCACCCGATCCAGCGCTGGGCCGGCGAAATGGTCGTTCAGGAAGCGTTCGGCGGCGCGCCATGGCCCCATGGTGTGGGAGCTGGATGGACCGATGCCGACCTTGAGCATGTCAAAAACACTGATGCGTGGCATGACATAACCTGGCTCTACTCACACAGCATTTAAAGCGATCACGGCAGACGGTCTTCGATGGCGCGGAGGACGTTCGCGGCCGCTTCGGTCTCGCCCGCGGCGGCGTAGCTATCGGCCAGATTGTACCAGGGTTCCAGAACCGGCCGGCCGGGGCCAGGCGAACGCATCGACGGCGCGATGGCGAAGCCGGCGGCACGCCCGCCGTAGCTTACCCCGGCGAAATTCTGGTCGACCACCTGCGGCGGCACGGCGGCCGCCCACAGGTGGCGCTGGGTCTCTACGTCGGTCGCGATGCTGGCGCGGATTGCGTTGGGGGACTCGTAGCGTGCGCCGAGCAGTTCGGCCAGCTTCAGATCGATCTCGATCAGCGGATCGGTCGGGTCCAGCGCGATGCGAGCACGGGCGCGGGCCGCGTAGTGGTCACCGTTGGTTCGCGCCAGCCGGGCCGCACGATCCATGAAGTCGAAAGCGACCGCGGCATCCCCCGGCGGACAAAGCCGCTTCACCCAGTACCCACAGGTCGCCCGGCGTCGGAGGCTCGTGCGCGCGGACGACGTTCAGCAGCGCCTCGATCTGCTCCGGGTCATGGGCCTGGAGAACGCGGTAGGACAGATCCGCCGAGGAGAGCGTGTAGTTGACCATCAGGATACCGAGATAGTCCTGGCGCGCCGGAGTCTCACCCCAGAAAGTCGAGAGCGGCAGCGACAGCCCGTCATTGCTCAGGGCGTAGGCATCGATCAGGTCGGCATGCGCTACCGCCCCGGTGCTCTCGGCGATGCGCGCCCAGTGGACGGCCGACCCGTTCAGGCGATCGATCGACCGGGCGCGGTCGAGATACTCCAGGGCGGCGGCATCGTCGCCCCGATTCTCGGCCAACGCCGCCCGGTTGATCCAGCCGATGTCCCAGGTCGGCGCTTCGGCCAGCATGTCGGCATGCAGCGCGTCGGCTTCCGGGTCGCCGGCCTGGTCGCGCAGGGCGACCACCTGCAAGCGGTACAGCGCCAGGTTCGGATCGGCGGCGGCGACCGCTTCGACCTCCTCCAGCGTCCCGGCCGCGCGAAACTGCCCGTACAGCGTGTCGGAAATCCCCTGCCCGATCCCGTAGACGGCGATCAGCAGGGCCATCGGCGGCGCGGCCCAGCGCAGCCGGCGGGAGCCGCCCGACTCCGCCCGCACGATCTGTCCCGGTTCGACCGCAACCAGGACCACCAGCACGACAGTGAGCAGCGCCAATGGGGTGACGACGAAGGTGTCGAAGATGCTTTGCACGCCAAAGCCCACCAGCGCAGCGAAAGCCCCTTCCAGCCGAGTCCGGTCCGCCGCCCGCGTTGGGTTCGCAGCCAGCACCCGCCAGCGCCGCCAGAAGGCCCAGCCGATCACCACCCCGAAGGCGATCATCAGCGCCAGGCCAAGCACGCCGGTCTTGGCGAAGGTGTTCAGGTAGGCGTTATGGGCGGTACCGAGGCGATTGTCGTAGGTCCCGCCGAAGACTCGGTAGTCCCGGTACTCGCGGCCGAACATGCCCACGCCGACACCCAGCAGGGGATGGTCCGCGCCGATTTGCAGGGCACCCCGCCACAGCTCGAAGCGCAGCGCATCGCCAGTGAAACGCGATGCGTTGCCGCCGATCAGGTAGACAGCCGCCAGGGCGGCGGCGACCAGCAGGGCAACGCCGAGGAGGGGGAGCACTCCACCCCTCACCTTCTGGCCCCTCACCCCCCGATCACTGTCCACGGACGGCTCTTTAGGGACGCGCCGTTGCGCGTCCGAATCACCCTCACCTCAGGCGAGCTTGCTCGCACACCCCCTCTCCCACGCAAGCGCGCGAGCAAGCTCGCCATAGAGGGGGAACCGGTCGCGGGCACGTCGGTTTCCCCGGATACCCGTTCCGATTGCAGGGACGCGCTTCTGCGCGTCCGGGTTCCTGGAACAGGGCCGCCGCGGACGCCCATCCGGGCGTGCCTACGCGATTCCGGTTGGCCGCCCGATGCAACCCCCAACCAGGCTTCAATCAACGGCCGCACGATCCGCAGACCGGCGAAGACCGCCACGCCCGCCGCCAGGGCGACTATCCCCCCGCGCGATCCGGTGGCCAGCAGCGCCAGCAGGAGCGCCGCCGACAATACCCACATCGCGACCCGGCCGACTCGCCGCAGCGAAAGACCATAGGCGAAGGCCAGCACGACCAGCGGCGCCGTGTACGCGGCCAGCCAGGTGCTCACGCCCAGCGGCATGTAGATCATCGGCAGGACCAGCGGCAGCGGCGCGACGGCCGTCACCTCCGCCCAGCCGGTCGCCGTGCCCGGCACGATCCCCCAGCCAAAGGTCCACGACCCCAGGTGGAGCAGCGCGAACATGGCTACCACGGCGGCCAGCAGAAACTGCGTCTCGATCACCAGCCCGCCCCGCCCGCGCCGCATCAGGTCTATCAGGCAGAGCGCGATGACGGCATGGCTGATCGGAAACCATGCGTTTTCCAGGCTGACGCGGGCGTCGACGCTGAACAGCGCCGCGCCGATCCACAGCAGGATGGCCATCAGGATCGGGAGGGTCAGCGGGCTGGCGGCCAACCCACCGCGCCGCCAGGCCCAGACCAGATAGCCGAGCAGGGCCAGCGTCACGACGACGTGGTGCCCGACGCGCAGGGCATAGACCTGGTAGTAGTACGCGCCGCTGATCAGCACGAGGAAGCAGGCGAGGAAGATGAACCCGTAGCGTCCCAACCGTGTCATCGATTTTCACCCCACCGCATCATAGGCGGCCAGCAGAGCCGCGCGGCGCGCCCGCCCGGCATCGGTGTCCGGGAAGACCAGCGGGAACGTGCCCAGGATGTGGTCGAACTCGTCGCGCGTCAGACCGTAGAGGTGGGCCACCCGCGCGTCGATGGCGTCGCGCAGCCGCTGGCGCTCGGCCGGGTCGGTCGCCCCGCTCGATTCGGTCCATTCGCCGCCCATGACCTCGCGCCACAGGTTGGCGTATTCGGCCCGCGTGCAGGTGAGCCGGGCAGCCAGCGGCACCAGCGCGTCGAAGGCGCGGTGGCCGGCGGTCAGGCGCGGAAGGGGGAGCGATTGCAGGTAGAAGCATGTTGAGCGTCGTACTGACCTTCTGTCGCATAAGATAGTCTCCGCCGTAACTGTTTAGGCAAGCGCAGAGACATATTACTTGTGACCATTTGAGAGGTCAGCGATCGCAATCAAAGATCTTTGTTGTTGCAGAATGCGCCTGGGGGAAGCAACGCACTAATCAAAGTCCGTTCATTCGTACTCGACGCGATATCTCGAAAAGCAAGACGTGAACTTCGATAGTCTCCAGTGATTCGATTTCTGAGATGTTCTTGAGCTTTTGCCTCATTAACCCAGAACTCAGCCGAGTCAAAGAACGCGTCGAATTGATGAAACATGCGGCCCGTGTACAGCGGTAATCCCTCACCGCGCTGATTGAACAAATCGCGATCATTTGTCATGTGAATTCTGCCGTCAGCCGGACGTTCCATGCGTGTTCAACCTGATCACCCAAAAGCGGGTTCTCTCCGTACATTGTCTCAGCAATCTCGTAATCCCGCCGGCTCTGGAACTCCATCAGGCTCAGACTCTCCGGGCTGAAGCGGGCCAGCGACTCGCGGCGCATGTAGATCAGGTTATCCGGGTTGGTCAGGAACGCCGGCAGATCGTCCGGCGCGACGGCCACGCGCGGGTTAAAGCGAAAGGCGGCCCAGAAGCCGTCCGTCTGCGTCCCCTTGTGCGCCCCCACCAGCGCGAACTTGAAGCGGTGATCGACGCCGGGGAAGAAGAAGCGCTCGTTGCTGAAGCTGAAAATGTACTGGATGCTGCCTTCATTCAGCAGCATCTCGCGCAGGTCCTTCGTGCCCAGATCGGTGTAGATCCCCGACGGCACCAGGTAACCGAGCCGCCCGCCGTCGCGCAGCAGGCCGTACATCCGCTCCAGGAACAGCTTGTGGGTGGCGGTGTCGCCCCGGCCCTGGCGGGTGTAGTCGGCAGACGCGCGGACGTAGGCAGCGGTCTGCTCGATGACCTTGACGCCTTCTTCGTAGGTCTTCTGGCGCGCCGGGTCCTCGGCCTGCAATTCGGCGATGCGCGCCCTCCACCTGGGCGCGGGTGTAGTGGCTCTCGATCTTCGCGTCGAACTGGGCGTAGAACTCGCGCAGGTCCGGCTTGACGATCTCCCACGGCGGGTTGCCGATCACGATGGTGAAGCCGGTCCCCGCGCGCGGCGGGCGTAGGGACGAGGCATGCCTCGTCCGTTCCGTTTCCCCGTCCGCAGCGGACGACGCATGCGTCGTCCCTACGGTGGGGTCGGCGCCAGCGGACAGGGCAAGCCCTGTCCCTACGGAGCCGCCCTGCCCCCCCTCTCCAGCATGGAGAGGGGGCCGGGGGGTGAGGTAAAACACCTCCGGGAACTCCGCGCCCCAGTGGAACGGTCGCACCCGGTCCAGGTCGGTGAAGTATGCCTTGAACGGCGCGTCCAGGGCGGCGCGCAGCGTCTCGCCGGCCGCTTCGAGGTCGCTCAGGATGCGGTCATGCTCCGCGCCATGTGGCGCGGCGACCAGCCGGGCGCGCAGATCGGCAATCTGGCGCAGGGCGTCGGCGTGCTCGGCCATGCGCGGATCGTCGGGGCGCATCCCGACGAGCGAATTGCCCACCTTGACGTTCTGGTTCAGGATCAGCGGCAGCCGCTTGTCGCGCCCGCGCCGCTCCATGGCCCGCATCATCAGGTTGACGACGGCGATCTCCGCCGCCTGCGGGTCCAGGTCGACGCCGTACAGGTGGCGCTCCAGAATCAGCCGGGGGTAGTGGTCGCGAATGCGCGCCAGTTCGTGCTGCGCCCGCTCGACCTCGACGCGCGTATCCACATACTGCGGTGTGGTCGGGTCGTGCTGCGCCAACGTCCGCGTCCCCTCGATGATGATCGCCTCCAGCCGGGCGATCTCCGCCTCGTAGAATCGGGCCAGCACCTCGTAGGCGTAGATCAGGAACGAACCGCTGCCGCAGGCGCTGTCCAGCACGCGCAGGTCGGCCAATTCGGCGCTGGTCTTGCGGCCCTCACCCTCGACGGGTTCGCCATCGGGTCGGCCATCGCGCGTGCCATACAGCCAGCGGCCCAGGCTGTTGTCGACGATGTAGCGGACGATGACCTGCGGCGTGTAGTAGCTGCCCTGCTTCTTGCGCGTCTCCAGGTTGTCGCGGCTGACGATGGTGCCGCTAGAGTCGAAGGCCAGCGCCTTGCCCAGGTACTGCTCGTAGGTGTTGCCCAGGATGTCGGCGGGCATGGCGCGGAAGCGGGCTTCGTACAGCTTGTCGATCAGCGGCAGCAGCGCGTCGTCGCTGAACGACGCCTGATCCACGAGCCCCGGCGCAAACAGGGCCGAGTTGTGCTGCTCGTCGAAGCGGCGGAAGAAGTTGTCCAGGAACTGCTGCATGGAATGGGCATAGGGGTTGGTGCGCCGCACTTCGTAGAAGGTGCGCAGCGTCCCCGGCGGCACGACCAGGTGGTCCTCGGCGAAACGGGCGATCACCAGCCGGTCCAGGTAGCGCTGAACGACGGCCCGCAGCGCCGCCAGATCGATGCTCCCGTCGTCGCGCACCAGCCAGCGATTCTGGCCGACACGGTTGAGCAGGTCTTTCGCCAGCCGCTCCCGCCATTCGTTGATGAAGCTCAGGTAATCGCGGTCCACCTCTTCGCTGTGGCGCTGGTTGCTCAGCGCGTCCAGGCTGCCGCGCAGGAGGTTCGGGTAGGCAAGCTGCCACAGCAGGTCGAAGTCGTCGCGGTAGGCATAGGGCGTTTCAAACGACAGCACCAGCCAGTCGCGCCGGGCATTGAACAGGCGGAAAACCTCGAAGTTGGTGAGAATCGCCCAGGTTGCCCCGTTGCCGAAGGCGTAGTTGATGGCCTGCTGCTCCTCCGGCGTGCGGTCGACGGCCATGCCGGGCAGCGCCAGCTGCAGTCGGCTTGACCGTATCCGACAGGCGGTCGGCGGTGCCGGCGGCGATCCGCTCCAGCCGCCGGATGGCGCCAAAGCGCTTGGCCTCGACGTAGATGCGCCCGCCCGCTTCCGGGATCAGCGTGATGTCCGGTCGACCGATGCCGGTATGCAGCTCATACTTGTAGCGCTCCGGCTGCTGGATGGGCCAAGCAAGCACCTCGCCCAGCAGCCGGTCGATGAACTGGCGCACGACGCCGGCCTCGGTCATGTCGGCGCGCTGTTCGTTGCTCAGCCGACCATAGTCGTCGATCAGGCGCGCCAAGGCTTCGCGGGCGCGGCGTTCTTCGGGAGACACTGCCATAGGGGTCAAGTCTTTCGTGCTTCATCTCACCCACCGGGGGTGAGCCGGCATGCATACGGGTATGATAGCACACCTGTTCCGACCGCGAAAACTATTCCAGACCCTCTATTCAGGGCAAACGCATCCAGTTCCCCGGTACGGTCACAATGTAGGGGCGGTTCGTGAACCGCCCGTTCGTGAACCGCCGGGCACACGGGCGCATCGCGAGATTCTGTTGAAAAAGGGGTAGTGCTCCCTGAAACTACGCCGATGTCGCCGATGCGCCGCCGGAGAATAGAATTCTCCGGCTACCCGCCAAAGACGCGAGAAACCGACTGAAGTCGGTTGCCCTAGGAAGCGCTCATCCCTTGAATTCCGCTGGAGGAACCCTCTTCAGAGGGTTTCCCGTGCAGTTCGTGGTAGCCCGACGTTGCGCAGTTTTGCGCCAACGTCGGGCGGAACCGCCATGCGCTGCCTATTGGCTCTCTCTGTCTGTCGCTTGATCCTACCTCTTTTCCCGTGTTTTCACTTTTTCAACAGCATCTCGCGATGCGCCCCTACGACACGTTTTTCCGCGATGTGCCAAGGGTCGATGTTGACGTGTTTGCCCTTGACCGTCACCTTACGTGAGGTTGTATAGTGAAGCGGCCGACAAACCGATCGATCCTCACCCGTCGGTCCCCTCTCCATGCAATGGAAGGGGGAACTAAGCGAAGCGCAGCAGGGTGAGGACCGTGATGCGCAAAGTTGTAGACACGCTCTACCAGCGAGTCAGGAGGCGCCCCATGGGCAAGAAGAAACTTTTCAAGCAGTTCAGCGACAAGGAACAGAAGCACAACGAACGGCTGGCGCGGCTGGAATACGGCCCCGACAATGTCAATGAGTCGGGGCGCCGCTGGGGAGGGCTACAGCAAGAAACAGCGTGAAGCCATCATGGATGAGGGCAACCACATCTACGTGGACATCGTCAAGGCCATCGAAGCGAGGAAATCTCCTCACAGCGAAGACGTGCAGACGCTGCTGACCCGCTGGCACCAGCACCTTCGCCATTTCTACGAGCCGACTTATGAGATTCTGCGTGGTCTGGGGGACCTGTACAACGACAACCCCGACTTTGCCGCCAACTTCCGCAAGATGCACCCGGATCTGGCGCAGTACATGCGCGAAGGCATCAGCACGTACGTCGACACCCTGGAGACGACCGCGCTGCAGCAGATGCACGACGACACGAAGTCTCGCGGGGCGTAGGCTCGCTGTTGGTTCTCTGCCCCTTGCCCGGTGCCCCACGCAAGCGACTTGCCGGAAAGCTGGGTGGTGGTGCGGCGCCTGAGGTTTCGACCGTGGACACGCCACTGCGTGTTTCCACGCCGCAATTCATCGGGACACCATTCTTGGCGTCCGACCGAACGGACGCGAGAAGTCGCGCCCCTACGTCACCCAACTGACCGTCGATCCGTTGAAAACACCACCCTGTCAGAGACGGGCAGAGTGAAGAACATCCGCCGCTACGTTGCCTCCACATAGATCGGCAGGTTGATGCGGAAAGTACTGCCCACACCGGGCGCGCTTTCCACACCAATGCTGCCCTGTGCATCTCGACAATACGACGCGCGATGGCAACCCAAGGCCCATGCCGGGCGTGGTGTGCGCGGCATCGCCCCGCCAGAACGTCTCGAAAATCCTGTCCATCTGGTCCGGGGCGATTCCGGGTCCCTGGTCGTGCACCGCGATGCACACGAACTCACCGGCGGTGCAGACCTTTACGGCCACTACGCCATCGGGCGGCCCAAAGCGTCGCGCATTGTCGATCAGCGCCTTGAGCGCCTCGAGAAGCAGCTCCATGTCCCCGAGAATCTTTGGCGCCGGCTCGGTGATCTCGGCGTGGAGAGTCCGACCCGTCTGATCGATCGCCGCGCATGCCTGGCGTACAATGTCCCCCGGCACGATCGGGATCAGTTTGGGTGAGGATCGCTGCAGACGCGCCATCTTCAACATGACGTCGACCAGCCGGGAGGTGCGGAACACCTGCGCCGCGATCAGCGCCGCGCTCCGCTGGCGGTCGCCCGCATCGGCAAGCCGCGCCATCAGGTAAGCCTGGGTATTGATGATCGAAAGCGGCGTGCGCAGCTCGTGCGCGGCGCCGGTCACGAATTGTGAGACCACCTCAGCCCGTTCCCGTTCAAGCCGCGCATCCAGTTCATGCTGCCGCGCCAGCCGCTGCTCGGTGATGTCGACCAGAGCGATCTGGACGGCGGATGCACCATGATAGTCGGTGTGCGCCGCCTGAATTTCCACCCATACCGCCTCCTGAGTCTTGGTCAGGAGCCGAAACTCGCCGCGAACGACGTCAATTTCATGGCTCGCCAGGCGCTGCATGCCATCCAGAATCCTGGGCAGATCTTCGGGATGCACCCCATCGGCGATACGGCCGGCATTGAACTCGGCGATCATCGACGAATCCGACCCGAACATGCGGAAGAACGTTTGATTGGCGAAGACAACCCGCCCATCCTGCAAGATGGCGAACCCCTGAAGCGACCGGTCCACGACGGTGCGATAAGCTTCTTCGGCGCGCAGCCGCTCGGTGACGTCATGAAGGATCGCCAGCTGCCCAACCGGTTGGTCCCTCCAGTGGAGATTGCGAAACGTGCACTCGTAGGCATTCGGCCGCGGTGCGCCGGCAGGCTGAATGCGGACGATGCTGCCCGGCGCGATGTTGTTCAATTCGGGGAAGAGATCGCTCGAAAGGCGGCCAATCCCCTCCTGCAATCCCAATCCGCGGAGCGTGCGCGCAACCGGGTTGAGCTGGGTGATCCGCCCCTGTAAGTCGGTGATGATAATCGCCTCGGGGATTTCGTCGAAGATCAGCGGTTGGGCAATCGGCATCAGGTCGAGCAGTTGGTCGCGCAGGACCACACGCAAGGTACTGAGCCCGACGGCCGTCAGCGCCAGGGGCAGCGGCGTGATATGGGTGAGCGCCTCGATTCCTAACATGCGGAGCAGCGCGATCATGGCTGAGACCGCTGGCGGCAGACAGGCGGTGATAATCAGCCAGGCAAACTGCCGGCGCAGGATGCCTTGCGCGGCGCGATACTCCAGGGTCAGCAGGGCGACACCGTACAGCGGCGGGATGAACTGAATACCGATCAGCACCGGCAGCCACCAGCCGTAGCTGCCGGTCCGAAAAGTCAGCCCGTCGATTCGCTGGATGTCGAACGAGCGAAAGTACCAGTGGTGTGCAGGATCGGTCCCCACCACCAGGAATGTCCCGATAGCCAGGGCATACCAGGGAGCGAGCGCTGCCAGCGTCAGCCGGTGCCGTCGCCCGGTGTGGGCCAAGCTGAAGACCAGCAGATGAACGCAGGCCAGGTTGATGCCCAGGGTCTGCAAGCGAGCAAACAGATAGGCGGTCTCGCGATCAGCGCTGATCATGAACCCGACGTTGCAGACCAGATAGAAGGCACTGGAGGCCATCAGGAGAAAGAACGAAGTTCCCGAGGGCAGGCGACGCCTTGTCCAACCTACAAAGCTGAGAGCGATGAGGAGTAAAGACGAAGCGCAAAGGACGATGAAGTAGAGGGAGGCTTATACGCGCAGCGTTGGCTTTTTTGATCAGTTGCCGCGAGATTATGCCACAGCAGCCTCAATATTGCTATTAGTTGCCCTTTAACGCCTGACTGCGATGGGTAGAGGGCCTGTGATGTACCGGCCAGTCCGCGAGCCGAACGACAAAACACTGGCACTTCCGTGCGAACCTGATACGATCATATTGACAACATGACAACGCAGATTAACGAGTATCAGTATGAGCAAAATCACCCCAACGCCAGAGCAAATTGCGCGGGTCCTGGCGAGTATTCCTGAGGGGTTTGTTCGGCAGTCAGTCTTCACCGAACACTTTCGGCTGCATCACAAAGGGCGCCGCAACCTGAATGCGGCCATTCGCGCGGGGAAAATCGGCGAGACTGGCAGCCTTATATTCGATACCAGCCGGCTGAACGCCGACATGGCGCGCATCGCAGCCATCTGGTGTGAACCGTCGCTGCCTCCGCTGGATGAGAACGGAATTGTGCGCACCCCCCCGGTGCTGGAACGACTGGCCATTCGCCAGATGGTGTTCGCGCCGGACTCGGCCGCCGCGCAGATGATTGACCGGTTTGCGGAGCGCAGTTACGCCGAACGTGTCGATGTGGCGACGTCCCCGAAGACGAGGCGACGCTGAACCGACTGGTGGCCGTCGGGGCGCTGGCTGCCAAAGAGGCGCTGGTTTATGACCCGCTTCGGCTGAGCGAATCCACCATCGAGGCGATCCTGCGGCGCCAGGAGCTGCGCCCGGTGCGACGAGCTGGCCGCCTTCCTGGAAACGAAGCCCGGTAAGACCGCGCCCGTTCGCGAAGTGCAGGCCAAATATGGATCGCTGCTCTACGAGCTGCTCGCGGTCGGCGGGATTGTGCGTTATGGATCGGCGAACCGGCGCAGTACTGGCTGCGCCTGGCGGACAGCTCGGGCGAAGAGGCCGAAGCGGCCGCCCAGGCCGAAGTCAAGCGACGGGAGGCGGAGGCGCGGCGCAAGCTGGACGAAGCCTGGGGCGCG
>JADJPJ010000012.1 GCA_016713325.1 Candidatus Flexifilum affinis | reverse complement strand
GATTTACCGTGTATGACTCGATTTTCGATCGGCCCGTAATGTGCTACGTCAGCGATGATCAGAAGGCCATGCTGACTAACCTCTGGGACCAGATTGTGATGGTCAGCGGGCAGGTTGAGCGCCATCCGACACCGGCCGGCCAGTGAGTGTCCGTGCGATCACGTCGATTGACTTCGTTCCGGTGGCTGGGCCTGGAAGCTACCGGAAAGCGCGTGGGATCCTCGCCTCGCCTGACGACACTGAACCGGCGGAGGTCAGTATCAGGCGATTGCGTGATGTCGAAACTTAACTGCGTCTACCGCGATGCCAACGTGTCCGATCTGCAACTCAGCGGTAGGTCCACGAAGTTGCCATGAACATGTTGGATGGTTCTGCGCGCTCGCAGTCGCAACCTGATAGTTATGGCGCTGTTCCCGTAGATCTTGGATTGCACAATGCTACGCTGTGTACGTGTGGGTATGGTTCGGAGTAGACACGTGAATCAGGACTTTGGCAACAACGGATCGTTCCAAGACGGCCACCACGATAGACTCCATCCGGAGCTGCAGTCGAGCTTCGTCAGTCTGCCGGGTGGAGGCACTCAGCTCACTTCGGAACAGCTTGACGCTGTATTCGGTGGCGATCGGCGCGCGCTGCGCGATATCGCCAAGTTGATTTACCAAACCGCCAAAACCGACCAAAATACAGTCAGGTGACTGCCGATTCGAGCAGTCACCAAAGATCAGAGGGATGCACGCGCATGTATGAAACGAGCTTGTTGATGTCATCTGAGCCAGTTGACTCGGTCTCGTTAACGCCGCATGGCAAGCAACTTCTTGAGGCCCTGCGCAATGCGAGGAGTTGGATCAATCGGGCGGAACTCGCCAGGCGCGTTGGAAAGAGAGCATTGAACAAGTGGGACGTCATTCTGCTTGGCAAACTGACCGAATCCGGGTTGATCGAGACAATTCAGACACCGCGCCACGGACCGATTGGGTACGAGTGGAAGTATCGAGCCATGCTTCATGATCTGGGGCAGCGGTAATGGCGGCGACACGCGCTGCGATCTGGTGCGCAGTATCAACGCGGGCACAAAACGAACCGGAAAAGGTCAGTCTCCCGCAGCAGGAGGAGCTGGCACGGCTTCACGCGCAAAAGAGTGGCTGGCATGTCGTGGATCTGATGAAGGTTCCCGGACACAGCCGCCGCTATATCGATTTTCACGAACTTGCCGCAGACGCAGCCAAAGAAGGTATCGACGCGTTCTACCGACTGAAGGGGCACTGGGAAGCAAGGGATATCGACGTTCTGATCATCCGGGATGGTGATCGCTTCGCCAGGACTCAGGCGCTGCATGCCTACATCACCGAACAGATCATCAAGAGTGGCGCATCGATTTTCTCATTGGCCGACGGAGAAATCGACGAACGCAACTACCGCATGTGGATTGCCATGTCCGGTTTCAAGGCTGCAGGCGAGATAGATCGCCTCGTCAAGGCCCGCAAGACGGCTATGACCGAGCTCGCCCGGCGAGGGCTGCCCACAACAAGCCGCATCCCCATGTCACACCGTGTGATCCGTGATGAGAAAACGGGCAAAGTGGCGCGCCTGGAGGTGGATGAGCGAAAGCGAAGATTATGGGATGACCTGGCGCTCCTCATTTTGGAAGGTGTGGCCTGGGCAAGCATCGAGGACGTTCTGTATCGTCGATTTGGCCATGTCAGCGAAAATGGGAAACCCTACTACCCCAATCAGATGTATCGTCTGTTGATGAAACCGATCTTCTGGGGGCACATGGCACGCTTCCACAACAGCAAAGAAAGTGCAAACGGCTTCAAGCTCGGTCGCTGGATATACGACGAGAGTGAGCCTGCTCCGCCGGGCGCAATCATTTTTCGCAATACCCACGAAGCCGTATGGACCGGTGATCTGTCGGTGAGAGTTCGGCAGGAAATCGATCGTCGTTCATCACACATCAGGGGAAAAGCGCGTCCTCAGACAACACACCTCGGAGTGGATTGATGATCTGCGGTGAGTGTGGGTCATTTCTGGCAACTCATGGCGATGGCAATTACTTCGGAGTGGTTTGCCCCGCTTCAAAAGGTAGATCGCCATTGCTTCCGCCGTGCAACAACCGTGGTGTACTCAGCCAGCGGAAAGTCGTTGCTCAGATGGATGCCTATCTGCGCCAGATGCTCATGCAGAATACGACCCACATTTTTGCAGAACAGATTCCGGATCTGCCAGGAATGGAAAAACGCCTTTACCATGCTCGAAGCGGATATAGTTGCGCTGGAAGAAGAAGCGCGTATCATAATTCGTAAGCAGGCAACTGCGCGCGAAGAAATACAGCAGATTTTTGACGAGGAAATCGATAAGATCGGTGATCAGTTAAAGGTGATGCGTGAAGCACGTAATCGCCTGAGGGGAGAGGCGCTTACCGTACAGCAAAGCACAGCCGTACAGCAAGCGACTCTCGAAGAACTGGCTACCTTGACTCTTGAACGCTTCTGGAATCAGGAAAGCCGCATTATCAATCAGACCCTACACCGACTGATGGGCAAGCGTCGCCTGGTTCTGTTTCGCGGCGCTATCATCGGTGTCGTTGAGGTGAACCGAAGACAGCGCCGCCGCTAATTTCTCACCACCCACGCTTTCCCAATACAACCTGGTCTGGGGTCACATGAATGCCACCATAGCTTCGCCCAACCCTTGGCTGACGTTGGCGAGCACGCTGGCGTCCTGGAAGTGGGTGACCGCCTCGACGATAGCCTTGGCGCGCTTGGCCGGGTCACCGCTCTTGAAGATGCCGCTGCCGACGAAGACACCGTCCACGCCGAGCTGCATCATCAGCGCGGCATCGGCCGGGGTGGCCACACCGCCGGCGGCGAAATTAACCACCGGCAGGCGGCCAAGCTTCGCGGTCTCGACGACCAGATCGTAGGGCGCCTGGATGTTCTTGGCATAGGTATACAGCTCGTCCTCGTCCATCGAAGTCAAACGGCGGATTTCACCTGCACAGCACGGGCATGGCGAACGGCTTCCACCACATCACCGGTGCCGGCTTCGCCCTTGGTGCGGATCATCGCCGCGCCTTCGTTGATGCGCCGCAGCGCTTCGCCCAGGTTTCGGGCGCCGCACACAAACGGCACCTTGAACTTATGCTTGTTGACGTGATTCTCTTCGTCGGCGGGGGTCAGCACTTCACTCTCGTCGATGTAGTCGATGCCGAGCGACTCCAGAATCTGCGCTTCAACAAAGTGACCGATGCGGCATTTGGCCATGACAGGGATGGTGACTGCCTGCATGATGCCCTCAATCATATCCGGGTCGCTCATCCGGGCGACGCCTCCGTGGACGCGGATGTCCGCCGGGATACGTTCCAGCGCCATAACAGCACATGCACCCGCGTCTTCGGCGATCTTGGCATGTTCTGGCGTGACCACATCCATGATCACGCCGCCCTTCAGCATCTGCGCCAGCCCACGCTTGACAGTGGCCGTTCCAGTCTCGGCATCGCCATTCGCAGGCACGTTGTTGACGTGATTGCCGTTTATTGTCATCATGTACTCCATACAAACTACTGCTTTGGTTGACCTTTCAGGTTAGCCGTCGCGCGCGGCTGTAAATAGAACCGAATAAGTCCAATGAATCCATTCGCTTGCTCAGTCTCAGAGGCGATCGCGGTGGGTGTTTCTCCGACAACGTTGCGCTAAAATACGCCCAGCCTACGCGGCGTCAACGATGACGCTCGAACCACCACTTCAAAGGACGAATCGAGATGGCGGAATTGCCACTGCTGATCATCCTCGCTGGCGGCGCCTCGTCGCGGATGTGGCCTCTGCGAGAGAAATCCCTGCTTCGCTTTGGGTCCGAACCCCTCCTTCTCCGCCAGCTTCGTCGTTTTGCCGATTTGGGCCTTCGCGAAGCGGTGATCGTCGCCAATCCGGATAGCGAGCAGGATATTCGTGCCCTGGCCCACTCAATTGGCGAAATCAGCACGACAGTTGCAGTGCAAACCAATCCAAAAGGGATGGGCGACGCTTTGCTGCAAGCGGCCGGGTGCATCGACGCAGACCGGCCGATCTACGTGGTACAAGTGCACGACGTGGTTGATGACCAGCTTCACCGCGATATTCTGGCCGCCTTCGCTGCCAACCCGACCTCGACATACCTTGCTGGCTACGAGCGCGAGGATTACTTCCCCGGCGGCTACCTGATCGTCACTGGCGACGGACGCATCACCGGCATTGTCGAGAAGCCAGGTTCGGAGAATCGCCCCAGCAATCTCGTCAATATCGTCGCCCACATCCATTCCAGCGCGAACGATCTCTTCGAGGCGGTGCGCGCAGAGTATGCGCGAGATCTCCCCACCGATGATCATTACGAGCGCGCGATGGATGTGCTGATGAAGAAGCAGACGTACCGGGTTGTACCCTATCGTGGACCCTGGAACGCGCTGAAGTTCCCCTGGCACGTGCTCGACATCATGAACTACTTCCTGGGACAGATCGACGGTCAGGTGGTGGCGGAGAACGCCTTCATCGCCAAGACGGCGACCCTGGTGGGCAACGTCTACATCAGCGAAGGCGCCAAGGTGTTTCCTGGCGCAGCCGTGGTCGGGCCCGCCTACATCGGCGCCCATACCATCGTTGGCAACAACTCGCTGGTGCGCAATTCCATGGTCCTGGATCACTGCAATGTGGGCTTCACAACCGAGGTTGCGCAGCTATGTCGCCGATCACTGTGATATGCACGCCTGTCGCGTGCTGGACAGCGTATTCGCCCCTTATGTCAACTTTTCGGCGGGCTGCACAACAGCGAATCTGCGTATCGACCGCGGGCCTGTTCCCAGCTTCGTCAAAGGGAACAAGGTGAATACGGGGCGGGACAAGCTCGGCGCGATCGTCGGGCGGGGCGCTTTTCTGGCGGTGGATGTCATGACGATGCCCGGCGTCAAAGTGGGCGAACGTGCCCGGGTCGGACCGGGAACCCACGTGCACCAGGATCTGAACGATGGTGTGCGTGCTTTTGTGAAGCAGCAGGTCATCATCATTGATCCCCAGGGCTGATAACCAGCCCGAAGTAGACAGTGAGTGTATCAATGGCAGATTTGGACCCAAACTTATTCAAGAAATATGACATTCGTGGACGCGCAGATGGCGATAATGCTCCGCTGGATACCGCGGTTGCTTTCGCCATTGGGCGGGCGTTCGGAACTTATCTGTTTCGCGTAGAGGGTAAGCGGCGCGTCATCGTCGGACGCGACAATCGCAACTCTTCGCAGTCGTTGAAGCAAGCCCTGGTTGAAGGCCTGATGGCAAGCGGCTGTGACGTGCTGAGTATCGGCCTGGCCTCGACACCGCTGGTCTACTGGTACGCGGTGCGCGAGGACAATGCCGGTGGCGTAATGGTCACCGGCAGCCACCTCTCGCCGGATCAGAACGGTTTCAAGCTGTGCGTTGGCGCGCGCAATCTTTATGGTGACGCGATTCAGGCGCTGCGCCAGTTGATCCAGACGGAGGATTTCGACGGCGATATCGGTCAAGTCAAGGTCAAAGAGTCCGCCCTGGTCGATTACCTGGTCGACGTTGTCCCCAGACTCCGTATGCGCCCTCTGCATGTGGTTATCGATGCCGGAAATGGTACTGGTGGCTATTTCGGCCCGCGCATCCTGCGGGCGTGGGGGCACCGCGTCACCGAGATCTTCTGCGATCTGGATGGAAGTTACCCGAACCATCAGCCGGACCCGCAGGAAGCCGAAAATATGCGTGCACTGTCGGAAAAAGTGCTCGACGTTGGTGCCGATCTGGGAATCGCGTTTGATGGCGATGCCGATCGTCTCGGCGTGGTCGACGAGCAGGGTGAGATTGTCTCTGCCGATCGGGTACTGACGCTGCTGGCGCGTGATATGCTCACGCGCAACCCTGGCGCGTCCGTAATTGCCGACGTGCTGACCAGTCAGGTACTGTTCGACGAAGTGGCGCGTGCGGGTGGAGTACCGGTCATGTGGGCGAGCGGCCATTCGCTGGTCAAAGCGAAGATGGTCGAGACCGGCGCGCTGATCGGTGGCGAAGCGAGCGGACATTTGTTCCTGGCGGAGAACTACTATGGGTTCGACGACGCTTACTACGCGGCTGGACTGCTGCTGCGGCTGCTGGGTATGGCGCAGCTTCCACTGTCCTCACTGAATGCCCAGATCCCGACGTTGCACAGTACGCCAGAGTACCGCCCACACTGTCCCGAGGATCAGAAGGCCAAGGTGATTGAGGCCGCGCGCGAGGCTCTGGAAGGGCAGGGGGAAATCGTCAGCGTCGATGGCCTGCGCGTTCGCTTCAGTCGCGGATGGGGGCTGCTCCGCGCGAGCAACACGGAACCCGTCCTGAGTCTTCGCTTTGAAGCGGAGACGCCAAAAGAAGCGAACCGGTATCGTGATCTGTTTTTCGAAGTCCTGAAGCGCTTTCCCGATGTGGAAAAGGTAGGTTGAGCTCAAAATGCCGATCAAGCTGGAAGTCGATGCCGAAAAGCCTCTTCGTATTCTTGTGATTGTTGCGCATCCCGACGACATCGAGTTTGGCGCCGCAGGAAGCGTCGCCCGTTGGACGGATCATGGGGCAACGGTGACCTGTTAGATGACCGATGGGGCAGCCGGCAGCAACGACCCCAACGTCAGGCCGGCGGATCTAATCAAGCAGCGCCAGCAGGAACAGCGCGAGGCCGCCGGAAATGGCCGGCGTGCACGATGTGCGCTTTCTCGGCTTTGCGGATGGGACGCTGGAGCCCACGATGGAACTTCGTCGACAGCTCACGCGCCTCATTCGCGAATTGAAGCCGGACCGCGTCGTCATCATGGATCCGACGACCATTCTGGTTGAAAATGAGCAGTTCGACTATATCAACCACCCGGATCATCGTGCATCCGGAGAGGCGGCGCTCTACGCGGTGTTCCCAAGTGCGGAAACCCGGCCGATCTTTCAGTGAATTGCTGGCTGAAGCCCTTGAGCCGCACCACGTCACCGAACTGTATTTCAATCTGACACCGAAGCCAAACATCGCCGTCGATATCACGGACTACGCCGACCGCAAGATTCAGGCGCTCCTGCGGCATCGGTCACAGTTGGACGAGAGCGTGGTCGACATGGTGCGTTCCTGGGACAAAGAGGCCGGCAAGGAGGTTGGCGTCGAATATGCCGAGGTGTTTCGGGTGATGCGCTTCCCTGTCAATGTGCCGGGAATTATCCAGCCGGAGACGGACGGCGACAAACCGACTTAGCGGACGCGGGTCCGGTTTCTCACTGTTTTCTCATGAGTCGCCAGACACATTTCGATATGCTAATTAGCGCATGAGACATGCTCTGTTTGAACTGCTCTCAAGGAGAAAACGATGTACCGTAAAATTGCTGATTCTGATGCTTGTTCTTGGCATCATGACGGGTGCGGCCGTGGCTCAGGATGAGGATGTTGTGGCCACTGGGCTGAACAACCCTCGTAATGTTTTCCTCACGGCGGATGGAACACTTTACATTGCCGAAGCTGGCGCCGGTGGCGATAGCGGAAGTCCAGGACCCTTTGGCCCGGCCGCGGTGGCCTGACCGGGCAGGTCAGCGCGGTCACCGCCGACGGCGAAACCGCGGTTATCGTGCCTGAACTGGTGAGCATGGACGCTGGCTTCGGCCAGATCGAAGGCCCAACCGCTGTGTACATCACCGAAGACTCCTACTGGCTGGTTCTCGGTATGGGTCCCGCGGAAAGCCCGTTCGAGGGCAAGCTCGTCGAGTCGCTGGTGCAGATCAGCGCTGAGACTGGCGAAGTCCTCCAGTCCGTCGACATTGGCGCCTGGGAAGAGGCCAATAACCCCGACCAGGCCGAAGAACTGGTATCGAACCCGGCGGACATCGCCGTCGACGCTGAGGGCAAGGTCTACATCATCGATGCCAGCGGCAACTCGCTTCTGACCTGGACGGAGGCGGACGGTCTCCAGCTGTTCGCTGCGTGGCCTGCCGCTGACAACGCCTCTCAGTCGGTCCCGACGGCCGTTGCCGTCGCGCCGGATGGTACCATCTCCATCGGTTTTCTTCTCGGCTTCCCCTTTGAGCCAGGCAGCGCCCGCATCGAGCACTACACGCCCGATGGTACGCTTGCGCGTACATTTGAGGGTCTGACCCTGGTGACGGGACATCCTGGTGACTGCCGATGGCACGCTCTACGCTGTGGAGATGGCCGGCGGTTTTGGCGACACGGGTTATATCCCCGGCGAGCGGCCGTATTGTCCACGTGAGCGAAGATGGTCTGATGGCGGTAGCCGAGGGACTCAACTTCCCGTATGGCTTCGCCATGGATGCTGATGGCAACTTCCTCGTGACCGTTGACTCTGCGTTTGGCGCGCCCGCCAGCGGCCGCGTCATTCGCGTCGCCAGCGGCATGTAACCCGCACCCCATCGATGAATGGGTAGATAAGATGCAGAACGGGGCAGATCCGACGATCTGTCCCGTTGTGTTTTTGCAGCTCTTCCGGACAGCCGATCCAAGTTAGTCGAACTCGGGTCGCAGCAGCTCCAGCGTCTGCTTCTCCAGCTCCCACAGGTCCATTTCCCGTCGCTGACGCATCATGTTGCGCAGACGCGGATAGTCGGCCTGGTATTCCTTGACCATTCCTCCGCAAACTTGCGGTCGCGAATTTCTCGCAGCGACGTCTCCATCAGACGCTCAATTTGCAGCGTCCCCAGGCGCTCGTAGCGGCTGAGCATGCCATACTGTGCCGGTAACCCCTGGCCCTCCAGCGCGCTCAATAGGCCGTACTGCGACGCGATGCGCAGATAGTCGGCCGTCTCGCCGGAAAGATAAAGCTCGGTGAAGACCGCTTCGGGAATAGCCCGCTTCGAGGAGGAGCTGTGCAGCGGTGATGACAGCTCGATGAAAGAGGGGAAGCACTGCCTGCTGAAGGAACAGGTCCAGTTCAGTTTCCTGCTCGAAGCCGACTTCGACAGCGCCGCCGAGAAGGGCGCCCATGCCCTTGGCCACTGCGAGAACGACCTCCCAGGCGTTGCGGGACGCCTCCTGGGCGACGGCAACAAAGCTGGCATAACTTTCGCCGGTCAGGAAGCGCTCGCGGACGGCCGCACACAAAGGTCCGCGCCGAGACCAGCCCGACGTCGACGAAGGGGGCGCTTCGATCAGCCCATAGGTCAGGTTGTAGGCGCTGCTGAAGATGAGGGTGTGCCCGCGGTGTAAACCAGGGGACACAGACTCGATGTAGATGCGCGCCATTTCCTCGTCGCGCAGCAGCGCATGATGATGTCCGCGCTTTCAACCGCATCCCGGATTGGGAAGAGTTCGAAGCCTTCGCGTACAGCGTGGTCGCGTTTTTCCTCGCGCGGTTCGCTGACCAGCACCGAGACGCCGCTGTCTCGAAGGTTCAGCGCGACCGGCCGGCCCATATTGCCGTAACCGATGATTGCTACGTATTCTTGCCCGACAGGACGTTCAGATCGCCATCTTCGTCGTGATATATTACAGTCATGTTGGTCTTTGCCCACTTTTGTTGGGAAGAACGGTTGGCAGCGCCAAGCCAGGAGTCCCGAAATGCTCAAACGATACCTTGTGCTCCTTGTGATCGCAATTACCTTTGCGGCGTGCGAAGCGCTGAATCCACAGCCCTGCCAACCCCTATCCCGTTCGACCGCTTCAGCGTGCAGGATGTCTTCACCGCTTTCGCCCGCGCGGACTGCCCATCGGCGGTCTGGAACAAAACCTCTCCATCACCCGTGAGGGACCAACCGGGCCTGGGCGATCGCTGGGTTTTCGAAATTCCGCGTATTGCCCCGGCGGGCGGTCAGGTCATTGTCTTCGATAGCCAGGCCCAGCGTGCCGAGTGGGAAGCGTATATTGCCGAACTGCGCAATGATGACGAGACCCGGCGGGATGTCGTGTACACCTATTTTCACGAGAACCTGATGCTGCAATTAAACGCTGGGCTGACGAACCAGGAGGCCGGCGTTTATCGAGATGCGTTGCTCGGTCTTCAGTGAGCCGCCGAGAGCTCCCGCCATCAGTTCAGATCGTACACCCACAGGCAGATCATATCCATTGCGAACGAATCCAAAACGTTCGTAGAGCCGCAGTGAACGGATGTTGGATGCCTGAGTATTCACGGTCATGGTAAAAATGCTCCGCCTTGCGAAGCGGCAGGGCGTCGCCAAGAAGTGCGCTGGCGATACCCCGCCCCTGCGCTCTGGGCATGACGGCCAGTCGCGCGAGATGCGCACCATCGATGTAGACGGTGTAGAGTGAGTAGCCGATGATTTCGCCGTCGCACAAGGCGGCTGTGGCAACTGAAGAGATCTTCTCTGCCCGTCGGATGTCCGTCTTTTCCATTTGCCAGGGCGGGTCGAACGCAGTATCGATCGACTGCGGTGAGCGCGTCGATTTCGTGCGGATAGATGAGGCGCAGGATAAAGCTGTCCGGTTGACCCTGTGGCGGGAGAGGCTGCCGGCCGCGCTCCAGGGTCACGATATTTTCTTCTGGCCGAAAGGTCAGGGCGCGCAGATACGACAGCAACCAGTCCCGGCTGACCAGCACGGCGACCGTGCGCACCCTCGCTCGCGCAGGTGCTCTTTCATGGTCTGCCACAGGCTGCAAATGATTCGGCCCGCGTCGCCGAAGTCGCTCACCACCACCAGGCGCAGCCAGCAAGCGCCGTTGAGCGGCGCGGAGGCCGCCATGACCCCGACGAGCCGATCGCCGATCCAGGCCAGCCGGGCTGGATGGTCGTTACTCTCCAGCCAGGCTTCAGACTCTGCCAGTCCAGATGGCTGTGGACACGATAGCTCCTGAAAATCAAATCACGAGTGGCCTGTCGATGACGGCGTTCGTACGCGGTGATGTCGGGGTGGCCAGACTGCGAGAACTCATCGCGCCTACGCTTTTCGATTGGCCCGGCGGCTGGGATAGTCGCGTACCTGAGGGGGTGCATATCGCAGCGCTGGTTATCTTTAATCCGGGTGGCAATGCGCTGGTCGATCTGATCCCACTCATGCAGGTGAATCGTGATGACGGTTGGCCGGGCCGCGACATAGCGATAGTTGAGGATCTGGAACAGCTTTTCGCGCGCCCAGGGGGTGGCATTCTGAGTGCCGAGAGATCGTCCAGGATCAGCAGTCGGGTATCTCGTACCGCGCTGAAGATGGCATCGTACTGATTGCTGCCCGAAGACCCGAAGGACTGCCGGAGCTTGTCCAGCAGGTCGGGGACGGTGACGAAGACGACCTCTCCGCCGTTTTCCTTGACCGCGTTGCCGATCGCCGCGGCGAGATGCGTCTTGCCGGAAGCACTGCCTCCAGTAGTACCAGCCATTTTTCGGCTGTTGGGCGTAACCAGCGCCGCGGCACCGTTTCAGGTCAGGCTACGCTGTTTCATCCGGCGAAGCATTGGTGCGGGTATCGAAATTGTCGCCATCGAGGCGTAAATCATCAGGTCGGAGACCGGTTCGCGTCCACTGCTCCTGAACGTTGCGATAATCCGGCGCGGAGATATTGACCTGACCAGCCAGACTGACATCGGTCATGCTGGCTGCGCAACCGCGGATCCGCGATCCAGGCGTACTGTTGGTCGTGATGACGGTCAGCAGCGCCAGGCTGTACCGGTGATTGATCAACTGGTGCAGCTTCTCGCGCGCCAGGGGCTGGTTCTCACCTGGGTGTCCAGGATGAGCAGCGGTGCGATCGCGCCGAACAGTCGAAAAGTTCGTCGTAGCCCACTTCACCAAGTGGGACCATGGGTGCTGCGCAGATGATCCAGCAGATCGGGCGTGGTGGTGAACGGGACGGTATCGCCGCGGCGAACGCGTTCATGTCCGATGGCGGCGACCAGGTGCGTCTTGCCACAGCGACGCCGCCCACCAGGAGCAGCCATCCCTCCGGCGCCTGAGCGTAATTGAACGCGCGATTCCAGGCGGAGTCCAGAGAACTGTTTTGGGCCGGGTCCAGTCCCGGCAAGGCGGTCCGGAGTTGTCGAACCGAAGAGATTGGTGGGTATGGGGATTTGCTCCAGTTCGCGCAGTCTCTCGATCCGTGCCGTATCGTCGGCGGCGCGATAGTTCGGGCAGCGAACCGGTTTGCCGAACTGCGGATGATCGATGGGGACCTCGTGCGTACAAAGCCCATTCCGTCACAGAGGGACGGCGTTACGCCACAGAGCAGGCATGGGCCTCCCGCTGCCTCACTTGATGAGGAAGTCGGAGAGAGGCTGCATGAATTCGCTCGTCCCCTTCGGCGGTGAATCGCTAAGGGGCCTCATTTTGCTTTCGCTTCGAACTGCCAGCGGTCGAGAATGGCACGAACGTAGCGCCAGTTTCGTTTGTTGTTCGCCCCGGCGAGCCGCATTGCTTCCTCAATCCACGCCGCGGGAAAATCGCCGCGCTGCCAGCAGCTCGTCCCGGATCATCGGCGTCAACGCACCCGATATTCTCCTCGTACAGGCGATGAATGCTTGGCCTTGGCGGCGGGATCTCGACGAGATGCTCTCCGGTGACCTGCAGCCGGTTGCCTGATCGCAACTGCTCAGCGGCGACACCGTCCCGGGTAGTCGTTGATGAACGTGATCATCTTCACCGCCCTGGGGCCTGACGGACTTTCGCAGAGCAAGGTTCCGCGAGCGTGAGCGCGCCTCAGGAGGGCGGCCTGGGCTACCTCGGCGGAAGTTCGCCCAGGCTGGCGAA
>JADJPJ010000011.1 GCA_016713325.1 Candidatus Flexifilum affinis | reverse complement strand
CAGGATGGCGCCGGCGAGTACAGCAGCAGGAATGTGATCGTACTTTCCGGGCTTACCTTCCCCAAGCAGGCGCTCTGCCTGAGCCATATAGTCAGTGATAACTGCAACCTCGATTGCGGAGGGATCAAACATTCCCAATTCGTAGTCCCGCTTGATCGCGGCAACATAGCCGATTAGGTGATTGCTGGCAGTGGGTGCGCATAGATTGATTTCTTCGCGCAGTCGGGCAAAGTGCTCGCTACTGGGGGATATGAGATGCATCAATGTGAAGAGCTGTGTCCTGACCTCGACGAAAACTGCGCTATCGTTGTGTGCGAAGGCGGCGCGTGCCTGGATCTGCTGAAGGCGCCGGCGGATCTTGGCATCAACTTCTGGAGGAAACGGCACGATCTAGCCTCCTGATTTGAGAGTTGATAGCTGCAGGTCGATTGGCAGTTCAGTTAGAAGATCGGTTGTGTTGTTCTTCCGCTCAATTGCGAGCTCGCTCGACGCAATAACTACGCCAGGAAATGAACGTTCAGTCTTTTGCATTTGCGCAACGATCTTTCCCCAATTGTCTTTCCAGTGACGTGATTCAAGAACCAATTCTGCTCCCACTTTTTCATTCCACACTTCCCCGCTCATCAGCTTGGGCAGCATATCCATTATGTCGGCAAGAGAGAAGCGGCTTATCATGTTCAACGGGACTGCCCAATAGGCTTCCGCCGCAAACTCCTCATATTGCTGCAGAAGGGTATCTAGAGGTAAAACAAGTTGGTGGATCTCGATCCTCGTTGGTGACGTGTGCTTGACAGTAGACCTGCAATTACTGCCCGTGGAGCTTGTTGACCACTGCTCATCGCTTTCTGGCAGCCTTGATTTCACGCCATTCGAGAGGTCGTTTCAGGTCACTCTTTACTAAGTCATGTACCTGTGCCGTTCTCTAGGAAACTATAGTCTCGCAAACTTAGGCTTCCTATCTGATTTTCCGCTGAATTGACATTCGGGTCAAAAACTACGCCTGTACAAGCAACACAAGCTTTGTCACGCGCCTCGCAAGAAATGGCGCTGATCCCTAGAAGCAAGCATATCCTACCGAGCAAACTCTCCTCCGCTCACGCTGAACAACATGGGCGGAGGAGAGTACACCTACGTTTTGACTCAAATCACAATTTGTAGGTCGCGCGCCCGGTAAAGACCTTGACATCTTGGCTACGCTTAATGTCAACGAAACCAGGCACAGACAATCATGAAGCTCGACTCAGATGGGCATCTGGGATTTGGGGCGGGCGTCAGGGTCTGGTTGCAATATTTGGGGAAATGCCACTTACCAACGCTATTCCCCACTTACCAACTTTATTCCCTACTTACCAACTCTATTCCCAGAGTACATCAGTTCAGATTCTCGAAGATGCCCGCTGCACCCATCCCGCCGCCAATACACATCGTGACCATGCCATACTGGCTGCCCCGGCGCTTCATCTCGTGGATGAGTTGCACGGTCAGCTTTGAGCCAGTGCAGCCGAGCGGATGACCGAGCGCGATCGCCCCGCCGTTGACATTCACCTTCTCCGGGTTCATCGCCAGGTGGCGAATGACGGCCAGCGACTGCGCGGCAAAGGCCTCGTTGAGTTCAAACAGGTCGATGTCGTCCAGCTTCATGCCGGTGCGGTTGAGCAGCCGGGGGATGGCGTTGATCGGGCCGACGCCCATGATCTCCGGACGCACGCCGGCGACGTTGAAGCCGACGAAGCGTGCCAGCGGCTTGAGACCGAGCTGCGCCGCCTTGCCCGCTTCCATCACGATCACCGCCGCCGCGCCGTCGCTCAACGGGCTGCTGTTGCCCGCCGTCACGCGGCCGTTGGTCCGGAAGACCGGCTTCAGCTTCGCCAGGCCTTCAACCGTCGTCTCGCGGCGCAGATGCTCGTCTTCCGTCACCATCACCGTTTCGGCGACCACCTCACCCTCGGCATTGACGTAGGTTTCTTCCACCGCGTACGGGATGATTTCCTCGCGGAAATAGCCGGCGTCGGTCGCCCGCGCCGCCTTCATGTGGCTTTCGTAGGCGAAGCGATCCATATCTTCCCGGCTGATGTTCCACTCATCGGCGACATGCTCCGCTGTGTGGCCCATGCTCATGTACACTTCCGGCTCGTTAGCGGCCATGTACGGATTCGGGCTGATCTTGAAGCCGCTCATCGGAACCAGCGACATCGTCTCCGCACCGCCGGCGATAATCACGTCGGCGCCATTGGCGATGATCCGCTCGGCGGCCGTGGCGATGGTTTGCAGGCCGCTGGCGCAGAAGCGGTTGACCGTCTGCCCGGCCGTTTCGACCGGCAGCCCGGCGCGCAGCGCGATCACCCGGGCGAAGTTGAGCCCCTGGGCGCCTTCGGGCATGGCACATCCAATGATCACATCGTCGATCGTGTTGGGATCCAGCTTTCCGTCGGCCTGCCGCATCACCTCGTTGATCACCGCCGACGCCATCTCGTCGCTGCGAGCATTGCGGGTGACCCCTTTTTTCGCTTTACCAACGGCGGTACGCGCGGCGGCAACAATCACTGCTTCACGGGTCATCGTTAGTTCCTTCGTTCACTAGTTCTCTCAGCACATTTAACTGGTGCTACACTGGTCTTGCGCTCTCACATCATGCTCAAAAGGTAGACCACATCATGCCAAAGGCCGGTACCGTCCTCGAAAACCCGATCTCGAAAGTTCGTGTCCAGTTCAACAAAACGCCACAGGAAACGGGCGGACTGATGGTTGAACACGAAATCTTCTTTCCACCAGGAAAGGGTCGCGAATACCCTCATGTTCACAAAGAAGGACACGAGACGTTCGAAGTCATCACCGGAACCGCGACATACCAGTTGGCCGGCGTCGAAAAGACCGCCAAGGCCGGCGAAACGATCGATTTTCCGCCCGGCATCCCGCACATGCATCCCTGGAACGCCGGCACGGACGAACTCCACGTCCGGCAGACGATCCGCTTCAAGACGCCGCACATGCGCGAGCTGGTCGGCATCGACACCTTCTTCGAAACCATGTTCGGTCTGGCGAAAGACGGAAAAGTCAGCAAAGACGGCATGCCCAACATGATGCAGATCTTCGTCTCCTTCAAAGACCTCGCTCCCGAACTGACCATGCCCGGCATCCCGCTGCCTGTGCAAAGCGTCATGATGAGCGTCTTCGGCGCCGTCGGCGGCATGATGGGCATCAAGGCGCGTTATCCGCAGTACAGCGGTGAATAAGAGCAGGCCGGCAGCCCTTCGTTCTCGTCGTCGCAGACCGGGTTCAGAGCCTCGCCCCATTTCTATATTCGTCAGGGCGAACTGGCTGTCGCCAGTTCGCACGAAAGGAGAACGGTGATGGCATTTCCTGGTCAGGTATTGGAAAACCCGGTGACGGGCGTCCGTGTCGTCTTTGTCGAGACGCCACGGACCAACGGCGGGCTGCGGCTGATACACGAGTTCACGTTCCCGGTGGGCATGGGTCGCGAATATCCCCATGTCCACCAGGAGAGCCGCGACATCTGGGAAATTCTGGAAGGGACCGCAACCTATCAACTGGGCGGGAAGACCGTCGTCGCCAGCGCGGGCGACAGGGTCGAATTTCCGCCCGGCGTCCCGCATCTGCACCCCTATAACACAGGCACTGGCCCCCTGCGCGTCCGACAGACGGTGGAATTCCCGACACCCCATCCTGAAGAACTTGAAAAGATCGACGCCGTCGTCGAAACCTTCTTCGGCCTCGCCCGCGATGGCAAGGTCGGCCCTGACGGCGTCCCAGGGTTTATGCAGGTCATGGTCAGCTTTGGCGACCTCCTGCCCGAACTGGCCATGCCAGGGATTCCCCTGCCAGTCCAGCGGGTGATGATGGGCGGTCTGGCGGCGATCGCCCGTGTGAGGGGGATCCAACCGACCTATCCCGAATACACGACCCGCCAGGCCGCCTGAGGGCCGGGCAAGACTCATCTTCGGGAGAGGGGTCGCGTCCATCCGACTCATGACCTGACTCATGCGATCAGTTGCGCAGCGGCTTGTTGGTTTGCAGCATGTGTGCCATGCGCGCCAGCGTCTTTTCCGTCTGCACCAGCTTCAGGAATGCCTTACGCTCCAGATCGAGGAACACCTGCTCATCGATCCAGCCCGGCTCGCTCACCGCGCCGCCGGTCAGGATCAGCGCCAGCTCACGGGCGATCACAGCGTCATGCTCGGTCGCCTGTCGAGCTTCCAGGAAGCCCTCGATGCCCACCAGCAGCGCCGCATACACATCACGCCCCGCGGCATAGACCTTGCCGGCCCGCAGCGGCACATAGCCGTCCGCCAGGTGCAGCGCCTCGCGCTTCGCCTCGCCCATCAGGTGCGAACGATTCGTCACGATGCGATCGCATGGACCGAGGATGCCCAGGTCGCGGGCCTGCTTGGCGCTCTCGCTGACCCTGGCCAGCATGATCTGTTCAAAGACGCGCTGAAGGTGGGGGATGACGTCGGCGTTGGCGTGTGACGCCATCACCGGGTTGACGACGCGCCGCACCATTTCCTTACAGCCGCCGCTGCCGGGGATCAGCCCGACGCCGACCTCGACCAACCCGGCGTATAGTTCGCTGTGCGCGACCACCCGTGCCCCGGCCATGAGCAGTTCCGCGCCGCCGCCCAGCGCCATGTTGTGCGCCGCGACCACCACCGGCTTGCTGGCAGTGCGCAGCCGCTGCATGCCATCCTGGGCGCGCCGCAGCATGCCCTCCAGTTGGCCCAGCTCACCGCTCTGGACGGCCACCGCCACCATGAACAGATTGGCGCCGACGCAGAAGCGCTCGGCATCGTTGCCGATCACCAAGGCGTCGACGTCGCGCTCCAGCAGGTCCACCCCCTGGTGGATCATCTCGATGACGTCGGCGTCGAGCGCGTTGGCCGGGCTGTGGATCTCCAGCAGCGCCACCCCGTCGCCCATGTCCAGCACGCTGGCACCCGCATTGCGCGCTACTTCCTTGCCCTGGGCATGCAGACGCGCCGCCTTGTACGCCCGCGGGTGCGGACGCAGATCGACGTACTGGCCCTGCTGCGGGCTGTAGTAACCGGTCACCTGCCCGTCTTCTCGGCGGTAGAAGCTCGTGATGCCCTTGCCCAGCATTGCCTTGACCCAGTCCGCCACCGGATAGTCCGCCGCTTCGAAGGCCGGCACCGTCTCGGCCACGCCGATCGCATCCCAGATCTCGAAGGGTCCCAGCTCATGGCCGAAGCCCCATTTCTGTGCGTTGTCGACGTTGGCGATGGTATCGGTGATTTCCGGCACGCGGTTGCTGGCGTAGGCCAGCAGGAAGGCGTGATGGTGCCACAGCAGTTTGGCCGCGCGGTCGTCCTCGTTGATCAGCAGGCGAATGCGCTCGGCCGTATCTTCGACCTTGCGGTGCTTGCCGACGCTGTCGAAGCGCGGCTTGCCCGGCGGCTCATAGTCGAAGGTCTGGAGATTGAGCGTCCAGAATTCCTTCTCGCCGTCGGCCCCGCGGACCGTCTTGTAGAAGCCCTGCCCCGTTTTGCCGCCCAACCAGTTGCTGGCGATCAGCTTGTCGAACAGGGCCGTGGTCCCGGCGTGTTCCAGCACGGTGCGCGCCGGGTCGTCGGGGATCGCCGGGTACAGGTTGCGCGCTACGCCGACCGCGATGTCGATGCCGACCAGGTCGTTGAGCCTGAACGTCGCCGTCTTCGGGCGGCCGATCAGCGGGCCGGTCAGCGAGTCGACCTCTTCGACGGTGAAGCCGTTGTCGAGCGCGTAGTTGACGATCTGCATCCCGCTCATGGTCATGAAGCGGTTGCCAATGAAGTTCGGCTCGTCATTGCACAACACCACGCCCTTCCCCAGGCGCTTGGTCGCGAACTCGCTGATGAACTCCACGATCGCCGGGTCGGTGTCGGGGTGCGGGATGACTTCCAAAAGGTTCAGGTAGCGCGGCGGGTTGAAGAAGTGCGTACCCAGGAAGCGCCGGGTGAAGCTCGGGTCCATGCCCTCGGCGATCGCCTTGATCGGCAGCCCGGACGTATTGGTGCTGATGATGGCATCCGGGCGGACGACCTCGATCAGCTTGGCCATCAGCGCCCGCTTCACGTCCAGGCGCTCGACCACGACCTCAATCACCCAGTCGGCATCATGCAGGCGGGGCAGATCGTCGTCGATGTTGCCGGTGCGGATCAGCGCCGTGTCAGCTTCCGCGAAGAACTGCGCCGGGCGCAGTCCCATCGCGCGTTTCAGTCCCTCGTTGACGACGGCATTGCGCTTCGCGGGTGGGTCACCGGGCAGGGTGTCGCGCGCGGCGATGTCCAGAAGCGTGACCTCGACGCCGACGCCCGCGAGCAGGGCCGCGATTCCGCCACCCATCGTGCCGCTGCCGATGACAGCGGCCTTACGAATGTTATACCCCATACGCCGTAAATCCTTTCCGATGCTCGTGCTGGTCGACGGTCAGTGTTTAACTCAGTTCCCGGCTGCTGTAGCCCAGGACGCGCCGCGCCACGATCAGGGTGTTGATCTGGCCGGTGCCTTCGTACAGGTCATTGATCTTGGCGTCACGCATCCACTTTTCGAGCAGCCATTCGCGGCTGTAGCCGGTTGCGCCCAGCAGGGCCACCGCTTTCTGTCCGATGCGCGTGACCACCTTGCCGGCTTTCGCCTTGGCCATCGACGCTTCCAGGCTGTTCTGCTGCCCGTGGTCGAGGTACGAAATGGCCCGCAGCGTCAGCAGATACGTCGCCCGCAGCTCCATTTCCATCTCGATCACGTCGCGTTGGATAGCCGACAGTTTGTGATAAGGCGCACCGTAGGGAATCTCGATGCCGTTTTCCTTCAGCTTCTCGACCAGGAATTCGAGCGATGCGCGGCCGATACCCAGGGCGCTGGCCGCCACCAAGGGGCGAGTCGCGTCGAAGGTCGCCATCGCGCCCTTGAAACCGCCCGAACCCTCGCCGCGCTGCACTTCCGGGCTGCCGAGAATGGCGTCCGCCGGGATGCGCGCATCCTGGAAGACGATGGCTGCCGTGTCGCTGGCGCGGATGCCGTGCTTGATCTCCGTCTTGGTCACCTTCACGCCGGGTGTGCCCGCCTCGACGATGAACGGGCGCATGCCGGCGCGGCCGGCCTCCCGGTCGATCGTCGCCCAGACCACCACCAGCCCGTTCGACTCGTCCAGGGCCAGTTTGCCGTTGGTGCAGAAGATCTTCTCGCCGTTCAGCACCCACTGCTGCGCCGCTTCGTCGAACACCGCGGTCGTCTGAATCGACGAAGTGTCGGACCCCGCGCCCGGCTCAGTCATGGCCATCGCGCCCCAGGCCGCCTTTTCGCCATCGGCGAAGCGCCCCAGGTATTTCTTCTTCTGGTCCGGCGTACCCACCGCTTCGATGGCCGCGCCGCCCAGCGCGCCGCCCGGTAGGCACAGGTAGATGCCCGCGTCGCCCCAGGACAGCATCTCGATCATCATCATCAGGCGCAGGTTGGTCACGCCTGGCCCCTCACGGCGCTTCCCCCCGTCACCGGCGTCGAGCTTTTCCAGGTTGCGCTTCTGCATATCGCGCATGAAGGGCCACATGTTTTCGATGAAGGGCCAGGGGCGCGCGTGTTCGTT
Organism: Candidatus Flexifilum affinis; assembly: GCA_016713325.1. Taxonomy (GTDB): domain Bacteria; phylum Chloroflexota; class Anaerolineae; order Aggregatilineales; family Phototrophicaceae; genus Flexifilum; species Flexifilum affine. The sequence continues at coordinate 322,385 of JADJPJ010000011.1, read as the reverse complement.
CTCGTCCAGTTCCCGGCTGATGGGGCGCATGATGTGTTCCGCCACCATCTTGACCATTTCCTGCTGCTGCTTCAGGTTCTCAGGGATTTCAAAACTGATGGCCATACCCAATCTCCCAGATAAACACTCGCTTGGACCTGCATTACTTGGTGTTGAAACGCTCGACCAGAGAGGCAATTTCGGCGCGGTGTTCCGCCTCATGCTGCATCAGATGATGGAGCACCCACTCCGGCGTGACGGTATAGTGTTCCAGATCCCGAGGGCGACGGTACTCCACGACGGACATCGCCCGATAGACGTCGAGCACACGGCTGCGCACGATCGCCAACCGATCCAGATGCGCCGCGCCGCTCACGCCGTAAACCGGTGTCAACCCACCCTGCGCCGTGCGCACTTCATACGGAAAGAGTTTGGCCAGTTCCGGCGCAAACTCGCTTTCCAGCACCTCGGCATAAAGCCAATCCAACTCGATCGCGGCGATGTGGTACAGCAGCGTACCCACCGTATGTCTTTCATGCGGACTTTGCCAGTCGGTCAGGCCTTCATCCCACGGCGCTTTGAGCGCCTCCAGGGTACGCCTTCGCGCATCTTCAAGACCCCACAGCGCTCTGCCGATTTCCGGCGGGCAGTCGCCGACAGGCTGAACGACATGGGTGAGCCTTCCAGGTTTACTCATATCTGATCCTGTCTTGTGTGGTCCTTGACCAACGGTCAACTAGATGATCGCCAGACCGTCAAAGGTCGCCAGACCGCGCACGTTGCGCAGCAGGCGCTCGACCGGATACTCGCGGATGAACCCGTAACCGCCGAGCACCTGCACGGCGCTGTCGGTCACGAACATGGCGGCCTTGTCGCTGTACTGCCGCGCCAAATAGGCTTCGCGAGTCGCATCTTCGCCGCGGTCCAGCTTCCACGCCGCTTCCCAGACCATCAGCCGGGCGGCGTCCACTTCGATGGCCATCTCCGCCAGCATGAAGGCGATCGCCTGCTTCTGCGCGATCGGCACGCCGAACTGCACGCGCTGCTTGGCGTAGTCGCGGGCGTATTCGAAGGCGTAGCGGGCGACGCCCACGCCGAGCGCGGCCAGCGCCGTCCAGGAGCGGTTGAGCAGCACCTGCGCATCCGGGCCGGGCACGCCGCCCAGTTTGCAGTCCAGCGGCACGGTGGCGTCCTTCAGCACGATGCGGTGCGTGGGCAGCGCACGCACGCCCAGCAGCTTCTCACGCGCGCCGATCTCCAGACCGCGGGTGTCGCTATCCACAATGTAGACGTCGATCCGGCCCGATTCGGCATCGCGCGCATAAACCAGGATCGAACTGGCGACCGCTGCCAGCGGCACATAGGCCTTCTCGCCATTGAGGACGGCCTGGTTGCCCTCGATGCGGGCGGTGGTCTTCATGGCCTGCGGGTCAAAGAATGCCCCCGGTTCAACCAACGCAGCCGTGAAGTGCGCGGGCCGCTCTTCCAGGAACTGTGGCAGGTAATGCTGTTTCTGCTCCGGCGTGCCAAACAGGATGACCGGATAAGCGAACAGAGAGGGGGACAGCACTTGCAGCGCGGTCGCCAGATCGCCGTAGGCAAATTCCTCGGCGGCCAGCACGCCGGTGAGCGCGCTCATCTCGCCAAGACCGCCCAATTCTTCCGGGACAGCGGTCGGCACCAGCCCAATCTCCCACCCCGTGCGCACCACATCGCCCGGCACACGTTCGTGTTCGTCGGCTTCGTGCGCGACCGGCTGCACGTCATTGACGGCGTAGCGCCGGATCACGTCGATCAACTGCTGCTGTTCTTCAGTAGGCGAAAAAGAAATCACGAAAAAACCCTTTCACATGTTTACCGATCGATCCAGGATTGAACGCGTACTTAACCTTCTGCGGGCCAAAACCCGGACACCAGGCGGAAGCCGTGATGAACGTCGATCCAAAACCACGAAGATCGCAGGGACAGCATTCTTGCTGTCTGATGCAATCGGACGGGCAGAAGCCCGTCCCTACGAATACCGCAGCATCTGGCATAGACCATCAAGGCACAAGCCGTTCCAGCCGGACGGCGTCTACCAGCCGCCGGCAACCTCCAGCACCTGCCCGCTCACGTAGTTCGACAGCGGACTGGCGAAGAAAAGCAGCGCGCCGGCCGCTTCGTCGACCGTGCCCGGCCGGCGCATCGGGATCTGGTTGAAGATCACGTCTCGGACTTTGTCCGGCATGCCCAGCTTGATGCGCTTGCCTTCGCGCTCGGTGAAATCCCCTTCTGCGTCGCTCTGTGTCAGGCGCGTCTCGATAAAGCCAAAGGCGACGGCATTCACCTGAATATTGAACGCTCCCCATTCCTTGGCCAGCGTCTTGGTCATGCCGATGATGCCGGCCTTGCCCGCCGAATAGTTGGTCTGGCCGATGTTGCCGCGCGTGCCGGTCGTGCTGCTGACGTTGACGATCTTGCGCGCTTTGGGTGCCCCACCGCCCTCCTGCTCCGCCTTGGCCACCTCGCGCATGTAGGGGATGGCGGCACGGATGATCTTGAACGGCGCAGTCAGGTGGATGCGCAGCATGGCTTCCCACTGCTCGTCGGACATCTTGTGCATCATGCCGTCCCAGGTGTAGCCGGCGTTGTTGACCAGGATGTCAATGCCGCCATAGCTGCTGACCGTCTGGCCGATCAGTTCCTCAATGTCGCCGTCTTTGGTCACGTCGGCCGGGAGGACCAGCGCGCTCCCGCCCGCCGCCTTGATGATTTCCGCCGTTTCGTTCGCCGGGTTGGGGTCAATATCACTGACCACGACGTTCGCACCGTGAGCCGCGAACAACTTCGCGGCCGCCGAGCCAATTCCACGCCCGCTTCCGGTGATGATCGCAGTCTTGCCTTCCAGGAGTTTCATGAACACTATCCTTGTCTCAGTAGAGCAAACAGCAAAAGGATGACGATGGCCGTGATGACCATTACGACCAGAGTAAAACGCAAGAGCTACTTCTATCCTGGGCGCGCCTCCGGTATTCCGTCGCCGACTTCTTGCACACCTTCCACAACTTTCGCAGTCGCCTCAAACAGTCCCATCCGATCATTGTCCTGGCTTGAGGAGTGCGGACAGGAAGTAACCGGTGATTTCAGCGGCAATCGCTTCGCCGGAGAGGCGGCCGTCAGGGCGATACCACACCCCAACCCAGTTGTTCGCGCCAAGGAGGGCTTTGACGAAGATCGGCACGTCGACGCTGTGGAACTCGCCGCTGCTCACGCCCTCCTGGACGACGGAGCGAAACAGGTGCTCGAAGGTGTCACGGCGCTTGAAGAAAGCGTCGCGCTGCGCCAGGAAGGCGTCAAACGCCTGCACGTCTTCGGGTTTGGCGCGCTTGCCGGGCGGTTTGGCGTTGGACAGCGCATGGATCTCGAACACCATGGCCGCGCCGACGGCGGGGTTGTTGGCGACGCTGACGATGTGTTCGCGCATCATTGAGCGCAGGCGGTCTTCGGCGCTGGCCGGCTTGCGACAGGCGAGGGGTTCGATGCGCCGGATGGCGAATTCCAGCCCCATCTCCAGCACGGCCAGGAGGAGCGCGTCCTTGTTGCGGAAATGGTGATAAAGGCTGGCGGCCGTCAGGTTGACGGCCGCGGCGATATCCTTCATGGTGGCGGTCTCATAACCGCGGCGGCTGAGCACGTCAGCAGCAGCGGCAATGATCTCGTCGCGGTTGACCGATTGATCGGCGGGCTTTCGAGCCAAAATCGAATCCTGGTCTCAAATAATCTAATCTCGATTCGATTATAACGAACACCAGCGGATTGGGTCAAATACCTCTGGAGAAGTGAGTCCCTCTTCGGGGAAGCATAATTACGTACTTCACTGCTAAAGCGGTGTACAATAATAGAGGGAATTAGATGTTGATTCGCCCACCTCCAGCAGGAAGGGACACCATCATGAAAACATTTCGCCGTTCGTTCCTCATTCTCTCCATCCTCCTCCTTACATTCACGCTCGTTTCCACCGTCCTCGCCGGCAGCCTTGTCCTCACCGGCACGTTGACCCCGGGCGGCCCAACTGAACCACAAGTCGCGCAGATCGTTACCCCAAATTGTACGGGAGCCACTGTCGTCTTCGAGGTTCTCTATCAGGCCCATTCGTTCACGGTTGATGCCAGCGGCGTTTACACCATCACCGAGCCGGGCACCCAGAGCGCGGTCTATCTCTACGATGGCGGTTTCAACCCAGCACTGCCCGCTCAGAACTGTGTTGCGGCAAGCAACTCGAACCCCATAGGCCTAACCTATGCGCTGAACGCTGGAACTGTCTACACTGTTGTGGTCATTGAAGATACGTTTGAGCAAGATGGCCTGAGCTACAGTCTGACTATCGCGGGGCCGGGCAACGTGAACCTGCTATCCCCGGCATGCCCCTATCCACTCCCGTCAGGCTCCGCGATCTATTCTGTGCCTGCGGGCGCGCCGACCTTCTTTGAGCCCCGGTTGGATGCGCAGAACAACTTTAACCTCCCTGCAGGAACCTGGTACATCTCTGAATTCAGTGGAGATTTTGCCAAGGTCTGGATGGCCTGCCAGGCGCAGCCGTTCTATATTCCGGCGAATGCCGTCTCGCGGTAGTCAGCTTGGCTACTGGCAGGCCGCATTTCAAAGGGGCGGGGGGGGGGGGGGCCCCGGGTCGGGGTCGGGCTCGCCCCTCGACAAATCTTGGGGTTGCCTTACCCTATTCTGGCTGTGGCGGAGAGGTGCGCATCACTTTCTCCCCCCGGTCTTTACGTGACCTCAAGTAAAGCAGGATTGAATGCACACGAAAGCCCTCGACACCTCTCGTTCCTAGCGACGAACCCGGTCTCTCACGCGCTTTCGATTCCCTCGACACTTCAGGCGCTGCCCGGTTTCGTCCGTTGGCGGCGCTTTTGATTCCTCTGTTCAGCGGTTGCACTGCAACCCGGCGCCGGTCGCAACTCCCACAGCAATCTATCCCTGGCGAAAGGCGAGCTGTCTATGTTTTTGACGGCCTCTCATCTACACAAAACCTTCGGAGTGCACACCGTCCTGACCGATGTGTCGCTGTTCCTGGACGACGGCGACCGCATCGGCCTGGTCGGCGCCAACGGCTCCGGCAAGACCACTCTGCTCCGCATCATCGCCGGTGAACTGGCTGCCGACTCCGGCATCGTTCAGATCGCCAGCGGCGTGCGCGCCGGCTACCTTCAGCAGATGATGCTGGACATCGACGGCAAGACGGTCCAGGATATGATCGACCGATCCACTGCCCAGGTGCGCGCCGCCGAGCGCGAGATGCGCCGTCTGGAAGTCGAAATGGCCGGCGTGACCGGCGGTCCGCTGGCGGTGGCGCTCGACGCCTATGGCAGCGCCGTCGACGCCTTCGAGCGAGGCGGTGGCTACGAACTGGACTACCGTATCGGCGCGACACTGGCCGGTCTGGGTGTCGGGCACATCCCGCGCGAGCGGCTGTTCTCGACCCTGAGCGGCGGCGAAAAGGAGCGCACCGCGCTGGCGCTGCTGCTCCTGAACGCGCCCGCCCTGCTCCTGCTCGACGAGCCGACCAACCACCTCGATGCTGCCAGCCTGGAATGGCTGGAAGGCACATTGGCGACCTACCCCGGCGCGGCGCTGATCGTCTCGCACGACCGCACCTTCCTGAACCGAACGGTCAATGCCATCATCGAGATCGACGAGCACCAGCATACGGCCAGACGGTACACCGGCGACTACGACGCCTACCTGGCCGCCAAGATGCTGGAGCGCCGGCGCTGGCAGGAGGAGTACGTCAGGCAGCAGGAGGAGATCAAGGCGCTGCGCTACGATATCGCCGTGCGCGCGCGCAATAACGATAACTACCGGCCCGTGTCCGACGGCGACAAATTCGTGAAATTCAAGAAGGAGCAGACGCACGACCGAACCGTCTCCAAGCGGGTGCGCACTGCCGAGGAGCGACTGCGGCGTATTGAAGAAGACCCGATCCCCGAACCACCGGACGATCTGCGCTTCGACGGCCGGCTTGATCCGGTAACCCTGCGCGGTCGTCTGCCACTGATCGCGCGCGGGCTGAGCAAGCGCTACGGCAGCCGGGTGATTCTCGACGACATCTCTTTCGAGATTGGCATCGATGCGCGGATCGCCCTGGTCGCACCGAACGGTATCGGCAAGTCGACACTGCTCAAGCTGCTGACCGGCCGCGAAACGCCGGACGCCGGCGAGGTGGTCTACAATCCGGCCGTGAAAGTGGGCTTCATCGATCAGGAGGCGGCGGAGATCCCGCCCGCGCTCACCCTGTTTGAGGCCTACGCGGAGGGAATCGAGCGCGAACCGCAGGCGCTGATGACCATCCTGCTGCGGTCGGGGCTTTTCCGCTACGGGGATGTTCACAAGCGGGTGAGCGAATTAAGCGGCGGCCAGCGTCGCAAGATTCAAATCGCCCGCCTGATCGCAGGCGGAACCAACATGCTCATTCTGGACGAGCCGACCAACTACATCAGCTTCGACGTGCTAGAGGCGCTGGAAGAGGCCATCCTTACCTTCCCAGGGCCGGTGATCGCCGCGTCGCACGATCGCCGCTTTCTGGAGCACTTTGGCGGCGATCAGTGGACGCTCGAACGCGGCAGGCTGGTACGCTGAAAGTCGCATCGACCACCCCGACATTTCGTGGTTCCTGCGGGCGCACAGGGGGGTGCGCCTCTACACCCTCTAGGGCATCAGGTGGGGCGGAAACGTGGATCCGCCCCACCTCGACAGGCATGCCATGCGGCAGGGAAATGCCTGCTGACTGACATGCCCGACAGATAGACGTACAGCAACGGTTGGAAAGCGCTACGGTGCGCCGTTGGACTCAGCACGGCCGGAGGTCTGACCTTCGACGGATGTGGTCTGGCCGACCTCAAGGTGCTGCTTTAGCCGCTGGAGATCCTCCCAGATCTGCCGATCGGGCGACACGCCCAGCAGGGTAGCGAAAGCCGCGCCGAGCGCCCCGCCGACCGGGTGGTACTCCAACTCGACCGTAACCTCCGTCCCGCGATCGCCCGTCGCCGGCTTGAAGCGCACCGACCCGGCATGATCGACGGTTGGGTTTTCCAGCGTGCGCCAGCCGATCACGCGATTGACCTCATCGTTGACCAGCACAGCGTCCCATTCGATCGTTGTTCCTACCGGCCCCTTCACCTTCCAGCGCGAGCGTCCCTCGCCCAGGCTGGTGACAGACTCCAGATGACGCATGAACTGCGGCAGGTTGGTGAAGTCACGCCAGAAGGCATAGATCTCCGCCACCGGCCGCGCGATGGTCACGCTGTGCACCACGCGCAACCCCTGCTGGTGTGGCACGCTGATGGCCGCGCCTTCTTCGTGGACCGCACGGTTCAACCCGAGCAACGCGTAGATCGGCGAATGACCGGTGACGCCCTGATAGAGCATGTACAACCCGACCGGCCCGAGCAGCGCCGCCAGCCGCCGGGGACGCATCAGCGCCAGCACCAGGAAGGCGGTGCCGGCAAACGTGGAGAGATCGCGCTCAGTCTTGCTCACATTGACCGGAGACATCGTCCCAGCGGGGTTGGCCCCGGCGGGATTGTTCGTCAGGCTCGTTTCTGGGTACTGCTGCATGAGGTTCGCCCCTCCATGATTCTTCTGGCCGATAACCGCATTCTGCTGTACGCGCAGTGCGGTCCATGCTCAGTGTAAACGCGTGGCGAGCCAAGAGCATTGCACAGGTGGGCTATTTTCAGATGGCCAACTGTCCCAGGTAAGCAAAGACCTCACTTCGGGCGTTCCCATCGCGTAAGGCCCGAAGTGAGGTCTCGCAACTCTCAGAGAAAGGATTACGTGCCCGCGTCAGGCAGGGCTGCTCCCCCACTGTCATAGTTTGGACCAACTGCGCTGGCAGGCACCCACATGGGAGCAGCCTGGCAGGCAATCCACAGTTCGTAGAACCCGCCTTCGGCGCCGATGATCCACCACGACGTGCCACCGGCCAGCGTCACATTGGTCGCCGCGCCGGCATCGGGTTCATACAACCCAACCACCGTCTCCAGCAGACGCCCCTGCACCGAACCGCTCGGCAGGCCGGCCGCACAATCCTTCAGCGCAACCGGGGTACCCTCAGCGGGCGTCGGCGGCCCATTGACGGGCGTGACAGGCACCACCGCATCCGCTGAACACGAGACGCCAATGCTGCTTTCGTAGACGACGATTCCGTTGATCAAGGTATCCAGGCGAAACTCGAATGTGAGCGGGTATGACGGGAAAGTCTCCTGAAACGATGCGTAGTTCTTTGTGCCGCTCGTCTGCTCCACCACGTATGGCCCATCCGTGGTAGTCACCCCATTCCTGATGTAGTTGATCGTAAACTGGGCGTCGACCGGCAGGTTCACGAATTCGACATTCTGATTGTTGAGGAGCACCTGGACAAAACCGGCCATCTGCGTGCAGGTGAATACCTTGCCATCATCCAGCCAGCGTCGGTAGGCAAGAGTCACCACATTCTCGACGGTGACCGGCTGCGGGGCGGCTGTGTCGGCTGCGCAGTCGATGATGATGCTGCTCTGGTAAACCACTTCTCCATCGATCAGAGTGTCGAGGCGAAATTCGAACGTGAGCGGGTACGACGGAAAGTCAACCGCAAACGATCCATAGTTCTTGGTGCCGCTGGTCTGCTCCACCGGGAACGGTCCATCGGTCGAGGTCAGGCCGTTCTTGATGTAGTTGATCGTGAACTGAGCGGACGCGGGAAGGTTGCTGAACTCGACATCCTGATTGTTGAGGAGGACCTCGACAGATGCGCCGCTCTGGGTACAGGTGTAGGTTTTGCCGGCTTCGATCCAACGGCGGTAACTTTCGCCAGCAGCCGACACAGCGAACGAACTGAGTACAACAACGAGGAGGACAACAGCGAGGGATAAACGAAGCAATTTTCGCATTCTTTCACCTCGGCAAAGGGTAGTTAAAGACCTGATGCGGAGTATATGCTCTTTCCAAGAGTCCTCACAACTGGACAAGCGATGAGGTATGGTCATACATGATACTCCCCCTGCTGCGGTACAGGCTTGCAGCAGGGGGAGCGGTCATAGAGAGGGGTTGCGCGTCGTTCAGGGGGCGGTCGCCCCCTGGCGGCGCATCAGGTGCCCAAACAGTAGGACTGGCGCAGTCAGGACGAGCAGTGCGCCCCATTCCAGGATGCCCAACGGCTCGGTGCGGAAGATCTCACCACCGAACGTGACGATCACGATCGTGCCAATCAGGATAGCGGCGGCGATCAAGAGGAAGGCTCGATTCTCCTGAATCCCGTCCAGCAGCGAGACGTTGCGGAACAGCACGCGCGCGTTAAACAGGTTCCAGAACTGGAGCAGAACGAAGCCGGCGTAGAACAGCGACAGCTCGTGCGTAGTCACGGAACCGTCGCCCTGCATCAGGATCAGGGCCGCCACCAGCACGACGATGAAGGTTCCGCCCAGCATCAGAATGCGGCGGCCGATCTCCGGCGTGATGATGAAATCGGTCGACCGGCGCGGCTTATCGCTCAGCACATCGCGTCGGGCCGGTTCAGTGGCCAGCGCCAGAGAGGCAAACGTATCCATGATCAGGTTCACCCACAGCATCTGGATGACCGTCAGCGGGAACTCCACGCCGATGAACGGGCCGAGCAGCGCGATGCCGAGCGCGGCCACGTTGATCGTGAGCTGGAACAGGATGAAGCGCTGAATGTTGCGATAGAGCGACCGCCCCCACATCACTGCGTTGACGATGCTGCCGAACGAGTCGTCCAGCAGCACGATATCGCTCGCCTCTTTGGCGATGTCCGTACCAGAGCCCATTGCCAGGCCGACGTTAGCGAAGTTCAAAGCCGGGGCGTCATTGGTGCCATCACCGGTGACAGCAACCACTTCGCCCGCGTCGCGCAGAGTGGTCACCATCAGCAGCTTGTCTTTCGGCCGGGCACGGTACAGCACCTTCAGATTCCTGGCCGCCGTCACCAGCGCCTCGCCTTCGAGCGCAGCAAATTCGATGCCGCTCATCAGGGCGTGAGGGTTGTCGCCATCGCGCGATCCATTCCACAGACCAACCTGGCTCGCGATCTCGCGCGCCGTCTCAGCCGTGTCGCCGGTAACCATCTTCACGTCGATGCCCGCGTCGCGGCAGGCCGAGATGGCGTCCGGCACTTCCTTACGAATCGGGTCGGCGATGGCGACGAAGCCCAACCAGATCATGTCATCGGCCAGGTCTTCGATGTCCAGGCCGCCCAGTTCGACCGGCTTGTAGGCGAAAGCCAGCGTGCGCATTCCGCGGCGCTGGAATTCGACCAGATTGTCGAGCAGTTCGTTGCGTCGTTCCTGTGTCAGCGGAATACTATCCTCGGCGCCGGTTGCAATGCGGCTGCACTGATCCAGCACGATCTCCGGCGCACCCTTGACGTGCAGCAGCGTCCAGCCAATCACGTTGGAGAGACCCAGGGTTCCCATATACTTGCGCTCGGCCGAGAAAGTAAGCTGCATATCGACCTTGAAACCGGCGCGGTGGGCGATGTAATCCTCGGCACGTTGCTCCATCCAAAGGAGCAGCGCGCCCTCGGTGCTGTCGCCGATCATTTCCGTCGGTTTGCCCGCCGCGCGGCTGAGATTGGCCGTGGTGTCGGCGGCAATACTCTCATATAGCAGCCCCCAGGCCTTTGGCGACGGATCTTCGTCGAGATACGGGAACCGAATGTCGACGACGCGCATCTGATTGAGCGTCAGGGTGCCGGTCTTGTCGGAGCAGATCACCGTGGCCGCGCCAACTGTCTCTGTCGCATGCATCTGCCGCACCAGGTTATTGGCGGCCGTCATACGGCGCATGCTGTATGCCAAGCTGAGCGTGACGCTCATCGGCAGGCCTTCCGGCACCGCTACGACGATGATCGTCACGGCGACCATGAAAAAGCGCAGCAGGGCGGTACCCGCGCCGTTAGGCAACCAGTTGGACACATCCGCCGGAATCACACCCAGCAGGATGAGGACAACAGCGCCGACGATGAAGATCAGCGCGCCCGTGACAAACGACAGCAGCCATGCGCGGCCGCTCGAATCGCCCATCCAAAGGGGCAGTCTCAGTTCGCGCCCGAGGAGGTCGAAAGCATCTTCCACAATCGGCAACCAGACACGGCTCATCGCCACCAGCACAGCGGCGCTCGCCACGCCGACGAACAACCAGTTTCCGGCGCTGAGGGCAATCTCCCCCACCGATGCGCCGCGCACAACCAGGGCGACATAGGTCAGCAGCGCCACGCTGAAGCCAACCACGCCGATCAACTTGCTTAGCCGGTCGAGTTGAGCATTCAGGGGTGTGACTTCGCCGGTGTCGGAAATGGCATCGCGGGCGATCTCGCCGATCTTGGTGCCGTCGCCCACGGCCTGCACCTCAACGGTCCCACGGCCGTCGACGATCAGGGTGCTGCGAAAGACACGCTCCTCGCTGAACATTCCGAGGTCAACTTCGTTGTCCAGCAGGCGTGCCTGGGCGTTCGCCTGCTTACGCACAGGCATCGACTCGCCCGTCAAAACCGATTCATTGACTTCAAGCGAGACGGCCTCACGAACACGTCCATCGGCCGGGACTTCGTCGCCGGCCTCCAGCAGCAGGATGTCGCCGACCACCAGGTCGCGTCGGGGGATCACCAGGTACACCCCATCGCGGAGCACCTTGGTCGGGTTGTCGTCGCTGACCCGATTGAGCACGTCGAACTCTCGCCGCGCCCGGAACTCATTGAAGAATCCAAGGGTCGTCGCCAGAAGAATCGCGATGACGATTCCAACACCTTCCGCATAATGACCGTCCACCAAGCCTACCAGAATGGTGATGGCTGCGGCGATCATCAGGATGCGGATGACGGGGTCTTCAAATTTCTGAAGGTAGAGCTTCCACCAGGGGTCACGTTTGGGAGGGGTAAGGACGTTAGCGCCGTATTGTTCTCGGCTTCTGGTCACTTGCTCCGGCGTCAGCCCACGGTAAGGCAACGCCTGCGACCGAGTCGCAGTCGTGGGATTTTGCACTGCCATGTAACAACTCCTTGTACATTACTTAGCTATCATAGTCGATCTCACGCTGCACATCCCCCTAAAAATTAGGAGTTCATATTAATTATTCCATTCCAACGCCTCAGAAACTGGCCCCTTGCCAAAATCACAAATTTAGACTAGACTAAATTCATATTTCGACCGCAATGCAGGCAACCGACAATTTGCCACTGGAGGTCTTCCCTCATGACCAGTCTTCGAGCGCTGCTTATTTCGGCGCTTTTTCTCTTCGCAATCGTGGTTCCGGAAGCATCCGCACAGGATGCGCAACTCAACATCGTTGCGACCACTACCCAGGCCGCCGATCTCGCCACCATTCTCACGGCAGGCGTCGAGGGCATTCAGATTACCGGGCTGATGGGAGCGGGCGTCGACCCACACCTCTACAAGCCGACAGAAGCGGACATTGCCGCAATGAGCGATGCCGACATGGTGGTGTACAGCGGCCTGCACCTGGAGGGCCAGTTCGATACGGTGTTCGAGGCGCTGGGTCAGCGCGGCATCATCACGTTTGCCGTTTCCAAACCCGTTAAGGATGCCGGCTTCGTCATCGGCGGCTTCACCCTGTCCGCAGAGCTGACCGATGTCGATGACCCCCATTTCTGGTTCGACCCGCGCAACTGGGAGCTGTCGGCCCAGGCGCTGGCAGAGGAACTGGCGCATCTCGATCCGGCCAACGCCGAGATTTATCAGGCCAACGCCGACGCGTATATCGCCCAGCTTCAGGCTCTGTTCGCCTGGGCGGAAGCGGGCATGACCAGCGTGCCGGAAGCGCAGCGCTATCTCGTCACTTCTCATGACGCTTTTCAGTATTTCGGCGCAGCCTTTGGCTGGCAGATGACCTCCATCCAGGGCATCAGCACGGCCGATGAAGCCGGCGTAGGAGACGTACAGGCCGTGATCGACACGGTCATCGACAGCGGCATTCCGGTCTTGTTCGTCGAAAGCAGCGTCTCGCCGGCGACTATCAACGCCGTGCAGGAGGGCGTGCGGGCCGCCGGCGGCACCGTGCAGCGCGGCGTGCGCGAACTGTACTCGGACGCGATGGGCGTCCCCGGCGCATTCGCCGGAACCTACACAGGTATGCTGGCCAGCAACGTCTACACCGTGCTTCAGTCCTTTCAGTGCGCTGGCGTGGATCTCACCCTCCCGGAATGGGATGCGTCCGTTCAGCCAGAACCGCCGGCCGATCTTCTGAATGTGGAATGCGAATAGGATCCTGCCATGACCAGCCACCTTACCGCCAAAACGTCGGCCCTCTCCGTTCATGACCTGACTGTCGCCTATCAGGATAAACCCGCCATCTGGGATGTCGATCTTGAAGTGCCGGAAGGCGTCCTCCTGGGCGTCGTCGGGCCGAACGGGGCGGGCAAGAGCACGCTGATCAAAGCCGCCCTCAACCTGATTCCACGCGCCGCCGGAGAAGTGCTCTTCTACGGAAAATCCTACGAGCAGGCGCGCGATCTGGTCGGCTACGTCCCACAGCGCGGCAGCGTCGACTGGGACTTCCCGACCTCCGTCCTGGATGTGGTCACGATGGGCCTGTATGGCAAGCTGGGGTGGTTCCGCCGCCCCGGCAAACGCGAACGCGAACTGGCGCTGCACGCACTGGAGCAGGTCGGCTTGAGTGACTTCGCAGGCCGGCAGATCAGCCAGCTCTCCGGCGGGCAGCAGCAGCGCACCTTCCTGGCCCGCGCTCTGGTGCAGGATGCGCGCATCTACTTCATGGATGAGCCCTTCGCCGCCGTCGACGCCGTCACTGAGCGCGCCATCGTCAACATCCTGCGCGAACTGCGGACGCGTGGCAAAACGGTCATCGTCGTCCACCACGACCTGGCGACCGTCGACGACTACTTTGACTGGGTCACCCTGCTCAACGTCGAGGTCATCGCGAGCGGGCCGGTGCACGACGTGTTCACGCCCGAACTGCTGCGCCAGACCTATGGCGGCCGCATCAGCGTTGCCGAAAAAGTCGGCAAGCTGGCGAGCTTCGGCGAGGCCGTTGGCGACTGAGTCCTACGGCCCTGCGCCTGCACGAGAATGTGGGCGTGGGGCATGCGAACAGGCAAGAGGAACACCCATGATGACACTCGTCAAAACACCCAATCGCTCCATGACGGCCCAGGATCGCAGGGTCTGGCTGCTGATCGGCGCGCTGGCGCTGGCGGGAATGCTCTTCGTCCCGTTCAGCCAGTGGGCCTGGGGCGTGAATTACGACTACACCCTGCGGACTGTTGCGCTCGGCGGCGCGCTGCTCGGCGTCGTCGCCGGCGTGCTGGGCAGTTTCGCCGTCCTGCGCCGTGAAAGCCTGGTCGGTGACGCGCTGTCCCATGCGGCGCTGCCCGGCGTCGGCATTGCCTTTCTGCTGGCCGGCCGCGACATGGGCGCCCTGCTGATCGGCGCGGGAATCGCCAGTTGGCTCGGCGTGCAGTTTGTCACCGCGCTCACTCGCACCACCCGCATCAAACAGGATACCGCCCTGGGAATCGTGCTGGCTGCCTGGTTCGCCGCGGGAATCGCGCTGCTCACCTACATCCAGTCGATCCCGGATGCCAGCCAGGCCGGTCTGGATAACTTCATCTTCGGTCAGGCCGCCACCATGGTCGAGGCCGATGTGCGCCGCATCGCCGGTTTCGGCATCGTCGCGCTGATCGTGCTGCTGCTGTTCTGGAAGGAATTTAAACTCATCACCTTCGATCTGGGCTTTGCCCAGGCCAACGGATTCCGCGTCCGAACGCTGTCGGCGCTGCTCTCGACGCTCATCGTCGCCGCCGTCGTGCTCGGCCTGCAAGTGGCCGGCGTGATTCTGATGGTCGGCCTGCTGATCGCGCCCGGCATCGCCGCGCGGCAGTGGACTCACCGGCTCGATCAGATGCTGGTGCTGGCCGCTGTGTTCGGCGCTTTCTCCGGCGGGGTCGGCGCCGTCATCAGCGGCATCGAGAGCGACATCCCCACCGGGCCAATGATCATCGTCGTAGCCGCGCTGCTGGTTGCCCTGTCCATCGCCTTCGCGCCAGGCCGCGGTCTGGTGTGGGCGCGTCTCAAAGCGCGCACCGACCGCTCCAACCTGTCTGAAAGGAGCGCTGAGTCGTGATCCCGCTCGAACAATTTCTGGTCGAACTGCTGACGCGGGTCATTCCCGCCGAAACGCTGAACACTCTGCTGCGCGACCCGCAGACGGTCGCGGTGCTGCTGGGGGGACTGATCGCCGTGAGCGGCGCGCTCCTCGGGTCGCTGCTGCTGCTGCGCGGCATGTCGCTCACCAGCGACGCCATCAGCCACACCGTCCTGCTGGGCATCGTCGTCGCCTTCATGGTCATGACGGGCCTGCTGGGGATGGAAGCGGATCTCTCGTCGCCCCTGCTGATCCTGGGCGCCGCCGCCGCCGGGGTGGCCACCGTCGTCCTGACCGAGCTGATCTTCCGCTCGGGGTTGGTCAAACAGGATGCCGCCCTGGGTCTGGCATTCCCCTTGCTCTTCGCCATCGCCGTGATCCTGGTCTCGCGCTTCGTTGACGACGTACACCTGGATACCGATGCCGTCATGGTCGGCGAGATCGGCGTGGCCTGGGCCGACGCCGACGGCATCTGCCTGAGCAACTGCGAGACTGTGGTGATCACGCCGGACGACCCGCGCGCCGAGGTCGCCCGCCAGTGCACGAACTGTGCCGAGTTGAACATCAATCCGCGTGACGCCCGTGCGGAGTTCGCCGAAACCTGCGGCAACTGCGGGACATACCCGCCGGCCCAGGCCTGGCAGGCGGGGCTCGTGGACAGCGAACCGGAGCTGGTCTTCGTCCCGCGATCGCTCGGCGTGATGAGCATCCTGACGCTGCTGACCGGGATCTTCATCCTCGTCTTCTACAAGGAACTGAAGCTCTCGACCTTCGACCCGGCGCTGGCTCATGCGCTCGGTTTCCGGCCCGGAGCACTGCACTACGCACTGATGATCATGGTCAGCCTGGTGGCCGTCGGGGCCTTTAACGCCGTCGGCTCAATTCTGGTGATCGCCTTCTTCATCATCCCACCCGCTGCCGCCTATCTGCTGACCGATCGGCTGTCCCACATGCTGGTGATCAGCCCGATCATCGGCGCGGTCGGCGCGGGCTTCGGCTACGATCTGGCGCGCGGCCGGCTATTCGGCGTGATCGACGTCGGCGGTGTCTTCGGCTCCATCAACCGTCTGCTTGGCACCTCGCTGCCGAGCACCTGGAACTCATCGATCTCAGCGTCGATGGTGCTCACCATCTTCCTCCTATTCGTGGCCGCCTGGGTGTTCTCGCCCCGCTACGGACTCGTGGCCGGCATGCTGCGTCGATGGGAGCAGCGCCGCCGCTTTGGCGACATGGTCTTCCTCGGTCATGTGCTCAACCACGAGGGCACGGCCGCGGCCGGCGATGAGCTGGCTCCCGCCCGCCTGCACAGTCATCTGCGCTGGACTCCCCAACGAGCGGCGCGCGAACTCGACCGCCTGCGCGGCCGGGGATGGGTCGACATTCGTGACGGGCTGGTCGCGCTGACGCCGCGCGGACGGGAAGAGATCCTCGCCTTCCGCCGCGAGTCACTAGCTGGAGGAACGGCTATCGTCTCGACTCCCACTGCTGGATGAGCGCCACCGCCTGCGCAACTCCTCCTTCGGAACGGACTTTTTCACCCAGGTCGGCGGCCCTCTCGCGCATCGGCTGATCGGTCACGGCCTGGGTGATCGCCCGCGCCAGTGTCTCCGGGGTGAGCCGTTTGCGAGGGATCGGCGCAGGCCCCGCGCCAAGCGCGGCCACCCGTCGTCCCCAGAACGGCTGGTCGGCCATGAACGGCGTGATGATCGACGGCACTCCCGCGCGCACCCCGGCCGCGGTCGTCCCCACACCGCCGTGATGCACCACTGCCGCCATCTGTGGGAAGAGCCACGTATGCGGAAGGGACGTGATCATGTGAACGGTGTCCGGCAGATCGGCTCCACTCATACCGCCCCACCCTGAAGCCAGTACGCCGCGCTGGCCGGAGAGTTCCAGCGCCTTGAGCGTCAGCCGCGCTGTCTCCTCCGGGTCCCGGCTGCCCATGCTGCCAAAGCCAATGTAGACCGGCGGCGGACCGGCGCGCAAAAACTCGACCAGATCGGCGGGTGGCGTCCAGTCGTCCGGTGGATCGAGCACCCAGAAGCCGGTCACGTCATGAAGGCCTTTAACGTCGGCCGGCGACGGCACCAGATGCCGACTGTAGCCGTACAGCGCGGGAACCTTCTGCTGCTTCAGACGACCGTAAGGCCCCCAGAGCGACGCGCGCGGCATGCCCAGTTCGCGCCGCACCGCCACATCGGCCGATCGGGTGCTCTGCCACAGGAGCTGGCGCATGGCCACGAACGACAGCCAATTGAGCGCAGGGCCAAGCGAAGCGGCCGGCGCGATCGGACTGGCGTAGTCGCTGGTGGGCGCGATCGGCAGCAGATAGGCCTGGATGACCGGCACGCCCAGTTTCTCGGCGATCGAGAAGGCGCCGCCCAGGCCGCTCAGACCGGCGATCACCAGCGACGCCCCTTCGTAGAGCGCCGGCATGCGTTCGGCCAGGTACTGCGCCCGCCGCTTCATCTCCGCGTTCATGCGCGAGAACAGCGCGATAACGTTGCCACGCTCGACGGTCTGCCGCCACTCTGGGGTCTGGAGCAATTGCTCGATACTCTCCCCCATCGACCGGAACTCCAGCCCTGCCCCCTGCACCAGACCGACGAAATCGTCGGTGGTCAGGACGGCTACGGGATGGCCGTCCGCCTTCAATCCCTTCCCCAGAGCGACATAAGGCTGCACATCGCCGCGCGTGCCCGAGGCAGCGATCACGATCGTCATGAGTCGGCTCCGATACCGTTCAGGATCAGGTCGGCAAGGATGTCGGGCAGCCCCTCCCAGCGCGACGCCAACGGCGCATCGCCGAGGGCCTGCTCCATCAGCAGTCCCATCACCATGCCGGAGATGGCGCGCAGCAGGAGCGGAACGTCCACCGGACGGATGCGGCCCTGCGCCACCCAACGCTCAAACAGAGGTTCCGCCATCGCGAGGGTCGGTTCCAGAATGCGCTGCGCATACATGTCGCGGATCTCTTTGTTGACCATCATTTCCGAGATGATGATGCGGAACAGTTCGAGGTTGTCGCCCTGCATCCCCATCAGCGGCTGACGCAGATAAGCGGTCAGGAAGCCGCGGACGTCATCCTCGGCAAGCGCAGCCGGCTCGAAATCGCGCAGGGCCGCTTCTCGCATCAGATCGAAGATGCCGAGCAGCAGTGCGGTCTTATTCTCGAAGTAGTTGTAGATGGTGCCGTCGGCGATACCGGCCTCTCTGGCGATGTCCTTGATCGTCGCCGGGTGGAAACCTTTTTCCGCGAAAACCCTGGCCGCGGCATCGAGGATCTGTTTGCGCCTCGTCGCGACGAGCTGCTCCTGAACAGGATCTTTCATGTTGTGTCCCGTGATGAACGGCTGCTCAATGTAATGAATGAACGTTCATTCATCGTAGAGCACTAACGAAGAACCGTCAAGTCCGACGTCGGTCGATCGGTCTCGAACCTATCACTACCTCATGTTGGCGAAGCAGGTATTCCCTACTCCATCACGCCGTACGTCTTGTTCTCACGCGTCTTGTTGAGGAAGTTGGACAGGCGCTTCTGGAACTCCGCCGGCTGCTTGCGCACTTCGTCGATGAAACTGACACGGATGCGCTGGTACAGCGGCGGGAAGTTCTGAAAGTTCGCCCAGACCACCGGGTCCGCCTGGAGTGCGGCCAGAATGTCGGGAGGGATCACAAAATTCTCGACATTGAGATCCGGCAGCGTGGCGTAGCCGGCCTCGGTCATCTTGCCCTGCGCGATCAGCCGCCGCGCCCGTTCCTTGTTGAGTTCCGTCCAGTGACCGCCCCTGCGACGAGGCGTGAAACGCTGCACCCTGCGTTCGACGTCCATTGTCTTGGCGATGCCATCGATCCAGCCAAAGCACAGCGCCTCTTCGACGGCATGCAGATACGGGATGCTGGGCAGATCCACCCCATTTCGGTAGGAGATCACCCAGATCTCCTTCTTGGAGCGATGGTGCTCCTCCAGCCAACTGCGCCACCCGTGACGGTCTGGCACATAAATCGTTTCCGTGATCTTGACTTCAGCCATGCAGTCTCACGTCCTCATACTCTGCTGGAAGAACGAGAGCAGACGCAGGAGCAGCGTCCGCTGGTTGGGCCGGCGGTGGATGCCGTGGCCCTCGTCGGGAAACAGCAGCACTTCGTAGGGAATGCCCACCGCGTCCAGCGCCTGCCGGACGATCGTGACCTGCTCCGGCGTGACATTCGGGTCTTGCTCACCCTGAACGATGAGCAGTCGCCCACGGATGTTGGCCACATGGTGGACCGGCGATCGCTCGGCGAAGCGTTCTGGCACGTCGTCCGGTGTGCCGCCCATCATTTCGGCGCTGTACGGGCGCAGCTCAGGCCGCGTCAGTTCGTAGTCGGCGACCAGATCGGTCATGCCGCAGATCGGCGCGGCGGCGGCGATCAGGTCGGTAGAATAGCGCGTGATGGCGCACCAGGACGAGTAGCCGCCATAGCTGGTGCCGGTGATGCCAACGCGACCTCGCTGGGCGATGCCGGCGGCGATCAGCGCCTCAATGCCAGCGCGAATGTCGCCCTGCTCGACGCCGCCCCAGCCTTCGACTTTGATCGCCTCCTGGTACGCACGGCTAAATCCCGTGCTGCCGCGATAGTTTGGCGCCAGGACGTTGAACCCCTGCCCGGCGAAAACTGCTCGGTCAGGTCGAAGCGATCTTCCAGATGCCAGGTCGGCCCGCCGTGGACATAGACGATCGTGCCGAACGCCTCGCCGCGCGCGCGATACAGCCAGCCCTGGATCTCCAGGCCATCGTCGCCGTGCCAGCGGAAGTCCTCGGCGGGAACCAGATCCTCTGCGGAGACGGTGGCGCGATCTGCGGCGCGCGACAGGCTGATCGCGCCCTCTTCCGGCCCGATTCGCACCAGATCGTCGACTTGCCCGCCGTAGACCAGCGCCGTCCAACCGCCATCGGCAGCGGGTGCAACCGGGATCACGGTCGAGCGATCGTCCGTCCAGGCGGGTCCGCGCGTGCTCTCGCCGGTGTCCGGGTCGAGCAGCGTTGGGCGGTAGCGTGCCACCGCGCTCTCGTGCAAGACAGCCCACTGGCTGTTGCTCGGACAGGCGATCTCCTCGATGTTGCGCGCCGGGTCGTCGACCAGCCAGCGTACCTCGGCCGACTGCGGCGACCAGACGCCGACGCGATAGTGGGTGTCTGTCTCGGCGCGCACCAGGATACGCTGGCCATCGGGAAGCCAGATGCCGGTGACCTTGCGATCCGCGCCGGCGTTGAAGATCTCTCGATCGGCGCCCCCATCAATGGCAACGCGCCACAACTGGCAACCCGAAGGGTGCTCGTCTTGCCGGTAATAGAGCACGTGAGAGCCCTGGGGGTTCAGGCTGGGCGGATAGACGGTCGCGCCGGCCGGTCGAGCCAGCGGCAGACGCTCGCCCGTTTCCAGGTCATGCCGGTAAATCCAGCTGCCCTCGATGACCAGCCCGGCATCATCGAAATTGGCTGCATAGATCAACCAGCGGCCGTTCGGATGCAGGTCGCCGCCGTTGATGTAGTAGTCCGGATGGCGCTCGGTCAGCCGGTGCAGCACATTGGGCGCGACGAGGTCAACGCGGAATAACTCCACCTTCTCGTCGCCGTCGGTGTCCTGGGCGATGACACAGCCGCTGCTATCCGGCAGCCAGGAGACCAGCCAGGCATTCTGATCGTTCAGTGTCAGCGCGACCGGCGTGGATGATGCGTCCGTCGGCGCCGCATGCACGCTGAGCGCCGTCGAGACGCCCATCCACGTCCAGGCGATCCAACGGCCATCCGGCGACGGGGCATAGCCCCACACTTCCGGCACGGTCAGCAGGGCGTTGAGCGAAGACTCCGGATCATTCGACTGCATGGAGAGGTACTCCAGTGAGAATACACGCGGCGCGCTGTCCGCTGGCGGTCGGCATGAGCTGCGGATCGGTCAGACGGCAGCGGTCGATGGCGTCGGGGCAGCGCGGGTGAAAGCGGCAGCCCCGTGGCACTTCGGTGGCGTCCGGGATTTCGCCCTGGAGGATCTCGCGAGGACGACGGAGGCGCGGGTTGCTCACCGGAATCACGCTCAGCAGGGCGCGAGTGTAGGGGTGCTGCGGCTCACGCAGCACCTGCGCCGTGCGCCCCTCCTCCACGATCCGCCCCAGGTACAGGACGGCGATCCGGTCGGTGAAGAGCGCGGCGGTCGCCAGATCGTGCGTGATGTACAGCAGCGTCAGCCCGCGCCGGTCGCGCAGATTGCGCAGCAGCATGAGGATTTCCGAACGCAACGAGACGTCGAGCATGGACACCGGTTCGTCGGCCACCACCACCTGCGGGTCGAGAATCAGCGCCGCCGCGATGCCCACGCGCTGCCGCTGGCCGCCCGACAGCCCCTCTGGACGGCGCGTCAAATAGGTCTGGGGCGGAGTCAGCCCAACCTCGTTCAGTGCTGCGATCACCCGTGTCTCGGCCTCGGCGCGGCTGGTCACCAGATGGTGAATCCATAGCGGCTCGCTGAGGATGTCGTAGATGGTCTGCCTCGGGTTCAGCGACTCGTATGGATCCTGAAAGATGAGCTGAATCTTGCGCCGAATCGCCAGCCGGTCCGGTCCCCGCAGGGTTGCATACAGATCGTCGCCCTCCAGCAGCACCCGGCCCTCGGTCGGCGGCTCCAGGCCCATGACCGACATGGCCAGCGTCGACTTACCCGACCCGGACTCGCCTACCAGTCCAACGATCTCGCCGGGGCGCAGCGTCAGGCTCACGCCATCCAGGGCGCGCACCACGCCTCGCCGGCCCAGGCGGCCCTGCCTCCGGGCGGCCGGAAAGCGCTTGTAGACATTCTCCAGGGCCAGGATCGGCGGCGCAGGGTTATCGTTCACGTGTCGAGTCCGATCTTCGGAATAGTGGCCAGCAGGCGCTGCGTATAGGCATGGCGCGGCGCGTTGAATATCGTATCCACCGTGCCCTGCTCGATCGCCCGCCCGTCCTGCATGATCAGCACGTCGGTGCACATTTCGGCGACGACGCCCAGGTCGTGGGTGACCAGGATCACCGACAGACCGAGCATTTGTTGCAGCGATTCCAGTAGGGTGATGATCTGCGCCTGGATCATCACGTCGAGTGCCGTGGTCGGTTCGTCGGCGATCAGGACTTCCGGTTCGCAGGCCAGCGCCATGGCGATCATCGCCCGCTGGCGCATGCCGCCGCTGAACTGGTGCGGGTACTGCTGCGCGCGCTGCGGTGGGATCCCGACCATCTGCATCAGGTCGGCCACCCGCGCTTTCGCCTGCCGCCGGTTGCCTACCGTACCGTGCAGGAGCAGCACCTCGACGATCTGGTCTTCGACGCGGCGAACAGGGTTCAGCGCATTCATCGCCCCCTGAAATACTATCGCCATCTGCTTCCAGCGCACGGCACGGATGCCCGCCTCGCTCAACTGGAGCAGATCCTGACCGTGGAACAACACCTGACCGGCGATGATCTGCCCGGCGGCCGGCAGCAGACGCAGCAGCGACAGCATGGTGGTCGTCTTGCCACAGCCGGATTCGCCGACCAGCGCCAGTGCGCGCCCCGGATACAAGTCGAAGCTGAGATCGACGACCGCGTGATAGGCATCTCGGCGGCCTTCGATTCGATAGTCGATCGACAGGCCGCGCACTGACAGGATCGGGACGGCGTTTGTCATCGACTAGGGCTCCTCCACAGTTGATTCCGGCGCTGGCCGCAGCCCGACCGCCGCGGCGATCATCCGGTGGGGCGCGAACAGGTGATGCGTCTTGACACGGGGATTCACGATCTCCTCCACGCTCATGCCGATCAGGATCAGCGACAGGCTGACCCACAGGATGGCGATGCCCGGCGGCAGCAGGAACCACCAGGCCTCGCTGCTGATCGCCCGCTCGAACGCGAAGTGGAGCATATTGCCCCAACTGATCAGCGTCGGGTCGCCCAGCCCGAGGAAGCTCAGCGACGCTTCGGCCAGGATGGTCGCGGAGATGTCAAGCACCGTCTGAGCGATGATCAGCGGCATGACCTGGGGCAGGATGTGTCGCAGGATGATGCGCCGGTCTCTGGCGCCGACGGCCCGGGCGCGGGTGACGTAGGCACGCCCCTTCACGGCCAGCGTCTGCGCGCGGACCAGCCGGGCGGTGTACGTCCAGCCGAGAATGGCGATCACAAAGATGATTTTCCACAGGCCCCGCCCCCACACCGAGACGATGACCAGCACCAGCGGCAGGTAGGGCACAACCAGCAGAAAGTCGACCAACCGCATCAGCAGGTTGTCGACGCGCTCGCCGTAGTAGCCGGCGATCAGTCCGATCGTGGAGCCGATGATCATCGAGGCGATCGAGGCGGTGAACCCGACCAGCAGCGACACCTGCGCGCCGTAGAGCAACTGGCTCCAGACATCCTTGCCGGCGTCATCCGTGCCGAGCAAGTGCGCCTCGTTGGGCGGCGCGAGGATCTCGTCGGGCGTCGCACGCACCCGTTCGTAGGGGTTGTAGGGAGCGATCAGCGGCGCGAAGACCGCCATGCCGACGACCAGCGCGAGCATGAGCGCGCCAAACATCCCCGCCGGCCTTTTCACGAACTGCCGAAGAAAGCTCATGGACGCCTATCTCAACTGAATGCGGGGATCGAGAAACGAGTAGAGTAGATCGGCGGCCAGGTTGGCCAGGATGACGCTCACGGCCAGCAGCAGGAAGGCTCCCTGCAAGACCGGATAATCCTGGCGCGCCACCGAGTCGTAGATCAGGCGGCCGATGCCTGGCCAGGAAAACACCGTCTCCACCTGAATCGCCCCACCGACCACGCTACCGAGCGAGAGTGCGATCAGCGTCACCGTCGGCAGCATGGCGTTCTTGAGCGCGTGGTCGCGCAGGATCTGCGCCGTGCTCAACCCTTTGGCCTTGGCGGTCAGGATGTAGTCGTCGGCCAGCACCTCGACGGCGCTGCTGCGCATGATCAGCATGAAGCTGCTGGCGCTGACCACCGCCAGAGTGATCGTCGGCAGAATCAGGTGCCTGGCGACGTCCAGCCAGTAGGCGACGGTGCCAGGGTCGGCATAACCTGGCGTGAGCATGCCGCCCGACGGCAGCACGCCGCGGGCCAGGATCAGCAGAATGATGCCCAGGAAGAACGTCGGCAGCGCCCAAGTGATCACACCGGCTATCAGCACCACGGCATCGACGCGGCTGCCCCGTCGCCAGGCGGCCAGCAGCCCGAATCCCACGCCGAACAGAATGGCCAGCGCCTCGCCGGTCAGCACCAGAATCACCGTGCGCCACACGCGCTCGCCGAGGATGAACGAGACGTCCTCGCGGGTGGCGAAGGAGATGCCAAAGTTTCCCTGGAGGAGCTGCCCGATGTAAGCGCTGAACTGACTGTCGAACAGCCCGGCCAGGTCGCCACTGGCCAGCGCGTCCGTGTTGATCAGGAGGGGCTTGTCCAGGCCGAAGTCGGCGCGAATCCGCGCCTGAACGTCCTCGCTCAGGCGCGGGTTCCGGAACAGCAGTCGGACGGGGTCGCCGGGCAGCACGCGAAACAGAAAGAAGTTGAAGACGATGACGACGACCAGCGTCAGCAGCGCAAAGAGCACTTTGCGCAGCGCGTAGCCCGTATGCAGCACAGCCCCGCCCTACCTATCCGACAGGCGCGAACCCATCATACAGCGCCCAGAACAACGGCTGCGATGCCAGTCGGTTGGAAAACACGAATCGGTCGTTGCGATAGGCTGCGATCGTCTGCGGATAGACCACCGGGACATACGGCAGATCCTCCGCCAGCTTTTCCTGCATACGATGGATGATGTCGATTCGCTCCTCCTGCGTCAGCGCGGTGGCCTGGGCGGCATACAGAGCGTCGTATTCTTCGTCGCAGTAGCCGCTGTCGCTCCAGCCGCCGTCGACAGTTTCTGCGCAGGTGAAGATGCTGAGCAGGAAACCCGGATCGGGATCAAGATTCCAGCCCCAGTAGATCAGATCGTTGTCATAGTCGATTTGGAGATCGATCAGCGTTTCGTCGGACAGCACTTGCGGCGGCGCCGCAATTCCGATGGAGGCCAGATCGGCGGAGATCAGTTCGATGATTCGGGCGTAATAAGCATCGCTGTCCGGGGCGTACAGCCGATATTCCAGAGGCGCGCCGTCGCTGAATTCGCGCACGCCGTCGTTATTGCTGTCCACAAAGCCCGCCTCGTCGAGCAGGCGGTTGGCTTCCTCCAGATTGTACGGCACCTCGGGGATTCCGGCATGGTGAAATGCGCCCATGGCCGTCGGTATGACAGTCGTGGCGTATTCCGCATAGCCCAGGTAGCCAACATTGATGATTGACTCGCGGTCGATGGCGTGGGCGATGGCCCGGCGTACCACCGGGTCGTTGAGGCTGGCCGGTTGCGTCCCTTCCGGGCTGGAATTGACGATCAGTTCCTCCAGGCGCACGTCGAAGCTGAATTCGACGGTGACGTTTTCCTGTCGGCGCAGCGCCGCCGCCCCGGAGCCGGGAACAATCATGATCAGGTCGATGTCGCCGGCGATCAGCGCCTGCACCATCGCATCCTCCGTCGCGTACTCCTGATAGATCAGCCGATCTGCCAGGGGCGCGCCGCGCCAGTAGTCCGGATTCGCCTCCATGACCATGTACTCGCCCGTCTGGTACTCGACCAGGCGGTAAGGTCCGGAGCCCATAGTCGTCTCCAGGCCATCCAGAGAGTCGATCTCGTCCACTGTCATCCCCTGCCATACGCTGGGCGGCAGCATCATCACGAACGGCAGTTTGCCCGTGATCATGTTCGGCACCGGCTGGCTGACATGGATGACCAGTGTGGTCGCGTCGGTCGCCTCGGCGCCCTCGACATCGCTCATGTAGGAGATCATCGTCGGAATCTCGTTTTCGAGGATCCAGTTGATATTCCAGGCAGCTTCTTCCGCCGTCAGCGGGGCGCCATCATGGAAGGTCACGCCCTCACGAATCTCGAAGGTCCAGGTCAGACCATCGTCGGACACCGACCACGCCTCGGCGAGGCCCGGCTGGAACAGATCGCCACCGCTCCAGTTGACGAGTGTGTCGTACCACAGGAGCCGCGCAGTATAGCCGTAGAAGCCATTCGTAGGGTTCAGCGTATCGATCATGTATGTCGTGCCCACGCGCAGCGTCACACCATCGTCCTGCGCCGAAGTCACCGAAGTCGACAATGAGATCAATAAAAGAAAGATCAGGACAAGCGAAAGGCGACGTGTCATAAAAACTCCCTTTCGACGCTAGAATCGTGCGTGTGGATGCTGCCGATGATACTGTCTGCATGGGTTGAGCGCAATCTTTTGGGCCTTCGTTTGCAATCTGGATTTAACAATTTCAGCCTTTGTCGTTAAACTGTTCCATGTAGCTTTCCATCAGACAATTCATCTACCTGCCCAGGAGCAACCTTGTGGACCGCTTCAACAAGATTTCGCGTCGTCGTTTCTTGCAGATGAGCGCCCTGGCCGCGGCGATGTCGCAGGTCGGCCGCCTACCAGCCTTTGCGCAGGGGTCGCTGCCCACACCTCCCACACCCGGCCCGATCGACCTGGAAGCGGCGGGGGGTCTGGACGCCCTGATCGAAGCAGTTCGCGCAGAAGGTGCGTTGAGCACCACGGCGCTGCCCAACGACTGGGCAAATTATGGCAAGATGAAGCAGGTCTTCTTTCAGGAACTCTATCCTTTCCTCACCCACAACGATCTGACGCCCGATGCCGGTTCCGCCGAAGAGCTGGAACAGATCCGCGCCAATGCCGGCAACAGCGGCCCGCAGAACCCGGACATCATCGACGTCGGCTTCATCTGGGGTGACCAGGCCAAGGCTGAAGGCCTCCTCCAGCCCTACAAGGTCTCGACCTGGGACAGCATTCCGGACGAGATCAAAGACCCGGATGGCTTCTGGACGGGCAACTACTACGGCACCATGACCTTCGAGGTGAATGTTGACGCCGTGCCGTTCGTCCCGCGCGACTGGAGCGACCTGCTCGACTCCCGCCTGCGTGGACTAATCGCCATCAATGACCCGGTGGCCGGCAGCCAGAACACCCATGCCGTCTGGGCGGCGGCGCTGGGCAACGGCGGTACGCTCGATACGCCCGAGGTCGGCCTCGAATTCTTCCGCCAGCTCGCCGAGAGCGGCAACCTTGTTCCCGCGGGCTGGACCCCCGCCCAGGGAGTCAGCGGAGAACTGCCGATCACCCTGCGCTGGGACTACAACGCACTGGCCAACCGCGACAACAATGCTGATCAGGCCAATATCGAGGTCGTCTACCCGACCAGCGGCACCATCGCCGGCGTGTATCTATCCGCCATCAGCGCCTACGCGCCGCGTCCGAACGCCGCTCGGCTGTGGATGGAATATACCTTCAGCGACGAGGGCAGCCTGATCTGGCTGGAGGGCTATGCCAAGCCCGTTCGCTTCAACGACATGCTGGAGCGCGGCGTCATCCCGCAGGAACTGCTCGACCGCATGCCAGTCGCAGATGTGCCGGTGGCCTTCCCGACGCTGGAACAGCTCACGACCGGCCTGATCCATGTGCGCGACAACTGGGCGAGTGTAGTCGGCATCGCCTACGGCGGTTAGGCACGCCATCGAAGGGCGCTGCTGAGGGCGAGCCGCTGGCTCGCCCTCAGCAGCGCCCTTCTGACTGATCGTCTTTCCCTATAATGGTCAACCTCTGACACCGTCCGCACCAGAAGAGTCTTGCAGCGATGACGACGCGAACCCCCACCGCCCCTGTCGATCCGGCCGCGCAGCTCTCGCGCTGGCGCGCTTCCCGGCCATCCTTCGACTGGGTGGGCCTGCTGCCGTTCTTCGCCTTCATCGCGGTTTTTCTGATCTTCCCCAGCCTGGCCATTGTCGTGCGCAGCGTGACCGATGAGACCGGCGCCCTGACGCTCAACAACCTGACCGGCCTGCTCAACCCGACCATCGCGCTGGCCTACCGCTCTTCGCTGCTGGTCAGCCTGCTGACGGCGCTCAGCGGCGGGCTGATCGGCGGGCTGCTTGCCTGGGCCGTCACGCTGGGCGGACTGCCCCACTGGGCGCGCAGTTCTGTCCTGTCGTTTTCCGGCGTAGCCGCCAATTTCGCCGGCATTCCACTGGTCTTTGCCTTCACCGCCCTGCTCGGACGGTTGGGCTTTCTCAATCAGTTTCTCCGGCCCATCGGCGCTGCCCTTGACCCGCAGATCTATCTGTTCAGCTTCACCGGCCTGTGCATCGTCTACACCTACTTTCAGATCCCCCTGATGGTCCTGATCATGACCCCGGCCCTGGAAGGACTGCGCCGCGAGTGGCGCGAAGCCGCCGAGAACCTCGGCGCGACGCAGACGCAGTACTGGCGTTACGTCGCCCTGCCCATCCTGGCGCCGGCCATCCTCGGGTCGATGGCGCTGCTCTTCGCCAACGCCTTCAGCGCCTATGCGACGGCGCAGGCCCTGCTCGGCGCCATGGGCCAGAACTTTGCTGTGACCATCGTCGTGTCCAATCAGTTTCGCACCGACACCTTCGGCGACCTGGGACTGGGCTATTCGTTGGCCTTCAGCATGATGGTCGTCATCGCCGTCACCGTCATGATGTATACCTACAGCCGCCGCCGTGCCGAACGCTGGCTGCGCCGCACCGAGTAGCGCCGGGCCGAGAAAGCAGAAGACGACATGTCGACACGCAGACGCACTTCCCCTCTCGCCTGGCTCTGGCTGATCGTCGCCGCCATCTATCTCATCCTCCCGCTGATTGCCATGGCCTGGGCCTCGGTGACGACGCCGCGCGGCTTTACCATTCAGGCCTACACCGAAGTGCTGGCCGCCCCAGCCTTCAGCCAGACCTTCCTGTTCTCGCTGCGTGCCGCGCTCTTCACCATCATCATCAGCGTGCTGCTGGTGGTGCCGACGGCCTTCTGGGTGCAGCTTCGCCTTCCGCGCTGGCGGCCGGTCATCGAGTTCCTGACCATCGTGCCGCTGGTCATCCCACCGCTGCTGCTGGCCTTCGGGCTGATCCGTTTCTTCAACGGCACGCCGCTGACCGACAGCAGTCCGGGCCTGTTCACCATGATGCTCGGAGCCTATGTCGTCTTTTCGTTTCCGTACATGTACCGCTCGGTCGATGCCGGCCTGCAGGCGCTCAACATCCGCCTGCTGACCGAGGCGGCGCAGAGCCTCGGCGCAGGCTGGGGCACGATTCTGCGGCGGGTGATCTTCCCCAACCTGCTCCTCTCGGTGCTCAACGGCAGCTTCATCACCCTGTCGATCGTCCTGGGCGAGTACACCATCGCATCAATCCTGTCGCAACCGGCGTTTTCGCCGTACATGCTCGACCTCAGCACCCGCGAGGCCGACCAGGCCACGGCGTTGGGCATCATCAGCTTTGCGCTGACCTGGGTGAGCATCCTGGTCATTCAGATCGTCGGACGCGGCCGCGGCAATCTCGGCAGCGCGGCCGCACACTAAAGCGAGAGATCATGGCCTTCCTGACACTGACCCACATCCACAAAGTCTTTGGCACCGCCGTCGCGGTGCAGGATTTCTCGCTCGAAATCGCGCGCGGCGAGTTCGTCTCGCTGCTCGGGCCAAGTGGATGCGGCAAGACCACCATCCTGCGCATAATTGCCGGTTTCGAGCAGCCTACGACGGGCACAGTAACGATCGAAGACAGGGACGTCACGCGCGTTCCGGCCAACAAGCGAACGGTGGGCATGGTCTTTCAGCAGTACGCGCTGTTCCCCAATATGAACGTCGTCGAAAACATCTGCTTCGGCCTCAAAGTGGCAGGCGTGGACAAACCCACGCAGCTTCAGCGCGCGCAAGAGATGCTGTCGCTCATCCACATGGAAGACTTCGGCAAGCGCTACCCGCACCAACTTTCCGGCGGACAGCAGCAGCGCGTCGCGCTCGCCCGCGCGCTGGCCATCCGCCCACAGGTGCTGCTGCTCGACGAACCCCTCTCGGCGCTGGATGCTCAGATCCGCGTTTCGCTGCGCCAGGAGATCCGCTCGATCCAGCGCCAACTTGGCATCACCACCGTGTTCGTCACACACGATCAGGAGGAGGCTCTCTCCATCGCCGATCGCATCGTGGTCATGAACAAAGGCGTGGTCGAGCAGGTCGGTGCGCCGCAGCAGATCTACAACACGCCAGAGACGGCCTTTGTCGCCTCGTTCATCGGCACGCTCAACGTGCTGGAAGCCGAAGTGGTCGATCGCGCAGCGCGGCGATTGCGCCTGGACGGGCAGGAGATCGTCACGGACAATTCGCTGGAAAGGGTCAACGGCAAAGCTTCGCTTGCCCTCCGCCCTGAGGCGATCACACTGACGCCCAATGGCGATAGCTCGAACCGACTGAACGCGACGGTGGAAGACATCTACTTTCTCGGGTCGGTCGTGCGCATCCGCACCCGGCTGCGCGATCAGGTGCTCAATCTCGACACCTTCAACAATCCCGGCGCCCGGCTGCCGGCCATCGGCGAGGCGGTGACGCTTGGATTCTCGACCGAAGCGGCGAAAGTCCTGAATCATCAGTAATCGGTTCAGAAGGGGTCATAACAGCCATGGTCGCCCTTGACTCCGTTGCCCGCAAGCTGGCATAATCACAGTCAAGCAGTAACGAACAGCGATAGGCGAGACAAGTACGCAGACCACCGTTCTCCCAGGGAGCCGGCGCCAGAGACTGAAAGCGCGGCAGGACGACAGGCGGAAATTCCCTCGCCGGAAGAGGCGCGGCAATCCAGGCAGCCTCACCGCTGGCGGGTGAAGGGATCGACGATTTCAGGATCGGCGGCCCTGCGTAGTCCGTCCGCTTTCCTGGCGTCACAGGACCAATGAGTGGGCAGAGCATCTCTGCCAATGAGGGTGGTACCGCGGAAGCTGAACGCTTTCGTCCCTTGCGAATGAGCAACCGGGACGAAGGCGTTTTTGTTTTTTGTGGGAAGGAGCGGATATGCTGGAACAGCTTGAGGCACTTTACACGGCGGCATCGGCGCAGCTTGAAGCGATCACCTCCGCGGACGCGCTGCGCGAATGGGAGTTGCAGACCCTCGGTAAGAACGGCGCCGTCACCAAGATGATGCGCGGTGTCGGATCACTGCCTTCGGATCAGCGCGCGGCGTTCGGCAAGCGGGCCAACGAAATCAAGACGGTGCTCACCGAGGCCTTCGAGGCCCGGGAGGCGCTGGTCAAGGCGCAGCAGTTGGCGCGCGACCTGGAATCGGGGCAGATCGACGTGACCCTGCCGGGTCGTCCCGTCTCGCTGGGTGGGCTGCATCCTTCGACGCAGACGCTGCGGCGCTACCGCGAGATCTGGGCAGAGATGGGTTTCCAGGTCTATCGCAGCCGCGAGGTCGAGGACGACGACACCAACTTCACCCTGCTGAACATGCCGCCGCACCACCCGGCGCGCGACATGCAGGACACGTTCTACACCACCACGCCGAACGTCATCCTGCGCACGCACACCTCGCCGGGGCAGATTCGCGCCATGCGCGAACTGGGCAAGAACGGCACCGAACCGATCCGCATCATCCTGCCGGGCATGTGCTACCGCTTCGAGCAGATCACCACCCGCAGTGAGATCCAGTTTCATCAGGTCGAGGGGCTGGCCGTCGGGCGCGGCATCCGCATGACCGATCTGAAGGGCACGATTGCCGAGTTCGCGCGCCGCATGTATGGCGACAAGGCGCAGGTGCGTTTCCGCGCCAGCTACTTCCCGTTCACGGAGCCGAGCATCGAGGTCGACGTCGAATGTTTCCTGTGCGGCGGCAAGGGCTGCCGCGTATGCAAGTACGCCGGCTGGCTGGAGATTTCCGGAGCGGGCATGGTGCACCCGACGGTGCTGCGCAACGGCGGCTATGATCCGGCCGAATGGAGCGGTTTCGCCTTTGGCATGGGGCCGGAACGCGTGACCATGCTGCTGCACGACATCAACGACATTCGCTACTTCTGGTCGAACGACCTGCGCTTCCTGGAACAGTTCTGATCGGGGCCTGTTGTGCCGTTTGATCCACAGCACCTGACGCCACATATCTCAATGAACCGCCTGCGGATTATGGATCTGCCGGGCATCGAGCGCCGCGGCATCATACTGCCCGAGGATGTCAGGGGCAAGATCGCCTACGAACTGGTTTCGACCGAAGCGGTCATGGATCTGGTCGGTCAATATCGTGATCCGCTCAAGCTGGCCCTCGAAGAGCGGTCTGCCCACTGGACGGTGCTGCTCGGCGACTGTCTGATCAGCGACGACGAGGACGTGCAGGCCGAGGCCGCCGACCTCGCCCGCCGGCTCGGGCACCGGATGGCCTTCATCCTGCTCACGCTCAAGCGCGGCGACGCCGCCAATCGAGAAGCGCGGCCGGAGATGGACGGCGACACCTGGGCGCACTGGGCCAGCATTGACCAGGTGTGGCTTGGCGGCGGTCTGGCCAGCGGCCAACTCGGGCAGATGCTTTACGGCTACGCGGTGGAGCTGCTCTACCGGTCGGACATCGGGCCGTTCAATCTGCGGCTGTCGCCCTACGGCGCGACCCTGCCGCTGGTCGGCACGGCGCGACAGGCCAGGATCGATTACGGCAGCGCGCTGATCATGGACTTCGGCAGCACCCGAGTGAAACGGGCCATTGCCGTCTACAGTGGCCGCGCGCTGGTCGGGATGCATCACCTGGCGATGCTTCCGGCGACGCCTCCGACACATTTGGAAGCGAACGGCACGCCGGGGGACGAGAAAGCGATTGGAGCCGCCACGCTGGAGCACATTATCAACTGCATCGTCGGGTCGCTCGAAGAAGCGCAAGGCGTCGACTCGACCGTCCTGGTCAGCATCGCGGTTTACCTGACCGACGGTCACCCGCAGGACTACCAGCGCGGGCAGTATTCCGCGCTGCGGTTGGTCACCGACAATCTGCAAGAGGCACTGTCCGATGCCGTCAGCCGGCGTCTGGACAGGCCGATTCACATTCAACTGTTTCATGACGGCACCGCCGCCGCGGCCACCTACGCCGGCTCACCGCGGACGGCCGTCATCACCTTGGGCACGGCGCTCGGCATCGGGTTTCCGCCGGCATCGGACCAGCATCTCTGCAAGCTGCACATCCGTCTGGAGTAAAACCAATATGCTCGTACCCGTTTCGTGGTTGAAAGATTATGTCGACATCGACATCCCGGCAGAACTGCTGGCCGAAAAACTGACCTTGGCCGGACTGGAAGTCGCCAAGCTGCACTATTTTGGCGTGCCGCAAACCCCGCCGGCAGTGATTCGCGAGACCTACCAGCAGGACATCCGCTACCCGGCCAGCGACCATCTGGTCTGGGATCGCAGCAAGATCGTCCTGGGCGCCATCCGTGAGGTCAAGCCGCACCCCAACGCCGACCGTCTGGTGATCGCCATGGTCGATCACGGCGTCGGCGAACTGGAAGCCACCGTCACCGGCGCGCCCAATCTCTACGAGTACAAGGGCAAGGGGGAGCTGCCCGCGCCGCTGTGGACCGGCTTCGCCCGCGAGGGATCGGAAGTCTGGGATGGGCACAGCGAAACGCGCCAGCGCATGGTCCTCAAGGAGAAAGCGCTGCGCGGCATCCCCAACCGGTGCATGGTCTGCTCGGAATACGAACTCGGCCTGAGCGAAGAGCACGCGGGCGTCATCCTGATGCACGATGACCCGGGTTTCGCGCCCGGCACACCGCTCCAGGATGTCCTGGGCGATGTCGTACTGGAGATCGAATTCACGCCCAACCTGGCGCGGGCCATCAGCGTCTTCGGTGTGGCGCGCGAGGCGGCGGCCCTGCTCGACAAGTCCCTGCGCGAGCCATCGTCCCAGGTGGTCATGGAGGGTGCGCCGATCGCCGGAACCGTGCAGATCGACATCCGCGAGCCGGAGCTGAACCCGCGCTTCACCCTCACCCTGCTGCGCGGCTGCCAGATCAAGCCGTCGCCGGAATGGATGCAGCGCCGCCTGCGCCTGTCCGGTCAGCGCCCGATCAACAACATTGTCGACGTCACCAACTATGTCAACTTCGAACTCGGGCAGCCGCTGCACGCCTTCGACTATGACAAGCTGGTGGCGCGCGCCGGCGGGAAGTCGCCGACCATCATCACCCGCCTGCCGGAACCCGGCGAAACGCTGGAGACGCTGGACGAGGTCAAGCGCACCCTCGACCCGCATAACATCCTGGTGTGCGACACCGCCGGCGCGCTCTCCATTGGCGGCATCATTGGCGGCGCGGAGACCGAGATCGGCGATGACACCAGCAACGTCCTGCTCGAAGCCGCGTCCTGGAACTTCATCAACATCCGGCGGTCCATGTCGTCGCAGAAGGTCCACACCGACGCCGGCTACCGCTTCAGCCGGGGCGTGCATCCGTCGCGAGCGATCCTGGGCGTCAAGCGCGGCATTGAACTGATGCGCCAGACTGGCGGCGGTCAGGTGGCGCAAGGCGTCATCGATGAGTATCCCCTGCCGCCGCAGACGGTAGCCGTCGATTTGTACGCCGACGAGATCGAGCGCATCCTCGGCATCGCGCTGGACGCCGGGCAGGCCACCGAAATGCTCCAGCGGGCCGGCTTCGCGGTGGCCGTCGAGGATAAGACGCTGCATGTCACGGTGCCGGATACCCGTATGGACATTTCCAGCGATCCTGTCATTGGACAGGCGGATCTGATCGAGGAGATCGGCCGCATTTACGGCTACGACAACCTGCCGACGACGATGATCGCCGACGCCATGCCGCCGCAGCGCCCCAACCTCTCGCTCGAACTGGAAGAGGCAGCGCGCGATCTGCTGGTGGCCCTTGGACTACGCGAAAACATCAGCTACCGGCTGACCACGCCCGAACGTGAGGCGACGCTGGTTCCGCCCGGCGAGGAGTCGTCGCTGCCGGCGGTGCCCTATGTGGCGCTGGCCAACCCGATCACCACCGACAAGGCGGTGCTGCGTCACACGCTGCTGGCCAATCTGCTGGAGGCGGCGCAGTCCAATGCCCGCTACCAGACGCGGCAGGCAGTGTTCGAGATTGGCGCCATCTACCTGCCCGTCAAGGGTGAATTGCTGCCCGACGAGCCGCGCCGCCTGGCCATCCTGCTGACCGGCGCGCGCGCCAAGACAGCCTGGCAGGAGGGCACGGCTCAGCCGCCGGCCATGGACTTCTACGATCTCAAGGGCGTGGTGGAGGGACTGCTGCATGGGCTGCACATTGCCGGCGCGTCCTACAGCCCGTCGGGTCACAGCACACTGCATCCCGGTC
The DNA here is from genome assembly GCA_016713325.1 of Candidatus Flexifilum affinis. Taxonomy (GTDB): domain Bacteria; phylum Chloroflexota; class Anaerolineae; order Aggregatilineales; family Phototrophicaceae; genus Flexifilum; species Flexifilum affine. The sequence goes on along the minus strand of JADJPJ010000011.1, from coordinate 287,002 downwards.
GGTCGGCAAGTGTGCAGTTGGACGGGATGACACTCGGCGCGTTCGGCGAGCTGCACCCGCAGGTGGCGGAGCGTTTCGAGCTGACCGGCGCGCCGGTGCTGGTCGGGGAATTCGATCTGGAAGCGCTGCTGGACGCCAGCAATGCGCAGTTCCCGGTCCAGCCGCTGCCGACGACTCCGCCGGTGCTTCAGGATATCGCTCTGGTGGTCAACGACACGACCACAGCGGCGCAGGTAGAGGCGGCCATTCGCAAGGGCGGCGGCAAGATGCTTAAGGATGTGCGGCTGTTCGACGTCTACACCGGCGACCCGATCCCCGCCGGGCACAAGTCGCTGGCCTTCGCTCTCACCTATCAGGACGACGAGCGCACGCTCACCGACAAGGATGTCGCACCGGTGCACGCCAAGATCGTCCGGGTCTGCGAGCGGGAACTCGACGCCAAACTGCGAGCGTAACTCTCATCGCTGGTTTTCTGTCCTCGCCCCTGCTGCGCTTCGCTTAGCTTCCCCTCTCCATGCAATGGAGAGGGGACTGAGGGGTGAGGTAAAGCATTTATTCCTCAGTTACACACCATGCTCGACTCGACCCAGCCTGAAGCCAACCCCATCTCATCCACGGCCCGCACGTAATCCAGGCAGGTCGTCCCGGCCGCGCAGGTGAACATCTGCGGGCCGATGAAGGTCGTCTCGCCCGGCTCCGGCGTCCAGATCGCATAAATCGACAGTACGCTCGGCGCGCTGGAAAGATCGAGCCGGTTCACGTTTTCGTTGGCGTCCAGCCAGGTGAACTGCCAGTTGTAGCCGGCGCACGTGCCAACCCGCTGCACATCGAGCAGGATCGGCGCATCGGCGTCCGTCACGACGGGCAGCAGCGTCATATCCCCCTGAATGGCGACAAAGGCCGAATCCAGCCACACGACCGTGTCATCCAGCAGCCGTCCGCCAATCCACAGGCGGTCGATCCCTTGAACAACGCTGGTCACCATCAGCGGCGTCCCCGGCTCCAGCGTCCTCACCACTTCGAAGGAGGATCCTGGCCCGGCCAGCGCATCGACCGGCGTGCTGACGGCGAGGCTGGCGTTCAGGACCACCGGGGTCGGCGTGAAGCCAGCCAGTGGCGTCTCGGTGTCGGTGGGCGTCGCCGTCGGGGTCTCCGTAAACGTGGCAGACGGCGTTGCCGTTGGCTCAGGCGTTTCCGTGAACGTCGCTGTCGGAAGCGGAGTCTCCGTGAACGTCGCTGTGGGTGTCAACGTCGGAAGCGGAGTCTCCGTGAACGTTGCCGTCGGCGTCGGCGTCTCTGTGAATGTGGCTGTCGGAACCGGCGTCTCCGTAAACGTGGCGGTCGGCGTCGGCGTTTCCGTGAACGTCGCTGTGGGTGTTGCCGTCGGAAGCGGAGTCTCCGTGAACGTTGCCGTTGGCTCGGGTGTTTCCGTGAACGTCGCGGTGGGCGTGGACGTTTCGGTGAAGGTGGCGGTCGGAACCGGCGTCTCCGTGTATGTGGCTGTGGGTGTTGCCGTCGGCAGTGGCGTTTCGGTAAAGGTTGGGGTCGGCGTGACTGTTGGCTCGGGCGTTTCCGTAAATGTGGCTGTCGGAACCGGCGTCTCCGTGTCCGTGGGCGTCGCCGTCGAAGTCTCCGTAAACGTCGCGGTTGGTGTGGGCGTTTCCGTGTCCGTTGTTGTAGGTATTGCCGTCGGCAGAGGCGTCTCGGTAAACGTCGCGGTCGGTAGTGCCGTTGGCTCGGGCGTTTCCGTGAATGTTGCTGTCGGCAGCGGGGTCTCGGTGAACATGGCCGTGGGCGATAGCGTTTCCGTAAACGTCGCGGTCGGAACAACCGTCTCAGTATCGGTGGCCGTGGCGGTAAAGGTCGCCGTCGGCAGCACCGGCGTCTCCGTCCATGTCGCGGTCGGTGCCAGGGTCTCGGTCAGCGTGGCCGTGGGCGGCACAGGCGTCTCGGTGAGCGTCGGTGTGGGCGGCAGAGTCGTTTCGGTGTCCGTCGGGGTCGAGATCGGCGTCTCCGTAAACGTCGGTGTCGGCGATACCGGAGTCTCGGTCGGCGTTGCCGTCGGCAGCAGCGGCGTTTCCGTCAGCGTGGCCGTGGGCGCAACGAACGTCTCCGTCAAGGTTGCCGTCGGGAAAGGCGTCTCCGTCAACGTCGCGGTGGGCGGCACGGGCGTCTCGGTGAAAGTGGACGTCGGCTGGACCGTGTGGGTATAGGTCGACGTCGGCGTGAAGCTCGACGTCAGCGTCGGCAGCGGTGAAGGCGTATCGGTCGACGTCGGCGTGAAGCTCGACGTCAGTGTCGGCAGCGGTGAAGGCATATCGGTCGGCGTCGGCGTGAAGCTGGACGTCAGCGTCGGCAGCGGTGAAGGCGTATCGGTCGGCGTCGGCGTGAAGCTCGATGTCATCGTCGGGAGCGCAGTGGCCGTATCGGTCGACGTCGCCGTGAAGGTGGCAGTCGGCGGAACAGACGTTGCGGTGAAGGTCGACGTCGCCGTGGGACTCCACGTCAATGTCGGAATCAGGATTGGGGTATCCGTCGGCGACAGGGTGAACGTGGCAGTGGCACCCAATGGCGCGGCCGTCACGACCTGGGTGACCCGCTGCGGGATGATCACCACCGTCACGGCCGGAATGGTAATCAGCGGTACAGTCGGCGCGACCGTGGGGACCGTTGCCGACGAGATCAGGGTCAGGGACGGCGCTAGCGTCGGCTGAGCAGGAATGACCGCCGTCGCAGGAACCAGCGTCAATGACGGTGCGATTGTCGCCTGGGCCGGGATGACCACCGTTGGCGCAAGCGTGGGTGGCAGGATTGCCAGCGGGGTTGCCGAGGGCGCCAGCAGCGTGAGGGGCTGTGTCGGAAGGACAGTCGGCGCCGTTTCGGCGGTGGCCGGCGCGAGCGTGGGTGCGGCCGTTTCGGTGGGAGTGCTGGTCGGGGGCTGCGCGCCGAGCGAACACCCCGCCAGTATCACCGCCGCGACGATGACCCCGGACACTCTGGAGAGCGTCCCGAGCAGTGTCCCACGATCGGATCGTGTCGTCTTCAGCATGCGCCGGATGTTCAGGCGTTGCCGGCCAGGGGTCTCGCTCATTTGCAGCCGCCTTTTCTCACTCGCACCGGTTGTCGAAGGGAGCTTTCATGAGTATAGTGTCCTCATTATAGTCTGCTCTGCGGACAGCGCGAAAAACGGAGCTTCGGAGTCGGTCATGAGTCAACAATGGACCATACAGCCCATGCGCATCCTGCGCCATCTCTTCACCGCGAGCGCAGTGCTGGTATTGGCGTTGCACACCTTCTTGTCCGCGGCGCAGGATGATGCCCCATTCGCCGGATCAGAACCGCTGGCCGCGGCGCTCCAGTTCGTGCCTGATGATGGCGCGGCACGAAGCTGGCTGACCTTCGCCGACTACCGCGCCGCCGAAGCCGCGCGCGGTCTGACGACGCCGGACGATTTCGCCGCCTTCATGGCCGACGACGAGATGACCAGCAGTTGGATCGCCGCCATGCCGTCTACAGGCATGCAGATGAACTATTTCATGCAATTTGACGACATGCCGGACGTCCTGGGAATCGATTTCTTCGACATCAATCAGAGCCTGGGCTTGGGGCTCCCGCCCGATGAGGGGCTTATTCTGCGCGGCAGCTTCGATCTGGCGGCCATCCGCGCCGCACACCTGGCCCGCGACTTCGTGGAAGAGGACGTGAACGGCATCCCCCGCTGGTGCTCGCCGGATGGCTGCGACACGGGCATGAACGTCGACTTCGCCAACCGCCAGCCTGCCGATGTCTTCGGCGGCGATCTGGGCCGGCGCTTTCCGCGCGCTCTGGCGAACGATGTGCTGGTGGGTTCCGGCAGCGATGTGACCCTCAATGCCGCGCTGAACGCAGGCGCAGACGGGGCCAGCTATGCCGACAACCCGCTGGTCGTCGCGGCTCTGGCGGCGCTCGACGGCGGTCATCATCTGCGCGCGGTGCAGTTTGCCCGCCCGGATGATTTCCTGGCGCTGTCGCTGGATGGCATGTCGGCTGTGCCATCCGAGGAGGAGGTACGCGAGTATCAGGACGGCCTGCGCGGCGGCATCGACAACCTGCCCGTCTACAATCTGGTCGCCTTCGCCGACGCCGCCGATGCCGACTCCGAAATGGTCCTGATCGCGCTGGTCTACCGCAATGAAGAGGTCGCCCAGATCGCCGCCGGGGTTCTCGACGCGCGGCTCCAGCGGGCTCGATCAGCCTTCCGCGACGCCACGTGGGCGGACTTGATCGCCGAGCGCGGCGGGACCGTTGAACCAACCCAGGTCATCGCCGTGACTGAGGCCGACCGCGCCGTGACACTCCTCGTGCTGCGCGGCCCCCTGCCTGGTGATGACCCGGACGAAAATGGCCGCCTGCGAAGTTCTGGCCTATTGTTCCAACTAATCCTCGACGGCTTCTACCGGCGCGATCTGGGGTGGCTCCAGCCCGTGCTGCTCAATTAGGCGAGCTGGCTGATCAGCCAGGTGATGATCTCCGCCATCCGGGTGGAGTCCGGCATGTCCCCGGCGAAGGGGAGCAGCGCCGCATCGCCATCCGCCGCATCGAGGAGAGACTGCGCCAGCGCGCCCTCGTCGGCATCATCCTGACGCACCGCGATCAGCAAGGGGCGCGGGTTATACGTCGGCATGGCGTTGATCAGGAGATCGCTGCCCGGACGGATCAGCACCGCCGCGTCGCAGCGTTGTGCCGCCGCGCAGCCGACCAGGGCGGCATCCGCGCCGAGGCCAAGGCCCACCACCGCCAGATGACCCGGATCGCTGGTTTCGCCCAGCGAGGTCAGCAGCGAATTGAAGTCGCCGGTTGTCGCTCCGGCTGGCACGTCGGTCACCAGGGCAGTCATGCCGGCATCGCGCAGCAGTGCAGGCAGGTCTCCCCAACCGCTGACCGTGCTTCCCAGGAGAAGAACTCCCGGATGAATCCCACCTGCGGAGGGTGGGTAGAGTTCGCCGGGGTGCTGCGCGCCGCTGGCCAGTGTGATGACGATCGACTGGCTGATGGCGCCGGGGATGCGCGTGCCCTGCTCCAGCGGCGGCAGTTCAGCCCCACGTGGCAGTGACGCGGCCGTCAAATCGCTTTGACCGACATCCAGCGGCGGCACGGTCGGAATCAGGGGCAGGACAATCGGACTGGCTTCCAGCGTCGGGCCGCTCAGCGCCCGCGTCGGCGTAGGGGTCGGCGGCACCTGATCGCAGGCGGCGGCCAGCAGCAGCGCGCCGAACACCATGAGACATCTTGTGAGAATGGCCAATCGTTCCTCTTTTTACACAACTCGGGAGCCCGTCAGGCGGCGAGGATGCGCGGATCGACGAACAGAACCATAATGATCGAGGAAGTGAGTCGCAGATACAATAGTTGAGACAGACTCATACTCGGAGGCCTCATAGCCGTCAACATCATGCCACTATCGCGCCGGCTGTTCTCATACATCGTCCTGCTCAGCACCCTCGTACTCCCCGGCACGCAGAGCCGCTCGGCTCCTTTCCCTCCGGATCAGGAACCCCTTCGCCAGACTTTTGCGTCCCTGAACCTGGATCAAGTCCCGGCGCATTATGTCGTCTTTCAGCAGCGTGATGAGGGCGCTTTCGAACCCGTTTTCTACCGCCTGGTCGAGGTCGATTCGTCGTTCTTCGACGCCCCGGCGCCGGCCGAAAGCGTGGATCGCGCCGACACTCTGGTCCGCGTGGCGCTTGCCGATGAGCGAGGCAGAACGGTCTTCGAATCAGCAGCGGCCATCCCGCAGTGGGTGCGCGCCGAGTTCCACGGCGAAGGCGAGAACAGCCCGATCGATGGGCAGTGGCTTCCCGCGGGGCTGCCGGCCCTTGTCGTGCGCGTGCCCGTCCTTCCCGAAACCACCCTCGTGATCCAGGGCGAGGCGATTGCCGGGACGCAGCGCTTCGATCTGAGTGCGCTTGCCGCGGACAGCTCGCTTCCCCTCCATTCCCAGGCGATCAGCCGCCAGGCGGGGCTGCAGGACAGCGGGCCCAGCGCCAACCGGGTCGATCTGCTGCTCATGGGCGATGGCTACACGGCGGCGCAGCAGACTTTATTCGAATCCCATGTTGCCGACTTCGCCAGCCAGTTCTTCAACATCTCGCCCTATTCCGACTACCGGAATTTCGTCAAACTGACCTCGCTCTTCACGGCGTCTCCGCAGTCGGGGGCCGATCACCCGCCGTACAACCCGACCTGCAACAATGCCAATCCCACCCAGCCCACCTGCTGCCGCGACAGCGGCGCAAGTTCCGACCCGCTGGCCGGGACTTTCGTCGCCACAGCCTTCGATTCGACTTACTGCGCCTTCAACATCCACCGGTTGCTGGTGACCAACTACGCCAAGGTGCTGGCGGCCGCGGCCAGTGCGCCCAACTGGAATGAGATCATCGTCCTGGTCAATGACCCGACCTACGGCGGTTCAGGCGGGGCATTCTCGGTGGTCTCGGCGCATTCACTCTCCGTACAAATCGCGCAGCATGAGTATGGCCATACCTTTGCCGGTCTGGCCGACGAATACGAATCCGCCTACCCCGGATATCCGGCGTGCAGCGACACCGACGCCAACGTTTACAACGACTGCGAACCGAACGTGACCAACCAGACGGTCCGTGAATCGATTAAGTGGACGCGCTGGATCGAGCCGTCGACGCCGGTGGTGACTCCGCCAACAAGCCCCTATCTCGATGACATCGGATTATTTCAAGGGGCGCGTTATCTGACGTCAGGCATGTACCGCCCTGGCTACAACTGCCTGATGCGCACGCTGGGCACGCCGCTTTGTGCGGTGGCGGGCGAAGCCTACATTCTCCGGCTGTACGATGGCGGCTGGGGGCAGCCGGCCCAACCAGGAATCAGCAACATCGAGCCAGGCACCAGGACGCCCCCCAGTGCGGAGGTCACCATTGCGCAGTGTGACTCCCAGGAATTTGGCGCTCAGCTCGTCGGTCCGGCCGGAGAAGACGTTCTGCGCTACCGCTGGCTGTGGGATGGCGTACATGTCTTCGGGGAGTATTACACGGCGCCGAGCGGTGTAAGGGTCGGCTACGTCAAGAGCCTCCCTCCATTGGGAATGCACACGCTGACGCTGGAAGTCACCGATACCTCTCCCCTGATACACGACTCGTCGCGGGCAGGGATTGTGACCAGCACATCATGGTCGATCACCGTGGATGATTCACCCTGTATCGACGCCGAGGTGCAGCTCTTGTTGGAGGGCCGGCCTGCCGCGCCTGACAGCAGCTACGAAATCACACTACTCGCCGCTCTCCTGCCAGAAGGTGATACCGGCCCCGCCACACCGTATGTCCACATCGCCGACAGCAGCGGCAGCTTCACGCTGTCCTCGCTCAGCATCGGGAGTTACACGTTGTGGGTCAAAGGAAACCATACCCTCGCCGCTACCCTGGACATCACCATCATCGAGGGGACTAACGCGTTCGTCACGCCAATCCTGCGCGAGGGTGACGCCAATTTCGACGACACCATCAATATCCAGGACTTCTCACTGCTGGCCGCCGCTTTTGGTTCGGCAACCGGGCAGCAGAACTTCAATTATGACACGGACTTCAATATGGACGGCGCCATCACGATCCAGGATTTCTCGCTGCTGGCGGCAAACTTTGGACAGACCGGAGAACCGATGCCATAGCGCGACATTGACGACATTCATCACAGGGGGCGGAAGATGGAGGAACAAATCCATGCGTTGCTGAACTCAGACAACCCGGCCAAGCGTGAGGAGGGCATTCGCCGCGCGGCGGCCACCGGCAACGCGGCTTACATCAAGGCGTTGTGGGCCATCCACGACGCCGACCAGGAGCAGGCGCTGCGGGACAAGGCGCAGCAGGCCGTCACGCAGATCCGCCGCGCGCAGAAGGCCGCATCCGGTGCTGATCCCGCCCGCGCCAGCACCACCAACCCGGCAGTGAAGACCGGCAAGTCCGGCCCTGCCCCCCGGGCGCGGCAAACCGCAACCGAATCAGCGAAAAAGGGATCAGTGGCATTTCTGCCAGTGCTGTTGGTGAGCATCGTCTTCCTCAGTCTCGTCGTCGTGATCGCCTGGCTGCTGCTCAACTCGCTGGCGACCCCTCTTCAGCAGGCGGCCGACACCATCGGTTTCATCAGCCGGCTGGCCAATCCCAAACAGTTCCCGATAGAGAGCGCCGCCCCCGAAGAACTCACCGGCAACTTCTGGGTCGGCATGACAGTGCCATTCAGCAACTTCTACGTGCTCGAACCTACGGGGAAGGCGCCACCGGATGGCTGGCCGCTCCTCGTTTTGATTCACGACTGGATGAGCGAAGGTCTGGCAATGATGCAGCCTTACGCCACTCGCGCCGCCGAGGAAGGGGTGCTCCTCGTCGCGGCCGCCTGGGACCACCGTTCGACGATGATGCTGTACGAGGGCTACCAGTTCTACGGAGACGACGTATTCGAGATGCTCAGCGCGGTGTGGGCTTACTACCCGATCGACGATCGGTCAGTGACGGTCTCCGGGTTTGGCTGGGGCGCCAGCCTGGCCGCCTTTATCGGCGCGCACAGCCAGGCGGTATTCCCTGGCATCGTGCTCGGCGCGGCCGACTACTATCCCCTGCAAACCCTCGACAGCCTGTCGCGTTACGCGGTGGTGGTGGGCGAAAACGACGCCCTCGATGGCATCAACTATCCGCAAGTGGCGCTTGAATTCTTGACAGCCATGCGAGATCGGGGAACGCCGGTCTGGTTCGCAGAAGTAGTCACCGGCGCCGAGCATGAGATGACGTCGACGCAGATCGACGCGGCCTTCGACCTGCTGGCCTCGCTGCGTGCATCGCCGAGTTAGCGTATCCGCCCTATTCGGCGATCACGATCATTCGCGGCGCGCCGTCTTCGTAGGGCGACTCGTCAAAATCACCGTAGACAGCACTGAGGCTGAATCCGCAGGATTCGAGCAGCAGTTGAATCTCGTTGCGGAAATAGTAGTGGATGCGCGTCGGCGCCACGGTACGGTGCAGCACACCATCCTCGCCGACGGCATCGTAAATCCAGGTCACGTCCATGATCTGCGCTGTCCGATCCAGGCGGCTGACGCTCTGCTGCATGACCAGCCGACCCGTGTCGACGTCGATGAACGTCCGCTCCAGCGTAAGCGAGTCGGTATCCATGCCGGCGAAGGCATCGCCAGCGTTGGGCAAGTCGATGATCAATGTGCCGCCCGGTTCCAGCCAACCGCGCAGCCGTTGGAGGAGCGCTTGCTGCGACTCCAGCGTCAGGAAGTGCATGAAGGTGTTGTAGGGCAGGATGGCCAGTTTGAACGCCCGGTCCAGCTTGACGGTCATCACATCCCCGCCAAGAATTGTCGTCCGCGCATGCAGATACGGCAGCGCCGCCCGTTTGGCCTCTGCGCGTTCGCGCATGGCCGCCTCCCGCTCGATCCCGCAGACCTCATGGCCGGCGTCGGCCAGGTGCAGCAGCACGCGCCCGGTGCCGCTCCCGACGATCAGGATGGGGCTGCCGGTCTGCTCGGCAATCTCCTCATACAGGGGCAGGTCTTCGGTCTTGTCGTGATGCTCGGAGTCGTAATACCGGGCAATCGTGCGATAGAAGTCGGTCATTCGCGTGTGCCTTTCTCCTTGAGAAAGCTGCGCATACTGCTCAGGCGCGTCTCCCCGGCCCACAGCGGCGGAAAGAGTGCCCGCTCCATCATCAAGGCGTCGTGATACGGATGGTTCAATCCGGCCTGAAGCAGCACCTTCATCGCCCGGACCGCCTCGGCATCCTGAGCGGCGATCTCCCGCGCCCGCAGCACCGCGCTGATCAGCGCCTGGCCGTGGGTCGCGATTTCGGTTGCCAGCCCGAGCGCCACCAGCTCATCCGCGTTCAGCACCTGGCCGCGCAGGAGGATGTCGATGGCGCGGCCGTAACCGACCTGTCGCAGCAGACGCTGGCCGCCGCCCCACCCCGGAATCAGTCCGCGGCGGATCTGCACGAAGCCCAGGCGCGCTCCCGCGTCGATGATGCGCAGATCACAGGCCATGGCGATCTCGGCGCCGCCACCCAGAGCGTGCCCGTTGATGGCGGCGATCACCGGCACCGGAAGGCGTTCCAGCTTGATCAGAGCCTCGCCCATGCGCGTGATCATGTCGATAGCGTCGGCCTCGCTGGTCAAAGCGGCCATTTCGGCAATGTCGGCGCCGCTGCAGAAGGCTTTTTCGCCGGCGCCCGTGAGGATGACCGCGCACAGCCCGTCCTGGGCCGCGAGAGAGTCGACGGCCTCGGCGAAGGCAATCATGGTTTCGGTGGTCAGCGCGTTATGCGCCTCCGGCCGGTTGAAGGTCAGCACGGCGATGCCGGGGTTTTCCAGGTCGTGTGCCTGCAAAAGCGTGGAGATGGTCATGGGGCGGCTCGGTGGCGGACCTCTAGTGGACGCGAACGCCCACTAGAGTACCATGTTCCACCCTCGATTGCCCGGCTGCCTATTCGGTGCGCAGCGCCCCGATCACGTCCAGGCGCGCCGCCCGATTGGCCGGCAGAAGGGCCGCCAGCGCGGACAGCAGGAGCCCACCCCCGCCCAGGATGAGCAGACCGTTGACGGGGATGGCAAAGGTCGCCGGCGCACCCGTCGACTGAAGCGCGGTCAGGCTGGCATTCACCCCATAGGCGATGGCCAGACCGACCACGCCGCCAAAGAGCAGCCCCATCGTGCCCAGCAGGAGCGACTCGACGATCACCATGCGACGGATCTGCCGGCGGTCGGCGCCGATGGCGCGCACCAGCCCGATCTCACGGGTGCGTTCCAGCACCGCGATCACCAGCGTGTTGAGCAAGCCCAGCACCGATGGCACGGCGACCATCAGGGCGAGAACATACAGGACGCTCATGCCGCGAACGGTGTCGCCGATCATCCGCTCGCGGAAGGCCACCTCGTTGCTGACGAACACCGGCGCTTCCGACGTGAAGAGCGAGGTGCTGATCTGTTCAGTGAGTGGTGCGGCCTGTCGTATGTCGGCCAGGCTGACGTAAATTGCCCACAACGTTGCTTCCGGGAAATCGGCCAGCAGAGTTGGCTCAGCGATATAGGCCAGCCGATCGTTCGCCTCCGGCCAGAAATCGTCTGAGAGGGCGACCACCTCGTAGGAGCGCGGTCCCCCAGGCGAGTCGAGGACGACGGAGCTCGCCGACCCGACGCGCCTGTCAGTTGGCTCAGTCGATACGAGATGATGGCGCGGCGCCCGTCGGCCAGCGAATCGACGATCGCGTCCGCGGCGGCGTTGTCCAGGTAGGGCGGATCGGGTTCTTCACCGCTCAGCAGGCGATTGAATGAACGCAGACGGTTGCCGTGGCGCGTGTCCACGCTTTCGACCAGGACTGGCTGCCCGTCGGCTGTGGCCGTGACATGATAAACCCTGGCCACGGCGTCAGCTTCAGGCAGCTCACCGACGGACAATGCAACACGATCCGGCAAGCCCTGCTCCATGCCGTACAGGGCCAGATCGCGATCCGGGTCCTGCGCGTTGATGCGCTCGGCGGTGTCGGCGACGGTCTGTGAGATCAGCCCCATCACACCCACACACAGGGCAAAGCCGATGGTCAGCACCGATAGCGTTGTCGCCGCGCGCCAGGGCTGACGCAGGATCCCCGCATAGACGAGATCAGCCAGACGAGGGAAGAGCCGTGTAAAGATTGGCCGGAGCGCCCCCACCGCCGGCAGAAGCAGAGCCGGGGCCAACAGCGCCGCACTGATAAAGAGCAGCAGACCGCCGAGAGCGCTCCAGGCCGTCCCGCTGATCAGCACCAGGATGCTGACGACGGTCACCAGGAGTCCCAGGAGAATACGCCAGCGTGCGGCCCGCAGAGTCACGGCCGGTGCCTCCTGCCGGATCGCCTCGATCGGTGTGATGCGACTGGCGGCGCGCGCCGGGAAGTAGGCGGCGGTCAGCGAAACCGCAATGCCGATGGCCGCGGCGGCCAGGAGCGCCGGCAGGTTCAGGGGCACGCCGCCTTCCTGTTCATACATCTGGAACGAGGCGGACCACACCATCTGAAACATGCCGATGGCGAACAACTGCCCCACGATCATGCCCACGATCGTGCCGATGACGGCCAGCAGCAGCGCCTCCAGAGTGAACAGCCGCACCACCTGCCCCTGATCGGCGCCGATGGCCCGCAGAATGCCCAACTCGCGTCGCCGCTCGGCTGCCGAGGTCCGAATGGTCACATAGATCAGGAAGCTGCCGATCAACAGAGAAATGCCGCCGAAGAAGTTGAACAGCACCTGATAGAACTGGTTCTGAAGAAGCGACCGGCGCGGGTCAATGCCCAGCACGGAGTAGTCACCAATGGCCGACTCCACTGCCTGCGCCACGTCCGTCAGGGAGGCGCCCGGCGCCAACTTCAGGCTGATCGTGTTATCACGTTCGGTCCCTTCCGCGGAGAAGCTGGCCGACTCGACGCCCGCCAGCGATTCCAGTACCGGCACCTGCGATTCTGAAAGAGGCTCCGATTGACCTGTGAACCCCTGGGCGATGGTCAGTGTGAGGCCATCCTCTCCCAGAGCAGTGCGTTCCGCCGCAGCCTGAACCGCGCCGGGCGTGGTATTCGCGGCGTACAGGGTTGCCGTACCGAAGACAATCGCCAGGATGGTGAGGACAGCGCGTGTCCGCCGCTGGCCCATGTAGCGACGTGCCAGAAAAAGCAGATTCATCATGTCACCTCGAGAATGGACTCAGTCGCTCAAGCCGGCGATGCGACGCCCTGGGCCGCGCCTTGCACGGTCGTGCGGGTATTCAGACGGGTGTCGTCGACCACGGCGCCGTCCTTCAGGTTGACGATCCGGTCGGCGTGGGCCGCGACGCGGGCATCGTGCGTGACCAGGATTACGGTCTGGAGCTGGCGGGTGACCAGCTGACGGAGCAGGCGGATGACTTCCTGACCCGTCTCCGAATCGAGCGCTCCCGTCGGCTCATCGGCCAGGATCAGGGCGGGCTGAATGACCAGCGCCCGCGCGATGCTGACGCGCTGCTGCTGTCCACCAGACAGTTCGGCCGGCCGGTGGTCACTGCGATTGGCCAGACCGACCGCCGTCAGCGCCGCAGCCGCGCGTTCGAAGGCCGTCGGGCGACGCACCCCGTCGAGGATGAGCGGCATGGCCACGTTCTCCAGAGCCGTCAGCGCTGGCAGCAGATTGTAGTTCTGGAAGACGAAGCCAATGCGGCGGCGGCGAACTTCCGAGAGGGCGCGGTCATTCATATCGATGGTCGACTGCCCGTCAATGTGAATACTGCCGCTGGTCGGCCGGTCAAGCCCGCCAATCAGGTGCAGCAGCGTGCTCTTGCCCGATCCGCTGGGGCCCATGATGGCGACCATTTCCCCCTGGTTGACGCGCAGGCTGACCTGGCGCAGGGCCGAAACGGCGACCACGCCGCTGCCATACGTCTTTGTCAGGCCATCGACGTTCACGATCTCTCGTGCCTGTATCATATTCTTCCCTCCGCCCATTTCCTCTACTCTTCTTTCGTGTCATTCGACCCACGGGGTCGGCCGCGCGCCGGCTGAATCGGCTGGCGCGGGCGATACTGCTTCAATTCCGGCAGACGCGCTTCGCACATTTCGAGCCAGCGGATATCGGCATCCAGATGCATGATGGCGGTGTCCAGCAGGAGTTGAAACGGAAGATCGGTGACGGGATCGAGGCTTTCACGCATATGCGTGACATCATGCAGTTCCTGGAACAACCGCCGCCGCTGCTGGAAGAGGACTGTGTCCAGATCCACAGGCGCGCCCAGCAGGCAGAACACCAGCTTCAGATAGAACTCGTCCCCCGACCGGTAGTCGCGGACCTCCGGGGTCATAAACCAGTCCCTCAGTTCGGACAGACCCTGCTCGGTCAACCGGTAGACCTTGCGCTCCGGGGCATCATTGCCGGCTTCCATCTGGTAGACCAGCAGATTCGATGCTTCAAGGCGGCTCAATGTACTGGCCACCTGCCCCGGTTTCACATCCCAACCTTCATGGAGTGTGAGGGGCAGCCGCTTTGTGATTTCGTACCCGTGAAGTTCCTCGTTGTAGAGGAGCGCCAGGATGGCAAACTTGACCGACATCGTTAGCTATACACTCCGTGTATAGAATTCCTGAACACTATACACGCGGTGTCTAGTTTTTGTCAAGTAGTCGTTTGATGCTCGGTCGGCGCTTTGCCAGAGTCGGAGGGCTTTGCTACAATGCCGCAGCGTCTTGGGTTCAGTTCACGATTCTGTCGACGTGACGTCGGGCGCAGCACACGATTCAATCGATGGCAGTTGACCAGGAGTTCTGGAATAGGGATGGCTCGACGCAACGTTCTTCGACACAGGCTTGTCCTCGCGCTGGTGCTGATCCTCTTCGCAATGCCGGCGAGCTTGCGCGCCCAGGGTGGCGCACTCGACACAATCCTCAACTCCGACGCTCGCCTGCGCACCGGCCCCGGTGTCGACTGGCGCATTCAGGAAGTGCTGCCCGCAGGGTTTGCCTTCCGCGCCGATGGCCGCGCGCCCGGCGGAGGCTGGGTGCGCGGCATCGCCCAGAACAACAGCCAGGGTTGGATCGTCGATACCGCCACCAACCTGACTCCCGAACAGATCGCCGCCCTGCCGGCGAAGTGGGTGGAAGATCCCTTCACGGCGGGCGCGCCGGCCGGCGTGGTTCCGCCGGCTGCCGATCCCGGTCCGGCCGAAAGTGATCTGGCCGTGGCAGAAGCGGCCGCCGCTCCTGTCGAACCGGTGGTCAACGCCGCACCCGTTCGCGGCTTTCAGTACGGCGGCCATGTCGAGGGATTCGGCCCGGTGGCCATCAACGCCATGCGCACGGCCGGCATGACCTGGGTCAAACGGCAGGTGCGCACGTTCCAGGATTACGGTCAGGCCATCGCGCAGGCCCACGCCAATGGCTTCCGCATCCTGCTCGGCATCGTCGGCAACGGCGACCCCAACGACGACGGATTCCTGGATGCCTACGCCGCCTCGGTCGCTCAGGCGGCCGCGCTCGGGGCCGACGCCATCGAGGTCTGGAACGAGCCGAACATCGACCGCGAATGGCCCGCCGGCAGCATCAGCCCGGAGCGCTACACAGAAATGCTGCGCCGCGCCTACAATGCCATCAAGGCTGCAAACCCGGCCACGCTGGTCATCAGCGGGGCGCCGGCCCCTACCGGCTTCTTCGGCGGATGCAGCGGCGTCGGCTGCGACGACAATCTCTATGTGCAGCGCATGGCCGCGGCAGGCGCGGCCAATTACATGGACTGTGTGGGCATTCATTACAACGAAGGCATCCTGCCGCCCGGCCAGACCAGCGGCGATCCGCGTGGCAACAGCGGCCATTACAGCCGCTACTTCTGGGGCATGGTCAACACCTACTCCAACGCCGTCGGTGGCCGCCGTCCACTCTGCTTTACGGAGTTGGGCTACCTGTCGCCGGAGGGTTTTGGCCCGCTGCCTGGCGCCTTTGGCTGGGCCGAGAACACCAGTCTGTCCGAACAGGCGCAGTGGGTCGATCAGGCCGTGACTCTGGCGGCACGCAGCGGCAAAGTCCGTCTGGTGATCGTCTGGAATGTGGATTTCACGGATTACGGCGCCGATCCCATGGCCGGCTATGCGCTCATTCGACCGGGCGGAAGCTGTCCCGCCTGCGATCTGCTTGGTCGCTGACCTGAATTCTGCCGTGACTGTCGAGTGGGGCGCCGGGCCGCACGTTCTGGCCGGTGTCCCACACCCGGTGATGGCGCATGAAGTGGTTGTAAAGGTAGTTTAGAGATGAGTGAAAATAAGCGGAAGTCCGCGGGCCTGCCCGCAGTCGTCCCCGACTTCGATCCCGATTCCCCAGAAAACCCGCCTAACCGACAGACCTTCCGAAAGACCAGCAGTATGCCGCCGATCCCCGGCGAACCCTCGCCGCGCGGCGGCAGCGGATGCTGGGTCCTGGGTGGTCTCACGGCGACGCTCTTTCTGGTGCTGCTCGTCATCGGCCTGCTGCTTCCCCCCGTCAATCTCCTCCAGCGCGTGTTCGGTCCGCGCTTTGTCATGCTGACCGCCGATGCCAACGCAGTGCGCCAGGAAGCCCTGGCACTGGCCGTCTACGGTGACGACACCGGCCGGGATTTCGGCGTGGCCATCTCCTCGATGCCGCGGCTCAGCTTCGAGGTCGGCGAGGCCAGTCAGGATGAGTTCATCCGCACGGCCTATGGGGCGCTGCCCACCGGCACCATCCCGATTTCGGATCTCTACGGTCTGGCCGTCACGGGTACGGCGCCGGGTCGCGTGGCTCTGTCGCTGGAGATCGTCGATCCGACCGTTCCGTCCGATCGGATCGACCTGTACGCTTACGATCCACAGTCGCGACGCTGGACGTTCATCCCGGCTGTCATGACCGGAAGGACGCTGGTGGCCGAAGTCGACCGTCTGCCCTCGAGTCTTGCTGCCCTGCGCGCCGAAAACATCCCCCAGGCGTCGATCATCACCGTCGACGTCGACGAAGTTCTCGCGCCGGAAATTGCCGAGTTGGCCAACATCGTCGCCCCGGCCGGCTTGCAGCCAACGCTCGAAGGCGGTCTGGTGGGCAGTCTGGCCGCCGGTTTCGACCTCAGCGGCTCCTATCTGGTCACGCCGGCAGTGCGAAACTTTCTCGATCCGCACGCCACCGACCCGGAGACCGTCACAGCACTTCTCTCGAACACCGCCCTCCGCGCCGCACATGTCGAACAGCTCGTTGCGCTGGCCGACTCCGGGTATGACGGACTCCTGATTGACTATCGCGACGTGCCGGACAATCTGCGCAACTCCTTCACGGCATTGATCCAGGAGCTCGGTGCGCATCTGCGCGCTGAACAGAAGATCCTGCTGGTCACCGTCCCCGCTGCGCGAAACACGCCGGAGGGCTGGCAGACCGGCGCCTACGATTGGCAGGCCATCGGGTCAGCTGCGGACGGCCTGATCGTGACCATGCCCGCCGACCCGGCCGCTTTCGTCCCCGGCGAGGATCGGCTGGTCGACGCCATGCTCCGCTGGGCGATCGACGAGGTCAGCCGACAGAAGCTGTTCATCGGCCTTTCCGCGCGCTCGCAGCGCCAGGTCGGCGACGGTTTCACGCCGATCGGCATCGACGAAGCCCTCTCGGCGCTGGGCGATGTCACCATCGACGTCGAGTACGCCCCCGGCGGCACCGTTCCCCCCGGAACACCGCTGACCGCGCGCCTGGATGGCTACGACGCTGAAATTGGCAGCGATCCGCAGTCGGGGCAACCCTACATCGACTATCTGGATTCGTTCGGCGGCGCCATTGCCCGCGTCTGGCTGGCGACCGGCGATGCCATTCGCGTCCGCATCGACAAGACCGACGCCTTCAAGCTGGCCGGTGTGGCGTTTGACGATCTGAATGCACCGGGAGTGTCGCCCACGGTTCTGGAGACCGTGCAGAACTACCTGCTGGGTTTGCCATCGCAGCCGGGCGCGTTCGCGCTGGCCCTGCGCTGGACGATTGGCAGCAGCGCGGGAACGATCGACGAGGTCAACACCGCGCTGGACGAGTCACTCGTGGCCACCATCCAGGCGCCGGATGGCAACTACGCGGTCAACGTGGCAATCGTCGGCGGCAACGCGGTGAGCATCCCGCGCGAAGGCGCTTCCGTCGCCGTATTCGCGCCCTCGCCGACGCCAACGCCCCTGCCCACCTCGACTCCGACTCCAACACCGCAACCCACTTCGCCGCCCGCGCCGGTCGCCGCGCAGCCCTCCGGCGGTGGGCAGACTGCCGTACAGGTCGGCCCCGGCAGCATCGTCGCCGGCCAGTTCGAGTATGGTGGCCATGTCACCAGTACCGGCACGGGTGGCGTCGGCGCGATGCAGCGCGCCGGCATGAACTGGATGAAGATTCAGCTTCCCTACGGCCCCGGCGCGGACCCGGGGATGGCTGCTTCACACATCAGCGAAGCGCACAGCCGCGGCTTCAAAATCCTGCTGGGTGTCGTCGGCTCACCGAACGATCTGGCCGCAGGCGGCGCCAGTTACATCAGCCAGTACGCCTCGTTTGTCGGCGGCGTGGCCGGGCTTGGCCCGGACGCCATCGAGGTCTGGAACGAGCCGAATATCGACCGTGAATGGCCAAATGGTCAGATCAGCGGCGAGGCGTATGTCAGCATGCTTCGCCCGTCTTACGAGGCCATCAAGGGCGCCAACGGCGGCGTCATGGTAATCAGCGCCGCGCCCGCGCCCACCGGAGCGGAAGCCGCTTACCCCGGCGCGGTCGTCAACGACGACAACTGGCTGCGCCAGATGGTTGCCGCGGGCGGTCTGAACTATGCCGATTGCATCGGCGCGCACTACAACGAAGGCATCACGCCGCCGGGTGCCACCAGCGGCGACCCGCGCGACAGCTACTACACGCGCTACTTCACGGGCATGCTCAACACCTACTGGGGCATCATCAACGGCGCCAAGCCGCTCTGCTTCACCGAGATCGGCTATCTGACGCCCGAAGGCTACCCGCCGCTTGATCCCTATTTTGGCTGGGGCGCCAACACCACCGTGGCGCAGCAGGCGTCATGGCTGGCCGAGGCGGCGGCGATCGCTTCGCAAAGCGGACGGGTGCGGCTGATGATCGTATGGAATGTCGATTTCACCTTCTACGGCGCGGATCCCATGGCCGGCTTTGCGATCATCCGACCGGGCGGCGCCTGTCCGGCCTGTGACGCGCTGGCCGGAGCACGATAGCGCCTATCACGTGAGGAGCCTCAGTCGATTCAGAGGCTCCTCGTAGGTCAGCGCTCCCAGATGGTCAGCAGCGGATAGATCAGGCGAAGGTCGAGCACTTCGGGCGGCACATAGCCGTCGAAGCCCTTCTGTGTCTTGAAGATCGTCAGGCTGTCACGGCCAAACGCGTTGACTAGCGCCTCGTCATAGTCGCGATGATCGAACAAGCGCACGCCATCGCGATCGTCCGCCGAAAATGCAATCGCGGTGTCCAGTTCGACGCGACTGCTCCAGTATTGAAGTGTCTCCTCCAGGATCTCCCGCAGGAATGCCTCGCGCGCTGGCTCAGTATCCGGCAGAGACAAGCGATCGACCACCAGAGTCAGATCGATGTCGGAGTCGTCGCGCCAGCAACGCCGCAGGCCCCGTGAGCCCGCCAGAACAACGCGAACCACCGCCTCATGGACTGCCAGTTTCGATTCGCGCAGCAGCGCGGCTGTCTCAGGAAGCAGTCGCTCCAATTCGGAGTTGTATGTTGTGATAATGTGCATCGCACCCGTCCCCACCAAATCCACATTGGATGGCCATTCTACCGCTTGCAATGTGCGCCACCTGATTCCACAGGATTGGCGTGCACAGCGGTGACAAGGCGTTCGTCAGGCGTAGGAGTCCCCCGTGATATAATGAGCTTCTGATCTCCCTGTCGGAGACCGGTCGCTCGTCCAAAGGGCCGCAAGAGGTGGAGGCTGCGCACCATGATAACCGTCGCCGAAAAACGTCTGACCGTTGAGGAGTTCGAGCAGTTCGCGCTCCTGCCGGAGAACCGCGAACGTCGACTGGAATTCATCGGGGAGGATGATCGAAGTGGTTTCGAACGGCATTTCATCTTCGGTTGGCGCGTTTGTGGGGACGCTGGTTGGCGCCCACGTTCTTGCCAATCGGCTAGGCTTTGTCACCGGCGCCGACGGCGGGTACATGATCGGCGAGGAGCGTTACATTCCGGATTTCGCGTATGTCTCCCGGATGCGCCAGGCGAAGCCGACGAGCGACGCATACAACCCCATCGCGCCGGATCTGGCGGTCGAAGTCCTGTCTCCCTCCAACAGCCCGCAGGATATGCGCATCAAGATCGTCAACTACCTGAACGCCGGCACGACCGTCTGGCTGTTCGACCCCTACAGCCAGCGCGCGGAGATTTACGCGCCCGGCCAGAAACCTCTCCTGCTCGGCATCAAAGACACCATCGAAGGCGGCACCGTGCTTCCCGGATTCACGTTGGCCCTGAGCGCAGTTTTCGAATCAGAGTCGGAGCAGTCCTGAACGATGGCAACCAATACTCCAATCGCCCGCTACCGGCGCCAGCTTCGCGGCTTCATTGTCGTCTGGAGCGGCATCACGTTCATCCTCAGCGTGGTCGCATTCATCGCCATCTACATGACTTATGGCGTACTGTTCGCGCCGAACGTGCCCAATGGCCTGCGAGCGGCAGCCGTCCTCCCGGATATGACCGCGACCGCCACCGAAGCCCGCGCGACCTTCACGCCAATTCCGACGCGCCCGGTGGCGGAAGTCACCTCGCAGGCGGTAGCACAGGCCAATAACCCGGCGGCCACACCGACACTGCTTCCGGTCGACGACACACGCTTTCATCTCGGCGTCCAGGTACAGGTGAGCTATGACAACATGGCGCAGTGGATGGATGTCGCAGCCAACCAGCTCAGCGTCAAATGGGTCAAGCAGCAGGTCCGCTGGGACGAACTGGAACCGGAGCGCGGCGCGTATGACTGGTTCCTCACCGACACCTATCTGCTGGCAGCGCGCGACAAGGGCCTCAAGGTGCTGGTCTCGGTCGTAACCGCACCCGACTGGGCGCGTCCCGAAGGGGTCAATCTTGAGCAGCACGGTCCCCCGGTCGATCCCAACGATTACGCCAACTTCGTGACAGCGCTGCTGAGGCGTTACCCCGGCATGATCCACGCTGTGGAGGTCTGGAATGAGCAGAACCTCGATCGCGAATGGACGACAACCGGCGGGCTGCGCGCGGAGGACTACGTCGCCCTGCTGCGCACCGCCTATCAGGCGATCAAGGCCGTCGATCCGGGTGTGATCGTGATCAGCGGCGCGCTCGCCCCAACCGGGCTCAGTGATGGCGTGCACGCCTGGGACGACTTCGTCTACATGGATCAGTTGATCAGCGCCGGCATGCTCAACTATGCCGACTGCGTCGGGGCGCATCACAACGGCATCAATGTCAGCCCGGAATACACCTGGGATGCTGTCCCGAACGATACAACAGCGACCTACCGGGGTCCCTTCGACAATCCCCACCATTCCTGGAGCTTCCGCAGCACCCTGTCAACCTACGCCAGCAAGATCGTGCTGGCCGGCGGCAACCAGAAGCTGTGTGTGACGGAATTCGGATGGCCCTCTGCTGAGGGATTAGACGGGGTGCCGCAGGGATTCGAATTTGCCGCCGACAACACGCTCGAAGAACAGCGTGACTTCACGGTCAAGGCGATCGAGTTTATGCGTACCTCGGATGACGTCTGGCTGGCGTTCCTGTGGAATCTCAACTACGGCCCGCAGGCCGGCTGGGCCGCCGACAACGACAACGTCGCCTACTCGATCATCGGTCCCAACTTCGTCTTCCGGCCCGTCTTCGATGAAGTCCGCGACTGGAATCGCGCCTACGAAGTGGATGTCAGCCCCTGATCAGCATTCGAGCCTCTCCCATGCGTCAATGACACGGCATGGGAGAGGCTCGCCATTCCTGGAGTCGCAAAACACCGGTCACTCGTCCGCCGGCTTCAGCTTCAGAGCCGCGGAGTTGATGCAGTAACGCAGGCCAGTCGTGTCCCGCGGGCCATCGTCGAACAGGTGGCCCAGGTGCGATCCGCAGCGGCCACACAGAACTTCCACGCGCTGCATACCGTAGCTAAAGTCTTTCTTCAGCTCGACATTCCCTTCCTGGATGACATCCCAGAAGCTAGGCCAACCGCTGCCCGAATTGAACTTCGTATCGGAGCCAAAGAGCGGCTGGTCACAGGCCGCGCACAGGTACTCGCCCTTTGTCTTGGTGCTGACGTACTCGCCGGTAAAGGGCCGCTCCGTCGCGTGCTGCCGCAGCACCGCATACTGCTCGGGCGTGAGCTCGGCACGCCATTCCACATCGCTCTTGGTAATTCGGTCGGTCATTGGAGGGACTCCCATCTCTGCAGATCATTGTAGGCGAACACGCGCGCGAGTCGCCTACTCATATTGTCTATTGTGCCAGCCAATCGTTACGGCAGCCTGAGAAGACGGTATGGAATCGAGCAGAACGGACCCGTGCTGTCCGTTTTCAGGAAACAGAGGCAAAACGGCGGCGGTGTGAAGGTCAGAAGTCGGCCAGTTCACCTTACCAGAACGTGGCCCATGTGATAGATTGGTTGCGTTCATATGCAATTATCCATCAAGTTATCTTGCAGGTTATCTTGCTTTTGCGTCGACTCATCGCTGCTGTCCTCTGGCTGATTGCGCTGCCCCTCCTGGCCAGCGTCCCTCGGTCGTCCTCCGATATGTTCCTGCGATTCGCCATCGTCGATCCGCCGTTTACCTCGCTGACCTACGGGATTCAGGCCTTTGTCTGGTGGGATCACGGGTTCGCCGGGCGCGACCTCGATTGGGTACAGCGGATGGTCTTCAGCCATGTCAAACAGACTTTTCCTGGGAAGACATCCAGGTTGAGTCGCACGGTGAGTTCATGACCGGACGTGGTTATGAAGTCCTGAACGAGCTGGAGCGCCGCAACCTCAGACTGATCGCCCGTCTGGGTGATGCACCGGAGTGGTCGCATCCTTCGGTCCAGGGCGTGCGCGGCGTGGATTACATCGACGCGCCGCCGGACGATCTGGCCGACTTCGGCGCGTACTGCGGTCGGTTGGCAGCGGATTTCAAGGGCCGAATTGATGCCTACCAGATCTGGAATGAGCCAAACCTGGCGCGGGAATGGGGGGGACGAAAGCCCGACCCCGCCGGTTATGTCACGCTGCTCAAGGTGTGCAGCGAAGCCATCCGCGCCGCCGATCCGGAAGCTATCCTGATCTCTGCGGGACTGGCTCCCACTGGCAGTTACGACGACACCGTCACTCCGGATGATATCTTCCTTGAGGGCATGTATGATGCCGGCTTCCAGCGCTATGTCGATGCCGTTGGGGTGCATGCTCCCGGCTTCAGCGCGCCAGAGATGGATCCGGCGGATGCGCGTGGCGGGCACCGCTTTTTCAGCTTCCGCAGGGTTGAAGACATCCGTCGAATCATGATCGACAACGGTGACGCCGCCCGCCAGATTGCCATCCTGGAACTCGGCTGGACGATGGACCAGATCAACCCGGACTACGCGCATTTCGCCGTCGACGAGGCCGCCCAGGCGGACTATCTGGTGCGCGCCTACGCCTACGCCGCCTCGCACTGGTCACCCTGGGTGGGGCTGATGTCGATGATCTACATCGCCGATCCGGACTGGACGGAGGAGAATGAGCAGTACTGGTGGGCGATCACCACACCATCAGGGTATACTCGGCAGTCCTATATCGATCTCGCGAACATGGCCAAGCATTGTGGCGATCAGTTTATGCCGGCTCGCGATCCCAGCAGTCCGGAGGCGTTAGGTCTTGTCCCCGTCTACCCTTGCGATTAGTTACTTCTTTCATCTCGTTGCCACCGTTTTCTGGCTCGGCGGACTGGTGATTATGGTCCTGCTGGTCCTGCCCACCGCGCGCCAATTGGTGGCCGATCAGCCGCTGTTGTACGCCCTGCTCAACCGTCTCCGGCGGCGATTTGTCCCTCTGTCCAATCTGAGCCTGGCGGTGCTGGTGGCGACCGGCCTGATCCAGATGTCCGGCGACCCCAACTATGACGGGCTGCTCACCTTCGACAACGAGTGGAGCCGGGTGATGCTGTTGAAGCACTTCGCGATCATCGGCATGGTCGTGTGTATGCTGTTCGCCCAGCTCACGGTGGCGCCGGCGCTGGACCGGGCGCTGCTGCTATTGGAGAAAGGCAAGCAGGAGCCGGCTGCCATGGCAAAGCTGCACCGCGACGAAACACGCCTGACCTGGATCAACGTCGGCCTGAGCATGGTTGTCCTGCTGTTCACCGCGTGGGCGACCGCGCTTTAGGAGTCCCCGTTGTCGATCCGCGTCAGCTACGGCATTGCCGTCATTCTCTTCCTGGTCGCCGCGATCCTGCGGTCGGCCAGTATGGCCAGCCTGCCTCCCGGCCTCAGCGACGCGGAGATCGATGATGTGCGCGTCGCGGAAACTATCCGGCAGGGTCGCGTCGAAGTCTTCTACGATCTCGATGGCCAGGGTCGCGAAGGACTGTATCAGGCGGCGCTGACCGGCGTGACCGCCGTGGTCGGCAGCGGCACGTTCGGCTACCGAATCCTCTCCTTCTTCGTCGGCATGATCAGTCTGGCGCTGGTTTATGCTCTGGCCACGCGGCTGTGCGGCCCGCTCGCCGGCATCGCCGCGATGGGCCTGCTGGCGGTCAATCTGGCGGCGATCCTGCTCTCCAGGACCGTTGCCCGCGAGGCGGTGCTCACGGCCTGGACGGCCGCCGTCATGCTTACCCTGGCCCGTGCCTTCTTTGTGTATGGTGAGGGCAAGAGGGCCGGCTCCGACTCGGCAGCGTTTCTGGCGCTTGGGGTTCTGCTCGGGCTGGGCTTCTACATCCACCCGATCAGCCTGGTCATCACCCTGTTTGCCATGACCTTCATCGTCTACCGAGTGTTCAGCGCCAGGCCTTTCCCGCGTCGCGCACTCAGCTTCACCTGGTTCACGCTGGTGATCGTCATTGTTCTGGCCGTACCCTACACGCTGTCGACGATTCAGCTTCCCGATCTCGCCGGCGCGACCCGACTGGTCAGCCACTTCCCGGTGTCGCTGTCGCAGTTGGTGGAAACGCTGGTCACCGGAATGAACGGCCTGCTGTTCGTAGGCGATGTCGACCCAACCCACAACTTACCAGGACGCCCGCTTTTGGATCTGGTCAGCGGCGTCATGATCGCGGTCGGTTTTCTGGTGGCGCTGCGCGGCGCACGCCAATCCGGCAATATGCTGCTGCTGCTGTCGCTGCTGTTCCTCACTCCGGCAGCCCTGCTCGCTCCTGTGGCGCCGAACTTTCCGATCTACGCGGCGCTCCTGGCGCCGATGTCACTGCTTTTCGGCATGGGCGTCTCGACGATTTATTACACTCTGCATGGGCTTGGCCGAGCCGTCACCGCCGCAGGGCTGATCCTCCTGCTGGGCTTCAACGCCGCCTGGGCAGCGGACGATCTGCTGGTCGATTGGAGTCAGCAGCCGCAGACCCAGAGGCTGTTCAACGCCCGGCTCGGAGCGCTGGCACGCTTTCTGGATCGCAGCGGAGTCTCGACTCCGGCGCTGCTCTGCATCGACGAACTGGTGACGGAAACTCCCTTCGAGCTGACCAACGCGCACAAGATGGCGCTCATGATGCACCGGCCGGACATGCCCCTGCGCGTGGCTGACTGCGGCACAACGCTCATCCTGATGAACGGCGGGGCGCCGCAGTACGTTGTGATGATTGGCGAGGACGGCCTCGACACTCTCAATCCGGAATTCGCGACATGGCTGGAATCCGGCGAGATCATCGATCGTCCCGACGTACCACCAAGGTCGATCGCACTGCTGCGATCGGCGGATGTGCTGGCCAATCGGGCCGGCGTCTTCACGACGACCGCCCCTGTGACGTTTGCGCCGGACGAACCCGGCGGCTTCGGCGTCGCGCTGCCCCCGCTGCGTTTTGAGGGTAATCTCACCTTCCTGGGCTATGACCGCCGCTGGTCGGATACGCTTTCGCCGGGAGATCTGCTGTCGCTGGTCACTTACTGGCGCGTCGACGGCATCGTCCCGCCAGATCTCACCTTCTTCATTCACGTTCAGGACGATCCCGGAGCGAGACCGGTCGCGCAGCGAGATAGCGCGGTGGTCATGCCGGGCCTGCTCGAACCCAGAGACATCCTGATTCAGGTCAATTACGTCGACCTGCCCTTCTCACTGCCGACCGGCGAGTACAGAATCAGCACCGGCGCCTACGAAGCGGCAACCGGACGGCGGTTGGCAGCGTTCGAAGGCATACAGCAGCGCGGCAGCCGCGTGTATGTCGGCACTTTCACCATTCTGCGCTAATCTGACCCGTGCACGCAGCACAGTTGCTGCACACCTTCGGGTCCGGAGTGAACGGTAGGGCATGTTCGAAATCGTTTTTCTGGGTACTTCCGCTTCCGCCCCCTCCATAAACCGCGGCCTGACAGCTCAGGTGGTGCTGGCCGGCGAGTTTCGCTTCCTGATCGACTGCGGCGAAGGCACGCAGCGCCAGATTCTCCGCAGCGGCATCGGGTTCAAGAAGCTCAACCACATTCTGCTCACGCACGGGCATCTGGATCACATCCTGGGTCTGGGCGGCCTGATGTCGACTTTCGCGCGCTGGGAGAGCATCAATGACATCACCATTTATGGGGGCCGCGCGACTCTTGACCGGGTGCATGCGCTGCTGTTCGGCGTGGTACTGCAATACGAGCGTCTGCCGATTCAGATCACACTGAAGGAACTTGAAACAGGGCTAA
Organism: Candidatus Flexifilum affinis; assembly: GCA_016713325.1. Lineage (GTDB taxonomy): Bacteria > Chloroflexota > Anaerolineae > Aggregatilineales > Phototrophicaceae > Flexifilum > Flexifilum affine. The sequence goes on along the minus strand of JADJPJ010000011.1, from coordinate 260,650 downwards.
TTCTCGAAGCGAAGGATTTCACGGTCAGCGCGGTGCCGGTGACTCACCGTGGCCCCGGCAACTTCGGCTTTGTCTTCCAGGAGCGGGATCGCAGACCCTTCCTGGCGGAAAAGGCGGCAGCGCTGGGCGTTCCATCCGGTCCGGAGCGGCGGCGGCTGGTCGAGGGCGAAGCGATCACGCTGGCCGATGGACGACTGATCGCGCCGGAGATGGTCCTGGGACCGACGACACGAGGCACAAAGCTCGTCCACATCGGCGACTGCGGACGGCTCGATAGCTTGCAGGAAGCGGCAGCAGGAGCCGACGTGCTGGTGATTGAGGCGACGTTTCTGGACGACGAGGAGGAGACGGCCCACCTTTTTGGCCACATCACTGCGAGCCAGGCCGCTCGCTTCGCCGTCGACATGGGTGTGAAGACGCTCATTCTCAACCATGTCTCGCGGCGATACCGCGAAGCCGATATCGTCGCCCAGGCACGGGCGGTCTTTCCGGATACCTACGTGGCGCGCGACCTCGACCACTTCATGGTTCGGCGCGAAAAACCGGTCGAGAAGATCGATCCGGCCGAAGTGCGCGCCCGAGCGCTCAAGGCATCCGAAGGCCTAAACGCTGAGGAGTGACGATCACTCGCTGGACACCTCATCCAGCTTCCCGTCGCGAATGTCGAAGATGGTGTCGCGCAGCTTGTCGGGGCTGGAAAGGCCGCGGAAGACGACTTCCGCCTGATCGCTGCCGGCCGTCTCGGCAATGAAATCGCCGTATCCGAACATCGACCCCAGAGCCGACTTGTTGACGACAATGTTGGAAATCTTCTCCAGGTCCACCGACGTTTCGTTGTGCGTCAGGAAGTTTCCGCGCACCTGCGCCAGCCGCCGGGTGGTAAGCTTGATATAGTTATGCTTGTGCACCAGCACGTACCAGAGACCGAGGGTAAAAATCGCTTTCAGCCAGAATCCGAGACTCGCCTTGCTGCCGTGCCAGGTGCCGATTTGCCGTTCCGGTGCGTTTTTCATCGCGCTACTCCTCAGGATTATTCGCAGGTCAAGATAAGATTGTAGCATGCAGCACTGATTCAGGCTGTTTATACGAAGGGAAATGACCATGGGTTGCGGGCGATCGGCGAAGGACGTACGCAGTTGAGCGAAAAAGTGAAGCGCCTGGAGGGTTGGCGGGGTGTGCGCGCACAGCTTCCCTACATCCCTCGGGCGCTGCGATTGGTCTACGACGCTTCGCGTGGGGCGATGATCGCCTGGTTCGCGCTGCTCATCATGCAGAGCGCCATCCCGGTGCTCGTCGTGGTACTGACGCGTGACGCGATCAACAGCGTGGTGACGCTGGTCGACGGCGGTTGGGATGCGGCGGAGTTGAACACGACGGTCGGTGCCTTCCTGGCGCTGGCAGTGGTACATCTGGCCGCTGAGGTCATCGGCGGCGCGATGGGATTCGTCCGCCTTACCCAGACCGAACGCATCCGTGACACCATCAGCCGCATGATTCAGGAGAAGGCCGTCTCGCTGGACGTGCACTACTTCGAGAGCCAGGCGTTCTACGATCTGATCCACCGTGTGCGCCAGGATGCGCGTATGCGCCCGCTCAGTCTGCTGGAGAATGTCGGGCTGATGCTGCGGACCTTCCTCTCGCTGATTGGCATGATCGGCCTGCTGATCGCCTATTCCCCCTGGCTCCCGTTCGTGCTGCTGATCGGCGGCCTGCCCGCGCTGTGGTCGATCATCTACTACAGCCGGAAGCTGAGCGAATTCCGACTGGAGTCCGCAATCCAGGAGCGGCGCTCGATCTACTACGACACGCTGGTCACCGAACGCGCCGCCGCGCAGGAGCTTCGCATGTTCGGTCTGGCGGGGCACTATATGCAGAAGTACCGCGAGGTCCGCCGCTTCCTGATCGACCGGCGCATGCGAATGGCGCGCAGCAAGATTGTCACCGACTTCCTTGCAACACTCATCGGCTTTTCCATGGTCGGCGGCGCGCTGATCTGGATGGCAGGGCGGGCATTGAGCGGCGAAGCGACGCTTGGCGACCTGGGCGCCTTCTACCAGATCTTCCGTCAGGGACAGGGGCTCTTCAGCAGTCTGATGGGCAGCGCCGGCGAGATCTACCAGAATATGCTGTTCCTGGAAGACCTGTTCACCTTTTTCGACCTGAAGCCCAATCTGCCGGAAAAGGAAGCGCAGGGAAGTCACCCCTGGCTGCCGCTGACCACGGGTATCGAGATTCGCAGCGTCTCCTTCAGTTATCCCGGCAGCGCGCGTCAGGCGCTCCAGGACTTCTCACTGACTATCCCGGCGGGCAAAATCATCGCCATCGTCGGCGAGAACGGCCAGGGCAAGACGACCCTGATGAAACTCCTGTGCCGGTTCTATGACCCGGACGAAGGCTGCATCCTCTGGGATGGCATCGACATTCGCGAGCTGCCGCTCGGTTCGCTGCGCCGCTCGATCGCCATGCTGTTCCAGGTGCCTATCCACTACATGGAAACCGCCCGCCAGAATATCGCCGTGGGCGATCTGGCCATCGCCGACTCGCAGGAGCGCATCGCAAAAGCGGCAGCGTCATCTTCAGCAGACGTGATCATCGACCGACTGCCTGAAGGTTACGATACCGTCCTGGGCCGGTACTTCGGGGGCGAAGAACTGAGTGTCGGCCAGTGGCAGCGCCTGGCGCTGGCGCGAGCCTTTGTCCGCGAGGCGTCGCTGATCATCCTGGACGAGCCAACCAGCGCGATGGACTCCTGGGCGGAGAACGACTGGCTGGCCCGCGTTCGCGATCATGCCTCGGCGCGCACGATGATCATGATCACGCATCGCTTCACGACAGCCATGCTGGCCGACCGAATCTACCTGATGCGCAACAGTCACATCGTCGAGCAAGGGACACACGCGGAGCTGCTGGAGCTGAATGGGGTCTATGCCCAGTCGTGGCACGAGCAGATGCGCCGCGCCGCCGAATCGCCGGCCAGCGCACCGGCAGAAATGGGGTGAAGTGACGTGTTCCGTAGTGACGCCGCCCCTGCCGAAAGCCGGGGCGGCTTCTTTTCTGCGCCGGCGCGCGTCGCCGGGGTGGAGACAAGCCATTAGGGGATAAGCAGGAACTTGCCCTTTGTCTCACGACCTTCCAACGCCAGGTGCGAGGCGACAGCTTCGCTCAGCGGGAATTCACGGTCGATCGTCACCCGCAGATTCCCCTCAACCATCCAGCGGAAGACGTCGCGCGCGCGGGTGAGCAGCTCGTCGCGCGTCTGAACGTAGTTGCCCAGGCTTGGCCGCGTGACATAGAGCGATCCAAGTGGGTTCAGGCGCTGCAAATCAAACGGCGGGACCGGCCCGCTGGATGCGCCAAACAGGACCAGCATTCCGCGTGGGCGCAGGCACTTCAGACTCTTCTCGAAGGTCGTCGCACCCACCGAGTCATAGACCACATCCACGCCGCGCCCGCCGGTCAGAGCTTTGACCTCGGCTTCGAAGTCCTGCTCGGTATAGCGAATGATCTCGTCCGCCCCACAGGATGCCGCGATCTCCGCTTTCTCCGCGGTCGATACCGTGGCAATCACCCGCGCGCCGCGTCGTTTCGCGGCCTGCACCAGCAACTGCCCGGTTCCGCCGGCCGCCGCGTGCACCAGCGTCAGATCGCCAACCTTGAGCGGGAAGGTATCGACCGTGAGGTAATGAGCGGTCATCCCCTGCAGGATGACCGCGGCCGCCTGCTTCAGGCTGACCGCGTCCGGCACGGGGACCAGCTTCTCTTCCGCGATCAACGCGTATTCCGCGTAAGTCCCTTTGACCATCGCACAGGCGACTCGATCGCCCGGCTTGACCAGGGTGACTCCGGCACCCAGGGAATCGACTACACCCGCCGCCTCGCTTCCTGGGATGAATGGCAAGGGTACAGGATAGATGCCGCGACGGTGATAGGTGTCGATGAAATTGACCCCGCTGGCTTCGACCTTGAGGCGAACCTCTTTCGGTCCAGGCTCCGGCAGCGGAACGTCTTCGAACTTCAGAACGTCCGCCCCACCGTGCTCATGAAATCGTACTGCCTTCATCGTGTCTCCATCTTGTTGCAGCCGGGCTTGGCCTTATGTCCGTTTCAGTGAATATCGACCAGACGAAACTGCGGAATGGGTGCGCCGCTGCCGTCACTGTCCTTGTACACCTCGAAGGGGGTCATTTCCTGCGCCACGCGCACAGTCGACAACATGCCGGTGGCAAATGTCTCAAACTGGATATCCCACAGCCCCGGCTCGACGTGCTGGCTCTGGACGTAGCGCACGCCGGGTAGATCGCGAATGCCGCGCGCCTGCCGGAGGAAGATATCGGCCGCCTGTGCCACCTCGCTATAGCACGTACGGCCGCGCATCTTCTCGATCCAGACGCGGTCTTCGTCGCGGGTCATGATCAGTCGAGACACGTCATCCGGGTCAATGTAGCCGTAGACGACGCCATCCGGAAACGAGACCAGTGTCGCCGCGAAACGATGACCGCCGATGTGCGTCGTCTGCCAGACGGTCGCGCCGAGCTGCGCACGCAAGGCGTCGTAAACCGGCGCGCCGTACTTTGCGCACGAGATATCGCGGCGGCCATTGGTGCATACGGCAAACAGGCGCTCGTCGGTCAGGTATTCCACGGCCTCCGGCGCGCCCAGAGCCACGCCGGCCAGATCGAGATCCAGGAGTTCGTCATACGAACTGAGGTCAATTCGGTAAAGCTCCGGCGTGATTTCCAGCGACCGGGCGACGAACAACCGGATCTGCTCGCGACCAGGGTCCACATCTTCACGCTGTCGGATGAAGGTGAACTTGGCGTTCGGGATATTTTGCAGCCAGTTGCCGATGTGCTTCTTGAGGGTCGGGCTGAGCTGGCTGTCTTCCGGGGTCTTGGCACCCCATGCGCCGTCATATTCCAGCAGCATCCAGACATCCGCATGGGCGGCAGTACCAGCAAGCGACTCGCCTGCGGCACGTGAACACTCGCTGCAATAAAAGGCGGTTTGGTTTTCAGGAGTCATGTTGGGGTTTCGTCCTCCTACTCATCCTGATCTTGTGCAATGCGTAAACGATGGATCAGCTTCTCTGCATCTTCGACGGAGGATGCGGCGAAGGTTCTACTTCCTAGATTACTAGGAAAAACCTTCTTGAACGTTGAGACAAGAAGCAATATCACACGACTTTCCGTGACAATCACTAAACCGCCCCAGTTCAGCGGATACGCGCTCATAACATTTCGGGCATGGGTCACCGCCCCGCCGATGGGAATAGGACCGCTGTGAAGGTAGTCGGCGATAATGTCAACACGGTGACTGACAGACCCCATCATCTCTGCGGACTGCCGGCAGGCGCTGTAGAAGTCGTCCCAGGTCCAGTTGTCCGTATAGATTTGCAGAATGATGGTGCGGTCTGAGTCATACCAGGCTGCGATGGCGCCCATAGTGTCGAACTCCCTTCACCACCGCGGTGAGATTCTATTATGGCACATTCCCGACAATTGCAGAGACGACCCTTGATCTCTCAGGCGGCGGATGCTATATTTTGCCGCGTATTCCACAGTAGCTCAATGGCAGAGCAATCGGCTGTTAACCGATGGGTTCCAGGTTCGAGTCCTGGCTGTGGAGCTTTTTTCCCCTCATCTCGCGAGCAAGCTTACACTCGCGAGCAGATTCCTCGCTCAGTCATTTGCGTCACATAACTTCCTTCGGGCACCAACGATGACTCCCACCTCCACTCCTCGATACACTAACATTGCGTTCAGCACCCATGCACGAGAGCGAATGCAGCTTCGCGTCGTCACTGAAGAGATGGTGCTGAAGACCATTCGCAATCCCGATAGAACTTACGTAGAGGAAGATGGGGATACAAAATTCATCCGTAAGGTGAATGGCGTAAGGGTGCATGTCGTCTGCAAACCCGTACCGGAAGAGAACAAGTGGCTGATCAAGTCCACCTGGGTTCGTGGTGAGGACGATTTCGGCAATCGCGTAGATCGCTACGGGCGCACTCAGGGTACGATTCGTCGCGCCGCGCCGAGAACGCGGATGCAACGTTCCGCGCCAAGTGCGTCACGGGAGAAGCTCTGGATTGCCCTGCTCAGTGGGGTTCTGATCGTCGCGGTATTCGTACTGGTCTATTTGCTCAGTCGATAGTCTCCGCCCCGGAACCGCCATCGATCGGGTTTACTGAGAGAAACACAGGCAAGCCATGTCCAGCGAAACGCACATTTCCGAGCAAGACCTCGCCCTGCTCCGGCGAGCCATTGCGCTTGCCGCCACGGCCAGAGACCACGGCAATCACCCGTTTGGCGCGCTGCTGGCAGATCGCGACGGCAACGTGCTCGCCGAAGCGGAGAACACCGTCCTCACCGAACACGACGTCACGGGCCACGCGGAGACCAATCTGATCCGCATTGGGTCGCGCCGCTTGCCGGCCGACGTCCTGCGCGCTGCCACGCTGTACACGAGCACAGAACCGTGCGCCATGTGCGCCGGGGCGATCTACTGGTCGGGCATCTCGCGCGTCATTTTTGGATTATCCGAAGCAGGCCTCGCGGAGATCGCCGGCGAGAACCCGCAGACTATGACCCTGGTGCTCCCAGCCGAGCGAATCCTCAATTCAGGACAGCGTCGCGTCGAAGTCATCGGCCCCCTGCTGATCGAAGAAGCAATCGCCGTTCATCAGGGTTTCTGGACTGCCTGATCGACTCTGAAGGGGTTGTTGCATTGCAGACTCACCCGCAGTTCTGTAATCTTCCTGTATCGCCATGCCACAGGAGGCCGCCCTCTTGACGACCGACACGCTGCTCATCCACCACGCCCGCGTTTTCACCGCTGATCCCGCACGCCCCACAGCCCAGGCGGTTGGCATTCAGGGCAACCGCATCGCCTTCGTGGGCTCAAACGAGGAAGCGGAGCATTGGCGGAGCGCTGACACCCGCACCATCGACGCCGCGGAAGCCGCGCTTATGCCGGGTATCGTGGACAGCCATTTTCATCTGTTCCTCGGCTCGACGGAACTCGGCCATGCGCAGCTCTGGGATGCCCAGTCGCTGGATCAGATCGGTGATCTGGTGCGCGCCTATGCCGCGGCCCACCCGGACGAGGAATGTATCAGCGCCGTGCAGTTTCGCTATGAGCTGCTGCCCCCCGGTGAGCGGCTGACGCGCCACCACCTCGATGCCATGCTGTCCGATCGCCCGCTGCTGATCATGGGCTACGATCACCACACCGCCTGGGCCAACACCCGCGCCCTGGAAATCGCCGGGGCGCTGCACGGCGCGCAGACCGGGCCCAACAGCGAAATTCTGATGGCGGACGACGGGCTGGCCACCGGTGAGCTGGTCGAACCGGCCGCCTACGCCGTCGTGTTACGCCACTTCGACGCCTGGGGCCGCACGGTCAAGGGGTTGATCGGCAAGACAGTCGGAGAGCCGAAGCTCAACGCCACGCGGGAGCGCAAGTGGCTGCGCGAGGGTCTGAAATTAGCTGCCCGCTACGGCATCACCAGCGTGCACAATATGGATGGCGATCTCGAACAGGCGGAGTTCTACGCTTCCATGGAGGCGGAGGGCGAACTCACCCTGCGCGTCAACATCCCTTACAGTATCTTCCCGACGACCACCGTCGAAGACCTGGACGAAGCCGTTGAAATGGCGCGGCGGTTCGCGGGCGAGAAAGTCACCTCGGGCCGTGTCAAGCTGTTCATGGATGGCGTGATGGAGTCATGGACCGCCTTCCTGCTGGAGGAGTATGCCGATCGTCCGGGCTGGGTCGGCGATACGCTGTATTCGGCGGAGCATTTCAACTGGCTGGCACGGGAGTGCGATGCGCGGGAGCTGCAAATCACCGTACATGCCATTGGCGACGGGGCGGTCCGCCGCACGCTCGACGGCTATGAACTGGCCCAGCAGGCCAATGGCGTTCGCGACAGCCGCCACAGGGTCGAGCACATCGAGTGCGTGCACCCGGACGACCTGCCCCGCTTCGCCCGTCTGGGTGTGATCGCCTCGATGCAGCCTTATCACAGCCCGATCACCTACCCTGAGACGCACGAGCCCTTCCCGTCGCGCGTGGGGCCGGCACGGTGGGCGCGTTCATTCGCCTGGCAGAACGTCCGCGGCGCCGGCGCGCATCTGGCCTTCGGCAGCGACTGGCCGGTCGTCACCCCGGACCCGATGATCGGCATGCACGCCGCGCTCAACCGCCGTGCCTGGGGACCGGGCCTGTTCGATCAGCGGCAGTCGCTGGCCGACACGCTGATCTCCTACACCCGCGAAGGCGCCTACGCCGAGTTTCAGGAGAACCTGCGCGGGCAGGTCAAGCCGGGCATGCTCGCCGACCTGGTCCTGTTCTCGCACGATCTGTTTGCCCTGCCACCGGAGCAGATCACGCAGGCCTGCCCGGTGCTGACGCTGTGCGATGGGCGCATCACCTATCAGGCATAACCCGTTTCACTCGGCGATCCTGACGTTGACCCCGGCGTCGTGGAGCTGCGCCGCGAAATCTGCCGGCAGCTCGGCATCGGTCACCAGGACATCGATCGCTTCCAGTGTCGCCACGCGGACCAGGGCGGACTGGTGGAATTTGCTGCTGTCGGTCACCAGGATCACGCTGTGCCCCGCCTTGATGAAACTGCGGAACAGCTCGGCCTCCTCGGCGCTCTCGGCACTCATGCCCCACTCGACCGAGATCGCCTTGGTCCCGATGATCACCCTGTCCAACTGAAGCTCCGATAGGATGAGCCGGGAGAGCGTGCCCCGCACTGCCAATTCATTGGCGTCGATCATGCCGCCCAGCATGATCACCTTATGCACGCCATGACGCAGCAGTTCATTGGCCACGAGCAGCGAATCCGTCACGATCGTGAGGCTGGCATGGTGCGACAGTTCGCGGGCCACCGCCAGGCCAGTGCTCCCACCGATGAGCAGCACCGTCTCGCCATTGCGGATCATCTGGGCGGTCGTCCGGCCAATGCGCTGTTTCGCTTCGGCATTCTGCTTCTGCCGGTGCATGATCGGCGACTCGCTGGTGGCCACAGCCTGGTTGTGGTTGTACATCGCGCCGCCGTGCATCCGGCGAATCAGGTTTCGGCCGGCCAGCGCCGACAGATCGCGCCGGACGGTCGCCTCGCTCACCTCAAACAGCTCGCTGATCTGTGCGACGGTCAGCGTCCCACGCTGTTCAAGCGCCTCCGCGATTTTGTCCTGGCGATCCAGGCTCAGCAGATCGGAATTCGACATCGCCCGAGTCCTGTTCGTCTACGTTCAGCGGCCATCAACGCGCTGGGCCGGCGTCTGCGCCAGGACGGCATGGTACTCGTCCATCGTGAACCGCCCCCCGCCGACTGACTGGGCGTTGGCCGTGCCCGCAGCCACCGCCCAGCGCAGGGCTTCGGAGGGCGACTGCCCATCGCTCAGGCCCAGGATCAACCCGGCAAGGAAGGAATCGCCGCTGCCGACCGCGCTCTTGACGTCCATCGCAGGCGGAGACGCCGCCCAGGTCTCGCCCTCGGCCGTCAGGATCGCGCCCAGCTTGCCCATGGTGATCGACACAGTCTGCCCGGTGGTCTGGCTCAGAACCTCAGCAGTGCGGGCGGCCGTCTCAATCGAATCAATCGACAGGCCAGTGAGTTGTGCCGCTTCATCGTTGTTCACTTTCAGGCGCACGCCATAGACCTTCGAGGCGGCCTGGAGCGCGGCGCCACTGGTATCCACCCACACGCTGTGGCCCGCCGCGACGCAGTGGGTCAGCAGCGCGGCAAAATCATCGGCAGAAGAGCCAGGGGGCAGACTGCCACAGAAGCAAAGGGTGTGCGGGTTGGCGTCCGCCAGCAGATCGGCACGCAGCCGAGTCCAGTCCGCCGAGGTCGTGCGCGGACCATGTTCGTTCACCACCGAGACTCGGCCGCTCTCCGGGTCGACCAGGATGGTGCAGTTTCGGGTCTCGCCTGCCGGCAGCGGCGTAAAATGGCATTCGAGGCCATCCTCCTCCGCCAGATCGACCAGCAGCCGGCCAGAGTGTCCGGCGACAAACCCGAAACAGCGGGCGTATCCACCGAGGTTTTGGACCACGCGCGCCACATTGACGCCTTTGCCCCCGGCCGCCAGCACCATCTCCTGGGGACGAAACACACCGCCTTCGGGATAGCCCGGCACCACCATGGTGCGATCGAGCGCGGCGTTAGGGGTTACACAATCAATCGGTCGAGGTTGAGTCATGATCGCACCAGAATTCGTTCGGCGTTGCCGGCATACACTTTTTGCAGGATGTCATCAGGAAGCTGCAGGCCGTAGATCTGCCAGCGGCCCTGCGCCGGTGTGGGTCCGGTGCCATAGTTGAAGTACTCGTCGTCCGTCTCCAGAAAACGATAATAAGTGTGGTAGGTATCGAGGTCGGCGCCGGCGTCGATGCCGAACAGGATGCGGTCGGCGTACTTCTGGAAGAAGCGGCGTGAGGTGAACGGCTGCCGACCCAGTTCGCTGATGCGGGCGCTGATGTCCACGTAGTAGTTCGGACACTCGTCCAGCATCCCGCCGACCCAACCCAGATCTTCACTGTAGCAGCCGACGTGCGCCCCAATGAAGGTGGTCCCGGCATTGCGCCGCACCATAGCCTTGAAGTCGTTCATGATCTTGAGGAACGGAGGAAACGGCGGGCTGGGGAACTGCCAGTCCGGGTGGGCGTTCAACTCTTCGAAGCGCTCATTCGTCGGATCCAGCGGGTCAAAGAATGCCACCGGGTCGGCCACGTGGATCAGCACCGGCAACCCCAGCTCACCCGCCGTCGCCCACAGCAGGTCAAGCCGGGCATCGTCAACGGCGACCAGCACTCCCTGGTCGTCGCGCACGTGCAAACCGAAGGGCTTCCAGATTTTCAACCCATCAGCCCCACGCGCGACCTGCTCGCGGAAACGCGCCGCCGCCCATTCGCCAAAACGATTTCCCTGTTCGGGCCACTGTGACCAGTCGACACCGCCGAAGACCAGGAAGCGATCCGGCGCGGGTGCCTTGATTGTGTCGAGGTGTCGGTTCAGGATCTCCTCACCCCAGCCGCCATCCAGATCGACGTAGCGGGTGACGCCGGCCTGGTCGAGCACGTCCAGAAGTTCGGCGATGGGGCGCTCATCCCAGCCGCCGCCAAAGGGCTGCGCCAGGTGGTTATGAGCGTCGATGACGGGGAATTTCGGCGTCTTCACGGTCGTCTGTTTGACGACCAGCTTCGGCACAGGCTGAAACGCGCTGAGTGCAATATCGTTCATGATTTCTGTCCGCTGTGGTGGTCCACTATCCCGAACCAGGATCGATTAACGCGCGATTATCCCAGAAATTGCCGGCCTGGAAAGCCATTCTCAGTGAATCACGAAAGTTCACCTTGATCCATCACTAGCTGCGCTTTTGAGCCAAACTCATCCCAAAAGCCTTACGCCTTTTTGCGCCTCTCAGCACGGAGAGGGGCGGTTGAGCGTAGCGAAACGGGGTGAGGTGAAGCAATCCGTGATTCACTGATTCTCGCCGTTCAGAGCTGGGTCCACTCCGGCAGATACAGCGCTTCGGTGGCCGCCATTTCGTCAAACAGCGCGCGGATCTCCGCCGGTGAGCAGACTGCGGCGGTGAGCGGATCCAGCATCAGCGCGTAGACAGCTGCTTCGCGATCATGTTCCAGGACCGCGGTCGCCACCAGATCGTGCACGGCCATGTGCGCCTGATCCAGTGCCGCAAGCTGTGTCGGCAGCGCGCCAAAGTGCGTCGGCTGAATGCCGTTGCGGTCCACGAGGCAGGCAACTTCGACCACGCCGTCCTGCGGCAGATTGGTGATCAGGCCGGTGTTCGGGATGTTGCAATAGGCGACCGTCGGCGTGTCGGTCTCGATGGCCTGCATGATGTGTGAGGCGTACTCCACCCCACGCTCCAGCTCCAGTTCCGCCTCGCCCGCGACCATCTGACGGACCCATTCGGCGGATTCAGCCCGCTCGATCGGCCAATTATTGGCGTAGAAGCCGGTCTCGCCCAGGTACTCGGCGCGGGTGTACTTCTCCACCAGATCCGGCCGCTTGCGGAAGTACGGTGTGTACTCCGACGAATGCCCACTGCTCTCGCTGACGAAGGCGCCCAGGTGGAGCATCATCTCGAAGCGGATGGGATCCTGTTCGTAGATGGCCGGGTCTTTTGCCGCTTCGCGAAGGCGGGGGTACATCGGCTCGCCCTGATACGTCAGGTCGAGCAGCCAGGCCAGGTGATTGATACCCGCAGCGCGGAACTTCAGCTCGTCTGGCGGGATGCCGAGGTAGCCGGCCACCTGTTCCGATGTGTATTGAATCGAGTGGCACAGCCCGACAATCGGCAGCGTCGACGCGCGAACCCCCGTCAGGCAGGTGAGCGACATGGGGTTGGTGTAATTCATCACCAGCGCGTCCGGCGACAGCCGCTCGGCGTCGTCCAGGATGTCGATCCACGTCGGCAGCGTGCGCAGCGCCTTGAAGATTCCGCCCGGCCCAATGGTGTCGCCGATGCACTGGTTGACGCCATACTTCATGGGGATATCGAAGTCGTGGCGCACATTTTCCATGCCCGCCACTTCAATGGTGTTGATCAGGTAATCCGTGCCGGCCATCACACTCGTGCGCTCGGTCGAGGCTTCCACGCGCCAGTTCCTGCCGGTCGCCTCGATCAGCTTTTCAGCGATCTGGTGAGACAGTTCGAGCCGTTCGGGAGCGATGTCGACGAGGGCGAACACGCCGTTTTCGAGGCCCGGCGTGACCAGGACATCGCGCATTATCTCGTAGGCAAAGACGGCGCTGCCCGCGCCAATGATGGTTACTTTGGTCATATCGTACAAATCCTGACGGCAAGTCTTGCATGAACATGCGCATTTTAGCGCAATTCTAAGTCTGTACTGGTTGCGTGTCAATCAAAATTCGTTTATATTGGGTTCAATCAGTCACAAATGCGCACAAATGCACAGAATAGTTTTGTCTACAGGAGAGTGAAGCAATGAAACGTTCCCTTTTTCTGGTTGTCGTTGTTCTGGCGCTCGCGCTGCCCCTGTTCAGCGTGACCGCTCAGGATGCCCCGGTCACCCTGCGCCTGTGGGCGCACCAGGAAAGCAACTTCAACACGGGCACGCAGGCGCTCATCGATGCTTACACGGCGCTGCACCCCAACGTGACGATTGATATGGAAACCTTTGAATACGACCTTTACATTCAGACGCTGCAGACGGCCCTGCCCGCGGGCGACAATGCCGACATTCTGGCGCTGTTCGGTTCCTGGACGTGCAGCTACGCCGACCGTCTGGCACCGATGCCGGAAGGTCTGCTCGATACCAGCCAGTTCTTCGATGCTGCGATCGGCGGCTACATCTGCGACGATCAGGTCTACGGCCTGCCGCAGGAATTCAACATGGAGTATGGCACGGTGCTGGTCAACCAGGCGATGTTCGAAGCCGCCGGCCTGACCTTCCCGCCCGCCTGGAACTCTATCGAGGAAGTCCGCAGCGATGCCGTCGCCCTGGCCCAGGTCACCGACGGCCAGATGACGGTTGCTGGCTACCACTTCACCAACGCCGACGCCATCGTCTTCAGCTTCCTGGCCGGCATCCTTCAGCACGGCGGCAGCTACTGGAATGAAGACGGATCGGCGTTCACCTTCAACACCGACGCCGCCCGCGCCACCCTGGAAGAGATGATCAGCTTCGTCGAGTCCGGCGCTGTGGACCCCGTGCTGTTCAACGACTCGGCCAACTGGGGCGGCAACGCCTTCTTCACCGGTCAGGCGGCCATCACGCTGATCGGCCCGTGGGCCGTGGCCTTTGGTCTCTCCGACTTCCCCGACTTCGGCGAATTCGGCTACGTGCCGCTGCCCGCGTTTGCCGGCGCCGACCCGCTGTTCGCCGCTGACTCCGGCTGGGGCCTGTCCGTGGCCTCCAATTCGCCCAATGCCGCGGTCGCCTGGGATTTCGTCCAGTTCGCGACCGCCAACGCCGAGAATGCCCTCGGCTGGAACATCACCTCCGGCACCATCCCGGCGCTGCGCGCGATCGTCGACGACGAGACGATGCGCGGTCCGCTTCTGGAAGCGCTGCCCTGGCTCGAGGCCAACCTGCCCCTGCTCCAGTACGGAAGCTACATCGGCAGCATGCCCGACCGCGACCTGGTCTTCTACGACATCATCTACCCCTATATCCTCGACACGCTCCAGGGACTGATGTCGGTGGATGATGCGCTCATGTTCATCGAAGAGGACGCGAACGGGACGTTCTGAGGAATGAGGCAAGAGAGATGAGGAATGAGGAACACCTGTTCCTCATCTCGCGTTCTTGAATTGGCCGCATCCAGTCACGCATCGCCGCGGCCTGCTCAGCACGCTGGGCAGGCCGTGGTAACGCCCCGTTCGCCGGCACCCCAGGTGATTCATGCCCACTTACAATTACGATGCGTTCACCCTGTACTGGCTGATGATCTCGGCGTTCATCGGCACCTCTGTCACCCCGCTGATCTTCGACCGGAAGGGGCGTAACCCCTGGCGTGGCGGTGTGCTCGGCCTGATCGTCGGCATCCTCTCCGGCCAGATCTTTGGCCGAGTGGTGCTCGCCCTGCTGGGGCCGGTGCTGCCCGACGTAGCGCCGTGGATCAGCCTGCCGGCGGGACTGATCGGCCTGGCCGCCCTGTGGATTCTGGTGCCTTCTATCGCGTCACCGCGCCTGCGACATCACGGCATGGCGGCAGGCACGATCACGCCGCTCGTCTTTCACCTGGCGGCGCTCAGCGTGTTTCCGCTGCTGTGGGCGTTTGTGCTGGCCTTCTTCGACTACAGCCCCCGGCGTATCGGCGGGCCAATCCTGGGCCTGGGTGGCGATAACCCGTTCGTCGGCCTGACCTACTTTCAGGAGATGCTGAGCGGCGCCGGCCGGGATTCGCGCATCTTTCAGAACAGCCTGACCAACACGCTGCTCTTCACGGCGTTGGTGCTGCCGCTGAACATGCTGATCACCATTCCGCTGGCGGTGCTGATCGAATCCACCAGTTCGTTCTTCAGGAGCCTCTTTCGCACCATCTACTTTCTCCCCGTGGTGACGTCGTCCGTCGGCGTTGCCGTGATGTGGGGGTACATCTTCAACGCGCAGTACGGGCTGCTCAACAACGGACTACGCGCCGTCGGCGTTCCGCCAGTCGCCTGGCTTCAAGATCCGTCGGCGAATTTCCTGGGCATCCCGGCAGCCCTGCTGGCGGTGGTGGTCGCCTACCTGTGGCAAGACTTCGGCTACAACCTGGTGATCTTCATCGCGGCCCTCCAGGGCATCCCGGACAGCCTCAAGGATGCCGCCAAAGTCGATGGCGGCAGCCCGCTCGACGTCTTCCTGTATATCACCCTGCCCCTACTGCGGCCCACCATCCTGGTCACCTCGGTGCTGACGGTCATCTCGTCCTTCCAGGTCTTCGACATCATCCAGGTGATGACCCAGGGCGGCCCCGGCCGCATCGGTCTGACGCGGGTGCTGGTGCTGGACATCTACGAGAATGCCTTCCGCTTCGAGCGTATGGGTTGGGCGGCGGCCATCGCCATCGTGATGTTCTTCTTCGTCGCCGTGCTGACCATCATTCAGACGCGCGTCCTGCGCACCAACTGGGAGTATTGAGCCATGACGGACAGCAGTCTGAGACTCCCCGCTGAAGGCGCTGACGCCGCAACGCCTCCGGCGCGCCGAGGATGGTTGAGTGGCAAGCTTCTCGTCTATCTCCTGCTGACGGTCGGAAGCCTGCTCACTCTGCTGCCCTTCGTCTGGACAATCCTGGCATCGTTCAAGACGCACGCCGAGATCATCAACCCTGCGGTACAGACGTTTCTGCCGCGCGAATTCACGCTGGAGAACTACACCACCATCTTCAACGACGAGTCGCTGCCCCTGGAGCGCTTCTACCTGAACAGCGGCTTCATCGCCATCACCAACGTCATCACCAACACGTTGACCAGCGCCATCTTTGGCTACGTCTTCGCCAAGTTCAATTTCCGCTTCAAGCGCGCCCTGTTCTCGTACATCCTGATCACGATGATGATCCCGTTCCAACTGACGATGATCCCGTCGTATCTGGTGCTGCTCAAATTCGACCTGACCAACAACCTGCTCGGGCTGGTGGTGCTGAGTTGGGTGAACGCCTTCGGCATCTTCCTGATGCGCCAGTTCATGTCGGCTATCCCCGACGAACTGCTCGACGCGGCGCGTGTCGACGGCGCCAACGAGTGGCAAATCTTCTTCCGCATCGTCCTGCCGCAGACGCTCGCGCCGCTGGCGACCTTTGGCGTACTGGTGTTCATCTCCAACTGGAACGCTTACCTATGGCCGCTGATCGTGCTGCGCGACGTCGATGTGCGCACGCTGCCGATCATCCTGACCTGGTTCAACGACCGACACACCAGCAACCTCGGCTTGCAGATGGCCGCCTCGGTGCTGATCGTCATGCCAATCCTGGTCATCTACATGATCATTAATCGCTGGGTGGTGCGCGGCTTTTCGCTCACCGGTCTGAAAGGCTAACCGAATATGCCGGCGAAATGGCTGCGCAGACTGCTGGTAACGACCCTGTTGGTCCTGACCGTCCCGCCGCTTGCGATCACCGCGCAGAACGTGGGCGGCGACCGGGATTGGTCGGCCGTCGACGATTACATCATTCAGCTTCAGCGGGCGCGGGTAGACCGGCTCGCTCCAACGGCCTACGATCTGGTCATCACCGATATCGCCCTTTCCGGGAGCAGCCGGGCCAACGTCGAGCGCCTCAAGCACAGCGAGGGCGGCGAGAAACTGGTCGTCGCCTATATGAGCATCGGCCAGGCAGCCACCTTCCAGTACTACTGGCAGCCGGAGTGGAGCATGACCGGCGCCCGCCCGGAGTGGGCGGATTCCCCGGATGGCACCTGGGCCGGTGACATCTGGGTGCATTACTGGGACCCGCGCTGGCAGGCGATCATCATCGACGGCGATGACAGCTACCTCGACCGCATCATCGACATGGGTTTCGACGGCGTGCTGCTCGACCGCGTGGACGCCGCGACCTATTACGAGGAACAGGGCCGCACAACGGCCTATGCCGAGATGATGGCTTTCGTGCAGGCCATTGCCGAGCACGCCCAGGAACGCTCGCCACGGTTCGGCGTGTTCACCATCAACGGCGAGGACATCCCCTTTCGCGATCCGGCATCCGGCTACCTGGACTCCGTGACCGGCATCCTGGTGGAGAGCCTGTTCTACGGCTATCCGCGCGACCACGACGCGTCGCCGCCGGAGTGGACCGCCGCCCGCCAGGCCGATCTGGCGCGCTGGGTGGAGGCGGGCAAGCTGGTGCTGACCGTCGATTACAGCCGCGTGCCGGAGCACATCGTCGATTCGTTCACGCGCGGCCGCGAGGCAGGTTACATCCCCTACGTGTCCGATCGCGGTCTGAGCCGGCTGTTCGTCTTCGAGGGGTTCGAACCGCAACCGAAAGTTCCGAAAGTGGGGACAGTTAATTTATAATAAAGTATATTAAGACGTGAAATTAGGGCTTCGAACCCAAACAGGAAACAGCAGGATGCCGTTCGTCTTCGACTCCAGACCTTCGGACTCCCCCTACGTCGAAACCATCTGGCACACGCAGAGCGATAGCGCCGGCGGATCGTTCATTTCGATCGCCGCGACCCAATGGGAGCTGGTCGTCACACGGCAGCGGGGCCAGGTCACCATGGGCGTTCGCGGGCCGGAAACCCGCGCCTCCGTCGCGTCCATTCCCGAGGACGCCGAATTTCTCGGAATCCTGTTCAAGTTGGGATCTTTCCTGCCCGCCCTGCCCAGTCCTGAACTCGTCGACGGCGGCCTTATTCTGCCCCAGGCCAGCGACCACACCTTCTGGCTGCACGGCTCCGCCTGGCAGTTTCCTGATTTCGAAAATACCGACACGTTCGTCGACCGGCTGGTGCGCCAGGGGTTGCTGGCTCACGAAACCGTCGTCACCAACGCAGTACAGGGCCAGATACCCGACCGGTCCCTGCGCTCGGTCCAACGCCGTTTTTTGCGCGCGACCGGGATGACGCACGGCACGATCAGCCAGATTCACCGCGCCCGCCACGCCATGACCCTCTTGCAGCAGGGTGTCTCCATCGTCGATACGGTCGACCAGGCCGGCTATGCCGATCAACCCCACCTGACCCGTTCACTTAAACGATTCATCGGGCAGACTCCGGCGCAGCTCCTCGCGGCCAGTCGCTAAGGCGCGGTGTCGTTTTTGTTCAAGACAAAGCCTGGGCGCCTGGGCTAAGATACGATGGTTGACAGCGAACGACAAAGGAAGCGAAGCGATGCGAAAACTAGTGGTCACAGAATTCCTGTCCCTCGACGGCGTGATGGAACATCCGGTGTGGACCGCGCCCTACTGGAATGATGAGATCGCCCGCTTCAAGGGCGAAGAGTCAGACTCCACCGACGCCCTGCTTCTGGGACGCGTGACGTATGAAGGCTTTGCCGCCGCCTGGCCGAACAGCAAGGACGAAGGCGCGCCCTACTTCAACAGCGTCCGCAAGTATGTGGTGTCGACGACGCTGGACAAGGCCGAATGGAACAACTCGGTGATCATTCGCGAGAACGTCGTACAGGAGATCGCCCGGCTCAAGCAGCAGCCCGGCAGGGACATCACGGTCCAC
The DNA here is from genome assembly GCA_016713325.1 of Candidatus Flexifilum affinis. Taxonomy (GTDB): domain Bacteria; phylum Chloroflexota; class Anaerolineae; order Aggregatilineales; family Phototrophicaceae; genus Flexifilum; species Flexifilum affine. The sequence goes on along the minus strand of JADJPJ010000011.1, from coordinate 241,982 downwards.
GGCAGCGCCACCCTGGCACAGACGCTGATTCAGAACGACCTGGTGGACAGCATCCGACTGCTGGTCTACCCTGTGGTCCTGGGCAAAGGGATACGTCTGTTCAGCGAGGGCATGACGGCCACACTCAGGCTGGTCGATGCCAAGGCGTTCAGCTCCGGCGTGGCGGCACTCATCTACGAGCCGGACCGCAAGTAAGCCTGGCACATCCTCGCCCCTGCTGTGCTTCGCTCAGCTTCCCCTCTCCATTCCGTGAAGAGGGGACTGTGGGGTGAGGTCAGATTGAAGCCGCGCCGCTCATCGCCAGACGATAGCGCGTGTCCACCAATTCCCCAGCTTGCAGTTCGTGCAAGACATCGGCCTCACTCATGACCTGAGGCTCGTGGGTGACAACCACAACCGTCACGCCCCGCTCATCGACCACCCGCCGCAGCAGGTGCAGAATCCGGCGGCCGGTGCTGCTGTCGAGCTGACCGGTTGGTTCGTCGGCCAGGATGAGCTCAGGTTCGGCTGCCAGCGCCCGCGCGATGGCCACGCGCTGCTGTTCCCCGCCGCTCAGTTCATACGGCCTGTGTTTGGCCCGCTTGGTCAACCCGACCCAGTCGAGCGCCGCCTGCACCCGGCGCTCGCGCTCGTCCCGTGGGAACTGGCGCATGCGCAGCGGCACGGCGATGTTTTCGGCGGCACTCAGCAGCGGCAGCAGCCCAAACGCCTGAAAGACAAACCCGAAGCGATCCTGACGCAGCCGCAGCAGCGCCGGCTCGGGCAGAGCATCCAGCCGCAGATCTCGGAACCACACCTCACCGGCGCTCGGCCGGTCCAACCCCGCCAGCAAATTGAGCAGCGTCGTCTTGCCGGAGCCGCTGCGCCCGACGATGGCCGTCATCGCGCCCGCCGGCACGTCGAGGGTCACGCCCTTGAGCGCCGCCACTTCGCCCCGCCCCATCGCGTATACCCGCCGGAGATCGCGGACGCGAATGACCGCGTCCTGGCCTTCGCTGTGAGTCCCCACCATCACTGCTCCCCTTCCGACTCGGGCAGCTGCGGATAGACCTGCACGTGATCGAGGTGCAGACTCAGCCGCACCCGGTCCTTCATCTCCAGCGCGTCGATATAGGTCTTGGGAAGTTGGATGCGCCCAGCGCGGTCCAGCAGCACGTACTCGTCTTCGGTCAAAGTCGCGCCCGCCGCGTCGCGAGTGCGGAGGATTTCGGTGCTGGCACGGCCATCGAGCATGCCGATCACCCGGTCGACGCGTCCGGCCACCTGATGATCGTGCGTGACGATCAGGATGGTCACACCCAGGTCGCGGTTGAACAGGCGCATCGCGTCGAAGATCAGAGTCGCCGCCTGGCTGTCGACCTCGCCGGTGGGTTCGTCGGCCAGCAGCAGCGACGGGCTGTTGGCCACGGCGATGGCGATAGCCACGCGCTGCTGTTCGCCGCCGCTGAGCTGAGCCGGCTTGTGATCAAAGCGATGGTCAAGCCCGACGGCGGCCAGCAGTTCGCGCGCCCGTGCCCGGCGGGCTGCTTTCGGCGTCCGGTTGAGCGCCATCGGCAGTTCGACGTTCTCCTGGGCCGTCAGATACGGCAGCAGATTGCGCGCCGTCTGCTGCCAGACGAAGCCGACCACATTGCGGCGGTAAGCCACCTGCTGCCGGCGGGTCAGATCGAGCAGGTTGTAATCGCCGACGTGCACCTGACCGGCCGAAGGGGTATCCAGCGCGCCGAGGATGTTCATCAGAGTCGACTTTCCTGACCCGGACGGCCCGACCAGCGCCATCATCTCGCCGGCGGCGATGGTCAGATCGACTCCTTGAAGGGCGACGACTTCCAGATCGGCCACCTTGTAAATCTTGACCAGGTTCTCACAGACGACAAACGGTTCGTTCATAGGGGTCATGACCTTGATCACTCTTCGCCCAGGCGCAGCGCCTGCCCGACATTGACGCGGGCCAGGAACAGCGCCGTCCAGGTGAGCAGTGCGACAAATCCAACGATTAGGGCCGCAAGCAGCCCACCAACCTGCATCCACGGCAGACGCAGCACTTCGTCGCCGACCAGCGCCAGGAACGGCAGCAGCAAATAAGCCAGCATGCCTCCTAGAGCCACGCCGATTCCCAGGGCGGGCACGGCGAGGACGGCCTGTTCGACCGCCAACAGACCCCAGACCCGTGAAGCACGCCAGCCAAGCGCCCGCAGCACGGCAAACGTAGTGGCGCGGCGCGCAGCGGTCATCATCAGGTAGACGGCGAAATCGAGCAGACCGAGTGCCAGCGAGACCCAGAAGCCGGCGAACAGCACGCCGACCACCGCATTGGGCAGCGGCTCGCGCAGCAGCCGATTGTACCCGTCCCAGGCTTCGACGATGCCAGTCAGTTCGGGCAGCGCTTCCAGGTGACTGCGCAGCGTCGCGTCGATCTGACGGTCCGGCAGCGTCAGCCAGAGTGTGTTGTCGGCATAATTCAGATCGGGCGACGCCTCGGCATTCAGGAAGCGGCGGAGCAGTTCCCCCGGCGCGATGATGAAGCGTTTTTCGGCTGTCGGAAAGGCGGGCTGCACACCGACGACGCGGAAGACCAGCTCGCGCTCGCCGTCCGGGAATGTCAGGGTCAATACTCCGCTGTCTCCCGGCGTCAGCACGCGTTTTCCAGCTCGCACGCCCAGCGTCACGGCCAGGTCGTCCGACAGGATCACCGGCAGGACGACCTGACCGTCGACCGGGTAGAAGCTGATCACCGGTTCGTCCATGCGGATGCCGCGCGCCTCGACGGCATAATCGACGCGCAGCGCGTACCTGCCAGAGGAAGCCTGTGACTGGCTGGGCACGGCGAACACTTGCAGCGGTCGGCCAACGACGGATTGCTCACGGGTCGACCATTCTGGCGCGGTCGAGCGTTCAAAGCCATCGATTGCAACGATTTCGCCGGTCGTCGTGCTGTACGCGACCTCATCCACAAACAGCACGTGATCCAGCCCCTCGCTGCCGATGCGGCTCATCAGGCGCAGGCCGACCAAGCGGTACGGCAGCTGCGAATCGTCGGGCAGGGCGACCCTGTAATCGACGAACTGGCCGGTGACCGTCTCGTCGGCCGTGAGCAGCGGGACAGTCCGGATGACGCCCAGAGTATCCATGAGTTCCAGGCCGAGACGGGTGGACACCGTCTGGCCCTCGATCGCCTCGGCATAGACCTTCATGGCGATCGACGCGGCGTCGCGCGGCAGTTCGAAGCCAGGGAGCGGGGGCGCCTCGACGGCCATGCCCGCCTCCTGCTCGAAACGTTCGGGGGAGAGGCCGAACAGTGACGTGATTACATTGCCGGCCCGCTCGCTGACCTCGTAGCGCATCAGCGCTTCGACACTTCCTGGCAGATCGGCGGCCGCCGGCACTTCCCGCGCAAAGGTGAGCGCGACCTCGCCGCCGGTGGTCTGACGCGCGGTGGACCAGGAGCCAGCGTCATGGGTAGCAGCCAGCGCCAGCGATGCTGTCCCGATGGCCAGCGTGCCGATCAGCACCATGACGAGCTGGCCATAGTGGCCGGGATCGCGGGCGATCTGCCACACGGCCAGCGGCGCAACCAATCCGTTGGCGCGGCTCAAGAGATCGCTGACGCCCCGCATGACCAGCGGAAACAGCCGCAGCCACAGCAGCGCCAATCCGGTGACCAGCAGCAGTACCGAGGCGAGATTGAACGGGTCTTGCAGGATGCCGCTCTCCTGCGCGCCCCGCGCCGTGATCAGGCGGATCAACGCCGACGGATCGCGCAGCAGGTCTTCGAAACCTGCACCACCAAACAGGAAGTACAGCCGCAGCAGCAGCGCGAACCCCAGGCCAATCAGCACCAGATCCAGGAAGTAGCGCGACCAGACCGGAGTCGAGGGCGGACGGCTGACCGACTGCTTGAGGCGCAGGATGCTCATGCGGGCAGCCGGAAGTGCCGGCAGGGTCAGTGCGATCACCGCCAGCAGCGCGGCGGCCGCGCTGAGCATCACGCTCGATGCCGGCAGGGCCGTCACCGACAGTCCATCGCCGATGACCACGGCGAGTGGGCTGAAGTGGCCGACGAACAGCACCAGCAGCACCGCCACCCCGATGCCAAGGCCAAACGCCGCGATCGCCAGGACCAGCATGGTCCCGGCCTGCATCATCACCAACTGCCCGGCGCTGCCGCCGCGGCTGCTGATCGACGACCATTCCACGGCCTGCCGTTCGAGGAGCAGCGCGGTGGTGGTCATGAGCTGGTAGAAGAGCAGCATCAACACCGCGCCAGCGAACAGGATGACCGTGCCTTCGGCGGCCGCGAGCCGGCTGCTGAAGTCGGACAGCAGCAGAGGCAGGCCGCCGGCCCAGACAGCGGTCAGATATTCGGCCCGCAGCGTCCGCTCAGTGGCGGCCAGCGAGTCCCCGAGTTCAGTGAGTTCGGCCGCCCGCAGCACGTCGGTGTCGACATCGACCACCCAGTCGTAGCGCGTGCCGGACGGAGCGATCGGCACGATCTGGCGCGCGTACGCCGCCTCGCTGACGATCAGGCCGAAGTCGAAGCGCTGGAAGTTCTCGGTCACATCGACAATCTGACCGGCCAGGACCACATTCTGACCCAACCAGAAGCGGTCGTCCGGCGCGATAGGCTCCAGGATGCCAACCAGGGTCATCGTGAGCGATTTCGGCGTGTCCGGGTAAAACTCCAGGACCCGGCCCACCGTCAGACCCAGGCGTTCGGCGATAGCGGCCGTGACGGCGGCTTCGCCATCGCCCGCGGGGAAGGCGCCCGCTTGAAGAGCAAAGCGCTCGGTCAGACGCTCATAGCTGACCGGCACATAGGCGCGGTACGTGTCGTCGCCAAAGCAGAGGCCATTGACCTCGTTGTTGCAGATGATGCCGGTCATCATGGTCAGGGACTCGATGCCGGCGGCGATGGCTCCTAATTCGGCAGTGATCACAGGACGATCCGCCAGGACGAGCGGTTCTTCCGCCGTCAGGATCAGCGTCAATGCCCGTGGATTAGCCTGGTCCACGGTGTAGCGCAGCGCCGACTCACCCAGAACGCGCAAATACAGCGGGCTGATGGCGAAGAAGCCCGTCACCAGGCTGAGTGCAGCCAGCAGAACGAGCATATCGCGGCGGCTGCGCACCATGCGTCTGAGAATGATCGCCCAGGACATCGTTGGTCACTCTCCCTGAAAACGCAGCGCCTGGCCAAGCGACAGGCGGCGGATCAACAGCATGCTGGCCAGCACCACCAGGACGAGAAGCAGCAGCAGAACCGTCGCATATCCGAGCAGCGCAGAGACCTCGACCTCGATCTGGAACGGCGGGGTGATCTGCCGCCCTTCCGAGCTGATGGCCAGCGAAGGCAGAACCTGCGTACTGAGCAGCATTCCCATCACCGAGCCGAGCAGTAACGCGACAACGAACACGATCACCTGTTCCAGCGCCACGCTCAGCGCGATGCGCGACGACGATAGGCCCAGCGCCCGCAGCACCGCGAACTGGTCGCGGCGGCTCTGAGCGTTCAGCGCCGCGTACACCATCATGCTGATGATGCTGAGCAGAAGGGCGATGACGAAGGCAATGACCAGGAGCCTGCTCAACCCGATCGTGAGCACATCGGCTGCCAGCGCCTCGGCCGCTGAAGCCGCCACCTGCATGCTGCCACTCTCGGCGTCGGCGAAAGCTCCTTCCCACGAGTTCAGCCAGTCACGCGGGTCCACCCCCTCGTCCAGCGCGATGAACCACTCGTTTGGCGCGGCAGACCCGGCCGGCCGGCGGTTTAACGTGTATAGCAGCGTGTCGAGATCGGCGACGGCGAACGGCGCCTGAGCTGCATACAGCGTCGGGAAATAATCCACGATGGCGTCGACCGCGAACGTGAACGGCCGGCTGTCGATGTACAACACAAAGCTGGCGCCGGGGATCAGCGCATATTCGGCGGCGAAAGGCGCGCTGACCACGGCCGGTAGCGGGGGCGGGGTTGGCAGCAGCGTCAGGCCAAAGGCAGTATTCCCCTGGCGCTGGACGAGCGCCAGCCGCCAGCCGGGTCCTTTGTCGGTCTCGGCGGCGGCGGTTTCGCCCTCCAGGACGGCGGCATTGTCGACCGTCACGGTCCAGTCGCCCGTCAGCAGATCACCGCTGAGCACCTCCCCTTCGGCATTGCGCGGGGTCAATCCGTTTACCAGCAGGGTGCGGCGCTCCGGGAAGTTCGGCGGGATGTCATAATTGGTGCGCCAGGAGATCATCTGCAGCGCAGCGCCATCTGCCTCGGAAGCATCACCCTCGTAGTAGACCCACCCACTCACCCCTTCGAGCGCGGCCATCAGGCGATCGCGCTCCGCCTGGACCATCTCCTCAGGAAAGAATGGGTTGACGCTGAAGAAGAGGTCGTCAATGTCGTCGACAGACTCGCGGCCTTCGACCTGAGTCGCGACGAGCGGCACCTGAAGGACGCGGCCGTCGGCCGTCCGAAACCGGGCGTTCACCTGCGTCCCCAAGACCAGTTCGGTGATCAACGGCAGGCCATCCAGAAACGCCGTCGCATCCTCGTTCAAGACCTGCTCGCGCAACTGCACCCACACACCGAGTCGTGTCGTCCCTGCCGGCAGCGGCGCGCCAGGCTGCGGCAGATCTGGCGATTGCGGCGTTGTCAGGCTGCCCAGATCTTCGCGCCAGTAGGCGGCATCGGCGAACGTGTCGCCATCCACCGCGAGAAGCGTCCCGTGCAGCACGCGATTACCATCCAGCGAGAAATTGAGATCCGGCACGCGCAGTGCCGGGGCAATTGTCTGAATTCCCGGTGTGTCGGCGGAAAGTCCCGGCGCCGCCTGGCCCGCAAGGCGCAGATCCGCGCCAACCCGGTAGAGCGCCTGATCCTGGTGGCTGCGCCTCAGCGTCGCCTGAAAGCTGGTCGCAAACCAGCCCACGCCAATCGCCAGCGCCAGCAGAAAGGCGATGCGCGAGTAATGGGCCGGCTCGCGGCTGACGGTCCACGCCGCCAGCGTGCCCACCAATCCGCTTCGAGCGGCGTAGAAACGCGCCACGGCATCGGTCAGCACGGGGAACAGGCGCAGCGTCACACTGCCCAGCGCGACAAAGAGCAGCGCCGGTGCAATCAGCAGAAGGGGATCGGCGCGCAGACCGCCGAGCAGCGATCGGGTGAAGGGCGAATCGGTCACCAGAAGGCGGAACAGAGCGGCGCTGCCAACGATCAGCAGCAGCAGGTCGAGATAGTAGCGCTGCCACCAGTTCTGGCGCGCCGCGCGCACAGCGCTGCCGCCGGCGGTGATCAGCGGCAGTCTGAGGACCGGACGCAGAGTACTGATCAGGACGATGAGCGCCAGCAATCCGGCGGCGCCCGCATAGAGGAAGGGAAGCGCGTCCAGCTCCAGCGTCAGGCGCTGGTCCTCAAGCAACAGGGGCGCCAGCCAGACCAGCGCCTGCCTTGCGAGGAAGGGGGCCGCCAGCGCTGCCGCGGCGCAGACAATCAACGTTTCGAACGTCCGCAGCAGGAGGATCTGACCATCCAGCGCGCCGCGGCTCTGGAGCATGGCCACTTCGCGGCGCTCGCTGCGCTGCGCCAGGGCCGAAGTGATGAAGAGGAAAAACAGCGCCAGGCCGCCCACTTGCAGCATGAGCACGCCAAACGGGGCATTCAGGAGATTCACCTCGTCGGCATAGCCATTGAGGACAGCAGGCAGGTCGGTCGCCGACGCCAGCGACAGATCCTCCGCTTCCACCAACTGCTCGGCCGCGGCGAGAATAACCTCTGTCTGGTCCACGGCCTGATGCAGCCGGTTGAACGACAGGGAGGAATGGTCGAAGAGCATCCGCCAGCCGATGGTGCTGCGCGCCTGAGGCACGTATTCGCGCAGAATGCGGGTCACATCTTCCCGCCGCATCAATATATTGGCCTCGGTCGTACCGCTCCGGGTTTCGACGCGCAGCGGCGAAGGCGCCATCCAGAAAGGCGCGACAGGATCGCCGGCGGCAACGATGCCGGTAATCTCCACCGTGAACGGCCGGCTGGTTTCCCACCCCCGCTGATCGAGCGTGATCACGTCGCCAACGTTCAGGCCGAACTGACGCCCCACCTCCTGCGACAGAACGCCGGCGAAATCGGCCACGGCGCTCTCGGCCACGGCACCACCCTCTTTGACGATCGCCTGAGTTTCCCAGTCGGCATACGCGGCCACGCGCAGTTTCAGAGCGGGGATGTCCGCGCCATTCTGGACCGCAAACATGGGCGCCGACTCGGACCAGGGGATCACAGCATTCAGCCAGTCGGCATTCACCGGGTCGAAGGCGTCGCGCGCAGCCGATTGCATCGCAGCATCGAGCCGCGTCCAAACCCCTTCAATGTCGGTGTCGGCGGCGGAGACGAGGACCTGCGTGTGGATGTGGACGGACTGATCGGAAGCGGCGGTCAGGCGCTGGACCATCCCAACCTGCGCGACCAGCGTGGTATAGAGAGGCGCCAGCGCGCCGACCACGGTGGTGAGCAGCACGCCAGCGATGAGCATAACGCGCGCCTGCCAGCCTCCCCGCAGGCGTGACAGGGCATATCGAGCGGCCCAGCCAACCGGAAGGGTTCGGGTGATACTTGCCAAGGTCACTGCCCCTATAGCGTCGAGCATAACGCTTATTCTAGACCATCGGACGCTGATCAAGGTCGCTGTTTCTGACAGTGACCTCGACCGGCAATGACCTTACTTGTTTCTCGGCTGCTGCGTTCGAATTTCTAAGCGCACCCCGCACCGGAGACAGGCGCATGCACGCCGGCCTCAGGCGGCCCCTTCACACTTCGATAGTGATGGCGCACGATGCGCGAGTACGCGGATAAGTGGGGGGAGAAGATGCCGCAGGCTGCTCCGCCACGTCCGAACGGCGGCGCACGCTGGAGACACGGCGCCGGAGAAACAGCCGCAGCAGAGCCGCGAGCGAGATTTCGCGGACAGGCCTGTAGACCGGATGACGATGGCCGGCCGTCGCCTCGACGGCCAACCGCCACTGCGCGCGATCTCGATAGATTTCCTCGGCACGTGCGTGGTGCATCAGCAGGTGCTGGTAGTCGGTCGTCTTCACGATTGCGCTCCTTCATCAGCGAACACCCATCATCGTATGCCGACCGCAATTCTGTGTACAGAAATTCGCATTTTTTGAAATCGCTGGACTGAAACGCAAAAGCATTTTACTGTTACAGGACAGATGACGAGCGGTGACCATGATCCAAGTGCATATCAACCCAACCCACCTGGAAAACATCCGTTTTGGGTACAGTCCTCTGCTGGAACTGGCCTTCAGCTTTCACACGCTGCTAAGCCCCAAAGTCCATGCCGACCATGACGACTGGTCGGAAAAAGCCCGGCGCGCACTGCATGGCTACAGCTTCCCGTATCTCGAAGCGCTGATCTCCAGCCCGTACTATCTGGCCGATATCGTGACACCCACGCCAAGAAGCGCCTCCCCCGGCACCTTCGAGGCGCAGCTCAACGATCTGCGCAATACGCCGCCGAGCGTTATTCGCCGGGATGTTGAAACCGTGGTCGCCTACACGAGCCAGACCGGACAGCCGCCAGCCGTTCCGAAGACGCTGCCCATTCAGCAGGAATTTCTGGTCAACCCTCATGAGGCGGTCGGATGCCTGATCGAGGAGCTCGTGGTGTACTGGCGCCTGGCGCTGGCGCCAACATGGTCAAAATCGCGCGCTGTGCTGGAACAGGACATTCTGTACCGGGCGAGGGAGGGGGCGCTGCGCGGGATCTCGCACACGCTCGGCACCCTGACTCCACGTGTGGAGTACCACCGCTTCACGCTCACGATCCACAAACCGCACCGCGGCCCGTTCGCTCGAACGGAGTACACGCTGAGCGACGAGGCCTTCTACCTCGTCCCGTCGCTGTTCAAGGCATGCGATGGCGTGTCCTGGCAGTTGGAGACGGACCTCTCGCCAATGATCATATATGGCGCTCGCGGCCAGGGGTTGTGGCGGCGCAGCAAGCTGCCGGAGCCGGAAAAACAGCTCATCCAGGCTTTCGGCGTCAGCCGGGCGCGGGTCCTGCTCGCCCTGCGCACGCCGATCACCACAATGGAACTGGGCCGGCGGCTCGGCATCGCCGGGAGTTCGATCTCGCAGCATCTCAAGCGCCTGCGAGCCGCCGGCCTTGTCGAATCGCATCGCAGTGGGCAGTATGTCTACTATCAGCTCACCCGCCGGGGGGATACACTGCTCACGGTGTTTGAGACGGCGGACTGAGCGGCTGAATCATCTCCAGGCGATTGCCAAATGGATCGCGGCATTCAAAGCGGTCGAAGCCGGGGATCGGGATACCGGTCTCCGGTTGGAAGCCCGCGGTCGTCAGCCGCTCGCGCCAATAGGCGAGATCGTCGACCTCGTAGGCCACATGCGCCTTGGTGGCACTCCGGTATACCCCATCCTCTGTTCCCACATGAACCGACTGATGCCCGACCTGCAACCAGAAGCCGCCACGGAGCTTGAGCGAGTCCGGCTTTTCGATCTCGGCCAGGCCAAGCAGATCGCAGTAGAAGCGCCGCGCGGCCTCCTCTTCTCCGACAGGGATGGTGATCTGAACATGCTGTATCGCTCTGATCATGTCGAACGACCTCCAGCCTACGTCGACCTGGTGACAGTGAAAATCGTGGCAGGCCCAACGCGCCAGCCGTGCCAAACCATTATAGCCAGCTCTGCCAGTGCGCTCAGCTGGGCGTTTTTGGCTTGGTGTCTCCCCGACTCTGGGGGCCGACTCCGACCTCAGGATTCTCGTTCGATTCACTCGATGCCTTAAGGGTTTGAATCCAGAAAACAAACGTATTATCGAAGCAAGGCAATAGCCAGACTAAAGTGGAGCGCATGACCGTTGGCAGTTTTCGAATCTGCCCGAATGGATTGTGCTCAGTTGCGCAGTGTTCTATCGGATTTCGGCAGGATCGGCGCGAACCGCGGAAAGTAAGGGGGACCCTCGGACGTCATCACACGAAGGGCGCAATCGGCGCTTCTGCCGCATGGCCTGGTGATGGCCGGTCGAGTGTTTACAGGCTGCGATCGCAACACAGCTCTCAACGAAACCAATCGCAGACAAAAAGGACAGATCAAATGACACACACCGAGATCGGACTGAGACGCATTGCAGTCATGTCGAACAGCCATGGACAGGTCGCCACGCTGCGCGTCGGTGCCGGCGACTTTCGAATCGGCGATATTGTCGACGGCGGCAATGCGCGTAGGCAGGGGTTGACCGTCACGCTGTGGTTCTCCGTCCGCGATCGTCCGGAGCTCGATCGGCAGCTCCGTGCGTATCCGGGCGCGGTTATCAACCTTGGCGGCTATCGTGTGGAGGTCGACGAGGTCAGTGAAGACAGTGACGGCTCCTACTGGGCATTCCTGACCGTCATGCTTCCCTGAGGAAGTATGGCTCGAACCGTTGATAGATGAACGATCGGATCAGGCGGGGGCTGGTCGTGCACAGGGGTGTCTGGGGTATAATGATCCCTTTCCTGTTCCACCTCAGGATCGCCCAATGATCGACCGTCCCGCCAATCCTAATCGTACGGAAGTCCTCACATGGAGCGATGTGGACCGCCTCATCGACAAGCTCGTGCCGCGCATTCGCGCCGTCGCCACCTTCTCGACCATGATCATGATCACGCGCGGCGGTGTCATCCCCGGCGGCTTGCTGGCTGAGGCCCTCGACATTCGTAACGTGCTGACGGCGGCGGTCGACTTCCCCTCCAAAGCATCCGGGCTGATGGCCTGGCCGCAGTTTCTGCAGTTCCCCGATGATTCGCTCCTGTCGACCCGGCGCGTGCTGGTTATCGACGACGTCTGGGGCACCGGCCGCACCAGCGTTTCGGTGCGCGAACGGCTGAATGCTGCCAGCGCCACGCCTTACAGCTGCGTGCTGCATTACAACCCCTACCGCTCGCTCTTCGAGAACGACAAGCCGGATTTCTACGGCGACATCACCGACGCCTATATCGTCTATCCCTGGGAAATCGACCGGGGCATGAGCGATATGGACGTGTCGGTCCCCCTGTCCAATTGAACATCGTCAACCAGACCGGGTCAGGACACGCTTCAGAGAACGCTAGACGGCGGTTTGGGCAAAATAACCGAGCATTAATCATTCACCAATGGTTCGCTGTTATAATTATTGATAGGATCAGCATAATTCCCATTGGTTGTCGATAGAAGTGTCGTGGCGTCGCTGAAAAGCGCTTACAAACCCGACGCCTGCAGGGATGGCGGGTCTTGTATTTCCTTTCGTAAGGTGAGTGATAGATGGCAAGTGAAAAGAGCGGCAGCGAGCAAGATCGTCAGTCCTATGGGGACGAATTTCGTGAACTCCTGGAATCGACGTTCGAATACCTTCCACCCCAACGTGGTGAAATCAGGAGCGCGGTCATTCTTCAGATTGACCGCCGCGAAGTCATCGTCGATCTCGGCGCAAAACGTGATGGGATTGTGCCGGTAAGCGATCTGGAACGGCTCGAACCGAAATTTCGCGACAGCCTCAAGGTCGGAGCAGAGATCCCGGTCTACGTGATGAACCCGCGGGATCAGGATGACAACCTCATCGTTTCGATCAACATGGGGTTGCAGCAGTATGACTGGGAAAAAGCCAGGGAACTGCTCAAGACGGAAGACGTGGTCGAGGTTACAGTCAAGGGTCACAATCGCGGCGGCATTCTGGTCAACTGGAATCGGCTGGAAGGTTTCATCCCCAGTTCCCACCTGATCACAACCGGCTCCTCGGGCAGTCGTGACACGTGGGACGATCTGGTTACCACAGGGCTGGTTGTCAAGGTGATTGAAGTGGATCAGAGCCGTCGGCGTCTGATCTTCAGCGAGCGCGAGGCGCAGCGTGAATGGCGGGCGCAGCAGAAAGCGCGTCTGCTATCCGAATTGAAGGAAGGCGACATCGTGCGCGGCACGGTGACGGGCCTGCGCGATTTCGGCGCGTTCGTCAACCTGGGCGGTGCCGACGGCCTGATTCACGTCAGCGAACTGGCATGGCACCGGGTCGATCATCCGCGCGACGTTCTGAAGGTTGGGGACAATATCGAGGTGTATGTTCTGAGTCTGGACAAGGACACCAATCGAATTGCCCTGAGTCGCAAGCGTCTCCTGCCTGATCCGTGGGATGTGGCGCAGTCGCGCTACCATGAGGGGCAGTTGGTGGAAGGCACCGTCACCAACGTGGTCGACTTCGGCGCATTCGTCGCGCTGGACGATGGCCTCGAAGGACTGCTCCACCTCAGCGAGATGGGCGACGGCTCTCTGAAAGAACCGTACAGCTACGTGAAGAAGAGCGATCGCCTGGGGCTGCGTATCAGCCACCTTGAGCCGGAAAAGCGGCGTGTCGGCTTCACGCAGCGTTGGGGCACCGATATGTCGGCGGAAGGCGAGGCCGGCCAGCCCGCTGCCGCCGAAGCCAATGGCCTGGCGGACGCGCCGCCGGCGTCTGATGAGGCGCCCCTGGACGAGAACAGCGAAGATGCCGGCGTCGACGTGCCGACCGAGGCATCAATGACCGAGCAGGGCGAAGAGGTCGGTGCCGAAGCGCAGACCGAGGCGCCAATGACCGAGCAGGGCGAAGAAGTCAGTGCCGAAGCGCCGGCTGAGACGCCCGCCGAAAGCTAAGCAGTACACGAACAACGCGATGAGAGACGGGTGCCTGAGCACCCGTCTCTTTTTTGTTTACGCTCATGTCCAGAGGTATAGTTAAGATACACTTATACGGACGCACTCATGCCCGCTTCAGCACTGTCACGATATTTCCACCTCCTTGGACGCTATCTCCGGCCTCTGCGCCGACGGTTCATCCTGCTCGCCATCTGTCTCTTCAGCGGCAACATCCTTCAGGTCCTCATCCCTCAGATCACACGCAGCGCCATCGATCTGGCGACATCGCCGGAAAGCGCGGTCGTCGATCCAACAGGGTCACAGTTGACATCGCTGGCACTGGCATTTATTGGCCTGGCAGTCATTCAGCAGTTACTGAGCCTGGCGGCAACCTATTTTGGCGAGCGTGTGGCCTGGTCCGCGACCAATGCCCTGCGCGAAGATCTGCTGCATCACGTGCTTCACCTGGACATGGGCTTTTTTCAGGAGATGTCGCCGGGCAAGCTGATCGAACGAGTGGACGGCGATATTTCCGCGCTGACTGAATTCTTCTCGCAGTTCTTCATTCGCATCATCGGCAGCATGCTGTTGGCGACGGTTATCCTGGTCGCTATCTTCCTGGAGGACACCCGCGCCGGGTTGGCCTATCTGATCTTCGCCGCCGCCGCCCTCGCCATCCTGTACCGGATGCGCGGCATCGGCGTTGAACCAGCCAAGCAGCTCCGCGAGGTCTACGCGCAGCTCTCCGGCTTCAACGAGGAGCGCCTGGCCGCCGTCGAAGATCTGCGCGCCAATGGCGCCACCCGTCATGTATTTGACCGGTTGGCCGCACTGCATCAGGAGATGCGGCGGCGCTGGTCGCGCAGCGTGCTTTTCAACAGCCTCTTTCAGTCGACGAGCGGTCTGATTCTCACCACCGGCTTCGCAGTGGCCTTCATCAGCGGCGCGCTCCTCCATGAACGCGGCGCCCTGACGCTTGGCGGCGTCTATCTGCTGATGAATTACATCATTCTGCTCAACAAGCCGCTCACCGACCTGTCCTATCAGGTGGAGCGGCTGCAAACGATCGGCGCCAGCGTTGAACGCGTCATCGACCTGCTCGAAAGGCGGAGCGCCCTTACCCGTCTGGAGGATGGTCAGGCTCAGCCGCTGCCGCGCGGCGCCCTGGCGGTGACCTTTGATCAGGTCGTCTTTGGCTACCAGGCTGACCAGCCCGTGCTGCACGGGATTTCCTTCCATCTGCCGGCCGGCGAAACGCTCGGCGTGGTGGGTAGAACCGGCAGCGGCAAGTCGACATTGGCCCGCCTGCTGTTCCGCCTGTACGACCCCGCGCATGGTCAGGTCACGCTCGGAGGCGTCCCCCTGCCCGCCGCCGATCTCGACGCACTACGGCGGCGCGTGACGATGGTCACGCAGGATGTGCAGTTGTTCGAAGGCACCGTCCGCGAGAATCTGACCTTCTTTGACACCACTATCCAGGACGAGCAAATCGTTCAGGCGCTGCACAGCCTGGAGTTGGAATTGTGGCTGCGAGAACTGCCCGCAGGTCTCGACACGCGCATTGGCAGCGGCAGTCAGGGGCTGTCGGCCGGACAGGCACAGCTCCTGGCCTTTGCCCGCGCCATGCTCCGGCAGCCTGACGTGGTGATCCTGGATGAAGCCTCGTCACGCCTCGACCCAATCACGGAGGCACGCATTGAGCGGGCCGTTGAGCGGCTGCTGCATGGCCGCACCGGACTCCTGATCGCCCACCGGTTGGTCACCCTGGAGCGCGTTGACCACATCCTGGTGATGGAAAACGGCCGGGTCGTCGAGTTTGGTCGGCGGGCCGCGCTGGCCGCCGATCCGCAGTCGGGATTCGCGCAGATGCTGCGCCTTGGCGAGAATGTACTGACATGACGACCACCTCCTCACCGCCGCGTAACGTCACCCCCGGATGGAAGGCCCTTGCGATTCTGATCCGTCGCAACGTCCCCCTCACGGCGCTCAGCTTCAGCCTGGATATCGCCTTCATGCTCCTGATACAGGCGCAGGCGCTGTTGATCCGCGCCCTCTTCGATTGGATCAGCGGCAGTACACAGGCCGGGCTGAACGTGTGGAGCATCGTCGCCCTGCTGTTCGTCGCACGCATTGCCCGCAACCTGGCCGGCTACGGAGGCGCCCTGACAGGGGCGTGGATGGGCATCGCCGGGCAGCTTTACGTCCGCAACAGTCTTTTCGCACGCATTTTCCGGCAGCCCGGCGCGCAGGCCTACGCAGGATCGCCCGGCGAAGCCGTCAGCCGGCTCCAGGGCGACGCCCAGGAACCGTCCAACTATCTGATCAGCGCCAAGTGGATTCTCAGTCAGGTCGTGTTCGCGGCCGTCGCAGTCGTCTCCATGCTGGCGATCAATGCACCCGTTGCCTTGATTGGGCTCCTCCCCTTTCTGCTGATCGCCATCGTGGCCGCCATCGCCTCCACGCAGGTGCAGGAAAATCGGCGCGAAACCCGTCGACAGGTGGGCAGGATCGCCAGCTTCCTCGGCGAGATGTTCGGCGTAACTCAAGCCATCCAGGTGGCGGGCGCCGTCGACGGCGTGGTCGGCAGGTTCGGCAGCCTGAACAAAGACCGCGCCCGCGCGGCCATCCGCGACAAGGTCTTCAGCGAGATCCTGAATTCCATCACGTACAACTCGATCAGCCTGTCCACCGGACTGATCCTCTTGATCAGCGGGCAGATAATCCGCAGTGGCGAATTCAGCGTCGGCGATTTCGCCCTCTTCGTCTACTACCTCGATCAGCTCAGCTTCGTGGTCGGCTACGTCAGCGGCATGATCACCGGATACCGTGGCGTGGGCGTAGCCATCGAACGTATGGAGGCGCTGACGCCTGACGAACCCGCTCAAACTATTTTCCAGCCGATCACGGCTGTGGCTGACGAAGCGCAAAGACCGATCATGCCACTGCTAGATCAGGATGCGGACGCGCCGCTGCTGGCTGTCGAAAGGCTCAACTTCACGTATCCGGGGACTGCGGCCGGGGTGCAGGATATTGCTCTGGTACTGCCGCAGGGGAGCTTCACGGTGATCACCGGCCGGGTGGGCGCGGGCAAGACGACACTTCTGCGCGCTCTGCTGGGGCTGCTGCCCTATCGGTCCGGTCTATTTCATTGGCGCGGACGGCCAATCGACACGCCGGCCGATTTCCTCGTACCGCCGCACGCCGCCTATACACCGCAGGTTCCCCGCCTGTTCAGCGAAACTCTGCGGGATAATATTCTTCTCGACCGCGACGATGACGACGGCGCCCTGAACCGCGCGCTGCACGCGGCGGTCATGGAAGCGACCGTCGCCGATCTTGCCGATGGACTTGAGACACAGCTAGGCGCACGCGGCGTGCGGCTTTCTGGGGGTCAGGTTCAACGGACAGCAGCGGCGCGCATGTTCGTCCGCCAGCCGGAGCTGCTGGTCTTCGACGACCTCTCCAGCGCCCTCGACGTCGCCACCGAAAACGCGCTGTGGGAACGTCTTGCAGCGCAGAAGGGCGTGACCTGCCTGGCGGTGTCTCACCGCCCTGCCGCCCTGCGACGCGCCGATCAGATCGTCGTGCTGAAGGATGGGAAGATCGAGGCCATCGGCCGGCTGGACGAACTATTGCAGTCCAGCGCCGAGATGAGGGAGCTCTGGGCGGAAGTTTGAATATGGAAACCATGAAGATCCTTAATACTTTATTCGCTAAAACTGCCTCATAATTAAGCTGTGAATTGCCCCCACAACGAACTTCAGGGAGCGACAACGCATTGGATGGCTTCATCTCGTCCAGAGCAGCCAAGAGGCTGAATAGCAGAGGAAATCGTACCCTGCGTGTCCACCTGACCACCCGACAGCAGCGTGCAGCGGATGCTGTACGCGGTCTGCTGATTGAACTGACCGCCTCGGTCGATATCAGACAAATCATGGAGCAGATCCTGGATGCGGCACTCCGCATTACGGATGCTGACAGTGCGGTCATTGCTCTCTTTGAAGAGGATAGCGCCCGCGCTGCATTCATTCGAGGTTTTCCACGCAATCGCGAGGAGTTCACCTGGACATCGAATATGCCCGCCGAGTTTTTCGGCCTCCAGCATGCCCGCGTTCAGAAAACCCCCTACGTCATACCTGACACAGCGCTTTGCTCTTCCTGGATGATCACGCCGGACACGGCCTGGGTTCGCTCAAGTTTAGGTCTGCCGATCCAGTCGCGCGAACAGGTCCTTGGCGTGCTCATGCTCGACAGCGCCGACGTCGACCATTTCAGCGAAGACGATGTTGATTTACTGGAAAACATCGCGCGCTGCGCTGCCCTGGCCCTGGACCACTCCGATCTGCTGACGGATCTGGAACGCAAAGTGGTCGAGCGCACGGCCGAGCAGATGGACGCCGCGCGCATCCTGGATAGCAAAGCGCGCGACGAGAAGCAGTTCCACGACAACCTTAAAGCCCTGCACGAGATCAGCATTCTACTCACCTCTGTCGAGGACCTCGACGACTTCTTTCTGCGCGCCGTCGAACTTGGGATTGAGCGGCTGGGATTTGAGCGAGCGGCGCTGTACCTGTATGACCCGGAGACCGATCACGCCCTCGGAACCTATGGCACGACGGACGATGGCAGACTGGTTTCGAAGCGCAGCGTAGCTTTCCGCATTCCGAAGTACAGCATTCTGGACCAGGCCTTCCAGAGCGCCGAACGATTCAGCTTCTCCTCCGAGATCACGACGCACGTCGGCTTTCAGGAGAGCGACGTCGCCTGGTATGCCGCAGGGGTCTTGCTGAATGGGACAGAACGGCTGGGATGGCTTGTGGTCACCAGCGGCAAAGAGGGTCACGAAGCCACCGGTCCCCTGCTCGAAACTGTAGCGCTCTACAGCCGAACCATTGGCACGCTGCTGGCCCAGAAACGCATGCAGACTGCACTGCTCCGCTCTGAGACCGCATACCGCGTGCTTGCGGAAAACATCAGCGATCTCGTCGTGCGCATCTCGAAAACCGGAATCACCTATGTCTCCCCGTCTTGCCAGGCGATCCTTGGAGAAACACCGGAATCGTTCGCGCTGACTGTCAGCTACGACCGCTTCCACCCGGACGACCGTGCCGTGCTTAAGGACTGGCTCACTGCCTTCAGAAACAACCTGGCCCAGCCGCTCGAAGCGGCGATTCGCTTTGAGCACCGCGCAGGGCATTACGTATGGCTGGAGCTGGTGGGTCGGGCATTGCGTTCGCCAGACACAGGCGCCATCGAAGAGATGATCATTTCGGCGCGCGACATCACCGAGCGAAAACTCGCCGAGACGACTCTACGTACCTCCCTGGAAAGAGAGCGGGAGCTGAACAATCTGAAGTCGCGCTTCGTCTCGATGGCGTCGCACGAATTTCGAACACCGCTAGCAGTCATCCTGAGTTCGGCCGAGATGCTCACGGCCTACCGGCAGCGCATGAACGACAGTCAGATGGACGAGCACCTGCACAAGATCGTCCGGCAGGTCAACTACCTGACGAGCATCATGAACAATATGCTCGAACTATCACGCATCGGCGCGCGCCGTGCAGGCTTCCAGCCTGAGTCGATCGATCTCGATGCGGCCTGTCGGGCCTGGCTGAACGAAATCGCCCCGGCACCCGGCCAGAGTGCGGTCGACTTTGTCTGCGCCGATCCTCCGATCACAGTGCTGGTGGATTCCGGCCTGATGCGCATCGCCGTCCTCAACCTCGTCGCCAACGCCATTCAGTATTCAGATGGCAGTGCGCCGGTGAACGTCACTCTGGATCACGATGGGCGGGGTGTCAAGCTGACCGTGAAGGATTGTGGCATCGGCATTCCCGAGAGCGACCAAAAACACCTTTTCGAGCCGTTTCATCGCGGCGAGAACGTCGGCAACATCCCAGGCACCGGGCTGGGCCTGTCGCTAGTCAAAGAGGTCATCGAAATGCACAGCGGCACCATCGAATTCAAGAGCGTCGTTGGGGTCGGCACCACGTTCATCGTCTGTCTGCCGGCGTCAACGAAAAGCCAGTGAACGCGCGGCTACTCACCGGCGGTAGACATCTGACGCCTCATTGGACACCATGGATGGTCGCGTCAAGCTCTACCCTGCGATAAAATCAATCTGTTTGGCATAAATTCGGATAAGGAACTCTTCATGTCCCAACAGCAGGATTACCTGGTGCGGGGTCCGCTTGCCGATGTCGATCCCGATGTCGCCGAGCTGATTCGTCAGGAGACAGCCCGTCAGGAACGGTATCTGATCCTGATCCCTTCTGAAAGCACCGTACCCTACGCGGTACGCGAGGCGCTGATGTCGCCTTTTCACAATCTGTACGCCGAAGGCTACCCTCTGGACGAAACGCGCAGCATGTCCCAGGAGGAAATCCTCGACTACGATCTGCGCCTGCCGGAGTACCGCCGCAAGGCCGACAAGCGTTACTACAAAGGCACAGAATACGCCGACATCATTGAAGCGCTGGCGCGGCGGCGGGCGGCCGAGGTCTTCGCCACACCGCAGTATCCGGCCGATAAACTCTACGTCAACGTGCAGCCTCTGAGCGGAGCGCCGGCCAACAGCGCCATCTTCACCGGGCTGATGAATGTCGGTGACACCTTTATGGGCATGGACCTGCTGGTCGGCGGCCACCTGACCCACGGCAGTCCGGTAGCGCGCAGCGGCAAACAGTACAAGGCGGTTGGCTACACTGTCGATCCGCACACCGAACTGCTCGACTACGAGGTGATCATGGAACAGGCGATGGAGATTCGCCCCAAGATCATCATCGCCGGTTACACCAGCTACCCCTGGGCGCCAGACTGGGCCAAGTTCCGGGCAATCTGCGACGCCTCCGGCGCACTGCTTATGGCCGACGTCTCGCACGTCGCCGGGCTCATCGCGGCAGGCGCTTACCCCTCTCCTGTGGGCATCGCCGACGTCGTCAGCTTCACCACGCACAAGACGCTCAACGGCCCGCGCGGCGCGGTCATCATCACCCACCGGGCAGATATCGCCTCCAAAGTCGATCGCGGGGTTTTTCCTGGCGAACAGGGTGGCCCGCACGTCAACCAGATCGCCGCGCTGGCGACGGCGCTGAAGATCGCCACGACCGACAAGTTCAAGGCGCTCCAGCACCAGACGATCGCCAACGCCAAACGTCTGGCGGAGTCGCTGTCCGCGCGTGATCTGCGCGTGGCCTATGGCGGCACCGACACGCACATGCTGCTGGTCGACTGCAAGAATATCGTCGGGCCGGATGGCACCCCACTCAGCGGCGACATGGCGGCGCGCATTCTTGATTTGGCCGGCATCGTCCTCAACCGCAACACCATCCCTGGCGATCCATCAGCCCTGCGCGCCAGCGGCATCCGCCTGGGCACGCCGTGGATCACCCAGCGCGGTTTTGGCTTCGACGAGATCGATCGTCTGGCCAACCTGATCGCCGATGTGCTCCAGGCCTGTGTGCCCTTCAGTTACGCTGGCAAGAAGCGCCCCGAACCCCGCGCCAAGGTCGATTACGAGGTGCTGGAGAAGACTCGCCTGGCGGTGCGCGATCTGGCGGCATCGGTTGGTATCGACACAGAGGCCGGCGCCACGGCCTACCCACATGTGACCTACATCGACGAGCAGACCAGTGAAGGGCGGTCGCTGCGCATCCGCGCCGTCGAGCCCGGCACGGAGCGGCTGTTCCTTCAGGCGGCGCTGACTGCCGACGTGTCTACGCTGGCGGAGGGCGAGCAGCGGTCGACCTACGTCCTCGACCAGGACGGCGAACGGCTGGCGCAGGGCTTCGTCCATCTGCTCAACGGAGAGTGGTGGCTGCACTTACAGGCCAACGCCGGCCGCACCGCCGACTGGCTGCGCGCGCTCAGCGACGGCTTTGCGCTCTTTGATCCGAGCGATCCCTATGCCAAGCTGCCCGGCCCGGTCGCCGTGACCGTCCACACCCTGGCCGACCCGGCGCGCTTCGCAAATTTCGACCCCGACGCCGCTTTTGCGACCAAGCCCTACACCGTCGGCATGAGTGCCGACAACACGACCGCCCCGCCTGCCACTGCCCGTCCGATGTTCAAGTGGCAAGAAGTTGAGTCCGAGACGCTCAAGACCACACCCATTCACAGCCTGCACAAGCAGTTCGGCGCGAAGATGGCGCCCTTTGCCGGCTACGAAATGCCGCTGTGGTACGACTCGGTGACCAATGAGCATCTGGCGGTGCGCACCAAGGCCGGCATCTTCGATGTGTCGCACATGGGCGTGTTCGACGTGAGCGGCCCGGCGGCAGCGGCCTTCCTCGACACGATGACCACCAACGATGTGGCCGCGCTGGCCGTCGGCCAATCGCACTACACCTACCTGCTCGATGTGAACGGCGTGCCGCTGGACGACCTGATGATCTACCACCTGGCGGAAAATCACTATCTGGTGGTGGTCAACGCCTCGAACAACGATAAGAACTGGGCATGGCTCAACGCCGCCCTGCGCAATGAAGTGGCGCTCAGCATGACGCAGCCGCGCGCCGCCTTCGGTCAGGCCGGTGCGCTCACGCTGCGTGACCTGCGCGATCCGGCTCACGGGGCAGACCAGCGCGTGGATATCGCCCTGCAAGGTCCGCAGAGCAAGGCGATTTTGCAGTCGCTCGGCGGCAGCGATGCCGACCTGAAGCGCGTCGGCGGGCTGGCCTGGGCCGGCGTGACGCGGGCGACGGTCGGCGGCTTCGACCTGATCGTCTCGCGCACGGGCTACACCGGCGAGCGCACCGCCTACGAGATCTTCGTGCACCCTGATCGGTCGGCCGAGTTGTTCAGCAAACTGATCGAGCTGGGCGCGGTGCCAACAGGACTGGCAGCGCGTGACAGCCTGCGCACCGAGGCTGGTCTGCCCCTGTACGGGCACGAGCTGGGCGGCGACAGGGGCTGATCCCCAGCGAAGCCGGATTTGGCACCTACGTCAAGCTGTGGAAGCCGTTCTTTGTCGGCAAGGCCGCTTACGCCGCGCGCGAAGCCGCACGCGATCGCGAACTCGTCCGCTTCCGGTTGGACACCAAAGGCGCGCGCCCGCCGC
The DNA here is from genome assembly GCA_016713325.1 of Candidatus Flexifilum affinis. GTDB lineage: Bacteria > Chloroflexota > Anaerolineae > Aggregatilineales > Phototrophicaceae > Flexifilum > Flexifilum affine. Next base: position 219,294 of record JADJPJ010000011.1, on the reverse strand, counting down.
ATCCCGGCGACCCGGTCACGACCCGCGACGGCGCGGAGATCGGCCTGGTGACATCGTGCAGCATCGACAGCGAGGGCTATCAGTCGGGGCAGGCGCTGCTGAAGGATGACTATCTGGAGCCGGAGACACCGATCGCCGTGTTATGCGGCGCAGCCCGTGCCCGCGCGGCCGGCCGCACGCCCAACGCCGAGCCGGCGACCGTGCTGACGCGCTTCCCGGTGAAGAAGAAGAGCTAACGGACAAACGAGTTCCGGTTCGTATGATTTCGGCGGACGGCAAGAATGCCGTCCCTACGCTCAACATGGCATGTAATGTAGGGATGCGATTTTTCGCGTCCGCCGAACTCAATCCTGCGTGTTTGTTTTCGGTATTCCATAAAGTGAGGCGAACGCCTCGATGAAGTGATGGGCGGTGATGATCTGTTTTGCATGACTTACAGTCCGCAGATTATCACCGCCCAACTCTATGTCTCCAGGAGCAGTTGCTGGAGCGGTTGCTTCGCCACTCCAGGCCTCAGTCCATCTCACTCACCACCTTGAAATCATCCAGCGCTTTCCCGGAAAATCGAACAACCAATCCGCCCGCCCGAAAGTGCTGTATCCCAGGATGGCATCCATCGGCATCTCCAGGGTGGCATTCACGCCTGAGAGGTCAACCGCCGCGACGCGATGCGGTGGAAACAGGTAGCCGCCTATGTGGGCCGAGGACATGACGAACATTGGGGTCTCGACTTCCTGTCCTGTCGCGTCCATCCCTTTGGAAGTGCCCACAGGCGCAAAGTAGTCGGGATGCCGGCCGATGAAGTCGGTATTGACCACCGTCAGGCTTGCACCCGTATCCCACACCGAGCTGGCCGAGGCAGTGCCAAGGCGAACCTCGATATAGGGATGGTACTTTGCATCGACGAGCAGCGGATGCGTCGGGCGAAGGAAGTCAGGTGGGCAGGTTTCATCGACCAGTAGCTGGCCGTCGTCAAACAGGAAGTGGCAGCAGAAATCGCGCAGCACATCCATGCCGATCAGGCTCTGTCGTCCTGGTCCCTCCGTCTGTCGCGTCAGAATCAAGTCTTGTCTGACGATTGGACCGATGTCCAGGCGACCCACCGTCACCAGATCGTCTTCGCTGACCGAAAACACGGTCGATGAGCTGTTCTTCCCGGCGCTTCTCAATGTCGCGGTGTATTCGTCAAACACCACGCTGCTCCGCGCGGCGCCGGTATCGAGCAGAAAGCGATACGGCTTTCCGTCGAGATGGCCGTCGACATAGACAGAAGCCGCCTCCGCTTCTTCGGGATCGCGTTCGACAAACAATGCGATTGTGTCCATACCGCCTCACTTATGCCCTGACGAGTCCAGAATACTCGAAAGCCATTCGAAGTGGAATCGCCCGAGTGGTCGTGCGTCGTGCGCATGACTCGGTGCATTTGTGATGCTTATGTTCTGCCTGTGCATTCTGCACGACGAACTTCATGCGATCTATCCGGTTGCGAAATATCCTCACCCCCGTTATTCTTTTTCCGTTCGTGCATATCCCAAGAGATGTCCAACATGATTTGCGCCCTGTTCGTCAAGAAGAGCAAGAAGCCTTACCCGACCTAAGCGTCCGGGCTTTTTGCGTTCTGATGACAGCGCGACACGCGCAGCCAATGAACCGCCCCGGATGGGGCGGTTTTTTTGTTTCTTGACCAGGAGACCCGACCATGACCACAGCCCTCTGCCCCGAATGCGAAGCCGACGTCCGCATCCCTGGCGACGCCGTGCAAAATGAGCTCATCGCCTGCCCTGACTGCGGCGCAGAGCTGGAGATTGTCAGCCTCAACCCGGTGTCGCTGGAACGCGCGCCGGAAGTTGAAGAAGACTGGGGCGAATAACTGTGCGTCTCGGCATTCTTGTCACCACCATCCGCCCGGAAGAGAAGCTGCTGATTGCCGCGTTTGAGCGCCAGGGCGTTACGCCGGATGTGATCCTCGACCGCGATATCAATATCGACCTGACCGCCAGCGCGGATCAACTCGCCCCTTCCGGCGTCGCTTGGAGCGCCTACGACCTGGTGCTCGAACGCGCCGTCAGCACGTCGCGCGGGACCTATGCCCTGGCCATCCTCAACGCCTGGGGCATCCCGACGATCAACAGCTACGACACGGCGCGGATCTGCGGCGACAAGCTGCTGACCACCCTGGCGCTGGCCCAGGCCGGAGTGCCCCAACCGGCGACGCGCGTCGCCTTCACCGAAGAGTCGGCACTCCAGGCGATCGGTGACATCGGCTACCCGGCGGTCCTCAAACCGGTCACCGGCTCGTGGGGACGCCTGCTCGCCCGCGTCGATGACGCCTCGGCGGCAGAGTCCATCCTGGAACACAAATTCACCCTCGGCGACTACCAGCACCATACCGTCTATGCGCAGGCCTATGTCGAAAAAGGCAACCGGGATATCCGCGCCTTTGTCATCGGCGGCCGCACGATTTGCGCGATCTATCGCACCTCCGCCCACTGGATTACCAACACCGCCCGCGGCGGCCAGGCGTCGAACTGCCCGGTCACCCCGGACCTGGCCGACCTGTGCGGGCGCGCGGCGGCGGCGGTTGGCGGCGGCGTGCTGGCCATGGACGTGTTCGAGTCGCCGGATGGGCTGGTGATCAACGAGATCAACCACACCATGGAATTCCGCAACAGCAGCGCCCCCACCGGCGTCGACATTGCCGCCGAAGTGGCCGCCTACGCCCTGTCGATGGCCCGTGAGCGCACAGGAGCCCGGGCATGACGACCAGCGGCGAACGCCTTCGCGTCGGCATTGTCGGCGGCAGCGGCTACACCGGCGGGGAACTGCTCCGCCTGCTGCACAGCCACTCGCGCGTCCAGGTGACCCAGATCACCAGCCGCGAGTATGCGGGCCAGCATGTCCACGCCGTCCACCCGCACCTGCGCGGCGGCGTCGACCTCCAGTTTGTGCATCCCGATGGCCTTCAGGCCTGCGATGCCCTGTTCCTGTGCCTGCCCCACGGCGAGGCCTCCCGTCAGATCGAGCGCTTCGCCGGTCTTGCCCCGCTGATCGTCGACCTGAGCGCCGACTTCCGCCTGCGCGATCAGGATGTCTACGCCCGCTGGTACGGCGAAGCCCACCCGGCCGCGCAGTGGCTGGAGCGCTTCGTTTACGGCCTGCCGGAAGTCAATCGCGAGGCGCTGCGGAGCGCCCACTACGCCAGCGGCGTCGGCTGCAACGCGACGGCCGTCAACCTGGCGCTGCTGCCACTGGCGCGCGCCGGGCTGATCGAGTACGCCGCCTGCGCGCTCAGCGTCGGGTCGAGCGAGGCGGGCGCGGCCGTCAGCGCCGGGTCGCACCACCCGATCCGCAGCGGCGCAGTGCGCACCTACAAAGCCACTGGCCACCGCCACAGCGCCGAAGTCGCCATGGTCCTGGGCGCTGGCGTGCGGACGCAGATGGCGATCACCGCCATCGAGATGGTACGCGGCGTGCACGTCTTGGCGCACGTCACGCTGAATGCCGACGTGGCGGAAAAAGACCTGTGGCGGCTGTACCGCGGCGCCTACAAGGGCGAACCGTTCGTGCGCCTGGTCGCCAGCAAGACCGGTCTGCACCGCCTGCCGGAGCCGCGCATCGTGGCCGGCACCAACTTCTTCGATGTCGGCTTCGAGCTGGACGCCGACGACCCCCGTCATATGGTGGTCGTCGCCGCGCTGGACAACCTGGGCAAAGGCGCGGCGGGCAGCGCCGTGCAGTGCCTGAATCTGATGATGAACTTTGACGAGTGTGACGGTCTGAACTTCCTTGGAGTGTACCCATGAGCCACCAGAATCAATTCCTCTTCGACAGCCCGGTTGCGACGACGGACTCCGATCTGCTGGTGGTGAAGATCGGCGGTGGCGCCGGTGTGGACCTCCAGGCGTGCGCAGCCGACCTGGCCCATATCGCGGCCGAGCGGCCTGTCGTGGTTGTCCACGGCGTGAGCGACCGGCTCAACCGGCTGTGCGAACTGCGCGGCGTGCCGGTGCGGACGATCACCTCGCCCAACGGCCACAGCTCGCGCTATACCGACCCCGAAACCCGCACGCTGTACGTCGAGGCCGCTGGCTCGGCCAACGCCGAGCTGGTGCACCATCTGCGCGAATTCGGGGCCGACGCCATCGGCTTCCCCGGGGAGCATACGCCCCTGACCGCCAGCCGCAAAGAGGCCATCCGCGCGGTGGTCGACGGCCGTGTCCGGCTGATCCGCGACGACTACAGCGGGACGATCACCGGCGTGCGTATTGAATCCATCCTGGCCGCCCTGCGCGACGGCCTGACCCCGGCGGTCGCCCCGCTGGCCAATAGCGCCGACGGTCTGCTCAATGTCGATGGCGACCGCGCGGCGGCAGCCGTCGCGGCGGCGCTGGGCGCGCGCGACCTGATCATCCTGAGCAACGTGCGCGGCCTGTACCAGCAGTTCGGCGACGAGGCCTCCTTCGTGGAGCGCGTGGGCGGGCGCGACATCGAAGTGGCGCTCGATTGGGCACAGGGCCGCATGAAACGCAAAGTTCTGGGGGCGCAGGAAGCGCTCGAAGGTGGCGTGACGCGCGTCCTGATCGCCGACGGCCGAACCAGCCACCCGGTCACGCGGGCGCTGGCTGGCAATGGCACGGAGTTCACCCGATGAGCCAGGCACACCCCGCTGCGACCGATGCCGCACAGGCGATCCGCGCTCTGGAAGACCGCCATACCTCCGGCGCGTACAGCAAACGCCCGCTGACACTGGTGCGCGGCGCCGGCTGCACGGTCTGGGATGATGCCGGCAACGCCTATCTCGACGCGACCAGCGGTCAGGGGGTGGCCCTGCTCGGGCACAGCCACCCGGCGGTGGTCGAGGCGGTGGCGGCGCAGGCGGCGCGGCTGATCACCTGCCCGGAGATCTTCTACAACGACCGTCGCGCCGAACTCTACGCGCTGCTGGAGACGATCCTGCCCGAAGGGTTCGACCGCATTTTCCTGGCCAACAGCGGCGCGGAAGCGACCGAGGGTGCGCTGAAGGCGGCGCGTCTGCTCACCGGGCGCGATCAGGTTGTCGCGGTCAAACGAGGCTTCCACGGCCGAACGCTGGGCGCGCTCGGATTGACCTGGAATAAGGACTATCGCGAACCCTTCGCCGGTTGGGCGCTGGGCAGCGTCACGCACGTGACCTATAACGACCTGGCGTCGGCCGAAGCCGCCATCGGCGACGGGACGGCCGCCGTGGTGGTCGAGCCGGTGCAGGGCGAAGGCGGCGTGCACCCCGCCGATCCGGACTACCTGCGCGGGCTGCGCCGGCTGTGCGACGAGCGCGGAGCGCTGCTGGTCATGGACGAGATTCAGACGGGCCTTGGCCGCACCGGCTTCTGGTTCGGCTATCAGGTCGCGCCGGACGTTACCCCGGACGTTCTGATCCTGGCCAAGGGGCTGGCCGGCGGCGTGCCAATGGGCCTGGTTGCCTGGCGGGGCGCGCTGGGAACGCTGCCCTCCGGGTCGCACGGCAGCACCTTCGGCGGCAACCCGCTGTCGAGCGCGGCGGCGGTGGCAGCGCTGGCGGCCATCCGCGATGAGAATCTGCCGGCCCGGTCGGCGGAGCTTGGCGCGCGGATGATCGAAGACCTGCGATCGCGGAACCTCCCCGGCGTGCGCGAGATCCGCGGGCGCGGGCTGATGATCGGCCTGGAACTGCGCGACCGGGTGACGCCGGTCTTGCAGGCCCTGCAAGAGCGGGGCGTTCTGGCTCTCCCGGCCGGAAAGACGGTGCTGCGCCTGCTGCCGCCGCTGATCATCACCTGGGACGAGCTGGCGCGCATCGCCGATGCCATCGAGGAGGCGCTGAATGTCTGAGGGGAACGAAACCCCCATATCCTCCTCCCCTGCACAGGCTGAAGTCCCGGCCTTGCAGGCGGATGATGTGTCGGTCGAGTCGCTGCTGCGCGATCTGGTGGAGATCCCCTCCGCGTCCACGCAGGAAGCGGAAGCCGTCGGCTATCTGGTGAACTGGATGATCGCCTATGGCGCGGTGGACGCCTTCAGCGACGAGGCCGGGAATGCGGTCGGCATCTTCGGCTCGACCGATCCGACGGCGCGGCAGATCGTACTGCTCGGCCACATCGACACCTTCGGCGCCGCCCTGCCGGTCCATCTTGAAGGGCGCAGGCTGTATGGTCGCGGCACGGTCGATGCCAAGGGATCGCTGTGCACCTTCGCGGCGGCGGCGGCGCGGGCGGTTCTGCCGCCGGACACCCGCGTGATCGTCATCGGCGCCGTAGAAGAGGAAGCGCCGTCCAGCAAAGGCGCCCGCTTTGCCGCGACGCAGTACCAACCGGCCATCTGCCTGATCGGCGAGCCGTCGAACTGGGATCGCATCACCCTGGGCTACAAAGGCCGGCTGCTCATCGACTGGCGCTGGCGCGGCGGCCTGGGGCACAGCGCCGGACAGATCGACACGCCGGCCGAGCATGCCTTCGCCGCCTGGGAGCGCGTGCGCGCTCTGGTGGATCGCCACAATGCCGGACGCGACAAGGTGTTTGGGCGTTTGGATGCGACCCTTCAGGCGGTCAACACCGGCATGGACGGCATCTACGGTTGGGCCGAGATGATCGTCGGTTTCCGCCTGCCGCCCGGGACCGAGCCAGAGGTCTTCGCGGCAGAACTGGAGCCCCAGGATGCCAACGTCACCCAGCGTACCTTCGGCATGGAGCGCGCCATCGTCGCGGATAAAGACACCGCCCTGACGCGCGCCCTGCGAGGCGCCATCCGTCAGGAGGGAGGCACCCCGGCCTTCGTCCACAAGACCGGCACCAGCGACATGAACATCGTCGGCCGCCTGTGGAACTGCCCGATTGCCGCCTACGGACCCGGCGATTCGGCCCTGGACCACACCCCCGAAGAACATATCGACCTTGACGAGTATTTGCGCGCGGTACGAGTTCTGACCCATACGCTGGAACGACTCTAAACGCGTTGTACGACCCACTATCGACATCGTCCGACGAGGGATGGCTTTTTCGCTGTCCAGGGAGTGACGTCATGCCTTTTGACCAGTTCAGCATCATCGAATCGACACTGCGCGAGGGAGAACAATTCAGTACGGCAACCTTCACCACCAGCCAGAAGCTGGAGATCGCCGGGATGCTCGACCAGTTCGGCGTCGAGATGATCGAGATGACCTCCCCCTGTGCCTCCCCGCAGAGCGCCGCCGACATCCGCGCGGTGGTGGCGGCCGGACTGAATGCCCGCATTCTGACGCATGTGCGCTGCACCCGGCAGGACGCGCTGGAAGCGATCGAGACTGGCGTGCACGGCATCGATCTGGTCATCGGCACCTCGCCGCAGTTGATGCAGCACAGCCACGGCCGGGATATCCGCGCGATCATCGACATGGCGCTGGACGTCCTCAGTTACGTTCGCCAACAGGCGCCAAATGTCATCCTGCGCTTCAGCACCGAAGACAGCTTCCGCAGCCGCGAGGCCGATCTGCTGCGTGTCTACCTGGCCATCGCCGACACGGGTCTGGTCGACCGACTGGGCGTGGCCGATACCGTGGGCATCGCCCTGCCCTCGCAGGTCGGGGCGCTGGTCGGGCAGCTCGTCCGCCTAACCGGGCTGGATATCGAGTTTCACGGTCACAACGACAGTGGGTGCGCCGTGGCCAACGCCTGCGCCGCCCTGGAAGCCGGCGCGACACACATCGACACGACCATCCTGGGCATCGGCGAGCGCAATGGCATCACGCCACTCGGCGGTCTGATCGCGCGCCTGTACACGTTGAAGCGGAGCTACGTCACCAAGTACAACCTGAGGCTGCTCGCGCAGCTCGACCAGCTCATCGCCCATCACTGCCGCATCGAGATCCCGTTCAGCAACTACATCACCGGGGCGAGCGCCTTCGTGCACAAAGCCGGCATCCATGCCAAGGCGGTGCTGGCCGATCCAAACACCTACGAAGTGATCAATCCGGACGATTTCGGCGTGACCCGCGAGGTGGCCATCGGCCACCGGCTGACCGGCTGGAACGCCGTGCGCGATCGGGCGCGGGCGCTGGGTCTGGAACTGCACGACGACACGATTCGAGCGATCACCCGCGACATCAAGTCACGCGCCGACGTGCAGCCGCTCAGCCTGGTGGAGGTGGACGATCTACTGCGCGCGGCAAGCGCCGCTGTTTAGCCAACAAGGAAGCCCAATGTGACAGGCTATACATTTGCTGAAAAGGCCCTGGCCCGCGCGGCCGGGGTAACTGACGCCCACGCGGGCGACGTGCTGATCGTCCGCCCCGATCTGGTCTTCAGCCATGACAATACCGCGGCCATCCGCCGCATCTTTCAGGAGACCGGCGCGCCAGGGCTGTTCGACCCTGACCGCATCGCCATCACCCTGGACCACGCCGTGCCGGCGCCAACCACGCAGCACGCCCAGAACCATGCCGAAATCCGCCAATGGGTGCGCGAACAGAGCATCCGACACTTCTACGAGGTGGGGCGCGGCATCTGCCACCAGGTAATCAGCGAAGAAGCGCTCATTCTGCCGGGCGAGACGATCTTCGGTTCGGACAGTCACACCACCCACTTCGGCTGGCTGGGCGCGTTCGGCATGGGTGTCGGCCGCACCGAAATGGCGGCGCTGTGGGCGACCGGCGAGCTGTGGATTCGCGTGCCGGAGACCTTGCGCGTCACTTTGACCGGACGCCTGCTCGCAGGCGTCACCGCTAAAGACATCGCCCTGCGCCTGTGCGGCGATCTGACGGTGTCCGGCGGCGCTTACCGTTCCGTCGAATTCGCTGGTGAGGAAGTGGCTTCGCTCTCGCTGGACGATCGCCCGGTGCTGCCCAACATGATGGCCGAGTTCGGCGCGATGAACGCCTATCTGCCGCCGGACGATGTCGTCTTCGCGGCCCTGGACTCCAAGCGAACGCGCGACTACATACCGCTCTTCCCCGACGCCAACGCGGTCTACGATCAGGAACACGCTATCGATCTGTCGACGCTTCAGCCGCTGGTCGCGCTGCCCGGCTCGCCGGACAACGTTGTCCCGCTGGAGGCCGCGGCCGGCACTCGCATCGATCAGGCATTCATTGGCACCTGCACCGGCGGCCGCTATGAAGACTTGGCGGCGGCGGCGGCGGTCGTCAGGGGGCGCAAGCTGCGCGCCCGCCTGATTGTCCTGCCGGCCAGCAGCGAGGTCCTGCAGAGGGCGCTGGCCACCGGCGTCCTGGCCGATCTGATCGCCGCGGGCGCGTAGGTCAACACGCCGGGCTGAGGGCCGTGCATGGGCAACCACATGGGCATTCCAGCGCCCGGCGAAACCAGCATCATCTCCGGGAGCCGTAATTTCAACGGCCGCATGGGCACCTCCGACGCGCCGATCTATCTCGCCAATCCCTACGTCGTCGCAGCGGCCGCCGTCGCCGGCGCGATCGTCCACCCAGGAGAGTATCTACCATGAGTGAACACATCAGCAGCCACCGAGCATGGGTATACGGCGACAATGTCAACACCGACGTGATTTTCCCAGGCAAGTACACCTACACCCTGCGGGACCCGAAGGAGATCGCCGCGCACGCGCTGGAAGATCTCGATCCGACGTTTGCCGCCAACGCCCGCCCGGGCGATGTGATTGTCGCGGGGCGCAACTGGGGTATGGGCAGCAGCCGAGAACAGGCGGTGACGGCCCTCAAGACCTGCGGCATCCGCTTCATCATCGCCGAATCGTTCGGAGGGCTGTATTTTCGCAACTGCATCAACCAGGGGATTCGCCCGGTGGTTCTGAGCGGACTGCTCGAGCGGGTACGAACGGGCGACACGATCGCCATCGACACGGCCGCCGGCACCCTCACCGCCGCGGGTCAGGTCTATGCGCTGCCGCCGCTGCCTGCTCAGGTGCAGGCGATTCTCGAAGCCGGCGGTCTGGTGGCAATGCTGAAAACCCGTTTCGCCGACGCCTGACCATCCGCAGCAGATCAGACTGTTGGGCGCTTGCGCCGCCGGACCGCCTTGCCAGTTGTGAAGGCGCGCGGTCTGGCAGGTCCATCATCCTCCACTTCGATGAAAGGAATCGCCGGCGTGGCTGCACCCAGCGTCTTCCAGTAAGGCGGGGTTCGACGCCGCGGGATAAGCCGCTCGGCACGAAGGAGATAGAGCGCCGTGACGGCGGCAGTCGCCAGGGTGACGATCGCGCCGATCTTGAGCAGAGGGGGATCGTAGCGGAACTCGATCTGCGCCGGCTGATCGCCGGAGGACAGGACCACCCCCAGAAGCTGGCCGAAGGATTCGAGCTTTGCCGGTCCGCCATTGATCGTGACATGCCATCCGCGCCAGGCCAGTTCGCTCACCACCACGACCACGGCCTCGTCAGGAAGCGGCTGCACGGTCAGGCGGACCACGTCGTTGTGATGCTGCACATGTGGCAGGGCGATCACGTCGCTCGCCGTCAGACCGCGCGTCTGGGCGGAGGGCAGCGGATCTTCGGGCGGAACGTGCGTCACGGCGGCCGTCACCGGCATGGCGAAGGCGTACGGCAGCGCATCGCGATATTCCATCAGGCACGGGACGCCAGGTCGAAATTCCGGGCTGCCCTGCACCAAACGGTAGCCGCGTTCTCGCCAATAGGCGCGATCTTCCACTTCCCACCCGATGAAGAAACGTGAATAGTGGTTGCGCAGGTCAAAGGGGTAAATCGTCGGCGGCATGCCCGACGGGATGAAGCTCATGTTGCGATGGCTGAAGCGCACGCCCTCCCGGACGAACGGCGTCAGCACATACGAGTCGCGCACATGGACCGCCTGAATGGGCTCAGGATAGCGTTCGTCCAGCCAGGCCACGCACTCGTCGATGACCCCGCCATCCCGCCGGACCTGAATGGCACGCGAGTAGTTTTCAAGCGGGTCCGGCACGGACAGCACGCCCATGCCGACGATGGCCGCGCCAATCACCGCGAAAAATGGCGTACGGGTAAGCCTGCCCTGTGCGTCCAGCATAATGGCTCGCCACAGGCTGTCGAAGCGCACGGCGACGATCACCGCCAGCCACAGCGAAACGACAGTCAGGAGCCGCGACAGCACCCGCCACTGGCCGATCCATGGCAAATTGGCATTCGCCCAGCGCATGATCGGGTTGGTGCCGTTTCCCCAGAACAGGAAGAACAGCCCCAGAATCAAGGCGACGACGAGCACGCGCCGCGTCAGATCGGGGAGCGCGGGCCTGGAGAAGTCACGCAGAAAGGGCGGAAAAACCACGAAGAGCACGATGACCAGCCAGAGCGGAACCGTGTAGAGATCGTAATTCTCGCTCCAGGTCAGATCCGGGTAGAGACGCTCGGCTGTGAACAACTGCGTGACGATGTTGGTGACGGGTTCGTACACGGCGGCAGGGTCTTCGTCGGGGTGCCCTTCGATGAAACTGTAGTTTGCCGCGACCGTAAGGGTCGTCACCGCCGACAGCAGTCCGGCCATGACCAGTGCCAGAACGTAGCGCCGGATCAGCGCAAGATCGAGGCGAACGCCGATGCGACTGCGGCGCACCCGCTGTAGGGAAAAAGCGAGCGCCAGGGCACCCGTGAAAATCACCGAAGGCAGCGAGTAGTACAGCACGCCGCCAAAGTAGAGCAGAACCGTGGTCAGCGCCAGCAGCACCACCGGGGCACGACTGTGGCGGTAGCGCGCCACGGCGATAGCAGCCGCCACCGTCCACGGCAGATAGGCCTGCGTCAGACCCAGTTGGAAGTAGCCGGCGCCTGCGACGCTCGGCATGCTGCCCCTGGCGAGCATCAGGACGCCAATAAGCAGGCGCGCCGGCAGGCTGAACCCCATGACTTTGCCAATCGCCCATCCGCCAATACCGGCGAGGATGGCATGCACGATGACGATATAGCGCACGCCGAGCTGCGGGCCAAAGATCAGAACGGGAACCGTATTGAAGGGATTGAAGAACGAGGCGACCGGGCTGTCGATCGAGGTCTGGCCCTGCCCCATATAAGGGAGCCACCAGGGAATACGCCCAGTTTCGTTCAGCCGAGTCATGAAGTGGTTGATGTCGATCGTCAGCCACTCAATCTCATTGCCGGTTTGAATGATGGTGGGATCCGGATTGGCGTAGTAGCGGGTCGCGTAGATCGCGATGAGGCCAATCAGGAGAATTTCGAGAAGGTGCAGGAGAAGCGTCGATTTCGCCGCTGGCGGAGGAACTGAAGAGTCGGGCACTGCCATTGCTGTGGTCAACATCCTGTGAAGCGCACAGGATTCAGTTTAGCAGGTTAGCAGTGCCCTGTCGAAATCATCGAGCACGCTTGTGGAGCGTGTTCGCCTTCAGCGATGCGCGTTCTTCAGGACCAGACGCGGCGCGCTGCGTCTCGACGGCTCGTGCAGGTGTTCCCAATGTTCCAGTTCGAGTTCCGTCTGAACATCCTCAATCCCTGCGGCCTCGAATCCTCTGCCCTGCGCAACTTCGGCAAGACGATAGGTTTCCGCTGCCTCGTACAGCGGTTCGACGCGCGCTTTGACCATAAATTGCATCACATACAAACTCATGACGTCATCCTTCAAAGATATTTGATGCACTGCTTTCATTATAGCATGAGTGCACACTTCAAGTTGTAAGGTTTGCACAGCGTCAGCCTGGGGCGGCCGCAACAAAAAAGCCTTCTCCGGGTAACCGTCAGACAGTTACTCGAAGAAGGCCGCTCGTCGCAACCGCTATCCGATCAGCGGCGGGCAGCTTGGAACGTCAAACGCGGCGCCGGTCGCTTCGCAGCCGGTTCCGCGGTAATCCGCTTCACGAGCGCTCGCGCCGAGAGGACATCCTCCAGGCCCAGGGACAGACGCTTGTCACCGCGCGCCGAATCCGCGAGACGTTCCAGTTCCGCGACTTCGTGAATCTCATCGAGGTGTGCTTCGTTGATCAACTTCATCTCATACCAGTTCATTGGCATCCTCCTTCTTCGACGATGCATCCTGAATATAATACCACATGTAATGTTCATGCGCATTGAAATAGTGATGAACATCAGGTGAGCAGTGGCCATTCGTCAGGTTGAGAGCAGCGCTCAGGCGATTGCCAGACGAACGATCAGTCGAACAGGAAACGGGTGGGCGTATCCGGGTACTTCGTCCAGGCAAGGATCTTGTCGGGCACCAGCGCGAACTGCGCCCCCTCCCCTGCGCCATACTTCGCCGTGTAATCCGCCTCGATCCGGCTCAGCAGGTCGGCCGGGAGATCGCTGGCGCGCTCGGCACGGCCGTAGACGATCACCGCGTGCTCGCCGCTTTCGAGATGGGCGATCAGTGTCGGGTTCGTCAGCAGATTTTTGGCGTGGCGAGTCATGTCGCCGCCGCTGAAGTACAGCTTGTTGTCTATCCACGATCCCCATGACGGCACCGTATGCGGCCGTCCATCCGGGTACAGGGTGACCAGCCAGTAATGCCGGGCGAGCCGGAGCTGTTCGCTCACCCAGAACCATTCGAGCATGTCGCGCTCGTCTTCTGGGATGCCATATTCCTTGGGAATGTCAGGGCGGGTGCGTCGCGGTTCACGGGGTACAGGTGACATTCGATCTCGCTCCTTATGATTCGCAAGTGCTCATCTGCCATTATGGCAAACCCTCATGCAGGCCGTCCAGACTCATCGCCCTAAGATGTGTTTTCGCGACGGGGATTCCGCTCACTGAAAGAGAAGACGATGAAGAACACGATAAACATACTTGCCGGGCTGATGATCGTCGTCGGCGGTATCTGGTCGCAGCACGGGGTGGGCATTCTGCCGGGCAGCTTCATGAGCGGCGACCCTCGCTGGCTGGTGATCGGCCTGGTGGTGATGGTGCTGGCCATCGTCATGATCGCAGCCAACCGCCGACGTCGATGAAGTCGGCTATTGGGTGAGCAGCGCTGCTCCAAAAAAGCCCAGCACGCGCTCGGCATATTCCTCCGGGGCGCTGGAGATGCCGGCGATGTGCCCGGCATTGGGGATCACCCACACGTCTGCCGACGCGCCGGCGCTGTGCGCATATTTGGCGGCAAGCTCCGGCTCCCACATCGACTCCGCGCCGGCAATGAGCAGGATCGGACGGGGCGCAATGTGGCCGACCTGCTCTCGCAGCGGCGGCATGGGCGCCAGCCCGGTGTACAGCGCAGTGAAGCGAAAGCTCATCCAGTAGTCCGGCACCAACAGCCATGCAATCGCCGGATGCGGGATGAGCGGATCGAGCAGGTCCTCGACAGCGGCCACGCCCGTCCCTTCGGCCACAAAGGCTTCGATGGAGTCGATCGCCGCACCCGCATGGATGATGGAAATGGCTCCAGAGGACAACCCCAGCGCGCCAATACGGTTCACTTGAGGGCGTGCGCGAAGATAATCGACCATGACGTGGGCATCACCAACAGCATTCCAGCCATCGGCAAAGATCTCCCCCCCGCTCGCGCCATGCGCTCGCATATCCATGAGGAGAACCCCATAGCCCTGCTGATTGAGGAGCCGCGCGTGCGGCAGAACCTCGAGGCGATTGCCGCCAAAGCCGTGCAGCGCGAGGATAGCGGCCCCATTCGTGGAAGGGAGATACCATCCGGAAAGCGAAGTGCCATCCTGCGTTTGCAGTAGGACGTCTTCGGCGCTATCCAACAGATCTGTCGGCAGCGCGGCCACGGGCACGCGCGAGGGACGCAGACTCAGATAAGCGATGTAGGCAGGAAATATGAGAAAAAGTAGAAGTACCACTTCGAGCAGAACGAGAACCAACAGCCGGCGCTGATAAAGCCAGCGTCCCTTCCAGCGGCGGAAGACAGACTCGATGAGCAGGCCGTTGAGGATTCCGAACAGCAGCCCAATGATGAGCCCAATCTCAGGTCTGTTTACCGGCAAAGCAAACAGGATGCCGAAAATCGCGCAGATCACCGCGTTGATGACGACGAGACGGGAAATAAGCCGCTGCAACTGTGATCTCCCTGGGGGCAGAAGGTTCAGACCCGCGATCATCCGAAGGCTTACAATTTACAGCCTGATGTGAGTACCAGTATCGCCTGTCAGAGGTTCAGTCAGCAGTTCCTGAAGCTTGCCTGCGCCGCCGAGTCCCGGGGCGCCATTCGAGAGGCGGTGCCTTTCAGGTCTTGTCGGAGGTGACTCGGACAGATGCAAGGATCTGGTCGCGGCGTCCCGCTATTGGTCATCGCGACGTTTGTCAATCAATTCCAGCAGCTCATCGGCGGCTTTCGCGATGTCGTCGTAACCATTCTGGGCGGCGCGCTGCTTGGCGGCTATCACGCCGCTGCGGTGGACCCGGGTAAGGTCGCCAACAGGAAAGGCGTAGTGGCCTTTATTGTCCTCATCCTCGTCGGTGCGGATGCCAATGTGCCACTGCCCCCACGCTTCCAACCCGTGGTTCTCGATAAACCGATTGTCCTTGTCGGTATCTGGCTGCTTCTCGCTCCAGTCGGTTTCCGCTGTCTTGACCTTGCCCTCGCGGATCAAGGCCCGAGCGTGCTCAAAACCAGCTTTGTGCAGTTTCATGACAGGCTCCCTCTCACTCGTCCTGCCCAGTGTAAGGCTGAGGGCCGGATGCCGAATGGGCCACCGGTCCGAATTCTGACTGGGTGAGCAGGGTCACAAGAGGCAAACCACTGGGGAAAACTTGCAGGTCTGGCGCGGAGGGAGGGGGCACGAGCGAGCAGACTCATGCCCCATTTGCAGAGCTTCTCGCCTACGCTTCGCCTTCAGCCTCTGGCTTGCGGAGTCCGAGCGCCGTAGGCAGTCCGTCCTGACTGCACAGGTTGTTTTTCTGCTGGTAGGCGGCCACGCCGTCGTCGCCCTTCGCTTCCCAGCTCTTGACCAGGGTGGCGCGTTCGTGCTTGAACTCGTACAGGGGCACGGCATAACCGCATGACGTCTGCACCTTCTCGATGTCGGCCACGATGATCTGCCGTGTACCCGTCCACAGCGTGAAATGCGGGCTGAACGTCTCCCATTCCGGCGTGCCAGGCAGCACCGTCCGACCCTCGCCGAACAGCCGCATGATCATCGGCGTACCGCTAAAAGAGCAGAACATGAACGTGATGCGGCCGTTTTCGGCCAGATGCGCCGAGGTCTCGTTGCCGCTGCCGGTCAAGTCGAGATAAGCCACCTGATTGGGTGACAGGATGCGAAGGCAGTCCAGACCCTTCGGTGAGAGGTTGACGTGACCCTCGGCACTGAGCGGCGCGGAGGCCACGAAGAACATATGCTGCTTTTCGATGAACTTGCGATGATCGCCACCGATCGCGTCGAAGAACTTGGCCATTCTGTTTTCCTACTGTGGTTGACAGACTTCATTTTATCGACAATGCCCGTGGTTGGCAGCACTGGACACCATCGCTGCGCTGTGAGACCGCTTCATGCGCCTCACCTGCGTATACCTGGATCTAGAGTTCTGCCAGGAAGCGGGCCAGGATTGAGGACCACATGGACTTCGCCTCGTTGTTCAGGTCTTCGGTTTGCAGCCCGATGTGCTGCACGATGATCGATGCGTGGCCATCCGCCTTCGGCTCACTCAAGACGTTGATGGATGAGCCATTCTGCCCCTTGGTTCGCCAGGTGATACGCCTCTCGGTGCCGCTTACCCGCACTTCGCCGGCAATCATTTCAAGGACATCCGGATCCCCGGCTGCAAATTCCACCCATTTGTCCATGAGCGCTCCCATGCTGAGCTTCGTCGCCTTGCTCACACTGGTCTGGAAGGTTCCGTCAGGGCGCTGTCCGGGGATGCGGCGGCCGATATCCTGCTCATAGGCGACCGTTACGGATTGAGCCCACCAGGCGGGACTCTCAATCTTCCCATCAAGCTCTTCCAGCACTTTGGTGGCAATGCGATGATGCTCGAGTTCGCTGGCCTTGATGCTCTCCATGAATGCCAGCCACTCGTCCCAGGTTCGCAGAGTGGCACGCTCAATCGGCTTGATTCGAGAGTTTTCTTTCATACTTCCGCTCCGGCGAGCTCGCGCTAGTTGAAGAAGTTACCGATCAATCCGGACATGAAGCTGCCCATGCTCAGGGTCATGACCACCGTGACAGCCAGGACCGCCAGCAGAATCAGCACGATCACCCACAGCAGGCCAGAACCGCGCGCACGGGTTTCCAGCGTCGCCTCGGCAGGATTCTCCGGGTTGTAGTACACCTGCACCATCGAGCCAGGGGTGTACTTGCTGACCATCCGCTCGACAAGGCCCGCCGATCCATAGCCAACGCCCATCCCCAGGCTCAGTCGGTCGGACGCATACTGCCGCCCATTCACCGTGTAGACGTAGCTCACCACGGGCCGGTACATCGTCGTCATGCCCGTCCCGGTGCGGGTGCGATACGGCTGTGCGCCGGCGGCCAGCACCTGCCCCGTCGTCATGGACCAGTTCGAGGCAGCAACCGCCGCCTTGCGCGAACGGCTCACGGCCACGCCGGCAATAATCGCGGCGATGATGAGGACCGGGATGGCGGTCGCGATCAAGACGAAATTCTGGGTACTTCCGAAAATCCCCGAAAGATCCACGACGGTGCTCCATGCAGGTTAGGCAGACTCCGAATGATCCTGATTATAGTCCAGCGCCTGTTTTGTGCTGTGATGCGCAACACGACACCCCCTTCGAGCCATTTCTCATCCCGATTCAGCGAAAACAGGACCTCTTTTCCAGATCCGCGACACTTTTTTGCGATTCCCGACTCTTCATTGCCAACACCGGACGTTCAGTGACGACACCGCAATCCCGGTAACCCGACGCAATGGATGAGTTGTAATGACGCAAAAGGGATAGCGGATGAATCAGAGCCTGAGTTTGTACAGCTACGCCGGGTATGCGACCGCCCCCCGGTCCGGGCGCGCTTTCAGATGGCGCCAGCAACCTCAGCCATCTCGTCAGCCGGCAAAGCAGGTCGTGCCAGCGGATGATGTCCAAGAGGATGACCGACTCTGGGACAGCCTGAACCCGTGGAGTCTGCTCATGGATGAGCTTCTCGCCGACTCCACCGAGCAGTCCGACACCTCGGACATTGGCGAATGCGTACCGTCTATCTGGTCGGTCTTCTTCGCGGCCCATCAGGACAGCCAATGACCGTGCAGGTGGAGATTTTGGGGAGCTGTCGGAACCTGAAAACTGCCGGTCCGCCGCAGATCGTCGGGGTCAACAGCACGCCATACGACACGGCCGCATCGAGTACGAACTGATTTTCACTGGGTGTCACTTCCGAATCCTCACACTCACGAGCTTGAAGGAGATTTAGCACAATGACAGACTTCACGAAGCCAGTGCCCAATCTGCGACTACTTCCACTGACTTCCCGGTTTAAATGGTGGTTGGCGAGTGTTGGCCTGCTGGTTGTAGTGCTCGGCCTCGTGCCGTTCTATATCGACTCCGTGCCTGATGATAGAAGAAGTGAGAGTGGCACCTCCGGGTGGGTGCTTGTGACCACTCTTCTTCACCTGCCCTTCCTGGGGATTCTGCTGTTGCAGGTGGTCGGCATCCTCGAACGCATCGGCTTTTACTGGCGGGGGCGGACGCCGGAGACGCCGGGGACGATGCCGCCGGAGTATCCTACGGTCTGCGTTCAACTGCCGATGTTCAACGAGCATGCGGTTGCCCGTCGAGTGATCGAAGCAGCAGCAGGTATACGCTGGCCCAGGGATCGCTTTTCCATTCAGGTTCTCGATGATTCGACTGACGAGGACACGCGCCAGCCGGTTGAACAGATTTGTGCGGAGGTGCGTTCGTCGGGTATCGACTGCCGCGTCCTGCACCGCACCAACCGTAAGGGATACAAGGCCGGCGCCCTTGAAGAAGGACGGCGGCAAAGCGACAGCGAGTTTTTTGTCATCTTTGACGCTGATTTCGTACCCCCCAGCGATTTCCTGCTGCGCGCGATTCCCCACTTCTACCTGGAGGATGGCACGCCCGATACGGGTCTGGCGCTCGTCCAGGCGCAGTGGGGTCATCTCAACCACGCGGAATCGGCGCTGACCTTTTCACAATCGTTGTGGGTCGATGATCACCACACCCTGCAAATGTCCTGGCGGTCGGCCGTCTGGAAATTCGTGAACTTCACCGGCACCGCCGGGGTGTGGCGCGCGTCGGCAATCGAGGCTGTTGGCGGGTGGAAGGCGACCAGTCTTGTAGAAGACTGTGAATTGAGCTTTCGCTACCTGTTTGCGGGTTACCGCACGAAGTTCGTCAAAGAGATTATCGCGCCGAGCGAATTGCCCGCGACCTACACCGCCTACAAAGCACAACAGAAGCGCTGGACCCAGGGCTGGGTTCAGCTTCAGCGCATGCATCTGCGAACCCTGCTGTTCGAGTATCCATCGGCGTGGCCAAGGCGGCTGCATCTGGTGTATCACATGTGTATCTCATGGCAGTGGCCCGTCTGGATGCTCTGGATTCTCATGCTGCCATTCCTCATCTATCGAGGCTTCTGGTTCGGCGCCCTCGATGAGGGGGTGGGTCTGCTTCTCTATCTGACTCCGAGTATCGTCTGGCTGTCTATCTCCGCTACGGTCGCATCGCTTGAAACCAAGCACACGTACCAGGAGCGCCTCACCCCGTCACGATTCCTCAAACGTGTTGGTCGGGTCGTTCCACAGGTCATTATCAGCACGGGGATGCTGCCCCATCAATTCAGCGCCTTCATGGAGGGATTGCTCGGTTCGCTCTCCAGCGAGTTCGAACGCACGCCGAAGGCCGCTTCTGTGAGCGGGGTCGTCAGGCCATCCGCGCCGCCAAAGAAGCGTTACGCAGTCAAAATTCACTGGCCGTATGTGCTGGCGGAACTGTTCTTCGTGCTGTTTCAACTCACCTGGACGATCCTGTTCTTTGAAGTCGGCCTGATCTGGTGTGGCATTGCGTCCGCATTCCTCGCTGCCTGTGTGCTTTATGTCGCCTTCTTCTACGGCGATCACATGGGCAAGGTATGCTTCGTCATCGATAGAAAGCGTGTCACTGCGCTTCCGCTGTTCGGCGGCGGGTCGGCAAAGATCGGACTCACCGGACCTGGGCACATGATGGAGCGTTCAACACCCACGGATTTGTGTCAGTCGTCGTCACGCCACTCGTCGCCCGGGCACCATTCCGGCCCAACCGCTCCTCGTCTATCGGCGCTCGGACCTGACCATTCGCAACAAGACCCGGAGGCTCTGGTAGTGCCTTCGGATTTCCCTCATCTTCTACGCAGAATTCCAGAATAACCTCGGAAGGATGACTCAGATCAAAGAACTCAACGGTGAACGCACCCGAAACACGACCATGCGCCGCTAGTCGAAGGGCAGTCGTCTGCGGGCCTGCCCCAAGCCTAAGACCACGGACAACACGAAAGAGCGCACAACCCGATGATTTTTCTCGTCCTTCCCGATGTAACCGATGATTCAAGCCTGCTGACGCGTGCGCGTCGAGGGGAACAGAGCGCAGTGATGGAGATCTACGAACGATACTTCCAACCCATTTACCAGTATGTCCGGCTGAGGACGGACGATCCCAGCCTGTCCGAGGACATCGCCGGCAACGTCTTCCTCAAGTTCGTCAAGTCGCTGCGCGGCGGCACCGCACCGCGCGATCATCTGCGAGGCTGGCTTTTCCAGGTCGCACGAAATGAGCTTTCGCGGCACTATGGGCGCAGCAGAATGAATACCGCCATCGCCCTTCAGGAATGGATCCCTGCGCCGAACGAACATGAGCCAGAACCGCAGTTCATTCAGCAGTTCGAGGTCGAACGCGCACGTTCAGCGCTGCGAGCGCTTTCGGCAGAGCAGCAGGAAGTGATTGTGCTGCGTTTCGGACAGGCGTTGAGCCTGGAAGAGACGGCCGATGTTATGGGCAAGAGCATAGACGCTATCAAATCACTGCAAGCACGCGCTGTTCGCTCTCTGCGGAGCCAACTCTCCGATGCACGCGTGATGGAGGCTTAGCAACATGGCATATTCCGCGGCTTCGTTTGATGAGGCTTTCACCGACTGTATCGATCGTCTGAATCACGGTGAGTGGCTTGAGGTCTGCCTGCAGCGGTATCCCCAGATGGCAGAGGAACTGCGGCCCCTATTGCAGGCAGGTCTGATCGTGCGGCGAATGGAGTATCCAGCGCAGGAGGCGCAGGCGGCCCAGGAGCGCGTGCAAGAGAGGATTGCCGCAGCAGCGGCGGAACTGCCGCGGAGCAGCGCCAGAGTGCTGCCGTTCAGCCGCCTGCAGCACACGCTGGCCGCGACCGCGCTGCGAGTTGCCATGGTCACGGTCGTTCTGGCCGGGGTGCTCGGGGTTGGCGCGTATGCTGCCGAAGCAGCCCTCCCTGGCGACCCGCTCTACGGCGTCAAGCGGTTCACCGAAAATGTTCGCGCCAGCGGCGGAGACCTTGAAACGCGCAAGACTTTCGCAGCGCGCCGCATCGACGAGATCAAGCAGCTTTTCGCATCCAGCCGCGCCGCAGAGGTTGACTTTGAAGGTATTGTCGCCGCCCAGGCGGGCACGACCTGGATCATTGCAACGGTCAGCGACCCGATTGCCATACAGGTGCCCAGCGGAACGCCCGGAAGCGAAGGCGTCGGCCCTGGCGATCCCGTATGGGTCCGCGCGCAAACCACACCTGATCGCCAGATCGTCGCGTTTGATGTCGATGATGACGATGAGGATGGCGACGACGACCGCAGCCCACTCATCACGGCCACGGCTACGATGACGGCTACGCCAACCCATACCTCTTCGCCGACACCCACAGCTTCCGCAACGCCGACACAGACGCCGACGTCCACAGCCACTTCGTCGCCGACTGCATCGCCGATCGCGTCAAGCACGAGGCCTCCCCTTCCGCCCACGACGATCCCGCCGACACAACCGCCCAACGTCCAGCCCGCCGGTGGCGACGATGATGACGATAATGGCGGTGACGAAGTTGGCGGCGACGATGATGGCGACGACGATGATGGCGACGACGGAGACGACTAAACGGGCTGACGTGGCGGCGTTAGCCTAAGGTGCGCTGAAGACAGCCCATCTGTTTCAGACCGGACTCATGAGCGGGGGAGGTTCTCTCACCCTCATGAGTCCAGGGGACGATTGCCGAGGATGTTGTTATACTGGCAGGTAGATTGTCTTTCGCAGCAGGATAAAGGATCATGGACAAACTCGGATATCATTTTTCTTTCGGACCCTGGAATTTGCATGAGGGCGCAGACCCGTTCGGCCCCCCGGTACGGCCCGCGGTCGCCTTCGACAAAAAACTCGAGACCTATAAGCGGCTTGGCTACGATTTCGTCCAGTTCCACGACGACGATGCCGTGCCCAACCTGGACGATAAGTCCCCGAGCGAAATTGAACGGGAGGCAATCGCCCTCAAGCGCAAGCTCGACAGCATGGGACTGCGCGGTGAGTTCGTCGCCCCCCGCCTGTGGGAAAACCCGAACACCATCGATGGCGCCTACACCGCCAACGATCCGGTTGCCCGCCAGTATGCGCACGACCGCTCCCTCAAAGCGCTGGACATCGCCGCAGCCCTGGAGATCGATCTGATCGTGTTATGGCTGGCCCGGGAAGGCACGTACATGCGCGAAGCGAAGGACGCCGTTCGCGCCGTCGACCTGCTGGTCGATTCGGTGAATCGCATGCTGGTGCACAACCCCTCGGTGCGCATCGCCATCGAACCGAAGCCCAACGAGCCGATGGATCTCGCGTATGTACCAACCATCGGCCACGCCATGGCGTTGGGCTACAAAACGACCGATCCGACCCGCGTCGGCGTGCTGGTCGAATCGGCACATGCGATCCTGGCCGGGCTGGACCCTGCGGATGAAATGGCGTTCGGGCTGGCGTACGACAAACTGTGGAGCGTCCACCTCAACGATCAGAATGGTCTGAAGTATGACCAGGACCGGTCGTTCGGGGCCGTCAACCTGCGGCGCGCGTTCGACCAGGTACTCGTGCTGGACGAGGCCCGCTACTACGATAAAGGCGTGGTCGGCATGGATGTGAAGGCGGTCCGCACGCAGAAGCCCCCCGCCGAGCAGCACCTGGCCAACAGTCTGGAGACGTTCCTGCGGTTAGTCCATAAAGTGCGCACGCTTGACCGGGCAGCGCTGCAAGCGTGCCGCGATGCGCGTGACTACGAGGCGCTCGACCGGCTGATCATGGCGCACCTGCTTGGCTGAACAGAATTGGCCAGATCTCGCCGTTTACGGGGGCGACTTCCGAACCAGGCGGCGCCGATTCTGTATGATGATGCTGTTCACATTGTTCTGGCGCGCGAAAATGGTGACGAAATCACCTGTCTGGACCGGAATCTCGCCTTCAGGATGAACCGTTACCTGTTCGCCGCGCTCCAGCAGCACCACGTCGACCTCGTTGTCGCTCTGCAGGCGGTCGATAGTCATGCCGCACATAAATGATCCCGGCTCGACCTGCAGGCGAATCAGGCTGTAGTGCGTACCGTGAATCTGGAACATCGGCGAGATATCGGCGCCGACGGCCATGCCCGCGAAGGCAGGAGCGGCCAGATCGGACGCACTCAGGACTTCCGCGTTGATCGACTTTTTGAGATGGCTGCTGAGCTGATCGTCCCACATGCGGACGACAATGCGCATCGAGTCGTTGAGTTCGCGGGCGCGGACACAGATCTCCAGATTGGTGAAGTCGTCGGATGGTGCGACGATCAGCGCGTCGGCATAGGGGACCCGGGCGCGCTCCAGCGTCTCGCGCTGACGGGCGTCGCCGAAGATCATCCGGGCTGAATCGTCCTTGAGCAGCTCATCCAACTCGACACTGTGATCCAGGTTGACCACGACCACGTCGATGCCCATTTCGCGGAGCGCGCGAACAACGCGCATGCCGACGTGTCCGGCGCCAACGACCACCACATGATTGCTGAAGGTTGAAACCACCGCTTCCTCCCAGGCATTGCGCCTCTCTCCACGGTTGAAGAACAACCGCACGAAGTCCACCGCGCCGCGACCGACGACGTACAGAGCGATCAGCGGAAGCCCGTACCAGAAGACGATCAGATACCACTCCGGCGGTGGCGATCCAATCGGTTCCAGCGTCATCAACGCGATCATGATATAGGGCATGTCGTGATAGGGCATCCGTTCGTAGCCGGCAAGCACGAGGAGTTCACCATACAGCCAACCGCCGCCCAGCGCCGTGATCGCGAAAATCACGATAGGGCGGCGGAATTCGCGCCAGAGGGCCTGGGAGTCGCGCCAGATCGCTCGGAGCAGGCGCATCCAACGGGTGACACGGCGGTGTTCTCTGGGGACGACGACGCGTATCTTTGCCATGGCGGCTATTGTACCGCGATCTGGTTGCGGCCGGTCCGATCAGTCGCCTGCATCCTGGTCACTATTCGGCGGGTCGACCACCGGATAGAATGCAACACCAATCTCATACTGCCGCGACCGGTCAGAGGCTTCTTTGGATGCCGCCGTCAGTTCGGTGAGCAGGTCAATGATACGCTGAGAGAACTGCGCAGCCTGCTCTTCATTCAGCAGCACGCCTCCGCGACGAAACACCAAGGCATGGGGATCGGGAGCATAAACGTCCAGATTGATGGCGCCGGCGCGGACACTGCGCACGATATTCTCCCGGGGGATATCCAGCACCGTCGACCGGGCACAGCGTGCTGATCAGCGAACCCTGCGCGGCCGGCATCGCAACGGCCTTCATTTCCGACCCGACGGCTGAACCCGACCTGAGCTGTGTGGCAGCCATCCCGCCGATCGCTTTCCAAGTTCCGTAGTCCATCGAGAAATGCTGGGGGCATCCGTCAGGAGGCGGGTGCCCTCTCAGCGATACCTGGCATGATCTTCCATCAGCGCCCGCATGGAAATGCTCCGCGGATGCGCCCGCGACGGTCGATCGCTTGAAAGCGCCGCCATCTGTAGAAGCTGCTCGGTGATGCCACCCGCCTGCCGGGAGGCCGTGATGACATTCAGGAGGATGCCGGCCATGTCGAACTCGTCGGACGGCATCAACGTTTCGCTGGGCACAGTGGTCCAGTTGTCGATGGAGATGGCCGCCAGAGCAACCCGCAGCGGTTCCCGACTGGGAGTCTGCTCGGCGGGCGCGCGCTGCTTCTCGACAAACGCATTGACAGGGATCGCTCGAAACGGATTGTCCGTCTTTCGCAGCCACTCACGCCAGTCATCGTCCGCCTGCCAGTAGGCCAGACACAGCCGATCGGTGAACGTACAGAATTCGATCAACTCCTGAACGCCGGCACGTGTGGCCGGGTCATCGAAGATGTTCACGTATGCCCAGCCCTGCGGTGTCCGACGTTTGAGGATCGCAAGCCAGTAGCTCCCGGGTTTATGGCGCTTCTCGAATGATGCCATTCGCTCCATCTGGACTGGAAGATCGGTTTCGAGAGCCCGCAGGTCGTCAGTCACAGCTTATCCTCCTCAACATCGCCACCGAACCGGGCGTGATCACGATCAACTATACCGTCGAATTCAGGCCGGTCTGCAGGGTGTCGATCACCGCTGTGCGTCAAACGCAGATCGAGGTGCGCCGCCAATGGGTGAAATGGTGTCTGACGTTGAATTACGAGGACGACACCCAGTCAGCCGCCGTTCAGACCGCCGTATTGGCCGTCGCGAGTCTGCTTGGCATCGGCGCGCAGGGCATCGCCAGCGTGCTTTCTGGCACCTCCGGTGCTCTCAGCGGGTTGGCCGACCTGATCGGCAAACAGGAGCAGCAGTACGTGTTCGTCTCCAGGGAGACGGCAGACGGTGGAACCCTTTGGGTCGACAGCGGTCCTCCGACGTCCAGTGCGGTGTTCGGTCCGGCGCGAATCTCCGACGAGATGTGCGAGGCGCTGGTTCAGGTGTTCGGGAGCGGCGGCGGGACGACGACCATCCCGGCGCCCATGGTGCCCATGCCGCCAGGCGGGGACTAAGGAACTGGCGCCTCGCTCTGAATCAGAGGCGTGAAATCGACCACGGTGTCGAACTGACCGGGGCGCTGTATGCTCACGCGGATGCGCCACTCCCCCGGAATACTCAGGTTCGACCCGACCACCGTGTAGCGCCCATCCTCCGCGTGGACCGGGCGCAGTTCGCTCTCCCCCAGGGGCTCAACCGCATGCTCCAGGCGCAGACGGATCAGCATCGCATCGGCGATCGGCTCGCCCGTCGTATCGTCGTACAGCTCGACAGTGAAGGTATTTTCGCCCACCAGCCCTGGCGAGACCAGCATGTGAACCATGACCGATCCCGCCACTTCCATCTCGAAGATGCTGGTATCCGGTGGCGGCGGCGCGGCCAGACGCTCTGCCAGGACCTGGCGGGCGGGGGCGATGGCGGTCATCACGCCGGCAGCGGCCAGGATGACCAGCAACAGGGCGACCTCGACGCCGACCAGGGCGCGTAGACGTCCGACCCAAACGCCTTCGCCCTCGCGCAGCCGCCGGCGCGTCACCAACAGGTTGACAGCGGCCACGCCGAGCAGCGGCGCCAGCAGAACCAGCTTGATGATCAGGGCCGCGCCATAGACGGTGGTGGTGAGCGCTTCGAATGACCCGATGTGCAGCAGCGCGCCGGGAATCCCGCTCAGGATGAGGAGCAGCACCGCCATCCGCGCCAGATTGGAGAAGCGCCCGACCATTTGGCCGGCCAGCAACGGCTCGCCGCGCATCAGCGCGGTCGTGGCAGCCAGACCCACCAGCCCGCCCACCCAGGTCGACATCGCCAGGAGGTGCAGCCAGTCGGCAGCGATGAACAGTGATGCGTTCGTCTCCGCGCCGCTGCCGTGACTGTACAGACTCTGGGTCAGCAGAACTCCGGCGGCGAGCAGAATCAGGGCGATCTGAATCCGCTGCTGGGCCGTGCGGCTGGTCGCGCCAGGACGCCAAAGAATGAGCAGCGCCAGCCCATACAGTGTCCACAGCACCAGACGCGCCAACCAGAGTGCACCGTACCGGGTTTCAAAGACCATGCTCGTCAGAGCATCCGGCAGCAAACCACCGGATATCAGGGCCGTCTGCGCCGCCAGCACGAGAAAGGCGGTGACACCGGCGAGCAACCAACCGCCCCAGGTGACCGTCCAGCAGCGGCGCTCCACCTGCGGTGTGAATGGAGCGCTCAGGGCAAAGATGGGCAGGCCGGCCAGCAGCGCCAGGCCGAGCAGATTCAGCCAGCGGAGGGCGGCGCTTTCGACCGGCACGGAGGAGTCGAGGGTAAGCGATTGGGTTGTGGCTCCCAAAGGTGAAATCGTCGACACGCCAATGGTGATGGGGTAGCTGCCCTGGGTCAGATGGCCGTCGGCCGCCGAGACGACCCGCCAGACGATCGTGTACACGCCATCCGGCAGCAGGCCAGTGCGCAGCGTCATCTGACGACCGTCGGCGCTCAGAACCACGGATTCAGCCGTCACCCGTGTCCCACTGGAATCCACGAGATGCACGCTGCTGAACTGCGCTTCGAGCGGCTCCGTGAACCAGAGGTGAAAGGCTTCCGGCGTGCTGCCGAGGCGGGCATTCGGAGTCGGATCAGACCGCTCCAGAGAGGCATGGGCAGAAACAGGGTTCGCCGCGATCCCCAGCAAGAACATCAGGATCGCGGCGGCGAGAACCATCAAGCGCGGCATGAATAGAGAGGAACTGCTCTAGCCGCCCTCCAGGGCAGCAATTCGCGCTTCCAGCGCGGCGATCTGTTCCATCAGCTCGACCACCGACGGCAGTGGGTCGGGGAACGTGATGTCCGACGCCGGTTCGACGCTGCTGAATTCGCCATCCGCCGAGGAGAACACCTCGTCCACTTCGACATCGCCAATGGTCCCGAAAACACGGAAGGTGTAATCCCCGGGGCGGGTCGGGATCAGATCGGCGACATAGCGGTCCACCGAACCAAAGACCGGGTCCAGCACCAAGGTTTTGCTGGCCGGGCCGAACTGCACCTCGACCTGAAGATCGACGACAACGCCTTCCAACGGATTTTCAGCGTGCTCATGATCGTGATCGTCGCTATCTTCTTCATGCTCGTGCATCGCAATGATCACCTCCGGGCCGTTTGCGCTGCCCACCGTGGCCGGTTCTGCCCGCCAGCCAAAGGTCAGCAGATAGGGCCCCACCTCTCGCCCCTCGTGTGCCATCGCCGGCGCCAACGTGCACGCAAGCAGCACGACGGCAAGGAACACCGAAGCAAGTCTGAGGATTCTCAAGACGCACCTTCTTCTCTTGTTGTTTTCGGGACACATGACGACTTCGCACTTTGAATATTAGCGCTGTCGTCGATAATCGATCAATACGCTAAACAGCGTACTTGCGAGTCGGAAAGCGAGCTCGCCATACCCGAAGGAACCCTTCATGTTCACCCCCCTACTCAATCGCCGCGCCATGCCGGATAGCTGGCGCAAAATCCCGTGGGACGATCCCGATTTCAGCCGCCGCATGCTGGCCGAGCATCTCAGCCAGGCCCATGACGCCGCCAGCCGCCGCTTCAGCATCATCGACCAGCAGGTCGCCTGGATTCACCACAAGGTGCTGGGCGAGCAGCCGGCGCGCATCCTCGACCTCGGCTGCGGCCCTGGCTTCTACGCAGGACGACTGACGGCGCTCGGCCACACCTGCACCGGCATCGACTTCTCGCCCGCTTCGATCGACTACGCTCGCCAGCACCACCCCGGACCGGACTATCGTCTGGCCGACCTCCTGGAGGCAGACTTCGGTAGCGGGTTCGATCTGGCCATGCTCATCTACGGAGAGCTGAACGCCTTTTCCGCGGAGCAGGCGGAGCGCATTGTCGAGAAGGCTCATGCTGCGCTCAAGCCAGGCGGCCGGCTTCTGCTAGAGGTCCATCCAGCCAACTTCGTCCGCCGGCTGGGGCAGCAGCCGGCCTCCTGGCACACGGCGGAAAAAGGCCTCTTCTCGGACTCGCCGTACCTCTGTCTGGAAGAATCGCATTACGTCGGCGACTGCGCTGTCACCCAGCTTTATGTCTACGCGGCGGACACCGGCGCGATGACGCAGTACACGACCATGCTCCAGGGCTATACCGACGACGAATACCGCCGCCTACTGAGGCGATTCGAACGCACGCTGTTCTATCCGTCGCTGACCGGGAGCGCTGAGGCCTCGGATCTCTTTGCCATCGTGGCGGAGAAATAGCGCACGAAACGGAGTTGCAGATGCGGGAGCAGACGTCGCGGTGGACGCGTGCTCCCGCGTCCGGCGGCTACTTGCCGGAGCCGAGCGTCAGGCCCTGGATGAAGTAGCGCTGCAGGAAGGCGAAGACGAAGAGGGTCGGGATGACACCAATCAGCGAGCCAGCAGTGATCAGCGGCCAGTTGGTGGTGAACTGCCCACGCAGACTGGCGAGGCCGGCCGTGATCGGCTTGAGCGCTTCACTCTGCACGAGGATGAGCGCCCACAGATAGTCGTTGAAGATCCAGGTGAATTCAAGCGTTCCCAGTGCCGCCAGGGCGGGCAGCGTCAGCGGCAGAATAATCTGCCAGTAGATGCGGAAGTCACTGCATCCGTCCACGCGAGCCGCCTCGACGATGTCATTGGGGATGGTCTTCATGTAGTTGCGTAGGACCATCGTGCAGAAGCCCATCTGGAACGCTGTGTGAATGATGATCAGCGCCCAGTAAGTGTTGTAGATCTTCAGGTCATTGGCCAGCTTGAAGACGGGCAGCAGCAAAATCTGGAACGGGAGCATGGTCCCGGCGACAAACATGAAATACAGCGGTAGCGCCAGCCGGAATTTGTAGCGCGCCAGAGCAAACGCCGACATCGACGACAGCAGGAGTGTGGCGATGAGCGACGGAATGGTGACGATGAAACTGTTGCCCATGTAGCGCGACACGCGGGCTTGCTCCCACGCCTGACCGAAGTTATCCAGAGTGAGCTGGTTGAGATCAGGACGCCAGAAGCCGTTGAGCGAGATCTCGTCCTGGGTGCGAACACTGGTGAGGAGCGCGCTGAAGAACGGCATCAGCCAGACCTGAGTAAGTGCGATCAGTCCGACATAGAGCAGCACCCGGCCGACCGTCAACCGCTTCTTCCTGGGTTTCATCCAGACCTGCGCCGAGGGCAGCGCCAGTTCTCCGCTGAGAGTGGTGTTTGCCATGAGAACAGCCCCTTCTAGTATTCCAGCTCGGTCTTGGCGGTGCGATACAGGTAAGGAATGATGATGACCAGCGAGAGGCTGAGCAGCGTCACCGCGATGGCCGCCCCATAGCCAAACTGGTAATTATTGAAGGCCTCGATATACATGAAATTGGCCAGCACGTTCGACGCGCCGCCGAGTGGCGTCATGACCTGCACCAGGTCAAACGAACGCAGCGAGTCGATGACCGAGATGACCATGACGACCGTGGTGATCGGCCCCAGGAGCGGGAAAATCACCTTGCGGAACATCTGCCAGCCCGTCGCGCCGTCGACGCGTGCCGCCTCGATCAGCGAGGGATCCAGGTTCTTCAGGCCGGCCAGATAGAGAATCATGACGTAGCCCACCTGGCGCCAGACCGCCGCGCCAAGGATAGCCGCCAGCGCCAGATTGCGGTCGGCCAGCCAGCCGGGACCGCGTTGAAGCGGCGTGATGAAGGGAAAGATCGATGACAATCCCTGAGAAACCCCGACGATGACCGAGTTCAGGAGACCCGCGCGCGGTTCGTAGATCCACATCCAGATCGTGCCGATAACCACAAAAGACAGAATCAGCGGTGCATAGAAGCTGATTTTGAACCAGCGTGCTCCCCGAATGTCGGTGTTGAAGATCATCGCCAATGCCAGGCCGAGCGTCGTGGGTACGGTCAGAAAGACCGCCATCCACTTCAGATTGTTCAGAAAAGAGGTCACGAATTCGCGATCGGCAACCTGGCCGTTCAGCCCGAACAGGCGCGCGAAATTATTGGTCGAGAGTTGGTTGAGGCCGGGAATCGCGCTGATCCCATCCCAGTTCGTGAAGCTCAGGTAAATGGAAAAAAAGGTTGGAAAAATGATCCACATGCTGTACAGCGCCAGCGGGATGAGCAGAAAGAGATACGGCGCCCACTGGATTTTGCGTCGCTGCCGGGGACGGGTCGTAATGTTCTGAGAAGCCGTTATTGAAGCCATATTCGTGCCCTCAAACCACTTGGAACGAACAAAAAGGGGCGACCCCGGCGAATTCAGTTTCGCTTTGGGTCGCCCCAGACACCCTGTACCGCTCAAAAAGAGGGCGCGACGCACGCACAGCGCGCCGGAGCCGCCCTCACAGAGATCGGTCTACTCCGAAGCCGCGACTTCAGCCGCAATGCGGACGCGATCCGCTTCGAGGCTCTCCAGCAGTCCAGCCACATCGGCGTTCATCGGGTCGGCAATGAATTCGGCGAAGGCGCTGAGGCCGGCTTCCGCCATTTCCGGCGTGGTGTCGCGATCATAGAACTGAGCGACATAGTCGGCACTCTGCACCAGCGCGATACCCTTCTGCTGATGGCGCTCATGAAGTAACCGTCCGTCGGGGCATCGATGCCGATCGGCACGTCGGGGTTGATGACCGGGAACATCGCGAAGTCATAGTCGCTCTCGATCTCATCCGGCACGCTGTCGGTGATGAAGCCACCCATCAGATACATGGCCGCTTCGCCGCGATTCATGAAATCGAGACCGCCCTGCCAGTCGTAGGCAGCGCTGTCGGGCAGGAAGCAGTTGTGCTCATAGAGTTGACGCCAGTGATCGAAGACCGCCACCACGCGCTCGTCGGTGTAACTTTCCTCCAGCAGCATCAGGTTGATGTGGAATTCAGGGCCGTTGATGCGCATGTTCAGGAAGTCGAACCAGGCCGCCGCCGTCCAGGGAGCCTGCGTTCCAATGGTGATCGGGATGATGCCCGCGCCGTTGAGCGCATCGCACGTCGCCAGAAGTTCGTCCCAGGTCGCAGGAGGAGTCAGATTATTGGCTTCCATGATGCTCTTGCGGTAGTACATTGCCCACCAGTAGTAGGAGGTCGGGACGAAATACTGGCTCTCGTCAGAGGTCGCCAGTGCGACGAAGCCAGGGGCGTAAACATCATTCCAGCTCTCACGCTCGTACAGCGGGCTGAGGTCCGCCGCAAGGCCGCGATCGACGAAGAAGGCCATACGGTTGCCGGCGAACCAGGTCAGGACATCCGGTGACGGATCGGCCACCAGGTAGGTGCGGATCGCCTGCTTGAAAGCCTCATGGTCGGTGATCGAGTGTTCCAGCGCCTGGTCGGGGTTCTGCTCGTTCCACAACGCTACCAGCGCTTCGTCCGCTTCGCGCGCACCGGGGTCACTGGCATAGGACGCGTAACGGATGAGACTATCCTGCGCCGACACGCCCGCGACCACCACAACGGCGATCAGCACGGCAGCCAGCAGCAGGAAACGACGATTGAGAAGCTTCTTCATAGTTGAATAATCCTTTGATCAAACCTATCTGTCATGGTTCTCTACCACAGCCGCTGAGTGTACCATTTTTTCGAGGCCCTCGGTCGCTTTCCGTTTGTTCGTTTTGAACAAGATTCATTCCGTTGATCGTCATTTCTCATCTTGAAACCCGTTCAACGGAAAGGAAGCGTAACTCCTGTGCGACTGATGCGTCTTCTCGATAAAGGTGCGTGAGGTAAGGCTTGGCCGATTTACTGACGTCGTCTTTCCCGGCAGGCGTGGCCGCCCAGCCCCGGCTGACGGACGCGGCCCTGGCCGAGATCTTCGACACCTACTACGAGGCGCTGTACCGCTTTGCGTTCGTGCATCTGCGCGACCGTGAAAGTGCAGAAGACATTGCCGCGCTTGTCTTCCAGCGACTGCTCGATGCGGTCGAGGCCGGCCGACCCCCAACGGAGAATCTGCGCGCATGGCTGTACCAGGTCGCACGCCGCCTGATCATCGACCATTCGCGGCGGCAGAAACACCGCAACCATGCCCCCTTGCCCGAGGCGCTGGCCGCGCCGGTCGATCTGGAGGCGCTGGTCGACCACGAACTCCGGCTTGAGCAAGTCTATGCCGCGCTGGACCATCTCAATGACCGGCAGCGCGAGGTGATCCTGCTGCGCTTCATGCAGGGTCTGGATGTGGAGGAAGTGGCTGCCGTGCTTGAGATCAGCACCGGCGCCGTCAAGACGCTGCAACACCGGGCGCTGACCCGTCTGCGGAGGATGTTGACATGAACGATTTGAACGATCGTCAGTTGCAGGACGCGCTGGCGGCATTAGGGCGAAGCATCCCGCCGCCGATGCGCACAACCGATCACCGTGATGCCTTCCTGCGCCGCGCAGAAAGCGTAACCAGCGGCGCCGAGGCGCGTCCTCTCCATCAGGACATGTCCCTGGTTTCGGCAGTTCGTAAACCCGAGAGGAATAAGCGCATGAGCAAACGTCTGATTTTGTCCTGGCCGCCGCATTGATGCTGGCAACTACAGCGCTGGCCCAGCAAATCATCGACTTCTTCACCCCGGACGACGACGACCAGCAGCAGATCACCATCGCCATCAATCAGGAGGATCAATTCGCCGGGCACGAGGAAGAATTCCTGCTGCCGCCGCTCGACGAACTGGCTCCCACCCTGCCCTACGTGCCACACCTGCCCGATCCCCTTCCTGACCGTTATGCGGTGGAAGTCGCGCATTTCGAGCCAGAGACGCAGCAGCTTGAAGTGATCTATGTCTGCCGCGCCGGCCTGGACTGGGGCTTCATGGTCATGCAGCGGCCCATCGATGAAACGGAACTGGCCTCTCTGCCGCCCATGAACGTCGGTGCTAGCGCGGAGATCGAGCCGGTGCAGATTGGCAGCGCCACCGGCCAGTACGTGCAGGGCATGTGGCAGGTGCATTACGATTTTGCGCCAGGAGAAACAGTTGAGACGATGCCCGCCACAGCCGAGGCCACGGCAACCTGGCGCAACGACTCGCCGGCTTTCATGCTTCAGTGGTACGCGGACGGCATGTTGTACACGATCGGCAGCGCCATGGGCACCATCGATCCGCCAGAGAACACGCAGTGCGTGCTTGACAAGGCGGAAGTGCTGGCTATCGCGGAGTCACTCGTCGCCTATCGGTAGTTCGAGGGGCAACCGCCATCGGGGCCAAACGGGTCATGATTTCCGTTTGGCCCCTTTCCCCTGTAAGCCCAAACGCCTGCTGCGCCTCGCTTTCGCCGTCTGCAATTCGCCCATAGACTCAAGATCGCTCGCACAATATAGAAGGAGAGCGACCGTGAAACGTACCATCGTGCTCTGGGCGTGTCTTGTGCTCCTGGCCGTGTTCCCGATATCTGCACAGGAAGCCGCCGATCCCGTTTCAGGCAACGGGCTGCTCGAACTGCTCAGGTACATTCCTGACTCGCCGGAAGCGGTGAGCCCCTTGCTCAGCTATGTGGACTACCGAGCACTGGAAGCGTCCCGGGCAGGCGCTGCGCAGCCGGACTCATGGGTGGAATGGGATCGGCTCAATGGTGCAAACGACGACTCCGCGGAGTACTGGATGGCAGCATTCATGGGCTTGAACAGTGGGCCGTCCATGTTAGTGCAAACATTCATCCTCGCCGAGAACTGGCCGACCCTTATCGGGTTCGACTTCTTCGACGTCGATCGGGCAATCGAGTACGGCACGCCGCCCAGCCAGGTTCAGATGGTGGCCGGGGACTTCGATGAAGAGGCCATTGTCGCGGCGTTCACCGCCCGCGACTATACGGCAGACGCACGCGGCGACCTGACGCTGCTGTGCAGCGCCGCCGGCTGCGAAGAGGGGCAATCTATGAACCTCGATAGCCGCAATCCGGCGATTCCGTTTGGCGGGCAACTCGGCCGCCAGGAAGTGCTGCTGCTGGCCGGCGATCACCTGGTCAACTCGCCCGATCATCTCATGATCGAGGCGCACATCGAGGCGCTCAACGGCGAGACTGACACGCTGGCCGACAACGGCACCTACCTCGCCGCAGCAGAAGCCGCCGCGCACGAAGGTATGCTGATCCAGGCGACGATTGCCCACGCAGCCGAATTTGGACCGCAGACCTTGATCGATCGGCGACTTTCGCCTGAACAGGTCGAGGCGATCATGGAAGCGCTGGCGAAGGATTTCGTGCCGATTCCGCAGTTCGATCTGGTGGTGATCGCCGACGCCGCCACCGAGACCGAGCAAGTAGCAACCCTCGGACTGGTGTATGCCAGCCGAGAGGAT
This sequence comes from Candidatus Flexifilum affinis, assembly GCA_016713325.1. Taxonomy (GTDB): domain Bacteria; phylum Chloroflexota; class Anaerolineae; order Aggregatilineales; family Phototrophicaceae; genus Flexifilum; species Flexifilum affine. Next base: position 184,207 of record JADJPJ010000011.1, on the reverse strand, counting down.
GCCGAAGCAGCCGTCTCCGCCCTACCGCAGCGTATCGAGAGCTATACGTCGATGTCATCCCGCCAATCGCTCATGGATCTGCTGGCGGACCGAGGCGCAACTTACAGTACACAAGTCCTGGACAGCACGGCCGGTGATGCAGCAGTGGCGCTGGTCGTCTTTCGCGCCCCCCTGGCCGGGGATCAGAGGACGGACGGCCGCCTGATGCCATCGAGCATGGTCTATCGTCTGCTGGTCCAGATGCTCTACCAGCGCGATCTCGGCTGGCTGTCACCGGCACTGCCGGAGTAGGAGCTCCACCCAGATTCGCCCGAGCGACGTCGTGCAACGCCGAGCAACCGAGATGCGTATTCAACGTGAGTTATGGTTAAGCGATGTTTTTCAACCTCCTCGAGGGGCGCTAACTGACGTTATTCAGGTTGAATTCTCACACCGGAGATTCCCATGAAACGATGGCTTTTCGCGGTGCTCACGTTGGCAATCGGCACGCTCGTAGTGATCAACCCCAGGGCCGGAGCGCAAGATGGTGGTGAACCGCGCGACTTCCTGATGGGCTTCACGCCGTTCCCGTGGGCCATCTCGTTTGAGGCGATCAACGATGTCTATGCGAAAATCGCCACCGACGCCGATCTGATCGTGCACCACTTCGACAACGGCGTCCCCTGGCCGGAAGCGCTGGCCGGGACCGATTTCCACCCCAGCGTCCTGGTCGACTGGAATTGGCGACGATCCAACACGCCGGAGGACCATCAGATTCTGCTCACTGTCACGCCGATCAGCTTCGCGCGCGACGGGCTGGCCGCCTACCGTGGCGAGAACGAGGATATGCCTCTGCCCACCCCCTGGGACAGCTACGCCTTCGATCATCCGGATGTAATCCAGGCCTTCACGCGCTACTGCGAGGACATCATCGCCTACTTTGAGCCCGACTATTTCATGATGGGCATCGAAGTCAATCTGCTCATGAAGCTCCGCCCGGATCGGTGGGACGCTTATATGGTTCTGCATCGGGCCGTCTATGCCGCACTCAAGACCGCCCACCCCGACCTGCCGGTATTCGTCTCGCTGACGGGGATCGATCTGCTTCCCGGCTACACGGAAGCCGATCAGGCGGCGCAGCGGCAGGCGCTCGCCGATGTCGAGACATTCACCGACCTTGTCGCCTTCTCGATTTATCCCTACATGACCGGCTATATGACCAACGCCATCCCCGGCGCGATCTACGACGAACTGGCCGAGCTGACCGACAAGCCGATGGCCGTCTCGGAGACAGGCTACCCGGCGCAGTCTTTCCGCATCGACGTTGGCGGCGGCGTCATAGCCCCGCTCGACGGCACGCCCGAGAAACAGGCGGAGTGGATTGCCCTGACTCTGGAAAAAGCTCAGGAGTACGACTTTGAGTTTGTCGTCAATTTCGTGTCGCGGGACTACGACGACCTGTGGCGGGCCATCGGCGCGCGGGAGGATCTGACGATCGCCTGGCGCGACACTGGCCTGTATGCCGAAGACGGGGCGTTCCGCCCCTCGCTGGCGATCTGGCGGGAATGGTTGGCGCGGCCGCTAGTCGATGAGGATCTCAATCGGTGATTTGACTGACACGAAGAAGGGCGCCGCGGCGCCCTTCTTCGCGAATGCAAGTCGGTCAGTCGCCGGCGTGCGCGTGCGCCCAGTCGGGCAGCGGACGGCAACACAGCACCAGTTCCTTGGCGGCGCGTACTTCGTCCAGTCGCCCCACCGGCGTAACATGCGGCGCTTCGTTGAGAAGCGCCGGGTTCTCCTTCGCCTCCTGTGCGATTTGCAGCATGACCTCGACGAAGTGATCCAGCGTGGCCTTGTCTTCGGTCTCGGTCGGCTCGATCAACAGCGCCTCGTGGACAATCAGCGGGAAGTAGTTGGTCGGCGGGTGAATGCCGAAATCCATCAGCCGCTTGCTGATGTCCAGGGCGTGCACACCGTCCACCCCGTCGAAGTGCCCCTCGGTCACAAATTCGTGCGCGCAGATACGGTCATACGGCATGTGATACGTGCCGCGGAGCTTCGCCCGCAGGTAATTGGCATTCAGCACGGCATGACGCGAAACTTCGCGCAGACCTGACCCGCCATAGGTGCGAATGTAGGCGTATGCACGCACGTGCATTCCGAAATTGCCGTGGAAGGCCTTCAGACGGCCAATCGACTTCTCCGGCATGCGCAGGGCGTACAGCGGGGCGTCCAGATCATCTTTCGGCTCTTCCCCGACCGCGGCGATGGGGCCGGGCAGGAACGGCGTCAACTTGTCGTTGACCGCCACCGCGCCACAGCCAGGACCGCCGCCGCCATGCGGCGTGCTGAAGGTTTTGTGCAAGTTGTAATGCATGACGTCGAAACCCAGCTCGCCGGGCTTGACGATTCCGAGCAGCGCGTTCATGTTCGCGCCGTCCATGTACATCAGACCGCCGCACTCGTGCACGGCGTTAATGACCTCGACAATATGTGAGTCGAACACGCCAAGCGTCGACGGGACGGTGACCATCATGCCGGCCACGGTGTCATCACAGGCGGCATGGAGCGCGGCCAGATCGACATCGCCGTACGAATCGGACGGCAGTTCCACGACCTGCAGGCCGGCCATGCTGACGGTCGCCGGGTTGGTGCCGTGCGCGCTGTTCGGCACGAGGATTTTGGTCCGCCGGGTGTCACCGCGGTCGGCGTGGTAGGCGCGGATCATCAGGATGCCGGCCAGCTCGCCCTGTGCGCCCGCCGCAGGCTGAAGGCTCGCGCCCTGGAAGCCGGCGATCTCCGCCAGCCAATCTTGCAGGGTGTGCATCACCGCCAGCGCGCCCTGCGAGCCTTCGTCGTCGGACAGCGGATGCAGGTGGGCGAACCCGGGCAGACGGGCCGCATTCTCGTTGATCCTTGGGTTGTACTTCATCGTGCAGGATCCGAGCGGATAGAACCCCTTGTCGATACCGTGATTCAGGGTGCTCAGGTTGGTGAAGTGGCGGATGACCTGCATTTCGCTCACTTCCGGCAGATCGAGGTCATCGCGCAGCAGGTCATCCGGCAGCGGACTGATGGGCACATCCACTTTCGGCATCACCACGCCGATGCGGCCGGACACGCTCTTGTCATAGATGGTTTCGGTCATGACGCGGCTTCCTGTAGCACGTGAACGAGGGTATCGATCTCTTCTCTGGTGTTCATCTCGGTGACACACAGCAGCATGTGATCCTTCAGCGCCGGGTAGTCCACGCCGAGATCGATGCCGCCGATGATGCCCGCATCGTAGAGCGCCGCGTTGATCTCGCTCACCGGCGCAGGGCATTGGACGACGAACTCGTGGAAGAATGGGTCGCTCATATCGACGCTGTACTTGTCCAGCGCGTCGATGCGCGCCGCCGCGTAATGCGCCTTCTGGTAGCTCAGTTCGGCCGCCTGGCGCATGCCAGACTTACCCATCAGCGACATGTACACCGTGGCGGCCATCGCCATCAGGCCCTGATTGGTGCAGATATTGCTCGTCGCGCGCTCCCGGCGGATATCCTGTTCGCGCGGGCGCAGCGTCATGACGTAGGCCTTCTTGCCCGTTTTGTCGACCGTCTCGCCCACGATGCGCCCGGCGATGCGGCGCACCTGCGCCAGCCTGGTCGAGAAGAAGCCCAGGTAGGGTCCGCCATAGCTGAGCGGGATGCCCAGCGGCTGGCCGTCACCCACGACGATGTCCGCGCCAAGCTGGCCAGGGCTCTTGAACAGCGCCAGCGCCAGCGGGTTGGCGACCACGATCAGCAGCGCCCCCGCGGCATGCGCCTTCTCGGCCAGCGCCCTGAAGTCGCGCACGCGCCCGAAGAAGTCCGGGTAGGCGACGGCGACCATAGCCGTGCTGGAGTCGATGAGGTCGCCCAGCGCGTCAAAGTCGCGATCGGCCTCGTCACCGGTGATGGTCAGCCCACTCCACTGGTGGTAGGTGCGCAGGACGCCGCGGTAGTGCGGGTGGATGCCGCTGCTCAGCACGATCTTCTTCCGCGCACGGCGCGAAGCTTCCAGGGCCACGGTGACGGATTCGGCGAGGCTGGTCGCGCCGTCGTAGTGACTGGCATTGGCGGCGTCCATGCCGGTGAGCTGGCTGATCATGGTCTGGTATTCAAAGATGGCCTGGAGCGTGCCCTGGCTCATCTCCGGCTGATAGGGCGTGTAGGCGGTCAGAAATTCACCGCGCAGGATGATGTGGTCAACGGCGGCCGGGATGTAATGATGGTACGCCCCCGCCCCACGGAAGATGGCGAAGTCAGCCGCGTGATCATTGGCTTCGGCCAGTGCCTGCATCTCGGCGGCGACTTCCATCTCGCTCACGCCGTCGTCCAGCTTTAACTCCGGGAAGCGATAGCGCGCCGGCACCGCTTCGAAGAGATCTTCGATGGTGGTCACACCGATCGCGGAGAGCATTTGCTGCCGCTCGATGTCGGTATGCGGAATGTAGCTCATAAGACCTTGCTCTCTTCAACAACTCGACGATTTTGCCGTGTAAGGAGAGGGCTGAAGAGGGGCCGGCCAGCGGCGCGCAGTCTTCAGCCCTGATCTGGTGTGCTGCCGCTCAGCGAGTCTGGCAGTATTCCGAATAAGCCGCAGCGGACATCAGGTCGGGATTGTCCTGATCGCCAGTGATCTTGATTTTGATAATCCAACCCTCGCCGAATGGATCCGCATTGACCTGATCGGGCCGGGACTTCAGGCTGGTGTTGACCTCGATCACCTCACCGCTGACCGGCATCAAAATGTCGGATGCCGCCTTGACGGATTCGATCACACCAAACATCTCGCCCTTCTTGAAGGACTTGCCGACTTCGGGCAGTTCGACGAAGACCACATCGTTGAGCTGATCCTGGGCATAATCGCTGACGCCAATTGTGCCCGTGTCGCCTTCGATGCGAATCCACTCGTCCGACTTCAGATACTTCAAGTCTTCCGGGGTTTTCCAGCTTGCCATCGCACTTGCTCCTCAGTCCTTCGATGTGAAATAAAAAGAGCGCACAGGAATGCTGTGCGCTCTGTGGTGAACGTCAAGCGTTCAACTTTCAGAGACCGTCTTTCGTGCGTCCTGAAGCCTGAGAGTTTCGCCGCCCAGCCCAGCCTGCTGGCAGCTTGCCCCTTCGGCGGCGCCGGGTGATGCCCAGCGCGCTCTCCGCACGAATATGTTCATTCTATCGAGACTCGCGAATCAGCGCAACGGGCGCCATCACAATCTTTGTCGGCCCGGCCTACTCTCCCTGCGCAATTGGCAGCATGACGATTCGTTCAAGCGTCTTCTCGGCAATACAGCGGCCGATGCGCTTGCCGTTCTCGATGGCCGTGCGGTAATGGATGCCGCCATAGAGCCTCGACATGGCTGCCTCGTCCGCCGCGTGCTCAAACGACAGGAAGGAGCGCACCAGACCGAGCGATTCGGCTGCGGTCATGTCAGTGAACGGCACGATGTCGAACAGGGAGGTCAGCATATCCGCCGCCGCCGCCGAGACAATTGAGTGATTGGACGGATATTCAGGGAACTGCGGCGTCGCCAGGTAGGACTGCCAGCGCCGGCTGATGAAACGGTTGATATAGGTCTGCGGACGCATCGTCAGGGTCTCGTATTTGATGCCGAAACCGACCACGAAGGAGTCGTGCAAAACCATGCCCAGCATGCCGTACATCATCGCGGCGCGGTCGAGCGTCAGGTCAAGCTGCTCGACCAACTGGTTGGCGATCGACATCCAGTGGCCGGCCGGTGTCGAAGAGTCGCCGGGAGTGTCGATCCAGAACTCGGCCATCTCTCGCTGGTCTGCCGTCAGGTTGTTGCTGGTCTCGAAGACTTCCATCGCCTGTTGATAGTACGCCGACTCAGGATCGGTGCTGAAGTAGAGATTGTTGTCGACGATGCATTCATAACGGTTTTCCAGGCCGATAGTCCTCACCGTTCCGAACCCGGGCTCGACCAGCGGCATATCCGGGTTGGTCTGCACGTAGACATAATCGTCGGCTTCCACCAATCCCCACTCTTCTGCGGTCGGAAGGACGTATTCGGAAGCCGCCTGACGCGCCGACTTGTAGTTGTCATTGGCAATCCAGTCGAGGAGCCCCGCCCCCAGTTCTTCACCATAGACCAGCGAGCGAGCGACGATCTCGTCACCCACTTCGGCGCGGCGTGCCTCGGCCTGCGCTTCGCGCAACGCGTCGAATGCCTCGCGTGTTTCTGCCGATGCCTCGAACATCAAGCCGGTGATCACCGTATGCAAGGCGGCGTTGGTGGTCGAAAGCCAATCATAGAGCTCGTCTTCGTCCCAGTATGGCAGATCGGGCAAGCCGTTGGCCTGGTACACGAGTGAGCGGAATTCTGGCATACCGGGGATGAGCGATTCGTAGATGGTGACACCAACATAACCGTAAATGCGCGCGGACAGAGCCGGGTTCGTGCCCTCGGCCCAGATGCGCTGACGCAGCAGTTCCACCCACTGCACCACCGGGGCCGGGTCCAGGTCGCTGGTGAGCGGCGAGTCCGCCTGCGCGGTGACTGTGATCGGAGCAAAGACCATCAGCACTAACAGGAGCGTTGCACCAAACAATCGCGAAATTTTCCCAATTTGGCGAATCATCTGTATCCTTTTCAGCGTGCGGAATGATGCGCATATGTTCAGTCTAAACCAGAAACGCCATTTGTAGACATCGCGAGGACAATGATGATCCCACGACATCGCGCCGTCGTCATCGGTGGAAGTATGGCTGGTCTGTTTGCAGCCCGCGTTCTTGCCGACCATTTCGAACAGGTCACGATCCTCGACCGCGACGAACTGACGGAAAGCGCCGAGTTTCGGAATGGGGTACCACAATCGCGCCACCTGCATCAGCTCCTCCTGCGCGGCCAGCAGATCATGGAGCAGCTCTTCCCCACCCTGCCGGCCGACCTGAAGGCCATCGGCGCGCCCAGTCTGGAATGGGGCTACAACGCTATCGTCGCCACAAGCGAGGGCTTCACCTATCCTGCGCATACGGGTCTGCGCAGCAACACCGTTTCGCGAATCGCACTGGAGGCTTTGATCCGGCGGCGCATCCGCGAACTGCCGAACGTGACCTTCCTGAGCAGACACACTGCCACCGGCCTGCTAACCACGCCGGACCTAACGACCGTCACGGGCGTGCGCGCCGAGAAACGGGGGACGCGAGAACCGCTCGATGTACCCGCCGATCTGGTCGTCGATGCAGGCGGGCGCCAGTCGCAAGCCCCGGACTGGCTGGTGGCGCTGGGCTATGAGCGGCCCACCCGCACAATGGTCGATGCTCACGTTGGCTACGCATCCTGCTGGTTCGAGAAACCTGCCTGGATGCCCCCGGACGTCGCGATCATGCTGGTCAAGGCGCATCCGCAGACGCACCGCAGCGGGATGATTTTGGAGGTGGAAGGCGGACGCTGGACAGTGATCCTGACCGGCAATAATCGCGATTACCCGCCCTCCGACATAGAGGGTTTCCTGGAGTACGCGCGGTCGCTCCAGTCGCCGCTGGTTTACAACTACATCAGGCATGCGCGACCCCTGACGCAGGTCTACGGCTATCGCAATACCAACAGCGTCTGGAACCATTACGAAAAGCTGGACCGACGGCCCGAAGGATTCATCGTCACCGGCGATGCGGCCTGCGGGTTCAATCCGGTCTATGGGCAGGGAATGAGCGTCGCTGCCATGGACGCCGAACTGCTGGGCAGGCTACTGCGCGAATGGAGCAGTGGCCCGTCCACCGGGTTCGCGGGCGAGTTTCAGAAACGTCTGGCCGATGCGGTGCGGGTCCCGTTCGCGCTGGCCACGGCGGATGACCTGCGCCAGCCAACGGTCGAGGGCGATGTGCCACAGCAGTCGTGGTTCCTTAAGCAAATGGGCATCTATTTTCGGGCGCTGATCGATGTGACCGACGTCGATCCGGTCGTATTCGCTCAGTTCGTCCGCGTCATGAATCTGCTGGACGCGCCGACCACCCTGCTCCGCCCGAACATGATCTGGCGCGTGGCGCGTTACACCCTGTCCGGCAGGCGGCCGCTCCGCAAAGAAGCCCATCTCGGCATCACGCTGATGCCCAGAGTCTCCGAGGGCGTCCCGGACTGAGATCCTGGCTGCGCCCTCTTTTCGCTCCTTCGGACAAGTGGAACGGCGCTTCGCCTCCTATTTCACTTCTGCGCAGGCCTCGATCCACTGGGCAAACCTGGCGCGAACCGTGGCGTTCAGCCGGAAGTTCAGGCGCAGATGGCCGGTGGCGTCGCCGACGATGACCGGCCGCAGGACGAGCGACTCATCCGTCTTCAATCCAATCCCCAGGTAAGCCTGCCCCGTTCCCACCTGGCGGGAAGTTGTCAACCCGTCGTTCGGCTGCAAGGTATGCAGCGCCTGGCGCAGTTCATCATAACGGAGCCGCAGGGCGACTTCGATCACGCCTGTGCCGGCGGCAATCACGATTTGCGCTCCCTCGCGACGCATAGAAATTTCAGGGGCAAAGTTGTCATGGGCCTCTCCGCGCATGGTCAGGATTCCAGTGGAGGTATCAACAGAGACATCGTCGAGCAAAGCGAATGTACGGGTCACGATCGTTCCCTTTTCTAAACAATGACGCAGAGTATAACGCGCCCCTCGGGAGAACGTGAGATATGACATATTGCACAGGCTCCCATGCCGTCTGTCACATGACCGTCATGTGCCCGATCTGTAAGATGAGTGGAGAGTGAATCATTGGCCTAATTTCATACCCGAGTCACGGAATCAGTCATGAGACGACTTCGCACATTGCCGCTCATCCCGTTCCTGCTGTTGTTTGCCGCTTGCGGGCGGACGGATATCAGCATTACTGCCGTGGCGACCCGCGTGGAAAGACCCACCGAGGCCGCCGTCGCCCCAACTGAAGCGCCTGCCGACGCCACTGCGGAAGTGGCCGCCGACGCTACAACCGAAGCTACAGGAGAAGCGACTGCCGAGACCGGCTCGGATATCGTTCAGCCGACCACCGCGCCCCTCGGGGATGCGGCGCGCGGCGCGACCCTGTTCACCACCACCTACACCACTGCACAGGGTCCGTGGGCGTGCAATCTGTGCCACAACATCACCGATCAGCGGTTGGTGGGTCCCGGTCTCGGCGGGCTACGCGCTCGGTTTGAGGCCTACGAGGTCGCTGAACCCATCGAGAATTACGTCCACCATTCAGTCCTGCATCCGAACGACTTCATTTCCCCTGCGGATGCCGGCGGCGCTTACCCGCCAAGCCTGATGCCGCAGAACTACGCCGAACTCCTTTCTGCGCAGGATGTAGACGATCTGGCCGCTTATGTGCTTTCGCTGGGGGGATAAAAATGGCTGTTGATGTAAAAAAGCAAAGCGTTCCTGCTGAAGCCCCACCCGAAGAGGCGGTCGAACAGGAAGACACCCGGCAGTGGGACCCACCGCGTGGCGCGGCAGCTTTCACGGGACTGATGCTGGCAGGGTATGCGATCTACCTTATCTACATGTGGCTCACGGTCATTTCGAGAGGATAGGCGAACATGCACATCGATCGTCTGGAGCGAAACTACCTGATCGCGGTAGCGCTCGTGCTGGGTGTGTTCTTCGCGGCTCTGGTTGCCGGCGCGCTGGTCTTCGGCGTGCGGCTGCCTACCTCGACCGCCTTCGTCAATCCTCTGGCGCTGGCCGATACGCAGTTCGCGAACCCCGGTGTGCGCGACATGGGCGATGGCAAGTATGAAGCCGTGATTGTGGCCGCCATGTGGCGCTTCCAGGTGGGCACCGGCGAATTCGACGCAACCGGTCATGAGATCATGCGCGTACCTGTCGGCTCTGAAGTGACCTTCACCGTCACCAGCAGGGACGTGACGCACGGCTTTATCGTCGAAGGAATGAACGTCAACCTGGAACTCGTCCCCGGGCAGATCGCTCGGCAAACCGCGACATTCCGCCGCGCTGGTGAATTCCACGTCCAGTGCCATGAATACTGCGGTCGCGACCACGCGAACATGTACTTCACCGTTATTGTCGAGGATGCCAGCCAGGCGCCGGCGTAAGTCTTCAGGGAGATTTGATCATGCAGGCAGTACAACCCGCCCCACGGAAAGACGGAAGCATCCTCACGTTTCCACGGCTGGCGATGCTCAGTAATGAGCGAGCGCTGATCGGCGCCCACATCGGCGTCGCGCTTCTCGCGCTTGCCATCGGTCTGCTGCTTGGACCGCTTCAGGCCTACCACCGCGCCCCGGCGCTCAAGTGGGACATTCCGGTCTTCTCGTACTACTATCAGGCGCTCACGCTCCACGGCGTGCTGAACGCGCTGGTATTCACCACCTTCTTCATCGTCGGCTTCAGCTACTTCGTCGTACAGCGCAGCCTTCAGCGGCCGCTGGCCAGCATCATGGTCGGCTGGGTTGCCTGGGTGCTGATGTTTGTCGGCGTGGTCCTGGCAGGCTACGCAATGCTGACCGGTCAGGCGAATGTGCTCTACACCTTCTACGCGCCGATGCTCGCTCACTGGACCTTCTACCTCGGTCTGGCGCTGGTCATTGTTGGCTCGTGGGTCGCCGGCGGCAACATCTTCGTCACCTACATCATGTGGCGTCGTGAACACAAGGGCCAGGCAGTTCCGCTGGCGGTCTTCGGCACCGTCGCCAACTTCATCATGTGGATCACCGCCTCGCTCGGTGTGGCCATCGAAGTGCTGACCATGCTGCTGCCGCTGTCGCTGGGCATCGTCCAGACGACCGACCCACAGGTCTCCCGCATCCTGTTCTGGTTCTTCGGCCACCCGCTCGTGTACTTCTGGCTGCTTCCGGCCTACATCTCCTGGTACACGATGATGCCCATCCAGTTCAAGGTACCGGTCTTCAGCGACGCACTGGCACGCGTGGCTTTCATCGTGATCATGATCGTCTCCATCCCGATCGGCGTGCATCACCTGTTCAGCGACCCCGGCGTCAGCGAAGTCGCCAAGGTCATGCACTCCTTCCTGACCTTCGTGGTCGCCGTTCCCAGCTTCCTGACGGCCTTCAACATCGCCGCCACACTGGAACGCGCCGGTCGCACGCGCGGCGGTACGGGCCTGCTCGGCTGGATCTGGAAGCTGGACTGGGGCAATCCGGTCATAGCCACGCAGATTCTGGGCATGCTGATGTTCGTCATCGGCGGCGTCACCGGCCTGATGAACGCATCCTTCGCGCTTAACGTCGCACTGCACAACACGACCTGGGTCCCGGGGCATTTCCACACGACCCTGGCCGGCGGTGTCTTCATGACCTACATGGCCGTTCTCTACTGGATGCTCCCGATTATGCGCGGCCGAAAGCTGTTCAGCCGCCCGCTGGCGACGGCACAGGCCTACACCTGGTTCGTCGGCATGCTGATGTTCGGCATTTCGATGGGTCGCGCAGGTGTCGAGGGCGCCTCGCGCCGCACCGATGTGGCCACCATGCAGTACATCAGCCCTGCCTGGGAACCGTGGCTGAACATCACGGCGATCGCCGGCACGATCCTGCTGATCAGCATCGTCCTGCTGTTCATCGTCATCATCGGGACCTGGTTCTTCTCCAAGGGTGAACCGGAAGATCCTGCGCCGATTACGACCATCGCACCCAAGTCCGCTCCTCTGTGGGCTGAGCGCTGGAATCTCTGGATCGCCATCATCGTGATCAGCAATGTCATCATGTGGGGTCCGGTACTGCTCGAAGGTCTCAATTTCGTCAACGGCTTCTGGGCAGTGGGTTATAGGATGAACTAGGCGTCATGGATAACAACCTTGTGGTTAATCCGGCAACGGAAACGAAGACAACAGCCAATGACGGCATGTGGACAACACTGGCCATTGCGCTTCTATTCAGCTTCGGTTTGACGTTGTTGGTTTTTACCTTCTTCTACGTGCGCGATCTCCGGCTGCTTAGGGAGATCCCCGAGGCAGTCTGGGCATTCATCTGTGGCACACCGCGCGAGGACGGTATCGTTCTCCTGCTGCTGGTGCTGATGAGTACCCTCTCCATGGTTACCGCCGCCGGCATTTGGGGCTGGCGGTGGTTGCGCCGCCGCTAAACGACGACGCTCCTCGCATCCAATTTGATCACAATGAGCGGTAGCTAGCGCACGGGCTGCCGCTCATTTCATTTATTCCTACCGGCTGTCCTCCTCTCATTGTCGCATGTTATAATCTTCACAATCAAATCGGTATGCCACGAGGACACAAAGGACAGACAAGATCATGGCAAAGCGTTGCGCAACCTTGTTCTCACTGGTATTTTTGCTTCTCGTCACGAGCAGCGTTGTGGCTCAGGATACGAACACTCCAGCCCCAACCGTCGAAGGACGCAGCAGCGTTGGACCCCAGGTCGAAGATGGGGAATTGCTGATCACGAACGTCTGGGTTCGCCCGACGGCCGCCGGTCCGCAGCAGGACATGGGTGCCATGGACATGGCGGAGGAAACGCCGGAAGCCATGGGGGGAATGCAGCACAATCACGGCGGCATGGCCGGTGCGGAAGCGACGCCCGAGACGATGGCGTCCATGAACGACGGCGGCATGAATCATGGCGGCATGTCTGAGGGTAAAGTCACCGCCGGCTACATGACTATCGAGAACACCACCGGCGTCGACTATACGCTGGTGAGCGCCACAACGACCTTCAATGCCCTGACCGAGATCCATGAAGTCATCATGGATGGCGACGTGATGCGGATGCGTCAGCTTGAGGGCGGCCTGAACATTCCAGCCGGGACATCTGCCCAACTGAAGCCGGGTGGCTATCACGTCATGCTGCTGGACGTGACCAGGGATGTCTATCCCGACTCGGCAGCCGCCCTGCGGCTCGTCTTTCAGGGCAGCGATGGCTCCACCCTGGAGAGAACCGTCGCAGCCGTGGTGACAGACTTTCCGCCCGAACCCGGTCTGATCGTCGCGACGGACGCCGTGGCCCTGCCCTATACCCCATCTGAAGAAGGCGCTCAGCCGGGCATGGCCCTGTACGTGACGCTGATCAACCTGCGCGCACCGACGGTCAACCTGGTGAGTGCGCAGCTCGATATCGGCGAAACAGTTGAGGTTCGCGAGTCCTACCTGGACGGCGGTGTCATCGCGACACGCGTCATCCCCTTCGTCCCGGTTCCGGTTCAAGCGCGTCTGCTCCTTCAGCCCAACGGTTACTTCCTGCTTGCCTCGGGCCTCACGACGATGCCGATGCCCGGAGATGCGTTCCTGGCGACGCTGCTTTTTGAAGATGGCAGCGAAATGATGGTACCCTTTGTCGTCGGCCAGGCAGAGTAAGAGAGGTATTTGACGTGGCAAATTCGGGTGGAGATACTCAGCAGCGCCGAATGCTCTTCGTCGGCGCGCTAGTTTCAATCTTCTTCCTGTTCGGCATCGCGGCCCTGCTGTTCTTCCGGGCACAGCTCGACGCGCCGGTGCCGACTCCAACTCCCACCAGCGGTGTAACGGCCATCGACCCGGCACGCGAGCTGGCCGACTTCACGCTGGCAGGCCGGGGCGGCGAACCGCTCGCACTGAGCGATCTGCGCGGGAAATACACGCTGCTCTTCTTCGGCTATACCCATTGTCCGGATTTCTGTCCTCTGACGCTGGCGGAGTTCCGTCAGGTGAAGAGCCAGCTCGGCGACAATGCCGATCAGCTTCAGTTCCTGTTCGTCAGCGTGGATGGTGAGCGCGACACGCCAGCGGCGCTGGCAGAGTTCGTCGATCGCTTCGATCCGGGATTCTATTTCATGCAGGGTGATGAGGCGACGCTGGCGCGTATTGGACCGGACTATGGTCTGTACTATGAGATCCGGAAAGAAACCCCCGAGGACGTGAACTATCTGGTCGATCATTCGACCCCATCGTATCTGATCGACCCGCAGGGGCGGTTGGTGCGGGTCTTCTCATTCACTGCCGAACCTGAAGTGATCGCCGAGACCATTCAGCAGATGCTCTGATCGGCCTCCTCGAATGCGTGAGGACAGATGAAGTTCCACAAGAGTGACTTCGTCTGTCCTCATATCTCACATTAATTCGCCACGACTTCTCCAGCCGGCACTTCCGGAAGGGTCACCGTAAAGATGGTGCCGGTGCCGGGGTGTGACTTGACGGTGATCTCGCCACCCAGAACGTCTACCGCCTGTTTGACAATCGCCAGGCCCAGGCCAGTCCCCAGTGCACGGCCGACATTCCCCGCGCGGAAGAACGGCTCGAACAGATGCGGCACATCATCCTCCGGGATGCCGATGCCTTCGTCTCCTACGCGAATGACCAGCTTTTCCTGATCGCGGCGCAAATCGAGCGAGACCGTCGTGTGCGGCGCGGAGTATTTCAGCGCGTTCGAGACGAGGTTGACAACGATGCGCTCGATCAGCAGGCGGTCGGTAAAGAAGTCGTTTAGGCCAGCGGAAGAGTCAAAACGCAGATTGTGCTGGTTCTGGTCGGTCAGCAGAATGTCGTCGCACAGGCGCAGACAGAGGAGTTCGATGTCGGTGGGCTGGAGTTCCAGCTTGATCCGGTTCCGTTCCAGGCGACCGAGCGTAAGCAGGTCCTCCATGAGCGTGACCATATGGCGGACCTGACCTCGAATGATATCGAAACGCTCCACCATCTGCTGTGGACTGAGACGGGGCATGTACCGTTCCAGAATGTCGAGCGAGGTCTGAATAACCGTCAGCGGCGTACGAAATTCGTGCGAGAGAGTCGAGATCATCTGTGATTTGATTTCGATCATCTCCCGCTCTTTGGTCAGCTCAAGACGCAGTTCCTGCGCGAGCAGCGCCTGCTCCTCGTTCGCTTTGTGCGCCGTGAGGTCACGACCTACCGCCTGAATTTCGGTGACCTTCCCTTCTGAATCGACAACGCCATAATCGACCCAGAGCATGTAGGTGGAGTTTCCGTTCACATCGGCGGACCAATATTCGCGCATCTGCGGCGAGGGGTCGGTCACGACCTCCGCGATGCGCGCACGGATCCGTTCCTCGTCTTCGGGTCGCGCCAGGGGGAGGAAACTCTTGCCGAGCAGATCCTTTTCCGATTGGCCATAATGCCGGCAGTAGGCAGGGTTTACGTACGTGAGAATCGTATCAGGGGTGTAACGACAAAGAAGATCGGTCTGCGCGTCCAGAAGAGCACGATAGCGGGCGGCAGTCAGCGCCCCAGCGGGCGCCGGTTCGCCTTGCAGACTCTGCTCAAGTAACTGCCCGAGCAGATCGTCTGTGCTTATTCCAAGGCGAGCCGCATGTCGAGAAAGGCGTTCCTCATACTGGGACGGCACCGATAGGGTCATAGCGTTATAAGCGCTCTCAGCAACCAGGCTGTTTGTCTTAACATGGTAACGCAAAGCGCAAGCACAGCATAGGTGTGAAAAACGAAAATTTCGTTAAGGTCCGGGCCTCTATCGAGGGAAACGTGGTGAGACACCCGTTAGGACTTCGTATGAGATCGTTCCCAGACGACGGGCGATATCATCTGCGGTGATGGCCTGATTTCCCTGAACGCCGATCAGGACTACTTCATCGCCAATGGCAACGCCGGGATCTGCGTAACATTGATGACGGTTTTTTCCATACTGACCCGCCCAACGATCGGCGCGATCTGCCCACGGACCAGAACATGCCCCCAATAGCCCGGCGCCCGGCGCAGACCATCCGAATAACCCACCGGCAGGATCGCGACCCGTTCTTCACCCTCGGTGACATAGGTGTTCCCGTAGCCAACAGGATGCCCTGGTGGAAGAGTCTTGACCTGGGCCACCTGCGTCTTCCACGTCAGCACCGGGCGGAAGTCATGCGGAACGCGCGCCTGGTCCGAAGGCGAAAGGCCATACATGGCCAGCCCGCAGCGCACGGCGTTGAAGTATGTCTCTTTCAAGCGAAGCGTCGCGGCAGAATTGGCGGCGTGAACGTAGCGAAACGAGAAGCCGGCCGCGCGCAGGGGAACCAGGACGCTCTTGAACCGGCTCAGTTGTTCCTGCACATAGGAGAGGTCTTCGTCGGCGGTCGAGAAGTGCGTGTACAGCCCTTCCAGGTCGAGATGGGACAGGTTGAGCAGTTGGCGGAAGAAGGCGACTGCGCCGGAAGCCATCACCCCCAGGCGCCCCATGCCGGTATCGACCTTGACATGCAGGCGCACGGAACCGCCGGCATCGCGCGCCGCGCGCTCATAGGCACGGGCCATATCCAGATCGTAGAGCGTTAGGGTGATCTCCTGGCGAACGGCCTGGCGGACCTCCTGAGCGGGGGTATAACTCATGACCAGGATCGGCGCATCGATGCCGGCCGCGCGCAGTTCGGTCGCTTCCTGAATCGATGCCGTCGCCAGCGCCCCTGCCCCATTGAGCAGCGCCGTGCGGGCCGCCGCGACCGCCCCGTGTCCGTAGGCATTGGCCTTGACGACAGCGAACAGCGTCACCGAGTCACCGACCAGGTTCTTGAGACCACGTACGTTGTTGGCCAGCGCATCGAGATCGATCTCTACCCAGTTCGACCGGACGGGGCGCAGGCTGCGTTCTGTTTCGTGGTCGGAGTCTCCCGCGCGGGCCAGCATCGTCGCGTCAGCAGGGTTGGCCAACAACGAGCGAGTGAGCAGCTCCATGCGCGCGCCCGCGCCACCGGCGACCAGAACGATATCACCGCTCGAAGCCCAGTTCTCACGACTGATCTGACCGATCGCATCCTGAATGCTGTGGGTAATGGCCACCTGCCTTGGTTCCATGCCCTGATCCAGAGCTGCCCGTCCGGCGTACGCCGCATCGGCTCCGACCGTCACGAGGGTGTCCGCCGACTCGGCAGCCCGCTGCCCCAGGATGCGATGTTCTCGAGGGCTGTAGCTGCCCAGGTCATCGAGGTCACCCAGGATGATCACCGCCCGCTGACCCTCGACGCGAACACGCTGGATCCAGGCGAATGCCTCGGTCAGCGAATCGGGGGCGGCATCGTGAGTCATATCCACCAGGAACGAACCATTCCCACCATTGAGCGGGCACATGCGCCCTGGCAGCGGCTCAAGCGTGGTGATGGCGCGAAAGGCGTCTTCAAGGGGCACTTCGAAGGTGAGGCCGACCGCCGCAGCCGCAAGCACGCCGGAGAGCTGGTGGCGGCCCAGGAGCGGCGTCCAGCGTCCGCCGAAGCGTTGTGAGGCATACCGAACGTCGAAGCCGGTGCCGCTCATCCCTTCAACCAGGTTATGCGCCATGAGATCAGCGCCAAACGATTCGATGCCCACGGTGAGCGCTCGAGCGCGCGTCCGAGCCGCCATCGCCCGCACCCGGTCGTCATCGTAGTTCAGCACCGCGCAGCCAGTCGCGGGAAGATACTCCACCAGCAGAGAGCTCTCTTCGATGACCTGCTCGAGAGAATCGAAATACGGTCCCTGCACCGTCGGCGTTCGCAGGACAACGCCGACGACCGGCTGCGCAGAGAGCAGAAACTCCGACATTTCGCCCGGCTGGCTGGGGCCGATCTCCACGACCATAATGCGATGATCGGGACGCAGGCGAGCTGCCGTCAGCGGGAGGACAAGTCGACTGTTAGGACGCTCATCGCTGCACAGTACCGAATAGCGGGTCTCCAGAACGCGCGTAATCGCCTGGACCGCGGCCGTCCGACCGCTGGAGCCAGCGACCGCGACTACCTGGATATTCAGCTTTTTGAGGATGTTGTACGACCAGCGCACCACGGCCGTGTGCGCGTCTTTGACCAAAACAACCGTGATCCCTTCGGTGTCGACGTCCGGGGGGCGGGTGCAGAGAATGCCGGTCGCGCCCCGTTCGATGGCTTCACCGATGTCGCTGTGGCCATCGCCAACATCGGTCTTCAGTGCGACATAAAGCGATGCCTCTGTCACACTGCGTGAGTCGAAAGCGAAACCGCTGAACAGTTCGGCTTCAGGTTCACCGAACAACTGACCGTTCGCGGCTTCGAGTATGTCGTATAAGCTGATCATCGTTGGCGTAACTTTGGGATATAATTGCCGACTGGTACAGAGGCAAGATCAATGTCATTGTATTTCGAGACTGTCAAAACTCAAAATCGCGCCCGCGCCGGCATCATAAAGACTCCTCACGGCGAAATCAGAACTCCGGCGTTTGCCCCTGTCGGCACTCAGGCGACGGTGAAGGCGATGCAGCCGCGCGACCTGGAGGAGATGGGCGCTACGCTCATCCTGTCCAATACTTATCACCTCTTCCTCAGGCCCGGCAGCGATCTGATCGCGGAGATGGGTGGTCTGCACCAGTTCATGAGTTGGGACAGGCCCATCCTGACCGATTCGGGCGGGTTTCAGGTCTTCAGCCTGGCCCAAATCAACCGTATCGATCAGGACGGGGTGACCTTTCGCAGCCACCTCGACGGCAGCGCGCGCCGGCTCACGCCCGAAACAGCGATGAAGATCCAGGAAGATCTCGGCGCAGACATCATCATGTGCTTCGACCAGTGCCCCAAGCCAACCGATCGAGCGGTGGCCGAAGCGGCTGTCGAGCGGACAAGCGCCTGGGCGCGTCGTTGCCGAACCGCGCATCCGGACGATTCCCGGCAGGCCCTTTTTGGGATTCAGCAGGGCGGCATTTTCCAGGATCTGCGGGCGCGCTCATCCGCCGATCTGCTCGAACTCGACTTCCCTGGCTATGCCGTCGGCGGCCTGGCCGTCGGCGAAACCAAAGCGGAAATGGCAGCGACACTCGACTTCTGCGTCCCTGTGCTGCCAGAAAACAAGCCCCGCTACCTGATGGGCGTCGGCGCGCCGGATGACCTGGCGCAGGCGGTCCTTCGCGGCATCGACTTCTTCGACTGCGTCCTCCCGACACGCATCGCTCGCCACGGCGCGGTTTTCACTCTCGACGGAACACTCAACATGGGTAACCTCGCCCATGCTCGCGACGATCAGCCGATCGATCCGGCCTGCGACTGCGCTACATGCCGGCAGTTCTCGCGAGCATATCTTCGACACCTGGTCAAAGCGCGTGAACTGCTCGCCCATACGCTCCTGAGCATTCACAATCTGCGCTTCCTGATCCGCCACATGGAAGCCATGCGTGCTGCCATCCTGCAAGGGGATGGTCAGCTCGAAGCGTATGTCGAAATGTTCCTGCGACGTTACCTGCGAGGTGAAACCGTTTGAGGGAGAGCTCTTCAATAATATGCACCAGTGAAATAGCTGCGCAGTGGTCCCGCACCCAACACGACCGATAGTGTTGCGCGTATCCATGATCCGACCAAGGCGCACGATGGCCGTGCTGGCCTTCGCGCTGGCAAGCTGCAGCAGTCAGCTTGTTCCGGCGACGACGCCGCCCGCACCGCTGCCAGCGCTCCGCTTGTATGTCACATCGCCCACTGCGGCGCTCGTGAATACATTGACGACAGCGTACAGCCTGCGCAACCCGGATATCGCCTTCGAGGTGATCTCCGTCGCCGAGCAGGCCGCCACAGAGGCATTGCGCGATATCGGTGCCTTCGCCATCACCCACCAGCTGGATGAAAACTTCAGCGGGTGGGCTGCGCCAATCGGCCAGGACGGCATCGCTCTGATCGCCCACCCCAGCGTCGGCGTAGCGACTCTGTCGCTTCCGCAGATCCGCGCCATTTATTCCGGTGAGGCCATCCAGTGGAGTGCGCTGGGCGGTGCGGCGCAGCCCATCGTCGCTTTTACGCGCGAGGAAGGCGCCGGTGTGCAGGAACTGCTCATCCGGCAGGTGCTGGGGACCGCTCGCATGGACAGCAACATTCGTATCGCGCCGTCCGACGCCGCGATGCGTTTCGCCGTGGAGCGGACGCCGGGGGCGGTCGGCTATCTGCCGATCAGCCAGCTTGGCGGAGAGGTCACGCAGCTCGCCGTCGAAGGGATCTCTCCCACTCTGGAAGCCCTGGTCGCTCAGCAGTATCCGCTGCGCATGATTGTGTATGTGGCGGGTGCACGCGAGCCGTCGGCGGACGACCCGCAGGGAAAGCACTATCGCGCCTTTATCGGTTGGGCGCAGAGCCCGGAGGGACAGGCGCTGGTCACGCGCCACATCGCGCCGCTTCTCCAGCCGTAGCACCTCGGCGGCTCAGGCTGCGCTGCTGGCCATCGAGAGGAACGTCAGGAACGCCGCCGAGATAATCAGCAGAATGGTCGCCCACAGAGCAGTGAAGGCGAGGTCGCGCACCATGCGCAGTCGAGTGCGGCGTTCCTTCATCTGCATCTCGGGAATCCGAATGCGGTAGAGAGCGCTGGCGGCTGCGCTGTTCGTGGGGTTCACACGCAGCACGTTGTCCAGGCAGATCGAGCTCTGGTCGAGCGAGTCGACGGCAACACTCATCCACAACCAGGCATGCTCGGGATCGTTGTCTTCGCCGATCAGGTCACGCAGGAGCGGACGCGCCCGCTCCGGTTGATTTCCCTTCACGTACTCGATGGCATCCAGCAGGCGATCGACGCGCTGACCTGGATTCGCCTCATCCGTCGGCTCGGGCATAGTTTCAGCGGACGCCTTCGTAGACCGGATCCACCTTCACCCCGACAAACAAATCGTCTTCGACAACATTGCGGCCGTTCGGCGCAGGGTGCACACGCGTGAAACCCTGCTTACGGCTCAGGTAGCGGCGCAGCCATTCCGGCAGGCGCTGGGTGCGCCCCCCCAGTTGACTGTGGTGGCATGCATTCGCTGCATCCCACGCGGCATAATAGTCAGAGATCGTCACGCGGGCATGGATCGGCTCGACATTGTCGAGGATCGCGACCAGATCTATGTCGTTGTTGCGCCCCATGCGGCGAGGGTCATCCCCCTTGAGCCGACTGCGCCAGATGCCCAGCTGAAGCATCAGGGTGGCGATACCGGAGTAGTAGAGCTTTTGTGGCGCGTAGGGTTCCTGCTCGGTGACGTAGGAAGGATCGCCGGCCAGGTAAAAGGCTTTCGTCGCCGCCCGCTGGATGGCAATATGATCCGGATGGCCATATCCGCCATATTTGTTGAAGGTGATCACCACCTGCGGCTTGAGATCGCGAATGACTTCCACGACGCGGCGAGTGACCTCGTCGGGGTCGGCCTGCCAGAGCGACTCCGGGTGGTTGTTCGCTTCGGACCCCATCATGCCGCTGTCGCGGTATCCAAGGGTGACGACATTCTTCAAACCAAGCACGCGCGCTGCTTCATCGAGTTCCGCAAGACGCACTGCCGCCGGCGATCCATGCTGTTCCAGGAATTCCGGCGCGATCACCCCGGCTTCGCCATTCGTGGCGCAGATCAGATCGACCTGAACGCCGGCGGCAACGTACTTGGCGATAAGCGCGCCCAGACCGAAGCTCTCGTCATCCGGATGGGCATACACGATCAACAGTCGGCGATTCGACATGAGCAGAATCTTCCCTTTTCCCTGGAACTCGCTGTTCCCCACGCTGCAAGTAGCGCGCTTGAAAACCGCTTTGTGTACCTGAATTATACGCCTGTTTCCCTGTGTCGGTGAGACTCGGTAGGACGAAACGCCCCTATGACGGGAGATAGGCAGCACGTATACTTCAACGCTGTTTGCCGTTTGACGGTATTGAATCTTCTTCCAAGAGTCCGGGAGTAGCTATGCGTCGCTATCCGCAGCGTATTGCCGTGCTGGCTATAGGCGTGGTCCTGTCCGGGGCGCTCGTCGCCATTCCAGCATCACGCGCACAGGACGTCGGTTTCGCCACCAATACGCCGATCGCCCCAGGGGGTTTCGCCACCAACACGCCGATCCCCTCGCCCACCGAGACGCCAACAAACACCAATACCCCAACCATCACACCCATTCCGAGTGACACGCCGACGCAAACTCCTTCGCCGACCCGGACCTTCACGCCAACGCCGACCTTTACGCCAACTTATACCCCTTCTCCTACGCCAACGCTGGTCGGCCCCTTCGACTACCCTGAGGGATTCAGCCCGCTGACTGGACTTCCATATCCCAGCGATGAGGCACGCAACCGCCGCAACTTCATCATGAAGATCAGCAATTACCCGCCCGTCGTCCGCCCACAGAGTGGCATCAACGCCGCCGACGTCGTGTGGGAGTATGAGGTCGAGGGGGGTGTTACCCGCTTCGCCGCGATTTTCCGGAACAATGCCCCGGAGCACGTCGGTCCGGTGCGCAGCGGCCGCCTGATGGACGTTGAACTTGTGCAGATGTACGAAGCGCTGTTCGGCTACAGCGGCGCAAGCGAGCCGGTCGAGAATTTGATCCGGTCGCAGCCGTGGTTCCCGCGCGTCATCTCGCCGAATCGCGGGGACAATTGCGAAGAAGCCGGCTACTGCCGCTTCCCTCAGGATGGCCTTGCGTTCGAGCATACGCTCTATGGGAACCTGGCCATGGCCTGGGATAGGGCGACCGCGCGTGGCGGTTCGATTAACGAGGGGCGGCGTGCTCGCGGCTTCTCGTTCAGCGACATTCCCGACGCCAGCGGCCAGGCCGCCAATGACATCTTCGTCGATTACTACGGGCAGACCGACGGCCGCTGGCAGTACGATCCCACGACCGAACGCTACATACGCTTCACCGACGGCGTCGCCCATTTCGACGCGGCGGATGGTGAGCAGTTGTGGGCCGACAATCTGGTCATCATCGAAGTCGAGCACGTCGAGCGCCCGGATCTCTTCGAGCCGGAGAGCAAGTCGGCCTCGCAGCAGATTTCGATGTGGGGTCAGGGCCGCGCCTACGTCTTCCGCGAGGGACAGTGGTACGAGGGTTTCTGGCGGCGCGAGTGCAAGGGCACAGAACCCGACCCGGAAATTCCCGTCGAGCGCGAGGACGCCTGCTGGTCACGCGCTGGCGATGCCCTCCAGCTTCTTTATGGTGACAACACCCCGATTCATATGAAACCAGGACGAACCTGGGTCATGGTCACGCGCTGGATGAACTACGTGGCCATCAGCGAGACGATGGCCGACATGGCCGGGACGCAGACGGCCATGCCACCGACTCCGACGCCCGAAGGGACTGTCGAGACCGTTGGCTAGGGACGACGAGGAACGCGTTATGGGTTACAATCGACTCAGAAGTGGTAGCTGTGAGGGATTGCAATGACGCTTTCACCCGTCAAGCGGATGACGGTCGAAGAGTTCGAGCAGTACGCCATGCAGCCGGAAAACCAGGGACGCAAGCTGCAGCTCATCCATGGAGAAATCGTCGAAGAGATGCCGACACCACAGCACGGCATGATTGTCGTGGCCCTGCTCAAGTGGCTGCTCAAGTACCTGGAAGAACATCCTGTGGGCCTTCTGTTGACCGAAGTGCGCATCCGCCTGGAGAACGAGGACGATCAGGGCCGCATCCCGGATGTGGCGCTCGCGCACGGTGACCAGGGTACGTTCGATGTTTCGCTGCCCTTGCCCTTCGTCCCAGCGCTATGCATTGAAATTGCCTCTCCTGGTCAGAGCGACCGCCATATGCGTGACCTGGCGGACTACTATCTGACCCGCGGCGGGCGCATGGTCTGGCTGGTGTACCCGGATCGAAAACTGGTCGAATGGCTGACGCCGACCGATCGACAGCTTTTGACCATCGACGGGACCCTTGTTGGCGGCGACGTGCTGCCGGACTTCACCCTGCCAGTATCGGCCCTGTTTGCCTGATGCAAGCAAGTATCTCAAAGCAAAAAAGGGACGCACCGGAATTCCGATGCGTCCCTTTTGTTTCACGACAATATCGCTCCCGACAAGACCCTGGCCTACCTAAGACGAAACCACTGGCAGGTTCGAGCAGTTCCCCGTCACATTGGCCGCGCCGCCGAACAGGCTGGTCTGAATCCAGGCGTTCGCGTAGTTGGTCTTCCACCAGGAGTTGTCGGCCAACCGGCCAATCGGGATGAGTTGGTAGCCCGGCTGAACCTCGTCATAAATGACGCTCGCGTCGGCCATCGGCTGGCTGTAGACCAAAGCTTCCGCAAGCATGGTAATCAGGCACGGGCCGTCCGCTGTGGGCGGTGCGGGCTGAGTTGGGGGCGGAGGCTGCGTCGGGGGCGCTGTCGGAGCGATCACCGGCGGCGGGTTGACCATGGGAACGCTGGCACACGGTCCGCTCCCGGTCACCACCGAGAGCGCGACCCAACCACTGATGGCGTTGTACTGGATGTTGTAGAAGTCGCGGGTGGGCGAGATTCCCAGTACTGTGGCCTGCGCGCCCGTGGTGAGTGCACCGACGATGATCGAGGACGTAGTGGCAGACTGACGGATATTGGCGCTGGGTCCCTGAGGCGTCACCGTACACACTGTCGCCTGCGGCTCGGCGACGACCTCCACCGTCTCCACTGGGGGCGGAATTACCTGGGTCGGCAGCGCGCCGGGGGATGGCGAAGGCCCATCGGAGCATGAGCCGGCTCGCACGGCAACCAGGCACAGCGTGTACAGTTCCGCGCCGGGAGCGCCGCTGTGCGCAATCTTCACCTGGTACTGCGCGGCGGCGGCAGAGATGCGGAAACTGCCACCCAGCAGTTCAGCGCCGATCGTGCCGATCACCTGCCCGGTCTCGGCGTTCGTCAGCTCCACGACGGCGCCCCGATCGCCCAATCCGCTCTCGTAGATGAGCTGCATGGGCGTCGTGCCTGCGCCAAACGTGTAAAGCGCCAGCCCACTCTGCGGAGTTAGCGTACCGGTGACCGGCGCATCCGGAAGCAGCGGCTCCGGCGTGACCGGGACTTCTCCCTGAACGAGGACGACGACCGTTCCTGCTGTATTGTTGGCCCCACCGACCTCGACTTCGTAGCCGCCGGCGTCCAGAAGCACTGTGTGCGTGAGGATGGAGACTCCACTGGCGTTGGTCTCTTCGAAAACGACCGTGCCGTCGCGCCGGATGATCAGGGTGGGCTGGACAGTGTCCCCAAACACCTGAAAAGTGACGCTGCTTCTTTCGGCCAGAACGTAGCTGTAGAGGATGCTATCCCCCGCCGCAAGCGCATTGGCGGCAGGCTGCCCGACGGAAAGTGAACCGGCAAACTGCTGCGCACCCGCCGCCATCGGCAGACCTAGCAGCAATGTGATCAGCAGCAGAACCCACTGTTTTCTCGCAGCCAAAGTACCTCTCCTCGACCTGTGAACTTTAAGAGCAAGACTCATTATAGAGAATTTCCCAATCTCTGCCCTCTTCCACGTGAGAATTACTGACACCTAACCGCTCACCAGTCGTTCATCCAATGTTCTGTTGAACCGCAAGCTCCTGTGGACTATAATCGAACATCTGTACTCCATTGTGTTCCTCGGCCAGAAAGAAGTGTTGCGTCATGACTCAGGACAAAATCGTCGTTCGCGGTGCGCGTGAACACAACCTGAAGAACATCGACGTGGAGATTCCGCGCAACAAACTCGTCGTCATTACGGGCCTGTCCGGTTCGGGCAAGTCCTCTTTGGCGTTTGATACCATCTTTGCCGAAGGTCAGCGCCGCTATGTGGAAAGCCTGAGCGCCTATGCCAGGCAGTTTCTCGGGCAGATGGAAAAGCCGGATGTCGATCAGATCGAAGGTCTGAGCCCGGCCGTCTCCATCGATCAGAAGGGCGTCAGCCACAACCCCCGCTCAACCGTGGGCACGGTGACGGAGATCTACGATTACCTGCGTCTGCTCTATGCGCGCGTTGGCACTCCGCACTGTCCGGTGTGCGGCGCCAAGGTGGAGGCGCAGACGGCGCAGCAGATCGTCGACGAAGTCAAAGAGCTGCCCGATGGCACACGCATCCAGCTTCTTGCCCCGCTGATCAAGGGGCGCAAAGGCACTCACGAGAAGGTCTTCGAAGAAGCGCGGAAGGCCGGCTTCGCCCGTGTGCGGGTGAACGGCGAGGTCCACGAGCTTGATGAAACGATCACGCTCGACCGTTACAAGATCCACAACATCGAACTGGTGATCGATCGACTGATCATCCGGCACTATGACGATCCCCAATCCGAAGAGGCGAAGAACGCCGAGACTCGCCTGACCGACAGCATCGAGACGGCTCTGGAGATGGGTGACGGCGTGATGATCGTCAACAATCTCAGCTATGATCCGCCGGCGGACACGGTCTACAGCGAACTCCTGGCCTGCGTCAACGGCCACGGCAGCCTGCCGGAGATCGAGCCGCGCACGTTCAGCTTCAACACGCCCACGGGCGCCTGTCCTGCCTGTCAGGGCCTGGGCTTCCGCTTGCAGATCGATCCCGATCTGGTCGTGCCCAACCCCGACCTGAGCCTGGGGGAAGGCGCGATCAGTGGCAACGGCTGGAACACCGACGACTCGACATCCTGGTCGGGTAGCCTGACCCGGGCCGTCGCCGACGCCTTCAAGGTGCCGTTCGACACCCCCTGGCGCGATCTCACGCAGGAGCAGCGCGATCTGTTCCTGTATGGCACGGGCAAGAACCGCGTCCGGGTCCGCTATACCAACCAGAATGGCGACTTGCGCGAGTACATGACTACCTATGAGGGCGTGGTCAACAATCTGGAACGCCGCTACAAAGAGACCTCCAGCGACTACATCCGCGAGCAGATCGAGCAGGTGATGGCGCAGGTGCCGTGCGCGACCTGCAACGGCAATCGGCTCCGCCCGGAGGCGCTGGCGGTGACGGTTGCCGACAAGCCGATCAACGCCGTGACCGCCCTGCCGGTCACCAAGCTGGTCGGCTGGGTGGACGACCTGCGCGGCAAGAATGGATCTGCGCCGCTGCTTAACGAGCGTGAGCGGCAGATTGCACATCAGATCCTCAACGAGATCGAAGCCCGTGTGAACTTCCTCAACAACGTCGGGCTGGGCTATCTCAGTCTGTCACGCTCGGCGGCGACGCTGAGCGGCGGCGAAGCGCAGCGCATCCGGCTGGCGACTCAGATCGGCAGCCGACTGACGGGCGTGCTATACGTGCTGGACGAGCCGAGCATCGGTCTGCACCAACGCGACAACGCCAAGCTGATCCATACCCTGATGGATCTGCGCGACCTGGGTAACACGCTCCTGGTGGTCGAGCACGACGAAGAGACCATGCGCTGTGCCGACTGGCTGATCGACCTAGGACCGGGCGCGGGGGAACACGGCGGGTATGTCATTGCTGCCGGGACGCCGGCCGAAGTGGCGCAGGTCGAGGACAGCCTGACCGGCGCTTACCTCTCAGGCCGCCTGCGGATCGAAGTGCCGGAGACCCGCCGGCCGGGCAATGGCAAGGCGCTGGTCGTGCGCGGCGCGCGCGAGAACAACCTGAAGAATGTCGACGTGACCTTCCCGCTGGGCAAGATGGTGTGCATCACCGGCGTGAGCGGCAGCGGCAAGAGCACGCTGATGGTCGATATCCTCTACAGGCGGCTGGCGCAGATCATCAACGGGAGCAAAGACCGCCCCGGAAGCCACGACGCCGTCGACGGGGTGGAGAACATCGACAAGATCATCAACATCGATCAATCGCCGATCGGCCGCACGCCGCGCAGCAACCCGGCCACCTACACCAAGCTGTTCGACCAGATGCGCACGCTGTTCAGTGATATGCCGGAAAGCAAGGTGCGCGGATACACCGCCGGGCGCTTCAGCTTCAACGTCAAGGGGGGGCGCTGCGAGAAGTGCGAGGGCCAGGGCCAACTCAAGATCGAGATGCAGTTCCTGCCAGATATCTACGTGCCCTGCGACGTCTGTCACGGGACGCGCTACAACCGCGAGACGCTACAGGTGCACTACAAGGGCCGCAGCATCTCCGATGTGCTGGACATGACGGTGAGCGAGGGGGTGGCCTTCTTCGCCAACATCCCCAGCATCGTCACGAAGCTGGCCACGCTCGAAGAGGTCGGTCTGGGTTATATCCGCATCGGCCAGCCGGCGACCACTCTCAGCGGTGGCGAAGCGCAGCGGATCAAGCTCAGCCGCGAACTGAGCAAGCGCGCGACCGGACAGACGCTCTACATCCTTGATGAACCGTCGACGGGGCTGCATGCCGCAGATGTGAAACGGCTGATCGAGGTGCTTCAACAGTTGGCCGACAACGGCAATACGGTGCTGGTCATCGAGCATAACCTGGACATCATCAAGGTGGCGGATTGGCTGATCGACATGGGGCCGGAAGGCGGGGATGGCGGCGGTTGGGTGATCGCCGAAGGAACGCCGGAAGAAGTCGCCCGGAACGAGAACAGCTACACGGGGCAGTTCCTGAAGCACGTCCTGGGCGTACCGGCCTAACCCTCAGCGGCGGGCAGATCGGGGAAGAGCGTGTTGACCTGAGCGCGAAAGCCGGGCAGGACCTCTTCCCCGTCAAGCCAGTCGTCGGCGGTCAGGGTGCGCGTCAGGATTGCGCCATCGCTCTGCAGGCGACTGACCCGCGCGGTTTTTTGCTCAGGATACATCAGGATCACCAACCGAGACCCGTAGCGAAGGTAGTTTTCGACCTTCTCCACCATCTCGGCGGCGCTGTTGCTGGGCGAGACGATTTCCACGGCGATATCCGGCGCTCCCCGTAGATGGCGAGGCAGCGCGGGCAGCCGTTCCTTGGTTACGAACGAGGCATCCGGCTTGTAGACTAGATCAGGAGCAAGGATGTAATCGTTGCTGTCGCCAAATACATATCCCAATGCCTGATTCTCCAGGTAAAAGAGCAGCGCACGGATTAGAAGTGTAATGGTAGGTTGTGCAGCGGGCTTGGCGATGGCATCTCGACGATCACTCCATGATGCAGTTCCAGAATGCGCGCTTCGTTCTCGGGGCGCTCCGCTAAAGCGAAGAACTCCTCCGCGGTCATCAGCGCTTCTCTCGTGGTCATGATCTCATCCCCTCGACATCACCGCCAATTATATCATTCCTGTGGGGCATCCCAGGTACGGCCGTAATTGACCTGAAGCTTATCCATCACCGCCTGCCCCAGGTCAACGCCGCTGATGCTGGCAAGCTGCAAGAGATACAGCATCACGTCGGCCAGCTCCCCGGCCAGTTCCTCCGGGCGGCGCGGCGTCTCCGACCACTGGTAGTGCTCCAGCACTTCGGACGCCTCCAGCGCAAGCGAGATCGCCAGGTTGCGCGGCGTCTGCGGTCGAAGCGACTCGGCGGCGTACCATCCCTTGCTCTCGACAAAGGCGTGCATCGCTGCTGTGAGCGTATTCAGATCCATCATCATCCTCAGTTCACCGTGAGCGTACCCAGCGTCATCACATCGCCTTCAGCCGTCGGCAGCCGGACTCCGGCGGGCGACTCGTAAATCCCATACGCCAGGTTATACGTCCCCGGCGGCAAATCGGCCGGCAGCGCCAGGGGCATTGGCTGTATCGCGATTTCGTCGGCACGCCAGTTGATCGGCGGGCTGCCCGGACAAATCGGCCGATCGACCTGCGCGACCAGAGCGATTGAGCCGTCTACCTCGTCATAAAGATGAACGAAGGCCGTGTAGGTGCGATCTAGCATTCCGACGCGTCGGAACGCCAGGGCCAAGTCGAGCGTCGTCCCGGCAGAGGCCGATTCCGCAACCGGATCGAGGACACTCGCTTCGAGCAGTCCTCCGAACCCCTGCCACGGGCCGTCGAAAAGCGCCACGTCCGGCGTCACCTGCCAGATCGCCCAGCGCGGCGGATCGGCGCCATCATCTGCAATGGGCTGGACCGTGGCAAAGCCATCCAGCCGCTCGCGCAGACCGGGCGTGAAGGCCGTTTGGGCAAAGACATAAGAGGCGGGTTTCGAGAAGATCAGGCATTCTTCAGGCAAAAAAGCGCCGACCGGGCGGTCACCCAGTGCGGTCTCGCGCAGACGCAGCACGGGATGGTTCATCGTAAATGGGGTGAAGACGACGGCGGCGTTTGCCGGCGCGATGGCGCTCATGCGGTCGATGCCCTGGTACAGCGCGCGATCCATCGGCTGGCCGAGATCGGGATGCGCCAGCCAGGCATCCAGATCTCGCAGCGCAATCACGCCAGCGGCCGTGAGCAGTAACGCCGGAATCCACACTGGACGAAAGGGAATGCCCGTCAGCGTCTCGTGCAAGCGCTCAGCCGCCAGACCGATCAACAGGGCCACGGGCACGACGAGGCCGATGGCGCGCAGCCATCGCAGCGGTTCGGTCGTCAGCAGAGCCGGGGCCAGCGCTGAGCCCACGAGCAGCAAGCATAATCCCAGCACCCCGGCATTCCTGCGCCATGCATCTGCCCTGCTCGGTCCCATCAACGCGGCGAGCACGCCGCCGACCAGAAGCAGCGCCAGCGCCGGGTCAAGCAGCGGTCGGCCCGGCAGATTGTAGATGATGTCGGTTGGACCGGCGCTGAACCAGACGGGCGCCCAGGCAGCGATATTGGCGAAAACCTGCTCGATCCCGCTGAGCGCGACCTGATCGATGCGCTGGGACGCGGCCGCAGGATTCGTCAGAAGATAGAGGAGGAGAGGCGCGGCCACCAGCCCGGCCGTCAGCGCCGCGACAGCAGACGCTCGCCGTCGACCACGAAGGAACATCACCGACAGAAGCACGCCGGCCAGCGCCAGCCATGCCCGAGCCGCCGTGTAGGTGTAGGCCAGGAGCCCGAGCCAGATGCCTGCAATGAGCCAGTCGCCGAGCGAACGATCCTTCACCGAGGCGCCATTCGATCGCTTCATCGCGCGCAGCAGGAAGGCAAACGCCAGGGCGCCGATCAGCGGCAGAGTCAGCGCCCGAAAGCCCAGGTGGCTCAACTGAACATGCCAGTAGAGAACGGACAGCCCGGCAGCCGTGTAGACCGCTCCACGCGGTCCGATTGCCTCGCGGCCCAACCGCGCGACGGCGGCTACCGTCAGCACTCCGGTGAACAACGCCGTCAGGCGAATGGCGAAAGCACCCGGCCCGAAGAGCGCCAGAGCAGGCGTCAGCATGGCCATCCACAGGCCCTCGCGGCCGAAGTTGCCGTCAAAGAAGGGTTGAAACCGGGGCTCGTCGATGAGCGACAGCGCATCGACGGCGTAGTAGGCTTCGTCGTAGTGCGCCGCGTCGATCAGCGTGATCAACCCTCTCGCGCGCAGGGCAAAAGCGGCCAGCAGTATCAGGCTGAGGAGCACCCATCGGGTAAAGTCTTGCCCTGACGATGGAGCGACGAACGTTGGTGCGCCCTTCAGACGCTCCTGCCCATCACTCATTCTGCGGTTCAGTCCGCGACCGTCTGGCGGACAATCTCGACAATGGTCTGCACCATCGCGCCATCCGGATCGACGGCGGGCTCATACGAGGAAAACGTCGCGCTGACGAGAACAGCTTCGCGGCGAACGGTACGGATGGCATCGACGGCGTCGGAGAGGCTCAGCCCGCCGGGAATCGCTGTGAAACTATTGGCAGCGCCGACGGATGGGTCGAGAACATCCACGTCGAAATGAAGATGGACGCGCCGGCCCGCCAGAGGCCGCATCCAGGCGCCAGCCGCGTCCGCGCGCACATCATCGGCCGAGGCAATCTGCACACCTGCATCCATCAGGTTATCCAGCTCGCCGGAGTCGAAGTCACGCCCGCCAACGTGGATCAACTGTCCGCCGGAGAACGGTCGAAAACCTGGAGTGCGCATGGCCAGAGAACGGAAACACTGCCCTGCCAGCACGGCCATGCCCATACCATCGAAGAAACCGGAGGCCGTGTTCTCCGGCGTATTGAAGTCGCCGTGGGTGTCGAACCAGACGACGCCGTCCGCCTCCATGCCAATGATGGGACCAATGCTGGCGTTGCAGTTCCCAGCGAGCAGGATCGGGAACGCCCCGTCGCTCATGGCACTGCGGGCGGCAGCAGCGCCGGATCGGTGCAGGGCGAACGCAGTGGCGATTTCGCCGTTGAACTTCAGGTCGGAGTGCAACCAGACGGTCTGCGTTTCGTGACCGTCCATTTGCAGCGCGGCATCCAGACCAGAATCCAGCAGACGCAGAGGACCCGCGCCCATGCGTTCGCCATAAAATCCGGAATCATAAGGCGACATCAGCAAACAAATCTTCATATCACGTCCATTTCACGAAGTCATCTCACCCTCACGCCGGATCCGTCGAATCCGGCCTCAATAGGCATTATTGTCGCGGCGGAGGACAGTGTTCAGGATGGTCCGAATCACAATCTTGACGTCCAGCCAGATCGACCAGTTCTCGATGTACCACAGATCGTAGACGGTCCGCTCGCTGATGCTGGTATCCCCGCGCAGACCGTTGACCTGCGCCCAGCCCGTCATGCCCGACTTCTCGCGGTGCCGTTCCATGTAACGCGGGATCTGTTCGCGGAACTGCTGGACGTATACCGGACGTTCCGGGCGCGGACCAACCAGGCTCATCTCACCGAGCAGGACGTTGATCAACTGCGGCATTTCATCCCAGTTCGACTTGCGCAGAAACTGGCCCGATCGAGTCACCCGAGGATCGTTCTCGACCGTCCAGCCCGGCCCGGCCACTTCGGCATCGATGCGCATCGACCGGAATTTGATCATCTCGAACGGACGCTCGTCCAGACCCATGCGCGTTTGCGTATAGAAGACCGGCCCCGGCGACTCCAGCTTGATGATGATGGCCGTGAGGAGCATCAACGGGGACAGGAAAACCAGGCCAAAGAATGACACGACGATGTCCATGCCGCGCTTGAAACTGAGCCGCCAGCCGCGCATGGCCACGTCGCGGACCGTAACGAGCGGCGTCCCGCCCAGATCGTCTACCGAGAGATCGCGGGCGATATAGGCGAACATATCCGGGTAGATCTTGATGTCGACCCGACCCCGCCGGCAGTAGGAGATCAACTCCACCAGTTCGTCGCGGTGCGCGTCCGGGACCGCGATGATCACCTGTTCGACGTTGTACTGATCGATCAGATACGGCAAATCCGTGTAGTATCCCAGACTGGGCGCGCCGAAGTCCTTGCTCTTCTGATCGGCCCGCACACTGACCACCCCCACCAGATGATAGCCCAGCTCCGGGCTGCCCTCGATCTTGCGGATGATCTCGCGAGCGATCTTGCCCATGCCGGCGACGATCAGGTTGGCCTTCTCAATGCCCCGCCGTCGCAGGAAGCGGCGGAGCGCCGCATTCAGTTCGCGACCCAATACCACGAACATGACGCTGAAAATCCAGACGTAGAAGAACATGCTGCGCGGGTAGTCGACCGGCTCCAGTAGGGTGTTCTTGAACACCAGCTCCTGGATGCCGTTCACCATCAGCGCGCCGACCGTTACCGCACCAAAGATGTTGCGGGCGTGGTCGATGCGGCTGATCGCGCGGCGCAGGTGGTACATCTGCGTGAGGTAGAAAATCACGCAGATGGTGGCAACGTGCAGGAGCAGCGTGGTCAGATATCGGTCAAACGCAGGCTGCGCAGGCGGCGATGTGAAGAACGGCAAGTTTTCGCGCGCCCAGTAGCCCAGTGCGAATGCCGCCGAAAGCGCTGCAATATCGGTGACGATGAGCAGGATACTCAGCAGCACCTTGGCGAGTTCAGGGCGGCGCAACGGCTGCGCCGCCGGTAGACCGGGCGGCGGGCTGTCGGCCACAATCGGCGCGGTCAAACGGTATTCTCCGGTCGCGGTGACGTCCGCCGCAGGGGTGTTGCCGGAAACGGGGTTGGGTGGCGAATTTCCGTCCACAGCGGTCGACCGCCTTTCAGCGCCAGGCCGGCCAGGACCGCCGCGTGCAGCCAGAGAGGCGTAACGCTGCGATAGTGCTTTCGATAAAAAAGGAGCATAGCGCGCCAGAACTCGAACTGTGCCCGTTTGTTTTGCCGACTTGCCGCCCTTTTGACGTGCGTCACGACGACCTGTGGGTGGTACATGACGCGCCAACCGGCGTCTTTTATCCGATACGCCCAATCGATGTCCTCTCCGTACATGAAGAATGTTTCGTCCAGCAGCCCGGCATCGCGGATCGCTTCGCGGCGCACCTGCATGTAGGCCCCAACAACGGAGTCGACTTCCGCCTCTTCATCCACCGGAAGAAACGTCATATTATAACGTCCAAAGCGCGAACTGCGAGGAAAGAGCTTCGCCAGCCCGCTGAAGTGATAGACGGACACCATCGGCGTCGGGAAGCCACGCCGGCAGGCCTTGTCGAGCGAACCATCGACCAGGACCAGCTTGGGACCGGCCACACCCACCTCGGGACGGGCATCCATATAGGCGACCATGTCCGCCAGGGCAGACGGCGGGACTTCGGTATCTGGGTTGAGCAGAAGCGCATATCGGGGAGCGCCGACGTCGACCTCGTCGGGTCCACGGAAACCGAGCTGACGCAGACCCACATTGTTCCCGGCCGGGTAGCCGACGTTTTTGTCGAGAGCAATCAGCGTGACCTGCGGAAATTCCGCGCGCACCATATCAGCGCTGCCGTCGGGTGAGGCGTTGTCGACCAGCACGACAGAGAAGGAGAAATCACCCTGGCTGGCGTACACCGTTTGCAGGCATTTTCGCAGCAGATCGCGCGTATTCCAGTTGACAATGACGATTCCGAGATCGACCATGATCCATCATCCAGGGGCCACGATTCAGTGATGGTCGATTCTAAACAGGAAGCGCCTCAGACGCGACGGGGAAGTTCATGGTCCGGCGTGCGTTCCACTCGCCGCACCGACGCCGGACCACAGCGCGGCGTCAGCCGCCGAGGAGTTCGATCTGCCGTACCAGTTCCAGCACGCCGTCCAGGTCCTCCGGCTTGAAGACCGCGCCCCAGGCGGGCATCGTGGTACCGACGACGCCATTTGCGACGATGGTGCGGAGCTGTTCGTCGCTGTAGCCGCGCACCTGATCGGTCATCAGGCTGGGAACCGCCGGCATACCTTCGCCATAGGAGCCGTGGCAGCCGGAGCAGTACATCGTGAAGATGTTGCGACCGCGCTCAATTGGCGTCAGGGGGCGAGTGGCTTCCGCGATCAGTGCCTGGGTGATTGCCTCATCGTAGGCCAGCAGGAACTCGCCCTGGAGCGGCTGGGTGAGCGTGACCGGGCCGTAGAACTTGACGTTGCATTCGGTCACATTGGCGCACCAGCGCCTCGGTCGGACTGTAGAAGATTCCGTCCAGCACGAGGCCATCGAAACTGTCGAAGTTGATGTTGCAGCCGTTCTGCTGTATCAGTGTCAGGGCGGCGGGAGGAATTTCCGGGTAGTCGGGATAGATCGAAAACAGCCCTCTGAAGCCGCCACCGTCAGAGACATCGATCCACAACTGCACCGGGGGGTAGCTTTCTGCTGAGGTTCGAAAGCTCTTCCACAGCCAGCGGCCGTCGCGCGCCACGGACGGATCGACCGGCGTAGGGGGCGTCGGCGTGGGCAATGGAGTTGAGGTGGGTGTGGGAGGAGTGGGCGTGCGGGTGGGATATTCCCATTCGGGCGTGGCGATTGTCCCACACGCGCTCACCAGAACCGCGATGAGCAGAAGACCAACAACGTGACGGTAGTGCATCACCTGAGTATCCCGAGTGTGCATTGATGGATTGCAGGGGAGTGGCGCGGCCACTCCCCTGCAATACCATTCAGATGCTGAGTTTATCGGTCGAGTTCGCGAATGGCTGCTTCGATGTCGGCGTCAGTCGCCGTTCCCAGTTCGACCCACTCGATCTGGAAGGTGTGCTCGGCGCCGGTGCCGCCCATCTGAGTGACCTTGCCGGCGTACAGCGTCGCAGTCGACAGGTCGCCCGCTTCCGCCGCGACCGACTTGAACAGCATGACGCTGCCGCCATCATCGCCGTGGTAGACGGTTATACGGTCGGCCGTCACCCAGGCGTTCTCATGGCTGAAGCGACCCAGCGCATAACGCTTGCTGACGCGATCTTCCACGCCACTCGGTGCGAGCTCAACCAGCCAGCCGTAGTCGTACGGATTAGCATCGGCGCCCAGATAGTCGCTCATGCCGGCCACGTTATTGAAGTCCGCCGCGATTGGTTCATATTCTTCGGCGGTCAGACCGGTGTTCCACGGTGTGACACTGGAGCCGCAGTTGGTCCAGGTGCCGTTCACGCCGCTGAAGTCCACCATCTGGCCGTCCACCACGTTGTAGCCGCCCTCGGACGCCTGCAAATAGACGCGGCCGACACCGCCCGCGATGCCCTCGTAGTTGATGTACAGCCAGCCGTCTTTGCCGTCACCGACAGGCAGCCACATCAGACCATCAGGGTCATTGTTGACGTACTGGAGCGTGCCATCGGGGCGGTAAATGCCGCCGAAAACCTGGTCGCTGAAACTGCCGGGGATCGGGTCGCCAGAACGAGCGATGAGCTGCAGCTCTCCGGCTGCCACGCCTGCCACCAACTGCGCTTCGCCTTCGGGGACGGCGATTTCTTCGAAGGTGTCGGTGTTCGCATTGAAACCAACCACGGCATAGACCGATCCGGCGTTGTACGGATAGAGGTTGGTCGCGCTTGGGTGCTGGTTGCTGAAAAACAGGGTACCGTTCGGGGCGATGTAGCCGCCGGTGATCTCCGCGCCACGCGGCACGTAGCCAAAGCGCTTGAGCGAGGCGTCCGCCGGGTCGTACAGCCAGATCATGTTGTTGCGATGGTTGCCGGAGTCCTCGAGAATCCACAGGCGCCCCTGGGCGTCAACCGCCAAGCCGTCGGGGTTAGAGATGTTGTTGACATCGCAGCGGTTGGGCGCGCCATCGGGGTTGTAGGGTCCGCCAACGACCAGCGGACGCAGTTCAGTCATATTGTAGTCGTCGGTCAGCTGGGCTGTGTACACAATGCCGCAGCGGTTCTCGTCAACGGAGATCTCGCCTGCGCCATCGGTCATGGATCCGGTGATGTCGCTCATAGCCATGTAGAGGATCTTGTTGGCTTCATCGACGACGACCCATTCCATCTTGTTGAATTCGGCGGTCGCGCCCATCGACGCGCCATAGGCGCGGCTTTCCAGGAATGCGGCGAGTGGGTGATCCATACCGACCATGTTGCCGGCAGTCTCCTGCGCACCGGCCGGCACGACGAACGAAAGGAGAGAAACGGCGATCACCGAAGCGATCAAGACGAAGACCGAAAACGTAGCACGGCGGTTCATGTAGACGGTTCCTCCAGCTAACAGGATTTTTCGACGAGCGGCTTTTCAGCGCGCATGTGTCTACCGTACCGACGCGAGTTTATGACTTGAGCAACCTATGTTTAACCATAATTAATTTAGGGCGAACACAGGATCAATGTCATGTTCCACCTATGATATCTGGCGCCGTTGGGAGATTGCGCGGCGGATCGCCTTGCAGGGCCGCTCGCAGCGCAACGCGGTCGTCCCAGGCGTACTCGGTCGTACCAAAGGCCATGCTCTGTTCGTGGCCCTTTCCGCAGGCGATCACGACGTCGCCGGCGCGCGCCATGCGGCAGGCCGTCAGAAGCGCCTGACCCCGGTCCGGCACGCGGATGAAGGTCTGCCCTTCCACCCCACCGGCAGCCGTCGCCGCCTCGGCCATCGTGACGAGAATGGACCCTAAGGACTCGGTGCGTGGATCTTCCGCCGTCATCACTGTGAAGTCGGCCAGGCGCGCGGAAGCTTCGGGCATGAGGCGGCGCTTCTCCCGGTCGCGCATACCGGCACAGCCAAAGACCGTGATCACCCGCCCGCCCGGCCCGGTCAGCTCGCGCGCCGCCTTGAGCGC
The DNA here is from genome assembly GCA_016713325.1 of Candidatus Flexifilum affinis. Lineage (GTDB taxonomy): Bacteria > Chloroflexota > Anaerolineae > Aggregatilineales > Phototrophicaceae > Flexifilum > Flexifilum affine. Next base: position 146,761 of record JADJPJ010000011.1, on the reverse strand, counting down.
CGTGGCCAGCGCATTGGGTGTGTGCGCGAAATCGACAATCGCCAGAAAGCTCTGTCCGGCGTCGATCCGCTCCATGCGGCCGGGGATCGGCGGAACGGACAAGATGCCCTTTTCAAGCGTGTCGCGCACGACGCCCAGCCCGCGCGCCGCGGTCAGCGCCGCCAGCGCGTTGCGTACGTTGTAGCTGCCCACCAGCGGCAGGTGGAACAGCCGATCGATCTTCTGGCCGCGCACGACAAACTGGGTATAGCCGGGGCGGTGAACAATGTCCGAGCCGCGCACATCCGCAGGGCGATCCACCCCATAGGTCAGCTTGCGATCCGCAGCGAAAGCCGTGAAGAAGTCGGCGCTGGGGTCATCGGCATTCACGACCGACAGCTTTGCGATGCCCGGCTTGCGCGGCGACTCGCCCAGCATGGCGAACAACCGGCTCTTCGCCGCCCGATAGGCCTCGAACGTGCCGTGATAGTCCAGGTGTTCGTGCGTGACGTTGGTCATCACTGCCGCGTCGACCGCCACACCGTTGAGCCGACCCTGCGCCAGACCATGGCTGGTCATCTCCAGCACGACGTGCGTCAGACCGGCAGCGACCATGCGCGCCAGCAGTGCATGAACGAGCGGCGCACCTGGCGTCGTGACGTGCAGGCCGGTGTCCAGCGTCTGGTCGCCGATCACGGCGCTCACGGTGCTGATCAGGCCGCATTTGCCGCCCGTCGCCACCTGAAGAATGCTGTGCAGAATCGTGCTGGTGGTCGTCTTGCCGTCGGTGCCGGTCACGCCGATCACGGTCAGGCGGTGCGACGGGTGCCCATGGTAGCCGCCAGCCAGCCACCCCACCGCCTCCATCGCGTTTTCGACCTGAACGTAGGGGACGGGAAGCGTGCCAAGCTCGGCGGCGTCGCGCTGCCCGACAATCGCCGCCACGCCTCGTTCCAGCGCGCGCGGGATGAACTGATGCCCATCGACTGAGGCGCCAGGGCGAGCGACGAACACGCCACCCGGCTCTACGTCGTCGGCAGATTCAACCACAGGAGCGGAGATAGTAGTCGCCGGATCACCGGTGAGGTGGCAGGGGAGCGGAAGCGCTTTGAGCAGGTCGGACAGGATGGGCATAGGCGGCATTCGGTTCGCGTGTTGATAGGTCACGTGCGGCGATTATACAATGCGCCAGACGGTCGGCAGCTTTCACGCGTCCAGATGCGCAGCAAATTCCGGGATCGCGCGGAGCGCCTGAACCATCAATGCCGGCACATAGGGTAGACCTGATACCTTCTGTGCGAACTCGGGAATCGTCATCGGCAGACCTTCGCCGCGCCAAAGTGGCATCAGGAGCGGACGCAGCACCTCTGTCATGGCATGCCATGCGGACACGCCGGAGACGCCCATCTCGGCGACCCAGCGCTGCAACAGGGGAAACAGCTCCGGCACAATGATGCTTTCGCTGTAGAGGCGGAATGACCCCTGTAAGTTACCGGTATAGTCGTCGTTCGGCGTGAACAGCGCACCGTCATCGTTCAGGTCATGATGCGTAACTCGCGGTGGACTGCCCCGCTCCAGCGTCAGGCGGGCGACCGTCTGAACCCGCTGCCGCACGTGCAGACCACCGGAGGCAAGCGCGCCGGGATTGATGATCCGCACGCCCTGATGATCGACGTTGATCGGCACATGAAGATGCCCGGTCACGAGAATCGTGCCGTCGAACTGCCGCGCGAAGTCCGCCAGATAATCGAGCTTGCTCACCCAGCGATCGTCGGTGCGTATGGCGCGTTCTTCATCGGGGTCGCGCCGTGCCCCATGGTTGAGCACCAGCCGCTGCCCCTCGATCATCATCGTCAGGTGAAATGGTAGAGCAGCCGTCGCCGCTTCTGTCTCGTCGTTGCCGTGCACAGCGATAACCGGCGCGATCTGGCTCAGTTCTTGCAGCACCCACAGGTCGCCCACGTCACCGGCATGCAGAATCAGATCGACGCCGGCAAAGATAGCCGGAATCGAGTCATGCAGCCGCTCCCAGCGCAGCGGCATGTGCGTGTCCGAGATGATGCCGATCTGTGTCACCATGGAGGTTCCTCCGTGCTGAAGAAGTGACGTGCTGAAGAAGTGACCATCCTAAGCGCATCAGGCGGAAGGCGCAACGGAGAGCCGAGGACTCGCGGGGGAATCGCCGGAAATCAAAAGGACGGTCATAAGACCGTCCCTTTGGAATTGACGTGGTGCGGGTACTGCGCTTAGCGCAGCGTACCCACCATGTTGCCCAGATTGCTGCGGAAGCTGCCATCGACCACGCGCTCTTCGCTGCGCAGGATCAGACCGCCGAGGATCGCCGGGTCGACGACGAACGTGAGACTGTCGGCGCCCACCTGGCTCTTGACCGAGCTCTGCTCGGCTTCGCTCAGCGGCATGGCGCTGACGACCTCGACACTGCCGCGCAGAGCCTTAGCGGCATCCGGCACCTTGGCGAAGAAGTCGCTGATCAGCGCAGCCTGGCGCTTCTCGTCGAGCGTCTCGCCGATGATGCGCTGGGACATGGCCGCCGCAATTGCGACGACCTGACCGCGCAGGTCGGCCAGCTGACGGTTGCGCTCGTCCTCGGAGCGGGAACGCGCTTCGGCGCGAATGGATTCGGCCGAGGTGCGGGCTTCGGCTTCGACACCGCGCGCCACTTCTTCACCGCGGCCACGGGCCTCTTCAACGATACGGGCGGCTTCAGCACGGGCAGCAGCCAGCACCTTCTCGCTGTCGGTTTCGGCGTCGCGACGGGCACGAGCGGCTTCCGCGGCATCCTCCAGACCCTTCTGGATCGTGGCGGCGCGGTTGTCGAGCATGTTCATCAGCGGGCGCCAGACCAGCACGCTGAGGAGGCCGAAAATGAGCAGGAAGTTGAGGATCTGCGCCAGCAGGAAGCCGGTGTTGATGCCCAGCGGGACGAGCGGGTTGGTCGACGCCTCGGCGGCAGCTTCACCCTCGCCTTCAACAGCGACTGCTTCGGCGTGGTCGCCTTCGGCAGCAGCGGCCGGCTCTTCAGTGGCCGCTTCCTGGGCCGAGGCGCTGAAGGTCAGCGCAAAGGTCAGGATAAGCGCCAGGGCGACGAGCACCCTTATGAGAACTGCACGTTTCTGCATGAGTCTCGCTCCTTGGTCGCGCTAGAGCACGAACAGGATGATGAGCGCAACGACGAGCGCGTAAATCGCAATCGCTTCGGTGAACACGATACCGAGAATCATGTTCGTCTGAATGGTGTTGGCCGCATCAGGATTGCGCCCGATGCCCTGCATCGCGCCCTGTACCAGCAGACCGATGCCGATGCCAGGACCGAACGCGCCAACCATCGCGAGACCGGCGCCGATTGCCTTCAGACCGTTTTCGAGTTCCATCTGTTGTATATCTCCCCGTGTATGCTTTGTCAGGTTGTCTGTTTCAGAATTAGTGATGCTCTGCGTGTTCGTGATCGCCTTCGCCATGACCTTCCATGGCCTGAGCGGAGAACACGAGCGTGAGAACGGCGAACACATACGCCTGGATGGTCGTGACGATCAGTTCCAGGCCGATGAACAGCGCCGGGACAATTAAAGCGACCAGGAAGGCCATAACAATCAGCAGGATGCCGCCCGCGAACATATTGCCAAAAAGACGGAAGGCAAGACTGATGATCTTACCGATCTCCGAGATGATCTCGATGAGACCGACGATGAAGTCGATGGCGCCGAGTGGCTTCTTCTGAATGTTGCCGAGCGCACGCAGGTTGATGTACTTCTGGAAGTAGTTCGGCCCCTGCCCGATGACGCCGAACACCTGAATGGCGACGACCGAGATCAGAGCCAGACCGATGGTCAGGTTCAAATCGGTGGACGCACCACGCACGTACGGCGTGACCACGAACTTGTAAGGGACCGCACCCGCCTTCAGATCTTCGGCCGGCAGCCCGAACGCCGCATGAGGATAGAGCTGCTCAGTCATCTCCAGGCGGAGAGTCGCGACTTCCGCATCGATTTCTTCCTGAGCGGCCCCTGCCGCAGTCAGTTCAGCAACCAGATGGGACTCTTCGGACTCCAGCGTCGCAGCGACCGAGTCAATCGATTCCTTGCTCGGCTTCAGCGACGGATCATCCTTGTAGTGATGGCAGTTCTCGTAGTCTTCGTGCGTCGCCCCATCGCCGCCGTTGAGCGGAGCATCGACATAGAGCTGATACGCGCCGCTGCCAACCTGCACCATCGGATAGCCGTTGAAGCCTTCTTCAGCGCAGTGCAGGACGCCGACGCTTTCCACTCCTGGCATCAGCTTCATCCAGTTGACGGCCAGCAGGAAGACGAAAATCGAGGCAACCAGCGGGAACAGCGTGCGGGCATTCTTGCCCGCCATCTGCTTCGCCTGCCCATAGAGGAAGCCGCCGAGCAGTTCCACCCAGGCCTGGAAGCGGCCGGGGATCTGCTTCGTCCAACCCTTCGAAGTACGCCACGCCAGGAGCGCGAAGACGATCGTGGCGATACTCGCCAGCACCGTCGCGGTGAGCGTGTTCGTCCAGCGGAAGGACTCCACCGGCAGCGTCGGATCGTACGGTTCGCCCGGTACCATGATCACCGGAATGGCAACGCCGACACCTGCGCCGGGCAGCACCACAAAAGTGATCAACGCACAGGCGACCAGCACGCCGATGAGGATCAGGAACACGATGAAACCGCGTGATGTCGCGTTCATGCGGCTGCTCCTTTTCTCCGATAAATCAAACCGCGTTGGTTCAACGATTCTCCTCCTCTGTGTCCTGTGTCCCGTGCCGCGTTATATTCTGTGGGGGTGGCTTGATCTTGTTGACTGCCCCCAACGCGATGCGCACCATTAAAAATAAGCTCAAAGGAATGCTCATGAGCAGCAACCCGATTGTGAACGGTCCCCGCGTCCCCATTCGCGCGTCAAGCCAGATGCCGATCAACAGCGCGACAATAATGATCGCCAGGGTGAAGCAGCCGGCTTGCCCTGCGACCGCCGCATAGCCGAGGTTGGCAGCGCGCGTGAGAGGCTCCTCAGGCGGACGGGTCGGGTCGGGCGGCGTACTGCCTATGGTCATTTTTGCTCAGCACTCGTTCGTTCGCGCATTCTATCACAAATAGAGTTTAAAGCAAAAAAACGATCGCTCCTCATCGTTTTCTCGTACAAATCAGTGGTGTGCCCGGCTGGAAAGAGGGGTGGGGCGAAAACCCCACCCCACTGATTTATGTGAACAGACCCGCCGCGCCACGCGCCGCCCAATCGAAGATCGGCGTGGTCAGGATGGTCCCCAGCAGGATGACGGCCAGCGCCGCCACGGCCAGCACCGCGCCGCCGGAACGCGACACGGGAATTTCCATCTCTTCGTAGTCACCATGGTCGACGTACATCACCTTGATGACCACCAGGTAGTAGTAGAGCGCGACGATGGCGTTGATCACGCCGGCAAGCGCCAGCCAGACCAGATTGGCTTCCACAGCCGCCTGGAACAGGAAGAACTTGCCGAAGAACCCGGCCGCCGGCGGGATGCCGGCCAGAGAAAGCAGCGCAATGGTCAGGGCCAGGGCTAACATCGGGTTGCGGCGGCTCAGTCCGGCCAGGTCGCGGATATTCTCACTTCCTGTCGCCTCGCTGAAGTAGAGCACCGTCCCGAAGGCCAGCAGGTTGGTGAAGGTGTACATGAACATGTAGAAGGCGATGGCCGCGATGCTCTTGTCGGTCTCCGCGCTCAGCGCCGCGACACCCATCAGAACGTAGCCGGCCTGCGCGATGCTCGAATAGGCCAGAAGACGCTTGATGTTCTTCTGTGACAGGGCCACCAGGTTGCCGACGGTCATCGAAATCAGCGCCAGCACGGACACGGTCTGCGTCCAGAAGCCGCTGATCTGCTGACCGTCGATCACCAGACCGGCCGGGAAGACTGCCAGGAAGAAGCGGACGAGCAGCGCGAAGCTGGCCGCCTTGCTGGCGACGCTCAGGAAGGCCGTCACCGGCGTCGGAGCGCCTTCGTAGACATCGGGCGTCCAGAAGTGGAACGGCACCGCGCTGATCTTGAAGCCGAAGCCGGTGACGATCAGCGCGATGCTGATCAGGACCGGCACGGCGTTGGTCGAGAAGGCGTCCGTGCCCAGGAACGCCGCGATGTCATAGAGGTTGGTGTGGCCCGTGAACCCGTAGAGCAGACTGAGGCCATAGAGCAGGATTGCCGAAGCGAATGAGCCGAACAGGAAGTACTTCATGCCAGCCTCGGAGCTGCGCTTGTCGTCGCGCCGGAACGCCGCCAGGACGTACAGCGGGATGGTCGTCGTCTCCAGAGCCAGGATGACCAGGATCAGGTCGGTGGCCGCGGCCATCAGCGACGCGCCCAGCGAACTGACGATGATGATCAGGTAGAACTCGCCACGGCGCGCCAGGCTTTTGGCGTCCACCCCCATGAAACAGGTGATGGCGGCGGCGATCAACACCATGATCTTGAAGATCTCCGCCAGCGTATCGTGGCGAATGTTGCCGCCCCAGTACAGGCCCTGCGTCTCCGGCGTCGGCGCCCAGAGGAGAAAGTAGGCCGCTGCCGTTGCCAGCAGGCCGAAGCCGGCAATGAACGCGATGTTCCGCCGCTGGCTCTCCGGCAGGTAGGCATCGAGCAGGAGGACCACGACCGCCATGACGGTCAGGCCGATCTCCGGCGCGATGGCAGGTAGACTTTGCAGGAAGTTGAATTCCATGGTGGCTTATGCCCCTCCCAGCAGCGCAAGCACGGGACGCAGCCCGGTTTCCAACATAGGCGCCATGATGAATGGCAGCGTTCCGAGCAAGACCAGGGGCGTGCCCAGGAAGAGCAGAACGAAGCGCTCGCGGATCGTGATGTCGTCAACATCCGGGTATTTCTGACGGTCGAAATCGCCAAAGAAGACCTGACTGGTGACCCGGAGCACATAGGCTGCCGTGATGACGATGCCCAGCGCCGCGATAATGACCATGATCGAGTAGTAGTTCGTCAGGGTGAGCGGGCCGATGGAGAGCGAAACGGACTCGCTGGCGCGCCACATCCCCTGGAAGATCGGGAATTCGGCGATGAAGCCGCTCAGGCCAGGCATACCCATGCTGGTCAGACCGCCGACGATGAAGGCGAATCCGACCCACGGCATGATCTTGATGAATCCGCCGAGGGATGGAATGTCGCGCGTGTGGGCGCGGTCGTAGACCATGCCGACGCAGCCGAAGAAGAGCGCCGTCATCGCGCCGTGGCTGAACATCTGAAGGCCGGCGCCGGTCATGCCGGTCAGGTTCATCGTCGCGAAGCCCATACTGACCAGACCCATATGGCTGACCGACGAGAAGCCGATCACGTACTTGAAGTCGCGTTGTCTGAAGGCAATGAACGCGCCATAGACCACATTGATCAGGGTCAGGAAGACAATCCAGGGAAGGTGCACCTCGGCACCTTGAGGCAGAAGCTGCACGCCGGAGCGCAAGGCGGCATAGGCGCCGAGCTTCATCAGCACGCCCGCGTGGATCATCGACACCGCTGTCGGAGCGGCCACGTGACCATCAGGGCTCCAGTTGTGGAACGGGAAGATACCAGCCAGCACGCCGAAGCCGATGAAGATGAAGGGGAACCACAGCTTGGCGAAGGTCAGCCCTTCCACGCCGGCATACCCGGCCACATTGTAGGCGCCATTTTCGGCCGCCAGCGTGATCTGGGTCATGCTGAAACTGATCTCGCTGGCACTGGCCGGCAGGATACCGGCATCCTTGGCCGTCGCGAAAATCGCCGAGCCTTCATTCAGGAAGAAGTTCTGCGCCACCAGGACCATGGCGATCACGCCAACCAGCGCGACCACCGAGCCGATCAGGATGTAGAGCGTGAGCTTCATCGCCGCATATTCGCGGAGCTGCACCCACCCCCAGGTGGCGATCAGCAGGTACATCGGGAAGATGGCGAGTTCATAGAAGAAGAACAGCAGGAACATGTCGATGGCGACGAATACGCCGTAGACACCGGCCACCAGCAGCAGGAAAAAGGCCATGAATTCCCGCGTCCGGTCGCTGATCCGCCACGACACCAGCACGCCAGCCACCGCCACCATGCCGGTGAGCAGCACCATCGGGGCGTTCAGGCCGTCGATGCCGACGTGATAGCTGATGCCCAGCGCGGGCAACCAATCGACGCGCTCCTGGAAGGCCAGCCCGTCATGAAACATCTGCGTGCCGATCATGGTCTGACCAGCCAGAAGAGACGTGGACTGTGCGGAGACGGCCAGGTTCAATTGAAGCAGCTCGGCATCGCGCCCCGCTTCGGTGAGCAGAGCTGCCTGATTGGCGCTGATATCGTCCACCCGTGCGTTGTAGTTCAGGTAGACGAACAGGCTAAGCGAGAATACCGCCGCCGCCGCCGTGATAGCGATCCCTCGAATGAGATCGACCTGCTCTCGCGGGATGAACAGGATGATCACCGCCGCAACGATGGGGATGAAGATGATCAGACTGATAACCGGAAAACCGATAGCTTCCATAAATGCGACCTCAACCGCCGTTGCTCAACATGCCCGTGACCGAGGCGTTGATGACCGATAAGACCCAGTTCGGGACGATGCCAGTGATGAGCATGAGCACCACCAGAGGGGCAATCGCGACAAACTCCCGCAAATCGATCTCCAGGTGCGTATCACGCCAGCGCATGTTGAAGGGGCCATGGAGCACACTGCGAATGCCCTTCAAAATGTAACCACCGGTGAACAGCAGGCCGACCATGGCAATGACGGTCAGCACCGTGTAAACGGGCCAGGCGCCGCGCACCACCAGGAACTCGCCGACGAAGCCGTTCAGACCGGGCAAGCCGAGGCTCGCCATGCTGGTGAAGATGAAGATGCCGCCGTAGATCGGCGCGCGCACCCACAGACCGCCATATTCGCGCATGTCGCGCGTGTGCGTCTTGTGGTAAATCGCCCCGGCGAGCAAGAACATGCCCGCGCTGGAGAGGCCGTGATTGAACATTTGCAGTACAGCGCCGTTCGTCGCGATGATGGCGTCCTGGGCGTACTCGCTGGTGCCGCTGAAGTAGTTTTGCGCGTAAGCCAGCGCCGTCACCGCCAGCCCCATGGCTACGAAGCCCATGTGATTGACCGAACTGTAGGCGACCAGTCGCTTGATGTCCGTCTGGCCAAATGCCGCCAAAGCGCCGAGCACGATGCCGAGCATGGCCAGGAAGGCGAACAGCCCGGCGACCGTCCCGGTAATGCCCAGGATGTTGAATTCGCTGATCCAGACATCTGGAAACAGCGGGATGACCAGCCGCAGGAAGCCGTAGGCGCCCAGCTTGAGCATGACACCGGCCAGCAGCATCGACCCGGCGGTAGGCGCTTCACTGTGGGCGTCGGGCAGCCAGGTATGGAACGGCCAGACTGGCACCTTGATGCAGAAGGCGACAAAGAAGCCGAGGAAGGCCGCCGCCTTGACCGCTTCGACGCTGACGCCGAGGAACAGCCCATCCGGTCGAGCGAGCTGGACCCACAGTTCCGGCTGGGTGGTCAGCGCGCCAATGTCGAACGTGCCCGCAGTCCAGCCCATGAGCTGGGTGGCCAGGAGCATGCCGAGCGAACCGCCCATCGAATAGATGAAGAACTTGTTCGAGGCGTACTTCCGGTTCGGGCCGCCCCACTGGTCGATGATGAAGTACATCGGCACCAGCGTGAGTTCGTAGAACAGGAAGAAGATCATCAGGTCGCGGGCCACGAACACCCCGAACAGGCCGGTCTCGAAGAAGAGCAGCAGCGCCATGTGCGTGTTGACGCGGTCCTCGATCTCGAAGCTGATCAGGATGGCCAGCGGAGTCAGGATGCCGGTCAGAAGCACCATCGTCGCGCTGATGCCGTCGATACCCAGGTGCCACGATGCGCCGAGCAGTTGGAACCACTCGGTTTGCAGCGTGAACTGGAAGTCCGGCACCGTCGTGTTGTAGGCGAAGAAGACCGCAACCGAGATCCCGCCGATGATGGTCGCGAAGGCCAGTGCCAGCCAGCGCGCCAGTGCCTTATTCTGCGGCAGGAGCAGGACGATCAACGCGCCGAAAGCCGGGGCGAAGACCAGAAAGCTCAGGACATTGATACCGAAGATGCTAAAATCCATACGTCATTCGCTCCGAGTAGGCTACGGCGCAGCCTGAAGGACGCCCGATGACAGCGCGAAAATCACGCCGATGAGGAGCGCCGCCACCAACACCAGCAGCATATACTGCTGGATTCGTCCGGTCTGTGCTCCCCGGAACCACTTGCCCAGACGTCCGACCAGCTCCGGAACGCCATCGCCCACGCCGTCGATCAACCACAGATTCATGACCTTGATGAAGTCGCCAATCCAGGTGAAGACCTTCGCGATCAGGTGCAGGAAGCCGTCGATCACGCCCTTGTCGAGGAACTCGTAGGCGACATTCTTCGAGAACCACTGCGAGGGCTTGACGAAGACAGTTACGAACAACTCGTCGAAGTAGTACTTGTTTTTGAGCGTGGTGTGCAGCGGCGCGCCCAGAATGGCGATCAACGGGTCTGGCTGGCCCACCTGCAGCGGCTTGCGCCAGTACATCAGCCAGCCAACGGAGATGCCACCCAGTGCGACCGCGAAGGAGATCAGCACCGGTACAATGTTGAAGACCAGGTGCGGCGGCGGCGTGTTAAGTGTCCCCTCCAACAGGGCTGCGAACGCCGGCACGTGGCCCGGCGTGAAGATGCCGCCAAAGAGTGGGAAGTCGTGCAGCACGCCGACAAAACCTGCGGTGACGGCGAAGAAGGACAGGATGATCAGCGGCAGCGTCATCGTCAGGCTGACGATGCCCCGCCCCAGGTTGGCGTGTTTGGCTTCTTCGGTGCGGCTATCGCCCCAGAAGGTCAGGCCAAGCTGGCGCATGGTATAGAAGGCCGTCAGGAAGGCCGCCAGGGTCAAGCAGATCAGCACGAGCGTGTGCGGTCCAAAACCCTTGGTCACGCCCAGCCACGCTTCGGCGATGATTTCATCCTTCGACCAGAAGCCGGCGGTAATCAGCGGCAGACCGGCCAGCGACATGCCGCCGATCAGGAAGGTGATGAACGTGACCGGCATGGTCTTGCGCAGACCGCCCATGTTCATCATATCCTGCGGGTCGAACTTATGCTCTTCAACCGCGTGCATCGCGCCGCCCTCGGCGTCGAAGCGCGCAATCGCATGCTCGTCGTTGTGGGTCAGACCATGGCCGCCGCCGTGGGCCGCGTCATGGCCGTGGTCGAGCGCCATCGCCCGTTCCAGGTGTGCGCTGAGGGGTCCACCGCCCGCGCCCGCCGGCAGTGCAGCATGGCCGTGACCATCGTCATGTCCATGCCCGTGACCATGCGCGTGAACGTGATGCTCACCGTGCTCCATGCCGTGGATGACCGAGCCGGAAGCCATGAAGAGCAGCGCCTTGAAGAAAGCGTGGGTGATCAGGTGGAAGGCTGCCGCCAGGAAGCCGCCAATGCCGAGCGCGGCGACCATGAAGCCTAGCTGTGAAATGGTCGAGTAGGCCAGAACCTTCTTGACGTCGTTCTGCGCGACGGCGATAGTGGCAGCAAACAGAGCCGTGACTGCGCCGACGACCGCCATGAGGAGCAGTGGCGAGGTGAACGAACCGTCGTGCGGGTGGCCGCCCGCTTCAAACAGCGGGTACATGCGAATGACCGCGTACACGCCAGCGGAGACCATCGCGGCGGCGTGGATCATGGCGCTGACGGGCGTCGGGCCTTCCATCGCGTCCGGCAGCCAGACGTGAAGCGGGAACTGGGCCGACTTGCCGATGGTGCCGATGATCAGGAAGATGCCGATCAGGCCGGCCGCGCTGATGCCGCCAAAAAGCAGCGCCGGGGTTTCGGAAAGCAGGGTCGCCATCGTGACGATGTGCGCCGCCTCATGTTCGCCTTCGCCTTCGGCAGCGGCAGCTTCCGTCCCATGGTCGTCCGCGGCGGCGGGTTCAGCAGCATGCTCACCCTCAGCCGCGACCGCCTCGCCTTCAGCGTGCGATTCTACGACCAACGCCGTCGACTCGTAGCCGGGCGCCGGGTGGTACATGATGTCGCGGAAGTTGAGCGTACCCGTGCTGAAGTAGAGGTAGGCGATGCCGAGCAGCATGATGACGTCGGCGACGCGGGTGGTCGTGAAAGCCTTGATCGCCGCGTTGTAGGCGCTTTTCTTCTCGAACCAGAAGCCAATCAGCATATACGAGCAGACGCCCATGATCTCCCAACCGACGAACAGCAGCAGGAGGTTGTCGGCCACGACGAGGATGAGCATCGCCCCGGCGAACAGGCTGATCAGCGCGAAGAAGCGCGACTGGCGCGGGTCGTGCGCCATATAGCCGACGCTGTAGATGAAGATCATCAGGACGGCGATGGGAACCATGAACAGCATGACCGACGTCAACGGGTCGACCAGCACGCCCATGTTGAAGGTCAGCGCGCCGGTGTCCATCCAGTTGACGGCGCTCTCGAAGACGTTCCGGCCGAATTCCGGCAGGCTCCAGGCTTCGAAGATCACGCGAAAGCTGATCAGCAGGGCCGCGATAACGCCGCTGAAGCCGATGGTGATGCTCGCCACGCGGCTGCGCGACGTGACCACCGGGACCAGCATGCCTTCGTAGTCCGGATGGTGTCCGCCGTACTCTTCACTGGTCGCAGGGATCAACCGCGCGCGGTTGGTCAGCAGCGAGATGATCAGGAAGGCCAGCAGCGGCCCGACCGGGATCAGCCAGGGAAGGAAATTCGGATCGTTCAGGAGTGCACTAGTATCCATGAAGCCCTTAGCCCCTGAGCAAGTTCACGTCTTCGACGACCACCGAACGGCGGCTGCGGTAGACGGCGATGATGATCGCCAGACCCACAGCGGCTTCGGCGGCAGCGATGACGAACACGAACGCTGCGAAAACCTGCCCCGCAATTTTGTCCGGCGCACCATACCGCCAGAACGCGATCAGGTTGATGTTGACCGAGGAGAGCATCAGCTCGACGCTCATGAGGATGGCGACGGCGTTGCGGCGCGACAGCACTCCGTATACGCCAATGCAGAACACCGCGGCAGCGACTATCAGGTACATCCACAACGGAACCATCGATCAGGCCTCCGTATCGCGCGCAAGGACGATCGCGCCAATCATTGCGCCGGTCAGGAGCAGTGAGGCGACCTCGAAGGGAAGTACGTAGCCCTCACCGCTGACAAAGGCCACACCCAGCTCATCCGTCGTGGCGACGTTGTCGCTCACCGGCTGGTTGGGCAGCATTCCGCCATCACCCCACACGGGGAAAATTACTCCCACCGCCAGCATAAGCAAAAGCAGAGCGCCGACAAGGGCGCTCAGCCACCACTGACGATTGACCACCTCCGCCATGTTCGTCATGCTGCGAGTGAGCATCACGGCGAAGATGATCAGGATGGCGATGGCGCCGATGTAGACGAGCACCTGCACCGCTGCGAGAAAGGGCGCGCTGAGCAGAACGAAGAACCCTGCCCCACCGAACAGACTGATGATTAGGTAGACCGCGCCATGAATCAGGTTGCGGCTGGTGACCACGCCAAGCGCTCCGCCCACGGAGAGAATCGCGAGGACAAAGAAAGCCAGAGTGGTCGCGTTGAGTTCAAGCATAGCTTCATTCCTTATGGTGTTTGCAGGAACGCCGCGTTCCCGTCGGCGCCCCTACGGCCATATAGACCTAGTCCCCGCTGCCAACCGGGATGATGGCTGTCTCTTCGGAACGTCCTTGTCCTTGTTGGGCGAGACGCTCGCGCCGTCCACTGTTGCGCAGAGCCTGCAACGTGCCGGCGATCAGCACCAGATTGCCGACCAACAGGACCAGAGCCTGCGGCAGGTTCGCCAGGAAGTCCGTCTCGCCAGGCGCCGGCGCAATGCCCAGTGCGCGCGTCACCTGCAACAGGAGCGCGACAATCAGCAGATTGACGATCGCCACCGGAACCAGGAACTTCCAGTTGAACGACATCATCTGATCGATGCGCACGCGCGGCACGGTCGCGCGCAGGACGAGCGAGAAGAGGTAGATGACGCCCGTCTTGAGCATGAGATAGACGAATCCGAGCAGCGGGAACTGCTCCGCACCGGGACCGCTCCACCCGCCCAGGAAGATCACCGCGAAGAGCACATTGGCGGTGAAGGCATGCATGAACTCGTTGGCCATGAACAGGCCGAACTTCATGCCGCTGTACTCGATGTTGTAGCCGGCGACCAGCTCGGATTCCGCTTCGATCAGATCGAAGGGCGCACGGCCAGTTTCAGCCAGGTTCGAGACGTAGAAAATGACGGCGCTCACCAGAGCCGGGACGATGAACCACATCCCGATCTGAGCACGCACAATATCCTGCATCGACAGACTGCCGGCGATCAGAACCGGCACGAGCAGCGCCACGATCATGGGCACTTCGTAGCTGACGAGCTGCGCGACGACGCGGAAGGCGCCGAGGAGCGCGTACTTGTTGTTTGAGGCCCAGCCGGCCATCATGATGGCCAGCGTGCCAACCGAGCTGACGGCCACGAAGTACAGCAGGCCAATGCTGAGATCGGCGCCTATGTGGACCGGTGTGAACGGCACGACGACCCAGATCATCAGGACCGACAGCACCGCGATGATCGGCGCGGCGTTGAAGATCAGCCGGTCCGCCCCCGCCGGGGTGATGTCTTCCTTGAGGATCAGCTTCACAGCGTCGGCGACGTTCTGAAGCAGGCCGAAGGGGCCGACGCGGTTCGGGCCGATGCGATCCTGCACGCGGGCGGCGATCTTGCGCTCCAACCAAATGAGCAGGATGACCAGCACGAGCGGGAAGGCCGAGATCAGGATCACGCCGACCAGGATCTGAATGAACGAGGCCACTTCAATTGAAGCGCCGGCGGCCTGGAGACACGCGGCCAGTGTTTCGATGGGGTTTACGCAGGCTTGTTCCATAGTTCGCTTCCTAGAGCACTTGTCTCACGCCCACTCGAGAGCGTTCTTACGCCAGGCATAGATCAACGCGTCGGCCAGCAGGAAGATGAACAGGAAGCCCGCGCCAAACGCGAAGAAATCCAGCTGGTTGTAGGCCAGCGCCCACGGGAACAGGAAGATCAGCTCGATATCGAAGACCAGGAAGATCAACCCATAGATGTAGTACTGCACCTTGAACTGGACCCAGGTATCGCCCACCGTCTCGACGCCGCACTCATAGGTTTGCATCTTGATGGCGTTGGGTTTCCGGGGCTGAAAAATGCGGGCCACCACCAGCGGCAGAGCCGGCAGCAACCAGGCAACTGCCACGAAGACGCCGATGAATGCCCATTCATTAACCAGACTCATGCTGTGCCTCGCGTTTGCGCCCTGCGCGATTGGACTGAAAGAAGTTGGTTGTGCGCTCATTTGTGACAAACGGCGCTATGATAACATCCGTCCCGCGCGAATGCAAAGGATTTCCCCGCGTAACACAGCTTGTGATTCACCTGGCGCCCCCTGAGCAGATGGACACATGACGAAAGATGAATATCTCAAGGATTCACAATTCGATCTTGAGTTATCATCAGGCTGAGTAAAAACACCGGCACCGGGCAGTCGTCGAACTGCCGAACATTGAAGGAGAACATTGGCAACATGGTGAACAAGGTCCTGGTTGGCACAAGCTTCCTGGTGGTGGACGACGATGTCTCTTGTGTCCGGATGACTTCTCTGATTCTGCAAGCGCACGGCGCCACCGTCTACGAAGCGACCAGTGGCGAAGAAGCACTTGTGAAAGCGCGCGCCCATGGGCCGGCCATCATTCTGGCAGATCTGCTGATGCCGGAGATGGACGGTTGGGCGCTGGTGAAATCGATCAAGGCGGACCCCCTGCTCAGGTCATCGCCGGTCATCGCCGTTACGGCCAGCTATCTCACGCCTTCGGACATCGATCACGCGCTGGCCGTGGGCTTCGCCAAAGTGCTGGCCAAGCCGCTGTCGATCCAGATTCTGCTGGAGGCTATCAGCCTCGCCGGCGCGTCCTGATGGTGCTTGCGCTTGCCTCGCGTTTGTACTCAACGTAATTGACGCCTTTGCCAGCCGGAGACTCGAGCAATCCATGTCTCCGGCATTGTTTCTGCATCCTCCGCGTTCTGGACCTCATGAAATATTCGTGAAAAAGCTGCGCAAAGCGTTGAACCTTGATGCACGCTTACGCTATAGTGCTGCGGAGCATATTCAATGGAACTATTAACCCGGTCATTAATGGGACTTACCTAACGCTGACGACTTGTATCGGGAGCAGTCTCCTCATGACAGTACGACGCTCTAATCTCATCACCGCGATCGTGATCGCGGCAATCATTGCGACAATTGGCGTGCTCTCCAACAGCAGCCTGAACAGCTTCGAAGCGTCATTCAACGAACTCCTCACACACACTGTCACACATACCGAAGTTCTGCGCGACATTCGCGCTTACGGTACCAAGCTCTTTTCCTCGGTTAACGAGATGGTGCTGGCGATTACCATCGGGTCTGACCCTGACGACATCGCGGCCGAACGCGGCGAAATCACCGGTGCAGCGGACGCGCTTCGCGCCTTGACAGCGAAACTGTCGACAGGCGTCGAAACAGATCCGGATCCTGCGGATGTTGCGCCGGAAGAGATCATCGCAGCCGTCGATAGCCTGATGGCGGCGGCGATATCGGTTTCGGAAACAGTCGAGACGCAAGGCATCGAGGAGATCGCCGAACTTCGCGAGGAAATGGAAGCGGCGGAAGAGACTTTCGAAGAAGTCCTCATTGCGGCGCTCGCCGGCGAAACTGAGCTGGCCACGAGAACGCAGCTAGACACTGTGGCGGCCCTCGAGCGAACGGAAACCATCCTGCTCATCACCGCTGTGGCCACGCCTGCTGTCCTCCTTATCGCGTTCTACCTGCTCGGCGATCTCCAGTCGAACCTCCTGAATCGAATGGTTGCGCAGACCAACCAGATCAGCCGGGGCGACTACTCAGCCCGCGTCACCGCGCTCCGCGGCGCCCCAGCCGAGATGAAGGCCCTGGCGGAAAACATGAACACGCTGGCCACAACCGTCCAGGAGCGCGAAAGCGACCTGAAGCAGATCAACGAGACGCTGGAGCGCCGCGTTCGCGAGCGTACCCGTGAGGCGGAAGGCGCGCGCCGCATCGCCGAAGAGAACAACCGCCTGAAGTCCGAATTCCTGGCCACCATGTCGCACGAACTGCGCACGCCGCTCAATGCTATCGAAGGTTTCACCAGCATCATCCGCAACCGTATGGGCGGCACCGACTTCAACGAGAAGACCGGCCGCTACATCGAGCGCATCGAAGCGAACAGCAAGCGGTTGCTCGGTTTGGTCAACGACTTCCTGGACATCTCCCGCATCGAATCCGGCCGGGTGCAGTTCGCAAGCACGCCCTTCAGCCCCGCCGAAACGGCCCATAAGTGGGCCTCCCAGATCGGCGTCCTGGCAGACAAAAAGGGCATCGCTTTCGACTTGACGCTGGATCCCAACCTCCCGGACCGGATCGTCGGCGACGAAGAAGCGGTCTCCAAGATGGCGATCAACCTGCTCGGCAACGCCATCAAGTTCACCGAGACCGGCAAGGTGTCGCTGGACGTGCGCACCGCGGAAGGCGGTCAGTGGCAGATCAGGGTGCAGGACACTGGCATCGGCATCCCACCGCATGCCCGCGAGTACATCTTCGACGAGTTTCGCCAGGTCGACCAGACGTCGAGCCGCAAATACGGCGGCACCGGCCTGGGCCTGACGATCGTGCAGAAGCTGGCGCGCGCCATGGGCGGTTCGGTCTCTCTGGAAAGTGAAGTCGGACAGGGTAGCACGTTCACGCTCACCCTCCCCTACCAGATCGCGCAGCCTCAAGCGATCCCTGCCTAGTCCGGAATTGCGAGCCGAAAGTAGCCTGAAGGTATGAACGATATTCCCGACAATCTGCTGCAGGGCTGGCAGATCCTGGTCGTAGACGATGAGCCGGACAGTCTTGAAGTCGCGTCGATTATTCTTGATGCCTATGGCGCCACTGTCTACGAAGCTGGCAACGGCGCGGAAGGCTACGCAATGATGCAGGAGCATCGGCCAATGCTGGTCATCAGTGATCTGTCCATGCCGGTCATGGATGGATGGAGCTTTCTGAAGACCGTGCGTGAAGACAACGATTTGCGACACATCCCGGTGATCGCTCTCACCGCGCATGCCATGCCCGGAGACGCGCAGCGCGCCCTGGAAGCCGGCTTCAACAACTATCTGACCAAACCATTGACGGTGGAGACCTTTATGGAGAACCTCGTCCTGGTTCTGATGCAAATCCCTGTTCTTGCCGAACAGATCATGATCTAGCCCATTCACAGACCGGGACGCGCCGCTCGTGGCCCAATTGTCGCTCAGGAGAAACCTTCAATGCCCGTGGAAACAAACAGCAGACTGCTGATTATCGAAGACGACCAGGATGGCCAGGAAGTGATGGCCACCATCCTGTCGCACCTGCGCCTCTCTTATGATGTCGCCGGAAACGCCGCCGAGGCGGAACATTTCCTGTACTCCTCCGGCCAGCAATATGCCGCGGCGATCGTCGATCTGGCCCTGCCCGACAAGGACGGTTGGCAGATTCTGGAAGGCATTCGCAATGACGCGCAGATCGGTGATCTGCCATGCATCGCAGTCACCGCCTTTCATACCTCCCGACTGCGCGAAGAAGCGCTGCAGGCAGGGTTCGACGCCTATTTCGCCAAGCCGGTTGACACGACGTCGTTTGCCCGCGCGTTGGAGAACCTGCGATGAATTTCGTCTCCTGGGCGGCCGATGCCAGTCACGGCTCGCTTCCATCCGCCAGTTCGTCGGCCGTCACACTGAACTGGCTGGAATCCAACACCATCCTGAAAATCAGTCTGCGGGGCGACCTCTCGGTCGAGGATGTGACCCGACTGGACGGTCTGGTCTATGGCGCCGTAGAGAGTACGCCGAACTGCCGCGCTGTCATTTTCGATGTCGCTTCGGCCGGCCGGGTGTCACCGCATCTGATCAACCTGCGGATGAAGCGCGGCTATCCCCGCGATCACAAGCTGGAGTACATCTGCATCGCCGGAGAACACCGGCTGCTGCGTCTGATCCTGATTCTGACATACACCAGCGGCTCAGCCAGCATCCAATTCTTCCGCGATGTCAAAGTCGCACTGCGCTTCCTGACACCAGGCAGCCCCGCGGCCGGCACGATGTAATTGGCCCCGCTCAGGAGCCGAGCGGCATATCGATCGGTTCCTGTGGCGGTGTTCGATGCGCTTTCAGCCAGCTTACGGCGTAATCTATCAGTGGTCGCTGTCGAAGAAGTCGCAGCTCCGCCTGTCCCAGCCTGGACGGTCTATAGCCGATTTCACGCTCGTACTCCGCACCCATCGCCGCAAAGTCGTGATCGCTGAAGTCCATACGCCGGTATGAGACCCAACGCCGCTGCCCATTCACCAGCATGGCCGCCCCTTGCGGCTCCCAGCGCGCCCACGGAAACTGTGCCCGATACTCCGCCAGATGCAGCGATGTATTGTTGCCGTGATCGACCCCGATCAGCATGACATAGCCGTCGTGGTCGTACAATCGCGCCAGCGGCGACCCCTCCCCCAGATCCACTTCGGGATGATGTTCGGCTGTCAGTTCATGCGCATACCGGCCCCAGGCCGCGAACGAGACCGCCGGGTGCGCGCTGCGGACGACCCCGCGAAAAGTGCGAAAGGCCTCGACAATTGCGCCCATGGCCCGCGTCGGCGTGATGGCCGGATCGTAGGCAGGCATCTCGTCGCGAATAATCGACCACCACGATTCCGGAACCGGCGGGGCAACCCAATAGGCCGGATCGCTGTTGTCGCCGGTGTGAGTCGGCATCATCAGGGTGCCATCCGGGGTGAGGATGCGCATCAGCGCCTGCACCACGGCGACTGGCCCACCTGCCACCCAGCCGATCTTGCTGAGCGCGCTGTGTACCAGCACGATGTCGCCGGCCTTCAGGCCAGCCGCATGGAGATCTGCCATGAGCGTCGTGACCGTTGACGGCCCCGGACGAGAAAAGTCAATCGTATCCACTTCGGACATGAGAATGGTCTGCCTCGATAGACTGCGTTGTGGAGAGTTACGGCGGCACGGCCTCGTTCAGCAAGGCGCCGCTCTCTACCAGCTCTTTAAAGGTTTGCGCGAAGCGTGCCGCAGGCGCGCCGTCGATGATCCGGTGATCCACGGTGATCGTCAGGTCGAGGAACTCACGCGGCACAATCTGCCCGTTCACGACACCCGGCTTTTCCGCGATCCCTCCGACCGTTATGGCCATCGGGTGCATGGGCGCGTAGCCGATACCCCAACCGCCGCCGCGTGCGAACATGCCGACCGATGTCAGCACCACTGTCCCTGCGACCCGCTTCAGCCAATGCGGATTGGCCATCATCAGCCGGTAGAACAGCAAGCGCAGGAAGCGGGGTGCGTAAGGCCCCAGGCGAGCCAGCCGTCCTGACTCCTGGCGACTCGTTCTCGGAGCCGCCTGAACCGCTCGGATCTCATCATGGACTGCGCGGACGGTCTTCTGGTTCACGGCGCGCAGAATATGTGGAAATGCGGTCGCGCCTCGCTCCGGCTCAATTAGTACGACAACGTCGACATCGTGAAAGACGATGAGCCGACTGCGCCAGTCGAGGTGCGCCCCGACGATCGGATGCTGTGCAATCGCCTTCGCCAGACACGTCACCAGGTAGGCGGTGAACGACAGCGAGTCGCCTGTTCGCTCCTTGTAGTCACGAATCTGGGCGCGCGGCTGCGTGACGTCGAATTCCACGAGGCCGTGAATCAACGGACGCCCGGCGGCGATGCGGCCGGCATCGTTCACGATTCGCCGTGAGGGCGGATAGGGCAGGGTCTGGAATTCGTCGCTCATAATCGCGTCACTGCAAAGCCTCCACGACAAAGGCCTGCTCTTCTTCGTTCAGGTTGTTCGACTGACGCTCCAGGAATGCGCGCGTGTATGCCTTGCCCTCCTCGCCACCATGCCGCGCGATCCAGGTCGCCGCCTGGACCACACGCGCGAACTGTGTGCGAAGCGGTTCGCTGCGGTGATCGGGATAGATCTCCGGATCCCAGTCGTTCGCCTGCTCGCGCAGCGCATTCAGAATGCGCCGATCGCCGGTCTGGCGGGCGGCCAGCAGCGCGGCGTATTTGCGCACGTCAGCCAGATGATGGCCTGCCGCTTCGACCAGCGCCTGCAGAGCGGCGGGATGGTTGGACTCCGCAAGGGCTTCAAGAGCCGACACGCGGTCGGCCTGTTTGAGGCTCTCCAGCGCTTCGACGGCACGGACCACGTACAGGGGTGGGCGAGCGGTGAGAGACAACCCGCCCTCGGCGATCTCCCTCAGCCGCTGGATCAGCCGGTCCCA
Source organism: Candidatus Flexifilum affinis (assembly GCA_016713325.1). Classification (GTDB taxonomy): domain Bacteria; phylum Chloroflexota; class Anaerolineae; order Aggregatilineales; family Phototrophicaceae; genus Flexifilum; species Flexifilum affine. The sequence continues at coordinate 125,374 of JADJPJ010000011.1, read as the reverse complement.
GGGCGGATTGAAATGGTCGGTGAAGTCGATGTACTGGATCGTCTCCATGCGTGGGTGCATCTTCGTGCCATCGACCATGACCGGCAGCACGCGCAGGCCGATGCCCAGGGCATAGGCCCACTCGTAGGTGACGTACTGCGACTCGAACGCGCCGGGCGACATCACCACGACCACGCAGAACGACGCCTTGATGGCGTTGTCGATCTCCTGACGCCAGTCCTCGCCAGCGCGCAGGAGGTCCCGGTCGATCCAGACGTCGAAACCGGCGCCCTGGATTCGCTCCTTGAGCGCCTTGATGAAGCTGTCGTTTTCGTGCTTGTAGGAGATGAAGACCTGCATCGGCGGTGCCCTCTGCGCTGAATGTACTCGGTCCGATTGTAGCGCCGTTCACCGGGGCTGCCACTCGCGCTGCCCAGGCAAAGCGTCTTCATTATTCAGAAGGGCTCCGCCGCCGCCGCCCCGCCCCCCCCCCCAATTGCCCTTCAACTGCCTTTTCATCTCACCACGAGCGACCGCAACCGGCTGAACTCATTGAGCACGAGCGCGCGGTCGCGTGCCCGGAGCTCCGGGTGAAACAACGCCCAGGCGTCGCAGTCGACGAGCACCATGATCTCCAGCAGCGGCAGGGTCGACGGGTCGACGTAAAGCGCCACTTCCGCGTCGGTGAGCGGCGTCGCCGTGGGGTACTCGGGAATAGCGTCGATAGACATATGGAACAGCACCGATTTCACAATCGCGGCGGCGGGAGTGCCTTTTCCCCACAGTATGTGAATGCCGCCCACGATTTCCGGCAGTCTGCGGTGATCGTGCATGAGAGTATCTTCATCCGGGTGCTCGGTCAGGGCGGACGCCGTCATGGCCGCCCAGTCCTTCAGTTGCGCGGCGTCGGCGTCGAGCACTGGAAAACCACGCTCCGGCAGCGCGCCGCCGAGCACCGCCGCCGAGCGAAAGCCGTGCGTCCAGTCGTGCGACCCACGCCGGGGCTGCTTGGACACGTCGTGGAAGGCGATGATCCACTCTGCCATGCGCTGCACGTCCTGCGAAGAGTCACGATATTCCGGCATCATCGCCAGCGACGCCAACGCCAGCATGACATGGATGAGTGTCTGCTGATTGGCGTAAGAGGCCATCTCGATCCAGCCCGGGATGGCGTTATCGAACTCAGTCATACGCGTGGGGCTGAAGACCCTGCGGATGCGATCGGCCGCCGTCTCCCACGAGTGGATTTCGCCCGCCTGATATGCTGCGACCAGTTCCTGCACGATCGGCATCAGAGATGGCAGATAGGAATCGAGCGCTGGAATGGACATGCTTGTTCCTTATATCAGCTCGCTTGTACCCTCGCATTATATCCCCGTTCGATCCTGCCCGTCTGGTATAATGCCCGGCATGTCGAACGTCATTGCCCCCTCGTCTGAACTGTGGGATGCCTTCGTCCGCGCCCATCCACGCGGACATCTGCTTCAGCTTTCTACCTGGGGCCGGCACAAGCGCGCCTTCGGCTGGACGGATGCCTGCGTCGGCGTGACAGACTCGGCGGGCGCCCTGGCGGGCGGGGCCCTGCTGCTCTTCCGTCCGCTGCCGATGCGCCTGGGGACCATGGCCTATCTGCCGATGGGACCGCTGGTCCGCGAGCCGGGCGTAGAAGCCGCCCTCTGGAAGGCCGTCCACGCGGAGGCCCGGCGGCATCGCGCGGCGTTTCTCAAGTGGGAACCAGGCCTCTTCGACAAGGATGCTCCCCAACCCGGCGCGCTCGGCTTCCACGAGAGCGAGCAGACCATTCAGCCGCCGCGCACCGTGCTAATCGACATCAAGGGCGAGGAAGAGGCGATCCTGGGGCGCATGAACCAGGGGACGCGCCGCAAGATCCGCCAGAGTCTCAAGGGCGAGGTGCGCTATTGGGAAGCGTCGGCCGGCGAGATCGACCTCTTTAATAGCCTGATGCATACGACAGGCGCGCGCAACCAGTTCGGCGTGCACAGCGCGGAGTACTACCGCCTGGCCTATGAGCTGTTTGTACCCGGCGACGCCGCCCTCATTCTGGCCGAGCACGAGGGCGAACCGCTGGCCGGCATCATGGTCTTCGCCGTTGGCAAAACGGCCTGGTACCTCTACGGCGCGTCGTCCAGCGTCAAACGCAACCTGATGGCTTCCTACGGCGTACAGTGGAGAGCGATCCAGTGGGCGCGGGCGCGCGGTTGCACCACCTACGACATGTGGGGCATCCCCGATGCCGAGCCGGCGCAGCTTGAGGCGGAGTTCGAAACACGATCCGACGGACTGTGGGGGGTGTATGGCTTCAAGCGCGGCTGGGGCGGCGCCATTGTGCGTTCCCTGGGCGCCTGGGACAAGGTTTATAATCCGCTCGTGTATCGGGCCTATGAGACGGCGGTAAAACTGCGTGAGCGTCGACATCGCGCTGATCGAGAATCGCGAACAATGGAATAACACGCTGCGCGAGATGCCGGCCGCTCACGTGCTACAGACCTGGGAATGGGGCGAATTCAAGCGCGCAACCACCGGCTGGCAGCCGATCCGCATCGCCTATCAGCGCGATGGCCGGGTGGTGGCGATGGCCAGCATTGGCATCCGGCGGCTCGGTCCCATCAACGTGATCTACGTGCCCAAAGGTCCGGCGCTGGATTATTCCGATGCCCTGCTGGCCGCCGAGGTGCTGGATCACTTGCAGCAGGTCGCGCAGCACAATCGGGCGGTGTGGCTTAAGATCGACCCGGACGTGATCGCTGCCACCGGCCTGCCCACCGGCGATATTGACGATCGCACCGGCGAAGCGGAGGGCGAGACCCGCGATCCGGCCGGGCTGCGTTTCATGGGCGATCTGCGTGACCGTGGCTGGCGCTTCTCGCACGATCAGGTGCAGTTCCGCAACACCATCGTCGTCGATCTGACCCGCGACGTGGAGGCGATGCTGAGCGCCATGAGCCAGAGCACACGCCGCAAGATCCGCCTGGCCGAGCGCGAAGGCGTGACGGTTCGTGCCGGCACGCTGGACGACCTGCCGCTGCTCTACGACCTCTACAAAGTGACGGGCGAGCGCGACGACTTCCTGATCCGCCCGCGCGACTACTATGTCCAGGCCTGGCAGCGCTTCATCGAGGGCGGTCTGGCCCACCCGCTGATCGCCGAGCATCAGGGCAAGGCTATCGCGCACGTCATCCTCTTCCACTTCGGGCGCAAATGCTGGTACTTCTACGGCGCTTCATCCAACGAAGCCCGCGACGCCATGCCCAACTACCTGCTCCAGTGGGAGGCTATGCGCTGGGCCAAGGCGCAGGGGTATACCCACTACGATATGTGGGGTGCGCCGGATGTGTTCGACGAGACGGACCGCATGTGGGGCGTGTACAACTTCAAGCGGGGGTTCCGGGGAGTGGTGACGCGCCACATCGGGGCATGGGATTACGTGCCATACCCGCCGCTGTATCTCATCTATGAAGAACTGATGCCGCGCGTTCGGACATGGCTGCGAGGTCGAACACCCGCCGCGCATGGCTAATGTTGGGCTGATAGGAAGGCAGAAGCGTCATGGCTGCGAAGACTGAGAGCATTGTCGAACGCGAGTCCCATTTCATCCAGACCAACGGCGTGACGCTGCATGTGGTGCAAGCCGGCCCGAAAGATGGCGAACTGGTCATCTTGCTGCACGGCTTCCCGGAATTCTGGTACGGCTGGCGGCGGCAGATCGACGCCCTGGCCAAGGCCGGCTTCCGGGTCTGGGCGCCTGACCAGCGAGGTTACAACCTCAGCGAGAAGCCCGCGGGCATCGCCTCCTACCATCTGGATCTGCTGGCGAAAGACGTGATCGGGCTGATCGACGCCGCCGGCCGCGAGACAGCCTGCATCGCCGGGCATGACTGGGGCGCCGGTGTGACCTGGCATACCGCCTTGAAGTACCCGAGCCGCCTGCGCAAGATCGGCATCCTCAACGTGCCCCACCCGGCCGTGATGTCGCGCACGCTTCGCAGCAGCGCGGCGCAGATGCTCAAGAGCTGGTACATGTTTTACTTTCAGATTCCGGTGCTCCCGGAACTGATGGTCGGCATGGGTGACTCGGCGGCCGCGGCGCAGCAGCTCCTTCGCAGCAGCCGGCCAGGGACGTTCACCGATGCCGACATCGCGGAATATCTCAAGGCCTGGCGGCATCCCGGCGCCTGGACGGCGATGATCAACTGGTACCGCTCAGTGGCCCAGAACAATCCGAAGCTGCCGGAGGACATCCGTGTCAAGGTGCCGACGCTGATGATCTGGGGCGCGAAAGATGCGTTTTTGAGCGAAGCAATGGCGCAGCCCAGCATCGATTTGTGTGACGAGGGGCGCTTGGTCAAGTTCGCCGAAGCGACGCACTGGGTGCAGCACGAAGAAAGCTATCAGGTCAGCGCCCTGCTGGCCGAGTGGTTTGCGCCTCAAAAATAAGCAGGTTCAGAACGAGATTGCCGGATCGGGAGATTCGTCAGGATGAAAAGGTGACCCCTGCGCTTCTCGTTCACGCAGCGGCGTCACTAGAATCTGCTGCGTGACAAAGGGCAGTATGACGTCATCCTCAGCCGCTTGTCGTGCTGGCCCCTATTCTTCTGCCCCTTCTCACACTCGAATACGATGTGGGAGAAGCCCAAAATGCATCTCGGAAAGTTCCTTATTTTCATCTCTCTCCTTCTGATCGCCCTCTGCATTCAACCATCGACCATTGCCAACACAGTGCTCGCGCAGTACGGCGCAGTCCCCCGGTTTGAGCCGAGTCCCTGCCCCATGCGGCTCGGCGTCGGCGTCGATATGGACTGCGGCTATGTGGTCGTCCCCCTCGAGCACAGCAACCCCTCTGGCCCAACCGTACGCCTGGCAGTCGGCATCTTCCGGACTAGCAGCCCGACGGCAGAATCGGACCCGGTCATCTATTTGGCCGGCGGTCCTGGTTCCAAGCTGCTGGATCAGTTTGCTGGTGGTCTGGGTGATTTGGCCCGGCGGTTACAGCAGAATCGCGATCTCATAGTCTTCGATCAACGAGGCATGGGTTACTCCGAGCCAGCACTGAACTGCCCTGAGGTACATGAAGTGTATGCGCAGACTTCCATACCGGCGCAGGGTATCTATGGAGACGACATGCTGGATGCGACGAGTCGCTGCTACCAGAGGCTGTCTGATGAGGGCATCACGGTAGCAGCCTTCAACACCCTGGAAAACGCCGCCGATGTCCCAGACATTATCGCGGCCCTGGGATACGACACATATAACCTCTATGGAGGTTCATATGGTTCCATGCTCGGCCTGACGCTCCTCCGTAACCACCCTGAGGGCATCCGCAGCGCGGCGCTGACCTCGATAAGTCCTCCGCAGGTGGATGTTATGGCGCAGATACCGGTCAACATGCAGCGTACCCTGGAGATGCTCTACGAGACGTGCCAGGCGCAGCCAACCTGCGCTGCAACGTACCCACCTTTCACGGATCTGCTCTCGGCTGCGGTTTCGCGCTTTGCGCAACGTCCGGCAGAGATCCAGTTTCGCAACCCGTACTCGGGGCAGCCAGCGTCCATCACTATGGATGCAAGCGACATCGTCCTCGTGCTCTATTTTGGGCTCTACAGCCCGGAATTTCACGCACAGCTTCCCCTGTTATTGAGCGCGCTCGTCAACGGACAGTCTGAGGTTCTTGCGCCGCTGGTCGAAGGATACTTGGCAACGAACATGTTGATGACCGATGGCGCTCTCTTTGCGATGCGTTGCATGGATGACCTCATGACGACGAACTCAGAAGCCATCGAAGCAGCGGTGGGCTCGGTCAATCCAGCACTGCAGCCGGGAATGCGAGGCTATCTGGGCTGGTGGCAGGGGATCTGTGACGCCGGCTGGAGTGCGCAGCAAGTGGGCGACACGGTCAACACCGCCGTCGAAAGCGCAGTGCCGGTCCTGTTGCTGTCGGGCAAGTATGACCCCATCACACCGGCACAATGGGGTGCGCTGGCGTTGGAGACCCTGCCCGCCAGTTACCATCTGGTTTTTCCGGCCTCGGGGCATGGGGCAGCACCATCCGCTTGCATGGTGCATATGCTGGGTGAATTCCTGGATGATCCGACTATTGAACCCGATTCCGCTTGTATCGACCGGCTGGCCGACACGCAGTTTGTGACACCGTGAACGGCTAGTCACGCAAATAGACGACGACTACCACCAGTAGTCCATCTGCTTGCGCTGGGCGAAGGTAAAGGGGCTGAGCTGTTTGAAGTAGGCCCGCTTGAGCAGGTCCGGCGCGCGCAGACGCGTCGACAGCCGGTGCCGGGGATAGCCCAGGGGTTCGCCGTTCTGGCCGCGCAGCGGCGGGACGTCGGCCCGGCGAGCGTGCAGCATGGCGCGCACCAGTTCCACCGGATGCGTCACAAAATAGAGGATGGCCGCGGGAATATCCCGCAGGACGCGCAGATACAGGAGTGGCTCGATCTCCTGCTTGAGCAGCACCGCCGTGTTGTATTCCACTTCCGTGTCGAACTCTTTGGCGAGATGGCGCTGCAAACGGATCAGCGCGGCGCGCACATCGTCCGCCGGCGTATCGCGCTCGGTCCAGACCGTCCAGCGCCATACCTCCAGCAGCGCAACGACCTCCTCGTCCGTCAGCTCATAGGCATCGAGGGTGCCGTAGCGCACGAAATCTCGGAGATCGGTTCGATAGTGCGTATCCATAGATTCGATTGTAATCGATAACTTAGAAAGCCTGGTCGAATTGCCCGGCAATTTTGTGCAGATTGTGGAGGTTTGTGCGACTTGACCGTCCGTCGGGGGTGGGCTGCCCCGCCCCCCTCGATGTTGCTGAAGTACCACCAGCCCCACCCCATGCTGAGCGGGTCTTCCAGGTTGATCTCCGGCTGCGTGCCAACCTGCTGGCTGGTGCTCAGATTCGGATCTACGGCATCGGTGCCGGCTGGGATTGGATCTTCGACCAGGACGTAATGCAGATCCGTCGGCGCGATGATCGTCAGACGCACCTGGACGTTGTCGCCCACCTGCGCCGACTCGACCGTCTCGCCATCGAGCACGTAGCGTCGTGAAACGATGATGCCGTTGTCCACCGGCTGAACCTCTGGCACAGGCAGGTAGGCCTTCAGGAACAGGCGGTAGTACAGGCTGCCCGTGCCCTCACTTCGGTCGATGTCGATCGTGTTGATCTGGTCGCGCAGCAGCGTGGCCACGTCGACGATCAGCCGCTCGGATTCGCGGGCGTCGGCCGGCGTCACGTCGACGCGGGTGAGCCGCTCGCCATTGAGCGCTACACCGTAGCTGTAGGACGGCTGGAGATCGTTCGACATCACCATGTAGTCGGTCAGCGCCATCACCGCCCAGGCCGTCTCCTGCGTCGTCTCCCAGGCATCGGCAGTGCGCTGCGTCACCAGATACCGGACGATGTTCGGGATCATGTCGTTGGTCGGGTTGATGCGGATGAAAGCCGCCAGCGCGATCGCCGTGGTGCGCGTGTCAGTGTTCCAGTTCCAGTAGTCGCGCTGGTCCTCCGTCCAATGCGCGCCAGTCGCGCTCAGCGTCGCGCCGTTGAGCAGGTCGTTCAGCAGCGTGTCGGCGCGGCTGTCGTTCGCGGCGCCCAGTTCGAAGGTCAGCGCCAGGAACGCACGGGCGTAGTAGTCCAGGCGTTCACGTACCTCGAACAGGTTGGCGGCGCGCGACAGATCCGGCTCTCCGGAGACGGCCAGCGCGTAGAGGATGAAAGCCTGCCGGTTCAGTTGCCAGGTCTGACTGTTGATGCTTGGCGTGATGAAGCTGCCGCGCAGGAAAAGCTGCGCCCGGCTGATCACATCCGGCGACACGTTGTAGCCCTGATTGCGCGCTTCGGTCAGGCCGATCAGCGCATAGGCAGTGGTGAGCGGGTTGCTGGGATCATTGACATACCAACCCCACCCGCCATCGGTCTTCTGCTGCGCGTAGAGACGCTGGAGCGCGAAGTTAACCGCCACGTCCAGGTTGGCGCGCAGGCTCGGGTCATCCAGACCGACGCTGGCCAGCGCCCGCACGGTCAGGATGTTCGGCAGGAAGCGGCTCACCGTCTGCTCGATGCACTGGTAGGGGAAATTCTCCAGGTAGTCGAGCGCATCGACGGTGGTGGAGGCCAGCGACCGGTCGAGTTCCATGGTGAGCAACCCGTCGGTGATCGGGTACTCCGTCGGCAGAACGATACCTTCCTGACGGGTGTCGGCCTCGCTGATCACACCGGCCGTACCCACCGTTTCCGGCACTTCGTACTGGAAGACCGGAATCAGCCCGTCCTGGGCCAGCGGTGCGATGCTGGCATCGTTGTAGACCCCGGCCAGATCCTCGGCGATGAACAACAGATCGATGCCCACCTGGCCCGGTTCAGCCTGAACGGATACGGGGAAATCGACCCGCAGACGTGTTCCCGCTGGGATGCTCACTTCCTGCACACCGCCGGCGTCGTCGGTAAACGTCACCCCGAGCTGCGAGGCCAGCGTCACGCGCACGTCCAGATCGCTGTCGGTGTTGTTGTTGACGATGGCAGCTAGCGTTAGTGTGTCGCCCGCGACGAAGAAGCGCGGCGTCACCGGACGGATCAGCAGCGGCTTGGTGCTGAGCAGCTCGGACGTATTCTGGCCGACGCGCAGTTCGCCCGCCCCCGGCAGTGTGACAGCGCGGGCGTCCAGACGCCAGGTCGTCAGATTGTCCGGAAGCGTGATCTCGACCCGCGCCTCGCCGTTGGCATCGGTCATGACCGAGCCATTCCAGTAGGCGGTGTCGACGAAGTCCTCGCGGATGTCGAAGATGCCGCCCTCGCCAAAGCCGCCGCCGCCGCCCTTGACCGTATCCAGCACGGTCTGCGTCAGTTGATCGACGTTGATGGTCAGCAGGCTCGACGTGCGAACACTCAGGAACTGCTGGCCGAAGAAGTAGCTCAGCAGGTCGATCTGGTTGGGCGGCGCAATGCTCAGGCTGGCCACATCGGTCAGCGCTACGCCCAGCTCCGTCTGCACCGGCGCGCCGGTGTAATCGGTGGTGCGCAGGGTAAAGCCAACAGTGTCGCCGGGACCGGCCTGCTCGGCGTCGGGGATGATCTCGACGTTCAGTTCACGCCGTGTCGTCTCCACCTGCAAGCCAATCATGCCCATTCGGAAGGCCGCGACCGGGTTCGTCTCGTCCACACCCTTGACGATGAACACGCTGACGTAAACGTTCGGCGCGTATGCGGGCAGGATAGGCAGTTCATAGACGAACGAGTTGCTCTCCAGCGTGATCCGATCGACAAACAGCGTATCGCCGCGCTCGACCGTGACCAGCGCCTCGGTCGTCCCCTGGAACGGCGACGCGATCAGGATTTCGGCCGTCTCGCCGATGTTGTACTCGTTCTTGTCGGAGATCAGGTCGATACGGTTGCTGTTCTGCATGCGCCACACGACATACTCGCCGCTGCTCACCCAGGTGGTGGCCGCGCTGATCACGGTACGGCCGGCTTCGTCACGCGCCGTCGCCTTGAGCTTGAAGATGCCGCCCGTCGGAGGGGTGAAGGCGGCGGAAGCGCGGCCGTCGGAGTCGGTCGTCACCGTGGCGGTGGCCACCGGAATCTCCTCGACCTCGTAGGTCCAGGTGGTCCGTCCAGAAGCATCCTGCTCCTGCACGCTCATCCAGCGGCGCTCGACAAATTCCAGATCGATCGCCTGATTGGCGACCGATTCGCCCTCCCAGTCGACGGCGATCAGGTTGAAGGTGTTCTCCTCACCCGCCGTGCCGACATACTCCTCGGGCGCGACGCCGATATAGACGGAACCACGGTGGACGACGACCTGAGCGCGGCCGCTGACGGCTTGCCCGCTCTCATCGCTGACGGTGGCCTCGATGGTGAATTCCAGGCTCTGCTTGGAGTCGCCCAGGTCGGCCGGGAACTCGATCACCGCCTGCCCCTGGGCATCGGCGATCAGTTCGCCGCTGGTGATCAGGCCGCCAACGCTGCCAAAGAAGTCGCCCGGCGAGCCATCGGCATCCCAGTCGGTGAACGAATAGCGGCCCGGTCCCTCGTAGGCATCGAAGGCGAACGGGTTGGCGATCACGTTGTATTCGACGGTCGCGCCGCTGACCGCGCCGCCGAAGTAGTAGCGGCTGTCCACCACTGCGGTGATGGTCTCGCCGGCGGCGACTTCGGCGCTCTGTGGCGTAACCGTCACCTCGAATTCTGGCAGTCGATATTCAGCGACGCCGAAATCGACCGCGCCGATGTTGACCCAGTAGGCCTCAGGATCCTCGCCGGGCAGCAGCGCGTCGATACGGTAGTAGCCCAGCGCGGCATCGGAGTCGATATCGAACTGGCCGTTGAAGGTGCCGGCTGCGGTCAGGGTCAGATCGGTTTCGCTGACGATGTTGTTCTCCGGGTCGAAAATGCGCACCGGCAGCGTGTCGAAAGCGGGCGCGCCGTAAGTGACGTCATCTTTCGTGCGCACCACGCCGCGATAGTAGACCGGCTGCCCCGGCCGGTAAATGGGCCGGTCGGTGTAGACGTAGGCCCGGTAACGCTCCGGCTGATATTCCATCGAGGCGTTGAACATGTAGCCTTCGATCCCGTTCGACCATTCGCCGGACGCCAGGCCGAAATAGTCGCCGGTACTCAGGACGGCGATGCGCTGCGTATAGACCTCATTCTCACGCCGCACAACCGCCCGGAGTAGCCCATCGGCGTCGGTATTGCCGGAGGCGATAACGCTCATGTCGTCGTCGTAGACCGTGACCGGCGCATTCGGGATGGGCTGGCCGCTGTTGACATCCGTCGCCCAGATGAGCACCGAGTCGACGGTGTCCTTCATGGTCAAGTTGGCATTGCCGACGATCAGGATGTGCTGGCGCGGATATGGCACTTCCGGCGAGCTGGCATCCAGGAAGTAAACCCCCGGCGCCAGCGCGTTGCCGCCCTCGTCCGTCACATCCACCGGGGTCGTTGCCGCGGGAATGCTGACATCGACGTAGTATTCCGTGAGATCGCCTTCAGCTAGCCAACCCGTCGAGCCGTCGTTGAGCTGCACCTGCCACCAGGCAAAGTTGCCGGCACAGGTCGGCCCGCCGATGACGGACACGGTCATGCCGCGCGTCAGGTTGGTGAGCACCTGACCGGTGAGCGGTTCAGCGCGCAGGCGGAGCGGGTCAGGCTCGGTGATCACCTCGATCACGTCGCCCACGTGTACACGCGAGGGTGGCGCGCCGGCGCAAACCTCATTGGCGGTGATGCCGAGGTCAAGATACTCGTAACGGCGGGCGTTGAGCGGCGCCACTGACGGGATTGACCAGCTCTTGATGCGATTCTGGTCCGTCAGAGAGAAGTTGTCGCCCAGCGAGCCGGCGTAGCGGCTGTCGCTCGTCATGACGCGCACCCAGTCATCGACGTTCAGCCGGTACAGCGACAGATCGATCTGGCTGACGTTGCGGTGGGTCAGGAAGAGCCGGGTCGCCTCGTTGCCGGCGTTGTAGAAGCCGATATCGCCCGTTGTCTCCAGATAGAGTTCCGGGTCGTAGGGCGCAGTCGTGTAGTTGATCACCGTCTGCTGGTCGATGGTGTTGCCGTAGATGTCACGCATCCCCGGCAGAATCGTGATCCGGTAGGTCGTGCTCGGCTCCGTCGGGAACGAGAGGGTGTAGCTGTCGTCCCATTCGCTGTAGTAGGCGTCGTACTCGCGCCAGGGTTCCGGCTCGATGATCACCTTTTCCTTCAGCGATTCGATGTCCATCGGCGAGGTGAAGAAGATGGTCAGGCCGCCCCATGGGTAGACTTCGACATCGCCATTGCGAGGATTGGTGTTCAGGATGGCCGGATGCGGCACCGTGCGGAACAGCGACTCGGTCGCCCCGGTGAGCGGCGCGCCGCCGTTGATCCCGGTCGGCAGGCCGTTGATCGACGTGAACTGCGCCGCGTAGACCGTATCCAGGGCCAGCGGGCCTTCCGGTTTGAACAGGAAGCCCGCGCTGTCCTCGGCCCATTCGAAGATGCCGGCGACATTGGCGCCTCCGCCCTGCGGACGAAGCCGGAAGCTGGCTTCGACGCTGGCCCGGTCCATCGGCTGGTTGAAGCGTAACTGAACACCGGAGTTCAGCCGGACCCGCTCCGCGCCGCTGCTGGGCACGAATTCGATGACCTGCGGCGGACTGGTCTTGAAGGTCCAGGTGAACGGCTCAGCGAGAGGGGCGCCGTCCAGGGCCGTCAGCGACGGGTCAACCGTGACGGAATAATTCAGACCGCCTCCCAGCGCCGGTTCGGGACGGAAGACGTAGATGCTGGTGTTCAGCCATTCCCCGGTGCCGCTGACCGGAGGATCAGATCGAAGCGGATCGGGCAGATCTCGTCCAGCGTCGGAGGTCAGACCGAGCGGCACGACCGGCCGGTTGAAGATCACCGTGACGGCCGAGTCGGCGGCGATATCGAGGCTGTCCGGAGCGGGTAGAACATCGGCCACACGCAGTTCGCCCTCCCCCTGCCCGGCTGCGTCGAACAGGCCGCCCAGGGTCAGTACGAACATGGTGAGGAATATGAAAAGAACGTGTATTCTGGGCTTACGCATGATTGTCCATCCCCTATGTTACGTTGTAGATTATATCCAGCGTGGGCAAAAGCATCGAATGCAGCGGCCATGCGTAGAGGGTACGTAGGGAATCAATGGGGAGGCGTTTCGTGATGGACGACCAGCGTGCGGTGCTCAATGAAGAGGGACGCCTGCTGTGGGATCAGAAAGCCGAATTCTGGGACAAGCTGCATGGTGACGACGGCAACACATTCCACCGCAGGCTGATCAGTCCATCAGTCGAGCGGCTGCTCGAGCTCCGGACCGGTGAGCGAATCCTCGACATCGGCTGCGGAAGCGGGGTGCTCGCCCGGCGGCTGGCGGCACTGGGCGCGCGGATCACGGCAGTCGATTTCAGCGAAGGATTGCTGGAACGGGCGCGGGCGCGAGGACAGTCCGCCGGCGAGCCGATTCAGTATCGGGTTGTTGATGCCACCGACGAGGACGAGCTGCGCGCGCTGGGCGAAGGCCTGTTCGATGCCGCCGTCAGCACGATGGCACTGATGGACATGTCCTCGATTACGCCGCTGTACCGCGCGGCGCGGGCGCTGGTCAAACCCGGTGGCCGACTGGTCGTTGCCACGGCGCATCCGGTCATCAACTCCAGTAATCCATTGGTGTTTTCGGAAAGGGAGGAGACTGCCCAGGGGACCGTGATACGACGTGGGGTGAGGCTCACCAGCTATCTTGACGTGCCGCCATTCAAGGCCATCGGCGCGGCGGACGACCCGGCGCCACACACCTACTATCACCGCCCGCTCCACCAGCTTCTTGGGGAGGCGTTTGCTGCCGGGTGGGTGCTTGACGCGCTCGAAGAGCCGGCATTCGATCCCGAGGACGCCGGCGACGCGCCACCGCTCTCGTGGCGCACCATATCGCAGCTCCCCCCCGTGCTGACTTACCGCCTGCGCCACGCGTGAGAGGAGTGAGTGAGAAGGACTGAGCATGAAGTCGCGCTGCGCTTTGGCCTTTCACTCATTTCTCATTCCCCATCAGTCTTTCCTGCTTTGCTAAACCCACGGCACGAAGGTATACGGAAGCCCAAGCACAGTCTTCAGCACTTGCCAGTGAACGGCCACCACCTCGCGGGCAACGCTGCTGACGTGGTCGATGAAGCGTGGCGGCTTGCTGGCCGGCACGGTGAAGCCGGTGATGCCCTGCTCGGCAAAGATCCAGTGGGCGCGCAGCAAATGGTAGCCGTCGCTGACGATCAGAGCGGAATCCCAGCCCTGCCCATCCATGATTTCCCGGCTGTAGGCCGCGTTTTCTTCGGTGGATCGGCTGCGTTCTTCAAGTATGATGGCGCTGGCCGGCACCCCGTTGGCTTGCAGCACCTGAGCGCAGCCTTCTGCCTCGGATCGTTCGGTGTAGCGAGGAATTCCGCCGGCGCAGATTACGTGATCGGCATGGCCGGCGCGGTACAGACGCGCCCCTTCTTCGGATCGCCGGGTAAGCGCGGGTCCGGGCTGCCCGGTGCGGGTCATGCCGGCGCCCAGAACGATGATCACGTCGACGTCGCGCTCATAGCTGACGGTGCCGTACCCCAGGACCATCAGCGCGATCACGACGCAGACGATCGCCCATACGAACAGCGCCATCACCAGCAGGCGGCGTATCTCGCGCCAACGGCTGTGCCGAGTCCCACCCGCCGGCCCTGCCTGTGCGGATGAAGCCGGAGCTCGTTGGAGCGGTACGCTGTTTCTCGCCATGGGGTTTCCGATGAACTCTTCCCTCGTGTTCGCGGGGAATTATAGCAGAGGGTCGGGCGGTCCTTTCAGAGGGCACACGAAAACAAAAAGCGCGAGGGGATTTCCCTCGCGCCTTCCCATCCGTTTCCTATGCTTGCGGCGTGTTCAAACGCGCTGGCCTGCCGCGAACAGGATCAGCACTCGCTGTAGCCGCAGCGGATGCAGGTCTTGCAGCCCTCTGCGCGCACCAGCGACACGGTGTGGCAGCTCGGGCACATCTCCGCCCCGTCGATATGCCCATTGCTCGCGTCCGCCAGCACTTCCGCCTTCGACTTGCGCGCTGGGGCCGCGGTATGGCCGTTCTGCTTGGCGGGCGGCGCAACCTCAACCGGCGGAAGCTCCTCAGCCGCTTCGTACTGCGATTCAAACTGCGACTGGAAGAGGCTCAACTGCTGGGCTTTGTCTTCCGGGAAATACTGATCCAGCAGCGCTGCGGCGACGGCGTCGGGCAGCGACATGATGCGGTTGGGCCCAAACCCGACCGAGCGCGACCCGCCGATGCCCTGGAGCTGATCGATGACCAGCTTGAGCATCTGCATCCGGTTCTCCGGCGCGGTCGTGCGCAGTTGCAGCGAAATCATGCGGCCCAGACCTTCGGCGTCGGCCTGCAAATCGCTGCCGGCCTTGCCGGGCGCGACAATGAACACCTCGAAGGGATAGCCCTTCTCGTCGCTGTTCATCGTGATGTAGGCGGTGCCATAGGGTGTCTTGGTGTTGACGGTGACGCCTTGCAGCTTGTTCGGACGTGGGTAGACGCGATACGGCGTGGCAACCTGCGCCACCGACTCGTCCTCCACCGTCGACTCTTCTTCGTCCTTGAGGATCAGCACTTGCTCGTCACGGCTGCCATCGCGGTAGATCGTACCCCCCTTGCAGCCCAGTTCGTACATGTATTCGTACAGCTCACGCGTCTGCTCGACCGTGTACTCGTTCGGAACATTGGCCGTCTTGCTGATCGAGCTGTCCACCCAGCGCTGGATCGCCGCCTGCACGCGTACGTGCTCTTCCGGCGACAGCTCCATGGCGGTGACGAAGTAATCCGGCAGCGACTTGGCGCCGGGATTGGCATCGAACCAGTCCTGAACGATGCGGGCATTTTCCTCATGCAGGCCCAGACGGCTCCGGCGGTAGTACTTCCACGAGAAGAAGGGCTCGATGCCGGTGGACGTGTTGACCATTGTTCCGATCGTTCCGTTCGGCGCCTGGGTCAGCAGCGTCACATTGCGGATACCAGTTTTCGTCGAAGAAGTACAGCGTGGAGTCGATGACGTTGTCGAGAAAGCGCGTGGCATAGCGGGCGACGGTATCGAGCGACTTCCAGTCGACATCCTGCTTCGCGGCATCATAGAACTGAGCGAGATTAATGGCGCCCAGATTGCAAACGCCAAAAGCTGGCAGGCCCTGCTCACCACAATTGTGAACAACTGTTCCTTAGGGGTGGGGGGTTTGGGGGCCCCCGGGGGGGGCCGGGGGGGCCCGGGGGGGGGGGGGGAGGGCGTCGCCGCCTCCTTCCCACCTCCTTCCCCCCCCCCCCCTTTTTCCACCCCCTCCCCCCCCACCCCCCCCCTCCCCCCCCTCGCCGCGCCCCCCCCCCCGCCCCCCCCCCCCCTCCCTTCCCCCCCCCTCTTCTCCCGTCCAAACCCACCCCCCCCCCCCCCCCCACAACCACCCCCCGCCCCCCCCCCCCCCCCCCCCCCCCCCCCCCCCCCCCCCCCCGCCCCCCCCTTTGCGCCCCCCGCCCGCCCCCCCCCCCCCCCCCCCCCCCCCCCGCATTCCCCCGCCCGCCCCCCCGGGGGTAAACGCGGCGCCCCCCCCCCCCCCCCACCCCCCCCCCATTTTTGGCCCCACCCCCCCCCCCCCCCCCCCCCCCCCCCCCCCCCCCCACCCCCCCCCACCCACCCCCACCCCCCCAACCCCCCCCCTCCTCTCTCCCCCCCCCCACCCCCCCCCCCCCCCCCGACACTCGCCGTCCCCCCCCCCCCCCCCCCCCCCCCCCCCACACCCCCCCCCCCCCCCCCACCCCCCCCCCCCCGCCCCCCCCCCCCCCCCCCCCCCCCCCCCCCCCCGACCCCCCCCCCCCCCCCCCCCCCCCCCCCCCCCCCCCCCCCCCCCCCACCCCCACCCCCCCCCCCCCCCCTACGGCTCCCTTATTTGTCCCCCCCACCGATTTGACCCCGCCCCCCCCCCCCCCCACCCCCCCAGCCCACGCCCCCACCCCCCGCCCCCCCGCCGCCCCCACCCCCCTCCCCCCCCCCCCCCCACCCCCCCCCCCCCCCCTCCCCCCCCCCAACCCCCCCCGCCCCCCCCCCCCCCCCCCCCCCCCCCCCCCCCCCCCCCCCCCCCCCCCCCCCCCCCCCCCCCCCCCCCCCCCCCCCCCCCCCCCCCCCCCCCCCATCCCAGTCAGAGTCGTAGGCCGGGTCGCTGGTATCCGGAAACTCCAGGGTCCAGTCGCCATCGGCCTTGACGGCGTCCATGAAGCGGTCGCTGACGCCGACGCTGATGTTGGCGTTGGTGATCTTACCGGCTTCGCGTTTGCTGGTGATGAATTCTTCGACGTCCGGGTGCCAGTCGTTGAGGATGAGCATCAGCGCGCCGCGCCGGGACCCCCCCTGCTCGATCAGGCCGGTAACGAAGCTGTAAAGCGCCCCCCATGACACCGAGCCGCTCGACCGGCCGTTGACGCCCTTGACATAGGCGTGGCGCGGTCGAAGGGACGAAATGTTGATGCCCACACCGCCGCCGCGCGACATGATCTCGGTCATCTGAGACAGGGTCTTGATGATCCCACCGCGGGAGTCATTGGGAGAGGGGATGACATAGCAGTTGTAAAACGTTAGTTCTTGATCTGTCCCGGCGGCGGCGAGGATTCGACCGGCGGGAACAAACTTGAAGTCGTCCAGCATCCAGCGGAAGTGCTTTTCCCACTCTTTGCGCTTCCGGGCATTCTTCTCGACCGACGCGATACCGTGGGCCACCCGATCCATCATCTGACCGGGCTGGGTCTCCAGGGGCTTGTCGACGTGTTCGACGTCTCGTTCGACGCTCTCCCCATCCAGCAACTCGATCTTGACCCTGGGGAGCTGAAGCGCTGTGACGCGTCCAATCTCACGCTGGCCCGTTTTGCTGTCCACGACTACGATGACCAAATCGCCAACCGCCAGCGTAGCGCGCGTCATGTCTTTCTGCGCATAGCGGTCCAGGAATATTTTGTAACCCAAATCGTTCAGGGCGTTTTTTTCGTTCGTCGGCGTCTTGCCCACGTTTGTCTGCACCATCGGCTCGCTACCCTTATGTGAACACGCCTTGAGAAAGATTCGCCCGGCGCTGACAAACGACGAACCAAGCGTGCTGAAACCGAAAGAAAAACAACCATTCAGCAGCTAAAGGTCACGTCAGTTGTCAGTTTTTCCGGGCGAGAATTGGCCAGTCGGGCTTGTCGAAAAACATCGTTTTTGAGCTAGAAGTTACCCGATCTGTTTAACCCAAATTTAGCATAAATGTGTGAACAAGTCCAATAGATTAGTGGATGGGTTAGGTTAGAATAAGGTTTCAGTTTGTAACGCATTTCCCACCATAACGCACGAATCCCGCAGTGTTACGATGCGGAGCCGAACATTCTGGGGCGGCTGTACAGCCGCCCCAAAAATGTCCGAAAAAAGCGTGAGGTTACTTCCGCTTGCGCAGGAAAGTCGGGATGTCGATGTTGTCTTCGTCGTAGACGCGCGAACTGAAGCTGTCCTGTTGGGGAGCCTGCGGCCGCTGCTGCTGGGGGGGCTGAGCCGGCGGTTCAGGCGGAGTCGCAGCCGGCCGTTCCTGCTGCGGCGGGTTGTTCTGCTGCACCGGCGGCGCATACTGCTGCATCGGGCGCTGAGGCTGCTGCGGTTGACGAGCCGGCGTCGGAGTACGCAGCACGCTTTGCTGCTGCTCGATGCGGCGACCCACCCGCGAACTGTGCTCGAACCCGGTGGCGATGACCGTGATGCGCACTTCGTCGCCCATGTTTTCGTCGACCTGCGCACCGAAGATGAGATTGACCTCAGGATGCGCGCTTTCCTTGATGATCGCTGCCGCTTCGTTGACCTCGAACAGGCTGAGGTCCTTGCCGCCGGTGATGTTGAACAGGATGCCGCGAGCTCCATCGATGGTAACGTCCAGGAGCGCGCTGCTGATGGCCGCTTCCGCCGCCTTGCGGGCGCGTTCGTCGCCAGTTGCCCGGCCAACGGCCATGAGTGCCGCGCCACCCTCGGACATGATCGTACGGACGTCCGCGAAGTCCAGGTTAATGAGGGCCGGAACGGTGATCAGTTCGCTGATGCCCTGAATACCTTGACGCAGTACGTCGTCGGCCAGCGAAAAAGCCTGCTGAAGCGTGGCATTCTTGCTCGCGATCTGGAGCAGGCGATCGTTGGGAATGACGATCAGCGTGTCGACCTGAGCCTTCAACGCCTCGATGCCTGCCTCTGCCGACTGGGCACGCTTGGAGCCTTCAAAGGAGAAGGGGCGAGTGACCACACCGATGGTCAGCGAGCCGAGTTCCTTGGCCATTTGCGCCACGATGGGTGAAGCGCCGGTGCCGGTGCCGCCGCCCATGCCGCAGGCAATGAACACCATGTCCGCACCGCGCAGCACTTCCAGAAGTTCTTCCTGGCTTTCCTCGGCCGCTTTTTTGCCGATCTCAGGATTGCCACCGGCGCCGAGACCGCGCGTGAGCTTGTCGCCAATGCGGACGCGCACCTTCGAGTTTGAAAGTTGCAGCGCCTGATTGTCGGTGTTGACGGTGATGAACTCCACCCCGCCAAGCCCTTCCTGGATCATCCGATTGACGGCGTTTCCCCCGGCGCCGCCCACACCGACCACCTTAATTTGCGCAAAGTTCTCGCCCGGTGTAAGCATATCCATACGAAAAGCCCTTCCCACGACAGAAATGTGCCAGCCGTAACTAACCCTTGATTGAATGATTCAATTGTAACGATTGCACGCGGACGCGCAAATCAGGAACATCGTCCCATCGCAAACCCCTGTCAGACTCTGCAAAATTACTTCTCATCATCCGGCAGCAGTCGCTTGAAGAAACCGGAAATCAGGTTACCAATGCGCAGCGGCACACCGTTGCTGGCAGTGCCAATGGCAATGGGCGCGCTGTCCATCTGGAGACCAAGCCGGAGCAGTCCCACACTGGTGCTGTAAGCGGGGTTGCGCAGCGTGTCGGCCATGCCTGTCAGGTTTTCCGGTTTCGCGATTCGCACCGGACAGTCAAGAATTTCCGCCGCCAGGTCGCGAATTCCAGGGAGCAGCGCACATCCACCGGTCAGCACCACACCCGCGCGCAGCAGCCCCCGAGTAACCGCTCCGCTTCATTTCGGCCTGCACCATCTCGAACAACTCCGTAGCGCGCGACTCCGCGACCATCGCCAGTTCGCTCAACTTGTATTCGGTGGGCAGTCCCTCGCCAAAAGGCTGCACCATGAACGTCTCATACTGGCTGACGTTCTTCTCCAGTGCGCTGCCATGCCGCAGCTTGACCTCCTCGGCAACCTCGTACGGGGCATGCATCCAGTGGGTGATGTCGTTGGTGATCAGCTCACCGCCGATGGCCAGCACCGCAGAATGCCAGACGGTGCCTTCGATGAAAATGGCGATATCGGTCGTGCCACCGCCAATGTCCACAAGAACAACGCCCATTTCACGTTCCTGAGGCGTGAGCACGGCGTCACCGCTCGCCAGCGGATTGAGGATGAACCGATCCGGAATCACCCCGGCGGCGCGAATGGCCTGCTCCAGATTCGCCAGACTGGTCGACGCCGCGGTGATGATGTGCACCTCGACTTCCAGTCGGAAGCCATGCATGCCGATGGGACTGCGGACGTTATGATGATCGTCCAGTGCATAGGTGCGCGGAATGACGTGGAGCACCTCGCGGTTGTGCGGGATGGCAATGTTCCGCGCCTGCTCCATCGCCTTGTCCAGGTCTTCGGCGCGGACGCCACGCGTGCCCGGCAGGCTGACTGTCCCCCGGCTGTTCATGGAAGCGATGTGACTGCCAGCTACGCTGACAAAGGCCTGCTTGATTTCGTAGCCGCTGGCGCGTTCGGCCTTGTGCACCGAGGAGGCAATGGCCTGGGTCAGCGCATTGATATCGCTGACGATGCCCTTGCGCATGCCCCGGCTGGGTTCTACGCCCACGCCGACAACGAAAATATCATCGCTGCGAACTTCGCCGACAATCGTGCAGACTTTCGTTGTACCTACGTCAATGCCAACGACCAGATCATTCATGACGTTTCTATGATTGTCCTCTTCGCAGCGTCGCCACATGCGGAGCGTCGGGGTTGACCACGTTAATCTCGACCGCCCGCGCACCGCGCGATCCCACATCGGAAGCGATCGCCTCAACAATGCGCAGTTTTTCTGCCATGCCCGTCCCGGTGCCCGTCCAGACCAGCCAGCCTCTCTGATCATTGTATCCCAGACCTAAATCCGGGTGGTAACGAAGCGTGGTCCCGGCCGGCAGCAGTGCCTGAAGCTGAAGCGCACCACCGATTACTTCGACACCAATCGATCCCTCTACAGGGCTGGCCAGCACTTCATCTGCCTGGACACGCAGCAGTTCGGGGCGATCTTCACGCAGCCGCATCACCCGGCCGTTCACATCGATCCAGACCACCTGCCCCCCCTGCTCCCAGACCAGCGCCGGCTCCCGCTCGCTGATCAGGATCGTCAGCAGATCGGGCGGCCAGCCGACAATCACCTGCGCATCGGCAATGGTCGGGCTGCGCAGCAGATCCTGACGGACGTGCGCCGGATCGATCCAGAAGGCATGCAGTCCCACGATGTTGGTCAGGTCATAGATTTCGCTGGCGGTCATATAGCGCAGACCGCCGACGGCGATGCTGTGCACGTAAAATGCATCCGCTGTGAAACTTAGGGCGAGCGCGATGATCAAACACACGGACAGCACCGCGCTGAATGCCCGCATGCGAATGCGCACGCCGCTGCGCACCGCCTGCTGTACAGGCGGATGTTCTGAGAGGTCTGCGCCGGGCTGCCAGATAGCCGGCGCACGCCGCTGGCGCGGAGCGCGACGTTCTTCACGCGATTTCGTCGTCATGCAGGGAACAGGTCGTCATGTAGGCGAAACGAACGATATCCCACATTCTAGCACACGTTGTCAGGCGGCGCTTGGGTGCCAATTTCCAACATGAGTCCTTGGGATACCGTGATATCCCGTATAATCATCCCAACTTGTTGTCAGCAGATTCAGAAGACTCAATGGATAGCATCGCTTTAGAGATTCTCCTCATTCTGATCCTCATCCTCGCCAACGGTTTTTTCGCCGCGGCGGAAATCGGCATCGTGTCGGCAAAACGCGGGCGAATACAGGCCCAGGCAGATGAAGGCAGCAGCGCTGCCAAAACCGCACTCAAGCTCATCGAGAAGCCCGACCGCTTTCTGGCGACCGTCCAGGTAGGCATCACGCTCATCGGCACGTTTAGCGCCGCCTTCGGCGGGGCAAGTCTATCGCGGCAGCTCGCGTCATTACTCAAGACCATTCCCGCTCTGGCAGAAACCGCCGAGACAGTTGCGCTGCTCATGGTCGTCCTGGCGATCACCTATCTGTCACTGGTCCTTGGGGAACTCGTTCCGAAGCGACTTGCCTTGCGCCGTGCAGAACAGATGGCCCTCCTGGCAGCACCTATCATGCACACCATCGAGCGCATCGCCCGTCCGGCGATCTGGTTCCTCACTGTATCGGTCGGGGCCGTCGTCCGGCTTTTTGGTCGCGACGACGATGCCGAAAATCTGGTCACCACGGACGACATCGTCTACATGGTGCGCGAGGGACAGGAATCGGGCGCAGTCGAGTCCGGCGAAGCGGAGTTCATCACGCGCGTCTTCGGGATTACCGATTTGCCGATCCGCGCGATCATGACGCCCCGGCCAGAAATCCAGTCCATCCCGGTCGGTCTCGACTACGCCCAGACCGCGACGGCCATTCGGACCAGCGGCCTTACGCGCCTGCCGGTCTACGAGGATAATCCGGACAATATCATCGGCGTTCTCAATGTCAAAGATTTGATCACCTCGGCCGATCCATCTCAGCCGTTTTCGCTGCGCGCCGTCATACGCCCTCCCATATTTCTGGTGGAGTCTCTGCCAATCAGCCAGGCGCTCACCCGTTTTCGACGCGACGGCACGCATATCGGCCTGGTGATCGGAGAGTATGGCGAGATCAGCGGTCTGGTTACGCTGGAGGACATGCTGGAAGAACTGGTCGGGGAGATCCGCGACGAATACGACACCGCCGAAGAAGGCGAAGAGGCTTTTGTTCAGCGCGAGGATGGCACCTGGCTGGTCGATGGCATGGAGCCCTACGAACGCGTGATCGAGCGGGTTGGCTTAGGTACGGCCGATGATGATCAGCCGGCGCATTTCGTTACGCTGGCCGGTCTGATCGTCGACCGGCTAAGCCGCATTCCGAAGATTGGCGACAAGGTGATCGAGGGCGGTTATACATTAGAAGTCATCGATATGGATGGCCGGCGTGTCGACAAGGTGCTCATCACACCACCGTCGTCGGAGACTACGGACGCCGGCGTGTCGGAAGCACCGTCGCCTGAAGCCTAGCCCTCACTCGAATCCGGAAAATCGCCCAGGGTCTCAATTTCCGTCTCCAGGTGCACACCCGTCTGTTCTGCGACGGTGGCCTGCGTGAATCGGATCAGCGCGTAGTAATCGCTGGCGCTGGCATCGCCGGTGTTGATGAAGAAGTTAGCGTGTATCGGGGAGATCATCGCCCCGCCAATGCGATGCCCTTTCAGTCCGCAGGCTTCGATCAGGCGTCCGGCAAAATCGCCGGACGGATTCTTGAAGATGCTCCCCAGGCTGGCTCCCGGCGGCTGGGTGCGCTTGCGATGGGCGATATTGGCCTCCATGCGGGCGGTGATAGCGTCCGAATCATCGCGAGTGAGCTGCAGGCGGGTCCAGCTGATCAGGAATCGCCGGTCCTCTCGCCCTTTGAGGGCCGATGTGCGATAGCCGTAGCACAGGTCCTCGGGCGAGAGCCGGTGCTCGCCCACAGGATCGACCAGGGTCGCTTCTCGGACCATGCCGGCCATATCGCCACCATGCGCGCCCGCGTTGTTGACAACGGCTCCTCCTACCGTGCCGGGGACGCTGACCGCCCACTCCATACCGCTTAAGCCGCGCAGCGCACATTGACGCGCCAGCACCACCAGCCCCATCCCACTGGCGGCGCGGACCGTGCCCGCTTCCAGGTCCCATTCCGTTTCGCTGACGTGATTGATCACGACCAAGCCGCGGACCCCGGTATCGCTGACCAGCACATTGGCGCCGCCGCCCAGAATGCGAACCGGAATTCCGGCGGTCCAGGCGCGCCGCAGCACATCGACCAGTTCGTCCAGCGACTGCCGCGCCACATAGACCGCGTCGGCGGGGCCACCGAGACGAGCCGACGTGTATTTCGCCAGCGGTTCGTCGCGAAGTAGGGTGAAGTCCTGGAAAACAGCAAAATCAATCATGGCTGACAGCGGTCGTGGTTCCGCGATAAAGGATAGGCCATTTTACAGGCGCGGGCTTCAGTACGACAGCGAACGGTGCAGCAGCATCTTGCCGATGCGTGGGGCGTCGCCGGCGCTGAGGATCATGACGACGGCCGGCCCATGGGCTTCGCGGCGAAGGATGGCAGCCGCCTCTTCGAAAGAGACCACGTGCCGGGCGTCGGCGTGAAACTGCGCAATGGATTCGGCAACAGCGGCGCCATCGACGCCGGGAATAGGGTCTTCACGCGCTGCGTAGATCGGGGTAACCAGAACGTGATCGGCCAGGCCAAAGGAGTGGCTGAAGTCATCCCAGAGGGCCTCGGTGCGGCTGAAGGTGTGCGGCTGCCAGATTGCCCAGAGGGCGTGGTCCGGGTAGCGCGAGCGCGCCGCCTCCAGGGCCGCCTGAATTTTCAGCGGATGATGCGCATAATCGTCCACCACGATGATACCGGCCTGCTCACCCATGATCTCGAAGCGCCGACCGGTTCCGGCGAAGGACGCCAGCGCCTCGACCGCCCGCTGTACGTCGAACGCAGAGCCGACGGCCGTCTGTACTGCCGCCAGCGCCGCCGCCGCGTTGTGCGCGTTGTGCCGACCGGGGACGTTCAAGTACACCGTCGCCCAATCAGCCGCTCCCACGCAGTATTCGAAGATCGGACTGCCCGCCTTGGTGCGCAGATCCCGCATATGGATGTCGGCATCGCCTCCTATGGAGCGTTCCCCGTAAGTGCGGACAACGCGCCAGCCAGCAGTGGCCCAATCCTGCGCCAGACTTAGCGCACCAGGATCATCGCGACAGACAATCAGCGTGCCCTGCGGCGTGATCCGGTCAGCGAAGCGCCGGAAGCTGCTCACCATCTCATCCACAGTCGGGAAGAAATCCGGATGATCCCAGACGATGTTGGTGATCACCGCAACATCCGGCGACAGCCCAAGAAACATGTTGTCGTATTCATCGGCTTCAACGACGAAGATGTCACCGGAACCAGCATGACCATTTACGCCGGTCGTGGACAGCACCCCGCCAACAATGTAGGACGGATCGCGCCCCAGGCCAATCAGAATGTGGGCGATCATCGAGGTGGTGGTCGTCTTGCCGGCGGTACCGGCGACAGCAATCACCGACTTGCCACGCATCAGGTCCCCGATGATGTCCGAGCGCTTGTAGACCGGAATGTTGGCCGCACGGGCGGCGCGCACTTCGAGATGATCGGCTGAGGCGGCCGAGGTCACGATTACGGCCTGGGCGCCGCCAACATTGACCGCATCGTGCCCAATGATGACCGCCGCCCCTTCCGAAACCAGCGCGGCACTGACGTCACTGGCGATGCGATCGCTGCCGGTTACCCGGTAGCCCAGACCAAGCAGCACGCGCGCAATGGCGCTCATCCCGGCGCCGCCAATGCCAATCAGATGGATGTGACTACCCGGAGGAGGAAGCAGAGACAATCAAGCACCAACTCTCGCAAGCGCGCCAAAGAAGCGGCATGCGCTCAAATGATGATCAGGACGATGACGAACAGGATGATCACGGCGACCGCCAGCAGATCGCCGTTGCCGGCCGGCCCGCCGCCGAGCAGCACCAGCGGCAGAATGTTTCGAGCCTGGTCGCTGGGCGATCCCGGCGAAGGCGCGATCACCTGTGGCGCCAGCGGATATTCGTTGATGTCGAGGAAGTACCAGATCGAACCCCAGATGAGATAGCCGTTGACGAAGCCAAGCAGCGACCCCAGGATCTTGTTCTGAAGCTCGTCACGACCCTCATCACGCCGCCGGCCCGGGCCGATGATGGCGCGCTCCTGGTAGGCGAAGTACACGATGATGATGAAGAACACCGACTGTACCAGGAACACCTGGTCTCGCGGCACATTGGCGAGAAGCACTCCGCGCAGCAGCGTGTCGAACTGGAACAGCGCGAACAATCCCAGGACGATGCCGGCCGTGGAGATCAACTCCCGGTTCCAACCGCGCAGATAACCGATCATGGCGAAGAAGACCGCCATTGTCCACATCAGCGCAGAAAGCTGTATCATCGCGCCCTACTGCTCCTTGTCCGCGAGCCGGATCAATTCTCGCGCCGCATTTGCGGCGCCCTGCGGCCTGGCCAGCGCCGCCGCCGCGCGCCGCATCTCGTTGTGCAGCCCTTCGTCATTCATCACCCGCCGGATCGTTGGCAGCAGCGACTCGGCCATTTTCGCGTCTTCCACGATTACCGCTGCGCCGTGGTTCACCAGATAGTCGGCATTCACCTTCTGGTAGCGCCAGGCATACGGGTACGGAACGAGGATCGAGGGCAGGCCGAAGAGTGTCAGTTCGCCCAGGGCGCTTGCCCCGGAACGCGAGACCACCATGTCGGCGGAGGCCAGCGCCAGGGCCATATCTTCATGCAGATAGGCGAAGGCTTTCACCTGGTCACTGTCGGGATCCTTCCCATGCTGCTTGAGAACGCCGACCACTTCTTCCCAGTCGAGCTTGCCGGTCACCCATAGCAACTGGATGCCGTCGGCGAGCAGTTCCGGGAGGATACCCGCGATCGCCCGGTTGATGCTGCGCGCCCCCCGGCTGCCGCCGAAGACCAGCAGCGTCCTGCGATTCGGATCGAGCCGGAAATGCGCAATTCCCGCCGGGCGAGTGGCCTCCAGGAGCGCCTGACGCACCGGATAGCCCGTCACGACCGCCTGTCCGCTGCGAAAGTAGCGCAGCGAGTCCGGCGCGGTCACGGCCACGCGGGTGGCCAGGTAACGAAGCGCCTTGATGGTCAGCGCCGGTTCGATATCGGGCAGGTAGATCAGAGAGGGAACGCGCAGCAGCCAGGCCGCGATCCCGCCAGGTACACATACCCACCCGCCGGTCAGCAGTAACGCATCGGGCCGGCGACCAAGCATCAGCGCCAACGATTGCACCGTACCAATCCCTAGCTTAACGAGACTGAGCGCGGCGCGCAACACCCCTACGCCGTTGATAGGTCCTGCGTAGACTTCGGAATACTGCTCGAATTGGACCGGTGCAGCTTCGACCAGCGGCCGCTCAAAACCGCCCACGCTGCCGACAAACGTCAGCCCCGTGTCAGGCTCAAGGTCAACGAGCGCTTCTGCGATGGCCGTCGCCGGATAGACGTGTCCACCGGTTCCGCCAGCCGCGATCATGATGCGCACGGCTGCCCCCCCTTTCCGGCGAAGTTTCGATGGCGGTCACCCGCGCGACACTCAGGAGCAGCCCAACGCCGGCGAGCATGGTGACCAGAGAGGAGCCGCCATAGCTGATGAACGGCAGCGCGACGCCAGTTGAGGGCAGAAGATTGAGCATCACGGCGATGTTCAACATCGCTTTGGTGACGATCAGCAGCGTGACCCCCGCCGCGAGTAGAGCGCCAAAAGAATCGCGGGCATGACGCGCAATGTGGAAGCCGCGCATTGCCAGCAGGACGTACAGGAGAATGACAAACATCGCCCCGACCAGGCCCAGTTCCTCGCCAATCACGGCGAAAATGCTGTCGGTGTGCGACGTCGGCAGGTTGCCGAATTTCTGGAAACCCTGACCCAGACCACGGCCGGTCAGCCCGCCGTTGAGGAAGGCAATGATGGCCTGCTGAGCGTGGTAGTTGGTCTGCGTCAGGTCGGTCAGCCCGGCGATGTAGGAGGATACGCGACCCTGCGCGTAGCTGAAGTTCTGGCTGAGGATATACCCCGCAACGCCCAGAAACCCGCCGGCCACTACCAGATGCATGATATTGGCGCCGGACAAAAAGTACATGAGCGTGGCGACGAGCAGAATGGTCACCGCCGTGCTGAGGTCCGGCTGGAGGAGCACCAACACGCCGACGCCGCCCACCAGAATGGCGAACGGGATAAGGCCAAAGGCGATGCTGGCCACCTTCGTCTGCTTGGAGCCGAGCCATGCCGCCAGATAGACGACGATAACCAGTTCCGCCAGTTCGCCCGGCTGGTATGACCCTTGCAGGAACGCACGGCGCGCGCCGAACGTCGCGTCCGAGAAGACGAGCACAGCGATCAGGCCACCGATTGTGGCCAGCAGCAAAACGACGGAAATACGTTTCCAGAAACGGTAGGTCACCATGAGCATGCCGAACATGAGGACCGCGCCGATCCCCAGGTTGCGGACGTGTACCATGAAGATGGCCGTATCGCTGCCAAATTCCTGGTAGCTCCAGTCAAAGGTCGTGCTGTAGATCATCAGGCTGCCGATAGCGACAAGCAGCATGGTGACCAGCAGCATGGGCAGATCGATCGTCCACAAGATAGACCGACTGCGCTCGTTGGGACGCGCCACGGGCGTTGAGGCTGTCTGGCGCGGCGCTTTATAGATCGGCTGCGCGGGCGCTGGCGTCATCGACAAACTGCGGCGCTGTCGTTCGGTCAGTCATGGCAAGTCGGTTCGCTCACAATACGATACTGCTTCCTATTAAACCCTGAAAGCGCCGCGCGCGCAAAGGGCGAGGTGGATGAAAATCGTATGGATTGGGGACTTGTGGAGGTAAAAAACACCCCTGCCGATCTCTCAGTGCGAACAGCAGGGGTGAAGGCAATTAGCTGGTGGGCGTGGCCGGCGGCAGAGGCGTGCTATCCATGCTGGCCGTCGTGCCCGTGCGCAGGGTGCCGAGCAACCGGCCAATGCGCGCGAACGTCGTCTCCAGATCGTCACCGCTCAGCGCCTCGATCTTGGTGCGGAACATGTCGGCGACTTCCGGGATGGTCATCAGCATCTCCATGAACGTGTTGCCCGTTCCGCCGCCGTTGCCGTTGCCACCGAACTGCACCATACGCACGTTGCCGCCCAGACCAGCCATCGCCTCGGCAATCGCCTGCACTTTGGCGATATCGGCCTTGAGAACTTCCTGGATCAGAAGCTGGCGCAGGTTGATTTCGTCTTCCGCGGCGGTGGCAGCAGCGAGTTCACGTCGACCTTCGGCCTCAGCCAGCAGTCGGGCTCTCTCGCCATCAGCCTCAGCCATGCGCTTGGCTTTCTCACCCTCCGCCTCGGCCAGCAGCTTGGCCTTCTCGCCTTCCGCTTCGGCGACCTTGCGCGCCTGAACCGCCTCGGCTTCCGCCTTGGCGCCCGCGGCTTCTGCTTCCTTCATCAAGCGCACCGCGGCGGCGTCCGCACGCCCCTTCTGTTCCACGGCCATCGCGTCGGCTTCCGACTTGGTACGAACGGCCACTGCAGCGGCTTCGGCGGAAATCGTGATACGGCGGCGCTCCGCCTCCGCTTCGATTTCCGTTGCCTCCCGCTTGGCGCGAGCGGGGACCAGCACGTCGGCCTCCTGCTGCTGCGCCACAGCTAGAGCCTTCTGCTTCTGCACTTCCTGCTCGGACGCGGCACGGGCGAGACCCACCTGCTGATCCACCTGTACTTCGCGGATAGACAACGCTTCGCGCTGCTGCAAGAGCTCGCGCTGCGCATTGAGTTCCGCCTGCTCGGCATCGCGCCGGGCCGCAGCCGCTTTGACGCGCGCTTCACGCTCGGCCTCCGCCTGAGCAATCGTTGCATCCCGCTTGATGGCAGCGATCTGGGGCTGCGCCATCGCCTCAAGATAGCCCTGCCCGTCGGTGATTTCTTCGATGCCCATGCTGATCACTTTGACGCCCATCGCCGCGACGTCATCGCGGGCCAGATCCTGCACCTTCTGCACAAAGGCGTCGCGATCGCGGTGAATCTCCTCAACCGTCATCTGGCCAACGATGGCACGAAAGTTGGCGCTGAGGGTCTCGTTGATGATGCTGCGGATCTCCTCCGGCTTCTTGTCCAGAAAAGCGCGCGACGCTGTACGCAGCATCGCTTCTTCGCTGTCGATCTGCACCTGGGCCACCCAGTCGAGCTGAATGGGCACGCCGCTGACCGTATACACTTCGTCTTTTTCCTGCTTGATCGTCATAATCCGCAGGTCAAGCTTCTTGAACGTCTCCAGGAGCGGCAGGATGAAGACGCCGCCGTTTGTGACCATACGCGCGTCACCGCGGCCATAGACAACCATGACCTCGCTGGGAGGAACGCGATGATACTGGTTCGTGATGAACACGATGATGGTAACAATCAGGACCGCGATGACCGCGACCAGGATCAGCAAACCGCCTTCCATGCCTACTCCATTCCTTTCGCCGATTAACTCAGGCTTCAGTGCGCCTGACGTAGAGTATACCGCCGTCCGTCTCGACCACGACCACCTGCTCTCCCTGCCGCAGCGGACCACCATCCATGGCCCGGATGGGGTGTTTGGCGATGGTGCCGTCCGAAAAGATGGCCTCGCCAGTCTTACCCGCAGGGGTGTTGATCGTCACCCGACCGGATAAGCCGATCACGTCGGAGGCCCGGATGGGTTCGCTCTGCTGGGCGCGGACAAAGCTCAGCAGACGGCCCGTGAGCCGCCCGAGCAGCAGGCCCACCACGCCGCCGACGGCCAGGGTGACGATAACGTTCCAACCGGAAAGTACACCCATCAGGCCGACAGCGCCGAAAATCGCCAGAAATGCAGCGATGACCATGCACCCGAAATCGCTGTCTCCTCCAGAAAACCGAGATCAACACCATCCAGGATCCCGAGATCCCACCACTGAGAAGCGAGACCAGGAAGTAACCTACCCCCACCAGCGTGAGGATACCAAATAGAATCGCCCACCCATCCATTGTATTGTCCGGTCTGCAACAGTATCGCTGAATTCCACTTTTTATACTACATGACCTCATTCCTGAAATTCGTAAATAGCAGACCGATCGCCCCTCAATTTATGGGGGAGCATCATGTTTCAAGCGGATTCCGCCCGTGAGCGGTGTAGGATCACCATCTGAGTCAGAGCAAGAGGCGGACTGCAAATGAGTATCGAGTTCGGCGATTCGCACGTTTCGCTGGAGAATGCACTGCGAACCGCTGCCAACAACATCCATGCAGAGAGCATAACGCTTGGAGAGCTGTTAGGACTCGTCGGAGAGCATGGGCTGCTGCTTTTCAGCATTGTGCTGGCCTCTCCGCTTCTGCTGCCCGTCTCCATTCCCGGCGTCAGCACGATTTTCGCCATTGTCATCATTCTGATTGGCCTCGGAGTCACGCTGAACCGCGTGCCGTGGCTGCCGCAGTTCGTCCTGAAGCGACCTCTCCAACGAGACCGGCTCATCCCCGTGTTCGAAAAAGCGGCGGGGTTGTTTTCCCGGCTAGATGGCTGGCTGCGCCCACGCATGCCCATGATGACAGACCGACCGGCAGTCAATCGTCTGAACGGACTCATGATGACCCTGGCCGGGGTGCTGCTGCTGTTCCCAATCAGCATTCTTCCCTTCTCCAACACAATTCCAGCAGCGGCGGTTCTGCTCCTGGCTGCCGGCATGCTCCAGCGCGACGGGTTGTTCATCCTGGCAGGGTATGTGGCAGTCGTGATCAGTGTGGTGTACTTCGGGATTTTTGGCCTTCTGATCGTCCGGGGCGGGCAGGCGCTTGTCGGCGTATAGAGGGATGAGCACATCGACCATCCCCTTGAACTTGGGAACGTCAATTGTCGCGGTGAGATCTTGCAGGTATAGTGAACAGTAAGATTTCAAGAATACAAACTGTAGGATAAACGTCAGTGGATCTGATCGAGCTCATCAAAACCGTCGGCTATATCGGGCTGTTTGGAATCATCTTCGCAGAATCGGGCCTGTTCGTCGGCTTCTTCCTGCCCGGCGACAGTCTTCTCTTTACCGCCGGGTTCCTCGCCTCCGTTCCGACTGAGACGGGCGGCACCGTATTGTCGCTGCCAGTGGTCGTCATCGGCTGCGCCATCGCCGCTATCGTCGGCGATAACGTAGGCTACGCCTTTGGTCGCCGTGTGGGCCGCCGCTTCTTCCAGAAAGACGATTCCCGGCTGTTCAAGAAGAAGTACGTACTGAAGGCGCAGGAGTTCTACGACAAGCACGGCAGCAAGACGATCGTGCTGGCCCGCTTCGTCCCGATCGTGCGCACCTTTGCTCCAATCGTGGCCGGCATCGGTGAAATGGAGTATCGTCGATTTGTCACCTACAACATGCTTGGCGGCCTGCTCTGGGCAGTCGGCCTGCCGGTAGCGGGGTACTTCCTGGGCAGCACCATCCCCGACGTGGACAAGTACCTGCTGCCGATCGTTATCGTCATCGTCGTGGTCTCCCTGATTCCCACCTTCCTGCACGTCATGCGCGACCCGGAACTGCGCGACGGCATCATCAACGGGATCAAGGGCCTGCTCAACCGCAAACCGGCCGCAAACACAGGCGACTAACGCCAGAGTTTTCATCACCGATCAATGAAAAAGGACGCCGCTGGCGTCCTTTTTGCTTCACACAGATAACTCAATACGTGATGGAATATGCTCAGGCGGCCATCGTCTTGCGCGGACGCCACACCAGCGCGAACACCGGGTTAGTACCCGACTGCAAGTGATCCACAAAGCTGATGAGTAGGAAACCGAATACCAGCAGAACGCCAGCAATGATCCAGCTTGTGCCGTCCATGGGCTGAACGGTCGCCGCACCCACTTCCGCTTCCATGTAGACCCGCCGGAGCGAACCGATCATGAAGCCGACCAACGCCGCCACCGTGACCTGCTCATATCGATTCAGAAGCCAGCTCAACACTCGAGAGAAGCCTATAATGCCAACAACGCAGCCCGCAGCAACAGCCAACAGCGTCATGATGTCCAGCGCGCGGACGGCCCCAAGAATGTGCCGGTACTGCCCCATAATGAGCAGGATGAACGACCCGGAGATGCCGGGAAGGATCATCGCCATGATCGCGATGGCGCCACTGAAAAACAGGACCGGCAGGCTGTGATCGGCATCCTGGAGTTCCTGCAGTCCCACGAGCCAGAACGCAAATACGGCGAAGCCAACCATCGTCAGCAGTGTGAGGGCATTCCACTTCACCTTCAGGCCGACGCTGATGATCGAGGCAATGACCAGCCCGCCGAAGAAGGCGAAGACGTAGACTGGATGAGTTTCCATATAGTGGTGGAGGGCATTCGAAAGGGCAAAAATGGCGGTGAGAATGCCTAAGCCAACAGCGATCAGGAAACTCAGGGGAATGTGATCCAACAACCGTCGAAACTGGAGGCCAATGGCCAAGCGGATGGCATGTAGGTCGAATGATTTGATGGCGTTGAGCAGCGTATCGTAAATGCCTGAAATAAAGGCAATGGTTCCACCCGAGACGCCAGGCACGATGTCGGCAGAACCCATGGCAAAACCGGTCAGAAACAGACGGGCGAACTGCCGCGGTGTCCGCGGACGGCTGAAGTCCGTATGATCCATATGGGGTCAAACTCCATTCATTTTCGGGATATGAACCTCATTATACAGGCTTGGATCTTGTCTTCCTCAGGTCCAGACTCGAGATCTTGTGAACTTTGCGTGAATCTCAAGGCTACAACGTGTTCACGAGCGAACGGAAGTGCTCGCCGCGGGCCGCGAAGTCGGAATAGGCGTCGTAGCTGGTGCAACCTGGCGAGAGCAGTACTACGTCACCGGGCTCTGCGACCTTCGCCGCTTCTTTGACAGCTTCCTCCAGGGTCGCCACGCGGGTGATCGGCTCATCGCTGCCATAGACCCGCTTGACCGCATCGACAATACCGTCGCCAAACTCACCGAAGGCGATCAACCGCCGCGACTTGCTCAGGGCCAGCAGCAGCATCTGCTCCCAGGGCAGCTTCTTATCACGCCCACCCAGCAGCAGCACCAACGGTTCCTCGAACGAACGCAGCGCGGCGACGACCCGCTCCGGCGCGGTGGCGATGCTGTCGTTGATGTAGGTGACGCCGTCTTTCTGGCGCACGACCTCGAGACGGTGGGCCACGCCGCGAAATTCGCGGATCGCCGAGGCCATCACCTCGACCGGCACGCCGCCCGCCCCTGCCGTGGCGCAGGCCGCCAGCACGTTGCTGACATTGTGCTCGCCGCGCAGCCGGATGTCCGAGCGTTCGCAGACGACTCTCGGTTCGCCATCGGGGCTGGAGACGCCGCTGACCGCCAGCCGCTCCCCAATGAGAAAGGCGCCGTCGGATACCATTTCGTAAAGGGTAAACCAGGCGATGCTGCCCGGCGCAATCAGTTCCAACTGCTGGCTGCCTTCGTCGTCTTTGCTCAGCACCGCCACGTCGTTCTCGCGTTGATAGGCGAGCAGATGGGCTTTAGCCGCCGTGTAGGCTTCCATCGTGCCATGCCGGTCGAGATGGTTGGGGGTGATGTTCAGCACCGCACCGATCGTCGGGCTGCTCGACACGATCTCCAGTTGAAAACTGGACAGCTCCATGACAACCCGGTCGTTGGACGTGATGATCGGCAGCACGTTGAGCAGCACATCGCCGATGTTGCCACCGACCCAGGTGCGATGCTTGCTGCGCTTGAACATCTCGCCTATCAGCGTGGTGGTGGTCGTCTTGCCGGCGCTGCCAGTGATGCCGATGACCGGCGCGGGGCAGCGCTCCAGGAACAACTGCGCGTCATTGCTCAGCGGCACGTCGTAGCGCAGCGCCATCTGCACGATTTCCAGGTTCAGCGAGACGCCGCCGCTGATGCACAACAGATCGCAGCCTTCCAGCAGGGTGATCGGATGCGCGCCCAGGACAAATTCGACTCCTGGCCAATCGGCGGGGTTGAGCCTCAACTCGTCAGGGCTGCGCATATCGCTGACGATGGCACGCGCGCCTATCGAGGGCAGCCAGCGCGCCAGTGCCCTCCCCTGCCGGGCAAATCCCAGCACGACCACAGTTTTAGCTTGCAGCGGATCAGACATAGAGTATTGACCTCGGTTTTGTGCCTGCGTGCCCTCGGTTCAGAGGAGCGCCAGGGCGACGCCAATCATGGCTGCCAGGATGCCGACCAGCCAGAAGCGCTGTACGATTTGCGTCTCGCTCCAGCCCACCAATTCAAAATGATGATGGAGCGGCGACATTTTGAACAGGCGCTGTCCCTTGGTGGCCTTGAAATAGGATATCTGAAGGACGACGCTGACCGCCTCGGCCACCGGCACAATGGCGATGATCGGCAGGAGCATCCACTGCCCGGTCATGATGGCGACGGTTGCCAGAGTCGCTCCCAGCGCCATCGAGCCGATGTCACCCATGAACATCTGCGCCGGGTGAGCGTTATACCAGAGGAAGGCGAAGCAGGCGCCGACCAGAATGAAGCAGAGCTGCACCAGGAAGATCTGCCCCTGCAAGAAGGCGATGATGCCGTAAGCGGCAAAGGCGCTGGCGGTGATGATGCCGGCCAGGCCATCCAGGCCATCGGTGAAGTTGACGGCGTTGGACATGCCGACAATGAGGAAGATCATGAGCGGCACGAACAGGAATGGCGAAATGGTGAACTGCGCGTTGATCAGCGGCAGCACAATCACGTTGGCGAATTGAAAACCGCCCTCAAGAACGAGAAGATGATGGCAACCGCGGCGGCGATGATGATCTGGCCGAGCATCTTTTGCCGCGGGGTCAGGCCTTCGCCCTGTCGCGCCGTCCCTCGCGCCCGCCGAAATCCCTGCCAGTCGTCAACCCCGCCCAGGGCCGCGAAGCCGATCAGGACAACCAGCGGCAGGAGGATCGACGCGCCGGTGACGGTGCGAATAACGTTGACCAGATTGAGCGCCAGTGTGATGATCAGGGTCGGCAGAATGATCAGGATGCCGCCCATCGTCGGCGTCCCGGCTTTGTGCGCGTGCTGCTCCAGCCCCTCGCGAATCTGCTTGCCGGCCCGCAGCCGCCGCAGAATTTCCACCAGGGGTCCGCCCCAGATCACGCCTAGCAAGAAGGCCAGTGCGCCGACGGTCAGAGCGAACGGCAGTCCAGTATCCATATCGGAAGTTCCTTATCGCGCGACTTCAGCGCCGAATGTGATTGACGGAGCCGCCCTGCGCCGCCAGCGCGAGGCGCACATCGTCGGTCGGGATTTCCAGCAGAATGACCAGGCGTTCGGCCAACTGACGGAAAGTCGGCGCCGCGGTCGCCGATCCCCAGTAATCCGACGGACGGTCGAGCTTGACCAGGATCGACACCTGGGGGTCATCGGCCGGGAAGAAGCCGACAAACGAGGCGATCGAAGTCCCCTGCTCGTAACCGATCGGCGTCGGAATTTCGGCGGTGCCCGTCTTCCCGGCGATCGAATAGCCGGGCAGCGAGGCCGCGCCATCCAGACCGTTTTCGACTACCTGCACCATCATCTCCGTGACGATGCGCGCCGTCTCGGTCGAAATTGGCCGGCCAAGGTTGGCGCTCCGCGCCGGAATGGCCTCGTCGCCATCCAGAATCTGATAGACCACGCGCGGCTGCATCATCAGGCCGCCGTTGGCAATGGCATTGACCGCGGTGAGCATCTGGAGCGGCGTGACGGCAACGCCCTGTCCAAAGCTGTTGGTACACAGGTTCTTCTCGTTCCAGATCGGATCTCCAGGGGTAGGCATCTGCCCGCCTGCTCCCCCTCCAGATCGACGCCCGTCAGCCGGCCTATGCCAAACTTGTCCATCATCGTGTAAAAGTCGGTCGATCCCATGCGCAGTGCGACGGTCGAGGTGCCTACATTGAGCGACTGGACCAGGATCTGTGTCACGTCGACCACGCCGCGGGCGCCGCCATCCCAGTTGCGGATGCCGTCGCAAACACCGCCCAAAGTGCCCTGGTCGTTGTAAGTGAAGTCAGGCGTAACTGCGCCCGTCTCCAGACCCGATGCGATCGTGACCACTTTGAAGATCGATCCCGGCTCAAACTGCTGACCGACGGCCGGGTTGGTCAGCACACGGGCATCCGCGGTGTCGTAGGTATTCGGATCGAACGAGGGGAAGGAGGCCATGGCCAGGACGTCGCCATTGCGGGGATTCATGACGATGATCGTCCCGCCCGAGGCGTCATACTGGTCGATGGCGCTGATCAATTCGCTTTCCACGATGTACTGCACGTCGCGATCGATCGTCAGCAGCACGTCCTTGCCTCGATCCTGCTCGAAGTCGATCAGTGGCACCTCGAACGGGATATTGCTTACCCGGCGGGTACGTACCTCGCCGGCAAGCTGGCTGTTGTAGTGCCCCTCGACGCCAAAGTAGCCGCGCAGGTCGCCGGCCACAAAGCCGATCACCTGAGCGGCGACCGGTCCCTGGGGGTAGCTGCGGCGCGGCACCGGCTCCAGTGTGATCTCGTCGAGATTCAACGCACGCAGGCGACCCGCCTGGTCAGCGCTCACTTTGGCGGCGACCTGCACCCAGGCCACATCCTGGGTCATCAGGTCGAACAGCTCCAGTTCGCTGGCGCCGATCACCGCCGCCACCTGTGTCGCCGTCTCACGCGCATCGCTGATCAGCGCCGGGCTGACGCCGACACGGTATTCCAGCGTGTTGACCGCCATGGCTTCGCCATGCCGGTCGTAGATCGTGCCGCGCGCCGAAGCCAACTGCAGCGTGCGGCTGTAGCCGCTGTCGCGCAGGTTGTTGAGATAAGTCTGGGTCTCGGAGTCGAGCGGGAACTGGAAGGAGAACAGACGATAGGCCAGAATCACGCTGGCGACGATCAGTGCCAGGACGACGAACGGCAGTCGCTGCCTCAGGGTTTGCTGTTGTGGATAAGTCGCGGTAGTCGCCATAACCTCACTCCGCCTCTTGCCCAAAGGCCTCAAGCTGCCGGCCGACTTCGTCGAAGAGCTGGCCGAGCCAGCCGCCGAAATCCTCGTTGTAC
The DNA here is from genome assembly GCA_016713325.1 of Candidatus Flexifilum affinis. Taxonomy (GTDB): domain Bacteria; phylum Chloroflexota; class Anaerolineae; order Aggregatilineales; family Phototrophicaceae; genus Flexifilum; species Flexifilum affine. The sequence continues at coordinate 87,836 of JADJPJ010000011.1, read as the reverse complement.
TCCGGCAATCCGCTGGCGTCCGAGGCCAGCGGGACGATCTCGATCTCACGCTCCGGATCATAACCGTCGACGACGATGTAGATGATCTGGTTTGCCCCGGCGGGTTCGAAACCCATCGCCTCGGCGCGAGCTTGCAGGCGCGGCATGCTCTGCAAAATGGCAATCTCGGCGCGAAGCTGTTCGACGGACTGCTCCAGTGTGTTACGCTCGGCAATCATGTCGTTCAACTGCCGTCCCAGCGCCGACTGGTGCGACGATTGGGACAGATAGAGCGCGCCCATGATCACCGCGACGAACAGGCCGAGCGTCGCCAGCGCCACCGCCGTTCGCTGGGGTCGCCAACGAGCGCGGTCGAGGACGTGTCCTAACCATTCATCGCGTGCTGCCATCGAGTTTCCTGATGATGCGCAATTTCGCGCTTCTGCTGCGTGGATTATGCGCGATTTCTGCCTCATCCGCCACTATCGGCTTCCGCGTGACCAGTTCGACGCTGGCCTTATGCCCGCAGACGCACACGGGGATTTTCGGCGGGCAGATGCAGTCCGTCGCCGCCAGCCTGAAGGCTTCCTTGACCAGGCGGTCCTCCAGACTGTGGAAGCTGATGACCGCCAGATGTCCGCCGGGATGCAGCAAATCGATGGCTTCCGGCAGGACGCGTTCGATGATGCCGAGTTCGTCGTTGACGGCGATGCGCAGCGCCTGAAAGGTGCGCGTGGCCGGGTGGATCGTGTCGCCATAGCGCGGCACGGCCCGCTGAATGACGGCGGCCAGCGCTCCGGTCGTCGCGATCGGTCGGGCGGCGATGATAGCACGAGCGATGCGGCGGCTCTCCCGTTCTTCGCCGTAGCGAAAAATCAGATCCGCCAGTTCGTCCTGCTCCAGCGAGTTGATCAGATCGGCGGCGCTGGCGCCACCCGACTCCGCGTCGAAGCGCATGTCGAGGGATGCGTCAGCGCGAAAGGAGAATCCACGCTCGGCCGTATCGAACTGCATCGACGACACGCCGAGGTCGAGCAGGATGGCGTCGACGCCGTCGCCCCAGCCTATGCGTTCCGCCCCAATGCGCATGTCGGCATAGCTGGCGTGGACGATGCGGGCACGGTCGCCGAAAGGCATCAGCCGCTCCCCCGCCAGGCGAATCGCCGTCGGGTCGAGATCGAACGCGAGGACCCTTCCAGCGCCGTGCTCAAGCAGCGCGGCGCTGTGCCCGCCTGCCCCCACGGTGCCGTCGATGGCGCGCTCAGCGGGCAGCAGGTGTTCGAGAATCGGTTGAAGCAGGACAGGGATGTGTACGGTCACAGGTTGCGGGATCTCACAGTCGGTGCGGATGGGCGAATTATACCAGTCCGTGTAGCGATCGAATGCCGCGCCGCAAATGACCGGCCTCGCGCAGGTCGGTGCTGTCGCTGAACTGATCGACACTTCCAATGCGCGAACGCTCGGCGATGGCCTTCACCAGCGGATCGGCGATCTGCTCGATCAGCGCGTCGGCGAAGTCGCTGCCATGAATGACCTGAAACGGCCGCCCGAAGAAGGGGGAGGTAGCTTCCGGCATGGCTGGGGTGATGCCCAGCCCGTTATGCATCCGGGCAAGGACGGCGAACGCCTCTCCAAGCGCCGCCTCGCGCTCCGGCCAGGTCTCGGCGCGCTGCGCTCGCCAAAGCGGAGCCGTCAGATCCACCGCACAGGCCAGCCGCTGAAACGCTGTGCCGAACCACTTCGAATATGGAGCGTAGCGCCGCTCCATCAGGAAAGCCAGCGACATGACGTCGCGAACCAGCATGGAACCGATCAGCGCCGATCCCAGTTCGTCGCCAACGTAGCCGGCGCGCGGCATCAGATGCTCTTCCTGGCCAATGCGCTGCCAGCCGCAGGCCAGCAGGTACAGCCAGACGTCACGCGGATACCAGGCCAACTGCTCGCGGATGTGGGTGAGGTCTCCCAGGTCGTCGTGATGCACAGCACCGGCTGTCACTTCCAGCAGGTTCTGCTGTGGAAACGACAACCAGTCGGCGGGGGTCAGTCCTTCAGAGGGCGTCCAGTTCAGGGCGCGAGTCAGGAATTCGTCGATGGTCATCGGCCAGACGTGATGCCTGAGCGGGCGTGTCGTCACCAGCCGGTTGTAGTCCATGCCGGCTTCTGCTTCGGACTCGGCAAAGCCTACCGGATAGCCCGCGAGCTCCAACGGAAGCTCTTGGCCCATGACGCGAACGATATCGTCCTTCAGCCCGACATCTTCGTCGCGCAGGAACAGGTGCACTGCCGGCCCCCAGAAGTGATCGGCCGACATCTCGGTGTCGTAACCCAGCACGTCACTGCCGCTGCCGACGTGCGCGGCGGCGTGCGGCAAGCCCGGCCAATGCGCGTCGAGGATCGGCCGGACGGCTTCCGCATACAGCCGGCGGCTCAGTTCGATTCCGGGAACGAATTCGGGCACGAGATCACCTCCGCGACGGCAGGGAGAACCGCTGCTCAGCTGGGACGAAAGCGAACATATCCTCGAAGAAGGTCAGGATCGGCTTGCCGGTATCAAACACACCGATCTGGCAGCGCAGGTCGTCGCCCCACGCCCGCCGCAAATCGGCGTAGTGCCGGCGTTCGTCGTCGGTCAGCGTGATCAACTTGTAGGCCAGTGACAGATGGAACTCGTAAGTATCGTGGTCGGGGTAGCGCACACCGGTCGCCGCGGCAATCTGCTGGCGGTAGGTACGGAGCGATTTGTAACTATCCTGGTCGGCCGGGGTGAGGCGCATGCTCAACCCCCAGCCGCCCAGAAAGGTCAGCAGCATACGGAAATTCGACGGCGGCGGCACCTGCGCAACCGTATCGATGAAGAACTGATCGGCTTGCGCCAGAGGAGCGTCCAGCGGCAGCCGGGATGACCACTCTTCCGGGATGCGTCGATAGTCGCAGATCAGCGAGAAGACAGTCATGTGAAAGCTCGGCGGCGGCAGAAGCGCAAACTTGTGCGCATAGGACAGCGCCCGCAGTTCCGCCTGCAGCGCCTCGCCAGCCCGGTAGATGGCGCTGGCCGGGTCGGCGAAGCAAATGATGGTCACACCGGGAAACGGGCGCGTCGATCCGTCGGCGTTGAATTTCTCGCCCACATGCATGGTGTACGATTCGGACATTTCGCCTCCCTCAAAAAGCAAACGGGGCATGGTCTGTCGAACCTGCCCCGTCGGTTTTTCGTTCATCACATCGGTCGCACTACCCCGCTCTGCAGCGGCGCCAGGCGCATCGCGATCTGCCCGTACTGCGGAGCACGGCGCTCCGGTAACATGCCGGCGCCGTAAATCTTGCCCGGCTCGATGACGATCGAGGCACCGGTGTCCACGGTCGCGAACAGGTCGTAGGTCGTGGCCCCGGTGATACGCACCGGCACAATCTCGCCGACAGGCAGCTCGCCGTCGACAATCACATAGCCGTCGATTTCCGGCGCGTCGCGATAGCTGCGGCCCAGGCTGAGCTTGGTGTCGAGCGGGTTGCCGTCTTCATCCTCGGCATCGCCGTAACCGTCCACGAGGACGGACAGGGTCTTGCCGACGTACGACTGGTTCTTCTTCAGGCTGATCGCCTGCTGCGTCTCCATCAGGGTGTTCCAGCGGGCTTCCTTGATCTCGTCTGGCACCTGGTTGGGCAGAAGCGCGCTCGGCGTGCCAATCTCGTAGCTGTATTTGAACGCCCCCACCCGGTCGAATTCCAGATCCTTGACGAACTGGAGGAGCGTGTCGAATTCCTCGTCGGTCTCGCCCGGATACCCGACGATGAAGGTCGTGCGCACGGTCAGATCCGGGATGGTCGCCCGCATTGAGGCCAGCGTCTCATAGACCCATTCGACCTTGGCCGGCCGCTTCATGCGCTTGAGCGTCTCGCGATGGCCATGCTGAAGGGGCATGTCCAGATAGTGCAGAATCTGCGGATGCTTCGCCATCGTCTCGATCAGGGGCGGCGTGACGTAGCCGGGATAAGCGTACATGACGCGAATCCACGGAATCCCCGGTGTGCCCGCGACCAGTGCATTCAACAGGTGCGCCAGCCCGTCCTTCAGCCCGAGGTCATAGCCATAGTCGGTCGTGTCCTGAGCGATCAGGATCAGTTCCTTGACGCCCATCTTCTGGAGCGCCTGCGCTTCGGTCACCACGCTCTCGATCGGGCGGCTGACGTGGGTGCCCTTGATCTGCGGGATGGCGCAGAAGGCGCACGGGCGGCGGCAGCCGTCGGCGATCTTCAGATAGGCGCTGGCCCCCTGGCGAGAGACACGCAGCACATTGCCTTCGTCTCGGCCCACGGTCTCGGCGTCGGTCGGCAGGTGGTAGAGCGGTTCGGGGTGCTTGCGCTGGCGAATTCGCGTGACCAGATCGAAGATGTCCATCCAGCGGCGCGTGCCGATCACGCCATCGAGGCCGGGAAGCTCCTCGACCAGATCGGCGCCATAGCGCTGCGACAGGCAGCCCGCCGCGATCACGTACTGGCCGTTACGACGGCCCTCGATCAACTCGCGCAGGGTATCGACCGACTCCTGCTTGGCGGCGTCGATGAACCCGCAGGTGTTGACGATGATCACCTCGGCCTGCTCAGGAACGCCGACGGCATTCATGCCATGCCGGTTCAGGATCTGCGCCATACTCTCGCTGTCCACCGTGTTTTTGGCGCAGCCCAGGCTGACGAGGCAGTATTTATCTTTTTTTGAAGCCATCTTTCGCGTTCCTACCTGCTACTTGACTTTGGTGGGCGTTGCGCCGGGCGCCGGCTGCCGCGGCGGCAGAATAACCGTCGGCGACGGCGTCAGCGTATTGGTCGGGATCGGTGTATCCGTCGGCACCGGCGTGATCGTCGGTGTATTGGACGGCAGCGGCGTGTCCGACGGCGTGAGCGTGATGGTTGGCGTGTCTGTCGGCACGGGCGTGTCACTGGGCGTCGGCGTGATCGTCGGCGTATTGGTGATGGTCGGTGTATCGCTCGGCGTCGGGCTTGGCCCCGGCGTATTGGTCGGGGTGAGCAGGCCCACCAGCGTTCCAGCGTCGGCAGTCGGCGTCGGCAGAGCCGTCGGAGGCACTTCCGGCGTCGGGTCGAAGCCCGGCCCCGTCAGCACGTCGACGCCGGCCGGACTGAAGGTCAGAAAGACCGCTTGCCCGCGGTCGCCGAAAACCGGCTGCCGCTGGCCGTTGTAAACGACGCGCAGCGCCTCGGCATTGCTGGCCGCGATCTCGACCGTACTGTTGGCCGGCACTTCCAGGACATCGCCGATACGCGCAAGCCCGGCAAACTGGCTTACCCCGTCGGCGACCAGACGCAGATACGTGCGCTGCGTCATTTCCACGGTCACCAGCACACCCTGGCCGGTGAAACCTGGCTGGAGCGGGAGCGCCACCGTCGGCGTCACGCTGACCTCGGTCGGCAGCGGCGTGAATGTCGGCTGCGCGGGGGGCAGGCCAACGATCGCCGCATCCGTGTCTGAGTTCACGTCCGGCGCAATGTCCAACTCGCCGCTGCGCAGCAATTCGGCGACTACGAAGACGATAACGGCAATGGCCGCCAGTGCCACCAGCACACGCAGGAGCGCTGCGCCCAACCCGCCACGCGGACGATCGCGCAGTCCGGTGGTGGTACTGCTGGTCGTGATGCTTGGCGCAACGGGGAGAATGGGCTGTGTATCGGTGACCGACCGCGCGGCAGTCAGTGAGGCGCTGCCGGTGTCGCGCTTGCCGTTCTTGCGGCGGCTGTCGCGCTGCTGGCGGCGTCGGCGGCCGCTCAGAGCTTTGGCGCCTTCTACCAGCGCCTCTTCGTAGAGGGACAGCACACGGTCTTCGTCGAGGCCGAGAAAGCGCGCGTAGTTGCGTACGAACCCACGGATCTGGATAGGCGCGAATTCCGGCAGCGTGAACTCGCCCACCTCGAACCCTTCGAGAATGCGCCGGCGGATGCGCAGCGCACGCTCGGCTTCATCCAGGGTGAGTTCCTTTGCCTCGCGGGTCTGGCGCAGAAAGCGCCCCAGTGCTTGCGGATCCATGCCTCAGCTTGAACAATGAAGGACATGGCGTGGCCATGCCCTTGAGATCGCCTGGTTGGCTGGAATGGGCAGGAGGTGCAGCACGCTACTCCGCTGCGCCGCCCTCGGTCTGCTGCGGAACGCCGGGATCGCTGTCCATCATGACGACGGACTGCGCATCCGCCGCCCCAGCTTCCTCATCGGCCCCCTGTGCCTGGGCAGCAGCCTCATCACCGTCACCGGCGGAGACGGCCGCAGCACGCGCCGCCATGAAGCTGTTGAACTGCTCTTCGCGGACGACGGTGACCTTGAGATGTGGGGAGATTTCGCTGCCCAGCCGCACGGCGACGCTGTGCGTTCCGATCTCACGGAGCGTCGTCTGGCTGATGCGGCGCCGGTTGATATCGATGCCGGTCGCGCGGTTCAACTCAGCGGCAATTTCGCCGGTCGTGACCGAGCCGAACAGCTTGCCGGTCGGCGACGCGCGGCGGGCGAAGAACAGCTCGACGCCATCGATCATGTGGGCGAGTTCGTTCAGACGCTCTTCCAATGCGGCCTTGCGTGCCGCCGCCTGGCTGCGCAGATTATCCAGTTCCTTCATGGCGCCGGAGGTCGCCTTCTTCGCCAGGCCCTGGGGCACCAGCCAGTTGCGCGCGAACCCATCGGCTACGTCGATGATCTCGCCGGCAACCCCGTGCTTATACACATCAGCGGTGGGAATAACCTTCATGAAAACACTTCCCTTTACAGTCGACGCACCCGGCGCTGACCGAGTTCTCTGGCATTGGACGATATGTTTGCGAATTATAAGGTTTCAGGGGCGTGTCCTCAAGTGGGAATCATTCCGCACGCGGCTGAATCAGGCCAACTGAACGTCGCGAACATCACCTCCCCGCCAGAAAATCTCCAGAGTCCTGGCGACAAACGACGCTATAATGAGAATAATGAACGACACGTCGCATACTCTTCTTGTCCTGGATATTGGCAGTTCCTCCGTGCGGACCAGCCTGTTCGATGGTCAGGCGGAACCGATCTTTGGCGCTTCGATCAGCCGCGAACATTCGCTCGACTATTCCATCCCCGGCGCCGCTGTCTGTGACGCCCGGACGCTGCGAGGGTTGATCGAAACCTGCATCGACGATCTCCTTACACACCCGCGGGCCAAATACATCACGGCGGTGTGCGCCGCTGCATTTGCCGACTCGCTCGTCGGACTGGATGAACGCGGCACGCCCCTGACGCCGGTCTACACCTACGCGGACGTACGCGCCTCGAGCGCCATTCCCGATCTCCGGGCGCGGCTCGATCCCGCAGCGGTCCATCAGCGCACGGGCTGCGTCCTTCATCCGTCGCACCGCCCTGCCAAGCTCGCCTGGCTGCGCCAGACCGAACCCGAATTGTTCGGGCAGGTGCAGGAATGGGTCGATTTTCCTGCCTATCTCTACCGCGCCTGGCTTGGCGATGCCCGCAGCACCTTTTCTATCTCGGCATGGAGCGGCCTGCTCGACCGTCAGCACCTGGTCTGGGACAAGCCGCTGCTCGACGCCGTCGGCGTAGGCCTGGACCAACTGCCACTGCTGATCGATTTCGACGAACCCCTGGTCGGCCTGCGCGACGCCTACCGGATGCGCTGGTCGAAACTGGCCGAGGTGCCCTTCTATCCGGCGGTCGGAGATGGGGCAGCGGCCAATGTCGGCGCAGGGGCTGTCGGCCCGGATCGGGTCGCTTTGACTGTCGGGACCACCGCCGCCCTGCGCCGCGTCCTGACCGATGAATCTTCAGCGCTCCCGGCCGGCCTCTTTGGCTACCGAGTCAGCAGCAAACATCACCTGATCGGCGGCGCCACGACGGAAGGGGGCAATATCTATGCCTGGGCGCGATCGGTCCTCAATGTTCCGGACCCGGTTGAGGATGCACTGCTCGTACGCCCGCCGGATGCTCATGGGCTGACCTTTCTGCCCCTGCTCGCGGGCGAGCGAAGCCCCGGCTACGCGCTGGACGCCACCGGTTCAATCGTCGGCCTGCGCATGGATACCACACCCATCGACATCCTGCAGGCTGCCATGGAAGGCGTCGCCCTGCGGTTGTCGCAGATCTACGATTTGCTGGCCGCGCCTGAGGAGGCCAGGATCTTCGCGGGCGGCGGGGTTGTACGCGCCTCTCGCGCCTGGACTCAGATGATCGCCGACGCGCTCAATCGCCCTCTGCACATCATCGACTCGGACGAGGTCACGGCGCGCGGCGCCGCCGTTCTGGCGATGGTTGCGCTGACCGGCAAATCGCTGGTTGAGGCCGCCACCAGCTCCTACCCTGCCACGATCCGCGCGGTGGTTGAGCCAAACCCGGAAGCGGCGAGCATCCTCCACGCCGCTCGGGAGCGTATGAGCCGTCTGTACGCGTTTCGCCTGTGAGCACTCGTAGTTTGTATCATCCGTCAGGACTGACCCCTATGGTCATCACGAGTAACACCGCCGTCGACACGCTCCTGGAGCAAATACAGGCGATCCGCTTCTTGGATTACCCGCGGGTGCTTACGCTGGCCGAAGAAGCGCTCGCTCTGGCGCGCGAAACGGGCTATACACGCGGCATCGTCCGCAGCCTGAATGCCATGGGCTGGGCGTGCAACCGGCTGTGGCAGACCGCCAGAACCGTGCCGCTGGCCCGCGAGGCGCTATCGCTGGCAGAGGCCAACGGTTGGCTGGAGGAGGAAGCCTACGCGCTGCTCAACCTGGAGAGTTGCTATGCGGTGGCGGGGCAACTGAAAAACGCATTTCAGGCATGCGCGCGCGTCCTGGAAATCGGCGAGACGCTCGGCAATAACGAAATCATCGTCATGGCATTGGGCGACCTCGGCGTGGTCTATACCGAAATGCGCGACTTCGACTCCGCCGCCACCTATTACCAGCGCAGCATCGCATTGGGAGAAGCTGCGGGTGAGGATCTGCTGATCGTCTTTCCACTGGCCAACATGGCAGCAGACTATCTGCTGATGGGTCGCAGAGACGAAGCCATTGCCATGCTGAATCGAGGCCTCGACATCGCGACCCGCCTGGGTTTCGCCGCAGGTCGCGATTTCTGCGCCTATCTCTTGAACGAGACCTACCTGCAAACGGGCGATATTGCCGCGGCGGAACGCGTCAACAACGAGTTCGCCTATCCGACGCCTTTGATAGAACAACTGCGCATCAGGCTTCAGATTCACAAAGGTCAGCACGCCGATGCGATGAAGCGGCTTCAGCGCCTGATCGCCACGCTGCCCGAGAATAATGACATTCCTCTGATGATCAGCCTGTACGGGGATCTCATCGCGCTGTACAAGGCTGGGGGCGATTTCGAACAGGCCGTGCACGCCTGTGAAGCGAAAGAGCTTCTGAACGCCACCTGGTTCCAGACCCAGGCGAAAGAGCGCGCCGAACTGACGGCGGCGCTCTTCGAGGTTGAGAGGCTGGAACGCGAACTGGAAGAGCGCAAGCTTCACGAGACAGCCACCCTGGAACGCGAGCGCGCCCTGCTCGCACATCGCCAGCAGCAGGAGTTGAGCGACATCAAGCGCCAGGTCCTGACCCGCGTGGCGCATGACTTCCGAACGCCCCTGTCGGTGCTGCGCACGTCGTTCGAGTTGCTGACCCGTTATTACGAACGCCTCAGCCCGGAACAGCGTGAGCAAAAGGCTGAACGTATCGATGGCCAGTTTCGCGCGCTGGAGCGGCTGTTCAACAACGCCCTGAATGTACTGCGCGCGCTGGAAGATCGGATCACCCCTGAATCGGCCGTGTTCACGATTTCTTCTCTGCGCGACAGCATCGCTGTTTCCGACGAAGACCGCGATCGCGTCGTTGTGGAAATCGCCACCGGCGAAGACCCTCCTGTTCAGAATGACGAAGTGCTCGTTCGAGAAATCCTCAGTCAACTGGTGGACAATGCCCTGAAGTACTCCTCTGACGTCGTGACGGTCCGCCTCGCTGTAGATGCGAGCGCGCTGTCCATCGAGGTCGAGGATCACGGTCCCGGAATTCCCGAGAACCAGCGTCAGTACATCTTTGAGCCCATCTCCAGCGCACATGACTCGACCAGGATGAGCGGACTCGGTCTGGGTCTGTCGCTTGTGAACCAGTATGTGCACCTGCTCGGCGGAGAATTTCGTCTCGACACGGCGATCGGCTCGGGGACTGTTGCTCGTCTGACTCTGCCACATCTCAGAACACTGCTTATCCCATTTGGGGAGTCAGTCAAGATGGCGTGAAGCCAGCCCCAGAGACGCCCACCCCGCCAGCAGCAATACCCCACCGATCGGCGCGATGGCGCCCATGAAGCGAAGATCAAGCACACTGAGCAGATACAGACTGCCGGAAAACAGGATGATGCCGGCAGCGAAGAGCCAACCGGCTGCCCGCGCCCAGCGCCGGCCGGACGGAGCGACTGCCGAGACCACGTAAGCAGCGCCCAGCAGCACCGCTGCATGAATCAGATGATACTGCGATCCGGTCTCATAGATAGCCCGATCATCCGGGCGCGCGTCCCAGATCGCGCCCAGCGTGTGCGTGCCAAACGCGCCCAGGCCCACCCCCAGAAAACCGAAGATCGCCGCGAGCAGTACAAACGTCTTGGACATATTCGAGAACCTTTCATCCGTGTGAAGTCATGGCTCGCAGGAACGTTTCAATCCGTTCTCGCGTGGGAATCCCTTTTCGGCCTCCTGCCTGAGTCGCCTTGATCGCGGCAGCGGCTACTGCAACGTGGAGGCGATCCTCCAGTTCCAGGCCCAGAGCAAGCGCAGCGGCATACGCGCCGTGGAAAACATCGCCGCATCCGGTGGTGTCGACCACCTCGACCGGGAACGCCGGGTAATGGATCGGCGTCGCGTCGTTCGCCGTCAGCGACCAACATCCTTCCGCTCCGCAGGTAATGGCGACGACCGTGCGGTCGTCATTCCACAGCGCGCGAGCGGCCTGGGCCGGTGTGGCCCGTCCGGTGACGCGGGCGGCGAAACGCTGAGAGACGATCAGGTGATCGGGCAGCGAGATCAGATTGCGGTCGTCGGTCCATTCAAAGTCGGCCACGACGGGAATGCCCGCCTCACGTGCGATCCGAGCAGGACGCATCGCCGCGTCCGTTCCGACATCGTCAATCAGCAGCACCTTCGCCGCGCGTATGGTCTCAGCGTCGGGCAGCTCATCATCCGCGCCCGTCCGACCCTCCACAGTGTACAGAATGGTGCGGGTCTGCGATGCGCTCTCGACCATGATGAACGCGTGGATCGGACGCGCGTCCGGGCGCTGCACCACCGGCGAGACATCGACGCCCTCTCGCGCCAGGTCGTCTGCGATCCAGCGCGAGATGTCATCGTCGCCCAGCATCCCGGCATACGCCGCGCGCAGGCCCATTCGTGCCACCGCGACGAGTGCAGTGGCGACCAGACCGCCGCCATAGCGCTCTACCCGGTCCAGCCGGTTTTTCGTATCTGGGACCGGAAACGACGGGACGAACAGCAGGTCGTCGACGGTGGCGCTGCCAATGCCGAGGACGTCCCAGCGCTTCTCGCGCTCTTCCATCAATCGATCTCCGACGTCCATTGGATTCAGCCAACTGTAGTTTCAGCCAGCCTCAACCATTTCATGCAGCGCTTCGTCAGCGCTCTTGCCATCGTGAATCACCGCTTTGTAGGCGCGCACCGCCCCGGCGACATCGGTGCTGCCCCACACGTTGCGACCGACCGTGCCGCCACGAACGCCCACGCTCACCGCTTCCGCCAGGATGTTCAGCGCATCGCGCATTGTCGGCGTCTTGGGACCACCGGCCGCGACCACTGGCACAGGGCAGTCGGCGACGATCTGCGCATGTGCCGCGGGGTCGCCGCAGTACGGCACTTTGACGATGTCGGCGCCGGCCTCGACCATGCAGTGCACCGCCCAGGCGATGTCATCCGGCGTGTAAATGACGTTGTTCTGTTCGTCACGTGGGTAAACGTGTGTGATGATCGGCAGTTCCCATTTCGCCCCTTCGCGCACCAGGTCGGCGACGACCTTGAGGTAGTGCGCTTCGGTCTTGCCATGCATGAACGCTGCCACCGCCAGAGCATCAGCGCCCAGGCGGAGCGCTTCTTCGACGGTCGCCAATTCAACCATCGCCGAGTCATCCGCGCGGATACCGCTGGTCTGGAGGACCAGTGCGGCCTTGCCGGCGTACGTCCCCCACAGCGCGCTGGCGATCCCCTTGTGCATGGTGACCGCGTCCGGCTGAGCCGACATGACCGCCTGGAGTGTGTTCTTGATGTGGCGCAGGCCAGGGGGCAGTCCCAGGTTATAGAGGACGAAGTGGTCGATGGCAATCGAGCACAGATTGCCCGAAGGATGGGAAAAGATGCGTTGGATGCGAATCTGCTTGCCGAGGCCCATGACATCCCTTTGTCGAGTTGATGCGGTGCGATACGTTCAATAGGCGCTATTCTAACGCGCGCCACACTTTCGCACCGCTGGAGACGGTTTTCGGCTACAATGAAGGCATAGTTGGAATTCGGTTTGAGGCGAAAGGTGGGTTATGTCAAGCGGCGTTAGGTCGAAACGATCGATCCTTGTGTTGTTCCTCCTGGTGCTGTTGAGCACCCTGACGGCGCTCGGGCCCACCAGCGCACAGACGGTCACCCCTCAGGTGCAGAGAGCGCTCGACCTCCTCGGCCAGTATCTCAGCCGACAGGTGACGATCGCCGATCTGGATCGATGGGAGTACTCGCAGGCCTTTTACCCGGACAGCTCACTCGGCTGCTCGCTGATCACGACGCCGACCAGCTTTGCCCAGCCGGTGTCGGCGCATACGGTCATCCTCGTCCTGCAGGCGGTGCGTTACGAGTTCCGCGTCCGTGAAGATCTGATCGCTGCCTTTCCCTGTGATGCAGCGCTGCTAGTCATGGCCACCCCTGGCGGCATACCGGTGATCACCGCGACGGCGCCGGCCCTGGAGACCAACTGTCCGGCCGGATTCGCCGGCTATCTGCAACCGCGTCTGGTCGTCGGCGGTCAGGCACGACTAGGGGCCAGCGGCACGCCCAACCGACTGCGTGACCGGCCGAGCATCGACGCGCAGCAGATCGGACTGATTCAACCGGGCACGACGGTGCTGGTCCTGTCGGGACCTTCGTGCGAGGATGCCTCGCGCCTGATCTGGTGGCGTGTGGACGCGGAAGGGACGATTGGCTGGACAGCAGAGGGGCGCGGTGAAGACTACTTCCTGGCTCCGGTTGCCGGCGGGCCGATCAATCTTCCGGCACAGCGCCTGCCCATTCTCGAAACGAACCTCACCGCCCTGACTCCCCTCGCGACTCTGGCCTACCCCGGCGCGACCTCGCTGTCGTTCACCACGGGCGGTCTGGTGGCCATTGGCGGCGCCGAGGGTCTGCTGGTCTACAATCTGACGACGCAGGAAGAGCTGGTACTTGAGCTGAACCTGGAACCGAATATCGCGCAGTTGGCCTTCAGCCCGGACGGTCGTTATCTGGCTTTCGCCACCGTCGATGACGTTCTCTATGTCGCCAACACCGATACCGGCGTGACGATCACCCCGGCCGACGCGCCAGCGACCGATATTCAGGCACTCACCTTCAGCAGCGGCAACCTGCTGGCAGTCGGCGGTGGCAGCCCGTTTGGCGATCCGAGCGTGACCAGCGCCTGGTATATGTACGACATTCCCAACCAGCGCCAGCTCGCCGTCCGGCCGACCACCTCGTACGTACGCGATGTGGCCTTCAGCCCCGACGGCACTCTGTTTGCCTGGTACGACACGGCGCTCAACATCGTCAGCGTCAATGACGGCGCAACCATCGTGACTCAGCCCATCGCCCAGCCGGGACACGGAGGTCTGGACTGGCGGCCAGGCATTGCAGCCGGTCTGCCACCGCAGATCGCCTATGCCGATGGCACCAACATCCGCCTGTTGTCGCTGGGCGGATCAGCGCAGTCCTATGGCGAAGCAACCCAGTTCTTCCCAGGCGTCGTCCGTTTCAGCCCGGATGGGCGGCTGCTGGCGGCGATCAACCTGCAACCGGATGGCGAACCGGTGCCAACCGTGCTGTCCATCTTCAATGCCGATACGCGCGACATCCTCTATGGCACCGGCTACGAGCTGGGCATGGACTTCGATTTCAGCCCGGATGGGACACTGCTAATCATCGTCACCAACGAACAGGTCCTGTTTTTGGGGGTGGACGCGAACGCGATCGCCGTCGGCTAAAGCGTATCATCCAAGACATAGGTGGGGGCGAGGTGCTGCCTCGTCCCCACACGGCTGGTGAGCGAAAACATGACTCGCCTTCTATTCGTCAGTTTGTTCGAAACCCACAACGTAATTTTGCGTATATGATTGTGATCGCGCACGACATCGACGCGTACAATCCATACTTCACCAACCAAGGAGCACTTCATAATGCGTAAGTTCTGGTTTCTGGCGACTTTGCTCATTCTGTGTCTGATCGTCCCCGTGACGGCGGCACAGGACCAAACGACCTTCTGCGGCGGACTGAGTGAGCGCGACTGCGCTGACCTGACGGCCTACGAAGAAGCCAATGCCAGTGTAGATTCTGCGGCGTTCGAGCTGGAGTTCGTCATGGCCATCGACGCCGAAGGCGAGAAGCTCAATCTTGATGTTGCGGGAACGGGCGCCTACTCGGGCGTACAGGCTATGGCCGGTGTGGCCATGGATGACCCGATGGCGCTGATGACCGGCGACGGCCTGGGCACCTTCATCAAGGCCCTCAGCGGCGACCTCGACCTGACGGTGAACCTGCCCGCCGAAATGACCGACGGCACCACCCCGGAAACGGTCAACGTGCACGTGATGCTGGTCAATGGTATCGGCTATATCGACTTCGACGCACTGTCCGCTTCCGTTCCAGGCGTTCCGTACTCCGGTTGGGGTGGCATCGACCTGATCGCCCTGCTCGATCAGTTTGCCCCCATGATGGAATCGATGATGGACATGGGTATGGCGAACATGGAAGCGCAGATGGGCGCTATGACGCAGATGCAGGACCCGGAGATGCTTGAAGGCTTCATCAACATCGCTCGCGCTCAGGATGTGGCCGGCGTCTTCATGTACAGCTTCGACTTCGGCGCGATGATGCAGAACGAAGCGATGCGCGGCATGATTGAAGAGCAGTTGGAGGCCTCGGGCGCCGACATGAGCGGCATGGATCTGGACATGCTCATGTCGCTGTATGATGGCATGGTGATGTCGGCGCAGGTCCAGTACAACGGCGAGACCAAGATGCTGGAACGCGTCACGTTCAACATGAACATGGACATGAGCAGCATGGGCCTCGACGGCAGCGTTGCCTTCAACGGTGAGATCAGCTACAGCGGCCACGATGCCACGACCATCACGGCCCCGGAGGACGCCAACATCGCTCCGCCAGAGTTGATCTTCGGCGGCATGAACTCCTAAGACAGTCAGCGAGGATCTGCCACGAAACACCTCACCCCTCGGCCGCTTCTCCAGCGCATGGAAATGGGGAGCAAAGCAGGGATGAGGACGTTAGGTGTTTCGGGACCTGACGAAATCAGATTGTGACAGGACAGGCGACTCCACCGCTCAATGCGATGGGGTCGCCTTCGTTTTTTCAGGCGGCTGGTCATTCGCAGAACAGGATCCCCTAAGCAAGAGTGCCTTTGCTGCGCGCCATTGACTCGTAATACGTCCAGATGCCCTCAGCTGCGGCATTGCCACCACAGATCAGGGCGACGGGGCAGCGATAGCGCGCCAGATCGATGGCGCCAGACTGGATCGCCGCGATCGAGGCGGCGGCGGCGGGTTCAACCATCTGGTTGAAATGCCGCCACAGCCACTTCATGCCGTCGATCATGCCGCCATCGGTCACCAGCACCAGATCGTCGACGTAACGCTGCGTGAGGTCCAGCGTCATCTCCCCGACCCGCCGGGCCGAGAGCGTATCGGCAATGGTGCGAATGGCGCTCAGTTCGACCGTGCAGCCTTCGTCAACCGCAGATTTCATCGACGGCGCACCCACCGGCTCAATACCGATAATTCGGACCTCCGGCTTGACCTGCTTGATCGCAGCGGCGACGCCGGCGATCAGCCCACCGCCGCCGATGGCGATGAACAGGGCGTCCATGTCCGGCAGATCTTCCAGCAGTTCCATGCCGAGAGTCGCCTGCCCCACCAGTGTGGGCACCGCTTCAAAGGCTTCGACATACATCAGGTCGTGTTCGCTGGCATAACGCAGCGCCTCCTGGTGGGCATCGTCATAGGAGGACCCGAATCGTATGCAGTGCGCTCCCCAGGACATGACGCGTTCCGCGCGGTCAGCGGTGGCCGCTTCCGGCAGGAAGACCGTCGCCGGGATGCCCAGGCGGTGCGCCCCGTAAGCAAGCGCCAGACCGTGATTCCCACCGGACGCGCAGATGACACCCCGCCTGCGTGCCTCATCACCGGCCAGCAGTAGGTTATTGAAGACCCCGCGTGCCTTGAACGAGCCAGAGACCTGAAGGTTTTCCAGCTTCAGCTGGAGTTGGGACGGCACGTCTACGGTCAGGTGTGGCGCTGGCGCCACCGGGGTGTGGCGAACGTAGGGGGCAATGCGCTCCCGCGCCGCCCGAACTTCATCCAGAGAGATTGCGACCATGTGCTTGCTTCTCGCTTCCAGGCTCGTGCGGTATCAGTTCTTCTTCTTCAGACGGCGGAACCCGCGGCCGTAGGCAGTGTGGCCCTGACCGATGACCATGAACACGTCGGGATCGGCTTCGGTGACCGCCCGCCGCAGTTCGACCACCTGACTGCGGGCCACCGTCACGTAGAGGACCGTATGCGGGTCTCCGGTGAACATACCGCGCACATCCCAGCCGGTCACCCCACGGCCCAGCGAGTCGATGATCACCGCAGACACTTGCTCAGGGTGATCGGTGATGATCACCGCCGTGCGGATCACGCTCGGGCCTTCCAGGGCATAATCGGTGACCGAGCCGCCCACAAACAGAGAGACGATCGCGTACAAGGCCCCTTCCCAGCCAAACACCAGACCGGCCAGTAGCACCACCCCGGTGTCGGTGTAGAGCGTGCTGGTCGACAGCGGAATGCCGAACCGGTCGAGCAAAATACGGTTGAGCGTGCTGGTGCCCCCCATCGTTCCGCCACCGCGAATCACCAGGGCCGCGCCCATGCCGCCGACGATGCCGCCGAAAAGCGCATTGAGCAGCCGGTCATCGCTTAGTGTCCCGGTCACGAACGGGGAAATCGCTTCGATGGCGACGGAATACGTTACCACGGCAAAGATCGAGGCGACCACAACCCGCCAGCCGCCCAGCATGCGAAACGCCAGGAGCTGAATCGGGATGTTGCCGATCAGCACCACCAGACCAATCGGGGTGCCGATCACTTTGTTGAGGATGACCGCAATGCCCGAGACACCTGCCGGCGCGATGTTGAACGGTGCCTGGAATATGGCGACGGATATGGCGCTGATCACCGCGCCGGCGGTGAGAAGCAGCAGGCGTCCCATCCATCTCGTCAAGTTCAGCGATCGGCTGGCGCTCGTCATCGAGTTTCGCCCTTTGTGGAGTGAACGACCCGATTGTACACTAACAGAGGAGAGCCGGAACGACGAGCTGATGCCGATTTCCGTACCCTACCCCAGCAGGGCTGCCCTGAAAACTCAACGATTGGATGCTTTATGCGCTTGACCCTGCACGGGCTGCTGTTCGCCCTGGCGGCACTACTCACCGCCGCGCTCGCGATCGGCTTCATCACCTCCCCGGGGTACACGCTGGAGACGAGCTACGGCGAGGCTTCAGTAGTACTCCGCACCTCCCGTGTCATGGTCTTCCAGCCCGGGAACTGCATCGACGTGGAGTGGCAGCTCTCTGGCATCAACGCCGTCCACTTCAATGAGGTGCCTGCGGTCGGCACTCAGATCGAGCGCTACTGCACCGTCGAAGGTGAAGAGCCGACTCTACGTGTAACCTTTCCCGACCAGACCGAGCAGGCATTCCGCGCGCCGATCCGCTTTTGGGTCGCCGCGACGGAGTCCTGGGCCGGCGTGTTCGCCGTCGCCGCACTGCTGGTCGGCGGAGTCGTCGTGATGATGGTCGGTCAGCCGCGGCGAGCGCCGGCCGGGGCCCCGACCGCACCGGCTGTGCAGGACAGTGCCCGCGGCGGGCGGGTTCGACGGCTGCTGGGAGGGCTGGGGCTGCTCACGCTCATCATCTTTCTGACGGCGCTACTGCTGGAGATCATTCTGAGAGTGGCGATCGGGGCATTCGGCACGGACGAACAGAAGATGAGCTACCTCTACAGCCGCGCCGAGATTGACGCCGTTTCGCCAGCCTCAACCCTTCCCCTGCCCGGCATCGACTACAGCATGTCACCCTTCCGGGCGGGCATCAATTCCCTGGGCTAGCGCGGCGAAGAAATCGCCATCCCCAAACCGGACGGCGTACAGCGCATCGTGGTGATGGGCGCGTCAGAGGTCTACGGCTTCACCACCCCCGAGGAGACTTTCCCGGCGCAGCTTCAGCGCATCCTCCGCGAACGCCTTCCGGAGTCGCAGATCGAGGTGGTGAACGGCGGCGCTATCGGATACACGTCATGGCAGATCTTCAGCAACTTCGCCCTGCACGCGCTGGAACTGGAACCCGATGTGGCTGTCTTCTACCTGGGGCGCAATGATATTGAGCGGCGTGAGATCGCTCCGGACTGCTATCGGGGAACGAACGCCCTGCTCGGCCTTGACCCAACCGGACGCATTTCCACCGACCTCGCCTTTCGCCAGCTCAGCCCCAGCGTCCTCTACCGCTTCGTGTCTATCACGCTGGGAATGGAGCCGGACCCGGCCGATTTCGAAGCGCGTTCGACGGTGATCGACGTGGGCTGCGCGCGGGACGATGGGCCGGCCAACGAGAACCTGGCGCTGAACCCACCGGTCTACTTCCGCCGCAATATCGAGAATGCTGTCGCCGTCGCGCAGGTGCAGGATGTGAACGTGCTGCTGGCCAGCTACGCCTATCTGGAGGAGACCACGGAGCCGACCGACGAATGGCGGGCGGCCATGGCCGAACACAACGACATCCTGCGCGCTGTGGCCGAGGAAGCCGGCGTCGCATATCTCGACTATGCGGCGGTGGCGCCGCAGGATCGGGCGATGTGGAGCGACTACTACCATCCGAATGGCCAAGGTTCCGGTATGCAGGCCGAGATCTTTGCTGAGGCGCTGATCGAGGCGGGGCTGGTACATTGAGACGCGTCGTGGCGCCGCGAGCATGATCCGTTCGCGGGAATGGGATATAATGAAGGACTTCCGCCACACAGGCTCGTAGAACAACCGCAATGGCAGATCCATCGTCCAAACGCTCGCCCGGGGCCACACCTATGGTGGAGTCCGTGGAGTCCGCGGGATCATCCGCCTACCACATCGAGGTACGCCTGACCGGGCGCGAGTTCTCGGCTGAACGGGTCCACGCACGCGATGCCGCCGCCTTGATCGCGGCCGTCGAGTCGCTCCTGACAGCTGTGATCGCGCATCTCACCGGCACCCCGGTCAGCGAAAACGAGGTGGTCATCAGCCTCGCCGAACTGCGCCCAACCGGCTATGCGCTGGTCTTCACGGCGCCGAAGACCGGCGTTGTCGAACACGCCTTCGCACACGTTAGCGAGGCGATCGCGACGCAGCAGTTCGAGCGGTTGCCCACCCGCGCCGTGGACGGTTTGCGCGAGATCCGCCGCATCGCCCGCAGATACGCTGTCGAAGTCGAGTTCAGTGGACGCACCGGCCGGCGCGTCGGCGTCCGCACCGCGGTGGCTCCGGAACTGCGCATCGATGCCGATCTCATCGCGGTGCGCGGCACCACCAGCCTGCACGGCATGGTCATCCGCGTCGGCGGCGAAGAGCCGCCGCGCGCCCGGCTGCGATTACTCAACGGCAGGACGATTACCTGCGAACTGGCGCACCGCAAAAGCTGGGCGCTGGCCCGAGATCTCGGTGCTCGGCTGTACCAGGTTGTCGGTGTGCGCGGCGAAGCCGTCACCAGCGTCGCGGATCGCAGCCTGATCAGCTTTCGAATCGACCGTCTGCTGCCCTACGGCATGGTCGGCATCGAGCGCGCGCTGAACGGCATCGCCGAGTCGGCCGGGCATGTTTTCGAACACCTGCCGGACGATCTGACCAGCGCGGACCTTTCGGCGCGCAGTGACGAGGAACTCCAGTGAGCGAGGCGGCTGCCGGACGAAGCCTGCGATCACGCCCTGTCCGGCTCAAACAGATAGGCGAGAGTCATGCGTATCGTTTGTCTTGACACTCAGGTGCTCTATTGGGGGATCATCGGCCGCGCCAGCCGTGGGCAAGATGAGCTGATCCCACGGGCGCGCGACTTTCTCATCGGGCTGACCGCCGACGAGAACACCCACGTCATCATCCCGTCGATTGTCGTGGGCGAACTGCTGGCCTTCGTGCCCGAAGCCGAACAGTCGAATGTCCTGGCGCGCTTGCAGCAGGATTGGCTGATCGTGGACTTCGACGCGCGGGCGGCGCTGGTCTTCGGCCAGATGCGTTCCAACCGGTTCGTACAGGAGCAGTTCAAGACGCTGCGCCTCGATGGACCGGATCTCAACCGGCGCGCGCTGATCGCCGACTGCCTGATTGTCGCCACTGCTATCGCTCACGAGGCCGAGGTGCTGTACAGCGACGATCGCGCCTTACTCCGGCTGGCGGAAGGCTGGATCAGCGCCAAGCGCTTCGAGGATGAGCCGTATCAGATGCGCCTGCTCGACGAGGACGACGACGCCTGAAGGTCCCTTAAGCCCGCCGCATTCCTTACCCACAACTCATTCGAGAGGAACCGACACGCGAACGCGCTAGCCGCCGAACAGGCGCCTGATTGCGCTCAGCAGCGATTGAAGCGGCCCCGCCTTCTTGTGAGTGTCCGCCTGTCCGGGCGCGGCCGGCATAGGCTGCGTCTGGGTTATCTCGGAAATCTTGTGGAAGGATCTGGGAGAATCTTCCTCGCCAAGAACCGTATCGATGTACGCCTCCCCCAGCGACGGAATGTGCTGAGCCACGCCGGCAAAGAAATTGGAGGCCATCATCTGTGCGGTCGATTGCAGAAGGCGCGGCCCAACGCTCGCCAGCTTGCCGCTGGCAGTGTAGTCCGCATCCCAAAGGATCTGGGTCTGACTACCACTGCCCTGTGGGATGAGCGAGACCACTCCACTCCCGCGAATGACGCTCTGCTGACCTTCGCCATTTGCGGTGAGACGATAATGATGATGCCGCTCGACATCGCTCAGTTGTACGGTTCCGGAAAAGACGCCATTGACCGTCGCAACGTTGAGCTTCAGTTCCGCCTGCCAGGCCAGTGGTTGGCCCGGAATCGTCGCGAGGCTCTTGATACCAGGAATAGATTCCGCAATAACCTTGGGATCCATGAGCAGATCCCAGATGGTCGCGACATCAGCGTCGAAAATGTATTCACCCGTAAGCTGCATAAGTTGCCTCTCGACCAGGTCACGGCGTAGCCACGACGCAGTCACTTCACGCTCGTCACAATGAAGCCACGGCCAGATCCTGGATAACAACTCGGCTCCAGTCGCGTTTACATGCATTTGTGAAATCAGTATAGCGGGACCATAAAAAGCCGCAAGTGCGGTGTTCCTATCAGCCATGCGCGTCAAGCGTGCGCTTCTGGAAGATCATGGTTCGGGGCTTTACCGGCGCGCACCAGTCGAAGAAAATGAACCGCACACTCGAAAATCAGAGCAGCCACAGCAACCAGAAAGAGAATATCGTGAGCGTCGAGCGCGGATGGGAATACACAGATATCAGCGGCGAACGGTCCTTTGACACCCCCTGGCACTGGGATAGCGTGCGAATCAGCTATCGCGATGCCGACGATGCCGCTCAGGCCAGGGTTGAAAGGCGTGCCACGATGTCCCAGGCCGAAATGAAGGCGCTGATCGATGGACTTGCCGCCGTCGGATGGTTGCAGGAGAGCAAGCGGGAATACCGCGAATCCTGGTCCGCTACCTACAAACGGAAGAAAGCCTGATTTCCCTTTCTGCGACTCCAGCAAATTGAAAGGGTGGAACGGAACCTCCGCCCACCCTTTAGTGCTTCAGGTTGTCAACCGTGCGGTCAGCTTGACCCCGTCATCCGCGGCAGAGTCTCACTGGTATCCGGCGCGGGCACCGGGATCGACTCGCTGTTGGGGTCGTCCAGCACGCCGGCAATGCGCAGCACTTCTTCGCGATCGACGGATTCGTTCTGCAACAGCGACATCGCCAGTTCGTCCAGCTTGGAGCGATTTTCCTTAAGCAGCAACACCGCCCGATGATAGGCATCATCGACCATCTTGCGGATCTCCCCGTCGACCTTGGCCGCGGTTTCTTCGCTGTAGCTCCGTCCCATAGCCATTGAATAGCCCAGGAAGGGCTGACGGTCGTCGTCGCCGAAGTTGAGCAGACCGAACGTTTCGCTCATACCCCAGGCCGACACCATGCGCTTGGCCGTGGCCGTCACCTGCAGCAAGTCGTTCGAAGCGCCGGTGGTGATCTCGCCGATAGCGACTTCTTCCGCCGCGCGCCCGCCCAGGCCGACCACCATGCGGGACAGCAGGAATTCCTTTGAAAACAGACGGCGATCATCGTCCGGCTGGAAGGCCGTCACGCCGGCCGCCATCCCGCGCGGGATGATCGTCACCTTGAAGACGGGGTCCGCGCCCGGCAGCAGCGCCGCGACCATCGCGTGTCCCGCTTCATGATAGGCGACAACACGGCGTTCCTTCTCGTTAGAGAGCGGCGGCGCTTCTGTGCCAAGGGCGATTCGCTCGAACGCCTCGCTGAAATCCTCGGCGGTGATGCGCTTGCGGTTGTGACGCGCCGCGTGCAGGGCCGCTTCATTGGCCAGGTTGGCGATATCGGCGCCGCTGAAGCCGACGGTTACCTTGGCCAGAGCTTCCAGGTTGACGTCTTCGGAGAGCGGCTTGCCACGCACGTGCACCTTGAGCATGTCGTGACGGCCGGTGCGATCCGGCAGCCCGACGGTGACCTGCCGATCGAACCGGCCAGGGCGCAGCAGCGCGGGATCGAGCACATCCGGGCGGTTGGTCGCCGCCATGACGATCACGCTTTCGGTCTGGTCAAAACCATCCATCTCGGCCAGCATCTGGTTGAGCGTCTGTTCGCGCTCGTCGTTACCGCCACCCATACCGGCGCCACGTTGGCGGCCGACCGCGTCGACTTCGTCGATGAAGACGATGGCCGGGGCATTGGCTTTCGCTTTGCCGAACAGGTCGCGCACACGGCTGGCGCCGACGCCAACGAACATTTCGACAAACTCCGAGGCGGCGATGCTGAAGAAAGGCACGTTGGCTTCGCCGGCGACCGCGCGCGCCAGCAGCGTCTTGCCGGTCCCCGGAGGGCCGACCAGCAGCACACCGCGCGGGATGCGGGCACCAAGTGCGATGTACTTGTCCGGGTCCTTCAGGAAGTCGACGATCTCCACCAGTTCGCGTTTGGCGGCATCCTGGCCGGCGACGTCGACAAACGTCACTTTCGGCTTCTCAGGATCGTACTGGCGGGCCTGCGTGCGCCCAAAGCCGAAGATACCCCCCATCTGGCGCTGCGCCCGGCGCGTCGACCAGAGGAGGAAGCCGACCAGCAGCAGCAGCGGCCCGAAATTCAGCAGGAACAGCAGGATCGGGTTGGCCTCGGTGAACCGCCCGACGATGGTCACATTGTTTTCGCGCAGAATCTGAGGCAGTTCCGGATCGGTGATCGGCAGCAGCGTCGTGGTGAAGGTGCGCGACTCGCGCTGCGGGACGCCCTGCTGCAAAAGCGGCGAGCCATCCGGCGGATAGACGACGGCGCTGCGGAAGACGCCGGTCGCGGTCGCATCCTGAAGCACGACTTCGGAGACATTGCCGACGGTGACCTGCTCGTAGAACAGCGAATACGGAATGGCGATCGGCTGGTTGGGTGAAACGCTGCTCACCATATCGGGCAGGCGAAGCAGGCTCCATAGCTCCAGCGCGCCCAGGAAGATCAGCCAGATATAGCGTGACCAGTCGAAGCCCGGTCCGCCAGGGCGATTTCCACCGCCAGGTTTTTTATCGTCCGGCGGGCGATTATTCGGAGGAGGAAACATTCGTTAACCCTTTAGCGCAAGTAGATCGCTTCTAGACTACGCCGAATATGTTAGACGCGCGTAAATATTTCCTTTAGGGCAGGATAGAGTGCCTGATAATTGGCATATGGTCCCTCGTACGAATCGCGCGCGGCGCCGGGCGAAACCGGGTCGCTGGTACGAATGGATGCCCGGCAGGCCGTCGGCACATCCGGATAAACGCCCGCTGCGACTGCAGCCAGGAGCGCAGCGCCGAAGGCCGCCCCTTCTGTGCTGTTGGTCGTCACCAACGTGGCACCCAGCACGTCGGCCAGGATCTGCCGCCAGATCGGGCTCTTGGCGCCGCCGCCGCTTACGCGGACTTCACGGACTCCGCCCGGCGCGTTCTCCTGGATCAACCGGAAGCTGTCCTTCAGACCGAAGGCAACTCCTTCCAGGACGGCGCGGGTCATGTGCGCTTGATTGTGCCGCACCGTCAGGCCGACAAAGGCGCCGCGCGCCAGCGGATCGGGGTGCGGGGTCCGTTCACCAGTCAGGTACGGCAGGAAGAGCAGGCCGTCGGCGCCCGGCGGCACATCGGCGGCCGGCGCCAGCAGCGCGTCGAACGACTGACCGTGCCCGAGAGTGTCGTGATACCACTGAAGGCTGCCAGCGGCGCTGAGCATCACGCCCATGAAGTGCCACATGCCCGGCACGGCGTGGCAGAAGGCATGCAGACGCCCCTGCGGCTCGTAAGCGTAGTCGGGCAGCGGTGCGAAGACCACGCCGGAAGTCCCAACCACCAGGCCAATGATGCCCGGTTCGACCGCGCCGACGCCCACAGCGCCGGCCGCCTGATCGCCGCCGCCGCCGACCACCGGCGTGCCTGCTTTCAGGCCCGTCTCGGCCGCGGCGGCCGCACTGACCACCCCGGTGACCTCCGGCCCTTCCGCCAGACGCGGCAGCCAGGACTCGGGGATTTCCAGGGCGGCGGCCACTTCCGATGACCAGCGGCGGTTGGCTACATCGAGCAGCGAGGTGCCGGAGGCATCGCTGACATCCATGACGTACTCGCCAGTCAGCTTGTAGCGCAGGTAATCCTTGGGCAAAAGAAGGTGCGCGGCGCGGGCGAAGATCTCCGGCTCGTTGTCGCGCACCCACAGCACCTTGGGCGCGGTGAAGCCGGTCAGGGCGCGGTTGCCGGTGAGCTGAATCAGTCGCTCGAAACCGACTTTGGCGGTCATATCATCGCACTGCGCCTGGGTCCGCTGATCATTCCACAGCAGGGCCGGGCGCAGCACATTGCCCGAGGCATCCTGCAGGACCATGCCATGCATCTGCCCGGTCAGGCCAATGGCAGCGATCTCCGGGTTGTTCGTTTCCGCCAGCACGGCTCGGATCGAAATCACGATCCCTTCCCACCAGTCGGACGGATTCTGCTCGCTCCACAGCGGCTGCGGCGTGCTGATCGGCTGGGGAGTCGTGTGTGAGGCGATCACTTTGCCAGCGTCATCGATCAAGAGCGCCTTGGCGCCAGTGGTACTGATGTCAAGTCCGAGCAAGTAGGTCATGGCAAACAACTCCTCCGTGCGTCACATCTGAAAATTATGGTCAGGAATTGTACCCAAGAATTGGCTGTTGGGCCGGAATCGGAGTATGGTGAAGCACATCGCCGTCGAACCACCGAGGGACGCAGTGAAAGACGTCTTCATCTCCTATTCGCGCCGTGATATGGCCTTTGCCCGGCGTCTGGTCGATCAGCTGACCGACCTCGGACTGGACTCCTGGGTCGACTGGGCCGGGATCCCGTTCAGCGCCGCCTGGCTGGAAGAAATTCGCAGCGGCATCGACGAAGCGCAGAACTTCGTCTTTCTGATCACGCCGGACTCGCTGCGCTCGCGCGTCTGCCATCTGGAGATCGAGTACGCCCGCCAAACGCAGAAACGCATCATCCCGATCTTTCGGCGCGAGCTGGATCTTCAGGCGCTGGACGACTTCTGGAACAGCGTGGAATGGGGGGCAACCGCCCGCAGCAACTACCAGACGCTCAACCGATACAACTACATCTTCTTCCGCAAGCGCATCGAACCCGAGTTCAACTGCCGTTACGACGATATCACCGGCTTAGTCGTCAACCCGGACTGCGACGGGCCGAAAAGCGACGTCGACTCCTTCGAGACCAGCGTCGAGGCGCTGCTGGCGACCATCCGCAAGGATGTCCACCACGTCGAGCAGCACACCCGATTGGGCGTGCGGGCGCGTGACTGGAAGGCGCATCACTCGGGGCCGCTGCGAGGTCAGGAGTTGATTCTGGCCGAGGCGTGGCTGGCCGGCAGTGAGGGCAAACAGCCCACGCCGACCGATACCCACCGAGAGTACATTCTGGCGAGTCGCGACGCCGCCAACCGCGAACGCCGACGGACCATCATCTTCCTGTCCGCCGGACTGCTGATCGCCCTGACACTGGCCGTCCTCTCGCTGATCGGCTTCGGAAACGCAGAGGTCGAGCGCGCCCGCGCGGACGACAACGCCTCGACCAGCCTGGCGAATGCCGCTCTGGCGCAGGAACAGGCTCGACGGGCCGACGACAATGCCGCCACCAGCGTGGCCAATGCCGATCTGGCGGAGCAGCAGGCGCAGCGCGCCGATGACAATGCCGCCACCAGCGTCGCCAATGCCGCACTGGCCCAGGAACAGGCGCAGCGCGCCGACGATAATGCCGCCACCAGCGTCGTCAACGTCACCCTGGCGGTGGCCGCCGAAGAGACAGCCGTCGCCAGCGAAGGGCTGGCCCTGCGCCGCGCTGCCGAATTCGCCAGCATCGCGCAGGCTGCCAACGCCCGCCTGCTCCAGGAAAGTAACCCGAACGTCGCGCTGGCCCTGGCCATCGAAGCCAACCAGATCCCTGCCCCCCCGGCGCTGGCGGTCAAGACTCTGGCCGACCTGGCCTATGCCCCTGGTCAGATCCGCGCGTTTCAGTACGACTTCGCACCGATCAACAGCGCCAGCCTCGACCCCAGCGGGCGTTATGCCGTCGTCAGCAGTTGGGATGGCGATCTGTTGGTCTGGGACACTGCATCGGGCATCCTTCACTCGCAGCATGGTGGCGGGCTGACCGGCATCATCGCCAGGGGCCGGCTGATCGCCACCGACGACGTTGGCAGCCTGTACATGTGGGACGTGGACACCGGCGCCGCGCTCGCCGAATCGCCGCTGCCGGAGCGCGAAATCGCCATGGGCTATGCCGTAGGTGACGAAAACCGGGTCGCACTGCATCCCGACGGAAGCGTGATCGCGACCGGATCGATTGACGGGGTGATCACCCTGTGGGATGCCGAAGCCGGCGAACTCGTGGAGTCATTCAATGAGCCAGACGGCAACGAACATTCGATCAAGCGACTGGAGTTCACGTCCGACGGCGTGCTGCTGCTGGCCATCGATTCGAGCGGCCGGGTTCAGGCGATCAACGTGACGGATCGCGAAATCGTCCTCGAAGTGCAGACCCCTCGCACTGACGTCATCGCCGCTGCGGATTTCCACCCCAGCGGACGGCAGGTTGCAATATACACCCCAGAGGCCGGCGAGATCCTCTTTGTCGATGTCAGCAGCGGTCAGGCCGACGCGATCGCACCGGCGCTGCACAGCGAGCATCTGCTCAGCCTGGCCTTTGACTCCAGCGGTGAACGGCTGGTTACCGGATCATTCGACTCAACGATCATCGTCCGTGATGTGTCCGACAACACCATCTTGCAGCGCTTCCGCGGTCATCTCACCGATGTACTGGCTGTCGCATTCAGCGCCGACGGACGGCGGATCGTGTCCGGCGGGTTTGATGGTCGGGCCATGCTCTGGGACACCGAACCGGGCAACCTCGCTCAGTCATTCGTGGATGAGGCCGGCAACGGCTTCTCGGTGCGCTTCAGCCCGCGCGGCGATCTTCTGGCCACACAGGACGAGTCGTCAGTCATCCTACGTTCGGCGTCGACCGGCGAAGTTCTGCGCCGGTTGGAGATCGACAGTCGGGTGATGGTCTTCACCTTCAACGCCGACGGCACACGGTTGCTGGCCGGGACCGAAGACGGCCAGTTGGCGCTGTGGGATACGCAGGATGGCTCACGGCTGTATGCGCACGACGCGCATAGAGAGCTGATCACCGACGTGCGCTTTCTGCCGGGCGAGGCCCAGGCCCTGACCAGCAGCTATGACAACGGCATTCGCTTGTGGGATGTGTCCGACGCCGGTCTGATTCGGGCCTTCAACCATCACGCCGCCGAAGTCTCGAACCTGGCGCTCAGCGCGGACGGCGACCTTGCCGCCAGCAGCGCGGGAAACGAGATCGTCCTCTTCAGCCCGGCGGATGGGACCATCCTTCACAGAATGACGGCCCATGCCTATCTGATCAACGATCTGCTCTTCCTGGAAAATGGTGACCGCCGCTGGCTGGTTTCCAGTTCGATGGATGAGCTGTTCGTGTGGGATACCGCGACCGGCGACCTGCTCCGCGACCTCAACCCAGTGCTAACCGCGCGTTCCTTACCCAACCCCAACACCCGCTCCGGCCTGCGAATCGGTCCCGGCGGTATTGGCGTGTTGACCGCCAGCGCCGACGGCGCCCTGCTCGCCTCCGCCCGCTGCGGCCTATTCAACGACGAGCGCTGCGTGGAGGCGGAGATCACGCTTTGGGACGGGCGGACGCTCGATCTGATCTACAGCTTCGGCGCCGGCCCGTGGGAAATCGAGTCGCTTGCCATCCACCCCGACGGATTCCGGTTGGCAGCCGGCACCTGGCAGGGTGAAACCGATCTGTGGAATCTGGAACTCACACTGGCTGAGCTGCTGAGCTGGACGCAGACCTACCGCGTGCCGGCTGTGCTCTCCTGTGCCGAGCGGCAGGCCTATCAGGTCGCGGTCGCCTGCGCCGACGGCACCGCCGCGCCAACGAACACGCCCTATCCGACCCTGACGGCGACGCCGACTGTGGATCTCGTCGCAATGACGGCAACCCCGACCCTGCCGCCGACGGCCACACTGCCGGCGACCGCGCCCCCGACAGCGACGCTGCTGCCTGGTATCGCCACGGAAATTCTCGCTCTCGGGCTGCCGTTTGAAGTCACGACTCCGGAGGACATTCCCGATCACACCATCGAAAGCTGGCGCTTCATCGAGGATCCTGCCGAGGTGTTTGGCGGCAGCCGAGCCCTCAGCGCGCCGGGCGAACAGGCAATTTCGCTCCGCCTCAACCGGAAGGGGGTCTATTCCGGCTTTGTCGCGCAAAGCGCCAGCCCATTCGCCGACCTGGACGAGTGGCTGTCGGATTCAGGATTCGACCCCGATTTCTTTCAGTTCCAGACTGTGCAAGGGATAGAGGTGGCCATGTACAGCGACAGCGATGTGGACATCTCGCTGATGATCGACGACGGGGTCTTCACGGCCTTCTGGTTCACCATCCCGACCGACGAGAAGACTACACTGGCGGTCGTGCGCGCCTTTGTCGATGGCTGAATCGGTATGGCCGGGCGAACGTGTCCGCCCGGCTTTGATCGCTTTCAGTCCACTCCATGTGGGCCGATTAGTCCTGCGCCAGCAGATCGTAGACCGGCAGCAGCCCCGTATAGGCAGCCTCGAAAGCAGCAGCGGACTTGCGATACACCTCGGCGTTCGCTGAGTCCGGAGTCACTTCGTCGGCGATCGGGTTCATGTGCTGCGCCATGGTGAAATCGGGATATAGGCCAACCGCCACACCGCCGACCACCGCCGCGCCCATCGAGGTCGCTTCTTCGAGGATAGCCAACCGGTGCAGCGGAATACCATACACGTCGGCCATGATCTGCCGCCAGAAGCGTCCGCTCGCCCCGCCGCCGATCACCCGCAGCGACTCGATGCCTGCGCCCTGGCCGTTGAGGATGTTAAGGATCACGCGTAGGTTCAGAGCCACCCCTTCCAACACCGCGCGGATCATGTGGGCGCGTGCGTGCTGCATGGTCAGGCCGATGAATGCCCCGCGAGCGCGCGGGTTCCAGCGTGGCGCCCGTTCGCCGAGCAAGTAGGGCAGAAAGATCAGCCCGTCGGCGCCCGGCGGGGTGGCTTCGGCGGTGGCGTTCATCAGCTCGTAGACGCTGACTCCGCCTGCTTCAGCGGCGGTAGCGGCCGCTGCCTCTTCGACCGTGGCAAGCTGTTCCCGCGTCCACTGATATGCCCCGCCGGCCGCCTGCATCGTCCCCAGTGGATCAGCAGGCCGGGAATGACATGACCAAAGGTGACGGTACGCTGCTCCGGGTCGAGCAGCGGCTGCGTGGACGCCGTGGCGATCCACGACGAGGATCCGACGTAGCTGTAGCCGATCCCCGGCGCGACCGATCCGGCCCCCACTGAGGCGCAGGCGCCATCGCCGCCGCCCATTACGACCGGCGTGCCCGCGCGCAGACCGGTGGCCTCAGCAGCATCCGGCAGCACCGTGCCGATCACCGTGGTCGACGGCACGATCCGCGGCAGGCGGCGGGTGTCGAGTTGGGCGGCGTCGAGGATAGCGGCGGACCAGTCGCCCGCCGCCAGATCGTACAGGTTCATGCCGCTGGCATCGGACGGTTCGGTGGCAAACTGGCCCGTCAGCCGCGCGATGATGGCGTCCTTGGCATGCAGGAAGCAGCAGGTATCGCGGAACAGATCCGGCTCATGCGCGCGCAGCCAGAGGATCTTGGGCAGCGAGTAGGTCGGACTCAGGCGATGGCCGGTGATCTGGTAGATGGCCTCCGCCCCGACACGTTCGCGCAGCAGTTCGGCCTCAGCCGTCGCCCGCTGGTCGGCCCAGATGATGGCCTTGCGCAGCGGCCGCGCCGCGGCATCGACCGCCACCACGCCCTGCATGTGCCCGCTGAACACCACGCAGGCGATCTCCGACGCATCGACGCCACGGGTCGCTAGGAGCTGCCGCGTCGTCGAACAGACCGCCGCCCACCAATCCTCGACATCCTGCTCGACGCGCCCAGCGGACAGGTAGTCGGTGGCATAACCGGCGAAGGCGCTGGCGGCCAGACGGCCCTCGCGGTCATACAGGGTGGCTTTGTCGCCACTGGTGCCAAGGTCGTGGGCGAGAATGTAGGCGGTCATGAAGTCCCGATCCGTTCAAGAGGCGAAGGGCAGCCGATGACGGCTACCAGCCGAAGGCGTGCACGGCTTTCTCCACGCTTTCCACCGGCTTGACGTTCAACTGTTCGTCCAATATGACGCCGTTCTCGTCAATAATCCAGTGGGAGCGAATGACGCCCTCGTAATTCTTGCCATACATCGACTTCTCGCCCCAGGCTCCCCAGGCTTCGAGCACCTTATGGTCGGGGTCAGAGAGCAGATCGTACGGCAGATTTTCCGCCGTCTTCCACTTGCTCAGCGCCTTGGGTTCGTCCGGGCTGAGGCCCAGAACGACGATATTGTTGGCATCGAAGCGCGGGAACTGATCGCGGAAGCCGCAGGCCTGCGTGGTGCAACCGCTGGTGCCGGCTTTGGGGTAAGCAAACATGACAACGCGCTTGCCCGAGTAATCGCTCAGCTTGACCTTCTTGCCATCCTGGTTCACCAGTTCGAAATCTGGCGCCTTCTCACCCTGTTTCGGCATTTTCCTCTTCTCCTGAGTGCTGAAACCGACTTATTTCGTTCGCTGCGACTGCGCGGCGCCGAGGCGGTCAAGCGCCGCCAGCGCCTTCTTGACGCTTTCCCCCGGGCCGGCGTTGATCTGCATGTCGACGATGCGGCCATCGGCATCGATCACCCAGTACGACCGGTTGACCATTGGCATCTTCACGATGCCGAGCAGAGGAATCCCCCAGGCGCCGTACGGCCCGAGCATGTCGTGTTCCGGGTCGGAAAGCAGATCGTACGTCAATTTACGCGCTTTGTGCCACTTCTTCATCTGCGCGACCGCGTCCGGGCTGATGCCCATTACGACGGCGTTGGCAGCCTCGATGCGCGGCGTTTCATCCTGAAAACCGCAGGCCTGGGTGTTGCAGCCCACCGACATCTCGTTGGCCTTTGGGAAGGCGAAGAGAACGACATTGCGCCCGCGCAGATCGCTCAGCCGGACGCGTGCCCCGTCCTGGTTGGTGAGTTCGAAGTCGGGGGCAAGTTCACCGATAGAGACCATCGTTTGTTCCTGTTCTCACAATAAGGCTCTCATGTGACTGTAATGGTCTTGGATGAGAATTCCAATAACGCGGCATCCAATAGTGGTCAACCATGCGATCGTTCTCATCCATGTCTCAGCAACAATCCTTCATGTCTCGCCGGCCCGCACGCGAACTACTCCTCCTCTTCTCCGGGGCGCTGCTCCTCCTTCTGGGGGTGTATCTTTCAACGCTCCAGACCATTCCCAACGGGTCCGAGCACTACTACATGATCGACGTGGGTGAGACGCAGATCGTGCTGAACGTCTGGGGGACGCTGCACGCGACCGGGTATCCCCTCTTTACCATGACTGGCAGCATTGCCGTGACCGTCCTCAAGGCCTTCGGCATCCCGGCGGCGACTGCGCCGGCGCTCGTCTCGCTGCTCTGGGGTCTGGGCGCCCTTACCGTGATGTTCGTGCTGGCCCGGCACGTCACCCCACAGCGGCGCTGGCTGACCGCCGCCTGTCTGATCGTGGTCTACGGCCTGACCCGGACGGTCTGGATCCACCAGGTCATCGCCGAAATCTATTCCATGACGCTTTTCGTGATGGCCACCCTCCTCTTTCTCGCCCTGTGTCGCCCGCCGATCCCCGGTCGGCTCTACTGGCTGGCGTTGCTTGGCGGCATCGCGCTCGGGCACCATCGCGCCTTGATCACCCTGATCCCCGCCCTGCTCTACGCCCTCTACCCGGACCTGCTGGCCCTGCTGCGTCGCCGCCCGCTCCATCTCGTCGCGCTGCTGGCGCTGGGTTTGATCGGTCTGGTGCCCTACGGTTACATGATGCTGCGTGCGGACGCCAATGCCCCCTGGGTCTACGGCAACCCGAACACGTTTCAGGGATTGTGGGATCAGTTCATCGGCACCGAAGCGTCGCGGTTCATTGGCATGCCCGCGACGCTGGACGGCGTGATCGCCAATTTCCGGCTGGTCACCGACACGATTCTGACCGATCTGTCGTGGGCGGGCGTTCTCCTCGGCATGATCGGGCTGGTTGCCGGCGCGCTTCGCCCGGCGACTCGGCGCGCGGCCGTGACGCTGCTGCTGTCCGGCGCGGCGGCCTATCTCTTCCATTGTCTGTTCTATACCGATATCCTGTCGGCGCTGATTCTGGCGGCGACCTTCAGCCTGGCCTTTGGCTGGCTGTTCCTGGCCGATCAGTTCCTGACGGTGTCCGCCGACGCCAGCTTTGCGGAAAAGGCCGCTCGGCTCACTGCGCGGGCCGAGGTTCTACCGCGTGTGGCGCTCGTCGTCGTGACGGCGCTATGCGCCCTGGCCTTCTACGCGGCCAATCAGCCATTCATTCTCTCGCTGACTACCGACCGAACCGGTCTGGAGACCATCGCGCTGGCCCAGCACACGCCGCCGGGGTCCACTTTGATGATGGCCTGGGGACCCAGGTACTTCGCCGTCGGGTTCGCCCGATCGGTGCTTGGTGCCCTTCCCGGTGTCGATCTGGTCGATCACAAAGCCGATTATCGCGCCATCCTGGCCGAAGGTTCACTGGTCACCCCTTCCTACACCTTCTACCGTCAGCCTCCGGAGTGGTGGGAGGCGCAGATCGGCGAGCCGATCTATCTGAACGCGGTGGCGCCGGATCTGGTGGAGATCACCACTCATCCCGACCACCTCCCATCCACGATGCCCGTCGCTGGCGCGGCCGGCGGGGTCAGTGTCTATACCCACCGGCTCTCCTGCACACCACTCGATCTGGTGCTGGAGGTCAACTGGATCGCCCATGAGAAACCGAAGCGCGATCTCAGCGTATTCGTTCACCTGCTCGACAGCGATGGCAACGTGATGGTCCAGGACGACCAGCGGGCGCCGGTCTATGGCTGGCGACCCATCTCCTCCTGGAGCCAGGGGGAAATCGTGCGCGACTTCTATTCGCTGCCGCGCCTGTCCGCAGGCAAGACCGTCCGATATGGGCTGTACTCCCAGCGTGATGACGGCAGTTTCATGAATGAGCTGGTGGTGGAAGTGCCGGTGACATGCAACGGGGCCAAGTAAGCAGAATCCACACAGACAGACAAGAAATACGGCGTTGACGGTAGGGAGCAGCGGCCAAAGTACCCGAGTACTCCCTCAATCATCGCGTTTCTCGTTCCTTCGCTAAGATACCCCACAGTCGCTGCGATTGACCGGGCAGGTCGCTACCTTGTTGCCGAACCGGAAAACGTCGAACGTGGCGCTCGGGTCACCGCTCAGCCAGAAGCGTCGCGGCGTGCCCACGGCGAACCACGCCTGACGTTCCCGGCAGTAGTCCGGCGCAGGCACCTCACGGATGCCAATGCGCCACAGCATCAGACAATCCCCTGCCGGAAGCCGGGTGATGTACTCCGTCTGCCAGGTGGTCGCCTCGAAGCTGATTAGCCCGTTGGGTGTCTGCTGGCGAAACACCAGCCCGCTCACACTGACCGGCGAATTCGAGCGGTTGAAAAGCACCAGCGTATCCTCGTCGTAGACCAGGACCAGCGGCGCCTCCGGGTTGACGACCACGCCGCCAGACAGGCTGCCGGCCACCAGGGTCGGCGTTTCTATCGGCGCGGGCGGGGTATCCGTGGGCGGAGGGCGCGTCGGAATGGAGGTTGAGCTGGGAAGAGAAGTGGATGTGTCGGTCTGAGTCGGGGCCAGTGTTTCTGACGGAGCGAGCGTATCACCTGGTGCGGCTGTTGCCGACTCCTCCGCAGTAGAAGCCTCGGTCGGCGTAGGCGGCACGGCGGTAACTGTTTCCGTCACGGCGGCGACGATCGGCGCCTGCGTGCCGTCCTGGGTCACCGCAGCGGCCACAGCGGTCGGTGTCGGAGGCGGACCGCTGAACATATTCAGAAGGATCAGAAGGAGGGCCACGGCCCCGACAATGCCGCCCACCACCACCGGCAGCGCGATCGTCTGCCGATCCCCTTCCAGGGTGGTCCGCGCCGTGCTGATGACTCGGCGCGCCTCCTTCACGTTCTCGTCAATGAGACTGATGGTGTCCGGGCCGACGGTGGACATCTCGCGCGTGGCACGCTTCGGCGGTGAACCCGTCATCGACTCGTGGGGCGAGAGGCGTGATGGGCGCGAGGAGGTCGAATCCACCCCTTCCCCACGATCGCCGCCGTGCAGCATCGCTTCTTCGATCGAGCGCGCCAGGAGTTCGCCGCTCTTGTAGCGCTTGCTCGGTTCTTTCTCCAGGATACGCAGAATCACCTGTTCAACGGCCACCGAAACCTGCGGATCGACCATGCGCGGCGGCGGCGGCGGATCGCTGAGGTGCTTGAGTGCCACGCTCATGGCGGAGGCATCGTCAAAGGGCACGCGCCCCGTGACCATCTGATACAGCACGATTCCCAGCGAGTACAGATCGCTCTGCGGCACGGCATTGCGCGACGAGATGGCCTGTTCCGGCGCGATGTAGTGGGCGCTTCCGAAGGTGTTGCCGCCTGTCCCTTCCGGCACGTCGAGCGCCAATCCGAAATCAGTCAGCACGGCCCGCCCATCAGACGTGACCATGATGTTCGACGGCTTCACATCGCGGTGAATCACGTTGGCCGCATGGGCATAGTCGAGGGCGGAGGCAATGTCGTGGATGATGCGCACGATCTGGCGAGGAGGCAGCTTCTCGCCTCGAAGCGCCAGTTCTTTGAGAATCAATCCCAGGTCGCGCCCGTCGATGAATTCCATCGCCATGTAGTACATGCTGTCGAATTCACCGAACTGATAGACGCCGACGATGTTGGGATGCGTCAGGCGGGCGATCGCGCGGGCTTCGCGGCGGAACCGGGCGCGATATTCTTCCTCGTTGCCCTTGGCGAGCATTTTTGAGTCGATAACTTTGACGGCGGCGAAACGCTGGAGATTCGGATCGTAGCCCCGGTAGACATGCGCCATACCTCCTCGTCCCAGAATTTCCTGTATGACGTAGTCGCCGAGCTTTTTTCCGATGAGCGTATCCGACATGACGCCGACTCGTCCCCGAGTGCTTCGATTACCGCCGTATGGAGCGGATTATAGCGCAACGTTACAGGGTCCGGTGAAAACCTGAACAATGCTTGAACGGCGCCGCTCACCCCTGCTCTTTGTCCTGATCGCGACGCCACTTCTCCAGCGCTTTCTTCGACTCGGGCGTGTTGATGTCCAGCAGACGTTCCGCGGCGTAGTCACTCAGGCGCATGTCGTGGTCCTTGGACCAGTGCTTGCGCTTGCTTGTGAGCTGGCTCTCCCAATAGCCCGTCGCCTGCTTCAGCGCCTCCGGCGTACCAATCGTGATGAGGGCATCGGCCGCGCCATCACAGACGCGCTTGCGGTAAGTGGGCATGCTGTCCCGATCGCTCAACCGGCGCACCAGCGCGTCGACCGCCGCCGGGCTGCCGATCTCGCCGAGGATCCAGGTCGCCCGCAGGCGCGCGTCGATATCGGTCGATTCCAGAATTTTGAGCAAGTCGGGGACGGCCACATCGCCCAGGGCGGCGACTTTCGAGGCCGCCAGATAGCGGATGCTCTTGTCGGTGTGCACGAGGGTGCGCAGCAGCGGACGTAAGGCTGCTTCGCCCATGTTGCCAAGCGCGTCGACGGCCGCTTTGCGCACGTCGCTGGTGTAGCGCACGCCGTGGTTTTCCGGGAAGAGCAGCCCTTCCACCAACCCCAGCGACTCGCGATCGGTCAGCTTACGCAGCAGGCGAATCGCAGCGGCGCGCGTTTCGCCCTGGCGACTGCGCAGGGCTTCTTCAAGATTGCCGGTGCTGACGGGCGCCCGCTGCTCCTGCATGGCGTTTAGGCGTTCGGCCAGTTCGTCCCAGGGGCGATTCTTGGACGAGGTGAAGTCGAGGTGCTGCATGCCATTCAGGCGGGCGTGAATGTCGCCCTTCTTGCGCAGCAGCGGCACCACCGGCACCTCCGCCCCAGCGCGAACGCCCATTCATAGGTCACGTACTGCGATTCCATCGCGTCCGGCGTGATAATCAGCACCAGGGAATAGGCACGACGCAGCGCTTCTTCGATATCCTGCCGCCAGTCGTCGCCGGCCGGAGTCAGCTCGTCGATCCACACCGGGATGCGGCGGCGCTCCAGTTCGTGCTTGACGTTCTGTGCGAAGTCAAGGTCCTCGTGCGAGTAGGAGATGAAGACGTGCATGAGCCGGATCTTTCCTGTGGTGCCTGTCGGTCAGGAACTGCGTTATGCTTGGATTGTACACGGCACAAATCGATGGAACAAACCGCGAGGCGGGAAATGACGGAACAGCATCTGAAGGAAAAGGTGGTCCTCGTCACGGGCGGCGCACGTCGGGTCGGGCGCGCCTTCGCGCTGACCTTTGCCGCGGCCGGGGCGCGCGTCGTCATTCACCACAGCCGGTCCGACGCCGACGCCGAAGCGACAACCCGCGAGGTAGCCGCCGCGGGCGGTATCGCGCCGGTCATCGTCAAAGCCGATCTGCGCGACCACGGCTCGACGCAGGCCATGTTTCGGGAAATCGAGGCGCGCTGCGGCCGCCTGGACGTACTCGTCAACAGCGCCAGCGTCTTCCTCGGCGGCGATCTGCTCGACCTGCCGGCGGAAGACTGGGACGAAGCCCTGGCAGTGAATCTGCGCGCGCCGTTCTGGTGTACGCAGATGGCCGGGCGGATGATGCGCGACCGGCAGATCGCCGGCTGTATCATCAACATCGCCGACAACAGCGGCCTCCAGCCATGGAGCGAACGGCCGCAGCACAGCGTCAGCAAAGCCGGGCTGATCATGCTGACCCAGGTCACGGCCAAGGCACTGGCCCGGCATCAGATTCGCGCCAACTGCCTGGTGCTCGGCCCCGTGCTTCCGGAGAACGATCGCAATGCCGCGTCGATCCGCGCGACGGCGGAACGCCTGCCGCTTGGCCGCTGGGGGGCACCCGAGGATGCGGCCCGCGCCGCCCTCTTTCTGGCCGCGAACGACTTCATCACCGGGGCCGTTTTCGCCGTGGACGGGGGTGAACATCTGGTGTGATTACGGAAAGGCGACCCCGTCCGTAATCTCTCTGACCCAATGTGGACCATTAACTCTTCTTGAAAACGATACACACTGCTTGACAAGCATCTCGATCCATGTTAGTCTGTTGTCGTGTGGGAATGCCTTTCCTGCATGGCTCTATGTGCGTCACGAGCCCGCACGTAAAAAGCGGTACACAAAGCGAACCAACAGGCAAAGCAGCCTGTCACCAGTTTAGACGCCGCCGGCGTCCCCGAAATGAACCATTCGGGCAGATGAAACGAAAGGAGTAGGGAATGACACAAGCGTTGAAGCCTCGCATCGAAGAGGGGAGAGTGTACTCCCGTCAAGAGGCGGCCGAAGCGCTCGGCATCAGCCTGAGCACTTTGAAGCGCTTGGTGAAGAACGGACACCTGCGTGTCAGCAAACCGCATGGGATGCGCCGCGTCTTCATCACGGGTGAAAGCATTCTCTCCATGCTCGACGATACGCTCGTGGAGCGGGGTGCGTAGAAATGGTGCTTCTGTCTGTCTCGACCCCCACCATTTCCCCGCGACTCTTGAGTCCTATCGTCGCGCGACCCTGGCCGTATTGCGCCTATGCGCCGGCCACGGCCAGCAACCCGGCGAACGGACTGATGGGTGGAATGGGCGCCCGCTGCTTTGGCGGCGCGCAGGTGGTCAGCGGTGCGGCTTTCAGCGCAGCGCTGGTGGGAAATCGAATCGGACAGTCTTACGTAAGTGGGGTACCGCCCTTATAGACGACACAGGCGGCGGATCCCCAACCCGAACAGGGTCCCGCAAGGGCGTGAGACTGAACAACAAGTCTCACGCCCTTTTTATTTGGAAACGCGAGGGAACGCTCATGAGCCCGACGCATCAAGCAACTCTTCAACTGCTGTACAACGACGC
The DNA here is from genome assembly GCA_016713325.1 of Candidatus Flexifilum affinis. Taxonomy (GTDB): domain Bacteria; phylum Chloroflexota; class Anaerolineae; order Aggregatilineales; family Phototrophicaceae; genus Flexifilum; species Flexifilum affine. Next base: position 48,742 of record JADJPJ010000011.1, on the reverse strand, counting down.
GCGACTCTCTGCCCTCTTCGACGCGCTCGACGAACTGCACAGCGCTGCCAGCGATGGCAACCTGGGCGCCGTCACAACGCTGAGCAATGCCGACATGATCGCCTGGCTGCGGGACCTGATGTACACCGCCCAGGAAACCATCGAGGAAATCGAGGACCAGAACGTCTCGGCAGCACACGAAGGGTTGCACTTGGTACGCAAGACGTCGTAGGCAGGGACACGGGCTTCAGGGGGAACACTCATCAAGGGACCTGGGGCCTGCAGCGGGGACGAACAGTCCTAAGCCACTTCAAAGCAATTTATCGGCGAACGACTGGAACAAAACCTGAAAGGGCAACGTCATGAGTAATGAATTCAGGCAATTCCTGCTCCGGCAGACCGAGCTGGAAAAGCAGGCGCGACAGGAGCGGTTGGTCAAGGAAGCGCTCAAAGAGAAACAGCAGCGCACCGACCGCAAAGAGCAGAAGCACAATTCGCTGCTCACGCGCATCTCTGTTCTGTTCTAGCAAGAACTCGATCAATGGAAGCAGTTTCGTTTCAGCGCGGCGAAAGCGCTGGTCGTCGAGTAAGGAAGGCCTATATGAACAGCCGAGAAGACGGACCGTCCGACGGCAAAGACAACACAACTGAACAAGCCGACCTGTCTTGTGACCAGCCTTTCGCCTTTGGACGGAGGGCCCGGTCATGAGACACCAAGACCGAACCTCAATCACAGTCAATTGCTGACACGAAACACCCCTGGGCGAGTTTTACTGGTAGCGAAGCGTAAACGGGCACGAACCAGCAGGTTCAGAACTTATCGCAAGTGAGGACATAAGGGCGGCGAAGAATCCCCTGGGCGCGACACCGGAGTGTTGGCGGGGTTCTTCACCGCCCTTGTTTTAACGAACATCTGTCTGTGTAAAACCTCTGCGAAACATGCGTGACGGCTTGATCTTGGTGATATAATGGGTTTTGGTTGTGCGAAAAATCACGTAGTCCTAAAGGTCAGTCTTCGCATGAGGTGAACGGTGTCTGGAAACATATCCGGCAGAGTGCTGCTCCTCAACGGACAGTCCTGGGAACCGCTGTCCATCATCTCAATCCCCCGTGCCATCAACTTGATCCTCTCGGAAAAAGCGGTGGTCATCGAACAGTCGGGAGAATTCCTTCGGACGGTATGCGATCGTTATCCCATCCCCTCAGTCATTGCGCTTCGCACCTATGTCAATGTCCCACGACGACAGGCACACTGGAGCCGGCGGGGTGTCCTGGTGAGAGACAGTTTCACCTGCATCTACTGCCACGCAACGCCGGGGACGGTCCTCAAGGGCAAGGTCCTCTCCCGCAGCGATTTCACCGTCGATCACATCATCCCCCGATCGCGAGGCGGCAAAGATACGTGGGTCAATACGGCATGCGCGTGCTATCAGTGCAATCATCGCAAGGGCGATCGTCTGCCGCATGAGGCGGGGATGAAACTCACGTGGGAGCCGAAGACACCACGAACAAGCTATCTGGTGGTCGCCATCGGAAGTGGGATGGACGCCTGGCGGCGCTACATCGAATACTAAAAACAGAGGCTCCAATGTAGAGCCTCTGTTTCTTGTCAGACACTTGTGAAACGTCGCTTGCCGCCCAGCGAGGCGGGCACTTTTTACCTCAGGACGTTCTCAACCGGGATATAGACCGGCTGCGCCTGGCAGGCGATCCACACTTTGGCGAACGATTCGCCGAACTCGGAGATATACCAGGTGCCGGGCGGCAGGTTGAAGCCGGTGTAGGTATTCAGATTATCTTCGAAAAAGGCCAGCGCGCCGGCCGGGACGTTGTAGACAACCGAGCCAGAGGGCAGCGGATACGGGCAGGCGACTGTCGCCATCAAGGGCGTGGCGCCCCAGCTCGTCGTCTCTGAACAGGCGAGGCCCACTGCTTCGGACCACAACTCCGCGCTCCCATCTGAATCATAGGCAATGGAAGCGGCGAGGCCAACAGCATTTTCCAGGTACACGCCGATGCCGGCTGCCCCCTGAAGGATTGGGCCGCCAATCGTGAAGCGAACCGTGAATGTGCCGCCCGCGGCAACATTGGCGCCGGCGCCAGCGCGGAAGTTGCCGTCATCCCACATGTTGATGGCGTAGAAACCGGCATCCTCGACCTGCGCGGTGATGTCGACATAGCATCCCGCTTCGTTCAAGTTATAGGTCAGCAGGACGCCGCCGGGAGCAGCCAGAACCGGCGCCGCAACCGCAAGCACAGCCACAAAAGCCAACACAAGGAATAAATGACGACGCGTGAGAAACGACATCCGGCGACTCCTTTGAGGGTTCCTGAAAATAAAACTGGTTATTACGAATGATCTTATGTTAGTGACAAAATGAATGAAGCGAAACTAGCCAAACGGGTAGGTAAGGGAGGGCGAAGGCAGCAGCCGGCGAAGCGTTCTACAAGAAAGCGCGCGGGCGACTGCCTTTGCAGTGCCCGCGCGCTCGAGTTTGTAGTTGTGGAATGTGGAAGCGATCCAGTGCCGTGGCGGCGAATTGCCGTGGCGATGAAGTTCGGTGAAGTCCCTAGCCTGAAACCGGCAGTCGGATGATGACCTGCGTGCCCTTTCCTTCGACAGAGCGGATATCCAGCGCACCATGGTGCGCCCACAAGATGCGCTGAGCCAACCACAGCCCGACGCCCATGCCCTGCTGCTCACGCTCTTCACGGTCGATCTGCTGGAAGCGCTGCAGCGCCTGCTCCAGCTTCTCCTGAGGAATGCCAGGGCCGCAATCGGTGATGCTGATGTAGATCGTCGACTTGTGCCGCCACTGTTGCAGGCTCACATCGGAGTTTGGCGGGGAGAAGGTCAGCGCATTAGCGATCAGCTCGGCAAAAGCCTGCTTCAGCGCGTACGGATCGCACAGTACGAGTGACGTGTTGTCGCGGGTCTCAGGGATGACCGTCACCCCGGGCTGCATCTGGTAGGCGAATCGCTTGGCCAGGTTGTTGGCGGCAATCAGCAGCTCCCAAACCGCCATATCCATACCGTCGGCGATGATCGACTCGGAAGACAATACGCCGGCATCAAGCTGCGTGATGAAGACAAGCTGCTCGACGCGGTGCGTCAGGCGGCGGCTGCCGGCGGTGATCGTTTCGAGAAGTTCGAGTGTTTCCTGTGGCGTGAGCTGACCGATCTGCCGCGAGATGATCTCGACGACGGTGTTCAGCGAGATCAGCGGCGTACGCAGCTCATGCGTGACCATCCGAGCCAGTTGTGTGCGTGCCATCTCCAGCTTCTGCTCGGCGCCGGCGCAGATCAGCGCGTGGCGCTGGAGACGGGCGTCGATCGTCTCGATCAACTCACGACTCGTCACCGGCTTGGCGACAAAGTCGTCGACTCCGGCGACGCGAGCGAGATGGCGAAGCTGATCATCAGTTGCGCCGGTGAAAAGAATGAAGGGGATCAGCGCCGTCGCCGCGTCGGAACGCAGGCTGCGCACAACATCCACGCCGGTCATGTCAGGCATATGATGATCGCAGACAATAACATTGGGCATCCAGGCATAGGTCATTTCCAGACCGGCTGTCCCGCTGTTTGCTCCCCTGGATTCATACCCGGCATAATCGAGCAGTTCGACCAGATCCTCCAGGACGTTCCGCTCGTCCTCAATTACCAGAACCTTTACCACGAGATGACCCCAATCCGTGTTTGTTCTGCCGCACTACACGGATCATAAGGGAAGAATGAGCGTGTTTCCGTAAGAATCCATGAATGTTTTGTGAAATCAGAGGCCGATCATAACAGTTCCTTGATCGCCGCAACGTTCGACTGGGAGATACCGGGGATGGCTGCCAACTCTTCCGGGCTGGCTTTGCGGATGGCGTCGATGGAGTTGCCAAACGCCTTGAGCAGCGCTTTTCGTTTGGTAGGGCCAATGCCGGGGATGGCCTCCAACTGGCTGACCATGCCCAATTTGTTGCGGCGCTGCCGGTGGCTGGTGATGGCATAGCGGTGGGCCTCGTCACGAACGCGCTGAACCAGGTAGAGCGCTTCGCTTCGCCGGGAGAGGATGATCGGAGCAGAGGCGCCGGGGAGATAAATCTCCTCGAACTGTTTGGCCAGTGACACTACGGGAATGCGGTCGAGCAGCTCGAACTCCATCAGCACCTCGACCGCCACGCCCAACTGTCCCTTGCCGCCGTCGATGATCAGCAGATCCGGCAGCAGACGCCAGGTCTCATCCCGATCCTCCTTGCCGGGCATGACCGGCGTCGGATCGGTGTACGACTGCTTCCAGCGGTTGAATCGGCGGGTCAGCGCTTCGCGCATCGATTGGAAGTCATCCGACCCTTTGTGCGTCACGGTGCGGATGTTGAACCGTCGGTATTCGTTTTTGGCCGGTGTCCCTTGCAGGAAAACGACGCGACTGGCAACGATGGCCGTCCCCTGGGTGGTGCTGATGTCGTAACATTCGATGCGATTGGGGATGCGAGGCAGATCGAGCGCGGTGCGCAGTTCAGTCAGCGCCGTCTCTTGTTTGACGGTGTCCGCCTCCCACTGCGCTCGCAGCATGTGCAGAGTCTCTTCGGCGTTCTCTTTCGCGATGTCAATCAGATGTTTCTTGTCACCCCGCTGCGGTACGCTCAACTGCACACGCTTGCCGCTGCGCTTGTCCTTCAGCCATCGCTCGATGATACGGGCTTCTTCGATGTTCTGCGGCAGCACCAGTTCCGCCGGGATCTCGGCCGCCTCGTCGTAGAAGCCGCGGATGAACGCCTCCAGCACTTCCCCATCGCCAGCGCCATCGGTGTTGTCGAGCGAACGCGACGCACTCCCGATCAGCTTGCCGTGGCGGATGAAGAGGATCTGGACCACGGCGTCCTTGTTGTCCCGCGCCAGGGCGATCACGTCCTGATCTGCCAGCCCGGGGCTGACCGCGCGGTGCTGGCGCGTGATGTACTCGATGGCTTTCAACTGATCGCGCAGCACTGCCGCCTTCTCGAAGTCCATCCGTTCGGCGGCAACATTCATCTCGTCGGTCAGCCGGTCGACCACCGCTTCACTCTTGCCGCTGAGGACGTCCATGAGTTCGGTGATCATCTGGCGGTACTGCGTCTGGCTGACGGCGCCAATGCAGGGGCCGTTGCACAGCTTGATGTCGAAGAACAGGCAGGGACGCGGATCCTGGCCGGTGATCTCGCGGTCACACGTCAGATAGGGAAACGCCTTGCGCAGGCTCTGCAAGGTATTCTGCACCGCCCACATGGCGACGTAGGGTCCGAAATAGCGACTGCCATCCTGATACACCCGGCGCGTCGCCTCGACCTTGGGATACGCATCCTGCCACGAGACGCGAATGTAGGGATAACGCTTGTCGTCCTTCAGGCTGATGTTGAAGCGCGGCTTGTGCCGCTTGATCATCGTCTCTTCGAGGATGAGGGCCTTGATCTCGTTCTCTTCGACGATGAAGTCGATATGCACGATCTGCTCGCGCAGCTTGAGCGTCTTCAGACTGCTTTCGGCGCTGGAATTGAAGTAGCTGCGAACGCGATTGCGCAGCAGCTTGGCCTTGCCGATATAGATGATGTTTCCCGCCTCATCCTTCATCAGGTAGACGCCGGGCTTCATCGGAAGGTTCTTCAGGATCGTCTGGATGTGATCCGAGGGTATGAAAGCCATGTTTGAACTTCTGTCGTCTGGAAATTGGATTTTTGTTCGCAAATTATAACCCTAATTGGCCCGTTAGGGGATGAAAATTTGGCAATTGAACCGTTTGCACTTACGATATATGCGTCCAAACACACCAATAATCCGCCGCGCATCATCTTCCCGCTCACACTGCGGATACGCGTCTGTTCAAGGAGATCTTTATGCGCTTTGCGATGAAGTCACGCTGGCATGCCGTTACTGCGATCGTCGTCGTCCTTGCGGTTACGGGCGCACTGCTGGTGAACGTGACCTATGCTGCCGACATCGCCGTCGATTTCGCGACGGATGCCGATGGCACGCTTGGGGCGCTGGCGAACGACGGTTCGTGCAGCCTACGCGAAGCGCTCGAAAATGCCAACTCGACGGTGTCCCCATTCCAGCCGTATACCGACTGTGATCCCGGTTCGGCAGGCGCGGATACGATCACGTTCAGCGTCGGCACGGTGACGCTGGTGTCGAATATCTTCGTCGTGACCGACGTCACCATTCAGGGTCCGGTGACAATTGACGGTGGGGGCACGACCAACATGTTCGTCGCCGCCTCGTCTGGCAACGGCATTCTGCGCCTCGACGAAGTGACTCTGCAAAACGGAAGCAGCACCAGCGGGGGCGCAATCCTCATGCAGGGCGGCACCGTGGTCTGTACTGAATCGAGCTTTCAGGACAACGCGGCAGAGTTCGATGGTGGGGCGATCGTCGGCAACGGCACGCTCAACCTGAATGCCTGCATCTTCGAGCGCAACACGGCCGATCGAAACGGCGGGGCGATTTCGCACAACGGCGCTGACCCCATCACGATGGACGGCGCGGTCTTCCGGCAGAATGAGGCGGGTGCCGGCACGGGCGGCGGCTACGGCGGCGCACTTTATGTCACTTCCCCTGGCACGATCACCGGCAGCGCATTCGATCGCAACACGACTAACGTCGCGGATCAAACCGGGGGCGGCGGCGCGATCTATCACGCAGGCGCAACCTTGGATCCGCTGGTCATCACCGCCAGCGCCTTTTCCGGCAATTCGGTGGATGGCGATGAGAGCCGCGGCGGCGCCATCTACAGCTCCGGCGGCGCGCCACTGTCAATCAACTATTCGCACTTCGGCACGACGCCGCTCCCCCTGCCCGCTCCCTTTGATACGCTGACGGAGGGGAACTCGGTCAACGGCGCCAATGGCATTGGCGGCGCGATCTTCCTCAACGGTGAAACCCAGATTCTGGGATCGTCATTCATTGGCAACACCAGCGCAGGGAATGGCGGCGCCCTGAGCTACGGTTCGTTTGGCGACGATATCACGGTCGCGAACTCCACCTTCAGCAACAACTCGACCGAGATCAATGGCGGCGCTATCTACAACTTCCGCGACGACTCGCTTATCCGCCTGACGAACGTCACCATTTCCAACAACAGCGCATCCAACGGCGGCGGTATCTTCAACGAGGGTGACGGCGACAATTTCGACATCACAAGCGACGAGATTCTGCTGGAGAACAGCATCGTCTATAACAACAGCGCGCCGACGAACCCGAACTGCGGTGGCGGCACGGTCTCTTCAGATGGACCGGGAAACGTGATCCCGGCCGGCGAGTGCGCGAGTGCACCTGGCGTCAACGGCAGTCCAAACCTCGGCAGCCCGGAACTGACGTTCAGCATTCCCAGTATCGTGACGTATACGCTCCCGCTCGGATCTGGCAGCGCGGCCCTGGGCGCCGGCGATCAATCGATCTGTGCTGCGTTCCCGATCCTCAATCTGGATCAGCGCGCCTTCCCGCGTCCGCAGGGCGACGCAAACTGCGACGCCGGCGCCTATGAATCCAGCCAGATCGGCGCTACGCCAACCCCAACGCCGTCGAATACGCCGACGCCAACCGATACGCCAGAGCCGGCGACCAATACACCGACGCCAACGGAAACGAACACGCCGGAGCCGGCGACCAATACACCGACTCCGACCGAGACGAGCACGTCTGAGCCGGCAACCAATACACCGACACCAACCGAGACGAACACGCCTGAGCCGGCAACCAATACACCGACACCAACCGAAACGCTTTCGGTCGTCAATACCGACACACCGAGTCCATCGCCAACGAATACTGTGGTCGCAGCCACTGACACACCGAGTCCGTCGCCAACCAGTACCCCGGCCGCACCGACTGACACGCCCAGCCCGACCGCGACCAGTACCCTGGCCGCAGCCACCGACACGCCCAGTCCAACCGCAACCAGTACGCTGGCCGCGCCGACTGACACGCCCAGCCCGACCGCAACCAGTACCCTGGCCGCATCGACCGATACGCCAAGCCCGACCGCGACCAGCACGCTGGCCGCGCCGACCGATACGCCCAGCGCGACCACAACCAGCACGCTCGCGGCAGCAACCGACACGCCGGCGCCGGGGACCGAGACGCCCACGCCGACACCATCCGGCACGGCTGCGCCCGGCACGGCGACGCCGACACCCACGCCATCAATGACTCCGCTTCCGTCGGGCGGCGGCGGACCGTCAGGCCCCAAGGTGGAAGTCTTCCTGTGCGACAATCTGGCCGATCAGAGCGATGAAGCGATGATCGCCTATGGCGGCATCGGCAACGTCATGCGCTTCAGCATCACCGGAAACGTCTTCTGCCGCATCATCGTCAAGGATGCACAGGTCATCACCAGCCTGGCAGAAATCGGCGTCGACTCCGTGGTTCAGGCCGGGGTCGTGCAGGCGGTCGACATGTTCGGGCTGCTGCCGGACGGTTCGCCGGTGGTGCCGTTCATCTCGCCGATGACGATCTGCCTGCGCGGCAGCGGCTCCGCCATTTTCCTGAGCGCCGCCAATGCCTCGCGCACGGCGCTGTCGATCCCCATTCTGCCGAACAGCCCGGCCGGCTATTCCTGCGGCAGCATTCCGGAGTCCGGGACGGTCGTGCTGGTGGGCGGCGGGATCAGCGCGCCGCTGGTGCAGCAGCCGCATCTGAGCGAGACACCGGAGTCCGTCGCACTGAGCAACTGCCAGGTGCGCGCCACCAACCCGCTCAACCTGCGCTCGACGCCGTCTCTGACGGACCCGTCGAACATCATCGAGGTCCTGCCCTATCAGACGCTGCTGACCTCGACCGAGCGTATCCCGGGGTGGTACCGCGTCATCCGCAACGGCCTGCCCGGCTGGGTGGCGGCAGACTTTGTCGAGAAGATCGGCAACTGTTGAGCGGCGACAAAGAAGGTAAGTGAAGACATGTCGGAGGGCGGGCGTACCGGTCCGCCTTCCGTTGCAGGCGTATCATCGAAGAGGGTGGGCCGTGTGCCCATCCTCTTTTTTTGTGTCAGTTTGTGGCTGGCTCTTGCAGGACGTCGCGAGCGGTCGTCAGCAGGTTCAGGGCCTCCCCACGGGCGCTGGCAGCGGCGAACTCTTCGGCAGGCAGCCGTGTTCGCAGCTTCTCCAACAGGTCTTCAACGTGCAACCGGATCCAGTGAGGAAGCTTCCCGTGAGCATAGGCCATGCTGATGCGCTCGACCGCAAGAACCGGCGAAGCATCTCCGTAGGCGATCAGCGCCAGTTCCGCGAGGTTGGCCGCCATCCACATCTCGGCTCCGGAGTCGACGCCAGCCCGCAGACTGCGCCTGTAGAACTCGGCGGCGTTGGCCCTGTCTCCCAGCCCATGATGCGCTCTCGCGACGGAATAGTACATCACCGAAAGGGCGAAGCTCATACCGGCATTCTCGAGCTGCGCCACGAACGGCCCGGTGATATCCAGCAAGCCGCGGTAGTCGCCGCGCATCAGATACAGCGGCACAGCGCTGGCGGCGTACGCGGCGGTGAGCGGAATGCGCATCGCATCATTCGCCTCGGAAAGCTGGCGGATGGCGTCGATGACCGGCACTGCCTCGTCGAGCGCGCCGGCGAAAATGTGGGCGCGGCTCAGGTGCCCCAGCGCATCGGCGATCTCCATCGGATTTCCGAGCTGGCGTCGCAGTCGCAGACATTCTTCAGCGTGCTCCAGCGCACTGGCGAATACCCCGGACGAGGACTCGGCACTGCTCAGCATGGCCAGTGAATTGGCTATGCCACGCACATCACCAATCTGGCGAAAGACATCGAGCGCCTGCTCGTGGTAGGGGATCGCCCGCTGGTACTCGCCCAGCATCAGCCAGGCACCGGCCAGCATGTTCGACGCTTCCGCTACACCCCGGCGGTTGCCCGCCTCACGGTGGAGCGTAACGCTCTCCTCGTACCTGGCGATCGATTCAGGATAGCGTCCCAGCCGGTGCAGAACATTGCCGAGGTTGGTGGCGACATAGGCCACGTAGGCGCGATTGCCGAGCGCCATCGACAGATCGTAGCTCTCCTCGAACAGCTTCTTCGCCTGCTCGTCCTGGCCCATGGCGTGGCAGATCTCGCCCAGCATGTTGCGCACGCGGGCCATCTGGATCTCGTTACCGCTGGCGTCGGCTCGCCGCAGGTCCTGCCTGACGATGCGCTCCGCCTCCGGGTAGTCGCCCGTCAGGAAGTGGATGTATCCCAGATTGCCAAGGGTGATCGCAGCCAGGAGTGGATCATCAATCCCGTCGAGCAGCGCCGCGGCCTCCTGCGCCCTGGCTTTCGCGTCCTCGTAATTGCCGGCCAGCATCGCAGCGTAAGCCAGCATGTTGAGGGCAAGATTGTTGTCGGCCGGTGTCCCTCGATCGCGCAGGAGCGGCATGCCCTCCACGATCTCGTCCATCGAAATGAACCGGTCACCGACCTGGCCCGCCAGAATGGTCCAGTACAGGCGCATGCGCAGCGGCACCAGCGGATCGAGCTCGCCTTCGGAGGTCCGCTTGAGCAGGCGTTCCAGGCCGTCGGCGAAGACGCGCGCCCCCTCGGTATAGTGCCCCGTAAGCTCATGCACGCCGACCAGCGCATACTGAAAGCGCTGAATGTCGGCGGCGTCGCCATGCTCGACCATCCACGTCCAGGCAATCGTGACATTCTCGATGTCGGCGTCGATCTGAGCCAGCGCGGCACGGACATGCGCCCCGGCGAAGCGGCTCTGGTTGTCGATTAGCCAGCGGCGGAAATAAACGCTGTGCCGCTCCTGCGCCGTGCGCTCCAGGGCGGGGTCCGCCGCCAGGTGACGGGCCAGATACTGGCGCAGCAGTTCATGTACGCTGTAGCGCCCGCTGTTGGCGTTGCGCCGAACCAGTGACTTGTTGACCAGCGTGGTGAGCTGCCGAAGGTTGGCGCCGGTGACGTCCTGCGCCGCTTCACGCGTCCAGCCGCCGCGAAAAACAGAGATCATTTTCAAGATGTCCCGCTCGTCTTCACCGAGCAGGTGCCAGGAATAGTCGAAGACCGCCCGCATGCTGCGCTGGCGTTCCGGCACGTTGCGGGCCTCGGTCGACAGGAAATCCAGCCCATTGTGAATCTCCTGGGCGATCTCCTCCAACGACAGGCTGTCCAGCCACGCCGCAGCCAACAGAAGACCGAGCGGCATACCTTCGACCAGCCGGCAGATCTGTGCCACGCGCGGCAAATCCTCGGCGGTGAGCGTGAAACCCGGCTGTGCCCGGCGCGCGCCCTGCATGAACAGCTTCACCGCCGCGTACTCCAGAGCATCTTCCGGCGTATCCCAGGAGGGGAAGGTCAGGCCCTCGATGCGGAACAGACTCTCTTCGTTCAGGTTCAGGCGGGCGCGAGAGGTCGCGATGATGCGCACGTGCGGGGCTCGGCGGAGGATGTCGCTCACCACCAGCGCGCCCTCGAGAAGGTGCTCGAAATTGTCCAGAACCAGAAGGATGCGCTTCTCGCTCAGAAAGTCGAGCAGTTGATCCGCTGGGGAGCGGCCATCTGACTGAAAGTCGCAACCGACAGCGGCGGCAATGGCCGGAACGATCGCCGACGGATCGGTGAGCGGCGCCAGTTCGATCAGGGTGACTCCGTCGTTGAAGCGCAGACCCAGCCCTGTCGTCGAGCGGGCGGGCGGGTGCGTGAACCGGGCAGCGGTCTCCAGCGCCAGGCGGGTCTTGCCCATGCCGCCGGGCGCGATGATCGTCACCAGGCGGACCTCAGGCTCGGAGAACAGCCGGATCAGCGCTTCCAGCTCCTGCTCACGCCCTACAAACGCAGTCGTCTGCGTGGGCAGATTGTTTTTGACGGACCCGGCGTGCGGCGTTGGTGTGACGAAGCGAGAGGTCACTTCCGTGTGGGCACGGGAGACGATCTGGGTGTCGGTATGCCCCTGGATCACGCTCTCCAGCTCCGCGCCGACCAGACGGACACTGCCGATGCGTGCGTCCTTCTGTTTCTCCAGCATACGATTGACCAGATCGACCAGTGCGATCGGGCAGTTAGGGCGAAACGCTTCGAGATCCGGCGTCGGCTGCGTGAGGATGGCCAGGGCCGTGGTCGCCGCATTGTCGGTATCGAAGGGCCGGCGGCCGGCGATCATCTCGTAGAGCATCACGCCGAACGACCAGATGTCGGCGCGGGCATCCACCACTTCCCCGTCGATAGCTTCCGGCGACAGGTAGTACAGTGTGCCGACCACGATGCCAACACCGGTCACGGAATCCTTCGCGCCGAAGTGGGCCACCCCGAAGTCGGTCAGCTTGGCAGAGCCGTCGTCGGCGATCAGCACGTTGCCGGGTTTGATGTCTCGGTGAATGATGTTGAGGTAGTGGGCGCGCGTCAGGGCGTCGGCCAGTTCGATAGCGATCTGCTGGATGCGGGGAATGGAAAGCGGACTCTCCGCCTTCATCAGCGTGTGCAGGTCGCCTCGGCCGTAGTACTCCATCACGATGAAGTGGCGATCGTCATGTTCTAGGGTGTCCATCACCCGCGCGATGTTGGGGTGATTCAGCCGAGCCAGCGCCTCTGCCTCACGTCGGAAACGCTCCAGCATGATCGGGTCGCGCTGCACGGCCTCCGGGCGCAGCGCCTTGACGGCGACGGCCTGGCCGGTAGGCAGGTAGATGCCCCGGTAGACCATGCCCATGCCGCCGCGCCCAATCTCATCGATGAGCCGCACCCGATCCGCGATGATCTCCTGCACCATGCTTGCCTGCCTCTGCCGACGCCCATTGACGTTCCTTATTGTAACGGAATCAACCCGCATACGCCCTCAACAACTGGCGACTTGATCAGATTGTACGAAAGACTCGTGCAAACCTTCACCAATGCGACGGATTGTATGAAGACATTTCTGCGCTATAGTGAGAGCGTAACCTTGTGGAACCAAGCTCATATGATTGGATAGTGCCCGATGAACCGCGTCCAACCGCCGCTTGTTTCGCATACAGTTTCATCCTCTTCGGTGCCCATCGATCTTTTCATCATGGGTATTGCCTCTGTAGCAGGTTTCGTCCTTCTCACCGTAGTACGCCTCGTTACCGCCGGATAGCCCGACGCCCATTCCGTCACACTGTACGAACACGAATGGGCGCGGCAGCAGTCGCGCTCTTTTTTTGCCAGCGCCGCTCGTGACATCGCTTGCACAGCCGCCGCGGTCTGCCCGTCGTCTGAGACGGGACAGCTCGCGTTCGTATTTTCGTTCGCCTGGGAGCAGAAAATGACCGTTAGGACCATCGAGACCATCGAAGGGGTGCAGATCGAAGCGCCCATGCCGCCGGAAGCGCAGCGCATCCTCACGCCGGAAGTGATCGAGTTTCTGGCCGCGCTGGCCCGGCGCTTCCGCCCGACACGAGAAAGCCTGCTGGAACGCCGCAAGGAACGCCAACAGCGCCTGGATGCCGGCGAGATGCTCGACTTCCTGCCGCAGACAAAGCATATCCGCGAGCGTGAATGGAAAGTGGCGCCTATTCCCGCCGACTTGCAGGACCGCCGTGTCGAGATCACCGGCCCAACGGAGCGCAAGATGCTGATAAACGCACTGAACAGCGGGGCACGCGTCTTCATGGCCGACCTGGAAGATGCCAACTCCCCCACCTGGGACAACATGATCCAGGGGCAAATCAACCTGCGCGACGCCATCCGTCGGACCATCACCTATACCCGCGAGGACGGCAAGCAGTACCGCCTCAACGAAAAGGTCGCCGTCCTGATGGTCCGCCCGCGCGGCTGGCATCTGGACGAGAAGCATTTTCTGGTGGATGGCAAGCCGATCCCCGGAGGCCTGTTCGACTTCGGCGTCTACTTCTATCACAACGCCCGCGCCCTGATGAACCGCGGCTCTGGACCCTATTTCTATCTGCCAAAGCTGGAGGGTCACCTGGAAGCGCGGCTGTGGAACGACGTCTTCACCTTCGCCCAGCAGCAGCTCGGCATCCCGAACGGCACGATCCGCGCCACCGTGCTGATCGAGACGTTATTCAGCGCTTTCGAGGCGGACGAGATCCTCTATGAGCTGCGCGATCACTCCGCCGGGCTGAACTGCGGACGCTGGGACTACATCTTCAGCTACATCAAGAAGCTGCACGCCCACCCCGACCGGGTGCTGCCCGACCGCGCCCAGGTGACGATGACCGTGCCGTTCATGCGCAACTACACGCTCTATGTGATCAAGGTCTGCCACCGGCGCGGCATCCATGCCATGGGCGGCATGGCCGCACAGATCCCGGTCAAAGACAACCCGGAGGCCAACGCCGCCGCCTTCGACAAGGTGCGCGCCGACAAACTGCGCGAGGTGTCCGACGGCCATGACGGTACCTGGGTCGCCCACCCCGGCCTGGTCGCCATCGCTACCGAAATCTTCGACCAGCACATGCCGGCCCCGAACCAGATCGAGCGGCAGCGGCCGGATGTGACCATCACCGCCGCCGACCTGCTCACGCCCTCGGAAGGATCGATCACCGAGCACGGCCTGCGCTGGAACCTGCGCGTCGGCGTCCAGTATCTCGAAGCCTGGCTGGGGGGCAACGGCTGCGTCCCGCTCTACAACCTGATGGAAGACGCCGCGACGGCCGAGATCAGCCGATCGCAGGTCTGGCAGTGGCTCCACCACGGGGCGCGCCTGGACGATGGGCGGGCGGTCGACGCGCCGCTGTTCGGCACCATCCTCGAAGAGGAGTTAGAGAGCATCCGCGAAGAAATCGGCGCCGAGCGCTTCGAGAACGGCAACTTCGCCCTGGCTGCCCGGCTGTTCGACGAAATGATCCGCAAGAACGAGTTCACTGACTTCCTGACGCTGCCCGCCTACCAGCGGCTTGCCTGATGTCGACACGGGATCTGTAGGGACATGGCCTGCCGTGTCCAGTCGAGTGGACAACGCAGGCGTTGTCCCTACGAAATGATGTTGTGAATCACCGACCGCCGGCGCAACATGCGCCGGCCAAAAGAGCGACTTAGCCACTTTCCTGGGTCAGAAGAAAACGGAGCGTATCATGATGTGTCAGAATCACGTGCAGAAGGCTGAAGAACTGGCGCGTCAGTGGGGAACCGACCCGCGCTGGCAGGGAATCGAGCGTCCATACACGGCGGAAGAGGTGCTGCGCCTGCGCGGCAGTCTGCGCATCGAGTACACGCTGGCGCGGCTGGGGGCGACCAGGCTGTGGGAGATGCTTCAGACCGAGCCTTACATCAACGCCCTGGGCGCGGTGACCGGCAACCAGGCGGTGCAGATGGTCGACGCCGGGCTGCGCGCCATCTACGTCAGCGGCTGGCAGACGGCGGCCGACGCCAATACCTCTGCGCAGACCTATCCCGATCAGAGCCTCTACCCGGTCAACAGCGTGCCCGCGCTGTGCAAGCGCATCAACAATGCGCTGATGCGGGCCGACCAGGTGCAGCACATGAGTGGGTCCGGCGACACCGACTACTTCGTGCCTATGGTGGCCGACGCCGAGGCCGGCTTCGGTGGCAACCTGAACGCTTACGAACTGACCAGGGACATGATCGAAGGCGGCGCGGCCGGCATCCACTTCGAGGATCAGCTTTCCAGCGCCAAGAAGTGCGGCCACCTGGGCGGCAAGGTGCTGGTGCCCACCCGCGAAGCCATCGCCAAGCTGGTGGCAGCCCGATTGGCCGCCGACGTGATGGGCGTGCCCACGCTGATCATCGCCCGAACTGACGCCGACGCGGCGACGCTGATCACCAGCGACATCGACGAACGCGACCGGCCGTTCGTGACCGGCGAGCGCACCTACGAGGGCTTCTTCGGCGTGCGGCACGGCATGCCCGCCGCCATCGCCCGCGGCCTGTCCTATGCGCCGTACTGCGACATGATATGGATGGAGACGTCGCACCCCGATCTGGAGGAGGCGCGTACTTTTGCCGAAGCCATTCACCAGAAGTACCCCGGCAAGATGCTGATGTACAACTGCTCGCCATCGTTCAACTGGAAGCGCCACCTGGACGATGCCACCATCGCCCGGTTCCAGCGCGAGCTGGGCGCAATGGGCTACAAGTTCCAGTTCATCACCCTGGCCGGCTTCCACGCCATCAACCTGACCATGTTCGAACTGGCGCGCGATTATGCCGAGGTCGGCATGCCGGCCTACTCGACGCTGCAGGAGCGCGAGATCCAGGAAGAAGTCAATTTCGGCTACCGGGCGGTCAAGCACCAGTCTTTTGTCGGCACTGGCTACTTCGATCTGGTGCAGCAGACGATCATGGGCGGCATGGCCTCGACCACGGCGCTGACCGGCTCGACCGAGGCGGAGCAGTTCACCGAGGAGACGCCGCAGGTCCATCACGACCCGCACCACCACGCGTAGAGAATAGCTTTCATGCGCCGCCCCTCGCCAGCAATGCTGGCGAGGGGCGGCGCAGCGCGCTAAGATCATCCTCGTTATAAATGTCGTAATGGGTACGCCTGTGCGCCCAGGGGATGGTAGAAACCAATGTCCGCATCGCTTTCCGAAGCTCTCCACGACCACGTGACCGTGCTGGTCGATCAGATCGGCCCCCGCCCCACTGGCTCGGGGGGTAATCAACGCGCCGGCACCTACCTCAAGGAGCAGTTCGAGCACCTGGGCTGGCGGGTTGAGGCGACCCCGTTCGACTGCCTGACCTGGGAGCCCGGCACGTTGATGCTGTGCTGCGGCGGCGAGTCACTCCGGGTCCAAGCCAACCCCTTCTCCCCCACAGTCGAAGGCACATTCCCGTTTGTCATGTTCGACACCGTCGAGGCGTTGGAGGCGTCTGGCTCGCTGAGGGGACACATCGTCGTCCTGGCAGGCCCTCTCAGCAGCGACCCCTTCATCCCGCTCAACTTTCCGTTCGTTTCCTTCGAGGAGCAGCAGCGCGTCATGAAAGCGCTGATCGCGGCAGAGCCGGCGGCGGTCATCGGCGTCTACCCCAAACCCCTGTTCTGCGATGGCGATTTCCCCGTGCCTTCGCTTACGGTCGATTCGGCCGCTGCCGCACGGCTGGACGCCTGCGCCGACCCGCTCACCATCGCCATCGGCGGACGGATCTTCCCCTCGACCGGTCATAACGTGGTGGCGCGGGCACACCGCCCGCAGCAGCCGAAGGTCGTCGTCTCAGCCCACTTCGATACCTGGTTCGGGACCCCCGGCGCAGTAGACAACGCCGCCGGGGTGGCGGTGCTGCTCGGCGCCGCGGAGATCTTGAATTCAGCGGAGTCGGCGGTCGAGTTCGTTGTCTTCAATGGAGAGGACCACTATGCGTCACCGGGCGAAGTACAGTACTTCGGTGGCGACCTGGGCAAGGCCGCGCTCAACATCAATGTCGATCGCGTCGGCGCGCAGGATCATCTGACCGGCGCATCGTATCTGGGCGAAGGAGCGGCTATGTTTGAGTCGATCCGCGCAGTGCAGCCAGAGTTCCCCTCGGTGGTCGAGGGCGAGCCGTGGTACCAGAGCGACCACACAGCCTTCCTGATGCGCGGGACTCCGGCGCTGGCCCTGACCTCGGCGCCATTCAACACCTGGCTGGAGCGCACGCACACCGCCGCCGACACGCTCGACGGGCTGGACCTCGACCACATCGCCGAGGCGGCGCGGTTCGTGGCGAGGGCAGTGGAGCGGGTGTCAACCTGAGCAGAGAATATCCCGAGTTGGGAGCTTTCCCAGGCCGAAGGTGGTTATAACTTGCCTATTTTTCGTTACGAACTTGCTCGACACATGTAATATTTGCCTGTGCGTTCTGCACAACGGCCTCCCAATAATGCTTTACTATAATTACCCTCACCAGAATGCTACAAGGCCGCTTGTACCGTTTCTCACAAAGACAACCAAAGGACGGATGATGCGCAGCGATAAACACAAGACGCTGGTGATCCCGGGTCCGGTCGAGGTGCGCCCGGAAATCCTTGACGCCCAAACCGAATGGATGATCGGCCACCGGTCCACCGCCTTTGCCGATCTGTTCGCCCGCCTGCAAGAGAAGCTCAAGAAAGTCTTTCTGACCGACTCGCGCGTGCTCGTCATCGGCGCGTCCGGCACCGGCCTGTGGGAGGGCGCTTCGCGCAACTGCATCCGCGATGACCGCAAGGCGCTGCATCTGGTCGGCGGGGCGTTCAGCGAACGATGGGCCGAGATCAGCAAAGCGAATGGCAAGCAGGTCGATGTCATCGCCGTCGACTGGGGCAAGGCGCACACACCGGAGATGGTCGAGGAAGCGCTCAAGGCCGCCGACCAGCCCTATGACGCCATCTGCCTGGTCCACAACGAGACCAGCACCGGCGTGGCCAACCCGGTCAAGGACATCGCCGCCGTCGTCCGCGCCCACAATGACGAGACGCTGGTGCTGGTCGACTCGGTCAGCGGTTTCCTGGGCGCCGAGATGCGTGTCGATGAATGGGGTTTGGACTTCGTGCTGACCAGCTCGCAGAAAGCCTTCGCCCTGCCCCCCGGTCTGGCCTTCGGCGCATGCAGCGATCGCGTCCTGGCCCGCGCCAAGCAGATCCCTTACCGTGGCTACTATTTCGACTTCATCGAGATCGATGCCAGCGGCCAGAAGAACAACACCCCGTCCACCCCGCCGGTCAGCCTGATGTATGCGGCCGATATGCAGCTTAGCGACATTCTCACCGAGGGGCTGGGTGCCCGTTGGGCACGCCACCTGACGATGCGCGACATCACTCAGCAGTGGACGCTGAGCCGCGAGCTTGGCCTGTTCGCGCAGGAGGGCTACCGCTCGCCGACGGTCAGCGCCATCGCCAACACCCGCGGCTTTGACATCGACGCGATGGCCAAGTTTATGGGCGGCAAGGGCTTTTCCATGGACAAGGGCTACGGCAAGATTAAGGGCAAGACCTTCCGTATCGCGCACATGGGCGACATGCAGCCCGCCGTGCTGGAAGAGGTATTGAGCGGCCTGGACGAGTTCCTGGCGACGGTCTGAGCGGTCATACCCCGAGAGGAAACTTCATGACCTACCAAGTGCTGATCCCCGATGCCGTTCACCCCTCGGCGCTGGCTGTGTTCGATGGGGTGTCGGAAGTCAACGTCACCTTCACCGGGCAGATGTCGCGGGCCGATCTGCTGGCCGCACTGCCGAACGCCGAAGCCCTGATCATCCGCAGCGCCAGCAAGATTGATGCCGCGGCGCTGGCCGCGGCCGGCAAGCTCAAGGTGATCGCGCGGGCCGGCGTCGGCGTGGACAACGTCGATATCCCCGTCGCTACCCAACGCAAAATCGTCATCATGAACACGCCGGATGGCAACACCATCAGCACCGCCGAGCACACTTTCGGCCTGA
The DNA here is from genome assembly GCA_016713325.1 of Candidatus Flexifilum affinis. Classification (GTDB taxonomy): domain Bacteria; phylum Chloroflexota; class Anaerolineae; order Aggregatilineales; family Phototrophicaceae; genus Flexifilum; species Flexifilum affine. The sequence goes on along the minus strand of JADJPJ010000011.1, from coordinate 29,482 downwards.
TGCTGTCGCTGGCCCGGCACATTCCCCAGGCGCACGCTTCGCTGGCCTCCGGCAAATGGGATCGCAAGTCGTTCAACGGCATCGAGCTGCGCGGCAAGACGCTGGGCGTGGTCGGCTTCGGGCGCATCGGTCGCGCCGTGGCCAAACGCGCGCTGGCCTTCGACATGCATGTCCTGGCCTTCGATCCGTACATCACGGCTGATGTCGCCGCCGATATGGGCGTTGAGCTGGTCAGTATGGACGACCTGTTCGCGCGCGCCGACATCATCACCCTGCACGCACTGCTGACCGACGAGACGAAGGATCTGATCCGCGCGGAGACGATCGCCAGGATGAAGAAGGGCGTGCGCATCGTCGACGCCGCCCGCGGCGCACTGATCGTCGAAGGCGATCTGGCTGAGGCGATCAAGAGCGGGCATGTGGCCGGCGCGGCGATTGACGTCTTCCGCCAGGAGCCGCCGGAAGCGGGCAACCCGCTGGTCGGCCTGCCTGGCGTGGTGCATACACCGCATCTGGCGGCAAGTACTGACGACGCGCAGATCGTGGTTGCGGTCGACGCGGCTAAGCTGGTCCGGGACGCCCTGCTCAACGGCTTGTACAACAACGTCGTCAATCCGGCCGCGCTGTCGTAGCGATCCCTATTCCCACAGCCTCGACGCCGGGACACCGCCTTTGCGGATGACCCGGCGTTTTTCTACCCCACTTCTGCCCTCCGCCATCCTGACGTACTCATCCTGAACCCATTGATGTGACGAATACTGGACAAAGGGATGATGATGAAAGGCAAATCCATGAACCGACGCTTATTCCACATTACGCTCGCGCTGGCCCTGCTGATCGGGCTGCTGCCATTCGCTTTGCCGGCGGCCGCCGCCGACTGTACCGTCACCGTGACGGCGACGCTCACCAACAACAGCGGCGAGGAACGCACTGGCCGCATCCGCATCATCGACACGGAGGATAACGGGCGAATCATCGCCAACACGGAAGCCGTTTTCGGAGTGAACGAAACGAAGACGCTTACCCTGACCAATGAAGTCACCGCGGGCGCCATGGTGATGCTCAATCGCGCGGGGATGCGTGTGGACTACTTCGACGCTGCCTTCACCGGCGACCCGGAGGTCTGTGACGCGGTGCAGGTGTTCGTCGGCGATGGCCGCATCAACGCCGGGCTGAATCAGAATGCCGCGCCGGTCGCCGCCTACTGCACGCGCCGGGGCGGGATCGACGTTTACGACATCAACAACCGGGGTCAGGGATCGCTTGCCTTCCGCGTCTCCGCTCAGGAGATCGAGACCGGGCTGAGGCGCGCTCGCGAATCCGGCGAGAATCAGCAGTTGGGCGAAGGGCTGTTCAACGGCCTCTACGCGCTGACGACAAATGAACTCCAGCTTCAGGGGATCTTCGATTACAAGCCGGAGGATGCCGGAAAAGTCTACAACTTCATCATGCCAGGCGATACCTGCGCGGTGAAGTAGCACGGGCGAGTGCAGGGGAGATCTGGCAGGTCTCCCCTGCGGCATATGAATGTCAGCTCAACCGCTCGACGATCGTCCCGGTGCCCATGCCGCCGCCGCAGCACATGGTCTGGAGCCCGAAGCGTTTACCGTGGGTCTCCAGTGCATTGAGCAGCGTGGTCATCAGGCGCGCGCCGCTCGCTCCCAGCGGGTGCCCCAGCGCGATCGCGCCGCCATGCACGTTGACGCGATCCATGGGCGGCTGAATCTCACGCGCCCACATCGCGATCACGGCAGCAAAGGCCTCATTGACCTCGAACAGATCGATCTGATCGAGCGTCATGCCGGCGCGGCGAAGCGCTTCTTGCGTGGCGCTGATCGGCCCGGTCAGCATCAGGTGCGGATCGCTTCCTACGGTGACCATGCTCACCAGACGGGCGCGCGGCGTGACGCCCAACTGTCGAGCCTTGTCGGCTGTCATCAGCACCACCGCCGCCGCGCCGTCGCTGATCTGGCTGCTGTTGCCGGCGGTGGTCACGCCATCGCCTGTGAAGGCAGCGCCGAGCGCAGCCATCTTCTCCAATGAAGCGTTCGGCCGAATGCCCTGATCCGACTCGACTAGCACCGGATTGCCGGCCTCGTCCACACCTTCCAGCGGCACGATCTCGCGCTTGAACACGCCATCGAGTGTTGCTTTGGCCGCCTTCATGTGGCTCTCGTAGCCGATGCGGTCCACTTCCTCGCGGCTGATCTTCCACTTCGCCGCGATCTCGTCGGCCGCGATCCCCTGGGGGATCATGTTGTAAGCGTCCATCACGCGATCGGTGAACGGCGACCGCCCATCAGTCAGGCTACTGCCCATGGGCGCGCGCGACATATTCTCGACACCGCCGGCGACAACGACTTCGGCCTGCCCGGTGGCGATCATGCCGGCCGCCAGATGAATGGCCTGCTGGCTGCTGCCGCACTGAAAGTCGATTGTCGTCGCAGGCGTCTCGATCTTCATCCCGGCATCGAGAACCACGTTGCGGCCCAGGTTGAACGTCTGCTCCGCGACCTGGCTGACACAGCCCATAATGACATGGTCTACCAGATCGGGATCGACCTTAGCACGCCCCAGCACATCGCAGACGACCGTGGAACCGAGGCGGGCGGGGTGGATCTCGCGAAGCCAGCCGTTACGGCGGCCAAGAGGTGTGCGCACGGCATCGACAATGACAATCTCAGACATGAGCGTACCCTTCAAGTCCTCACAACCCAATTTTCTATGACGCTCGATTATAGCTCAGTGCGATCCGATTGTCCCTCAACCGAGCATCTGCTGATATACCGCTACCGTTGCGCGAGCCACCTGGTCATGCGTGTAATGCGCCAGCGCGCGGGCACGCCCCCGCCGCCCGATCTCGGCCCGAAACGCAGAATCGTCGTGAAGCTGACGCAGTGCCGCGACTAGAGCCTCTACGTCGCCCTCCGGGACGATCAGACCGCCCTCCCCCACTACACCGGGAATCGCCCCGCTGTCCGATCCGACGACCGGCACGCCGCTGGCCATCGCCTCGACGCTTGCCCGTGGCCCAAACTGCTCCTTCCATGTGGGCGTCGTGCGCGACGGCACCACCAGAACGTCGAACTGGCGGAACTGCTCCGGCATTGCGGTCGAGGGAAGTTGGTCGGTGAAGGTCACGCGCCCATCCAGGTCCAGGCTGCATGCCAGTGCTTCGAGCGCGCGCCGCTCCGGTCCCCCGCCAATCACACGCACCGCCACATCGCTGCCCAGATGCGCGGCGGCACGGAAAAGCAGGTCGACGCCCTTCTCCGGCACCAACCGCGCTACGCAGCCGATCGTGAACGGCCGGTCGGCAGAATAATCTGCGCGGTGAAACAGATCCGGATCAACACCAAACTGGGCGATGACCGCGATCTTGCCGGCATAGCCCTTCTCGCGCAGCACCTCGGCCGCACTGTCCGTGCCGGCAATCGCCTGCCCGACGTTGCGCATCGTCCACTGTTCGCCCCAGCGAAACGGGATCGGATACACGCGACAGATGTTCTGCCAGGTGAAAAAGAGACCCTGCGCTCCCACGCGCCGGGTCTCCGCGTAAGCCGCCCAGGTCGCCAGGTTATACGGCTCCTCGTCGATGTGGACGATATCCGGCCGAAATTCGCGCATCAAGCGCCCCAGCGTCGGATAGAAGTGCAGATGAAAATTACCGTTGAAGGCGATCGGCAGCGTTTCCAGTCGGTAACCAGACGTGTAGACGCGTTCCAGAGGCTGTTCGCCCCGCTCGTCTCGCCAGGCTGGCGGAGTCAGCGCCAGTAGCTCCACGCCCTGTGCGGCGATGCGTTCCAGCTTGCGCTGGTAGATACCGGCCACCAGCGCCTTGGAGATCATCAGCACGCGCATTTCAGACCTCGTCGGGGCGCGGCGGCCGGCGCAGAAGGCTGATGAAGATCGCCAGCAGAACCTTCACCATGTACACGCCTGACTTGAGGGGTGTGATCGAGGATCTCCCGCCGTAACGAGGATTCATGGACACCGGGATTTCGCGCAGCTTCAGCCCGGCGCGGTGCAGCAGTACGACCGCTTCCGGCTCCGGGTAGTCGTGCGGGTACAGACGTGCGCACAGACGAATGGTCCGACGGCTGGAGGCGCGGAACCCGCTGGTCGGATCGGTGAAGCGTTGGCTGGTCAGTCGCGAAATGACATTTGCCAGAATGACGATGCCCACGCGTCGGGGCAGTGGCGTGATGTAACCGCGGTCTTCGATGTAGCGTGAGCCAATCACCAGGTCGGCGCCGCTCTCGATCAGTTGCCCCACTAGCAGCGGAATTTCGCTGGGATCGTGCTGTCCATCGCCATCGTTCTGGACCGTCACGGCGTAACCATAGCGATCGGCGAACAGGAAACCTGTCTGCACGGCCGCGCCAATACCGACGTTGTGCGGCATGTGCAGCACATATGCGCCGCAGGATTCGGCAATTCTTCCGGTTTCGTCGGTCGAGCCGTCATTGATGACGGCAATATCCGCCCAGGGGGCATGCTCGTGGATGCGCCCGATCACGTGGGCGATGCTCTCCTGCTCGTTCAGGGCCGGGATGATCACCAGCGTCCTGGGAAACTCGAATGTCATGCGCCTATCTCCCCGCTGAGCAGGATCGCAACCAGTCGCTCGATCAGGCCGTCAAGGCCGTGCGCAGCAACCACGCGTTCACGCAGCTGCATGCCGAGCGCCCGGCGTTCCTCGACCTGTATGGACAGCAATGCGTCTAGTCTATCCGCCAACGCAGCGTCGTCCTCAGGGTCGTCGATGCGGAGCCGCGCGTCGTGTTCTCCCAGCAGCGAAGCGAAGGCCGCGCTGCTAACGACGGTCGGTACGGCGCAGGCTATACTTTCCAGCGCCGCCTTGTCGAACAATCCCGGCGGACTCAGGTTCACGGCCACAGCAGATCCCCGAAGCTGAGCGACAACGTCCGCACGATTCCGGTCGCCGCAGAACTGCACGCGCGATCCAACGCCCACCTCTTGAGCCAATCGCTCAAGCTCCTCGGCATAGCGGCGTGACTGCTCCGGCGGAACACCGCCGACGAACACGGCCCGTGCCGCTCGGTCGTGAAGACGTCCCAGCGCGCGGATCAGCGTCCGCTGGTTCTTAATCGGCATCAGCCGCGCCACCTGCGCGATCTCGGACGGATGCGCAAGCGCAGCACTGCCCGGCGAAAATACCTCGGTATCGATGCCGTGGCCGATTACGCGGAGCTTCGGCGTGGCCACAGGAAAGCTGTCCGACGCAGCGGTGACGGCCCGCCGGACCACTCGGGTCGCCCATCGCAGTACCCGGTGTGACTGACGGTGGGTGTACCAGAGAGTCTGCGGAACGCCAAAGAGCACGAGCAGAGGCGCCGCCAACAAGGCGAACAGTGGCATCATATGGGCGAAGCAGGCAGCGTATCGTCGCGTCAGCAGCAGCATCAGCAATGTCGTGTAGAAGATAAGCAGCCGACGGGGTTCGTTGTAGCCTCGCTCCTTGCCCACCGACCAGACCCTGACATTATCGGCCACGGCGAGCCTTCCCGATCGCATCGTGATGACGTCGACGTGCGAGAAGTGCTCCGCCAGCCGGTTGATCCAGACCGTCGTAAAGCCCAGAATCGGGTCATCGACGTCGACCGCCAGATTGAAGACCAGCAGTCGTTTCACGGACGCATTCCCAGCTCGACCGTGCGCTCCATAACGCCGACCCAAGCCTCCACGTACTTGTCGAAGTTGTGCCGTTCCAGCGCACGCCGCTGGGCTTCGGCTCCCATCTGCTGGGCCAGCGCCGGGTTGCGCAGCAGGTGGACGATCCGCCCCGCCATGCCTTCGACATCGAGATCGGGCGCCATGTAGCCATTGACGCCATCCTCGATGACTTCGTTCACACCCACTACATTGAAGGCGACGATGCCCAACCCAGCCGCAGACGCTTCAAACAGCACCCGCGGAACCCCTTCATAGGACGAGGTGTGCACATAGACCGCGCCCAGCGCGTAATAGAGCGGTAGTTCATCGTGGGGAACCGGGCCGTACATCGTGACTTTTCCCGTGACGCCTTCGTCCCGCGCCAACGCGCGCAGATCGTCGGGGGACTTGGCCATGTCGCCAATCAGCACCAGATGGGCATCCGGCATTTGATCGGCCACGCGTCGGAACACCTTGAAGAGCAGCGGAACGCGCTTGAATCCCACCGGAAATCCCACCCAGAGGACCACCTGATCGGCCGGCTTCAAGTCGAGACGCTGCCGGAGCTGTGCCAATCGCTGCTCATCGGGGAGTGCGGCGAAGGCTTCGGATGCCGTGGCCAGCGGCAGCGCGATGGTACGCTGCGGAAACCCGCCCCGCAAGACGTAGGCATCACGCTCTTTACGATTCACAGTGCGGTACATGTCGGCCTGACCAACAACGAACTGCCCGATGCGCTGGAGCACACGGTTCATCAGCGGCCGTTCGCGCAGCCAGGCGGGATTGTCGAAGAAGTAGCTGTGGTTCTGCACCAGCAGTGGTGCCTTGAGCCGGCGGCGCAGCCACCAGCCGATCAGTCCGGTCAGAAACGGATCCTGTGTGGTGATGACGTCGACTCGCGCGTCCTGCGCTTGGCGCAGCGCGAGCCGTGCAGCATCCAGCGGAAACAGCAGTTTGCTTCGGCTGTTCGTTGGAACCACGCGCAGATGGTCAGAGGCTTGAATCGAGTCCCCTACCCCTCGCGGCGTGTAGACGATCACCGTCACCTTGCCTGCGCGGGCGGCATAAGCAAGGTGGCGTTTCCGCGAATCCCCCTGAGGGTGCGTCGCCATGGCAGTGTCGAGGCTGAGCATCAGGACGTTTATCATAGTGCCCGATTCTACCTGACATCCCGCCCCCTTGCGCAGAGGCGAGTTGTGGGTTGACACTGTACCGGCGAGTCTTTACAATTTCTCTCGTTTCCAGGGCCTGTAGCTCAGCTGGAAGAGCGCTACAATCGCACTGTAGAGGTCAGGGGTTCGAATCCCCTCAGGTCCAAGTTCCGAAAACTAGGCATATACAACTCATCAGGGAGCGGGAATGTGTAGTAAAGCATCCCCGTTTTTTGTTTGATCACGATCTTGGCGACGAACTGGTGCAGCGCTCGCCGCGCGACCTGCTTGTCCTCCCCTTGCAGCGCCGACCGGATGTGCCCAATCCATTCGTCCACCACTTCATCATTCAGCTTCGCTGTCTGACCCGGCTTACCTCGCACCGCCTTCAGGCTCGCCAATTCGTGCAGCAACGTCTCTTCTTCCTGCCGGCGCACATCGTACCGCCGCTGGAGCTCCGGCGCGTAGCCCATCTTCTCCAACGAATCAATCACATTGTCTATCGCCTTGCGCACCTCGTGCAGCTGCGCCTCAATCGCCGCCACCCGTGTGTTTGCTTCTCCGCTCTGAGACATCAGTGCGTCGCGGATCTCCCTGACCAGCGGGCGCAGATTGTCCGCTGTCAGAATGTGTTCCACCAGCAGGTCCAGCACCGTTCGCTCCAACGCCCTCATGCTGATCCGCCGCGCCTGACAGGCGCCCTTGCGGGTGTTCTTGCGCGTGGTGCAGATGAAGTACACGTAGTTGCCGCGCTTTCCTTTCTTGCCGGGGATGCTCTCGATGTGCATCGGGTGTTCCTCATCCTCTTTCACCCCGCACACCACCAGCCCCGACAGCAGATAGGCGCTGCCTACGCTGCCCGGCTCATCGACTGAGCTGAGCGCCCTCCCCTGCATCTTCGTCGCTCGCTGTGCGCGGTGTTTCTGCACATCCTCGTACCAGGCTTTTGGGATCAGCGCCGGCACAAAGTTCTCGTACAGCTTGCCACCATAGACGAGGTCGCCGGTGTAGATGCGGTTGGCGAAGAAGGTGTCATAGCTGTTGATGGTCCTGAACAGCCGCGTCGTGCGATGGATTTCGCCGATGGTCGAACCCTGTGTGCGCATCTCCCATGCCTGCCGGCAGCGCTCCCAGGTCTCCGGGTCGGGCACGATGCGCTGCACGATACGCGGCTCGCCGCTCTGCCGCCCTTTCTTGCGCTCGTACACGCCAATCTGGACGCGCTCGCCCTTGAACCCGGTCGGCACCCCTCCCGGCATCAGGCCCAGATAGCCGCCCGTCGGCTGCCAGTCCGGGTTGTGGGACAGAAATGTCTCATCCGTGTCCCGCAGCCCCACCAGCTGCGCCAGCCCCCGCTTTGCGCTCGTGGAGATGTCTTCCAGGATCATCTCGTCGTGCGTCGTCTGCACCGCTTCGATGATCGAATCGACCGCCATGATCCCCGTCGTGGCAGCCGTGATGAGGTCGACCACTGTGATCCCGCGCAGGCGCAGGTCCGACTTGATATTGGTCGCCTCGATGGCATCGCGCCCCAACCGGTTGGACTTCCAGAAAATCACACCGAAAGGGTGTTCGCGGGCCAGCTTCTCGCGCTTGTAGCGGTCGTTGATGCGGCGAAAGCGCCCGTGCAGATCGTTGAGCATCGCGCAGGGGCTTCGCGCTGCTCGGTATTGCTGGAGAGGCGCGCCTCGTCGACATAGCGCTCCTCCACGACCAGGTGGTGATGCTGGCAGTATTCGTCGATGGCCTCAAGCTGTTGGGCGACCGACCGGTCCTGCTCCTCTCCACCTGAGTCGCGGCTGTAGACCACGACATGCGTGCCAGGCGGCAGCGGACAGTCCTGACGAACGAGATGGAGATAGCGGTCACCGCTCATGGGGACTCCTCAGATTCGGGCTGTTGTTCTGATGCTATCAGATTTCATGCGCTGCGGAGCCTGGCATTTTTCCGGTGTCGATCCGGAATATTCCGCATCCCCAGCACCCTCACCATTCCTCATCGAGCATCGTTGGGTCAAACTCCAGCGACAGCTTGTGTCGGATGAGCGCCCGCACCCGCGCCTGGGTATTCCCGGGCAGGTCCTGCCAGCGATGGTCCAACACCACCACGTCCGGCTCAATCTTCTCCACATCGCCTGGAGCGCTCATCCGGTAGTGGGCGATCAACTGATTCGCCAGCTCACGCAGGATGGCTGGGAACGTTAGCGGCGTGGTCAAATCAATCCTCGGCGCGCCGCGCTGCAGGTCCTGGATCAGGCCCCTGGCCTCTCTCGACTCTGCCATCGCCTCCAGCACGCTCATCACCACGTCCTGCTTCTCCTGCGATAGTTCATCAAACACATCCGCCACGTACTCGGCCCGCACCGAATTGGCATCGGGGAGTGGCGACAGATAGCCTGCCAGCCGGAACAACCACGCCGTGTCGATGCCCAGCGCATGCGCCACCGCTCGCAGCGTCCGCGGGTCCGGGTCTTTGGCTCTTGCCTCAATGCCATGCTTGAGCAGGTTGCGGATGACGCCCTCTGACACGCCCGCCATGCTGGCCAGTGTGACATTGTTCAGCTGCTTGCGCCGCATGATCCCCGCAAGGAATGTGCCCAGATTCGTCTTACCCTCGTACATACGCCGTCCGCCTTCCGTCACGACCGCTCGCTTAATCCTGCCCCGAAGCGCGGAAAATTGCGAGATTCTCTGCCCCAATCCTGCTTGACACCGGTATGAATTCGGCATACGATCTCATCATGGTACGATTCTCGTATTTTGTTGCGACATCAACACCGGATCTCGAGCGGTGTTTTGTTGCCTCGAATTCGTACCACAATACGACCATCGTTCTGAGGCGTGACTGTGAAACACTCGACATCCAAAGTCAACGGCGCTCCGCTGGAATCGTGCAGTGAACCCTCCTACTGGCAGTACGCCGGCCTGCATGAGGCGCTCCTCGCCAACATTCTCGCTCATCGCAGCGCTCATCACCCAGGGCTGCGAAATCGCCGATGGCCAGCGCGCACACTTGCCTCAGGAAGCCGCATCCTCCCAGAAGGGTGCATAAGCTCAGTGTCCGCATAGCAAGCCGAGACTAACATGATGATCAAGCGAGTCGAGTTCTCTCTCAATCTGGAAGACCCACGTGAGGCGGCGATCTACCGGGCGCTCTACCCGGCGATCCGCTATCGCCGCGCCGGAGCCATGATTCGTCAGGCCCTTGTGGAATTTCTCAGGCCAGAGTCGCCCCAGCAGCCAAGCCTGCCGAATATTCAGGGATACGAGCGACGTCATGAGTAGAAGAAGCGCCGCCAAACCCGCTTCGCCCGCCGGCGTGCTCACCATCGGCCTGGACATCGGCTATGGCATCACCAAAGCCGTGACCACCGACCAGGTCCTCACCTTCCCTTCCGTGCTCGGTCACGCGCGCGAGATCAAGTTCCAGCAGGACGAGATCGCCCAACGCCACCCCGGCGACCAGATCCGTGACGACGATGGCCTGTGGTTCGCCGGCGATCTGGCCCTCTCCCAGCTCCCGCCCGGTGAGCTGCTTCGCCTGCGCGGCCGCACCGCCGACGAGGCGACGATGGGCAACGCCTTCCGTCTGCGCCTGGCCAAGGTCGCCATCGGTAAGCTGCTGGCCGGTGCGTGGAACCGCGATGTCCTGCACCTCCGCATCGCCACCGGTCTGCCGGTCGACCACATGCGCGACGCGCCGGACCTGAAGGCCGCTCTGCTCGGGCAGCATCTCGTCGCCACCGACACCGCCGAGGTCGTCGCCAACATCTGCGAGGTCATGGTCATGCCTCAGCCCTATGGCACAATCTACGCCGCCACCCTCACCGACACCGGCGACATCAACCGCCAGCACACCGCCCGCCGCACCGGCGTCTGCGACATCGGCACCTACACCGTCGATCTGGCGCTGGACGACCAGGGCGAGTACGTCGACGCCGAGAGCGGGTCGGTGGAAAGCGGCATCTACACCGCCCAGGAGCGGATTGCGGCGGCGCTGGAGCGCGACTACCGCCAGAAGATCCCCTTCCGCCTGGTCGAGGAGGTGCTCCAGACCGGCATCTTCCACGCCAACGGCAGACCGGTCAACTACGAAGCGGTCGTCCAGGAGGCGCTGGCCCCGCTGCGCAGCGCCACCCTCAACCTGATGAGCGAGAAGTGGCAGCGCGGCACCACGCTGGATGTCATCTTCCTCTCCGGCGGCGGCGCCGCCCTGGTCTTCGAGGCGATCCGAGCGGCCTATCCCCAGACGCTGCTGATGTCCAATGCCCCGACCGCCAATGCCCGCGGCTATCTGCACTACGCCCAGTTCATCAGCCGGCCGTCGTGAGCGCGCCTGTCGGTCCGGTGCGGACCCGATTCGGACTGCTTCGGACAGGCGGAGGAGAGGAGAAAACGATGGCGAAGACCAAACGCGTGACGGCGACGGTCAAGATGACGCCGCAGGAGGATGCCGACCTGATCGCCTGGTGGAATCACATCCCGCGCGGCAGCCGCAATGCGGTGATGAAGGATGTCCTCCGGGAGTACATCGAGCGGAACCGCGGCGGCTTTCGCCCGGTCATGCCGCGCAATGTGCCGCAGCCCTTCGACCCCGTCCGGTTCATGCAGGTGAGCGAAGACGCCGCCTGGATCCGCGCTGCGCTCAACGACCTGCCGCGCTACCTGGAGCAGGTGATGCGCTTCGTCGCCGCCAACGGGACAGGGCCGGTGGCAGCACACGAGGCCAGAGCACCCACAGCTGAAGCCGATGAGGCTGAAGCGCGTCGGCGAGCGGAGAAAGTCCGCAAGGCGAACTGGTGATCAGCGGTGGTGCGCCGACGCATTGCGAGTGCATGGCCATCGGTCATGGCCAGTCGATCCGTCTGCCGGCTGCGGGCGGTCCGGTTCGAGGCAGGGGGCGCGTTCGGGCCCGAACGACGCGGCGCGCTGCGCCCCCCTGCTCTCCCAGCCCGCAAGCCAGCTAAATCGCTGGCTCCTCAACCGCCGGAGGGCTGCGTGCAGCGCCTCCCGGCGGCTGCACCGGTTCGGCGGTGCGCAGCACCCGCCGAACCGCTGGTCGCGACAGGACGAGGCCCTGTCGCGACCAGGGGGCGCACCCCGTGCGTATTGTGTCCGCAGGACTGAACCGATGCAGATTGACACCGGAATGGAGGCAGGATGAACCACAGGCAGCTGATCCGCGCGGTGGCGCCGCCGCTTCCCGGACCTGACCCAGCGGCAGGTCGAGGAGGTGCTGGCAGTGTGCGTCGAGGTCTGGCGCGAGGCGCTGGCGCAGCCCGGCGGCGAGGTCGTGCTGCGCGACTTTGGCCGGCTGACGGTCGAGGTGCAGCAGATACGCAGCGGCGGCATCGTCCGTGCCAGGATGGGCGCTGACGCACCCGAGCGCCTGACACGCCTGTACTTCCGCTTCCGGCCGCCGGGGCGACCCCACCAGTCGCGCCGACCTGGTCCGCGAGGCGGTCGGCTTCTATCTCCAGCACCAGCCCGACCTGGTCGGCTCGCGCAAAGCCATCGCCCGAGACCTGGAAGGCAAGATCGACGCGCTCGACGCCAAGGTCGAGGATCTGCGGGCGCAGTTCGCGGCCTTCGTCGAGACGATCATGCGCCGGCGGATGGGAGGCTAACGGATGGACCGCAGGCAGATGTGCATCGCCAACGTGCAGTACAAGAAGCCGGACGCGACGGAGTCTAAGCGCGCCAACGGACTGCTGCGCTACCTGACCTACCGCGAGAGTCACGATGAGCAGGCGCTCAACGTCCCAGGGCGGGAGCGCTGGGAAGACCACGGCATGGGCCGATCGGTCACCGAGATCGCCGCACGCTGCGAGGCGCTGCGCAGTGAGCATGTGCTGATGTTCAGCCTGGTCTACAACGTCAATCCGGATCTCATCGCCCTGGTCGCGCCGGAGCGCCGTGAGCCGTTCGTCCGCGAACTGACGGTGCAGACGACCGAGGCGTTCTTCGCCGCCCGCGGCATTGACACCGGCGTCGAGTACTCCTTCGTGCTGCACCACCGGGGGACGACTGATGAGCAGGAGCCGGGGCGGCACAATCCGCACACGCATGTGGTACTGCCCGGCACCTTCTACGACGAGGGGCTGGGGGAGCGCGCGCCGCTGTACTTCAGCCGCAACCGCCACATCGACCACATCGCGCTGCTGCACGACATCACGGAGCAGCAGATGGAAGCACAGATGGAGCGCTATGTAGGACTTGACTGGGAACGGCGGGTTGATGATCTGGAGAGGATCCGCGAGGCGGAGCAGGGGCGAGACCTGGAACCGCAGACACAAAACGACTCCGTGAGCAAGCAGGGCAGCAGTGCCGACGCCGCTGCTGCCGGTTCACGCGCCGACCGCAAGACGTTTCTGCAGGCGCTGTACACCGGCGCGCCGGACGACCTCTACCTGGAGCTGCGCTGTCTGCATCCGACCACCGGCGCGGTCCGCACCTTCTGGAACCGGATCGGCGACAAGCGCGCGCTCGCCGCCGGCTTTCGGGGCGCCGACGACCTCAACGGCCAGGGCTACGGTGTCCACTTCGCGCCGTGTCTCCGGCGCACCCAGCACGGTCGCGCCGAGGCGGTGGCGCTCCTGCCGGCGCTCTGGCTGGACATCGACTGTGATGACGACCCGGCGCGGCGGGAAGCCGGACTGAGCCGCCTGCGAAGCTTTGACCCGCCGCCCACGGCGATCCTGGACAGCGGCGGCGGACTGCACGCCTACTGGTTCCTGACCGAGCCGGCGCTCCTGCCGGACGACGCTGCCCGCAACCGCGCCGCCGGCATTCTGCGCGGGCTGTTCGAGACGCTGGGCGGTGACCCCCGGCTACGCCAAGTCCGTCGCCTCGATGATGCGCCTGCCGGGCAGCATCAACACCAAGCCGGAGCGCGGCGGAGCGGTGGTGCACTTCCTGGAGCTGCATCCGGAGCAGCGCGCGCCCTATGACGCCTTCGCCTGGCTGGAACGGCAGCTTGAGCGGCAGGCGCCGCTGATGATGCCATTGGCAAATGAGAATGGCGACAGTGAGCACCGGCTGCCGGAGCGGACGCAGGCCTATCTGGCGCGCGGTGCTGCGCCGGGCAGCCGCAACGCCGAGCTGTTGGCGGCGGCCTGCCAGTTCCGCGATGCTGGTTACAGCCAGACCGACGCCGAGAGGGAGCTGGTCCCGCGCCATGTCGCCGACGGCTGCACCGAAGCCGAAGCGCTGGCCACCATTCGCAGCGCTTACAGCCGCCCCGCCGCGCGACCGCTGCCCGATCCGGCGGCGGACGCCCACGCAGCCGTCGATCGCCTGCTGCAGCAGCATCGACCGAGCAGCCGAGGCCCTTGCCGAGCCGCCAAATCGCCGCGGCCGTCGCCGCCTGGGCGCCGCTCAACGCCATCGAGTGGGCGGAGGTGCGGGGCCAGCTCAAGGCGCTTTGCAGCGACGGCCTGAAGACCGCCGACCTCGACCGCATGTACCGCCAGGCGCGCAAGTCGCACGACCGTCAGACCAGGCCGGAGGTCGAGGAGCGTGAACGCTACGTCCTGCTGGAGGGTGATATGGTCTTCGAGCGCGTCACCGACCGCGGCGTCTCGCGCCAGCGCATCGCCCGCTGGTCAGGGCAGGTGGTCGAGCGGGTCCTGCATCGACGACGACGGGCAGGTCGAGCACCTCACCCGCCTGGCGCTGCGCTGCGACGGAGAAACGTCCAGCCTGACGCTGCCCAGCGAGCTGTTTGGCGACCCCAACGCCCTGCCCCGCGCCATCGCCCGCCACGGCGGTGAGACCTTCACTGCCTGCGCCGGCATGCAGCGTCATCTCGCCCCGCCTTGCTCGCTCTCTCCGGCGATCCGCCGCCGCAGCACCTACCGCCTCCTCGGCTGGGCGCAGATCGCCGGACGCCGGACCTACCTCACGCCCGGCTGTGCCGCCAGCGCCGACGGCACGCTGTCCGATCCGCCCGAGGTGGAGCTGGAGGCACGGCTGCGCGACTACGCCCTGACCGAAGCGCCCTGGGAAGAGTCGCTCAAGGCGCTGCTGGCGGCAGCAGCTGTTTTCCCCACGGAGTACGCCGCCGCGCTGCTCGCCTTCGCCCTGCTGCCGCTCGTGCAGCGCTTCTTCCCGGGGTCGACGACTACAAGAGCGTCTATGCCGACGATCGGACCTTCACCCGTTTCCTGCAGAGCTACTCGCGCGGCATGGGACGCGGGCGCCTGACGCGGAAGCGAAGCTGCGCCAGGAGCGCCCGTGCCGCGGACTGCTGCTGAGTACCGGCGAGACGACCATCGAGGGCGAAGCGTCAATCCTGTCGCGTATGCTGGTGCTGGAAATCCCGCCGTGGGAGAAGCGCGACCCGGCGGGCAGAAGCCTGGCGGAAGCGGACGCGATGCGGAAGGCGCTGCCCGGCTTCACCGCCCACTTCGCCCGCTGGATCGCGGCCCAGGCCGACGCCGGCACGCTGCACGAGCGGCTGACGCGGGAGTACGAGGTCAGCGTTCAGGGTTACCGCGACCCCAAGCTGTCGGCGCAGCTCGCCCGGCAGGCGAACACCGGCCGGGTGATCGGCCAACTGGGCGGTGCTGGTGACGGTTTTCCGGCTGCTGCGAGCCTTCCTGGAGGAGCGCGACGCCGAGACCGCTACCGCTCTGGCAGGACCGCCTCGTCGAGACGGCGAAGGCGGTCCAGGGCGAGCGGGCGGGGCAGGTGTTCCTCGACCTGCTGGGGCAGCTGCTGGCCGGCGGCATCTGCCGCATCGAGCCGCTGGGGCATGAGCCGCGCGGCGCGCTGCGCGAAGCGCCTATCGTCGGCTACCGCGACGAGCGCTACATCTACCTGCTCCCCAACGTCGCCCTCAGCCTGGTCACCAAGGCGCAGACGCTGCACTTCACCCCCAGCGCCATCGGTGGGCAGCTGAAGGAGGAGGGCATCCTCGTCTCCGGCGGGCGCGACAGCCATCACAGCGTGCAGATTCGCATCCATGGCGACCGGGTGCGCGTCTGGCGGCTGAAATCAGATTGCCTGGGTGGAGACAGCGGTGGCAGTGGAGACGGGTGAATCAGCAGACGCCGTAAGTATCAGCTTCACTGTGGGAACAGTGGAGATCGTGGAGACAGAAGCACAATCCGCTGGAATGGTGTCTCCACTGTCTCCACCGGCACAGGTTGAAACCAATCATGCGCCGATTCCAACACAAAAATACATGGGCATACCGATACTCACAACCGTTGCGCTATTCTGAGGTGGAGACGGTGGAGACAATGGAGACACTGCTCTTCCAGCCCATTCAGCCACGGAAGTTCACGAAACTGGACACCGGCAGCCAGCTCCGTTCCGAAACCCTCATCTTCAGCGAAGACACAGATGATCACGGGCGTAATCTCCGACTGCTGAAAAGCGTGTTTTGCCTGCTGTGACGGCTGTGACAGTGTGACACTGGCCAGAATCCATCTCGCTGCCGCCCTGACCGAGCGTACGACGCGAGGGCACCCACCGTCCAGCACCGGCGGCCGGTACGGTCGCCGCTGGCGCGGCTCGTCCCATTTTGCGAGGCAAAACGGGACGACCGAACCCCCCGCCTGCCTCACGGCTGCTGGACGGTTCCCCCTTCTGCGTCGTGGTTGACAGGCGTGCGGCAACGCTCACTAGCGCCGGCCGATTCCAGCAGTGCGACAAACGGTTGCCCATGGCGTGTGTGAGGAGTGTCGTTCGGTCCAGCTTGATGCCATACGCCTGTACAATCCCTCCAAACATCGTTGCTCTGGTCTTTTCTAACGTCTGAGCTAAGTCACAGGGCGATATGGATTGACCTCACCCTAAGGTACGCCCTTATACCTCTCAGGTATCGTCGCCTGACCTACCCTCGTCAACCCGCTAAACGTCCTGTCATGGAAGCGTTCTGATAGATGTCGGGCATATTCGTCAATGTCGATATAGGGCAGGTGAAACAGGTCTCGCCACGGGCGATGCGCCTCATAGATGTAGACATCGCTTGCGCCGAGCATTTCTACCCAGCGCGGAATTGCTTCCCTGTCATCCGGTTCGACTGCAAAAAAGAGAAAGTCAGCAGGCAGACGAGCAGCAATTTGCCTGACTTCCTCTGGATTAGTGTTGTCAATATTCGATGGCGTTCGCCATACGACGACGCTTTTCGTTGTCCAATCTCAGGCGTACTGTTCATCCAAGTTCGGATGTGACTTTGATCACAGACGGCATGGCACAAGTGGTTGATCTCTAATGAATAGGAAGCAGGTCGATGCTCTGGTTCCTTGGCTTCATGCATTTTCACACACGCATTCCACTCAACGAATGGATGTGGTATCGTGCCGAAACTCCGGAAAAGCGTCAGGCTCGTGCTCCTCCTCTCCGGACTCCTCGTCGTGCCTGCTTTCGCGCGTCTGCAAACCACGAACGACTGTCCAAGAATCGTAGAAGAAGCGCTCGCCGCGGCAGACTCTTCTTGCGCGGCGACCGGTCGCAATCAGGCCGGCTATGGGCATGTCGCCCTCGCCGCTGATAGGCGTGACGATGCCAGAGCGTATGTCTTCGATCGGCCCGGAGACCTCGTCAACGTAGCTTCGCTGGATGCCCTGCGCCTTAGCTCTATGAATATCACCATGGGCGACTGGGGCGTCGCATTGATGAAGCTCCAGGCCAACCTACCGGACGCGCTGCCGGGAGAGAATGTAACCTTCCTGCTGTTCGGGGATGTTGAGATTCGCAATGCTGTACCAGTGACCAGCACTTCCGAAACAGGTCCGCATTCCATGCAAGCGTTTCGTCTGCGCACGGGAATTGGCGACGCGCCCTGCGAAGGTGCCCCTCAGAGCGGCAGCTGGTCGTGCAGACTCCTGAAGGCGCTGGATCGGTCATCTTCAATATCAATGGCGTCGATGTCGAAATGGGTTCTACAGTTTTCTTTCAGGCGAACGTCACTGGCGGAATGACCGTCAGCACGCTTGAAGGGGCTGCGAACGTCGCGACCGACCAGGGTTCCCAGCCCGTGCTGGCTGGGACATGGGTGCGTGTCGCCCTCGACGAAGACCTCCAGCCATCTCGCGCTCCCGGGATGGCCACGTCCCGTATACGTGTCGGAGCGCCATTCATGCAGGCTCTGCCTCTCAGTCTCCTTCCCCGGCCAGTTACCATCACACCTGCCATGGAAAACGATCAGTTCGACCTGGTGCAGGCAAACATCGAGTCCGGCCGTGCGCTGTGCGGCGAACCGGGCCTCCCAGACTGCACCAGCTACCCGTTTCTTCAAGGCGATCACCAATGTCTCCTCATTCAGGGACCGTCATGCAGCGGCTGATGCTCCCCCACACAGCCCACCGTCGCCTCGTTGGATGGATGAGGCGAAGAAAGGAGGATCCCACACCCAGACAACCACTAGCGTTGCATCGGGAAAACTCGCTGTATCCGCTATCACTTAAATGGCCGAAGGAGATTGAATCATGGCAAAAACGTTTGGTCAGATGGCAGCAGATGCCTTGGCAGAGGTTCCAGCTATCAGTCCGGCTGAGGCATACCGGCGGCTTCAGGAGAACCCCAACATTCTCGTGATTGATGTCCGTGATGCGGCAGACGTTGCGATGACCGGCACTATTCCTGGCGCCCTGAATATCTCCTATGGCAGCCTGACCTACAAAGCGGATAAAGAGGTTCCCGAGGACTGGCGCGATCCGGCGCTGGCCGATCGTTCGCGTCCAGTCATTGTCACCTGCATTCTCGGCCCATTGGGGGCCATCGGCGCCAAGCTGCTGCACGACATGGGCTTCACGAATGTCTCGATTCTGGAAGGCGGCGTCCAGGCATGGATTGATGCGGGTTATCCAACTCAATCCGCAGGCTGGACGTAGCAAGCGGCGAGACATCCCGTCCGAAATTCAAACGAGATACCTGGTGGCTCCGAAGGCGCTGCTAGTGCGCCAGCGCCTTCGGCTGTGAGATCACCCTGAAAGGATAAGGCGAATGACCACGCCTCCCCTGGTCACGATCCCTGATACGGAAGTACATTTGCTTCAATCTGTTGCGGTGGGTCAGGAATATCGCATCTCTATTGCGCTGCCCCCACGTTCACGACCAACCTGATCATACCTACCCTGTAATCTATCTGCTCGATGCCGACTGGTACTTTGGATTGGTCACCGAGCTGGTGCGCATGATGAACACCCGGGTGCCCTTCTGTGATGAGCTGCCCGATGCTCTAATCGTCGGGATTGGTTATCCAGTACGTGGCTCCGTGAGAGACATCAATAATCAGGTGATACGCTTGCGCACTCGAGATCTGCTGCCTATCCAGGACCCTTCATCAGAGCAGGCGATCCAGGAGTTTTTCCCAGGGCTCGATCGCGTGGAGTCTGGCGGAGGTGCGGGGTTTATGCGCTTCATCGAGGATGAGCTTATCCCCACGATCGACGAGATGTATCGAACCGATCAGCGCGATAGAACGCTCATGGGTCACTCGTGGGGCGGGACGTTTGCATTGTATGCGTTGTTTATGGGCGGGGAACTGTTCAGGCGTTTTGTGGTGGTCAGCCCGGATCTTCCGATGGGCGATGGCTATATCGAAAGGTGCGAACGCGACTATGCCGCGCGGCATACGCGTCTGCCTGCCAACCTTTACATTGCGTACGCTGAATATGAGCTGAACGAGTGGCACTTACCCCATATACGTCCTTTTATGGACGCACTCCAATCGCGGCGATATTCAGGTCTCCGGTTCTTCTACCAGACGTTTTCAGGGTGCAGGCACTGCGGCGTGGTGGCTCCAGCCTTCCAGTCGGGACTATGGAACGTTTTTGAATTGCCAGTACTCATCTGAGTGCATCGGAGATCGATACTCTGTGGTGCTGCCTGCCAGAAGTGTCTTGCTTCACGTCACGGTGCGCCTGCGCTATACTGTCTGTAGACGACCATGACTTGCAGACACAGCTGATGGAAGATCCTGGACCTATAGGAACTGCCGACCTTCGGGACATGCCTGCCTTTCGGGACATGCCGCTTGAGCAGTTGACAAGCCTTGCCCAGCTCATGGTCCGTCGGCAGTATGGGGCCGGCCAGATCATTTTCATGGAAGGCGAACACGCCGGCTCGTTGTGGTTTGTCGTCGAAGGGCGCGTCAAGATCATCAAGCAGTCGTTGAACGGTCGCATCCAGGGGTTGTGCCTCATGAACCGGGGTAAGTGCTTTGGAAGCTGCCCGCTCTTCGATATGAAGAAGAACCCGGCGACCGCCGAAGCGATGGACGCGGTGACGTTGTTTGTCATGCCCGAAACAGCCGTTCAGAAACTAAAGGATCGCGACCCGCACCTGGTTAAAGCGCTTCTGCATATCTACAGCCAGCGATTGGAGCATCTCGCCCGCGTGAGCGAGGCGCTGGGATCGTGGACGGTCCCGGACCGAATCAACGACTGCCTGCTCACCTATGCCGATCGTGATTCGACTGAGGCAGTGGTACAGCTCACGCAAGAGAAGCTGGCTGCGCTCTCTGGGACAGTACGCGAGGTGGTGTCTCGGCACCTAAACATGTTAGAGAGAGCAGGCATTGTCCGCGTTGAAACGGGCAAGATCGTCATTCTAAACGCAGATGCTCTGCTGCCCCCCTGCCACTGCGAAGGTCGTCAGAAACCGGCATGACGTGATTTAGGTCACATCGACGTCACGAATCTTCCCCTACTCTGTGATCATGGCGAAACGACTCGGTGATTGGCCATGATGGTCAGCGCAGAAATGCTCAGTAGGAATAGGGTTTTTGCGGCACTCAGTCCGCGAACGCGGCGCAGTGTTGGCGAGAAAGCCGTGCTTGCGGACTTTCCCGAGCGAGTTGACCTGTACCACCAGGGCGATCCCCCCGCGCCGCTGTTCATTTTGCAGTCCGGTCGCGTCAAACTCTATCGGCAATCAAAGGAGAACTGCCAGATCCTCGCTCTGCCAGTCCCCGGCGATTGTCTCGGCGCCGAGTCGTTGCCGACGGGAACGGCCAGCCCTTACACGGCAACCACGCTCCTGCCCACGTCAGCCGTCTGTTTCTCACCCGACATCCTGCAATCGCTGATGGACGAGCACCCGGATTTTCAGGAAGCGTTCTTGCGCCTGCTCACGGACCGACTGAAGCAGTTTGTGACCCTGGTGCACGATCTCGCCTTCCGGGATGTGACTTCACGTTTGGCCATTGTCCTGCTGGCTCGCGCGGAGGCCGAAGGGTTGCCAGAGGAGGGCGGCGTGATCGTTGACCGCCTGCTCAGCCAGCAGGAATTCGCAGATATGGTCGGCACAGCGCGGGAAGTTGTCTATCGCACCTTCAGACGCTTTGAGGAAGATGGATTGCTGCGTCTTTCCCGCCGATCGATATGGATTCGCGACCTCGATACCCTCCGCGAGATCGCTCAGCAAGAGACTCGCTAGACACCTCGTTCCCCATCACCACATGTGACTTGGGTCACATCGTAGATCTTCATTCCGTTTCACCATGAATACAGTTCGATACCGCTTCCTGCGGTAGGCGAAGTGTTCATGAGATTGTCTTTGAGAGGAGACGGAAGAACCCATGGCAAGACAGCGAATACTTTCGAATATTCTGCTCGTCGGGACCGCTCTGGTCGTCGTCATCGCACTGGTCGTTGGTGTCGCACCCAGAAGCAGCACGGTGGCTCAGGGTGATGCCAGTTCCTGGCAGGCCATTGCCGAACAGCGCGGCCTGACCGAAGCGGACATGCGCGCGGCGGCGATGACCTACACGCCCAGCGGCATGATGGACGAGTACGTCATGTTCGCCTCTGCCGGGCAGGGTGGGCAGGTTCTGGCAATCGGCATGCCCTCAATGCGTCTGCTGCGCCTGATTTCGGTCTTCACCCCGGAATCGTGGCAGGGCTATGGCTATGGCGCCGGCAATGAGATTCTGGAACAGGGTTTCATCGATGGACAGGAAATCATGTGGGGCGATACGCACCACCCGGCGCTGAGTGAAACCAACGGCGAGTACGATGGAAACTGGCTGTTCATCGGCGACAAGGCCAATGGTCGTGTCGCGGTCATCGATCTGCGCGACTTCGAGACGAAGCAGATCGTCCACAACCCCGCCTTCCTGAACGACCACGGCGGCACCTTTGTCACGCCGAATACGGAGTACATCGTCGAAGGCGGCCAGTACGGGTTGCCGCTCGGCGGGGAATACGCCCCGATCGCCGACTACCAGAACTCTTACAGTGGCATGATCACCTTCTGGAAGTTCGACAGCGCGACCGGCCGGATCGACATGAGCAAGTCCTTTGGGATGGAACTGCCGCCCTATTGGCAGGATCTGTGCGATTCCGGCAAATCGGTGTCCGCCGGTTGGGTATTCTGCAATTCGTTCAACGCCGAAATGGCGACAGGCGGCATCGAGAGCGGCAACCCGCCGTTTGAAGCCGGTGTCAGCCGCGGCGCGGTCGATTATTTGCACATCATCAACCTGGAAGCGGCTGAAGCGGTTTTCCAGGCTGGCGGTTCGGTGGACGTGAACGGCTTCCAGATTATTCCGCTGGAGACCGCAGTCGAGAACAACCTGCTCTTCCTGGCACCGGAACCCCGCAGCCCGCATGGTGCAGACGTAACGCCTCATGGCGACTTCATCGTCGTCGGCGGCAAGCTCGACCCGCATGTCTCGGTCTACAGCTTCCAGAAAATCCAGGATGCCATCGCTGCCGGCCCGACCGAGACGGACGTGTTCGGCGTGCCCGTACTGCCGCTGGAAAATGTCCTGGAAGCCCAGGTCGAACTTGGTCTTGGCCCGTTGCACACCGTCTATGATGACCAGGGCTATGCTTACACCAGCCTCTTCCTGGACAGCGCGGTCGCTCGTTGGAGCATCGGCGCGGAGGGCTATCGCCCACAGGATGGCTGGACGCTGATCAACAAGACGCCCGTTCAGTACAACGTCGGGCATCTGGCGGCTGCTGAAGGCGACACCACTACGCCTGATGGCCGCTTCCTGGTCGCGCTCAACAAATGGTCGGTGGACCGTTTCCTGAGCACTGGCCCGCTGCTGCCGCAGAACCTGCAACTGATCGACATTTCGCAGCCGGGCGACCAGACTCAGATCCTCTATGACATGCCGATCACCGGTGCGGAGCCGCACTACGCACAGATAATCCGGGCGGACAAGCTCCACGCCTGGGAGGTCTACCCGGAAGTAGGTTGGGATCCGGTGACGCAGTCGGTCGATCCGAACGCCGTCACTCAGGGGACGGAGGGGATCACCCGTGATGGCAACAACGTCAACATTCGGATGACCGCTGTTCGCAGCCACATGACGCCTGAACACGTCGAGATTCAGGCCGGCGATCATGTTACCTGGACGATCACCAATGTCGAACGGGCGCGTGACGCCACGCACGGCTTCGCCATCCCCTTCTACAACATCAACCTAAGCATCGAGCCGGGTGAGTCCATCACGTTCGAATTCGACGCCACCCGCGCCGGCGTGTTCAGCTTCTACTGCACGGAATTCTGTTCCGCGCTTCACCTTGAAATGATGGGGTACATGTTGGTCAGTCCTGAGTAGCTTCAGGGGCAGCCAGGGCAGCAGGGGCGTTCGCTCCTGCTGCCCACCCTAACGACGAAAAGAGGTCAGGTATGACTGTCAACGCAATCCCCTCGGCGGAATCCAAATCCGTTAACTTCACTCAATCAACAGGGCTGGCGCGGCGGCTGTACTGGTTGCCCACGGCGTTCTTCATTCTCGCTGCCATCCTGATGCTCGTCTCTATCAGCCAGCCATACTGGGGCCTGGTGCTGCAAGCGCCACAGTATCCGGGCGGACTGCAACTGCGCGTCTTCGTCAACAACATGACCGGCGATGAAGACCCCCGGCTCGATGAAGTCGCCGAGATCGATGGGCTGAATCACTACATCGGCATGAAATCGCTGTACGAAGCCGCCAAGCTGGAGCGGTCCATCGCCATACCGGCGGTCGTTCTAATGGCCGTCATGTTGGTCGTCGCAGCGTTCTGGCAGCGGCGCTGGACGTGGGTATTGGCGCTGCCTGCACTGTTGTTTCCGATCATCTTCCTGGCGGATCTGGCATTCTGGATGACCTTCTACGGGCAGAACCTCGACCCGTACGCGCCGCTCTCCAGTTCTATTGCCCCTTTCACCCCGCCGATCCTCGGTGAAGGCGTTATCGGTCAGTTCAAAACCGTGGCCAACGTCGATACGGGCTGGTACATCATCTTCGCCGGTACCGTTCTGATCCTGGTCGGCGTCCTGGTGCGCCTGGGCAGCCGTGTGATGAAGGCAAGGGGCTAACCTGCGATGAACGCGCCGCTGCTCAAGACCTTCCGCGCTGTGCTGGGAACCGCGCTTTTAGTCCTCTGGATGCTAGTCGGACTATCCTCCCCTGTTGATGCACTGAATACATTGACCGTTGGCCAGGATGGCGCCTTTCCCACTATTGAGGCGGCGCTGGCGGCCGCGAACGCCGGGGATGTCATCGAGGTCCGCGGAGGGATTTACCCGGCGCCGCTAACCGTGGACAAGAGCGTGTCGTTGATCGGCGTCAATCAACCGGTTATTGACGGCGGCGGACAAGGTAGTCTGGTCTTGATCACCGCGCCGCAGGTCGTCTTCAGCGGCTTTACCCTGCGTAACAGCGGGCAGAGCCTCCCTCATGAAGATACCGGGATCGTCATTCAGGCAGCAGAGGTCACAGTCCGGGATAACTTACTAGAAGACGTGATGTTCGGTATCTACTTCGCCGCCGCACCCGGCGGCATCGCCGAAAACAACGTCATCCACGGCAAACCCCTCGAAGAGAGCATGCGCGGCGACGGTATTCGGGTATGGTACAGCAATGACGTTCAGCTCATCGGCAACGAGATCACCAGCGGGCGAGATACGCTGATCTGGTATGCCGACAACATCACGATCCGGCATAACCATATTCACCACAACCGCTACGGCCTGCACTTCATGTACAACAAGAATGCGGTCGTGGAAGACAACATTGTGGAACATAACGCGGTTGGCGCATACATGATGTACGCGGCTGGCCTGGTGATGACCGGTAACCGGTTCATCGACAACCGGGGAGCGAGCGGTTACGGCATCGCGTTCAAGGACATGGATGGCGCTCAGGTGAGGCGTAACCTGTTCGTAGGCAACGTTTCTGCCATCTATCTGGATAACTCCCCGTCTCTCTACGATGTTTTCAATACCTATACCGACAACTTCATCGCTTACAACGATATCGGGCTGACAGGCCTGCCGTCCGTCCAGCGCAACATCTTCCAGCGCAATACGTTTCTCGAAAATTACCAGCAGATCGCCGTTCAGGGGCGGGGCAACCTGCTGGGCAATGCCTGGAGTCATGAAGGGGTTGGCAACTACTGGAGCAACTACGTTGGCTATGATCGTGACGGCGACGGCATTGGCGACATGCCGTTCCGCTCTGAAAAGCTGTTCGAGAGCCTGACCGACAACGAACCAGTTCTCCGGTTGTTCGCTTTCAGCCCTGCCAGCCAGGCGGTCGATTTCGCCGCCTCAGCCTTTCCGTCGCTGCGCCCGGCCCCGAAGGCGTTCGCCGACACACCCCTGATGGCGTTCAACCTGCCGGCCGGGATGAGCGATAGCTCGTCCGGGATCTCTTTCCCTCTTGCCGTCGTCGCGCTGGCGCTGTTTGGCCTGGGATCGGCGATCTGTGCAATCGCCCTGAGAAGTACGGCCCGCCGGCAGCACATTGGTCAGCAATCTGTGCCTGCCCATCAGGGCAGCACTTAGGGTGAGAGAGAACATGATCACAGCGAGAAATCTCAGTAAGCGTTATGGCAAGACTACCGCGCTGAATGACCTCTCCTTCACCATCGCGGCAGGTGAAGCAGTGGCGCTCTGGGGCGCAAATGGCGCAGGCAAGACTACCACGCTGCGCTGTCTGCTGGGCGTACAGGGCTTCGAAGGCGAACTGATCGTCAACGGTATCGACGTCGCGCAAAACAGTAAGGCGGCGCGTGGGATCATCGGCTACGTGCCGCAGGAAACCATCTTTTACGATATGCCGGTGCTGGAGACGCTGCACTTCTACGCCCGGCTGAAGAAAGCTGGCGCGGAGCGGGTGAGCGCAGTGCTGGCGCAGGTGCAGCTGACCCCGCACCAGCACAAGCGAGTCAGCATGCTCTCCGGCGGGATGAAACAGCGCCTGGCGCTGGCAGCGGCGCTGCTCGCCGATCCGCCCATCCTCATCCTCGACGAACCAACTGCCAATCTCGACGTGCAGGCGCAGCGCGACTTTATCCAGATGGTGCAGATGCTCAACCAGGCTGGCAAAACGGTCATTTTCTCGTCGCACCGCCTGGACGAAGTGATCGCGCTTGGCAGCCGGGTACTGGTGCTATCTGAAGGTCGGCTGCTGCTGGAATGTGCGCCGCCCGAACTGGCGACCCGCCTGGGACTGCATCGCTGGCTGCGTATCTGGGTCGCCGCCCAGCACAAAGAGTCGACGATCAGACACCTCGACGAGCAGGGATTTACGTATATGCCGAATGGGCGAAGCGTGTATGTTCAGGTGAACCTGGGCGGAAAGATCGCGCCGCTGCGCTCGCTAGAAATGGCGAACATCCCAGTCGAAGACTTCGACCTGATCGAGGGTGAGCTGGCCCATCAGGAGGTGAAACATGATTGACCTGAGCAGTGTCGGGGCGATCACCTTCAAGGAACTGCGCGACGCATTGCGCAATCGCTGGTTCATCGTCTTCACCATCGCTTTTGCCGGTCTCGCGCTGGCGCTCTCCGCAATCACCCAGCCCGGCGGATCGCAACTGCGGGCCTTGAGCTACAGCCGTACCGCGGCCAGCCTGATCAACCTGGTGCTGCTGTTCGTGCCGCTGATCGGGCTTACGCTCGGTTCAGCGAATCTGGCCGGCGACCGCGAGACTGGCGCGCTGCTCTATCTGCTGACGCAGCCCGTCAGCCGCGCTGAAGTGTTGCTGGGCAAGTATCTGGGATTGGCAGGGGCGCTGCTGGCCACCCTGACGCTGGGCTTTGGCGCCGCCGGGGTGGTGCTGGCGCTGCAAGGCAGCATCCAGAACGCCGGCGAGTATCTGCTGACCGTGGCGTTTGCCTATCTGCTGGCGCTGGCGATGCTCAGTCTGGGATTCCTGATCTCCACGACCGCAAAGAAAACAGCGACCGCGCTGGGCGGCGCGCTGTTTCTCTGGTTGCTGCTCGTCTTCATCGGCGACCTGGGCATTATGGGCACTGCGATTTCCATGCAGCTACCGATTGAAGCCGTTTTCACTATCGTCGTCGTGCACCCGCTGCAGATGTTCAAAATTGCTTCGATCCTGATCCTCCAGGCCAACCTGGAGGTCCTGGGACCAGCCGGTTTGTCCGCCTCCGAACAATTCGGAGGGCTGCTCATGCCGCTGCTGCTCGGCGGGCTGATTCTCTGGATCAGTGTCCCACTGTTGGCGGCGATCGCTCTGTTTACCCGTCAAGAAAGATTCATCGTCAGAAGCAGCGCGCACGCCTGATCGCGCTGCATGTTTCAAAACGACAGGAGAAATACATGTCACAGCATTCTGATCGCGGGGGCAGCCCGCTCAATCCAAATCTGGCGGCTGCTATCCTGTTCATGAGCTTCTTCATCATCCTGGGTGTCGTGATGATCGGCGTGCCCGCCACCGGCGCGCGTCCGACGAAAATCCAGGTGTCGCCGTAGCTGTTGAGCCGACCACGGAGCCGACCACACAACCGACTGCGGAGCCAACCTCCCAGACGACCGCCGCACCAACCCTAGGGCCGACGACCGCGCCTCCGCCGACAGCAGCACCTACGACGCCTCCAACGGTTGCTCCAACCGACGCGCCGGAAGCAACGGAAAGTGAAGCTGGATCCGGCGAGACCTCCCAGGCCAGTTATGATCCGGTTCTCGTCGCGGAGGGGCAGACGCAGTTCGCGTTATGCGCGGCCTGTCACGGCGCGGATGCGCGCGGTCTTCCCAGTCTGGGCAAAGACCTGGTGGCGAGCGAATTCGTTGCCGGGCTGAGCGATGCGGACCTGGTGCAGTTCATCACCACCGGTCGCCCGATTTGGGACCCGCTCAACACGACTGGCATCGACATGCCCGGCAAGGGTGGCAACCCGGCAATGACGACCGAGGACATCGAGGCGGTCGTTGCCTACATCCGCACGCTGGCAGCCCAGAACGGCGGGGAGACAGCGACTGAAACTGAGTCCTCGCCGGCGGAAGCCAGCAGCGCGGCCTACGATCCAGCGCTGGTTGCCCATGGACAGACGCAGTTCGCGCTATGCGCGGCCTGCCACGGCGCGGATGCGCGCGGTCTTCCCGGTCTGGGCAAAGACCTGGTGGCGAGCGAATTCGTCGCCGGGCTGGCGATGCGGACCTGGTGCAGTTCATCACCACCGGTCGCCCGATTTGGGACCCGCTCAACACGACTGGCATCGACATGCCAGGCAAGGGCGGCAATCCAGCGATGACAACTGAAGATATTGAGGCGGTGGTCGCCTATATCCGCACGTTGGCGGCGCAGGCGGGCGACTGACCGACATCGTCGCGAGTTGGAGGTCATGATGCGGTTATGTACGTTTTTTGTCCTGAGCCTCGCGCTGCTGATGGCCGCATGCCGGGGCAGCGCCGAGATTGGGGCAGTGGCGAGTGACGTGACCGTCGCCGTCCAGGTTGAACCGGACCCGCCCGCAGTGGGCGAAGCAACGCTGCGGAATTACCTGACCGGCGTGGATGGTGCGCCTATCGACGGCGCTACGGTTCGTGCCCGAGGCGACATGGATCATGCCGGCATGACTCCGGTTCTGGGCGAGACGGCGCAAAGCCAGGCGGGCGTGTACGGCGTGCCCTTCGGCTGGTCGATGGGCGGAGGCTGGATTGTCGATGTAACGGCAACTCTGCCGGATAATCGCGGTGTGGCCCAGGAAAGTTCGAGTTCTTCGTCAACGCCGTCTCGGCAGACAGCATCATCAACGGCAGTGCCACCGCCGAAGCCACGGAGGCCGCGGACGGTTCGGCAAACGCGCTGCGCATCGTAATCCCGGCAGGTACAGGGGCGCAGATCGAGGCCGGACAGGATCCGGGTCTTGTTCCGGAGGAAATTCACCTACGCTTAAGCGAGCATAATTCCCTGGTGATCGTGAACGAGGATACAGCCGATCATTCGATAGGGCCCTTCTTCGTGCGCGCCGGCGAAACGATACGACAGGAGTTCACCCGGCCTGCCGTGTTCGAAGGTGCGTGCAGCATTCACCAGGGACAACAGGTTCGGATCGTGATAGAGGCTTAGGCGGAATGCGATGATGGCTTTCAGGTGCGCACAAAGTATAGGCTGTTGGGCGGCCCTCTTGGCCGCCGTGATGTTGGCGCTGGCCGGGTGCAGGAGAACGCAGTCGGCGCGCAGAATCGGTCGAAAAGGCCGGCCTATCTGGATGAACTGCGCGAGATTGTTTCTGATCCACCCTTTCGCGCGCTCTCCGACGTTCGACGTGCCTCGACTACAGGCGGGCCGTTCACGCTCAGCGAACACCGCGGCGAGGTCATCCTGATCTATTTCGGCTATCGCGCCTGCCCCGACTTCTGTCCGACGACCTTCGCCGAACTGAAGCGAGTCTATGCGGCGCTGGACGAACCGTCCGATCGCCTCAAGATCGCCTTTGTCACGGTCGATC
>JADJPJ010000010.1 GCA_016713325.1 Candidatus Flexifilum affinis | reverse complement strand
AGAACGTCGACAGGCCTTCCCCATTGGCGCCCAGCGCCAATTCGCGTGGAGTGGGACGTGATCTGAGAAGCGCGAGGAGCACAAATCCAGGCTGCACTCATACAGCGCCGTTCCACTCGTCGTTATGTCCAGTCAACCACTTCTCGACGGCTCCCCAGGCCACAGTTTGTCCGCTGTTCATGTTACAACTTCTCACCATTATGAGCTTCGTGTATTTATAAACGTAAATTTTCCTGGTGTAACAAAACTGTTACACCAGGATCTGAGCATTGTAGGGTAGTTTAGTAGTAGGGTCAGCCTCGCAGCGAATGGACAATGGCCGTGAACGAGAAGGACGTCTTCATCAGCTATAGTTCAAACGACCGGGCCTTCGCGACGCGGCTGTATGACGAACTCTACGCTCAGGGGGTAGCCGTCTGGATGGACGTGGCGGATATTCCCCCGGGTCACCGGTGGGATCGGGTCATCCAGGAAGCGCTGGAGACCTGCACGCATCTGATCCTCGTCCACACCCAGGCCTCTTTCGAATCCGACAACGTCTGGGACGAGTGGTCGTTCTTTCTTCAGCGCAACAAGCCGGTCATTCCGCTCATCGTCGAAAACGTGAAACTGCCCTTCCGGCTCGAACGGGTGCATCATGTCGATTTCTGCACCCAGGCATTCGATCACGCGATTCGACAGCTTGTGCAGGTGCTCCCACATTTTGAACCATCGCCTACCCCTGGCCTTGTCACCCGCTGGCCCAATCTGGCGCAGCGCCGTGAACGGTTGAAGCTGCACGAAGACCGTGAGGAACGAGACGTTCCTCCACAGCGCAAAAGAAAACTTCATCAGCGAGAAGAGTCGTATGGCCAGTATGCCTTTGATGAAGACTCCCTGGCGCAGCCGCCGGTGGACGACCCGTTTCTTTCGCCACCCCTTACAAGAACGATTGATTCCTGTAGCGCAGCCGCGAAACTCACGAGCGAACGCTGAGGAGAGTACTCCCCCTTTCCCGAATTATTCCGACCGCGCTCCCCGTTCATCCGCGAGTGTCCTGTGGATTGAGGAAGCGGAATCTCTGGTCGATTCGCGATTCACCCACGCGCTGGCGCCACTTACCGAACTTAATCGGCAGACCATTCAAGATGATAAGCCCAGACAAGAGCATCCGCTTCACGACTGCCCCGTGAACGTCGACCGCCGACCGCTTCATTGACGACGTTGCGTTCCGGACAAAGCCGACGCGCTCCGAGGTGGGAGCGCGTCGTATTCTGTCATGCCTATTCAGGTGTGGCGTCGATCGGGCTGCGATCTACAGGGCCGGTTCGCCTGCATACTCGCGATACCATGTGCTCGTAATGGGCGCCGGCGTCAGCCGCTCCATCCACGGTTCGCCCAGGCGCGTCAGTTCGGCGAGTTGGCGCATGCGCTCACGACCCGTCGTCTCCAGCCATGCCTGTCGCGCCTCCAGGTCGGCGATGTGCGCCGCATCTCCCCACACCGCCCGCCCGGCAATCACGCCCGATGCCCCGGCGGCGCAGGCGATCTCCACCTGCTGGCAGAACGTCTCGAAGTCCACGCCGGCGCTGAGCAGCACCCAGGGGATCGTCGTCGCGGCGTGAAGTTCGTCGCAGGCGGCGCGCGCGGCCGCCGGGTCACCCCACTGCGCGGCACTCAGGGGAAATTCCATCTTGAGGATATCCGCGCCGAGTCCCTCGACCCGCTGCGCCGCGGCAATGACCAGCCCGGTGAAGCGCTCCTGGTGCACGGGGGTCGGAGCGCCGGCCGGGTAAAGGATCGGCTCGGCGTAAAACGGAATGTCGTGCTCGGTGCAGTCCGCGACAATCTGCATCAGCAGGTCGTCCTGCTGTCGCGCGTGCTCGATCTGGTCATGGTTGTAGAAGTAGAACAGCTTGACCCCATCGCCGCCCATGCGCTTGATCTTGGCCACGTTCCAGTCGGAAATCGTTTCGCAGCGCAGCAGCGGCGACTGAAGCGCATAGTCCGCGTTTTCCAATTCCAGTAGCAGCCCGGCGCTGCCCAGATATCCCCCGGCGATGGCCTGTGCCGCGCCATACATGGGATCGAGAAGAACGCCGCTCGACTCCGGCGCCAGTGCCCGCGTCACCTGCGCCTTGAAGGCGGCAATCTCCTCGTCGCGAACCTGATCCGGCGCGGCGGGCTTCAACGCGCGCCGCAGAGCGGCGACATGGTCGACCGCCAGAATGGTGAAATGTCCAGCCGATGTGCTGACGCGCTGAAGCGCGCGTACTTTCCCGATGCCGATTTCGTGCCTGTTCATTCTGCTCATAACCACCTTGACTCTGCGACAAAGACGGAGCGTAACTCACATCATATTACGCTTGTGATTACCCGGATTGCACCCCCAGATCGCGATCTCGAACGATCGGCCAGAAACAGAACAGCGCAGATTCAGCGAATCACGGATTGCTTAACCTCACCCCGTTTCGCTGCGCTCAACCGCCCCTCTCCGTGCGGAGAGGGGCAAAAAGTCATTCGATTTTTGGTGTGAGCTTGGCTCAAAAACGCAGCGATTGATGGTCAAGGTGAACTCTCGTGGCGCATTTACCCCTCACCCTGCTTGCTTCGTAAGGCGTCGTGTGTTGCAGCGTGCAACCCGCAGTTGCTCCGGCCCCCCTGGTGGTACGGAACAAAGAGCGACTCTACTGCGCGCCCCTCCAGCCGGGACCGCGCACGACACGACCGGGGAGCGCGCCCGTGTGTTCACCATGCGCCAGCACCTGCACGCCGTTCACGAAGACGTGCTGCATTCCCGTCGCGTACTGGTGTGGTTGGGCGAAGGTGGCGTGATCCTGGATCTTGTCGGGATCGAACACGACCACATCGGCGAAGTACCCCGGCTGAATCTGCCCGCGATCGCCAATGCGCAGCACCTCCGCCGGCAGCGCCGCCAGTCGGCGAATCGCTTCGGTCAGCGACAGAACGCCTTCGTCGCGAGCGTACTTGCCCAGGACGCGGGCGAATGCGCCATAGGCGCGGGGGTGCGGGTTGGATTTGAGAAACAGACCTTCCGGCGCAACCGATAGTTCATCCGAGCAAAAGCTGACCCAGGGCAGAGCAAGCTGGCGGCGCAGGTTGGCTTCCGAGATGGTGAAGTAGACGGTATCAATGCGCGAATTGTCCTCGACCAGCAGATTGAGGATCGTTTCTTCGGGCGTTGTGCCACGTTCGGCGGCGACCTGGGCCAGCGACCAGCCGGTGTAGCGACGCAGGGCGTCGGTGGCAAAACCGGTCAGCAGCACCTTGTCGGCCGATCCGGTGTGCAGGCGCATGTTCTCCCATTCGGTCGATTCGACGCGCATTTCTTCGAGAATGCGTGCGCGCGTTTCCGGGTCCGTCAGTCGAACGTTGAGCGCCGCCCGTCCCCCTTCGTGCGCCCAGGGCGGCACGGACGAATCCAGCCCGGTTGCTCCGGCTGGATAGGGATACATATCCGCCGTGATCGACAGCCCGTCGTTTTGTGCGCGCTCGATGCGCGTGATCCACTCGTCCAGCTTGTCCCAGTTGCGCTGCCCCATCACCTTGAGGTGATAGATCTCGCCGCGAATGCCGCTGGCGCGCAGAATCGTCAGGAATTCGTCGAACGCTTCGAACAGCGTGTTGCCCTCGCTGCGAAGGTGCGAGATGTACAGCCCATCGTATTCGGCGGCGACCTGCGCCAGCGCGATCAACTCATCCGTTTTGGAATAGGCCGCAGGGGGATAGATGAGCGCCGACGACACGCCCATGGCGCCCTCAAGCATGGCCTGACGGGTGAGTCCGCGCATCGTTTCCAGTTCGGCGGGCGTCGGCGGTCGGTCGTCAAAGCCACACTCATGCACACGCAGCGTCGTCATGCCGACAAACGAAGCGATATTCGGGCTGACGCCGCGCTCTGCCAGGTGATCCAGGTGTTCGCCCAGCGTCGTCCACTCGATCTCGTACTGGATGTCGCGGTGGGGCATGTTCTGGCGGAAGTACGCCTTGATCGGCTCGTTCCAGGGCCCGTAAGAGAAGCCTTCGCCCATGATTTCCAGAGTCACGCCCTGGCGAATGTCGCTCTGCGAACGCCCATCGTGAAGCAGCGCTTCGCCGGCCCAACTGAGCATGTTGATGAACCCCGGCGCGACCACCATGCCGCGCGCGTCGACTTCGAGCCGCGCCTGATCGGTGGGCATTTTCCCGATCGCGGCGATGCGATCCGCGTGTACGGCGACATCTGCCTCGATCGGCGGGCCGCCGCTGCCATCCACCACCATTCCGCCCCGGATCAACACATCGTAGACCGTCACTGCATTTCTTCCTCCCCCCCCCCGGGGGGGGCGGCCGCTTCCCCCCCCCCCCGTGCCGGGGCCCCCGCCCCTCTCCGTGGAAGTTGTCGTTGTTGGGCGAGTGGCCGCTGAAAACCGAATTCACTGAAATTCTACTTATCGCTGTGCGGATCAAGCGCGTCGCGCAGGCCGTCGCCGATGAAGTTGACGCTCAGGACGGTGAGGAGGATCAGCAGGCCGGGAAAGAACCACAGCCACCAGGCGCGATCCATCCGTTCCATAGCCGCCTGCACCATGTTGCCCCAGCTTGCCGACGGCGCCTGTACGCCCATGCCGAGGAAGCTGGCGTAGGCTTCGGCGAGGATCACGCCGGAAATGCCGAGCGTTGCCGTGACAATAATCGGCGCGAGGGTATTGGGCAGAATGTGCCGCCAGATGATGCGCCAGTCCGACGCGCCGAGCGCCACCGCCGCGACCACGAATTCCCGCTGCTTGAGCGAAAGCACGTTGGCGCGCACCAGACGCGCCAGCCCCATCCAGGTCGTGAAGCCAAGGACCAGAATGATCACGAACACGCTGCCGCTGATGGAACGACCCAGAACCGTCACTTCCGGCAGACTGCCGCCAATGAATTTGGACACGACCAGCAGCAGAAACAGCAGCGGAATGCTCATCAGCGCTTCGGTGATCCGCATGATGACGCTGTCCACCCATCCGCGATAGTACCCGGAAAGCAGGCCAAACAGCGTGCCGACGAAAGTCGTCACGAGCATCGACAGCAGGCTGATCGCCAGCGAAATCTGTCCGCCATAGATGGTGCGCGCCATGACATCGCGCCCGACACCGTCCGTCCCCATCGGGTGTTCGGCGTTTGGCGCCAGCCACTTGGCGCGGATGTTCACGTCGTTGGAATACGCTTCGGTGAAGGCGAACGACCCGATTACGAGGTAGACGACGACGAGCAGCAGCAGGACCAAGCCAAGCATCGCCATACGATGCGCGCGGAAGCGCCGCGCCATCAGCCCGATCAACGTGCGCGGTCGTTCGCGCCGCGCAATCACCACCACCGGGGTCGCCCGTGCCGTCGTGCTGTACTCGCTTGTGCTGCTCATTGCCGCGCTCTCCGGGTCCGCGCCATTAGCGATAGCTCAGCGAGATACGCGGATCGATCACCGAGTAGAGTAGATCTGCAATCAACTGGAATACCACCACCGCGACGGCGATCATCATGAGGATACCCATCAGGACGGGAAAATCCGAAGCGGAGATGCTTTCGATGAACAAGCGGCCCATCCCAGGCCACGCGAAAATACTTTCGGTGATCGCCGCGCCGCTGAGGATGAAGGGTAAATCCATCCCGACCAGCGTCACCAGAGGCAGGGCCGCGTTCTTGAGGACGTGAATGGTGAACGTGCGCCGTTCGGTCAGACCTTTGGAGCGCGCGGTGCGCACGTAGTCGTGATTCATCACCTCAAGGATACTGGCGCGGATATAGCGCATATACCCTGCCGTGCTGATGAGCGTCAGGCTCAACACGGGGAGGATCATGCTGCGCAGCAGGTTCACCAGCGTTGGCGGTTCGCCCGGGATATACATCCCGGCGATCGGCGTAGCAGGCAGCCCGATCTGCCGGAACCAGACCGAGAATATGAAGATCATGCCCAGGGAGATGAAAAAGATCGGCATGGAGCGCAGCACATAGGCGCTCGTCGTGAGCAGATTATCCGCGAAAGAATACTGGCGCAGTGCCGAGACGATCCCCAGACCGATCGCCAGCATCAGCACGAGGAGGTACACCGGGATCATGAGGATGAGCGTGTTGGGCAGGCGTTCGATGATGCGTTCAGCGACAGGCTGGCGCGTCACCAGCGACAGGCCAAGATCCCCGCGCAGAATCCCCTGCCGCGTGCCGTACATGCCCTCGTCGGTATCGCCATCGCCGTCGGCATCCACCAGCGTCCAGTCGTTGCCAATCAGCCAGTAGACGTACTGCAACAGGATCGGCTGATCCAGCCCCAGCTGCCGCCGCAAGCGCTCAAGCTGCGCGCCCGTCGGGCGATTAGGCTCGCGTGAGAGGATGGCAAGCGGATCGCCAATGGAATTCATGAGGACGAACAGCACGAGGCTGATGACGAACAGGACTGGCAGCGCCTCAAGCAGGCGGCGCGCGGTATAACGACCCATCAGGTTCCCCTAGATAGATGGCTGTCCGCGAGATCGCGCCCGCGGACAGCCATGCAACCTTGCTTACGAACTTATGCTCCACTCGTTGACCGCAAAGAAGCGGGTGTTGCCCTGCCCGAAGCGCACGTTTTCGAGCGCAGTGCTCTTGACGATGGCATCCGGCATGCCGACGAGGAACACCATGAAGTTCTCTTCCGCCATGAAGTTCTGAATCCAGTTGGCCGCTTCCTGGCGCGCCGCCGGATCGAGCTCGGTGGAGAGCTTCGCCCACTGCGCGTCCATCTCAGGATAGCACACGCCGTTGAAGTTGATCCCCGCGGGGACGGCTTCACTTGGAATCTCTTCACACGCCCACTGGTTCGGCTGCGCGATCTTGCTCACGCCCACGCCCCACCCGGCGACGTGAATGTCGAACTGACCCGTCGGCAGAATGCCGCCATCGGTGAACGACGCTTGCAGTGTGCCGAAGGGCTGTTCGCTGATTTCCACGTCGATGCCGAATTCGGTCAGCATGTCTTGCAGCGCCAACTGAGTATTCCGGTACGGTCCTGACCAGGCATCCGAATAGGTGTTGCTGCGGAACTGCAGCGGCGTGCCGTCCTCGATTCCATCGACGCCATGCGCTTCCAGGATGCCGTCGCCGTCGTCATCGTACCAACCCGCTTCACGCATCAGGGCGAGCGCGCCTTCGGGATCGTAGTCGATGAAGGGCGTATCCGGGTTGAACCACGGCGTGCCGTCCCAGTAGCTGCGCGGGGCGTGCGTCAGGCCGTTGAACAGATCATCGGACAGCGACTGGCGGTCGATCGCCATGACGAGCGCCTGGCGCACGCGCGGGTCTTTCAACGCCGGGTGGCCCGTCTCGCCAAGGTTCAACTGAAGCTCAATGCGCGTGCCGGTGAAGTTGGTCAGCACTTCCATTGTCGGCGTCATGGCGACAAAATCCATCGACTCGATCAGGGGCAGCCCCGTCGCCATATCCGCGCCGCCGGTCGCCAGCGTTTGCGCCAGCACCGTCGGGTCGGGATAGAAAGCGATGTTCAGTTCGTCGAAGTACACATCTTTCCAGTAGTTTTCGTTGCGCGTGAAGCGGAGGAAGCTGCCGGAGACCCATTCGGCGAACACAAAGGCGTTATTGCCAACCTGCGGCGCGCGAATCCAGTCGGTGAGAGTATCAAAACCCTTGCCTTCGGCGAGCGCGGTCTCGTAGAGCGGGCGCAGCGCGTGATCGGGCAGCGGCATCACCCAGGTGTTGGTGATGTCGGGCTGGGGAGCGGCAAAAGTGACGACGACATCTTTTTCCGTCTCACCCTGCGCCACGCTTTCAACCGCCGCGCCGTTGGCAAAGCGGTTGGCGATCATGATCGAAATGCCGTCGTTCATCATATCGAACGGCAGAATGAAGTCCGCCGCCGTGATCGGCTCACCATCCGACCAGACCGCCCAATCGGCGATCGTGAAGGAGACCGTCGTCTTGCCATCGGCGTTGACCACGCCGCCGTTTTCGATGCTGGGAATCTCTTCGACCAGGATCGGGATCGGGTTGGCGAGGTCGTCGAGACCCCAGGGCGGCAGGTTATAGATTTCGTTGAAATAGATCGCCGCGCCGCGCACATCAACGTACCCGACCAGGCCGGGCGGTTCGGTGAGAGAGGCGATGCGCAGCACGCGCGGCGCGGCGTCCTGTGCGTAAAGCGCCCCTGTGGTGACGAGGAACAGGAGTGACAACAGCATGAAGAAAGAAAAGATCTTGCTTCGGCGCTTCATTACGGACTCCTTGCGAGAAAGCTTGAGTTCACCATAGTTTAGCACCAATTCGTTGCAAGGCAACGAGTCTTTGCATCAAACCGTTGCATGATTTTTGGTGATTCGGCATAATGTAACAAAGGTGCGATACACGTATGAATGATAAGCAGCAGCCAGCGGACATCGTCGAGCATCTGCGGTCGATGTATGACGATCTGAGTGACAGCCAGCGGGCGGTCATCGAGTTCGTGCTGACGCACGGCGTCGAGGCCATCTATATGTCCTCGTCGCAAATCGCGGAGCTTGTGGACGTGAATCGTTCGACCGTGATTCGCACGGCGCAGGCGCTCGGATTCGCCGGTTTTTCCGAGTTACAGGAGGCGCTGCAAGCGCATTTCTCGCGTCAGTACGGCGGGCTGAAGGCAGTAGACATCGGATCGCACGAACTGCTGTCGGAGATCGGCGCGTCCAGCGACAGCGAATCGGTGCTGCGGCGCGTGGTCGCGATCGAGTTGGGCAAGCTGCAAATGCTGCCCGATCTCATCCGCGCTGACGATTTCGACCGCGCTGTTGATCTGCTGGCTTCTGCGCCGCGTCTCGGTATTATCGGCATGTACCTGTCCAAGTCGCTGGCGCTGAACCTGTACTACCCGCTGATGCTGATCCGCACAGGCTGTTTCTTGCTGGAACCGGAGGCGACCGGCTTCGCGCGCGATCTGGGTAGTCTGACGGCTGGTGATGCGCTCTTCACCATCTCCAATACGCGCTATTCCCGCGTGACGCTGCAATCGATGGATCACGCGCGTGAAGCGGGCGCGACGGTGATCACGCTGACGGACAACCCGCTTTCGCCGCCCGCCAAACGCGCGGACGTCGTGTTCGTCATCCCGGCGAAACTGTGGTTTTACGGCAACTCCGTCGTGCCATCGACGTTTCTCAATGCGCTGTGTGCAGCGGTGCTGGTCAAGCCCAGCAACAGGCAGCACGATGACGCCGCAGCGGCGGCGCGGTTGTTCGAACGCTTCAACACCTTCGTCGATGGCGATGACTGAACCGCAGCGAAAGGCGGGAAACCTGTTGGATGATCTCACGTTTGCGACCGCTTCGGAGCTTGCCCGCGCCATCCGTGAGCGCGAGGTTTCGTCCGCTGAAGTGGTGACGGCGCACATCGATCAGATCGAGCGCGTCAATCCGAAGGTCAACGGGATTGTGCAGTTCCGCCCCGAACAGGCTCTGGACGAAGCGCGCGCGCTGGATGCGAAACTGGCGTGCGGGGAGGTCGTCGGGCCGATGCACGGCGTGCCGTTCACGGTCAAAGACTACATGGCGATCACCGGGCTGATCAGCACCTTCGGCACGCTCGGTCTGGCGAACAACGTGATGCAGCACGACTGCGAAGTCGTCAAACGGCTGCGCGGGGCCGGCGGGGTCGCGCTGGGGCTGACGAACATGCCCGAATTCGGCGCCGCCATCGAGACGGACAACCTGATCTATGGACGCACCAGCAACCCCTACGATCTCGACCGTTTCGCCGGGGGGAGCAGCGGCGGCGAGGCGGCGATCATCGCCGCCGGTGGATCGCCGCTGGGCGTCGGCGGGGACAGCGGCGGCAGCATTCGCGAACCCGCCCACTACTGTGGGATCGCCGGATTGAAACCGACGACGGGGCGGATTCCGCGCACGGGCTTTTTGCTTCCGTCCAGCGGCGCGCTTTCGTTCAAACAACAGAACGGCCCGATGGCGCGTTCAGTCGAGGATTTGTTCCTGGGTCTACGCATCCTCGCGGGCGAGGACGGGCGTGATCCGTCGGTTGTCCCAGTGCCGCTGCGAGATCCCGGCGATGTCGATGCGCGAGCGCTGCGGATCGCGTATTACACCGACAACGGCATCGTGAGCTGCACGCCGGAAATCATCGCGATGGTGCATCGGGCGGCGGCGTCCCTGCGTGAAGCGGGCGCAGCGCGCGTCGAGGAAGCGCCGCCGCCGAACGTGGAACGGACGCTTGACCTGTACATGCGCCTGTCTGCCGCGCCGGGAGCGACGGCGGCTCGCGCAGGTTTGCAGGCGCTCGGCACGAACGAGGCCAGCGACTTCTATCTGCATATGATGCCGCTGCTGGAAAAGTACGACGGCATGAAAGCCTCGGAACTGCTCCATCTGACCGAGGAGTGGGATCGCTTCAAGGCGGATATGCTGGCGTATATGGGCGACTGGGATGTGATCCTTTCGCCGACGACCTCGATCCCGGCGATGCCGCACAAATCGTCGCTGACCAACCCGACGATCCTGCAATCCTTCACTTACTGCGCAATCTATAATCTCACGGGCTACCCGGCGGCGACGGTGCGCGGCGGGACTTCGCCCGAAGGGCTGCCGATCGGCGTGCAGATTGCCGCTCGCCCCTGGCGCGAAGACATTGTGCTGGCAGTGGCAGCGGCGCTTGAACGGGCGCTGGGCGGATACGTCAAACCGGACTGGCTTTAAAACGTCGTCACGACGGGAAACCACAAGGCTGATCTTGAAAGCAGAAAACATCGCACAGGACATTTATCAACGCTATACGGCACGTACGGCGATTTCCCGGCAGCGCGACGAGGACGCGCAGCGCTATCTGCCGGGTGGCGATACGCGCATCGCCACCTACTACGCGCCGTACCCCACCTACATGGTGCGCGGGTCGGGCTGCACATTGTTCGACGAGGACGGTGGTCAGTACATCGACTTCCTGAACAACTACACCTCGCTGGTCCACGGTCACGCACACCCGGAGATTGTGGAAGTCGCCATCGACCAGGCGATGCGCGGGACGGTGTATGGCGCGGCGGCCGAACCGCAGGTGCAGCTCGCACGGATGCTGTGCGAACGCATCCCCGGCGTCGATCTGGTGCGCTTCGCCAATTCCGGCACAGAGGCGACGATGATGGCGATGCGGGCGGCGCGCGCTTTCACCGGAAAAGATGTGATCGTCAAGATCGACGGCGGGTATCATGGATCGCACGATTTAGCCGAAGTCAGCGTGTGGCCCGATACCGGATCGACGCCGCTGCCCGTGCCGCACGTCGAAGGGCGCGGCGTGCCGCCTTCGGTGCTGAACGCCGTCCTGGTCGCGCCGTTCAACGATCTGGAGGCGATGGAGTCGATTCTGGCGCAGCACACGGATACGATCGCCGCAATCATCCTTGAACCGATGCCGAATGCCGGCGGGATGATCCCGCCGCAGCCCGGTTATCTGGCTGGGCTGCGCCAGCTTTCCGATCGCTTTGGCGTCCTGCTGATCTTCGACGAGATCGTCACCTATCGCCTGCACACGGGCGGTATGCAGGCCGTTGAAGACGTGCAGCCTGACCTGACCACACTTGGCAAGATCATCGGCGGGGGCTTCCCGGTCGGGGCGTTCGGCGGCAGGCGCGAGATCATGCGCCAGTTCGACCCGCATCTCCCGCAGTTCATACAGCATACGGGGACGTTCAACGGCAACAACATGACCATGATCGCCGGGATCGCAGCGCTGGAGGTGCTGCCGCAGAGCGCGATCGACCGGATCAACGCGCTCGGCGATCGTCTGCGCGCGGGGATCACGGAGGCATTCCGCGCCGCCGGGATCACCGGGCAGGCGCTTGGGCGGGGGTCACTGATGCAGCTCCACTGGACGGACAAACCGATCCACGCACCGCGTGAAGCCGCACTTGGCTACCGCGCCGCGCCGCGTCTGCCGGAACTCCTGCATCTCGAACTGCTCAACCGGGGCGTGCATATCGGCGCGCGCGGGATTCTGTGTACGTCCACGCCTATGCAGGACGCGGACATTGATTTCACGCTGGAACAGTTTCGCGGGGCGCTGTCCCTGCTCTATCCGTATGTCGCCGAAAAGACGCCGCACCTGCTCACTCACTGATCCTGACTCGACGATTGGAAACTCTCGATGGATTACGCCGCGCTCGAACAATTCATTTTTCAGCAAATGGCGCAGTTCAACACGGCTGGCGTCAGCATCGCCCTGATCGAAGGCGATGATATCTCGTGGACGCGCGGATTCGGGCTGCGCGATGTGGACCAGGGGCTGTTCGCGACGCCGAACACGCTCTATCCAGTCGCCTCGGTGACGAAATCATTCACCGCCGCCGCGATCATGCAGCTTGCCGAAGCCGGCAAACTCAGCGTTGAAGAACCGGTCGAAACTTATCTGCCCTGGTTCACTCTGCGTCCCGGCGGCGAGTCGATCCGCATCAGGCACCTGCTCACGCACACATCGGGGATGGCGGCGCTGGGTTCATCGGAGCGCATCGCCGGAAATCTCAGCGGGGCGCGCGGTGATCTCCTGCCGATGCTCACCTATGCCGATCTGCCGCTGTTCCTGCGCGACGCGCAGTCGTGGACGTTTGGCAAACCCGGCGAACGCTACATGTACAGCAACGAGGGCTATATGCTGCTCGGCGCGATCATCCAGCAGGTGACCAATCAGGCGCATGAGGCCGTCATCCGTGAGCGGATTTTGCAGCCATTGGGCATGGCGCGGGCATTCTTCAGCCGCACGGATGTCGAGGCGGACGCCGAGGTCTCTGCCCTCTATCAGCTCACGGCCGAGGGCAAACGGTTGGCACTGCGTTCCCCGTTTCGCGATCTGAACGGTCACAGTGGGTTGGTGACCAACGTCCTCGATTTGACCCGTTACGTCAGGATGTACATGTGCGGCGGCGAATTCGCCGGGGCGCGCGTGCTGCAACCGGAGTCAGTATCTGAGATGACGACGCCGCGCACATACACTTCGATGCGCGGCGAAAACGGGCGGCAGTCCCAGTATGGCTACGGGCTGCTCGTGGTCGAAGACTTCTTCGATGATACGCTCATCGGTCATGGCGGCTCGATCGGAATTGCGACCTCGTTCATCGGCTACCTCAAGAACCACAACGTCGGGGTCGCGGTGTTGATGAACGGCACGGGCACGCCGGCCGAGTTCATCGGCATGGTGGCGCTGGCGATGCTGGCCGGGCAAGACCCGTACCAACTGCCGTTCGTCAAGCAGGAGAGCTACTACGCGCCGCTGGCGGGCGTCTACCGCACCTATATGAACACGGTCGAAGCGCGGGTGCGCCGCCTCGCCGATTTCCTCACCATCACGTTCACGTATGACGACTACCGCACGGTGACGACCGCGCTTGCGCCGGATGTGGTGGGCGCGGATTACTGCCGCTTCTATACCAGCGCCTTCGGTCAGCGCCTGAATGTGGAGTTCTTCACTCGCCCGAACGGTCAGGTCGAACTGGTGTATGAACGCTATCTCCTGAAGAAGGCGGGCGCATGACCGATGACACTGCTGCACGGATCGCGCAGATAGAATGCGATCTGATCTCTGAACGCGAGATCGGGCGGGAGGATGCGCCGCGCCGTACCCTCGCCGACGAAATGGCGCGTCTGCTCGTTCCCGGCGTGAGCGTCGCCGTGATCGACGGCGGCGAGATCGCCTGGGCGAAGGCGTATGGTGTCCTCGAACGGGGAACCTCCGCGCCCTGTGGAGTCGAGACGCGCTTTCAGGCCGCCTCGATCAGCAAGCCTGTCGCGGCGGCGGCGCTTTTGACGCTGATCGACGAGGGCACGCTGGATCTCGACGCAGACGTGAACGATTATCTCAAGTCGTGGCGCGTGCCGAAGGTCGGCGCGTGGCAGCCCCGGATCACGCTGCGGCAGCTCCTCAGCCACAGTGCGGGAACGACCGTTTCCGGGTTCGAGGGCTATGTCCCCGGCACGCCCGTTCCGTCGGTTCCCCAGGTGTTGAGCGGCGAAGCGCCCGCCAACAGCGCGCCGGTGCTGGTCGATACCGTGCCGGGATTGCAGTATCGCTATTCCGGCGGCGGCACGACGATTGCGCAGTTGGCGGTCATGGATGTGACCGGGCAGGCGTATGCCGAGTTCGTCCGTGAGCGCGTTCTTGATCCGCTCGGCATGACGCGCAGCACATTCGCACAGCCGCTTCACGCACATGAACGCGACGATGCTGCGCGCGCGGTGGACTATCGCGGCGAACCGATCGAAGGCGGGTGGCATGTGTACCCTGAACAGGCCGCCGCCGGGTTGTGGACAACGCCGACCGATCTGGCGCGATTCGGCCTGGGGCTGCTGCGGGCGCAGCGCGGCCCGGGCGGCTTTCTCTCACAGGCGCGCGTTCAGGAGATGATGACGCCGCATATTGCCGGTGACGCCGGTGTGATGTACCAGATTGGGCTGGGCGTGTACCTGTCGCCCATCGGC
Source organism: Candidatus Flexifilum affinis (assembly GCA_016713325.1). GTDB lineage: Bacteria > Chloroflexota > Anaerolineae > Aggregatilineales > Phototrophicaceae > Flexifilum > Flexifilum affine. The sequence continues at coordinate 192,232 of JADJPJ010000010.1, read as the reverse complement.
GATCGGACCGCGTTCTGGCACAATGGATCGAATGCCGGTTTCAAGGCGGATTGGATCCTGTTCGGCGACTCCGGCACCGGCATGGTCGTCATGACCAGCGGCGACAACGGTTTCATCCTGGCGGGCGAGATCATGCGCGCGATCGCGCGGGCCTATGGCTGGACGGCGTATCAGCCTCCGGCGCGCCTGCGCGTGTACAAACCGGTGATCACGCGGTTGGCGGCGTACTGCGGCGATTTCCGGGTGGACGAGCGCCGTCGGCTGCGCGTCACGGCCGAGGGTGCGGGACTGCGCGCGGAATTCGACGGTCAGGCGCCCATCGACCTCGTGCCCGTGACGGAAACCCTGTTCAGCGCCGCCGGACTAAACGTATCGATTGATTACGCGCTCGACATTGAGACGGAGACGTTTCCCGCCCTGGTGGTCAAGCAGAACGGGCGAACCTTTTCCGGGCAGCGCATCACGGAGGCATGAACTGTGAGTTTGCTTGAGCAGACGCGCCAGATCGAAGATCAACTGATCGCGTGGCGGCGCGATTTCCACCAGCATCCCGAACTCGGCTTTGAGGAAACACGCACCTCGCAGCAGGTCGTCGAGGCGCTGCGACAAATGGGACTGACGGTACGCACCAACGTCGGCAGAACCGGCGTGGTCGCGTCAATCGGCTCGGGGCATCCGGCGGTCGGGATTCGCGCCGATATGGACGCGCTGCCGATCCAGGAGGCGAATGACGTGCCCTATGCTTCCCAGACTGCCGGTGTGATGCACGCCTGCGGTCACGATGCGCACACGGCGATTCTGCTCGGCGTGGCGCGCACGTTGAGCACGATGCCGGATCGTCCGGCGGGCGAAATTAGATTGTTGTTCCAGCCGTGCGAGGAAAAGCAGGACGCCGACGGCGTCAGCGGCGCGCCGCGCATGATCGCCGATGGCGCGCTTGACGGGCTGGATGCGGCGATCGCGCTGCACATTGCCAGCGAAGCGCCGACCGGGATCGTCGTCATCGACGATGGGCCGATTCATGCCGCCGCCGATGCGTTTGAGGCGGTCATCAAGGGCAAGGGCGGTCACGGCGCATATCCGCACCAATGCGTCGATCCGGTTCAGCTTCTGGGGCTGGTGATTCAGGCGATCTACGGCATTCGCTCCCGCCGCATCGACCCGACGCAGCCCGCCGTGATCTCGATCGGCCGCATTCAGGCGGGCGATGCCTCGAACGTCATCCCGAACGAGGTCCGGCTGAACGGCACGATCCGCAGCCTGAGCGATGACATCCGCGCGCAGCTTCACGCCGAGTTGGAAAAAGCCCTGGGTGTGGTCAGGGCGCTGGACGGAGACTACACCCTCACCATTCAGCAGGGCTACCCACCGCTGCACAACGATCCGCACATCGCCAATGCCATACGCACGGCGTCGCGGCAGGTGGTCGGGGAAGAACGGACCATCCGTTACGGCTTTTCGATGGGCGCGGAGGATTTCGCCTACATGACGCGCACCGTTCCCGGCGCGATGTGTTTCGTCGGCGCGCAAATCGGCGCGGAGATGCGTCCGCACCACAGCCCAATCTTCGACATTGACGAAAAGGCGCTGGCGATCGGCGCGGCGGTGCTGGCGCAAAGCGCGCTTCATCTGCTGAACGACTTCGCGGGGACAAAATGAGCGATGTTCGTCTGGAACGGCTGGCGCATCTGCTCACGCATTATTCCGTAAGGGTCAAGCCGGGAGACTGGATTGGGATCACCGGTGATGTCGAAGTGCTGCCGCTGCTGCGCGCGCTGCACCGGGAGATCCTCCGCGCGGGCGCGCACCCCAGTCTGATCGTGACCGACGAAGCGATGGATTACGCCATGCTGCGCGAGGGCAGCGACGATCAGCTCACCTGGGTTGACCCGCTGCAAACGCGCTTTGTCGAAGGAGCAAACGGCTACATCCGCGTGGCGGGTGTGCCGAACACGCGCGCCAAGTCCAACATTGATCCGCTGCGCATCCAGAAACAGCAGCAGGGACAGGGAAGTACCTTCGGCACGTTCATGCGCCGCACCAGCACGGGCGATTTGCGCTGGGCGGTGACGCTCTATCCGACCCATGGGTGGGCGCAGGAAGCCGGGATGAGTCTGGAGGAATTCACCGATTTCGTCTACGCGGCGGCCTTTTGCGACCGCGACGATCCGGCGGCGGAATGGCTCAGACTGCGCGATGTGCAGCAGCAGAAAATCGACTGGTTGAAGGGCAAAAATCACATTCGCATCGAAGGCGAAAACGTCGAACTTGACCTGTCGATCGAAGGGCGCACGTTCGTCAACTCGCACGGCCTGCACAGCATCAGCGATGGGGAAATCTATACCGGGCCTGTGGAAACGTCGGCGAACGGGTGGGTACGTTTCAGTTTTCCGGCGTTGTTCCGGGGGCAGCGCATCCCCGGCATACGATTGGCGTTTCGCGACGGCAAGGTAATCGAAGCCTCCGCAGCCGAAAACGAGCGGGCGCTGATCGCCGCGCTGGATACGGACGAGGGTGCGCGCTACCTGGGCGAATTCGCTATCGGCATGAACGAGCGGATTCAGCAGCCAACGGGACAGCTTCTGTTTGACGAGAAGATCGGCGGCACGTTCCACGTCGCGATCGGCGCGGGCTACCCCGACACCGGCAGCACAAACCGCAGCGCGATCCACTGGGATCTGATCTGCGATCTGCGTCGGGGCGGGCGCATGTACGCCGATGGCGCCCTGTTCTATGAAAACGGCACGTTCGTGGTTTGATCAACGGGATGAGACGTTCAAACATCGCCACGCAAGAAAAGAGGCCCTGACAGAAAGTCTGTCAGGGCCTCTTTTTCCTGTCCACTCAGGGTGAGCCTGTTCCATTCCACAGATCGGGCGCCACTAAGCGATGTAATCGAAAAATCGCACGCCAAACAGCGCGGCCTGGGTCCGATCGCGCAGGTCGAGCTTGGTCAGCAGGTTGCTGACGTGGGTGCGGACGGTATTTTCGCTCACCGAAAGCTCGACGGCGATCTCGTGATTTTGCAGCCCACGCGTCAGCAGGCGCAGCACGTCCAGCTCGCGTTCGCTGAGAGAGTTGACCAGATCGATCTCACTCTGATTGGCGGGGGCCAGGTTAGCGGCGATCTGCGCGATCACCTTGGGATGCATGACCGACTGGCCCTTGTAGATGGCGACCATTGCCTTCGCCAGATCGTCGGGCAGGATATCCTTCAGCAGATAGCCGGCGGCCCCGGCGCGGATGGCGGGGAGCACATGGGCGCTGTCGATGAAGCTGGTCATGATGATGACGCGCACGGCCGGGTAGCGCTCGGCGATGAGGCGGGTGGCGTCGGCGCCGCTCATGCCCGGCAGGACCAGATCCATCAGGATGATGTCGGCCTCGGTGGTCTCCAGCACTTGCAGCGCTTCCTCGCCGCTGCCGGCCTCGCCCACCACCTTCAGGCAGGGCATCGTCTCGATGTAGCCCCGAAGGCCAAAGCGCACCATCCCGTGATCGTCCACGATCAGGACCCGAATGGTTGAGGTCTCACACTCGCTCATAACAGTCCTTTTCGACGTAAATCCAGCATGATGGACAGGCGGGTCCCTTCCCCAGGGGCCGTCTGCAATTCGTATCGACCGCCCACCCGCCGCAGCCGGGTTCGCATCATCGACAGGCCGGTCGAGGTGGGCGGCACGGCATCGGCGACGAAGCCCTGACCATTGTCGTCGACAATGACATGGGTCAGCAATCCAAACGTCAGGGACACGCGCAGGATCGAGGCGCCGCTGTGCCGGACGACGTTGGCGACGGCTTCCTGCACCGCGCGAAACAGGGCGTGTTCCTGGGCGATGGTCAGCGTGTTCGTGCCCTCGACGCGCCACAGGAGCTTCAGCCGGTGCGCTTCGCACAGCGGATTCAGGTAATCGAGCAGAGCATCTTCCAGGCGCTTGTCCTGCAAGGGCACCGGCGCCAGTTCCTGAACGAGGGCGGTCATTTCCGACTGGGCATAGTGCCCCGCCTGTTTGATGTGTTCCAGGTGAAGTTTGACCTGCTCCGGGGCCTCAGTCAGCAGATTCTGCACTGCGCCCGCCGACAGGGTAATGCTGAACAACTGCTGCTTGACGCTGTCATGCAGCTCGCGGGCGATCCGCTGCCGTTCTTCGAGGATGGCGGTCACGCGCTCCTGACGGGCCAACTTGAGCAGGTGCACCCGGTTCTGCTCGTTGGCCGCTGTCTCCGATTTCATAGCCAGCGCGAGGTTCTCGGCCATGCGGTTGAAGGCCAGGGCAAGCTGACGGATGGCCGGATCGCGCTCGCCGACCAGGTCGATGCGCGCGCCAAAGTTGCCCATCGTCAGCTCGTTGGCGGCCTGACCGATTCCCCGCAGCGAGGCGGTCGTGCGTCTTCCGGTGGACACCACCAGGACCGTGCTCAGGGCAAAGCCAACGATCAGCAGCGCCAGCACCAGCAGGATCAGCGCCTGCATCGTCCCGGCAAGCGATTGCAGCGATTCCTCGACCCCGGCCAGACTCTGGTTGAACAGCGCCGCGTTTTCGGCATCCAACAGCCGGGTCGCCGAATCCAGGCTCTGGCGCATGGCGATCTGCGCCTCGGCCGGGCCATCCGCATCGCCGTGAAGCCCACCGCCCAGGGCGCGAAAGGCGCCGGCATAGTCGACGCCGGCCGTGACCAGATTCTGCACGAGGAGGTAGTTGAGGGCAGGCGAAGTCAGAGGCGCGGCGTCGAGGCGTTCCACCAGCGCATTGAGGGCCGCTTCACCGGCGCGATAGTCGTCGAGCGCCCCCGAGCCCAGGAACCGTTCGGCGCTCAGCCGGGCCGCGACAACCTCCCAGGCCAGATCGCCGACCGCCCCGGCCTGCCGGACCGCCGCTTCGACCGGGCGCAAGGCCGCCTGGAACTGCCCCTGGAGGATGAGCAGCGCCGCCAGCACCAGAGCCATCAGCCCCAGCAGGAGAAACCGGGGGCCGAGCGGCAGTCGATCAGAAAACGAGCTGCTGCTCCGCCCAAATAAACGAATCGAGATTGTTTCGCCCATAACCGCGTATTTTCCAGGGTTCATTGACGAGTTCGGGATCGCTCTGAATATCGAGCGTGATCAGCGTGCCATCGGCGACAATCATCGGGGGGATGTCCAGTCTCGCCTGTTCGATGCCCATGGTCGCGGCGTAGTAGCCCGCCAGAACCGCCCAGCCATGCACGCGCGGTGACGAGTTGCGCGCGGTCGCCAGCAGCCGGCCTTCGCCCACCGCCTGAATCGCCGGGATCATGGCATCCACGCCGCCCAGAATCACCTGATCCTGCATCCCGTGGCGCTCGACGACGCGCCGCGCCGCCAGCGCCATATCATCATTATGCAGGAAACCGGCCTTCAGATCAGGATGGCGATTCAGCAGTACCTCCCAGATCTCGGTCGTCATTTCGACGTTCCAGTCGCCCGGCTGGTCGTCCACCACTTCGATATTCGGGTAGTGCTGGATGATATTGTAGAAGCCCTGCGCCCGGCCCTGCGCGCCGGTGTGACCCTGGCGGCCCCAGGTATGGGCGATCTTGCCCTCGCCGCCCATTTTGTCGACCAGCGCCTGGACGACGCTCTCGGCCATCAGGACGTTGTCGGGGGTGATGAAGGTGAGGATGCCGATATCCCGAAGAAGGGGGAACGGGGCGATCAGGGTGTCCATGTCGACCACCGGGATGCCGCGCCGGGTCAGCTTCTCGGTCGATTCGACCAGCGTGCCGATGCTGCCCGGCTGTACGGCGACGAAATCCCAGTCGCCATCGGCGATGGTTCGCATGTTGGCGCGCTGCTGGTTGAGGTCGAGGTTGCCGTCGAACCACTCGATCTCCACGCCCAGCCAGCGGCCCATCTGCTCGGCGGCCAGCTTGCCCTGCGCCCCCCAGCTCACGACCAGGCCATCGTTCATCATTGCGGCGCGCAGCGGCCGCGCCTCTTCCTGACGCGGCGGGATTTTCGCCAGCAGGCCGGCGAACGGCAGCATCCCACCGAGTCCGAGGGAGGCGGCAGCCCCCTGCAAAATAGTCCGTCGATCCAATAATGTCTTCATGTAAGCTATCTTCCCATGTCTAAGACTGCGCTTTTTGACGACACCCCGATTCTTTTTGCGGCCCGCTGCCGGCTGCCGGTGACCGGCGGCCCCCACCTGCGGTCTGCCGCAGCGCGCGACGGTCATTCGTTCGGCGCCGGCGGCGTCCGCACGGGCGGTGTCCGCAGAGGGGGGGTGATGAAGCGATCCACCAGCGTGAGCAGGTCTTCCGGAGAAAAGGGCTTTCGGAGAAAGGCGGAGCAGCCAAAGCGCTCGGCCAGCTTCGCCTCGACGCTTCCGACGCGCGCGGTGCAGGCGATGATCGGCGGGGCGCTGCTGCCCCCCAGTTGCTGCGTCAGTACCAAACTCAGAGTCCGTCCATCGACATCGGGCAGGTTGAAATCCATCAGGATGAGGTCGGGCAGTTGGCGCCGCGCTTCTTTGGCGGCGAGGAGGCCGCGCGTGAAATGGCGTACCTCGTAATGCGCGGACGTCAGAATATGGATGATCATATCCGCGTTGTCTTTGTTGTCTTCAACGAGCAAGATATAGCCCATGTCCGTTATTTCTCCACAAGCAGCAGTCGCTCACGTACGATGTCGATGACCTGTTCCGGGGTCGCCGGCTTGGCGATGAAGTCGGCCGCCCCCAGCGTCTTCGCGCGCGCCCGATCGGGCGAAGCGGTGCAGACAATGACGGGAATATCGGCGGTCGTCGGGTCGCTCTTCAACTGCGCGATCACATCCCAACCGCTGACGTGAGGCAGGTTGACGTCCAGGATGATCAGGCTGGGCAGCAGGCCGAGCGCCAGTTCCATCACCTGCCCGCCGTCATGCGTATCAATCACAATATAGCCGGCCACTTCCAGCGCCCGGCGCAGCAGTTCGCGCATGCTCACTTCATCTTCGACCAGCAGGATAGAGAACACTTCCTGATCCAGCATGCCGCTCCGGTCGAAAATGGTGAACGATTCGTTCGACTGCACCGGTGAGGCGGCGCTCGCGCGCTGTTCCGGGGTTGCGACCGGCAGGGTGAAGGTGAACTTGCTGCCTTTGCCCACCTCGCTCATCACCGACAGGTCGCCGCCGTGCAGTTGTGTCAACTGCTTGCTGATGTCCAGCCCCAACCCGGTGCCCTCGATTTCACTGAACTTGCCGCTGCTGATCTGCCGGAAGCGGTCGAAGATCACCGAGCGCGCATCTTCAGGAATACCGATACCGGTGTCGATGACCGAAATAGACACCCAGACCTCGTCGGTGACCTTGGCGCGCAGGGTGATGCTGCCGCTGTTGGTGAACTTGACGGCGTTGGACAGCAGATTCAGGATGATCTGGCGGACGCGCATCGGGTCGGCCCAGACCAGCGGCAGATCTTCGGGATAGTCCGGTCGAAGTTGCAGCGCCTTGTCCTTCAGCAGCCCGGTGGCGGTCGCCAGCACGCCCCGGAAGATCTCCGGCAGATCGACCACGCTCGGCGCCATTTCGAGCTTGCCGGCCTCGATCTTGCTCAGATCCAGAATGTCGTTAATCAGGCCTATCAGATAATGGCCATTGTCCTCGATCAGCTTCAGGTAGGGACGATACGTCTCGGGGATCGGGACGTTGTTGAACATCTGCGGCATGACCACCATGGAATGAGAATAGCCGATGATCACGTTCAGCGGTGTGCGCAGTTCGTGACTCATATTCGAGAGAAAAATCGACTTGGCGCGGCTCGCTTCTTCGGCCTTGCGATTCGCCTCGCTCAGCTTGATGTTGGCGGAGGACAGCTCGGCGGTGCGACTGGCCACCCGTGCTTCCAGGCTGCCGTAGACAGCTTTGAGTTCGCGGAGCATGCCGTCGAAGGCGTCGGCCAGATGCCCGATCTCGTCACGTCCGCCGGTACCGGGCACGGTCACATCCCAGCGCCCCTGCCGAACGTTGTCGGCCACCTCCGACAGTTGGCGAATCGGCCGGACAATGCTGCGCGTCAGCAGAATGGCCACCAGAATTGCGGCGAGTAATGAGAGCAGAGAGAGCAGAACGGCCACCTGCTGGGTGTCATTCACCTCTCCGAGGATGGCGCTGATCGGGATGGCCCGGAAGAGGAGCCAGCGGATCGAAATCTGCGTTTCCGGCCGGATGTGAACGTAAACTTGCAGCGTATCCGGCAGATCCGGCGACTGGGTGATGATGCCCTGATCGCTCCCGAACATGGCGATGACGTCCTCGCGGGAACGCTCGCCGTCGAAGGTCACGAAGGTGTTCAGGATGCGCCCGTAGAGCCTGTTCGGGTCGGGATTGATCAGATAGCTACCGTCGCGGTTCACCAGGTAGATCGGGGCGGTGCTGCGCGAGGCGATATCCGAAAACAGGGGTTCGAGGCTGACCTTGGCCACCAGCACGGCGACGTTGGCCCCATCGACTTCCAGTGGCACGGAATAGTAGAGGATGGGGACGTAGGGCTGGTCGATCACGCCTTCCGACCGTCCCAGATCGTAGTCGGAGATGAATACCTGCGTAGAGGGCAGGCCGATCGCCTGGTTGAAGTACGCTTCGCCCGCGACGTTCACGTCGTTGACGCTCAAGGGCAGTTCGCCGGTGGTATCGACGTGCAGCAGTTCCTGGCCGGCCAGATCGATGATGCGAAAGTCGAGGTACTGGTGGGTGGTTGGGCGGTCGAGGAATGTCCGCAGCAGGGTGACCTCGGCGTCGCGGTAGACCTCATTGGGATCGGGAAACCCGTTGATGACGGTGGCGTAGCGACGGGTGGGCGGGGCGAGACTCAGAAAGACGAGATCTTCCTTGACGGCGATCAGGCGTTTTCGATATCGTTGGCCTGTGAGACGAGCGTCCTCAGTTCCTCCGCGCCGATCTTCTGGATGAGTGTGCTGGCGGCGGTGCGCAGGCTGTAAAAACTGATGATGCCGGTCGGGATCAGCAGGACCACGACGAAGGCGATGATCAGCTTGGTTTGCAGGCGCCGCGTCACTTTTGGAACCATCAAATGTCCCTCATTTTCTCCTTGAGTATAAAACATGTGCTCAACACAGCCATCATCCTAGAGTTGAACCATAAATCGTCTTCATGGATGAGAGCCCTTTGTCAGCCCCTTCATATACTCAGAGTATGGGTACCCAAAAATGCCAATATCAGGCTTCATGCACTTTTCTTCATGAGGAGGAAACGCCACAATGCGTTCGCACAAACTGTTCTTGACAGTGCTTCTCATTCTTGCACTGGTCTTCACGTCCGTCTTGTTCGTCGCGCAGGCTCAGGATACCTCCGGGGCTGGCCTGACCATCGGTTTCGCGCAGGTCGGTTCGGAAAGCGCCTGGCGCACCGCCTTCAGCGACGCTGTGAAGGCCGAAGCGGAAGCCCGTGGAATCAACCTGCTGTTCTCGGATGGACAGCAGAAGCAGGAAAACCAGATCGCCGCGCTGCGCTCGTTCATCGCGCAGGGCGTCGACGGCATCATCCTCGCCCCCGTGGTCGAGACTGGTTGGGACGACGTCCTTCAGGAAGCGGCCGATAACGAAATTCCAGTCGTGGTCGTGGACCGCAACGTCACCGCCGACGAGTCGCTGTTCGTCACCCGCGTGTCGTCCGACTTCGTCCATGAAGGACGTCTGGCGGCGGCGTGGCTGGTGCAGGCGACGGCCGGCAAGTGCAATATCGTCGAGCTTCAGGGCACCGTCGGTTCAAGCGCCGCGCTGGATCGCCAGCAGGGCTTCAACGAAGTGATCGCCCTTTTCACCGACATGGAGATTATCGCCTCGCAGTCCGGCGACTTCACCCGCACCAATGGCAAAGAAGTCATGGAGAGCTTCCTGAACTCCATCGATCCCGCGACCATTTGCGCGGTGTGGGCGCACAACGACGACATGCTGATCGGCGCCATCGAGGCGATGAAAGAAGCAGGCATTGACCCCGGCGAGGATATCCTCACCATCTCCGTCGATGCCATCCCCGACATTTTCAAGGCCATGATGGATGGCGACGCCAACGCCACCGTCGAACTGAGCCCGAACATGGGCGGCCCCGCCTTTGATGCGATTGTCGCCGCCATCAACGGCGAGACGCTGCCGCGCTGGATCCCGGTCGCGGGCGGCATCTACTTCCCGGATACGGCTGCCGAAGAATACGCTGCACGCGGCGGTCAGTAGCCTCATCACTGCGGTGTCCGTAAGGGCGCATGCGCCAACGCGTGCGCCCTTTCACGGGCAGACAGCTCGGTCTGCCCTACACAGCACCTGTAGGGAGAAAATATGACTGTTCAGAAAAGCGCGCCATTACTGCAAACCAGAGATTTGACCAAGCACTTTGGGAGCGTACAGGCGCTTTCCAATGTCGATTTCAACCTCTTTCCCGGCGAAGTTCACGCCGTCCTGGGCGAAAACGGCGCCGGCAAATCCACGCTGATCAAGCTGATCACCGGCGTCTACAAACGCGACACGGGTGAGATCCTCCTCGAAGGCAAACCAATCGATCCGCAGAGCCCGCACGAGGCGCAGGGGCTGGGGATCAGCACCGTCTACCAGGAGATCAACCTGGTCCCGACGATGTCGGTCGCGGAGAACATCTTCCTGGGTCGCCAGCCGATGCGCTTCGGCTTCATCGACATGCGCGCCGCCAATGCCAAAGCCAGGGCGCTGCTCAAGACCTATCACCTTGACATCGATGTGACGCGCACCCTGTCGACGTTTTCCATCGCCGTGCAGCAGATCGTGGCGATCGCGCGCGGCGTCGACATGTCGGCCAAGGTGCTGATCCTCGACGAGCCGACGGCCAGCCTCGATGCCCAGGAAGTGCAGATGCTGTTCGAAGTCATCCGTAACCTGAAGGCGCGCGGCATCGGCATCCTGCTGATCACGCATTTCCTCGATCAGGTTTATCAGATATCCGATCGCATCACCGTCCTGCGCAACGGCGAACGGGTCGGCGAGTACCTCACGGCCGACCTGCCGAAGATGAAGCTGATCACCCTGATGCTCGGACGGGAACTGCTGAGCGAGACCGAGACGAACGGCAGCAGCCGGCAGGCCGCCCTAGAAACTGCCGGAGCCTTCCTGCAAACGCAGGGGCTGGCCCGTAAGGGGACGCTCCAACCGATCGATCTGAGCGTCGCCAGAGGGGAAATCGTCGGTCTGGCCGGGCTGCTGGGGTCGGGGCGCACCGAAACCGCGCAGCTGGTCTTCGGAGTTGTCCGCAGCGACGCAGGGTCGCTTTTCGTGAACGGACAGAAGGTCGCCATCGGCTCACCCCGTCAGGCCATCCAGCAGGGTTTCGGCATGTGCCCGGAGGATCGCAAGGTCGAGGGCGTCATCGCCGACCTGAGTGTCCGGGAGAACATCATCCTGGCCATGCAGGCCAAGCGCGGCTGGCTGCGCGCCATGCCGACCAGGAAACAGGAGGAGATCGCCCAGGAGATGATCGCCGCCCTGCACATCGTCACGCCGGATTCGAGCAAGCCGGTGCGTGAGCTTTCTGGCGGCAATCAGCAGAAGGTCATTCTCGCCCGCTGGCTGGCCTCCAGGCCGGAGTTCCTGATCCTCGACGAGCCGACGCGCGGCATCGACGTGGGCGCGCACGCCGAGATCATCCACATCATCAAGGAACTCTGCGCCCAGGGCATGGCCCTGCTGGTGATTTCGTCGGAACTGGCGGAGGTGGTCGACTACAGCCACCGCATCGTCGTGCTGAGGGATCGTCAGAAGCTGACCGAACTCACCGGCGACGACATCAGCGAGGACAACATCATGCGGGCGATTGCGGAGCAGTGACCATGACCGAGACGAAAGCACCATCCAGGCTGCCTGCTTCCTCTTCCACCTTCAGACTTCCCCACTGGATCACCGGGAACCGCCGGGCGCTGTTTCCGCTCCTGGCATTCATCGTGATCCTGCTCGTGAACTGGCTGATATCGCCCACCTTCTTCTCGATCCGGGTGGTCGAGGGGCGCATGCTGGGCAGTATCATCGACATCTTCAACCGCGGCGCGCCAACCGTGCTGCTGGCCATCGGCATGACCCTGGTGATCGCGACCAAGGGTATCGACCTGTCGGTCGGGGCGGTCATCGCCATTTGCGGGGCCGTCGCCGCCGTCCTGATCAAGACCACCACCCTCTCGCCCTACCTGGTGATGCTGATCAGCATAGGCGCGGGCATCCTGTGCGGGCTGTGGAACGGCATCCTGGTCGCCCTGCTCGATATTCAGCCGTTCATCGCCACGCTGATCCTGATGGTGGTCGGTCGCGGCATCGCCCAGCTGATCACCGAGGGGCAGATCGCCGTCTTCAACAACCCGACGCTGGAATTCATCGGCAAAGGTACGCTGTTCGGCATCCCCTTCGCCATCATCCTGACAGCGATTGTGTTCATCATCGTCTGGGTGCTGATCCGGCGGACGGCGCTGGGCCTGCTGATCGAGTCGGTCGGCGCCAACGCCCGCGCCAGCTTCTACGCCGGCATCAACGCCCGGCTGATCACGCTGATGGTCTACGTGGTCTCCGGCGTGTGTGCCGCCATCGCCGGGCTGATCATCACCACCGATATCAAAGGCGCGGACGCCAACAACGCCGGGTTGTGGCTGGAGATGGACGCGATTCTGGCGGTGGTCATCGGCGGCACGCTGCTGAGCGGCGGGCGCTTCCACCTGGCGCTGAGCGTAGTCGGCGCGCTGATCATCCAGAGCATCCAGACCGGCATCTTCGTCAGCGGGCTGCCGCCGACCTTTAACCTGATCGTCCAGGCGCTCGTGATCCTTGCGCTCCTGCTGCTTCAGTCCGAAGAATTCAGACGACCCTTTGTCAACGTGTGGAAACGGGTGAGGAAATCAGCATGAGATCGCGCGTCTTTCCCCTCATCGCCACCTTCGTGGTGTTCGTCGCGCTCTACCTGATCGGCTATCAGCGTTTTCCGGCCTTTGGCACCACCCGCGTGATCGCCAACTTCCTGACCGACAAATCCTTCCTGGGCATCGCGGCGGTAGGCATGACCTTCGTGATCATCGCGGGCGGGATCGACCTGTCGATCGGTTCGGTCGTCGCCTTCACCGGCGTCTTCTGCGCCCTGGCCATCGGTCAGTTGGGCCTGCACCCGCTGGTCGCCTTCGCGCTCATCCTGTTGATCGGCGGGGGGTTTGGCGCGCTGATGGGCGCCGTCATTCACTTCTACAAGATCCCGGCGTTCATCGTCACGCTGGCCGGGATGTTTCTGGCGCGCGGCGGCGCCTTCGTGCTGTCGCAGGAATCGCTGCCGATTGAGCATCCGTTTTACGAGATGATCGGCGATATGTTCTATGTCTTTCCCGACCGCGGCCGGCTGACCTTCGTCGCCATCCTGTTCGTCGTCGTCCTGATCGTCGGCATCATCCTCGCCCATTTCACCCGCTTCGGGCGCAACGTCTATGCCATGGGCGGCAGCAGCGAGAGCGCCGCCAATGCCGCGCTCCTGCTGGGCGTGCCGATGGCGCGCACGACCATCCTGGTCTACACCCTGAGCAGCGTCCTGGCGACGGTGTCGGGCATCGTCTATTCGCTCTACACCAGTTCGGGGTATCCGCGGGCCGCCATCGGCCTGGAGCTCGACGCCATCGCCGCGGTGGTGATCGGGGGAACACTGCTGACCGGGGGCGTCGGCTTTGTGGCCGGGACGTTCGTCGGCGTGATGATCCAGGGCGTGATCCAGACCTACATCAACTTCGACGGCACGCTCAACAGTTGGTGGACCAAGATCGTGATTGGCCTGCTGCTGTTCCTGTTCATCATCGTTCAGAAGTTTCTGAGCAGCTATCGAGGGGGCTTCTCCATTCGACTGCCCTCACGGTCTGTAGTGTCCCCCAAAGGCTGAACACAGGGCTAAATGAAATGTGCTGTGTCGAGAAGGAGATGAGCCATAAGAGCATGCTTGTGAAGGCGATTGTTGCGGCACCTCTGCGGTCGAGCCCAGGCAAACATCGTTTGCACGCCCGCCTGTAACAAATCCTCTGGCAAACACATGACCGGGAATTCCAGCGGCAGCCCGCCCCCTGACCGACGCCGCGCTGACGGCGTCGGTCAGGGGGTGACAAGGCCGTGCTTCTATATGGTACGCCCCTTGCTCACCCCGGCAGATTGATCTGTGATGAGATGAAGGCGATCTGCGCCATTTCCTCGGCCAGATCTGCCCAGATGAAGGCTGTCAACAGATCCTTCCCCACCGAGACAATGCCATGCTCATCCAGCAGGATGACTTTGAATGCCGTCTGCCCGGCCACGGCGGCGGCGACATTCTCGACCAGCTGCGTGCTGCCCGACGGCGCGAACGGCACATGGAGCATGGCCGGTTGTTTGAACGCCGCGTCGGTGACCTTGGGGATGTCGAGCTTGCGCACAGCATAGGCGGTGGCATGCGGAGGGTGACAGTGGACAATGGCGTTGACATCCGGCCGCGCCTGATAGATGGCCGCGTGGAAGCGGTATTCCTTGGACGGGATGAAGGGATCGTTAGGCACCCACTCGTCCGACGTCAGGCTGGCTTTGACGATGTTCTCCGGGCTGGTATCGCCCAGCGTCACGCCCGAAGGCGTGACCAGCATGGTGCGATCGTCGAAGCGGGCGCTGATGTTGCCGCCACTGCCCCGTACCAGCCCGCGATTGTAGGTTCGGTGCGAGATGCGCGTCAGTTCGGCCCGCAGCGCATCCTCCCATACCGGTTGCGAAGATAGCGTCATTGTAAGTTCTCCTAGTGTTCGCAGTCGAGCTGCGACTGCGCCGAAATCGTCTCCAGGCTGGCCAGTGCCAGCTCCTTGAATTTGGGAAGGTTCTGCTGGGTCACACTGCGGTGCCGCTGCAGATCCGGCCCCTGCTCGGTCAGGCCGGCGCCCATGTTGGTCACCAGGGCGATCGTCGCATAGCACAACCCGAGTTCGCGGCAGAGTGCCGCTTCGGTGCCGTTGGTCATCCCCAGAACGTCCATACCCCAGCTCTTGAACAGCCGGATCTCGGCGGCGGTCTCGTAGCGCGGCCCTTCGACGGTGAGGTAGGTCGCCTGCTCATGCAGCGGAATCTGCCGACTGCGCGCGATCTGGATGATCAGATCGCGCAGACCCGTGCTGAACGGGTTGGTCATCGGCACCGACCGCAGAAAGAACGAGTCGGCGCGGTGCTTGCTGAAGTCGACCAACTGGTCCGGCAGCACAAGATCGCCCACCGCGATCGGCGTCTGCAGCGAGGCGACGGCCGAGGTACCGAGGACCACCTGAAAGCCGAGCTGGTGCGCCGCCCAGATGTTGGCGCGGTAGTTGACCTGCGGCGCCAGCATCTCATGGTGCATACCATGTCGGGCCAGAAAGCCAGCTTCGGAACCCCGATACTGACCCAGGTAGATGGTCGTGCCGCCGAACGGGGTGCGCATGCTGGTGGGCTTCACCTCTTCCAGATAGTCCATGTCGCTGAACCCGGTACCGCCAATCAGCAGCGTCTTCATGCCCCACTCCCCTTTTGTTGTTCCATGAGCATCGCGTCGAGACGAGCGCGCACCTGCTGGCGCACGGTCTCCGGCGCGAAGGCGGCATCGATGCCCCAGTGCAGCGTCTGCACCAGTTCGTCGCGAGTCAGGCCCATCACGCCGACAGCTAAACCGTACTCGTGCGCCAGATCCACGCGGCTGATTCGCGGGTTGTCGGTGTTGACCGTCACACGGATGCCACTGCGTAGGTAGCGGGCCAGTGGATGCGAGGGCATATCTGGCGCCGAACGCGTCTGCACGTTGCTGGTCGGGCACATCTCCAGCGTGATCCGGCGTTCGCGCAGCAGATCCAGCACTGCCGGGTCCTGCTCGGAGCGCACCCCATGCCCGATGCGCGTCGCACCCAGTTGGAGCACCGCCGCCTTGACCGCATCCGCGCCGGACGACTCGCCGGCATGGATGGTGATCCCCATCCGCCCGGACTCAGCGATCGGCCGGAAGATCGGCTCGAACCAGTCCGCAGGATAGTCGATCTCGTTGCCCAGCAGGTCGATGGCCTGGATGCCCTTGCCGGCGAAGTCGACGATAGTCTCGGCTTCGCGGGCGCAGACGTCTACGCCCATCTCGCGCGACAGCCCGGCGATCAGGCCGACGGAAATGCCAAATTCAGCCTGCGCCCGGTCGCGCCCCTTGACCATGGCCCCCAACGCCTGCGCTGTCGAGATGCCGGCCCTCACCGCCATGCGTGTCGGCGAGGCGCGCAGTTCCAGATAGAGAATACGCTCGGCCACGGCATCGACGATGGCCTCGTACGTGAACGTCTCAATCGCCTCGGAGTCGGTGTAGGCCAGGTCGGTGATCTCGAAGCAGCGGAGATAGTCCTTGAGCGGCGCAAGATCGCGGACGGTCATCATCTCGCGCAGTGCTTCCGGCGAGTCCGACGGCAGCTTCACGCCACGGCTGCGCACGATCTGCAACCAGGTCTCGAAACGCATCGAGCCGGGGATGTGCCGGTGCAATTCGATCTTCGGGAAGGCGCGAAAATCGCTCGTGCCCACCGCTAAAGTCTTTCGAGGATGTGTGGATCGATCTGCGCGTCGACGTTCGGGGTGCGCAGCTGCACGGTCAGGCCCCCGTCCACCACCAACCGCTGCCCCGTGACATAGGCCGCATCTTCGGATGCCAGATACACGGCTGCGCCGGCGACGTCGGCCGGCGTGCCCATCCGGCCCAGCGGGATCACGTCGGCGGGCGTGATCGACGTCTCTTTGCCGATCGGGGCACGCTTCTCCACCTGGATGACACCGGGAACCAGGACATTCACCCGCACTTTGAAGGGCGCCAGATCTAGCGCCAGCGCGCGGGTCACCGCCTCGATCCCGCCTTTGGTCATATCGTAGGCGACCATATGCCGGTGAGCGCGCGTCCCACCGCCGGAACTCATATTGATGATGCAGCCGCCGCCCTGTTTAGCCATCAGGCGTGCAGCGCGCTTGGTGCAGTAGAACAGACCGTTAAGGTGAATGCCCACCAGCCGGTCCCACATCTCGTTCGTCAGGTCGAAGAAGTGTGCGACGGCGCGTGGCCCATGGGCGATGCCGGCATTGTTGACCAGGATATCCACCCGCCCGAAAGCTTCGATCGCTCGTTCGAACAGCGCCTCGACCTGGGCCTCGTCGGAAACGTCGGTCTGCTGAAAGAGAGCCGTCCCGCCGGCCTCGCGGATGGCCGCCTGGCGCTGTTCTGCCGCCTCGACGTTGACGTCGGCGATGACGACCTTTGCCCCCTCCTGCGCGAATCGCTGTGCGATTCCCCCGCCCAGCCCCTGCGCTCCGCCGGTGACGATGGCGACCTTGTCCTTCAGTCTCATGGCACCTTGCTCCCTGGTTTCGGCTCCAGCTCGATGGTCTCGCCTGGCTTCATGATATGGACTCGTGCGTTCAGGCCCCTTGCCTGCACGGCTTCGGCGAACTGGCCTGCCGTACGACTCGCGGGTGTGTAGTGCATCGGGATCGCCAGCGAAGCGCCCAGCCACTCCAGCGCCAGGGCGGCCTCATCCGGCGGCAGCGGCGTCACTTCGTACCCCTTCCCCTGAACGCCGCCGACGCACAGCAGCGCCACATCAGGGCGGTGCAGCTCACCGTACAGCTTCAGGTCCGAGAACAGCGATGTGTCGCCGCTGTGGAAGATCGTTGGCCCGCCGCGCAGCTTGATCATGAAGCACAGCGGTTGCCCGGACAGCCAGTGGTCGCCCGATTTGAAGAGCGACACATGGCGCACGTCGAGCGCCTTGACCGTCGCCGGCCCAAAGTCGACCGTCACCCCGGAGAGCACATAGACGATCTGATCGTCGGGGACGCCCTGCTCCTGCGCGTGGACGCGCACGTCGGTGCTGCATACCAGCTTTGCGCCGCTCCGCCGCACAATGTCTACGGTCTGGCCAACATGGTCGAAGGCGCCATGGCTGACGAGGACGAGCTGCGTTGCGTCCAGCGCTTCCAGGGGCACCGGGCTGGGTGGGATACCATAGGCATCACTGCCGGCCAGAAACGGATCGACGACGATGCGATAGCCGTCGTGGACGATCTCGAAGCCAGAGAAGTTCAGATAGCGCAGAGTGGTGGTCATGGCTCACTGCCGTTCAGGGGTGATCAGTTGTCGCAGTTTAGGCTCGTAGGGCGCGTTGAGTACGCCCTGTTCGGTGATGATTCCGCTCAGCAGATGCGCGGGCGTGATGTCGAAAGCCGGGTAGAGCGCATCGATCCCCTCAATCGTGATCGGGCGGTTTTGCAGGGTGAGGACTTCCGAGGCAGGGCGAAATTCGATCGGAATGTCGGCGCCGCTGGCACAGGCCTGATCGACGTTATAGCGGGTAGTCGCCGTGTAGAAGGGGATGTGGTGTTCACGGGCGGCCAGCGCCACCAGGTACGTGCCCACTTTGTTGGCGAGATCGCCATTGATGGCCAACCGGTCCGAGCCGACGACGCACACATCGACCCGTCCGGCCTGCATGAGCGCGCCGGACATGCCGTCGGTGACCAGCGTAGCAGGGATGCCAAGCTGACTCAGCTCCCACACGGTGATGCGCGCGCCCTGCAAATAGGGGCGTGTCTCCTGCGAGATCACCCGGATCTGCTTGCCGGCCTCGAAAGCGGCGCGAATGACCGACAGCGCCCGTCCACCGTAACCGGCCCCGGCCAGCGCTCCGGAATGACAGTGAGTCAGCACCGTCGCGCCATCCGGGATGACCTCCACCCCATAGCGTCCCAGCGTCCGTTCCATGTCGAGCTGCCGCTGGACGAAGGCCGCCGCCGCCTCTGCCGCCGCGTCCACAACACTGCTGCCGTGGCGCGCCGCATCCAGCACCTCATCAATGGCCAGGGAGAGCGCGACCGCCGTGGGTCGCGCTTTCTTGAGCGCGCCGGCGTCTGCCGTCCACGTCGCCGCATCATCTGGCGTTGCGCGGACGATCAGGTAGGCGCCGAGCGCACCCGCGCAGCCGATGGCCCCGGAGCCACGGATGCGCATGTCGCGAATCGCGGTCGCCATCTCGTCGGCGGTGCGGATGAAGAGTTCTTCGCGGGTGAAAGGGAGCAGGGTCTGGTCGATGATGACGACGCCATCGGCGCGGGGCCAGATCGGCGCCATGAGGCGCTGTGACTCGATACTGTCGTAAAGCGCATCCAGGGAAGGAAAGCCGGTCGAGGAGTCGTCTGTCGGCATTTTCTTGACCAAATCGATTATATTGTCTACAGTTTACAGTAAGCACTTTACCGTGTCAAAAAGACCGCGGCGACCTACATGAGCAGCAGTCCCTTCCGCAAGATTGACCGTGCCGATCCCCTTGTCGAAGTTGTCCTGGCGCAAATCAGTCAGGCCATCATCGTCGGCGATTTGCGACCGGGGGACAAGCTGCTTGAGATGCAACTGGGAGAGCAGTTGGGCGTCAGCCGGGGGCCGATCCGCGAAGCCATCCGCCGGCTGGAGCAGATGCGGGTGGTCGAGAAAATCCCCTATCGCGGCACCTACGTCTCTCGTCTGTCGCAAACAGACCTCGACGAACTCCACAGCATCCGTGCGGTCCTTGAAGCGCTCGCCGTCAAGCTGATCATCAAACAGCAGGACCCTGCGACGATCCAGGAACTGCGCACGATCATCGAACGAATGCACGAGGCGGCACAGACGAAAGACCGGGCGCGCATGATTGTCCTCGACGCAGAATTCCATGGGGCGCTCATCACCCACAGTCATCACAAGATCCTTCAGGAACTCTGGGACTCGATTCGCATCCGACTCCATTCATTCCTCCTGCTCAAGACCAAGCGCCTGTACAGCTCGCTCAACGAAGCGGCCCAGATCCACGACACCATTGTCACAGCCATCGAATCCGGCGACATGGTTCGGGCGACGGCTGAAATTCAGCACCACATCGACGAGGCATACAAAGAAATGATCGAAAACT
Source organism: Candidatus Flexifilum affinis (assembly GCA_016713325.1). GTDB lineage: Bacteria > Chloroflexota > Anaerolineae > Aggregatilineales > Phototrophicaceae > Flexifilum > Flexifilum affine. The sequence goes on along the minus strand of JADJPJ010000010.1, from coordinate 172,292 downwards.
GGAGCCCTGACCTCGCGGCAGGCTCCGATTAGGAAACGGTACCATGCACCTGTGGCTGACACCGGTTCGACAGAGGCTTTCAGAGCAGACCATCCAGGACATTCCTGCTGAAGTCAGGAAGGAACTGGCGGCGCTCCCGCTTGCCGACTGCGTACGTCCGGGGATGCGCGTCGCAATTGGCGTGAGCAGCCGCGGCATCAGCAGCATGTACGATGTCGTGCGCACCGTCGTCATCGAGATCCAGGCCCTGGGTGCGGAACCGTTCCTGGTGCCGGCCATGGGCAGCCATGGTGGCGGCACGGCCGAAGGTCAGCGAGAGGTTCTGGAAGGCTACGGTCTGGGTGCGCTCGGCGTCCCGATCCTGAGCTGCATGGACGCCGTGCAGGTCGGTACCAGTGCCGATGGCATCCCGGTCTACGTGGACAAGAATGCCGCAGGCGCCGATGCCATCATCGTCGTCAATCGCATCAAGGAACATACGGCCTTCAAGGCGCCCTGGGAGAGCGGGCTGTTCAAGATCCTCTCCGTCGGCCTGGGCAAGCAGGTGGGCGCGGCGGCCATGCATCAGCGCAATATCGCCGAAGCCATCCCGTCAGTGGCCCGGGTCGTCATCGAGAAGCTGCCGGTCATCGCCGGTGTCGGCATCGTCGAGAACGGCCATCACCAGCCCGCGATCATCCGGGTGCTGCGAGCCGTCGACATCGAAGCGGTTGAGCCGCAGCTGCTCGATCAGGCGCGCCGACTTCTGCCGAAGGTACCTTTTGAACCCCTTGACCTGCTGATCATTCAGGAGATGGGCAAGGATATCAGCGGGACCGGCGTCGACCTGAATGTCGTCGGCATGTGGCGGCGGACCGGCGGTCCAGTGCAGCCCAATATTGCCGTCATCACCGCGCTCGACCTGACCGAAAACAGCCACGGCAATGCGATTGGCGTCGGGCACGTCGATCTCATCCCCCGCCGCCTGTACGACAAGATCGATCTGGCGGTCACCTACGTCAACTGCCTGACCTCCCGCAACCTGGCCGGCGCCAAGATCCCCATCACGCTTGCGACGGATCGCGACGTGATTGAGGCGGGCCTGGCCGGCGTGGTCGATCCGGCGCACGCCCGTGTGGTCATGATCCGCAGCACGCTCGATCTGGAGGTGCTGTGGGTGTCCGCCGACCTGCTGCCGGAAGTCGAAGCGTCGGACCAGTTGGAAATCCTTGGCCCTGCGCAGGAAGTGGCGTTTGACAGCGGCGGCAATCTGCTGATGGAGCAACCGCGATGAGTCAGGTCTACCTGCACGGTGGCATGATCCTGACCCTGGATGGCGAGCGCCGGGTCTATCACCCCGGCACGGTCGTCTTCGAGGGCAGCACGATCCGCTATGTCGGGGATGCTGCCGGGGCGCCGCCGCCAGGTCCCGATGATATCCTTCAGGACTGCACCTCGCTGCTGGTGATGCCCGGCCTGATCAACGCGCATACGCATACCGGCATGACCTACTTCCGCGGTCTGCTGGAAGACCTGCCTTCGGTCGACTGGTTCCGTCATGAACTGGACGCCGAACGCTATCTGACGCCGGAAGATGTCTACTGGTCCGGCCTGCTCGGCGCCTACGAACTGCTGCGCCAGGGCGTCACCGCCACGGCCGACCGCTTCTCAAACATGGACCGGGTTACCGACGCACTCGTCCACGCAGGCCTTCGCGCCGTGGTCGCCCCATCGCTGGTCGACCGCGGTGCCGATCAGCGCAAGCGGAGCGCCCTGGACCTGTTGGAAAGGTATGGCGTCGCCGACGATGGTCTGATCCAGGTCGGCCTAGGCCCGGTGGGACCAGACACGTGCAGCACCGAACTGCTGCAATGGACGCGCCAGCAGGCCGACCGCTGGGGTGCGCTGATTTTCATCCACGTCGCCCAGTCACGGCAGGAACTGGCCGAGATCGCCCGGCGCGGCTATCAAGGGTCGGTGCGCTACCTGGATGCCATCGGCTTCCTGGGCGGCGATGTCGTCGCCGCGCACTGTATCTACGTCGACGAGGAAGAGATCGCCCTGCTGGAAAAGCATGGAGTACGCGTGGCGCACTGCCCGGCCAGCAACGCCAAAATCGAGGGCCGCATCGCGCCAGTGCTGCAGATGCGCCATGAGCACGTCGCGGTCGGGCTCGGCACGGACTGCGCCGCTTCCAACAACAGCATGGATCTCTTCTCCGAGATGAAGACGGCCGGGCTGCTGCACAAGATCGCGGCGGAGGATCCACAGGCGATGCCGGTCGACCAGTTGCTCGATCTGGCGACCCGCGACTCCGCCGCCCTGCTCAATCTGGCCGACCGGATCGGCTCGCTCGAAGTCGGCAAGCGGGCCGACGTGATCACCGTACAGCGCAATCAGCCTCACCTGCAGCCCTGGCACGATCCCGTCGCCGGGCTGGTCTACGCCACCCGCGGGCTGGACGTTCGTGACGTCTGGGTCGACGGGCAGCAGCGGGTGCGCGACGGCCAGCTCATCGCGAGTGATTTCGACGAGGCGATCGAGCGGGCCGTGCAGTGGGTACAGCGCCATGCCGGCCCTCTGGCGGCTCGGCGCGAACAGGAGAAGACACCTTGAGCGATCTGAATTTCCAGTCGGCTGCCGCGCCCTTCACCGAGTCCGGCCTGAACTATCACCTGCGCATCAGCGCCAGGGATGTCGCCTCGACGGTCCTGCTTCCGGGCGATCCGGGCCGCGTTGCCCTGATTTCCTCGGGGTGGGACTCCTTCGAAGCGGTGGGCGAAAACCGCGAGTTCGTGACCCATACCGGCATCGTTCAGGGGATGCGCATCACGGCAATCTCGACCGGCATCGGCAACCCGGCCATGGCTACCGTCGTCGAGTCGCTGGCGCGAATGGGCGCGAAGACTCTGCTGCGCATCGGCACCACCGGCGCAATTCAGCCCGGCATTGAACTGGGCGACCTGATCATCGCACGGGCGGCCGTACGACTGGATGGCGCCAGCAAGGCGTACGTACGGCCAGAGTACCCGGCGGCGGCACATCAGGAAGCAGTTATGGCGCTGATCCAGGCCTGCGAAGAACTCGGCTATCGCTACCATGTCGGTGTCACGGCCTCGACCGACTCCTGGTATTTAGGGCAGGGACGCCCCGGATGGCAGGGGTATGCGCCGAGCTTTTCGAGCGATCTACTCCCGGATTTGCAGGCGGCCGGGGTGCTGAATTTCGAGATGGAATCCTCCGCGCTGCTGACCATCGCAGGGCTTTATCAACTGCGCGCCGGGGCGATCTTCGCCGTGGTCGCCAACCGCACGAATGATACCTTCCAGGTTATCGGAGTGGACAAAGCGGTCGCGGCTGCCAACCGGGCCGCCCTCATTCTGCGTCAGATGGATGAGGAGAAGCAGGCGGCGGGGGCCGCTTTCTGGCATCCCGGCCTGCGGCGGCAGGAAGGCAATAGTGCACAGAGTGGGTGAATCGTTGGGAGCTCGCGCCACAGGCCGAGCGGCCAATCGTTCTTTGTGTCGGCGAATGAAACTGTAGGGAGGGAATAATGTTACATAAGGGTACCAACCGCTGGATGGGGACCGTCGGCATCGCAGCCATGGTGCTGGTCCTGCTGTCGCTCAGCTTCGGCAGCGTGGCCGCTCAGGACAATCCCGTCGTAATCCGATTCTGGATGCAGCAAGACAACCGTCTCGTAACAGCCATGCAGGGCCTCATCGACAACTTTGAGGCAGAGAATCCCGGCATCGACGTCCAGCTCGACTCCTTCCCATTCAACGAGTATCACTCCAAAGTCGCGACGGCCTTCGCCGGCGGGGAAGCTCCGGATGTCTTCTGGATGGACGTGCGCGTCGCCTCGTTCGCCGAACAGGGCGTGCTCATGCCGTTGGACAGCTACATCACCGAGGAGAATCGGGCGGACTACCTGGCCTCCGCCTGGATCGAAACCGCCTATGAGGGCCAGACGTACGGCGTGCCGATGCACCAGCTGACCGAAGCTCTCTACGTCAATACCGACCTGACCGAAGCCGCCGGCATTGAACTGCCGAGCACGCTCGAGGACGCCTGGACATGGGACGAATTTGTCGCGGCGGCCGGAGGCGCTCACTCAGCGCACCGGCGATACGACCGACGTGTGGGGCTTCGGCGTACAGCGCATCCTTCAGGACTGGTCGGTCCTTCCGGTGATATACCAGAACGGCGGGGCGGTCCTCTCTGAAGATCTCACCACCTCCCAGGGATACATCAACGGTCCGGAGACGGTCGAGGCGCTGACGTGGTACGGCGCGCTGCACACCGACTCGAAGGTGATGTCCGTCGAAGCGATCCCGGACGGCTTCCAGACGGGCAAGATCGCACTCTTCCAGGCGCCGAGCAGCTTCCGCCCGGTGCTGGACCGCGACTTCCCCGATCTGAACTACACAATTATCCCCCTCTTCAGGAATGATGCATGCTCCGTGATGACCGGCGGCTGGAATGTGTCCATCTCCGCCTTCACCGAGCATCCGGAAGAGGCCTGGCTGTTCCTGGATTCGGTCACCCGTTTGCAGCACCAGCAGTGGGTGGAAGAAAGCGGCTACCTGCCGGCCCGCCATTCGGTCATTGACTCGGTCGCGCAGTTCAGCGAATACCCCTGGAACGTATTCATGGAACAGCTTCAGCAGTGCCCGGCCACCCGCCCGCCGGTCGCCCAGTACACCTTCTTCTTCGACGTCTTCAAGCAGGCGATCACCAATATCGCTATTGGCGAAGACCCGCAGACCACCCTCGACGCGGCCGCGGAACGTCTGGACGCGGAACTGGGCGGTTAGTGCAGTCGAGCTGCGCCGGCTAGCTCAAGCGAAGCGCAGCTCATCGTTGTCGTAAGTCTTGCCGGGGTCGCGGTTCGCTGCGACCCTGCACGACGCCTCTTTAGCAGCTTATCGACGTTTTGATGGCAGAGGGCGAAGCGATGCAGACTTTCGTTCGAAAACACCGGCTGAGGTTTGAGGAATACCGGGCGGCGGCAATTCTGCTTGCTCCTGCAATCATCGGACTGTTCGTCTTCGCTCTCTTTCCTGTCTTTGAAGCTTTCAGGATGAGCTTCTACGACGCGCCGCTGCTTTCCCCGCGGCGAGAGTTCGTCGGCCTTGAGAATTACAACGATATTCTCATGGATACCGTGTTTCACACAGCAATCGTCAACACGATCGTCTACGCGATTGCCGTGGTCGTCCTTCAGGTCGTCCTGGCCCTGGTCCTGGCGATGCTGATAAAGGACAAGTTCCCTGGAGTTGGCTTTTTTCGCACTGCCTACATCATCCCCATCGTGACGTCGCTGGTAGTCGTCTCGACGGTCTGGAAAATCATGTTCCATACCGATAACGGGCTGATCAACAGCGTGCTTCAGATGTTCTCCATCGCGCCGGTGCGCTGGCTGACCGATCCCAATGTTTCATTGTTCAGCATCGTGATCATCGGCGTTTGGAAGGAAGTCGGCTTTTCGATGTTAGTGCTTCTGGGCGGGATTCAGTCTATCCCCGGCGATCTGTATGAAGCGGCTTCGATCGACGGCGCTTCCGACTGGAAAACCTTCTGGCGCATCACGTTACCGCTGCTGCGACGGGCGCTGCTCTTTGTCGTCGTGCTCAGCACGGTGAACGCCTTTAAGATTTTCATTCCAATCTACGTCATCACCAGCGGCGGTCCCTCCGACAGCACGCAGACGATCGTCCACTACATTTACGAGACGGTCTTCCGTTACTTCAAGCTGGGCTACGGCTCCGCCCTGTCGTTCGTGCTGCTGGCTATCGTCCTTGCGCTCACGGCCGGGCAGTTCATCCTGCTGCGGTCAGACGTCGAATACTAGAGAGGGTCGAGCGAGAATACGCCATGGAAACGACGGAGAGACTTGCCACCCCGAGAACAACGACCGCCACGAAGCACAAAACGTGGCAGCACTGGGTGCTGTTTGCCCTGCGCTACGGCGTGCTGATCGTCTGCGCGGCGATCCTCATCATGCCGTTCGTGTGGATTTTTCTGGCCTCTTTCAAACCGCAGGCGGAAATCTTCGAATACGTCCACCCGCTCAGCCTGAAAACTTTTATTCCCCAGAGTTGGACGATAGAAAACTACAGCAAGCTGATGCAGCTTGATCCGTTCCCGATCACGCATTACATCCGCAACAGCATTTTCGTCGCCGTGACGGTAACGGCGGGCAGCCTGGTGGTCAATTCGATGGCCGCCTACGCCTTTGCCAAGCTCAACTTCCCCGGACGAGACATCCTCTTTGTCCTGTTCATGATCACGGTGATCGTCCCGTTCGAGGCGCTGGCGATCCCCATGTACCTTCAGATGCGGTCCTTTGGCTGGGTGAACACCTATGAAGCACTGATCATCCCGTGGATCGCCAACGGCGCGGGCATCTTCCTGCTGCGGCAGTTCTTCAGGGACATCCCGCGCGATCTCCTGGAGGCGGCCCGCATCGACGGCACGTCGCATCTGGGCGCCTTCCGCCATGTGGTGATTCCCAACTCCATCCCGGCGCTGATCACCTTCGCACTGATCCGCTTCCAGGCGAGCTGGGACTCGTTCTTCTGGCCGCTGATTGTCGCGCCTAACCCGGAGAAGCGCGTGATACAGGTGGCGATCGCAACTTTTTCAACCGAGGTGCAAACCCAGTGGGGACTAACGTTCGCCGCCAGCACAATGGCGACCGTCCCGATTATCGTGGCTTTCCTCATTCTCCAGCGCTACTACGTTCGCGGCATTGTGATGACTGGCATGAAGGGATAACTTTATGACATTGAAAATCTACGTGGCGGGTCCGCTGTTTACGCCGTACCACCGGGCTTTTCACGCCCGGAACGCGGCCCGCCTGCGCTCGGAAGGCTTTGTGTGCCTTGTGCCGCATGAGCGCAGCGTGGCCATGGCTATCGAGTGGGATACCGGCACGCCAACCACACCGATCGGCATCTTCGACATGGACTACGACATGGTGGCCGAAGCCGACGCCATCGTCGCCCTGCTCGATGACCCCGACATCAGCAGCGGCTTGACCTGCGAATTCGGCATTTTCTGGAGCATGATGCAGCGCGATCCGTCGAAGAAAGGCGTGCTCGGCCTGCTGACAGACGAGCGAGGCAAATGGCGCGACGACGCCGGGGTGCCGGCGGTAAACGCCTTCAGCCTGGGCTGCCTGCTGGATATGGGCTGTGTCTACACCAACATCGATCGTGTGATCGCGCATCTGAAGGGCTGGCGCGAAGGCCGTACAGACTTACCCAAGGGAGAACTATTTCTATGAAGATCGTGCTGACAGGGATCGCCGCGACCCCTTATTCCCGCGAGTACATTTCCAACGCCGCCGCTACCCTGCGCAAGAGTGGGCATGAGGTCTTCGTTCCACACGAGGCCACCTGGACCCCACCGGAAAACCCGGCCGCCGAGAACGGCTATGATTTCGAGGCGACCTACAGCGCTCTGAGCGACGCCGATCTGCTGATGGCTATCCTGGATGGCTATACCGTCGACGACGCCGTGGCCGCCCAGATTGGCGCCTTCCACGTTTTCGCGCGCCTCGGGAACAAGCCGCGCCGCATGATGGGACTCCTGCACGATACACGCGTCGCAGGCTGGAGCTGGTCGGGCGAGGACAAGGCGCTCAACCCGCAGATTCGTCAGAGCATTCGCGAATTCGGCGCGGTCTACCCCAACTTCTACGCCGCCCTGGCCGCCCTTGAGAAAGAAGGCTAGCGATGCGCCTGTATATCGCCGGCCCCCTGTTCACCCCCTATCACCGGGACTTCCACACCTCGAACATCCGCCGCCTGCGCGAAGCCGGGCACGAGTGCTTCGTCCCCCAGGAACAGGAACATAACGCGCACCAGTCGAAGAGCGTCCCGGAACGCGTTTTTCAGGTCGATCTGGCGGGGGTGCGCTGGGCCAATGCGCTGATCGCCTTACTTGACGATCCGGATGTCAGCAGCGGCACCGCCTGCGAAATGGGCATCTTCTACGAACTGGCGCTGCACGACCCGACCAAGATCGGTATGCTGGGCATCCTGAGCGACGCTCGCCCACGTTTGCGGTCGACCAGCAAGGTCGGGGAAAGTCTCAATTTCTTCACACTGGGCTGCATCGAGAAGATCGGCCGCGTTTATCCGTCCGTGGATGGCGTGATTGATCATCTGGCACGTTGGCAGCAAGAATTAGAGGCCACCAGCGGCTGACTTGTGGAGCGTGGCCGATCTCCAGCATGGCGCCAACTGGGTCCGCCAGCGGGCAACACCACCTGATCAGCCAATGAGGTGTATATCGTTGCGCGCTGATCTGGTGCCCCGAGTGCTGAGCGTCGATGGCTACTGGCCCTGGATTGCTCTCCCTCGAACGACGTGCTCCAGAACGCACAGCCAAAACTCGCGAGGCAGGTTCATCGAAGACGAGGACGGAAAGCGCTACCCGGCTCTGATTGGTGTGGCGCAGCGCCTGATGGGGCAGGGAATTCAGAAGTCACACAACGTCATCTCGTCGGAGGAGGAGTAGCTTTGCACAAGCGCCCTCCTCCCCCTACAGCAGTATGCGCTTACCGCGTCCTCTGTGGCGTGGAGAGCGTGAAATCGAACATGAGGATTCGCTCGTCGATGGCCTCCCCTGGCGGAGAAAGCTTCTCTATCCTGATCATGTACTGACCGTCGGCGGGCAGGATCACGGACAGGCTGTTCTCCTCCGTCTCTCCGATCACGCTGCCATCAGCGCCCAGGATGCTGGTGCGCACCGGCTCCGGCGCGGCGACTTCAAGCGTGAGCATCTCTCCTGACACGCCGCTGTACGACCATGTGCTCGGCTCTTCGTCGCACATCATCACGCTGTTCACGCCCGGCTCTGCAGTAGCCGTCAGCGAATCCATCTGACACATCATGTCCACGAGCTGTATCAAATCTTGTTCCATCGACGCGAGCATGCCGGCAATCGGCGTATCCAGCAAGGCATCGCCGGTCGGGGGTGGGAAAATAAACTGGTATTCCTCGACGGTCGCCGCATCCCACAGGCGGACAGTGCCCGCGCTGCTGGTGGTGGCGATCAGCGCCCCGTCGGGTGAGAGCTCGGCCGACCAGATCGATTCATGACTGTCGATAGACACAAACTCCTGTGTCGCCATGTCCCACAGGCGGATAGTGCCGTCCACGCCGGTGGTCATCAAGGCGCTGCCATCCGCCGCCCAGCGCGTGCGCGTAACCAGATCCTCGTGTCCGGTCAGGACGTAGAGCAGTGCGCCATCTGCGGCATCCCAGATCGACGGCGGCTGTAAGAAAGTGTGCAGCAGGATGCGTGTGCCATCCGGTGACCAGTAGGCATCGACGACGGTATCGGCGAACATGGGCAAAACCTGCGGAGGAGGCACTTGCAGCACAACCTGTCTTTCGCCCGTCACCGCGTCGAACACAATCGCCGCGCCGTCGTCGCCAGTGACGGCGATCCGGGAATTGTCGGGCGACCAGGCCACGCCAACCACCATAGGATCCTGGTCGATCAGAGCATTCGACTCGTTGTCGACACGATCGGCCAGCGTGAGCAGCGTTTCGCCCGTCGTGCTGTCCCAGATCTGCGCGGTGCCATCCTCGGAGCCGGTGGCGATGCGCGCGCCATCGGCCGACCACTCGACATCCCGCAGCGCCGCATCATGGCCACTGTAGGTCAGCAGCGCCGCGCCGCTAGCCACATCCCACACGCGCGCCTGATTATCTTCGCTGATTGTGACCAGCCGCGACCCATCGGGCGAGAACGGCGCGAACACCACTTCGTCGCTGTGCCCGCTCAGCGTATGCAGCAGCGCGCCACTGTCAGCATCCCACAGGCGCGCACTGTTGTCGGCACTGTAGGTGACAATCGTTGCGCCGTCCGGGGACCAACGACCACGCCCGCCGTCGAAGGTGTTGGCGCCGTGCCCCTCGAAGCGATGCAGCTCCGCCCCGGTGACGGCATCCCATACCACCACCAGCCCGGAGTATTCGCCCGCCAGCAGACGCATCCCGTCCGGCGACCACTGCACGGCATAGAGTGTGTCGTACTGCGGCAAGTCCTGCGCCAGTGCTGTTCCCAGCACGCCCATTGCCAGCCCGGTGAGTGCCAGCCCGATTGTCACCCTGATCATCCGTAACAGTTTCATGATTTCCCCTTGCCGTAAAGTCGTCATTCTTTCAGCGCAGTCGCTCCAGCGCGGTGTCGATCGTGCGCGGCGCATCAGTGATGACCGCAGCCGAGGCCTGCGCTGGAGGAAACAGGAAGCGTCGCTCGCGCCACGTGCGCGCGCTCCACAGGCGAATGGTGCCATTTTCGGCGGCGGCGGCCAGCGTTTCGCCATCGGGTGACCAGGCCACGCCCCAAACGGAAGCGCGCATATCGAGCGCGCGCATCTCTGCCCCGGTTGCAGCATCCCAAACGCGTACAGCACCATCCAGGCTGCTCGTGACGATACGGGTCCCGTCGCCTGACCAGAGCGCGGCGGTCACCCAGTCGTCATGGCCGACGAGCGTAACCAGTCGTTCGCCGGAAGCGCTATCCCACACCTGCGGGTCCGCGCCCAGCAGGTGCACCAGCACCTGTGATCCGTCCGGCGAGAATGCCGCGTCGAAAGCGATCGCGCCGTCGGCTTCTTGCAGAACGTGTGCCGGCGACTCCGCTCCCAGGGCCCAGACGAACGCCGCGCTCCCGCTCGTCGTGACCAGCCACTCCCCGTCAGGCGCGAAGGCCACCCCGTAAACAGGCGCATCGTGGCTGAGGGTCGATCGCCGCCCGCCGCTGGAGTCCCACAGCACGGCCGTCCCGCCGTCGGTCGCGGTGGCGAACCACTGGGTGTCGTCTGACCAGGCGATGTCGGTGACGCGCGCTCCGCCGGTATCGAGCGCGGCGATTGGCTCCCCGGAGCTGGCATCCCACAGCATAGCGCGTCCATCCGTCAGCACGCCGACGACCCGATCCCCATCCGGCGACCAGGCAACCTGGCCGATTCCGGTCACGCCGGACGTCGCGATGTCCGGCGCGACGTCGTCCGGCATCACCAGCGGAATGCTGAAGGTCCCGAACCGGGTCTCCCAGATCTGGCCGCCCTGGGGTCCGGTCGTGATCAGCCGCGTCCCATCCGGCGACCATACCGCCCGCGCGGCGCCATAACGGGTTCGTTCCGCGCCGGCCGCTGCATCCCACACGATTGCCGAGTCGCCGCCGGCCCCATGCTCGCGCGCCAGCAGCAGCGCGCCATCCGGTGACCACCGCACGCCCGACAACGACCCACACTGCGGCGCCGCGCCGACCGGGCTCGGGGTGCGCGTCGGCGTGACAGTGGGGGAAGGGGTGAGTGTCGTTGTGGGATATGGGGTGCGGCTCGGCGTCGCCGTCATGCGCGTCACGTCGAGCGTCGGCGATGGGGTGAGCGACGGAAACGGCGTGGGCGATGGCGCAAATCCCGAAGCGTCGCACGTCGGCGCGATTCCGAAGCGCGCGCGCTCCGCGCACGAGAAGGCGTAAGGCAGGCGGTTTTCCTGCACCCACAGCAGCAGCGATGAAAGCGCTGCATCAATCCGGTAGCGCCGCACCATGCTGTCCGTCTGACCGGCAAAAACGGTGCTGTCGATGAGGGCGACTTCCTCCCCACCGGGCGCGAACGCCACCCGGCTGATGACTTTGTTCGTCTCAATCTGGCGCCGCGCCTCCCCCGTTGCCACATCCCAGACGAACAGCAGCTTATCGTAGCCGCCGGATACGGCAAGCGTGCCATCATCGTTGAAGGCAACATCGTACACCGTCGATTGATGGCCGATGAAGCGGCGGAGCAGGTCGCCGCTCAGCGCATCGTACAGCACCAATTCGTCGTCTTCCCCCGTGACCAGCACCAGCGTCCCGTCCGGGCTGGCGGCGAAGGCCAGGTCGCTGGGCGTGGTCGGGAGCGTGTAGCGCAGATCGCCGCTGGCCAGATCCCAGTTGAACAGCCCGTACTGACCGCAGGCGGTTCCGGAGATGCTGGTGGTCTGGTCGATGCAGCCAAGCGCGGTGATCGTCTCCCCGGCCGTGAGCGCCACGCCATACACCCCGTACGGCACTGTGGCGAAGCGGCGGACAAGCGCGCCGTCGGACGCATTCGTCAGCATGATCGATCCATCCTGCGCGCCTGACGCGATCAGCGTCCCGTCGGGATGCACCGCTATGCTATACACCAGCCCAAAATGCGGCCGGGCCGTCCAGATTGGCTGCTCGCTCCCGGCGCTGTAGCGTCCGACCACCCCTTCCGAGCCACCGACGACTACGTCGCCTCCCCCCAGAAGCTCTAGCTGGAAGACGTCATCTTCGAACGGAATCGTTTGGTACGCCTCGCCCGTCTGCCGATCGAACAGGTGCAGACCGTTGCTGCTGCCCACCCAGAGCGTGACTCCCGCGGCATCGTAGCGCAGATCGTGGATGAACTGGCTGCCCCGCGTTGGGTCCAGATCGCTGATAGAAAGCAGAGGATCGCCAATCACGGCGGCGCTGGTCAGATCGGTATCCCAGATGCCGATCCGCCCCCGTGTGCTCTCCATCACCAACTGCGACCCATCCGGGCTGAACGCGATGCTGGTGAACAGCAGCGTCTCGGGATAATACGTGTGGAGCAGCGCTTCGCTCTCAGTGTCCCACAGGCGGATCGTACCCTGATCGGCGGTGGCGAAGCGAGACCCGTCAGAAGTGAAGACGATCGCATTCACGTCGCTGTCGATCGGCTGGTAGCGCTTGAGGATCGCGCCCGTCTCCAGGTCATGCAGGGTCAGGCCTGCCGGGGTGTTCACCGCCGCGCTGTACAGCAGGCGCCGCCCGTGCGGATGCAGCGCGATGGCCTGGCAGCCCAGCTTGCTGTCCAGCTCCTCCAGCGCCGTCTCTGCCCCGGTGCGCCAATCCCAGGCGCTGACCTCACCCGATAACTGCTGGACAACGATCAGGCGCGCGTTATCGGGGTGCAGCGCACTCTGGATACCGAGCGCGAAATCCTGCTGCGGGCGAGCGCTCACTTGCGCGCCGTCGGGGATGCTCCAGACGATCGCCCCGCCTTCCTGATCGGTGGAAAAGGCGTGCGCGCCATCGGCCATAAAACCCACCGTGACGATCTGCGCCCGATGCCCGACCAGTTCGCGGGAGGCAAATGATCCCTGGAGATCCCACAGCCGCACCGCCCCGGCATCGTCGGCCAGATAGCCGCCGCCGGAGATCAGATACCGTCCATCCGGGCTGAAAGCAACTGCCTCAATCCCGCTGTCGTGTCCCTCAAGGTCGGCAACCAGCGTATGGGTCGTCATTTCCCACAGGCGCAGCCCGCCGAACAGCGTGCCCGTCGCCAGGAAACGCCCATCCGGGCTGTAGGCGAGAGCAGACATGCTGTCCCGTGAACCTTCGGTCACCGTGAGCACCTGACGCATCACCCCGCCGAGATAGCCGAGGCGTGCCAGTGCGGCCTGTGAAAACAGCGGCGGCTGCGGGATAGCATTGGCCTCAATCGCCAGCGCAAGCGCCAGTTCCTCGCGGCGTTCGCGCTCGACCAGACCGTTGGCCGCCAGCGCCACGCTGGCGGCATCGGCGGCATTGGCGTCGGCGATCAGGATCTGCGTGGCCAGCCCCTGCGCCGACGCTTCCGCCTGCCCCTGGCGATCCACCGCGAAGGCCGCCAGTATGAGGGCGACGATCGCGAACGCGGCGAAGACCACGGTGAGGATGCGGTTGCGCCGTGCCGCGCGCTGCTGCACCTGGCGCTGCCGGGCCGCGCTGGCCTCGACAAATTCACGCTGCAAGTCGGTCGGGTCTCCGCGCAGCATCCAATCAAGCGCCGCTGCCAGCCGCCCCCCTGTGAGCAGATAATCGACGCTGCTCCGCCCACCGGCATCCCAGTCCTTCGCCAGCGCCAGAATATCGCTGCTCAGGCGCAGGTCAGCGCGGTTGGTCTCGATCCACCCGGCCAGCAGCTTCCAACCGGTGATCAGCGCCTCATGGCTGATCTCGTAGGTGACGGTGCCCGGCTGCTGTGCGCGAATCTCTTCAGGCGGCACCGAGGCGACCAGCAACCGCGCGTCTCTGTCTGTCAGACGCGCCAGCACCTCGTCGACCTGCCCCGGCGCCACGTGGGTTAACGTCAGGTCGTGTGCGCTCACTCGGCGGCGAGTCACGGCGCTGTCGCCAACCTCGACCAGGCGCAGCATCACGCGGCGCAGCACATCCTTGTCGGCGTCGGGCAGCGCGTCGTATACGCCATCGGCCGTCCTGGCGAGACCACCCTGCACCCCGCCCATAGCACGATACGCTTCCAGCGTCATGACACGCGACCCGTCGGCACGCTCATCGAACAGCTTTTGCAGGGCAAACTGAAGCAGCGGCAGCGAGCCGGGCTGCGCGTTCACGTCCTCCAGGATCACGTCGACCAACCCCGGCTCATATGTCACCCCAGCACGCCGGGCGGGCTGCTCGATCGCCATGCGAAGCTGAGCTAGCGTCATGTCCGTGGCGATATCCAGGTTGTCGCGCACCAGTGCGGCCAGCGCGGGCGTGGCACTCAACCGGTCGAAAAAGTCGGCGCGCATCGTGAAGAGGACGAACACGCGCCCCCGCGGCTGCATGATGGCGTGCAGCAGCAGTTCCAGGAAGTGATGCTGTTCGTCTGGCGGCGTCTGGGTGAACACCTCCTCGAACTGGTCGATGAAGATGATCAGGTGCGCATCGTCCCGCGTGCCCGCCATGACCTCGGCGGCGAGATCGTCCAGCGCGTGGGGACCCGCGCGCAGGCGTTCGCGCAGATCGTCCTTGCCGGTCAGTTCGTGCAGCACGTCGGCCAGCGCTTCCCGCGGGGTGCTGCTCGGCACCATGATGACGCTGCGCCAATCGGGGTGGGCAGCGCGCAGAATCGGCAGCAGGCCGGCACGCACCAGCGACGATTTCCCGCTGCCGCTCGCTCCGACGACTGCCAGCAGGCGCGTCCGCGCGCCATCGCTCACACGGGCCGACAGACGCGCCACGTCGTCGTCGCGACCCGTGAAAAAGAACGCGTCGACCTCATTAAAAGCCTCCAACCCACGAAACGGGTTGACCAGCTTGCCGGGATCGATTTGTTCGAGGATGTATTCGTCTGGCGGGGCGAAACCGGGGAGCGACAGGATGATCTCGCGCAGGCGCAGGTTGTACTGCTCCGGGCGGGTGAAATCGAGGATGTGCAGGTCCGCCAGCCAGGCCAGATCGCCATGTTCCGGCGTATTGAGCAGGTCGATGCACGAGACGAGCATCGCCGGGATGATCGGCTTGCCGGCTTCTCTGGCGGCCTTCAGTTCATCGCGGGCCACCTTGCTGGCGATCGAATCCGGCGAGAGACAGAAGACGAAGTAATCGGCTCGTCGGATGTTTTGCTCAATTTCCTGCCACCAGTTCATGCCCGCCCGCAGCTTGTCCCGGTCATACCACACGCGCAGCCCGGCGTTGCACAGATCGTTGACGATGCGGCGGGCATCCGGTTCGTTCTTGCGCGAATACGAAACGAACAGGCGATCCAGGCGGGCGACGACGGGCAGATTGAACGTCGGCCGCAGCGCATCGATGCGGGCTTTGTCGGCGGGGGGAACCCGCCCGCGAACCGATTGCAGGACCAGCCACAGGAGCGGCGTGCCGTCCTCGGCCGGCGCCTGCGCCCGCAGCGCCGCGACCAGCCTCGGCGTGAATTCGCGCGCTGAACCGCCGAAACCGATCTGCGCGAAGACTGGATGTCGGCCGATCGCATTTTCCAGCAGGCGTAGGCGATCGCCCTCGGCGATCAAAAGCGGTGCCAGCACATCGGCGACAATCGCGTCGATGCCGGGTTCGAGAGGGTGGGGCGCAGTCATGATGTGTGCACCTCCGGAGGCGCCATCGCACTCGTAAGGAGTGCGCGCGACCGCATGGCTAACGCTAGACCGAATCGGCCCTGCGCGCTATCGCACATGGCCGACACTCACGGATTGTTTTCGTCCTGCATCTGTTACAGGACTCGATTATATAGGGGATTGCTGATGGCAGCGCACTATTCCTCTTCCAGGGATGTGCCGCGCAGCCGCTTGAGATAGACCACGGACCGGTCCTGGACACGCATGCCGGCGCGCTCGTAGAGGGTGGTCGCGTTGTTCGCGTTGGACGAGTCGACCATCAGCCGCGCGCTTTGGTAGCCCACCTCTCGCAAGCGCGCCAGGCTCATCCTCAGCAGCGCCTCGCCTACACCCCGCCGGCGCCAGGGATGACGCACCCCCAGTAGCCAGACCCAGGCCGTGTGCGGGGCATCGCCGTCGACGCGATTCAGGCAGATTCCGGCGATCTCGTCGCCGTCGTAGGCCACAAGCCACAGCGAGACGTCGTTGTGCGGGTGATGAAGGACCTGCTGCGTCCAGTCTTCATAGGGGTCGCGCTCGAAGCCCCAGTGATCGGCGAAGGCATCCATCTGCGCTTCGTACACGGCGCGGGCATCCCGGGCAGGGTCGAACGGGCGCAGTGTCAGGCCTCCCGGCAGCGGCAGCGCGTCAGCCGGCCGATCCAGTTCCATCCCCATGGTGTAGAAGGTGCGCACCGGCTGGTAGCCATGCGCCCTGAACAACCGGTCCGCGCGGGTATTGGTGCCCGCTGCGGCAAGCCGGATTGACATCGGCTGATCCAGCGGGAACGCCGATTCCGCCCATCCCCGACAGCGCGCTTCGGTCAGGCGGATCAGTTCCGCGCCCAGGCCCTTGCCCCAATCGTCCGGGTGAACCACGCCATCCGCCCAGCACAGCCCCTCGGCGGCCCTGAAGCCCTGATTGCTCATGGCGACGATGCGCCCGCGCTCTTCCAGGAGGAATGAATCGGTGCGCGGATTAAACCCCGGCGCTTCGACGATGCTGGCCAGTTCTTCGGCGGTCAGGCGGATCGCTCTGCCCAGAGCACGGTTCGAGGCATTGGCGAGCTCCGCCAGCGCCGGGTAGTCGTCCGGCAGGAAATGTCGAAGGGTGTATTTCTCATCCAGGGTCATGCCTGAGCCTTTCACCGGAATGCCGCGCTGTGTGTCATACCCGTGCATCACTATCGATGAAGGCGGATAAAGGTTCAGCATAAGCGGAAGCAGCGCGATAGGATTGTGGAGTGATGGGTTCAAGGTTGGCACCGTCTTCCTCGCGCGCTCCAGCAACGACGGACGCATTCTGTGCGTCTGCGGCCACCGGTTCCCCTCCTACGGCATTCGCGCCGTCCACTCCGAGAATGGCGGTCGCACCTGGAACGGCAATCACCCGCTGATTGTGCGCGACGACCTGCCCAGCCGCGATCTGGACTATCCCGCTGCGGTGCTGACACCCGAGGGCCACGTCTACACGGTGTATTATGGACAGGACAGTGACGGAGTCACCTGCATCCAGGCGACCCGTTTTGCCCTTGATTGATGCAGTACGTGCGGAGGCAACCGGAGGCAACATCTTGAGCGAACCAATTCTACTGAACGGCCGGTGGGAGCACGCCGCCGAAGAAAAGACCTTTCAGTCGGTCAACCCGACGACCGGCGAACCCCTTCCTTATGAATTTCCCGTTTCACCCCTGGACATCGTGGAGGCTATGATCCAGGCTGGAGCGCAGGCGGCAGCAGAACTGCGCGATACCTCCCTGGAAGCACGCGCAGCCTTTCTCAAGGACTTCGCTGACCGGCTTGAGGCGAATCGCGAGGCGATCGTCTCCGCCGCCTACACCGAGACCGCCCTGTCGGCCTCGCCCCGCCTGCAAGGGGAGCTGGACCGCACGGTCAATCAGCTCCGGCAGGCCGCCTGGGCGGTCGAAGACCGATCCTGGGTGACGGCCACCATCGACACTGCCAACAACATCCGCAGCATGTTCGGGCCGCTGGGTGGGCCAGTGGTCGTCTTCGGGCCGAACAACTTCCCGCTGGCCTTCAACGGGGCGAGCGGCGGCGACTTCGCGGCGGCCATCGCCAGCGGCAACCCGGTCATCGCCAAGGCCAACCCGTCCCACGCGCACACCACCCGACTGCTGGCGCAGGCCGCGCTGGAGTCTATCCAGGCGACCGGCGTCCCACGCGCCACAGTGCAGATGCTCTACCGCACGGCCCCTGAGAATGGTCTGAGGCTGGTGTCGCACCCCGCCATCGGCGCGACGGCCTTCACCGGCAGCAAGGCCGGCCTGAACCTCAAGCGCGCCGCCGACGCCGCCGGCAAGCCCATCTACCTGGAGCTGTCCAGCGTGAACCCGGTATTCATCCTGGCCGGCGCTCTCGACGAACGACTGGAGTCGATTGCCGATGCGCTGTACGCCTCCTGCACGCTGGGCGCCGGCCAGTTCTGCACCAATCCCGGTCTGGTCTTCCTGCTGGCGAGCGACGCCTCCGAGCGCTTCATCGAGCAGGCCGGCGCCCGCTTCGACTCGACCGAGGGAGGCATCCTGCTCAGCGAGTACGGTCCGGAGAGCATGGCCGAGGCCGTACAAACCTGGGAAGCTGCCGGCGCCTCGCGCATCACCGGAGGCGCTAGAGTTCCAGGCGAGCGCTTCCGCTTCCAGAACACGCTTTACCGGGTCAGTGCCCAGACCTTCATGGCGTACCCATCCGAGCTTCAGACCGAGGCCTTCGGCGCGGCCTCGCTGGTCATCGTGGCTGACAGCGAAGCCGAATTGGTGCAGGCGATAGGCAGCCTGGAAGGCAACCTGACCGGGTCGATCTACAGCCACACCGGGAGCGTCGACGACGCGTTGTACGACGCCATCGAGCCGGCATTGCGCGGCAAGGTCGGCCGGCTGCTCAATGACAAGATGCCCACCGGCGTGACCGTCAGCCCGGCCATGAATCACGGCGGACCCTTCCCATCCACCGGTCATCCCGGGTTCACGGCCGTGGGTATTCCCGCGTCGCTGCACCGCTTCGCCGCCCTGTACAGCTATGACAACGTCCGCCCGCACCGCCTGCCCCCGGAGCTACAGGATCGCAATCCCACCGGAACGATGTGGCGCTATATCGATCGCGCCTGGACGCAGTCCGACGTCGGCTGAGTGACACAGAGCAAGCGGACGGCGAGCGGCACGACTCCCAACAGGATTCGAACCAGCTCCACGCAAGAAAACAGCGCTGACGAGTGGTTCGTCAGCGCTGTTT
Organism: Candidatus Flexifilum affinis; assembly: GCA_016713325.1. GTDB lineage: Bacteria > Chloroflexota > Anaerolineae > Aggregatilineales > Phototrophicaceae > Flexifilum > Flexifilum affine. The sequence goes on along the minus strand of JADJPJ010000010.1, from coordinate 153,178 downwards.
GAGCGAGAGTGACCCCGGAAGGTATTCGGCTATGAGCCGTTTTGCCGACTTTGAAGGGATGATCCAACACACCACCCAGACAATTCTTGCGCGGATCTACCGCCTTCCCCCAACCCGCGATGACACTATCCGCCTACGCTACGCGCAGGGCGAGCGCCTCTCCGCGTTGGCGCGGGGGTATGGTCTCACTCCCGCCCGCATCCACCAAATCGGAAATCGGAAAGGGAGTTAAACACGCACGGTCGGCGTCGTTTAGCTCGAGTTCAGTGACACTTTGACGAGATCGCCGTTATTCATCACCCAGGACAGGATCGTGCCGCCATGAACCTCTGATTGTTCACGCAGGACCTGGTCCGATTCGTAGAGAATCATCACGTGGTTTGTGATTGTGCTTTTGAAGGTCAATGTGACTTCCAGCGAGTCTTCACTGCGCACTGTCAAGTCGACGTCGAAAGTCGCGTCCCTGTAGTGCAGGTTGCAGCCTCGGTAGCGCTTGCTGCCGGCCAGCAGCGCCTGCGGCAGTGTCGGCGCAAGGATAAACTGCATGGCATCGGTCGAGGTGTCCTCGCGAAACCCGATCAGGTTGCGAATGAGCAGCGTCGGCATCGTCGCGCCCCAGCCATAGTTTTCGCAGCCCCCTGGATTCGGGTTGTTCTCGATGCTCAGCGGCCAGAACTCGTTGGCAACGCCGGGAATGCGGTAATTGAATCGCTGAGGCAGGCCTGTCGACACAGCGCCCGTTTCGTAGCTCAGATCACGCCGCGCCGTACGCGCATAGATGCGGTCGGCAGTTTCCGCCAGCACCTTGGCCGCAAACGTGCGTAGCCCGGCATTCCAGGCTGCCTCGGTGAAGGGCAGCATAAAGGACGGCCATTCCAGAAAATGCTTCGGATGGTCATAGAAAAACTGGAACTTGTCCATTACACCCTGGATCTGTTCGGGAGTAGCCAGGCCCAGCGTGACAGGCGTGAACATCATAATGTCGAAGTAATCCGGATCAGGATAGGGTCGCCGGTGCTTGCGTCAAAATCGCGATACCAACCGTCGACGTACATGGACCGAACGCGCCGCGCGCGATCCTCGGCAAGCTCATTCCACCGGCGCACATCTGCTTCTCGTTCCAGACGAAGGGCAAACTCCGCCATCGCCCGAAACGCGTGGGCCATTGATGCCTCGATATCCACCGTGCGAACATCGACCGTGGAAGCCCCCGGCGTGTCGCCACTCAGACGAAAGCGCTGTGAGCCGTCCTGGCCGGATTCCCAACTACAGTCCGCGTGGAACCAGCCGTGATCGTCGGCGCGGTTCTCCATCCACCATTGGAGGAAGCGTTCAAGATAGGGATAGAGATCGCGCAACCAGACCAGGTCGCCATCTCGCGCCAAAATCGACTGGATGACCAGGAAGCCGAAGCCCCAGTTGGGCGCCGTCCCGCACTCGGAGGCATTCTCGCTGATCATATTCATGCTGCCGTCTTCACGAGTGCAGGGAACATTAGGCATTGGGGCGTCCGCGAACGTGCCGAAGATCACTTTCTTGGCCAGGTCGATGTCGGCATAGCTCAGGCACAAGGTGTCCAGGGACATTTCGCCCAGCACCGAACGTGGCGTATGTACCTGCATGCCATCCCACGGGTGACGGAAGATACCAACCGGTGGGCGGATCGTCATACGAATGGTCTCCAGATCGTAGATCCAGCCGTGCTTCCAGTCTTCCGGCCAATCCTCTTCCAGCCGTGGTGCTCTGCGGTAAAAATCCTCGTCTGCACTCAACTGCTCTGCAGCTCGCAGCGGCCCCTCGCTCAGCGCATGACGCAGGGTCGCGCTGGCATTCACTTCGTTGACACCGCGCGACAGGCACAGCCGAAGCACTTCGGTGCGGCCCGGTGCGATGTTGACCTCGTAGCTCATGACCATGTTGACATGATCTTCAAGCTGCTCTTCATGCACGGGAGTCAATCCGGCCGAAAAGCCGTTGTGGAAAACGCCAGGCGAAAAACGAACCAGAGCGCCTTCGTTGCTGCCCAGATCCCCTGTGGTGATCCACTGGGTCCATTCTTCATCGGAAGCAGTTGCTTTATGAGCGCTGCTGGCACGGTTGGCGCCGAGCGCAAAGATGTCGCCATAGGCCCACACTTTGGCAAAGGCGGCGTCTTCGAAGGGTTTGTAGATGGTGCTGATACCGTCGCAGCCCCAATAACGACGTGCGGGGAATCCGTAGATGTTGGTGGCGTGGACGACACATGCTTTCTGTTGCGGCGACGTGTTCGTTATCTCCAAACTGCAAAACAGTGCATGTTCGCTGACCAGTGAATACTTCGCACTGATCTGGAGTCCTTCGAAAGACCAGTCGTAGCTCAGCAAGTGCTTCGTGTGGTAACGCGAAACCAGGTCGATCCCTCGCCACGCGAAATCTTCAAGGCTGTGAAAGACCTGACCATCAATCCCGACACTGAGATGGAGGAAGGATAGATAGCTCAGCCGTCGTTCCGTTCCAATTCCGTAAGGCCACGGCAGCGCCCTCGCCCAGAATCCCATGCCCAGCGGCGGAACCGTTCGGAGAATGCCGCTTGGGTTGAGCACGGCGCTGTGATGCGGATTGTCGAGATAGCCAAAGGGCGTATAGTCGCTCTGAGGAAAGCTCGCGGGCAGGTCTATGATCATGCTGCTGTTTCGAGTCATCTGCTTCAACCTTTGGCTCGCGCTTACATCCCGCAGGCTCAGGGCACTCTTTCCAAAGTAACCGAATAGACAGGTTCTGGCCCCACTTCAATCTCCACTGCACGGTCAAGGTGGGTGACTTCAGCACGAATTTCCCCATCGACCCTAACCGCATAACCACCAGCGGGCGGCCCTTCGACTTCGAGGTTGAGCCGGTGGGCGTGACCGGGCGTGCGATTCTCCAGATCGAACTGAAGGCGCAGAGGATCACGCTGAAAGAAAATGGCGTTTGTCGACGAGAATCCATCTCTGTTCAAAGCGATGTGGAGATGCGGTGTCCCATCGAGAAGATGGAGGCGCTGTCTGAGTCCGTCCTTCGGCGTTATCCGTAGCGCCGAACCATCCCTGGTCAGATCCGCCCCATAGGCGAACAGGCCGAAGATCGGATCCGTCACAACAACGGTTGCCGCGGTTCGAAGCGCCCCAAGAAAGCCATTGTCAATCTCACCATCATAGGGCCATATGCCGCGCCCCTGGGCGATACCGCTCCAGGGCGTAACATACTTGCCCGGTTCAAATGCCCATCCGGCAGCGCCATCGTTTGCAGAACCTGGAAACCAGTAACCATAATTCGCATCAGGAGGCCCAGAATTGATAAGCGCCCAACTTGCAAGGTAGGAGGCGTAGCCCAGGCGCGCGTAGACCGCAGGATCACGGGAATAGTGGAGCGCATAGTCGAGGACCGCCCATCCGCCCATCTGGGTCATGTAGCTCAATTGATAGTTGGAATTCCCGTGCTGGCGGATGTCGCTGCCTAACTGGTAGTAGTTGGTTTCCAACCATCCGCGCGCGGCGATATTGGCGGCTATCTGCTTCTCCATGAACTCCACGAAATCCTGCTCGTGGATCTCAGGATGCGAGTACCACACGCCGCTGTTCTTGTCCTGCCACAGGTTGGCATCCGGCTCAAGCTGGTTTTCACGGCCATAGCTGGCGATCATGTGGGTAGACTCAAAGGCAGTCGTGTCGAAGAACATCTCCGACCCAAACGGGTAGTCGTGGTCGTAGACGAAGTACTTGACCTTTTTCTCCCACTCCGCGCGCAGCCACTTGGCTTCATCAGGCCTTCCTTCCCGGTCGAGCGCGTCGATCAGGCTGGGGAGAATCAACTCGTGAAAGTTCCCCTGTTTGTAGGCCCAGTCACACCAGCCGCGGAAATCCCAGGAAGAGCCCATGAGGATATTGTAGGGGACTGTGAAGAAGGCGCGCGCGGTACCAAAGGCTCTTTCCAGATACCCCTGTCTGTCCATATAGCGCACAAGAGATGGGTACTGCGCCGCGATTCGATACATCGAGAAGTAAAGCAGGATGATGTGGGTGTAGTCGAACGTGCGCCACATCCGTTCCTGGCCGTTGCCACCCGAATTCAGCCCGACCGGGCTGTTGCGGTTGGAGTACCAGTTGTCCGAGCCATAGATGCCGTAAGGATGCGGACTCTCGCCATCGGTGCGTTGTAGTCCGCCCCACACGAAGCGCTCCAGATAGTACTCGACGGCGTCGATCTCGGACTGCTCCGGGAAGTGCACGTTTTTCGCAGCAATGTAGGTCGCCTTGCAGAGCGTGGGGTCGTCCGAGCCGCCCACCATATAGGGATGCAGCCCGCCTGTGTTTTCCGGGCTTCGCAGCACCTGCTCACGCATGTCCCACAGTGAGAACAGCCCATCGTACCACTTTGCACGATCTCGAATCTGCTGTTTGGCTGCGATGAAAGCGGCCCGTTTCTTCACCAGCGTTTCCAGGGGTTCGGTGACGAAGAACTCAAGGTAATGGGTCAATCCTTCGCCGAACGCAATCGTGACGCGATTCTCCCCCAGGCGAGTGAACCGGAGCGTGTACACCTGTGTATCTGGCAGGCTGCCCTTGCTGATGGACTCTACAACCGTCGCCTGCGGGTACTCCACTTCAATACCTGTGATGGGTTGACGGGTGCGCAATGCGAGGCGAACGGTCAGGTCCGTTGGGACGGTCATGCCGGGGACAACGTGAATGTCCAGAAGATTTTCGTCATAAAGAATGTTGCGCACGGCGTCGTAGTCTGCTGCCCACTGGAGTCGGAAGGCGTAGTGCACGGAGTCCGCCGCGCTGCCTGCCGGGCCCAACGTTACGCTCGTGTGGGGCTGCCGCCAGGTCCCGCGTGTTTCCTCGCCGCCGGTCGCATGCGAATGGATGTAAGCCGTGTAAACACCCTCCCAGGCATCGATACCCGGCTGTCGCGTGAAGAACTCTAGCTTCGTATCTGGATGCGGCGCGATCACCAGGAACGGACCGATGCCGTTGGGACGCAGTATGGTGATGAATGAACCATGCCCGGCCACATAGCTATGCCGAATCACGCGTTCCTGGTAGGTTGTCAGCGAGTCGCGTACGTAGCTGGTGTTGAACAGCATCGGCAGGCCGAGATCCCCGATCTCCAGGGGCTGATCGGTCCGGTTTGCGACATCTATCTCCCAATTCAGACTCTCCCCTTCCAGGGAGAAACGCTCGCGCAGGGAGACGCGTCGGATACCTTTTGCCTCCTCGGAGTCGCGAATGTAGGAGACGAACACTTCCCTCGGCTGAGTCGGATCGTCGACCTCGACTACGCGCACGTCGTTTGACTCAGCGGTGTTCGCCTGTGTCCAGGGCTCACCTGCGGCGCGAAGGCGCATTTCGACACGTCCCAGCCCATGTCCAAACAGGAAATCGGTGGCAAACACGTCATCCGCTCGCTTTAAGCTTGCCAGGACGCCGTTGCGCATATTGAAGTGTAGGCGAAATGAGCTGTCCATCGGCTGCATGACCAACCGTTCAGAGTGCATTAATTGCCCCCCAGTACAACTAACAGCCGCCACTGCCGAAAGCAACAGAAAGCGACGGCGTGATAAACGCATACGGGTCCGTTCCTTTCGTGTATAGAACTAGCCCTTGATGCCGGTGGTGAGGTTGACACCCTCGATAATGCGACGTTGAAACACAAACAGCACCACCATAATCGGGATCATGGTAGCGACCGATGCCGCCATCAGCAGATTCCACTTCGTCCCGTAGAGCTGCTTGAACAGCGTTAGGCCAAGGGCAATGGTGAAGTTGTCGTTGCTGTTGATGTATATGAGCTGGCTGAAAAAGTCATTCCAAACGCCAATGAACGTGAAAATTGCAATGGCTGTCAGCGAGGGCTTCACCAGCGGAAGAATGACTCGAAGAAAGATGTAAAAGTAACCAGCGCCGTCAATGAGCGCGGCATCTTCAAGGTCACGAGGAATTGCAGACATGAACTGTCGTAGCAAGAAGATGTTGAATGCCCCCCCGCCAAACCAGGCAGGTAGCGTCAGGGGAATGAATGTATCAATGGCGTCAAGGCGCGACCAGCCAATGAAGGTTGGGACCAGGGTTACGGCGCTCGGAAGCATCATGGTCGAGAGAATTGCCATGAATGCAATGTTGCGCCCCGGCCAGCGCAGGCGGCTGAAGCTGTAAGCGGCGAGCGAACTGCTGATCAAGACACCGGGTACCACGAGCGCCTCGATAATCAAGGTGTTTTTCGCAAAGACAAGAAAGTTGGGGCTGTAACCAAACAGCGCTTCCTGGTAGTTGCCCCATTCGATCGGATTGGGAATCCAGATCGGTTGCACTTTGAAGACCTGGGTTTGCGCTTTGAGCGATGTCGAGATCATCCAGATGAGCGGCATGAGGACCATAATGCCGCCAAAGCACAGAAAGAAGTAGACCACAATGCGGTTCAGCAGTTGTGGCAACCGGTCCCTGAAAACCGCCGGCGATCTCCGAGTAGCAGAATCACCTGTCAATTGGCCCGCAGACATTTCAGTTTTGCGTTCAAACGCTCCGCTTCTGTCCATCACTCGAACTCCATCACTTGCGACTCTCATAGAAAACCCACAAACCGGACGACCGAAACACCAGAGCCGTCAAAATCATGATGAGGATGAACAGCAACCATGCCATTGCTGCGGCATAGCCCATCTCGCCTTGTCGAAATGCGCTTTGATAGAGGTAGAGGTTGTAGAACAGTGCGGAATTATCTCGCCCGCCGCCGATAAGGTAGCCCTGCGTAAACGTCTGCAGCGCGCCGATGGTTCCGGTCACCAGATTGAAGAAGATGACCGGGGAGATCATTGGCAGGGTAATATGGCGGAAGCACCGCAAGCGCCCCGCACCATCGACCATGGCGGCATCGTAGAGATCCTGCGATACGCCTTGCAAACTGGCCAGAAAGATGACCGCCCCCCCGCCCGCGCCCCACAGCGACATCAGAACAAAGGAGGGAATGACGGTCGACGGGTCAGAAAACCATCGCAGGGTGGGCAATCCCAGACTGTGCAGCGCCGTATTGACCAAACCGAAGTTCGGTTCGAGCAGCCACAACCAGACCACAATCACCGAAACTGCCGGAAGAATCGAAGGCAAGTAGAACATCAGCAAAAAAAGCCGCTGGCCTTTGACCTTCTGGTTGAGCAGCACTGCGATAAGTAAGCTGGCAATGAGTCCGATCGGTACGGCGAGCAGTGCATAGCGAGTCGTGTTTCCGAGAGACTGACCAATGAGCGGGTCAGTGGCCAGTCTCTGGTAATTCTCAGTACCAACCCATCCCGGAGCAGAGAGCAGGCTCCAGTTGGTGAAGCTGATCCCAAGCGATGCAAGCATCGGCCCAAAGGAGAAAATCAGAAATCCAAGGATGGCCGGCATTGCAAACAGAATGCCGTAGAAGGCTTCGCGCTTGGCCAGAGACCATCCTTCCGGTCGAGACATGGTCGGTTTCCTTGCTGCTCCTGCGGCCATCCTTGCTGCTCTCCTACTCCACCTACAAGTAAACAACAAAGGGAGATGGATACACCCATCTCCCTTTTATGAGGTTACTGGCCTGCAAGAACGGGGACGGCTGCTTCAGCGGCAGCCTCCATGGCCTCCGCGACGCCGATCGCGCCACGGAAGGCGCTCAGCAGCTGAGGCATGACCACCGGCCATTCAATGGCAGGCATCAGATTAGTAACCTTGCCGGGCATTACGCCACTGTAGTTGACGTTGTCGACCACGACGGTTGCGTATCCCTCTGGCAGGCTCGTGCCTTCCAGCCATGCCTGAAGCCCCTCACCACTCAGGAAAGTGCGCGTCGACGGGACGCCATTTCCACTTTGATACACCGCAACCTGCAGTGCGGGATCGGTGATGAAACGGACGAACTCGACGGCAAGATCGGGGTGCTCGGTGCCGCTCCAGACGACCGGCGGATCGGTGAAAGTGGCAGTGCGATACTCATCGTACTTCGGCAGAACGGCGATCCCCAGATCCTCGCCCCAGGTTTCTATCATCGTAGGCATGTTCCAGGTGCCGTCGATGAACATGGCGATCCGGCCCGACTGAAGCATGACATCCCAACCGATCGAGTCGGCAATGTCGAGCGTTGGCGCAACACCCTCAACGAGACGCAGATCGGCCATATTCTGCAGAGCTTCCACAGCTTCCGGAGAATTCAGTGCCAGCGCCGTAACATCCTCGTTGAACCAACTGCCGCCATTAGAGAAAACAAACGGGGTCCACACAGTCATCCAGGGCGCAACATAGACGCCGTAAACCTTGTCCATATCCGTGCCGCTGGTGAGCTGACGCGCTGTCTCGACGAATTCCTCCCACGTCCAGGCGTCGGCCGCCGTCATGGGCGGATATTCGACACCCGCAGCATCCAGCATGGATTTGTTGTAGTAGACAATGATCGAGTGCAAGGACGGCGCGACTGCAAGCAACTCGCCATCCTTGCGCCAGATCGCCGCCTCGACATAGGTCTCATCGACGTTGACGCCGGCGGCATCGTAGAACGGCTGCTGATCCAGGATGACGCCTTCATTGGCGAACCGCAGGATCTGGTTCGAATTCAGCAGGAAGACATCCGGCGCATCACCAGCCGCGATCGACGCCTGAAGCTTGGTTTCATACTCATCGGGCTGATGAATGAACTGTACTGTAACGTTTGGGTGACCGTCGGCGATAAAGGCATCGACCATTGGCTGCCAGAATGCAGGTGCACTTGGATCTCCCCAGAACATGAACTGGAGGGTTACCGGCGCATCCTGTGCAGCGACGGGAAGGCACATCAAGACAGCAAGTACGGTGATAACGACGGCGAGGGGAAGACGTTTCGTTTCTCTAGACATTTGAAGCACCTCTCTATTCGAGAAATAGGCAAACAGTCGAATGAATACGCGTTGGATACCCCAAGTGCTCCTTTCGCTCAATACTCCCGAATCCACACGAGCAGATCCCCGGACTTCCGGTTGTCCCATAGGCAGTATGGGATGGCTCGAAACAAAAACTCCCTTGGACTCGGCGGCTGCGACAAGTACATTTCAGGTTGGTTTGCCTCATCGAAGCGCAGCGCTGTTCCGCTGATTGTCACGACTCCGCCAAGCAAATCGCGCTCAAACGTGGCGCTCAGCTCGCTTGACCGTGGCAGGACGACCAGGTCGAGCTGATCCCCGTTGTCGACACCTTCCAGGCAGAAAACAAGGGGACCACGCTGAAGAGCGACGCGGCCTCGGTTTGCCGCCACCTGGGGATGGGCATAGACCCGTTCGACAGGCATGTCCAATTTTAGGGTCACGCTGTCGCCTGATGCCCACCGCCTCTCAATTCGCAGATACCCATTGACCGGTGTTGCGGAGACCTCTTCCCCGCCGACCGACGCATGCCAGGATCGAGCCCAGCCGGGAATCCGCAGATTCAGGCCGAAGACAGCAGGTCGATCGATATCGATGACGAACTGAATGTCACCATCCCACGGATAGTTCGTCTCTTGTGCGAGTGTGACCGTCTGACCTCCGATGATCATCTGCGCCTGACTCTGAACATAGAGATGCACATAAGTGTCAGAGTCGCTTACCGAATAGAGGTAGCCGTTCAGCGACGCCAGCAGACGCGCGATATTCGGCGGGCAGCAGGCTGTCCCGTACCACGCCTGCCGATGATGGGGTTTGCCACGAAACTGTTCGTTCTCGCGGTCTACGGCGAGTGGATTCTCGTAGAAGTAGTGTGTGCCATCGAGCGAAAGGCCGGAGATCATCCCGTTGTACGCGACGCGCTCCATGATGTCGGAGAAGCGTCCATCAAGCCGAATGTGCAGCATGCGATGCATCCACAGAAACATGCCAATCGCTGCGCAGGTCTCTGCGTAGGCGGTGTCGTTCGGCAAATCGTAGTCACGCGTGAATCCCTCATTGTGACGCCCAGATCCAATTCCGCCAGTGATGTACATCTGCCGGCGGATCACGCTCTGGTACATGCGCTCAAGCGCCGTAAGCAGCGCCTCGTCACCCGTTTCCCTGACCAAGTCCGAAGCCGCACAGTAGAGATACATGGCTCGGACGGAATGCCCGACAGCATCTTCCTGCTCGCGAATGGGCGCGTGAGATTGGTTATACTCGTAGGTTCCCGCCCAGAAATCCTTCGGATCCTCGCCGCGTTCGCGCGCCTCCAGATCGTAGTAATGAGGCTGCTGTCCACGCTCCTCGACGAAGAAGCGCGCCAGATTCAGATACTGGGCCAGACCGGTTTCGCGATACAACCGGATGAGCGCGAGTTCGATTTCCTGATGCCCGCAGTAGCCACGCCGCTTCCCTGGCTCTGGCCCGAACACGCTGTCGATGTAGTTGGCGTAGCGGCAGACGATGTCCAGGAGCGTACGCTGCCCGGTCGCCTGATGATGAGCGACGCCTGCCTCAATCAGGTGTCCTGCGCAATAGAGTTCATGCCAATCGCGCAGGTTCGTCCAACGTTTTTCCGGCTCGACCACTGTGAAGTAGGCATTCAGATAGCCGTCGGGCTGCTGCGCGTGTTCCAGGAGCCGTATCACGTGGTCGACGGCTTCGTTCAGTTTCGCATCTGGATGGGCGGCCAGTGCGTAGCTCGCAGCCTCCAACCACTTGGCCAGGTCCGACTCCCAGAAAATATGAGGTTCATTCGGCATTCCCGGCTGCCACTCAAGCTTCAATGCATCGAGGTATCCGATCTTTTGTAGCTTCTCGTAGATGTCCCACAGTGTGACGGAGCGATTCTTCTCCTGGCGTGGCGACCAGAAGGTGTCTGTAAGTTGAACATCTTTGAGCGCGACTGGATGGAGCGATGGGGACAAGCTGGCAGACATCAGATTACCCTTCTTGATCGCGTGAGCAAAAGGCACAACTCGAGCGGAGTGGCTGGCACGCAATGTGGTGCGCACCACATTGCGACCTCGTGAATCGCCACAAGATTCGCGGATGATAAGAGAGCCGCGAACGAGCTCGGGTTGAGTTGGTGCGGGAAAGCCGCTCATCTGCTCCAGAAGCAGCTCTCCCGCCTTACGCCCCATCTCATAGGCTGGCAGGCTGATGCTGGTCAGCGTCGGGTTACAGAAGCTCGCGAAATCCTGGTCGTCGTAGCCGACGATGGCGATATCCTGCGGGACTCGCAACCCTTGTTCCTGAATGGCATAGATTGCACCCAGCGCCATCACGTCGTTGGCGGCGAAGATCGCCGTGGGTCGAGTCGGTAAGTCCAGCAGACGCCGGGCGGCAATCGAGCCGCTCGGGACATCCCAGTCCCCAGTTTCAATATATTCCTCTACCACAGGCAGACCTGCGGCCCGCAACGCACTTTCGTAGCCTAACTTCCGGTCCTGAGTAGATTGCCAGCCATCTGGGCCATTAATGAAGGCTATTCTCTCATGCCCAAGCTGAACCAGATGCTGAACCGCCAGAATCGCGCCGTAACGGTCGTCGGGGCCAATACTCTTGCCCGAGCTAAAGATGCGGTTCACAAAGAGGTGAGGTACCGAAACCTTCTCGGTAGGCAGGTTCGCCGGGTGAAGCCACGTATCGACAAACACGATCCCATCGGCCGAACGAGAAGTCAGTTCGCGAACGGCGTCCTCCTCCTGGGAGCGGTTCCAGTCTGCGTTCAAGATCAGGCAGGTGTAGCCAGCCGGTTTCAAAACATCCTGAGCACCCCGGATAATGGGTGGGGCGAAGATGCTGTCAATGTTGTCGACGACGACGCCGACCAGATATGACTGGTCCTTGCGAAGTCCTCGGGCCAGGAGATTTGGCTTGTAGCCCAGCTCCCGCGCAATCTGGAGTATGCGCTCACGCGTCTCTTCGTTGAGCGGATGTTTGCTGTTGGAAAGAACGCGAGATGCCGTCGAAACCGATACCCCAGCGGCTTTGGCAACATCCTGCAATGTCACCGTCATTTTGTACTCCAGAGCAAAATCAGCAACGGAAAGGAAAACGATTGCCTATATTTCAGATTATAACGGCAATCGTTTTCTGCACAAGGGGTTGTAACTGCGTTTTTTTGAGATTTGGCATTGCCTCACTGCGATTCATGTCATTAACGAGAGGGATCTGAATACGTGTATAGCTACGACAACATCCGCAAGATCGTCCTGCCGTCAGAACTTCGGGATCACCATCCCGCCGGAAAGATGTGGCGCTAAATTGTCCGCGCTTGAGTGCCAGTTGATGCCATGTAAGTGTCGCAGAGTAAGGCGACGTAGAGGACCGCGAGTCCCAACAGGTATCGGGATCCAGCCCGTTTTGGCGACTTCGAGGCGATGATCCGTCACGCCTGTAGTAGCAACAAATCTAACCTCTATCCGCTACAATCTGTCGCTCTGACCGTTTCAGGCATTCCGTTCATCAATGATCTGGTATCTCATCTATCTTGTTGTGCATCTCCTCTGGGACAGTCTGCGCTTCAGTCGGCTCGGACCGGATGCCAAAACCGTTGAACTCCTGTTGCTGCGCCAGCAGCTGCTGATCGTGCGGCGGCATCAGAAACGCGGGCCGACCATCACTCGCCCTGAAAAACTGCTGTTGTTGACGTTGGTTGAGCAGCTCCGACGGATGGTCGCGCTGCCCAAAGCCCAACTGGAGCAGTTGAGCCTGGTCTTCAGCCCCGATACCCTCCTCCGGTGGCACCGTGAGCTCGTCAAACGCAAGTGGACCTTCAACCAGCGAGCGAAGAGAGTGGGGCGACCCCCTGTTAAGCCCGAGATCATCCAGTTGGTGCTCCAACTCGGCCGAGAAAACCGTTGGGGCGATGACCGCATCACCGGAGAACTGAAGAAGCTCGGTTACCGGATCAGCCATGAAACAGTCCGCCAGATTCTGCGTCGACACGGCATTCTCCCTGTTCCCCACAGGAAGTTGTCTTCGACCTGGCGAACCTTCCTCAATCACTACCAGGACACCTTGTTGGCGTGTGATTTCTTCACGGTCGAAACCATTCGCCTCCAGACCCTCTCCGTCTTCTTTTTCATCGAGGTTGGGACACGCCGTGTCCATATCGCTGATGTGACTACGCATCCGACGCAAGCGTGGGTGATCCAGCAAGCGCGCCAGTTCGTTTGGAACCTGCCGGAGCAGGAAGAAAGGTTCACTCATCTCATTCGGGATAACGATGGCAAGTATGGCCGGGCCTTTGATGCGCTGTTTGCGTCCGAAGGGATCGAGGTTGTCCACACACCGGTACGAGCCCCGCGTGCCAACGCCTATGCCGAACGCTGGGTGCGCTCGGTGCGCGAGGAATGTCTCGACCGGGTGATCATTCTCAACCCGGCGCGACCGCATCAGGGGATTGGACAAAAGATCCCGGATCCCCCGCTGCAAGTTTCAAATGGCGGACGAGTCAGACGGCGCGATCTGCTCGGAGGTGTGCTCCACGACTACTACCGAGCCGCTTGACTCACGGGAAACATCGCGTGGATGAGGTTTTTTGCTACTACAGGCTCGGCGTATCCACCCGCTCGATCTACAACTACCATCGCGAGGAGGGGATCGTCGCTGAGCCGTGTTTCATCACCACCCCGCTCACCCAGAGCAACTACGAGCGGCTACTTCCTCCGCCTGGGATGGCGAAACGAATGGGGCTAGACACGCGAGGCCGGTTTATCGAAGACGAGGCTGGCAAGCGCTATCCGGCGCGGATCGGCGTTGCACAACGGCTCATGGGGCAGGGGCGAACTATTGCGCTGAAGCACCGGACATTCAGTCGATACCATTTTTCCGGCCATCAGCCTCGCCAGCATGTGCTGACGAGGCTGATCGGTCTGGTCCTTGAACTGGCGTGTTGACGTATGCCCGAAGGGGCGAGCGGATTATGGCGTAGCGATTGTATTCACTGTAGCGGCAGTCCCCGAATAACTCACCTGTAGCTGTCTGCCGCCGCCAATGCTGGTCCCGTTCACCGTCCCAAACGTCCCACTCCGTGAGCCAAAGGTCATGATCTGGAATGCGTTTCCAATCGCCGGATCGAACCCGTTGATGAGTGCAAGATTGAGCGTGCCGGCAAGGGCCGCCGTGCCCGTGACCACAACCTGATCGTATTGAGTCGCAGGAGAAAGACCTCCCAGTTCAATGTTGAGTATCCCGCCCGAGGACTGCGTGTAGTTGCCATTGACCGTAATCGAGCCGGAACCCGTACTCACCGTAAGCGTACCACCGTCATTATGTAGGTTCCCCCCGATCGTCTGTGTTCCGCTGATAATTGTGGGGCCACCGATCACCAAGGTGCCACCGCCAATGAAATTCACACCGGGTTCGAAAGTGAAGGAGTAGGACACTGTTCGCGCCCCGGCATTGGTGATAAAGCTGCTACCGGTGCTGGCAATGCCATTCTCCAGGGCCAGGGTTCCGCTTTGGACGTTCGCCGTCCCGTGATTCGTGAAGGTCACCCCCGAATGGATGAACGTCGTTCCTACCGTCATCTGACTGACGGTGCCATGGTTGATGAAGCTGCCGGTCCCATTGACTCGCAGAGGGTAAACATCGGATGTCGGTCTTAACTGCACCACACCGCCAGCCAGGTTCACCCACTGCCCATTGTTGGCCATTTCGATCGGACCGTTGAGCACCATCGTCCCAGCGTTCTCCAGCAGATGATTGTTCAGCCGGAAGGGGTATGTCCCGTAGGTATTCATCACACCGCCCAAAGCGATCTGGGTGATGCTTGTGCCGGTGAGCGTATCTGTAGTCGTGCCGATGAAGTTAGCGACTCCTTCAATCACCAGCGGCGCGTTGACATGGGTCTGCCCGCCCGGCACTTCAAGGGTTCCGCCTGGCGCGATGCGCGTCGTGCCCGGTCCCGTCAGCGTGGCGTTCGACAGCGTCAGCGTCCCCGTCACCGTCAGCTCGTTGGACATCAGTAGCGTCCCACCGTCGACCCGCACCTTGGCGCTGATCGTCGAGTTTCCCGTGAAGGTGGCCGGCCCAGCAATGATGAAATCGTTGCTGCCGCTCAGGGTCACCCCTTCGTTCAGCGTGAAAGTCACCACATAAGTAGTTCCACTGCCATCGGTGACGAAGCTGCTGCCGCTGCTGGCGCTGCCCTTATAGATCTGCAGCATTCCGGTCGTCGCCTCCACCAGCCCGTGATTGGTGAAGGTCACTCCGTCGTCGATGATGGTCAATCCTGCCGTCGCGGTCTGGCTGACCGTGCCGTAGTTGGTGAAGCTGCCAATGCCGTTGACCCGCAGCGGGTACTGGTAGGATGTCGGTCTCAACTGCACCACACCGCCAGCCAGGTTCACCCACTGCCCATTGTTGGCCATTTCGATCGGACCGTTGAGCACCATCGTCCCGGCGTTCTCCAGCAGATGATTGTTCAGCCGGACGGGGTAAGTCCCGTAGGTATTCATCACACCGCCCAAAGCGATCTGGGTGGTGCTTGTGCCGGTGAGCGTATCTGTAGTCGTGCCGATGAAGTTAGCGACTCCTTCAATGACCAGCGGTGCGTTGACGTGGGTCTGCCCGCCCGGCACTTCAAGGGTTCCGCCTGGCGCGATGCGCGTCGTGCCCGGTCCCGTCAGCGTAGCGTTCGACAGCGTCAGCGTCCCCGTCACCGTCAGCTCGTTGGACATCAGTAGCGTCCCACCGTCGACCCGCACCTTCGCTCCGATTGTTGGGTTTCCCGTGAAGGTCGTTGGCCCAGCAATGATGAAATCATTGCTGCCGCTCAGGTTCACCCCTTCGTTCAGCGTGAAAGTCACGACATAGGTAGTTCCACTGCCATTGGTGACGAAGCTGCTGCCGCTGCTGGCGCTGCCCTTATAGATCTGCAGCATTCCGGTCGTCACCTCCACCAACCCGTGATTGGTGAAGGTCACCCCGTCATGGATGATGGCCAATCCTGCCGTCGCCGTCTGGCTGACCGTGCCGTAGTTGGTGAAGCTGCCAGTGCCGTTGACCCGCAACGGGTACTGGTAGGATGTCGGTCTCAACTGCACCACACCGCTGGCCTCGTTCACCCACTGCCCATTGTTCGCCATTTCGATCGGACCGTTGAGCACCATCGTCCCGGCGTTCTCCAGCAGATGATTGTTCAGCCGGACGGGGTAAGTCCCGTAGGTATTCATCACACCGCCCAAAGCGATCTGGGTGGTGCTTGTGCCGGTGAGCGTATCTGTAGTCGTGCCGATGAAGTTAGAGACCCCTTCAATGACCAGCGGTGCGTTAACGTGGGTCTGCCCGCCCGGCACTTCAAGGGTTCCGCCTGGCGCGATGCGCGTCGTGCCCGGTCCCGTCAGCGTAGCGTTCGACAGCGTCAGCGTCCCGGTGACGAGCAGTTCATTCTGATGGATCAGTATCCCGTCCCAGACAAGCACATTGGTGCTGATGACTGGTTGCCCGGTGAAGGTCGTCGTCCCATCCAGCTCAAAGCTGCCACTCCCACTGAGGTTGACGCCCTCTGCCAGGGTGAAGACGTAGGTTACTGTGCGTGCGCCGACATTGGTGTTGAAGCTGCTGCCGGTGCTGGCGCTGCCGTTTCCCAGCAGCAGAGTACCGCTCGACACATTCACTACGCCGTGATTGACAAATGTCACTCCCGACTGGATGTCCGTCATTCCCGCCGTGGTGTGGTTGATCGTGCCGTGGTTGGTGAAACTGCCGGTGCCGCCAACTCGCAGGGGATTGACATCGGATGTCGGCCTCAACTCCACCACACCGCCCGCCTCGATCACCCACTGAGCGTTGTTGGCCATTGTGATTTAGCTGCTCAGCACCATCGTCCCAGCATTTTCCAGGAGGGCGCCTCCAAAAGTTATATTTGAGCCGCTGATTGAAACGCTGACGTTCTGTTGGATGCGCGTGATACCGCTGCCGCGCAGTGCCCCGCCTGTCCAGTTGAAGGAGCCGGCGACTTCCAGAAGAGTATTCACATAGTTGTTTCCACCAACCACATTCAGCGTGCTGCCAACTGGCAGATGAAGTGCCCCTGGTCCATCGAGAGTGCCTTCGCCCAGATTGACGGTGTTGTTCACTGTCATATCGTGATGCAGCATGAAAGCGCCGCCGCCGCTAATGCTCAGCGAGCTTGTGATGCTGGACTCGCCAAGGGTCAGTGTACTGCCGCTGACAACCAGAGACTCCTGACTCTGAAGACTCAGCGCCCGTGACATCCCCGTTCGGTGGGTCACCGTGATGTTGCCCGGCACGTCGATGATGACAATGTCCAGATCCTGCGGAGGCGATCCGGTACTCCAGTTTGCGCCAACGTCCCAGTAACCATCGCTGCTGGCGATCCAATTGATCGTGCGGCCTACCTCGAAGTCCCAGATCAGCGCGCCGGCGAGTGGGTTGCCGGTCACATCGGTGAGAGCAGCAGCAAGCTGCACGCGATACTTCCCTGCCTGCAGCGCTGTGTTCAGCGCCAGCAGGGCGGCGTTGGAATTCGCGTTGTAGGAGATCGCCGCAGGGATCGCGACATCGTCGCCTGTGCCGAGAATCAGATCTGCCCCTGCCGAGACCAGCTGCAGAGCACCCGCACCGAAAGTCACAGGATTCATCGGCTCATTGAACGTCACCGTGATGGACTGAACTGTTCCAACAAGTGAGTTAGAGTTTACTGCTGGGCTTGTCGTCAGCAGGAAGGGCGCGGTGGTATCGGCTGTGAGGGTGATCGTCATGGCGCCCGAAGAAGTGAGATTCCCGCCAGTGTCGGTCGCGCGTGCTTCTATGGTGAAAGAGGGCTGCTGGACGATACGCGGTGTGATGAAGCGGTACTCGAACGGGGAAATTGCCATCGGTGACGACTTTCACGCCGTCGACATAGAACTCGACACTGCGCACCTGCACGTCGTCGTCCACATTCGCCGTCATGCGGAAGAACTGTCCTTCTTCGACGGTAGTGCCTGGGACATTGGTGGTGAGGTTGACAGTTGGCGGCTGGCCCAGGGCGTCGTAGGCCAGATAGTTGACGACCTGCAGGCCGTTCGCGCCGTCGGCGACATACGCCAGACCGTTATACAGCGACACCGATCGGGCGATCCCCGGCGTTTCGAACTGGGTCAGGAAGACGTCCGTCAGCAGCGGATTACTGACGTCGTACACCGCCACATCGTGCGGGCCGCTCTCGTCCGGGTTCACGCCGACGGCGGCAATGCCCAGACCTGAGCCATTTGGAACAATCCCCTTCCACCCCGCCTGCGGATCGGTTTCCGTGCCCAGCAGGGTAGGCAGCAAAGGGTTAGCGAGGCTGTAGGTGAAGTAGCCCATCGCGTGAGTGACGTAGGCAATATCCCCACCGGCAAATACTGACCAGCGCCAGGAACTCTGTAGCACTGGACCTTGCACGCCTATTGACCCACCCACCTGCAGATCGCCCGCACTCAGGCTCAGGGCATAGAGTGTCCCCGGCGCGATAGCGTAGAGCGTGTCTCGGCCGACGGTGAGATCGTGGATGGCCGACGGACCGACCGTCACTTCGTCAACGATCAGCCCGGTGGCCAGATCGACGGCGGCGATGACACCCGTGGAGGTGCCGACGTAGGCGATGCTCCCGGATACTTCGACTGTCTGTGCGATGCCATTGAGCGCCACCTGATGCACAATACTCGCGTTCGGCGGGTCGCTCACGTCGATAATGGCCAGCCCAGCGCTGCTATCTGCGACGGCGATTCGGTCGCCCGCGCACGCGACACCTTGTGCGCTGCCAGGGGTGTTGACCTGAGCGATGATCACCGGGTTGATACCGCTCACGTTGAACAGCGACATACCCGCGTCCGAGTCGGCGACGGCGGCGAGGTTGTTCACCGCGCAGATATCGACCGCGTTGCCGACCGTGTCGGCGCTGGCGATAATGCCGGTGCGGGCAGGGAAGCCGTCCAGCGGGTCGGTGCCTTGCCTGACTTCTGCGCCGTCGAGGATGCCGTCGTTGTCGGAATCGGGATCACTTGGATCAGTACCTACAATCATCTCCCCTTCTTCATACAAGCCATCTCCGTCGATGTCCCAGCGATCCGTTTGATCCAGGTATGTCGGTGGGAACTCGAAAACCTGACCGCTACTTGGTGTAAGGAATTCACTTCCTCCTTCTTGTAATGTTTCCGCCTGCAAGATCCAATGCTCGTATACTGTGTTTGGCGCAAGGAGCAGCGATCGATGAGCAACACCGGTTGTGAGCGTATTCCCGCGTGACACGACCGCTTGTCTCTCGACATCGATAATCGCATAATAGTGCCTGCCAGTTTGAAGTGTGAATCTAGGATCGTACTCAATTTCACCTGTTTGTGGACTGTTTAGAGTCGTAATTGGAGAACCGGAACACCCACATGCATCGCGCTGTGCAGCGACATACGCTGGTTCGGCAAATTGCTCAACCGCCAACTCGTATGCAGTGCCAAGGGCCAGGCAAGCTCCTAGTAGCGGACCAAGACTTCCTGCATTTGCCAGACATCTGGCACGAATTTCGTCACCGAACAAGTCGTCGCATTCTTGCTTTAGCCTGCCACATGTGGCATAGCATATGTCATGATTGTTGCACTCGGCAACGAAACATGGAGGTCGACCTAATGGGCAATTCAGTACTAAATGTTGTATGGCCGAAGTTCCGCATGTGTTCGGTTTGCTGCCGATTCGACCTTTTACGTTACAGCATGTAGAGTTGCATCCGCCGGTAATGTCGCCTCCAACTCCGACCGCCCCATTCTGCATCCCATGCCACCCTGGTGCCCGGATGCCGACGCCCGGATCGGTGCAGACCTGTGTGCCGTCCGGCGTGACGGTCATTGGTCCGACGATCTCCCAGGTGCCGATGTCGTGGTTGAAACTCGTGAGGGCCGACTTCGCCCCCGGCTGCAGCGGTTGGCCGGTAATCGGGTCCGGCAGGTTGGGAAAGCAGGCGGAGGCCGGCACGTCGAAGTTCGTCGGCCCGTCCGACTGCACGGTGATATCGAAGGTGTGGTTGAACCCTTCCGGCAGCGGCCCCGGCAGCCGGTCGGACGAGACGTAGGCAATGCCCACCTGCCCACCGCGCGTGCCGTCGTCGGCGTAGAGCGAATCCTGCGGGACGACGATGGTCATCGACGCCATGTCCGGGTGCTCGTCGATCACCGACTGGGGCAGGGTGATGACCGTCTCTTCGGTCGTGCTCACCGGGCGCAGCGCGCCGGGCGGCACCAGCGGCAGGAAGATGTCGTGAAGCTGCGTCGTCTCGCCGGGGATCGAGTGCCACAGCTTGCCCACCGAGGGGTAGTATCCGCCCGGCGGCACGTTGTTGGTCGCGGTCCCACCTTCAACGTGGACGAAGAACTCGCCCGCCGGCGCCGGATCGAGGCAGAAATCCCCCGTCGGGCTGGTCGTGGTGAACATCGTCGATTCCATACCGTCGACGGTGATCATCACGTTCTGAAGCGGCACGTTGATGGTCTCGTTGGTGTACTCTGAGGCGAAAATGCGCCCGCACACGACGGTGCCGGGGACGACGGTCACCGTCAGAGTGTCGAAATCGACGGTAGTTGTTCCGCCAGGAGTCCCGTCCTCATCCACGTCGACCGGCGACCCGTCGGCATTCTGGAGCAGGCTGCCATTGACCGTCACACGGACGCGCGCGCTGGCCGGCAGGGGCGGATCGTAAAACAGCGTGACTGTCTTGTGATCCGGGGAGATGTGCTGGCGCGCGCTGAGCGTCTGGCCGCCGAACACCGCATTGATCGCCGACGGGGTGACGCTGGCTGGATTGAGTGGATCGCGGAAGCGCAGAATCGTCTCGCGGGTGAGCGCCACCTCGCCCTCACCGTTAGCCGGGCTGGTCTGCAGGACCGGGGCGTAGACTTCCAGCTCATAGGCGCCGATGTCGCAGGCGGCCCCCTGGGGTCGCTCGATACCGCGCTGGTCGACAAATTCGCAGGTCGCGTCGTTGCCAAAGTTCACTGCGGGGCTGGCCTGGGTCAGCGCCTGGGTGTCGGTCGTGCCCCCGTTCGGCGTGAGAGGCAGCAGCAGTGGCTCGAGCCCGGGCAGGTTGCCGGTCAGATCGCCGGTCACGTTGCAGCCCGCCCCGGCCGCCTGGATCAGGTTGTAACCGCCAGACGACAGCGTGCCATAGCAGTCGTCGCTTGTATTGCCGGCGAGGAGTGTGTTGCGCACCATCAGATCGCCGTTCACGCGCGCCGCGCCGCCGCCGGTTGTGGCGGTGTTCCCTGCCACTGTCACGTTGTTGAGCAGCAGAGTCCCGCCATCGTGGAGCAGTCCGCCCCCGGCGCTGGTCGCCAGATTGCCGCTGAAAGTGCTGTTGCGAATCGTGCCGTTCGTCAAGGTGCCGTACAACCCGCCGCCGGAACTTCCCGCCGAGTTGCCACTGAGCGTACTGCGCTGAATGTCCAGCGCAGCGTTGGCAGCATAGACGCCGCCACCGGAGCTGCCCGCGTCGTTGTCGACGATCGTCGAGTCCAGCAGGGTGAGCATGTGCCCGGAGAGGTAGATGCCGCCGCCGGAGCTGGTGGCGCTGTTTCCGCTCACCACCATGTCGAAGAGGCTGATGTCGGCCAGGCTGAAGATGGCCCCGCCGCTGGCCGCTTTGCCGCCGCGGAGGGTGAAATCGCTGAATTGCGCCGGCGCGCCCACGACGAAGAGGCCGAAATCCGGCGCACTGGCGCCGCGGGCAATGGCGAGCGTATCGGCGCCCGGCCCGGTGAACGCCACCGCAGCGCTGACTTCGGGAAGGGGCTGAGTCAGCTCAATAACGCCGACAAGCGACTCCAGCGATATGACGTCCGGTCCGCTTCCGCTGGCGCAGCCACCAACCGGGGTATCCGTGTTCGCGCTGAGGATGGCCTCCCTTAGCGTGCAGGCGCCGTCGTCCACTTGAGTATCGGCCGTGGATGTGACCACGATGCCGCCACTCTGTCGGATGGCATAGGTTGCCGCTTGAGAGAGACTGAGGAGGCAGAACAAGCCGATGAAGACCGAGTACCGTAATCCACCGCGAATCGTGCTTCTTCGAACGGTATTCATGTCGGGATCGCCTCCTCGACGTGGCGAAAACACTCGATGAGTTAAGGCATATATTTACATGTCGTGTATCATAGCTCTTTCCAGGACCTGCGCCGCAACACACCGCCCCTGCTGCAAGCCGTTGTCGATGGCCGAACGGTAGTGAATGCCGCCGTACAGCCGTGACATCGCCGCTTCCTGCGCCGCTTCTTCAAACGAGTTGAACGACCGCGGGGGCAGCCCCAGCGGGCTCTGCGCCGTGTCGAGAAACGTCATATCTCCGTACAGCGCCTTCAGCACCGCCGCCGCAGCGCCCGAGACGACCGAATGCCCAGAAGGATATTCCGGAACTGCCGGTGTGCCGAGCAGCGGCTGCCACGTCGGGTCGATATAGGTCTGAACGTAGTTGATCGGCCGGATGAGCTGCACCTGATACTTGGCCTGCCAGGCCGAAATGAACGCGTCGCCGATGGCGATGCCCGTTAGCGCGTACATCTCCGCCGCTTCTTCCAGGTTGGGCTGCCGCAGCTCGGCGATCTGGTTCATGATCGCCAGCCAGTGACCGGGTGGGCTGGCCGTCTCTCCGGGCGTGTCAGCCCAGTAGCGCGCGGTCATCTCCTGTTCCGGGGTCAGCGACTGGCCCGTTCGGTAGACCTCCATCGCCTCTTCGTAGAACGGTGACCCGGCCTCCGTGCTGAACGGAACATCCAGCGGGACGAAACATGCCGCCGAGAACGGCAGCGCGATCGGGCGCAGCATCCCCCAGTAGGGTTCCAACGGCTGCTGACCATTCAGCGGCACCCAATAGGCGGGATCTCCGGCGGGCACGTTGTAGGTGAGCGCCCGGGTGGCGCCATAATTGTCCTGCGTCGCCCAGTCGAGGATCGCCTGACCGACGGCCGCGCCATACTCCTGCGAGCGGATGAAGGCGTTGACCGGCACCACCTCGCCGCGCGCGAAATCGATGCGTTCGCGTAGCGTGCTGAAGGCCGTCAGCGTCTCCGCCGTGGATTCCGAGAACAGACCGGCCGTGACCGTCCCCAGGGCGGCATTGGCCACCACCGGCCAGTCATAAGCCATGCCCGGTTCGGGCTGCGGCAGCGGACTCAAGCCATTCAGCCCACCGGTCAGAGAGCGATAGCCGGGCATGCCGGGCACGATCGATTCGTACAGGGTCACGCCGGCGTAGGCGATCAACCGGGAGACGACGGGCGGGCTGTAGCCTTCGCGCTTTGCGCTGCGATAGACCGCATCCATCCAGTCGATGGCGATCCGGGCGTCCTGCGCAGCGGCCGACGATGGGTCGAGCGGCGCTGCAGTCGGCACCGGCACGGGCGCATCTGTGGGCGGAGGCAGCGTCGTCATCATCGCGGCCGGCGTTGCAGTCGCGAGGATCGTCGGTTCAAGGGCGGCTGTCGTCTCGGTTGGAATGACCAGCGGAATCTCGGTGAGCTGTGCCGTGACCACTTCCAGGGTGCCGGTGGCGCTGACGGCCGAGTCGGCGATGTCGCTGTCGATGATCGTGATCGCCGCCACCTGCCCGTAGATGCCGGCGCCCTCTGGCGCGCTGTTGCCGGCAATGCGACTGTTCGTGACCCGCACCCGACCGGCGTAGCTGTACACGCCGCCGCCGCTGATCGCCGCCGTGTTCCCGGTCACCAGCACATCCGTCAGGTTGATCAGCCCAGCGTAGGTGTAGACGCCTGCGCCCAGATTGGCACTGCCGCCGGTGAGGGTGAGCGCTTCAAGAGTCACCGCGACGTTGTCGGCGACCGTGACCACACGCCCCGCGCCGCCTCCATCGAGCATCGTAACATCGCGGCCGGCCCCTCGCAGCACGACGGCATTGTCGAGGGTGAGGTTCTCCCTATAAGTCCCGGCCGCAATGGCGATCACGTCACCGGATTGTGCGCATCCCAGCGCCGCGCCGATGCTGGCATATGCGGACGCGGTACGGTCTGCGGGACAGGGGATGTCGGCCGTCTGACCGCCAGCGTGGTCAACGCGCAGGGTTGCGACTCCCTGCGCGTGGGCGGTGAGGACAAGGGCACTCAGCAGGAATGCTGCGATCAGACGCGCCCTCATGGTTTTCTCCCCTAACTGAGTCGTACCTGGAAGGAATAGGTCCCGGTGCCGGCAACATCATCGCTGTAGATGCGCAGCGTATAGGTGCCCGCAGCCGAAAGGACCTGGGTGCGATCACCGAACGTTGCGGTACTGAAGACATTCGTGCCATCCGGCGCCACCAGCGTCCAGCCCATATTGCCCACCTGGGTCAGCACGTCAAACACCACACTCTGTCCCGCAGAGGCCGTGAAGGTGTAGTGATCCTGCGCGCCAGGCGACTCGATGTTACCCGATCCAGCCGCTGGCACGCCATTACTCACGGTGTCGCCGATGGCAATGGCAAACACCTGAGGCGCAGGCACCAGCCAGATCTTGAAGCTGTAGGTACCCGTATCTACGACCGCATCCGTGTAGATACGCAGCGTGTACGTTCCCGTCTGCACGAGCGCCTGTGAACGGTCGCTGAAAGTCGCCGTGCTGAAGACATTCGCCCCGTCCGGCCCGACCAGTGTCCAGCCCACGTTACCTACCTGCGCCAGTACGTCGAAGACGATTGTCTGCCCCGCCGTCCCTGTGAAGGTGTAGTGATCCTGCGCACCGGGCACTTCCAGGTTGCCCGCGCCCGCCGAGGGCACGCCGTCGCTAACCGTGTCGCCGATCGCAATTCCATAGACTTGCGGATCAGGCACGAGCCAGATCTTGAAGCTGTAGGTGCCAGTGTCCGCGACGGCATCCGTGTAGAGGCGCAGCGTATACGTCCCGGACTGTGTGAGCGCCTGGGCACGATCACTGAAACCGCTGGTACTGAAGACACTCGTTCCGTCCGGCCCGACCAGCGTCCAGCTCAGGTTGCCGTTCTGCGCCAGCACATCGAAGACGAGGCTTTGGCCTGCGGTCGCCGTGAAGGTGTAGTGATCTTCGGCGCCGGGAACTTCCAGGTTGCCTGCGCCGGCGGAGGGTACGCCGTCGCTGACCGTGTCGCCAATCGCAATCCCAAAGACTTGCGGAGCAGGCACAAGCCAAAGCTTGAAGCTGTACGTACCCGTATCCACGACGGCATCTGTGTAGATGCGCAGCGTATAGGTTCCTGTCTGCGCAAGCGCCTGCGAACGGTCGTTGAACCCACTCGTGGTGAAGACTGTTGCCCCGTCCGGCCCGACCAGCGCCCAGCTCAGGTTGCCGTTCTGCGCCAGCACGTCGAAGATGATGCTCTGGCCTGCACTGGCCGTGAACGTGTACTGGTCTTCTGCGCCCGGCACCTCAAGATTGCCCGCGCCTGCTGACGGTACTCCGTTGCTAACCGTATCGCCAATCGCAATTCCGTACACTTGTGGAGTTGGGACCAGCCAGATCTTGAAGCTGTACGTACCCGTATCGACGACGGCATCTGTGTAGATGCGCAGCGTGTAAGTACCGGTCTGCGTGAGCGCCTGCGAACGGTCGTTGAACCCGCTCGTGGTGAAGACTGTTGCCCCGTCCGGCCCGACCAGCATCCAGCTCAAGTTGCCGTTCTGCGCCAGCACATCGAAGATGAGGCTTTGGCCTGCGGTGGCCGTGAAGGTGTACTGGTCTTCCGCACCGGGCACTTCAAGGTTGCCTGCACCAGCAGAAGGCGCGCCATCGCTGACAGTATCCCCGATAGCCATCTCGAAGGTCTGTAGCGCGGGCGCCAACCAGGTTTTGAAGCTGTACGTGCCCGTGCCATCCGTTGCGTCACTATACACAGTGAGAGTGTAGGTGCCGCTCTGGGTCAGGGTGTCTCCGCGGTCAGCGAAGTTGTTCGCCCGGAAGACCTCGCTGCCATCCGGCGCAGTCAGGAACCACGCCAGATTACCATTCTGGGCCAGCATATCGAAGAGAATGCGGTCTCCGGCTGTGGCGCTGAAGGTGTAGCGGTCGTAGGAACCGGGCACCTCGATATTGCCTGCGCCAACACCCGGAATCTGGTCGCTGATCGTGTCTCCCACTGCTATAGCAAACGCATGGTCGACAATGCGCCAGATCCTGATACTGTAGGGACCGACTTCATCCATTCGTGAGTAGTCGTCACAGAAGAAGCCGAATACGCAGACCACCGGCCCACCCAGGACAACCTGGTAGGTCCCTGCTTCGGTCACCTCGTATCGCTGCTGGATACGGTCGGCGAAATTGGTTCCCAGGTCCTGCCCCGCCGGTCCCAGGACGCTCGCGAAGAGATTTGTCGCGGTTCCCGAGATGAAGTCGTAGTAGAAATGTTCGCCAACCGCCAGATCCACGGTGTACGTATCCCGGTTGCCTGGAGGATCGATGAGGCCCATGCCCGCGACCGGGGTATCCTGGCTGATGGTGGTATCCAGCGAAATGGTGAAAGTTTCGTTGATGGCCTGCCACAGGGTGAAGCTATAGTTCTGGGTCGACGTCGCCGTACTACCGGAGATTTGGACGCGGTAGATCCCCGACAGCAGTGGATCGAGGCGCCGCTGGCCGTCTGTCTCCGTCATGATGGCGCTGAAAACCTGGTTGCCTGCCGGGTTGAACACCGCGATCCTCAGATTGCCAGAGTCGACCAGCATGTCCAGCAGAAGCGCCTCACCCGCGGATGCGCTGAAGAGGTATCGGTCGACATCGCCGGTGTAGGTAATCCCCTCGGTGATCGTCACGCCATACTGATAGTCGATCACGGTGATGGAAACATCGCCGGAACTGGTGACATTCCCCGCGAAATCGGTGGCCGTTATGCCCAGCGTGATGACGCCGGGTACAGACGGCATTGGCAGCGTGTAGGTATCAAACCCAGTGCGCGTCGCCGGCGCCGGACTCCCATTGAGTCTGAACACCCGGCTGGCAATTCCGACATCGTCGGCAATGCTCACCCGAACCGAGATTGAGGTTTCCAGCAGGCTGATAAATTCACCCGCCACCGGATCCAGTATCTGAACGGTGGGAGGGTTGATATCCGGCGTGATGGTGAGATTGAGCGCCGTGCTGGTCGTCGCATTGTTGCCGGTATCGACAGCCTGCGCCGTGACACTCAGGGTTGCCGGCGCGTCTGGCGCGCGGAAAGTGTACTCGAAGGGGAAATCGCCATCGGTGAACTGCTCTACACCATCCACGGAGAAGATCACACTTCGCACCTGAGCGTCGTCGTCCACATTGGCGACGACCCGGATCAGGCTGCCTTCTGCGTAACTCGACTGGGCGGTTGAAATGCTGATGGTCGGCGGAGTCGTCCCCACATCGAAGGGTAGGTAATTGACCACCTGCAAGCCGGCCAGACCATCGGCGATGTATGCCAGGCCATTGTAGAGCGCAACCGCCTCAGCAATCCCTGGGGTATCGAACTGCGTCAGGAACACGTTGGTCTGCGCAGGATTGCTGGTGTCATGGATGTAGACATTGCGGTCACCGCCGTTGTTAACACCAACCGCCGCGATACCCAGACCAGATCCGTTAGGCACGATCTCGCTCCAACCGAGCTGCGTCGTGTTCTGCGCGGCGATCTGGCTAGGCTGGGCCGGGTTGACCAGAGTATAGGTGGCATAGCCCTGTCGATGGGTGACGTAGGCAATCCCTCCGCCCACAAAGACGCGCCGCGTGTTGCTGGGTGTACCGGTGAAATTGGCCGCGCCGGTGAACTGCTCCGCCAGTAAGCCGACAGAATACAGCCGGTTGCTGCTGGTCACCGCGTACAGGTATCCTTCGCCGAGGGAAATGTCCAGGATGTCGCCGCTCAGCAGCACCTCGTCGAGGATCGCGCCGCTGCTCATCTCGACCATGAAGATCTGACCGCTGGTAGTGCCGGCGTAGGCAATTCCACGGCTGGCGGCGACCGAAATGACGCTGCTGCCCAAGTTCAGCTGGCGGATGATCACGGCGTTGGCCGGGTCGGTCACGTCGAGGATCGCCAGGCCCGATCCCCCATCGGCAACGGCGATCAGATTGTCGTTGCAGGCGACGCGCTGTGCCGTCCCGGGAGTGTCCACCTGGCCGATAAGCACCGGCGTCATGCCGTTGAAGACGTTGAAGAACGATGCCACACCGGGGGAGGAATCCGCTACCACGGCAAGTTCATTGGTAATGCAGACGTCGACCGCATTGCCCGGAGTATCGGCGCTGGCAATGATGCCCGTCCTCGCAGGCACCCCGTCGAGCGGGTTCGTCCCCTGCTGGACCTCGGCGCCATCGCTGATGCCGTCGCCATCGGTATCGGGGCTATTCGGATTGGTACCGACGATGTCCTCGCCTAGATCCGGTAACCCATCATTATCGCTGTCTGCAGATGGACATTCACCCATGGCAGGCCCAGCAATAACAGTCTGGAATCCGGGCTCCGCCGAAACACCGAATGATGTGCCGCAATTCAGACCGTTTTCGTCCAGCGCAAACAAAGCAAATGGCATATTGGGTGGCAGGATGAATGAATACTGCCCATTTGCATTTGCTCTCGAGCGTACAGAAAACGTGGAGTATTCAAGCAGAAGATATGCATTGGCAGATGCGCCATTGCTGATAACGTATGTATCGCCAATGGCTTCTGACAACTCATTCAAAGGATCGGTCAAAGAAATATCGAAGTCTTCCCCTTCCAATTCCTCAAATGGCTGAAATCCATCTAGGACCGCTGATAACATGCCTTCAAGAACAGGATCTGGTGTTCCACCATCAAAACGATCAATTGATGTCGGTCCTGGTACTTCACGCGACGAAATGTAGATAACGATGTCGTCGAGCAACTCCTCCACCGCACGAAAGGCGAAATTTCCCAGTGCGCGATCTGCTAATCGCATGAGACGTTCCGCTTTTTGAAGAAGAATGCGGAGTTCACTGTGCAATGAGCAGTACCTGCGAGCCGCCCATCCGCTGACACCCGAATAGCACTGCTCAGAGGCATTGTTGATAGCATTACAGGCATCATCGAGCAAAGATAGCACGGAGTTTGCGCAGCCTACAGCATCTGCCCATAGTTTGAGAGGGTTTGCGGTTTTCATAATGGCGTCGTATGCCATTCGGAACGTCAACAGGTTCGTCCTGACAGCTGCTACAACAGCCCTAACAGCAGCCTCATCTTGCTCGCCATTCTGATAGGCACGATAAGCTTCACGCAGCTCGTTGCCGAGCTTCACGAACTTACTTGAAAGATCGATCAATTCTTTCGCAGAACTTGCAAATCTGGTCAATAGTTTGATACAAGAAGTCGCAACAGAGCCAACATCCCAGATATCCGGCAGGTACTCATCCCAGTCGGGGCAGTCCGGTGTGGGGGATGGACTGGGAGTCTGAGATGGATCTGGCGTTCCCGATGGCGTACTATCCGGCGGTGGTGTGGGGTCCGGATTGCGAGGTCCCCCGCTTGGCGACCCCGGATTCGTCCCATG
This sequence comes from Candidatus Flexifilum affinis, assembly GCA_016713325.1. GTDB lineage: Bacteria > Chloroflexota > Anaerolineae > Aggregatilineales > Phototrophicaceae > Flexifilum > Flexifilum affine. Next base: position 123,805 of record JADJPJ010000010.1, on the reverse strand, counting down.
CCATCCGGGCGCCAGAACGCCAACAGCCGGATCGGTGCAGACCAGCGTGCCGTCGTCGGTCACCGTCATCGGACCGACGATCTCGAACTCACCAGTGTCGTGGTTGAAGCTCCACAGCGCACTCTTCGCCCCCGGCGCCAGGAATTCTCCGTAGTAGAGTCCGGCAGGTTCGGGAAGCAGACCGGCACCGGCACGTCGAAGTTGGTGGCGTTATCCGTCTGGATGGTAATCACCACCGGGAAGTTCAACCCCGGCGGCAGATACCCCGGCAGCCGGTCCGGCGGCACCGGCGCGATGCCCACCTGCCCGCCGCGCGTCCCGTCGTCGCCATACAGCGAGTCCGCCGGCACCGTGATGCGCACGTCGGCAAATTCAGGAAACTCCGCCAGCACCGCAGGCGCGAACTGGATGACCGTGTCGCTGGTCTCGCTGACCGTCTGCAGCGTCCCTGGCTGCACCAGCGGCAGGAACACCTCGCCAATGTTGGTCGTCGTGCCCGGGATCGACTCCCAGGCCTTGCCGACAAACGGATAGTAGGCTCCTGGCGGCACGCCGTTGGTGGCCGTCCTCCCGTCGACGTGCACGAAGAAGCGGCCGGCCGGCGCCGGGTTCAGGCAGAAGTTGCCCGCCGCGTCGGTGAAGGTGAAAAGGTCCGCCTCACGGGTGTCGACGGTGATCTTCACCCCTTGCAGCGGCGTATTGACGCCGATCTCCGGGTTGCTCGTGTCCAGTTCCGAGGCGAAGACGCGCCCGCACACCTGCGTGCCGGGGACCACCGTCAGGCTCAGCGTGTCGAAGCTGAAGCTGTAGATCCCGCCGGGCGTCCCGTTCTGATCCACATCCACCTGCTGACCGCCGGTGGTCAGCAGGTCCGTGCCGTTGATGGTGACGGTGATGCGCGCGCTGGCCGGGAGCGGGTTGGTGTAGAAAAGCGTCACCGTCCGGTTGTCCGGCGAGACATGGTGCGTGAAGCCGAGCACCTGGTTGCCCCAGCGGGCCGAGAAGGTGCTGGACATGATAGACAGCGGGTTAATCGGGTCGCGGAAGCGGAGGATCGTCTCGCGCGTGACCGCCACACCGCCTTCGCCATTGGCCGGGCTGGTCGTCAGGAACTCCGGCACGAACGCCTCGACGACGACACTCTCATACGCCCCGATGTCGCAGCGCTCCCCCTGCGGCCGCTCCACGCCGCGCTGGTCGGTCACCTCGCAGCCGACTGTGGTGCCGGGCGCCGCCGGGTTGGCCGCATTGCGCGCCGGGCTGGTCTCGGCCAGGGCGTGGGTCTGCGTGCTGCCGCCATTCAGCGCCAGCGTGAGGATCTGCGGGTCGATGCCGCTGATGCTGCCGGTGGTATCCCCCGTCAGCGTGCAGCTCAGGTTCTCGATCAGGTTGTAGCCGCCGGACTCCAGTGTGCCGGCGCAGTCGACGCCTGTGCCGCCGTTGGCGGGTCCGTTGCCGCCGAGCAGCGTATTGGCGATTGTCACCGTGCCGGAGCCATTCACTACGGCGTCATTCCGGTTGTCCGCGACCGTCGCATTGCGTAGATCGACGGTGCCGTCGTCGTTGTACAGCCCGCCGCCGCTCGTCCCCGCCTCATTGGTGGAGACGGTCGTATTGTAGGCCGTCACCGCGCCGCTCTGGTTGAACAGACCGCCGCCGGCGCTGGCCGCGCTGTTGGCGAAGACCGTCGCCCGGTCCAGCGTGAGCGCCCCGTTCAGGCTGAAAATGCCGCCGCCCGAACTCCCTGCCTCATTCATCTCGACGGTCGCGTTCGTCAGGCTGACGATGCCGCCGTCATTGAAAAGACCACCGCCCGAGCTGCCCGCCGTGTTGTTCGACACGACGCTGCCGCTTGCCAGCGTGAGGGTGCCGTCGTTGAAAATGCCGCCGCCGGAACTCGTCGCGGCGTTGTTCATCACCTTGACAGCCGAAAGGGTGAGCGTCCCGAGGTTGAAGACGCCGCCGCCGCTGGCCGCCATGCCGCCGCTGAGGGTCATGCCATCCAGAGTGACCACAGCACCGCTGGCCACCTGCAGTACCGAGAACGATGCGGAGGTCGAACGCTGAACCGTCAGCAGCGCTGCCCCGGGACCGTCCAGGGTCACCGCGCCGGTGATCGTAGGCAGGGGGGAACCCAGCACAATCGTCCCGTTCAGCGTCGTCAGGTCGATGGTATCAACATCGGTCGTGCCGGCGGCACATCCGCCGGTCGCCGTGTTGCTGTTGGCCGCCGTGATGGCCTCGCGCAGGGTGCATAACCCATCGTTGGCGAGGGCATCCGCCAAGCTGTTGACAACGATGACGGCCGGGTTCTGAATGGCGAGAATAGAGGAGAGGCGCAAGTCCACATCGGCTCGGCCCGCCGCGCCCTGTGCGGACGGCAGCGGAGTGAAGGGTTGTATGCTCAGCAGTATGGCCGTGAGCGTAACCAGCAGTACCGTCCGGAAGGATGGATGCAGCACAAAGAGCTGACGTGGCATACGATTCACAGCGATCCCCTATGCATCCTGAACGAGCGTCATCGTACGGACTGTTGGCAGAATTGGTTGTTGCAGAAAAGTAGCGATCTAATGGACAATGCGACTGTAACAAGAATACTCGCACCTAACAAGCAATTTCGTGAATATTGCAAATAATGGATTAGAGCCTTACGTATCTTAATATTTTGTATGATAGGCTCAACGATAACGGACATGGGGGATGCTCTTGATGCCGCAGATTGGAAAACTCGCGCTCTTCACTGTGGCTTCGCTGTTGTTTGGGTGGAACGCATTCCTCGCCCAGGCGGCAGTGACTCTGAATGTTGATGCCACTACAGGCACCATCACCACGGGCTCGCCCTGCCCCTCGCCACGCGAGAGCGCCACTTATCAGCACATTCAAGCGGCCGTCAACTGCGCAGAATCTGACGACACCCTGAACATCGCCGCCGGCACCTACGCGGAAAACGTGACCATCGCCAAGGATCTGACGCTCATCGGGGCAGATGCGGCGACGACCGTTGTGAACGGCAGCGGCACCGGACGGGTTGTTACGGTTGATGCCGCCGTGAGTGTTGAGCTCAACGATCTGACGCTTACGGGCGGCACGGCGGCTGATGGGGGCGGTCTCTATACCAGCGCCAGCTCCCTCACCCTCGACACGGTGATCATCAGCGGCAACACCGCCACAGCGCGCGGCGGCGGCCTCTTCACCGCTGCCGGCACGGTAGAGTGCACCAACTGCACGGTCACCGGCAATTCTGCTCCCAACGGGGGTGGCGTCTTCACCCTCGCCGGCACCGTCACATTCTTCCACGGCAGCGTGACCGGCAACAGCGCGCTCGACAGCGGCGGCGGAGTCTTCACGCAGGCAGGCACGCTCGGCACCACGCCAGGGGTGATCGCGGGGAACACCGCCGCGACCGATCCCAATGTCCATGCCGTGGTCGGTGCGGTGATCGATGTCGAGATGCCGACCGTGATCGATACCGTCGTCATTCTTCAGGGCCGGCCTGCTGCGCCGAGTGACCAGTTGGTCACAACGCTGAAGATCACCCTCATTCCGCAGGCAGGGGGCGCGCCAGTATTCGACGAACTGGTCACGACTGATGACACGGGTCGCTTGACTGTGACCGTCACCCCAGGCGCCTACCACATCCGCGTCAAGGGAACGCACACGCTGGCACGCGTGGTCTCGGCGACACTTGTGCCGGGCGACAACGTCCTGGATGTTCCGCAGCTTCTCGAAGGGGATGCCAACGACGACAATACGGTCAATATCTCTGATTTCTCGATTCTGGCGGCCTCTTTCGCCAGGGCAGTCGGACAGGCTGGCTACGACGCTCGCGCTGACTTCAACGGGGATGCCATCGTGAATATCAGTGACTTTTCACTGCTCGCGTCCAACTTCACGCAGGTGGGCGAGGCATTTCCCTGAGCTGAGGGGGCTGGGCTGACTCTGGTCCAGCCCTTATTCAGCGACATCGCGAAGTGTGAAAGTAATCGACCCATGCTGTATCCGCTATCTAACGTGAGCAGCCGGCTGCCGTGTAGCAGAGTCGACTTTGAGAGCTGTGTACTGAAGCAAGCTATTCTCCCAGTTGGTTTCAAACTCAAACTGGGGAGATGACCAATCCGAGTCAGACATCCCACCAGGATTCGAACCAGCTCACGCGAGAAAACAGCGCTGATGAGTGGTTCGTCAGCGCTGTCTGAGCGAGCAGTGACCGCGGAAGGATCCGGCGGCTCATTTACGATACACCCAACGTCGTCACCTGGGCTGTCCACTACTTCGCGAGGTGCTACAGCGAATACGCATGACCATCGAAACCGCGTTGCCAAAGCTTACGCCTCGCCAACGCTCTACACACTTCGAGCCAAGGTCAGCAGGTACATTGCGTGTCACACAGAATCTCTCACGTCCCCAGCCATTTCCCCCGCTTCTGTCTCTTTGCACACATTTCGTGGATTCAATCTTGCGCTACCGTGATGACAACATTTCCTCTTTTTTGCCCTGTTTCGACATACCGGTGTGCCTCGGCAGCCTGTTCCAACGGGTAGCGTCTATCAATGACCGATTTCATTTTGCCCGCCTCGATCAGCTCCTTTAGAAAAACCAAGTCTTCGGTGTTTTGGTTCGCTGCCCCAATGATTACTTTCTTGCTGCTCGTCATCGAAGTCCATCGCCCTCGAAGCATCTGTGCGGGTCCGGAGTTGCCTCCTAGAAGATAGCGGCCGTTCGGCTTGAGCGATTGGATACACCCTGAAAACGAACTTTTTCCCATCACATCAAAGATGACATCATAGGTCTGACCACGTTGAGTGAAATCCTCCTGCGTGTAATCAATGACGTGATCTGCCCCAATCGAGCGCAGCATGTCCAGCTTCCCCGTGCTATCCACGCCGGTCACTTCCGCCCCAAAGTGCCTGGCAAGCTGTACTCCAATCGTACCGATACTCCCACCTGCACCAACAATCAAAACCTTTTGTCCGCTCTGGATATTCGCTTTTCTCAGGAAATGCAGGGCTTCAAGTCCCGCAACAGGAACTGCGGCAGCTTCCTCATAGGTCATATTGGTCGGTTTAATAGCCAGCACCGCCACTTCAGGCAGGCTGGTAAACTCAGCATGAGCACCAAAACGAAAACCTGTTGTTCCGAAAACGGGGTCACCTTCCTTTAGCCGTGTTACATCCTTGCCGACGGCCACAATATCTCCGGCGAGTTCCTGTCCGAGAATGAAGGCTCTTGGCTTGATGAAACCTACATATATACGGATGGGAAGCATAAGCCAGATTGGGAAATTGAGCGTTAGAATCTCAGCGTCCCCGGCTGTCATGGTTGTCGCACGCACTCGTATCAGGAGTTCATTGTCCTTTGGAGTTGGTTTTTCGACTTCTGTGAGCTGAAGCCCATCCGGTGATCCGTATTTTGTCAATACGATGGCTTTCATGCGTATTTCTCCTGTACGGCTTTCATCCGGCATTCTCACGCTCGGAAGAGAAAGGTGTCGAACTGCTGCGCGTTGAGGACGTTATTCGCATACAGATTAGCGATGAGCCTGACAATACAGATTGTCGTAAAGGCCGCAAACCCCGTAGTGTAGTCCAGCGTTTCATTAAAGGTCAGCGCGATTGGCAGCAGCCAGGCTGCATTATAGGCCAGCCTGAAAAGTTGGATGGCGCATCCCGGTTTGACTGTATTCCTGTTCCGCGATTGTCTCTTCTCCCATGCGAACCGCATGGTCAGGTGTCCCTCGGTAAATATTCAGAACAGGCAGCCGATCAGCACAAGCCCCTTAAAAGCGTCTTCTGCCGACAGTACCGTCGTGAACAAAGTGACAGCAATGAAGGAGAAAAAGATCAGTCCAAGCCCCGCCGTAAACCGATTGTTCCAGCGGCCAGTCAGCAATTTGTCCCCTATCATCGTATCCCCCGGCTAATCGTTTTTTAAGATAATCATGCGCCCCAATTTGCTATTCGGTATTGCCATTGTGTACCATCGTGATGACGACATTTCCCTTTTTGTGTCCTGTTTCGACATAGCGGTGCGCCTCGGCAGTCTGTTCCAACGCATAGCGTCTGTCAATGACCGGCTTTATCTTGCCTGCCTCAATAAGTTCTTTGATGAAAAGTAGGTTTTCGCCCTTTTCGCTTGTTGAAGATTTGACCGAAAGATAGATTCCTTTTTCCTTTAGTGAGCTTTTACTCTGTGAAGGAGAAAGCTTGCGTACCGCGTCAAAAACCACATCATAAGTCTGGCCGTTTTGCGTAAAATCCTCCTGGGTGTAATCAATGACTTTATCGGCTCCCAGCGATTTCACCAATTCCAGATTCGCGGTGCTGCATACCCCGGTCACTTCTGCTCCAAAATACTTCGCAAGCTGTACCGAGAAAGTCCCTACGCTTCCAGAAGCGCCATAGATAAGCGCTTTTTGTCCACGCTCGATATTTGCGGTTTTAAGCAGATACAAGGCGGTCATTCCTCCAACCGGAACGGCGGCGGCTTCCTCGTAGGTCATATTGGCCGGTTTTACTGCCAGCACCCCTTTCGCCCATGCTTCAGGCAGACACACGTACTCGGCATACGCACCAGCGCTCAATCCGGTGGTCGTCCCAAAAACCTCGTCACCTTTCTTGAACCGCGTTACACTCTTGCCCACTGCTTCAACTTCACCAGCAAACTCATGTCCCGGTATCCTTTTTCGTTTTATGCCAAACAGTTGGAAGAGGATATACAATAGGGGATGGAGCCGCCGAAGCACAACATCCCCTGCAATGACGGTTGCCGCATAGACTCTTATCAGGACTTCGTTGTCTCTAGGAGTCGGTTTTTCGACCTCTTTGAGTTGAAGACCATCCGGCGATCCGTATTTTGTCAATACTATAGCTTTCATGCATATTTCTCCTCAGCACCAGGTCACCTGCCGTAATTCCACCGGGCTTCATCGCGGCAGGTGCAGTTTTCGCTAGTTCCAGTTACCCGGTTGCACAGTGATGACGACGGTGCCTTTCTAACGTCCTGCATCGTCATGATCATTTCTCCCTTATCCTTCGAACTATGTGGGCTGTCCTTGCCGGATATCGTGGTGTTTGCCAAGACGTTTCATACCGGCAAGTGCAGCGCTTGGTTGAGTTTAGTTGCTTTGTGCCACCGTAATGACGATTTTTCCCAGAGCGTGCCCTTCTTCAAGATAGCGGAGCGCGTCAGGAGCTTCAGCCAACGGGTAACATCGATCAATGACAGGTTTGACTTTGCCGGCTTCAACAAGCTCTTTCAAGAAGACCAAATCCTGCTGGTTGGGCTTCCCTAGCATGTTGCCCATTTTCTTGCTTCCTCTCATTGAAATCCAAGGTCCAAGGAGCATTGCCTCCATCATCGCAGCCATGGCAGCACCTCCGGACATGACATAGGTTCCGTTGGGGCTTAGTGCCCGCCGATAATCCGCAATCGGATGGTATCCGTTGGCGGAGACAATCAGGTCATAACACTGCCCATTTTGGGTGAAGTCTTCCTTTGTGTAGTCGATAACGTGGTCCGCCCCAATCGAACGCACCATGTCCATTTTGCTCGTGCTGCACACTGCGGTCACTTCAGCCCCAAACGCTTTGGCAATCTGCACCGCAAATGTACCGACGCCGCCAGACGCGCCATTAATCAGTACCTTTTGCCCGCTCTGAATGTGCCCGCTGTTGCGAAGGGCTTGCAGCGCAGTAGTCGCCGCTAACGGAATGGCCGCTGCCTCCTCAAATGTCGAATTGGTCGGTTTCAAGGCCAGTGCATTTTCATTCGCACATACATACTCGGCAAAAGCGCCCAAACCGCAGAAACTTAAGTCTCCGTATACCTCATCACCTGGCTTAAACTGCTTTGCGTTGCTGCCAACCGCTTCAACCCGCCCCGCCACAGCAGCGCCGGGAATTGTCTTATTGGGTTTTAGAAGGCCATAACCCATCAGACGCATGAGGGGCGGATCAGCCCTGACGACATGCGATTCCGCTGCATTTACGGATGCCGCGTAGACTTTTATTAGGACTTCATCGTCCTTAGGGGTCGGTTTTTCGACCTCTTTAAGATGAAGAACATCCGGTGATCCGTACTGCGTGTAGACAATTGCTTTCATGTTGGTGTTCATTTCTTTACTCCTTATAGTGAATGATAGTGAGCGTTTGCTCGAAGATGACTGTTTTCGGGTTGACGTTTGGTGAGTCTGCTTTGTCACCTTGTGAAAAGGAAAGCAACTCCAGATTTAGACCATGAATACGGTTCAACAGCCCTAACAACGCAGACTGATCGGAAATCTCTCCATTTAGGACAGTTTCCCCGTTTGCTGGATGCGAGACGGTTAAACCTTCCAACCAGTCTGACCAGTCCTGCTTCAACGTTCCTTTGATTCTGATTTCCAGATACATGGCATTTGTCCACTTTCTACATTGTGTGTTTTATGCAGCGAACTATCCCAAACTCGCTTCCTTAGTCACGTAATCCGGCTATAGTTTGCACTCCACTACCAGGGTGCTTCGTCAAACGACGAGCGTGAAGTGTCAAAAAGATACGAGCCAGCGCCCAGCCAATGCTCAGGGCTGTTAGCGTCGCAATCACGATAAACGCATCGGGAGCGAACAGGGCAACTGTTTCCATGGACGCATGGAACTGTGCTGGCAGGATGATCCAGACAATACCCCCGGAAGAACATCGATTGCCAGAGGCAGGTAAAATCGCCAGAAACGACGGATGCCATACGGGGGAAGCTCACCGCGATGCTGCCAGCGCCTGATGGAAAGGTAAGACCCTACAATCCAAACGATAGGAATGAGAAGCGCAGTCAGCAGCACTATCTGTGGGATGACGGTTAAGGGTGGATTGGTGCTTGCTGTTAAGCTGTTTCCAAGAAGTATTTCGGCTACCCCATCAATTGGAATATTGATCGCGCTGCTGTTCAGGAATCCGCCAACATTGACCAGTATGACGATCCCAATGTGCTGGTCAGGGAGCAGCAGTAGATTGGAGTGAAAATTGCTGACATCCCCGTTGTGCCATATTTTGGCCGATCCGGGTTGGCCCTCAATCACCCATCCCATGCCATATGAACTCAAAGAGCTTATTCTGGCACCCGGAGTGTGGAGTGTGACAATTCCCCGCGGGGATAAGAGTTGGTTATTGCCATAAGCACCCCCATTCAACTGAGCGATCAAATAATGGGACATGTCTTCCGCCGATGAAATCAGAAAACCCGATGGGGTCATGCGTCGAGGGTAAGGAGCATCGAAAGCGACCGGCCAAAAGAACCAGAAACGATAGCCTGTGGCGATCTCTGTTGCTGCTGGATCGGAAAGTGCAGCCGCGCTGTGGCTCATCTGGAGTGGAGCAAAGATCGCAGAGCGGACATATTCCTCGTATGAACTGCCGGATACTGCCTGGACGATCAATCCCAGTATGTTGTAATTTTCGTTGGCGTATTCGTAGCGTTGACCGGCTGGCTGACTGAGCTGTATGCCAGCGAGATCTCGAATGCCATTTTCAAGCGCCATACTACTCTGGTCGTTATCCGCGAAGCCCAGGCGACCTGCGTAAGTGGGTAATCCGCTGTTTTGGTTGAGCAGGTTGCGCACGGTGATTCGGGCGGATGCCGCTGCGTTGCTCGTGCGGAACCAGGGCAAATACTCGGTGACGGTGCATCCAGGTCGATCTTGCCCGCCTCAACCAGCTGCATCACGGCCAGCGCAGTGAAGGATTTCGAGGTTGAACCGAGAATGAAAGGGGTCTGAGGGGTCACCGCTCGCCCATCCGGCGCGACGATGCCATAGCCCCTGAGATAGACGACCTCATCACCATACACGACACCCAATGCCAGACCAGGAATGTTGGCTATCTGCATTCTGGATTGAATATAGGTGTCGATCCTATCGATATCACCCTGTGGAAGAGAGAAGGGTTGGTCAGATGCAGCAATGGCAGGCGAAAACACGGCCAGTGCGCCGATGAGAATCAGGATGCTTACAAGCGAGAAGTAGCATTTCGTGTAGGGCATGTTGACCTCATAAATCAAGCCAGGAATACTGGAGATGTCGCATACTCTTGAGTTGTGACTATCTCCAGGGTAGCGGGTGAGATGGGGTGGTGTCATACCGCACATCGGGTATTGTTGTAGGGGACGAGCGAATTTCCACCGCACACGAACAGCTTTTGGGATCACGCTGACAGGTGCAGACGACTTGCTCAACACAGCGCCAGCACGGGCTTAAACCACTCTCAATCACTGGCACACCCAGCAGCGCCGCGCCAATACGTGCACGGTCTGGCAGCTCAAACGGAATCAATCCCAGACTGTTATCATGCTGGAACGAAAGCTGCCCGACTGGCTGGAACCCTGCCTTTTGGATGCCCGCGCCCGAGGGCAGATTCTCAGGCGCGTGGATAATCCAGAAGCGTTCAGCGCGTTCCGCCTGCACAATCGTCTGCAACAGACGCGGATACAATCCTTTTCCTTGCCAGTTCGGTAGGGTTGCGAAATCCCAGAGGTATCGACTATCTGTGGCGACAGGAAAAACGAGATTTAGCTCTCCAATAGAGGCTTCGCGCGTCGCTACCCAACCATAGGTCACCGCCATTCCGTCCATATAACCTATATATGGACGATGTCCGGCACGCCGCCGCTGCTCTACTTCCGCGACAGTAATCTGATTGATTGCTGCTAGTTGTGCGTCATCCGCTGCCAACGCCGCGTGAAAGTCCGATAAAGGGGTTAAATCCATCACTGGATCAGAAGCCCACCATGTTGCAAGTGCCATTTGTTCACCTCGTGTCTCATATGAACCATACTAACGGGTTGTCAGTTAGCTTCTCAGGAGATACCTATTAACCGCTCTCATCCCCTAATCGAGCGGCAGCCCCAGCATCAAAGTGCTGATGAGGCGATGCCAAGGATGATGAGGATAATGAGCAGAAAGAAGAGTACGGTTTGCGGCAACGTCCGAGCGAACATCTGTGCCTGCTTCTTGCCAATGACGAGTCCGAAAAATACCAGCATGTTAGAAGCAATTAGTGCCAGGATGAATACTGGCACAAGTGTTGGGGCTGACGACTGCAAAGCCGTCAACAGCAGCGCCACACCGGACAGCAGCAACACCCCCGTCAGTTGGTGCCAAGGCACATAAACACTGAGATAGGTTTCGGCATCAGTAGTGTTGGGTGTTAGAACGGTGAAGACACGGCGCTCTCCCCATACAGCATGAGCGACAGACAGCAGCGCTAGCAGCAAACCCGCGATAAGAAAATAGACGTTCATATTCCGGCTCCTCACGACAATTAATCGAACGTTCTTTGAGACATCAATCAGTGCGTCTATGCATAGACAATCATTTTTGCGATTGCTTATTTCGCCCTATTTGAGGCAAAGCAGCCCTTCACTTTGCCTCATCGGATCCGACGTTCTACAGTGCATTAGCGAAGCTGCGAGACCATATCTACGATCGCTGTAACCGCCGCCTCTGGCTGGTCAAGGTGGATGTTGTGTCCGCTGTCCGCTACGACAATTTGCTGACTATCAGATGACAATTGGAGCAGTTCGGTCTGCATGGTCAGCCAATTTGCCTGCTGATTTAGAGCGGCTGTCAGAACGATCAGTGGCAAGTCGCCAAAGCTGCTAACTGCGTCTGCCTGAGCCAAACTCAACTGCAGGTTCACAAATTCGTCCACCCACTCCTGGGCAGTTCGCGGCGTTACTGCAAAAGCGGCATAAGCAGGTTGTGTTTCGGCTGGCAGCTTTGAAATTAATCCCAATGGCGCAGCTAACACACGCACCAATCCGATACGGCCTAAGAAAAAGGGGATCGCGAAGGCGCTGGGCTGGTAGGAAGTCTGAGCTGCCATTTCCATCTGAGATTGTGCCCTCTGCCCAGGACTCATGGAGTCGATCAGTACCACACCGGCGACCTCCGTCGGATAATCGTGGACAAAGATACGCACTGTTAAGCCGCCTAACGAGTGTCCGGCCAGCACATAAGGCCCCTCGACATTGGCTCGCTCAAGCAAGGTATGGAGTTCGTAAGCGAATTGCTCCGCAGTGCGTGGCAGGGGGCTAGCTTCGCTGTATCCCATTCCTGCGCGATCATAGGTGCAAACTCGTGTGGTTTTTGCCACCTCTTCCTGAACCGCATTCCACGGGAGAGACCAATCGCCCAATCCAGCCTCAATAATCACAGTGGGACTGCCCGTACCTGTGCAGTTGATGTGCAGGCGATAGCCGCCCACGTCTACCATTTGACCAAGCGGGGGATAAGCCTGTATGTCAGCTGCTTCTGTCACCGACTCGTAAATCGTTCCTGCCAGAATCAAGCCGACTACAAAAACTGCGATTCGCACCAGCCAGCGGAAGGGGCGAGGTTTACTGAGTGGCGATTGAGCCATCTCCGCGACGGCATTATCTTCGCCGCTGTGATGAACTTCACTGCCCTGCCTGGAATTGGCTTTCGAGGAAGAACTTGAAGAGAGTGACATGACAGAACCTCCTGAGATTGAGAACAAAACGAGTTGAACAATCTCATTGGAGGTTATCTTCTAGCGTAGGGTAGCGTCATACCCTATGAAGGGTATTTAAAGCAAACTGTAAGTCTCAGCGTGCTTAATGGCCTCCCAGCGGCTGTGAACACCAAGCTTGCTATAAATGTTCTTGATGTGCGTGCGTGCCGTATCAACGGCGATAAACAGCCGCTCTGCAATTTCATTACTTTCCAGTCCATCTGCCAGCAACCGCAGCACCTCCAATTCGCGCACACTGAGCGTATCGGCTAAATGTCCGACGGTACGGCGTTTGGGTGTCGGCGATGGGGCATTTTTTCCCATTGTGGCAAGCAATCGGATGACATATTCGGATGAGATAGGCACCGCAAGCTGTCCTTTGCGCTGCATACCCAGGACTTTTTCGAGCAGCACGGCTACGGGGGGGCCTTCATCGGCAAAAACACGTAGTGGCTGTTCTGTTTCGGCCAGCGCCAATGCACGCGCCAGCGATGATGCCGCATTTTGGCTGTCATTGACTGCAAAGAATGCCACGGCTTGCAGGATGAGCGCACGTATCAGGCTTCCAATGCGTTGGCCATCTTCAGCTCGATTGACCATGCGCTCAAGTAGTTTCAGCGCTTTATCAGCGCTGTTCCCCTTGGCGATATAGAACCGCGCCAGCAAGAGATAATGAGCTTCTCGATGGTAACTGAACTCTTCGTCGGGTCGGAGTTGATGCTCCTTCGCCCAACCCTCGACAGCGTCAAGGTTGCCCTGCCCTAACCAGCGCCGTGCCCGCGAGATCGAAAGCAAAGTCGCGCGCCCCTGTAACTTGCTCATGCGTTCCAGTTGCTCGGCAAGGTGCCAATAGTGTTCCGCGCTTTCTATATCTCCCTGAATAGTTTTGAGGCGTGACAGGGCAACATAGGCTCGCACCAGCGCCAGTGGAAAACTCTCCGGGTTGATTTGACTTGCGCTTTCCAGCAGATAGCGCTCTGCTGCGTCAAGATCGCCACGCTCCATGTTGATTTCCCCCAAGAGCAGAGCGCTATAGCCACCGGTTGGAAAACCCTGCAAACCCGGCATGTGTGCAGCGTGTTCCAGGTACTCGCAGGTGTTTTCAGCAGCGCGCAAAGTAAGTTGTGCTGTTTGAAGGGAAGAAAGATGCCAGAAAGCGGATAGAGTCGCAAAGGCGCTGCCGACTTCTTGACTCAGTTCCATCGCATATGATAAGACCTCTACCGCTTCATGAACTTCGCCAATATAGCTACAGGTCACGCCCAAATTGATGGCAGCCATACAGCGCCAGTTCACCGCTTCTTCCGGCAGTAATTCCAATGCTGTTCTTGACAATGTGAGTGTCTCGGGAAATTGCTGATGCAGGCCGGTCAAAGTGCTGTGAACAGCAGCCAGCATCCCTGCAATCAACGGATCAGGACTGCCAACAGCATGATCGAGTGCACGTTGAGCATCCCGGATCCGCTGTTCGGCTGCGCTCATCTGGTTTGTCAGTTGCAGCACCCACGCATGATAGAGATATAAACGCGGATAGTTCTCAAGAACTCTCTCAGGCAAAGCGGTCAACCAGGCAAGCAACGTATTGTGCTCGGCGCGCCGCCAGATAAGCAGCTCAGCAATGCCTTGTACGAGTTCCGCGGCTCGTTCATTGTCCTGGGCCGCGAACGCATGGCTGATGGCTTCCGCCTGGAATCCGCTTCGTTCAAACCAGAGCGAAGCCCGCTGATGCAGTCCTTTCACACGTTCCGGATCCTTCAGTTTCAGGCGGTGATATAAGAAATCAGCAAACAGTCGATGATAGCGATACCATTGGCGCCTATCATCGAGCGCAACGACGAAAAAGTGATTGCGCTCCAGGTGTTCCAATATGGAATAGCTCTCCCCTACTCCAGTAACCGTATCGCAGAGATCCGCATTAAGACGTTCAAGGATGCTGGTTTGCAGCAAAAACTGCTGCATCACATCAGGCTGTCGGTCAAGGATTTCATCCCCCAGATAATCCAACACATAGCGATGATCCCCTGCGAATGAAGCGATAGATCTGCAGCGGCGTAAAGCGAAGATCTGTGCTGCGCAATTCGAGCAGTTGGCTGCGAACCCGCATCCGTGACAGAGGCAAGGGGGGATCGGTTCGGGTGATCATGATGAGACGTAACTGCGAAGGCATCTGCTCAACCAGAAAGGCTAACCCTTCATGGATGTCTGACGCTTCGATGACGTGATAGTCATCCAATACCAACGTAAGCAATTCAGGGAGTGCCGAAAACTCATTGATAAGTGTGGATAAGATCGTTTCGATGGGCAGGGGCTGCGGTTCGTGTAGGAGAATGCGCGCTTGCTCCCCTACGTCAGCATACGTAGTTTGAATCGCTGCGATGACATAATCCCAGAATCGCACAGGATCGTTATCGCCTACATCAATCGAAAACCAAGCCACCTTCAATTGGCTCTGTGCGATCCACTCGCTCACGAGCGCCGTCTTGCCATACCCTGCCGACGCAACAATCAGCGCAAGCTTGTACTTGCGGATTCTGTCCAGCTTTTGAACCAATTCTATCCGCTGCACATGCGATGGACGGAAAGGCGGGACACTAAGTTTTGTATTCAGTAGCAACATGGTATTGTCCTCTACCTTCACGTCAAGTATAAGTCGTCTAGTATAATATTCGCATAGTTTTCGCGGATGCCTTTGATTGCTGCTCCACGCAGCTTCGACATCTCATCCAGGGCCGTTTTGAGCAGTTCCTCAGTCTCGTCTTACAGCTTACTCCATTTTTCTTGTATGGTGCGAAAACCGTATCCATACACATGTATTCTCGACCAAAAACCGATTTCGTCAGGTAAGATACCCGCTTTCAGCTCTCAACTTGGTCACTCCTATTCATGTTTTGGTATTCGCTTCACCAGCTCATTGTCTTCCTGCTCGACATCCTGCGCGTTGTTCGGCAACCACTCGATCAGAAAGACTTGGAAATCCTGTTCCTGCGCCAACAACTCGCCGTTGTTCGCCGCCGACAGAAGCGTGCGCCGACCCTCTCGCGCTTCGAGAAACTCCTGTTCACTACCCTTGTTACGCAGATCAAGCAGGCGGGACAACCATTGCGAGAGCAGTTAGGCAACTTGCTGCTCCTGTTCCAACCAGACACCCTGATACGCTGGCATCGCGATTTGATTCGCAAGAAATGGACGTATGCCTCCGCGAGAAAGCGGGGCGGTCGTCCGCGAACGGATGCCGAGGTTGAGGCCTTGGTTTTGCGGTTGGCACGCGAGAACGGTTGGGGCGGGGGCAAGCTGCACGGGGAGTTGAAAAAGTTGGCGGTGACGATCGGCGAGACAACCATCCGCGACATCCTACGCCGTCACGGCATTCCTCCTGCTCGAGGGCGGCAACGTCGAACAACCTCGTGGCGGACATTTCTGAAACACTATCGTCACCAACTCCTGGCATGCGATTTCTTCACCGTCGAAACGCTTCGCTTGCAGACACTCTACGTGTTCTTTTTCATGGAGGTCGGGACACGCCGCGTTCACCTCGCGGGGATCACGCTGCATCCCACCTCCGCTTGGGTCAACCAGCAAGCATGGAACTTCCTCTGGCAGCCTGCGGAGACCGGTTATCCAGTGCGCTACTTGATCCGCGATCGCGACAGCAAGTACACATCGGTCTTCAACACGATCTTCGAAACCGAAGGGATCGAGGTCATCAAAACGCCCGTACGTGCACCGAAAGCCAATGCGTTTGCCGAGCGTTGGATCCGTTCTGTTCGCGAAGAATGCCTTGACCGGCTCATCATGCTCGATCAGCGTCACCTGCACATCGTCCTTTCCGAATACATCAGATATTACAACTGCGGCCGCCCGCATCAGGGGATCGAACAACGCACGCCCATCCCGCTACCAGTTTCGACCCCTCAGGGTCAGATAGAGCGGCGTGACATCTTGCAGGGGCTGATCCAGGACTACCGCCGAGTCGCTTAGTCTTCCCTCGGATAAGGTTTTCGCACCGTACACGCAGGCGATTCCGTCGAGCTGGACGAACTCCGCAGCCCGACGACGTACCGTCAGGCGTTGGAGCGAGAGCTCATCCGCCGCCGACCCGGACAGTACCCTCAGGCATGGCTGGCGCAGCGGCTCGGCGTGTCCACCCGCTCGATCTACAACTACCACCGCGCAGAAGGCATCATCGCTGAGCCGTGTTTCATCACCACGCCGCTCACCTGGAGCAACTACGAGCGGCTACTTCCTCCGCCTGGGATGGCGAAGCGAATGGGTCTGAACACACGAGGCAGACTCGTCTTCGATGAGTCTGGCAAACGCTATCCGGCACTGATCGGCGTTGCACAACGGCTGATGAGGCAAGCCCGTCATGTCCATCTTCACGAACGGACATTCAGTCGATATCACTGGGCAATTGAATTGCAGAATACAACCCAACGAATGGAAGGAACTTGCTGTGAATTACCATTGACACTCCATATAATGCGGCCAGTTGACACAGACTCTCAGCCGCTAAAAGAATCCCCCTGGGAATCCTGCTCGTGTGCGCCAAACAACTGTCACTTCAGCACTCGCGAGATCTCTACAAGGCGCACCGAAAAACAGGCAAAAGGATCTGTCAGTCTGTGCTGAAGCGAAAGATGGTCGTCGAGCAGTAGGTCTCACCCGGACGCAGAACCACTGATGGGAAATTCGGCTTGTTGGGCGCGTCCGGATACCCTTCCGCTTCCAGCGCGAGGCCGTCTCCCTGACGATACAGCCCTCCGGAACCGGCGGTAGTCCCGTCCAGGAAGTTGCCCCCGTAGAACTGGATGCCCGGCGCGTTGGTCAATACGTCCACCATACGCCCGGTGAGCGGATCATATACACGCGCAGCCAGAACAGGCGCCCCATCATAGGGAGTGGGACGGTTGATGACCCAGTTATGATCGTACCCTCTGCCGATTACAATCTGGGGATGCGTCGAACGCTGGCCGGGACCGATGACTTTGGGTTTGCGAAAATCGAACGGAGTGCCTTCGACAGGCGCAAGCTCACCCGTCGGGATCTGGGTGGCATCGGTGGGCGTGAAGAAATCGGCATTGATCATCATGATGTGACCGGATACGCTGCCCATTCCATCACCACTCAGGTTGAATTTGGTGTGGTTGGTCAGGTTCACAATGGTCGGCTTGTCGGTGACCGCGCAGCACTCCACCCGCAGTTCGTTGGCCTCGGTCATGGTGTAGGTAACGGAGGCATCCAGATTGCCAGGATAGCCTTCTTCGCCATCGGGGCTGAAATACGAAAGCTTCAGACCCTCTTCACTTGACCCGGATACGGGCTCAGCCTTCCACACGCGCTTGTCGAAACCCACCACGCCGCCGTGAATGTGATTCGGCCCGTTGTTGATCGCCAGGGTGTACGTCGTCCCATCCAGCGTGAAGCGTCCTCCCCCGATACGGTTCGCATACCGCCCGGTGATGCAGCTGAAAAAGGCGTTGTAAGTCACATAACCCTGAAGATCATTGAACCCCAGCATGATGTTCTGAAAGTTTCCGTGGCGGTCAGGCACTCTGATCGACGTGATAGTCCCGCCATAGGTGATGATTCGGACTTCCATCCCGGAAGCGTTGGTCAGAACATATTCATCCACCAGGCGTCCGTCGGAGAGGACCCCATAGGCTTTACATTCCATCATTTTCCTCGTCTTTGTACGCCATCGGCATCTCAGTGAGATCGACGGAACAGAGTCTTCGCGGGGCGTGGGCTTCCTGTCTGAATCAGAATCCCCGCCATCACCCGAAGCCCTGCGCCGATCAGCAGAACGGACACCGTGCTGACGCCGAGCTCAAGCAGGGTGTTCCCCAGCAGCGGTCCGATGAAGATGCCCACGTACATCATTTCGTTGTAGACCATCGTCGCGCCAATATTCTCGGTCCTGGTGCGTTCAGCAAAGTAGCCGAAGATGGCAATGTCTGCCAGCGTCCAGGCCGAACCCGTGAATGCGGCTGCAATCAGTGTGAACCACAGGCGGGAGCCAATCCCAGAATGACCGCTGCGGCTGCCGTCGCGACCATCGAAACGGCGACCAGCGAACGATGACCTAGGCGCCGCAGCAGGCGCACCGTCAGTAGCGTCGAAGCGGCCGCTGCCAACAGCTCGACCACGCCGAAGATCGAGATGAATCCCTCGCTGGCTCCCATGGACTGCAAATGAATAGGGATCACGCCAACGACGAAGTAGAACGAGATAAACGCAGTCAGCGTCACCAGCACCACTGAGCGGGTATCCCGACTGGAGATCTGCTGTACAACCATCCTGACCAGCGGTGCAGGTGCCGGCGGCTCATGCGATTCCACCCTGATCCGGACCAGGTGCCACAGGCTGATCAGCGATCCGGCGGATGCCAGCATAAACACGATCTGATAGTTCTGCGGAAAAGGCAGGGCCTCAAGGACCAGACCGGCCACTAGCGTCCCCACACCAATGGCGATGCTCATCCACAGCTTGCGGCGCGCCATGAGAGTTGGAAGGTATTCCCGGCTTACGGCTTCACGCATCACGAGGATGAACACTGTCGACGATATCCCCTGCCCAACTGCTGGCAGCATGGCCGCTGCGATGATCCACAGGGGACGCCACTGCACAGGAAAAAATGGCGCGAAGGCGGGGAGTATGAACACCAGGCGATGCAGGATCGAGGGCAGAATCATCGCTTGCAAAGAGCTGTTGTAACGCCGGCACCACCAGTCGCTCAGCCAGTTGACCAGGAACAGCACAACAGCGGGCAAAGACGCGATCAGCCCCACTTCGAGCGGCGTCGCGCCTAATCGGAGCGCGAAGTAGGGCAGAAAACGCATGGTCGCCGCCGAGGCGAAACCAAACCACGCAATATCCCTGACAAGCCTCGCTGAATTCCACTGCTCTACAGTGAGGTCGAGTTTTGCCATCGCCGCACGCCACCTGGGCTTTCGCTACAAGAATTTCAGTCACTGACGTAAGCGTGCGGAGAGAGGCATCCATGATCGAGACACCCTCCTGGCATTCGCTCAGGGAACCGATGCACCGTTGGCCGCTGCCAGCAGGCGGTACCATTCTTCGCGGCTCAACTCGAGGTCATCGGCGCGAACACTCTCCGCCAGCCGCTGAACGTTCAGAGTTCCCAGGATGGGTTGAATCCGGGCCGGATGGCGCAGGAGCCAGGCGACCGCGACGGCTTCCTTGCTGGTGTTGTGTTCGACAGCCAGTCGAGCGATCTCCGCGGCAGTCTGCTTCACATTGTCCGGCACATCATCGCCTGGCGCGAACAGGCTGCCACCGGCAACCGGTGACCACGCCTGGACCAGGATGTCGTTGACACGGCAGTAATCCAGAGTGTCGCGGGCCCCGGTGTATCTGGCGCGCTGCGTGTTGGCGACAATTCCATCCGTGATCAGATCGTTATGGAGCACATTGAGTTCGATCTGGTTGACGACCAGGGGCTGCGTGACGAACTTCTTCAACAGCTCGATCTGCATCCCGGTGTGGTTACTCACGCCGAAATATCGCACTTTGCCGCTGCTGTGCAAGGACTCAAAGGCGCGCGCGACTTCTTCCGGCTCGATCAGGGGATCGGGACGGTGCAGCAGCAGCAGATCGACATAATCCGTGTTGAGCCGCTCAAGGCAGGTTTCGACTGAACGCGTAAGGTGCTGATAACTGAAATCATAACGACCGGGATCGCCAGGGTTCGGGTCGTCGCCGAAGCGGATGCCGACCTTCTCCTGCAAGAGCACTTTGTCGCGCAAGCCGGGATCTCGCCTGATCACCTCGCCGACCGTTTTGTCGGATTTCCCCCTCGTGTAGATATCCGCCAGATCGATCAGCGTGATACCATGTTCGACCGCAGCGTGCAGCAGCCTGTCAGCCCGATCGATGATCTCCTGAGAGACGGGTTGGCTGTCCCAACCGCCGCCCAGATGCCAGGTTCCATAGGCAATCCGCGAGGTCTCCAGATCGGTCTGCGGAATAGGTTGTTTCTTCATTGTGATCAATCGCTTTCGATTCTGCGCGAACATGGATGGAAGAACACAAGCCGCACTGATGGCATTCGCAGGCGGCCTCCATTATGGGGCCATCAACGATGCCTATCAGTGGCGGCTCACGGCAAGAAAAACAACCGCGCCGCGGCGGCTAGAGCTTGCCTGCCGCCCACTGGATCCCGCGTTCGACGACCGTCTTGACGTTGGGATCGGCCCAGGTGTCTTTCCCATGCCCGGAGGCATAGCAGAACACCGGTGAATTCCGGTATTGCCGAGTCCAGGCGAGGGTGCGCAGGCTCTTGGGGTGATGCGTTCCTAGCAGAATCTGACTGCCTTCGCCGGCGCTTTCCATCTTGTAGGTCTCGTCCAGCATCGTCCAGTTCGCCAGGCCCTTGGTGATCGGGTGCGTTGCATCCACGACCTCGACAGTCACTTTTCACCCGGATGATAGGTGAAGCGGCGATCCTGGATGCCAACGATCTCTGTCCAGATGTGCCAGTCTGCCCAGCCTAGAATCGCGTGGTGGAGCAGGAAGATGCCCTGTGTGGTCTCGCCGAGGCGCTCGATAACCCGCCGCGTGGCCGAGTCTGTCGGAGGCTGTCCGTGCATGTTGTAGAAAAGCAGCACGTCGTACTCGCGCCGGATGTCTGACATGTCGGCGGCGAAGTTATCGAGATCCTGCACGTAGCAGTCAACCCCGGAGAGGCTGCGGAAGAAATTCACGAATTCCGGAACCTCAAACGGATGGTTCCCGGTGATCACCGCGACCTTGATGTCGCCGTCTGCTGCTTTGTTGAATGGCATGTTGGCCTCTTCTACGACGCGTATACTTTTTCGCGCAGGTCTTGCAGGTAGCGCAGCGACTTGGCGGTTTCTTTTCCGAAATTGAGCGGGCCGCCATCGGTGCTGACCCAGGGGCAGGCGCATGACACGGCCTTGTCATAGCCGGCGTCACGCAGAACGCGGAACAGATGCGTGTGAATCTCTACCATATCGCCCACGCCGGGCTGCCCGTCATTGGCGCCCGCCATGTGGCAGTGCATGCAGTATTCAGGACTCTGCAGAATGTGCTCCAGAGGCTGATCCAGCTTGATAAAGTACGCCAGGTCCGCCATCACGCGCACTTCCGGCCGGGCCACTTCTTTGGCGAAGGCCAACCCATCGAGATAGCGCGGGAACAGCGAGTCGAGGAGCGCCTGCGGCTCCAGCGCGATCACCATGCCGTGAACGGAGGCCTGATCGGCGATGAAGTTGCAGTAGCTGATCGCCTGATCCATTGTCTTGGTCTTGGAGAAGCCGTCGACCACCGGAAAGCACCAGGCGCCAATGCCGATGGTTTTGACGCCAACGTCGGCTAGGCGGGAAAACAGGCGTTTGGTGTAGAACTGCTGAAGTTCCAGATCGGCGTGGGGTCCTGTCAGCTGCTGGCCCGGCAGTCCTTCGAGATAGTGGCTGGAAATGCGAATCGGGGGAGTGCCCCAGGACGCGATCTCCTCCTGCTTCTTGGTCCATGCTTCATTAGACTCAAGGGGAATCAACTGGAGACCGGCGGCGATCTCGGCTTGTTCAAAGCCTTTCGCCACCTCTGCCGGCGGCCTGCCGGGATCGTCGCCAACGAGAATACTGAGTTTGAATGGTGCAGCCATATCAGTTCCTTTTCACCTATTGAGCCGTCAGGGCTGCCCGATGGCAGCCATCCAACGGCAGTTGTCTTTGAAAGTTACTCGGCGTAGATTTCGGCGCGCAGGTCTTGCAGATACTTCAGGGTCTTTGCGGTCTCTTTGGTGAAGTCGAACGATCCGCCATCGGTGCTGATCCAGGGACAGGCACAGGAAACGCCGCCCTCGTAACCCATGTCGCGCAGGACGCGGAACAGCTTCTTGTGGATCTCGACACGGTCGCCGGTGCCGGGCTGAGCGGGCTCGCCCGCAATGTGACAGTGGAGGCAGTACTCCGGCTCCTGGGCGACGTGTTCGAAAGGCTCCTTGAGCTTCAGAAGATAGGCAAGGTCGGCCATCACGCGCACTTCGGGACGCCCGACTTCCTTGGCAAAGGCGATCCCGTCGAGGTAGCTGGGCCACAGCGTGTCGGGGTTGGCCATCGGCTCAAGGGCGATTCGTATGTTCAACGGCGCGGCATAGTCGGCCATCGCGTTGGCGTAGCGAATCGCCTGGTCTGTCGCCTTGGTTCTGGAGAAACCATCCTTCAGAGGAAAAAACAATCCGTAAACGCCGACGGTTTCGACGCCGAGCTGCGACAGGCGGGTAAACATGCGTTTCGTCCACAGGTCGAGCAGTTCCCAGTCCACGTCGGGTCCCGTGACCATCAGGCGATCAAGCCAGTGGCTCGACACCTTGATCGGCGGCAGATTGTAAGACTCGATCGTCGCCTTGTTCTTCTGCCATGTGCCTTCACTGGCAAACGGGACCGCGAAGAGGTGTCCTGGCACTTCTGCCATCTCGAAACCGGGGGCGATCTGCTCCGGCGGAACATTCGGTCCATCGCCGAAAATCAGGCTGAGCTTAAACGGGGTTGCCATGCTTCGTACCTTTCGATAGGTTTGGGCTGAAGGAAATTGCCTGCTGGGCAGCCGTCCGCAGCGTTCAATCGCTGTTGACGACGGGCATGAAGTAGCGATCGATCTCCTCTCTGATGTCAGGGTCCACGACGATCTCCCCATACAGGACCCGTGTCTCGGAGTCCAGAATTCGCCTTCCGCCGACAGAACGGCGTGTCCCGCGCGGGAATTCGAGATCCCCAGCGCGCAAGGCGAGATCCAGCGCCCACCTGGCACGGTCAAGCATGCGCTGCTGTGCCCACGCCAATCCCGCCAACGCCAGCCGGCGTCGGCTGATTTCGCCCCGGTCGAGCAAAGGCTGCAACGCGTCGAGCGCCAACTGTGGTCTGACGAAACGCAGGCTGGCTTCGGCAAACTCCTCATACGCTTCATCCAGAGTCTTTGGGTCCATCCGCGTCACCCATTCCCAGCTATTGGGAATCAGCATCCGCGAGCGCTTGACGTTGATCAGATCGCCGTAGAAAAGGCGGCGCACCTCGTTGCGTTCACGGTGCAGATAGCGCTCGGCGGTGTCGTAGTGGTACCAGTAGATGAGCGTCCGCAGCAGATCGGGCAGTGTGGCTTCGAGATCGGGATCGAGTTGTACCGCTTCCTGCCACGAGGTGACGGCCTCATCGACCCGCTTCTGCATACCGTACAACTTGAACAGCATGTGATGGGCGGACGCGCGAGCGTCTGATTCGGCAGGTTCGAGCGTAGTAGCGTGGAGCAGGACCTTCTCCGCCGCTTCGAGTTGCCCGGCCCACAGATAGTTGGAACCGAGCGTGATCCAGCCCCAGGCATTGCCGGAGTCTTGTTCGGCCACGTCGCGCAGTTCCCGGAAGCCGTCCAGCTCGCTGCCGGACATGATCCTGAGCGCGGCGGCGACTGCACGCAGCGACGTCGCGGCATCAGGCAGGAAGGGGATCAGCCGTTCCTGGAGTTCGATACCTTCTCCGAACCGGCGCTCCCAGCGCAGGCGCTCGGTGAGCCAGTCGGCAATACGGAGTAGCTCGTCTTGCAGGTCCTCGTCACGCCGCACGGCATCGATCCCCTGTGCCATGATCGCGTCCAGCCTCTGCTGGTAGCGATCAATCACAGCGCCATCGCTGTTCGTGGTCTGCATCCTATCGGTCACTTCACGGGTACGCAGGTCATCATGGGTCATTGTCGCCGCCTTATCAGGCTTCTAGTTGCTCATCCGAGTTGTACTATCTGCAGGGGCTGTAATCCCTTGCAGGCTGAGTTCGTTGGCTCTGTGGCAAGCCACGAAGTGATCGGTCCGAACTTCTTGCAGCTCTGGCGCAGTCGTCTTGCAGATGTCGCGAACGTAGCTGCATCGGGGGTGGAAATAACAGCCAGATGGTGGATTTGCCGGGTCCGCCACTTCGCCGGGCGAGAGGATCCGATGGGTCTTGAGCTTCGGGTTCGGCTTCGGCACCGCCGACATCAGCGCCTCGGTGTAGGGGTGCAGCGGGTTGGAGAAAAGCTCCGTACGACTCGCGCTCTCCACCAGCTTGCCAACGTACATCACCGCGACGCGGTCGCTGATATGGCGAATAACGCTCAGGTCATGGGCAATGAACAGGTAGGTCAGATCGAGCTGATCTTGCAGGTCGCGCAGCAGATTGAGGATCTGCGCCTGCACCGACACATCCAGGGCGGAAACCGGCTCGTCCGCGACGATGAACTTAGGGCGAGTCACGAGAGCACGAGCGATTCCAACTCGCTGCCGCTGGCCGCCGCTAAAGGCGTGCGGATAACGGCTCATGTATTCAGGGCGCAGGCCAACCATCTTCAATGCTTCTGCGACGCGGTCCATCAGTTCGGTGCCGCTGGCCAGACGGTTGGAGCTCAATGGCTCGCCGACAATCTGCAACAGCGTCATCCGTGGATCGAGGGAGGCATACGGATCCTGGAAGATCATCTGAATGTTCTTGCGTCGGGGTCGGAACTCCCTTTGCGACAGTCTGGCCAGATCGCTTCTGTCGTCGCCTTCTCCGTACCAGATCTCGCCGGAGGTCGGCTCGTACAGCCGTACAACCAGGCGGGAAACCGTCGTCTTGCCGCAGCCGCTTTCGCCGACCAGACCCAGTGTCTCGCCGGGCTGAATGTAGAAACTTACGTCGTCGACGGCCTTGACCGTTCCCTGAGTGCGTGAAAAGAAGCCGCCTTTGATCGGGAAATATTTGCTGAGATTCTTCACCTCTAGGAGAGGGCTGCGGGCATCCTGATGTGTGTCCATTGTCATCTCGTGACCAGCTCAGCTTCTGAGTAAAGAAAGCAATTGACCGTCGTGCCATCTGCCAGCGAGATGTTCGGAGGTTCCTTGACATCGCAGAGGCCCGGCATACAGTCCGGGCACCGGGGATGGAATGGGCAGCCTGAGGGACGCGTGTACGGGTCCGGAACGGTTCCCTCGATGGCCACCAGCCTGCCCTCCGGGTCCTGGTCGACGCGTGGAATCGACCCTAACAAGGCGCGCGTATAAGGATGCTTCGGGGTCAGGAACAGGGTCTCGACATCAGAGTGTTCGACGATCCGGCCCAGGTACATGACGATGATCTCGTCGGCGATTTGTGCGATCACCGCGAGGTTGTGGGTGATGTACAGAATGGACATGCCAAGCGCCTGCTGCCGTTCCTTCAGAAGCTCTAGAATCTGCGCCTCAGTGGTGACGTCGAGCGCTGTCGTCGGCTCGTCGGCGATGAGCAGGCTGGGGTGGCAGCACAGGGCCATGGCGATCATCGCCCGCTGACGCATGCCGCCGCTCAACTGGTGGGGATACTGCTTCATGACGATGGCAGGACGCGGCATGCCGACGCTGATCAGGGCTTCGATGGCCTTCTCCGTCGCGACCTTCCGACTGACGTCCTGATGAAGCATCAGCGCTTCTTCGATTTGACTGCCAATCGTGTGCATAGGCCCAAACGAGGTCATCGGTTCCTGGAAGATCATGGCGATCTCGTTCCAGCGGAGCGCGCGGACTTCTTGCCCGGTCGGGTCGAGCTGCTGCACCGTGACCGTTTCACTCGGCGTACGATGAAAGAGGATCTCGCCGGCTTCGATGACGGCTGGATGCTCAATCCGCATGAGCGACTTGGAAGCGACGGTCTTTCCGCAACCGCTCTCGCCCACCAACCCCAGGACCCGCCCGCGCGGAATCTGGAAGGTGATGCCGTCGACCGCCTGCACCTTGCCCTCTCTGAGCGTGAACCCTACTTTGAGGCCCCGAACCTCCAGCAAAGAATCGGACATTGCAGTCTCCGTTGATCTAGTCATGATACGGATCAGCCGCATCGCGCAGACCGTCGCCGACGAAGTTGAAAGCAAGAACCGTCACGATGACGAGGATCGCCGGAGCCATAAGCCACGTGTAGATGGCAACCGAACCCACGTTCTGGGCGTCTTGCAGCAGCACACCCCAGCTCACCGTGGGCGGTCGAAGCCCCAACCCCAGGAAGCTCAGCGCCGTTTCGCCCAGGATCATGCCGGGTATCGCCAACGTGAGATGGACGATCAGGACGCTGGCAAAGCCTGGCAGGAGGTGGTTCTGGACGATCTTCCAGTCCGTCGTACCGGCGACTTTGGCGGCCAGCACGTAATCTTCCTCTCGCAGTTGCAGGAGTTTGGAGCGCACCACGCGGGACAGGCCGGTCCAGCTTCTTAAGGCCAGAATGACCGTGATTACGAAGTAGACCTGAATGGGATTCCACGTCACCGGGATCGCCGCGCTCAGCGCCATCCACATCGGCAGTGTTGGCACCGACGTGACGAACTCCATGAAGCGCTGCAGGATGTTGTCCACCACACCGCCGTAAAATCCGGAGATGCCGCCGATGATGCAGGCCATCACAAACGTGATGAAGACGCCCACAAGACCGACAGTCAACGAAATCTGCGACGCCCAGATGCATCGTGACAGAAAGTCGCGTCCCCAGGCTGTCCGCGCCCAGCAGAAAGATCCGCGGCTCCCCTTCGCCTTCGATGTTGAACAGATGGAGATCGGTGGTGATCAGTCCGAACCAGTTGTAGCGAGACCCGCGCACCAGGAAGCGGATGGGATAGATCCTGGTCGTGTCCTCGGTGTAGGTTCTCGAATAGGTCTGCGGATCCACCTCTTGCTTGATGCCGTAGACAAAGGGACCCATCCACGCCCCCTCATGCATAAAATGGACGGCGGTGGGCGGCGCGTACACAAAGCGCGAGTTGTCCCATGGGTCGTACGGCGCAAGAAACGGGGCAAGGAAGGCGATCGTGTACAAGACGAACAAGACAACGGCGGCAAGCATCGCGAGCTTGTGATCTCGGAATTTTCGCCACATGAGCTGCCACTGGGATGCGGTGTAGAGCTTTTCCGCCTCCGTCAGTTTGCGCGTCTTTGTCGCCTTGAGGAATGGAACTCTAAGCATGATGCAAGTTTCCTGCTGAAAGAAATAACGATACGTAAGGACACGCAGCCAACCGTAAGCCACGTCGGGTGTTTTCTCTAGCTGAAACGAATCCTGGGATCCACAAGGGCCAGGACGATGTCGGAGATCAGAATGCCGACGATCGTCAGGGCACTGATGATCATGACGATGCTCGATGCCAGAAACATGTCTTGCGCCAGAAGCGCCTGCAGGAGCATCGGTCCAACGGTAGGAATGCCGAGCACGATCGCGATGATCGTCCCCCCGGAGAAACTATCCGGCAGCAGCCACGCGCCCGCGCTGATGATCGGGTTCAGCGCCGAACGCACAGCGTATTTCATGATCAGTCGTCGCTCGGTCAGCCCCTTGGCGCGCGCGGTGATCAGATACTGCTTGCCGATCTCGTCGAGCAATCCACCGCGCATCACGCGGATCAGGCCGGCGGTGCCGACAACCGACATAACGATGACCGGCACGATCAGATGCTTGATCAGGTCGAGAACCTTGGCAAAGCTCCAGGCCGCGTGTTGAAATTCCGGCGAGAACAATCCGCCGATGCTCACGCCGAAGGTCCGGTAGGAGAACCACATCAGCACCAGGGCCAGCAGAAACTCCGGTATAGCCATCCCGATGAAGCCGATGAAGGTGGCGGGATAGTCCCAGACGGAATACTGGCGCACGGCAGCAAGGATGCCGATTGGGATGGCTATCAAATAGATGACCAGTATGCTCCCCAAGGATAGGGCGAGCGTCAGCGGCAGCCGTTCCAGGATCAGATCCGCGACCGGCGCCTGGTACTGGAACGATCCACCCAGGTCACCCTGAAGCACTTTTCCGACCCAGTTGAAATACTGAATGTAAACGGGCTGGTCCAGCCCATAGCTTTTGCGCAGTCCGGCGGCTGTTTCCTCATCCACCCGCATCCCGTACTTTTCCATGTTCGAGATATAGGTCGTGAGGTAATCGCCCGGAGGAAGCTCGATAATGATGAAAGAAACGACGCTCACGGCGACCAGAACGATGAGGCCATAGAGGATTCGTCGCGCGATATATCTCATAAGTGCCATAACAACTGTCGTCCCATCACTAATCTCTGGAGCTTTTGCCGACCCGGTCACCAACAAAGTGAGCAGACCGCTGCCTCCACATCCGGCACCGCTGGTGCTGGATGTGGAGGCATTTTTTGCGAAATACCAGACCGCCGACGCGATTTGAACGGCGGAGCCAGCATTCCTACTCGGTGTGGCTTGCCGGATCGTCCCAGAAGTACTGCTGAACGTAGAACGTCTGCGCGTGCAGGGTTCCGTAGCCCTTGAGCGCGACCTCAGGAACGTTCATCAGGCCGTTCTTCGTCAACGTAGGCATGGGAGGATAGCCAATCGTGCCAATGAGCGGGACCTCGTCCGAGAAGAACTGCCAGACTTCCTGAGCGAGGCGGGCATACTCGGCATCCGAAGACGCTGCATACCAGGCCGCCATGCGATTGAACTGATCTTTCCATTCCTGGGGCGGTTCTTCGCCGGCTGCGCCGTCGGTGTCGAACCACTGCCACCAGTTGACCGCGTAGTACATCTCCAGGTTCGGCTGGAATTTGGTCGCATAGGGCAGGTAGCAGGCGATTTCTTCTGCAAGGTCAACGTTCCAGCCGGTGACGTCATGGTCCGCAGCGCGACCGCGCTCGTCACGCAGGGCACGGGCCACTTCGGTGATGATCAGCTCGTGTCCGACCGCCTGCCAGTAGCCGCGAACCAGTTCGAGATGCTCGACCGAGAATTCGGGGAAGTACAGATAGTTGCTGCTCAGGCGTTGCCCATCGGGGCGCAGACGCCACACATGGTCGGCGTCCCACGCCAATCCCATTTCATCCAGGAGCGCGTTGGCCTGATCGACATCATACTCGGCGTACTTGGTCGACCATTCCGGTTTGAAGTAGCTGGCGTTGGGGTTGATCGTCGCCTGGATCGGCTGGGCAAGGCCGAAGTACAGCGTATCGTTCATTTCGTTGCGGTTGATCGCGTAGGACATTGCCATACGGAAGCGGCGATCGTTGTAGATTTCGCGCAGCACCGGGTCTTTGTGGTTCAGGTTGAAGGACAGCACGCATTGGCTGGGATTGGAGTTCGCCCAGTTGAGAATATGGAAATCACCATTCTCCTGGTTTCCTCGGGCGACTTCGATCTGTGACAGCCGCACGTCGGATTGGCTCATCTGTCCCGCCAGCACAGCGGTCTCGCGCAGCGTGGCGTCGGTCACAACGTCCATGTAGATGTAATCGATGTAGGGCAGCTGCTGGCCGTCGGTGTCGACCTCATGGAAGAAGGCATTACGCTCGAAGACTTCGCGCGAGGTTGTGGATTCGACCTTGACCCAGGGTCCCATGTGCGGTTTGCCGGCAAACGGTCCGAGGTGATAGGTACGCGAGGAATAAGCCTGGTACCAGAAATCGTAGCCCAGTTTGTTGGCCTCGGCATTCGCGTCCGGGTTGTGGCCGAGATGGAACTGGCTCATGTACGCCACGGGCTCGCCAAAGGTCGAACCCAGGGACATGCGCTCATGCGCCGACATGTTCAGGATCGGGCGATACGGTTCCGGTGATGTGATCTTCAGAGTGAAGTCGTCGATCTTGGTGAACTCAACGAGCTGGCCGCCCACGCGCCAGGTCGAATACGGTCCCTGGGGAAACAAGTCGGTATTCAGCTGCTCTTCGTTCCACCACCACAGGATGTCGTCGACCGTGAACGGCGAACCGTCGGACCATTTGAGTCCCTCGCGGAAGTGCAGCGTGAATTCCTTCGCGTCGGCGGAAATGTCCACTGCGGTGCAAAGATCGGGGTCGATGACCGTGCCGTTGTTGTTCGTCTGCTGAGGGAAGACCAGCAAGGCGCCATCAAGGAAGAAGTGTCCGCCCTGCTGATACGTCTGCTCGTGGATGACGCCGCCATAATTGCCAACGGCAGGGACTTGCCGCACGCGCGGCTCTACCGGGAGACGTTCATCAACGCTGGGCAGCGTGCCCTCGGCGACGCGTGCAGCCAGCATCGGGGCTTCTTTGTAGCGGCCCGATTGGACGGCAGCGGACACGGATGAGGCGCCATAAGGGGTTTTCTGAAGGGGCAAAGCACTCGCAGCGGGAATACCCGCAAGCACAATGCCCGCTCCAGCCGCACCAGAAAAGCGAAGGAAGTCTCTACGTGACAGCTTCTTTTGAGGCATTCTGTATACTCCAGTTGTTCGGTTGCAGCCTAATTCATACTTCTGTGTTGGAGCGGGGGTCTTCAGTCATGCATACGGGACTCCATACTGCTCGACCGACGAGGATGCGGAACGGTCAGCTATGGGGCGCAAACTCAATGCCCTTGACGTCGATCAGATTCCGGACCTGCGTCGAAGCCTGGCACTGTGAGGCCCACCCCAGTAGAGGAACACGGGCTTTCCGCCTTGCGCACTGTTCGACGAGGACTCCGCACTGATGGGTGCCCTCTTCAGAGCGACTGACAGTCATCTGAAAGTCCGAAGGTCTTCGCCGTTCAGCTTCGCAACAGCGAGACCACAGAATTGGTCTGACGTCTTACCATAGAGTATCCCACTTGATTGCCTCTGTCAATAGATGTGCCTCAAACTGATGGAGGGGTCTTCAACGCGCTGCAGGTTGATAGCGGATAGGACGCAAAAACACCTGCCAGAGGGTTTGGGGTTCGCCAGTATGCCTGTGCCAGAGGGTCAGGTTTGAAACGGTCGCGTCACGAGAGGCGGTCGATGGTTTTTAGCGGTAACGGTCCCTTTTGTTCGGCCGCAATCATCTGCTCAAGCTGGTCCATGCTGGACAACCCCACCAGAGCAGTGGATACGCCGGGATGGCTGATGGCAAAACGAATCGCCGCCTCCGCCATCGAGTCGACACACCCTTCGGTGACCAGATAGTCGAAGGACTGCGATTGCGCGACATCGGCGTAGTAGTCGTCGCCGGAGGCAATCGGAGTCACCGAAGCTGCCGCCCCCGGATGACGCGCAGAGTTCCCTGTCAACGCGCCCCCTGCCATAATCCGAAATGCGATCACGCCCACCTGCGCCAGAACGGCCTGACTGATGAGCTGACGATAATCCTGATAGGGGAAGTCGGACGGCACCGGCCGACCGGCAGACGGATTCAGGAGGCTGTAGCAGACTTGTAGGGTGAACGTGCCGCTTTCTGCGGCGGCCTGGTGCAGCGCGGTGGTGTCGCCGAGACCATTGATCCCCCAGGCATGGATCTTTCCCGCTTTCTGCAGCTTCTGAAACGCTTGAATGACTGTCGCCAGGTCATCAATCCCGATCTGCTGTCGTTCGGGCTGACGGCTGATTCCGATGGCGTTGTGAAGCTGAAAAAGCGGTATCTGATCGATTCTCAGCCTGCGCAGGCTGATCTCCGCGGCAGCGATGACCGCTTCTTCGATGCGGTCCATATCCACTGCCGACAACTGCGCTTTGGTCCCCACCACAACGTCGGGCTTCAGGACGTTCAGCACACGCCCCAGGTTCGTCTCCGATCGACCGTCACCATAGACCTGCGCGGTGTCGAAATAGTTGATGCCCGCTTCGAGCGCGCGCTCAACGACCGGGATCGCCGTCCGGTAGTCCTCCCCAACCATCAAACCGCCCACAGCGCCGCAGCCAAAGCCGACGACGGAAACGCTGAAACCGGTCTTGCCAAGCGTTCGGTACTCCACGCGTTTGTTCCTGTTCGCTGTTCAGATGCTATACACGAGCGCCTCGTTGTAAGGAATAATGACCGGTACAGGCCCCCCAGAGGGGAACTGTGCCGCCCACTGGTATGGGTCATAGGTCCGCCGAATAAAGCAGTCATAATGCGCAGGGACGGCAGCCTTGAGGTTCAGCCTGGTAGCCAATTCCACGGCGCCGGCAAAATACGGGAATTCCCCTTCGGTCGGGTGGCTGGTGAGCAGACCGATGTCGGGGTTCAACTGGCGGATTGGCCCGAGAAACGCCTCGTGCCGCGCGCATGAGTTGAACAGGTCTCCGCTCACATAGATGCGTACAGTCCCAGCCTCCAGCACCATTCCGAGATGAATGACATCTGGCGGCGCGATGCCGTCTTCCGGAGCCCCTTCAGGCAGTTTGGCCCATACCACATGAGCCACCATACTGCCGACGTGCACCCTGTCGCCGGCGGAAACGGTCGACAGGCAGTCCTCAGGGAAGCCGTGCTCCCGTAGTCGAGCGATGCTTTCCATCGGTCCCCAATACCGTGTCAACGGAAAAGCGCTGCGGATTCGCAGCAGCGATTCCATGCAGGTGTGGTCGCCATGATCGTGTGTGAGAAACACGGCATCGGTCCTGAGCGTTGCTTCGTCGAGCGGTGAGATGGGACGGACATACTCTTCTGGCGGCCGCTCTCTGGGGAAGTACGGGTCGATCAGCAGGATCGTCCCCTTCGAGTCTTTGATCGCAAACGAGCTCTGCCCAAACCAGTGAATCCCAACGGCGCCCTGGGGAACCAGCAGGCTTTCAAAGGGATGGCAATGGTGCTTCGCCGTTATTTCACCCTGGCGGGGTGCATCCCCTGTTGACAAGATGCCCTCCTACGTGAGCATCGGGATAACGGCCTCAGTGAACAGGCGCAACCCGGTCAGATCAGGAAAATCGTCGAAGCGCAGGAAAAAAACGGTCACACCCAGATCCACGAAGGGTCGGAGTTGTTCTGCGATCTGTTCCGGGTTTCCTACGAGACTTCCTCTACGCTTGAAGTGTGACTCGGTGTAGATGCGTTTTGCCTGCCTTTCCGTTTCTGCAACCGCGACCTGTAATCCATCCCAGGTCTTGACAATGGAGTCGTAGTCACGCCCCACCCCATCACAATGCGCACGCAGGACATCAAGCTTATGAGCATAGGCTTCGGCCGTGTCACAGTAGTTCCACCAGTCCGCATACCTGGCGACGAGCCGAAGCATCAGTTTTTCGCCGCCCCCACCGATGAGGATCGGAGGCATAGGATCAGGCCGCGGTTCGCAGTAGGCAGAGTCGATTTGGTAAAACCGGCCCTGAAAAGTCGCCGGTGACTCCGTCCACATCAGGCGGATGATCTGGATTGTTTCTTCGAGTTGTGCGATGCGATCCGCCGGCTTTTCCGGGAATGGATAGCCATAAGCCGAGTAGTCTTCTTTGTGCCATCCAGTTCCCAGGCCCATTACGAACCGCCCATGCGTGAGCAGTTGGAGGGTTGCACCCATCTTGGCCACGAGTGCCGGATTACGATACGACTGCGAGAGCACTATCGGGCCGAGCACCAGTTTCGGGAACGCTGCCGCAAGATAGGTGAGGCTTGTCCAGCATTCGAGTGTATCCGTATCCTTTGGCAGTCCATCCCGTCCACCCGGATGATCGACCGCGGTCCAGGGCAGGAAATGATCGTCCAGAAACGCTCCCTGGAACCGCCCCTGTTCCTGAACATATTCCAGCGCAGCCATAATCTGGCTGACAAAGATTACCCTGCGGCTGCCCTCAGTGGGATAGGCGGGCAGCCGCCACATAAACTTCAGTTCACTCATCGGGTTTGCTCCTAACCCCCATCGGCGACCGACGATACTGTTCGTAAAACATCCCGCAGACGCGAACCGTTCTCCTTGCACCAGTTGTATATCGTTGTCACATCGGTTCCCAACGAGAAATGGCGCACGCCCAGGTCGAGATAGTCTTCCGCTTCCCTGGGATCTCCAATTTCCACGCGGGGAGCTACGCCGTGCTTCAGCGCCGTCTTGATCATGTAGTGCTGTGCTTCGACGACTTCCGGAGCTTTCTTGTTCCCAGCCTTGCCGATGCTCATCGAATAGTCGGCTGGCCCGAACTGCACCATGTCGACGCCTTCGACGGCCAATATTTCTTCCAGGTTTTCGACGGCCTCTTTCTTTTCAATCATGATCGCGATGACCGCATCCTCGAGAGACTGCACGAAGGCGGGTGAACCGGCCTCCAGGAAAACGCCGACATCGCGCCCATGCCGGGCGCCGTGAAGTCCTCCGGTTTGCGGCGTCTCGGCACGAACCGCCCGCACACAATCCACGACCTCTGCTGCCGAGCGGATGTCGCTGAACAGGACGTTCTGGATTCCGGAACTGATGGCACGAGTGGCCAGGTGGAGGCGAGACTCCTGTTCGATCTTGATCATCCCAGTCATGTGGTCGAACAACTCGATCGCGCGCCCCACGTTGTCCAGCGAGAAGAGGCTATACGGAGCGTATTCGGCGACGAGCTCGACATAATCGAACATGCCGGTGTAGCCGATGATTTCGACCATCGTGGGCCACTGGGTCTCTAGTCGTGTCCCCAGGCTGGGCTGTCCAGCATTGAGCAGTTCCCTCAATCGATTCTTGTGCATCACTATACTCTCCCGTCCGGTTTTTTTCAGGCATAGGCTAGAAGCCCAACATCTTGTCTACCACGTTGACGAGCGGCCGTCCGGCAAGATAGTGAGCGATATTCTCCGACAGAATGTCGGTCGCGGCGCACGTCGATGCTTCTGACTTTCCGGCGCAGTGAGGCGTGATGATCAGGTTCGGAGCATCCCACAGACGACTGGTCGGAGGAAGAGGTTCAGCTTCCGCCACATCCAGCGCGGCCCCTGCCAGGCGGCCCTCTTCGAGCAGAGTCGCCAGCGCGGCTTCATCGACAATTCCTCCGCGCGAAACCACACACAGATAGGCGGTGGGCCTCAGGAGACTGAGCTGGTCGTATCCCAGCAGGTGGTGCGTCTCTGGGGTGCCTGGGACGGTGACGACGACGACATCTGAACGCCCGAGAAACGCCGACAGATCTTCCATGGGCCAGAACGCGGACACATAGTCGGGGCGAGGCGTGTCGAACTTGTCTGCAGTGACGATCTCCATCTGGAAAGCGTGTGCGCGGCTCGCGATGGCGCGACCGATATTGCCAAAGCCGAGGATTCCCAGGGTCAGGTGCTGGAGGCTGATGGGTGATGCGCCGACTCTCTGAGACCACTGAGACCAGTTCACCCATTCCTTACGCTGCTGAGCCAGATGAAGGGGGTGGAACTGGCGAGTGAGGCTGATCAACATGCCGAAAAAGTGCTCAGCAATCGTTACTGCGTGAGCCCCGCGGGTATTGGTGACGCACACTTCGCTGGCCACCAATTCCGGAGTAGAAACCAGCTTGTTGACCCCTGCTCCGTGGCACTGAATCCAGCGAAGATGCGCTGCCGCCAGGAACACCTCGCGCGACACATCACCGAAGACGATCTCGGCGTCTTTGACTGCTTCCAGGGCTTCCGCATCGGTCCGGGCAACACAGAATTCGACCTGGGGAAAAGCCGACCCTACTCGATTGAGTTGTTCGTCGCTCCACGGAACTGTCACGACAAGTTTCACGATCCCACTCCATCCCAGAACCACATATCCAAACTGAGGCTAAACATTGAATGGCCACAGCCGAAGCGCAGTTTTCTGGTAAAACCATTCCAGATCGTCTTCCGTGAGAAAATCCATCTTGTCGCGGAAATAAGCGATCGCCTGAGGATAAGTCCTGCGTTCGAGACAGAAGGGCCAGTCACTTCCCCACATAATTCGTGATGCGCCAAACGCCCCTACCACTTGTTTCAGAAAGAGCCGTATGTCATTTCGAGGTTGGTGTTCGGAAGGCTCAATGAGAATGTGGCACATCTTCAGGTAGACGGATGGGTATTTTGCGAGGGAAAGAAGCAGTGCGATATCCTCAGCTGATCCGTTGATACAGTCGGCCATATGATCGAGGACGATGACGGTTTCCGGAACCTGCTCAAGCAGTTGAGCCAGTTCGAGCAACCGGTACGGTCCAGTCAGGATGAGTACAGGCACATTCAGGAGATTCGCACGCCGAAACAGCGGAACCATCAAGGGTGCGCCGAACCAATCATCACGTCTGGCAGGATCGGGGCTGAGCCGAACGCCACGAAAACCATGAACTTCCGTCCAGTAACTGAGGTGATCAGGCGCTCTAACATCGACTGGATTCACCCGACAGACTGCCAGGAACCTGGATGGGAAATGCTTTTGGGCGTGTAGCACGTATCGATTATCCCAGGCATAACCGACGTACTGAACAAGGACGGCCAGTGCGACGCCATTCTCGGTCATCGAATTCAGAAGTGCCTCAGGATGAGCATCACTTTCTGGAGTCCCAACATTTTCCCGAGCCCAGGGAAACTCGCGGTTATGAATCCACACGTGCGCGTGTGTATCGATAATCTGCATGATTATCACTTGCTTATGAATGTGGAGGGCTCGGCGAATCGCGATGTGGACTGCCAGGGTCCTGCGGTCAGGAGATGTCGCTGTTGTCTTCGTGAATACTTAAAACTAGTTCCAACCCGTCCAGGGATGTGGGCGGCCGCCGTTGGTGAACCCAAGAATGACAACGATTTCATCGGCAGTCGGCGCGCCCGGCACGGAAACCTGGATGCTGTCAAAATGAGTCGCCAAACCCGCGTCGTCTCGGAAGCAAAGTGGCACGTCGATGCTTGCGCCGGCTGAGCCAACCTTCTTGGTCGAGGGAATCCCCGCTTTACCGCCGCCGATCACGTTCCGGACAGCGCGCCCAAATTCCTTATGGATCAGGATTGCTGCTTGCTCTAGCTCACCGTTGATCCCGACAAGGCATGCCTTGCCAAAGCTTTGGACTTTCTCGGCACCTCCGAGAAGTCCCATCGCCTCGTTGGCGAGAATCGTTCCGAGTTGGTTTCCCATTTCGACGAACTGATCGAGATTGACGCCGGACTGGTCGCCAGTTGCCGGGTTCGCAATGATGGCTGCGGCAGCGACCTTCCGCACCGGAACGGCAAGCTTTCGCCCACCTTCAGCAAATATATCCTCAGAAATGGTGAAGATTCTTCGGATTTCCATGGCTCCGGGCTCCCCTTCAGACGCGCCGAACAAACAATCAGGTGATGAGCGCAAGGAGACCTTTGAAGTCTTGCTGACTGCCAAGTTTCTTGGCAGCAGCGGCACGCAGCGGGTCTCCCGATGTATGCGATGCCATGAGTTCGCGCGCCACACGCGCATCACCGGACCGAATCGCCTCGAAGATCTGGCGATGGACCTTCATGGATTCCGATGCCCCCTTTGACTCCAGATAGGTGATTTTCATCCAGGCGCGCATGACCTCCTGGATCAACGACAGGATTTGGGAAAACATCGGGTTGTGTGCCGCATGGGCAATGGCGATGTGGAATTCAAGGTCGTGTTCGACATAGGAGTCCATGTCATGTTGACTGGCTTCCAGGCTGTCCAGAATTTGACCGATGGCGGCGATCTCTTCTTTGGTCGCACGCTCCGCGGCCCAACCTGCCAACGTAACCTCTATCACACCGCGCGCCTCAATCACGTGGTCTACGCTGTCCTGGCTCATGAGCAGTCCCCAGGCGAGCGGCCTTGCCAGGATGGACATGTTTCCGTCCCCAACAAACGTACCAGATCCCTGCTTGGCCTCCAGCACGCCGATCGCGGACAGAGTCTTGACAGCCTCTCGCAAGGTTGAGCGCCCTACAGACAGGCGTTCGATGAGTTCTCGCTCTGTAGGCAGCTTGTCGCCAGGTTTGAGATGCTCGCTTAGAATAAAGCCGACGAGCCGTTCGACAATCTCGTTGACAATCGGACCACGATTGATAGGAACAAGCATACTCGAACTCATAGCCCACTCATTTGGTCTGACATCATACCTTTAATCTACCATGATGGCTCTCTCGTGTCAACAAGTTGGTCGTTATGGGAGTGCAGGCGTGACCTCAGACCATGAGGCAGGAAACACGGCTTGATCTGGAGACGCAGCGAATGACCCGTATGGCGCGAAAAATGCGTCCACACTGCGAGTGTTATTTGACTGACAGCTTATAATAAAGCCTTTTACTCTGGAATGCGTCGATGTTCTACGCCTTGCTCACACGCTTTATTTCCTTCATCGTCGATCTATTAACAATCTATTCGAAGTCAGATCTCGACAAAGATCTCGAGATACTGGCTCTCCGCCATCAACTCCGCTTGCTCCAGCGACACCAGCAGTCCAAATTGCCTTGTTCGCGCTTCGAGAAACTGCTTCTTGCAGTCCTTGCGGTAAAGCTGAAGACCATTCTCGAGCGCGGGAGCAATCGTCTGGATCAATGCCTGTTGCTATTTAAGCCAGAAACCGTGTTAAAGTGGCATCGCGAATTGGTTCGGCGCAAATGGTCATTTTATTCAACCCGCAAGCGAGGACGCCCGCCTACCTCGCCGGAGCTCGAAGTCCTCATTCTACGCTTGGCTAGAGAAAACGAGCGCTGGGGAACGGATCGCATTCACGGGGAGCTTCTCAAACTTGGCTTTCGCATTGGTGCCACGACGATCCGGGCTATTCTCCGTCGCCATCGTATCCTGCCCTCTCCGCAGCGCAGTGCAAATGGTGGCAGTTGGCGCAAGCTGCTCAGGCATTACAAGGATCAGATCCTTGCCTGCGATTTCTTTACCGTGGAAACCGCCCTGCTGCAAACCGTTTATGTCTTGTTCTTTATCGAAGTGGGTACACGACGCGTTCACCTTGCCGGTTGCACAGCACATCCCACCTCCGCGTGGGTAGCGCAGCAAGCGCGCCAGTGCATGTGGTCGCTTTCGGAACGACAACCTCAAATTCGCTTTCTGATCCACGATCGGGACACCAAGTTTTCCCTTTCTTTTGACGCTGTTTTTAGTTCAGAAAGCGTCGCTATTCTGCTCACACCTTTTCGCGCTCCCAACGGTCAGGCGCAAACCTAACAACAACGCCGGTCAAGAACGTGCGCTGTCGCTTGTCTTGCCCTCTGCATCGGCGAGCAGTTCTTCGATGACCTGGATGGCGCCGCTGATGCGCAGCAGGGTCTGCCGGAGGTTGTCACGCTTGGCCTCCAGTTCCGCGAGCATCTTCTGACCTGACTCGAATTCCTCGCGGAGTTCTTCCAGCCGTTTCTTGAGTGTCTCCTGCATGTTTATCCTGCCTGCGGGTTACGGAATCTCCGTGTTCTCAGACGTGTAAGTATTGAGGATTGTCGGCACATCGTCAACTTCGCGGAACGTAAACGGGATCGTGCGGTTGGCCATGCCGGCCCCGCCGCCTGGATCGGTGGAAAAGCCACCGGGCGCGGGGCCGGGGCGGATGTGAATGTGCAGATGATTGTGGAAGCTCTTGCCTGTGTCGCCCGCCAGCATGATCCTCTGCCCGCGCAGTACTCGGGTGCCGATGATGGCATTGCCGGAGACACCGCGCGCGGCAAAGACCGACCGGACGCTACCCTGTCGGCCGTGCAGATAGTTGGCATACATGACCGTTTGCGCGCCGCCCTGGTCCAGGTCGTAGGTGTCGTTGATGGGGTCGGCCAGCAGGTTGCCGGATTCATCACAGTCGTGTCGGATGGTGATGAAGTTGCGCCGCGTGGAGGTGGTCTGGCCGGCTACCAGCAGGCCCGAAGCTGCCGCCGCTGCTGCTGCAGCGGCCTGTTCGGTTGCGTCAGGATCGAGGTCGTCCGGGACCCAGTCGAAGTAATCGACGACGGTACCGGGACGCATGTTGAGGACCGGATCACCCTGGTCCATCGCCAGATCGAAGGCATAGACCTCCGGAACCCCTTGCCCGTCGTCGTGATGGCTGAACATGCCCTGGTTACACTGTCCCCACAGGATGTCGGTGTCGGCCACGTATGGCATGTTGTATGGCGAACCTGATCCGCCGGGAGGGTAGCCCACGAAATCGGGGCCGGCCGAATTGTAGGTGCCATCCGCGGTGTCGCCTTCTTTGACCAGGAATATCATCGGCCAGAAGCGCGCCAGGCTCCAGACCATCCCTTTCAGTCCCGCCTTCAGAAAATTGTTGAACACGAAGGTTCCGCGACCCCATCCCGCGGCCGCCGTCGCGCCGAGAAGCCCACCGACCAGCCCGACTGCCAGACTGCCGCCGATCCAGTAGCCGCCGGTCAATTCTGCGCTACCAAAGGGGAAGATGTAGCTCTTGCGCGGGATGGCTTTGGCCAGCACGAAGAGCGACAGATCGACAAAGCCGCTCACCCATGGCTCGATATGCCGGTGGTTGAGCGGTTGCGTTCCCGCCGCATCCTTATCCTGATTGAGCAGCGTGACCGTTGAGAGAAACAGACCGCGCGCCATTGACAGGTAATGGCTGTACAGGGCTTTCTCGCCGAGATCCGTGGCAAGCAGAATGCAGAACCAGTAGATGAACCAGTTACGCAAGCTGACTTTGGTCTGCATGCCTTCGAGCGAGGCGAGAATTGTGCCGATGAGCGGGATCATCCAGTTGATCCAGAAGCCGATCACATCTGAAGACGGGCGGTCCAGTGCCAACTTCATGATCATCTCGTAGAGATTCCATGAGGCATTGACCACGTTGGAGGCGATGTCGCCCTTCTCGATGGAAATCAGATGAAAGAGGGTGTTGAGGGCGTCCTGGGACCAAGCAGAGTGGTAGGCGAAATGTTCCATCAGATCGGCATTCGCCAGCTTGAAGGTGTAGCTCTGGTTGCGATCCCCGAAGATAGGCGCATCGTGCCAGGTCACATCGGTGCCGATGTGCAGAATGCGCCGGCCTAGCATGACTTCCGTCGCCGCCTTGTCGATCCACACCTTATCGCCGTCGGGGAAGCCGATCTGCGCCTGAATCCAGCCGCCCGCGCCGCCCATGCTGACCACGAAGCCTTTGTCTGTCTTCTCAATGACATACTCAAGTTCGCCGTCATCGAGTAGCCACTCCGTCCCTGGCTCACGCTGCTCCAGGCGGGCGAGTGGAGTCAGGGGCATGCTCCCTGCCTGGAACAGCGACAGCAGGTTGTCCGACGCCTTGTCTTTATCCAGATCGGGCTGGATGGACGCGGGCAGTTGAACCAGCGTGCCAGAGAGTGTGGTCGGCTTGATGGTCACCGTGCCGCTGAAGCGGACGGCGTTGTACGTTTGCCCGGGGGTGTCGATGGTCCAGACGTTGCTCCCGTCCGAAACGACGGTGATCGGATTCGTCCCGACGAAACCATGCCTGCGGAACGCGTCCTGCAATATAGG
Source organism: Candidatus Flexifilum affinis (assembly GCA_016713325.1). Lineage (GTDB taxonomy): Bacteria > Chloroflexota > Anaerolineae > Aggregatilineales > Phototrophicaceae > Flexifilum > Flexifilum affine. The sequence continues at coordinate 82,287 of JADJPJ010000010.1, read as the reverse complement.
TAGATCACTGACGGCTTCGAGGAAATCACCCTCGCTCATCTCGAACAGCCGGAAAACGCCGAAATCCGCGGAATTCAGCTTGCGGATGACGTACTTGCGGCGATCGATCAGTCTCCACTTCTTGTCCGGCTCGTCGGTGGGGATGAACGCGCCGAAGGGTACTACTGTGCTGAGGGGAATTAACGCATTGCGCAGCGCCCGCGAGGCGGCGCCGTCGAAGAACTCGCTCGCCAGGGTGGCCGGCAGCACGCCCAGATCGCCGGTGCGGTTCTGATACTCCAGCAGCCAGGTGGCGTACCAGCAGTATTGCTCGCGCTGCGTGGGCGAGGCCGCCGCACCCAACCCGCCCTCGCCAAAGGGTGGGAAGGCCTGGTAGCCAACCAGATCGAGGATACCCTCTCCAGCCCGGAAGGCCGCCGCGAACGCTTCGCCAGTGCATCCCACCTGCTCGATCAGCTTGTCCAGCCCGATTTGCGTGAGCAGGGTCAGCAGGGCGTCCGCTACCAGATCGGCGTTGAATTCCGGGACGATCAGCAGACCCTGAAGTTCGTGCTTGATCCGCCGCAGCAGCCGACTAATCTCGCGGCGGTTCGCGCGCCGGGCAGGGGACTCCGCGTCCGACCCGATCCTGGTTGGCGGTTGGGCCAGGATGAGGATAGCGCCGTGGAACAGCGCCCAGACCGCCTCCTCGATGAAGGTCGCGTTCAGCCCCAGATCGTCGCTGACAATGGTGAACACCGGATTGACGCGCGAGCGCATGCCGTCCGGCGTCAGGCTTTCGGCGGAGCCGATCGCGGCCGCGCGCAGCCCGGCAAGAAGGTCAACGAAGTCGCCAGAATCGTCGAAGCCATCGGCGGCAAACGACTCCACCTGCCCACGCAGCCTATCAAAGAGATCGCCGAAGCGCTGCACGGACGCTCCAATTCCGGGGAGCCGCGTCTCGAACTGGGCCGCAAGTGTAGTTTCAATCGACGCTTCGATTCGGCGCAGGCAGGGCGCGCCATCGGCCGCATCTTTGACAAGACAAACGGCGAGACGCATCAGGTCGTCCATGAGCGAGCCGGAGTCCGAACGGGCAGCGGCGCGTTCAAGCCTCTGAGGTTGAAGCAGCACCGACCCGATGACCATCACTCGATATCTTTCATCAGCTTGAAATAGCCGTAAAAGTAGAGAGTGCTCTTGCCACCCGCTTTCAGCAGTGTCTTCCAGACCTGGCCGCCGTCGGCGGTGATATTCACTCCGGCCACCGCCGACTGTCCGATCAGCAGCCCGATGAATCCCATGACTGCGCCAAGTCCAAGCGCCCCACCGAGCCAGTACCCGAGCGTGAAAGAGGCCGACTGGAACGGTAAAGCGTGTGCTTCCTTCGGGATTAGCGCCGTGTAGACGATCAGCCCGAGGTGCCAGAACGGATCGACAAAACCGCCCACCTCCGTGTAGTTCTTTGGACGCTCTTTGGATGCGTCCGCTGGCTCGACGTGGTTGCTGAGCATCACAATCGACATCAGGAGGTCGAGAATGAGATCGGTCCACTTGGTGCTGACCAGGTCGACGCCCCCGGCGAGGCCCAGTACCGTATCGACGAGCTTGCTGAATTTCACATCGGCCGATTCTTCGGGTCCAGGGGCTTCGTCCGGCGCGGTCAGCGCCTTGATCAGGGCCTCGATTCCCTTGACGCTGTAAAGCCCAAGGTCCACCAGCAGGTCGTAGACCCACGGGCTGCCAATCAGATCTTTCATTGGCATGTGCTGGGCCAGCTTGACGATTACCTCGGCAAGCAGCCGTCCCGCGTTGAGCGAGGTCGACGTGACCGACTCCGCGATCGTGCCCTTGTCGATGGAGATGCCGATGTTGATGCCATCGACAATGATGCCGAAGGCGTCCTTGAGCCAGGAGAGGTGAAAGGCCCAGTCTTCGAGAGTGTCCGGCGAGCTCTTGAGGGAATAGTATCGGTTGTTGTTTAGCGGTTTGAAGACTGGCGCGTCGCTCCAGGCGACGTTCTCGCCGACGTGCATGATGCGCTGCCCGAGCAGGACCTGCGTTCTCTCCTTGTTGACCCACACCGACTCGCCCTTGAGGGGGGTGAGATTGGCGCGGACCCAGCCCCAGAAGCCGCCGGTGCCGACTGTGAACTTCCCGTCTTCCTTTTTAAATGTGTATTCGAAGCTGCCATCGTCAATCAGCCACTCGTTACCCGCTTCGACGGCGGCAATACGGACGCGCGGGCTGAAAATGATTCCGCGCTCGGCGAATGCCTGGCGCAGTTCCGAAGCAATGCCGTCCGTGTTCGCAGGTTGAAGCGCGATTGGCAGTTCGAACAGCATTGACGCCGCGTTCGCTGGGCGGATCGTCACCTCGCCTTGGAAGCGTGTGCCGCGATGGCTATAGATGCCGGAGTCGATGGACCAGGTGTTGCTGCCGGCCTCATGACCAACCGTCAGGGTCTGCCAATCCAGCAGGACGCCATGCCGAACGAGCAACTCGCGCAGTTCTTGCGGCTTGGAGATCTGATTGGCCACCGCCGACTCGAAGTCCCCGAGATCGATGACAATCGGGTGATATACCAGAAGCCGGGACGCCTCGCGGCGCAGCGTGTACTTCTTGAGGTCGACGACCTTCCACTCCTTGTCGGCCTCTTCCGTGTATAGAAAGGAATAGGGTGCCAGGATGACGCTTGCATGCTTGAAGGCTTCACGCAGGTCCGGCAGGGTGACTCCGTCCAGAAGAGTGATTTCGGCCGGGAGGGGATATTGCCGAGGTCTCCGTCGTAGTTGTCGTTTTCCAGCAGGCGGCTGGCGAAGAAGCTGTACTGCTCTCGTTCCGGCGGCGCGGCGGCAGCGCCAAGACCGCCTTCGCCAAAGGCTGGGAAGGCGTCGTAAGGCAGCAGGTCGAGTATCGCCTGTCCGGCGTTGAACGAGGCGGCCGCGGCTTCGGTCGTGCAGACGATCCGGTCAAGCGCAGCATCCACGTCAGGCTGAGTGCGCAGGGCAAAGAGAGCGTTGGCGGCAACGTCAGGATTGAAGGCTGGGAAGACGAAGTTTGCCGCAAGATAGCGCTTGATGCGCGCCAGAAGCGCGGCGACGACGCGGCGGTTCTCGCGCTCCGCCGCCGTCTCGTCGGCGGGGGGCAGCCTGCAGGGCGAGGATCATGTCGTCGAAAAAGCCGACCACCAGATCGCGTATGAAGGTTGGTGTGATGCCGAGATCGCCCTGCAGAACATCGAAGAATGTCATCATCACGCCCCGGAGCTTGTCCGGGGTCAAGTTCTGGAGCGCACTGGCGAAGGCACTCAGACCCTCTCCAAAACGTTCGACCATGCCAGAGAGGTCGCCGGGAGGCTTCGCGGCCACCGTCTGAAACGGTGAGATCAGCGGCGCGAACAGGGTCTGCAAGCTGCTGACGGCCTGCGCGCTCCCCGCGCTGGTGTGGGAGATCAGACGATCCACCGTGCCGACTCCCGATGCGCCGAGCGCGGCTACGACGCGGCCACGCCCCGACCCGTCAACCATCAGACGGACGCCAAGAGCGATCAGGTCGCCCAGGATGGCGTCGTCGGGCGGGATCGCCGCCGCGCGTTCGAGCCGCTGGGGCTGCAACAGAACTGAGCCAATGACCAAGCGCTTCGCTCCCCAGGTGGTTGCTTAAAAGCCAGGCACATCGATATCGACGTCGATGTCGACGCCAATATCGGGGATGAGGCTGATGGACGGGATCGAGTCGAGCATTCGCTGGTACGCCTCGTTGACGCGGGCGATCTCGGCGCGCAGTTCTTCCTCCACGCCGCCGAGCCGGGCATAAAGCGAGCTCAATACCTCAGTCGGGTCGAAAACCTCCAGCAGCGGGATAATCTTCTCCTCGAATTCTGGCTGGACTACCGCGGTGACCAGCGTTGCCGGGTTCAGCGCCTCCAGATCCTCCACGATATTCTGATAGGCGGTATCGAGCTGGGCGATCTGCGCCGGCGGAATGAGCAAATCGATCTGGAGCGAGTCGAGCATGTCGGTAAAGGCCGCGTCGACCGTCGCCCCCAGAGCCGCCGGACTAATGGCGTTGAGCTTGCCCTTGACGTTGTCAAAGACGCCGCCGATGCTCTGCGTGAGGAAGTCGAGGTTGAAGTTCTGCAGCTTGTCGAGCAGCGCCTGAATAGTGTCGCGGATATCCCCCAGCGAACCGGGCCCGTTGAGGAGCGCGGTCAGCTTGCCGGTGAGGGCATCGACCAGCGCCTGAAGTTTACTGACGAAGGCGCTCAGGACCTGTGCCATCGGCGCGAGCATCGAAAGAATGGCGACGATCGGCCGCCCGGCCTTGTCTTCCAGCGCCTCGCCGATCCACGTCCGCAGGTTTTCCGGAGTCGCCTGCAGGCCGCGCAGCGAGGCCAGCGGCCCCTCGTCATGGTAGCGGCTGTCCCAGTCGGCCAGCAGCGCCGTAAGCTTGCTATGCGCCTCGGTCATCGCGGTCTGGAGCTCGGCAGCGCGCTGGTACGGCGGCACAAAAGCCGGATCGACCGGGTTGAAGCGATCGAGCGCTGCGACGACGGCCGCCTTCGCCGGAGAGTCCGGGAGGGCATTGAGCTGAGCGCGCGGCACCCCGTTGTAGGCCTGAATCAGCGAGACCAGCCGGGTCTGCGGATTGAGCGACGTCAGGGTTGTTTCCAGCGTGGCCGTGTTCAAACGCGCGTTCAGCCCGGCGGCGGTTGCGCCGTCCAGCGCCATCTCGATGGCGTCAAGTGCCGGCTGAAGCGGGCTGGCGTCCGTGATGGCGTTGATGTTGGCCAGAATCGTGTCGATCCAGGCGTCCATCTGCGCGCGCGGGTCGGCCAACCCGTTGAGCATAGCCAGCATCCGGTTAAGCAGGGCGATCGTAGCGCTGCCGACCTGCGTGGCTTGTTGGATGGGTGCCAGCACGGCGTCGAGTTGATCGAACGTCTCGTCCACTGGCAGCGCCTCGATGACCGCCCCGACGGCACCCTGGATCGCCGTCTCCAGCGGCTGAACGATGGCCGAGGGATCGAGCTGATCGAACAGGCCGAGAACGTCGTCGAACTGCGCCTGCAGCGGCTCCAGCAGCTTGCTGGGTCTGGCAAACGCCGTCAGGCGAGTCTTGAGCTTGTCCAGCTCGGCTTCAGCGCTGTCGAGCAGCTTGCTGGGCGCGAAGGCGTTCACCTGTGCCATCAAGGCATTGTACGGGGTGGCCAGCGCTCCCCCAACCATCGCGCCGGGTTCGAAGGCGCGGATCTGATCGCGCAGAATGGCCGGCTGCTGCTCCACCTGCTTGAGCAGCGCCAGTGGCCCCTCGACCACTACCTGACCGAGCCGAGCGACAAGTGGATCGGCAATCGGCGCCAGATCTTCTGGCAGGATGAGGAGAGCCCCCTGAAGAGAGAGCTGGACCGGCGTGCTCAGGGTCGAGACGTCGAGCTCCTGGAAGGCGGCGGTCAGTCGGTCGATCTCGGTAATCACCTGATCAGCCAGAGGGGCAAACGACACATTTTCGAGCGCTGCCGCCGTATCGGTGACCGCGTCGCGAATGGCGTTCATTGCCGACAGCACTTCGGGGTGTTCCAGCACGCCCGCCAGACCGTCCAGGGTGCCGCGCAGCGCGTCGATGATGTCAGCAGGATCAAAGGCGCTGACTCCGTCGGCGATCTGCGTAATGACGGTGCCGATGGCGGCGCTCACCGGGGCGAACAGGCTCTTGAGCTGCGACGAGCGCCGTCTGGAAGGAGTCGATCGCGTCCTGCACCTCATCGAGCAGCGCGCCGGGGTCAATCTGATCGAGCAAATCCTCGACGTCGCCAAACAGCGACTGCACCTGCAAAGTGATCGAGATCATGGCTGCGTCGATCGCGTCCACGGCGCTTTGCAGTGCATCGGCGACGGTGCCCAGCGGCTCCTGAATCGCCGAAAGGTCGAGACTGTCGGTCAGATCGCCGATCCATCCGACCAAAGTATCCAGCCATTCCTCGAATTCGCCCAGGCCGGCCAGCGACAGCGCAGACTGTGACGGCAGCGGGATGAAACTGAACAGCGACTCGGGCTGGACCAGCGACACCAACCGGCCAACCGCCGTGTCGAGGTCGATGTCGAGTGATGCCAGGCGGTCATCCAACGTGGCGAAGGGTAGGGCCAGATTGTTTTGCACGTTGACCTGGATGCCGCTGTAGGTGTCCAACAGGGCGTTGATCGCACTCACGGCCGGCCCGGTCGCGCTCAGGTCGCCGCTCTGAATAGCCGTACGCAGCGTCCCCAGGTGCGTGACCAGCTCATCGGCGATTTGAATGAGCTGTGTCGTGGGCAGTCCTACGCTGATGGTGTTGAGCGCCGCGTCGATCGGCGCCAAAACGGAGCTGACGCTGCCTATGATCGTCGTCTCCAGAAGATCCAGGGTGTCATTCATCTGATCGAGGAGTGCTGCCGAGTTCATGGCATTGCGCCACTCGATCAGGGTGGCCAGCGGATCGCGCAGATCGTCGAGGATGGGCACTTGGACGATCTGAAACTCGCTCAAATCGAAGTCTCGCAGGACCTGATAGATCCACTCCAGAAGTGACGAGACGGTCAGCGGATTCGGAAACAGATCGATGATGGTATTCAACTGCTGTACCGGCGCGGGCGGTGGTTGACCGGGAGGAGGTTCGGCAGGCGGAGGGCTTCCTCCCCCGGGGGGCGTGCCTCCAGGCGGCGATGGCGTCGTCGCGCACAGGAAATCCACCTGCGTGAGTGCGTAGACCGCCAGCACGACCTCGATCACTTCGCCGAGCGGGCCGGTCAAAGCGCCGAGCTGCTCCTGAAGCGCGCCCAGATTGCCGGACAGCCCACCCGTGATTCCCGACAGATCGCCCGGCACCATCGCAGCCAATTGGTTGAGCGCCATCCCGAAATCATCGCTAATCGCCAGGTCGGGCAGCGGCAGCGCCTGCAAAAGCGCGCCAAGGTCACCGAGGCTGCTCGGAGGGTTCTCGATCAGATTGGCGACGGTGGTCGCGATGCTCGTCAGGTTGTCTGACTGGACGGTGACGCGCACCGACACGTCGTTGTCGGTCAGGGCGGCGTTGATACGCTCAAAGATCGTCGGCATGACTCACTCCAGCCCAACGGCGATATCGACAGCCTCGCCAGAATGCTGACCAGGACTGCGGATTTTCTCGATCAGGCTGAAGCCGCCCTCGCTGGCGCGCGTCAGGGTCAACTGGCCGGCGGTCCTGAAGGTCATCCGCCAGCGAATATGCGGAGACTCGACCAGGACCGCGCCGGATGGCTGAAGCTGGGTCAGGCGGTGCGCCGAACCGAGCACCCCGCCGCTGTAGAGGGTCGGCTGGGTCGTGTTGAAGCGTTCCAGCAGCTCATCGTAATGGGTCATGACCGCCGCCAACGCCAGCGCCAGCCATTTCTCGGACATAGTATGGTTGGACTCGTAGACTTCGATCGTGAAATCCTGCTGGAAATTCTGAATCGTGAACACCCCGGCGAACGCATAGCGCAGCAAAATCGCGCTCGTCAGCGGAATCGCAGCGCTGAAGGCAATGGACGGCACCTGGTAGTCGACGATGTAATCGCTGCCTTCGATCAGCAGCACCTGGCGCTCGTCCAGCGTGCCGACGTCGAGGACGAGCTTGCAAAGCGCTGACGTGTTCATCGGCGTCTTGGTCAGTGGGTATGGCCCCTGCGGGCTGGCCGGGTTGACCGGGATCGTCTGCACGAAGGGTTGCGGCCGCGGTTCGCTCGAACTGAGGTCGCGCGCGCCCGGTGGAATCGCCAGGGCGCCTGGTGTGAGCGCGATGACCGGCAAAGTGGCGGCCGCGGGTTCAGCCACCGGCCCCAGGAGGACGTGCGTCCCGATATTGGGAATCGCGCCCGTCAGTTCCTGGCGAAGGATTTGCACAATGTGGTCAAGCAGCTCTTGAATCATGGTTTGGTCTAGTGCAGCAGAACCAGTATAGGGATCTTGCCCTTGCCCGAATCGAGCGATCCGAGGGCTTTGCCCAGAATCGTGCCCAGCGCTTTGCTCGGGTCGGTGACCTTCTGGGCGTGACCGCGCGTCGGGCTGGTGGTGAGCAGGTCGCCGACGGCGATCGGAGCAATGTCGGCGTCGACCTTGCAGTAGGCATAGGCGCCCAGTGTGACCATTTTGCCGAGCTGACCGGGTCCTACCTGGGTGGAATCAACCTCCCTGGTGACCGGCGCGGCGAAGGAGGCCAGAGGGTTTTCCATGCGAGCGGCGAGGGCCTCCTGCGCGGCTTTCTTCTTCTTGGCGCTCTTCTCTTTTTCGATCGCCTGGACTTCTTCTTCGGTCGGGTACTGGATATCGAAGGGCGGCAGGCTGTCTGCCAGCACGACCGACTCGACGATACCGCAGACGCGTGTGTCGTACGCAGTGGCGGTCAGATCGACTTCCGGTACCGGGATGCTGTCATTCTGCCCATAGTAATGGGTGACCTGGGCCGAGCTGATGATGACGATGTCGCCCTGTTCGAGTGGTTCGCCGACGGCATTGATGAAGTTGTCCACCACGTAGCCGCCCTTGCCGCCACCGGCAGAAAGCGACCCGGCGATCGAGACATTGCCGGCCTGGTTCACCGAGAAACGCTTGACGAAGCTGGTGCCGCCACCCCCGCCGCCGATGATGATGGGACTGTTGAAGGTGTGCCCGACGGCGAACTCGTAGCTCAACGGCGGTGAACCGATGATGACCAGGCCGCCATCAGAACCCATCACCAGCTTGAGGTTGTTCGCCTGGAGGGTGGCTTCGTTGGAATAGGTGTTGTTGGTGAAGGTGGCATACCCGCCCGCCGTCTTGCGTATGGACAGGTCGCCTTCCAGGAGGATATCTCCGTCGCCGACGTTCATCCGAAGGCCCCAGCCAATTCCGCCATTGCCCCACAGGCCGACGGTGTTGTCGTCCGCCATGCCGATGAAGGCCCTGTCGGCGTTCGGTGTGGACTGGAAGAGCCAGACCCCCGCTGACCCGGACGAACCCTGGCGAATGCGGATACGGTTGGCCACGTCAAGCTGGTGACCCGGCGTCGTCGTGCCGATGCCGACATTGCCATCCGCTTTGATGGTCAGGCGCGTCTGGTTGCCGCCCGCGCGGAGCTGCAAGTCGTGGTTGGTTATGGTGGACACGATGCCGCCGGCCGCGTCAGCGCCGAGCAGTACTTCCTCCGTGCCGTTGTCGGCAATGACGTTGAGGTAAGTCCCGGAGGCGCCGCGCACCGTCAGCGATCGGTTCGGCGCGGTGGCGCTGCCGACGCCGAGCGCCCCGGCGATGGTCAGCGATCCACTGATCGACCCACCCGTTCGATTGAGCTTCGCAGACTCCAGTCGGACGACTTCATCCAGCGCCTCGTTCCAATCCTGCGACCGAATGAGATCGCCAGGGTTCTTTGGTGTCGGTGAAAAAGCCATAGCCGGACCCCCTAAAAGATAATTTCCCAGATCAGAGTCAGCTTGAAGTCTGCCGTCTTGTTGATGGGCGGAAAGACCACGCGGTTGTACATGACGCCGCCTGTATCCGCATTGAACAGCGCCGCTTCGGTCAGCGCGGCATTGGCGTCGGCGAAATCCAGTTCGGCGGTCAGCGTCACCTTGCGTTTGCCTTCACCGGTGGTCGTGATGTGCAGGCTGGGGTCGACCGGGTTGACCGCTTTGCGGAAAATCTCGCTTTGCAGCGCCTCGTCCTTGGGGTCTACCGCCGTTGTGCCAGTGCCGACCGCGACGTGCGAAACCGGATCGATCGGCTGTTTGACGAACAACTTGGCGACCAGATCGCGCCCGGTGAGGACGATACTGTTGTTGACGCGGATCGACTCGATGACGGCGTTCTGGCCATCCATGATCTGCACAGTCAGTCGCCCGCGTAGATCCAGGGCATCCTGCAGTTTCATCCTTTACCGCCTCCTTGCGCGTTAATCCGCGAACGTGTTCAGGCTGTCAAAAGTCGTCATATCGAAAGCGCCGCTGGCGATGAAGCGATCGTCCAGCTCCTGGTCGAGTCCGCCGGCGTAGGGCATCTGCACACTGCCGATGTCGAAATTGAACTCCTCCATCTCGATGTCTTCGGCGAACGGCCGGGTCTCGCCGAGTATAGTGAGCTGATCCACCATTGCATGGAGTTCGGTGAACATCTTCTCGTAGACGATGGCCGTCCCCACTCCAGCGGCCTTCACCTTGTCGATGATGTAGCCGATCTGCGTGCGGGGGTGATCGGGCAGTTCCTCGAATTTGTCGGTGAATCCCGGAATATCCCAGGGGATATAGACTGCGAAGAAGCCCGGCGTCAGCTTGGTCAGAGTCAGATTGAGGTCGAGCGCCGGCTCGCTAAACATCCAAACGGGCGGGCGCGGATGATCCGGCGGCAGCAGATTGAATGCGCTCACGTCGAAGCGGCCGATCGGCAGCGGTTGCCCGCTCCGCACTGCTTCTGCCTCGATCTGCCAGGTGGTCGTCCCCGGCGCGGCCGGAGGAACCACTCCCGTGACTGGTACCGTAACGCCGTTGAGCAGCGCAGAGCCATCGGCAAAGAGCGCCAGAACATCGCCCTGATCGACCTGACCGCTGTAGTTCAGCGACTGGTCCGAAGTGTTGTTGATCAGGCGGAGGTTAGTCAGCGGAAAGGGGAGATCGGAGCGGAAGGTCAGGCGGAACTGCGGCGTGATCGGGCTCGGGTTCGGGTTGGTGACGGCGAATGCCTCATAGAGGGTCAGCGCGTAATTTGTCCCGGCGTTAGCGTCCGGGGCAAACTCAACGATGCGGATCATGTCGCGCGCGGCGCGGACGAGCGCTTGCCGCTCCGGAGTGTCGCCTTTGTTCTCGACAATGCCGAGGTTGGCGGCGACCACAGCTTTGATGCCCTCGCGCGTCGAGGCGCCGCGCATCAGCACCTTGATCAATCCCTTGATGCGCTCGCGGTAGCGCGCATCATCCGCCAGCCCCTGCGCGCCCGGCGGACGGTTGGCCTGCTTCAACTGCGAGGTGCCGCCCAGGCTGTCGAGGTAGATGGCGAAAAGCCGGTCCAGGTCGCCCTGGTCACCGGCCTCAAAGTCGAGCAGCACCGCGTTGTCCGCCTTGTCCACCCAGTGCGCGTGCATGACCGCGAGAAGATCGGCTTCGACCTCCTCGATCACCCGGCCGAATAACTGGACGAAGAGGGCCAGAGTCGTCCCCTCATCGCGAGTGTAGAAGTCCGGTAGGCGGCTGATGATGCTGCGTGACTTGCTGTTCATCCTCAGGACGTCCCCACCACCGTCACGGTGATTTCTGAGGTGCCGATCTGTGTGATGCTGGCCACTTCGATCGACCGGACATGCAGCGACGTCCCGGTGCTGGAGAGCGTCTGGCTGCGCCCGTCGCAGGCCGAGATGCCGCTCATGATGAACGCGGTCACCGTCAGGCTTACTCCGGGGATCAGCGCTTCGATAGCGCTTCGAACGGCATCGTAAGAGACATCTTCCCCGGTATCGAGGTCCGGCAGCAGCGCCTTCCCGGCGATCCCGGTGCGGATCTCTTCCCTCTTGTTGGCAAGGGTCTGTCCCGTGGGCGTGGCCCCGGCGACTGTGACGGTGACCGCTACTCCGGTGATCGTCACGTTGATCACCTGCGTCGCCGCAGCCACGCAAAAATGCTCAAAGGCCGGCTTTTCGAACGCGTTGATCTCGATAGCATCGTCGTCGACTCGCCCGACGAGCGGGGCGCCATTGTTTAGGCGCACGCTGAAATCGTCGGGGTCCAGGTCGACCCTCTGCACAGAAGCGACCGAACTGGCGTGGTCGACCAGGTCCTGAAAGACGATGTCCGCCTCAGGCGCGAGGTTCTCCAGGTAGTCCTGCAAGTTCGCTTCGACGGCGGCGATGGCTTCCTGCTTTTCAGCGTCGGCCATGAAGGTGGGCAGCGTCACCCGCAGCGCGCCGACGACATTGAGCGTGCTGTGGTAGGCGAAGACCGTCCCCAGGTCGGCTTTCTCCACGAAGCGGACGGACACCGTCGTCCCGCTGGCATCGACGCTGCCGCACCACGGCTTAGGAGTCAATACGAGCGTACCGGGCGCGAGGGTGATGCCTGCCGAGGTGATGGCCGAGGTGATGGCCGACGTCTCCACCGGGTCGCCCAGCGCCAGACCGCCGAAGTAGCCGCCGAGCGCGGTGAGCAGCCCATCGTAGGCGGCCTCAGTCAGACCGGCCGACGCCTGGAACGCCAGATTGATCGGCAGCGCCTTGTCCTCCGACGCCACACAGATCGTCATCGCCTTAAAACGCTCCGACGGTTGGCTGTTCACGCGCCTATCGGTGGTCGGGTCGAAATTTATCGGCGTGAGCGTGCCATTTGCCTCGCGCCGGTTGATGGCCATCGTGAACTGCGCCAGATCGTTGACTCCGCTCACTGACAGGATGGCCTTGGTCACCTGGCTGAGCAGAAGCGGATCGCCCATCTTCAGGCTCTCCAGATAGCTCTCGATCTGGTCGCGGACATTCTCCTCGAAGGCGGACCGCTGCTCAGGGTTCAGCTTCAGGCTGGGGCTGAGTTCGATCTTGAAGACGCTGGCGATCTGCAGCGCGACGGCTGGCAGCAGCAGCGCGAAGATGCCCGCCGCCCGCACCCCGTCGAGTGTATCGCGCACGCGTTTCACGTCCGCCTGATCGTCGAAGTCGATGCCATCGACGTAAACTTCGATGACGCCGTACTGTGGCGGCTCTTCGTCGAATTTCTCGATGACGCGCGCATCGCGCACGCCCGGAAGGCTGAGCAGGGCGTTCTCGATGGCGATCACGCTGGCTTTGCCGGACGAAATCAGGGCGTTTTTGGCGCGCGAGCGCAGTTCGTCGTCCGTCTCGCGGCGCTTGCCGGTGAAGGTGGTCGCTTCGGCGTTCGCCACCGACTTGATGCCGAGAATGGGACGGGGCATGACGACGATGGCGCCCGCATCGACCACCTCTTCCGTGCCACGGTTGACCGCCTGCACGCGTACGTCGATGCTCGTCTGGTCCTTGACCAGGGGTTTCGCCTCGACCGTCTGGTAAACCTTTTTGGGCGCGTCGGGGATATCCTCAGTCGTCACCAGCGTGCCGAAGGGAATCTCGATGGCCTCATTGCCGACATCGCGCTGGAAGGTGACAACGCCTAACGCAAAATCTGGCTCGCTCCGGGTGATCCCGAGAGTCGCGACCACCATGTCAAGCTGCTGTCCCTCCGCCGTGTCGACGAAGGCGGAAAGGTAGACCAGCCGCATCTGCTCGTAAAGCGTACCGATTTCGTAGGAAAACGACTCGACGAGCGTGCGGGCGACGCTGCCCACCTCGAAATCGGTGATGACGCCGTCTGCCTCGGCGCGCTGGCGCATGGTATTAAAGATCTCGCTGAATTTCTTGGCAGCGAATGTCACGACCTAGCCTCCTCTCAGCGGGATGACCAGCGTCAGCTCGCCGCCATCGATGGGCTGCACAGTGATGCTGACGTAGAGCGTATCGCGTTCCTGGCCGCGAACGGGCGGCGCGAAGGCAACCTGCGTGACCGCCGCGATGCGAGGTTCGCTCTTGAGGCATTCGCGAATGTAGAGCTCCGCCAGGCCTCGGGTACGGGTGTTGTTCAGTTCGCCGACCAGCATGTGCAGCCGCGAACCGTAGTTAGGATGTCCCAGCCGCGTGAGTTCGCCGCGCCGGGTGAGCAGCCGGTTGACCAGCGCCTGCGCCAGATTCTCCCGCCCCGAGACGGTGCGCAGATCGCTGTCCACCGCGGCTCTGAGGTCGACGGGTTCGCGATCGGAGGTCATGCGGTCGAAGGCTCGACCAGTGAGCCTGAGGTCCTTGCCGTACGGATCTGCCATATCAGTCGCCAATCTTCACCGATCCGCTGGACGAGGTGATCTTGCCCTGAACTTTGACGGGGGCCGGGTTAGGCACGCCCGCCTGTGCGCCGACAAGGAAGGTGCCGGAGGGGATGGTCACCTCGACCGAGTCGTCCTGCCTCGCCGCGCCTTTGCTGCCGTCGTTGATCGTCACCTTGCCAGCCTTGACCGTAACGTCGCCGCTGGCCTCGATGGTAACGTTGCCATCGGCATCAATGACGATCTTCGTTCCCTTCTTGGTCGTCACGGTGATCTCTTCGATGCCTTCAAAGACCATCTGCCCGACATCGTTCTTGGGTGGGACATCCTCATCGTTGTACAGTCGTCCCAGGATGATCGGCGCGTTGATGCTGCCGTTAAGAAAGCCGAGCACGACCAGATCGCCGACGTTGGGGATGTGCGCCAGGCCGATGTGGCCGGTCGCGACGGGGACCTTGCGCAGCTCAAAGTCGCTGCCATCCGGCTGCTTGCGATGTTTGAGTTTGACCGAGCACTGGTAATTGTCTTTGTCGCTGTCGGAGGCGTGCGGAAAGACGGACGTGACGATGCCAAGCTCCAGCGTCGAGATCTTGCGCGCCTCGTTCTCCGCGACCTGCTTCATAATACCGACGATGCTGTCCGTCATGCTTCGATTCCGTCAATCCACGACGTGAAACCTTGTCTGAGATCGAGCCGGTGCGCTACGCCGGTCACTTTGAACGTCCCGTTCTGCTCGGCGATAGGCATGTCGCTGATCTCGATGGCCTCTCCCAACCGCACTTCCGGCGCGCCTAGCGTTTGGAGGCGACACGTTCGGCCTGCGCCCAGTGCCGACAGCAGCGACTCGGCGATTGCCCCGGCATCCTCCTGGGTGCGGATAGTGGGGTCGAAGTGTTGGACGGTCACCCCGCTGGACCCGCCGGCCGTTCCCTTGACATCCTTCTTGGTCAGCCACGAGTAGGCGTCCTGGCCCTCGCCCAAGCTGGATGGGCTTTCGCCGTAGACCTCGACGCCGGTGACGCGATCACGCGAATGCTCGACGGCCAGCTCGACAATATTGATCCCGTACTGGAATGGGTGTGCCTGGGCCTGGTTGTACCTGGCGAAGACAAGTTTGTCGTCGATATCGGCATAGAAGTCGAAGCCGCTGCGTCCCGCCAGCACGCGAACGGCATCATAGGCGCTGAGCCCACTGCTCATGGCATAGGCCGCCAGTTCGAGGCCCGACTCCACCGTCCCGGTTGCGATCTCCAACTGCCGTGCGACGTTCGAGACGATGTCGCCGGACTTGGATCGTTCGAAGATGCGGTTATAACGGGCATCGAGGAGCCGTCGAAAGGTGCTCGCCGCACCGACCGTCACGCTTTCCACTGCCCAGTCGAACGACTCGACGATGCCGGTGAAGACCACATGCAGATCATCGTCGTAGCCCAGTTCGACCACCGCGGTGTCCCCCACTGCGATCGTAAGCCCATGCGGAGGCGCAAAGGTGATCACGGCGGTATTGACAGGCGCAGCCAGCCCGGCATTCGTCCGCAGTCGGATCAACCGTGAGTGAGCTGCCGAAGCGTAGACCGCCGAGCCGATGGTGATGCGGTGCGCGACGTTCAGCACAGATTATCCTCCCCCAATGCCGAACAGCGATTGCAGGCTTCCCGTCACCGAGGACAGGCCGCTCAGCGCCTCTTCGACGCCGTCCAGCGCGCTGTCCAATGGGGCCAGCGGGTTTGTAATGTCGGGTATGCCGCCAATCAGGTCCGGCAATGTGACGGCGTCCATGAAGTTCTGTGCATCTTCGAGGATGGAAGCATCGACTGCGGAGAAATCGGGCTCCGCTTCCGGTTCGGGCGGCTCGACGTATTCCATGATGTGGAGCAAGAAGCCGAACTCTTCGGGGCTGCTCGCGGCTTCGTAGACTTCCATGCGAGTGACGACGACCTGGCTGAAGTAGGACTCTCCGACGATATCCGCCAGAAAGTCGACCGGCTCGCGCGCCTTGTAGAGCGAGCGCAGCGCTTCCAGATCATCGCGACTCGTCGCGCCATAGAAGATGCCCTCGACTTGCAACTGGACGGAGGCGCGGCCGATGTTCTGGACGACGCTGCCCTCCAGTCCGGGGATACGGTGCGCGACCATCGCTGCTTGCTCGATGGTCGCCAGCCGGTGAATGTGATTCAGGATGATACCGCCGATCTCGATGGGCATCGTTGCCTACACTCCGTAGTACCGTCGATAGTCTTCGCGGAGAGTCTTCGCAAGTGCCTCCAGAATCGCGTCCATGTCCACCTCCGTCGGCGCGGGTTCCAGCGTGTGCCCTTCCAGCGCGATTGCAGGGGGCGACGCTCTCACCGGCGTAGCGTCTGGTTCTTCCCGCCAAGCGATTGGCTGTCGGTTGGTCGGACTGAGCAGATCCGCCTGCTGCGGCGCTTGCGCCTTTCCCGGCGGAGTACTCTTAGACGGGATAGGGCGCAGACCCATCAGCCGCGCCAGCTCTTCACGCAGCTTACCTTCCGCCTTCTCTCCGGCCAGCGCGCCCGGGTTCAACTCGGCGTATTCGCTCGGAGGTCGATTCAAGGTGAGCGGGTCGACTTCCGCAGGCGACCCCATGGGCAGCGGTACCGATGGCTCGGTCGGCCCAACCACTCGCTCCGAGGACCCAGTATCGCTCAGCGGCGACTCGGCCAGCCGAGCGTCAGCGGCGATGCGCCGGGCCAGGTCGGCTAGGTCCTTGACCGTCGAGAATCCCGACGGAGCGGCCGGTTCTATTGAACGGGGGAGCGGATCCGCGAGCAGTTCGCCGGTCGCTGCGAGTGGCGCGTGCGATGTAGGGGAGGCTGAGGACGCCGGAGAGGCTGGCCGTGGGGCGCGCGATGCGCTCGGAAGAGTCTGGAAGCCTGAGCTCACGGCGCGGCTAGATGCTCCCGGGGTGCTCGAAGGCCCGGAAGAGAACCGCTCGCCGGAGTGAGTGATTTCCGTGTCGCTGAGGCGAGGCAAACTCTGCTCCGAGTCGGGCTGCGGTGACAGAACCGGGCGCGGCGGTCTGCTCGCCGGTGGCGCAAACGGGTCGGCCTGAAGCCGCGCGATCCTGTCGCCGTCTACCGACTGGGTTGGCTCTGAAACTTCCTCCACCTGGAGGGTGGCGGAAGTTATCCACGCGACAAACGACTCGACATCACCGACCAGTACGGCAGACAAGCGTTCCACGTCCTGTACGAGGTCGCGGAGCGTTGGCAATTCGTCGTGGAAAGTAGCGTCGAAGTCTTGTCTCAGCGATTGACCGATTGCTGCCAACGAGTCACGTTGCATGTGTGTCCTCGTTCAGAAAATGCAGGTAAAGGTCGATCTGGGCCATCGTCAGCGTTTGCACCTGCTGGGGTGTCCAGCCGAACGCTTTGCGAGGCGATAGCTGGCTTGCAGCAGTGGCGACGCGGCGATCTCGCTTACGGGCTTTTTTTTCGGCCAGCCCGCTGATTCTTCGGACGTGAGCGATCAGATAGCTGATCAGCCCCAGATGTAACTGGCGAATCTGACCGAGTGACAGCTTCGGCTCAACAAGTGACTCCTGGATCATCAGCAGCGGGATCAGACTGTCGTCTTCCTTCGCCGCTTTCAGGATGAGCAAAAGGTGCCAAGGGTGAGCGGTCGCAGGCGGACGATCGTCTCTTTGGCGTCGCCAGCGTCTCCACCGGGCCGCAAGACCTCCGGCGGGACGAGGATGTCAAAGGTTATCGCGTTGCCCGCCAGCAACTCCTCGGCGGTCAGGATTTCTCTAGCCGTGATCTCGTCGCCATAAGCTGTCATACGTGGTCTCAGCCACTCGTCTCTTCACTGGCAATGCGCAGCGCCCGGAAGGTGACAGCTTCCATCACAAAATCATCTTCCGGCAGGTTGAACGACCAGCTTTCGAACTTGACCCCGAACAGCACGATCTTGCTGGAGTTTTCGGTCAGTGCCGGATCCTTCAAGTTGATCACGATGTTGAAGGATGGCTGGGCGATGCTGCCCGTCGGCGGCGGGCTGATCGCGCCATCTCCCAGCAGCAGCCGCAGCAGCGCGCCGTTAATGTGGGCGCGGTCGGCGGAGCCCAGAATGTCGATGTTGCCGGGACGCAGCGCGGCGGCGAATCGCTTGCCGATCTCGTGGTAGGGGCGCACATCGTTCATGACGGAAACCTTGACGTTTTGCAGCCGACCGACGACGGTCGACAGCTCGTATTCGGTGATCAGCGCGTCGGCCAGCCCACCATCGACCGTGCTGTTGTCATCGACCGCCAGCACCAGATCCGCGTCCGAACCGCGAAAGACATTGGAGATAGGCATCGTGCGATTTCCTTTCCGGGCCTAACCCAGATACATCGTCACAACGATGAAGTCGATGCTGAAGGTTGGGCGAATGGTCATGGTGACGATGCACTCGCCAGCAATCTGCTGGGCCCGGGTCGCCGTGACTTCCAGTTCGTAGCTGATCAGCGCTTCGGCGTCCACCATTCGTGTCAGGAAGGCATCGATGGTGGCCTTGAGCGCGGCGCGGACTCGATCGTTGTTGAGCTTGCCGATGTAGGGATTGCAGGCGGAACGCACGCCGTAAACGGCGTAATCGACGATGCGGCGTGTGGTGATCTGATGCCAGGCGGTGTTGGTCGACGTGGTGATGCCTTTGACGACGCGGAAGCCGTCGCGCTTTTCGACCGCCAGGACCCGCTGCATCACGAGCTTCTCAAGCTGAGATGAGGAGAATTCTTTGGACAGGCCCGGGATGTTGAGCGGTTTGTTGGTCGGGCTGGACTGCACGGGGAGCGAGGAGATCAGACCCGCAATAGCCGCTGCCGTGTATGCCCCTGGCAGCTTGACCTGCGGCGCTGCCTGGATGCCCGGCGCCGCGAAGATCAGTCGGTCGCTGTTGAGTGAATGCCCGGAGATGGCGTTCACGTCGTCGGTACCGTTGCTTCCGATGATGCCGATGCGTTCACGGCGGATTTCGGCTGTCGTGTTGACGTGGCCGAGCAGTGCCGAGACCATCTGGCTGTTGGACGCGCTCTGGCCCGCCAGCAGCACGATATTGACAAGTTCGTTTTCCAGCAGTGCCAGCGCCTCGCTGTAGTCGTCGGCCGTCGCAGCCTCGCCGTTCGAACCGGCCGTGTGACCGTCGAGACCAGTGCCGAACAGGCGTGCGCCGAGCGTGTTGTCCGGCAGTTGCCCGAAGAAAGCTGTCTCGTCCGCCGGGGCGGCGAAAACCAGCCCGGAACGACTGTTGACCTGCTCGGCCAGATGCGAGGCATCGGCCACCGTATACGTCTCCGAGACAGCGCCATAGCGAAGCGTAACCGTCTTGCTGTTGGCAGCTGGAACCTGATAGGTGGCCAGAATCCTGTCGGCAGCGACCGGAGCGAAGCCGGCAAGGGAGGTAAATGACAGGCCACCGGTCGTCGGGTTGATGCTGACCTGCGGCAGGGTGTTATTGACCGGCGTGTTGTAGACGATGGCATAAGTCAGCGTCTGCCCGGTGCTGATCTGATGCACCCGGATGCTGTTCAGCGGGCTGTCGACGACGACGTTGGGGCGTCGCAGCGTGGAGGCATTGCCGGGCAGCGTCTCCCTGACGGTGCTTGGCTCTTCACCAGCTCCGATGCTGATCGTGATCTCATTGCCCCAGGTGCCCGGGGTTCTGGCTTGAAGTCGGGTGAGGGCTGTCGCGCCAACTCGGATTTGAAAGGCGGCGCTGGTGACGGCGCTACTGGCAGCCCGGACGGCATAGATGGTGCGCCCGCCATTGTTGTAGATGAGCTGCGAGGCACGGATGAGCGTGAGTTCGTTGCTGCTTCCTCCCATCCAGGGGTCCGCTTCGCCGAACATCTCACGCGCTTCTGAAAAACTGCCCAGAATCTGGACCTGTCCAATAGGCCCTTTTGACGCAGTTCCGACGATTCCGATATTGCCAGACACTACGCGGCCGGCGGTGATGAGCCCTTCGTCGCGTACCGTAATATAAGTACCGGGCAAGATTTGTTCTGGCATCAAAGCACCCCCCATTGCCCACTTTTGTCAAAAGTATAGTGGCATTATAAAAATCACGCTAATTGTCACATGAATAATGTGCAACTCTGCATCGTAGTGAACTTCTATGGCGCGACCAATTTGCTGTGATCAATACTACGCCACGGTGCCGGACGTTGTCTTGGTGTACGCCAAAGCAGCCATCAACAAACTGAAGGCGTTCATGGACGAGGTCGAGGCACAAAGAGACAAGAAGTTCGCAAGTGCCCATGCAGATGTCATGATTGCCTGTGGCGCGATCGCTCCATGATGCCTCCGGGTTTAATCAGCTGCGCGCTTTCGCAGGTGCGCCGGCAAACCGGAGCGTTCTGGCCGCATCCGCGCGTACGCTCCTACTCGCGTTCCCATGACCCATTCGTGTACAGCGTGAATCGCTGACCTTCCGGGCCGGTGATTGTCATGTTGCCCGCGGCATCATAAGAGACATGGGCCGTATAGGCGCTTTCGATGTGCAGGCCCCATCCGATGCTGCCAACCAGGTCGTTGAGCCGCCATACCTTGCCGATGCCACGTTTAGGCTGGAACAACGCGCCCGGTGGAGGCGTCAGGCTTGGATCTGTCTCCGGCTCCCTTCGATATAAGGATCACTGTATGTGGCGTAGCCCCCACCACCGACGCCATAGAGGATATACACGATGTCTGAGGAGCTAAGCCAGATACCATATCCACCCCTGAAAGCGTTGATAGGCCGCATAGGTCGTGATACCTGGGATATCTGTTGCCGCATCTGGTGACGAACCTGGCCCTTCCTCATTCGGCGCATCTGGCAGATTGCCCACGGTCGCCTGAGGCAGCGGCAGATTGCATCCGGAGAGGGTCGTGACCAGTGACGCCAAAACCCAGTTCTCCCCGGAGCCGCTGAGCTTGTACCAGGTTTGCCCGCGAGAATCGATGAACTGGCCAACGGCCTGACGTCGATCACCGCTGTCCATGCCGGAGGTGATTCGATAGCCTGTTCCTGGCCCGCTGCGCAGGTTGATCCTATCCCCACTGCGCTGAACCTGACACACCGTTCTCGGCTGCGTGGGTTCCCGTGTGACGGTGATGCGAGGTACTGCCGTCGGCGGAACACCGCCGCACGGGTCATACAGCCCGCCCAGATCCGCCAACTGGCAGATGCCGAGGAGTCCCCAGGGATGAACATCAATACCGACCGGAGCAGTAGGCTCCCCTGCGGCCTCAAGTCCATTCAACCCGCCGAGCGGCACAGTCGTCTTCTGGAGCCTGGCAAGCTCGACCGCCGGATATCCGGGCACCTCCACGCGTGCCGATCCTTGAAGCACAGACACCGACATGACCTGATCCGGTTGTGCCTGCAGAAGAACGCTCGAGCCAATGCGAATGCTGGCGCCATTCGCATTGAATTCAACCTGTATCCCCTGCGGGCTTTGCACCAGCAGACCGCCCTCTGGCAGCGCTCCTTCGGGAATATCGATGCATATCGGCTGTGGAGAGACGCCCGTGTAGAAGTAGAATCCTGGAAGTTGGGGCATGGTGCGCACATCTCGGTCCCTTGACCGTGGTGCGTCAAGTTCCGGCCTCAGGAATGCATCCCCATAGAGAATGAACTGCACTGTATCTCCGGGGCGCGTTCCGGCCAGGTATGCGTTCATGTCCGCGGGCACCACTGCGGCAAAGCGCAAAACGCCGACGCCATAGGCCTCGTTTTGCGGATCGAGCTGCGAGGTGTACAGCGCCTCGATGATTTCCAGAGGTGAGCGATCTCCGGGGGAAGAGAAGTCCTCGATAGCCTCTTCGGGCACATCATCACGATACGTCACCGACAGCGAACTATGGCCATAGCAGGCATGTTCGTTCTCGAACTCACGGCAACCGGCTTCGGATACAGCCGCCAAGACCTGCTGCCAGATCGGCTCGCAGACCTGCGGGTCTATCTGCGCATGGATGTCACCTGCAAAGAGGATTGCGAAAGACAGGCAGAACAGCACGCGATACGTCCTGTTCATCTCAGATTTCCTTTCGCGCGCCCAAGAGCGTCAGGATGGCTCAGGGATGCGCTGATGCAAACCGAGGAATTCAGGAAAGAATGTGAGAAGTCCGATCAGAACCGAGAAAACCACGATGAGGAGGACGGGCACATCTGTAAAGTCGAAGACCACGCTCCGGCCAAGCGCTACATAAGGCAGGACCAGCGCCAGAAAAACGCCCGCAGCGCCGCCAATCGCACGGAATAGATCGCGTCCTGTCAGCAGGGACGTGAGGCCGAATCCACCTGTCAGCAGCAAAGCGCCGCCGATCATGCCGACCACGTTGGGAGACTGGCCATTCCAGGCACTGTAGGCGACGAAAACGACCAGGCACAGCATCCCGGAGACCGCCCAACCAAGCCACCACTGCCGGCGGCCAAACAGTGTCCTTCCCTCGGCGGCCAGCGCGATAGCCAGCGCCAATCCCAGGCCGAGCACCGCGCCGACACTGATCCCGGTGATCGTGCTCTGAGAGGCAAACCATCCCTGCGGATCATTGAGCATGTATTGGTAGTAAATCAGATAAGCAAAGCTTGCCCAACTGCCCACAAACGCCCCGAGAAAGCGCAGGCTGAACTGCTGACGAAGACTCAGCCGGTGGCGTTCGAGCACGATCGTGGCCGTTTCCCGCTTCAGCCGTTCTTCCGTTCGGCGGCTCTCGCTGATGTACTCGCAGATCTGATCCGTCGGCTGAGGCTGTTTGTTCGCGCTCCTGCTCGCTGAAAGCCAGGTCTCCGCCTTCCGCAAGTCTTCACCACGCAGTAGGAGGCTCTCATACTTCTGTTCGGCCCAGTCGCTGGAGCGTTGGGTCAATTTGGTGTGCAGCTTGACGTAGTCGAGATCGAGATTGAGCGTATTGAGGAGCGCTGCAAATGCGCGCTCGAAATCATCCTGAGCACGGATAGGCAGATGCTGAATAGCATCAAGACGCTCCCAGTTCGTCCGGGCGATACTCTCCCATGCCGTTCGAAACAGGGCCGCATTCAGTTCGCGGGGGTCATACTCGCGATGGAGAACCGGAACGATGCGCTTACCGGCGCCACGCGCATGTTCCAGTTCGTACTGGCAATACTGCGACTTCATCGACTCCGGCGAGATGATGAACGCGAAGTTGTGCGCGTTCTCGATGCCCTCCTGGATTTCCTGCCACCACTGCGAGGAATAAGGGATTCCCTTGAGGTCGACCCAGACTTCAAGGCCGGCCCCAATCAGAGCCTCATAGAGCTGTACGACAAAATCATGATCGGCATGCGAATACGAAATAAAGACGTCTGCCATAATTCTCTTCCCATGGGCGCCGCTGCTGGCAGGCAGTCAGCTTATCCCCGCGTTTTCTGGTTTGTCTACTCGCGTAGCCCCATCCCTACAAAACAAAGCTGCCGAAAGCACGTCGTCGGCGCCTCCGGCAGTCCCCTGGACTGCAATACGTTTCCACGATGTCGTGTGGCTTTGCAGCCCCTCCATGACTCATTGCACCCCGCCAACCGCCGAGACAGACCGATCCTTGGCGGACATTTCCCCAACTAATCGTAGTTTCACCTAATATACGCGAGTAGTGTCATTCATCATGATCTGTGGCCGTAGCAGCAGTCTGTCGGGCCTCCATAGATAGCGTCAATCGCCACATGCGCTATAATCCCACATTCGGCAAGCAGCCCATATCCAGAAATCGCTAACACATGACCCTTACCACCAACCAGGACGAAATCAACGCCATCATTTGGAAGGCGTGCGACACCTTCCGGGGCACAATTGACCCCTCTGAGTACAAGAACTACATCCTGGTGATGCTGTTCCTCAAGTACGTCAGCGACGTCTGGTTCGACCACCGGGAACAGTACGAGCGCGAATTCGGCGGAGACCCCAGCCGCGTCGAGCGACACATGCATTCAGGCGGCCCAAAGACGCCGACTTCTACTGCCTGTACGAGCCGCGCAACGCGACCAACCTGAGTGAAGAAATCAACAGTGAGCTGGAAGTATCGAGAATCAGCCAATGGCCAGCAGATATCCCACCAGGATTCGAACCAGCCCACGCAAGAAAACAGCGCTGATGAGTGGTTCGTCAGCGCTGTCTGAGCGAGCAGTGACCCCGGAAGGATCGGAAACGAACCACTCTCCCTCGAAGTCCTCACCTTCATGCACTTCATCGAGGTAGCCCGCTTTCCTCAGCGGGCCGCCCTCGAACTCCTCTTGACCGAACCCTGCGCTTTGCGGTGAGCAGGCGAGTCTGACCCCTCCCCTGCCCACCTGAAGTCTCGCTGTCAAGGCAGCGTGTCTCCTGCCCGGAGTATACCCGCTCCGCCACGAGTCTCCTGCTCACAGCGGCACTGCAGCGCAAAACCATTATTCGGGTTTGCCTCCTGGGAGGTTCGGTCATGTCTCATGTCTTCGTTTTCACGAATCACAAGGGCGGGGTCGGAAAATCGACTTCCGCCACCAACATCGCCATCGGTCTGGTCGGCATGCTCCGCCGAGCCGGAGCCACCAACTCGCGCGTCCTGCTCATCGACACCGATTCGCAGGGCCACGCCTCGCTCGTCACCACCGGACGCAAGGACTACGGCGCGGAGGACAGTCTCTATGCCGTCCTCTCCGCAGACCGTCAGGACGCGCCGCAGACGCTGCTGGACTGCATCGTCCGGAGCGACTGGGATGAGGACCTGCACGTCCTGCCCGCCTCTCCGATGCTCGAAGGCGCCGAGCGGGAGCTGATGGCAGTGGCCGGTGCGCCATACCGCCTCGCCGACCCGCTGAAGGCCGTCGCGCCGCACTACGCCGCGGTGGTCATCGACACCCGCCCTTCCTTCTCGCTTCTGACCGAGATGGCGCTGCTGGCCGCCACCGACGCCATCGTGCCCATCGAGCCGCGCTACCTGGAGACCGTTGGGCTGACCAGCGTGATGGAGCGCATCAACGCTGTCCGAGAAGGCTGGCGTCATCCCGACCTGCGCATCAGCGGCATCCTGGTCACCAAGATGGACGGCCGCATCAGAGGACATCAGCACCTCCTGAGTGAACTGAAGTCGCATTCTCTCCTCGGACGGCTGCTGCTCGGCGTCATCCCCAGCAATGAAGCGGTCTCCTATGCCCATCGTGCCCACCAGAGCCTCTTCGCCTACAGCCCACGCGCCTCGGCCAGCCGAGCCTATGCTCAGGTCGTCACCTCGCTGGTGCGCTACCTGAAGACGCAGGAGAAGGCGTGATGGCCGGCAAAGCCCACGATACCAGCCGCATCGACGACCTGCTCGCCTCCGTCAGCGGCGACCTCCTCGGCGAGCTGCAGCAGTCCGCGCCGGACACCCGGCTGCGGGTCGAGCGCATCCTGCTGGAGCTGGTCCGACCGGACCCGGTGCAGCCGCGCCGCGTGCTACCCGAGAGCATCCACGCGGCGTTCCACAACAGCCGTCTGACACCGACTCAATCGCTGCGCGAGTTGGTGCAGCTCGTCCAGGTGGCGGCGAGGCAGCGGGGCCGACCTTTCAGCAGCGTCCTCGAACTCCTGCCCAGCCCTGACGATGAACGTGAAGATGAGGCAGACGTCAAGCTGTCCCCCGAAGAAGAGTTGTTGCGCGACCTGGTCAACCTGGCGGTGACGATCCGCGATGATGGGCAGGTCAACCCTCTGACCGTCGTGGATGTCTCTCAGGGTGTGACGCCGCTGTTCCGCATCGAGACGGGCGAGCGGCGTTACTGGGCGACGTGGCTGCTGCGGGACTTCATCCCGCAGTACAGCGGCGACGGCATGATCCCCTGCATCCTCATCCCGGCGAACCAGTCCTCGATCTTCCGGCAGGCCAAAGAGAACACCGCGCGAGCCGGACTGACGGCGGTCGCGATGGCGCGTCAGGCGGCGCTGCTGCTGCTGACGGTGCATGGCTACGAGATCCCCGCCTACGCAGTCGGCAACGACTTCTACCGGCAGGCGCTGGATCTGGACCTGCGGAGCCGCCGCGAGTACACCGACGTCATTCTCTCGGCCATGGGTGGGATCGGGAGAGCCATTTCAGCGCCATCAAGGCGGTGCTGAGATTGTCCGATGAAGCGCTTGAACTCGCGGACCGTCATGCTATCGAGGAGAAGCGCTTGCGATATGTCATCAACATACCTCCTGAATATCACGCCGAGATTGTGCGCCAGATTATCGATTTCAACCTGACCAGCAAGCAGGTGAAAGACCTGTGTGAAGGCGGACACTCGGACGACGGGGATGACACAGCCGAGCCACTATCGGCTACGGCGCTCAAGATGGCCAAGGTGAGTCAGAAGGTCAATGCTACCTCTCCGCAGGAACTCGCTCGAGCGCTTATCCGACAGGAAGGTGATCCAATCTCGCCCGTGCGCGCCTGCACGCCCTACGCAAACTGATTGTAGAGACAGAGCGTTACCTGACCGAGGAATAGGAAATGGTTCGCCCGGGCGAACCTTTTTGGGATATATGCGATGAACACGTGGATCCGACCACCACCACAGGCAAAGAAAAAGCCCACTGCATGACACGCAGATGGGCGGCGGGCTGTGGTATAGAGTGAACTGGACCCTCACACTGTACCACAGCCCCCTCCCGCCTGCAACTGCATAGACCCTTTTCGTCTCGCTCAACTGGCCTGACTTCAGTTTCGTGCTGCCTGGAGGGGTTGTGGTTTCCCGCGCGTTCACATCTGACGCGACGGTCGGTGCACTGCGCCTTGCTGCCGGTCGCAATTCTGCCATCATGCCCCCGCATCCGGTGCGCTCATGACGCACCCGGTGCACACGGCTGCATTGCAGTGCTTCGAGCGCGGCTGGTCGGTGATCCCGCTGATCGGCGGTGACGACCCGGCACGGGGGAAGACGCCTGCCACTGCCTGGTCGCGTTATCGTGAGCGGATGCCGTCGGCCGTTGAATTGCGGCAGTGGTTCGAGAGCGGAAAACACAGCGCATACGGGATCGTCTGTGGCAGGCTATCGCAGCTCGTCGTGCTGGACTTTGACGACGAAACCGTCGCCGCGCAGTTCCGCCGGCGATTCCCCGACCTCGCGGCGACCTTGACCGTCCGCTCCGGTATGCGCGGCACACCGCACCTGTACTTCCACGTCGACTTTCCGGTCGTGTCGCGCAGGTTTCATGGCGGCGACATGAAGGGCGAAGGCGGCTACGTCGTCGGTCCTGAATCGGTCATCGGTGGGCGCTGCTGGACGGCAGTACATGACGCGCCGGTTCTGGCCATCATGCCCGAGCTGCTGGCAGCAGTCCTCGACTTCCTGGGCGCGACGGACGACCTCGACCCATCCTCGGGGGACAAAAGCCTCGCGCACGCTCACGAGATCAATGAAGCGGCGGTGGTTCAGCAGTACCGGCGGGAAGCGGCGCGCACCGGTCAGCGGAACAACACGCTGTTTCGAATCGCCTGCCAACTGCGCGACAAGGGGGTCAGCCAGGACTGGACACTGCGCTGCCTGGCGCAGGCCCACGCCGAACAACCTGCTAGGTCCGGCGCTGCCTGCGAGACGCTGGACCGGCGACTGGGCGAAGCTGAGTGCACCATCGCCAGCGCCTACCGTCGTCCACCGCGGCGAGAGCGCCCCAAGCCGCCGGACGCCGACGACGCCAACCAACCACTCGACAACAGCATCCGTGAGGCGCTCCTTCAGAGGCCCGACGGTGCGGCATTCCTGCGCGTCTACGAAGGGCTGAGAATGCTCGGTGTGAAAGCGGATAGCACCTTCACGCGTCAGGAGGCGCTGGAGCTGTTGAAGGGCATCGTCGGCGACTACTCGCTGCGCAAGGCGCTGCACCTGAGCATTGATGGCAGCGCAGCGGCCTTTTCAGCACACCCGTCTGGTTCTCAACCGATTCAAGGACCAGAAAACAAAGCAAAAAGATGCTTTGTTCCTCAGCAGGAACCAACACGAAGTCATAATCCCGCTCATCGGCCGGCCGTGCGGTACCGCATGCCATCCGTCGAAGAGCTGCGTACTTGGTTGGGCGTACAGCCGACTGCCGGTGATCCTGTCGAACTGGACGAGCTGCGCAGTCCGAAGTCGTACCGCCAGGCATTGGAGCGGGAGTTCATCCGCCGCCGACCGGGGCAGTATCCGCAGGCATGGCTGGCGCATCGACTCGGTGTGTCCACACGGTCGATTTACAACTACCACCGCGCGGAAGGTGTCGTCGCTGAGCCGTGCTTCATCACCACGCCGCTCAACTGGAGCAACTACGAGCGGATGCTCCCTCCACCTGGGATGGCAAAGCGGATTGGGCTGAACACGCGAGGCAGATTCATCGAGGACGAGACCGGCAAGCGCTATCCAGCGCTGATCGGCGTCGCGCAGCAGCTGATGGGGCGGGGGAACCACATCGTGTCGTGTGAAAGGACGTTCGGCCACTATCGCTGGCAGTACAGGGTTGCAGGACAGAACTACGCTATCAACGGCACCCGGGCACTGGACATGATGCAGCGCCCCCGTGCAGCCGCTGGCGAGGACGTAGCTGCGAAAACCGATGAGCTAACCGAGGTACTGCTGACGAGGATGAGCGGTTTGATCCGTTCTGCCATGGCAACGCGTGCCATTTCAGCGCCGCTGGCGAAATGAACATCATGCTCCACATCAGTTTGGTTGCTCTCAGGATAGCTCCAAAAAACTGATTAGGTTCGAGTCCTAGCTGTGGAGTCCGAGAGAAGAGAAGCCCCTAAGAACTCTCTCAAGGGCTTTTTTCTTGCGTGGATCAAGTTCGAGTACAACCTGTATGTCCGCGAAAATCGACAACTCTTTGTGAAGAACCTACGTCGCCTTACATATCCGAAAGCATTTGAGTAAAAACCATCAATCA
The DNA here is from genome assembly GCA_016713325.1 of Candidatus Flexifilum affinis. Lineage (GTDB taxonomy): Bacteria > Chloroflexota > Anaerolineae > Aggregatilineales > Phototrophicaceae > Flexifilum > Flexifilum affine. Next base: position 53,618 of record JADJPJ010000010.1, on the reverse strand, counting down.
GGATCGCTGTTGTGCTGAGACTCATCCCACTGTTCCCGAAGATGTCGCTCAAAATGGTCACGGCTGTTGGATGAGGCGTCAGGTTCATCCAACCACGCGATAGCTGCCTCTTCCATCCCTTTGCGACCGCCTGCACAGGTTACCCCTGATCAGTGTATATCGATTGAGGAATTGCTCGATGACCTCGTTGAGCGTCTTTCCTTCATGTGAGGCAAGTGCTTCCAGCCGTTCAACCAGATCAGAACGCAGCGTGATTGTTCGGTCAGTCGTAGGTTACAACCTCCTCTTAACTACAGACTGATCATAATAAGTTTGGGAGGTGTACGGACTAGTAGACGTTTGAAGATGACATAGATCATTTCAAACCACTATGCTTGCTCCATGCCTCAGCACTTCTGAAAGTGTTATAATGGAAATAGAGGTTATCACTTTGCAGCGAGCGCATGGGGCGCTAACAAACTAATATAGCTTTCACGTCTAGGGCATACTGAACCGACCTTGAAATCGGCAAGGTTACAACGACGTCAGCAAAGTAGGTCGCAAAGATTCTGCTGTTTACTTTGCCTCATCATCTTCCAACACCATTTCACCAAGTGACTCAACGCCGTCGTTCGTAACAGTGCCCGTCTACGGGTAGTTCATATTTCCAACGCACTAGAAGCATCAACAAGCCGTACTTTTTCCTAGACAAGTGTCGATGTATGCGATGTGAGTAACAGGACGACGCCTTTCATTTCATACGTTTTTGCGTATGAAGCGTCATGATAGAGGGTTACTTGCGTGATATCCACATCAGTGCTCGTCACAAAACTCCATATTCCGCGGTCTCGTGCCACCGTTGTCAATCGTTCCCGTCTCAACGAGCAGCTCAACAAGGGACTCGATCAGACAATGACCTTGATCTCTGCCCCAGCGGGTTTACGGAAAGACGACCCTTTTGAGCCAGTGGATCGCCAGCAGCGACCAACGTGTAGCCTGGTTATCGCTGAACGAAGATGATGGTGATTTCACGCGCTTTCTCACTTATCTCGTTGCTGCTTTGCGGACGGTGGTGCCGCCGGTTGGCGACGCAGCGGTGCGCTTGCTCCAATCTGAACGAGCACCGCAGCGCGACTCTTTATTGACCCTACTGCTCAACGATATCGCTGCCATCCCGCATAAACTCGTTCTCGTTCTTGATGACTATCACGCTGTGAATGGCAGAGAGATAGACAGCGCGCTTGCCTTCCTCCTTGCTCACTTGCCCCCCCAAATGCACCTTGTCATCGCTACGCGCGAAGACCCCCAGCTACCCCTAGCCAGTTTACGCGCTCGCGCCCAACTAAACGAACTGCGGATCACCGACTTGCGCTTCAACTTTGAGGAAGCAGCCGAGTTTCTCAGGCACATGATGGGTCTGAACCTGTCAGCAGAAGACATCGCTGCACTGGAATCCCGTACCGAAGGGTGGATCGCCGGATTACAGATGGCAGCCCTGTCGATGCAGGGGGCGGACCGACACTGGTGCGTTCATCCAAGCCTTCACCGGCAGCCATCGTTTTGTACTGGACTACCTTGTCGAAGAAGTCTTACAGCGACAGTCGGAAAGCGTTCAGACCTTTCTGCTCCATACGTCGATTCTCGACCGCCTCTGCGGTTCGCTGTGCGATGCAGTGATGTTCGACGCTTCCGTTCATGGTCAAGTGATGATCGAGGAGATTGAACGCAGCAACTTACTGATTGTTCCCCTCGATGACGAACGTCATTGGTTTCGCTATCATGGCCTGTTCGCCGATGTCCTCCAGGCGCATCTCAAGGCGAAGCAAGCCGGAACAAAGTGCCACGATCCTGCATGGGCGTGCCAGGTCAATGGTATGGCGCAAACGGGTTGATCAACGAAGCGATTCATCGTGCCTTTGCTGCCGAAGATTTCAGACAAGCAGCGGCTGGATTGAGCGTGCCTGGCTCACATGGATCGAAGTTTCCAGACCGCCACACGGTTGGCTTGGGCGAACCGGCTCCCGGATGAGGTCGTGCGCGCCATGCCGGTACTGAACACGGATTATGCTGGGCGCTGCTGGAGTCGGGGCGACTGGAAGCGGCTGAGGCGCATCTTGGGAATGCCGAGCGTTGGCTCAGGCAGTCGTCGGGAGTGAGCACAGGAGATGAGGAGTCCTCAACCGGGATGATTGTCGCCGACGACCACCAGTTTCAGTCACTTCCCGCAGCCATCGCGGCAGCCCGGACTTATCAAGCGCAGGCACATGGGGATGTCGCCAACACCGTGAAATTTGGTCGGCAAGCACTCGAACGCTTACCGGAGGACGAATTTCTCCAGCGCGGTATTGTGGCAGCGCTCTTGGGAGTCGCATATTGGGCGCAAGGAGACCTAGAGGAAGCCCACCTCACTTTAGCGGAGGGCATGGCGAACATGCGGCGTGCTGGCAATTTCCCATTCGGGATTCGCGGCACCTACATCCTCGCCGATATCCGCATGGCGCAGGGACGCCTGCGCGAGGCAATCCATACTTACGAACAATCGCTCCAGCTTGCCGAGGAACAGGGGGAGGGTGCGATGCAGGGGACGACAGATCTCCACTTGCGGCTGAGCGACCTGTACCGAGAACAGGACAACCTGGAGCGCCGCCACAACACACCTGGAGCGAAGCAAAACGCTGGGTGAGCAATCCGCCTCCCCCCACTGGCAGTACCGCCTGTGTCTTGCCCGGGCACGACTGCACGAAATCGAAGGGGATCTGACAGGTGCTCTTGAGCAGCTCGATGAAGCGGAGCGACGGTACGTGCGCACCCCGGTTCCGAATGTGCGTCCGGTCGCGGCGTTGAAGACCCGGGTTTGGTTGGCGCAAGGTCGGCTGTCCAATGCCCTGCGCTGGGCAAAAGAGCGGGAACTCTCAATCGACGACGACCTGAGCTATCTGCATGAGTTTGAGCACGTCACTTTGGCGCGGGTATTTATCGCGCAGTATCGACAAGTTCGGACGGCGGACGCGATTCATGGAGCGGTTAAGCTGCTTGAACGTTTGCTGCAAGCGGCGGAAGCCGCAGGCAGGATGGGCAGCGCGATCAAAATCTTGGTGCTGCAAGCGCTCGCCTACGAAGCGCAAGGCGACATCCAGCGTGCGCTTCACCCACTTGAGCGGGCGCTGACGCTGGCGGAGCCGGAAGGTTACGTTCGCATTTTGTGGATGAAGGACTGCCGATGGCTCGACTGCTTAATGAAGCGGCTGCGCGCAGGCTTCAGCCAGAATACGTTCGAAGCTGCTCGCAGTGGTTAGCCGGGCAGAGGCGGATAACCCATCACATGGCTCAGAGCAGTCTCCAATCGGTTCGTTGAGCCAGCGAGAACTTGAAGTCCTCCGATTAATCGCTCAGGGATGCTCGAATCAGGAGATTGCTGAGCGGCTCGTTCTCGCCCTGAGCACCGTGAAGGGGCACAACCAAATGATTTTTGACAAATTGCAGGTGCGGCGGCGCACCGAAGCGGTTGCCCGCGCCCGCGAGCTGGGGTTGATCTAGGGTAAGCATTGGTTTGTAGACAAACCAATCGACCATAGGTCATCGCTGCGTTCTCCTCGCTGCACAGATTGTCAATCGATCTGACAGCGCGAAAACCCTACTCCCAAACCCTACTTAAGTAGCTCCACAATCCATGCTGATGCCGAATATGCTGCTTATACCTTCAAGCAGATGAAAGGATGAAGCTGTGGCCTATCGCAGGATATTGAGTCTCGCACTCGTCGCATTGATGGCGCTGACGGTGCTGCCCGTGCTGGTGGCTGCACAGTCGGATGAACCCACGATGAGTACCGGCATTCGCCCCGACGCGCCCGAATATGGCGTACGTGGACAGTTCTCGGTCGGCGTGCGTCATCAGGTGATCGACGGCGACACCCCGCTTGAGATGAGCGTGTGGTATCCCGCATTGAATGACGGCAGTTCGGACGAAGCAATCAGCTATCCCTATGCCATCAAAATGGACGTGCCGCCGGGGATGACCGCCAGCGTTTTTGGACGGGCTCTGATTGACGCACCTTATGACCTGTCGACGGGTCCGTATCCGGTGGTGGTCTTATCTCACGGATTCATCCTCGGTCGTACCATGTACGCATGGCACGCAGAACATCTGGCATCGCATGGTTTTGTCGTGATCGCGCCGGAGCATCCGGAACAGCTTGACGACACCTTGAGTGATTTCTGGCGCTCCGCCGTTGACCGCCCACAGGATATCGTTACGGTATTGAATTACGCCGATGAACAAGCCCAGACCGGTGGCGTTTTCGAAGGTCTCATCGACACAAATTCCGTCGCAGTCGTTGGACACTCGCTCGGTGGCTATACGTCACTGGCGCTGGCGGGTGCGCGTTACGATCTCGACAGTCTTCAAACCCTCTGCGACAGCGCACGCGCCGAAAATGATCCGAGTGTCTGGCTGTGTGACATGATCTTGCCGTATGCCGCCGAGATGGCTGATCTGGCAGGACTGGAGTCGGTGCCGGAAGGCTTGTGGCCCGCGCGGGGCGATGCGCGAGTGGATGCAGTTGTCTCGATGGCGGGTGATGCCTTCTTCTTCAACGACGCCGGATTAGCCGAAATCACCGTACCCGTGATGGCAATTGGCGGTACCGCCGACACCGGATCGCCCTACACATGGGGCACACTCCCGACCTACGAGCATGTCTCAAGCTCCACGAGGGCACTGGTCGCTTTTGAGAATGCCGAACACATGATCTTTGGCAGCACGTGTGACGCGATTCCGTTCTTTGCGGAAATCGGCTTCTACCAGTTTTGCTCGGATACCGTCTGGGATATGGATCGGGCGCATGACCTGATCAACCACTTCACGACGGCATTTCTGCTGGCGGAACTGAAAGACGATGAAACTGCGGCAGCCGCGCTTGCGCCGGAAGCAGTCAGCTTTCCCGGCGTGACTTACGACGCGCAAGGATCTTAAAGCGATCGAAGATCTGGGCAGAGGATTCGCTTCTGCCCGGCTCAAACAGGCAGAGGGCACGCGCGACGACCGAAGCTCATCAAGCAGACTGGATGAGCCAGAGGTCTCTCAAATTCGGGTCAAGGGGCAACGTGGGCATGGATGCGCGGATAGTGAGGAGAAAAGTCATGCAAAAACTAAACAAGACGCGCGTCGTGCGAATCCTTCGAATCATCATGCCCATCGTTGCCGTAGTTTGCGCCGTGATCTTCGTACCCTGGAACGCCGTGTTGGCATGGGTAGTGCCCTTACCTGACACGGTTCAGGAGGAGCTGGATCATGCCGCTCATCGTGGGCTTAACGGGATCATCGTCTATATCGATCAACCCGGTGAAGCCCCAGTGCTTTCCGCTGCTGGTTGGAATAATCGAGCGGAGCAGGTACCAGCCGACCCACAAGCGTTGTTCAAGATTGGCAGTATCAGCAAGTTATACATCGCTGCCGCTGCCGCGATGTTGGTCAATGACGGGAGCTTGTCGCTGGATGAGACTCTGGCTGATTACTTGCCTGAACTGGTTGGTCGGATTGAAAATGCGGATCAAATTACTCTAAGAATGCTGCTGCAACATCGCAGTGGCATTCCAAATTATGTTGACAATCCTGACTGGAAGTGGTTCGAAACCCTCCCGGATCTTGACGCCTATCTCGAGTTTGCTTTAGATCAACCGGCGGATTTTGAACCTGACAGTCAGTATCGTTATTCCAATTCGAACTATCTATTGATCAGCAAGATTCTCGACAATGCTTTGGGCTACAGCCACCACGAGTACGTTAACGATGAAATCTTGGTGCCCCTTGGACTAACCCATACGTATAGTTTGCTTCGTGACGTGGATTCTAAGACGCTGGCATCTTCTTGAGAGCGCTCAACGATGGCTCGCTGCTCAATGACGATGAGCAGGCGATTTACTCCTCGATTTATGAATACGAACATACCGGCTGGTTACCCGGCTACCAGAGTATCGCCCGCTACTACGAAGACACGGATACGGTTGTTGTTCAGTTCGTGAACTCTACAGGTGGAGACACGGAATTGATAGCCAATATTGTGTTTGACCGTATTGTCCGAATAGTGCGCGGATAAGGGGTAATTTTGCCTACATGCTAATGACAGCTTCAGTCCAACACCTACACGCTTGGCAAACTATCCAGCAATGGCTTTCTTAAGGAGGATTCTGATGCGTTTTCGCACCATCTTGATCTTGACCCCTGATTCTGGCGACTCTGCTGTCCGGCGCAGTCGCCATCGCTCAGGATAGCCCGCAGGCGTTCCCGCCGGACGTTGCTGCGGCGATACAAGCGGAAATGGACGAACTGACCGCGAGCGGACTGCCGCCTGGCATGGTCGTGTGGATCGACGCGCCGGCGTACCAGTTCGCGGGTGCAAGCGGTTTCGCCAACCTCGCGGACGACACGCCGATGACGCCGGAGGGCGCGTTTCGGATTGGCAGCATCACCAAGATGTTCACCGCGACGGTGATCGTCCAGCTTGCGGAGGACGGCGTGCTGACGCTCGACGATCCGCTGGCACAGTGGCTGCCGGACGTCGCCGATCAACTGCCTTATGGCGACCAGATAACGCTCCGCCACCTGCTGACGCACACGTCTGGTCTGTTTAACATCGTCGAACACGAGGCTTACTGGGCTGATCTCTTCACTGAGGCGACCATCGATGAGGATTCAGGCGTCATGACGCTGGACTGCGTCCAACGCGACCCCAACGACACGCTCGCTCGCTACGTTTATGGGCAAGATGCCAATTTTGAGCCGGGGGAAAGGTGGTACTACAGCAACACCAACTACACCCTGCTCGGCATGATCATCGAAACGGCGACGGACATGCCGCTCGCCGAGGCGTATCGAACCCACATTTATGAGCCGCTCGGCATGACGTCAACCTTCTTGGATTGCTACGAAGACGCGCTGATTGACGTGGTGCATGGCTATACGGGTTTCGGCGACACCACGACCGATCTCACTGAACTGCATGAATCCGTTGGCTGGTCGGCGGGCGGCTTGGTCTCTACCGCAGCAGACCTCGTTACCTTTGCACGCGGGCTGTTCGGTGGGGCGCTGTTTGACGACCCGGAATCGCTGGACGCGATGACGACGCCCGCCCCCGGCAGTTCCTATGGTCTGGGCATCACGGTCGGAGCGGACGATATGGGGCATGCAGGCTATATTGCCGGTTTTCGAACGCTGCTCAATTATGTGCCCGCGTCCGATACCGTCGTGGTGCTGCTCTCACAACAATGATGCTGCTGATCCTGAGCAAGCCCTGCCGACAGTGGTGGATCCCGCGCTCCAATTCCTGCGCGCGGAGAACTGAGCGACGGTTTGAAAACTCACCGCCCGACTTACGTGACTGGACTCTAATCAGGTAAAGGACATGTGCGACGAACGAAATGCACAAACCAACCCGGATGAGCCGCAGGTCTATCAAATTCGCATCAAGGGGCATCTGGGGCGCGAACTGGCGAGTCAGTTTGAGGGTATGTCGATCACCGAAGACGATGGCGAATCGCTGATCACGGGGACGGTTATTGATCAGGCAGCGCTGCACGGGTTACTCAGAAAGGTACGGGACCTAGGTCTGACAATAATCTCAGTCAATCCTGTTCAGGATAGCTAACGCCAAGTTACTCAAATGATGATCAACTATCGCAAATCAATGTGAGATGCACGTATGAAAACCGTTATACAGAAACAATATGGATCGCCAGATGTCTTTCAATTGGTAGAAGTAGAAAAACCAGTCCCAGCAGATAACGAAGTGTTGGTCAAAATTTACGCTACAACCGTCACGGCAACCGAAGCTGTGTTCCGTCAGGGCAAACCGTATATTTCACGGCTGTTCACTGGCTTCAGAAAGCCAAAAAATCAGACACTGGGTGAGGAATTGGCAGGTGAAGTCGTTGCTGTGGGCAAGGATGTGACCGCGTTCAAGATCGGTGACCAAGTCTTTGGCACTGCTGGCCCGAGTTTTGGTGCCAATGCTGAGTATCTCTGTATCCCCCAGGATGAAGTAATGTCAGCAAGCCGAGTAACTTAACCTACCCGAGGAGGCGGCAGGTAGTGTAGATGGCTTTTTGACAGCGCTTCCGTTTTTGCGGGATAAGGGACAAATTCAAAGTGGACAAAGTGTATTGATTAACGGGGCTTCGGGTAGTGTCGGGGCGGCTGCCGTACAAATCGCGAAATACTACGGTGCAGAAGTCACTGGCGTTTGCAGTGCTGCCAATGTCGAATTGGTAAGATCACTGGGGGCCGATCATGTGATTGACTATACCGCCGAAGACTTCACGATAAATGGTCAGACATATGACATCATTTTTGATGCAGTAGGCAAGCTTACTTTCTCTCGTTCTAGGAAGTCACTCTCGTCAGAAGGTATCTTTCTTGAAGCTGGTATGAATATGGCGATATTGGGCGCTGTTCTGTTGACTTCAGTGTTCGGTAGCAAAAAAGCCAAGATTGCTGCTACAGGTTTGCGGCCACCCCACGAAAGAGTCAAAGACCTCAAGCTGCTTAAAGAACTGATGGAAGTCAGCACGATCATACCTGTGATTGATCGATGTTATCCATTGGAGCAAATTGCCGAGGCACATCGCTATGTCGATACCGGACGCAAACGGGGAAACGTCGTTATCCGCGTCGTGTAAATACGGAGGAGAGTCGCTATGTCGCAGTCAGATACCATCCACAGCACCAGTCAGCAAATTAACGCACCGTTTCGCGCAAAGAGCGCGGGCGTATCGCTCGTCGTCGTGCTCATCATCGGCATCTACTATCTCGTCAACGCGCTCCCCTTGTTTTCGATGGACGAAGCCGTGCCTGATGGGGCGCTCAATCTGATCATCACGACTGTCGTGCTGATCGTGGTCGTCGAGGTCGCGCTGCAAATTGTGCTATTTGTCGGTGCAGGGCAGATTGAAAAGCGCACCGAACGCGACAATGCAGTCGCGGCGAAGGCGTCACGCAACGCCTATCTGGTGCTGACGGCAGGTACATTTGCTGCGTTCGCCGGATTCACGCCGTTTGCAATGGGCAGTGTGCTGCTGCTGGTGTTCCTGCTTGCCGAAGTCGTCAAATTTGCGTCGCAAGTCGTGTATTACCCGCGCGTCAAATGATTGAGGCAGAAATGCCGAAGCGAACCGCAGATTTGTCTGCTCGTAAACCCGAAAACGAACGGGGGTCACGCTTGCCCAGTACGTTCAGCGCCGGAATGGTGTGCCCTTGGGCGCCCCTAATTCCCTACGAAATATGCTTGTACGCTCGCTGGGTGCGGGGTCATTTGCGAAGTTCTGGCGATACTGGAATCCAATTTGGGGGTATGCGTTAGGACGCCTGATATGTCTATGCGCCGCTCCAGCACTTGCTGCCGGCGGCGCTGGCGCTCGTTTTCACCTTCACGATATCAGGCGCAGTCCATGACCTTGCAACCATGCTTGTTCGACATGCGCCCGCTTTGCTGTTTACACCGTGGTTCTTTATCATGAGCATCGTCTTGTTGTTGGGGCAAGCGCTTCGCGTTGATTACACGACGCGACCTTTCCGTACCCGCGTGTTGATCAACCTCACTTATGTAATCGGCTGTCTGCTGTTCGCGCTGGTGCTCAGGCGTCTGATTTAACGAACAGCCACCGGGAGGCGAGTCGTGGAACAAGATACGGCACTGCTTACAGCGATGGCTGAGATCGCCGGGTGTTTGTGGGTTTGGCGCGCTCATCAGTGTGACGCGCCGAATGGAGATTGAGACGGCGCATCTCAGGCTGATCCGCGCCGTCGTGACCATCGGACCCTGTGGTGGTGGTGGCAGCGCTCATGCCCGTCGGACTGGCTCGATATGGGATCGTGCCGCAGCACCTCTGGCGGGTGTCGAGCCTGATCTTTCTGCTGCTCATCTGGTCGGTGATCCTGCTGTCGCTTCGAAATCGTGAAAACCGGCAGTCAGAGAATTCACGAACGCAGGCAGGCGTGCTGGCGACACTCTTCTTCTGGCTGCTTCTCGAAGTTCCGATGCAGATCCCATTGATACTGGCAGTCCTAGATGTTTTCCCGGAACTAAATACTGCCTTCTACATCACCGCGCTCGTACTCAACCTGTTTGAAGCCGCGTTCGTGCTCGCGCAATTCGTCTATTCACAGGGGAACGGAGTACAGAAGACCGTCGATTACGGAGAACATGGATGAAAGCGATTGTTTGGACACATTACGGATCGCCTGATGGACTTCAGCTTCAGGAAGTCGCGAAACCGACGATCAAGGACAACGAGATTCTCATCAAGGTTTATGCCTCGACTGTCACGGCGGGTGACTGCGAAATGCGCCGCCTGAAATTCCCGTTCTGGCTGTCGCTGCCTATGCGCGCATGGATCGGTTTTCGAAGACCGCGCAAGAGCATTTTAGGCCAAGAACTTGCCGGAGAGGTGGCGGAAGTCGGCAGTGGCGTGACACGGTTCAAACCCGGTGATGCCGTTTTCGGGACGGGTGGTTTTGGGCACGGCGCCTATGCCGAGTACGTGAGCCTACCCGAGAACCCGGATACCGGCGTTTTGGCGATTAAGCCCGCCGGGGTGAGCTATGAGGAAGCGGCGACAGTCGCTGTGGGTGGACTGGAGGCACTGCGCTTTTTGCGAAACGCGAATATCCAACCCGGCGAAAGCGTACTGATCAACGGTGCTGGTGGAAGTATTGGAACCTATGGGATACAGCTTGCCAAGTATTTTGGCGCGGAAGTCACTGGCGTAGACAGCAGCGCCAAGTTGGACATGCTGAGCGCACTGAACGCAGATCATGTCATTGATTACACGCGTGAGGATTTTGCCAAAGGTGGACAGCGCTACGACGTCATTTTTGATGTGGTCGGCAAGGTCTTTTGCGCGAAGCATCCGTTCGCTCAAGCCAGCCGGTCGCTATCTGATGGCGATCCCAGACTGTCATCAATGCTGCGTGGGAAGTGGACCGAGCGTACAGGCAAACTAATCATCGCTGGAACGGAACCCCTTACCGCTGAGGATCTGTCATTTCTCGCCCATCTTATCGAAGTTGGTACGTTGAAACCGGTTATCGACAGACGTTATCCACTGGCGCAAACAGCCGAGGCGCACAGGTATGTTGAGACCGGTCAGAAAAAGGGGAATCTCATCATTCATGTGGCGAATACCGCTACAACTCTGTAAAGATACGACGGTTTTCTGTACGAGACCATAACTCACTATAATGGTGCAAATGCCTTTGAGTGCTAGAGGTTCTCCCATGACTAGTCCAACCGATCAGTCTGCCGATTCTTCCGCATCCCTTTTTGAGCAAATTCGGCAGGTTGATGCCGATGGGGTCGAATTTTGGTCGGCCCGTGACCTGATGCCAACCTTGGAATATGTGAGCTGGCAAAAATTCAAAAACGTCCTGATCAAAGCGCAGATCGCGTGTGAAAACAGTGGGTTCGACCCCGGTGACCATTTTATCCAAGCGGTTAAAATGGTTGCTATTGGTTCGGATGCCAGGCGCGAAGTTGAGGATTTGCACCTTTCGCGTTATGCCTGTTACCTCGTCGTGCAAAACGCCGACCCTGCTAAAGAAGTCGTTGCTCTCGGTCAGACCTACTTCGCTGTCCAGACGCGCCGCCAGAAGTTTCCGACGCAGCGGCAATGGCAGAACTCACTGAGGATCAGCGGCGGTTACTGCTGCGCCAGCGCATCAAGGTGCAGAACACCGATCTCGCCTCCGCGGCGAAAACGGCGGGCGTGATTACTGGACAAGACTTCGCGGTATTCCAGAATCACGGTTATCGTGGGTTGTACAACGGTTTGACGGCAGAAGCCATCCACAAACGCAAGAAACTCAAGAAAAGCCAACACATCCTCGATCACATGGGGACAACCGAACTCGCGGCGAATCTCTTCCGCAGTACACAGGCGGAAGAGAAACTGCGCCGCGATCAGGTGCAGGGCAAGGATGCGGCGAATGCCGTGCATTACGAAGCGGGCGTTGTCGTTCGGCGGGCGATTGCCGAACTCGGCGGCACGATGCCCGAAGACCTACCGACGGCAGAGAGCATCAAGAAACTGGAGCGAGCAGAGAAGAAGCGCTTAACGGCTCCCAAGTCGAAGCCCAAGAAAGATGAAGACGAGTAATCACACCATGTGGGCTGCGCTTCGACCACAGCCCTGTAGTAGCAACAAATCTAACCTATATCCGATACAAGCTGTCGCTCTGACCGTTTCAGGCATTCCGTCCATCAATGATCTGGAATTTCATCTATCTCATTGTGCATCTCCTCTGGGAGTCCCAACAGGATTCGAACCAGCCCACGCAAGAAAACAGCGCTGACGACTGGTTCGTCAGCGCTGTTTGAGCGAGCAGTGACCCCGGAAGGATCGGAAACGAACCACTCTCCCTCGAAGTCCTCACCTTCATGCACTTCATCGAGGTAGCTCGCTTTCCTCAGCGGGCCGCCCTCGAACTCCTCTTGACCGAACCCTGCGCTTTGCGGTGAGCAGGCGAGTCTGACCCCTCCCCTGCCCACCTGAAGTCTCGCTGTCAAGGCAGCGTGACTCCTGCCCGGAGTATACCCGCTCCGACACGAGTCTCCTGCTCTCAGCGGCACTGCAGCGCAAAACCATTATTCGGGTTTGCCTCCTGGGAGGTTCGGTCATGTCTCGTGTCTTCGTTTTCACGAATCACAAGGGCGGAGTCGGTAAATCGACTTCCGCCACCAACATCGCCATCGGTCTGGTCGGCATGCTCCGCCGAGCCGGAGCCGCCAACTCGCGCGTCCTGCTCATCGACACCGATTCGCAGGGCCACGCCTCGCTCGTCACCACCGGACGCAAGGACTACGGCGCGGAGGACAGCCTCTATGCTGTTCTCTCCGCTGATCGTCAGGACGCGCCGCAGACGCTGCTGGACTGCATCGTCCGGAGCGACTGGGATGAGGACCTGCACGTCCTGCCCGCCTCTCCGATGCTCGAAGGCGCAGAGCGTGAGCTGATGGCCGTGGCCGGAGCGCCCTATCGTCTCGCCGATCCCCTCAAAGCCGTCGCGCCGCATTACGCGGCTGTCGTCATCGACACCCGCCCTTCCTTCTCGCTTCTGACCGAGATGGCGCTGCTGGCCGCCACCGACGCCATCGTGCCCATCGAGCCGCGCTATCTGGAGACCGTTGGGCTGACGAGCGTGATGGAGCGCATCAACGCCGTCCGCGAGGGCTGGCGTCATCCCGACCTGCGCATCAGCGGCATCCTGGTGACCAAGATGGACGGCCGCATCAGAGGACATCAGCACCTCCTGAGTGAGCTGAAGTCGCATTCGCTGCTCGGACGGCTGCTGCTCGGCGTCATCCCCAGCAACGAAGCGGTCTCCTATGCCCACCGTGCCCACCAGAGCCTCTTCGCCTACAGCCCGCGCGCTTCGGCCAGCCGCGCCTACGCTCAGGTCGTCACCTCGCTGGTGCGCTACCTGAAGACGCAGGAGAAGGCATGATGGCCGGCAAAGCCCACGATACCAGCCGCATCGACGACCTGCTCGCCTCCGTCAGCGGCGACCTTCTCGGCGAGCTGCAGCAGTCCGCGCCGGACACCCGGCTGCGGGTCGAGCGCATCCTGCTGGAGCTGGTCCGACCGGACCCGGTGCAGCCGCGCCGCGTCCTTCCGGAGAGCATCCATCTGGCCTTTCACAACAGCCGGCTGACACCGACCCAATCGCTGCGCGAGCTGGTGCAGCTGGTGCAGGTGGCGGCGCGGCAGCGGGGACGCCCGTTCAGCAGCGTCCTCGAACTCCTGCCCAACCCGGACGATGAACGTGAAGACGAGGCAGACGTCAAGCTGTCGCCCGAAGAGGAACTGCTGCGCGACCTGGTCAACCTGGCGGTGACGATCCGCGACGACGGACAGGTCAACCCGCTGACCGTCGTGGATGTCTCGCAGGGCGTAACGCCGCAGTTCCGCATCGAGACGGGCGAGCGGCGCTACTGGGCGACGTGGCTGCTGCGCGACTTCATCCCGCAGTACAGCGGCGACGGGATGATCCCCTGCATCGTCATCCCGGCGAACCAGTCCTCGATCTTCCGGCAGGCGAAGGAGAACACCGCGCGAGCCGGACTGACGGCGGTGGCGATGGCGCGGCAGGCGGCGCTGCTGCTGCTGACGGTGCATGGCTACGAGATCCCTGCCTACGCCGTCGGCCATGACTTCTACCGGCAGGCGCTGGAGCTCGACCTGCGGAGTCGCCGCGAGTACACCGACGTCATCCTCTCGGCCATGGGCGGGATCAAGCGAGCGCAGTTCAGCCTCGTCAAGTCTCTTCTTCGATTGTCCGATGAAGCGCTAGAATTGGCTGGACCGGCACGATCTTGAGGAGAAGAAATTGCGATACATCGTGAGCATTCCAGTGGAGTACCACGCCGAGATCGTGCGGCAGATCATCGACTTCAACCTGACCAGTAAACAGGTGAAGGATCTTTGCGACGGAGATGGAGTTGGAGAAGACGTCGATGACATGGCCGAGAGGATGTCGTAAGCCGCCCTGAAGTTCGCCAAAGCAGCCCGAAGATAGTCAACATCTCCGCAGGATTTTGCGCGAGCACTGTTCCGTCAGGAAGGGGATCCGCCATCGCCCGCGCACGTCTTCAAGCCATGTAACAAGTTTGTGCTGAGACAGAACGGTTCTTGAGACTCAGGAAAATGTTTGCCCGGGCAAACATTTTCGGAGATTTGCCATGAACACTTGGATCAGACCGCCACCAGCAAAGAAAAAGCCCACTGCATGACACGCAGATGGGCGGGGGACTGTGGTATAGCGTGAACTGGACCCTCACACTGTACCACAGCCCCCTCCCGCCTGCAACTGCATAAGCCCTTGTCGTCTCGCTCAACTCGCCTGACTTCAGTTTCGTGCTGCCTGGAGGGGTTGTGGTTTCCCGCGCGTTCACACCTGACGCGACGGTCGGTGCACTGCGCCTTGTTGCCGGCCACTGCCATACGCCGCCATCGGATGCGTTCATGACGCACCCGGCGTACTCGGCTGCGCTGCAGTGCGTCGAGCGCGGCTGGTCGGTGATCCCGCTGATCGGCGGCGACGACCCGGCGCGCGGCAAGACGCCCGCCGCTGCCTGGTCGCGTTATCGTGAGCGCATGCCGTCGAATGCTGAGTTACGTCACTGGTTCGAGAGCGGCAAACACAGCGCCTATGGGATCGTCTGCGGCAGGCTATCGCAGCTCATCGTGCTGGACTTTGACGACGAAGTCGTTGCCGAGCAGTTCCGCCAGCGCTTTCCCGACCTCGCGGAGACGTTCACCATCCGCTCCGGAATGCGCGGCACACCACACCTGTACTTCCACGTCGACTTTCCGGTCGCATCGCGCAAGTTCCGTGGCGGCGACCTGAAGGGCGAAGGCGGCTACGTCGTCGGCCCTGGATCGGTCATCGCCGGGCGCTGCTGGACCGTCGTAAACGATGCGCCTGTTCTCATCATCACACCTGAGCTGCTAACAGCAGTCCTCGACTTCCTGGGCGCGACGGACGACCTCGACCCATCCTCGGGGGACAAGAGCCTCGCGCACGCACACGAGATCAAGGAAGCGGCGGTCGTGCAGAAGTACCGACGGGAAGCGGCGCGCACCGGTCAGCGGAACAACACGCTGTTCCGGATCGCCTGCCAGCTACGCGACAAGGGGATCAGCCAGGGCTGGACGCTGCGCTGTCTGGCGCAGACCCACGCTGAGCAACCCGCCAGGTCCGGCGCTGCGTGCGAACGGCTTGACCGGCGCCTGCGCGAAGCGGAGCGCACCATCGCCAGTGCCTACCGTCGTCCGCCACGGCGCGAGCACCCGAAACCTACAGACCCTGATGACGGTGACCAGCCGCTCGACAACAGCATCCGCGAGGCGCTGCTCCAGAGGCCCGACGGTGCGGCTTTCTTGCGCGTCTACGAAGGGGCTGCGGATGCTCGGCGTCGCGCCTGGAAGCACCTTCACGCGATCGGAAGCGCTGGAACTGCTGAAGGGAGTCGTCGGCGACTACTCGCTGCGCAAGGCGCTGCACCTGAGCCTTGATGGCAGCGCGCCGGCCTTTTCAGCACACCCGTCTGGATTTCAACCGATTCAAGGGCCTGAAAACAAAGCAAAAAGATGCTTTGTTCCTCAGCAGGAACCAACACGAAGTCCAAATCCCGCTCATCGACCGGCCGTGCGGTACCGCATGCCATCCATCGACGAGCTGCGGGCGTGGTTGGGTGTACAGCCGACAGCAGGCGATCCTGTCGACCTAGACGAACTCCGCAGCCCGAAGACGTACCGTCAGGCGCTGGAGCGGGAGTTCATCCGCCGCCGACCAGGGCCAGTATCCGCAGGCGTGGCTGGCGCAGCGGCTCGGCGTATCCACCCGGTCGATCTACAACTACCACCGCGCAGAAGGAATTGTCGCTGAGCCGTGCTTCATCACCACGCCGCTCACGTGGAGCAACTACGAGCGGATGCTCCCTCCGCCTGGGATGGCGAAGCGGATCGGGACTGAACACACGAGGCAGGTTCATCGAGGATGAACATGGCAAGCGCTATCCGGCGCTGATCGGTGTGGCACAGCGGCTATTCGGCAAAACACAGCTCGTATATCTGAAGGAGCGAACTTTCAGTCACTATAGATGGTCGGGCACAGCGCCTGTCTGCGTTCCAACCCAGCGTGGACAAGTTCCATGCCAGCGGGTGCTGCGATCATGGGAGAAGTACCCAGGACTTTAGTCGATCATCAGTGAAAAGATTCTGAAGTGCCACCGTCGCGGCCATCGTTCAGCCCAGTGACGAACCTGACAGGATCTCCTTGAGCTCGTAGAGAACTGGCATTGCTGCCATCGTCTCGGCGGTGACGCTTTCCCAGATGACGCCCGCTGCAGGCTTGGCTACGTTCGGAACGCGAATCGTGCGCGTGGGAGTCACGATAATGTCACAAACCACGTCGTGCGGGCTTGCGGGCAAATCCAGATCCATCAGCTGTACGTCGTGTATCACACCAACGATCGGGGTATCCCGAGTGACCACGCCAATATCGTTCAACATAGCCCATTCCATGTCGAAATAGCCATGTCCCTTACCGAAGCGAGTGCCGCTCAGGTTGATCGCTGAGGCGCCGGTAATCAGCAAATCAAATCGGTACTTGCTGGAAATCTCTCGCAGCGTTATTGGTTTCCCTACGCGTTCCATGGCATCCAGCAGCATGGCGAAGTCTTCGATGCCTTCTGGCACGTACTCGGGCTTGATCTCGATAAATCCGCGTTTGATGCCGTAGGTGGTCACCATCTGAACTTTTCCCTGACGAACGTTCTCCGCGCGCATCAGGTCGAGGCAATTGTCAGGCGTCACAAACAACACCTTGCTTGACTGATATTCTGGCAGGGCCATCAGGTTGGCAACGGCATGCTCACTTCCTTCGAAGTCAGGGATGAAATCGTTGAAATCGAGATGAAATCGACTATCCGGCTTGGCAACCTTAATGAGTTCGGTCCAAACGCTCTGGCGTATTTGATTCCGGTCCATCTTTCCCTCCGTTATGTCTTCGTTGAGCGATTACGTTGCGGCATGCCAGGCGTGAGCGGTCGCTATCAATTCGGCGGCGACTCCGCTGAGGTCGAGATTGTTGACCTGCTCGATAGTTGCGATCCAATTCTCAGGGATTGCCCTTTGCCCCGCGAACGCGCCGGCCACGGCGCCCGCAATCGCCGCTGTTGTATCGCAATCCCCCCCCATATTGGTCGCGAGCAAAATTGCTTCGCGAGGGTCACCCTCCGCGATATAGAACAGACCCAGCGCGGCAGGGACAGTCTCTGCAGATGCCATTCCCGCACCAATGAAATCGTATATCTCCTGAGCACGACTCTCGTGACTGCCGTTGCTCGACAACGAGTCGATCAACCAGGCCAACCGCCTGGAAACAGAAGGCGAGACCACCTTCACGCCTCGCTCACGCCCCAACACCGCGGCTTCGCTGGCAGCGCGAATCACTTGTGTGGTGTCGGTAGCCCCCTGAATACACACTGCAACTGCCCATGCCACGGCTGCTGCGGATGAAATGGCGATGTCCGTACCATGAGTCGGCAGGCAGGCCAATTCAACGTCGCTCACCAGCTCTTCAATATTCGAGCCGCGCAGACCATGCACGATGCCGAGCGGCGTAATGCGCATAGCGGCGCCATTCGTATCCCCAGTACGTCCTGCTTCCTGAACCGGTGTACCGTTTGCGATCTCTTCGAGCGCTCGCCTTGTACTGGGTCCGAGCGGACTCACATACTTGCCTTCCACGCGTCGTGACCACGCCAGGAGCTCCTGGGCAATGTCGTATGGGTCCACGCGCCGATGACGATGGAAGGAACGAATCAGAGCCAGGGACTGCTCGGTATCGTCCGTCACGTCGCCGGCCCGAAGTCCGCTGTGATACTGATGTGCCAAGGCCGGCGGATGAAAGGAGTCCACCTTGCCGAATTCGTATCTGATTTGCTCTGGTGTGTAGAACGATGTGGGCATTCCCATCGAGTCGCCTATGGCCAACCCTGCCAGTGCACCAATCACACGTTCCTCAACCGAAAGGGCATTATGCATGCCTATCGCTCCCGTCTGTGCCTAATCGCTCAATACCCATTTGCCGAGCTCGCGCCACAACCTGGGGCCATGTCGGCAGATTTGTTTGTGCGCCAAACGCCTCTACGACATAACTGGCATTTGTGGCTCCCACTATCCCCGCCGTAACCGGATCAAGATCCCGCAGCAACGCGGCAACAACGCCGGCTGTATAACTGTCACCTGCCCCTGTTGGATCGATGAAAACCGCTGCCTGAACCGGCGCAACTTGTTCGCGTCTGCCATTGAAATAGACGCAGCTTCCCTGACTCCCTTTTGTGATGTAGAGCAGCAGATGGGGGAACTCGGCGGCCAGCCCGTCATAGCTTGATTTGCCCAGTTGCTCGCATAGAGTATTTGCCTCACCCGAGTTAATCACCAGCGCGTAGAGATAAGGTAGGTACGGCACCAAACCCGCTGCGACAATACCGCTGACGACGACACGCAGTTTTCTCTCCAGAGCCGTCTGTAACAGGGGTTGCGTGAACCCGCCGAAAACGGGTGCGACGACAACGAAGTCATGCGGATTGAAGAGCGGCGGCGGTGCGACCGCCGCCGCGCCTGGATAGGCGAAGCACATGGCCTCCCCACTCTCTTCGAAAAACAGGTAGGCGTAACCGCTTTTCGCTCCGGGTACCGTGACGATGCCATCCAGCTTGATCCCTGCCTCGCGCCATGCCTGTTCTGCCTCCGAGCCCGTGAAGTCTTCCCCACCGGGTAGATCAGCTCCACTTGCTCTCCCAGCTGCGCCAAGGAACAGGCGATGTTGGGAGCCGAACCGCCATTGTAGGTAGGGCCAACTTCCCGTGGAGCTGAAATCGCGATCGTTTCTCCCCGCGCGGGAAGCCGTTCGACCCGGTGAATGGTGTCTCGTACAGCGGCAGCCCCGCCAACGGTAATCATTCGTATTTGCTCCTATGGCGCCGGCGGTCGCAGTGACGGCGTCCAGTAAGCCTGACCGGCCCGCTGCTTCTCGTTATCCATTTCATGGAGAATTGCCAGCCCCTGTAGTCCTACGCGAATAGCGTTGTTGTGTCCCGCGCCAGCTTCGAACTTCTCGCCTGTCACCAGGTTATCGGCCACCGAGCAGATCGAGCCACCGCGCTTGCCGAACAGCAGTGCCAGGGTCACCACGGCAGCCGACTCGCGGTCGCCATTCAAAACCCCAGCTTTCGAGTAGTAATCCACGATTTCGGTATGGCGCTGCTGCATGTATCCGCCGACAGACGGACGCCCGCCACCGACAATATCACTGTCGGCTGAACGGGTGATGCCGACATGGAAGGGGACATCCGCCTGGATGGCCGCCTGAGTCAGTGCCATGACCACTTCATAGCTGCTGGCGGCAGGGTAACTGGCGGCGATGTAATCCCGCGTCATTCCTTCGTCGCGCACGACACCGCGAGCGATCACCACATCGCCCGGCCTCACCTTGGCGTTCATCCCACCCGAACCACCGATGCGGATGTAGGTGTTGGCATTGGTGTGCTCCATGAACTCGAACAGGACCAGTTCCGCTTCCGGCGAGCCGCTGCCACCACTGACCACGCTGATCCTGGCGCCCTGGTACATCCCGGTGTAGGTCGTGAACATGCCTGTCTGAGCGACGAGATGACTGTCCTGCATCAATCCAGCGATCTGGGCTGCGGGATCATCGTCGTAGCTGCACAGGGGGGTCCCGGACCGTCAGGATGACGTAATCGCCGATCTGACTCGGGTCGATACCGGTCAGAGCGGGGCGTCCGTTGATTTCAAGTCCACGCAGGGGGACATTCCTGGCATACTCATAGCGGTCAAGCAGCTTTCTATTCGCCTCGTCCATCTTCAACTCCTCCTGCCGAAATGGCCTATCCGACCACGCTAACCCGCTGCACTACCCGGCGACGACTTTGACATGGAACTTGCGCTGACGAGGTCCATCAAACTCGAAGAAGTACACATTCTGCGAATGACCGACCAGCAGTTTTCCGTCTGAGATGATCACTGTCAGGGATACCCCGATCAGCGACGATTTGACATGCCCGGCGGCGTCCTGTGGGGTGTCGTGCTGGTGCTTGAAATTGATTCGGGTTGGCACCAGCCGGGACACCTCTTCATCGACGTCTTCGAAGCCAAGCGGGTCGGGCCACGAGTAGATCGTCACGCCGGCGGTCGTATGGGGAATAAAGACGACGGCGAGTCCCTCCTCGACCCCGCTCGCTTCGATGGTCTGTTTCACTTGCTCGGTGATATCGTAGAGCCCGTTTCGCTCTGTGTTCAGGTCATAGGTTCTTAACATCGTGCCGTTCCTTCCAGGCAGGAAAATACGAAGAACTGTTTATCACAAGGCATTACTTTGGAGTGCATGGACGCGTGCTCTGGCCGACTCCCGTACATCCCTCAGATCGGGAGGCTGTCCGTACTGCTCAATCACAAACGATGCGCTTACGCTGCCATAGAACCCTGCTGTGTGCAGATCGGCGGCGGATTCGCAGTATCCGGCCAGGAAGCCTCCGCAGAAGGCATTTCCTCCTCCCGTCACGTCAACCACAGTCACCGGGCAGGCCGGAATGCGCAATCGCCGATGCTCGTCCGCGACTAACGCTCCTCGTGCCCCCTGACGAAGCGCAACCACTCCTGCCCCTGCGTTCAACAGCCGGTCCACAATGGCGTCAGGTTCATCCAGTCCGGTGAGCATACGCCCTTCGGTCAGATTGAGCGAAAACAGATCCACCTGGGGCAGTATCCACGCGACATCGTTCCAACTCGTCTGATGCGCGGCACTGGCGGCGATCTCCCACATCAGTACGCCAGACGTGGCGGGACGAAGGAGAAACAGCTCCTGCCAGTACGCTCTCGTCGCGTCACGAAAAACGTAGATGCCCCGAGCCCGCCAGTATTCCACCGGCATGTGAATCGGCCAGGGCTCCATCTGCCGGAAGTGCTCACTCCCGAACTGCGGGGTTTCTGTGCGTTCTCCATCGGCCGCATAGCGGACCCAGGAATGCGGCGTATGGAGGTCCCGCACCGTCAGTCCGGCACAGTCAATGCCGTTGCGTGCGAACCACGCACCATATAGTGCGTCGAAATCCTGGCCCACACCACTGACAATGCCTACGCGATCGGCCCAGATCCGTGCTCCGGAGACGGCATAAGTGCCGGCGCCTCCGAGCAGCGCCTGATGCTCTGTACCATCTGCCAGAACTACATCGTCGGTTATGATGTTTGAGATAATTACGTAGTCCAGTCCCATTGACGTCATCCCTTGATGCCTGTAGCTGTCATCCCCCGCACAAACTGCTTCTGGCCCAGGATGTAGATCACCAGAATGGGCACCGTCACCAGCATGAGTCCGGCAAAGAATTTAGGCCAGATCACCGTATGCTGCCGAAAGAAGCCGAGTAGTCCCAGCGGAACCGTCGCCATCTCCTCGCGCCGGATAAACACAAACGCCAGATAGAGATCGTTCCACATCCCCATCGCCTGAAGGATGATCACGGTCACCAGTCCCGGGCGCGCCAGCGGCAAGATGATCCGCCAGAACACCTGAAGTCGGCTTGCGCCGTCAATCACAGCAGCGCTGACGAGTTCTTCCGGGATCGCCATGAAGTAGCCCCGCAGAAGGAACGTTGAAATCCCCAGGCCGCCCGCAGCGTAGATGAGACTCAGGGCATAGCGGGTATTCAGAATTCCCAGTTCCTTTACGACCAGGAACAACGGGATAACCAATACATCGGGAGGAACCATCATCGTCGCCAGAATGAGCCAGAAGATGACATCACGGCCCGGAAACTTGAGCCGGGCCAGTGCGTAGGCAGCCAGGCACGACGTCACGAGAAGCACGATAAGCCCCACGACGATGACGAAGACGCTGTTGCCGAGAAACAGACCGATCTTGCCTTCGGTCCAGGCATCCAGGTAGTTGCTGACCTCCAGGGTAGTCGGCGCCCCCCAGATGTTGGTATAGAACCCCTGAGTGGTCTTCAGAGAATTGCTCAGCATCCAGACAATGGGGAACAGAGCCTGAAACGCAATCACGGCCAATCCCGCATAGGCCAGGGTCAGCTTCAGCCTCGTCGTGCCCGGACTCATTCCCAACATCCGCGTTACCCTTCCCTACGAGCCTAGCTCCTGCATTTTCATTGCTCACCCTGGGCTGGAATACGCTCAGCCCAGGTCTAGTAGTCCACTCGTCCACTGCGCGCCTGTCGCACATAAACGAAGGCGATCACCGCCACAATAGCAAACAGGATGTAGCCCATGGCAGAGGCGCGTCCCAGGCGGCCAAACTGAAAAGCCTCGTTGTAAACCCGGGTTAGAACCACTTCTGAGGCAGTCCCAGGCCCGCCCCGTGTGAGCACCCAGACAAGGTCGAAATTGCGAACAAAGGCTCCCATCAGCGCAAGCAGGGTGCTGACAAAGATGATCGGTCTGATCATCGGGATCGTGATCTTCGTGAGCAGAGTCCAGCCTGACGCCCCGTCCAGCCGGGCGACTTCATAGAGTTCTTCGGGAATATCCTGCAGACCAGCCAGGTAGATGAGCATGTGCAGCCCCACCCAGCGCCAGATTTCAACACCGATGACCGCGAGAAGTGCGAACCGCTCGTCGCTCAGCCAACCGATGGCCAGAGCCTCCAATCCCAATGCACGAAGGGTTTCGGCCAGGAGGCCATTGCTTGAACTGAGGAAGAACGTCCAGAACGAGCCGATGACCAGCACATTCATCGTCACAGGCAGGAAAAATGCGGTGCGAAAAACGGTCATCCCTTTAAGGGGCTGATTTACGAGAAAGGCAAGCGCGAGCCCGATGACATTCTTGCCAATCACGACTCCGACGGCAAAGAGGACTGTATTCAGCAGGGCCTGCCGAAAGACCATGTCCCGTGACAGGATAATCGAGTAGTTCTCCAGCCCAATCCACTTCATTGGACCGAAGCCATCAAATTCGTGCAGGCTGACGAAGAAGCCGTAACCAATTGGCAGCAGCACGAACAAAAACAGCAGAACCAGCGCGGGCGTAAGGGAGGAGATACCCTGCAACAGCGTCAGCGCGCTTCGCTGCCCGTCGAGACCGGATCAGAGTTTGTTCAGCCGTTGCGTTCAAAGTCCTGTCGCTTGTTCTCGCGGTTGCATTCATCGAGCGCTTCTAGAAGACCGAGCCTACAGGGATGGGTACAGATTCAATGCGACAGGGTGCACACTCAGGAGCGTAGTGCACCCTGCCGCGCAGATCTAGAACGGATATACGTAACCTTGAGCGACCATTTCGTCGAACTTGTCCTGAATCGTCTGCATGGCTTCTTCCGGCGTTGCCGTTCCACCGACCACCCGTTGAATCTCACGCTGAATGGTATCGGACAGTTCACGCGGCCAGACCCAGTCGAGGAACTTGCCGGTCGGCAGGAACTCGGCACGGAATTGTTGCGCAATCGGATCATCCGAGGCAACCACGTCCACATGCGAGGTCGCAATCGGATCAAGCGGTCCCAGGGTCAGCGAGACATATTCGGGACGGCTGGCAAACTCGATGTAGTCCAGCGCCGCCTGGCGGTTGGCCTCCGACACGGTGTTGGAGAGGCACAGCCCAACCTCCACGCCGCCGTAGGTCTGCGGCGCACCTGGATAATCTACGAAGTCCGGGAAGCGGAAGACGCCGAGTTCGAACTCGGTGACATTGGTGCGGAGAATGGGGAAGTCCCAGCTTGCGCCGAAATACATGCCGGATTGTCCGCTGATGAATGCCGCGCGCATCCCCTCTTCGTCGAGATCGAGCGAGGCAGGGTCAAGAATGCCATCATCCACAAACTTGCGCACGAGCGCCATCGCGGCAACATCTTCGGCGTCAGTGAAGCTCGTCTCGCCGCGAAGGTTGCTGATGGTTTTCTCAAGCTGCTGATTTTCGGTTGTTTCGGCCAGCGTGCTCATGTACCAGATCGGCCACATCCAGGGATTCTTGCCTTGATGCAGCACGGGAGTGACACCGGCGGCATCAAGCGCGGCGGCGGCGGCCAGAATCTCGTCGTATGTAGTAGGCGCTGCAAGGCCGAGTTCGTCGAACAGCGTTTTGTTGTAAAAGAAATTGGTGGTGGAAACACCGGAAATGGGAATGCCCCACACTTGATCGCTAAGCGTGAAGGGTTCGAGCGCGCCTTCGATCAGTCGGTCCTGTACCACCGGCACCAGCTCATCCAGGGGCAGAAGCAGCCCGCGCGACACGTAGGAGGTGTTCACCGGGTTTGCAGCGCACATGATCAGATCGACCTGATCCCCGGCAAGCTGTGCATTCATCAGACGAGACAGACCATCTGCTACGGTGCCCCGCGCGTCGTGCTGGATGCTGGTGACTTCCGGGTGTTCCGCCATGAACGCAGCGTCCAGCTCCTGCGTGACCTGGTTGACGATTTCTTCACCTGCGCCTGGCGCGAACGTATCCCACGTACTGGGTCCAAAGACCACCAGTGTGATTCCATCCTGAGCGAAGGCAGGCACACTCAAAGCGAAAAGGAGAACAATTACAGGAAGTAAGAGCGAAATCCGTCGATTGCCGATCATCTGAAACTCCTTGGTAGAAGCTCTGCGCGAACACCATCGATGAACACTCGACTATGGGCGACCCGACCTTGCGGATTGAGGTCTTGTCTAATTGTCCTATCTTTAATACAATAAAACAAATTCTTGGCAGGAGTCAAGGGTTTCGCGATCCGGCGCATACGTTCAAGGCGGACTCTCTCGATGAGTTGGGCGTACTATAATGAGCAGAATGGTTTTTCTAGCGAACGGTTGTAGTGATGAAGCCTATTAACCGGGAATCCCCGGTACCCGCCTATTATCAGATTGCCGTTGATTTACATGACCGAATCCTGAATAACGAGTGGAAGACCGGCGATCAGATCCCTCCTGAGGAAGAGCTGGCCAAACACTACGAAGTCAGCCGTGTCACCATGCGACAGGCGCTTGCCGAACTCGTGAAGGATGGCGTGCTTGTGCGCCAACGAGGAAGTGGCACGTTTGTCAGCCAGCGTCCCATGCCTCTCATTCACGACTTGAGCCTGCCCACCTCGTTCTCAGGCAAATTGAGGCGACAGGGTTTTGCGCTCTCATCGCAGGTATTGGCAGCAGAGACTTTCCTGGAGCCGTTTGATTGGGTTATGCAGCACCTCCGAATGGGCAGTAGTGACCCGGTTGCCTATTTGAAGAGGCTCCTCCTGATTAATGGGCAACCGACAGCGATCGATCGTTCCTGGTTCTCCGAGCGTCTCTGTCCTGGGATCACCGAGCAACCGCTGATCGAGAACTCACTCTCCATGACTCTTGCGCAGCGATATGGTCTTGTCCCTGTCCGTTCGGAGATTGGTCTCGAGGTGGTGCGTGCGACCGAAAAAGATGCAACACTACTGCGAACTTTTGTCGATACGCCGATGGTGCTGCTCACAGCGGTGCTCTATCTTGAAGATGGAGTACCCCTTGAGTACTCGATGACCACCTGGCTCGGCGATCGAGTTCGCTTCAACCTGAGCAGCAACCCGGACTCTGGCGCCACCGCGGATGCGCCCTTTGTCATCAGCCTCAAATCAAAGACTTGAGCTTCATTGGCTAGAGGAGTTCCCATGAAACGCATACTGATGGACTGCGATCCTGGAATAGACGATGCCATTGCGATGATCCTGGCTCTTCAATCCGGGGCGCTAAAGGTTGAAGCGTTCACTGCGGTCACGGAAATCTGACGGCTGATCTGACCTGCGCCAACGCACTGAAGGTGCTCGACCTGATACAGGCTCCGGATATACCCGTGGCGCGAGGCATGCAGACGCCGCTCATCCGTCCCTTCCCGCGCGACCCGTTTTCGCACGGCGACGATGGCCTTGGCAACACGGGGTTACCCCTTTCGGGTCGCCAACCCGATCCGCGTTTTGCGCCCGATGTGATTGTCGAAGTGATCAACCGCTACCCGAATGACATTACCCTGGTAGCGACAGGCCCTCTCACCAACGTTGCGCTGGCGCTGATGAAAGATCCGTCCATTGCTCATAAAACCAATGGGCTCATCATGCTTGGCGGTGCGTTCGGCTTCAACAAATTCGCCACGACGAATGCAACGGGCGATAATCCCGCCAGTGAGTGGAATGTATTCGTGGATCCAGAGGCGGCAAAACATGTCTTCCACTCCGGCATCCCCATTACTGCTGTCGGGCTGGACGTCGCCACCCATGAGCGTATGTGCCTTCGTGAGAAGGATTACGCGATACTCAGCGCCTCACCGCGCAAAGAAGCCTGATTCCTGCTCGACCTGATGAAGTTCGTCGAAGACCGCGGGTTCCTGCAATACTGCGTCCTGATCGACCTGCTGGCCATTGCGACCGCCATTAATCCATCCATCATTCAGACGATCGAAACCACCGCGACATTGAAACCGTCGGCGAGCTTACTCGAGGACAAACGGTCACCGATGTCCGCAACAATTTCCGCTGGGCGCACCTACCCATGATCGTGCAGCTTACGACGCGGATTTTGATGCCTTTCTCGATCTCCTTATTGGGTGATCGCCGGCAAGTCGTAGGTCCAGCAGTCCCAGTTTGCAGGTTATGGACCTGATAACGCAGGGCGCGGCTCAGCGTGGAGTGAACCATCGGTCAACCAGATCATTGACAACCCAGGCTATATTGTATTATAAACTATACAATAGGACATTTTCCAGCGCGCTTGATCATCTCAGCCGTTTGATGAACAGGAATTCCATGAAGCATCTGGGAATTGTCGGAGGCGCCTCTCGCCCGATCATCTCGTCCGTGTTGAGGAGGGGCGAGGTTCAATCAACCGGGCGGACCGGGAATATACTCGGCGCTGGCAGCGGCCCGACTGGCAGACGTCTATGTATCGCTGCTCAGCGAATTGCCATCGGAGGAGAACGCCGACATCTGCGCGCTCCTGCTCCGAAACGGGATCGACATTTCACGTTCAGTTCGGGGCGTATCCCCTCCACGACTCTGGATTCTGGATTCGCCGCAAGGGCGTCGCATCGTTCCGGTAGCAGTCGCACCGGATGAAGCCGAAATTTCTCCAATGCCAGAGCTCCACATGACAGCGGCCTGCTCTTTGATCGTGATGACCTCAGTGAATTTGACGGGTGCTTCTCTGTGCTCCAACTCTGCTCCCCGCCCGATACGAGTCAGGTCGGAACAGGTTCGCGGAATAGACCCCGATCAGCTCGCCATTGCTCAATCGAGTTGGAAGTACATCGAGGACTGCTGTCGATGGGCAACCGTGCTCATTCCAAGCCGAGTTCAGCTGCGGCAGCTCGGAGACGATCCATTACAGGTCGCTGGACAGATCTGAGCGCTTTGGCGTGGATGTTGTGGCTGCTCGACCCGCGATGGCGCAGTCGTTCTGCCCAAAGAGGGAGGGGCATGGCACGCCTACGACCCGGCGGTGAAGGTGATTGAGACGACTGGTGCTGGGGATGCTTTCGCAGGCGCCCTCGTCGCCGATCGCACCAGAGGCGCTACGTGGCCGCATGCCCTGTCAATCGGTGTGAGCGCAGCGCGCCTTGCGCTCTCGGGCTGGGGGATTGAAGGGCTTAGTTATAAAGGCGCAGCGCTGGACGTGTTCCCAGATGTAATCACCGAAGCTGCAAGACCTCAACACGTTCGCCAACTGAAGGTTCGGTTCAGGGAGGCAGATGCCTGTTGGCATCTTTCCGGGCACCAAATCCGTATTCTTCCAGTCATCTCTAGGAGTCGAACATGAAAAAGACACTGAGCAGACGGGATTTCCTGAAAATGGCGGGAGGCTCATCGCTGGCACTTGCTACGATGCCGTCTCTCTCTCCCATGTTCAAGAGTCTCTATCGTCGCCAGGGCGCATCGCTGACCGCGCTCTGGGTCGCTTTCGACCCGCTGTTGAATGCAAGTCAGAAGCTCTTCGATCTCTATTCAGCAGAAACTGGCACGGCCATCGAAGTTCAGACGGTTCCATTCAGCGACTGGGATCGTACGATTCGCTCTACCCCTTTCTTGACAACCCGCCTGATCTGATGATCGTGGATGGCCCTGCCGTCCTCAATTACGCTGTGAATGGAATCATCGCACCCGTCGGGAGCGCCTTCACACAGGCCGACATGGATGATTTCCTTCCGGGTACGACCGGCGGCTCTTTCTATCGCGGCGAATTTTACGGCCCAGCGACGAATGAAAGCTCGCAGGCTGTCATCTATAACAAGGCGCTGGTCGAGAAGTACAACATTCAGGTTCCACAGACCCTCGAGGATGCCTGGACCTGGCCGGAGCAAAAGCGATCTTCGCCGAACTTCAGGCGAAGGAGCGCGAGAGCCGCGGCGATGATCGGTTCTGGGCTTTCTTCCTTGGGCAAGGCGGACGTCTTGGCGCCGGAACCTATACAGGGGAAATGCTCATCCGTAGCAACGGCGAAGCCGGATCGCCCACCTTCATGGCCGTCAGCGAAGATGGGCTCATGGCCAGCGGCTACATCAACACGCCTGAAGCTATGGAAGCATTCCAGTTCCTCCAGGATCCTACGTCACTGATGAGCTGATCCCATCCAGTGAGACGCCCGACTTCTTCTACAACGAGCAGGTCGCGTTCTGGCTGACGACGCCGGTCTATGTCAATGTGGTCAAAGAACAGAACCCTAACATCGAGATTGGCGTGATGCCGGTGCCATATCACAAAAACACCGATCGTCCACACCGACTCATTCCATATCGGGGTTTCCGCCTTCTCCGACAGTATCGACGAGGCCGCCGCGCTGGTCGCCTACCTTACATCGCCGGACGGGTCTTTACCGATGGCGAGCGATCAGGGGTTATTCCGCAGCGTGCCTCCGTCCTGGAGCGCTTCCCCGCATTTGCCGAACCGCCGCTCAAGCTGTTCATTGATACGATCCGCCAATGGGCGGTGCCGCGCCCGCTCACCCCGGGATACTCCGAATACGACGCCATCTATGAAACACTGTTGGCGGATGTTGCGACCGGCGCTCCCGTTGAAGATACGGTCAATGCCGCTGCACAGGCCATTGATGCGCAACTCGCAAAATACGCCGAGTTGGTCGGTAGCTGATCACGGTTTTCATCACGGGTGGGAGTATGCCGCAGAGTATACTCCCACGGATATCAAGGAATATATCTGACGGGGCCGGTTCGTCCTGGCCCCGTCCAGGCGGACTGGAATGGTCTAATGGCTAGCCCATCTCCTTCGATCGGGATTATCACGCAGCAGTTCACGATCACGTCTCAGGCTGCCTAACCGGTCGATGACGAATGCGGTCTATTTCCTGGCGGTCCCACTGCTTCTCATTGCGACCTACAAATACGCCCCAATGGTCGCGGCTCTTTTCAACAGCACCCAGGCCTACAATCTTGCCGGGCAGCCCGTCCGCTTCATTGGCCTGGACAACTACACGCGGATATTTGGCGACCCAAGTTTCACTCAGTCGCTTCAACTCACGTTCCTGTTTGTCATCATCAAAGTTCCACTTCAGTTGATGCTCGGCCTGTTGATCGCGCTGTTCGTGATGGATACGAACCGCATCAACAATTTTGTCCGCTCCAGCCTCTTTCTCCCCACCGTCACACCCATGGTCGTCGTGGGGTTGGTCTTCAGCTTCCTCTTCGACCGAGAGATTGGCATCATCAACGCTATTCTCAGCGTCTTCAACATCGATAAGGTGAGCTGGTTGCTGGAACCTCGGTCGGCTCAGCTCGTCGTCATTCTGCTTTCGGTGTGGCGGGATGCGGGTTTCGTGATGCTCGTCTTCCTGGCGGGTTTGCAGGGCATTCCAACCCAGATTCTGGAAGCCGCGCAGATGGATGGCGCGAACCGCTGGCAAATCCTTCGCCGCATCCAGATTCCTTTGCTGCGCCGCACGATCCAGTTCGCGCTGATTTTTGTCACGTCGGCATCATTTCAGCTCTTCGCCCCGATTTTCGTCGTCACACGCGGGGGCCACAGGGCGCAACCAATGTGCTGGCCTATCGCATTTACGAAACCGCCTTTCGTTTCTTCGATTGGGGCGCCGCGAATGCCATGTCGCTCATCGTGCTCGTCATCCTCATTGTGGTGACCATCATCGAACTTCGCATCTCGCGAACGGAATGGGAGTATTAGCATGACACGAGCAGGCTCGTTCATTGGCGATATGCTCCGACTTGTCGTTACGGGCATCTTCCTCTTTCCGCTCATGCTGGCGTTCGTTTCGCATTTCGTCCCGACCAGGAGATGTTTCGCTACAGCGGGCAGTTGTCGATTTACACCTTTCTTCCTCATGAACCGACGTTGGACAACATCCAAGAGATGTTCGCACGACCCAATTTCCTGCAGCAGTTGGCCAACACCTTGTTCGTCGGGAGTCGTTCAATCGACCTTGACGGTCATTGTCGCTGCAGTGGCAGCATTCCCTCTGGCAAGAATGCGATTCGCTGGACGCAATCTGATTTTCTTCGCCATTCTGGCGACGATGTTTGTGCCCTTTGAAGCTCTGGTTGTGCCGCTGTTTCTCATCAACAAGTCGATGCGGATGCTCAACAACTTCTGGGGCTTGATGTTGCCTGGATCGCCAGCCCCGTTGCCGTTTTCCTGATGCGCCAGGCGATGCAGAAATCCCCTATGAGCTCGATGAGGCCGCATTGATGGATGGCGCCAATGTGTGGCACCTGTTCCGCCATGTAGTGCTTCCTAATATCACTCCAACCATGGTGACGGTGTGGATCGTCACATTCATGTACATCTGGGATTCGTTCCTTTGGCCCCTGGTGATCATGACCGACCCCGGACGCCAGCTCGTCCAGATCGGCATCGCCGCCCTTTTCAACCGGAGCGCATTCGCTTCGGCAATGTCTTCGCAGGGTCACTCATCGCCATCGGCCCTGTCCTGATTCTGTTTATCCTGCTGCAGCGCTACTATCAGCGCGCATCACCCTGACCGGCATGAAGTAACCTGATTTCGCCACCCTGTACACCGCATATTGAGGCAGATCACAATGACAGGCATTCGCCAGACCAACCCTGTTCGCGAACAGATGCTGGGAACACCCGCGGCCGTTCTTCAGCAGTTCGATGCGCTTGAGAGCCAGACTCGCAAGCTTCTCTCCACACCCGAGATCTTCGCGACTCGAAGGATCATTCTCACCGGATGTGGTGACTCTCAGATGGCCGCGGCCTCAGTGGAGATGGCGTTCGAGATATTCGCCGGCGTACCCGTCGAAGCGCTTCCTGCGATGACCGCCAGTCGCTATGCGATCCCTGCGCTGGGAAATCAGGCCAACGGCACACTCGTCATTGGAATTAGCAGTTCCGGCGCAGTCGCACGCACGGTCGAAGCCGTACGAAGCGCGCGGATCCGCGAGCCACGACCATCGCGCTTACCAGCAAAACCAGAGAGTCCGGTTGGGCAGGCAGCCGAAAGAGTCCTGCAAATGCAAAGCGCGTCACTTCCCTCTGCGCCAGGCTTTTTCGGTTATATGCTCTCGATGGTCGCCTTACACCTTCTGGCTATCCGGATGGCCGAGGTCAAAGGGCCGACGAACGCAAGGATCAGGCGTATGCGGCGCGAATGCAGTTAAAGCAGGCCATCGAGGCCGTACCGCGCGTCATTGGCGTGGTCGATGACACCGTTCGCAATCTCGCAGAAACATGGGCGAAAGCTACAACAATGTGGGAAATTCTCGGCAGCGGCCCGAGCTACGCCGCTGCAACTTTTGGAGCAACCAAACTCCTGGAAGCCGCTGGTACACACTGCTGGGTGCAGGACCTGGAAGAGTGGGCCCATCTGCAGTATTTCGTTGCAGAACCAGACACCACGGGGACATTTCTGATGCGCCTGCAGGGCGCAGTCCGAGAGCCGTGCCATTGAAATCTCTCGGCTTCTGAACACGCTTCAACGACCTTCCGCCGCTATCATCGGCCCAGACAGTCCGGCTGCGGACTACAGCATTCCGTGTATCGTCGTCCCGGAAGGGATAGGAGAGCCATTTAGCCCGATCCTCTATACCATCCCACTCACTCTCTTCGCCGGCTACCTGTCTGACGCGACAGGCGCACAGTATGGACGTGGGCATGCAGGGCGTTGGGCCAGATCAGAGACCGGAAGCACCATTAGAGATAGCCGCATTGTTGTGTCACCGGTGGGAGAACGCCTCTTCGATCTAGCAGGACTATCGGGTTTCCCTATTCCCAATCCCAATTGAAATGGGCGATGTGCTAGATGTCGCTCAACGATTGCGGTTCTCACTCCTAATGGGATTCCAACCAGCCCACGCAAGAAAACAGCGCTGACGAAATGTTCATCAGCGCTGTTTGAGCGAGCAGTGTCCCCGGAAGGTATTCGGCCATGGGCTGCTTTGCCGGCTTTGACGAGATAATTCGGCACGCTACACAGATGACTCTTGAGTGGATTTGTCGCCTGCCTCCAACCCGCGATGACATAATACGACTGCGGCGTGCGCAGGGTGAGCGCCTATCCGCGTTGGCGCGAGAATACGGTTCGACTCCCGCACGCGTTCACCAGATTGTGAATCGAAAGTCAGGCACAACGTCAAGGAATTGCGCGCACTGGACGCTCGTAACACACAGCGGTTCTCAGAGCGGAAGCACACCAGCGCGTACGTGTCGAAACGCAAAGCGAGCCGGATTGACGGCCGTCAATCCGGCGGTATCTACCTCGATGATTTCCCCGGCAATCGGTTCGTAAGCGGCGCGGAAAGCGATAGCTGCCTTGACCACCAGAATCCGCTGCTGCTGCGGTTGAACTCCGAGGCTGATAAGCTGCTGCAAGCTGAACGGCGGCTCACGGTGAGTCGTCAAGACAAGATAGCATGATAGATCGGGGGCAGAACCGGGAATTTCGATCACCGCACTCAGGCCCTGATCATGGTAGCGCTGGCCACCATGGCGGGGCTGAGTCTCAATATAGCGACCATCATGAAGACATTTCACATGCCCGGATATCTTTACCGGCTGCCCATGCAGATCATCCGTCTTTCCTCCCACATCAAGCGCGACCGTCGCGCCGATTCCCGCCTGGGCACAGAACTGCGCAGCAGACGGATCAGCAAGCACTATGACCCATGCTTCCGCATGCTGCGCCAACAGTTCTTGCAGAATGAAAGTGCTGTCGCCTGCCGATCCGCCGCCGATGTTATCGCCCATGTCCACCAGTACCACCGGCGTTCTCTCTGATTGCCGGGCAAGCTCAACAGCGCGAGCGGCATCTGGGAGATCGAATGCCAGCTCTTCGCGGATGTCCACAGCATCTGCGCCCAGGCGACCTGCCTGGTCGTTGCCAGCTTAAGATCGCCATCGGTGACCACCACGAACGACGGCCCCATCTCTTCGACATCGGCATACTGGTAGCCTTCAGCCAGACTTGCCGCCAGGACGCCGACTGTGTTCTCCACATCACGCACCGCGTCCATAATCTGCTCGATGGGCTCGGCGCTCGTGTATTGGCGTACGATATTGATCATCATCGGCGGCTTGACCATTGCCTGAACGGGTGTGACCTCACCCCGCGCCGATCGCGCGACGATCTTCGCAACCTGGATACCGCGCTCACGGTGATCGAGATGAGGATACGTCTTGTAAACGACCAATGCGGTGCAGTTCCGGACGAGCTGCTCGGAAACGTTGGCGTGCAGGTCATGGGTCACCACAATCGGAAGCTCACTGCCCATCACGTCACGCACCCGACGGAGAATTTCGCCATCGCCATCCGAGTAGTTCTCGGACACCATAGCTCCGTGCAGGGCGAGCAGGAGACCATCAACCCTGTCTACTCCACGCAGCAGCGCAACCATTTCAGCCGCCAGTGCTTCAAACGCCTCAGCGGACACAGTCCCGCCCGGCGTCGCAGAAGCCATCAGCAGTGGGACTGGTTCAAAACCGAATTGTGCAGCACCTTCAAGAAACCCTCCGACCTCATGATGGGCCTTCGCCCACCACATGACGATCTCCCCACCGCGCTGGACGGAGAAATCTGCCAGTCGTGTCGGCACAGGACTGAACGTATTCGATTCGTGCATGATCCCGCCGATGGCGATTCGCATGGGTAATGCTCTCTCTATGCGCGGGATGTTTAGCGCTTTGGGGTGTAAACGTCGAGTACGATGGTCTTGATCTGTGACAGCGCCTCAATCGTATGCTTGCCGCCTAACCGACCCACGCCGCTACGCTTCCCACCGCTGAAGCCGCCAAATGGGGTGTGTGGCTGCCAATAGGTGCACACTTCGTTCACGTTGACGATACCTGACTCGATGCGCTCCGCCATGTAGATCGCCTTATCGATACTGCGCGTGAATACGCCGGCAACCAGGCCAAGATCGTTGTCATTCGTGAGCGCGATCGCTTCTTCCATGTCCGAGAAGGTCATCACCGCTGCGACCGGTCCAAAAGTCTCTTCACGGTTGAGCAGCATCTCCGTGCTGACCCTATCGATCACGGTGGGTTGAAAGAAGAAATCGGTGGGAAATCCATCAGCATGGTAGGACCGTTGCCGCCCAGTTCCAGCAGCAGTGGTTTGGCGCCGGCAGCGCGGGCAACCCTGTTGCCGGTCTCTGGACTTCCCGTCAACCCGATAGCGTGGACATTCGGATGGCTTGACAAAGCGTGACCCGCCGTGGCGCCATCGCCGATGATCAGGTTGAGGACGCCTGCCGGGAGAATCAGCGCGCTCGCAACAGCGTACCACGTGTATAGCCGACGGCGGCGTGTATTCGGAGGGCTTCCACACAATGGTATTCCCTGCCGCAATCGCCGCACACGGTACTCGAGGTCGGAATCGTCACCGGGAAATTCAGGGCGTGATCACGCCGCAGACGCCGTGCGGCTGGCGAATGGTGTAGATGCGCTTGGTCGGATCGGTCGAAGGCAAAACTTCGGTATTGAGATGTTTGATGATCTCCCCTGCGTCGCGCCACATGTCTACCGCAACGTCGATCTCGCCCAGCGCTTCATTCCAGTAGGGTTTGCCCTGCTCCAGAGCCAGATCACGGGCAATCGTCTCACGTTCGGCGGCGATGATATCGGCAATGGCGAACAGCATGCGCGCGCGGTCAAAGACGGACATCTCCGCCATGATTCGCCGCGCCTTATTCGCCGCGTCGACCGCCCGATCGACATCCGCCGCGGTGGCCATCGGAACTTCGCCCAGAACCTCGCCAGTCGCCGGGCTGCGCACGGGCAGCCAATCTCCGCCCAGGCTTTCGACCCACTCGCCGCCGATGAAGAATTTGTGTTTCACCATCACGCCATGTCCTTATTCTGAAGGCAGGAAAGTCTTGAGAAATTCCATCGTGCGGTCGAGCGCCGTATCGACGATCTTCTGACCAAATTCCATCGTCGCCAGTCGCGCATCACCGAGCGCGCCATTGGCGGTGAAATCCTCAAATCGGAAGGGGTAGTCGATGCGCGCGGCCGACTTGATATCCGTGTTCGCATGGGCATAAGGCAGCACCTCGCCTGGGACAAGCGTGTCCTTGACCGTCTGCGGCGCGACATAGTAGCCAACCGATACTTCGACCTCGCAGGCATGGCCGTACAGCGTGGTCGTCACTCCCGCTGACCACATCCGATGCTAAATGCAGATAGAACATCACCGCGACGTTGAGATGCAATTCGGTGCGCATTTTGAACTGATGACGTTGAGCATGTCCATATTGCCGCCATGCCCATTCCACAAACAGGAAGTACTGAATCCCGTAGGGGCCTTCAGGCTGGTCACAACGTCCCAGAGCAGCGCGAGATAGGTCTCCGGCTGGAGCGAAATCGTGCCGGGAAAATTCATGTGATGCGAAGAAACACCCCAGGGCGCGACCGGCGTCAGTATTGCGCGCGGATAGAGCTGCTGGTTCAGACGCTCCGCGATGGCGTAGCAGATCGCCGCGTCCGTCTCCATGGTCATGTTGGGTCCGTGCTGCTCACATGAGCCGGTCGGAATGATAGCCAGCTTCACTGTCTTGAGCGCAGCGCCTACCTCGACGGTGAACATCTGCGTCAGCACATACGCAGGAGAGCCGGTCATGTACCGCCTCCGTCAGGCATCAGCGCCACCATTTCGATCTCGATCAGGAGGTCCGGGCGCACCAACTGGACGACGAGAGTTGCCCGCGCCGGACGTTCGGTCGGGAAATACCGTTTGTAAACAGCATTCATGCCCGCATAGTCTTCGGCACGCGTCAGATAGACGGTCGTTTTGACGACATGCTCCAGCGCGCTCCCTGCCGCTTCAAGCACCGCTTTCAGGTTTTCCAGTGCCTGGGCTGTCTGCGCCTCAATCCCGGCGGGCATGTCGCCAGTCGCCGGGTCAAATCCAACGTAGCCGCTGGTGAACACAAAGTGCCCGCTGGCGATCACCGCCGATGAATATGGCAGATCGGTCGCGCCGGGGGTGGTGGGCAGAATGACCACATTTCGCTGCATGATTGCCCCACTCTCTGGTTACGAAAACTCGTGTAAGGAGATCGCCTGACGCTGTTCCGCCGAAGTTTCCATGGCCAGCGACAGACGCAGCGCCTCATACGCATCCTGCAGACGATGATCGGCGTCGAGCCGGTCTGCGCACAGTGGACAAAATGGCGGAGTTCATTGGCCAATGCGCCGCCCGGCACACTGTGGACTTCCGGCCAGAACGTCACGTCAATGACCGGATGCACGGCACTCCTGCCGGTGTCGGTCCAGACGCTCAACCCGGTCTCAGCCTGATCGATGTTGACGCAGCCCTTCGTGCCCACCACCGTGATGCCGGCCGTTGGCGCACCGACGGCTGCCGGGGGCACGTGCCAACCTAACTCAGCATTCGCAACGATATTGTTTTCAAACTCGAAAACGGCGTAATACAGATCGTGAATGGGATAGCCCAACTGCTCCAGCATGCCGTATCGCCGCAAGGCGAATACGGTCTTGGCCTCGGCGCCGGCAAACCAGCGCACGATGTCCAGATCATGGACACCATAATAGAGCGGAATCGTCGTGCGCCCGCGCAGGATGTTCTGATCCAGGACATTGCCGACTCGACGCGTGGCGATGCTCAGCACATCGCCAATATCCCCAGCAGCGATGGCACGTCGCGCGGCTGCCCAGCGCGGCTCGAAGCGCAGCAGGGTGCCCAACCATCACCAGCGCACCCCTTCTGCTGCGCCGCGTCCATAATCGCCTGCGCCGATCTCAGCGAGTGCGCGAGCGGCTTCTCAATCATCACGGCCTTGTTCGCGCCAATCGCGGCAAGCGATACTGACTCATGCCGATCTT
This sequence comes from Candidatus Flexifilum affinis, assembly GCA_016713325.1. Lineage (GTDB taxonomy): Bacteria > Chloroflexota > Anaerolineae > Aggregatilineales > Phototrophicaceae > Flexifilum > Flexifilum affine. The sequence continues at coordinate 15,787 of JADJPJ010000010.1, read as the reverse complement.
CCGGCGTACAGACAAAGATAGCATTCACGTTCGGGGAGGTGGCCAGGAGTTCGGCTTCGGCAAAGGCCTGCGCCCCAACCATCTCGGCGCACTCCCTCGCGACGTCAGGGCGTATGTCGCAGACCGCCGTCACATGGACGCCATCCAGTTTGTTCAGAAACTCTGTATAGCGACGGCCCATGAAACCCAGGCCAACAATACCGACATTGATGCTCACAATTTCATCTCCAGAGAGGGGTTGCGAGTTGCGACGGAAGTCTGCCCGCCGGACTCAAGCGCAAAGTGACAGGCGGCAAAATGACCGGGCAGCCACTCCTGAGCGCGGGCCGCTCCTGCTTGCAGATCGCCTGGGCGATCGGGCAGCGTGGATGGAATTTGCACCCGGGAGGCGGATTCCAGGATTGGGCGGATCGCCCCGCAGTTGCACCCGCTGCTGCCTGGATCGGTGAATGGATGGGATCGCCGAGAGCAGGGCGCGAGTATATGGACTGAGAGGCTGCTCATACAGCCGCTCGGCCGTCGTCAACTCGACGATCTGCCCCAGATACATCACAGCAATGCGGTGGCTCATGTACTTGACCACGCCCAGATCGTGGGACACGAACAAATACGCAAGCTGATGGCGCTCCTGCAAGTCGGTGAACAGATTGAGAATCTGCGCCTGTACGGAGACATCGAGCGATGACACCGACTCGTCCGCGATCACCAGCGCCGGGTGCACCGCCAGCGCCCGGGCAATCCCAACGCGCTGACGCTGTCCACCGCTCAGTTCATGCGGCAGCCTTCCGGCGTCTGCCGGCCTCAGACCGACGTCGAGCAGGGTTGATCCACACGCTCGGCCAGCCGTTTTCCTTCTGCAATCCCATGGATGCGAAGCGGATCGGCGATGATGTCCCGAGCTTTCATGCGCGGCGGCAGCGAAGAGTACGGATCCTGAAAGACAATCTGAGCACGCCGGCGCAGCTCCAGGACGCGATTCGCCGATAGCGGCTGTCCCTGAAACAGGATGTCACCAGAATCCGGCGTCTCAAGGTACAGGATGGTACGAGCAAGTGTGGACTTCCCGCATCCGCTCTCCCGGACCAGGCCCAGCGTTTCGCCCGGCTGAATGCTGAAACTCACGCCATCGACTGCGCGCACTACTTTTCGTCCCGGGCCGAGAGATCTCCCGCCGTGAACGTCAAACTGCTTCACAAGCTGGCGCACTTCGAGAAGCGGCTCACTCATAGGCTTTCTTCCTTCGCCGCGGGAAGCGTTTCCAGATGGCAGGCGGCCTGTCGCTCGCGCTCGACCGCTTTCAGCGGCGGATTGACGCGGGTGCAAATCTCCATCGCATAGGCACAGCGCGGCGCAAAGGGACACCCGATAAGAACATCAGTCGCACCGGGCAGTTCGCCGGGAATAGTGCGCAGTCGCTGGTCCGACTGGAGATCGGCGCGCGGCATCGACGCAATGAGCGCCTGGGTATAGGGATGGTGAGGCGTGTGGATGACCGCGTCGACGGGTCCACTTTCGCAAACCTGCCCGGCATACAGGACGACGACATAATCGGTGTATTCGCTCACCAGCGCGATATCGTGCGTGATCAGAATGAGGGCAGTGTGACGTTCTCGAATCAGGTCGTGGAGCTGTTCCAGAATTTGAGCCTGCGTTGTCACATCCAGCGCAGTCGTCGGCTCATCGGCAATCAACAACTCGGGTTGGGCCAGCATCGCCAGCGCGATCATCACTCGCTGATTCATGCCACCACTGAGCTGGAACGGATAACGCGACAGCACACCCCGTGGATCGCCGATACCCACGTCCATCAGCGCCCGTGTCGCCAGTTCCCGCGCCTCGGCAGACGACACTTTCCGGTGCACATGGATGGTTTCGATCATCTGAGCGCCAATGCTCAGAACGGGATTCAGGGAGGTGGTCGGGTTCTGAAAGATCATCCCGATAGATTTTCCGCGCAGCTTTGCCATGTCCTCATTGGACGCACGCGTGAGATCCCGCCCTTCAAAGAGGATCTCGCCATGTGTCACCCGACCGGGAGGATCGATCAGTTGGATGATGGCAGACGCGGTCACCGACTTGCCGGAGCCACTCTCGCCAACAATACCGAGCGCTCGGCCGCGTTCCAGCGTGAAGCTCACCTGCCGGACTGCATGAACCACCCGCCCTTCAAGCGGAAAGGAAACACTCAGATCGCGCACTTCCAGGAACTGTGAGGCACTCAGACTCGGCGCCTCGGACACATCGTCGTTGGGAACGCGATCGGAGACGTAGGCAGCAGGGCTGAAGGATTGACGAATGCGACGAAATACGCCTCTTTTCAGCTTGGGATCGAAAATATCAGCAGCACCATCCGCTGTCAGATTTATCGCCAGAACGGTGAACATGATGGCCAACCCCGGCATAATCGACAGCCAGGGCGCGATGGTCATGTTCCGCCGACCCTCCGCCAGGATCCCGCCCCAGGAGGGCGTCGGCGGAGTCAATCCAAATCCGAGAAAGCTCAGCGTTGCCTCAAGCAAGATGAGGAAGCCGAAATCCAGCATCGCGATCACCACCACGACCTGCCAGATCGACGGCAGTACATACTTCACCATCTGTCGCATGCGATTCGCGCCGATGGCCTTTGCTGCCGTGACGTAGTCCTTGCTACGTTCCGCCAGCACGCGCGATCGCACCACACGCGCATACAGAATCCATCCTGGAATCCCCAGCACAAGTATCAGATGAAAGGCGTTGCGATCGGGCAGTACCCCCAGCACGATGATCGCCAGCAGGATGAACGGGAAAGCGAGCTGCATGTCGCCCAGGCGCATGATGACTGTATCCCACCAACCGCCGAGAAATCCTGCCAGTAATCCTGCGGCAGTACCGAGCGTGGTGGATAGCAGAACGGCGAGCAAAGCGATGACCAATGAGTTGCGCGCGCCGTAGAGCATTCGGCTGAGCAGATCGCGCCCGAGTGTATCCGTGCCAAGAGAGGATTTTCAGGGGCCCCCCTGTCATCCAGGATGGAGGCCGAAGACTGAGCGCCAGGTTCTGCTTCAAAGGATCGTGCGGTGTCAGCAGAGGTCCCAGCACCGCCACGAGAATCAGCAAGAGCAGGCAGATAGCACCAGCAACAAACGCAGGTCGTCTGAGAAAGCGTCGCAGACCGAGCCATCTGGTACGCTGCGCAGGGGTTGGGGCTGCCGGAACTATTTCGCTGCTGGTCAGATCGGTCATTTCGCGCCTAGCCTGATGCGCGGATCGAGTGCGGCGTACGTGAGGTCGACCAGAAAATTAACGATCACAAAGGCGAGTGCAGCGACCAGTACACCCCCCTGGATCATCGGAAAATTCCGGCTCGCAACTGCGTCGAGCGTCAGTTTGCCGATACCTGGCCAATTGAAAATCACTTCGACGACGTAAGAGCCGGCGAGGATCAGGCCGAGCTGAAGCCCGATCAGCGTGACCAGCGGCAGCGCAGCCACTTTGAGTCCATGGACCAGGATCACACGTCGCTCCGGAATGCCTCTGGCGCGGGCGGCCCGAACGTGATCGTCAGCGAGGGTTTCCAGGAACGACTGCCGAACGGTGCGAATCAACACGGGGGTGAGGGCAACCGCCATGGTGGCAACCGGCAGGACAAAACTCTGAGGTCCCTGGAGATCGACGGCGGGCAGCCATCGCAAGCGAACTGAAAAGAAGAAGACGAGTACTATCGCCAACCAGAAGCTTGGGGTCGCCAGAGCCAGCGATACGTAGACCAGCACGATTCGGTCAAACAGGCGGTGGACCTGGAGCGCTGCGCCGATTCCAAGGAGAAGCGCCAACGACGACGAAACCACGATCGTTACCAGGGCCAGCATGGCGCTGTTCGGCACAGCTTCGAGGATTTCTTCAAGCACAGGCTGTCCGCCATGAAACGAAACGCCGAGATCGCCTCGCGTGATTCCGAGAAGATAATCGCCGAACTGCACCAGGATAGGGCGATCGGTGCCAAGCTTTTCGCGCGTGAGCTGGACAATCTCCTCCTGCTCGCCTGGCGGACTCATCAGCCGAGCCGGATCGCCGGATGCGATTCGCAGCACGAAGAACACCAGCGTCACCACGCCGAAAACCACCACCACCATCTCGGCTGAGCGTTGAAGCACGTATCGAAACATGCGCACCTCCCTGGCACAGCGAACAGGCGGTCCATGAACCGCCTGTTCGCCCGTTCATCTGTCGGCGTCAGAGAAGACGTAACTAACCGCTGAGACTGGCACCATAGAACTGCGTGTAGAAGTTGGGACGCACATCCAACCCTTGCAGGCTTGCGCTGTGGGCAATCGTGAAATCGCTGTTGTACAGCGGCACATGCCACGCCTGCTCCCACATATAGGCCTGGAGTTCTGCGGCCAACTGCTCGCGCGCCGCAGGCTCTACTGTCGTCGCGGTCTGGTCGATCAGTTCCTGGAGACGCTCATCCCCAAAATACCACACAAACGTCGACGAATAGACGTAGGCGGCGGAGAATGGGTCACCAGTCGCAGCTTCAACATCGCGGGTGTAGGCCGGCTCGCCGGCCGAGTGGAAGAGCGTGTTGGTTGGAAGGAAGCTGGTGGCGACGGCACTCTGCCCGCGAACCAGGCCGGCGACCAGCCCATCACGGTCAATCGAGCGCATCACGGCCTGACGGAACGCAAGTGACTCCTCCCAGATCGGGAAGCGACCGGGCCGGATCCACAGGTTGACGCTCTCGATACCCGTGGTCGACGTCACAACGAAGTTCGGATCGGCGCTGATGATGTCGAGGTGCTGCGGTGGAACGCGGTCAATCGCATCGGCCTGCCCTGCCAACAGGGCGGAGAGGCGAGTATCCGGATCCTGAATGAACTCCCAGATGAGAGTCTGGATGCTCGACGCGCCCTGCCAATAGTCGGCATTTGCTTCCATCACCTTACGGTTCGTGTCGTTCTCGACCAGACGGAATGGCCCCGTCCCATTCGGCTGTGTCTTGATCGCCTCGGCATTATTCGCGAGATCTTGAATTCCCAGGTTGTGTCGTCGATCAGCGTCCACTCGGTCGCCAGCATGGGCACCGGCGGCGCAGAAGTGTCTGGGAAGTCAACCAGGTAGTCGAAAATCTGCCCTTCGATACGATACTGGCTTTGCGCCCCATGTTGGTAGGGATCCCAGTCCGTCCAGAAGTTTTCGGCAATCAGAAAGCGAACAGTGCTGCCCGCGCTATCCTGCGCCACCACCATGCCGACCGCCATCAGCATGCAGAGAATGACTAAAGACAATCTTGCAAAACTGTGGAACTTACGGGTTTTCATCCTATGTCCTCCATACAAGACTGTAACTCTGCGAGAAAACTGACAGGCCTTCTGAGACAGCGCCTTCACCCTCCCCATCAAACTCACCTGGCGGCATACCGTCGAGAAAGATATAGGCGTCTGCCTGCGTGAACAGGCGCCTCTAATCTCCTGGTCGTTCATAATGATGAACATGGTTCAGAATGCTGTTCCGAATAGTCTATCCACAAATGAAACCACGGTCAAGAAGTGCGTCTCGCCATAGAAACGGCGCTAACGGACCAGAAGATTCTGCTCCATCATTACTGTCCACACGTCCCTGACCGTCTCCAGTGTGAGGGCGATGTCTTCTTCAGTGTGCGCTGCCGACAGATACCACAGTCCGCGCGGCAAAATGCGGATACCTCTTTCCAGCAAAGCAGATGCAAACCACACGCCAAGTTGAGGGATCCGATGCAAGGAAACTGCGATAATCCGTGATGGCAGTCTGGTTGGTGAACGCGAGATGAAAAACCGGGCCAATTCCCTGAATGAGAACGTTCAGGCCAAGTGCGCGCGCCAGCTCGCGTAGTCCGGTTTGCGAGTATGCCTCCCAACCGGTGCAAGCGTGGATAGACTTCATCGGCACTATGTTCGAGCTCAGAAAGGGCTGCCAACGCCGCTGCCGTCACCATCACATTCGAGTTGTAGGTACCGGAATGATTGACCTGCTGCGTCGCGATGTGCTCCATGAATTCCCGTCTGCCTGCCAAACAACTCATTGAAAAGCCGTTTGCCAGCGCCTTGGCGAGGTCGCCAGGTCGGGCGTGACGCCAAAGTAGCCCTGCGCCCCCTAAACCCAATCGGAAACCCGTGATGACCTCATCGAAGATCAGCACAATGCCATGCGCTGAGCAGAGCGCTCGCACCTCCGCCAGATAGCCGGGCAGCGGCGGGATGCAGCCAACATTGCACATCACCGGCTCCATCACCACCGCCGCAAGCTCGTGCGCATGCCGTTCAATGACCTCACGCAGAAGATCCGCATCGTTCCATGCAGCGACAATGGTGGTATCCAGGACATGGTAGGCCTGCCCGGCAGTTGCGAGCACTGGTTTCGGATGTGAGCGCTCTCCGGCCTTGTCCACCGGCGGCTGGACACTAATCAGTTGATCGTCATACCAACCATGATAGTGGCCTTCGAACCTGAGAATCTTCTCCCGTCCGGTGTGGGCGCGCGCCAGGCGCACTGCTGCATGCACTGCTTCTGATCCGGAATTGCTGAAGCGGACCAACTCGGCGCACGGAACGATCGACTGGATCTTCTCTGCAAGTTCGATCTCCATTTCGTGCTGCCCAGCGTAGAGCTGCCCCTGTTGCATCGCCCGCTGGACCGCGTCCAGCACCACTGCCGGGCTGTGCCCCAGAAGCATGGGACCCTGGGCCAGCGTGTAATCGAGGTAGACGTTGCCGTCTACATCAACCATCCGGCAGCCCTCGGCGTGTTTGAAATAGATTGGCTGGCCACTCGCGCGGACGTTGCTGCTGACACCCCCCGCAAGCGATCGCTTGGCGCGCTCCGTCAGTGAATCCGACATTCGGTATCTGGCCATCTTTCCTCCGCTGCTTAGGTGCTAGAAGCCTGACCGTGTAACTCGGGTGCGAATCCGAGCCGACGCGATATTCGTTGCGCGCTGGCGACGACCAGCACAGCCGTTTCGGGAATCTGTTCAAGGGGCATCCGCTGGGTCGGTGCCGTCAGGCTGATCGCCGCCACGACCTGACCGGTATAATCAAAAATCGGTGCGCCCACACAGCGCAATCCGATCGCATCTTCTTCATTGTCGACGGCGTAACGCTGAACGCGCACCAACACCAGCTCAGACAGGAATCGATCCAGCCTTGCGGAAATGCCAATGGAAGGGTCTTGCCGGTCACTAGTCAAGAGAATGGCACGCGCCTGATCCTGAGGCAGCCAGGCCAGCAGCGCTTTGCCTAAAGCAGTCGAATGCAGGGGCAGTCGCTTCCCTGGCCAGGTATTCACCGTGACGGGATGAGGGCCTGACAAGCATTCAATATAGACTGCTTCATCCCCCTGTATGGTGCCGAGGTTGGCCGTCTCGCCGGTCGCGTCGACGAGTTCCTGCAAAATCGAGGCAGATATTCGGCGTAAATCCAGGCGCTCCACAACGGTGCTGCCAAGCGAGAAAAGCTTCAGGCTGAGATGAAACTTGTTGTCACCATCGCTGCGATAGATGTAGCCCAGTTCGGTCAGCGTGGCAAGGATATTGAATGTGGTGCTTTTGGCGATGCCGAGCTCATTGCTGAGTTCAGAAATGCCACAACCGTTCACGTTGGCCGCTAGCGCCTCAAGAATGCGAAAAGTGCGTTCGATAGTTGGCACAAACGATTTGTTTTCTTCGCGAGACACAAAAACCTTCCAGAGATATGCACCATTGTGAGACACGTTGTTCATATATATGAACACTGTTCATCATTATAGCACGAATTGTACCTTTACAAATGCTGTATGCGCAACTTACAAAAACCTGTAGTAGCAAAAATCTAACCTCAGTGAATCACGGATTGCTTCACCTCACCCGGTTTCGCTGCGCTCAACCGCCTCTCTCCGTGCGGAGAGGGGCAAAGAGTCGTTCAATTTCTGGGGTGAGGCTGGCTCAAACACACAGCTATTGATAGAACTTTCGTGATTGACTGAGGTTAGATTTGTTGCTACTACACGTCTAGCGATATTTGAGAATGATCCCTGTTCCCGGCTACTTGCCAGCGGATTGCTCAGTAATTGACATCGAAATGAAAGAATCACTACAATGAGACATCAACATACTATACGGTCAGTATGTGGATGTCTCCACTCTTGCACTCGCACGGCCGCCCGCGAAAATAGATGTTTTGCTCTACAACGCGATACGGGATGTGTAGATTGAAAACTAAAGGGGGGGTTGATCAAGGCACCGACCTTCAAACCCGCCAGGCGCTCATAGACGCTGGCGTGCGCCTGATTGGCGAAAAGGGCTACGACGGTGCCAGCATTGGCGACATCGCGGCAGCGGTCAACGTGACTAAGGGGCCGTTTACTATCACTTTGCCTCCAAAGAAGGTTTGTGCTGAGATCATTCGCCAGCGAACACAGGCGAATATCGAGCGCTTAGGCAATTGGAAAGGCCATGTTTCGCTTGCGGAGTGGATCAAGCGGTCGTTCTCCGCGATCATCCGCTCGGATCCATCTCAGCAGCTCTTTCTTCTCCAGGTCATGATGGCAGGTCTGCGCCCTGGGAACGAGAAGATCGGCATCCTGCTTGCTGAAATCCATGCTGAATGGCGCAACCTGATCACAGAAATGATCGTGTTGTCCGACGAATACCGTGGCCAACAATTGGTAGGCGAGCCGGACGTGATCGCTGTCAGCATCATGGCGCTGATCGACGGCCTGATTATTCATTCTAGATTGGAACCGGAAACATTTACCGAAGAGGCCTTTGTTGAAAGGCTTTCCCCGCTGCTAGAGCGTTGGGTGCTGGAACACCGCCCCGACAATTGACTCATCACGCTTTCCCGAGACGAAACATAGGGGCTAGCGAGCCATGCAGACGTTAATCAAGACATCCAAGCTGCTCGATGGTACAGGCGTCCCGCTCAAGTCGGATTGGTCGCTGCTGGTCAACGACGGGATGATCACAGATCTTGGACCTCAGTCGGAATTTGAGGGATCGAAGCAGAAGTTCTGGATCTGACGGATGGAGTGGTCATCCCTGGTTTCATCGATGTCCACACGCATTTTTGCTACATCAACGAAGCGGGTTCCAACAGAATGCTTTGCAGCCGAACAAGGTCGCTATGCTTTTGGCCGGCTTTGACAATGCTGAAGAATGGCTCTACCAGGGGTGACGACCGCACGTCTGGTAGGGACGCCGTTCGACCTGGACATTGAACTGCGCGACGTTGGAGCAAGCACGCGCTCCCGGGGCCGCGAATGGTCTGCGCTGGGCGCATGATGACGATGTCTGGCGGCGCCGCACGCCCTGGGATTTCATGAAGGAAGAGATCAACGGCGCAGACGAAGCACGCCGTTTTGCTCGCAATCATCTTCAACGGGGCGCTGATGTCATCAAACCGTATTGCACCACTCTGCTTGAGGCAAACGTCGCCGACTACCTGACGCGCGTACTGGCGATGCCAAAAGGTGCCCCCGATCCTGGTCGATGGAGTTCCGCTCACCGTCGACGAGTTGCGGCAGCCTGCGACGAGGCCCACAAGATTGGGCGTACTGTTGCTGCACATGTTGCTCCCCACGTTTGGAATCAAGCTTGCGCTTCGGGGTGGTGTGGACACCATCGAACATGGCACCGATCTGGATGACGAGTGCATTTCGCTGTTTCTGAAACGGGTGCAACACTGGTCCCTACTCTGGCTGTGGCCTATTTCCAAATGGTCCACGGTGATGATCTCGATATGCCCGCTGTCTACACTGGAATTCTCTCGCCGAAGGTGGGACAGGCAGATCGCCATGCTGCGCAAAGCGTTTGATGCCGGGGTAACGATCGCGACCGGAACAGACAGCATCATCGATGGCATGATGTACTACGATGAGGTCGAATTGTTGGTTGATGCAGTTGACATCAGCCCGATGCATGCTCTGGTTGCCGCAACGCGCAGCGGCGCTCACTCGCTCGGATCGCAGGGGAGAAAATGGGGACGTTGGAGAAAGGCAAGTTCGCAGACCTTGCACTTCTGGCGGGTGATCCTCTCTTAGACATTCACAACATCCGGCAGATCACCGCAGTTGTCAAAGGTGGGAAGATCGCCGCGCGTCCACAGGACTGTGATGGGAAGGGGGCAAAGGGGGGCATCATGGCTAGGTCTGCGATACTCGCGGCAGGCTATGTCGATCTCACTCTCGAACGGCGTTAATTATCACGCCGGGGAGTATCTTCTCATCGAGGATGGGCGAATCCTCGGGTTCGAGCGCGCGTCGCATCTCTATTCGGATCTCGAAGTCGTTGACTTTTCTAGCGATTTTTGTGTGCCCGGGTTGGTCGATACCGCATTTCTTGCGCCGGTCGGCGTTAATGAAGATGGCACGCGGCCTGCCGGCTATGGCACCGGCGTCTGGCATGCCAAACAGCTCTCTCAGAAATGGCTGGACTCTGGGGTGACGAGCGCGGCCAGTATGGGCGGCATCGATCGGTTGGACCTTGATCTCGGCAAGTCGATAGCAGAGGGCCGCCTGATTGGCCCGCGCATCTATCCCGCGCTGTCCCCGCTGGTCCCGGCTGGCATGTCGAACTTCGGCGCACTGTATGGTGTTCGCGAAGTCAGTGGCGTTGACGAGGCGCGGCGGGCCGTCCGCGAACTGATTAAGCAGGGGGCGGAAAGAATCGTCCTCTACGCGGATGTTCCGCTTGAGTTCCATGCGGATCCTCACGAAACCAGCCGTCACCGCCTTGTCTTCTCAGTTGATGAGCTGGTGGAGATGGTTACGCAGGCGAGGCAAGCGGGCTGCTATCTGCATGCCCAGGCGATATCAGCGGCCGCCATTGACAACGCCTTCAGGCTGGCGTCCGTTCGATTGGCTGTGCATTCGGCCTAAATGAGTCGCTATATCCCGATCATGGTTGCCCGGGGAATCGCTCTTGCCCCAAATCTTGCTCTCGGCGCCACGATGGCCGAAATTCGGACCAGCGTGGGGTTTTTCGCCAGACTCTGTCAACATGGTGAGTAAGCAGCGAATCCCCCCCTGCGCTGCTGAGACAGGCCCATGAGGCTGGCGTCGAGATCATTTGCGGGACCAACGCCGCATCCAAGGCCGGGAATGTGCTTCTGAATGCACTGAACTTCCAGCGCGTGGGGCTGAGTTCACTTGATGTGCTGCGCGCCGCGACTCAGAATGGTGCACAGGCGCTCAAACCTTATGTTGAATCTGGTTCCTTCAGATCGCATCACATGGCCGATCTGTTCTTTGTTCAGCAAAAAACCCATCGACGATCTGCAAGCTCTATCCAGGATCAGTGCCGTGATGGTTGAGGAACAATCCAGCGAAGTGGTTCGCTTTCCGCGGCCACTTCGATTTGTCTGCATGAAAGGGTTGGACTTTTCGCACGTTGAGGAGAGCAAAGACAATGAAGCAGGCGAAACACCGAGCGATAGTTGTGCTGGTCCTCCTGACCAGCCTTGTCCTGACCATCTATCCATCGAACCTGGTTGCCCAGGAACCTGTCGTGTTCCGTCAGCCGGCCAACGAGCCGACCGGTCTTGATCCGGCGCAAGGCGGGTTCGGCTACCAGGAGTTCTTCAGCCTTTACGAGCCCCTGCCGATGCCGGTTCCTCAGGGGAAATCACCCCGTTGGCAGCCGAGACTGGACGATTTCCGACGATGGGCTGACATACACATTCAAGCTTCGCGAAGGTCTGATGTGGAGCGACGGCCAGCCGGTTACTGCGGAAGACTACCGCCAGTCGTTCCTGCGCCAGTTGAACCCCCGCAACCGCTGCCTATTCGCGCAGGAGTTCTTCCCGTTCGAAACGGCCAGGCTTACAATCCGGCGAGATTGCCGACCCAGAACAGGTTGGCCTCTGCTCCGGACGAGCTGACCCTGGTCATCGGAGCTTGAACAGCCGACCCCTTTACTTCCTGTCTTATCTCGGCAACTCAAACTACTTGCCCGTCCGCACTGATCTGATTGAACAATGTGGTGATCGGTGGATGGAGGCCGGCAATCATGTTGGCAATGGCCCGTACATGCTTGTCGAGTGGGTGCATCAGCGCATGGTGTTCGAGCAAAACCCGTACTACAACGGCATCTGGAAAGACAACCGGTTGTGGATCGCATTGAGTAGTCGTCATGGCGGATGCGTGTGGAACCAGCGCTGTCCCAGCTTTTGAGGCAGGTGAGGTGGATGTTGCGATTGCACCCGCGGGGCGAACTGGCACGCCTTCGGCTGACCCGGAGTACGCGGAAATGATCACTCCGGTGCCAATCGCCGGTTCGATTATCCTCGTGATGGACACCAAGGACCCGCCGACCGATGAGTGTGCGTGTCCTCCAGGCGTTGCTCGCTGTCCATTGACCGCGAAACGCTCTCGACCAACGTGCTGCGTGGCGCCTACGCTCCGGCAATTAGCCTCAGCCCGCCGCAGATCGTCAGCCACAACCCTGATGAAGCGTTTGGATACCAGTACAACGTCGAACTGGCGCAGCAGCTCCTGGCCGAGGCAGGGTATGCTGGCGGCGAAGGTTTCCTGAATTTGAAGTGACCTATCGGGTGTTGATCGGCCTCAGCTCGAGATGCAGGCGCTCCAGGCGATGTGGTCGGCCAATCTCGGCATTGACGTCACCCTGAATCCGTTGAGCCGGGAGCCAGCCGCGATTGGCGGATTTCGCGTAACGAGCAGCCCTTCAACCTGGTACTATGGCCTGAATTGGGCGGGCATTCAGGACCCGAGCGGAATTCCACAATGCCCTGTTTGACCCGGACAACTCCCTCAAGCGTTCACGGTTTGATGACCTGCCTACATCGATCTCATCCGTACGGCCCTGGTAGGAACGCGATCCGGCAGTGCGCGCAGAGATGTACCAGCAGGCCGAGGCGATCATCAACGAACATGTGCCGATTATCTCAATCGATTACGAAAGCCAGACGTGGTTGATTCAGCCGTATGTCGAGAACTTCATCGAAACCACGACGTCGGTCGGCACAATCTTCCGATATGCACAGCCGCCGGGATTGAAGGTCAACCGCTGGTTCGTTCCTCAATCGACGTCGGAGGGCGGCCTAACCGCCCTCCACATTCCTCGAAGGCAGCCACGTTCAGAAAGGGGGATGATCCTTGAGGGGCTACGTGCTTCGTCGACTGCTGCTGATGATCCCCACGATGCTCGCGATATTTCACCATCACGTTCTTTCTCGGCATGCGACCCCGGGAGCCCGTGGGACAAATTCGGGGCGTCCGCTTCCCCAGCACGTCATCAAAACCTCGATGCCAAGTACGGGTTGGACAAACCCATCGTAGAGCAGTACTTCATCTTCTTGTGGGAATACTCTCACGCGGTGACCTCGGCGACTCGTATACCCGTGCCGGGCGGTCGGTCAGCGGCATTCTCATCGAACATTTTCCAGTGTCGCTTCAGTTAGGGTTACTGGCGATGACCTTCGCGGTCATCGTTGGACTGAGCTCTGGGGCTGCTCGGGGCGCTCCGCTATCCTGGACTATCTGACCACATTTCTCTCGGTCGTGGGAATCTCTACCCCCAGCTATGTTGCTGCAACTCTGATGGTCATTCTGTTTCCCTCACGGCTGGGTTGGCTGCCCACCGGTGGCTGGGATGGCATCTTCTCAGATCGTGTGATTATCGGTGATTTGCGCTTGGTCTCGGTCAATGGCGACGATGGCGATATACGCGCTCGGCTGTGCGAAGTTCTGTCACGGGATTACGTGCGCACAGCCCATGCCAGAGGTCGCGGTCCACCAATGTCCATATCCGCCATGTGCTGCCCAACGCACTGATTTCAGTGGTCACCGTTGCCGGGGTTAGCCTGGTTAATGGGACGGTCGTTTTTGTCGAGTCGATTCTGAACATACCTGGAATTGGGGCGTTACTCGGTCCCGTCGGTCACCGGACGCGACTATCCGGTCATCATTGGCTAGACGCTGCTCTATGCGGTGTTGGTGATGTTCGCGAACTTCATCATCGACATTGCCTATACACTGCTCGACCCTCCAGATCAAGTTCGGACAATGATGGACATCCTTGGAAAACCTGCCGTAGCGGCAATGCACGTCCGCGGCTGGCACCGCAGCCCGACCTGGCGATTCGTCCGGCGTTTCGCGCCGAACAAAGCCGCTGCCGGAAGCGCGGTAATCGTCCTGCTTCTGGCCGTGATGGCTGTCTTCGCGCCGCAGATTGCGCCGTACGACTATGAAGGAGGTCAACTTCACGGCCATAACCGCTGCGCCATCGAAGAGCGACTACCATATTGGGAACCGATGCGCTCGATCGTGACGTACTGTCACGCCTGATCTACAAGGGCGCGGTCTCGCTGTTTGTGAGCCTCATTGCCCGGTTCGTGATCATCATGGTTGGCGTGCCTGTCGGGATTGTCTCCGGCTATTTCGGCGGATGGGTCGATCTGGTGATCCAGCGGGTTGTCGACGTTCCGTACGCATTCCCATCCCTTTTGTTCATCATCATCATCATGAGCTACCTACCAGGAAACCTGGGTGGATCCGATACCGCACTGGCGGCTGTCCTGTCAGACGAACGACTCTACAGGCGGTCCGTTGGGCGTGCTGATAGCTCTTGGACTGGTTTTATTTTTGACCATATCCCGGATCGTACGCGGCGAGGTACTTGCGCTAAAGAAGAAGGAATTCATCACCAGCCGCCCGCGCGATCGGTGGGACAAAGCCTTCACATCATGATGCGGCATATCCTTCCGAACATCGCAGCGCCCGTTCTGGTCGCGATCAAATTCCGGAATCCCGAACGCGCGTCATCATACTGGAGAGCTGGCCTGTCGTATCTGGGCCTGGATACAAAAAACCGGTGCCTTCCTGGGGACTCATGATCGCCGAAGGCGTGAAGAGTTTTCGCTCATTTCCACATCTGCTTATCTCGCCGGAATTGACGCTCACCCATCCCGCTACTGTCCTTCAACTACCTGGGTGACGGAATCAGGCCGGCGCTCGATCCGTCGCTGAGGAATGATTGACGCCAGACTTTGCGAAACGCCACAAGGAGGAATTGTCGTGAAACTGCTTTTTAACGTGGGAAAGCGATCGACGGCACCGGATCGCCGCTGCCCCAGAACATGTCCGTGCTGGTCGATGGGGCACGTGACGCGTATTGGCGCTCGGGGAGACCATTGATGCTGAGGGGCAACCGTTTCGATGCGCCTGACCAGACGCTCATCCCCGGCTTGATTGACACCCACTTCCATCTGTTTCTGCTTCTTCTCAAGAAGCCGGTCGGTGGGGCGAGCGAAGTCACCCACATGACGAATGAGATGAATCGCCGCCAGGGTCTTCAAAGCCGCTAACGCTGCGAGAGTCTGGCTTCAGATCTGGGCGTGACGACGGTTCGCGACGCGCAGGCCGGTGAGTTTCTGGCGGTGGCGATGAAAGAGAGGCGATTCGGGACGGCTATACGCCGGGCCGCGGGTCATCGCGAGTGGGCCGCTGATCGCCCAGACCGGTGGCTTCCGGCCGGGAAGTAGGAGCCGCGGTGTTGAGGTCACTGCGGGTGGACGAGGCTCACCGAGAAGCACCCGGTTTGCACCTCAGAGCCGGCGTGGACAATGGTGAAGATCTACGGGGCTTCTACGATTGGCGGTGGCGGCGGCCGGCTGATCTCCGAGCCAGGTTGGACGCCAGTTCACGGTTGAAGAAATGCGCGCAATTGTGGAAAAGGCCCACAAGCCCGGACGTCTTACGTCGTGCCATACCGGGGACGCTCAGTCGATTAAGAACGCCATTATGGCTGGGATCGACTTCATCGACCATGCCACCT
>JADJPJ010000009.1 GCA_016713325.1 Candidatus Flexifilum affinis | reverse complement strand
GTGGTCGAGTCCTTACCGTTCCAGCTCGATCAGGAAGGCGGCCACCCAGCCCTCCGTCCGGTCGGTCAGACGGACGTTGAGCCAGTGTCTTCGTCCTCGTTCACGCCGATGATCTCGACGCGATCGTCCGGTACAGTATCGTCACCACCGGCGACCCATGATCGCTTCTTGTTCGCACATTAATCGTATCCTCGACCTGCACGATGCCGAAGAGTTTGTCGCTGATGGCCCTGCCCTGGTAGGCAGGCGGTGCTTCCGCTTCCTCAGTTCCCGCATCGTCCTGGGCGCCCTGAGGATCGACCGGGGCCGCCACCGTGGCGCTGATCGATCTGATTTGAGGGTTGAGGGTCGGCAGTTCGGCGAAGGAACCGGCGAGCAGGGGAGAGCCTTTCCGCCGGGTTGAACCGGGGAATGGCAATAGCCACGGTGAACAGGAGCGCCAGCAGCATCGTGCTGACTCCGACCAACCGGAAAGCCGTCCTGAAGCGCCGCGGCCTGGGCAGGTCGGCGTCGAAGTCGTCATCTTCGACCGGCCGTCGGGCCGGCGCGCGTTTGGCGGATGGCCTGGCCGCAGGGGCGGGCGCCTGAGTCGGCTTCACGATCTGCCGCCTGGGATCGTACACAATCACCACAGGGTCGCCTGCCGCACCGATCAGCGCGGGGATGGTCGGCGGCTCGTCCGAAGTGCCTACCATGTGCTTGTCCAGAACGGTCCAGAGCTCGGTCGCCAGCACGCCGTACTTCACCCCTTCGCACGCCGACATGAACCACAGCACCTGCCGAAGCGCGGCCTCCTGCTTCAGAAAGTCCATGGGCTTGCAGTCCAGCAGGATGTAGATGTTCTTCTGCGTGTGTCGCGCGCCCCGTGGAAAGACGGCAATATCGACGTACACGCGTTTCGAACCTATGTGGATGGGAAACTCGCACTCGATATCCGCGGCGGCATAGCCGAAGGTGGAAATCAGGAGCCGCAGGACATACTGCCGCACAAAATCTTCGCTCTCGGGATCGGGCAATGGGAGGGTTCGCTGGGTCTTCATGGCATCAACGCTGGGCCTCGGTGAAAGTGTCCGCCCACCGGGTCGGACACGGATCTCCAGGTCGGAGATCGACAGAGTCATCTAGGCTCATTGTAGATGCAAAATTGTTGGCAACCCATTGAGATTCTTAATTCTCAATTTTCTCCAGCGGCTCCCAAAGGAATCCCTGGCCGGCTCGATGGACGCGCCCCACCCCCGGAAACGGCAGATGGTAGAACATCGCCAGCATCTCCCGATCGGCGGCGCGGCCGAGCGCATGTCGCCGCGTGGGCACCGAGAAGCGGGTATCGGCGTCGAAGCTGGGCGACCATTCCGGGTGGGCGAACTGCATCGGGCTGTGCAGCGCATCCGCCATGTGGATCAGCCGCTGGCCGTCGCTCTCCAGCAGCACGCCGATCTGTCCGGGGGTATGGCCGGGCAGCGGTACCGCCGTTACGCCGGGCAGGATCACCTCGTCCATGCCGATTGCGCGCAGTCCTTTGGCTTCCATCATGGCGAGAATCGGCCCATGGTCGGCCGTGCCCTGCGCGATCCGGCCGCGCCAGAAGGCCAGTTCCTCGGCGGAGATCACATAGGTGGCATTGGGGAAGGTCGGCGCGCCGTCGGCGGTCAGCAGCCCCTGCACATGGTCGCCGTGCGTGTGGGTGAGGATCACCCGCGTAACCGACTCAGGCTCGATCCCGGCCAGCGCCATGCCCTCCAGCAGAAAACCGCCGCGCGGCCGGCCGCCCTCGCCCGCATCGACCAGCAGCGTCTCGCCGCCGACCCGCGCCAGCAGGATGTTCAGCGAGCTCTCCGCCTCATCCAGTGACTGGCCGATGTCGGCGAAGGCCTGACGATAGTCGGCCTCGGTGGCATCCGGATAGCGCTTCAGAATCCCGGCCGCGCCGATGACGGTCACGCCGTCGCGCAGCGCCACGCAGTCGATTTCTCCCACTCGAAACGGGCTGCTCTTCGCGCTCATCATCTGTTCTCCTGCTATCCATCGACCCTGTTCGGGTTTCGTTCATTCAACAGTATCACAACGTGACGGTTAGATATGCAACGTTGTCGGCCCACACCCCGTCCTCCGGTCGTGCCCACTCCTGTGGCACGGGAGAGGGCGACGAAGCGAAGCGGGTGAGGGTCATCAGAACAGAACGAATTGGTGAAAACCCTTGTCCTTGATTGACGGTATCATAGGCGGCAGCGCCGACCTCTATCCAGTATCGCTGCTGGGGAGGTGCGCACGGCGCAGCGCGCATCTGCATCTGAAAGAATAGCCCATGAAGTTCCTCGCCATCCATCGCCTGTCCAGCCGCCTCTGGCAGCGTATGAGCGTGCGCTTGCAATGGCGTCTGCACTGGTTGATCAACAGCAAGTTCGTCGTCGGCGTGTCGGGCATCATCTTCGACGACGCCGGCCGCATGCTGCTGGTCCAGCCCCGCTACTGGCCGGACAAGGCATGGGGCCTCCTGGGGCATGGTCAAGCGCGGCGAGTCCTTCGAGGAGGCACTGGCCCGCGAACTTCTGGAAGAAACCGGCCTGATCGTCGACGACATCCGCCTGCTGCACGTGCGCTCCGGGTTCGCGCTGCGCCTGGAGGTCTACTACACCGCCCGCATCGCCGGCGGCACGTACCAGCTCGACCCGGTCGAAATCCTCGACGCCGGCTTCTTCACCTTCGATACCCTCCCCGCCACGCTGCTGCCCACGCATCACGAAACGCTGCGGCGGTACATGGCGGAGAGAAGTGAGGAGAAATGAGAGACGAGAAATGAGGCGTGCTTGTCAAATGCCCCCTGTCGGGCGGGCACATTGAGGCTTGTCCGAATTTGTTTTACCACTTCACCCCCTCCGCTGGCGCAAGGGAGGGGAAAAGGCTGACAACCCCTTGACGGTCGTCGGCAGGGCGGTTTCCCTCCCCTACGCAGTGGGGGAGGGACTAAGGGAGGGGGTTGGGACGCCAGAAGTAGGTGATTCGTCGGCACGCAAGGATGACTCATCTTATTCGGACAAGCCTACATTGGCCCCCCTCATTCACGGGATGACGCTTCCCACGCAGTTTTTCCTCATTTCTCATGCCTCGTCCCTCATTCCTTGCTCTTATCCCTTACTGCCCAGCCACGCCTGATAATCGGCCTCGATGTGCGCCGGCCAGGTCGGCACGTCGATCTCGCCGGGCGTGTATTTGCCGATGCTCAGGCAGTACTTGCCAAACTCGTCGCGCGACTGAACGTCCGCGGCCGTGTCGGCCACTTCCTGCACGAGATGCGGCGGAATGAAGATCACCCCGGTGGGCGTGCCCAGCACCACATCGCCCGGCAGCACCGTCGCGTCGCCGATGCGGATCGGCATGTTGATGCCCGCCAGCGTCACGTCGGCGATGGCCGTCGGATCGACGCCGCGGCAGAAGAAGGCCGACTCCTGTAGTTCGACGATGCCCTGGTAGTCGCGAATGCCGCAGTGCAGGATGGCCCCGCGCTTGGTCCGCGATTGAATCGACGTCGACAGGTTGTCGCCGACGAAGGTGCCGTTCTTGATCTTGCCGAACAGGTCGACCACCAGCACATCGCCCTCGACCAGCGTGTCGATCACCCACGAATTCTGGCCGCCAATCCGCCCCTGGGCCACACCCGTCTCCTGCACCAGGTCATGAAAATCCGGCCTGTGCGGCACCATCATGGCCGTCACCGCCCGCCCGACCAGGATCTTGTCCGGGTGGGTTTGCAGCCAGTTGCCCTCGAACTGGAGATGGTAGCCGTGGTGACGCAGCACGCCCCAGGCCTGCTCGGTGGTGGCATTCTTGATCCGCTCGATCAGGTGCTCCGGCACGTTGGGCCGACCATCGGCGAAGCGCTCGAACGGGTTCAGGCGGGTCAGTTCGATCAGGATGTCTTTGGGGGTGATCAGATTCATGAAAGGGTCCGTTTCTGGTGAGAAGGATAAGTGTCCTGGCGGGTTGTCGCCGGATCAGGCTTGAAGCCGGGCGAACGCGCGCACGGGGAAGGTGCCCATGCCGGAAAACTTCGGAGGGACGGCGCTGAAGGTGAAGCCGGAGTCGGGCAGCATCTCCAGATTGCACATGTGCTCGCAGATCAGGATGTCGTGCCCCAAGAGCGCCGTGTGCACGGGCCGGCTGTTGCCCTTCGTGTCGTCGATGTTGTGCGAGTCGATGCCGACCAGCTGCACTCCCCGCTCGACGCAGTACTCGGCGGCCGCGGCCGTCATGTACGGATGCCCCTCGAAGTAGGCCGGGGTGTTCCAGTGCTCGGCCCAGCCGGTGTGAATCAGCACGGCCTTGCCGTCGATCGGCTTGCCAGCCAGTACATCCACGTGGACGGCCAGCTCCTGCCGGTAGTCGGCGCGAATCACCACCGCCGGCAGATCCACGAACGCCGTCAGATCGACCTGCGCCAGATCGTGCCCGTGGGCGTAGCGGTGGAAGGGCACATCGACGTAGGTGCCGGTGTTGGACACCATCTCGATCTTGCCAATCTGAAATTCCGTCCCCGGTGCATAGCGGGTCCGCGACTCCTCGCGCGACAGATAGTCGCAGATGACCGGCGGCGGCAGCCCCTTGTAGGTGATCAACCCGTCCCAGATGACATGGCTGAGGTCGACGTAGAGCTTCGCCTCCGGCGTCGCCGCGCGCTTGTGCGACTCCTCGATGATGCGCTTGTTCAGGATGCGCACGCTGTCGACCATCAGCAGGCGCAGATCGGAGACGATATAGTCGGCCAGCGCTGCGTCGGTGATGTCATCGCCCATCAGGTCGAGACGAAACTCCTGCCCCTGGATCCCCGCCGTTGGCGAAGGCGATCTCGAAGTCGAATACCACACGCTTGTCCATGCGCTTTTCCCCAACATCCCCGACACCCGTTCGAGCAACTCGCCACGGTGGCGCCAATGGTTTGGCGTACCAGGATTGATGATAACGCACTTCCGGTTTTCGGATCGCGACTTCAGCGCTAAGATCGGGGCATTTCCGCGAGCGGGTCCAACCGACGACCTTTCGTGAAGGAACTGAACGATGAAAAAGCTTATCAATGCCGTTGACGATGTCCTCCTCGAACAGCTTCAGGGCATGGCGCTGGCCTACCCCGAGCTGAAGATCAGCCTGGATCCGAAAACCATCGCGCGGGCCAGCGGGCCTCAGGCCGGCAAGGTCGCGGTGATCTCCGGCGGAGGCAGCGGCCACGAGCCGATGCACGGCGGCTTCGTCGGCCACGGCATGCTGGCCGCCGCCTGCCCCGGCGAGGTCTTCACCTCCCCCACCCCCGACCAGATGCTCGAAGCCGCCCGCGCGGTGGCCGGCGAGGCGGGCGTGCTGTTCATCGTCAAGAACTACACCGGCGACGTCCTCAACTTCGAAACAGCAGCGGAGCTGGTCCACGCGGAAGGCATCCCGGTCCAGAACGTCCTGGTCGACGACGACGTGGCAGTCAAGGACAGCCTGTACACCGCCGGCCGGCGCGGCGTGGGCACCACCGTCATCCTGGAGAAGATCGTCGGCGCGGCCGCCGAAGCCGGCTACGATCTGGACGCCTGCGCCGAGCTGGCGCGCAGGGTCAACCGCTACGGCCGCTCGATGGGCATCGCGCTGACGTCGTGCACCGTCCCGGCGGCGGGCAAGCCGACGTTTGAACTGGGCGAGAACGAAATCGAGGTCGGCATCGGCATTCATGGCGAACCCGGCCAGTACCGCGAGCCGCTGCGCCCGGTCGACGAACTGACGTCCAAGCTGGCTCACGAAATCCTGAACGATCCGGCCTACCGTCGCATCGTGCGCGACTGGGACCGCGAGGCCGAGACGTGGGTCGAGCGGGAGATGGTCGATGAGCCGTTCGCCGAGGGCGACGAGGTGATCGCCTTCGTCAACAGTATGGGCGGAACCCCGCTCTCCGAGTTGTTCGCCGTCTACCGCAAGCTGGCCGAGGTCTGCGAGGCGCGCGGCATCCGCATCGTCCGCAACCTGATCGGCCCCTACATCACCTCACTAGAAATGCAGGGCTTCTCGATCACGCTGGTCAAGACCGACGAGGAAATCCTCACCTGCTGGGATGCCCCGGTCAAGACGCCCGCCCTGCGCTGGGGATGTAGCCGATGATCACGCAGGCCCACATCATCGCCTGGTTACAGGACTGCGCCCGCGTCTTCGAGGCGCAGAAGGCCACCCTGACCGAGCTCGACTCGCCAATCGGCGACGCCGACCATGGCATCAACATGGCGCGCGGATTCGGCAAAGTCGCCGACAAGCTGCCGAGTCTCGCCGAGAACGACATCAGCGGCATCCTCAAGGCCGTCGGCATGACGCTGATGTCCACCGTCGGCGGCGCCGCCGGCCCGCTATACGGCACATTCTTCACCAGAGCGGCGGCCGCGGTCACCGGCAAACCCGAACTGGACAGCGCGGACGTGCTGGCGCTCCTGGGGGCCGGCGCAGACGGGATCGCCCAGCGCGGGCGGGCCGTACCGAACGACAAGACCATGCTCGACGCGCTCTACCCGGCGGCCGCGGCGCTGAAAGCCGCGCTGGATGGCGGGGCCGATCTCCTCCCGGCGCTGGAGGCGTGCGTGGCCGCCGCCGAAGCCGGGGTGCAGGCCACCATCCCGCTGATCGCCCGCAAGGGCCGCGCCAGCTACCTGGGCGAGCGCAGCATCGGCCACCAGGACCCCGGCGCGACCTCCGCGGCGCTGCTCCTCAGAGCGCTTCTGGAGGCGGCGAAAGCCCTAACATGATCGGACTGATATTGGTGTCGCACAGCGCCGCCCTGGCCGAAGGCGTGCGCCAGCTCGTCGAGCAGATGACGCAGGGCCGCGTGCCGATCGCGCTGGCCGCCGGCATCGACGACCCGGAAAATCCCATCGGCACCGATCCCGTCCGCGTGCTGGAGGCGGCAACCGGGCTGTTCGACGCCGGAGTCTCTGACGTGGTCGTCCTGATGGACCTGGGCAGCGCCCTGCTCAGCGCCGAGACCGCCCTGGATTTGATGGACGAGGATCAGCGAGCGCACGTGCACCTGTGTGATGCGCCGTTTGTCGAGGGAGCGCTGGCCGCCGCCGTGCAGGCGAGCATCAACAGCTCGATCGACGTGCTGCTGGCCGAGGCGCGCGGTGCGCTGGCTGCCAAGCAGGGTCATCTGTCCGCCAGTGAGACCCCACCCGCGTTGTCGAACGCCGCCGATACCCAGGTAGACTATACAGGGCAACTTCGCTTGCAGGTGACGGTGCCCAACCGGCTGGGGTTGCACCTGCGGCCGGCGGCGCGGCTGGTCGGCATCCTGCGCGGCTTCCACGCCGATGTCGCCGTCCGCAAAGGCGACCGTACCGTCAGCGCCGCCAGCCTCAACGGCGTGGCTCTGCTCGACGCACGGCAGGGCGACAGGCTGGAATTTACGGCGGCAGGCCCCGATGCCCAGGCAGCGCTCGATGCCATCGCTGCGCTGGCGGCCGAGAACTTCGGCGACATCGAGGCCCGGCCGGTCGGCGTGCCGGCCTCTGCGTCGGCCGCGGTCAGCGCCGTCGATCGGCACAGCGCTCCGCCCACCAATACGCTGGTCGGTATCGCCGCAGTCGGCGGCACGGCCGTTGGGCAGGTGAGACTGCTCAGCCAGACGCACCCGACCCTGCCTGAGCGATCCGGCGATGCGCAGGGCGAAATCGCGCGCTTCCGGGGCGCTGTGGCCGCGGCCCAGGGCGAACTGGACGGGCTGATCGGGCGTGTCGGCATTGAAGAAGCGGGCATTTTCGAGGCCCAGCGGCTGATGCTGGCCGACGAGGAT
This sequence comes from Candidatus Flexifilum affinis, assembly GCA_016713325.1. GTDB lineage: Bacteria > Chloroflexota > Anaerolineae > Aggregatilineales > Phototrophicaceae > Flexifilum > Flexifilum affine. The sequence goes on along the minus strand of JADJPJ010000009.1, from coordinate 28,785 downwards.
GTGCTGCGCGCCGTGCTGGACGGAATCGCCCACGGGCGCAGCGCCGAGGCCGCCTGGTGGGACTCGGTCGAGGCGATGGCGAAGCGCTACCGCAGCGCCACCAGCGCCCTGCTGCAAGGGCGCGCCGCCGATGTGCTCGACCTGGGCCGGCGCGTCTTGCAGCGCCTCATGCCCGATCTGCTGAGCGGCGCGGCATTCCCGGAGGGCACCATCCTGGTCGCGTCGGATCTCACGCCGTCGGAAGTCGCGCAGCTCGATCCTGGGCAGGTGGTGGGCATCATTCTCCAGTTCGGCGGCGCGGCGACGCATGCGGCCATCCTGGCCCGCGCCAGAGGCATTCCGATGGTGGCCGGGCTGGGCGCGCGCATCAGCGATCTGCGCGAGGGCCTCACGGTCGTCCTGGACGGCAGCCGGGGCGGGTCACGTTGCAGCCTCCCCTGGAACAGATTGCAGCGGTCCAGCGCGAGATGGACGCGCGGCAAATTCGACTGCGCGACCTGCGCGATCGACCCACCTGCCCGCCGTCACGCCCGACGGCCGGCGCATCGAGGTGATGGCCAACATCGGCCAGCCGTCGGACTCAGCGGCGGCCGTCGTGCTGGGCGCCGAAGGAGTCGGCGTCTTCCGCACCGAACTGCTGTGGATGAACCGCGACGCTCCCCCAGCGAGGAGGAGCAGGTGCGCGCCTATGCCGCCGCGGCCGCCGGCCTGAACGGCCATCCGCTCACCATCCGCACCCTGGACGCCGGCGGCGACAAACCGATCGGCTATCTGGACATGGCGCGGGAAGAGAACCCGTTCCTGGGTCACCGGGAATCCGCTTCTGGTTCGACCGGATCGACCTGGCACGGGTACAGCTTCGCGCCATCTGTCGGGTGAGCCGGCAGCACCCGGTGCGCGTACTCTTCCCGATGATCGCGACCGTCGACGAGATTCGGGCCGCGCGCCGCCTGCTGAAGCTGGTACAGCGCGAACTGGCAGCCGGGCTGAGCGCCTCCGACCCTGCAATGCCGGTCGGCATCATGATCGAGGTGCCGTCGGCGGTCACGATGGCCGAGGCGCTGGCCGCGGAGGCGGACTTCTTCAGCATCGGCACCAACGACCTGACTCAGTACCTGATGGCCGCCGACCGGGGCAACCCGGCGGTGAGCGCCCTGGCCACGCCCTTTCAGCCGGCGCTGCTGCGAGCGATCGGCGCGGTGGTCGACGCGGCCCACGCCCACGGCCGTCCGGTCGCGGTGTGCGGCGAAATGGCCGGCGATCCGCGCCTGACGCGCCTGCTGCTGGGCCTGGGCGTGGACGAGCTGAGCATGAGCGCGCCAGCCATCCCGGAGGTCAAGGCCATCGTGCGGGCGACGAACTACGTCGAAGCGCGGGCGCTGGCCGGCGAGGTCCTATCACTGCGCACCGCCGCGGAGGTCGAGGCGGCGCTGACTGGAGATCAGCGCGACGCCTCGATCGGGAACTGAATCTCCGTCACCATATCCTGGCCGTTGTCGGCTTCCGGCGCTTTGAGCAGCATCTCGCGGGGCAGACCGGCCAGGCGATAGCCATTCGCCTGCCCCCACAGCGCCATCCGGCCATAGCCGGCGTGCAGCGCCTCCAGACCGCCACTGACCACCGTCGACGCCATCGCCTCCACCGCCGGGAGCTGCCGCAGGTGAAGCGTCAGCCCACCCTGGACCGGCACCGGCGCGTGATCGCGGGCGGGCGCCTCGACCAGTCGGCCGATCTCCAGCGTCAGGTTCTGGTCGATCATCTCCTGATCGTGGCAGATGGTGAAGTTCAGTCCATGCTCGGCGCGGGCCGGCAGCGACTTCCCGATCTGGCGGTGCAGGGTCATTGCGTCGGCAAACGAGTCGAATACGGCATGCACGCTCCAGGCCGTCTGCGCCGGGATCGGCTTGACGACGACGTCGAGCGGCGCCTCCGTCTCTATCGACTCGATGGCATGCAGCCGCGCCTCGATCTTGCGGATGCGCTGAAGCTCCTGCCGCAGCATCTGCTCGATCTCCGCCTTCTTCAGCAGCAGCATGCCCTGCATCTCGTCCGTCGACACCGGCTCGCGCATCATCCGCCGGATCTGGTCGAGCGACAAGCCCAAATCCTTGAGCACAAGGATGCGGTTGAGCTGCGCCATCTGCTCGCCGGTGTAGAAGCGATACCCGGTCGCCGCGTCGGTGTGGGCGGGTCTGAACAGATCGATCTCGTCGTAGTAGCGCAGCAGCCGCTTCGACACGCGCGCCAGCGTCGCAAATTCGCCCACCGTGAACATCGCGATCTCTCCTCGCCTGAGACCCGTTTACCGCGAGTCGACCGCCGTGCCTTCGCTGGCGCCATGGCTTCGGGCGCCATGGCTTCGGCCATCTTTCGGGAACCGGAGCGCTCCACACACCAGTTGCGGCGGTACGGCGGACATACTCCGCGAAATCGCGCGGCGCCCGGCCAAGGGCGCGCTGCACGCCGTCGGTCAGGCTGCTGTTGCGCCCATCCAGCACGGTCGTGAACAGGAAGTTTACCAACCAGACGTAGTCTTCTGGCAGACCGACCGCGCGCATCCCTTCCGCATAAGCATCGGTCGGGGCCTCGACAAAACGGACTTCGCGACCGGCCGCGTCGGCGATTTCGGCGACGGCCTGGGCAAAGGTCATCAGCCGTGGACCGCTCACTTCGTAGACCTGCCCGGCATGACGATCTTCAGTGAGCGCCGCCACGACAACATCGGCGATATCCGCGGCGTCGATGAAGGGCTCCAGCACGCCGCCGACGGGCAGCACAACCTCGCCGCTCTGGATCGAGTCGGCCAGGAAGCCCTCGCTGAAATTCTGGTTGAACCAGCTCGCTCGCACAATGGTCCATTCGGCGCCCGCGTCCTGAACGATCTGCTCACAGACCTGCGCCTGCTCTTCGCCGCGACCGGAAAGCAGCACCAGCCGCCGGACTCCGCTCGACACAGCTTGCCGGGCAAAGGTGCGGATCGCCTCGTCCGAGCCGGGGACGGCTAGGTCGGGCTGAAAGGTGATGTAGATCGAGCCGGCGCCTTCCACCGCACCCGCCCAGGTTTCTGGCTGGCTCCAATCGAACGGAGGTTGGGTCGAACGCGACGCGCTACGCACCGGCAGGTTCAGCGCGCGCAGCCGTTCGATCACGCGACAGACGGTCTTGCCGCTGCCTCCAAGGACGAGGATCGGGGTACATGCGGTCATGGGGTCTTTGCTCCTGCTGTTATGCCGCCAATGCCCGCATCCTAAGCGTTGACGTAACGGCAACCTCAAGCCGCTCTCATGATTCTCTAATCCTGGAGGCCAGTTCGAATGTTCGTCGGCTTTACAAAGTAGGCAAGTTCGTCATCCAGCCCTTCTGGTTGGAAAAAGGAATCGCAGGTTCACAAGTGACAATGCCGCGGATACGGCCGCTATCACCAATGCGGTTCCCACGATGAAAGTGCTGGGGTCGTTCAGCAAGAAATAGAGCGTGAAAGTGGTTACCGCGCCGATCAGAAGGGCGATCAGTGGTATTTGTCGAGTCGTGGTTCCATATAACGTGGCACTTTGTGCTGCCGAAACGCCGGCCAAACAGCCAAAATAGAGAAGCAGCGCGACTGGAAGCATGAATTTTCTAAAGGCTATATTTTTGTCCGACCTAACACAATCACCATAAAGGCATGATAGTACACGGTGAACATTGTCTGCAGGACTTGCTTGAGGATTGTCGACATAGAGATCCAAAACGCACCGGATACCTGTATTCAGGTACCCGGTGCACCATGTCAGCAGAACAGAGTCATTAAGGGGACGGATACCCGCCCAGGCAGTCCCAGGCCGCGCCGCGCTCGACGTGGACCCACAGTGGCAGGCTGAAGTAGTCGTGCGGCTCCTTACGCCAGCGACCGCCGTCGGCCACCTCGCCGGTCAGCAGGTTGCGCCATGTTCCCGGCGGCAGATAGTACTGCGCCACGCCGTCGGCGCGGAAGATCGGCGCGACCAGCAGCGCCTCGCCCAGCATGTACTGCATGTCGAGCGTCTTGCAGGTCGGGTCCTCCGGGAATTCCAGCACCATCGGCCGCATCATCGGCAAGCCGCGCGAATTCGCCTCCTTGGCCACGTCAGAGAGGTACGGCATCAAATGCGCCTTCAGGTTGACAAAGTGACGCAGCACCTCCGGCGCTTCCTCGTCAAACAGCCAGGGAAGCGGGCGCTGCTCGACCCGTGCAGGCGGCTGTGTGAGGACAGCAGTCCGAAGGCCACCCAGCGCTTGTACAGATCGGGCGTGGCCGTCTCGTTGAAGCCACTGATGTCGTGGCTCCAGTAACAGAAACCACACAGACTCAGCGATAGCCCGCCGCGCAGCGTCTCGGCCATCGACGGGTACGACGAGGTGTTGTCGCCGCCCCAGTGCACCGGGAACTTCTGCCCACCGGTAGTGGCCGACCGGGCGAAAACCACCGCCTCACCTCGCCTTTGACCTCTTCCAGCAGGTCGAAGACGGTCTGGTTGTACAGGTAGGTGTAGGTGTTGTGCATCCGCTCCGGGTCGGAGCCGTCGAAATAGCTTACCGCGGTCGGGATGCGCTCGCCAAAGTCCGTTTTGAAGGTGTCCACGCCCATGTCGAGCAGGGTCCGCAGCTTGCCGGCGAACCAGGCGCGAGCGTCCGGGTTGGTGAAGTCGACAAACGACAGCCCCGGCTGCCAGTCGTCAACCTGATAGACGTCACCCTCGGGGGTTTGCAGCAAGTAGCCCGCCGCCGCACCCTCGGCAAAGAGCGCTGACTCCTCGGCAATGTACGGGTTGATCCACACGCAGATGCGAATCCCCTTGGCCTTGATGCGCTGGAGCAGGCCTGCCGGGTCGGGGAAGTTGCGCGGATCCCAGACCAGGCTGGTCCAGGTCAGCTCGCGCATCCAGAAGCAGTCGAAGTGGAAGACGCTGACCGGGATCCCCAGCGCCGCCATGCGGTCGATGTTGGCCATGATGGTGGCCTCGTCATAGCTGGTGGTGAACGATGTCGACAGCCACAGGCCATACGACCAGTCCGGCAGGAGCGGCGGGCGACCGCTCAGCGCGGTGTACTGCTCCAGCGCGTCCTGATCGTTGGCCCGCCGAACAGGTAGTAATCCAGTTCGTGACCAGCGGCGCTGAACTGCACGCGGGTCACGTGGTGCGACGCCACCTCGAAGCTGACCCTGCCGGGGTGATTGACCAGCACGCCATAGCCCTCACTGGTGACGTAGAACGGCACGGTCTTGTAGGCATACTCCGAAAGCGTGCCGCCATCCTCGTTCCAGGACTCGACCGTCTGGCCGTTTTTCACGAAGGGGGTGAAGCGCTCGCCCAGCCCATACACCAGTTCGCCGGGTCCCAGCGATAGCTGCTCCCGCAGGTAGGTCTCGCCATCCTTGCGCATCAGCCCCGTGGCTTTCCAGCCGCTGTCGGTGACGGGTGTTCCGGCGCGCAGGAAGGTGTAGTTCCAGTCCCCGCTCACGGGCACGACGACCGACAGATCGCCAGTCTTCAGCCAGGCATGGGTCTCGTCATTGCCGATCTCGGCCTCACGGTTGACCAGGCTGTAGTCGAGGTCGAAGGCCGGATGGCGCGGCTTCCGTCCCTTGAAATGATTGAGCTGCACGCGGATGACGTTGGGCATCGGCGAGGTGAAGCGGGCCACAATGACCGATCCGTGCAGGAAGCTGCTGCGCCCCGAACCTCGTGGTCGTAGCCCGTGACCACCAGCGCGCGGCCTTCATCCTCAATGCGCACGTCGGTGACGGTGCGCGCGTAGATGGCCTGCACACCGGGCAGAAGAAGCCACTGTCCTAACTCGAATTTCACGATCGGATGTCCTTACTTGAGGCTGCCGGCGGTGATACCACGCGCCATCGTCCTCTGGAACAGAATGAAGAAGATCAGACATGGCAGAATGCCGAGCAGCGCCGTGGCGCTCTGCGTGGTGATGACCAGGTTGCGCTCATTGCGAGCCAGGGCCAGAGCCACCGGCACGGTCTGGTTGGCGTTGGACACCAGGAAGATCAGCGGCAGGAAGAAGTCGTTCCACGTCCAGATGAAGAAGAACACGAACAGGACGGACAGCGCCGGGAAGTTCAGCGGCACGATGATCCGGTACAGCAGTTGGAGCTTGTTGCAGCCGTCGATGATCCCCGCCTCGATGAATTCGCGGTTGAACGACCGCAGCACTGAGGTCATCAGGTACGTCCCATAGGCGCTGTGGAACACCGCCGTGATAATGATCAGGCTGATCTTGGTGTCGTACAGGCCGAGCGCCTTGACCAGATAGTACAGCGGGTAAGCCAGTGCCTCCGGCGGCAGGGTGATCGCCAGCAGAAACATGACCAGCAGCACCGACCGCCCGCGCACCTTGCCGATGCCGAGCGCGAAGGCGTTGAGCATCGAAATGATCGTCGCCAGCACCGCCACTGACAGGCTGATCTCGATGCTGTTGATCAGCTTGGTCGTATAGTCTGACCGCTCCCAGGCGCTCTGAATAATCTCCATATTCAGGCCAGTTGGAAGCGCGAAAGGCCCGTTGGCGTAGTACTCGGCCTCGGTCTTGAACGAATTGATGATGACGATGAACACCGGGAAGAGCATGACCACCAGCAGGGCGATCAGCGCCAGCAGCAGCACGATGTCCAGTGCGCGCCGGTTGGCCGTAGGCCGATGGCTGCGGGACGCCGGGAGTGATAGAGTGTCCGCCGCCATGGCCTACAATCCCTCTCGCTGTTCCTGCCTGGTTTGCAGGCGAATGTAAAAGATGGTGATCACGATGATCACGACCGTCAGCACCGTCGCCATGGTTGAGCCGTAACCGACGTTCGAGTTCTCGAAGAAGTTCTTATAGGCAAAATAGGACGCGACCATCGTGCTGTTCCCCGGGCCGCCGCGGGTCATGGCAAAGATGGGTGCGAAGGTCTTCAGCGAGTAGATCATGGTCGTCAGGATGACGACGTACAGTTCAGGGCGGATCAGCGGCAGCGTGATCGAGAACATGCGCTGCGACCAGTTTGCCCCATCGATCGATGCCGCCTCGTACAGCTCCGGATCGATGCGCTGGAGGCCGGCCATGATGATCACCAGGGGATACCCGATCTGAAACCAGATCAGCATCAGCAGGACCGACGGAAGCGCCAGTTCGGCGCTGCCCAGCCAGTTCAGCCCCTCCCCACCCAGCGATGTGATGATCGTATTGAACACGCCCCAGTCCGGCTGGTAGACCCAGCGCCAGATGATGGCCGCGACCACGACGGGGATGATCTGCGGCAGGTAAAGGCCGGCGCGAAACAGGCTGGCGACGGTGTTGCCGAAGCGTTTGCCGACGAAGTCGAACAGCACGACGGCCAGCACCAGCCCAATGATCGTCGGGATCGTCACCAGACCGACGAGCAGCACCACGTTGTTGCGAAACGACGACCAGAAGACGGCATCGCCAAAGGCCCGCACATAGTTGTCCAGCCCGATCCAGATGGGGTCGCCGGTGCCACGCCAGCGAGTGAAGCTGACGGCGATATTGGCCAGAAATGGAAAGACGATGACCGCAAGGAACAGGACGATCCCGGGCAGGAGAAAGATCGCGTAGCCCCTGTAAGGCGAATAGCTCTTGTGGGTCATGGCAGAATGCGCCTTCTGGGGCGTCCTCGCAAAACCAGGACGCCCTCGCGAACGAAATGCAGGGTCAGGGCGGGAAGGCACGGCCCACGCAGTGCCCACCGACGAGCGCAGAAGGCCGGCCCCCAGCGCATAGGCTGGGGGCTGGCGCTCAACTTCAGGATCTATCCGAGGAAGGACTTGTAGTCCAGCCAGGGTGCGGCGATGGCATCGCTGAACGTAGGAACGTCCACTGCGCCGGTGAACAAATCCTGCAAACCCGCACCCAGAACATCCATGTAGCCCGGTGCGGGCCAGTCGGGATAGAAGGCCAGCCCGTCGTTGGCGACCAGCGTGCTGAAGGCGGTGTTCAGCTCCAGCGTCTTCGGGTCGGCGATCTGCGACAGGTCGGCGTTGACCGGGATGCCGCCAGCATTCGCCAGGATGCTCTGAATTTCCGGCGACAGGGTCAGATCGATGAACTCGTAGGCGAGGTCTTTGTTCACTGCGCCCGTCGGCACCACCCACAGATTGCCGCCCGAGCCGGTGTTCAGCGTCTTGCCCGGCATGAGGAAGATGCCCCACTCGAAGTCGGTGATGCTGGTGCTGAACCCACCAAACGCCCAGCTTCCGGTCAGATCCATCGGGTACGTGCCCTGAACGAATCCGGCATTGGCATCGTCATAGGTCATCCCCAGCGCCTCGGGGCTGAAGTAACCCTTCTCGACCTGTTCGACCAGAAGCTGCGCGCCCGTGGCAAGCGGCGAATTCTGGAAGTCGAGGTCACCCTGGTACAGTTCATAAGCATTGACAAAATCGCGGTCCGCGCCGTACAGCACCAGTTCGTAGTAGTTGTGCGTCAGCGGCCACTTGTCGAGATCGCCCAGCGCGAACGGGACAATGCCTTCGGCGACAAACTGGTCGGCGATCGCCGTCAGTTCCTCATAGCTGGTCGGGACTGCCATGCCCCGCTCCTCGAACATGGTCTTGTTGTAATAGACCATGACGAATTCGCCATAGTTGGTCACGCCATAGAGCGGACCGCTGCCCATAATGCCGTTGGCGTCATAGCGACTGGTCGTCAGGACACTGGGGCTGAGGATCTCATCCCAACCGCGTTCCGCCGCGACCTCGGTCAGGTCGGTCAGCAGGCCCTGCGAGGCATACAGGCCGGCCGTGGCGTTGCCCTTGTTGATTTCCATGACATCCGGCGCCTCGGCCGAGTTCAGCACCATCTGCCCCGTCTGCTGAATCTGCTCGAAGGTCTTCAGTTCGAACTCGATCGTGACCTCTGGGTGCATCTCCTGGAACTTGACCATCGCCGCATCCCAGGCAATACCCATGGCGCTGTCGGCGGCCTCGTAGTGCCAAATTCGCAGCGTGGTTGCATCCTGCGCGCTGGCAACGCTCACTGCCAGGAGGAGGATCGTCAAAAGGACCGGCACCAGCCGGGTGAGTTTCTTGAACATAGTGGAACACTCTCCAGATCGAATATGCAGGTGTGACTATAATGGTGACGTTCATGCCGTCTCTGCTGCGGAGGGGATTGTTTTCCGGCAAGCCCCGTTTAGAGCGGCATGAACCCGTGTTGAGTGCATCTCATCGTGCGGTCTCCTGGTCTTGTCTCGAAACTGCGTTCGTGGCTCGTTCAGTTGTTTCCCGGCCTCCTCAACTCAGATCCTGCGGATAGATCACTTCACCGGGCCGGTGCTGTCACACAGTACCAGCCGGGGGGGGATAACGATTTGTTCCGGCGCCTCGGTTTCGCCCTTCAGCATGCGAATCAGCATCGACGCCGCCTTGTAGCCCATCTCGTAGGCCGGAAAGTCGATGTGCGTCATCTTCGGGCTGCTCAGCTCGGCGATGCGTGTATCCGTCACGGCGATCACCGAGAAATCCTGAGGAATATGCCGGCCGCGTGCATCCAGCGCCTGGATGATGTGCAGCGCGGCATGGGCATGCGTCGTAAAAATGGCGGTCAGCGCCGGGTGCTCATCCAGCAGGTCGAGCGTCTGCTGGGTGATCCCGTTGGCCGAGAAACCGATCTCGCGATGAATAGGCTCGATGCCGTGCGTCTTCAGCGCGGTTTCGCAGCCCTGCCAGGAGCGCAGCGCCGGGCCATAGCCGGTTTCGTGGAGTTCGCGAGGGTGCCCCAGAAAGCGATCTGGCGGTGCCCAAGGCCGATCAGATGCTCGAAGGCCACCTGCGCCGCCATCTCGAAGTCGAGATCGACGAAGCTGATCCCCGTGTTTTCCGCCGCGTGGCCAATCATCACAAAGGGAAACCCCTTCTCGCGCAGCAGTTCGACACGCCAGTCCTGGACGTGGATCTGCATCAGGATCGCGCCGTCCACCTGAGCGCTGCGAACCATCTCCAGGAGCGCGCGCTTATTGAGATGAGCCGTGACCAGATTGAAGAAGAAGGAGCGTTCCCCGGCAGCCGTCGCACTGCCGACCATGAATTCCAGATCCAGCGGATTGAAGGGCGTGGTGGCCGGATTCTTCTGTGGAAAGACCATAGCGATGCTGTGGGTCTTGCCCGCCCGCAGGCTGCGCGCCTGGGCATGGGGCGTGTAGCCCAATTCGTCAATCACCTGCTTGACCCGCTCGCGCGTTGCGGCGGCAACATCCTGCTTACCATTCAGGATGCGTGACACGGTCGAGATGGAAACACCCGCCCGTTTGGCCACGTCGGCAATGGTGTATTCGCGCGATTCATCCATAAGTCTCTACTTGACGGCGTCTCCGGTATCGTTACCGGTATCGATATCGGTACTGTAGCAGATTGGATCGGAACTTGTCAAAAAGCCGTCGCAATACCCCAGGTGGGGTATGCGGCTTCCCCATCAACCGGGCTATCTTCAAGTGAACGCTGCTGGGCAAAGCTCATGAGATGATGAACTGCCGCATTCACATACAGGGACGACTGTCTGAGGACTGGCAGGACTGGTTTGCCGGCTTGACGATCGTACCTGGGGAGGACGGGTCCACTGTGATCCAGGGCACGCTGCCCGACCAGACCGCCCTGTTTGGAGTCCTGCGCCGGATCGAGCGGCTCAACCTCCGGCTGATCGCCTTGCACTGTGCTGCATTCGACAGCATCGCATCGCTTACATTAGGCATGGCCAGATGACCTGAAGTAAGAACGGGAATGAAGTTAGGTCGCACCGCAGGCCCTGCGATATGCCAGTGATTGGAATGAAGCACATTGGTGGAAGGTGGAAGGCATCGTGCCAAGCCGGATGGATGAGCGGGACGACGGATGCGGCATGACTTACGGTACGTGGTGAGTGCGACCAATCTGAATACCTCACCGATGAGGCGGACGGAGTCTGCATAATTGGACTGCTGCTTTGCTTCCGAAGTCGAGACATCAGCTACTCATCACAAGCCAGAACGATCCACCTCCATCTACCGGTCCCAAGCGAGAAAGCTTTTCACCGGTTCTCGGTCGTTCGTTATGTAACTCATTGGCAGGAATCGTCTCAGATCGTGGTGTTTCCGCAAGAAGGTAGCACGCGAGGAGATGTTGCTCATTGTAGAAACGGTCATTCCAGTTAGCTGGGTAATCAGCTGGAATGAAGATGTCATGGAAGTGCACCAGAACTCCGGGTTTCCAGACGTGGCAATATATCCAAAGGCGACGGTCACATCTGAATTGGTGAATGCGCGGTGCGAGCCATCAAAGAAGAACACATCGTTAGCTTCCAGTTCGTCGATTACAGCGGATCAACATCCTCAAGTGGCTGTAGCAACGATCTTGTCTGCGACAACGTGAATTTCTTGTCTCGGCTGAGGATCGATGGCCGTAATGTGTGCTTAGTTTGCCGTCCTGCACGGCCATCCGTGCGAGTGTGTTGATATGCCAGAATCGACCTCAATGATTCTCTTCGGTCTGAACATCCATATGATGCAATAGAGCGCTGCTGCATCTCCACTTGAAAAATAGGTCGAACTGGCAAATTCGGGAAGTGTGTTGGATCACCCGAACTTGCCTAAGCTGGTCTGAAAATGCGGTGAAGCTCTCGAGGAGTCAGCATATGCGTTCCGCCGCTCATCCGAATAGCGGATAGTCGGATACTGCCAAAATCCTGTCTGGGTCGTGGTGCTATCGGAAAATCAATGTGATGAGTTGGCCGTGACCCCGCAGCTTCCAGTTCAAAAAACGGAGATTAAGCCAAATCCATTCGATCATTGCGGTCGTACCTTTGGCTTTTGGAGCGTACTCAACGGCTGCGATCATTTGGTATCCAATGTAGCAACGCCTAAACAGAATTCTGTCCTGGATTATACCAACGAAACACCACCTCAATGGTTTTGCGAAACGATCCTCTGCTATATGATGACGGGCAAAGGGCCGGAACACCGGAAAAATCAGCCTGATGTCTTGGGAATTATGGGGGCGATGCCTTCAACATTGCGCCCGGTCAGGCGGCGTACCGCGGCGGTCGCCAGTGGGTGAGCGACGTCCCCAGGTAAGTATCGGTCAGCATCAGAGCCGCTAAGCCACGCCGCGTCCAGCGTTTGCTGCGGAGGATTCGCCGGAGGAGGGTCGTGCAGAGTCATAGTCGCGCAGCGAGTAGTCAACTTTGGCATACTGCCACTCAAGGAACTCCTGTGCCATAGGCCGATAGCGACGCACATGCTCAGGCAGGGTTGGATCCGCATACAGTCGGTCGAGCACCTTCTTCCAGTCATCAATGAAGCGCCGGCGCAGGCTGATGGTCTTGCTCGCGTCGTGCATCCGAAATTCCGCGCGGATGCCGGGAATGTATTCGAGCCGGAACCCCGCCAGCTTCATACGCATCCAATACTCTCCGTCAAGCGCAAAATGTGAATCTTCGACAAAGTCGCCGATTTGCTCAGTTACCCGGCGCCGCCAAGCGCTCTGCTGCATCACTGTGAAGTCGCCTGCAACGGCAGCTTCCAGCGATAGCGGGTCGCTGGCTGAAATATACAGAACGCTTCCAGCGCTGTCGATAATGTTGACATCCCCGTAAAACATATCGATTTCCGGGTGGTTTGCGAAGGTCTCTACCATGAATTGCACCGACCCCGGCAGTAGGACGTCATCCGAGTTGATCCATGAGGATCTCCCCCCTGGTCATGCGAGCCTCTATTGAGCGCATCTGTCTGGCCCTTATCGCGCTCCGAAATCCACCTCATACGCGGATCACTGTAAGACTTGAGAAATGTCCACCGTGCCATCGGTCGAGCCGCCATCGACGACGAAATACTCGAGATCGGTGAAATCCTGGCTCAGGACTGAGTCAATGGTGGCGCGGATGTACTGTGCCTGGTTGTAGGATGGGGTGAGGATCGTGATGGGGGTCAATTTGCGCCTTTCCGGTATCGCAACGTTAAACATGGTACAACATGTCGGCAAGGTCTACATCTTTGTGGGCACCAAAGCATAGACTAACCCAACTGAGCACCTGATAGTTGTTCGAGATCTTTTCTCGCATCCAGAAGCAGTACGCCTTAGAATACGTAACATATGCCCTAACCTACTCCAACCTGCGCTGCCTGAGCAAATGATGGTACAAGCTACGCCTCTTGCGATATTTACCTATAACCGACCCGAGCATACTCAGCGAATGCTGATGTCAGTAGCGCAATGCAAACGGCTGGATGAATGCACCATTTATATATACTGCGATGCCGCAAAGGTGCCTACTCATCAGAGCGCGGTTGATGAGTCTCGTAAGGTAGTCGCTGAGTTTTCGGCACAGTTGGGCGCACAGATTATTCGGCGTGACGTCAATCTTGGCCTCGCGAGATCAATTGTGGATGGCGTTACCTCGCTTGTTCAAAGATATGAACGGGTCATCGTCCTGGAAGACGATTTGATCGTCAGTCCTGATTTCCTGGACTACATGCTGCAGAGTCTGGACCATTTTCGTGATGCCTCTCAGGTTTACCAAATCTCTGGATTCTGTTTTCCCATACAGCCGCGTCCTACTGATGACACATTCTTCCTGCCGTTGGCGACAACATGGGGTTGGGCAACATGGGCTCGGGCATGGCAGGCTTTTGATTGGGATCCACCTCAGGTGTTGAACGACCTATCAGATCCGTCCATTCGCAGTCGTTTTGATCTCGACGATAGCTATCCCTATACAAGGATGTTGCAGGATCGCCTTGGGGGGCGAAACGACTCATGGGGGATTCTCTGGTGGTATGCCATTTTCAAAGCAGGTGGGCTGGTGCTTTACCCTCGTGAGTCGCTTGTTCGTAACGACGGCTTTGATGGATCGGGAATTCATTCTGGGAACGATAAATCGGTTGCACAATCGCTCAGTAAGGAAGTAGCCAGCGTCTCGATCTCTACACCCCTCACCTTCCCAGCAACTATCCAGATTAATTCGGATGTCTGGTCGAGTATGAAGATGTTTCTGCGCCATCAACAAGAACAAGGGAGTAGCACCTCCGTTTTGCGGCGCGTTCGCACCAAGCTGGGAAACGTCCTAAAAGGCGTACGCTCTTGAAACAGGAGTTGAAGCGCATTCTCACACGTTTTCGGAAGCCATCACCTGCACTCCGGCTCAGCCCGGGCGTATGTCTGCAGCCAGGTTTTAGCGTTGATGTACGCTCTGGACCTCACGAGAAACGGGTCATTGTGGGAAGCAATTCGGTTCTGCAATGCCGGATCACGCTCGAGCGGGAAGTTGGACAGGTGACTATCGGCGATGATACGTTTATCGGCTCCTCAAATCTCGTCTGTGCGCAGCAGATTGACATCGGCTCGGACGTGCTGATCGCCTGGGGATGCACCTTGGTCGATCACAATTCCCATTCTATCCACTGGTCGCAGCGCCGTGAGGATGTGCGGTTGTGGCGCGAAGGACTGCTCCAGGGGGTCGGCGCCGCCGCGTCGCTCAAGAATTGGAAAGTGGTGCCGATGGCGCCTATTCGCATCTGCGACAAGGCCTGGATCGGCTTCAATGCGGTTATTCTGAAAGGTGTTACCATAGGGGAAGGAGCTATCGTAGGCGCAGGATCGGTGGTGACCAAAGATGTTCCCGCCTGGACCGTCGTTGCCGGGAATCCCGCGCGAATAATCCGAGAATTCACTGAAGATGAGCGTTCATGATCTGACCTGGGAACAGGCCGTCCAATGGCTGCGCGAGCAACCCGAGCAGGCGGACCTGGTGCGCGCATGTTACTACGATGATCCGCTGCTGGAAGCTGCGCAGCGCTTCGCCGCCAGTGAAGAGTGGATCGCGACTTTAAGGCTGCTGCCCTCGAAACCTGCTCGCGCACTTGATCTGGGCGCGGGGCGCGGGATTAGCAGCTACGGGCTGGCCAGGGCCGGATGGCAGGTGATCGCCTTGGAGCCAGACCCCAGCCCGCTTGTCGGCAGTGGGGCCATTCGCACCCTAGCCGCTCAAACCGGGCTGCTCATCGACGTGATAGAGGAATACGGTGAGCGCCTACCAATCGACGCGGACAGCCTGGACCTGGTCTATGGCCGGCAAGTACTACATCACGCGCGCGATCTGCCGCAGTTGTGCCACGAAGTGGCACGCGTCCTCAAACCGGGAGGCGTCTTCGTCGCCGTGCGTGAGCACGTCATTAGTCGCAAAGACGATCTGCCGGCGTTCCTGGAAAGCCACGCACTACATAAATTCTATGGCGGAGAGAATGCCTTTCTTCTCTCTGAGTACCGGCAGGCCATCCTGGACAGCGGCCTGAAGATCGAGCGCCAGTTGGGACCGCTAGAGAACCCGGTCAACTACTTTCCCATGACCCGGCAGGAGTGGCAGCAGGCCTGCGCTTCTCCCCTTCCCCGGCTTCTGGGTGAATCCGCGTCGAACCTGCTGCTGAGCGAGGATAACCCGTTCGGCCGCTCGCTGCTGGCGCTGCTCTCTCACGTGAAAACGCGTCTAAGCAACGCCCCCGGCCGCCTGTACAGCTTCGTAGCCAGAAAGAATGGACCGTGATTCAAACGTCGTCACTCATGGGGCGCCGGTGTTGGTCACCGGCGGCGCCGGGTTTATTGGTTCGCATCTTGCGGAAGTTCTGGTCGAGGCCGGTGCGCAGGTCACAGTGGTAGACAATCTGGCAACCGGTGCGACCGGCAATCTGGCAGGCCTGGGATCGCAGATCCGGTTGATCGTCGGCGATGTCGGCGAATTGCTACGTCTGAAACGGCTGCACGTGTCGGACTATGCCTGCATCTTCCATCTGGCCGGGAATCCGTATATCCCCCCGTCCGTGGAAAACCCCGCCTATGATCTGCGCGAAAACTTGCTCAATACCTTTAATCTCCTGGAGACGATCCGCGAGGCCAGCGAACGGCCAAAGCTGATCAGCGCCTCGTCGGCAGCCGTCTATGGCAACCCGGTTCGCCTACCGATCAGCGAGACCGATCCGACTGTCCCGATTTCACCGTACGGGGTGAGCAAGCTGGCTGGTGAACGTTATCTGGCCGTGTACAGTCAGCTCTACGACATCCCGGCCGTGTCGATGCGCTTCTTCTCGGTCTACGGACCGCGTCAGAAGAAGCAGGTGGTCTACGATCTACTGCGTAAAATCGAAGCCAATCCGAACGACATCGAAGTCTACGGTGACGGCACGCAGACCCGCGATTTCGCCTACGTAAACGATGTCGCCCGCGCCCTGCTGCTGGCGGCAGAGCGTGCACCGGGACGCGGTGAAGCCTACAATGTTGCATCCGGAGCTACCTACTCGATCGGTCAGCTCGTGACCACCCTCTGCGAAGTATGTGGCGTCACGCCGCGCATCCATTACACAGGAAGCGTCCGCCCCGGTGACGCCGACCGCTGGGAAGTCGATATGCAACGCCTGACGGAACTGGGCTTCGTGCCGCAGACGTCGCTGCATGCCGGTCTTGCCGCCATCAAGGACTGGTACGATGGTCTTGAGGGATAGCTCCCCGCTCCGCATCGCTTTCGGCAATCTCTGCACGAAGTCGTGGATAGCTGGGTGTCACTATCTGAAAAATCTCTTCATCGCCCTCAAAACGCAGCCTAACGCGCCTGAACTGATCCTCTATGGACGGTCCGCCGACGGCACCGATGCCATGCTGGCCGAGTACCTTAGCGAGACGCTCGACCCGCCGGTTGCGCGCTTCCGGGGCCGGCAGCTCATAGGGCGGCTCGAACGCCGTTTTGGCGTGCCGCTCGGTGCCGGTCGCGACCATGCCGCTCTGCTGCGCGATCAGGGCATCGACGCCATCTTTGCAGGCGACCTGCTCGGCTCGGCGTTCGATCTGCCGCACGTCGCCTGGTTGCCCGATTTCCAGCACGTGCATCTGCCACACATGTTCTCCCAGCAGGAACGCGAGGGCCGCGACCGCATCTACCGCCGCACCGTCCGCTGGTCGAACCGAATCATCCTCAGCAGCCACAGCGCGCTCGAAGACCTGGAGAAGTTCGCCCCCGAAGATGCCCCTACGGGACGGGTGGTCAACTTCACAGCGCAGGTGTCGCCCACCCTCTACGACCATGATCCAGCCTGGGTTCGTGAGCTTCATCACCTGCCCGACCGGTTCTTTTATCTGCCCAATCAGTTCTGGAAGCATAAGAATCACGAGACGGTGGTGGAGGCGCTGGGGCTGCTGAAGGCGAAAGGCACGCCTGTGACGGTCGTGTGTTCCGGCAACACCAACGATTCACGCAACCCGGACTATTTTTCAGCGCTCAAGTCCCGTATCCAGTCGCTCGGCATCGAAGACCAGTTCATCATTCTGGGCATGATCCCCCACGACCATATATTTCCACTGATCCGCCAGTCGTTGGCGGTCTTGCAGCCGTCGCTGTTCGAGGCCTGGAGCACATCCGTCGAAGAGACGAAGTCCATCGGCAAGCACATCATCGTGTCCGACCTGCCCGTCCATCGCGAGCAGAATCCACCACAGGCACGCTACTTCGTGCCGCGCGATCCCCAGGCGCTAGCCGACGCCCTCATTGAGGTCGATGCGAAGGTGCATCCAGGACCGGATCTCGAACTGGAGCAGTCTGCCAGGGAAGATCTACCGCGCCGCACAAGCGCCTTTGGCGAAGCGTTTATGCGGGTGATAGCCGAGATCCTTTGACGGCGACTTGGCTGTGCCACATCTCGAAGGTGAGCAGCTTGTAGACGTAGTTCCAGTGCCGATCTGATTTCATGCCCGACTGGATGATCTCCACGACGGGACCGCGCTTGAACAGGCCGTTCTGCACCAACCAGCCATCGGTGACCACATCCTGGTAGCGCCGACACAGCGCCGTCAGCCATTCCGACACGGGTGGCGTGAACCCGCGCTTGGGCCGGTTGATCAACTCCACTGGGAGCAGGTCGCGCAGCGCGTCTTTCAGCCAGGCCTTGGCCGGCAGGTGATGGTCCGAGGCATGACGGCGCAGCCCATAGACAACTTCCACCAGCCGGTAATCGACCAGAGGGAGACGCAGCTCAACCGACGACGCCATGCTGAGCCGGTCTCCCAGCGCAATGCAGTTTCCGACCAGCCAGGTGTCGAAAATGCCGCGTGTCAGCAGCAACGGCGCCGGGTCCCAGGGCTGGGGCACCGTGAAGGGTTGATAGGCATTCCGCGGACTCAAAGAGCCAGACAGCAGCGGTGTGTAGAGGCGAGGCGAAGCGCTGCGCTTCCTGGAAGTAGATAACGTTGTCGTGGAATGTGAGCTGATCAGCCGGCGGAGGTTTCTTCAGCCAAGGGAGGCTCCATCCCTCACCACTCGCTGGCCCGTTCTTTTGCATAGCTTTTTGGCGGATTTCAGTCTTCTGCGCAGAATCCTGCACCCATGCATAACCCCAGAACAGCTCATCACCGCCCAGTCCGTTCAGCATGACTTTGACACCGTGACTGGCTGCCAGCTTCATGACCTCATATTGCGGGTAGCCGGAGATATCGGCGACTGGATCGTCGCTGTTTGCCATCAACTGCGGGAAGAATTCGACCAGATCGTGTGTGTGCAGTTCTACGTCGTAGAAGGGAATACCCAATTGTTTGGCCAGGGCACGCGCCTGCGGGCGCTCATCCTGGTCGAGCTGGCCCGGATAGCCAACGCTGAAGGCATTCATGGTTTCCGGGTATTTGGGTGCGGAAAGCAGCGCGATGGCACCGGAATCCAGCCCGCCGCTCAGTGCGATGCCTACTGGCACGTCAGAGCGGATCACCAACCGGCTGACGATCTCCAGTTCCTCGCGAATACGCTCCGCTGGCGGGTCAGACAGCGCAGGCGCATCGAGAGGATTCCAGTAGCGATCCTCCTGAATATGCCAGTTGTCCACCGAGATCAGTAGACGATGAGCGGCCGGCAGTTTTCGAATTTCCTTGAAGAGTGTCAGAGGCTCGGGCACGTATTCGTAGTGAAAGAACAGATCGATTGCGTTCCGGATCGATCTCTGGGCTTTCGGGCAGGATCGTGAGCAGCGATTTTAGTTCCGAAGAAAACCAGAGCGACTGGCCATCTTCCCAAAGATACAGCGGCTTCTCGCCGAGGCGATCGCGAGCGATGAAGAGTTTGCGGGCGCGACTGTCCCACAGGGCAAAGGCAAACATCCTCGCAGGTGATGCAGGCATTCCACTCCATAATCTTCGTAGAGATGGATTATCGTTTCAATATCGCTGTGCGTGTTGAAACATGCCCACGACGACGTAGATCTTCCGTCAATTCAATGTAGTTATAGATCTCGCCATTAGCGACAATTGCGATAGAGCGATCTTCGTTATAGAGTGGTTGCTCTCCTCCTGCTAAATCAATAATGCTAAGTCGGCGCATCGCCAGCGCGATGTGTGTGTCTTCGTAGATCCCAGCACTGTCGGGTCCGCGGTGAATGAGCGCAGAATTCATGCTCTGCACTCTTCCACGTTTAGCTTTGCTCAATTCAAATCGGCTGACCGCGCCAGAGATTCCGCACATTCTGCTTTCTTGGCCTTTCTAAGGGAATCTGAACAGAGCGATGTCAATTGGAAAGGAAGCGGCAATAGTCTCGCCACAGGTTGGTTAGCGCACGGTCGTCTAGGGAATGTGTGGTGCCCATCCGTCCGAGCCCTTTTTGCCCAATGCCAACTACAGCGAAGTCGAGCGAAGGAAACCGCGCTCGCAGGTTCTGTGCTAATTCTTTGACACGCGCAACTTGCACAGATAAGGGCGATGGAATCAGCCTAGCACGACGTCCAGCCTTCAGGATGCCTCGCTGCCAGCGGCGCTTCGGTGGTTAAGTCCACAAGCGATCCTGTCGCCAGATAAAAGTTATCGTTGGTTTCTGAATGCGAGTGAACCACTCTTCCATAGGGAACGGTTTCACGCGAGTGAAACGCTCTATGGCGTAATCAGATGGATTAGGATCAGGAAACGCCACTGCCAGGTTGCATGCATCAAGGGCTTCAACCCGTGTATGTATTTGCCTGGCAAAACTCTCGTTCCACTGCGCGCTCTGCCGAAGCGGCATGTTCACCGACCAGATTTCGGCAACACCATCGGGAACCAGCCAGCGTAGGAAAGTCGGCACAATTACCAGTAGATCGGCGCCGATATCGAGATAATGCTGAGCACTGAATAGTTTCGCCAGCGCATGACCATAAAACGTGTCGAGGCAGTTCAGCACATACGGGTTGTTCAGTGGGCGAAGCTGCTCAACCTTCACATTCAGTTCTGCCAAAGAAGGTTGTGCGTAACCTTGCCTGAGTTCCTCAGCAAACCAACTTTGCAGGGAGGCATGGAGCTCTCCGGTGTCCCTGTCCAGCAACACCGGATGCAAAAGCCCCTGTCCCGTTGGCATATCACCGTAAAAAGTACGACTGCAACGTGGGCAGTGTAGCTGAGCAAGAACGCGCATGCCAGGCATTGCCCAGCCCTCCGCCGTTAACGGTACGGAGCAATGTGGACAATCGAGCGAGACTTTTGGTGTCGGGTGTAAGGTAATCACTGGATACTTGGAGCAGTCTACGATCTGACTCTGTCAATAATCCCTGCGGCAACTAGCTCGAGACCCTGTCTCATCATCCTCAATCCACGTACAAGTCCGTTCTGGCTGTTTTCTTCACCATAACGCCGCCAGGCTTCGGTGTTCACGCGCTGACAGTATGTCGTCAGGTAGGGTTTCAGGCCAGGCGGCACAGCGATAATGTTGTCTTCAATAACAAATATCTCGTACAAATGTGGCTCTTTCCGGAGTACAACGACAATATCGCTGATGGACGGCCACGCAGAGGGATTATGTGGAAGCTGTGGTGTTGAGAGGAAAAGACGCGCATCGTCGATAAGAATGCAATGTTGAAATGGAGAATCCATGATCGCCTGAAGTTCGTCCATAAGCGGGCATTCATCGTCACTGCCATAGGTTTCCCCACCGCTCCAGTGACTATCTAGCCAGAAGATGGACATAGCTGACAACTTTGGAACCAGCTTAGCCAGTTCGACGCCTGAATGCCCATGCAGTACGCGAACATGCGGAATAACCTGAAAGCGCTGACGTGCGGCCTCATACAGGGTTTCGGCATATTCGATCGTGATGACTTCGGCAAAGTACTTTGCTGCCCACGCAGAAGGCTCACCGCGATATGTTCCCGTTTCGATGAAAGTCTGTATGCTGTTGGCACGCTGCAATTCAAGTATGAGCTCCGTAGGAGCTCCCATGCGAACGAGACCCATACCCTACCCTCGCAGATAATAGCAGCCTATACCGAAGCCAGATTGGCGGGCTGTTCCAAAGGTCATCCCATAAATGTAGTGTGCTTCAAGTACCTGAAACGGATCGAACAACCTGAGCAGGTAATCCTCTCGAAACGCCCGATGCGCATTGAAGAAAACGCGATTGCTATCATCAATAGGCAGGGAGATTACCAAGCTTCCACCTGGCGCAACAACGCGTTTTAGTTCGCGAATTGCCTTCTCTGTGCCGTGTGGATCAAGCGGATCCCCATAGCGGCCTAACCCGATATGCTCGACTACACACAAACTGGACACCGAGGAAAGTTCTCGATCACCAAAAGGAAGAGCAAGTATCGAGCCTTCTTGAAATTTCAGAGAATCCAGTCGCAGTGACAGCGGGCGAATGTCCACCATAGTCACTGGGACAACCTTGGAAAGCAGCGCAACAAACTTGTGGTGCGATCCAATATCCACATGATGTGTCGGTTGCAACTGAACGATCTTTTCGAACGCCCAGGCATCCTGATAGAAGTAGATTGGCTCAATGTCGGTTTGTGCAGTGGCATCATGGATGCACGGAAGCAGATGATCGGTTGTCACCTTAGTTTCACCGGGCGCCAGAGCATTATAGGCTTGGTAGGTATGCCAGAATCGACGCCATGCAGCGATTTCACTTGGTACTGAGCGGATGGCACGCAATGCATCTTTGACCACACGCTTTAGCATCCACATGGCAGGCGAAAGAGACATCAGATCTTCCCTACTTGCCTTTGCACATGCATACTCGCAAGTGCCTTTGACTGGCCCGAGAGCGTGGGTTCCGCAGAGGTATTCCGCACCTTCAACATCATCTCAGGTCCTCTTCACTATCTCCAACGAGAGCGAGACCGCATCCTCAGTCACTTGAATCCAACCGTCTCTCCGTTTTGGTAAAGATGGCAACCTCTTTACCATGATTTATCAGCGACGGCAAGATGATTGGAAGTTGCTGCCCAAAGGGCAGTTGGCGCATACAAAGCCCAGGCAAACAAATTCGCCGATCGCCTGTTCAAAGGCAATCATGCCAGGTATTCGGATAAACCAGTCAGCCGACCACTATAAGCGTAGCTGGGACGGCCGGCCAAGGCCCTTAACGCGCCATCAAACTAACTGTGAGTTGGATGCGGCTTCAAGTCGCCGAAGCTCACAGGGCAGCAGCTTCACCATTGAAATACAACAATCACATCGATAGTTGTTCAGCCAAAGTAATTGCGGTGTGACGACAATCCGGGCACCTTCTGGGTCCAACGCAGTGTCTATTGGGTGACACTACCGCAGGTCCGGCCACGAACGCCACGGTATGCACGCAGCCGGATCGGCTGAAAATGCAACCAGATTGTCTGGCCGGTGACGTCGATTGGCTCCATGCACACGCAGATCGATTGCCTTCACCCTTGTCCGTTGATGGCTTCCCCCATGAGACGCACTTGTCCGCGTTCCAATAGGAGCGCCTGCGTACACAATGCTTCTACCGCTGCCATATTGTGGCTCACGAACAGCACCGTGCGGCCACTCTTGGCGACATCCCCCATTTTGCCCAGGCTCTTCTTCTGGAAGGCCGCATCGCCCACCGCCAGCACCTCGTCGACGATCAGCACCTCGGGATCGAGGTGTGCGGCCACGGCGAAGGCCAATCGCGTATACATGCCGCTGCTGTAGCGCTTGACCGGCGTGTCGAGGAACTGCTCGACCTCGGCGAAGGCGACAATCTCATCAAAGCGGCGCTGGATCTCCGCCCGGCGCATGCCCAGAATGGTGCCACTTAAAAAGATGTTTTCGCGGCCGGTGAGCTCAGGATGAAACCCGGTGCCCACCTCCAGAAGCGAGCCAACACGCCCGTAGATATCGGCATACCCGGTAGTTGGCTTGGTGATGCGGCTCAGGATTTTCAGCAGCGTGCTCTTGCCGGCGCCATTGCGCCCAATCACGCCCAGGACTTCACCGGTCTTGACCTCGAAGCTGACATCGCGCAGCGCCCAGAAAGTTTCGCGGCTCACCCTACCCTGCCGCCGGCCGGGCAGCAGCCCGACCAGATCGTCGCGCAGGGTGCGGTAACCCATGGCTTCATGGCGAATCTGGTAGGACTTGCCGAGTCCGACAACTTGAAGGGCGATATCCGACATTACACCACGTCCGCGAAACTCTGCTCGACCCGTTGGAAGACGAGCAGGCTGACAATCAGCGCGACTACCCCGAAGACAGCCGACAGCGCCACCTCTCCGAGCGGGAATGCGCCTCCGCCGAAGAACGACCAACGAAAACCGGAGATGATGCCCACCATCGGGTTGAGCATATAAAGCGGACGCAGCGGCCCGGTGATGATGTCGGCCGAATAGACCACCGGAGAGGCGTACAGCCACACCTGGATCAGAAACGGTAGGGCGTAGGTGAAGTCGCGGTAGTAAACGCTCAGCGCCGAGATCAGGGTGCCAATGGCAATGGCGTTGATCAGCGTGATGAGCAGCAGGATCGGCAGCGCCAGCAGGTTGAGCGTGAACGCGTAGCCGGAGAGCACCAGGATGATCAGCATGACCACCAGCGACACGGCAAAATCGACCAGCACGCCGAGCGCCGCGGCCATCGGGATGATCAGGCGGGAAAGTAAACCTTGGAGATGAGCTGCGAGCTGGCGATCAGACTGCCACCCGCCCGCTGAAGCGCGCCGGAGAAGGCGTTCCAGGGCAGCAGGGCGGCGAAGACGAAGGCCAGATACGGCACATTATCGTCGCTTTGCAGGTTGGCAACGCGTCCGAAGACGAAGGCGAAGATGAGCGCTGCGACGAGTGGCTGCAAGATCACCCAGAAGATGCCGATCCAGGTCTGCTTGTAGCGCAGCTTCACGTCGCGCTGTGTCAGCACCACCAGCAGATCGCGGAAGTTCCAGATTTCGCGCACTGGCAGAGAAAGCCAATGTGAATCCGATGTCACTCGGGTAAAGTGCTTAGGGTTCACAACGCTCATTCAGGAAGCCTCGTCAGTGTTGGGGTTGAAAGCCCATTATACACTGACGGTAAGCGCCGACACACGTAGATCACCTTTGTGTGCTGGATGAGGTCGCCGGACGATGCAAAGTTGCAGATGATGGCGCTTACGAGTGGCCCAATTTGAACCGCCATTCATTTTAGCCTGGAGTTTGGCGCTGTGCCGCATCGATCGTACACCATTCCCCGCAATCTTGTCCCGATCGAGGAATGTACACAATCATCCGCCGCTTTCCAGCCCGGAATTTCTCCCACCCCTTCACCCATTCGGGTGAACGATCCACCCCGCGCCCGGTATCGTGAAATCAACAACGAACTGCGAGGGTGCGCAAAAGGAAAGGCCATCATGTTAAGCAACACTCAGCCTCGGCTTCACCTTGACCACGCAAAGGCATTTGAACTCGTCTCCGCCGGTCGATGCGCATCGCCGTGTGCGCTGATGCTCATCGCCCCGGGCGGGGTCCTTTTCCGGCCAGGCCGGCGCGCTGATTTCGGCAGCAACTGGTGGGTACTCTTCATCGCCATCCCGGCGCAACCTTCCTGTCCGCAGCTCGCCACCTTGTCATGCCGGCCGGGTGAACGCCCTGTCGTCGTTCAGTCGGCATGGCCTCCCGGCCCTGTTACTCGCGCTGGATTTTCGTCGTCGACCCAACTGGACCTTCACGTATCACCTGCCCGGCATCCAGGTCGACATCCCTTCTTCCTGGTTACCATTGATTAGGATCGCGTCTGGCCGTGGTTCCTGGTGGTGCCCGGCGCCGGCCTTCTGCTCAGCAGTTTCCTCGCCGCGTGGTTGCGCCGGGGCAATTCGGGGCGTGCTGATGGGTGTCGGGCTGGTCTTCGTGTTCGACATCTCCTGGGATGCGGTCTGGCTGCTGGCGATTGTCGCCGTGGGCGTAGCCTGTTCTGGAAGTGGGTTGAGCTGTGAACGCTGAATGACCTTTCGCAAAAACAGTGCAGACGCTCTGCCCGCAACGCACGGGGCAGAGCGTCTGTTCGTTTCGGCGTAACTGGAACCTGATCGCGGATCGCTTGGGTATCGGAGGTCGTTGAGTTCAGTCCCAGCTTTGGGGCTTCGCGGAGGCCTGCTTCCTGCAAAGCGACATCATCCTGGAAACGAGCGTGCTGCACACGGGGTTGAAGCAGGCGGGGCTGCATGTGTAGAGGGTTTCGAAAGCCTGCTGAATCAGCGGCATCATCCGCCGCAGCACTTACAGGTCACCCGGCCGGTTATCCGCCGTTCAACCCCCGCTAAATCCATCAGAGTGGAGCGTTCTCCGCAAAGGATAGTGGTGAATTCTGAATTCCCGTTTCTGCGGTACAGCGAATTATGCTGGGCGATCCCCAACAAGTGGGTAATGAAGATAGGATCATTCTACCCAGCATATGCTTGCCAGAGTTTCGTTGGAGATCATCCATTTTCGGGGAATAATTTGGAAACAGGTATAATCCATCTGGTCTAGTTAATAGATTACACGAAATCACCCCCGTTAACCTCTCACGCAAATTGCAGCGCGGCTGTCGTGGGGATACGTTAGGGTATCCCACCCTGTAAATAACGACGTCCAAATGGACCCTCCTTTCATCACGGCCTCGGCGAACGGGCACCCGGGAACATGTTGCACTGAGAGTTTGTTGTGAAAAAAGGTTGCTAGAGTTCGGTTTGAAATCAAGTCCTCGCGTCTGGCTTCCGCGAAGCGCCGCTCAGTGTCCCTAAGAAGCGGCATTTGGGAGCAGCTGGAAAAGTGATGACCACTAGATGAGGTGAATATCAGCGTGCTGATCCAGCGCGTCTCAAAAACAAGCAGTTCCTCCAAACCGTTTGGCGCTACTTGGAACATTCTGTTGGTTCTGCTCCTGTTCTCGTTCGTGCTGCACGGGGTCGGCATCGGACGAACTGATCGTGCTGTTTCGGCAGCGCCGACCCGACGCTGATCGTACTGTCCAGCGCTTATCGGCCCACCCGGATCAGATCATCACCGCCTACAAGTGGCAGATCCTGCCTGGCGCGCTCAATCACCGAGTCTCGCCGTCCTATCTGTTCCAGGTTTCGCTGACGCTACTTCTTCTGGAATACCACCTTCCTGCCTTCCAGCGTCGGTGGGGATGTCGTGCGCGTTGCCGAACCCGGCGCACGGATCAAGGATCTGGCCAGCGCGGCTGCATCGGTGTTCGTCGACCGACTGCTCGGTTTCCTCGTCATGATCTCGCTGGCCGGTTTCCTGCGCGCGTCTTACGCTTCCTGTCCCCCGACAGTCTGCCGCTCAGCCTCGTCATTTTGGCATCCTAAGCTCTCGGCATCGTGATGCTTGCCTGGTTCGCCCTGGACGCGCGGCCGCTGGTATGGGCGCAGCGCCACGTACGGCCTGGGTTGGCGCAGAAGGTGTTCGACAAGTCAGCCAAGTTCCAGACAGCCCTACGACGCTATCAATCTCAGCGTCGCGCTCGTGATTGCGGCGGCACTGTCCGGGTGTTCACCTATGGCGGGCATGATTATCGTTTACCCCGCCGTCGCAGCTTTTGCCCCCACCCGCCCCTTTTCTTTGACGTCGCGCTGACCGTTCCGATCCTCGATGACGGCGGCCGCGCTGCCCTTCGCCATCAACGGTATCGGCGTTCAGGAATGGAGCCCGGTAGCGCTCTTCCCGATGACGGCTCGCTAGGCTTGTTTGGCCTTTCTGACCATGCTGGTCGTCCGGCTGGCCACCCTGTTCACGGTGTCCTCATCGGTAAGCTGGTCTATCTGGCGCTCGCGAATTCAGCGCCAGCCGACGGCGGTCAAGGCCCCGTACCGCCTACATTCGACCTTCAGTTATAGGTTTAGGAGGATTTCCAGGGAAACTGATGACCACCAAACCCGCTCAAAGTATTACGACAAGACCCCGACGGTTGACCGCATCAACGCCGCTTCGCCCATGCTGAAGCGCTTATCAGGAGCTCATCGTCGGCTCGTCCGACTTGGAAGAGTCTTGCGATATCTTAGTTTTGCCGGAGATGTTCGTCCGCCCGATGCCCATGCCGTAGGCATGTTATTTCGCAAGTGGTTCTACCCGGCGCTGTTTCAGCAGGTCGGCAAGCACACGCATTTCGACGGGAATCACCCTGCGCTACCCGCAAAAGATCGGCTTCGGCAAATCGGTGATTCATCGACGGCACTGCCCACTCGACGGAACCTACGGAATCAAGCTCGGCAACAAGGTGCTGATCGGTCGCGAAGCACGACACTGCAGGCGAAGAATGGCAGCATCGTTGTCGGCGACGGTTCGTGTCATTGCCGGCTCGCGCTACCTGCCTCGGTGGGCGGCATTCAGATTGGCAGCTCGGCGTGATGATCGCCGGCCAGGTGTACATTGGCGGTGGCCGTTACCGTGACCAGCGACCCGACGATCCCTGGTCAAAAAGCAGCAGTCCACCGCACGGACCGGTAGGTCATCGGCGACGACGTCTGGATTGGCGCCGGCGCGATCATCATGGACGGCGTCACCATCGGGTCCGGCAGCGTCATCGGTGCCGGCACGCTGGTACAGGAAGATATTCCCGAATACACCGTGGTCGTGCCCCCATCAACGCCTGGTGATGCTTCCACGCAGTAAGTCGGAGTACGCGGCGCGGGAGACGGCTGTCCATTGATCCAGGCCACCGCCAACGCACGGCCAACGAGTGGAAAAGGAGAAGCGGAAGTGTGAGCGTCACAGAACGTCAGGACATCTATCGCTCAGCCGGATCTACACCTGCCGGCATCCTGAGCCGCAGACTGACTCGGGCGTCTGCCTTCGCCTGGATGCTGCCATCCAGCTCTGAGAACGGGCGAGGCGTCCCGCTCTACTGGGATCTTGGTCGCTTGCTCGTCAGTTGTCCTCCGCTTCGCAGGAATGCACCGGAGCCATTCTGGCACGGCTGAGATCACGATGCTGGAACATTGGCTCCGGGGGTTGGGACGAGCTTGTGCGCCAGCTCAGCAATGGGCGGCCCCTGCTGTTCGGTCTTCATCGGCGTCGTTTGACGAAGCTGGCACGGGAGAGATCGTCTCGCGCCTGCCTTCGTACTTCGCCGCGGTCGCCAGCGTCGGCGTCCTTTCTTCCAGCTCGGCTCGTGGATGTTCAACCAGCGCGTCGGCTTTTGGCGGCGCTGGGATCATGACGCCTACCGAGTTCCACATCTACGGGCACAGACGTACCGCTATTATGCGGTCTACGTCCCGATGGTGTCGTTTCCTATCTCTATTTCTTCTACGCGCTCTTCAAGCGCCGGCGCAGGTCGGACGCGGTGCTGTATCTTCTGTTTACGGCGCTGGCGGTTTATCAAGGATGCTCATGGCGTCTTCGCCATCGCCAGTCACAGGGGGCTTCCTGGTCATCATGATGGTATTGCGCCCAGACTGGCGGAATGCCGCGCCTTCTTCACCCTGGTCGGCGTGCAGCTTGTGCTGCTGATCCTGATCGCCCCCGCCCTGTGGCAGTACTTCCTGCGCGATTTCCTGGCGACGCAGCAGATCGCCTCGGTTGTCGGAGCCGTACCGGACAGTGAAGTCGGCATGGGTTGGCTG
>JADJPJ010000008.1 GCA_016713325.1 Candidatus Flexifilum affinis | reverse complement strand
TCGCGTCGGACGAGGTCCGCGCCCGGCTGGAGCAAAGGCTGATCCTCGCCGAAGATATCCAGCGGGTCATCGGATATGCCGAGAGGACGAAGCGCCGTCTGCGCAGCCCGAAGACGGGGCATTTCCTGGCCTACTACAAGCCGCACGGTGACTTACTGGGTCGAACACCTGCCGCCGGACGACGGATATGTCGTCTTCAACGCCCAACCACCGGATGGACGTGCCTGGCAGCGATTTGCCGGGCAGTGATGCCCCGGGGGACACACGGGACAGCGCCATCCCATGACCACACACACCGGCTTTTCGCCAGAATCGCCCTGGATGTGCGGCCAGTGCGACCTGCCACTTCAGCTCTGGTCGGTGGAGGTCGGCTACATGGGCAATGCTTTCCCGGTCGAACTGTGGGTGCCCGGAGTGCGGCTTGGTCTTCTTGTCCCGAGGCGCTGGCGCTCGGCAAGATGGTCGATGTCGAAAAACAGCTTGAGGACAAATGACCCTGACAGGATGCGAGCGCCTCCTGCTGTATGAACAGCCTCCGCTCCTGCGCGTCGCAGGGAGACGCCATTCGCCCTGGCGGCCTGGATCTGACCGATCGGGCGATGTCGCTCTGCGCGCTGGAGCCGGGCGCGTGGGTGCTCGATGCCGGCTGCGGCCAGGTGCGACCGTCGAGCATCTGGCGTCGCGTCATCGGCTGCGGGCCGTCGGCGTCGATCCGTCCGCCTTTACTGCTCCGCGCCGGACTCGATGCGCCATCGGCCCCTCTCATCCAGGCGGTGGGTGAGGCGCTGCCGGTCGCTTCCGACTTGTTCGCGGCCGTATTCGCGGAGTGCACCCTGTCGCTGATGGATCGTGAGCGGGCGCTGGCCGAATTTCCACCGGGTTCTGCGTGACGACGGGTTGGCTCATTCTGACGGACATGTACGCTCGCGACCCGGCTGGTGCGGCGGAACTACGCCATCTCCCCGTCCGATCCTGCGTCGCCGGAGCCGTCGCTCGCGAGGAGCTGATCGCCAGCGTGACCGCTCACGGCTTCTCGGTCCGCCTGTGGGAGGACCACACAGACGCGCTCAAGCGCTTCGCAGCCCGCTGATCCAGAAACGAGGTCGCTCGCCAATTTTTGGCAGTGCGCCGCCCAGACCGACGGCAGCGTGCTGGACGGCGCGGTGGCCCTGTCCCGACCCGGTTACTACCTGATGATCGCCCAAAAAAGCCGAGACTGAAGTTCAAGACCAGGAGCGCGCGGATGGACGACTATGTGGCTGAACGAATGCGGGAACTCAAGAACCAGGGCTTCTTTTGCAGCCAGATTCTGATGATCCTCGGCCTGGATCTCCAGGGCAAAGAAGATCCTGCGCTCATCCGGGCGATCCACGCGCTGGCCGGCGGCCTGGGCTTCAGCGGTGAGACCTGCGGGGCACTGACCGGCGGCGCGACGCTTCTCGGCCTGCACGCCGGGAAGGGGATGCCCGAAGAGCAGGAAGACCTGCGCCTCAACTTCATGGTCGAGGATCTGGTAAAGTGGTTCGGGAAGGCGTTGGCCGGGACTATGGCGGCATTCGCTGTGAAGCAATCCTGGCCGGCAATCCCAGCAATGTCGGCATTCGCTGCCCGCTGATGGTCGCCGGAGCTTTCCAGAAGGTCAAAGAACTGCTGGTGGAAAACGAGTTCGACCTGGCCGGCCGCGATGACGACTGAACGCGAACGGGTTCTTTCCAGCACCGAAAGCGTCTGCCCGGTCTGTCTGGCGCGGCTCGACGCGCAGCGGGTGCAGATCGACGACGAGGTGTACCTCGTCAAGACCTGCCCCGACCATGGCACCTTCCGCACCATCGTCTGGCGAGGATCGTCGCCGGCATTCGCCGACTGGGCGCGTCCGAAAATCCCGTCCCATCCGGCCGATCCGTTCACCCCGGTCAACCGGGGCTGTCCGTTTGACTGCGGTTTGTGCCCGGACCACCGCTCAGCAGACCCTGCACGGCGCTGATCGAGGTCACGCAGCGCTGCGACCTGCGCTGCAACTTCTGCTTTGCCAGCGCGGGGACGACGACCTTCCCGGATCCCGATCTGCGCCAGATCGAGGGCTGGTTTCGCCGCCTGATCAGCGCCAGTCCCTCGTGCAACATCCAGATTTCCGGTGGCGAGCCGACCCTGCGCGATGACCTGCCGGACATCATCGCCCTGGGGCGCTCGCTGGGATTCCGCTTCATCCAGCTCAACACGCATGGCCTCCGGCTGGCGCGCGACCCGGATTACGTCCGGCGTCTGAAGGATGCTGGGCTGTCGTCGGTCTTCTTGCAGTTCGACGGCGTCGACGACGAGATCATGCAGACCATCCGCGGCGTGCGCCAGTTGGAGCGCAAGCGCGCCGCCATCGCCCACTGCGCCGAGGCCGATCTCGGCGTGGTGCTGGTCCCTGTGCTCGTGCCGGTGTCAACACTCCAGGCCTCGGCGCGATCATCGACTTCGCCCTTGAACACTTTCCCACGGTGCGCGGCGTTCACTTTCAACCGGTCACTTACCTGGGACGCTTTCCCCAACCCCTGCCAACGACGACCGCATGACCATCCCCGGAGGTGATCCGCCTCATCGAAGCGCAGACAGGTGGCCGTCTGCGTGTGGAGAACCTGCGACATCCGGGTGCGAAAACGCTCTGTGCTCGCTGCACGGCAATTTCGTCGTCATGCCCGATGGCAGTCTGCGCCCCTGGATCAACCAGCAGCAGAACACGAGCTGCTGCACGCCGCAGCCCGCCGCGCTGGGCGCAGAAAGACGCGCCAATTTGTCGCCCAGCACTGGTCGGCCCCGCAGGCCCCGAGACGGCATGATCGCGCTCGACAGCATCGGCGGCAGCGCTTCCGGCGCCAACAGCGGTCCGGCCTTCGGCGAATGGGATACCTTCCTGGCCCGCACGAAGACCCATACCTTCTGCATTTCGGGGATGGCTTTCCAGGACGCCTGGAACCTGGACCTGGAACGTCTGCGCGACTGCTGCATCCACACCGTCAGCCCGGACGGACGCATCATCCCGTTCTGCGCCTACAACCTGACCGACCAGAGCGGGCGGGCGCTGTATCGCGGCCAGAGTCTTGTGACCGAGACAAGCCTATGAGCGCCATCGCATGAGGCGCACGCCGCTGGAGCCGTGGATTGCCACCAAGATCGGGCATGCCGAGCCCGCTGACTTCGCGCCGATCTGGAAGCCTACCAGGGCCGCACCCTGGCCGAGACGGTCGCCTGGGCGCGGGCACGCAACGGCTTCTACCGGCGTCTGCTGGCCGATCTGCCGGAGGTCGCCGGGCTGGCCGATCTGCACCATCTCCCCTTTACGACAGCGGACGATCTGCGCCGTGAACCGCTTCAGTTCGTGTGCGTCTCGCAGGACGATATTCAGCGAGTCGTTACCTTGGACACCTCAGCCCGACCGGCAGCCGGAAGCGTCTCTACTTCACGCAGGCCGACCAGGAACTCACCATCGACTTCTTTCACCATGGCATGATGACGTTCACCGAACCCGGCGACCGCGTGCTGATCCTCCTGCCCGGCCAGACACCGCAGCGTCGGCGACCTGCTGGCCACCGCACTCGGCCGCTTCGAAGCGGTCCCGGTCAAGTTCGGACCGGTCACAGAACCGACGGCCGTCATCGACGCTATCCGGCGCGAGGCGATCGACGTGATCGTCGGCGTGCCGGTGCATCTGCTGGCGCTGGTCCGCCGGGAGCCGGCGCTGCGACTGCGCAGCGTCCTCTTCGCTACCGACCATGCCCCTGATCCGACGCGGCAGGCGCTGGAGTCTCGCTGGGGCTGTTCGGCCTTCGACCATTACGGCATGACCGAAATGGGTCTGGGCGGCGGCGTGGAATGCGAGGCTCGCCGCGGCTATCATCTGCGCGAGGCCGATCTGCTCTTCGAGGTCGTCGATCCACAGACCGTCGAGCCATTGCCCGACGGTACCTACGGCGAGATCGTGTTCACCACCCTCACCCGGCGCGGCATGCCCTTGATCCGCTACCGTACGGGCGACTGGGGCCGCTTCCTCCCCGGACCCTGCCCGTGTGGGACATGCCTGCGCACCCTGGAACGGGTGGCGGCGCGGGTGAGCGGCCGTCTGCGTATCGGAAACGCACTACTCACCATTGCCGATCTGGACCGCGCTCTGTTCCAGGACGAGCGCGTCCTGAATACTGCCGCCGCACTCGTCCTGGATGGCCTCCGGGAACGCCTGGATCTCACCGTTCAGCGAAGCGATCGATCCCTCGACGCCGATGGGGTCCATGCGCTGCTGGCGTCCGTGCCCGGCTTGTCCTCGCTTCCGGCTGCCATCACCTTGGTGGATCACATCCCGCTTACCATGGCGAAGCGTGTCCTGGCCGACCGGCGGGAGAGCGAGCATGGCTAAGCGGCGCCAGGCCAGCAGTATTTCCCTGAATACGTCATCCTGGGTATGCTCGACTCAGAAGCCGGCGCACGGCTACGACCTGCACGAACGCATTGCGCAGCAGTTGGGGCAGATCTGGACGATCAGCCTCAGCCAGGGTTTACAACCTGCTCCAGCAGGCTGGAGGGCGGGCGGCTGATCGTGGGAATCCTGCAGGAGCAGGAGCGAGCGCCGGCGCGCCACCTCTTCACCATAACTGCGCTGGGACGAAAGCACCTGGAGGATTGGCTGGTCCGCCCGACCGAACCGAGTGTCCATGCTATTCGTGTTGAGTTCCTCACGCGCCTGTATTTTGTGCGCACGGCTACGCCCGAGCGGGTCGATCCCCCTTTTCGAGAGGCAGATCGCCAGCACCCGCGACGCGGCGGCACGGATGCAAGCTGCCCTCGACCGACTGCCGGACGGTGGGAGACTCTCAACCGCTGGGGGTCTGGATCTGCGCATCCACCAACTGACCTCGGTCATTGACTGGCTGACCCGCGTTCGCGAGGAGATCGGTCAGCTTCCGTCGGATTGATCGGCCTGTGCGTCGTGGGGCAGGCCCTTCTCCCGCGGCGACGAAGGCATCAGCCAACAGACACGCAATGGTTGCCAGACCGGGGATATTTGCTTCCGCACCTGGCAAGACCGCTACCGGCGGCGCTCCACGGACTCGATCAGGCTGCGGGCTTCCGCTTCGGTCTGCGCGTCCGCGATGATGAACATGCCCGTTCCACCTGTGGCGTCCAGCAGCGGCAGCACTTCTTCGGGCAATACCCCGACCGCCTGCACACTCTTGCCGGCGTCGAGGATACGGCGGTAGAGGGATACCAGCGCGGGTCTCCGCCCGACTCGATGCCTGCCTGTGGAGTCCACTCGATCGCATGCAGGCTCTCGATGGCGAGCAGTTGATCGAGATGCACGACGGCCTGTGTCCCATCGAGATGGTACATGCTGTAGTCGAGCCACGCGCATTGTTCGCTCAGCGAGGGAGCCACGAATTCAGCGAACATCTTCGGTGAAAACATGGCAGAGGCGTCGCACTGCACTTTGCCGGTCTTACCCGGCCCCCAGATGCGGAATGCCGAGAAGGCATTGCCCCCCATTCATCCCGGATGATCTGATACAGCGCGTCGAAGACGTCAAAATAGACCTGGTTGATCTCCGCAATCAGCCGCTTGACCACGTCGGGTTGCTCGATCAGGTCGAACATCAGACTCCTCCGCACCGCGCAGCGAGGCGACGGTGTCCATGTTTTCGATCAGGTCGGGCATTCCAACCAGGAAGCGGCCGTCACTGATCGCCATGCCGTGCTCCAGCAGCGCGCGCTGACGTTGAAACCAGGGTTGGTTTGGGTCGAACCGCAGGGGAGGGCGTTTTCGAGATCGTCAAAACAAGGGTGATACCAGACGGAGTCGTCCGTAAAGCTGGGATGCGAACCCAGCATCAAGGCCAGGCTGCCCGGCCCGATGTGCGTGTCATAGTACGGATAGGCCTCTCCTCCAAAATAGGTGCGGGAGAGATCGTACTCCGCTTTGCGCGTGCGGTACTCCGGGGTTATCCATTCCTGTTCAAGTGTTTCCGGGGTGGCCGGTTTGGGGATGTTTGCATGGGGGGTATCGGCGGGCGCTTGAGTCGACACGACAAAACCCCGGTGTTCCCACCCAGGCAATATGGCGCGCTCTCACGCCGTCCCAGTCCGATTTCCGAAGTTTCCCATGACTTCGACCTTTCAAAGCGAGGTATGATTCAAAGAAGGGAACGCTCATTTCCCCCAACGATACCGTGAAAAATGGGATGGTATATCCTGTTTTTGTGCCCCATTTTCTCATATTTTCACTCGGGAGTTCCACATCTTGAAGATCGAATCTTTTTCGCGGCAGGTTGATGGACTGCTGCTCCACACCTCCGACGGATTGATTGCTCTGTCGCCCTACAGCGCTCACATTGTTCGTATTCGCTATACGCTTGAGGCTGCTCTCAGCGACCGGCCAAGCCTGGCCGTGCTGCCGCCAACGATGCCTTTCGCCGATTTTGCGATCGACGAGACCGGCACGAGATCATCTTTTCGACGGCGGAACTCGCCATTCACATCCATCGCCTGACGGGAGCGTTCACTTACCTGGACGCGTCGGGCAATCTGCTCACCCGCGAACCCGAGCGAGGCGGCAAGACGCTGATCCCCGCCGAGGTGGTCAGGTCGGTCTTTGATGAGACCGCCGAGACGCTGGAACAGGAAGGCGCGGATGGTTTCGCCTGCGGGCGCGCGAAACCCGGAAAGTTGTTGACCGGACAGCCTATCACACCCGACTCGACTTCGTCTGGGCGGAGGGGGAGGCACTGTACGGCCTGGGTTCGCACGAAGAAGGCATGATGAACCTTCGCGGTCAGCATCAGTACCTGTACCAGCAAAACATGAAAGCCGTCGTGCCTGTGCTGGTTTCGACGCGCGGCTATGGGATCGTTTTTGACAACTATTCACTGATGACCTTCCACGACGACGCTTTTGGGTCGTATGTCTGGTCGGAGTTTGACGATGAGCTGGACTACTTCTTCGTCTACGGCCCGGAATTTGACCGGATCGTCGCCGCCGTGCGCCAGTTGAGCGGCAAGGCGCCGCTGCTGCCCCGGTGGGCCTTCGGGTACGTTCAATCGAAGGAACGTTACACGACGCAGGAGGAGCTGGTTCAGGTCGTGTCGGAGTACCGCGAGCGCGGTTTGCCGCTCGACTGTATCGTGCTGGATTGGCAGTCCTGGCCGGGCGAGCTGTGGGGACAGAAGACGTTTGACGCCGCGCGCTTTCCGGATCCCGACCGGATGGCCGTCGACCTCCACCGCCTGAATGCACAGCTTATGATCTCGATCTGGCCGATCATGCGGCAGGGGGGTGACAACTGGCAGGAAATGCATGAGCACGGATTCCTGCTCGGCAATCGCGCGACCTACGACGCTTTCCAGATTGGGGCGCGCGAGATGTACTGGAAACAGGCTTACGAAGGCCTGTTCTGTCACGGCCTTGACGCGTGGTGGTGCGACTGCACCGAGCCGTTCGAGGCCGACTGGAACGGCGCGCACAGGCCTGAACCCGAAGAGCGCCTGCGAATCAACACGGAGGAAGCGAAAACCTACCTCGATCCCGAGTATGCCAATGCCTACTCGCTGCTGCACTCGCAGGGCATCTACGAGGGACAGCGCCGCGTCACTGGCCAGAAGCGAGTCGTCAACCTGACCCGCTCGGCGTTTCTTGGTCAGCAGCGCTATGCGACCATCACCTGGTCAGGCGATGTCAGCGCCAACTGGGAAACACTGCGCGCTCAAATTCCAGCGGGGCTGAATTTCTGCATCACCGGGATGCCGTACTGGACGCTGGATATTGGCGCGTTCTTTGTACGCAACAAGCCTGACCTGTGGTTCTGGAGCGGCGATTACGATGCGGGGGTCGAGGATCTGGGCTACCGCGAACTCTATGTGCGCTGGTTTCAGTATGGGGCGTTTCTGCCGATGTTCCGCTCGCACGGCACAGACACCCCACGTGAAATCTGGCGCTTCGGCGAGCCAGGCGAGCCGATGTACGAGGCGCTGGCGAAGTTCCTGCGTCTGCGCTACCGCCTGATGCCGTATATCTACTCGCTTGCGGGCCTGGTCACGCATCGCGACCAGACCATGCTTCGTGCGCTCCCCCTTCGATTTCCGGCACGACCCGCGCACCTACGCCATCGACGATCAGTACCTGTTTGGTCCGGCGCTGCTGGTCAACCCGGTCACTCGACCGATGCACTATGACGTCGGCTCGCGCGCGCTGGAAGGCGTTGAACGGACCCGAAGCGTCTATCTCCCGGCGGGCTGCGACTGGTACGATTTCTGGACCGGCCGGCGCTATGCGGGCGGACAGACGATTGTCGCCGATGCCCCTCTGGACATCATGCCGCTCTACGTGCGCGCCGGCTCGATTCTGCCGATGGGCGCGCACATCCAGCATACCGGCGAAGGGCAAACGCTGAGTCGCTCGATCTGGTGATCTTCCCCGGCAGTGACGGCCGTTTCGATCTCTACGAGGACGCGGGCGACGGTTATGACTACGAGCGTGGGGAGTTCAGCTTCACGCCGCTGCGCTGGGACGATGCAGCACGTCG
Source organism: Candidatus Flexifilum affinis (assembly GCA_016713325.1). GTDB lineage: Bacteria > Chloroflexota > Anaerolineae > Aggregatilineales > Phototrophicaceae > Flexifilum > Flexifilum affine. The sequence goes on along the minus strand of JADJPJ010000008.1, from coordinate 15,743 downwards.
TCTGACCATCGACGCGCGTCGGGGGCGCTACGCAGGGATGCGGGAAGCGCGTCAGTTCCGCGTGATTGTCGCGGATGGCGCATCGGAGCACTGGGTGCAGCCTGATGGCGCTTGCGCGGCTGTGGTGACCACTCACGGTGAGCCGGTGAGCGTAACGCTGTAGATAGCGTGGGGCGGATGGCACGCGGCCAATCCGCCCCGGTCGTATGGTTCGTTCTTGATGCATCGCAGGACGTGAAAGCCTTGACCGATTGCTTACCAGTTCCCGTATGCCGCACCCTTGCGGTTCCCTCAATCGATTGCACAATTTATTGCACATTCCTGTCGGCTGTGCTACTTTTATTGCACTGCCCGACTGTCGTGGCCGTCGTGGGCAACATGCTCACTGATGCGCACGCATTTTCACGGCGGAACGGATCTGATCGTGTTGCCGGGCATCATGATCGCGCTGACCGCCCTGTTTCACACCTATCTTCAGAATGGTCGGCGTGACGCACTTGGTCCTCGCCGTCGCACATGATTTGCAGGCAAGAGGGGAATTCACGCATGGACAATCAGGAAGCGAAAAACAAGGTGACGGCGGCATTGGCCGAATGGCTGCCCGACCGGATGGCCGAATGGAAAGTGCCCGGCATGGGAATCGCGGTCGTCAAGGACGGGGAAGTCCTTCTGGCGGAAGGTTTCGGCCTGCGCGATCTCGAGCAAAGTCTCCCGGTAACGGCGGATACCATGTTCGCCATCGGCTCGTCGAGCAAGGCGTTTGCCGCTGCGGCGGTCGCCGTCATGGTGGATGAGGGTAAGCTCGAATGGGATAAACCCGTTCGCGATTACCTGCCGAACTTCAAACTCAAAGATGATTTCGCTTCGGCACGCATGACACCGCGCGATCTGCTGTGTCATCGTTCAGGGCTGCCGCGCCACGATCTGATGTGGTACAACTCGACCTCCACCCGCGAAGAGATGCTCGGTCGCTTGCAGCACCTGGAACCGGTCGCGATTTCCGTGCCGTCTGGCAGTACCAGAACCTGATGTATATGACCGCCGGTTATCTGGCGGGCAAAGTCGCCGGCTCGACCTGGGAAGAGGTCGTACGCACGCGCATCTTCGAACCGCTAAACATGCACACTGCGAATTTTTCGGTCGATGACATGCAGAACTATCCGGACCATGCGCTGCCGTACGACGAAAAAGAGGATGAACTGCGCCGGATCGACTTCCGCAACATCAACGAAGTGGGTCCCGCTGGGTCGATCAATGCGACCCCGAACGAGATGGCGCAGTGGATCAAGCTGCATCTGGGCAGCGGCAAGTTCGGCGAGCGGCAGATCATTTCCGGAGCCGAATACCCGTCAACTTCATTCTCCGCAGATGGTGATCTCCGAAGCGCTGTGGCGCGAACTCTTTGGCAGCGATCTGGTCAGCTACGGACTCGGCTGGTTCATCCATACCTTCAACGGGGAGACCATGCTCCAGCATGGCGGCAACATCGACGGTTTCTCCGCGCTCGTGTCGTTTATCCCGGCGCGGAATGTGGGGGTGGTCACGCTGACCAACCGCAACGGCACCTTCCTGACCGAAGTCGCCACCTTCCGCATTTACGAAGCCCTGCTGGGACTGGAGCACTTCGACCATAACGGCAAGCTCAAGAGTCTCGTCGACAAAATGAAGGACGAGGCGAAGAAAGCCAAGGCAGAGAGTTCGAGCGATCGCAAGCCGGATACCCAACCCTCCCATCCGCTGAGCGATTATGCGGGCGACTTCGAACATCCCGGCTATGGCGTGTTCAGAATCACCGAGGCTGAGGGGAAGCTCACGGCGGCCTACAATCGGCTGGAGCTGAAGATGGAACACTATCACTACGACATTTTCGAAGCGACCCTCGAACCCGTCGATGTGTCGTTCAAGCTGCACTTTCACCTTGATGTGAAGGGCAATGTCGAGAAAGTGTCCCTGCCCCTGGAACCGACGGTCGCGCCGATCGTGTTCACGCGTATGGCCGACTCCAGCATGAAGAATAAGGCATTTCTGGAGCAGTTTGTCGGCGAGTACGAATTGATGGGCATGACAGTGACGATCGCGCTCCGCGGTGAGGACTCGCTGCTGGCGTCCGTGCCGGGGCAGGGCGATGTCATCCTCGAACCGTATCAGGGAACGACCTTCAACCTGAAGGGGTTGACCGGCTTCAGCATCGAATTTGTTGTCGAAAATGGGTTGGTCACCGCGGCGAAGATCAGCCAGCCGAATGGCACTTTCACGGCGACCCGACGCGCGGATGTGCCTGCGTAAGGGCATTCGGGGGCGCGGCCGAACATGGGTCCTCGGAGGATGCGGGGACGACCAGTCTGTCGCCCCTGATGAGCCTCCCTCAGATCATTACGCCATATCCGCGTGTCACGGTTGGGGTTATGCTGAATACTTGATAGGATATGTGCTATTTCCGGGCACTTTGCACACTTCATTGCATTCCACTTCGTGTTATAACGTGGTCCTGTGGCTGCGCGGCGCCTGCTGAGCGCCGATCCATCTCACCTGGGGGAGCCTGTGTCGCTCGAACAACAACTTCGGTCAGTTCTGACTGAGTCACACATCGAAGCGGGTATCGCCATCACCCACATTGAGTCGGGAGAACAGGTCGAAATCAATGGGGACCTGTTGTATCCGATGGCCAGCGTGTTCAAGATTCCGATCCTCGCAACCGTTGGACAGCAGATCGCCGCCGGGAAATTCTCACTCGATGACCGGGTGCCGCTGGACGACGCGGACAAGAGTCCGGGCAGTGGCATTCTGCCGTTCTTCAATGCGGGGTTGCAGCCCACCCGTCGCGACCTGATCACGCTCATGATCATCATCAGTGACAACACCGCGACGGACATGACGGTCGAACTGCTCGGCGGCGCGCAGGTGGTTGAAGACGCGATGCACGCGCTCGGCCTCACCGATGTCTTCTTCAAGATGAACTGCAAGGACCTGCTCAAGTGTCTGTATCCCCCGGAAATGGCCGGGAGGCCGGTGGAGGAAATCCGCGCGTGGGCGAATGTAAATGATATCCTGCGCGATGGCGTGGCCTTCAGCCGCACCAGCGACAATAACGTGAGTTCCGCAGCGTCGATGACGCGCCTCAACGTCATGCTCTACACGGGCGAAATCGTGCAGGACCCGCTCAAGGACGAGTTGATCGGCATTCTGCTCACGCAGCAGTTCAATCAGCGTCTGCCCCGCTTCCTGCCGCCGGGGGTTCCCTTCGCGCATAAAACCGGGACGATCGGCAGCTTCTGCAATGACAGCGGAGTCATGACGATTGCGGACAACAGTCATGTCGCCATCACCACCTTCGCTGTATGGAACGACGAAGACTACTGGCAGAAGCCCGAAGCCCGTAACCAGCGCTTCTTTGAGGTGGAATCGGCGCTTGGCACGATCGGCAAGCGGGTCTATGACCACTACAAGGCGCAGACGACCTGATGCACGCAGCGGCGCAACCTGGCGTCGCAGTAGGTGCAGTATCCATAAAGAGCGAAAGGGGGCTAAACGGGCCATTCACGTATGTTGACCAGATTTGCACGTCCTGGGTTTGTGCGCTTACGAAAGGTTGGAAGAATGACGCTACGCAAGAGCTCCACCCGTGTCCTCTTCAGTCTGCTGTTGGTCGTCGTTTTGTCGGGCGTCCTTGCGACGTCGGCTCAGGATCTGCCTCAGGGTGGCCGGATCGTTGTGGCTGATGGCGCATCGAATGTATCGCTTGATCCGTTTGTGACCTCCTGGCATTCGTGGCCGCACTACGCGCTGTTCCCGACACTGTTCACGCGTGATGAAAACATGGAGTACGTGGGTTTTCTGGCAGACACGTGGGAGATTGGTGATGATGGTCTGTCGCTCACCATCAACCTGATCCAGACCGCGACCTTCACCGATGGCACCCCGGTCAATGCCGAGGCGATTAAGTACAACCTCGACAAGTATGCCAACCCGGACACGGGCGCATCGCAGGGCGCCGACCTGATCGGCCTGCTCTTGTCGACCGAGGTGGTCGACGAATATACGCTCAAGCTGAATCTGGCGTCCTCCTTCGCGCCCTTGTTCTTCGTGCTCGCCAATCTGGAAATCGTCTCGCCGACCGCCTATGAAGCGCTGGGGCCGGAGAGCTTTGGCACCGCACCGGTTGGCGCTGGCCCGTTCATGCTCAAGGAACTGAACACCAATAACTACGTGCTGTTCGAACGCAACCCGGACTTCAACTGGGCGCCGCCGGAACTGTACGACTATCCCGGTCCTGTGCCGGCGGATGAATTTCAAGTCCTGTTCCTTGACGAGGATCAGACGATTCTCTCCGCGCTCGAAACGGGTGAAGTGACCATCGCCGGCGTTCCGACGCAGAACCTGCCGGACGTGGAAGCCAACCCGGATATCACGGTCAATGTCGCTCAGTTGAACGAACTTCGTTACGTCGGCTTCAACACTTCGAAGGCCCCGTGGGATAATCTCGAATTGCGCCGTGCGCTCGCCTACGCGACCGACCGGGATGAGGTCAACGCGCTGGCGTATGATAGCCTTGCCGAGTCGGTCGGCCAGCCGCTGCCGTCTTCGATCTGGGGCCACAACCCGGAACTGGATGCGAAAGCGGTTCAGTACGATCCTGAACGCGCGGCAGCTATGCTCGACGAATTGGGCTACGTCGACGTGACGGGCGACGGTCTGCGCGAGACGCCGGAAGGCACGGAGTGGGCTGTGCCGCTGGCCGTGACCAGTTCAGATGAATACATGCGCATCGCGCAGGTGATCGACGCCGAGTGGCGTGCGGTCGGCATCCCGCTGGAGATTCAGCCGATGGAACGCAGCGCGCTCATCGACCTGACGACGACGGGCACGCACGACCTGTTCCTGCTGGGGTACGGCTATTCCGACCCGAGCATCCTGACCTACTTCTTCGACCCGGATCGCCGCGGCGGCAGCAACCGTGCCTGGATGGTGAATGACGATCTGACGGCGAGTCTGGTGGCCGCCGATACGGAGCTGGATCAGGCGCTGCGTTACGAAAAAGTGACCGCGGCCAGCGAGCTCATCATGGAACTGCAGCCGTGGATCTTCCTGGTGTCGCCGCCGTCGCTGACGGGCGTCCGCAATGAGCTGCAGAACTGGGTGATTAACCCGGATCTCAGCTTCCTGTACTGGAACGCGCACTTTGGTGGATAAGTAATTCGCGGCTTATGCCCCTGGTCTGGTGGGCATAAGCACAGGGGGCAGGGCAGTCGCTCCTGCCTCGCTTGATTTTGCACGGCCCTGAGGAAGAGTGCTTATGCCTCAATACCTGCTGCGGCGTATGCTTATCGCCATCCTGCTGGTGTTCACGATCATGGCGGTTGTCTTCATCATGCTGCGGGTCGCGCTGCCCGGCGACCCGGCGGTCATTCTGGCGGGTGACCGCGCATCGCCGGAACTGATCGAGCAGATTCGCCAGAACCTGGGACTGGATCGCCCAGTTCTGGAACAGTTGGCGCTGTTTATGGTCCGCGCGCTGCAAGGTGATCTCGGGCGTTCGGTCAAGTTTGGCGAACCCGTTTTCTCAGTGATCCTGAAGGCGTTTCCCTTCACGATTCTGCTGACGCTGCTGAGCGTGACAATTGGCACGTTGATCGGCATAGGTGTTGGCGTGCTGACTGCGGTCAAGAGCGGGACGTGGATCGACAAAGTCAGCATCGTGTTCGTCGTATTTTTCTACTCCATTCCGACGTTCTGGCTCGGCACGATGCTCATTCTGATATTTGCCGTTGGGCTGCGCGCGCTGCCAGTGCAAGGGGCAGAGACGTGGCAGCACTTCGTGCTCCCCGTGACCACCCTCTCGATTGGTGAGGCAGCGTTGCTCGCCCGGCTGACGCGCGCCAACATGCTGGAAGCCCTGTCGGCGGCGTATCTGCAAACGGCGCGCTCGAAAGGGTTGAACGAGCGGCGAGTGCTGTTCGTCCACGCCCTGCGCAACACGCTCATTCCGGTGATTACGGTCGTTGGGCTGTCGATCGGCAGTTTGCTCGGTGGCGCCGTAATCACAGAGAGCATTTTCGGCCTTCCCGGCGTCGGTCGTCTGTCCATTCAGGCGATCCTGGACCGAGATTACCCCATGATTCAGGGAACAGTCCTGCTTGTTGCCGTGGCTTTTGTGTTTGTGAACCTGGTCGTCGACGTGATCTACACCTACATCGACCCGCGTATCCGCTATACCTAGACTGGGGGATTTGATGGAAGAGAATACAGCTCCCGCCCCAGGCATCCTCACGCTGAACCCGCCGCGCTCCCGGCAACACGAAAACCCCTACGTGAAAATCATGCGCCGTTTCCTGCGCAACCGTTTTGCACTGGTGGCTGTCGCGGTGATGGTGCTGGTCATCCTTTTATCGGCCGGTGCACCTTACCTGACTACCAGCGATCCGGTGGGGCGTGACGCGCCGAATCGTTTGCTGCCCCCTTCGCCAACCAACCCGATGGGCACTGATGAGCTGGGACGCGATGTCCTCACGCGCGTGCTGTATGGTGGCCAGATCTCCCTGCAAATTGGATTTCTGTCGGTGCTGCTGTCGGTGGTGATCGGCGTTCCGCTGGGGCTGATCTCGGGCTATGCCGGCGGCAGAGTCGACAACCTGATCATGCGCTTTATGGATCTCATCCTCGCGTTTCCCGGCCTGATCCTCGCGATCTGGCTGGTGGGTTTGCTCGGGTCGAGCGTGACGAACGTGATCCTCGCGATTACAGTGTTTTCGCTGCCGACCTATGCGCGCCTGACGCGTGGAGCCACGCTCTCGCTCCAGAATGCCGAATACGTCGTCGCGGCCTACAGCATTGGGGCAACGCCGCTGCGCATCGTGATGTATCACATCTTTCCGAACATCTTCGGGTCGTTGATCGTCGTGGCGACTCTCAGTTTTTCCGGCGCGATTGTGACGGGCGCCAGCCTGAGCTTCCTTGGGTTGGGAGTCCGGCCGCCGACGCCGGAATGGGGAGCGCTGCTGGCGGCAGGCCGCAGCTACATGCGTAACGCGTGGTGGATTTCGTTCTTCCCCGGCATTGTGATCACGGTGGTGGTGCTGGCGCTCAACATTGTGGGCGACGGCATTCGCGACGCCCTCGATCCGAATCTCACCAGCAAGTGAATGGTGGGTCAAAACCGACTGGATGAACCTGAAGGGGCATCGGGCGATGCCCCTGTGTCTGCTGAAGACCGACGCCTACGCGTCGGCCTTGCGCGTGAACTCGATGGGGTCGAGCGCCGGCTCAAGTTGACAGGTGAGCCGCGATACCTTGCCCCCGTCGTCGTTTGAGAAGCTGCTGACAAAGAACTGGTCTTCGTTGTCAATCTCCACCCGGAACAGATCATAGTGATGCGGCGTCAGGCGCAGCGTTAACCCGCCATACACCCCGCACAGACGATCGCCATCCAGGCTGATCGTCATGTCGCCGTAACCGGGGTGGTAGTAAATGCCGGTGTAGGCTTCCAGCGCGTGCGACGGTTTGGCATCCACCTGCCGTTCTGCCATGAGCTTCTGCTTGTAGGCTTCCAGACTGGCACGGCCCTTCGCGGCCACGCCTTCGAAGCGATCCCACCACAGAACAGGCTCCAGTCCGAGTAAGCGATCCACGATGCCGAACATGATCGCGCCCGCCGGTTCCCGTTCCGCAGTGTTGCACAGCACGACCACGCCGATGTCCTGATGCGGCAGGATGGCCACGGACGAGTTGAAGCCGTCGATGCCGCCGTTGTGGCGGAGCATGGAATGGCCGCGATATGAGGACGTCGCCCAGCCGAGGGCATAGCTCGTGTGCGCAACCTCTGAACTGCCCGCCCACGGGAGATCCGGCATCTCGGGAATGACCATCTGCGGCGCGTAGAGTTCACGGCGCGTTTCTTCCTTGATGAGATCGGGCTTGCCCTTCAGATGCACGTGCAGCCACTTCAGCATATCGTCGATGTTCGAGTTGATCGACCCGGCGGGACCGACGGCGTCGATGTTGCGGAAGGGGATGTCCACGAAACTCCCGCCGCGGTAAGAATAGGGTCGCGCGGCATTCTCCGCCGCCTCGGACACCCGCACGGAGAGGTTGCTGCGCGTCATGCCGAGCGGGTCGAAGATACGCTGCTGCGTGAAGTCCTCCCACGGGGTTCCTGCCAGCTTTCCGACCGCATAGCCGGCTGTCATGAACATCAGGTTCTGGTACTGCCAGCGTTCGCGGAAGGTCGCGCTCGGCTTGAGATAGCGCAGCCGGCTGACGAGCTCTTCGCGGCAGGCCTGTGAGCCGTACCACATCGCGTCGTGACGGGGCAGGCCGGTACGATGACCGAGCAGATCGCGGAAGTTGGCGTACTCGGTTGCGACCGAGTCATACAGGCGAAATTCGGGAAGCACATCGCGAATTCGCGTATCCCAGGTGGTTTTGCCCTCGTCGACCAGCAGCCCCACGCCAAACGAGGTGAAGGCTTTCGTGCAGGAGCCGATCGCGAAGAGGGTGTCGGTATCGACCGGAAGCCCCTGCGCGCGGTCACGTTGACCGAAACCGCCGGCAAAGATGATTTCTCCCTGCACCATGATGCCAATGGCCGCGCCCGGCGTATGTTCGGCATCGATCTCGGACTGGACGAAGGTCGTGATCGCCGGTATCTGTTCTCGGTTCTCTTCAAGCGTGACCATCGGCTACACTCCTAACGGGTTGTCAATCAGCGGGTAGCGGTCTTTACTGGCCACTGCGTACGGAATGGATTTGAAGTCCGGGGCGGTGGTGCCGGGTGCGCTCACATACAGCACCTGAGTGGCGATCGGGGCAAAGCGTGCGTAGAAGTGCTGTGTCGACTTGACGATCAGCAGGCGCCGCTGTGACGGGTCAATGCCGACATTGGTGAAGACTTCCGGGCTGAATGTCTGAGTGCGGACGGAGTACAGTACGATGTCGATGCCCGCCACCTGTACCGCCGCCGAGGCGCCCATGACCATCGTCATCTCGTTGGGCGGCGTGCCGAAGTGCTGGACGGCCTGCGGCTTCAGACCGGTGACCTTAACCAGCAGGTCGAGCGGGTCGCCGGACATGCGCCCCATCTTGCCGCCGATCCGCAGTTCAAGCCGCGCGCCGATGCCCGCTTCAAAGGCCATCGAGACGGCCATCGGGTCAAAGATGCAGCCAACCGCCGCATTGGTGATGCCTCGTTCCAGCATGCGCTTGAGGATGTACGTCGAATCGCCGGGAGCGCCGCCACCCGGATTGTCCGAAACATCGGCGATGACGACGGGCGAACCGGCGATCTCCAGCGCCGCGTCCAGACCGCTGTCGATCGTGTGGAATCTGGGCGTCGCCTGATCGCGCATGCCGTAGAACTCGCGCCCCAACTGCTCGGCGAGCGCCGTCGCCCTGGCCGGATCGTTGTCGGTGACCACAAGCGTTTTGGTGCCGATCTCTTCCACATCGCCCCACGGGAACCCGCTGGCCGAGCGAGACGGACAGCACGCCGGGTTCCTGTTCAAGCTGTTTCATCCGGTCGACGAAGCCTTTCACCGGCTCCTGGGTGGGGTAGTACAGGCAGATCATGCGGCAGTCGAACACCCGCCATCGTTCGGCTTGACTTTGCCCGCCGCCGCATCGGATGTGATGTTGAACAGCTCGACGGCGCGGTCGTAAATGTCGGTGTGCGGGTACTCTTTGTAGGTGATGATGACGCTCGCCTGCTCCACCATCAGCGGTGTGATATGGCAGTGCAGGTCCAGCTCCACGCCGATGGGCACGCTCGCGCCGACGACCCCGCGCAAGGCGGCAATCAGGTCGCCTTCGCAATCGTCGTAGCCGTCGGCAACCATCGCGCCGTGCAGGTCGAGCAGCACGAGATCGACGGGCATCGCCGCTTTCAGGTCGGCAACAATCTCATCCCGATAGTTCTCGTAGACTGTCCTGAGCGTCCGTCCGGCCGGTTCCGCCGCCGCGCAGATGCTTTCGGCGGTCTGCCAGCCGCGTTCGTCGGCCATTTTGCGCCAGAAGGCCAGCACCGAATCCGCAAAGGGGGGAAACGTGCTGTAATCGCCTTTGCGGGTGATGGCAAAGCTTTTTTGCCCGGTGGGAATGGGCGAAAACGTGTTGGTTTCGGTCGAAAGGCTGGCCGTAAACAGCTTCATGATACGTCTCCGAGTCGTTTCAACAGGTAGGCATTTCGGTCAGGGGAGGAGAGAAAATCCATAATGCTGCATCCGTGGGCCAAAGCCTGTTGCAGCGCTTCGCGGACCGCCAGCCGCCACGCCAGCACACCGGCATGTGACCAGGCGCTGCGCACGGCGTCGACGCTGCGCGGGAGCGAAACGCAGAAGGCGCTCGCATCCCAGTTCACATGCTCCAGCATGGGCACCGGGCGCAGCGATTCATCGGCGGTGAGCAGGGTGACCATGTCATCGGGAAGCGGCTCATGCAGGCACGGCCGATCGATCAGCCACTGCGCTTCAATCCGGTCGGATGGGATGCCCCGGTTGATGTCGTCGTCCATGTCGCCGTAAAGTTCACGTGATAGGCCGTGGCGCACAGCGCGGCATCCTGCCCGAGCAGACGAAAATTGAAGTGCGCGTTGCCGCGCTGGAGCGGATCGACCGTCCAGCCGATTCTGCGGTAGCCATGAGCCAGTGCCCATTCCCGCTGGACGCGCTTGAGCGCCAGGCCAATGCCGCGCCCCTGAACCTGCGGATGAACGCCCGTCATGTGGGACCACAGCATCCACTCATCGCCATCCTGGGCGGGCAGCGAGAGCAGCATGCCGACCATGCGATCCTCCTCGTAGGCGCCGAGCACCAGCCCGCCGCGCAGGGTGAGAACATGCATCAGCGCCGAGGGTACAGCGTTGCGCGGGTTCAGGCCCCACACCGCGAGTTCCACATCGACTGCCGCTTCCAGTTCGTCAATCGTGTGCAGAACGCGAATGTCGATCATGCGCCTGTCCACCCGGGGCCGCGCACGACCCGTCCCGGCCGTGCTCCGGTGTGCTCACCATTCGCCAGCACCTGCGTGCCGTTGACGAAGACATGCTGCATGCCGACGGCGTACTGGTGCGGCTGCGCAAAGGTCGCCTTGTCCTGTACCTGGGCCGGGTCGAAGACCACCACGTCGGCGAAGTAACCCGGTCGCAGGACGCCCCGCTCCTTGATCTTCAGCACGGACGCCGGGAGCGCCGCCAGACGGCGCACGGCCTCTTCCAGCGGGATGATCTGTTCGTCGCGCACGTAGCGCCTTCCAGCAGGCGCGCGAAACTCCCGTAGGCGCGTGGGTGCGGGTTCGATTTGAGAAGACGCCTTCCGGCGCGAGTGACTCGGCGTCGGACAGAAGCTCACCCACGGCAGCGCGATCTGCTTTCGCACGTTTTCCTCTGACATGGAGAAATACATCGCGAAGATTACGTCCGCCATCGTCGACGAGCAGGTCGAACAGGGTTTGGATCGGCTCCTGTCCGCGTTCGGCAGCGACCTGCGCGAGCGTTTTACCGGTGTGCGTTTTGTTTCGCTCCTCTTTGAAGCCGCCGAGGATGATGTTTTCCGCGCCCTGCACCTCCAGCCACATGTTTTCCCAGGCAGTATCGGGTGTGTTCATGTCCTGAACAATTCTCTCGCGCGTGGCCGGGTCGCGCAGCCGGGCCAGCAGGGCGTCATGGCCGCCATCGTGCACCCACGGCGGCAGACAGGCCCTCCAGACCTGTTCCGCTCGCCGTATAGGTGTACATATCGGCGGTGATCGCCAGGCCTTGCGCCTGGGCCGCTTCGACGCGCCGGATGACCTCATCCATCTTGTCCCAGTTGCGTCGTCCGGCGGCTTTGAGGTGATGAATCTCGGCGCGAATCCCCGTTTCCCGCACGATGTTCAGGAATTCGTCGAGCGCTTCGTAGAAGCGCTGGCCTTCGCTGCGCAGATGCGAAATGTAGATGCCATCGTATTCGGCGGCAGCGCGGGCAAGCGCGATCAGTTCGTCGAGTCTGCGCATAGTTGGCAGGCGGGTAGATCAGCGCGGAAGACAGGCCGAGCGCGCCATCTGCCATCGCCTGTCGTACGAGCTGGCACATCGCGTCGAGCTCCTGTGCGGTCGGGGGCCGATCATCGTAGCCAACCTCGTGAATCCGCAGCGTCGATGTGCCCACGAATGAAGCGACGTTGGGCGACACGCCGCGCGCCACCAGATGATCGAGGTATTCCGCGAGCGTGGTCCACGTCACCTCGTACTGGATGTCGTCGCTGCCGAGCAGACCGCGTACGCCTCTGGCTCTCATCGCGTCGCTGAGCGGCCCCATCGAGAAGCCCTCGCCCATGACTTCGAGCGTGACGCCCTGGCGGGATGTCGCTCTGCGAGCGGCCATCTTCGATCAGACTTTCCACTGCCCCGGCCATCATATTGATGAAGCCAGGCGCGACCGCCAGCCCGTTCACGTCGAGCTGCTGCTGGCCGGAGAGCGTGCCGGGCGCGCCAATCTCGGCGATACGATCGCCCTGCAATGCGAGATCGCGGACGACAGGGGGGCCTCCGCTGCCGTCGTAAAGGGTGCCGCCGCGCAAAACACTGTCATGAATCGTCATGTCTTTGCCACCGTGTTATTGTGAGGCCGTTTCGGAATTTCGATGCATTACTATAAGCACTCGCCCACGGTTGTGCAAATGCCCTCTTCTTTGCACAAAACATTGCTGACGTGCTAGACTGTGCGAGTTCTGACGTCCATTGAGACGCGATATCCGGAAAGAGGCAGGCGCCTGGGGCCGTTCCGCGCCGCCTTCCTGTCATCTTCAATCATGCAGAATCAATCACGCGGATTTTTCGAGCACAAGGCTGTTTCATTATGCTGAATCTGATCGAACTGGAAGCCTTCGTCACCGCCGCGATGCAGAGCGCGAAAGTGCCTGGCGTCGCGCTGGCGATCGTTCACGACCACAAGCTGATGTACGCACGCGGGTTTGGCGTGACGAGCATCGAAGAAGGCGGCATCCCGGTGACGCCGGGGACGATTTTCCGCATCGGGTCGACGTCCAAGCCCCTCACCACCACCGCGATCATGCGTCTGGTCGCTGCCGGCCAGTTAGAGCTCGATACGCCGATCGACGAGGTGCTGCCCGACCTTCAGTTGAGCGTGCCCGGCGCGATCGGCGAGGTGACGCTGCGCAAACTGCTGGCGCACACCGCCGCGCTGCCGACCGCCGCCGAGCACTATGGTTCGCGTGACCCCGGCGGTCTGCGCGGAGAGCATCTACAAGGATGTGGCCCGGTACCCGCTGATCGCGCCCGTGGGCAAGATCTGGTCCTACAGCAACCCTGGCATCAATCTCGCCGGCTATCTCGCGGAGCATGTGAGCGCAAGCCCTACACGCAGTTGATGCAGGAACTGGTCTTTGACCGTTGGAGATGAAGCGCACCACGCTCGATCCGACGGTCGCGATGACCTATCCTATAGCGCAGTCGCACACCCTCGATGCGGAAGGCAACCTGCAAGTCGATCATCACTATGCGGACAACACCATGCATTATCCGTCGAGGTTCGTCATGTCCACGGTGCTGGATCTGGCCAATTTCGCGATCGGCGCACACGTGCGGCGGCAGCTTCAACGGGCAACAAATTCTCACGCCAGAACTGATCGCGGAGATGCACACACCGCATACCAAGTTCTCCGCTCTGTACGATGACGGCTACGGGCTGACGTTCTCCTCGTATACCCACAGGGGCTGCGCGTCGTCGGTCATGGTGGACGGATCAGCAGCTTTGCCAGCAGCTTCGAGTTCATCCACAGACCGGGACGGCAGTGATCCTTCTGGCCAACAACTCCGGCACTTTGGGCGCCGCACGAAAGCCGGATCACGCAGTTTGTGTTCGACGCTGCTCGACCTGCCGGGCGAACAGCCGCCCTCCCGACGATTGATCCGGATCGCAGTCTGTGGGCTCGTTTCGTCGGTCGGCCATTAGTGGGCGGCAATGCGGGCGCGGCCGAGATCGCGCTGGCTGACGACACGTTGTCCCTGGTCTGGCAGGGCAGAGCTTCGCAATGCAGGCGATGGGTGCCGACCAGTACGTGGTGCAGACCGACGGCAATGCCCGTCATGCACCTGCTCGATGGTGACGGCCCCGCCGCCTATGGGGAGTGTGGTCGTGCAGCCGGGACACGCTGACAGGTTTCGGAACGGCTGGTCATTGACCCGCTTATCGCCCGGATGTGCAAGCAGTGGGCGCCCTATGTGGGGTGTGTAATGAGAACTCGCTGGGCAAGCTCACGGTGCGGCTGGACGGGCGATCAGATGCCCGCTCAATACCGCGCGCTTCGGGGCGTGGATTTTCCGGCCAGGCCTATCGACAAGGTCCGGGTTTCTGTTGCCGTTTGGTCTGGATCAGCTGCCTGGAGCTTGTGATGCGGTCCTGATTGGCGCGGCGGTTCGCTTCACGCGCATCGCTGCGGAACCATCCATCTGATGCCCGGCTCACGCTGCCAATGTCGAACGCCGGAATCCAGCGAACATCGCCCGGAGGAGAAGTCTGTGGGAAAAACGTCTGGTCGAACCCGCCGATCTGTTCCGCCTGGAAGCTCATTACCGAGGCGCAGCTTTCGCCCGATGGCGAACGCGTCGCCTACACGGTGACATGTTGACCCTGACAAAGAGAAGGAATTCGCCGCCATCTGGATGCTTACGGGGGCGACGGGCGAAACCCGATGCCTCACAAGCGGCAATGGCCCGCGACAGCAAGCCCGCGCTGGTCACCGGATGGCAAGCAGATCGCCTTCCTGTCCAGCCGTGGTGAAAACCGCAAATCTACGTGGGATCCCGGTCAACGGTGGTGAGTCGCGCAGCCTCACCCTGGGTGAAGCAGGGCTTGCCGGCGCTCCTGTCTGGTCGCCGGATGGGTGCTCGCAGATCGCATTCACGTCGTTGTCCGCCGAGGAGCCGCGCGACCCGGAGCAAGCCGTTTCCGCGTTTTCGCGTCACGTGTTCTGGCGGCGATGGGATGGGCATCCTCGACGATGCGTGGCGTATCGCCCTATGTCATCGACGGGAACGGAGCCGACAAGCCGCGCCGCCTGACTGACGACAAGCTGATGAACACCAATCCGCAGTGGTCGTCCGATGGCAAGCATATCCTGTTCATGGCCAGTATGTTGCCCGGGATACCCACCAGACGTTTTTCGGCCGCGGGAAGCTGGTTACGCTGGAGAGCGGCGACGTGCGGTCACTCACCGAATCGTGGGAGATGGTCATCACCGCGTGCTGGCACCCGGACGGCCATCAGATCGTCCCGACTGGAACGCCACACGGCTTACTGATCGGATCGTAAGGCGGATATGGGGGGGCGGATCTGGCCGGCGGCACGCCCGGAGTGCCGTACCGCCGGGTTGAAAGTCGGTGTGGATGGCGGCTCGCAGGTGGACATGCCGGTCGTCGGTCGCAGTCCGTTGCTCAGCGTGACCCCTGACGGCCAACATCACGGGCTATGCGTCGGGTCAGTTCGGCGGTACGGTCAACTCCAGGACAAGATCGCGCCCTCGAGGGCGCCGAGTCGCACGTGCCGCTGGTCTCCGGCGAACGGTACGTGATGTTCCAGAATGCCAGGGGCGGGCCGCCTGTTGTATCTGATCAGCGACTTCAACCACCCGATTGATCTGTATATTGCCAATGCCGATGGCTCGAACGAGCGTCAGATCACCTGCATCAACGACGAATGGATTTCAATTCGGTCAGGCAGTTGTAGATGTGGAGCACCTGCCGTTCCCTCGGCGTG
>JADJPJ010000007.1 GCA_016713325.1 Candidatus Flexifilum affinis | reverse complement strand
AACTCTAGGCGACGGCAGGGTTGATTGTGGGTAACCAAAAGTCGTATTCAGCGGTTGATTCCTGAGGATGCAACTGCTTGTGCTGCTTTCTGACCAGTGCTAAGCTATTCGCTATTCATGTATTTATCAGGACAATGATAGTCATGACGGCATTTGGAGTTCTCCAGACAAAGCTGGCTCCGCCGCCTATCCGCACTGACTATATTCACCGTCCCCGACTCTCTCCTCAGTTCGGCGTCAGCCTTGAACCTGTGGTCACGCTTGTCTGCGCACCTGCCGGGTATGGCAAGACCACCCTGCTCGCGGAGTGGTTCGTTTCCCACGCGGAGGCAGTACACAGCGTCGGATGGTTGTCCCTCGACGAAGACGACAACGACCCAACACGCTTCCTGATCTATCTGATCACTGCCGTCAGAAATGCGAGCGGCATCGACATGGAGGAAACCCTGTCGCTGCTCCATTCGCCTCAGCCTCCCTCGCCGAAGGTCATCCTGAACGTGATCATCAGCCGCCTGGAGGATTCCCCACGCCGTCTGGTCCTGGTTCTGGACGATTACCACCGCATCAATGACAAGGTTGTCCACGAGGCCTTGATTTATCTGCTGGATCATCTGCCCTCCAGCATTCACCTCGTGATTGCCAGCCGGGAAGATCCCCCTTTCCCCCTCGCGCGTTTGCGTGGAAGAGGTCAGCTTGCGGAAATTCGGGCCGATGATCTGCGTTTTACCCTGGAGGAAGCCAAACAGTTTCTAGGCCAAATGTTAGGCGTGGAGCTCAGCGCCAATCAGATCAAGGACCTGGAGGCACGTACAGAGGGCTGGATTGCCGGGCTGCAACTGGCGGTGCTGGCAATGAAGGGGCGAGAGAATCTGGCTGCTTTCATTGCGGCATTCACCGGCAGCCACCGCTATATCCTCGACTTCCTGTCTGAAGAAGTGTTGAAACGCCAGACTCAGGACATCCAGAATTTCCTGCTGCAAACCTCCCTGCTGGACCGGCTGTGTGGTCCGCTGTGCGACGCGGTGACCGGCAGATCAGACGGGCGTAGTCTCCTGGAGCAGATCGAACACGGCAACTTATTCCTGATTCCACTCGACGATGAGCGCTTCTGGTATCGCTATCACCATCTGTTTGGAGATATGCTGAGGCGTCAATTGCAAAAGATTAATCCCAGTCTTGTTAACGAGCTTCACCGCCGCGCAAGTCTGTGGTTTGAGCAAAATGGCTGGGCCTCGGAAGCGCTTGAGCATGCGCTGCTGTCCCAGGACACCGAGCAGGCAGCGCGTCTTGTCCAGAAGACGGTTGAGGAAATCACGCTCGCAGGACAGGCTCAGACGATTCTGCGATGGATGAACACCTTTGCCTGATGGAGTGGTGCGAGCGCACGCCTGGCTATGCGTCTACCACGGCACGGTACTGATGTTCACCTATCAGCTCGAAGCAGCAGAAGGATGGCTGCAGGCTGCGGAAAAGGCCATTTACCCGGATACGGAATCGGTCGAAGCCCGAGCCATCCTGGGCTGGGTCGCTATCGTGCGTGCCGATATCGCTCGTGTATTGGGCGACCTGACAAGCGGCGTGGCACTGGCGTACCAGGCCCTGGACCTGTTGCCGCCAACCGAACCGCTTGCGAGAGCGGTTGGGGTGATGAATGTCGCCCATTCTTATCTGGCCGACGGGAATGTCGGTCCGTCTGTAGAACGGACAGCGGAGGAGGGGACAGCTGCGCTGCGCAGGATAGGCAATCTCTTTGCGACAATGATCAGCATCACCAACCTCGCCCGGCTCCAGACTGCGCAGGGTCGCTTGCGTCAGGCAAAAGTCACTTTTGCCCTTGCTGAACAGATTGCGCCTGGCAAAGGGCGAGTAGGCGAACTGCTCAACGGCGCGGCCTACCATATTGGTTTGGGCAATGTGCTGCGCGAACAGAATGAGTTGGAGACGGCCAGGCACCATCTCGATCTGGGAATGGATCTCGCGCAAGGCATGTTGAGCGTAGATGCCGAGGTTATCACGCTGGGCTATATCGCACAGGCAAAGCTGAGTCAGGCGCAGGGAGATTGGGCCGGTGCGCTGGCGCTGCTCGACGAGCTCGTCCGATTGGCGAGCATGCGCCGCTTTTACGGGCCGCTGAGCTCACGGGGTGAGGCTGCCCGTGCGCAGTTGTGGCTTGCCCAGGGCAACGTCTCCGCTGCTGCCGGATGGGTGGCCCGATCCGGATTGAGCGTAGAGGATCCCGACTTGGCCTATCCGCGCGAGGCTGAATACCTGACACTGGCGCATATCCTTATCGTCGAGGGACAATCCGCCCAAGTTCTCCGCCTGCTGGATCGAATTCAGCAGGATGCCGAGGACAAAGCGCGTCTGGGGAGTGTGATTGATATTCTCGCTCTGCGCGCGCTGGCCTGGCAGGCTCTCAACGACATGGAACAAGCTGTTGACAGCCTCAAGCGCGCATTTGTACTCGCTGAACCGGCAGGGTACGTGCGCACTTTCGTTGACCGGGGTGAGCAGATGGCGGCACTGCTCCGTAAGGCACAGGCGCGCAGCATTGCACCCGCGTATGTCACGAAACTGCTGGCAGCATTTGACCATCCAACGAAATGGGCAAGGAAACCCTCCCGCGAGCTGGTGATGTCCGATGGACTTGAACCGCTCAGCGAACGAGAGCTAGAAGTTCTTCGACTGATGGCCGAAGGGGCATCAAACCGCGAAATCGCTGAGACACTGGTGATCAGCATTGGCACGGTTAAGAAGCACTCCGGCAATATCTTTCTCAAGCTTGATGCCCACAGCCGAACCCAGGCGATCGCGATTGCGCGGCAACACAAGCTCCTGTAACACCTGACTTCCGGCAGAGCCGTCTGCGGTGTCTCAGAAATCGGCCGCTTCAGTCCGCTGACGACGCGACCGTCTAGCCCTCACCCCCGTTTGGCCAACCGATACCACCCGGATGGCGAACCGGTCGTCGTGTCCGGGTTGAGCATCTGCCACACGAGGTCGAAGTGCGGCAGGAAGAGGCGGTGCACATCCTCCGGGCGCCAGCCGAACGGCCGCTGCTCGCTCGGCTCGTGGCAGAACAGCATCATCGTACCGCCCGGCCCCAGCAGATCGGCGATGTTTTTTGCGTACTGAGCCTGTGACTCCAGCGGCAGGCCGTGCCCGCAGCCGATATCGACGGCAAGATCATAAGGCGCGCGCAGATCGGGGCATTCATCCAGCCGCGTCACGTCGTAGCACAGGATCGAAAACTGCTCCGGTGGGAAGGCCGCCAGCTTGTCCCGCGCGATTTCCACCGCTTGCGGCACGAAGTCGATGCCGTCGGCCAGCCAGAGACAGGATTTTAGAACAAGTTTTTTAAATACCTTGACAGTTATATAACCAATGTGGTATATTGTGAATATCATGACGCCCTATGAAGCACTGGCCGATCCGACACGCAGACGAATCCTTGACCTGCTGCGCGAAAGACCGCGCCTGGTTGGCGAACTGGCCGAACTGCTCGGCATCAGCCAGCCCGGCACCTCCAAGCACCTGAAGGTGCTGCGCGACACGGGTCTGGTGAGCGTTCGTCAGGATGCGCAGCGGCACTGGTACGAACTGCGACCGGAGCCGCTGGCGGAAGTCGATCAATGGCTGACACAGTACCGCCATCTCTGGGCCGCGCGTTATGACCGATTGGACGAGCTTCTGGACGAGCTGAAGAAAGAGGAGAACGACAATGGGCAAGACTAATCTGGTCGCCGAACCGGGCACGTACGAGATTCGCGTGACACGCGAGTTCGACGCACCTCGAGACCTGGTGTTCCGCGCCTTCACCGACCCCCCCGCGCTGGTGGGGTCTCCGCAGTACCACAACCGTCGTCGACAAGTACGAGGCGAAACCGGGTGGTTCGTGGCGTCTGGTTCAGCACGGAGAAAACGGCGCCGAAGACGCCTTCCACGGGGTCTTCCACGAAGTCACGCCGTCGGAACGAATCGTCTACACCTTCGGAGTACGAAGGCATTCCCGGCCATGTGCTGCTGGAGACGATCACCTTCGAGTTGGACGGGGACAAGACCCGGATCACCGACGCGTCCGTCTTCCAGTCGGTCGAGGATCGCGATGGCATGCTCGCCGCGGGCATGGAATGGGGCGCCAATGAGAGCATGGATCAACTTGAGGAGCTGCTGAAAACGCTCTAAGCCCGCTTCGTCGCACATTGCCCATCCCTTCGACACCCTCTGCATCTTCTCATTCACGCATCTCGCAGTTCGCGATCGGGACCCTGCGCCTCGGCGGGGTCTCATTCAACATCGGTAAACCCATCTGAACAGGAGATTGGCCATGTTCAAGCGATTTACCCTGGCCGTTGCCGCCCTTGGCATTTGCGCCCTTGCCCTGCCCCTGGTCGTGGTCGCCCAGGAGGGCGCGACGGCCCCCATCGGCGGTTAGTGTCTCGGTGAATGGGCTGGAGATGTACTGCTGAGATTCATGGCGTCGGCGAACCGGATCGTTGTGCTGCACGGCGCGTTCATGTCGATCCCGGCGATGGGCGACCTGATCCCACGCCTGGCGGAGACACGCAAGGTGTTCGCCTTCGAGCTTGAGGGCCAGTGCCCGCACCGCCGCCCTTGACCGTCCGCTGCGTTTTCGAGCAGATGGCCGACGACATCGCGGCCGCCATGGAGCAGATTGGCCTGGAAAAAGCCGACGTCTTCGGCTATTCACTCGGCGGCGGCGTGGCGCTCCAGGTCGCCATCCGTCATCCGGAACGGGTCAACAAGCTGATCGTCGTCTCCGCCACCTATGAGAGTACGGGCTGGCATGCCGACTTGCAGGCGCTCTTTCCCATGATGACCGCCGAGATGTTCGCCGGTTCGCCCATGGAGGCCGAATACCAGCGCCTGTCGCCCAACCCGGAGAACTTCGCCGGGCTGGTCGACCGCATCGTCGAACTGGAAACGCAGGAATTCGCCTGGCCGGCCGTCGACATCCAGGGCATCACCGCGCCGACGCTGATCGTCGCCGGAGATTCCGACCTCGGTCACGCTGGAGCATGCCGTCGAGCTGTCTCAAGCCGCGGCGGCGGCGTGAATGGCGATCTGGCCGGGCTACCGCAAGCACAGCTTGCCATCCTGCCCGGCACGACGCACACTTCCGTCCTCATCCAGCTCGATTGGCTGACGGGCATGGTGAACGACTTCCTCAACGGCGTTGTGAGGAACCCGTTCGCCCAGTGAGAGAAGTGGAGCGGGGGCGCATTCTTCGAAGGGCGAGCCTCGGATATAGAGCGGCGGGCTTTGAAAATCATCCCTCGGACCTAACTTTGGTTCAATGAGCGTGGGCCGGGGATTACTGCTACCGTTTCCGATATCAGCATAGTGCCACGATGTCTACGGGAGCAGAGGAATATGTCACACATTGCGAGCGCTGTCATCGAAAGTCCAACCGATGTGGCGAGCCTATCGCCCTTACTGGCGGACCTGAAAGGCGAACTCATCACATCGGCCGACGTCGGCTACGACGCCGCGCGAACCCGCCTGAGTATCGAGATCGTGCGCCGCCCCGCGCTTATCATCCGACCACGGGATAGCGCCGACGTGTCCCTCGTCGTGGCGCTCGCCCGCGAGACGGGGATGGAACTGGCGATCCGCGGCGGTGGGCACAGTCTGGCCGGATTTGGCACCTCGGAAGGCGGCATCGTGCTCGACATGTCGCACATGAAGGGCCTCGAAATTGATGCGGAGGCGCGCACCGCCTGGGCCGAGGCCGGCCTGACCGCCGGCGAGTACACCCACGCGACCGCCAGATATGGGCTGGCCACCGGGTTCGGCGACACCGCTTCAGTGGGCATCGGCGGGCTGGCCACCGGCGGGGGCATCGGCTATCTGGTGCGCAAGTACGGCCTGACCATCGACAACCTGCTGGCGGCCGAGATCGTCACCGCCGACGGCCAACTTCGCCGCGCCGACGCGGAGACACACCCGGATCTCTTCTGGGCCATTCGCGGGGGCGGGGGCAACTTCGGCGTCGTGACTCGCTTCAAGTTCCGCCTGTACCCGGTCGACACCGTCGTCGGCGGGATGCTCATTTTGCCGGCGGAGCCGGACGTCATCGCCGCGTTCGCCGCCGAGGCCGAACGTGCGCCGGACGAGCTTTCGACGATCGTCAGCCTCATGCCGGCCCCGCCGATGCCCTTCATCCCGGAGGCGATACACGGCCGCCTCGTCACGCTGGCCATGATGGTCTACGCGGGCGAGATGGACCAGGGCTTGCGCGCCATCGAGCCTTTCCGCAGGTTGGCGGAACCGATCGCCGATATGCTCGGTCCGATGCCATATCCTGAGATCTACTGGCCAGAGGATCCGAACTTCCACCCGGTCACCGCACTGCGTTCAAAGTTCATCGATCGCGTCGACGAACACACGGCGCAGACCATGCTCGACCACCTGTACGCCTCGGACGCGCCGGTTCGTATTGCCGAGTTTCGCGTGCTGGGTGGAGCCATGGCCCGTGTCCCCGTCGAGAATACGGCGTTTGCCCACCGTGCCAGCCGGGTGATGGCCAGCTTCATCGTCCAATATGAGGATCGCGATGAAGCGCCCATTCATGAAGCATGGGTTCGCAATGCCGCTGCCGATCTGGGCGCAGGTCAGGGGGTGTATGTCAACTTCGTGGGGAACGAGGGCGCGGCGCGGCTGCACGAGGCGTATCCCCGGGCGACCTGGGACCGGCTTGCGGCAATCAAGGCGAAGTACGACCCGACCAACTCTTTCGCCGCAACCACAACATCACGCCGAAGGCAGAGTAACAGCGTCGGCCGGGAGAGACACTTCCCGGCCGGCGCGCATCCTATGTAGATCAGTCCGTCCGCGCGATCAGGTCGATGAAATAGCGGGCGTTGGCGGTCAGATCGTCGCCGTGGCGGTGCAACCCGCCGCCCATCAGGTAGATCACCTCACGACCATAGACCGTTCGCATCTCGGGGATGCTGTGGGCGTTCATGCGCCGCCCGGCGCCGGGAAGATCGGTTTGAGGTGGCCCATCGGCTCAAGGCAGCCGGCCACGATCGACTCACATTCCTGGCGGCTGAACGCGAATCGCCCGCCGAAGTTCGGGTAAACGCTGGAATCAGCCCCGGCCAGACGCTGAAGCTGACCATAGAGCGCGTAATGCGACATGCCATTCGTCGGCGAGGTCACCATGCTGCCATAGAACGAGGGGTGGCTCATCACCGGCAGCGACAGCGCGTCTTCGTCGGCCAGCATGCGCATCGCGTCGAACCCGGTCAGTCCCGGACAGATCAGCAGCGCGCCCGCCCCAACCGCTTTGGCGTACTGCGCTCGCGGCAGCACCTGATCGGCGGGGGCGGTCACGTTGGGCATGTACTGGCAGCGGAAGCCCGTCTCGCGGTTCGCCTGCGCGACAGCCGCCGCGCATTTCTCCACCCGCTCTTTGAACGCTGAGAAGGACTGATCGGCCAGGCCGTGGTCGTCCTTGATCACGTCCAGCCCGCCTCTTTGCGTAGTCGTAGGCGATGCGCGCCAGTTGATCGCAGTCCAGCCCCATCGGCTTGAGCGCCGTGCACAGCAGCGGCCGGTCCTGTACGCCCAGCAGCGTGCGCCAGCCTTCGATGCCGTAGCGCGGCCCGTTGAAGGCCGCCAGGATGCCATCGGAGAGGTCCATGCGCATCAGACGGATACCCGGCTTGATGCTGATGTTGCCGAAGATGATGTTGAGAAGCTGCGGTCAGCTCCACGCCGACCGTTTCCAGCGCATAGCTGGATGCGCGTCTCCCAGTGGTGGTCGCCGATCGGCTCCAGCGTCTGACCCGTCCAAGGAGTGTGCTCGCGAATGTCGCCATCTGGGACCAGATCCTCCGGGAATTGACGGTCTGCTCCAGGGTGATGTCTTTGGCCCTGGCGCGCGCCTCTTCGGCGTCGCCAGTCAGGTGATAGGTGACGGTAAACGCCCCGCTGAGATTGGGAACGCGGTAATGTCTGGCCAGCGTCATAGCGCCTCTGCTTTCGCCTGTGAATGGAATGCTTCGATGCGCACGGCGGCCAGATCGGCCTCGCCAATGCCTGTCTCTCGATCCATCAGCTTCTCGACCCCTGCGGACCAGCGCCAGCGCGTCGAGCTGGTAGGTGGTCTCATCAGATAGGCCTTGCTCGCGCCGTGGGCATAGGTATCGCGCAGGCCCAGGCGCACCAGCCGCTTGCCGATGCCCCTTCGGCCATCAGCTCGGCCACCGCCGATCCCAGGCCGCCGACAATGGTGTGGTTTTCCAGCGATCACGCCATGCTTCACGCGCTTGAGCGTCTCCAAACGGTCGGGTCGGTGAATGGCTTATGCGTGCTGATGTGCAGGTGCGTCGCCTGATGCCCGCCCCTGCCAGGACCGGATGGCCCGCATTGCCTCCGGTGGTGATGCCGGCGGTCAGGATGGCTACGTCATCGCCTTTCGCTGAGCACGCGCGCCCGGTTGAAAATCATGCGCCTGCCCTTCGCGAACAGGCGGGGCACTTCGCCGCGCAGCATGCGCACATACACCGGCCCGTCGACGGCCTGGGCCACATCCAGCACCGTCCCGACGCGTCGGTGGCGTCGCTCGTCTCCGCACGGTCATGTTGGGCGTCGCGCGCATCAGGGCTACATCCTCGATGGCCTGATGGGTCACGCCACCCGGCGTCATGATGCCCGGCAGGAAGCCCATCAGGCGCACCGGCAGGTTTGGAGGAGGCGATGCTCATTGCCAGTTGATCGTACGGCCGGCGGTAGATGAACACGGCGCGGTGTGACGGGGGTAAAACCCTTCGCGGGCTGTGACCGGCGGCAAACCCATCAGGTTCTGCTCGGCCATACCCATGCTGAAGAAGCGGTCGGGATAGGTCTCCTGCCACTTGCCCACTTCGCAGGAGTTGGTCGGTCGGCCGAAAGCACTAGGATCTTTCGGCCTTGTCCTTCGCCCAATCGATAAAGGTCTGAACGTAGGGACGAATGACGATTTCCATCAGACCTTTCGCCGTTATGCATGCTTGAAACTGCCGGTCGAAATCTCCTGGTAGCTGGCGTTCCGCTTTACGGCAGTGAAGCACGTAGTGCGCTTGGGCGCGCGCTCCTGGAGCACCGTCGACGCCGCGTTCCGGGTCGGCGCGCGCGCCAGCACGATCAGCGGGCGGCTATCGTGGCGCGCCTGCTGGGCCGGACAGCGCGTCGATGTTGTGGCCGCTCCACTTCATGGGCCCGCGCGCGAACGCTTTCCAGCCCGTGCACAGCGGTTCGATATTCACCACATCGGTCATCAACCCATCGCACTGGAAAGCTGCTCGTCCACGTCGACGTAGATGCCGACCGTCCAGCCGGATGATAGTGCCGGGCTAGTAACGTCTCGTAGACCTGCCCTTCCTGGAACTCCGCCGTCGGTCACTCGCACCCGGACGCGGGCCGAGCCTTGCGTTCAGCCGGCGTCCGAGGGCGATGCCCCGGCCTCCTCGCCGGGCTGCTGATAGCCTCGAGCCAGCGACCCGGTGGTCGCCTCCACGCCCGGCGTGTGTTCCGCGCCGGATCATCCTCGACGGTGCTACCACCCTTGCTGTACATCTCTGTCCTCCGGTTATCCGGCGGTCTCGACCAGCGTGGTGCCAGCACCAGGCACAGTGGGCCGGCGAGAAGATGAAGCGGTCGGTATCCGGCGTGGAGCGCCATTGTACGCGCCGCCGTTGAAAAAGTCGGGTTGTTCGGTCCCGGATCGCCGCGGAACGGCCCCCGGGATCAGCGGGGCCTCGCCTCGCTCCAGCTTCATTACCCGCATGTGAGCCTGGCAACACATCTCCGCTGACGAGCGGGCCTGGCTCAGGTAGTCCGGCGGCTGTTGCTGCGCAGCAATCGAACACCCGCCGCCGCCGGATGCGATATGACCGCCGCCTGCTGAATGAAGCTTCTGGTCGTGGGTTCATAGACTTCCTCTCTTATCGTTTGGTCTGCGTCAGGCGTCGAAGGCGCGGCGCAGATTCTCCGTGAAAAACGAGGCCGGACCACCCGCCCCGGTGATGATGCCGGTGATGTACCCGCCGGGGTGACGTCGAAAGCCGGGTGCCCGCCGTGCCGGTCGGCGTGATCGGCAAGCCCCTCGATGTGCGTCACTTCGTCGGCCCGCCGCTGCCTCAACCCGATGCGGCTGCCGCGCGCGGCGTGTTCAGATCGACCAGGTACTCAGCGGTGCCACGACGCAGAACGGTACGCTTTGCTGGCGACGATGGGCAGGTTGTAGGTGCCGATCTTGTTGGCGGTATCGCCGTTGGCGCTATGCGGTCCGCCCCGACGAAGACATCTGCACGCCGACGCGCCGCAGAAAGTGACCCGAGGCGCCATCGGCGATCACCTGATGCGGGATGTCCTCCTCTTCAGCTCCCAGGCGGTCAGGCGCGCCTTGCAGCCGTGGGCGGGTTTCGTCGACGAAGACGTGCAGCTGCTTTGCCCATCTCGCGAGGCGGCGCGGATCACGCCCAGCGCCGGTGCCGTACCCATCGTCGCCAGCCCGCCGGCGTTGCGGTGGGTGGATGACATTGGCCCGGTCCGGACTAGCGCCGCGCCGAAACGGCCGATCTGGCTTGCAGGTTTCGGCGTCCTGGCGGGCGATGCTCGCGTTCTTCGCGCAGGGCCGACCGCAGCGCCGACCGTGTCTAGTCCGGTGTGTCTTCGACCACACGCCCCATGATCCAGCGCCCAGAATAGGTTGACCGCCGTCGGTTGCCGGGCGCGCGGCACACGGTCAGCCCGACAGCCGGGCGCAGATCATCCATCATCCCCGGCGTGGTGGAGGCTTCCAGCGCCGTGCCGTAGGCCGCCGTCATGTTGATGGTTAAGCGCCGCGCACCAATATCTCGAAGATCGCCTCCGCCACCGACCCCGGCGGTCGTAATCCAGATAACTGGTCTCGGCGGGCAGCTTGGCGCCGATCGAGCAGACGCAGCGCCCTTCCGGACGCCATTCCCAAACTCTTGAACATGGGTGCAAATTCTCGAATCAAAGTTCCTGAAACAGAAACGAGCGTGTGATAGCCAGTCCATGGAAGTCTTCTACCTCGACCCCGTTGTGTGCGGTTTCCTTACCTTCCTCGCCGTTCCAGGGGATGGGGGGGTGAGGTTCACGCCATCCTTAAGGCACTACCAGGTTGGCGGGTTGCGGGGGGCCGCCGAGGGCTGTAGGGGACGCGGCAAGCGGAGCTTGCCCGGCGCGTCCGCCGATGGGCCCACTGACGGGACCTCCCCGATGCCCGCGCCCCGGTCCCTTTAGTGGACCTGTCTTTCGGGTAGCCGGGTGTTTTAA
>JADJPJ010000006.1 GCA_016713325.1 Candidatus Flexifilum affinis | reverse complement strand
CCAGGATCTCCATCCAGCGGCTGAGGATCAGCAGGTGGCCGGCGCCCGGCACCAGCACGTAGCGGCTGCCGCGCAGGCGGTGGTGAATCGTCTCACCCATGATCGGCGGAAAGACGATGTCCATGTCGCCCTGCCAGATCGTCGCCGGCGTGGTGATGTCGGTCAGCTCGAATCCCCACTCCGTCACCGCGAAATGCAGATCCTGCGCGACACCGGATGCGTTTGTCGCCAGCGCCTCGATCTGATCCGCCACCAGCATCAGGTTCATGCCGTCCAGGTCCAGCGTGGCCTGGTCGTCGGGCGGGATCTTGCCCAGGGTGGGCGGCAGGAAGGGTTTGGCGTCTGGCCTGGTGAGCGACCCGCGCAGCACGTTGATGAAGGCGGCAAACGCCCACGGCATGCGCCGGCCCATGAAGACCATGCTCTTGCCCTGCATCGTCTGCGCGGCATAGACCTCGGTGTCGTCCAGCGGCGAAATCGAACTGACCAGGGTGAGGTGCGTCACCCGGTCGGGCAGCTTGAGCGCGCAAGCCGCGCCATAGGGTCCCCCCAGTGAGACGGCCATCAGATGAAAGCGGGCGATCCCCTTCTGGTCGATGAAGTCGCGAACATCGTCGGCCCAGGTGAGCAGCGACCGGCCGGGGTGCGGATCGGACAGGCCGAGGCCGGGGCGGTCGAAGGTGTAGAGATGGACGCCAAGCTCCCGGTCGATGCTCGCGTCGGGGTGGCGGAACAGCCGCGCGCCATTCAGGCCGCTGAAGAAGAAGACCGGCAGGCCGTCCGGGTCGCCCCATTCGGCATAGCCCAGGGCGCGCCCGTCGCGCAGAGTCAGTCGTTGAGCAGTCAGGTCCATGGGTTGTCCTCCCGTGGGATGCACGCAGTCCAGTATAGGGGAAATTGCCGATCGGCGGCACTTGACGACCGATTGGGGTTGGCGCGGCGGTGGCGGACTCGTACAATGCGCCGGTCAACGCTTCAGTGAGGGCAGCATGGATAAAATCGCGGTGATCTCGGACATCCACGGCAACATGCCGGCGCTGGAAGTGGTCCTTGCCGATCTCAAGGCGCGCGGCATCGACCTGATCTTCAACCTGGGCGACCTGGGCGGCAAGGGTGCGCGCTCTGACCTGTCGATCGACCGCTGCCGGGAGGTCTGCCAGGTGATCCTGCGCGGCAACTGGGATGACTTCTTTGTCCACAAGCAGGAGGACGATCCGCAGTTGGAGTGGTACCGGGCGCAGGTCGGGCCGGAGCGGTTGGCTTACCTCGACACCCTCCCCAACGTGTACGACTTCTGGCTGAGCGGCCAGCGCGTGCGGCTCTACCACGCCTCGCAGGAGGGGTGTACAGGCGCGTGCATCCCTGGCGACCGCCGGAGGTGCTCCAGGCCATGTTCGACAACACCGAATTCACCGGCTTCGACAACCCATCGCCCGACATCGTCGGCTGTGGCGACATCCACGCGGCCTACATGCTGCCCATGCGCGACTTCAACAAGACCGCCTTCAACGCCGGCAGCGTCGGCAATCCGCTGGACATGCCGCTGGCGACCTATGCCATCCTCAGCGGCCAGTACGGCAGCCAGACTCCCGGCAGCCTCGCCATCGACTTCGTGCGCCTGTCCTACGACATCGACGCCGAGCTGGCCGAAGGCGCGCGGGTCGGCCTGCCGGAGCTGAACTACTACGAAATCGAGCTGCGCACGGCGGAGTATCGCGGGGCCATCAAGCGGCGCGAGCAGCAGGCGTAAGCGAGAATCCCCCCGCATCGGTCCGCCCTGTACAACTCCAGCGCAGGGCGGCCAGCCCACCATCTCCCAAACCACCCCTGTCAACCACCCCAGAGTCCACCTCTGGAGAGGGTGATCGCCCTCCCACTCCTGTCGTAGTATGCGTGTGTGGCCACAATTCGTCAGCCTTCCAATTCAACAGGAGTAAGTTGAGATGCGCACTTCTGCGTGGCTCTTGATCGTTCTATCCGTCTTCCTGACGTTCTCATCTTTTGTGCCGGTCCAGGCCCAGGAAAGCGTGCCGGATTCGCCGGTCGTGGACAATGCGTCGGCCGTGGCGCTCAAGTGGTTTGCGCTCCAGCGCGACATCGTGCGCAACACGCCAGGGTTCACGCCCGCCACTGCTTCCCGTGCCTTCGGCTACAGCAGCGTTGTCCTGCACGAGGCGATTGCGGCCGGTCAGCTCAGCGGTCTCGGCGATCTGCCGCAGCCGGAGTCTGACGCTGTTTACCGCTGGGATGCGGTCGCCAATGGCGCGCTGGCCGAGATCACCCGCCTGATGTTTCCCACCGGTAACGGTTACCGATCGGCCATCATCGAACTGCATGCCGAAACTGCTGCGCCCCCCTATGTCTGGAATACCGAAGAAGCGATCGTCCTGCATCGCTCGGATGCATTCGGCCGGCAGATTGCACACGCGGTGTATGACTGGTCGTTGGCCGAGGGCGGCTAGCCAGCACGAACGCCGAGACCTCAATCCGCGGCGCAAGCGTGCCGACCGGACCAGCGCCCCCGTCCTGAGCATCATCAGTGCGGGGGCGCTGGTCGTTGCGCGGCCTTCGACTTCAGCCATGAAATTCATGCCAAATGCCGATATAGTAGGCTTCTATGTTGGCGGCAGGAGGCTCAGCCTTGACGACGAAGGCGCTGATCGGAACAACGATACGGTGGATGGTGGCGGGGTGGCTGCTGCTGGCCGCGACCGTCCTTCACGCGCAGCAGTACGATCCTTATGCCAACATTCCCCAGTCGCAGGGACTGACCGGCTTTCCACAGCTCGGCTATCCCAGCGCGCTGGTCAACGTCATCATCTATGCCGCCTTCGACGACCCGGCCAGCGCCGAGTTCTGGGTGGGAGCTTACCGCGGACTGCTGCCGCGCGTGCAGACGGGCGAGATCCAGCTCGTTTTCGTGCCGATGGTGTCCGACGGCCCCATTCCCGGCGGTCGGCTGGCGGCGCGCTCGGCCATCTGCGCGGCGGAGCAGGGGCTGTTCTGGCAGTATGCCGAACGGATTTTCCCGCAGGTGCTGAACGGGGACCCCAATCTCTTTACGGGCGATCTGCTCGACCGCACGGCGCGCGATCTGGGGCTGGACCTGGGGCGCTATCAGCAGTGCGCGGCCAACAACCCTGGCTACGCGGCCATCCTGGAGGATGCTGAACTGGCCGCCAGCCGCGATGCCTTCTACACCGCCATCCCCTACGTCAAGATCAACGACGCACCAACCCTGATGGACATCGACAGCCTGAACTTCGCCATCGACACCCAATTGGCCCAGGCCAACGCCGATCTGACCGCCGACTTGACCACGCCGACGCCCGACCCCGAGGCCACCGAAGAGGTGGAGACGCTGGAACTGGACCCGGTGACCGGGCAGGTGGTGCCGCCGCCGCTGACGATGACACTGCCCGCGGGGTGGGTCAGCGGCAGCGACGTGCTGGTGCTCCAGGATGTCGACGCCATCCGCAATATTCCCTTCACCGTGTACAGCGGGCCGGTGACGGGGGGTACGGGCACGATCGTGCTGCTGTGGGGCTTCCCGAATCTGGTGGTGGCTGCTCCGTCGTTGGGGGGCACGCTGCCGCCGGAGATGCTCGACCTGTACAACGACGGCCGGCGTCTGCTGCGTCTGGCCATCGTCGAGCAGGAATGCAACGTCGGCACCGACGTGCGGCGCACCTACAGCATCGGCGGCATGCAGGCCGTCGGCACGCAGTTTGCGGCGGTGGACTGCCCGCAGCTCGCCGATACGCGCGGCTGGTTTGCCGGCCTGCGCCAGTACGACCTCAACTTTGTTTTTTACGCCTATATCGAGCCGATCGAGGCGGTCGACATCGCGACGCCGGAACTGCAAGCGATCCTGGATTCCATCGTCTTCGCGGTCCCGGAGACCGACTGACGCCCGCTTTGGGGCCGACCCTGACCGTGGCTGAACGCGACCCGATCCTCATCATTGGCGCCGGCATCGGCGGACTGAGCGCGGCCATTCACCTGGCGGCCCGCGGCGAGCGAGTCGTCGTCTACGAGCAGGGACCGCGACCCGGCGGCAAGATGAACGAGGTGCAGGCCGACGGCTTCCGCTGGGACACCGGCCCGTCGGTGATCACCATGCGCGGCGTGTTCGAAGCGCTCTTTCGCGCGGCAGGTCGGCGCCTGGAAGACTACCTGACGCTGCTGCCCGTCGACCCGCTGACGCGCTATTTCTACGACGACGGCACAGTGTTCGACGCCGCCCGCGACCTCTCGGAGATGATCCGGCAGGTGGGCGCGCTGGACGAGCGCGACGTCGAGGGCTACCTGGGCTATCTCGCCTACGCCGCGCGCATCCACCGCATCACCGGGGAGAAGTTCATCTATGGCGATCCGCCGACGGTGGGCAAGCTGCTGCGCACCGCCCCCGGCGACATGCTGGCAGTCGATCCGCTGCGGACGATGGACGGCGCCATCCGCTCCTTTGTGCGTTCGCCCAAGCTGCGCCAGTTCCTGGGACGGTTCGCCACCTACGTCGGCGCCAGTCCGTATCTGGCCCCGGCGACGCTGAACGTCATCGCCCACGTCGAGCTGACCGGCGGCGTGTGGTACCCCCGCGGCGGCATCTACGCGATTGCGCGGGCGCTGCATCGGCTGGCCGAAGAGCTGGGCGTGGAGATCCACTTCAACTGCGGCGTGCGGTCGATCGTCCTGAACCAGGAGAAGGTTGCCGGCGTCCTGTTGCAGGATGGGACGCGCGTCGCCGCTTCTGCGGTGATCGCCAACGTCGACGTGGCAACGGTGTACGAGCATATGCTCCCCGAGTCGCCCGCGCGGAATGCCCGCCTGCGACAGTTGCTTAATGCCGAGCCGTCGTGCTCCGGCTTCATCCTGCTCCTGGGTATAGAAGGGCAGTACGAGCGGCTGGCGCACCACAACATCCTGTTCAGCCGGGACTACCGGCGCGAATTCGAGGCGATTTTCAGGCAGGGCACGCCGCCCGATGATCCGACGATCTACGTCGCCATCACCTCGAAGACAGATGCCGAGCATGCCCCGCCCGGCTGCGAGAACTGGTTCGTGCTGATCAACGCGCCGCCGCTGGGGCAGGAGTTTGACTGGACGGCTGAAGGGGATGCCTACCGCGATCGGGTCCTGGCGCGCATGGCCGATTTCGGCTTCGACGTGCGCGGCAAGATTCGCGTCGAGCACCGGCTGACGCCGGTCGATCTGGAACGGCTGACCGGGGCGCGCCGCGGCGCGCTCTATGGCGCCGGGTCGAACGACCGCTTCTCGGCGCTGCGCCGGCCGCACAACCGCGATGCGCGGATCGGCGGGCTGTACTATGCCGGTGGCACGGCGCACCCCGGTGGTGGCGTGCCCATGGTGATGCTCTCTGGCGCGGCGGCGGCTCGGCTGCTGCTGCGCGATCTACGAAAGGAAACGACATAATGCCGGATATGCTGGTGAAACTTTACGAGCTGCCGGAACAGCATACGCTGCTGGCCAGCCTGGCGGAGCAGGGGATCACGGTGCGGCGGGCCAAAGCGCCGGAGAAGCACTTCGTGACCGAATGGGTGGGCAAGCACTTCAGCCCCTACTGGGTGAGCGAGACGGAAGTCTCCTTCGCCCGCCTGCCGCTGTCCTGCTTCATCGCCACCCACGAGGGTAAGGTCGTCGGCTTCGCCTGCTACGATGCGACACGGCGCGGTTTCTTTGGTCCGACCGGCGTCGACGATACCTACCGCGGCAGGAAGATCGGCAAGGCGCTGCTCCTGGCCTGTCTGCACGACATGCTGGCGCAGGATTACGGCTACGCCATCATCGGCGGGGTAGGGCCGGCCGAGTTTTATGCCGGGGCGTGTGGCGCGGTCATCATCCCGGACTCGACGCCCGGTATCTACGCCGGCCTGCTGCGCAACCCGACCTCGTCCGCCGCGGACCCGTCGGACGAATGACGACGTACGTTGTCACGGTCTAGGGCCTGAATCATGCGCATTCTCTTCGTCGCCTCGCTGCATCATCCGGAAGTGCTGCGCAAGGCCGTGGCCGCAACCCCGCCGGGCGAACCGGTGCCGCTCTTTCCCCCCTCGACCACGCAGCACTTTTACGAGCGGGCGCTGCGGGGTCGTGGACATGAACTGGCCGTCTTCTGGCGCAATTCGCCGGGTGCGCAGACGGCCCGCTACTCGGATGGGCTGTCGCTGGGAAAGCTGGCCAATGCCGCGCTCAACCGGGTGCCGCCGCAGGTCAACCCGGTGGTGCTGGGGCGCAACCGCGCTCTGCTGGACCGCGCCCGCGACTTTCGGCCGGACATCCTGTGGATGGTGGGCGACAATACGCACATTCTGCCGGAGACGCTGGCGGCGCTCAAGCGCGAGGTGGGCTGCAAGCTGGCCTACTTCTGCGGCACCTCGCCGATTGTCTTCTCGCATCCCATCGACCGCGCCGCCGCCCGCCTGTACGATCTAATCGTGACCAGTGATTACTACCACGGCATCCAGTGGCTGGAGATGGGCGCGGCGCGCATGGAGTGCCTGCCGATCTCGGCCTGTGACCCGGATTTTCACAAGCCGTACCCGCTCGACCCGGCTGACCGTCAGCGGCTGGCCTGCGACATCGCCTTCGTCGGGACGTTGGTACCCAACGAGCTGTACAGCCGGCGCGTTCGGGCGCTGGAGGCGCTGCGCGACTTTGACCTCGGCATCTGGAGTGTGCATGAGGTGCCGGCAAGTCTGCAAGGACACGTGCGCGGCCGGGCCCTGGGCGAGGAAATGCAGCGCATCCTGTCGGCGGCCAAAATCTGCGTGAACACCCACGGCGACTTCGTCCACTACGGGGGCAACATGCGTTTGTTCGAAGTGGCTGGTGCGGGCGTCTTCCAGCTTTGCGACGACCTGCCCGGTGTGCGCGAATGGTTCCCGGAGCAGGATGGCAAGCCGATGCTGCTCACCTACCGCGATGTTGACGACTTGCGTGAGAAGGTGCGCTACTACCTGGCGCACGACGCGGAGCGCGAAGCGGCGGCGGCGCGGGCGCAGGCACATGTTTATGCCCATCATTCGTACGCCCGGCGGGCCGAACGCCTGGAAGCCTTGTTCGAGGAACTGCTGCGGTAAGCGCGCTCGCCATCCCTTGGCAGCGCGCCAGTAGGTCCGTCCAGCGACGTGCGGGGCAATGCGCCTGTAATGCACCTGTATGGAAAAGGGCAGATCGGCACTGTACAATGGGGCCGACGCTGTTTTGGTGCACACAGGCTGTAACAATGCTCTCAACCAACCCGACTATTCCCCTGATTGACCATTCAATCCCGGTCTTCACGCCATTCCACGGCGAGGAGGAGATCGCAGCCGTTGCTGAAGTTATTCGATCCGGCTGGTGGGGGTTGGGTCCAAAAACGGCGGAATTCGAGAAGCGTTTCGCCGAGTACGTCGCGGCGCCTTACGCCGTCTCGGCGAACAGTGCTACGGCAGCGCTGCACCTGGCGCTGCTGGTTGCCGGGGCTGAAGGCGGTGAAGTGATCACCACACCGATGACCTTCGTCTCGACCAACCACGCCATCCTGTACAACCGCGCGACGCCGATCTTCGCCGATGTCGAACCCGACACGCTGAACATCGACCCGGACGACATTGAGCGGAAAATTACGTCCAATACCCGCGCCCTGCTGGTCGTTCACTATGGCGGACATCCCTGCGACCTGGATCGCATCCACGAACTGGCCCGCCAGCACAATCTGATCGTTATCGAGGACGCCGCCCATGCCGCCGGCGCTCGCTACCACGACCGTCCGATTGGCGCGCTCTCGCCGATGACCTGCTTCAGCTTCCACCCGGTCAAAAATCTGGCGACTGGTGACGGCGGCATGATCACGCTGGAGAACGAAGAGTGGGATGCGCGTCTGCGCCGCGTGCGCTGGGTGGGCATCAACCGCGATACGTGGGTGCGCGCTTCCGGCGATGCAGCGCAGTACGCCTGGCAGTATGATGTGGAGGAGCTGGGCTACAAGTATCACAGCAATGACATCATGTCGGCGATTGCGCTCGTGCAGTTGGGTCGTCTGAACGACACCAACGCCCGCCGGCGCGCGATCTCGGCGCGCTATGACGATGGGCTGCGCGATCTGGAATGGCTCCAGCTTCCGGTCGAGCGCGAGGGGGTGTACTCCTCGCGGCATAATTACGTGGTGCGCTGCGACCGCCGCGACGATTTGGGAAATTGGCTGCGCCAGCATCGCGTGGCCACCGGGATGCACTACATTCCGAACCACCTGCATGCCATGTATCGCGAGTACGCCCGTGAACCACTGCCGGTGGTGGAGCGGGAATGGCTGCGTCTGCTCACGCTGCCGCTGTATCCCGGTCTGAGCGACCAGGATGTGGATTACATCATTCAGGTCATTCGCGCCTTTCCGGCTTAACTGCGCCGACGAGGCACCTCGATGACCGATCTGTCCATCATCATCGTCAATTACAACACGCGCGAGCCGCTTCGCCGCACGCTGGAGTCGATTCTGCGCGAACGCGGCGATCTCGACGTGCAGATCATCGTGGTCGACAATGCCTCGCGCGACGACAGCGCCGCCATGGTGCGCGACCAGTTTCCGCAGGTGGTGCTGGTCGAACCCGGCCGCAATACCTGGTTCAGCGGCGGTAACAATCTCGGCTTCGAGAAGGCGACGGGCGACTACACCCTGATCCTGAACCCGGATACGGTCATACAGCCTGGTACCTTTCAGATCATGCTCGCCTATCTTCGCGCCCATCCGAACGTCGGCGCCGTCACCTGTCAGATGCGCGGCCTGGACCGCGGCCTGCAGCGGACGTGTTCCCGCATACCTGGGTTCGTCGACTTGCTGCTTGGCTACACCTTCCTGGGGGCAATGCTCTCGTTCTGGCGGTCAAACCGTCGTAAACAGATGTGGTACGAGGAGTGGGACCGCGCCAGTACCCGGTCGGTCGAGGTGATCCCGGATTCGTGTATGATTTCGCCGACCTCGCTGCTGCGGAAGCTGAAACTGTTCGACGAAGCGCTGCGGCTGTACTTCACCGAAGATGACATCTGCAAGCGCATTCTGGACAGCGGCCATGAGGTGCATTTCGTCGCCGAGGCGCTGATCCTGCACGAGGAACACGCCAGCACCCGGCTGGTGCAGCGACTGGCCTCGCAGGTGTATTTCGACGATCTGATCGTCTTCACGCGCAAGTGGTACGGCGGGCTGGCGGCGGTGACGCTGCGTTTGCTGATCGTGCCGACGCGCATTCTGATGGATTTCGCCCAGCGGTCACGTGGCGAGCGAAAAGCTCTCGTGTGAACAGTCTCTTTGCCGGAGGCATCCGGGTGGCGCTGCGCACCCTTTGGACGCCAGTCTACGTCCTCTGGCTGCGGTTTCGCATCGCCATCTGGGGTAACAGTGCCCTGGAACATGCCGTTTTTCACTGCCCCCCCTGGTTGGCGCTGGGAATTCTGAAGGCCTTTGGCGTTGCGATCGGCGAAGGCATCGACTTTCACGGCCGGCTGAACCTGCATGGCACCTACGAGATGGGCGGGAAACTGCGCATTGGAGCCTGGTGTCATCTGGGTCCGGGGGTCACGCTCGACCTGACTGCGCCGATTGTGTTGGAAGACCGCTGCACGCTTTCGCTGCACACGATCATCCTGACCCACGAAGATGTTGGCTATTCTCCGCTGGCGAAGTCGGCATTTCCCACGCGCAAGCAGAGAGTCATCGTTGAGTCCGGCGCCTACATCGGCGCGGGTGCGACGGTGCTGATGGGCGTGCGGATCGGACGTTGCGCGGTGGTCGGAGCCGGTTCGCTGGTTCGTGACGATGTGCCGCCCTACACCGTTGTTGCCGGTGTCCCGGCGCGTGTGATTCGCCAGCTTGATCGTGAAGCAGACCATCTGGATTGAGGGAATCGATGCAACAGCCGAAGCAACAGGGCGAACGCTATGACAGTACGCGCCAGGCATGGCAGGATATCTGGGCCAACGCCTCGGTAGAAGTCGAGCTGGACACGCAGAACTACGCGCGGGCAAAAGAGACCGTCGGACATTATCTGCCGTATTTACCCAAGGATGGCATCATCCTGGAGGCGGGTAGCGGCCTGAGCGCAGCGTTGATCCCACTCAAGGCGCAAGGGTATCAGGTGGTCGGCCTCGATTACGCCGAGAACGCCCTGCACATCTCACACGACTACGATCCGGCACTGCGTCTGGCCGCCGGCGACGTGCACGCGCTGCCATTCGCCGACAACACGATTGGCGCCTATCTGTCCTTTGGCGTCTTTGAGCACTTCGAGTCCGGTATGGTCAAGCCGCTGGCCGATTCCTTCCGTGTGCTGCGCCCCGGCGGCGTGCTGGTGCTGACTATCCCGTATCCCAACGTTGTGCACGAGTTCGTGCGCTGGCGTCGCCAGAGCCAGGGCGTGTCGGTATTGACCGACGAAGAATTCTTCGAAAGCACCTACACCCGTGACGCGCTGGTCGACGCGGTGCGCTCCGTCGGCTATGAACTCGTCCGCGCCATCCCCACCAGTCACGCCTATACGCTGTGGGGATTGGGCGGGATCTTCCAGTCGCCGGGCTACTACCGTACCACCGCGATCGCAGAGATCGCCGGCCGCATCCTCAAAGTCGTTCTGCCCTGGGCGTTCAATTTTACGACTCTCATAATCGCTAGAAAGGCGTAATACGCTCGAACTAGGTATAATGAGAGACGAGTTGTGATGCAGCAGTGATAGCAGACGACGTCATGAACGGTGAAGGGGGACAGCGGCATGGCATCCATAGGGTTGATGATTGAGGGGCAATCAGGGCTGAACTGGGAAGCCTGGCGGCGCATTCTGACCAGTGCGGAACAGCTCGGCTATCAGTGCGTGTTTCGTTCCGACCACTTCACAGACCCCGAGCCGCCTGATCAGGCCTCGCTGGAAGCCTGGGTGTCTCTCACCTATGCTGCGACTTATACCAACCGGATAGAGTTCGGGCCGTTGGTTTCGCCGGTCACGTTTCGGCATCCGGCGATGCTGGCGCGTATGGCTTCGGCGGTGGATGACCTCAGCGATGGGCGTCTGGTCCTGGGCATGGGCGCCGGCTGGCAGGTGCGCGAACACCAGGCCTTCGGCGTGCCCTTCTATGACATGCCGACCCGCTTCGAGATGCTGCGCGACGCCCTCGAAGTGACGGTCTCGCTGCTCCTCAGTGAAAGACCGGTGACCTATCACGGCAAACACTTCTCACTGGATGACGCGCTGCTGCTGCCGCGTCCGCAGCGCGCGGGCGGCCCCCCGATTTTGATCGGTGGCAATGGAGTCCAGAAGACGCTGCCGCTGGTGGCGGAATTTGCCGATGAGTGGAACGGCGTTTACATTTCGGCCGCGACATACCGCGAGCGGAATCAGGTGCTCAACCGGCTCCTGCGCGATGTCGGGCGCGCACCCGGTGAAGTGCGGCGTTCGCTGATGACCCGCGCCATTCTCGCCCGAGACGACGCTCATCTGGCCCAGCTTGAGGCAGAGCATGAGCAGCGCGGGTACACGATGGCCAGGGAAGGGCGGATCATCTTTGGCACGGCTTCGATGATGGTCGACCAGATCGGCGCCTATGTCGATGCCGGCGTGGAGCGCTTTATGCTCCAGTGGCTCGATCTCGATGATATTCCCGGTCTGGAACTGATCGCCCAGAAGGTACTGCCTCATCTCCACGAGGATGATGGCGTTACGGAGTAGGGCGAGTGATGAGAAATGAGGGATGAGGAGGTGCAGGGGAACCAACCTCACTTTCGCGCCTGACACCCCTGAATCTCCCCGATGGCCTGCCAGCTCTGGCGGCTCATCGGGGAGGTTTGTTTTCCTAGAGCGTATCTGATAATTGTCCTTTTGCATTCGTTGCGGCATAGAAACGCACTTCGTAGGGACACGCTTCTGCGTGTCCGCCGGTCCCGGACGGCAAGAATGCCGTCCCTACGACAGAACCGCCGAATATTCAGATACGTTCTAGCCAAGCCAGATGGGGTTGGTCCAGGCGCGACCGCCGAAGGGATCGCGGATGGTGACTCTGCAATAAGGGGAATCCAGGCGGCGGATGTTGATGTCGACGTTGGTCAGGCCGCCGCCATGGTGCTGGACCGCCCGCGCGCCCTTGCCGGTGACGAAGATGCTGCTCACCGGCGAGCAGCGGATGCTGACGCTGTCGCTGCCCTTCAGCCGCACGTCGAAGATCTGCGGACCGGTGCTGTTGTAGGTCCACCCCTGCTTGAGCGATTCCAGGACTGCCTCCGGCGTTAGCTCCTCGCTGCGCACCCAGGCCCAGCCGCGTAGAGAGTCGTTGTAACCGGCTTTGAAGTGTGTGTCGTCGGTGGCCAGGGCAGTGAAACGGTAACCACGGGCCAGCATGGCGTCGACCATGTACCAACTGTCGATGCGGTCGTTGTGATCGGCAGAGATGCCGTTGATGACCTCGATGCTGTGCGCGGCCTTGAGCGAGACAACATCCTCCTCGGTCAGGTTGTACCAGGCGGGGTGCGCCACGCTGACGTAAGCGCCCGCGTCGAGCGCCCGCTGGGTGATCTGCGGACCGGTTTCGTCATCGGCCGGTCGCGCGAAGTCGAGCGGAAGCCCGACGGACAGAATGTGCCACAGTTCGTCGGTGAGCGTCTGCCCGGCGTGCAGTTCGGCGCCGAGCAGGGTGGTGAAATCATCCGTGCGAAAGGGTGTCGTATCGGTGATGGGGTAGCCGAAACGATCCATGAAGTGATCGGTGATGGCCAGGATGTGGTAGCCGTGTTCTCGATAGTACTGGCAGACGGCCTCAGGCGAAAGTCGGCCGTCGGAACGGGTCGAGTGCGTGTGAAGATTGGCGCGGTACCAGCGTCCCGGTCTTCCGAACGGTAGATTGTGCATAGAGAGGTTGTCCTTAGGTTGGGATGATCAGACTCTCACGGTCACGGGGATAATCCGTCAGAAACTCCGTGCCGTTTTCTGTGACCAGAATTGTATCCGAATGTCTGAATCCGCCCAGATTCGGGACATACAGTCCGGGTTCGACGGTAAACACCATGCCCGGCTGAATGACCGTCGCACCGCCAATATCCAGGAAGGGACCTTCGTGGTAGCGCATGCCAATAGCATGGCCGACGTGGTGCTTCCAGTAAGGCATCAGGTCGTGCGATCTGTAGTAGCCGCGGATGACCATGTCGATTTCACCGCAGGCGCGGCCGGGCTGAATCGTGTCGATGGCCAGCGACTGAAGGGCCAGCATGTGGTCGAAGAAGTACTTCTGGTCGTCATTCGGTTCGCCGACGAACATGGTTCGTTCCAGCTCAGAGTTGTAGCCCCACACCGAAGAAGCCGCACCCGTCACCAGCGTGTCCCCCGGTTCGAAGACAATGTTGTTGGCCAGGGCATGGGGGATAGCCGCGTTGCGCCCGATCTGCCCGCGATAGCCGGCCATGGCGCCATAGTAGTATTCGCTGGCTGAACGGTATTCGCTGCCGAGTTCGTTCAGCAGGGCGCTGGTGGCATCGGCGCTGGCCCGGCGGCTGACCTCCGTCTCGGTGACTCCGACGGCAGTGTAGTCCTGGAGGAGGCGATGGGCATAGTCGCCCCAGCGGCAGGCTTCGCGGATCAGCGCGACCTCCACTGGTGACTTGATCATCATCTGATCTTCCACGAAGGTGCGCACACTGCGCACATCCTGACCGGTAGTTTCGGAAAGAGGCACACCGCGATAACCGAAAATCCAAGGATAGCCGTCGCTGTCCGCGCCGATCGCCGCGCCCGGCGTTATCATGTTCATCTGGCGCAGCAGCGCGTTGAGGTGCTGCATGGGGTGCGGGTCGTGCGGATACTCCGGGTAAGGTGGCCACATGCTCGACCTGGGCATTGGCCTTGCCATGTTCTCGTTCCAACTGCGGCACGAAGAGCGCTCGCTGGCCCTGCCGGTTCATCACGAAGGCGATCGGTCGCTCGGTGGGGATGAAGGCAAAGCCCGTGTAGTAAAGGATGTAGGAACGGTCGAACAACACCACGCCGCTGAGCTGGCGCTGCTCGATATAGTCCAGAAGCCGAATTGCCCTTGCGCGCTGGTCTTCGGCGAGTTCAACGAGTGGCAGGCTCATCCTTCTAAATCTCCTTGGGACGGGTGAGGGGTTCCAGTTTCCGAACGCTCGAGTAGCCCCTCAGTAAGCGACTGCACGTAAATGCACTCGGTCCAATCAATGGCGACGTTGGCTGCCGAGACGGGTTCGTCGGACATGACCACGCCGGTGCCGCGCACGATCACGAAGGGCGTCGCTTCGTCGCGTTCGCCCATGACAAGCTGCGCGGCGGTGCAGATCTGATCGGCAATGCTGCGGCGGGTCACCTGCATTTTGTTCCCGAACAGGTCCGTCATCCCGCGCTCGTCGCTGACCGGTGAGAACCCGGCGGTCGCCAGCGCCACACCCGTGGAGCCCAGGCGGCCGGGCATCAGCCAGCTATCGGTCAGGATTACGCCCACGGTTGTGCCCAGGCGGGCGCGAATATCGGCACGAATGCGGGCGGCGGCGGCATACGGCTCGACCGGGAACAGCACCGCAAAGCCGGGTGGGATATTCGAACGGTCGATGCCTGCGTTGGGCGAGATGATCCCGTCTTTGTGCGTGAGCAGAAAACCGGGGATGCCGCCGAAAACATGGTCGGCCTGGGAGAGAACCAGTTCGACGATCATCGGGATCATCTGGTAGCGCTCGGCCAGGGCCTGGGCGCGTGGGCTGACCTTGATGTCGGAAAGGTTGACGACGCGCCCTTCCGAGATGGCGGCATACTTGCTGGAGATGGCAAGCACATCGCCATCCTGGAGCGACTCCTCCGCCTTTTCCAGCGAACCGGTCAAGGTTTGAATCAAGTCAAAGGCGGACTGCTGAACCGGAGCTTCGAGGGAATGGCGGTTAGTGGCTGACGTTTCACGTTGTACACTCGATCACTCTCACAGAAACAGTCGAAATTGTAACCTACTCCCTATGAGAATGTGGTGTGGAATTTTCAGGCGCATCCCTCGACATATACCCCAGGACTCAGGCCGTGCGCCGGAGAGACGGGGAGCTTGAAAATGAAGACCTCCTGGAGGATTGTCTCGCAGGAGGTCGCGGATTGCTGATCGGACTGGGTGGCTGGTTCTCAGGATGCTGTCTTGCGGCTACTCTTCGATCATATCGGTCGGCCGGGCGGTTTCACGCGCGCGAATTTCGGCGAGTCCGGCATCGACGTCCGCCCGCGCCAGACGCACGGTATCGTCTTCTCGGTGAGCAGGTCCTTGGGCACAGGAATGCGCCGGCTGGCCAGGAAGTCGACCAGCGCATCGCTGAACCGGCGGGCCGCGCTGGCGTCGTCCGGCGCGTCGAGAGCCGCCTGAACGTCTCGCAGGTGGTCGATCATCCACAGGTACAGGTCGCCTTCCGTACGCCCCTGCCAGTACTTGAGCACGTCATACTTACGGATCAGCGTCAGCGCCGGGCGGTAGACTCTGTCATACCAGTCGGCGGCTGCCTCTTCCAGCGGTAAGTCACGGCCCTGCTGCTGAAGCACGGCGCGGTGCACGTGAATGTGACCCAGCAGGTCGGTATAGCGCGACGGCTCGGAGAGCAGCATCGACTGGTGCTGCGGGCGCGTGTAGGGCAGGCGTGTCGCGTCCAGGAAATCGGCGTAGGCGGCCAACTCGTCCAGTTCGTCGGGCGACATCCCCGGCTCGACCGTGATCGTGGTCGGCAGCAGGGTCACGTGCGCCTGTATTGTCTCGGAGCCTAACTGGCGCGCGACGGATACCCGGTGGTTGCCGTCACGGACGAAATAAACGTCGCCAACCTTGTACAGTTCAATCGGTGGCAGTCCGGTCATACCGGTCGCCTGTGCGTAGACCCGGCTCCAGCGCTCCTGCATCTTCGCGGAGCGCGGCAGGAATCCGCGTGTAAAGTCGCGATAGCGCCCGACGCTGCCGACGATCTTGTCGAGCGGCACATCGTGCAGGCCCAGATAGCTTTCTTCGCGCAGCCGCAGCCGCGCGCGAATGTCTTCGAAACTAAGAAGTTCCGCCGGTTTACCGCGGACCAGGCTCAGCATCTCAGTCCAGAAGGCGCGCATGCGCGCGCTCTGAAAGGCGCTGACCCCAGCGAGATAGTTCAAGTCTTGAGCGTCGTCCGGCATTCATATCCTCCAAGTGCTAGAGCACAGCGGGAAGGTTCGTGTTGCGCAGCCGAAAGCGTCGAGCCCCGCAGCGCGTTGCATCGTTGTGTGGCGCCATGTCGCTGTGTTCATTTCGTACTGTACAGGCATGTTCGAGTTCGTACAATACGAGGACTGCACAATTATTCTACAAGAGGTTTCGTGCAGGATTTCACATAAATTGTTATGTCCCGTGAAAGATTTGATGAGGATTCATCAATCGCTCATGGATGCTCCCATAGCGTCAGGTGAACGTAGGGAATTGACATGATGGCCGCAGGTTGCCTACCTGCTGGCTTCCGGCTCTGGCTTCACAAAGGACGAAAACAACATCGTGACTCGAATCATCGTGACGAACGACGACGGCGTACATGCTCCTGGCATCCGCGTACTTGCGGAAGCAATGCGGGCGTTTGGTGAAGTGCGGGTGATCGCCCCGGCTATCAACCAGAGCGCCAGCGGACACAAGAAAACACTCTTCCAGGACATCATGGTCACCGAGACCGAACTCGAAGATGGAACGCCGGCGCTGGCGGTGGGGGGATCTCCCGCGGACTGCATTGCGCTGGCGGCGCTGGGGCTGGTCGAGTGGAACGCCGATCTCGTCGTCTCGGGAATCAATCGTGGCGCCAACATGGGTCAGGATATCACCTACAGTGGTACTGTAACGGCCGCGCTCGAAGCCAGCATCAACGGCCTGCCGGCCATTGCCGTGTCGCTCGACCGGCGCGACGCCGATGAGGACGAGCATTACGCCGAGGCGGCGCGTATCGCGCAGGAGGTGGCCCGTTCTATTCTGGTGCGCAAGCTGCCTCCGCTGACCATCCTGAATGTCAATGTCCCCAATGTTCCTCGCGTCAAAGGCATTCGCCTGACCCGCCAGGGCATTCGCATCTACCAGGACGAACTGGACGTGAAGGGCGAAATCTACCGAATTGTCGGCCCGGCGCCATCCGGTGTGACCGATGAAGAGGGCACCGATCTGTGGGCGGTTTACAACGGCTTTGCGAGCCTCACGCCCATTCACCTGGACCTGACCGCGCACCGGTTGCTGGCCGATCTGGCCGCATGGGATATTACAGTGTGAGGTATGAGGGACGAGAAGTTAGGAAAAGGAGCGCTGACGATTGAGCGCGTGTTTGCGAAGTCTGGGTTTGGCGGTTTCTTCCGTGCGCACGCATGGGTTCGCCCTTGCGACCAAATCTGCTCATGCATCCTCGCGTACGGGCGGACCAGCCTAGTCTTCCGCAGAGAACAGAAAAATGAAGCGAAAGACGGCATCTGTCAGGTGCCGTCTCTCGCTTTATGGTCTGGGTCGCGCCGGCATCAGGGGGCGACGAGGCGCCAGAGACGGTTGATGAAGCGGATCCTTGTGGACACATGCAGCACCAGCGCGGCGCCGACGAACGTCAGCGCGATCACCACCGTGTACTCCAGCGAGAAGGCGGTGAATTCCGTCAGGCCGGGCAGCATGTAGAAACCGATCACGGTCACGATGTAGAAGACGATGCCGATCCAGAAGA
Organism: Candidatus Flexifilum affinis; assembly: GCA_016713325.1. Lineage (GTDB taxonomy): Bacteria > Chloroflexota > Anaerolineae > Aggregatilineales > Phototrophicaceae > Flexifilum > Flexifilum affine. The sequence goes on along the minus strand of JADJPJ010000006.1, from coordinate 518,483 downwards.
TTCGGTTGCGGCTGCGGATGGTATCCACCTGGAACAACTCGATTCCGTGAATATTCCAAAAGGCCAGCAGCCCGAAAAGCGTCATGTACTGAGTGACGGCGCTGCGAGCGATCTGAACGTCTTCGCCGCTGCCAATGTAGGCGATGGCGTAGACCAGGCTCATCGAGGCCGCGCCGATGAAGCCGGCCGTGACGGCGTAGTCGAGCACGCCCGCGCGGAACGTGGCCATGGGCGTGGGCTTGATGACACGGAAGGCGATCAGCGTCGCCGGGACGTTGATCACGCCGAAAGTCAGCCAGCTGATCTGGATCGGATTGATCGGGAAGGGCATCAGCATGAAGCCGGCCAGGATGAAGAAGATGATGCTGTAGAAGTTCTTGACCAGAAAGATCTTCATCGTCCCGAACACGGACTGGCGGATGGCCCGGCCCTCGCGGAAGGCCAGGGGCAGGGTGGTCAGGGCGTTGTTCAGCAGCACCAGATCGGCCACATCCTTGGTGATTTGCGCGCCGTCGTTCATGGCAATGGCCAGATGCGCCTCTTTCAGGGCCGGCACATCGTTGACCCCGTCGCCGACCATGGCCACATACTCGCCCTGCTGCTTGAGCGTTCGGACGATGCGCCGCTTGGTTTCGGGTTCGATGCGGGCAAACAGATTGGCGGTGTGGACGGCCTCCGCAAATCGTTCGTCGTCCATGGCCGTGAGCTGGTCCCCTGAGTAGGCTGCTTCGATGGTCAGGCCGGCTTCGCGGGCGATCTCCATCGCCGTCTCCAGGTTGTCGCCCGTGATCACCTTGAGCGCAACGTTTTCCGCGGCGAACTCGGCCAGCGTGTTCTGGATGCCCGGTCGCACCTGATCGTGCAGGACGATCAGGGCCAGCGGCTCGCGCGTTTCGTCGAGCGCGGTCTCGACCATCGCCATGGAAGACCGGGCGAAGGCCAGCACGCGCAGTCCCTGGGCAGACAGTTCGCGGGCGCGCTCCAAAGCCTGCACGTTGCGGAGCGTCAGCACCCGTTCCGGCGCACCCAGGATGAGTGTTTCCTGTGGTAGGACGATCGCCCCCCATTTGCGCTGCGACGTGAAAGGCACTTCTCGTGTCTTGGTCACGGCGGGCAGGGCAGGCAGAGCGGAATCGCCGTTGACGTAGCTGGCGACTGCCGCGGCTGTACGGTTCTGATTAGAGAGGTTGCCGGTATAGAGCGCCAGCCGCTCGACGATCTCGTTCTGGGGCAGCACCCCCAGCGGCTCGATCTTCATGACGGTCAGCAGATTCTGCGTCAGGGTGCCGGTCTTGTCGAAGCACAGCGTAGTCACGTTGGCCATCGATTCGACGGCGTTCACGCGCTGCACCAGCGTCTGCTTGCGGCTGATGTTGACCGCGCCGATGGTCAGCGCCAGTACCGCGGTGAGCACCAGTCCCTGCGGGACAATGCTGGCGACGAAGACCACGGCGCTGCGGAAGGTGGGCAGCGTGAGGACCTCCCCATTCTGCAAATAGCCGGAGATGAAGACCATCGGCAGCGTAAGCAGCATGATGATCACCGTCAGTTGGACCAGCAGTGAGATGCGCTGCTGGGTGGGGGTGAGCACCTGCTTGTAAGCCTTGGCTGTCTCGGAGAGCTGATTGATGGTGCTGTGACGGCCGACCCGCGTGGCGACCATCGTGCCACTGCCGGCGATGCAGAACGATCCCGAGACGATGGGATCCCCCTCGTTCTTCAGGACGGCGTCGGATTCGCCGGTGAGCTGCGACTCGTCCATCTCCAGCGCGTCGCCGTGCACCAGCGCGCCGTCGACCGGGATGCGCATCCCCGGCTGTATGGGAATGATGTCGTCCTTGACCAGGGCCAGCGGCGAAATGCTAACCAGGCGGCCATCGCGCCAGACGCGGATGTCGTCGGCGGCCAGGGCGGCCAGCCGATCCAACTGCCGCTTGGCCAGCGCCTCCTGAATCATGCCCAGGAAAGAGTTGGTGACGACGCTGAACCCGGCGAAAAAGAACGTGCCGTAGTCGCGAAACAGGAACACGATGACCAGCAGCGTGCCGAAGATCAGGTTGAACAGGTTCAGGATGTTGTCGCGAAAGATATCCCAGTAGCTGCGGCCGACTCGCGCTCGGAAGTCGTTGACTTCACCGCGCCGGACGCGCTGTTGAACCTCACTGGACGTCAGACCCTGTGGCGGGGGGGCTTGCGCAGACAAGGCGTACTCCTCAGTGCATTCAATTACGAGGCCTCATCCGACAATTCTCACCTTGCGAACCGAAGGCTAACCACCCTGCGTTAGAGGCAGCGTGATGATAAAGCATGTTTTGCCTGGCTGCGAGGTGAACTGAATATCGCCGTGATGTTTGTCGAGCACAATGCGCCGGGCGATGTCCAATCCCAGCCCTGTGCCCATCGGTTTGGTGGAAAAGAACGGCTCGAAAATGCGCGACTGCACTTCCGGAGGGATTCCGCGGCCGGTATCGGAAATGGTAATGCGGACGAACGATTCGCCGAGTTCGGTGCGAATGGTCAGCGTGCCCCGGTCGTTCATGGCGTCCAGCGCATTCTCGATGACCTTGGTCCACACCTGGTTCAGTTCGCTGGCATAGACGTTCAGACGCGGGCAGGTCCGATCAAATTCGCGCTCGACGGCGACTCGCTTCAGCCGGTTGGAAAGCACGGTCAGCGTGTTCTCCAGACCTTCATGCAGGTCCACGACTTGCAGCGGCGCTTCATCCATGTACGTGTAGGCCTTGACCGCCTGGATCATCTCGGAGATGCGTGTGGCGCTGGAAGCTACAGTGCGGGCCAGGCCGACCAGATTCAGTGTGGCATCGAGCCACTGGAGGACCCCGGCCAGAGCCTCGCCCGGCAGAATCTCTGCCAGCATGTCCAGCGTATCCAGGCCGATTCCCTCGGCGGCCAGCGTCGGAGCGATCTGCCAGGACTCGGGGATGTGGTGCTCCTCCAGCCAGTCGACCATGGCATTTTCCAGATCCGCCAGGCGCATGGCATCGAGTGGGGGCGGAGCAGGCTGCGTGATGATCCGCTGGCTCAGCTCGCTGATCAGATTCATCTGTTCTTCGTTCAGACCGAGATAGGGTACGGCGAAGGCCTGCCGCTGCGTCTCGACGAGCATCTCCGGGATCTGCCGGGCGGCGCGCACATTGGCCGAGGCCGGGTTGTTGAGCTCATGGGCCAGCCCGGCGGCCAGCTTCCCGAGCGCGGACAGCTTTTCGGTCTGGCGAATCTGGGCTTCCGTGTCGCGGAGGCGCTGCGCCATGGTGGCGTGCAGCAGTTCGGCCATCGGCGACGCCAGGGTCATGGTGTTGATCAGAGTCGCGTGAAACTCGAGCAGGCGCGTATCGCCGCGCGCCTGGGCCGAGGCATTGCGCCTCTGACCGGTCACAAAGCCGATCTCCCCGACGAAGGCGCCGGGTTCCTGGTGCGCCAGGATGACGGTCTGCCCACCGATGGTCTTGGTGATCTCCAGTTCGCCTTCGAGAATCACATAGAAACCGGTAGGCGCATCCCCGTCATAGAACAGGAACTCGCCCGCCGGCAGATCGATGACATGACTCTGCTGGAGCAGCCTCTCAAGCTCGTCCTGTGGGAACTGCGCGAACTGTGGCATCGCGCTGACGCGTTCCAGCATGTCATTGCCTTTCGAAAACCTGACCGCCAAGCGTGCATGATAGAATACCTATAATAATGAGAAATCGGCAACGTCAAATGTTCGCTTTGCCAATGAAATCGACAGCCTGTTCTAAGGTGAGTCCATGAATTCACGCGCCGTGACCTTTGCGGCACGCCGATTGTGGGCACGAATTTTGTTCCTTCGGCGGCTAAGCTGGTCCTCCGTGATCACCGCTGTTTCGCTGGTGGGCTGCGCACTGCCGGGTTCTGCCACAGCGGTTCCGCCCGTGGATGGCGAGGGCGCGGATGCGGGTTGGCAGACCATCGCCCCTGGTCTGGATCAGCGAACATACTTTCCAGGAGGCGACCACCCCTTCACCTCGCTGCTGGCGCTGCGCATCGACCCGGCGCTGTACACCCTGCGCGCGCACTACGAGTCAGGAGTCGCGCGCAACATCTCGGAGTGGTCGGCGCTGCTGCCGGATGCCACCGTCTTCGTGAACGCCAACTTCTTCGATCGTGAGAATCGCATCCTCGGTTTGCTTGTGGCAGATGGTGTGCCCTATGGCCAGGCTTACACCGATCGGGGCGGATTGGTCCAGCTACAGAACGGAAGCTTTCGGGTGCGTTCGACGTTGATCGAGCCGTACCAGGGCGAGCCGCTGGAGCAGGCGGTGCAGGCGTTTCCCATGCTGGTGACCGACGGGGCGGCCTCCTTCTCCAATACGCGCGGCGATCGGGCTACCCGCAGAACGGTGGTCGGGCAGGACAACCTGGGGCGGATTGTGATCCTGGCGACGCCTTCGCTGACCGGCATCACACTCACGGCTCTGAGCGCCTATCTGCCGACGACCGACCTGGGATTGGTGAACGCGGTCAACCTTGACGGCGGTGGCTCGACCATGCTCTCGCTGAAACTGCCTGCAGGTCAGACGACCCGCATTCTTTCGTTCGACCCCGTTCCAGCGGTGCTGGCGGTCTACCCACGGTAAGGAGGAGCCGATGGCTTCCAGCTTAGGACGCGTCGCCGTGTTGCTGACCGCTGGCGCCCTGGTTCTGATGCTGCTGTTCATGGGCGCGGGCACGTTGGCATTGGGCGACCCCGACCTGATCATGGCCCAGAACAACTGCGACCTGCCGTGCGCGTTCGGGGTGACACCTGGGCTGACCGACCGGCAGACGGCGGAGTCGACCTACCAGCAGATGGCGGTCAAGCCCGCGTCGTTTCTGACCGCGACGCACTTTTCCTATACCCTGCGGATCGGGACTCATACGGCGGATGCTGCAGGTATGGCGGCTTCAAGCGCCGACACCGACGCCGACCCGCTGGCGCTGGCGCTGGTACGCTTCCAGCAGACTCCGACCCTCGGCGTGCGCTCGGTGGGGATCTACGAAATGCCGCCGGCCCGGCTCTGGCGGGTGGGGGATCTGCTGCTGAAGATGCCGCCCCCGTCCCGCGTGTTCGCGTCGTGCGAGGCAGGGAATTCGCGGCTGCTGCTGGTGTTTGGCCAGGACATCATCGCCGAGATTGCCCCGGAGAAGCAGACCTACGCCTTCTCCGGTGAGACTGTAATCCCTCGCCTGACGCCCGATATGAAGATCAACCGGTTGGCCGTCACTGCCGACCTGGAGTTTACGCTGAACGACCTGCTGGCCAGCACGTCCTGCGCGGTGGAGTCGCCGTGGCGCGGGTTTGCCGCTTACTGGTCCTACGAGACACAGGGACGCGGAATGCCTGAAGGGGAATGAGGGTATTGGACCGGACATGCCAACTGGGATACCCGGCCCAATTCTCGTAAGGATTGCCGCGCACTGACTCACGGACGGTCGCTAGACCGCCACTGCGCTCTCCTCCAACGCCAGTTCGTGCAGCGCCAGGACTGCGCGATCGCGTTCTTCTTCGCTGATCACGAACGAAATACTGCATTCTGAGGCGCCCTGAGCGATGGCGATCACGTTGATGCGGTGATTGCCGAGCGTGCTGAACACGCGTCCGGCGACGCCCGGTGTGCCGCGCATGCCCGCGCCGACGACCGTGATCACCCCTACATTGTTCAGGATATCCACGCCATCCACATCCTCACGGGCGATCTCGGCGTTCATTTCTCGTTCGATCGCATCCGCAACCGTCTTGGCGCGCTCCTGCGGCACCACAAAGCAGAAGCTCTGTTCCGATGACGCCTGGGAGATCATCAGAATGCTGGTGCCGGCATGCGCCGTCGCCAGGAAGGTGCGTCCGGCGATGCCCGGCACGCCGATCATTCCCTTGCCGCTGACCGTCAGCAGGCTGACCGCCTTGATGCTGGTCACCGCTTTGATGATCGTGTTGATCGGCTCGGCAACCTTGGTGATCAGCGTGCCGGGATGGCTGGTGTTGAAAGTGTTGCGCACGCGCATCGGAATGCCGCGGTTCAGAATGGGCTGCACCGTCTTCGGGTGCAGCACCTTGGCGCCGTAGAAGGCCAGTTCGCCGACCTCCTGGTAGGAGATACTGGGCAGCACGCGCGCCCGCGGATCTACGCGCGGGTCGGTGGTCATGACGCCATCGACATCGGTCCAGATGACCAGTTCGTCACTGTCGGTGTAGGTCGCGAAGATGGCGCCGCTGTAGTCGCTGCCGCCCCGGCCAAGTGTGGTGATATGACCACTCTTCGTCCCGCCCACAAACCCGGTGATGACCGGCACGATCCCACGATCCAGCGCGGGCAGCAGTTCCGCCCGAATGTGCGTCTCGGTCTCGTCCCATATCGGGATGGCGGTCGTGAAATGGTCGTTGGTGATGACCAGCTGGTTGGCGTCGTACTGTTTTGCCTTAAGTCCCTGGCTGCGCATGGCGGCGGCGATCACGCGGCTGCTGAGGCGCTCCCCGAAGGCGAACACGGCATCGTCGATCCGCAGCGTAGACTCGCCGAGCATGTTGATGGCGTTGCACATCTCGACATGCTGCTCCATCAGCGTCTCGATTTCTGCGATGATGGCGTTGCGATCGCTGCCGGGCTGGATCAGCAGATTGGCCGCTTCAATGTGCCGGTCGCGTATCTTCTGCGAGGTTGACAGGTACACCCAGCGGTTGCCCGCTGCGGCTTCGCGGACCGAGGTGATCAGCATGTCGGTGACGCCCGCCATCGCCGAGACGACGACGACGACCCGATGCCCCTCTTGCACCGCTTCATTCACGATTCGGACGACTGTCGCGATGGCTTCCGGACTGCCCACTGATGTGCCGCCAAACTTCATCGTCAGCGTAGACATTCGAGAACGACTCCCCTGCAAAGCGTGAATCAACAAAAAAGGGCGTGTGGTTGGTGTCCCACACGCCCTTTGGTTCCGAGTTCGGTCAATCTCTCAAGGCACGCGCAAACACCAGCTATGCATTCTCCGCATAGTGGTCATACCCATACCCATAGTGGTCATTCGCTGCTGACTCAGCACGATTGTCCGCCTTGAGAAATCAATATGGTGAATGTAACGGTTTTCTCCACGCCTGTCAAGAGATATGCTAGTGGTCAGTTTGTTGCGAATTTGCGAGGTGCGCACCGCATTATGCCCTGCCTGATCCGTCTCCTGACCCCGACCGCCGTTCAGCATGTGGAGACTTCAGCCGCTTCTCTGGCCGAAGCCGCCGACAGCGAGCCGCTCGACGGCGTCTACACCGTGACCAACACCTTTGAGGCCACAAAAGTCATCAAGCTCGATGCCCACCTGAATCGGCTTGAAGACTCGGCCGGGCGCGCAGGCATTCCGCTGAAGCTGGATCGGCCTCGGCTGCGCGCCGCTCTGCGGCAGATGATCCTTGAATCCGGATTTGGCGACGTACGTTTCCGCATTACGGTCTCCAGGCAGTCGCCTGATACCCTGATCCTGACCATCGAGCCCTTTAAGCCAGTCGACCCGGCGCTCTATGAAAGCGGGGTTCGCGTCGTGACCGTCCCAGACAGGGCGCGACATGACCCGGCCGCCAAGACCACAGGCTGGATGCACGATCGCAAGAGTGTGGAGGCAGCCATGCCCCTCGGCATTTATACCGGCCTGCTGCTCTCACCGGAAGGCGACATCCTGGAGGGCCTAAGCAGCAACTTCTATGCGGTGCTCGACGGTGAGCTGCGGACAGCGGCGGAGGGTATGCTGCCGGGAATCGCCCAGCAGATCGTCTTCGAGGTTGCTCCGAAGGTGCTGCCCCTTCGCCACGAGGCGGTAAATGTGCGGGATATCGTGCGGCTTTCGGAAGCGTTCATCACCAGCGCCAGCCGGAACATTGTGCCGGTCGTGGAAATCGATGCCCGGGTGATCGGGAGCGGAACGCCCGGCCCACGGACACATACGCTGCGGGTGAGCTATCTGGAGTGGGTAGATGCCCACCTGGACGAACTCTAGCGCACAAAAGAGTACGACCGAATAACAAAGCAGGCGACCGGTTCTGGTCGCCTGCTTCACTGCTTGTGGAGGTGCAGGGAGTTGCACCCTGGTCCGCTGAACTCGAAACCGTGCTTCTACAGGTTTAGCCGTCTGTTGAGTTTCGCAGTGCGTAGCCCCAGACGGCCCGGTACGCGCCCTGCTAGCCGATGGATCTTTGGCCTCCGCTTATCGGCGTGACGGAAGCCGCACCCCACCATTTATGACGCCCGCCAGTCTGACCGGGTGGAGCCGATCAGGGCGAACGGCTGGGCTACTATGGCCCAGCACTCCGGTCAAACAGCCTTAGGCTGCGTAAGCCAGAGCAGGTTTGTTGTTGTTGGCAGTTAATGCCTTGCCCCTTTTTACGTGGTGAGGCGCCACGACCTGCCACACGGAGTCAGCCTCCAACGTCGAAGCTGGTTCACCCCCATGTAGCCTGAATTCTAGCAAAGTTGGCCCATATTGTAAAGGTGCTGTAATCTGAATTGTAAGTGAATCGCGCCGTTCCTCTAACGAAAGTCTAGTGTGGCAGCGATGCGTATTTGGAATGTGTATGCTATGATCCAGAAAAATGTACTCAGGCGCTTCGGTGGAAATCAAACGTCAATGACGCAGATTCTGTTGATCAGGCATGCAGTCAACGACTTCGTAAAGACCAATAAGCTCGCAGGGTGGACCCCTGGGGTGCACTTGAATGACGAAGGTCGCGAACAAGCTGAGGCGCTCGGTAAGCGCTTGAGTCATGTGCCGATCCGGCATCTCTATGCCAGCCCGCTGGAACGAACCATGGAGACTGCTGAGGCCATCCAGAGATACCAATCCTCTCTGGAGATCGTGCCCAACCTGGAGATCGGCGAAGTGCGGTATGGGGACTGGGAAGGCCAGTCCATCGCGGTATTACGCGCCAGGAAGATGTGGCAGCTCGTCCAGGAGACCCCCTCACGCGCCTTTTTTCCCAATGGCGAGACGATGCGTGGCGTTCAGGAACGGGCCGTAAACGAGATTGAGCGCCTGGCGGCGGCGCACCCCCGTGAGTTGGTAGCGGTCGTCAGCCACGCAGACCTGATCAAGATGGTCATGGCGCACTATCTGGGGATGCACCTCGATCTGTTTCAGCGTATCGTGATTTCACCCGCATCGATCAGTACGCTGATGCTGGGCTTTGGGCGTCCTTACGTGGCGACGATGAATGATGTCGCCCACATTGCGCAGCTTGAGCAAGAGCGGCGTCTGGCGAAACAGCAGTCGCAGACCGTGCCGCAGTAACCAGACGGGTGAAGGAATGCCCAATATCGATATCGATCTTAATCCGGTAGATTTCATCACCATCGGCACGATTGGCCCCAAAGGGCAGCGCGTCTTCCACTTGCAGGCTGCAAAGGGCGATCGTCTGATCACGCTCATCATCGAAAAAGAGCAGGCTGGCGCGCTGAGCGAAGCGTTGCGCGAGCTGATCGATGACCTCGATCAGCGTGTGCCGGCGCCCAGCGGACGAAGTCCGATGACCAACATGGAACTGCGCGATCCGGTAGAGCCGCTCTTTCGTGTCGCGCAGATGGGTCTGGGCTACGACGAGGAGCACGATCTGGTCGTCCTGATCGCTCAGGAGTTGGTGCCACTGGGCGACGAAGAGGATGAAGAGGATCAAGAGGACCAGGAAGCTCTCGATGAGAGTGAGAACAAACCGGGCGTTGTGCGAATGTGGTGCAGTCGCGCCCAGATGCGAGCCTTAAGTGAACATTCGTCGCAGACGGTGCGCCAGGGGCGCCCCGACCCGAAGCAAAACGGCCGTTTGATCTATTATTGGACCTAGACAGCCATGAGCGACCAGCCTGCTGCTCGACCGATACCTCCTTGCGACCGGGTTCTCGATATCCTCAACAAGGGTGAAATCAATTCCGAGTATGGCATCCTGCGGTGGAGTTCCAACTATGCCTTCCTCATCAACATCCATTGGGACAACGAGGATGTGACGGCGGTTTACAAGCCGCAGCGTGGCGAGCGTCCGCTCTGGGATTTTCCCGATGGCTCGCTGTGCTATCGGGAACAGGCCTCATTTCTCACGTCGCAGCTTCTGGGCTGGGCCATCGTCCCGCCGACCGTGCTGCGTGAGGGACCCCGTGGGCTCGGATCAATGCAGTACTACATCGAGCACGATCCGCAGATCAACTACTTCACCTTCAATGAAACATTCGCGCCGCAGCTCCAGCGTATTGCGGCGTTCGATTACCTGGTCAACAACGCCGACCGGAAGGGTGGGCACTGCCTCCTCGACTCGAGTGGCCACATCTGGGGCATCGACCACGGCATCTCGTTCAACGCCATGCACAAGCTGCGCACGGTCATCTGGGATTTTGCCGGCCAGTCCGTCCCCGATGAGCTGCTGGAAGATCTCGATCGGGTGATGCAGCGCCTGGACGAACCGAACAGCGCCTTTTCCTGCGCGCTCGCGGAGCTGCTCTCCGAGCAGGAGATCGCCGCCTTTCGCCGCCGCGTCGTGAAGATGGTCAAGACCAGGCGGTATCCCATGCCCGGACCGGGACCAAATTACCCCTGGCCTCCCGTCTAGTGACCGATTCGCTTGCCTATAGCTTAACAATTCCTTAAAATAGCCGTAGGCTGGTCATAACTTCGCTCAAACAGAATACACTCCGAGCGTGGTGAACTGCCACACTTTATTCCTATCTTGAGGAGGCATTCTTAGATGCTGCGAAAACTTGTAGTCCTGGGCGCTCTTGCCCTCCTGAGTGCGCTGCCCGCGCTTGCTCAGGAAGATAGTTTCAGTATCACCATCCTGCACACCAACGATGTCCATGGCCATCACGAACCGCAGAGCAGCGGCGATGGCGGCGCAGCCCGACAGGCGGCGGGGGTCAACCAGATGCGTGCCGAGGGCGGTGACGTTCTACTCCTTGACGGTGGCGACCGTTTCACCGGTACGCTTTTCCATCAGCAGTATCGCGGCCAGGACAGCGCTCGCATCATGAACGCCATCGGCTATGACGCCATGACGCTTGGCAATCACGAGTTCGACGACGGCGATGACGTTCTATCGGCTTTTGTCGATGCGGTGACCTTCCCGGTGGTAACGGCGAACGTCGATTTCAGCGAATCGCCCGCGCTGGCCGGCAAGATTGACCCGTACACGATCGTGGAAGTGAACGGTCAGCAGATCGGTGTGATCGGTCTGGTCACCCCGGAAACCCCGATCATCTCCAGCCCCGGCGCGGAACTGGTTTTCAATGACGATCTGGTCGGCGTGACTCAGGCCATGGTCGATGAGCTGACCGCCGCAGGCGTGAACAAGATCATTCTGGTCACGCACGTCGGTCTTGATGCGGACCGCGAAATTGCGGCCGGCGTCACCGGCCTCGACATTATTGTCGGCGGCCACAGCCATACACTGCTCGGGAATGCCTATGTCGCATCAGTGGCCGAGTACCCGGTTGTGGTCGAAAACCCGAATGCCGAACCCGTCTATATCGTCCAGGCGGGGCAGTATGACGTGCATCTCGGCCGTCTGAACGTCACGTTCGACGCCGAAGGCGTGGTCACCGCGGCCAGCGGCGATACCATCCTTCTTTCGCGCTATATCAGCCCCGATCCGGAACTGGAAGCGATTGTTGAAGAGCTGTCCGGCCCGATCGAAGAACTGCGTGCCACCCCCATCGGGGCGACCGCCGAAGTCTTCCTGGTGGGCGACCGCGCGGTCTGCCGCGTCGAGGAATGCCTGCTCGGCAACCTGATCACCGATGCACTTCGGGCTGAGACCGGCGCCCAGCTTGCCATCACCAATGGCGGCGGTATCCGTGCCAACATCGAAGAAGGCGAGATTACCCTGGGCGAGGTCCTGACGGTGCTGCCCTTCGGTAACCTGACGGCAACTTTCGAACTGAGTGGTGCCGATGTCGTGGCGGCGCTGGAGAATGGCGTGTCGAGTATCACCGTCGAAGACGGCGCGGTAGTTCGTTCCGGGGCCAGCGGGCGATTCCCGCAGGTCAGCGGTCTGCGCTTCTCCTTCGACCCGACGCTGGAAGCGGGAAGCCGGGTCGTCAGCGTCGAGGTGATGGGCGAGAACGGTGAATATGCGCCGATCGATCCCGAGGCCATGTACACGGTCGCGTCAAATGACTTCATGCGTCTTGGCGGCGATGGCTATACCACCTTTGCCGAGAACTCGGTGAATGCCTATGACTTCGGCAAGCCGCTTGATCAGGTGCTGGCTGAATACCTGGCCGAGATGGTTGTCGTCGAGCCGTCGACCGAGGGCCGAATCACCGTCGTCAACGCGACGCTGCCGCCGGTTGAATAGGGTATATCGGAACCTGTAAGAGAAGGGCGGTCCGCGGGGCCGCCCTTTTTGTTTTCCATCATGAGCTGCCGGGGAGAGGCATTGGTGTGACGTGAAGCGGCGAACTTTGTGTTTGCTCCGCGGTGTTTGCGCTACAATCCAAAAGACGTGAGAATCGGTTCGCGAGTGTGTGCCTTCTTCTGTAGGGGAGCCGGTCTTGGACGACGCAAGGGAACTGCGACAGCAAGGGATCAGGGCGGCAAAAGCAGGGCAAAGAGAAGAAGCACGAACCCTTCTTCAGCAGTCGCTGCGGCTTGAACCTGAAAATGAGGCGGCATGGCTCTGGTTGGCCAGCGTTGCCAACAATAACCGTGAGCGCGTGTTCTGCCTGAATAAGGTGCTAGAACTCAACCCCATCAATGAGACGGCCCTCCGTGCGCTGGAGAATCTCAATGAGCCGCCGTTGACTCCGCAGGCGCCTGCCCGGTCGGCGGCGCCCGCCGCGCCAACGCCGGGAACAAAAATCGATGAGCTGACTAGCCAGCAGCCGGGGATTCCGATTCCCACGCCAGATCGGATCGCGGGCATCCAGGGCGAGCTGGAAAAAGTCGCTCGCTCCTATAGCAGGCCGATTCCCAAACGGACAAACTGGTCGCATAAGACTCGCGGTCGCGCTGGCGAGCGAGATATCATCGCCTATCGCCTGCAAGTCCTGGCGGCCGCCCTGGTCGTGCTGATCTTGTTGGTCATCGGCTTCTTCATTGCCCTTCAGACCAACTCGGATCTGCAATACGTCGTCTACGGCCCCAGTCCGACCGCGACATTGACCCCAACCGTCACGCCGACGTTTACACCCGGCTTCACGGCCACCCCGTCGGCGACGCCGCGCGTCTCGCCGACTCCCAGCGCGACCGTCGCGCTGAATATCCCGGCAGCCAGTCCGCCGGCGCTGCCTCGGGCGACCGAGGTTTATCCTGAGGTGCTCGATCGCTTCGTAGCCAATTCCATCCAGCTTCTCGACCAGGGTGAGGTGCCGCAGGCGCTGGCCACGCTCGACCGAGAACGCGAGCAGAACTTTGATACCACCTTCAACGCCAACATCTACTACTACTATGCCATTGGCCTGGCGCGTGATGGCAGTTTCAACACCGCGCTGGAAGCGCTCCAGGAGGCCGACGAGCGCCTGGGCGAGCGTCCCGAAAACATCGCCCAGTTCCGGCCCTTTCTGGACTCGGCCTACGCGCAGGTTTATGCTCTTCAGGCCCAGCGTGCCGAAGAGAACGGCAACATCGCCGGGCAGAATGAAGCCCTGGCGCTGATGCGGGAGAAGGCCGAACTGGCCGTCGAAGGCGATGCCAGGCTGGCCGAGCCCTATCTGCTGCTGGCCGACGCGGAACTGCGTTCCCGCCGCTTTGCCGACGCGGTGGAGATTCTCAATCAGGGCCTGAACGTCACCGAACTGGCCGGCAACACCCGGCTGCTGATGGCCAAAGCGCGAGTGTACTACGAGCAGCGCAGCTTCGATGCGGCACTCTACCAGATCTTCCTGGTCCACTACATCGATCCCTCGATTGAAGAAGGGTATGAGCTCAAGGTGCAGATCTCCCTGGATCGCAACCGGCCGGGTGACGCAGTGCTGGCGGCGCAGGATTATCTTTTCTACTACCCTGGCTCGACGCGCGCTTTTCGCCTGCTCGCCGATGCCTATCGGGAAGAGGACAAGATCGATCTGGCGCTGTCGATTTACAACCGCGGCCTGACCGGACGCACCACCGATGCCGATACCGTTGCCATGCTGGCGTCCCGTGCGCAGATCTACCGCGACCTGGGCGAGACGCAGGCATCCATTGACGACTACAGCCGAGCCTTCGAAATCTCCAACGACGTGGATTACCGGCTGCTGCGTATGGAAGTCGCGGTTGAGGGAGGGCGCTTCACGGAAGCGCTGGCTGACGCCGAAGTGCTGGCGCGTGAACCACAGGTTCCGCAGGGGATGGTCAGCCTGGTGCGCGGTCGGGCGCTGGTCGAAAGCGCCTCCCCAGGCGACCGCACGCTGCATCAGGAGGCACAGACAGTCCTGGAGCAGGCGCTCGCCGCACCCGAGATCGCATCCAGCCCCCTGCGAGGCGTCGCGCTCGAGTTTTTGGCACGGGCGCAGCTTGAACTGGGCGCTACTGTGGATGCCGCTGACACGATCGAGAGCGCCCTGGACGTCGGCGAGACGGGCAGCCGCCGCTACTGGCGTGGGCGCATCAACGAAGCGCGCAATCGGGATGACGAGGCGATCGTCGACTACGAATTTGTGCTCGCCTGGAGCCGGGTGTATCCGTATCCATTCCGGGGCGATGTCGAGGAACGACTGCTGGCCCTGCGGAGCTAGCGGACCGTCATATCACGGGGTCTGTGAGCGGGCGGAGGGGGCTAGTCGCAGCGCCTTCCACCCGCTCTTTTTTTCTGGCGGTCAGTTACTCAGACCGATCATGCCTTCCAGAAGCTGGCTGAGATACCAGATGTCCAGAGGATCGGCCAGTTGGCCTGCCTGCGTGAGCAGCGTACCGTCCTGTAGGCGGAGCGGCCCGCGCCAGAGGGCGACACTGCTGGGGATGAACGGGTTTATGCCATAGGCCGTCACGTCGGCGATGAAATTCTCCAGTCCGGCCAGCGCCTCCTCGGTCAGGCCATCCCCTGGGACAAAGCCGATGGGGGAGGTGTCGGGGTTATTGATATCCGACCAGTCCGGCGCCACCCATTCCCAGCGCTGCGCCCAGGTGCCTTCCATCACCTGCTGGACGATGCGCGCATAGTCTGGCCCCCAGCGGAAATAGGGCACCCCCAGGCAGGCCTCAGGCGCGGTCTCGCAGGCGCCGACATAATTGAAGGGTACCGCCCAGACCGCCTCGCCGCGCGCCGCGCGCTCCCCGGCGATCGTAATCGCTTCCGAAGTGTCGATGCCGCTGATCACCACGTCCGCGCCGTCGTCGAAAAAGTTGTTGGTGACTTCCGTGGGGTCGAGCGTGACCCCCGGGATGTTGAACCAGAAGTTGATCCAGATTACCGTAAAGATCAGTTCAGCCGGGTCCTGGTTGCGATAGTGCTCGTAGCAGTAGCGTGCGCCCAGGTAAGCGGAGGCGGCCAGACGACGCGTCTCGGCATTGATCAGCGGGCCAAGGTAGCCAATGCTGCCAGTCTGCGTCGTCACCGCGGCGGCGCACCCGGCCATGAGTTTCGCCCACTCGATCTGACCCATCAGGTTGCCCAGGTTGGGCGGCGCGTTCCCGGTCAGGACATCGTCACCAGAGATGGCGATGAACGTTACATCCGGATAGGCCTCTGCCGCCGGGATCGTCGCCTCTTCAAAGGTGTCGGATGTGGTGAAAATGACCTGGGCCCCCTCGGCCACGAATTCTGCCGTCACATCCAGCACCGTCCGGCCGGGATTGTCCACCTCGTTCAAACTCTCGAAGACGAGCATGCGGGTGCCCGGCACATGGTCAACAACATACTGCCCGGCTTCGTAATGCGCCTGGCTCCAGCCTCGATCGTCCTGGGCACCAACCAGCACTAAACCGAATACAAACTCATCCTGGGCGGCGGCGGGAACAATCGCCAGCGCGAGAAACGCAATCATGAGGAGAATCACGGGCGCAAGCCTCTTCTTCATCGTAAAGCATCCTCCTTAACGTGTTGGGCTGCTCTGCGATCGCAGACCCATGGATTGATTTGCACAAATCCTCACTGAGACTACCCGTTCTGAAGGCATTGCTGCAAATTGCGGTCCATCCAGTACTCTCCGCCGGATTAAACTGTGGTTTCGCGTCAAATGTGTTATGCTATCCATGCATAAACGAACACCGTATCCGACTTCAGACACGCCGAAAATTGGGCGAATTGTAAACAAAAACAACGTCGACCGATCGACGAACGGATGAAGAATGTCTGAAACGAACTTGAAGGACTATTTCAGCCGAATTCAGGCCCTTCTCGACCAGAATGCTGCCGATGAGGTCATCCATCACTGTCGGCATATTCTGCTCTATTTTCCCAAGAACGTCGCGGTCTATCGGTTTCTGGGGCGCGCGCTGGTGGTCATCGGTCGGCTGGATGAAGCGGAAGCTGCCCTCCGTCGTGTACTGAGTGTCGTCCCCGACGACTTCGAGGCGCACGTGCTTCTGGGCGAGGTCTATGAGCGCACCAAGAACTGTGAGGATGCGATCTGGCATCTGGAACGGGCTCTGGATCAACGACCCAGCGAAAAGTCGGTCATTGATGCGCTGCGTGTGCTCAACCACCGCTGCCGCAAGTCGACGCAGGGCAAAATCCAGATGACGGCCGGGGCCGTAGCCCGACAGTATATGCGGGCGGGAGACACCGACCGAGCGCTGGAGACTCTGCGATCGACCCTCAAGAACTCGCCGGATCGCGTCGACCTGCAACTCCTGCTGGCGCGCATCCTGTGGACCTCCGGACGGCACGAGGATGCTGCCGAGATCGCGCTGGAGGTCGTGGACTCGCTTCCCGATTGTCTGGATGCCAACCGTATACTCGCCGAACTCTGGTTGTCCTACGATCGCCCATCCGACGCGCAGCATTACGTGAACCGGATCGAATCCGTCGAACCCTATATGGCGGTGGAGATCGTCCAGGGAGCGCCGCCGGACGACGATACCTTCCGCATCGAGGAGCTGGATTTCCGCCGGTCTGCCCAGTCGGAGGCGGTGGCCACCCGTCCGGACTGGCTGAAGGAAATTGGCGCGGCTGCCCCTTCCGGTGCCGAGCCTGGGGATACGGACGACGAATGGTCCACCTGGTCCAGCGGGATGCTTGCTTCAAGTGCGGCTTCGCCTCCGTCCGCTCAACCATCCCCCAGAGGCGCCGCCGGCGAAGAACTGGACTGGCTGAGCGCCTTCCCCATGCGTGAATCCGACTCGTCGGATGATGATTTGCCTGACGACGACCTGTTCAGCGGCGACGTGCCCCAGTTTGATTCGCGTGGGGTCAACACGGGTGATCTCGAAGCGCTGTTCGGATCATCTTCCGAACCGCCGCCGGCTGTGCTGCCGGCCAGTCCGTCTGCCAAAGCGCCGACTACGGGCAGTGACTCCGAGGGTTTTGATCCGTTTGCCTGGGCGCAGGAGTCGGGTATCGAGTTCATTGAAGAACCGGAAGAGAAGGAATTTGCCGATCTTTTCGCCGATGACGCTGGTGAGCCGGTGCTGGATATGGAGCCGGATCCCCTGGCCTGGATGACACAGTACACCTCGAATACCGCTTCCGACGAACCTGAATATAATCGGGATGTTGATTTGTTCCAGCGCGATTCGCTGCCTGGTGCGCCTGTCTACGATCCGTATACGGCGGAGGGAGACGACGACGAGCCGGCGTTTGGGCACGGGGTGCAGGATAATGCCCTGGAGGAACTGGACTGGCTGATCACGCCGCCGACTCGGAGCCGGTACTCGGACCCGGAAGTGGAGCCTGAGGCCGAGCAAGACGTGCCTGCGCAGCCCTCGGAACCAACGAGCCAGGGCAAGATGCGCGGCCTGACCTCTTTCCTGAGCGAGGCAAGTCCGGACTGGCTCCAGTCGTCTGAAAGCAGCAGCGCTCCGGTCGTGTCCGATCAGGAGCTGGATGACTGGTTGAACCAGTTTGGTGCGACACCGCCGGCGAAGAGCGAAGAGCCGAGTACGCCGGACTGGTTGGATACGCTGAACGAACCGGCTAAACTGGCTGAGCCGGTCGCGCAGATCCCGGCAGCAGATTCTTTCGCGGCAACTTTCGAGCAACAGGATGAGGAGTTGGAGTGGATGAGCGAATCTGAGCGCCCACAAGACCAGGCACAGCCGGAGGACAGCGGCCTGCCAGATTGGCTTTCCGACCTGAATCCTGAGGGAGCAGCAGCAGCCTGTGGACGCGTCCGCGACAGGCGATGAGGACTTCCCATGGGACAGCCTGTCCGAGTTCGCCGAATCGGAGGCGGAGGAATCGTCCAGTACAGAAGGTGACCTGCCGGACTGGCTGCGCGAGTCCTCGCCGCTCGATCTGAGTGGGGCAGCATCGCCGCCCGTCGCGTCTGAATCGTCCGAACCGAGCGAGTTCGACTGGCTGACGGAAGAGGCGATTGAAGGTGCTTCGGCGTCTTTCGAAGATGCCGCTGCTGTGAGCGAAGACAAGTGGCTTACGGATTTCCCCGTGACCGCCGAGGCGCCCCTGCCGATGGACGCTGAGCCTTCTACATTCGAGGCTGAACCTACGGCTGCCGAGGTGGACTGGCTGTCCGAACTGACCGCGCAGGAGCCTCTGGATGAGACTGAAACGCCGGAAGCGCCCGCCGGGGTTCCGGTTACCGAACCGGAAGTAACGTATGCGGTCGCCGACGCCGACCTGGCTTGGTTGAGCGAACTCGAAGATCTGCCGGCTGATGCGGTTGCGATGGGTTCGGCCGCAGGCAGCGAAGTTGAAGAGCAATTGGAAGAAGCCGTTCCGGACTGGCTCTCCGAGATGCAGACGGAAGCCGAGGCGACAGCGGTCGCCGTGCCGGAGGCCGCTGTGTCGGCGATCGACGAAGACACGTTTGACTGGCTCAACACACTGCCTGAGGCGGAATTGCCAACCGGAGCAGAGGAGCCCCTCGAGGAGACGCCAACACCCATTGCAGAGGAACCGATCTCGGTAGAATCGGCCGCGCTGGAACCTGCTGAAGCCGCCGTTCCCGATTGGCTTGCGGGACTGGAGACGTCCAGTGAGTTGAGCGCTCCGGCTGAAGGCGTCGAGGATCTGGTCTCGGAGGTGTCGGAAGTTGGCGAACCAACCGGCGAATGGGACGAAGATGAATTCGCCTGGGAACTGACGACACCCGAAGAGCCATCCCCGGTTGAAACGACGCCGCAGCAGGAACAGGTCGCCGAGATGTTCGGCGTTGGTCCGGAGGACTCTGAACCGGAGGATGACTCCAGGTTGGTGCTGGGCGCGGCGACTGCTGGGGCAGCGATGAGCCTTGAGGGCGCGACTGACGATGAGGACGAGGATCTGTTCGCAGTCTCGGAAGAAACCTCGTTTGAGGAGGAACCGTCGTTTGAAGAAGAGTTCGAAGAGACGTATGCGGTGAGCCAGGATCCGTTTGGAACCGAAGAGCCCGCCGAAGAAGGTTTTGAATTCGCAGCGGCCAGCCTCCATGATGAGGCAGTGGCGCCGACGCCGGCGGAGAATGCTCCCGACTGGTTGAATGCCATGGTCCCCGGGATCGATGTCGACTACGAAGAGCAGGAGAATGTCCTGCCTGACGAGGAATTCGAAGAGGTTGTCGAAACGCCGATCCCGGTTCACGAGGCTGAAGAAGCGACCGAATTCGCCTGGTTGGAGCGGATTGTGGCGGAGGAACTTGCTTCCGACTCGGCACCAATGCCGGCGCTGCCTCGTTTTGTCTTCTCGCGACAGCCGGCCTGGACGCGTCAGGCACAGCCCGACGATGACTTCCCTGACTGGGTCCTGGACGAAGACGAGTAGAACGCCTATGTGCTGCCGTGCTATCGCTACTGGTTTGAGAGGGTCGTGATATGGCGCTCGCCGACAAAATACCTGATCTGGAGAACATGACCGAGGCGGAAATGGAGGCATGGGCTGCCTCTCTGTCGCCAGAGGAACTCATGGAGTTCATGAATCTGCTGGCGCTCCGGCAGGGGGCAACCGAGGGCGTGACTTCCACAGACAACAACCTCGAACTGCCGACCATTGATGCCAGTAAGGTGACAATCGACGAGCCCGGTTATATTCCCTTTGGCGAAGAGAGCACATTCAAGTCTGCGCCGAAGGAAGCGCCAGCGGCACCACCGCCTGCAGCGCGCCAGCCGCCGCCTGTACGGCAGGCTCCTCCTGCACCGCCCGCGCCGACCCCTCCTGCGCGCGAAGCGCTGCGCCCTGCTGCTTCGACACCACCGTGGGACACGCCAGCATCCCGTCCGGCCGCCGCTTCGTCCAGCGAGCCGCCACGACGGCCCGTGACTCCGCCCGATACCGCGCCCGCGCCCCGTCCGAAGACCGTAGAACCTCCGGCTGCGGCCAGGCCGGTTCAACCACCCGCACCGCCTCCGCAGCCGCCGGCGGCAATACCGCCGGCCGCGGAAGCGGTCGATTCCGGGGCGCTTGCCTGGCTGGAAAGTCTGGCTGCAGAGCAGGGTGAAGACCTCTTCAACCTCGATTTGTCCGGCATCGGGGTGACCGACCAGCCGGAAGTCTCTGCGCAGCTTGATAATCCTATGAACTGGTTGGAGGATCTGGCTCGTTCCCAGGGAGAGCAGGATTCGCCGCTTGCCTTCGAGCTGGATACGCTCGACGACGACATCATCAGCGACTCAGAGAAGATCGATCCGTTCGCTTCCAAGGCCGATCCGGTCACCTGGCTGGAAACGCTGGCACGACGTGGCGGCGCTGATCCTGATGAGCTGATAACGAGCACTCAGTTCAATATCCCGACGCCTGCCGCAGACGCCGTGGAACCCCCCAGGTACGAAGAGTTCAGGTTCGAGACGCCGCTGTCTCGGCCGCGCGCTGTGGATGAAGACAGCACGCCGGTCAACCCCTCTGATTTTCTGTCCAGCCTCGCCGAGGGCTACAACGAGGATGGCGTCGTCGCCACCCGACTCCCTCGCCAGCCGGAACCCGTCGATGAGCTGGAAGACATTCACGGACTGGACGACGACTACTCGCTGGAGGAGATCCAGGACGCTCTCTCCAAGGGCACGGTGACCGCGGATCAGATGCAGCAATTCCTCGACGCGCAGGCCGATCATCTGGCAGAACACCCCGAACTGCTGATGGGTGACGAAGAAGAGGTCGCCGAGGAACCGCCGCTGGTGGCCGAGATCCCCGAATGGCTGAGGGAAATGCAGCCGCCCGAGCAATCGACGGCGTCTGAAGATAACAAGGCTCTCGAAGCGCTGTTAGCAGGCAAGATTCAGCCGCTGGCCGAAGCCGAGATTCCGGATTGGTTCGATGCGGTTGAGCCGGTCGAGGCTGAGTCCATCGAAGAGACGGAACAGGTTCAAGAGGAAGCAGAACAATCATTCCAGGCCCTGTTCACTGAAGATGGCCAGCCGACCAGTCTGGATATTCCAGACTGGCTGCTGGAAACAGAAGGTGCCGTTACGGTTCAGGTTGACGACATCTTTGCCGGCGATAACGAAGAACCCGCGGTGCCCGCCATCACGATGAATGTAACGGACGACATTGAGCCTTACGTCATCGAGGTCGATCCGCACGATCCCTGGGTTGAGGCGTTCGATCAGGAGTTGGACGAGGGGGCGCAGGACCCGGACGTTGTTCCGGCCTGGTACGAGCGCAATATCAATGATCCGGAACGCGTCGCGGCCGTCGATCGGCGCTTTGGCGTCGACGACGTTCGCGAACCGCTTGCTGAGGCGCCGTTCCCGGCCGAGACCGGGTTGCCCCTCGGCCAGCCCCATCCGCTGCCGTCCTGGATAGTCGGCCTCGAGAACCTGACTGCGGCGGCGGAAGCTGCTCCAGCCACCGCTTTCATTGGCGACATGCCCGAATGGCTGAAAGACATCGAGGTCCCAGCCGACGAGATTCCCGGTTGGCTGCAAGACAGCTACGCGGTGGCGCCAATCGAGCCGGAGAATCTGTTCACGGTCGAGCTGGAACCCCAGCCCGAGCCGGGGCCTGAACCGGAACCACCGCCCAGGCCTGCGGCAGCCAGGCCCGTCGCACCGCCTCCCGCGCCGAAACCGGCGCCTGCTCCGGCACGCCCGTCGGTCGTCAACGACGAAGAGGCGATGGAAGTCCTGCAGGCCGCGCGGGACCTGGAACAGGCCGGCGATCTGGAAACCTCCCTGGTGGAGTACGAAGGTCTGATTCGCTCCAACCGCGCGCTCGACGTTGTGGTCGAGGATCTCAGCCAACTGGTCAAGTCCTACCGCACGGTTCCGGCGGTATATCGCGTCCTGGGCGATGGCCTGATGCGGCAGGGCAAGCTACAGGCGGCGCTGGACACCTATCGTAATGCGCTCAACCAGCTCTAGGCCCTGAGACCGCCGCTCTCTAACTTCATCGCGCATTGTGCTAAAATCCACGAACGGGTCACCAGTTGACCCGTTCATTATTTCTGCCAACAAGGAGTGCGACGTGGAGCGTACACTGATCATTGTGAAGCCCGACGCCGTTCAGCGGGGTCTTTCCGGCGAAATCATCCGCCGCTTTGAGCAGCGCGGCCTGAAGCTCGTCGGTATGAAGTTCATGCAGGTTCCCCGCGAACTGGCGCAGAAGCACTACGCCGAACACGAGGGCAAGCCCTTCTACGAGGGGCTGGTCAGCTACATCACCTCGTCCCCTGTGGTCGTCATGGTGCTCGAAGGCAAGAACTGCATTGAACTGGCCCGCAACTCGATCGGCAAGACGAAGCCGGTCGAAGCCGCGCCGGGCACAATCCGCGGTGATTTTGGCGTCGAGGTTGGGCGCAATCTGGTGCACGGGTCGGACTCGCCGACCAGCGCCGAGCGGGAAATCGCGCTGTGGTTCAACACCAGTGAGTTGTTCGGCTGGGTGCGGTCTACGGAAGCGTGGATTCACGAATAGCGGCTGTGCTGCCTGTAAAAGTAACGAAGAAGGGCGGACCTGCGCGGTCCGCCCTTCGAAGTAGTGGCAGTGATGCGGTTACTGGATGCTCAGCAGGACGTTCGCCTGCCGCCAGAACCCTTCAAGGTTGTAGTAGGTGCGCTCATTGGCGCCGAACACGTGCACAATCACATCGCCATAGTCGATCAGCACCCAGCCACTCTGCGGCTGTCCTTCAACGGTGACCGGAAGCCGGCTGTACTTCTTCTTGATCGCTTCCCGCACACTTTCTGTCACAGCACGGATCTGGCGGTCACTTCCCGCCGTGCAGATGACGAAAAAGTCTGAGATAATAGCATCTGGGCGGAGATCAAGCAGGACGATATTTTCGGCTTTCTTATCTTCTACCGCGTCAACGATGTCGCGGGCAAATTCAAGCGAGTCCAGTTTCAAGCTCCTGTCGGTCTGACATTTGGATTATTCATCTGATTGTATCATAGTACATTTCCGGATCAATTCATCCCCGCAGGTTAGCTGAAGTAGGAAGCGCCCATTCAATGACGGAACAACTGACATTTGTCGTACGGGATTCTGGGGAACGCCTCGATCAAATCGTGACCCGTTTTCTCGGTGAACGGCTGACCCGCAGTCAGGTGCAGGCCGTCATTCGCGACGGTGGGGTGACCGTCAACGGCGCGGCGGTCAAGCCGGGCGTCAAACTGCGCGGAGGCGAGAACATCACAATCACGCTGCCCGAACCGCCGCAAAACGATCTGATCGTGCCGCAGCCCATCCCGCTCAACGTCGTCTACGAAGACGACGATCTGGCCGTGATCGACAAGCCGGCCGGCCTGGTGGTGCATCCCGGCGCCGGGGTCGAACAGGGGACTCTAGTCAATGCGATTCTGTCGCGCTACCCGGACATCGAGCGCATGAACTACGCCCCAGAGCGGCGGGGTATCGTCCACCGCCTGGACAAGGATACCAGCGGTCTGCTGGTCATCGCCCGGAAAGGGCAGATCCTTCAGCGGCTATCGACGCCGTTTCAGAAGCGCACGGTGGAGAAGCGCTACCTCGCGCTGCTCGAAAGAGCGCCGCCGACGCCCGTGGGTCGTATCACGGCGCCCATTGGCCGCGATCCTTCCGACCGGCGTAAGATGGCGGTGCTTCGCTCCGGTCGGCCGGCAGAGAGCGAATACCGCTGTATCGAGTACTTCAATGATGGCCGCGTGCTGGTCGAAGTACATCTGCTCACCGGGCGCACCCACCAGATTCGCGTGCACATGGCCTTCATCGGAACGCCTATCGTCGGCGACCGCGTCTACGGCCGGCGGAATCAATCGCTGCCTTTGTCGCGCCAGTTCCTGCATGCTTTCAAGTTGTGCTTCGACCACCCGCGGACGGGCGAACGACTTTGCTTTGAATCGCCGCTTCCGACAGAATTAGAACAAGTGGTCGAACATCTGCGCACAGAACCTCGCTGAATCGGCCTGAATTGGATAAAATAGGGTTTGCTCAAACGTGTATCCGCATCAATTAGGGACAATCCATGCGTGAAGTCACGGTCGCAGCGGTGCAGTTGAAACCGCGCCTTGGTGAAATTGAAGACAATCTCGTCAAGATGTCGGAGATGATCTCGACAATCGCCTCGCAGCAGCGGGTCGACCTCATCGTCTTTCCAGAGTTGATTACCAGTGGCTATGAACTGGGCGTGCGCTTCACAGAAATGGCGCAGCGTGTTCCCGGCCCCGCCGTTAACCTGGTGGCCCAGCGCGCGAATGAATATGGCGTCTATGTCGCATTCGGCATGGTGGTCAAGGAACGCGTGGAAAGCGTTCTCTACAACTCGGCTATCCTGATCGGTCCGGAGGGTGATCTGGTCGAGGTGTACAACAAGGTGCACCTGCGCGGCGAAGAGCGCATGGCTTTTCGCGAGGGCTTCAAGATGCCGGTGATCGAGACCGAAATGGGCACCATTGGTCTGATGATCGGCTACGATCTGGCATTTCCGGAAGTGGCGCGCAGCCTTGTCCTGGATGGCGCGGAGATCGTCTGCGTGCTGGCCAACTGGGAAGCGTCGGCGATCGACGAGTGGAAGACGTATCTGCGGGCACGGGCCTATGAGAACGCCGTCTACATGATTGGCGCGAACCGCATTGGCGAGGACGTGACCCTGACCTTCGGCGGCGAGAGCATGATCGTCGGGCCGCGTGGGCAAATCTTCGCTTCGCTGGCCGGCGAAACCGACGAGAAGACGGGCGCCCCGCTGGAGGGCTTTGCCGTCGCGCGCATCGATCTCGATGAAGTGCGCCACAGCCGTGAAGAGCATCAGCTCATTCAGAATCGTCAGCCTACGGTGTACAAGACCATCGTCCGCCGCTATTGATCCGTACCGGGGTGCGTCACCGGGCATACCCGCATGAAACGCAACGTCGCGCCGACCATCAGCATTCTACTCCTCGTCCTCGCCATCCTGCTGATCGTCGGCGCGGTGATTCTCCTCTCTGCCGCCCGTCCGGCGGCTTCCAGCATCACCATTGCCACACCGGTCCCGACGAGCACGAACGCACCGACAGCGACGCCTGCCCCGGT
Organism: Candidatus Flexifilum affinis; assembly: GCA_016713325.1. Lineage (GTDB taxonomy): Bacteria > Chloroflexota > Anaerolineae > Aggregatilineales > Phototrophicaceae > Flexifilum > Flexifilum affine. The sequence goes on along the minus strand of JADJPJ010000006.1, from coordinate 493,015 downwards.
GGTGGTTTACGTGACCGGCGCAGTGCGGAATCCGAATGCGGTCTATACGCTGCCTTCGGGCAGTCGCGTGCAGGATGCCTTGAACGCCGCCGGCGGTCCCCTGGAAAACGCCGATCTGTCGCGCATCAATCTGGCCTCGTTTGTGCACGATGGCGATCAGATTCACATCTTCGAACTGCCACCCCCGACGGCAACGCAGTCGCCCACCCGGACAGCGGCGCCGACACTGCCTGGCGGCACCCCGGCGCCGCAGAGCGAAGCTGATCTGCTGCCGACAGAGAATGCCACGGCGATCGTGCGTATCAACACTGCCACGTTTGAAGATCTGGTGTCGCTGCCCGGTATCGGGCCGGCGCTGGCCGAGCGGATCATCGAATACCGGACCGCTCACGGCAGGATCTCGCGCCTCGACACGCTGATGAACATCCGCGGTATCGGGCCAGTGCTGGTTGAGCAGATCAAGGACCTGATCAGCTTCGAATAGCCGATCCCTGTCAGCCGATCTGGTCGAAGGGATCGTCGTCGTCCAGGCCGAGCACTCCGCTCATCAGCACCGCACCTTCGTTGCGCCGGGGCAGCCGGGAGAGGTAGCGCTCGGTGATGGCGACGTTCTGATGGCGCAGCAGCCGGCTGATCTTCTCGATGGGTACCCCGGAGTCGTGGAGCGCGCCCGCCACGGACCGGCGCAGGTCGTGCGGCGCGACGTGTGGAAGCTGGGCATGCCGGGCCGCTTCGCCGACGATCAGCCAGATCCCTTCGGGTGTCAGGGGAAAGCGGCTGATGCGCCCCCCTTTCCAGAGCCGCCGCGCGATTGGGCTGTGCGCCGAACCCAACTGATTTGAGGCGGCCAACGCCCGCCGCCATTGCGACAGGACGTTCATCACCGGCCGGGGCACGTCGATAGTGGCCACCCGCCGTCCCTTGCCGTGGACGCGGAGCACGGGGCGTTCGTTCTGCACACTGAGATCGTCCCAGCGCGCCGAGGCCAGCTCTTCGCGGCGCAGCGCCATGGTGCAGAGAATTGTGGTCACGAGGTGATTGCGCAGGCTCTGATTCTCGGAGGTGGCGATGGCGCGGGATGAGACCATCAAGTCCCGGAGTTGATCGACGGAGAGCCACTGACCAGGACGCTGGCCTTCTTCCGCCTTCGGAACGCGCACCCTGCCCATCGCCGCACTGGTGTAATCGTCCAGCCATTCCGCTTCGGCCAGGAGGCCGGTCAGCGTGATCACGGCCGCGCGGGCCTGATTCAGCCCCTGCTTGCCGTGGTCCTGCTGCACCAGGATGCCCATCCAGGCTCGGAGCCGGGCCGGGCTGAGGTGTGCCTGCAGCAGAGAGACGGGCAGGCGTTCCATTCGCGCGATCCGCTGTCGCCCCTGTGTCGGCGTCAGGCCGGCGATGTCGACCAGATACTGGTCGATCCAGCGGTAGTAGGCGCGGTGGGTGTGTTCGCTGCTCACACGACCTGGCAGCGCCGCGACGAAGTTGAAAATGGGTTCTTCAGCGGCACGAATTATGCCGGGGGCGGGCTTCTGAATGCTATTCACGACGCATCATTCTGAACTCGTTACCGAACCGGCGGAAAGCTTACGTTTCTACACGACGGCCTGAATATAATCGAGTCTATATGATGCGGCGACTTCAGCGCAAAGAACCGGTCATGAATCCCACGGCACTTCTATCTCGATTTGAGCACTTCAGGCAAACCATCCAGCAGGTCAACGATCCCGCCTTGCGCGAAAGCCTCCGCGAGCAGGCGGAGGCCCTTCACAAGGCTACTGTGCCCGAGGATCACGCTGCAGCAACCCTGATGCACGAGCTGGCGCGCCAGGCCGAAGAACTAAAACTTCTGGAAGTCGCTCGCAACGCCCTGGCGCGCCAGCTCGACGTAAAGGAATTGATACGCACGATTGTCGAGAGCACGGCGGCCAGCTTCGGCTACGTCCTGGTCAGCCTTTATCTGCGTGAAAACGACGAACTGGTCTTGCAGCACCAGGTCGGATACGACCAGGTCATCGAACGGATCCCGGTTCAATCCGGTGTCTCCGGACGGGTCGTGCGTTCAGGCCAACCCATACTGCTGGAGGATGTTCAGACCGATCCGGAATTCCTGGAAGCCGTCGCCGGGATAGGTTCAGAAATCTGCGTGCCCCTCTTTGATGAAGGGCAGGTGGTCGGGACCTTGAACGTCGAAAGCTTTCCGCCGCAGCGCCTGAACGAACCGGATCTGCGCACGCTGGTCGCCCTCAGCGATCATGTCAGCCTGGCCATTCAGCGCGCGCGCCTGTTTTCGACAATTCGCCAGAGCCAGGAGCGCTATCAAACGCTGGTCGACAACCTCGGCGAAGTGATCTATCAGACCAATCTGGAAGGACAGCTCACTTTTGTGAATCAGGCCTGGACGCGCATCACCGGCTTCAGTGTCGAGGAGACGATTGGCAAGCCGATCGTCATCTTCAATCATCCGGATGATGCGGGCAACGCCTATCGCAATCGCCGCCTGCTGATCAGCCGGCAGCGGGACTCGGTACTCTATCACCTACGCATGCGTACCAGGACTGGTGGTTTCAAGTGGGTGGAAGTCAACGCACGCACCATCTGCAATGAGCAGGGCGGCATTGTGGGAACCGCCGGCACATTGACCGATATCACCGACCGGCGCCGTGCCGAGGAGCAGGCGCAGAACCAGATGATGTTCTCTGACCAACTGCGCGCCGTTGTGGCCGCTCTCACCGGCGTGCTGGAGATTTCTGAAGCGGTGAACGTCTTTGCGCAGCATGTCGCTCAGATTGCCCCCTACGACGCGGCTTGCGTCGCGCTGATCGAGCGGGAAAAACTGCATGTGGCGTGGGGAACGGGGTATGCAGAGCGCGGCATGGCCGACTGGAAGACGGTTTTCCAGGTCGACGTGCGCACGCTCGCCCCTCGCGAGGCGGTGGCCCGCTGGGGCAAGGTCGTGCTCGTGCCGCAGTTATCGGAACACCCTCAGCTCATCGGCGCGACGGAACTGGAATGGGTACGAAACCGGCTGTACGTCCCTATCCGTGCACAGCGAGTCGTCATTGGGGTGATCATTCTGGACAGTGAGCGAGGCGACGCCTTCACTACCGTGGAGGGGGAGCGCGTGCTGGCGGCTGCGGATCTGGCCGGCCTGGCGATCGGCAGCCTGCAGGACGTGACGCAAAGACGACAGGTCGAAAAGGAGCTGCGTCAGGCCCTGGAGATCGAGCGAAGGCTTACGGAGCAGCGACTACGCAGCGCATCGGACTAGACACCATCGAGGCGATCCCGGCGGACAAAAAACGGCGAGGTGGACACTTTCCACCTCGCCGTTTTACTGGTTGGGTTGTTGTCAGAGGCTTACGAACGCTGTTCGATCGGCACCCAGGACAGATCCATCAGGCCCACGTAGTCGGCGGTCGGGCGGATCAGGCGGTTGTCCGTCTGCTGCTCGATGATGTGGGCGGTCCAGCCGGCCATGCGGCTCATGGCGAAAAGCGGCGTGAACATGTCGACATCCAGCTTCAAGGTGTACAGCACGATGGCACTGTAGTAGTCGACGTTCGGATACAGGTTGCGTTCGATGAAGTACTGGTCAGCGCGTGCCAGCTTGGCGAGCTGGTCGGCGATGTCGAACCACTTGGTATTGCCCGAAGCCTTCGACAGTGCCGCGCCGCGTTCGTAGAGGACAGCAGCGCGCGGGTCGAGCGCCTTGTAGACACGATGGCCGATGCCCATGATGCGGCGCTTGCCAGATTTGATGTTCTCGACGAACCAGGGCTCAACGTTGGCGACCTCGCCGATTTCCATGAACATGCGCATGGCTTCTTCGTTGGCGCCACCGTGGGCCGGCCCCTTGAGGGTGCCTATGGCGGCGACGATCGCGCTGTGCATGTCCGCGCCCGTGCTGGTTGCCACGCGCGACGCGAAGGTGCTGGCATTCATGCTGTGCTCGGTCAGGAGCACCATGTAGGCATTCAGGGCATTGACGGCGGCCGGCTCAGGTTCGGCGCCGGTAATCATATACATAAAATTCTGCGACAGGTTGAGATCTGCGCGCGGGGCGAGCGGATTCAGGCCCTGGCGAATGCGGTACCAGGCAGCGCTCAGAGTCGTGACCTGGCCCGTCATGCGCAGTGCTTTCCGCTTCTGCGCTTCAATGCTGGTGTCCTCGCTGTCCGGGTCATAGAAGGCCAGCGCTGACGTCGTCGTGCGGAGGACGGCCATCGGGTTGGCTGTCTTCGGGAAGCCCTTCATCTGATCCAGAACCTCGGCCGGAACGACCGCGTTCTTGGCCAGTGTCGAGCGCAGCTCCTCGAGTTCGGCGGCGTTCGGCAGCCGACCGTTCCACAAAAGGTAGACGACTTCTTCATAAAGGGCGTTGGCGGCCAGATCTTCGATCTTGTAGCCGGCGTAAATGAGCTTGCCTTCGGTACCGTTGACAAGACTCAACCGGCTATCCCCAATGGAAACGCCGTCGAGCCCCTTCTTCGCCTGACTCATCAGTGTGGACTCCTTACAGGGTGGTTTCGTGTGTGGGGGAGAGTATAGCGGTTTGTCAATGACGGAACAAGCGCAGCGACGTAAGAAGACCTATAGAAAACGACACGGACTTCACCTGTGGAAAATTCGCGTCCGACATCTGTTGGAGATGGACGGGCGTGGGGACGAGGTCATGCCTCGCCCCCACGTTCAAGAAGCCCTAGCGTTCGCTCAAAGCCGGGTAGTCACGCGCTGTCTCGCCGGTGTATATCTGACGCGGGCGATTGATCCGCGTGGCAGGATCATCATTCATTTCCTTCCACTGGGCGATCCAGCCGGGCAGGCGACCGAGGGCGAACATGACGGTGAACATGTCTGTCGGGATGCCCATCGCGCGGTAGATGATGCCGCTGTAGAAGTCGACGTTGGGGTACAGCTTGCGCTCGATGAAGTATTCGTCGCTGAGCGCTGCCTCTTCCAAACCACGCGCGATCTCCAGGAGAGGGTCGCTGACGTTGAGCGCGCCGAGCACATCATCCGTCGCCTTCCTGAGAATTCTGGCGCGCGGGTCGAAGTTTTTGTAGACGCGGTGTCCGAAGCCCATCAACCGGAACTTTGAGTTCTTGTCCTTGGCATAACCGACATACTTCTTGACATCGCCGCCATCGCGCGCGATTTCCTGGAGCATGTTGATGACTTCCTGGTTCGCACCGCCGTGCAGCGGTCCCCACAGCGCGTTAACCCCCGCCGCGACGGATGCGAACACGTTCGCCTGGCTGCTGCCAACCATCCGCACGGTTGAAGTGCTGCAATTCTGTTCGTGGTCAGCGTGCAGGATGAGGATCATGTCGAGCGCCTTGGCGACGACCGGGTTCACCTCATACTTTTCCGACGGCACCGCGAACATCATGTGCAGGAAATCTTCGGTATAACCCAGATCGTTGCGCGGATAGATGTACGGCTGCCCTATGGACTTCTTGTACGCGAACGACGCAATCGTCTTGAACTTCGCCAGCAGGCGTATGATGTTCAAGTCGACGATCTCGTCCTCCAGCAGATCGGGGTAGTAGGCGGACAGCGAAATCGTCATGGCCGACATAATCGCCATCGGGTGCGCGGTTGGCGGGAAACCTTCGAAGAACTTTTTCATATCCTCATGCAGCAGAGTATGGTGTGTCAGCTTGTGGCTGAACGCCGCCAGTTCTTCTGCGTTGGGCATCCGCCCATAGACAAGGAGGTAGCAGACTTCGACGAAGCTCGACTTTTCTGCCAACTGCCCGATCGGATACCCGCGGTAGCGCAGGATTCCCTGCTCACCATCGATGTAGGTGATGGCGCTGGTGCAGGCTCCGGTGTTGCCGTAGCCAGGATCGTAGGCGACGGCTCCGGTCTGGGCCCGCAGCTTCGTGAAGTCGATAGCGGGTTCATGTTCCGATCCCTCAAATACGGGGAATTCATACTCTTTCTCATTTAAGGTGAGTTTTGCGGTGGACATATTAACTTTCCGTTCAGTAGAACTGTGCGTTTACAAGTTGCTGAAGGCTCTAAATTACCTGAAAGTTCCGGGATTAGACATTACATGTGACACGGCTTTCACTAGATGAAATACACTTGCTGTGCCGGCGTCAGGGCCAACGCACTGATTGGGCGGCGCGCGAATCTCATCCCTTGCGCGTTTTGCGAAATCATGCTAGGTTTAGATCCATGTCTACCACTCCTTCTAACGCTTTGGGTGTTTTCTGTTTCGGCGGCCTCATGGGCATGTGCTGCATGATGTGTTGTGCCACGGAAACGTCACGCCCGGAGCGGCAGGCTGATACGTAGACCTACCTAGCAGTTGCAGGTCGAGAGCCAGTTCCGGTGCGGGACTGGCTCTTTTTATTTTGTGAATCGGGTGGAGTGTGCATGAACGTACTCCTGAAGAAGTCGCTACAGCAGCAAATATTCCAGCAGCTTGTGGCAGCGCATCCCGACGAGGCAGGGGGCTTTCTCCTGGGCACGCGCCGCGACCAGTGGGTCTCGATCGAGAGTGTCATGCCGATCGAGAATATCTTTGAGCCTTCGGAACGCTACCACCGCTATGCCATGACGCCGGTCGATTGGATGCGACTGGAGGATGAGGCGGATGAGCGTGGTCTGACGCTCGTAGGCTACTATCACAGCCACCCGGACTCTCCGGCGATTCCTTCCTTGTACGACCGGGATCACGCGCTACCCAATTTCTCGTACCTGATCACCTCAGTCATGGCCAATGGCGCCCGCGAAATGCTGGCGTGGCACCTGCAAGACGATCGGCAGGCGTTCAGCGCCGATACATTGTTAGTCGAGTAGAGCACCGCATTTCTTACTCTGTTTTGGCCAGGTCCAGAACCTCTTTTCAAGGAGAGCAGTGAATGAGCAGCAACGGACATCAGCAGGGTTTCGATACGCTGGCATTGCACGCGGGATACCAGCCCGATCCGACGACCAACGCCCGCGCCGTGCCGATCTATCAGACCACCTCCTATCAGTTCCGCGATACCGACCATGCTGCTGCTCTGTTTGCTCTGGCAGAGCCCGGCAACATCTACACCCGCATCATGAACCCGACCAACGACGTGTTCGAGAAGCGCATTGCGGCCCTTGAGGGTGGCATTGGCGCCCTGGCCACGTCATCCGGTCAGTTTGCCGAGACGCTGACTGTCCTGACACTGGCCGACGCCGGCGACGAGATCATCTCCACGTCGGCGCTGTACGGCGGCACTTATACGCTCTTCTCTCAGAGCCTCCGCCACCTGGGCATCAAGACCCATTTCGTCCAGAATGCCGACCCGAACCGGATCGAGTCGTTGATTAACGACAAGACCCGTCTCATCTACCTGGAGACGATTGGCAACCCGAAGCTGGAGATCCCCGATTTTGAGGCGATCGTAGCCGTCGCCAAGCAGCGCAAGGTTCCGGTGGTGGTCGACAACACCTTCGGCACCCCCTACCTGTTCCAGCCGTTCAAGTGGGGCATCAACATCAGCCTGCACTCGACCACCAAGTGGATCGGTGGGCACGGCCTGAGTATCGGCGGCGTGATCATCGACGGCGGCACCTTCGACTGGAAGGCGAGCGGCCGCCACCGCGGTATCGTCCAGCCGGAAGAGGCTTACCATGGCGCGGTGATTGCCGATGTGCTCGGTGCGGCGGCCTTTATCGGTCGCGCGCGCATCGTCGGCCTGCGCGACTTCGGTGGCAGCCAGTCGCCGTTCAACAGCTTTCTGAACATCATCGGTCTGGAGACGCTGTCGCTGCGCATCCAGAAGCATGTCAGCAATTCGCTGGCCGTCGCCCAATGGCTGAGCGAGAACCCGTCGGTGAGCTGGGTCAACTATCCTGGACTGCCCAGCCATCCCAGCTACGAGCGTGCGCAGAAGTACATGCCCAAGGGCGCGGGTGCGGTCATCGGCTTCGGCATCAAGGGCGGCAAAGCGGCCGGCCGCGCTTTCATCGACAACCTGAAGCTGTTCTCGCATCTGGCCAATGTCGGCGATGCGCGCTCGCTGGCCATCCATCCGGCGTCTACGACCCACAGCCAGCTCAGCGCGGAAGAACAGGCGTCCACCGGCGTGACCGACGATTATATCCGTCTGGCCGTCGGCATCGAGGACATCAACGATATCCTCCAGGATCTGGACCAGGCGCTGACGGTGTCGCAGGGTGTTTCTGTTCAGTCCGTGTCCTAAGCGCAGTTGAGCGCGGGTGGCGGAGAGGGGACGGAATGCAGATTTCGCCCGTGCAGATCCGCCACCTTGCGCTAAGATGTTGGGGTGCGGGCCGTCGCCTGCAACTTCCAGCGTATAACCATCTCGAAAGGTCGGCAGGGGGATGTCGGTCAACGGAGCGAAATCGCAACGCAATCTCGTCGGTTCTGTGGGTGTGGTGAAGCGGGAATATGCCCACTTCAACAGGCCGCTGCATCTGCGCAGCGGCAGGACGCTGGATCGGTTCACCCTGGCCTACGAGACCTACGGGACGCTCAACGACGATCGCTCCAACGTCATTTTGATCTGTCATGCTCTCTCCGGCGACTCGCACGTGGCGGGCTACTACACAGAGGAGCCGGCGGAGAGGCCGGGATGGTGGGATGAAGCGGTGGGACCGGGGAAGATGTTCGATACCAACCGCTTCTTCGTGATCTGCTCCAACGTGATCGGCGGATGCCAGGGCAGCACCGGGCCGTCGACGCTGGCGGCCGATGGGAAACCCTTCGGACTGCGCTTCCCGGCGGTCACGGTGCAGGACATGGTGCGGGCGCAGCGCCACCTGATGGGCTATCTGGGTGTCGAGTCGCTGTTCGCGGTGGCGGGCGGCAGCCTCGGCGGTATGCAGGCGCTGCAATGGGCGGTCGACTACCCGGATTTTGTGGAGCACTGTCTGTTTCTGGCCAGCACGCCGCGTTCATCGGCGCAGAACATTGCTTTCAACGAGATCGGACGGCAGGCCATTTACTCCGACCCGCGCTGGAACGGCGGCGACTACTATGGCAAAGAACCGCCGGTCGGTGGCCTGGCGGTGGCGCGGATGATCGGCCACATCACGTACATGAGCGAGCATTCGCTGGAGCAGAAGTTCGGGCGGCGGCTGCAAAACCACGAGACCCTGCCATACCAGTTCGTCGAACCGGAGTATGCGGTTGAAAGCTATTTGCAGTACCAGGGAGACAAGTTCGTCCAGCGCTTTGATGCCAACAGCTATCTCTACGTCACCAAAGCGTGCGATTACTTCGACATCGGCGAGGGGACGCCTTCCCTGGCCGATGCCCTGCGCGACACCAAATCGCGGTTCCTGGTCGTGAGTTTCTCGAGTGACTGGCTCTACACGCCGGAGCAGGCGCTGGATCTGGTCACCGCATTGGAAGCTATAGGGCGTGAAGTCCGGTATCACCTGATACACGCCGATTTCGGACACGATTCCTTTCTTGTCGAGGTGGACCTGATGACCAACGTGGTCGGCGGCTACCTCAACGAGCAGTGGACAAAACGCAGCAGCACCGTATCGATTGATTGAACTCAGGAGACAGTAATCCTATGCCCAGCATTCGTATCCCGACGCCGCTGCGTCCCTTCACCGGCAATGAGTCGCAGGTGAACGTCAGCGGTGGCACAGTAGGCGAAGTCCTCTCCGACCTGACGAACCGGTATCCCGAACTGCGACAGCACCTGTATGACGGTGCAACGTTGCGCAGTTTCGTCAATGTCTATCTGCACGACGAAGATGTGCGCTTCCTCGACGGCCTGGAAACGACGCTTGAGGATTCGGACAGCCTGCGCATCATTCCCAGCATTGCTGGCGGTACGGGCTAGAAGGTGCGATGACCATGTCGGAATCGATCGCATCTCGCAAAGTCGATCAGTCTGGACTGCGGGTCGGGCAGGCGCTCACCATCCTGTTGCTGCTTGCGGCTTTCGTGCTGGACAGCCCGCTGCTGGTGGCCATCGTCGCCGTCGCGCAGCTTGCCGGCGCGCTGGACCTGCCGTATGCGCCCTATCGGCTTGCCTACCAGTTGGTCTTCAAGCCCTACGGTCTTGTGAAGCCGAACGTGATCGCCGACAACCCGGAACCGCATCGCTTCTCCATGCTGGTCGGGGCAATTTTCAACGGCGTCGCGTTTCTGCTGCTCCTGAGCGGCAGCGGTGCGGGCTGGATCCCGGTCTGGATCGTCATCGCACTGGCTAACCTCAACTTCTGGCTGAACTTCTGCGTCGGATGCTGGATGTACTACCAGTTCAACCGGCTGGGCGTGCCTGGCTTCACGCAGGCCAGGTTGAGCGCGAACTGACCATGATCGAACGTCTCCTGATTGCCTTCGTTTTGCTCGTTGTCGGTTTCGTCGTTTATCGCCTGTACGTGCGTAGGCAGCTCGCCCGGCCCCTTCAAAGCGATCCACTACTGGCCGACGCGCCCACGGGTGTGCCGGTGATCCTGTATTTCACGACGCCGATGTGCATCCCCTGCAAGACCGTGCAGCTTCCCGCGCTGAATCGCGTGCTGCAGGAGACACAGGTGTCCGTGATTCGGGTGGATGCGACCGAACAGCCGGATGCGGCCGACCGCTGGGGCGTTTTCTGCGCGCCAACGACCTTCGTCATCGACCCGCACGGCAAGACCCATGCCGTGAATCACGGAGTCGCAGATTTCGACAAACTGATGCGGCAGCTTGCCGGCATCTCCGCGCGTGCCAGTTAGACTGAGCAAAGGACGAGCATGAAACCGGTCATCTCTGATTTCGGAGCACTATCGAACGATGAAATTCGCCGTTACGGGCGTCACCTGATCATGCCGGAGTTTGGCATGGATGCGCAGCGGCGCCTGAAGGCTTCCAGTGTGCTGATCGTCGGCACGGGCGGCCTGGGCAGCCCGCTGGCGTTGTATCTCGCGGCCGCCGGGGTGGGGCGAATCGGCCTGGTCGACTACGATGTCGTGGACGAGAGCAACCTTCAGCGCCAGATCATCCACGGACAGAGCACTGTGGGCATCCCCAAGACCGAGAGCGCGGAACGTCGCCTGAAGGATATCAATCCCTTCCTGGTGATTGAGCGCTTCGACGTGCCGCTCACCTCGGACAATGCTGTTGAGATCATCACGCCATACGATCTGGTCATTGACGGTACCGACAACTTCCCGACGCGCTACCTGGTCAACGATGCCTGTGTCAAGCTGGGCAAGCCCAACGTCTACGGCAGCATCCTGCGCTTTGAAGGGCAGTTGAGTGTCTTCTACGCCAAAGAAGGCCCCTGCTATCGCTGCATGTTCCCGGAGCCGCCGCCTCCTGGCCTGGTGCCAAACTGCGCCGAAGCGGGCGTACTGGGCGTTCTGCCCGGCACCATCGGCACGATGCAGGCCACGGAAGCCGTCAAACTGCTGACCGGCATCGGAGATCCGATGATCGGCCGCATGCTGCTGTACGATGCGCTGGAAATGAGCTTCACGACCATCAAGGTGCGCAAGAATCCGAACTGCCCGGTCTGCGGCATCCCCGCGGAACAGGTCGAGCTGATCGACTACGAGCAGTTCTGCGGCGTGCCCGCGCACGATCATGTCGCGGTCAACGGCGCGGTCCATTCCAACGGCTCCGGCCCGGTGGAAGAAGTGGTCGAGGTGGACATCCCCGTGCCACAGATCACTCCGCTGGAGCTCAAGGCACGTTATGACCGTGGCGATGCGCCATTGATCATCGACGTGCGCAACCCACCGGAACTGGAGATCTCCGCATTGGAGGATGCTGTGCTTATCCCCAAGCCGCAGATCATGATTGCCGTGGATGACATCCAGTCCGGCCGTAAAGCGATCGCGGACACGGTGATCGGCCAGATCCCGCGCGACCGTGAAGTACTCTTTCTGTGCCGGTCGGGTATTCGCAGCACCGATGTGATCTACGGCCTGCGCGAACTGGGGTATAACCCGACCCAACTCGTCAATATCGACGGCGGCATACTTGCCTGGGCGCGGGACGTCGACGCGTCGATGCCGATGTACTAGGCGAGAGAACGCATGTGACGAGAGATGAGAAAAGAGATAGAACCTCTCGTTTCTCGCAGCGTCCCCCGGTTGGGTTTGCCTTGTCGCACAGCACAATAGCCAGGATTGTGGTAAAAGTGAACCGCTTAGCAATGGGCGGTTCACTTTTTTTCGGCAAATTCAGCTCGTCTAAATCGACGGTCAGGAGTCGAGGAGGTAGGAAGTTGGAAAAGTCAGTGTTTGAGCGGATTGACATCATCATCAACCCGGCTTCAGGCAATAATGAACCCATCTTGAACCCCCTGAACGACGTTCTCAAAGAGTTTGAACTCGACTGGAACATCAGCGTCACACAGCCAAAACGACCCGCCGAACAATACGCTGCTGAAGCCCTGGAGCAGGGGACTGATCTGGTCGTGGTCTACGGCGGAGACGGGACCTTGACCGAGGCGGCGCGACCCCTGATTGGCTCAGACGTGCCCATGTGCATCCTGCCTGGTGGGACGAGCAATGCGCTGGCCACTTATCTGGGCATACCGCGCGATCTCTCCTCGGCACTGCGGCTGGCCCTGACCGGTGTGCCGACGATTCGCGCCATTGACACCTGCGTGATCGCCGGAAACAGCTTTCTGACCGCTGCTGGCACAGGGTTGTACGGCCAGCTCACCGAAGCCACCGATCGCGAGCAGAAGGACAAATACGGCTGGCTGGCGTATCTAATCGCCGGTCTGCGATCCGCGACGCAGCCGCAGCTCTGTCACTATCGACTGAACCTGGACGGCGAGATAATCGAACAGGATGCTGTCGCCTGCGTGGTGGCGAACATCACGGCGCTGGGCGCGGTCAAACTGACACTCCCTCAGGAGGTTGTCGTTGACGACGGGCTCCTCGACGTCTTCCTGTTCGACGCCTCGCTGGGCACCATCCTGGCGGGCCTCGGCTCGGTCGCTGGCGTCCAGCCCCTGGCCAGCGGGCTCAACCACTGGCAGGCGCGGGAAATTCGTATGGAGGCTGACCCGGGTCAGCGGGTATACGTCGATGGCGAGGCGTCGCCAGGCGGAGAGACTCCGACGGTGATCTCCGCCCGGCCACAGTCGCTGCGTGTCGTGGTGCCATCCCCGCCAGAGACGAAGTGAGCGGCCTGCGCGTCTACGCTTCCGGCGGGTAGACCGCTTTCAGCGCCTGTCCGACGACCTGCGCCCACATCGGGAAGTTGTGACCGCCGCTGTATTCGAGGTAAGTCACATCGTACCCGCGTTCGGTGAGCTGGGCGTGCATCCGGCGGTTGCCGTCCAGCAGCCATTCGATCTGCCCGACATCCTGCCAAATCCTGAGCGGTGGCCGTGGCAGCAGGCGGACCAGTTCGTCAATCAGCATGGGGTCGTCATTCGGCGCGATGTGGAACGCACCCGATTGGCTGACCACATGTCCGAAGACGTGCGGGGCACGCAGGCCAGTGTAGAGGGCCATCAGCCCGCCCATCGACGCCCCCAGCACGCCGTGACAGCCGGGATGCTCTTTCTCGTCCACCAGTTGGAGATGTTTGCGCGCGTAGGGCAGCAGTTCGTACATGGCGAAGCCGACGGTCGCCTCGTTCTGCACGTATTCGGTGAAGCGGCCTTCATGAGCGTTCTGGATCATAGCCAGCGCGATTGGTCGAATGCGACCCTGGGCGATCAGGTTGTCGACGATGATGTTGAGATTGGCGCGGTTCAGATAATCCGGGCCGTCCCACACGACGACAAGCGGCACGGGCTCCTCGACCGGCGGATGATACAGGCTGAGCAGTCGGTGCCGGCCGCCGAGCATGTCGTTGGCGATCTGATGCTGGCTGATCTTGCCGCGTTTGACCCCGGCTCCGCGTCGGGTGAGTGGGCTGGGCGCATAGTCGGGCATGGTGAAGGTGTTGTTCATGGCGTTCATGCCGTTGTACTGCATGCGCAGATTGAACGGATCGACGATGCGCTCGTCGATGTCGGTGTCCTCATCATCCTCGCGGAAGCGGTACAGGAAGGCATACTCGACATAGGCCTCTCGGGGGAGTATTACCGAGGTTGTCCAGACACCGGACTCCTCTTCCTGAAGCTGGATTGGCTTTTCGGTCCAGTTGGTGAAATCGCCGACCAGCAGCGGCGGATCGCTCCCTTCCCAGACAAAAGTGGCCTGTTCGCCGTCGACGAGCGGTGTGCCTTCCTTGCGAGCGCGCTCCAAAAGTGTTGCAGTCATTCGCGACCCTCCATGCTTGACCTGATGACGCGGGCGATTGTACCCAGGCGGGCTGCGATGGGGTGCTTCGCGATGCGGCCGAAGCCTATGGATGAGCCATGGCAACACAAAGTGTTATAATCTCGGCCAAAGATTTGCGGTCGTTGGTAGGAAGATTCTCATGGACTTTGCACTGAATGAAGAACACCTGCAAGCACAGAAGATGGTGCGCGATTTCGCCGCGAAGGAGGTTATCCCGGTCATCGGCGAGTGGGATCGCAGGCAGGAAATGAACCCTGCCTTTCTGCCGCGTATGGCGGAACTGGGCATCCTCGGCATCAGCATCCCGGTGCGCTACGGCGGTCAGGGATTCGACTACATCACACTCGGGCTGGTCTGCGAAGAGCTGGAGCGTGCGGATACCACGCTGCGCGTCGTCATGTCCGTCCATATGGGCCTGAACAGTCTGTCGATCTTGCAGTGGGGCACGGAGGAGCAGAAGCTGCGCTTCCTGGCGCCACAGTCGCGCGGTGAGAAGTACGCCGGCTTCGGCCTGACCGAGCCAGGCGTTGGCAGTGATGTCATCGGTATGACCTCGACGGCCCGCCGCGTTGGCGACAAATACATCCTGAACGGCGAGAAGATGTGGATCAGCCTGGCCAGCAAGGCACACAACTTCCTGGTCGTCGTCAAGACAGATCCGTCCGCCGGTCACCGCGGCATGACCGCTTTCATCGTGGAGAGCGACATGCCCGGCGTCACGACGGGCGATATCCACGGCAAGCTAGGCGTGCGCGCCGGCTCGACGGGCTGGATCGCCATGCAGGATGTCGAAGTGCCGGTGTCACACCGCCTGGGCGCAGAGGGCGAGGGCTTCAAGATCGCCATGGCCTCGCTGGACAACGGACGCTATACCGTGGCCGCCGGCGCGACCGGCCTGATCCGTGCCTGCATGGAGGACAGCATCAAGTACGCTCAGGAACGCAAGACGGGTGGCAAGCCGATCGCCGAACACCAGCTCATCAAGCAGAAGATCGGCAACATGATGCAGTGGTACGACGCCGCCCGGCTGCTCTATCTGCGCGCCGGCTGGATGAAGAACCAGGGCGTTCGCAACACCCGCGAGACGAGCGTCGCCAAGTGGTATGCCACCGATCAGAGTGTGCAGGCGGCACTGGAAGCGGTGCAGGTCCACGGCGCCTATGGCTTCAGCGACGAGTACCCGGTGGAACGCTACCTGCGCAACAGCAAGGGCGCGGTCATTTACGAAGGCACCAGCGAGATCCACACGCTGATGCAGGCCGACTACGCCTTTGGCAATCGCACCGATCATCCGCTGCGCTGTGAACTGCCCGCCTATGATGCCGACTTCTGGCAGAACGAGGCCGAGGTTCAGGCGGTTGGGGACTGACGGGTGAAGATCGTCTGCCTGGGAGACAGCCTGACCTGGGGCGGCTACGGCGGGAACTACGTCGATGCTTTGCGCCGCCTGATGCCCGAGCATGAGTTCGTCAATGCTGGGGTCGGCGGCAACACCGTGATCAATTTGCTGCGCCGGCTGGACGATGATGTGCTGGTGCACGAGCCGGACGCGGTGCTGATCATGGTTGGCGGCAATGATGCCATTTCCTATAGTCAACCGAAGACGCGCTCCTACTACCGTCAGGGACAGGACATTGCGGAGACGTTTGTCTCGCCGGAGGCCTTCCAGGCGGGCTATCGCGATTTGTTGACGCGCCTGCAGGCCGCTCACGTACTGACCTGGGTCGCGCTGGAACCGAACGAATATAGCCCGACAACCGTCGCAGCGCTGAGCGAATACAACGCGCTGGCCAAAGACGCCGCCCGTCCGCTGAATGTGCCGGTGCTCGATCTGATGGAAGCGCTGCCCCCGGACGGCGTGGCCGAGCGGCCCGATCTGGACATCGGCTACATTCTGACAATCGGTGGGCGGGAGAAACGGGGCTGGGACGATTACGAAGGAGCGCGAGCTGCCGGCGGCTATACCTGGTCGTTCGACGGCCTGCACCCGACGCACGAGGGCGCGCAGCAGATCGCAGAAGCCCTTGCCGACTTCATCCGCGTGCAAACAGGGTAGGGACGAATCGCTCAGACGACAACTTTTCGGCGGCGCCTGCGTAATAGGCTGTGTGAGAACCTTACGACGGCGTTCTGAAAGGAACCGCACACATCATGGGATGTCTCCGCGCAATACTGTGCATCGTCTTCCCGCCGCTGGCGGTTATCGACCGTGGCTGCGGCACCGTTCTGATCGTCTTCCTGCTTACCTTGGCGGGATGGGTGCCTGGCGCCATCGCTGCGCTCGTCCTCAATTACATGGCGGCGCAGGATAGAACCCTATAGGCTGGCGATCTATCGGCTGGCGCTTAAGAGAGCGGCTCGTTCACGGAGCCGCTTTCTTCTTTACTGACGGCGTCTCGCTGACTAGATCACACTCAGCCAGACGACGCCGATCGCGATCGTAAGCAAGGTGATCACCAGTCCGGCTCGCAGGTAGGTCATGAAGTCGAGATCGACCCCACGCCGATCGGCGATTTCGGCGACGATCAGATTCGCCGCCGAGCCAAGCAGAGTCAGGTTGCCGGCCAGCGTCGAGGCCATGGCGAGCGCTAGCCACATGCGCTGCGGATCGGCAAAGCCGGGGATCTCGCTGCGCATCAGAAGCACGGCCGGCACGTTGGAGACGAGGTTGCTGAGCATGGTTGTGGCGACGCTGAACCCGGCGATCCCGCCGTTGAGCAGCGGCGCCAGCAGCTCGAAGAAGCGCTCGCTGATCCCCAGCGACTCGACCGCACCGGTCACGACGAACAAGCCAGCGAAGAAAACCAGCAATTCCCAGTCCAGAGAGCAGTTTCTGAGGCCGTACGCGCGAGATGAGCAGTGCGCCGGCGGCCACCGCCGCCGAGGTGATCGTCGGCAGGCCGGCAAGGAATGCCACCATCAGGATCACGACCACGCCGACCGAGCGGCGCAGCAGGGGCGAATAGGTCACTGGTGCTGTGAAGATCTCGGCGGTGCCGGCGAACTCCTGGCGAAACTCGCTTCGAAAGACCAATCGAACCACCAGCCAGCATACCCCTAAGCCGAGCAGCGCTACCGGCGCCAGATAGAGCAGAAAGGTCAGGTAGGGGATGCCGCTGGCCTGCCCGATGATGATGTTCTGCGGGTTGCCGGTGATCGTCGCGGTCGAGCCGACATTGGTCGCCGTGGCCAACCCGATCAGATAGGGGAGCGGCTGACGTTTGAGGCGCAGCGTGATCTCCAGCACCAGGGGCGTCATCATCAGGCAGATGGTGTCGTTGAGAAAGATCGCCGAGAGGATGCCAGACGCCACAATGATCACGGCCAGGAGCATGCCCGGTGTCCGTGCCATGCGGACGATGCGGAAGGTGATGTAGGCGAAGAACCCGGAGGCGCGCAGGTTGTTGTTGAGCACCATCATCGCGCCGAGCAAGATCAGCGTGCCCAGGTCAATCGAAGCCAGCGCCTGCTCTTCGCTCAGCGCGCCGAGCGCGACCAGACCGGCTGCGCCGACCAGCGCGATCGTCGCGCGGTTCATGCGCAAACGGGGAATGTAACCTATGGCGACACCGACATAGGTCACCGCGATGAGCACAAAGGAGGCGATATTCAGGGCTGACGTCATGTCGGTCTGTTCCAGCGAAATGTGTTTTTGATAGAGGTTGTAGGCTGTCAGTATAGAGCCGCCAAATCGGGGATCGAAAGGGTGGAGATAATCGAATCGCGATTAGATTACTCCCTTTTTTCGTGCATTGCTATGCGTTACAATCGCCTTAGAAGAACATGCGAAATGGTAACGTCTTTTCTTTCACAGACGAGCATTCATCAGGAGGACACCCCTTGTCAGTCGTTGTATTTACACGAAGCACGCCGGACACAGCGGCGAAAGTCGAAGCCGACGCCAGTGGTGGCGTCTCCTGGGGTGATGCCGCAACGGTAGTCAACCCCTGGGACGAATACGCGCTGGAGGAGGGCATTCTTCAGGCGAAGGCGGGCGCGGGCAAGGCCGTCGTGATTGCCATTGGTGGTGAGCTGCACAACGATGCCCTGAAGCACAGCCTGGCCATGGGCCTGGATGAAGCCGCCCGCGTCGAGGACCCGGCCGTTGACCCGACTGACTCCCTGGCGTATGCCACCGCGGCGGCCGCCGCAGTTAAGAAGGTGGGCGATGTCGAAGTGGTCCTGTTCGGCAAGGAAAGCATCGACGTGGGCACCGATCAGCATATTGCCCAGACGGCCCGCAAGTTGGGTTGGACCCTGCTCAGCTACGTGTCCAGGATCGTCGCGGTCGACTATGCGGCGAAGACGGTCAAGGTGGAGCGCATGCTGGAAGAAGGCAAGCAGGTGGTGACCAGCAAGCTGCCGGTCGTCATTAGCGTTTTGAAGGATATCAACGAGCCTCGCTATCCGTCGTTTATTGGCATCCGCAAGGCGTCGAAGGCGGCTATCCCAGTGTGGACGCTGGGCGACTTGGGCGTTGCCGCGCCGCCGGCCCGTACCAAGGTCGCGGGCTACAGGAATCTGCCGCCGCGTGACGCGCGCTTCGAGCTGATCGAGGGTACGCCCGAGGAACAAGCGAAGAAGCTGGTCGATCGTCTGATCGAGGAGAAGGTCCTGTGAGCGCTGTCATCTGCTTTGTCGAAGTAAGCAACGGGAAAACCATTCCGGCGACCTTGGAGGCCCTGGCGGCTGCGCGCATGCTGGCGGACAAGTTCGGTGTGCCGGTCGCCGGTTTGATTCTCGGCGACGCAGGCGACAACGTGGTCGCGGAAGCCGGGCAGTTTGGCGCCGACGAGGTGGTCGTGTGCAGCGATCCGTCGCTGAACAGCTATCGCCTGGAGGCCTACGCCGCGGTCCTGACCAATCTCGTACGCGAGCGTGGGGCCAAGGCCGTCGTGGCCGCGGCCACGAGCCGTGGACGTGAGCTGGTGGCTGCTTCTGCCGCTGACACGGATAGCCCGATGCTGGGCGACGTGCTGAGCATCAATGTGGGCGACGACGGCCTGATCACGGCCGAACGTGCGGCCTATGCCGGCAAGGTTCTGAGTGACTCTCAGATACTCGGCGGCGATACGCAGTTCCTGACTGTACGGTCACGCGCTTTCAAGGCGCTGGAACCGAACGCGGCCGCCTCCCCGAAGGTCACTCAAGTCGCCCCGGCTCTGAGCGAGGATCAGATCGCCAGCAAGGTCGAGAGCTTCGAGGCCGAGCTGGGTACGGTCAACCTGACCGATGCGGCCGTGATTGTCTCTGGCGGACGCGGCATGGCCAACAACCCGAAGGAAGCTCCGGCAGGTGTGGCCGACGCGGCCATCTGGAAGGCGCAGGATGGCTTTACCAACATCCTCCAGCCGCTGGCCGATGCACTCGGTGCGGCGGTTGGCGCCAGCCGCGCTGCGGTGGACGCCGGCTACATTCCGTATGCGCATCAGGTCGGCCAGACCGGCAAAGTGGTCGCGCCGGATCTGTACATCGCCGCCGGGATTTCCGGTGCGATTCAGCACCAGGCCGGTATGCGCACCAGCAAGATCATTGTGGCTATCAACAAGGACAAGGAAGCGCCGATCTTCAAGATGGCGCGTTATGGCCTGGTTGGAGATTTGTATCAGATCATCCCGGCCATCACTGCCGAAGTAAAGCAGCGCCTCGGCAAATAGTTGTTCCCCTCAATTTACCCCTGGCGGACCGTCATTATGCCGGCTCTGCCAGGGTTTTATTTTGCCGTCCCCCATCGGAATGACGGGCAAACCCGGACCTGATCCTGATATAATTGAGGTACTTTCGTACACCCGTTAGGAACGCAGGATGAATGTTGGCGTTGTCTCAGACATTCACGGCGATCTCCAAGCGTTAGTTAGTGCTCTAGACCGTCTCGACCAGGTTCATAAGGTCGACCACATCTTATGTGCTGGTGATCTTGTCGGGCGCGGTCCGTTGCCCAACGAGGTGGTGACATTGATTCGTGAGCGCGGGATTCCGACCGTGCGAGGGAATCACGACGAGCTAAGCTATTCGCTTTCGCCAGAGAACCGATCCTATTTGCGTGGTTTGCCGCTGGACTGGCGCGGCAGCCTGAACGGCAGCATGGTCTATATGTGTCATGGCAAACCAGGCAACAATCTCTGGGGCCTGTACCGAGACCACATCTCCGATACGCTGCTGGATATGATGTTGAAGTCGCTCAATGTCGAAGTGCTGATCACCGGTCACACCCACGTGCCGCTGTACGCGCGCGTCGGGCATGGCTGCGTGATCAACCCGGGTTCGCTTTACACGTTCAGCAATTCACGCTCGACGTCGCACAGCTACGGCGTGCTGCACCTGCCGGAACTGACTTTCGACGTCTATGACATCCGCAGCGAAATGCGCCAGCACTCACTGCTCAACGGACATCACGAGTAAGCTAGGCGCGGCGATCACTGCCGCCGCGCCCACACCGCAAAGAAGACTGCGACAAATCCAAGCAGAACGCCTAGCCCGATGAACAGGCGTCCGTCTGGGCTGGGAGCGACATCCGCTTCGTCACGGTCGGCTTCCAGTTCAACTGGCGCGGCCGGTGTGGCGCTCGGTTCGACAGGTGGTGTCGCGACAAGCGTACGGGTTGCCGGGGGTGTCGCCGTTGGAGCGCTCCTGGTCACCTGCGCGAGCGGGGGACTGGTCGGAAGCAGCGTCGCCTGAGCGATCTGAGGGGCTGCCGCCCCAACGCCGTCATCTCTCGTTGCGGCGTCGCCAAGTTCTTCGGCTGCTGCCCCTGCTTCCCCTGGCGGGCCGCCGACATCTGGCCGGGCGGACGGCACGGCCATGAACGTCGCAGAGTCCATTGCTGCGGGCGCTTCCGCGGCAAAGTCCATGGCATTGGCCAGCGCTGTGACGGTCGATTCAAGAAGCATCCCAGCGACAGGCGGCGAGTTCGTGTCGCGCATCTCCGACTCGGCCAGACCAGGCAGCGGTGTTGCTGTCAAAAGGAGCGCGGCGGCTGGCAAGCTGGTTTTGGCGACCGGTGGCTGTGTCGGCTGCGCTATTGCTGTGGTCGGCGGCGATGCCGTTTCGGCCCCGCGCGCCTCTGCCCCCGCCGCGACGGTGTTCTGGAGAGCGAGCGACGCCTCTAGTGCTAAAGTCGGCAGGACGGTGGCGCTGGGCAATACAGTCGAGGTCGGCAGGCCGGCGACCGAGAGGGCGTCTGTCAAACTCGCCTCGCTTGCCTGATCGGAGACAGGGCTGCCCGTGGCAAACTGCCCGCTGGATTGCAGCATAACCAGGCCTACGACGATCAGCGCGATCGAGGCTGCGGCGCTGATCAGGCTGACTGTGACCGCGGGAAATGGCAGGGTGCGCGATGTGCGAACCATCTGCTGAGTCAGCGTGAGGTCGCGTGGAGAGCGCAGCGTCGGCAGACGGCGCAGAAGTTCGGCCGTGGCGCGCAGGCTCTCCAGCTCCTGCCGAAGGGCAGGCTCCGCAACCAGACGCGCATCGACCACCGCGCGTTCTTCAGGGCTCAGCGCGTCATCGAGATAGGCATTCAGCAGTTCAAGGTCGTCTTGTGTGATCATGATGTTCGATTTTCACCGTCAATGATCAGACGATAAGACGACGGCAAAAGTTCCCTGACTTTCTTGAGACAATCGCGGACGCTGGATCGCGCCCGGCTGATGCGCGACTTGACCGTTCCGATCTGGGCGCCGATCGACTGGGCGATGTCGTGGTACTCCATGCCCTCCACATCGCACAGCACCAGCACAAGGCGCTGATCCGCATTGAGGGCCGCGATACAGCGTTGGATCGCGCCTTCCAGTTCGCGCTGCTGAGCTACTTCTTCGGGTGTCTGGCCCGGATCGGGGATAGGCAGGTCTTCATCGCTGGCATCGGAAGTGAGTGAGACCGTGGGCCGGCGGCGCTGGCGACGCATCTCGTCGTAGCAACGGTTGGTGACGATGCGCAGGAGCCAGGCGCGGAAGTTTTCGCCACGCAGGCTGCGCAAGCGCTGGAAGGCCGTGATCATCGCCTCCTGCGCGACATCCGCCGCGACGGCGCGGTCGTTGAGCAGGCGATAGGCAAGCGTAAACGCAGAATCCTGGTAGCGCAGCACCAGTGTGTTGAAGGCGTCCAGGTCACCGCGCTGGGCCGCGCGGACGAGCTGCGCCTCGTCGTCAGGCTTGCCTACCATTGACAACCCTGTCTGGTGCTTTTACCATTCTTGGGCGCAGTTCATCATGCGTTTTCACCCTAGCGCCGATGTGGTGGAATGGCAGACACGATCGCCTCAAAAGCGATTGCTCGCAAGGGCATGTGGGTTCGACTCCCACCATCGGCATATGCTTCTTCTCCCTCAGCCGCGCGCCAGTTTCAGCGAAAAGAGTTTAGGCGGGTCTCTCTGTTTCGTCAACGCTTTGACCGCTTTCAGTTGATGGCTTTATGAACCGGCGAAGTCTCCACCTCTGCTTTGTTCTCATTCTGCTGCTCATCAGCGTCGTTCCTGGACAAGCTCAGGAGACTGCCGATCTGTTTGGCCGTGTCAACGCGCTGCGGGCTTCGGTCGGTGTTCCGGGCTATGCCCTGAATGGCGCGCTGAGCGCCGCCGCGCAAAGCCAGGCGCAGTGGATCGTCGACAGTGGCTCGGTCAGCCATACCCGGCCGGATGGATCGGGACCACGCACCCGCGCCGCCGCAGCGGGCTATCCTTCCGCACAGGTCAGCGAGAACATCTACGGCGGCACTAACGCGGGCTCTGGCGATGCCTGGATCTTCTGGATGAATTCCGGCGTGCATTATGCCGGTCTGGTGAGCACCAACTATTCCGAAATCGGCGTCGGCGTGGCCCGCGGAAGCTGGGGCGCGGCGTTCGTGCTGGTCTTTGGCAATCCAGGCGGCGTCTCGCTGGCGGCAGCTTCCAGCGGGAATGCCAGCGGTGGGGGGCAGTCCGGTCGAGCCGCGGCCGCCCAGGCCGCGCCCGTCTCGTTCATGGGCGTCGACGAAAACGGTAACATCAAGCACCTGGTGCAGCCGGGCGACACGCTGGGCGACATTGCACTGATCTACGGCTACACCTGGGATGATCTTGGGCTGATGATGGCGGCCAACAATCTGACCAACGTGCGCGACCTCGTTCCCGGTTCGGTCTTCCTGGTGCCTCCCAAGGGCGGAACCCTCACTCCCACGCCGGACGACCGTCCGCCGACCGAGACGCCGGTGCCGACAGCCATTCCGCCGACCATTACGCCGTTCACGCTGCCGACGCGCACCCCGCCGCTGGTCACCCCGGCTCCGGCCGATGCCTCTACCGGTCTGTCGGCGTTTTACCTTGAGCAGACGGTCGTATTCACGCCGGAGGCCATCGTGGCTTCCAATGGATCAGGACCCTCTATTCCGACCCCGATACCGACGACCGCTTCGACGGCCGCGCAGGAACCGACGCTCGTTGCCGCCGCGCCAACGGTGAGCAGCGCTGAGGTTGTGCTCACCGGCGCGGACACCGGCTCATCGGAGAGCTCGCGCTCCACGCTTCTGATCATTGCTCTGGGAACGCAGGTGGTCATTCTGATCGGAGCAGGTTTCGAGTTCCTGCGCCGCACGCTGCGAAGGCGCTAATCATGTTGAGGTCGTTCGGGCGCTTCATCAGCGCGTTTCGCCGGGCGCTTCAACTTGCGGCTCGAGGAGAAACCCCACGCCAGGCCGCGCTGCGTGCACAAAACCCTGAGCTGGCCGACTGGTGCAAGCACATTTCACGACAAGCCAACGATTTGCTCGCGGCGGCACGGCGGGCCGGAGTGGATGCCGAATCGGTGAACATTCGCATCGATGGACGTGCCAGAACGATGCGCTTCATCGTGGCGGCGCTGCTGTTTCATGTCCAGCAGGAGTACCCTCACCTGATGACGAGCGGTGACCCGCACCGCTGGCTGACTTTTCACGCGACCCATCTGAACGACCGCTATGCAGTGTCAAAACTCAGAGAGGCGCTGCCGGCCAGTCTGGACTCCGCCGCACAACGCCTCTCCGAGCTTCTGGAACACCCACCCGCCCAGCCGGGCTAAGCCTCACACAAAAACCTCAGGGGCAACTGGCCAGCAGATTGAGGAAGGCCTGGAAGTCGTCCTGATCCTCAGCCGGAACCATGCCTACCATCATGCCCATCAGGTTGATGTATTCGTCGCGAGTCATGCCGGCGCTGGCAATGCTCTGGTCGAAGATGGGGCAGAAGAAGGCCAGATCCATGCCGGCGAATTCGCCCAGGTCACCACCAAGGCCGGGCAGCGCGCCGCCAAAACTGCCGCCCGGCTGGGCAACTACAGGCGGAGCATCAAGCGGTGGGGCAATGGCAATTTCCCTTGGCAGCACCTCGACCGGCAACTCTGCCAGTTCATCCGCGTCATATGGCCGCAGGTCGGCGGGGGCGCCGACAGCACGCAGGTTTTCATCGAGCGGAATGCCGACCTGTGTCCCGGCCGGTACTTCGACGGTCACGCCATCCGCTGTCACAGCGCCGGCACCCTCCACCACGCTGAAGGTCATCTCGTTGCCTGCTTCGGCCTGCAAAAAGGCGGTGGAGCCGAGTTGAATGTCGACATCATTGGCGCGCAGCGAGATCGTGCCGACCCCTTCGGGAGTCTGGATCAGGATGCCGTCGGCAGGGGCATCAGCGCAGGTGGTCTCTGCGATCCCGGTTCTGAAGTAGAAGGCCTGCATGGGCGCAAAGGCAACGGCCTGGTCGTCCGCATCGACGACCGATAGGGTGCTGACATCTCCTGTGAGAGCGACCAGCTCGGTGAACACCCAACCCAGCGAATCGCTTTCAGGAATCTGGATGCGCACCCAAGAGCCGTCCTCGTTACGACCATTGGCGACTGCGACCTCACTACTTGCCAGGGACCCCGCTATCGCGTAGTCGGTAGACGGGCCGGTCCGCACGTTGATGCCTCCGCCGGAGGTGACCTCCAGAGTGGCCAGGGTCTCGCCTGGCTCCACCGCATTCTCGATTTCGACATCTCCAAACATCAGGAACGTGACGTTCTGACCGGGAAGGGTGTCGGGCAGGTTGGCCTGCAACCGCATCAAAGCGATTCCCCAAGTATCAGCGTCCACGTCCAGGGCGCTCAGCCGCATGGACTGCACGTCAGCAACGTTGACCAGATCTCCCTGTTGGTCGAACTCGAAGTCTTCGACATCCTCCCGCGGAGTTGCATTCAGGTCTACATATGCGTAGCACGCCTGGTTGCGGCCTGCACTGAAACATGAGTCTTCGACGGATGCCAGGGCGCGCGCGACGAGCGGTTCACAGCTCAATTCCTGTGCCGTCGCTGCCGTAAAGCAGAACAGCACCGCGAGAAACACAAGAACTCCACCGCGCTTCATTGACCATCCTTTTGCTGAAAAGGGTATTAAATGCAATCCTACACTCCATTGGAGATATAACAAGCTAGCATTTCGTCTATGCTGTGTATCACCTCACACTTCGCTGCAAACTACAGATTTCACGAAAATTTCGGTTTCAACGCGTTGCATGAAGATGATCCTGTGGTAGCATGAATTCATCGACTGGTGCGATTATTCGCTCATCTGGGGAGAAGTTCTCATGATTTACATGCCGCGTGAAGAGGGCCAGGGTCTCGTCGAATATGCGTTGATCCTCGTTCTGGTGGCCGTTGTCGTTATCGTCATCCTGGCGCTGCTTGGACCCGCGATCGGCAACATCTTCTCGAACATCGTCAACACCCTCTAGTCACCGCAACTGTCGAAGGAACCGGCCCGGCTTATGCCGGGCCGGTTCGTTTACCGCCACGGGTTTGTTCTTCGCGTCACGATCAGATAAGAAGATTCGCAAATTCCCCCTGTTGTGTTTCCACCTTGCCCCGCTATGTAATAGAATAGGGCATCATCCTCTTCCATAGGTGATGACTATGCAGTCGCTATACGCTGAACTTGAGGCGGCAATGGAGTTGGAGTTGGTGGTCAAGGTGCTCGACATCTTGATCGACATTGCCGAGATCGACATAAAACTGAATAACATGACCAGCGCTGCCGAGATCCTGGCTTTGGCGCTGCATTATCCCATGCGCGCCGTCACAGACGAACGTGCTCAAATGATGTTCGCGGAACTTGAAATTCAGATTTGCCCGCGCGCGATCGAAGACGCGCGTGCGCTGGCACAGGAAATCACGCTCGAGGAAATGGTCTCGCGCATTCTTTCCTGTGCCAACACGAATGACAGTTCTTCAGAGAACGTCTAGCGGGTTATCTACCCGTTGTCGCCAGAACGATCGGTTGCGGCGCGCATGAGCTGGTACAGCCGGTCGGCCATCGATGCCGGATCAGGGTGCAGCCCCTCCTGAAGCAGTGCTGTCTCAAAAACCTGTTCCACAACCACGTCGATCAGCGGATTTGACGCGTCGTGCGCCAGCATCGACGACAGGTTGCGGACGAGCGCGTGGCGCGGATTGAGTTCCAGCATCTTCACCGGCAGGTCGTAATCCTGATTGATCAGGCGGTTGATCCGGTACATATTGCGCTGCGGCGCGCTGCCAGAGCCGACCAGACGCGCAGGGCTGTCCACCAGCGATTTGCTCTCACGCACATCGGTCACACGTTCGCCGAGCACCTGAGCAAAGCGGTCGCGCAGGGTGGTGAACTCGACTTCAGGCAGCGGCTCCGGCTTCTCCTCGTCCCGCTCCTCGTCCTTGACCTCGCCAATTCCGCGAAGATCGATGTCCGCGTCGTCGGCGCTGCGCAGCGTGTGGCCCTCGAACTCGTTCAGGCCCATAAGCATGAACGGATCGACCGGGTCGACCAGGAAGAGCACTTCGATACCCCGCTTGCGGAAGCTGTCGAGGTGCGGGCTGCGGCTGGCGCTATGGAAATCATCTCCAAGAACGTAGTAGATGTCGATCTGGTTGGTCGCCATGCGGCTGACGTAGTCCGCCAGAGAGGTCCAGACTTCGGGATCGGCGGAGTGGGTGGACGGGAAGCGCAGCAGCGGCAAGATTTGATCGCGATCGTCGGGGCTGGCCACCAGTCCCTGCTTGATCAGGCGGCCGAACTGGCCGAAGACCTTCTGATAGACATCCGCCTTGTTCTCCGAAAGACGCTTCAGCTCGCTCAGGACCTTGTTGGTGAGACTCTTCTTCAGATTGGCCATGATCCGGTTGGCCTGAACGCTTTCGCGGCTGACGTTGAGCGGCAGGTCTTCGCTGTCCACCACACCCTGAATGAATCCCAGGTATTCCGGCAGCAGGTCCTTGTGGTATTCCTGAATCAGCACCTTGCGCGCATACAGCGCCAGGCCCGGCTCGCTGCGCCGGCTGAGGATGGTTCGCTCGGCATTGGTCGGGACGTAGAGCAGGGCGTAGAACTGGAAGGGCACGTCGGCGCGCATGGTGATGCGATGCAGCGGTTCCTCGAAGTCGAGGGTGTGCATCTTGTAGAACTCGTTGTACTGCTCCTCTGTGACTTCTTTCGGCTCCTGACGCCAGATGGCCGTCTGCTTGTTGGCCGGGGCGGTATCGTCGCCGATGGTGATGGGGAAGGTGATGTAGTTGGAGTGCCGGCGGACGATGTCGCGCAGTGTCCGGTCCTGCAAAAACTCCTTGGCATCTTCCTTGAGGTGTACAATCACGTCGGTGCCGCGGCCCGCGCGCTCGCCGGGTTCGATGGTGAACGTATCGCCGCCGGTCGATTCCCACACCCAGGCCTGATCGTCCTGCCGGGCGGAACGCGTGACCACGCGCACTTTGTCGGCGACCATGAAGACGCTGTAGAAGCCGACGCCGAACTGTCCGATCAGCTCCTGGATGGCGGCGCCGCTGCTGTTCTGGCTGGCCTTGAGCATCTCGATGAACGATTTGGCGCCGCTGTGCGCGATCACGCCGAGGTTGTCGACCAGATCGTCGTGGGTCATGCCGATGCCCGTATCGCTGATGGTCAGGGTGCCGGCATCGCTGTCGGCTTTGAGATGGATGCGTGGCTCGACACCGGCATCGACCATATTGGCGTTGGTCAGGGACTCGAACTGGGCGCGGTTGAGCGCGTCGGACGCGTTGGAAATGAGTTCTCGAAGGAAGATCTCGCGGTCGGTATACAGCGAATGAATCAGAATATTGAGAAGCTGCTGAATTTCTGCCTTGAATGCAAACTGCTCGCTCATTGTCGTAGAACCCTCTTGCTGCTTCGTTGCTCTGCGCAGAGTTTTAGCACACCGATGTTAGAAAACCATATGCAGTTGCACAGGTGCCACGGATGAGCCTCGATAGTCCGCTCGAAATGCGCGTTTACGCCATAAACGCGTCCGTGTCCGTGGTATAATCACGGGACCTCTGACCGAAAGGTGCGAC
Source organism: Candidatus Flexifilum affinis (assembly GCA_016713325.1). Taxonomy (GTDB): domain Bacteria; phylum Chloroflexota; class Anaerolineae; order Aggregatilineales; family Phototrophicaceae; genus Flexifilum; species Flexifilum affine. The sequence continues at coordinate 464,480 of JADJPJ010000006.1, read as the reverse complement.
CTCTTGCCGATTTTGCGCCAGGACGAACTGGACCTGATCAGCCACAGTGCCGAACAGACGCGCCGCCTGGGCGTTCGTCTGGGGACGCTGCTGCGGCCCGGTGACGTCGTCTGTCTCTCGGGCGAAATGGGAGCGGGCAAGACGGCCTTCGCGGCGGGCATTGGCGCGGGTTGGGGTGCGAACTCAGTCGTCAACAGCCCGACTTACAATCTCGTTCACGAATACCAGCGTGACACGGACGACGAGCGGCTGATCCATCTCGACTGTTACCGCCTCGCGGACGAGCATGACGCCGAAACGCTGGGGCTGGATGCAATCTTCGACGGTTCTGCGCTGGTCATGATCGAATGGCCGGAACGAATTGTCCCCCTGCTGCCCACAGAGCGCCTGTGGATTGAACTGCGCCTTTTCGAAGCCACCCGCCGCAACCTGCTGTTTATGCCGACTGGCTCGCGCTACGAAGCGCTGCTGGAGGCTTTTCGCGGGGATGCGCTCGGCACCAAACGAACGTGACCCATGATGATGCTGCTGGCACTCGATACTGCGACACAGATGGTGAGCATCGCGCTCCATAACGGCGACCAGATCGTCGCGGAGCACACCTGGCATTCTCCAAATCAGCACACCCGCCAGATTCCCCCGGCGGTGCGTGCCATATTGAAAGACAGCAGGACGCCGCTGGACGCCCTGACCGCGGTGGTGGTGGCCGCCGGACCCGGCTCGTACACCGGCCTGCGTGTGGGGATGGGCTTCGCCAAAGGCGTGGCCGGGGCGGCGGGACTGCCGCTGATCGGTGTGTCCACCCTCGACATCGTTGCGACTGCCACCCCCCAGTGCAGCGGCGCGCTGATCGTCACCTTGCAGGCCGGGCGATCGCGCATCAGCGTGGCGCGCTACCAGTGGCGCAAAGGCGAATGGAAAGCCCGCGGCGATGCCGAAAACATGACCTGGGATGAGCTGATCGCCAGTATCGACGGCGTGGCCACGATCACCGGCGAGGTCGATGCCGCCGGCCGCGAACGTCTGGACGCGGCGATCGCGGAAGGGGCGACCCTTCAGGTCCTTCCGGCGACAGTTCGTCTGCGCCGGGCCGGGGCGCTGGCTGAGATCGGCTGGCGACGCCTGCGCGAAGAGGGCGCGGAGGCCTTCCCGCCGGAGAGTGTGGCGCCTGTCTACATCCAGACGAAAGACTCGCCCGCATGACCCTTGCCCTGCGCCACATGCGGCTGTCCGACATCCCCGAAGTGGTGGCCATCGATCACATTTCTTTCATCCCTGCCTGGTCGGCTCAGGTCTACCAGTTCGAGGTGGCCGAATCGAGCTACAGCCACATGGTCGTGCTGGAAGAGGCCGAGCGGCCATCGTCCGGAAGCTCCGGGTGGGGACGGCTGCTGCGCACAATCGTCGGTCGGGCGCCGGCGCCCTCGGTCGTGGTAGGTTATGGCGGGCTGTGGCACATTGCCAACGAGGCGCACATCAGCACGATCGCGGTGCATCCCCGCTTCCGCGGGCACGGCTATGGCGAGCTGCTGCTGGCCAGCATGTGCGTCCGCTCCGCGCGATTGCAGGCCGCGTACGTCGTCCTTGAGGTGCGCGTCAGCAACAAGGTCGCCCAGAATCTGTACACCAAGTTCGGCTTCGAAACCCGAGGCGTCAAACCCCGCTACTACCACAACGATGGGGAAGACGCCTACGAGATGCGAATGAACCTCACCCCCGACACGCGCACGCGCGTCGAGCGAAACCTGACCGATCTGCTTCAGCGACTGGCCGTCCAGGACGAGTTTTCCACCCGCATCACTGCCCGGCGCAAGTGACGTTCGTTAGCGTGGCAGGCGATACAGGCCCATAGCGTCGCGGACCATACGCATAGTTTCGACGGCAATGACCCGCGCCTTGTCGGTGCCGGCGACGAGGATGTCCTCGACCAGCGACGGCTGCGCTTCGTACGCCGCGCGGCGTTCGCGCATCGGCTCCAGGAAATTGTTGATGGCGGCGGACAGCTTTTTCTTGACCTCGACGTCGCCCACCTTGCCTACGAGGTAACGCTCCTTGAGGTCGTTGACTTCGTCCACGTTCGGGTTGAAGGCGTCGTGGTAGATGAAGACCGGGTTGCCCTCGACGCGGCCGGGGATGTCGGCGCGGATGCGGTTGGGATCGGTGAACATGCCGCGCACCTTCTCGGTGACGGTCTTGGCGTCGTCGCTGAGGAAGATGGCGTTGTTGAGCGACTTGCTCATCTTGGCCTGGCCGTCGGTGCCGATCAGCGAGGGTACGTCGCCGACCATGACGTCGGGCACCGGGAAGACTTCGCCGTACAGGCCGTTGAAGCGGCGGGCGATCTCGCGGGTGACCTCGACGTGGGATTCGTTGTCCTTGCCGACGGGCACCAGGTTGGCGCGGGGCAGCAGGATGTCGGCGGCCTGCAGGACGGGGTAGCCGAGCAGACCGAAGGGCATGGAGTCCAGGTTGGCGGCGCTGGCCATGTCCTTGAGGCTGGGGATGCGCTCCAGTCGGGCGACGCTGACCATCATTTCGAAGATCAGGTTCAGTTCGTACGTCTCTGGCACCCCCGACTGGACGAAAATGATGGCTTTCTCCGGGTCGATGCCGACGCTCAGATAGTCGAGCACCATCTCGTGGATGTTCGTCCCGATCTGGAGGATGGATTCGCGTTCGGGGCGGGTGGTCAGCGTATGCACGTCGGCCACGATGAACATGCAATCGTACTCGTCCTGCAGGCGGATGCGGTTGTGCATGGACCCCACGTAGTGCCCCAGGTGCATCCGGCCTGTGGGGCGGTCGCCGGTGAGGATGCGTCCTTTGGTTGCCATAGCGTCTTTCTCTCTGTGGTAGAAACGGCGGGATTGTACGTTTTGCGGGGGGAAGTCGTCAACGGTGGCGCGCCGCCTACCGTTTGCCGGTGCGACAGTTCTTCGTCATAATTCTTGTGCTCCTGCGCTTATCGCGTCATCCGTTGAGGCTGCATGGCTCGTTCCCGCCTGTTCACCTGTAATCGTCGCCAGGACGAAGCGCTGACCGCCCCTTTCGTGGCACGCCGTCCGTGGTGGAGACTGGCCCTCGTGGCCGCTGCGGTCACCATTGCGCTGCACGGCGCGTTGAATTCGCGAGCGGCCGTGCCGACTGGGTGGGTCCCGGTCACACGCAATGACGACTGGACACCGCGCGTCGAGACATTCGACGGCGTGGAGATGGTGCTTGTGCCGGCGGGCTGCTTTATGATGGGCAGCAATGATGGGGATGAAGACGAAAAACCAGTTCATGAGCAGTGCTTCGACGCGCCGTTCTGGATCGACCGATACGAGGTGACCAATGCCCAGTTCGCGGCCTTCGGCGGCGTCGCCGGGCGCGAGTCGATCTGGACCGAGGACAACCGTCCGCGTGAGAGTATCACCTGGTTCGAGGCGAATGATTTCTGTGCCCTGCGTGGGACGCGTCTGCCCGCCGAGGCCGAATGGGAGTATGCGGCGCGCGGCCCGGATGGGATAAGTTATACCTGGGGTGATACCTGGAATGAGAACCTCGTCGTGTCGAACCGCGGTTTTTCACAGGGTACTGCCGAGGTTGGCAGCATCCCCGCGGGGGCTTCGTGGGTGGGCGCGCTGGATATGAGCGGTAACGTCTGGGAATGGGTCAGTTCGCTGTATGTGCCGTACGATAGTCAAGAAGATCGTGAGGCATATACAGGCAACTGGACAGATGTTCGTCGCGTGCTGCGGGGTGGCTCGTGGTACTATACGACTGATACCCTGCGTGCTGCGAATCGTGGCTGGGACAATCCCGACGGCTGGTTCGACGACTTCGGTTTTCGGTGTGCCCGCCCTTCGTGAGCGAAGCGAAGAAAAGCGTCACTGCGCTTGCGTTTTCTGATCTCTGGATTCTGGACTCTGGCGCCCGACATTGGTAATGTCTGGCTACTCAGGAACGATCAGGAAACGGACTGGAAGTCGGTTCGGCCGCCAGTGCGTTCTGCGGCGGCGGCAAGGTGGTGCGGGTGGGTTGGGAGGGAGACCCGTCGGGCCTCCCCTGCGGTGCTTGTCCCGGCGGGTGAGCCCGCGTACAATCCACTCGAAGTAACGGCCGAGGCGCTGCCGGATGCGGTGAAGGGCACCAAGGCGCTCGGCTTCATGGGCTTCAACTGCACCATCCCGCACAAGGTGGCGGTCATTCCGCTGCTCGACGCCGTCGCCCCGGACGCCGCGCTGATCGGCGCGGTCAACACGGTGCGCCGGGAAGGCGATCGCTGGATCGGCGAGAACACCGACGGCAAGGGCTTCATGCGCGGCCTGCGCGAAGTGATGGACCCGAAGGGCGCGCGGGTGGTGGTGCTGGGGGCGGGCGGCGCGGCGCGGGCGATCACCGTCGAGCTGGCGCTGGCCGGCTGCGGGCCAATCACAGTAGTCAACCGGAGTGGTTGGCGCGGCGAAGCGCTGGTCCAGCACCTGAACGAGAAAGTCGGGGCGCGGGCGGGCTTCCACCAGTGGGTGAGCACGGTGGGCGTCGGCTCCGATGTCGATATTCTGGTCAATTCGACGTCGATCGGTCTGTACCCGGATGTCGATGCCATGCCCGATGTGTCGCTGGATGGTGCACGGAGCGACCTGGTGGTCTGTGACGTGATCCCGAACCCGCCGGTGACGCCGCTGATCAGGGCCGCCCAGGCGCGCGGCATGCGCACGATCACCGGCCTGCCGATGCTGGTCTACCAGGGGGCGATCGGCTACGAGATGTGGACGGGGCAGCCGGCGCCGGTCGAGGCGATGAAGCGGGCGCTGGAAGAGGCCTTCGGCATCTCGGCCTGATGTGCCGAGGCATTGATCCACTGTGGCATAATACAGGCAGGTGAAGAGTCGAGGACTTGGCGATGACCTCACAAGTGCGCGCCCCGGTGACCCTGGAAGCGTATCTGGCGCTGCCCGAAACCATGCTGCCGACAGAGTTGATTGAGGGTCACATTGTGCGGGCAGGCGCGCCGGATCTGGAGCATCAGCAGATCGTGGGGAACATTGCGGCGCTTCTTCGAATCCTGAGACGATGGCGGGGCGGGGTGGTCTACATAGCTCCGACGGATGTTGTCCTTGACGATAGCAACGTCGTGCAGCCCGACGCCTTGTGGATCGCGCCGGAAGGCTCGCGCTGCATTCCGGACGCGGGCAAACGGCTGCGCGGCGCGCCGGATCTGGTGGTGGAGGTGCTATCGCCGGGCCGCATCCTGCACGATCGGCGGACGAAGCTGCGACTGTATGAGGCGCATGGCGTGCGTGAGTACTGGCTTATTGATCCGCGGGACCGGCTGGTCGAGGTGTGGGTTGCAGGCGATGGCAGGCTGGCGATGCTGGACCTGTTTCAGGACAATCAGACGTTCGAGTCGCCGCTGATGGGTTCGGTGTCTGTCGCGGAATTCTTCACCGCAGCGTAACCCTGGGCTTATTCAAAACGAGATAAATGGCATGTTCGACAAACTGGCGTCGATTGAAGCGCGCTACAACGAGTTGGAACGCCTGATGGCGGACCCGGCGATCATGAACGACTACGAGCAGATCGGCGAATACAATAAGGAACGGGCGAACCTCGCCGAGATTGTCGAGACCTTCCAGCGCTATCGCACTGATCGCGAGGAACTCGACGGCGCGCGCTCGATGCTGGAGACGGAGAAAGACTCCGATCTGCGCGAAATGGCGCAGGATGAGGTCGCCCGTCTGGAAGAGAGCATCACGGCAATGGAGGCGCAGTTGAAGATCATGCTGCTGCCTAAGGACCCGCGCGACGACAAAAGCGTGATTATGGAAATCCGTGCCGGAGCCGGCGGTGATGAAGCCGGCCTGTTCGCGGCCGATCTCTTCCGCATGTACAGCTACTATGCTCAGCAGCGCGGCTGGAAGACCGAGGTGATTGACAGCAGCGAGACTGGCATTCACGGCTACAAGGAAATCCGCTTCGAGGTCAAGGGTAAGGGCGCCTACAGCCGCCTGAAGTATGAGGGCGGGGTGCACCGCGTGCAGCGCGTGCCGGAGACAGAGAGTCAGGGACGCGTCCACACCAGTACGGTTACGGTGGCAGTTCTGGCAGAAGTGGACGAAGTCGACGTCAGTATCAACATGAATGATATCCGCCGCGACACGTTCCGCGCGGGGGGCGCCGGCGGCCAGAACGTCCAGAAGAACGAGACGGCCATCCGCCTGACGCACGCGCCATCCGGCATCGTCGTGGCCGTGCAGGACGAGCGCAGCCAGAAGCAGAACGAAGAACGCGCCATGGCGATTCTGCGCGCCAAGCTGTTCGAGATCGAAATCCAGAAGCAGCGTAACCAGCTCGATGGCGAGCGGCGCGACCAGGTCGGGACGGGCGAGCGTTCGGAGAAGATCCGCACCTACAACTACCCGCAGAACCGCGTGACCGACCACCGCATCAACGTCACGTCGTATAACCTTCCGGTGGTCATGGAAGGCGACATCGACCAGTTCATCGACGAGTTGATCACCCGCGATCAGGCCGAAAAACTGTCGGGCGAGAGTGCCGAACCGGCGTAGCGCGGGCGGCTGATCGCGGATGGCTCAATCAGGGCGACCCGCCGAGTTGCGCCTACGGACCCCCTGGCGAATCGAGCATCAGGATAAATCCACGTAGGCGCTGCTGATGGCGATGGCATCGCGCTCGGCGACCCGCGTCTGGAACTGAATGCGCGTCTCGCTTTCACGCCACATTTCTGTGATCAGCGTCTCGCCGGGGAAGACGTGCTTCACAAAGCGCGCCTTGATGGCCCTGAAGCGCGAGATGTCGTTCTCGGCAAAGGCCCTGACCACGTGACGTGCGGAGAAGCCGAACGTGCTCAGACCATGCAGAATGGGGCGGTCGAAGTTGCCGAAGGCCGCCATCATCGGGTCGGCGTGCAGCGGGTTGATGTCGCCGCTGAGCCGGTAAATCAGCGCCTGGTTGGGGCTGGTCTGCTGGCGGATGACGGCATCGGGTTCGCGCGCTGGTAGTTCCGCACCGGCGCTGGAGGGACCGCGATCGCCACCAAAGCCGCCGATGCCGCGGATGAACATCGACATCTGGTTGAGGGCGATCAGCGAACCGGTCTCGTCGTAGCAGGGCACATCGGTGATCACCAGCGCGCCGGACCCCTTGTCGTAAACGGCGCTGACCTTCGGCTTGCAGGTGATCGTGCCGGCAGTCGGCAGGGGGGAATAGACCTCCAGAAGCTGCTCGCCATGCAGGAGCATCATCGGGTTGTAGCGCAGGCCGGGCAGTTCGCCCGTCAGCAGATGATCGATCACCCTGGACGGGAATATGACCGCATAGGTGGGGAAGACCTTGAAGCCTTCTCCGCTGCGCTCGTAGACGAATTGCAGTTCCTTCTGATCGACCGGATCGGCGGGTGCGCCAATGCCCAGTGCATACAGGCTGACATCCCGCTCGGTGTATGTGTGAGTGATAGGTTCGAATTCGTGCGCTAAAATAGCAGGAAGATCGACGCCATATTGGGTCATCTGGAGGTGGCTCCTGATCTGGCGGAAGGTACTATTGAGAGAATTATAGCGCCCCCAGGGGCGCGCTCGCGCGATGAGTTCGTCATGAGTATTTAGACGATTCTTTGTGACTCGCGCTAACATGCGCGATTGTGGCCTATGGTCAAAGAGGGAGAACGATTAATGGCTACCACTCGACGTGCTGCCAGCGGCGTCCGCGCGACTGGCAAAGCAAGCACCCAGGACAAACGCTTATTGACCCCGGATATCGCCTTGAGCGACAGCGCCCGCCAGAAAGTCTGTGAAATTCTGAACCGGCGCCTGTCCGACACGGTCGTCCTTTACTTCAAAAGTCGTAACTACCACTGGAACGTGACCGGCATCCATTTCGCTGAGCTTCACGAGATGTTCGAGGAGCAGTACGACCAGCTCGAAGAAGCCATGGATGAAATTGCCGAGCGTGTTCGCCAGTTGGGTGGACTCGCGTTCGGTACGCTTCAGGAAGTGACGGCCAACGCCACGCTGACCGAGACGCCAGGCGAGCGACCGTCTGCCGAAGGCATGCTTCGCAACCTGCTGGCCGACCACGAAAGCACCATTCGCGCGCTGCGCCAGGATGCCGAAACGGCGGACAAGCTTGGCGACATGGGCACCAACGATTTCCTGATCGGACTGATGCAGGATCACGAGAAAATCGCCTGGTTCCTGCGGGCGCACCTCGAAAGCTGATCCTCAATCGGCTGCTTCATCAATAGGTGGGGACGCGCCAGCGCTGGCGCGTCCCTATTTATTTAGCGTCGCAAAGTATTATACTAATCCCCATTGATTGCGTCTTTTCTCACATTCGGACAAGCCATGATCCTGTTTGCGATCTTCGTATTTGGCGCGGTGATTGTCGGAGCCGGCGCTATGTTCGCTCCGGCCATTCCTACGGAGCAGCCCCGCGTTGGTCTGGCGGCGGCCCTGGCGCTGGGACTGGTGATCGGCGGTGCGGTGTTCTGGGCTTCCCTGTTCGGCTGGGATACGCTTGTCATCGACTATCTTCTGTTCGCCATTGTGACTAGCATTTTTCTGTTCGGCACGCTCTCCTACGGACAGAAGCGGGCGGAGGATCGCGGCGAGGTGCTGCTCGACGCCGACCAGGGGTGGACGAGCGGTCGCGACCTGCTGCTGTTCGGTCTGGCCGCGGCGGTGTTCGTCATTCCGGCGCTTGTTCTGCCGGTTCCTCTCGACACCGACGCACAGGGATTCGGTTATCTGGCGCTGATGGCCAAGCTCGGCGGGAACTTTTCCTCGCTGGCGCCCTTTCAACCGGAGATCACCTATCTCTACTCACCGGGATTTGCGGCGCTAGCAGCGTATCTCAGTACGCAGCTTGGCATGGGGCTGCACACTATTCAAATGGCGATCGCGGCGGTGCTGGGGCTGCTCAATATCTGGCTCGCCTACGACATGGGATCCGAGATTCGCGATAAACGCCTGGGTCGTGCCATGGCGCTGGCCATGCTCGGCGGAATGGCGCTGTTCCTGGCCTACATGGACTCGCATATGACCACGCTGCTGGGGCTGGTGTTCGCTCAGGCGTGCATCACCTTCATGCTGCGCTACCTGAAGCGGCGGCTGTCCGTGGACGTGGTGGGCGCGGGACTGATGCTCGGCGCGACCGTGATCAGCCACCCTGACACGACCATCATCCTCGGCCTGGGCATCGGCGGATGGATGCTGACCATGTGGCTGGGCGAGCACCGTCCAAACGTTCGCACCTGGCTGACCCTGCTGATCGGAATTCCGGTCGTGGCCGCGCTGGCGATCTCGCCCTGGCTGGTCAGCGTGCTGCCGCTGCTGGGCGGAGACATCGTCTCACCCTTCACGCGCGATGCTTCCTACTGGCAGGTCATGGTCAACTACCATGGCATCGTCATCGTCCCGCTGGCCATCCTGGGCGCGATTATCGGTCTGCGCCGGCGTGAGCAGTCGGCGCTTCTGTCGGTTGCCTGGCTGCTTCTGATTCTCGATTTCTCAACGACCGGTCTCCTGGAATCGCTCTTTGGTGGTCTCCTGGAGCCGCTGTTCCGCTACGATTATCCCTTTAGCCTGGCGTGGCATGGGCCGATCATCCCGTACACCATCCTCGGCGGTATGGGCTTGCTCTGGCTCTGGGACCGGCTGGCGGAGAAGCGCCTGGGCATGGCGCTGCATCGTTTTGCCCCCGCGATGCTGATCGGGGCCATCGCGCTCGCGCTGGTGGGCCTGGCGCTGTCGTCGAGCCTGCTGGAATTCAGCAAGGGGCGGGTGGGGTTCTTTGGGGCATTTTCTTCTCACGCCGATGTTGCAGCGATGGAGTGGATTCGCCAGAACACGCCGGAAGATGCGCTGATCCTGAATCACCCCGGACCGCATGAGGCGGACTGGGTGCCCGTGATTAGTGAGCGAGAGAGCGTCTATTTCCGTCCTCAGCCGTTTTTCCACGGGACTGAGGAAGCCGAGCAGTTGCAGCAGGCGCTGCTGCCGTTCTGGGAGAACCCTATCGGCATGGCGAATGCCGATCTGCTGCGTGAGGCCGGGGTCGACTACGTGATCATTCCCCAGGTGATTGCCGAGCCGGAGGCACTCACTGGTATGTTCCGTTGGCGTCCGCCGCTGGATGGCATTCCGCTGCCGGAGTCGCCGCTGACCGAAGCGCCATACCTGTCGCTCGTTTTCGATGAGCAGGGGGCGCGGGTGTACGAGGTCGTTGGCGAAGCTGAGGCGCCTGGTGCATAATGCTGCGCGATGCATAACGCTGCGCAATACCTGAAGCTGGGCGACGTCGCAGCCGTTGCCGCGACGCATCACTGGCGGCGCGGTGAAAAGGCGGTGGGGTAGGATGCCTGATCAGAATACCTTCGATAATGATGCCGAGTCCAAGTCCTGGCGTGATGAGAGACACGCCAACGCGGAGGATGAAGTCTCGGCAAGCGTGACTTTCATGGAGATAATGCGACAGGCAGCGGCCCGCGCGGCACATGAAGCCGACCCCTCGGACGGCGCGCCGGAGTCTGCATCTTTCGTGCAGTACGCGTCGACCCCACCGGCAGTGCCACCGCCGGCGGGCAATGACGACGAGGGTGGCGGTGGCGATGATGATCCTCCACCAAGATTGCCCCGCGAGCGACGGCGGGCTGCTGCATCCAGGCGGCCGCAGACTACGGCGTTGGGTGGCTGTCTGCGATCGGTGATCATTGCGCTCACCGCGGCCGTGCTGGCGGCGACGATCTTCACCTGGGCGACGCCAAACGACTTCATCGCCACCAACGTTCGACGCGGACTGAGCGCCGCGATCGCCACAGAAGCGGCTACTGCTGCGCCGACGGCCGTCGAGACGCCGAACTGGCTTCGGCGCATCGGCATCGTGTCCGGGCATCGCGGACCGGAGAACGATCCGGGTGCGGTCTGCCCGGATGGGTTGACGGAGGCAGAAATCAATCTGTCCGTAGCGCAGCGCGTGGTGATTTTTCTCCAGAGCCGGGGCTATACGGTCGATCTGCTCGACGAGTTCGATCCTCGCCTGACGGGCTATCAGGCGGATGCGCTGGTGTCCATACATGCCAACACCTGCCAGGACTTCGGCGAACGGGTTTCGGGCTTCATGATTTCGTATCCTGCGGCGCGGATTTCTGCGCGCGCCAATGACACGCAGTTGGTGGACTGTGTCGCGCGCTACTATGCGGAATCGACACAGCTCGAACGCCGGATGGAGCTGACGCGTGATATGACGGAGTATCACACGTTCAGCGAGATCCACTCGTTCACGCCGGCAGCGATCATTGAACTCGGATTCCTGCGTGGCGATCGTGAGTTGCTGACCAGCCAACCGGATCTGATGGCTGGGGCCATCAGCGATGGCATTCTGTGTTTCCTCCAGCCGAGTGCTCTTGAGTGATGTTCTCCCTGTCTATCCTGTCTGTACTGCTGCACTATGGTTTGCCGAGGAGTAGGTGAAAGAAGACATGTCTGAGAAGAGCCTGGTGATGTACTCCCGTTCGTTCGGTTGTCCCTTCATTACAGTGGCCAAACGGGTGCTGAAGGATTATGCACTGACCTACCATGAACTCCTGATCGATCGCGATCCGGAAGCAAAGCAGCGTGTGCTGGATTGGACAGGCTTCCTCTCAGTCCCGACTCTCGTCGTCGCGTCAAACGGCGATCTGCTGCCCTATGAGGCGCCGGCGCCGCTGGCGAAGGGCGAGAGCCCACGCGGCATCGACCGGGGGTCGATGATCACGGAACCCTCCATGGATCAGCTTGAGGACTGGCTCAAGCGGCATGGCTTCATCGAGGCGGGCGAACCAACGGGCTAAGCGGCTGTCAGCCCAAACAGGCGGCAACTCAGCGTAGTCACGATGCCAGACGCTTGATATAATGCGTCTCCGTTGTGGTGATGCAGCCAGGCCATTGGAGAGGTCGCATAGTGGCCTAGTGCGCTCGCTTGGAAAGCGAGTAGGGGTAACACCCTCGCGGGTTCGAATCCCGCCCTCTCCGCACAATACTGAGAAGGGGCGCTCCGCTTGGGTGGGGCGCCCCTTCTCTTATTTTTCGGTCGAGACGATGAGAATTTGTTTATCCCAGAAGGTGGTATTCTGCCCTCGTATGCCCGATTCTGCATTGCGGGTCTTGGAAGTGGTAGACGTGGAGGAGGCATCCGGTATCGGCAGCGTGTGCGAGAAGTCGGTGACGAGTCAACGTGGATTGGGCCGGATCCTCGTCGCTGACGATATGCCATTCCGGGTGTGTGATGTGTAGCGGGTGCGCGATCACGTCCGCAGTATAAATAAGGGTGTGGTCACCCGTACTGATCTCGCCGATGATCTGCCCCGCTGTGTGGCCAGGCGCTGCCAGAAGGCGAATGCCAGGCGCGAGGTCAATCGGCGGCTCAAAGCGCTCGACCAGGCTCCCGAGTGTTTTCAGAACGTGACCTGTTCGCGTCTGAACGCGGCAATAATGCTGCCAGTCTGTTTCGGAAAGGTAGTAGCGCGCATTCGGCAGCGTCGGCGCGTCTGATCGGAGGATCGAACCGCCAATGTGATCGAGGTGGCCATGTGAGAGAACGACAATCCCGATCTCGCGCGCATCGATGTCGGCCTCGCTCAGCGCCTCAAGCAGATCTTCACCGGACATACCCGTGTCGAACAGGATGTTTTGCCCCTGAATTCTGACCAGCAGGCAGTGAAAAGGCGTGTCCAGCTTGCCGTGGGGCAGATGCGCAGCGTCCAGTGCTTGAATGAGATCCTGCGCAGGCGCATTGGCGAAGAATGCCTCGGCGCGGAACTTTCCACGGCCGGCGCATACCGAGACACAGGATACAGATCCGAATGTGATGTTTGATCCCAAAGTCATGATGTCACCTGAGTGGTATGCAATCGCCTTGCCTGTGCGGCGGAACCCGGACTCCAGGCCACGAATTCTGAAGAATACAGTGAGTACCGTCATTACGCTTGACGCGTCTGTTTCGCAACAGGTTTGTGAGATCTGACAGTTTGCTTGACTCCTCGATCGTTTCGCGCTACCTTTGCGGAAACGCAATCGATTGCGCCCATAAGACATGATTAATGCCAAACACAAAGACTACGTTGGCGGATATCGCCAGACTTGCCGGTGTTTCGACTTCGACCGTTTCACGAGCACTCACGGATAGTCCGCAGATCAGCGAGCGAGTCAAGCGACGAATCAAATCCATTGCGTTGCAGTACAACTATCAAACACACCTCGGCGCGCGGAACCTTCGCCTCAAAAAAGAGCAACGTGGCAGCGATTGTGCTGCCCATCGAGGCGAACGATGTCGAGACGTTTGCCAACCCCTTTGTGCTTGAGTTTCTTGGCTCGGTGGGACTGGCCCTGCGGCAGCATGAGTACAACCTGCTGCTCCTTCATGAGAAGCGAATTGACGTTCAGTACTGGAATTCAGGGCTGGTGGACGGGTACTTACAGTTGGGGCACGGGATAGATCCTCGTTTTCTGAATGAACTTCCGGGCGATCTTCCGCTGGTGGTATGGGGTCCGTGCCTGCAAAATCAGCATTACAGTACCGTCGGCGTCGATAACGCCCGGTTGGGTCGTCAGGCAGTGGAGCATCTGATCGCGCTGGGCCGCCGTCGCATCGGGTTAATTGTGGGCACCTTTGGCAACAACAATACCGAATCCTACCTGCGTTATGTGGGCTATCGAGAGGCCTTGCGAGCCGCGCAAATTCCGTTTGATCGGGCTTTGGTGACGACCGCCACAACAGATACCGCGTCAGGCTACGTGGCGACCATGCGTCTCATGGCGCAGGCGCCGGACGTGGATGCCGTTTTTGCCGCCTATGGCGATGTGGTCGCGCTGGCCGCCATCGATGCGCTGAGGCAGGCGGGGCGCAGGGTTCCGCAGGATGTCGCGGTGGTCGGGTTCGACAATATCAGCCTGGCGATGCATTTTGGCACGCCGCTGACGACTGTCAGCCAGGAAGTCCAGTCCACCGGCGCGGCGCTGCTGGTCGAGACCCTGATGAAACAGATCGCTGGAGAAATGACGGAGTCGGTCACCATCGAAGGCAAATTCATCGTGCGCCAATCTTGCGGGGCCAACTAATCAGTGTCTACAAGGCCTGCAAAAGCGCGTCTTGATGGTTCTCACCGGCAGCCAAGCCGTCTGCACCCCTCGACACTTCTGCGCAGGCGGAAACGTCGAGAACAACTCTTCGAGCAGGATGGACGTGCCGAGAATTTCCTCGACAACCTCCATTGTTATTCGTTCGCACGAGAACCTGCTGCTCAGTTTGCGATAGGAGGCGATTTGTCCGACTGAGGATCACTGTGTCAACCGCCATACCGCAAATGCACCATTACACCCGTCCTTGAAGGAGGAAGCGTTTCATGAACCGTAAGTTCTTTGTTCTCGTCATGCTGGTCGTCCTCGCGATTGGCTCTTTCAGTGCCATATCCGCGCAGGAAGCCGTCAATCTGGTGATCTGGAGCCAGGATGGTGACGCCAACAACCTCGTACTCGCCGAACAGTTTGCAGCCTGGGCTGACGCCAATGCCCCCGGCTCGACCCTTGAAATTGTCGATAAGGAAACCGAAGTCCTTCGCAACGACATTCTGACTGCCGGCCTGGCGGGTTCAGGCTTGCCGGACCTGGTTCTCGGACCCAACGACGCCATCGGCGTGTTCGAGGATGCCGGTCTGCTTCTGCCGCTTGATGATCTGATCGATATGGCTATGTATCCGTACAACATCGGCGCGGCGCAGATCGGCGGCATGACCTATGGCGTGCCGACCAACGCCGGCAACCACCTGATGTTGATGTACAACAAGAGCCTGGTCGCCGAAGCTCCTCAGACCTGGGAAGAACTGATCGCCGCCGCTGCTGCGGTCGAAGAAGCCAACCCTGAGGTACAGGGTTTCGCCTACAACCTCAACGAGCCATTCTGGTTCCTGCCCTTCGTGCACGGCTTTGGCGGCACGACCTACGCAGACGATGGCAGCATGGTTCTGGACAGCGAAGCGTGGGTGAATGCCTACCAGTTCGTTCAGGATCTGAAGTTCGTCGAAGAAGTTGTTCCGTCTGAATGCGACTACAACTGCACTAACGACCTCTTCAAAGAAGGCGCCACCGCCATGATTCTCATGGGGGACTGGGCGATTGCTGATTACCTGAACACGGAAGTTTCGCCGGCACTCGGCGCCGACAACCTCGGCATCGCGCCGTGGCCGGCTCTGCCGAATGGCGAGCGTCCGAAGCCGTTCACCGCCGGCAAGTTCATCAGCATTCCTGTCACGACCGAAGGCGCCAATCTGGATGCCGCGGTCAGCTTTGTGACATGGCTGACCTCCGACCCGGCCGCAGTCGAAGCGTATGCCATCGGAACCAGCCGCCTGCCGGCTATCCTCGAAGTCCAGGTCGATCCGGAAGTTGACCCGATCCTGGCCGCTTCCAACGAAGCGCTTCAGACCGGTGTCGGCATGCCCGCTGATCCGACACTGCGCTGCATGTGGGACAGCGTGCGCCCGAACCTGGAAGGTGTGATGAGCAACAGCATGACGGCTGAAGATGCTGCCATGGAAGCGCAGATCGCCGCTGAGGAATGCCTCGAAGGCTAAGTTCATTCCGTTCACGTGAAGACGCACAGGGTGGGGTCAGACGACCTCGCCCTGTGCGCTTTAGGAGATGTGCTCATGGAGTTCAGCGGTCTATCTGGCGACGTCATTCTCAGCACGCTCGGTCAATTACTGCCCTTAATTATTGCAATTGTTGGCGGCATCATCGCCCTCGAGGTGGGAATGTATTTGTTCCTGGCCAGAGTGGTGAAGACCAGGCACGCACTGCCCTTCACGCTGCTTGCGCCCGCGATCATCGCAATTACGCTGTTCATGGTCTACCCCCTGATTTTCAACGTGTTGCTGTCATTTTCTGACCTCAAGCGCAGCACCTTTTCTTGTTACAGCCCCGTGGCTTTAGGCGAATGCGAACTCGACCATCTGTATGGGCTCGACTACGCCATTCAGAACTTCACCGATGTCTTCTTCCGAGTCCGTGATGGCGAGATCCTCGGATGGGGACGCCTGCTGCGCACGGCGGACTCGACATTCCCGGTTCTGCTGGGGAGAACCGTGCTCTGGACCGTGACGAATGTGATTTTCCATTTCACGATCGGCATGGGTCTGGCGCTGATCATGAACACGAAGATTCGCTTCAAGGGGATCTATCGAGCGCTGATCATCATTCCATGGGCCATCCCAGGCGTTATTGTCGGCCTGACCTGGAGACAGGAGTTCCACGCCCAGTACGGCTTCGTCAACGTGCTGGTCCAGGCTTTCGGGGGTCAGCCAGTGAGCTGGCTTGATGAACCGACAGCGGCGTTTATCGCCGTGATCTTTGTGAATGTATGGCTGGGTATCCCGTTCTACATGGTGATGCTGCTCGGCGGCATTCAGAGTATTCCAGGGGACTACTATGAAGCCTCGCAGATCGACGGCGCGAGCGCCTGGCAGCGGTTCAACTCGATCACGCTGCCGCTCTTGAAGCCGATCATCATCCCTGCCATCACCCTTGACGTGATCTGGACATTCAACAGGCTGGATATCATCTTCCTTGTCACAGGGGGCGGCCCCCAGGAGAGTACCAATATTCTCGTCTCCGCCCTGTACAATGCGGCCTTCGGCCCTGCCGCTACGCAGCAGCTTGGTTTTGCGGCTGCATTTTCGATCATCATCTTCCTGATCCTGTTCGCTTTTGCCCTGATCTGGATCACCACCAGCGGCGGCCTGAAGGAGATCTACGACCGATGAACGCCACCACTGCGATCAAGCCGGCGGCTCAGTCGACGCTGAGTGCCGGAGGCTTCAAACAAGTCAGGCAGTATATCGCCATTGTGCTGCTGATCGGCGGGATTGTCCTGACGGTCCTGAACGGCATGAACCTGGGTTATACGCTGGTCGGCGCATGGCTGGCGCTGCTGTCCTGGAAACCTCTTCATGGCATCCTGGTCGGCTATTCAATTATCTCGGTGTACCCGGTCCTCCGCGTGGTGAGCATCGCGCTGCGTCCAACAGAGGGTCTGTTGTCGCGGTCATTGGATCTCATCCCGCCAGGTGCAACATTCAACAGCTTCGTCGAATTGTTCACGGAGGAGGAGTTTCTCCGTTGGGTCTGGAACAGCCTGACGATCACCGTCACCGTGTCGCTCATCGGCATCGCCATCTCGGCGACCGGCGCCTACGCCTTCAGTCGCTGGCGCTTTCCGGGCCGTCGCCCGATGCTGATATTTCTTCTGACCACGCAGATGCTGCCCGCCTCGATGCTGCTCATTCCGATTTTCGTGATCGTCGCACAGCTGAACCTGACCAACAATGTGATTGGTCTTGTCCTGGCCTATACGTCGACGGCGGTGCCCTTCAGTATCTGGCTTCTCAAAGGCTACTACGACACCATTCCGCCGGATCTGGAAGAAGCGGCGATGGTCGACGGCTGCCAGCGCATGGAAGCGTTCTACAAAGTGATCCTGCCCCTTTCGACACCGGCGCTTTCGATCGTCTTCCTTTTCAATTTCCTGGCCGCCTGGTCGGAATTCATTGTCGCCAAGGTGATCATGCAGGCCAGCTCGGTCATGACCTGGTCGCTTGGACTGAATCAGCTCATCGGCACGTTCAACACGGACTGGGGCAAATATGCTGCCGGCTCCGTGCTGGTGACCATTCCGGTGCTGCTGCTGTTCATGTGGCAGTCGAAGTACCTGATCTCCGGCCTGACGCTGGGCAGCGTGAAGGGGTAGGGGAAGAGAGAAGGAATGCGTGATGGGGGATGCGCAGACCAGATTGCTCTGCCCTGCAATACTCATCTGATAGGGTCCTTCGTTGACGGGCCGGCGACATCGTGGCTGCGCCATTGCGATGTCACCGGCCCGTCGCAATTGGGGTGCAGTACCGATCAGTACGGGGTCTTGTCCTGAAGCACGACACCCAGCACATACCCGCTCATCCCGAAGAGTAGCGGCGGTACCACGGCCAGCAGGTTGAGCTCCGGAGGGGCGAGCGCCAGGATGGCGACAACGGCGATCAGCGAGAGCAGCAGCCCGAGGATCACCCCTTTCCAGCGGGTGGGGATAATCTGCACGAATTCCACCAGGAAGGGTTTCTGGTTTTTTCTGAGCTGCGAGCCCTTCTTGGCGTGCTGCCCCCAATCATAGCCGCGAATCTTGCTTGGCCCTGGGTCGCGCGCGCTGACCTGCTGCTGGCGCAGGCGTGCGACCCGCTGACGCTCTCTCTCCTCCGGACTCATTGGCATGGCTCTCCCCCTGTGTCCTCTGTGACGCTTTCAGCCACTTTCACTATAGATCCAAAATTGCCGGCTGAGCGTGAACACCGCTGCTGAACCGCGACTTGTCGCAAGGCGCGCGCCGATCCACAATTCACCCCCAGTATGTGCATCGTTGTCGAAGAAGGCGGGACATCATGTCGGTAGTTTCCATGGGCGAACTGCTCATTGATTTTGTGGCGCTGGAAAGCGGTGTGACCGTTGGCGAGGCGTCTGGATTTGTGAAAGCGCCCGGCGGCGCGCCGGCAAACGTGGCCTGTGCCGTTGCCAGGCTGGGCATGGGCAGCGCGTTTCTGGGCCAGGTAGGTGACGATCCGTTCGGGCACCACCTGGAGGGTGTGCTGCGCGCACTGAAGGTCGATACCAGCGGCCTGCGCTTCTCCAATGCGGCTCGAACGATGCTGGCGTTCGTGTCGCTGGCGGCCAACGGCGAACGATCCTTCGTGTTCTATCGCCACCCCAGCGCCGACATGATGATGGGTCCGGACGATGTCGCCTATGACGTGATCGATTCAGGCAAGGTCTTCCATTACGGTTCGATCACCCTGATCGGCGAGCCGAGCCGGTCGGCGACGCTGGCGGCCATCCGTCACGCGGCCGCGCAAGGGCTGATCATCTCCTACGATCCGAACCTGCGGCTCTCCCTTTGGCCTGATGAAGCCACGGCGCGCGCGGGTCTGATCGGCGGGCTGGACTATGCCCACTTCCTGAAAATCAGCGACGACGAAGTGCGCTTCCTCACCGGTGGCGAGGACCCGACGCCGCTGTGGCGCGACAACATGCGCCTGATCGCCGTGACCTATGGGGCGAACGGCGCGATTCTGTATCCACGCGAAGGCGGGCGCTATGTTGTGCCGGGCTTCAAGGTGAACTCGGTGGACACCACCGGGGCGGGTGATGGCTTTGTCGCCGGCATGCTGGTCAAGCTGGTGGAACGGGGCGGGTTTGACGGGCTGGCGGAGGCCGAAATCGTGCAGATGACGCGCTTTGCCAATGCCGTCGGCGCCATCGCCACGACGGCCAAGGGCGCTATCCCGGCGCTGCCGGAACGCGCACGCGTCGAGGCGTTTTTGCGCGAGAACCCCTGATTTTCGGTGTGCGTCGCAGCTCCGACCCCTGCTACAGTTGCTTTAACCCGCTGCGTCGACGAAGAAGGGGAAAACGATGACGACGAAGACGTGCCCCAAATGTGGCCAGGGAATGACCCTGGATGTTCAGCAGGGGATGTTCCGCTGTCCCAGCGGACATAAGATCCCGGAGACTCTGGACGAAGCCTCCGAGCGGATTCGCGCTCGGGGACAGCGCCCGGTGATTGCGCGCACCTTCAAAGGTCAACTGCATCCCCGCGCGCAGTCGCTCTTCGAATCGGCCCATGATTACCTACACAATGGAAACCTCGAAGCGGCGCTGGATGCCTTTCAGGACGCGCTGGACGTGCAGCCGGATTTCACCGACGCCTACCTGTGGATCGCCCGGATCGCGACAGACCCCGCCCGCAAGCGGGAAAACCTGGAACAGGCGCTGGCGCAGGACCCGGGCAACCTGGATGCCCTGCGCGATTTGATGGTGCTCGACGGCCGGATGACGGCGGACGAGGCGGAGCGCAGCAAGACGACCGGCGGCCCGATTCTGCGGCGGGCTGAGCGGGTGAAGGCGGAGACGCGCACGCTCAAATGCCCGGTCTGTGGCGGCGCGCTGACGATCGATGAGACGAACAGCCGGGTGGTCTGCAAGTTCTGCGGCCATACCGCGCCACTGGACGCGGTTCGAGCCGAGGACGGCGGCGCGCAGCTCCTTGGCGCGGCCATGCTCAAACAGCGGGCCAGGGGCGAGAAGTGGATCGTCGGCGAGCGGGTGCAGCACTGCCAGCAGTGCGGCGCCGAGCGCACCATTGCGCAGGGGCGGCTTTCCGGAACGTGCCCATTTTGCGGCTCCCAGGCGGTTATCCTGAGCGATGCCGTGGGCGCATTGGAAGAGCCTGACGGCATTCTGCCCTTCGAGGTGGATGAAGAGATCGCGAAGGCCTCCATTCGCGAGCGACTGCGCGCCGTGGACGAGCGCATGTACGCCATGATGGGTGACAACAAGGTGGCGCAGGCAAGGCTTGAAGGTCTGTACCTGCCGTTCTGGATCTTCGACGCCGTGATCGAAGTGTCGCAGACCATCACCGACCGACGAACGCCGCACAGCCGCGATCAGGTCCGGCGCGTCGTGCCCTACGAGAACCGGCGCTTCCAGGATGGTCTGCTCGGCATCTCCGTGCCGGCCGTGAAGACACCTCCAGCTGCGCTGCTCCTGGCCATGGACGAGTACGAGTTGGGACGGGCAAAGGCCTACGATCCCCGAATGCTGGCAAAGTTTCCGGCACAGATCTACGATATCGACTTCGATGAGGCATCTCTGACCGCGCGGTCTACGGCGTCATCAGAGATGCGCAAACGCTATCAGGCTCAGGTAAGTCCCAATGTCGACATCAGCGTGTACGCGTTGGTGCAGCAGATGACCTTTCAGCTTCTGCTGCTGCCGGTGTGGGTTGGCGTGCTGGTCGAGCGTGACGGCGACGTACGGACGGCGCTGGTCAACGGGCAGACAGGACAGGCCGTCCTGGGCGCAGCGCAGAAAAAGGTCAGGTGACAGAATGCGTTCTATGTCGTTCGATTTTGGCTCTCGCCGCTCCATGGTGACGGCGCGGCGGGGGATGGTGGCGACCAGCAATCCGCTGGCCTCCCAGGCCGGGTTAGCGATCCTGCGCGCGGGGGGCGGCGCCGCCGATGCAGCGGTCGCCGCCGCGGCGGTGCTCAACGTGACCGAACCGGCTTCAACCGGAGTCGGCGGGGATATGTTCGTGCTGTACTACGACGCCCGGTCGGGCACGGTGAGCGCCCTGAATGGCAGCGGGCGCGCTCCGAAGGCACTGACGGCGGACGCATTGCGGTCGCAGGGCATGGACGAGATCCCGATTCGCAGCCCGCACGCCATCACGGTGCCGGGCGCGGTCGCCGGCTGGATCGATCTGCTGACGCGCTTCGGTCGGATGCCAGTGAGCGACGTGCTGGCCGATGCTATCCACTATGCGGAGCAGGGCTATCCGGTGCATCCTGTCTTCGCCGCGGGCTGGCGACGAGCGGAGACCTTCCTGAAGAACAGCCCCAGCTATGGCGAGTACCTGCCGGGCGGGCGCGCCCCGGAAGCCGGCGAGATCGTCCGGTTGGCCAACCTGGCCTCGACTCTGCGGGGTATTGCCGAAGGGGGGGTATCCGCTTTCTACGAGGGGCCGGTCGCCGAGGCGATCGTGCGGACTATTCAGGAACTCGGCGGCGCGATGACGCTGGACGATCTGCGTGAGCACCAGTCCACCTGGGATGACCCGCTTCGCGTCGACTATCGCGGCGTGACGGTCTACGAGTGTCCGCCCAATGGCCAGGGGATCGCCGCGCTTCAGGCGTTGAACGTCCTCAAAGCATTTGACCTGGCGGCCATGCCCTGGGACTCGCCGGAACGGCTGCACCTGATGGTCGAGGCGATGCGCCTGGCCTTCGCCGATGCCCGGCAGTACGTCGCCGACATGGCGGTCCAGCCGGCCCCGGTTGAATGGCTGTTGAGCGACGCCTATGCCGACCAGCGCCGCGCGCGGATCCGCAAGGACGCCGCCATGGATCCGCCGACCTATGGCATGCCATTTGGCGGATCGAACACTGTCTACCTGACCGCCGTCGACGGCGAAGGGAACGCCTGCTCGTTCATCAACAGCCTGTACACCGGCTTCGGCACCGGAATTGTCGCGCGCGGCACTGGCGTCCTTCTCCAGAGTCGCGGGGCGCTGTTCTCGCTCGAACCGGGGCACCCCAACGAACTCGCGCCCGCCAAGCGGCCGTACCATACAATCATCCCGGCAATGGCGACACGTGACGGAGCGCTCTACGCCTCCTTCGGCGTGATGGGCGGGTTCATGCAGCCGCAGGGGCACGTGCAGGTGATCACCGCGCTGCTGGATGACGGCCTGAATCCGCAGGAGGCGCTCAACCGCCCGCGCTGGTGCCTGGAAGAAGGCACGAGCAGCAGCGTGTTGGCGCTCGAAGAGGGGATTCCAGTTGCGACCATGGCGCGGTTGGCCGACCTGGGTCACAAGGTGCGGCCGGTGAGCGGCCAGGGGCGCGGCGTCTTCGGCGACGGGCAGATCATTCTGCGCGACCCGGAAACCGGCGTACTGCTCGGCGGCAGCGACCCGCGCAAGGATGGGCAAACGGCGGCGTTTTAGGGAGCAGGAATGTGGGATTAGGGTAGGCTTGAACCCTTATTTCAAGTCGTTCGCAACCGTAGAATCAGGGCGTAAGATCGGCCTACTGACGGCGTCTGAAGGGTATATGTGCCCATTTTCAGGTCCATGCCGCACGCGGCCGCTGTGGTTATGACCGGTGATGATGAGACGACAGAGGGTGGAAGTAGCATGACGGACGCATATTTGACCCTGAACGATGAGAACCTGGATAGCGTGTTGAACGGCGACCGGCCGGTGCTGATCCTGGTCACGAATGGGGAGGGGCTGCGAGGCGATTTCAAGAGCGCCTTCAACCAGGCGGCGCAGGAGAAGAAAGCCGACGTCATCTACGCGCGGTTGGATCCCCAGGAGAACCCACTTGCCGCTCAGAAGTTCGGCGCGGGCGACAAGCCTGTGCTGGTCGGCTGGTACTGCGGTGAGGAAGTGGTCCGCCGTTCGCGCCCATGGGGGAGCGATCTCCCTCTGGCGGTGGAACGCATTGAGCAGATTGTGAAAGAGCGCGCGCCGGTGCCGGACGCGCAGCACGAAGAACATGAAGAGGAAAATCAAGTGACTGAACCAACAATTGTCCTAGACGCGCCCGTCGCGGTGACCGATGCCACCTTCGAGAGCGAAGTCCTCGATACCGACCTTCCCGTACTGGTTGACTTCTGGGCCGCATGGTGTGGCCCGTGTCGTCAGGTCGCGCCCGTCCTGGATAAGCTGGCGAAGGAATTTGCCGGCCAGATCAAGATCGCCAAGGTCGACGTGGATGCGAATCCCGGCCTGTCGCAGGTCTTCCGTATCCAGAGCATCCCCACCCTGATGATCGTCAAGAACCGCACGATCATCTTCAATCAGCCGGGCGCGCTTCCCGAGCCGGTCCTGCGCGACCTGGTTACCCAGGCGATCACCGTCGAAGTGCCGATGCCGGAGAAGCAGTCGGAAACGCCGGCCCAGTAATCTAGATCTTGAGCCCGTCAAAGCGTCGAGGATAATTGAGTTCTCGACGCTTTTTTATTCCAGCGAACAGGGACAACCATGACCTTCCTGAAGCAGTTCGCGCTGTTGCTGCGAGAAACGGTTCGAGAGTGGACGGAGGATGGCGGCGCATCGATCGCTGCATCATTGGCATACTACACCATTTTCTCCCTGTCGCCGCTGCTGATCGTCGTCGCATTGTTCCTGGGTGTGATGCTGGATGCACAAACCATCCAGGAAAGTGTGATCGACGGGGTGCGCACCACCATTGGCGAGGGCGGCGCGGAGGTCATTCAGGATCTCATCACGACTGGTCAGCAGGAACAGCGGGAGACTTCCTGGGCACCCTCGTCTGGATCGGCGTCGTTGTCTGGGGGGCGTCCGGCCTATTCGCGCAGCTTCAGAGCGCGCTCAACAAGATCTGGGAGGTCAAACCGGTCCCTGGACGCTCGCCGACGGCTTTCGTCAAGAGTCGGGCCTTCTCGTTCTTTCTGGTTATCGTGGTGTCCATCGTGCTGTTTGCGACGATGGTGGTCAATTCCACCGTAAATTCGGCGATTCAGGCGCGGGCGGCCGGCGCGGTGGAATTCCTGGTGCGTCCACTCCAGTTTCTCGTGACTGTATCGCTGACGACGCTGGTGATAGGCGCCGTGTTCAAGATACTGCCCGACGTCATCATCAAGTGGCGCGACGTACTGGTTGGCGCTGCGTTCACCTCGGTATTGTTCTTCATCGGGCAGTATCTGGTGGGGCTTTACCTTTCTCGCGCCAATGTGGGATCGGTCTTTGGCGCGGCCGGCTCACTCACGGCGATCCTGGTATGGATCTACTATTCCGCGCAGATTCTGCTGTTTGGGGCCGAATTCACGGAAGTATGGGCGCGTCATTATGGAACCTCGATCCGCCCGGACGACGATGCTACCTGGGTGAACGAGTACAAAGCGCGCCGAGAAGCTGTGCGGGCGAATATCGAGTTTCACGAGACGGATGGCGAAGAACATAAAGTCGCCATCATCCGCGAGCAAAACCGCATGCGCAACGAGCGTCTCAAGCAAGCCGTCACCCGCGTGTATCCCCGCCGAGCCGGCGGCAGGCGTCCGAATGGCGCCCCGAACGCCGATCCAACTGAACCGACCGAAAACGTGCCGTAGCGGGCGCGACTGCGAGCGGTTCGCTCAGAAAGTCGCCCAGAAAGGAAGTGGATGAACCCCTCGACCAGCAGTGACTCATCCCGGCATCCCGGCGCCTTCGAGCTGGGAATCTATACGTTCGTCGAGAACCTGCCGCACCCGGTCACCGGCGCGACGAGCAGCCCGGTCGAACGGATGAAGAATCTGATGGAGACCATCGAGCTGGCGGACCAGGTGGGGCTGGATGTCTTCGCCATCGGCGAGCATCACCGCGCCGAATATCTGGCATCCTCGCCGGCGGTGGTGCTGGCGGCGGCGGCGGCGCGCACCCGCTCGATCCGGCTGTCGTCGGCCGTCACCGTGCTCAGTTCGGACGACCCGGTGCGCGTCTTCCAGCAGTTTGCCATGCTCGATCTGATTTCCGGCGGGCGGGCCGAGATCATGGCCGGGCGGGGATCGTTCATCGAGTCCTTTCCGCTGTTTGGCTATGATCTGAACGACTACGACGCCCTATTCTCCGAGAAGCTGGACCTGCTGGTCAAGCTGCGCGACTCCGAGCAGATCACCTGGGCGGGGCAGCACCGCCCGTCGATCGATCGGTTGGGAGTCTATCCCCGACCGGCGCAGGGAGCGCTGCCGATCTGGGTAGCGGTGGGAGGGACGCCGCAGTCGGTGGCGCGTGCGGCGCGCATGGGCCTGCCGATGGCGCTGGCGATCATCGGCGGCATGCCGGAACGCTTCGCACCGTTCTTCGACCTCTATCGGCAGGTGGCGTCGGACGCCGGCCGCGACCCGGCGCAAATCCCGCTGAGCGTAAACTCGCACGGCTTCATCGCCGATACCGAGCAGGAGGCGGTCGATCTGTACTATCCGACTGCCGCGCAGGTAATGAACAAGATCGGCCGGGAGCGCGGATGGGCGCCGGCGAGTCAGTCTCAGTTGGCGGCAGGGCGGCAGCTGCGCGGGGCCGATTACGTCGGCACGCCGGAGCAGATTATCGAGAAGATCCTGTTCCAGCACGAGATCTTCCGCCATCAGCGGCTGCTGATCTATCTGGGATACAATACCATTGAGCACAAGAAGATGATGCGCGCGGTAGAACTGCTGGGCACAGTGGTTGCGCCGGCGGTGCGTCAGGAGATCGCGCGGCGGACGCATTCGCAAACGCCGTAATCTACAGTCGCCTTGTCGCTCACGGGCAGAACCTGCGCGATGAAGGAATGGTCAGAGATCGATGACGGATATCTCACCAGCCGACAGTCAATTTGATCCGCTCACGAACCGCGAACTGGATATCCTGAAGCTTCTGGCTCAGGGACTGTCGAACCAGGAGATTGCTGCCAGTCTGGTGGTCGAGGTTCTATCGCTCATCGCCCACCATCCGGGAACGATGGAAAGCACGCGCGCTCAGGCAGAGCCGGTTGAGGCCAGGCTGCGGTCCAGCCTTTCAGCCGACGACTTCGCGCTGGCATGGAAGCGCGGCCAACACATCGAACTGGGTGATCTCCTGACCGAGTTGATGGAGCGTTAGCCGGCAAATAGAGAGACAGGGCATAGCGTCACCTGTCTCTTACGCAGTCAGTCGTTTTCTCAGCGACATCAGCTTTCACGAATCTGGGTTGTATAGGCTCCCGGAACCGGGCGGCCTTCAGTTGGCCTGGCTGGCGAGGTTGCCGATAACGCCTTCGCTTCACGACGGTTGGCCATCCAGCGGCGAATGTCGTCCAGCAATGGGCCGACGACTTTGCCCAATTCGCGCCCAGCTTCGATCTGAATTCCTGCTTCCACCATTTGTTTCCCGCTCATGTCGAACCCCTTCGCTTCGTGCTCTTATCCTGACTTCACTGTACTCCACGGGGAGATCGGAGTCACCAGACCCCAGGATAGGAAGAAAGATAGGAAAAGGTGGGGTAGGGCAGGTCGAAGGCGTGGCAAGGGCTGAGGTTTATGAAGGATGTGGACCAGGGGAGGTAGCAGGATCGGCAGTCGCATGTGCAGGCGCGCAAGGCGCTCGTGCATTACGGGATGTGAGCGTTTGCGAGGAGGGATGCCCACGAGAGAGTCCCGTTCACATCCCTCTTCTCTCGTCACAGCGGATTAGCTGTCGATCGGCAGGTCGGCGCTGTTACCCCACTCTTCCCACGAGCCGTCGTAATTACGGACGTCTTCGTAGCCGAGCAGTTCGCGGAGCGCGAACCAGACATGCGCGCCGCGCACCCCCGTCTGGCAGTAGGTGATAATTTGCTTGCTGCGGTCGAAGCCGGCGGCCTGGAAAAGGGCATCCAACTGATCGTAGCTCTTGAACGTGCCATCCTGGTTCACCGTGTGGATCCATTCCAGGTTGATGGCGCCGGGGATGTGGCCGCCGCGGTCGCTGCGGACGTCGGAGCCAATGAATTCTTCAGGGTTGCGCGTGTCGCAAAGCTGTACACCCGCATCGTCCATGTGTTCCAGCACGTACTCGCTTGTGGTGCGAATCTCGGAATCGGCCTCGGGGATGGGGTATTCGACGGCCTCGATCTCCGGGGCCGGGCCAGATGCCAGCTCCAGACCTTCGTCTTCCCACTTTCTGACGCCGCCGTTGTAGATACGCACATCTTCGTGCTGAAAATACTTGAGGACCCAGTAGGCGCGCGCCGCCTGAAGATTGTTGTTGGCATCGTAAAACACCACGGTATCCTCGGGGGTGACGCCCAGTTTGCCGAGCGTTGCGGCGACCTGGTCGGCGGTGCCAATCTGCCCGCTGACTGCGTCATCGGGGTTGTTCAGTTCGGCAAGAGTGACGAACCGCGCGCCCTCGATATGGGCTTCTTCGAAATCCTCGACGTTGCCGGCAAGGTGGATAATCACGACGTTTTCATCGCCGACGTTTTCCTGAATCCACTGGGTGTCGACCAGGATTTCTGGTTTGGCATATTCGACCAGGGCTTCCTGCGCACTTGCCAGCGCGCCGCCCAGCAGCAGACTCAACAGCAGAACAACAAACAGAGCTTTCTTCATGATGGGTTCCTTCGCAGTCGTTTAGAGGTTATTTGCGTTTCAGGGTGATCTGCCATTCCGGCGAACCGGTTTCCTTGATCTCGGCGCTGAAGCCGAGCCGCTCCGCCTGGGTCGGGATGGTTTCCAACGCCGGCGCGTGATCGATGACCACGATCAGCTCACGTTCCTCCTTGCCTAGTTTCTTCAGGGCCTGCACGGTCTTCATCATCGGGTAGGGACAGATCTCGCCGCGCAGATCGATTTGTTTCGACATGGTGAATACTCCTGCTCTCATGAAGGTCAATCAGGGAATGCGTTGTATGGCCTGAGTGCCGATCCAGGCGCCGATGGCCAGAAAGATGGCGAAGACCCAGCCGTTGGCGGCCAGCGACGCGATCGAGGAGAAGAACGCGCCGATGGTGCAGCCCATGGCGATGCCCGCACCGTAGCCCATGATCAAGCCGCCGCCGCCCGCCTGGACGAAGCGGATACGCTGCCTGGGGATACGGATCTTGAATTCGCCGGCGAAGTAGGCAGCCAGGAACGAGCCGTAAATCATGCCCAGAACGAGGAAGAGCATGAAGTGAAGCACGCCATCGTCGCCCAATTCCAGCGTGCAGCCGGGCAGGGCGCCGATGCCCTTCAGACGACCGGGGCCGAAACCGAGTCCGTTGGAGAGACCGATGGCCCAGCGCGAGATTTCGCCGGTAAAGCCCCAGGGACGCTCGGTGATGAAGGAGACGACGTTCAGCCCGCCCAGGACCGCGCCGCCGAGCAGAGGCGTCCAGCCGTGCACGAAGATGCGCTTGAACATGTTGCGCATCTTGGAGGCGAACGTCATTTCTTCTTCGCCTTCAAACGGTGAATCCGGGACGACCACGCCGGCACGGCTTTCCCACCACAGGGTCAGCACATAGATCCCGGCCAGCGCCGCGAGGGTCAGACCCAGCGCGCCGGCGTGTCCCAGGGCGTTGGGCAGCCACAGTCGAAAGCCGTCGGAGATGCTGTTGTCCCACCACCAGTTCCAGGTGTAGGAGGCGCCGAGCACGCCGAAGATGATGCCCAGGAAGCTGACCCACGAGGCGACGTAACCCTCGCCCATGCGGTAGATGCTGCCGGACACGCAGCCGCCGGCAATCACCATGCCGAAGCCGAACAGCACACCGCCGACGATCGTGTGCAGGCCGATGGGCAGGACGTTGGCATCAGTCGGGACCACGCCGAGCGCGGTATTCGGCACCTGCCTGGACATGAGCGCGGCGAAACCGACGGCGGCCACCGCCAAACCGACCAACACCCCCTTCAGCGTCCGACCGTGGCCGAGCAGGAAAACATCGCGGAAGGCGCTTGCGAAACAGAATCGGCTGCGCTGAAGCGTGAACCCGAAGGCCAGGCCCAGCACCCAGAAGGTGCCCATGAGCACGCTGTTGCTGTTCGCAAAGAAGTACACGGCGACAGCGGCGGCGACCATCAGGGCGGCCCGGACGACGAACGGACTGCCGAGATTGAACTGCCGCGCACCCACGGTGGGGGTCAGCAGCGACCCGGATTGTGCCTGCATAGAATCACTCCTCGATTTGTCGGCTAACAGCGACGGACTTTGCGGACCACTCCGCCCATGAGCCGTCATACAGGCGAACCTGCTCTAAGCCCAGGTGCTTCAGCAAAAAGAAGGTGTGCGCCGCCCGCACACCGCTCTGGCAGAAGGTGACAATTTCCTGCCGGGGGGTCACGCCGATTCGCGCCAGGTCGGCCAACAGGAAGCCGGCATCGCCAAAGGTGCTGCCATCGGCCACCCCGTTCTCCCAGTTCCACTGAACCGCGTCGGGGAGCGAACCGTTGTTGTGTTCGAGGGGTGAACGCACGTCAAGCAGCACGACATCGGGAGTCTGAAGGTGGGCGCGGATCCAGGCATAGTCGGCCTCGAACCCATCCATAAGCGTGACCTTGAATTCACTCGCACTGGGAGTTGCGGGTTCCGTCTCCACCGGCAGTGCCCGGCTCTCCCAGGCATCCCAACCGCCGTCGAGCAGGGCCACGCGGGTATGTCCGTAACGGAGCAGGCTCCACGCGGCGCGCGAGGCGGGCATGCCGTGGTGGTCATCGTAGAGGATCGCCGTCGTCTGCGCGTCGATGCCCAGCCGACCGGCGGCCTCAGCAAAGGCCTCCGGGGGCAGCAGCATGGCCTCGATGCCATCTCGCTCGCCCCGCAGCTGGTTCAGATCGACGTGCAGCGCGTTGGGGATGTGGCCATCGGCATAGGCCTCGGCCAGACGCACATCGAAAATGCGCACATCTGGTGAGTCCAGATGATCGGCGAGCCATTCCGGAGCAACCAGGAAGGTCGTGAGCAGGGCAGGCCCGTGATTCTCTGACATGGCGATCCTTTCGCGGACAAACAAAACGGCGCACAAGAAGCTTGTGCGCCGAAAATAAGAGCGCCCCGCTTCCGAGGTTCGGAGGCGGGGCGCAGGTGTGCCGATCGAGTGTGTCAGATCAGCAGATGGCGAGCCCGCCCGTTGTCATACAACAACAGGGCATACACATCATGGTATTCGGGCAGGACATCTGACGATCCGACATCATCTTTGAGCGTGATTCTTATATGACCAATGTGATATGGAAAGACTATCGGCTTTGGAAAAGTTTGTCAAGAGATCGGAATTCGGCCAGAGCCGCCCGCGGACTCAGACGCGAGGGCGGGCATCACGACGAAATGACCATATCCGCAAGTTGGTCTTCGGCAGCCGATATGCTTCCAGGACGCGAAAACCAAAGTGTTCATACAGCTCTACGTTTTCAGGAGTCATGGTCTCGGTGTAAGCCGCCACACCCCGCGAGTCGGCTTCCGCCAGTTAGGGGCGGATCGTAGCCGCCGAACCGTGAATGAACCATGAATTTCAGGGGAGAGTCCATCTAGACGCTTTATTAAGGGTGCCTCTATCATTTAGAATGCTAGTCCAACAATTCCGCGGATCGGGGCCACAAGGGGTAGGAGTTGCCGAGCGATGACCGATGCGTCCGTGTTCGAACCCAAACTTGTCCGAATCACCGAGCACGTCTACTGGATGCCTCCCGGCCTGCCGGACAAACCGTCCCTTTGCGCGGTCGTGGGCAGCCAGGGGACGCTGATGCTGGAGGCTGGCGCCTCGTCGTCCCACGCGCGGATGTTCCTCGACGCGCTGCGTGACGCGAATATCGCGCCGCCTCGTTACGTGGCGCTCACGCACTGGCATTGGGATCACGTGTTCGGCGCTGCCGAGGTCGGGGTGCCGGTGATTGCGCACACGCTGACGGCACGAGAGCTCGCAACCCTCTCCACTTATGAGTGGGACGATGCCTCGCTCGATCAACGGGTTGACTCTGGTGAGGAGATCGCCTTCTGTGCGGACAACATCAAGTTGGAACTGCCCGAACCTAGGACGGTCGTTATTCGCAGGCCAGAGATTGTCTTTCGCCATGGTCTTGAAATTCAGCTTGGCGACGTGAACTGCACCTTCCACCACGTTGGCGGCGATCACGCGGCGGATTCCTGTGTCATCCATATCGAGCCGGATGGGGTGCTGTTTCTGGGAGACTGTCTGTATCAGGCCGTCTACGCGCCGCAGCAATACTACACGGTTCAACGGCTATTCCCGCTCCTGGACCGCATCCTGGCGTTCGATGCACAGCACTACATCGAAGGGCATTCGGATACGCCGCTCACCCACGCCGGACTGGAGGCGATGGCCGCTCAGATGCGTTCCGCCTGGGCGCTGGCCAGTCGCGCGGGCCTGGCCGAAGCCACGGCGCTGGAGGCTGTTGGCCAGTCGGGAACGCCAGTGGACGAAGACCTGGAGTTTTACATCAAGGCGTTCGTCGCCGGGCGGGATGTCCTTTAGCGGACGATGATGCGGGAAGGGGCCATACATGTGGACTCTGGAAATGCTGTTCAGCGGACGACGCGATTGCCTCGACCTCTATTACCCTGTCGAGCGATTCATTCGCTCGCTCGGTTCAGTGACCGTTGAGGTCATGAAGACCCAGGTGTCGTTCGGCGCGCGGACCAAATTCGCGTGGGTGTGGCTGCCGCCGCCAGCGTCCAAGAAGCGACCAGCGCACAGCATTGTGTTGACTTTCGGCCTCGATGGCCAGGTGGTCGATCCTCGTGTGGTGGAGGCGGTCGAGCCGCGACCGGGTCGTTGGACGCACCATGTGATCATCGAACAGGAGGCCGACCTGGACGATACAGTGAAGTCCTGGCTGAGACAAGCTTATGAGCTTGGGCAGATCGACCGCCGGAAGCGTGGTGGCAAGGCTCGCGAAGGCGGGGAGTGACCGCGCGCAATACCCATCAGCGCGTGCCCAGTAACGGATGGATACGCTGTGCGCGGGGTGATGTGTGGTTGTTCAGGGAGCCGGTGGGTTCGCTATAATGGCAGTACAGCACCGTTCTGGAAATACGGCAGAGTCGATCACTGGAAAGGGTTCATCACATGGCCAACCCTGGTCAGCGCATCAAGCCCGGTCCGAATCAGGAGTCCGTTTGGGATTACCCCCGGCCGCCGCGCCTCGAGCCGACGTCCATGCACCTGCGCGTGGTCTCCAACGGCGTGGTCATCGCCGAGACGACTAATGCCTATCGCGTTCTGGAGACTAGTCACCCGCCGGTGTACTACATTCCGCAGCAGGATATCCGCATGGAATACCTTCAGCCGACGCAACGGCGCACCCTTTGCGAATTCAAAGGTGCGGCCAGTTACTATACGTTGACGGTCAATGGCAAGACGTCGGAAGATGCCGCCTGGAGCTACAAGACGCCGATGGCCGGTTTCGAAGCGATGGCCGATCACCTTGCGTTCTATGCCAGCCGCGTCGACGAATGCACCGTCGATGGCGAGCGCGTGCAGGCGCAGGAGGGGGACTTCTACGGCGGTTGGATCACGTCGCACATCGTGGGTCCCTTCAAGGGGGGACCAGGAACGTGGGGATGGTGAGTCGTTGACGCGCACACTGATACTGTTCGACATTGACGGGACGCTGCTGCGCACCCGTGGCGCCGGTCGTGAGGCAACGCGCCTCGCGCTGCTGGAGGTGTTTGGTACGGAAGCGGCCGTGGCCCTGCACCACTTCAGCGGCAAGACCGACTGGCAGACGCTGGTGGAACTGCTGGAAGTTGAAGGCTACACACACGACGCTATCCGCGCGATGATCCCATCCTACGACGAGTCTGTCGGGCGGCACACCGCTGCGGTCATCCATGCCTATGAAGTGTCGGCCTGCGAAGGTGCCCTTGAGGCGGTCGACGCACTTCGTCGCCGCAGCGACCTCATGCTTGGCATAGTGACGGGCAATGCGCGCAGCTCTTCTCCGCACAAGCTGCGCGCGGCCGGCTTTGACCCGGACTGGTTCGAAGTGAGTGCCTATGGCAGTGAAGCGCTCGACCGCAACGCGCTGACTCCACTGGCGCTGGAACGCGCATGCGAAATCATGGGCGGAGCGCCCGGCGCGGTCCTTGTTGTAGGCGACACGCCGATGGATATCGCCTGTGCCCGTGTCATTGGTGCCGTCGCCGTCGCGGTCGAGAGTGGGTTTGCCACGCGCGAAGAGCTGATCGTCCACCAGCCGGATTTTCTGATCCCGAATCTTGGTGAGTTCGCGCCGATTCTCGACGCGGTGGTCAGGCGCTCATGATTCCGCAGGCCGGTGCTTCCCAATCCAGCGCGCGATGCTGTTCCAGAAGGGCGTCGATGCGGGCGGCGATCTCAGGAGGGTAGGGCGCCGTCTTGCGGACGCGCAGGTCGGCGAACGAGTTGACGCACTCGAAGATGGCCGACAGGCTGCCGCGCGTCTCGTTGACCAGGAACATCATGTAGTGAATGCGCTTGGCCGATCGGTCAAGGAGCCGGGCATGGACCGTCACCTCGTCGGCGACCATGACCTCGCTCAGATAGTGAATGTGATGTTCCAGGTCGTAACCGCCGGTCATGTGCTCCCGGTGAAACGCCTGCGTTAACCCCAGGCTGGCGACCAGTGGGTAGCCCGCCTCGTCAAAAATGGCCAGATACCAGCGCATGTTCATGTGGCCGTTCTCGTCCTCATAGGCCCGAGGGATGATCAGCCGGTAGATAGGCTCCAGCGATCGGACCGCATTCAACGAGACTGCAGGTGGCTTCATGAGGGGAGACTCTCTTCCTGCTGCGAGATTTTGCCGTCATTACGTAAAAAGATTACAATTAGTCTCGTTGATCGGCAACAATTGAACCCATTACTTCCTCGCGGCATAATCACAGTACGGTCCGGTTGTCTGCCGACCGCGTTGAACCGGTTTCCAAGGAGAGTATTCATATGGTCAAGAGATACGGTCTGGGAATGCTGTTGATCCTGGTCCTGGTCGCTTTGAGCGTCCCTGTGCTTGCGCAGGATGCCCCGGCGAATATGACGGTTTCCGACAGTGGCCTGATCATGTACGCTGCCGAAAACTGCGACTACGGTGGCGCCATCCAGTCGATCGAAGCTGTGGATGAACTGACGGTTCGTTTCACCCTGTGCTTCCCCGATCCGGCCTTCCCGTCCAAGGCAGCGTTCTCAGCGTTGGGCATACACCCCTCGGAATATCTTGAGGCGACCGGCGGCGGTGGTGACCTGATTCAGAATCCGATCGGCACCGGCCCTTACCAGCTGGAACGCTGGGATCTGGGCAATGAACTGGTCTTGTCGCGCAACGAGAGCTACTGGGGTGACCCGGCGCTGGAAGAGACTGTGATCTTCCGTTGGAACTCGGAATCGGCCCAGCGCCTGACGGAACTGCAGGCGGGCAACGTCGATGGTATTGACAACCCCGGTCCGCTGGATATCCCGGTCATCCAGGGCGATCCCAACCTCGCGTTCTATGCCCGCGAAGGCACCAACGTGTTCTATCTGGGCATCAACAACTGGATGGAACCCTTCGACAACGTGAAGGTGCGGCAGGCGCTGGCCTACGGCATCGACAAGCAGCGTATTGTCGACAACTTCTATCCGGAAGGTTCGTCGGTCGCCGATCAGTTCATGCCGACGTCGATCTTCGGCTACACGCCGGAAGTTGAACCGTTCCCGTATGATCCCGAGATGGCGCGTCAGCTCCTCGAAGAGGCCGCCGCCGAAGCTGGCTTCACCCTGCCCATTGAAGCGCCGCTCAGCTATCGAGATGTCGTGCGTAGCTACCTGCCATCCCCGGCGTGGTGGCCGCTGACCTCCAGCAGCAGCTTGCTGAAATCGGCATCAACGTGACCATCGACCTGCAGGAGTCTGGCACCTTCCTCGATAATTCCGATGCCGGCAATCTGACGCTCTACCTGCTCGGCTGGGGCGCGGACTATCCGGATGCCACCAACTTCCTGGACTTCCACTTCGGCGTGGGCGCCAGCGATCAGTTCGGCGACAAGTTCGAGGAAATCACCGCTCCGCTGCAGCAGGGCGCGCAGCTCGCCGCTTTCGAGGACCGCTATCCACACTATGTCGAGGCCAACACGGCCATCCGTGATCTGGTGCCGATGGTGCCGATCGCCCATGGCGGTTCCGGCGTGGCCTTCCAGGCCGGCGTCGAGGGCGCGCATGCCAGTCCTCTGGGCAACGAGTCCTTCTCGGTGATGTCGGACCCCGTCGACGACGTTCTGGTCTGGATGCAGAACGCCGAGCCGATTGGCCTGTACTGCGCCGATGAGACAGACGGCGAGTCGCTCCGCGCCTGCGAGCAGATCAATGAGCCGCTGCTGGCCTACGAAGTTGCTGGCACGGCCGTGGTGCCCGCTCTGGCGGAAAGCTACGAGGCCAGTGATGATCTGACCGTGTGGACCTTCAGCTTGCGTCCCGGCGTCACCTTCCACGACGGTTCGGCGCTGGATGCCAACGACGTGGTCATGTCATGGGGCGTGCAGTGGGATGCTGCGAACCCGCTCCATGTCGGCCGTGACGGCAACTTCACGTACTTCCAGGCGTTCTTCGCCGCGTTCCTGAATGCTCCCGGTGAGTAAGCTGTAAAACGCTTGGTCGTTTGGGGGAGACGGTGCATCATGCACCGTCTCCCTGTCGTTTCTGGCAACCTGCTGGGAAAGATCTAGCCATGGCACTCTTCATTCTGAGGCGGCTGCTGCTCGCAGTCCCAGTCCTGTTTGGCATTATGCTGGTCACGTTTTTCCTCCAGCGCGCGATCCCTGGCGATCCCTGCCGGGCAGTCCTGGGCGAACGGGCGACTGATGCTGTCTGTGACGCCTATTTCGAGCGGATCGGGCTGAATGAGCCGCTGCCAACTCAGTTTCTGATCTACGTTGGCAATATCCTGCGTGGCGATTTCGGCGACTCACTGCGGTATGGACGGAGCATCTCCGACCTGCTGGCGGAACGGCTGCCGACGACGATCGAGCTGAGCATCGCCGCCATGATGTTTGCCGTGCTGCTGGGTATTCCCCTGGGCATCATCTCCGCTTACTACCGAAACTCCGCCATAGACGTCGGCACCATGGTAGGGGCGAACATCGGCGTCTCGATGCCGGTCTTCTGGCTCGGGCTGATGCTGGCCTATATCTTCTCGGTCGTTCTAAAGGACACCTTTCTGGCGCTGCCACCTTCGGGACGCCTGCCGGCTGGGTACGAAGTCATCCCATTCTACGTACAGTGGAACATCGCCAGTGACGTGTCCAGTGCGTCTCCGCTGTTGATTTTCCTCTCCCGCCTACACCTGCTAAATGCCATCCTCACCCTAAATGTTGATCTGTTTGTCACCGCCGCGCGCTATCTCATCCTTCCGGCGGCGGCAGTCGGCACTATCCCGCTGGCCATCGTCGCGCGTATGACCCGCTCCAGTGTGCTGGAAACGCTCAGCCAGGACTATGTGCGAACGGCACGCTCAAAAGGGCTGAATGAGGTATTCGTCGTTCTGCATCATGCCGTGCGCAACGCGCTCCTGCCGGTGGTGACGATCATCGGCCTGAACTTCAGCATTCTCATCAGCGGCGCAGTGCTGACCGAGACGATTTTCGGCCTGACAGGCGTCGGCCGCACTCTACTCGACGGCATCACCACGCGCGACTACAATCTGGTCCAGGGCTTCACCATCATCATCGCATCCGCCTTTGTCATGATTAACCTGATCGTCGATATCCTCTACGGATATCTTGATCCGCGTATCCGGCTGAGCTAGACGGAGCTGCCATGTCCACCACCACCACGGGCAAACCGATCAAGCTCGATAGCACCGGCGCGGCCCAAATTGCTCGTCCATCCAGCCTGTGGATGGACTCCCTTCGCTACCTTTTTCGCAACCGCTCAGCCGTTATCGGCATGGCGATCATCCTTCTATTGATCGTCATTGCCATTCTCGCGCCCATGATTGCCACCCACGATCCGTTGCTGCCGATGATTGGCCAACCAGGTCATACCGGACGCCTCCCTGCGCGCGCGCCCTGCATTCATCTTCTGGGCTGCTCAGCAGAAGAACCGCAGCACTATCTCGGCCTGGATCTCAACGCCCGGGACGTTTTCAGCCGCGTCGTGTATGGTTCACGCGTCTCGCTCATCGTCGGCTTTACCGCGGTAGTGTTCTCGATTGTATTGGGCACGCTGCTGGGAATGATCTCGGGCTTTTTTGGCCGTTGGGTCGATAATGTGATCATGCGGCTGATGGACGTGCTGCTGGCGTTTCCGTCGCTGCTGCTGGCGATTGTGATCGTGACCGTACTCGGGCCGGGCCTGCAAAACGCCCTGCTGGCGATCTCGATCGTGAGCATCCCCGTCTATGCGCGTCTGGCGCGTTCTCAGGTGCTGGCCGTCAAGGAATATGAGTACATCACCGCAAACCGGGCTCTCGGGGCAGGACCGATGCGCACGCTCTTTGTCCACGTCTTCCCCAATTCCCTGACGCCCCTGATCGTTCAGGGCACCCTGGGGATTGGCGGGGCGGTGCTCGAGGCGGCAGCGTTGTCCTTCATCGGACTGGGTGCGCAACCGCCTACCGCGGAATGGGGAGCTATGCTCAGCGAGGCGCGCAGCTATGTGTTCACGGCGCCGCACATGGTGTTCTTCCCTGGTTTTGCCATCATGATCACTGTGCTGGGCTTCAACCTGTTGGGCGACGGCATGCGCGATGCGCTTGATCCCCGTCTGAACCGCATCTGATCAGACGCTGTAGACCAGTTTGCCCCCGACATACACCTGCTCGACCTGAATATCCAGCAGGCGTTCCGGCGAGATGGCTGCTTCGCGCAGCGGATCGCCGCTGAGGATGATCAGGTCCGCCCACTTCCCCGGCGTGATGCTGCCGCGATTCGCCGCGTCGCCGCTGGCCATCGCGCCGCCCATGGTGTAGGCGTAGAGCGCTTCGTACGGCGTAATCGTTTGCTCCGGCGCGATGGCTTCGCCAAGCGGATCGAAGCGGTCCACGGCTGCTTTGATCCCCAGGAGAGGGTTGTCGTCCGGTACCACCGGCGCATCGGAACTGAGCGCGACGTCCAACCCGGCGTTGAGCATCGCCCGCACAGGATAGCAGCGGGGCAGAAAATGGGGCGGCAGATAGCGACGGAAAGATGTCCCCAGGGCGGAGAGGAACACCGTCTGAGGCACGGCGATGGCGTCGATGGCTTTGACTCGGCGCAAATGGTCGGCCGTCGGCAGGCCCAGATGCTCGATGCGGTGGCGCAGGCCGGGCTTGCGCGCGTTGAGCTCCTCGTAGATGCCGATCACCTGATCGAGTGCGATGTCGCCGATGGCATGCGTGCCAATGCGGAAGCCGTGCTCGTGCGCCTCCCACATGAGTTGTGCCAGTTCATTCGTCTGGAATCGCAGCACGCCCTGGTCGCCTGTGACCTGGTACGGTTCGCTGATCGCCGCCGTCGCGCCGCTCAGACCGCCGTCGGCGAAGAACTTCACAGTATCGATGCGCAGGAAATCGCTCACGTACCGCTCTGGCAGTGGGTAGGTATTGGTTCCCCCATCGGCGCGGCGGATGGGCAGGCCGTTCACGCGCACGTCGAGCAGGCCTGCGGAATCAAGCTGGCGGTAGACCCGGAGGTGATCCGGCGTGAGCAGCGGGTCGGTGGCGCTGGTGATCCCAAGCGAGAGCTGGTGCGCCATCGCCGCTCGAATCGCGCGGCCCATCGTCTCGTCGTCGTAGGGCGGAATGACGCGCGTGATCAGCCCCATGGCGGTCTCCTGAAGAAGACCGGTTGGCTGCCCCTGGCTGTCGCGGACGATGACGCCACCCGGCGGGTCCGGCGTTTCGGAGGTGATGCCGGCCAATTCCAGCGCCATGCTGTTGGCGACAATCATGTGGCCGCAGGTGCGTGTCAGGGCGATAGGGTGATTGGTCGTCGCCCGATCGAGATCGTCGCGCGTGGGATGGCGCTTTTCTGGCAGGTCCACTTCGTTGTAGCCGCGTCCAGAGAGCCACACCCCGGCGGCGGTTTCGCTCGCGCGTTGGCGGAACTGCTCGATGATTGCCGCCATGTCAGGTGCGACCGAGCGGCGAGCATCGACCTGGACCGTGAGGAGAAGGCCCAGCTTCCAGATGTGGACGTGAGCGTCGTTGAAGCCGGGGAGCAGCGTCCTGCCTGCGAGATCTACGCGTTTCATCGAGGGCATCGTATTTCGAAAATCGAAACCGCCGACAGAATCGATCGTCCCGTGTTCATCATCGACGATGATGATGTCCGGGTTCGGGTAAGCCGGATCCATCGTATGAATGACGCCGTTGTAGAAAATATGCATAGCTCACCTCGGGAGTACGGAGGCGATTGTATCGCGTTCTGGGATCTGCGCTATGTTCGTCAGGGGAGCAGGATGCTAAACTTCAGGGCTGGTAAAAGAGTTCTGAGTTCGAACCGTGTATATTTACGGTGTCTTGCAATTTACGCCTGAAGGACATGCTGCATGAAGATCATCGTAGTTGGGACGGGCTTTGTCGGGCTGACGCACGCTGCGACGACCGCAGAATATGGTCATGAGGTGTATGCCTATGACATTGACAAGGCGCGCATTGCCGCCTACCAGTCCGCTGAGCCGGCCGCCATCGAAGGCTATGTGAACGAACCCGGTTTGGCCGCTGTCATTCGTGAGAATATCGACCGCTATCTCTTTTTCACCACCGAACTGGAACCGATTATCGAAGGCACTGATGCCATCTTCCTGTGTCTTCCCACGCCTCCAAATGCCGACGGATCGTCCGACCTGAGCTACTACTTCGACGCGATTGAATACATCGCCGACCTGTTGGCCAAGCGCGCCGATCAGCGCCGCGTCGTGGTGGTCAACAAGAGCACCGTGCCGATTGGTACCGCGCGCCGTCTGGAGGCAGTCCTCAAGCGGCACAATGTACCGAACGTCGGCGTGGCCTCCAATCCGGAATTTCTGCCGGAAGGCGATGCCGTCGAGAAGTCGCGCCGGCCAGATCGCGTCGCCATTGGCTGCGATACGGAAGATGATTTCCGCATCATCCGCCGCATCTATTCTCAGTTTGTGAACCACGTTCGCATTCGCTACATCGAGACGACGCCAGAGACCGCTGAAGCGATCAAATATGTCGCCAACACCCTGCTTCTCACCTACATTTCGTTCTGGAATGGGGTGGGGGCGCGCCTGGGCGAGCGCTTCAACAACGTACGCATGGAAGATCTGAAACGCGGCGTTACGGCCGATACCCGCATCAGCACCTGGGGCTCGTACGTGTCGAATGGCGCCGGTGGCTCCTGCTTCGGCAAGGATATCCAGTCGCTCATCCACCAGTTCTCGACGGTGGGCTATCAGGCCGAACTGCTGCGGGCTGTCTATTCCATCAACGAATACCAGAAGACCTATCTGATCGACCGCGCGATCCAGGAAGTCGGCACAAGCTTTAATCATAAGACGGTGGCGCTGCTGGGTCTGTCGTTCAAGAAGCAGACCAACGACATGCGCGACTCCTCGTCGCTGCAAGTGGTCGATGCGCTGCTGTCCAAGGGTGTTCGCGCCATCCGCGCCTACGATCCGCTGGCGACAGAGGAAGCCAGGCGCTACTTCGACCCGGACAAGAATCACCTGTTCGAGCGCATCAGCTATCACGAATCGTCGAAAGAGGCGATCGTCGGCAGCGACATGATGTTCATCTCGACCGACTGGGAAGAGTTCCGTGGTCTGTCGCGGACGATCGAGGAATGCGTCCAACCGCCGTACCTGATCATCGACGGCCGGCGCATGATCCCCGACTACGACGAACTGGTCAGCAGCGGGTTCGACTATCTCGCGGTCGGTTCTGCCTACATGCCTGGGAAGCGTGGCGGCTAGACGGCACCTGCGGGCAAGCAGGCTTTTCAGCGGTTGGTTTCGGGGCATGGCATCGCCAGGTTTGGTTCGCCATGCCCTGTTTCATTGGAATGATTTGGAACGGCATAGAAGTAACGAGCCAGGACGGGCAAGAACAGGCAGCATCGGAGGAGTCTGCGGTGAGTGAAGTTATCCGGCATGTTCTGTCAAATGGAATGGTAGTACTGCTGAAGCCGGTGCGCACGGCGCCGATCATCAGTTGGTGGGTGCTTTACCGGATCGGCAGTCGCAACGAGCCGACGGGCATCACTGGCGCTTCACACTGGGTGGAGCACATGCTTTTCAAGGGAACGGATCAATTCCCCGCGGGTTACCTGGATAAGGCGATCGATCGCGTTGGGGGTTCGTGGAACGCCCAGACGTTTTTCGACTACACGGCGTACTACGAGACGCTTCCGGCGGATCAGGTCGATCTGGCGCTGCGCCTGGAGGCCGACCGCATGATGAACGCCAAATTCGACATGGAAGAGGTCGAGTCCGAGCGGACGGTGATCATCTCCGAACGGCAGGGCGCGGAGAACTCGCCCATGTTCTGGCTGGGCGAAGAGGTGCAGGCTTCGGTCTTCCGCGTGCATGGCTATCACCACGAGATCATCGGCGACACGACCGATCTGCGGACCATGACCCGGGATGATCTATACCAGCACTACAAGCGGCACTACGTACCGAACAATGCCATTGCCGTGGCAGTTGGCGACTTCGACCCGGACGAGATGCTTGCGCGCATTCGGGCGATCTACGAGCCGATCCCGGCGGGCGAGACTCCGAGCCTGTTCGTACGCCCGGAACCTCCTCAGAGCGGTGAGCGTCGGGTGGTGGTTGAGCGCCCGGGGACTACCGCGTTCATACAGGTCGCCTATCATGTGCCGGCGGCGACCGACCCGGACTGGTTCAAGCTGGAACTGCTGAACAGCGTGCTGAGCGGCGCCAATGGTTTTGGCGGCGGTGGCATCGATAACCGGACAAGCCGCCTGTACAAGGCGCTGGTCGAGACCAAGCTGGCCGTGGACGTGGATGGTGGCATGACACCGACGATCGATCCGTTCATGTACACGCTTAACGTCGTGATCCGCGACGGTGTGGCGCACGACGAAGTTCAGGAAGCGTTGGACGCAGCCATCGACCAGATGGTCGCCGAGGGCGTGACCGAGCGCGAGCTGGAGCGTGCCAAGAAGCAGGCGCGGGCGCTGTTCGCCTATGGAACCGAGCGCGTGACCATGCAAGCCTTCTGGTTGGCTTTCGCCGAAAACTTCAACAGCTATACCTGGTTCGAGAATTACGTCAGCCGTCTCGAAGCCGTCACGCTGGAGGATGTCAAGGATGTCGCGGCTCGCTATCTGCGGCGCCAGAACCGGACGGTCGGATGGTTCGTACCCACGGGTGGCGATATGGACTTCGCTGAAGATGCCGAGGAGGCCATGGAATGACCGTGAAGGTCGACTCTTTCCCCAGTTCGCGGAATATCGTTCGCGAGGTGCTGCCGAACGGCGTCACCGTGCTGGTCTACGAGAATTTCACGGCGCAGTCCGTCGTCCTGACGGGGTCACTGGCTGTGGGCAGTTCGTTTGAGCCAGAGGCAAAGAATGGTCTGGCGTCGATGACGGCCGACGCCATGATGCGCGGGTCGGCATTGTACGACTTCACCGCCATCAGCGAGTCGCTGGAATCCGTCGGCGCCGACCTGGACCTCAGTGGGTCGACTTTCACGACGTCGTTTTCCGGCAAGGCGCTCGGCGAGGATCTCCCGCTGATGCTGGACATCCTGGCCGATGTGGTGCGCCACCCGACTTTTCCCGAGGCGGAAGTGGAGCGGCTGCGCGGTGAGGTCCTGACCGGCCTGAACTACCGGCAGCAGGATACTCGCTACCGGGCAACGCGCGCATTCTACGAGACGCTCTATCCATCCGGCTTTCCTTATCACCTGAGTTCGCGGGGGACACTGGAAACCGTTCCCGCGCTCACCATTGATGACCTGCGCGCCTTCCACAGTCAGACCTTTGGCCCGCGTGAGATGATCGTGGTCATCGTGGGCGCCATCAGCGCCGAGGACGCCGTACAAGCGGTGCGCGAGCGCTTCAGCGACTGGGCAAACCCGTCGCAGCCGGAGCGCCAGCGCCCGAACGCGCCGCCAAAAGCGGCGGGGATGACGCGCGTGCAGGTGGCTATCCCCGGCAAGACGCAGAGCGACATTGTCATGGGTGTGATCGGACCCTCACGTCTGAGCGAAGATTTCCACGCCGCACAGTTGGCCAACAGCGTGCTTGGTCAGTTCGGCATGATGGGACGGATTGGCGGCAAGGTTCGCGAGGAACTCGGTCTGGCCTACTACGCCTACAGTCAGGTTGAAGGCGGCATTACGGCTCTGCCCTGGCAGATCGCGGCCGGAGTCGATCCGGAAAACGTCGAACTGGCGATCGAGAAGATCGTCGACGAGATTCAACGGCTGGCCAGCGAAGCCATTAGCGAGGATGAGCTCTCAGACAATCAATCCTTCTTCACCGGTCGGCTTCCGCTGCAACTGGAGAC
This sequence comes from Candidatus Flexifilum affinis, assembly GCA_016713325.1. Lineage (GTDB taxonomy): Bacteria > Chloroflexota > Anaerolineae > Aggregatilineales > Phototrophicaceae > Flexifilum > Flexifilum affine. The sequence continues at coordinate 420,975 of JADJPJ010000006.1, read as the reverse complement.
GAACGAGGGCGTAGCTTCGATGATCCGCAACATCGAGACCTTTGGCCTGGGGCTGGACTACCTTCTGGGGTATCGCGAGCGTATCAGCCGGTTGTCACGGCAGGATCTGCTCGATGCGGCCAGGCGCTACCTGGACCCGAACGCGCTGGTGATCGCTGTTGCCGGTCCGCCGGAAAACTAGCGCTGCGGTGTGGAACCGAGTGAAAATCGTAAGTCGAGACTTGTGAGAGATGTGATGTCCCTAACCCGTATCGGTCGATTCGCACTGGTTTGCTTCGTAATTGTCTGTGCCTTGGTTGCTGTAGGGCCGGGCTTCGCGCAGGACTCTCCGGTGATGCGCGCTGCGCCGCCGGACCCGGCCATGGCCGCGCTTTCCGAAGTGGCGAGCGGCTTCGTGCGCCCGATTTACGTCACACCCGCCGGCGACGACAGCGGTCGGTTGTTTGTGGTGGAGCAGGGCGGCAAGATCTGGATTCTCGCGCAGGGCGCCCGTTTCGATACCCCATTCCTGGACGTTTCGCAGAAGGTCAGCCAGGAAGCGGTGTCGCCCAACGGCTATACCGAACGCGGACTGCTGGGCCTCGCCTTCCATCCGGATTATGCCGTGAACGGTCTGTTCTACGTGAACTATACCGACCGGGGCGGCGCGACGGTCGTCGAACGCTATGAAGTATCCGGCGGCAATGCCCATGTCGCTGACCCGGAGAGCGCGTTTCCGATCCTGCGCATCGACCAGCCATACCCCAATCACAATGGCGGGCATATGGCCTTCGCCCCGGATGGCTATCTGTACATCTCGGTAGGGGATGGCGGCGCTGGGGGCGATCCCCAGGGCAACGGGCAGAACCTGAATACGCTGCTGGGGAACATCCTCCGCATCGACGTAAATGTCCCAGAGGGCGAGCGCTATGCCGTGCCGCCGGACAATCCGTTCGTCGGACGTTCGGATGCGCAGTCGGAGATCTGGCTGTACGGGCTGCGCAATGCGTGGCGCTTCAGCTTCGACCGGGAGAATGGTGACATGTATGTTGCGGACGTCGGCCAGAACCAGTGGGAAGAGGTGAACTACATTCCGGCGGGACAGGGCGGCCTGAACCTGGGCTGGAATATTTACGAGGGATCCCATCCTTACAGCGGCTCTCCTGCTCCGGCGGATATGGTGCTGCCCATCGCCGAATACCCACACAGTCAGGGGATCTCGGTCACCGGTGGTTATGTGTATCGCGGTGAAGCCATCCCCGATTGGCAGGGGGTCTATGTCTATGGTGACTTTGGCTCCGGGACGGTGTGGGGGGCCTATCGCGAATCCGAGGATCAATGGCGCGATCTGGTGCTGACGAATTCTGGCCATACCATCAGCTCGTTTGGCGAAGGTGAACGAGGCGAGTTGTATCTGGTCGATTACAACGGCACGATTTACGAATTCGTCGCCCCGAACTAAGAATTCGCGATTTTCTGGTGATTTCTGACAATCGCTCAGCCTGTCGCTGCACAGGCTGAGCGGTTTTTGTTCGTTTACTTTATCTAAAGCGACTCATCAAGTGTTAAGCTACAATATGACTTACGGGATTACGCTTCTTGCTCTAACTTGGCTAGTCATGGAGCAGTGACCAGACTGGTAGAAATTGAACAACGTTCATATTAGGACTTCTTGAGGTCGAACCATGTCCTTCGACGATATACCTGGATTGCCGAATTCAGATGGTGACCTGGAGCGAGCGCTGAATATCATCAACGACCACGCTTATGACTGGGGCTGGCTCCTGGACCAGGCTGGTTGGATCAACGGCGTCATCCGCACTGCAACCCATCGCGACCGTTTTTTTCACTATGCCGTAGATACGCTGATGAATGTCCTGCCCACCATGCTGACCGGGCGGGAGTTCGAACCCTGGTGGGATCGCCTGATCGCGCTGCTGCTCACCGCTCAGGATCTGCAAGACAAAGATTTGATTGCCCGTTTGACCGTCGCGCTGGCCCGTTATCAGAACATGATCGGTAATCCCGGTCAGGCGGAAATTCTGCTGAACCGGGCCGGAAGCTATGCTGAGAAGGGCAGCCGCGATACCCAGCTCGATGCCTATGCTGCCCTCATCGAGACTTACATCCTCGCGCCACCCCGGCGGTTTGACGCTGCTCTTTTCGAAACTGCGCTGTCCATTGCGGCGCGTTCCGAGAATAACGAGCTGAAGGCGCTGATTCACCAGATGGTCGCTGTGTCTTATCTGCACCGCCATGACTTTGATCGCGCGAGCTTTCACATCGGCAAGGCTCAGGACCAGGCGGCTGTTCTTAAGGACCCCGGCATGTTTCTGCGCACGCTGCTCATCAGCACAAGCCTGACCCGCCTGCAAGGCGACTTCGCGACCTGCACCACGCTTCTTCAGAAAGCGCGAGAAGTCTATCCGATGACGGTGAGGTCACGGCGGAATTATATGCAGATCTGCTACGAAGACGGCGCGATCTGCATTGAAGAAGAGCGCTTTGAGGATGCGGCCAACCATTTTCAGGACGCGTTGACCCAGTCCGAAGGTCTGGAAGACAGTTATGAGACCGGGCTTTGCCACGTCGGTCTGGCATCCGCCCATCTCCACCTTGGACATCTCGATGAGGCCATCCGGGCGATCGAGGAGGCACATGACATCTGGCAGTACATCGGCAATCGCTACCTGGTAGTGCATGCGATGTATACGCGGGGGTACATCGAACTCCTCCGAGGCGTAGATCCCCCTCTCACCCGAACCCTCCTGGTGGATGCCCTGGAGGCGGCTCAGGAAATCGACCAGCATGCGGCCCGAGAACAGCTCGAGGACCTTATCCGAGACAAACTCGATAGGCTGGGACCCGCACCCGTATAGGCTGGGTGGTGCCTGGGCGCCGTGTAAGCGTGTACGTGTAATCGAATACGAGACTATCGAAGACTGCCTGATGAAATGACCGGCTGCATCGCTGCAGACCGGTCATTTCAACTAAGCTTGATGGGCCGGATAGTGCCCTAGCCCGGAGGAGGAAGTGGCGGCAGGGGGTGCCGCGAGGCGGGGCGGATCAGCGCGCAGAACGATCTGGTGTGACATTTGCGGTTCTCCTCGTGAAGACTTGCCTGCGATGTCTTCAGCTTCTCAAACCGCCGGGGGGTGAGTCCGCAAAAACCGGGCAAAAACCGGACAAAAAACGGACAGGGATCCAGCGCCATATGGAGATAGGGGACGCGGAGTCGCTCAAACGGTGGAATCGCGACTTGGAGAGATGGGCAAAGCTGTCTATAGTGATAGGGAGACTGGTAACGGAATTGAATTGCGAACAGGCAGAAGGTTCATGACTCGTACCCGTTGGATGATGATCCTCACCTTGGTCTGGAGTTCCTTGACGGCTCTGGGGGTTTTCGCGCAGGCGGACACACTGCTCATTCAAAGCCCGAGCAGCCGGGTGGCGCCAGACGGGCGCAGCATCATTGTGGAACTTGATGTCTGGAATCAAGGCAGTGTCGCTACGGCGGCGACGACTGTCCGGCTGTTTGATGGCCGCGGCGTGGAGCTAGGCTCGGCACCGCTCATGCCGCTCGAACCTCAGACGCGGCAGCCGGTGGTGCTGGAAGCGCCCGTGGAGAGTCTGCCAGCCGGAACGCGGGCGGCGCTCTTCATCACGGTCGGTCTGGACGCGCTGACGCTGGACGGTCGCGGCACGGTCACGTCAATCACCGTCAGCGTGCCGGCGCCGGGGCAAGGGACGCCCGGCGAAGTGCCGGCGCCAGCACAACCTGGCATTTTCAATCTGCCATTCTCGATCAACCTCGACCTGAACGATCCAGCGCAGGTGGCGTTGGCGGTCGGGATCGGTGGATTGTGTTTGCTGCTCCTGTGGGTGATCTGGGTCATCGTCCGTCAGGTTTCCTCCAGGCCACAGCCGTTCGGCGTATGGCAGCCAATGTACCCGTCGCCAATGGTTATCGACCCCAATACGACGGAGGGGCGGCGCTATCTCTGGCAGCAGCACACGCAAAGCGACAGCCTTCCGCTGCCATGCGTTCCGGGAACGATTCTTGCCCGTAAGATTGTGGTCGGGGCGGGCGGCGGCAAGTTCGATGGCTGGCGCATCGTCGGCATGCGCTCTGGCCGCTACGACCAGTATGGGCGTATCAGTCGGACGCACCACACCGCGCCACAGAGCATTGTTCGCAGACTTGACCGGGTGGCGCGCCGGCGGAAACTGAACGAAAAGGCGGCGGTGCGGACAGTACGTCCTATCGCCCGAGCGCTCATCAAGGACATTCTGAAGCACAGCGATCGCCGGAGTGCCATTCTGCCGATTGCTCTCGATATACGCTTCAAAGGTGAACGTGATCTGGCGCGAATGGTGTTCGAACTCTGGCGCTGTGGACCACGTGGCTGGGACCTGTTCGACACGTGGATTGCGCTGCCAACTTATGCGTCCGCGACGGAGGCGACCGAGCAGTTCGGTTATTCGTTCTATGGCCAGCGACATGATGAGTCACGGAAGGCATTTGAGCGGCGTATGGAGGTAGAACTGACCCGGGTTTTCGCCCAATTGGTCTTCAAGCCCGTGCCGCCTCCGGTCGAAGACACGTCTGATCATGCTCCGGCGACGGAGGCTATGCCGCCTGCCCCACCGACGCAGCAGCAGGCGCCGGTCACTGTGGAATCTTCGGACGAGCCGGCGGATACGTCAGCCGGCACCCCGGCGAAGGAAGAAGCCTAGTACAGGGACAGTCCGAGAATGACAGGAAGGAACGCGCTTCTTGTTGACCGACGTAGGGTTGTGTGAAGGTCCGATCAGGGCGTAGCGCCGAGAGACCCTCACCCCCCAACCCCCTCTCCCGCTGAAGCGGGAGAGGGGGAGAACCGCCGGAGTGAGTCCAGGCAAGGCGCCGGCCGATGCGAGCCACCCCTCTCCCGTGGCCACGGGAGAGGGGCCGGGGGTGAGGGTCTATGCGGGGACTCAACCTGATATCGTCAGTTATTGACCGAACCCTACGTCGGGTGACATTCTGCGCGTTCGCCAGACGGACAGCTACTACCGCCAACAAAAAACCCCCGGCTCGTACGAGCCGGGGGTTTTCATTTCTGCGAACCGCCGCGATAAGGAAGGCGGCAAACGGCAGGTTACTGGACGGGCGTTGCCGCACCAGCAAGGCTGGGCAGACCCGGCGTGCCGACCGCGGCCAGCAGGTAGTTCTGGCCCGGCTGGAAGGTCGAACCCGGCAGGTCGATGACGACGGCGTCCGAACCAGCCAGGCGAACCTGGACGTCATACGTGCCGGCGCCAACCTCGCGGATGTCGAAGCCGTCGTTGTCGCCGAAATCGCCCGGATAGCCGAGCGCGCCGACGAGCAGTGCCCCGTTGACGTAGATGTCGACGGCGCCCGCGTTTTCGATGCCATGGAAGAAGCTCAGGCGGACCCGGTTCTCGGCCAGCGTGCTGAAGTCTTCACGCAGGACATTGATCTTGACCGATTCGCGCGCCAACGTGCCGCTCGCGGCCACAGTAATCCAGTCACCTTCTGCCACATCAGCGGAAACGCCCGTGCCCGTCGGCTCGGTGCCGGTGGGGACAACTTCAAAGCTATAGCTGCCAGGACGCACGTCCATCCAGGCGCTGATTGCGGCGAAGGTGACCCCTTCGAGCTTGAGATCTCCGTTGACATAGACGTCGACCGCACGGGCATCCGGCGCGAAATGCGCGACGCGGAGGTGTGCACCTGTCGGGGCCAGGGCCGCGGCCTGAGCATCGGTCAGCAGGACGCTGTCGATGACGAAGACGACGCCGTTGCTGGCCACGTTGTCGACATCGGTGATGTTGGCGTCGTTGACCGTGAAGCTGTTGCCCTGCTGGACGACGTTGACCGACTGGCCTTCGAGTGCAGTCGCCAGGGTCGGGTCAGAGGTCAGATTGCGGAAGAAATACTGGCCCGGTACGATATGGTAGCGCAGGATGTCGCGCAGAAGATTGGGTTGCGCCAGGACGTCCTCAGCGGACAGATCGGCTTCGTCGAGCAGCGCCGCGAAGGCGTCGTCGGTGGGCGCGAAGAGGGTGAAGGGTCCATCGCTCATCAGGTTCTCGGTCAGGCCGGCAGCCTCGGCGGCGGCCAGGAGGGTGGTGACGCTTTCAATCTCGCCCGCCGACCCGAGTTCGGCGATCGACGGACGCGCCGGAGCGGCAGCAACCTCGGTGGCCTCAGCAGTTGCTTCGGCCGGAGCCTCGGTGGCTTCCGGGGTGGCTTCAGCGGCCATCGACGGCGGAAGCAGAACGCCATCGATCACGTGAACGATGCCGTTGGCAACCAGGTTGTCGGGGTTGGAGATAGCGACGCCGTTGACGGTGAACGCACCGGCGGTCAGATCGAAGGTGACCGACTCGCCCTGCGCCGTCTCGAGCGTGGGGCCGGAGGTCAGGTTACGGAAGAAATACTGGCCGGGGATAACGTGATAGAGCAGGACGCCCTGGAGCATGTCCAGGTTGGCCAATGCTTCAGCCGGGGACATTCCCATCGCTTCGAGTGAGGCCGCAAAGGCTTCATCGGTCGGCGCGAGAATGGTGAACGGGCCTTCGCCCGCCAGAGTGTCGCCCAGTCCAGCAGCTTCGACGGCCGCCAGCAGAGTCGAGAAGCTGCCGAGATCGCCGCTCGAAAGCAGTTCGCCGACAGTAGGACGATCTTGCGCCAGCGTCGGCGCGACTGCAGTCAGCAGCAGCACCGCCACCAGCAAGAAGGAAAGTACTTTACGCATTCAGACTGCCTCCTAAACGCAGAGAGAGGATGCAATAGATATTCGATTTCATTCTAGCGCAAAATACGCCAAGGGTGATAACAAAACGGTGAAAGAATTTCTCTCAGGTTTTGTAGTTATCGCCGCCGGGAGGAGCACCCGCCACAGCGTAGAAGAGGACGCCAAGCGCAGCAATGAGCAGGAAAGCGAGCACCGCACCGGCCTGAATGGGACCAAAGAAGACTTCCGGGCTGCCTAGGCTAACGACATGTGAGCCGAAGCCGAGGTAGTCGGCCAGCCCGGTGAAGGCAGCCAGCACCAGTCCGGTCAGCGCGACGCGGGCGCAGATCTGCTGCGTGAGATTGGCATCCTGCCGCGGGTAGAGCGTGTACTTCGCGTACAGGAGCGCCCCCAGGTTGAGAAGCCAGGACCCGAGGATCAGCGCGACGAACTGGACGATGCCGATGCCTTGCCCGGGGGTTAGCCCCGTCACACCTGGAAATAACCCCATCAGCATCAGCACCGCGCCCAGCGCCGTGATCACGATCCCGAACTGCGCAGGTCCAATCATGCCGGCAGTGTCTCGCGAAGTTTGCGCAGGAAGTTACCGCTCAGAATGCCCTCGATGTCCGTTTCGCTGTAGCCCCGCTTGCGCAGTCCTTCGCCAATCTCCCAGAGACTGGCGACTGACTCCAAACCGTCAGGGATGCTCTCCATGCCGAAACCGCCATCAAAGTCGGTGCCGATGCCGACGTGACGAGCGCTGCCGGTGAGCTGGCAGATATAGTCCATCGCATCCAATACAACGGTCAGAGGCAGGTCGCTTCGCCGATCGCTCTTCTGCCAGGTGTCGCTGAGGAAGCGGTTGAACATGACGATGCCCATCACGCCGTCGCGCTCCGCCAGCCGCAGGATCATTTCGTCACTGAGGTGACGATCGGAGTTGCGGAAGCGGCGGGGGTTGCTGTGGCTGGCGATGACGGTGCCGGTGTACTGCTCTATCGAATCGAAGAACGCCTGCTCGGCCATGTGCGATACGTCGAGGATGACGTTGAAATCGGCCAGGACGTCGAGCAGCTTGCGCCCTTCAGTCGTCAGGCCCCCCGGTTGGCCCGTGCCGCCGCAGTAGCGCGTGGCTGCCCACGCCGGTCCGACGATGCGAATGCCGCGTTCGTACCACTCTTCAAACTGGCGGGGCTCCAGAATAGGGTCGCCGTTTTCCATCAGAAGCACGAAACCCATGCGCCGATCTTTTGCCGGTTTGTCCGGCTCCCAGGAGGCGAGAACTGCATCCAGCTCGGACTGCGTGCGGACGAGGCGGATCGTATCTTCCGCGTCAGCCAGTCGATGATAGTGGTCGATCTGGTTCAGTGCCTGACGGTAAGCTTCCTGTGGCGTCTTATAGCGCGGGCTGGTCGTATTCAGGATGGACGGAGCGGTGGCAGGTTCAGTGAAAACGGTGGCGAACGTCAATGCGACGCGGCCGAGCAGCGCATCGGGCAGGCCGAGGGTGGCGATTCCGTTCGGGTGAGTGCTGTTTTGCTCGCGCGCTCGCGTTTCACCCACGCTGTGCCGGTAGTCCCGGCCAAAGTTGAGCGCATTGTAGGCGATATCTTGATGGGCATCGACAATAAACATGAGATTGTTTTCTCAGCAAGAGATCAGGAACCATGCGCGGGATTCTACGCGGGCATGCCGGAAAATGCCAACGTTCACCTTGAGTTAATGCATACGCAAGGATTATGGAGACAATGAGAAACAATATGTGTTGGCACGTACACGGCGACTCGCCGTTATAGAAGGAGGCACCATTGAATAGCAAGCCAGGTTGGGGGTGGGGTGCGCTGATCGGCGGCGTCCTGTCTATACCCCTCATTGCCATCTCGTATCTCGGGTTCCAGGCGGCAGCGCTGCCTTTTGTTCCGTTCGATCTCTTCGATTGGCTGGCGCGAAACCTGCCGACGCCGCTACTGACCATCGGTCGCAGTACGATCGAGGAAGTCGTGGCGGCCGTTCAGATTGGCAATTCGTCGGATACGGCCAAGACTGCGGAAAACCTGATGGGCATCTTGATCGTGGTCGCGATCGGGGCCATCGCCGGGTTGTTCTTCTTCCTGCTGATGAACCGACTGCGGGCGACCTCGACGGGCGCGGTTCCAGGGTTGGTCCTTGGCGTGCTGGCCGCGCTGCCCTTCCTCCTGTTCACACTTTCGGTCAATCTCAGCGCGGCAGCCGATCCGCTGATGGCTGTGATCTGGATCGGTGCGCTGTTCGCCATCTGGGGGCTGGGTGTTGGCTGGGCCTATCAGCGCCTGTCGGCGCCACTTCCCGTGCCGGTTCGGTCCAGCGCGGCGCAGCCCACGACCAATGCCTACGCAATCGACCGGCGTTCCTTCCTTGTTCAGGTTGGGGCGGCGACGGCCACGATCACGGTCATCGGCGCCGGCTTGGGATCGCTGCTTAGCCGCAGGATAGCCGAAGAACAAAGCGTGGCGCAGTTGCAGGCGGCGTCCGTTGACAGTGTTGGCCCGGAAGTCACAGCGGAACCGCTGCCCAATGCCGCCGATCCGGTCGTGCCCGCGCCGGGGACGCGCAGCGAGATAACGCCGCTGGCCGAGCACTACCGCATCGACATTCGCTCCGATCCAAACGGTCTGGACATTCCGGAAGAGGGCTACACCCTTCAGTTTGAGTCGGCCATTCCCGGCGAAGAGGGTCCAATTGCCGAGATGACGCTGGACGACATTCGCAACAACTTCGAGCCAGTGAGCGACTACATCACGATGTCGTGCATCTCAAACCGGGTCGCCGGTGACCTGATCAGCACGATTAAGTGGACGGGGGCGCGCATGAAGGACGTGCTGGCCACCGTCGAGGTGCCGGAACGCGCCACCCATCTGCGCATCTGGGGCGGGGACGATTTCGACGAGACGGTCGCGCTCGACGTGATCGAAAACGATGAGCGGGTGATGCTCTGCTACGCCTGGGAAGATAAGCCGCTCACCAGTCGACATGGCTTCCCCTTGCGCATTCACATTCCCAATCTCTACGGCATGAAGCAGCCCAAGTGGATCACCCGCATCGAGTTCCTGGAGGGCGACCAGGATGGCTACTGGGTGCGGCGCGGGTGGGACAAGGTCGCTTCGGTGATGTCGACGTCGGTCATCGACACGGTTGCAACCGAAAACGCCTTCGCCAATGCCGAAGGCAGCACGCTCATCCCCATTGGTGGGATTGCCTGGGCGGGTGACCGGGGCATCGCTAAGGTCGAGGTGCGTATCGATGGCGGTGATTGGGTAGGAGCCCAGATCCGCAGCGCGGTGAGCGACCGTACCTGGAATCTGTGGCGTTACGACTGGCCGTTCGTCGAAGGCGACCACACTTTCGAGGTGCGCTGCGTGGAGGGCGATGGCGCCATGCAGATGGAGGCCGTCGCCGGCACGCGGCCGAGCGGCGCAACCGGTCTGCACTCGGTGCGCACGACGGTTAGCGGCACCTTCACGCTGACGCCGCGGCCGCCCCTGCTCTAAGGAATAAGTGATTCTCGCCTTTTCCCCTCCCTCTTCTTCGCACCTCGTCTCGCCCGAAGAGAGAACGACCCCCCCCCTCCCCGCGATAAGGGACGAGATTGGAAACAGTCTCGTCCCTCATCGTTTGTGGTGTCTGGAGATAAGCTACTCCCCGCGCAGGGCGCGGACCGGGTGAAGGCGGGCGATCGCGCTGGCCGGATACACGCCGGCCAGCAGCGCTGCCGTCAGGGCGACCAGCAGCGCCAGGGCGAATTCGCGCGGAGTCAGCGCCAGCTGCATGGTCCAGCCGAACGAGCGCACGTTGATGATGTAGACCAGCACGTAAGCCAGCGCCGCGCCTATGGGTAGGGCGAGAATCCCTGCAACCGTGCCCATCACCCCGGTCTGGATGAGCGTGTAACGCCACAACTGGCCGCGCGTCAGGCCGATGGCGCGCATCACCCCGTACTGACGTGTCTGTTCCAGTTGCAGCGAGAGCAGGGCACTCAGAATTCCGATAAAGGCCACCACGATGGCCAGCAGGCGCAGGGCGGCGGTGATCGAAAAGGTGCGCTCGAAGACGACGAAGACGCTGGAGCGCAGTGATTGGTTGCTCTGCACGATCATCTGCGTGCCGGCCAGCGCCTCACGGATCTCCATGATGACCTGGTCGGAGTCGACGCCTGGTTCGAGGAACACGGCCATCGTCGTGATATAGGGATCGTCGAAGAAGCGGCGATAGACATTGTCGGCCATGAAGACCGATCCCTGATCGGTGGTGTAATCGTAGTACACGCCGGCGACGGTGAAGGTCTGGATGCCGCGGTCGGTCATGAGCCGGACGGTGCTCGATTCCGGCGTGATGCCGCGCCGGAAGGCGAACGGTTCGCTGACCATGACGCTTCCGGCTCGAAGAGCATCCATGTACGTCTCGCGGGGTACTGCCAGCCAGACGAACCGCCGTTCCGCGCTGACCACTTCTCCGGTGGCGACGTTCAGATTGACCGGCGGCAGGTCTGGGAAATCAGGCGCGATGGCCTTCACGTTGTGACCGGTCACCAGCCGTTCGATGCCAGCGACCTGTGCGACGCGCTCGGCAAGTTCGGGATCGACGTTGGCTTCCGGCCGGGCTGCAGTGACCTGCGGCGGAGCGATGTAAATGTCCGCGCCGAGGGTGGTCTCCAGCCACTCGCCGACGGTGCCTCGGAAGGAGTCGATCATCAGGCTGACGCCGACGATGACGCTGACCGCCACCGTCAGCGCGGCCACGGCCACCGATGTGCGGCTCAGGGATCGCGAGACGGCGCGAGAGGCCATGCGACCCACCACGCCGAAGATCCCCCCGAGGAGGGGCGCAAACAGCCGGGTAGCCATGACCAGCATGGCCGGCGTCAGCAGCGCCCCTCCGACGACGACGCAGAACAGCGCGCCGAAGCTGATGAAGAGGCTGGTCGTCGGCAGCAGCAGGAGCAGCAGACCGATGCCGATCAGGCCGGCCGCGAGGACCGTCAGGGGGAGTAACAGCCGGCGCGTTCGTTCTTCGACCTGGGAACGGCGCAGCGAACCGGCAGGAGGTGTCCGCGTCGCGTCATAGGCCGGGATGAAAGCGGCGAGAAGGCTGGCGCCAATACCGATGGCCACCCCTTTGAGCAGTGTGAGAGAATCGACCGAGACGCTCTGGACGTCCACTGCAAAGTACAGGTCGCTGATCGTCTGCGCAATGACGCCGACTGCGGCGCGGCCCGCCAGAATCCCCAGGGCCAGACCGAACACCGTGCCGATGAAGCCGAGCAGCAGGGCTTCGCCGAGGATGAGCCAGAAGACCTGCGTGTCGATGGCGCCGAGCGCTCGCATGATTCCCAGCTCGGAGCGGCGCTGAACGACGCTGAACGATACCGTGTTGTAAATGAGAAACATGCCGACGACCAGCGCCAACAGGCTGAGGGCTTGCAGGTTGAACTCGAAGGCGCCGGTCATCTGGCCCAGGGCGTTGCTCTGCGCGCGCGGCGTGGTGATGGCGCTGCCAACGGGCAAGAGCGCTTCTATCGCCGACAGATCATAATCCTCCGGCAGGATCAGGTCGATGCGGCTGATCTGGCCGGGACTGCCGACGATTTCCTGGGCGCTGGCAATATCCATGATGATCAGGTTGTCGAGGGCTTCGGCGCTGCCGTCGTCAGCAGCGGTGAGCAGCCCGACCACGCGCGTCCGAACCTCACCCGCAGGGGGTAGAAGCGTGATTTCCTGGCCGATGACGATGCCGTACTGGCGAGCCGTTCCGGCGCTGATCAGGATGCTCTTGGGCTGCACGATGAAGGCGTTGATGGCGGTCTGCTGTTCCTGGGGGCCGCCTTCGACTTCCACATCGCTGAGGTAAGAGCGGAAAGGGGCGTCGGCGAGCGGGTCTACGCCGAGAATGCGCATGGCGCGCCGGCCGAGTTCCAGCGCCTGGGCATAGCCTTCGACGATGGGCGCGGCGTCGCGCAGTCTCAGGTCAATTTTCAGACGCGTGTAGAGTTCCGAGGGCAGGTCGGACGGACCTCCGATGATCTGGTGGGTGGCGCGGCCGGTGACCGTCTCGGCGCTGAGTGAGAAGGCGCGTTTGGCCGAATGATTGGCCAGATCGATGGCCACCACTACCGCCACGCCCAGTGCCACGCCAAGGACAAAGAGGGCGCTCTGCAAGGCGCGCCGCCGAACGTGCCTGTAGATCAGGCGCGGGATAAAGGTTGTGTTCATCGCTCTCTCATATGTCCCAGGAATCAATCGGGGCGGTCACTGACCGCCCCGATTGTGTTTTACCATCAGCCTGACCATCAAGGCATTGGTTCGTCTTGAAACCTGTGACCGAGTGTGCGCAGCGCTCGTTCGGCCGCCTCACGCATACGGTCATTGTGCATGTCCATGGCGCGCATCAATGGCTCGATGGCGCGGGTGTCGCCCAATTTGCCCAGGGCCTCGGCCGCGTGCAGCGGCGTCTGATAGCCAGGGGCATCGAGGGCCTCGATCAACGGCTCTACAGCGCGCACATCGCCCAACTTGCCAAGCATCAGGGCCGCGCGCCCGCGTACGATGAGATCCTCATGATGATTGCTCACGACGTGAATCAGGGTCTTGACGGCTTCTTCGCCGCCCAGCATGCCCAGTTTCATCACGGCGGTGCGACGACGCTCTTTATTGACGTCGCGCAATTCAGAGAGGATTTGCTTCATGACGATGGGATCAGGATCGGTCATCGGTACGCTCCTTCACCGACTCTACTGCGGGTGATAACGAGTTTGCCTTCATGAATTCGGCATACTCGATCCGCAATTGCCACCACTTCGACGTTGTGAGTCGCCATAACTAGTGTACGCCCAGAACCACGAGTTAATTCTAGCAAAAGTGCCAGAATTCGTTCACCTGTCTCTTCGTCTAGATTGCCCGTAGGTTCGTCAGCAATGACCAGCGCTGGCTCATGAATAAGCGCACGGGCAATGGCGATGCGCTGCTGTTCGCCGCCGCTCAATTTGTCCGGAAAACTATCGGCACGGTCGGCCAGCCCGACACGGGCCAGCAGTTCTCGCGCTCTTTTCTCTCCACCACGCGAACCACCCAGTTCCACCGGAAGCAGGACATTCTCCAGCACGGTGAGCGTAGGGATGAGATTGTAAAACTGAAAGACGATCCCGATTCGGCTGCGGCGGAACAATGTCAGCGCGCGGTCGTTCAGAGTAGTGATGTCGGTGCCGTCGATCACGATGCTGCCGGCATCGGCATTGTCGATACCACTGATGAGGTTAAGCAGCGTGCTCTTACCGCTGCCGCTCTTGCCGAGCAGGACAAAGAACTCGCCGGCGGCGATATCGAGGTCGATCTCATCCAGAATGTGGCGCGTGCTACGGTGCGACGCATCACCTTCCGTGAACTGCTTGGAAAGCCCACGGACGCGAACGATGGCACTTGGATTTTTGCCATTCTCGATCATAACCTACGCTGCTTATGGTTCATGCTGGTTCGCTCTGATTTTCACAAGTATACACCTGTGGTATGAGTAGTCGATGATAACTCGTGATCTCGTTGGCAAATCGTAGCATGACCATTACATGCTATTGTAGCTTAACGTTGTGACAGCAGCATAAAGCTTTTGCGGCTAAAGGTTTCCTGGCAGGATGGACCTCAGGAGCCAAGATAGCGATAAACCGTGGTCTCGCCGCTGATGAAGTCCGGCCGGAAGCGATCGTTGAGGACTCTCAGCATTGCCTGCGTCCACCGCTCGAAGCGCAGCGTCGGGTTGGTGAAGGGCTGGTACACCATGACCACGGGATACTCGCCGCGTTCGAGAGCGGCGATGAAGGGCGACTCATCCCACACACCGTCGCGGCTGAGCTGGCTGAACTCGAAGGGCTGGAAGGCGATCTGCCGGCCGCTGATCACCAGTTCACCGGTGAGCTCATCGGCCAGGATCAGGGGATCGTTGTGAGTCTCCAGGTAGAAGACCACCGAGGCGAGCGCCTCCGATTTCACCAGACGATCTTCAAGCAGGGCGTTGTATTTGGTCCGTGAAAGATCGGTGGCGAGCAGGATCTGTATGGCCAAAGCTATCAGCAGCGCGGCGCGCAGGATGGGCAGGCGTCGCGCCACCGCGATCAGGAGGCCAGCCAGCAGACAGAGCCCAGCGGAGAATTCCCACAGATAGTTGACGTCTGAACCAATCTTGGCGATGGTCAGCGCCGACAGCAGCGCGCCCAGAGCATAGGCTGCGACCAACCACCATGCCGGCCGTTTCCAAATGCCGCCGACGATCAGGCTTATGACCCCGCCCATGACGAAGAGCGGCAGGCTGCGACCGATTTCGCTGGCATAGAAGCTTATGAGCGAGAAGTCGAGGCCATTGGCGTTGGCTGAGATCAGGTGAAGGAAAAACCCCCCGCGCGTGAGAACCATCGAGATCGCGAAAATGGCGAGCACCAGAGACGCCAGCCCGACGGCGAAGACCAGCGCGCGATACACATCGCGACGGCCCAGCAACCAGACGAAGGCGGCCAGCGGCGCGGTCAGCAGGTACGTTTGGCGGGTGTAGATGGCGGCCGTCAGGAGCAGGATCGACGCGAACACGTTGAACCACCGCCCTGGGTCTTGCGCCAGGACGTACAGCCCCGCCAGACTGAGGGCCAGCGCTAGCGCATCAATCCGGGCCAGCGCCGACCAGTGAAAAATGTAGGGAATCGCCAGCAGGCTCAGGCCGGCGGCCGCCGAAGCAATGACATCGCGCGTCAGCGCATGCGCCAGTAGACTCAACATCAGCGCGGCGGCGACGGTGGCGGCCGTGGAGATGATGCGGCCATACCAGAACCCTGGACCACTGCTCGCGGCGAACGGCGCCTGCGCGATGATAAACAGCGGAGGGTAGTTCGTGATGGTATAGGGAGGTTCGGTCAGTTCAGGCGTGTAGAGCACATCACCGCGCAGCAGTCGCATGGTCTGGTCGAGCAGTGGGCCTTCGCCATAGTTGAGCGTGAAGGGGAAATTGATCGCCCGCTGAGCATGCTGGAAGAAGAGGAGGGCGGCGCGCCCCTGGGTGAAGAGCAGCGCGGCTAATGCCGCCAGAACCAGAAGCTGACCAACCCATCGAAGGAGGCGCTGTGCTAGACTGCCTGGGCGAACCGGCGATGAGTTATTCACGAGATTGCCGCGATCAACTCATCAATAGAGAAAGGGCCTAACAAACGCCATGGGACGTATTCTCACCCTGGATCAGGCGCGCGATCTGCGTGAACGACTGCGATCGGCAGGGCAGATTTGTGTGTTTACCAACGGGCACTTCGATCTGCTGCATGTCGGCCACCTGGATTATCTGGAAAAGGCCAGGCGACTGGGCGATGCGCTGATCGTGGGCGTGAACGGGGATGCTGCCTGCCGCGCGCTCAAGGGAACAGGGCGCCCCATCGTCCCGGCGAACGAGCGCGCTCGGCTGCTGGCAGCGCTGGTGCCGGTGGAGGCCGTGGTGATTTTTGAGGAAGACACGGCCATTGAACTGATCCGCGTCCTGCGACCCGATGTGTATGTCAAAGGCGGCGACTACCACGACAAAACTCTTCCGGAACGCCCGATTGTCGAAAGTCAGGGCGGGCGCGTTGCCTTGATCGACTACCTTCCTGATCACAGCACCAGCGCTCTCATCGCCCGGATCAAGGCGCTTCCCTGAGGTCGTTTCAGCACGATGCCGGTGCGATGACGCTCAGGGAAGCGGCCTGTCTTCACGTGTTGCGACGACTTACGGCTGCCACCAGTCTCCGGGGAAATCATCCGCGGGGTTGTTGGTAAGCTGGAACAGCGCCTGATTGGCCTGCTCGTAAACGTAAATGTCATAGCCGCTGCCGCGGTCGCTGGCGAAGGCGATGTGGCGCTGGTCCGGGCTCATAACCGGGTAGATGTCATCGAAGGGGCTGCGATACAGGGGCAGTGGCGTGCCGGCGCCATTCGCGTTGCGCAACAGGATGTCGTGGTTGTTGGGGTCGTTCGATGGCGCTGCCGCGTAAATGATCTGCTGGCCGTCGTGCGTCCAGCGTGGATGCGTTTCGATAGTCGCTTCGAAGTCGCTGCTGATCAGGAATTTGCCGCCGGTGGCGACGTCGACATTGACCAGATCGACGCTGGGAATGGCGGTGTTCACGTCTGTGCGAACCGCGGCGATGCGGGTGCCGTCCGGCGAGAAGACCGGGAAGCTGTAGTCAATATCGTCGTCGGTGAGCTGTTTGACGCGCGGCACACCTTCGGGTACTTCGCCGATTTCCACGACGAAGATCTGGAAGTAATTGCGCTGCGCCGTCTTGGCGACGAACGCGATGCGCTGTCCGAAAGCGCCGATGTTGGGCTGTTTTGGCTGAACCAGGGTGATGCCCGAGCCGCTGTAGAACTCGGCAAGGTTCTGCTGCTCTGTCCCGTTGAGATTGACGGCCTCGATGACGCTGGAGAAGAGCAGATCGTCGTAGCGCTCGTAGAGCACGCGCTGGCCGTTGCCGGTTATGCTGACGAACTTGCCGTATTCGTTGCCGATCCGCGTGTACTGGTTGCCGAAGTCCAGGTTGAAGTAGCCAATCGGCAAATAGCCTGTGTTTAGCTCATCACGACCGCTCCACACGACCAACCGACCCGAGAGTTCAAGTGGCGGCGGAAGCGATGTGGCCGTGATCTCCGGCGTGTTCGAGGGGGTCGGCGTCCAGGTCGCTGGCAATGTTGGGATTCTGGCCGTCGGTGTGATCGGTATCACGGTGGGGACCAGTGCCGTCTGTGTCGCGGCGAATGCGACCTGGGCCTGGGTTGCGGTGGCCGCGGCGGCGGCGATGGCGTCGCTCGTGCCGGTGGCGGCGACGGCGACAGCGGTCGACGTCGCATTTTCCGCCGCAATGCGGTTATTGTTGCTGACGATCACCACCAGCCCGATGATGAGAATGACCAGCACCAGGAGGATACCTCCGCCGAGGATGAAATTGAACTGCTTGCGTGAAACGCCGGCAATAACCTCATTGTTGTCCTGCAGACGCTTCTTGTTCTTCAGTTTTTCTTCCAGCGCGGCCATAGCGCGCTGGGCTTTTTCATTGTTCGGGTTGATGTGGAGCACATTGCTCAAGCAGATACGGCGCTCCTCATCGGTATCGACGACGGACGCCAGCCAAAACCAACCCTTCTCGTTGTTCTCATCCAGTTCGGTGACCTGCTCGAACAACGACCGCGCTTCGGCTTTTTTGCCGTCGCGCGCCGCCTCAATGCCCCGACGGAGCAGCTCAGGAATGTCGTTTCTTGTTGCCACGCGTTCTACCTCAGGACGATTGGGCGATGAAGGTTAAGGACTGCGGGATGCGATCGTTGTCTGAGATTCGCTGAATCTGGCCGGCGAGATCGACGGCATACCATGCGAAACGATCGTTTTCGCGATTGGATGCGAAGACAATGTAGCGGCTGTTGGGCGACCAGGCCGGCGATCGATCCTCAGCATTGTTGTCGTCGATCGTGAGCATGAAAGGACGCTGTCCGTTCGAGTCCATGATGAACAGGTCGGCATCCCCCTGGCGATCGCTGATGAAGGCGATGCGAGATCCATCGGGTGCGTAGGCCGGTGAGAAACTGCTGCCGGAGTCGTCGGTCAACCGGGTGATCGAAGCGCCTTCGCGCGTCATCTGGTAGATTTCGGGGAAGCCGGGAGTATCGACATCGGAGGCAAATACGACAAGGCTGCCGTCCGGCGAGAAGACCGGGTCGAAGTCGCGCGCCGAGTTACGCGTGAGTTGACGCAGATTGCCGGCCTCGACGTCGTAGCGATAGATCTCTTCGTCGGTATCGCTGTTACTGCTGAAGACGAGCGACTGCGAATCCGGCGACCAGGATGGACCAGCCAGCACCGTCCCGGCAAACTCCGTGACCGGGCGTGCAGCCGCGAGATCGCTGAGTGGACCGATGAAGAGCTGGGCCCGGCGCTGCGGCGGGTCGTCGTCCGTCTCGACGTCACGAATGAAGGCGATAGATTGGCCGTCGGGCGATACGGCTGCGTCCAGGAAGCCTCCGATGGCACCGGATTCCAGCTTGATCTCGTTCACACCGTTGGCGCTTCCGGAGTACAGACTGGGCGCAGCGGCGTTCGGCTCAAAGTCGCTGTAAATGATGTTGAAGGCGCTCAGCGGCAGCGGTGTGGCCGATGGGAAGGGCGTCGGGGTACTGGTGGGGACGAAGGTCGGCGTAAACGTCGGCGGCAGCTGCGGCGCCGTGTTGGGATCGAAGGTCACGACCACGCCGGAGAAGACCGTCGCCGTCGGCGGACGCCCATCCGGGCTGGGCGTTGGCGACGGATTGGTGACCGCCTGGAACGTGCGCTGAATGCTGGAGACGGTGGCCGTTGGGGCAGGGTTGCGTGACGGGTTAAGGAGGACGACCGCCACGATCACGACGACGATGACCAGCACTGCCCCGGCCAGCAGCAGGTAGACACTCCCGCTGCCGCTTCGGGCCGGCGTGATGTTCGGCAGTGGGCCGGTGTCCTTTGCTGTGTTGGAAGGAGGCGCCTGACCCGTCGATTCATTGAGACGGCGCAGCGCTTCATGGGCGCGGGCGTTGTCCGGATTGACTTGCAGAGCGCGCTGCAAGAACGACCGCCGTTCCTCGACCGTGTCGACCACGGAGGCCATCCACATCAGCGCCAGTTCATTGTCGCGATCGAAAGCGAGCACCTGCTGAAGCAGCCGGCGGGCCGCAAGCCGGTCGCCGCGCTTGGCTGCGTCGATACCCTCGCGAAGTCGTCCCTGGATATTCGGTCCCTGAGTCAATGTCATCTCTCCAGTCTGGTTGCGAACGCCGGGCCGTTTACTGGTTGGTGCTCAATGCAAGGAAAACAATTACGGCGAGAATTATGAGGATTGTGGACACCATTCCGAAAATAAGCAGGACGCGATTGTCACGCGCGCTGCGTCGGTAACTCAGCCGCTCAAGCGCATCCCTCGCGACTTCATTATTCGGATTAACTGCCACCACGCGTTCCAGCCACACCCGGCGTTCTTCTTTGGCGTCCGCCAGCTTGGCCATCCACATCATCGCACGTTCATTGTTCTTGTCTTCGCTCAGAACGCGTCGGAACATCAAACGCGCGGGATTGCGATTGCCCTGCTTGGCTGCGGATATTGCCATCTGCAGGAGCTGTTCACGGTTAGGCGCCTGCCCGCGCGCCTCTTCAAAGGTAGATTTTGTCATTTGAACCCACTCCACGCACGCGATTTCAATTCCGCTGTTTCGGACTCTAGTATAGCCTGAGGCGCCAGAATGCACTTTGGTTGCTGGCGTGCCATCCGATCAGTTCAAGCCGACCAGCACAGCGAAACCGAAACACAAAACGCACACAAACAACAGGCCGTCGATGCGATCCATCACACCGCCGTGCCCCGGCAGTATGTTCAAGCCGGGCAGATGCGAATCCTTCTTGTGAAAGCGCCGCTTTATGTAGGACTCGAATAAGTCACCAACAATTGCGGCGATCGGGCCGATCAGGGCAAGAATTAAGGAAGCAGGGGTCAGATAGTTGGTGACCGCAAGGGTGAGAATTGTCGCGACCCCCCCGGAAGCATAGCCAATCAGTGCCCCTTCGCGCGTCTTGCTGGGCGATATCCTCAGGCTGAGCGGCGTTCGGCCGAACAACCGGCCGCCAACATAGGCCATAGAGTCGGTTACCCAGGTGATGGAGACGATAATCGCGCACCACACTAGTCCCTGTGTTGAGCTACGGAGCCACATCAGCATGGTCAAGGGCGCGCCCACGTAGAAGACGCTCAACAGGAACACCACCCCGTGCCCGTGGTGGCGCATCATGTAGTACATCTCCAGAACTGCCAGCAGCCCAACCACGGCCAGGAGCACGCCAAATGGCCAGTCCCCCAAGGAAATCAGGAGGATGACAGGAGGAATCGCAATCGCAGCGGTGATAATTCGCTGGGTGAGATTAGATGGGGGGGAGGGTTTTTGTGCAGCCTCAGCCATGGTCAATTCGGGCAATAATCAGTTGATTGTTGCCCGAATTGTAGCAGAGTTTCGAGGTTACTGCGTTCCGTCTGGCTCAGGTCCGGACCATCGCTGTGATCATTGCCTATCAAGGCTAGACCACCGCATGTACCGTGCGCAGCGATCTCTTTCCGGTTCCCAAAAAGCTGTGAAAGTCGTTTTCGCTCGACCAGGCCATGAACTTGTAGATTTGCGCCAGGGCTACCACCGACTTCGAAAGTTCAGAGACCATGCTGCCCTGCATAAAGGAAGGATCGTCGAGTTGGGACCAGACGCCGATGCGCAGCCAGTCGTGTTCAGCAGAGAAGGTCCCGAACCACTCTTCAAGGAAGCGACCACGCAGAAGCTGCCGACAGGTGAGGTGCGCATCTTGAAGGTTTTCGCCGTTCCAGAAACCGATGAAGAGATCCGCCGAGGTACCGCACAGGAGTGAGCGGAAGGAGTCCCGATGGCGCTCAACACGCATTTTGCCGGCAAAGTTGCGCTGATCCCAGCGAGCAAGGGGCGACAAGATGAGTTCGACAACCAGTTGGTCCGGGGTCAGCCGGACTTCGAGGACCGGGTGCCGCGCCGGGTCGGCGGCTGCCGGGGCGATCGCGCCGCGCCCCATCAACTTCTCGATCAAGGTGGCCTGCGCTCGCGGGCGAACGAAGGAGAAGGTCAGTCCTTCGATGTCGGCGTTGGCAGCGTGCGAGTATGAGGAAACCGGTGTCTTGCGGTCCCAGGTGGCTTGCAGCTCGCTGCCCATAGCCATCAATCGACGGCTCAGAGTGTACTGAAGTTGTGTCATCTGATCGATGAGGTGGTGCGGATAGCCCGACGACGCGAGTTCAGTGGAGGGCGACGTGTAGCGGTGCGTCTGCTGATGGTCATCTTTGGAGAAGAAAGGAGCGTCCGTGTTCATGCTGCCCTCCGACTGATAGTTGTCGCTCATGAAACATTTAACTGTGATGATAAATCGTCTTTATGAAAAAACCATGCTTTCTCAAGGGAATTCACAAAAGTTTCACGAACATGATTGTCTATGGCTGCTTTTCTCTACACGCGACATACGTCATGTGACTCACGTGTCGCATGTCCTGACGGAGGCGCTTACAACACGCTAGAATCGCGATGTTTTGTTTCAAGTGAAGGAGATTGACTGTGTCGATCACTCAACAAGATGTCTTTGAATATCATCGGCGTGGTCGCCCTGGTAAAATCGAAGTCGTCCCAACAAAGCCGCTTGCCACTCAGCGCGATCTGTCGCTGGCATACTCACCCGGCGTCGCCGAAGCCGTTCTGGAAGTCAAACGTGACCCCCTCACGGCCTATGAACTGACCGCCAAGTCCAATCTTGTGGCGGTTGTCTCGAACGGGACGGCCATCCTCGGACTGGGGAACCTTGGCGCTCTGGCCTCGAAGCCTGTTATGGAAGGCAAGGGGGTGCTGTTCAAGAGATTCGCCGATGTCGACGTGTTCGATATCGAAATCAACGCTAAGACGGTCGACGAAATCGTGGCCGTCGTTCGCGCGATCGCCCCAACGTTTGGCGGCATCAACCTCGAAGACATCAAGGCGCCAGAATGCTTCGAGATTGAGCGTCAGCTTCGTGCGGAGCTGGATATTCCAGTCTTCCATGATGATCAGCACGGAACGGCGATCATCTCCGGCGCAGCGCTCATGAACGCCATCAAGGTGATTGAAAAGCCGATTGAGGAAATGCGCGTGGTCGTCTCCGGCGCAGGCGCGAGCGCCATCGCCACCGCCGACTTCTACGTTCTTCTCGGCGTTCGCAAAGAGAACATCATGATGGTCGACTCGACCGGCGTCATTTACGTCGGCCGCGAAGCCAACATGAACAAGTACAAAGAGAAGTACGCTGTCGAGACTGACGCTCGCACCCTGGCCGACGCAGTCCGTGGGGCGGATATGTTCCTTGGACTGTCTGGCCCTGGCGTCCTCACAGGTGAGATGGTCAAGACGATGGCGCGCGATCCCCTGATTTTCGGGCTGGCCAACCCCACGCCGGAGATCATGCCGGAAGAGGCGCATGCCGCACGTCCCGACGTCATCATGGCGACCGGGCGAAGCGATTACCCGAATCAGGTCAACAACGTGCTCGGCTTCCCCTTCATCTTCCGCGGTGCGCTCGATGTGTACGCCCGCCAGATCAATGAAGAAATGAAGATGGCCGCCGCGCACGCGCTTGCCGACCTGACTATGGAAGATGTGCCAGACAGTGTGCTGGCTGCCTATGGACAAACTTCGATCCGTTTCGGCCGCGAATATCTGATCCCGAAACCGCTTGATCCTCGCGTTCTGCTGTGGGTGGCCCCGGCCGTGGCGAAAGCCGCCATGGAAAGCGGCGCCGCTCGTCGTGAGATCGATCTGGAAGCCTATCGCCAGCAATTGATCCGCCGTCAGGGTCTGGGTCAGCAGCTTCGCAGCCAGATTGTGAGCAAGGCACAGGCCGGCGCCAAGACGCGCGTGGTCTACGCCGAAGGGGAAGAACCTAAGATCGTGCGCGCGGCGGCGCAGGTCAAGGACGACGGGATTGCAGAACCGATCCTGGTCGGCCACAAGCAGCAGATCCTCGATGTGGTCAAGGACCTTGGTCTGCATTTCGAGCCGCAGATCATCGACCTCGACGACGATTCACTCCGCGACAAGTACTGCGACGCTCTGTATGAACTGCGTCAGCGGTCGGGTGTCACGCAGGCGCGTGCCCGCACCCTCCTGCGCGATCGCAATGTGCTGGCGCCCATGGTTTTGAATGCGGGTGAAGCGGATGCACTGATCAGCGGCTTGACGCATGAGTATCCCGATGTGCTGCGTCCAGCTCTCCAGATCTTCCACACCCGGCCGGGCGCAGTGCGCGCCAGCGGCGTGTACCTGGTCATCGTCAAGGGCCGCGTCTACCTGTTCACCGACGCGACCGTGAACATCGACCCGGATGCGGAGACTCTGGCGGAGATCGCTATCCTCGCCGCCGACTTCGCGCGGTCGCTGGATATTGAACCGAACGTGGCGATGCTCTCCTTCTCGAACTTCGGCAGCACGCCGCACCCCGCCACCAAGAAGGTGCGTGATGCTGTCGATCTGGTTCGTGATCGCCGTCCTGACATCGCCATTGACGGTGAGATGCAGGCCGATACCGCAGTAGTGCCGGAAATCATCGCCTCGCGCTACCCGTTCAGCCAGGTGAAGGACGCCAATGTCCTGGTCTTCCCGGATCTGGACTCGGCCAACGTGGCCTACAAGCTGCTTGCCCGTCTCGGCGGCGCGCAGACGATCGGCCCCATCCTGCTCGGCATTGGCGCACCGGTCCATGTCCTGCAGGCGGGTGACGACGTCGAACAGATCGTCGCCATGACGGCCGTTGCCGTGATGGATGCGCAGGGACGCCAGAAGGAAAGCTAGTTCGCTGGGCCGTTCACGGCCCATTTCTGAGGAAGTCAGCAAAGGGGTGGCGAACAGCCGCCCCTTTGTCTTATTCGCCGCAGCAACTCAGACAGTGGAGGCGGGACGTCCCCGCCTCGCATGTTATAATATCCGCAGCATGCAATACCGATAACTCCTGTTTGCCAAAGGCTTATCCGAGTGGCTGACTACATTCACATCAGCAATATTGCTCAGTACGTCGATCAACAGGTCGAGATCCGCGGTTGGGTTTACAACCGTACCGATAAAGGCAAGCTTCAGTTTATACAGGTGCGCGACGGCTCCGGCATCGTCCAGTGCGTCGCCTTCAAAAAAGAGCTGGATGAAGCGCAGTTTGATGCGGCCAGCAAACTGTCCCAGGAATCGTCCGTCATCATCCGGGGCAGCGTCCGGGCGGACAGCCGCGCCCCCGGCGTGCCGGGTGGCTATGAGGTCGGCATCCAGTCGCTGGAAGTGGTCCACAAGGCGGAAGAGTACCCGATCACGCCCAAGGAGCATGGCACCGAATTCCTGATGGATCACCGCCATCTGTGGCTGCGTTCCAGCCGCCAGTGGGCGATTCTGCGCATCCGCGCCACGATTGAGCGGTCGCTGCGGGACTTCATGGACTCGCAGGGCTATCTGCTCGTCGACACGCCGATTATCACCCCGGCGGCGGGCGAGAATACCACCACGCTGTTCGAGATCGACTTCCACGGCGAACGCGGTTTTCTGGCACAGACGGGCCAGCTCTACAACGAAGCCAACATGATGGCTTTCGGGAAGGTGTACTGCTTCGGCCCGACCTTCCGTGCGGAGAAATCGAAGACGCGGCGTCACCTTCAGGAATTCTGGATGATGGAGCCGGAATCGGCTTACCTCTCCCTCGAAGACATGATGACGCTGGAAGAGCAGATGATCACCTATGTCGTCGGGCGTGTACTGGAGCAGCACCCGAATGAACTGGCGCTCATCGAGCGCGACATCACCCGCCTGCAGGCGATTCAGTCGCCGTTTGCGCGCATCAGCTATGACGACGCCGTGGAGCGGTTGAAGAAAGCCTACGAAACCACTGAAGACCCGGAGCAGAAAGAACTGCTCAAGATCGAGTGGGGCGACGACTTTGGCAGCCCGCACGAAACGGTTCTGGCCGAGATGTTCGACCGGCCGGTCTTCGTGTATCACTACCCGACTGCCGTCAAGGCCTTCTACATGCAGCCCGTCGACGGCCGGCCAGAAGTGTGCCGAAGCGTCGATCTGCTTGCTCCGGAAGGCTATGGCGAAGTCACCGGCGGCAGCGAACGCATCTATGACCTGGGGCTGCTGGAAGAGCGCATCAAGACCATGGCCCTGCCGCGTGAGGCTTACATGTGGTACCTCGACCTGCGTCGTTTTGGCAGCGTGCCGCATGCCGGTTTTGGTATCGGCCTGGAGCGTACCGTCGCCTGGATCTGCGGTCTGCCGCATGTGCGCGAGACCATTCCTTACGCGCGCATGCTGAGCAGAATCTACCCCTAGCAGGGGGGATCGTTGACGTCGTTCGACCTCCACCTTCATTCACGGTCAATCGGCGTCCCGTTTTCTGAGTCAGGAGAACCTGAATGACCTTTGATTTCGCATTCCGCCTCATCGGGATGGTGATCTTCGCATTCGTCGGCGCGCGCCTTGGCGTCATGACGGCGCCGTCACTGGGAATGGACGAACTGGCGGTCTCGTTCGTCTTTGCGCTGGTTGGCATTCTCTTCGGACTCATCATGACCCCGTGGCTGACTATCCGGCCGATCAAGATACTGCGGCGAATGGTCAACGAGATGGCGATCGACGTCCTATTCACGACGTTGGCGGGCATCCTGCTCGGCGTGCTCATTGCCGTGCTGGCCAGCATTCCGCTGACGTCGATGGAGGAACCGTTTCGCTCCATTGCGCCGACGGCTGTGCTGATCGTCTCCGCCTATCTGGTGACGACGATCTTCCATGTCCGCTCGCGCGAAATCTGGCTGTTTCTGGAAGAATGGTTCGGCTGGAAACCCCGCCGGCCGGGCCTGCTGATGTCCGGCGAACGCCTGCTCCTGCTCGACACCAGCGTGCTGATCGACGGCCGCATCGTGGACATTGCCCGGACCAGCTTTCTGGGCGGTACCCTGATCGTGCCCCGCTTTGTGATCTCCGAACTGCACCACGTGGCCGACTCGAACGATGCCCAGCGTCGCAACCGCGGACGGCGCGGTCTGAGCAAGCTGAACGAACTTCAGCGCGAGACAGAAGTGCCGTTCAAGATCATCGAGGATGATCCGGAGAACGTGCCAAACGTGGACGACAAGCTGATCGCGCTGGCGCTGCGCATGGATGCGGCCATCGTGACCATCGACTACCCGCTTAATCAGGTGGCGGCGGCGCAGGGCGCGACCGTACTGAACATCAACGAACTGGCCAACGCGGTGCGTTCCGCCTACATCCCCGGCGAGACATTCGCGCTGCGCGTCATCCAGGATGGCACCGAGCCGGGGCAGGGCGTTGGTTATCTGGACGACGGCACTATGGTCATCGTCAAGGACGGCAAGGACTACATGGATCGCACGATCTATGTCAACGTGACCAAGCTGATCAACCGGCCTACGGGGCGTATCATCTTTGCCGAGCCGGCTGAAGAACGCTAGTACCTCATTTCCGAACAAACAACCGTTTTCTGCCGAGGGCGCGCGCACCGAGTTCTACGCCTGCGTGAGTCCTCGGTTGCTCGGTTGACTACACCCCGGCCCAATCTGAAATCTCCGCTTGCGCTCTGCTCACAGTTTTGAACCTTGCACACTAATTCCCCTAGCAAGCCCATCTGACTTTAAGAGAATGTTAGGTCTTTGTTAACTTATATTGCTATTTTTATGTTTGCGCACACCTTCCTTCCGGCTGGCGCTGTCCAAACCGAATGCGAAGGTTTTTCGTTTGTTGGGCACCTGAGTCCACTATCTGGATGGGAGAAACCAGATGAACAGACTGATCCGGCGTTCCGCTGACCAGTGGAATGTGCCCCCTCGACTCGCGTTCGGCATCTTTTGCTTTCCGCTCGTCGTTTCCATTCCACTGGCCCTGAGTTATTTTCTGGAACCACGCATTGTGTACTGGCTGGCGCGCGAAGACAGCGTGATCGAGTGGCTGACAGTCATTGTCTTTATTGTAGGCGGTTTTTACGCCGGCCTCAGCGCCGGGCGCTTGCTGCGGCGTCGGCGCTGGGCGCTGGGTCTGGTGTTCAGTGGCGTGGCGCTGATGGCGATCTTCATCGCGGGTGAGGAGATCTCCTGGGGACAGCGCATCCTCGGGATCGAGACACCGGAATGGATGGCAGAGATCAACTGGCAGGGAGAGCTCAACCTGCACAACACCGATTACTCGCCCTTCACTTATGCCGTGCAAATCGCCGGCGCGTTTGGATCGTTCGCCTATCTGGTCAGCCGCGGCATCGGGCGAAAGTGGGTGGACGATGGGAGTGGTAGGTTCTTCATTCCGCCATTTTTCCTCGCCTCATGGTTCTGGGTTACCTTCGTGTGGCTGTTCGCGCGCATCCTCAACATCCTGGAGTTCACCCCATTTGTGGTGCGATACAGCGAGCACACAGAACTGACCCTAGGCGTGGGTTTTATGCTATTCATGATGCTGATCCATCGATCGCTCAAGTCGGCTGCTGCACAGTCATTAGCTGAACCAGTACACGCGGCTCTGGATGTGAGCGAGTACGAAACGGCCATTCGACCGAGCTGAAGCGATGCGACCCCTATGGGGTATGGCCCGCCGTGCCGCTGCTGTCCTTAAAGTCATGCGCCGCCGGTTTACCCCGGCGGCGCACTGATTTCATAGATCTGCACGCGACCATCCAGGATATCCACGGCGCTGTATATGAGCGTCGCGTCAAGGCGTTCCATCCAGCGGGGCGGTGTCGCACGCCCCGCCAACCGCTGTTCAGCCGGTCCGTAGAACACATAGCGCAGAGGGCCGACGCATTCGAACTCCGCCGCGCAGGGGTGGCGGGCCAGTTCGAGAATTTCCTCATCGCTCAAGGTCGATCTGTAGAATGCTTCCAGCAGCGAAGTTTTCTCCGGCCAGAAGAGTGTCTCCGGTCCGTGGCCCATAAAGACGCGCAGATCGACGTAGGCAGGCAGGGCATTGCCCGTGTCCACAGCGGTCATGATGACGGCACCCGGCTCGGCATTGGCGCTCAGCCAGTTGAAGGCGTCGAGCTCGACCGAAAGCGGTGAGACAGGGGGCGCACCCTGCGGATCGTCAGCGAACAGGAAAGCAAACGCCAGCAGCAGCCCGCTGCTTGAGCAGAGCACGATGAACGCCGTGATGCGCAGACCGCGGCGCAATCGTTCGAGTGTGAGCGCCGCCAGGATCGCCAATGGGATCAGTACCGCCTCGCTCATCCGGCGCTGAACGTTGATGGGCAGATAGACCAGGAAGGGCACAGCGGCAAGCCACCCGACGAGCAGCATAAAGCGTGGCTCCATCTCGCGGCGCAGACGGAAAAAGGCGACGAAGGCCAGCACGCCCAGCAGCCCATAGGCGAACAGGTACTCCAATAGGGAGGGTGAGGGCAGATTGTTCTGCGCCGACCAGATGGCAAAGGCTTGATTCTGGGTAAACGCGACGGCGTAGTAGAAAAACAGGGGCAGTGTCAGCCCGCATGCCACAAAGGCTCGGACGAACAGGACGGAAGGGAAGCGCCGTGTCCGAACCAGCGACGCCAACCCCCAGGCGCCGACGATGCAGTAAAGGATGGCCAGGTAGAACGGGACGGCGAGCCCGGTGACGATCCAGCAGAGTGCGGCCAACAGGGCACGTCCAATCCAACGTTCCTGGTTCTGAGCATCGATCAGGAAAAGCAGCCCGCCGAGCAGCGCCGATCGGGCCAGCGCCAGATGCGGGATGCCGAGCAGGATCAGCCAGGAGAATGCCTCGGGTGTGTACATTTCGAGCGGTGTCGTATCTCGCAGCAGCGCAAGTTGAAGTAATGGGAGGCCCCCGCCGAAGACCGCTACGACCAGCGCTAACCGCCGCTGATTGACGTGGTCGAGAAAGCGCGCGGCGAAGGCGTAGATGACGGCGATCATCAGCGCGCCGAAGAGGATGCGCATGAGATGGAAAACGCCGATGAGCGTCGGAGTCAGGGCTGGATCGCTGGAATCGAAGAAGCGGCCGACGATCCAGCCGGGCAGGATATAGGGGAGAAAAACCAGGGGCTCGGCCTCGTGCGCTTCCGGGGTATAGAAGAGGGTGAAATCCAGTTCTCCGCGCGCCCCAAGACGCATCTTCCCCAGGTACGAATGTCCATCTTCGATACCGAAGAAAAAGCCGGAGAAAGGCCGTGAGTTCTGTCCCCAGGCGAGCCAGTAAGGAATGCAGGTGACCAGCATAACCAGCCCGGCGAAGACTGCCACCCAGCGCCATTCCGTGCGGCTGATTCTCGGCTGCGTCATGGCTCGTGTCTCCTGTGCGTTGCGCGCTGTGTCCGGGTTGAACAGCGTTATCTCGACGGCGCTAGATAGACCTACGTTCGAATTCGGTTCTGCTTTACAATCAATCCTATTCTAGCCTGTATCGGAAATACGGTGAGAAGCCATGGCGCTGCGGATTTATAACGTCCTCGGACGTGAGAAACAGGATTTTGAACCGCTGGTTCCCGGACATGTCGGCATGTATGTCTGCGGACCCACTGTCTATGACTATTCCCACATCGGCCATGCCAAAACCTATGTCAGCTTCGACATTATCGTCCGCTATCTGCGCTTCAGCGGCTACGATGTGCTCTATGTGCAGAACCTGACCGATGTCGGGCATCTGCTGGACAGCGAAGAAGACCGCATGCTCAAGAAGGCGCGGGAGACCCAGTCGATGCCGATGGTCGTGGCTGAGAAGTACGCCCGCCTGTACTTCGAGGCGATGGACCACCTCGGCGTGCAGCGGCCGGACATCTCCCCGCGGGCCAGTGGGCACATCCCCGAGCAGATCAAGATGATCGAGACGCTGATCGAGAAGGAGTATGCCTATGTCGTCAACGGGAGCGTCTACTTCGACGTAGCCGCGGCGAAGGATTACGGCAAGCTGTCGAACCGTCGACTGGATCAGCAGGAAGCGGGCACCCGGGAAGTCGTGCGCGGCGAGAAGCACAATCCGGAGGACTTCGCACTGTGGAAGTTCGCCGAACCGGAACACATCCTGCGCTGGGAGAGTCCATGGGGCGAAGGCTTCCCCGGCTGGCACATCGAGTGCTCGGCCATGGCCAAGAAGTATCTCGGCCCGACCTTCGACATTCATGGCGGCGGCGTGGACAATATCTTCCCGCACAACGAGTCGGAGATTGTGCAGAGTGAGTGCGCCAACGATGCCGACTTCGCCCGCTACTGGATGCTGGTCGGCAGTCTGCTGGTCCCGGACGAGTACGGCAATGCCGTCAAGATGTCCAAGAGTCTGGGCAATTTCGTGACCATCGCCGACATTCTGGAGCGCTACCGACCGGAAGTGGTCCGTATGTTCATGCAGGGCGTGCATTACAGCAGCCCGATCACCTACGACGAGGAAGCGATTGCCGGGGCGGCGCGCGGCTGGGAACGAATCTACAATTCGGTTCGCCTGACCCGGCGTGCGATGAACACCGCGGCAGACGGCAGCAGTGACGGCAGCGCCTTCTTGAGCGAGGTCGATAAGGTGCGTCAGCGCTTTACCGAGGCGATGGACGACGACTTCAACATGCCGCAGGCGATCGCCGCGCTTCAGGAGTTCACGCGCGACGTGAACACGCTGCTCAACAGCGACCATTCGGTCGGTCTGGACGTGCTGACGGCCGTCCACGACGCGTACACGGACCTGGGCGGCAGGGTTCTGGGCATCGTGCCGGCGGCGGATGCTGCCTCCAGTGACGGCGCGCGTGAGGCGGCGCTGATCGAGCTGCTGATTGGGATGCGTGCTCAGGCGCGGGCGCGCAAGGATTGGGCGGAAAGCGATCGCATTCGCAAGGAACTCGCTGCCGTGGGCGTCGTGCTGGAAGATCGGCCCGATGGCACCATCTGGCGCGTAAACTAAGGTCGTCATCATGACTGAGTTCATCTATGGCCACTGGCCAGTAATGGAAGCGCTGCGCGCGGCGCGACGCAGTATCGATCAGGTGCTGATCTCCGAGACGGCCGACTCTCGCGGTGTCGTAGCGGAGATCCTGGGCATTGCCGCCGAGCGTGGGGTGCCCGTCAAACGGGTGCCCCGCCGCATTCTCGACGATCTGACCCAGAGCACCACGCATCAGAGTCTGGCGCTGCGCGTCGGCAGCTATCCTTATGTCGACCTCGAGGCCGTTATGGCTTTGGCCCGCAAGCGTGACGAGAAGCCGATGATTCTGCTGCTCGATCTGCTCAAGGACCCGCAGAATGTTGGCTCCTTGATGCGTGTGGCAGACGCCGTTGGCGTACACGGTATCATCATGCAGGAGCGGCGGAATGTGGCCGTGACGCCGGCGGTTGTCAGCGCCTCATCGGGCGCCGTGGAACACTTGCAGGTGGTTCAGGTCACCAACCTGGTGCAGGCCATGCGCGACCTCAAGGCGCAGGATGTCTGGATGGTCGGTCTCGATATCGGGCCGAATGTCGCGCCGATCGACAAGACCGATCTGAACATGCCGATCGGCATTGTGCTTGGCAGCGAAGGGGAAGGGCTGCGCCGGCTGGTGCGCGATACCTGCGACCTGCTGATCTCTCTGCCGATGCGCGGCTCGGTGGCCAGCCTCAACGTTGCGACCGTTGGCTCGGTGGCGCTCTACGCGGCCTGGCAGGCCCGCGGGTGGAGTGGTTGGGCGCACGCCTGAGCATGGATTAAGGATCCGATTCATAAATCGTGTATCATGGAATTAGCCTCGCGTATTGCGTTCGCCCAGAGCGAACATCAATACCACAGGACTTCACGTCGATTATTCGCACTTGTAAGGAGGAGCGCGCATTTCGGTAACAGCCGCGCTAAACCCGTCATGATCGAAGATGTGCTCAAAGAAGCGACCCACAAAATGCGCTCGACCGTACAGGTCTTTGAAGAAGAGCTGTCGGGCATTCGGACCGGACGGGCCAGTCCCGCGCTGGTCGATCGGATGCATATCGACTACTACGGTCAGACGACCGAACTCCGGCAGGTTGCCACCATCTCCACTCCGGAGCCGATGCAGATTCTCATTCGTCCTTACGAGAAGAGCATGGTCAAGCCGATCGAGAAGGCGATTCAGGCGTCGGATCTGGGCATCAACCCGAATGTCGACGGCGATTCCATTCGCCTCAACATGCCAGCTTTGACGCGCGAACGCCGACAGGATCTCGTCAAGTTCCTTCACAAGAAGACCGAGGAGATACGCGTCGCGATTCGCAACGTTCGTCGGGCCAGCAATGATGATCTCAAGGAATTCGAGAAGGAAGGCATGATCTCGGAGGATGATCTGAAGCGGGGCGAGACGGAAATCCAGAAGCTAACCGACAAGTTCATCGCTGAGGTCGAAGCGCGGAGCCAGACAAAAGAGAAAGAGATCCTCGAGGTCTGATAAGGGTAACGATGATGGTTGCAGCGGTAAAAGAGGAGCAACGTAAAATAGCGGTCGAACCTGCCGGACGCATACCGCGCCATGTCGCCATCATCATGGACGGAAATGGTCGGTGGGCCAAGGAACGTGGACTGCCGCGTTCGGAGGGCCACCGCCAGGGAACCGAAAATCTGCGGCGGATCTTCCAGAGCGCCGTCGATATTGGCATCGAGATTCTGACCATTTATGCCTTTTCCACCGAAAACTGGTCTCGCCCCCCCGCCGAAGTGCAGATGCTCCTTCGCATTTTGGAATCCGTCATTGATCGCGAATTGAAAGAGCTACACAAGAGTGGGGTACAGCTTCGCCATATTGGTCGGTTGGAAGGAATTGGCGCGAATTTGCAGCGCAAGATCCGACAGGCGATGGAGCTCACCAAGGAAAACCACCGGCTGATCGTCAACATCGCCTTCAACTATGGCGGACGCGACGAGATTGTCACGGCCGTGCAGCGCATCATCCGCGACGGTATTCCCGCGGACGACATCGACGAGCGGCTGCTCAGCCACTATATGTATACCAGTGACTTGCCCGATCCGGACCTGATCGTGCGCACCAGCGGGGAACTGCGGGTGAGCAACTTCTTGATCTGGCAGGGCGCATACGCCGAGTATTACGCGACCAACACCTACTGGCCGGACTTTGACGAGGCCGAGCTGCGTAAGGCGGTGGCGGAATATGCACGGCGCAAGCGCCGCTTCGGGAAGACCGACGACCAACTGGAGTGATCCGACGTTTAGTGTTAGGACCATAGGACAATCTTATGCTCAACGACATCAGCCAGGTGAAAACATCGCTGCGCGAACAGCAGTACATCGCGACGGACGACATTTCGACAGTGATGTTTCTGGCGGATAAGCTCGGAAAGCCCGTTCTGGCGGAAGGACCGGCAGGTGTCGGGAAGACCGAACTCGCCAAAGCCTGGTCGAAGATCAGCGGACGTCCACTCATTCGCCTTCAGTGCTACGAAGGTCTGGACGAGAGCAAAGCTTTGTACGAGTGGGAATATGCCAAGCAGATGCTCTATACCCAGCTTCTGCGCGATAAGCTCAGTCAGCTTCTTTCCGAAGCGGAGACCCTGAGCCAAGCCGCCGACCGCCTGGCCGCGGAAGAGGATGTGTTCTTCTCCAACCGGTTTCTGCTGGCGAGACCTCTGCTCAAGGCTATCACGTCCGATCAGCCGGCTGTGCTGCTGATCGACGAGATCGACCGTGCCGACGCCGAATTTGAGGCGTTCCTGCTGGAAATCCTGAGCGACTTCCAGGTCTCCATCCCGGAACTTGGCACGATTACCGCAACGCACCAGCCGACGGTGCTGCTTACCAGCAACAATACACGCGAGCTTTCCGAGGCGTTGAAGCGCCGCTGCCTGTACCTGTTCATCGACTACCCGAACGCCGATACCGAAATCAACATTGTGCGGATGCGTGTGCCGGAAATTCGCGAGAAACTGGCGCGCGAGGCCGTCGAAATCGTCCAGGCGCTGCGTGGGCTGGACCTGAAGAAGAACCCAAGCGTCTCCGAGACGATCGACTGGGCGAGGGCGCTGGTGATGCTCAACGCCGACAATCTCGATCGTGAGACTCTGGAGAATACGCTCACGGTCCTGCTCAAGCACGAGTCCGATGTGCAGAAAGCCAAACGGGCTTTGCTGGGCGGTCGGTCGTCGCAGCCGCTCGATCGCGATGCGCGGCGCGGCGCCCGGCGTATGGGCGGCGACTGGAATAACTGATCATCTCCGCGCCAGTTGAGCTGGCGTGGATGCAAGAATAGACAGCAGTCAGGCCGGGGTAGTCCACCAACTACCCCGGTTTTGTCGAATCGGACCGTCGTTTTCTTGATACGCTTCTCCGCACATGGCATAATCGACAGACTTCGACTCACGAGCACAGACGGAAACCAACATGGCGAACGAAATCACGCAAGCGGGGGCGCTCAAAGTACTGTTGACCGGAGCGACGGGCGCCGCTGGACGAGCAGCGGTACGCCTGCTCAGTGCACAGGGCTATCACGTGGTAGGGGCGACGACGGCGGGCTTTGAGGGCTCGAAGCAGGTCCGCGAGGACGGTGGTATTCCGGCCTACCCGAATCTGCTACGCGCTGGCGAGCTTCGCAGCGCGATGCTGACCGCCGAAGCCGACGTGGTCGTCAACCTGGCGCCGCAGATGGCCAACCATGCCCTTCGCGGCGGAGACGACTGGGATCCGCGGTTGATGGCCGAGGGAACGGCGGCGCTGGTCGAGGCTGCCACGGCGGCCAATGTCAAGTATCTGGTCCACACCAGCTACATGTTTGCGGGCGGCGAAGACGAAGTGGCCGAACCGCTGATCCGTGCCGCGCGCACCGGCGAGCAGATCGTTCTGGGCAGCAGCGTTCCCGCCTGCGTCCTGCGTTTCGGCTTTGTCTATGGCGCTGCGTCACCCGAGCTCATCGCGGCGCGCAAGTCAATGGCAAAGGGACGGGCAGTCCCCGGCGGCGATCCGCATGCCCACGGCTACTGGCTCTACGCCGAGGATGCTGCGAACGCCATCCATCAGGCGCTG
Source organism: Candidatus Flexifilum affinis (assembly GCA_016713325.1). Taxonomy (GTDB): domain Bacteria; phylum Chloroflexota; class Anaerolineae; order Aggregatilineales; family Phototrophicaceae; genus Flexifilum; species Flexifilum affine. The sequence goes on along the minus strand of JADJPJ010000006.1, from coordinate 385,679 downwards.
CTGCGGCGGCCGACCGGCGTGACGCTGAACATCTCCGACGGCCATCCGGCGTCCGTGATGGAGTTCATGAGCTATTTTGCGGATGCCCAGGGTCTGACTCCCCCGTCCAAGGGCAGCCGGCAGAGTCTGCGTGCGATGTTTACCGGCGAAGCTCCACTGGATGTCAGTCGCATCCATGTGCATGCCGAAGCCGGAGACGCGGACAAGGAATTCGGTTGGGCGCCGCGCTATGCCAGTTATCGTCAGGGCATCGACGATGTGCTGCTGTCATGGCGGGCGGAGAAGGAGCTGACTCTCTGAATGCTGCGAGCAATACTGTTTGATCTTGACGATACGCTGATCGACTGGAGTGGATTCGACAGCGATTGGGCGCGGCTCGAACGCGAATACCTGAGCGGTGTCGTTCGATACTTCGCGACACGCGGCCATGTCATTGAAGACCTGGATGCCTATGCACGTGGCTATCGTGACCGGGTGATGAATGCCTGGACGATGGCGAGGACAACCCATCGTGCGCCGCACATCGGCCACCTGATTATGGAGACGGCGCTCGACTTTGGCGTCCCGGCCGATGTCTGCGATATGGCCGACGCGCTCAAAGCTTATAACTGGGGTGTTGTGCCGGGAACCGTGGTGTTTCCGGATGTGGTCCCCGCGCTGACGACCATTCTTGCGCAGGGCATTAAGGTCGGCATCGTCACCAATGCTCCGCAGCCGATGTCGCTGCGCGATGCCGAGCTGACGGCGCACGGATTGTTCGACTACTTCCCGATCTGCCGTATCTCCGCGGCGGACTTTGGCATGCTCAAACCGCATCCCGACATCTTCAAGGCGGCGCTCGACCTCGTTGGGGCGGCCCCTGATGAGGCGGTCTTCGTGGGGGACGATCTGGATGCCGACATCGTGGGAGCCAAGCGTGTCGGTATACGCGCCGTCCTGCGCATCACGCCGCGCACTGCCGATGGGCTGCGGACCGATGTCGTGCCGGATGCGCGCATCCACAATTTATCCGAGCTGCTGGCCCTCCTGGACCAGTGGTTCGCAGGATGGCGGCACGCCTCGAACGGCGTCTGATGCAGAATGCAGCTTTGAGCCGACATGCAGCCTGTCCCCTTTGACCAGAACCTCGTGCTGACCGGGTACAGTGGGCCCGGCCAGCTTGCACTCAGCCGGCATGCCGCCGAGCGTTTGCGCATGCCCTTCATGCACTTTGAAGCCTTGGTGGAAGCACGCGCCGATTTGACCCTGGACGAGTTTCGCCTGCGGTTTGGGGAAACCCGTCTGAAGGCGCTGGAGAGCGATGTCGTCAGTGAGATCGCCCTGGCTCGCGGAAGCGTGCTGAATATCAGCGGGCATGTCCTGGCGCAGTTGGGCGTCCTGGAGCGCTTGCAGGTCAATTCCGTAGTCGTTTGCCTGGTCGCCACGCTCGATGCCGTGCTCCGCCGCCTGCACATCGCGATGGGCGCGCGCTACCATGACCCGGCAGAACGGGAGCGCGCCATCGGTATTCTGCGGCGGGAGTGGTCGGTGCGCGGGCGGCCGGGCGTCTTTGAAATCGATACGTCTGAATTGAGCGATAATGAAGTAATTGATGCAGCCGTGGCGCACTGGCGACAGCGATCCGGCGTTGTAGATCTGGGATGAGATAGCTATGGTGAAATTGATGATCAGCCTGGGCCAGATGAACATTGCCCTGGGCGACCCGCGCAAGAACCTGGCATTTGCTCAGATCGCGACGCTGGCCACGCAGCACAAAATCAGTATCGTCGGCTCGATGCTGGAAAAGCGCGGTCTGGAGGTCTCGAACAGCGGAACCTTCTTTGCACCGAACGGCAAGCTGCTGGGGGTCTATCGCAAGATGCACCTCTTCCGGTTGATGGAAGAGGATCGCTTCTTACAGGCTGGCTCGGCGCCGCTCTTGATGGAACTGCCCTGGGGGATGACGGGCATGGCCATCTGCTACGATCTGCGTTTCCCTGAATTGTTCCGGCGTTATGCCGTGCAGGGGGCGAAACTGATCGTCATTCCGGCGGAGTGGCCGATCGAGCGCATCGACCACTGGCGTACACTTCTGATTGCCCGGGCAATCGAGAACCAATGCTTCATCGCGGCGACCAACGCTGCCGGCGTGATCGGCGACAAGACGTTCGGCGGCCATTCGATGATCGTCGACCCGTGGGGGAAGATCGTCGTCGAGATTGGCGAGAACCCCGGCATTGTCACGGCCGAGATCGACATCGATTATGTCGACGTCATCCGCAACCGTATTCCAGTATTTGAGGATCGACGCTCGGATATCTTCGGGGCTTAGACCAAGGAATTTGCGTGAAAAGGACCAAGGACTGAGCCGACGCCAAAGAGTAGTTCAGTCCTTGGATCTTGTTTGGAGTTCGATCTAGCCGAATTCGCCGCGGATGTAGCGTTCGGTCTCTTCGGATTTGGGGTTGCTGAACAGCTCGTTGGTGACAGCAAACTCGCCCAGCACGCCCCAGCGATTTTCCTTGCCGGGGATATCTTCCTTCTTGCGAATGCTGAAGAAGGCCGTGAAGTCGGACACGCGCTGTGCCTGCTGCATGTTGTGCGTGACGATGATAATCGTGTACTGCTTCACCAGGATTCTCATCAGGTCTTCGATCGCCTGAGTGGCGATGGGATCGAGCGCCGAACACGGTTCGTCCATGAGGATGACTTCTGGCTCGACTGCGATGGTACGCGCGATGCACAGGCGCTGCTGCTGGCCGCCGGAGAGGGCCAGTCCAGACTTCTTCAGGTCGTTTTTCACCTCATCCCACAGGAACGAACCCTTGAGGCTCTTCTCGACAATCTCGTCGAGCACGGACTTGGTGCGGACGCCGAGCAGGCGCGGACCGTACGCAACATTGTCGTAGATGCTCTTGGGGAAGGGGTTCGGCTTTTGAAAGACCATGCCGATGCGCCGCCGGACCTCGACGGGATCGACGTTGCTGGCATAGAGATCCTGACCCTGAAAGGTCACTTTTCCTTCGAGCCGAGCACCTGGGATCAGGTCGTTCATCCGGTTGATAGAGCGCAGTACAGTGCTCTTGCCGCAGCCGGATGGGCCAATGAAGGCGGTTATCTTCCTGGACTGGAGGCTCATGTTCACGCTGCTGACCGCCAGCTTGGGACCATAGAAGATACTGACATCCTTGAGTTGGATCGCGTACGCGCCGTTCTGGGTCATCCCTGGAGACTCTTTCGATAACGCTGACGGAGGATAATGGCTGTTGCGTTCAGGATCAGCAGCAGGGCGAGTAGGACGAGAATGGCGGCCGCGGCGATCGCGCGAAACTCCGATTGCGGCCGGGCGGTCCACTGATAAATCTGGATGGGCAGGGCCGTGAACTTGGCGAACGGGTTGGATGGGTCCGAGACAATAAATGTTGAAGCACCGATCACGATCAGAGGGGCTGTTTCACCCACAGCGCGAGACATCGCCAGAATGGTGCCGGTCAGAATGCCGGGCATGGCAGCGGGCAACACCTGATTCCAGATCGTCTGCCACTTGGTGGCGCCGACGCCATAACTGGCCTCGCGAATGGAAGAGGGCACCGATCGGAGCGCTTCCTGGCTGTTGATGATGATCACCGGCAGGATGAGCAGGCCCAGCGTCAGGCCAGCGGAAAGGATGGTACGCCCCTGGGTGGCGAATTCGAGCGTGCGCACCAGAATAGCCAGGCCGAGGAGGCCGTAAATGATCGACGGTACGCCGGCGAGGTTGCGAATGTTTGTCTCGATGAGCTTGTTGAAGCGGCTAGCCGTTGCATACTCCTCAAGGTAGATCGCCGCGCCAACCCCGACAGGGAAGGCGAACAACACGGTGATGGCGATAACCCAGAGCGTACCAAGCAGAGCAGTGCGTACGCCAGAAACTGCCGGATCGCTTGAGCCGGGGGAACTCAGAGAATCCAGGGTCAGCCATGAACGGAAGTACAGTCGTGCGGTTGGATTCTCCGCCTGGTCCTCAGCGAATTCCGCATCAATACGCGCGCGTTCAAAGAGCGACTCGCTCAAGGTGTACGGATGGAGGATCTGTTCGCTGACCACGTCGGTCTCGACGATGTTCCTTAGCAATTCAGCCGATACATTTTCAGCGAGGATGGCGGCCTGCTGGTCGCGAGAAAGGTCGGTAATGACCGAGTCGCCCAGGTCGGCTGGATACGAATGTCCAGCCAATGACTCTCGTATGGGGACCTGCGTGAAGACACTCGGATCCACAGCGCTCAGGTTATCGCGAATATAGACCGGAAGACGCCGTTCTTCGTATTCCTGCAGAATGGCGACCAGTCCGGTGCTGTCGAGAGCGCCCAGATCGCCGCCTTCTACCAATGTCGTCGGCTCGACTTCGTTGACCGATACGACATACCCGAATGCCGAGTTGACGATGTTGAGAAAGAGCGCGATCAAAGCCAGGATGGCGATGACGAGTGACAGGGAGTAGAAGCGGCCCCAGATTGACCCGCGCAGGGTTCGTCTGGCTAGCCCCTTTCTGAAGTCGTCACCTGTAGGGACCAATGATCCATGAACTGCGCTCATTGATACACCTCACGGAAGCGCCGGCTCACCCATTGGCTGAGCATGTTCAGGCCGAGAGTGATGACGAACAGAGTCAGGCCGATGGCAAACAGGCTGTTGTAGTCAACGGAGTCGTAGCTGAGGTCGCCGCCGCTGATACGGGCGATGTGGCCGGTCATGGTTTCCGCGGCCACGAAGAAGTTCGGCGGAAAGGACCAGTTGGAACCGGCGCCGGCCGCCAGGGCGACGATCATCGTTTCACCGACGGCGCGGGAGATGCCGATGATGAATGCTGCGAGAATACCCGACAGCGCCGCCGGCAGTACCACCTTGACGATGGTTTCGAACTTGGTGGCTCCCAGGCCGTAGGAGGCTTCGCGGAGGGAGCGCGGCACAGCGCTCAGTGCATCCTCGGCCATGGACGCGATGGTGGGCAGGATCATGATGCCCATGACCAGACCGGCGGATGCGGTGTTGTAGATCTGCACCGTATCCTGTCCGAAGATCCCGCGCAGCATGGGGGTCATGAAGGTAAGCGCGAAGTACCCGTAAACGACAGTCGGGATACCTGCGAGGATTTCAAGAATGGGTTTGAACGCGTTGCGTATGTTCGGTTTGGCGTATTCGGCCAGGTAAATCGCCGCGCCGAGGCCGAGCGGAATGGCGACCAGCATCGCCATAAAGCTGGTCATCAGGTGGATTCCAACAGTGGGAGAATGCCGAATTCGCCCGCCTGTGGCTGCCACTTGGTACTGGTGAAGAACTCGATGATATCGGTCACGCCGCTGGTGAAAAAGCGTAGGGATTCTTCACCCAGAACGAAGAGGATACCGATGGTCGTGAAGATAGAAAGGAGACCGCACAGGAGCAGGTAAGCGCGAATAACATCCTCAGCGGGGCGAGGGCGCTTGAAAATAGTGGCCTGTGCTCGTCGTGCGGCGATTGGTGTAATGACGACACTCACTTCGCGCCCGGCTTCCAATTGAGACTGCATCGTTCCTCCTGAACTGCATGGCATGACCCTGGCGATATCGCGCAACAAGTACGGGTCATATCCAAGAATGATTTTCTCAAGCGAAAGAGGGGGCAGGCACATGGCCCGTCCCCTCTTTGACTATGCGGGTCAGATGATTACATGTCACCCATAGCTTCGACAACGGCGGCCTTCGCAGCATTGAGCGCTTCGACGCTCGCCGGGAAGTAGCCGACCTCGTCGATCAGGTCGTTCACGACGGTCAGGTAGTAGACCACGAACGCGCCAACCTGCGGCTTCTCGGCCATGATGCCGGCGTCGGTGTAGATGAAGAGCGGGCGGGCCAGCGGATAGCTGCCGTCTTCAGCGCTCTCGGCATTCGGCGCAACAGTTTCTTCGGCGGTCTCGCCGATGGCCAGAGCCTTCAGGGCGTCCGCTTCTTCGGTGAAGTAGGCGAAGCCAAAGTAGGCGATGGCGTAGGGGCTGCCCTCGACACCCTGAACCAGGACATTGTCGTCTTCAGAGAACTGAATGCCAGGGGCATTGATGATGGCGTTGGACGCGTCTTCGCCTTCGAGCTCCAGGCCTGGGGCGATGACGGCCTCGACGAAGTAGTCGAAGGTGCCGCTGTCGGTGCCCGGGCTGAAGAGCTGGATGGCCTCGGCGGGGTAGGACGCATCGACGTCGGCCCAGGTGGCGAATTCGCCGCTGTAGATCTTGGCGAGTTGCTCGATGGTCAGGCTCTCCACGAAGTCGTTTTCGGCGCTGACGACGACGGCGAGGGCGTCGGTGCCGACGCGGATTTCAATCGGGGTACGGGCCGGGGTCAGGGCCGCGCAGCTCTCGATCTCACTGTCGCGAATAGCGCGGCTGGCATTGGCAACGTCGGTTTCGCCGGCAACGCAGAAGCGTTCGAAGCCTGCGCCCGAACCGATGCTGTCGATGGTGACCTCACCAGAGAAGCCGTCGGCGATAAACTGCTCAGCAACCGCCTCGGTCAGGGGATAAACCGTGGAGCTGCCCGCGATGACGATATCACCGGAGACGCTGAGAGGATCGACTTCCGGAAGCTCGACCTCGGCATCCTGTGCCATAGCGGCAAACGGGAGGACCAGAACGATAGCGGCAACGATCCAGAAAAGACGCTTGAGCATGTTTGTGGGTCTCCTGAAGCTTGAGTTCTACAGAATCTCTGAGGATGACATCTTCACCATCCCATGGCAGGATGCTAGCCTTAAGCCTTTAATGAAACCGGGGTTTATTGTTAAGAATTGCACGATCATGGTTTAAGTAACTGTGATCTGATCCGGTGCTGAACTGTCCTGCTTTCGACTCAAACTCATGAAACAAATGTGCTATGATGAGCCGTGTATCTGGCGTGCTGCGCAGGGCGGCGTTAGACTTGTAGGTGCGCTTCACCGCCGAGGTCCGGAACGCACAACTAACGAAGGAAAACACGGAATTGGCCCGTAAGCAGTTTGGGGTGCTCGCTCATCCCGGTCGACCTCAGAGCGCACCGGTTGCCGTACGCATCGCTGAGTCTCTTCGCGAGCGCGGCTGCGAGGCATGGGCTTTGGAGACCTGGACGCCCGCCGATGCCCGTGCGCTGATCCCCGAGGCGCAGATTGTGATTGCGATCGGCGGCGATGGCGCGATGCTGCGCGCCGCCCATGTCTGCGCTGGTTATGGCGTGCCCATCCTCGGGGTCAATATGGGCTACCTGGGCTTTTTGACGGAGATCAACAGTCCGGAGGAGTGGGACAGCCACCTCGACCAGGTGGTGAATGGGGATTACTGGATCGAGTCGCGCATGATGCTGAAGGCGCGTGTCACTCGTGGCGAGCAGGTGGTCGCCGAGTCCGAAGCGCTGAACGATGTAGTCATCAGCCGTGGGACGATGCCGCGGATGATCCGCCTGGACGCTTATATCGACGGCCACTGGACGACGTCGTACAACGCCGACGCTCTGATCATCGCCACTGCCACCGGCTCGACGGCCTACGCCCTGGCCAGCGGTGGGCCGATTCTGCCCCCGGAGCTGCGCACCATCCTGCTGGTCCCGGTCGCTCCACACCTGAGTCTGGACCGACCGATCGTGTTGTCTGAAGGAGCTCGTGTCGATATCGTGGTATCGGCGGAATCGCAGGCGGAGACGATTATGTCCGCGGATGGCACAGCGGGCGTGGGACTGCTGCCCGGCGACCATGTAACCCTGCTGGCCAGCGATGTGGTGAGCCGGTTTGCCCGGTTGCGCGAGAAAAACTATTTCTACCGTTCGCTGCTGGACCGGATGGAGCCGCGGAAGCCCACCGCGAGCGCGGGAACGCCAGTTCAACTCAAACTATAATAGGGATGGATTCATTTGAGGCTGTAACTGAGGAACGACCTTGCGCAAATGACGAGTGACTGCCCGAGGGATGGTCTGGCGCCAATACCCTTTTACGGGCGACTACTGAAAGGTCCTCCTCTACTGGGATTGAGGATGCAATGCTAGAGGAAATTCGCGTTCGGAACTTTGCAATCATCGATCAGCTCGAGCTGACCTTTGGCGAAGGATTGAACGTCATCACCGGCGAAACCGGCGCGGGCAAATCGATCATCATCGATGCCGTCGAGCTGCTGCTGGGTGGAAAAACCGATTCTTCGATGGTCAGAGCGGGCGAGGAGCGCGCCGTCATCGAGGGCGTATTTCGTTTGACGAGAAATACGCGACTGGCGGTCCTGCCCATCCTTGAGCGCGAGAACCTGCTGGAGAGTCATGACGATCACACCGTCACGGTGATGCGCGAGATCCGCGCCAATGGGCGGTCTTCGGCGCGCGTGGGGGGCGTAACGATCAGCATCGATGTGCTGAGCGAGATTGGCGAGCACCTGGTCGACGTCCATGGGCAGAGTGCGCACCTTTCACTGTTGAAACCGGCCGCGCATCTCGATCTGCTGGACCGCTATGCTGGCCTGATGGACGCGCGCGAGGCGCTGACCACGGTTGTGGGCCGGCTGGCGGAGACGCGCAAGGATATTGGGTTACTCCTTGAAACCGAGGCACAGGCTGACCGGCGTGCGGCGCGCTTGCGCGATGAACTCGAAGAGATCGAGGCCGCCGAGCTGCAGTCGGATGAGGAAGAAACGCTGAAGGGTGAACGTCAGCGGCTGGCCAACAGCGAACAGCTCGCTCGCTACACGTCCGAGGCCATCATCCTGCTTTACGGCGATGATGTTCCGGGCGGTCAGAAGTCGGCCGTCGATCAGCTTGTCCAGGTGGCCGCACTGCTGAGCAAGCTCAAGGCGATCGATCCGTCGATGGACGAGGAATATGACCTGGCCGAAACATGCGTGGCCCAGGTGGAAGAACTGGCACTTTCGATGCGGCGCTACGTCGACAATATCGAACACAATCCGCTGCGCCTCGACGAAGTCGAAGAGCGGCTTGAAATGATCTCCACGCTGAAGCGGCGCTTCAACGCGAGTTCCATTGACGGGATTTTCGCCTATGCCGAGCGCGCGCGTATCGAGCTGGAAGGCATCGAGCACAGCGCCGAACGCCTGGAAATGCTGCGCTTGCAGGAAGAGTCGCTGCTCAAACATGTGGGCGAACTCGCCGAGCGCATCAGCCGCGCCCGCAGTGCTGCGGCTCGCCGCCTGAGCGACGGCGTGATCAGCGAACTGGCCGATCTGCGCATGGAAAAAGCGCAGTTCGAGGTCATGATTGTGCAGAACAATGATCCCAGTGGTTGCTTTGTCGGGGATCGCCGGCTGGCGTTCACGACGACGGGCATCGATCTGGTCGAGTTCGTGATGTCGGCGAATCCCGGTGAACCGCTGCGGCCACTGGTGAAGGTGGCGTCTGGCGGTGAGGCCGCGCGCATCATGCTGGCGCTGAAGCGAGTGCTGACCGCGGCTGATCAAACCCCCACGCTGATCTTCGACGAAATCGATCAGGGCATCGGCGGGCGCGTCGGCACGGTGGTGGGCCGAAAACTCTGGGAGCTGACCGGCGAACACCAGGTGCTGGTGGTCACGCACATGGCCCAGCTTGCCGGCTTTGCCGACCGGCATTTCCGTGTCTTCAAGCAGATCGACGGCGGCCGGACGCACACGCAGGTCGCCGCGCTTGTTGACGAGTTTCAGCGCGTCGAGGAGTTGGCGGCGATGCTGGGAACCTTCAACGAGCCCGGCCTGCTCTCCGCACGCGAACTGCTGTTGGAAGCCCGCGACCACAAGGTGCGGCACAAACAGGAAGAACCGCCGACCCCGGCCAAATTACTCTAGTCTTCAGGGATGATGATGACCTACGACTTCGATACCTATGTGGAACGACGCGCGAGCGGATGCGTCAAATGGAACTGGTTCGACCACGACGTGCTGCCGATGTGGGTCGCTGATATGGATTTTCGCGCGCCGGATGCGGTGATTGAGGCGCTCCATGACCGTGTCGATCACGGCATCTTCGGCTACCACTTCGACGCGCCGGCGCTGCGCGAGGTGCTGGTGGATCGCTTGCAGGCGCGGCATCACATGACCGTCAAGTCGGAAGAGCTCGTCTTCCTGCCCGGTCTGGTGATGGCGCTGAACTTCGTCTGCCAGACGTGTGCCACCCCCGACCAGGCCGTGCTGACCCTGACTCCGATCTATCCGCCGTTCCTGGGCGCCCCGCGCCAGCAGAGCCGCACGCTGCAAACCGCGCCGCTCGCCCTGACCACGGATGGACGATGGCTGCGCTACGAGATCGACTTTGATGCGCTGGAGAACGCCGTCACGCCACAGACGAAGGTCTTCATGCTCTGTAACCCCCACAATCCAGTTGGTCGCACCTACACGCGCGCCGAATTGGAGAAGCTGGCCGAGTTCTGTCTGCGCCATGACCTGATCATCGCGTCGGATGAAATCCACTGCGATCTGATCTATCCCGGTGAGCAGCACATTTCTATCGCATCGCTGGGGCCGGAAGTGGCCAGTCGCACAATCACCCTGATGGCGCCGAGCAAAACGTTCAATCTGCCAGGAATGGGATTTGGATTCGCGGTTATCCAGAATCACGACCTGTTGAAGCCGCTGCGCGACCTTCAGCACGGTCTGGGAGCATTTGTCAGCGCGTTTGGCTACACCGCGGCGATGGCTGCTTATTGCGACGGCCAGGAGTGGCTTGACAACGTCATGCAGTATCTGGAAGTTAACCGGGATGCCGCGCTTCATTTCATCGACACGGAACTGCCGTGCATCTCGGCGACACGGCCGGAGGGAACGTACCTGCTCTGGTTGGACTGCCGCTCGATGGAACTGCCGCAGGGACAGTCACCGTATACCTATTTCCTGGAGCAGGGGCGCGTCGGACTGAATGATGGTGTCGCCTTTGGCGAACCAGGGAAAGGCTTCCTGCGCCTCAACTATGGGACGACACGCGCGACCTTGTTGGAGGGGCTGGGACGAATTAAATCAGCCTGCGATGCCTTGACGGCGTCGACCAGCGCGCTGGCATAAGCCGAGTACATCGAACGCGCACGCCGGCCGATACTGCGGTATCGGCCGGCGTGTGTCTGGCCTACGGCGTCGTGCCTACGGCGTTGGCAGCGTAAACATGAAGCATCCGCCACGCACTGACCCGCGCGGCACGGCCCAGATGCGGCCGCGATGAATCTCGATGATGCTTCGGGTGACGGCCAGTCCCAGGCCAACGCCCTCAATTCGCTGCTTCTTGACATCCTCAGTGCGGTAGAAGGGCATGAACACCTTATCCACCTCGTCACGCCCGAGTCCCTTGCCCTGATCGCGGATGGTGACCAGCAGGGCTGGCAGCATCACCTCCGCCGGCGCGGCGTAAGGAATGTCGTCGGCCTGTGTGACGTATTTTGTCGAAACGCGGATCTTGCCGCCTTCCGGCGAATACTTGATGGCATTACTGAGCAGATTGGTCAGCACTTGTAGGATCTTGTCGACGTCGATCATCAGATGCGGCAGATCGTCGTCCAGTTCCATGACCACCTGCTGGCCTCGATTCCGATAGTGCAGCTCCAGGCGGGCGACCGCATTGATGATGAGATCGGGCAGGTGGGCCTCCGACTTGCTCAGCTTGAGCTCTCCGGCGTCGGCCCGCGCGATTTCGATCATGTCGGTGAAAATGTTATTGAGGTGCCGCGCGCTGTTCAGGATGATCTCCGTATATTCGCGCGCCAGGGCCGGGAGATTGTCACCCGTCGCTTCCAGAATGAACTCGGCAAAGCCGCGTATGGACGTCAGCGGCGTTCGCAGCTCGTGAGAGACGCGGGAAAGGAAGGCGGCCCGCAGTCGCGCCGCGGTGCGCTCCGGCGTGACGTCGTGGAAGGTATAGACGCGCCCCAGCACCCGCTGATCCTGGTAGACCGGCGCGCTGTACCACTCGATGTCGGCCGGCTGCCCCTCCTGGTTGACCATGTGAAACTCGTCGCGAAGTACGGTCGGCGCCCGTGGCGGAATGCTCAGCCACAGGGTCTGCAACTCCTGCCGTGTGGCTTCGGGGATGCGCATTTTACCCAGCAGATCGATCAGCGAGACGCCTTCCGCGCCTTCGTCTGCCACCTCGAACATCGCCTTGAAATGGCGGTTGGTGATGAAGACGTGGCCGCCCTTGCCGAAGGGCAGCACCATGACGACGCCCTCGTGAACGGCGTTGAGCATCGCGGCAAGGTGCTGTTCCTGCTGCTCCTGGCGTTTGGCGACGAGCTGAGCGTAAGTGCTCAGGGTCATGTATTCGCTGAGCAGCCGGAGCTGCTCCAGATCGGTCTGCTGAAAAGCATTGGGCTTGTCCGCGGCCACGGCCAGAATACCCAGGTGCTGTGTTCTGTCCTTCAGGGCGATCAAGGCCAGCGACCGGGCGCGTTCAATCTTGAGAAAGCCGTTGACCAGCGGATCGAACTGCTTGCGAATGGCGCGCGCGTTTGGATAGTAGACAATCTGTTCAAGATCCAGGCGTTCGAGGAGTTCGGGGTAGTCGCTCAGGTAGAGGCGGACGCCAACACCGACACCGCTGCCCAGCCGGCGCGACCATGCGCCCTGGATTTCCACATAGGCATGCTGACCGCTATGGGGTCCCCCTGTTGCGCCGTATAACAACATGGCGCAGCTCGAAATCCGTCCCTTGAAAAGATTCTGTCGAAGCGTTTCGACGATGGTCTGTGGGGAGGGATTCTCGACCAGGTCGCGCGCTGTCCTCAGCACATCCTGCGTGCTTTCCAGCAGCTCGCTCAACGACTTGGCCTCAAAATGATAGCCCAGGAGCGCTTGCAGCATCGGCTTCAGCGCGGTCAGACTTTGCAGGGCGGCATCGGAGATCGGGCCTGGAGCGACGAGAATAAGGACCCCGGTATAGTTGTCGGAGATCTCGAACGGTACCGCCGTCATTGTCCCGGCGCCCTGGCCCGCGAACATATCAAGCGGCGCCGTCAGAGTCGAGGTGGTGAGGGGCCGCTCTGACTGGCCATGCAGCTCCGAGATAATCCAGTGGTTGACCTGCGCCAGCATGGCCTCCTGGAGCGGAACGCCATTCTCGCGTACCAGCGGCCGCAGGTGCGAAGTCGCATGTTCCCACAGAAGAACGCACAAGACTTTGGCGGAGGTTGGTGCCACCGCTGAACGGATTGCGGCCAGCAGCGTGTTAGGGTCGAAGGTGGCCATGATTCAGTGTGATTTCAGCACATCTACATGCCGTCATCGACCAGATCGCCGTCGTCGTCCGGGAAGATGCCGTCCGGCGGACGCACGGTGAACATGTAGCCGATGCCGCGCTCGGTGCGGATGTAGTGCGGGTGGTGCGAGTCTGATTCGAGTTTGCGGCGCAGACGGTGCATGTGCACGCGCAGCGTATCCTCGTAGACTTCTTCCGACGGCCAGACGCGCGCGATGAGCTGCCGGTTTTCTACGACGCGCTGTGCATTGCGCAGCAGAATCGAGAGCAGCTTCGATTCGGTCGGCGTCAGTGTATAGGACTTGCTGTTGACGACAATGCGGTTGTGCGCAAAGTCGATGCTCAGCTTATCGTCTACCGGGATGATCGGCTCGTTCGCATAATCCAGGCTGGGCATCCGGGCCAGGACGACCTGGATACGCGCTTCTAACTCGCGCAGTTCGAAAGGCTTGACGATGAAATCCTCGGCGTATTTCTTCAAACCCTGCACGACCGTTTCGGTATCACTGGTCGCGGTAATGAAGATGATAGGAACGTCGGCCATCGACTTGAGCCGGCTGGACAGATCGAAACCGTGCATGGTCGGCAAGGTCAAGTCGATCAGCGCGATATGGGGCAGTCCGCGCTTCTGAATGTTGTCCAACGCCTCCGGCCCGTCCATGAAGCTGTTGACATCGAATCCGTGTGACGTCATGTAGTCGGCGATGAGTTTATTGATATTTGGATCATCTTCGACGAGGAGTATTTTGGTCTTGCCCATCTCTGCCCCCAGAGTGTAACGATCCGAGAAGTCCATTTTGTAATAAATATACATCCTTCGTAACATTGATGCCAGCGTGGAGTCGGTTAATGTAGTATGAATTCTCTTCTTGGGGCCACTCCTGTACAATCGACGGCAGAAACTTGCCGTCCGTTTGTTCACGGCGCCGAGGGTACGTTCCAGAGATCACGGAGTGCTGAGTGGGTTCTGTCGTTCAAATCATCTCGCGGAGGCATCGCCGCATCGAGCGGCGCAGCGCGGCCAACACCCAGCGCGCGTTCTGGGGAACGCTGTTCACTGTGGTGATGGCGGTGTTTGTCATCCTGCCGGGGCTCTATGTGACGGCCGATACCCTCAGCTTTTATTTCCGGACCATCGACAACCCGGCCCTGACGCGCAGCACGGCGGAAGGGGCGGAGGTGGCGCGCGCGACCGAGCTGTATGACAGTGGCGATCAGACCCTGATCTATACGCTGCAGAGCATGACCAGCGATTTTGGGAGCTGGGTCGACCTGGATACGCTGCCACCGTCGGTCGTTCAGGCGGCGCTGGTTGCTGAAGATCCGGATTTTCTGACCGTCGCCCCGGTCGACTTCGCCGACATGCTGACCGCGCTGTGGCAGAACTGGCTGATCGGCACGTTGTCGCCAGATACATCCATCACCGGGCGGATGGTGCGCAATGCCATTCTGCCGGCGGCGGAAGTCACCGCCACGCGCGACCAGAACATGGTCCGCGCGCAGGAGATCGTACTGGTGGCGGAAGTCGAGCGCCTCTACAGCCGGCGTGACATTCTGGAGTGGCATCTGAATGCCAATTATTACGGCAATGAGGCCTACGGCATTGAGGCGGCGGCGCAGCTCTACCTGGGCAAGCGGGCGGTCGATCTGACGCTCGACGAGGCCGCACTGCTGGCGGCAATTCCTTCGGCACCGCAGTACAACCCCTTCAATAACGAGATCGCGGCGCGCGGGCGACAGGGCGATCTGCTGCGCGCGATGTTCAATGGCGACCTGATCGATCAAGCCACGTACGAAGCCTCGTCGGAGCGGCTGACGCCGATCGTCCGCGGCAATTACCTTCCGCAGGTTGCGCCGGAGTTCACCGTCTACGCACGCCGTCAAGCGGCGGACATTCTGGACACGCTGGGCTACGACGGTACGCGTCTGGTGGCGCTCGGCGGATTGCGCATCACCACCACGCTCGACCTTGAACTGCATCAGCAGATGCAGTGCGCTCTGGCAAACCATTTAGCTCGCCTCTCTCAGACGACGCCGTCGAGGGTGACCAACTGCCCGGCCGAGGCCTTTATGGCTAGCTTCGAAAGCCGTGTCGAGGGGCTGCCGCCGGATACCGGGGCGGCCATTCTGATCGAGGCGCAGACCGGGATCATTAAGGCGATTGTCGGCAGCGCGACGAGCACCGAGCAGGCGCCTGGGGTCGTGCTTCAGCCCTACGTCTATCTGAACGGATTCCTGGCCGGTTCCGAAACCCCCGCCACCATGGTGTTCGACATTCCAAACCAGTTTCCCGGTGCCCAGGAAGGCCTGATTTACTCCTTCAGCAATCCAGATCAGCCCTTCAACGGGCCGATGAACCTGCGCGATGCGATGGGGTCCTGGCGGCTTCCACCGGCGGCCGCCATCGCCTACAGGCAGGGAATGGCCAGCATCCTGGAGACGGCCCATTCCCTCGGACTGAACAGCCTGGATGAAGGGCGTTTCGACGTCATGCTCCTGGAACGCGGCGGCGGTGTGTCCCTCCTCGACGTTGCCTATTCGTATTCCGTTTTCTCGACCCTGGGTGATATGCGCGGCGTCGCGGTGACGCCGGTTGCCCGTGGCTATCGCTCGCGCGATCCGGTAGCGGTGAGGCGTATCGCCGACGCCGATGGCAACGTGCTGTGGGAATACGCGGAACGGGCGGCTCGTACCTGCGATACGCTCGACGTTTGCACCCCGCTGCTGGAACCCGGCGCGGCCTATCTGGTGAACGACATTCTGTCGGATCAGGAAACCCGTTGGTCGCTCTTTGGCCAGGACAGCCCGTTTGATACCTCGATGCCGGCGGCCGTGGTGGCAGGCATCGCCGGCGGCGGCGAACGTCACTGGTCGGTGGGCTACTCCCCCGAATATGTCGTCGGCACGGTGCTCTACCGTTCGGATGCCCAGCCGGTCGGTATGGCCAGCGGGACGCTCAGCAGCGCTGCCCCGCTGTGGCATGGCCTGATGGAATACGTCCATGCGCGCACAGGGCGGGCTGTGTCCCGGTGGGAGAAGCCTGCATCGGTGGTGGAGTCAGCCGTCTGTGAGACGTCAGGCCTGCTGCCCAACGGCGTGTGCCCGGCCATCAGCGAGATCTTCCTGGATGGCACGCAGCCCCAGTCGGTCGATACCTACTGGCAGGTTGTGGAGATCAACAATCAGAACGGCCGTCTTGCCAATGTGAACACCCCGCCGGAGCTGCGCAGCGAGGCGCGATTCTTTGTGCCGCCCGCCGGCGACGTGCGCGACTGGTGGGTGGCCAACAATCAGCCGCTGCCGCCGGTCGAGTATGACGAAGTCAGCCGTCCGCAGGTGTTTCAGACGGTGCGCATCGCGCGCCCGCAGTTGTTCGATTATGTGGGTGGGCAGGTCGAGATCTACGCCGATGTGAATCCTTCGGATATTCAGTTCGTGCAGCTTGAATATGGTCAGGGCGTCAATCCGACTTTGTGGCTGAGTATTGGGGAGAACCAGACGAATGCGGATTCCAGCAGGCCGTTGGGCATCTGGGACACCGAGGGACTCGACGGGCTGTACAGTTTGCGTCTGGTCGCGGTCATGCGCGACAATTCGCGGGAGAGCGATGCCGTGCAGGTGACCATCGACAACATCCCGCCCGCCGTACGGCTGGATTCGGTCGAACCCGGCAAGATTTACCGCTGGCCCACGGATGATGTCGTTGCGCTCAGCGCGGAGGTTGAGGACAATCTGAAGATTGACCGCGTGGAGTTCTATTACGAAGACACCCTCCTGGGCGCCGACGTGAGCTGGCCCTACAGTCTGGACTGGCAGATTTCGGGGCTCGGCTCGCATGCCTTCACCGCCATCGCGTTCGACTCGGTTGGCAATCAAGCCTCCAACCAGGCTACGGTGGAAGTGCTTCGCGCCGGCGCGTGAACCCAGGCTGTTGCTGAATATGTTTGAAGTTTCCTTGTGCTAGAATGGGCGTGCGCCGAGAAGTAGGGATGGTCGTCGATCAATGTCCGAACAGCCATTTCAGTCCGAGTCGGTCGAGAATTTTCTCAAGGCGGTCTATGCGTTGCAGCAGGGTGATGACCGTGTCTCGACGAACACCCTGAGCGACGTGCTGAACAAGACCGCGCCGTCAGTCACCGACATGGCTCAGCGGTTGGAAAGCGCCGGTCTGGTCAACTATCAGAAATATCGTGGCGTCGTTCTCACCGAAGCGGGTCGCGAGATAGCGCTCAAGGTCATCCGGCGGCACCGTCTGATTGAGTTGTACCTCGTCCGCGAATTAGGCTATCAGCTTCATGAGGTTCACGAAGAAGCGGAGCGCCTGGAACACAAGGTCTCCGAGCGTTTTGTCGAGGCGATTGCCAACAAGCTCGGTAACCCCGCGATCGATCCGCATGGCGATCCCATTCCTTCGGCCGATGGTACGGTGGTCTACCGGCGCCTGATCAGCCTTGCTGACCTGGAGCAGGAGCGCCTCGGCGTGATCGCCCAGCTCAAGACCAGCGACCCCGAAATGCTTCAGCACATGCTCGATCGCGGTTTTCCGCTGCAGGGGCAGGTCGAGGTTGTCTCGCGTGATCCGTTCAGGGGCCCGGTCACGGTCAAGGTGAACGGTGTGGAGCGCGTGATCGGGCACAACGTCGCCGAGTGCATCCTCATCGAGACGACCCACGAGCACGACCAGGAGAGCGCAGACGCCGATCTGGGCTGATACCCTATCTGACGCGTTCAAGTAAGCCGTCCTTATAAATTCTGTGTAAGAATTAACGGCGGCGAGTTGACTCCCTTTTCTCCCCGTCATACCATAATGATCAGGGGAAATTGGCGCAGCATCACATGATTTCGTCGGATGATGCTGCTGGACCGACCACTGGAGAAGCGATTTACTGGTATGGCAAAGGATTACTATCAGACACTCGGCGTCGCAAAAACTGCGACGGAGAAAGAAGTCAAACAGGCCTTTCGGCGCCTGGCGAAGCAGTATCACCCGGATACGCATCCCGATGACCCGAAGGCTGAAGCGCGCTTCAAGGAAGTCAATGAGGCCTATGAGGTCCTCAGCAATAAGGAGAAGCGCGCCAATTACGACCGCTTTGGCACTGCCAATCCGCAGGCGGGGGGCTGGTCGCCGTCGGGGGCGGGCGGGCAGTACACAACCAACGTCGATCTTGGCGATCTGAGCGACCTGTTCAGTTCGGTGTTCGGCAACACCCGTACGCGCACCCGCACTGGGGCGACCGGCTTTGCCCGCATTGACGGGCAGGACATCGAGCAGCAAGTCACGATCAGCCTGCAAGAGGCGTACACTGGCGCGACCCGGCTCGTCACCAAGGGTGACCGTACGGTCCGCGTCAACATCCCTGCCGGTGCCAAGACCGGGACACGCGTGCGGCTGGCAGGGGAGGGCGAACCCGGCTCGGGGGGCGGTCAGCCCGGCGACCTGTACCTGGTGGTTCAGGTTGAGACGGACAGCCGTTTTCAGCGCGAGGGCGACGATCTGACGGTCGACGTCAGGGCCGACGTGTTCACCGCCATGCTGGGTGGCGACATTGAAGTGCCGACCATGGGCCGGCCACTCAAGCTGAAGATCCCCGCCGGCAGCCAGTCCGGGCGCAAGTTCCGACTGAGTGGCAAGGGGATGCCCGTGCTCAACAAGCCGGACTCGTTTGGCGATCTGTACGCGCGGCTGCTGATTACCGTGCCGGAAAACTTGACCGCCGACCAGCGCGCACTGGTCGAAAAGCTGCGCGCTTCCCTGTAGTCGATGTTCCCGCGATATGGAGAGTTACCCCAGACGACATTTCACGTAAATCACCCGATTCGCCGCTGGATGGATCGGGTGATCGCTTTTGTGCTTGCCGCCGGCTTGACTGCGGCCTGCCAGCCGGCCGCAGCTCCGCCTCCCGAATTTGCGCCAACTACCCCGCTGGCAGAACTGGTCGCGTTTCAACAGCCGGTGGACGCGCTGCCCACACCGGTGGCACAGGTCGTGATTGATGCCGCTGACGCGGAATACCTGCTGCTCACGAATGTCTATGAGCGCGTTGCACCCTCGGTGGTCAACATCGATGTCGCTACTGTTTCGTCGATGACCGGCCTGGACGATGTTACCAGCGGCTCAGGCTTCGTCTTCGACACCGGAGGCAACATCATCACCAACGCGCATGTGGTGCAGGATGCGCGTGACATCCTGGTGACCTATCACAATGGGACGGTATCCTCGGCTACGGTCGTCGGGAGTGACAGCTACAGCGATCTGGCAGTCATCCATGTGGACTCAGCGGCAGAGACGCTGTACCCGGTCACCTTTGCCGACTCCGACGCGGTGCGGGTGGGACAGCGGGCCATCGCGATAGGCAATCCCTTCGGCCTGGCGACCTCGATGACCGTCGGCATCGTCAGCGGCCTGGGGCGCCAGCTTCCCTCCGCCGAACTGATTGGGGCGAGTGGACCGGGGTTCGAGAACCCGTCGATCATTCAGGTCGATACGGACATCAACCCTGGGAACAGCGGTGGGCCGCTGCTGGATTCGCACGGGGACGTGATCGGTGTGAACACGGCGATTCGCACCGAGACGGGCGTTTTCGCCGGGGTGGGTTTCGCCGTGCCGTCCAGTACTGTGCAGCGCGTCGTGCCCGAACTCATCGCCACCGGCAAAGTCGAATATGCCTGGCTGGGAATTTCCACACTGCCGAGCGAGAACGGCCTGACCCTGGCCGCGCTGGCGGAGCCGCTTGAGCTGCCGGTGCGCGCCGGCGTGCTGGTCGAACATGTCATACCCGGATCGCCGGCCGCTGCGGCCGGGCTGATGGGCGGGTCGCGTTCGCGGGATGTTCGCGGACGGGATGTCTGTGTCGGCGGCGACATCATCGTGGCGGTGAACGGCACGCCGCTGGGGACGATGGACGAACTGGTGGCCTATCTGGTGGCGAATACGAAGCCCGAAGACACGATCCAACTGCGCATCATCCGCGGGCAGGAAACCTACGATGTCCCGGTGACTTTGAAGGCACGGCCCAGTTCCGTCACCACGGCCCCTGTCTGCGGCAGATAATCTCTGGCAGAGGCGCCGCCGCTCCGTTAGATTCCTGATATAATCGTCACAGAGGCTGTAACGGATGGGCAGTTCTGTGAACCTTCATAAACGCACTATCCCATTGATCTGCGCGCTGGCCCTCCTCTTCGGCAGCGGGTGCTCGCTCTCAGCCGTTTCAACACTGGCGACGCCCGTCGTAGAACAACCGGAGCGGCCGGCGTCATCCTTCATCGACGCCCGCGACCAGGTTGTGGAGCAGCCCGCCGTGGCCGAGTCTGTCAGTGCGGCTTCTGGTGTTCAGCCGGTGGTGGTGGTGCAGCAGCCCATTGTCGTCCAGCAGCCTGTAGTGGTGCAGCGGCCGATTTACCATATCTCTCCAACGTGTTATCCGCGTCAGGACTGGTCTGTCTACATCGTCCAGGCTGGCGATACGCTGGCCCGGATCGCCGCGCGCTACGGGACGACTGCTGAAACCCTGGCCTATGCCAACTGCATCGCCAATCCCAATCTGATCTACGCCGGTCAGGCGCTGCGCGTGCCGTATACGATCCAGCCGCCGATCTACCCACCGCATCGTCCGCCGCCGATTTACCCGCCATACCCACCGCCCACTTATCCGCCGCCGACCTACCCGCCGACTCCGCCGCCAACCGCCATCCCCCCGGTGGTCGTCGGCTCATCGCTGTCGATTTCGTCGTATGCGGCCCTGAATGGGACGGTCTACACGCTCAACCCGGACGAGCTGATCACCATTACCTGGAATGGGTTCTTCCCGACGGCGACGCGCCAGGTGGCCTTTGAACTGATTCTGCCACTCGGCGGCAACCAGGTGATCGGGATCGACTCGAACCCGGTCGATGGTGCCGCTATCCAGTGGCGGGCCGTGCCGGGAACGCAGGGAACCCTGCGAGCAATTGCGTCGTTCAATGGCGGTTACCTGCCGCAGAACAGCGACGCCTACTACGTGATCGTCCCGTGAGTCGTTTATAGCCGGGGTCGTCAGCGCAGCGGCTGCTAGCGCAGCATCAGCTCGGCGGCCTTCCGGCCAATTTCCACCGCAAAATTTGTGCCGCGATCCCAGGGGTAGACCTGGCTCATGCTCGCCCAGAACAGGCCGGGGATGGGCGTGACCAGCGACGGAATGCGCTCGCTTTGGTTCACAAACGGAACCGGCTGCGCATAGGGGGCGCGGAACACCCAGAACTTACGCACCCAGTCCCGCTTGTATTCCGGGTTGAAAGTGGGCAGCACCTCGGCGAAGCGCTCGAAGAGCTGCTCCTCGGTCATGCGGAAGTATTCATGGCCGGGTGGCACGTAGTCGCCCATGTAGACGAGATGATCGCCGCCATAATCCTCGCGGTCGAAGAGGTTGGTATGTTCGACCAGAGCCAGGAAGGGGAAGCGGTTCTTCCTGCTTTCGGCGCTGTTGGCCGGCAGATTGAGCCAGTAGGTGCCGTCGGTGAGGAGCTGGTGCTTGAGCGCGACGACCACGCACAGCCCGCCGATGCTGAAGAGTTCTTCCACCTGGTCGCCATAGCTGGTGTTCTTCAGGCGCGGCGCCAGCTTGAGCAGAAGGCCCGGCGAGGTTGTGCTGAGCACCCGGTCGAAGACCATGGTTTGCCCGCGAACCGTCAGGGTGGGGTTGCCGCCGTCAAAGTCGATGCGCTCCACCGGGGTTTCCAGAAAGATCTGCGCCCCTCGCTGGCGAGTAGCGTCGGCAAAGGTGTCGAGAAAGGCCTGGAAGCCGCCCTTGAAGTTGCCCAGTTTGAGCGAGCGGGCTTTGACGCGCGCCCACATCCAGGCCATATTGACCTTGTCGAAGTCGACGCCGAACTTGCCGATCAGCAGAGGGCGGAAGAACTTTTCGTAGCCGGGCAGACCCATGAAGCGTGTCAGCCATTCATGCGCCGTGACACGTTCCAACGGCTTCCAGAATGGTGTGAGCTTGAGGAAGACGCCGGCCAGACCAAACTGAATCTTGGCCAGAGGTGGCAGCGGCAGGAAGAGGGCAGAAGGGGAGATCTCCGACCGCCACAGCTTGCCGTCGATCCAGTAGCTGGTCTTGGCCCGCCTGAAGTCCAGTTGATCGCTGACGCCCAGTTCTTCGGCGAGCTTCAACAGTTCCGAGTCGGTCTGAAACCAGTGATGGTAGAACTTCTCCAGCGACCAGTTCCACCCCTCGTCCTTGAAGCCGCTGGCCAGGCCGCCAACCGACTTTTCTGCCTCAAAGATGTGGACTTCGTGACCCGCATTGAGGAGATCCCATGCTGCGGAGAGCCCGGTGACGCCTGCGCCAATGATACCGATCTTCATGGGACTGCCTCCTCTTGACGGGCAAGCTGCTCAGCCTCGGTGACAGCTGCCAGACTCAGGCCTTTGCGTACCAGAAAGAAGAGGCCGAGCAGGGTCACAGGCAGCCAGATCACGATGTGGGTGACGAGGGCGTAGGCGGTCGCTTCGGTGACCGCGATGCCGAGGCCGGTGAGTACGATGCGCACAAAACCTTCAAAGACGCCGAACTGCCCCGGCGAGGCGGGAATCAGGCCGGCGAGGTTGACGACGCCGACCACGAGCAGGATGGACAGGTAATCGAGTTGGAAACCGAAGGCCTGCGCGATAAGAACATAGGTCACGGCCTCCAGCATCCAGTTGGCATACGACGTGACGATCGTTCCGACCAGGTCGACTGGCGTACGCAGGCTGCCCAACCCGGCGATCACGTGTTCGCCGAGCGACTGAATCCGGTCGCCGAGCGCGTGGGGGAGCTTGATGGTGAACCAGCGCAGCAGGCGGGTGGTCAGTGTAGGTCTGAGCGCCAGGGCGAAGAAGACGAGCAGTGCAAGACCAAAGACCGGTGCCGCGACATTGACCACGGTCCGCACTTCCGGCGTACCGATGTCGAGCGTGAGCAGCGCGACGACGACGAAGGAAAGCAGGACAATGCCGTCGAAGATCCGTTCGGTCAGGATGACGGTGGTTGTACGCACTATGGGAACATCGTGCTCGCGCTTGAGCAGCACGATGCGCAGCACCTCGCCGGCGCGCAGCGGGTAAATGTTGTTGCCCATGTAGCCGATGCAGACCAGCTGCAGCAGGTCCATGAGAGGCACGTTGCGAGTGGTGCGCAGAAGGAACCACCAGCGCAGCGAGGTGACCAGGCGTGTGATCAGATACCAGATGGCAGCGACCAGCAGGGTCGTGATGTCGACAGTTTGGATGTAGGTGAGGACTTCAGCAGGCTTGAGATCTCGAAAAGCCAGGATCAGAAAGATGACGCTGATCGCCAATCCCGCGACGACAAAAAGCCTTTGTCTGGATGTCATGCATTGCTCTTTCGCGAAAACAGGCTCGATTGTAGCAGTTTGCGCCACCCCCTAGTAGGTGGAGCGGCGGTGTGTCAACACTTGAATGAGGACCTGGGTCGTGGTCTGCGGCATGCTTGAGTTTTAGAGCCGCTTTCAGCTACACTAAGGTGACTCAGAGATGAAAGACGAACCCAATGGCTGATGACGAAAACCGTCCCGATGAACCGGAATGGATGAGCGAAATCGACGAACTCGCGCGCCGCGAACTCGGCGACGGTTCCGCCTGTGAACAGGTTCACCCCATTGTCGAACGGTGGTATCACGAACTCGACGAAGAGGACATACCGGTTTCGAGACCCTCTGTTGAGCAGGCCATCGCGTGTCTGTCGACCGAGATCATGCTGGACACGCCGCCAGAGATCCTGGATGAGGTCATGAAGCACGTCGATGAGGATACGCTTGCCTGGTGGATTGAGCATATTCTCACCGTCGGGCGCACGTTTGAGGCTGCACTGCGTGACGGCAATCTGGACGATCTCTAGCTGCTTCGCGAGCCGCACCGTGGGAAGCTCTGCGGTCCCCTCACAGCGGGGCGCCGGCGCCCGAGCGCGGGAAAAGAAAGAGGTCTCCCCCACGTAGGACTACGCGTCGTCCCACCATGTGAATCCCTGCGGCAGGTTCTCCATGCCGAGCGCCTCTGTCTGATCGTCGGCAATGGGCGGCGGCGCCGGCAGCGCCAGCGTCCTTCCTCCTGTGCTCGCCGGCCGAGCCCGCGGCTGCGGCGGCCGGAAACCATGGAAGAGCGTGATCAGCGCGGCGCCCGTGCCGATCAGGGATGCGGCGCCGCTGAACAGCCAACCCACGGATGGCAGTGACGTCAGGAGCGCGATGAGGATCACCCCGATCAGCATGATGAGCGCGAACGGTCGCTCTCCCTCTGTGCCCCGACTCCCTATTCTCCTCACCAGGGCTCTGGCCAGTGCGTAGGCCGCGATCAGCCGGGCGATGAACAGCCCAAAGGTCAGAAATGTGCTGGTCAGAGCGATGCCACTGATGCTGGTGACGAAGCCCAGTGTGAGAGCGAGCGGTGTGAGGCGGAGTGCGGACAGGACGAAGATGACGATGAGGCTGAACACCAGCACCATCGCCAGAAAAGGCACTGTGAAGAGAAACGAACCGACCCCAACCAGCGCCGCGCGGCCCGGGCTTTCAGCGAGCGCATCTGCAGTGCGTGCGGCGAAGCGGGCGCCGAAGGCGGCCAGGAGCAGGCCCAGGATGGCTGTAAGCAGCAGTTCGGTGGCGAAGCGACTCAACCAAAGGGTCAATTCGTTCGGCAGATCTTCGGACTGTGGCAGTCCCACAACCTGATGCACGGGCTGGTATTCGACAGGGTTAGGCAGCACGCGCCCGAAATCGGCTTCGGCGGGGGCGGCATAGGTCAGTGTCCCACTGATCTCGGTGTCTTCGCTCAGCCGGATCCCTGGCGCAATCACCCGTGTGTCTGGCGCCAGGATGCGCAGCACCGTCAGCAGTTCAGGCGCGCCGCTGGAGTCCTCTTCGCCAACCTGGACGTTGACATCACCGCCAATGGCGCCGTCGATCTGTAGCGCCGTCCCCCAGTAGGTGACTTCACGCGCAACGTTGCCCTCCAGGATGAGCTGATAGCCGGCGCCGGCCAGACTGCCCGGAATCGGCGCGGCGGCGGCGGTGCTCAGGCTTAAGGTGGTCAGGCTGCTGTCGTCTCCGCTCAGCGTCGCCGATGGGGCGATTTGCAGGAGGCCGCCGGCAAAGTTGAGATTTCCGGCAAGATCGCCGGCGAAATTTGCCTGACCGCCGAGGAGATACAGGCTGCCCTCGATTGTCCCGGTGATCTGCGCGGCCGCCGCAATACTGAAAACGTGACCCCGTACCGTGCCGTCCACGATCAGGGTGCGGCACACGGCGAACAGGTCGCCCTCGATGATGGTATCCGCTTCGACGGTACAGGTGTCGCCCTGCAAGATGGTTTCGGCGAAGACGGGGGAATTGCGATGAGTGACAAGAACAATATCGTGATCAGAATACGCCGCATAGACACTGTCCCTCGATTCACCTGCGAATTCTACCAGGAGGTTCGGCGGTTCTGAAATTTTCCTGAAAAACCCCCTGCGCCGGTGCGGATCGCCGGTGAACCCGCGTAGAATAAAGGAAGAAATTCTTCGCATACCCTCAGGAGCGGAGCGCGATGTTGGTCCAGGTCGGTTCGAGGCGCCGCAGCAGTCCACTACCGCAAAAAGGGAAGACCGGAACCCGTACCTTGTCGCCCGAACTTCGCCTTGTTCTGAAATGTCTGGATGCCAACCGGCTGATTTCCGCACCCATCAACGGTGTCGCGTTGGTGGTTGGGCGCTCATGCCCCGGCTACTCCCCTGAAATCAATCTCGAAGTCCTGGGGGCAATCGACCAGGGGGTTTCACGGCGTCATGCCCAGTTCACCCTGCGTGATGGGGACTTATTCGTCGAGGACCTCGGCAGCACTAACGGCACGCGAATCAACGGCTTCAAAGTCGCCAGTAATCACAGCTACCGGCTTCGCAACGGCGACGAGATTGAGTTTGGGAATATTCGTCTGAACGTCAGTCTTCTCCGCATTCCATCCCGCTAAAGTCACCCGCTTTTCCGCTGAGCGCAGGATTTGCGCTTGCCCGACATTCAACACAAGGATATAGTTTTCAACGTGCGCGACTTCGCCACCGCGAGTTCGTGCATCTTTGTGCGCTGATCACAGAAATGATGAAATCGACCGATGCGGCGGAGCTTCTCAGATCGAGTAATCGGGGGTGTATGCGGCGGCCTGGCCGGCGCGCTTCATCTGGATTCGTGGCTGATCCGTGGGCTGTTTGCGCTGCTGACGGTGATTAGCCTGGGTATTTTCGGCATTCTGTATGTGCTGCTGTGGTGGATCGTGCCGATGGAGTCTCCCCTTGAACGGCGGCGTGGTCTGCCTCTCCTGCTGGTGATCCTCCTGGTGGCGCTCAGCGTCGCGGCATGGTATGCCCGCGATCAGAATCTGATCACTGCACCGGATGGCTCGCCCCTGTTCTGGCAGGGGGCCGCGTTGGTGCTTGCCGCCGTGTTCCTGCTTCGACAAATCCGGTAAAGAGTGGCCATGCGACGTCAAACAGAGTTGATCTGGGGATTGATTGCGGTTGCGCTGGTGGCGTGGTGGGTCGCCCGTTCCCTGGGCGCGCTGCCTTCCGGCCTGGATGACTTCATCCTACGGGCGCTTCCGGCTCTGCTGATCCTGATTGGCCTGACGTACCTGCTGCGGCGGCGCATCCCACTGAGCAGCGGCGTGGCGCTGGCTCTGACGGCTCTGATCGTAGCCGGCGTCGGATACGCTGCCTATTCCTCGCGCGCGTCTCAGATGCGCAGCGAGAACGAGCAGTTGGTCAGCCAGACGGTGAACCCTGAACTCGACCTACTGAGGGTGCGAGTGGGCACGCTGGCGACCGATGTCGAGCTGATCGCCGGGACGGCGTCCGATGTCGTTGGCGGGCAGTTTGTCGGCAGCAGCGACAACACGGTCGAGGTCGATTATCAGGAATTGGGCGACGGCACCGCTACGCTTACCTTGTTCGAGACCCGCAAGAGCGGGGAGTTTCCGATGCTGGAGACGGTGGGGCGGGGGACGTTCCGCCTGGATCTCCCGGTCGACATTCCCATGGATATCGAGTTCGTCTCTGATCAGGGCGGTGTGGTGCTGAACATGGCCGGCGTGGCCCTGGAACGGCTGAATGTGACCGCTTCCAACGGCGATCTGGTCGTGACACTGCCCGACTACAACCCGATCTACTCGCAGCCAGAAGACGTGCTGGGCACCCTGGAAGCGTCCACTGGCGCCCTGGTGCTGGTGGTGCCGTCGACGGTGGCGGCGCGCCTGGAACTCAACGCCTTGAGCAGTGGCATTGCGCCGGAATTCGACCCGACCCAATACGACGAACTGGTCGGCGGCGTGCTGCAGGACAAGGACATCCGTCTTGCACCCAATGTGATCACTTACGCTCTGGAGGCCCGCCGTATCCGCGTGGAGACTTCGGGCTGAACGATGCGGACTCGCCGTGTGTGCTGTTAAGAAATCCATGCACTCCAGTTAAGATTGTGCTTTCGAACTACCAGGAGGTGTATCATCAGCGAAAAGTGCATGCCTGCTCAATGACAGTCCCAGAGGCACTAGGCCACGAGCTGGGGTGTGAAGGCGGTAACGCGATGGCATGGCGGATCCAACTGACTGAGGGCACGATCAAGCGGCTGGACATCCTGTCTGGCAGGCCTTCATTGCTCGCGGCCTGGCTGCGCACCGATCAGGTCGTGTTCCTCGATTTGCAGAGCGGTGTGCAGAAGAATCAGATCACCCTGGAAGCGCAGGATTTCAACCAGCGCTCCACGCTGTTCTGGCGCGCTTTTCTGGAAACACTGCGCGCGCCCAACAATGTCTATCTTCCCCATGTGCGCCTCAAGGGCGGCAGTATCTATTCCAGCAGTGATGGGCAGAAGCGCCTGTATTATGCGGGTGGACGCGATCTCTTCCTGGAGATCGATAAGCAGGAGACCCGGCTCGATACGACGCCACTGGCCCCAGCCCAGATGCCTACAACTGCTCAGGCTCCGTCCGATTCTTCGAAGTCCGAAAGTGCGCCGCCGGAGGTCTTTGTCAGTGTTGGCATGGATCGGGCTTTTGGCCTGACTGCCGCCCTCGATGGGCGTGCCAATCTCACCCTGTTCAGCGAGCGCACACGCATTGGCACCTTTCCGACTGGATTGACTATCACCGAGGATTTCCGGCCGATTTTGCTGGTGACCAAAGGCAGCAGCGCCGTCATCATCAGCGATGGTCAACGGCTGGTCGCCCTGGATTCCACGGGCAAAATCCGCGCACAGGTGGAGCTGTACTTCACATTGGGGGCGATGGCCTGCTCGTCCGATGGCCGCCGGTTGGTGCTGAGCGATATGGAGTCCAACGTGGTGCGCGTCTACAGCGGGGTCGATCTGCGCCCGACGCATCAGCGCTTCGCCGTCGATCTGCTGGCAGAGTCGAAGCGGGCGCAGCTTCTGGCGATGCCGGAGGCGGGGCGTTCTGCGGTAGGGGCGCTAGCTATCAACAGCAAGGGGGCGCTCGCCTTCGCAGTCGCCGGGACGCTGTGCGTCACCAGCCTGGCGCGCATGAAGGTCGTGCCGCGATCGCAGGTTTTCTAGCGGCTCTGATCCATTAGCGCGCGCTGCGGGAAAACCAGTTTGTCCGGGGTGATCAATCCGCGCTGCAGTGCTGCCTGATTGGCGCGCTCGAAATCGGCATGAAGGTCGCGCACCAGGCGCGCCTGCGAGATCGATGGCTCGGTCGACCAGACGACGACTGTGGCGCCGAACTGACCGATGCCGAGGATCATCCACTTCTCCTCCCCGATTCGCTTCCGCCCCAATCCCAGCTTCGGTCGTGTTGTCAGCTTCCACAGGGGAATGAGCACCGATTCGAACAGCGCATAATCAGGCTGCTCGCGGCCGTCGCTGTACAGCGGGCGGCGATCTCCGTTGCGATAAACGGCGAAGAACAGAACGGTCGCCGCGAAGTGCGTACGCAGAAACCCGGTCTGACCGGGAGCGCCCATTACCTGCTTCCAGGCGTCGGTCTGCGGATTGCGCTCCACCAGCCGCTCGATGATGGTTCGCTGCTCGCTGTAGCGTTTGTAGAGGGCGTAGAATTGCGCCCGGTTGAGCTTGCCGGCGGAGAATTCGTCGGCGATCTGCTCCATTTTCTGGCGGAGCGCGCCAAGTGCCTTCAGGGGTGACGTGACCGGTTGCGGACCAGCCCGGTCGGGAGGTGGAGGATCGGGCGCGGGGGCGGGTTCGTCCGGACGTACCGGACGAATGGGCGAACGCAGTGGCTCCTGACGACCTTTCGGGTCTTCGTCGTGATAACCTGGGGCATCGTCCACGGTCGTCGTCCGTCTCGTAAGGCAGAGTTGAAGTATAAAAAGATTATAACCAGTTTGCGGTGTTTTGCATGAAGCCCATGCTATACTTTCCTGCTGGAACCTGACGAAAACACTAAAGCCATGTTCACACCTCGCCACTGCGGTTTATTCTTCTCAAAAGACCAGGTGACCTTCGCTCGACAGAACAGCGCCAAAGACCCGTGGGCGCCGGCCTGGCAGCACCTGCAAACGGAGTCTCCGCCAGGAGATGGGATTGGCGCGCCGCTGTGGGGAGCCTTTCGCTATACCTTCCTGGATGATACCGCCAGCGGCGAGATCGCGATCGCCGGTGTCGAGCGGTTGATTGAGACGGCAAACTCAGACGATACCACGTATCTGGACAGCGTCGCGACCACAATCATGGCGGCACAGACGTTTGAGATGCTCCGCGAGCACCCGGCTGTGAGCTTCGTACGCCGTAACGCGTGGTTGAATCGTTTTGAAGAGCGCATTCACCAGCTCAGCGCCAGCCCGTACAAAGACTCTTACATCGAGAACCTGTGGATGTCAGCGCTGGTGCTCGTCGGTGGAATCGTCCTGGAACGGGAGGAAATCTTCGAAATCGGTGTGGAGGTTTTCCAGCACACGATCGATGAGGAGATCCGCCCGCAAGGGTTCATTCCCAGGGCGCTGGAAGGCGCGGATGGGGCAGCGATGTACCGGCAGATCGCGGCCTCTACTGCGCTCACGCTCATGGCGGAAGCGTCGTCGCACGTGAACGTCGATCTGTGGGGATACGAGAATCGCGGAATCTCCGTTTCGACGACTGCGCTCTACCCGATTTACTACTTCTACACCACCGGGAAGTGGCCCTGGGACAAAGAGCTATCGCCCGATGATGTACAACTGTGGTTCAAGCGCTTTGCCGGCTATCTTGAGATCGTCAAGAAGAAGACTGGCCATCGCGATGTGAACCCGCTGCTGGAAGATCTGCGCCCTGTTTACACGCCGTTCGCCGGAGGGCTCACCACCCTCACTCATGGTATTCCATTGCGACGGCGCGGTCTGTTCGGTTAGGAGAGTCTTCATGGATTTCAATGCAGTAACTCCCGAGTTCGTCGCGCAGCTTGAGGCGATAGTCGGTCAGGAAGCGGTAAGCACAGCGCATGCCGAGCGCGAACTTCACTCGCGCGACCAGTCGCACCACACGGCGCATCTGCCGGATGTCGTGGTCTACCCGACCGAAGCGGAGCGCGTGGCCGCTGTGCTGCGGCTGGCCAACGAGGCCTGCATTCCAGTCACCCCCTGGGGGGTCGGCACCGGGCTGGAGGGCAATTCCATCCCGCTCTTCGGTGGCGTGCTGCTGTCGCTGGAACGCATGAATCGCATCCTTCACGTCTATGCCGACGACTTCCAGGTCGTGGTACAACCGGGTATTGGCCATAAGGATCTGAACCAGCAGCTTGCGCGTACAGGCCTGTTCTTCCCGCCCGATCCAGGCGCGAATGCCTCGGTGGGCGGCATGCTGGCCAACAATGCCGCCGGCATCCGGACGGTGCGTTATGGCGCGAGTAAAGACAATGTCCTCAAGATGCAGGTGGCACTGGCTGATGGCCGCCTGATCAATATCGGCTCTCGGTCGGTCAAGCAGTCCTCCGGCTATGACCTGCTGCACCTGTTCGTCGGCAGCGAGGGAACGCTCGGCGTGATCACCGAGGCCACGCTCAAGCTCGTGCCGATTCCCGTGCACATGAGCGCCGTCGTCACGGCTTTCGCTGACGTGAAGGCTGCCGTCGAGACGGTCGTCGCTGTACGCGGCAGTGGGCTGGACCCGGCTGCCCTGGAACTGGTCGACGCGGCGCACTGTCGTATGCTGCGCGAAGCGGAAGGCGTCGATCTTGCCGACTACCCGACGCTGTTCATGGAGTTCCACGCCGCTCAGGAAGCCAGTCTGGACGCCGGGCTAGAAATCGTGCGGGAGATTTGCGAGGAAATGGGCGCGATCAGCTTCCGCGCTACCACCGATCCCTCCGAGCGCAAGAAGCTGTGGCACGCCCGGCACCACTCCTACGAGATCATGGTGCGTTCGCACCCGGACCGGAAGTTCTTCATCAACGACGTGGCGGTCCCGATCAGCAGTTACCCGGCGCTCATCGGCTACGTCGAAGAACTCCGGGAGGAGTATCGGCTGACGACCTACATGATCGGGCACGCAGGTGATGGCAACGTGCATGTCGAATTCCCGTATGCTGACGAGGCGGAATACCAACGCGCCATGGCGATGAACAAGAAGGTCGTGTCGCGCGCCATCGAGCTCGGCGGTACAGCGACGGGGGAGCACGGCGTGGGTCTGGGCAAAATCGCTTACATGGCCCAGGAGCACGGCGAGTCGCTTGACGTCATGCGCACGATCAAGGCGTCGCTCGATCCCAAGGGCATTCTGAACCCTGGCAAAATCTTCCCGGCCATCACCCCGTAAACTGCGTCGATCGCATTCCAGACAGCTTTCGGACCATAAGCACGAGGTCTTGCAGCGGAGTTCTCTCCGCTGCAAGACCTCGTTGTCATTGTGGCGCTGGGCGATTCCTCATCCTGATAGAGGTACCTCTTTTTGGGCGCAGTGAATAGCCAGGGTTGCTCACCCAGGCCGACAACTGCTTCCGGCCGAACGTAAGACAGGTTCTAAGATCTTAATGATTAAAATTCTATTCATGTTGCATCATATATCTAGGCTTTCTCAATACAATTGCCTTGATTGAGAGACACTCCTTGAGACACTGGAGCATATAAGGATAGGACGGCAATGACGAAATTCGTGGCATCAACACCGAACGCGCAGGTGAGCGGCGACTCCATCCAAGGCTACCTCAATTGTATTCGCTACGACGAGATCAAGGATGTTCTGGAAAAACACAGTCTGACAGACATTCAGGCAACCGAGTGGTGGCCGCACCAGACGATGCTGAGTGTGCTTGCAGAAATCGGTCAGGGGACCGTCAACGTCAGCGAGTCCCTTGTGTCGATTGGGATCAAAGTCATGGAAATGACGACCATGCCCCCTCAGATCGACTCCATTCAGACGGTTCTGGGCTCATTGGGCGCGGTCTATCAGATGCATCACCGCAATGTGAGCGAAGTGGGTTGGATATCTGAAGAACTCGGCCCGAGGCATATGCGCGTGTACCATGAAGGGCCATATCCGGAAGACCTCTGCTACGGCATCGTCTGGGGAGGCGTCCAGCGGTTCCGGCCGGCTGGATCGCGGTTCACGATCACACCGATTCCCGGTGAGACTTTCGACGCACCGACGGTGTACGACATCGTCTGGGACTAGGTGACTGGCGATTCGGCCAATGGCGGACCTAGAACACTGAATTCCCGGCGCAAAACCAAAACGGGTGACATTCCTGCGAGAAATGTCACCCGATTGATTCTGTCAGCGAGGTCAAGCTCAGGGGGTGGTAGCCAGATGTCCGCCGTTCGCCGGCTCGGCGCCGCGCGAGTGCTCGATGAGGCGGACGGTAGCGTTCAGCTCCTTGCGACGAGCCTCGACCAGCGCATTCACCAGACGCGTCTGCATGGTCAGGACATCGGTCAGCGAGTCAATTTTACGATGGAGGTCGGCGATTTCGACCTCATTCTTCAGGTTGACTTGAAAGTCGTTCTCGGCAACGGCGCGGTCTTTGGCCGACTGCCGGTTCTGCGACATGAGGATGACCGGCGCCTGCAGCGCGGCCAGGGTGCTCAGCGCCAGGTTCAGCAGAATGAAGGGGAAGGGATCGAACGCCTGGCCTCCGAGGTAAGCATTGTAGCCGACCCAAATCGCCATCAGAAACATGAAAGACAGGATGAACTTCCAGCTGCCTGCGAGCGAGCTCAGCCGGTCGGCCACCCGGTCGCCAAAAGACGCCTTCTCATCGATGCCTTCGTAAACGTCATCGGTGACGATGTGAGGGCGCAGATCGCGAATGAGATCTTGCGCTTCCGGGCTGAGCAGGTTGTCCAGCTCCTCGATCTCGGTGATGAGATCATCGATCTGAGCGTCTTCGGAATCCGTGGGCGCAACGAGCCGGTTCAGGAGCAGATCGTTGTACATCGTGCATTCCCTCCAGAAAGAACAACCAGCCGGCGCTGGTCAGCGCGGCTGCAAGGACGAAGGTTCTTCTGGAACAGGGCTTTCGCTTACTGGGTATCCCCGCACGGCGGGGTCGGCGACAGTGTGCCGCGCGGCCTCAGTAAGCTTTGTGAGGACTAGATGCGCGGGAGAACGCTATCGCCGCCAGTTAACGAAGGCAACTGTTCGTTACTACTGCCAGCATTCATTGAGGAAATCACCTCTGTATATACCTGAATAGTCGTCGGCGCAGCCGACGACCTCACTTACTTTACTCCCAAATCAGGGCGTTGTAAACCACAAAGCTTCTGAAAACGGGGGGTTAGGGGAGCTCGAAAATGCCGATGGTACTGCCATCGGTCGCGATGACGTGATTGGCAAAACCGGTCAGCCCGACGATGCTTCCATCCAGCGAAATCTGCGCCTCCTGGGCGACGACGGCTTCCGGCTGCGAGATGTCGAAGAGCCGCAGCGCGGACTCTCCCTGCACCGCGGCGACCAGGCGAGGGCCAGCGTCTGAGGCAATAAACTGGAGTTCCGAGGGCGGTCCGCCGGCAGAAACCGTGCTGAGCATGGTGAAGGCCTCGGGATCAAAGAAGCTGATGTCACCGTTTTCCAGAGCGATAGCGCCGAGCTGGCCGTTCTCGCTGATGGCGAGGGCGACGATGGGAGCGCCGAGTTCGAGCGAGGTGGTCTCGCGAGAGACAGACATGTCATCCAGCCGAGCGGCGCTCAGGACGCTGCCCTGTGCAGAATACAGTACGCCGGAAGAAATGGCCGCCGCAGAGAGGGCGGCATTGAAGTTGCGCGCATCAATTTCGTCGGCCGAACGCAGGCGGAGCAGGGAGAAACGCTCCCTGCCCACTGCAATTGCATAATCCTGATCGGTCGAGACGATGATGTCTTCAATCTCAAAGGGGAGATCGACAAAGTTATTGCCTGCCGCGTACGGAGAATCAGAACTGTAGCGGTCAGGGGCGAGTATCTCGATCGTGCCGGCGCCTTCCCCTGACCGGGTGGCAACCAGGAGAAAACCGCGCGCCGAGGCAATCCCGGTCGGGATGCCTTCGACTGCGACGCTGGTAATGAGCGGCGGATCGGCGAGGTCGCTCAATTCGTAGATGCGAATCTGGTTCGTTGCCGCGTCCGTGACGAGAAGATAACGATCGTCGTTTGAAACGGTCAGCGCACGAAAATCGCCGGCCTGAAGCAGCCCGATTAGAGTGACCGATGCATCGCTCTGGGCGAAAACACCGACTCCGGTCAGCAGCAGCCCGACAAGCAACAGAATTCTACGCATCGCGCGATCTTCGCGGTCTACTCGTCTTCTTCGTCGTAATAGTCGTCTTCCTCTTCTTCGTCGTAGTAGTCATCGTCCTCGAATTCATCATCGTCGTCGTAGTACTCGTCATCTTCGTACTCATCTTCGAACTCGTCGTCCTCGAATTCATCCTCGAGGAATTCATCGTCGTCGATCATCTCGTCCCCATCGTCTCCAAAATCGACACGATCCAGAAACAGCGCATCGTCAATCATTGCATCATCACCTGTTGGCGTGTCAGATGAACTAAAGCCATTGTAGCGCAAAGCGCGCGTATTGTAGCATGTTCTCAGGGAATGCAAACGGCAAATTTACGCTCAAAATGAGCCCTTATTTACGCACCCTGTTGAGAAAATACTCGTGCAGTCGGAGGTCGGCTGTCAGCTCCGGATGGAAGGCTGTTGCCAGCAAGTGATTCTCTTCCACCGCCACAATACGCCCATCGTCGAGTGTGGCGAGCACCTCGACGTTGTCTCGCACGCCGGTCACGACAGGCGCTCGAATGAAGACCGCGTGGAAGGGCGCCTCGCCAATCTGTTTGATGTGGAGATCGGTCTCGAAGCTATCCACCTGCCGACCGAAGGCATTGCGGTTGACGGTGATGTCCATCAGCCCCAGCACCGGCTGCCGGTCGATGCCGATGTCCTTGGCCAGGAAGATCATGCCGGCGCACGTGCCCCAGGTCGGCTTCTCGCGCGCGAACTCACGCAGAGGCTCGATGAGGCCGTAGCTGGTCGCCAGCTTGCCGATGGTGGTGCTTTCACCGCCAGGGATGATCAGGGCATCGAGATCCTGAAGCTGCTCGGGTAGGCGGACTTCCACGGCCTCTGCGCCGAGATCGCGCAGTTTCTTCACATGCTCAATGAATGCGCCTTGCAATGCCAATACGCCAACCTTCATTGCTGGCTCTTACTCCTTATGCAGGTCTATTCAGTCACGCCGCGTGAACCTCAGCAACTGCTCACATGCGCTCAGGACATCATCCCGGACAAGCGAAGAGGGGTCAAGAGCCAGTCCTAGCCAGAGTCCCGGTCAGGTGCGCGATAGATCGCCCGAAAACGACGAAAACCATCGTCTCGCAGATCCTCGAAGGACCGTTCTTGCAGTCCATGCTGGACAAACTGGTCCAATTCGTCGCGCGACTGCGGCCAGGGGATGCCGCGGCGTGCCTCATGCGGATCGCGCCCCAGGCAGAGCACCATCAGCATGCCCTGTGCCGCGACGGTACCGGCGATGTGCTCGACGGCAGAGGCGTTCAACTGCCAGGGGAGGGATTGCAGGGTGTTGCTCTCCAGGACGAAATCGAAGCGTCGGCGCAACTCGGCAGGCATGGCAAACAGATCGTGCGCGGCGTAAGTCGCCCGGCTGTCCTGGAAGCGCTGGACGCACCAGCGGATGGCCTCCGCCGAGATATCAAAGGCGGTGACGTCGTAGCCGTGCGCGGAAAGAGCTTCCGCGTCGTCGCCCAGGCCGCAGCCGACGACGAGCGCGGTTTTTCCTGCCACAGCTTGTTGACGACTTAACCACGCCATCAGATCCGGGTGGGGCGACATTCGTGCCCAGGGAACGGCCAATGGGTTGCCGTCCGCATTCTGGTAGATCGCCTCGAACCAGCCGGTGAAATCCCCACGGCGGAAATACTCCTCGATGATCTCGCGCTGCGTCCTGGCCAACGTCTTATTCCTTGCTGCGCTGCTGCCGGGCGTAGTTCAGAAAGAAGTCGAGCGTCTCCGGGTTTCGCATGGCGCTCGGTTTGACCGCTATGTCCACGTCGAAGCCGAGCAGGATCTTGCGGATGGGCACTTCCATCTTCTTGCCACTCAGT
Organism: Candidatus Flexifilum affinis; assembly: GCA_016713325.1. Lineage (GTDB taxonomy): Bacteria > Chloroflexota > Anaerolineae > Aggregatilineales > Phototrophicaceae > Flexifilum > Flexifilum affine. The sequence continues at coordinate 348,964 of JADJPJ010000006.1, read as the reverse complement.
GTGTACGGCACCGCGTTGATCCGGAGGATCTCATCCGGCACATGGCGCGGCGAGATGTCGCTGCGCAGCTTCTGAATGATCTGCCGCTTGAACCCGTCGGTCAGTTCCGCGCCCTCCTTGAGCACTACGAAGAGAAGCAGGCGCGACTCCCGACCCAGCATCTCCAGATCGACGATCAGGCTGTCGACTACGTCGCTGAAGGATTCGATGATGCGGTACAGTTCGGCGGTGCCCATGCGGATGCCCTGCCGGTTAATGGTCGAATCTGACCGGCCATAGATCACGCAGCCGCCGCGGCTGTTGATGCGGATCCAATCACCATGGCGCCAGACTCCAGGATACATGTCGAAGTAGCTGGCCCGGTAGCGGCTCATGTCGGCGTCGTTCCAGAAGGCGATCGGCATGGACGGCATCGGCTGTGTGATCACCAGTTCGCCGACTTCGTCGATGCGAGCCTGACCCGCCTCGTCATAGGCATGGATGCTGGCGCCCAGCGACCGGCCCTGGAGCTCACCCGCGTAGATCGGCTGCGTGCGCACCCCGCCGACGAAGGCGGTGCACAGATCGGTGCCTCCGCTCAGCGACTCCAGCGCCAGATCTCGGTTGATATTCTCGTAGATCCATTCGAAACCCTCGACGCTGAGTGGGGAGCCGGTCGAACCGACGCCGCGGATGCGCGAGAGGTCATATTTCTGGTTGGGGTGAATGCCTGTCTTGATGCAGGCTGAGACGAACGCCGCGGACGTCCCGAAATAGGTCATGCCAGAGCGTTCCGCGAGCTGGAAGAGTGCATCGAAGTGGGGATAGGTCGGGCTGCCGTTGTAGAGGATGATCGATGCGCCGGAGAGCAGGGCGCCGATCTGGTAGTTCCACATCATCCAGCCCGTGCTGGTGTACCAGAAGAAGCAATCGCCTGGCTTGAGATCGTTGTGAAAGATGGTGGCTTTTGCATGTTCCAGCAGCATGCCGCCATGCCCGTGGACGATTGGCTTGGGCAGACCGGTGGTGCCGGAAGAGTAGAGAATCCACAGCGGATGCTCGAACGGCACCTGTTCGAAGCAGTGGGGCGCCGAGTTGGCCTGCGCCATGGCATCGTCCCAGGCGACACCGCGAGGCGTGCTGAGATCCATGCCGTCAAAGGACAGAATCAGCGCCTGCTGGACCGTCGGCAGGGCGTCGAGAAGTTCGCCGATGACGGCCCGTCGGTCAAAAACTTTGCCGTTGTGCTGATACCCCGTAACCGCGATCAACACCCTGGGCGCGATCTGCTGGAAACGGTCGAGTACACCCTGGGCGCCGAAATCAGGCGAACAGCTCGACCAGATGGCGCCGAGACTTGCCGTCGCCAGCATGGCAATCATGGCCTCTGGAATGTTGCCGATGTAGGCGGCCACGCGGTCGTCTGGCTTTACCCCTGCGCGTTGAAGCGCCTGTGCCGTGCGGCGAACCTGTTCGGCCAGGTCGGCCCACGATAGTGCGCCCAGACTCTCGCCAACGCCGCGCTCGTCGGAGAAGAACAGGGCAGGGCGCTCATCCGTAGCCTGAGCGAAGATGTTCTCCGCGTAATTGAGACGTACACCGGGGAACCAGCGCGCCGCGGGCATCTCTCGCCTGACCAGCGGCGTCGACCAGGGCTGGGAGGTGCGCAGGTGGAAGAAGGTGAATAGGCTCTCCCAGAACGTCTCGATGTGATCAACCGACCACAGCCACAACTGCGCGTAGTCATCGACCTGCACGCCGAGCGCCGAGGCCAGCCAGAGACGGTAACGCTCAAGGTTGGTCTCGCGAATTATGGCCCTGGACGGAGTCCACAGAAGATCGCCTTCTTGCAGCCTGCTCACGTTAACACCCCTCACGTGCGCGACGGGAAAATACCTGGTGAACACGCTTCGCAAGATACTGCTTTTCGGGGGCGCTGTCAAAAGTGCAAACCACAACCGTCAGTTTGCTACCAGCCGGTAGCCTACACCCGGCTCGGTGAGGATGAGCGTCGGTCTGGCCGGATCTGCTTCAATTTTCTGACGGAGCTGAGCGAAATACACCCGCAGATAATGCGTTTCGTTCTCGTATTCGCGGCCCCAGACCTCGCGGAGAATCTGCCGGTGGGTGAGTACCTTGCCGGCGTGTTGAATCATCAGCTTAAGCAATGCATATTCGGTGGGAGTCAGTTTCACAGGCTCGCCCCTGAATGTGACCAGACGCCGCGTCAAGTCGACCTGCAAATCGCCGGCGCGAAAAATGGGTGCTGTCTCAGCGGGGGTGGCATGGCGCACGGCGACGCGAATGCGAGCCATCAGTTCGTCGGTGCTGAATGGCTTGGTCAGATAGTCATCCGCGCCAGCGTCGAGGACCATCACTTTGTCGCTGTCCGTGTTTCTCACTGACAGGATGATCACCGGCGTCTTCGACCATTCTCGGATACGGCGCAGTACGTCCAACCCGTCCATGTCCGGGAGGCCCATATCGAGGATGATGACGTCGGGGCGGAGCAGCGCGGACTTACTGATCCCTTCTTCGCCTGTGACGGCTTCATGCGCATGATAACCGTTCGCCTCCAGGCTGATGCGGAGAAAACGGCGTATCTGCACCTCGTCGTCGATCACGAGGACCTGCAACCCCTCTTCGCTCAAAGTGCTGCCTCCTTGACCGGGGGAGCTGTACCATTGATGGGTAGTCGAATGGTGAAGCGCGCACCGCCCTGAAGCCGGTTTTCCGCCGTCAGCGTGCCGCCGTGCGCTTCGACCAGCCCGCGGCTGATGGACAGCCCCAGGCCTGTGCCTCCCGTCGGTGCACCGGGCAGTCGGTAAAACTTCTCGAAGATCGTGTCCATCTTGTCCGGCGGAATGCCACTACCTTCATCCTCAACACTGATCATTATTGTACGTTCCGCTTGCATCGCCGTCACGGTGATGGGTGTTCCTGGCGATGTGTAGCTGCACGCGTTTTCCAGCAGATTGACCAGCACCTGTTCGATGAGGACGAAATCGGCCTGGATCAGAGGCAGATCGGGTTGGACGCGAATGGCGATGTTATGTTCATCAGCGCACTCGCCCGTGTGCTTCACTGCTACGCCGATGATCTCGCCGATGTCGCACCAATCCCGCTTGAGCTGAAGACGCCCGCTCTCCAGTCGTGACATATCGAGCAGGTTTTCCACCAGGCGGTTGAGCCGGTCGGTCGCGCTCTGAATATCGTGGACCAGCGTCGTGCGGTTGGTTTCGTCCGGCGTACTGATCAGTCCGCTAGCGGCGCCTTTGATGGTGGCGATCGGCGTGCGCAGTTCGTGAGAGATCGAATTGAGCAACGTGGTATAGAGGCGTTCGGACTCGCGCATCATGGCCGACTGCTGTGCCGCTTCGTCGAGCAGTTCACGCTCGATCACCAGCGCGATCTGGTTGACAAAGGTGTCCAGCAGCGCCATGTCGTCGGCAGAGAGACGCTGGTCGGGCTGGAAGCGAATGCCGATCACGCCGACGGTGCGATTCGGCGTGAGCAGAGGAAAAAACTGCGCCGAGGCCAGCGGCAGGGTATCGGTGAATCGGCCAGCAGCTCGGCCATGCGCAAATACCCACTGCGCCACGCTTGTTTCTTTTTCATCCAGCGTCACCGTGCTGCAGTCGTGGACCAGGGGAGATAGCTTCGCACCTACGGGAAGGAGCACCGCCACGTCGACGTGGAAAATGCTGCGAATCTGGTCGACGGCTGTGCGCAAGACGTCGTCCATGTTCACGGCGTTGGCGGTCTCGTGCGCCAGTGTGTACAGGGCCAGCGTTCGGTCGGCGTTGAAGCGCGCCACCTGTTCCTGCCGGCGTATTCGCGCGGTCAGGTTGCCGATGAAGATGGCAATAAGAAAGTACAGGAAGAAGAGGATGACGTCCTGGATCTGCGAGATGATGAAGGTAAAGCGCGGCTCGATGAACAGAAAGTTCCAGGAGACGGCGCTGATGGTCGCGGCCACCAGCGCGGGACCTCGTCCGATGTAGATGGCAATCAGGAGCACGGCCACCAGCTCGGTCAGACCGACAGCCTGATAGCCTACCCAGGGCAGAGAGGACACCAGAAAAAGATCAAGAAGGGTCACGCTGATGACGATCAGCGCTGCCATCACATAATCGCGTAGCGAAGAATGAAACTGAGGTTGCGGCAGCAGAATGCGCGAGGGCGCTTCGTCATGCTGTTCATCGCCGGTGACGACATAGATGTCGATCTCACCGCTGGCACGGATGACTCGATCGACCAGAGAGCCGCCGCGTATCAGGGTCTGCAGGCGGGAATGCTGCGGTTTGCCCAGGATGATCTGACTGACATTACGCTGATGTGCCAGGCGAAGGAGCGCGCTGGGAACATCATCGCCTGTCACAGTGATGACCTCTCCGCCCAGGTTGCGAGCCAGTGCCAGATTGCGCGACAACTGTTCTTTGCTGTCCGGAGTGAGAACCTGACCGGTTTCCACATAGACGGCCAGCCAGGTGGCCTCCAGGTTGTAGGCCATACGCCGAGTCCAGCGGATCAGCTTTTCGGAAAACGGGCCGGATCCGACGGCAACCATCAGTCGCTCACCGGATTTCCACGGCCCGGCGATCTGCTTGATGGTCATGTAATCGCGCAGTTGGTGATCGACGCGTTCGGCTGTAAGGCGCAATGCCATCTCGCGCAGAGCAGTCAGGTTGCCTACCCGGAAGAAATTGCCTGCCGCCGTCTCGATGCGTTCGGTGGTGTAGACCTTGCCCTCGAAAAGCCGCTTGCGCAGGTCCTCTGGCGACAGGTCAATCAACTCAATGTCGCTGGCCAGATCGAGGATGGAGTCGGGTAGCGTCTCATGGATACGGATGCCAGTGATCTGCTGGACGGTGTCGGCGCGGCTCTCGAAGTGCTGCACATTGACGGTGGTCCAGACGTCCAGGCCCGCCTCCAGCAGCTCGATCACGTCGAGGTAGCGCTTGGCGTGGCGCGATCCCGGCGCATTGGTGTGGGCCAGTTCATCGACCAGGACGAGCCGCGGCGCCCGGGTGAGTACCGCGTCGGTATCCATTTCTTCAAGAGTCGCGCCGCGATACTCAATTTTCTTGCGGGGCATCATTTCCAGCCCGTTGAGGAGGGCCTGAGTTTCCGCGCGCTTGTGCGTTTCGACGTAGCCGACGACAACGTCCACGCCGCCGTCAGACTGGAGTTGGCGGGCGGCCTCAAGCATGGCATACGTCTTGCCGACCCCAGCGGCCATGCCAAGGAAGATCTTCAGCTTGCCATGCGCCCTGGCGTTTTCATCCCGCTGGATGGCGGCGAGCAGCGCATCGGGATCGGGACGATGGTCGGTGCTGCTGATGTCGTTCACTGCGATTCATGCTCCTCGAAGACCGAGCAAGCGTGCATTCAGGATACCTCATCCAGCGCCAGATTGAGCAGCAGCACGTTCACTTTGGGTTGGCCGAGAATGCCCGCCTGTGGGCCTTCGGTGAAGCGATCCACCAGCGCCTGCACCTGCGACTCCTCTAGCTGCCGCGCGGTGGCCACGCGCGAAACCTGAAGCGCTGCGGCTTCCGGGCTGATGTGCGGGTCGATTCCGCTGCCCGACGCGAACAGCAGATCCGGTGGGAGTGGCGCTTCAGGACTCAGGTTGTGCGCCGCGCGAATGGTTTCGGCGCGTTCTGTGACCTGTTCCGAAAGCGTCGCACTTGTCCAACCTGCATTGGATGCGCCGGAGGCAGACAGCGCGCCAGGCGCGGAACCCAGCATGGTGTTGACCGCCGAGGGTCTACCCCAGAAGTAGGCCGGGTCGCTCAATGACTGACCGATCAGTTCTGAACCGACCACCTGACCGTCGCGCGTGATCAAGCTGCCGTTGGCCTGATACGGAAAGAGAAACTGCCCCAACGCTGTGATCGACAGAGGATAGATCACACCGGTCAGTAGGGTCAGGATGATGAAGGCCGTGGCCGCCGCCCGAAGTGTTTTAAGCATGATACTCGTTCCTTACCTTTCCTCTGCCCAGTCCTGATCGGGATGCGCTTGCAGCCATTCGCGATCGGTGTCGAGCACCTCCGGAATGTTCGTGTCGATGAGGATGGGCTGGATTGGCGCCATGGCATGCTCGTTGATGGCGGGCAGCAGCGCGAAGCCCAGCAGCGCCGCGAACGCGACCCCCAGCCAAAGCAGTTCCAGTAGAAAGTGGACATCCTGCGAAACGGACAGACGAGTCTCGATGAGCAGTGCGCCGCTGGCAACGATTCCGGTCGCAATCAGGCCCATGAAGGGCGCGCGAAGTTGTGTTCTCATACGATCCTCCATCACACCAGACCGACCCACGTAATCAGCAGGTCGATCGCTTTGATCCCGATGAACGGCGCGAGCAGGCCGCCAAATCCGTAGATCAGCAGGTTGCGCCTCAGGATGGCAGCAGCGCCCAGCGGTTTGTAGCCGACGCCGCGCAGAGCCAGTGGGATGAGCGCCACGATGATCAGGGCGTTGAAGATGATCGCGCTCAGAATTGCGCTCTGCGGCGTCCCGAGACCCATGATGTTCAGCGCCGACAGCGGTCCCGGTTGATTGGGTGACGAAGCATACAGGGTGGCGAAGAGCGCCGGAATGATGGCGAAGTACTTGGCGACATCGTTGGCGATGCTGAAGGTGGTCAGCGCGCCGCGCGTCATGAGCAGCTGCTTTCCAATCTCCACGACCTCGATCAGTTTGGTCGGATCGCTGTCGAGATCGACCATGTTGCCGGCTTCGCGCGCGGCCTGCGTGCCGGTATTCATGGCCACGCCCACATCGGACTGCGCCAGGGCAGGGGCGTCGTTTGTACCATCCCCGGTCATGGCGACGAGGTGACCCTCGGCCTGCTCCTGACGAATTCTGCGCAGCTTGTCCTCGGGCGTTGCCTGGGCCATGAAGTCGTCGACACCGGCTTCCGCGGCAATCGCCGCTGCAGTCAGTGGATTGTCGCCAGTAATCATGACGGTGCGGATGCCCATCACCCGAAGCTGGGCGAAGCGTTCGCGAATCCCTCCCTTGACAATATCTTTCAATTCGATGACGCCGAGTACGTCACGGCCCTCGCTCACGACAAGTGGTGTGGCGCCGCGGCGGGCAATATCCTCGACACAGGCGCTAATGGCAGACGGGAACGTGCCGTTGCCGGACTCGACGTGGCGGCGAATTGCGTCAGCAGCGCCCTTGCGGATGCTGCGCGCTGGCTGGCCATCGACCGACGCTAGATCGACCCCGCTCATGCGAGTCTGCGCGCTGAACGGGATGAATTCCGCATGGCGCTCGCTTAACTCCCGACCGCGAATGCCGAACTTCTCCTTGGCCAGCACGACGATCGAGCGTCCCTCCGGCGTCTCGTCGGCCAGCGAACTCAACTGCGCGGCATCTGCCAGACGGGTTTCGGCAACGTCTGGCGCCGGCACGAAGCTGGTGGCCATGCGATTGCCCAGCGTAATTGTCCCGGTCTTGTCGAGCAGCAGCACGTCGACATCGCCAGCCGCTTCGACCGCGCGCCCGCTGGTGGCCAGGACGTTGCGCTGAATCATGCGGTCCATACCGCTGATGCCGATGGCGCTCAGCAGCCCGCCGATCGTCGTTGGGATCAGGCAGACGAGCAGGGCGATCAGCACCGGCACGGTCGCCGTCGTCTCGGTCAGGCCGGACTCGGCTTCGCTGTAGGCGGCGAAAGCGCGCAGCGTTACGACGGCTAACAGAAAGATGATGGTCAGCCCGGACAGCAGAATGGTGAGGGCGATTTCGTTCGGCGTCTTCTGACGTTTGGCCCCCTCGACCAGCGCAATCATGCGGTCAAGAAAGGCGCTGCCGGGGTCTGCGGTGATGCGGATGACGATCCGGTCGCTCAGAACGCGTGTGCCGCCCGTGACCGCGCTGCGGTCGCCGCCACTTTCGCGGATCACCGGCGCGCTTTCGCCCGTGATGGCACTCTCGTCGACGCTGGCAATCCCCTCCACCACTTCACCATCGCCGGGAATCTGATCACCCGCTTCGCACACGACCCGGTCGCTGCGCCGGAGCTGGGTGGCCGAGACAAGCTCCTCACGACCGTCGACCAGCCGACGCGCCATCATCTGCGTTCGCGTCTTTCGCAGCGCATCCGCCTGTGCTTTGCCGCGCCCTTCGGCCATGGCCTCCGCGAAGTTGGCGAACAACACCGTGAACCACAGCCAGAGCGCGATTTGAAGGTTGAAGGCCATGTCGTCTGAGCTTGCGGCGATAGCATCGCGCACGATGAAGCCTGTCGTCAACACCGTGCCGACCAGGACGACGAACATCACCGGGTTTCGGACCTGCTGGCGTGGGTCGAGCTTGCGGATCGCGTCCACCAGCGCCCGGCGTAGGATGGGCAGGTCGAAGAGCGGACGAGCCTTGAGTCTGTTTTCCATGCTGACCTCTTTAAAACACCTGGCCGTTCAGCGCCAGGAGTTGTTCGACGATGGGACCCAGCGACAGCGCCGGGAAGAACGTAAGCGCACCCACGATCAGAATCACGCCGATGAGCAGGACGACGAAGAGCGGCGAATCGGTGGTGAAGGAGCCGCTCGAAAGCGGCGCGATCCGCTTGCCCGCCATGCTGCCAGCGATAGCCAGGACGGGCAGGATAACGCCAAAGCGTCCGATCCACATGGCCAACCCAAGGAACAGGTTATAGAACGGCGTATTGGCATTCAGCCCGGCAAACGCGCTGCCATTGTTGCCCGCACCCGACGTGAAAGCGTAGAGAATCTCGCTGAAGCCGTGCGGGCCGGCGTTGGCGCGGCTATTGAGACCCGCTTCGGCCGTCGATCCGATTGCTGTAAAGATCAGGATGGCGGCGCTGGGCAGCAGAACCGCCAGGATGGCCATTTTGACCTCGGCCGCTTCGACCTTCTTGCCCAGATATTCGGGCGAACGCCCGACCATCAAGCCGGCGATGAACACAGTCAGGATCACGAATACCAGCATGCCATACAGCCCGGCGCCGACCCCGCCGAAGATCACTTCCCCAAGCATCATGTTGAGCAGGGCAACTGCGCCGCCAAGCGGGTTCAGGCTGCTGTGCATGGCATTGACCGAACCATTTGAGGCTGCGGTCGTGGCGTTGGCCCACAGGATGCTGTTGGCGACGCCGAAGCGAACCTCCTTACCCTCCAAAGGCATCAGTCCGTTCAGAGTCGGGCTCGGCGTGTATTCGGACACGAGCATGACGGACAGGCCGATCACGAACAGGATGAACATCGCCGCGAAGATGGCCCACCCCTGACGTCGGTTCCCGACCATGATGCCGTAAGTTGCCGTCAACGCCGCCGGGATGAGCAGGATCGCGAACATCTGAAGGAAGTTGCTCAGCGGAGTCGGATTCTCGTAGGGATGGGTGCTGTTGGTGTTGAAATATCCGCCGCCGTTGGTGCCCAACTGCTTGACGGCGATCTGCGACGCCGCTGCGCCCTGAGGGATCATCTGCGTTTCGCCGGAGAGGGTGACGGCTTCTATCGGCGGGCTGAAGTTTTGCACAACGCCCTGACCGACCAGCAGTACGGCCAGGATGACACTGAGCGGAAGCAGGACGTAAAGCGTCGCTCGCACCAGATCCACCCAGAAGTTGCCAAGACTTTTCCCGGATCGTCCGATCAGGCCGCGGGTCAGCGCGACCACGATGGCGATGCCGGTTGCCGCGCTGACGAAGTTCTGCACCGTGAGCCCGATCATCTGGACGAAATAGCTGAGCGTGGTCTCTCCCGCGTAGCTCTGCCAGTTGGTGTTGGTCACGAAGCTGGTTGCCGTGTTGAACGCCAGGAAGGGTTCGACATTGCCAAGACCGGCCGGATTGAGCGGCAGCGCCTCCTGGATCAACTGGATGACAAACAGGAAGACGAAGCCGATGACATGGAAGAGCAGCATGGCCACGGCATAGGCTTTCCAGTCCTGCTCGGCCTGTGCATCTACGCCCATTGACCGAAGGATTCCCCCTTCAATGGGGCGCAGTGGAATCGAGAGCGGGTTGCGCTGGCCGGTGAAGACGCGTGCCATATACCCGCCGAGGAGAGGCGTGCAGACGATCAACAGCCCCAGATACAGGGCAATCTGGATGACTTCCAAACCGGTCATTGCTAGAACTTCTCCGGATAGAGCAGCGAGTAAACCAGGTAGCACAGGAGCCCGAACGCTACCAGCCCAACGATGACGACTTCAAGAAACATGACTCGCCTCACCTCACTTCACTGGTGAGCCTCATTATCTTGAAATGCAGGTCAGGCGTGGGTCAAAAGTGGCGAGGAATGCATCAGGAAAACATCAAAACAGAAGGAAGAGATAGCGTCCAGAAGGCGGCATGCGGGAAGCGCCTGTCGATCGCGTGGTGCGTCCAGGTCGTCGAGCCATGACCGTCCCTAACAGTCACCGGCGGCAGTCAAGCACAACTGCCGCCGGACTGTGAGATTTAGTAAAGATACGGGACGAGGCGCCAGGATCTGCCGACGTAGGCATCCCACTGCGCGCCGAACTCCTGCCGCATCAGGGCTTCCTCGTCATGAACGCGCCACAGCAGCACCAGGAGGAGCGCCGCGACCAATCCCAGACCAGTCCAGGAGCGGAAGACCAGCGCAATGCCCAGATTGAACAGGATGATGCCCAGGTAACGGGGATTGCGCACCCACTGGTAAGGACCTTCGGTCACCAACCGGTGGTCTTCCTGCACAGTCACCTGGATGCTGAACTGCCGCCCCAGGACATCGGCGGACCAGTTGGTCAGAAGGAAACCGACCGCGAAGGCGATCAGCCCGACAACCTGAACTGGGAGGGCAACATCGATGCTGGCGAACGTTCGGCGGGCTGCGAAGGGCACAAGGATGACCATCGCCAGCGAGATCACCTGAAGCAGGACGATGGCGATCTGCTGCTGGCGGACGAGTTTTGTTCCTTTGCCGCCCTGGCGGCCAGCCAGCGGGAAGCGCCAGACGATGAGGATCTGAACGGCGAAGACGACCAGGGCATAGCCGACCTGTGCCGGCTGTGCGAAGAAGCCAGCCCAGTCGTCAAGGCCCCAACTGATGATCGGTAGACCGAGGAAGAGAACAACCCCAGCCAGCAGGGTCAGCAGAGAACGCAGCGGAGAAGACACGATCCTATCCTTCGTGGACGCGGCGCGCTGGTAACTGGTTTGCGGCGCGCCGCCACGAAGCGAGTTTAGCAGAACCTTCCTGACCTGTCGATAGCTGCTATGACATTGTGCTGCACGTTACTCGCCAGATTGGCCAAAGTTGGTGGCCAGCAGCGAGAAGTCGGCAATGTTGACGCTGTTGTCTCCGTTGAAGTCAGCCCGTGCATCATAGCCCACGCCAGGCGACAACGTACCGAACGCCGCGGCGAGAATGGAGAAGTCGCCGATCGTCACCGCATTGTCGTTGTTGGCGTCGCCGGTCCGCAGCATCCCGAAATCGATAGGGTTATTGCCCGACAACAGCACAATGTTTTGCACTTCCGCCAGCGACTGGGCATGTTTGACGCGCACCGCGTAGCTCCCCGGCGTCAGATTCGTCAGCGTGAAGACGCCGCTGTTATTCGTTGTTGGCGTGTGGTTCGAGGTGGTCGTGCCGGTCAGAGACACCGCTAGCGTGACCCCCATCGCCGGTGTTCCTGGCGCGCGTCCTTCCAGCCCAATGGTGCCGGTGAGCGTCGCGAGCGGCGAGTCCACCTCGTGGGCGCCGATGTCGCAGACGACGCTGCCATTCCCGTCACCGTCCTGGGGGCGGGCCGCGCCGCGCTGGTCTCGGTTGCTAATCGGGCTGGCGGCGCAAGTTGCCGGCGTACCCTGATCGATCGTGGGGCTGCCCGCGGCGGGGATCAGCGTGCCCTGGCCGCTCAGCGACGTTCCGATGAGCGGGTTGGCGATGGTGATGCCCGCTGCGCAGACCACTTCGTTGAAGAAATTGGGGTTCGGGTTGCGGTCGGGGAACTGGAGGTTGCCACCGCCGTTGGTGTGGCTGGCTGAGCAGTGCTGCTGAATCATCCAGCCATTGCCGCCATTCTCGGCCGTGTTGTTGGCGAAAACGGTGTTACGCAGGATGGCGCCCTGGCCGCCAATGGTCACGCCGCCGCCGACCCAGCCGGCGTAATTGTTGGCGATGGTCAGGTTGATCAACTGGGCGGCGACCGGGTTGTTGGTCATGTAGATCGCGCCGCCATTGGCATTCCAGCAGTCAGTGCACACGCCGTTCGCGCGATTTCCGGTGAAGGTGGAATTAGCAATCACGACAGTCGCCGGCTGGGCGAAGGCGATAGCGCCGCCGGAAGCGCCACGCGGTCCGCCCGAGGCCTGATTAGCGGAGAAGAGGCTGTTGGTGATGGTGATTGGCACGGTATTGCTGCCGCCATCGGCCGTCGCCCCGCCGCTCAGCGCGCCGCCAAGGCCCATGCCGCCGCCGCTGATGGCGTTGTTCTCGAATCGACTGCCGTCGATGGTCAGGAAGTCGCCGCGCGAGGAATAGAGGTTGATGTAGGCGACGCCGCCCTGGTTGGCCGCGTGGTTGCTCGTAAACGTGCTGCCGGTGATGGTGATGCCCCCACCGCCGCGAAACAGCGCGCCATCGACGTAAAGCGCGCCCCCGTAGCCGCTGTTCGTGCTGGCAGCACTGACCGGGGCGGCACTGTTGTTGGTGAAGGCGCTGTCCTCGATGGTGAGTGAACTGCCGAGGATGTGCACTGCGCCGCCCGCACCACCGCCGAGGGCGCGATTGTTGGTGAACGTGCTGTCGCGGATGGTCACGTCGCCGCCGAGCGAATAGATAGCCGCGCCGCCGAAGTCGTAGCCGGTGCCACCGCCGGTCAGGGTCGAGGTATTGCTCGTAAACGTCACATTCTCGACGATTAAGGTGGGGATGTCGTTCTCGAAATCGGCGGCCTGGTTCTGGCTGAGCACGGCTGCGCCATTCGCGGCGGTGCCGCTCCCGCTGATCGAGGCGCCGTTGAAGGACAGATTGCGCAGGGTGAGCGTGCTGGCAGCGTCGAAGCCCCAGGTGAAGTGGCGGAGGATGCGCACGCCGGGCGCTCCCTGAAGCGTGACCAGCCCGCCGCCGTCGATAGTGACACTCGTGGCGCTGGTCTCCAGCGTCTGATCAATTGTGATGCTGACCGGATTGGCGCCGCAGTTGAAGGTGACGAGTCCGCCGCCGGTCAAGGCCGCCGCAATGGCGGTCCGTGTGCAGCTCCCCGGCGTGCCGTTTCCGACGACACCGGCCGCTTGCGCAGGATGGCCTGACACGAGAATCAGAAGGATGAGCGCAGCGGTAACGTGTTGTGCTGTTCGAAGCAGGGCTGCTCGGGGCGTGGTGCGGTTGTTCACGAAGCCATCCTTCTTAGCGGCGAGCGAAGTGTACGCATGCTCTGATTATAGAGATCCGCGTATTGAGATGGTTCAGGTAATTAGTGCTATGTCCGGCTGTAGAGGTGCGATCGACCGCGCTTGCTGGCGATCTGAAGGATGCCCATTTCGCGCAGGCAGTAGGCCATCTTCTGGGCCAGCGGGCGCGGCTGGCCGATGGCCTTCGCGAGCTCCTGGCTGTCGAACTGATCTGGCAGGGTGGTGGGCAGCAGAGCGGCATAGTCGGATATAGCAGTCAGCAACCGCGTCTCTTTGACCTCCAGCAGACGCCGGTCGTGGATGCTCCAGCGTTTGCGCCGCCAGCTCCCTTTGCCGTCATCGACCCACACCTCTTCGTCCCGGATCAGCGCGACTTCCAGCGTCAGATTGGGGTGACTCAGCAGAACCGGCAGGCTGACCAGTTCCGGGAAGAGGTGGTACATCGTGCCTCGCTTTGGTGACTTGCGCCGGCTGCGAATTTCGCCGTCTGCATCGATGCGGATGATGTGTCGCTCATAGGAAATGGGGTGCACGACCTGGATCGGATAGCGGTCGAGCAGGGCCGACAGCTTTGGCTTCATGGCGCCCAGGTGGCGCGTCTGAATTTCGATGCAGCGCGGCGGCGTCTCGGGGTCCGGGGAAGGGCGCAGGATATCGATGAAATAGCCTTCGACGCGGCATTCCAGCAGGTCGCCCGGCCGGGCGTACCAATCTTTCAGCGCCGCGTGCAGCGACTTTTCGGCAAGCGTTCCGATTCGACTGGGCATGGCATCCGACGGCTTCTGGACCTTGGCGTAACTGTGACGGGCCAACTATACCCGGCCGCCTCCCGGTATAGAAGGCCGGTAGCTCGATGTTTCTACTGCTGAGTCGCCCACATCATGCCATAAGTGAAGTCGGATGTTCAGATGGTCACTCCACAGGGCGGTTTGGGCGGCGAACAAGCCGCGAATGGAATTGCCCGCAATTCTGAGTTTGTGATAAATTATAGAGGCAGACCAGCGCAGCCCGAAGCGAAGCAGGCTCATATGCTGCGGTCCGTCTTTGCGAACCACAGTTGCCCGCTCCGCTGGTCGAGGCTTGTGCAGAACCTCATGCGAACGGGGGCCGGAACCAATGGCTGGGACTGTATTCAGCACGCGACTCGGTGTACGCAAGAATGGCAACCAGGATCCTGCTGTACATCCGTCAATCACGCGGCAGCTTCAAATTGACTATGATCGGTGCTGCTCCTGTGGCGCCTGTGTCGCCGTGTGCCCTCCGGATGCTCTCTTCCTGAAAAGCCTGAACCTGACGGTCGACCAGGCGATCTGTACCTCCTGTGAACGGTGCATCCCGGCCTGTCCGGTGCAGGCGCTGTCGCTCATTCCAAAGACGTAACCGCATGAAAACCGACTATGACGTGATTGTCGTCGGGGCTGGCCCGGCGGGTTCCGTAGCGGCGCGGCGGGCGGCGCTGGCCGGCCTGCGAGTGCTGCTGATCGAGAAGCGTCGGGAGATTGGTGCGCCGGTGCGCTGCGCGGAGGCGATTGGCATACCGTCCACAATGCCCTACATCACGGTGGAGCCGTGCTGGGTGGACGCCGAGGTCGACTCGTTCGCCATCGTCAACGCCCTTGGCGATGCGGTCGTCGTGCCCGCGACCGAGCCCACGGCTGTCGTCAATCGCAAGGTGTTCGATTTCGAGCTGGCGTGCCTTGCCATGGAAGCGGGCGCGGATGTCGTCACTGGCGTGGCGGCGACCGGCCTCATCCTCAATGAGGGTGCTGTGGCGGGCGTCAAGGTCCTGCACTTTGGGCATGAACACTCGGTGGTTGCTCGCCTGGTCGTGGCAGCCGATGGCACCGAAAGTCAGGTGGCGCGCTGGGCGGGGCTCAATACTGTTCCGCCACTCAACGATTACTACACCTGTGCGCAGTATCTGCTCGGCGGCATCGACTTACGCTTCAGCGCGCGAGTTTGTGAATATCACCTCGGCCCGGAGCTGGCCCCCGGCGGCTATGCCTGGGTCTTCCCCAAGGGCAAACACCGAGCCAACGTCGGCATCGCCATGACGGCGGGAAAAGTCGCGAAGACGGCCAGCCCGCAGGAATACCTCGATCAGTTTGTAAGCCGACATTTCCCGGATGCCAGCCAGCTTTCGGTCGTGACAGGCGGTATTCCCATCACCGGGGCGCTTAAGCGCATGGTGGGGGATGGTCTGATGGTTGTGGGCGATGCGGCCCATCAGGCCGATCCTCTGACCGCGGGCGGGATCAATCTGGGAATGATTGGCGCGGACCTGGCAATGCAGGTCGCCGTGCCGGCTCTTGCCGCCGGGGATGTCTCCGCGGCTCGGTTGAGCGAATACGAACGGCTGTGGTCCCGGCAGTTCGCCCAGCAGCATGGGGCGCTGCTTCGCATTCGCAAGATCCTGACCGATCTCCCCCCGAATGTGCTTGCCGACCTGATCTGCAAGGCATCCGTGCTGCCGATTGAGCGCATGTCGCATACCGAACTGCTCACCGCGCTGCTCATCGGTCATCCGCGGCTGCTGCTGGAAGTACTGACACTGGCGGCGACCCAATTGATCCTGAAGTAGGGATGCCGGCCAGCAGCGCGCTGTCGTGCCTTACTGCACTTCGACTTGCAGACCCAATACCTTGCTGACCATCTGAATGTCAACCAGATTGTGGCCGGTCATCAGCAGATAGTGATGGGACGAGACATTCTGCATGAGCCGATGGCCGTCCGCCACGCGCAGGATCGCGCCATTCAGACAGTCGGACCCCGGATACTGCGCGTATCCGGTCAGCGAGCCTTCCAGGACGGTGATGTGATCGAAGTCCGGGTGCAGCTTGGCCAGAGTCATGTCGCCTTCCGGAAGGCGCGCGTCGATGGCGCTGGCGTTGGCGTCGACGATGCGCAGCACCTTGTCGCGCAGCGTCCACTCGGTGGCAAACGACTGGGGCACGACGCCCAGGTAGCCGCAGTGAGCGACCAGGACGTGGTCCTCAGGCCGATCGACCTGCGGGAAGTCAGGGATGCGTTCGTGACTGAGCGCGGCCTGACCCATCAGGAAGGGGTATAGGTTGGTCATCATGATCGGCACGCCGAGCGAATGATGCAGGAGGTACTTGGTCAGCATCGAGACGGTGTCGGCCTCGCAGCCCCAGATCAGTCGGCGTTCCTCGTAGAGCATGTTCCAGGCCAGGCAGGGCGTGGTATCCGAAAAGTGCGATTCGTTGAGGCAGTTGATCCCCACGCCGCGAATGGATGGGTCGGCGTCCAGCTCACGCCGCACTTGAAGATAGATCTTGAGAGCGCTGTTGCGGGCGCGTTCTGAAACGGCGAGGTTCAGGCGTCCCTGCCAGTCCTGCCAGATGGGCTCGACATCGGAATCGGGAATAGCCCTGGCCTGGGCCGCCATTTCCTCGAAGCTCTTCCTGACGATGGTGATGCCGAATTTGGCAAACATCCGCTGTGTGCATTCGTCTTCCCACCAGTAGAAGCGCTTGAAGATCTCCGGCTGGAAGCCTTCGCCGGGGTTGTCCTGGAACACCAGGAACTTGCTCTCGCGCAGGTCGCGCTTGACGACCAGTGCACGGCAGATCTTGCGCGTCTGATCCAGGCTGTAGGGCGACACGGTCTCGATCCCTTCCGCGCGCAGATAGCTGCCGATTTCCCAGTCCCACATCGACATGGTGCCGTAGCGCGAGGTCACGAACAGGCGAGGGACGTCAATGGCGCGAATCGCGTCGACCATCCGGTAGGCGTCGCCGAGGACCTGGGGGAACAGCGCGGCGTCCGCGTCGCCAAGGGGCTGCCCCAGCGCCACCGGATCCAGGATCTCGGCTTCGGCCGACAGAAGATCGCGCAGCGCCGCCACCTGCACATCAAAATCGGCGTCGCGTCCGGGGAAGTACACGGGAACAAGGCGGGCTCTGGTCATCCTATGTGATCCTTTCACTCCAGGCCTCTCGGGAAAAAGCGGGCGGACAGCCGTCGCGCGACCGTCCGCCGCTCCCGTCTAGCGGGGGAAGTCTTCCAGAAGTTCCAGCGTTGTGCCCAGTTGCTGCTGGCTGTCCAGATAGGTGTACACTCCGCTGCCGTCGGAGTACAGGCCCTGCTGTGTCACCGTGATGCCGAACTTGGCGAGATGATCGACCGCGCGCTGGGTGTTCTGGACGCGGAAGGCGATGTGGTGCGCGCCTTCGCCGTTGGCCTCCAGCCAGTCACGCCAGATACTCGGCTTTTCATCCGGCTGAATCAGCTCAATCTGCACCTGGCCGAAGTCGAAGAATGCCAGTTGGGCGGTCGCATCACTGGGCTCGCCTTTGTACAGGGTCTTGGTGATGTCGTAGCCTGCCGTGGTGATCAACGGTGGCATGGGCATGCCGAGCAGGTCGCTGTAGCGGCGGGCCGTACGCTCAATATCTCGCACGATGATGCCGACCTGACACACAATGTCGGTGCCCAGGCCTTTGTCCGCCGGGAAAGGCGGGCCATTCAGCACGGGGCTGCCGGCAAAGTGTTCCAACAGCTCGATCACCACGCCCAGATCCCTGTCGGTATCGAGGTAGGTGTACATGCCGGTCTGACCGGTGAACAGCCCCTGCTGCGTGATGACGTAGCCCGCCTGTTCAAAGGACCGTGCCGGAACGTCCGTCTTCGGCACGAAGAAGGCGATGTGGTGAATGCCTTCGCCATGCAGATCGAGGAAGTCGCGCCAACTGCTCATCTGCTCCAGCGGCTGGAGCAGCTCGAACTGAAGATTGCCGATGTCGATCGAGGTCAGGCTGGCGCGGGCGTCTGTCGGCTTGCCATAGTAGGTGGCGTGCGTGTGATCGTGCAGCCGCGTCGTCTGAAAGTTGGCCGACATGTCGATGCCGAGGATTTCGGCATAGCGGGCGGTGCTGGCCTCGACATCGCGGACGATGATGCACACCTGCGAGATGATCTTCTTTTCAATGCCTGTCACGGGCACGGTAAAACTCTCCTTAAGATGAAGACTGGTCTGTTTTCTGAGGCTGGTACAACCCCCAGCCCCCTCTGCGTGTCATCCACGACATCGTGTGGGGCTAATCCAGCACGGCGTTGGCCCCGGCTACCTTCGCGTACCAGTAGCCGCTGTCCTTGATGATGCGCCGCTGGGTGGCGAAGTCGGTGTAGATCAGGCCAAAGCGATCGCGCGTGCCGGTTGCCCATTCGAAATTGTCCATCAGGCTCCAGCAGAAGTAGCCCTTCAGCGGGATACCCTGGTCGATCAGCCCCGGCAGCACGCTGATGTGATCGTGCAGGTATTCGATGCGGGCCAGATCGTGAACGCGATCTTCCCACACCACATCGTCGAAGGTTGCGCCGTTCTCGGTGACCAACAGGCTGGGGAAAGCATAGTCCTTGTTCAGCCAGGTCAGGAGTTCGGCCAGCGCCTGGGGCCAGTTCTCCCAACCGCGACCCATCATGTTGACCGGGTTGCGCTTGTTGATGATCTTGCCAATGCCGCCCGAAGGATCGTGCACGATGGCGCGCGAGTAGAAATTGACGCCCAGGAAGTCGAGCGGCGCGGGGATGGCTTCCATATCACCGGGGGCGATGTCCGGCACCAGCGGGCCATAGGAGTTCCAGGCATCCTGCGGATAGCCTTTGCCGGCCACCGGGTCGACGAACCACAGGTTGAACCGGGCGTGCTCCAACTGAGCTCTTGCACGGTCCGCATCCGTGTCGGTCGCCGGGTAGGCTGGGTTGAAGTTGAGGACGATGCCCACCTGTGCGTCCGGGACATTCTGGCGGATGATCGGCACGACCTTGCCATGGGAGACCAGAAGGTTGTGGGCTACCTGGAGCGCGATCTTCATGTCGCGCAAGCCCGGCGCGTGCTCGCCAATGCCGTGGCTGAGGATCGAAATGCACCAAGGCTCATTGTGCGTCATCCAGTGCTTGACGCGGTCACCCAGGCGCCTGACGACGATCTCGCTGTAGCGCAGATAGGCGTCGATGGTGGCGCGGTTTGCCCACCCGCCCCGGTCTTGCAGCGCCTGCGGCAGATCCCAGTGGTAGAGGGTCACGAACGGCGTGATCCCGGTCTCCAGCAGTGCATCGACCACCCGGCTGTAGTAGTCCAGCCCTTTGGGATTGACCGCGCCGGCGCCGTCAGGGATCACGCGGGGCCAGGCGACGGAGAAGCGGTAGGCATTCAGGCCGAGCTGCTGCATCAGTGCGATGTCTTCAGGGTAGCGGTGGTAGGACTCGCAGGCCGGGTCGCCGGTTTCCCCGGTCAGGATCTTGCCGGGCGTGGCTGCAAAACGATCCCAGATCGACTCTCCGCGTCCGTCTTCGCGCGTTGCCCCTTCAATCTGGAAGGATGCGGTCGCCGTCCCCCAGTAGAAACCTTGCGGAAATGCTTTGGTCATGTCATTTGCCTTGTGGATAGACCGGCGCAGGCGGCCGGCACTGAAGAACAATCAGGGGTTGGACCGGCACACACATCACAGGGTCACCATCCGGTGCTGATTCAGGGCTTCATCGGCCGCCAGGATCGCGGTGACCACGGCCCTTCCTTCTGTCCCTGGAATCGGAGATGGACATTGGCCGGCGACAGCCTCACAGAACGCGCCGACGGTCGCCAGCCAACCGGAAGTGTCGGCGGGGTCTGGGGGATTTCGATCGTCTGGGTGGTGCTGGTATCCGCGTCGACCAGGATCAGCGGCTCCCGCACGTCGGTCGGAATGTGCAGGGAGCCGCGCTCGCAGCGCAACACCAGCGAATTCTCCCAGTCGGGCCGGAAGACCCAGCTCACCTGAACGGTCGCCAGCGTGCCGCCGCTGAAGCGCAGGGTGCAGACTACTGTGTCGCTCGCCGCTGTGGGCTTTTCGAACGTCTGGCCGAACGCACCGATCTCGACAATCTGCTGATCGAGCAGCCAGCACAGGAGATCGAATTTGTGCGATCCCAGATCGGCGAGTACGCCGTGGCCGGCTTGCGCCGGATGGAAATACCAGTCTTGCAGCGGGCTCCACTTTTCCGGCCCGCCATGTCCGAAGACGGCATGGGCGAGATAGGGTTTTCCCAGTCGTCCGGACTGAAGGATCTGTTTCGCGGCCTGGTGGGTGGTCACGTAGCGCTGATTGTGGGCGATCACCAGCAGCGCGCCGCTTTCTTCCGCCGCGGCGATCATGCGATCGCATTCGGCCGGCGTCAGGGCCATTGGCTTTTCGACCAGGACGGCGAGGCCGCGCTGAAGGCATTCCACGGCCATCTCACAGTGCAGGGCAGGGGGTGTGCAAATGCTGACGACGTCGAAGCCGCCGTCCTCGAGCATCTCGTGCCAGTCACCATAGCGCCGCTCGACGCCGAAGTCGTCCGCGAGCGTATTCAGCTCCTCGCCACGGCGGCTGCACAGCGCTTCAAGCCGGACACCCGCGCGGACGTAGCCCGGCAGATGGCCGCGCCGCGCGATCTGACCGGTGCCGATGATGGCCGCGCGCAACAGTGAGACTGTGTCAGTGCTTGGGTCGGTTGGCATTTAGCCCTGTCCCGGGGTGTCACATGTAAGTCAAACACTGCCGATGCGGTTCCGGGCAATCAGAACCATCCTGATCGGCCGCTGCATCGCTTGGTTGACGATGGTCCATTGTCGCGCTCGCTTGTGGCCGGCGCGCTCGGCCGTCAAATCCGTTACGCCGCCGGGCCGCTCGACTCGCGGACGATCAGCTCGGTCGTGAAAATGATGTGACTGGTCGGTTCATCCGGATGCTCAACGCGCCGCAGCAGCAGTTGAGCCATGGCACGCCCCATCGCTTCAATGGGTTGGCGGATGGTTGTGAGCATCGGGCGAGTGGCCATGGCCAGCGGTGTGCCGTCGTAGCCCACGATGGCGATGTCTTCCGGGATACGCCGACCGGCCGCCGTGAGAACGCCAGTGACGGCCGCCGCCATTGTGTCGGACGCGACGAACACGCCGTCTACATCCGGATGGCGTTCGAGCAGGGCAATCATCGCTTCGCTGGCAAGGGAGGGACTGTAGTTGCCCGCCACCGCCAGCCCTGGGTCAGACGGGAGGCCCGCGGCTGCCAGAGCGTCGCGATATCCGTCGAGCTTGTCCCGGCTCGACGGCATGTCCAGGGTGCCATGCACCGTGGCGATCCGCCGGCGCCCTCCGGCGATCAGGTGGCTGACGGCCATGCGCGCGCCGCTGCGATGATCGGCATCGACATAATCGACGTCGATATCCACAGCCGGTCGGCCGCTGAAGACCATCGGAATGCCGAATTTCATCAGTTCCTCAGGTACCGGGTCTCCGGCGTGCGAGCCGACCATGATGACGCCATCGACGTGGCCCTTCTGCACGTAACGCTGGGCCCGCTCTTCGTCGCGCGAGGTCGATTTCATGATCAGGATGAGCTGGATATCGGTGTCGGCCAGTCCTTCGCTGATTCCGAAGAGCAGTGGCGCGATGAAAGGGTCGTTGCCCCATTCACTCAGCGGCTCCGAGATCATGACGCCGAAGGAATCGCTTCGACTGGTGACGAGATTGCGCGCGGCGCGGTTGGGCACATAACCCAGACGCACGATGGCACGTTCGACTTTTTCGCGGACCTCAGGGCTGACAGGGGTGCGGTTGCTCACCACTCGGGAGACCGTGGAGGGCGAAACCCCGGCCAGCTTGCCGACATCGGCGAGCGTCACCGATGCGTTGCCAGGTCCCGCGTGCCGTGTGCCGTTGGCTCGACCGTGCCCTGGTTGAGGATGCCGCTGAGTTGTCCGAGATTTCGCTTTCTCGTCATTCGATGCCATGGTAGCCCTGTGGAAGTGCGCTATGAAAACTCACCAATCGAGTCGGCTCAGTTGTGCGTATGGAGGTGTGGCACATCATGAGTTCCGATTGGCTATTCTACCCTTTGAGTGCACCCTGAGTAAGTCCAGCGACAAACTGCTTCTGCATGTTAATGTAGACCAGCACAACTGGGATGATGGCCATCGTAAGGGCAGCCGTGAGCGACGTCCAGTTGGTGTTGAACTGCCCGACCAGGTTGAAGATGGTCGGTGTCAGCGGCTTCAAAGCCGGGTCCTGAATGAGCACCGTCGCGTAAAGAAACTCGTTCCAGACCGAAAGAAGCTGCAAGATGACCACCGTACCGACACCCGGTCTGACGAGCGGTAGCGCCACACGATAGAACGTCCCCCACTCGCTCGATCCGTCGATGCGCGCAGCTTCGATCAGCTCGTTGGGCACCGTCTCGAAGAACGAGCGCATGAGCATGATGGAGAAGGGCGACATCGACGCCACGTACACCAGGATTAGCCCCTGCGTGGAATTGAGCAGGCCAAGGTTTTTCACCTGGAGGTAGAGCGGGATGATCAGCGACGCGGCTGGCATGGCCATGGTGCTGAGGAGCAGGACGTAAATGACCCGTTTCATCGGAAACCGCAGCTTGGCGAAGGCGTAACCGGCGGCGGTCGAGAAGAAGAGGATTCCCGTCAGCGAAAGAATGGCGATGACGATGGTGTTCAAAAAGTGCGCGCCGAACTCCGTTTGCTGCCAGGCGGCGGGGTAGGCGTCGAAAATGATCTGCGTCGGGATGAACGGTCCGTTGAAGATGGTGTTGCGCTCGCGCAGCGAGGTGAGGACCATCCAGACGAACGGATAGACGCCGACGAGCGATAGAGTCAACAGGACGGTGAAGGCGCCAATCCGCGAGATCGAAATACGGGGAGGGCGGGTTGTTTTCCGGTAAACACGAGTGTTGGTCGTTCGCAAAATGGTAGTCATCATTTTCCCAATCATGCCGGCGAGCCGCAAGCTTCCCGGTCTGTCAGTAGTTCGACCGCTTGTTCATCCAGATCTGGAATAGAAGGACGAGGATGCACAGCATCAGAATGACCGTGCTCAGGGCGGACCCATAACCGAAGTCAGGAAGGCCAGGATTGGCGAAGGCGACACGGTAAATGTAGGTGCCGAGCGTCTGCGACGCGTTCACCGGGCCGCCGCCGGTCATGACGTAGATGACGTCGAACAGCTTGATGCCGTTCAGCAGGTTGAGCGTGATAACCATCAACATGACCGGGCGGAGCATCGGCACCGTGACATTGCGGAGGCGCTGCCAGGCATTGGCCCCGTCAATGGACGCCGCTTCGTAGAGGGTTGAATCGATGCTCTGGATGCCGGCGTAGTAAATGATGACGTAGAGGCCGATCTGCTGCCAGATGGCCACTGCGGCGATCGACCACACGACAATGCTTCGGTCGCCCAGCCAATTGTTCCGGAGCGATTCCAGGCCGACAGAACCGAGAATGGTGTTCAGACTGCCCAGGTTCGGGTCCAGAATAAGTTTCCACAGCGCTCCTGTCACCACCCAGGAGATGATGCTCGGCATGAACAGCATGGTTCGCCCGATGGTGCCGAAGGCGCCCCAGCCCATGTTATAGAGGACGGCCACGAGCAGCGGAACGATGGTGAGGAACAGGGTGAGCACCGCTGTCAGAATCGCAGTCACGAGCAGCGACCGCAGGAAGACCTGATCCGTCAGCATGTGGGCGTAATTGTCGAAACCGATCCACTCCGGAGGGCTGATGGCATTCCATTCCTGGAAACCCAGCAGCACCGTCCGCATGATCGGGATACCGATGAAGATGACGAAAAACACAAACGCGGGCAGGGTCATGGAAAGCCCGGTCAGCCGTTCATGCCTGCCATTGGGCGGACCAAGCAATAAGGAGGCAAGCCTCCCGAAGCGTTCTTCATTTCGAGTCATGCTTGCCTCCTCACTTTCAAACCCCTTGGACCGCGCCCTGGAGTCTAGCTGTAATCCAGAGCCGACGCACCTTCATCCATCAGACGCGCCGCTTCCGCCGGGTCGGTGATGTCGCCAACGGTGAAGGACATGACCGTGTCCGCGACGATCTGGCCGGCAGGGCCGGTGAGCCAATGGCGGCAGCCATCGGGCAGCCAGGAGGCCATGGTCTTGATGATGGGATCCGTCACGCCCTCTGCAGCCGACTTGGTGGCAGGCAGGGAGACCGAGTCACTCATGACCCACGAGTAGACCTCTGGCGAATACAGATACTGCATGAAGGTGAGAGCAGCGTCCTTGTTGGCGCTGTTGTTGGCCACGGCGAAGGCCGCGCCGGCCGAGTTGCCGGTCCAGTGGCGCCCACCGGCTGTGACCGCCGGGGTCTTCATCACCTTCAGGCGTTCCAGCAGTTCAGGCGGGGCATCCTTGTAAATACGGCCGGGGTTCCAGGAACCAGAGTAGAAGGCCGCGCCGCGTCCGGCATACATGGCATTCAGACAGGCGACCTGATCCATACCGGTCTGGCCTTCCTGCCACAATCCGCCGTCCAGTGTCTTGCGATAGAGTGTCAGGGCGTCGACGACTGGCTGTTCGTTCCACCGAGCCTGACCGATGTCAAGCAGTCGGACCGTCTCAGGATCATCGGAGAAGCCGGTGATCATTGGGGAACCACAGGTCATTGACGCTGAAGCCGTTGGTGGCGTCCTGCATCATGCCCAGATTGCCGGGGAGAGCACTTTTGAGCATGTTGGCAGCCGCGATCATGTCATCCCAGGTCTCCGGCTCGCCATCGATGCCCGCCTGCGCGAACATCTCAGGATCATAATAGAAGCCCATGGTCTGAGCCATCCAGCCGATCGCATACTGCGCATCGCCGTCGAGGAACATGCTGTTGGCCGACGGGAAGAAATCCTCCATGAAGTCGGCGCCCAGTTCGGTCAGCAGGTTGGCCCCAAGGCCCTGCTTGCCAAATTCAACCGAATAGACATGCGGTGCATAGATTTCGGGGAGGTCGTTGGCGGCGGCGCCGGCCAGCAGGGCGGGGAGGTACGCGCCGGTGACGTCGGCCAGAATCTGAAGTTCGACCTTGATGTTGGGGTTGGCGGCCTCGAAGTCGGCGATGACCTTGGGGAACTGATCCTCCTGGTCGGTGTACCAGCTCCAGAAGCGGACGACCGCGGGGTTGCTGCCGGACTGCCTGAGATACGGCGCAGAGAACACAGGGCTTGCCGCCGTAGCTGCCAGACCGGCTGCGCTGCCTGCCGTCACCTTGAGAAAATCACGCCGGGAAAGCTGCTTGGTTTTGTGATCGTTTTTCGCCGTCACAATGCTATCTCCTTCAAAAACGCATAGTGTTTAAATCGTCTTGTAGACGGTCCTGCCGTCAGCGTGAACTGCCGTCAGCCCCGATGTATCCACGCATGAAAAACCCGTGGACCCGCTTGTACCGCAACTGATGCGAACTTCAAATCGCGACTCGTATCCACCTCCTGGTGATCAAGATGCAGAACCTGAGCCGAGCAGCATCTTGAAGGCAAGGCTGCAAGCGCTGTCACCATTCTTATACATCGTTCTGCAAGCGCTGTCAACAAATCCGACTCTTGAGATTTTGATCCTGAAGGCTTGTCGTTTTCGCTTGAAATACAAAGGGTTACCGCATATTACGAGCTGTAGATGGATATTTAATAACGCTGCTGCTGCAAGATAGGTTGACAATTCTTGCAGGCGATCTAGAATACCATTGCAGGGTGTTCGCTTGGTCTCTGCCCTGAATTTCGCAGACTGACAGGTGATGAGTTTCCGTGGCCTGCCCGCCGAATAACCAGTTACTGCCATACTTCTCAGGTAAAGGAATTACACATCACAATGTCACGCTCACGCGAAAAATACGCAGTCGATCCGTTTGAGACTCATTCCGACGTCGGCTCTCCTCGACTTGCCGGCTCCTGCACCCTTGACCCGCAGACCCAGGTGTTCACGATCACGGGCGCCGGTGTCAACATCTGGGAAGTGCGCGACGAGTTCCACTACGTGTGGCGTCGCATGCGCGGTGATTTCATCGCCACGGTACGCGCTGAGTTCCAGGGTGCAGGCGTGAACCCCCACCGCAAACTCGGCTGGATGGCGCGGACCAGTCTCAACGCCAGTTCGGCGGCGGTCAGCACCGGCATTCATGGCGACGGCCTGCTTTCCCTCCAGTACCGGCGGAGCGCCGGCGCGCAGACCGAAGAAGTGCGCGCGCCCCTGATCGGCGCCGACGTGATCCAGTTGGAGCGGCGGGGCAGCGTGTATCGCATGTCGGTTGCGCGCTTCGGTGAGCCGTTCACGACAGTCGAGGTCACTGACCTCAATCTGGGCGACGAAGTCTATCTGGGTCTTTTCGTCTGCTCGCACGAGAACGACGTCGTGGAGCAGGCGACGTTCCGCGATGTGCGCATATCCGTCCCGGTGCAGAAGGGGTTCGACCGCGCCCGCGATCCGTTCGGCAGTCGGTTGGAGATATTGGACGTGGCCAGTGGGTCACGCGAGATCGTATACCAGTCGGACGACGTGTTTGAAGCGCCGAACTGGACCCTGGACGGCGAGGCGTTGATCTTCAACCGCGGCGGTCTGCTCTACCGCTTCGATCTGCCGAGCCGAGCCATCAAGCAAATCGATACTGGCGACGCCGTCGGCAACAACAACGACCACGTCATTTCTTTCGATGGCACGATGCTTGCCATCAGCAGCCACACCGGCCCACAGAACCACTCGATTGTCTACACGGTCCCGCTGAGCGGTGGCGCCCCGAAGCAGATCACGCCCATCGGCCCATCCTACCTGCATGGCTGGTCGCCGGACGGGAAGGCCGTGGTCTACACCGGGCTGCGCAATGGCGAATACGACATCTATCGCAAGCCGGTCGATGGCGGCGATGAAGTGCAGCTCACGACAGCGCCGGGTCTGAACGACGGACCTGAATACACGCCGGACGGGAAGTCCATTTACTTCAACTCGGTGCGCACCGGCCGCATGCAGATCTGGCGCATGAAGCCCGACGGCAGCGATCAGGAACAGCTCACCGACGACGAGTACAACAACTGGTTCCCGCACATTTCGCCGGACGGCCGTCAGGTCATCTTCCTGACGTACCTCGTCGGTGAGGTGGATCCCAGCGATCACCCGGCGGCGAAACGTGTGTATCTCCGCGTCATGCCGCTCGATGGAGGCGCTCCAAAAGTCGTCGCTTACCTCTATGGCGGGCAGGGGACGATGAACGTGCCGTCATGGTCGCCAGATGGGACCAAGGTGGCGTTTGTCAGCAACACGGTGCCATTTGAGTGATGAGTCCTGAGGGGTGAAAAATGAGGAAATGCGCTGAGGGCGTATCTCTCCCATACCAATGTTTTCTGGTTTCTCATCTCTCATTTCTCGTTTCTTTCCACTGAGGAAGACACATGACGACCCTTTCTGCGCATGACCTGATTCACATCGGACGAAGCGACAAGCTGCACCGGCGTCTGGGGATGGGCGGCTCGTTCTATGGGCTGGACCACGCCAGCGGACAGGGCGAGGCAGACATCCTGGCGGCGATGGCCGCGGCGCTGGACAATGGCATCACCCACTTCGACACGGCCACCGGCTATGGCGAGGGGTACTCCGAGCGGCTGATCGGGCGATTTCTAGCGGCCGATCCAACTCGGCGGGAGCGCATCTTTCTCGCCTCGAAATTCGCCTCCGACGATATCAGTGCGGCGGCAGTGCTCGACGCCATCGATGCCAGCCGGGAACGGCTGCAAGTAGAGACCATCGACCTGTACTACATTCACTGGCCGCGCACCGGCAAAGATCTGCGGCCACTCATGGACGGGCTGGAGACGGCGCGGGCGCAGGGCAAAATCTACGCCACAGGGGTGAGCAACTTTTCGGTTGACCAAATGGAGCAGATCGCGCAGGCTGGACGCATCGACGCGCACCAGCTCGGCTACAGCCTGCTCTGGCGCTTCGACGAGCAGGACATCCTTCCGTACTGCACCGAGAATGGCATCTCCGTCGTGGTCTACAGCGCCCTGGCGCACGGGATTCTCGGAGGGAAATATCCGAAAGAATTGTGCTTTGTGCCCGGCGACCAGCGCTGGCGCATTCTGCTCTTCCGTGAAGATGTGTGGCCGCACGTCTATGAGGTCGTGGAGGATCTGAAGCAGGTTGCCGAGCAGGTCGGGCGCACGCTGGCGCACTTGTCGCTGCGCTGGCTCTTGCAGCGGCCGGGCGTGACCTCAGTGCTGGTCAGTGCCAAGAACGCCGAACAGGCAAAGGCGAATGCTGCGGCGTTGGATGGCGATATTCCCACAGAAGTGTTTGAGTCGCTCACCCGGCTGAGCGACCGGCTGGTTCCACACATTCCGGATGAGGGCAATCCGTTTGGCTATCACCCCTAGACGGACTTTCTCGCGCGCCTTCTCGTCTTGACCAGTATCACAGCACCAACGATGAGCAGCGCCGGCGCGACGACGAACGTCAGCCCGTAGGCCGCGAGCATGAACCCCTGCGCGACCGTCACCAGCGCGGCGTTCACGGTCTGCGCGCGAACCGCCTCGGGAGAGGGGGCGGCCACGAAGGGCGAGACGCTGCCGGCGTCGGCGCGGAGCAGCGGGCCGGCCCCGGAGACGAGATCCACCGGGCGCGCCGCTGGATCGCTCAGCACCATCACCTGACCGGTCGTGACCGGCACAGGCTCATCCCAACCGTCCCGAAAAGCCAGCATCTCGCCCTCCCGGACGTAGAGTCGAGGGAAGGACGCCCCCACGCGTTCGAGCGCGAAATACGCGCCGGGGCCGCGCAGCACGAACTCCCCGACTCGCAGGGAGGTGTCGCCGGCCAGTCCCCAGACCACGCCGCTCTCCAGCGTGAACCCGTCATCCTGCTCGACCAGTTGGGTGGCGGCCGGGACGGTGAGCTTCCAGCCGCCCCGCTCGACGATGGTCGTGTCGGGTCGAAGAGTCAACGCGACGTCGCCCAGGTCGCGGCTATCGCTGTCGAGCACAACGCCATAGCACCCCGCCGCGGCGATCTCCACAGCCAGTGCACCCTCAGACGGCACTGCCTCCAGTTCAACGACCCCGGTCAGCGGGTCTGCATGCGCGACGGGGAGGCCGGATACTTCCGCCTCGGCAAAAGGCAGAGGCACGCCATCGCACAAAACACGAACTTTCAGCGTTGAGCCACCTGCCGGAGTGAAGTGGATGGTCGTTTCGGTTTCGGGGGCAGCGAGCAGATCCAGGCGCTGAGGAAGGTGAAAGCCGGATGGCGTTCGCGCCAGCAGCAGATGCTCGGTGACCGGTAGATCGGCGAAGGCGAAGCGGCCCTCGTCGTCGGTGCTGGCCGACACCCCTTCGCCAGTCGCTATGTTGAGCACCACAACCACGGCCGCCATCGCCTCGTTGCTGGCGCCGCGGACAACCCGTCCCGCGATTGAGCCACGCGTCTCTCGAGCCGTCAGTGTGACGGCCGGCGGCATCTCGCCGGGACGCACGACGACTTCCTGGGTCGGCGCGGTGTACAGGGTGCCCTCCACGACGATGGGAACCAGCGATACCTCATAAACCAGATCGGCGAAAATCAGCCGCTCGACCGACAGGCTGGCCTGACCGTCCGACACCGCGGCCAGGAAGGTACGCCGCCGCCAGTTATAGACCCGGGTGGTCGCGCTGACTTCGACGGGAGCCGTGCCCGGCAGGCCGTCGACGGTGACCACCATCGGCTGATAGGAACTGTGATCGAAGCGCAGCGTGCGCGTGACCTGGGCTGTGCGGCCATCTTCGGCGCGCACGGTGACAACCAGATGGGTGACGTCGAGCGGCAGCGTCAGCGGGACGTGGGACTGGTGGCAGGCGCCGCAGGTTTCGTCCATGTGGGCGTCGTTGGCCGGCAGTGCCAGATCGCGCTCCAGCATCGAAGCACGGGAGGTGAAGAACCCCTTATCGTCGAGTCGTGTGGTTGTCTCATAATGCTCGCCGGACGCGCCGAACAGCTCCAGTGTCACCTCTACAGTGGCCGGGTCGACCGGGTTGCCTCGGCTGAAAACCTGCCCGGTGATCGGCATGCTGAGCAAAAATCGCTGTGGCGCGGAGTAGAAAGTTTCACCTTCTCCAGGGGAGGTGATCATGACCGTGAGGTTTCCCCGCCATCTTCCTGACCGAACGCGGGAAGGGTGACGAGCAGAAGCACGCTCACCGTGGCCCAGCACAGCCGCATCCAGCGCTTCATGGTCGATCGACCTCGGCGGTCAACCCCCAGGGATTGTCGGCATAGTGGCAGCGTGCGCAGTCCACCTCGCCGCTCAGATTGTGCGATACCCAGACGTGCACGGACGGTATAACGCCGGCGATCATCGTATTGCGCCAGGTCGCCCACTGTCCCTCGTAAGGCTCGTCGGAGGTATCGACCGGCCGGACATCCATGCCGGCATTGTCGTGGCAGGCGACGCACAACAAGTCTGTATGCTGAGCAGGGGCATCTTCTGCCAGATAGGGAGTCCAGCAGTTGTCGATGAACTCGGTGTCCTCATCCTGCTCATTGTGACAGTCGGTGCAGGCGGCCGCGCCGCTGTGCGGATCGTGACAGGTGGTGCACGTAGCGTCGGTGTGGATGAGTGAGTCGGCGATCTCACGGCGGCGCAGCGTGCCTCGTCCGCTGTCGCGGTGGCACTGTTCGCAAAGCTGCGTGCTGCTGCTCATGGTCACATACGAACCGGCTGCCTGATCCCACCAGGCCAATGCCGGATCGACCTCACCGCTGGCATCATTGGCGTGGCAGGTGGCGCAGCGGATGCCTTTCCACTCGCTCTCCGGCACGAGTGGATTGCCGGCGGCGATGC
Source organism: Candidatus Flexifilum affinis (assembly GCA_016713325.1). Lineage (GTDB taxonomy): Bacteria > Chloroflexota > Anaerolineae > Aggregatilineales > Phototrophicaceae > Flexifilum > Flexifilum affine. The sequence continues at coordinate 317,997 of JADJPJ010000006.1, read as the reverse complement.
GCATCGTGGTGTCTGACTGGAATTTGCAGGACACGCAGTTGGGCGGCAGATTGATGATCGCCTGTGGGTCCCAGTTCACCGGCGACTTACACTCCGCGCAATAGGTGTTCGGCCCGGTGCCCAGGCTGTAAGTGTCGGCATGGACGCCGTCGCGCATCGACGTGCGAATGGCGCTGTCGTCACGCGGCGTCGGCGTTGGTTCAGGAGCGGCCGTTGGCGCCGGGCCGCAGGCCGCCACCATGACGATGAGCACAAGAAGGAAGATGACGACGCCTGATCGGCGCGTGATGCTGCTCATGGCTGTACATCCCTGGGGAACAACATGCACCAGTACAGGACGGCGCCGGAGGGATGGCAGTTCTCGTTGCCACACGACACCGTCTGTGCCAGTGCGGGCCGCTCGATGCTGCCGGGGTGATGGCAGCGCTGGCAGGCCACCTCCGTTTGCAGGTTGTGCGATGGCCAGGAGGTCAGCGTGTGCGCGAAACGCCGGGTGATTACGACATCCTCGTACTGAGATCCGGCGTCATAGTCGCGCCACAGACCGAGATTGCCGGCATCGTGGCAGGCGGTGCAGTGCACATCCGTGTGGGTGAGATGCTCTTCAGCACCGGGACCGGTAGTCGCGTCATGGCAGTCGGTACACGCGACACTGCCCCCGTGCGGATCGTGGCAGTCGAGGCATGACCAGCCAGGGTGCGCGTCGTCTTTGCGCACTTCTTCGGTGACTTCAAAGCCATGGCTGCCCTCGTGACAGTGCGCGCACAGATCGTCCGGCGATTCGACCGGTTCATAGTTGGCGAGGCTCTGGTTCCAGAAAGCGGCTTCCACCCGGAAGGTATCCCCGACTGGTTCGTGGCAGACCTCACAGCCAATATGGCGCCAGTCTTCCTCGGAGACGGCTTCTCCGCCCATCAGCACGGGGCGCGGTTGGCCGGGAATGCGCTTGCAGGAGGAGCAGTTCATAGCCGCTTCGGCGGCCAGACCAGAGGGATCCCAATTCATGGGCGACTTGCAGCGCGCGCAGGTGGTGTCGGCGCCCATACCATCGTCGAAGGTCGAAGCGTGTTCTGAAGTCTCCCATGCTGCCATGGCCTCGGCAACCTGTAGGGGCGTCGCCAGCGTGTCGTCAGGAACGGGTGTCGGAGATCCCTCCTGCGCCTGAATGCCGGCGGCCCAGAAGAGTCCACCAGCGACGGCAGACAGCCCAATGATGACCAGAAAGTGAGGCAGAGACGTGCGCACAGGTCACCTCCTATGCTGTCCATGGTAGCCAACTGAGGTCCTAGCCTCACGTCAGATGTCACGGGTTCGACGGTGACATCCGTCTCAGCAGGGCGCCGAAGGTGAAACTTCAGACTTTTTCTGTCAGACGAATTCCTACCCGCGCAGGTTGATGGGACAGAGGGCGGCTGAAGTGGCCGCAAGGATCAGGCGTGACAGCGGATTGGTCGACCGGGTGCCAGAATCGCGTTCGTCGGCTACAATCACGACATACAAAAATCAGCCCAGAGATCATTTGCAGCGTGAGGTTCCGCGCAGAACCGGAGCTCTCCCTCTCATCGCTCCACAATCCGGTTCATCGGGCGCAGCGGTTCATCACGGTGTCGTGCAGCGGTAGGGAATAGGACACGATGAGCAAGTACATCCGCAGACGGCTGCTTCAGGCAATCCCCACCTTTTTCGGCATTACCCTGATAACCTTTCTGCTGATGCTCTCCGCGCCGGGCGATCCGATTGCGCTTATTACGTTCAACCCTCAGAGCAGCAGCACGGAAACGGCAGAGCGGCTTCGCCGCCAGCTCGGACTCGACCAGCCGATCATGACACAGTACGTCTACTGGCTGATTGGCAACGACTGGACGCAGGTCGACAGCGATGGTGATGGGGCGCTGGACGGCCCTGGCACGCGTCAGGGTCTTCTGCGGGGCGATCTCGGAAATTCGCTCAAGCATCGACGTCCGGTTGCTGATCTGCTGATGGAGCGCATCTCCGCCACGCTTCAGCTCACGGTCAGCGCGCTGCTCCTCGGCTACGGCGCGGGAATCGTACTGGGCGTGCTGTCTGCCATCTACCACCGCACCATCATTGACCAGATCATCCGCATCATTACGGTGATCGGTAACGCGGTGCCGCAGTTTTGGCTGGGGCTGCTGCTGATCATTGTCTTCAGCATTCAGCTGAACTGGCTGCCAATGAGCGGCATGCGCAGCATCAGCAGCCGGGGAGACTTCGATCTATGGGAGAGCATCCGGCATATGATCCTGCCCGTGTTCGTGCTGTCGCTGAATACCATCGCCTTCATTTCGCGATTCACGCGCACGGGTCTGCTTGAAGTGCTGGAGATGGATTACATACGCACAGCGCACGCCAAGGGCCTGCGCAACCGCTCGGTCTGGTGGAACCACGCCACCCGCAACGCGCTGCTGCCGGTGGCGACCTTTCTGGGTCCGGCGCTTGGTACTCTGCTGGCGGGCGCGGTCATCGTCGAGCAGGTGTTTAGCTGGCCGGGCATGGGGCAGTTGGTCGTGAACGCAGTCTTCCAGCGCGATTACCCGCTGGTCATGGGTTCGGTGGTGATCGCCAGCATCATGTTCATCATCGGCATACTGATCTCGGACATTTTGTATGACCTGCTCGACCCGCGCATTCAGCTTCAATAGGGAGCGCCGCACATGAGCACTGTCGACAAGGCTTCTCCTGTCGCAATCATCGATGCGCCTTCCGGACCACCGCGCTACGCACGATCCCTGTGGCGCGATGCGCTGACGCATCTCCTGCGCGACCGGCTGACGCTGCTGGCCATTGCATGCCTGCTGGCGATGACCCTTATCGCCCTTCTACTGCCATTCTATGTAGAAAATACCCTCGGGCTGGATGGTAACCGCACCAGCATCCCTCAGCGCTTCAAGGTGCCCGGCGAAGATGGCGCTTTGCTTGGCACAGACCATCTTGGCCGCGATCAGTTTCTGCGACTGGTCTATGGCGGGCGCATCTCACTGGCCATCGCCTACAGCGCCAGTTTCGTGATCATCGTCACCGGTGGGACGCTGGGGTTAGTCAGCGGCTACTTCGGCGGCGTGGTCGACGACCTGATCATGTGGCTGATCAACGTGTTGAGCTCCGTCCCGACATTGTTCATCCTGCTGGTCGCTTCTGCACTTTGGGAGCCTTCGCCGGAGATTCTGATCATCATTCTGGCGGTGCTGGGCTGGTTTGGGACCTGCCGGCTGGTGCGCGGCGAAGTGCTCTCCATCCGCGAGCGCGATTACGTGCTTGCGGCGCGGGCGCTCGGCGCCTCCAACGGCAGGCTGATCTTCTTCCACATCTTTCCGAATGTCTTTTCGCTCCTGATCGTGACTGGGACGATCATCGCGGGTAATCTGATCCTGATCGAATCTGGTCTGAGTTACCTTGGTGTGGGTGTACAGCCACCGACGCCGACCTGGGGGAATATGCTGACCGACTCGCGCAACTACTTCGTCACCGGTGTGCATCTGATCGTCTGGCCAGGCATTCTGATCATGATCACCGTGTTGTGCTTCTACCTGATCGGCGACGGGCTGCGCGACGCCCTCGACCCGCGCCGCAAGCACGGGATGGACAAATGAGCCGGCTGCAGGCACGTCGCCAGCGCCGGCGGGTGCTGCTGGGGGGTGTCGTCGCTGCTCTCGTCCTTGTGATGGTTGCTGGGGTGCTGGTGGCTTCTCGCTCGTCCGGCCCCGCCCTGACGAATGCGTTCGAGCTCAGCCCGACGACGCTGCGCTTCAACTATCCGCAGGATTGGCAGTACAGCATTCTGGAGACGAACATCATTTTCCTGGCAAGCCCGGAAGTGCTGCGGCAGGAACCCGGTGCCTCGATGGTCATCCAGCGCAGCCAACGCCTGATGGTCGAGACGGACAGTCTGGAAGAGGCGCTCGACACTTACCTGCAGCGCGGGCCGCTTCTGAACGAGGGTGACTGGGCGATCGCCGAAGCGCCTGAGCCGGTTCGGATCGGGGAGACCGACGGACTGCGCGTTGGTCTGGAGGGCAAAGAGGGCGACGACGCAGTGCCCCTGTACTCGACCATCACAGCGCTTCGCGCGGGCAATGGCACCATCTACGTGCTGGCGACCAGCGCCCCGCTCGATCAGAAATCCTCGCTTCAGCCGATGCTGGACGCAGTTCTGGCCAGTGTACGCATTCTGGAGTAGGGGAAGACCCTCTCCCACTGGCGCGGTAGAGGGTGCAGTCGAGTGTGAAAGAAAGGCCTAGCCGGAGAGCGACCACTCGTGGACGTGCGACGTGTAGCCGTAGAACACCCATGAGGGACCCGGATTGAAGTTCTGAATGCGGCTGTTGGCGACCTGGAAGATGTTCGGCGTAAATGTCCAGTCGTAGGCCACGTCGTCGTGCGTGATCTGCTGAATCTGGTAGTAGATCTCCGCGCGCGCTGCCGGATCGCATCCGGGCAATGAGCGGGCCTGGCGGATCAGCTCGTCCACTTCAGGGTTCACGTACGAGGCGAGATTGTTGCCGCTTCCCGGAATGTCCTGGTTGCTGAGCAGGAGCGTCGTGAAGTCGTTCGGGTCCGGGGGCTGCGTGCCGCCGCTGTTGCTCATCGCCGTGGCGTCGTACATCTGCCCGAAATAAACTTCGGGGATGTAGTTCGACCATTCCACCAGCTCCAGACTGACGTCGAAACCGAGCTGGCTGAGTTGATCCTGCGCGACCAGGACCGAGGTCTCGAAGAATTGAAGAATGTTGCTGTAGCGAATCGTGAAGGCCAGGGGCGTACCCGCTTCGGCCGTCTGGCAGCCATCGCATTCACGCACACCGTCACCATCCTGGTCCGTCCAACCGGCTTCGTCGAGCAATGCCGCCGCCTGCTCCGGATCGTACGGCCATACCTCGACCTCGTTGTTGTACGCCCAGCCGATAGTCGGGGCGACCACGCCGACGAGCGGTGTCCCGCCTTCTTCACCACCGAGCGTGGCCAGCACGTCCTGCTTGTTCCAGCCCATGGCGACGGCCTGGCGTACACGGACATCGCTGAAGATCGGGTGCGGCGCCTGCTCAATCGCATTGCCGGCATCGTCATAGGCGGCAGAAGGGCTGCTCGGGTCGGCCCAGTTGAGCGACAGGAAATTGACCGTCACCTGTGGGAAGTTGGCGAACTGGAGGTTGTCGCGGTTGGAAATCTGCTCGAACAGATCGCCCTGGAAATAGGTGTAGTCGATCTCACCCGCCTGAATCGCCTGGATGGCCAGCGCCTGTTCGCCGACGACACGGTTGATCAGGAAGGGAATCTGTGGCGCGCCGCCCCAGAAATCAGAATTGGCGCGGAAGCGCTGGAACTCGTCGGGCGCCCACTCTTCCAGAATATAGGGTCCGCCGCTGACATCAGGATTCAGGTTGAAGTCGGTCGACGTGAAGTCGCTGTAATCAGCCGCATACTTGTGCGAAGGAAGAAAACGAATAGCGGCAAAATCGCTGAGCGCGGCACAGTTGACGTCCTTCATCCTGACCTCGTAGGTGCGATCGTCGATGACGGTAACTGTGTCGATCAATTCGGCGTTGCCCTCCCAGACGGTGCCCAGGTCGGTATTCTGAGCGGCGCCGATGGCGAACGCCATATCCTGGGCGGAGATCGGCGTGCCGTCGCTCCAGACCGCGCCTTCGCGAATGGTGAAAGTGTAGGTCAGGCCGTCCTCAGAGGCTTCCCAGGTGGTCAGCCCGGGGATGGTCTCGCCTGTGAACGGATCGGTCTCGACTGGCGCCGGGAAGAGCAAACTGTACGCCTGGACGGACGCGCCATCCGTCGACAGCGCTGGATTGAACGTCACAATGTTGCCGAAGCCGCGAATCACGACCGTGTCGGCATCCTGCGCCAACGCGGGTGCGGCCAACAATAGCAATACGACGAGCAGTGCGACCACCGTTTTCATACGCGATCTCCTTCTCCATCCCGTTATAAGTTGTAAGTTGTGGGATTGCGCAAATTTTAAACGCATTCGAAAATGCCAGCAAAATTCTGCGCCGGAAAGTAGTGACTGAGGGAAGAATGACCATTTCGCGCTTTCATCTTCAGATCTCCGACCAAGAATATCAGCAGCGCTGTGACGCCCTGCGCGCCTTACTCGAACAGCGCGATCTCAGCGGAGTTGTCCTATTCAGCAGCGATTACGTCAGGTACTTCACCGGCTTCGCCTTCATCCCTACCGAGCGACCTATCGGCTTTGTGATGAACCGGCGTGGCAAACGTGCCATGTTCGTGCCGCGCATGGAAGTCGAGCATGCGCAGGCGAACGCCCTTATCGATCGCGTGACACACTACGTCGAATACCCTGACACGCTGCATCCGATGGACCGACTGGCGACGCTGCTGGGCGAACTGGGCATTAGCAGGAGAGTTGGTGCGGACTCCGATGGCTACCCGCGCATTTTCGGCTATCGTGGGCGTTCGCTTTCGGAGATCGGATTAACTGTCTCGCCGATCAGCGACGACGTTGAAGATCAGATGATGGTCAAATCACCTGCGGAGATCATGTTGATCGAGGAGAGTACCCGCTGGGCCAACCTGGCCCTTCGGCTGCTGCAAACCTACACCGCGCCGGGCAAGACAGAATCCGAGGTCACGCAGCGCGCCAACGCCGAGGCATCTCAGGCGATGCTGAACGCCATTGGCCCGATCTACAAGGCTCAGGGTTGGCAGCGGGAAGGTGCGCACGCGGAATACCGGGGGCAAATCGGACGCAATGCGGCAATCCCGCACTCTCTGGCCAACAACATCACGTTCCAGAATGGGGATGTCCTGGTGGGCGAGGCCGCGGCTGCGGTGTGGGGCTACAGCACCGAACTCGAACGCACGATGATCATCGGCAGCGCCAGCGATGGGCAGAAGCGGCTGTTCGACCATATGATGGCGCTGCAGGATTTGGCCTTTGAGGCGATCCAACCGGGCGCGCGCTGCTGCGACGTGGACCGTGCCGTCCGCGCATACTATGAGCGGCACGACATGCAAGCGCTGTGGCGGCACCACACGGGCCATGCTATCGGCATGCGCTATCACGAAGGGCCGTTTCTGGACGTCGGCGACACGACCGAGATCCGGCCAGGTATGGTGTTCACTGTCGAACCGGGGTTGTATCATCCCGAATTCGGCGGCTTCCGGCATTCCGATACGGTGGTCGTCACTGCGGACGGCATCCAGATTCTGACTTACTACCCGCGCGATCTGGCCTCGCTGACGCTATAGTGGCGCAGATCTGGGGACGACACTGTCTGCGGCGATCTCAGGGCAGACCGCAGACAATGCTGGACCCGTTTAGCTGGATAACCGGATAACCCGGACCCCGTAGGCCTCAAGCTGTATCCGCCCGGCCATGCCTTCGCCGTCGAGCAAGTCATGCCCGCTGTAACCTCCGAGTTCGACCTCCGCGGGCGCGCCGGTGTGGTTGATCACGAACAGGGTGCGGTGTTCGCCCCTGGCGCGGATCATCGCTTCGACGCCGTCTGGCGTGACAGCCGAAGGGTGGACCTCGTTTTCCACACAGATCTGGCAGAGCAGTTGGCGCAGCGCCGCGGCCTGCGGACGCGTGCCGACGTAATAGGCCTGGCCACTCCCGAAGCGGTTCCGAGTGATCGCGGCGCGTCCGTCGATGAAGCCGCCGCTGTAGCGGGCCACTGGTTCGGCGGTAGAGGTGTGCAGCAGATCGACCCAGTGCTGCCCCTCGGAAGTTGATCCCGCCCTGTCGACGAAAGATGCTGTCTCCCCGGGGAGGAGAGGCTGCCACTCTTCTACCTGCATCCCCAGCACGTCCTTGAGGAGGGCAGGGTAGCCGCCGGTCCAGATGTGATCGCGCTCGTCGGCGATGCCGCTGAAATAGCTCATGATCAGCGTCCCGCCGCCTTGGACGAACTGTCGCAGTTTGGCCGCCTGAGGCTGTGTCAACTGATAGAGGAGCGGCGCGACGAGGACGAGGTACCCGGAGAAATCGGCATCCGGGTGCACGATGTCGACCGCGATATTCTGCTGCACGAGCGCATCGTGCCAGGGCTGAATCTCGACCAACGCATCGATCTGCGCAGGCTTGGAGTCGATTTCCAGCGCCCACACGTTGTCATAGCTGAAGAGCAGGCCGACCTGCGCCTGCACCCGGCTTCCGACCAGATCCCCAAGCTGTTGGAGTTCCGCGCCGAGCTGAGAGACTTCGGCAAAGATGCGACTGCCTTCCGCGCCGAAGTGGGGCACCATGCCCGAATGGAACTTTTCCGCGCCCGCCTTGGACGCCCGCCACTGAAAGAACATCACGCTGTCTGCGCCACGGGCCAGCGCCTGGTAGCTCAGTGCGCGCATCATTCCCGGCGGCTTGAGTTGATTGATCGGGCGCCAGTTGACCTGGGTGGTCGCCTGCTCAAGCAGAAGAAAAGGCTGCCCCCACTTGATCGAGCGCATGATGTCGTACCCGAAGGCGACACTGGTCCACGCGCGATCGCCCTGGGATGGATCGGGGTACATATCCACGGCGGCATAGTCGGCGTACTGCGCCCATTCGAACTGGTCCAGCCATCTCAGACCGAAGACCATATTCGTGAACAGCGGCTGGCGTGCTCCGGCGGCGCGAATTGCGTCGACTTCGCCGCGAAACAGGCGGAGGATCGACGCGTTCATGAAGCGACGGTAATCCAGCATCTGACCGGGATTGACGAACGTCAGCGTGCGATGCGGCAGCTCGATTTCTTCCCACTGCCCATACGCCTGACTCCAGAATCGCGTTCCCCAAGCCTCATTCAGCGTTTCGAGTGTGGTGTAGCGTTCTTGCAGCCACGAGCGAAAATGGTCACGGCAGGTGTCGCAGTAGCACTCGTAGATGTGGCAGGCATACTCGTTGTTCACGTGCCACATCAGGATCGCCGGGTGATTCCCGTAGCGCTCCGCCAACATGGTTGCGAGCTTCGATGCTGCGTGACGATCAGCATCACTGTTTGGGCAGTAGTGCTGTCGCGAGCCGGGCTTATAGCGTAGTCCGTATTTGTCGACGGGAAGGCTGTCAGGATACAGGTGTGACAGCCAGGGCGGTGGCGATGCGGTCGCCGTGGCCAGGAGAACGCGAATTCCATGCTCGTGCAGCAGATCGATCACCCGGTCCAGCCACGCAAAATCATACTGCCCCGGCTGGGGTTCGAGCTTCGCCCAGCTAAAGATCGCCAGCGACACGCAGTTGACGCCAGCCTCCTGCATGAGTTGGACGTCTTCTTGCCAGACGTCTTCTGGCCACTGCTCCGGGTTGTAGTCACCGCCGTACAGGATGCCCGGCAGCTCAAATGCAGCCGGATTGCTCGTACCCGTCATCTGAACTCTATCCTTGTTTTACTTGATGGAGGCACTGCCCCCGGAGATATTGGCTTCGAACACGTACTTTTGGCCGAAGAAGAAGACCAGAAGCATTGGGATGGTCAGTAGCGTTGACGCGACCATAACCAGATTCCACATGGGCGTCGCCCCGGCGCTGGTCGTCGCGCTCAGGGTGCGGACCGCGACGGCAAGAGGCATTTTTTCGGCATCCTGCAAATAGATGAGCGGCTCCAGGAACCACGACCAGTTGAACTGAAACGTGAGAATTGCGACCGCTACGGCGATCGGGCGGATCAATGGGAAAATGATAAACCAGAAGATTCCCAGTGGCCCAACGCCGTCGATTCTGGCTGCTTCGTCCAGTTCTACCGGAAGCCGGACGATAAATTGGCGGATCAGGAAAATGTTGAACGCGCCGCCGAAGAAATTCGGCACGATCAGCGGTGCGAACGTCCCCAGCCACCCCAACGCACGGTACAGCGCGAACTGCGGGATCAGCGTGACCGCGCCCGGTATCATCATCGTGCCAAGCAAGACCAGAAACAGGGTATTCTTTCCCGGCGCGTTGAAGCGTGCAAAACCGTAGGCGACAAACGAGCTGACCAGGACCTGCCCGATGATCGAACCGACTACGATGATCAGGCTGTTGAGGATATGCCGGCCCATTTCGATGTTGGGCGTAGTGAAGACGCGCACGTAATTGTTGAACTCGAACTCCTGTGGTATCAGACGGAAGTTCATCTGGACGGTCGAGGTGTCGCTCGCGATTGAAATCGAGAGCATCAGAATGAAAGGGGCGATCATGGCGATCGAAATCGCCGCGAGAATGAGATAGGTCGAGGCCGCTTCTGCGGCGCCAATTTTGCGGTTCATCGCTTCATCTCGTTCTCGTAGAAGACCCAGGCGGACGAGGAGCGAATGACGAGCAGTGTGAATGCGAAAATGATCACGAACAGCACCCAGGCGATCGCCGACGCATACCCCATTTTGTTGAAGCGAAAGGCGTTATCGAAAAGATAGGGGATGATCATGATGGTCGCGTTATTGGGAGTATTCGGCTCTGCCAGCAGGATGTACACCTGAGTGAAGGTCTGCAAACTGGCGATGATGCTCATGATCATGTTGAAGAAGATCACCGGACTGAGCATCGGGAAGGTAATGCGGAAGAAATGCTGGCGTTCCGACGCGCCATCGATGGCCGCTGCCTCGTAAAGCTCCGCCGGAATCCCCTGCATGCCTGCCAGCAGGAAGACGACACTGCTGCCCACGCCCCACAGCGACATAATCACGAGCGCGATCTTGACCCAAGCTGGATTGAGCAGCCAGGCCGGACCATCAATGCCGAAGATGCTGAGAAAGCCGTTCAGAAGGCCATTGTCGGGGGCAAAGACCCAGCGAAAGACCATGGTGGTCGCGACGACCGGCACAACATAGGGCAGGTAGATGACCGTGCGAAAGAAGCGCATGCCCGGCAGGTGCTCGTTCAGCAGATAGGCGATCGCCAGGGAAAGACAATGTTCAGAGGAACGTACAGAAAGGTGTAGGTGAAAGTATTGGTGATGGCGTTGCCAAACGTCCGATCTCGGGTGAACAGACGGATATAGTTGTCCAGCCCGACCCATTCCGGCGCGTTGAACAGATTCCAGTCGGTGAAGCTCAAATAGATCGAATACAGCATCGGGCCCGCCAGGAGCAGGATCAACCCGATCAGCCAGGGCGAGATAATCAGATAAAACCAGATCGCCTCGCGCTGGCGGGAATTCAGCCTCCGTAACCGCCCCGACTGAACTATCCCTCTCTCATTCAGGCCTGCCCTGGTGTCCAGCGGCGCTGTCTCCATCGGTTATGTCCCTGGCGTAGTCTGGAACACGAACGTTGTAATGCTCGACGGCGCGAGGGCCGGTATGTCGGCTGCACTGCCGCAGCGCTCGAGCGCGAGGTCATTCGCCTCGGACGTCTCATAGATGGCAACAAAGGCGTGGCCAGCCGGCAAACCTTCAAATGCGATGGACTGCGGCTCGACGCTGTTATTGATGACCACGACGGTCAGATTGTCGCTCTCAGGCTCCAGGTAGGCGCTGGCTCGGACGACCTCGCTACCGGTTTCGACCTCGACTCGAACCGCGCCGGGACGGACAAAGCGGCTGAAGTTTCCGAGCGTCCACAGACGCTTGGTCTCCTCGATGCTCTCACCAAACTCTCTCGTGTAGATCAGGCCATCGCGGAAATTGTACTTGGAGACGGCGATCCAGTACTGCCATGAGGTGACGCCGCCGATGGTCAGATCATCATGGATGACGTTGGCCATGACCAGCGCCGAGTCCATGCCATAGTCGCGGCCCTGCTGCATCTCCGTCCATTCCGACATCCACAATGGCACGCCAGGATAGTGGAGGGCCATGAAGCGGACGAAGGACTGTTTGTCGCTCTGCGACGACCAGTAGGAATGCACGGCGAGATGATCGAGCGCCTGTGCCAGTGAAGGCTCCTCGAGGAGGACGCGCGCATAGATCGAGGCGCTGCTCCACTCGCCAGCCTCGATCGCCGAAATTCTGGCGTCGAGGCCAGAGGCGTCGATGGGCTTGCTGAAGGGCCAGCAGGACCGCCTTGATCTCGTTGGTGGTGTAGTGGGCACCCTCCTGACCTTTGGAGGGCTGCCAATCCCACTGGGGTTCGTTGATCGGGCTGATCCACCGGACAGGAATGTCTTCGTCCTCGATCAGGTGCCGGGTAATGTCCACAAGATACTGCGCGAAATCGTCAACCGTGTCGGACGGCAGATTTGAGCCGCCCCCTGGATTCCCCGAAGCGCGGCCGCTGATCGTCATACGTCCTGGAGGGCTGTTGGCGAACACCACGACCTGTTCGACTCCGGCATCGCGCGCCGCGCGGAGGACCCACATGGCGTTGGAGTCGCGCGTCCAGTCGTATTCGCCGGGTGCTGTTTCAAACGTCTCGGTCATGCGCCACGGATCGACCAGACCCTGTTCGCCGCCGCCGATGTTGTACCGGTAGATGGTCAGCCCGATGCCGGCCGTCGGATCAAACAGCAGATCGATGATCTTCTGCCGGTTTTCGTCGCTCCAGCCGCCGATCGCCTGCGCCCACCATGCACCGGACGCGCCGAAGCCCTCGATCGTCTGGCGGGTTTCCGCCATACGGACACTGATGGTTGCCACGTTTTGTGCCTGTCCACTGCCGGGTAACACGAGAAAAGAGGTCAACAAAAAGCAGAGCAGTAATCTCATCGTCTCAAATCTCTAAGGGGTGGGAGACAGGGCGCTGGCCCCGTCTCCCTTCTCGAACGGCGCTGGAATGCTGCCGGACGACTACTGAAGCAGACCTTCCAGATCCGCCTGAATCTGATCGACGGCGGTCTGTGTGTCAATGGCGTTGAGGAAGTATTCGTCGAGCGTGGCGCTCATCAGAGACTGCATCTCGTTCCACTGCGGGATCAGGGGCAGAGCGATGATCGCGTCGGCCGACTCCGCGAAAGTTTCCATATAGATGTCGCGGTTGGCGAAGGTTTCGCCGCTGAGGAACAGTGCGCTGTTCAACACGGCGACGTTGGCCGGAGCATCCTGGCCGCGCTCAACAATCACGGTCTGTGCCGCATCGCTGGTCAGGAAGTCGATGATCTGGAACGCTTCCTGCGGATGGGCGCTGGCGCTGCTAATCGCCAGCCCGCTGCCGAAGGCCACGGTGCCGCGTTCCTCGTTGCCCCACACCGGCGCGATATCCCAGTTGAGGTCCGGTACGTCGCGCAGCGAGGCGATGTTCCAGAAGCCCGTCATGATCATCGCTACTTTGCCCTGTGCGAACAGCGGATCAGGGCTGTTCGTGCCGAGGTTGGCGTAGTCTTCCGGCGACGGCGCGACGCCATGCGTATAGACCAGGTCATTGTAGAACTGGAGCGCTTCGGCCACTTCCGGTGTATTGAAGGCGGGCATGCCGCTCTCGTCGAGCACCGCGCCGCCATTCTGATAGATGAAGCTCATCCACCAGGGCCACCAGCCACCTGCCGCAAAGCCGTACTGGGTCACCGCGTCACCGTCACGGAGGGTGAGCACCTGAGCGGCTGCAAGGAAGTCTTCCCATGTCCAGTCGGCGGCCGGGTATTCGACACCGGCGGCGTCGAACATATCGGTGTTGTAATAGACAATCATGGCGCCGCCACGGTCGGGCAGGGCGTATTGACTGCCTTCATACTGATATTGCAGGTGATTGGTGCCGAAACGCGCCGCCAGATCGAGTCCAGCAGAGGTCACGAATTCGTCGAGCGGCAGCAGCTGACCGCGGCTGGAAAAACCGTGCACCGCTTCCGCCAACTGCACGATGTCTGGCGCATCTCCGCCAGCCATCATGGTCTGGATGCGCTGATCGTAATCGTCAGGCGTGTACAGCAGTTCGACCGTGATGTTGGGGAACTGCGCCTCGGCCAGGTCGAGACGCGCCTGATAGGACTCCTGGTCGTTCAAGCTGCCCCACACGCTCAACCGCAAGGTGACCGGTTCCTGCGCGACTGCGACACCGATGGAAAGAAGCAAGAGGCTGATTGCTAAAAGGGATACCATACGCAAACGCATCGTAAATTCCTCTCACATACAGATATTTCGCCTATGAAAGCGGTTTCGAAACCGCTTTCATGAGAATAACATTAACGTAGATCTGTGTCAACAACTTCTGATGCGGCCGCGCCGGTCAGATTCGGTTTGAATGAATGAAGAGGGCGGGGTTAACTGGCAGGGGGCAGACAGGAGTCGCGAATGACCAACTGCATGGGAACCTGAATCGACTGAGGGGGTTTCCTCGCTTTTGATCCGCTTGATGATGGTTTCCACGATCACGCGCCCGAACGCTTCATAGTTGTGGCTGACGCTGGTGAGCTCCGGGCTGGAAACCGAGGTGAGGTACACATCATCGAATCCGACCAGCGAGAGATCCCTGGGAACGTCAATATGATGCCGCCGCGCTGCTTTCAGGATACCCAGCGCGACCAGATCGTTAATGGCGATCACGGCCGTGGGCTGGTCCGGAACCTCCAGGAGCGCTTCCATCGCTTTCTCACCACTTTCGATGGAAAAGCCGTCGGTGATCAGCCAATGGTCGTGCACGGTGAGACCAAGTCGGGCCACTTCTTCGCGAAAGGCGTGTTGGCGGTTGCGTGTGACGGTGATGTGATCGCTTCCTCCCAGGAAAGCGATGCGCCGGTGTCCCAGGCCGGCCAGATAGTCGACCACCTGAGCGATGCCCGATTGCTCGTCGGTGCAGATGGTGACCGCGCTGATATTCGGCATACTGCCGTTCACGATGACAGTAGGGACCTTTGACGAAACCGCGGCGATCTCCTTCTGGTACTCCAGCGGTGGAGTGACCTCGTTGACCCGGCCGCCAAGAAAAATCAGACCATCCACCTGATGGCGTGAGAGATACGCCAGCCCGTCCGATTCCAGGGCAAGGTTGTTCATTGCATTGAACAGCAGGAGCGAATAGTCCCTGGCAATGGCGTGGCGCTGCATCTCGGCAAACAGGGTCGAGAAAAACGGATTGGTGATATCAGGTAGGATGACACCAATCATGGTGGAGCGTTGATAGGAGAGATTTCGTGCGGCGCGGTTTGGACGGAAGGCGTATTTCTGGAGAACTGCTTCGACCTTCTCTTTTGTCTCTGGGTTTACAGGCGCGCTGCCCGTGAGGATGCGAGAGACTGTGGCGACCGATACTTGCGCCTCGCGGGCAATATCGTAAATGGTTACTTTAGAAGACACGACGGAACCCTCTCGGAGAAATCCACCGGCTCAGGCGACGAACACGGTTTCTCCGCGTATTATACAGGATGGCAGCATGCTCCCTTCGGACGCCATCCTGTGCGGACCTCTGCTTTCACGCGTGTCCCACCATCGACACAGGCATGAGCCAGCGCAGCGCTCGAAGATCTATAGGGCCAATCCAGGTTATTCTCCGGTGATGCCCGTCATCTCCACCGATTCGACGAACCAACGCTGCAAGACGAAGTACATGACCAGCAGCGGCAGAATGTTCAGGAAGGTGCCGCTCATCTTGACCGCCTCGTTCAGGCGATCGAAGATGTTGACCGTGCCCGGCGGATACAGGTTCTCGTAGGCCTGCGTGAATCTCGAAAGCTGCATCGGCAGGGTGCTCACGCCGCCTTCGAGATACACCGAGGTCAGGAACGTCTCGTTCCAGTACCAGACGGTCGAGAAGATGAACGAGACGATGTACGCCGGAATCGCTGTGGGTAGGGCAATGGTGAAGAAGATGCGCAGATCCGATGCGCCGTCCAGACGTGCCGATTCCTCCAGCACTTTCGGGAGGGTGGTAAACGTCTGATAGAAAATCAGGATGAAGATGGCGCTTCGATAGCCCTGACCGAGCAGTGCCGGAAGGATGAGCGCGAGCGGGTTGCCCAGCAGCCCGAGTTCGCGATACCTCAGCATTTGCGGGATGACAATGTTTTGCGGCGGGATGATGAAGGTGGCGAGCAGAAGCGCGAAGACGAGCGCTTTGCCGGGGAAGCGGTAGCGGGCCAACCCGTAGCCGACCAGGGAAGCAACGAATGTCTGAATCAGCGAGGGGATGACGCTGATCAATATGGACGACACCAGGCTGTCGGAATAACTTAGTACACGCAGGCCCTTTTCGTAATTTCCAAGATACAGCTCCGTAGGCACCCACTGGACCATCGGGTTGAGTAAGTCCCCAGGGTCTTCATGCTGTTGATAAACATGAAGAGCAGCGGCTGAAGATAGACAAATCCGATGGCAATCAGCAGGGCATAAAGGGCGACGGTGAACGCCAGGCCGCGTCGGGCACGGCTGCCGAATAGGAGACCGCGCACCTGCTCGGCGAACGGATGATGGAGGATCTGAGTCATCGTGATCCTCTCCTTGCCCACTGCCTCAGGAAGAAGATGACGATCCCCAGCAGGAGGAGCATCACCGCGAAGTAGATGAAGGCCATGGCGCTGGCGTAACCAAAACCACCCAGAGAATCAAAGGTCTGATCCTTGATGTAGAGGATCACCTTGTTCTCGGAGAAATGCGACAGGGTCACGATGGTGTACATCGCGTTGACCACCGTCACCGTCGACAGCGAGGGCAGGATGATCTTCCAGAAAATCTCCCAACTCGACGCGCCATCGATGGCCGCTGCCTCGTAGATGCTGCGGTCGATCTTTTGCAGGCTTGCCAGGTAGATGAGGATCTGCACACCGGAAAACCACAGGATCAGGATGAACGAGGTGAGCAGGTATTCGACCGGGCTCCGCAACGCGCGCGGCAGCTCTGTCAGAAAGTCGACGACGGCAGGGAGGTCGGCAATGCCTGGCGCTGAGGCGGCCCCCTGGGCGGTCAGTTCTTTGATGACCGGCCCGCTGGTGATGACGATGGGTAGAAAGAAGATGACTCGAAACAGCCCTTTGAACCTGAACTTCTGGTTGAGGAACAGCGCGATGATCATCGCGAAAATCAGCACGATGGGCACAGACACCAGAGTCTCGATGGTGTAGCCCACCAGCAGTTCGACAAAGTTGGGATCGGTGAACAGAGCACGGGTATAGTTGGCCCACTCCACGAAGTCCAGTTTGATGCTGTCCGTCGTCACCGTGACGCGGTTGAGGCTGTAGTTCAGGGTCTCGCCCAGTGGCAGCAGCGTGAAGATCGCGAAACCGATTATCCACAGCAGGATAAAGCCGTAGCCATGCAGAGCTTCGCGGGCGCGGAGACTGATCTCGCGGCGGACAGGGCGGCGGTCGGTCATAGGCTATTCTCCAGAAGCACAGCGTTTTTCGCCTCGACCGTAATCTCACCCTGTTCGAAGGTCCGGTCGGTGTAGTTGACGATGATTTGCCGTCCGTTCGCATAGGTCGTGGCAAATACGCCGTCGGCCAGTTCTTCATGCGCGACGATTTCCTGGCCGCGCACTGGGGCGAGCAGCGCGTTCATCCATGCGTACGTTTCCCGGATAGGCTCACCCCATTGGGCGTAGGACGAGGTGTAAATCCAGAAGGAGGGGGTATTAAGCATGTTCGCCGTAGGTTCCTCCGTCAGGAAGAACGAAGGATAGATCCCGTACTCCACGTGGCGCAGCAGGTCATCCTGACGGTTGGAAGAGAAATTGATGGCCCCACCATAGTAGGGCACGTGGCCCGCCAGGACGATCGGCAGGAAAGGCACTGGCTCAGAGGTATAGACGTAGCCGTTGTCGCCTAGCGGCATATCGTAGTAGGCATGCGTCAGCCCGAAGAGGTAGGCGTTGGGCCGGTAGAAACCCAGTCGCAGAGGCGTTTCGCTCAGCAGGGCCTGGTAGCTTTGAATGGCGGTTTCACGGCTGACAGGGCTCCGCTCTCGATAGTCGCTGTAGAGCGTCCAGCCGATGCTGTCGAGCGCCAGGCCGGCCGGCAGTTGCGACGTCACATCGGCGGAGAGGGATGAAAAGCGTGCGCGCACGGCCTGGTCGTTGAGATAGTAGTTGGGATAGCGAACGTAGCCTCTCAAGTTGTCACTGGTGATGGCCATGGCCAGGTCGAAACGCATCGAGTAACCGGGTTCATCGCGCAGCGCAGATTGCGGATCGAGATAAAGCGAGAAATGTCCCCCGCTTGTCTCAATGCTTTCCGCCAGCGCACGCAGGTCGTCCACACTGCCGAGCGCGCCTTCCATCGCCATCGAGGTGGGCGGCATGTTGGTCGCGCCGTAGGGCTGCCAGCCGTAGTAGATGACCTCGGGGTTCGGAAGCTGCAATCCCGCAAGGATCTCGCTCATCTGACGGATAGTCGTCATCGAAATGAAGCGGAACCACAACAGGATTTTCTCCTTGTCGCCCCCCAAGAATTCCAGACGCACGCCGATGTCCGGGTTCGCGAACTCGTCCGTGCGCAAGCCGCCACCGTCGATCAGGAACTGGCGATAGCTGTGCGCCATGCCGACGTAGTTCGACTCGTCGCCGGTCAGGAAGCGGTAGTGGACTACAGCGTCGAAGGTGTTGGGCTGCCGTTGAATGGTCGTCACGCCCGCGCCGGAACGGTTGGTCGCCTGGAAATAGGTTTCGGCATAAATGAACGCGTGGTGGATGAAATTGAAGTTGGTGATGATGCCTGCCGGATGGACCTGCACCTCACCATAGGCGGCACCTTGTTCGACGACCGAGAGGAATGCGCTCTGCTCATCGGTGTGCGCGATGCCAAAGACCGGATAGGAGATCTGCTGTGGACTAATGACTTCCGGGTCCCAGGGCATAATGGCCGTCATGCCCAGGTCAGCTCCGTAGTAACGGCCGTAGAACATGTTCTGGGCTTTGGTTGAATCGGCAAAGCGGATCAGGCTGCCGCTGCCGTCGGGCATAAGCATGTAGCCCGGCACGCTCCCGCCGCGCGTTGCACCAAGGAACGGATACAGGTACAGGCGTCCAAGTCGGAAGTCCGGGTTTTCTTCACGAAGGGACTCAAAGGGCACCTCGACGCGCACGCCGTCGGCTTCAAGCTGAAGGCTGATTCCGAGGCTGATGCCAAAGTCCTGGAAGGTCAACTGCGCCGAAACACCCTGCTCGATAGGTGTCACTTCCAGGGTGTGTGTCGCGTTGGCGATCGATATCCGCTTATTGATCGCTCGGTTGTCGAGATATTAGATGCTGATGCCGCTTTGGGCAAACGCCCGCCACGAGGTGTTCAGCCGGTCGCCTTCAATCGGTTCGTCGATGCCCGAATGCCAGAGATAGTTGCTGCGCTTGTCCAGGAGTTTGAATGCCAGGGTTGAAGAGTCGACGTAGAGTTGGAAGGCGTCATTTTCCGCGATCATCTCGTAGGAGGCCGGGACCTCCTGTGCGCGGACCGTGTCCGCTTCGGCGGTCCCCGCAGGGAGCACGAGAATCGCCAGGAGCAGGAACATCAGCAGAAATGCCGCACGATCGCGGCCGTGAGCTGCATGCTGCGCTGCGAGGAGGTTGATGTTAGGCACGAAGACCGACCTCCCGAACGATGGCCAGGACGAACTCGTAGAGCTGATTGAAGAGCACGTAGAGGATGTAGGCGGTCAGCAGGAACAGCGCCATCGTGAAGAGGGTCGTCAGAATGTTCCGGATAGTCTCGGATATCGAGTAGTTGTGAATCTCCTTGACCATGATGAAGAGCATGATCCCGGTCCAAAACCACATGAGCTGTGTGGAGAAGCTGTAGACGAACGCTTCATTCAGCGTCAGCAGGTTGGAAATCAGGGCGACCGGCAGGCCAAAGAGGGTGTATGGGAAAAGGCTGTAAGCGCTGCCGATGAAGACGTGGCGCAGCCGGCCCTCACCGTCGCTGATGGTGGCGATCAGATAGTTGGCGACGTTCCACATCAAAAGCGGCAGAACCGTGTAGGCGATCTCCGTCTCAATCTGGATTTGCCACGAAGTGGAGAAAGGACTGAAGACAAACCCGGTGACATAGAGCGAAACCACGCGCACGATCACGACCCAGGCGTAGATCAGCAACGCGAAGAGCAGGCTGCCGCGCAGGTTGTGTTTGATGTAATAGAAACTGTCGACGGGCTTTTTGATGAACCGGAACATGAATGCGAAATCGTCGACCAAACGGAACTTCTGCGCTTCCCGCAGTCGGTGACGCAGTGGGTCAAGCCAGTTGTTGCGACGTTCCAGGCGTGTGAAGACGCTGAAACCGATCCAACCGAAGAACAGGACCCCCAGCGCGCTGCTCAGTGACCGCTGCAAGACCGCGTTGCGCAGCTCCCAGAAGGAGTCGGAGTAACCGCCTCGGCTTTCGGCGTAGCGGAAGTATTGGAGGGCGTTCGAATAATCCCCCTCTTTGAAGTAGGCGTCGGCAATGGCTCGATACGCCAGAATGAACAGACCGTTGTAGTTCAGCACATCCTCGAAGTAGGGACGGGCTTCCGCGTAGAAGCCATCCATGTAGAGACGCACGCCGTCGTGGACAGTTCTGGCAAAATCCGTCACTCGATAGGTGACGATGGCGTTCTTGTCTTTGTCCAGCACGTACAGATCGTCTCCTACACGCTCGATGGCGGTAGGATTGCTGAGCAGGCCAAGTCGCTGATCGCCTCTGTCAAGGCCGCCAAAGCCGAACAGGAGCCATCCATTCAGGTCATACTCGTAGATGATGCCGTTTGCATCCACTGCGACGAGAAGGCCATTGCTGCTGACGTCGATATCGCGAAAGGTCAAGGAACCCAGAACCCAGTCAAAGAGGTTTTTGCCAGAGATGGTGAATTTGCTGACGCTCTTGCTCCAGTCCGTTCCGGCGGTCACCGTGTAAATAAGCGATTGGTGGTCGATGGTGAGGTTCGAAGGGGAGGCTGCTTCGTTCCTGATGAACTGCTCCAGTTGTTCCTGAGTGAGAAACATCCGCTGCAGAATCATCTTGAGGGACATGTCGGCTGAATTGGCTCCGAAATAACCGATGAAATGGCCGTCGATGTTCATCATGACCAGTCCATCCACCGAGCCTTCGCTGACAATATAGAGGTTTTTGCGCGCATCCACGATGATTTTGCGCGGCAGGAAGGTACGATTCTGCCCAAACAGTGGCTCCGACGGATGGCCAAATTCGTTGATCAGGTTGCCATCTGCATCCAGAATGACGACCGTATTCTTCTTGGCGTCGGCAACGTAGAGCGTGCCATCTTCGTCCACGAACAGTCCGGTGGGCGATTGCAAAAGACCCTGGCCATACTCGGCGGCGATCTGGAATTCCGAGTCGAGCCGGACAATCCGCCCGTTGCCGGTATCGGCCACGTATAAGGAACCATCTGGGGCGAGGAACATCTCCTCCGGGCTTGACACGGGAAGGTCAACTTCGTCGACCGGCGTGTAGGCGTCCTGCGAAGGCCAGAAGAACAAGCCGGGACCCAGGGTGTAGGTGGTGTAAGGCGCAAGCGCCGTCAGCGGCACCGCTGTGACCAGCAGCCCGATGAGGAGAATGAACAGGATCGGCAGTGACCTTTTCATTTCAGCCCCGAGTGCGACATGGTGCTCATCACCTGACCTTGAAGGATGATGAACATGATCAGATTGGGTAGGAACATGATCAGTGCCGCGGCCGCCGCAATGCCCTGGCCCGCCACCGAGGTCGCGGTCGTCGTCGTGGCGGTGGCCGTGGCAGCGGTGAGCGTGCCGAGATAGAACGCCAGCGTTCTCATGCTCTCACTGTTGATGTAGAGCGTGGAGATCTCGGCGTTGTTCCAGGCTGCCTGGAATGTCAGAATGGCGATCGTCGCCAGGGCGGGGCGAATCATCGGCAGGATGATGCCCCAGTAGATGCGCCAGTCGGTGGCGCCATCAATCTGCGCCGCCTCGATCACGTCGTCGGGGATGCCGTCGATGAACTGCTTGAGCAGAAAGAGCCCCACCGGAAGCGCCAGCACGGGCAGGACATGGACCCAGAACGTGTTGAGCAGTCCCAGCCTTTCGATCACCAGAAAGCGCGGGATGATGACGGCGATCGGTACAAACATCAGCGCGACGCTGTTGACAGTGAAGAGGAACTGCTTGAGTTTGAAGCGCTTCTTGGACAGCGCGTACGCCCCCGCGCTGGAGACGAGAACGGATGCGACAACCGTGATCGTCGTGATCAGGATGCTGTTGAACAGGTAGCGGCTGACGGGTATGCCGGAAGTTGATAATTTCGAGAACAGATCGATGAAGTTCTTGAACGTCGGGTTCACGACGAACAAACGCGGCGGAAACGCGAAGAGTTCGTCCGGCGGCTTGAAAGCGCTGGCGACAATGTAGATGATCGGCAGCAGCATGATCGCCGACAGGGGAATCAACAGCACATAGAATTTGATCTGGCTGACGTGAAAGCCCTGCGGGTTGATCCCTCGATTTCGAACGCCCGTGTACCGGCTAAACCAGTGGTTGACCATGGTCTACTCACGTCTCACTTGCGAACAGGCGAGTTGCGACACGAGAGAAGAACAGCACCATCAGCAGCAGAACAACCGATACGGCTGCGGCGTAACCCATTTCGTAGCGCAGAAAGCCATAATCCTCGATATGGTTGACGATGAGCTGCCCGGCATACTGCGGGGTTGGGTTGGCGCCGGAAAGCGTCACCCCGATGGCTCCAGCCTGGAACGTGCCGACGATCGACATCACCGCGCCAAACAACATTTGCGGTTTCATGGAGGGAATGGTGATGTAGAAGATTTCCTGCAAGCGGCTGCTCAACCCGTCCATGGCTGCGGCCTCGTACAGGTCGGGGCTGATCTCCAGGATGCCCGCCAGCATCGCCAGAAAGCCAATGCCCATACTGCTCCACAGCGTGACGATGATCATGATGGGCATCAGGTACTGCGGCGATTGCAGCCACTGTATAGGCTCCTGAAGGAGACCCATGCCCATCAGGAAGCTGTTCAGATAGCCCGTCTGGTCGCCGCTGAAGAGCGTTTTCCAGACAACCGCCATTGCCACTCCAGCGGTCATGGAAGGGGAGTAAAGAATCAGAGCGAATATCGTCCTGGGAAGCCTGGGAAGCTGCGCCAGAATCCAGGCCAGCAGGAAGGCGAACGCATAGCCCCCCGGTCCTACGATCACGGCGAACTGGATCGTGTTCGGCAGGACGTACTTCATGAACGTATCATCCTGCGTGATCAGGGAAATGTAATTGTCGAGGCCGATGAAGCGGGGCGACTGCACGGCGTCGAAAAACGTGAAGGAGAGCAGGATGGCAGCCAATACCGGAATGATGATGAAGGTGATGAAGAGCAGCGCATAGGGGAATAGGAAGGCATAGGCGCCGCCTTCTTTGTTGAGCCAGTACCGGAAGGTCTGGCCTAGCCCTGCGCGTGGTTCTGCGACAATCCGAATGGCGCTTTCGCTACTGATTTCCGTCTGCATTTTCCATCCACGCTCTTACAGTCTCGATCGTTGGGATGCTGAATTCGCGGACCCGCACGCCATCCTGCAGATAGCCAAACTCCTCCATCTTGCGCGTGATTTCGCGGTTGATGGCAATGATGGAACGGTCAATCGCGACGCGCGGGTTGAGTCCATTGAAGACGATCCGATTCCAGATGTTGCTCAGTTCGCGCTCCTGCATGTAGCTGCCTGGCAGGCGCACGGGCTCTTGCAGCCACTGCCACTGATCCAGGATGATCTCCCTGTGCTCCTCCGGAATGTCTGTGAAATTTAGCGCCTCCAGGTTCGCGGAGAACCACATGTATTCGCGTCCATAGTTCAGCACAAGCTGCTCCGCGAATTCCACCTGAGTTTCGGTAGACATCCACCACTTCAGGAATTCCCAACCTTCCTGAGGTTTGTCGGTATTTCGGAACATGAGGCTGGTCTGCGCTGAACCCGTGGTATAGCGGTTTTCGGTGCCATCCGCGAGGACCGTCGCCGGGTAGGGTGCGATATTCCACAGCCCGCCGATTTCCGGGGCCGCCGTTGTCAGCTTGACGTAGGTCTCGATGATGTTGGAGACGCCAATCGGCACCGTGCCATAGCGGAACTCCTGATAGAAGCTGGCCGTGGTCAGCGGCATGCCATAGATGGTGAAGCTCTCCGCCATGAATCGAATGCCGGAGATCGCCTCTTCGCTTTGCAGGCCGGTCGCGAAACCGCCGTCGCTGTAAAGCGGCGCTCCGGCGTTGAACAGGTACGGCGCGGTGGTGATGTAGTTTTTCTGGCCGGCGCCGCTTGACAGCAGCGTGTTGTAGTTCATGCCGTAGCGCTGTAATTCCGGCAGAATCTCGATGACTTCAGTCCATGTCTCCGGCACCGGCATCCCCAGCGAATCGAGGATGTCCTGGCGGTAGAATGTCACCCAGCAGTCCTGGGTCTCCGGGATGGCGTAGACTGATTCATTGATGATGTAGCCGAGCAGCGCGCCGGGGGAATAGATGTGGATGAACGAATCGAAGTCGTCGAAGCTGCGCAAATCGTAGAGTGCGTTGCGGATGGCAAGCTCATACGGTTTGTCGGTGCTGACCCCCAAAGCGATGTCGGGCTGAATGTCTGCGGCATTCGCCAGGATCAGCTTCGCCTCATCGGGCATGATGGAGAACTTGACGCGAATTCCCGTCTCCGACGTGAAGTAGGCATCGGCCATCATTTGCAGCAGATTTACGTACTGCCTAGGGCGGTTGACCCAGACTTCCAGCTCGTCTTTGGCGGCGCCGATCGTCTGGTACGGGTCTGGCTGGAAGGACTGGACGAAGCGCTTGAAGTCTTCGGCCACCGAAGTCACGATCGACACGCCAGGCGTCTGAGGCACAATGTCGGGCGAGTGGACAACGATTTTATCGAGCGCCAGAGGCTGATTTTGCAGCAGGGGCAGGAGCGTCCCGAGAAGGCCCGACGCCGAGCCGCTGCCTTCGGAAAAACGGCCCATGAACACCGGGATTTTGTCCGGGTCCTCGTTGAGGAAGAGCAGATTATCGATCGCCATCTGGTAGGTCAGCGACTCTGGCGAAGCGCCGCTCTGATCGATTGCCCGCAGCAGATACTGATCGTCAATCAGGTTCTGGGCAATGGTGTTCAGGCGGTCACGAATGTCGGGAATGTAATCAGAGATGACCCATTCCTTGAACGGATCGCGCTGATTGCCGGTCAGCTTCCGGATCTCGAGGGCCAGTTCGTTGATGTCCAGCAGGGACTGCTGAATGGTCTCGATGGCCCGAAAATAGGGGGAATTGGTCGCTTCGACGCCCAGGATGTTGACACCCTCACGCAGGAAAACTTTGTAGGGCATCATGACGTCGACCCAGTCCGCGGAATAGGCGAACGGGACCGCGTTGAATTCCTCGAACGGCACTTCGCCATTGAGGGTGATGCGCCGGAAGACCGTGAAGTTGCTGCGAGTGTTCTGGAGCGAGCGGAACGTCAGCGTGTAGAAACCATCGGCCGGGACCGTGAATTCGTAGTACGCGCCGCTGCCGCTCTTGATCCAGCTCTCACCACCCAGGGTATTCATCAGCAGAAGGTAGGTGTCGTATGGCGTCACCGTGAGGCTGCGATTGGCGGACGGGCGGACGGATGTATCGTTCTTGAAGGTCGGCTGCTCCGCTTCAAGCGTGAGCTGGAAGTCGGTGGTGTCTGGCCCGGGCTGCGACGCCAGATACTGATCGTAGGAGGAATACGGCGAGAACGGGATGAGATAGACGCTGCCCAGGTACAACGTGCCTTCGGTCAGTGTGAGCTCGATCTGATGCTCGCCGGAGGTCAGAGGGATGCGAAGCGGATAGGGCTGGCTGAAATCGACATCCCGGGCTACGGCTCTGGACCAGCGGACGTCGCGCACCTGATTGACAAGCGCGTCGTTACCGTAGCGGTCTTTCAGAAACGCCTCACCGTCGCTGCGATAGAAGATCGGGAAGACGAAGCGCTGCATATCGGCGATGGGAATTTCGCCATCGATGCGGAGCTGCCCTTCAGGAATTCTAGACTCGGATGGCGTGGCAACGTCGAAGGCGAATGTGAACTCCGCTTCGTCGGGGATGGTGACATCGAAGCGCAGTGTTTCACCTTCCTGGACCAGGATACTCGCCTTGGCATACTGACGGGCGATGTCATCCTGCGCAGGCGGGTGCCCGAACGACTCAGCGGTCACTTCAATGGCTGGTTGAGCTGGCTCTGTCGCAGCCTGGGCGCTCTCGGCGACGGGGAGGGCCGTCGATGCGGCGCGATTCTGACTGTCGGACTGGGGGGTGCATGCCGTAAAGACGATGGGCATGCCAACGATGACGAGCCACTGTATCAGCCTCGATAGACCATTTTCTTTCGAGCGCATCGCCAAATCTCCGGCTCAGGCTTGAGATTTATCTCGCGGGCAAAGACCCGACCAGGATGCTCATGAAGTTCCAAATGCAATTTTCAGGTCGTGTTCTTGTTCTGCAAAGTCCTGCTTCGAAAGACTCATGTTCGCCATTAATGAAAGCAACGGGTTATTTTTGGCATTGCGAGCGAGGGACGTGGCGTGCGCGCCACGCCCCCCTGACCCAAGAGCGAATTAGCTGGACAGCGCAGCGCGTGCGTCATCGAGGATGCCGTTGGCGAATTCCTCCAGCCGAGCCGAGTAGTCCTCGTACTTGTAGGTACCGGCCGACACGTTATTGAACATATACCACATGTTGACGTCCAGGTCCTGGCCGACGTCGATACCCGGCTTGCCTTCCCAACGGGCGTTGATATAGCCAGGGACAATCTTGGCCAGCGACTCGACCAGGCTGTTGTCCAGGTTTTCCAGCGCCTGACGCAGACCCGGCTTGTCGCCCACGAAGGACAGATACAGGTCGATGGTTTCAGGGGTCACCGTGACCGGCATTCTGGTTGGAACGCCGCCCGCGGCGGTGGCAATTTCCGCTTCGGCCTTGTAGCCGTCCAAGGAGAAGCTCATCCACTTGGCGAAGTCATAGGCCGCTGCCTGATCCGCCGCTGATGCAGAGACGACCAGGATGTCGGCGACCATCGCCTGATTGCCGCCTGGAATGCCGACGAAATCCCAGTTGAAGGTGGCATTGTCTGCGAAACCGGAAACAGCCCATCCGCCGTCCCACACAGCGCCGGATTCCTGGTTCAGGAACAATTCCCAGGGGCCTTGCGCCGCAAAGGCCGTTTTCTGCTCGTCAGAGAGTCCCTGCCAGGTGTGCGGCTTCATCGCAACAGCCGCGTTCACCGCAGCCTTGAAGGCGTCTGAGTTGTAGTTGATGTGCGCGCCGTCGTAACTGAACCAATTCAGATTGCTGTCCTGCGTGCTGGCATACCATCCCAGGATGGGTTCCATTTCGTGCAGGCCGAGGACACCCTGCTCAACGTTGGTGAGCTCGGAGGCGGCGGCAAAGAAATCCTCGACGGAGACGCCATAAGCGGGTGCATCCAGGTTGGCCGCTTCGAACAGATCCTGGTTCACGAAGTAGCCCATCACAAACTGCGCAGCAGGTAGCCCGAGCACCTTGCCGTCATAGCTGACCGCATCCTTGAGCACCTGCGGCACATTCGCCCAGTCTGCATCATCCTGCACCAGCGCCGTCAGGTCCGCTGCCCATCCGCTCTGGACATAGAACGGCGTGTTATCGGCCATCCAGACGTCCGGCAGCTCGCCGCGGGCGGCGAGGTTGGTCAGTTTTTCGTCCCAGCGCCCATCGCCGGACATATCGACGAATTCAACGGCCACTTCCGGGTGGGCGGCAACATAGGCAGCCACCAGTTGGCGCTGGATGTTGTTTTCTTCTTCCGTTCCTACGTTCCAGTTGGCATAACGCAGTGTGACGGATTGAGCATTCACGGGAACGACTGAGACCGTCAGGGCGATCAGCATCATGAGAAGGAAAGCAGCGCTCATGAGTTTGACTAGGGGTTTCATTCCTTCGTCTCCTTGGGATGTAAGTGTCGATAAGATAATGGTTCGTTTGGTGAGTCGCCTCACCGCTTGCCCCTCATTACAACAGCCGAGCAATTCCGATTTGTCCTGGCAATGTCCTTTCCGGGTTCACGTGCCCATGACAATCTTGACGGGGTGGGTTTTCTCGTCGGCAAAAATGGGAAGCAGATTGCTCGCGTAGGGTTTCCCATCAACCGTTACCGAGCGAACTCCGCCATTCACGCGTTGGGGGTTTTCGACCTCGATTTCGTATACCGCATTTCGGAACGTCCGTCTGACCTTGAAGCCCGGCCAGTGCGCCGGAATGGACGGCTCGACCAGCAGACCATCCTCCTGGGGCCGTATGCCCAGGATCCAGTGGGTGGCCATCCGGTGCAGCCACTGGGCAGACCCTGTGTACCAGGTCCATCCGCCGCGCCCGAAATACTCGGAGAGCGGACCATCGATGTTGCCGGGCGTGACGTATGGTTCGGCTTTGTAGGTGTCGATGTCGGCGCTGCGGTTGGGCGGGCAGATGCGGCGGTAGGCCTCGTAAGCCAGTTCAGGCTGACCCGCCAGCGAGTACGCCCAGACCGACCAGGTGGCGGCATGGGTATAGACGCCGCCGTTCTCGCGAAGACCCGGCGCATAGCGCGTGACGTAGCCGACATCCGGACGAGGATGAGTGAAGGCCGGAAAGTTGAGCAGCGTGCCGTAGTCCTTGAGGAGGTGCTCAGTCACCGACGCCATCGCCGTCTGAGCACGTTCTTTGTCGGCCGAGCCGCTGATGACTGCCCAGATGTTGGGCATCAGGAAGATTTTGCCTTCCTCGTTCTCGCGCGAACCGAGCAGCAGACCCTCATCCGTGGTCGCCTGCAAATACCAGGCGCCATCCCAGCCGTGAAGATTGAGCGCCAGCTTGAGGCTCTCGCGGACAATCTCGCACCGTTCGGCGAAGCGCTCATCGCCGCGACGACGCGCCAGCGGGCTGAAACTGCCGAGAATCATATAAAGGAACTCAGCCACCCAGAAGCTCTCGCCCTTCAACAGCGTGCCGACGGCGCTCAGACCGTCGTTCCAGTCATGGTCGCCCATCAATGGGATTCCGCGCGGGGAAAAGCGCGAGAATGATCGTTCTATGGCGCGCTTGCAATGGTCGTAAAGCGCCTCGGCCGGTCCGTTGAGGTAGGGAACCGCCTCGTCGAGAATGGCGTAACCCCCTGTTTCCATCAGATAGGAATTCAGGATGAAGGGGAGCCACAACAGATCGTCGGAGCAGTTGGTGCGTGGGCCGCCGCCGCGAATGGAGAACCACCAGTGCAGGACGTCCCCCTCGATGAACTGCTGCGATGTATGCAGGAGAAGCTGCCGGCGCGCATAACTCGGGTCGCCCACCAGGAAGACCTGGCTGTCCTGAAGCTGATCGCGGAAGCCGTACCCCGCTGAGACCTGGTAGAAGGCCGACTTACCCCAAAGGCGGCAGGAGATTGCCTGATACTTCAGCCAGACGTTGGTCATGAAGTTCAGCGCGTCGTCCGGCGTTTCCACCTGTTCAGCATCGATGAAGCGTGACCAGAAGGCGTGCACGGCCTGCAAGGCCTGCTCACTTTTTTCGACGGAGGTGAAGCGCTCAATCAATTCGCGCGCATCCTCTTTGCCGTCCTCGGCGGCGCCCACGGTGAAGACCACGGTCTTCGCTTCCCCTGGTGCCAGTTCTACGGCCACTTGCAGCGCGGCAATCGCGTCGGTGAATCGCCCCGTCCGGCCGGCAAGCGTCGGCTCGGCCATGGCGCTCGGGCGATCGTCATTGTTGTACAGGCCGGTGAAGGTCGCGTTGTCACAGTCCAGGGATTTGAGAGGTTCGCTGACCGCGTGGAAGGCGGTGTAGGGCCAGTCGATGTTGTTGTGTCGTCCCTTGTCGTCCGGGAAACCCCACAGGCATTTGCGAGCAAAGACGGCCTGTCCGGCGGCATCCGCAGAGGTTTCGATAAACAGCTTGTGAAACTCGCGATGCTCGTCGGGCGCAAAACCCAGCAGCCACTCGACGTAGGAGGTGACGTCCAGATCGCGCTGCTCACTGCTATGGTTGGTCAGGGTCAGGTGCAGCACCTCTACCGGAGCATCCGCCGTCACAAAGACGGTGAGGACGCTCTCGATATCCTCGACCTGCTGAATGAACCGCGAGTAGCCAATTCCATGAACGACCTGATAATGCTGATAAGGCCGCATGACCGGCTTGTAGGCCGCTGACCAGTAGCTATTGCGCTTCAGATCGCGGATGTAGAGATACTTGCCCCAGTTGTCTTTGACCAGATCCTGGAAGGAACGGGTGATGCGGTTTTGGCCGGCATTCCCGCGCCAGCTATACCCGGAACCCGTCTGCGACACCATCATGCTGTAGTCGCCATTGCTGATGATGTTGCCCCAGGGGCGAGGAGTAAGCGGCGTGCGGATGACGTACTCGCGGCCGCCTTCTGCAAAGTATCCGTAACGGTTCTCGAAGTGGTTGTTCATTCTAGTACTTCATTGAAAGTAGATTCTTTACTTTTGACGAACTTCGGACTACACTGTCATCAATGAGGTGAAACGTTTCACCTCAGTCGAAATGTACCATACATATTTTGCGCTGTCAACAAATTTCATGCGAAGCAATGCAGATACAGGATCCGCTGCTGTGAGTTCCGGGCCATCCCGAATCAGGCTACTTCACTTCACTCCCGTTCACCCTCGGTTCTGCGTGACCTGCGTGCCGGCGCCTGAGCGCAAACGATGGGGAAGGCCACGATGACCACCATACGCGATGTCGCCAAACGCGCGGGCGTGAGTGTCACCACAGCATCTTATGCGCTCAACGACACGGGCAGCATTGGTGAGGCGACGAGAAAGCGTGTCCTCGAGGCCGCGGAATCCCTCAATTACCATCCCAATGCCTTTGCCCGGCATCTCAAACAGCGTAAAACGCAGACGGTCGGGGTGTTCATTTCCCGTTTTGGCGGCTCGTTCTACGACGAGATTCTGGAAGGCATTCACAGCGTCATTCTGGAAACCGACTACGAACTGCTCGTCTGTCCGGACAGCCGCTCTCCCCGCCGTATTTTGCTCCACCGTCAGGTCGATGGCGCGCTGGTTTTCGATCATAAAATCTCCGACGACCAGGTTCTGAAGCTCGCATCCCCTCGATTCCCCATTGTGGTGCTCGACCGCTGGCTGCAGAACGACTTCCTCCTGCCTCTTCTTCTCGATAATCCTCAGGGTGTGCGCGAGGCCTTCCGCCATCTTTATGATCAGGGATTCCGCAGGATCGCCTTCGTCGCAGGGGCCCTCGACTCTGTCGACAATGCTGAGCGCATGGCGACGTTCCTGTCCGAGGCAGAACAGCATCATCTGCATATTCCTGTGTATCAAGGCAACTTCACCGAGATCTCCGGTTTCGAAGTCGCCGAGACGATCCTCCAGTCTGATCAGATTCCCGAGGCTGTCTTCTGCGCTAACGACCAGATGGCGATCGGTTTTCTGCACGCCATGAAACAGCACGGTCTTCACGCCCCCCACGACATCGCCATCGTCGGCTTCGACGACATTCCGCTGGCCCGCTACATGCAGCCCTCTCTGTCCACGATCGGCGCATCCCGTTTCCAGTGGGGCGCCACTGCCATCCGGCAGTTGATTGATTATCTGGAGAACGAAACGCCCTTCCAGCCCCATCGCATTTCTACCCGCTTTCTTGCACGCCAGTCTTCAACTTTATCGGGTACGCCGCAGACATCTGCTGGAGAAACTATCAGTGGGCCCGCTCTCCCTACTACGCCAAGAACTGCAAGGCTCGGTTGACTTTTTTCTGGAATATACGAATTTGGAACCACACAGTCGGGGATATGGCCTTACGGCGGATTCAACCAAAGAACCACAGATGGCATCGATCGCTGCGACCGGCTTTGCGCTGACGGCCTGGGTGATCGCTGCCGAGCGTGGCTTCCTGGCTCGACAGCAGGCGCTGGAGATCACGCGTGGATCCCTGTACACCCTTCTCTGCAATGCCAGCCATCACCGCGGGTTCTTCGCCCACTTTCAACATGTCAACGACGCTCAGCGCTGGGGCCGAAGCGAGTATTCGACCATCGACACGGCCCTCTGTTTGAATGGCGTGATCACCGCTGCTGCCTATTTTGAGGACGAGCAGATTCACGAAATGGCCCAGGAAATACTGGAGCGTGTGGATTGGTCCTTCATTGTTTTCGAGAAGGGTGATCTGTCGCTGTTTCACATGGCCTACAACCCTGATAGGGGCGGTGATTATGTCACTGGCCAGCCGGGGTTCATCAGCCGGTGGGACATGGCCGCCGAACAGAAGATGATGTACCTCCAGGCTGCCAGGCACCTTGACCCGGTGCTGGCACGCTGCCTGTATCAGGGCTTCCGACGCGATAGTGCCTGCTTCGACGGC
Organism: Candidatus Flexifilum affinis; assembly: GCA_016713325.1. Taxonomy (GTDB): domain Bacteria; phylum Chloroflexota; class Anaerolineae; order Aggregatilineales; family Phototrophicaceae; genus Flexifilum; species Flexifilum affine. The sequence goes on along the minus strand of JADJPJ010000006.1, from coordinate 285,880 downwards.
TATGACGTGATCGTCAACCCTGGTGGCAACCTGTTTGCTTACCAGTTCAGCGAGGCCTGGCTGGACACCGGAAAGTACCTCGATCCGGATGGCATCGACTGGTTTAACAACACCCAGCAGGCGATCCTGGCGGGTCGGAGCTACTGCATCCAGCAGTCGGCTGCGTTCAAGACCTATCATGCGAAGAGCTGGGGCATCAGTGCCGGTGACAGCCCATGGGGCTACGATGTCTCCGGCGCGCCGCCATCGCTGGTTCAAATCAAGCCAAATGGGACCGTTTCGATCTATGGGGCGGTGGCGTCGCTGCCCTTTGTCCCCGAACTGGCGCTGGAGATGATCGAGCACCTCTATCACGAGCATCCCAGAACGTGGGGCAAGTACGGCTTCTTCGACTCCTACAACCTCTCCGTCGACCCGCCCTGGTACAGCAGCTCGGTCTACGGGATCGACAAAGGCTGCTCGATGACCATGGTCGAGAATTTTCTAAGCGGACTGGTGTGGGATACCTATACCAATAGCCCGACCATTCAGGACGCCCTGGAGATCCTGGGTTTTTGCCGGCGCTAGTACGGGGTCAAAAAAACTCTGCACCCAGGGCGGAGCATTGTGCAGGAGCACGACGACCGACCCAGTCCTTGGGTGGCTCGTTATACCAGTTTTCGCGAGGGACAAGGGGAGGGACACGGGTGAGCACATTTCATGTCAAGGAAGGCCAGTTCTGGTTAAACGATCAACCGATCCTCATCCAGGCGGGCGAGTTTCATTATTATCGAACCCCGGCCGACCAGTGGGCGCACCGACTGGGTCTCTTGCAGGCGGCTGGCTTCAACGCCGTCGCGGCCTACATTCCGTGGCTGTGGCACCAGCCAGAGCCGGGCGTTTCCGACGTGGACGGTCACACGCACCCGATGCGGAACCTGGCCGGCTTCCTCGATCTGGCCGCCGACATGGGCCTGTACATCATCGCCCGACCCGGCCCCTACATCATGGCGGAGTCCATCAACGAGGGCATTCCGCCCTGGGTATTCAGCCAGAATCCCCAGGCGTCGTTCGTCAGCCAGGACGGCAAGGTTCAGAACGTCGCCAGCTACCTCCAGCCTGACTTCCTGAAGTGCGTGGAAGGATGGTATCAGGCCGTGTTCCAGGTGCTGACCCCTCGTCAGATCACCCACGGCGGCAAGATCCTGCTGACGCAACTGGATAACGAGATGGGCATGATCCAGTGGGTCAGAAACATTGTCGACATCAATCGTGACACGCTGGGTCGTTTCGCGGCCTACCTGCAATCAATCTATGGCGAACGTCTGATTGACCGCTATCCTGCTGCTGACCTGGTCGCCTTTCTGCACGACCAGATCACCCAGCCGGGGCCGCCGCATGGTGCCGCGGTCATTGAAGACTACCGCCGCTTCTACCGGGTGTATCTGCGCGAATATGCTGCACACCTCTGTGAGCGGGCGAAGGCGCACGGCATGACGACGCCTGCGGTCGCCAACATCCACGGCTTTGGCAATGGCGGCAAGACGTTTCCCATTGGTCTTTCACAACTGATCGACGTGATGGAGATCGAGGGCATGGTCAGCGCCACCGACGTCTATCCCATCTTCATTGGGGAGGGCAACTTTCACCAGCTCGTGCTGGTGAACGAGATAACCAAGGCCCTGCACAATCCGCAGCAGCCGCTGTTCTCGATAGAGTTCCAGGCCGGCGGCAACCAGGATTTCAGCGGCGCGCAGGCTTCGCTCTACGATCTGCACAGCCGACTGTGCATCTCCTGCGGAATGCGCGCCATCAACCACTACCTGTTCTTCGACGGCGAAAACGATCCGGTCATCAGCCCGACCAAACGCCACGACTGGGGGCATCCGGTTCGCAAGGATGGCACTCTGCGGCGGCATTATGCCCGCTACCCCAGGCTCTCGCGCGTGCTGGCGGCCTATGGCGCCGATCTGGTGCGCTCACAGCCCAGGACCGTTACGACCATCGGCTTCCAGCTCGACGCCTACATGACGGAAAGCAACAACGCTTCCTCCCGGCCGGCTGCCGACATCCTGACGCACCAGCGCGATCTGGTCCTGTTCGATCTGCTGGCGCGTGGTCTCGCGCTCACGCATCGTCCATTCGACGCCGTGGAGCTGGCTCGCGGCCGCCTGGATGTGGCACAGACTCCGTTACTGTGGGTCATGATGGAGAAACAGTGTGATGCCGCCACACAGCAAAAGCTGGTGGACTATGTTCGCCAGGGAGGCAAGCTGGTCCTGGCGGGGCGGATGTGCGAAGAAGCATTCGATCACACGCCGTGCACGATCCTCAGGGACGCCATTGGCATTCAGCACCTGGCGAGCGACCCACCGTTCACGCCCGCCGCAATTCAGGCCTTTGGCTACGCGGATGTCCCCGTCTCGTTCCTGGAGACGTATGCCGGTGACTTCGACGAGGTGTTCGCCACGTCTGGGGAGGGGAAAACAGTTGGTTTCGTCAAACAGGTTGGCGCCGGCCAGGTGATGGTCCTGGGCGCGGCGTTCGCGGCCAACACTCTTGAGGATCTGGACATTCTGCACCAGATGGCGGACCGGATGGGCTGCTCGCCCTGGTTCGCCCTGAGCGATTGGGCGGATGTGCGCCTTTCTGAAGGGGAGAATGGAAGCTTCCTGTTCGTCAGCAACTATCAGGATGACCCGATCGAGACGACGATTTCAGCGGGTGGCGTTCCCCTGCTGGGCGGCGAACCATTGTCGCTTCCGGCGCGCCGCGGCGTTATCCTGCCGTTGGACTGGCGGGTGAAGCCGGGAATTCTGCTGCACTACTCGACGTCTGAAATCATCGAAGTCAGCGAGCAAGGCGACCTGGTTATTCTGAAGACGGAGTCGCCCGAATTCTCCGCCGAGGTAAGTCTCACGGGCTATCGCTGTGACGATGCCCTGATCGTTCGGCGTATCGACGAGCAGCGGGTGAAGCTGCACGGGCGAAATGGCATGGTTGAACTGGTGCGGATCTAGAAGCGGGGACGGAGCCCAACCTGGCGTGCGGCGTTGCCCACGCCAGGTTGTTCGTTTACTTTTTCTTTTTTTTGTTTTTTGGGCTTTGCCCCCCAAATTCTCTTATCTTTTGCCTTTTTCTCCCCCGGGGGGGGGGGGGGGGGGGGGGGGGGGGGGGGGGGGGGGGAGGAAGCCGGGATTCACTGAGGTGGCTCTCAGCCCTTCATGAATCAGTCGACGAGCTCAATCGCCGCGGGGCGCTGCTGTGCGAGGCGAACGCACTCCATGTCGAACTTCGTGGAACGGTCGAATCGGTAGATGCCGTTCTGCTCCTGATAGACGTCCGTGAGCTGCGTATAGCAGTAGCCGAACATATTGACATCATTCAGCAGCGCCGCACAAAGGCGGTCAAAGCGATCATAGAATTCTTCGATTGAGGTTGGGCGAGCGCCGTAGCCCCAGGAATCTTCGCCCGGCTTTGCATCCGGGTTCCACCAGATGCCGCCGAACTCGCTGACGAAATACGGCTGTCCGCGATATGGGAGCGACCAGTGCGGGTTGCGCACCATATGCCCTGGAATTCCCCAATCCCCGAAGTAGTTGAGGAACGGCTTCCCTTCAGCCAGCCCGCCATGACGCCGGGCAAATTCGTCGGGGTCCTGCGTGTAGTCATGGCTGTCGTAGATATCAGTTTCCGGCACGCGATGCGAGTAACCGGACGTGTCCAGCACGGGGCGGGTGGTGTCCATGGCCTTGGTCGCCAGATACATGCCGCGGGTCACGACGTCCAACTGTGTGATGTTGTCGGTGATGGACTGCCACGTCTCGTTCAGGGGACACCAGCCGATGATAGCCGGGTGCGAGTAGTCGCGTTCCAGCACTTCTAACCACTCGGTGATGTACGCGGCGGTCGGCGTTTGGTGTTCACCGTCGAGCGGGCCGTTGTGACTGCATCCCCAGTCGCCGAATTCCCCCCCACACGAGGTAACCCATCCGGTCGGCGTGATACAGAAAGCGTTCTTCGAACACCTTCTGATGCAGACGCGCCCCATTGAAGCCTGCCGCCATGCTCAACTCGATATCGCAACGAAGCGCATCGTCGCTCGGCGCGGTCATGATGCCTTCCGGATAGTACCCCTGGTCGAGCACCAGACGCTGGAAGACGGCCTTCCCGTTAAGTTTGACGGCTTTGCCCACGATGGAGACGCTGCGCAATCCCGCGTAGCTGGTCGCCTGGTCGACGATGCTGCCGTCCGCGTCGACCAGGCTGATTTCCAGATCGTAGAGGTGCGGGTCCTCGTTCGACCACAGGCGCCGGCGTTCCGCCGGAATAACCAGGTCAAGGCGCGGTGACAGATCGTATTCCGCCGAGGTTTCCGCAGTGACGACTACGCCAGCGGCATCCTTCAGCACTGCGCGAAGGCGCAGGCCGCGTGCGTTACCGGTGATAGGCTGTTCGAGGCGGATCGTGCTGTTTGCGACATCGGGCGTGATGCGGGGGCGGCGCAGGGCGATGTGCGGTACGGGCTCCATCCACACGGTCTGCCAGATGCCGGTCGTGCGGACATAGATTGCGCCCTGCGGCGCGTAGTCTCGCGCCTGCTTACCGCGCGGCTGCGGCGCTGAACGCGTGTCACGCGCGCGAACCACCAGTGTCACCGTGTCTCCTGCCGAGGCGACACCGTTCAGGTCACACGAGAAGGACGCGAACCCGCCGCGGTGACGGCCGACTTCCTGCCCATCGACCCAGACCGTCGTGTCGTAATCGACTGCCTGGAAGTGCAGCAGCACGCGCTGGCCTGCCCACTCCTGAGGAATGGTCACGGTCCGACGGTACCAGACCGCCAGATGGTAGTCGAGATCGTTGATGCCGGAGAGCGGCGATTCGGGGCAGAAGGGGACTGTGATGCGCTGCTTCAGCTCACGGGTGAGCAGCCCTCGCTCCAAACCGCTGTCACCCCGATCCGATTCAAACTGCCATTCACCGTTCAAACACAACCAGTTCTCGCGAACGAACTGGGGGCGAGGATATTCACTACGAGGGATCGTCATGGTGGTACCTTTACTTTCGTCGATGAAGATATGTTTCGCAGGTACAGGTTCCTTGTCTACGCCTGTCGTGAGGTCGTGACGGTCAGTTCGCCGCTGTCAGTCACGGCCCGAATGATGCTCAATTTTGACGGATTGGGGCACCCGGATTCCCCTCTTCGCCACAACCGACCGCCCGGGTTGAGCTGCCGTCAACCCGATGCTCTCAGGGTCGTCCTTTGCAGGTGTGACGCTAGCCGGTCGGCGTCTTGACCGTTAACGCCGCGATGCCATGCGGAGGGAGTGCGAATCGGAGCATGCTGCCGCCTGCGGCACTTTCGGTCAGGTCCTCCTCACTGCGAGGACGGGATGCCTGTTCGATCTCCGCAAGCTGAGTAAGTGTCGGGTATTCCGGGCTGCCCAGGTCGATCCACTTCTGCTTTGGGTTGGCGCTCTCCTGGTCGACGCGGGCGACCGCTACCTTGGTTCCAGGGGTTATCCCTTTCAGGCTGATCGCCACGTCTTCAGTGCGGATCTCCTGACCGGGGGCGACATGATTGTAGGCCAGCAGCATCAGGGTTGAGCCGTCGCGCACGGCCAATATCTCCACACTGGAATTCTCTCCGCCGCTGACCGCAAGGCGCTCGTCACCCAGGGCGTGCAGCATCTCGAACGCACGGTAGGTAGGTTTGGGAATGCCATGAATGTTCTGAAGCCCGAAGCCACCATGGAAGGGCGCGGCGTACTGCCCGCCTTCTTCAAACAAATCAGAGAACGTCCACCAGGAATACCCCTGGACCAGACCGTCGTTGTCGGCGATTGTTTTGGCAGCCAGCGCGGCGGAGAAAGCATCGTCGTGGATGCTGTCGGTGAGCCAGGCGGACGTGTTCCATTCCGTGTAGTAGAGCGGCATGTCGCCGGCCTGCTCTCGGGCCCTGGCGGTCATTTTGCGGAGAACGCCGCGCTCATACTTGCCGAACTCGTGGGCGAACTGCTTATACACTTCCTCTCCGCTGATATCGCTGTGTCGCCAGAGAGGATCGTCGGTAGGGTAGTGGTGGGTCGATAGAAAATCGATTGGGACGCCAGCGCTGCGACAGAAGTCGAGCATGTCCGGGAGCCAGGAGTTGACCGACGTCGCCGGACCGCCGACGCGTAGTTGGCTGTCCACACTCTTGATGGCGCGCACGGCATGTTCGTAAATCCTGAAATACTCCTCTTTCGTGCCTGCCCAGAAATAGCTGAGATTGGGTTCGTTCCAGACTTCGAAAAACCACGTCCGCACTTCTTCCAGCCCGTAGCGATCGACCAGGTGCTGGGTCAGCGCCCGAATCAGCGCTTCCCACTCACCGTAATCGGCCGGCGGTGTGGTGTTGGCCTTGTAGTGAAAGCATGTCGCGGTCCCTGACGCCAGCACCGACGGCATAAAGCCGAGCTCTATAAAGGGTTTCATGCCGATGCTCAGCAAAAAGTCATAGATGGAATCGACGCTGTAGAAGCTAAAACGAAGCTGGCCTTTGGTGCCATCCTCTCGGTATTCCCGCATGCAGATATTCATGTCATCGTCGAGCAGTCCGTGAAAGCGGACGTACTGGAAACCCAGCTCCCTGTGGCTTTTCTCAAGCTGCTGGCGCCAGTCGGAGCGCAGGCCCATGACGGCATGGCAGCTTCCCACACACTGTTCCCAGTAATGTGGAAATGGACTTCCCGAACTGCTCGGATCTACAAAAAACTCGATCACCATCGACTCCTGCGGCGGACACTAGATGAAAACAGGCCCTATTATGATCCATTTCGCCTGTTCACCTCCAGCCTGTTCAAATCGTGGTCCAAAATGCCAGGATCGTCCTGAACCTGCGCCGCCTGACAGGGATGGCCGCGGCACGTGGAGAGCCTGGAGCGCCAGATTTTCGTGGAGATGGCGGCGATCTGCGCACCACTACGGGCGAGATCTGTGGTCCTGAAATGCGCTGATTTCGTTGAGCAAAATTCATAATTCCTAACCAACAGGACATGGAAAGATCGATTACCATCTAACTTATCGTAGCCTTTCCAGTTGAGTTTGTCTCATCACCGCCCTGCGCGCTCTGGCGAAGCAAGACAGTACCACGCGTCTCGATGCTTCCAACGGGAGGGATGTGGGCTACAACGTTGTCGGTCGAGTATTCAGGTTCAGGATGCATCAGGGGCACTTCGCACACTATCAGCTACTGGATATCCTCGGCACCGGCGGAACAGCAGTCGTCTACAGCGCGATCGACCCGTTGTCAGATCGCATCGTCGCTCTCAAGATATTGCGTTCGAAACTCGACGAAGGGTCGCGGGAAGCGCGCCGCTTTGAGCGCGAGGCGCAGATTATCCAGCGTCTGCGACATCCGCAGATCATCGAAATCTACGATTTCGGCTGGTTCAGCGGTCTGGGCTACATCGCCATGGAGTATCTGCCCGGTGGCAATCTGGCGCAGCGCTTTCGCCAGCCCACAACGCTGGGTCTGGACGAATCTGTAGACATCCTCACGTCCATCGCAACGGCGCTGGACTATGCCCACGCACAGGGCGTCCTACATCGTGACCTGAAACTGGACAATATACTGGTCAGCGCCGACGGAACGCTCAAGCTGGGCGATTTCGGGCTGGCACGCATCAACGAGTCTGCCCGCATTACCACCAGCGGCAACATCATTGGCACGCCGGTGTACATGTCGCCGGAGCAGGTGCAGGGCTTGCGCAATGTCGATGTCTTCTCGGATATCTACTCATTCGCGGTCATCGCCTATCTGCTGGCGACCGGATACTTCCCCTTTTCTGACGCAAGCGAACTGGTCGTGATGCAGAGGCACCTCACTGCCGTGCCGCCGCTGCCCTCCAATCTGAATCCACGGTTACCTCAGAAAGTGGATCCTGTGCTGCTCAAGGGTCTGGCCAAGGATCCGACGGAGCGCTTTCAGTCGGCGGGAGCACTGGTGCAGGCGTTTCGCGACGCACTGTCTCGCCAGGTGGACACCGACATCGTCGTATTGACGTCGCAGCCGACACCGATCCTGAGCCCTGAGCAGCTGCGCCTGGTGAGCTCTCCTCCAACCGGAGGTCAAAAAACAGGTACATTCGAGCTGGACGAAACCCGGAAAGGTGAGCGAGAAGACGAACGCGCTACGCCGCGCCGGCGGCTCAGCAGTGTCTTCGGCGTGGCCGGCTTAGCCATGCTGGTTGTCCTAACCATATTTCAGTTAGTCCGCGACGGAGTGGCGACAGGTGTGCCGACCGCCGCTGCGACGCAGATTGAGGCTCTCGAAACCGCCTCAGCATCGCCCTCTCCGACGAAAACGGCCACGGCAAGCGCCACGAGCAGCGCAACCCCGACGGTAACGCGCACCCCAAGCCAAACGCCGAGCGCAACCGGCAGCGCCACGCGCACGGTCACCAGGACACCCCCGCGTACCCTCACGACGACATATTCGGCGACGCAGTCCGCGACTGCCGACCAAATGACGAGGACGGCAGCGTCGACAGCAGCGGTCACGTCATCGCGCGTCGCGCCGACCATCGCCGCAAACACCAGTGTTCCACCGACATCGGTTCCACCGACCAGCGTGCCGCCCACCGCCGTCCCGCCAACGGCTGTCCCGCCAACGGCGGTGCCACCGACAGCCGTGCCGCCCACGCCTGTGCCGCCCACGCCTGTGCCGCCCACGCCTGTGCCGCCCACGGCAGTGCCGCCGACCAACCCGCCGCCGCCGACCAGTACACCTGTGATCGACCTACCGGTGCCTACGATTCCGCTGGTACAGACGCTCCTGCCAGGGTTGCTCGGCTGAGGGAAGGCCAACCGCTTCGCTGCCGCATCCCGACCTGATTGGAGGAGGGCTAGCGCCGTTTGTGCCCGCCATTGCATGGGCTTGCCAATGGCGGGCACAACTGGCGTCAATCGCTAGAACCCCTGCGCCTCATAGGTAATGCCGGGGAAGCTCACCGCATCCGGCGCGAGCGCGGCATGAGCCTCCGCGTCGCCCTTCAGTATGTCGAGCAGGAATGCCGCTGCAAAGTGGTGGGTAAGGTCCTGAGTGCGCTGCATGTCCCAGACTGGATCGGAGCAGTAGAAAGTCACCCCCAAATCAACCGCACAGGGGAATATCAGCGCAGGTGCTGCCGAAGATCATATGCTCGGCATTCACGAACGTGACTAACGCCTTCATCTCACTGGATATCAGGTCATAAGTCGGGTGTGCGCCCCACTCATAAGGTGTTGACGTATCGAGCGTTCCACCCATCGCCATGACCGGAATCGTGATCTCGGCCAATCCTGCCTGATCGAAGATATATGAATCGCCCGCCATCGGGATGATGGCATCGACACGCGGGTCAGCCCACGCCGGCCACAATCCCTCTGGCATCGAGTCCAGCGCCGCCAGCTCGCCATCTGTTCCTTGAATTGGCACCAGTGTGTCAAAGCCAGGCATTCGGGTCAGCAGCGGCGCGAGCGGCCTCACAACGTGCATTAAAGCCATTGATATCGAAGCGCCCACCGGCTGCTGCCAGCGCGGTATATCCCCCGTAAGAATGACCTGCCACCGCGATCAGGCCGGTATTGATGACGCCTGCCATCCTCCCACCAGCGACTGTCAGTTCATCGGCGAAAGCAATGGCCTCCAATACATCCTGAGGACGGTAAATCGTACTCGGTAGAATATCAGCCCAGGTCGGATCAAAGAACTCGTGATGGTCAGGTGCGATCACCACAAAACCATACGAAGCCATGTGTTCGGTTAAGTGAGCGTAATTGGTGCGCGCCCGCCCCAAAGCCCGGCGAAAAAATCACCAATGGATAGGGGGCAGCAACCATATCGAACGCGGCATCCTTGAGGGCATGACCGTGAACCGTTCCTATTGTTCCTTCAGGAACTTCGAATTTCAGCGCCGCTGGATAGATTATTTCTTCGGCTATTCCATCTGGGTTGAGCGCTGGATACCATACCGTGATTTCCTGTGGTTCATCAGCTTCTGGATCAATCACAAAATCCTGTGTGCCGACCCAATAGGGACCGTGCAGGGCATATGTTGGAGCGTCGGGGCGGAGACCGACCTGAGGCGGGACGACCGGCGTCGTTTCCTGAGCCGAGGTCGGGATGACCACGGCGGAAACCAGCAGCAGGAACAGCATCAGCAAGCCTATCCGCGCGAACCCGCGAAACTTCCCGTTGAATCGAGCCGAATTCCGTTGGTGCTGCATGGTCTTGCTCCTCAAATTGGGTAAGTAGTAGCCTTGCACGGGGCGCAACTGCCCCGACAATGACCAAAAGGGTTCGTCTTGCTGGATGAATCAGGGTGTGGTTATGCTGAGCGGATCGGAGTTATGGAGTGCCTCCGCTCTCCGGGCACAGCGGCGTAATCTGATACTGTGCCCGTTCCGCGCAGGTGAAATCACGCTGATACCGATGAGTCTCGATCCAACTGAGCAGCTCACTGATGCTGGGCTGCGCGACATTCCACTCGATAGGAATACCGGGAAAAGTCATGGAGAATGCCGATTTTCCATCCGGACGGAAAAAAGACTCGGCACATAGCTTGGCTGACGGGGGTGCGCCAGAGTTCGCGCCCGGACGGGTAGTCCCACAGGATAATCTCGCCGTTGTCGCTGCCGGTGATGACCTGCTGCTGATCCGGACCAAGGTCAATCGCCCACATTCCTGCCGTCCCCCCGCCGCTGAAGGAGCGGATCACCTGGCCACTTTGATAATCTCGTTCCTGTAAGGTTGTGTTCAGGTCGCCAAGGAAAAAGCTAGCTGGAGTCGGACCCCACTCCAGATCGTAGGCTACGCTGTTGGTGTCGACCATCCGCAGCGATTGCCCAAAAGATGATGAATCAGGATCGATATCCCATTCGGTGATGCCAGTGACATACGCCGACACCGTGAGCGCGCGTGTGCCATCGGGTGAGACGAGGATGCTGGACACATCCTGACCGATTTCAAAGTGGGTGATGAGTTCGCCTGTGCGCGCATCCCACATGACGAATTCGCCTTCGCCGATCAGGTCTTGCGTGCCCACGAGGAGGTAGTGGCCGTCGGGCGTGAAGGCGAACGCGCGCGGATAGACATGATAGTCTGCGAAGGAATGGATGATTGTGCCATACGTGGGCGAAGCTTCGTCCACATTCCATAAGTTGAGGCTCTTCGCCGTGCTGCCGCCGAACCAGTCTCCGGAGCCGACGAGCAGAGCCGCCCCATCCGGGCTGTAGACGACAGGAAAGACCATCCCATGATGTCCCAGCAAGCGGGTGCGGATCGTGCCGTACATAGGCGACTGCGGATCAATGTCCCACAGCAGCGCCTCACCGGTGTCAACCGTCCCGGTGACCATACGCCGCCCATCCACGCGCAGATCAAACGCTGCAAATCCCGTGCTGATCGCAGGTTCGGAGTAGCGGTGCGTGATTCGATCAGTTGCCATCGTCCACAGCATGACACCGCCGTTTTGCAGACCACTGATCACAAATTCACCGGACGGAGCAAAGGCGAGCGCGGTGGCATCATAGTTTGCAGCATCCACGCCGCCCGTCGGATCGACGATCAGATAGCCTGTATCACTCCATTGATCAACTTCTTTGATGAGCATCCCGCCGCCGAATTCCACCAATAAACGGTTTCCATCCGGCTGAATGACGACCGCTTGCATCAGCGTTGCGCCGTTGACCTGCTGTAACTCGCTGCCCGTTTCGAGATCCCACAGGCGCGCTGTGAAATCCTCGCCGCACGACACCGCCCGCAGTCCGTCCGGGTGGAAGGCGACCGCGAGGACGGAACCCGTATGCCCGACCATCTGGCGCACAATATCGCCCGTCCCGACATCCCACAGGATCACCTGTGTGTCTGCGCCTCCGGACAGCACTTGGAGTCCATCGGGGCTAAAGGCGACAGCGTTCACGCTGCCTTCATGCCCTTCCAAACGCCGGAGGATTGTTCCCTCTGCCGGATCGATCGCGGCGATCACTCCGCTTTCGGTCGCTGCCAGCAGCCGCGCCCCATCAGGACTCAGCGCGATTTGCCGCACATCGCCCAGATCGAGATCGAATTGGCGGACGATGTGTCCGTTTCCGGTGATGTCCCATAAGGCGATACTGCCATCGGCTGAAGCCGACCAGATGCCGCGACCGTCGGGCGTGAACACGACGCTGGTGATTGTGTCGGTGTGTCCGCGCAAGCGCTGGATTTCGGCGTTGGTTTGCACGTCAAAGAGGATCATCTCACCGGATGAACAGCTTTCGCCCTGTAAGTCGGCGCAGCTCGCCGCCAGTATCAACTGCGAATCCGGGCTGACGGCGACGGCATTAACCTGACTCGTGAACGCCGTCAGGATGGCGCGACTGCCCGGTTCATCAGCGATGGCGCGCAAAACGCGCTCCGCTTCAGCGGGCGGATCGGGGATGCGATACGCCTCAAGTGCCAGCATGAGCGCCAGTTCGGTGCTGCCAGTTTCCTGCTCATCTTCGGCGGCATTCGCCAGCACAAGGCTGTGATTGACTTCGGCTTCCCGCTCCGCCCGCGTCAGATTGGCCTGGCTGGTGGCATAAGCGTCCTGGATTTGTGTTTCTCGATCCAGTGCAAACATGGCGAAGATTGTCACGCTAACGAACGCCAGCGCCAACATGATGACCAATCCGCGCAGAAATGTGCGTGAGCGGCGTTCTAGCTGCTGCTCACGCTGCTGGCGAGCCTCTTCGAGCGTGTTTTCGTCTTCGCGCTGCGTGAGGCTGGCAGCGAGATAGGCGCGTTCATCCGGCGTCAGGGCAAGCTTCGTTTCGTTCGACCATTTCTCAAACTGTTCCAGGCGAGCGCCGCGCAGCAGAAAACTGTTCTCGTGTTTCGCCGTACGCCATTCTTCAACGGCGGTGGCTAACTGCCGCTGCAAGCGAATCTCGTGGCGACTGGCATTCAACCACCCGCGCAGGCGTTCCCACTCACGCAAAATCGCCTCGTGCGCGACTTCAACCGTCGGGGAACGGGTGGCAGGATCATGATCGAGTGACAGCAGTCGGTAGCTGGAAAACGTGTCGATGACTTCATCCATCGCGTCGCTGTCGGCAGCAATCGCTGACAGTTCGGAGCGCAGCGTACGCCGCCGCGTATCTTCGACGCCTTCACCCAGTGTGACCAACCGTAAGAACATTTGCTGAACGATAGCTTGCTGTTCCGGGGGAAGTTCGCAGTAGATTTCTTCCGCACGTTTCGCCAGCGCGCCCGTCGTTTGGCCGATAGCCCGGTAGTTCTCGTGGGTGATCACGCGCCCCTGCCGCTGCTCAAACAGCTCAGTCAGGGCGTACTGAAGCAGAGGAAGCGCACCGGGTTGGTAATGAATCTCCTCAATGATTGAAGAGACTAAGCCCGTCTCAAAGGTTACGCCAACGCGCTCGGCGGGACGGGCGATAGCACGCTCCAGACCTTCTGCCGAAAGTGGGAGGATGGTTTCCATGCGACTGCGGACGAGCTCCCCAAAGTCGGGGTACTGCAGCGGACGATCGTAAAAATCAGCGCGCAGGGTGATCACGACGCGCACACGACTGCGCGGGTCGGTCACCGCCGTGTGAATGAGGTCGAGAAAGTGAACGCGAGCGGATTCATCTTCGAGGAGGGTGAAGACTTCTTCAAACTGGTCGACGACCAGCAGCAGATCGCCATCGTCAGGCAGCACGATCTGCGCTGCCCGCACCAATCCGCGCTGATCGCGTTCCAGATGCTCACGCAGGTTGTGGGCTTGAGTCGAGGCAATTCTGATGAGCGCGACTTCAAGTTCGTCGAGCGGGTGACTGGCGGGGAGCATTTCGGCCACGTACCAGCGTTCCGATCCGCTCACCCCGCCGCGCCACAGCGCCGGGATCAACCCCGCTTTGACCAGACTCGATTTGCCGCTGCCGCTGGGGCCGATCACGGCGAGAAAGCGGCTGTTTTCGCCGGTTTCGCTGAGGCGCTTCACCAGTCTCTCGACCAGCTTTTCCTGGCCGAAGTAGTCCTCGTGATCCGCTGATTTGAAGGCGCGCAGCCCCTTATAGGGATTCTCCAATGCCAATTCGCTGGTCGAAAGCGCAATGCTGCCCCGATGGGTTGGATGGTCTTCCGCCAGTGGACTGGTGCCCGTGCTAATCAGATTGAGCTCGCGTGCGCGAACAATCGCCTGAATGCGGCTGCGAACGTGCAGCTTTCGGTAGATCTGCGTGATATACCACTTGACTGTCCCCACCGTGAACGTGAGCCGCGCTGCGATCTCCTTGTTCGGCAATCCCTCAATGATCAGGCCCAGAATCTCCTGTTCGCGCCGGGTCAGCCCTTCGACAGGGTTTTCAGGCGCGGTGATGCCGGATACTGCGGTTGCCTGGCGAAACGCCGCCGCCAACTCAGAAGCGCTGGCGAAACGCCTGGCGGGATCTTTGGCAGTGGCTTTCTGAATCACGTCGTTGATGCCAGCCGGAAGGGCGGGATCGGGAATCAAGGGAAGCGGTTCATTCAAATGCTTATAGAGTCGCTCCACCGACGTGATATTCGGGAAAGGATGTTCGCCCGTCAGCATCTCGTACAAGACCACGCCGAAGCAATAGATATCGGTTCGCGGTGTGATCGGTTCGCTGCGCGCTTGCTCTGGGGAGATGTAGTCCAGTGTCCCCAGCATGACGTCTTCGGCGGTGTTGCTCGCCAGAGGATTCGCGAGGTCTTTGGCGATCCCAAAATCGCCAAGATAAGCGTTGCCGTCCTCATCGAGGAAGATGTTGGCCGGTTTGAGATCGCGGTGGATGACCCCACTGCGATGGGCGGCTTCCAGAGCAGCGGTAATCTGATCGGTCAGCAAGAGGGCTGCTTCGAGGTCGAATGCACCTTGTGCCAGGGCGTCGCGTAAGTTGCCACCTTTGAGCCAGCGCATGACGAGGTACGCGCCGTCGGGATCGCGCCAATAATCATAGAGGGGAACGATGTGCAGATGCTCGAGACGAGCGATGAGCTGGGCTTCGGTTTCAAAGCGGCGAACGAAATCGGGCTGACTGGCGACGCTCGGCAGGATTACTTTGATCGCGACCTCACGTCCGACGCTGGTCTGGTAAGCCCGATAAACAACTCCAAAGCCGCCGGCTCCCAGTTGTTCTCGCAGGTCATAGCCTTTGAGATGCTGCCCGATCAGTGAGTGCGCCATGGCGAGTTCTCCGCGATGCGCCGATGATATTTGCAGTATAAATGACAATCCTGCTTCGCAGCGCGTTTACCTGACCTTTTCCTAACCCCCTGGCACAGAGCGACAGGCAGACGAATGCCGTCAACAAGCACTGAAGACCAGGCAATACGGGTCTAGGTGGCAAGCGAATAGGCATGGATTGTTTGCAGGAAGAAGGGCGGTGGAGACGGTGCAGCAGGTTCTGACGTCGTGGCGGTGGGTGCCCAGCTTCAGTTGGCGCGCGATGTGCCGCTCAAGGCTATCTGTGGTGGTATAGGCCACCGCACCGTTACCGTTGTGCCCAGATTGACACCAGGGCTGTGTCCCTGTCATGGAGGTAAAGGATCAGCGCCACGAACGATAATCCCCGCGCAGCTTGGAGTCCGGAATGTGTTCAGCCGTGCGACTGGGCAGCACGTGTCGCCGCATGCCAGCCGCACATGCCATGCACACCGCCACCCGGCGGAGTCGCCGAGGAGCAGAGATACACGCCTTGGAGGGGTGTCGAATACGGATTCCAGCGTGCGACCGGCCGTGTGAACAACTGGCGCAGGTCCTGCACGCCGCTGTTGATGTCCCCGCCGACGTAGTTGGGGTTATAGGCTTCCATCTCCATCGCGTTGCGAGTGTGCCGGGCGAGGATGCAGTCGCGGAAACCGGGGGCGAAGCGCTCGATCTGCGCCTCGATCTGCGCCGTCATGTCCGCGGTCGAGCCGTGCGGCACGTGGCAGTAAGCCCAGACGATGTGTTTGCCCTCCGGCGCGCGCGAGGAATCGAACAACGTCGGCTGCACGACGAGCGTGAAGGGTTTCTGGGAGTGAATTCCGGTAAAGGCCTCTTTCTCGCTCCGGCGGATCTCGTCCAGCGTCGCACCGAGATGCACCGTACCGGCCCGGGCGCAGTCTTTTGCGGTCCAGGGGATCGGCTCGCTCAGCGCATAGTCGATCTTGAACACGCCTGGGCCGTAGCGATAGCCCTCCAACTGCCGCCGATATCTTGCGGGCAGCTTTTCGCCCATGATACGGGCGAAGTTACGAGGAGCGATGTCGAACAGGGTGATCGGCGCAGGAGGCAGGTCTCGCGGGGAGCGGACTTCGGTTCCAGTGACGATCTTGCCGCCCAGTGAGGTCAGATAACCCGCCAGCGCGCCGGCGATTCGCTGAGAACCGCCGCGCGCCATCGGCCACCCGACGGCATGGGCCAGCATGCCAAGCATCAAGCCAATGCCTGAGGTCACCATCTGGTCGAGCGGCATGATCGAGTGGGCGGCTAGACCGGCGAACAGACCTCGCGCCAGTTCGGTGCGGAAGGTATTGCGTGCGTACCCGCTGGCGGACGCGAACGCCCAGGACGCCGAACTGCGCCGCGACAATCGGGCTGCGCGGAAAGTGCAAAGGCGCCAGGAACGCCTCCAGAATGGCGTTCTGGTTTTCGACAAGCCAGGTCATCAACCGTCTGTAGGCGCGTTCGTCCGCTTTTAGGCTTGAAGCGGTCGCCTCGACTGAGCGTTCGAGGATCGCCGCTCTCCCGTCGTCGAACGGGTGCGCCACTTCAGCGGGCGGGAACACCCATTCCAGGCCGAACTGGTTGAGCGGAAGCCGGCGAAAGAAGGGCGAGGCCTGCGCCAGCGGATGCACGGCCGAGCACATGTCGTGGCGGAAGCCGGGGAGGGTGAGCTCCAGCGTTCGCATCCCACCGCCGATGGTCTCTTTCGCTTCCAGCACCAGGACTTTGCGGCCTGTTTGGGCCAGGGTGATCGCCGCCGCCAGACCGTTGGGGCCAGACCCGACGACCACTGCATCGTAGTTCGCCATGAGCTCACTTGTTCTTGCGACCGATCAGGCTAAGCACCGGGCGGCGAAGGGTTGAAGGAGAGTGCGTATTTGAGCATTATGGCGCAGATTGCCGATTTGCGAACACTGCACGCGCGGATCGACGCACTGCTTCGTCAGAGTGATGTCGGCGCGTGGCTGGTGGTGATCTAGTTATCCGGTACGTTTCCCGCAGAAAATCGAAGGGACGATATGCGTGCCGATCATGTTCAGCATAATTCCCAAGCGACAGGACAGAGAAAATCGATTACCATCATAATTGTCACACTCAGCACCCTTCGTAGTCCTCTCACCCCCCCATTCCTGTCACTCTTCAAAAGCACCCTTGACGGGACAACGCGCCTCTTCATTCTCGGTAGGTGCGCTGCAGGCTGGGCTGCTACCTTGTCGTCCGAATGATCAGGTTCAGGATGCACCAGGGGAACTTCGCGCACTATCAGGTACTCGATATCCTTGGCACGGGCGGGACAGCCGTTGTGTACCGCGCTGTCGACCAGTCCTTAGATCGGATCGTCGCGCTCAAAATCTTGCATTCAAAGATCGATGTAGGATCGCGGGAAGCCCGCCGCTTCGAGCGGGAGGCGCAAATCATCCAGCGTCTGCGACATCCGCAGATCATCGAAATTTACGATTACGGCTGGTTCAACGGTCTCGGCTACCTTGCCATGGAGTACATGCCCGGCGGCAGTCTGGCGCAGCGCTTTCGCCAGCCGACGACGCTGAGTCTGGAAGAATCGGTGGACATTCTCGTGTCCATCGCCACAGCGCTGGACTATGCCCACGCACAGGGCGTGCTGCACCGAGATCTGAAACTCGACAATATCCTCGTCAGCGCTGGCGCAACGCTCAAGTTAGGTGATTTTGGGCTCGCCCGTATCAACGAATTTGCTCGCATCACGACGACCGGCAACATCGTTGGCACACCGGTATACATGTCACCGGAACAGGTTCAGGGCCTACGAAACGTCGATGTCTATTCCGACATCTATTCGTTTGCCGTCATTGCCTATCTGTTGGCAACCGGTTACTTCCCCTTTACCGACCCCAGCGACCTGGTTGTTATGCAGAAGCATCTTGCCGCCATCCCGCCGCTTCCTTCCAATCTCAACCCACGGTTGCCTCCCGGAATCGACCGCGTTCTGCTCAAGGGACTGGCGAAGAACCCGACAAGCCGCTTTCAGACGGCAGGGGCACTTGTGCAGGCGTTCCGCGACGCAATATCTCATCACGCAGATACCGACATCGTCGTTTTAACAACGCAGCCGACGCCTCTCGTGTCCTCCGAACCGGTGAGCCTGGTGACTTCACCTTCAGCCACAGTCCGGAGAACGAGCGAACCGAATCAGGCAAGTGAACCGGATGATATAGGCGCCGCACCACGTCGTTGGCGGCTCAGCAGTATCTTCGGAATTGCCGGCCTCGCTGTGTTGGTCGTTATGGCGATGTTTCAGGTTGTCCGCGAGGGAATGACATCAGCGGCTCCAACCGCCGCCGGGATACAGATCGAAATCGTGGAGAGCGTGTCACCATCGCCTTGGCCGATCTTCACAAGCACACCAAGCGCCACGAGCAGCACGACCCGGACGGAAACGCGCACCCCAAGTAGAACGCCGAGCATGACCAGCAGCGCCACGCGCATGGGCACGCGGAGACCCTCGCGTACGCCCACAAGGACGGCGGTGGCGTCTCCGTCCGCGATTGCCGCTAGGGAGACAATGATAAGGACGACGGCGGCAGCCATCCCATCCGCCGTCGTGCCGACCTTTCCTGTAGGCACCAACGGTCCACCTCTGTCGGTTCCGGCAACAAGCGTGCCTTCCACCTTTGAACCGCCGACCGATGTTCCACCCTCGGCGGCACCGTCGACCGACCCGCCACCGACTGTTCCGCCACCAACCGACCGCTCCGCCGACCGACCCGCCGCCGACCGACCCGCCTGTCATTGACTTGCCGGTGCCCACGGTTCCGCTGGTGCAGACGCTGGAAATGGGCTTGCTCGGCTGAGCGAAAGCCAACGGCCTAATGGTGTGATTCCCGATGAACATCGGCCGCGCGAAGTCGCTGATGTGCGCTGCGCCAATGGCATTGAATTATGCCCGTGAGGGTCGGCAACCAATCGTCACGACGTCCCGGTTGCCGCCTCAAGTCGGGCACGGAACGACCTGGCGGCGTCCATGAATTCTCGGGTCCGTTCTGTATCGACTTCGTTCCAGACGTAGCCATCGCGCTTGAAGGTGGTTCCGACGATGGCGCCATCTGCGATACTGAGTTGCGCTTCCACATTGGACAGGCGCACACCCGTGTTGGCAAATACCGGGACATCAGAGATCTGTTCTTTGACCTTACGCAAGATGGAGGCGTCCGTTTCAACGCCCGCAGTCAGGCCGGAGATGCAGAGGGCATCAGGGCGCGCATTGAACACAGTTGATTTGGCGATTTCGACAATATTGCGTCCGGCAAGGTAGGTCGAGGCTTCTGGCAGAATATTGAAGAATAGACGAACATTCTCGCCGTGGATGGCGTGCTGGTGCCGAACGACTTCGCCGACATTTGTGTTCCAAAGGCCAAAGTCACTTGCATAAACGCCGGTGAAGATCTCGCGCACGAATTTGGCACCCGTTGCGACCGCGAGGTCGATGGACGCCATGCCATCCCACAAGACATTGACTCCGAAGGGCACGGTGATTTCCGGGCGCAGCTCTGTGACAACGCGCGCGAACGAAATGGTGGTGATTGGTTCAACTTTGGTGAGGTAGGGAACGCTGCGCTCGTTGGAGAACATAATCGCGTCAACCCCGCCGTCCTGCAGGGCGCGCAGATCGTTCCTGGCGCGGTCCACGACCCACTCCATGCCCTGCTTAGGGTCATAACCCGGGTCACCGGGTAGTGCTTCAAGATGGCACATGGCGATGACCGGCTTGAGGGTTCCAAAGAGTTCCTTGATCCAATTCATCTCGCACCTCTTCAACGGCGGATCGGTAGCCTGTAACACAGTCAAAGCTCTAGAAACCTGAATTTATCTTGTTCCCGCACCACCGCCACGGCTCCACACAGTCGGAATTCACTGCATTCCTTCTGTCGCGCATCGCCATCCACCGGAGGTGATGAAACTGATACAGCCTGTATAGGCGTTTCGCCGCAATCACCCAGCGGAGAAGGTCCGTATGGTTGAAGCCCCATCGCCTTGCAATAAGACACGGCCACGTTGAGCGCGTCCAGCGCTTTGTTGGACTTCAGCAGGGCTTTGGCGGTCAGTTCAACAGACATTCCTCATCTGCTGATAAATCAGCAGGTCGTTGCAAATCGCATCAATCGTTGGGATGGAAACAGAATTCTGGCCGTAGAAAGTCGCCACTCTCAGCCACGCACCAGCATAGTGACTGTGGTCGCAAAGAGAAAGGGCCGTATCTCGCTGCCGCCCTAGCCGAGCGTACGACGCCAGGGAACCCACCATCCAGCACCGGCGAGCGGTACGCTGGAATCACGCTGGCCTCGCCAGTACAGTACCACCGAGCCAAGCGCCCCTCCCTGCGGGATTGCTGGACGGTTCCCCCTTCTGCGTCGTGAGGGTAGGGCGTGCGGCAGCGCTCTTCGACAGGCGCACCATTCTTGATCTGTACGAATCTGACCCAAGTCCCAGCGACGCCTTGGACTTGCTGACTAACGTTGACCGCAACTCAATTCGCTCGTCGGCTTGGCGCTGAAAGTCCGGCCAAAGACGGCGACTGCGCGAGATGTCGAAGCAGCGCCTACGTGATGGGTCGCTCGTCATCCGGATCTCGAACGGACCGACCGTTCACGTCGTTGAGCGCAGTGGGCGGACGTTCGCCGTGGAGCGCCGCCACAACATTCTGCACACAGAGACTGCGGGCGTCGCGTCGCGATTCGTGCGTTCCGCCACCCAGATGGGGCGTCAGGACGACGTTGTCCATGGTCAGGAGGGCAGGTGTGACGGCCGGCTCCCGCTCGAAGACATCCAGTCCGGCTCCCGCGAGGTGGCCGGCCTGCAGCGCTTTCACCAGGGCCGCTTCATCCACCACCGGCCCCCGCGCCATGTTGATCAGGTAAGCGCCGCGCTTCATCATCGCCAGACGCTGCTCGTCGATGAGGTGATGAGTTTCCTGCGTCAGTGGCGTATGCAGGGGAGACAAAGTCCGCTTCGTGCAGCAGATCGTCGAGCTCGCGGTAGGCACCGTCGGCTGTTCGCGTGCGGCGGTTGTAGATGATCTCCATACCAAAGGCCCGCGCGCGCAGCGCGACCGCCTGCCCCGTTCGCCCATACCCGACAATTCCCAGGATTTTGCCGGCAAGCAGGACACCATCCCAGACGCCTGGCTGAAAGGACCGCCATGCGCCAGAACGCACGTAACGGTCCGCGGTGACGATCTTTCGCGCCAACGTGAGCAGCAGCGCGAGCGTGCAGTCCGCCGTCGACTGGATGAAAGTATCCGGCGTGTTTGTTGCCCAGACGCCGTGCTCGCTCATGAGCTGAAGGTTCAGATTGTTGTATCCTGCGGCGACGTTGGCCACGATTTTCAATCGTGGCGATGCCTGAAGCAGATCTTCATCCACGACCAGCTCACCCTGGTTGATGATCGCCGAAAGAGTCGGCGCGTGGCGGAGAACCTCACCGCGCGGCATGGTGTCTCCGTCGCCAGGTCCAAGGATGACGTGTGCGATGCTCTTCAAGGGTTCCAGGATTTCAGGCGGGACGCTATTGGTGATCAGCACGATCGAGTCTTGATCGCCGATCGGTTGGGGAGAGTTGTTCATGGTCTTCGCGTTTCACAGAGTGCCACAGGTTGCAGATGCCTTTCTCTCGCACGCGACGGCGCCGTATCGCACGGGCCACGGCTAGTGAGGTTGTTCGAGCGTTTGGGAGAACGAAGATCGAGTTCGTTCTCCAAACACGGTCTGCGTATCTATTTTCAGATATAGAAAACGCGGTCTGCGCGTGGCTCACGTAGTCCCGGATGCTTCAGCAGAACCGCTTCGTCGACATCGAAACCCAACCCGGGGCGATCCGACAGCGTGAAGAATCCGCCCTCAACGGGCAGGGGATGCGACAGACACGCATCGCGCCAGGAAACATCCTTGAGCATGAATTCCTGACGGAAAAAATTAGGAACAGTTGCCATGACATGCGCTGAAGCGATGGTCGAGATCGGCCCGTTGGGATTATGCGGGGCGATCTGAATATTATAGACCTCGGCCAGGTTCGCGATCTTGCGGATCTCGCTGATTCCACCGCAGCGCGTGATATCCGGCATAAGATAATCGGCAGCGTGCCGCTCCAGAATGCGCTGCGCCATGAAGCGGCTGTGCAGGCGTTCGCCCACGCAGACCGGCAGGGGAATCTGACGGCGTATCTCGGCAATCGAGTCAGGATATTCTGGCAGCGCCGGCTCCTCGTACCACATGCAGCTAAAATTCAACCGGGCGAGGCGGTGAGCCATTTCGACGGCCGTCGCGCTGTTCAGAAAGGCGTGGGTTTCGATGGCGATCTCCACACCCGGTCCCACCGCCTCCGCCACGCCCTGCACCAGATCGAGCGAGAGCTGCTTCTGTGCTTCGGTCAGGCTGTTGGTGTCGCTGAGGTCTTCCCCGTACCAGTAGTGGATGTGCGCGAAGGGGTCAAATTTGAGAGCGGCGAATCCCTGTTCGACCGTTTCGCGGGCCTGACGCGCGTAATCCTCGACCGTGTGGCCGCCATCGATGAACCAGTAATTGGCATAGAGCTGGATGCGCTTGCGGTAGGCGCCGCCGAGCAGTTCGTAGACCGGTGCGCCAAGCGCCTTGCCTTTGATGTCCCACAGCGCAATGTCGATGGCGCTGATCGCGGAGAGGAGCGGCCCTGCCTGACCCAGCCAGCTCATATCCCGATAGATCTTCGTCCACAGAAAGTCGATTCGGCGGGCGTCGTGCCCGGTGACAAACTTTCCAACATGCTGACAGGCCGCCTCGACGAGCGGCGAACCTGGCCAGTTGGTGGCTTCCCCCCAGCCGTGAATCCCTGCGTCGGTCTCGACCTTGACCAGTGTCCAGTTGTACTTGATCCCCTCGACCAGAAAGGTTTTCACGTCCGTGATTTTCACGTTGTCAATGCACCTTCGTCGGAGCAGAGTTAAAGGTTATAGGCAGCCGCTTCAATCCGCGGAAGACGGTATTGGTCCACTCGACCGGGTCTTCCGCCAACTCCACGGCGTCGAGTCGCTGCGCTAGCGCCCGGAAGGCGATCGTAGCCTCCATCCGGGCAAGCGACGCTCCGAGGCAGAAGTGTGGGCCATAGCCGAACGCGACGTGCCGGTTCGGGCTGCGCGAAATATCAAAGCGGTCGGGGTCGGGAAAGTGGCTCGGATCGCGGTTTGCTGCGCCCAGCATCTGCATCACTAGGTCGCCTTTGCGGATGATCTGTCCACTCAGGGTCAAATCAGTCGTCGCGATCCGCCGGTTGCGCTGAAAGGGGCCTTCATATCGCAGCATCTCCTCGATGGCCGACGCCGTTAATTCGGGCTGATCGCGCAGCCGTTGAAACTGATCTGCATTCCGGATGAGCGTCAGGAGGCCCGAGGCAATCAGGTTCGTCGTCGTTTCATGCCCGCCGATCAGAATGGTGACGCAGGTCGAAACGGCTTCTTCTTCGGTCAAACGGGTGCCTTCGCTTTCGGCGGCTGCCAGCCCGCTGATCAGGTCGTCCGCTGGCTCGCTGCGGCGCTGGCGAAACAGGGCGCGAAAGTAATCCTGCAGTTCGAGCAGTGCCGCCTGCGAGCCAAGCAGTACATCCGAGGCTGGACGCGGGGTCGCCATGAACTCGACGATGCGACCGGACCACGCTTTGAGCCGGTGATGATCCTCTGCGGGAAGCCCCATCAGGGCGCCGATGACCGTCACGGGGAGGGGATAGGCGAAATCCCAGATCACATCCATTCGACCGCGCGGCATCACTTCGTCCAGGAGGCGGTCTACGATCGCCTCGACTGAACCACTCAGATGCCGCACTGCTCGGGGCGTGAAGGCTTGCTGAACCAACTGTCGGAGCCGGGTGTGACTGGGCGGATCGACGTTAATCAACCCCTGCGAATAGTGTCGGATCAAAGGCGCCGCTTCATTGCGCAGAGTGTCCGAAAGCGGCATGGTCGCTGTCAGACGTCCATAGCTGGTGAAGTGCTCGGTCTGCTGCAGGGAGCTGGTGATGTCGTCATAGCGGGTCAGAATCCAGCATCCCCACAGATCGCACCAGTAGACCGGCGCTTCCTGCGCAGAAGATGATAGATAGGGTATGGGTTCTCTGCGAACTCCGCAGACGTAAGCAGCGTATCGTATTGTCCCATGTGTGCCTCAGCCGTGAACTCCGGCTTTGAAGTGACTGATAACTTCCGAAGTGCGTAGGGCGCGGCTGTAGACGCGCAGTCTTCGCACCACAGCCGGCGCAATCGCGGCCTCTTCCATCGACTGATCCTGAGTCGGCACAACCGAATCGCTGCTGTCCGTACTGGTCCCAGGCGCAGTTACCCACTTGCCGACGCGCGAGTGCACGTACCGAAGGAGCGCGTTGAACCGTCCCCACCCGAACATTCGCACTTCGCCACCATCGCACAGCACGCCGTCGACGATGAAGGTGATGATCTTCGGGCCGCCGTCGACCACGATCGTCACGTGATGCAGCATGCCGGCCGTCAGCATGCCGGGATCGCAGTCCCAGCGACTCTCCGTCATACCATCATTCAGGATGATTTCCAGCGTTCCGACCGGCGTGGTCTGGACGCACACTCCCTGTCGCTGATCGGCACGCTTCTCGAACAGGATCTGCCCGGCGTCGAGGCTGTCCAGGGAAAGCCACATTTCAATCGTAAAGCCGGTTCGCAGGTCCATCGAGCCATGGTCTGTGCGCAGCGGATCGCGACGGCTGAATTCCGGCAGCTTAGGCATCTGCACGTGGTCTGGTTGTCCCGCCGCCCAGTCAAGGATGCAGTCCGTCTGCGTGACCGACCCAGTCGGGTCAAACTGTGCCCATAGCCCCTCGACAAGCGCATTGTCGAGCAGATGCACTCTCCCCGTGGTCTTCTGCGTCTCGGTGAGGTAGTAGTGACCTCCGTCCTCGACCAGATCGGGATAGCTCATGCGGATGAAGGGATCATCCTCGTACAGGACGATTTCCGGTTGGGACCAGTGAATGACCTTTCCCTCCGGCGAGTCGACTTCGATGCCCCCACACAGCCAGACGGGATTGCGATCCTCGTACCACTTGCCGCCATGATTGTGATACCAGTAGAGATACTTGCCATTCTCACAGCGCCAGGCGAAATTCGCCGCGCGCGGGTGCTTGATCAGCCGTCCATTGGCATAGCGGGCGTACTCCGGCGTCGTCCAGGTGTGCGCGCCATCCCGGCTGTAGGCGACGGTCGGATGTCCATCGATCGTGCGGTAAATGCAGAAGACCGAGCCGTCGCTCAGCAGGCTGTAACTCTGCTCTTCGGCGACGGGGCCGCCGCCTGGCGGCGTGCGCAGACCGATCTCGCCGTCGGGCAAGGTCTCCCACCTGATGCGTTCCGGATTGTCTTCCGTCAGGATATTGTCGCTTTTGAGCAGGACCCCTTCTGAGCTGGTGAAGAAGCCGTTGCCGATGCCGCCCACCTTGTGCAGCGAGACGAACGCGGCGTCATGGCGCACAAACGGCCTGCCCACATTCCAGAAGAAACGGATTTTGCCTTCGTAGGGATTCCGACGGTCGATCTCCATCTCGCGCACGGGGATCGGGTAGCGCTGTTCTGACCATGACCGGCCATGATCGTCGCTGTACTTGTAGACAAAGTAGCCGAGCGAGTCCACGCGGTAGCATTTGCCTTCAGGATACGGCGGGTTGTCGGCTACGATCCATCGAACATTGTCCGTGTTATGGTTGTAGAAGCAGTAGATGCGCCCTTTGGGCGTCTTGAGCAGCACGGCGTACGACGACTCCACGCCGGAGGGCGGTTCAACCGCCACGGGATCGCTCCACGTCCGGCCCTGATCCATGCTGCGCGTGCTGATGACGTGCTGACCGGGTTCGCCTTCCAGTCCCGACCCCGTCGTCAGGACGCAGAGCCACGCCCCATCATCGGTCTTGACCACAAAGGGCTGGTCACTGTAGGTGATGGTGGGGATTTCAAAGCCATTGCTCAGATGACGCGCATCTGGCGTTGGACGCATGGCGGTCCCATGACTCGGAAGCGATGCGCCCTGCCGGCCACGCGTAGGATCCTCGATGTGAACAGCCTCGGTCATCAAAATCTCCTTTTGACATGATTATGAGCTTCAGCAGTTTTCGGACTCTTCTAAACACCCTGCAATGTGAGCACGTCGGAGAAGTGACAGGCCGCCTGGTGAGACGGCGCGACCTCGATCAGAGGCGGCGACTGCTCCCGACAGATCGCCTGGGCATACTTGCAGCGCGGATGAAAGTAGCAGCCTTGCGGCGGGTTCGCCGGGTCAGGGAGTTCACCTTCTACCACGGCGTCGAGCGGCAGCGGATGATCCGGATCGGGACGCGGGATCGAGGCCATCAGGGCTTCAGTATAGGGATGCTTCGGCTGCGCAAACAGTTTCTTCGATGGCGCTCGCTCGACGATCCGGCCGACGTACATCACAGCCACTTCGTCGCACAGATGCTCGACCACGCTCAGGTCGTGGGCGATAAACAGATACGTCAGGTGGAGTTCTTCCTGAAGATCCTGGAGCAGATTGAGGATCTGAGCCTGGACCGACACGTCGAGCGCTGAGACGGCTTCATCGCACACCACGAGCTGTGGGTTGATGCTGAGCGCTCTCGCAATCCCGATGCGCTGACGCTGCCCCCCGCTGAAAGCATGTGGATACCGCTTCATGTAGCGTGGGTCCAGCCCTACTTTCTCCAGGACCTGAATGACGCGATCCTCCAGCGCCTTGCCTTTCGCGATTCGATTCATGCGCAGAGGTTCGCTGACGATGTCGTACACCGTCTTGCGCGGGTCGAGGCTGGAGTAGGGATCCTGAAAGATCATTTGCATGTGCCTGCGCACCGCCCGCAGCTCGCCTCGACTGAGCTTCAGGACGTCGATCTGCTGACCGTCGACGTTGAAAAGCATCTCGCCCGCGGTCGGCTCAATCGCACGCAGGACGCAGCGGCCGAGCGTCGTCTTCCCCGAACCGGACTCGCCCACCAGTCCGAGCGTCTTGCCGCTGGGGATACTCAGGCTGACGTCGTCGACGGCGCGCACGTGGCCGACAACGCGGCGCAGCAGACCGCGCTCAATAGGGTAGTACTTTTTCAACCCGTTGATTTGAAGCAGCGGGCGGGAAGGTGTGTCAGAGTCGTTCATCATGTTTCGTAGAGCACACAGTTCACGAAATGTCCTGGTTCTAACTCGATGGCCGGCGGCATGCGAACATCGCACCGACCCGCCTGGAATTCGTCGCAGCGGTTGGAAAACGGGCAGCTATCCGGCGGATCCAGCGGGATCGGCACACTGCCCCGGATTGTCGCGAGCTTGTCGCCGTCCATCCCACCGAATTTGGGAATGGAACGGAGTAGGGCGCGTGTGTACGGATGCTTGGGTCGCTTGAAGATCTGCTGGACGCTTCCGTACTCGACGATCCGGCCCATGTACATCACAGCGACATCATCTGCCATGTTGGCGACCACGCCCAGGTTATGCGTGATGATCATGATCGCCATGCCCGTCTCACGCTGCAGGCGCTTCATCAGCCGGATAATCTGTGCCTGGATCGTCACGTCCAGCGCGGTGGTGGGTTCGTCGGCAATCAGCAGGCGTGGCTTCATGATCATCGCCATGGCGATCATGGCTCGCTGGCGCATCCCACCGGAAAGCTGAAACGGGAATTCGTCCACGCGTCGTTCCGGCGCAGGAATGCCCACGTCGGTGAGGATCTGGATCGCTTGCTGGCGCACAACCTGCTTCGAGGTCTGGCCATGGACGAAGAGAACTTCCATGATCTGGTTGCCAATCGAGTGGACTGGCGAAAACGCGGTCATCGGTTCCTGAAAGACCATGCTGATCTCGCGCCCGCGAATGCTGCGCATGGCCTCGCTCTCCGGGTCCAGCCTTGCGATATCGGTGATCGACCCGTCTTCCCGATGCAAGAGGATCTGACCACTCACCCGGCCAGGCGTCGGCACGATTTGCAGGATGGCCTGCGACGTCACGCTTTTGCCGCAGCCGGATTCCCCGACAATCCCCAGCGTTCGATTCTTGCGGATCGTGAAAGAAACGCCGTTCACTGCTTTCAGGGTGCCATCTTCAAGCGCAAAGTGCGTATGCAGGTCATGGACTTCGAGCAGAGGGTCACTCACGATTGGTCCTCCCCATCGTCAGATCTGCTTGTAGGGGTCGGCAGCATCGCGCAACCCGTCGCCGACGAAATTGAAGAGTAGGACGGCCGCGATGACGAAGAGCGCTGGAGTGAGCATCCAGGGCCGCAGGGCGATGTTCGAGATGTTTTGCGCCCCTTGCAGCAGCGTGCCCCAGCTCAAGGCAGGGGGCCGGATGCCAAGACCCAGAAAGCTCAGCGCTGTTTCGCCCAGGATCATGCCCGGAATCGCCAGCGTCATGTTGACGATTAGAATGCTGATGTAGGCCGGGAGCAGGTGGTCGAAAATCACCCGCAGATCACTTGCGCCGGCGATCTTGGCGGCGGTCACGTAGTCCTGCTCGCGCAGTTCCAGCAGCTTGCCGCGGACCTGACGCGCCAGCGAGGTCCAGGACAGAATCGACAGGATCACGGTGATCGCGAAATACGTGCGCGTGCTGGGCCAGTCAAGCGGGACGATGGTCGCCAGAGCAATCCACAGCGGTATCTGTGGAACGGCTGCCAGCACCTCGGTCAGCCGCATGATTGCAACATCCATGATTCCGCCGTAGTAACCGGCGATGCCACCCAGCGTTGCTCCCAGAATGAAACTGATGAAGACGCCGACCAGTCCGACCGTCAGGCTGATGCGACTGGCGGCAAAAATCCGCGAGAATACATCCTGCCCCAGTTCATCCGTGCCCAGCAGAAAGACCTTGCCCTCGCCGGCGGTGAAGAAGTGCAGGTTGCCTTCGAGCACCCCCCAGAACCGGTAACGGTCGCCGCTGGCGAAAAATTGGATGGGGTAGATCTGCGTGACATCCTCGACGAACACCCGCTCGAACGTGTCCATGTTCAGTTCGTACTTCAGGCCATAGACGAACGGCCCGCGAAAGTTGCCTTCGCTGTCCACAAACCGGATCGGCGTTGGCGGGGTGTTGACGAAACCGGCATGTTTCGTGAGGGGATCGTACGGCGTCCAGAACTCGTAGCTGAAGGCCACCAGGTAGAGAAGACCGAGCAGGATGAGCGATCCGACCGCGAGCTTGTGACGTCGGAATCGTCGGGCGATGAGCGTCCACTGCGATGCTGCGTATTCGCTGAGGCTGGCCTCCGGGGTGCCATGCGAATGCGGGGGTCATAGAGGCTAAGGACAATATCGGCCAGCAGAACGCCCGTGACTGCCAACATGCTCTGAAACATCAGGACACTGGCAGCCAGCTGCACATCCTGGGTTTCCAGCGCGCCCAGCAGCAGGGGCCCGAGGGTCGGCAGGTTCAGCACGATCGACGTGATGGTTTCGCCCGAAAGCAGCATCGGCAGCACGTAGCCAATCGAGATGACAATCGGATTGAGCGCCAGGCGCACCGGATACTTGAAGAGGAGTTTGAGCCGGGGCACGCCTTTGGCCCGTGCCGTGACGACATAGGGCTTGCCCAGTTCGTCGAGCAGCGATGCGCGCATGGTGCGGATCGTCCCAGCGGTTGAGGCGGTCACAATGACAATGATCGGAATCCAGAGATGGTTGATCAGGTCGAGGACCTTCTCGATGCTCCAGGGCTGCTGTTCCATGCCCGGCGAGAACAGCCCGCCGATGCTCAATCCGAAGGCCCGGTGAAAGACGAACAGCAGAATCAGGGCCAGGAGAAAATTCGGCACTGCCAGACCGGCGAAGCCGATGAATGTCCAGAAATAGTCGCCCAGGGTGTGCTGGCGGGTGGCGGTATAGATGCCGATCGGGATAGCGATGGCATAGGTCAGCGCAAGCGAGAAAGTCGACAGCAGGATCGTTGCGCCAATGCGCTCGTTGACTAGATCCAGGACCGGCACGCCGCTGATCGAGCGCCCCAACTGCCCCTGGACGAAATTGACGATCCAGCGGAGGTACTGAACGTAGATCGGCTGGTCCAGACCGAACTGGGCGCGCAGCGCCGCCTCCTCTTCCTTGGTCACGATATCGCCTTGAGACGTGCGCGCAGCGACCACCTGGTCAACTGCATCGCCGCGCGGCGCCTGCACGACCATGAAGATGAGGAAACTGATGACGATCAGCACGCCGACCGCGTAGATCAACCGACTGAGCAGGTATTTGCCAAAACTCATCGCCAGGACACCAGATATTCAGACCAAAGGCACGCAGGTCGAACAGGTGCGCACCGCGGCGCACACCTGTTCGTTGCCATGGGACGCGTTCTCAGAGAGCGATCACGCGCCGTCGGTGAAATACCACCGTTCGATGTGGAACGGCGAATAGAAATTGGTGTCCGACGCGAAGAAGATGCCTTCGGTCGGCACGTTGCCCAGGTTGTTGGCATAGATGACCGGCTGAGGCGTCAGGCCGACCGTCGGGATGAAGGGCAGGCTGTCGACGAAGTAGCTGAAGTATTCGCGTCCAACTTCCGCTGCCTCTGGCGAATCGCTGGGAAGCTGGCCGAAGGCAAGCCACAGTTCATTGAGCGCCTTGACCGAATCCGGCGGCTCGATGCCGTCGGTACCGCCGGAGGCGATCCACTTCGCCCACTGATTGCCCCAGTAGTGCCGAGCGGGATCGTTGATGGCGAAGTTGTCCGGCGTACCGCGCCCGAACAGAGTCGCCCGTTCCAGATGCCAGACGGTGCCCATCGTCTCATTCGCTACCTGGAGTTCGATGGCCCGCTGCAGGTTGACTTCCTGGCAGATCAGCTCGACACCCACGGCGCGCCAGTCATTGGCGATGAGCTGGCACCTGCGCATGTGCTCCGCCTGCCCCTGCATGATGATGGCAAGACGTCGTCCGTCAGCAAGCACACGCAGTCCTTCGAGTCGCGCTCGGTCAGACCGATCCCGTCGAGGAGAGTGTTGGCCCGTTCCGGATCGTAATCCTGGTAGTCGCCATACCAATCCTCACTGAACCATGGCATCGTCTTGAGAGGCGTCGGCGGGTGAGCTTCGCCCAGGCCGAAATAGAGGATGTCGTTGAACTGGGGACGGTTGATGGCCACCGACAGCGCCAGGCGGAAATCATAGTTGGTGAAGAGCTCGTTGAATGCCGGGTCCAGATAATTCTGGTTGAAGAAGACGGTGACGGCAGAGACTTGAAGCGTCTGCGCAATCTGCGTCGTATATCCACCGGTGGCTTCGTTCTGACGGTAGAGCTGGAGGTCGGCCGGGCGCGTGTAACGGACGCCGAAGTCATAGTCGCCCGCCGTCAGCTTGAGCGCGTACAGTTCCAGATCGCTGGCGTAGTTCACTTCCATGTAGTCAATATAGGGCAGTTGGTTGCCTGCTTCGTCAACCTGATGGAAGTATGGGTTGCGTTCCAGCAGAATGCGGTCGCTGGCGATCTCGACCGGGATGAAACTGTCCATGTAAGGACGATCCAGCGGCATCGAGGTCGGGTTGTAGCATTGGCAGCGGCGCGCCAGCAGCAGATCGACCCACGTCTCAAAGCCGGCCTCTTCGGCGAGCTTCTGCGCGTCAGGATTGAAGTCGGCATGGAACTGTTGGAGATAGTGAGAGGGACCGTAAAGCGAATTGTCCCCAGAAAAGTGCGTGCGGCCGAAGCTGTCCATCGCGATGGGATAGGGGACGGCCCAGGTGTAACTAAAGGACGTGCTGTCGATAACTTCCAGCGTTGCGACGCTGCCGCCCACCAACCAGAAGCCGCCTGGTCCATTCGGGCTGACATCCGGGTGATTGAGAACGGAGTTCCAGTGCCAGGCGATATCCTCGGTATCAAACGGATCGCCGTCCGACCACTTCAGGCCCTCGCGCAGGTGGATGGTGAGCGTACGGAAATCGGGCGACCATTCCCAGCTCTCGGCCAGATCGGCCTGATATTCACTGGCGGTGAAATTGTAGCGAAACAGCCCGGTGTGACGCATGCGCAGCGCCTCGTCCAACCGCTGATCGATGTCCCCGACGCGCAGGGTGCCGCCGTAAACGCCGATCGCGTCAAGCGTTGGGATGACTTTCGGGTTGGCGGGTAGGCGCTCGGCGGCCGCGGGCAGAGTTCCCGCCGCGACCCGTTCCGCGAGCAGTGGAGACTCGCCATAATTCATGTCCTGTGCCGCAGCAGACGTGACGCTGATCAACAGCATGAACGCAGCGACAAAGATAAGGCCAGCAAGACTCTTTTGGCGCAACATGCTCAAGCTCCTTTTATGCTAACGATGTATTGTTCTGTACTGCGGTAACGCTGTAATTTGTCTTCACAATTCCGGTTCATTCACCTCTGATGGGGTTTGGTATATGGTATGCCAACCTTTCCGTCAGAGAGACTGTCCCGAGTCTGCGACCTCCTTTACTTAGTTTGTCTGTGCTTCAGCACCCCGAGGGCACGTTCAGCCGAATTGGAGAGATGGCGTTCCAGACTGTCGATGGCGCCGGCGCTGTCGCCGGCGTTGATACACTGCACCAGTTCCGTGTGCAGCCCCAGGGTCACCTGCCAGTCGTACTGTTGGGCGGCGTTGGCCATGAACAGGTAGTATGGCCCGCTCATGGTATGCAGGGTTTTGCACAGCCAGGAATTCTCTGATTGTTCCCAGATCAGGGCATGACCGTTGAGGTCTGCCCTGGCGAACGCGAGCTGGTTTTGTTCGCGAACGGCCTGCTGCATTTCCTGTAGGACGGTGAGCTGGGCAGCCTGATAGCGAGGGTTGGTGTTGCGCGCCGCGAGATCGACGGCCTGTCGTTCCAGAATGAGGCGGACCTGATGGAGTTCGATGATCTCTCGCTCAGTCAGGTCAACCACGTAGCGAGCATCCCGCTTACTGACGATGAGCCCTTCCAGCTCCAACTGCATCAGCGCCTCGCGGGCCGGTGAGCGACTGATACCCAGGAGTTCCGCCACGCGCCGCTCGACAATTTTTCTGCCGCTGGGGATCTTGCCGGTGATGATGAAATCGCGCAGGAGATCGGCCGCCTGATTGCGGAGTGTGGCGCTGCTCAACTGCTGGATATCCAGGTCGTCAAGCGCATCGAAAGTCGAAACAGACTGCGGATCAGCCATCGAGTCAGAATTTTACTTTGAAGTGGTATTTGGTATGCCAAACAATAGCGTCAATTTTTCCAGGTGTCAAGCATTAGGTCCACCGAACCACTCGCCATTCCATCCAGGATCGCCGTCCGATGTAGGGCAGAGCGGCCCAGCGCGATAAGCACCAACGATTCTCTCCGGCGCGATGAGTGACAGCATTACGCACGCCTCCTCCGAAGTGCCAGGCGCGAGCTTGACCAGTGTCACCTATAATAGGATTGAACTGCTGATCGCACCGAAGGAAATCTACTGGATGTCTGGAATCCAGTTCGATTTCTACGACCAGGAACTAAACGTCACTAGGTCGGCGCGGGCAGCGGCCAATCACTTCAAGCTGACGCTTGAGCGTAAGCGAATTAGCCGGGGGATGCGCTTCAGCGGATGGGGTTAACGCCTCGAGTTCGCGCAGCAGCCGATGACGTTCGATCTTGACGGCATCTCTCTGCAAATCGCTATTTCGCCGATGTTAACAGCGCTGTCATCAGTGAGCGACAACAGCGCCGCTAAACCGGATTGCCTACCAGCCGCGCTGCGCGATTTTGTCGCCTTCGGGCATGGTGCTCACGTTGATGCCCACCATAGCTTCGCCCAACCCCCGGCTGACGTTGGCGAGCACGCTGGCGTCCTGGAAGTGGGTGACCGCCTCGACGATAGCCTTGGCGCGCTTGGCCGGGTCACCGCTCTTGAAGATGCCGCTGCCGACGAACACACCGTCCACGCCGAGCTGCATCATCAGCGCCGCATCGGCCGGGGTGGCCACACGCCGGCGGCGAAATTAACCACCGGCAGGCGGCCAGCTTCGCGGTCTCGACGACCAGATCGTAGGGCGCCTGGATGTTCTTGGCATAGGTATACAGCTCGTCCTCGTCCATCGAAGTCAAACGGCGGATTTCACCCTGCACAGCACGGGCATGGCGAACGGCTTCCACCACATCACCGGTGCCGGCTTCGCCCTTGGTGCGGATCATCGCCGCGCCTTCGTTGATGCGCCGCAGCGCTTCGCCCAGGTTTCGGGCGCCGCACACAAACGGCACCTTGAACTTATGCTTGTTGACGTGATTCTCTTCGTCGGCGGGGGTCAGCACTTCACTCTCGTCGATGTAGTCGATGCCGAGCGACCCAGATCTGCGCTTCAACAAAGTGACCGATGCGGCATTTGGCCATGACAGGGATGGTGACTGCCTGCATGATGCCCTCAATCATATCCGGGTCGCTCATCCGGGCGACGCCTCCGTGGACGCGGATGTCCGCCGGGATACGTTCCAGCGCCATAACAGCACATGCACCCGCGTCTTCGGCGATCTTGGCATGTTCTGGCGTGACCACATCCATGATCACGCCGCCCTTCAGCATCTGCGCCAGCCCACGCTTGACAGTGGCCGTTCCAGTCTCGGCATCGCCATTCGCAGGCACGTTGTTGACGTGATTGCCGTTTATTGTCATCATGTACTCCATACAAATCACTGCTTTGGTTGACCTTTCTTAGGTTAGCCGTCGCGCGAGGCTGTAAATAGAACCGAATAAGTCCAATGAATCCATTCGCTTGCTCAGTCTGAGAGGCGATCGCAGTGGGTGTTTCTCCGACAACGTTGCGCTAAAATACGCCCAGCCTATGCGGCGTCAACGATGACGCTCGAACCACCACTTCAAAGGACGAATCGAGATGGCGGAAATGCCACTGCTGATCATCCTCGCTGGCGGCGCCTCGTCACGGATGTGGCCTCTGCGAGAGAAATCCCTGATCTGGTTTGGGTCTGAACCCCTACTTCCGCCAGCTTCGTCGTTTTGCCGATTTGGGCCTTCGCGAAGCGGTGATCGTCGCCAATCCGGATAGCGAGCAGGATATTTCGTGCCCTGGCCCACTCAATTGGCGAAATCAGCACGACAGTTGCAGTGCAAACCAATCCAAAAGGGATGGGCGACGCTTTGCTGCAAGCGGCCGGGGTGCATCGACGCAGACCGGCCGATCTACGTGGTACAAGTGCACGACGTGGTTGATGACCAGCTTCACCGCGATATTCTGGCCGCCTTCGCTGCCAACCTGACCTCGACATACCTTGCTGGCTACGAGCGCGAGGATTACTTCCCCGGCGGCTACCTGATCGTCACTGGCGACGGACGCATCACCGGCATTGTCGAGAAGCCTGGTGCGGAGAATCGCCCCAGCAATCTCGTCAATATCGTCGCCCACATCCATTCCAGCGCGACCGATCTCTTCGAGGCGGTGCGCGCAGAATATGCGCGAGATCTCCCACCGATGATCATTACGAGCGCGCGATGGATGTGCTTATGAAGAAGCAGACGTACCGGGTTGTACCCCATCGTGGACCCTGGAACGCGCTGAAGTTCCCCTGGCACGTGCTCGACATCATGAACTACTTCCTGGGACAGATCGACGGTCAGGTGGTGGCGGAGAACGCCTTCATCGCCAAGACGGCGACCCCGGTGGGCAACGTCTACATCAGCGAAGGCGCTAAGGTGTTTCCTTGGTGCAGCCGTGGTCGGGCCCGCCTACATCGGCGCCCATACCATCGTTGGCAACAACTCGCTGGTGCGCAATTCCATGGTCCTGGATCACTGCAATGTGGGCTTCACAACCGAGGTTGCGCGCAGCTATGTCGCCGATCACTGTGATATGCACGCCTGTCGCGTGCTGGACAGCGTATTCGCCCCTTATGTCAACTTCTCGGCGGGCTGCACAACAGCGAATCTGCGTATCGACCGCGAGCCTGTTCCCAGCTGCGTCAAAGGGAACAAGGTGAATACGGGGCGGGACAAGCTCGGCGCGATCGTCGGGCAGGGCGCTTTTCTGGCGGTGGATGTCATGACGATGCCTGGCGTCAAAGTGGGCGAACGTGCCCAGGTCGGACCGGGAACCCACGTGCACCAGGATTTGAACGATGGTGTGCGTGCTTTTGTGAAGCAGCAGGTCATCATCATCGATCCCCAGGGCTAGACAACCAGCCCGAAGTAGACAGTGAGTGTATCAATGGCAGATTTGGACCCAAACTTATTCAAGAAATATGACATTCGTGGACGCGCAGATGGCGACAATGCTCCGCTGGATACCGCGGTTGCTTTCGCCATTGGGCGGCGTTCGGAACTTATCTGTTTCGCGTAGAGGGTAAGCGGCGCGTCATCGTCGGACGTGACAATCGCAACTCTTCGCAGTCGTTGAAGCAAGCCCTGGTTGAAGGCCTGATGGCAAGCGGCTGTGACGTGCTGAGTATCGGCCTGGCCTCGACACCGCTGGTCTACTGGTACGCGGTGCGCGAGGACAATGCCGGTGGCGTAATGGTCACCGG
The DNA here is from genome assembly GCA_016713325.1 of Candidatus Flexifilum affinis. Lineage (GTDB taxonomy): Bacteria > Chloroflexota > Anaerolineae > Aggregatilineales > Phototrophicaceae > Flexifilum > Flexifilum affine. The sequence continues at coordinate 249,204 of JADJPJ010000006.1, read as the reverse complement.
CAGCCACCTCTCGCCGGATCAGAACGGTTTCAAGCTGTGCGTTGGCGCGCGCAATCTTTATGGTGACGCGATTCAGGCGCTGCGCCAGTTGATCCAGACGGAGGATTTCGACGGCGATATCGGTCAAGTCAAGGTCAAAGAGTCCGCCCTGGTCGATTACCTGGTTGATGTTGTCCCTAGACTCCGTATGCGCCCTCTGCATGTGGTTATCGATGCTGGAAATGGTACAGGTGGCTATTTCGGTCCGCGCATCCTGCGGGCGTGGGGGCACCGCGTCACCGAGATCTTCTGCGATCTGGATGGAAGTTACCCGAACCATCAGCCGGACCCGCAGGAAGCCGAAAATATGCGTGCACTGTCGGAAAAAGTGCGCGACGTTGGTGCCGATCTGGGAATCGCGTTTGATGGCGATGCCGATCGTCTCGGCGTGGTCGACGAGCAGGGTGAGATTGTCTCGCCGATCGGGCACTGACGCTGCTGGCGCGTGATATGCTCACGCGCAACCCTGGCGCGTCCGTAATTGCCGACGTGCTGACCAGTCAGGTACTGTTCGACGAAGTGGCGCGTGCGGGTGGAGTACCGGTCATGTGGGCGAGCGGCCATTCGCTGGTCAAAGCGAAGATGGTCGAGACCGGCGCGCTGATCGGTGGCGAGGCGAGCGGACATTTGTTCCTGGCGGAGAACTACTATGGGTTCGACGACGCTTACTACGCGGCTGGACTGCTGCTGCGGCTGCTGGGTATGGCGCAGCTTCCACTGTCCTCACTGAATGCCCAGATCCCGACGTTGCACAGCACGCCGGAGTACCGCCCACACTGTCCCGGAGGATCAGAAGGCCAAGGTGATTGAGGCTGCGCGCGAGGCCCTGGAAGGGCAGGGGGAAATCGTCAGCGTCGATGGCCTGCGCGTTCGCTTCAGTCGCGGATGGGGGTGCTCCGCGCGAGCAACACGGAACCCGTCCTGAGTCTCGCTTTGAAGCGGAGACGCCAAAAGAAGCGAACCGGTATCGTGATCTGTTTTTCGAAGTCCTGAAGCGCTTTCCCGATGTGGAAAAGGTAGGTTGAGCTCAAAATGCCGATCAAGCTGGAAGTCGATGCCGAAAAGCCTCTTCGTATTCTTGTGATTGTTGCGCATCCCGACGACATCGAGTTTGGCGCCGCAGGAAGCGTCGCCCGTTGGACGGATCATGGGGCAACGGTGACCTATTGTATCGTGACCGATGGGGCGGCCGGCAGCAACGACCCCAACGTCAGGCCGGCGGATCTAATCAAGCAGCGCCAGCAGGAACAGCGCGAGGCCGCCGAAATGGCCGGCGTGCACGATGTGCGCTTTCTCGGCTTTGCGGATGGGACGCTGGAGCCCACGATGGAACTTCGTCGACAGCTCACGCGCCTCATTCGCGAATTGAAGCCGGACCGCGTCGTCATCATGGATCCGACGACTATTCTGGTTGAAAATGAGCAGTTCGACTATATCAACCACCCGGATCATCGTGCATCCGGAGAAGCGGCGCTCTACGCGGTGTTCCCAAGTGCGGAAACACGGCCGATCTTTAGTGAATTGCTGGCTGAAGCCCTTGAGCCGCACCACGTCACCGAACTGTATTTCAATCTGACACCGAAGCCAAACATCGCCGTCGATATCACGGACTACGCCGACCGCAAGATTCAGGCGCTCCTGCGGCATCGGTCACAGTTGGACGAGAGCGTGGTCGACATGGTGCGTTCCTGGGACAAAGAGGCCGGCAAGGAGGTTGGCGTCGAATATGCCGAGGTGTTTCGGGTGATGCGCTTCCCTGTCAATGTGCCGGGAATTATCCAGCCGGAGACGGACGGCGACAAACCGACTTAAGCGGACGCGGGTCCGGTTTCTCACTGTTTTCTCATGAGTGCGCCAGACACATTTCGATATGCTAATTAGCGCATGAGACATGCTCTGTTTGAACTGCTCTCAAGGAGAAAACAATGTACCGTAAATTGCTGATTCTGATGCTTGTTCTTGGCATCATGACGGGTGCGGCCGTGGCTCAGGATGAGGATGTTGTGGCCACTGGGCTGAACAACCCTCGTAATGTTTTCCTCGCGGCGGATGGAACACTTTACATTGCCGAAGCAGGCGCCGGTGGCGATAGCGAGGTCCAAGGACCCTTTGGCCCGGCCGCGGGTGGCCTGACCGGGCAGGTCAGCGCGGTCACCGCCGACGGCGAAACCGCGGTTATCGTGCCTGAACTGGTGAGCATGGACGCCGGCTTGGCCAGATCGAAGGCCCAACCGCTGTGTACATCACCGAAGACCTTACTGGCTGGTTCTCGGTATGGGTCCCGCGGAAAGCCCGTTCGAGGGCAAGCTCGTCGAGTCGCTGGCGCAGATCAGCGCTGAGACTGGCGAAGTCCTCCAGTCCGTCGACATTGGCGCATCGGAAGAGGCCAACAACCCCGACCAGGCCGAAGAACTGGTATCGAACCCGGCGGACATCGCCGTCGACGCTGAGGGCAAGGTCTACATCATCGATGCCAGCGGCAACTCGCTTCTGACCTGGACGGAGGCGGACGGTCTCCAGCTGTTCGCTGCGTGGCCTGCCGCTGACAACGCCTCTCAGTCGGTCCCGACGGCCGTTGCCGTCGCGCCGGATGGTACTATCTACGTCGGTTTTCTCTCCGGCTTCCCCTTTGAGCCCGGCAGCGCCCGCATCGAGCACTACACGCCCGATGGTACGCTTGCGCGTACATTTGAGGGTCTGACCCTGGTGACGGACATCCTGGTGACTGCCGATGGCACGCTCTACGCTGTGGAGATGGCCGGCGGTTTTGGCGACACGGGTTATATCCCGGCGAGCGGCCGTATTGTCCACGTGAGCGAAGATGGTCTGATGGCGGTAGCCGAGGGACTCAACTTCCCGTATGGCTTCGCCATGGATGCTGATGGCAACTTCCTCGTGACCGTTGACTCTGCGTTTGGCGCGCCCGCCAGCGGCCGCGTCATTCGCGTCGCCAGCGGCATGTAACCCGCACCCCATCGATGAATGGGTAGATAAGATGCAGAACGGGGCAGATCCGACGATCTGTCCCGTTGTGTTTTTGCGGCTCTTCTGGACATCCGATCCAAGTCAGTCGAACTCGGGTCGCAGCAGCTCCAGCGTCTGCTTCTCCAGCTCCCACAAGTCCATTTCCCGTCGCTGACGCATCATGTTGCGCAGACGCGGATAGTCGGCCTGGTATTCCTTTGACCATTCCTCCGCAAACTTGCGGTCGCGAATTTCTCGCAGCGATGTCTCCATCAGACGCTCAATTTGCAGTGTCCCCAGGCGTTCGTAGCGGCTGAGCATGCCGTACTGTGCCGGTAGCCCCTGGCCCTCCAGCGCGCTCAATAGGCCGTACTGCGACGCGATGCGCAGATAGTCGGCAGTCTCGCCGGAAAGATAAAGCTCGGTAAAGACCGCTTCGGGGGAATAGCCCGCTTCGAGGAGGAGCTCTGCAGCGGTGATGACAGCGCGATGAAAGAGGGGGAGCACTGCCTGCTGAAGGAACAGGTCCAGTTCGGTTTCCTGCTCGAATCCGACTTCGACGGCGCCGCCGAGCAGGGCGCCCATGCCCTTGGCCACGGCGAGAACGACCTCCCAGGCGTTGCGTGACGCCTCCTGGGCGACGGCAACAAAACTGGCATAACCTTCGCCGGTCAGGAAGCGCTCGCGGACGGCCGCACCAAAGGTCCTCGCCGAGACCAGCCCGACGTCGACAAAGGGAGGCGCTTCGATCAGCCCATAGGTCAGGTTGTAGGCGCTGCTGAAGATGAGGGTGTGCCCGCGGTGTAACCAAGGGGACACAGACTCGATGTAGATGCGCGCCATTTCCTCGTCGCGCAGCAGCGGCATGATGATGTCCGCGCTTTCAACCGCATCCCGAATCGGGAAGAGTTCGAAGCCTTCGCGTACGGCGTGGTCACGTTTTTCCTCGCGCGGTTCGCTGACCAGCACCGAGACGCCGCTGTCTCGAAGGTTCAGCGCGACCGGCCGGCCCATATTGCCGTAACCGATGATTGCTACACTCTTGCCCGACAGGACGTTCAGATCGCCATCTTCGTCGTGATATATTACAGTCATGTTGGTCTTTGCCCACTTTTGTTGGGAAGAACGGTTGGCAGCGCCAAGCCAGGAGTCTCCGAAATGCTCAAACGATACCTTGTGCTCCTTGTGATCGCAATTACCTTTGCGGCGTGCGAAGCGCTGAATCCACAGCCGACGCCAACCCCTATCCCGTTCGACCGCTTCAGCGTGCAGGATGTCTTCACCGCTTTCGCCCGCGCGGGACTGCCCATCGGCGGTCTGGAACAAAACCTCTCCATCACCCGCGAGGGACCAACCGGGCTCAAGGATCGCTGGGTTTTTGAAATTCCGCGTATTGCCCCGGCGGGCGGTCAGGTCATTGTCTTCGATAGCCAGGCCCAGCGTGCCGAGTGGGAAGCGTATATTGCCGAACTGCGCAATGATGACGAGACCCGGCGGGATGTCGTGTACACCTATTTTCACGAGAACCTGATGCTGCAATTAAACGCCGGGCTGACGAACCAGGAGGCCGGCGTTTATCGAGATGCCTTGCTCGGTCTTCAGTGAGCCGGCCGAGAGCTCCCACCATCAGTTCAGATCGTACACCCACACAGGCAGATCATATCCATTGCGGACGAATCCAAATCGCTCGTAGAGCCGCAGTGAACGGATGTTGGATGCCTGAGTATTCACGGTCATGGTAAAAATGCTCCGCCTTGCGAAGCGGTGCAGGGCGTCGGCAAGAAGTGCGCTAGCGATACCCCGCCCCTGCGCTCTGGGCATGACGGCCAGTCGCGCGAGATGCGCTCCATCGATGTAGACGGTGTAGAGTGAGTAGCCGATGATTTCGCCGTCGCACAAGGCGGCTGTGGCAACTGAAGAGATCTTCTCTGCCTGTCGGATGTCCGTCTTTTCCATTTGCCAGGGCGGGTCGAACGCAGTATGATCGACTGCGGTGAGCGCGTCGATTTCGTGCGGATAGATGAGGCGCAGGATAAAGCTGTCCGCTTGAACCTGTGGCGGGAGAGGCTGCCGGTCGCGCTCCAGGGTCACGATATTTTCTTCTGGCCGAAAGGTCAGGGCGCGCAGATATGACAGCAACCAGTCCCGGCTGACCAGCACGGCGACCGTGCGCACCCCTCGCTCGCGCAGGTGCTCTTTCATGGTCTGCCACAGCGCTGCAATGATTCGGCCCGCGTCGCCGAAGTCGCTCACCACCACCAGGCGCAGCCAGCAAGCGCCGTTGAGCGGCGCGGAGGCCGCCATGACCCCGACGAGCCGATCGCCGATCCAGGCCAGCCGGGCTGGATGGTCGTTACTCTCCAGCCAGGCTTCAGACTCTTGCCAGTCCAGATGGCTGTGGACACGATAGCTCCTGAAAATCAAATCATGAGTGGCCTGTCGATGACGGCGTTCGTACGCGGTGATGTCGGGGGTGGCCAGACTGCGAGAACTCATCGCGCCTACGCTTTTCGATTGGCCCGGCGGCTGGGATAGTCGCGTACCTGAAGGGGGTGCATATCGCAGCGCTGGTTATCTTTAATCCGGGTGGCAATGCGCTGGTCGATCTGATCCCACTCATGCAGGTGAATCGTGATGACGGTTGGCCGGGCCGCGACATAGCGATAGTTGAGGATCTGGAACAGCTTTTCGCGCGCCCAGGGGGTGGCATTCTGAGTGCCGAGATCGTCCAGGATCAGCAGTCGGGTATCTCGTACCGCGCTGAAGATGGCATCGTACTGATTGCTGCCCGAAGACCCGAAGGACTGCCGGAGCTTGTCCAGCAGGTCAGGGACGGTGACGAAGACGACCTCACCGCCGTTTTCCTTGACCGCGTTGCCGATCGCCGCCGCGAGATGCGTCTTGCCGGAAGCACTGCCTCCCAGTAGTACCAGCCATTTTTTCGGCTGTTGGGCGTAGCTGCGTGCTGCGACGAGCGTTTCGGTCAGGCTGCGCTGTTCATCGGGCGAAGCGTTGGTGCGGGTATCGAAATTGTCGAAGCGCATCGACGCGTAAATCATCAGGTCAGAGACCGGTTCGCGTCCACTGCTCTGAACGTTGCGATAATCCGGCGCGGAGATATTGACCTGACCGACCAGACTGACATCGGTCATGCGGCTGCGCAACCGCGGATCCATCTGATCGAGCGTACTGTTGGTCGTGATGACGGTCGGCAGCGCCAGGCTGTACCGATGGTTGATCAACTGGTACAGCTTCTCGCGCGCCCAGGGGCTGGGATTTTCCGCACCCAGGTCATCCAGGATGAGCAGCGGTGCGTCGCGCAAACGGTCGAAGAGTTCGTCGTAGCCCACTTCAGAAGTGGGACCATAGGTGCTGCGCAGATGATCCAGCAGATCGGGCGTGGTGACGAACAGGACGGTGTCGCCGCGTCGAACGCGTTCATGCCCGATGGCGGCGGCCAGGTGCGTCTTGCCACAGCCCACGCCGCCCACCAGGAGCAGCCATCCCTCCGGCGCCTGAGCGTAATTGAACGCGCGATTCCAGGCGGAGTCCAGAGAACTGTTTTGGGCCGGGGTCAGTCCCGGCAAGGCGGTCAGAAAGTTGTCGAACCGAAGGGAGTGGTAGGTGTCGAGGTTGCTCAGTTCGCGCAGTCTCTCGATCCGTGCCGTATCGTCGGCGGCGCGATAGTTCGGGCAGCGAACCGGTTTGCCGAACTGCGGATGATCGATGGGGACCTCGATGCGTACAAAGCCCATTCCGTCACAGAGGGACGGCGTTACGCCACAGAGCGGGCATGGGCCTCCCGCTGCCTCACTTGATGAGGAAGTCGGAGAGGCTGCGCCAGATTCGCTCGTCCCCTTCGGCAGTAGATCGCGCAGAGGCCTCATTTTCCTTTCCTTCCTTCTGCCAGCGGTCGAGAATGGCTCGAACGTAGCGCCAGTTCCGTTTGTTGTTCGCCACGGCGAGCCGCATTGCTTCCTCTATCCACACCGCGGGGAAATCCTGCTGCGCTGCCAGTAGCTCGTCCCGGATCATCGGCGTCAATGCGCCGATGTTCTGCTCGTACAGACGATAGATGCTTGGCCTTGGCGGCAGGATCTCGACAGGATGCTCGCCGGTGACCTGCAGCCAGTTGCCTGATCGCAACTGCTCAGCGGCGACTCGTCCCGCGTCGTCGTTGATGAACGTGATCATCTCTTCACCGCCCTGGAGCCTGACGGACTCGCAGAGCAAGGTTCCGCGAGCGTGAGCGCGCCTCAGGGCGGCCTGGGCTGCCTCGGCGGGAGGTTCGCCCAGGCTGGCGAAGAGTGCGGGATGGGCGGCAATGTCGCGTATCAGCATGTAGCGTGCCGATCCCTCGCGCTGACGAATGGCCCAGAGGGCGAAGAGCGTCACCTTCAGTTCTGCGAGATCATCGATCTGGGGCAGCAGTTCAAGGATGATAGACTCGTACAACGGAAAGGTTGACGCGGTCTGGGGCTGAAAGCCTTGAAACGGATTGTTCATGTATGTCGCGAGATCCCCGGCCCTAGCTGCGCTGGCTCATGTCGATAGTTTGGGTGCGGTAATCCGAGAACCGGGTGAGGGAATTCTCGAAGTACAGACTGATGGTACCGGTAGGGCCATTGCGGTGTTTGGCAATGATGATGTCCGCTTTGTTGGGTGTTTCGCTGGCCTCGTTGTAAATGGCGTCGCGATACAGGAAGGCGACGATGTCGGCATCCTGTTCGAGACTGCCGCTCTCGCGTAGGTCGGAAAGCTGCGGGCGCTTATCCTGACGCTGCTCGACGGCGCGCGAAAGCTGTGCTGCTGTGAACACCGGCACGTTGAGTTCTCGGGCAATTTCCTTGATGTGGCGGCTGATGTAGCTGATCTCCTGCACGCGGTTGTTCTCATAGACGCCGCCGCTGCCCATGAGTTGAATGTAGTCCAGAATGACGAGGTCCAGACCGTACTCATGGGCCACGCGGCGGCATTTGGTGCGCATCTGAATGGGCGTCAGGGCAGGGCTGTCGTCGATAAAGACCATCAGCTTGCCCAATTGCCCGGTGGCATGGACGAACTTGGACCATTCTTGAGGCGTGAACTGGCCCGTGCGCATCTTCTGGGTGTTGATGCCGGTCTCCATCGACAGGAGGCGCTGGACGATCTGGTCATGACCCATTTCCATCGTGAAGATCAGCACTCGCGCATTGTAATCACGCGCGGAGTTCAAAGCCATCGAGAGCAGGAAGCTGGTCTTGCCCATGCCCGGGCGGCCGGCGAAGATCAGCAGGTCGCTGCGCTGCAGGCCCCCGAGCATTTTGTCCAGATCGCGAAAGCCGGTCGGCAGACCGAGCGGTTCGTCGGGATGCTGGTAGAGATACTCCATGCGTCCGAAGTAGCTGTTGATGGCTTCGGACATAGGGATGATCTCGCGGTGGGAGCCGCGTTCCGTCACTGAGAAGAGGCGGCTCTCCGCCTCGGTGATCACTTTTTCGGTCGTGAGCTGCTCGTCGCGGGCGATGTCCTTGATTTCGTCGGCGGCGGCGAGCAGACGGCGGCGGATGGCTGCGCGCTCCACCAGTCGCCCATAGGATTCAGCATGGTAGGCGCTGGGCGTATTGTTGGCCAGAGAGAGCAGATAGGCTGTTCCGCCGACCTCGTCCAGCACGTTGAACGCGCGCAGTTCTTCGACCAGCGTCACGAAGTCGATTCGGTCATTCCGGTCGCTGATGCGGCGCAGTGCGTCCCAGATGCTGCCGTGACGCACGAAGTAAAAATCTTCGCTGTTCAGAAACGAGGCTAGCGCGAGAAACACATCACTGTTGACCAGAACAGCGCCGATGACCGCCTGCTCAGCTTCCTGGCTGAAGGGAGCCAACCCATCGCCAAGGGGCTGCTGTCGATTGGTTGTCATGTCTCGCCCGCCATCCAGAGAAAAAAAGCGGCGTCGAGTGAATTCATCAGACGCCGTAACGAAACGAAGTCACCCACGTGAAGCATCTCACGGGGTGCGCCGATCCTGAAAGGTCTGCTTCCTGGTGAGCAGACCCGGTTATTCTTCTTCGTCGTCCAGGTCGTCCAGGTCGAGCGAGTTGACGAAATCTTTGAAGGCGCTCAGTTTCTCTTCGTCGACTTCGTGCTTCTCTTCGCCCAGAATCTGCTCGACATCATCTTCCGGCTGCACCGCGTGCCGTTCCATGACGAGTTCAGAGACGAAGATCGGCACTTTGGCCCGTACCGCCAACGCAATCGCATCGCTCGGCCGCGCATCGACATCGATTTGTTTGCCGTTCACGTCGATGACGACTCGTGCATAATAGACGTCCTGGCGGAGATCGCTGATGAAGATGTGCACGACGCGCCCATCAAGTTCCTGGATCATTGATTTCAGCAGATCGTGCGTGAGTGGGCGCTGGGGCGTGACGTCCTGGAGCTCCATCGTAATGGCATCCGCTTCACAGGGACCAATCCAGATCGGCAGATAACGGTCGCTGTTGATGTCCTTGAGGATGACGACGCGGTACTGCGACATCAAGCTGACGCGAATCGTATCGATAACAACCTCTATCATGGGAATTCTGCGCCCCTGCTTATCCAACATCTAACTTTTTGTCTCAACTGCGATTATACAACGAAGCGGGCGCACGGCAACAGCGAGAGTGGGCGGGTGCGACTGCATCCGGAACGGAATGTGAGCGAGATGAAAATGGGATTTTTGCCGCGATCGATGGCCAGGCGCAGCATGCGGCAGGTCATGATTTTGCTTCTCCTGGGAGCAGGCGGTTTGGCAGTCGGGTGCCAGGCGACGCCCTCGACCCAGGTTGCCCTGGGCGAAACGCTGCTCCGCGAGGATTTCACCGAGCTCGATGCCTGGGAGAACTATGTGAACGCCGACCAGCGCGTCGCCTTCGAAGTGATTGACGGCGCATACCGGGCGCGCGCCTGGGACAACAGCATCATGTGGGTGTTGAACGAAACGCGGCATCAGAACGTCGTCATCGAGGTCGAGACGACTCAGTTGAGCGACTACCGCGATAATGCGTATGGACTAATGTGTCGCGCTTCGCCGACCAATGATGGAAACGGATACTACTTTCTGATCAGCGGCGATGGGCAGTACACCATACGGCGCGGCGCGGGTGACGAGATTAACGCCCTTATCCCGTGGCGGGCGTCGGCGGCCATTCGCCAGGACAAGGCGATTAACCGGGTGCGCATCATCTGCCTGGACGATTACCTGGCGCTGGTTGTGAACGGGGAGTTCGTCGCAGAGATCACGGACAGCCGCTACAAAAGCGGCTACGCCGGGCTGAGCGCCGCGGTCACCGATGGTGAGGTCGAAATCTGGTTCGATGACCTCACCATCTGGGAAGCGCTGCCGGGGGGTTAGCTCGCTGGGGCAGGGATGATCAGTTCCTGGCCGATGCTCAGGGAGTCGGGGTTGTCCATCTCGTTGGCTTCCACGATCGCGCGGACGGTCACACCGAAGCGGGACGCAATGGAGCCAAGTACGTCACCTGACTGCACGGTATAAAGCTGCGCGCCTTCAGGCAGATCGCGCGGTTCTTCGACCTGCGCATCCGGCTCGTCGGTCTCTTCTTCGAGCAGACCGGGGATGCAGGCCGGAAGCTCAAGCTCCTGGTCGATTTGCAGCACCGGCGGATCGCCTTCCAGGTCAGGATTGGCCAGGAGAAGGCGATTCACGGTCGTGTTCTGGCTGACGGCGATGGAATACAGGCTGTCACCGGCCTGCACGGTGTAGGTGCAACCGTCTTCGCTGATGGCCAGGACGGCCTCTTCCGAAGCTTCGGCCGCCGCGAAGGCTTCGTTGGTCGATTCCGGGCCACCAGGGACAGGCGTCCGGGTTGGCAGGGAGGTGGCATCTGGTGTGAACAATCCCAGCGACATGCCAGGCGTAATGACTTGAAGGGTGATGGTCGGAACGTTCGGCGCCGTCAAGGGAACTGGCGTCGATGTGGCCGGCGCAAGCGTGACCAGAGTCATCGCGGGCTCCGCACCGTTGGAGCCGTCGGGTTGCGCCGTTGGCGGCGCAATGAGCGTGATCGGCGGAAGATCGGCTGCGCCGCTGCTCGTCGACACGTCGCCCGATGATGCATCGCTCTGAACCGTCGGTTGCACAGAGTCGCCGGCGGGACGGAAACAGCCCGCCAACATCAAGAGCAGAACGATGCCGACTCCTCGCTGCAATCGAAGCCAAATCGTAGGCAATGTAACATACTCCTAACGAACAAAACCTGAATGTGAGGATACACCTCTTGGGAGAGATGCGCAATGCAAAGCCGATTTAGAATTGATTCAAATTCCGTTGAGACTGCGCTACAATTTGGTTAGAATTGTAGATATGCCGCTGGTTCCTGTTCGTCGCAGCAATACGAGGTTGATGGTGGCGGTTGAGAAAAAACGTGTTCTAGTCGTCGATGATGATCCCGATCTGCTCCAGCTCGTTCGAATCCTGCTCGCGCGCACCGGGGTCGATGTTCTAACCGCATTGAGCGTCCCCGACGCGCGCCAGTTACTGTATGATGGAACGCCGCCCGATCTCGTCGTTCTGGACATCATGATGCCCGAGATCAGTGGTGTCGAGCTGCTGCATGAGATACGTGGCCTAAGCGAATTCGATGGTCTTCCGGTCCTGATGCTGTCCGCGTTGATCGACCCCGAGCAGATACGCGCCGCCTTGAATGCGGGGGCAGACCGGTATCTGACCAAGCCTTACGTCGCGAGCAGTCTGGTCACGGTGGTTCAGGAACTGCTGAACGCGGGGCGAGTGGTCAACTAGCTCGCCTGCTCCCTTGCAGTCGACGCGGCTTCCGCGTGTATCTTCACCCCCAGATATGACATGATCAGAAGCATTGTCGTTTGGTCAATGCGCTGTTCGTTCGCCTGCTGGCCAGGTTACCCAGGCCGTTCCGCCTGATGCATCTCCGACCCCTGGGGGATTGACATCCCACAACAGGCGGAATAGGGTTGCTCCAGGCGTAATCTCGACGTGCCCCGTCTCGTTCCCCTAGATGGCTGGCCTCTGTGCTGAGTGCTTGAATCTCCTGCGCGCAGCGTCATCGGCTGACACAACAGGTCGAACGAGTTGGCATCCCATCCCCTACGACGGACGCTTACGCCAGTTAGCGTTGTTCAGACGAAGGAGATGTCGGTTATGAAACTCACACGTTTGGCGATGATGGCGGTTGCAGCGATTTTGCTGGCTCTGGGCGGTGCAGCGTTTGCGCAGCAGGATGATACGGACAGCCTGCTGGGCACGCAGTGGCGCCTGGTCTCGTACGGTCCACCCAACGACCAGATGGATATCCTGGAGGACAGCGCAATCCTGCTCAGCTTCCCTCTTGAGGATCAAATGGAAGGCTTTGCTGGGTGCAACTCGTACAGTGGCAGTTACACGATCGATCAGGACAGCATCACCTTCGGCGAGATTGTCGCGACCGCGGCTGCCTGCACAAACACCGACGTGACGCAGCAGGAACAGACCTACCTGGACTCCCTGGGTTCCGTCACCCGTTTTGAGAGGATGGGCGACTCTCTGACATTGTGGTCAGGAGAGGATCAGCAGCTCCGTTTCGTTTCGGCCAATGTGAACGCGGATATCCTTGTCGGCTCGCAGTGGCGGCTGGTCTCGTACGGCGACCCGGACAACCAGACGGAGGTGGTCGAAGACGGCGAGGTGACGCTGACCTTCGCAACCGAGACACGGCTTGGCGGCGAGGGTGGCTGCAACGACTACAGCGCCAACTTCCGGACGTCTGATGGCAGCATTTCGTTGACTTCCATCGTTCACACGGAGCTTGCCTGCGACGACGAGGCCATTATGCAGCAGGAGCAGGCCTACTTTGACGCGCTGGAAACCGCGACGAGCTACGAGGGCTTCTTTGATCGCCTGTTCATCACCTATGAGAACGGGCAGCAGCTTCGCTTCTTGATCGTGCCAAACGAGTCGGCGCCGGAAAGCACCGAGACGCCCACCGATGCCGTCACGCCTACGGCTACCGCTACGCCGGCAGCCACGCCAGGCACCGTTGGCCGCTGCCCGGAGACGTGGCTGGTGAAGGTTGGCGATACACTGAGCGCCATCGCGCTCACCTGCGGTACGACGGTGGATGCGCTGCTTCTCGCCAACCCGGAAATCACCGACCGCGCGCTGATCATTGTCGATCAGGTACTCGTAATTCCGGTGGGCGAGGGGGACGGCGGATAAGCAGGCTGCCACTTATCCTGCGATGAGGCGGCTGTGCGCAGCGCGAGTCGTATTGCGCACAGCCGCTGCTCTGCGTGCCGGTCAGACTCTGCAACAAATGGGCGCATCCCTGCCTATTGGCCTGGCGGTTCGAGACGGTAGATGACGATCTGATCGAAGCGTGCCTCCTCTACAACGGAGAACCCTTCGACTTCCAGCGCTTCAAGCCACAGCGTCATGGGCGTCTGTGCCGGCGCAAGGAAGTATCGCGGTGCAACTTCTATCAAAGCCGCTGCGCCACGCGCGAGGGTGTCTGGCGTTGGATAATACACGCGACGCTTGTCCGTCCATTCCCCCAGATAAAACCCAAGCTCCCAGCCAAACCACCGATCATAGATGACCGTCGCGACCGGCTTCTCGTTCAAGTAGGTCGCTGCTTCCTCGATCCCTGCTGTGCCCGTTCGTCCATCGGATGAAAAAAGACTCCGGCCGCCAGAAGCCGCTTCGAGGCTTCCACAAACGATGAATGCCGTCACCGCACCCAGGGCGATCGTCGTATGCACCCGCAGAGATACGGTGCTGGCTCTGATTCGTAGGCTGAGCCGGGCAGGACCGCGTGACAGAATCAGGCACGACGGCAGAAGCAGGGGCAGAGCATAGCGCTCGTAAGTGTTGAAGGCTGCTAGCCAGTGGGCTGCTGCGTAGACGACGATGAAGAGGAGCAGCAGTCGGTCGATCAGGCGGTGGTGCTCCTCCAGAGACCGGCCGGCCGCAACGGAAAGGGGGAGCAGGGCGGCGATGCCCAATCCGTGCAGCGACAGACCGAACGTCAGCCAGCGGGCGAGGCGCGGCAGGACTTCGCCGGAGCGGATCAGCCGCGAGACGTCGTTGTTGGCGGCGGCCAGCGCCAGCATCCCGGTGGTCTGGCCGCGCAGGGCGTCCCAGCCCATGAGAAGGAGCAGCCCTGCGGCAGACGCGGCTCCGAAGCGCAGAAAGCCGCGCAGGGTCAGGAGTCCTGTCGCCCAGCCCAGGCCGACGACCAATGGGGCCAGGAAGAGCGCCTGCTGTTTTGCCGCAAAGGCCGCGCCAAACCAGATTCCGCTCCAGGTCCAGCGCCCCATTGTCGCCGCCAGCAGCGCCAGCGATGCCGCACAGAGCATCATTCCATCTGTAAATGCCGACGTACCGTACCCGATGGCTATCGGTGATAGGGCGAACAGCATGGCTGCCCAGAAGGCGCGGTTGCTATTGCGGTACAAGCGGCGGCCAACGGCAAACAGCGAAGCAGCGGTGATCAGGCTGGCGAATAGTCCCGGCAGTCGCGCCGCGGCTTCCCCCTGACTGGCCGTGAAGTCGAGGACCGTGTCGCGCGGCTGAGCGGCGACAGTGCGCATCGACAGGGCGATGGCGTAGATGGCCAGCGGCGGCTTATCAAGCTCGCCATGCAGCAGCCAGTCGCCGTTCAGCGCAGCATGCCGTGCGAAGGTGGCGAACAGCGCCTCATCCGGGTGGAGCGGCGCCTCAGAGACGAGGGCGCCGACCCTCAGCGCAAAGGCCAGCAGCAGCACTGCGGCCAGAGCAAACCACTGCCCGCGACGCGGCGCTGTGGTGATGCGACGGCTCACCGCGCCGGGAAGCGCTTGCGGAGATACTCCAGGGCGACGCGGTCGATGCTGTGCGGGTCGTCGGTCCGCCAGCGTTCTTCAAGATTCTCGTTGCCGACCAGCCCGTCGAAGGCGCGAATGGCGTCTTCATCCCACTTGCCATCTGGATGACGCGCCGTGTAGCCGAGGCGCTGCGTGAGACTTTGCAGCTCACGCGCCAGATCCTCAGTGATCGACAGGCGATCCTTCGGATCGGGATGCCCGAAGAAGAGTTTGTGGGAGGTGACCAGATCGGCCAGGCGCACGACCGGTTCCGGGTCGTCGTCGACGCGCAGGTCGAGGTAGCGATCATTGTCGCCGCCGTAACCCCCGTTTGGCTTCACGACCAGGAGGGCGGCACCCTGCTTGCCGCGTTTGTCGCCGCCGGCATCGTCACCGGCCGTGAGCGCCGCCAGCAGTCGGTCGGCCAGTTCTCCGCGCGCGCTGCGGAAGGCGTCGGCCATGGATTGAATGACCTGCTCTCCGGCCAGGATGTTGCCCTGGCAGGCGAAACCCTCGCCGACCAGACCGCCACGCCAGTCGAAGCACTCCGAGCCGGTAAAAGTGACGGCGTTACCGTTTCGATCCACCAAGCCCACCTGCCGGCGCTCGCGGCCGGGGTCGGCGGCGAGGAGGGCAGCGAGCGTCTCCTGCGCCGACTTGCCGGCGGCCATCATCGCCAGGCCATCGGGGCCGAAGCTGATCTTGGCGTAGGACTGCGTAGCGACGGCGCCTGCTCCGGCACGCGCCCAGGGGACCACCGCGCCAACGGCCAGAAACTTGCTGGCGACCGCCACACCCCAAGCCTGTTCGCCAGGTTCATATGCGACAATCGAGAACGTGCTGGGGTGGATCATGGAACGCCTCGTCCGTTGTTCAGGGTTCAGGTCACAGCCTGCGATTGTACCATCCGTCAGGCTATAATGCCGTGACGTTGAACTCATACGGCGCTTTCCAGAAGGGAACAACATGGCGCTCGAACTGTCCGCAATTGGCGCGGTCGTCTGCGATATGGATGGGGTTTTGTGGCTTGTCGACCAGCCGCTGCCTGGCCTGAAGGCCTTTTTCGATTTGCTGGCGCTGCGCCGGCTGCCCTACGTTCTGGCCACCAACAACAGCAGCAAAACCGCGGCCGATTACGTTGCGAAGCTGGCGAAGATGGGCGTGGAGGGCGTGACCGAGCAGCACGTCATCACATCTGGCGCGGCCACCCTGGGCGTGCTTGCTGAACGCTATCCGCCGGGCACGCGAATCAACGTGGTCGGTGGCTCCGGGCTTCGGATGATGCTGGAAGGAGCCGGATACGCTCTGGTCAACCGGGAAGCTGAGGTCGTTGTCGTCGGCCTGGATCCGGGCCTGACCTATGACAAGCTCAGAGACGCGGCCCTCTGCATTCGCGGCGGGGCGGCGTTCATCGCCACCAACGACGATGCATCCATTCCTACGCCGGATGGTTTTGCGCCTGGGGCGGGCAGCATTGTCGCCGCGCTCAGGACGGCGACCGATCGTGAGCCGCTGGTGATCGGCAAGCCGCACCTGCCGATGTTCGCCCAGGCGCTCAAGCGGGTTGGGACGCTGCCGGCCAACACGCTGATGATCGGCGACCGTCTGGAGACCGATATCGTCGGCGCAGTAAATGCCGGCATGCGCACCGCGCTCCTGTTGACCGGCGTGACCGATGGCGATCGACTGGCGCGCGGCGGCGTCACGCCCGATGGCATCTATCAGGATCTGGCACAACTGATCGACGCATGGGCGGTCTCGTAATTTGCCCTGTCACTCCGTCGAGGTGGGCGGTTCGCCCGCCGCGTGGTGTGCTGCGCGGATCGGCTCCGGCAGGCGGTAGCGGGTCGTGCAGCGCAGAGTCAGTTCCAGTGAGGTCGCCAGATCGGCACGGTGACCGACGGAGATGTACACCGGCTTGACGTTGGTGCGGGTTCGCAGCACCGCGCCAAGGATCTCCTCGCGGTCATAGAGATAGCTCAGGCTGCCGGCCACATGGCCGACTGGATCGTAGCGCCCGGTCAGGTGAGTCTTGCCACAGCCGATGGTTGGCGCGTCGAGCCACAGGCCCATGTGCGCGGCGATTCCCATGCGGCGCGGGTGCGCCCGCCCCATTCCGTCGAAGATGAAGACGTCAGCAGGCTGCTGGAGGGCTTCGAAGGCCTGGACGAGAACCGGGCCTTCGCGGAAAGTGAGTAACCCTGGAATGTAAGGGAAAGGTGTGGGCATCTGTGCGAACGATGTCTCGACGATGCGGAGGTCCGGGAAGCTCAGCACCACCACCGCGGCGCGTGACACTGGCTCACCGATAAGCGGATCGGGTCGGACACTGACGTCGACCCCCGCGACGGTGCGCAGTGCTTCGAGGTTGAGCGGCGTATCGTCAATGAGTTCGCCGACCAACCGCTTCTGAATGGCAATGGCTTCCCTCGGGGTGACTGCCCAGTCATGCAGCGTGCGCAGCTTCATGATTCCCTCGCAGAAACAAAGAGGACGGCAGATGCCTGCCGTCCTCGTGTTGATTGACGTTATTGCGCCGTGACGACCTGCCCTGAGAGCTAGTCTTCGCCGGCTCCCAGACCGAGCAGGCCGGTCGGGACTCTTGGCTGCCGCTGCTTCTCGTCTTCCTTGCCGAAGCGGATGACCTCGCCGGTGTCCGTGATGGCTTCGACTGCCAGGCCGAGGCTCTGGAGTTCCTTCACCAGCACACGGAAGGAAGTCGGGATGCCCGGCTCTTCAATCGGCTCGCCCTTGATGATCGCCTCGTAGGTCTTGACGCGGCCCTGGACATCGTCCGACTTGACTGTCAGCATTTCCTGAAGCGTGTACGCTGCGCCATAGGCTTCCAGCGCCCACACTTCCATTTCGCCGAAGCGCTGACCGCCAAACTGAGCCTTGCCGCCGAGAGGCTGCTGCGTGACCAGGCTGTAGGGGCCGGTCGAGCGCGCATGGACCTTGTCCTCGACGAGATGGGCCAGCTTGAGCATATGGATAATGCCCACGGTCACCGACTGGTCGAAGCGGTCGCCGGTGCGGCCGTCGAACAGGACGTGCTTGCCATAGACCGGGACCGATTGGCCGGTCTCGAACATCACGCGGTCGGCGATGCTCAGCAGCTCGCGGCCGCTGGCGTCTTCCGGAATGATCGTCTCCGGCGCTGCCCACTGGATCCACAGGCGGAGCGACACATCGTAGGCGTTGCGATCGCGGCGGCTGCGTTCCGCCACCGACAGGCCGGTTGTGTCGAACAACAGGATGTCGTCCGGATTGTAGCCCTTTTCCGCCAGCCACTCGCGCATGACGGCGCGGCGGGCCGGGATGATATCCTCGGTCTGGAGGATTTCGTTCAGGTCGTAGTCCGGTTTGTCTTGCAGCCAGGCGTTGATGTACTCGCGGCGGACTTCGTTGTCGTCTTCCCACCGTTCCAGATTTTCGTCGAAGCCCTTCATCCAGTCCCAGGCGCGGTCGGTGATCTCCGCCCACGCGCGTTCGATCATCCAGGCGCGGCCCAGTTCGGACTGGATCTCGTTCTCCTTGGCGCCATCGAACACCGGCGTTACGGCGCGGAAGCCCAGGCGATCCGCTGCCCAGCCCAGATGGACTTCCATGACCTGGCCGAGGTTCATACGACCAGGGACACCCGTCGGGTTGAGGATGATTTCCACCGCGCGCCCATCGTTGAGGAAAGGCATATCTTCGATGGCTACAATTCGCGAGATGACACCCTTGTTGCCGTGACGGCCGGCCATCTTGTCGCCGACGGTCAGCTTGCGCTTCTGGGCGACGCTGACGCGGACCATCTTCTCGACGCCCGCGGGCAGATCGGGGTGTTCGTCACGGGTGAAGGTCTTGACGTCGACCACCTTGCCTTTTTCGCCATGCGGCAGGCGCAGCGAGGAGTCTTTCACCTCGCGGGCCTTCTCGCCGAAGATGGCGCGCAGCAGTTTTTCCTCGGGGCTGAGTTCCTTTTCGCCCTTCGGGGTGATCTTTCCGACCAGGATGTCGTTGGGTCCGACTTCGGCGCCAATGCGCACGATGCCGAACTCGTCCAGATCCTTCAGTGCGTCTTCACCGACATTCGGAATGTCGTAGGTGATCTCTTCCGGACCCAGCTTGGTATCGCGCGCTTCGACTTCATGCTTCTCAATATGAATGGAAGTGAACTTGTCGCGGCGCAGCAGATCCTCGCTGATGAGCAGCGCGTCTTCGTAGTTGCCGCCATCCCAGCACAGGAAAGTCGCCAGCACGTCGTGCCCGAGGGCAATGCTGCCATTGCGGGTCGATGAGCTGTCGGCCAGCACGTCGGCCTTACGCACCATCTGGCCCTTCTGAACGACCGGACGCTGATCGACGCAGGTCGACTGATTGGATCGGTTGTACTTGCGCAGACGGAAGACGCGCTCGTCGCCATTGGGCGTGCGCACGACAATGCGATCGCTCTGAACGCTCGTCACTTCGCCGTCCACGTCGGACAGGAGTACCTGACCGCTGTCCTTGGCCGCCTGGCTTTCCATGCCGGTCGAGACGATCGGCACATCCGGCTGGAGCAGGGGGACCGCCTGGCGCTGCATGTTCGAACCCATCAGCGCACGGTTGGCATCGTCGTGCTCCAGGAAGGGGATCAGCGCGGCGCTGATGCCGACGATCTGGCGCGGCGCGATGTCGATATAGTCGAGGCGCTGGGCCGGAGCCGACAGGAATTTCTGGTTGTGACGGGCCGAGACGCGCTCGTTGATGAATTCGCGGCGCGAGCCAATCTGCGCGTTGCCCTGAGCGATGACATAGTTGTCTTCGGAGTCGGCCGACATGTAGATCATGTCGCTGCTGACGAAGGGTTGCACGGGAACCTGTTCGATACCGGCGTCGCGCAGCTTCTTGGCGATCTTTTCGTCGACGACCGCGCCTTCGCTGACGATCGTCTTGCCATCGGTATTTTCGATGTCTTCGCGAACCATTCGGCCGATCAGTTCTGGATCGGTCGGCGGCACGAACTTGATGACCCTGTAGTAGGGCGTTTCGATGAAGCCGTATTCGTTGACGCGGGCATAGCTGGCCAGACGGCCGATCAGACCGATGTTCGGGCCTTCCGGCGTTTCGATCGGGCAGATGCGTCCGTAGTGGCTGTGATGCACGTCGCGAACGTCGAAGCCGGCGCGGTCACGGCGCAGACCGCCAGGGCCCAGCGCCGAAAGCGTGCGCTTGTGGGTCAGCTCGGCCAGAGGGTTGGTCTGTTCCATGAACTGCGAGAGCTGCGAAGAACCGAAGAACTCGCGCATGGCGGCAACGATCGGACGGATGTTGACCAGCGTGATCGGCGTGACGTTGTCCGACTCGCGGATAGACATGCGTTCCTTGACGACGCGTTCCGTGCGGCGCAGGCCGACGCGCAGCTTGTTCTGAAGCAGCTCGCCGACCGTCTTGACACGGCGGTTGCCCAGGTGGTCGATGTCGTCCTTGCCGATTTTGCCATTGTTGATCAGGATCATGCGCTCGATCAGACGGACGACGTCAGCGCGGGTGATGGTGCGCATCGTACGCGGGATCATGCCATCCAGATTGAGGCGCTGGTTCAGCTTGTAACGGCCAACGCGCTCCAGATCGTAACGACGCTGGTCGAAGAGCTGGCTGGTCAGATACTCGCGGGCGTTATCCAGCGTTGGCGGGTCGCCCGGGCGCATCTTGCGGTAGAACTCGATCAAAGCCTGTTCCGAAACCGGCTTCTTTTCGTCCCACTGCGGTTCCATCTTGATCGTGTTAGGGATGTACGGCCGATCGGGATTGCTGTCCACCTCGGCGTACAGTGCGAGGATTTCCTCGGTGCTGCCGGTCTTGATGGGTGCAATCGCATCGGGCATCCCGTCCGTAATCGCTGCCATAGCACGCAGCAGGACCGTGACGGGGATGGTGCGCTTGCGATTGAACTTGATGGTCAGATAATCGCTCTTGCGCGTTTCGAATTCCATCCACGCGCCACGGTCCGGGATCAGCTTGGAGTTCGACTGGAGGCGACCGGTGGTCCGGTCCTCGTCCGCGTCGAAATACACGCCCGGAGAGCGAATCAACTGACTGACGACGACGCGCTCCGTTCCATTGATAATGAACGTGCCTTTTTCCGTCATCAATGGGAAGTCGCCGAGGAAGATGTCGGAGGTAACGACCTCGTCGCCCGCTTCGCGATTGACCAGCGCCACCCGGATATAGAGGGGGGCGGCAAAGGACATGTCGCGTTCTAGGCAGACCTCTTCGCTGTACTTGGGCTCCTCGAACCAGTAGCGCAGGCCAAACTCCTGGGCCTCCGCACTGTTGCCGGGGAAGTACAGCTTCAGACTGCCGTTGTAACTCTCAATCGGGCTGATCTCGTCGAACAGCTCGGCGAGACCTTCTTCCAGAAACCACTTGAACGAATTCAACTGCACCTCGATCAAAGAGGGCAGCGCCTGCACGTCGGGCGTGCGGGCATAGTTCTTCACCTGGGTTATCCGCGCCAAAAGGACACGCTCCTCACGCTAACCGTACGGAATCACAAGCAGCCACATGTTTTTTCTATGACATGTGCCGTAACGAGAGGATAAGAAAGGGTGCAAAGATGAGGTACATCCATCATTAAGAGGTGGTCAAGTTGCCACAGTGCAAACGTACATTATAACGAAAAAACGCACAGACTGTCAACAGGAGATACACTCCTGCGACAGAATTGTGCAGAGTTCCGTGTCGATTCGTTTCGGTTTTCCTACCTAATGAAGACTATACCAGATTTTGCGGGCACGATGCAAGAGGGTCGGCACCGGGCAGACGCCGGGTGCCGAGCGGCGAAATCGTGGCCTTACATCAGTTCCGGGGCGACGTGGACCTCATTCTCGTCCTCAAGGCGGAGGCGCCTGCGCGACAGAAACATAAACCCGGCTAGCAGCGCCACCCCGGCGGCGATCTGGACGCGCGGCGGCAGGTAGCGCACCCGCTGGATGACACCGCGCTGGCTCGCGCCGAGCAGTTCGGCCCGCAAACGCTGCGCAAACCTTGGCGAGGGACGAACCCCTACCAGGATGACATGCATTCTGCGAATCAAGTCGAGAGTGCCTTCGATCTCGCGCCTGGAAAACCCATAGCGGTCGACAATTCGATCGAGATCGCGATCGTCCGCAAGGATGGCGTCGGTCACCGCACTGAGCAGGTCCTGCAAATGGCTTTCGGAGTTCACGTTGGACGACATCGCAGTTCTAGCTTTCCTTTATCTCGCTCGACTCTTTGAGCAACCCTTGGTGATTCGATTCCAGCGTTTCACGCAGGGACAGCAGCGTGCGGTGATAGAGCGATTTCACTGCCCCCTCAGTACGATCCATGATCTCGCCGATCTCGGCATTCGACAGGCGTTCGACGAATTTGAGAAGCAGGAGCTGCTGCCGATCTTCCGGAAGCTGGCGAATCGCCGTGCGCAAAGCATCCAGTTCTTCTTCCTCCTCCGCCTTCTTGTCCGGCGCATCGGTGCGCAGACTGGCGGAGATGTATTCGTCGAGCGGGATGACCTTGCGACGCCCTCGATCGCGGTGCCAGTTGGCCACCAGATTGTGGGCAATGCGGTACAGCCACGCCTGAAAGGGCACGCCGCGCTCGGTATACTGCTCAATGTGTGACATGGCGCGGAAGAATACCCGCGCCGTCACGTCCTCGGCATCGTGATGGTTGCCGGTCCGGTAGTAGACGTAGTTATAGATCTTCGTGAGGTAGCGCTCGTACAACACGCCGAACGCCTCTTTGTCACCGTCGCGGGCACGAACGACCAGCTCGGCGTCGGAGAGACGTTTAAGACCTCGTTGAGGTGGAAGGAGTCGTTTTCTCAGGTTCATCACATCATATAACCCTGTAGCGTCAGTGGAGTTGCGACGGCAGGGAGGCAGGTGGACGTGGGCGCAAATGCGAACGGTCGAACGTGTATAATAGCCCCGATTTGAGCGACATGTCGATGCAACAAACATGGTTGCGCGGACATGACATGGAGAACGCACAGGGCGTGTGAATGACCAAACCACTTGATTTCCAGCAGATCATCATGAAGTTGAACGAGTTCTGGGCGGCGCAGGGCTGTGTGCTGTGGCAGCCGTATAACATTCAGGTCGGGGCGGGGACCGGCAACCCATCGACGCTGCTCCGCGCCCTGGGTCCCGAACCCTGGCGCGTCGCCTATGTCGAACCCAGCGTTCGTCCTGACGACGGTCGGTATGGCCAAAATCCCAACCGGATGCAGTACTTCTATCAATACCAGGTGATCCTGAAGCCCGATCCGGGTAACCCTCAAGAGCTATACCTCCAGTCGCTGGAGGCGATCGGCATCAACCAGCGCGAGCACGACATTCGCTTCGTTGAAGACAACTGGGAAAGCCCGGCGCTGGGCGCCTGGGGGTTGGGCTGGGAAGTGTGGCTGGACGGGCAGGAGATTACGCAGTTCACGTACTTCCAGCAGGCCGGCGGTCTGGAACTGGAGCCGGTCTCGGTTGAAATCACCTACGGTTTGGAGCGCATCGCGCTGCCGCTGCAAGGCAAGGATGCTGTCTGGCAAATCAACTGGGTGGATGATCTAGTTTACGGCGATATTCTGTTCCGCAGCGAAGTCGAACACTGTATCTACTACTTTGAAGTCGCCGACGTCGAGGGGCTGCGCCGAACCTTCGACGTGTACGAGGGCGAGAGCAAGCGCGCGCTCGAAGCGGGGTTGGTCATCCCTTCGTATGATTATGTGCTGAAGTGCAGCCACCTCTTCAATGTCCTCGATGCGCGCGGCGCGATCGGCGTGACCGAACGCGCTGGCTATTTCCGGCGTATGCGCGACATGACGCGGCGCGTGGCGAAAGCTTATGCCGATCAGCGGCAGATGATGGAATATCCGGTCCTCGACCGCAAAATCAATGCCCGCTGGGCGGCGCCGGCGCAGAATGGCGCGCTGCTGGCCAATGGTGCGCTGCCGTCCACTCCCAATGACTTCCTGTTCGAAATCGGCGTCGAGGAACTGCCGCCGGACGACGTGATGGATGCGGTTACCCAGCTCCGCGCTACCGTGCCGGCGCTGTTGGACTCGCTGCGGTTGGAACGCGGGGCGATCGACGTGCAGGGCACGCCGCGTCGTCTTGTCGTCTCGGTCAAGAACCTGGCGGACCGCCAGCGCGACCTCGAAGAAGTGCTGCGCGGACCCTCTGCCGACCGGGCGTTCGACGCGGCGGGCAACCCGACCAAGGCGGCAGAAGGCTTCGCCAGGAGCAAGGGCGTCAGCATCAAGGACCTGAAGATCGAAGACTTGGACGGTGGGCGCTATGTCACGGCGCTGGTGCGCCAGGCAGGACGACCGGCGGGTGAGGTGCTGGCAGATGCGCTGCCAGGGCTGATTGCCGGCATCAAGTTTGGGAAGTCAATGCGCTGGAACGCCACGGCGATTGCGTTCTCGCGGCCCATTCGCTGGCTGTTTGCCATGCACGGCGGTGCGCCGCTCAAGTTCAGCTATGCCGGTGTGGACAGCAGTGCGTTCACCCTGGGCCTGCGCCCGTACGGCTCTCCAGTGCATGCCATCGAGAACGTCGGACAGTATGCAGCAACGCTCCGGAAGGACGGCATCCTGCTCGACATTGATGTGCGTCGCAGCGCCATTCAGGACCAGGTCGCGAAACTGGCGGCCTCCATCAAGGGGCGTGTGCTGGAAGACCCGGCGCTGCTCGAAGAGATCGTCAATCTGGTCGAGGCCCCGGTAGCGCTGCTGGGCCGCTTTGAAGACCGCTTCCTCAAGCTGCCGCGCGAAGTCCTGGTGACCGTGATGCGCAAGAAGCAGCGCTATTTCGCCGTCGAGAACGCAAAAGGCGAGCTGCTGCCCTACTTCATTGCCGTGCGCAACGGCGACGATCAGCATCTCGATCTGGTGACCCACGGCAACGAACAGGTGCTGCGCGCCCGCTTCGCCGATGCCGACTATTTCTTTTCGCAGGATACCAAGAAGACGCTGGAAGAATTCCTCCCCCGCCTGGACACGTTGATATTCCATGAAAAGCTGGGCTCAATGCTCGACAAGAACCAGCGCGTGGCGGCGTTGGTTGAACCGTTGGGGGGATTGCTCAGCGCTTCCTCCGCCGATGTTGACGTGGCGAAGGCCGCCGCCGTCGTGCTCAAGGCCGACCTAGCGACCCAGATGGTGGTCGAGATGACCTCGCTTCAGGGAATTATGGGCCGCGAATATGCGCTGCGCAGTGGATTGCCGGCCAGGGTGGCCGACGCGATCTATGAGCACTGGCTGCCGCGCGGCGCGGATGACTCACTGCCCTCCAGCGTGCCCGGCATGATCCTGGCGCTGGCCGATCGACTGGACAGCCTGGTTGGCTTGTTTGCTGCCGGTCTGGAACCAACGTCGACCGCCGACCCCTACGGCCTGCGCCGCGCTGCCCTGGGTATCATCCAGATCGCGGCGGGTGCTTCGCTCGATCTTGATTTACGTGAAGCCGTGCTCCAGACTGCCGCGGCCCAGCGCATTCCGGTGAGCGACGACATCCAGAACGCGGCGCTCAACTTCATTGCCGGTCGTCTGCGCGTGTGGATCGAGGACCAGGGCTGGCGTCATGACGTCGTCTCCGCCGTGCTGGCGGCCCGCTCGACCCGTCCGTACCGCGCGCTGGCGGATGTTCGCGCCCTGACCGAGTGGATCAGCCGGCCGGAATGGGAATCTCTGCTGGACGGTTTCGCGCGCTGCGTGCGCATCACTCGCAGCGAAGCAGAACGCTACCCGGTTGCGCCGGCGAATTTCCAGCAACCGGAAGAGCATGCGCTCTACCAAGCCTATCTGGCCGCGCAGGCGAAGCTGACCGAGGCCGGCGGCGTAGACGAGTTCCTGGGTGCCTTCGCGCCGATGCTGCCCACGATCACCTCGTACTTTGGGACCGGCAAGGGCGACGGCGTGCTGGTCAACGCTCCCGACCCGGTGGTTCGCCAGAATCGTATCGGCCTGCTTCAGGCGATAAGCGCCATGCAGCAGGGACGCGCTGATTTGAGCCATCTCAGTGGCTTCTGAGGGTGCTGCTTGCGGGCTGGGCCGGACAAAGGCGCCGGTTCAGCCCGTTTGCAGACTGACCCATTCTGACCCCACTATTGTATGACCCCGCGAACATGCGTATAATTTCCCTTCAGTCATGGGGGGCGCGGAAGTGTCCACGGTAGATGAAATCAAGTCGCGCCTGGATATCGTTCAGTATATCCAGCAGTACGTACCTCTGAAGAAGCAGGGGAGGTACTACAAGGCGTGCTGCCCATTCCACAGCGAGAAAACCCCGTCCTTCGTCGTCAATGAAGACCGGCAATCCTGGCGCTGCTTCGGATCATGCGCCGAAGGTGGTGACGTTTTCCGGTTCGCCATGAAGTATCATGGCTGGACCTTCAGCGAAGCGTTGGAGGAACTGGCCAAACGCGCCGGCGTCGAGGTCCGCAAGCCGAGTCCTGAGCAGCGGGCGCAGGAGGATGAGCACGATCGTCTGCGGGGACTGGTCAAGCAGGCGTCCGATTACTTTCATGAGCTCCTGATCCATCCGTCGCGCAAGGACTCTTTGGCGGTCCTGGATTATGCGCGCCGCAAGCGCGGTCTGAACGACGATACGCTGACCCGTTTTCAGATCGGCTACGCGCCCGATGGCTGGCGCAATCTGCTGGATGCCTTCACAGGACTGGGGTACAGCGTCGACGATCTGCTGGCGACCGGACTGGTCAAGCGCAACGAAAAAGGCGACGTCTACGATGCCTTCCGCAACCGGCTGATGATTCCGATTCGTGACGAACGCGGTCGGGTGGCGGGTTTTGGGGCGCGTGCTCTGGCGCCGGACGACAACCCGAAGTATCTGAATTCTCCGCAGACACCGGTGTTCGACAAAGGCCGGCTCCTGTTCGGGCTGGACTTCGCGAAGGAACCCATCCGCGCTGATGGCGTGGTCGTGATCGTCGAAGGCTACATGGATGCGATTTCGGCGCACCAGGCCGGTTATAGCAATGTCGTGGCGCAGATGGGCACGTCGCTGACCGAGGCGCAGCTTCGGCTGGTGGTACCGCGCATGGCCAAGCGGGTGATCATGGCGCTGGATTCCGACCCGGCCGGTCAGAACGCCACGCGTCGGTCTCTGGAAGTGGCGCGGGACGTGCTTCAGGCCGATTATGCAGGGCGGCTGTCTGTGGATATGCGCGTCTTGCAGATCCCCGATGCCAAGGACCCCGACGACCTGATTCGCGAATCGCCAGAGTTGTGGCCGGCGCTCGTCGAGCGCGCGCTGCCGGTCGCCGAGTTCGTCATCGATCTGGAGCTGTCGCAGCTGCCTGCGAATCCGTCTGTGCAGGAACGTGAAGCGGCGGCGCGGCGCCTGCTGCCCATCCTGGTGGCAACCGAAGACAGCCTCTACCAGAGTGCCAATGTGCAGCTTCTGGCGCTGCGTCTGAAGATTGACGAGCGGCGCATGCTCACCTGGGCTTCGGATATCATGGCCATCGAGCAGACCACGAAGAGGCAGCAGTCCATGCCGCCAACAGATGTGGTCTCAAGGTCGGGAACGCATCCGCCAGAGCCGCCGATGCCGGACTATGATGAACCTCCGCCGCTCGATGACCTGATTATGGATAGTGTTGTCCGGCCATGGACAGCGGCGGTTGTTGAGCTTCCGCCCGTCCCGATTGAGGATTTCTGCCTGCGCATTTTCTTCACACACCCGAATCTGATCTACGACGTGAACCGGAAATTGCGCGAATTGGCGTCGGAGGATGAGAGTTTGCTGCAATCTGTCCTGGCAGAGTTCGCCTCCGACGACTTCACGCGCGATAATAATCGGGCATTGATGGGCACATTCCTGGAAGCAATGGCGCAGAATGACATGCCGCCGCTGGAATATCTGGGAATGTCACTGCCGGATTCCCTGCTCAGTGAAGCCCAGCGGATCATGACGGACGAGTGGGACCGACTGCGTCCTCTGCTGAGGCACGGTCTTTCGGCAGATCTGGAGGAATGGCTGGAGCGTTTCGGGGAAGATGATGGGGCAGAGGGGGTGCGGGCGGCACTAGTCGAGCAGGCTCTGCGAATGCGTGCGGCTCGTTTGCAGCGGGAACGCGAAGAAGTAGGGTTCATGGGACCGGACGACGGGTTTGACGAAAGCTGGATTTCGTCTTACATTGCACGCTCATTACGCGCCAAGCAGTTGATCGATGCCGAACTCAACCGCCGTATGCGATTCGCGCGACCGTGAAGCATCAGCGCATGTGACCGGGAAATAGACATGGCGAAGAAACCAACACGAAATACGAAAAAGGCGAGCGACGAGTTCAAACCGTCGTCTGACGAGCAGAATGAAGACGCGGAGACCGAATTCGATTTCGATGACGATCTCGATGATGGCCTGGAAGACTCGTTGTACGAATCAATAAGTGTGCAGGACGACGACAACATCGGCTCGATGCTCCTGGACGACGATCTCGACGATATCGAGGATGACCTCCTGCTGGACGATTCGGCGCGGATGGATGCCGCCGCGCTTTCCGATGACCCGGTACGGATGTACCTGAAGGAAATTGGTCAGGTGCCGCTTCTCAGCCCGACGCGCGAAACGTGGCTGAGCGTTCAAATCGCGGCGGAGCGTCTGCTGCAGAATTCCATGGACCAGTCCGCGCAGAGCACCACCCCCGCGCAGGCGGCCACGGCCCAGGCCTACCAGCTTCTCTACAACGCCTGGAATACGCTGCTCAAGCGGCTGAACGAGCGTGGAACAGCTGCGCCGGATCTGCAGGCGATCGTCAACGAGACGCGCATGATCATGAGTGATGTGGATTCGCACGGCGCGTCGTACATCCGCGAATTCCTGCGGGCCGGGGATTGGGGCCGTGACGATGGTTGGAACCAGGTCGCACAGGCGCTGTTCGATGTCGTCCATGGCATGCTCTTGATGCCGATGAAGGAACAGGACTCCATCCTGACTCACTGGAAGCGCGACAAGGCGCTGCCGACGCCCGCGGCGTTCGCGGAGGTGTTGGCGCAGGATACCGACCTGGACCTGTCGTTCGGCGATCTGTGCGGCGATCTGGAACTCGGCTCCAAGAATGCCATCGAGTCGCTGACACGCGCTAATCTGCGTTTGGTCGTGAGTGTCGCCAAGCGCTACATGGGGCGGGGGATCAACTTCCTCGACCTGATCCAGGAAGGCAACATTGGCCTTCTTCGGGCCGTTGCCAAGTTCGAGCACACCAAGGGCTTCAAGTTCAGCACCTACGCCACCTGGTGGATCCGTCAGGCCATCAGCCGAGCCATTGCCGATCAGGCGCGCACCATTCGAATTCCCGTGCATATGGTCGAGACGATCAACCGGCTGATGCGCGTACAGCGCACGCTCACTCAGGAACTGGGCGCCGAACCGAGCGCCGAGCAGATTGCGCTGGAGATGGATT
The DNA here is from genome assembly GCA_016713325.1 of Candidatus Flexifilum affinis. Lineage (GTDB taxonomy): Bacteria > Chloroflexota > Anaerolineae > Aggregatilineales > Phototrophicaceae > Flexifilum > Flexifilum affine. The sequence continues at coordinate 219,930 of JADJPJ010000006.1, read as the reverse complement.
TCTTGACGGCCGACGAGACCAAGGCGATCAAGGCGATCCGTCAGGATGGTTTGCGACTCGACCCCGGCTTGCAGCGCAAGCTGCGCCGCGCCGCGCAGAAAGTGCGCAAGATCATGCGCCTGAGCCAGGAGCCGATGAGCCTGGAAATGCCGATCGGCCAGGAAGACAACAGCCTGTTGGGCGACTTCATTGAAGACGACAAGATGCCCGGTCCGGTGGATGTCGCCAGCCGTCAGCTCCTCAAAGAGCAGATTCGCTCTGCGCTCGGTGTGCTGAGCGAGCGCGAACGCGAAGTGCTGGAGATGCGCTTCGGGCTGGTCGACGGACAGGATCACACTCTGGAAGAGGTGGGCAAACACTTCGGTGTCACCCGCGAGCGTATCCGCCAGATCGAGGCGAAGGCGCTGCGCAAACTGCGTCACCCGACTCGCAGTCGCCAGCTTCGCGACTATCTCGAACTCTAAATGAAAAGGGGACAGCACTCGCTGTCCCCCAGAACTTCCTTTCAAAGCGCCGGTAGCGCCTCCGCTTGCGTGGAGCGCCGAAGGCGCTCCTGATCGATCAGTCTACCCACACTGGCAGATGGCCCAGCGCGACGATGTTGCTCCACTTCGCCCGGTCGCCTTCCGTCAGAATCGCGGCCTCCACCACAACATTTGCTCCTGCGTGGGTCATGATAAGGCGCATGCCCTGGAGCGTGCTGCCGGTCGAGATGACGTCATCAACGAGAGCGACTCGCTTGCCCTGGATCAGCTCGCGATCTTTTTCATCCAGGAAGAGCGTCTGGCGCTCTCCGGTGGTGATGCTCAGGGTCTCGGACGCCAGCGCGTCGCCCATGTAGGGCTTCAGCGTCTTGCGCAGGACGACGTACGGGATCTTGAGCTCCACTGCGACGGCGTGCGCAATGGGAATGGACTTGGCCTCAGCGGTGACCAGCACCTCAAGATTGTACTCATGCAGACGCTCAGCAAGCGCCGCCGCCGCCGCCTGCACGAGTTCAGTATCTCCAAGAATATTCAGAATGGCGATGCGTACGCCAGGCTTGATCTCAAATAGCCGCAGGTCGCGCTTGACCCCGGCAATTTCGATAGGATAGGTTTGGAAAGTTGATGGCATGGAAGCGGCTTCTCCTGGAAGAACCACGAGTGTGACGGCCGCTATTCTAACATGTCCACAGTCGCAGAGGTCAGCCCATCTCGTGGAACCGCTTGACCCGACGGAAGATCTCCATGAAGGCGACGAGGATATCGGAAGTGGTGACAATGCCGACCAGCGTCTCGCCCAGCATGACCGGTAGGCTGCTGATGTGACTATCGAGCATAAGTCGCACGGCTTCATCGGCGTCGGCGTCCGGCTCAATGGCCACTGGCGCAGGCGTCATGATGGCGCGGACGCGGAGGTTATTGATGAGATCCTCGTCCTGCCAGCGATCACGCATGATGTGCGGCGAATTAAGCGCTGTACGCAAATCGCGGTCGCTCAGAATACCCACGAGCTGGCCGTTGGAATTCATGACAGGAAGGTGGCGGCACTGGTGCTGATCCATAAGCTCCAGCGCCTGGCGCAGGCTGCCATCCTGGTGAATTGTCACCGGTTTTGCTGTCATTATGTCGGAAACGTTCATACCACCTCGCTGCTTTTGAGGGCGCCGCTCCTGTAAAACCGTGGAGTACCTGGGGCGGACTCGAGTCCGCCCCTCACCTGTTCAACCGCAAAAAACATTACGTACTTGACTGCTCAGAGGGTGTGACCGCTTTTGAACGCGAATCGACCAGCATGCGGAAAATATCGGACTCGGTGATGATGCCAACGACGTGATGGTGATCGTCCACAACCGGCAGGCCGCTGACCTTCTTTTCCAGCATGATGCGGGCCGCGTCGATAAGAAAGTCGTCGGGGCCAACCGTCGCCACTTTGCGGGACATCACTTTTTCGATCGTGAGCTGTGCCCACAGGTAGTTGAGTTCCCAGATACTTAAGGTTGTCGCGTCGGATGGGCTGGCTTCCCGAACATCGCCCAGCGTGACAATCCCCACAAGCACATCGCGCTCGACGACGGGAAGACGACGAATGCCGTATTCCTTCATCATTTGATGTGCTGTGCTAATGGGCGTGTCCGGCGTGACGCTGATGACAGGGGCCGTCATCCATTCGCGCACAGTAATATTGTCGAGCATCTTGCAGTGCCTCCAGCCTAAACTAGTTGCCTACACAATAGACGAGACCACGCAAACGATGGTACTGTCGTTTGCGTGACGAACGTCACGCGGTCATGAAACACCATAAGGTGACCACTGTTTGTGGGCACCTTCAGATGGCGATACGAACCTTGGTAACTGCGATGATGCTGACGGTCGCGTCAACTATCCCTAACGACAAACTTCGCGACCCTGGGACTGCAAGTGGAGGTCAGGCGGGGAGAGTCAGGACGATGCGTGTGCCTCTTCCTAGCACACTTGAGATTTCGACGTTCCAGTGATTCAGCGCTGCCCGTTTTTTCAGATTGCGCAGCCCCAAGCCCTCGACATTTTCGATGTTGTCCACATCGAAGCCAATTCCGTCATCTTCAAACACGATCTGCGTTTCGCTGCTGCTGTTCTTCACGGTGATGTGCAGGGACTCTGCCTGCGCATGACGGACGACGTTGCTGATGACCTCGTTGGCCATCTGACAGATTGATTCGTACGTCGACTGCTGCAGGATAGGGTGATTCTCTGAATCGTGAATCGCGACATTCAGGTTCGGCGGAATGTGCAGCCGCCCGAGCAGTTCATGCAGGCAGTCACCCAGAGGCTTGGACATACCATCACTGCTGCGCAATCCCTGAATATATCGGCGAATATCGGTGATCACGTTGTCCAGATCGTGCATAATCTGCGAAAGATCATCCGGACGCACCCGATCGCTTGTGCGGATCAGCTCGATATACATGCCGACAGCGTAAAGTGTCTGGATGACGCCGTCGTGCAATTCCATGCCAATTCGCTCGCGCTCTTCCAGGCGAGAGAGCTGACGTTCGCGGTCGCGGAGCTGTGCGGATGAGATCGACAGAGCCGCGTATCCGGCGATGACCTCGACAATCTGCTGGTCTTCCGCGGTGAACGGCTTGCCGTTGATCTTGTCGGACAGATACAGCATGCCGTACAGATTCTCTCCGACGATGATCGGCACACCCAGGAAGCTGGTCATCATCGGGTGATGCGCCGGGAAGCCGGAAGAGCGCGGATCGTCCTGCATTTTGTCGAGGCGGATTGGCTTCAATTCGCGAATGATCGCGCCAAGCAGGCCACGTCCCTCGGGTAAGTGCGCAATCTTCGACACCGTGTCCGGGTCGATGCCGGAGAAGCGAAAGTGCCGAATACCTCCGGTGCTGTTCGGTATGCCAAGCGCAGCATAGTGCGCGCCCACCAGTTCACGGGCCGCGTCTGCTATGCGTTCCAGCGTTTCGGCGACGGTATCCGCCTCGGTCGCGAACATCGCTCGTGTGGCGATACCCGTCAGCCGTGGAAGGATGAATGACATGTCATAGACGGAACTTGTGTCACTTTTCATCAGTACGACAACTTGCTACAGTGCTAGAATACGTGTATTGTACCGAAATACATCTAGAGAGCCAATGCGATGACTAAGGTAGTTCGAATCCTCATCGCTGACGATCACGCAGTGGTGCGTGCGGGTCTGCGTGCGCTCCTCGAACGGCAGGGGCACTTCCGCGTCATCGCTGAAGCCTCCACCGGCGAAGAAGCCATCGCCAAGGCCCAGGAGCATCAACCGGACGTGGCGGTGCTCGATATTCGCATGCCGGGCGTGTCGGGTATTGAAGCCTGCCGCCGGATTGTCGAATCGGTCACCGGCTGCCGCGTGATTATGCTGACCTCCTATGCCGAAGACGAATTGTTGTTCACGGCAATCCAGGCCGGCGCGTCAGGATACCTTCTTAAACGTATCGGCGACAACGAGCTCGTCCAGGCCGTGGAGCGGGTTAGCCGCGGTGAGGGGATGCTCGACCCGGCGATGACGTCGACGGTATTTGCGGAAATGCGTAAGGCGAACCAGGCCCAGCACGCCGCTGCTTTCGCCGAACTCACCGCTCAGGAGCTCGCCGTACTGGCCCTGGTGGCGCAAGGGCTGACCAACCGCCAGATCGCCGTGAAACTGTATCTGGGCGAGGGGACAGTGCGCAATTACGTCAGCAGCGTGCTGGCGAAAATTAACGTATCAAACCGCGCCGAAGCCGCCGCCTACGCGGTCAAGCACAACATCACCGAGCTTGTTCCGCCAACGGCTCTGGCCAAAGACGAAGAATAGTGGTAATTCGTGGGAATCAAAGAGCGAGGGGCGGTTCGGCCGCCCCTCGCTCTTTCTTGCTGCCTAGCTGGGGACTGTTGCTGTCTGCCGGGCGACCTTCATTTCCTGCGTATTCAGCGCCCGTTTGCGCGCTGGGATGACGTATACCGGGCAAACACTGGCCATCAGGACCTTCTCGGTGACGCTGCCGAAGAGCCAGCGGCTCAGGCCGGAGCGGCCGTGCGTGCACATGACGATGGCGCTGATGTCGTGCTTCTTCGCACTTTCCACAATCGCCGTCGCCGGGTCGCCGGTCTCGATCTCGGTAAGAACCTTGAACTGGTGTTTTTCGGTCAACTCCTTGGCCACATGCCTCAGGTATTCGTCCGCGCGGACCTTGGCCGCTTCAAACATCTTCTCATAGTCCATCAGCGGCGCGGTCGGCATCGGATAGAAGTCGTACACGGGAAGCTCGGGGTTTTCCAGCACCGTGATCAGCGTCACTGTGCCAGTCGCGTCAATCAGATCTCCAATATACTCCAGAGCGTTGTAGGCCAGCTCTGACCCGTCAAGCGGGACCAGTAGGTGCTTTAACATGTCTGGCTCCTATCATAAACATTCATCTAACTCCTATAATCATGCTCCCATAGCCGTGCAAGTTGACGTAGTGTCTTTTATCGCCATCTCCTAGCGATGTTTGACACTATTGGATGTCCTGTTATGGAGTTAGGCTTGCCTGTAGTATCAAGAAGCATGCATATTCGAGGAAGCGTATGCCTACGCGGGTCGCGCTGAATAAAGTCACGGCGGAACAAGCCGCAGCGGTCATCAAATCCGGTCAGCGTGTCTTTCTGACCGGCAACTGCTCAACCCCTATCCGGTTTCTTGAGGCGCTGGTGGCCCGTTACCAGGAACTGGAAAATGTGGAGTTTGTGCAGCTATTGAGTATTGGTATGCCGGAATACATCACTCCGGAGATGTCGCAGCACATTCGCGTCAACAACCTGTTCATCAGCGACAACATGCGTCGTGCCGTCAACGCAGGCACAGCCGATTTCACGCCCGTCTTTCTGGGTGAAGTGCACCGCCTGTTCCGCGAAGGCCAGCTCAAGCTGGATGTCGCCGTAATCCATGTCAGCCCGCCGGATGAACATGGCTACTGCTCCTATGGCGTCGAGGTCGGTGTCACCAAGAGCGCGGCGGAATCCGCCAAGATCGTCATTGCCCAGGTCAATCCTCACATGCCCCGCACCCTGGGCGACAGCTTCATCCATGTTCGCGATATCGACTATGCCATTGAGGTGAATGATCCGCTTCCGGCGATCCGCCCTGCGGAAGCCTCGGAGACTCAGAACCGCATTGCCGGTCACATTGCCGGCCTGATTCCGGACGGCGCGACCCTCCAGACAGGGATCGGCGGCATTCCGGATGCGGTGCTGCGCCAGCTCGATAACCATCACGACCTGGGCATTCACACCGAGCTATTCTCCGACGGCGTGATGGAGATGATCGAAAAGGGCGTGATCACAAACGCTGCCAAGTCGATCCACACGGGCAAGGTCATTGCCGGTTTCGTCCTTGGCAGTCAGGCGCTGTACGCGTTCATCCACGACAATCCAGTGATCGAACTGCATCCAACGGAATACGTGAATGACCCGTACATCATCGCCAAGAATGACCGCATGATCTCGATCAATTCGGCGATCGAGGTTGATTTGACCGGACAGGTGTGTGCCGACAGCATCGGCACTTCCTTCTATTCCGGCGTTGGCGGGCAGTTGGACTTCGTGCGCGGCGCCAGCCGCAGCCGCGGCGGCAAGTCGATTATCGCGCTGCCGAGCACCACTAAGGACGGACGGATCAGCCGGATCGTTCCCATGCTCAAGCCGGGCGCCGGTGTGACCACCACTCGAAACGACGTTCGCTATGTCGTGACGGAGTACGGAATCGCCGACCTGTTCGGCAAGACGATCGCCCAGCGTGTTGGGGAACTGGTCGGGATCTCCCATCCGCGTTTCCGCGACGAACTCCTCAGCTTTGCACGCGAAACCTACAACATCGGCCGGATCTACGCACCGCTGACGACCTAACGCTTCGCACTTCGAACGAGGGCTGTGTACAACAAGTGAGGATGACTCAAACGAGCCATCCTCACTTTGTTTCAGGGCATTACTCGCGGACGGTTAGGCCACAGGAGTGCCGACAAACACGCCGATTGCATCGCTGCCGAGGACGGTATCCGACGCAGCAGCAAGGGCATCGACCTGAATGGTCAGTTCGGCGCCCGGCGGCAGACCGGCCAGTTCGATGACGAGCTGCCACACGCCGACTGCCCCGCCGTTCTGCGACGTTGGCGTGCGAATCTGCTCCAGCAGCGCGGCGCCGTTTTCGTCCAGGAGGCGAATGCGGATGCGGTTGCCGCCTGTCACGTCGGCGGTGCCGGCGATCAGCAGCGGCTCACCGGTGAGGATGGGCGACCCGATCAGCGGGGTCTGGATGGTCACGAAATTCGGCTCGGACTCCGGCACGCCTAGAATGACGTTCACGCTGGAGAAAGCCACAATGCTGCCATCCTGCGCGGAGGTCGAGAAGGCCGCGATCGTTCCGCGTGTACCCGGTGCGACGTTGACGTTGAGCGTGGCTTCCCACGGACCCTCACCGCCTGTTCCAGCGTTCGGTGAATTGACCGTCGTCGCGGTTTCTGCCAGGACACTGCCCAGCGTATCGAGCACGCGCACGACGACATTCCCTTCAAACAGACGTCCACCCTGACCGCGCACGACGATCGGCGCGCTGGTGTTGACCACCGCGTACGGCGAGGGCGAGGTGATGAAGACGTAGGGCACTCCACCACCGACGCCAAAGGTGATATATGCGGTGTCCGACAGCGACGGATCGATGCCGAGCGGCGAAGGCGCATAGGCGAAAATGGTCCCGAGCGTTCCTGGCGCCGCATTGATCCGCAGCGAGGTCTGCCACAGCGAGTCGCCGGCATCGTTGAGCGGCGTGATTTCAGCCGGCTGATCGTCGATGACGACACCGGACGGATCGAGCGCGCGGACGCGTATTTCGCCGTTATAGCCGCCGGAAACCGTCCCAATGACGAAGACGTCGCCATCCTCGGTGAGCAGATCGCCGTCGCCAGGCGTAGTGATGATCAGGCGCTGGTCGCCCACGCCGTCGGCCGTGATGATGCCCGTAGGCTGGAACGTGACCTGAATGGTTGCGCTGCCGAGGATGACCCCGGAGCCGGATCGGATGAAGGCCACGATGATGCCCGGAGTCGGCTCGTCGACGACGATGCCCGCCAGAGTGGTCTGCCAGTTGCTGCTGGCGTCCGCACGCGCCGTGCCCTGGGCGAGCAACCGTCGCTGCGAGTCGAGCGCGCGGACAGCGAGATCCTGTCCGGCCAGATTCGTGCCGCCGCCGCGCACCACCACCGGATTATCCGTTGGGACATCGCTGTTGGCCGCCGGATTGTCAATACGCACCGTGAGCTGGTTGGGCTGCGGGGTCGCTGTTGCGAACGGTCTCTGCGTCGGGGTAAAGGTGATCAGCGGCTGACGCGGGATACGCAACTGCTGGCCGACGTAGAGCACATCGGCGTTGGCGATGCAGTTGCCATAGGCCAGTTCGAAGGCTGTGCTGAGTGTGCGCGACGCGATTCGGTTCAGCGTGTCGCCGGGCTGCACGATGTAGATGAACCAATCGGCGCGAATCAGGCACTGCGCGCCGTAGGTCACGTTGACGCGGGCGGACACCCGCGGACTATTGCTCAGGGCGACGATGCCGCCGCGCGCACCCGGGATGGTGTTGACGGCCAGGGTAGTCTGCCAACTGCCATTCGGGTTTACCGGCACGATCTGCTGCGAGAGCACAGCACCGAGCGCATCAACGGCGCGCACTGTGATCGGGCCAGGAATGTTGGCCGCGAAACCGGTCACCGGAATGGCGGCGCCACCCACCGCGACCAAGCTTTCCGGGGCAGGGCTGTTGATCAGCAGGATCGGCGAACCGGTAGCGCTGGTCCAGTTCACGGTCACGGTGTTCGAGTTGGCGACGATGCCGCTGCCAAACTGGGCGATCGCCTGGATTGAACCAAAGGTGTTGTTGGGAATGGGCTGGTTCAACTGGATGTTGGCCGACCAGGTACCATTCGGGTTCGGGTTTACCACGGCTTCGCCGATGAACACCTGGCCGGGTCCCGGGTTGCCCACATAGGCCTGGGCGCGGATGACCGTTCCCGGAGTCAGGTTGAGGTGAGTGCCGCTGACCGGGACGAGCGTCGTCGAATTGATGTTGGCGCCATTCACCGGCGAGGTGATAGCCACTGTCGGAACCACCGAAGTCTGCCAGGTGATGGTGACGATGTTCGAGGTCGCGAGCGTCGTGCCGTTATTGATCAGGAAGGCCAGGACCTGCGCCTGCGCGCCGTTCACCAGACCAGCGGGGTTTACGGCCACCGAAACGCTGTAGTTGCCGAAGGCATCCGGCACTATTCCCTGTTCGCCCAACGTGACGCCGCCGGTTGTGCGCACCCGCACCAGCACCGTCGAACCCGCCGGCGCATTGCCGGAAGCGCCGGAAACTGGCACCGGATTGGCAGGGTTGAAAACCTGGCCGTTGGTCGGGCTGTTTACGGTGATGAACGCGCCCGGCACCGTAGCGGAAGGCGTCGACGTGACGGTGGCAGTGGGAATGGGCAGCGTTGCGGTTGGAGTGCTGGTAGGAGGCGGAAGCGTTGCCGTCTCAGTGGGGGTTGCTGTCGGCGGTTGCGCCACACCCCAGGTCACGCCGACCTGTTCGACTGCGACGACGATCATGCCCGCGTCCAGCAGCTCGGCCCTTATTGCGCCGTCGGAACCGCCCGCCGGGACGATGCTGAACGGCACATTGGCCGACCAACTCCCCGTTCCGCTGGGTACGACAGTGAGCGTGCCCACTTGGGTCGGGCCGGCGAACAGCGTCACCTGCACCTGCGCGCCCGCGGGGGGCGAACTGGTCAAGCCGGTGACGCCGACCGGACTGGCCAGACTGAGGGTTTCGCCGTTCGTGGGACTGGTGATGGTAATCGTGGGGGTCTGCGCCAGGGCGGACCCAAAGGTCAGCGCTGAGAGCAGCAGAACCACCGCGGTGAAAAAGAGAAACAGACGTCCGCCGCGCATGGATGACTCCTTCGCGATTGAGACTAAGCCGTTGAAATGTATCTCTTTATATTATTCAATTCTTTCCGGCTGAAAAGGACCAACCGTCACTCTACTGCTTCCCTACGGCTCAGTTAGAAAATGCATACAGAAGCGCCGCAGGTCACTTTTGACCTGCGGCTCCGGGTTAATGTGTTATTCGCCCTGTCCCATCGTGTAGCCAGGTTCATCGTCGAAGAGGTACAGGTTTTCGGTCTTGATGAAGTCGAAGCCGGACGCCTGAATGCGGTTGAGCAGGCCGACAATCTGCGACGAGGTGATCGTCTTGCCCTGCTCGATGGAGAAGAAGCGGCAGCGCCAGTGATCGGTGCAGAAGGTTTCCGGCAGGCCATTGGGGTAAACCTTTTGGCCGCGGTTGCTGATCATGGAGAGCGCCATGCCATCGCCATTCGCGGCGACCTTGAGCGCATCGCCCAGCTTGTTGGGGTCGCGGTCGGCGGTGAACAGGAAGACATCGACGCCAATCAATTCGCGCTTGGCTGGCGGGCGCGGAATGTAGGTGGCCAACGGAATGCCGCTGCCCTTGGCGTAAACGACCGGCTTGAGGGTCTCCGGCATCTTGCCCATGCGAGCGATCACGGCATCGGCGAATTCCTTTGTGCCGACTTCCTGCTTGCTGACGCCGGTTTCCACACCACGGCGGTACACGTCATAAGTGTGGATGCCTTCTTCGAGCGTGCGCAGCCAGGCATTGTGGACGCGCTCGGCGATCTCGGGCTGGCCGATGTGGACCATCATCATGACGCCGCCGAGCAGCAGGCCAGATGGATTGGCCAGGTTCTGGCCGGCGCGACGCGGGGCTGAACCGTGAATGGCCTCGAACATGGCGGCGCCTGCGCCAATGTTGGCCGAACCCGCCAGACCGACCGAGCCGGCGATCTGCGCGGCGACATCGGACAGCACATCACCGTACAGGTTAGGCAGCACGATGACGTCGAAATCTTCGGGGGTATCCGCCATCTTGGCCGAGCCGATGTCGACAATCCAGTGCTCATTCTGGAGGTCGGGGTATTCGGCGGCGACTTCGTCAAAGACCTTATGGAAGAGGCCATCCGTCATCTTCATGATGTTGTCTTTGGTGAATGCCGTGACCTTTTTTCGGTTGTTGGCGCGGGCATACTCAAAGGCATAGCGGATGATCTTCTCCGAGCCGGGGCGGGAGATCAGCTTGAGGCACTGATAGACTTCGTCGGTCTGCCGGTGTTCGATACCCGCATACAGATCTTCCTCATTCTCACGGACGATGACGAGGTCCATCTTGGGGTGCTTGGTGGCCACAAACGGATGGTAGGAGACACACGGGCGTACGTTGGCAAACAGGCCGAGGGTCTTGCGCGCGGTCACGTTCAGGCTCTTGTAGCCGCCGCCCTGGGGCGTGGTGATAGGCGCCTTGAAGAACACCCGCGTGCGGCGGAGCGAATCCCACGCTTCCGGGGCGATGCCGGAGCTGTGCCCGGCCAGGTAGGCTTTTTCGCCAATTTCGATCGTGTCGATTTCAATGTCGGCGCCCGCTGCCATGAGGATGCGCAGGGACGCGTCCATGATTTCGGGACCGATGCCGTCGCCATGCGCGACTGTAATGGGAACTTTGCTCGCCATAACGCGAAAAACTCCTTCGAGATGGGATAGTGTGGAAAATGCATCCAGCCAAGTTGATCGGCTAGTATGCCAACTTGGCTGGATATTGTGCCACATTTTTAGCAATCACTCATCGAAGGCGCTAGTCGAAGATGTCGAACAGTTCTCCGAGCATCGACTTCCGCTTCGGTTTATAGCGTGGATCGTTGTAGCGCGGGTCGTCGGACCGGTACCGGCGATCGTCGTCGTCATCGTCATCATACCGGTATGACGGATTTGGCGGGATCTGCTGCCGTTGGCGAGGCGGCGGCGCAGCGGTCTCACCCGACGCATTTACGCGCTCGATGATCTTGTCCAGCTCACCGCGGTCCAGCCACACGCCCCGGCAGTTGGGGCAGTAATCGATCTCGACGCCCTGTCGCTCTGACATCTTCAGATCGACCGTTTGACACACAGGACACTTCATAGAATTCGTCTTTCCTCCATTCAGCCTACGTTACTTGAGAACCCCTCGGCGGATGAACAGCTTTTCCAGCTCCACCGCCCAGAAGACCACCGTGCTCAACATGAGACAAAGCAGAAGCTGCTCCAGAGTCAGGGGCGATGTGTTGAACAGATTGTTGAAGAACGGCGTATAGATGGCGATCAGCTGCAGGATGACCGTGACGATCACCGCACCGATGAGCAGCGGGTTGCCGGCCAGCCCGACCTTGAACAGCGACTCGCGGTGCGAGCGCAGGCCGAGAGCGTGGCCCATCTGCGCCAGGGTCAGGAACATGAAGACCATCGTGTTCCAGGCAGGGGCGCCGTTGGCCGCGGGAATGTTATTGGCGAAGGCCCAGTAGCCTAGCGCCAGACCGGTGATGCCCAGGACCGCGCCGACGATCAGAATGTGACGTCCCAGGCCGCGACCGAACAGGCTCTCGTTGGGCGCGTACGGCGGCCGCTTCATGCCGCCCTGCTCGGATTTTTCCACACCGAGCGCCAGCGCGGGCACGCCATCAGTGATCAGGTTCATCCACAGAATTTGCAGCGTGGTCAGTGGAATGGTCATCCCGGAGATCAACTGAGTCACCAGCAGGACAATCAGCTCGCCGGTGTTGCTGGCCAATAGATATTTGATGAAACGGCGCACGTTGTCGTAGATGGTGCGTCCTTCCTCGACCGCGCTCACGATCGTCGCGAAGTTGTCGTCGAGGATCACCATATCTGATGCTTCCTTCGAGACGGCCGTTCCGGTGATACCCATCGCCACGCCGATGTCGCTCCGCTTAAGCGCTGGGGCATCGTTGACGCCATCACCTGTCATAGCAGTGATATGGCCGCGCTTCTGGAGTGCCTGCACGATGTTCAGCTTGTGCTCCGGCGATACGCGAGCGTACACAGCCACGTGCTCAACCGTGTTCTCCAGTTGGGCTGTATCCATCTGTGCCAGATCCTGACCCGTGAGAATGCGGTCACCCTCTTTGGCGATTCCCAGTTCGCGGGCGATGGCGAAGGCCGTGAGCGGGTGGTCCCCGGTGATCATCACCGGACGGATGCCTGCGTCCTTGGCGATGTGCACCGCTTCCTTCACCTCAGCCCGCGGCGGGTCGATGATGCCGACCATGCCGACGAAGACCAGATCGCGTTCGACTGTATTGACGTTGACGTCCACCTGCGGATGGTCGAAGCGGCGGAAAGCGAGGCCCAGCACGCGCAGACCGTTGGCTGCCATGGCGTTATTGGACTCTTCGATGCGGCGGCGCCAGGTATCGGTCATCGGCGCTACTCGGTCTTCATGCCACACGTAGCTGCTGATGCCCACCATGCCGTCGACCGCGCCCTTGGTGATGCTCACTGCGACGTCCGAATTCAGGTCCAGCAGGCTGGCCAGATAGCGCTCCGCCGGAGTAGGTTCCACCCCCGGAGACACGCGGTGCACAGTGGTCATGCGCTTGCGCTCGGAATCGAATGGAACTTCGCCCGTTCGGGGCAGGAATTTCTCCAGACGCGGTTTTTCCAGACCGTACTTGGCGGCCGCATCCACCAGGGCCGTCTCGGTTGGATCGCCAACGGTGCGGAATTCATTCTCACGTTCGCCACGTTCCAGAATGGCGTCATTGCAAAGCGTGTCGCCAGCCAGCATGATGGCGACGGACGCGCTTGTCTTGGGTCCGCCGTTGCCATTGGCATTGACCAGCGCATTAAAGCCAATCTTGAGGACATCGTCCAGGCGCGATTCCTGCCCGGCCACGTCGACCATGGTCACGGTCATGCGATTCTGAGTCAGTGTGCCGGTCTTGTCAGAGCAGATGGTCGTGACCGAACCCAGTGTTTCGACGGCGGGCAGCTTACGGATGAGCGCGTTGCGCTTGAGCATGCGCTGAGCACCCAGGGCGAGGGCGATAGTCACCACCGCTGGCAGGCCTTCCGGAACCACCGCCACCGCGATGGCCACCCCGTTCAGCAGCACATCCTGAATGGTATCGCCGGCGATCAACCCGACCACGATGGCCACGGCCATGACGGCCAGCGCCGCGCGGATCAGCACGACGCCAAGCTCATCCATACGCCGCTGGAGAGGAGTCTTCTCACCCTCGACATTCTGAATAAGCTGGGCGATTCGGCCGAGCTGCGTCGTCATGCCGGTCTCCACGACCACCGCTGTGCCACGACCATATGTGACCGAGGTGCCCATGTAAACCATGTTGTGGCGATCTCCGAGCGGTGCATCACCGTCGGTCCGGGTGGCGGTATTTTTCTCGACCGGCTCGGATTCGCCGGTGAGCGACGCTTCCTGCACGCGTAAGTTGGCCGTCTCCACAAGGCGTGCGTCGGCTGGCACCACGGAGCCGGCTTCCAGGAGGACAATGTCACCAGGGACCAGGCCGCGCGGGTCGATGTCCATGACCGATCCATTGCGCCGGACGCGTACGAGCGCGGCGGCCATCCGCTTGAGCGCTGCCATAGCCTTCTCGGCGCGGTACTCCTGAACGACGCCCAGCACAGCATTGAGAATGACGATCGCCGAGATGGCGATGACGCTGTCCGCTTTGCCCAGAAAGGCCGAGACGACAGCGGCGAAGATCAGCAGCAGGACGAGCGGTCCGGTGATCTGTTCCCATAGAATCGCCAGCGGACTCTTGAGACGGGCCTCGATCAGCTCGTTTGAGCCGTATTTGACGAGGCGCGCTTCGACTTCGGCGCTGCTCAGACCCTGTTCTACCTGGGAGTTCAGGTCGTGCAGCACATCGTTCTGCTCGCTGACGTGCCAGGGGATTCGGGGCGCGTTTGCGACCGGCGCCTCAGGTCGTGTTTTCACTGACTGCATTTGTGTGGTCAACCTCTGCTGCGGGGTGTTGATCCCCATGGGGCCCCTGGGTGGGCATTCAATAAAAAACCGGCGGCTGTCCTTAGGAGGGCTGTCGTCGGTTTATCTGACGAATACAAATATACAATACGATCGCTTTTGTTATGTATCCCCCGCAAAATGCGGGGTTCCTCATGAGTCTTTTCTCATCTGAATCAGCTTTGCGTTATGTCCGGTCTCTCGTGACCCAAGGCTACGATGTCGTGCTCTCGATTGGAAGCAACACCCTGAACGTGCTGCCTCCACCAAGTACGCTCTTCACCTCAATTCGGCCCCCGTGCGCTTCCACGATTTTCTTCGCAATGGACAGCCCCAAACCCGCGCCACGTTCCGTTCTCGCTTTGTCCACCCTGAAGAAGCGGTCGAAGATATGGGCCAGGTCATCCGCGCTGATGCCGATGCCGGTGTCCATCACGTCGATAACCACATGGTCGCCTTGAAGGTACACGTATACCGAGACCGAACCGCCTGTCGGCGTGTACTGAATCGCGTTCTTGACGATGTTGAAAAGCCCCTGGCAGAGCTTCTCATCGTCACCTTGAACGCTTGGCAAATCATCCTCAAGAGCGACACTCAATGATACTTGTTTTTTCTCGGCCTGAGAACGACAACTGTTCTCGATCTCGCTGAGTGTATGAATCCAGTCAATGCGGTCTGAGGCGAACTCAGCGTTGCTGTCAAGGCGTGCCATCATCAACAGCGCGTCAACCAGCTCTCCAATATAGGACGACTGCTCTTCCAAAGAGGCGAGCAAGCGAGCTTGCGCTTCCGGGGATTGGGCTCTGCCCAGCATGTAAGCCTTCACGTTGATGGCTGAGAGCGGCGTCCTGAATTCGTGCGACACATCCTCGATGAATTTCGCAAGAATCCTCATCTTTTCTCGCTCAACCGCCAGAGCCACCCGTTCTGCCTCTGCCCGCTTGTTCTCAGTGATGTCGCGGGTATGGACCACCAGCCCGGAAATTTCGCCTCGCTCGTCGCGCCAGGGAGCCTTGGTGTAAGACCGCCAGGGTTTGTCCGCTCGCGAGGTGAGTTGTATCTCGCGGTTGATCTGGGCCTGACCGGTGCTCATTACAGCCCGATCCTCAGCCATGTACACCTCGGCGAGCGCAGGCTCCATGAAGTCGTATGCGGTCTTTCCGATGAGATCTTCTTGTCTCTTCAAGCCTCGCCGCCGCAAAAAGGTCAAATTTGCAAGCAGATAGCGGCACTCGCGGTCCGTGGCGTAGAGAGAATCTGGCATGCTGTCGATCATGATCCGCATCAAATTGCGCTCGCGGATCAGCACCTCATCGCTTCGCTTTCGCTCCGAGATGTCTTGACTGATCTCCACGATTCCCATGATCACGCCTTGTGAATCGCGCAAAGGCAACTTGCTGGACAGACTCCAGCACATCCGACCATCCGGATCGGTACCGCTTTGTTCCTGGTTCAGGAGCGGTTCCCCTGTTTGAATGATGGTCTGTTCATCCGCGAAGCACTTGGCCGCTTGCTCCTGCGACTTGAAGTCGAAATCTGTTTTTCCGATGTAGTCTTCCGCCGCAGCTATTCCTAGACCATGCCTCCCTGAGACATTGACAAACAAAAGACGGTTCTCAGTATCTTTGACGAAGATATCCAGCGGAAGACTATTGAGTACCGCATCCAATAGCTGGACCCGTTGGCGCAGGGTTGCCAGTTCATCTACTAGTTGGGTCGTGGCTTTGTCTTTTTCGCTCATCGGCTATGTTCTTCTTCTCGTTATGGGCGCTCAACACGACTCTGGACTTGATCCTCATGACGATGATGATTTCGCCTCAATGGTGTCCCTAGTGCCAGCGACGATCTGCCTGGAACCTGACCGTCCTCTTGTGTAACGGAGTTAAGAATAAGCTGGATATAGTCATATTAAGTACCTGGTCGTGATCACCTAAAGAAGACTGGAAGCCTAGTCGATTCTACCATCACGTACCTGTTTTGAAGATAAGGTTCCGGGAGATTTTGCCGACGGTTGCTAGGGAAGGTAGAGGATGAGCCTGATAGCTGCTCTCTCCTCCGGTTTTGTCTGCGGACAACATGCTCGTTACTAATGCCCGAAATTGAGACTTATTATCTCGATCTGCAACCGGTTTTGTCTGTAGCCGCACTCAGCACCGAAAATTGCGGTCAACCCAAGTTGACTCCTCCTGAACTGCTCGCTCCGGTCCATCAACACCTGTACGGAAGTACAGGAGCCTCCCTGTGCCCATGATCTGAGTGATCCCGACCATTGATCGACAGAAACAGCCGGCGTGCTGTGGTTGAATCGGGACATCGTGTCGTTTGGGCGTGGTTAATCGAGCCTTTGAAGGAGAGTCGAGATGTCCGAGGGAAATCGTCGTGTGGCCATTGTCACCGGAGCCAGCCGCGGTTTGGGCGAGACCCTGGCCGGTTTTCTCGCGGGTTCCGGCTACGATCTGGTCCTAAATGCGCGCGATAGCCGCGTGCTGGAGGAAACCGCCGCGCGCCTGAGGCGCTTTGAGACCCGGATACACACCGTAGCGGGCAATATCGGCGATGCCGGTGTCCGGCGGGCAATGGTTGCCGCGGCGGGTGATCTGGGCGGGCTCAACTTGCTGGTCAACAATGCTTCCGACCTTGGAGTGTCGCCGCTGCCGCCGCTGGTCGAGTACCCTGTGGAGGAGCTGGCGGCCCTGTACCAGACCAACGTATTCGCGCCGCTGGCGTTGATCCAGGAGGCGCTGGCGCTTTTGCGCGCTCAGGGTGGGTTGGTGGTGAACGTCAGCAGCGATGCCGCCTTAGGTGGATATGAAGGGTGGGGCGCCTATGGCAGCAGCAAGGCGGCCCTCGATTTGGTTTCGAAGACGCTGGCCAATGAGCTGCGCCCGGCAGGCATCGGCGTTGTCAGCGTCGATCCTGGCGACATGCGGACGCAGATGCACCAGCAGGCTTATCCGGGAGAGGACATCTCCGATCGTCCGCTGCCAGAGGTTACGATGCCGTTCTGGGCGTGGCTGCTGGGTCAGCCGGTTCTGGCGGTAAGCGGCGGACGCTATGCTGCGCAGGCGGTGGGATGGGAGGCACAGAATGAAGCGGTCTGAACTGATTTTCGAACGACCTGCCCACCTTCAGGCCACTTCCCCGGCGGAGGCTGTCGGCCGCTCCCGCGACCAGGCACGTCTGCTCGTGTCTGGGCCAGCGGGGCACCGTCACGCGACATTCCGTGACCTGCCGTCCATCCTGAAGTCCGGTGACCTGCTGGTGGTCAACGACAGCGCGACGCTGCCGGCCAGCCTTCCGGCGTCGGCAGGGGACCTGAATTTCATTGTCCACTTCGCGACCGACTACGGTGCTGGCACCTGGCTGATCGAGCCGCGCTGGAGCGCTGGGCAACCCGGACCGCTTCCGCTGAGTGGGGGCGATCGGATCGCATTGCCGACGTTGACCGCCCGGCTGATTGCGCCTTATCCCGGCCTGGACCGGCTGTGGTTCGCACATTTCGACGGGGATGTGCGCAGCGCCATGGCGCGTTCCGGCAGCCCGATCCGCTATGGCTATGTGCCGGAACGCTACCCGCTGACGACGTACCAGACCGTTTTCGCACGCAATCCCGGCAGCGCGGAGATGCCCTCCGCCGCCTACCCGTTCACGCTCGATGTCGTACGACGCCTGCGTGAACGTGGCATTGGGTTAGCGCCCATCACACTACACACCGGCGTGTCAAGCCTGGAAGTGGAACGCGAGGTCGTCGAGGATCACCCCCTGTTCCCAGAGCCATACTTTGTTCCGTCCCAGACGGCCGCCGCGGTCAACGCCGCACGCTTTGAGGGCCGCCGCGTAATCGCGGTTGGCACGACGGTGATTCGCGCCCTGGAATCAGCCTGGACTGGCCACAAGGTGGCACCCCGCAGCGGGTTTACGCGCCTCTATGTGCATCCGGGGACCGGCGTGCACACGGTCGATGGCCTGATTACGGGTCTGCACGACCCCGTCACCAGTCATCTGGCAATGCTCTACGCTCTGGCCGAACGCAGCCTGATCCTGACGGGCTATGCCGAAGCCGTGCGCGAAGGCTACTTATGGCACGAGTTCGGCGACAGCCAGCTCATCCTTGCCAGCGCGCCGGCGGGGGAAAATGCTCTGCCACTCAGTGCGTAAACTGCGACTCTCCTGGCGGGCGATCGATGCAGATCCGCTCGCCAATGATTTTCTCCCCTTGAACATTAGAAAATATTCAAACTTGGACCATTGTGGACTTTATTGAGCCATTGATAACATCCATAACGTCAAATGCCCCTTGTGTCGAAATGCATTACGAGATATAGTAGACAGGTTGTGTCGCTGTGACCAACATGTTTTGTATTTGGAGGCGATAACGTGGCTTCTTTAACCCTTCATCGAGAAGGATGGCAGCCCAGGGTCTCATCGAACCGGCTGGCCGGACTTCTTCATATGCTGGTGGGCTACCGCCTCACGTACGTGGCCGCAACCCTTTCGATGGGGTTGGGCGCCGCGGCCAAGACCGGAACCTACCTGCTGCTCAGTTATCTCATCGACAACCTGCTGCTGCGCGGACAGGTGGGCGAGGGACTCCTTCTGATCGCGGTCAGCTTTGTCGGGCTGTCGCTCCTGGAAGGGGGCTTCACATTTATCAGCGGTACGCTGGCGGCCAAAACGGCAGAAAGCGCCGCGCGCCGGATACGAAACTACCTGTTCGATCACCTTCAACGGTTGAACTTCACGTATCACGACAGCAACAAGACGGGCGACATCATCCAGCGTGTCACGTCGGATGTCGATGCGGTGCGCCGCTTCTACGCCGAGCAGGCCATCGGTCTCGGACGTATTTTCCTGCTCTTCGGGGTGAACTGGGTGGCGCTGCTGGCCATCAATGCCCGGCTGGCGCTGCTGTCGGTCGTCATCGTGCCCTTCCTGGCCGTGGTGTCGGTGTACTTCTTCAATAAGGTTCAGAAGCAGTACATGCGCTTCCAGGAGCAGGAAGGCAAGATGTCGACTACGCTGCAGGAGAACCTCTCCGGCGTGCGGGTGGTCAAGGCCTTTGCTCGCCAACGCTATGAGACGGACAAATTCGAGGGCGACAACTTCGAGCACTACCGGCGCGCGAACGTACTGGCGCGCCTGCATTCGGCTTATTGGCCGCTGACCGATATCCTGGCCGGTTTCCAGATGCTGGCCGGCTACCTGATCGGCGCGACCATGGTCATCAATGGGGAGCTGACGATCGGCTCCTACATCGCCTACGTGGGCATGATCATCTGGATCATCGAGCCGATGCGCGGGCTGGGCCGCATCATCGTGCAAGCGTCCCAGGGGCTGGTCTCGTACGAGCGCATTGCCGAGATCATGCGCTCCGAACGCGAGCCGCTGACCGACGGACTGCGCACCCTGGACAAGCCCGTTCAAGGCGAAGTGGTGTTCGAGAACGTGGGCTTCCGCTATGAAAGCGGCGGACAGGTTCTGGAGGATATCACCTTCACGGCGAAGCCGGGGCAGACGATCGCAATGATCGGTTCGACAGGCTCTGGCAAGACATCGCTGGTCAGCCTGCTGCCGCGGTTTTACGACTATACTTCCGGGCGCATCACGCTGGACGGTGTAGACATCAAGACGATTTCGCGGGAGTTCCTGCGGGCCAACATCGGCATTGTCGAGCAGGAGCCGTTTCTATTCTCCCGCTCCATTCGTGACAACATCGCCTACGGTGTGGACCACGAGGTGACGGATGACGACGTTTTCGCAGCGGCGCGTGCCGCCGACATCCATCACGTGACGCAGTCCTTCCCGGAAGGCTATAACACGATCGTCGGCGAGAAGGGTGTGACGCTGTCCGGCGGCCAGAAGCAGCGCGTCGCCATCGCCCGTGCGCTTCTGAAGAATCCGCCCCTCCTGATTCTGGACGACTCGACGTCGTCGGTGGATACGGAGACGGAGGCCACCATCCGGGCGGCGCTGGAGCGGCTCATGAAGAACCGAACGACCTTCGTCATCGCCCATCGCGTGCAGAGTGTGATGAACGCTGATCTGATTCTGGTCCTCGATCGGGGCCGAATCGTGCAGCGCGGCACACACGACGAATTGGTGAACCAGCCGGGGTTCTACCAACGCATCTACGAGCTTCAGGCTCGCATCGAGAGCGAGCTGGAAAGGGACATCGCAAGTGTCTGATTACGGTTTCCAGGAAGAAGAGTTCGAGTCGAAATTCAACGGCCGCACCTTCCTCCGCATTCTGGAGCAGGTGAAGCCGCACTGGCGCTGGGTGGCAGGTTTTGTCTTCGCGGTCGCCGTCGTCTCGATCCTCAATTCAGTTTTCACCTGGCTGGGGATGCGCATCGTCGACGATAGTATCACCCCGGGGAATACGAGCGCGCTGCGCGACATTGCCGTCGTTTACGGCGGGCTGATCTTCATTCAGTCGTCGTCTGTGGCCGCCTTCATCTTCCTGACGGCCATCCTGGGCCATCGCGTCCAGTATGAGCTGCGTCAGAAGATGTTCAAGCATTTGCAGACGCTGTCGCTGAGCTACTACAACCGTACGCCGGTCGGCTGGATCATGTCACGCATGACTTCCGATGCTCAGCGCATTGCCGATCTGCTGACCTGGGGCATGCTAGATGTGACCTGGGCGATCATTAACATCGTGACGGCCTTCATCTTTATGATGGCCATCAACTGGCGGCTGGCGCTGGTGGTGTTCGTCATTGTGCCGGTGCTGATCCGCGTCGCGATCTGGTTCGAGCGGCGTATCGTGGTGCAGTACCGTATCGCGCGCAAGGCGAATTCTCGGATCACCGGTTCGTACAACGAGAACATCACCGGTGTGCGTGTCGTCAAGGCCATGAACCGCGAGGCACGTAACCTGGATGAGTTCAGCGAACTGACCGACGACATGTTTAAAGCGTCGTACCGGGCGTCGCAGCTTTCCGCACTCTTCCTGCCTTCGGTGCAGTTGATCAGTGCGCTGGCGTTGGGCGCGATTGTGGTCTACGGCGGCCAGCAGGTGACACTCGGCGATATGACGATCGGGGGTTTGCAGGCGTTCATCTCTTACGTCACGTTCATGCTCTGGCCGGTGCAGGATCTGGCCCGCGTATTCGCCTCGATGCAGCAGGCGATCGCTTCGGCCGAGCGGGTCTTCTCGCTGGTCGATGCGCAGCCGGACGTGGTGGACAAGCCAGAGGCCTATGACCCTGGCACGATCAAAGGTGACATTGTCTTCGACCATGTGACGTTCTGGTATGAGCCGAACACGCCGATCCTGAAGGACTTCAACCTGACCATCCGGCAGGGCGAGACGATCGCTCTGGTGGGGCCAACCGGCGCGGGCAAGTCGACGCTCGTCAACCTGATCTGTCGCTTCTTCGAACCGCAGGAGGGGCGCATTCTGATCGGCGGACACGATTACCGCGACTACACCCAACAGGGCATTCAGTCGCGGATCGGCATGGTCCTGCAGACGCCGCATCTGTTCAGCGGCAGCGTCCGCGAGAACATCCGCTACGGGCGACTGGCTGCGACCGACGCCGAGGTCGAAGCAGCGGCGAAGCTGGCCGGCGCGCACGACTTCATCATGGAACTGGAAAAGGGTTATGATGGCGAAGTGGGTGAGGGCGGGAACCGCCTCTCGGTCGGGCAGAAGCAGTTGATCAGCCTGGCACGCGCGGTGCTGGCTGAGCCGGAGATCTTCGTCATGGACGAGGCGACCAGCTCGGTGGACACCCTGACGGAGGCGCTGATCCAGCGCGGCATGGAGATGATGACCAGCGAGCGGACGAGCTTCATCATCGCGCATCGTCTCTCGACCATCCGCCGCGCCGACCGCATCCTGGTGATCGAGAATGGCGGCGTCTCGGAGATGGGAACGCACGCCGAGTTGATCCGGGCGCGCGGCCACTACTACCGCCTCTATACGCAGCAGTTCCGGCGCGAGATGGAAGAGGCCTTCGACAAACGGGCGACGAGCGAACTCGAGAAAATTCCCGCGTAAGCCGGGGGGCATACGCACACCATCGTAGAAATCGGGCGGCTCTCAGAGCCGCCCGATTTCTTTATCAGGTCAGATTCCTGCGCCTACGGTTCGATCAAACCTTCTTGCAGGGCGATGGTCACCGCTTCGGTGCGATTACCCGCGTGCATCTTTGCCAGAATCGAGCTGACGTGAAACTTGACCGTCCGCTCGGTGATCACCAGCTCCTGAGCGATCTCCTTGTTTTGCAGGCCGCGCGCCATCAGGCGGAGTACGTCGCGCTCGCGGGGGGATAGCGAGTCCCGCTGGGGCTGCTCCCGCTCCTGGCGGATGTGCTGCAGGAGCTTGTTCATGACGATCGGCTGTAGCAGCGAGCCGCCGTCGTTCACAACCCGGATCGCCCGGAACAGTTCCTCGCGCGGTGCACCCTTGAGAAGATAACCCTTCGCCCCTGCCTGGACGGCATTGAAGATGTTCTCGTCGGTGTCGAAGGCGGTGAAGACGATCGCGCTGACATTGGCGGCTTTGGTCTGGAGTTCGCGGAGCACATCGACGCCGTTCATTCCCGGCATCTCCAGGTCGAGCATCAGCACGTCAGGCATCAATCCCATGGTCAGATCGAGCGCCTGAGCCCCCGACGAGGCAGCGGCCACGACCTCGAAGTCCGGCTGTGTGCTGAGGATGGCGACCAGCCCATCCAGCACCACGGGATGATCGTCCGCGACGAGAATACGTATCGTCATCAACGTCCCTCCTGCGACAATGGCACGCGCACGTGAATGGATGTGCCATCTCCAGGCGCGGTGCAGATTTCCAGCGTCCCACCCAGCAAGCGGGCGCGCTCATTCAGCCCGATCAGGCCGAAGTGGCCGGCATCCACGTCGTTAGGATTGAAGCCGTCGCCGTCATCTTCGATGGTGAGTTCCACCACTTCGGGTAAGGCGACGAAGCGCACCGAGATGCTGCGAGCATTGGCGTGGCGCACCACATTGTGCAGCGCTTCCTGAGCGATACGATACAGACCGGTCTCCAGGCGTGGCGCCAAAGGTCGATCGCGGCCGATCACCTCAACCTGCATGGCCAGATGCGTGTCGTCACCTATCCGCTTGACCAGCTCCTCAAGCGCATCGCCAAACCGATGCAGTTCCAGCGGCGCGGCACGCAGATCCATGACTGAGCGGCGGGCCTCCTCCAGATTCGAGCGGGCCAGATCCAACGCCTTGTTCACGGCGGCGCGGGCCCGCACCACGTCCTGCTCCAGCAGGAGATCGGCTGTCTCCAGGTGCAGTGCGATGGCCGATAATCCCTGCGCCAGGGTGTCGTGTATTTCGCGTGCCAACCGGTTGCGCTCCTGCAAAGCGCCCAGCGCAATGCTCGTCTCGAACAGCTGGGCCCGCTCGATGGCAATGCTCAGCATGTCGCCAACGGTGTTGAGCAGGCGGAGTTCGTCGGGGCTGAGCTGCGGCCGATCGGCGCTGACGACGTTGAGCAGCCCGACGCGGCGCTGATGATGATAGAGGGGCACGCTGGCGTGGTAACGCAGCCCGGCCGCGCCGGCTTCCAACTCCTTTAGTCGCGTGCAGGTGATGGCGCTGATGTTTCGGGCGTCGTCCAGTTCGCCGAGCCGATAGGTGTCCAGACAGTAGCAGTAGACGCTGCCGTCCATTCTTGCCGGATCGTCCGACAGACCGGGAGGCAGGTTGCGCACCGCCGCCAGATAGGTGCCGCCGGTATCCTCGCGCTGAAGCCAGACCCAACTCGTGCTGACGTTGAACAGCAGCCCGATTTGCTCCAGGGCGGCATCGAGTGCGCGCTGCAGGTCGACCTCGCGGTTGAGGGCGTCGGCAATCGTCTTGAGGATTGCCAGTTCGCGGTTGCGCTGCGCCAATTCGCTGGGGGTTGGATTCGTTTTCCTGGACATAGGTCGATTATAGCGGAAATAGTTGGGGGGGAGGGCGGCCAGCGGATGTGCTGTCATGGTGAGGGATCACCCCTCACGGTATAGTTGGGGATGTGTCTTTGCAGGGGAAAGGTGCCTTGGCGATGACCAAGCAGCGTATCGACGTCTTCATCAGCAGCACCAGCCTCGATCTGCCAGAGTATCGTCGCGCCGTCAGCGAGGCCATTCTCATGCTCGGGCTTTTCCCCAGCGGCATGGAACACTGGGCGGTAGGGGACGAGAACGCCGTTCAGCTCTGCCGGCGCAAGATCGACGATGCCGAGATCTATCTGGGCATCTACGCCTACCGTTATGGATGGCGCCCGCATGGATATGGCGACAAAAGCATCACCGAGCTGGAGTATGACTGGGCGACCGAGCGCGGTATCCCTCGACTGCGCTTCATCATGGCCGATTCTCACCCGTGGCCGGAGTCGGAGAAGGAAAAGGACGATCAGGAGGCATTAGGCGCGTTCAAAACCAGACTGAAGCAGGAGGTGGTCGGCTTCTTTACCACGCCGGACGACCTCAAGGCGCAGGTGATTGCGGCGCTGGCGGGCTATGCTGCCGGGGCGAATGCGGCGACCCTGACGCCCTATCTTCGCGCTTTGCATCATGCCAGCCTGCAAAGTGGTCTGCTGCGCGCGCTCGATCCGCGCACCAACGATCCCAGTTATGGCGGTCGCGCCGTCACCGTCGATCAGGTGTATGTTCCCCTTCATCTTCAGCAGCTTGTTCGCCGCGACGACGACGGCACAATCCTGTCCGGAGTGCTGGGGCACGAAGGCGCGCCGGACGCAGAGCGCGATCTGAGCGCACTGACTGCGATGGAAGCCGCGAACGGCATCGACCGGTTGGTTCTGCTGGGCGATCCTGGTAGTGGCAAGAGCACCTTCGTCAACTTCCTGACGCTGGCCATGACTGGCGCGCAGCTCAATCCGGACGCGGATTGGGCTGCACGTCTTGAGGATCAGGGGTGGGCGCATGGGATCGTGACGCCGCTGCTGGTGACCCTTCGCGACTTTGCCCAGAGCGTCGATGTGAGTCGCCCTCCGACGGTAAACACTCTGTGGGAATATGTCGTCACGCAGGTCGTTGGCCTGCAAGCGCCGGACAGCGCGTCGGCGCTGCGATCGCTCCTTGAGCACGGCAGGCTGATATTCCTCCTCGATGGCCTGGACGAAGTCCCACAGGAGCGCCGTGGGACCATGCGCGAGGCGATCGACATGCTGGCATCGTCCAGCGCCCTGGGCACGCGCTTCATCATTACCTGCCGCGTTCTCAGCTATGCCGACCCGCAGTATCGTATTCCGGGATTCGTGTCGCACACGATTGCGCCACTGACGAATGGGCAGATCGCCGCCTTCATCGGGACCTGGTACAGCGCCCTGGTAGCATTGGGATCCATCCACGCCGACACCGCGGTGCAGCGCGTGTCGGATCTTCGCGTCGCCATTGCGCAGCTGGCCCTATCCGAATTGGCGTCGAATCCGATGCTGCTGACCGTGATGGCGCTCGTCCACAACCATCTCGGCACGCTGCCCCGCGAGACGGCACGCCTGTATAACCAATGTGTCGAGCTGCTGCTGCTGCGTTGGCGCCCGCACGACGCTCGTGCGCTGATTGACCTGCTTGGCATTCGCGAGGATGATTTGCTGCGTCTGGTGTGGGAGGTCGCCTTCGATGCTCACGATCAGCAGGCAGAACGTGAAGGAACCGCCGACATCGCCCAGCACGCCGTCGAGATGATCGCTCGGCGATTTCTCGGCAACGATGCCGCCAAGGGGCAGGCCTTCTGCGAATATGTCGAGAAGCGCGCCGGCCTACTGGTTGGGCGCGGTTTCGATCGCTACGGAGGTCGCATCTACACCTTTCCGCACCGCACCTTCCAGGAGTTCCTGGCCGGCTGCCACATTTCGGTCAACCGATTCTCGCGAACGGCGGCTGACCTGGCGCGGCGCGGAGGCGCCTGGCGCGAGACTCTGCTGCTGGCGACGGGCAATCTGGTGTTCAATGGGCGCAATGTCGATACGCCCATCGATGCGGTGAGCCGCATGCTGGAAGATGCTTCCCCGCGTGCGGGTGACTCCGATTGGCGACTGTATGCTCTGGCGGGGGAGATGCTTCTGCTGGTGGGGCTGGACAATCTCGAACGGGATCGGTACGGCACGAAGGCGCTGGAAGACACCCGCATTGGCCTGGCGGCGCTGCTCGAAGCCGGGGCGCTGCCCGTGATCGAGCGCGCGGCCGCGGGTCGGACTCTGAGTCTTCTGGGTGATCCGCGACCGGGTGTCGGGCTGCGACCGGACGGACTTCCCGACATCGACTGGGTGACAATCCCCGATGACGGCGCCTGGATTTTCCAGGACGAACAGCACCTGCCGCTTGCACCCTTCAGCATCAGCCGTTATCCAATCACGTTTGACCAGTTCCAGGCCTTCCTCGATGCGACCGACCGCGATGACGCCCGCTGGTGGGAGGGCATGCCGGAAGAGGAAAGTGCCTACGGTGGCGTGCGCAGAGTTCGCGAATTCAGCGAGCAGGGTTTCCCATTCGCCAATTACCCCCGCGAAAATGTCTCCTGGTACCAGGCAGTTGCCTTTTGCCGCTGGCTGAGCGCCAAAATCGGACTGAACATCACCTTGCCGACCGAAAAGCAGTGGGAAAAGGCGGCGCGTGGGACGGATGGGAGGAACTATGCCTATACAGGCGAGTTCGACGCAACAAGGGGCAACACGGATGAGACGGGACTCCGCCAGACCAGCCCGGTGGGCTTGTTCCCCAGCGGCGCATCACCCTACGGGGTCCTGGATGTGACTGGCAACGTCCTGGAATGGTGCGCGAACAAGGCGACCGATCTGGAAACGAGCGCGGTGGATGCCCGTGGCGATGCGCGCTGCCTCCGTGGGGGATCGTGGGGCTACCGTGCTTCCTTTGCTACTACGACCTATCGTGTCCGGTACTTTCCGAACTATCGACTGAATGACAGGGGATTTCGGATCGTGTCAACATAGGCATGGTCCCCTTAGCGTGACGCCCTGGTCGCCGTCGACACGAAGGGCATAACCTGTAGCGCGGCATGGGAACTTCGAATCGGGGTGAGTACCGGGTGGACTGGTGGGCCAAATGAAAACCGGGCTGTTCACCCGGCTCTCGATAAGTGCTATTCAGTTGTCTCACACCTCGTCTCACCGCGCGTTTAGCCCAGATAATCACGCAGGTTGTGGGCCAGACGGGGATGGCGCAGACGCCGCAGCGCTTCTTTCTCCAGCTGGCGGATCCGTTCGCGGCTCAGCCCGAACTTATTGGCGATCTCTTCCAGCGTGTGCGGCTCTCCGCCGCCCAGACCGAAACGCAGGCGTAGGATGTGGCTCTGACGCGGGGTCAGTTCGTTCAATACCTCTTCAATCGTCTCTTGCAGCAGATGCTGGGTGGCCGCCTCAACCGGGCTCGGCGAGTCCTGGTCTTCGATGAAGTCGCCAAATTCGCTGTCGCCATCGTCGCCCACCGGGCGCTCCAGAGCGATCGCGTGCTGGCTGGCATCCATCATCGAGCGGATCGAATCGGCGGGCACATCCATCTCGAAGGCGATTTCCTCCGGGGAAGGGCGCCGTCCGAGCGACTGCTCGAGCGACTGGGCGGTGCGGTACATCTGGCGGATGCGCTCCGTCATATGCAGAGGAATGCGAATGGTGCGGGTTTTCTGGGCCAGCGCGCGCGTGATCGCCTGGCGGATCCACCATGTCGCATACGTGCTGAAAGCGGTTGCCCCGGCGGTAGTCGTATTTGTCGACCGCGCGCATCAACCCGACGTTGCCTTCCTGGATCAGATCCGGGAACGGAAGGCCCTGTCCCATGTAACGCTTGGCAATGCTGACCACCAGACGGGTGTTGGCGCGTCCAAGATGCTCACGCGCGGCCTGCCCGTCGCGCACGGTGCGCTCCAGATGGGTCAACCAGGTTTCGTTACAGAGTTCGCGGGGGCCTATCGTGTCGAGGGTGAACCGGCAGTGCTTGCCGTTTTCTATGCGCTTGGCGAGATCGATTTCATCTTGTGCCGAAAGCAGGGGTTCCTGTGCCATCTGCCGGAAATACAGCCCGACGGGGTCGTCGGCGGATACGGCATTGATGTCACCGATTGTGGGGTCTGGCAGGATTTCTTCCGGCTCAAATTCAGTCTCGCTCTCTTCCGGGAGGAGCAAAGCGTCGACGGTATCGTTGTCGTGGCGGAGTTCAATGCCCAGTTCGTCTAGTTCATAGAGTAAGGCTTCGATTGCTGTGGAGTCGTCTCCGTCTTCGTCCATTACCTCCAGAACATCCTCGAACGTGACATAGCCGCGTTGGTCAGCTTTGTGCAACAGTTCTTGCATCACGGCGTATTCTCTGCCTCCTAAAGGGGTAGGAACGGCGAAATACTTGATTGTCTGTACCAGGGGCGTACAAACCCGATAACCTCAATTGACCAAACTGCCTCATTTTAACACACTTCATATGTCTTTGTGAATTACGTTGCATAACCTCGCCTTGAGAAATTCCTCGCTCACTTTCCCTGAATGGCCGCGCTTTTCTCATTCAAGAAAATTGTTCGCAACATCGTTGCGTTAATCGCTGCAAAACTATATGATGGAACAAACATAGCTTGCAGGCACGCGGTCACATACATGAGCACACGACGTTTCTCAGACGATATTCCTGATCCCCTACATTCTGATGACGTAGAAAGCGCTGGGAGCCGGATACCGTCGGTGCGCCGTGAGCAGGCGCAGCGACAGAGCCCAGCTAATGGTCGTTCGGGCTCCGCCCACCTCCCACGAACGCTGACCCAGGTCCTGAATGAGGCCAATGAACGCCTGGTGCAGGGCGACCTGGTCGATTATGTCCCACTGCCAACCGGTTTTGACCCGCTGGACGGGTTCATTGGCGGTGGGCTGCGCAAGACCGAGCTCGTACTGCTCGGCGGAGCGCAGGGCATCGGCAAGACCATCGCAACGCTGCAGATCGCACGCAACATCGCGCTGCGGCCCGATCATTACGTGTTTTACCTCTCCTACGAACATACCGAGACGCATCTGATGCACCGCTTGCTGTGCCTGGAAAGCGTCAGCCCGCCGGAGATCGACCTCAGCCGGGGCGTCAAGCTGCGCGACCTGTACCAGATCATTGTCACTTCTCGCGCCAAGGAGTTCATGGGCCGCGACGGTGGGGCAGGCTCCTTGCAGGCGATTCTTCGCGAAGATCCACGGACCGCGCCCAGCCTGGCACGTATTCAGCGCTATGCCGACCGGATGATCCTGGTCAAGGCCAGCCCGGCGGTGACGACGCTGCGTGCCATCAAGGAGATGACGGCGCGTCTGTGTGATGCCACAGGTGGCAATGTGGTCCTGTTCATCGACTACCTCCAGAAGATCGCCGTCCACCCCGAACGGCCGCGCGATGAAAATGATAAAGTGACGATCATCGTCGAAGGCCTGAAAGACATCGCCATGACGCTGGATATTCCCGTCTGGTCGATTGTCGCGGCCGATCGCGAAGGCCTGAAGAGCAAGCGCATCCATCTGTTCCACCTGCGGGGCAGCAGCGCGCTCGACTACGAGTCCGACATCGCGATCATCATGAACAACAAGTACCAGATCCTCTCAAAGGACCACGTCGCCTTCAACCCGTACACGGCGAAGCAGTTCCGCGACTGGGTGGTTTTCACCATCGAGAAGAACCGTGCAGGACGGGCGATGTACGACATGGAATTCCAGCTTCACGGCCAGAACTTCGCCTTCGACCCGCGCGGCCAGAAGGTCCAGCAGCAGCTCATCGATGACAAGATCATCGAGTCGTAAGTGACCAGGGAAAAGGGATGAGAACCGAGAAGTGAGATCTGAGGATGCTGCGCCTCAGAGATCACACTCGTAGTTCAGCAATCGAGATCGTTGATTAAGCGCAACAAAACGGACGCCGTGCGGCGTCCGTTTTGCATTTTCTGATGAATGTTTCTGATTCAGCTATTCGGAAGGAGCGTCTGCCGGCACTTCCGAACGCATGTGAATGAAATTGAGCTTGGAGAGTTCGCGCACCTGCTGGTCAGCGCGATAGCTGCTGCGCACCAGCGGACCACTTTCCACCCATTTGAAGCCCAGTTCCAGGCCAATCGCCTTGAGCCGGTCGAACTCTTCCGGCAGATAGAAGCGTTCGACGGCAAGATGTTTTTTGCTGGGCTGGAGGTACTGACCCAAAGTGAGGATGTCGACGCCGCAGTTAGCCAGATCGCGCATGACCTCGACCACCTCGTCGAATGTCTCGCCCAGGCCGACCATGATGCCACTCTTGGTGAGCACCAGGGGCTGCATCTTTTTCGCATTGGTCAGCGTCGCCATGGCCCACTCGTAGTGGTCCTGCGGCTGGACCTGGCGGAACAGTCGCCGCACCGTCTCGACATTGTGGTTGAGGATCTCTGGTTGGGCGTCCATGACGATCTTGTGCGCGGACTCCTTGCCCTTGAAGTCGGGAATCAGAACTTCGATGCTGCACCCCGGCTGAAGCTGGCGGATGCGCTTGATGACCATGGCGAAGATCGGCGCGCCGCCATCGGCCCGTTCGTCGCGGTTGACGCTGGTGATGACGACATGACGCAGGTTGAGGGCGCGGACCGACTCGGCGACCCGGTTCGGTTCTTCCCAATCGAGCGGACTGGGCCGGCCGGTCTTGATATCGCAGAACCCGCACGAACGGGTGCAGGTATCGCCCATCATCAGGAACGTCGCCGTTCCGCGGCCCCAGCACTCGCCAAGGTTCGGGCACTGCGCTTCTTCGCAGACAGTGTGCAGGCTCGCCTGGCGCATCAGCCCATAGACGCGCTCATAGGTTTCGCCGGATGGCGCGCGCACCTTGATCCACGGCGGCCGGCGGCGTGGGTGCTCAGGATCGGGTTTCCATTCGGCAGGATCGACCGGAATTGCATCCGGGTTGATGACCGTTGTCATGACGAAAAACGTCTCCTCGCAGACATCATGGAAGGCCGCAACCTTCCGGGTGAGCATTACAATTTTGCTGAATTGTACCTCATTATTTGCCGGTCCCGGCATGAGCGTCCGGCGAGTCTCGGGGAAAGGCTCACAACGCTCCGGGCGCACCTCGCATCAGGACGAGCGTATCCACCACCTGTCCGTCCATCAGCCGCTTGAAGAGGAGCCAGAGTCCACGCGCCAAAAGGTCGCGAAGACCGAACAGAATCCCGACCTGCGCCAGTCGCAGGATGACAAGTGTCAGCAAGGAAGGGGCGTAGACGGCGAACAGAAGCTCTGGCAGCAGCAGGAAGTCGATGATCCAGACCAGCAGATACGCGGCGAACTGGAGCAAAATGAATACCGCACCTGCGGCCGCCCTCGTGACGTGCGGACTGGCCGTGAACATCGGCACGATCAGACCGATTAGGATGCCCGTCACGCTGGAGAAGCATGTCGTCGAGGAAGAAGCAGAAGCCAACCAGGACCACGGAAATCAGGCTGACGAACAGCGTTGCTGACGGACTGACTGGACTCAAACGATAGCTGGAGGTGGTCATCAGGTTGATGAGCAGGATGATGGCCAGAAAGAGCAGACGGGAAATCCACACCCGCTGGCCCTGACTGCTGCCGCCAGCCTGAGTACCATAGTACAGACTGCCAGTGCAGAGCGTCCAGGTGACGCCGAAAGCGCCAAGCGGGGCAAGGGACAGCAGATCGAACATCCCTTGCGAACGCGCGCGGGCGATCAGTGTGCTCACGCGCAGGCACTGCTGCAACCCGCTGATTGTCCCGCGCAGCACGATGTACAGCAGCGTGCCGAACACCGGCAGGATGAAGATGACGAACGTCAGAAGCTGTGGGATGGTGAGGAGCGCGGTCAGCACAGCGATCATAAGAGCCAGTTGAAGCGTGGTGACCAGCTTCTCTGGCCACGCGCTCCAGAAGGGCGTCCAGGGTCTTTGCGCGAAATATTGCTGAGCGATGCGCCGAAACAGCGAATGGTAGACCGGCGGATGCTGAAGCGCCCGCCAGAACCGCAGGCTGAACGGCGTGAGAACGTTCACCGCTTGCGGCCCCACAGGTAAACGTCAGGGATGCCGTAGGCAGCGTATAAACCCTCGCTCAGGATGTGATAGACGCCGGTCTCGATTGACAGCGCAACGAGAAAGGCCCCATGGCCGTCATCGACGAGGTCCGCCGCGAAGGCGATGGCATCGCCATCCGGCGACCAGACCAGATGCGGAGGATTTGGCGTGTGTGTCGCAGAGGAGTAGCCACAATACACGGTCAGCGACTCGTCTGCCAGATCCAGGATATGCAGTACTGCACCGGTTGCGCCCGGATCGGACGGGACTACACCGGGCACAACCTCTGCGGCCTCTTCAGCAGGAGCGCCGTCGGCGTCAAGCGGCAGCACCCAGAAGGCGAGGCGTGTGCTGTCTGGCGACCAGGCCAGGTCATTGACCGCAACGCCGTTGATTCGCGTGATCCCGTAGGTGATCGCGAGCTGTGTCAACTGCCGCCGTTCAAGAGTCTCGAGATCGACCATGAACAGTTCGCTGGCGTACACGCCCTCCGAGATAGGGATGGGCTGGACGTAGGCCAGCGACTGATGGTCGGGTGACCAGGCATAGTTGTTGAAGTACGGGAAATCCTCTGCCAGGGGGACTTCGGCGGCAGCATCGCTGGTCAGATCGACCAGGGTTCGCTGGAACACCTGCCCGTCGAACGTGGTGCGCAGTCCCCAGCGGCCGCCGGGCTGCACCGAGATCAGGTTGTCGGCTTCAAATGGCTCTTCCTCACCATCGCGCAGCAGGAAGGCATTGACGCCAGGCGTCCAGGCGAATAGGGTGTCTTCGTCCCACCATTGCACGTCGATGGCATTGGTCGTCAGGAAGGCGCGATTGCTGCCATCGAGGGCCATGACATTGTGTGCGTTGGTCGCGTCGTTGAAGTAGATCAGGATGGTACCGTCGGGCGAGAGCCGGCAGTTTCTTCCGCATGGGGCCGTCTCGGGTATCGGGTAC
The DNA here is from genome assembly GCA_016713325.1 of Candidatus Flexifilum affinis. Lineage (GTDB taxonomy): Bacteria > Chloroflexota > Anaerolineae > Aggregatilineales > Phototrophicaceae > Flexifilum > Flexifilum affine. Next base: position 186,582 of record JADJPJ010000006.1, on the reverse strand, counting down.
CGCCTGCCCGTCTCCACGTCGAAGTGCCACGTCGCGCGCCAGTCGAATGCCGTCAGGATGACGCCGCTCGCCGAAAACCCTGTGCGATCTTCCGTGAAGCCGGTGACCGGGCACATCTGCCGGATCACGACCGCTTCCTTCCCATCGGCTCTGCCACCCCCTTGCACCACGAGAACCAACAGAATCACGAGGATCAGCGACTTTGAAATTGGGTGTGCCATGGTTTAACCGAAAATCCGTTTCAGGCGCTGCTGTTCGGGCGTCAGGATTTCAACGCGATAGGAGAGCCGCCAGATGTGAACCGCGCTCAGTCGTTCGCCCTCGCCGCCATCGGCGACGAACAGATGATCCCCGACGATGACGGCGTCCATCGGGCGCGACGGCGTGATGCCTGGGAAAGGCCCCATCTGGTCGACGATGCTGTCTTCCAGCGACGCGTTTCGCGCTGCGAAGTGAGCCACATAGAGGACGCGTGTATCGTAATCATAAGGGTCTCCCGCGTCGTCGGCGGCGAGCGCGGGCAGTAGGTGAGCGATACGCAGTCGCCGGCAGACGAAATAGACGCCGAGTACAGCAGTCGGAGTCTCTCTGAGCACGTAACTTTCCGCCAGTCCCAGTACCAGATGAGGCGGCAGTTTCAGGGCCGGATGATCGCTCAGCCGCAGGCGATCCTGCACCGAAAAAGGGCGGACCATAGCGTCGATTCGTTCCAGTACTCGAAGACCTCTATGGCGCGGTCCGGCGAAATTGAGCCACATGGTTTGCCATCCCGAGGCCGACGTGACCGTGCCCTCCGGCAGATCCAGGGCGCTGTGTGCTGCGGCGCCTGTCGTACTCGTCGCTGGCTGACAGGTGGAGAGCGCGTCGTTTGACTCATCCACCGAAGCGATCCACTCGCCCTCCCAGGTCAGACTGTGCCGGGCGAGCCAGCCATCCGACCCGTGGATCTCCTCGGCGAAGATGCGTTGGTCGGGGGTCACTCCCAATAGCGAGCAGTCACCGGCATGTTTGAGCGGTATCGTTCGGATGAATTCGAGATCAGGAAGGATCAGGTCGGTCATGCGTTGTCTCTGCGTACTCTTATCGTTCGCTGCAGTGCTTTTATCCGCGTGTTATACTCAAGAGTATCATTTTTTGTGACTTCATAGAGGCTTTGATTGATGTCCAATCGCAATTCATACCAGAGCTACTCGTCATCAGATTGGGCAGAAGGGCCGGCTCCGGGAGTTGATGACGAACCGGCGGAAGATCGCCTTCAACGGGTTGCATCGCTTCGCGATCGCACGCAATCTACGGTCATTCCCAAGGGCGAAACCGGAGTCATTGATATCACCGCCATGCGTGCTGATGTGACAGAAGACGACAATGCGCAGGATGCGCCGCGAACCACCGCAGAGACGCGCGCAGTTGCTGACCTGCAACCTGAAACACGCACGCCGGCTGTGCTGATCGTCGAAGATGCCTTCGAGCTGGCGGAGATCCTTCAGATTACGCTGCGGCGGCTCAAGCTGAACACCGCGCATGAAAGCTTCGGCAACCGCGCGCTGGAGCGCTACAAGGAGCTTCACCCGGACATGGTGCTGCTCGATATCAGCCTGCCGGATATCCCGGGTTGGCAGGTGCTGGAACACATCAAGGAACACTCCCGCGCAACCGGCCTGTCGATGCCCATCGTCATCGTCATCACCGCCATGGGCGACCCTGCTAATCGACTGATTGGCAAGCTCCAGGGCGTCTACCGGTACCTGATCAAGCCCTTCACGCCACGTGAAGTCGAGCAAATCGTTCGAGAAGCTCTGAGCACCCGGTCTACATGAGTCTTTCGGCAAGACGTTCTATTCCAATGCTTGCGCTGGTCTTGCTTGCGCTGGTCGTCGTGGCCTTCGCCGCGACGCGCATGACCATGCTGGAATGGCCGGTCGACCCGCCGGACGCAGTCGACTTCGGCCTGCCCGGGCAATCACGTCTGTTTCAGACGTTGTTCACGCTCGAACAGGAGGCCGCCGACGCCGGTTGGTTGCCGGACCGGGCCGAGCTTGCCGGACGGGTGTGGTGGGAACTGGGCAACCCCCGGGAGGCCGTCTCCTACTGGCAGATGGCCGGAAGCAGCACCTCCGTGCGCCGCCGGTTGGCCGAAGCCTATCTGGAACTGGGAGAGTGGGGTTTTGCCAGCGACACGCTCAAGCTGCTGGATGTCGACATGGTAGATGCGTCGCTCCGCGCCTGGTCGGTCATGCAGTTGGGTCTGATCCATGCGGCCGCTGACCCACAGGCGGCCAGAGCCTGGCTGGAGCGCGCTGCCGCTGCGGAAACCGGATATTCGGACAGCCTGGACGCATTGATCGACACGCTGTCGGTATCTTCCAACCCCGTTCGCATCGGTATGGCGCTGGCGCACATGGGGCTGTGGTCGTTTGCCGAGCACGCTTTCGCCGATGCGCCGTTTGACCCGGTTGCCCTGGCCTTCACGGCCTTGTCTAGAGAGATGCAGGGCAAAGACGGCACTTCTCATTTGCGTTCAGCGCTTGAATTGGGCGCCGGCGACTCCCAGGTGCACTACATCGAGGGACTGGTTTATCGCCAACGGTTGGAGTACGAAGACAGCCTGAGTGCCTTCATTCAGGCAGTGGCGTTACACCCCGACGACCCGGCGTTATATGCCGAACTGGGGACCGCCTACCAGCTCACGGGCGACCTGGTGTCGGCGGAGCACTGGCTTCAGATGGCGGCCGATCTGTCGGGCGACGGGTCGCGCTATGCGGATCGGCTGGAAGAACTGCGAACAGAAGAAGCGATGCTGCGAGAGGTCATCGGTCTGATGATCGATGATGAGCAGGCAAGTGAAAGCGAGGATGTGCCATGAGGCGCGCGCTGCTGCTGGTGGTCCCCGCCGGGCTGCTGGCGATTCTGATTCTCCTGAGCCGCACCATCCCCGACTGGCGCCACCCGGTGCTGAGCGGCGGACCGGGTCAGACGCTGTATGTCGCCACTTTCGCGCCCGAAGCGCAAGATGAATTCAATCGCGACTGGGATCAGTTCGGTGGTCGGTTGTCCAGCACCATCGAAGGCGGCGCTCTGCACATTCGCGTCGATGAGCTGGAAGACGGGACCTATTCCGCCGCCGCGCCGCACTTCGGCGACTTTGACGTCACGGTTCGCGCCGCTGCGATAGAGGGACCGGAAGACAACGGCTTTGGCATTCTATTCCGCTTCCAGGACCAGGACAACAACAACCCCACCGACGACAGCTACTACTTTTTCGAAATCAGTAGTGATGGTTATTATCGGGTCAGCCGTGTAGTTGATGGTGTAGAGGAAGAAGTCAGTACCTGGATCGACACGCCTCTGGTCAACACCGGCATCGGCGCGGAGAACACCCTGCGGGTGCGTGCTGAAGGGAATGCTTTCGCCTTCTTCATCAACGGCGAACGGATCTCCCTGTGCATTCCTGACAGCCCGGACGCGATCAGCACTTACTCGGGAGGCGAGTGTTTTGAGGGCAGCATGGTGGATACGCTGCAGGATGGCAGCATCGCCACCGGTCAGATCGGTGTGGGCGCGAAGAGCTTCATGACCGATTCCGGCGTGGTTGTGGCGTTCGATGACCTCGTCGTCACCATGCCCTCGGCTGAGACGGTTTCGGCCGGAGTCTAGCGTCGGTGGGCAGGGGGCATTTACAGCCATGAAGGTGCATCTGCGCATGACGGGATGTCGGCTGAACCAGGCGGAGATCGAGGCCATGATTCGCCAGTTCCGGCACCAGGGGCATGAAATCGTCGATGACCCTGCCGACGCTGATCAAATCGTCGTCAATACCTGCGCCGTCACACTGGATGCCAACCGTGCCAGCAGGCGGCTGATTCGCCAGTTGGCGCGGGCCAATGCCGAGGCGGCAATCACGGTGACGGGCTGCTACGCGCAGATTGCCCCCGACGAGATTGCCACATTGCCCGGCGTTGCGCGCGTGGTCCCCAACAGCGAGAAAGACCGCCTGGTCGAGGCCCTGACCGGCCAACCGGTCGAGGTCTTCGATCTGGAACCTGTCGAGCGCGATCTGCCAGGGCGCTATGGGCGAACGCGTGCCTTTGTGAAGGTGCAGGACGGCTGCGACAACGCCTGCACCTTCTGCATCACGACACTGGCGCGTGGGAAGGGCGGAGCCGCACCATCGCCGAAGTAGTCCGCGAGGTGCAGCTTCTGGTCGACATGGGATACGCCGAAGTAGTGCTGACGGGCGTTCACCTGGGCAGCTATGGTCACGATCGTGGTGAGCGCCACGGGCTGGCTCAACTGGTGCGGGCGCTGCTTGATGACACTGCGGTGCTTCGTCTGCGACTGTCGTCGCTTGAACCGTGGGATCTGCAAGACGACTTCTTTGCCCTCTGGTCCGATCGGCGCCTGTGCCGGCATTTACATTTGCCGCTGCAAAGTGGATGCGATGCAACGCTGCGACGCATGGCCCGGCGCACTTCGCAGAGCGCCTTCTCGGCGCTCGTGCGCGCTGCCCGCACCGACATTCCCGACGTGGCGATAACCAGCGACATCATCGTTGGATTCCCTGGCGAAACCGAGGCGGAATTCGAAGACAGCCGCCGTTTCGTGGAAGCGATGGAGTTTGCCGGTTTGCACGTCTTTCGCTACAGCCGCCGCCCGGGCACCCCGGCCGCTCGAATGCGCGGGCAGGTGGACGAGCCGGTGCGCAAGACCCGCGCTGAACAGATGCTGGCGCTCTCGGCGGAGCTGGCCCGTGCTTACGCAGAGCGTCGCCTCGGCGAGACGGTCGCTGTCCTGTGGGAGCAGGTCGGCGGTGTCACCCAAGACGGTTTCATGAATGTCGGATATACTGATTCTTATGTACGCGTACAGTGTATTCATCCGCGTGCGCTCACGGGGCTGGTGACGCCGGCGCAGGCATTGCGCTACGACGGGGCGCGAGACGCGCTCGACGTCACCCCGGTGCTCACGTAGGCGAAGACCAAGCCGAGACAGGCCTGAAAGGACGGACGTCATGGACGATCCTCGTGTGAAGATGCAGGATGCGCTGAAGCAGGCCATGCTGAATAAAGACGCGCTCACCCGCGATGTGCTGCGCATGACTATCAGCGCATTTAAGCAGATCGAGGTGGATGAACGGCGTGACCTCACCGCGGAGGATACGGTGCAGGTCTTGCAGCGAGAGGTCAAGAAGCGCCGCGAGAGCATCGATGAAGCGCGCAAGGCCGGCCGAGAGGACATTGCCGGCCAGGAAGAGCGCGAACTGGCGGTGATTGCGGACTTTCTGCCGGCACAGCTTTCGCGCGAGCAGATCGCCGCGCTGGTGCAGGACGCCATTCAGCAAAGCGGCGCCACCTCGATCAAGGAAATGGGCAAGGTCATGAGCGTGCTCATGCCGAAAGTGAAAGGGGTGGCAGACGGGAAGCTTGTGAACGAAGTTGTTCGCGAACTCCTGAGCAATGCTTAGCCGTTTCTCCGACTTCGTCGACAGTATTGCGCCGTCCACCACGCTGCGGCGCGAGACGCCGCTGCACCGGGCGACCCTGGTGCTGATCGGCGTCGTTTTCGTCGTGGGTTCGACGCTGGCCGTCGCTTTCGATGTCGTTTTCCCGTCGCAGCAATCGTCGTCGCTGGGTCTCGGCAGCGTGGTCGAGGAGGACATTCGCGCGCCGTTTAACGTCGAGTACGTCAGCGAAGTGCTCACCGAGCAGCGGCGCATTGAAGCGGCCAATGCCGTCAGCCTGATTTACGATCCGCCCGATCCGACGATCGCGCGGCAGCAGGCGACGCTGCTGCAGCAGATTCTCGACTTCATCGAAAATGTCCGCCGCGATCCATACGGCACCTTCGAACAGAAGCAGGCTGATCTGCGGGCGATCTCGGCGCTTCGCCTGGAGGCCAATACCATCACCGACCTGCTGCTGCTGGATGACGAGACCTGGCGTTCCGTAGGCACCGAGGCGATCAGCGTGCTGGAACGGGTGATGCGCGAAGCGATCCGCGAACTTGACCTGTCCACCGTGCAGGAGCAGCTTCCATCACAGGTGTCGCTGCGTTTCGACGCGCGGACGGCCGCCATCATCGTCGAGTTGGTCCGTGATGTGGTGCGCCCCAATCGGTTTGTGGATGTCCAGGGGACCGAGGCGGCGCGGCAGGCGGCCATCGACGACGTGCAGCCCGAAACGCGGAGTTTTGAGCGCGGGCAGGTGGTTGTGCGAGCTGGAACGCGCCTCGACGTGGTCGACGATGAGGCATTGCGCCGACTGGGGCTGTTCGACGTCGATGACCAGCGCGTTCAAAGCCTGACCCGTGCTCTGATTGGCAGCCTGCTCTCGATGGTGTTGGTCGGGCTCTATCTGACGCGCTTCCCTGATGGTGCCTATTTGCGGGCGCGCTTCGTGGCGCTGCTGTGCCTGATCTTTCTGTTCAGTCTGTTCAGCGCGCGGTTCTTCGCCAGCGTTCAACCCCCGTTCTATGTTTATCCAGCAGCCGGGCTGGCGCTCCTGATCGTGGTGATCGCCAAGCCGGAGATGGCCGTGATCGCCACGCTGGCCCAGGGCATTCTGGTCGGCCTGATGGCCAATAACTCTCTGGAGATCACGACTCTGGTGGTCGCCGGCGGCATGGTTGGCGCGCTCATCCTGCGCCGCACCGAGCGGATGAACAGCTACTTTGTCATCGGCATGTTCATCTCCGTGACCAACGTCGTCGTCGTGGCCATGTTCAACCTGGAACTGCTGACCTCCAGCGAGGCGTCGACACTGGGACTGCTGGTCCTGTACGCCCTGATCAATGGCATCCTCTCGGCCATGGTCGCCCTGGTGGGCATGTACGTCCTGACCTTCGTCGTGAATCTGCCGACCAGCCTCAAGCTGGTGGAGCTGAGTCAGCCCAGCCACCCGCTGTTGCAGCGCTTGCTGCGCGAGGCGCCGGGTACCTATCAGCACTCGCTTCAGGTGGCCAACCTGTGCGAGCAGGCCGCTAACGCCATTGACGCCAACGCCTCGCTGATGCGCGTGGCAGCGCTGTATCACGACGTCGGCAAGATGCTGAATCCGGCATTTTTCGTCGAGAACCAGGTGGACAACCTGAACCCGCACGATGCGCTGAACGATCCGTACCGCAGCGCCAGCATCATCCTCGGGCATGTCATTGAAGGCGAGCGTCTGGCCAAACAGTTCCGGTTGCCGGTCCGCATTCGCGATTTCATCATGGAACACCACGGCACCACCAAAGTGGGCTACTTCTACAACAAGGCGGTGGAGCAGGCCGGAGATACCGAAGCAGTCGACATTGATCAGTTCACCTATCCCGGACCTAAGCCGCAGAGCCGCGAGACGGCGGTCATGATGCTGGCCGATAGCTGCGAGAGTATCGTCCGGGCGCGCAAGCCAGCGAATAAGCAGGAGATCTCGGAGATCGTCGATAGCATTTTCGAGCAGCGCATGGCTGAGGGACAGCTCGACGAGTCGAACCTGACGCTGCGCGACCTGGATATGGCGCGAAACATCTTCATCGAAATGCTGCAAGGTGTTTTCCACCCGCGGATTAACTATCCGGTCGCGGCCCCGCCACGACGCACCTCGGTGGAGCGCGCCGCCGGTCCGGCGGAGACACAGACCGATTACGTCACACGGAACCGCCCCGCGCCGGCCGGGCGTGTACCCGAAGTCGAGTCTGTATCAAGCGAGCCAGGCTCAGCAGAGTCGCCGACGCCGGTCCCTCGTCAGACGACCGAGATGAAGCCGCTGATCGTGCCGGACGATGACGAAGATGCACCGCTGCAGGTGGTGCCGCCGCTGCGCAGAACCCAGAAGATCACTGCCGCGGACGCGAAGGATTTCTCTCCGTCCGGGGACAAAGCGCCTGATGGCGAAAAAGGCGAAGAGACATGACATTTCAGATCGAAGTTCAGAACGACCAGGAATTTCCGGCCGAACCCGAGGCGTTGGTGCGCGCGGCGGTGACTGTGCTCACGGCGCATGATGTGGAGCCGGACAGCGCCATGACGATCGTCCTGACCGACGACGCTGCGGTCGCGGCGCTCAACCTTCAGTTTCGGGGTGTGGATGCGCCCACCGATGTACTGTCCTTTCCGATGGACGAGAATCCGGTCCCTGGCGAAGCTCCATACCTGGGCGATCTGGTCATCGCCTACCCATATTCGGCCGCCCAGGCGGAGCGAGAGTCCTTTCCTATGGACCAGGGACTGCTGCTGCTCGTCGTGCATGGGACACTGCATCTCCTGGGATACGATCATGGGACGCCCGAGGAGCGTGCAGAGATGTGGGACGCCCAGGAAGCGGCTTTGAATGCGCTGCATGTGCCGCTTTCGATAGTTCCGAAACTGGAAGACGATCATTAACTGAGGCGCATCGCCATGAGCAAGACACAAGAGATGTTTGAGGCCCTCACCGGCACGGCCGAGATCAACCCGGATGCTTACAGCTACCGCACCAGCCCTAACCGGTTTTCCAGTCTTAGCTTTGCCCTGGCCGGTTGGCTCTATATGCTGCGGCGGCAGAAAAATACGCGTATACAGGCTGTGGCCAGCGCGGCCGTATTCGGTTTGGCGCTCTGGCTTCAGATTGGTTTAGTGGAGTGGGCCGTCCTCATCCTGACCATCACCATTGTCTGGATGGCAGAGTTCCTGAACGCAGCGGTCGAGGCGGCGATTAACCTGTCGACGACGGACTATCATCCGATGGCCAAGGTTGGCAAGGATGTCGCCTCCGCAGCGGTGCTCCTTGGGGCAGTGTCTTCACTGCTCATAGGGGCGCTCACGCTGGGACCGCCGCTGCTGCATCGTATCGGGCTAATGTGAATCCACCACAAGACATGAGAAGATGGACGACGAGAACGAACTGAATCTGCCTGGAGAACCGTCAGATACGCCCCAGCAACCGCCGCAGGAGACTGTCACCCCGGAAGCGGAGCAGGAGCTGAGCGCCGTACCACTCGATGACGCAGTGAATGCGCCCCCGTCGATGATTCCAGCGGAGCGGGAGGCAGCCGAGCGTGGCTCGCGTGGTCGAGCACGAGCCCGTCAGGCGCAGCGCAAGCGCCAGCAGGAGATCGCCGGCACCATTGCCACGCGCGCCCAGATCCCGCGCCAGCTTCAACCGCTGGGCCAGTTCAAGATGCCGAGAATCCGCATTCCGTTCAATCGCGCACTTCTCGGTGTGATCGGCGCGGTCGTGTTCATCGTCTTGATCGTCATTGGCCTTGGTCGATTGCGTAACGAAGGCGAACAGACCTTTGGCAACGCCTTGTGGATCGGCCCCGAATGGACGTATGAGACACACAGTGATGCCGATGTCGCGGCCTTTGTCGAGCAATTGCGCAGTCGGCGTATCGGCCTGGTCTACGCCTGGGTAAGCTGGCTCCAGCCGAACGGCGCGTGGAGCCGCGAGGCGGAACTGTCCACAGTGCAGGCATTTGCCTCGCAGTTCAAGGCTGCTTACCCCGATGCGCGTCTTTATGGCTGGGTGAGCCTGCCGATCGATGATGGGGCAGGGTCTTCACGTCTCAGTCAGACACCGGTTCAGGAGCAGTTTGCTGCTTTCAGTTCGCGGGTTGTCACTGAACTTGGCTTTGACGGCGTGTTTGTCAACGTCGATCCGGTCTCCGGCGTGCGCGATGGCGACCAGGACTTTCTGGCGCTCCTGCGCGCTGTGCGAGCCGCTGTCGGGCTTGAAGTGCCGATCGCCGCTGCGCTGCCGCCGGATTGGAGCCCGTCAACCGACGCGATTGCGCTGCCGCCGCTGATCGCGCCCAGCACGGAATGGCAGACGTCATACAAGCAGAGTGTGGCGCTGCTCGTCGATCAGATGGCAGTCATGACATACCAGAGTGGCTACACGTCGGCCGATGCCTACAGCGACTGGGTGGCGTATCAGGTCCTGGTTTACGCGGCTGCGGTGGCGGAGCTCAGCACGACCGTGGAGATCCTGATCGGGGTGCCGACCTATCCGGCTGCGCCTCCCGGTCATGACCCGGCTGTCGAGAACATCGAATCGGCTGTGCGCGGCATTCGCGCCGGGCTGGAGCAGGCGGGGGAAGCGGCGCGATACATCACCGGCGTCGCCATCTACGCGGGGTGGGAGACCGACGACGAGGAATGGGCCGCCTACCAGCGTGTGTGGGCGAATTGAGGGTGCATCAGAGGACCGGCGATTCGCCGGTCCTCTGATGCGGGCCTAGCCGCGCAGATCCTCGTAGAAACAGATCGCGGTGTCGATTCCGAGGTGGAACATCTCGATGCTGAAATGCTCGTTCGGTCCGTGAGCGCCATCGGTATTCAAACCGAAACCGAGCAGCACCGAGTCGATACCCAGTTCTCGCTTGAAGTCGGCGACAACCGGGATGCTGCCTCCCTCGCGTGCGTAGTTTGGCGCCGCTCCCCAGCCCCGTTCATAGGCGCTCACGGCGGCTTTGACGTACGGCGAGTGAATGTCGACGATCGCTGGATCGCCCGTATTGATCAGGCTGACCACCACCTTCACTGTGGGCGGCGCGATGCTGGCGACGTAGTCGCGCACCAGTTCATAGATGCGGTGTGGATTCTGGTTGGCGACCAACCGGCAACTGACCTTGGCCATTGCCGTAGCCGGAAGGACGGTCTTGGATCCTGCGCCCGTCCAACCGCTCAGCAGGCCGTTGATCTCCATGGTTGGCCGTGCGCCGACGCGTTCGCGCAGGCTGTAGCCTTCCTCGCCCCAGGAGGCCGGTACGTTGGTCTCGGCGATCAGCTTCTCTTCAGTGATATCCTGCTTGGCGAGTTCAGCGCGTTCTTCCGGGCTGAGTGGCAGCACATCGTCGTAGAAGCCGGGCACGGCGATGCTGTTGTCCGGGTTGTGCAGTCTGGCGATGATCTGCGCCAGAGCTAACGCTGGATTGTGCACCACGCCGCCGTAGCCGCCACTGTGCAGGTCCCTCGCAGCACCGGTCACGTCGATCTGCATGTAGGTCAGTCCGCGCAGGGCGTACGTCAGCGACGGCTGGCGAATGTCGCGCATGCCGGTGTCGGAAATGACGCACACGTCAGACTTGAGCAGTTCACGGTTCGCCTGCAGGAAGGGCAGCAGGTTCTTCGAGCCGATCTCTTCCTCACCCTCGAACAGAAACTTCAGGTTTACCGGCGCGCTGCCCTGGGTCGCCAGGAACGATTCCAGCGCCTTGATGTGAATGAACATTTGCCCCTTGTCGTCGGACGAGCCGCGCGCGTAGATGAAGCCGTCGCGCTCGGTAGGCTCGAATGGGTCGGTGTGCCAGCCGTCGCTCATTGACGCGGGCTGGACGTCGTAGTGTCCATAGACGAGCACGGTCGGCGCGCCCGGTTCCGCCTTTAGCCAATCCCCATAGACGACGGGGTGGCCGGCGGTCGGCATGACGGCGACGTGCTCCGCCCCGATCCGCTTCAGTTCGTCGGCGATCCAGTCGGCGGCGTGGCGCACTTCGCCGGCCAGATCTGGCTCAGTGCTGACGCTGGGGATGCGGATCAGTTCGTAGAGCTGGCTGCGAAAGGTCTCAGCATGCTCCTGTGCATAGGTACGGGGATCAGTCATGAGTGGTTCTCGATTCCTTGCGTGTTCACTGACAGAAGACGGAGGTTGCATTGTCCCAGATGGGCTTGTTCTCAGCCTCTTCGGGTTTGAAGGGAATATAGTACCCCACGCGGTCGAGCAGTCCCTCATAGCGTGCTTTGACCGCCTGCCCCAGTTCGTCGTAAGGAGCGCTGACGGCGAATTCGTGGAGCATGTCGTCGCTGATCAGATCGCCCATTTCGAACCAGCGGCCCTCACGCGAGAGCTGGTTGAGCTGCTCATGGAGTTCGCCCCAGCCGTGCATGTCCATGACCGCGCGGTAGCTGGGGGTACTGGCATAGAAGGCGATCTGCGAGCGCACCATGCCGGCATTGTTGCGGATTTCCTCCTGGTTCTTGCCTGTGACGACGAAGATCGCGCAGGTCAGTGCGCAATCTTCGCGTTTTCGACCGCCTTTTTCAGCGCCGATCACGATATTGGGGATGATCAGATCGCGCAGGTATCGGGTCGTGTGGAAGGGATGCACATGGAAGCCCTGGCACAGTTCGCCGGCCAACCGGCAGAGGTACTCGTTGACACCGGCGATGTAGATTGGGATCTCTGAATGTGGCATCGGCGTAGGGGAGAAGAAGGGCGTCAGCAAAGTGAACTTGTAGTGTTCACCAACATAGCGCAGGGGGGCGCCAGTCTGGAAGCTGCGCCAGATCGCGCGCATGGATTCGATATATTCGCGGAGCCGCGGCGCCGGTGAGCCCCAGGGCGTACTGAAGCGCTTCTCGATGTGCGGCTTCACCTGAGTGCCCAGCCCGAGAATGAAGCGGCCCTTCGACTGTTCTGCCAGATCCCAGGCGATCTGTGCGGTGACCATTGGGCTGCGGGGAAAGGCGACGGCAATGGCTGTGCCCAGGTCGATGCGTTGCGTGGCGCCCGCGGCGTGCGTCAGCGGCAGAAAAGGATTATGAGCGGTCTCGGATGTCCACAATCCGTGAAAGCCGTAGGCTTCTACGGTGCGCGCGAGCTCACCAGCACTATTGAGGTTGTCCGGAAAAATAGTGACATCAAATTTCATGAGAATGTGCTTTCAGGTAATATTCCGTCGCGGCGAAACACCCGAAGATTATAGCAGACGACATCGCAAGCTTGGCGTAGAACCGGTACTATAGGACGTGTGCCGATGTCGGGTAATCCGCCCTGGAGCGCTGCGACAGCGGGTACGGCGGTTCTCTGTTCCCAGAAAGAAGTGAGTTCCTATGGCACACCCGGAGAGTCTGCGCAAGATCGACCAGGAACATCTGCTTGCGTTGTATGACATCACGCAGATGATCAATTCCAGCCTGGACTTCGATCAGGTGCTGCAGAATGTCATGGATGCCGTCATGCAGGTCATGCGGGCGCAGCGTGGCTTTCTGATGGTACTGAACGAGGCGACCGGCAGCCTGGAAGTCAAGGTGGCACGCAGCCCGGAAGGGGAGAACCTGGCACCGGACGAGGCCTACAGTACTACGGTGGTCAATCATGTCCTGGACAGCCGTCAGACCCTTCTGACCAATAATGCCCAGATGGATCCTCAGTTCAAGATGGCCTCCAGCGTCATGCTCAACAAACTGCGAGCGATTCTTTGCGCGCCGATGCTGCTGAAGGACCGGCTGATCGGCATGGTCTATGTCGATACGACGATCAAGGCCCGCATTTTCGACGAGTCTGATGTCCATCTGATCAGCGCGGTCGCCAGCCAGGCGGCCATCGCTATTGAGAATGCGCGGCTGTACCTGATGGCGGTCGAGAAGGGGCGTTTAGAGCGTGAACTTCAGATGGCGCGTGAGATGCAGATGTCGCTGCTGCCGCGCACCATGCCGAAGCTGCCCGGCTATGAAATCGCTGTGTGGTGGCGTTCTGCTCGAGAAATGGCGGGCGACTTCTACGACGGGTTCCTGATCAACCCGCGGACGATGGGGCTGGTGATCGCCGATGTCTCCGACAAGGGCGCTGCGGCGGCGCTGTGCATGGCTTCCACCCGCAGCATGATTCGAACCTGCGCCGTGTCGGATTACACGCCGGTCGAGGTGCTGCGCCGGACCAACGACCTGCTGGTCGAGGACGTCGCGAGCGGCATGTTCGTCACGGCCTACTACAGTGTTTTCAACGACGCAGGGCACTCCATCCATGTCAATGCCGGGCACAACCCACCCCTGCTTTTTCGGCGGCGGACCGGTCAGATCGAGTGGATGTCACGCGGGGGCAGGGCGCTTGGTTGGTTCATCGATAATCCTGTGCACGAGACGCGGATGCAACTGGAGCCGGGTGACGTGATGGTTTACTACACGGATGGCGTGGTCGAGACCGAGAGCCCGCATGGTCAGGAGTTCGGCGATCGACGCCTTGCCGATGTGGTGGTGCGCAGCATTGACGGGAGTGCTGAGGAGATCATCCGCTCGGTTGAGGGTGCCCTGGACCGGCATTCGGATGGTCGATATGACGATGGGCTGCATGATGATCTCACCCTGTGTGTGGTGCGATTTGATCCGTGAAGAAGCTCATGAGTCACGGGAAAACAGGCACGAACTGACCCTTTACAGGGGATTTTCGCATGCTATACTCCCGTCTCGCTGTCAAGAAAGCGGCGCTCTTCGGTGAAGGGCGGATATCCCAAGTATCACAAATGAGTTTGTGCAGATGTGAAAAACGAGGGATAGTCAGCCTTGACAGAGCGAAACGTGTACAGTAAATTAACTGTATACAAACAAACGCGGTGCTGAAGGAAACGGAGGCGGCGCGAGACGCGGCGGAAGCGCCGCGACGCACATTAACAACAGAAGCGTGCAGACGAAACCAGATCAATAAACGGAGAGTTTGATCCTGGCTCAGGATGAACGCTGGCGGCGTGCTTAACACATGCAAGTCGAACGGTCATTTCGGTGACAGTGGCGCACGGGTGAGTAACACGTAGCTAACCTGCCTTCGAGTTTGGAATAACGTCCCGAAAGGGATGCTAATACCGAATAAGCTCCCGGTAAGTAGGTAACTGGGAGAAAAGGGGAAACTCGCTTGAAGAGGGGGCTGCGGACCATCAGGTAGTTGGTGGGGTAAAGGCCCACCAAGCCAACGACGGATAGGGGGCCTGAGAGGGTGGTCCCCCACACTGGGACTGAGACACGGCCCAGACTCCTACGGGAGGCAGCAGTGAGGAATATTGCACAATGGGCGAAAGCCTGATGCAGCGACGCCGCGTGGGCGATGAAGGCTTTCGGGTCGTAAAGCCCTTTTCTGCGTGACGAGACAAGGACGGTAGCGCAGGAATAAGTCTCGGCTAACTACGTGCCAGCAGCCGCGGTAAGACGTAGGAGGCAAGCGTTATCCGGAGTTACTGGGCGTAAAGCGCGTGTAGGCGGATTGGTAAGTGGTTCGTGAAATCACCGGGCTAAACTTGGTGAAGCCGAATCAGACTGCTAGTCTAGAGGCGGGTAGAGGGGTGTGGAATTCCGGGTGTAGCGGTGAAATGTGTAGATATCCGGAGGAACACCAGAGGTGCAGACGGCGCCCTGGGCCCGACCTGACGCTGAGACGCGAAAGCTTGGGGAGCGAACGGGATTAGAGACCCCGGTAGTCCAAGCCGTAAACGATGTCAACTAGGTGTCCACTTGTCTACGGACAAGGGGGCGCCGAAGCTAACGCGATAAGTTGACCGCCTGGGGAGTACGGTCGCAAGATTAAAACTCAAAGGAATTGACGGGGGCCCGCACAAGCAGCGGAGCGTGTGGTTTAATTCGAGGCTACACGAAGAACCTTACCTGGGTTTGACATAGCGGTAGTAGGGAAGCGAAAGCGGACCGACCTTCGGGAGCCGTTACAGGTGCTGCATGGCTGTCGTCAGCTCGTGTCGTGAGATGTTCGGTTAAGTCCGAAAACGAGCGCAACCCTCGGCAATAGTTACAAGTGTCTAGCGCGACTGCCCTTGAGCAAAGGGAGGAAGGTGGGGACGACGTCAAGTCAGCATGGCCTTTATATCCAGGGGCTACACACCGCTACAATGGGTGGTACAAAGGGTTGCCAAGCCGCGAGGTGGAGCCAATCCCACAAAGCCACTCGTAGTTCGGATTGCAGGCTGCAACTCGCCTGCATGAAGCTGGAGTTGCTAGTAACCGCAGGTCAGCCACACGGCGGTGAATACGTTCCCGGCCCTTGTACACACCGCCCGTCACGTCATGGGGGAGTTGGTCATGCCTGGAAGTCGGTGAGCTAACCGAAAGGGGGCAACCGCCGAAGGCAGGGCTGATGACTGGGACGAAGTCGTAACAAGGTAGCTGTAGCGGAAGCTGCGGCTGGATCACATCCTTTCTAGGAAGACAACTGGAGGATGGAGCAGAGATGCCCTTCTCCGAAACAAGCAAGACCGATTGAACAATCTGGACAAACTCTGGTTTCGTCGCACGCTGCTGTGGTTAATGTGCAAACGCACACAACATAACCGAGCATTCTGTTGACAAACGGTCTTCAGTTTGCTACCATGCAGAATGTAAATCGACTGTTCGTACGGAAGCTGATACGCTTGAAACTGACGGTTAGCGGGTCCCAAACTCAATAACGTTCGACCAAGGTATATCTGCTTCAACTACGAGCAGCCCGGTATACCGGGCTGTTTTCGTCAGTAGACAAAGTGGGAAAAGAACAGATCTTTCGGCAGGCGGGCACAACGGAAGTTGTGGGCGGCTGCGGGAGAGAATGGCAAAGGTCCCCGACGCACGTTAACAACTGAATATGCAGTAGGGAAGCGTAATATCTCCACGCGAGAGTATCGATCTCTCCGCAGCACAAGCGGAGCAAGGCGAATAAGGGCACACGGTGGATGCCTTGGCGTCAAGTGCCGATGAAGGACGTGGTACACTGCGAAAAGCGTTGGCGAGTTGTGTGCAAACGTAAGAGCCAACGATGTCCGAATGGGGAAACCCGGCAGAGCGAACCTCTGTCACCCCGCAAGGGGAGGGAACCCGGCGAACTGAAACATCTAAGTAGCCGGAGGAAGAGAAAACAACATGTGATTCTGTGAGTAGCGGCGAGCGAAAACGGAAGAGCCCAAACCAGCCGCAAGGCTGGGGTTGTAGGACCGTCAGAAGGATTCTGAGAAGCGAGCCGAAGGTTCTGGGAAGGACCGTGAGACAGGGTGATAGCCCCGTAGGCGAAGTTTCGAGGACTGGACGGTATCCTGAGTACCGCAGGACACGAGAAATCCAGCGGGAAACTGGGAGGACCACCTTCCAAGGCTAAATACACTTGACGACCGATAGCGCACAAGTACGGTGACGGAAAGGTGAAAAGAACCCCGGCGAGGGGAGTGAAAGAGAATCTGAAACCGTGTGCTTACAGACGGTCAGAGGGGGCAACCCCTGATGGCGTGCCTTTTGGAGAATGAGCCTGCGAGTTAATAGCTGTGGCCAGCTTAAGGGAGGGACACCCGGAGGCGAAGCGAAAGCGAGTCTGAAAAGGGCGGCCAGTCGCAGTTATTAGACACGAAACCAGGTGAGCTACCCATGGCCAGGATGAAAGTCCGGTGACACGGACGGGAGGTCCGAACTCACGACTGTTGCAAAAGTCGGGGATGAGCTGTGGGTAGGGGTGAAATGCCAAACGAACTTGGAGATAGCTTGTTCTCTCCGAAATAGCTTTAGGGCTAGCGTACTGTGATGACTGAGGGAGGTAGAGCACTGGCTGGGCTAGGGGGCGTTAAGCTTACCGAACCCAACCAAACTCCGAATGCCTTCAGGAAAGCAGTGCAGTCGGGCGGTGGGAGATGAGTTTCACCGTCGAGAGGGGAAGAACCCAGACCCCTGTTAAGGTCCTGAAGTCCAAGCTAAGGGAAACGATGTGATCATACTGAGACAGCCAGGAGGTTGGCTTAGAAGCAGCCACCCTTGAAAGAGTGCGTAACAGCTCACTGGTCGAGTGTGATTGCGCGGAAAATGTAACGGGCTCAAGCTTGGCACCGAAACAAGGGACTCTACGGAGTGGTAGGAGAGCGTCCCGCCAGCGGTGAAGGCGTACCGGCAAGGGACGTTGGAGCGGGCGGGAGTGAGAATGCAGGCATGAGTAGCGCAAATGAGGTGAGAACCCTCATCGCCAATTGTCTAAGGTTTCCGACGGAAGGTCAGTCCGCGTCGGGTTAGTCGGGCCTAAGCCGAGGCTGGGAAGCGTAGGCGATGGACAACCGGTTAATATTCCGGTACCGATAAGGTGGAGCGAAACGTTCCTCCCGGGAAAGCTCAGCCCCTGAGTGGATGGGGGTGGTAAGTGGTTAATGACCATGACGCCGTGCGTAAGCAAGAAGTGAGTGGCACCTGGGAGCAAGAAAAGACGTTATCGTGACGAAACCTAATCGCCCGTACCACAAACCGACACAGGTAGACAAGTAGAGGATACTCAGGCGAACGGGAGAACTCGGGTTAAGGAACTAGGCAAAATGGTCCTGTAACTTCGGGAAAAGGACGCCCTCGCAAGAGGGTCGCAGTGAAATGGCTCTGTCGACTGTTTACCAAAAACACAGGTCTCTGCAAACGCGAAAGCGGACGTATAGGGGCTGACGCCTGCCCAGTGCCGGAAGGTTAAGAGGAGGGGTGCAAGCTCTGAATTGAAGCCCCGGTGAACGGCGGCCGTAACTATAACGGTCCTAAGGTAGCGAAATTCCTTGTCGGGTAAGTTCCGACCCGCACGAAAGGCGTAACGAGCGGAGCGCTGTCTCAACCGGAGACCCGGCGAAATTGAAGTGCGTGTGAAGATGCGCGCGACCCGCAGCAGGACAAAAAGACCCCGTGGAGCTTTACTGTAGCTTGTCATTGCGTTAGGACTGCGCTTGTGTAGGATAGCTGGGAGGCAGAGAAACCCGGTCGCTAGATTGGGTGGAGCCGACGGTGAAATACCAGCCTGGCGGAGTTTTGGCCCCTAACCTTCGAGGGACAGTGGCAGGTGGGCAGTTTGACTGGGGCGGTCGCCTCCTAAAAGGTAACGGAGGCGTTCAAAGGTGGGCTCAGGCTGAATGGAAACCAGCCAAAGAGTGCAAAGGCAAAAGCCCGCT
The DNA here is from genome assembly GCA_016713325.1 of Candidatus Flexifilum affinis. GTDB lineage: Bacteria > Chloroflexota > Anaerolineae > Aggregatilineales > Phototrophicaceae > Flexifilum > Flexifilum affine. The sequence continues at coordinate 167,979 of JADJPJ010000006.1, read as the reverse complement.
TGACTGCAAGGCCAACGCGCCGAGCAGAGACGAAAGTCGGACTTAGTGATCCTACGGCTCAGTGTGGAATGGCCGTAGCTTACCGGATAAAAGCTACCCCGGGGATAACAGGCTAGTCTTGTCCAAGAGTTCACATCGACGACAAGGCTCGGCACCTCGATGTCGGCTCATCACATCCTGGGGCTGGATAAGGTCCCAAGGGTTGGGCTGTTCGCCCATTAAAGTGGTACGTGAGCTGGGTTCAGACCGTCGTGAGACAGGTCGGTCTCTATCCGCTGTGGGCGTAGGGAGTTTGAGAGGATCTGCCCCTAGTACGAGAGGACCGGGGTGGACGAAGCGCTCGTGAGTCGGTTGTCGCGCCAGCGGCATAGCCGAGTAGCGATCTTCGGAGAGGATAACCGCTGAAAGCATCTAAGTGGGAAACCGACCTCAAGATGAGACTCCCCATCCCTTCGAGGGAGTAAGACCGCTCGGAGACGACGAGCTTGATAGGCCGGAGGTGGAAGCGCAGCAATGTGTGGAGCTGACCGGTACTAATGGTCGAGGGCTTTGTGAGTTTGTGCTGAGGAGAGATGAGTACTCTGGCGAAGTGAGAGAGTACGCGACCCGAAACTACTGCAGAATTCAGTTGTGAGACAAGAGAATAAAGACCGGCATGGCTGAGCGGGAGAAGAACGCGCAGGTGTGACGGAAGACGCAGACGGTATGTTGGTGGCTAAAGCGGTGAGGGTCCACCCGGTCCCATCCCGAACCCGGAAGTTAAGCTCACCCGCGTCGATGGTACTGCATGGGTAACTGTGTGGGAGAGTAGATCGCTGCCAACATTTTGAAATGTCTTCCGAAGCGACTGTGAGTTCCCTCCTACTGGCCAGTGCCGGTCTTTTTCTATTTCTCCACCCCATCGATTCGCACTGCCTATCACCCCACGATACACTTCTACTGACCATTATGAGAGACCTTACGACATGACCCATTCAAGCGACTCGAATGCTCGACCGGACGATCTGATGGTGGTCTTCACTACAAACAACTCTGGAGAGGCACACATCGTGGCTGGGCGTCTCCAATCAGAGGACATCCCAACGGCCATTGCGCAGGAGCCGGCTGGAAGCGCCCTCGGCATCCAGATTGGCCTTCTGGGGGACATCAAGATTCTGGTGCGCGCTGCCGATTATGAACGTGCAGCGGCTATCCTCGCGGAAGACGCTGAGCCGCCATACCTTCCTGAAGACGCCGACCAGATCATCTTTGAGGACAGTCCGGATCATGAAGAATGAGACCCTCACAGCCATCGCTGGCATCAAGGTTGGTCACGTCACCGATCTGGAGGCCGCCACCGGCTGTACTGTCATTTTGTGCCCCCCGGACACCGTAGCCAGCGTCGATGTGCGCGGTGGCGCTCCCGGCACGCGCGAGACGGATCTGTTGGACCCAACGCGCAATGTGCAGCATGTGAACGCCATCGTGCTCTCTGGCGGTAGCGCCTTCGGGCTGGCGTCGGCGACCGGCGTCGTGGAATACCTGGAGGAGCGGGGTATCGGTTATCGTACACGAACCGGCCACATCGTCCCGATCGTGCCGGCAGCCATTGTGTTCGACCTTGGCATCGGCAGCAGCGTGCGACGTCCCGATCACCTGATGGGTTATTCCGCCTGCCTGCATGCAACTGACTCCCCAGTGGAGCAGGGGACAGTGGGCGCGGGGACAGGTTGCCGCGTGAGCGCTCTCCTGGGCAACGACTTCGCGACCAAGGGCGGACTGGGTACATCAGCGATCGACCTGGGAGAGGGTCTGACTGTAGCCGCGCTCGTCGTGGTCAATGCTGTTGGCGAAGTGCTGGACGAGCAGGGGGGCATCCTCGCCGGCCTGCGCACATCGAATGATGGCTTTACCCCGCTTCTGGAAATGCTGCACATGGCCATCCGCAATACCCATCCGCTCCCTTCGGAATCGGAAAACACCGTGATCGGCGTGGTGGCGACCAATGCGCGCCTCAGCAAAGTGGCCGTACGCAAAGTCGCAGAAATGGCGCATGACGGCCTCGCCAGAGCGGTGCGACCGGCGCATACCCAATATGACGGAGACACCTTTTTCGCCATTGCCACCGGCGAGAGAGAATACGATGTCAATCTCATTGGCGCCTACGGTGCGCTGGCCGTCGAGAAGGCTATCCGCAATGCTGTACGCGCTGCAACCTCACTGGCCGGTGTACGTGCGCTTCACGAATAAGCCTTCATTAAGCCGGTTAAAGGAATTCGGTTCGAATGTTAATGCGACCTTACCAATAGCTTGATATTCTTAAACCTATGAACCGAAAACGAACCAGTGAGGGGGACATGGCGAAAGTTCTCATCGTCGAAGATGAAGAGATGATCGCGCGTAACCTTGCCGACAAGCTCAAGAGCGAAGGCTTTACCGTGGTGACGGCCGCAGATGGTGAGGAAGGTCTGGAAAAGCTTCGCGCGGAACATCCGGACCTCATCGTCCTGGACATCATGCTGCCCAAACTCGACGGCCTGAGCTTGTGCCGCATCATCCGTCGCGATGCCACGACCTCGCATATTCCGATCATCATGCTTACGGCACGCGGTACTGAGGTCGACAAGATCGTCGGCTTGGAAAGTGGCGCCGACGATTATGTCGTAAAGCCCCTGGCGCTGGGTGAATTTCTTGCCCGCGTACGGGCGGTCATGCGCCGGGCACCGGGACGGCCGGCGCTACAGGATGAGCTCGTGTCGAACGATCTCCGGCTGAGTTTGACGGGACGGCGTCTTTTCAAGGACAATAAAGAGACGAAACTCAGCAACAAAGAGTTCGATCTACTTGCGGAGCTGATGCGCAATCGAAACGTGGTGCTGTCGCGCGACCTCATACTGACCAAGGTCTGGGGCTACGATTACTTCGTAGACAAGCGCACGGTAGACGTCCACATTCGCTGGCTGCGCGAGAAGATCGAGGATGACCCGTCCAATCCCACACGCATTGTGACCGTTCGTGGCGTGGGGTATCGATTTGAAGGCTAACGCGTGACCATGTTGCAGCAGTCGATTGAAGCGGCGCAGCAGGCGCTTTCCGCGCTCAATGCGCTGGCGGCCGAACACGAGAATACCGTGGCACGGCTGAGGGCAGAAGCGGCGCAGCACCAGGAGCTTATTCAGCAGCTCCAGGAGGCGCTCAATCAGCAGCAAGCCCTTGCCCAGGAGCCGTCCGATGCCGAGGCGGCGCGCTCTGACGACGAATACAAGCTCGCCCTGGCGCTCACCCTTGCAAACTCCGCCTATGATGCATTGTTGGTCGTCGATGCAGAGAATCGCATCATCGCGATTAACGACTCCGCGGAGGTGCTCTTCAACCGCCGGCGCCCGCTCGGTGAGCTGCTCGAAGATGTGGCAGGCGTGCCGGAACTTAGTCTGATGGTCGGAGACGCATTGGCCAATCAGGAAGAAACCTTTGAAGAGCAGGTCACCATTGACCGCCGCGTGTACCGGGTGCGATCGCGCGTCATCCGACGCGCCAGCAATCTCTTCATCGGGTTGGCGCTTCAGGATATCAGCGAACTGGTGCGACTGAACCGTGCACGTCGCGACATGGTCGCCAACATTTCGCACGAGCTGCGCACTCCGATTGCCAACATCCGTCTGATCATCGAAAGCCTCTTTCACGAGCAGGATCGGCCGAAGCGCAAACAGAGCACTTCGGCCCTGAAAGCGATTGCCCGTGAGACCGATTCGCTGATCTGGCTGGTTCAGGAACTGCTGGACCTGTCGATGATCGAGTCCGGCCAGGCGATTCTTCGCATGATCGACCAGTCCCTGCACCAGATGGTGTCCGAGGCGATCGAACGCCTTGACGAGCAAAGCGAGACCAAGCAGATCACGTTGGTGAACCAGGTCGATCCCAATCTGCCCGTGCTGGCGGATGCGGATCACATCCGCCGTGTGCTCGTCAACCTTCTGCATAATGCGCTCAAGTGGTCGCCGTCCAGCGAGAGCGTGTACGTCCGTGCCGAGCCTGCGCAGGACGTTGTCATTGTCAGCGTGATCGACAACGGCCCAGGCGTGCCAGCAGAGCACCGCGAGCGCATTTTTGAACGCTTCTATCAGGTCGATCCTTCCCGGTCCGGTAAAGAGGGCACTGGCCTCGGGTTGGCGATCTGCCGGCACATCGTGGAAGCGCATGATGGGCGTATCTGGGTAGAGGAAAATCCGGATCGAACCGACGGCAAAGGCGGCTGCTTCCGCTTTACGCTGCCTCTGGGCGAAAGCCTGCCAGACTCCGCCGGAGTCGAGGAATCTGCTTCGACGTGACCAGCCCTTCTTGTGGTATAATTCACAGATAATTGAATAGGTGACCTTCGGGGCAGGGTGAAATTCCCGACCGGCGGTAGTTGCGGAACGTAGAACGTTCTGTAAGAGCCCGCGACCCGTTTTGCCGCAGATTGTTGCTGCGGTAAGCTGCTGGTGATGTATTCAACACGACGCCAGCACCGGTGGATCTGGTTCAACGCCAGAGCCGACGGTATAGTCCGGATGGGAGAAGGTGTGCGAGACAGCACAGGAAGAGGCGCTGAGCCTGTTCTTGTTTCTGTTCGCATTGCAACACGCAGCGCCTTTACAGGTTCTGCGCTTGTTTGCTATCCCCACGCCCCGAGGTTCCAGAGAACGTCGGGGTTCAAAATGCAAACACAAGCCCTCATGCAGCAGCCCATTCCAGAACGATCTCGAGAGAAGCGCAGCCTGACCACTTCCCTCAGGCGGCTCTCGCCTTACCTCGGTTTGTTGCTCGTGTTCCTGTTCTGGCAGATTGTCGTGCTGCTCGAAGTGTATCCCGAGTTTATTATCCCTTCACCGCTTTCGGTCGCGGAGCGCTTTGTCGACGTGGTAGGTGACGGACGTCTGTGGATGCACACCCGTACCACCGTCACCCACATGCTTATCGGATTCGGTGTCGGCTCTTTTACCGGCATCGTTTTGGGCTACATGATCGCCAAAAGCAAGCTGCTGGAAGACATTCTGTCGCCGATCATCGTCGCTATGCAATCCACGCCGATCGTCGCCTACGCTCCGCTGCTCGTGATCTGGTTTGGCAGCGGTCCGACAAGCAAGGTGATCACCAGCGCGCTGATCGTCTTCTTCCCGCTGCTGCTCAATATGGTGGTTGGCCTGCGCAGCGTGCCGGAAGCGCAGCGCGAGCTGATGCAGTCGATGAGCGCCTCGCACTGGCAGTTCTTCAAAAAGCTTGAATTTCCGTCGGCGCTGCCGGTCATTCTGGGCGGATTGAAGGTGAGCGCGACGCTGGCCGTGATCGGCACGGTTGTCGGCGAATTCATTACCGTAGATGCCGGGTTGGGCTACCTGATAAACCGCGCTCGCTACGATTACGACACGCCGTTGGTGATCGTCGCCATCGTGACGCTGGCACTGATCGCTCGACTGATGTACGGCGCGATCTCCTTCATTGAGCGACGCGCCCTGTACTGGCGTACGACTGCCGACAAGTAAACATCCGCCAGTTCCCTTGCATGGGCCAAAGCCTGTGTTGTTACATCCTGTATAGACACGAAAGGTTCACGCGATGCTCCGCTTCCTGACGACAAGAGTCCCAGCCGTCCTGTTAGCGCTCGTGCTGCTCTCGGCAGTTGTGGCCGGTGCGCAGACCGACCTGCGCCCGATCACCTTCTTTATGACCTTCATCCCCAATATCCAGTTTTCGCCCGTTTATGTCGCCATCGAGAAGGGATACTTCGCCGAGGCAGGGCTGAATGTCACCATTGAGCACGGCGACGAACCTGATGGTGTCAACCTGATCGCTGCCGGCGGGCGCCAGTTCGGGATGATCAGCGGCGAACAGGTGATTGCTGCGCGTGCCAACGAGCGTCCCGTGGTGTTCGTCTACGAATGGTTTCAGAAGTACCCTGTTGGTGTCGTCGTCTCGAACGATGGAACGATCGACTCGGTCGCTGCGCTGCGCGATCGCAAAGTCGGCATTCCTGGCCCCTTTGGCGCTTCCTACAGTGGTCTGATCGCCCTGCTGACGGCCAACGGCCTGACCGAGCAGGACATTCAAATGGAGAGCATTGGCTTCAACGCTCCACAGGTCTTCTGCGCTGGCGCGATCGAGGCGGCGACGATCTACGTCAACAATGAGCCCATTCAGATCGACAACCTTGCCGAGCAAGGCGACTGTGGTGATGTCGCTGGGAGCACCGTCTTCAGCGTTGCCGAGTATGCCGATATGGTCTCCAACGGCATCGTCACCAACGAGGAAACTGTGGCCAACGATCCCGATCTGGTGCGTGTCTTCGTCGAGGCTTTTGATCGCGCCCTTACCGATACCATCCTCAACCCAGCCGAGGCTTATCTGATCAGCCTGGAGTATGTCGAGTCGCTGCCACGCGGCGAGTCGCTGCTGTCCACCATGGAGACCTATTCGGTCGCCGCCGCTGACGCCCGCCGGGCAGGTGCGCTGGTCACCGGTGAAGAGGCCGCCGCGGCAAACTCGGCGATGCTCGACGATCTGCGTTCGCGTTTCGAGGCGGCTGACCTGCTCAGATGGAGATCCTGGCCAGTTCGATAGCGCTTTGGGAAGCGCCGCGCCTGGGGTATAGTGATGGGGCGTCCTGGGAAGTGACCCAGGACACGCTGTTGCAGATGGGGCAGATCAGCTCACCCATCGATCTGACAGCAGCTTACACCAACGACTTTGTACCCGGAGAGTGATTTTCATCATGACACGCTTTGACGTCGACGCCGCTCGTGCCCAGTTCCCGGCGCTGCACCGCCGCACCGAAAAAGGAACGATTCCAGTCTTCCTCGATAACCCAGCGGGAACGCAGGTCCCGCAGCGCGTCATCGATGCTGTGCGTGACTACTACGTCAACAACAATGCCAATTCGGGTGGAGCCTTCGCGACCAGCAGGTGACGAGATCGTGCTGACGCGCATGGACCACGATGCCAATGTCGCGCCATGGCTGCGGATTGCGGAAGATCGCGGTCTGGTGGTCAAGTGGGTGGACATCCACGAGGGCGACTGCACGCTCGATCTCGACTCGCTGGAAGCCGCGCTGACCACTCGCACGAAAGCCGTCGCGACCGTGCATGCGTCGAACGCAGTGGGAACAATCAACCCGGTGCGCCGTGTCGCCGATATGGCGCATGCCGCCGGCGCGCTGCACATCGTCGATGCCGTGCAGAGCGCGCCTCATATTCCGCTTGATGTACAGGCGATTGGCTGCGATTTCCTGCTCTGCTCTTCATACAAGTTTTTTGGACCGCATGCCGGTATCCTTTGGGGCCGGTACGACCTTCTGGCAGAGCTTCCGGCCTACAAGGTGCGGCCGTCTAAAGATGTGCCGCCTTACCGCTGGGAGACCGGCACGCCGGCATTCGAGCTGATCGCTGGCATTGGCGCGGCGCTTGAATACCTCAATTCGCTGGGTGGCGTCGGGGCATTTGTCGAATACGAGCGCGAACTCACTGCGCACCTGCTGGATGTGCTCGAAGGCCAGCCAGGCGTGCAAATCGCCGGCATAACCGATCGTCAGCGGCTGGAACAGCGCGTTCCTACGGTGGTGTGGAGTCACTCGCAGATGTCGCCTTCCGAAATCGCAATCAGCCTGGCTGCGCAGGACATCTACGTTTGGGATGGCAACTACTACGCCGTGGAGATCATGCGCCGCCTGAACAAACCGGACGGCATGGTGCGCATCGGCCTGGCGCACTACAACACGCATCAGGAGATCGACCAGCTTGAAGCGGCCCTACGGGCGATTCTCGCGTAAGGGAGCGGACGGGGAGGGAACCGGCTTGTCCGCGTTTCTTCCCCTTTTTTGTGCTAGGACTTGCCGAGTACAGCCGAGAGCTGCGCGCCCAGCAGTTCAAGCAGAAGCACGTCCTGCTGGGTGATGCTGGTCGGGCGTTCTCTTGCCGCAAGCAGTACCCCATAACGGCTGGTTGCGCCGATGGAGACACAAGCCAGCGCGCCCAGTTTTCCCCGGCTGACAAAGGGGTGATTCACCGCATCCTGCTGTCCAACGATGCGGCTCTGTCCGGTATGAGCGACCTGACCGATCACATCCTGTAACCCGGCTTCCTTCGGCGCCGCAGCCTGGAGGGGCTTCAGCCCATCCTGGAAGCGCAGCAAGACGCGCAGCGGGTCCGCCGATTCGATGCGATAAACAGCTGCATAGTCGTAATTGAGATCGCGACAGGCGCCAATCGTGGTTTCCAGCTTGCCGATCTCGCCGGTCGCCCGGCGCAGCTTTTTGGCGACTTCGCGCACCGGCGGCATCGAGTCCGATCGGACCGTTTCCAGGCGGCGATCCGACATTAGACGGTGAATGCGGCGCGTGAGATCATCTTCGCTGAAAGGCTTGGTCGTGACGTCGTCGGCAAATCCGGGTATCGCAAAATCGGCCTCTTCATCAACCGAAACGATCAGCAGACTGGGCCTGGACGTGCGAAAGTGCTGAATCAGATCGTGTGCGCCGTCAAGTGAGCTGTCCAGAACGATGACATCGACATGTCTTTCGGTGACGAAGACCCGGGCATCCTTCTGGTCGGTGACCAGACGAACGCGGAACTCCTTCACAGCGGTCAGGTTCTGAAAATACCGCGGTGCGTGTTCCCGGCGGACAACAATGAGAACGTCGATACTATTCATGATGACCCTTGCTCAGCGCGAAGCGCCCGTTGCAACCAGCTCCGACGCCGCCAGCACCAGCAGAATGATCTGACGCAGGCCATCGGCGACCGGAGCGATCTCGATGAACTCGTCGATACGATGCGCGTTGCCGCCTCGTGTTACCCCAACGGTTACCGCCGGACAGCCCGCCGCCAGGGGCACATTGCCATCGGTGCTGCCGCTTTCCAGGATGCCCTTGACGTTGACCTCCGCCAGTGCGCTCATCGCCGCCTGAACGAGCGCATGATCGGCCTTGAGGCTGCCCGCGGGCCGGTCGCCAATGAGTTCCATTTTCGCCTCCACGCCGGGACGCGCCGCCTCTGTCACAATCCGACGAACCTCGCGTTCCAGCGTTGCCAGCGCCGCCGTGACTTCGGACCGCATGTCGACCTGCATGGAGGCTTCGGAGGCAATCGAGTTCACTGAACGACCGCCTTCGATCACGCCGATATTGTACGTCGTACGAGGGTGAGCGGGTGGGGTGAGCGCGGTAATGCGCGCCGCGATCTGCACCAGGTTATGAATGGCACTGGGTTGACCAAAATGGAGCCAGCTATGACCGCCTTCGGTCGAGACTTCGACGCGCAGACGGCGTACGGCGATCCCTGCATTGTAGATGTGGCCAAAGGCCAATCCTTCGAGGTTGACCACGCTCCGAATCTGAGGTCGCAGGCGCTCGAACGCCGCTCGCATACCGCCAAGGTCGCCCAGACCTTCTTCACGCGTCGTGGCGACGAACCAGATGTTGCAGGGGGGCACGACGCCCTGAGCGCAGAAGAACTCGGCGACGTTGAGCATGGCCGCGACCCCAATGCTGTTGTCGCCCAGGCCAGGCGCAGCGATCACTTTTTCGTTGCGCAAGCGAACGGCGAGTGGCGTTTCAAGGGCAAATACGGTGTCGGTGTGGGCGGTGACCATCACCCCCGGTTCGGAGGAGTTCTGACCGGGGAGCAGGCCATAGACGTTATGCAGCTCATCCAGATCGATCTGCCTCAGCCCGACTCGCTCGAACTGCTCCGCCACCCACTGGGCGCGGGGACGCTCGAAAAAGGTCGGCGCGGGGATGCGCTGCAAGAGAAGCGCTTGTTCAACGGTACGTGCCGCAGCTGCGGCGAGTGCGCTCCAATTTAACTGGTGCTTCAGATGTGCGATCAATCCTTAATCCTCGGATTGTCTGATATAATCAGGTTGTGTCAACGCAGATCATACCTCACGCGGTGGGCCCCGCAGAGGCATTGACACTGTCTGTTACAGTGCCTATCACTCTAGGTATAGTCTAAGCATCTAGCCGATCAGAGGCAAATCTTTCTCTGGAGGACATCCATCTGGAGGTCTGCATGGCGTCGATTATGCTCATTGGGAAGAATACTGAGTTCAGCGGCGACCTGAAAAAGCGGCATGAAGTTACAACCGTTTCAAATGGGAAAGAGGCCAGCGCAGCGCTTCTGGATGGTCGCTTTGATGTTGTCATTCTGGACTCCATTTCGCTGCGGACCCCGGGTGAGCGCACCGCCCGGTCTCTGAAGCAACAACTAAACGGTGTTCCCCTGATTCATCTTTATCCTGGCACGAAAGCCGCCGAAACCCCGGCCGATGTCGTGCTGCTTCCGCCTTTTTCAGCGCGAAAGATCCAGAACGCGATCGGACGCCTGCTGACGAAAGCCGGCCACGAAGGCGATGTCCTGGAGTGCGGTCCCTGGGGACTGAACGTCGACCGCCGGTTGCTGATCGCCGATGGTCAGGAGATTTCCCTGACACCCAAGCTTGCACAGCTGTTGGAGGTCTTTTTTCGCCATCCGGGTGAAACGCTCGACCGGAAAATCCTGATGGAGAAGGTCTGGCAGACCGACTACCTGGGCGACACTCGCACATTGGACGTCCACATCCGTTGGATTCGCCGGGCTATCGAGCAGGATCCGAGCCGCCCGCGACACTTGATTACCCTCCGCGGTGTTGGCTATCGCTTCGAGGCCCCGGCCCTGATGCCGACCGGCCTCGCTATCCCACAGCTTTCCCTGCCACAACCCTGATCGCGGTAACGAAAAAAGCCGACTGCGCACAGTCGGCTTTTTTGTCTGGAAACCAGCAAGGACAGCCGCAGCCGAAGCCGCTGGCTAACCCTTCTTGATTGCGTTGAGCTGCAGCATCAGGCGGCTCTTGCGGCGCGCGGCATTGCGCTTGTGAATCACGCCGTTGCTCGCCGCCTTGTCGAGTTCCTGGATTGCCTGACGGGTCGCCGCTTCCGCAGCATTCAGGTCGGGCTTACCGACGCTGACCAGGGTACGGGCCTTCTTGACGAAAGTGCGCGCGCGGGTGCGGATGGTGCGATTGTACTCACTGCGCTTCTCGGTCTGACGAATTCGTTTAATTGCAGATCTATGGTTTGCCATGCTATTTCAATGTGCGCTCGTCGCCTGAACGCACTTACTCCTCTACATCAACTGGATTCTGACAGAAGTTGCCTCATTGTACCTAGACCCAGGGACAATGTATAGGGTTAGCGCAGAAGAACCCCACCATGAAATAGACGGCGACCGCCAGATTGGCGATGACGAGGAGCGCGATCAGCAGCGTTGTGATAAAGGGCGCCTGCTCGACAGTGCCTGGAAGTCGAGTAGGCTTAATCTCTGCTGGAATACCCGGAAACATCACATCGGCGGCGGGAGCCTGCCTTGCATTTGGCGCTGTGTCCTGTGTGGTGCGCCGCTCGTCACGCCTGGCGCGCCGGTGCGCTACGTTCGGCGCGCTGCTCCGGCGTGAGGGCCGGCTCGACCGGTTCAGCAACAGGTTTTGTTGTTTGTTTCCCTGTAGGCTTCGCCGCCGGCGGCTCGTCGGCGCGGAATGGGCCGGCCGAGAAGATGTCATCTTCCATGTCGACTTCGACATCGCCGAAAGGTGAGTTGTTGCCTAATGTTTGCCGCAGATCCTCGATGGCAGCGCCGGCGCTGGATTGCAGACCGAGATTATTGACCCAGTCGTCCAATACATCCGGTGTCGGCTCCGGGGAGGGTGCCGGAAATCGTCCCACGGGTTCGGGCGTGCTGGACGGAGCACCCCATTCGACGCTGGTGGAAAGTCCGCCCGTTTCTGGCGGCAGCGACGAGGGCATGGGGGGCGGTGATGAAGATGAAATGCCGAGCTGCTGGTTGATGTAATCCAGCCCCTGCCTTGCACGGTCATTGCCCGGATTGATCGAGAGAACGTTCTCCAGAGCCGTGCGCTGATCTTCCTGGGAGTCCAGAACTCCGCTGAGCCACAGCCAGGCTTCTTCATTGTACTGATCGAGCTCGACAGCGCGCAGGAGCAGTGCCCGCGCTTCATCGCGACGCCCCGCTTTCATCGCGTTGACGCCTTCGCGCATCATGCCCTCGACGTTCGCTGATGCCATCAAGAGTCCTCCTGATCAATCCGGCGATGTGTTGCCTAGTAGTATGGAATGACGAGCACCTGGCCGGCGTAGATCCGGTTCAGATTGTAGATTCCATTGGCCTGGGCGATCGAATACATATTCACGCCGAAGTAGCGCGCGATGCCGGCAAGCGTGTCACCATAGCGCACCATGTAGGTGTTCCCGGGCGGTGGCTGTGTGTAGCCGCCGATGCACAGGACCTGTCCGGCGTAGATGTAGTTCGGGTTCGGAATATAGTTCAGGCTGAGCAGCGCGCCGACGGTCGTCCCGAAATAACGGGCGATTCGCGCCAGACTATCTCCCCAGCGCACCACATAGTACTGGGAACAATAGCTTGCCGATGCATTTGCCGCCGATGCCTGCGTGGTCTGCGCAGGTGCAAAGACAGTGACGACCAGCGCCACCGCTACAACGATCAACACCCCTCTAAGCAATCGCATGATGGCCCCCTTCATTAAGCACATCTTTATCTCTATTCTATAGCGAGAATCTCGGAAGCAACAACGCTGATCACCACCGATTGATCCTGTTGGTTCCGAAGGAGGCCGACGATGGCGTAGTTGCCGCTTGGTAGGCTGACGGTTCCGTGAAGCGTAGCAGCGGCTGTCTCGCCGTTGTTCAGGGAAGTGGTATAGGCAGGACTGGTATACAGGGGAACGGCCTCCGTCGTGGTTGCGCGTCCGTCCTGGCTTTCGATAACGGAAAAAGCCAGGCTGACGTCCATGCCCGCTCCGCTGTTGTTGTCGGCTGCGAGGGTGACGTCGAGTGCCGTGCTGCCGTCAATCTGCTCGGCGCGGGTGACGTTGGTGATGACCAGATCGAATGGAGGACCGATGAAGAGAGGGGTGAGGCTTCCAGCGCCATCGGCATGGAACCGCTCACCGGCGCGCAGCCCGTGTACCCAGGCGGAAATAGCATAGCTGCCCGGCGGTATGTCGTCGGGAGGCGCAAAGGTCAGGTCGGCGCTTTCGTCCGGCAGCAGGGAGATCTCCTGTTCAGCCGAGGACCAGACGGCTTCGCGCCAGGCTTCTGTTGCATTGGGCGGGGCGAGCAGATACCAGACGACGCCACGCTGCGGCGCATCGCTGGTGTTGGCGACCCGCAGTTGGACCTCTTCCAGGGTATAACTGGTGTGTCGATAGGCGAAACGGCGAAACTGGAACGGTTGCCCAGGTTGGAGCTGTCCCTGTGGCACGCTCACCTCTTCCCATCGCTCGCCCTCCTCGCTGCTGGAACCGGAGCTGAGCGAGAAAATGGCGAAGACGACGACCGCAAGGACCGGAATCAGCACGGCGATCAACAGGAGCAGTCTGCGCGGCATAGGACACTTTCAGAATTGAAGAACCGGAAGGATTTTATCGTAACGGAGATGGAACGGAAATTCCTGGAACACCCCCAGGCCGCGGCGGAAGCGCTTGATGGCTGTGCACGCATCTGTGTAGAATTCCTTTATCGCGCTCGCCCGCGAGACCTGGCTGCCTGTGCGGTGTTCGACTACGCGTTGCGGTCGCGCTTCGACGAAGTCGCGCGAAGCGATCGCGGCGCTGTGCTGTTTCTCTGCGCCGATGAGGATGTGGCCTCCTCGCTGGATCCGATATTGGAAGGATATCCAGCGCTGCGCACTGCCTGGGCGGTGATCAATCCGCCCGTCCTGGTGCCGGGCAGCGAAGACGCAGACTCCACCACGCCCACGCGCGCACACTGGGACGATGCCGGTTGCTGGACGCAGATGGCCTATTCCGATCGCTGGGCGCGCATTCGCTTTGCTCTGGACGTGGGAATGCGGCTCAATGCGCCTGCCGCGCTGATCATGCCGGCGCATGATGCGGTCTGGGGCAGGGGGCTCCTTAATCGATTAGTCGCGGCCAGTCATCGATACGGGACGGCTTCGACGCCGGCGGCGGTCAGCCCATACACGCCGTACGCCCATGGTCCAGTTCCGGGCGTCGATCTTCCGGACTGGGCGATCGACGCTATCAATGCCGCCTTCAACCGAGACTTCTGGCTGCGCTGGCGGATGGCGCGCGGCCGCTACCAAAGCTTTTGGGGCAAAACTGGACTGATCCCCTCTGTACTGTGCGCCGAGGTCTTGCGCAGGGCCGATCCGCGTGTGTGGGAAGACGATCTGGAAATCGACCGCGCCATTCGCGAAGCCGCCGGTCCGGTGCGCGCCCTCTGGATTGGCAATCCTCGCCTGTATCGGCAGGTGCTGCCGATCTTCGATGAGGTAGCCCTGCGCCGGGTGATCGACCGCACGCTGCATTATTCACTGAATATCCCGGCGAAAACGCTGGCCGGCAGCAGCCTGCTGATGACCGAACTGGCCTGGCCGCTGCGTCTGCGCCGCATCCTGGACCGGCGCTACGACCGGGCGATCGCCCTGGCAGACCGGTTGGCAGCCGACTGCCTCAGCGATGCGCGTGCCCGTCTGGCCAGCACCGGTATGACCTGGATCGACTGGGGCAACTATCGATATGTCGTTCGTCCGGGCGATCCGTTCGTTCAAGTCTGGTTTCATAATGACTGCCTATGATAGAATTTAGGGAAATCGAAATCGGATGAAGAGGTACTGTCGCATATGATCGCAGCGTCTGATCTGAAACGGGGCACTGTTGTTGAAATCAACAACACGCTCTATCGGGTGACCAATACACAATACAATAATCCGGGCCGGGGCGCCGCAAGCATGCGCGCGCAGTTGGTGGATATCCGTACCGGTAACGCGCAGTATCGCGTCTTCTCGGCGGACGAAAACCTGAACAACCTGTATGTTGAGGCGGAGAAGGTTCAGTTTCTGTACAAGGATGGCGACGCGCTGCATTTCATGAACATGCAGTCGTATGACCAGTACGAAGTGCCATTCGCGTTGTTCGGCGACGACGCGCTCTATCTCAAGGAAGAGATGGAACTTGAACTCGCCGTCAGTGACGGCCTGGTCATAGACTATACGCTGCCCACCACTGTCACCATGACCGTCATCGAGGCGGAAATCGCCATCGCGGGCAATACCGCCGGCTCTGTGACCAAGCGCGTCAAGACCAATACCGGGCTCTCGGTCCAGGTCCCCGCGTTCGTCAACGAAGGTGATACGATCAAGGTTGACTCCCGCGACGGTTCCTACATCGGGCGCGGCTAATCAGGTTTCCGGTCAGAATGATCTATTTCGCGTACTTCTCCGTGGTCTCAAGAGCGCTGATGGCGTCCATTGGCGCGCTTCCCAGGGAGAGGTGCGTCTGTTGACCGGTTAAGGCTTTTGTAAGTACTGTAAAAGCCATCAGCGGCTCTGGGCGCATGTCCAGGGCCGCTTTCTTTTTGGCCGATGCTGGACGTGCGTCCCCATCACTCACACGAGACCAAGTTGAGGAGGAAGTACGACATGCATGTCATCCAGCTCCACCACATCACGATCAACCACGCGGGGCGCGATATCTTCACCGATCTGACCTGGGCGATTGACGACCGCGCCAAGGTTGGCCTGGTCGGACCGAACGGCGCCGGCAAATCCAGTATGCTGAAGGCCGTCAGCGGCGAGATTCGCCCGGTGAAGGGGAGTATCACGGCGATGCGCGGCATCGCGATTGGGTATCTGGCGCAGGAGGTGCGCCTCCCAGAAGGGTCGCTTTACGAAGCGGCCTGCGCTCCGTCTCCGGATCTCGCCCAGCTTAGCGCAGACCTGGAAGCCATTGAGGCAAGACTGGGCGATCCCGTCGTCTACAACGATGCGGATGTTCTCGCGGAGACGCTGGAGCGGCAAGCCGAGCTGCTCGATCGGTATGAACGGTTTGATCCGGGCCGGCAGGCCAGCACGGTTCGCGAAATCCTCGCCAAGCTGGGCATCCGCCAGGAAGACTTTGATCTGCCCACTCACGCGTTGAGCGGCGGGCAGACCAAGCTGGTGGCTCTTGCCAGGCTGGCGGCGTGGTCGCCCGAGATCCTGCTGCTGGATGAGCCCGACAACCACCTCGACCTGGAGGCCAAAGCGGCCCTGGAAGCGTTCCTGTGCGAGTATCGCGGTGGCGTGATCCTGGTCTCGCACGACCGTTATCTTCTCGACGCCGTCGTCACGCAGATCGCCGAGCTGGAAAACGGCATGCTGAACCACTATGCCGGTGGCTATTCCGATTACACGGTAGAACGTGAAGTGCGGCGCATCCGTCAGCAGCAGATGTATTCCGCGCAGCAAAAGGTCATCCAGCGTATCGAATCGGCCATCAAGGAGTGGACCGAGAAAGCGAAGGCCGACCTCAGCGAGCGGCACGCCCGTCAGGCGGCCAGCCGGCGCAAGATGCTGGCACGCATGGAGGAGCGCGGCGAGATCGTCGAGAATGTGCGTGAGCGGACGCTGATGGATCTCCAGCTCGAAGGCGGACGCGGCAGCACAAAGGCCGTCGAGCTGGTCGAAGTCGCCATGGGCTTCGACGACGACCTGCTGTTCATGGGGGTGAACCTGCTGGTTCGGCATGGCGAGCGTGTCGGTCTCATCGGCCGAAATGGAGCGGGAAAATCCGTCCTCTTCAAACTGATTCTCAGCCAGCTCCAGCCCCTTGAGGGGGTGATCAAAGTGGGCAACAGTACCCGCGTGGGCTACTACTCGCAGCAGCATGAGACGTTGGCCGCCTATAACGATCGCACGCCGGTCGACCTGGTGCGCAATCTGCAAGCGGTCAACGAGGGGACGGCCGTGAATCGGCTCCTGAAGTTCGCCTTCACCTACGAGCAGACCAGCCAGCTGATTCGCACCTTCAGCGGCGGGGAGCGCAGTCGGCTGCAACTGCTGATGCTGGTGCTTCAGAAGCCGAACCTGTTGCTGCTGGACGAGCCGACCAACAATCTCGACATCGCATCGTCCGAAGTGCTGGAATCCGCGCTGGACGACTTCGAGGGGGCAATCCTGGCGATCTCTCACGACCGCTACTTCCTCGACCGCATTGCCGACCGCATCCTCGAATTGGAGGACGGAGCGATCAGCGAGTACGTCGGCGGATACACGGACTATGTGGAGCAGAAGGCCGCTCGAATCGAGGCGGCACAGCTCGAAGCGGAACGCCGCGCGCGAACAAAGCCGGCGAAACGAGCATAGGATGCCGGGCGGACACAACCGTCCGCCCGCATGACACTCGGTTTGTGTGCGGAAGGCCAGCGTGCGCATCCGCGAAAAACGAATGGCTCAGTTGATCTCGGAGGCGAGCACGGTGAGATAGGGCCATGCCGCGACTTCTTCAACGGAGAAACCGTTCAGTGCCACATTGTGCTCCGCGTAGACGTAGCCGGCGAAGATCGGTTCTGCGCGATCGCCGTCTGCATCACCGTCAAAAATGTCGAGATAGGGGACGATTCCGAACCCCTGGCCGAACTCGACGTGCAGGTGCGGATTGGTCGAGTTGCCGGTATTGCCTTCCTGGCCAATCACATCGCCTGCCTGAATGGGTACGCGGCAGTCCGGCAGGAGCTGTGGCACGCCACAGGCGTCCTTGATCCAGGCAGGGATGCTGTCGGGCGCGAGGTGTCCGTAGAGCGAGTACTGGTGGTCGCCGTGCTCGATGATCATCGTGTTCCAGTACCACCAGGCGCCGGACTGGTAAGTTTGAATGCTGTTGCTGTCGTTGGCGAAGACGATGAATCCGTCCCTGGCCGCGCTGACTTCGCGGGCGGTCAGGTCGAAATCGATCTTGCCCTTGCCATGCAGGTCGTAGCTGCGGGTGATCGTCCCGGTTGCCCCGGAAGGAAAGGGCAGCTCATAGCCGGTCCGTTCCCGCTCCGGTGCGAAGCGTGGATCGGCCTGGGTGCGGTACTCTTCGTCGAGTTCGTCGGCGCGGGCCTTCAATTCCTCAGACAGCAGGCGATACGCGGCACGATAGTTCGCATCTCCCGGCATCACCGCCGTCCAGGTACCGTTCGCGTAGTTCACGTACAGCCAGTCGATCACGCCAGGGTAGCGGATGCCAGTCTCGCGGTTCACCACTTCCAGATATACCACCGCATTCTGCTCGTCGGCGACACGCCCGACCTCGCGATAGAAGGTCAGGCCGGTTGGCTGCATATTGAATTCGGCGATGGCCGCTTCGATAACGGCGTCGACCACATTTGAGGCGTCCTGTGGAGGCGTTTGCGCGCGGCTCAGCGGGGCGAAAAAAAAGCACAGCAACATTAAAAGGGCGGCAGTGCTCAGAGAACGGAATCCATGCGGCATCATGTTGGCACACCGGGGTGAGATAATAGGCTCTTACGCGCATTCTAGCATGCGGTAGCGCATCCGTCGGGCTCTCGTCGCGAGTCCGGCAGAGATGCGGTGGCTGGACGTCCGGTCGCCCTGTCAGCTCGTGCGCCGGTGAACACACTCAGAGGCAAGCCGTCAACGTGGGTCCCAGACTGCGCCGGCCTTGATGTCCTTCGTGTGCACGCCGGCCTCTATGCGAGTAATGCCTGAAGCGTACTGAAGGCAAGTGTGACGCCGAAGTATGCCAGGATGCCGGCGCTCCCGAGCAGGACATAGCGCCACACCCCCGGGCTGAGAATCTTTCGGCCCAGAGTCACCAGCCATGCGAGCAGGAAGCAGTAAAGGACCTGCGCGCTCATGAAGCCGACAAAGAAGACGACGAAATCTTCAGGCTCAGGATCGAGGAAGCCCAGTCCGATCAGCGTGCCGCTCATGCCCAGCCAGAAGGTGAGATTCATCGGGTTGCTCAGGGACAGCGCCGCGCCCGCCATCAGGTGATTTTTTCCGACTGCGCTGCCTGTGCTGTCGATCCCGGAAGTCTGGCGCGACGTCTGGTATGCATCCCGGGCGAAGCGGAGCAGAAGCACAGCGCCAAATCCCCCCAACAGGATGGTCAGCAGGCGGCTCTGGAAAAGCACCGACGCGCCTGCCAGCGCGATCAGAGTCCATACTCCATCACCTACCAGGGAACCGAGCGCGAGCAGCAGCGCCGGACGCCAACCGCCCGTGACTCCCCGGCGAATAGTCTCGAACATGACGACCCCGGGTTGAGCAGCGAACGCGACGGACATCGCAAAAGCGGAGAGAAACAGCATGGGCACGATGTACATCCTTCAGAGAGCAGTGAGAAACAACGGGCCGTCGTGCGCCGACTTTTCGTTGGGCCGGCGCAGGCTCAAACCATCATCAGCGTGTCGGGAAAAAGCAGGATTACGACGCAGGTTCTTCGATCTGCCTCGAAAACCAGCGGTGAATATCGTTCACTTGAATGTACTCCCGAAGGCGACGCGCATTTTCGCTGCGCTCTTCCACTGGCATATTCAGCGCCTCCAGTATGGCCTGGCGTGTGCCGAAGACATCGTAAGGTGATACGAGTAGGGAATTCTCACCAAGTTCTTCGGCCGCGCCAGCCTCTTCGGAGAGAATGAGGACGCCGCCATTTCGGTTCAGAATACCACCTTCTTTTGCGACCAGGTTCATCCCATCTGTAAGCGGATTGACCAGCAGCACGTCATACATGCTGAGCGCGGCAATTGCACGGTCGTAGTTGTTGCCGAGCAGCAGGCGAATGGGTTCCCATTCGCTGTCGCCAAGCGTGGCATTGATCTCGCCGACGATGGACGTAATGTCGCGGAGATAGTGCTTATACTCCATCACTTCCATCCGCGACGGGACCAGCAGCGCCAGCATCCCAACCTTGCCGCGATATTCAGGGTTGGAGGTCAGGAAGTTCTGATAGGCCATGAACCCCCGCAGAATATTCTTGCTCGGCTCGACTCGATCAACGCGCAGGATGAGCTTCTTGCCGGCGTAAATGCGGCGGAAGTCCTCCAAATGCACCTGCACTTCTGGAGACTCCAGGCGGCTTTCCAGGTACTTCGCATCAATCGAGATGGGGAAGGGCTGCGCTTCGACCTGCCGATCGCGGTAAGCCAGGCAGCGCCACGGCCGGATGACGCGCACGCCCGAAAGCGTGTCTACACACGTCTGGAGGAACCGCCGGGTGTCGCGCTCGGTCTGAAAGCCGAGACGATCGGCCTTGAGCAACGATTCAAGAATCTCCGTGCGCATGCTCAAGGGCAGCACGCGCCACGCGTCTGAACCGGGCCAGGGGATGTGCAGAAAGGTCTGAATTTGGATACGGTTTCCCACCAATTCGCGCAGGTAGTGCGGCAGCAGATAAAGGTGGTAGTCCTGCGGCATGACGATGATGCGTCCTTCCAGCTCCTGAATGGCATCGGCGACGGCCCTGGCGAGCTGTCGGTTAATGGCGTGATACCCGTCTCGCCAGGCTTTCCAGACCGTCTCGTCGATCACCGGATGGCGCGGGGTGTCGTGCATTTCGTGCTGCACAAACCATAGGAGCGGATTGCTGATGATGTTGTAATAAGCGTTATAGGCACGAGCATCGGGGATGACCAGCTTGATCTTCATATCTCCCAGCGCCTGGACGCCATCGCCCACTTCAGACAACCACTGCCGATCACCCTTCGACAAGGCGCACGAGATCCACAGAATATTGTTTTCACGTGCCACGGCGCTGATGGCAGTGACCAGACCTCCAGAGCCTTTTTCAGCTCTGGTCTTGCCCTCTTCGAGGGTGAAGGAGAAGGGTCCGCGGTTGGAAACGACGAC
The DNA here is from genome assembly GCA_016713325.1 of Candidatus Flexifilum affinis. Taxonomy (GTDB): domain Bacteria; phylum Chloroflexota; class Anaerolineae; order Aggregatilineales; family Phototrophicaceae; genus Flexifilum; species Flexifilum affine. The sequence goes on along the minus strand of JADJPJ010000006.1, from coordinate 147,315 downwards.
GATGTGTGTTTCGGACTTTTGAGACATCAACAAGGCCTCCTAACTGGATGGACGGGGCGCTGGTTGGTTCATTGAGAGCCAGCCGAGCAGTTCGGATGTGTCATCCACGCCATCGGCGAAGCAGTCCGCATAGAGTGAGAGATCGGTTGGTGACGTCTCGTGCATGACGCCCACCGTGAGGGCGTGAAATCCTGGCTGGTCCCGGCGCAGCTCTCTCAGGCGCTGCATCGCAGACAAATCGGTGACATCGTCTCCCAGGAATAATGCACTGTCGAGCTTATAGGCGGCGACGATCTCTTGCGCGGCGGTTCCCTTGTTGAGGTCGACGGGCGGCTTAATCTCCCAGATGAACTGACCTGCGCTCAAGCGAAAACCATACGCCTCGCACAGCGGCGCGAGATGGGCATAAAGCAGCGGGCCAACGGCGGCCGGATCTTCCGAAGCGCGATAGTGGACCGAGGCTGTGATGGTCTTGTCTTCGACGATGACGCCCGGGAATTGTTCCGCCGTCGGGGCAAACTTGGCCAGCAGGTCGCGAAGCGGTTCGACCCAGGGCTGCGCGGCGTCTGCGACGCGCACCCCACCGTTCTCCCAGACCTCCATGCCATGATTGCCATAGTATAACGCCCATGGGCGAATATAGCGCCCGCGCAGGTCGGCTGCACTTCGACCCGACACCAATGCCATGATGGTGACCCACTTCGCCAGCCGGTCGAGCGCTGCCTCACTGGCGGGGGTCAGACGCGCCGCCGTGATGTCTTTCTTGAACGGACTCAGCGTGCCGTCATAGTCGCTGATGATCCCAAACCGCGGCCATGCGCAGAGCGCGGTCAACGCCTCACGTAGCTCCGTCCAATGGGGGGGGCGGACAATCTCGGGCATGATCCCTCACAAGCAGGTCAGCAGATGCTCGGGCCATCCTCCCATGTGAGAGCACAGATGACAAGGCCAAGTGCGTCTTCAGGAAGGTGACAGGCGGCGGGTCGAATGGCAAGCAATAACGTCATTGGCAGTACCCAACCAAATCGACTGTTGCGTACTATATAAATTAGAACTGCGCGCATTCGGAAACGTTTCGCGAACGATGTCGCGGGGAGCTGGGCGGTGCGGCGCAAACGATAGGCTGGGCTGTGGACAGACGAGCGTCATTCTCTCGCAGGCGGATGCATCCCGCGCGGTCCGTTCCTGTGCGGATGATTTGCCAGGGTGTATCGCTGTTACTTGTTTTCCTGGTGCTATCGTCGGGTACCATGACGTCGGCGGCACTGCAGAACCCTGACGGATACGCTCTGGTAGAAGCCGTGAACACTTACCGAGCGTCGCTTGGACTGTCGCGCCTGGTGACCAGCAGTGCGCTGATGGTCGCCGCGCAGCGTCACGCGGCGTGGATGGCAGTGAATTACACTTACTCGCACAGCGGCGAAGGAGGATCGCGCCCCCAGGACCGTGCTTCCGCAGCCGGCTTTAGTGGCAGCGTGAGCGAAAACGTGGCCGGTGGGACCTGGGCGACACCCGCTGAGGCTGTGTTCTTCTGGGATCAGAGTTCGGTGCATCGGTCGACCATGCGACTGACCGGAGCGACCCACATCGGTGGAGGCTTCGCGGCGAATTCTGAGCAGCGGTTGTTCGTTCTGCTGATTGGCAGCATGCCAGGGCAGGCGCCTCTGCCCACTGGCGCCCCGCTCGCCGGAGGAACTCCGGCCATAGACTTTACTCCGCCGCCAGGAATGGTCTGGGAGTCAGATGGTGTGCAGCACCGGCAAAGCGACTATGTGCCGTCGGCGCCTGGCACGCTTGACTATATTGAGCCGACCGTCGTTGCCTATGTCATGCCATTTGAGTCGATTTTACGCTCGGAACCGGGTCTGGACGGGTCGGTTGTGCACGTCGTGGAGGCAGGTCAGACGGCCTGGGCCATCGCGGCGCGGTATGGCGTCGAAGTGGCGGACTTGCTGGCGATCAACCATCTTCCCGAGAGTCCCATCCTCCATCCCGGAGAAGAAATCATCATTCAACTTGGAGAGGGTCAGGTGCCACCGCCTGCGCCAACGTCGCCGACTGTGGTCGAGGTTCGGGCAGGGGAGTCTCTGTGGATCATCGCCGCACGTTATGGAATTTCGGTCGAGGATCTGCGGGCCTGGAACGGGCTAGACAACAGCTCGGTGATACTTCCTGGCATGAGTCTGGTGATCGCTGCTCCTGGTATCAGCAGCCCAATGCCAACGTTCATGACCTTGCCAGTCGCTGGTTCGCCCACCTCTGCGTTAACGGCGACCCCACTGTCTGCCACTCCTGCGGCGATTCAAACAATTGTGTTTCCAGTCCTGACAGAGACCTTAATCAGTTCTGCCCCCGCAGCGCAGGTGGTTCAGGCGTCAACGCTACCACCGCTTACGGAGATCGCAGAGCAGCCGCCAGCGCCTCTGCCGCGCGAAGACGCGCTCGTGCTCCTGCTCCTGTCTGGCATCCTGGCTGGCGCATTGCTGTTCATCGCGGGAGGGGTGGCTGTATGGTTCGTTCGCGCCAGCCGTCGATGGTGAGCGTCGTCGCAGCCCTGTTTACCGCTGTCGCCCGGGCTGTTCACTCAAGACTCACAAGACGTCTTCGTCGCTTGGGTCCAACAGATCATCCCCTGCGCCGTCGATTTCCTCGTCCAGCCGCAATGCTTCCTCGTCGTCATCGTCCAAATCGGGCGTCGGGTCGTGTCCGTCTACGGTCTCCGAAACGGTGATATCTCCTTCAGCAATCTCCTCATCTTCGACCACCTCCAGCCACTCTTCACGCGGACTCTCTTCCCCTTCCGGGGGGCCTTCAATTTCCTCTGGGAAATGGACCATGAATCACTCTCCATCCAGTAAGCCTGGCGACCCGGCGAGTCATTTGGCGACTCTGCCGATTTCCATATCAGCTTATCCGTCAAATGCTGGTTCTTTCTCCGCCATTTGGCGCATTTTTTGTTCAGGCGCGTAATAGAAAAGAGCGGCGGGCTGTCATTTCTACATCAGCGGTGACAGGATGGAGGACGGGGGATGAACGACCACTCTCATGACTCGCTTCGAGCAGCAAACGGCGACCCAGCCGACGCTGCAAAAGCGCACGAACCGCCTACGCAGCATGGACATGCCACGCAGCAGCATGTTTCGCATAGCCATACATCGGACGAGCATGCTGGCCATCACCCTCCAGACCCGTCCCACAAGCCTGCTTACGCTCACATTGACCCCAAGGCTGAACCCGACGCGCACGACGCTGGCAGTCATCACCCGGCCGGACACGACCATCACGCGCAGCAAAGCGATACCCCTATAGCGCACCCGCATGAGGCCCACGATGGACACGGCGTGATGCACGAGGGGCACCTGACGATGATGCGCAACCGTTTCTTCGTCGTCTTTCCAATAACGGTGCTGGTCGTGCTGTACTCGCCAATGGTGCAGTCTTGGCTGGGATTCGCCATGCCTCAGTTCCCAGGCAGCGAACTGATCCAGCCGGTGCTGGGCACGTTCATCTTCGTCTATGGCGGTTTCCCATTTCTGAGTATGGCGCGCCAGGAACTGGTCCAGCGTCAGCCCGGCATGATGACGCTGATTTCACTGGCCATCAGTGCCGCTTATCTGTACAGCCTCGGAATCTTCGTCTTCCCGCCTGCGCCTGCGATGGATACGTCGGGTGAGATGACCAGCGCGCCTGCCATGGATTTCTTCTGGGAACTGGCCACGCTGATCACGGTCATGCTGCTCGGCCATTGGATCGAACTTCGCAGCGTTGGCCAGGCTCAAGGGGCGCTGCGCGAACTGGCCAAGCTCCTACCGGACACCGCCGAACGCCTTCTCCCGTCCGGGGCAACGGAGGTGGTGGAGGTCAGCCGACTGAAGGCCGGAGATCGCGTGCTGATCCGCCCCGGCGCCGGCGTGCCCGCCGACGGTCTGGTCGTGGAGGGCGAGAGCCCGGTGAACGAAGCGATGATCACCGGCGAAAGTCGCCCCGTGGAGAAGAAAGCGGGTGACACCGTCATCGGCGGAACGGTCAATGGATCGGGGTCGTTGAGAGTAGAACTTCAGCAGGTCGGCGAACAGACGGCGCTGGCGGGCATCATGCGTCTCGTCGAAGAGGCGCAGAAAAGCCAGTCGAGGGCGCAAACCCTGGCCCAACGCGCAGCCTTCTACCTGACGCTCATCGCCATCGCCGCCGGCCTGCTGACACTGGTCGGATGGCTTGTCTTCACGGGCCAGCTTTCGGTGGCGGTCAAGAACATGGTGACTGTGCTGGTGATCGCCTGCCCCCATGCGCTCGGGCTGGCCGTTCCGCTTGTCGTCGCCATCTCGACAACCCTGTCGGCGCGCAACGGCTTGCTCGTCCGCCAGCGCTCAGCACTGGAGAGCGCGAAAGACCTGCACACCATCGTCTTCGACAAGACCGGGACGCTCACCAAAGGTGAGCAGGGCGTTGTTGCCGTGGCGACCGATGGGATAGACGAAGCCGAAGCGCTGCGCATTGCCGCCGGCCTGGAAGGCGACAGCGAGCATATGATAGCTGCGGCGATCCGCCGGTATGCCGAACAGCAGGGAGCGCAGCCGGCCTCCGTGACCGGATTCGAGAGTTTTGCCGGCCGTGGCGTCAAAGCGCTGGTCGATGGCACGGCCTACTACATGGGTGGCCCGCGACTGCTGGAGCAGTTGGATTTGACGATACCTCCAGGGCTCGACGCTGCCCGACAGACGGCTGAGGCTGCTGGCCAGTCCGTGATCTATCTGACCACGGCCGGCAAGCCGGTTGCGCTGTTTGCTATTGCCGACGTGATCCGCGAGGAGAGCCGCCAGGCGGTTCAGATGCTGCACGATCTCGGTCTGAAGGTGGCCATGCTGACCGGTGACAGCGAGCCCGTTGCGCGGGCAGTGGCCGAACAGCTCAACATCGATACCTACTTTGCCCAGGTACTACCGGAACACAAAGCCGGCAAAATCCGCGAGTTGCAGCAGGGGGGGAGCAAAGTGGCGATGGTCGGAGACGGCGTCAACGATGCGCCGGCCCTGGTCACGGCTGATGTCGGTATTGCGATTGGCGCAGGAACGGATGTGGCCATCGAAAGCGCCGGAATCATCCTGGTGCGCTCGAATCCTCTGGATATCGTCAAGATTATCCGGTTGAGCCGCGCAACCTACGGCAAGATGATCCAAAACCTGATCTGGGCGACCGGCTACAACGTGGTGGCTATTCCCCTGGCGATGGGTGTGCTCGCGCCCTGGGGGATCACTCTGGACCCGGCAGTGGGGGCGGTCTTGATGTCGATCAGCACAGTGGTGGTGGCGTTGAACGCGCAGCTTTTGCGCCGTCTGGACCTGTCGCAAAACACTGCATAGCGGGATAGTAGGGGAGTCCCACCCGGTGGACCCTCTTCGGTTCACCGGGTGGGATGAGGTTCGTGTTTACCCGGCGTTAGCCAGTTCGGCGATCAACGCTTCCATCTGGTCGATTTCCGCGGACTGATCGGCGATGATGCGCTGGGCCAGTTCGCCCAGCTCGGGGTGGACGACGCGCGGCAGAAGGCGCTCCGCCATGTGAATGGCGTCACCGTGATGATCGATCATCGACTCCAGCCACGCAACCACATAGTCGCTGCCGGTGAGGCGATCAAATCCGGCCATCATGCCCATGGTCATCGTCATGTCCGTGAATGGTCCCGAGCCGGTGCCCTGATGTGCGGAATGATCGACTGCTGCCCCGGTAGCCTCGGATGTGGTCTCAGGATGATGCGCCGCATGATCGGTCGAACTGCCGGCCGCTTCTTCGGTGGCCTCAACAGCGGCTGCACCCTGATGTGCGCTGTGATCGGTGCTCTCTTCAGCGCCGCCAGCCATGACTTCCATGTGGTGCTCCATCATCGACAAAAGCGCGGCATCGTCGCCGTCATCCAGATGGCCAGCCATTTCGCGGACGTCAGCCAGACTCAGATTGCCCATTTCGCCGAGCATGTTCATCATCTGGCCGTGAGTCATGTTGCCCATTCGCGGCAGCATCATGCCCATGTCAGGCGCAAACTCACCCGCCGCCATCAACGTATCCAGCACGTCCATTAGAGCTGTATCCTCGCCAGAGTCGCCAGCGAGTTCCAGAAGATCGCCAATGGTCAATCCCTGGAGGAGCGCCATCAGGTGGAGAGAATGCTCAATGGACATGTCGGCCATTGCGCCCATCTCTGGTTGGTCACCCTGGCTCATGCCACTCTGCATCATGCCCATTTCGCTCATCATGCCAGTGCCGCCCGTCATCTCCATCATGTTGAGCATATGGGTCATCATTTCGGACATGTTCTGCATCATGCCCATCATCTCGCCCCTGCATCATGCCCATGCCGTCCATCATACCGGAGCCGCCCATCATGCCCATCATGTTCGACATCTGACTCATCATGTCAGACATGCCGCCCATCATCCCCATCATGCCGGACTGGTCGGCACCGGTTGGCATAATAGGTTCTGGTTCGTGAGACTGATGCAGCATGGATGTGGGCATATAAGCGATGTTGTACCACTCCAGAAGCCAGGCCTGCATCTGCTCGATTTCCGGCGTCTGCGCGTGAATCACCGCCTGACAAATGTCGCTAAGGGCTTCAGTATCCGCCACTTCGAGGCAATGCTCAGCCATGTCGAGCGCCATCTGGTGGTGGTCGATCATCCCTTCAAGGAAGCGAATTTCCGCGCGCTCCTCACGCGACACACCCTGTGCAAAGGCGATGCTGGTGACGGTGAGGAGCAGGAGAATACCGAGCAGGATGCCAATTCTTCTCATTGAAGACACTTTATACCTCGTGATCTCTCTCAGAACTTGCTGCTACCAGGTTCACGCCTCTTCCGGCGCGTAGTCGATCTCTTCCAACCGTTCGCGAATGGCGTTCCAGTCCGCCGGCTCTTGCCAGCGAATCGTGACCAGTTTGGTGGCCGGGTTGCCCTCAACCGTCATGACCCCGGCAAGCGCGCCCACTTCGGTTTTGATCGTGTTGACGCAGCCATTGCAGCCGACATTCGGAACTTTGACGACCTTGCTCTCCATTCCATCTACCTCCTCATTTAGACGTTGATTTGAAGTCTAGCGAGTCGATGCCGTTCCGAGATGCGCCATTTGGCGCGTCTTGTCGCCTCCCGCATCTGCTAACATAACGAGCAGGAAATGAGGGTATTGGACATGGTGAAGGTTCTTCTGGCCGAAGATCACAAGATCGTGCGCCAGGGCACACGGTTGTACCTGGAACAGCAGGGTGTGGCGGTGGTGGGCGAGGCGACCAACGGCAGGGAAGCAGTGGAAATGGCGCTTTCGCTCCAGCCGGACGTCGTCATAATGGATATTCACCTGCCCGAACTGACCGGCATTGAGGCGACTCGGCGCATCCGGCACGACAGCCCGGAAATCCGCGTGCTGGTGTTGACCGCGTACGACGAGCCGGCGTATGTCCACGCACTTCTCGATGCCGGTGCCGACGGCTTCATCCTCAAAACCGCTGAGCTTTCGGATCTGATCGAGGCGCTCCACGAGGTGGCCGGTGGCCGGCAGGCCTTTGACGCCAAAACTCTCACGCGGGTGGAGCACCACATGCGCGAAATGACGGCGCGCATAGACGGACTGACAGAGCGTGAACTAGAAGTTTTGACTCAGGTTGCCCAGGGGAAGACCAACAAAGAGATCGGCAGCATGCTCTTCATTTCTGACCGCACGGTTCAGGGTCATCTCAAGAACATCTACGATAAGTTAGGCGTGACCACCCGAACAGAGGCGGTCACGGTTGCGCTTCAGCACGGCTTCATCCGACTGGGCGCCGGAGGGAGTAGCTGATGCACGGCGTGCATTGGTTCGATGTCTGTTGTATCGGTATTGCGCTGTTCGTGGCCAGCAACCTATGGTTCTACGTACGGGTGCTCCGTCCTGTGCGCCAGCTTGCCCTGTCGGCGACTCAGCTCACCGGCGGGCGGTTGGATGCCTTTGAGAAGCCCTGTGGTGGCATCACCGAAATTCGCCAGTTGCGGCTGGCGATGGCGGGTATGGCAGGGCACGTACGGCGGGCGCAGGAGCAGAGCCGTGTCTACACGGAAAGTCTGGCGGACGGATTGGAACACGAACGAAAGCACCTGGCTCGCGAACTGCACGACGACGCGGTCCAGTCGATCATCGCGGTGACGCGCAGCATCGATCTGGCCAGGAATTGGGTGCGCACCGAACCGGATAAGGCAGTGACCATGTTGCAGGCCGCGCGCCAGCAGGCCGTGGAGGTCGTCAACACCCTGCGACAGTTGATCGGCGGACTGCGTCCGCCCGCTCTGGAGGAACTAGGTCTGGTTGCGGCACTAAAGATGCACGTGGATGCGATCGAGACGCTCGATGTCAGCCTGAAAATCGAGGGCGCCGCCAGACGCATGGACGAACCACGTGAGCTGACCCTGTTTCGGGCGGCACAGGAAGCGCTGGCCAACGTCGTTCGCCACAGCGGTGCCGCTCGCGCCATGGTATGCCTGAGCTATGGCGAGTCCTGCGTAGAGCTCACCGTCCGCGATGACGGTCGTGGGTTTCAGCTTCCCGCGCAGTTGGGCGATCTGGCTTTTCGCCATCATTACGGTCTGCTCGGTATCCGCGAGCGCGTGACCAGCCTGGGCGGGATGCTGAAGATCGAGAGCACCCCGGGCCAGGGGTCGGCGATTCACGTACATCTGCCGACCGAAGCGCCTCGGCCGCTTGAGCAAGTCGTCGACCCGGTCTGCGGCGCCGCGCTTATCCCTCGGCAGGCGTATGGCCGAAGCGAGTTCGAGGGGAAGACCTATTTCTTCTGCTGTCCGGTGTGCCAGGGCGCGTTCGAGCACGAGCCGGCACGCTACACGCGGTCGTCGCAGAACGCGGAATGACCCGTACTCCCAAAGTACACGAGTGAACCTCAGGAGTCGACCACTCACTGTTGAGCTGTATCCGCCAGAGTGAGCGTTATCGCGACCTTGCCCGGCCCTGAACCCGCCCAGTGCTGTGCATCCAGCCGCGGGTAGATCTTGCTTATCAAGCTAGCTATGGTCTTCGGGTCGGTGGAGGTGATTGCCTGCGCTCGGTAGGTCTTCCCGCGTAGAAGGACTTCAACTTCGGCTCCACCACGCAGATTCTTCCACCATGTATAGCCCTCGCTCGTGATGATGTAGAGGGTCTCGCCTTGTTGGGCATATTGGACCGGCGTGGCATACAGCCGGCCGGACTTGCGCCCGCGGACGGTCAGCAGCAGGTACATTCCGCTGACGACGCCATGAAAGCGGGAGCGCAGCAGCCAGATCATGAATGGGTTCTGCTTATTGACCAGCCGCCGCCAGAGCGGCGGAGAGGGAGTCTGGATTCCTGTAGTTGCGGAAGACATTTCGCTCCTCAAATACACTTGGGCTTATATGCACCTAAATGAATATTACCCTGGGTGTGCTATAATACCACCCTGTATTCCTTCCAGTTCGGGGGTGTCGAATGTCACTTCCTCATGCCATTCTGGGGTTCCTGCAAGTGATGCCCATGACGGGTTATGACCTGAAGACCCGCGCTTTCGACCAGAGCGTTGCGCACTTCTGGAGCGCGGTCCAGCAGCAGATCTATCGCGAACTCGAGAAGATGGAGGGTCTGGGGTGGGTGACGTGCACCGTTGAACTGCAGACCGAGCGGCCGCCGCGCAAGGTCTACCACATTTCCGACGCTGGCCGCGCGGCATTGGATGCATGGCTGAAGCAGCCGCAGCCGCTGGTGCAGCACCGCGAGCCGTTTCTCATCCAGCTATTTTTCGCGGCGCAGCTCACAAACAGCCAGATCGTGGCGCTGTTTCACGACCAGCTCACCGGGCACCAGGCCCGTCTGGAAGCCTATCAGGGCGTCGTGATTCCCCCGTCTGAAGACCTGTCCGAACGCCGGCGCCGGACCCTGGTCGGGTTGACGCTCGACCTGGGCGTGCGCATGGAGCAGATGTACATCGACTGGTTGACCGAGGCAATCGCGGTCGTCGAGCGACTGCCGTACAGGGACGAGTGAGCGCAGCGGTCCCGCCGTCAGCCTACGGGTCACGTCGGGGTATGGCCACCTTCAGGTGTGGGTCGCGAACAGACTGTTGGGCGGAAGTGTCGCTTCGATCCGCGCCAGTCGGACATTGTCCAGCGGTAACCCCGCACGGTCAAAAGCATGAAGGAGGGCGCCGACGGCCGGCTCGTAGCGCGCTCGGACCAGCGTTACATCGGCGGCGCGCCCAGTAAGCTCAGCCTGAATTGCGGCGAGCAGTATCCCCCCGGCGTCGCGGAACAATCCCCCGTTCAGCACCAGCGTGAACGGCTGACCGAGCAGATCGACCTTGCGGGCGGCAACCAGCGCGTAGTTGACGGCTCGATGCGCAATATCGTCCACAATTGCGCGGGCGGCGGAATCGCCTTGCGCGCATTCCTGAAGTACCAGCGGCGCAAGTCGGCTGACCTGCCCGTAGCGTGGATGAGGAATGCCCTGCATAGTAAACAAGCGGAGCAGCGCTTCCACGCTGTCCTGGCCGAAGTAGGTGAGGATAGGTGCGGTCAGCGACGTGGGTGGATCAATGCCCAGTTCTGCGCGGTACACGGCCCGCAGCGCCGAGTGGCCCAGCTCGGTTCCGCCCAAACTTTCCAGCCAGAAGCTGCCGTGCCAGAACTGCCCATCTCGATTGCGCGCCGCGGTCGCGAAGCCCGTGCCGCACGCGATGACAACGCCGACTCCGTCCGTGACGCCGGCACGCAGAGATCCCAGCGCGTCGTTGGCGACGTCAAAGTTCTGCGCCAGACCCAGTCGGCGGACTTCGCCGGCCAGGAAGGTGTGATCTTCCGGGCCAATCGGCGCCTGCCAGGCTGAAACACGCGGTCATGACCTCGCTTCGTGCGCGGCCGGCTTCGGTCAGCGCGGCGTCGACCGACCGCTCCAGTTCTTCGACCGCCGCGGCGGGGCTGGGCGCGCCGTAGATGTCACTGCACCCGCTGCGTCCGGCGCCCAGAATGGTGCCATCTTCAGCGGCAAGGATCGCAATAGTCTTGGTGTTTCCACCATCCACCCCCAACAGCAGCGTCATGCGATTTTCCCTGCCTAGTCGTTCAGTCCATCTTGCCTGGTAGTTAATCCATCAGATGCCTACGACAGCAGACGTTCTGGCAGATAGTCTTTCAGGGCAGCGGCCATTTCGTCGTAAATCGCTTCGGCTTTGTTCAGCGATAGCACCAGCGGGTTCGCCGCCAGTGCTGCGATGGCATCCTTGCGGCGGCCGCACCAGGCGGCCTCGGCCGTCAGGGCCTGATACTCGCCCAACGCTCGCAGGAGTCCGACTGTGGTCGACAGGAGCGCGCCATCGTTCAGCGGCGTCACACCGTTCTTGTCGAAATAACCCCGAACCTCCACGACGCGATCGTCGGGAAAGTCGGGCAGGGCACCACAGTTGGGAATGTTCGTCGGCAGCACTTCCCTGCGGTCGTTAAAGATGGCGTCCATGGCATCAATGGCCAGTTCGAGTTCGTGAATGCCGCCGCGCGATCGCTTTGGATCGAGCACGGGATGATCGGACGCCGCCTGTTCGCGATAGTGCTCCCAGTAGCCGGGCAGCCATGACATGATATCCTGGGCACGGGTGGTAGGCCTGGCTGCGAGTTCGGCAAACACCTCGTCGCGGAAATAGTAGTACTGGAAGTACTCCGCCGGGAGCGCGCCCATCGCCAGCGCCAGCTTGACCATGCGCAGAGGTTTTTCGGCGAAACCTTCCCGCAGCTTGCGCTCATAGGCTTCGGCGAGCAGGGACATCACATCCTGCCCATCATACAGATGGCGCACCGACCAGCATCCGTGGTTCAGGCCCACCATGACGGCATCGAGCCTGGCCGGGTCCAGCCCGGCGGCGGCAATGACGGAATGGCCGAAAAACAGAGGTCCCTCGCAGAAGGAGTAGAACGGGATGTCAGAGTGATGGGTGGCCGCTTCCGAGACGATATTGACCGGGTTGGTGTAGTTGAAGACCTTTGCCTTTGGCGCCACATGGGCGACATCTTCGAGAATTCCCTGCATGACGTATATGGAACGGAGCGCCATGAAGAAGCCGCCAGGGCCCTGCGTCTCCTGGCCAATCACGCCGTGCTTCATCGGGATCGATTCGTCCAGGCAGCGCGCCTCGAAGTTGCCGGGCCGATAGCTGGTCAGTACCGCATCGCAGTCTTGCAGGCCGGCGCGGCGGTCGGTGGTCGCCGTGATGGTCAGATCGATGCCGGCGTGCCGCGCCATCTTCTGGCCGATGGTTCGCGCGATTTCCAGACGCTCCGGGACGAGATCGATCAATACAATCTCGGAGCCATCGAAGTTGGCGCCCTGGTGGACGAAAGAGGCGACTGTACCAGGCGCGCGGGAGCTGCCGCCGCCGACATAAGCGATCTTGATTCGAGCCATTGGGGCCCCCTTTTCCGCAATAAATGGTTGTTGAACAAACGGCAGTTCCCTGCCGGATACCGTCAAGCGACGAAATGTCGCCTATTTCTCCTGAATGCGTAACCGATACCGATCACCGCGATATGCAGAGCGGACGAACTCAATCGGTACGCCCCCGGCCAGAAAGGTGATTTGCTCACTGACCAATAGGGCCGCGGGCAGGCTGAGCTCAAGCAGTTCCGCTTCTTCCGGTGTGGCCATCACCGCTTCCACTGAACGCTCGCCGTCGGCGAGCTGCAAACCATACTGCTGTCGGAGCACCGCATAGAGCGAGTCGCGTTCCAGATCGTGTTTGAGCAGATCGGGGCAGTGAGCCAGCACCAGGTAGTTTTCCTGAATCGCCATCGGCGCGCCATCGGCCAGGCGCAGCCGTCGCAGATGGGCGAGAGGGGCGCCAACCACGACCTGCAGCAGGTTGGCCAGCATGGTCGAGGCGCCGACAATCTCGGACCGAAGCGTGCGCGTCGAGGCGGCCATGCCGCGCATCGTCATGTCGTCGGTGAAGCTGACCAGCGCGCCAAGCTCCGCCTCCTGCTTGGGCTCCGCGACGTAGAGGCCCTTACCGGGGAGAGAGTAGATAATGCCGGCGTTGGCCAGTTCGTTGATCGCCCGGCGCACGCTCATGTGGCTGAGCCCGTACTGCCTGCCCAGCTCGCGCTGCGACGGCAGGCGGTCGTGTGGTTTGAACTGCCCGCTCGCAATGCCGGCCATCATGTGCGCTTTCATCTGTACGTAGCTCTTTTCGATCATGGCGCGCTGCTCGCTATAGTGCCCGGACGACTTTCTGAATGTACCGGAAGCCGGGTTCGACACCCAACCGGCGAGCCATCGCTTCGGCGAAGAGTTGGGCCGGAATGACATCCAGCATGGGCGCGAGAAAATCGTCCCAGGAGGCGGTGGTGTCCGCCAACCCCCCGACGACCGAAAGAGTGCGCGCGCCATAGCCGCCCACCTCATCCAGGACGGCGCGCGTCGAGACACGGGTCAGCCCGCTCTCTCCGAAGGCGATGAAACCGGTGGTCGGCGTGACAAACTCGATGAACCCGTGGCGAAACGCGCCGATGCTGAACCAGAGCGCCCGAACCTTCGCCCATTCCGCCAGCATCATCGCCCCCTGCCTTGCTGTGGAAACGTGCGGCCCATGCCCGACGAAGGCAATCTGCTCGCAGCCCGCCATGGCGTCGAACCAGGCGCCTGTGATGGAGTCTCGCGCCTCGAGGCGTTGCGTCGCTGCCTCCGCTACCTGCTCCAACTGCCCGTAGGCTTGGTCAAGGCGTCCGCTCCATCGCTGGGCCATCAGCCACAGGCAGGCCAGCGAGTTGATGTAGGTCTTGGTGGCGACAGTCGTCTCAGGACCCGCGTGTTGGAGCAGGGTGCTTTGCGCCGCCTGCGCGAGCGGGCTGTCCGGCGTATTGGTGATACCCAGAACCGTGAGGTGTGGAGAAAGGCGTGCCAGCAGAGGCGGAATCTCCCCGCTGCTGCCGGACTGCGAGATGAAGATGAACAGATCCGCCGCGCCTGGAATCGCCAGATCAAAATTGAGCAGGTCTGACGCTTCGACGGCGGTGGCGGCAATGCCGATCGACCCGAAGAGCAGGGCGCCATACTGCGCCGCATGGAAGGATGCGCCCATGCCGCTGAGGAGCACGAAACGTGGACGTTCGAGCCGCTCAAGCGCTGCGCGGTCCTCAGTGCTTTGGTAGTGGGCGATGAGGTCACGCAGCGCGGCCGGTTGTTCGAGAATTTCGTTGAAGAAAGCGGTTGGCACGCTCATCCGACCTACCGGTGGCCCCGAAGTTTATAGTGTATACCAGTATATATCAGTTCGTGGTTTCGGCAAAATCCGGGCGGTCCACGCTGGCCCGATTGTCTCTGCATGCTATCCTGGGCGCTGCACTTCACGCAGCACATCCTGGTTCGCGATCTGCTCGACATCCCCAGGAGACGTGACGGGAGCGGGCTTGAGACGCTCGGCGTTCTGCTCCAGCCACTCGGCCCAGCGGCTCAGATCCGCTCCGAAGGTTTGCCCGCTGATCGCGGTGAGTTCGGTGAGCGCGTGCCGGGCCAGCAGGCCGCGCACATCGCGCAGGTAGGTGATCAGCACGGCATAACCTTCAGGACTGCCACAACGTGCCAGGGCGCGGCCGATCACCAGTTCGAGGTAAGCAGCGCGCTCTTCAAAATAGTCCGGCTGAAAACCGGCTGCCGAGACCTGATCGCGCAAGCACTCGATCGAATGAAGGCGGAGTAGAAGGGGAATCAGCGACGGGTCGACGAGCCGTTCCATGCCGAAACAGAGCGCATCGATGTAGAAGAAAATGCCCTGCTGGCCGTCGCGCAGGTCGTCGAGTGTGATCGCCGCCAACCGGTCGACGACCGCTTGCCAGAGGGGCATTGCGCGTGCGTCCGCGACCATGCCGAGCGCGTAGAGCAGAGCCACCGTCTCCGGCATGGCGCCCTGGTCCGGCGGGAGCTGCGCATTACGTATGGCCCCCTCCAGGCTGGGCAGGGCGTCCGCTTGTAGCTGCGGCCCCAGCGCCTCGACCAGCACCGGCAGAGCAGCTTTCTCTCCCATCAGCGCGAGAACCTGCGCAAGTTGAGTCCGGCGCCGGCCGCTGGCGCTCTCCATCGCGTCGACGATGGCAGGGATGGCAGCTTCGCCGGCGGATGCCAGTTCGACGAAGGGTATGTCGCCCTTGAAGACCTGGTTGATGTCCATCTCGCCATACTCGGAGAGCGGATGCTCGCCGGTGACTGCCTCGATCAGCCGCTGGATATCCTCTGGCGCCGGCTTGTGCGGCGCGAGTTCGCGGTCCAGGATGCGCTGCGGAAGGACACCCCGCTGCACAAGCCGCTCCTGTACGGCGCGGAGGTCGATCTCACGCAGCGAGCAGTCCGTGCGCAAGGCATGGCTGACCATCAGCGCCGCGGCACCGCCCATGTTCTCCACATCTGCCTGCATGCGAATGGCCGGGAGTGCGTCGTGGGTGGCTGAGATGGCCTTGCCGACCACGATCAGATTGTCCAGGCTTCTTGGCAGCAGGGCGCGCAGAGGAATCTCAATTTCCAGATTTGGCGGGATCAGGCCGACCCGCAGCCAGTCCGAACTGCTGTGTCCCTTGATGTCATGGTTGCTGAAGGCGATGGAGATCACATCTTCCCAGGCACGTCGCAGCAGTTGATCCGTCAGGGTGAGCGTCACCTCACCTTCAATGTGGCGGCTTTCACGGGGACTAATGTAGATGCCATGATCGTGCGTTGGCGCATTGCCATTGCGACGGCGACCCGCCAGCACTGTGCGGGTGTAGTCGAGCACGTTGGAGACTTCCACTGTGCTGGTGAAATTGTTGCGCGTCAGACCGGGCCTGGCGAACTGCGCCAGCGAATACCACATCGTCAGGTGATCGCGTTGGCTGCCATAGACGTAGTTCGCCCCGGCGCAGACGGCGACGTCGCCATCACCGGTCGCGTCGATCACCATGCGGGCGAGGACTGCGGCCGGTCCGGTTCGGGTTGCGATGGCGACGCCGCGGACACGCGATCCGTCAAGGATCACCCCGACCACGACGGCATTCAGAAGCACCTGCACGACGGCATCCTCGGCTTCGTGGGCCAGGGCATAGGCTTTCGCTTCTATGTTCCATTTGGGTATCTCGCCCTTGAGTGGCGTCTGGCCGATCTGCTCGTGTGCCTGATTGACCCGTTCGATATTTTCGGCCGCAAACCCCACTCGGCGCCCAAACCAGTAGCTGTGGACGCCGCCATAGGTGCCCGTTCCGCCCAGGCCTGGGTTGAATTCGACCAGCAAGGTGGCGTGACCCTGTCGGGCACTGGTGAAGGCTGCGGTCGCGCCACTTGTCCCGCCTCCGACGACCAGCACATCGACCTGGGCGATGACCGGGAAGCGCAGGTCGGGTGCAGGATGCTGCGGACCGACCTGCGCTGAAGCAGCAGGGGGAATCGTCCTGAATGTCAGCGCCTGGGCCTCAGTGGCTGGAGATGGCTGCGACTGCCTGTCGGGTGATTTGCGCGCGCAGGCAAGGGGCCAGTGCTGATCCAGGCTGCTGCCGAGCGCTTCGCCAGCAGCGCTCGCGACGATCGGATCGCGCAGTGAGCCGGTCTGCGTGTTCCAGGGCGCGGACTCGTTGAGCGTCCACAATCCTGGCAGTGCTCCGGCGACCGATGACAAAGGAATGGCCTTGCCTTGCACAGGTAGCGAGATGGGCAGCGTACACCACGGCGAAGCGAGTGCCGCACGCTGGCCGACAAATGCGCCTTCGACCTCGTGCGAGGCGCCGGCCAGATAGGCTCCTTTGAACGCAGGATGATGATGTGCCAGATAACCCGCCACACGCATACTCTGCTCGCGGGCCGTAAGTTCGCGCCGGCTGAGGCTGCTTGCCGAGTCGCCGTCGATCGGCAGGTTTAGCGGGACCTCGACCAGCACGTGCCGATCGCTGCGGTAACCCTGTCGGACGGTCAGTCGATTTCCGGGCACGTCAAGCGTGTCCGGGATGATGATTTCCTGTTCATCGACCGTGGTGACCGCGTCATACTCCAGAACTCGCGTGCAGCGCGGGTCAGGTGCGGCTGCCGGGTTCCAGTTGGGATCAGCCAGTCGTGAGAGCAGCGCGGTTTCGGTGGCGTCGATCGTCAGATCGCACAGGATCGTCTGCAGGCCGCCTTTGCTGCCGACGACAACTCCACGCAGGGCGGAGTCGTCGAGCACCAGGCTGACGGGGACACAGGCATAGAGGAAGGGGATACCGTGCGCAAGAAGCGTGTCTTCGAGCGTCAGCTTCAGCCGGTCGGGCTGAATCGCATAGTGCGCCCCGCGCGGACACCGACCTCTTGCCGCAGGCAGTGCCGGATGAGTTCCGGAAGCGATGTCTCCGATTCCTGGGAGGCGGGAAGATCGTACCAGTGTCGAAGGGTTGTGGTGACCTCGCGGCCCAGGTAGGTCCGTGGTTCGATCAGGACAACGCGACGGTGATGCCCGGCGAGCCGCAGGGCAGTCGCAATCCCGGCGAAGCATCCGCCGACGACGAGAGCCTCGGTTTCGTACAGCACCGGCAGTGACTGTGCCGGAAAAACCAGTTGCATGGAGTTGCCTTAGGAACGTAGATTGCCGTAAGCCAGCCAGTTGGAGTAATTCTACTCGTCGTGGTAGAAGCCAGAAGAGGTTTCTGCTGAATTCGAAGACAATGCGAAAAGAAAAAGGCCTTTCTGATAGGTTCAGAAAGGCCTTTCTGTGCGGGGAGAACAGGATTCGAACCTGCGATCGAGGGTTACCCCCCGATAACCGCTTAGCAGGCGGCCCCATTCGTCCACTCTGGCATCTCCCCATTTATGGAAGCTGCATGATCTGGCGGAGGGAGTGGGATTCGAACCCACGGTGCCGGAAACCGACACGGTGGTTTTCAAGACCACTGCCATAAACCACTCGGCCATCCCTCCAGATATACAGGGACTTCGTCACTATAGCATATTGAGCGAACAGGGTCAAGCCCGCAGGGGAAGCCGTCGGGAAGAGGACGTGATGGCCCCGAAGGGGCTGCGAGGGCGCTATAATCACGCCCAGTCTTTAAGCAGAAAGAACAGGACATGGATATCCAGGGCTTTCTGACCACGGCGGTTGTTGTCGGCCTGATCGCCTATACGATTGTTCGCGCCAACCAGGTACGGATGCGCACGGCAGATGCTGGCCCTCCGCTGAACGGCCTGCTGTCCCTTATTCTGGCCGGGAATCTTTTGCTTGGGGCTGCGAATGTGGCTGTGCAGGTTGCGACAACGACCGGCGCAGTGGACCTCGTAAGCCTCGCGGCGTACATCTTTACGACCGCCGGCGCGTCCGCCCTGGGTTGGATCTTCCTGCGCTCTCAGGCGATACGGACTCGGTTCCGCCGGATTCTGCCGTCCGATGTCCGCTTTGACCCGACGTCACCGGTCCACACCACGGCAGTGATTCTTGCCCTGATGCTGGTCTCGATTACGGTCGGCGGTTTTGTGCAGAGTGGCGGCATCGCGGGTTTGGCCGATCAGATGGAGCAGGGGGAGGTGTCCTGGTTCGACGTGCTGCTCACTCAGACGCTGTGGCTGCTCGGCGCGCTTCTGGGCATCGGTGTTCGCTCAACTCGCGCAGTCGTTTGCCGGTATTCGGCAGGGGATCGTCTTGTCACTGCTGGTGGCGTTTGGAGAAGAAACCTTCTTCCGCGGTGCGCTTCAGCCTGTTTTCGGCAACCTGCTGACGTCGGTCTTCTTCCTCATCCTGCACACTCAGTACACGCTCACTCCAGCCTCGCTACTTCTGTTTTTGGTTTCGCTCGCGCTGGGCTGGCTGAGGAACAGGCATAGTACGACCGCCGCATTTGTCGCCCATTTCGTCTACAATGGCGCCCTGTTGACTCTCAGTTCGCTTCAGGGTGGGGTTTGATGCGGGCACGGTGGATCATGATGTTGCTGGTCCTGACAATGGCCTTTCACG
This sequence comes from Candidatus Flexifilum affinis, assembly GCA_016713325.1. Lineage (GTDB taxonomy): Bacteria > Chloroflexota > Anaerolineae > Aggregatilineales > Phototrophicaceae > Flexifilum > Flexifilum affine. Next base: position 128,354 of record JADJPJ010000006.1, on the reverse strand, counting down.
CGACCGACGCGCGAACGTTGGCGCAGATCAATGATGAGCTGATTCTCGCTGCAAGCGCCGACGTTCTTTTCCCACAGGCCATCTGTTTTGCCATCCAACTTGAGGTCACGGCGGCGGACGTGGCAGAGTCGGAACTGCGTATCGAGGTGGACGGCCAGGCAGATCGGATCTTCGATGTCGATCCCCGGACGGCCGCGATGGTGTTTGAAGAGCCGGAGGCCCGGCTGCGCACACTCTGGATATTCTCCGCAGAGGATGCGCCCGAGCTGAACGACACCATCACCTACCGCTGGGACATCCGGCTCACTGACGGACGCACGGCGCAAGTCGACGGAGCGATCACCTTCGAGGACCCGCGTGAGTCGTGGGTTGAGGTGCAGGGCCCTGCCGAGCGCTTTCTGATCGTCATGCCCCGTCGCTATGCTCGTTCCGGGATCGATTTTTCCGCCCTGTACGACCTTTTCCGCGCCAATACGAGCGCTGAGCCGGCTGTCCAGTGGTGGATCTACCCGCCTGCGCTGGAGCCGGGCTGCCAGCGCATTGCCCAGGACAATGGCGCCGACCGTCTGGTGGCGACCACCGCCAACGTCGATCAGACGATCGACTGCGACGCTGAGGCACTGCGTTGGGTCTCGCAGGGCTGGTCGGTGGTTCAGGTGCCAGCCGAGGAAACGCTGGACGTTTTTGTCGGCAAGCTGATGATAGATGCATTTTACGGGGCCGGCTGGGAAGGAAAACAGGTCCCGGACTGGTTCCGTGAGGCGTTGGGTCGGCTGTACTCGTCGACGACGCAGTCGGTGCTGCTGACCGAAGCACGCAGTGCTGCTCGACAGGGCCGCCTGCTGCCGCTGGAGGCGATGGCCGAGACGCAGGAGACACCGACCTGGCAGGCGCAGAGTTACGGCTTGCTGGCCTGGCTGATCGACCGCATCGGCGTGCTGGGCATTTTCCGGCTGGCAAATGTGGTTGCCGGCGCGTCCGACTTTGCGACCGCTTTCGAGCAGGTGACCGGCCAATCGTTGGAAGGGCTGATCCCTGCCTATGAGCAGTGGATCTTCTCGCGTGAGGCCGAAGTGGCCTTCGGGGTCTCGCCTTTTCAGGCGCCGACCCCTGCGCCCACCGCGACGAATACGCCGACCGAAACCCGTTCGCCGACGCCTGTGTCCACTGATTCGCCCAGTGCAACGCCGACCGCTGAGATCGTTCCGACGCGTACCACTGCGCCGACCGCGACCCGACTGCCGAGCGCGACGCCGCTGGCGCCAAGCGCCACTCCCAGGCCGCCGGGCAGCCTTCAGACGCCGACACCGGTTCCGGTTCCCCGCGAACCGTCGCTGCTGGATCAGCCGAACTTCCGTATGGTCACGCTCGGCGTACTTCTTGTTTTGCTCATAGTTCTGGTCGCGCTTCTTCTGCGATCGGGGAGGCGAAGATGATCGATCTGTACGCCATGACGAAAGAGGGCATCGCCGATCTGCTTGCGGAATGGGGCCAACCTCGCTACCGTGCCGAGCAGCTCTGGGACTGGCTCTACTATCGACGCGCAACGGAATTTGCGCAGATGAGCAATCTGCCAAAAGCCTTGCGTGAGCAGCTGGTCGCGGAGGCCCAGATGGGTTCGCTGGAACTGGAAGCCGAACAGGTCAGCACCGATGGCACAATCAAGCGGCTGTACGAGCTTCCGGACGGGCAGCTTATCGAGTCCGTGTTGATGGAATACGATGATGACCGGCGCACGGCATGCATTTCGACGCAGGCCGGCTGCGCGATGGGCTGCGTCTTCTGCGCCACCGGGCAGATGGGTTTTGCGCGTCATCTCACCGCCGACGAGATCTTCGAGCAGGCGGCCTATTTCGCCCGGGAACTCGAAGCGCGAGGCGAGCGGCTGAGTAACGTCGTTTTGATGGGTATGGGAGAACCGTTCCACAACTACGATGCGTCCATCGCGGCCATTCACCGCCTGATGGCCGATCTGGGGATTGGCGCGCGGCACATCACCATCAGCACAGTGGGTCTGGTGCCGATGATCAGGCGTTTCGCCGAAGAGGGTTTACAGGTCAAGCTGGCGGTGAGCCTGCACGCGGCTACGGACGCGGAGCGATCGGCGCTGCTGCCGATTAACAAACGCTATCCACTCCGGGGAACTGCTGGACGCCTGCCGGGAATATGCCGAGCAGACGGGCCGGCGCATGACGTTCGAGTGGACGCTGATCTCCGGGCAGAACGATACGCCGGAGCAGGCGCGGACGTTGGGCGCGCTGCTCAAGGGGCTGCACTGCCACGTCAATGTCATCCCGCTCAATCCGACCACGGGCTATGCGGGCGATCCTTCGTCGTCGGATCGCATTCATAACTTCATCGCCATTCTCAAGGAGTACGGCATTTCAGCCACGGTGCGCATTCGGCGCGGCATCGATATTGACGCCGGCTGTGGACAGCTCAGATCCGGTGTGCTGCGGCGTCAGCGCCGACAGGCCCAGGATCCGGTTGCTGCCGACGCGCCAGTCTCCGACGTGCAGGAGACCTAGCGGGTCTGCGCAAATGCGCGTCCCTGCATGTCGCGCGGGATGGGCAATCCGAACTTGTCGAGCAGGGTAGGGGCGATGTCCATCAGTTGATGATGTTCGACGGCGCCGCCGGCCGGCTGGTATGGGTCGTAGAAGACATACATGCCATCTTCGGCGTGGTTCGCGTCATCGGGTCCGGTGTCGTTATCGTATGTGAAGTGCCGGCCATGACCCAGGCTGCCGACGGCGCGCCAGTGAAGATCGCCAAAGTACACCAGCAAGTCGGGCGGGATGTTATTCACCTGCTGGTAGATATCCTGCGGCTTGAACACGCTGGTGTTCAGTGGCTCCCCCGGATGGTCCTGGAATGGCACGGATGGCGGCTGCCGGACTCTCGCGGACGTATTCGTACTGCTCCGGGTCAATCACTCCGCTGGGCTCCCGACGCTCAACATTCATGAAGATGCGGGCGTAGTAACCGCCGCTGGCCCAGGCGCGTGTACGCTGCCAGTCGATGTCGGCATCTTCGATGCGGGTGAGTTGGCCGGTCGCCGGCGGCGTTTTGAATGCTAGCCAGCCATTCTGCCACAGCCACTCGTTGATGCAGATGCCGCCATCCATACGCGTCACGCCATGATCGCTGACGACCAGGACTGCGGTATCCTCGCCCGCCAACCGGATCAGATCCGCGATCAGCGAATCCATCATCCGGTAGTAGTCGCGGATGACATGACGGAAGGGGCTCCTGGGCTCGTGAAGCCGGTGCTCCGGATCGTGGAAGCGCCAGAAGCCGTGGTGCATCCGGTCCGTGCCGATGTTCATGTACATGAAGTAGTCCCACGGCTTGGACTGAATAAGGTGCTTGACGACGCCCATCTGACGCTCGGTCATCTCCTGAATGGCGCGCAGGAGATTGGCCTTGTCGGGGGTGCGGAATTCACGGACATCGAAACGGTAGTCCGGCGTGAGGTTCAGCACTTCCCCCTTCAGCAGTGGCGGGAAGGTGAAGGTTGTATCGGTTCCGGGTGTCATGAAGTCGCTGACCAGGTGGCCGTTCAGGGGACGGACGGGGTACGTCTGAGGTACGCCCAGGAGTACCGACTGTTTCCCTCCTGCGCTCAGGTAATCCCACAGACGCGGGACCTGAATCGCGCTGCTGTCGGCGGTGGCCATACCGTCGTAGGAATAGTCGCGTCGGTTGCGGAAGCCGTAGCAGCCGAGCACGCCGGGATCGCGGCTGCTCATCATGCTGGCCCAGGCCGGCACGGTGATGCATGGGATGGACGAGCGCAGCCGGCCGCTCAGCCCCTGTTCGGCCAACCGACTGATCGTTGGGAGATCGCTGCGAAGTTGATCGAAGACAAGATCGGGGCCGGCGCAGTCCAGCCCGATGACCAGGACGCGCCTGGCGCGTCGGCGTCTAAGAAAAGCCATCAGAGAATACGTGATCCCAGAAGACTGGCCGCCAGCTCAATGGCGAGCTTACCCGTCGCATTGCCTGAGTCGAGAATCGGATTGACCTCGACAATATCCATCGCCCGCACACGGCCGTCGTCGGCCAGCATTTCCATCAGCAGATGCGCTTCGCGGTAGGTCAGGCCGCCAGGAACCGGAGTGCCGACGCCGGGGGCAAAACTGGGATCGAGCGCATCCATGTCCAGGCTGACGTGGATGGCTTCGACATTGCCCAGTGCGTTCAGCGCAGCGCGGACCACCGAGGCCATGCCCACCTCGTCGATGTCGCGCATGGTCAGCACCTTGAGGCCATGCTGCACCATCGCGCGTTTCTCCTCGACATCGAGGTCGCGGATGCCGATGTAGGCGATCTGTTCGGGACGCAAAACCTTGTCGCCAAAGCGCAGCGGTGGCGGGCACAGGCCCATGAGCGAGGCGACAACCATTCCGTGCACATTGCCGGAAGGCGTGGTCATCGGCGTGTTGAAATCGCCGTGAGCATCGATCCACAGGACGCCGACACGCTCATTTCTTCCCAGCGACCCGGCGACAGTACCCATGGAAATGCTGTGATCGCCACCGAGGAAGAGGGCGAATTCGCCGCGTTCGATGGTTTCGCACATGTGACGGTAAGCCTGTTGGCCTATTTTCGCGATGGCCGTGGCGTTGTGGGCACGTCCGTCTTCGTCGGTAACGTCGATTTCTTCCGACACCGGCACACTCAGATTGCCGCTGTCCACGACGTTATAGCCCATCTTTCGCAGGCGGGCATCCAGGCCGGCATAGCGCAGGGCGGAGGGTCCCATGTCGACTCCGCGCCGGCGCTGCCCGAGATCCATCGGAACGCCGAAGACCCGCACATCGCAGGACTTTGGACCGGTCACAGCGGCTCTACCCGGTTGATACGATTGCCGATCGTGACGAGCAGAATGCTGAAGGCGTAAAGCGCCAGCAGTGGTCCCATGACCAGGAACATGTTGACCGGGTCGATAGTCGGTGTAATGAATGCCGCTGCCACAGCGCCGCCTACCACGGCAATACGCCAGTTTTGAATCAGGGTTCTCGACTGAACCAGTCCCATCAGGGAAAGCACGAAGAAGATCAGCGGTGTTTCAAAGGCCACGCCCATCCAGAAGATCAGTGCCGTGATGAAGCCAAGGTAGCCATCAGCCGTCCACTGCGCGACGAAGATATCCGACTGGAAATTGACCAGAAAGTCGAGGGCTGGCGGGATGAGCATAAACCAGGCGAAGAGTGCGCCAACGACGAACAGCCCGGTGATGGCTGGAAGCGCCCGGAAGACCATGCCCTTTTCTTTGCGCGTCAGCCCCGGAATGACGAACATCAGCACCTGGTAGGTAGTCCAGGGGATTGTCAAAATAGCGCCAATCATCAGCGCGACACGGAAATAAGAAATGACCGGGTTCGTGGGATCGAGCGCCTGAAAACGGTCGCCATAAGGCTCTTTGAGGTAGCCGAGCATGGGGCCCGCCAGTGGAAAGCCGACGATGACACCCACGGCCAACCCCAGCGCGGCGCGGGTCAGACGCTGACGCAGCTCATTGAGGTGTTCGAGCAGCGTCATGTGCAGCTGCTCCTCCGACCCCTCCTCAACGACGACCGGTGTGGACGTCGAGGAATCGACCGGCAAAGGACGCGATCTTCTTAAACGCAGTTTAGGCATCTTCATCGCTGTCCTCGCTGTCTTCGCCGTCCTCGTCGGTCAGTTCAACAGGCTGGTGCAAGGCCTCAAGTAGTTCATCGTCGATGGCAATCGATCGCAGCACGCCGTTGATGAAGCTGGGAGTTCCGTCGGCGCCGAAGTCCTTCGCCAGCTCGACCGCTTCATCAATGGCGACGGCGACAGGGGTGACGGTCCAGACGGCGAACTCGAAAAGGGCAATGCGCAGGATGTTCCGATCGATGACGGCGAGCAGATCGACCGGAAACTCGCTGGCGCGCTGCTCGACTGCGTGGTCCAGCTGCGTGCGATGCGCATGCACTCCGACGACGAGCGTCCGCGCCATTTTGGCCGCCCGCGGAGGAGGCTCCTGCAAGCGCAGGTGCCGCGCCAGGACTTGCAGCGGATCATGACCGGCAATGTCGAACTCGTAAAGCGTTTGCAGCGCAATTTGCCGAGCAATGGAGCTATCGCTTGCGTAACGCGGTTCCGGTTCGCTGTTGGATTCATTAGGGTAGGGGATGTCGTTCACGAATGATGCTGTTTTCTCTTGTAAGACCGCCGGTAGTGTACTTCAGACGTCGCGTTTTTCCTATCTCCTGTCCATGAGTCGAGAATGCGCGCGTTTGCCGGCCAATCGAAAAGTCGATGTGATGCCGAGTTGAGCCGGTCATGGTAAGATACCCGTGTTGATCGGCCTGGTGGCGACTATGGAGGCACTTCGTGGAGATCGATTTCCAGGAAATCCTGAGGATCATCGGTCCAGGTTCGGGTAGAGATATCATCTGGAGCGTCTTCCTCTACGTAATTTTCTTTTTCGCCCTCTTTACCCTGTTTACGATCCCCGACAAAAACATGGTGCCTACGCTGCTCATGGCCAGCGTGCTGCTCTTCGCCATTGTCGCCAAGCTCAGTCTGTCGACTCGCCCGCCGCTGCTGGCCCGCAAGGAATTCGGCATGATGGTCATCAATGTGGGCATGTTCATCTTTCCGCTGATCTCGGCCGGTCTGGTCAGAGCGCGAAAAAATCGTACGGGCGCGCCGGCGATCATCACCGCGGTGATTGCCGGGACTTACTTCTTCATTTTCTGGCTTCTCGAACAGCGTATCTGATCTTCAGTCTCTTGATTCAAGTCGCGTTGAAGTCGCGTCAGGAGGATGGGGCGGGAACCCGTTCGCTTTCCACCCATACCTCCTGGCCGTCTGTGTAGATGTGAACCGTCCCCACCAGATCGGTTCGAAAGACCTGCGCCTGATGCAGCAGGGTCAATGTGGCGGACGAGGGCTCGCTGCCCCGCCGCAGTGAATCCGTCTGAACGATGGCGATGTTCGGCATCAGGCGGGCGAGCAGATCCTCATTCAGCGCTTCCGAAGACGCGCCGCGTGGGGCGTGCAGCAGCGTCACATGCGAAAGTGCTCCGTCCGTCAGAAGCGCATTCTGAGCCGATGCGCTCAGATCCCCGGTGTACAGGAAACTGAACTGCCCATAGTGCGCCTGAAGCGCCAGTGCCTGGTCGTCGCGATCGGCGTCACTCGTTGCGCCGTTCACCGCCTCTTGCGCGCTGTGCCTGATCACCAGCGATACGCCATCGCCTGTCTGAAAAACTTCATTCAACACCGCTGGCCGCTGCGCTGAACCGTCCCATTGCTCGCCAAGTTGTGCGAGTACGTCGCTATCGTCAAGCGCGCCGTTGATCACCACCAGGTCCGCGTGATAACGATCGTAGAAGACGGGCAGGGCGGAGACGAACTGATCGTCCGGCTGGCTGATGAACTGAAGCTCGATGGTGCGGTCGTAGAAGGGCAGTCGGTCGCCGATCGCCGTCAGCAGCCTGGATGGATAGTTTCCACCATCGATGAGCACGTGCTGTCCCTGTGGGGTCTGCATCAGCACGGTCGACCGTCCGAAGTCAAAAAACCACAGATGCATCAGCCCGTCTGGCCGGCTGCGCCAGAGCGCCAGCGCCAGAACGAACAGCAGTGCGCTGGCGAGGAGTACCGCGGCGACCACCATCGTCGACCGGGACCAGTTCTTCACATTCTCACTCCACTCGGGGCGGGCCGCGCGAATCACGGCGATTGCCATGATGCCGATGAAGAGACTGGCAATCGCGTTTGGTGAAGGATATACGGGCACATCAGGAAGTTGCGCAAATAAGCGAACGATGGCTGTCGTCCAGGCCAGCGGCAGCAGGGCCAGCCAGAGAGAGACCTTCCCAGTTTCATGAGCCAGCAGGCCGATCACAACGCCCAGCCCGCCGAACAGCATGATAGCTGGCTGTACCGGGACGATCAGGGCGTTGACCAGGACGACGGCAGGCGACAGGCGCCCAAAGGTCAATGCCGAGAGCGGCAGTGTGAACACCAGGGCGGCCAGGCTGACGGTGATCGATTCGCGCAGCAAGCCGGAGAGCGGATTAAGCACGGTGGGGAGTCCGCTGAAGAGGTGATCGTGGGCAGCGGCGAAGGGCGAAGCAAAGATGGCGAGACCCAGCACGGCAAAGACGCTGAGTTGGAAACCGACGTCCCACAGCATCAGCGGATCGAGGGCGGAGAGAAGCAGCACCGCGAAGGCCAGCGAAGTAGGCAGGTAGGGTTTGCGGCGCACGGCGCTGGCGATAAAGACGAGGCTGGTCATCAGCGCGGCACGGACGACGCCCGGACTGCCACCGACGAAGGCCGCATAGAGCGCGATGATCGCCACGCTGATCAGGGCGGCTGGAACCGGCCTGACCTTGAGCTGGCGCAGGACGCGGGTCATGAAGCCGCCGAGGATCGCCATGTTGAAGCCGCTGATGGCAATGACGTGAGCGGCGCCGGTTTCCGCAAATGCATCACTGACTTCAGGCGATAAGCCTCGCTCATCGCCGAGCAGGATTCCGGCGAGCAGACTGGCAGAAGGGTCTGGAATCGCATCGTCGATGACGCGAGAGGCTCTGCTTCTGAACGACAGCAGGGCGGATCGGAGATCCTGACGGGCGGGGACATCAAGGAGGGTGATCCTGGCGCGCGGCATGAGGCTGTAGATTTCGGCGCGGGCCAGATAATCGGCATATGAAAAGCGATCGCTCTCTGGCGGCGTTTCGAGCACCCCGGTGGCGCGGATTCTGCTCCCATACTCACCGACAAAGGTTGTCGGCGCTGAGACCAGGACGTTTCCGGCAACCGGGTGGATGCTGCCGTTCTGAAAGAGGGATTCAACTTCGAGGCGGATCTGAATGGCTGTATCGCGCCGGTCGGGTTCCGCGCCAATCACGCCTTCCAGCGTCACCACGCTTGTATCGTTGAAGGTAGCAAGCGGGCTGCTCATGCCCTGGAGTTCGAAGCGCAGAATTCCCAGCGCCGCCGCCGTAATGAGCAGCGGGCTGAAGCGCCGCAGCAGAATGGCCACGGCGACCGACAAAGTGGCTAGTCCAAGCCAAAGGGGTACAGCTTCTATTGGGCCGCTGGCCGCGTACAGGATGCCGCCAATCCACGCCAGAGTCAGGAAGATCAGGCGCAAGCGGCATCACCTGGATGTGTGCGGCGGCAGCTATTCGCTGGCCGGTTTCTGCGCGTTGACTTCCACGAGCTGCGGTTGCTGGACCGGCAGGGATGCCGTCAATGGCGCGCTGGAACGGTTGCCCGAAGGTTGCTTCTTGTTCACTTCGGAAATGCCATTGCGCACAATGGTCAGCAGTTTCACCAACTGCTGTTCCAGGCTGCCCAGCGAGTCCAGCACGTAACCGTCCGCGTCACCCGTGATGACTTCGGATTCCTGCCGTGCCGCCTCGATGATGTTAGCTGCCCGGCTCTGCGCTGCCTGTACAAGCGCCTCACGGTCGATGAGCTGGTCGCCCCGCTCGCGCGCTAACTGAACCACGCGCGCCGCCTCTTCGTTGGCCTGCGCCATGATCCGGTCGCGCTGCGCAAGAACCCGTGCGGCCTTCTCGATCTCTTCCGGGATAGAGATGCGCATCTGGTCAATGATCTCCAGCGCACGTTCCTCATCGATCATCGTGAGCTTGCTGAAGGGGATATGTCGGCCTTCGTCGATCAGATCCTCAAGACGATCAACCAGGTGTTGAATATCCATTGTGGCTTCCCTTTCTCAATCCCGGATGCTGATTGTGTAGCCGGGGCTGCCCTGGCTTGCGCGGAGTTCGGCAAAACGGTTTTTCAGCGCTTCTGCCACAAACGGAGGGACCATACTGGAGACATCACCTCCCAGTTCGGCGATCTCGCGAATCGTGCTGCTGCTGATGTAGATGTGCTGAATATCCGTCATGATTGAAACGGTTTCGATCTCCGGGGCAAGTTTTTTATTTGCAAGCCCCATACGAAACTCAAGTTCAAAATCCGAAAAAACCCGCAAGCCGCGCACCAAAACGGTCGCGTCCACTACTCTTGCATAGTCTACAGTGAAACCCGAAAACTTCGCAACTTGGATATTCGGGCTATCCGCGAAGCACTGTCGCGTAAGTTCCACCCGCTGCTCGACTTCGAACAGCAGTTTCTTCTTAGGGAAGTCATACACGCCGACGATGACCTCGTCGAATATTCGCGCCGCGCGTAAGGCGATGTCGATATGTCCGTTATGAATTGGATCAAAAGAACCCGGATAGAGTGCGCGAACCATAATCCTATCCTTTGCGACGAACCGTGATCAAATTGGCGTCAACTGATATCGCTGCGGGTGTCCTGCAAATTCTTGATGCGCAGCGCCAGAAGATGATGCTGCGCCAGGCCGAGATCGGCATCTTCCTCGTAGATGGTGCGCGCCTCACGCTGGGCCTGTTCGACCAGCGCGCTGTTCATGCTCTCCACGAGTTTCAACGACCCCCGGCCGCTCTGCTGCGTACCGATAAGATTGCCCGGTCCGCGCAGTTTCCAGTCGATGTCGGCGAGCTCGAAACCGTTGTTGGTACGCTCCAGAGCCTTCAGCCGCTCGATTCCTTCGGGAAGGTCGGTGTCGCAGAGAAGGAAGCAGTAGGAGGCGTGCCCGCCGCGCCCAACACGGCCGCGGAACTGATGGAGCTGGGCAAGGCCGAAGCGGTTGGCGCCTTCGATCAGGATGACGCTGGCGTTGGGAATATCCACGCCGACCTCCGCTACCGACGTGGTGACCATCACGTCGAACTCATGGTCGCGGAAGGACTGCATAATCGTATCTTTTTCGTCTGACCGCATGCGTCCGTGCAGCAGTCCAACGTGGTGGTGATGGAAGATCTTGCGAATATCTTCAAAGGATTCCACCGCCGAGCCGGCTTCGATTCGATCGGACGCTTCCACAAGCGGGTAGACGATGAACGCCTGACGGCCCAACGCGATTTGCTCGTCAATCAGATCATAGACTTTGAAGCGCTGGCTTGGTTCGACGACGCGGGTGCGCACGGGAGTGCGTCCGGGCGGCATCTCGTCGATCACCGATAGATCGAGGTCTGCGTGGAGGGTCAGCGCCAGAGTACGCGGGATGGGGGTGGCGGTCATCACCAGCAGATGGGGGTTCATGCCCTTGCCGCGCAAAGCGCCGCGTTGTTCGACGCCGAAACGGTGCTGCTCGTCGATGATCGCCAGGGTGAGGTTCTGGAACTCTACCCCTTGCTGAATGATCGCGTGTGTGCCGATGATGATGTCGATGGAACCATCACGCAGACCATTGAGGATGGCTTCACGCTCACCGGTTGTAATCGACCCGGTGAGCAGGCCGATGACGGGTCTGCGACCCTCGGGGTGAAGCGTTTCCGGCAGGCGCTCAAAGGCCGCGCTGATGCCGCGGTAGTGCTGTTCCGCCAGGATGCTGGTCGGCGCCATCAGGGCTGCCTGACCACCGCAAAGGTAGGCGATCGCCATCACCGTGGACGCGACGGCCGTCTTGCCCGAACCGACATCGCCTTGCAGCAGGCGGTTCATGGGCACGGTGCGCGCGATGTCTCGCCGTACATCCTCGATCGAGCGCTGCTGTGCGCCGGTCAGGGGGTACGGATGCATGGCTGTGACCAGCGCTTCAACCTGATCGTCTTCGACAGAGAGACTGGCCGCCGGAAGCGATTGCCACTGGCGCCTGTTGGCCATGATGGTGAGCTGAAGCATCAGGAGCTGATCGAAGATCAGACGGCTCTTCGCATGTTCAAGATGATCCGGCCCCTCAGGAAAGTGAATATTGCGGAGCGCCCAGCCCAGGTCGGCCAGATTGAGACGTTCCAGCGTCCCCTCAGGGACATAGTCGGGGATGCGGTCCGCCCAGTAGTCGAGCGCCTTGTCGATGATTCGCCGGAGCTGGCGGTTGTTCAACCCCTCGGTGAGCGGGTAAACCGGGACGATCTGCGCTGCCTGCAAGTCCTCCAGGTCGAGCGGGATGATCTCCGGATTGGTGAACTGAATGACATCGCGATAAGACGATGTCTGCCCGCGCAGCACGACTTGCTGACCGGGCTGGAGGGTACGCCGCAGATAGGCCTGGCCGAAGCAGGTCACGCTGATCGATCCGGTGCCATCTTCGACGACCATGAAGAAGTCGCGCCGGCTCGTCCGGCCGATTCGCTCTTCGGTGCGGCGCACAGTGCCGATGACGGTCGCCAGCATAGACGGCTTAAGCCTGCCGATGGTCGTCATCTGCGTATAATCATCGTAGCGCGACGGGAAGTAGAAGAGCAGATCGTTAATCGTGCTGATCCCCAGTCGGTTCAGCAGCTCCAACTGGCGGGGACCGACACCCTTCACGCGTTCTACCGAGGCATGCAGGCCGTGGAGGAGATCGCGCGAGGTCTCTTCATCGACTATCGCGCGTACCTGGCGCGGCGGACGTGCCAGACGGGGCGGCGGCGGCAGGTCGCGCTTGGCTGGCTTGGAACTGAACACGAAGTCCTCGTCGAGGCGACTGTGGTCACTGTCACGCAGGCCATCACGCCCACCGTTGCGAGTTCCATCCCGGCTGTCCTCGCGCGCTTCATCGGCATTGGCGGCGACAGCCTTGCGTTGTTCGGACCGATGCGGCTGTGCTGCGCGCTCGGGTTCCTGCTCACTGTCGGCCTTGCGCTCGCGCTTGTTGCGATTCTTTTCTTTGCGCTTGTCGCGGCGTTAACTATCTACCGAAGACACATTCTCCTGGCTTGGGTGATGCCCGACATTTTTCTCGCGGACTGCCCGGGGGCGAACGGCTTCATCCCTTGGAACCTCGGGAGTCTCGGCCTCCGATCCGGGTGTGTCGCTGGGTGGGGCGGCGGTCGCATAGAGGCCAAGCCGCTGCACGTACGCTTCAGGGGCGGGAACGCGTCCCGTGATGCGATCCAGCATGTAATTCACCTGCTTGGGTCTTTCGACTTCGGCATCCATCTGGTCATAGCCGCGTATCACGTCGATCAGCTCGTCGACCAGAATGTGATGCTCCGGCCGCTTCGCCTGTGCATGCGCGCCGGACTGCCAGTTCTGGGCGAAGGCGCTCAGACCGCCGATGACGGCCGTGTCGCGAAAGCCCTGTTCGCGCTCAAGTTTCAGAATTTTGACCAGTGTTTCCAAAGCCGATGGCATGTTTTCAGGTTCTCCACGCACTGCTGACGACGGTAACGCCGAGACCGGAGGGTCCGATATGTACGCCAATCGTCGGCGTGATTTGAGTAATCAGGATCTTGTTGGGCACAACCGGCTGGAGCCGCTGCACGAGTTGATCGACCATATCGGTCGCCTTCGCGTACATGACGGCCACGCGATCCAGCGGCTTGTGCTTTTCGAGTTGGTCCACCATTTCGTCAATGGCCCGGGCATACGTTCGGACGCGCGCGATGGAATGGACTTCACCGTCCCACACGTCGATGATCGGTTTGATTTGCAGCAGCGTGCCCAGGCTGGCAGCCGTCCAACCGACGCGCCCGCCGCGACGCAGATATTCGAGCGTCTCCAGGGCCGCGTAGACACGTTGATTCTGCTGAACCTGCATCACCGCATGCTTGACTTTGTCAATATCTCCGGTGGCTTCCGCGACCTCGGCGCCAATCAGGACTTGAAAGCCCATCCCCATGGTTACCGACTTGCTGTCGATCAGGGTCCAGGAGCCTTCCGGCAGCCTGCTTGCACCAAGACGCATGGCATTATAAACGCCGCTGAGCTTGGTTGCGACGGTGATTATGAACAAATGGTCGGCATCCTTCGCCGCCGCAAGGATAGCCTCTTCAGCGAGGCCGGGCGACATGGCTGCTGTGGTGGGATGCGGCCGCATCTGCGGGATGTCCCGGTAGAACCCATCACGAAATTCCTGTGTACCGTCGTCCGGAAAACTGTTGCTTCCTTGATTGATGAAGCAGGGCACGACGGTGACATGATGCTGCTCAATAAGCTCAGGTGGGAGATCACAAGTACTGTCACACAGAAAACGTATCTTCTTAGAAGCCATCATCTATCCTAGTGCCTGGGTTCTCAAGTACGGCAAGCCCGGTAGCGTCTAACCCAATTAACGCTGCCAGCGATGCTCCATACATCGTATACGGAAACTTCACCAGCGGAAACTCCGTTTGCAGCCTTTCCTGGAGCATACGGGTCTGCTCGGTCTGGTTGGTCCGGTGCTGAATGATGACCGCGTCGGCGATGTCCGTAAACTCCACCACGAATTCGGCAAGCCGCTCGACCGCCTGCGCTCGCGTACGCACCTTCTCAATAGCGATCAGCTTCCCGTTCTCGACGCTCAGGATCGGCTTGATGTTGAGCATGGCGCCGAGAACGGTCTGCGAGGGTGGCAGAATCCGGTGATGGAGGAGGGTATCAATGGTTTCGACGAAGAAGACCATGTAGAGTTGTTCGATGGCCCCGCGCAGGATGCGCACGATGTCGTCGAGACTATTCTGCTGTGCGGCCTCCCGCGCCGCCAGTTTGACCAGCATGCCCTGTGCCGCCGACAGCGTTTGCGAAATCGACCACCGCCACCCGGTTGCTCCCGGAAAGGACTGCGCCGCGATCTGGGCGTTTTGCCAACTATCGAACATCTCACGAGAGCCGTGTATCGACACGATAGCATCATAGTCGCGACCGAGCCGTTCATATGCCGCCGACAAGTCTGCCGACGTCGGAGGGGTGACAGATGCCTTCTGCGCCCCCTGGGACCTGAGGCGGAACGCTTCTTCGACGCTGATGTCAATCCCCTCGCGATACGTCCTGCCGTTGATCGTCAGCAGATTCGGCAGGACGGTGACATTCGGCGGAGGGGATTCCTCCGCGAACTGCGCAAAGCTATCGGTGACGATGTGCAGATTGAGCATCTATTCCAGGCCGATGATGTAAGGGTAAAGCTGCTGGCCGCCGGTCACGATCTCGAATCCAAGTTTTGGGAAATGTGCGGTCAGATGGTCGGCCAGCACCTGCGCTTCGCCAGGACTGACATCATCACCGCAGTAGAGAGTCGCCAGCTCACGTCGGGCCGCGTTCGCCCGGTGCAGCAGCTTTTCAGCCAGCGTGTCGAGATCGTCGTCGGCGACCACCAGCACGTCGTCGATCAGGCCGATGTACTGACCGGCACGCACGTCAATGCCGTCGAATTCGACGCTGCGCGTTGCTGTAGTGATCTCGCAGGAAGTAACGCTGTGCATGAGCTCGGACATCGCCGCGGCGATGTCCTCGACGCTCTCTTCGGATTCATGATTGGCATACTCCATCATGGCGGCGATACCCTGCGGGATCGTGATGCTGGGCACGACGACGACCGTCTTGTTGGTCGTCTCTTTCGCGGCCTGCTGAGCGCTCAGAATGATGTTGCGATTGTTCGGCAGGAGCAGCACCCGATCGTTGGGCAGTTTGTGAATCAGTTCCAGGAAGTCACCGGTACTGGGGTTCATCGTCTGCCCGCCATTGATTACGGCAGCCGCGCCAAGCTCCTGGAAGATCTGCTGGATACCGGCGCCGTTGGCCACGGCGATGACTGCCGCGCCTTCGATATCCGTGCGTATGGCCGGGCCGGCGCTGTTGTGACGCTCCAGGTAGTGCTCGTACTGTCGCTGCATATTCTCGACGACGATGTCGTCCAGGTCAGCGCCCAGACCGATCGCGTAGCTGAGCGGTTCACCGGGATTATGGACGTGCACGTGGACTTTGAGCAGGTCGCTTCCGCCGACCACCAGCGTCGACCAGCCACCCATATCGGCCAGTGCCTTGCGGACGACATCCGGATCGAGACTCTGCCCGCGCATCAGGAACTGGACGTCATAGCCGTAGCCAAGCTCATCTTCCGGTTCCAGAACCTCTTCCCATGACGAGGTCGCCGTGCTGACACTGATGATCTCCGCCGCCTCGACGGTCCGGCCGCACAGCGCGCGCAGCATGCCCTCGAAGATGAAGATCAACCCCTGGCCGCCGGAGTCCACGACACCGGCTTTCTTGAGGATGGGCAGTTGTTCCGGGGTGCGGCGGAGCGAGGCGCGTCCCGTCGACACCATGCGGCGGAGCAGAGAGACCAGGTCAGGCGTGGTCGCATAGCGCTCCTGGACAACTTCCGCCATCTCGCGCGAGACGGTGAGGATAGTGCCTTCGACCGGTTTCTCTACGGCGCCGTAGGCTTTTACAACTGCCAGGCGCGTGGCCCGGGCCAGAAGTTCGGCATCGAGCCGCTCTTCGCCGTCCAGGGCTTCCGCTACACCCTGCCAGATCTGACTGAGGATGGTGCCGGAATTTCCGCGCGAGCCCATCAGCGCGCCTTTGGCCAGCGCATTCATCAGCCGTCCAACGCTGGGATCGTCCAGGTGAGCAATAGCGGCATAGGCGCTGCGCATGGTCAGAAACATATTGGTGCCAGTGTCGCCATCCGGTACGGGGAAGACGTTGAGCTGGTTGACCTTGTCCTTATTGTGTTCCAGCCAGGTGACGCCGGCGCTGAATAATCTCTTCAGCAAGTAACCGTCGATGTAACGGTTTTCTTGTTCACGAAATAGTGTATGGGTAATCATGACACAGCCTCGACCCGATGATAAAAACGGAGAATGACGAACGAATCAGTGAGCAGTCAACCTTGCACGCCCTTGTTGGGCGCTGCCCTTTGTGATAGCATGCCCCCGTGAACTGACCGCAATTAGCTGCAAAGGCGTCTTATCATGGCAGTGTGCGAAATGTGCGGAAAAAAGCCGATGTTCGGCAACACCCGCAGCTTTTCCTTGCGCGCGTCGAGGCGCAAGTTCAATCCCAACATTCAGCGTGTGACCCTGATGGAAAACGGCGAGAAGGTTCGCAAGCATCTTTGCACCAAGTGCATCAAGACTCTTGCGAAGGCATAAAGCGTTTTCTTTTCGTATCACGACCGTTGAACCTCACGACTGAAGCCGGCTAGACCGGCTTTTTTATTTCTGCAGCGCCTGGCGCAGGTTCTGCAGACCGACCTGAACCGAATGCTTGTCTGTGAAGACGACACTGCCTGCAACCAGGATATTGGCTCCCGCCCTGACGACCTGATTGATTGTGTCGATATTGATTCCGCCATCTACCACGATATCCCCCGCACGATCGCCGAACATGCGTCGCACCATGGTCATCTTCGGCAGCGTCTCTGGCAGAAATTGCTGACCGCCAAAGCCAGGATTCACTGTCATCACGATCACGGCGCTGATCTTGTGGATGATCTCCGAAAGGAAGGTGGCCGGGGTATGCGGATTGATGGCGACCCCTGGCGCGCAGCCCAACGCCTCAATGGCGCTGAGGGTACGATGAAGGTTCGGGCAGGTCTCCCAATGGACGAAAATGCGTGTCGCACCTGCCTGCGCGAACTCTTCTAGCAGGTGATCGGGTTCCACGATCATCAGATGGACGTCGAGTGGAAGCTGCGTCACGCGCCGAACGGCCGCAACGATCATCGGACCCATGGTGATATTGGGGACGAACCGTCCGTCCATGACATCGATATGTATGCGATCCGCCCCGGCTGCTTCAGCTTCGCGCACTTGATCGCCCAGACGGGTGAAGTCCGCAGCCAGGATGGAAGGAGCGATTTCGATACGGTGACTCATCAAGCCGCCAGATGCTTGGACAAACTGACCAATCATTACAGAGCCGAATTGTAAAAGATAGGGAAAAAAATGGCGAACCCAAATTCGGGCCCGCCGTTTTTTTCACTTCGCGCTGCCGTTGCCGAGTGCTTATTCTGCCGGAAGCAGCCGGTTGGTGATGAGCTTTTCGAGCTCGACCGCGACCAGCACCAGCGCTGCGATGCCCACGGCGACCAGAAGTTCGTCCACAGCGATGGGGTAGGTTTCGAATGTCGCCTGCAGGAACGGCACGTAGATGACGGCCAGTTGGAGCAGCGCCGTCAGGACGACCGCGCCCAACAGGAACTGGTTGCCGCTGAAGCCGACCTGGAAGAACGACTTGCGATCGCCGGCGTGGATGGCCAGCACGTGGAAGATCTGACCCAGCGCCAGGACGGTGAAGGCAATTGTGCGCGGAATGCGTTCCGCCAGAGCGATGATCTCGTTCTCGGATCCGCCCTCACCGCCGCCTTCGCCTGTCGTTTCGCTCAGCAGTGCGACTCGCTCGGCCTCAGACAGCGCCTCCCATTCGGCCGGCACCGCTTCTTCGCCGATCAGCTCGACCAGCGCTACACGATCGAGTTTCTCCAGGCCACGGGTTTCGCTCAAGGGGTCCATATCGTGTCGGGTGTGCGCGATGACGAAAGCGATCAGCGTCAGAGCGGCGAGGATGACGGCACGAATCGGGATTTTGCGGCCCATTCCGCGCGCGAAGATGCCCTCGTCGGCAGCGCGGGGCGGACGCTTCATCGTGCCCTCTTCCGTCGGATCAAAGCCCAGTGCAATAGCCGGCAGACCGTCAGTGACCAGGTTGACCCAGAGAATCTGAATGGCCAGTAGCGGGATCGGCAGACCCACGAGGATACCGATGAACATCACCAGGATCTCGCCGATGTTCGAGCTGAGCAGGAACAGCACAAACTTGCGCAGATTGTCGTAAATGGTGCGGCCTTCCTCGACGGCCGCGACAATCGAAGCGAAGTTGTCGTCCGTCAGGATCATGTCGGCGGCACCCTTGCTCACTTCGGTGCCGGTGATCCCCATGGCGATGCCGATGTCGGCCTGCTTCAGCGCCGGGGCGTCATTCACGCCGTCGCCGGTCATCGCGACCACCTGATTCTGCGATTGCAGGATCTTGACCATACGCATCTTGTGTTCGGGGGAGACGCGGGCAAAGGCATTGACGGTCTTGGCGGCAGCGAACAGCTCGTCGTCGCTCATCTGGTCGATCTGCGCGCCGGAGATGACCTGCTCGCCCTCCTGGATGATGCCCAGATCGGTGGCAATCGCCTGGGCCGTCAGGGCGTGGTCGCCGGTGATCATGATTGAGCGGATGCCTGCCTGCCTCGCCTTCTTCACGGCTTCCCGTGCTTCAGGACGTGCCGGGTCGACGATGCCGATCAGCCCGAGCAGGGTCAGTTCACGCTCCATTTCCGGCTTGACCTCCTTCGGGAGTTCGCCGAGCGGCCGATAGGCGACACCCAGCACGCGCAGACCTTTACGCGCCAGTTCGTCGACCTCATTCTTCCAGATTTCTCGACGCTCATCGCTGAGGGGGACCGGCCCGTCGGGCAGATGCTCACGGCCGGCCCACGAGACCAGGCGATCGGGCGCGCCCTTGGTGATCATCAGGTAGTCGCAGTCGCAGAAGAGCGCCCGCGTGTCCTGCGTATTCACCGCATGGATCGTGGACATGGCCTTGCGTTCGCTGCTGAACGGGAGTTCGGCGACGCGCGGCATGTCTCGCTCGAGGAACTCGCGCGACCAGCCGACTTTTTGCGCTGCCACGACGAGCGCGCCTTCGGTGGTGTCGCCGACGACCTGCACCTCGCCGCGCTCATCCGGTTCAAGATAGGCATCCGTTGCCAGCGCCATCGCTTTCAGGAAGCGCCCCAGAGCAGGATCGGTGCGCGGGTCGAATTCCTGTCCGTCGGTGCCATCTTCAAATCGCTCGATGAAGGCGCCCTGCGGCGTATAGCCGACGCCGGTGACCTGGACATCTTCACGTCCCGGCAGCGCGAAGAGGGTCGCGGTCATCTGGTTGCGTGTCAGCGTGCCTGTCTTGTCCGAGCAGATGGTGGTCACCGAGCCGAGCGTCTCGACGGCGGGCAGGCGGCGGATCAGCGCGTTGCGGCTGACCATACGCGCTGCGCCCAGCGACAGACTGATGGTGATGACGGCTGGCAGTCCTTCCGGCACCGCGGCGACGGCCAGACTGATGGCCGTGATAAGCATGTCCTGAACGGCGTTGCCGCGCAGCACACCGACGACAAACACGAGCGCGACGACCACGATGGCAGCGCGGACCAGGGTGATGCTCAGTTGATCCAACCGGCGCTGGAGCGGCGTCTGTGTTTCTTCGACGCCCATCAGCAGCGAGGCGATCTTGCCGATTTCGGTCTTCAGTCCGGTGCCAGTGACGATCATTTCGCCGCGGCCATAGGTGACTGAGGTTCCCATGAAGACCATGTTGGTGCGATCGGCAATGCCCACGTTTTCTTCGTCGACGGGCTGGATGCTCTTCTCGACAGCGAGCGATTCACCGGTGAGTGCTGCTTCCTCCGCCTGCAAGTTGGCCACGACGATGAGCCGACCATCCGCCGGCACCCGGTCGCCTTCGCCAAGCAGAACGATGTCGCCGGGGACAAGCTGTTCCGCACTGATTTGCTGCACGGAGCCATCCCGGCGGACGCGCACCTGCGGCACCTGCATGGCGCTCAGGGCGGCCAGCGCCTGCTCCGCCCGGAATTCCTGATAGGCCCCGAGGGCGGCATTGGCGACGACGATGGCCAGAATCACGAGAACATCCTTGACGTCACCCAGCAGCAGCGAGATGACCGCTGCGACAATCAGGATGATCACCATGATGTTTTTGAACTGGCCCAGAATCAGCGTCAGGACGCTGACCTTCTCGCCCTTAGGCAGTGTGTTCGTACCGTGCTGCTCGCGACGCTTCGCGGCTTCCTCGGTGGTCAGCCCTGTCTTTGCATCGGACTTCAACTCACGCAGTGCGGAAGGCACATCGAGCCGGTGAAAGTCACTCATCTGCATATCCTCTGAAAAATGCAACAGGGGCGGAATGGACCGCCCCTGAGCAAGAAGTCTGCGCGGGATTACATATATTGCTTCATCAGGGCGTCCAACGCTTCGGCCGAGGGACGAAGCTGCGAGTCATTCAGATTGGCGAGCGGCGCAGGGGCCAGGTTGAGCGTATCTCCCAAGGTTGGACGCGGCTCTTCGTAGTAAATCAAGCCGGTGAGAAGCAGGTTCTCGCGCCCAGCTCTCTCCAAGACGTCAATGGCCTGAGAACGAT
This sequence comes from Candidatus Flexifilum affinis, assembly GCA_016713325.1. Lineage (GTDB taxonomy): Bacteria > Chloroflexota > Anaerolineae > Aggregatilineales > Phototrophicaceae > Flexifilum > Flexifilum affine. Next base: position 107,426 of record JADJPJ010000006.1, on the reverse strand, counting down.
TGCGTGGGTCATGTCCATCGCCCAGCTTCTTCAGCCGGATGAACGTGCCATCGTGCATTTCGACCTCGATGACCAGTTCTGCCGGGTACTCCGGAACGGTGATTTCCTGCTTCGCCGGCACATACCCCGCCGCCATCAACTCGATTTCGTGGAGGGGAATCTCGTTTTCCTTGCCGTAGGAATAGCTCTTGGTCGACTCCGGCGAGTTATTGAAGGTCACGCACGGGCTGATGATGTCCAGGACGGCCGTGCCGCGGTGGCTGAGCGCCGCTTTGAGCAGAGTCTGCACCTGCTTGGCATCGCCGGAGAAGCTGCGGGCGACGAAGGTCGCGCCGCCGATGATGGCCTCCAGGCATAGGTCGATGGGGGGCAAGTCGTTCTTGCCATAGTACTTCAGGAACTGGCCTTCATCGGCGGTCGCGGAGAACTGGCCCTTGGTCAGGCCGTAGACGCCGTTGTTCTCGACGATGTAGACGACCGGCACGTTGCGGCGGATCAGGTGCTTGTACTGGCCGAAACCGATGCTTCCCGTATCCCCATCACCACTGACGGCGATTGCGATCAGCTCGTGATTGGCCAGAGTCGCGCCGGTTGCCACCGAGGGCATGCGACCGTGTACCGAATTGAAGCCGTGCGAACCTTTCAGGAAATAGGCAGGAGTCTTGCTGGAGCAGCCGATGCCGCTCAGCTTGATCACCCGCCACATGGGCAGATCGATATCGTAGGCTGCGCTGATGATCTGGTTGGAGATCGAATCGTGTCCGCAGCCGGGGCACAGCGTGCTGGTTGCGCCCCTGTAATCCGCTCTTTCGAGTCCCAGTGCGTTGGGCATTTAGCGAGTCTCCTCATGCTTGGAAATCTGCGAATGGATCCACAGGGCGGTCATCGGAAGCGTGTCGCCCAGGGCAAGAGATGTCAGATTGAGGTGGTTGGCCGGCGACTCCATGCGCAGCAGTTGGTACAGCTGGCCGTCGAAGTTGTTCTCAACGACATAGACGCGGTCGTACTGGGCGATGAAGTCCCAGACGTCCTGCGTGAAAGGCAGCGCGCGCACGCGCAAATAGTTGGCCTCGATACCGGCTTTGGCCATATGATCGATCGCTTCCAGCACCGCCGGGTCATTCGAGCCCATGGAGATGATGCCGATTCGCGTGTCGAAGTGGTTGTGGACGGCTGGCTTCGGCACCAGCGCGCGGGCCTTATCCAACTTGCGGCGCAGGCGCTCCATGTTATGCATCCAATCCTCGACGCGCTCGCTGTAGACTGCCATGTCGTTATGGCCGGTTCCGCGTGTGAAGTAAGCGGAGCGATTGCTCTCGATGCCCGGAATGGTGCGGTAGCCGACCGCGTCGCCATCATAGTCGCGATACCGGAACCACTCACCCTTGTCGCGCAGGAACTGCTCGAATTTCTCCTGGTTCAGCGTCTTGCCATGGCTGATAGGTCGATCCGGGTACTTGAACGGCTCACTCAGCCATAGGTTCATGCCGATGTCGAGATCGCTCATGACGAACACCGGCGTCTGGAGATCTTCTGCGAGGTCGAGCGCCTTCCAGCCGAACTCGAAGCATTCTTCGGCGCTGCCCGGGATCAGAACCACGTGGCGGGTATCGCCGTGGCTGAGGGTATAGAGGAAGAGCAAATCGCCCTGGCTGGTGCGCGTCGGCAGGCCGGTGCTTGGACCCATGCGGGTGATGTCCCAGATGACCGTCGGGATTTCCGCGAAATAGGCCAGACCAGTGAATTCCGCCATCAGGCTGATGCCGGGACCGCGAGGTGGTGGTCATCGCCCGCGCGCCCGCCCAGCCGGCGCCGATGATCATGCCGGCTGCGGCCAGCTCGTCCTCCGCCTGCACGACGGCGACTGTGTTTTTGCCCGTTTCAGGGTCGCGGCGCAGGCTCAGGTGGTTCAGGATATTGTCCACCAGGCTGGTCGACGGCGTGATCGGGTACCAGGCGACCACCGTGACGCCGCCGAAGAGCGCGCCCAGCGCTCCCGCGTCGTTGCCCTCGATCAGGATTTTGCCGGCGGTCTTGTCCATCGGCTCGATCAGGAACGGATCGCGCTTTTCCAGATTGTCCTTTGACCAGTCATAGGCCAGTTGGATGGCATGGAAGTTCATTCGCGCTGGTTTTTCCTTGCCGTTGAACTGGTCCAGCAGCGCGTTGTAGGCGATATCGAGCGGGATGCCAAACAGGTGGCAGACCGCGCCAACATAGACCATGTTGGCGATGCGGTCGGCGAAGTCCTTCGGGAAGTCGCCGTTGGACATGATTTCCTTGACCGGATACTCGTAGACGGTGATGTCCGTCCGGTCAACGCGATACTTCAGGTCTTTGTTGGCGATCAGCACGCCGCCTGGCGGAATGTTGGCGATATCCTCGGTGACGGTGTCCTGGTTGAAGGCGACGCAGACTTCCGTCGTCGCGCGCCGCGCTGTGTACCCATCCTTGCTTGCGCGAATGGTATACCAGGTCGGGAGCCCCTTGATGTTGGACGGGAACAGGTTCTTGCCGCTGACCGGAATACCCATTTTGAACAGCGAGCGAATGATGACGACATTCGAAGTCTGGCTGCCGGAGCCGTTTTTCGTCGCCACCATCAAAGCGAAGTCGTTTGTACCCGGTTCGTAGCCCACCATGTGAGCGTTTACGTCAGGCTGCACATTGATTACCATGATTATCCTTCAGACTCGAAGCGTCGTGTTCTTTGTGTAGACACAGGAAAAACTCTTCCTAAGTTCTCATCCACTAGCGGCTCAAATCCCCATTGCTCCTTTTCCCTCATTCACTACCGTTAAACTGAACCTTAGCGATTGTCCACGCGCGAAGGCCGCAGCATCCTAACGCGCGTCATCGCTGTCATACCGGATAAGCTTCGTGTGTTCGATGAAGAGCTGCTTGGCGTGGTCATAGTCCGACGCGCACAGGGCATCCAGGATTTGTTCATGGTAATTCCAGACCTGGAGAAGATACTGATAGCTGGCGTAGCGGGTCACTTCGACTGCTTCGTAGGCATCCCAGTACGCTTCAAGAATGCCCATGACGAACGGATTCTCCAGCCGCTTGAAGAGGATGAGATGGAAGTTGCGATGCTCTTCATTGGGAATACCGATGTGGCTGCTGTTGAGTTTGGCGTACGCCTTGCTGATGCACTCCCGCATCGCCTCGAGGTCTTCCGGTTGAAGGCGATCGCACGCTTCGTGCCAGAAGGCGACTTCAACATGGTTGCGAAGCTCGCCGAACATCTCGAAGTTGCGCTGGTTCTGCGCGAGCGCAAAAAACAGGCTCACCCGAACGGCCGGGGCGAAACTGTATTCCTTCATCCGCATGCCGGTCTTGGAGCGCACTTCCACAAACCCAAGCGCACGGGCAACCTCAAGCTGCTCTCGCACCTTGCTGATGCCAATGTCGAGGTGTTGCTCGTCCTGAAGCACGTTGAGCGTCGGCAGTCGGTCGCCCGCCTGGTAGCCTGTGCGAATGATATAGTTCAGAAGATCGGAGTCCAGCGTAATTCGAGACATAAAGAGGTGTTTATGCTTTTCATCCGAATGATCGGATTAATCTGAGTAATCCGTTGAAAGAAGTCTAGCATGACACCTGATTTTTGTCCATTAACGTCTGTTGAAGCGCCTGTTAGGCGAGGGTTTCGCCAAACATCTGGTGGATGGGGGAGGTGATGCGCTGGATATGCTCAGGATGCAGGACGTAGTCGATCTCATCCGCTTGAATCGTCAAGACCGGGCAGTAGCTCCAATCGGCGATCCAGTCTTCATACAGGGCGTTGAGACGCGCCAGGTAATCCGGAGCGATCTGCTGCTCGTAATCGTTGCCGCGCTGGCGGATACGACGGAGCAGGGTGGGGACATCAGCCCGCAGATAGACAATCACGTCGGGCGGAGGCAGGAAACTGCTGACGGCTTTGTAGAGACGGCGATAGGCGTCGTAGTCACGCGCCGACATCAACTCCTGGTCGTGCAGATTACGCGCGAAGATTTCGGCATCTTCATAGACGGTGCGATCCTGAATCACACTCCCCGGATGATCGACGAGTGCGCGGTGGTGTTCCAGTCGCTTTCCGAGGTAGAAGACCTGAGAGTGAAAACTCCAGCGGCGCATGTCCACATAGAAGTCCGCCAGATAGGGATTTTCGGCCGCCGCTTCGAGAAACGGCTCCCAGCCAAATGCCGCCGACATCAGGCGGGTGAGGGTACTCTTGCCAACGCCAATATTTCCAGCAACTGCAATGAATCGTTTCGGCGGGTTCTGGCTCATGGTCTCGGATCTGGGGTAAGGCCGATCTTAGAACATTTATACTGTCAGAGTTGCAGTTTCTCAATCCCAGATATCGTTGTTTTCCCGGCATAATAGACATAGTACGTTCATGATTTGGAATGGGGATTCCTGGCAGGCAGTCTATAATCGGGGTCACCAGAGAGAGGAAGGCGGTAGACATTTATGCAGCCTGACAATGATCTGCTACAGCAGGGGATAACGGCTTTCCAGGCGGGCGATCGCGATTCTGCCCGTGAACTGCTGAGCCACTTTCTGAAACTGGAACCGAACAGCGAACAGGGTTGGTACTACCTGGCCGCCGTGGAGCAGGACGCCAAACTGCGCAAGCAGTATCTGGAACGCGTCCTCGAACTGAATCCGTCGAATGCCAAGGCGCGCGAAGTTCTGGACCGCATCAAAGCGCGCGAAACGGATGTGATGAACGGCGGTGCGCCGTCTGGTGGTGTGACGCCTCCGCCTGCGCGCCCAAAAATCCACAACATCAATCCTGATGCGGAACGCCGACTAGGTCAGGCTGAACTCTCGGATGAAGGATTCAGGCTGCCTTTCATCATTCCGGGTGCGCCGTCAAGGGTTTCGCTGAACAGCCTGGTCCAGGATGGCATGACGCTGCTGCGCTCCGGCTGGAATGTGCTGTTGCGGAAGCCGGCGGTATACGCCTCGGAGGTCGATCAGGCGACCTGGTGGCGCTTCTTCCTGGTCACCATCACCGCGGGGCTGATCTCCGCCGTCGTGAGCCTACTGCTCGCGCTGTTCTTCGTCATCGTCAGCGGCGCGAACCTTTTCAGCTTTGTCAGCATTCTTCTCACGCCGCTGCTCGGCGTGCCATTGGGGATTGTTGCGCTTCTGGTCGGTTGCTATGCCTCGTATCGCTACGCCCAGTCGCAGGGCTGGAACGCCACGCTGGTCCGGCATTCCATGGTCGCCGGCATCGTCTGGGCGCCAACGCTGGTGTTCACCGCCGTGATCACGTTTGTTTTCACGATGCTGGGGTTTGGCGGAGGCTTCACTGGGCTGGTCATGCTCATTATGGCCGGTTACATCATGAGCAGCGGTTATGAGCGCCTCTACCTGGTGACCGAACCGAAAGACAAATATGGCTTGCCGGCCATCACGCTCATCGTCATGCTGCTGGTATTGAGCGTGCTCCAGGCGCTTCTGAGCGGCCTAATTATCCGAGGAGCGCTGCCCTTTGCGCTGTTCTGAGCGGCGCGCCAGAGATGCGGAACGCAGAACCCACCACGCCGAACTTTCGAGCAGGATGCCGCAGTAAAAAACGAAAGGGCGGGCCAGCTGGCCCGCCCTTGAGAAATCTCTCTACGAAACGTAGAAGGCCGTCTTCAACGCCCCAGGAAGGCCAGACGTTCACCGACTTCCTTCAGCATTTCGTCGCTCTTGCAGAAGGCGAAACGCGCCTGCGTGCTTGCCATGTGTGCATGGTCATGGCTGTAGAAGAAGGTCGGCGGAATGCAGGCGACGCCAATTTCCGACGTGAGATAGCGCGCGAACTCGATGTCGTCCCCGTCGAAGACCGACGAAAAGTCGGCCATCACGAAATAGGTGCCCTGCGGCCGCGTCGCCTCGAGACCGCCGCGCTTCAAGGCGTCGAGGAGCAGATCGCGCTTGCCGGTGTACATCTTCCGAAAGTCGGAGAAATACGTCTCCGGCAGGTTGAGGGCAAAAGCGGCGGCCTGCTGTGCCGGATAATTGACGGCAAACGTCACGAATTGGTGGGCCTGGGCGACGCCGCGCACCAGCTCCGGCGCGCCGGAGACCCATCCGATCTTCCAGCCGGTCACGCTGAACGACTTGCCCAGACTGCTGATGGTGACGGTTCGCTCGAACATGCCCGGCAGCGTGGCGATCGGAATGTGGCAGACGCCGTCGAAGATCAGATGCTCGTAGACCTCATCGGAAATGACGCTGACGTCGTGTTCCTGGCAGAGTCCGGCGATGAGCATGAGCTCCTCACGAGTGAAAACTCTGCCGGTTGGGTTATGCGGCGTATTGAGGATGAGCGCGCGAGTGCGCGGGCCGAAGGCGGCGCGAAGCTCATCCGGATCGAACGTCCATGTCGGCGGGTGCAGCGGCACAAACACCGGCGTTGCACCGGCCATGGTGATGTTGGGGACATAGCTGTCGAAATAAGGCTCGATGACGATCACCTCATCGCCCCGATCGACCAGGCCTAACACCGAAGAGAAGATCGCTTCGGTCGCGCCGGCTGTGACGATGACGCCATCCTGGGGATCGATCTCCAGTTTGTAGAATCGTTTGGCATGATCGGCCACGGCCTGCCGTAGCGGCCCCGCGCCTGGACCGGGGGCATACTGGTTGTGGCTTCCATCCTGTAGAGCGGTCACCGCCGCCTGGATGATCTCGCCTGGACCGTCGAAGTCAGGTTTGCCCTGTCCCAGATTCAGCGCGTTGTGCTGCTGGGCCAGCTGATTGATCTCCGTAAAAATAGTCGTGCCGAAACCCGCGACGCGATCTGAGCGCTTTGCCATATGCCTGCTCCGTCCTTTTATCGGCCCCGGCGGACGGCTTCGCGCGCCGCGGTTGCCATTTGATCCACTTGCTCGTTATACCGATCTCCCGCGTGACCACGCGTCCAGTGCCAGGTGACGTCGTGCTGACGCGTCAGCTCATCCAGCCGGATCCAGAGATCCTGATTGAGCACAGGCTGTTTGTTAGCTGTCTTCCAGCCATTTCGCTTCCAGCCCTTGATCCAATTGGTGATCCCGTTCCGAAGGTACTGCGAATCGGTGTAGAACTCCACCTTGCAGCGGCGGTTGAGCACTTCCAGCGCTTTGATGGCCGCGGTCAACTCCATTCGGTTATTGGTCGTGCTGGGTTCTCCACCGCTGAGGGGTTTTTCATGCTCGCCGTAGAGAAGGAGCGCGGCCCATCCACCGGGGCCGTTGGGGTTGGGTTTGGCGCCGCCGTCGGAATAGATTACAACAGGAAAGTCGTCAGTCATGGAGTCTCGTTGTCACTTGTGAGGTAAAAATCAGGGGCACAGTCACCTGTACCCCTGAAGAGTCCTGCCTGGAACGGATGTCTAGCTCATAAACTTGCGCAGTACGGTTTGCAGGATGCCGCCGTTGCGATAGTACTCGACATCGACCGGGGTATCCACGCGGGCGATGACGTTGAAGCGCTTTTCGGTGCCATCCTCACCGCGGGCAGTAACGGTCAGTTCCTGCTTTGGCTGGAGGTTGTCGTCAATTCCCAGGATGTCAAACACCTCGCGACCGGTCAGGCCAAGGCTCTCGATCGACTCGCCGTCTTTGAACTGAAGCGGCAGGACGCCCATCATGACCAGATTGCTGCGGTGGATGCGCTCGAATGAGCGGGCGATGACTGCCTTGACGCCCAGCAGTGCCGTGCCCTTGGCGGCCCAGTCACGGCTGGAGCCGGTACCGTACTCACTGCCGGCCAGAACCACCAGCGGCGTTCCGGCTTCCATATAGCGCGTGGAGGCATCATAGATGCTGGTTGTCTCGCCGGTGGGCAGGTACAGTGCGACCGGACCTTCGCTGCCTGGCACCATCTTGTTGCGCAGTCGGATGTTGGCGAACGTGCCGCGGATCATGACCTCATGGTTGCCACGGCGCGTGCCGTAGGTGTTGAAGTAGACCGGCTCCACGTCGTGGTTGACGAGATACTGGCCGGCCGGGCTGCTGACGGCGATGTCGCCGGCGGGCGAAATGTGATCGGTGGTGATTGAGTCGCCCAGGACCGCCAGCGCGCGGGCGGATTCGATGCTGCGCAGCTCGCCGGGAGTCTGGGAGAAGTCGAAGAAGAAGGGCGGCTCCTGAATGTAGGTGCTTTCAGTGTCCCAGGCGAACGTGTCGCCGCTGGAGCCGGTGATGGCGTTCCAGGTGGGGTTGCCGCTGTAGACGTTGCCGTACTGGGCCTCGAACATTTCCGGCGTGATCGTCTTCTGGACCAGCGCCAGCACCTCTTCGTTCGTCGGCCAGATGTCCCGCAGATAAACCGGTTCGCCACCCGCGTTGGAGCCGATCGGGTCGTTCGTCAGGTCGATGTCCACGGTGCCGGCCAGTGCATAGGCGACAACCAGCGGCGGCGAGGCCAGGTAATTGGCCTTGACCAGCGGATTGATGCGGCCTTCGAAGTTGCGGTTGCCGCTCAGCACGGCGGCCGCGACCAGTTCACCCGTCTCGACGGCTTCGGCGACATTCTCTGGAAGGGGGCCACTGTTGCCAATGCAGGTCATGCAGCCATAGCCCACGGTGTGGAAGCCAAGCTGCTCCAGGTAGGGTGTGAGGCCGGACTTGTCCAGATACTCCGTGACGACGCGCGAACCCGGTGCGAGGCTGGTCTTGACGTATGGCTTGCGCGCCAGTCCTTTCTCCACCGCCTTCTTGGCCAGCAGCCCGGCGGCCATCATCACCATCGGATTGCTGGTGTTGGTGCAGCTCGTGATCGAGGCGATGACGACCACGCCATGGCCGATTTCCGCGCTGTGGCCGTTGTCGGCGACAGTGGCGCGGCTCTGAGCATTGTTATCGTCGAGCGCGAAACCTCGTTGTTCCACCGGGGCACGGAGCGCCTGCTGGAAGCTCGACTTCATATCGCGCAGCAAAACGCGGTCCTGCGGACGCTTCGGGCCGGCCATGCTCGGCTGCACGGTGCTCAGATCGACTTCAATCGCATCGGTGAAGACCGGATCGGGCGTCTCGTTGGTGCGGAAGAGGTTCTGTTCTTTGGTATAGCGCTCGACGAGCTGGACCAGCTCGTTGCTGCGACCGGTGCGGCGCAGGAAGCTCAGTGCCTCATCATCGACCGGGAAGAAGCCCATGGTCGCGCCATATTCCGGCGCCATGTTGGCAATGGTCGCGCGGTCGGGCAGGCTCAGGGTGCCGCAGCCAGGGCCGTAGAATTCGACGAACTTGTCGACCACGCCCTTCTTGCGCAACGTCTGGGTGACCGTCAGCACCAGGTCGGTGGCCGTGGCGCCTTCGGGCAGGTTGCCGTGCAGCTTGACGCCGATCACCTGCGGCATGAGCATGTAGATCGGCTGACCCAGCATGGCGGCCTCGGCTTCAATGCCGCCGACGCCCCAGCCGAGCACGCCCAGGCCGTTGATCATGGTGGTGTGGCTGTCGGTGCCTACCAGGCTGTCGGGCAGGGCGACCGGCTGGCCATCCTCATTGAAGACCTGAACGACCTTGGCCAGATACTCCAGGTTCACCTGATGCACGATGCCAGTGGCCGGCGGCACGACCTTGAAGTTCTCGAACGCGTTCTGCGCCCAGTGGAGCAGTTCATAGCGTTCCCGGTTGCGGACAAACTCGCGTTCGGCATTGAACATGATGGCGTCGCGCGTGCCAAACCGGTCGACCTGTACGGAGTGGTCGATGACGAGATCGACGGGGATATTCGGGTTGATGCGGCGCGGGCTGCCGCCCAGACGCTGCATGGCGCTGCGCAGCGCCGCCAGATCGACGACCACCGCGACGCCGGTGAAGTCCTGCAGAATGACGCGTGACGGCTTGAATGGAATCTCGATTTCGCCAGGGTTTGGCGCGTTCCAGCCTGCGATGGCCGCAACCGCATCTTCCGAAACCTCGAAGTTATCCAGGTTGCGGAGTGCGTTTTCGAGCAGGATCTTGATGCTGACCGGCAGGCGATCGACATGGCCGATGCCCCGTTCGCTCAGTTTGCTCAAACGGTAGATGACCGCTTGCCCGTTGCCTGTGTCAAAGGTGCCGCGAGTGCCGAAGGAATCGACTTTCATAGGTTGTCCTCGTATCGTTCTGCGGCGCTGCCTTCAGCGCAAGCGCCCGCTCAATCGACTATCAAGTGTGAGGTTGAGGGAATTTAGGAGCGACCCATAGTTGTAAGCATTTTACTCCAAACTCGGACGATTTGTCAGGCAAACCATCTGACCAATTCGCGGCCAGCAGTGTGTGCTGTCTGCTTGACGTTTCGCTGTCGGGTTGTAAACTGAATCCGTTTTCACACAGGAATCGAGGCGTTTATGGCTCAACAGCGAAGAAACCGGAAGTCAGACGAAAAGCAGGAACAATCGACGCCCCGGACCGGGACCACGGGCAGCCGACGTCGTGCAGGTGGACAGCGCGGCGAAGAGGGGACTCGTCCTTCAGAAGGATCGCGCGCGGCCAGTGGATCGCGCGCAGCCGAGCGCATCAAAGAACGTGAGCGCGAGCGCTCGCGCCGCCGTAACCTGACGATCATTGGCATCGTCGTTGGTCTGGCCCTGGTGTTTGTCATCCTCTTCATCCTCGTCAATGTGCCGCAGGAAGCGCCGATCCCGGATGCGACCGCCGCGCGCTATGCCGATGTGCCGGTCTCCAGGACGCAGGATGGCTACCCGCTGCTCGGCGATTCGAACGCCAGCGTGAAAGTGACCCTGTATTCGAGTTTCGATTGCCCGAGCTGTCGCAATCTCCACGACGAGATCATCGACGAACTGGTGCAGCGGGTGCGCGACGAAAAGATTGCGTTGACCTTTGTGCCGTTGTTCGGTTATGGCACTGTCCCGAACGGGCAAGGCGCGGCCATCGCAGCCGTCTGCGCCGCGGAACAGCGTCTGTTCTGGCCGTTCCACGACATGCTGTTCGACTGGCAGGGCCGTTTTGGCAACCAGTCCTTCACCAACAACCGTATCATTGCGGGGCTAGATACGCTGGGGCTGGATCGCGGTCAGCACAGCGCCTGCGTGGCCAGCGGCAGCGTGCAGGAGCTGCTCACGACGGCGCGCAACACCGCCGCCGCGCTCCTGAACTTTGCTGGCGCGCCGACGGTGGCCATCAACGGTGTGGTGCCGCTCAACGATGAGCAGACTGCTATCACGGCGCCGTCGGAAGTTCTGGCGGCTATCGATCGCGAGATCGAGCGCGTAACGACCAGCGGCCCGGCGCCGGAATCGACCGCCGAGGCCACCGCGGAGGCGACTTCTGAGTCCACGCCAGAGGCCGAAACGACCGCGGAACCGGCAGCGCTCGTTGTTCCAGAGGCGACTCTCGAAGCGACCCCCGAAGCGACGGCAGAGGCTACGGCTGAAGCCGGAGGCTAGACCAGACAAACACGGGTTCCGCTTCACCCGTTGGGCACGGAATGCCGTCGGTGAAGTGGAACCCGTTGAAATTGGATAGCTGGAACGACGGCACAGGCGTCAGTCCGGCCGCGCCACCATTCTCCCCAGACGCCGGCCGCCGACCAGATGCATGTGCAGATGGTAGACTTCCTGGCCGCCATCGTCCTTGCAGTTGACGATCAGCCGGTAACCCTTCTGGTGAATCCCCAGGTCGCGCGCGACCTGCCGTGCAACCACAAACATGTGCCCCAGGATGCCTTCGTCTTCCGGCGTGACATCATCGACCGTGGGAATCTCTTTGTTGGGCACGATCAGGATGTGTACCGGCGCCACCGGATGGATATCCTTGAACGCGGTGACGCGGTCGTCCTGAAAGATGATCTCCGCGGACGCCTGACGGGCGATGATTTTGGAGAAGATGGTGGGCATACTCCGCCTTTCCTCAACTCGACAATTGGATGTCGATGCGCGACTACATGGCCAGGCCGCCGTCGACCACCAGGACATGCCCGGTGATGCAGCTCGCCTCGTCCGATGCCAGGAAGGCCGTCGCGTAGGCGACATCTTCGATGGTGGCCCAACGCCCTAATGGGATGTTCTCGTTGAGCTTCTTCAGCATATCTTCCGGAAGGCTCGCGGTCAGATCGGTCTGGACGAAGCCGGGCGCGACCGCGTTGACGGTGATGCTGCGCGAACCGACCTCACGCGCCAGCGCCTTGGTCAGCCCGATCAAGCCGGCCTTGCTGGCGCTGTAATTGGTCTGGCCGCCATTGCCCATGATGCCGCTGATGCTGGTGATGTTGATGATGCGTCCGGAGCGCTTGCGCATCATCAGACGGACGGCGGCTTTGGAGCACAGCCAGGCGCTGCGTAGGTTGGTATCGATGACCGAGTCGAAGTCGTCCGCGCCCATCAGCATGATGACATTATCGCGGGTGGTGCCGGCGTTGTTGACGAGGATGTCGATCTTGCCAAAGGTGTCATTGGCCGACTTGATCAGCATGTTCGCGCCTTCCTCGGTGCTGACATCCGCCTGAACGGCCAGCGCCTTGCCGCCCATTTCGACGATCTGGGCGACGACCTCATTGGCGGCGTCGGCGCTCTTGTTGAAATTGACTGCGACGGCGGCTCCACGTTTGGCCAGTTCCAGGGCAATTCCCCGGCCGATTCCGCGACTGCCGCCCGTCACTACAGCGGTTTTATCCGTCAATGATGCCATGGATGTCCCTCCAGAGTTGTGCGCATAAGTAAAGAGATGCGGTGACGCCCCACGTCACCCTGGCCTTATGAGGAGCCGGCCGTGCTTACGGGACGCCGCCGACCCATCCAATCAGATCGATGTTGCCGAGCAGGCTGCCGGTCAGGTTGATCGCGCCGAAGCCGTTCTGGTTAGCCGCATAGATGTCGACCCGTCCGTCGCGGTTGGGGATGACTCCGGTGAAAGTGAGCCACCGGCCGTCCGGTGAGTAGGTCGGTTCGCACATCGACGGCGGTGGGTTGCCGCGCGCGATGGTGGTCAGGCTGGTATCGGCGACCACGACGCCGTATGGACAATCACCGCCCACGCCGCCAATCGCGATCAGCGTCCCGTCGGGCGACCAGTCCGCGGACATGCCGTAGCGCGCATAATTCAGATCCGTGATCCGCCCCAGGACGGTGCCATTGATCTGCGCCAGTACGATCTCCGTCGAATCGCTGGCGGCCTGGAATACCACCTGCTGTCCACTGGGCGACCAAGCTTCTGACAGTTTGAGCGGCACGTCGCCGGTGCTCAGCCGAACTGTGCGCACTTCGCCGCTGAAGATATCGGCCATATACAGTGCCCGTTCCGGATCACCGAAGAGAGGATCGCCTACGACAAAGCTGATCTGGCGGGGTGTGGCCCAGCGCGGCGCCTCGAAGACCGGTTGGTCGCTGATCTGTGTGATGCGGCCGGTGGCCACTTCGAGGACGAAGACATGCCCGCCCGCGGGTGGCAGTGCGCCGGTCCCGCTGCACGTCCCCGCTTCCCCTGGTCGCCAGGAGGGGCAGGTGATGCGATCGGACACAAAAGCCAGGTAAGCCCCATCGGGCGACCAGGTCGGCCAGAAGTCGTATGCGCTGTGTGCAATGAGCGGGGCCCAGGCGCCGTTGGGGGTGATCGTGAAGATGTCGATGTCATACCCGGTGGCGACGGCAATCGCCAGCATCGAGCCATCGCTCTTCCAGCTGGGTGGCGTATAGATGCCGCGCTGGGTCAGGCTGGTGATTGGCAGCACGCGTCCAGTGACGCCAATTTCGAAGTCCGACACATACAGGCCGTTGGCGCTGGTGCCGGCATCCAGGCGCAGATAGGCGAGCGTTCGCCCGGACGGGGCGATGAAGATCTCGCCGCCCGTCGATGCGTCGAACTGCTTGATGGTGACGCGCGCAGCCGAATTGGTTGGCGGCACGTAGTACAGCGTTTCGATGTTGTTGCCCGGCAGGGGTGTCGCCGCCGATCCCGTGCGATTGTTGGTGTTCAGGAAGGCGATCATCGGTGAGTTCAGCCGGGCGTTGATATCGCCGGGCAGATCCAGGAACTCCCAGTTGTCATACGTGAAGACGACCGTGGGTTCCGGTGTGAGCGACGGCGTGAGTGTCGGCTCAGGAGTAGCAGTGTCGGTCGGGATGACGGTCGGTGATGGCGTGACGGTCGGTGTATCCGTCACGGGGATCGGCGTATCAGTGGCGGTTGCCGTGGGCAGTGCGGTCTCAGTAGGTGTGACGGTTGGTGTAAGGGTTGGGGTGGGGGCTGCCATGATGGTGCACCCAGACCCCAGCATCATGACCAGCAGAAACAGGCGGAGTCGCCGCATCGGATTTCCCTGTGACATTATCGATAGCGCCAATAGGATACCACAGGTGAGGAGGCGCTTCCGAAGGGGAGAGGCGGCGTGGCGCCGCCTCTCCCCAATGCAAAGTCCGTTGCGTCAGCCGAGGCAGTCGCTCGGGCAGGTCGAATACGACTCGCCCGGTTCGCAGATCTGGTTGCCGCAGTAGGCTTCGACGTAAATCGTGATCTGGAAATTCTGCGTCACGCCGTCGAGCCGGACGACTGAAAGCGTGTAGGTCGTCGTCTGCGATGGGCACACCTGCCGCGCCTCGCTGCCAACTGCCGGGGAGCCTTCAAAGTAAACCTGGCTGATATTGGCGACGTCCCAGCGTACGAACGTGCACGTCCCATAGAAAATTGGGTTGGTATCCGCCCGCAGATTGGGACCAATGATCGTCGCGCTCGTCGGCGTCACCGTTGGCGGAGACAGCGTAGAGGTAGCGGTCGGCCGCGGGATGGGCGTCGGGATAGGCACTGGGACGTTCAACACCTGTCCGGCGAAGATTCGGCTGGGATTGGTGATGCAGTTCCCGGCGGCCAAATCGTTGAGGGAAAGACCACCGCGTGAGGCAATGTTCGACAGCGTCTCCCCTTGCTGGATGACGTAGCGCAGCGTCCAGTCGGAGCGCGGCGTGCAGGTCCCGGGTTGGCTGACCGGCACGGTTGCCGACGGCGTGATTGCCGGGTTCATTTGCCCGCCGATTTGCAGCGCTGGCGGCAGCGGCACGTCCTTGTCGAGAATATTCAGGGGCACGAAGGGTAGGGCCACCTGCGTGAACCCGCGCAGTGCAGATGGCGGTCCGGCGACCTCCAGGCCATCGACGCCGCCCAGGCTCACGCCGATCTCACCACCGGCCGGCACGATCCGTGTCTCGCCGAGCGCCGACACGACCGCTACCCCGTCGACGGTGCTGAGCTTCATGCTGACGTTCGGATCTGCGGTCATGTACACCGTCGAGGCCAGAGTGATGTCGGCGCCGTTGATGTTCATCGTGACCTGACGGCCCGACGGAGACTGGATGAGCACACCGGAGGGCGCCTCGTCGCAGGTGGTTCCGGCGATCCCCGTACGCAATTTCACGGCGCGCATGTCGGATGTGGGGTTGCTCAGTTCGGCATCGCCGAAGAGCAGGAAGGTGACGTTCTCTCCTGGAAGCGCATCGGGCAAATTGGCCTGGGCCTTCAGGATGGCGATGCCCCAATCCGTGGATGTTTCGTTGAGGGGGGACGTGTTGAGCCGGCGAAGGGCCAGCAGATCGACGACGTCGCCCGCTTGCTGGAACACGAAACTGGATTCGGGGTTGAACTCGACCTCCACCAGTCGGTTGCCATAGCAGGCCTGATTGCGACCCATGGTCTCGCAGGCGATGCCTACCGTGGCCGTGGCCAGGTTGACCAATTCGTCGCATGTCGCCTGCTCATGAGGCGCGGCCATGGCCGTGCTGAGCGCCGGGAGGGCGACAAAGAAGACCAGTGCGACGACGAGCGGTACCCATCGATTCAAATATCTGATCATACCGGTGCACCTCCAGTAGTTATGTCAAAATGCGTTTTTCCACTATATGACAACCTGCACGCTGCCGCAACTAGTAGTGATTACAGGTTGCGCTCCTGACGTAGTACGTAGTAGGAGCCGCGCTTCTGACCGCGCTTTTCCAGGACCCCTTTGGTCACCAGGTCCGACAGGTCGCGACGGATCGTTTCGGGGTGGACGTCGGGATACATGGCCTGCAGATTGCTGTTGGTGATGCGAGGATTGCCATCCCGGTTGAGGAACACCAGAGCCGCTTCCTGCCGCGGGTTAAGATGGATGCCCTTCAGCCGACCATCGGCGATGCTGGCCGCGAAGCCTCTTGCCTCTGAGGTTGCGCCGCGGAACAGCCGCACCCGGAAGGTCCCGACGGATTCAGAAAAATCGGGAGCCGGCAGGCGCGCCTCGTCCATCAGCGCGATCACGCGGTCAATGCCATAGCCCAAACGCTCGATGAAGCCCATATCGGCCAGCACCTGCACAATGACCGGGTTGCGCGAGAAGCGCGCTTCGCGGATGTTCTCGATGGTCACGGGGCCTGGAAGCCTGCCTGGACTGGTCACTTCGAGCCGGTTGGCAAACAGATAAAGGCGGACGTTGTCGCCGGAGACGCTGTAGTCGCGGTGGGCGACGGCGTTCACCACCAACTCGCGGGCGGCTTCCAGCGGGTATTCCAGATCCTCGCTGCGCGCCATGGTCTTGCCCAGCTTGACATCCTTGAGCAGATGGTCATGCAGGAAAGTCTCGGCCCGGCGGATCTGGTCTGGCAGCGTGCCGCCGAGATCCTGCCGCGAGAATCGGTCGCTCATGCTCTCGCCAGCGAAACGCACGGCGGTGATTTCGGCGCTGTGAACGAAGGACTGCGGATCTTTCCCGAAAAGCAGGAGACCGGCATTCGTCGGGCAGAGCGTCTTGCCAACTCGCGTGAGACAGCCGCGGCGCAGAAGGGTCTGTTCGGCATCGGCGCCGCTTCCGATCTTGTCGGTGTAGGCGCGGGCTTTCGCCCAATCGATATCCGCCAGGGACGCGCCGTCGGCAGGCTCGGTCTCGAAGTTGGCGATGCCACGTTCGAACAACAACTTGCGAATGTCGCGCATGGCCATCGGGCTGTTCTCGGTCTCGCGGCGGCCCACATAGCGCCCGTCGAGGGCGTAGATGTTGGGCATGCCTTCCGGCACCTGAACGACGACGACCGCCTTGTCCTTGACGCTGCCCGTCTGCGGAAGCGGAATGTGCAGCGGCGGCTCCACCGAGAGCGACGCCTGCATGACGCGATCGATGGTCGCCGCTGGGTCGCGCACGCCCATCACCGTCCCTGAAGGACCGGCGACACCCATCAGCAGCCGACCTCCCAGGCTGTTGGCCATAGCCGTCAGCGTCTGTGCGATTGACTCGATAGGCGAGCTGTCGGCCAACCAGTCAAACTGCTGACTCCGCCCGTTCTTGATCCAGACCTGTATCTCATCACCGTTCATACTTCACCGGGGGTGGTGCTCGTTATTCTCCCTCACTGTCCTGCGACTCTTTGTCCCGCTCGCGGCGAATGCGATCCAGCCGCCGCTCGCCCTGTGGCGACTCCAGCAGGACCATATCGATCACCTGCTGCATGGTGTCGACCAGATGCAGATTCAAATCCTGTCGCGCTTCCTTCGGAATGTCAACCAGGTCGCGTTCGTTCTGGCGTGGGATGATGATGTTCTTGAGGCGCGCGCGGCGTGCGGCCAGTACTTTCTCCTTGATCCCGCCGACCGCCAGGATTTTGCCGCGCAGGGTGACCTCGCCGGTCATGGCGAAATCGCTACGCACTGCCCGTTCGGTGAAGGCCGAGATCAGCGCGGTGGCCAACGTGATGCCCGCCGAGGGGCCGTCCTTGGGCACGGCGCCCTCCGGAAGGTGCACGTGGACATCGAAGTACTCCAGATCGTCAAAAGGCAAGTTGAGGATCTCGGACCGCGCGCGCATGTAGCTGAGCGCCGTCTGCGCCGATTCCTGCATGACATCGCCGAGCGAACCGGTGAGCAGCAGCGATCCTTTGCCCGGCAGGACGCTGACCTCGATGGTCAGGATCTCGCCGCCATAGGGAGTCCAGGCCATGCCGGTGGCCACGCCGATTTCATCCTTATCGTTGGCGCGTTCGTCCAGGTAGGGCGGCGGACCGAGGTAGCGCTCGACATGTGCCGCCGTCACGGCCTGCGGGTGGCGCTTGCCTTCGGCGATCAGCCGGGCCACTTTTCGGCAAACGTTGGCGATCTCGCGATCCAGGTTGCGCACGCCCGCTTCATAGGTGTACTCGCGGATGAGCTTGAGGAGCGCCGAGTTTTCGAGGCTGACCGAATGATCGGTGAGCCCGTTGGCAGCGCGTTGCTTGGGCAGCAGGAACTTCCGGGCAATGGCGCTCTTCTCTTCCTCGGTGTAGCTGCTGAATTCGATGATCTCCAGCCGGTCGAGCAGGGCCGGCGGGATCGGGTCGAGATCGTTGGCCGTGGTGATGAACAGGACCTTCGAGAGGTCATAGGGCACTTCGAGGTAATGGTCGCTGTACTCGAAATTCTGCTCCGGGTCGAGCACCTCCAGCAGCGCCGCCGCCGGATCGCCACGGAAGTCCGCGCCGAGCTTGTCGATTTCGTCGAGCATGAAGATCGGATTGACGGTTCCCGCGCGCCGCATCGTTTGCAGGATGCGGCCGGGCAGCGCGCCGATGTAGGTTCGACGGTGTCCGCGGATTTCTGCCTCGTCACGCACGCCGCCCAGGCTCACACGAACGAACTCGCGGCCCAGCGCCGAGGCGATCGACCTACCCAGAGACGTCTTGCCGACACCGGGCGGTCCGACGAAACACAGGATGGGACTGCGCGCATTCTCCGGGGCCAGTTTGCGTACGGCGATGTATTCGAGGATGCGATCCTTGATCTTTGGCAGGCCGTAATGTTCGCGGTCCAGCACCTGCTGGGCGTATTGGACGTCGAGCTGATCCTCACTGGTCTTGGTCCAGGGTAGCGCGGTCAGCCAGTCGATGTAGGTCCGCACCATGCCGACTTCCGGCGCGAGCGGGGCCATCATGGACAGGCGGGCGAATTCCTTCATCGCCGGGTCTTGAACCTCCTCCGGCATCTGTGCCTGAAGGATCTGTTCGCGAACTTCATTGATCTCCTGCTGAAAGACGTCTTCTTCGCCCAGTTCACCCTGGATGACGCGCATCTGCTCGCGCAGGTAAATCTCGCGCTGAGTGCGGTCCATCTCCTGGTTGACCTGGCTGGTGATCTCGTCCTTGAGCTCCAGCATGGTCAGTTCCTGGTTGAGCAGTTCGACGACCTGATCCAGGCGCTGCTCGACGTCCACCATCTCCAGAAGGCGCTGACGCTCTTCCAGGCTGATGGTCAGCGTCGAGATGACCAGATCGGCGAGCCAGGTGGCGCTATGCGCGTTGAGCACGTAGAGCAGTACTTCTTCCGGGATGTTCTCGTTCAACTCCACGGCCCGCCGGAAGAGATTGGTGACCACCTGCATGGTGGCGCTGGCCCGAGGAGTCTGCGTATTGTCTTCGACCAGAACGCGGGCACGGGCGACCATATAAGGACTGCGCCGGACGATTTCGAGCACCTCGACACGGCGTCGGCCCTGAATCAGCGCACCGCGCGACTCGTCAGGCATGCGCAGGATGCGGCCAAGGGCGACTTCGGTGCCAATCGTGTGAAAGTCGGCCAGATCGGCCTCATTGGCCTGTCCGTTCTTGACCAGCACCGTGATGGCCGTGATTCGTTGATCGCTGGCGGCTTCGGCGGCAGTAGAGGCCCGTTTTCCGGTGAGTGCGACAGGCGAAACTACGCCGGGGAGAATGATCTGATCCCGCAAGGGGATGACCGGGCATTCAATCACGCCTTCATCATCGGCGGCGGCGTTGCCGATATCAAAGAATTCGCTGACGGAATTGAGATCGGTCAATGTGTACCTTTAACTCGACACGTTTCATTCGTGAAAATTGAGCCGTTCATTGTATCATGCCCCAGAGACCGGGGCGAACCTCGTGCTGGCATTTCAGGAGTCGCTCCGCTAGACTCGCCCTTTTGGATTGTGGCGGAGCCGGGTTGAAACCTCGATGCGACTATCTTTAAGACTTGTGCTGGCAGGGGCGCTGGTTGGCGCGCTGCTGGTGGTCATCGTCGGTCAGGCGCTGGTCGCGCCCACACTTCCGCTGATTACGGAAGCGGGGTTTGCGCATGAAGCGATCACCCCCAATGCCGACGGTTCAGACGACATCACTATCTTCGCCTACGCTGTGACGCGAACGGCTCAGGTGAGCCTGATCCTCGAAGGATCAGGTGGGAACCGCTTCGCTTTCCGCGAGAATGAACTGCGAACCCCGCAGCGCTACCAGGTGGCTTTCAGCGGGGTGGTCGATGGCTTCTCGCTTCCTGAGGATCCGGAGATCGAGCACGAAATCGCCCGCCGGTTGATTCCTGACGATACCTACACCTGGCGGCTGACGGCGACCGACACTACCAGCGGAGAGCAGGCGGAAAAGAGCGGACAGATCGTCATCCGTGATGGCGACGCACCCCTGCCGCTGCTCTCCGAGTTCACTGTTTTCCCGACCGAATTCACACCCAACCAGGATGGCATCCTCGATCGGACCCAGGTCAATATCTACCTGGAAAAAGAGGCGGATCTGAAGGTTTACCTGTTGCCAGAAATTGGCGAGGATGACCCGATCTTCCTGACTGAGCGGCTGGAAGATGTGCTGCCTAACGAGCGTGGCCGGCACCAGTACGACTACGCCGGTGGGGTGGACAACAACGCAGATCCGCCGCCGGACGGCACCTACCTGCTGGTGGCCGAGGCGCAGGATGCGGTCGGCCAGATTATTCGCCGCACGTCGGCGCTGACCATTCGCGAGGGTGGAAAGCCGTATGCCGAGATCGTGCCGCAGACGATCGGCGTGACGGTGGTATTCGAGACTCGGCCCTGGGAAGATCGCTTCCGGACCACGCGGTACGAGGCCGGCGATCTGATCGACGCGCCGCAAAACCCGGATGCGCCGACCCGGACCACCATTTCCATGCCCGTCGGCGACGTTCTGGTGTTCAAACTGACGGTCGAGAATTACAGCGATGTGCCGATACGCACGACCGGCCCAGAACCCGGCACGGTCTATGAATGGGATCAGCGCGCGGCGACTTTTGGACGGACCGATGAGCCTGGCGCCTGGCGTGTGGGCCTCGACTGCACCACGGCGCCCTCGGACTATCCATGGCGCTGGGCGCTTGGCAGCGCGGAGACGCTCGACGTGGTCGTGGACCCTGATACCGGCGTGGAGTACCTGTACCTTGCGCCGCGCGAGCGGATTGTGGTCTGGGGTGCGGTCCGCCTGACCGAAATTGAGGCGCGCAACCCGCAGAACTGCTGGGCCGGCCTGATTCACGAGGATGTCGAGATCAGCCAGGTCAACCAGAACGTCGGCGCCCGTTCCATCTTTCTCGTGGAGGAAGGCGGCTAGGGCAGGGGGAGTTTGCAGAAGCGGCGATCGCTGCTACGATCCCTGTTGTGTGCTGCGTCCCTGGTGTATGCAGAAATGGATCGCCTTCTGATGACCGCATTTACGCGCCGCAACCTTTACTGGACGATGATCCTGATCGTGCTGGCCTACGGTTCACTGGCCGGCTGCCGCCGTTTGGTGGTCGTTCCTCCGACCGAGCGTCCGACCACGACGCCGACGCCTCGCTCCACGCATCTGCCGCCGGCCGCGACCCCGCTGCCACTGGGTTCTGAACAGAATCCCGTTCACGTCCTGTTTCCTATCATCGAAAGCGGACGCTCGGAGCAGTCAATCGCTTCCGCGGCTGACGAGTTAGCGCCCGAACTGGCCCAGTCCTCCGGGCTGGCCGTGGAGGTGCGGGTTGTACAGACCGATGCCGAGGCGCTCGCCGAGTTGTGCGCATCCACACCTGAACAGGTGACGGTTGCCTGGTTGAGCGGTGTAGGCTATGCCGCCGCTTATGCGCAAGGATGTGGCTCAGCGGCTTTGCACGTGAGGCGAGGGGAACGCGACCAGGCCAGCGCCGGGATGGAAGTTGTGCTTTACGGCAGCCGGGCGGCTGGCGGGACCAGCCTGGAAAACCTGGAGTCGAAGCGGGTTTGCCGCCTGGGGGTGGATGACCTCAACACCTGGTTGATCCCTCTGCTGCTGCTGCGCGGCGGTGGCGAGGAGCTGATGGCCAGCCTGACCGTTGAAGACTATGAGGACCTGGATGCGATCCTCGTGGCACTGGACGAAGGTGACTGCGCTGCCGCCGGCATGAGCGCCGCCGACTTCGCGGAGCGAGCCAGCGCCGCTCTGCGTGCCAGCGTCGTGACGTTGGCCGAGTCCGCGGAAATCCCCTTTTCCGTGCTGGTCATCCCTGATTTTCTGCCACTCGGGCAGGCCAACGCGCTGATTGATGCTTTTACCTCCATCGGCAACGGGGCGCGGAGCAGTCTGCTCAGCCCGCTGCTGTTGCAGAACGAAATCGCAGGCGCGGAAGATGCTGATTTCGCCCGGTTGCGCGCTTTCTTCAGCCAGGCCGGCATCAATTTGGCGGATCTGGGTTCGTGACGACGCGCGATCTGGCCGTGCTGGTCGTCACCTGGAACGTCCGTGACCTGGTGATGACGGCTCTCAAAACGCTTCTCGACGATCTGGCCGGCAGCGGCCTGGACGCGACGGTGCATCTGGTGGACTGCGCCTCGGCGGATGGCACGGCGGCGGCTGTCGCCACTGCTTTTCCGCAGATCGATCTGGTGGCCAGCCCGGACAATCTCGGCTTCGCCGGCGGCAACAACTTCCTCCTGAAACGCATCGGCTTCGATGGCGCGCATGCTGCTGAGTCGCTTCCTCGTGCAGTCTATCTGCTCAATCCTGATACGGCGACGCAGCCCGGAGCGACAAAAGCCCTCTACGATGCCCTGATGGCCGATACCCGGCGGGGATTCGTCGGTGCCCGGCTGTCCTATGGCGATGGCCAATTCCAGCACGGCGCCTTCGGGTTCCCTGGCCTTCGCCAGTTATGGGTCGAATTCTTTCCTACGCCGGGCCGCCTGATCGAAGGACGCTTCAACGGACGGTATCCCCGCCATCTGTACGATGCCGGTCGGCCGTTCCCGGTCGACTGCGTGCTGGGTGCGGCGATGATGATCCGCCGCGAGGCGATCCTGGCGACGGGGTTGTTCGACGAGCAGTTTTTCATGTACTGCGAGGAAATCGACTGGGCCTGGCGCTTTCACAAGGCAGGTTTCAGCGGCGCCAGTGTGCCCGCGGCTTCGGTCGTGCACTTCGCCGGGCAGAGCACCGGTCAGGTTCGCCCGCGCAGCATCCTCAATCTGTGCACGCGCCGCCTGCGTCTCTACCGGAAGCATTACCCCGTATGGAAGCAGCAGGTCGCCCGCTGGATGATCGCACGGGGGATGGACCGTCTCGCGCGCCGCGCGCCGGAGGCCGAGGTGGTCGCGGCCTACCAGCATATCCGCGATATGGCCAGAAAGGCTGGATGATCCGGTGGTCCGGCTGAATGCGATTATCCTTACCTACAATGAGCAGCAGCATGTCGCCGACTGCATCGAGTCGCTGCGCTTTGCCGATCAGATCACGGTTTTTGATTCCTTCAGCACGGACGCTACTGCCGAGCTGGCGCGAGCTGCCGGCGCAGAGGTGATCGCCCATCGGTTTAAGAATTATGCCGCGCAGCGCAACGCCGCGCTGGAAAGTGCTTCCGGTCGGGCCGAGTGGGTGCTGTTTGTCGACGCGGACGAACGCGTGACGCCGGAACTTGCCGAAGAGGTGTTGGCCAGCATCGACTATCCCGATTTCGCCGGGTTTCGCATCCCCAGGCACAATTACATTTTCGGCCACCTTACGCTGGGCGCGGGATGGTATCCCGATTATCAGACCCGTTTACTGCGTGTGGGCAAGGTGCGCTACGACATGACCCACGAGGTCCACGAAATCGTGATTCTGGACGGACCAGAAGGCACCCTCCGGCATCCTTTCATCCACCACAACTACTCCGACCTGCGCCAGTTTTTCCAGAAGCAGCGCCGCTATGCGGCTCTGGACGCCCAGATGGCCTTCAAACGCTCCGTGCGCCCCGCCCTGAAGCAGTTCGTCTCGATGCCGCTGCGCCACTTCTGGTATCGCTTTGTCACGCTGCATGGCTACCGCGATGGCCTGCACGGGCTGCGTATGAGCCTTCTGATGGCCTGGTACGAGTTTTACAAACTCATGCTGCTCCAGCGGCTGTGGAGCTCCGGCGCGCCCAAAGCCGGCACACCCTGACGCGAAGAGGGGGAGCTCAGGCTCCCCCTCTTCTTTAGCTATGCGTTATGTGAGAGCCTGGGCGTTACGTGAGCTGGGGCACCAGGATGCCGTAGCCACCCGCCCGACGCTTGTAGACGACGCTCATGCCGCCCGACAGGTCATCGTAGTAGACGAAGAAGGTGTGGCCGAGCAGCTCCATTTGCTCGATCGCCTCGTCTTCGTTCATAGCCGTCACCGCGACATTCTTGCGCCGGATGATGCTGGTCTCGATCTCTTCCTCTTCCTCCGCCACCATGTCCTCACCGGGCACTGCTTCCGCAAGCGTCAGCTCGTCCAGACTGGCGCCCAAGCGGTTCTTGCCCTTGCGGCTGCGCTTTCCCTTGAAACGCTCGATCTGCCGATACATCTTGTCCAACGCCTGATGCAGGGCGTTTTCGACATCTCCTTGAATCGACTCCTGCGCGCGCAGAATGGCTCCGCGGTTGTGCCGAACCGTGATCTGCGCCGTCGCCATGTCTTCCCCACGGCGTGTGTGCTCGTGCGTGAACTCGACGCGGACATTGGCAATATTCGGGAGATAGCGGTCAAATCGTTCGAGTTTCTTCCGCGTGTAGATCTCAAGCGCCTCAGACACTCTCATGTTGTGACCAAGAATCTCAATATTCATACCGAATCTCCTTCTGATTTGATGGGCGAAAACCGTTTTGGAATCGGCTACGGAAGTGCTGCTGTGATCGTCAACGACATCACAGCGCGCGCTCCCGCATCGAGAAGTGCGTGAGCACACTCCTGGAGAGTTGCGCCGGTAGTCATGACATCATCAAGCAGCAGGATTGTGGTGGCGGAAACGAGAGAGGGATTGGCACGAAATGCGTCATGCACATTCTGAAGACGCTCGTCGTGGGAGAGGCCCACCTGAGAGCGAGTAGGGCGGTAGCGTTCTAGTGCTGTGGATACGACCGACTGAGCCATGTGCTGTGCCATGTACGATCCGACCACCTGACTCTGATTATATCCTCTTTCCTTTAAACGCGCAGTAAACAAAGGCACAGGGACAATAGTGTCAAATGACCAACCGCACTCATTTAGCGCTACAAGCAAGCGGTCGCCCAGCGCCGGCGCGACATCAGTCACGCCTTCATACTTGAGGAGGTGGATGGCTTTTTGCAGCTCTCCATCGTGGACGCCCGTGGAGAGGCAGGCCTGAAGGTAAGGCAGCGTGCGAGGTTGCAGATTCAGCGGAACGGCGCGCAGTTTCCGGTCACACGAGGGACACCAGGCGGTGTCCACTCGTCCACAACCGGCACAGCAAGGCGGAAAAACCAGGTCGAGGATGCTGTCAAAGAGTCTTTGGAACACAGCTCTCGGCACCCTTTGTCGTGAGCGGCGCGATCTGTCTAGAAAACGGCGCCGACTTCCTGCGTATTCAACAGAATGATGATCGACGGCCCCAGCAGCACGATCCAGATCGACGGGAAGATCAGGAAGACCATCGGGAAGATCATCTTGACCGGCGCCTGATGGGCTTTTTCCTGGGCGCGCTGGCGGCGCTTGACGCGCATTTGATCGGCCTGGATGCGCAGGATCTTGGCCATACTCACGCCGAGCTGATCGGCCTGGATGATCGCAGCGATGAAGGCGGTGACATCCGGAACGTCCATGCGGTTGGCCATGTCGCGCAGGGCATCACGGCGGAGCTTGCCGAGCTGAATTTCGCGCAGCACGCGGCCAAAGGCGATAGCCAGTTCGTTCTCCCACTTTTCGTAGACTTTGCCCATCGCCATATCGAAGCCGAGACCAGCTTCCACGCAGATGACGAGCAGGTCAAGCGCGTCGGGGAGCGCTTTCCAGATGTTGTCCTGGCGCCGCTTGATCTTGCTCTGGATCCACAGCAGCGGGAAGATGTAGCCAATCGCTGTCAGACCAATCGTGTAGAGGAGGGCGGTCCCCGGTGGAGTGGAAGTGGATCCAACAAAGAAGACGAAGAAGCCGCCCAGCGCAAAGGCGATCGTGACCATGATACGCGTCGCGAAGAAGGTCGCCGGGTCCATGTTCAGACCGGCCAGTTCGATCTGCCGCCGCGTCTCTTCTAATTGCTTCTGAGGTGTGAAACGCGTGCTGACCCGTGCCAGGTTCTTCATGACCGGGAGCAAAACACGGTCGCGGAATGACAACGATAGTTCGATGTCTTCCAGCGACTGTGGAATCTCCTTGTCCTCAAACTGCGCGAGGCGTTCCTGCAGCGGGTCGCGCCCCTGGTCTTCGCGAAGACCGACGTAGATTAAGCCGATGAAGACGATTGTGCCGACCACTATCACCGCGAGAACGATGAGCGATTGATCCATCAGTGCTGCACCTTGAGTTCACTACCACTTCGAACAGTGAAGTTCGCGTTTAGATGTCAATGTCCACGATCTTCTGAACAACAGCGAAACCGATACCGATAAGGGCCAGACCGATTCCCAGAAGCGGCCAACCGCAGGCCCGGTTCTCGAACAGGTTGCCCATGTAAGTCGGATTGATGCCATACAGGAATAGCGCCAGGATGATCGGCAGGAAGCTGATCACGTACCCGGTGATACGCCCCTGGGCCGTGAGCACGCGAATCTCGCCCTTCAGCTTGATGCGCTCGCGAATGGTGTGGCTGATCACGTCAAGAATCTCGGCCAGGTTACCGCCGACTTCGCGCTGGATGTTCACCGCAGTGATCACCAGATCGAGGTCTTCGCTTTCCACGCGGTTGAGGAGGTGCGCAAGCGCGTCCTCAAGGTCGATGCCGAGCTGAACCTCCTGGACCACGCGTTTGAACTCAATCGATGTCGGTTCCGGCGCGTCCCGCGCGATCGCTTCCATTGACTGGAGCACGCTGTACCCGGAGCGCAGTGCGTTGACCCACAGGCCGAGCGTATCGGGAAGTTGATTCTCGAAACGGATCAATCGTGTGGACGTGATGCGGGAAACATAGATGCGCGGCGCGAAAAAGCCGACAAACCCTGCCAGAAGGGCAGGCGCAAGCTGCTGGCCGAACAGGACGAAATACCCCGCGCCGAAGAAGCCAAAAGTGCTGAACACATGCAGCGCGGCGTACTCAGATACCGTCAGTTTGAGGTCGGCGCGTGAAAGCTGTGATCGCCAGCGCTTGCCAAAACTCCGTTCGGAAAACAAGTTGTCAAGGCGGTCGCGCAGGACACTGTCCTTGAGCTGAACCTCCTCGGCACCTTCGGCGACAATCTCGTCCAGTTGCAGGAACGACTGGTTCTGCTCATCGTAGCGTCCGAGACGCTCCTCGATGATGTCGCGCTCACTGCGAACGCTGACCACTCCGTAGACGATAACGCCTACTGCCGCGACCACCGCAATAGCAATGATGATGATTGGATCCATGCCTTAACCTCTCCTCGATGTCGCCCAACGCCTGCGCATACGCTCGCGCAGGCGGACAGTTCGCCGCGGCTGACGATGGCGATTAGTAGGATTTCCCAAGGCCGAAGACCGACGGCGGCAGGTAGATGCCCGCAGCTTCGATACGGTCGGTGAACTTGGGTCGGATGCCTGTGGGCCGAATGCGTCCGATGATGCGTCCTGCTTCGACGCCGATCTGCTCGAACTCGAAGATATCGGACATGGTGATCATATCGCCTTCCATGCCCTGCACCTCGGTGATCTTGACCACCTTGCGCGAACCGTCGCGCAGGCGCTCCTCATGGGCGATGAGGTCGAGTGCGCTCGCCACCTGCTCGCGAATAGCGCGAACGGGCAGGTCCATGCCGGCCATCAGGCACATGACCTCCAGACGGGCCAGCGTATCGCGCGGGCTGTTGGAGTGCGCCGTCGTCATCGAGCCGTCGTGGCCGGTGTTCATCGCTTGCAGCATGTCCAGCGCTTCGCCCGAACGGCACTCGCCAACGATGATGCGGTCAGGACGCATACGCAGGGAGTTCACCACCAGATCCTGAATGGAAACGGCACCGCGACCTTCAATGTTGGCCGGGCGGCTCTCCAGAGTGACCACGTGCTCCTGGCGAAGCTGGAGCTCGGCGGCGTTCTCGATGGTGACGATGCGCTCGTTGTTCGGGATGAACCCCGACAGGATGTTGAGCAGCGTCGTTTTCCCTGAGCCTGTGCCTCCGGAGACGATGATGTTCAGGCGCGAAATAATGCACGCGCGCAGGAATTCGACGATCTCTTTGGTGAGCGTGCCGAAGCGAATCAGGTCTTCAACGGTCAGTGGTTTCTTGAAGAATTTTCGGATGGTGATAGTGGGGCCGACCAGCGACACCGGTCGAATGACGGCGTTCACACGCGACCCATCGGGAAGGCGGGCGTCGACCATCGGCGAGCTCTCGTCAATGCGGCGGCCGAGCGGCGCAACAATTCGGTCGAGAATGCGCAGCACGTGATCGTCATCTTCAAAGCTCACATTGGCACGGGTGATCGTACCTTTTCGTTCGATGAAGATGTTCTTCGGCCCATTCACCATAATCTCAGTGATGGTCTCATCGGCCAGCAGCGGCTCGAGCGGGCCGAAACCCATAATCTCGGCGACGATCGTCTCGAACAGGCGTTGACGCTCCTGCCTGGCGAGAACCATGCTCTCTTCGGCCAGAATAGCGTTGAACAGCTCTTCGATATGCGCGCGAACTTCGGTCTTTCGCGACAGATCGGTTGATTGATCCAGTTCGGACAGCAGACGGGTCTGCACGCGCGACTTCAGGTCGACATAGGCGTTCTCGCGCGGCTGCGGGCGACCCATTACCTGCTGGTTGCGGTTGCGCATCGCCGAAAGGCGCGACGACTCCTCCTGCGTAAACTCTGCCCCCGAAGGAGCATCAAACCCGCTGGCGCCTCCCGCAGGGCTGCCACCACCCTGTTGGCCGTCATTCCCGCCGCCACCGGACGCACCCCCGCCTTTTTCGATACGCTTTAGCAGTGACATGCTCTGAGTCTCCGATTATCGGTCTTGCTCTTACAGTACATGCATAGTGCGACTGACGTCAATCAGTTCCTGCCCAGCAAGCCAAGGCCCGCCTTCTTCTGTTGCGGCTTGCGTTCCTCGGACTCGCTGCTGTCATGTTCTGCCGCCGCGCCCATCAGGAGGGTTGCCATATGGTCCGCCAGGTCCACAAACTCCTTGACCGGCGACTTGCTCCGGTCGCGCGAGGCGACAATAGGCACACCCTTCATCACCGCCCCCAGGACTTCACGTTCTGCGTCGGGGATCTTGGCGAAAACCTGCTTTTTCAGGAAGCGTTCGATCTGCTCAGTTGCAATCGTGACTCGCTGCCGGCTGCGCTCGTCTTCGACGCGATTCAGCACCAGCAGTGATTTTTCCGGCGGATAGTTCAAGCGATCAAACAGCTCGATGACGAACTTGGTGTTCTTGATGCCGGCCAGCGTCGGGTTGAAGACCAGGAGCACTTTGCTGGCAATGTCAGTCAGGGACAGCAGATGCTCGTCGACGCGGCGGCTGGTGTCGATCACCACATAGTCGTAACCGTCGGCGATTTTTTCGACCATGCGCGACACAGCCTGCGGCACGGCCTCGACTTCCTCGGCGAACTCAGGACGAAGCGGTCCAAGCAGAACCTTCAGGCCACTGTCATGCGTCGCCACGACGCTGTCGAAGAAATCGGTGTCGAGGTCCTCGATCTTACCGACCAGGTCAATCAGGGTCGACTGTGATTGCAGCTTAAGGAAAACGCCCACGTCGCCGAACTGCAGGTTGGCGTCGACCAGGAGAACGCGAACGTTCTTCTTCATCAGACCCGAGGCGAGATTGGTTGCAATGGTAGTGCATCCACTCCCGCCCTGGGCACTGTAGACGACGATGACATGGCCTGCCCGTGTTCCTGGCTCGCCGATGGGAGCCTGCGGCTTACGAACATCGACCGGCATATCCTGCATTGCGGCCGCCTGATCGCGGAATGGCTTATAGCTGTTGTAGACGGCCCGGATGGTGCTGTACAGCTCATCGGTGTCGATCGGCTTGCCGAGGAACTGACGCGCGCCGGCCTGCATCGCTTTTTTCATGTAGTCGGCGTCCGTCTGGACCGACATCATGATGACTGCGGCGGTGGGCACGCGCTTGCTGATTTCTCCAGTCGCCGTGATGCCATCCATGTCCGGCATATTGATGTCCATGATGACGATGTCAGGCCGCGTTTCAATCGCGGCCTTTATCGCTTCACGACCCGTGCCCACAGACCCAACAACCCGGAACTCCTGCTCTTCGAACGCGAGAAGCTTCTTGATGTTCTCACGCGTTTCAGCGATGTCATCCACGATCAAGACCTGGATTACGCTTTGTCCACCCTGTCGGTTCTGCATGGCTTCACTTGGACCTGTCTATCCGGACTGCTGCCTACTGTTGGTTAGTTCGTGTTGGCGCTGAGGTCGATTACCCGGTCGGCAACTAACTGGCGAATACTGCGGATGGCAGGCTCGATAGCGTACGGACGCTTGCCCGGCAGTGTGATACCGTATTGCGCCATCAGATAATCGAGCGTGACCTCGGTCGTGCTGGTGCGTGACGTGTCCTGCGCGGAACGCAGCGCCAGCGTCACCGGCACCTGTGCTTCGATCAGCCACGTGATCACGACCGCTTCCTGAGGCGTAACACCCAGGGTGATGATGTCGGGACGCGGCGGCGTCGGCGTCGGCGGTGGCGGGGTGCCGCCCTGACCTTCTTCACCTTCGACCGGGACAGGCGTCGGGGTCGGCGGCACGCCGATGAATCGGCCGTTGGGCGGGAAGTTGCCGACGTGGACCACCAGCGCATCCTGAATGGTGCGCTGTGTCACCAGTCGCGGGCGCTGACGCTCGGAGGGGCCGACAATGACCGGTCCGAGCTGCGTCGAGTCCACGCGCCCCTCAATGCCTTCCAGGAGTTCAATGCCGTCATCGGTGATGCGGAAGAGGGTGATGCGGTTCGGCGTGACACTCTGGAATGCCTCGTCCACATCGACATAGAGCAGGGAGATGATCAGGTCGACACGATCGCCATCCTGCGGGGCGTAGGCCACGCTGGTCAGTCGGTCGATGGGCAGAGAGACGGCGACCAGGCCAGTCGGCAGAACGGCCGCAGCATCCGAGCCAACGCGCGCGGCGCTGGTCAGGTCTTCCACCACCATGTTCGACAGGATCGGTTGTTCACGGAAGATGTCCGTACGAGCGCGCTTACCGATGACATCCGCAGGGTCGGTCACGGCGTTGAAGGGGGCGGCATCCTGCGGCCACGGGCGCACGGCAACGGCGTTGGGAGGGATGATGATGCCGCGTGGCAGTTCCTGAACGGCGATGACCAGATCGACGAAGATGATCGGTGTTGCGGTCGGCAGCGGCGTCGACTCCGGTTCGGACGGCGCCGTCGTGGGTGCCTGAGCGACGCCAGACGTTTGATCTGTAGCGGGTGGCGGCTGCTGATTTAGGGTTGGCAGCACCAGAACCACTACGACTGCCGCGACAACGATCAGGATGGCGATGATCAGAAAGATTCGCAAACGTCCCATAAGTCCTCCCGTGGGTGCCGGTGTGAGAGCGCATCTCCTGTTGCGGTATTGTGCTATCGCAAGCAGTTTTCACCCGGATGATAGTACTTAGCTGCGATTAAGTGTATTTCGATTCTGACAAATCCGAAACAGGGCTAACGTCCTGTTCGGAAAGTCTAACCGACATTTCAATCCACAAGCCTAAAGGTTAGGCTGCCAGGCTACTGAACACACAACCGATCAGTCCACAAGCGGTAGTTCAACGCGAATGGTTGTCCCCTCGTTCTCGCCGCTCTCGACACTCAGAGAGCCGCGCACGAGGTCGAACTTCTCGCGTAGCGTGATCAGGCTGGGGACACGCGGGTCGTGGCTGCCTTCCTCCGACGAGAACGCTGCCTCGGCATCGAAGCCACGCCCGTCGTCCTGAATGAAGATCTTGGCGGCGTTGGTCCCGATATCGAGCCGAAGGGTGAGGTGTTCAGGGTTCGCGTAGTCTCTCGCAAGCGCCATGAGTTCCTGAATTGTGCGGAAAATCAGCACCTCACGATGAGTCTGGAGACGACGCTCGTCCCCGAAGATTTCCACTTTGACCTCGATGTCGTTCTTTTCTTTGAACGAGTCGACATAGCGGCGTACGGTCGGAACGACGCCGAGATCATCCAACATCATGGGTCGCAAATCGAAGATAAATTCACGAATTTTTCGGAAAGTGACGTTGGCGGAGTTCTTCAGACTATCCAGCTCTTCGGCGGCGCGCGCTGGATTGCGGTCAAAGAGCTTCTGGCAGATTTCCGCCTGAAGGATGAAGTTGGTCATCGACTGCGCCGGGCCATCATGCATCTGCCGGGCGAGTCGCTGTCGCTCTTCTTCCTGCGCCTGTATGATGCGGACGATGTTGAAATTGGCGCGTCCGCCCTCGGTCGTCTCTGCCTCAACCACGCCCGTGCCGGCCGGCAGCGCTTCGATTCCCTGAAGCCGGTTCAGAATGTCGCGAAGCAGCGACAGTTCGGTTTCAAGCTGTTCGCGCATGCCGATGAACTTATCGAGCTGGCCGCGCATCGTTAGCAGACGATAGCGCGCTTCGAGGGCCTCGTCATAGCGCTGGCGAATGTCCTGCCGCGGCACCGTCTCGATGTTGTCCTGAACGGCGCGCAGTTCGGTGATGATGTCGTTGTTGCGCGTCTGTTCGCGTTCGACGATGGTCTGTGTCTGCTCGATCTGCACCTTGAATTCGGACATCTTGTCGCGAATTCGTTTCACTTCCTGTGTCAGCACGTTGACCAGTTCGTCGCGAGCGCGCGGGTCGGCGCGAAACTCTCTATCCAGCATGATGGTTTAATCCTTCATATCCAGTCGTACCCACCCATGGCGCAGAGCGGTCACAGCGGCCTGCGTCCGGTCTTCAACATTGAGTTTCTTGAGGATCGAGGTCATATGATTCTTGACCGTCTGCTGGCTGATTCGCAGTCGGTAGGCGATTTCCTTATTGCTCATGCCGTTTGTGACAAACTGGAGAATCTCCATTTCACGCGGGCTGAGGGGGATAAAGTGTTCGTCAGCGTCTACGATGTACGAGCCGCCCAGCCGCTCGATCTCGGCCGTCAGCCATGCCGCAATCTCGTGAACGGTCAGTGTCCTGTCGGCCACCACGTAGAAACCATCGGCGACGACCCGGATGATGTGCACCAATTCATCCGGCATAATGTCCTTGGGGCAGTACGCTGACGCGCCAGAACGCATGGCATGCACGAGCTGCTGATTGTCGTGGTAGGCCGTGAGCACCACGATAGCGATGTCCGTGCGGCTTGCGCGCAGATGCCTCGCCACCAGCAGACCGTTCATCGAGGGGAGATTGACGTCTAAGACAATGACATCCGGGGTAAGCTGCCTGGCCAATTCCAGGGCTGCTTCCCCGTCACTACACTGGCCGACGACGACGATATCATCCTCCAT
The DNA here is from genome assembly GCA_016713325.1 of Candidatus Flexifilum affinis. Taxonomy (GTDB): domain Bacteria; phylum Chloroflexota; class Anaerolineae; order Aggregatilineales; family Phototrophicaceae; genus Flexifilum; species Flexifilum affine. The sequence goes on along the minus strand of JADJPJ010000006.1, from coordinate 73,931 downwards.
GTCCAGTGTTTTCTGCAAACCGTCACGAAAGAGGGGATGGTCATCGACCACCAGGACCCTGATTCGCTCTGAATCGTTTTCATATCCGTTGTTGGATGTTGTCATCGACAAAGTTACGGTACAGACCATCGGCACATTACTGTATCGTCACATTGACGTATGGGCACGACGACCGTGTCCCGTATCTCCTTTCTAACGCGCTGTCGAATTTCGACGTGAGCTGCAGAGCGTTATATCCGGTATCTGATCAGTATAGTGTGTTCTTGAAATAGAAGTATAGCGAGTCTGGTCAAGCCGCCAAACTGTGCTCAAGGCTTCAGGTATAATCCTGGAAGCATGATGGACTTGTATCAGGGCGATCTCACGTTGCAACGACACGAAAATCAGGGTGTGGTCTATTACCGTTCCGCCCTTCTGGACGATCTCCGTCACGGAGTCTTCACCCGCCGGGGCGGGGTCAGCGCGGCGCCATTTCATTCCCTCAATCTGGGCGGAAATGTCGGCGATGACCCGCGCGCCGTGCGGCAGAACCATCTGAAAATGTATGAGGTGCTCGGCGTCGACGATCAGCGGGCGTGCACGGTGTGGCAAGTACACAGCGCCGATGTCGTCATCGCGCGTCGTCCGGTGAGCGGCCGTCGCTGGTTGGCACACGCCGATGCGCTGGTGACCGGCGACCCAGACGTGCCTTTGTCGATGCGCTTCGCAGACTGTACCCCCATCTTGTATTACGCGCCAGCACGCCAGGTGATCGCGATGGCCCATGCCGGGTGGCGTGGCACCGTCCAGGGAGTGGCCTCCGCGGTCGTCCGTGTGATGCGTGACAGTTTTGGCGTCCAGCCGAGCGATATTCGCGCGGTTATCGGGCCGAGCATCGGTCCGGAGCGCTATCAGGTTGGCGAAGAAGTGGTGGAGGCGGTTCAGCGGCAGTTCGGCACAACCGAGGGGCTGGTGCGGCGCTCTCCTACCGATGGCACGGCCTATCTGGATCTCTGGTCGGCGAACCGACTGGACCTGGAGGGCGCCGGCGTGGCCGAGATCGAGGTGGCTGGCCTGTGCACCGCTGAGCACACCGACGAGTTTTTCTCGCATCGCGCGGAAAAGGGGCGCACCGGAAGATTCGGAGCGGTCTTGTGTCTATGACCATCGCTGAACGGATCGCAATCACTCAAGAGAAGATCGCCGCCGCCTGTGCCAGGGTGGGGCGGTCGGCGGACGAGGTCACGCTGATCGCCGTCAGCAAGACGCATTCGGCCGAGGCGGTGCTTGAAGCGCTGGCTGCGGGTTTGCAACATTTCGGCGAGAACCGCGTAGAAGAGTCTGCCATCAAGATCCCATTGGTCACAGCCGCCGCCGATCGACCGGTGATATGGCACATGATCGGGCACCTCCAGTCGCGCAAGGCCAGGGATGCCGCGCCACTGTTTCACTGGGTCCATTCGGTCGACTCGGTCAAGCTGGCTGAGAGACTGTCTCGTTCGGTGGTCGAATCCGGCCGCACGCTGGATATTCTGCTGGAGATCAATGTCTCTGGGGAGGCGAGCAAAGCCGGCTTAGCGGCCGCAGCCTGGAGGACGGACGCTGCGGTATGCGACGCGTTGGCGTGGTCGATTGAGCAGATAGGCGCGCTGCCGGCCCTGCGCGTGCGGGGCTTGATGACCATGGCGCCCATTGTGGAAAATGCGGAAGAAGCGAGGCCAGTCTTCACGGAACTGGCGGCGCTTCGCGAGCAGCTCTCCCGGCAGACGGGCCTACATCTGCCGGACCTGAGTATGGGCATGACCGACGACTACCCTGTCGCGGTCGAAGAAGGGGCGACGATGGTTCGCATTGGACGGGCAATTTTTGGCGAAAGAACGGTCTCAAACACATGAATTCCATCACTTCACTCATCGACATGCTGCTGTCTCTCTATCTCCTGCTGATCTTTGCGAACGTGCTGCTGAGCTGGATTCCGCTCGACCGCTCGAATCCAACCGTCGATCAGGTGGTGCGCTTCATCTATACCGCAACGGAACCGGTGCTCAAGCCGATTCGCAATGCGCTGCCGCCCATGCCGCTGGACCTCAGCCCGCTGATCGTCATCCTGGCGATCACCCTCATTCAACGGCTCATCTAGCGACTGGGCAGCTTTGTCCGGTGCGGTTGTCCGTTGATCGACATGGTGCTAAGATTTCGCCAGATATGATGGCCTAATCGAGGGGTTGCGCGCATGGCTGCGAACCGGAAATTCGAGATCACGGATGCAAGAGGCGGATCTGCCATCAATGTCCGTGTCGTGACGCAGGCGGAGAAGACGGAACTCGCGGGCGTCCAGGACGAAGGCGGCATTCGCATCGTCAAGGTTCGGCTGATGGCGTCGCCGGCAGGAGATCCTGCTGCCAATGCCGAGTTGATCGCGTTTCTGGCACAGGTGATCGGTGTTCCCGCGGGCCAGATCGAGATTGTCGCCGGCGCTGGTGGGCGCGAGAAAATCATCAGCATCGAAGGGGTTTCCAGTCAGCAGGTGAACGAAGCGCTGAATGTGACCTAACATCATGCGCCTTGGCATTGGTCTCCTGCTGCTTCTGACTTTGATGGCGTGTTCAACGACGGAGCAGACGCCCACCGCGTCTGTCGCGACCTCCACGCTGATCGCGCCAACCTTGACGCTTACACCGCTGCCGCCGACCGCGACTCCAACTGAATCGAATCTGCCGGCGCCGCAGGATCTGGCCACAGCTTCGGCTTCCGGCAGTGGTTCATTTACTCGAACGCCTGCGCCGGAAGGTGTCGAGGAGGCTGGCCTGGCTCTCGTGGAGCGCGATCCTATAGCCGCCGAACTGGTGCGACTCGCCCAGGAAGAAATTCGCCGCGCAACCGATCTGCCGACCCGCCGCATCCAACTGGAGGAAATTCGTTCGGTCGTGTGGACAGACAGCAGTCTGAACTGCCCGCTTCCGGACTCTTCGTATGTTCCTCTAGAGATCGACGGTTACCGTATCGTACTCAGCGCGGGTGAGCAGGAGTACGTCTTCCACACGGATATCGACCGGGTCATGCTGTGCGATGTGGAAAACGAACAGCTTCCAGGCGCCGAGGCGACGGAAGCTGTTGCTGGGGTGGTCGAAGAAGCAACTGAAGAACCGGCGTCCTGAGGTACAGTCGCCTCAGAACGCGCTTGGTCTAGACCGGCGCTGGCAGCGGCTGTCCGAGCTGAAGCTGGAACTCCGTCAGGGCGTGGTGCGCTGCCGAGCGGACCTCGTCGCGCGCGTCTCGCAGCGCGCTGTACAGCGGCTTGATCATGTCGATCATCATCAATTGACCGATGTCACGCGCAGCCAGCCGGCGCACGGTGGCATCGCCTTCCTGCAAGGCGCGCAGCAGCATCTGTGCTGCACCCTCACCGGGAGGCAGAGCCTCTCCACGCTGCGCAGCCCAGGCGTTTAACCATTCAATCGATTCTGGTTTGGGATAGGGCGTGGTCATGCTGGTAGTGCGCCCATACTGAAGCTCGGTGAACGCCTGCTGCGCCGCGGAACGTACATACCACTGCTCGTCTTCCAGGAAGGCGCGGTAGATTTCGACCAGCGCCCAGGTTGACGAGATCCGCCGCAGTCCATAAACGGCCGCACGGCGCAGCATCAGGTCGTCGTGGCGGATGGCATCGTAGAGGGTTGGGAATCCTTCTTCCGGCAGCGCAGCGAATGCTTCTGCCATCGCCTGTCGGAGCTGCTCGCTGCCAGTGGTCAGCGCGATGACCATCGTCTCGAGCGCCTCGTCGCTGCCGACTGCGCCGAGCGCCATGCCCGCTGCCAGTTGAACGCCGGCGTCGTGATCGTTGATGAGCGGCTTCAGGTCGCGCAGGCCCTCGGGGTCGCCAAGCGCACCCATAGCCAGGCAGGCCAGACGGCGGATATCGGGATATGCATTGCGGACCGCGCGCCGGAAGACCAGCAGAATGTTGTTATCTCGGCTGTCGATGAGCGCGGCGGCAGTGCGTTCCCGCACGACCTCGTACTGGCTGGGGGCGACGAACTGCACGCCCAGCGCATTGAGCACGACGCCGCGCCACTTCACATCGCTCGGTGCATAAGCCAGCCAGCGGCCCATGCGAATGAGCTGCTCGTTCAAGAGATCGGGCGGCGCCTTCATCAACCCCTTGACCAGATCGTCCAGTGGCCGGCTGAGTGCGCTGTAGGCGATAGCCGTGTTCCAACTGGGCATGTCGGTCTTGCTGCGCAGGGTTTCCAGCGAAGCCGATTTCAGAGTCTGGCTGGCGAGATAGGATGCCAGCATCGAGGAGCGAAAACGGTAGCGGTCGCCGCGGAAGCGCACCAGCAAACCGGCGCGGCGAAGCGTGCCCAGCAGCTTGCCTTGTGCGCTTGTTGTCTCGCTGTCTTTCTTCTCTTTGTCCTCCTGGCTGGCCGCTGCGCTTTCGCCGTTCGACGCGCCTGCCGTGGGCGGCTCCAGGGCAGACCGCGCCGCCGGCTCTGGCGTTTCCTGAGTCGAGCTGATGCCGGCCAAAGCTTGCAGACGGGCTGCGGAGACGAAGCCTTCATCGAGTTGAAGGGCCGCCAACTGCGCTAGCGCGTCGATTTGTTCGTCGGCTTTCTGCAGCACCCGCTTAAGATACGCGCGATACCAGCCGGCCACCCCTATCATGTCGGCGTCATCGGCGAAGTTGGTCCAGATTTTCAGGAACGCTTCACTGGTGGCCAGCGCGCGGTTATTGGCCCGCGCGCGCTGGAGCATCTCGTCATCGGGTGAGCGGCGCCGACCCTTGCCGAGTTTGCTCCATGAGTCCTTGACACGCGCAGCCAGAGCATCCGCATCGAGATCGCTCCAGGGGCGTAGGAATACCGGAACGAACCCGAGTCGGGTGATCTGCGAGTAGCCGGTGGCTGGCCCGACCATAATGACGAAGTTCTGCGGGTAGAGCTCTGTGAAGGCGCGAACCCAGTCCAGGGCCGCCGTCTGCTCTTCTTCCTGGAGTTCGTCGAAGCCATCGAGGAGCAGAAGAACCTGACCGCTCGGGATACGTTTGTAGAAGTTGCGCGGAATCGTGCTGGCCGTGACGCGGCGCACGGTCGCTTGAATCGCCTTGACGATTGGCTCGGACGGGTCGGTCACGCCGCTGTATTCACCGGAGGCGAGATTCAGGTCGGCGAAGTGAACGTAGACGGGCATGAGCCGGTTGAAGAGTGGAACGAGATCCTGCGCATCCTCCACCTTTTGAGTCGACTCGTAGGATGTGCCGATCTCACTCTCCAGGCGTTCCTTGGCGCGTTCCTCCATCAGGATGCGCTCTTTGATTCGGACCGCGCGTTCCTTTTCGGCCAGCTTGGCTTCTTCGGAGTCCAGTCGCTGCTGTACCGAGTCGGGGGTGGCGCGAAATTTGACGCGGCCCAGGCTGTGCAAAGCGATGGTCAGCAGCGCGGTGGTCCGACCGCTTCCGGGCAGGCCGAGCAGCGCAATGCGGTTGCTGCCGGTCGCGAGGTCGTTGATGGAGAGAGTCTCCAGGCTGAAAGGCGCTTGCAGATACGGATGGTCCGGGATATTGGGGACGATCCGGTATGGGGAAGGGTAGGGTTCGTCATCCGGCGGCACCGCGAACACATCTGGCGGAAGGAAGCGCGGCTCGACCACTACTTCGCTGAGCCTGGTGAATCTTCCCGCCAGATGGCCGGTCTCGCACTGCTCGATCAGATCGTGAATATAGCGGCTGTCCGCGCTGCGCGTGGCCGAGTACTGGACGCGCTGTGCGCCTCGCCCGGCCGACTCGACAACGCTGCGAATGGCATGCCGTGCACGATAGACTCCGTAGGCGGTTGCCCACCCCACCGCCACCCCAGCGCCGAAATTCTCTACGTCGAACCCCATCGCTCGCTCACATTCTTGCTAAACGCATCCTCTGGACGCATCCCGTGGACACTGACTTTAATTTTGGACTATACCCAATTTTACGTGGATTGGGGATTCGCGTGCACAGGCCCTGACAATTCCAGAACGAATCTCGATCCAGTTTGCGTCAAAACTGTGGATACAATACGATAATCGTCGGAATATGAAGATCATCGAGCCTGAGATGCTGAATTCGTCGCGACGCCAGATTTCGACAGGCCCGCTTGGGGCGCAGACGATCAAAACATCGGAGACAAGTTTTATCACCCCGGGTGAGATGCGCTGGCTCGTCTTCGCCGCGTGTGTGCTTGCTCTCCTGGTTTTCGCGCCGCTGATCTGGGTGGCGCTGCGTGGCACCGAGAACTGGCAGTTCATGGGCGTGCTCCACAACTACCGCGATGGGGCGACCTATCTCTCCAAAATGAATATTGGCTATGAAGGCGGCTGGCTGATGCGTTTCCAGCATACGCCGGAAGATCATGCCGGGGCGTTTATTCAGGTCTTCTATCTTCTGCTGGGGCACATAGCGCGCGTCACCACACTGCCAATGATCACGGTATTTCATATTGCCCGCCTGGGCGCGGCGCTGATCATGTATGGCGCGCTATACCAGTTTGCCGCCATCGTGTGGGCGCGCGTGCGTACCCGGCGAAACTTCTTCGTGCTCGTCGTACTCGGATCGGGGTTCGGCTGGTTGTTTGGTTTGTTGACGGGCAGCGACCAGTACCCGGATTTCGCGCTGCTGCCCGAAGCTTTCCCATTCTTCAGCACTATGGTCAATGTGCATTTCCCGCTGACCATTGCCTGTCTGGCGCTGCTCTCGGGGCTGCTCATCGCGGCCATGCGCCCGGGCAGCAGTCACCTGACTGTGCTGCGCAGCGGTCTGCCGGTGGCCTCGCTCCTGAGCCTGTCGCTCGCAATTCTGTATCCTCAGGCGCTGGTGCCCATTGGAGGATCGCTCGCGCTGTACACCGCCCTGCTGGTGATTCGCCGGAACAACATGGCGCCTCGGGCGCTGCGCTGGCTCCTCGCGATCGGTCTGCCCGCGCTGCCGTTTGCCATCTACTATGCTGTCACGGTTCGCTTCAATCCGGCGATGGCGACTTGGAATGCCCAGAATGTCACTCTGGCGCCGGATCTGCTCACGTTTCTGCTCGGCTTTGCGCTGCCGCTTCTTCTTGCCATTCCGGCGATCTGGCGGGCGGCACGGCGCTTCGAACGTGACGGTGACTGGCTCATGCTGCTCTGGTTGGTTGCTTTCCTCATCTCGATCTACCTGCCGACCAACACACAGCGGCGCTTCGCCGTTGGCCTCATGATCCCGATCGCCTATTTCGCAACGCGCGCCGTCGAGGATGTGTGGTACCGCCTCATCAGCCCGCGCTGGCGCGGCGGCGCAATCGTCCTCGGTGCGGCGGTCATGGCCTTCAGCCCCTTGTTGGTCCTGTTCATCCCGGCACTTCCCTCAATGACCGGATCGCCCGATGCGGCGATTGGGATCTTTCTTGAAGAGGACTATGCCGCGACCTTCAGTTGGATGCGGGAGCGAACCGAACCTGAAGATGTCGTTCTGGCATCGCCTGTGGTCAGCGCGTGGGTGCCAGGCTGGGTGGGCAGCCGCGTTGTCTACGGGCATCCCTACGAAACGCTGGACGCCGCTGCCAAGGAAGCCGCTGTTCGTGCCTGGTTCGCATCTGGAGCGGACTGTCGCACGTTACTCGACACTTACGATGTGCGGTTTGTCATCGTCGGCCCGGAAGAACTGGCTTTGGGCGATACGTCGTGCATCGATTCGATGCAGCTTGCTGCCCGTACCAACAGTGTGGCCGTATATGTACCATGAACATCGCGGCCTCCTGAACCACACTCGAGCGTGATCTTGCCAGGCCTTCGACGAGCCGTCCTCTTCGCGCCAGTTGCCGGGTTGGTCATCCTGCTGATTTGGTCCGGCCTTCGCTTCGATGGGCTGCCTTATTCTCCGGGGCAGCGCTTCTCGGACGCCGTGACCACTCACTTTCCGGCTGCTCTACACCTGTATCGGTCGGTTCAGGCGGGGCAGGGGCTTCCCGTGTGGCACGAGACGATCTTCGCCGGGCACCCCTTTGCCGCGAATCCGCTGAACAAGACGGCTTATCCTCCGCAGTGGCTTGCGGGCATTGTGCCACCGCTGCTGCACCTGAATGCCCTGCTGGTCGCACATCTCGCAGTGGCCGGCCTGGGGATGTTTCGGTGGTCGCGCTCCGAAGGGCTTCGCCTGGAAGCGGCTGTCGTCGCCGGAGCCGCCTATATGCTTTCGCCCCGGCTGATCGCTCACACCGGGGCCGGGCATCTTGACGTGGTGTATGCCCTGGCCTGGCTGCCCTGGCTGATGGTCAGCATTCGGCTGCTTGTGGCAGAGGACAACAGGCGCATCTCCACGGTGCTCCAGGCGGCGCTCGCCGGCGGCCTGTTGATCCTTGCCGATCTCCGAGTGAGCCTGTTTGGGCTGGCGCTGGGCGCGGTGTACGCGCTGATCCTGCTCCGCGGCCACATTACCGTTCGGCGTATGTCCGCTGTGGCGGCTGCCGGAGTGGTCGCGCTGCTGATGATCCTGTCGGTTGTGCTGCCGCTGCTGGCATGGATGCCGACGCTTTCGCGGAGCGGCCTGACTTCCGGTGAGGCGGGCGTCTTCGCCATGCAGCCGGCGCATCTGCTCGGGCTGATCTTTGCGCCGCAGTCGGGCAACCTGGAGACTCTCTCCTACGTGGGTCTGCCTGTGCTGATTCTGGCGGCTATCGCTCTGGTCCGGCAGCCCCGCCGTCTGGCGTTCTGGGCGGCTGTGGCGCTCATCGCAGGTGTCTATGCGCTTGGCGAGAACGGCGGGTTGTGGACATTCCTCACCCGGGTCTTTCCGCCGCTGCTCTGGTTCCGCGTCCCGTCGCGCGCCTGGCTGATCGTCGCGCTGGTCCTGCCGCTGCTGGCCGGCTTCGGCCTTCAATCGCTGATGGAGAGCCGATCGCGTGGGCGCAATCTGGGCATGTTGGTCCTGAGTGTCGCGCTGCTGATCGGAGGCCTGTTCATTTTGCTGACGGGCGCCTCCGACCCTGCTTCCGGATTCCCTCGCGGCATGGCGGTCGGATTTCTGACCGGCAGCCTGGTCTGCCTGGCGGCGATGGCGAGAGGGGCGCTGCTGAGCGCCGGACGGTTGTCTGCGCTGGTGGTCGTCTGCGTGCTGGCCGATCTTGTCTTTTTCGGCCATCATTGGATGGTGTGGCGCGGGCAGGACGAATGGATGAACCCTGCGCAGATCCAGCTTGCCGAGTCGCTTCTGGCCGAGTCGCCGGGACGCATCTACTCACCAACATACACGCTTGAACAGCAGACGGCGGCGCTTTACGATCTGCGTCTGTTTGGCGGTGTGGATCCTTTCCAGATTGCGACCGTTGCCGAGGCAATCCAGCGGGGCGGTGGTGTGGAGGATGGGGGATACAGCGTGGTGCAGCCGCCGCTGACGGGCGTTGAAGGCGATACGATCGAAAACGCCAACCGAAGCGCTGTGCCGCAGCTGGACGTTCTGGCCCGATGGGGGGTGACGCACCTTGTTTCCGCCTATCCGCTCACAATCGACGGACTGGAGTTGCGCACACAGCTCGACGCCGGCTATCTCTATGCCGTCCGAGTTCCGCCGGCGGCCAAGCTCGATACAACCGTTCCAGCCTGGCCGGCGGATTGGCCGGGTCTGCCGGATGCAGAGGCGGTCGACGCCAACAACAAGCTCACGATCCTGTCGGCTGCTGTGAGCGGAGTCGCCTTCATGGTGGTGCTTGCCGCTTACTTTTTAGCCTTACGAATGGGGCGTTGATGTTACGCAGTCGTCTGATCTCATGGGGCATTCTCCTGGCGGCGCTGGCTGTGCTTTTTCACCGGCTCCTGCTGGGAGAGGTGCTGTTCTGGGGGCTGCCCTCGCTCCAGTTTATACCCTGGCGCATCGAAGCCATTGACCTGCTGCGTGCGGGGCAGCTTCCCTGGTGGACCAGCCTGAATGGCGCGGGTGCGCCGCTGCTGGCCAACTACCAGTCCGCGCTACTTTATCCGCTGAACTGGCCGGGATTGATCCTTCCCGCGGCACGGATGATGAGCCTCACCGCCGTCGCGCATCTGTTTATTGCCGGCATCGGCATGTGGACCCTGACCGGTGCGCTCGGCATTCCGTCGCTGGGGCGCGGCGTCTCTACGCTGGCCTTTGGGCTTTCAGGCTATCTGGTGGCGCGCGCCGGAACATTCCCGATGGTCGAGGCCGCCGCCTGGCTTCCCTGGCTGCTGTGGATGTCGGTCCGGTTGATTGAACAGGTGACTCCACGCCGCATCGGTTGGATGGCCATCTTCACGGCCCTTTTGCTGCTGGCCGGCCACGCGCAGACGGCCTGGTACACCCTGCTGCTCACCGGATTGTTCACCTTGATCGTTCAGATCCTCCAGGCGCCCCGCCGTCCGTTCGGGATCGCCGCTGCACTGGCCGGACTGCTTCTGGGCCTGGGCATTGCCGTGCTTCAACTGATGGGCACGGCAGAACTGCTGGGGCAGTCCCAGCGCTCCGATGGGGTGAGCTTCGACTTCGCCATGAATCTCAGCTATGCCCCGGCGCGGGGTCAACACACCGGTCTTCCCATTCCTCTTCAAAAACGTCCCAACCTTCGACGCTTTTCAGGCGCCGGTTCGCTGGCATCTCTGGACGGTCACCGGACTGAGCATCCTCGGCGGAATCGGCGCATCCTTCTGGTGGCGGGGCCGGCTGACGCGGCGATGGTCGACGCGCCTGTTCGCCGGGGCCGCCATCGCCGTCATCCTGGTCTTTGGGATGCAGCTCCTGGCGCCGTCGGCGATTCCGGCGGTCAACCTGCTCGCCCGCGCGGTGATCAGCGTCGGCCTGCTTTCGATGGCGTCGGCATTTCTGACACTTTCACAGCCTGCCCCGGACTCGCCGAAGCATTCGCGCTGGGGAGTACTCGTCCTGTTGGTGCTGGCGGCAGACCTGGTCTACGCATCATGGGGCACCAACCCGACGACGAACGCCGATTTCTACGATCCTCGGCCTCGCGAAACGGCGACTCGCGCTTACTGGCGGCCGGACCGGCTTGAGGCGGTGCGCTACGAACAATTCCTGCGTTTCGACGACTATCGTCTGCTGACCGAAAGCCGGGAGGCGTACCGCGACAGTCTGCTGCCGGACATGAACATGCTGGATAATGCGTCGGTGCTCAACAACTTCGACCCACTCCAGCCCAGCCTGCATCTCGACTATATGGAACTCCTGGACAGCATCGGTTCAGACGCGCTCGTGCAGGCGGCCGGCGCCGGGATGGTCATGGATAGGGCAGGGCAGACCGTGCTGGCCGCAGATGCGCCGCGCGCCTGGTTGGTGCGGTCAGCCTGCTGGCACACGACGGACGACTCCCTGCGCGCGAGCCTGTCGGACCCTGCCTGGGACCCCTATGGCCAGGTGCATTTCCTTGGCGACGCGGGCTGTGCCGAACCGCTTCCTGTGTCGGGCAGTGTGCAGATAGTGCGTGACGATGGCGGCTTTGTCGAACTGGCCGTCGAGGCTGAGCGCGATTCCTGGCTGGTGCTGGCGGATACGCAGTATCCTGGCTGGTCGGCGGTGGTCAACGATTCTCCCGCGCCCATATTCACGGCCAATCTTGCCTTCCGAGCGGTTCAGGTGGATGCGGGTTCGAGCGTGGTCCAGTTCCGCTATGGGCCGGTATGGGCCCTGCCGGGGGCGCTAATCAGCACAGTTTCACTGCTCGGCTTGTTGGTCTTGTTCCGGGTCCGCGCCGACGCGAGGAGAGACTGATGTTTTTCTCGCCGCTGCCACGTCGACGTCCACAGCTTCCTATCTCCGAGCGCCGGCTCCTGCTGGCCCTGGGCGATCTGGCGGCGGTGCTAATCTCTGTGCTGATCGCCATGCGCATCTGGACAGGGGTTTCGGGCGACCCGTTTGATGCCAGTTTTATCCTGCCTCGCAGCGGCTGGTTCATCATTCTGTCGGCGATCTGGCTGCTCCTGGCCAGCGCCAATGACTTCTTCGACCTCAAGATAGCCGCCAGCCGACCGCGAACGTTTCAACGTCTCATTCTGATCACCCTTCAGACGTGGGTGGTCTACGTGCTGGTCTTCTTCCTCGCGCCGATCGGCGCCCTGCCGCGCCTGTTCGTGCTCTACTATGGGGCTGCTTCGCTCATTCTCATTGGCCTATGGCGTTTCAACCGCCCGTTCCTGGTGGGGTGGGTGAGCGACCGCCGGCGCACGATGATCGTCGGGGCCGATCCCTCCGCCGAATTGATTGTCAAGACGATTCGGGCCGAAGCGCAGGGTGAGTACGACCTGTATGGTGTCATTGGCGACAACAGTCAGGTCGGCACGCGGATCGCCGAGGTGCCGGTCTTGGGTACTGGGGCGGACCTGATGAACTTCGTAAGGCGCGATCGCATCAGTCTGCTCATCGTCACGGAGACATCGCGACTGGACAACGAGTCCTTCCAGGGCGTGATGGACGCCTATGAAGCCGGCATCTCGGTCGTGCCGATGGCGCTGGAATACGAGCGTATCACCGGCCGTGTGCCCATCCGCCACATCAGCGCCGACTGGGCCGTCGTCTTCCTGTCAATCAAGAATGCCGACGGTCTCCTTGACCCTTATCCGCCGATCAAGCGCCTGCTCGACATGCTTCTGGCCCTGTTTGGCATGACGATCTTCGTCTTGCTCTTCCCGCTCATCGCGCTCATCCTGTACGTCGATTCGCCCGGCCCAATCTTCTATTTGCAGCAGCGCATCGGTCGACACGGCCGGCCGTTCACCGTCTACAAGCTGCGTTCGATGGTCCCCGATGCCGAGGCCGTCACCGGTGCAGTCTTCAGTCAGAAGGGTGACAGCCGGGTCACACGCTTTGGACGGCTGATGCGCAAAAGCCGTCTCGACGAAGTGCCCCAGCTCATCAACGTGCTGCGCGGCGACATGAGCATCGTCGGACCGCGGCCGGAGCGGCCGGAGCACGTCGCGCGGCTGACCGAGCAGATTCCGTTTTATCGGACGCGACTGGTCGTGCGGCCTGGCCTGACCGGCTGGGCGCAGGTGCGCTATGACTACGGATCGAACGATGTAGATGCGATGGTGAAGCTGCAATATGACCTATACTATATCCGCCATCAGTCGCTGCTCCTGGACGTGAACATCATGCTCCGAACGATCCGCAAAATCGTCTCACTCAGTGGGGTCTAGGGCCATGCTGCGCAGGCTGACCATCGAGCGGACCTCCATCATCATCCTCTTTCTGCTGGTGTTCGCGCTGGCGGCGCGCGTCCCGGTCGACACGGATACCTGGTGGCATCTGCGCAGCGGCGAAACCATTGTGAACGAAGGATTCATCACGGCCGACTCCTTCTCCACGACGCGTGCAGGGGAGCCGTGGATCAACCACAGCTGGGGGGCGCAGGTCATCCTCTACGGCTTCTGGCAGATCGGGGGCATGACCGGGCTGGTGGTCTATATGGCCGGCCTGGCGACTGCCGGCATGTTTCTCATCTTCCTGATGTGCGAGGGAAGCGCCTATTTGCGGGCCTTCGCCATCATCCTCGGCGCAGCGGCAGCGGCGGTCTTCTGGTCGCCACGGCCGCAGATGCTCTCCTTCGTACTCAGTGCCGCGGCGCTGTATCTCCTCTTTCTCTACAAGTACCGGGGCGTCGATCGGCTCTGGCTGTACCCGCCCCTGATGGCGTTGTGGGGGAATCTGCATGCCGGGTTCGCCATCGGCTTTATCTTTCTAGGAGCGCTGATCGCCGGCGAGATCGCGGGTCGGCTGTTCAATTCGAGTGGCAACCGTGTCTCATGGAGGGGGTTGGGCAAGCTGATTCTGATCGGCCTGATCTCCGCTGCCGCACTGGTGATCAACCCCAACGGGTTGAATATTCTGTCGGTGCCTTTCCAGACGATCGGCATTGGCGCGTTGCGCAACTTCATACAGGAATGGAACTCGCCCAACTTTCAGGGTCGCGAGACGTGGCCCTTCGTCTTTTTGCTGCTCGGGGTGCTCGGTGCTGCGGGCGTCAGCCGCCGGCGCATGGACTGGACAGAGTACTTTCTCGTGGGCGGCACCGCCTTCATGGGTTTGCTCGCCGGCCGCAATATCGCCGTCTTCGCCGTGGTCGCCACGCCGATCCTGACGTTCTTTCTGCATGACTACCTCAATGAGCGCGGCTGGCTGCTCAAACCGCTGCGCCGCTCGAGCGGACGTATGGCTGTGATCAACGTCATCCTGATCGCCGTCATTGCATTGGCCGCCGTCGTCAAGACACTCTCCGTAGTGCTGCCGCGCATGGTCGACGAAGCGATGGAAGCGTCGCTTCCGGTCGAAGCGGTGGCGTATATCCAGGAGAACCAGCCCGAAGGCCCGATGTTCAACAGCTACAACTGGGGTGGGTATCTGGTCTATGCGCTGCGCGAGTATCCGGTCTTTGTCGATGGGCGCACCGACCTCTACGGCGACGACCTGCTGATGCGCTACCTTCAGGCGGCGACCGGCGGCGACTCGTGGCGGGACCTGTTTGAGCAGTATGACATTCGCCTGGCGCTGATCGAGACGCACAGCGGGCTGGCGCGGCAGCTGGCCGAAGATCCAGGCTGGCGTCAGGCCTACTCCGACGACTTTGCCTCAGTATTCACGCGGGAGGCCTGAGGTGACGCCCACTTCGAAGCGCGATGTCGGCCTGCGCGCTGCTCAGCTCTTTATGGACCTCCGTCTGCTGGTGCTGCTGTTCGTCGGCTTCCGCCTGCTGATGGTGGTGGTCTACATGCCGCTGTTTCAGGCCGGCGGCGAGCGCGGGGTGACGGCCGGCGGCGATTATTTCACATACTACCAACTCGGCGCATTTTCGCGCGAAGGGCTGCTGCCGTTTCGCGACTGGTGGAGCGAATTCCCGCCGATTCCCTCCACTCTGAACGTCCTGTTCTTTCAGATGTTCGGGCGCGATTACGGTACATTCGCCATGGCCTTTGGCCTGCTGATGCTGGTTTTCGATGTCGGTAATCTGCTCATGGTGCGGCGCATTGGCAGCAAGTTGTATGACCTGGGAACCGGCATGGCGCTGGCCTGGGTCTACGCGCTGCTCCTGGCGCCAGCCGTGATGATCTGGTGGAACTTCGAACCGATGGTGGCGTTCTTTCTATTGTGGGGTTTGGCCGCCTTCCTTGACCGCCGACATGGGCGTTCCGCCGTCGTGGCCGGCATCGGCATGCTGATCAAGTTCACCCCGGCCCTGATCCTGGGCGCGGTCTGGCGTATGCGACCGGCTCGGGTTGCGGTGCGCTACACGGCGACTGTGCTGGGATGGTTCGCGCTGGTCTATGCGCTGCTGTTTGCGCAGAACGTGGCCATGACGCTGCCTTCTCTGACGGCGCAGTTCAGCAAAGCGTCGTACCAGACGGTCTGGGCGCTGCTGGACGGCAACATGACAACGGGTAATTTCGGCCCGGTCCCTGAACGACTTGACCCGGACGCGGCAAACCGGTCGCAGGGCAATCCGGCGGTCATCCCGGGGCTGGTGCGGCTCGGCCTCGCGGCAGCCGCTGGCGCCGGCATTTTCCTGACGACGCGGCGGCGCGACGACCGCGGTGCGGTGTCGTTCGTGGCCGTGGCGCTGCTCATCTTCTTCCTTCAGGCGCAGGGCTGGAGCCCGCAGTGGCTGGCGCAGATCATCCCGCTGCTGCTGCTGGCCTTCCCCAGCCGTGACGGCATTCTGGCGATCATTCTGCTGACTGTGACCGTGTTTGTCGAATATCCCTTTCTCTTCGTGCGCACGGGCGACACCGGCGGTGTTATCACCGGCAGTCTGGTGACCCCGTTTGTCATTCTGATTGTGGCCCGCACGCTGCTGCTGCTCGCGTTCTGCGTCGCGTTGTATCGCAACCTGCGTCGTGACAACCTTGACGTAGAGATCGGGTAGCTGACCATGCGTCGCGCCATGCAAGATCGGCTCTTCGCGCTCCTCGCGTTGATCGCTGCGGCTGCAATCGTGTTTGGCATTGTCGGCGCGCCGAGTTACACCGACGCCTACTATCACTTCAACGCCGCGCATCGCCTGGCGGCGGGGCAGGGTCTGACCGACCCGTATATTTGGACCTACATTGGCGCCGCCAGCGCGCTGCCGATGCCCTCGCATCTCTACTGGATGCCCATGACCTCGGTGCTGTCCGGTGTGAGCATGACCCTCTTGAACGCGCCCGGCAGTTATGTCGCCGCGCAGGTTCCGCTGATGCTGTTGTTCTGGCTGACGGCCTGCGTTGGCTACGTGTTGGGGTGGCGGCTGGGCGGCAGCGGGCGTCATGCCTGGGTAAGCGGCCTACTGACGCTGCTTTCCCCGTTTTTCGTGCGCTACTGGGGGGCGACCGACACCTTTGCGCCCTATGCCTTCTTCGGCAGCGCCTGCCTGCTGCTGACCGGCGCTGCTATTCAGCGACCCCGCCTCTGGCTGTGGGCCGGCTGTGGGGCTCTGGCTGCCCTGGCACATCTCACCCGAGCGGACGGCCTGCTGCTCCTGCTCGTGGCCGCTGTCTTCGCCTTGACCTCCAATGCCGCCCTGCGAACGCGCCTCGGGCACCTCGTCGTCTTGGTGGCTGCCTATCTCGCCGTCATGTCGCCATTACTTGTTCGAAACCTTCAGGCCATCGGGGCACCCTTACCCCTTGGCGGCACGCAGGCGATCTGGTTTCGGGAATACAACGACATTTTTAGCTATCCCCCCGACGCGTCGATGGAACGATTTTTCGCCGATGGTCCCGCGCTGCTGTGGGAGACCCGGCGCGAGGCGCTGGTCAATAATCTGGCCACTGTCATTGCCGTCGAAGGGGTGGTCGTGCTGCTTCCACTGATGCTGCTGGGCTTGTGGCGGCGACGGCGCGATCGGTTTCTGCACCCCTTTGTGCTGTATGCGCTGGGCATGCACCTGGCGATGACGTTCATCTTTCCATATCCTGGTTATCGTGGCGGGCTGCTGCATTCGGCGGCGGCGCTCATTCCGTTCTGGAGCGCGCTGGCGGTGATCGGCCTGGACTCGGCGGTCGAATGGCTGTCGCGTCGGCGGCGTGGCTGGCGGACCGGGACCGCAGCGAGCTTTTTCAGCGCGGGCATGGTGCTGCTGGCCGCTGCGCTGGCTGTCTTCTACGCATCCAGCGGGCGAGTCGCGCCGGCAAGTGAGACGCCCGCTCTCTATGCGGAGTTGCAGGCGGTGCTGCCTGAAGGGGTCCGCGTCCTCTTCGACGACGTGCCTGAGTTGTACTACTTCACCGGACTGGGTGGCGCGACCCTGCCCAACAGCCCGCCCGCGGCGATCCTGGAGATCGCCCGGCAGTACGATATCGACTTTCTGGTGCTCAAGAACGACACGGCGGCGATCCCGACGGATCTCCAGAGTATCGTGCACTCACCGCCCGACTTTCTGCGTCCGCTCAACTTCTCCTCGGCGAGGCTGTATGCAATCCAACACGAGTGACCTCCGGTTCTGGCGCATCGCGCTGCTGCTGTTCGGCCTGTCCATCGCCCTGGGCGTGCTGTATATCGCAGCAGCGGGTGGCAACTTCCCGCTCGACGACAGTTGGATTCACCAGACCTACGCGCGCAATCTGGCGGAGTCCGGTGAATGGTCGTTTGTTCCCGGTCAGCCCAGCGCCGCGTCCAGTTCGCCGCTCTACACCGTCCTGCTGGCGGTTGGCTATTTTCTGAGGATTCCCTACCTGATCTGGACGCACGGCCTGGGTATTGCGGCGCTGGCTCTGACGGCCATCTTCGGTTCGCTTCTCGCGCGGCGTCTGATGCCGACTTCTCACGCGGTCGTCCTCGCCGGGGGCCTGTCGGTCGCGTCGGCCTGGCATCTGATCTGGGCGGCCGGTTCCGGGATGGAAACGCCGATTTTCGCCATGTTCACGCTCTTTCTGATCTGGTTGGCGTGGCGCGAACTGGACCCGGAAGTCGCCGCCAGCGGCACGCTTCTGCTGCGCGGGGCAGTGTTCGGGCTGGTCGCGGCGCTCTGCACACTGACCCGTGCGGAAGGCATTCTGCTGGTGGCGCTGCTCGGTGTGCTGCTGCTGCGATTTCGACCGGGACAAACGTGGTCGAGCCTGTTTCTATATGGAGTCGCCGCGGTTGTCGTCTTCAGCCTGGTTCTGCTGCCTTACCTGATCTACAACCTCGACGTGACGGGTGGGCTGCTGCCCAATACGGCGGCCGCGAAAGCCGCGGATGCCACTCCGCTGTTCTATGAGAGCTACTTGTGGCGGTTGGGCTACCTGCTGGAACCGCTCGCTGCCGGCCCGCAGATCGTCCTGGTTCCTGGCATGGTGGCCTATGCAGTCTGGCTGATTCGCGATCGCAAGCCGCTCATCCTGGCCGCGCCGCTGATCTGGTCGGTGGCGCTGATCGGGCTGTACGCGGCCATGCTGCCTCTCAATATTCAGCATGGCCGCTACCTGATCCCGTTGCTGCCCGCGGCGCTGGTGTGTGGAGTGGTCGGCACGGCCTGGTTGCTGAAAGTCTCGCGGCGCAGCATGGTCGGTCGTGTGCTGACCCGGGCGCTGGCCGCGGCCGTCGTGGTGGTCACGCTGATGTTCGTGTTTGTGCTGGGCCTGGCCGCCTATCGCCAGGATGTGGCCATTGTCGACCAGGAGATGGTGGCTTCTGCGCTCTGGTTGCGGGACAACGTGCCGCCCGAAGATCTACTGGTGGTCCATGACATCGGCGCTGTAGGCTATTTCGCGCCGCGCCCGGTGCTCGACATTGCCGGCCTGGTAAATCCCGAAGTCATACCGCTGCTCTTCGACCCGCAGGGCATGTGGGCGCTCATTGAGGAACGAGGTGGCCGTTATCTCATGGCGCTCGACAATCAGGTACCAGGGGAAAACCTCCAGGACCCGCGCTTGTGCCAGATCTTCACGACCGGGGGCGAGGCCGCGAAGCGGGCTGGCGGCAGCAACATGACCATCTACCGTCTCGCTTTCGACGAGAACTGCGGATAGGTTGCAGCGACCAGCTTAAGTTGCCCCCATATCTAAAAAATGTATAATCGGCAGTATGGATGATCTACTCGGCAAGCTCAATGTCTTGGTCCGTGCGCGGCTGCACAAACATTCTGAAGGCGATCGGGATACAGTCCGATCCGCATCGTCGGGTCGTGGCGGCGTCGATCTGGATCGCGAGATCAAAGGATTGCGCAGGAGCCTGGACGACGCCTTCGCGCACGAAGACAAGCTGAAGGCGCAAATTCGGGAACTGCAGGAAGAAGCGGATCGTCACGATCTGGCGGCCGATGCAGCGCTTCAGCAAGGACAGTCCGATGTGGCTCGTCTGGCGGTTGACGCCATGAAGCGCGCGCAGCGTCGTGCGGTGATGCTGGAGTCCGATCTTGTCGAACATGAGCGTGCCACACAAGATCTTCTACAGCGCGTGAACTTGTTAGAGTCCGTGGTCGCAGAGAGCCGCGTAGCCGGAGAACCGACAGCCCAACCTCGCAACCAGTCCGGAACGCCTGTGCCGTCTCTCGACCACGTCCTTGATGAAATGCGTTCCACGATAGAACAGTACTCCAGAACGGCCGAAGCTCAAGCGGAGACGCCTCCCACGGAGGCCGAGCAGCAAGCGGTTGACGACGACCTCGATCGTCGTATTGCGCGCTTAAGCCGACGCTGAGCGAGGTCAGCGAAGAATTCGCTATCGGTGGGAAGAATGGTCGTACGTAGATTGCTGGTCGCGAGCGGCGATCTTGATTTCATTCAGCAGATCGCAGAGGGGGTAGACGGTCGAGGCTTTTCGGTCACGGCCGGCTATTCGCACCGCGATGCTGCCTACTATCTCCAGAACGAGAATTTCTCCGTCGCCCTGGTTGACGCCCGCATGACTCACGCGGAAACAGGCGAGTCGAGCGCACTGCTGCTGTCTCGCATCCGGCACCGGCCGCCGCTCCTGATCTACAGCGACGATGGGCGCCGCGACGATCTGCTGAAGGCCGCGGATGTGCCGCTGACTTCGCTCGATGAGGTCACTGTGCGCCAATCGCTCCTCGCGGCGCTGCGAATTCCCCAGTACGTCCCGGATGCGCTCCCGTCCGTCGTCGAATCTGCCAGAGCAGAGCCTCGCCGCGAGGTCAACGTGGACTGGAACGATGAGGAGATACGGACGCTCTTCTCGCTCAGCCGGTCGCTCACGGAAGTGCTCGATCTCAGCGAGGTTCTGAACCGCGTTGTCGAGGCGGCGCGGCGCTTGACCGGCGCGGAAGAAGGCATGATCCTGCTTCCCGATGAAAACTCGGAGCAGCTCTATCTGCGGGCCAAAGTGGGCATCGATGCCCACGTCGCGGAGAATTTCCGCATCAAGACGCAGGACACGCTGGCGGGCAATGTCTTCATCACCGCGCAGCCGGTCCTGATGAGCACCAGAGGCCCACACAAGGTCAAGACCGAATACTTCGCCAACGCGCTGCTCTATGTGCCGATCCTCCTGAACGGGAGCGCCCTCGGCGTCCTCGGCGTTATCAACCGGGACAAGCAATCCCTTTTCACTGAGCGCCACCTGGAGCTGCTGGACAACCTGGCGTCCTATGCGGCTATCGCCATCAACAACGCGCGCATCCACGGAGAGAGCGTCCGGCGAACCAACGAATTAAAGGCGCTGGTTGATGCCAGCCAGTCGGCAAATGCGTCGCTCTCACTCGACCACACCCTGCTGGCTATCTGCGAGCATCTTGGACGCATCCTGAACGTGCACTCGGCGCAGATCTATGAGGTGGCCGCCGACCGGCGCTCGTTCTGCTGTCGTGCCTCTTTCGTCCAGGCGCGATGGCGCGCAGGCGCCGAGCAGACGGTTCCGCTCAGCGCCAGCGACTATGAAGGTCTGAGAAAATACGGCGGCGTCGAATTGATTGCTGGGGCCAACCTGAACCCGGTCCAGGAGCAGTTCCTGAGCCGGGTGGGGGCGGGGTATGCGCTGCTGCTGCCGGTTGCGATGGGCGACACGCTTTTCGGCGCGCTGATTGGCTACCGTGCAGGGCCGCCAGCGACACGACTGACGCGTGCTCGCTTGCAGCGTGCTCAACGGGCGCTCGATAACTGCGCTCAGACCCTGGTCGGTGGGACGGGCGAGCGCGCGGGCGCCAGCGTTTTTCATATCCTGGGCGATCTGCGTGTGCTTTTGGAGGCGGACCGAATTGAGTTCGGCGTCACAACCCAGGATAGCCGAGCGCTGCGCATTCGCTATGCGTTCGGCGGTATGGCCTGGCTGGACGGCGGCCACGCTGTCGACAATCACATGGTCGTCCCGTATCAGGAAAACTGCGCCTTCAACCACTCGATTGAAGAGGATGGTCTTTCGCCCACGGTGCAGGCCATCCTTCAGGCCAATCGAGGATTCGCGGTGCTCGGCCTGCCGCTCAAAACGCGCGGCAAGTTCCAGGGCATGGCGGTGATGATCGACAACATGCGTCCCCGCGTATTCACGAAACGTGAGAGCGACCTGGCGCGCGCTGTTGTGGGGCAGGGCGCTACGGCCATGGACAATGCGCAGCTCGTCGTCGATCTGGAGCAGAGTCTGCAAGAACTCAAAGCCGCGCAGGTGAAGCTGGTCCAAACCGCCAGGCTTTCTGCCATGGGCGAACTGGCGGCGGCGGTCGCCCATCAGATCAATAACCCGCTGACCACCATTGTGCTCGATGGCCAGCTGCTCCTGGATAAGCGCGAAGCGGGCACGCCGGAGTACGAATCGCTCAGCGCGATCGTGCGCGCGGGCAAGCGGGCGACTGGCGTGGTGCGCCGGCTACTTTCCAGCGCGCGGCCCGATCTGGAAAATGCGCCGATGATCGAGGTGGACGTTAACGCCTCGATTCAGGAAACCGTCACGCTGGTGCAGTCCTATTTCAACAAGGCCGTCATCGAGCTCCAGATGCATCCCGCAGATGCTGTACTGCCGCCCGTTCTGGCGCCACAGGGCACACTTGATGATGTTTGGTTAAACTTACTGATCAATGCACATGATGTGCTGGTCGGGCGGGAACATGCTCGTGTGGACGTCGGCGTCGAGTTCCAACGCCTGGACCGGACGATTACAGTTACGGTGCGCGACAACGGGCCAGGAGTCCCGGATGAGAAACGGGAGATGATTTTCGAGCCGTTCTTTACGACGAAGCCGCACGGTCAGGGGACAGGCCTGGGGCTTTATATCTGTCGGCAGGTGGTATCACGGGTGGGTGGCGAGATAATGGTTGGGTCGGCCAGTAGCGGGGGTGCCGTTTTCACCGTGAGGTTACCGACGGTGACTCAAACGAACAACTGAGGTTCGACCGGAAGGAACAATGCAGATGGCGCAAATCCTGGCAGTTGATGACGATAACGAAGTTCTGGACACGCTTGGGCGGGTGCTGCGACACGAGAATCATGATGTCAGCCTGGCCAGTTCCGCCGCCCAGGCTCTGGATGTTTTGCAGCGCACCATACCGGATCTCATGATCCTCGACGTGATCATGCCCGAGATGGATGGGGTGACCCTGTGCCGCCGGCTGAGGCGAGACGCGCGCTTTATGGCGCTGCCTATCCTCTTTCTGACCGCACGTGGCAGCACCGAAGATATTGTGACCGGCCTGGAAGCAGGCGCCGACGACTACATTGTCAAGCCGTTTGAGCTACCGGAACTGCGGGCTCGAATCAGCGCGGTGCTGCGCCGGGGCAAGCGCGACTCGCGCGGGGAGATGGTCCTTGAGTTGGACGGCCTCCGCCTCGATTCGGATACCTACCGCGCCTATGTCAACGACGATACGATTCAGCTTACGTCGACCGAGCACCGCCTGCTCCGCTATCTGATGGAACACCCCAATCAGGCGCTTTCACCATCTCATCTGCTTCAGGCTGTCTGGGAATATCCCCCCAACACGGGCGATCCCGACCTGGTTCGCGCTCACGTGCGTAACCTGCGGGCGAAGCTGGAGCGCAGTGCGCAGCGGCGGTACATTCGTACTATCCACGGCGTCGGCTACATGATTTCTACCTGAGCGGCCGGATTCTGAAGGAATCTTGCGACCTTCATGAAGTACATTTCATGAATAATTCATGGTCTTGCCATGTTTCATCCCGTGAGTGACGCTATACTTCAGCTATATATGGACGACAGAACCGGGTAGCACAATGTACGAAATCATGATTGTCGACGACGATGTGCAAATGCTGGACATGGTTGAACTGGTGCTGCGCCGTGAAGGCTTCACTGTGAAACGTGCGGTCTCCGGTATGGAAGCCCTTGACCATACGGAAGGCCATGCCCCGGATCTGTTTGTGATTGACGCGATGATGCCGGAGATGGATGGAATCACGCTGTGCCGCAAGCTGCGCGGACTGCCGCAGACGGCCAATACGCCGATCATCTTTCTGACGGGGAACACGTCCTCGAACAACGTCGTGGACGCCCTCAATTCCGGTGGCGACGACTTCATTCGCAAACCGTTCGTCCCGCGCGAACTGATTGCCCGGGTGCGCGCGCACATTCGCCGCTCCGCACTCTATGGAGAAGAGAACATTCCTATCCTGCGCATTGTGCCCACCCAGTATCGCGCCTTCATGGAAAGACGTGAGCTTGCGCTCACCCGCGTGGAATTCGACCTCCTCAAATATATGTGCAGCGCGCCGCACAAGCTGCATTCCACAGAAGATCTGCTGGCCGGTGTCTGGCAGTATCCGAAGGGGGTGGGGGACGCGGCGCTGGTGCGCAACCATATTCACAATCTCCGCCGCAAGATCGAGGACGATCCCGAACGTCCGCTGGTGATTCAGTCGCGTCACGGGCGTGGCTATGTTGTTAAGGCCCGCGTCCTGGTCGACGACGAGGCCTGAGGCCGATCGCTACTTTTTCACACAATTCTCTATCAACTTCTGCACACTAGCACGACGCAAAGCCAAAGTTCCTTGTGGTATGATGAGACTGCGGGAAGTCCTACGATCCCCTGTCTTATCCGCACAAAATGAGCGAACTGGCGATGCGTGCGATCCTGAAGAAAATACTGCAGATACTCGATGGCACACCTGCCGTGTATGGCAAGCGGCAGGCCGGTCAGAGCATGGTGGAGCTGGCTCTGGTCACTCCGCTGTTGATCATTCTGCTTGCCGGTCTGGTGGAGATCGGTTGGTTCGCTAACAACTACCTGATCATTCTGGACGTCACACGCGCCGGCGCGCGCCGAGCCACTGCGCTCGTCGATCAGCAGTCGCCCGTTTCCGAATCCTGGATTCCCGAATACAGCTTTGTTCCGCAGAGCTGGCTGACCGACCCGGGCGATTCCGATTATCACATGCCCTATACCGCAGCCGAACTCGCTCTACCGTCTGAGGTCCCCCCGAAAGCTGTGGATTATTATCGTGAGTTGTACCGCTGGAACGCTGCCGATGCGGCGGCCGGCACTGGCGCCTGTGTCGCCAGTGCGGTGGACCGGCTCTTCTATAATGAAGTCGTCTGCACCATGCTGGTGTCTCTGGAACCGCTGACCCTCAAGCAGGAAAACAATATCGACGACATTATCGTCACCGGCTACTCGGTGGAGAATGTCGATCCCCGCGACTTTTCCGGATGGCTTCCGGCGGACCGGCCGCTTACGGGGGATGTCCCGCAGTTGGTGGTGGTCGGGCGTTATCCTCCAGAGGCCAACGAGTGCGACGTCACCGAGTCCGCGCCAGGCGTATATTCGGTCACTCCCCGTGAATCGCGCGACCCCTTCGATC
Source organism: Candidatus Flexifilum affinis (assembly GCA_016713325.1). Classification (GTDB taxonomy): domain Bacteria; phylum Chloroflexota; class Anaerolineae; order Aggregatilineales; family Phototrophicaceae; genus Flexifilum; species Flexifilum affine. The sequence continues at coordinate 49,274 of JADJPJ010000006.1, read as the reverse complement.
TGAATGACAACGGCTGGTATGACGTCCAGGAAACGGTCAAGAATATCGACGGTGCGAACGACTTTACCGAACATGGTGAACTCGCTTACCTGGATCCCGTTGCCGGTTCGTTAGCGGCCGCCGAGAAGCAGGTCGGCTTCACGCTGTTCGGCAACCATCGCATCCCCGGTACCCGCTGCACCGGTTCGGAATGGACGATGCGCCAGGTGGAGAACCTGGTCAACCTGCCACAGTACGCGATTGACGATCTGGACGCGCGGACGATGATCCCTGGCATGGGCATCGCGCTGGTCGAGATGTACTGGGAACACGAAATGCTGCTGAAGATCCCGGTGCTGTCGCCGGTCTTCACCGCCGTGGGAAACTCCGAAGGAAAGATGGTCATTTATGTCTGGGCGGCTTTCCCGCTGCCTGCCGTCGAACCGTTCATCATCTTCCCTGAACCCTGATGCATGCGAGTTGATTAGGCAGATATGATGAAGCGTCTCTTGTCACGGATTACCAGTCACTTCCTCCGGCGTGGGCAGACCGGTCAGGCGCTCGTGGTGCTGGCCGTGGGCTTTATTGGCCTTCTGGGCTTCGTTGGCATTGTGACGGATGTGTCGCTGCTCTTCATCCGCTACAGCACGATGCGCCGCGCGGTCGATGCCGCATCGGTCGCCGCGGCGGGGCAGATGCGCCGTATCATCGACGAGACACCTACGGATGGCATCGCTCAGGATGAGGCCACCAGCGTCGCCCAGTTGAACCTGGCGGCGCGCGAGTTTATCGAGTTGTACGGCCTCAGCCCCACCAATGTGCTGGTCGAGACGTGCCGCGCCCAGCAGGTCCCGCGCGATCCGTCAACAGAAGCGCCGCTGGATCGCAGTGGCGTCCCGCTTTTCAACTCGGACGGCACGATCAACGGTGGCGCCAATGGCGACGACGTGCGCCGCTACCGCCAGTTGTGTACGGAAGACGAACTGAAGCTGGTGCGGGTGACGGCGCAGATCGATGCGCCGACCATCTTCATGCGCCTGCTTGGCTACGACACCATCACCCTGACCGAGTCGGCGATCTCACAGACGGCTGTCATCGACGTCGTGCTGATTTTCGACGTGTCGGAATCGATGCTGAATGAGACGACCTACGACGACTGGGACAGCATCCCCGAATATACGCACGACGTGGCGGCGCCGCGTATGGGCGTTCGCTACATGCCGCCCTACGTCGCCCCGTACGATTTTGGCGGCGGCAGCGATCCGCTCGGCACTGCGCTCAGTCCGAGCCCCGACCGCTGCAACCCGTGGGAACTCATCCTGACTAATACGCAGGCGACGCTGAACGCTGCCATCACCGGAGCGCTGGTGCCGGCGGACCCTGCGAGATGGGTGCGACGCGCCTCCGGACGACGACGTCAATCGGTGGGCGAATCTACGACAAAGTAGTCAAGTTTGAACCAGGCGCAACAGCGGGGACCTGGCAGCCCTACGTGGACGCGGCGAGTTCACCCGAGGGCCGTGTCGAACCGCGCGAGTTCTGCCGCGTGCGCGCCTATCCCAACTCGGTGATCGGCGGTCGTTCGCCCGTGACCGAGACAATGCGCAACGAGCTGTACGGCTTCTTCGGCGCCAACTACGGCGAGCAGTTCAACAACATCGATCCTGCCGCGGATGATCCGACGCTGAACAAGAACTATAGCGGCTTCGTCCCGCAGTACGACTACTTCGGCTGCTGCAACGACCCGGATGGCGTTCTCGACGGTAATGGTAACTTTGACTTCAGCGATCTGGTCTGCCAGCCCTTCCGCGAGGCGCGTGATGCGGCCGAAGAGTTCCTGGCCCGGCTGGACTTCCTGCGCGGCGACCGTGTGGCCTTCGTGACCTTCGACCGTTTTGCGACCATCATCGACCCGGATGGCAATGGCCTCCAGTCGGCGATGATCGAGACCGAATTCGATCTGTTCGACACCGATGGCACCACGCTTCTGCGACGCGGCGCCAACAACGCTCTGAACTCCCTGGTGGGTGTCCGCGCGGAAGACTCGACGTATTATGACTCCAACAACGACGGCAACTGGGACCGTCTGCTCGACTACGGCACGCCCCGTACCTACGACGATTTGCTGAGCGGCCAGATTATCGGCAACGTCAAGGATCATCCGGTGCGCGGCGCGTGCCCCTTCGACTCGGCGAACCTCTGGAACTTCTGGACCCTGCACGACACGCTGCCGGATGGCAGCGCGCGGCCCTACGACCAGATGCTCCTGACCGACATTCATTCGGTGCCGTTCTGGTATACCGGAACGACCAGCGCGCCGTCGGTGAGCTATGAGTATCGTGCTTCCTGCCGCGGCACGAACATCGGCGGTGCTCTGCGCGCTGGCGCGGATGCGCTCTACACCACGGCCCGCCGCGAGGGTGCCGTGTGGGTCATGGTGCTGCTGAGCGACGGCGCAGCCGGCGCCAGCGACCCGGTGTCGCGTACCGGCGATTATGGGGCGCTGAACATCCCGCAGCCGTACCATCTGGTCGACTCCACGAATTATAACCAGCCGCTTAATGCCATGGGCAACAACGAACCCCTGGATGACGCGGATGATTACCCGCTGCCCGTCGAAGTGTACGCGGCCTATGGCGTTTGCCCATACGGTTCGGATACCAACTTTGGGGAAATCCTGCGCGATACGGTCCCCCCGTACTGCATGGACCTGGAACCACAGACGCGCAATGTCTGTGGCGCGACGGCCGTCAACCCTGCGCTGATCCGTCTCGACGATTATCCGCTGAGCTGCTACCAGTTCTACGATGTCGACGACTACGCGCGCGACTGGGCCGACTGGATCGGTCTGTCCGAGCTGCCCGGCGCCGTGGTGGATGATGCGGGCACGTCGCGCCTCTCCGACCAGCTTCTGCCGACGATCTTCACGATCGGGTTCGGCCTGAACTTCGACGCCGGTACAGGCATAAGCTGCGGGGGCGATCCGGCCTGCATGCGCGGTACAGACCCGCGCAACGTCAAGATCCATCAGGAGAAGCTGCGCCAGGACTACCTGGGTGAGGAACTCCTGCGATACATTGCGGATGTTGGTGACAATTTCCAGATCGACACCGACTACTGGCAGCAGTACATCGGCAGCCGCATTGGCAATGCGCCGCCCGACTGGGGGCAGCGCGGACCGTGCGAGCAGACCACGATCATCGGTAGCAGAGGCAGTACGTACCAACCGCTGGATCCGACTTTGGATTGCGGCAACTACTTCAACGCTTCGGGTGGCGCTGAGCTGGCCGAAGTGTTCAACGAAATCGCGTCGAGGATGTTTACACGTCTATCCGGTTAAAGCAGTTGTCCAGCGTGTGCGCGTCGGATTGACCGTGCTTGGGGGAGCTTTCTATGGCAGAACAGGTGGTTGGATTGCGGACACGTCGAAGAGGGCAGACGCTTGTCGAGTTTGCTCTTACCTTGCCGATTCTGCTGATCCTGCTTTTCGGCGTGATCGAGTTCGGTCGCATTTTTCAGGCGTGGGTCACGCTTCAGAATGCGGCGCGTGCGGCAGCTCGATTGGCGGCGACGGGGCAGTACGACGAGCAGAAGTTTCAGCTTGACCTGCGCATCTACGATCAGGATGAGGTGGGCTACACCGGCGATCTGAACTCGATCGTCCCGTGCGAAGTCAACTCTGACAACCCTGTATCCAACCTGGCGCAGCGCGGCAGTTCCTCCATGCTGGTGCCCTATACAGGGGCAGACCCGATTGAGGTCTTCACAGGAGGCAGCGAAAGCATTTACGCCACCTACTACGGGGGCGACGACTGCGATCCTGGCGACACGGATGACCAGAACCGCCGCAAGGATCTGGCGCGTATCCTTTCTGTCTATGATGAGGCTCGTCTGGGCGCTGCCGGCCTGGCGCTGGGACCCCAGCAGCTTCCGCTGCCACCGGTTGGCCTCCCCAGCCCGGTCACAGCCACCTACCCGGACTTCGAGACCCTGCCCTGGTTCTATCCCTGGTATCGACCGATCCCCGGCGACCACGATGCCGATCCGCTGACCGACCCGCAGTACTACCGGCAGCGTTTTTCCGACGAACCGGGTTGGTTCGACGTGATGATCTGCAGCAGCCGGCCGAAACTGCGCCAGGCCAATGAACCCTCGCCGGGCAACTACGAGCAGCGTTTCCGCTTCCCACCCATTCTGAACGAGGGTGGCTTTGGCGTGAACAGCGACCCCCGCGCACCCGCCTGCCTGCTCCGTGAATATCCTGTGGCCGGCGGCGAACTCGACAACGACGGATGGACCGACAATGCCTACAAGGGTTTCGGGTCCATCGATGAGGGCGTCTCGTACTGGGATGCCGGTGGTCCTGGCGACACGATCGCCATCGTCGTGACGTTCAACCACCCGCTGGTCACCCCGCTGGGGTTGGCGCCGTTCATTCCGCTCCAGGCTCGCCGCATCACCGTGAACGAGGCCTTCCGCGCGCCGCAGCCGATCGACACTTCGTACGATCTGCCTGACGCGCCGGGCGTGACCCCGACACCGGATGTGACGGAAGAGCCGACGGATGAGGTGACTGAAGAGCCTACGCCCGAGATAACGCCGGATACCGCGACGCCAACGCCGACGGCGACCTTCACCGCGACCTATACGCCGGTATTCCAGTGCAGCAACGTGGCAGTTGGGACGACCCTCAATTACGTCAACCGCACGGTCTCCTTCACGCTGACGAACAGCCTGCCGTACTCCGTCGAACTGCGCCGCGTCCAGCTTATCTGGCCGAGCATCGCGGGATATCCGGATCTGGCCGTCCAGATGATGCGTCTGGGCAGCCCCGGTTCGGTGGTGTGGTCTGGCAACGACACGACCTCGCCGACCGATGTGGGTTACGTCGTGACAGTGGGGTCGGCACACCAGCGCCGATCGCCGGCACGCCTGACGACTCCTTTGCTGTCGGCGCGAACCTGCTGATTCAGCCGGGGGCAAACACCTTCCTGGTGCAGTTTGCCAATGCGCCGCTGGCAATCAACCCCAGCCTGATGCCGCAGCCAGGCTTCAACAATACGACTTTCTGGTACGACGACCTGAACGGCACAACCGACTGCGCCACTGTCTTCAATGTGACGCCGCCGACCGCTACGCCTGGCCCGTCGCCGACGGCGACCAATACACCCGCCTGCGAAGCGGACCTGGTCGACGTCTCGTCGGTGGTCTTCCAGATCCAGGATATCGTGCGCTGGGACATCACGAACAATCGCGCCACCAGCCCGGCGACGCTCCTTGGCTTCAATCTGCGCTGGACTCCGGCGGATACACGCTTCCCAGGCATGACGCTGTCCCAGGTCTGGGGTCTGGGAGCCGGTCCTGGCGACTCGAGCAGTGTGCAGATCTGGTCCGGACCGGATACGGCCGCCGATACGCTGGCGGGCAGCCCGACTTCCGGAATCCCGGGGGTTGAAGGCACATGGCTGAGCGCAATTACCGTCGCGCCGGGCGCCACCGAGTCGATCTACTTCATCTTCAGTGGCGGTGCGGGCAATACCGTGGCTGTGGACTTCAGCTCGGTGCCGCAGGATTACGATAATACGTCGTTCTACTTCGACGCTCCATCGTGCCCGACGCCGCAGGCCACCGTGATCTCGACCGTGCAGCCGACGCCGAGCAACACAGCGACGTCTACCTCGACGTACACGCCGACGCAGACCTACACGCCGACTCGTACGCCGTCGAACACACCGACCGTGACCAATACGCCGTCGAACACGCCGACGATCACCAATACACCGTCGCGCACGCCGACCCGAACGCCGTCGCGGACGCCGACGATCACCAATACACCGTCGCGGACGCCGACGCAGACGCCATCGCGGACGCCGACGATCACGCGGACACCGACGATCACACGGACGCCGTCGCGGACACCGACCAATACGGCAACGCGCACGTTCACCCCGACGCGCACGCCGTCGAACACGCCGACGATCACGAATACGCCGTCGAACACGCCGACCAATACGCCGTCGAATACGCCGACGATCACCAACACGCCGTCGCGGACCCCGACGCGGACGCCATCGCGGACGCCGACGATCACCAATACGCCGTCGCGGACGCCTTCGAACACGCCGACGCGGACGCCGACGCAGACCTTCACGCCTTCGAACACGCCGACGCGGACCTTCACGCCCTCGCCGACGAATTCGCCGACAGCCTCGGCCACCAATACGGCCACGCGGACGCCGACGCGGACGCCATCGCCGACCCTGCCGCCCCTCCCGACGGACAGCGGCGCCGGTGGCTAAGGTGAAGCAATCCGGACTTCGCCGGACATCAGATTGACACAGAGGGGGTGGCCAGAGCTGGCCGCCCCCTCTGTCGTTTTTGCCGGCGCGATGTAAAATCCGCGATGTGTTCGCATCCAGGGGCGGCTCCATGACAGCGATCCAGGTTGGTCTGGCGGACGATCATCCGCTCATCCTTAAGGTGCTGCGGCAGGAATTAGAGCGTGCGCTGGACCTGCACATCCTGTGGGACACCGACGAAGCCTTAGCCCTGCCACGCCTTCTTCAGCAGGCGCCGCCCGACGTGCTGATCCTCGATCTGGCCTTTGCCGGCCGCGCCTTCGACGCGGCGAGCTTCGTCCGCGATGTTCGTGGGCGCTATCCTCAGTTGAAGGTGCTGATCTTCACCGCCTACGATGATCCGACATGGGTCGAGGAACTGCTCACCGCGGGCGCTCACGGCTATGTGGTCAAGAGCGACGACTTCTCGCTGCGCCTGGTCGATGCCGTTCGGGCAGTGGCGCAGGGGCGGCCATTTCTGTCTCAGGCGGCGATTCTGGGCCTGACCCACGCGCGCTTGCAGCACAGCCTGACCGCCCGTGAACGCGCCATTCTGCGGTTGGCTTCCGAAGGTCACGACAATCAGACCATCGCGGCGTCGCTCGGCATTTCCCATGGCACCGTGCGTAATCATCTCTCGAACATCTACGCGAAGCTCGGCGTCGATAGCCGGGAGGCCGCGGTGCGCGCTGCCGAAGCACTGCGCGAGCTTCCCAGGGCCGATGCGCACCGCCGGCATGAATTGCGCACCCCTCTGCATACGCTGCTGGGCCTGGCCCGACTGCTGCGCGGCCGGCTGGAGCGGCAGGGTGTGCTTTCGCGAGAGGACGCCGACGAGCTGATCGAGCAGATCATCGTCGAATCCGAGCGACTGGATGGCCTGATTGACGAGCTGATTCGATGAGCCTGATTCTGTATGTCGAAGATCACCCCCCGGCCCGATCGCTGATGCAGGCCATCGTCCAGGATCTGACCAGCGACCGGCTGATCGCGGTTGGCACCTGCGCCGAGGCCCGCCAGGCTGCGGTGCGCGAATTGCCGGATCTGTATGTGATCGACCTCGATCTGCCGGATGGCGATGGGTTCGCACTGGCCAGGGAGCTGAAAAAGCTCCATGACGCCCCGGCGATTATCACCTCCGCATATGATCCGTCGAGCGTAGAGCCGGCGCGCGATCTGGAATACCTGTACCTGCGAAAGCCCCTGGACCCCGATGATGTGGCGAGAATTCTTCAGCGCACTGCTGCCCGACGAGGGTAATCCGTTGCCTCCGCCGGTACAGGCGGCTGCGCAGACGCGGATTCATCGCTACTGGCAGACGCGCGGTTGGCAGTTGGTACTGGGGGAGGTGATCCTGTGGGGCGCGGCGCTCTACCAGGGACTGGAGCATCCCTGGGCCTACGGCATTCTGGCCGGCGCGGTGTGCTTCAACTACGTGGTGGGCTGGTTCGGTGGGCCGACATTATTCTGGTTGGCCTCGCTGGTGGCGATCGTCGGCCTGCAAGGGCTGGTGATTCAGGGACTGGGGCCGGTGACCGCGCTCACCACCCTCATTCCGTACACTATCGGCGGGATGCTCTTCGCTGGCACGCGGCGCGCCTTCATCCAGGTTATTTGCATCACGGCGTTCTGGATCCTGCTGCTATTCGAGATCATCACGGTCGCGCCGCGGCTCGACCCCAGCCGGTCGATTCTGGTGAGCTATGACATTCTGCTGGCCGTGTTCACGTTTCAGACCCTGCGCTTCCTCAGCCATCTGTCGATCGAGATCAGCACCGCGCATGTGGGCGAAGAGATCCGCCAGCAAAGTCAGCGTTTCCTCGCACGGGTCAGCCATGAACTGCGCACCCCGCTCAATTCGATCCTGGGCTTTGCCAAGCTGCTGCGCCGCGGAGTCCAGTCCGAACCGCAGCAGCGCTATCTCGAGCAGATCGTCGACGAGGGCGAACACCTCGACCGTCTGGTCGGCGATCTGCTCGACCACGCCCGGCTCAGCGCCGGCGAAGTCAGCCTGAGCTACACATGCTGCTCGATCAACCGGCTGTGCGAAACCGTAGCCGATGAGGCGCGGCAAATGCTGACGGCTGAAGTTCGGCTGGAAGTGCAGTTGGATCCGACGCTGCCGGAGATCGATGGCGATCCGCTGCGTCTCCGGCAGGCATTGTCTAACCTGCTCGTCAATGCCGTTAAGTACACGAGGCGCGGCCACGTGACGCTGCGGACCCTACAGCGCGGCGATCGGGTGCTGGTCGAGGTGCAGGACACCGGCGCCGGCATCCCGGAAGCGCAGCGGGCACTGGTCTTTGTGCCTTTTGTCCGCCTGGCATCGGACCGCACCGGTGCTGGACTGGGACTGGCCATCGCCCAGGAGATCGCCCGTCAGCATGGCGGTGACATCCATCTGGTCAGCCAGGTGGGCATTGGCTCCACTTTCACGCTGGAACTCCCCGTACAGCACAAAACCTGAGAATTGTGCGTTTGTCATGCCCGCGCCATGCGCCGTGCACAGCCGGCAAACGGTTCTGCGATCCTATGCTGAAACTAGGTCGTGATGGGCAAAGGATCGTCGCATGGAACGCTTAGAACGTACCATCAGAGGGACTACATCCGCTGGAAGTGCCCTGATCGTGGTCTCGCTGATGTTTATGGTGCGGGATATTCAGTCGACCTCGTTTTTCGTCCACGCCCTGGCAGCGATCAGCATGCCCGCTGTGCTGTTCGGTTTTGCGAGGTTGTCGCACCGGACGGGCAACGCCCCCCTGGTGACAGCAGGCCTCACCACCGCAGCCGCGTGGCTGGCGGGCGTGGCCTTGATTCACCTGGACGACCGCCGCTTTCTGCTGCCACCGGAGATCTCCGGATCATACTGGCTGGTGGCCTCCGCCCTGGCAACGGGAGAGGTGACCATGATGGGATCGCGAACGCGCCTCTGGCTGATGGCGCCGATCGTGCTGCTGCTGCAAGTCAATCTGTTCTGGGCGCTGATTCATTCGATCGGCGTGCCGCTCTTCTGGCAACCCCTGACGGTGACGCTCCTCGGTGGGATCTGGCTTCTGCTACCCGTGCCCGATCGGTTCTGGCAGAATGCCTACCGGCTCGGAGCGGTGGTGCTGTTGATCGCGCTGTGCGCATTTCTGCTCATGCTGCCGGACAGTAACCCCGCCGCGATGGTCATGACCTGGGTGCTGTCGGCCGAGTTGATCGCGCTCTTCGGCGTGCGACAGAAGATCCCGGCTGCGTCCCATGTGGCGGTCTGGGGGCTGGCGGGGGCCTGGGCCATCGCGCATCGCGCGTGGGTGGGTACGCCGGCAACTTTCGGCCTGTGGATGACCGTTCCCGCTGTGGTGGCCGTTCTGTTCGGTCGGTTCACGCACCACCGTCGCAAACACAAGAAGGCCGAGAGCTTTCTTTCCGCCATGTTCAGTTGGCCGGCGGCCGATCTGGCGGTCGGGCTGAGCATCGTCAGCCTGCTGGCGACTGCCGCCAATCTCAAGCTGATGGATCACATCGTTCTGATGCAGACACTGCTGGCGCTGTCCGCCTTGTGGCTTGCCCTGGGCATAGAATACCGCCTGCCGGTGTTTGTGCACCTGGCGCTCTATGTCGCGCCGTTCCCTCTGACCATGATGCTCATCAGTTCCAGCCTGATCTTCACGTACCTGCCGATTCTGGGCATGGCCTGGCAGTTGGGCGGGGTCGGCCTGCTGCTGATCGCTCACGGGATGTCCCGGGGCAGTGCGCTGGTACGAGCGCCGTTCTTCATCACCGGATACGCCCTGATTGGGGCAGGGCTGGTGCTGGCCGACACAATCACGCTGCCGCTGCACCTCGGCATCGCCATGCTGGCGTCTCTGGTCACCGCCGCGCTCATACTCCTCGACCGGCATCCGTTGTGGGATGACTTCGCCGCCTGGGTCGCGCCGCCCGCGGTTCGGCCTTACGCGAACCGGGCCATTCGCAGCGCCTTTCTGCTGCTGGGCGCCTGGCTTGCGGCCGTCTGGTTTCAGATCATGCTGGGGGCGCTGGGCCTGCCGGCGGAGCGTCAGGGGCTGGGGCTGGTCCTGATTTCGAGCGCCTGGTTCCTGATCGGCTGGACGTTGGATCGCATACCGGGCGTCATGGGCTGGACGGTGCATTCGGCCGGTTGGCTGATCTATGGCGTAGGCCTGCTTCAGGTGTTCTTCGCCCCCGCCGAGGCGGTCATTGCCGCCGTGTTTGGCCTGGGCGTCACCGCCGAACAGCTTTTCCGGCAGCGTCGGCGCTACTGGCTGCCGGTCGCTCTGATGCAAATCGCTTTTGTCGTCATGCAAGGGGCGCGCCTGTTTGCTCTGCCCGCAGGAAGCCTGCTTGGCCTGCTCGTCATTGGAATTCTGATCGGCGCATTGGCGCAGCGACACAAGACCAGCGTGCGCCCGGTAGTCATTGCCGGTGCGCTCATCGCGCTCGCCGCCGTGACGATTTTTGGCCCAGGCGGTCCACAGCAGTACGTGAATGACATTGCCAGAGTTGTCCTCCTGGCTGGCCTGTCGGTGATCGTCGTGTTCCGCGAACCGATGTGGCGGCTTGGCGCAGTTCCGGTGCTCTGGACCACGTGGTGGTTGGTGCTGAATGGATTGGGGATAGATGGTCTCGTCGTGCAGAACGTCCCGGTTGGTGTGGCGCTGCTGATCATCGCCCGGATCGAACGGCCGGGACGCAAGCTGACGGAGTTGGCCGGGATCACGTTGCTGTTCTATCCGGTGGTCATGGCGCACGTGACGGGGATTCCATCCTATTATGAAGAGCGGATGGCCTTTCTTGCGGTCAGAGAAGTGGCACGGCTCAGTGCAGCCGCCTCGTGTCTCGGGTTAATGGTCTACGGCGTGCTTTGCCGCCGGCGCCGCTCCTTTGTGGTGGGTGCGGCCGGTGCAGCGCTCGGCGTCATCGTGGCGACGGCGAGCATCAACGTGTGGCTTATCCCCTGGCAGGAGGCGTTCTGCTGGTCGTGGCGTCGCTGGTTCTGGAGACCAGACGCGACTCGGCGCTGGCCCGCATGACCTCCCTGCGGCGAGTCTGGAGTGAATGGCACTAGTCGGGCAAACGAGCTTCAGTCGATGATGCCGGCGCGCTGCAGCTTGGCCTGCAACTCGCGTCGCGTCTCCCGGAAGGACTCTTCCAGATAGGGGAAGGCCAGCCAGGCGGTCATCAGGCCGAAGACGGCGCCGGTGACGACCCGGAACACCGGTGTCGTTTCGCGCGGCTCCCACAGCGAGATCGGCGGGTAACCCAGGAGTTGGCTGAAACCGTCGATGGCGATCGGCAGCCCGCCGGCGAAGATGTAAAGCAGGATGGGAATCGGGCGGAGACGGCGGCGCACAAACGGATGGCTGAAGATCAGCCCGCCGATGAACATAGCGGTGTAGAGAGCCACATCGCGCTGGCAGAGGGTGGTCTTATAGCCCATTTCCGGCGTGCCGAAGAAATCCTTGGAGGCAAACTGGAGTTCGAAGGTCCATTCGGACGGATCGAATGTCTCCAGCGAGCTGGAGCGGCTGCTTGGCCGGCCGATCCAGTTCTTCAGCGCTTCATCGAACGCTGGGGAGTCGTCCACGTAGGCTTCGTAGGGCGTCAGCGACGTGCCGGCGATGGCGCGCGGATAGGCGGGCTGGTCGCCGAATACGAAAAAGGACCGAAAAGCGAATTGGTGGCAGAACGGGCCGTAGACGAAATACAGCACCCGCGCTGGCCCGGTGATGCCGAAATGCATCAATGTGGGGGCAACCCAGGGCAGCGAGGCATAGATACCCAACACGATCAGCGCGATGCGCAGCCAGTGATGTGTGAAGCTCAGCAGCCAGAGATTGAGCCGGACCGCAGTTGAGCGGGGTTGTGTGTTTCGCATAGCCATCCGAAACGCAGTTCCTTGTGTTGTTATCCCACCAGCGGCAGCAGATCTCGTGACAGTGTCGCGCTATCCGTCGCGCCAAAGTAAATGTGCCTGATTTTTCCGTCTGGCGCAATCACGAAGGTGGACGGTTGTCCACGCAGGGCATACAGGCGGGCAATGCTGCCGTCCGGGTCGAAGGCAAGTTCAAAGGTCAGCCCGTACGTCTCCGCCCAGTTTTGCACGGCGGCTGGCGATTCGCCAAGATTGACGCCGATCACACGCACCGTCTCGAATGCTTCGTGTACCTGCTGGAGCTCAGGCATTTCCACAGCGCAGGGTACGCACCAGGTCGCCCAGAAATTCAGCACAACTGGTTGACCCAGCCAGTCGGCGGAGTCAGCTTCTCCGTTCAGGCTGCTGGTCCGGAAGGGCGGAGCCAGCGCGCCGATCTCCGGGGCGGAGCGCACCCCGCCGGACGTGACGACCCCGGAATAGGCTGCGCGCTCGGGAAGGCCGGTCATTAGGACCACGGCCGCAGCCGCCATCCAGCAGGCGACGGCCGCAGCCAACAGCATTATCTGGCGGGTGCGTTGGCTCAGGAAAGCGCCTCGCCGACGAGTTCCTCGATCTGGCTTGGCGTGAGCGGACCATAGTGCACCGCGTCAATCAGACCCTCAGCATCGATGATGAAGGTGCTCGGATACGCGCGAATGCCATACGCTTCCTGAATCGTCCCCTGTTCATCCATCAACAGCGGAAAGGTCAGGCCGCGTTCCAGTCGAAAGCCGGCGACATCCTCGACAGTCTCCTGATTGTTGATGCCCACCACGACAAATCCCTGCTCGCGCTTGCTCTCGTAAGCTGCCTGTAGGCCCGGCATCTCGATCCGGCAGGGTCCGCACCACGTCGCCCAGAAATTTAGGAGTACAACCTGTCCGCGCAGATCTTGCAAGGACAACGACTCCCCGCTCTCATTGAATGCTGTGAAGAGCGGGGCAAGGCTGCCCACCCCCAGGCTGCCCAGCGCACTGCTTTCCTCCACGCTGGCTGTGGGGAGACTGCTGGCCAGTTCGCTGATGCCAACCACTTCCATGGGCGCGGCCGGCTGTGCTGTGACGGCCTGGGTGGGAAGCACTTCCGCGCCGGCTTGTGGCGCACTGGCGATCTCAGCCCCGGACGCGCCGACGGTCGCCGCGGCAGCAGTATCGGTATTGATGCAACCGGGTACCCCGCCGACGTCGAGCCGGCCTTCGAAGACCTCAATCACGCACTCTTCAAGACGGTACGAGAAGTCAGCGAACTGGTTGGCGAAAGTCTGGCTGAGCGACTGAAGCTGTCCGCTGGCGACCAGCACGCCGATGACAATCAGAAAGGCGCCGGCTGCCAGTTCGATGGTGTGCAGGTAACGGTTCAGCCGCCGGAGGATACCCTGAGCGCTGTCCATCATCAGAGCAGCCAGGATGAATGGAATGCCCAGGCCAAGCGAATAGGCCGCGAGCTGGGTGCCGGCCTGGCCGACATCGCCACCGGCAGCAGCCATGGTCAGAATGGTGCCGTAAATCGGCCCGATGCACGGCGTCCAGCCCGCTGAGAAGACCACCCCCATGATCACTGAGCTGAGGTATCCTTGCTGTCCCTGGGCGATCATCTGGCGGCGTGTATCGGTGTACAGCCACTGCTGGATGCGCTCGATGATGCTGACCCAGAACTTGGCCGGTTCGGTGAAAGCGCCGGAGAGCACCATCCAGACGGTCAGGAGCGCCGCGACCGGCAGGGCAGGGAGCCAGTCCTCGAAGATCCACAGCGTGAGGAAGCTCAACGCAGCGATCACGGCAATGGCAACTATCGGTGTGTTCAGCGCTTTCTGACGTTTGAGCAGAGCACTGAACAGGCGTGCGAGAAGACCCATGAAGTGCAGGCCGAAAAGGATGATCAGGACGCCGCCGGCCCGACTGATGATGCCGGTGACGGCACTCACATTCTGACGGCCGATGACCGAGACAAAGGCGGTGCTCAGCAGTCCGATGCTCACGAAGACCAGCGAGAAACCCAGCACGAAGGCCAGGCTGTGCAGCAGCGTACTGAATCGGACCCCCATCGATGGTCTAAGCGTCGCCGTGCCTGCGTTTGCCTGTGCGGCGACCGTGTAGGTCACCCGCCCGCCCATGTAACCGATGTAGGCGGGGACCAGGGGGAGTACGCATGGCGAGAGAAAAGACGCCAGCCCTGCAATAAACGCCAGTGCTAATGTGACTTCCATGTTGACCTGATGCTCTCTCTAGAACTCCATGCAGAGCATACCGCACAAATCTTAAAGGATCGTGACGCGTCGCAGTCTGCCGAACCAGGCCCGTGCAATATGCACCGGCAGTTGCAGATGCATACCCTGATCGATCGCGCCGACGCGATTATGCCAATAGACGCCGCCAAGGCACAGGACATTACCTGACTCCTGGACGTACGGCACGCCATATCGCTTCACACCGGCCACCTGCTGAGTCTGACCTGGGAGGATGCGCGTGATCGGGTAGACACCCGGCGCAGCCTGCGGTCCCAGCGCGGCATCGACCTGAATCAGCGCCTGACCACTCCGCACAAGCACAGCACGGCCAGTTTCGCGAACAACCATCAGATCCAGATCCCGCTGATCCCGCCAGTCGATGGCCGACCACAGTTCGGCCCGCGACCAGCCCACCAGGTGGTGATGCTCGTCGGCGATGCCGACCCAGGCAGGGTTCCCGGCTTGTGGCGTCAGACGGTCCATTATGCGCATCACGCCGCCATGGCCGATCTTGGCCACCGACGGGGCGTTATCGGCGCTCCATTGTCGTACTGGAGCGGAAGCGGCAATGACTTCTGCCCAGACAGGCGACTTCTGTTCGCTGACAACTGATTGAACAGGCGTGACCATCGGCTGCACATCGCTGGCCGACACGAAACCTTTCGACGATCGCAGCCACCGGCCTTCGACGGCCTGAATTTCAAAGATCTCGTCTTCCCAGAACTGGTCGATGATCGGCGCTTCAGGGGACGGCAGATCGCGGATGGCGGCTGTGTGCAGCGCGCGCGCCCTGACGACGTCGTTTAGCGCAGGCGGCACAACTGCCTGGCTTGGCGCCAGCGGAATGGCGGACGAAGTGCCGACAGCCGCGGACACGCCGAGAACTCGCAGGAATTCGCGACGGGATAGAGTCATGGGGTTCGAATGTTCTTCACTAGGGGACGGGAGAAGGTGCCGTGCTGCACTTCGATGCGGAGGCGTAGCTCGTAGATTCCCGTATGTGGCGGGCGCCACAACCGCTGCCATTGAACGATGTGCAGGCCGTCTGGTGAAGGGCTTGCGGTGTCGCACTTCGCCGGCACCCAATCCCCTCCGTCAATGCTGATCTGCACTCCGGACAGGTTTCCGTTCGCGAAGGCTGTACCGGACAGGCGCAGCGCCCCATCCTCAGCCGTGACCGTCAGGCTGCTTCCTGGCTGAAGGGAGCCATGGACGTCATAGCCACGATCTTCCCACAACCCGCCCACGGGCTGGCTGATGAGTTCAATCCGCTCAACCCATTTTGCCTGTTTGTAACCCGACCGGGCCGGCAGGACGAACCGTGCTGGAAAGCCATCCTCTTCAGTGAGCGGCGCGCCGTCGCGCTCCAGCGCCAGCACCGCGTCGTCCAGAGCGCCTACGGGGACAACCGTCGTGTAGCCGTCCGTGCTATGCAGCCGCGCGAAGTGGGCATCTGGCCCGGTCGTCACGGCCGACAGCAGCGTTCGAATTGGCACGCCGCGCCACGTGGAAAAGCGCAGCGCATCCTCAGTCAGACCGGAGGTGCTGCACGTGACCGCTGCACGTGTCTCCTGGCGCGGCAAAGCGCTGATCTCGGCGTACGACCAGACGGCCGTATGCCGAACGCTTCCCGTAATGGCAAAGGACCAGAAAGATAGAGAGACGACAGGCAGAGCGCCGACGCGCTGACGTGGGATCAAGGGCGTTCAGCGAGGAGCGATGAGCATGCGACGATGGGGAGTCTCCATCAGGATGACGCCGCCTAAGCGGGTCGGGCGGAATATTCTGCGCTCGTCGAGGCTAACGCTGCGCAGCCGCTTCGATGCACTTGGCGCCGCCGCTGCCGACAATCGCGCCATGGCGAATCCCCGCAGGGATTTCGATGCGGTCGCCCGCGCGCAGCCGGACTCGTTGATTACTGTCGGGCAGGGTGATTTCAATCGTCCCGTCCACAACGTACATGATTTTCGAGAAGCCATGACTGCGGACCGCATAACGATAGTTCGGGCGGTTTTCCCAGGCGTAGGGACGCAGTCCTTCGTGCTGCATTTGCCGAGTGATGTTCGAGAGCGTGGGATGTTGGCCCCCGGCCCAGCGAACGACCCGCACGGCATCTTGTTGAATCGCCATGTGATTACGACCTTTGGTTCTTCGTAATTTTCCGGCACAACGAGCGGCATTGTAACGCAGTCATGAGTCGATGCCAAGATCGTCTTCATCTTGTCATACTCAACATTACGGGCGCGAGCGCCGAATGTCATCCTCGCTCGGGTTGATCGTCACATATTCCGGACGCCAGCAGGCGGTCCAGAAGTGACGTCTCTTCGACCTCACTGGCGACCTCACCATCCATCCATGCTGCGCCAAGCCGATCCAGCAGCACGCGGAAACAGGGGCCGGGGCGCAGCCCACGATTGCGCAGATCGTTTCCATTGGTATGCGGTCGGATGTGGCGCCATGTTCGAACGAAGCGTTCGATATGCTCCCGACCCACGCTGTCGTCGAACACCAACCAGGCAGCGGCCAGCCCAAGATCGCTCACGCCATGCAGTCGGCGGCTGAGATTGCTGGGCTGCGCGCCGGGCTGATGGAGGACGTCCTGCGGGTTGCGCATCGCGGTCAGCGCGGCGGCTGTCTCGGCCAGCGACTTGCTGAAGAGAAGCCGATCTGCAATGGGAACGACGACGTTGCCGGGCAGGGTGGCGAGCAACATCAGCCACAGAAGGTCGGTACGGTCGAAGGCCTGGGCCAGTTCGGTCGGAAGCGGGGTGTCCACGCGCTGGAACGCGCTCGCCAGCGCGCCGCCGTCGATCGCGAAATCCGGATGAATCATCGTCAGAATTCCGCGTTCCTGCATCAGCGCGAGACTACCGGCCGGATCAGCTTCGAGCAGGAGCAGGGTCAGCTCGTTACGAATCCGCTCACCGGTGACGCGCCGAAGCATGGGCAGCGCCGTCGTCAGCAGTTCCGCGGTGCGCTGCTCAATCCGAAAGTCGAGCCGGCGTTCAAAGCGCACCGCCCGCAGGATACGGGTGGGATCGTCGACAAAGCTGAGATTGTGCAGCACCCGGATCAGCCGGGCATCCAGATCGGCGGCGCCGCCGAAGAAGTCGAGGAGGTTGCCCATGACCGGGCTGATCTGCACGGCCAGCGTGTTGATGGTGAAATCGCGGCGCGCCAGGTCCAGCTTGATCGAACTGCTGTAGACGTTTGGCAGGGCGGTCGGGCGCTCATAGAACTCATTGCGCGACGTGGCGAAATCGACGTGATCGGGGAGTTCGCCATCCAGGGCTTCGAGGGGCAGGGTCAGGTCGCGCATCTGCCACTTCGCAGTGGCAAAGGGTCGGAATTGTGTCAGGCCCCCGCCGTACGTTTCCTGAAGGCCCTGCGCGAAGGCGATGGCATCGCCCTCGACGACAAAGTCGATGTCCAGATTGCCCCGGCCAAGCATCAGGTCGCGCACCACACCGCCGACCATGTAGATGTTCACTCCCTGTTCCCGGCCGCGTTCGCCCACGATTTCAATGATGCGCGCTGCGCGTTCTCCCAGCAGGCCCGCGACGGTCGGTAGGGTGATTTGCACCGGCGCGGCCTTTGGTTGGCTGGGATGAACCTTGGCCCAGTGCTTGATCAGGTCGGTACGCGTGACAATGCCGATCAGCTTTCTGCCGGCGTGCGCGACAACCGGAATCTGCCCCCAGCCGCTTTCGACCATCTTCTGTTCCAGAACGGCCACCGAGTCCTCCGGCGACAGCGTCGTCTCTCCAGCATTCATGACATCGCGCACGCTCAGGTCGCCCAGGCCATGCTCGACCGCGCGGTCCAGGTCGCGCCGGGTCAGAAGGCCGATCACGTGGCCGTTCTCGACCACCGGATAGCCCTCGTGGCCGATGCGGCGCAACGTGCTGACCAGCCGACTGAGCGCCTCGTCGGGGCGAACCGTGTGCACTCCGTGTGACATGAGATCGGCGACGCGCACCGAAGGCCGGGTGGTGGTCTGGATGAGCCTCCACAGGGTGTCGACCGCTTCTTTGAGCGTGTAGCCCTTGACCAGGGCCGCTGCCGCGCGCACATGGCCCCCACCGCCAAAGGCTTCGGCGATCGCGCCGACGTCAATCGAATCGTCGGTCGAGCGGCAGACGAGCTGCATCATCCCCGGCATCTCAATCAGCAGAAAGACGGCCGTCGGATCGAGGGCGTCCCGCAGTCGGTGGGCTACGGCATTCAGCTCCGGCATGATGGCGTTCAGGGTGGCCGTCGCAACCAGCACGGAATAGCCCTGCACGACGCGTGACTCTGCCCGTTGTATCAGGATTTCCAGCAGCGCCTGCTGCTCCTCGTTGAGCGGTGGCTCCAGAAAGCGGCGTACGTTGTCGAGCACCGCGCCCTGCTCGACCAACCATGCCGCAGCGCGAAGATCGCGCGGGGTGGTCTGGCGGTAAACAAGCGAACCGGTGTCGTCGTAGATGCCCAGGGCGAGCAGGGTAGCCTGAAGGCTGGTGAGCGGCCGATTGGCCTCCTGAAGTGCTTCGACCAACAGCGTAGTGGTCGCGCCGATCTCCTCGATCTGGGTGGTTTCGTGCTCGCCGAATTCCCTCGAAATCGCGTGGTGGGCGATGATCTCGACTGGCGTGCCTTCGCGCAGCCCCTTCAAGGAGGGCAGCTTCTGCGAATCGACCAGGACGACCTGCTGAATGCGCCGGCGCTTCACCTCATCGCGGGTGACAAAGGGCAGCCCACTTCGATACAACGTCAGGAACGAAAGCACATTGCGATTCAGTCTTTCGGGGAGAACGGCCTGAGTCTCCGGGCGCAGCAGCGTGACCGCCAGCATGGATGCGATGGCATCGAAATCGGCATTTTCATGACTGACGACAACGTGCATCTCCTGATCCCGTCCGCTACGTTCCGGCATTCGGCAGACCTGTTTCGGTGAAGTGGAGGGCAAGGTCACTGCGATGGTAAACGCTGATCGGTACCTGATACAACTCCAGAAATCCGGTGCTTTGTTCTTCACTCCATGCCGGACGGCCCATGATTTCTCCATGGCGCGCGCCGGAGGCTGTGGCATCGTCGGCGACTTCCTGGAGCCGCAGGTCGATGCCGTAGGGCTGCGCCATGCGCACCAGTCGATCGGCGCCGGGAGCGTGCGCGCCGATCAGCAGAGGCAGGCCATCGGGATAGCCAGCGTTGGCCAGGGCGGACCGGATCGCGGAGGGGTCCGGTCCGCCTTCTGTACTCACAGGTGGAGTCGCGCCCAGATCGGCGACCGCCTGAGCGGCAAGGGCCGGATCGAATGCCTGAATCACCAGCCGTGCGATCTCCGGATCATCCAGCGGCGCCAGTGACGTATTGAGACGCAGCTTGACGACGATAGCGGCTGGTGCGGGGGACATATTCGGGAAGGAGCCGAACGCGACAGCCACGTCGAAGGCGGTGGCGCTCTCCACCCTGGGATCGAACTGGGCTGCGCCGGCAGGCATTTCGGCGCTCCAGAAGGCGTAGGCTTCCGGGGACAGCCCGTAGCGAACAGAGATGACCTGCGCCGTGGGGGAGGGGGTAGTGGTCGGTTCCAGCGCAACCGGGAGTGGCGTAGCTTTGGCTTCGCATCCGGCAAGAACCAGCAGCAGCGCCAGTATGGCGAATGCTCTACCCATTTCCTGGGAGCCACGGCCCGATGATGGCGCGCTGCCACATGCTGAGCGACGTCGTCGCGTTGAAGAAGCAGAGGATCGCGAAAGCCAGCGCCGCGCTGCGATCGTCTCGCCCGCGCAGGAGCGTGAACAGACCAGGCATGATGACGACAAGCCAGGCCATGTACAGGTAGTAGGTGACGATGCGTTCCGGCCGCATGCCTTGCAGGGTCATGATCACGCCGACCAGAAGGACGAGCGCCGCCATGATGGTGATGGTTGCAACGGCGCCCCAGTAGTTGCCGGAGATCGGTTGATTGCGGGCGGCCATCACCGCCGCCCAGATGCCGAGAATCACCGAGAAAATGATGTGCGCGTTGAAGAGAATGCCGTGAATCTCGTTCACAACGGTTGTCGTCTTATCCCAGGAACATCTGAATGTACAAAGACTCGACCATCCACGCGGCAATGATGATGTTGAGAATGACCAGCGACTGCATCTGCATGGCGCCGCTCGCATCGACCACGACCCCGCCGCCGCCGCGCATGTCGGTCTTGGTGCGGAAGAGCATGCTGATGGGAACGCTGACCAGTACGACGAGACCGAGCCAGGTCGGGAACACACCTTGAATGGCCGCTGCGACCAGGCAAACGAGTGCCAGACCGACGGCCAGATACATGGCGCGTTTGGTGTTCGCTTCGCCGAGCACGATCGCCGTGTTGAACAACCCTGCCGCGCGGTCCATGTCATAATCGCGAAGCTGATTGTAGAGTTGGCCATAGACAGACACGAGCGTTGCCGCTGCGGCGACAAACCAGACAATGCCGGGGTTGGCGTCGTACAGGAAGTAGCCGGCCAGAAGCAGCAGGCCGCTGAGCATCAGCGAGTGAGACAGAACGTCGGTGACGGGCCACGCCTTAAGGCGCACGGGACGCCACGAGTAAAGATGGGAGAGGAGGATCGTGCCGATGCCGATGACCAGCACCCAGCCCCCGCCGAGCGCGTAGAGAAGCAGCGTTACGGCGGCGACCAGCCGGCAGGCGGCATATCCCATTCGGACGCTCAGACGTCCACTGGTGATCGGGTTGCGGGCGGCGCGGGCCGGATCGAGGGCGTCGTCGGGCGCATCCTCGATGTCATTGATCATGAAGGCATAGGCGACCGCCAGAATGTTGGCGAGGGTGACGGCGACCAGGCGAAAATCGAGATGAATGCCATGCGGGCGTGCTGCCAGCAAGGCCCCGACCAGCGTCAGCGGAATAACGAAAGGAACGTATTCCTTCCAGCGCGTCAGCTGAATGAGACCAAAGAACGAATCACGATAATTCCGGTGCTGCAATGGACCCTCCATAAGAGACTTCACATGAGAAGCTCATGAGCTGCAAACAAGAATAGCATAACTCATCTGCTTGTGTTACAGTGCTTTCTGTGGTGCAATATTCCGGCGTATTTCCGTTGAACTCCAGGGTGGTTCTTTACTCTCGTGATGGTTACGCTGCGACATTTCCGCTGGTTGCTGCTTCTGATTGCTGTCCTCGCTGCATGCAGCCTGGGCCAGGCCCCGGACACAGCCCCCCCGACTTCGACCGGCGTCCGAATCGCTCAGGCCAGTCTGGTGGCGGTGCCCACGCGCGATTTCCAGCTTGCACCCAGTCGAATTCCTGAACCGACCCCTACGACCGTTCCCGAAGGCGCCTGCACGCTAACCGCCGGTCTTCCGGCCGTGCAGCATCAGGTCATGGCGGAACTCGATTACGACGGGCGCCATGTCGAAGTTGAACACGACCTGCACCTCGTCAATCGCACCAACGACACGCTCGATCACATTCTGCTGACCATCGAACCGAACCGCCTGCCGGGCGTGTTCACGCTCTATGCGGCAGCCGCCAGCCAGCCACTCGAACTGGTCGAGGTGGTTGGCCGGCGCATTTCCATCTCCCTGACCGAAACACTCGGGCCGGGATGTGCCATCGACCTCCATCTGACCTACGCACTGACCGTGCCGCAGATCTCGTCCGGCGTCAGCGGATTGATTGGCTACTATGGCTACAGCAATCGTCAACTCAATCTTGGTCACTGGCTGGCGACGCCGGCGATCTACCGGGCCGGGGAATGGGTGACTCACGATGTTACCGTGATCGGCGAGCAGTTGGTGGCCGAGGTGGCAGACTGGGATGTGACGCTGAAGGTGATCGATGCGCCGAGCGGGCTGACCGTCGTCGGACCGGGGGACAGTACGGCCATGGACGGTGGTCAGTGGCATTTCTTGCTGGAGGACGGCCGCGATTTCGCGCTCAGCCTCAGCCCCTTCTTCCGGCGTACCTCGGCGTTCACCGAACAGGGCGTGGAAGTCGAGATCTACACGTTTGACAACGCCGTGATCGGCACGGCGGCGGGCCAGATCGACGGGGCCCAGCAGGCACTCGAAGCCGCGGTGCAGAGTCTGTCAATGTATGCCGATCTGTACGGACCCTACACGCGTGAGCGCTTCACGATCGTCCAGGGAGACTTTCCGGACGGCATGGAATTCACACAGTTGGTATTCGTGAGTGACCAGTGGTTTCGCACCAATCCCGGCAGTCCGGAATCCTATTTGACGATCATCACCGTGCACGAAGCCGCGCACCAGTGGTGGTACGCGCAGGTCGGCAATGACCAGGCGATCACGCCCTGGCTGGACGAAGCGTTGGCCACCTACAGCGAGTACATCTTCTATGAAGAGTTCCACCCCGATCTCAAAGACTGGTGGTGGAACTTCCGCGTCAACGCTTTCGTGCCGGCCGACTATGCCGGCCGAAGAGTCGACAGCACGGTCTACGAATTTGCCACCGTGCGGGAATATATCAATGCCGTTTATTTGCGCGGCGCCGTCATGATGCACGCGCTGCGAGAGGCGCTGGGGACCGATGCCTTCTTCGACTGGGTGCGGCGATATCATGAGATTGCCGCGAATCGCGTGGTCGACGGCGACGTCTTCTGGTCGCTCCTCACACCCGAACAGATGGAACAGACCCGTACTATCCGCGAGACGTACCTGAAGCTGAATCCTTAACATAACCTTGTGCGTTTTAACCCGCCATACAGGTTGCGTGATAGTGGCTGGCACGGCATAATCGACACGGTATTATCATTTGGGTGCCAGATGTTTTCGATTGGTTTTGTTTCTCTCCTACGCACAACTTTCGATGTTCCATTTGCCGAGGAGATGATCGCCTCGGCTCGCGCAGCGTTGGAAACCGCCGGATTCTCCCTTGTGGGCGATTCTGCGCCAGTGACCGACGCCGATGCCGCTATTCAGCGCGGTGTACAGCTTGCCGAGCTGGAGCTGGACGTCGTCGTCATCCTCCAGGCGACCTTTGCAGACAGCACGATGGTGCAGGCGATTGCTCAACGGACGGATGCGCCTCTGCTGCTCTGGGCGCTGCCGGAGCCGCACAGCGGTGGACGTCTGCGTCTTAATTCGCTGTGCGGCGTCAACCTCGGCGCCCATGCCCTGCGCAAGGCCCATTATTCCTATCATACGATTTATGCCTCACCCGGAGATCCTGAGGTCGTCGCGAAGATCGATGCCCTGGCGCGCGCCCAGCGTGTGCGGGACGCCCTGAGCACAGCGCGTATCGGCGTGGTGGGGGAGCACCCGGAAGGGTTTGAAACCTGCGACTTCGACGCACCTGCGCTCCGTCAGCGCTTTGGCGTCGAGGTGGTGCCGGTCGCGCTTCGCGAACGTGCTTTTGCCGAGGCTCGCGCTGTCGAACCGGCCGCAGTCGACAGGCTGTTTGCCGAAGTCGGTGCGCGGGTGCAAGGTATGGCCGATGATGCGCCGACGCGGGGCACGTTGGCTGCCTATGTTGCGCTGGAACGGATTGCCGCCGACGAACACTTGAAGGGATGCGCTGTTCGGTGCTGGCCGGAATTCTTCACAGAACTGGGCTGTGCAGCCTGTGGCGCACTGTCACTCCTGTCGGACCGTGGTATTCCCGCATCCTGTGAAGCCGATGTCAACGGCGCTCTCACCCAGTTCATGCTGGCGCAGTGCAGCGGAGAAGCCGCCTTCGGCAGCGATGTGGTGTCGGTGGACGAAAGCCGGGATGCGCTGGTGTTGTGGCACTGCGGGCAGGCGCCTCTCTCGATGGCCGACGCGGCTTCACAGCCGACCGCGGCCCTTCACAGCAATCGCAAGCTGCCGCTGCTCATGGACTTCATGCTCAAGCCGGGCGTGGTGACGCTGGCTCGGCTGAGCATGGCGACCGGCGAATACCGTCTGGTGATTGGCCGCGGTGAGGTGATTCGCGGCGAAAAGCCGTTCTCCGGCACGACCGGGCTGGTGCGTTTCTCGCGCCCGGCCAAAGAGGTTATGGGGGCAATCCTCTCCGAAGGGCTGGAGCACCACATCGCTCTCACGTATGGCGACCACCTGGCCGCGCTCCTGGCGCTGGCGCAGATGCTCGATCTGCCTGTCCTGGAATTGTAGGAGGAGAAACCTGCTGCGGGCGCGTGATGCCCGGTAAGAGTGGTCCGCAAAGAATGTTGAATCGCCTTAACTGACTGTTCAAGGAGAGACTCATGAAGAAACTGTTGGCGATGGTTGTCCTGATTGCGTTGGTGGTGCTGGTGACCTCGGTTGCCGCGCAAGACGCTCCAGTTGAACTCCGCATTACGTGGTATGACGATGGTAATGAAGGCGCGGTCTTGCGCGATCTGCTCGATCGTTTCGAGGCGGAGAATCCTGACATCAAGGTCGTGGTCGATACCGTCGCGTATCAGGCGACGCAAGAGCAGCTTCCGCTCCAGGTCCAGGCCGGCGAAGGCCCCGACATGGCGCGTGTCACCAACTTTGACGCCTTCAAGGGTTACTATCTCGACCTGCGTCCGTACGTGGCCGATCCGGCGTACTGGGAAGCTAGCTTTGCCCCGCTGGTCCTTGGTGCCCTCCGTGCTGAAGACGATCCGGCCGATGCGCTGTACGGCTTTGCGAACCAGTTTACGGTGACAGGCCCATTCATAAACCGCACCCTTTTCGAGCAGGCCGGCGTCGAAGTGCCGAGCGACTCGATGGATGCAGTGACATGGGAAGAATGGACTGAGGCGACCAAGGCGGTTGCCGAGGCGACGGGCACCCAGTATGCTGTCGCCATCGACCGCAGCGGTCACCGCGTCGCCGGCCCGGCTTTCAGCGAAGGCGCCACATTCTTTGCTGAGGACGGTTCGATTGTCATGGACACCCCTGGCTTCCGCAAGTTCGCGGAACTGCTCGTCCGCTGGCACAGCGAAAACCTGACCCCCGCCGAAATCTGGGTGGGATCGGGCGGTTCGTACGCGGCTGGTCTGCCGTTCTTCGCCAATGGTCAGGTGGTCATGTACATGGCCGGCAGCTGGCAGATCGGCGCTTTGGTCCGCGATGTCGGCGATGCATTCGACTGGGAAGCAGTGCCGAACCCGTCGGGCGACGGTGGCAGTACCGGAATGCCTGGCGGCTCGGTCATGGTTGCTTTTGCCCAGACCGAACATCCGGAAGAAGTTGGTCGCGTGATGGACTATCTGGTGCAGGCAGATGTGATGCGTGAGTTCGTCGAACGCACCCTCTTCATCCCGGCGCACCTTGGCCTTGGCGAACTCAACTTCCAGACGGACTCGGAAGCGGCGGCGCAGGCGTTGGTGACCTTTGCGAATGAAGTACCGAAGCTGAGCGACCAGGCCTACGAACTGCAGTTTGGCGGCATGGCGTTCGCCATCAATAACCCGATTCGCGACCGTCTGACGCAGGTCATCACCGGCGAACTGACGATGGATGAGGCTGTCGCACGTATTCAGCAAGACGTCGATGACGCCATTGCGGCGGCAGCAGGCTAGCGAACAATCAGGCAAGTTCGGGCACAGCCTATCAAGTGTGAGACAGGCTGTGCCCGTGCGTTTCAATTACAGCCGACGCGGAGGATTTGTGACCCTTAAGTTTATTCTGTCCCCGTTTAACTGGCTGCTGTCCACAATCTACCGACTGATTATCGACGCGGTAGACTTGATCATGCACCCGCTGCAGAATCTCCTCGGCGTGCGGCGCATGGCATACATTTTCATTTTGCCGAACCTGCTTGTTTTTGGAATCTTCATCCTTTTCCCGATGCTGCTCAATTTCTACTATGCTTTCACCGGCGGCACGGAGTTGTTTCCTCAGGATCGCCCGTTTGTGGGCATGGACAACCTGAATCAGCTTTTCACGTGCGAGGACTTTCTGCAACCGAATTCCTGCCGGGAAGACCTCTTCTGGAGGGCGGTTCTCAACACGGGAACTTATGTCGTGTCTCAGGTTCTCCTGTTGGTATTGATGTCGCTGATCACAGCGCTTGCGCTGAACCGCAACATTCGTGGGCGTGGTTTCTTCCGCAGTGTATTCTTCTACCCGGTGCTGCTCTCTCCCGTGGTCGTCGCCCTGATCTGGCGCTGGATACTCCTTCCGGACGGGCTTCTGAATGCCCTTGTCGTCAGCCTGGGTGGAGAGCGAGTCGGCTTCCTGCGCGAAGCCGCCTGGGCGCAGCTCTGGGTGATTATCATCAGTGTCTGGGCTCAGATGGGCTTCTTCACGCTGATCCTGCTCGCCGGTCTGCAGGCCATTCCCACGGAGTTCTACGAGGCGGCAGGTATCGATGGCGCTACTCCCTGGCAGTCCTTCTGGAATATCACGCTGCCGCTCCTCATGCCTAATCTATTCGTGGTGCTGGTTCTTTCGTTGATTCGTGCTGTTCAAGTGTTTGACCAGGTTTTCGCCTTCACGGGTGGTGGTCCAGGCACGGCGACGACTTACATGGTCCAATACGTTTATACGACCGGGTTCGCCAACCAAACAAAGGAGTACGGTCTGGCGGCCGCCGCGTCGCTGGTCATGGCGGCATTCTTATTAGTGCTCACGACGATCCAACTCCGCCTCGGCCGTCGCGGCGAGATCTCCTGAAAGGCGACAGCGCTCCTATGCGGACGGTTCTCACTTTTCTGACCAATACACGTGGCACGAAGCGCTTGTCCCTGAGCGATTGGATCACGTATGGCTATCTGGTGGCCGGGACCGTGCTGATGTTCGGGCCGGTTATCTGGCTGGTCCTGTCGTCGTTTAAGACACAGACAGAACTGATCCGGTTTCCACCCCGGCTGATGCCCTACCGGCAGGAAGTCGTGAAGGTGCCGGGCTATGAAGAGCCCCTGCTGCTGTTCGATGTCGCGATGGAAGATGGAGCTGTTCGACGGCTTGCTCAGGTGCGGCGCGTGGGCATTGAAGCGCAGATGGTTGATCCGGCCAGCCCTGAGGAAATCATCCGCGTCAACATCAACCAACGGACTCCTATCGAGTCGATCTACTTCAGTCTGGATAGCTACATATCCGGAGTGCAGCGATTCAATTTCTGGGGTTATCTGGCCAACAGCGTTGTCGTCACCGTGGTCGCAACGGCGCTCACTCTGCTGATTAACAGTATGGCAGCTTTCGCGCTGAGCAAGTATCAATTCCCTGGCCGGGATGCCATGCTGATGGCCACCGTTGGAACCCTTCTTGTTCCGCTCTCGGTGATTCTGATTCCCGTCTTTCTGGTTTTGCAGCAGATGGGGATGCTCAATAATCTGCTGGGCGTGATTGTCCCTGCTGCGGCAACGCCAACCGGGGTGTTTCTGCTGCGCCAGTATATGCTGACCATTCCGGATGAGCTGCTGGAGTCAGCGCGAATTGATGGCGCGAGCGAGTGGCGCATTTACCTCCAGATTATCCTGCCTTTGGCGCGACCGGCGCTGGCCGTTCTGACGATCTTTTCTGTCATGTGGCGTTGGAACGACTTCCTGTGGCCGAAAATCGTGCTGACCCGGAGCGAGTTGTTCACGCTCCAGGTCGGTCTGGCATCCTTCGGCGGTGAGCTGCAGGTGCAGTGGGATATGCTGCTGGCCATGACGGTTTTGACTCTGCTCCCGATCACGCTGGTCTTCGCGTTTCTTCAGCGCTACATCACGTCCGGCATTGCCACAACCGGCATGAAGTGAAGCCCTGTGGTCGTGGCGCGGATTATCTTGATGCCATAGTCACGGCTCCGACATGAGGGAGATGGGTGGTTGCGCGGGGTTCTTCTCATAATGCAGTCCGGCGGTTCCTCGCCGGTGATCAATGCAACGCTGGCTGGCGCCATTGCTGAAGCCCAGCGTCACGGCGATTTTCACGCGATTTACGGC
The DNA here is from genome assembly GCA_016713325.1 of Candidatus Flexifilum affinis. Lineage (GTDB taxonomy): Bacteria > Chloroflexota > Anaerolineae > Aggregatilineales > Phototrophicaceae > Flexifilum > Flexifilum affine. Next base: position 20,974 of record JADJPJ010000006.1, on the reverse strand, counting down.
GCGCGCCACGGCGTCGAAGGCATTCTGAACGAGCGCTTTGTCGACCTGACTCGTGAGGAGAACCTCCAGGGTCTGGCGCAGACGCCCGCCGCGGCCCTGGGCGCCAGCCGTCACAAGCTGCGCGATGACGATTACGAGCGTCTCTTCGCAGTGCTGCGCGCGCACAACGTCCGCTTCGTCATACAGATTGGCGGCAACGGCTCGATGTTCGTCTGCCATCGCATTGTGCAGGCGGCCACGGCGTTCGGCTATCCGCTACTGGTGGCGGGGGCGCCTAAGACCGTTGACAACGACATTGCCGGGACGGATCATACCCCTGGTTATGGCAGTGCCGCGCGCTTCCTGGCGTTGGCAGCTCGCGATACGGGCCGCGATCTGGAGGCGATGTCGACCTTCGATCACGTGACGATCCTGGAAGCGATGGGCCGGGACGCCGGCTGGTTGGCGGCTTCTTCAGCGCTGCTCAAGCGAGAGCCTGACGATGCGCCGCATCTGATTTATGTGCCTGAATTCGTCTTTGACGAAGATCGCTTCCTCGATGTGGTCAGCGCCGTGTACCAGCGCATCGGCCGCGTCTTCGTGGTGGTCGGCGAAGGACTGCATGATGCCGCCGGTATCCCGGTCGGGCAGGACCTGGGTAGTGCACTGGATACCATGGGGCGACCTGTTTTCACGCTTGGTGCGGGGGTTTCGACCTATCTGGCGCGGCGGGTGCGCGATCGGCTTGGCTTGCAGGCGCGGACCCTGCGCCCCGGGCTGATCGGCCGTGCGCTGAGCGCCTGCCTGAGCGATGTCGACGTCGGCGAGGCCTGGCAGGTTGGCGTCGAAGCCGTGCGCCGGCTCGCCCAGGATGAGACGGATTTCATGGTCACTCTGGAGCGCATATCCGAGATGCCGTATATCGTGCGCACCGGCAAAATTCCGCTCCAGCAGGTTTTCAACAAGGACCGCCGGCTGCCGCGAAGCTATATGAATGAATCCGGCACCATGGTGACGCCGGAATTCATCAGTTATGCGCTGCCGCTCATCGGTGAACTGCCGCCGCCGCTGGTCCGGCTGAGAGGCACGCAGATTCCAAGGAAGCTTTTCTAGCGTTCATCAGACGCTGACCGCCGCAATGCGACTCTGCGATCGCGAGCAGAACCGGTCGCACGTGGTAGCGCGCTGGCGGCGCATGGATGCACTCACAAAGGGGTATTGAATATGAGCGCCAACGCAGATTACCGCTTTGAGCTGAAGGCGTTTTTCCCGGACTACATCTTTGATCGTATCACCGAGATCCGCGTTCGCGACCCGGAGATCATCAGCCGGCAGGCAGAGTCGCGCAAGCAGCGCGCCCATATCGCCCCGCGCGGCAAGATCACCATCCTGGCCGCCGATCATCCCGGCCGCGGGGTGACCAGCATTGGGGCGCAGCCGTTCGCCATGGGCGATCGGCAGCAGTACCTCGGGCGCATCCTGCGCGTTCTGATCGGCACCGACTTCGACGGCTTTATGAGCACGCCGGACATGATCGACGAACTGCTCATCGTCGATTATCTCGTGCAGCAGGGCGGCGGCCCCTCGATCCTGGACGACCGCCTGCTGATCGGCTGCATGCAGCGCGGCGGCGTGGTGGGCGTGGTCGGGGAGATCGACGATCGCTTCGGCGCCTACTCGGCCGAGTCGATCGCCCGGCAGCGGCTGGATGGCGGCAAGATGCTGCTGCGCTTTGACCCGAACGATGAGCGCACCCTCCAGACGGTTGATTATTGCGCTCGCGCAGTGACCGAGCTGAACCATCATCAACTTCCGTCGTTCGTGGAGCCGCTGCGCACCGAAAAAATCGACGGCAGATACGTAATGAAGAACACGATGGAAGAGCTGATCAAACTGGTCGGCGTGTGCGCGGCGTTCGGCGACTCTTCTCGCTATACCTGGCTCAAGCTTCCGTACTGCGAAGGCTTCGAACAGGTCGCGCAGGCGACCTCGCTGCCGATCATCCTGCTCGGTGGTCCTTCGGCTGAAGATCCGACGGGTACGTACCGCGAATTCGCCGCCGGGATGAAGGCGCGTCCCAACGTCCGCGGGGTGATGGTCGGCCGCAATGTGACCTACCCGGGCGACGAAGATCCTGCGGCGGTGGCCTACGCCATCCAGCAGATCGTCTATGACGGCCTAGATGCCGGAGCTGCGCCCGCAGCCGCCGTCGCGCATCGCGATCATGCGCTCGATTTCCTGACGCGCTATATCAGACCTTAGCTGAAGAACTGAATGACCGGGTCACAATGCGACGTCCCGGCAGACACATGAGGAGTCCTGAAGCACCATGAAGCCACCCAAGATCGTCATTATTGGCGCGGGGAGTGCAATTTTCGGTTTAGGCGCGCTGGCGCGGATCATCCGGCATCCGCGGTTGCGCGGCTCGGAGCTTGCGCTGGTGGACATCAACGAGGAGGGCCTGGACCTGATGGTCCGGCTCGCGCAAAAAATGAACGCCGCCTGGGGCGGAGAGATGACGATCACCAGTTCGACCCGGCGCGAGGACGTGCTGCCGGGCGCGGACTTCGTGATCGTCTCGATCCAGGTCGGCCCGCGCGAGACTGTCTGGGAGATGGATTGGCAAATTCCGCTACGCCATGGTGTCCGGCAGCCTTACGCCGAGAACGGAGGGCCGGGGGCCTTTTCGCATACCGCGCGCAATCTGCCTGTGATCATCGACATCGCCCGCGACATGGACCGGTTGTGCCCCAATGCCTGGTACCTGAACGTCACCAATCCGCTGATCCGCCTCAGCTATGCGGTGCACAAGTACACGAACATCAAGGTCCTGGGCCTGTGCCACCAACTGCTGTGGGGCTATGCCATGGCCGCCTACGTCCTGGCCGATCGCTGGGGCTTGCCGGTGCCGGAGCATTTCCACGTCCATACCGACGCGGACAACATGCTCCGCTTCATTCCTATCGCCCTGGCCGGCCTGGAACACCTGAACATCAAGGCGGCTGGCATCAACCACTTCTCCTGGGTCTACAGCATCACCGACCGGCATACCGGCGAGGATCTGTATCCACTCCTGCGCGAGCGTTGGTTCAGCGAGAAGTATGCCCAGTTTGAACCCCTCACGCGCGATATCTTCCGCATTTTTGGCATGATGCCCACGGCCGGCGACAGCCATATGTGCGAATATCTGGCCTATACGCACGATCCGACGACCCGCCCGTGGGTCAGGTACGATCTCAAGCTTCAGAGCTGGGATGGCAACCGCAAGCGCCGCGCGGACCGCTGGGCGCTGGCCCGGGCGATTGTGAGTGGCGAGAAGTCGGTCGATGAGCTGACCAACCTCTCGAAGCATGCCATTCTGGAAGAGCCCATCCCCGAGATCATCGAGGCGCTCCACTGGGACACGGACTACTACAGCCACCAGTTGAACATCCCGAACAATGGCGGCCTGATTCCGAATCTGCCGGAGGATGCGATCATCGAAGTGCCGGGCGTGGTCTCCGGGATGGGTATTCAGGGGCTTGCCTTCCCCGCGCTGCCGCCCGGAGTTGCCGAACTGTGTCGGCGCGAGTTGCACCGCACGGAGATCGTGGTCGAGGCGGCGATGAAGGGCGATCGCGATCTGGCACTACAAGCGCTGCTGCTCGATCCGATGATCACCGATATCGACGTGGCGCAAGCCATCCTCAACGATCTGCTGTCAGAATTTGGCGAGTATCTTCCTCAGTTTGCCGGTGAGGCGGCGTCGGTGGGGTAGGCTGACGCATTCCCCAGTCTCGAAGGTATCCGCCTGCTTCTACGGCAAGAGCAGGCGGATGCCGATCACGAGCAGCAGCACAAGCACGATTTTGCGGAACACCACTTCGTTGACGCGATTGCCGATGCGAAAGCCGAGCGCTGTGCCGATGAAGACGACGGGCAAGGTCACCACGTAGTAGCCGATCACCGTCTCGGTGACATGCCCGGCCAGAAGGTGCGCTGCGATCACCACCACGCTGTTGACCATCAGCAGCAGTTGAAGATTGGCGCGGAAGACCTCGGGTCGCCATTCGCGTGCCGTGCCATACACCACCAGCGGCGGGCCTCCGGTGTTGAATGCGCCGCTCAAGACACCTGATGCCAGCCCAAACACGTAGCCCCAGGCCGACGCGGCGACCGGCGGCAGACGGAAGCGCGCCAGGCTATACAGCGAGTAGGCGATCAGCACGATCCCCAGGATGACCAGAATAACGCGTTCGTCCAGTCGGGCGATGGCGACGACGCCAATGGGTATGCCCACCACAGCACCGACGATCAGCCTCCAGAGCGAGCGCGCCTCCAGAGCGTGCCAGTACTTGCGCAGGATGATGAGTTGCAGAGGAACCGCCGTGATGGCCATCAGGGTGCTGGCTTCCACCGGCGCGATCAGGCTGGTGAGGAACGGCATGGCGACCAGAGCAACACCGAAGCCGGCGATGCTCTGGGTGATAATGGCGACGAAGATGATGGCGGCGATGTTGACGTATACCATGGTTGACGGGTCCGTTAGCATCGCGCTGGACAATAAGGCTGTCGTGCGTGTGTGTGCCCGGTACGCCTCACTGCGCTACGCCTCATGGCGCATCTGCTTGTAGCTGTTGATCAGGCCGTTGGTCGAGGAGTCGTGGCTGGTCACCAATTCAGATCCCCTGAGTTCGGGTTCGATGGCCTTGGCAAGCTGCTTGCCCAGTTCCACACCCCACTGGTCGAACGAGTTGATCCGCCAGATGACACCCTGCGTGAAGATTTTGTGCTCGTAGAGTGCGATCAGGACTCCGAGCGTTTCCGGCGTGAGCTTTTTGTAGAGGATCGAGTTCGTGGGTCGGTTGCCCTCGAAGGTCTTGGCGGCGACGAGCAGATCTGACGGACTGCTATTGCCTCCTGCGATTAATTCGGCGCGCGCTTCCTCGGGAGTCTTGCCGCGCATCAGCGCTTCAGTTTGCGCGAAGAAGTTGGCCAGCAGAATCGGATGATGGTCGCCGACCGGATTCAGGGTCTGAGCCGGGGCCAGGAAGTCACACGGGATGAGCTTGGTGCCCTGGTGGGTGAGCTGATAGAAGGCATGCTGGCCATTGGTGCCCGGCTCGCCCCAGATGATCGGCCCGGTGCTGTAATCGACGCGCTCGCCCTCCAGTGTGATGCGCTTGCCGTTGCTCTCCATGTCCCCTTGCTGGAAGTAAGCGGGGAAGCGCGAGAGATACTGGTCGTAGGGCAGAATGGCGGACGTCTCGGCGCCGAAGAAGTTGTTGTACCAAATACCCAGGAGTCCCATCAGCGCCGGGATATTCTGTTCCAGCGGCGCGGTGCGGAAGTGCTGGTCAACCTGATGGGCGCCGCTGAGCAGCGCTTCGAAATGATCCATGCCGACCGCGATGGCGATCGACAGGCCAATGGCCGACCACAGCGAATAACGTCCGCCGACCCAGTCCCAGAACTCGAACATGTTCTGCGGGTCGATGCCAAAGGCTTTCACCTTCTCGGTGTTGGTGGACAGGGCGGCGAAATGCCTGGCGACCGCGCTTTCGTCACGGGCGGCATCCAGAAACCAGCGCCGCGCGCTGTTGGCGTTCGTCATCGTTTCCTGGGTGGTGAAGGTCTTGGAGGCGACCAGGAAGAGGGTCGTTTCAGGGTTCACCTGCTTCAGAGTCTCGGCGATGTCCGTGCCATCGACATTGGAGACGAAGTGCATTCGCAGGCCGGGCTTTGCGTAGTGGGCCAGCGCCAGCGTCACCATTTTCGGACCCAGATCGGAGCCGCCGATGCCGATATTGACGACGTCGGTGATGGCCTTGCCGGTGAAGCCGCGCCAGGAACCCGATCGGACCGCCTCGCTGAAGGTGCGCATCCTGGCCAGCACCCGATTGACCTCGGGCATGACGTCGACGCCATCGACCAGAATCGGCGTGCTAGAGCGATTGCGCAGGGCGATGTGCAGCACTGCGCGATCCTCGGTGACGTTGATCTTCTGGCCGGCGAACATGGCCTCGATCCGCGCCGGCAGATCCGCCTCACGAGCCAGCTCGATCAGCAGCCGAAGGGTCTCTTCAGTCATTCGATTCTTGGAGTAGTCGAAGAGGATGTCGCCGAAGCGAACGGAAAATCGGTCAAAGCGCTGCGGATCCTGCGCGAAAAGGTCGCGCATGTGGATACTTCGCGTGGCCTGAAAATGCTCTTGCAGGCGATGCCACGCTGGCGAACTGGTGAAGGCGGTCATAACGTCTCCCCGAATGACAAACATGGAGTCTTTCGCCTATTATCCCTCAGATCGCCGTGACTGCGAGTGTTCATCCCCCACGATCTGGGTCAGGTGGCTCACGCAGATGCGGTGGTTTCGGCTCTTAATACGCTGATACGCTCCGACGAAACCAGTTTGGTTGCGTACATGTTTTGTGATATTCTCTATCTTCCTGGCATTTTCACCGCTGTCCTCACCCATGCCTGAAAGCCTAGCCCCTGGGCTTAGTGAGAGGACAATCCAATGCTCCCGGACAGATCTCCATTCATTACTTTTCTGCGCCTGCTTGGCAGACTCTTTCCGAACGATCACATCAGGACGACCGCCTACCTGAATTTCATCCATCGCCCCCGCAAGCTGCTGAGGAACAGCCTGAACCACTTCTACCGTATGGACCACATCTATGATGTCATCAGCGAATTCAGAGCCCATTATGCCGGCCATTTCTCGATCCTCGAGTTTGGAGTCGCCGATGGCTATTCCTTCACCAAGAAACTCTATGCGTCCCGTTACCTCAAAATGGATGATCGGATAATCGTTCATGGATTTGACACCTTCGAAGGTATGCATACCACAGCGGATCGACGCGATCTGGCCATCGTAGATGATAGCTGGGTCGAGGGGCAGTTCAGGAGCGACTACGATCGTCTGAATGCCTACTGCTCCGAGCGTTATCCGAACTTTGCACTGCATCGCGGAACATTCGAGGAAACTCTGACGCCTGAGTTTCTGGAGACCATGCGGGTCGATCTGCCAATTCTCATCTGGATCGACTGCGACTACTACACATCGGCGCGCACCGTCTTCGAGCGGCTCATCCCATACATCCCCTCGGCATGTGTGGTCTACTTCGACGAATATGACTTCAACCACGGTTCGCGATTCACTGGCGAGGCGCGCATCGTCTACGAGATCAACAAGGGAATGTTCGGCGCTCATGTCGAGCTGGTGCTCGATCGCGCCTTGGCGCTCCATCTCAACCGTGTCTACCGGTTCATCAACGAGGAGGCGGAGAGCCGTTATCAGCGCCTGCGCCCGATCCACGACTCTGGCCAGCTCCGACGCCGGACGAACGATTCGCCATTTCCCTGAACGGTTGCGACTGCTAAGCCATTATTTGGCGCGCTTAACCGACAAGCTTGCGTGACAGATGTCGATGTTTGCCTTAGATTAGCGCCATGCGATGGGTCGTGATCACTCAGACTGAACCGGCAATTTGTGCAGGTGGCGCTATTCGGCGGCATAATGGTCCCTGGTATCAAGCTGGCATGACTGATGAACAGGCGAGTAGCGAAAAGAGTATGGCATGACCCAATACATCGGCGTCTTAACTGCTGGCGGAGACAGCCCGGGCCTGAACGCCGCTATTCGCGGTGTGGGCAAGACCGGGATGAACGCCTATGGTATGCAGATAATCGGCTTCCGTGATGGTTTCCGGGGGTTGATGGAAAATCGGACAGTGACTCTGAATAGCGCTGGGCTTTCAGGCATTCTCACGATAGGTGGAACAATCCTCGGCACCAGCCGCGACAAACCGCAGAAGATGCCCATCGGCAGCAAGATGATGGATATGACGGATGTGATGGTGGAGACCTATCACAACCATCATCTGGACGCACTTGTCTGCTTAGGGGGCGGTGGCACAGCAAAAAATGCTTATCACCTGATGCAGCAGGGATTAAACATCGTCACGCTGCCGAAGACCATCGACAACGACGTGGCCATGACCGACATCACTTTCGGTTACGACACCGCGCTGACCATCGCGACCGAGGCGATAGACCGCTTGCACAGCACGGCGCATAGCCATCATCGGATCATTGTCGTGGAGATTATGGGGCACAACACCGGTTGGTTGGCGCTCGGTGCGGGCATTGCTGGCGGCGCCGACGTGATCCTGATCCCTGAGATCCCCTACAACGTCGAGAAAGTTGCAGGCTCAATTCGCCAGCGGGTGCGCGACGGAAAGGGCTTCAGCATTGTCGCCGTTTCCGAAGGCGCGATGCCGCTGGAACTGCACGAGAGGATCGTGCGGGCCGGCGAAAACGGCAAGGGCAAAAAAGTCAAAGCCGAGCTGGTAGCCCTGGAAGCTGAACGAATGACCAGTACTCAGCTGCTCACACAGCAGCTTGAAGCGCTAACCGGTTTGGAATCCCGCGTCACAATCCTGGGTCATGTGCAGCGCGGCGGCATTCCCTCGCCGGCAGACCGTCTTCTGGCGACGCGCCTGGGGGCGGCCTGCGCGCGCTACATCAACGATGGCATCTTCGGTGTCATGGTGGCCGCACGGGGCGACTCGACCGAACCGGTGCCGCTGGAGCAGGTTGTCGGCAAGCGCAAAACCGTGCCAATCGATCATCCCTGGGTTGAAACCGCCCGCAACCTGGGCATCAACATGGGCGATTGATCTGGCGCAGTACCGCATCGAGGCAGTCAGGCGACTAACCGCCTCGGGCGGTATTGGATGACCTCGGCCACGTCGGCGATGGTTCGGCTGAGCTTGACATCGGAAAAGGTTTCCGATCGTTGGTTCCCGAGCCGTCTGTCGTACTCGGCGCGCGGCACGTCGATGTGGATGTTGAATCGGTCGAGCAGGTGCTGTTCACCGGGTCGCCGAAGTAGCCGCATGTGCAGGGATTGTGGGCCAGCACCAGCAGGAACTTAGCGGGGAAGGTCAGCTCCCCTTTTGCTAGGCTCGCGAAGGCCGGTCATCTTTGGGAAAGAGGGAAGTCTGCCATTCCGTTGCGCCGATCTGCACGCGGACCGGGATCACGCCCCAGCCATAGGTCACCAGCGCCGATATCGCTTTGATATCGTGACTCTCCTCCTCCGGAATAGTGACGAAATAGAAGGGGGCCGGCCCCTTCCAGAACCAGATCTCACCACTGAACTCGAAGGTGATATGCAGATCATGTCCGCTCAACAGACTCTCCACTAGTACGGGTGTCGGTTTTCATCAGCTTCCGCAGCGCATGTGCAACGAGTTTGCCTGGGTGCTGCAATCGCATCAGCCTCGCCCCTGGCCATCTGTCTCCTCGCGCGCTGCTCACGTCTGACCCTCACGGACCGTTACCCTCGAGCGACGCCGAGGCCTGGCTGACCATTCTGCGCCTTCGGCCGGTACTGAATCGCTTCGGCCACGTGTTCGACCTGGATGAACTCGCAGTCGGCCAGGTCAGCGATAGTGCGGCTGAGCTTGACGACCCGGTGATACAATCGCGCGCTCAGGCTCATGCGGCGCACGGCAATGTCGAGCATCTGCCTGGCGTCTGGATGCAGCACGCACAACTCCTGAATCTCACTCACGCCCATATCGGCATTGGAGACCCGCACTCGGCGGTTACCACTTTTCCCAATGCACGATTTCCTCCAGCGCTTTGCGTCCACCCATCTTGGCTTTGACCCAATCCGCGGCTGGATAGCCCATCGACAGCGCCAGGAACAAGCCTGAATCGGCTGGAATGTCCAGGATGGCCCGCGCTTCATCTTCCATATGCAGCGTGGCGATGCACGACCCAATACCCAATTCCCAGGCAGCAAGCTGCAAATAGGAAGAAGCCTGGCCCAGGTCAAAGCTGTGCCAGTCGCCACGCTGAGAACCGACCAGTACCACGGCGAACGCCGCATCAGCCAGATGACTCGCATAGGTGCCAGCCCTGGAGAGCGCCGCAAGTCTTTCGCGATCGCGGACAACAATAAAGGACCAGGGTTGCGTGTTCTTTGAACTCTGAGATCGCCGCCCCGCGTCCAGTATCTTGAGGATCACGTCGTCCGACACGGGCTGATCGCTGAACTTTCGTACCGCATGTTTCGTCCGAATTGCCTGCAGAACATCCATTGTCTTGACCTTCCGGCTCTCCTGAACCGCTCGCTGCTTCTGTTTGAAGTCCCTGTCCTGGGACAGCTTGTCACGCATTATACTAAACTCAGCACCGCCAGTCCTCTGTGATCCCCGTTCATGCCCGCGTTATCCGCTCTGCGCCTTCGGACGGTACTGGATGGCCTCGGCGACATGCTCGACCTGGATGAATTCGCAGTCGGCCAGATCGGCGATCGTCCGGCTGAGCTTTACGACGCGGTGGTACGAGCGGGCGCTCAGGCTCATGCGGCGTACGGCGATGTCGAGCATCTGCTTCGCTTCGGGCTTGAGGACGCACAGTTCCTGGATTTCGCTGACTCCCATGTCGGCATTGGCGACGAGTCCCCGCCCGGCGAAGCGCTCCCGCTGTCGCGCCCTCGCCGCTTCGATTCGGTTACGGACTCCAACGGAGGATTCCGACCGCTCATTTCCCAGCAGCTTGTCGTACTCTACGCGCGGCACATCGATGTGAATGTCGATGCGGTCGAGCAGAGGGCCGGACAGCTTGGCCTGGTAGCGCGCGATCATCGCCGGGGTGCAGGTGCACGGCTTGACCGGGTCCCCGAAATAACCGCACGGGCAGGGGTAGTCACAATCTGCATTATGCCGTTGTGTTTTCTTTGGCGCAAGGTGTGCTGATATCAGTTCGAGCGCACTCGCCGTAGAAGCCATCTCTAGTCTTATCTGGAGCGAAGCAGGTGCGAGCGGCAGGTTCCAACTAGCTCGCACCGTTCGTTCGGAAATGACGTTCTGGAGGGGAACTCTGTCAGTTCTTGGAAACTGAGAAGAGTTCAGGACTGAAGTGGACAGATCTGGAATTCTGCGCCCAAGCCAATTCAACTTGCTGAAGAGGATGGTTCTGTCGCGGCCTTCGATGATTGGTTGCACAAATACAGAATCGAATGACTTGTCCTAGGCTTTCGGAATTTGGGTGGTGTCCGATACATGGGCTCGATCTTCGTTCCACCCTAGACTATGACTGCCATGGGGGAATGCTCCATACGCCACTACTTCTGTCGCTGGATGAATAAACCAGAACGTATATCTTCCCCAGGTGCCGAACAAGATCGTCCGTACCGCACTGCGTAGCTTCTCCCGGCGGGACAAATGTAAACTGCGGACGAGGGGTTTGTTCGTCGATTTTAATCATAACTCCGCTGGTAAATGACCACGTCAGTATGCGAAGTTTACTGATCTCACACATTGTTGCCCAGCCAAAAGAGTACCTGATGAGTTCGTTTCCAAACCAGGCAAGACCGAAATCGTTTAGTGGGCGAAAAAGACCATGGGGAGCGGGCGGCATGTCAGTTGGAAATATTGGGTCTCGTTTCTCAACCCATCGACTCGGATATTCCTCAAATCGCCCATCTGGAAACAAGACGTAAGTAGTTCCTTCGATTGTGTCCAGATACAGCATCTCACCGTGCTGAAACTGCTGATATGAACCTAGATATTCCGACGCGTCAGATCTGAAACTTCCCAAGCTGGCATTGATGCAAGGATTGTTATTCATAAACCCGAATCTGTTCCATGACTCCAGAGCGGAATACGAGATCGTGGCTATCGCACATGGGGTGGCTGTCGGATAGATGGTAGGACTTGGCAAGGATGAGTTCACATCAAACAGACGAGGAAACCAGAGACAGACTAGGATGCCCAGCGCCGTCATGAACGACCAAGGTTTGAGAGATTTCAAACGGGTTCTTTGACCATCCACTGAAATCCAGAGGAGAGGGCGCCATCTCATATAAAGCTCGCCCAAGCCGAAGATCATTAAGACCACCGTGGTGCCAACAATGGTTACTGAAGGCGTCACGAACTGGATTGAGTTGCCTGCTGTATCAAGCAAAGAGCCTACAAAAAGCAGAGACACTATTAACCACTCAAAATGCTTTTCCGAGAATCGCTGGTACCAAGGTTTCAATGTGATACCCCCAATACGCAAGGTCTAGGTCGCTCAGTACCGGATGCGAACACAGTACTAGGGTGTGTCTGCAAACGAAAGGCACAGGACGATAGAAGCGAGCAGCACCGTTGCCGGATAGGGCGTTGCGCGCTTGTCATAGCCGGTAGCGAACGCTCGAAAGTGCTTGGGACTGCCAAAGGCGTTTCCGCGTCCGCCGATCAGATCCTGCTGTCGTGCTAGTAGGTCAAGTATACAAACTACGTTGAAGCGGCTTAACGATCTATTTGTTGTTGTTGAGGTAAGGAGGCCATTTGTGGTTGTTTACAGGACCTTACCCATTTGACGGCCTTAAAGAAGCCGAAACCCTTCTCTTGTCACTCGTTCGCCAGGGGGAGCGGTAGTGTAGAATTCTATCAGGAAGAATTGTACTACTCGGCCGCTCTGATTCTCCATACTTCCACTGCGTTTACTGCATTTTGGGTGCCAATTCGTAATAGTGATTTAACTGCTTTGTCACATACTCTCTCATCAAACCCTGCAACTTCCGACGTGTCGTCCAGGAGATCTTCTAGTTCGGAAACGAATTCTGCTGTTTCGGTTTGTCCAAGAGCATCGATGCCTGCACTACGCACTCTAGGATCAGCTGACTTGATCAATGGTTCAAATCGTTCGACTTCCTGTCTCCAAGTTAGAGCCAATACGCGGACAATCACTCTGTAGGTTGTTTTGCTGCAGGTACCGAGGTAAGGTATGAGGAGAGTAGCTTCGGATGGTCGAAGTCGAAGAAATACCTGTTTCACGTTGTGTCTCATTCTTGCGTTGCCCGATTCTAAGGTCTCAATTAACCTCGGTATTGCTTTCTCCCCAATCAACGCAAGGGTATCAGCAGCTCCTGAAACTTCCCTGCCGTTACCTTCGCTAAGTACTTGCAGGAGCGCATCAACCATTTTCGGCAGAGAGGTGTTTTTGCTTCTGGCTAGAGCTCGCGCAGCCGCGAAGCGATCTTTGGGTTAACGCTTGTCAATACCTTTTCCAAAGCTGCTATTGCAGAACTAGTGCCAATTCGTTCCAGTACGCTCACTGCTGTTATAGCGACATCCATCTCCCCTGTATGTAGCACTCTCTCAAGCTCATAAACTGCTGAATCTCCATAGCGTTCCAATGATATTTGAGTTTCCGCGCGCACTTCAGTACTTTCGTCGCCCAGAGCACCAACTAGATGAACAATACTGGTTGCCTCGTGCAAAGTTCCTAACGCATGAACTGCAGCCACACGGGTTTCTTTATCGGCATGCAAAAGAGCTTTATGAAGCTCGTTGACGCTACTAACAACATGATATTGGGCAAGCGCCTTTATAGAAAATAGACGGGTTATTTGATGGGAGTCGCAAACGTAAGGTATCAGTTCTGCTATGTTGCTAACGTTCATATTTCTCGGCAATTGCCATCCTTCGAGAGCGGCGACGTAGAGCACAGTTGATTTAGAGTCAGTAGGTTGCCACCCAAGGCGATGAAGAATTTTCGCAGCAGCAACGCGCAGTCTGAAATCTTCTTCTCCAAGCATTTGGATAAGCGACGGTAAGGCAACCCCTCCTAAGCGTGCTAATGCTTTTCCGGCAGCAGCAGAAATATCCTTATCGTTTACCTCTAGCTGCTCGATTAACGCCTTTACACAACTAGGTTCATCGAGGTCGCGTAATGCACGTATGGATGACAAACGAACCTCTTTGTTTCCAGTTTGGAGGAGCTGAATCAGAATAGGAACAACTTCCTTTGCTCGGATTGCGGCTAGAACTCGAATTACTGGAAGTCGTACTTTGTCATTATCGCTGAGCGCATTGACAAGTGCTGGTATACATTTCTGACCAATTTCTATACAGTGCTTCCAGTTCTGCTGCGCAACTGCATACCAGCTTTTGAGCTCTGAAGTCTTTGGAGACCATTCAAGTCTGCGCAACGCTTCTGCAGCTGAATACCGTGCTGCGCTGTCTTTGTTCCTCAACGTCATCTGAAGTTCATTTAGCAAGGTGCTAAATGCAGTTTGCGACACTGTAATTCCGCTTTCCAGACATGTAACTGCTAGATCAGGATCGATCTTGGCGATCTGGGTTATTGTGGCATCAGGCGCTGTGATGCCGCACAACGCGATTATTACTTGATCCCACTTTTGCGCTATGCGCGTATACCTTGATGAGTACTTGGGCGGTCTTAATTTGTTGCCAATCCCAACTTCCGCGAGATGAACTGCAGCGAAATATTCCTGAAGCAACTGATGATAGAACCGAATCTCATCTCCCCTAATCTCGATGAAATTTGCACTCTTACCAGCAATCAAGATCGATTCAGCCAGGAACCGTAGGACATATTCTCTTGATACACTGTTTGGCATGTTCGCTTCGAGCATTGTGAATGCGAGCTTACCAAAAGCTCGTGCGGCCTCTTCAAAGGGGATCCCTTGGTGAGTATTGCGAATTCGTTCACGCTCCCATAAAGCCATGGCGAGGCGGTGGAAAAGCGCACCATTGTTTCGGGGTAAGTCGCGGTTCGGTGTGTTAATATATATGAATATTAGTGCGGCCAAAAGATAAGGATTGGAAGCAAACCTTGCAAAATTGTGAGTCCGAGATTGACGTGGCCTATTCTTCCCAAGAGATAAGCTGTTCAGAAACGAAATTTTCTTTTCTTCTCCCAAGTAATTTCTAGCAAACGCGTTTACCCGTTCGTTATCTAGTTCCTCGACAAGAATCACGGGTAAACCCAGATCAGAATGCACCGCCATAATCATCTACCCTACATGTGATGATGGTCCGCTGTGGAGCCAAGTCCTCACGCCAGTGATCGGATTGCATCAACCTACGCAAAACTTGCTGTTGAACCGAATTTACGTCAATCTCTATTTCCATGGTTTTTTCGGCATGTAACCACTTTCGCAGACTACTTATTTTTTCGCTAGCTCTCGCACCCATCTCATTGAGTCCATCAAACAAAACGATTACATCACCTGTACTAAATAGTTGAAAGGGGTCGTCACCAAACGGCCACTGTGATTTGATGAACTCTGAGAATGATTGCTCATTTCTCCAGCTTGGGAGATACAAGAGAAATGGAAGTGGGGATGTTCTAGGGTTCGTTAATTTGCTATGGGCCGCATTTAGTGCAATTCGGTGCAGTGCTGTCGTTTTGCCTGCGCCAGGTGACCCCACAAGTACTATGCGGGGATACACCTTTAGAGCATCCTGCACAGTGTTGAAGCGGTAACTACCATTAGTGATTTGGGCTAGCTCGTCAACTACTTGGCCCGACCGGCTGTCATCAGCATGGTTTGGGAATGGGGATTGGCTAGCAACCGAAAACCGGCAATATCCCAAGTCGGTATGCGTGTATCCGGTCGAATCGCTGGTGAATCCGCACTTCGCGTTGCAAGTTCGACGTATTCCAGGACGCCTTTTCGTGACTCAAGTTCGCCTATAAGGCTGTTAAGGTATTGAGTCTCTCTATCCGGTGGATCGCCAATAGGAGCGCTGACCTTTTGACGAATGTCCTGTACTAGTTGGCTAACTCTGGTTTCAAACGCGTCATCATCTTCTATCTGTGAAAAGTCAATGGATTGCGTCAATTGTATTTCAATAGGTAATTGGTCGAAATTCAATTTCCGATAGATT
The DNA here is from genome assembly GCA_016713325.1 of Candidatus Flexifilum affinis. Lineage (GTDB taxonomy): Bacteria > Chloroflexota > Anaerolineae > Aggregatilineales > Phototrophicaceae > Flexifilum > Flexifilum affine. The sequence continues at coordinate 5,315 of JADJPJ010000006.1, read as the reverse complement.
ACGGGGAAAATTGGCTTACCTGCGCTATAGACTCTTGTGAGCTCATTGGGACAGTACTTCGATGTAGTATAGTCAGGGGATAAGATCGCAATTAATCCGGCACACTCGCTTGGGCTTTGTGAATCTCTTGGTTCCAATTTTCGCCCGTTTTGATGTTTAGTCTATCCATCCATATGTTTACTCCCGCATTTAGAAGTTGCGCGGCAAGGCGAAGAGCAAAACCGGCTTCAAGACTTCGATAACTGAGGAAGATGTAAGGTTGTTTGGTATCCATACACAAATTCAATCGATAGATGATTAGGATGAAGAATGACCAATGAAAAGACCGATTGATAGCTCCAATTTGATAGTATGACGAGACGGATCGATAAGGAAATTCGGCATGAGCTTACCTTTTGTCTCGTCTTCTTGAACCATTCGTTCAAAACAACAACTGCAGAAACACACATTGCGTTTCTCTGCTACAGCGGATACATGCGCTAGCAAGTTCACTTATTCTAGAATGTGAATCGTATTCCCCAAAAAACCTCTTCGAACGCAACTCAGCGTGGACGAAGAGAAACCCCTGCACATAGGTAGACCAGTGGGGATGTCAGCAAGCCAGAGTCCGAAATGAGGTAGTTCGGAAAGAGCTCGACTGCGCTCCTGTACACACATGGTGAAGCTTCGGGTTTGCTGAGCAATTCACAAGGTCGCTTATGCGCAGGTTCGGCCGACAGCTAGGTAGTGCCTACAATGCCAAGGAACCCTAAGTTACTATGTTGCAGCCACTTGAGATAGTATGATTGTGTACTCTCCTCGAAGCCACGCATTTGGGGCGCGGGTTTCATAACATAAACGGTTGCCCGAAAAAAGGCCAACGAAGTATAGTAACCTTCATTTCGCGTGACAATGTGTGCGATTCTTGCTCCTCGACAGGTTTGAAATGCTTTCAATCGTTCGAGCTTGTGCTGTTGTAGGGTTAGATGGTTGGATCGTTGAAGTTCAGACGGACTTCAACCCCAAAGCAGCATTGCCAAACTTTACGATAGTCGGTCTGCCCGACAATGCCGTTCGCGAGAGCCGAGAGCGGGTAAGGGCATCCATCAAGAACAGCGGGCTGGCATTTCCCAATAAGGCGTACGTCGTAAACCTGTCCCCTGCTGATCTTCCGAAACACAGTACATCCTACGATCTCGCTATCGCTGTCGGCGTGCTGGCCGCCACTGACCAGGTGCCACTCGAGTCGATTGAAGGAGCGCTCTTCATCGGAGAGCTCTCCCTGGATGGGACGGTTCGACACGTCAAGGGCGTCATGCCTATGGTCTACGCTGCGCTGCTGGCAGACTTTCGCGTTGTCTACGTTCCCGCTGTGGATGCACCGCAGGCTTCGCTGATCGACGGCATCGAGGTCATTCCCGTGGAGTCGCTGGGGCAGCTTGTGGAGCACCTCTTTGGCATGAATCGCATTCAACCTTACGTCCTGGAGCGCGATGCGCTGCGACTATCTCAATCGTCGGTCGATGGGCTGGTCGACTTCTGTGATATCGCCGGTCAAGAGACAGCCAAGCGGGCGCTCGAGATTGCGGCAGCCGGCGGGCATAACGTTTTGCTGACTGGGTCACCAGGATCAGGCAAGACTCTACTGGCCAGAGCGATGCCAGGTATTCTTCCGTCGATGACCTTTGCGGAGGCCCTGGAAGTCACGCGTATTTACTCTGTAGCTGACTTGCTGCAAAGCGATCAGCCGCTGATGAATGCTCGACCATTCCGTGCACCGCACCATACGGTCAGCCAGGCCGGGCTGGTCGGAGGCGGATCGATTCCTCGGCCCGGAGAGACTTCACTTGCCCACCTGGGGGTGCTTTTCCTCGACGAGGCTGCCGAATTCTCGCAGCGTTCACTCGAGGTACTGCGCCAGCCCATCGAGGACAAAATCGTCACCATCAGTCGCGCGAATGGCAGCGTGACGTTTCCGGCGAACTTCCTGCTTGTTCTCGCGATCAACCCGTGTCCTTGTGGCTACGCCAATGATCCGGTGAAGGCATGCACCTGCACGCCGACGATGATCAGTCGCTACCAGAGCAAGTTGTCCGGTGCGCTTCTTGACCGCATCGATCTGTATGTCGAGGTACCCCGCGTTGAGCACGACAAACTCATCAATGCTCGGAAAGCGGAGGCCTCAGGCGAAATACGCGCTCGAGTCGAGAATGCAAGAGAGCGCCCGCGGCAACGTTTTGCCGGCAGCTCTCGCATCTTTTCCAATGCAGACATGCGAGTGGGTGACATCCAACAGCATTGCACGATGTCCCCGGAAGCCAAGCAACTTGCCGACGTCGCCACGCGTCGGATGCAGCTCAGCGCGCGCTCCTACCATCGTGTGCTGAAGCTCAGCCGGACAATTGCAGATCTCGATGGTGCTGAGCAGATCAGGCTCAGCATGTTGCGGAAGCAGTTCAGTACCGACCAAAGACGTAATCATCATGAATGTCCCTGCAAGGAACAACGCGTTCGACTCGGCCTGGGCTTAACCCAACGGTTGCCTGTCTCACCAAAGTGGAGAGAGTGAAGACGCCATGTCTTCCCGTTTTGCTGCTTGACACTCTCCCCCACTGACGGTGTATATTGGCCCTAACATGTCCCATTTATGAACAGAACCAGACACGACGCCATCATCAAATTCCTGGCTGCTGAGGAGCTGAAGAGAGTCCTCCAGCAACTTGCGAATGCCCGAGGGGTATCGCTCTCGGCGCTCATTCGCCTTGTGATGCTCGAGTACGTCAAACACAAGACCTGAATATGACCATATCTATCGCTAACCAGAAAGGTGGGGTCGCCAAGACGACAACAGCTATCAACCTGGCGGCGGGTCTGGCGCTTGAGGGCTACAAGGTGCTCCTCATCGATACGGATCCGCAGACGAACGTCACCCAGGTGTTCATCCACCCCAGTGTCGAGATTGATGTAGAACGCTCGCTTTACAGCGTCGTCATGCAGTTCGCTCCCCTCTCCTCTATCATCCAGCCGACCATAACCTCAAATCTCGACTTCACCCCGTCCCACATCCGATTGTCCGGAGTTGACCTGGAACTTGCACAGGCGTTTGACAACCGAAGCGCACGCCTGCGCAAAGCGGTCGAGCAAATTCGGGACCGCTACGACTACATCGTGATTGACAATCCCCCCTCACTGGGTCTCCTGACCATCAATTCGTTCGTCGCCAGCGACCGCCTGATTATTCCGGTTTCGACGGCTTTTTTTGCGCTGACGGGACTGGTGCAGCTCCAGGAGACCATTGAAATGGTCCGCCAAACGCAGCTAAATCCGGCTCTGGACATCCTGGGCGTCCTGTGTACCTTTTCAGAGAATACGAACGTTTCCAGGGATGTTGAAGGGCAGCTACGATCGCATTTCCCGGTCGCGTGTTTGAAACGACCATTCAAAAACGTGTCCCTTGAAGAAGCTCATTCCAATCACACGCACGTCTTCGACTATGCACCAAAGAGCAGCGGTGCAACTGCGTACAAGGCGCTGGTCAGAGAAGTGATTACCCGACAATGAAAAAATCAGGTCTTGCGGACAGTCCGTTCTTCCAAACCTCTCTTCCCCAATCAGGAAAGGGACGAGAGGTGTTCAATGCTTCTCCGTCCGAACGAAAAAACGAACGCCTGCACGATGGAGCGAACGTACGAACGGAAAACCGTTCGGAGACCCAGATGTTCAATCTGCCTCCGAAGCGCATGACCAAGCGATATCGCTTCGAATTCTATGAGGATCAGATCGTCCAACTCAAGCAGCTGCGCGCACACGCAGCCCTGGAGGGCGTGACCTCAACCTTTCACAGATCGTGCGCCACGCACTTGATCTTGTTCTTGAACAGAACAGATAACCCGGTCAGAACAAAGAATCGAACGGAAAACCGTTCGCTTTTCCGAACGATCGAACGCTGGAACGAAGTTCCGTTCGTTCGAGCATCCGCACGGAAAAAGCGCGACTTGACGATCCATTTTCAATGTGCCTAAATGACACTACGCCATCTTTTGATGCGTGGAACGCCACTGTCCCGGCGCATGGGGGACAGCCGACCGACCGAAGTGACCAACTGACGATGAACTGCTCTCTGAACGCCCGTTCAGAGTAAACGGTGTTTACACCGCGAAGACACCTCAAGCGAATCCAAGCATCACTCAAGATTTTTATCACGAGCGAAGCTCGCTTAGGCACATCAGAAGGCGGGGAGCGAAGGGAGGGAAGGGCACCAGGAGCAGACACACAGAGGGGTGGCATGCCTGTCTGGGTGAGTCTCAGCGTGCCTAAAAACCCCCCTAATCCCGTATAGGGTACTATTCCCCCTCAAGAACAACAACATTTCTGTGCTTTCGTCGGGCAGGGTCGCTTGCAGGCCGGTTTCCCACCAGCGAAACCGGCACTGACGCGCAAACCCACCGCTCCTCAACCACGCCGTTGTCGGGCTTCCTCACGTAGTTCGTAAAGCCCGACCGCCCCCCCTCCGTCGCTGCACCGGTTTCCCCCACGCTGCTTGTCAACCCGCTGCGAGTCACTGGCAAAATCGCAGTCGATTTGCCGCAGCGACCGGTTGGAAAGCAGCCGGCAGGTCCGGTGGAAGCCCACCGCCGTCCATCATGCGCCTGCTTTCTTCAACCTTGGAGGATGGCGGTCGGGCTTCCGCCCGACAACGGCAGGGTTGCCGACATACCTCCACGAGTTCACATGTCTGTATGCCGACATCCTCCCAACAAGTTCTTTGACTGGCTTGTCAGCAACTCCGGTGAGCGCCGACACTGCGATTGGCCCGTATCCATCAACAAAAGAGCGAAGAGAAAAACAATGCTGACGACGCTGGATGGTTAGGCTGCTGTAATTCCGTTTCATCACGCGGACGGTCGTGAAAATCTCAAGAGAAATAGCCGCATAGCATCATAAGATATTGGCGGAGTTGACATTATTGGCTTTCGCCACGCTGGATCGTGAATTCCGTGCTGCTTTTGCGCGCGCGTGGAAGCTCGTCAAGAAGATGAGGGTTAGCCGGGAATTTGAACGCTCAGCGTCTCTAGGGGCATGACATGCGCGAAGGAGAGAACTGGGTAATGACATCATCATGGTGTTCGTCAAGATCTGGTGGAGGTACTCAAGCACTTCGTCTTTATTGTCTTCTATATCTTGCGAGCACGTCCTCGAGAACTGACGGGTCCCAGATCCAACCCTTCTCGAAAAGACACTTCAGTAGACACAAAGCTACCGGATCCAAAGACTATGGCGCCGACGTGGGCAGACTGGGTACTGGGATTCCTGTTACCCCCTTGTGGAGTAATCGT
>JADJPJ010000005.1 GCA_016713325.1 Candidatus Flexifilum affinis | reverse complement strand
GCAGTCCGCGACCTCAAAGCGGGCGCGACGGCTACCTGATGAAGAGCGTCCGGCGACGACCTTGCCGAGGCAATCGGCAATGCCCACGCCGGCCAGTTCAGTCGGGCGCCCGAGGCCGCGCAGATCCTGGATCAAAGCGACCACACGCCCCCCGGCGCTGGGACATGATCCGACCGAGCGCGAGCTGAGGTACTGGCGCTGATGATCCAGGGGCTGAAACAACCGGGAGATCGGCGAGCGGGGCTCCACATCAGCAGCTCCACCGTCAAAAATCACGTCAGCAGCGTGCTGGATAAACTCGGCACCACCAGCCGCACGCAGGCCGCGGCCCCGGCCGTCGAGCATGTAATTGTGGATGGCAAACGGATGAGGGCGAACCGGTTTTAAAATAATTCACGCTGACGCGCAGAAGCGCGTCCCTGTGCACCAAGTTAACAGGCCGAGGGCCTAAAGCGCCCTCTTCCGCTAGTCGATGCTTCTCCACTGCCCACCGGGAAGGGGCTTCCCTAACGCCCGCGTTCCTGGTCCCTTTAGTGGACCTTGTTCGGAGCCAGTGCTTTAACACCCGGCGGACGACGCGACACTCGATATTCAGATGGCGCCGATCAGCCGCTAACTTGCGTTTGGTGTCCTAACGGGCGTCCGTTGAATGCATTTGGCAACCTACTTGAGGAAAAGAGATCTGTTAACTCGTCCTCGCCTCTGAGGTGCTGTCATCATGCGAAGTGCCGCCATAACATCTTCCGAGGGATGAAGGCTGAGGCTAGGAAGGTTCCCTCCTCATTTCTCATCCCTCATCCTTCATGACTTCTTTACTGCTTTGCTGCTTCATTGACCTGATGGGCCAGTTGCGTAGAGCAGCTTGTCGGCCAATGTCCTCTTCGTCGAGCGTCTCCTGTATCAGCAGCGTTGCGTCCTGCGTAGCCCAGGAGCTGTATATGTCCGGCACCGTCCCATAGCCGGGCCATCCGTAGTGCCTGACCCGCTGCATGGCGGAGATCAGCGCGGCGTCGTGGACCTGGGCCGTCCATTTCTCGTCCAGCGCCATCTGCCCTTCTTTTTTTGACCTGACCTTTCATCCCCTGGCAGGTTTCCCGCTTGGGCTTCTGGGTTGCCCATCTCGAAGGCGGCTTCCAGCCGCGTGATTCGCCGCGGGTCTGTTCCAGGTGACTGTGATCGCCGCGCAGCTTGTGGACGAAGCGCCGATCCCATCTTCGGCAGCACTTCCCAATCTGATGCTCGGCATCGTAGAGGTCCTTGAGTTCGTGAATCAGAGATCTTCGCGACTTCACCAGTAGAACTTTTCGTCTAGCGATACCATCCACCACCTTCTCGACGATAGTCCAGGATGCACCCCCCGACCATGTGGCTGATGGTGTAATTGGAGATGGGTCACGTGGTCAATTTGCTGGTTTCTGGCGCAGAGAAACCGGAAAGCGGCGCGTAGACGTGGGTGAATTCCGCGCCAAACAGAACGATCCGCGCCGAGTAGTAGATCCACAACAGGATCGTGCACGAAACTGCCTGCCGCCCCATAAGCGCTGGTCGTACCGCTGCCCCAGGTACGGGCCAAGCGCGACCCTGCTAACTGCGAACAGCACCGCCGTCAGCGCCCGCCGACGGTGACATCATTCCAGGTCAAACGAATGTCCGGTAAAAAACGGAACATCGCGGAAAACAGAAGAATGACGATGCCGTGGAAAGCCTGATATCTGAATCCGCAGGCCAAACCCGCGTCCGGCCCCCAGCGTCTTGGGTGGAAGGCTTCGAAAGCGCTTCATTGCCGTAATGAGAATCAGCAGACTTGCAGCAGGAAGCCGATGACGTGCACCATGCCGAAGGAAAGCAGTTTGTTGAGGAAGAACCCCTATACGCTGAGCTTCTGCTTTTCTGGCGGGACGCCCCATACGGTGTTGAGCGCGTTCTGAGCTGTTCAAACGCGCGAGCGCGCCGAGCAGCAGCGCGACAATGCTGAGCATGGTCGAAATGTAAACTGGCGTTCGGTTGCCGGAGGCGCTCATCACCTCGCTGACGAAGTCTCCCGCCGATGGACCCACCGCACGGCCACAGACCCAGAACCCTATCGCGCACGACATCTTCCTTCAGCACAAACCCACCGGGGCGATGGTGAGTAAGAGCAGGCGCCAGTGAAAACGTCAATGCGTCGAGTAGGCCAGCGCTGCCGCCAGACGGGAGCTTGATCCCGATCCCACCTTCTTCGAAGGACCGTCTGAGCAGGCTGAAGGCGTTGCGAAGAAACTCCATCCGTCCGTTCCTTGAACCATTCCAGTAAAGTGCTGCGCCGCTGGCACCGCCAGGGTGCCGTAGCCCCTTGTACTGACTGAGTTCAACCGTGCCAGTGCCACGCGGGCCAACCCGCGATAGGTCGCGTGGGTGATCGAACGGCTACGAACGTTTGAACAGTCGTTCGATCACGAGTCGCTTTTGCATTACAATAGGAGTTCAAGACTCTGGAGGATCAATCCATGTGCAGAAATATCGCTGCCTCTACAACTTCGGAGCCACCCGTGAGCGACGCTGAAATTGCGCGCGGCGGCCTTGCAGTTCGTCCGGCAAGATCAGCGGCTTCAACAAACCTCCAAAGCCAACGAAGCCGCCTTCAACGCAGCCGTGGACGAAATTACCGGAGCGTCTGCCCGGCTGCTCACCGCACTGGAGACGACCGCTCCGCCGAAGAGCCGCGCCGATTTCGAAGAACGCGCCCGCGCCCAGTCGCTGCTCCGGTTCGGCGCGCCGGCCGATCCCACACGCTCGCCAAAGCGGACGGGCAGTTAAGGAGAAACATTCTTGAGCGCCACCGTTACTTTTCTCACAACGATTCTGCAGGACGAGAACGTCAACGCCACGGGCATCCCCGTACCGCCGGAAGCGATCAGGGCGCTGGATCGCATAAGCGTCCGCCGGTCATTATCACCGTCAACGGCTGCAGCTACTGTTCCACCGTCGCGCCCTACGGCGATGTCTTCATGCTGCCCCTGAGCCAGGCGCCCCGCCCAGCCGCCGGCGTAACCGCCGGCCAGAAGGTGGAAGTCACGCTGCAACTGGATGAGGAGCCGCGCACGGTCGAAGTACCGGCGGATCTGGCGGCGGCGCTGGCCGCCCAGCCAGGTGCGGAAGCGACCTTCGCGGCGCTGGCCTATTCAAAGCGCAAGGAGTTCGTGCGACAGGTCAACGACGCGAAGGCGCAGGCCACCCGCGAACGCCGCATCGCCAGCATCGTCGCGCAGATGGCCGAACGATAACGTCTGGCGACGCAAGAACGTTTTGGGGCGACGCGTGCGCTTCTGTTGAAGAAGGAGCGGCGCGTATTGCTTTCGCCCGGTGTTGCGCAGTTTTGCGTCAACGTCGGGCTACCACGAACCGCTGTAGCGAATGTTCTGTCGGCAGAACCGACTTCAGTCGGTTTCGCGTGCTTTTGGGGGTAGCCGGAGAACTCCATTCTCCGGCGGCGTGCCGCCGTCGTCGGCCTGATTTCGAGCGGCGTTGGCACCTTTTTCAACAGAATCGCGTGCGTCGCCCCAGTGGAGTCACCGGAGTCACCCGAGGAACATCTGAATCGAGGCGGGCGAGGCGTTGCCTCTGCACCCGTTGCCTCAATCGCCAGCGGCCGTCCCCTGCGCGAAGCGCTGTTCCAGCGGGATCTGCTCCGCGGCCGGCTGATGATGCAGTACCCACACCTCGCAGTACAGCAGCACCGTCATGAACGCCATCTCGTTGCCCGAGCCGAGCACGTACTTGCCGGCCGCCAGGCCGTTGCCCACCAGAAGCAGCAGCGATCCGACAAACAAGCCGGCGAAACGCGTCTGGCGCCAGAGAGCAAGGCCGATCCCGATCAGCATCAGGGTCATCAGAATGACAGCCATCGGCGGGATGCCCTTCGTCATCCACATGTAGCGCACCACGCCGTTCAGCACGCGCGGCTCCAGCGCGCGGCCAAAGACCTCCACGGCCAGCCCCAGGACGATCAGGGCCGCCGCGACCACCCACGCGCCAATGCGCACGCGGCGATCACCCGCCCAGGTCACACCGGAACGACGGGCCATGTCCAACGCGGAGATCACCAGCAGCGGCGGAAAGGCGGCATAGCCAATGAAGCGCAGCCACGAGAGTGACTCCAGCAGGGGCCGTGTCCGATGACGACGCCAAGCGCCAGAACGCCGTTTTCGTAGATCAGGGCAGCATTCACCAGGAGCATCATCAGCGTACCGACGCTGCGCGTGCGTAACCAGAACCGCGCCGTGAGGGCGGTCAGGACAATCAAAATCACCGTGTAAGCGGAGTACAGAAATTGATCCATGATCGTTATTCCAGAATGGTTCGCTGGGATTCAGTGTAAGTAACCTGATCACGCTCAGGTAGTGAACATGATCACGACCTGGCCGGGACGATCGGCGGACATTGTGCGAACGGGTGTATTCGGATCTGGGGGCAGGCTCTAGATTCATGCGGGACGACACACTGGTCGTCCCCTACATCTTGTACGGTTCGTAGGGGCGAACCCATGTGTTCGCCCGACGCCCCAATCCCGGATGCACCCTGTGCGAACCAGCCGGGTCGACGGCGTCGGAGAGACGCGTTAGCATAGTATTGGGCATTCTTGAACAACGATGGCTTGAGAAAAGCGCCTTTACCAGCAAAGGATTGCGTCCATGAACCCTGTATTGGCCAGTCAGACGCCGCGCCAGGCGGCGGGCGAGAACAAAGAGCGCTATCTGGCGCACATCGATCATCTGATGATGGTTGTGCTCGACATCAGCAACGGGCCGCAGGCGGCCCCAGACCTGCCACACCATCACGTCCACGAGCAGATCTCCTACATCGTCAGCGGCAGGGTGATCTTCTTCCTGGGTGATGCGCCTTACGAACTCGGCCCCGGCGACATGATCGCGGTGCCGTCCGATGTGCCGCACTGCATCCAGCTCCTCAGCGAGTCGGCCCGGGTGATCGACACCTTCAACCCCATTCGGCAGGAATTTCTCGGCTCTTGATTTTTCGGCTCAACCAACGAACAGAAGCGGACCGGGCCATGGAACTTTCGCTGAACACACTCCCCGCCGTCAGAGGCACCTACGTCCTGCTCCTTGAACTGCCGGCGGCATCGCGTCTGACCGTCGGCAGGCTGGGGATCATCGACTTTCCGGCCGGATGGTACGCCTACGTCGGCAGCGCCTTTGGCCCTGGCGGTCTGCGTGGTCGGCTGAAGCATCACCTCACCCCGGTCGGCAAGCCGCACTGGCACGTCGACTATCTGCGGCAGGCGGCCCACTGCCGGGAGCTGTGGATCGTCGCCAGCGATGCTGTCTACGAGCACGCCGCCGCCGTCGCGCTGATGGCGCAGCCAGGGGCCATCGTGGTCGCGCCGCGCTTCGGCGCCTCGGACTGTGGATGCCCCGCCCACCTGATTCACTTCGCCGAAAGACCCGACGCCTCGCTGGTGCTGGCCCAGGCCGACATTCGCATGCTGGCCATCTCCGTCGGTGATGCGTGATTCCCAAACCCACCCCACCGCGCGCTCATTCACGCATCGTCTCATAATTTCAGTGAATCACGAAAGCTCACCTTGACCATCAATAGCTGCGTTTTTGAGCCATCCTCACACCAAGAATCGAATGAGCTTTTTGCCCCTCTCCGCACGGAGAGGGGCGGTTGAGCGTAGCGAAACGGGGTGAGGTTAAGCAATCCGTGATTCGCTGAATTTGGATGACCAAAATGGGCAAAGTCCGGGTATGATCAGAGTTACGAAACCACATCGTTCCCTCGCAGCAGCAGCACTTACCGGCGAACCTCCGCACTCTCACACTGTACCGGTCTCCCCATCGGCGGCATTTTGATGAGGACACAAACTCTTGGCTGTGAACGCGTACCATTCCTTCACGGCTGGCGTAGCGGATTCATCACGCAGTCCCCTTCGGCCCGATCCCATGCACGCCTGGCGAATCCGGCGAATGCGCTCCGGGAGATGCGCCGCTGACGTGCCCACGGCGAAGGTCAGGCGCCCCGTGGCAGGGGCGGCTCGCGAAAGCGGATCCAGATCAGCGACAGGCACCGCAACGGGTGCTGGTCATCGAGGATGAGGCGGGGGATTTCGTCCTCATCCGCAGCATGCTGACGGAAAACACCGAGACAGCGCGTGCGATCAGTGGGCGCAGTCCTATGGAGATGCGCTGCGGGTTATCGAGGCGGCGGCGCACGATATCTATCTGATCGATCTCCAACTGGGCCATCCTGACGACAACGGGCTGCGCCTTCTGAGGGTTATCCGCCGTCTCCATCCGGATGCGATCGCCATCATTATCAGTGGCCGCGGCGACCGCCGCATGGATGTCGAGGCGATCCAAGAAGGCGCCTCGGATTATCTGGCCAAGGGCGAATTCAACGCTGCGCTGCTGGAGCGCAGCATTCGCTATTCGGCAGAGCGGACTCGGGCCATGAAGACCATCCACGAGAGCAGGGAACGGCTCCAGGACTTTCTGGACAATGCCAGCGACCTGATTCACAGCATCGACCTCGAAGGACGCTTGCTGTTCGTCAACCGTGCCTGGCGCGAGACGCTGAAATACGAGGACGGCGATCTCGCCAGCCTGCGTCTGCCAGAGATCATCCACCCCGATTACAGCCTGGCGCACCTGCAACTGATGCGCGAGATGATCGAAGGCCAGCACAGCGGCGGCCAGCTCATCGAAACAGTCTTCATCGCCAGAGATGGGTCGCCGGTGCACCTGGAGGGCAGCATCAACTGCCGCTTCGAAGACGCACGGCCGGTTGCCCTGCGCGGCATCTTTCGCAACGTCACCGAAGTCCAGGATCTGCGCCTGCGCGATCTGGAATTGCAGATGCAGCGGGAAAAGGACGAGCGTCTGCGCGAGATGGTGATGAACCTGTCCCACGATTTGCGCACACCGCTGGCCATCCTCAACACCACGCGCTATCTGATGGAGAAGAACGGCACGTCCGAAAACCGTGAGGCTATCTGGGCACCATGCAGCAGCAGCTCGACCATCTGCGGCTGCTGGCGACCAAGCTCCTGACGGTCGCCCGCCTGAAAGACCCGCCCGCCATGACGCTGGAGGATACCAATCTGAGCGAGGTTGTCGCGGCGGCGGCGAGTCGGCTGTCCGAAGGGTTTCGCCAGAAGCGCATTGCGCTCGACGTGCAGTTGGAAGATCGCGGCGTCGATGCGCCGGCCGACCGCTTCGAACTGGACCGCGCCCTTTCCGCCATCATCGAGAACGCGCTCGAATACACCGACCCTGGCGGCCGGGTGAGCATTCAGACGCGCCAGATGGGTAACGCATACCTGATCGCCGTCGAAGACACCGGTCAGGGAATCGCGGCCGCCGATCTGCCGCACATCTTCGAGCAGTTCTACCGCGCCGACTCGTCGCGCAACGCCCGCGACCATGCCGGTCTGGGCCTGGCCATCGCGCGCCACCTGATCGAGTCGATGGGCGGCGGCATCTCGGTGGAGAGCACGCCCGGCATCGGGAGTCGCTTCGTGATCCAGTTTCCCATCCGCGCCGACGCGGCGGCCTCCCGCCGGCGCTGACGGCGGTTTCGCGCGAATCGCCCATTCCGGCCAGGCGGAGTATTGTTTATAACAGAATGGACTCTCCTCCGCCCGCGCGCCGACAACGCCGCACCGGGGCGGACCGACGCTGGACGGTGAACGATGCTTCGCAGATCCGCATTGCTGCTGGTAGTGCTGTCCGCGGTCGCCATTGTGGTGACCGCCTACGCCGCCTATGAATATCTGAGCCATCGCGCCCGACTGCAAGACGAAGCCTTCGCTGCCGCCCAGTCGCAGGCCGTGGCCGCCGCCCAGTCGATCAGCAGCGCGTTCGGCGACGTGATGGCGATTGCCGAGGGGCTGATCGGCGAACTGGCCGGCGGAACCCTCGCCTACACCGACATCGAACGGCGCATGTTCGATCTGGTCGGCGAACGTCCAGACCTGGACGGAGTCGCCATCACCTTCGAGCCCTACGCCTACGCCCCGGACGAGCGCCTGTTCCAGACCTACGTCTACCAGGAGCCGGATGGCAGCTTTGCCAGCCTGGTCGGCGCGACCTATGACTACACGCAGGAGCCGGACGCGGCCGCAGGAATCTTCACCGACTGGTACGTCGATACCGTCAAGCAGGGCGCCCATTGGCATGAGCCGTTCTTCGCCACTGGCGCACAGAAGATCCTGGTCGAGTACGGCATCCCCTTCCCACCCGTCAACGCGGAGCCAGGCGCGCCGCCCGCCGGTATCGTCAGCATCGACTACACCCTCCAGGACGTCAGCGACCTGATCCGCGCGCTGGAACTCGGCGAGACCGGCTACGGCTTCGTCATCTCCGGCCAGGGCACTTTCCTGGCCCACCCCGTGCGCGAATTCGTGGTCAACCGCACTATCTTCGACATTACCGGCGGCGATCAGGCGCTGAACACGGCGGCGCAGGAGGCGCTCGACGGGGCCGGCCCGCTTTGTCGAGACCCGCGACCCGATCACCGGCGAGACCACCTGGTACTTCTTCGAACCGATCGGCTCAACCGGCTGGGCGGTGGGCATCGTGCTGAACATCGCGCAGTTCCTGCCGGACGAAGCGCAGACCGTCCGCGATCAGATGAACATCCTGCTGGCCGGGGCGGCCGCCATCTTTCTGGTGTCCACCACCATCTTTCACCTCGACCGCTACCGCTTCACCAATTTCTGGGCCGTCACTCTGGTCTTCACCGCCCTGTGCGTGATTCTGATCGGGCTGGCCTGGGCGCTCACCGGCCAGTTGGAAGACGACGAGGGCGTCCTGATCACCAGCCAGTCCCAGCTCGACCGCTACCTCCAGGGCGTCGAGCCGCCGGCGGGGTCCAGCGGCGCGGTTGGCACGCCGGTCGTGCAGATCCCCACCGGCCTGCTGGTTCAGGCGCTGGACTTCCCCGATCCCACGTCAGTCACGGTCAATGGGCTGGTATGGCAGCGCTATCCGCTGGAGTCCAACGTGACGCACGGCTTCTCGCTGCCCCAGCGCATCGGCGAGGAGGCCACGATCGAGGAGGTGCGCCGCGAGATCGTGGACGACGCCGAGGTGATCCTCTGGGCCATCGGCGTCACGCTGCGCCAGACCTACGATACTTCCCGCTTCCCGTTCGACCAGCGCACCATCGTCGTCCGGATGGCCCCGGCCGACATGACCTCGCCGGTGCTGCTCACACCCGATCTCGACGGCTATGAAATCCTCACCCCGCGCGCCCTGCCCGGCGTCGACTCACAGGCCGGCATCAACAACTGGACGCTCCTCAACAGCCACTTCAGCTATACCGAGCCGCCGCGCCGCGTCGACTTCGGCATGCGCGAGGGCCGCCGGCGCCCTGCCGGAACTGCGCTTCAGCATTCAGGCGCAGCGCATCACGCTCCGGGTCGTTCATCGCCTATCTGCTGCCAGGTCTGGTGGCGGCGGCGCTGACCTTCGCCTACCTGATCAGCGGACATGAGCCGGGGAAGCGCGAGGAGATCCCCACCGCGCTCAGCTATGCCGCCGCCCTCTTCTTCGTGGTGGCGGTCATCCACAACGCGCTGCGCGACCAGATCGCCGCCGTCGGCATCACCTATATGGAGCATTTCTATCTGCTGCTCTATGTGGCGATCATCGCCGTCGCCGCCGACGTCTTCCTCGTCGCCCGACGGCCGAACTGGTTCATCGTCCGCTATCAGAACAACCTGATCCCGAAGGTGCTGTACTGGTCGCTGTTTGCCGGCGTGATGCTGATCTCGACGCTGGCGACGTTCGTGTATTGAGGCGGATCTGCGAGAGACGACGCAGCGGCACGTTGGCAGGCAATACCGACGGATCAGGTGTAGGGACGTCCAACGAGGCTTTTCCGTAGTTCTACACCCCTACCCCCGGCCCCTCCCCCGCTGGCGCAAGGGAGGGGAGCAGGCTTGCGTCACCCGAGTTGGTGATCGGGCCGTGTGGTTTCCCTCCCCTACGAAGTGGGGGAGGGACTAAGGGAGGGGGTTGAAACATCGCATAGGGTGTATTGGGACCACCCGCGGTATCAAACGCTCAACTACGGACAAGCCTAACGGGACGTCCGTTATGAATCTTTCTGACGCCAGCCTCTGAAGCCAGGCAGGGGATCACGCGTGACGATCACCGTAGAGGCCTACTTGCGTACCACCCACCGAAAGCGCGCGAACAGCGCCACAACCAGGAGCACCGGCCACACCCAGACCAGATCGCCCGGCCCGCCGGGACCGGCACAGGGCGCCGTGCGACGGATGTGCAGCAGGCGATAATCGGCCGTCGCCTTCTCCAGCGCCTCGTCGCTGACGGTATAGGGATTGATGCCGGCGGCGAAGGCCGCGCAGCCGTTGTTCTTCAGCACCTCCCGCCTGATCGCCGTATGCTGCTCCTGGGCCGTGATGTCCTTCGCCTCGGCCTGCCACCAGCCGTCTGGAAGCCATACCTCGATGTGCGGGTTCGCCTGGATATTGCGATACCAGTGCGAGACGCTGCCAAACCCGGCCGTGATGTAGAGATCGTCGTCGAGTTCGGACGTAGTTGACCGGCGTCCGCCGCTTCAGCCCGGTCTTGCGCCCGGTGTGGACAAGCACCATGTAGCGCCCCATCACGCGGGGCATGATGCTCAGATAGGGTCCCATCCCCAGCCGCCAGTTGAATAGCATGAGCTTGTTGATCGTCTTGAAACTCGTCCGTAGCAGATCGTCGTCTTGCTCCCCGGTCTTCGCCATCCTTGACGTGTGGTGGTTCTGTCTGGTGAACCCTGGCGGGTTCACGTACCTTTAGCCTAGGCCATTTCGCTGGCCTGGGCACGTGCCAAACATACCATCCGGCGCGTGTGTTTTCGCCTGATCGCCAATCAGCTCCCTGAAATGTCTCACAACTTCGGCGTGTTTTCGGCGTATAGATGAGTAGAAGAAGCGGCGCGTCACATTCCCCGCAAGGGAGCATTTCCACCATGAACAAAATGTCCAACCGTCTCCTGGCCGTCACCCTGGTCTATGCCGCCCTCATTGGCCTCATCCCGATTCTGGCGCCTCGACTCATGACGGGCGCGCTCGCCATCCCGACGATCACCATCATTGTTACCCTGACGGTCCTCCTGCTGGTCACCATCGTGAAGGACAGTCAGCGCAATGCCGCGCAGGAGAAGCGCAAGCGGGATGAAGAAGCTCTCGATCCGTATGAACAGATTGATCGCATGGTCGACGCGCTGGACGCCGACGAGTTGACCTATCTGCGCGAGCGAATGGAACAGCACACCGGCCGTTCAACCGCAAAGGCGGGATCGCTGCCAGAGCGCGAGAGCCAGGGTGCGTCGGTGAACGGAGCACACCACAGGAAAGCCGATCGGGCGTGAAGCTTCTGGCGCTCGAACGTGAGCTATCGACCCTCTCAGCCGACGACCAGCCCCATCTCAAAGCGGAAGCCGGCCGCGTGTGGACCCTGGTCCAGCAGGGCGTGGTGCGCGAAATCTACTTTCGCGCCGACCAGCACACCGCGGTGCTCATCCTGGAATGCGAGGACGCCGCGGCCGCCCGTGCCGTCCTCGACACGCTGCCGCTGGTGCAGGCCGGGCTGATCGACTTCGACATCATCCCCCTCGCGCCCTATGACGGATTCGCGCGTCTGTTCGCGTCTCATCCGACGTAGGCGCCGACTGTCAACCAGTCTTTTAGCGATCCAGCGTGGTACCAGAAGGAGCGCATGACCATGGAGACCTCGGATTACGTCAGGTATCTCAAGAGTCGTGGAAAAAAAGCACACGTCATTCAGGGCTTAATCGCCGAAGTCGAGCAGTTCGAAGTCGAGCTGCTCAGAGAGGCCAACCGTTCGCTCGCCGAAGCCGACGAGGAAGACGTTCGGTCTTACGCCGCACGTTTCGATGAGGCACGCGTTCGCGAGCCCATGCGCGCTCTGGCCCTGTATTTCGAGGCCGCAGGACGATCGCCTTTGGCGCGACTCGCCAGCGAACTCAGGGAGGAAGGACTCGCGCGCGAGCGTAAGGTCTTTAGGCTGAGTGGTTTTCGCGGTCTCGATTCCACCGCTACGGCTCAACTCACTGCCTGCGGAATCGTAACGGTCAATGACATGCTGGAAGCGGGCAGGACACCCGCCGCGCGGCAGGCGCTGGCCCAGTCCACCGGCCTATCTCCCGATTTCATCCTGGAGTGCGTCAAGCTGTCGGACCTCAGCCGCCTGGACGGAATCAAAGGCATTCGGGCGCGACTGTATTACGACGCCGGTATCCGCACACCCTCAAGACTTCGTCGCCTGGGAACCGGACGCTCTGCGCGACATGCTCGTCGCCTTCGTGGAACGCACCGGTTTCGAAGGCATTGCGCCACTGCCCACAGAAATCCGCAATACGATTGCGAAAGCGATGCAACTGCCACAGGTGATTCAGTACGATTGACTGCTCCCCACTAGTAGAGATGGGTCGTGCTGGTTACCTGAACAACTTGACAGAAAACACAATTCGCGTTAGTTTTTCAGATAGACGAAATGCTGTTTCATAATATGAAACCAATGCGGGTTTTTGGCATGATTAGTTCTGTGACGAAGGCGCTCGACATCCTCCAGTTGTTCACCACTGCGGAACCGCGCCTGCCACTATCCGAAATCAGCCGGCGTCTCGGCATCCCCAAGAGCACCGTTCACCACCTCATCGCCACCCTTGCACAGCAGAACTTCATCGAGCAGACCGACGACGGCTCCTATGCCCTGGGCAAGAAGATCATCGCGCTCACGCAGAACGTCCAGGTCAACGTCGAACTGCGCGACCGCGCGGCGCCCCTGCTGCGGGCGCTGGCCGACGCCAGTCGCGAATCCGTCTATCTGACCGTGCGCGACGGCGACGCCGTGCTGTACATCTACGCGATCGAGTCGTCGCAGCGGCTGATGGCCCGCACCGCCGTGGGAGATCACGCCCCGCTCTACTGCACGTCGGTGGGCAAGGCCATCATCGCCTATCTGCCGCCGGAGGAAATCGACCGGATGTACCCGACGGAGCGCTGCACGCGCATACAGGGTTCACCCAAACGACGCTGAAGATGCTGAAAGAGGACCTGGAGGTCACGCGAATGCGCGGCTACGCCCTCGACCGGCAGGAGCATGAACTGGAGACGTACTGCATCGGCGCGCCGATCTTCGATCAGCATGGCACGCCCATCGGGGCATGCAGCATTTCCGGCCGGGACTCTCAGATTGTCGCGAACCGCATGTTCGAACTAGGCGCCGAGGTGACCAGGGTCGCCGGGGAGATCTCGCGGCGCATGGGTTATGTGCCGGCCCGTCCTTCGCAGGTGCGCCGTGGGATGAAAGGTTGAATGCATGCTGATGAAGATGCCGGTATTTGACCGGCTGATGGACCGGCCCTTCGCCCACTGCGCGACGCTGGTCGACCTGGGCGATGCGGGCCTGATGACGGCCTGGATGGGCGGGTCGTATGAGACGGCGCCGGATGTGGCGCTGCTGTCGGCGCGCCTGCTGCCGGGGACCGATCGCTGGACGGAACCGCAGGTGATCGCCGCCGTGAACGGCCATTCGCTGGGCCAACCGGTCTTCCTGCCGCGGCCAGACGGCGAGCTGTGGCTGTTCTTCGTGGTCATCGACGAGCGCGACTGGACGACCGCCACCCCGTATCTTCAGAAGTCGGCAGACGGCGGCGCAAGCTGGAGCGAGGCCGTCCAGTTATTCGACCGGCCCGGCCTGATGCTGCGCAGCCGGATCGTCTCCTGCCCGGCAGGCTGATCCTCCCGGCCTACGACGAGAACACCTGGCGATCGTGCATGATCCTCTCCGACGACGACGGCGCGACCTGGCGGCTGACCGCACCGCTGGAATCGCCCAGCGGCAACATTCACCCGACGGTGGTGCGCGCGGACGGCGGCGCTTCGAGCGACGAGCTGATCGCCTATCTTCGTACCGGCGGCAAAGGCGGCGTCATCTGGCGTTCGGAATCGCACGATAGCGGCGAGACCTGGACGGCGCTCACCGCCACCGATCTGCCCAACCCGAACTCCGGCCTGGACCTGATGCGGCTGGCCAGCGGACGGCTAGCGCTGGCCTACAACCCCAGTCAGACGCACCGCACGCCGCTGAGCGTCGCGCTGGCCGATGCGGACGAGGCCTGGCGCTGGCGGCGGGTCATCGAAGACGAATTCGCCGAGATCTCCTACCCCACGCTGGCGCAGACGCGCGACGGGCGTATTCATCTGGTCTACACCTACCGCCGTGAGACCATCCATTACGCCCAGTTCACCGAAGATTGGCTGCTGGAAGGAGCCATCGAGCCATGAAAATTCGCGGAGTGATTGTCCCCATGCTGACACCGCTGGATGCCGGCGGCCAGATTGACGAAGGCGGCGTCGAGCGGTTGACCGAATTTCTCATCGCCCGGGGATCGCCGGACTTTTCCCGCTGGGCACCACCGGCGAAGGGCCGCTGTTCACAGGGGAGGAGCGCAAGCAGATCGCCGCTTGGGTGGTGCGCTGCGCCGCCGGGCGCGTGCCGGTGATCATCCATACGGGGACCATCACCACCGCCGAGACGATCGATCTGACGCGCCATGCGCGCGACATCGGCGCGGACGCGGTGGCCGTTGTGCCGCCTTATTTCTACAAACTGAAGGACGCAGCGCTGCTGGACCACTTCGCCGCAGTCGCCCGCGCCGTTCCCGATTTTCCGATCTACCTGTACAACAACCCCGGCGTGACCCCGAACATCCTCACGACGGAGATGGTGGCGCGCCTGGCCGAAGACCACGCCAACGTGATCGGTCTGAAAGACAGCAGCGGGTCGCTGGCGACGCTGTTCGCCAGCCGCGGGCTGCATGGCGGCGCGTTCAACACCGCGAGCGGGCCGGACGGCCTGATCCTGGCCGCCCAGGCGATCGGCATCGACGCCTGCGTCGCCGGCAACGGCAACTACGCGCCAGAGCTGATCGTCGGTCTTTACCAGGCGGCCCAGCGTGGCGACCTGGAGACCGGGCGCAGGCTTCAAGCCCAACTCGACGAGGCGCGGCGCATCCTGGGGGATGGCTCGGACCTGTCGCTGTTCAAGGCGATCTGCGCTCGGCGGGGTGTCCCGATTGGCGACGTGCGAGCGCCGCTCCCCAGGGCCAGCGCCGAGCGGATCAATGCGTGCTGGCAGGCCATGGCCGACGTCGGCTTTGCGCCTGATAGGGCATAACCGAATCGATGAGTAAAGGAGGTTCTGACGAAACGGGCATCATCGTTGCTTCCGGAATGAGAGCAGTCGTTTGCAGTGTTTTGGGAATGATAAGTGAGGTGTTTAGCCATGCGTAAACTGCCGCTTTTCCTTGTTCTGATCCTGGTCGCCGCCGCCTTCAGCAGCGTTTCGGCCCAGGACGAAGTCACGCTGGAGTTCTGGGGCGGTTGGACCGGCCCCGATGGCGCCATCATGCAGCAGTTGGTGGACCAGTACAGCGCCGAAAACCCGAATGTGAATGTCAACCTGACCGTTCAGGCGTGGTCGCCGCTGTTCGACCTTCATTGCTGCCGCCAGCGCCGGCGAATCGCCCGACATCATGGCGATGCATCCGCAGGAAACCGCCATGTTCATCAACCTGGGGCTGATCGAGCCGATCGACGAGATCATCGCCGCGTCCGAGGTCTTCCAGCAGGATGCCTACGTGCAGAAGGCGTGGGATCTCCAGTTCTACCAGGGCCAGATGTACGCCTTCCCGTTTGACCTGGGCGTCCACGGCCTGTTCTACAATGTCGATCTGTTCGAAGAGGCCGGCCTCTCTGGGCCGCCGACCAATGCCGAAGAATTCCTGGAAGCCGCTCGTCTGCTGACCAAGGATGCCAACGGCAATCACCCCGGCGACGCCAATTTCGACCCGGCCAACATCGTGCAGTACGCCGTCAACATGCAGACCAACCACCACGCCTTCTACCAGTGGTACGCGCTGTACGGCCAGCTCGGCGGGCAGCTCCTCTCTGAAGACGGCATGGAGTGCGTGATGGATATCGACAAGGCGACGCAGGCCTGGGAGTGGCTGCAAGACCTGGTCTACGTACACTACGCCGCACCGCAGGGCCAGACCGACTATGCCCGCGACTTCCTGACCGGCCGCACAGCCATGCTGATCGACGGTCCGTGGCAGATCCCGGCGATGGAAGCGGCCGAAGCCGAGAGCGGTTTCAACTGGTCGACGGCTGCCTACCCGACGATCTTCGACCAGCCGGCGACCTGGGGCAGCGGCCACAACTTCACCCTGCCGACCTTCGCCGACCCGGAGAAGCGGGATGAGGCCATCGCCTTCATCGAGTGGCTGGCACAGAATTCGTTCGGCTGGCTGGCGTCCGGCCAACTGCCGATCCGCAACGACATCATCGCCTCGGACGACTTCGCGGCGCTGAAGGGTCGTCAGCCGTTCGTCGACATGCTGCCGAATCAGCTCCTGCTGCCGAACATCCCGCAATTCTCGCCGATCTTCGCCTCCAACGCGCCGACCCCGATGATGGTCATGGGGCAGCGCATCATCCTGGAGAACGCGGACGTGCGCTCGGCGGTCGAGACGGCCTGCAACGAGATCAGCGCTATCCTTCTGATTCCGTCCTAGAAGCAGTGCGCCGGGATGGTCCTGGAGATGGTTAATCCTTAGGGACTGCGATCGTAGGGGCGGGGCGCTGCCTCGCCCGACACTGGGCGACCCGCTGGGTCGCCCCTACGGTCCGCCCAAAAGGTCCAGCCGTCACGCAGGATCGCCCGGCCGCACCCTGCCGAGACTGAGAACTCGCGATGAGCATACTGCCTCGAACCGCAGTCCGATCCGGGGACCTGGCACAGGCGAACAGACGACGCACGTTTCCGACGGCGTATCTGTTCATCCTGCCCTACCTGGTGCTCTTCATCCTGTTCCGATTGGGTCCGTCGCTGGCCGGTCTCGGCATCGCGTTCACCAACTGGCAGGCGGTCGGGACGCCCGGAGTGGATCGGCCTGGCCAATTTCCAGGCGATGGCGCGCGACCCCGGCTGGGCGAAGCCATCCGCAACACGATCGGCTTCACCGCCGTGACGGTGCCCGTCCTGGTCGTCCTGAGCCTGGCCCTGGCGCTGTTCCTCAACCGCCCCATGCGCGGCCGCACGCTCGGGCGGGTAGCGGTCTTCATGCCCTACGTCGTCATGTCCACGGTCGTGGGCGTGGTCTGGACGTGGATCCTCGACAAAGACTTCGGCCTGATGAACGTCTATCTCCAGATGTTCGGCCTGAGCCCATCGACCTGGCTGGTCAGCGAACGTACGGCCATGTGGGGCATCATCCTGACGACGGTCTGGTGGACGGTCGGCTACAACATGGTGCTGTTCCTGGCCGGCTTGCAGGATATTCCGGGTGAATTGTACGAAGCGGCGCGCATCGACGGCGCCAACACGTTTGGCATCTTCCGCTTCGTCACCCTGCCGCTGCTGGCCCCGACCACCTTCCTGGTGCTGATGCTCACCCTGATCAATTCGTTCCAGGTGTTCGATCAGGTCTACGTGATGACAAGCGGCGGGCCGGGCACGGCCACGCTGACGCTGGTGCAGTACATCTACACCACCTCGTTCCAGTTCCAGCGTTTCGGCTATGGCTCGGCGGTGACGGTGATCCTATTCATCATGCTGGTGTTCATCGCCTTCTTCCAGATTCGCGCCTACAGACGCGGCTTGCAGGGAGTGGAATAGCCATGTCACGACCGATCTCACGCCTGATCTGGTACGCCTTTCTGGTCGTCATCGTCATCCTGGCCGTGGCGCCGCTCGCCTGGATGCTCACCACCTCGCTGCGCCCTGAGACGGAAATTGTCACCACCGACATCCACTGGATTCCACGCCAGTTCACCTTCGAGCATTTCACCGCCATCCTGGCCGAGCGGCCCATGCTGCGCTGGCTGTTCAACAGTCTGTTCGTCTCGACGACGGCGACAGCGCTGGTGCTGCTGCTGGACTCGCTGGCGGGCTACGCCTTCGCACGCATGGAATTCCGCGGGCGGAACGTCCTGTTCATGATCATCCTGTCGATGCTGTTCGTGCCGATTCAAGTGACGGTCGTGCCGCTGTTCATCCTGCTGGCGCGGATGGGCCTGACCGACACCTACTGGGCGCTGATCATTCCGGTTGGGGCCAACGTCACGGGCGTCTTCCTGATGCGCCAGTTCTTCCTCAGCATCCCTTCGGAACTGGAGGACGCGGCGCGTGTGGACGGCGCGAGCGCGCTGCGCATCTGGTGGTCGGTGGTGCTGCCGCTGGCGCGCCCGGCGCTGACCGCGGTGGCTATCCTCACCTTCCTCTCGACATGGAACAGCTTCTTCTGGCCGCTGATCGTCACACGCAGCGACGACGTGCGGACCCTGCCCGTCGGCATCGCACAGTTTCTCAGCCTGCGCGCCGGGATGGTTCAGGGGCAGCAGTCGATCGGACAGTCGATGGCCGGCGCGGTCTTCGCCGCCCTACCACCGATTGTCTTCTTCGTCGTTTTGCAGCGATACTTCATCGAAGGCATTTCGCGCACCGGCCTGAAGGGCTGAAAAGGCTGACCTTGGACCCGACACAAACCCTCCGCGGCATCATCACCGTCCTCAACACGCCGTTCACCGCCGACGACCGCATCGACGTCGATGGTTTGGCGGCGCACGTCGAGTATGCCATCCAGTGGGGCGCGGCCGGCTTCCTGGTCCCGGCGCTGGCCGCCGAGGTCTACAAGCTGACGCAGGACGAGCGCCGGCTGATCGTGCGGACGGTGCTGGACGTGACGCGCGGGCGCATCCCGATCATCGGCGGGGCGACGGCCAACACCCCGGAAGACCGGCTCGCTGCCGCCCGCGTTCTGCTCGAACTCGGCTGCGAAGCGGTGCTGGCCTCGATCCCCTACGTGGACGACGCCGACTATAGCCGTCAGGTCGAGGCGCTGGCCGCGCTTGGCCCGACCTGCTCATGCTCCAGGACTGGGATGCGTCGGGCTATGGGCTGCCCCTGCCGCTGATCCTCGACCTGTTCGAGCGTTTCGAGGCCTTCCGCTCGATCAAGATCGAGGTGGCGCCGGCCGGAGTCAAATACACCCAGGTGCTGGAGGCGACCGGCGGAAAGCTGCACGTCGCCGGCGGTTGGGCGATCATGCAGATGATCGAAGCGCTCGACCGGGGCGTGCATGCACTCATGCCGACCTCGCTGCATCCCGTCTACCGGCAGATCCTCCGGCTGTACGACGCGGGCGACCGGGCCGGTGCGACGACGATGTTCCGCCGTCTCCTGCCGGTGCTGGCCGTCTCCAACCAGCATCTCGACCTGTCGATCCACTGCTTCAAGCGTCTGGTCTACCGGCAGGGGCTGTATGCCACGCCGAACGTCCGCCAGCCGATCCAGCCTATCGACTCTTACCAGGCGCGCAGCATCGACGAGGCTATCGATCTGGCGCTCGACCTGATGCACGAAACGGAACGGCTATGAGCGATCTCCAGGGCAAGACGATTCTGATCACGGGGGCGTCACGCGGCATTGGCCGAGCCTGCGCTATCGAGTTCGCCCGGCGCGGCGGGCAGGTGGCAGTGCATTACCATACCAACCAGGCCGCCGCCGAGGCGACGCTGGCCAAACTCGACGGCCAGGGGCACATCGCCGTCGCCGCCGACATCGCCGACGGCGACGCGGTGGAGGGCATGGTCGAGCAGGTGATCGCCGCCTATGGCCGAATTGACGTGCTGGTCAACAATGCCGGCATCTTCGACGAGCATCCCCCGGCAACAGTCGATTACGCGCGGTGGCGCGACGGGTGGGCGCGCGTGGTGAGCACCAACCTGATCGGCGCGGCCAACGTCTCCTACTGTGCCGCCCAGCACATGATCGCCGCCGGCGGGGGCAAGATCATCATGATGTCTTCGCGCAGCGCCTTTCGCGGCAAGCCGGAAGCGCCGGCTTACGCCGCCAGCAAAGCAGGTATGAATGCTCTGGGGCAGAATCTGGCGCTGGCGCTGGCCCCGCACAAGATCTACGTCTACATCGTCGCCCCCGGCGTGGTTGAAACGGACATGGCCTCCGCCGACCAATCCCTGACCAACTGGCAGTCGATCCTCGATCAGAGTCCGCTGCGACGCGTGGCCACGCCGGAAGATGTCGCCCATACTGTGGCCTTTCTAGCCGGCGAGGGGACGGAGATGCTGATCGGCGGGATTATCGACGTCAACGGGGCCTCGTATCTGCGCACGTGAGTGAGTCAGAAGATACGAACGATGAGAGGGTGTTTGTCAAGAAATTTACCTTGGGCGGACACGCTGGTCCGCCCCTATAACACCTAGGTATTTGTAGGGGCGCACCAATGTGTGCGCCCGAAAATCCAAATCTCGGCTTTCCTGACACGCTCAGAGAGATGAGGAAGGGCTACGACCTTTTCTCATCTTACGTGACCTGCCACTTCAGGGCAACCACATTCGATCCAATCATGAGGTCATAAAGACAGAGTTCCAGCGTACGAGGTATGCGTCATCCCTACTTACCACGTCGTTCGCAGTTGCGGACTTTGCGCCGCCGCGCGATGATCGATGCCCATGTGGTAGCTTGGAATGGCTTCGAACCAGGGGCAGCGAATCATGGAACTCCACGATCAAATTGTAGTCGTCACCGGTGCGGGACAGGGCATCGGCCAGGGATCGCGCAGGCGTTTGGGGCGGAGGGCAGCGCGGTCATCGTCAACGACCTGCGCCAGGAAACCGCCGAGGCAACGGCTGCGAGCATTCGCCAGAGTGGCGGCCGGGCGATCGGCGTGCAGGCTGACGTGGGCGACCGCGCCCAGGTGGCCGCCCTGTTTGAAGCGGCGCGAGCGGCTTTTGGCCCGGTCACGACGCTGGTCAATAACGCCGGCTATGTCCCCTACGAGCCGGCCATCGGCTACCCGCCCGACGTGTGGGATCGGACGATTGCCACCAATCTGACCGGCGTCTTCAACTGTACGCAGGCAGCCCTGACTCACATGGTGGAGCGCGGCGGCGGGTTTATCGTCAACATCGCGTCGGTGCACTCCCGCTCGACGCTGCCCGGCACCTGGCCTATGCCGCGACGAAGGCCGGCGTGGTCAGCATGACGCGCACCCTGGCGCTGGAAGTCGGGAGCAAGAAGATCCGGGTGAATGCCGTGTCGCCCGGCGCGATCGAGACAGAGGGCCTGAAGGTCTACTTCGACTCCCTGCCCGATGCCGAGCGGGCGGCCGCTCACGCCGAACTGATGAGCTGGCACCCGCTGGGGCGTTTCGGTACGCCGAAGGACATCGCGGAGGTGGTCCTCTTCCTGTGCACGGACCGCGCCGCCTTCATCCACGGTGCGGAGATCGTGGCCGACGGCGGCATGCTGGCGCGGCTGTTCTAATTCCCGACCAAGCTACCCGTCACCCCCAACCCCTCTCCCACGCAAGCGGGGCGAGGGGAGAAAAGCCAGATATCAGTGAATCACGGATTGCTTAACCTCACCCCGTTTCGCTGCGCTCAACCGCCCCTCTCCGTGCGGAGAGGGGCAAAAGTCGCTAGATTTTTGGGGTGAGGTTGGCTCAAAAACGCAGCTATTGATGGCCAAGGTGAACTTTCGTGATTCACTGAGATATTGCTGTGATGAGGTGCTGGAGCAGGTTCTCGAAACGAATCAACGCCGGACGCGCGTCCAGGCTTGTCCGCAGTTCTACACGCCACCCCTGGCCCCGACGAGCTAGCTCGCACGCCCGCTGGCGCAAAGGAGGGGAGCGTGCAAGCGTCCCTTGCAAGCACTCCGAAGTCACGACGACGCTGGAGGATTTTTACGTGTAGACTCTCGCAGGGTGGCCGCAAACTGGCGGTCATTTATAATTGTGAAGAGCGACAGGTGACAGAACACTGAAGGCTATCCATGGGGACACTGGCACTTGGTTATCTCGTATTTCTTATCCTGGGCATGACCTTCGGGTCGATGCTGGCGGTGTACACACTGCGGTTCTTCAGATCTCCCGGCGGACGAGTCTTCTTTCTGCACATCGCGGTCCTCACGCTGGCGGTCATCGCGGACTTTCAGCTCACGCTCAGTTCCTCCCCTGACGAGGCATTTTTCTGGGAACGCCTCCGCCAGTCCGCACTGGCTTTCGCGGTGCCCCTGCTGCTCTTGTTCGCCCTCCAGTATCAGCGGGCCTATCGTTCCCGCGACCCGCGTCTCGCGTCCATTGTGCTGATTCTGCCCCTGGCAACCCTGATCGTCCTGTGGGGCGAACAGGTCATTCCGATGCACTGGACCGAGTGGTCCATGGCGAAGAAGGGCTTTCTCACCGTTCCCCACATGCATTACGGTCCCTGGTTCTATGCGACCGGCTCGCTCTCATACGTTGTCCTCTGCGTGACGTACTATTTCCTGGCCGCAAGTCTGACGACGAAGCGCAGTCCGCTGTTCTGGATCCTGGGCGGCAACGTCATCGGCGCACTCTTTACAACCGTCTCGGTGCTTCTGGGCGACTCCTTGCCGCTGAACGTCACCTCCATCGGGATCACGCTCAGTCTGGTGCTATATGCCTGGGGCATGCAGCGCAGCAGTCTGTTCAACGTGCTGACCGCCGCGCACCATACGGTGTTCACCAGCCTGCAGGATGCGGTATTTGTGCTCGACGACAGCGACAAACTGATCCAGTGGAACGAGGCGGGACGGAGTCTGCTCGGAGTCCCGACATCGGCGCTCCTGTACAAACGGCTGGCAGACTTTCTGGCACATGGGGGGTATGCCGGCGAACTGCCCCAGGGAACGGACTCGCGATTTGAGCTGGCGCTGGCGACTCGCGTCTTCGACGCACGATTCTCGCCGCTGCGCACGGAGAACGGCTATGCCACCGGCCGCGTCCTGGTGCTGCGCGACATCACGGCCGACAAAGCAAACCAGGCCGCGCTGATCGAAAGCAACCAGCGTTACGATACGCTGGTCGAGAACATCCCTGCCTACCTCTATCAGCTCCGCCAGACCACTGACGGACAGTTCCGGCTCGATTATGTCAGCCCAAGGATCTGCGCCTATCTTCAGCTAGAGCCAGAAGTGATTACGTCCGATCCGGCCATTATCTTCAGCTTTCTCGAACCCGATGACGCGATCACCATGATGGCGGAGCAGCTCGACTCCGCTCGCGATCTGACCCCCCTGAACTGGGAAGGACGGCTCTCTGTTCAGGGCGAAATGCGGTGGGCACGCGCGGAATCCACGCCCAAGCGCCTGAGCGATGGCACAACGATCTGGAACGGCATCGCCAACGACATCACGGCCCGCAAAGAGGCCGAACTTGCGCTGGAACGCAGCCAGAAACTGGTCGAGCGGATCGCTCAACTGCTCCCCGGATGTCCTTCAGATTCACGATCTGTCCGAGAAAGAGCTCACCTATTCAAACCGCGATGTCGACCATCTCATCGGCTATACCGGCGATGAACTGCGGGTGATGAAGCCGAACTTTGCCGAGGTTCTGATTCACCCCGAAGACTACGCGCGGGAGCGACTGCTGCGCACCAAGTATGCGCGCCTGAGTGATGATGCCATCGTCGAGTCAGAATACCGCTGGAAGCATAGAGCGGGCGGCTATGTGTGGCTAAACACGCGCAAGATGGTCTATGAGCGAGGGACAGACGGACAGATCACACAGATCCTGAGCGTCATTCGGGATGTCACTGCGCGCAAGGAAGCGGAAGAAGAGCGCCAGAGACTACTGGCCCAGCTCCAACAGGCCAACCAGCAGCTGAGCGATTTTGCCTACGTCATCTCGCACGACCTGAAAGCGCCGCTGCGCGGTGTGAGTTCGGTGGCCGAATGGCTGGGATCGGGCTACGAGGACCAGTTCGATGCCGAGGGCAGAGAGCTCATCCAGCTTCTGCGCGGGCGCGTGCGGCGGATGCAGGATATGATCAACGGAGTGCTGGAGTACTCGCGCATCGGCCGGGAACTGGAAACCAGCATTCCCATCAATGTGGGGGTTCTGGTGCGGCAGATCGTGCAGGACATCGTGCCCGCAGAACGCATCCGTGTCACCATCGAGGACGGCCTGCCGACACTGCTGATCGAGCCCACCCGCATCCGCCAGATCTTCCAGAACCTGATCGACAATGCGATCAAATTCATGGACAAGCCTGATGGCGAAATCCACATCGGCTGCACCAACGACGGAGAACTGTGGCGGTTCGCGGTCCAGGACAACGGCCCAGGCATCGCGCCGCACCATTTCGAGCGCATATTCCAGCTCTTCCACACGCTGGCGCCGCAGGACCCGTTGGGCAGCACCGGCGTTGGTCTGACCATCGTCAAGCGTATCGTCGAGTTCTACAATGGCAGGATCTGGATCGAATCGACGGCAGGACAGGGAACCACCTTCTTCTTCACCCTGCCCGTCTTCTTAACCGCGACACTGGGACCACACTGAGCGCTGGACAAGACGGAAACGGCTGACAACTCATGAACGACGCCTTGACGGTCTTAATGGTCGAAGACGATCGCATCGATCAGATTGCGTTTCAACGTCTGATCGAGCAGGAGCGTCTGCACTACGACTACACAATCGCCAGTTCGATTGGCGAAGCACGGGCCGTCCTGGAAAGCCAGCACTTCGACGTGATCATCGCCGATTACAATCTGAGCGACGGCACCGGCTTCGACCTGCTGCCGCTGCGCGGCGACATGCCGCTGATCTTCGTGACGGGCACCGGCGACGAACGGCTCGCCGTGGAGGCGATCAAGGCCGGCGCGGCCGACTACCTCACGAAAGACATGTCGCGCAACTATCTGTCTCTGCTGCCGATCGTGGTGGAGAATGCGGTGAAGCGCCGCCAGACCGACAAAGAGGCGGCCGAACTGATGCATGAGCGAATCCGCCGCAAGACGCTGCAAGACTTCATTCGAACCGCGTCGCACGATCTGATCACCCCGCTGACCACGCTGGGCACCTCACTGCACCTGCTTGGCCGCTATGCGGAGCGTCAGGTGTCGCTGACCCAGATGCCCGAGACCGACCGCAGCACCCTGGAGAAACACGCCACCATCATCGCGCAGCGGTGCAATGTGATCTCCGAGCAGCGCGAGCAGTTGGAGCAGATCATTATGGATCTGCTGGAGATGGTGAAAGTCGATTCGCTGGAAGCTGTGGAGATGGAGGCCGTCGACGTCAACCGACTGCTGACCCAGGTCGTCCAGTCGATGGAGGAGCACGCCCGCGGCAAAGACCAGATACTCAGGTTCGTGCCAGATGACCATGCGTTGACCATCGCCGCCGCGCCGCTTGAACTGGCCTCGGTCATACGCAAACTGCTGCGAAACGCCATCGAATACACGCCGCCCCGCGGCGACATCACCGTGACGGCAGCCTGCGCGGGGACGGAAGCGGTGCTGTCCGTCGCCGATACGGGGGTCGGCATCGCGGAGACCGATCTGCCGTATATTTTCGAGCGGTTCTACCGGGTGAACGCGGCGCGCACCATGACCACCGGCAGCAGCGGCCTGGGACTGGCTATCGCCAAGCAGTTGGTGGCGCTGCACGAAGGGCGCATCGAAGTCGAGAGCCGGCCCGGTGCGGGCAGCGTCTTCCGTGTCTACCTGCCGCGCGTCATAGCGAACTAGACGGCATACCGCCGTCGGGGATGGGGTCAAATCGGCGGGCCGGCGCCAAATGTGCCGCCCCACGCTGTTTACGACTGGGGCCAGATGCTGGAAAGCGCGTAAATTTCCAGGCGGTGGATCTTCATGCTGCCGTGATCGGCGTAGATGGCGATGCCATCGGCCTGCGGATCGACGAAGGTCAGGGCCGTCATGGCGACCTGGCCGTCCTGCCCGAAGACCTCGACAGACGATTCATCCACGAAAATGTGGAGACGCAACCGGTTTTCCTCCAGCGGCGCGGGCGCGGGGAATCCATGTTGCCTCGGTGATGCGCGTCCCGCTGGATTCGCTCACGGTGCACTGATTCGGAGCGATCGGAGTCGATCGGTTCGAGGTCGACGATGATCTCAGAGTACGACCATGCACGCCCTCCAGAGTCATCTCACCCGAGACGGTGAGGTCTTCCCAGACGCCCAGCGGCGTGCGCAGGGTTTCCAGCGCCGGGATCGGTGACTGCGCCAACCGCGTCCCTTCCGGTGTTTCCACCAGTCGCAGTTCGCGCGGCAGCGTGGTCGCCCCGCGCCAGGTCGAGGTCGGGATCGAATTGGCATAGACCCAGTTGTTGAGGCCAGCCGATGTAGAGCTTCTTCCTCCGGCGCGTTGAACCAGGTGGTCCCGGCATAGTTATCCGGTCCGTAGTCCGAACCCAGAGGGTCGTGCCGGTCGGGTTCTCGCGTTGGTGAAGGTTTGGCCGTCAAGTCGCCGATGAAATACTGCCGCTGCCCCCGGCCATCGCATGCCCGCCGACCTGACCAGCATCACCCATCGGGTGACGCCATCGATTTCCAGCGGAAGAGGTCTGGCACCTCCCAGGTCGCCACGACATGCCCCGCGGCAAAACCGGCTGGCAAACGTCCAGTCGATCAGGTTGGGCGAGGTGAAGATCTGAGCCTACGTCCGGCGGAGATAATCATCACCCAGCGGCCGGTTGGCTCGTGCCAGAAAACCTTGGGATCGCGAAAGTCCTGGTACAGCGCATCGATAATCGGATTGCCGTCATACTTGGTCCGGTGCGGCCACGATCCAGGCTGTAGGCCAGTCCTGCGTCTGTGTATGGTA
This sequence comes from Candidatus Flexifilum affinis, assembly GCA_016713325.1. GTDB lineage: Bacteria > Chloroflexota > Anaerolineae > Aggregatilineales > Phototrophicaceae > Flexifilum > Flexifilum affine. The sequence continues at coordinate 193 of JADJPJ010000005.1, read as the reverse complement.
TGAATGGACGGCGACCATGGCATTTTCGCCAAAACCCGCGGTGTTGTCGAGTATCGATGACAATGGATCCGGAGAAGATAGTGCCCAGGTCGTCCGGGTAGAGCGCAGATCGGCAGCGTCTCCCAGTGGACCAAATCGGTCGAGACGGCATGTCCCCAGTGCATCGGCCCCCAGATGACGTCATCCGGGTTGT
>JADJPJ010000004.1 GCA_016713325.1 Candidatus Flexifilum affinis | reverse complement strand
TTCGCGAGAAGCGAGCATTCCTACCGGCATATCGGTCCGGTGCTGGTGCCACTTCTGGCGCAGCAGCGGAGGTCGCCACCGCCTATGTCCCGCAACAACCTAAATGTCGACATTGGTGTGCTTTCGAGCGCGATCGGCGCTGATCTGCCTGCCAATCCCACGCCCGACGCACAGTCGGTGTCCATTCAGGTCATGAATGCGGCCTCGTTCCGCGACATCGATACTGGCGCGCGCAACATCGGAAACCTGAACTGACGCTGACGCCGTGGACCGTCAGCATCTGGGAGAGATCGATCCGTGAACAACGACGTTTTCGCGCAACGACGATGTGCCAGGAATTTCCGCGCCTGGATGCAGGTATTGCAGCTCGATCCAACCGTCCCAGTGGGGCGGCTCTCCAACCTGCTGATCAAACCTAACCATTGCAGCGACCGGTCTCTATATCCTGCACGATGCCGGAAAAGTGGTCACGGCCACCCCGGAACTATGCGCCACGCGTCCTGGGCCTGCCCGATGTGATTGACGAACCCGACGTCGCCGCGGAAGAACTGCTTATCCAGCTTGGGCGCGCGGTCCAGTCGTCATTCACCGGGAGCGCACAGGCCCAGAGGCCAGTGCCCGTTCTGATCGGGCAGCCCGTTCAGCGGGCGCGGACCGACGGCGATGATATTTTCACGTTTCTGATCAAGCCTGCGGCGTCCTGGCGAACGGACCGGGGATGGTCATTTCATCCCAATCCGTTTTGAAGCTGGCGAGATATCCCACCGACGCTGCCTCGAGGCGGGCACGGGCCATTGCGCCAGAGGGGACAAAGGGCTCTGCGCTGGTCGCCATCTGCGACGACGCGGGACTATACACGAGCCTGCTTCTAGGCTTTGAAAGTGGGCAAGTTGACACAGGTGACAACCGCCCGATGGCTTAAGGGGGGACTGAAGTCCGACCAAGCACGGCTTCTGCCGCTGGCCGAGGCAAGATCTCGCCAAGCCTGGGCCTGTTCCTTGCCACTCTCACTCGTCGGGCGGATCAGGCTCGGACCCAGAAGTGCAGCAAGCGATGGCTAGATGCGGAACAGCGCGGTGAGACGGATTTGCCGACCCGGTTCGTTAGCGGAGCTGGCGAGACAGGTTGTGTTTATCTCTGAACTGAGGTGTTGGCGTGAGGATCAGACAACCCTGGCGACAAGCTGAGAATGCCGAAGTTTTCCGTAGATGCGGGGCAATGTGCCCGCCCTCCCCCACAGGGATTTAGTGTCAAAAGGACGAACATACCGTTGTGGGGTTACCTATCGTATCTGAGGGAGAACGACGCTTCAGGCGCTGCGCCGATGGTCGTGGTGCAAGCCTCCCAAAACTGGAAACGCGCTGACTCTACTGCCCTAATTTCGTTGCTTGTCCGGCTCGGCGTGGTGTCCGGATGGCGCTGCCCAATGCCTTGGTGCGGTCGGGCAGGGTATGCGTCTTCTTCGACCTACATCACGATGTTAGGAAGCGTTTCGCGGTGCGATACCGGCAAAACCCTGCACACCCGGGTGCGTGAGGGGGACGACTGGCATCTGCGTAATCCGAGTACCGGGCGGGAGGCACGGGTATCACTTGATACTCGTGCCCCAGCTTGTTTTACATTACTATGCTGGAGGGAACGCGCCGATTTGCGCCAGGACCCCGACCACGTCGAGTTTTGCCCAATTCTCGACCGCCAGTCCGTCTTCATTGAACGTGAAGATGCCGACACCGTTCATCACAACGGCATTGCCCGTCGCCGGGATACCGAACAGTGTACCGTCGTGCGTCCCGGTATACGTTACCCGCAAGACCACTTGATTCCCAGCGACGATAACTTCGTTGACTTCCTGCGTCAAATCCGAAAAGCGGCCAGAAGCTGGCAACGTAAGCCTTCCAACCTTCCCAGTCAAGCTCTGGCGCGAGTGGCAAATGAGCAACAAAGTCGTCTGCGAAGATTTCGTCTGTAACGTCCAGGCTGGGACCATCAAAATCGCATCGAACGATCAGAACGCTGCGCCGCTTTGAGAAATCGCATCGGTTGTCTCTTCCGCAGTGCCCATGAGACCCATCTGTGTCATCAAGTCCCCTACATCATAGGTCACCCATTCATTCAGGATTTGACCGTCGGCCACATCCACCATCGCATGCCTGGCACCGAAACGGCATTGCCGTTACCGACGAACGTTCCGTTGATGTCCAACGAAAAGTAACCAGGCGGCAATCTGAACTCACACTGCTCACGTGGATCTCGGTATCGATATTGGGAAAAGCAGTCAATAACGCCTGATCTGAAGCAAGAGCAGCGTCTTTGTCCATCGGCTGATAGCCTTCTTCCGCATAGTAAGCCGTGTAATCGTCGGCGAGTTACGTTGTACCACGGTGAGGTCGTGCGCGTTCAGAGCAGCGATGGGGTGAGACCCAAGTTCTCTGGACCGACTCCAGGATAATCCCCTTCACAGGCGGGTTCGTTCGATTGTGCGCTGACGCCGCTCACAATCAGGAAGATTGCAAGCAGGACGCTCGGTATCGCTGAAAGACGATTTACGTTCACCAGGGGGGGAAATATCTCTCCACGCTGAACTACAAAAACGAGACGAAGAACACGGATCGCGGGATACTCGTCGACAGCCTGCTCCTCTTTTCCGAAACTCCATCGCCGTTTTGTCCATTTCCATCATGTCGGGCGCAACAGTGAAAGCAGACTACTTTTTTTGACAAGCGAGGCAAACCGCGCGGGGAAACGTTGACGAGACGGGTGAGGTGGCGGGTGAAATGGCTCTGGTTGGCAAATCCCTCAGTCGCGCAGGACCTCATGGATCGAGAGGGTGCTATCTTTGAGGAGCGATTTTGCTCGCTCAATGCGGCGTTCGAGGACATACTAGTAGGGCGGACGATGATAGGCGGCGCGGAAATGGCGCTCGAAATGCGGCACGCTGACGGCGTGAATAGCACGCGGGCAAGCGCATCCATGTGATGGTCTCCGCAAGATGATCATCAATGAAAGTTTCGATGATGCGTTTTGGGCCAGGCTCAACAGGGTGCGGCTCGATTTCGACACAATCACGGCGGTCGAATACCTGCGGAGCGGAGTGCAGCATGAGCAGGTGCCACATCGGACTCAGCGAACCGGTTACCGAATGGTCGTGGACTTTGGGCTTCGCTGCATAGTTCCATCACGAGATGGCGAAGGAGTGGGTCGAAGAAATTCATGATCGGCGGCAGTTGAAAACTATGGTAATCGCCCTTAAATGCCGAGTCTTCAAATTGGGCGCTAATCTCTGGAGATAATGGATACTGGTGATGGCGCAGGGCAAATCCCAGCGGGTATTCACTCCATAATGGGCAGGAAGTAACTGGAGCGCGCCGTCTGTCGCGTAAACATCATGGAGAGTTCCATCGTCAAGTTGCATCTCCACATGGGTGACCCCGTGGAATTGAGAACAAGTTGATGTAAGCCGGAAGGAGCTACACCCCTGTACTCATATGTCGGTTCCAGGTTCATAAGACTTAATTGGATACCTGCCCAGCCGAGCGACCTGCTATCTGCGATGACATAAACGGGGTGTTGTGGAGCAGCCAGCAATTCTTCAATCGTAGGGCGAAATGACGATGCTGGTATCTGAGGGGACATGAACGCACCTCATCATATACAGATCCGGAATGAACGACCTCAACGGGCAATCACGGCAGCAATGATGAGAAGTTGATTTTGACCCGAGCCCCGAAGGGGGTTTGATATACCGCTGCAAGAATCGCACTAGCGAAAGCACCACAAAACTCTAATTATGAGGTTAAATAATAACTCGGAAATCCTTTGCAATCTGGTTCATCAAGCTTCCGCTTTTCGCAAAATTCAGGTTCCCCATCGTCGGTCAAGCGTGGCATATGTACCGCAGTTGCAAGGATGCTTCGATTATATGTTGTTTTCGTTTAATGGCTCGCATATATATTGCTTCTATTTAATAGCTCGCGCAGTTTCTTGCTACTCCGCACCGTAATCCGCCGAAAACGGCGCGCTCGGAGCAGTCGATTATTGCAGTCAACAGGTGCCCAGCAGGAGACCGGCGTTCGCAGCCATTGACCAATGTTTGCAGCGTTACTGGCAAAGTGAACGCGCCAAACGCCGCATCGAGCTGATCAACAATGTGCTCACAGAAGAGGCACTGGAGATCTACCGCGATTTCGCGGCAAGCGGTGCGCTGGTCTACAATGGACGTCAGGGCAATCCGGCCGCAAGAGACTGATGAGTATGGAGTCGAACAGGCCGTCGGCGTTCAGCTTGATGACCAAGCCGCGAGGAGCAGTCTGCAACCTCGACTGCAAGTACTGCTACTTCCTCAGCAAGGAACGGCTGTACCCGGGCAGCGACTTTCGCATGTCGCAGACGCTGCTGGAGGAATACACCCGCCAGTACATCGAGGCCCAGCAGGTATCCGAAGTCACCTTCGCCTGGCAGGGTGGCGAACCTACCCTGATGGGCCTGGACTTCTACCGGCAGGCGGTGGGCCATCAGCAGAAGTATCGCAAGCCAGGGATGCGTATTTTCAACGCCTTCCAGACCAACGCCGTCACCCTCGACGACGCGTGGTGCGAGTTCTTCGCTGAGAACAACTTCCTGCTAGGAGTCAGCCTGGATGGTCCCGCCCACCTGCACGACGCCTATCGCGTCGACAAGGGGGGTGCGCCGACGTTCTCACGCGTCATGCGCGGCATCGACCTGCTGAACAAGCACCGCGTCGAGCTCAACATCCTGACCACAGTCCATGCCGCCAACGCTGACTCTCCAGTGGAGATCTACCGTTTCCTGCGGGACGAGGTCAGGACGCAGTTCATCCAGTTCATCCCGATTGTCGAACGCCAGAATGATACCGGCTTTCAGGAAGGTTCATACGTCACCGAGCGCTCCGTCAGCGCAGAGCAGTATGGCCGGTTCCTGACTGCCATATTCGACGAGTGGGTCCGCCGCGATGTCGGCCATGTCTACGTGCAGATCTTCGATGTCGCGCTGGCCGCGTGGGCTGGCCAGCGGCCGGGACTGTGCATCTTTGAGGAAACCTGCGGCAGCGCCCTGGCCCTGGAACACAACGGTGACGTCTACTCGTGCGATCACTTCGTCGAGCCTAAGCACCGCCTGGGCAACCTGGTCGATATCCCCCTGGCCGACCTCGTCGTCAGCGAACATCAGCGCAGCTTCGGCCTTGCCAAGCGCGATACGCTGCCGCAGTACTGTCTGGACTGTCCGGTGCGCTTCATCTGCAACGGCGGCTGTCCCAAAGACAGATTTATCGAAACACCCACCGGGGAACCGGGCCTGAACTTTCTCTGTGCCGGCTTCAAAGCCTTCTTCACGCACATTGACCCGCCGATGCGCTTCATGGCACAGCAGCTTGCACAGCGCCAGGCACCCGCCAACGTGATGCTTTTCATGCTGCAGCGCAACGCCGAGCTGGAAAAGCAGTTCGCCCAGGCCGGACGCAACGATCCCTGCCCCTGCGGCAGCGGCCTCAAGTTCAAGAAGTGTCACGGCCGTCGCAGCATACGGGACTAGTTGACCACTCACGCGGTGTTGTTCCGACCGTGCGTAAATTGGCGAAGGTGGCACGCTGAACTTGTCCCCGTGCCAGGCGCGGAATTCGCAGTGCAGGGCATCCTATTCACCTGCATCCTCGCCTCAAGCGCGTATTGTCCACGGTTTGCCTCGGCAGTACCCTCCTGGTTTCTCACCAATGTGTTGACAGATCGATTGGCGCTGTGTACGCTCTGTGGATACACGTTGTATACATTTCAGTACACACATGAACATCCAACTATCGCTCAGCAAAAGCGCCAACGCGGTCTATGAGCAACTGCGTCAGCAGATCCTCGATGGACAGATCGATTCCGGCGCCGTGCTTCAGCAGGTCGAGCTGGCTCAGCGCCTCGGCGTCAGCCGCACGCCGGTACGTCACGCCCTCCAGCAGCTTGCCCACGACGGTTTGGTCGAGTTCCTGCCAGGACAGTCCGCCCGCGTCGTCGCGCCCAGTTTCCACGACGCCCTGGAAATGCGACAGATTCGGCTGTGGCTGGAAGTCCCTGCCCTGCTGCTGGCGCTGCGCCGCAGTCGAGGACAGACGGGCCTGGTGGACATTCTCGACAAGGTCGCGCAGCTTGGCGACGACCCAACGCCGGATGCCTGCTCACTGATCGTCAAGCTCGACGAGGAATTTCACCGCTGGCTGCTGCGCGAGTCCGGCAATCGCAACCTGGAACGGATCGTCGGACGTCTGCTCGACCAGCTGTTCCGCAGTCGGTCTTTCAATATCGCCCAGGATTATCCGGTGGTGAAAGCCAATTTGCTGGCGCTGCGTGATGCCATCCAGGAACGCGACATGCGCCGCGTTCGCCAGTTGATGATCGAACACATGACCGACACGGGCATGATGGCCGTTGAACCTATAGGGTTTGAGGACAGCGCTTCCGGCGCGTAGGACCGGGAGTTTTCGGAGCGAGAGAGGAAAAACAATGATGCATAAGAGATTTCTTGGCGTGGGAGCAGCCCTTGTCCTCCTGGTGCTGCTCATTGTCCCTGGCGCGGTCGCACAGGATCGCACCAATTTCATCTATGTCCGTCCTCAGGAAATCGTCGGCCTCGACCCGGCGCTGGTGACGGAGTCGCAGTCCGGCTTCATCATTCGCAATGTCTACAGCCGTCTGGTGGATATCGCCTATGATGGCAATGGCATCGAAGCCGACCTCGCGGAAAGTTGGGAAGTCTCTGACGACGGGTTGGTTTACACCTTCCACCTGCGCCCAGGCGTGAAATTTCATGACGGCTCTACGCTCACCGCGTCGGATGTCGTCTACAGCCTCCAGCGCTTCCTGAGCATCGGCGAAGGCGACTCCTCAACTTATACGTCCTTCCTCACACCGGACTCGGCCGTCGCGCTCGACGATCAGACGGTCGAAATCACCCTCACCCAGCCGTTTTCGGCTTTCCTGGAGGTAATGGGCATCCCCCGCGGCGCATCGATCGTATCGCAGGCATGGGTAGAGGCCAACGCGACAGAAGCTGATCCCTGGGCCACGGAATTCCTGGCGACCAACGCCATGGGCACCGGCCCCTATGTGTTCGGCGAGTGGATTCCTAACGAATTTGCCAGCATGACACGCTTCGAAGATTACTACGGCGGCCCAGCCCCGATTGCCGAAGTGATCTCGTTGATCAACGAGGATGACACCTCCACCCGGCTGATGATGGAACGCGGCGAAGTGGACGCGGTGCAGCGTCTCCCGGAAGATGTCATCCGCAGTCTGGCCGGCAATCCGGAGGTGGTCGTGTACCGCCGCCCCAGCGAGTCGTCGGTGTTCTGGGCGTACCAGCTCGAGCTGGAGCCATTCAATGATGTTCGCGTGCGCCAGGCCATCATTCATGCCATCGATTACGATGCCCTGCTGGATAATCTGGTCCAGGATGGCGGCTTCCGTATGAATTCGCCGGTCTACGCCGGGATGCAGTATCACAATGACGACATCCCGCTGCCGGAGCGCGACATCGAACTGGCCAAATCACTGCTGGCCGACGCCGGTTACCCTGAGGGTCTGGATATTGACCTGATCTACGTCGACTTCGGTTTGCTCAAGCAGATTGTCGTGGTGCTTCAGGCCAATCTGGCTGAGGCCGGCATCCGCGCCAACGTGATCGAGCAGCCATTCGGGCCGTTCCTCGACGGCGTGGGCGCGGGCGAAATCGGGTTCTATTCATGGGTATCCGAGCCCAACTACCCGCAGGCACTGGCCATCGTCGAGCGTTTCCACTCTGATTTCATCGGGACGGGTCTGGGCGGCAATATCTCCTACTACAACAATCCGGACTACGACGCAATCATCGACCAGATTCGCGCCGGCGGCGACGAGGTCGAACTCGCGGCGCTCTACGACCAGGCCCAGCAGATGCTGATCGACGACGCAGTGTGGATGCTGCTTTACCAGGAGCAGCTGGCACAGGTCACCGGATCGTGGGTACAGGGCTTCGACTTTGGCGTATACAACTATCTCGACATGCGCGACGTGTCGATCAGCCGGTAGAGACGGCGGGGATAGTTCCAGAAAAGATCGGGGCGCAGCGTGCTGCGCCCCTACAATCCATTGTGGCCCAATAGCGCCCCTGGTTACGTAAGCCGATCGCGGAAAATCGCTGCATGTCACTTTCGCGCTTCATTCTTCGACGCCTGTTTCTGCTCATTTTCATGCTGCTGGGGGTCACGGTGCTGACCTTCTTTCTGGCGCGTGTCGTGCCCGGCGACCCCGCGCAGATGATGGCCGGCATGCGAGCGTCACAGGAGCAGGTCGAAAATATGCGCGCGCGGCTGGGGCTGGATCGTCCCTTGCCGGAACAGTTCGCAAATTACCTGGGCGACCTGATGCGCGGCGATCTGGGGACGTCGATCATGAACAAGCGCGAGGTCACGGACAATCTGCGGCAGTTCTTCCCGGCGACGGTCGAGCTGGCACTGGCGGCGTTCGCCATTGCCGCGCTGATCGGCCTGCCGCTCGGCGTACTGGCAGCCCTGTACAAGGATCGCTGGGTGGATCAGCTTTCGCGAGCGGTAGCGCTGGCGGGCATCGCCTTCCCATCGTTTTGGCTGGGCATCGTCCTGATCCTGATCTTCTTCTTCCATTTCGGCTGGCTGCCCGCCGGTCGGCGTGCCGACGTCAGCAGTATGCTGAGCTACACCCCGATCACCAATCTGCTGCTGGTGGACAGTCTGCTGACCGGCAACGGCAAGCTCTTTGGCGATGCGCTGAGCCACCTCGTGCTGCCGGCGATCACGCTGGCCTTGGGGCCGCTGGCGCGCTTCATGCGCTTCACTCGCGCTGTCCTGCTGGAAGAGCTGCATAAGCCCTACGTCCTCACCGCGCATGGCAAAGGGCTGCGCGCATCGGTGGTACTGCGGCGGCACACGCTGCGTAATGCTCTGATCCCCACGGTGACCGTCATGGGACTCTCCATTGGTTATATGTTCAGCGGGTCAGTGCTGGTCGAGACGATTTTCAACTGGCCGGGATTGGGCCAATATGCCTACGATGCGGTGTTTAACCTCGACTACCCGTCGATTGTCGGCGTCACGCTGCTGACGACGGTTGTGTTCATGCTCATCAATCTCATCATCGATATCACCTATGCTTACCTCGACCCGCGCATCCGTTTCTAGCCTGCAGGCGCTCCCACGTCTCACCCTGAGGCGTCGACTGCGCTGGAATAGCCTTGCCGTTCTCGGGTCGGCCGTTCTTCTGCTGGCCCTGGTGATGGCGCTGTTCCCGGCGCTGTTTGCCACACATGATCCGCTGGCGCTTGATCTGCCGAACCGCCTGGCGCCGCCCAGCGCACAATATTATCTGGGGACGGATGACTTTGGGCGCGATATCTTCAGTCGCATCGTCTATGGCGCGGGCTATTCGCTTTTAACCGCAGGCATGGTCGTGATCGCCGGCGTGGTGCTGGGCAGCACGGCAGGCATCGTCGCCGGCTACGTCGGTGGCTGGCTGGACGAACTGCTGATGCGCTTCGCCGATGTGGTGCTGGCGTTTCCGCCAACGCTGCTGGCCATGGTGGTGGTCACCGCGCTCCGCCCCAGTCTCACCAACACCGTCCTCACGCTGATCCTCATCAGTTGGCCGGAGTACGCGCGCGTGATGCGGGCGCAAACGCTCGTCGCGGCGCAGCAGGATTATGTGCTCGCGGCGCGGGCGCTTGGCATACGAACCCTTCCGCTGCTGTGGCGTCATATTCTGCCGAATACGCTGTCGGCACTGATCATCCAGGCGACGCTCAACCTGGGAGTGACTATCCTGGCGCTGGCGGCGCTCGGTTTTCTGGGGTTAGGCGCGCAGCCGCCTGAGCCGGAATGGGGATTGATGGTCAGCAATGGCCGTAACTACTTTCTGGATGCCTGGTGGTATCCCGTCTTTCCAGGGTTGGCCATCGCGCTGGTGACGCTTGGGTTCAACATCATCGGCGACACACTGCGCGATATTCTCGACCCGTTGAGCAAATAAGCAGGAGGCCGCATGGTTCAATTGAGTTTTGGCATTTCGGGCAGTAAACCCCTGAACGAATACATCGCGCTGGCCCAGACCGCCGAGGCCTACGGTTTTCACACGTTCAGCATTTTCGACGACCTGATGTACAAACCGGCCTGGCCGATTCTGTTCGTGGTCGCCCAGCACACGCAGCGCATTCGCATCGGGCCAAGCGTATGCAATCCTTATCTGATCCACCCGGCGATCCTGGCCGGCAATGCCGCCCTGCTCGACGAACTGTCCGGCGGGCGCGCCTATATGGGCATCGGGCGCGGCGCATTTCTGGAGTTCATCGAGGAAACGTCACCCAAACCGATCACGACGGTGCGCGAAGCCATCGCGTTCATGCGCCGGTTGTGGCGCGGCGATTCGACGCCGTTCACAGGGGAAGTCTTCAAGGCGACCGAATCGGCGACGTTGACATGGACGCCAACGCGCGCCGAGCTTCCGGTGATGGTCGGCACGTGGGGCGCGAAGATGTGCCGCATGGCCGGCGGAGTCGCCGACGAGGTCAAGGCGGGCAGCATGTGGAGTGCTGCATATGGACGCCACATGTGGGCGCAAATTGAAGCGGGTGCGCGGGAGGCGGGCCGCGATCCGAAGGCGGTCGGTCTGGTCTTCGGCCCGCTGACCGCCATCAGCGAGGATCGTGCCCAGGCCAAGGCCTATGCGCGGCGAACGCTGGCGTTTTACCTGCCCTATCTCGCGCCGATGCCGGCATTTGTCGGCATGGATGCGGAAGCGGTTGCGCGCGTCGCGGCGGCGACCGGCAGTGGCGACATGGATGCGGCGCTGGCCGAAATCTCCGACGAGGTACTCGACAATTTCGCACTCTATGGCACCCCGCAGGACGTGATCGCCGGCATTGAACGGATGGTCAGTGAGACCGCTGTAACCCGCGTCGAGTTCGGCATGCCGCACGGCCCCAGCGGCAGTATGGAGGCGCTTCACCTGATTGGCAAACATGTGCTGCCGCATTTTGCCCGCACAAACACACAGTGATGGCAGATGACTGACAGAGAGGTTCTGACAAATGAGTTTTGTTGAATTCGAGACGTGGAAAATCAAGCCGGGCTACGAAACCCAGCATCACGACATGATTCGCCGCTGGTTTGAGTTCATCACCGCCCACCAGCAGGAATTATTCCCGGAGTGGAAGTCGATTCGCTACTTCCGGCAGGTCGATCGTGACGGCAACCCGGTCGGCACCTACGTCATGCTGTTCGAGTTCCATACCCTCGAAGGGCATCACACCTACAAAGCGCGCCGCAAGGACTGGTCTGGTCCCTACGCCGAGTACAAACTGGTCGATCCTTACCAGTTCTTCGACCTGGAGAGTGTCACCACCGATTACTGGGAACCGCAGGAGGGCATCCAGGCCGATTTTCCGCCGCCGCCGTGAGACCAGACGCGATCTGGTCTCTTTTCGATCCAGACAGAACTCAGGGGTGCAGGCGGCGGCACCCCCTTGGAGCATACCCGCATCCGCCTGCTACCTGAGCACCGTCTCGAACACCCGCAGCAGATTGCCACCCAACACCTTGAGGATGGCCTCGTCGCTGAAGCCGCGACGCACCATCGCGTCGGTCAGCCGGGGGAGCTGCGAGACATCTGCCAGATCCGCCGGCACATGGGCCAGGCTGACGAAGTCGGTGCCAATGCCCACATGATCCTCGCCGACGTGCTGAATCATCGTGTCGATGGCGTCCACGATGGCATTGACATCCGGCTGCGCGACGAAGATGGCACAGGCGACCCCGCCTTTGTCGGCCAGCGCCCGCAGCTTGGACGTCTGCCGCCGCGAGTCGATGGCGGTCAGGGCGGTTTTGTAGCCGGCGGTTTCGCCAATGGTCGTATGCGAGTAAATCACCGGGGCGGTCGAGAGTTCAAGAACCTCCCAGACACCCGTGTTACTCAGGTGGGCAAGATCGACCACCATGCCGAGCGTGTTCATGCGCCGGATCAGTTCCTGCCCCAACTGCGTAAGCCCGCCAGTTTGCGTATAGAGCTGCGTCCCGTCGGCCAGATCGTTGCGCCGGCTGTGCGTCAGCGAGACCATGCGCAGGCCAAGCCGGTAAAAGATGTCCAGCAGATCCAGGTTGCGTCCCAGCGGCTCGCCGCCTTCAAAGCTGAGTAGCAACGCGGTTTTGTCCTCGGCCTTGGCGCGCCGGATGTCGTCGGCAGAGGTCGCCAGCAGCAGCGAGTCGGGATTCGCTTCGATTTCGCGGTGGAAGGCGGCCGTCTGATCGAGCGCGCGCTCAAGCGGCCGGTGCAGATGATCGTCGCTGACGAAAATGGCCGTCACCTGCATCGTGACGCCGCCTTCGCGCCAGCGCGGAATATCGTATTGCCCCATACATTCATACCAGACCGAGTACGGTGACGGATCGTAGGGGGTGATGTTGGGTGGCATACGGACGTACGCCGCGCCCTGCCAGCTTTCCGGCGGCTCAACCTGCACCCGATCGCACAGCCGCATCCGCCCATCAGCGACCGCGCTCAGAATGTCGCAGTGACCGTCGATCACGATGGCACGCTGGTGCAGCTCGGCCGCATGGTTATTCTGCATCTCTGGATCCTTTGCTTGTGGCTCAGACATCGGGTCAATTCCAGAATAGGCGGTCGCCGTCATGGACATGGGACAGCGTACACTCAAGCGCCCGTTCTGTAGCACTGCTCCCAGTGAGCATATCCCTTTGGAACCAATCGCGGCAACAGAAACGCTGAATCTGCCGCAACGCCTGTCCCACTCGCGTCCAGTGCATGCCGACCGCCACGCCGATCTCGCGGTAACTCATGCCGGATGCCTGCACGTCGGCGATGGCACTCCGGAGGGTTTCTTTTGCAAGGCGGGTGACGTGGGCTGACGAGTCCGCGCAGTCAGGCAGGGAAGACTCCCAACCTAGCCCAAGTACAGCGACAAGATGAGAACGACGAAGTTTTCCGTAGGGGCGGACCAGCGTGTCCGCCTACGCCATCAACCCGTCAGATGAACCTGGTTCGTGTACTCGTTATTGGCGCTCTTCACCGTGAGCTAAACGCTTGACAAGGTAGGCTTCAGCCATATACTTTATAAAATATAAAATATAAATTGGCCCTGGGATGATTTGTGTTGAGTATTCCTACTGAGAAGCGACGGCAACTACGGACCATCAGCGGAGAGATTGCCCTCTTCATCCGAAATGCCATCCTGACCGGCCAGCTCGCCGTAGGGTCGAAGATTGACCAGCAGTCGATCGCGGATGAATTCGGCGTCAGCCTGATTCCCGTTCGTGAAGCGCTGCGACAACTTGAAGCTGAGGAGCTCCTTCAGATCGAGCCTTATCGCGGCGCCTATGTAAAAGAACTCTCGATCGACGATCTCCGTGAGATCTATGTCGTTCGGGAGACTCTGGAGCAGCTTGCCGCCGAGCTCGCCGTCCCAAGGCTCGATCAGTCCACCCTGCAAGAACTCCAACAGCAGCTCGTCCTGATGGAAGAAGCGACCGAAATCCTGGATTTTGAGCGCTTGTTCGAACTCAACCGCTCCTTCCACTTCGCCATCTATACCCAGAGCGGAAACACGACCCTCATCCAGTTGATTGAAAGCCTTTGGGATCGTTCGACCGTCTACCGCCGCATCTACACCTATCTGCCGGCGCGCGCGCGCCAGGCACTGCTTGAGCATCGCGCCATTCTGGCGGCCTGCATGGCAGGAGATCAGCAGATTGCAGGTAAGGCAGTACGAGAGAACGTGAGCCAGACGACCCGTACCATCCTCAACCTGAAGCAGAAAGAGAAAGGGGACGACGGCAACACTTCGAGGAAATGATCCACAGGCAGGTGCAGCAAAGAGTTCGCTCGACATTGCATAAAAAGGACTAAAGAGCATGAATGCCAGATTTGCAAAGAAACGCTTTATCTTCCCTCTGCTTGCGGTTCTCCTGATTGTTTCCCCCGTGTTCGCCCAGGATGCGGCTGAGGAGGAAGTCGACTGGGGTGGCGAAGAGACCGTCTGCGAGGGCGTCACGATCGAGCGCATTGGCTACTCCCCACTGACGATGGAGTTCGATTACTTCCAGTTCATCGAGCGCGGCATGATCCAGATCGCCGAGCAGTGTGAGGTTGAGGTCGTCACCGTTGATCCGGGCGTCGATGCTGCCAAGCAGGTTTCCGACATTGAAAACATGGTGTCCGGCGGGGTCGGCTCGGTTGCGGTCTATTCTGTGGATCCGGTTGCCGTCCTCACGGCGGTCGACACTGCCCATGCGGCCGGCGTGACGATCATCGCCGCCGTGTCCGCTTTTGAAGATGCCGACGTATACGTGGGCATTTCCGATTACGAATTCGGCTACCTGCAGGGCCTTCAGGCCGGGCCAGTTCTGCTCGAGCGCAAGCCCGACGAAGAAATGTACCAGGTCGCGGTGCTGAATGCCGACTCGCTAGGTCCCAACCTCCTAGATCGCAAGCAGGGTCTGGTCGATGGACTGAGCGAAACCGTCACCAATTTCGAGGTCGTCGCCGATGTTGAGGCCTGGGCTGAAGACACGGCGCTGGATGCGGTCGAGACGATCCTCCAGGCAAACCCCGATCTCGACCTGATTCTCACCGTCAATGATCCGGGGTCTCTGGGCGCAGCCAGTGCCGTAGAAGCGGCCGGCATCGATCTGGCCACCGAAACGATCGTCATGGGTCTGGGCATCGACCGGCGCGTCCTCGAAGGCGTGCTCGATGGCACGTTCCCCGGCTCGGTCAGCCCTGAACCGATTGCCACGGGACGTGCGCTGGCCAACGTCGCCTTTGCGCTCAATCGCGGCGAAGAAGTGCCTGCCAACGTGGTCGTGCCCGTTGTGGAGATCACTGTGGAGAACGCACAGCAATTCATCGACGATCTCTATGGTGAAGAATAGTCCCGCGCCTACGGAACGATCACGAAACAGCATGGGCAAGATTGAAAATGCCGGGATGGCTGGGGCGAATGCCCCGGCCATCCGGGTCAGCGACATCTCAAAAAGCTTTGGCGGCGTCCATGCCCTGCGGCATGTCTCGCTGCATGTTGCCCAGGGCGAGATCCTGGGCCTCGTAGGGCATAACGGCGCGGGCAAGTCGACGCTCATCCGTATTCTGATGGGCGACCTTCAGCCAGACAGCGGCGTCATCGAAATGCAGGGGGTGCCCTTGCACTTCGCGTCCGTTGCCGATGCGCTTGCCAAGGGCGTAGGGGTCGTGCGCCAGGAACTAGAGCTGGTCCCCGACCTGTCCCTGGCGGAGAACATCTTCCTGGGCGATGAACAGGCTTTTCAGCACCAGGGCATGCTGGATCGCCGCGCCATGGGCCGTGCAGCCACCCCCCTCCTCGAAGCGGTGGGGCTGCGCATGGCCGCATCCAGGAAACTGTACGAACTCTCGATCGGCGATCAGCAGTTGGTGGCGGCCGCCCGTGCCATGCGCAGCGCAGCCAAAGTGCTGCTATTGGATGAGCCGACATCTTCGCTCTCACCCTGGGAAGCTGAGCGGCTGTTCGCTCAGGTTCGCCGTTTGGCGAGCAGTGGCGTGGCCATCGTATATATCTCGCACCGTGTCGATGAAGTTACAAGTCTATGCAACCGGGTGGTGGTGCTGCGGGATGGCATGGTCGTCGGGGAATTCAGCGATCCGACTGCCGACCAGCGTGCTATTCTCGACACAATGGCGCCCGGCAGCGACCAGTTCGGCAGCCATGCCGAGCGGATACCAGGCACTCCGCTGCTGGAAGTGCATGACCTGCAGGTCGGTCGGCACGGCCCCGCGAACTTCCGACTCCATGCAGGCGAAGTGCTGGGCATCTTTGGGTTGATCGGCGCCGGACGCACCACCTTGGCGCGCGCTTTGGTCGGCGACCTTCAGCCGGACGGTGGCAGGGTTCTGTTCAAGGGCGAGGAAGTCCACCTGAGGTCGCCACATCATGGCTATCAGGCTGGCCTCGCATATCTTTCCGAGAGCCGCAAGACGGAAAGCATCTTCCCCGGCCTTCACGTCCGCAACAATATGACATTACGCGCACCACAGGACACCTCGCGCTATGGGTGGCTGCGCCAGAGCAAACTGAGAAGTCTGGCGACGAGCCTGATTGCCAAACTGGATATACGGCCAGGCAACCAGGAAATGGCCATCGAGCAGCTGAGCGGCGGCAACCAGCAGAAGGCCGTTCTGGCGCGTCTCCTGGCGGACAGTCTGGATGTCTTCATTCTCGACGAGCCGACACACGGCATTGACGTCGCGGCCAAGCAGGACCTGCTTCAAATACTGAACGAGCTCGCCGCACAAGGCAAAGGGGTGATCTTCATCTCTTCCGAGCTCCCTGAATTGATGAACGTCGCGGACCGCATCCTCATCATGCGACGAGGACGGGTGGTTCGCGAGGTTAATCCTCGTTCCGTGGGGGAACGCGAAATCGTCGGCGCAGCGGCCGGAGAGCAGAACGAGTATGTCTACCCTTGAAGAACAGAATGCAGTCGTATCCGGCGGCGGGCCATCGACGAGTACAGGTGTAGCAGCGATGCGGTCGCTGATGGGTCGCAACTTCTGGGGGCGCTTTGGCGTTCCCATTGCCTGGCTGATGGTCGTCATCTTTTTCACCAGCCAGTCGGATGCCTTCCTGACTGAAAACAATGTGATCAACATCCTCCGCCAGTCGGCTGTCGTGGCCATCGCAGCGGTCGGCACAACCATTGTCCTGATCTCCGGCGGGATTGATATCTCCCAGGGCGCGATTATGGCGTTGGCCGGCATCGCTGCGGTCGTTGGCATTGAGACGTTCGGGCTGCCTGACGGCGTCGCGCTGATTGTCGCCCTGACCTTCGCCGCGATTGTGGGGTTTGCCAATGGTGTCCTGGCCGAGCGTATACGGATACCAGCTTTTATCGCCACACTGGGCTCAGCGCTTGTCGTCCGCGGCATCGGATTTGTCTATACCGAGGGTCGTTCCATTGGCTTCGGTCGCGGCGAAAATATCACCGGAGAATTCGTGCAGTGGCTGGGCAAAGGCTTCATCGGCCCGATTCCAGTACCCGTCGTGCTGATGATCGCGCTTTATGTCGCCGCCGCCATTGTCATGAGCCGGACCACCTGGGGGCTGCATACCTACGCCATCGGGTCCGCGGAACGCGCCGCGCGAGTCGCCGGTCTTCGCGTGCAGCGCCACCGCATCCAGGTTTACGTACTGGCGGGCGTTCTTTCAGGACTGGCAGGCGTGGTGCTGGCGGGTCGTCTGGCATCGGCTTCACCGAGCCTGGGCTCGGGGGCAGAGTTCGACGTGTTGACGGCGGTGGTGCTGGGTGGAACCAGCATCTACGGCGGGCGCGGCAATGTCGCTCGCACGCTGATCGGCGCGCTCTTTCTGACGACCCTCACCAACGGCCTGATTCTTCTCAACGTGCCGACGTTCTATCAGCAGATTACCGTCGGGATCGTGCTGCTCGGGGCGCTGACACTCGATCGTCTTCAGAGCCGCTGATTCTGCTTCAGGCAAAGGTACAGGCAGAGAAATGATAGAGAAATGATGATGAACACCATCACCCTTCACAACGCACATCTGGATGTCGTCGTCGATCTTGAGCATGGCGCAGAGATCACGCACATTGCCAATGCCCAGGGCGTAAACATGCTCTACTACGCGGACTGGCAGAGTCCGGTGCGGGCATCGAGAAGCACCAGTTATGGCAATGGCGTCTACGACTGGCTGTCGGAATATCGCGGCGGCTGGCAGGAACTCTTCCCCAATGCAGGGAATCCCTGCGAGGTCATGGGAACCCCCCTGCCGTTTCACGGTGAAGTCTCGCGCGCCCAGTGGCAGGCGGAATGGAAAACCCCGGGCCTGGATGTTGTCCTCTCCACCGGCGCGCGGCTGCCCATCGTCCTCGAACGGCGTATGCGGCTCATCCCAGATCGGGCGGTGCTGTTTATCGAGGAAACCATCCGTAATGAGAGCGATCTCGAACTGCCGTATCTTTGGGGGCATCACCCCGCCTGGGGTCCGCCCCTCGCGGCGCAGGGCGCGCGTATCGATCTGCCGGGCGGAAAGCTCACCGTGGACTCCGGTCTGGATGGGCCGACGGTCGACCTTCAACCCGGATCGTCCCATAGTTGGCCGCAGGTGAGCGATCGCAAGGGCAACAGTGTCGATTTGTCCGTCGTCCCCGCCGCCCCTCTCCAGCGCCTGTGTTACCTTCAGGGATTGTCTGCGGGTTGGTATGCCTTGCGTAACCCCGCCGACAGCCTGGGCGTGGCCATGGCGTGGGATGTGAAAACCTTCCCACATTTGTGGATGTGGCAGGAAATCGGTGGCGGCCAGGGCATGCCCTGGTATGGCCGTGCGGAGATCACCGCGCTGGAACCTGCGACTCAGTTCCCCTCGCACGGGCTTGCCGAAGCGATCAAGGCGGGAACCGCTCACACACTGGCGCCGCGCGCCGAAGCTTCAACCTGGCTCACTGTCGCGCTCTTCGCGGCAGATGAGCGCCCCGTCCAAGGGGTCAGTGCAGACGGCGCCATTACCTTCTAAACCAGAATTTCCTATACAACACACTATTTTGAGGATAGAGCGATGGATAAAAGCGTTGTTGTCACGGGTTGTGGGACAGGAATTGGGCGGGCCATTTTCACCCGACTGCTTAAGGATGGCTGGCACGTCGTCGGGATCGACATGCAGGAACAACTGGTCAATGAAGCACGGGCACAGGCCGGCGAGCATGGCGATGTGCTGCTCGGCGATGTCGCCAACGCCGACATGCTGGAACAGGCGGCCGATCGCGCCCAGCAGTTCGCGCCTCTGGCCGGCTGGGTCAACAATGCTGCCCTGGCCATCTCCGGAAACCTTCATGAACCGAACAAAGCCGAAGTCGAGCGCCTGTTCAACGTCAATCTGTTCGGCGTGTACTGGGGCAGCTCGATCGCGGTTCGACGTTTCCTGGCCCAGCGTTCCGGCGGATCGATCGTGAATATCTCGTCCATCCACGGGACGACCGCCTTCGCAGGATGGGCCGCCTACGATACGGCCAAGGGCGGTGTGGATGCCCTCACCCGATATACGTCCGTTGAGTACGGTCCGGTCGGAATCCGGGCGAACGCGATCGCCCCGGGCGCAATTCTCACCCCCCTGTTCAAGAAAGTTGTCGCAGACTCGGCCGATCCGGAAGAAACGTATCGCAGCTTCTCGGTCCTGCATACGCTGGAGCGGCCGGGTGAACCGGAAGAAATTGCCGCTGTGGCCGCGTTCCTGCTCTCGGACGACGCCTCGTTTGTGACGGGCCAGGTCGTTGCTGTGGACGGCGGAGCAACCGCGCGCTGCTTCTACTTCCCCGCCGACCCGGCATTTGTCGAAAAATACAAGCCGGCCGGCGAATAGCGAGTGAATGACGCCATGACTCTAGAACTGAGCTTGCTCCAGACCGTCGCAGGCGGCCTCGATCACCCTGAGGGCATTGCCTACGCCCGGGATGGTCACCTCTATGCCAGCGGCGAAGGCGGACAGGTCTATCGTATCTCCATCGAAAACAAGACGGCTCAGCAGTTCGCCTCAACCGGGGGCTTCGGGCTGGGGATCGCCATCGACCACCAATCCAATCTCTACGTGTGCGACATGGGCGTCCATGCGGTCGTGCGTGTGCGGCCCGATGGCTCTACGTCGACTTACGCGACCGGCACGGCCGACAATCCGCTTCAGGTTCCGAACTATCCCGTCTTCGATGAGCGGGGCAATCTCTACGTGTCAGACTCGCGCGGTTGGGGCCAGAAGAATGGCCTGATCTACCGATTTACCCCGTCGGGCGAAGCGCAGGTCTGGTGTACGACCGCATCCGGCTACACCAATGGGATGGCGCTCAGCCTGGACAGAAGTCATCTGTACGTCGTCGAGTCCATTCCTGCCCGCATCTCTCGCGTGCCGATCCGTGCCGACGGCAGCGCCGGGGTCGTGGAGCTGGTGGTCGAGCTGCCGAAAACGGTGCCGGATGGGATCGCTTTTGACGAACGGGGTAATCTGTACATTTCGTGCTATTCCCCGGACCGGATCTACCGCTATACCGCTGCCGGCCTGCTGGAGATTCTGTTTGACGACTGGTCGCGGATCTCGTTGAACGCGCCGACCAATGTTGCCTTCGCGGGTCAAGACCTGGAGCGAATGGCAATCTCCAGTCTCGGTGGGTATTCGATCGCCTGGGCTGAGGTCGGAGCACGAGGGAGCCGACTGTGCTATCCGACGCTCTGAGTCTTCAGGACCACCGATGACCGGCTGTCTCGAAGGGAAAGTCGCCGTTCTGTGCGGCCTGTCAAGCGCATACGCTGCGCCGCTGGCCGAAGCGCTTGAGCGACATGGCGCACGTCTGGCGCTGGTCGAGACGGACGGCGCCCGATCTGGACAGTTCAGCGCACAGGCACTCACCCTGCGGTCGCCATCAACAGCAGACGACGCTACGGCCGCTCTAGAGAGTGTCTATCGCAGCCTTGGCGGTGCGGACATCCTGGTCACCTGCCCACCTGCGACCGCTTACCTGCCCGACAGCGCTGCCACTCAGACGAGTTTCATGGATCGGATAGCCGAGATCCTCAATCAGGCTTACGTCTGGTCTGCCGCCGCTCATCCTCATATGCGTCAGCGCGGCGGCGTCATAGTCCATGTGACCGGCCTCGCGGGGATGGGAGGCTGGCCAGGCTGGCTGGCGGCCGGGGCGGGTTTTGCCGCTGTGCACAACCTGATCCAGGGACTCGCTGTAACCTGGGCGACCGAGCGCGTTCGGATCAATGGGCTGGTGCCGGGGGTGACCGCTGAGATGGCCGAGCACATGGCACGTATCGCACCACAGCCGTCACTGGAGGTGGTGCGTAAACGCATTCCGGCCGAGCGTCTGATGCCGATGGAAGCGCTCGCCAACGCTCTTCTCTATCTGGTCAATCCATCCGCCAGCTTTATCACGGGCGATCTTCTCCGAGTCGATGGTGGTTGGGACATCTGGGGGCGCTTGCATGCAGTCGCCAAATCCTGATCCGGTGGCGCCGGATGCCTTTGCGTACGACTATACGGGACAGGTCGCGGTAATTACGGGCGGCGGCAGGGGTTTCGGGCTGCTCTTCGCGCGGGCACTGGCGGCACGGGGAGCGACAGCCGTTCTGGCCGAGCTTGACGAGAAAGCAGGAGAGGAAGCTGCGGCGGCACTGCGCGCCGAAGGCTTGAAGGCCTTCTGCTTCCCGCTCGACGTGACCTCTCCCGAGCAGTCCGATGCCGTCGCCACCCGCGCGCGGCAGGAATTCGGACGCCTGGACATCTGGGTAAACAACGCCGGCATCGCGCGCCATGGGGAATCCGTGAATTACCCCGCCGATACCTGGCGGCTGTGCATTGACATCATGCTGTCCGGGACGTTCTACGGCGCTCAGGCCGCAGCGCGGCAGATGATTGAGGCTGGCACCGGCGGGTCGATCATCAACATCGCCAGCGTCAACGGCTTTGTCGCCCAGTCGGGCCGCGCGGCTTACAGCACGGCGAAGGCGGGAGTTATCCGCCTGACCGAGGTGTTGGCCGCCGAATGGGCGCCACACAACATCCGCGTCAACGCGATCGCGCCGGCTGTCTTCCTCACCGACCTGGCTCGAACATCGCTCAAAGATGGTTCCGCTTCAATGGATGTCTATCTCAATCGCTCTCCAATGCGACGCCTGGGCGAGCTGCCCGAACTGGCACCGACGGTCCTTTTTCTCGCCAGCGCCTATTCCGATTACATCACAGGGCAGACCTTGCGCGTCGATGGCGGTTGGGTAGCGGACCACTACCTTTGAGCGGCCAGGCAGTTGGTTCGAGGGGGTGAACGCCGTGACGTACAATCCCGACACTGACCCGGATCAGAAGCGGATCAGGTCCGCGGGCCGCCCCCCTTACGATCTGGTCCTGCGCGGCGGTCGCGTCCTCGATCCGTCTACCGAAACTGATGCGCCGCTCGATGTCGCCTTCGCGCACGGGCGGGTCGCGGCGGTGGCCCCGCATATCGCTGCCGAGGACGCCATCCAGGCGCTGGACGTTTCAGGCACCATCGTGGCGCCGGGGCTGATCGATTTTCACCTGCATGCCTATCCAGGCGTCTCGCCCCTGAGCCTGCCGGCGGACGAATACAGTCTGTTCACCGGTGTTACGACCGCCGTCAGCGCCGGGGATGCGGGCGCCGC
Organism: Candidatus Flexifilum affinis; assembly: GCA_016713325.1. GTDB lineage: Bacteria > Chloroflexota > Anaerolineae > Aggregatilineales > Phototrophicaceae > Flexifilum > Flexifilum affine. Next base: position 585,999 of record JADJPJ010000004.1, on the reverse strand, counting down.
GACCTTTGAGGGCTTTGTCCGCTACGTCATACCCACCGTGCGCACCCGTCTTTACGCCTTCTGCAACATCTGCCGCACCGGGCTGTCGTCGTATCCGGTAGGGGAACTGCGCGATCTGGACCTGCTGGATGTCGAAGCGGCGGCCGCGACGGTGCTGCGCTATCGTGACCTCTGCCTGGGGGTCAAGGTACGTATGACCAGCTTCATCGTCGGGAGCAATGGTCTGGAACCACTGCGTCGGGCCATCCGGGCCGCCGAGATCGCCAACTGCCCGGTCATGGTCCACATTTACGACATCCCCGGTACCCTGCCTGACCTCCTGGCCCTGCTGCGCCCCGGCGACATCGTGACCCACGTCTACATGGGGACGAGCAACGGTATTCTGGACGCCAGAGGACGCATCGACCCGTCGGTGCTCGACGCTCGAAGCCGGGGCATCCTGTTCGATGTGGGCCACGGATCCAAAGCCGGCTTCGCCTTTGCCGTCGCGCGAGCCGCCATCGAGCAGGGATTCTTCCCCGATACCATCTCGACCGATCTGCACACGCAAAGCGTCAACGGATCGATGCGCAGTCTGCCGCACGTGATGTCCAAACACCTCGCAATGGGGATGCCATTCCTGGAAGTTCTGAAACGGGTCACCACCTTCCCGGCCGGGATCATTGATCGTGAGCCGCAGTTGGGCACACTTTCCGTCGGCGCGCCAGGTGACGCGGTGGTGCTGCGGCTGTCGGAAGCGGAGCACGATTTCTTCGATGATCTGGGGACCGGGCAGGCGCGCGGTCGAGCAATACTACTCGTTCACACCATCAGCGCGGGCCGCGTTGTCGGCGCGCCCTATCGACATCCCCATGTGTGAGGTACACCTATGTCCGCTCGGCTGAGTCGCCTGTCCGCCTACGAAGTCACGATTCCTCTGCCCCGTCCACTGCACCTGAGCAGCGGCGCCATCACCGCGCGTGACTACGTAATTGTTGAAGCCGCAGATGATGATGGCCGAGTTGGGCGATCAGTGGGCTACACGCGCGGTGCGCCGATGGCGGCGACGATCCAGCGCATGCTGTCGGCGCGCTGGGAAGGGAGCGACCTGGATACCTATGCCCAGACTTACGAGGCCACGGCGCGCTCTAGCAACTTCATGGGGACCCATGGCATCTACTGGCGGGCCATCAGTCTGGCGGACTGCGCGGTGTACGATCTGCTGGCGCAGCGCGCCGGACAACCCCTTCATGCTTACCTGGGCGGTACCCATCGATCCGTCGAGACGACGCTGGCGGGTTGCTACCCGGTTGCCGACGAGACGCCGGAGAGTCTGGCGTTGTTGATGCAGGAAATGGATCGCTACGGCGCGGCGGGCATCAAGATCACGGCCAGCAGTGACCCTGCGCGCGATACCGAGCGATTGCGACTGTGCCGAGCCGCCCTTCCCGATGGTGCACCCTTCATCATCGACCTCTACGGCATGGCCCCGGAAGCCCCTGTCCTGCTCCCATTCGCAAGGCAGTGGTCAGAGTATCACATGGCCTGGCTGGAAGATCCGTATGGCTTCGACGATTTCTCCAACCTTTCGGCGCTTGCAGACCAGCTTGAGTACCCCGTCGGCGTGGGAGATGAACAGAGCGGGCTGCACCATTTCGAAAACCTCATCCGGTATGGCCATATCCGTTTCGTTCGCCTCGACGCAACCACCTGCGGAGGCGTCACCGGATTCATGCGCATCGCCCGCCGGGTAACTGAACTCGGCCTCCCCATCTCGTGCCACGTCTTTCATCACCTGCACAGCCAGCTTGCCTGTGCCGTGCCCGGAGTACGGTTTGTCGAGTATATGCTCCCGCAGACGGGCGTCGATGCCATCCAGTATCTGCTGCCAGAGGATCTGGCCTGGGACGCCGGAAAGCTCGTGCCTACGACACGCCCGGGGGTGGGCTTTATCTGGGATGAAGCTGTGCTTCGATCGCACCAGAGGCCGATTGCCTGAGCTTCCCGACGAGAGGTGCCCGTTTCAACCCTGAGTATATCTGCTCCTCTTCCCTGGGCACGGGCCGCGCCCTTTCTTGACAAGTCATCTGATTCGCGCTAAATTGCAATTGGAATCGATTTCAAGAATGAGCCGGATGCGATGAAGCCTCGTAAGCATTCCGCGGTACCGACGATCCGCCAGGTTGCAGACCATGTGGGTGTCTCACCCGCGACGGTTTCCCGCGTGCTGAATGGCTACCCCCACATTCGTGACGAACTGCGACAGAGCGTCCTCGATGCGATTGCCGAACTCGGCTACAAGCCCAACCGAGTCGCGCAGCGGCTGCGCGCCAGCCGGAGCCGGCTCATCGGCATCATCGTGACCGACATCACCAACCCCTTCTTCAACACCATCATGGCCGGCATCGAGCAGACCTTTTACAGCCATGGTTACAGCGTGCTCATGAGCAACACGGCGGGCGACATGCGCAAAGAACTGGGCTACCTCGAAATGATGAAAAACGAGGAGGTCGCCGGGCTGGTGATCGCGCCCACCAGCGAAGACGTCAAGCATGTAGTGGATACGGCCGAGGCGGGCCTGCCCGTGGTGATCATCGACCGCCGTATCAAGGGCGATAAGGCGCGTCACCTGGATATGGTTCTGGCCGACAACACAGAGGGCGCATTCAACGCAGTGACGCACTTGATCCGGTTGGGGCACCGGCGAATCGGGATGATTGGGGGGCCTCAGCATCTGACCAGCGGGCGAGAGCGCCTGGAAGGATACCGTCAGGCGATGCGGAGCGCGGGCCTGACTGTTTCAAAGAAATGGATCCGCCTCGGCGATCATCGCTACGACAGCGGTTTCGAACTACTACACCAACTGTTGGAATGCGATCCACCCGTGACGGCCATTTTTGCCAGCAACAACATGATGACCCTGGGCGCATTGAACGCCCTTCATCAGAGAGGAAAACGCATTCCTGAGGATATCGCGATTGTCGGCTTCGATGACATGGGGTGGTCGCCCTCGCTCAACCCCCCACTCACAGCGGTCAGCCAGCCCACGGCAGAAATCGGCACCCTGGCGGCAGAACTCCTGCTCGAAAGAATCTCCAGGCCGGATCTTCCGGTGCGGCTGATGACTCTGAAGACGGAGCTGATGATCCGGGAATCATGCGGAAGTCACCTGCCGCGATAAAAGGAGGCGCAACTGACCAGACAGCATCGAAACATTCCAACTCGCATCTGTCGTAGTCTTCGATTTGTGGAGAGGATGAGTCACACATGAAAACCCCAGGTTTGCTTCGGGCAATTCTGCTGTTCTCACTAATCTTCGGGCTGGTCGGCAGCGCCGTGCTGACGCAGGCACAGGAGGCGGAAAATGTCCTCGTCATCGCGATCGCGAGCGACATTGAAACCGTCGATCCGCCTTTCTCAACCTTCCAGCGCGCTAATGAAACAAACTACAACGTCTATGACCAGTTCTTCAAGTACGGCGTGGTCGACAGCGGAGCGGGCTATGCTGTCGCCGACACCGGCACCATTGAGGGTTCGGCCGTCGAGTCCTGGGAATGGGTCGACGATTTGACGCTGGTGATGAAGATTCGCGAGGGCGCCACATTCACGGGGTCGGGCAATCCGGTCACTGCTGCCGACTTCATGTACTGGTATGAGCGCGCGCTCGGCACCGAGGCGGGAACGCTGTGGAACGTCAACACCGGCAGCATCGAGAGCTTTGAGCAGACCGGCGATTACGAGATCACCGTGCATTTCACCCAGCCCAGCCCCTGGTTCTTCTTCCTGTTCCGCGATCAGTCCCAGGCGCCGCAGGATTCGCTCGTCGCTCAGGAAAATGCCACGAGCGATGACCCGTGGGCAGCGCAGTGGCTGGCCAAGAACGCCATCGGCTCCGGCGAGTTCTATATTGAAAGTTGGGAGCCCGGCGTCGAGATGGTGCTGCGCGCCAATCCGGACTACTGGGCAGGTCCAGCCTTCTTCGATCAGGTCATCCTGCGCATCATCCCCAACTCGGCCGATCGCGCGCTGCTTCTGAGCGAAGGCGAGGTGGACATTGCGACCGACCTGAGCACCGAAGAACTTGCTGCCCTGCGTGACATGGAAGGCGTGAAGGTGCTTTCGGTCCCCACGCGCAATCAGATGATCCTGGGCTTCAACGTCCAGCAGGAACCGTTTGACGATCCGCTGGTCCGCCAGGCGCTCACCTATGCCGTTCCCTACGAAGACATCATCGCCGGTATCTTCAATGGCAATGGTCTGGTCTCCGAGGGACCGATCCCGGTAGGCGGCCTTTATCATGACAGCAGTCTGTGGACTTACAGCACCGATCTCGATCAGGCGCGCGCTCTGCTGGAACAGGCGGGCATGGCCGATGGCTTCGAGTTCACGCTGGATATCGCCTCCGGCTCGCCCATCGCCGAGCAGATCGCCATCGTCCTGCAGGATGCGTTCTCGCAGGTCGGTGTGACGATGAACATCAACCCGCAGTCGTCGTCGGAATTCGCCGAGCAGTTGGGCACCCTGGAGCATCAGGCCTGGATGCGCGACCTGCTGTGGTACGTCGACGACGCTGGCTATACGGGCAAGCTCTTCTTCCAGACCGGCGCTGTCGCCAACTGGATGGGCTACAGCAATCCCGATCTCGATGCGGTGATCGATGAGCTGTCGGTCACACTGGATCCGGAGCGAAAGGCAGAACTGGCCGCCGAATACCAGCGCCTGCTGATCGCCGATGCCCCGGCGCTCTATGTGGCCGAGATGCCATTCGAGATCGCCATGCGCGAGGACATTCAGGGCTATGTGCAGCTTCCCGACAATCTGCTCTGGTACTATCCGCTGTTTCGTGGCGAATAACCGCGATATCGGAAACGAATCGTAGGACTGGGGGGTGTCAGGGAGCCTGACGGGCTCCTGACACCCCCACTTGGAGAGGGTCAAGGTCATGCTCGATGCCACGCGCGAATGGGGATCTTTCTGGCGCGACGGTTGGGTTACTTCATCGTTTCCCTCATCGTCGTGTCCATGATCACGTTTGGCGTGACCAATCTGCTTGGCAATCCGGTGTACCTTCTGGTGGGCACGCGCTACAGCGAGGAACGCCTGGCAAACGTGACCCGTGAGCTTGGGCTGGACAAGCCCATCACCGAACGCTACCTGACTTATATCGGCAATTTGCTCCAGGGCGACTTCGGCATTTCGCGCTATACCTTCAACCCGGTGATGGAGGACATTCAGGGTCGCCTGCCGGCCACCCTCGAACTATCCACCTATGCCCTGCTCCTCGGAGTCCTCTGGGCGGTCCCTGCGGGCATCGTGGCAGGCAGCCGTCCGAACAGCATCTTCGCCCGCTTCGCCGACTTCATCGCCCGCGCCGGCGTGTCGATGCCGGGGTTCTGGCTCGGACTGCTGTGCATTTCCGTGTTCTATGCCGAACTGCACTGGTTTCCCGCCCCGCTGGGGCGAATCCCCCGGCAGATCGGCGCGCCTGAATTCGTCACGGGCTGGTACTCAATCGACTCGCTGTTGGCGGGCGATCTGGAGAGATTCGGCGCCAGTCTGCGCCAGCTGTTTCTCCCGGCGCTGACCCTGGCGCTCACGACCAGTCCCAGCACGCTTCAAATCACGCGCAACAAGATGCAGGAAGTGCTGGGAAGCGACTACGTCCGTGCCGCGCGCGGTTTCGGTCTGCCGGCGCGCTTCATCAATCGCTATGCGGTGAAGAACATTCTGGCCCCGGTCATCACCATGATCGCCATGACCTACGGCTATCTCCTCAGCGGCACGGTGCTTGTGGAAGTCATCTTCAGTTGGCCGGGCCTGGGCCTGTATGCAGTCGACGCGATGAATCATTCCGACTACGAGCCGATCATGGGGGTGGTGCTGCTCAGCGCGGGTTTCTATCTCTTCATCTACTTCGTCGCCGATATTCTGAACGCGCTGCTCGATCCGCGCGTTCGCATCCTGGAGTAGGCGATGACGACGATCACACACCCAACTGAAGACGTCGGCGCTGTTCGTCGCCCATTGCTGTACCGCCGCCTGATCGACGCGAATGGCCGGTGGCGCGTCAACATCAATCTTGCCATCCTGGCGTTCATCGTCGTGCTCGGCATCGTCGCGCCGATCCTGCCGCTGCAGAACCCTGTCAAGCCGCTGCCACTGGAAAGACTGCGACCGCCGTCGGCAGAACACTGGTTTGGCACGGATACCAACGGCATGGATGTCTTCTCGCGGACCATTCACGCCATTCGCATCGACTTCACGCTTGCGCTATCGTCCGTGGTCATTGGCGTGGTCATCGGCGCCCCGCTGGGCGCGATCTCCGGCTACTATGGCGGCCGTCTGGACGACGTTCTGACCCGTATTACCGAGGTGCTGCAGGGGTTTCCGCAGATTCTGTTTGCGATGGCGGTACTCGCCGCGGCAGGCAATTCGCTCACCAACCTCATTCTGATCATCGCGTTCTACAACATCCCTGTCTACAGCAAAATGGTGCGCAGCGTCGTCGCCCCGCTGAGAGAGGTCGAATTCGTTCAGGCAGCACTGGTGGCGGGCAATCGACCAATGGCCGTGGTCTTCCGGCACATCATCCCGAATGCCCTGGTGCCCGTCTTCTCGCAACTGCCCCTGAGCTGCGCCTACGCCGTTCAGATGATCGCCGGCCTGAGTTTCATCGGGCTGGGTGTTTCCATTCCCACGCCGGAATGGGGCGCCATGATCCAGAACGGCGCAAGCCAGATCGTCTTTGGTAAGTGGTGGGTCTCGATTTTTCCGGGGCTGGCCCTATTCTTCTCGGTGTGGGTGCTCAACAACGTGAGCGATATCCTCAAGAGTCTCGTGGTGCGCAGGGCATAGGTGATGGCGCTGCTGGAAATACGCAACCTTTCGCTCGATTTTCGGGTGGGTCGGGACACCGTTCACGCGCTGCGCAACGTCGACATGACGATCAAGGCCGGGTCGCGTACGGCGATCGTCGGCGAAAGTGGTTCCGGCAAGTCGGTAACGTCACTGGCGGTGCTGCGCCTGCTCCCCTCGACCGCGCGCATCGTGAGCGGCGAAATCACCTTTGAAAACCGTGATCTCCTGTCGCTCGGCGAGTCGGATCTGGGGCGGGTACGTGGTCGCTCGATCGCCATGATCTTCCAGCACGCCATGGCGTCGCTCAACCCTCTCTACCCTGTCGGTCAGCAGATTGCCGATATTTACCGCCATCACTTTGGCGGCAGCAAGCAGGCCGCCTGGGCGAAAGCGGTGGAAGTGCTCGGCGCGACTGGCATCCCCAATCCCGAAGACCGTGCTCGTGATTACCCCTATCAATTCAGCGGCGGAATGGCCCAGCGAGTCCTGATTGCCATGGCGCTGGTGTGCAGACCCAGGCTGCTGATTGCAGACGAACCCACGTCCGGGCTGGATGTGACGATCCAGTCACAGGTCCTCAACCTCATTGAGCAGGTCGTCGGAGAGCTTGACGCCACACTGGTGCTCATCACCCATGACATCGCTGTCGTCTATGAGACCTGCGACCACGTAATCGTGATGTACGCCGGCGGCGTGATGGAATCCGGAACGATTGAGCAGGTCTTTGGTCAGTCCGCCAATCCCTACACAATCGAGCTTCTCAAGTGTTTTGAAGAGACCGATGCAGCGGAAATGCCCTTTATCCCTGGGCGTGTCCCGGATATGCGCGAGTCCTGGGAGGGATGCAGCTTCGCGCCCCGCTGCCCCTTTGCAGGAGATATCTGTCGCCAGCAGGCGCCGCCTCTGATTGAACTGGAACCGGAACACCTGTCGGCCTGTCACTTCGCCAGGGAGGTTCAAACCCAAGAGGCAGGCAATCCCTTGATCGGCAACCCGGCACCAGCCGAGGGAAGCGAAGGAGGGCAGCGCCCGTGACGACGAAAATATCGGCACCTTTGATCGCTGTCGAGGATGCCCTCAAGACGTTCACCGTTCGCAAACGCAGCCTGCGGCGGGTCCGCATGACGGCGCTCGACCACATCTCGCTCACCATCGGTCAGGGAGAGACCGTCGGCCTCGTCGGAGAAAGCGGCTCCGGCAAATCCACGCTCGGACGCGCGATTCTCAACCTCACGCGGCTCGACTCCGGCAGGATTCTCTACAAAAATGCCGAGATCCAGAACCTGCGCGAGAGCGAATTCCGTCCCCTGCGCCGCAAGCTCCAGATGGTGTTCCAGAATCCGCTCACCTCGTTCAACCCGATGATTACGATCGAAGCCGCCCTGCTGGACTCGATGCGCCTCGTCACCGACATGGACCTGGAAGCGAAGCGCCGCCGAGTCCTGAAGCTTCTCGATCAGGTCGAATTGAATAACCGTTTCGCCACGCTTTACCCCTATGAGATGAGTGGTGGCCAGCTCCAGCGTGCCGCGCTGGCGCGGGCCCTGGCGCCGGACCCGGACTTCATCTTTCTGGACGAACCGACGGCCGCGCTCGACATGTCCATCAAGGGCCAGATCGTCAATCTGCTGCTCCGCTTGCAGCGCGAAACGAGCGCCAGCTTCATCTTTGTCTCGCACGATTTGCGAGTGGTCCGTTATATCGCTGACCGAGTACTCGTCATGCACAACGGGAAGATCGTCGAATCCGGAGACAAGACCCAGATCTTCGATCATCCGCAGCACGCCTATACCCAGAAACTCCTCTCGGCGACGTTTGTCGGGCAGAAGCAGCGCGCCCGAATGCGCTCCCAACCAGGTACTTGAATGCACAGGACGTGGAATACAGCGCAACTTCGGGCGATCTCTACTTTGCCCGGTGAGCTCATTTTTGTTTCGCACCCATGCTGAATGGCTATCATCCAGGAGAAATCTCATGAACCTCGCGCTTGGCAGCGCCGATCTGGTTGCCATCTTCATCGAAGAACTCCGCTTGTGCAAAGTGCAGGCCGGGGAGACTGTCCTCATCTTCACCGATCCGCAGTTTGTCCGACCGGACTACCCGCCCGCAGCCTTCGCGGCGGCGCGCGCGCTCGGCGCGGAAGCCTACATCCTCGTCTCGCAGGGCGACCAGAAGATGGAAGATGCGCTGGCTCGTGCCGCCTGGATGAACGCCAATCTCATCCTGGGCATGAGCATGATCCCGCGCGGTATCGGGTCGTGGATGTACACGCAGACGCACAACGACGCGCTCTATGCGGGCGCGCGCGTGCTCATGGTTCAGGAACCGCTCGAAGTGCTCAAACGCATGCTGCCCAATGAGACGATTCGTCGCAGGGGCCACCTTGGCGCGCAGCGGCTCCAGGAGGCCAAAGAGATTCGGGTCACCGACGATGCCGGTTCAGATTTCATTCTGCGCAAGGACGGGCGCAAGGCCATGTACCAGTGTGGCATCGCCGATGAGCCAGGACGGTGGGATCATTTCCCCTCCGGGCTGGTGGCGTGCGCGCCGCTGGAAGACAGCGCCGAAGGGATCTATGTGATTCGTCCCGGCGACTCGCTGCTGGGCGCCTGGCACCATGCCTCGGAAAAGGTCACCCTGACGCTCGAGAAAGGACGTATCACCAAGGTGGAAGGCGGCCGCGACGCCTATGAGCTGCTTTCGTACATGGAGCGCATTGGCGACGACGGCGCCTTTCGCTTCTCTCACGCGGGATGGGGCATCGACCACCGCTGCGACTGGAGCCACAACGGGATGGATACCGAGTCCCTCTATGGCACCGTCATGGTATCGATTGGGCGCAACATCTTCGACGCCCCGGCAGCCTACAGCGGCATGGCTGGACAGAACACCTCCAATGCTCATTTCGACATCTGCTGCCGCCGCAAGAACTTCTACCTGGATGGCGAGTTGATCGTCCGGGATGATGAAACATTCGCCGTGCCGGATCTCGCTTTCTGAACGGTGGGGTTCTGTGGGGGTGACTTAGCGTATCCATAGGAAAATGGTGCTTCATACGCTTCGACGATAGCCACCCTGCAAGCTAACCGATACAGGAATCGGGATGACTCTATCCACCATTTTCTGTTGTTCATCCGGTCGGGCAGGTAATGCCGGAGTGCGATGCCCTTCGACACAGGCGACACCACCCTGGGGGCGCAGAAGGCCATTTCGCTGGAGAGCCGGGTGTCGTCGCACAGGAGGCACGGGGCGCAGCCCGCCCGGTTGGGTGTCGGGCGCGGCGGCATGTCTGCGCAGTGCGAGTGGGGAATCAACGTCCCGCGCGCCAACATTGAAGCGGTCTTCGAGGCCTGGCTCGAATGAGTGTCCGCAGGTGGCGGGTCGTGAGCGACACAGCGCTCTAAACTGAGGCGTAAAGCTGCTCCAAAATTGTCGGGTCCTTGATCTGCGAGTCACGTGCCAGCAGAATCACCTTGGAGACGACTTCCGCCGTTTTCGGATCATTGTCCGCGAACGGCAGGAACAGGCGTCCGCGATGCTGTGCGTGTACGGGAATGATGCACAGCGCTCCTCCTGGCTGCCGATGCACGACCGCGCTGCCGAGATGCACCGAGTAATCCCCGATCGTCCCATTGATCAGCGCGTGCGACTTCTGTATACGCACATTCTCGATCTTGAGGAGCGCCAGCGCCTCGCGCAAGAGCGTCGTCCGCATCTCGACAGTTGAGGCGCTCGCTTCGGGATCGACGCCGCCGCGATGCGCTACGCTCACGACGAGATCGAGATCGCGCATGATCTCGCTGAACGCAACCGAGCTGATCGACTCAAGCGGGATGGTGTCCCATTCGCCCTTTCGAGTGAACGATACCGTTTCGAGCGTCAGCCCGTCGATCTCCGCCGGGGTGAAGTAGCCGTCCATGAAACCGATATGCGCAGTGATGCCTTCGTGGTGGATCGTCTTGGTCACGCCGAAATCCTGATGCGCCGACCAGCCACGCCCGCCGAGCAGCATGATCGCTTGGCGCGGTTGTACCTGTTGTCCGGCGTAGCGACGCGAACGATTGCTCTCGGCGCGTTCACTCTCGGTGAGCAGGTACAATTCGCGGAACACCTGCTTAAATGGCTGAATCCGCTCGGCAATGAAACATTCGCGCTGCCATAGGTGCCATTCCCCGGTTTGATACAGGTCATATGCGTGAGCGATGGAAAGGCTGTCATTGACCGTCACAGCCGTGACGCCTCCGCTGTGGTGCTGGAGCGCTGCCCCGCCCTCCACCGGATAGCCGATCACCCCATCCCCGATAAACACGACATTTTCCAGCATAGGCGCGAGGACAGGATGCGCGAGCAGTCTGCGCAGTTCCCCGACGGTGAAGCGGTCGGCACGGTTCATCGCTTCTTCGAGCGAGGCGCGCATTCGCGAATGCTGCCTGCTGATGTCCGCCAGTCGATCGCGCATCGCGACGACTTCCGGCGCTTTCGTGAGCTTGGCAGGCACGCTCTTGAGGGCTTTTCCGGCGCGGGTTATCGTCAGGTCAGGTTTGCCGACCGGGTCGATCGTGAGCGTGAGCGTCACATCTTGTACCGAGGCGGTGATCCTGCCATCCACGAAATCCGCCGCGCTGCGCGCTTCCATCGCCCACGCCAGTCGCACCGGATCGGCATAGCCCGCCGTTCGCGCCAGGTTTTCGAGTCCGATGTCAAAAGCGCGTTTCTCGCCAATCTTGCGCTGAGAGCCGCCCTTCTTACCCGTGCGAAGGAATTCTTGCAGCAGTTGATAGCGCTCCGTCACCTGTTGATCGTGACGCGCCGGATCGAGCGGGAGCAGTCCCAACGCCCGCGCTGAGTCCTGATGACGCTTGTCGATCATGCGCTTCGCCAGGGCCTCTTGATCGACCTGATTCAGCATTGCGTCCGAGAACAACTTGGCCCGCGCATGACCGATCCCGCCTGACGAGTATTTCGCGGCATCGTAGAGTTTCTTCCAGCGCGCCGCGCCGATCCGCGTGTACACCCGCCCGAACCAGTCCACATCGACCGCGCCGTCGAGCAAGTCCTGGCTCTTGAGCGGCGTCCGCTGCGCGATTTCGGCATTCCATAACTCCCGGAGCTCCTGACTGATAAACCACCGCCCGTCTTTGGTGTGGGCGTGGAGCCAGAATACCGCCTCGGTGAAGCCCTCCCAGCCGAGCGCTGCCTCGACGAAGTGCGCCCACTGCGGCGCGAACACCGCCGCTTCCATCAGCGCCGCCTCGCGCAGTCTGGCGCTCCTCACGGCCTCGGTGAAGGCTTCCGCCGTATCGCTTTCGAGCGGGTAGGTGATGCGCAGAAGCCTGCTCAGGACGGCGATACGGCTGGCGTTGGTGTACTCACGGGTGATGCCGTCCTTGCCGATTGCGCCCAGGATGCGGACGAACCAGCGGTTCCCCGGAATGCTGCTGATCGCCTGGGCGGGTTGAGTCGCATCGGTGGGCATTTCGCCACGCCTGAGTTCGACTTCCACCACGCGATCACGTGCCCGTTCCACCAGGGCGGCGAGTGCGGGATATTCGCGCAGCAGGCGGTTAGGCGTGCGCCGCGTGTGAATTGCCAGATCGTCGAAACCGGCTTCGAGGAAGTAACCGGTTGGTCTCGGTTGATCGCGCTCCCCGATCAGAATATCGAGGATGTCCGCATCGGTCGCCGCGCCAATGCGATGCGCCGCAACCGCAAATATCAGCGCGGGGCGTCTGCGCGGCGATTCTTCCGTTGGGCGGTCGATCCAGCGGAGCAGCCTCCACAGTCGGCGCACAGCCTCATCCGTCCACGTGAATTCGGGCAGCATGAACTTCGTCGGCAGGTCCCTCAGCAGCAGCCGAACTTCTTGCCCGGCCGGTGAAGGCGAAGTGCTAAGCGGGGAGTCGAATGCGCCAAAGTTCTTGAGATGCTCCGGTTCGAACTGCGCGCAGGCCGTTTCGATCAGGTCAACGATGAAAGTCTCAGCCCCATGCGCAGGGTACAGACGGATCAGCCAGTACAAGATGCTCATGACATGATGCCGATAGCGCGGCAGCGCCAAGTCCATCTCGCCCGACTGCTGGAGCGCGTAGTGGCGCATCTGCCAGCGACGCTGCATGCGAACCGCCTCGTAGTAGGCGCGGATCAACTCCAACCCATCTGGATCGCGCAGTTTCGGTGGCCGGGCTTCTGCCCACTCGGTCCATCCCTCCGCTAACGGGAGCTTCTCAAGCTGATCGCGGGCGGGTTGATCGGCTGACGGATAGATCGGGCTGACGTTCCCGAAGGGCTCGTCACGCGGCGGTAAAGCATTCGGCACCGGAGTCAACGTGTGCCGGTAGGCGTGGACCAGGTCATCGAGCGCGGTGATCAGCGCCGACGCCGCCGGGGTAACCGGTCGAACCTTCCGCGCTTTCGGCGCGGTACCCGATGTTTGATCCGCCGGGTTGAACGTGCCAAGTCCGTCCTTGAGCGTTGCCGCTTCGGCTTCTTCGGCGATCAGCGCGTCCAGCAGGTGGTCTTCGCCGTCGGTGCGCTCGTGATATCGGTCGCGGTATTCGCGAGCGCGTTCACGGGGCGCGCTTCCACCTCTGCCGCTTTCGTGCAGCATTTTCAGCAGTTCCAGGCCCGCCAGGCGCTGCTCAAGTGTGCGGGCGGCAGTCAGGCGGATGGCGCTTGCGAGCACGGCTTCGACCGGCATATTTGTGAGCAGGTGAAGCACGCCGCGCCGCAGTCCCGCCGTCTTGCGCGTGAGCAGCGTTTCGAGTTCGGGCGCTTCTTCCGGGCAGATCGTCGTCTCTTCAAACAGCTTGAGGATCTGCTCACGGGTGGAGTGCTCCCGATCGGCGATCATGTCGAACAGCACCGGGCGCGCGTCGGGATCATCCAGCCCCAGGCGAGCGACGATCCTGGCAGCGAACGCTCGCGCTTTCGTAAGCAGCGGCAGATACGGGATCACCACTTTCGGGGAGCGGTCACGGAGCGCGCGCAAAAAGGCATCTTCAATTGCGTGACGCCGCACACGCAGTATCTGCCATTCCCACACGATCGGAGGCAGCAGCTCGCCGTCTTTCGGCACACGGGAGAGCAGCGCGGCGATCTTCTCGAACACGCCGAGGTCGGTCATGTGCAACGGATCGACGAAATACACCGCTTGCAGCGCCACCCGCAGATCGTCATCGGCGAGCGCCTTCGCGATCAACGGCTGGTTGTCCGCCAGCTGCGTTTGACCCACCAGAATCAGCGCCGCGTAACGCCGCTCGACATCGGGATCGACGATGAGCGGCTGCGCCGCCTCAATCGCAGCGTACACATCCTGATAGGCGATCGCCCATAACGCCAGGTACACCGCCGATCCATCCCCGCCCCGCAACGCTTCGGCGCAAGCGTCAGCGTCATCGAGAAAATCCAGCGCAGTTCGCAGCAGGTGGTGAACGCCGCGCGCGTTATCCGCATCCCAGGCGAAGCCGAACCACACGTCGGCCGCGCGGATGACCGCCGGGAAGCGCACCAGATCATGATCGAGGATCAGGCGCAGCATTCGCCGAAACGCTTCAGGATGCGCCTCATCGACTGCTTCCAAGATGGTTTGGCGCATTCCTTCGGCCCGCTGAGCGGCGATCAGCAGTTTTTCGCAGAACTCCCACCCGGCGGGGTCATTCGCCGTGAGCAGAGCGCGCGTCACATGTCTGCCCATGATCCCGATCGGGTGCTCCCCATTTGCCGACTGGATCAAGATCACTTTGATCCGCGCGCCGAGCGGCGATCCGGCGCTGATCTGCGCGGCGAACAGCAACCCCAACAGATCCGCCTGCCAGTTCAGGTAGCCCGCATGTTGAGCGAACCACAACAGGTCTTCATTGTACTGATTGAGTATGCCCATGTACGACTGGAGCAGTACAACCTGGCGGGAGCGGGACACTTCGGGGTGACCGGGAGCGCGAAAACTCCGCCGTGCGTACCCGACCTGATAGGTCAGCGTCGGAACAAAATGCCATAAAGTCTCAAAGGCTGCGGCATTCTTCGAGAACATCGCTGCAAAAATGGCGCGGCGACCGGCGGGTTCAAGCGCGTAGAAGAGCGCGGTCGCGCGTTCGACCTGGTCGTAGTGTTTGCGCTGTCGCTCGGGCTCGACGTAAGGGTGCTGCCCAAGCCGGAGCTTGCTGCCGTCAATTCGAAATCCCCCCAACAGATAGGCGATCTGCCGCAGCGAAAGGAGCTCGGTGTTCGTCGTCGGGGACGCTTTTGCGGCGAGCTTCTTGCTCACCGGCTTGTCGGGGAGCTTGCCAAGCCGTGTGACAAGCTGCTCTTCCCACTGGGGATTGATGTGCTTCCTCGTCAGTTCGCGTACCTGTTCGGGCGTCAGCATGCGATCACCCTCCTGCCAGCGCCACGAGCCGGACGAACATCACCTGTGTATCGTCGTTCACAACCACGGTTTGATCGAGCGAGGCTGCCTGTTCATCGTCGATAAACACGAAATACAACCCGTCTTCAAAGGCGACGAGCGCCACCGAAACAGCGTCCTCTTCGTTCACATCGGAAACATCTTCATGGTTGGCGGGATCAACCTTGCCCCGTTCGGCGGATTGCTCGATCTGCACGCGAGTCAAGATGCGCTCAAGCCGACGCTCCTCCTGCCGCTCTCGAAACGCCTGAACCTCGGTGAGCACGATCCGCGTGATCAAGTCACGCAGCGTTGTACGGCCTGAACCGTCTTGAGGTGGGAATGGGACACGCCAACCGCTGAACAGCGGCTTTTTCGCCCCGGCACTTTTGGCGGAGACCTGTAAAGTGATCGTCATGGGCAGAAGACTCCTGGTGCTTTCGGCGCTGCACACACGATACGACACATTCGTTCTAATATTATCCCTCAAATCTGGGGTATTCCCAATACAAAACGCTCCAAGATGCGTCATACCCTCTGTCATACGAGAGTTGGCCCGAGGCGCTTCCCTTGGACTGTCCCGATTCAGGTGGGCAGCGTGGATGAAGGCGATGTGGGGTACGCAGGATCTTCCGCAGGCATACTGGATGCCGAGTGCCGCGCCGATCTCGGGTTCAGGTGTCCGGCGTATCGTAGGGCAGCAATGCCGCAGATGGCCGGCGCTGACCCCTTTTCAACAGAATCCTTGAGCCGCCCGCCATCATGGGCGCATTGCCGTGCGCCCCTACGCTACGTCTCGCATCCCAACCCATCGACGACTTTGATGCGTTCACCCTGCCGAGCGTGCAAAACGTCGTTGCTCACGTCATGCCTTACGCATCCAACGTTCAGCATGGAATCTGATATTCACCGTGTGGAAAGAATCCCCATGGCTGAGCGAGATGATCGTGCGCTCGTCGATGGTGTTTGGCGAGTTAAGCATGATACCTGGGGACAGACCATGCAGGTCCGAGAGGAGGATTACGGCGGCGGCGAACCGATGCGTCCACGCATGCCGAAAGGATGGTCGCGGCGCACGGCGCAAATCGGACACAGGCCGCCATCGGGTTTGCCGGCGAAGCGGGTATTACACCGGCGGCAGCGGCTGAGCGCGCCGCTGTGCAGGATCACCGGCTCCGGATCGATCAGCTCGGTAAGCGTCGGTGGGCCGCTGCGCTGGAGCGCCTTCGGCTCGCAGTGCTCGATGCACAGACCGCAGTTGATGCATTCCGACGCCAGAAATCGAATCTGGAAGGCCTCTTCGTTTCTCAGAAACTCCAGCGCGCCGGTCGGGCAGCTTCGGGCGCAGGTGGTGCAGCCGGTGCACGCGTCCGAGACGGACAGGTTGGTGAAGCCCTCGCCGGTCACCGGCCGATCGCTGTTGGTCGGGGCAAGTTGGCGCAGGGTGGTGATCAGGCGGCGGCGCTCGCTTGCGTCTTCCAGCGGTGGCAGGAAATCTCGGGCACCCTGCCCGATGGCCTGGAAGAAGCCGCGCCGGGAAACGGGGGGATTCTTGATGGAATAGACGGGGCGGCGCTTTGGGCGCGGCGTCGGCGCGCAAGCCCCCACGACAGATCGATGATCCAGTGCGGTCAGCCAGTGACTGGCGCCTTGAATCGTCCGTTCGATGGCGGGCTGCAACACGGCCAGCGGACACTGTGCACAGCTGTCGAGGCGAACCTGCACGCGCCGGATCTTGTGAGCGGCCAGGCCGAGGTAGGCGGAGACGCCCAGCGTCGCCAGGCAGCCGATCACCGTCAGGACGGCGTCGGCAGCGGGGTCGCCGGTGGCCGGTTCGGGATGGTGAGCGCAGGCGATCTCGACGACGTCACGGTCAGTCAACTGCGAAGCGCAGTAGATCAGGCGGGGGGTGTTGTCAGTCCCGGAGATGGCTCCGGTCGGGCAGGTATGCAGGCACAGTCCGCAGCGGATGCAGGCATCGGCGTCGATTTGTACGCCCCCCTCCAGTCGAATCGCCCCCACCGGGCACGCCCGCGCGCACAGATCACACTCGGATGCCTTGTCCAGGGTGCGCACACACTGCATTGCCGCCAGTGTGACTGGCGGCTGACCCTGGACGAATCGCTCCAGCGTGAGCGCGAGATTGACGAGATTCACCGCACCGTTTCCAACGGGATAGCAGCGTTCTGCATGAGGGCGCTGGTGTGAGCCAAACAGCCCAGGGTGAGATGCGCACAGCCGCGATAGTAATCGGTCGTAGCGCGATCGATCACCAGCTTCAGACACTGTGGCGCCCATTTCAACAGGTGCGCGTCCAGAAAATGACGGACCTCCGCAACCATCACGTTCACCGTGGCCGGTGACGGTTCGGGCTGCTTGTCGGTCGACGCCAGAGCGCTCGCGCACAGATAGGCGATGAAGCGCAGCTCCAGGCCGAGGTGGTCTTCGGGCTCATGGTAGAGGTGCGGTATCGGCATGCCAAAGCGCTGAAATACCCGCCGAACCTCGACCGTCTGCACGTCGAAAAGGACATGATCGGGGCTCAGATAGACGGACTCCCAGGGTGGCGCCAGCATGTTGCCCGGACCGATGAAGAGCCGCCGGTGATCGTGCTGGAGCGCTTCGAAGTTGCTCCCGTCCCAGGAGGAACAGAAGTTGCGGAGCAGCGTCAAGCCAGTGTCAACCTCAGGCAGATCAGAGTCCAGCGGCCACGAGTCGAAGAGCGATTCGGCAGACAGCAGATCGATGAATGACTTTTCGGGGGCTTCATAAAACGCTTTACTGAGGAACGTGTACGCCAGGTCGTGGGCGATCAGAGTTTCGATCTGGTCTCGCATAAGAACATGTCCTTCTACCCGCAATATGTTATACGGGAGGGGTAGCCCCTCCCGTAGGTTTATTGACGATCGTAGCGCAGCGGCCCGTCCAGCGGACGTGTCGTTTGTACTACTTTTCAGGTGTCCTGCTTACAAACCGACTTGCACCATGCTGGCGTAAAACAGGAAGCGCCCAAGAACTTCGGCAATCAGCACGAGCGCAAAGCCCAGATAGGCCATGTTGCTCACCAGCCGAATGCGCTTCTCGCTCGCCGCCAGCGAATAGACGAACACTGCCAGCAGTCCAGCGCCGACGAACAGCAGGACCAGCCGCAGCGCCAGGATCAGGCCCTGCTGCCCCATCATCTCGATGCTGGCGATGGCGGCAGGATTTGCACCCATGGCCAGCGCTGCGAGATAGAGTGGCACGATGATGAACTGTAGGCCCAGGAGAGCGATCGCCGACAGGGCAATCCAGCGCAGAGAACCGGCCAGCAGCGTGTACTGCACGTGCTCCGGGTCCATATTCTTGCGACGGATGTACCAGAAGTTGGCGACGAACGCGGCGCCCATGGCCATGGTGCCCAGCAGGAAGGTCGTAATGAAGAAGGTGACCTGGGTGGCCAGCGTGTCCCATGCAGGAACCACACCCAGTCGGTACACCATCGCCATCGAGTAGACCAGCGCCAGACCGAGCACTGCCACGACCACCGCCACGACGTTGCGCACCTGCGGCGTCGTGAGTTTGCGCCACTGCAGGAAGGCGAACAGCGCCCCACCGAAGGAAAACAGCAGCGAAAGCAGAATTTCGCGGCTCAGCCAGGATGTTCCGATATTGGCGATTGCGCGAGGCGCATTGATCGGGTTGCCGAGGTGGAACAGCGTGACGATCAACCCGAAGACGACGACCGGTCCGATAGCCACCAGAGCGCGATTGCTCAGCTTGTCGGCTTCCTCAAGACCATGCCGCCGCGCAGCGAAGAAATGGACGACGCCCAGCACGACGAACGAACCGACGGCCATTTGAATGACCACCGTGAAGATGATAAGAGCCCATTCGTGAAGGTTCATGGTTAGATCTCTTCCGAGAGATTCAGGATGCGGCCCGTACCCATGCCGACCATTTCGGCATCTCTATGCGGCGTCACGACCACTGCTGGTTTGGTGAAACCGGCAGCAGGCATGGGCTCGACAGCATCCAACGTTCCGTATTTGGCCTGAAGTTCTTCCAACTCGCCGACCTCGATGGCGCGCATGGGACAGGCGTCGACGCAGGCCGGGTTTTGTCCCTCAGCAAGCAGATCCTCGCACATGTTGCACTTGCTCATGACACCGGTCGCTTCGTTGAACTGTGGCGCGTCGTAGGGGCACGCCCATTCGCAGTAACGGCATCCGATGCACAGATCGGAATTGACAGTGACGATGCCGTTCTCGTTCTTGGTCATGGCGCCAGTCGGGCAGATCTTCACGCATTCCGGTTCGGTGCAGTGCCCGCAGGCAAAGGAGACCGAATAGGCGAAGACACGGTTCGGGATCATCAGATCCTTATGCTCAGCATCCGCGACCCATCCGCCGCCGCCATAGTTATAAACACGCCGCCAGCGAATGCCAACAGGAAGATTGTTCTTGTCCTTGCAGGCGATTGCGCAGGCCTTGCAGCCCGTGCAGGCGCTGGTATTGATGTGGAAAGCTAGCTGCTTCGTCATTTTACCCTTCCTTACAGCACTATGCGCTGCGGCCAGAGCGCATCCGGAGCGAGGTCGGAACCAGTCCACTTCTCGACCTCAACGTTCTGGGAGTTGAATCCACTGTGACCTTCCACGGTGGGGACGCCTGCTTCGAGGTAGTTGTCTGAACCGGCCTTGTCGACCCCCAGAGCCTCGTCGAATTCCGTCCATGCGCCATGGGGCAGGAAGGTAACACCCGGCATGATTCGCTCGGTCACGATCACCGGACGGATAGCACTGCCTTCCGAGCTGGTGATTTTGACCAGGTCGCCACTCACGATTCCACGCGCAGCGGCGTCGATCGGGTTCATGACGAATTCCTGCGGGAATGCCTCACGAAGCTGAAGGACATTGTCGAACTCGGAATGGCTTCGCCGCCAGTAGTGCTTGTTGTACATCTGGAGCGGATATTGCCCCTTGACCTTGTTCGCCCAATCGGAGAACGTCGTCTCGTAGCCGCGTTCCGGCGGAATGTAGGCGGGGATCGGGCGGATCGTCGTCCAGCCCAGCGCGGTCACGTCATCGGCCAGCTTCTGGCTGTGCAGTTCGATCAGGCCGGTCTCGGTCTCCACCGGGTTAGCCACCGGATCTTCGCGGAAGGACTTGAGCGCGATGTAGGTGAAATTGTCCCCTTCGCGGCGCGGCACCTGATATGTGCCCTTGGCCTTGAATTCCAGGATCGGAACGCGCCCCTCCTGCGGAGTCCCTTCGACACCCAGGACTGCGAGGTCCTCCTCGGTGATCGAGACGAGCGGCTCCTTGGTGACGCCGTCTTCCATCAACACCGTGGCGCCGGCGATCTGGTTGAAGATGCGCTGCTTGAGCGGCAGTTCGGTGACATTGGGATCGTAGACACCCAAGCGCTGGCCGATCTCCCAGTCGATCCATTCGTCGTCCTTGGCCTCGAACAGAGGCTCGACGACCCGACCGGCCCAGAAGGCGGTTTCACGGTTCGGGATGACGATGTAGCCATCGCGCTCCCATTGCGTCGTCACCGGCAGGACCAGATCGGAATAGCGCGCGCCGGTCGTCAGGAAGAAGTCCTGACAGAGCGCGAACTCGACCTGGCGCATGGCCTGTATACCCTTGGCCTGGCCGACGGTGGTCTGCAGACGCGAGCCCTTGGTGTGATAGACCATCTGGATGTTGATGTCGGTCTTCGGGCCTACACCGCCGGTGTACTTCCCGGTCAGAACCGCATCCCAGATCTCGTTGTTGTTCAGCCGGTTCTTGACCGGGTTCTCTGCGGATTCCAGGACAGCGCCGTTGCGCCCAAAGCTGATCAGGTTCGTGCCGACGTTCCCGGCGGTCGAGTGGCGGGTACGGCCGATGCCGCCGCCGCTGACGCCGATTGAGCCGATCATCGCGCCGATGGCCACGAACGCCTGGCCGATAGACTGCGCGCTGTTGATGCGCGCCGATGCATCGCTTTCCATGAAGGCGACCGGTTTGGCCATCGCCAGTTCGAGCGTAAACGTGCGGATCTTCTCCGGCGGTACGCCGCAGATCTCCGACGCCCACTGCGGCGTCTTCGGCGGATAGTTCTTGTGCCCTTCCGGCGCGAGGTTGCCGCTCGCATCCAGCCCGAGCACATAATCCCGATAGTTGTCCTCCGGGTCGGCGCCTTCCGGCAGATGATCCTTGTCGAAGCCGATCGTGCAGCGATTCAAGAAATCCCAGTCGATCAGCGGGTTGCTCTCCGGGTCATCCTCGGTGAGCAGCACATAGCCCATTGCCAGCAGCATAGTGGTGTCGGTGCCGGGGCGAATCGGGATCCACTCGTCGGCCAGAACCTGCGCGGAGTGGTTGTAGTACGGATCGATGAAGATGAACTTGGCGCCGGCCTTCTTGGCCTGCAGATAGTTGTAGGCGGGGCTGCCGCCGCTGGAGACGATCGGGTCGGTGCTCCACATGACGACGATCTTCGACTTGCGCAGCTCGAGGCGGTCGACGCCGGCGCTGGCATAGTCGCCGATCACGCGCGGACCGGTGTAGGCCCAGGTGCCGGACGAAGTCGATCCCCACGTATTGACATAGCCACCGGCAGCGGCGAGGGCATTGGTCCCCCACAGGATTGCACCGGGTCCGTAGGTTTCATTGATGCGGGTGATCTCAGAGGCGATGATGTCCAGCGCCTCGTCCCACGAAATGCGCACCCATTCGTCCTTGCCGCGCAGGGATTTATCCCCGCCGCCCGGAGCCCAGTGCGCCCGCTTCATCGGGTATTTCAGGCGGTCTGCTCCATAGACGCGCATCCGCTGCGATCGTCCGCGGGCGCAACCGCGCTGCTGGGGAAAGTCTGGGCTGTCTTCGTGAGTGTCGTCCGTCTTCTGACGTGTGACGACGCCGTCGACCACATAAGCTTTGTTCAGGCAGCGCCCGCCGCAGTTGCCCCAACAGGCCGCTGCGACCCATTCACCGGCGCTCTCACTGGTCTGCGCGGCCGCTTCCAGGGCGCTCAAGCCCTGACCAAGGCCGCCTGCTACCACTGCTGCACCACCCACCGCCGAGCTCCATTTCAGGAAGCTGCGACGGCTCAGGATGGTCTCCTTCATCGTCTTAGAGAGTAAATTATCGTTGCTCATGGCATTTCCTCGAAATGACGGTCCCTTTGTTCATCTGTGTCCCGTGTTAGACCAACCACCTGGGATTGACCGGAAAGAAGCGTTTGGGATTCGTCCAATCTCTACCTCCTATCCGCGCCGATAGACGCGGCCTTCCTTCATACTTGCCCCGGATCATAGAGCGCCTGTCATCCTGCTCCATCGTCATTCAGAGTCGTTCATCTCATCCGAAAGGATGATTTGTTGGCGGTCACGGCCTGGGCATGGATCACGGCCGCGATCGCGTAGTATCGATATGAAAACGCCGGCGAAGGCTGATCCTTCGCCGGCGTCGCTTGAGGTCGGCTGGTACTGCGTCTGGCGTTGCCGTTGCGAAAGTTTACAGATCGCTGGCCGGATCGAATTGCTGAGGGGTCGTCAGATCCAGCTTCAACTCGCGGATACAGCGCTCCCCGTCGCGGACCTCGGCGACCGAGGATGAGATTCCCACCTCGATCGGCAGGTCGCGAAGTGACGGGATGCGCTCCACCGGAAACTCGACGTAATCGTAACGCGAGTCGACCGAGTAGTTAGTGAAGCCCTGGGCACGGAAGTGGCGCACCACCGACTGCGCGTCATCGCCGAATACCTTGGCCGACTTCAGCAGATAATCCTTCTGCGACAGGACGGCGGCTGCGGGCAGCGGCCGGGCGCTGTTCTGGATGTAAAGCTGCCCGGTATGTTTGTTCTCCAGCGAGCAGTAGTGCACGCCGATCTTGAGCCCCTGCTCAATAGCGTAGGCGATCAGGTCCTGGCACACCTCTTCGCTTCCTGCGATCGGCAGCCCACCCGCGTACCAGTAGTCGTAGAGGACGCGATGCGGCGGGTTGCGCACGACATAGCCACGGCGTCTGAAGGCCTCGGCGTTGAAGTAGGGGTAGCAGAATTCCAGCAGGTTCACACTGTGAATATCCAGCCGGTCCAGTTCCAGCAGGATGTCCTTCATGGTCTCCAGGGTACCGGGCAGCACCGGCATCTCCACCATCACCTGCGGAATATAGCGCTTCGCCAGGGCGATACGTTCGTAGATATAGCGCCTGCTCTGCTCCGAGTCATGCATGCGGATGCTGAAGCGGATCTCGTCCAGGCCGGCCTCCTGAAGCACTTGCAGCGTTTCCTCGTCGGCGTGGTCGCCGCAGGTGTACAGCCGGGTGTGCGCCTCGGGATACAGCCGCGCCGCTGTTCGGAAGAAGTCGTAGGTGGCCTGCTTGTACAGCAGCGGCTCGCCACCGGTCAGCGCGAGGGTATGCGCCCGCAGACGAGCGGCATGCATCTGTTCGAGCTCCGCCGCCGGGTCGCGCAGATTCTCGCGGTGATGGGAGTAATCTTCCTGGTTCGGGTTGAAGCAGTAGAAGCAGGTGCGATGACAGCGCAATGAAATGAAGAAGGTGGCGCTTCCGACACCCCACTGGCAGGCTTCACAGGCCGGCGAAATGCGGTTGACGACGATGCTCCTGTCGCCATTGCGAAACGTCGCGCCGAGCGCACGCAAACGGGCGCTCCGTTCGTCGACTTCCCCGTTGGCAGGCGTAGGCGCCAGCTCGATCCCGGTCTCGCGAACTCGTTCTGTGAAGGTCTGCGCGATTTGCAGGTAGCGTTCCGCATAGGCGGCTAGTGCCGAATTGTGTATTGTCCCGAGGGACTCAAGCGTGATGTCGACGATCATTGAAGGTTCCTTCCCGTCTCCTGGCCGCTGCCCAGCTTCCGACGGCGCCGGGCTCTGTCCGCCGCATCAGCAACAGGGGCGGGTTAATTCTCATGATGCCGGACATGCGGAAGCGAGGCGCCCCGCTCATGGTTTGTTGCAGATACCAGGCCCCGCTGAAGGGCGTAGTTCGCCGCTTGCGTTCGATTGTCTAGTTGAAGCTTGTCCAGAATATTGCGAACATGCGTCTTCGCCGTGTTCACAGAGATACTGAGGCGATCGGCAATTTCCTGGTTACTTGCTCCGGTCGCCGCCAGACACAGCACCTCCATCTCGCGCTCGGTCAGCGGTTCTTCACCGCGCTCTGGCTCCGTCGAACGCCTGGAAATGCACTTGAGCAGTCTGGAGGCCGTCTCGCGGGTCATCGCCGCCTCGCCGTGTTCTACGCAGAGCAGCACCTCGAACAACTGGTCGGCGTCCAGGTCCTTCAACAGATAACCGGCTGCACCCAACTGTACTGCCCGGTACAGATCCTCATCGGACTCAGAGGCCGTCAGGATGACGATCGCAATATTCGGGCAGTGGGCGCGGATATGCGCCGTCGCTTCCATGCCATCGCCATCCTGCATGCAGATGTCCATCAGTACGACGTCGGGCTTAAGCTGCTCGGCAAGCTGAATCGCTTCGTGTCCGGATGCTGCCTGGCCGACGACGTCAACCAGGTCTCTTCGCGTCTTCATCAGTCCAATCAGCCCCTGCCGAAACAGGCGGTGATCGTCAACGACCAGTACTCGCAGGGGTAACATCAGTTCTGCCCTTCAACTCGGAATATTCGGTGGGAAGGCTGATCACGATCCTGGTCCCCTGACCGGTTGTCGACGTGATCTCGAGCTGCCCACCCACGCTTTCGGCCCTTTCGCGCATCGTTTGAAGCCCAAAATGACCGCGTGAAATGGTCTCTGGCGCCATGCCTACGCCATCATCGGCGATGCTGATCTCCAGGCGATCAGGCAGGGTCGTGAACACAACTTTGACCCGTTCCGCATGAGCGTGCTTGCGGACATTGGCCAGCGCCTCCTGGACTATGCGAACACATTGCATCTCGGCCAGCGGCGTGAGGGGACAGTCACCTGTCACCCGGTCCACCAGTTCGGCCGTGACACCGGTCTGGATGCCGAATTCCTCGACATACTCCTTCAGCGCGTCGATCGGCCTGGCCTTGCCGGAGAGCGCGGTCCGCAAGCTGAGAATATTCTCGCGTACGTCGGCCTGGGCCGATTTGATCGTATCCCGCGCCGTGTGCAGCTCGCTCAGCACTGTGTCCTTGTCGTCCTGCCGGACCAGCGCTTCCAGCGTCTGCATCTCTAGCCCGAGATACCCCAGGATTTGCGCCAGGCTATCGTGCATTTCCCGCGCGATCCGCGAGCGCTCTTCGATCACCGCCAGCGACTGCAACTCTGCCGCCATCGACGCGTGTTCGAGCGCGATGATGGCGTGATTGGCGATATAGCCCAACCCGATCAGATCGGTACAGGTGAAGCTCTTGCCCGACTCCCTGCCGAGCCACAGCGCGCCGATCTGCGTCGTGTTCAGTTTGAGCGGCACCAGGGCAGCAGTCTCCGCGCGGAAGACCCCCTTCTCGGTCCGCCACGCGAACGCCCCGCCGATGTCTTCGGGATAGCGCAGGGGATTTCCCGCCGCAACCGCCCGCACGATGACGGCATTCTCAACCGGTTCGCTGTCTGTGAGACGAGCATCCCCGGAGACACACCGCACCTTGTAGCACAGCCTGCCCTCTCCTTCATACAGGGCAATGACGGCGGCATCCGCCCCGAGCATCTGACGCGCCTCGCCGACCACCACCTTCAGGATGTCGTCGGCCTCGTCCATCGCCGCGATACAGTGGCTGATCCGCGCCAGCGCGTGCAGCCAGACCTCGGCCTGCTGCCGGGTTCGCGTACGAATCGACAAAGCAATGCTCTGCGCCTCGCGCCGCGCCTCCTCAAGCCGTTTGATCTTGTGCTGGCGCTCGATCTCGAAAACGTTCATGGATGCCCCAACGAGCACGGCGACCAGGGCAATCAACAGCAGACGCCAGGTTTCCGTCGGGGCGCCGATTAACGGCGCACCAGCTGCACCGGCAGTTGGCAGGCTGACGGGAATGACAGCGCCGACGATGGCGTTGACGAGAAAGGCGGCGGCGGTCGCCAGCAGGATGATCGATGCCGGCACATCGTTCAGCAGCTTGAGGCGGCGCCACTGTCGGGCAAAGCCCATCGCGGCGAGAATGCCACCGGGCAGCAGCAGCAGGTCATGCGACCACTGGATGATCGCAACCTGGACTTCCGTGGCGGTGACCACGACGACGATGGCATAGGCGATGAGCATCGTCGAGGGGATAAGCAGGGCGACGGGCAGGAAATTCATCCACAACGGCAGGGGACCGGCTTCGGCGATGAGACCGGAGCCAAAGCGCAGTAACACCACCCCGGACGCCACCAGAGACAGCAGAACCAGGGCGGTATCGACCTCGAGCGGTTCCGTGCCAATCCGGTCGTGAACCAGTGTGATGCCCCAGCTATAGGCGCTGAGGAGGAGCGCATGGCCGCCAAGCCAGTGTAGTTGGCGGCCCAGGGCAAGCTCGCTGTCTCCACGTCCACGCAGGAGTACAACAAGGCCGATGGTGAAGCAGATCAAACCATAAAGAAAAGCGTTGAGGGTCACCTATTGACCGAACCCTCGTCTACTACAGAACTTCTACCCTGATCATTATGCTTTGTCAACGGTTGTGCCAGTTACATTTGTTATCTTTTTGCGAACCCTGTCGTCAAATTCCACCGATCTGGCATGAATGGAACACCCCTCTCCAACGAAATATGAGATAATACGGACCTGGGGAAAGCGCCACAACTGCATCATATGCTGCAAGTGAGTTTGGTCTATGGACCGTGACGAGAAGAGTAGGTTTGCAGTCGCCGTGTTGTCAGGAGGCGATGTGCTGCGTTCTGGCGAAGACAGAGCCCAGTTGCAGCTGGCGGGCAAACCCCTGATCCCTCATGTCCTGCAGCACGTTCGACCGCTGGGCGCACCCGTATTCGTGGTCACAGACCGACCCGAGCAGTACAGCCATTTCAACGCGGACGTCGTCGTGGATGTTGTCCGGGGAAAAGGTCTGCTCGGCGGCATCCTCAGCGCGCTCCAGCACAGTCCTGCCCCCTACACGCTGTGCGTAGCCAGCGACATGCCCTTTCTCAACCGGGCACTGCTCGACTATCTGCTTTCCCTTCGCGCTGGCTTTGATGCCGTCGTGCCGATGGTCGACGACCAGCCCCAGGGACTCCATGCGATCTATCACCAGCGCTGCGTTCCAGTGATGCGCCATTTCATTGATCGCAACCAGCTGCGTGTTAGTGGTCTCTTCGAGCACCTTCGCGTGCGTCTGGTGAGCGAGACCGCCATACGGGCGATCGATCGAGATTTGCGCTCCTTCACCAACCTCAATACGCCGGAAGAATTGGCGCGCGCGCGCCGCGAACTTGGCGAGAGCGTTCCGCCGGACACCTCGACTTCCGACTATATCATTCCGTGAGATGGCTTATTGGGGCAGTTTCCCCTGGGCTCGAAGAGCAGACTAGCCTGGAGTGTTCCAGGTGCGCATGCCACAGTGCCATCCCAAAACGTCTAACGACTTTTTGCCCTCTCCGCACGGAGAGGGTCGGTTGAGCGTAGCGAAACGGGGTGAGGTGAAGCAATCCGTGATTCCCTGAGACTCCCACCAGGTCCAGTTTCTGGCACTCGGCCCCTCCGGTATATCAGCGCTGAGCGACGACGCCAGCACCGCATCATCGACGTGATCGAGTACCAGGCAGATTACCCGCTGCTGTCCAGGATGTCCCAACCTTTTTCAGTGGCAATGGCACGCAGATCGGGGTCAGGATCGACCACACACGCTGCGCCAAGGATCGATAGGAACGCGGAGTCAGAGACTGTATCGCCGAGACCGACCGAGCTTGCCAGATCAATCCCCATCTCTGTCGCAACCTGACGCACGCGCACCACCTTTTCCGCTCCCGTCAGCGGCTTTTCCGCGCGTCCAGTGAAGCGATCGCCGTCAAGAATCGGGCGCGTGCCTTCGCCGCGCCAGCCGAGCGTCGCCGCGAACGTCTCGACGCCCTGCTGAAGCGCCGCGCTGACGAGGATCACCGGGTAACCCTGAGCCTCGTATTGGCGGATGCAGGCGATAGTTTTGGGCTTGAGCGCCTGATGCAGCAGCGGATTGACGCGATCCATCACCTGGGCGTTCATCGACATAGGCAGATTGCGCATCGCGGTCATGATCGCCAGATACCGCAGAATACCGCCGACCTTCGACTTGGGGGAAAACGGCTTTGACAGCAGGTTGAGGATGCCCGTCTGAACGATGTTGATCGTCGGGACGAGTCCCATCTCGCGGGCTTGTTCGAAATACGTGCGCGGAAAGCTGATACTGATCAGCGTGCCTTCGACGTCACTGAAAACGGCCGGTCGTAAAGCAGTCGTCATGGGTTCCTGTCCTCAATTGTATAGACCCGGATGCCCGGAGCTTCGACACAGCCACCGCTTTATCCCGGTTAGGTTCACAGGGTTTCCTGATCGGTCCTTCGGTCACCTGGCAAACGGGCAGGTGTCCGTGGAGCAATTCTACCTCTGTTTTTCGGGGATCTGGTCGACGTGATCCGGCCGCAAACGGTGGAACGTGTAGTCCACCTGGCGAAGACCCTGGAGTTGCCCGTCCAGCGAAATCAGCACCGCTTCTGCCGCGAGGCTTCCCACGTCGATCACAAGCAGGCGATCGCGCGTGGTGGTTGTTCCAATTCTCTAGTCTGAAACAGCCAGCCGTAGGGGCGGGGCAATGTCCCCGCCCAGGCACACATTCTCGATCTCCCGCCGTTTTGACCTCCCCCCGTTCCCTCCCGGACCCCCCCCCCCCCCGCCCCCTCCTTCCGTTCCCGCCCCCCCCCCCCCCCCCCGGGGGGGGGGGCCCCCCCCCCAGGCGGACACCCGGGGGGGGGGCAACCCCCCCCCATTCCCGGGCGGACACAGGCAAACTTCGTTTGCACGTCCGCCCCTACGCTATCAACCCGTCAGATGAACCTGGTTCGTGTACTACCATGGACTGCATCTCTACCGCAGACCTATGCTGTTGCAGTCCTGCTCCGAATTCCGTATTTTCAGGCGTACCAGCAGTCTGGCAGAGCGTCTCGCTCGGCGTCAAGAAGCTCCGTCAGAATGTGGTCGGCATCGGCGATCGACGTGACCAGCGGGTCGGTCATCATGGCCCGCCGCAGCAGCCCGTAGTCACACCGGACAATGGCCTCAGCCGTGAGTTCATGCGTGTCCAGGACGACTTCCTGCATGCCACGGACGCCGCGCGGCATCTCGCCAACCGGGCGCGGCTTCGGCCCGTTCATATCCACATCGCACAGCAGTTCGAGGAAGGCATCGTCGCTCATGTTGGTCACAGCACCGCGATTCGGCGTGTTGATGTAGAACGGCTTGCCCAGGTTACCCACCATGTTTTCGATGATGTCCGTCGCGTGATCCGGCCCGAAGGTCTTCATGTAATCGGCGATCGGCGTTTCCCCGCTCAGGAAACCGTCGACCTGACGCCACATGGCCGCGTGTCGCTCATAGCGGTCCTCGGTCTCCCAGATCAGCAGCGGCGGAATATCATCCGCGATCGTCCCCTTGCCCTGCCAGTAACGAACATATTCCTTGGTGTGAGCCACGCAGACCGGAATGTATCCGAAGATCTCGTAAAGCTTGTGAGCGATGCGATCGTTGAACTTGGCCTTCGCGCCGACATCCCCGCCCAGATCTTCGGTGGCGGCCGTGCGCAGGATCGAACTGGCGATGGCCGGCATGACATCCTGGCCGTCGTACTCGGCTTTCAGCATCCAGGTGAAGTGATTGACCCCGGCGATGCGCATGTCGAACGCGGCGTCCACCACCTCGTTATACTCCGAGGCATCGCGGACAATGCCGGCGCGCAGCGCGGCATGTCGCTTGACATGCGGCATGTGCAGACTGTCGCACAGGGCAAAACTCTTGAGCTGAGGGACATAACGCGCCAGGGCCATCCCGTTGACGGTCGAAGGATTGATGTAATTGATGACCCAGGCGTCGGGGCACATCGCTTCGATGTCGCGCGTGCAACGCATAATGACCGGGAGTTCGCGCATGGCTCGGAAGATGCCGCCTGGGCCGATCGTGTCCCCCGAACACATGCGGATGCCGTATTTTTCCGAGATGGTGCAGTCTATCCCGCGGTAGTAGACGGTCTTATCGGCAAAGCTGAGGACGACGAAGTCCGCGCCGGGCAGGACATCCTTCCAGTCGTAGGCGGTTTCCAGCTTCAGCGGCACGCCGGTCTCAGCGATGACCATTTCCGCCAGCCTGGCCATACGATCAAGCCGTTCCGGGTGGTTGTCGACCAGCGCCAGGGTACCGGTATTCAGATACGGCGAATGGACCATCTGCCAGATCGCCTGCCTGCCGAAGAACAGACTGCCAGCCCCGATGACGACGACCTTCGGATGTTGCACTTCAGACATGGTGCTTCATGCTCCTTGAGACGACCCGGCGAGGCGAACGCTTTCAGCCGGGTCCGGTGGATTCAACACTGCGCTCAGACTGACTGGACGATCTCCGAGACATCGAGGACGTAGATCTGCCGTGAACCTTCATGGGCGGAGTCGATGCAGACCTGCTGCCCATCCCGGCTCCATCGCGGGTGGAGGTCACAGCGCAGGGGGCCTACCAGGTCGGGCGGCGCGTAGAACTTGCCAATATCGATGCGCCGGCCGGTCGCCATATGATAGAGCATCAGTGTACGCTTGTCCTCGGAGTCCGGGTAGGTGTCCGTCATCATCCACTTACGATCGGGCGAGAACGAGCAGTGGCCGTCCTCGTAGAAGACATCCTTGCCCAGGACCTCGACTTCCGTCGTACAGTCGGTGTACATCAGGTAATGCACGCCCAGCGTGCTGTGGTTGGCCCAGGCGAGCACCTTGCTGGGCAAGTACCAGTCAAAGTGCGAGATGAAACCGTCATCGGCGAGCAGCCAGATCTCGCCGCCATCGTCCCGGGCGCTGTAGAAGCGGTCCAGCCATTTTCGCGACGAGTTCTCGACCTCATGCTGCCAGCGGTGCGAAAGACGAAACGCTTGCCGTCCGGCGCATACGCCAGATGGTTGACCCAGTGCTGCCCCTCGTTGAAGGTGTCGTTTGGCTGGTTATGGCGAATCAGATCGTAGCTGATGATCAGTTGGCTCTCTCCAGTCTCCAGGTCCATGCTGAAGATGCCGTCGTCGACGGGGTGCGGGTCGTGTGCCCAGGCGTCGACCACACCGGGATAGCCATAACCGGGACGACGGCGATCGAGACGTGCGAAGTTGAGGGTCACCGCGCGTTTTCCGTCAGGGCGCACGCAGTAGATCGGCCGCGGAAGGGTCTTCGTCTCACCGGTAAACACATCGCGGATGATCGACACAAAGCGATCGCCGTCGCGCTGGTTGTAGATGATCTTGCGATCTGGGGCCGAGGGCAGCCACTGAAGCATGGTGCCCTGCTGCCAGCACCAGGCCAGGGTCTCGTCCAGAGGAATCCAGCGATTGTTGTCCTGCAAGTCGATCATACCGACGACGGCGCGCTCCTCGCCAGTCGGCTGGCGATCCACGAATGTCGACTCCAGGCCGAGCAGATAGCGGCCCGTCGCATCCCAGGGGAATTTGTCGTAGTAGCCAAACCAGTGATGCTTCCCGCTGGTTACGGGTAAAGCTTCAACATAGTGTTTTTCGGACATGGCGGCTTCCTGAGTTCACTCCAACCCAAAATTGAGGCGCATCACGAAATCTTTGATCTGGATGTCCATCGAATCCTGCTGTACGCCACTGGCGCAGTAGCGGTTCTCGATATGCTGCTCAAACTGGAGCGGCGTCACCACTCCATTCACCCGAAAATCCCCTTCCCATCCGAACTGCAGGCGATCGCCCCTGACAGTCGTCCAATCGACGGACTGACCATTCACAAGCAGAGTGCCGCCACTGACACGCGTCTGGAATGCGGCGAAGTCGCCGTCCTGCTCGGCGCTGCCCATCTGACACAGCCAGATGCTCGCCCGACCCGGAGATCGCAGTTCGCGGGCGGCGCCTGGACCTGTCGTCATGAGGAAAAGTTCGTTCGTCGAGCCGAGTGCCAGATAGGCCTGCCCAACACGCGCAAAGGCCCAGCGATTGCCCAGCACATAGTCGTCGAAGGCCCACAGCGGGAAGTAGGCGTGGGTGAAATCCATACCCGCGTCAGCGCCGTTGTAGACCGCGATCAACGCGTCGTGCCACTGCGCTGCGCGCGGAAGGACAGCGCTGCCGCACCAGAACCCGGGAGCGGCATAGTCGGTCGCGTACGCGGGATGGTTGGTGAATACCACGGCGTCGGGGCTGAGGATCGCCTGCCAGATCTGTTCAGACTGGCCCCGAGAGCCGCTACGGTATGCCTGGGCCGACGATAACATGCCGGAACCGGTTCTATAGGTCACCGTGCTGACCGCTTCGCCCCGCGTGCGATGGCTCTCGCGCGACCAGAGCGGCTCCGACAGATCGAGCGCAGCGGCCTGGATGAGCGACGGCACCTCGTAGGAGTCCGAGTCGCTCAGGGCAACGATTCCGGCGATTTGATCGTTGAAGACGCCCATCCCCCACAACAGCCTGCAGATTCCGGCGGTCGGGTCGAGGCGGCCGTTCAGAATGTCTGGCCACACACCTGCCCGCCGGGCCGAACTCCATGCACCCTTGAAGGTATTCGTCGCCAGCCCGAAGAGCAGCTTGTCCAACAGAACGGCAGAAAGGTCGCTGATGGTCTCGGACTCCGCCAGATCGACCAGGTGGGTGAGCGCCACGATCAGCGATTCGAGGTTGTCGAGTGCCCCACCGGTACAGCCCGGCCACACCACGGCTATGCAGCCAGCGCGCGAGATCAGTCTCGATGGCGGGCAGACCTTCGGAAGGAGTCGACTGTTCCGTAAGCAAACAGGCGGTCAGCCGAAGGAGTTCGTCACCATCATCGTAGTCGCCCTCACCCCCGCAGGACTCCCTGCTGGCCAGGGAGAGCACATGACGCCGAAGGGTATCGATGGACGCGTTCACCTCGGCCGGCATCTGCGCGGCATAGCGCCCTACCGCGCCAAGCAGAGCTACGGCCTCGCGCCAGCCGTCCGGGCAGTCCGCCACGACGTCCGCGACGGCATCCGCGATCAGCTGAGCATCGACATCAGACCACCGTCCAAGCGCCATCCGAGCAATCTGGCCGACAAGACTGCCTCTGAAACCGGCGGCGTGTTCCAGAGCCTCTGCGCGCCGGACTCCAGATCCGCATACCAGGTCTGCGAGAAGGCGGCCGTGCTGACGTTGATGGGCAGGGATCGGCTGTAGCCAATCCCCCCATAATACTCGTCCCGGAGTCCGGCATGACCACGATCTGATAGGCGCCATCCGGAATGTTGATCGCTTTTCCGAGGACCAGCGTCCTTGTTTCGGCGTCCAGCATCTTGGTGGACTGACCGTAGATGCGACCGGAGCTGTGCTGGAGTCTGCCCTGGGTGGTGCAGCGCTCGTCCAGGGATGGCCAGGTGAGCTGGACCAGCGCCCCGGCGGTGTAGACATCCCGGTCGATGATCGCCCCATCAAATACCCGCTCGAACTTCGCCCATCGCGCCGGGTCGCCGCTGGTCGTGAGAATCTGCACCATCGTGTCCGGCGGGGCATCGCAGACTCGCGCGGCGGCGCGCATCGTGACGGCGCCCCGTCCCGCTGGAATTCTGAAGTCGATGCGGATCTCCGTGCGACCGGGATGAAGCAGCACCGGGATCGTCTGAGCGTCCGCGACCATTTCCTGGCCGATCAGCTCGCCGTTGACGAAGACGCGATCGATCCCCAGGCCGGAGAGCCTCAACACTGCCGCACCGCCCATGGCCGTATGCAGGCTGGTCATCGCCGCGGCGCGAACCGAACGACAGCCGCATGCTTCAGCGTCAACGAGCGTCAGCACGTGATCCTCCGGACAGCGGGCGTAGCGCCAACGCTCCTCAGCATTGTCCGGGCTCAGCGACCACAGCCAGTGATCGATATAGGCGTCACGCAGCGGAAATTCCCGCACAGCCGTCACGATCGCGCCGCTTTCGCCGCGTCACTGGGCGCAAGATCGAGCTGCTCGGCATAATGACAGCTCACGAAATGACCCGGCTTTACCTCCTGGCTCGTCGGCGTCTCGGTCACGCAGCGCACCCGGTCGTTGAAGGGGCACCGCGTATGAAACGGGCAACCGGAGGGCATCGCAGACGGATCGGGGACGGAACCGCGAATCGTGCTCAGTCTGCCCTGCCCGCCGACGGCCCTTCGTCCCAGACGCGGGATCGAATGCAGCAGCGCGTGGGTATACGGATGTCTCGGTTCGTAGAAGATCGCGTCGACGCTGGCGCTTTCCACGACCTTGCCCAGGTACATGACGATGACATGCTGAGTCATCTGCGCGATGACGCCCAGGTCGTGGGTGATGAACATGATCGCCGTGCCCATTTCCTGCTGGAGACGGCGCATGAGCGACAGAATCTGCGCCTGGGTCGTGACGTCGAGTGCGGTCGTCGGCTCGTCGGCGATCAGCAGGTCGGGGTGGCACGAGAGCGCCATCGCGATCATGGCGCGCTGGCGCATGCCACCGCTGAGCTGGTGCGGAAACGGTCAATCGTGGCTTCCGGCCGGGGCATACCGACCAGGCGAAGCATTTCGACGGCATTCTGCCGGGCGGTCTGGCTATCCACCTGCTGGTGCAGCGTGATCGCCTCGATGATCTGATTGCCGATGCTGTGCACCGGGCTGAGAGAGGTCATCGGCTCCTGGAAGATCATGGAGGATCTCCGCGCCACGGATGGCACGGATCTGCTCCCCCTTCGGATCGAGGCTGGCAAGATCGATACCCTCTGGCGATCCATTTTGCGGCCAATAGCGGATCTCCCCTTCGACAATGCGCCCCGGAGGCGAAACCAGTCGCAGAATGGAGCGCGACATCACCGACTTGCCGCAGCCGCTCTCCCCCACAATGCCCAGGGTATCGCCGGCGCGCAGGTGGAACGACGCGCCATCGACCGCGCGAACGACCCCTGATTGAGAAAGAAGTGTGTCTTGAGGTTCCTGACCTCGAGCAATAAAGGCGCTTGCCGGTTATTCATCCGCCTGCTCCTGCGCTATACACGCCCTTGAGCTGAAGCTCCTCCGCGCGGTGACACGCCGCCCAGTGACCGGGCTGAACTTCGCGCAGTTCCGGTGCCTCTCGTTTGCATCGATCGATGCAGAAGCTACACCGGGGGTGGAAGTA
The DNA here is from genome assembly GCA_016713325.1 of Candidatus Flexifilum affinis. GTDB lineage: Bacteria > Chloroflexota > Anaerolineae > Aggregatilineales > Phototrophicaceae > Flexifilum > Flexifilum affine. The sequence goes on along the minus strand of JADJPJ010000004.1, from coordinate 550,583 downwards.
GCACCCGGACGGTGGGTTGGCCGGATCGGCGATATCGCCTTCCAGAACGATGGGTTCGACGCGGGCGCGGGGATCGGGCTTTGGGACCGCCGACATCAGCGCCGCAGTATAGGGGTGAAGCGGATTTCGGAAGAGACTGTCCGTATCCGAGCGCTCTACGATCTTCCCCACGTACATCACGGCGACGTGATCGGAAATGTGCTCGACGACGCTCAGGTCATGCGCGACAAACAGGTAGGTCAGGTTGAACTGATCCTGCAAGTCTTGCAGGAGATTGAGGATCTGCGCCTGTACCGAAACGTCCAGTGCCGAGACAGGCTCGTCGCACACGATCAGGCGCGGGTTGAGGGTCAGCGCGCGGGCGATACCAATGCGCTGTCGCTGGCCGCCGCTGAAGGCGTGCGGATAACGAGTCATGTACTCCGGCCGCAGCCCCACCACCCGCAGCAGATCCGCGACCCGGTCCTTGATCTCACGATCGTTCCCCATTTTGTTGACCCGTAGCGGCTCCCCGATCAGGTGAAGCAGCGTCATGCGCGGGTTGAGCGAACCGAACGGATCCTGGAAAATCATCTGAATGTCCGGCCGAAAGCGGCGAAGCTCGCGTTCTGAAAGGGGCGCCAGATCGATCTCCTGACCGGCCTTGTCGCGATAGCGGATCTCCCCGGAAGTCGGCTGGTAAGCCCGGACAATACAGCGTCCCAGGGTGGTCTTGCCGCAGCCGCTCTCACCTACGAGACCGAGCGTCTCACCCTCCCGAAGGGATAAGCTGGTTCCATCGACCGCCTTGACGGTGCCCGTCGCGCGGACGATCATGCCCCGCCTCACCGGGAAGTGTTTCTTGAGATCCCGGACGTCGAGGAGCGTCCGTCGGCTGTCGTTCAGCGGGTCAGACATAGAGTCCTCTCAACTGCACGAAAGTCCTCACTTGCTGGCGAACGGATCGGCAGCGTCGCGCCCCGTCTCCGACAAAATTGAAGGCGAGAACGATGGCGATGATGCACAGCGCTGGCGCAATCCACAGCCAAGGATAGAAGTGGATAACGAGGTTCTTCTGCGCTTCTTTGAGCAGCACCCCCCAACTGACGACCGGCGGATTCAGTCCGATGCCCAGGAAGCTGAGCGCCGTTTCGGCAATGATAATGCCCGGAATCGCCAGCGTGACATTGACGATGGCGTAGCTCATGATATTGGGAATCAGGTAGCGCAAAATGATGCGCCGTTGGCCGGCGCCATAGACGCGCGCTGCCATGACGAAATCCTGCTCGCGCAGTGCCAGAAACTTACCGCGCGCGACGCGAGCCGTACTCGTCCAGGAGATCAGCGAGAGCACGACCAGAATGGCGAAATACTGCTCCGCCGGGGACCAGTTGCGCGGAATCGCCGCGGCCAGACCCATCCACAGGGGGATCGACGGAATGGCGATGATCGCCTCGATTACCCGCTGGATGATGCTGTCGACAATACCGCCGTACAGACCGGAGATGCCGCCGATCACCAGCCCCAGGATCAGGCTCAGGAAGACGGCGACCAGCCCCACCGAGAGCGAGATCTGCGATCCGAACGTCACGCGGCTCAATACATCACGTCCGAGATCGTCCGTTCCGAAGAGATGAATGTCACCCCCTTCTACCCCGAACAGGTGCAGATCAGACTCGATGAAGCCAAGAATCTTGTAGGGATCGCCGCGCACGAACAGGGCGAGCGGGTACTTCTCCTCAGTATCCAGCGAGTAGGTCGGACGCAGCGTCTCCAAATCGCGCCCCATCTCCAGACCGTAAACGAAGGGACGGAGGTGAAACACCCCTTCCTCATCGACGAAGCGCGGCAACTGAGGCGGTGCGTAAAGATTTCGGGTTCGCGACAGCGGGTCGTAGGGGGCAAAGAAGCCGGCGAAAATCGCCACCAGGTAGGCTGCAATCAGGAACACAGCCGACAGCACGGCGATCCGGTGCCGGCGGAACTTCCACCACATCAGGCGCAGCGGCGTGACGACCTTGATCGGCCCTTCCTCAGGCTCAGCATCTATCACCGATCCGAGATGTGGACCAGGGCATCCGGCGCAGGTTTCTGGTTATCCATAATCTCCCACCCTCTAGCCCAGTCGTATACGGGGATCGGCCCAGACCAGCAGCAGATCGGAAATGAAGGTGCCGACGACGGTCAGCACGCTGAGGACGAGAATGATCGACCCCGCCAGAAACATGTCCTGCGAGAGCAGCGCGTTGAGGAGGAGCGGCCCTGTGGTCGGCAGATTGAGCACGATGGACACGATCGCCTGACCGGAGATCAGCGCCGGCAAGGTGAATCCGAGCGTGCTGAGGACCGGGCTGAGCGCGATGCGGACCGGATATTTCAGAATGAGGCGTGTCTCCGAGAGTCCTTTGGATCGCGCCGTTTCGACATAAGGCTGGTTGAGTTCGTCCAGCAGCATGCCGCGCATGACGCGGATCGTGCCGGCCGTCCCGGCCGTGCCAACGACAATTACCGGAATCCAGAGGTTGGAGATAAGGTCCAGAACTTTTCCAACGGACCAGGGGGCCAGTTCATACTGCGGCGAAAACAACCCGCCGACATTGGCGCCAAAGTACGTGCTGCCGATGTAGATCAGGATGATGGCGAACAGGAAGTTCGGCACCGCAACGCCGACGAAGCCAACAAACGAGAAGACGTAGTCGAGGATCGAATACTGGTGAAGCGCCGTGTAAATGCCGATAGGGACGGCGAGGAGATAAACCAGAATAGTCGTAGGGATGGTGATCGCCAGCGTCGTCGGAAGGCGTTCGGCCAGCAGGTCGGCCACCGTTCGCTGATGCTGAAATGACAGGCCGAAATTGCCGCGGGCGACGTTCAACATCCAACGGAAGTACTGGCTGGTGATCGGCTCGTCGAGACCGAACTGTAACCGTAGGGCTTCGACGGTCTCAGGCGTGAGCGTCTCTCCACCGGACACCGTGGAGACGTAGTTGTCCACAAAATCGCCCGGCGGAAGCTGAATGATGATGAAGGCGATCACGCTGATGATGAAAACGATCACGACCATCTGAACGAAGCGGTTGACGGCGAATCTAATCACTGCGGACCTTTAGTGAAGCAGGGTTGTATCACTCAACCCTGCTTCTTCTCGTTTCATTTCGTTCGCATGAACCGTTAGCTGGGGGCGCCGACCCACTCGCCGCCTTCAAAGTACGTCTGCTCGATGTGGTACTGGTGGTTGCCGAGCCAGTCGAAACTGGTGTAGCCCTCTTCCGGGTAGTTCTTGAAGTTCGAGCCCAGGATGACCGGGATCGGAACCTCGCCGACATTCCCGATATTCCACAGGTTCTCGATGTTCAGACGCATGATCTCCTGGCCGATGCGAATGCGTTCGTCTTCATCGACAGTGATCTTCATCTGGTCAAAGAGCTCCTGAACCTGCTTGACCTCGGCAGGGGGTTCTTCTCCCGACGCGCCGGCGGTCGCATACCACTTCGCCCACTCCACGCCCCACTGGTTCCAGTCGGTCGGCAGATGCGGCACATGCCACACCGGCGTGTGCGGGAACATGGCGTCGCTGCACTTGTCGGCGATCCAGATGCCCACTTCGATGTCGTTGTTGTCGATCAGGCTGCGGGTCTGATCGCGAGCGACGACGCGCACGTCCAGTGTAATGCCGACATCGCGGAAGAACTCCTGATAGAGTTCAGCGACGGCTTCGGCACCGGGGTCGTCGACGGTGACATCCATGCGCATCACGAACGGCGAGCCGTCCGGCCGCGCACGCACACCTGAGGCATCGCGCGTCATCCCCATCTCGTCCAGGAGCGCATTGGCCGTATCGGGATCGTACTCGGTGTCGCGGGTGACATATTCTTCGACGCGGAACTTCGAACCCGGGATCATCTGGACCTGGGCCGGGACGCCGAAGCCGAGGAAGACCACATTGGCGATCGTCTGACGATCCATGGCCAGCGACAGGGCGCGTTTGAAGCGAATGTCGCTGAAGATGGTCCGCAGGCCCGCATCTTTGCGGTGTGGTTGAGCATGAACGTATGCTCGGCCGCGCGGCTCGTCTTCCACAGGCGAACGAGATAGTTCCCCGACGCGGCATTGTCCTGATAGAGCGGGAAGTTCGTGAAGGTCGTATCGGTATTCACCCAGTTCATCTCGCCGGCAGCAATCGCCGCGTCACGCACTTCACCGCTCTCATAATTGGTGAGGATGATCTGGTTGATGTACGGCAGTTGATGCCCTTCGGTATCGACTTTCCAGTAGTACGGATTGCGGTCGGCTACCATGATGTTGTTGGCCAGCGGGGTTGCCAGCTTGTAGGGCAGAATGGTGGGCATATCGACGTTGAGGAGCGGCATCCCGTAAGTGATGGTGCTCTTGTTGTTGATGAGCTGGTCCCACGTCTCGAAGCCGCCGTCCTTGACTGCCTGTTCCAGCGTCGCGGCATCGGCGGTGTCCACATGGAACTGCTGCAGGTAATGGCTCGGCAGCCAGCGGAGCATGGAGCCGCCGAAGAAGTGGGCCAGAAGGCCGGGCAGGTTAGCGTGCGTGGCCGTGAACGAAAACTGAACGGTCCACTCGTCCACCTTGGTGAAAGTCGCCAGCTCGCCCTGGATGCGCAGCTCTGATGGCGGTGTTGCCGTAAGGGTGGAATTCTGGACGACTTTGGTCCACCAGAATTCGAAGTTGTCGGCATTGAAGGGCGCGCCGTCCGACCACTTCATCCCCTCGCGCAGATGGACCGTGAACGTCCGTCCGTCGCCGGAATACTCCCAGCTTTCGGCAATGTTCCGGGACGATGGTGCTGTCATCCCAGTCGATGCGCAGAATGCCTTCCGGGCCCCATGCAGAGCGAGCCTGGAAGCCACGATTCTGGATCATGCCTGTGCGAATTGCGCCGCCGTAGACGCCAATCGACTCCAGGGGCTCCACGACGACCGGGTTTTTGGGTAAACGTTCCTCTACCGGGGGTAGTTGACCGGCGGCGACCAACTCCGCCAGTTCCGGCGCTTCGCTGTACATGCTCTGCGCGGCGAGTGCGCCGACGCCGATACCGTTGACGAGTGCGACCGTACCAAGAGTTGTGACTGCGGAAATTTTCAGAAACTGGCGTCTAGAGAACGACTTTTTTGCAGGCATTGCGGCTCCCTCTCGGACTCAATAGTTAAGCAAGAAAAGATGCCTGGCTTCGCTCAGTTGCGTGGTCACCCCCTTACTGCGCGATGGATAATCGATAGCTCTGTCGGTTCATCTGGCGACTGCGAGACGGCATTGTTAGCGCGTGCTATCTCGCACCACCAGTCCGGCATCCAGCACAATCTCCCGTTCGGAGTCCCGTCCATTAATCATGTCAAAGAGCATTTTGGCCGCTCGAACCCCCAGGTCCTGCTTGGGCACATGAACGGTCGTGAGCGGAACGCGGAGCATCCCGGAGAACATGATGTCGTCGAAACCGGTGACAGCCACATCCTCCGGGATGCGAACACCACGAGCCAGACAGGCCTCCATAAGACCGGCAGCGATGAGATCGTTGCAGCAGACGATGGCATCGAATTCCGGATGCTCGCTCAGCATCCTGGTTGCGCTACTAAAGCTGTCCTCCACCGTCGCGTTGGTCCTGTAGATGCAGTCTGATGCTACCATCAGTCCAGCCGTGTCCAGCGATTTCCTGAAGCCCCTGAACCGCTCCACGGCGCTGTAGCTGAGTTCGTGCTGCTGAATGGTGAGATAGCCGAAGCGGCGGCGTCCACTTTCGAGGAGGTGATCCACAATACTCTGCATCGCGCTGCTGAAGTCGACGCGGACCACCCCGGCCGGGCCTCCTGGGAGTGTCCGGTTAATCAGAACGGTGTGGCGCTGACGGCTCAACACTTCTGAGAGAGTGTCGTCGTCCAATCGTACTGAGCAGACAATCACCCCGTCGACGCGCATCTCTTCAAGCAGCAAAAGCGCCTGACGGTCGCGATCGGCGATGAGTGCGGTGTTGTGGATCAGGACGTTGTAGTGCTGCCCCAATGCCACTTGCTCAATGCCGCGGATGACTTCCGGGAAAAAGGGGTTGGTGATATCGGGAATGGTCAGGCCGATGATCGAACTGCGGTTGGAGGCCAGGCTGCGGGCCATGCGGTTGGGCAGGTAGTCGAGCTCGGCGACGGCGTCGAGGATTCGGCGGCGAGTTTCTACGCTAACGTAGCCGCTGTTGTTCACCACACGCGACACGGTCTTCGCAGAGACATCTGCTCTGCGCGCGACATCCTCAAGCGTCGCCTCTTTTTTTCTGGACTCCATGTCGCAACAACTCTCAACAAATAAAACACTAGCGAGTATATGTCAGCGCTGACACAACACTAGCACGGAACAGTTGATCTGTCAAAAAGACCTCGCTGCGTCACACCTATTCCTGGCAGGGTGTTGATGAGGTTCGAGCAAACTGTGTTGGCCTTCGCTCACAGCCGACGCAACGGCCCTGTAAACCACGCGTTGTTCAGGAATACGCTACTCTGCACTCCACGGGAAAGAGCTCACCGTTCAAAGCTATGTATAATCGAGCAAATCGTTTCCCGCGTTTTGGGATAGGTGGCATCGTCAGCTATGGAGATCGCACTTTGGGCGTAGACTCCGCTGACGCCGATCAAGCCACCATTACGAGATCCGGCGTTAGCGTCGTTCGGCACTACTGGGTCGGCAAAGGCTAATCTGATGTCTGATGATTTCGCACAGCGCTATCCCCACATCGCTCGCTTTGTGTTCGATCAGGGCTGGATCGAGATTGGCTTTGATGATTCCAGCGATTCGTTTGTCCGGGCGGTTGATGCGGGTGGCCTGGTCTGGGAAGTTAAGGAGTTCTGTCCTTCGCTCGACGACGCGTTCGCTGCTCTGGAGCAGGGATTGACACAGGTGTTGAACTAGAACGAAGGGGTTGACTCCTACGGGATCGGCACAACGATATGAGCGAATATCAGTATTACGAATTCTACGCGCTGGACCAGCCACTGACCTCCGAAGCGCAGGCGGAAATGAGGCGCTTGTCCTCACGGGTCCAACTCACGGCGACCAGCGCCAGTTTTGTTTACAACTACGGCGATTTCCGAGGCAACCCATTCGCCGTACTGGCAGACTACTTCGACGCGATGCTGTACATCACCAATTGGGGCACCCGTCAACTGATGTTTCGCTTTCCTGCCACCTTAATCCCCACCCACGTGATGGAAGACTACCAATTTGCCGACAGCATTGAGTGGTCCAGTGAGGGTGAGTACGCCATTCTGAACATCCAGCTTAATGAAGAAGCCGGCGGCGAATGGGTCGACGGGACGGGAATGCTGTCTCGCATCGCCCCCGTGCGGAATGATGTTTTGCGCGGAGACTATCGAGCGCTGTATCTCGCCTGGTTGATGCTGGCTGAATACGAGCTTGGCTTGCTCGAAGACGACGAAGATCTGACTGAGCCGCCAGTTCCTCCTGATCTGCACGCCCTCACACCCGCACTGCATGGGTTTCTGGAATTCTTTGAAATTGACCCCGATCTGGTGGCGGCGGCGGCCGAGACCAGCACGAAGGCCGAGCATACCATCGAGGAACTTGCCCCTTTGCTTGATCGGCTCTCGGGATCAGAGAAACAGGCCTTTCTGGTTCGACTCCTGAGCGGCGAACCCCATCTCGACGTCATCCTGGCACGGCGCCTGCGCGAGCTTTCCGGCGCACGGACCGACCAAACACCGTTGGGCGAGCGACGCACAATTCGTCACATTGTTGCTGCGTCGAAGCATGTCCGGAAACAACGCCTCGAAATCGAACAGCAGCAACGAGAAGCTGCCCACCTGAAGAAACTGGAATTGATCGGTCAGCACGAAGCTCAGTTGTGGGCGAAGATTCCCGGCTTGATCGATCAGAGACGCGCCGATACGTATGACGAAGCCGTGAGTATCCTCAGCGACTTACGCAGCCTGGCGGTCCACCAGCAGCGCACGACCGAATTCCACACCAGGCTGGGATCATTCGCGGTCAGTATCCGACCTTACGTGGCTTTCACTCCCGCCTCAAGGAAGCAGGACTCTTTCAGAGCGATGGACTCAGTGAATTACGAAAGTTCACCTTGACCATCTACAGCTGCGTGTTCGAGCCAACCGCACCCCAATAATCTAACGACTTGTGCTCCTCTCCGCACGGAGACGGGCGGTTGAGCGCAGCGAAACGGGGTGAAGTTAAGCAATCCGTGATTCACTGAAAGTATCTCTTCCCCACGCGCTTCGTATGCCTGACAGGATTTGTCAAAGCACCGACAGGTCATTTCTTCATGCGTGGATCGAGGGCATCGCGCAGGCCGTCGCCCAGGAAGTTGAAGGCGATCATCGTCAGGCCCAGCACGATACTGGGATAGATGGCCAGGTGCGCGCTGGAGCGGATGAACTCGCGGCCTTTATTGATCATCCCCCCCCAGGTGGGGTTGGGCGGACGAATGCCGATGCCCAGGAAGCTCAGCCCAGCCTCAGCCATGATCACCGTCGCCACGCCGAGCGTGAACTGAACGATGATCGGCGACAGCGAGTTCGGCAGGATGTGGGTCAGCATAATGCGCCACCGTCCGGCGCCTACTGCCTCCGCCGCCAGCACATAATCGGTACTCCTGGCCAGCAGGGTCTGGCCGCGCATCAGACGCGCGGAGAACGGCCATCCGGCGATGGTGAGCGTGAGGATGACGCTGCCGATGTCAGGCGTGAGCAGAGAGACCATGAAGACGGCGAAGAGGAAATTCGGCAGGCTGTACATGATGTCGACCGCCCGCATAATGATCGTGTCCACCAGACCGCCATAGTAGCCGGCAACCAGGCCCAGCAGGATGCCCACGAACGTCGAGATCGTCTGCACGATGATGCCGACGAAGAGGGAAATACGCGCGCCGTAGATGATCCGGGTCAGCAGGTCTCGGCCGACCTCATCTGTGCCGAGGAGATGCTCGGCCGAGGGCGGCGTGCGGATGCTGGTGAAGTCGGCAAACGTCGGATCGTACGGCGAGACGACTTCCGCGAAAAGCGACACGAGGATCAGCGCCAGCAGAAAGATCGCCGACAGCAAGGCAGCCCGGTTGCGCATCAGCCGGCGCAGGGCATCCTTCCAGGGATTGTCGACGTCGACGGGTCGCAGAAGCAAGACGCCTGGTTCGGACGGGGTGGATGTTGTGGACGATGTGTTCATGGCGCTTTCTTCTAATCCCTTGCCCGCACGCGCGGATCGAGCACCCCATACAGGAGATCGACCACCAGGGTCGACAGCAGAAAGGCGAACGCCAGCGCGAGGGTCGCTCCCAGAATGACCGGATAATCGCGCTGCAAAACGGCGGTCACGCCCAGGCGCCCGACGCCGGGGATGTTGAAAATCGTTTCGACGATGAACGAACCGCTGAGGATGCGCCCGACCAGGATGCCGATCACCGTGAGCACGGGAAACAGAGCGTTGCGCAGACCATGACGAAGGATGACGCTGCGCTCGCGAAGGCCCTTCGCGCGGGCTGTGGTCATATAGTCCTGGTTCAGGACGTCGAGCATGGAAGCGCGCACCATGCGCGACAGCAGGGCGCAGGGGCGCGCCGCCAGGGTGATCGCCGGCAAGACGAAGTGCGCAGGTGTTTCGTAGCCGGCCACCGGCAGCCAGTCCAGGCGCAGCGAGAAAATCACGATCAGGAAAGTGGCCAGGGCGAAGTCCGGCAGCGAGATGCCGACCAGGGCGATAGACATGGCGCCGGTATCGACCCAGGTGTTATGGCGCAGCGCCGAGATGGTCCCCAACAGCAGCGCCAGCGCAATCGCGACAAGGAGCGCCCCGCTCTCCCACCGCAGCGTCACGAGAATGGCCGGACCGAGCAAATCCACCACCGGAGTACCGATGTAGTGATAGGACGTCCCCAGGTCGCCCCGCAGGGCGTTGCCGATGTAATACACATACTGGACCAGGATCGGCTGATCCAACCCATAGCGCGCCTGCCAGTTGGCGATCACTTCCGGAGGGAGGTTCTGATCGCCGGCCATCAGACGCAGCGGGTCGCCGGGCGCCAGACGCGACGCAACAAACGCCAGGAGGGTCACGCCAAGCAGGCTGAAGATGATGAAGAATGACCGCTGGACCGCATATCGAAGCATCGTTCATTCACCCGAACCGGATCAGCCGACGAGCCAGGGGGCGGGTACGCACCCACCCCCTGCAGAAACATAGATCGTTACGACCCGATAGAGACTGTCTCGAAGCCCATAGGGCCAAAGAGGTTGGCCTGGAACCCCGTCACCGCCGGGCTGACCAGGTAGATGAAGCGCGCGTACCCCAGCGGCACCATGGCCGCGTCTTCCATCGCCAGGGCCTCGGCATCCTGCCAGGCCTGTTTGGCCACTTCGAAGTCCGTGGCGTTCCGGGCCGTGTCGATCAGCTCGTCGACGCCGGAGTTGCAGTAGGTCGAGAAGTTGCTGTCCAGGTCGCAGTACAGCAGTTCGTAGGTCCACACCGACGCGCTGGGCGAGTCCGCCGTCCAGCCGAAGAGGAAGAACTGCCAGCGGTCGTGCGCCCACAACCCGTCGATCATGTCACCGCGCTCCGGCTGGAGAATTTCGACGGTGATGCCCAGATTCTGATTCAGCATGGCCGCCACCACTTCGCCAATGGTGCTGTTGAGCGTCGCCAGTTCGAGCGCCGGGAAGCCTTCACCGTTGGGATAGCCGGCGTCGGCGAGAAGCTGCTGCGCCATCGCCGGATCGTAGGCATAACCCTGGAGGTCCGCGTTGTATTCCGGGATGTGCGGAGGGCACGAGTCCGGTGGCCACTGTCCAGGAGTTACTGAGGATATTCTCGGCGAGCGTGGTGCGATCGATGGCATAGTTGAAGGCCTGCCGTACGCGCGCATCCTGGAAGGGCTCGAACATGCTCTGGTTCATGCCGGCATACTGGAGCTGCGCCCGCGTGAAGTAGGCGAGCTGGCTGCCCAGCGTCGGGTCGTTGGTCACGCGTTCCAGATCGCTGGCCGGCACGGCGACGATATCCAGTTCGCCGCCTTCAAACTGCGCCATGGCCGTCGACGCGTCGGGCACGACCAGGAATTCGATGCGGTCGACAGCCGGCTTACCCAGGAAGAAGTCCGGATTCGCCTCCAGCACGATGCGGACGTTGGGCGTCCATTCGACGAACTTGAACGGGCCGGCGCCCACCGGATCGCCCACCCAGGCCGGCTGCCCTTCGACCACGGCCTCGGACGGCACCACCCAGGTCACCGGCACGGCCAGATCCTGCAGGAAGCTGAGCGAGGGCTGCGTCAGGGTCACTTGCAGCGTGTGCTCGTCCAACGCCTGCACACCGGTCAGTTCTTCGGCTTCGCCGGCATACAGCTCCGGGCCGCCGACGACATGCGCCCACGGCTCACCGGCTGTCTGCGCGCCGACGTTCGGATCGAGATACCGCTCCCAACCCTTCTTGAAATCTTCGGCCACTACTGCCCGGCCGTTGTGCCACAGCGCGTCTTCGCGCAGGCGGAACGTGTAGACCAGCCCATCCTCGGAGACTTCGTAGTCACTGACCAGATAGGGCACCACGTTGGTCTCGGCATCGTAGGTGAACAGCCCGGCATGCATGTTCAGCGCTAGTTGGCCGGAGAACAACTCCTTGACGAGGCCGGGCTCGAGGCTGGCCGGGTCGCTGGTGATGGGAAAACGGAGCACCGTCATGCCGTCCTGGGCAGACGCCTGTACCCCGGCCAGGACGAGCAGGCCGATCAGCAGCAGGATGAGGGAGGTTCGCTTAAGCATGTCACATCTCCTTATTGACTCAAGTCGCGACTTCACGTAAGGCGGACTCGATCACGTCGGCAGCAAAGATGGCTTGCTCCTGCGTGATGACCAACGGTGGGCGAATGTCCAGTATGTGGCTTTTGCTCCCGCAATAAACCCCCTTGGCATAACAGATCTGGCTAATGCGCTGCACGATCTCTCGATACGGCTCCTTTGTCTCGCGGTTTTTCACAAACTCGATTGCCAGCGTCAGTCCTTTCCCACGCACATCGCCGACCACTGCGAATTCCTCTTGCAGCCGCTTCAGCCGCTCCAGGAAGTAAGCGCCAATCTCATTGGCGTGTTCCGCCAGACGTTCATCCTCCATGATGGCGATCACCGAGAGAGCAGACGAACAGGCCAGGAAGTTGCCGCCGTTGCCGCCGCTCAGCTCGCCAGGCTGGAGCGACTCCATGACCCGCGCCTCGGCAATCACAGCGGCGATGGCGATGCCGCCGCCGAGCCCCTTGCCGATGCAGATCATGTTGGGTTCCAGGCCCTCCCACTCGAGGGCGAACATCTTGCCGATGCGACCGAACGACGACTGGATCTCATCCAGGATGAACAGCACATCCCGCTCGGCCGCCCACGCCTGCAGGCGCGTCAGGTAGCCCTCGGGTGGGAAAACGATGCCGCCCACACCCAGGTACGGCTCGATGACCAGCGCGGCCAGATCGTCGGTGCTCTCATGGTCAAGGACCTGGTCGAGGAAATCGATGCAGTAGAAGTCGCAGTCTTCCGGCTTTTTGCCGAACGGACAGCGGTAGCAGTAGGGAAAAGGCGCATGAATCACCCCTGGCATGACCGGTCCAAACTGCCGCTTGCGCCGCATCAGACCGTTCATGCTGGCCGTCGCATAGGTGCGGCCGTAGACCCCGCCCCAGAAGGCAAGGATCTCGTGCCGGCCGGTGAATCGCCGGGCGATGCGAATCGCCCAGTCGATGGCTTCGCTGCCGCCGGCCACCAGATACACCCGATCCAGATGGTCGGGCGTCATGGCAACCAGACGGGCGGTCAACTCCGCGCGCGGCGGGTTGGTCAGCCCGCTCTTGCCGGTGATCATCTGGCCGGCGGCCTGACGCACCGCCTCGACATGCCGGGGGTGGCAGTGGCCGATATTGGCGATGATGTCGCTCAGATCGATGGTCGTGCGGCCTTCCGTGTCGGTGATCGTCGCACCCTCGCCGCGTTCGATGACGATGGGCGGCGAAGATGGGTTGAAATCGGCATCAAAGCGTGCGGCCTGCGCGAGGATCTCCTCCGTTCGCGGCGCGCTCATGCGTCGCTTCCCTCTCCGGGGAGTGGGTAGTCGATGAAGTGCTCGACAAACGTGATAATGTCCTGCGCCTTGGCCGCCAGGGCCTTCTCACCCTTCTCTGCTGTCGCCAGCGTCGCATCGCCGTTAATGCCAAAGGGGGTATCCATCTTGCCGCCGACGTGCACCTTCTTCACGCCATCCCTGCCAAAGGCACCGGGGACTCCCTTGCGCCACTCGCGGGGCGCCAGCGCCATCTTCACCAGGTCGGGGCGCAGAGCCAGCATACATGAGGTCTCCATCTCGTCGGCGTGGCCGCCCTTCTCCTGCTCTTCGATCTCGGCGTAGACCTCCGAGCCCAGTCCCAGAATATCCGTGACCGCCACCCAGATGCCCAGATCGTTGTGCAGGTCCGAGGACAGGGTGCGCAGCGGCGGATGTGTGGAGACGCCGCCGTCGAGCAGCAGGAATTTCTTCACCCCGTGCCGGTGCAGCGAGCGTACAATGTCGCCGACCATGTCGGTGAAGTGACGCGCCTCAATGGAGACGCTGCCCGGCCAGTCGACAAAGGCCGGATAGTAGGCATAGGCCAGGGTCGGCAGGAGAATGATCGGCGTCGCCTCGACCACGCGGCGCGCCAGCTCATCGACCACCATCTGGTCCGTGCCAAGCGGCAGGTGAGGACCGTGCTCTTTGGTCCCGCCGCCAATGGGCAGCATCGCAACCTTATATTTCTGGAATGCTTCGACCGCCTCCTGATAGGTAATCTCCGACAGAAGAATCCCCTTCATGCAAGCCTCCATCCTGTGATGTGCTGAATGTTCAATTCCATGACATGGGCTCTGGCCTCCGGCGAGAGGCCGGCGCGTTCGATGACGCGGATCTCCTCGGCCAGCGGGTCGGCATCCTGGTACGAATTGAAGGGATAGTCGGAACCGAACAGGACGCGCTCCATGCCGACGATCTCCACCACCCGCGCGATGACTGCCGGGTCGCGCACCGTGGATGTTTCGAAGACGACACCGGGTTCGTCGCGCAGTCCCATGACGGCTTCCTCGACCCGGGCGCCGGTGTTCGGGGTATTCCGTCCCATGTGCGCGACGATCAGCTTCAACCGAGGAACCTGGCGCAGGATGGACTTTGCCTGGTCTGGCACGCTGTAGCCTTCACCCGCGCGAAAGTGAATCAGCATGGGGACGCCGGCATCGGCCATCACGCGGTAGGCGCGGATCACGTCGAACCGCTCCGGCTCATACAGGATATTCTGCTGCTTGAAGCCCAGGGCGCCCTGTTTCAGCCAGTGCTCGGTGTCATCCCCGACCAAGGCAAAGGGGATGATGCGCTTCGGGTAGGCGCGGTGAGCGGCCAGCACGTAGTCATTGGCCTGGTTTCGGTCGATTTCCTTCAGGGGAAAGCCAAAGGCCACAGCCGCGTCGATGCCGTTCGCATCCATGCGGCCGATCAGGGTCTCGATGGAGTTGAACATGCGGTCCTGAAAGGCCGGCCGTTTCCGCTTTTCCGCGGAGATCGGCTCCGCCAGGAAAGACTCCAGCCCGATATGCGTATGGCTGTCGATCACTGCCATGTGCTCTAACCGCCTTCTACGGAGTGTTCTGCCTCGCTACCTGAATCGTGTTCTGGGTGGTATCGCGGTACAGCTCCATGACCAGTTCGTGCTGCCCGCCGGGATAGAAGAGCTGGATGAGTTCGACCGGGCGGTCCTCGGCTGCGTAGGTGACGCGCTCGATGGTGAGAACCGGCGCGCCCACGGCGATATTCAAGCGGTGCGCAACGTCAGAATCGGCCGCCACGGCCGTCACCCGCTGGTTGGCCCGAATCACGGCGATGTTCGCCTTGCGCATCAGGAGCGTGTAGATCGGAGTGCTCTCCATCTCGTGCGGGGTCAGGAGCTTGCCGATTTCAAACGGAAGGGAGATGACCGCGTAGGCCACCGGCCGTTTCTCGACGGCGTGCAGGCGCTTGACCCGCAGAATCCGGTCCTCGACTTCGAGATTCAGCGCTTCCGCCGTGCTGCTGTCAGCCGGCAGCACTTCCAGACTCAGGATCGCCATGACCTGCGCCGGATAATCGGCCGCCATCATCTCGGCGAAACCCTGCAGGGAGTTGAGTTTTTCGGCGATCTTGCCGGGGTAGACGAACGTGCCTTTGCCCGACTGCCGGACGATGAGCCCGTCGTCGGCGAGGATTTGCAGCGCCTTGCGGACCGTGACTCGGCTGACCGCGTGTTTCTCTGCAAGCTGTTCTTCAGTGGGCAGCGCGTCATGGGTCTTGTATTCGCGCGCTTCGATTTGACTGCGCAGGAGCGCATACAACTGGCGGTATAAGGGGATTGGGCTACTCCGGTTTATCGACATCATGAGTCACCCGTTATGCGCGATAGGGATGTCAGGGCAGCCGTGCGAAAGACAGGGACGGGAGCGAGCACGTTGCTTTGTATTATGTCGTATCCTATTGTATTGTCAAACAACTGCTGATGCTGAGCAGAAACCACGGTAAGACAGCAGAATGGCGTCCTGATCAGTGGGTCGTTCTTACGTCACGGGTTGAGGCGTCATTCAGGGGACCGGCCGAAGACGGGTGCGTTCGCCAGCGCCGTCGCCCAGGGAAGGATTACGCGCGGTGCTCGAAAAGCCGCGAGGCAGTAGTCGAGTTGGCAACCCTACGCCAGCTCTCCAACTGCCTCGCGGCCCATTTCAGTGAATCGGTGACCCACCCCCGCCCCCCCAGAGGGCGTTGGACTTTTGGGGTGAGGTTGGCTCAAAAACGCAGCTATTGATGGATCAAGGTGAACCTTCGTGATCCACTGAATTTCCACAACTGCTCTAGAGGGCGGGGACCTGGTCGGCGGTCATCGTGAGAATGGCCTCGGGACCGGTCAGCATCTCAAGCTGATCGCACTGGGCGTAAATCGCCTCGACGTGTTCCCTTGAGTACAGACGCCGGGTCAGCGCGTAGAACTTCTCCATCAGTTCCGGCGCATTCATGCGAAATTCAGGCTCCCCTTTCATGTAGGGCACGTAAGAGCGCCGGGTCTCGCCCGATTTCAGCACCACCTCCAGATGGCAGCCGTTCATGGAT
The DNA here is from genome assembly GCA_016713325.1 of Candidatus Flexifilum affinis. Lineage (GTDB taxonomy): Bacteria > Chloroflexota > Anaerolineae > Aggregatilineales > Phototrophicaceae > Flexifilum > Flexifilum affine. The sequence continues at coordinate 534,434 of JADJPJ010000004.1, read as the reverse complement.
GGGTACTTTTCTTCCAGCTCGGGGTCGACCTCGACCTCGATGATCTGGCGCAGCCGGCGCACGTCCGGGTCGTCCCAGTGAGTCAGGTCGTCGGGCAACGAGCTGCCCCGCGACAGCGCCACCGATGTGCCCACGCGGATGCTCAGGCCGGCCACCTGGGCGGACGGCGGGTTCGGGTCGACGCGGAAGAGCGGCTGGGTGGCGTAGCGGTACGTCGCCAGCCGGACGCGCTCGATCGCCGCCGGATCGATCGGCGCTTCGGCGAGCATCTGCTGGACGGCGTCGACCGCCTGATGGGTGTGCCGGCAGCCGCCATGCGGCTTGAAGCCGGTCGTGACAATGGCGAATTCTTTGCCGAGCTGGTCGAAAATCGCCGGGTCGCCGCCGTCGCCAAACGCGCGGAAGAACCCGTACTCGCCGTCCAGCGCCCCGGCCGGGCCATGGAATCCGTGCTTGGCCAGGGACATGGCGAAGACGCCGTGGCGCGCCCCAAAGCCGGCGATCAGGTCTTTGGTGTCGCACGGGCCGCCCTCGTGGACGTACTGCTCGGTGCCGGAAGCCAGATCGGCCGCCAGCGCCAGCGCATTCGCCGTTTGTTCGACGCTCAGGCCGGCACAGCGCGCCGCGGCCAGTGCCGACGCCATCGACCCCACGGTTCCCTTGAGGTCCAGGCCGCGCGCGCGCTGCCAATAACGGACCTGAAGTCCCATCGGCACGGCGAAGTCGTAGGCGGCGACGATGGCGGCCAGCATGTCGCGGCCGGGCGTGTGATAGGCTTCGCTGACGGCCAGGACAGCCGGAATCACCTGTGACGCGATATGGCCGGCCGAGCGATGCGAGTCGTCCATGCCGAGGATCTTGGTCATGACGGCATTGGCAAAGGCCGCCCCTTCGACCGAGACGCGGCTTCCGTCGCGGATCAGGGTGGCCTCGTCGCCGCGCATCACGGCCTGGCTGTAGCGCAGGGCCTTCTGGCCCAGCTCACGCTGCGAGCCACCCAGAGCGGTCCCGATGGAATCGAACAGCACCCATTTGGCCATCTGCACGGCCTCCGGGGAGATGTCCTCCAACTGGAGCTGCACGGTGTGCTCGGCGATCTTCTGAATCAACGTACGGGAATCGGACATGCGCTTGAACTCCATCACTCTCTATCAAGTCAGTTGGGCGCGCAGTTCGCTGAGAACATACGCAATCTCGTCGTCCGTCAGTTCGGGCGTCACCGGCAGGCAGATGAGAGTCTCGGAGAGCCGGTCTGTCACGGGGAGTGCATGCGAGTTGGGCAAAGGCCCACCGTAAACGGGATGGCGATGCGCCGGGGGCGTGTAATGGAGCACGACCTCGACGCCAACTTTGCGCAGATGTGTATAAACTGCCTGCCGATCCGGCACCTGGACGGTGTACGAGCGAAATGTCGGCTGGGAGTCCGCTCGAAAACGCGGGCATATGACGGAGGTATCGGCCAACCCGTTCTCATAGGCGCGCGCCACTACCTGACGGCGGGCGGTCCAATTGGAGAGATACGGCAGTTTAACGGTGAGCAGGGCCGCTTCCATGCCATCGAGCGGGACGTTGAAGCCTTCTTCGATGTAGCGCTGATGGCCCACCGCAAGGTCGCCGGCGTCCGGGTCATGGCCGTAGCCGACCAGCAGGCGACTCTGGCGGGCGATGCGCTCGTCGTGGGCGACGATCATCGCGCCATTGCCGACGCTGCCCAGCGGCTTGAAGGGGGCGAAGCTGAAAACTGCGGCATCGGCGAACGCGCCGACCGGCAGACCGTGATCGAACGCGCCGGCGGCCAGCGCCGCATCCTCGACAATGCGCAGATCGTAACGGTCGGCGATGGCACGCAGGCCGCGCACATCGGCGGGGTGGCCGTGCAGATCGACCGGCAGGATGGCGCGCGTCCGCGGGGTGATCAGCGCCTCCACCAGGCTCAGATCGAGGGTGTAGTCCTCTTCGAGCACGTCGCAGAGCACCGGCGTCGCCCCGCAGTGGCGCACCGCCGCCGTGGTCGAAATATCGGAATTCCCCACGGTGATGACTTCGTGGTCGGGGCCAACGCCGCAAGCCCGCAGGGCCACCACCAGGGCGATGGTGCCCGAATGCGCCGCGATCGCGTGCGGTTGGCCGAAGTGCTCGGCCCAGGCGTGCTCAAGCCGCGACCGCGCCTCGTAAGCGCCGTTCATAGAGCCGAACAGCAGCGGTTCCAGCGCGCTCAGAATCTCGTCGCGCATAGCGGCATGGGTGCGAAAGGCGCGCGAACGCGGGACGCGAAACTCCGAATGGGCCATCGACTCCTCTTTGCGCTCAGGGGCGACCGCGAACTTTCGGATCGAGGATGTCGCGCAGCCAGTCGCCCAGGAAGACGACGCCGAGCACGGTGATGGTGATGGCAATGCCCGGATAGGTGGTCATCCACCAGGCGCTGCTGATGTACTGCCGGCCATCGGCCAGCATCACGCCCCAGGTCACCTCCGGCGGCTTGACGCCCAGGCCAAGAAAACTCAGCGACGACTCCGCCAGGATGGTCACGCCGACCTGGGTAGCCGCCAGCACGATGGCGGTTGACACGACATTGGGAAGGATGTGCATGAACATGATCTTGGCGCGGGTCTGGCCGATGGCGTAGGCGGCAAGGATGTAATCCAGGCTGCGCGTCTTGAGCACTTCGCCTCGAATCACCCGGGCGTAGGTCACCCACCCCGTGAGACCGAGAATCAGGATCAGGGTCGCCAGCCCCGCGCCGATGATGCCCGAGATCGAGACCACCAGGATAATGAACGGTATCCCGAGCAAGGCATCGACGAAACGCATCATGGCCGAATCCAGCCAGCCACCAATGAACCCCGAGATCAGCCCATAGAGGACGCCGACCGTCCCGGCGATGATCACTGCCACGACGCCGACCAGGACGGAGACGCCGCTGCCGGCGATGATTCGGCTCAGAATATCGCGGCCGAGCTGATCGGTGCCGAGCAGATAAGTCCCCTTGCTGTCAGTGTAGCCGGGCGGCATGTAACGCGCACGCAGGTTGGACTCCGTCGGATCGTGTGGGGTGATGAAGGGCGCAAACAGCGCGCATATGATCACCACCGCGACGATGGCGAAGCCAAGCATACCGGCCGGGCTACGGCGCAGGGATCCTATGACACGGCCGGCCCGAGAGGAAGCGGTCATGGACTGGAGCACGACCACCTTCTCTTGCGTACTGTCGGAAGCGCGTATTCCTCGCATGGGGTGTCGTCTCTTCTATTTGTAGCTAATTCGCGGATCGAGGATCGTGTACGCGATATCCACGGCAAGATTGATCAACGCAAACGACAGGGCGAACCAGAACAGCCCTGCCTGGACGACGGTGATGTCGCGCACATTGATCGACTCAATCATCAGGCGGCCCAGGCCGGGCCACGAGAAGACCGATTCGACGACCACCGAGCCGCCCAACAGCCATCCGAGCTGAAGGCCAATGACCGTAACGATGGGGATCAGGGCATTGCGCAGCGCATGCCGCATGACCACGATCTGCGAGCTCAGGCCCTTGCTGCGCGCGGTCCGCACGTAGTCTTCGGCCAGCACTTCGAGCATCGCCGAGCGCGTCAACCGCGAGAGCCGCGCCGCCATGCCCACGCCCAGCGTCACCGACGGCATCAGAATGGCCGTGGGTTCCAGCGCGCCAAAGGCCGGGAGGATACGCAGTGTCACTGAAAACAGGAGGATCAGCATCAAGCCCAGCCAGAAACTTGGCATGGCTGTGCCCAGCGACGCCAGCGCGGTCAGGCCAATATCCAGGATGCTGTTGCGTTTGAGCGCCGACAGGATACCGAGAGGAAGCGCCACCGCAATTCCAACGACGGCCGACGAGATCGTGAGCAGATACGTATAGCCCATGCGCTCGAAAACAAGCTCCATCGCCGGGCGCCGCGCCTGAATCGACAGACCGAAGTCGCCGGTGACGGCGCGGGTGATGAAGATGACATACTGCTCCCAGATGGGTTTGTCGAACCCCCAGGCGTGGCGCAGATTGGCGATCTGTTCCTCGTTGAAGGTCGGCGGCGCCATGACCGAGATCGGGTCGCCTTTGAGCCGGACCATGAAAAAGACGATCAGGGACACGACGAAGACAGTCACCGCGAGGTGAAACAGCCGCCTGAGCACGAACGCTTGCATCACGTCTCCTCGCCGAATTCCAGTAACGGGCGGCGGCGCATGTGCCGCCGCCCATCTGCATGACTGAGTAGAAACCCGTTCGCCTCGCGCTAGCCGCCAGCCAGCTTCAGATCGCGGAAGGTGAACCAGCCATCCTTGCGCGGCGTGAATTCGAACTCGGCGGAGTTGTAGGCCATGACGCTGTTGATCTCGTAGAGGGTGATGGTCTGGGCATAATCCAGGTAGTTGTCCCACCACTGGCCCCACAGTTCAAGCCGAGCAGTCGGGTCAACCGTCTCAAGGATCTGCTGGCCCAGGGCGTCCCATTCCTCGACGCAGACGTTGTAGTTGGCCTGAACCCAACTGCACAGGTAGAAGCGCGGCACCAGCGACGGCGAGCAGCCCAACGTGGTCATCATCATGTCACGGTTGTTGCCGCCGGACGTGATCTGCTCGCTGAAGGCCGACGAGTCGAGGATGTTCAGTTCGACCTTGAAGCCGACCTCTTCGAGCATGACCGCGGCCACCTCGGCCACTTCCTTCTCGCTGCCAAACTGGAAAGTCGGCGCATCGAGGTAAATGGTCGGACCTTCGCCGGCATCCAGGTTGTAGCCCGCGTCGATCAGGAGCTGGCGGGCCATGTCGGGGTCATACCAGTCGGCGATGGCCTGCGGGTCAGCCAGGCCGTTCACCGAGCCTTCAGGGTAGTAGTCGCAGACGCGGCCCAGACGTGGAATGGCCGACCCCTGGACTTCCGCCAGGAGGGCGCGATCGAGGGCGTGGCTGATCGCCTGACGGACGTTCTGATTCAGGGTAGCGGGTTCGAAGTCGGGATACGTTTCGGCGACGGCACCAGTTTCGGTCTCCACACGCAGATAGAAGTGGGCCATGCGATTGGAGGTCTCGGTTGCCAGCGAAATACCTTCGGTGGTCGACAGACGCTCACGGTCGGGGGGCGGAACCTGCGAGATCAGGTCGACCTGGCCAGCCAGCAGCGCCGCGACCTGGGCGGAGACTTCCGGGATTACCTGGTAGATGACGCGATCGACCTCAGGGCGGCCACCCCAATAGCCATCCCACGCCTCGAAGACGTAGCGATCGCTCTCGGTGAACTCGACCAGACGATACGGACCGGAACCAATCGGACTGCGCGCGAATTCTTCTTCACCCACCTCGGCCATGTAGTCCGGGGGAAGAATCTGGCAGCCATTGAAGCTGACGTCGTACTCAAAATAGGGGTACGGCACAGCGGTCTTGATGTCCAGTGTCAGGTCATCGATGACGTTGACTTCGGTGACGAACTGCCACTGCGGGTAGACCAGGAAGTCCTCACGAGTGCGGACGCGGTCGATATTCCACTTGACGGCTTCGGCATCCAGCACCTCACCGTTGTGGAACGTCTGATCGGGGCGCAGATAGAAGCGCCAGGTCAGATCGTCGATGTTCTCCCAGCGTTCGGCAGCCTGTCCAACGTAGCCGTTCCCATCGGCGGCACGCCAGATGAGGCAGTCATACATCAGATTTGTCAGCCAATGGGTCGAGCCAAACCAGGTCACCGGGGCATCCATCGTGCGAATAGGCCCAGGATGCGCAAAGACGAATTCGCTGATCTCATCCTGGGCCGTCGCAGGCGTCACCGCCAGCACCGCAGACAGGACGAGGATGAGGAGTAGCGCCATGGTCCTTGAGCGTTTCGGAAAGTTCATGGTGAGTGCTCCATCAAATAGAGAAACCTGACAAGAGTTCACGACTTGGGCGATCCGTACGGCTGATTCAGTTCAACCAGTACCCCTTTCCCTACACGACCATGAAAAGCACTCTTAAGGATCAAGCCGCATGGCATAGCGGCTTGCGTTATGGGGCGAAAGTCGTACCGCCCCCTCCGGAGTGACCAGGAAGTTGTCAGAAACCAGAAAGCCGCGCTGTCCGGCCAGGATGGTGCCGGGGTGGAAGGACAGCACCATATTCGGCTTGAGCACGAAGTCGGGGTTGCTCGCCGTGCTGGGACCATCGCTGCCGTCCAGGCCGGTGCTGTGACAGTCGGGCGTGTGCTTGCCGTCGACCTGGAAACCCAGATCGGCCAGCGCCTTGTCGTTGGCCTCGGAGATCATGCGGAAGGTGTTTCCGGCCTTGGCGACCGCCGCCGAGGCTTCGACGGCCATCAGATAGCCGTCGAGCAGCGCCTGCGCTTCGGCGGGCAGCGGTTTGAACGAGAACACCGCCGTCATCTCCAGCCAGTAGCCCCAGGGCGACTCGTAGACGATCTCGTAGTTGATGATATCGTCCTCGGACATGCGCTGGTCTTTTGGCGTGGGCACGGTATAGGGTGACAGGTCCAGCGAAAGCTTGGTTCGCCCCCAGAAGCCGCCAAACGACTTGATGTACCCCTCGACGGCGCCATTGACATCCCAGTAACGTGCGCCGACATGGGCGTTTTCCTTGAACACGTCCATCGCCGAGTCGAGGATGGCGCCATTCTCCTGGATCGCCTCCAGCTCAAACGGCGTCTTGATCTGGCGGATGGCGTCATAGGCGGCGGTGACTTCGGTCATCTCGTAGCCATCGAGCGCCTTGACGAACTTCGGGTGCTCGCCCACGCTCATCAGCTTGTTCATGTTCACCATGCCGATGCGCTTGCTCTCGCCGGCGTATCCCTTGGCCAGATCGGTGGTACGGCTGACGATATTGTCCGGCGACTCGACCCGGTCCGGCAGCGTGGTTGTTTCGTTGCGGCACCAGACGGACTGGTAGGAACTCCAGACCAGCAGCCACGGATGCGGATCGTCGGCGCCGAGCACGACGTAGGCCGCCCCGCCCCACAGATGCGCATGGGTGATGTAGCGAATGGCGCCTAACCCGCCGGGCTGTGCCTGCCCGACGATGATCAGCGCGCCGAGGCCCTTTTCCTTCATCATCGCCTGAATCCGCTCAATGCGCCGGGCGACATCGCGCTTGAGTGCGTCATGGGTCAACATTGTTTTGTCCCTCCTTGTACGATTCCTGCCTGGCGCTAACGCACGGATACTTCTTCGACGAGATCGCCCACAATGGCCAACAGATGACCTTCCAGAGCCACGGGCCAGGACGCGCCGGCATGCACGACCACGCCCGCGCGCGGAGCGGTGATCCGCTCGACGACTTCGCCGGTGAACGGGTGACGCACGTAGCCGATCTCTTCTCCGGCCTGAACGGGCAACCCCCGCTTGCTGGTGTCCATGAAGGTGAAGCCGCGCTCGCCGGTGGGCATGATGAAGCTGTGCGCAGCGATGACCTGGGTGCGGTCCTCCTCATATTCGATGGCCCCCTCCAGCATCTTCAGATGGCGCATGGCATTGAAGACGGCGTTGCGAATGCGCGTCAGATCTTCGTCGCGATAGTCGCGCAGTCCCGGCCCACCGCCGATGGTGGCGACGACGACCGCCTTGCCATCTCTGGCTGCCTCATGCGCCATCGACTGATCGGCCGGCTGCCCCTGCACGACCTGCGGCAGCCCCAGCGCCAATGCCAGCGCGCGCGAAGCATCGACTGCGCCGTCGTCGTACACCCCCGCGTAGCGGTAGTACCCCCACTGCGCGCCGGTGCGAATGTCGATCAGGGCGTCGGCGTTGGCAATCGCCGCCTGATAGTACTGGTAGACCATCTGCTCGCTGACCGTGCCTTCGGCCTTGCCGCGCCCAAGGCGATTCAGGTGCTTGTCATCCCAGGGACTGTTGATCTGCTCAAACTCGAACCCCGACGTGTTCATCAGGGGGACAAGGACCAGCGTGCCGGACATCTGTGCCGGGTCCAGCATTTCGACCAGCGTAGGCAGGACGAGCGCCGGCTCAATCTCCAGACCGCTCGTCCCGGCCTGAACAACCAGCGTTGGGCCGGGTGACGCGCCGGCGATGATGTGCAGAGGAATGTGCACCGGAAAACGACCGTGTGTCTCGCCCGTCTGAAAGGCGCCGTAGGCTTTTGTTCCCGGTTGCGCTTCGATGCTGCCGATTCTCATGATTCGACTCTCCCGTGAACAAGAACTTCAGTACACATACAGATCGGCGGTACGGCGATCTTCAACGCGGTCGATGGAGCCGAGAATGCCGATCGAGGTCGCGCCGACGGTGGGCCATTCCTGCCCGCTGGGGATGACGATGCCATCCTTCGGCGTGCGCATCTCCGCCAGCAGAGCGCCGGTGTACGGGTTGACCAGGTGGGCGTAGACATCGCCGGCCTTCAGCTCATCCCGGAAGGCCTTCAGGCGCACGAACAGGCCGTCGACATCCGGCTTCCAGATCACGACTCCGGCGTTGTACACCGTGCAGCGAGGGCCATCGGTCTCGAAGTCGCCGTCGATCATGCGCCTCTTCTTCATTATGTTCCAGATACCGCGTTCGGTGTCGCGAACGTTGTCCTGGCCATTCTTGTACCAGCCGGTGCCGCCGCCGAACTCCAGCGTGATCTGCGCGACGCCGACCTTCTCGACGGCTTCCTTGGCCGAGTTGTTGCCGAACGTGCCCGGCGGGAAGAAAGCCGCCTGATCCAGGCCGAAGGCGACCACCAGCTTGCGGCGCAGCTTTTCCAGTTCGGTCAGGTTGTTCGGGTCGTCCTCAGCGCTGAACAGCACGTAACGCTCGTAAGCGGTGCGCGCGCCGGCGTGGAAGTCGACCATGACGTTGGCCTGCTTGATCACTTCCTCGAAGTAGATATAGGCCACCTGATCGGAGACACTGCCGTTCTTCTTGCCGGGGAACAGCCGGCTGATGTCCTTGCCGTCGATGCGCGATCCGCGCTCCCCAAGCTCGAAGCCGGCGCGGTTGACGACCGGCACGGCGATGACATTGCCGCGGATCTGGGTCGGGTCCAGTTTCTGGATGAGGTTGAGAATGGCGATGGAGCCGATGACTTCACCGCCGTGGATGGCGCCCTGAACCAGCAGGGTCGGCCCCGGCTGCGACCCGGCGAAAAGATGTATCGGGATGTCCGGCCGCAGCCCCGAACGCGAGGCAGTCGTCGACAGGTAGCCGAAGACGTGCTGGCCGGGCTGGGCTTCCAGTTGTCCTACTTTCACCGTCCTCCTCCTTCCGCTGGCAGCACAGCGGGAACAGCGTGAGTCCCAAGATATTTCTCGAACCAGCCGCGAATACGCCGCTGATGCTCGATGCGATTTCCCGGCCGCCCGCCGCGGGTCAGACCGTGGTTCTCGCATTCAAAGATGACCAGCTCGACTTCTTTGCCCAGCCAGCGCAGGATGGAGAAGAGTTCCTCCGCCTGTTCCAGTGCGCAGCGGTAGTCTTCGTCGGCGTGCAGGATGAGCAGCGGCGTGTTGATGTCTTTTGCGTAGGCGATCGGCGACTGGCGCCAGGTGGCCTCCAGATCCATCCAGGCGTTGGTGCCGATCTCGCCCTCCGTGCATTCCGGTCCAATGTCCGACGTGCCGAAGAAACTGACCTGGTTGGTGATCGACCGCTGGGTGACGGCGGCGGCGAACCGGTCGGTATGACCGACGACCCAGTTGGTCATGAAGCCGCCACAGCTCCCGCCGGTGACGCCCAGGCGCGAACCGTCGACATAGGGCCGGGCCACCAGTTCGTCGACGCCCAGCATGATCTCCTCATAGTCCTTGCCGCCTTGATCGCCCTCGCTGGCATGCGTCCAGGCCTGACCATACCCGGCGGTCGTGCCTCGCTGATTGAAGTAGGCGACGACGAATCCGGCGTTGGCATAGACCTGGAATTCGTGATTGAAGTCCCAGGAGAACATCGAGCAGTGGACGTAGACGATGGTCGGGTATTTCACGCCGGGCTGGAAGTCGAGCGGCTTGATCAGCCAGGCATGCACCCTGGCCCCATCGACGCCGTCGTACCAGTATTCTTCGGGGGGCGACAGCCTGTGATCGCGCAGCCAGGGGTTGAAGTCCGTGAGTCGCGTGACCTCGCCCTGGTTCCAGATGTACAACTCGCCCGGATTGGAGGGGTCAGCCTGCCCGAACGCCACGATGTCGCCGCCGGCCGAGCTGTACTCGAAGGTGACGCTGTTCCCGCCGACCAGCTTTTCATAATGGCCGGCGGTGTCGGAGCGGTAGAGGTTGGTCGCGCCCTTCTCGGTCAGCAGATAGTACACGTAGGTGTCACCGGGCGCCCACTTGACGGTGACGTTGGCCAGCCCCTTGCGCTGGTCGGCGACCGCGTAATTGCCGACCTCTTCGTCGATGTCCTCGCCCAGCTTGCGGGCGGTACCCGCCTCGACATCGGCCAGATAGGGCTGCCAGAAGTTGCGTCGGTTGACCGGGGGCGGGGAATTGTGGCCGGCGAAGGCGATGAAACGGTCGTCGTCGCCCCAGGCCGGGCTGACGGCCGTGCCCTGCCAACCGGGCAGCAGCGGACGCGGTTCGCCGCCGGGCAGGTCGCAGATCAGAATTTGGCCGTAGCCCAGCGGTGTGTTCTGCTCGCGCGCAGTCGCCACAAACGCCAGACGATCGCCGCGGCCGCTCCACTTCGGTGAACCGTAATCACACTCGCTGTGGGTGATCTGGGTCAGTTCGCCGGTTTCCAGCGACAACACCCAGATTTGCGCGAAGCGATTGTGCACCCATCCGCTGCCATCCTGCTTGTAACGCAGGCGGCGGACCACCTTGATGGTCGGCGCGGGGATGCCAGGGAAGCTTGCCCGATCGTCCGGGTGACGCAGTTCTGTCCAGCGGACGCCGACCAGGCGGCGGCCGTCCGGCGACCAGTCCAGACCGCCCATCGCGGCGCCGGGGATGAGATGAGAGGCGGTTTGGCCACTTTCCCAGGACCAGACGCGGACGGAGTTTCCCGCCTCGTCGGCCAGGCTGTAGGCAAGCTGCGCGCCATCGCGGCTCCAGGCCAGCGAAGATGCGGTGCTGACGCCGCCGGTCAGTCGCTGCGCGTCAGATGCATCCAGATTGCGAACGAAGAGATGTGCGACATAGCCATTGGTCTCGGCATAGGGTTGGCGCACGGTGTAGGCCACTCGCCGCCCGTCGGGCGAAAGGGCAATTTCGTCCAGCCAGCGGAAGCGCATCAGGTCTTCAGAGATCAACCCGCGCCGCAAGTCGTGCAGAGATTCCTGGTTGTCGACCATGGGTCGCTATCCACCTCTTCCGGGAAGCAGGTTGTCGACCGTCTCCTCGACCACGCCGAAGAAACAGCACCACTGCCCCTCCAGCACTGACGGCCGGGAGCGCAGACCGAAGATGACGCCGGCGCGAGGCGCGCGCACCTCGGCGATCACGTCACCGTACAGGTCGTAGATCTGCCCGATCAGCGTGCCGGCTTCGAGCTGCGTTTCGAACGGCAGGTCCGGGTTGCCGACGAACATGCCGGTAGCCGGGGCCAGCAGCGCGATCTGGAAGCCCATGCGCCAGGCCGGGGCGTATTCGGCCGCGCCGTCGATCATGCCGTAATGGCGCATGACGTTGAGGTAGCCATTCGAAAGATCCCGCGCGATGGCGTGGAAATCGCTGGTCAGGGTGCGGCAGTTGCCGCCCAGCTCGACCGTCACGCCGCCCTTGCCAAGCGCCCCGACCTGCGAGCTGGGGTTGCCGCCGCCGGTGCCGCTGCGGAAGACGAGCGTCCAGTTCGGTCCCATGGCCGCGGCCAGCTCCAGGCTGGCGGGGTTGTCGGAGGCGAAGATCATGTGCGCCAGGTAGGAATGCTCGCCACCGGAATGAATAGCGATCTGCAGATCGCAGTGGTCCTTCATGGCCTGCCAGTGGGCAAAGGCGACGCGATCGGTCGGATAGCCGTCTGCTTTGCCGGGGTAGATGCGGTTCATATCGTGCGAGAAGGTATCGAGCGGGTCGCCGCGGAGGCCGGCGGTGAATGCCTGCACGTTCATGACCGGGACCGCGACCACCGTGCCGCGCATCTTCGCCGGGTCGAGCTGCTCCAGCGTCATGAAGATGGAGAACGGGCCTTCCGGCTCATCGCCATGCGTCGCGCCGTTGAGCCACAGGATGGGACCGTCTTCCGCGCCGCGATAGACGATGATCGGTACCTCGCGCTGCCGCTGGACCATGTCGCCGCCAATCGGGATTCCGCCGCGCTTTTTCTCGCCCGGCATAACCGAAACATTGCCGATCACCAGTGGTGCTGCCATAAAGAAATTCTCCTAAGCGTATGAAGGTTAAAACGGGCAGTCGACGCCGACTTCGAGTGAGAGCGCGCGCAGCTTTTCGACCGTTTCGCGCGACATCGGAATACCGTCCTGCTCGCGCTGGCGCATGCGTCCGAATTCCACCTCGCCCGGCAGGATGACCGGCTTCTCCGGGTCGATCGCCGGCGCGTCCTTGACCTCGGCGACGAGTTGTTCAAGCCGCGTGTCGAAGTCCGCCTGCGAGAGGAAGATGGTGGGATTGATCGCCATCATGATATGTCCGACATCGTGGTTGCTGTCGTCCTGGAAGACCGACAGGCCGAACAGCGATCCGGTCATGACGCCGGCGATGACGTCGGTGAACAGGCTCAGGCCATAGCCTTTGTATTCGCCAATCGGCAGGACCGGGCCGTCCATGGCGGCGGCCGGGTCGGTGGTGCGCTCGCCCGACGGCGTAAGCGCCCAGGTGTCGGGCATGGGCTTGCCTTCGCGCATCAGCCAGCGCATCATCCCCTTGCCGGACATCGTCAGCGCCATGTCCAGCACGATGGCATGGGTATCTTTGCGAGGAATGGCGATGCCCCAGGGGTTGGTCCCCAGGACCATCTTAGCCGACCCCCACGGCGCCATTTCGGCTCTGGCGTTGGTGAACGACCAGCCGATCAGCCCCTGCTTGGCGGCCTGAAGCGCGTGGTAGCCGGCGATGCCAAAGTGATTGCTGTGCCGCACGCCAACCATGCCGATGCCCGTGACGCGGGCCTTTTCGACCGCGCGCATCATCGCCCGGTAGGCCGAGACATAGCCGAAGCCCTTGGCGGCGTCGAGCAGCGCCGTGCTGGGGCCATCCTGGACCCACTGCATCGAGGCATTCGGGACGATTCCACCGATCTGCACCTGCTGGTGAAAGCGGAAGAACTTTTCCAGTCCCTGCCCCTGTCCCGGGTGCCACCACATCGAGGCGGTCATCAGCCCATCGGTGATGATGTCGGCCTCTTCCTGTGTCGCGCCCAGCTTAAGCAGGAAATCGTTCGAGAAGCGGCGCATCGTCTCCGGCGCATACAGGCTGATCAGTTCGTCCTGATTGATGTCGTAGGCCATGACTCCACCCTATGGATACTGGATTGACCGAAGATTCACCCGGCTTGCTATAAAAATGGCGAGGCCAGTGGATTGAGCACCGCCTCGTTGACAACGAACTCGGTCGGGCTGGTGACCAGCCCTCCGATGAAGCGGGCGACCTCTGCCGGGTTCATGGTTTCGACCGGCGGCTTCTCACCAATCGGAGCGCCCCGCCAGCCGGTGTCCATACTGCCTGGATACAGGATAGTGGCCCGGACATTCTTGTCCTTGCCCGCCGCCGCAATAGCATGGTTGAGGCCGGTCAGCCCGAATTTGGCGCCGCCATAGGCAGGGCTGCTGCCGCCTCTCACGCCGGCCGTCCCGGAAATGGTGATGACGTAGCCCGCGCCGCTGGCGACCAGCCCATCCCAGAGCGCGCGGGTCATGTAGAAGACGCCGCTCAGGTTGACCCCGATGACCTGATCCCAGTCGGCGAAGGTCGTCTCGGCAAAGGTCCGCGGCGCGGGGATACCAGCATTGTTGATGAGGATGTCGACCCGCCCCAGTTCGCCCAGAATACGGTCGGCTGCCGCCTGAACCTGCGCCGGGTCGGCGATATCGCAGGCCAGGGGCAGGATCGGCATGCCGCCGCTGCGCAGCGACTCAGCGGTCTGCGCCAATCGTGCGGCATCGCGGGCGATGAGGGCCGCGCTCGCGCCGAGCGCGGTCAGATGCGCGGCAACCGCCTGCCCGAGTCCGTGGCTGGCGCCGGTGATGACCGCCACTTTTCCAGTCAGTGTCTTCTCACTCATCGCTGACTCCTTCGAAGGACACGGTCAACGCGAGGCCATGATGTTCTTCATCGCGATGCGCATCCGTTCCAGACCTTCGCGCAGCTTGTCTTCCGGCTGAAGGAAGGTCATGCGGATGTACTGCCCGCGCTCTTTGTCGAAGGCCGCACCCGGGTAGACGAGCACATGCTGATCGGTCAGGATGCGCTGCGCCAGTTCGGCGCTGTCCATGCCGGTGAAGGCAATGTCGGCAAAGACGAACTGGCCGCCCTGCGGGACGCCGTACTGTATGCCCATGTCGTCGAGCGCGTCCATCACCAGCTTGCGGCGGCTCTTGTAGGCATCGGCCATCATCTGCACCGGCTCCTGCGGCCCGGTCAGCGCGGCCAGCCCGGCGAATTGCGAAATGACCGAGGTGCCGCCCGTAATCGCCGCCTTGAGGTCCTTGACGCGCGCCATCAGGTCGGCAGGACCGACGATCCAGCCCAGCCGCCAGCCGGTCATGGAGAACGACTTCGAAAGCGCGTTGAGGGTCAGCGTGCGTTCCTTGCCGTCAGGGAGCGATGCAGGGCTGACGTGCTGATGGTCGTCGTAGACGAACAGGTCGTAGATGTCGTCGGCGATGATGATCAGATCGTGCTCATGGGCGATCTGGATGAACTGCTGCAAGTCGTCCCGGGAGATGACACTGGCCGTCGGGTTATTCGGCGACACCAGCAGAGATCGCCCGTGTGCGCTCGGTGATGGCACGGCGGACGGCGGCAGGGTCGGTGCGGAAGTTGGTCTCGGCGCTGCTGGGCACCGCCACCTTGACGCCGCGGGCGAACTTGAGCGCGTCGTGGTAGGTGTTGTAATTCGGCTCGGGGATGATGATTTCGTCGCCGGGCTGAACGGCAGCCAGGATCATGAGCAGGAGCGCTTCCTGCCCGCCGTTGGTCACGACGACTTCCGTCTCCGGCGAAACGTCGATGTTGTTGATCCGCTTGACGCGGGCGGCGATGGCCTCGCGCAGGCTGAGGAGGCCTTCGGGCGGCACGTGGTCGGCATGATGACTGACCATCGCGTCTTTCGCAGCGGCGATGATGTGGGGCGGCGTGTCGAAATCCGGATCCCCGCGCCCCATGATAATGGTGTCGCTGTAGGACCGTGCCTGCGCGATTAGGGCATAAAGGAGGTTCGTTCCCTGTTGCTGCGGTTTGGTGGTCATGGTCATGTTCCTATACCTGCAAGGCGCGAAGCGCCTGTTCGGCCATGTTCCCGTGCGAAATGGTCAGGCGAAGGATGTCCGGCGCGCCAAAATCGGCCCCATCGGCGACGGCGTATCCCGCCTCCTTCAATCTGGCCAGCGCGGGCGCCTTCTCCCCGGGCGAGAACCGGAGCGCCAGCAGGGTTGCCGCGGCGCCCGGCAGCACGTGGCAGCCAACCGCTTTCGCCAGATCGGCCAGGCGGCGCCGTTTCGCCGCCAGTCGTTCCAACTGACGTGGCTGGCTTTCGCCGAAGAGGCGACTGGCCTCAAGCGCCGCATACTGTGCGGGGGTGCTGGTGCAAATGGCCATGATCTGCTTCTGCGACTGCATCGTCGGCACCAGACCCTCGGGCGCGGCGATGTAGGCGATGAACCAGCTCGACAGACCCGTACCGGGAAAGGCCTCACCAATGAGTACGGCGCGATCTTTCATCTCAGGCGCCGCGGCCAGTGAAACCGACTTCTCGGTCCATGGCGCCAGTCCCTGATCCCAGATGACGGTGGCTTCACTATCGCGCGCCAGAGCAGCCAGCACCTCCACCGTCTCAGCGTCATAGACTGCGCCCGTCAGCCGTGACGGGGACTCCAGGTAGAGCAGACGGGCACCGGACTCGATGGCAGCGCGTACGGCTTCGACCGTGGGAAGCTGTGTCTCGGCATCCACGGCCATGACGTCGGTCTGCATCGGACGGACGCCAATCGCCTTACGCACGCCGGGATGAGCGACGGCAGGGATGGCGATACGATCGAACGCCTCGCCGATCATCTGGATGGTCAGGAAGCGCGACTCCTGAATTCCGGCCGTCACGACGACGTTCGGCTGCTGATAGTCGGCGGCGGTCCGCTCGCGCAGATACGCGGCGATAGCCTGACGTAGCGCTGGGATGCCCGGAACGTCAACATAATGCGTCTGACCGGACTCCAGCGCTTCGGCAGCAGTGGCGATCATTCGCTCGTCGAGCGGCGCGGGGACATCGTCGGCGCTCAGATCCTGTGCTCCGCGTTCAGTCGACAGTGGAGTCGTCAACCGCAGAGACACGTTGGCCTCGTGAGCCTGCAATAACCGCAGCTTTGTCTGTGAACTCATGGCTTCTGTTCCTCCAAAGAGCGCAGCGGGCCGGTTTTCCTGGCACCGTCGTCTTCCTTTTCCCAACCTTCCGCAATCAGGTCGCCAGTCGACCCGATGTGATGGTGCAGCAATTGGACGGAGAGGTCCGTATCTTCCGCGGCGATCGCGTCGACGATGGCCAGATGGTTGCGGCCGATCTCGTGGAGGTTGCCCTTCTTCTGGTTGCGCAGCGACATCACCTGGCGCACCCGCAGCGAGACCATGCCCCACAGCATGACGAGCAGTTCGTTCTGGCTGGAAGCGACCAGCGTGTCGTGAAAGTGACGGTCAATGAAGTTGACTTCGCGCAGGTTGCCTTCGTCCGCCGATGCCATCATGTCGGCGCAGATGTCACGGAGCTGCTCGGCGACGACCTCCGCCTGCCCCAGCGCGATCAGGCGCTGGACGGCGAAA
Source organism: Candidatus Flexifilum affinis (assembly GCA_016713325.1). GTDB lineage: Bacteria > Chloroflexota > Anaerolineae > Aggregatilineales > Phototrophicaceae > Flexifilum > Flexifilum affine. The sequence continues at coordinate 517,570 of JADJPJ010000004.1, read as the reverse complement.
CCTTCCATCAGGCTGCGAATGCTGTAGAGGTCCTCGATGTCTTTGCGGGCCAGCTTGGTGACCGTCGTCCCGTGGTACGGGACGGTTTCGAGCAGGCCCTCGGCGTTGAGGATGTTGATAGCTTCGCGCAGGGGCGCGCGGCTGACCCCGAGCTGCGAAGCGAGATCCGCTTCGACCAGTGTCTGCCCCGGCTTCAGTTCGCCGTTGACAATGGCGTTGCGCAGCATTTCAAGGACGTGTTCGCGAAGCGACTTGTTCTGTATCAAGCCCAGCGAAGGACTATCGGTCATGTTTCTCGGCAAGCTCACAGTCATCCACTAACTTATCTCGCAGATTGTCGACAATCGACTTTCGACTGAAGACCGGGAATCGGGCGGATTATATTAGGTCTCTCAGGATTGTCAAGAAAATAGTCTCAGTGAATCACGGATTGCTTAACCTCACCCCGTTTCGCTGCGCTCAACCGCCCCTCTCCGTGCGGAGAGGGGCAAAACGCCGTCAGATTTTTGGGGTGAGGTTGGCTCAAAAACGCAGCTATTGATGGTCAAGGTGAACTTTCGTGATTCACTGAGTCTTGTCGGAAAACTGCTGGCGTGCGATTTGGATATGAGATGTCGGTCGTCTGACTGCCGAGCGCCACGCCGATCGTGCGACTGTTCATGGCGGACGCCGGCACTTTTGCAGAGGCGTGCCAGAAGATCCTCTTGATCGAAGCGATTGACGTGAGGGCAACCGTCTGACGTGGGTTGGGACGTGTTCGTCGTACGGCAGCATCTGCGCTATCCTTGTCGGCACCTTGTGATTATTCGCCGCGGACAACCACAACCGCGTTTCAACCATCAGGGCTGATTATGTTGAGCAGCGTGGATGCCACCCTCGCCGCATTGGCGACCGTGAACTACATTGCCGAGCGCGGCCTGGCGACCGCCGTCTATCTCGCCGTCAAGCTCAGGAAACCCTTGTTCCTCGAAGGTGAGGCGGGCGTCGGCAAAACCGAGATCGCCAAGGCGCTGGCGGTGCTGCTCGATACCGAGCTGATACGGCTGCAATGCTACGAGGGGCTGGATGTCGCCAGCGCGCTCTATGAATGGAACTATGCCGGGCAGATGCTGCACTTACGCCTATTGGAAGCAACCGGTGCAGACCGATCGAAAATGCAGGCCGAGTTGTTCAACCGCGACTTCCTGCACGCGCGTCCGCTCCTGCGCGCGGTCGAGGCATCGGCGGCCGGCGGCAGGGCGCCGGTACTGCTGATCGACGAGATCGACCGTGCCGACGAGGAGTTTGAGGCCTATCTGCTGGAACTCCTCAGCGACTTTCAGGTCACCATCCCCGAGCTGGGCACCATCCGCGCTGTTGAACGGCCCATTGTCATCGTGACCAGCAACCGCACCCGCGAGGTGCACGATGCGCTGAAACGGCGCTGCCTTTACGCCTGGATTGAGTATCCTTCCTTCGAGAAGGAACTGCGCATCGTACACGCCAGGGCGCCGGAAGTTGGACCGATGCTCGCCCGGCAGGTGGCGGCCTTCATGCAGGAAATGCGCAAGCTCGATCTGTTCAAGTCACCGGGGGTCGCGGAAACCCTGGATTGGGTGTCGGCCATCCTCGCGCTCGACCAGAAGGCGCTGTCTCTTTCGCTCATTCAGGACACGCTGGGCGTCATTCTCAAATATCAGGACGATATCGAGGCGATCACGCCAGACGTCATGAAGAAAGCCTACGAGCGGGCGCTGGCCACCTGATATGCCCACTCCCCCAGCTTCTGACACCCCATCCTTCCCCTCCACCACCGATCCCGACCGGGAGGCATCGACGTCGGGCGACAGCGCCGCAGGGGGCAGCTTTCTGCTGGAGAACCTGCTGCTGTTCGGTCAAATGTGCCGCTCGGCAGGCATTCGCGTGACGCCCGAACGCATGATCGACGTTGGACGCGCGCTGGCGCATGTCGATCTGGCCAGCAGCCTGGACGTCTACTACACCATGCGCGCCCTGATGGTGACCCACCCGCGCGATTTTGCGTTGTTTGAGGCCCTCTTTGAGGCGTTCTGGCGCCGCGCCGGGCATGTTCTCCAGGAAGTGCGCGGGGCTGTTCGCGTGGACGAGCGCCCTGAACCAGCGGACCTCAGCCCGGACTCGACGGCGAGCGCCAACGCCGGCCCAGCAACCGAGCCCGACAGCGAACGGCTGATGGCCAGGCCGACCTACAGTCCGAATGCCACCCTTCGCCACAAGAACTTCGGAGAGATGAGCGCCGCGGAGCTGGAGCAGGCCAGGCGGTTCATCGCCCAGCTTCCTCAGGTCCTTCCTCTGCGCCGAACACGCCGCGCGCAGTTCGGCCATGGGCGCCAGGTCGACATCCGCCGGTCGATGCGCGGCATGATGCGCACCGGCGGCGACCTGGTGGATCTGAAGACCCGCAAGCGGCGGGTCAAACCGCGCCCGATCGTGCTGATCTGCGACATCTCCGGGAGCATGGAGCGATACACCCGCGTGCTGCTGCACTTCACGCACAGCCTCGGCGCGCGAACATCCCCGGTCGAGTCGTTCGTCTTCAGTACCGGGCTGACGCGCATCACCCATGCCATCCGCGCCCGGTCGGTTGAAGCGGCCCTGCGTGAGGTTGGCCTGACGGTCAGAGATTGGGGCGGCGGCACGCGAACCGGTGAAGCGCTGCGGGAGTTCAACCGGCGCTGGTCTCGGCGTGTGCTTGGGCGTGGCGCGCTGGTGCTGCTGATTACCGATGGGTGGGATCGCGGTGACCCGGAGCTGCTGCGGCGGGAGATCGCCCATCTGGCGCGGAGCTGCTACCGCCTGATCTGGCTGAACCCGCTGATCGGTTCTCCCGGCTACGAGCCGCTCACCCGCGGCGCCCAGACCCTGCTGCCCTATGTCGACGATTTTGTGCCGGTGCGTAACCTGGCGAACCTGGAGTCCCTCGTCGTGCTGCTCAGCCTCCTCCGCTCGTCAGGTAAGGGCCGGGATGCTGAAGTGGATCGCTAACGAGCGCACTGGGATTTTCCGATTCGGAAGCGAAAACATCTCCTCATTCAGCCGAAAAACTACGAATGGATTCCTTGACAGACTTTTGTCGATTCCGTACACTCTGACGAACATTACATAGCCATTCTGAATAATGCAATGATCCGCGCGTTTCTGGGATGATCGGGTGATCAATGCTGGGATATCCCTGATAATGAACCCTTTCCACTACCATCAACCTACGTCACTGGGTGAAGCTGTCGACCTTCTGGCCCGCTATGGAGCACAGGCGCGCATCCATGCGGGGGGTTCCGCCCTGCTGGTGGATATCCAGCGAGGCGAACTTCAGCCTCAGCATCTCATCGGCCTGGACAGCGTTCCAGGGTTGAACGACATCGTCGAGTCGGAAGAGGGCGAGATCACGATCGGCGCCATGATCACGCTGACCGACCTGGCGCGCTACGCGGGGGATCGCCTGGAGCTGAGGGCGATCGTCGAAGCGGTCCAGCTTCTGGCGGGCCGGCAGGTTCAGAATGTCGCGACCGTCGGCGGCAATATCTGCAATGCCTCCCCGGGCGCCGACATGGTGCCGTCCCTTCTGTGTCTCGACGCACAGCTTCGGCTTCAGTCGCCTGACGGGGAGCGCCTTGTTCCGCTGGACGGCTTCATCATCGCCCCCAATCGCGCTGAACTTCGTCCCGGCGAAATCCTCACGGCGATTGTGCTGCCAACGCTTCCTCCTCACTCCGCGTCGGCCACGCAGAAAATCATGCGCCGACGCGCCAAGGATCTGTCGATCGCCGCGGTCTCGGCACGCATCACCCTGAGCGAAGATGGCCAACGCTGCGCGCAGGCCAGAATTGCGCTCTGCGCGGTGGCCCCAACGCCGATTCGCGTCCGTTCCGCGGAAGAGCTTCTGACCGGTGTCGCACTCACGCCAGAGCGCGTCATCGCGGCGGCCCGCGCCGCTGCCGCGGAGGCCCGCCCGGTCGACGATGTCCGCGCCTCCGCCGAATACCGCCGGATGGTCCTGGTCACCCTGGTCGAACGCGCAGTGAACCTGGCTGCGCAGCGCGCGCTGAGTGCCTCAAAGGAATAGAAATCCATGAGCCGGATCGAAATCGTCCTGGATATCAACGGCGCATTGTATCCGCTGGAAGTAGACGCTCACCGAACCCTGCTGGACGTTCTGCGCGAGGAGATCGGCCTGACCGGCACGAAACCCAACTGCCTCGAAGGAGAATGCGGGTCATGCTCCGTCCTGATCGATGGGCGCGTGGTCAACTCCTGTCTCTATCTGGCCGTTCGGGCCCAGGGCCATAAAATCGTCACCATCGAGGGCCTGGCGGATGGCGAGCAACTGCATCCACTGCAAACGGCCTTTCTTGAACAGGGCGCGGTGCAGTGCGGCTATTGCATCCCCGGGTACATCCTCTCCGCAGCAGCCCTGCTGCAAGAGAACCCCAACCCGACGGACGAGGAGATGAACCGGGCCTTTGCCGGCAACATGTGCCGCTGCACAGGGTATACCAACATCCGTAAGGCGGTCCATGCGGCTGCCGATGCGATGGCGGAGAAGACCTCATGAGTGATTATCGCGTTGCCGGCAAACCGGTCGTTCGCCTGGATGGCCGTGCGAAGGTCACCGGCGACTACATTTATGGCATGGATTACCGCCTGCCGGGATCGCTCCATGGGAAAGTCGTCAGAAGCCCGCACCCCCACGCCCGAATTCTCGGCTTCCGTACCGAAAAGGCGGCGAAGCTTCCGGGTGTGCGCGCCATCATAACCGGCGCAGACGTCCAGATGCTCATGCCCGGCGGCATCATTGACCAACCACTGCTGGCCTGGGACATCACCCGCTACAAAGGCGAGCCGGTCGCTCTGATCGCCGCGACCAAGCCGGAGATCGCCGAGGCTGCCGCGAAGCTGTTGGAAATCGATTACGAACTGCTGCCGGTGATCACCGATCCGGTCGCGGCGATGGAACCCGGCGCGCCCCTGCTGCACCCCGACTGGGCCGCGTACGCCTCACCGCCCAGCGTCGTCCGTGACGGCAATGTCTGCTGCCACGCCTCGCTGATCAAGGGTGATGTCGAGCAGGGCTTCGCCGAGGCCGATGTCATCATCGAAGACAGCTACGCGACCGAGAGCGTGCATCAGAGCCATGTCGAGCCGCGCGCGGCGGTGGGCGTGGTCAGCGCCGATGGCAAAGCCACCATCTACAGCAACACGCAGCTCCCTTTCTGGATTCGCACCAACGTCGCCTATGTCCTGGGCGTGCCGGAGAGCGATGTGGTGGTCGTGCCGACCGGCATCGGCGGCGGATTCGGCTCCAAGCTGTATCCGCAGATCGAGCCGCTGGTTGCCCTGCTGGCGCGCAAAACCGGCCGGCCGGTGCGCATCGTCACGCCGGTAAGCGAAGAGCTGGAAGCCGGCCTGCCGCGTCACCCCAGCCGCATCTGGATCCGAACGGGCGTGAAGCGCGATGGCACCGTTGTCGCCTCGCAGGGCCGTGTCGTCCTGGATACCGGCGCCTACGCCGGGTCCGGGCCGGAACTGGCGTCGATCGGCGTGATCATGATGTCCGGGCCGTACAAGACCCCACACCTGCGCATGGACGCCTACTCCGTCTACACCAACAAAACCAACTTCGGCGCCTACCGCGGCCCTGGCGGGCCGCAGGCCATGTTCGCGCTGGAGTCCCACCTGGACCACATCGCCCAGGAAATCGGCATCGATCCGCTCCAACTGCGCCTGAAAAACATCGTCGAAGAAGGCGATGAAGCCGCCAACGGCCAGAAGCTGAGCGCCGTCGGGCTGCGCGAGTGCCTGGAACGGGTGGCCGCCGCCATCGAATGGGACAAGCCGGCACTGCCGAACCGCGGCCGTGGTCTGACCTGCGGCTGGTGGACAACCACCCTTCAGTCCTCCGGCGTCCACGTCAAACTGGACAGCGACGGCCACGTCATCATGACCATCGGCACGCAGGAGATCGGCTCCGGCGCGGTCATGGCCGGCGTCCCGCAGGCCATGGCGGAATACATGGGCGTCCCCGTGGAGAACGTTCGGGTGGTCGTCGGCGATACGTCGACCGGCCCCTGGGACTGGGGCTCGCAGGGCAGCCGAACCGTATTCAACATTTCCCTGGCCGCCAAGAACGCGGCCGCCGATCTCACCGAGCAGATCAAGGAGATCGCGGCGGACATGCTGGAAGTCGCCGACGTCGATCTGGAAATCCGTGACGGCATGGTACAGGTGAAAGGCTCGCCGGAGCACGCGCTGTCGCTGGCGGCGATCTCGCAGAAAGCCCTGGAGACCAAGGGCGGCCTGTTGGCGCGCGGAGTCTCGCACCCTGAACCGGCCCAGTACGATCAGAACCGCATGATCTCCTGCCTCTACCCGGCCTTTCACTTCCCCAGCTTCCATGCCCATGCCGCCGAAGTGGAAGTCGATCCCGGCACCGGCGAGGTCCGGGTCACGCGCTACGTGGCCGCGCACGACATCGGCTTTGCCATCAGTCCGGTCTACGCCGCGGGGCAGATCCACGGCGGGGTCGTCCAGGGCATCGGCATGGCCCTGATGGAGCAGATCCAGTACCGCGATGGCGTGGTCCTGAACCCGAGCTGGACCGACTACAAACTGCCGACGATGTCCGACGTCCCCGACATTGAGGCCATTCTGGTGGAACATCCGGCCGCAGGGGGTCCCTTCGGGGCCAAGGGTTTGGGCGAATCGCCGGTCATTCACCCGCCCGCCGCGATTGCGAATGCGGTTGCACAGGCAACAGGCGTGCGCATCAACTCCCTGCCCATCACCAGCGAGAAGGTGCTTCGCGCATTGCATACGAACGGAATGCAGAAACAGGAGTAGGAGATCGCACTATCGCCGACACGACCACCGCCAGCTCATCCATATCCTGAAATACGTTCGGAGCACCCGTTCACGTTCTTATTCTGTTTCAGAAGTGAGGCCAGATGATGCACAGTAAACACAGTCAATTGCGCAATACCTGGTTCATCGTGGGGCTGGCAGTGCTGCTCGTTGTCCTGACATCCGTCGGCGGTCTGCGCACGGTGATGGCCCAGGATGGCCCCGCGCCCATCGTGATCGCCTACGACAGCGACATCGACCACATCGATCCGCAGCACTTCCGCAGCCTGGGCGCCTATGACGCCACCGGCAATCTCTACGAGCCGCTGATCACCCAGGCCCTGATGGCCAACGACAACGGCGAGCTGATCGGCCAGCGCAGCTTCGAGGGCGCGGGCGCCGAAAGCTACGAAGTCTCGGAAGACGGCACCGTCTTCACCTTCCACCTCCGCCAGGACGCCAAGTTCGCCGACGGCACGCCGATCACCGCGCACGACTACAAGTACACGCTCGATCGCGCGCTGAACGGCACCGGCTACATTGCGCTGCTCGCGCCGTTCATGGCCCTCGCGTCGTCGGATCAGGTGGTCGTCGTGGACGACTACACGCTCACCGTCACGACGGAGCAGCCGGCCGCGCTGACCGAGACCATTCTGGCCTTCCAGGTGCTCGGCGCTTACAGCAGTGCGACCGCTGAAGCCAACGCCACGGCCGAAGATCCGTGGGCGGACGCCTGGCACTTCACCAACTCCAATTCCAGCGGCCCTTACGCCATCACCACCTGGGAGCCGGGCGTTCAGTATGTGTTCGAGCCGAACCCCAACTACTGGCGCGGCGCGGACTGGTTCCAGAATTCCAGCGTGATCTTCCGTGTGGTCCCTTGGGTCTGCCGTTCAGCAGTCTGGCGAGCCTGGAAGAAGACCCGAACATCACGGTCCACGCCATTCCCACGACCCGCATCTACTTCCTCGGCATGAACGTCAACACGGCGCCGTTCGACAACAAGCTGGTGCGCCAGGCCGTTTCGATGGCCATCCCCTATGACGCCATCGTCGAAAACGTGGTCTATGGCTACGGCAGCCAGCCGACCAGCCCCATCCCGGCTGGTATGGAAGGCCACACCGACGAATTCTGGACCTATGGCGACGCCAGCATCGACGACGCCAAGGCTCTGTTGACCGAGGCCGGCTTCCCCGACGGCTTCGAGGTCCAGCTGACCGTGCCGCAGGAAGACCAGGCGCGCGTCGACTCCGCGACCTGGATTCAGGCCGGGCTGTCGGAAATCGGCATCAACGTCGTGATCAACGCCGTGCCGACCGCACAGTATTCCGAACTGATCAACAGCCACGAGCTGCCCTTCTACATCAACGAATGGTATTCGTGGGGCAACGATCCGTTCTATCAACTGACCTGGAACTTCAAGTGCGGCGCTTTCACCAACTTCACCAACTACTGCAACGAGGAACTCGACGCCCTGATCGACGCCGGGACCTACAGCCGCGATGCCGCCGAGCGCGCTGACCTGCTGATGCAGGCGCAGCAAATTCTGGTCGACGAAGCCGTCTGGGCGTACCTCTACTCGCCCGACTGGGTCGTCACCACCCGGTCGGATGTGACGGGTGTCGCCCTGTTCGATGACCTGACGCTGCGTTACGGGTTCCTCGGCAAGGAATAGCACCAGACCACAACGCTCCCCGGCTGGGGCGTGAGTCCGAGCCGGGGGGTTCTGTAACAAGCAGTGCAGCCAGCGAGCGCTTCCCTTCATTCGGCCGATTGCACGGGAAAGGCAGTTGTCTTCCCCTAAAGAGGTTCGTGCCTTTGTCACCACTGGTTCGCTACATCCTCCGCCGCCTTGTTCTTTCCGCCATTACGCTGGTTGGCGTGGCCATCGCCGTATTCATGCTGACGCGGCTGCTTCCCAGCGACCCGGCAGCGCTGCGTGCCGGCCCCCTCGCCTCTGAGGAGTTGGTCCAGCAGTATCGCAGCGAAATGGGTCTTGATCAGCCGATCACCAGCCAGTTTCTGACCTATGCCGGTCTGCTGCTGCGCGCCGATCTCGGCACGAGCTGGCGTACCGAGCAGCCCGTCCGAGACGAGCTCGGCCAGCGCTTACCGGCGACCCTCGAACTGGCCATGGCCGCTTTCCTCGTCGCGCTGCTCACGGGTCTGACCCTGGGCATCGTGGCCGCCGTCTACTCCGGACGCTGGCCCGATCAACTGATTCGTGGGTTCGCAGCCCTGGGCGCTTCGCTGGCATTGTTCTGGCTGGCGCTGGTCGGTATTCAGGTCTTTTACTCCACCCTGCACTGGGCGCCGCCGCCGCTCGGTCGCTTCGCCATCGGCGCGACGGAGCCGCCGCGCTTGACCGGCCTGCTGACCATCGACAGTCTCCTGGCGGGCGACATGGCCGCTTTCGGCGTCGCGATCAACTATCTGTGGCTGCCAGCGCTCACGCTGGCCTTTATCGTCAGCGCCCCGATTATCAAGATCACCCGCGGCGCCATGCTCGAAGCCCTGGGCTCCGATTACGTACGCACCGCCCGAGCTATCGGTCTGCCGGCGCGGCGCGTCATCCTCCAGGACGCCCTGCGCAACGCGCTGATCCCGGTCCTGACGACATTGGGCGTGGTGTTCGGCTACCTCATGGCCGGCAATGTCATTGTCGAGCGCGTCTTCTCCTGGCCGGGGATCGGTTTCTATGCCTGGAACGCGCTGGTCACCAACGACTTCAACGCCGTGCAGGGGTTCGTCCTGTTGATCGCCGTCACCTATGTCGTCCTCAACCTGGGCATCGATCTCGCCTACGGGATCATTTCGCCTCAGATTCGGCTTGGTTAGGAGCGAACCGCACTCATGACTGCTGTTCTTCGAGCACCCGGCGCTCCCTCCAAAGCGGAAAGCCCGACACGAGCCGTCCGTTTTGCGCGGCTTCTGCGGCGGCGTCCCTCGTTCGCGTTGGGCCTGGCCATTGTGCTGTTCTATGTCGTTCTGGCGGTGTTCGGCCCCAGTCTCACGATCTACGAGCCGACCAAGCCGCATCCGCGCAACACCCTGGAAGCGCCTTCGAGCGCCTTCGCCTTTGGCACCGACCGGTTCGGTCGCGACATCCTGACGCGCGTGGTCCACGCCACACGGCTCGACCTGGTCATCTCCGCGTCCGTCGCCATGACCGCTTTCGCCCTCGGCTCGCTGATTGGCGGCATCGTCGGCTACTACGGCGGGTGGCTGGATGACGCGGTCATGCGCATTGCCGATGTGCTGTTCGCCTTTCCGGCCTTCATCCTGGCGATGGCCATCACCGGCGCCCTGGGCGACTCCGTGCCGAATGTGATCGTCGCCATCGCCACGGCCTACACCCCGTTCTTCGTCCGGCTGACGCGCGGCGAAATGCTCACTTTGCGCCGCCAACAATATGCGGACGCCGCTCGCAGCGTGGGCAACCCGCGCTGGCGCATCATGCTCTTCCACCTGCTGCCCAACGCCCTGACCCCCTCGCTGATGCAGGCGCCGCTGGTCTTCGGCTGGGCCATCCTGGACGTCGCAGGGCTGGCCTTTCTCGGTCTGGGCATCACCCCGCCCACGGCCGAGTGGGGCGTGCTGGTCTCCGAAGGCGCGCAGCACATCGTCACTGGCGAGTGGTGGATCTGGCTCTTCCCCGGCGCTGCCATCGTGCTGGCATCGCTCGGTTTCAGCCTCGTCGGTGACAGCCTGCGCGACATACGATCACATCGAGAGCCGGGATGAACGAACTCCTCCGCGTCGAAAATCTCACCGTCACGGTGGCGGGAGAGAACGGCCCGCGCCGCATCCTGGATCAGGTGAGCTTCACCGTGCAGCCCCATGAAGTGCTGGGCCTGGTCGGCGAAAGCGGCTCCGGCAAGACCATGACCTCGCTGACGGTGATGGGCCTGCTGCCCGGCGGCGCAAAAGCTGCCGGACACATCTGGTTCGATGGCCGCGATCTGCTGGCGCTGTCCGAACGCGAAATGCGCTCGGTGCGTGGGTCGCAGATCGCCATGATCTTCCAGAATCCACGCGCCGCGCTCAACCCGCTCATGCGCGTTGGCGATCAGGTGGCGCGGGTGGTGCGCCAACACCGCGATCTCCACGGCGCAGACGCCTTTGACGCCGCCATCGAGCTCCTCCGGCATGTCGGCATCTCCGACGCGCCCACCCGTGCTCGCGCCTACGCGCACCAGCTCAGCGGCGGCATGGCGCAGCGCGTCCTGGTGGCCATGATGCTGGCCTGTCGGCCCCGCCTGCTGATCGCCGACGAGCCGACGACCAGCCTGGACGTGACCATTCAGGCGCAGCTTTTCGCCCTCATCAAGGAGGTCCAGGCCGAGACAGGCGCGGCCCTCCTGCTCATCACGCACGACCTGGGCGTGGTCGCCGAAGTCTGCCAGCGCGTCGCGGTCATGTATGGCGGCCAGATCATGGAAGTCGCGCCCGTCGGCGAACTGTTCGCCCGCCCGCTGCATCCCTATACCGCGCGTCTGATGGCCAGCATTCTGCGCGTCGACCGGCCCGCCGATCTGGAAAACGGCGCGGTGCTGGCGCCGCTGCCTGTGCTGCTCGACACGCCGGGCTGCCATTTCGCCAATCGCTGCCCGGCCGTCATGCCGGCCTGCTGGGAACGCCGTCCCGCGCCGGAAAATATCGCGGACGGCCATCTCGTCGTCTGTCACCAATACCCCGCGGAGGCGAGAAAATGACCGAAGCCGTGCTCCGCGTCGAAAACCTGACCAAGCATTACCGCGAAGGCGCCAGCACCATCCACGCTGTCAATGGGGTGAGCTTCGAGGTCTACCCCGGAGAAGCCGTCGGGCTGGTCGGCGAGAGCGGCTGCGGCAAGTCGACCACGGCGCGCTGTATCCTGCGCCTCGAAGAGCCGACCTCGGGAAGCATCCACTTTGACGGATCGGACCTGACGACGCTGCCTTCCGCGCAGATGCGGGCGCTGCGCCAGCGCTTGCAGATGGTCTTTCAGGACCCGCACGAGTCGCTGAATCCGCGCTTCACGGTGCGCCGCACCCTGCGCGAGCCGCTGTTTCTGCACGGGCTGTATCGCGACGAGTCGCAGCTCAACGAGGCGGCCGAGCACGTCAACCTGGAACGGCAGCACCTCGGGCGCTTCCCACATCAGCTCAGCGGCGGCCAGAAGCAGCGCGTCGGCGTGGCCCGCGCCATGATGACCCACCCGCGCTTCGTCGTTCTCGACGAACCGACCTCCTCGCTGGACATGTCGCTGCGCATTCACGTGCTGGCCCTGCTGCGCCGCCTTCAGCGTGAGATGAACATGGCCTATCTGTTCATCTCGCACGATCTCAGCACCGTGCGCCACCTGTGCGACCGCGTATTGGTCATGTACCTGGGGCGCATCATCGAGATGGGGCCAACCGAAGAGGTATTCTCGCGTCCGCGCCACGTCTACACGCGTGCGCTGCTGTCGGCCATTCCCATCCCGGACCCGACCGTCAAACGTGAACGCCTGCTCCTCAAGGGGGAGACGCCCAGCCCGCGCGCGCTGAAGACGGGCTGCGCGCTTCAGGATCGCTGTCCGTTTGTCGCCGAAGAATGCCTGCGCCCGGTGCCCATGTATCCTGTCGGGAATGGACACGCGGCCGCCTGCCGACTGGCCAAGGAGGATGCCTGATGGACTCGCCCATTGCAGGTAAAGTAGCCCTTGTCACCGCCTCGTCACGCTATACCGGGGCGCATATCGCCGCTGCGCTGGCCCGCGCCGGCGCGAAAACCGCCATTCACTATCATGGATCGAAAGATACGGCGGAAGCCGTCGCCGAGCGGCTGCGCGCTGAGGGCTGCGAAGTGGCGACCTTCGGCGCCGACGGCGGCAGCGCGGCCGATCTGCGGCGCATGGCCGGCGAAATCCGCGAGCGCTGGGGCGGCGTCGACGTGCTGGTCAACAACCTCGGCCCCTACGTCGATACGCCGTTCCTCAAGCTGCCGGAAGCGCAGTGGGATTGGGCGATCGACACCAACCTGAAAGCCGTCTACGTGCTGGCCCAGGAACTTGCGCCAGGGATGCTGGAGCGTGGCTGGGGGCGCATCATCAGCATTTCGGCGGCATCGGCCTTCATCCGGTCGCACTCGGTCTACGGACTGGCGAAAGCGGCCGTGATCCATCTGACGGAGGCGCTGGCCGTGGAACTGGCTCCGCACGTCACCGTGAACGCCATCGCCCCCGGCCAGATCGAAGACAGCGAACTGGTCGACGAGATCGACCCCAACTACAAACGCATCCTTCGCGAGGAGGCGCCGCTCAAGAAGCTGGTGACGCGCGACCAGATCGCCGGGCTGGTCCTGGCGCTGTGCGGCGAGACCTTCGCCACGACGACCGGCCACACGTTCCGCATGGACGCGGGGTGGACCATCCCGACCTGGCAGTATCAGATTGGCGCCGTCGAATACAAAGGGGAAGACCATGGCGACGATGTACCACATTGAAACGATTAAGCCGAAGGTTGAACTGTCCCTGCTCGAAAGCTTTCTGCGGGACGAAGCGCTGCCCTACTGGCGCAGCCGCGGATTCGAAGTCCGCGTCTATGTCACCCAGCACAGCCTCGGCCATGGCCCGCTGTGGCTGTTCACCGGCATGGAGGCCATGGGCGACATCGACGGGTGGGCGCAGAAGGCCATGGGCGAAGCCGAGGGCGAGCGCATCATGGCCAAATTCATGAGCATGATCGAGAGTGTGCAGGCCAGCATCGTCAAAGATATCGAAGCCTGATCGCGCCCTATCCGCACCCACCACAGGGAGCCTCCTTCTATGGACTATGGACTGCTGCTGCTCGGCGAACACGGGCTGGATCGTCTCCTCAAGCTGGCGCACTTTGCCGAAGACAATCAGTTTCAACACCTCTGGTATGCCGACGAAAAATTCTTTCGCGATCCTTATGTCAGTCTGACCTATCTCGCTCAGCACACCTCGCGGATCAAGCTCGCCACCTGCGTGACCGATCCGTACACGCGTCATCCGGCCCTGTCGGCCATGGCCATGGCCAGCCTGGATGAAGTGGCAAACGGGCGCGCCGTGCTGGGCATCGGCGCCGGTTCGAGCGGGCTGCACGCGATGAATCTGCATCAGACCAAGCCGGTGGTCGCGCTGCGCGAGGCCATCGGGTTGATCCAGCAGCTGTGGGCGGGCGAAACGGTCACGGTCGAGGGTGAAGTCGTCTCGTTCCACGGCGGCGAGCTGAACTTCAAAGCAAGGCCGGACATCCCCGTGGTAATTGCCACCAGCGGCCGGCAGATTCTACGCCTGGCCGGCGAAGTGGCCGATGGCGTGATGCTCGGCGATCTGGCCTCAGCTCGCGTGATCACCGCGGCGATGGCGGAAGTGAAGCGCGGCGCCGAACGGGCAGGACGATCGCTTGACAATGTCAAGTTCTTCTCCCGCGCCAACCTGATCCTGTCCGACGATCCGGCGGCGGCCCGCGCGCCGATGCGCCCCTGGATCGCCAACGGCATGTGGCACATGGCCGGCAAGTGGGAGTATTTCCTCAACTACTCGCCGGATTGGGAAGAACGCTTTCAGGAGATCAAGGCCTTCATCGAGCGGCAGGGCGGCCGGCCGCGCAACGTCGGGGATCTGGCGTTGATCGCCCCTTACACGTCGCTGGTCTCGGACGACCTGGTGCGCGATGCCGCCCTGGCCGGCACGGTCGAAGAGGTCGCCCGCCAGATCGTGGAAATCGCCGGGACTGGCGTCCACGAAGTCACCCTCTATCCCATGGCGCTCGAAGAGCAGACGCTCGAATCGGTACTGGAGCGCTTCGTCAGCGAGGTACTCCCTGCGGTGAAACAAATGCAGAAAGAAGGATGACATGAGCAAGATTGCGCTGACCGCCGACGACATCACACCTCTGCTCGAAGGCCTGGCGGTCATGGGAACCGGCGGTGGCGGCAACCCCAGTTGGGGCCGGATGATCCTGGAAAACGATGTGGCGCACGGGCGCGCCTGGAACGTCGTCCCCCTGGAGGATGTGCCCGACGACTGGACGATTGTTTGCGGCGGCATGATGGGATCGGTCAAGGCCATTGAAGCGATCGGCTTCGACCGGATGCTGGAAGGCTGGGAGGAAGATTTCCCCTTGCTGCGCGTCACCCGCTACATGGAGCAGCTCCTGGGCAAGCACATCGACGCCGTCGTGCCATTTGAAGCCGGCGGCCTGAATTCCCCCGTCATTCTGACCCTGGCGGCCCGGATGGGTATCGCCGCTATCGACGGGGACGCGCTCGGCCGTTCGGCCCCGGAGACACAGATGACGAGCTGGCACGGCAATGGCGTCGAAGTCACCCCCATGCCCCTGGCCGACAGCTACGGCAACATCGTCGTCGTGAGCAAAGCCGTGGAGCCGACGTATGTCGACGAGATCGGTCGCGTCGTCGTCACCAAGGGAGGGCATCTGGGCGCCAACAACCATCATCCGAGGACGGGCGCGCAGCGCAAGGCGACCACCATCCCCGGCACCTGCAGCCGGGCGCTGGCCATTGGCAAGGCGGTGCTGGCCGCCCGAGATGCCGGACACGACCCGGTGCAGCCAGCGGCGGACGTGCTGGGCGCGAAACGCCTGCTCCAGGGACGCGTCACAGCGCTGGCCGAAGAGGAACGCATGGGCTTCTACTTCACTCAGGTCACGGTAGCGGGCACGGGCGAGGATGCTGGGCACACTGCGCAGATCACCATCAAGAATGAGACGATGCTCTGCAAGCTCGACGGCCGGGTGGTCGCCATCTTCCCGGACCCCATCTACCTGGTCGAGCCGGGCACTGGACGCGGCATCATGAGCGTCGAGCTGGCGCCCGGCATGGACATTGCCCTGCTCTCTGCGCCCGCACACCCACGCCTGAGCGCGGCGGCAATGACGCCGGCCGGGCGAAAAGCGATGTCGCCCGCGCGCTTCGGCCATCCTGACCTGGAGTACAGACCGCTGGAGGCTCTGAGCGAGGAACAGTGACGCTGGAAATGGCCCTCACCGTGACCACGGGTTCGTGCTGAATCAGCAATCGGGTGGACGCCTTGTTGCCTAGAATCACTGCTTTGCGGGCGCTGAAAGTAGGTTGCCGAAGGTATTCAGGGGACGCCTCATCGGGCGTCCCTTTGTGCACCAAAAGAAGGGTTGCGAGGGCTGCCACAATGGTCTGCGCGCGCCTACCCCTCAAACGCCTGCCCCATCAACAAGCTGATCGTAGGGGAGACCCGGCGGGTCTCCCACCATAGAACGGGAGAGGCGGTGCCTCTCCCCAACACCCAGGTGCGTCGAACGACCTCTAGAGGGTATCTGAATATTCGGCAGTTCTCTCGTAGGGACGGCATTCTTGCCGTCCGGACCGGCGGACACGCAGAAGCGTGTCCCTACGAAGATGCGTTTTTTTGCCGCAACGAAGGCAAAGGGCAATTATCAGATACCCTCTGGAACGTCTGCCGGTTATCGCGAACCTGGTGCATATAGGATGCCACCAACGGGGCGTCCGGCGCTGATTTGTTTCGAGAACCGGCTTTAGTGGAGCCGCTCCGGGTGATCGACGATCGTCCCATTCAGGTATGCGGCGACCCCTTCGTCGATTTTGTGGATGTCGGTAATGATCGGCTGTACGCCGATGGCTCGTAAGCCCATGTGAGCGCCCTGCCCCATGCCGCGACTCAGCACAACCGCACAGCCATGCAGGGACGCAAACATGCTCTCGTGGCGCACCGCTTCATCCTGCGCCACCTGCTGCTGCGCTGCCGGATCGACAAACTGCACATTGTGCTCGTGAGCGTGGTGATCGTGATCATGATGCCCGTGATGATGCACGGGCTTTTCCACACGCTCCGCCGTGACAATGCGCTCGCCGTCCAACGTGAAGATCATGTAGTACTTCGCCTTGCCAAAATGGGCACTGATCGACTCGCCATCATCGGTGACAACAGCGATCTTGATGGTCTTCTCAGACAAGAGTTCTTCTCCTCTAAACTGCTGTTCGAACATCCCCAAGCATGATACCTCGAGGCTTATCCACATCGATTTCTCTGAGTGCTTCGCGCTGTCTCCATCCTGATATAAATCCTGATAGAAACTGGAGCCCCTTTGCTTCGCCCAGACGATACGCCTCGTGCAAACCATCCTCGTCTGCCTGGGTACACAGTACTCCGAAGTCCGTGAGATCGACCTCCGGCTGAATGATGTAGACGGGTGTCCCCTTCCAAACGCGTGGGATCTCCTCTGTGCCAAAGAGATCGTGATAGAAGGGGCCACACTCTGGCGTGATGGCCACGACTTCATCATAGCCCATGTCGGCCAGCTCCAGCGCCGGACAAGAACAGGTGTATGAGGCATCAACGTAGGGCCGATCCTCTATCCATGCCGGGACAGCCCAGGCGTGCAGCATACGAGATGAAGCATAAGCCACTTCAGCGAAATTGTCGGGCGTCAGACGCCGTCCGGAATTTACAGGGTGCGTATCAAAGAGTTCCAGCCTCAGATGCAAGTTGGCCCAGTGCTTATCGTGACGCGCCGCCTCCATCAACAGCCTGCGCCCCAGATGGCATGATGCATGAGTCTGTACCTGGTCGGCCGCCTCTTGCGTCACAACGGCGCTCGCCGGAAGAACGAGCCGCGGCCGCGCAGGCTGCCATAGCTGCTCGCGGACGAGGGTTCCCCAGTATTGAATGCTTTCCAGGAAGACTCCGCTCATCCCCTTGCCCAGCGACTTGTACTCCAGCAGCCCTTCGATGTAGGCCAGGCCGTGGTGGTCGTGACGACCGATAGCCGCGAGCGCCGCCGGAATGACCGACCCCGATGTGCCGGCATAGGCATCTGCCCTGACGTCGGCTCTTTCGAGCGCGCTCAATACCCCCTGGACGAATGCGACCCGATACCCGCCGGAGGCGCAAGCAATCGCCAGCGACATGTCTGTTCTCCCAGGATATGCGTTCAACCTTGCGACTTTGCGAACCCTTTTTGCGGCAGTCCGGAGACTATCGAAAGCTCGAGTCGGCCACCCCAAAAACGGCAACAGGGTTCATCGTTGTCAACGATTTCATAACTCTCGTCCGCAGGTTCAGCAGTTCTTATGCCAGTAGATGGTGCTGTCCTGCCAGAAGCACACCATCACCAGCCTGAAATACGAGCAGCAGCAAAGCGGCAGTGTCACCAGGGTTGGTAAAACAATGCGCTTGTGACGCTTCGAAGAGGAGGCTGTCTCCAGCTTGCAGGGAGTAAGTCTCGTCATTGACCTGGTAGCGGATATTGCCCGCCAGGCAGTGAACAAATTCCTCTCCGTTGTGAGTAATCGGCGAACTGCCTGCGCCGGGCACGACCGTGGCCAGAAACGGTTCCAGCTTCTGGTCCCGCAGGCCTGAGCCAAGGCTCTCCATTGAAATCCCATTGGCTTCCGATCGCAGCCGCCGATCTCTCGGAATGAATACGACAGCCCCCTCATGGCCATTCTCAAACAAGGCGCCTATGGACACTTCAAGGGCATTCGCCAACTGGTGTAAGGTGGACACCGTAGGAGAACTGTCGCCACGCTCAATGCGACCGATAGCGTTGAACGATAGGTCACACCGCTCGGCGAGCTCACGGAGCGACAATCCTCGCTGTTCTCGCAGTATCCGGAGCCTTGCTCCAACGTCGGGTTCGATCTTCAATGCCATCTGCCTCAACCTCCCTTTGAAAGATCTAGCGTGATTGTACCACTATAATTGCTCATTGTACACTTTAGTGGTACAATTCGGGATGTAGGAGGATTACCTCCCGGTCTTGGACCGGGCGCGTGCAGCGATTCATGAGGAGGCCCTATGAACATGCAAGCAGCACCACCCCAACTGGGTTCATATATCCTGGTCGTGATTGACAGTTCCCCTGGCTTTTTTGACGCCCTGCAAACGGCAGTATCACGTCTCCCCGACATCGATCGGACATTCTTCACGGTGCTCTGCTGCTGCCCGACCCGCTACTGGGGACATGTCGGCGATAGTACCCCAGAACTGAAGCGCTACATCGACAGCCTGCTCGAAGAAGAGGAAGCAGAATTTGCCCAGGCCGAGCACTGCCTGGGTCGGGCCAGGACCATTCTCGAGGACGCCGGCGCACCCTCCGACCAGATCCTGACCAGAACGTCGGCGGAAGACAGTCTGCTCAGCGCTACGATGGACGAGCTCAAGAAGAGCCAATATTCGGGGTTATCGTCAGTTTCTCACAGTACGACATCGTGAATCGGCTGCTTGGTCGAGGAATCACCGACATCTTCAGACACACGCCAAAAGTCCAGGTCTGGCCGGTCACCACCGAAGAGACGGTGATGGCAACGACCCTCGAAGAAACCGAAGATTGAGAAAGCAGCTTGGGAGCCAAAATGGGCCAGATCACCACGCGCTACAAAGGGGATTTGCACTGTCAGTCGAAAATCGGCGAGCACAGCATCCTGGCGGACGTGTCTGCCTCGATGGGCGGCAAAGATCGCGCACCCACGCCTGCCGAGTTCTTCATCGCGTCGCTCGGCATGTGTGTCTGCACCACGCTCGCTCGTTATTGCGAAGAGGTGGGAATTTCGACGGAAGATATGTCGGTCGAAATTGACTATGGCGCAAAGGACTCCTTACCACAGATGGCCAGCCTGATGGTAATGGTCATCATGCCACATGCGACTTTTCAAGGTGATGTAGGGGCGATCCGTCAGATCGCCGAACGATGTCTGCCGGCCAAGGTTCTGCTCGAAGCCGTCAAGTTCGTGTTTCTTGATCAGGAAGAACTTCTGGACGCTCAGGAAGCCGAGGGGCGAGTGGTATATGGGTTCTAGCGGCGACTGGAAGACACCGCCGCTGAACCTGCGGAAACCTCATCACGCTTCGCCATAGGAGAGAATCAGGAGAGACACGATGAAGTACGTGGTTGACCGAGTCCCTTCACGGCGACTGGGACAGTCTCTGGAATCGACACGATTCCCCTGAAGACCTGCAACTGGAATTGTGTCTACTGCCAGCTCGGCCGCACACAGCCCGTGTCAAACGAGCGCAGGGCATACTTCTCTCCACCTGAGATCCTGGCGGAAGTCCGTCAGGCGATCGAGTCGCACATGCCAGGGGAAATCGACTGGGTCACTTTCGTCGGATCGGGCGAGCCAACGCTGCACAGCGGTATCGGCTGGTTGGTGCAGAACGTCAAGGCGATCACCGATCTGCCGGTCGCGGTGATCACGAACGGCTCGCTGCTGTATTTGCCAGAGGTACGCGACGCGCTTGTGGCGGCCGATGCGGTGATGCCCACGCTCGATGCTGGCACGTCCGAGCTCTATCGCCGCATCAACCGCCCACATCCGGACGTGACCTATGAACGCTTGCTGGAAGGCCTGATTGCCTTTCGGAGGGAATACCCCGGCCGCCTCTGGCTGGAAATTATGCTGCTCAAGGGCCTGAATGACACCGAGGAAGCCCTATCGGACATTGCCGGCGTAGTGAGACGGATTCGTCCAGATAAAGTGCATCTCAGTCTGCCGACTCGCCCACCGGCTGAGACGTGGGTCCTTCCCACAGACGATGATGGACTGATACGCGCCAGGGCCATCCTGGGAGAGGTGGCGGAGGTTATCCATCCCGCAGAAGGCGCATTTGACCTGAGTGGCTTCGACGACGTGCTCGAAGCGATCGTCGCGATTATTACACGCCATCCCATGCGCCAGACTGAGCTGGAACGCACACTTGCACGATGGACGCAGGGACAGGTCCGCCAGGCGCTGGACGAACTGGAACGCCGTGGACAGGCCCAGGTTGTCAGTCGCTACGGTGTTCAGTTCTGGAGTGCTGCGGCATCACACTACGCGAAATCAACACCACACGCCGTCGATGAATCAGGCAATAAGCAACAACAACGCCTCGCCGACAAGCCTTAGTCGTCGCGACAAAAGCCGCAAGTCGATGTCAGATTGGCCATAGCAAGGAACCAGACAAAACCATCATGAAAATCGCCATTGCCACAGATGACGGAGTCACAATCAGCAGACGCCTGGGACGCGCATCGCACTACCTTGTCCTGACTGTCGCTGACAATCAGGTAGTGCACCAAGAGGAGCGCGAAAAGCCGGGGCATGGGCAGGTCGATCACTCGCCGAGCGAACAACCCACTCTTGCGACGCAGCCTGGATGCGACCACCCTACCGAAGCCGACCACACGGAAATGCTGGATGCGATCCGAGACTGCGATGCCATCATCGTGGCTGACGAGATATGTGGAACCTGCCTCGAAATGCGAGAGCGCGGTATCTCTCCCTTTGTGACCGAGTTGGACGACGCCGCCCAGGCCGTAGAGGCCTTCCTTCGCGGCCGGTTGAACAACTACTCGGACTGGCTTCACTAGCGCGTTATGGATGCTATCGTGGATCTCGATGAGGAAATAGGCATAGACGAAGCGGGGCACGCGCGATCTGCGCAGGCTTCTCAAGGAATCTACGGCGGCTTGAACCTGATGGGCAATCAGCACCGTATGTCCCGCCGTGCGACGATTGGGGCAGCGGCGACAATCCCAGACCGACGACCGAGACAATTGGGGTCCGCCGGTGCAGGGTCAAGATCGGTTCATGCACCACTCCAGGAGAGAACTGCGTCGGTCCCTCTTCATGCTGAGGGACAACAACTGTGGCGAGTAGCGCACACTTGAAGTGTCAAACGTAGAATAGAAGTGCACGGATATATCGGTTACATTTGACACTTTTGTCACTTCTTGTGTTCCCTGTACATTTTAGTTGTACATATTCGAATATTGCCATACATATCGAGGTCTTCCCAACTGAGAAGCCCGCGATGGTGGTGTCAATCTGTGCTGCTGCTCCTGAGCGAGCATGAACATGGAGGTGACTGCAGGACACAGTGGTCGAAAGGTACAATTCAAGTCATCACTTGGAATGATCGATGGAGCGTACCTCGCCATGGTGAACAACAGCGCGACACGAGATGAAGACACACCCAACGTAGGACAGCGCATTCGGCTGCTTCGTGATGCCCAGCATTTGTCACTGCGGGCACTGGCAGACAAATGCGGCCTGTCGATGAATGCCATCAGTCGGATCGAACGTGGGGAGAATTCGCCTACCGTTGCGTCGCTTCAACTCCTGGCTACGGCACTTAATGTGCCGGTTACGGAATTTTTCCGGACGGCGAGCGAACAAAAAACGGTCTATGTGAAACACGACTCGCGCATGCGCTCCCAGTACAGCCGTATGGCTGTGGAAAGCCTGGGTATTGGACTGCACAACCAGCGCCTGGAGCCGTTTCTCGTCACCCTGCAGCCCGGCGCTGGCGCTGATACAAAACCGATCACGCACAATGGTCAGGAATTTGTCTACTGTGTCGAGGGTCAGGTCGAGTATCAGGTGAGCGGAGATCGGTTCACGCTCAGCCAGGGGGATAGTCTGCTCTTTGAAGCGGCCCAGCCGCATGCCTTTCGCAACAACACCGATGCGCCCGCGGTCATCCTGATGGTCTTCCACGTGCATGACGGCGATCGCAGCGCAAGCCAGAACCATCTCAATACTTAATGAAGGGAGCCGTTATGAAAGTCCTGACGACCATACTCAGCGCAGCACTGATCATCGGTACAGCTTTTGCGGCCCAGAGTCAGGATTGCGATGTCACCTTGATGCAGGTGAAACCGCATGCCCAGGATACCACTATCACCCTTGCCCTGCTCGGCGACGTTGAGCTTGTGAACGCCGCCAGCGAGCTCAATGCAACGAATGTGGAAGCCAGCCGGAATGTGCGCATCCTGTCCGGACCGGGCTCGCATTTCAGCGAGATCGACACGATACCTGCCGGCCAGGTTGTGGAAGTAAATGCGTGCAGTTCGAGTCAAAACTGGCTGCGCACGGTGACGGAAGACGGCCAGGTAGGGTGGATTTCGTCGCTTGATGTCAACCTGATCGACAACTCGAAGGCGCTGCCCGTTGCCAATGTCGATACCCCTGTCTACGCAACCATGCAGGCGTTCTCGCTTCGGCAGGGCAGCGGCGTCGGGGGATGTGCCAGCGCTCAGGAAATGGGCGTGCTGATACAGGTTCCTGCCAATGCGGAGCCGGTGCCGATGCAGATCAACGGCGTCGCGATGCTGGTCAACGGCACGATCTTCGTCCAGGCCGAAGCGGGCGGGGCGCAGACCATCGAAACGCTCGCGGGCGAAGCGGTGATCACGGTGACGCCTCTTGAGGCCGTACTGAGCGCGGGTATGCGCGCAGTTGTCCCTCTTTCGAGCGATTATCAGATTGCCGGGGCAATGCATATCGAGCCTTACACTCTGGCGGATGTCGAGACGCTTCCCGTGGATCAGCTTCCGGAGATGGTTGCTCTCTCAGATCCTCTGGCCGACACAGCGCCGCGCATCGTCGGACTGGAGCCCTGTCGTGTTCTGTCTGACTCTGGCGAAACGACCTGCGCGCTTCACTTTGTCAACCGGGACGGAGACGCCATCACCCAGATGGACGTGCAGTTTGTCTCGGCGCCTGAGGGGGAATGGACGGGCAGCACACGTGACGATGTCCAGATCGTCCAGGGGGATGCCGTGAGCGGCGCTGTTGGCTGGAGCGTCAATTGTTCGCTGGGCCAGGTGTGTTTCATCGGTCCGGTCATCTGGTCGATCACGCTGACGGACGCCGCAGGGAACGTCAGCGAACCGTTCGAAGCATCGTTCAACTGCGTCGTGTCGTAAACAACCGCACGTCCGGGATGGATTCACGAAAAACGCCCCCGATAGACGGGGGCGTTTTGATTGTCGTGTTCCGCTGGATCTGACGAGACCGGAGACCTAAACCGCCAGATCACTCACAGCATCCGCTTGTCGTGTCATGCCGAACTCGCTTGTGGCAAGCTGCAACTGCTGGTAAAGATGATCCGTCATGACTCCACGCAGCAGGTCAAGCGCCTGCAACACGCGGGGGTCGCCCAGCGCGTAATAAACAGCAGCGCCTTTGCGCCGGGAGTAGACCAGACCACGATCGCGCAGCACTTTCAGATGTCTGGATACTGAGGATTGTGGAACAGCGAGTTCATCGGCAATGTCCGTGACAAAGCGGGGATGATCCCGCAGCGTATAGAGAATAAGCACCCGGCATGGGTTTCCAAGAGCATCGCATATCTGATCGTGCAGCAGATAGATTTCACTGCTCAACTTCTCTTCCATGCCTCACCTCGTAGTGCCTCTGCGGTTCATAGATGGCAACGCATGATCAGGGCGCATCATTCGTCAGCACGTCACGTAAAGCAAAACCGTCCACATGCCCTAATTGTACATTAAAAGTGTTTGCATACACACTAAAGTGTCAATTGTCATGGTTTCGACATGTGACAACCATCGCAGGTGTCGAAGCACCTTCTCTGACGCCGCCCGGCTCGATCGGGATCGTCCAACTAGCGGAAAAGAAAGTTCGACTTGCATTCTGCACAAAATATTGCACTATATGCGCATTTCTACACGTATTATTGTATCCGCGACGACGACCCATCAGGAGAACCCCGCATGCCGCTCACCATTCAATCGCTCGACGTCTACCCGATCGCGCTCACCTACGTCGAACCGCTCAAGACGAGCTTCGGCGACCAGACTCTGAAAGCCGCCGTGGTCGTTCGCCTGTGCACCACCAATGGTCTGTGCGGCTGGGGAGAAGCCTCGGTTGAACTCAGTCCTGGGTATGGTTCCGAGACCGTCGGCACCGCACTCCATGTGATTCGCAATTTCATCGCTCCCCTGCTGCTCGGCGAGACGTTTGAAGATCCCTTCGCGGTATCCGCCGCGATGGGCGCGATTCGCGGGCATCATCACACGCGTGCCGGCGTCGAGGCAGCGGCCTGGGATGCCTTCGCACAACTCCACGGCCTGTCGCTGGCCCACACCTTCGCAACGTTCCTGCCGGAGGGACACGCCCCGCGTCCGACCGCCCAGGTGGGCGTGAGCATCGGCATGAAACCGACGATCGAGGCCACGCTGGAAATCATTCGCAAGCGCGTCAACGAAGGCTACGGTCGCATCAAGCTGAAGATTGCACCGGGGTGGGATGTCGAACTCGCCCGGGCCGTGCGCGCCGAGTTTCCCGACATCCTCCTCATGCTCGACGCCAACAGCGCCTATACCCTACGCGATACCGATCATCTGGCCAGGCTCGACGAATTTGACCTGCTGATGATCGAGCAGCCTCTCGGTCACGACGACATCTACCAGCACAGTAAGCTTCAGCCGAAACTCAAGACGCGAATCTGCCTTGACGAAAGCATCAAATCCGCTGATGATTTGCATCTCGCGTTGGAGATTGGCGCCATTCGCATCCTCAACCTGAAGCCTGCTCGCGTCGGTGGCTACTGCGAGTCGCTGAACATATACCGCGTGTGCGCGGAACATCAACTGCCGCTATGGATTGGCGGTATGATGGAAACGGGCATTGGGCGTGCCGCGAATCTCGCGCTCGCGTCGCTGCCGGCGGTGACGCTGCCCTGCGATATCTCGGCCACCGACCGTTATTATGTCGAGGACCTTACCGAGCCGCCGTTCCGCCTGAACGCGGGCAGCACGATTGATGTGCCAACCGGCGTGGGTATAGGGGTGGCCGTGCAGATGGATCGCATTGAACGGGCCGTCGCGGCATGGGAGGAAATGCACGCATACGTCTGATCGGATCAGCAGAGCAGTGAGGGGGCAGATGAGCGACGGTGATGTGGTCAAGCGCGTCCGTGACCTCTATGAAGCCATGAGCAAGAGCCAACAGAAGGTCGCGGAATTCTTCATTACCAGCGAAGAAGCCCTTTATCTGTCGGCCGCACGAATTGCCGAAATTCTGGAGGTCAGCCACTCGACCGTCGTACGCACTGCACAGGCCATCGGCTTTGAGGGCTTCCCTGATCTTCAGGCAGCACTCCAGGAGAAGGCCTTCGGGCGTACAACCACCGCGGCAGCCTACGAGCTGGGCAAACGCCAACTCGGCAAAGACGGCCAGCCTATCCATGATCCCGCCACCCTTCTGCGCCGGCTCATGCTCAGCGATGCCAACGCCATTCAGAATCTGGCGGACGAAATCCACGGCGAAGATTTCGCCGTGAGCGTCGAGCGACTGATCGCGGCGCAGGGCGTGTACGTGATCGGACTCCGGTCTTCGGCCCCGGTCGCGCGTTCCTTCGCCATGGCGCTGCGCCAGCTGCGCCCGAACTGTACCCTGCTGGAGCCGGGCACTGGCGACCTGGTCGACCAAATCTTCGACATCACAGAACAGGATACGCTGTTCGCGATCTGCTTCGGACGTTATGCGACCGTTACGCTGCGCTGCATGGATTTCGCCCGCAGTGTGGGCGCTCATGTGATCGCTATCACCGATTCGCCGCTGTCACCTGCCGCGCGCAGGGCAAATGTCAGCTTTGTCGTCAAGAGTGGTGTGTGGTTTCATGGCGCATCGGCGGCGCTGCTGAGTCTGCTCAACGCGTTCATTTCCGCGATGATGGTTCAGCAACCCGAACTCACCAAGCAGCGATTGGAGAAAATCGGCACGACGCTCAAGTATTTCGATGTATTTGATTCGGGAGATGACGCCCCACCGCTGAGGGAAGATGAATAGCGCTTCTCAAGTACGCGAACCAGGTTCAACTGATGGGATGATGGCGTAGCGGCGGGGCAATGTCCCCGCCCACCATTCCCGGGCGGACACGCTGGTCCGCCCCTACGGAACACGTCGTCCTTCTCATCTTGTCCCCGTGCTCGTTTGATGTGATTGCTGTCCGAAGAATCTGAAGAAGTAATCGTGGGGGCAAGCCATGTGACACCTGGCTTGCCCCTACCACATTCATCTTCCCCGAATTGGGGTCACGGACTACGTTTCCTCTTCGACCTTGCCTAGCACGTAGCGGTTCATCCATTCGAGCAGGGCTTCGTTCTGCGCACGTCGCATCACCGGTTCGCCCATTATTGAGCCGACGTGCGACGAGTTGGGCAAGCGCAGCATTTCGACGATGCAGCCATTCGCTTTGAGCGTGGTGTAGAACTGCTCGGATTGCTCCGCTGGGCAGCGCCAATCCTGTTCACCCTGCACGAGCAGCGTGGGCGTGGTGCAGGTATGTGCCGTCGTGATCGGCGAGCACTTCGCGTAGACGTCGGGGATTTCGTGCGGCGCACCGCCGAGTTCCTCGATCGCGAACCACGCGGAAATATCGCTCACGCCATACATGCTCACCCAGTTCACCACCGGATTTTCCGGCACGGCCGCTTTGAAGCGCCGCGTATTGGCGACGATCCAGCAGGACAGGTTGCCGCCGCCGGAAATGCCGAACACGCCGAGACGGTCGCCGTCGGCATAGCCCTTCTCTATCGCGACGTCGACGCCGGACATCAGGTCGTTATAGTCGAGATTCCCCCAGTCCCCCTTGATGGCGGTGGAGAACTCATTCCCATAGCCTAACGATGCGCGGTGATTCACCATGAGCACCGCGTAACCCGCGCCACACAGCATCTGTGAGTCGAAATGGAATGTGTGCCCGAAAGCACTGTGCGGTCCGCCGTGAATGTTGAGCAGCGTGGGATAAGGCGCCTGTCCTTCCGGGGGCAGCAGAATCCAGCCTTCGACCTGCGTGCCATCCACGCCGGGGAACAGCAGGTGCTCCACATGCGGCTGCCTGACCGAATTGATCCATTCGTCGTTGATGCAGGTGATCTGACGCTCGTTCGAGCCATCGGCATTGGCAATATACAGATCAATCGGGTGGTTGAAGTCGCTGATCAGATACAACAGGCGGCCCGCCCTGGCATTCTGGAACATCACGTACCGTTCGCCGGTGACCAGCGGCACGTGCGACTCGGCGCCCTCGAGGGCGATCTTGTACAGGTTGACCGTACCGCCGAACTGCACCGAGGCATAGCCCCACTGACCATCGGGAGTTACGCTGAGCAACGGACTGCGACCGACTACCGGCATATCCACCTGCAACCCGCCGTCCACGCCGACTTTCAGCCCGGCGGTACGGCATATGGGCGTGCCGTCGGCCAGATTCAGCACCCACATATCCGACTTCGACCCGATCGGTAAGCCGTGTGGCGTTCCGGTCAGGACAATCCGCTGGCCATCCGGGTGCCAGCACGCGGTATTGACCATTCCCCACGCTTCAGAGATTGACCGCACCTCGCCGCTCTCCAGCGTAATCAGCTTCAGGCGACCGAAATACGCTTGGTGGGTATCCGGCAGCATACTGGCCATGAACAGGATGTGCTTGCCATCGGGCGACCACTGCGGATTGGTGTTCATCAGTTT
Organism: Candidatus Flexifilum affinis; assembly: GCA_016713325.1. GTDB lineage: Bacteria > Chloroflexota > Anaerolineae > Aggregatilineales > Phototrophicaceae > Flexifilum > Flexifilum affine. The sequence goes on along the minus strand of JADJPJ010000004.1, from coordinate 489,445 downwards.
GTCGTCGGTCAGGCGGCGCGGCTTGTCGGCTCCGTTCACGTCGATGACATAGAGCGACTGCACCGCATCGTCGAGGATGCCCATCCCATCGAAGCGGAACACGTGACGCGACACGCGAAACGGCTTGCTCGGGTCGCGCGGCTCCTCGGCGGACAACGACGTGAATGCGATCTGCGTGCCATCCGGCGACCAGACGGGAGCGCCGGCAACGCCCTGCTTCACCGAAGTGAGGCTGCGCGACTCGCCACCGTTGACCGGGATCACGTAGATTTGCGGTTTTTCACCACGGCTGGACAGGAAGGCGATCTGCTTGCCATCCGGTGACCAGCGCGGGCTGCTGTCGCGGGCCGTGCCGCTCGTGAACTGTCGGGATTCGCCCGTCGCCAGCGTAAGCATCCAGATGGCGGCGAATTCCTTCTCTTTGTCGGGGTCAACATGTGTCACCGTGTAGGCGACGCGTTCGCCATCGGGCGAAAGCTGCGCCTCGGTAATGAACTTCAGGCGGAACAGATCGGCGGGTTCGACCAGACGTTTTTCCACAGACTTCTCTCCTCAGGCGAGTGTTCGCTGGTTCCAGCGTTCGGTATTGGCAGCGTAGGTAGGCAGCATCAGATGGACGGTTCAGCAGCGATGCGCATGAAGCGAACAGCCGCGCCGATCAGGACCCCATCCGGCTCAAAGGTGATCAGACCAAACGGCAGCAGAAAACGAACCTTGTCGATGGGCCTGGCCGGAAAATCCACGCCCCCGAAGAGCGCGGTATTGACGAGCATCTGATCGCCGTCCAGCCGCACCGTGAGCTTGCCCAGCGAGTTCTCGTACACCCCCACATAGGGCGCCCACTGCTGCACATCCGGGCGATAAGCCGGGTCAATGACCAACCGTTCGAGCACAATCGCGTGTCCCGGCTGCACGACCACACTCACATAGGCGGCAGGGCCGTCACCATCGAGCAGGAATGTGACGGGCATTGCCGTCCCGTCTGGGGTCTGCACCACGTACTGATCGGCACCCATCGCCTGCATTGCGAAGGTCTGCCCCTGCCAGACCAGGGACAACGTGTCGTCAGCCAGCGCGATCTCGGCCGCGCCCGCATTGCCGCCCACGTAATGACCGACGAAACGAGCCCACAGACTGCGATCCGGATCAATCGTCGGGAGGGGCGGCTGTTCGCCGGGCAGGTCGAGCAGCGCGTCGAACACAAACTGCGTGATCCGGCTTTCGTGCGGCCCCCACAGTGCCGAGTTGTTGGCCAGAAGGATCACTGCCGTCCCGGTCTGTGGGATGAACTCGAAGCTGCTGGCAAAGCTGCTGATCCGTCCACCATGACCGACGACACGCATCCCCTTGTGGGTATACGAGGAGAACGTCAGCCCGTAGCCGTCATCGTACAGAGCGGAGAACTTGGTATGCGGTGTGTGCATCTCCGCGATCAGTTCGGGCGTGAGAATTTGCTGCCCGTTGAAGCTGCCGCCGCACATGTGCATGATCGCGAAATTGGCCAGATCCAGCACCGTGGACATGACGAACCCCGACGGATAATGCATGCTGTTGTCCGCATAGTGATGATCGACTTGCAGGTTGCCTTCCGCATCGAGGGTGTGCGACTGCGCGATCGGATAGGTCATCGCGACTGTCGGATCGAGTGTAGTGCGCTTCATCTCCAACGGGTCAAAAACCAGTTCCTGCATCAACTGCGTGTAGGGCTTGCCGCTCACATGCTCTGCGAGATAGCCGGCGAGATTGATGCCAGGATTGCTGTATGACCAGATCTTGCCCACGGGCGCGATCAGCGGGTACCGGGCAACATCCTTGTAGATGCTCTCGCGCAGACCGCCGGGGTCACGCGAACCATAGTGCTCGGCAGCGGTCGGCAGCGCGGCGGTGTGCGCAAGTAGTTTGCGCAGCGTCACCTCGGCGATCGCGCCGGGCACGCTCAACTGAAGGTCGGGCAGCACCTCGTCGATCGGCGTATCGAGTTCCAACTGGCCGGCAGCGACCAGACGCATGATCACGGTGGTGGTGAGGGGCTGGACGTCGACCCGATGCGGAAAATCGTCCCCGGCGTCACCGGGATGCCGCCTTCTTCGATGCTCGTCACGCCAAACCCGCGTGCGTACATCAGCTTGTGGTCGTGAACGATCGCCAGCGCGACGCCGGGCACTTTCGCGCTCTGCATCGCGGCGGTGACGAAGGCTTCCAGTTCGATCAGATTCAGCATCATGAAACAGCCTCGTGATTGAAAAATCTGCGTGATTGATTCTGCATGATTGAAGATGACAGGAAGGCGGCGCGGAACGAATCCAGGCGCCTGCCTCCTTTCGAATACCGCGTCTCAATAGACGTCAGAACCTGCACAGTCTAGCACGTCAGCAATGTTTTGTGCAAAGAAGAGAGGCATTTGCACAACCGTGGGCGAGTGCTTATAGTAATGCATCGAAATTCCGAAACGGCCTCACTAACAACACGGTGGCAAAGACATGACGATTCATGACAGTGTTTTGCGCGGCGGCACCCCTTTACGATGGCAGCGGAGGCCCCCCTGTCGTCCGCGATCTCGCATTGCAGGGCGATCGTATCGCCGAGATTGGCGCGCCCGGCACGCTCTCCGGCCAGCAGCAGCTCGACGTGAGCGGGCTGGCAGTCGCGCCTGGCTTCATCAATATGATGTGCTGGGCAGTGGAAAGTCTGATCGAAGATGGCCGCTCGCAGAGCGACATCCGCCAGGGCGTCACGCTCGAAGTCATGGGCGAGGGCTTCTCGATGGGGCCGCTCAGCGACGCGATGAGAGCCAGAGGCGTACGCGGTCTGCTCGGCAGCGACGACATCGAGTACGAGGTGGTGTGGACCACGCTCGCGGAATACCTCGATCATCTGGTGGCGCGCGGCGTGTCGCCCAACGTCGCTTCATTCGTGGGCACATCGACGCTGCGGATTCACGAGGTTGGCTACGATGATCGGCCCCCGACCGCACAGGAGCTCGACGCGATGTGCCAGCTCGTGCGGCAGGCGATGGCAGATGGCGCGCTCGGCCTGTCCTCCGCGCTGATCTACCCGCCTGCCAGCTATGCGCAGACTGACGAACTGATCGCGCTCGCCCGCGCTGCCGCCGAATACGATGGCATCTACATTTCGCATCTGCGCAGCGAAGGCCAGCGCTTCTACGAAGCGCTCGACGAATTCCTGACCATCGTGCGGGAAACGGGGATTCGCGCCGAGATCTATCACCTCAAAGCCGCCGGACGACGCAACTGGGACAAAATGGATGACGTCATCCGGCGCGTCGAAGCGGCCCAGGCGCAAGGCCTGGCGATCACCGCCGATATGTACACCTATACGGCGAGCGGAACAGGTCTGGAGGCCTGTCTGCCGCCGTGGGTGCACGATGGCGGCCATGACGCCCTGCTGGCCCGGCTGCGCGACCCGGCCACGCGCGAGAGAATCGTTCAGGACATGAACACACCCGATACGGCCTGGGAAAACATGTGGCTGGAGGTGCAGGGCGCGGAAAACATCATCCTCGGCGGCTTCAAAGAGGAGCGAAACAAAACGCACACCGGTAAAACGCTCGCGCAGGTCGCTGCCGAACGCGGACAGGAGCCGATCCAAACCCTGTTCGACCTGCTCGTCGACGATGGCGGACGTATCTTCGCGATGTATTTCTCCATGTCGGAGGAAAACGTGCGAAAGCAGATCGCGCTGCCGTGGGTGAGCTTCTGCTCCGACGCCGAGTCACTCGCGCCGGAAGGCGTCTTCCTCAAATCGAACCCGCACCCACGCGCCTACGGGAGTTTCGCGCGCCTGCTGGGGCGCTACGTGCGCGACGAACAGATCATCCCGCTGGAAGAAGCCGTGCGCCGTCTCGCAGCGCTGCCGGCGTCCGTGCTGAAGATCAAGAAGCGGGGCGTCCTGCGACCGGGTTATTTCTGCCGACGTGGTGGTCTTCGACCCGGCCCAGGTAGAGGACAAGGCGACCTTTGCGCAGCCGCACCAGTACGCCGTCGGCATGCAGCATGTCTTCGTCAACGGCACGCAGGTGCTGGCGGACGGTGAGCACACCGGAGCACGGCCGGGACGGGTCGTGCGCGGCCCCGGGTGGACAGGCGCATGATCGACATTCGCGTTCTGCACACGATTGACGAACTGGAAGCGGCAGTCGATGTGGAACTCGCGGTGTGGGGCCTGAACCCGCGCAACGCTGTACCTTCGGCGCTGATGCATGTTCTCACCCTGCGCGGCGGGCTGGTGCTCGGCGCCTACGAGGAGGATCGCGCCAGGTCGGCATGCTGCTCGCTGCCCGCCCAGGATGGCGATGAGTGGATGCTGTGGTCCCACATGACGGGCGTTCATCCGCAGGTTCAGGGGCGCGGCATTGGCCTGGCGCTCAAGCGCGTCCAGCGGGAATGGGCACTGGCTCACGGCTACCGCAAAATCGGCTGGACGGTCGATCCGCTCCAGCGCGGCAACGCGCACTTCAATTTCCATCTTCTCGGGCAGGATGCCGCGCTGTGCGCCAAGGCCTATCACGTGAACTTTTACGGCGACATGGACGACGACATCAACCGGGGCATCCCGTCCGACCGAATTGAAGCGCAGTGGCTGATCGATCAGCCGTGCCTGCATGAGCCGCTTCCCGACGACATGGTCACTCTGCTCACCGCCGACGAATCGCTGCGCCCGGTGCCCATGCTGGAGCATGTGAACTGGGATGCGAGCGCCTTCTGCGTTTCGCTCCCGCGCAGCGTCGACGCCGTGCGCAGCGCCTGGTCACATGCCGGTGTGCTGGCGTGGCGGCTGGCGGTCCGCGAAGCGCTGCAACAGGCTTTGGCCCACGGATGCAGCATTATGGATTTTCTCTCCTCCCTGACCGCAATGCCTACCTGTTGAAACGACTCGGAGACGTATCATGAAGCTGTTTACGGCCAGCCTTTCGACCGAAACCAACACGTTTTCGCCCATTCCCACCGGGCAGAAAAGCTTTGCCATCACCCGCAAGGGCGATTACAGCACGTTTCCCCCCTTTGCGGATTCGGTGCTGGCCTTCTGGCGCAAAATGGCCGACGAACGCGGCTGGCAGACTGCCGAAAGCATCTGTGCGGCGGCGGAACCCGCCGGACGCACGCTCCGGACAGTCTACGAGAACTATCGGGATGAGATTGTTGCCGACCTGAAAGCGGCGCTGCCCGTCGATCTCGTGCTGCTCTACCTGCACGGCGCGATGGTTGCCGATGGCTATGACGACTGCGAAGGCGACCTGATTGCCGCCTTGCGCAGTGTCGTCGGCGCGAGCGTGCCCATCGGCGTGGAACTGGACCTGCACTGCCATATCACACCGCTGATGGTGGAGCAGGCGAACGTCATCATCACCTACAAAGAGTATCCGCACACCGACATTTACGACCGCGCCGTCGAGCTGTTCAACATCACGTCCGATGCGGCGGCGGGCAAAGTCAAGCCGACGATGGCGGTGTTCGACTGCCGCATGATCAGCCTGTACTACCCCACCCAGGAGCCGGTGAAAGGCTTCGTCGACCGGATGAAGCAGCTTGAACAGGAACCCGGCGTGCTGTCCGTCTCGCTCGGCCATGGGTTCCCGTGGGGCGATGTGGAAGAGATCGGCACCAAAACGCTTGTGGTCACCGACAACGATCCGGCCAGGGCGACGGCGCTCGCCGAGCAGTTGGGGCGCGAGTTCTACGGCATGCGCGATCAGGCGACCCCCAGATTCCACACGATCGACAGCGGTCTGGACGCGGCGATGGAGATCGCCGGTTCGCCCGTCGTCATCGCCGATGTTTCCGACAATCCCGGCGGCGGCGCTCCGGGCGATCGACGTACATCCTCAAGCGCATGCTGGAACGCGGCATCAGCAACGCGGCGGTTGGCTGCATCTTTGACCCGATGGCCGTCTCGATGGCCTTTGAGGCGGGCATCGGCGCGCGGCTGAGCTGCGGATAGGCGGCAAGATGGGACGCATGTCCGGCGATCCGCTCGACCTGCTGGTGACGGTCACCGGTCTGAAGCCGCAGGCCGTACAGCACTTCGGCACGCCGCCCAACGAGATGACGATGGTCATGGGCGACTCGGCGGCAGTACAGGTGGCGGGCATCGACATCGTACTGTACTCCGTTCGTACCCAGACATTCAGCCCGGAAGTCTTCACCAATGTCGGTATTGACCCGGCACAGCGCCGCCTGCTGATCGTCAAATCGACACAGCATTTCTACGCGCGCTTTGCCCCGATCGCCTCTCAGGTGCTGTATGTCAGCGCGCCCGGCACCACCGCCCCGGACTTCAAATCCATTCCGTACGTAGTGGCCAGTAAAGACCGCTACCCGCTGATTGACAACCCGTTAGGAGTGTAGCCGATGGTCACGCTTGAAGAGAACCGAGAACAGATACCGGCGATCACGACCTTCGTCCAGTCCGAGATCGATGCCGAACATACGCCGGGCGCGGCCATTGGCATCATGGTGCAGGGAGAAATCATCTTTGCCGGCGGTTTCGGTCAACGTGACCGCGCGCAGGGGCTTCCGGTCGATACCGACACCCTCTTCGCGATCGGTTCCTGCACGAAAGCCTTCACCTCGTTTGGCGTGGGGCTGCTGGTCGACGAGGGCAAAACCACCTGGGATACGCGAATTCGCGATGTACTGCCGGAATTTCGCCTGTATGACTCGGTCGCGACCGAGTACGCCAACTTCCGCGATCTCCTCGGTCACCGGACTGGCCTGCCCCGTCACGACGCGATGTGGTACGGCTCAGAGGCCGGCCGCGAAGAGCTCGTCAGCCGGCTGCGCTACCTCAAGCCGAGCGCGACCTTCCGCGAACGCTGGCAGTACCAGAACCTGATGTTCATGACAGCCGGCTATGCGGTCGGAAAGCTGGCAGGAACCCCGTGGGAGGATTTCACGCAGCAGCGCATCTTCGACCCGCTCGGCATGACGCGCAGCAACCTCTCCGTGCGGGTGTCCGAAGCGGCGGCGAACGTCGCGCGACCCTATTCTTACCGCGGCGGGAGTTTCGTGGACATCCCCTTCCGCAACATCGACGCCGTCGGTCCCGCCGGGTCGATCAACTCGAACATCGACGATATGCTGAAGTGGCTGCACGCATCTGAACGGGAAAGCCCGATCTCATCAAGGAAGCGACGCGCCGTGAACTCTACGCGCCGCAGATGGTCATCCCCGAGATGCCGGATCTCCCGTGGGCGGGCAGTTCAGAAGTTGCGCACACGAGCTATGCGCCTCGGCTGGGCGACGTCCTCGTATCGCGGCCATTCCATGCTCCGCCACAACGGCGGCATCGACGGCTTCAACTCGTCCGTGGCCATCCTGCCGCATCAGGACATCGGCGTGGTCGTGCTGTGCAACACTGCGGAACCGGAACCGGCGGGCACGATCATGTTCGGCATCGTGGATCGCTTACTCGGACTGGAGCCTGTTCCGTGGTGGGATCGCTTCGAAGGCGTGGCCGCGAATGGCCGTGCCAGCCTCGAAGCCTACAAGCAGAAGCTCATGGCAGAACGACAGGTGGATGCCAAACCGTCGCATACGCTGGAAGCCTACACCGGCATTTACTACCACCCCGGTTACGGCGACATGACGATCAGCCTGGATGGCGATCGGCTGTGCGGGTGTATGGCGGGTTGACGCTGCGCCTGACGCCACATCACTATGATCTGTTCCGGGTGGAGATTGACAACGAAGACCAGTTCTTCGTCAGCAGCTTCTCAAACGACGAAGGGGTCAGGTAACACGGCTCACCTGTCAGCTTGAGCCGGCGCTCGACCTATCGAGTTCACGCGCAAGGCCGACGCGTAGGCGTCGGTCTTCAGCAGATATAGGGGCATCGCCCGATGCCCCTTCAGGTTCATCCAGTCGGTTTTGACCCACCATTCACTTGTTGGTGAGATTCGGATCGAGGGCGTCGCGAATGCCGTCGCCCACAATGTTGAGCGCCAGCACCACCACCGTGATCCACAATGCCGGGGAAGAACGAAATCCACCACGCGTTACGCATATAGCTGCGGCCTGCCGCCAGCAGCGCTCCCCATTCCGGCGTCGGCGGCCGGACTCCCAACCCAAGGGCTCAGGCTGGCGCCCGTCACAATCGCGCCGGAAAAACTGAGAGTCGCCACGACGATCAACGACCCGAAGATGTTCGGAAAGATGCGATACATCACGATGCGCAGCGGCGTTGCCCCGATGCTGTAGGCCGCGACGACGTATTCGGCATTCTGGAGCGAGCGTGGCTCCACGCGTCAGGCGCGCATAGGTCGGCAGCGAGAACACTGTAATCGCGAGGATCACGTTCGTCACGCTCGACCCGAGCAGACCCACCAGCCAGATCGCGAGGATCAGGCCGGGAAACGCGAGGATGAGATCCAGGAAGCGCATGATCAGGTTGTCGACTCTGCCGCCGGCATGGCCGAGATCAGCCCCAGCGGAACGCCGATCACCACCGACAGCAGCACCGACAGAAATCCAATTTGCAGGAGATCTGGCCACCATACAGCACGCGCGTGAGGACATCGCGTCCCAGCTCATCAGTGCCCATCGGGTTGGTTGGCGAAGGGGCAGCAAACGATTCGGCGCGTCACGGCCCACCGGATCGCTGGTAGTCAGGTAAGGTGCAGCGGCCGATAAAAGGATGACCAGCACCATCACCGCGACGGCCACCAGTGCAAAACGGTTGCGCAGGAAACGGCGCACAATTTTCGCGTAGGGGTTTTCGTGTTGCCGGGAGCGCGGCGGGTTCAGCGTGAGGATGCCTGGGGCGGGAGCTGTATTCTCTTCCATCAAATCCCCCAGTCTAGGTATAGCGGATACGCGGGTCGATGTAGGTGTAGATCACGTCGACGACCAGGTTCACAAACACAAAAGCCACGGCAACCAGCAGGACAGTTCCCTGAATCATGGGGTAATCGCGGTCAAGGATCGCCTGAATGGACAGACGACCGACGCCGGGAAGGCCGAAGATGCTTTCTGTGATCACCGCACCGCCAAGTAAACTGCCGATCGACAGGCCGACGACCGTAATCACCGGGATGAGCGTGTTGCGCAGGGCGTGGACGAACAGCACTCGCCGATCGTTCAACCCTTTCGAGCGCGCCGTTTGCAGATACGCCGCCGACAGGGCTTCCAGCATGTTGGCGCGCGTCAGCCGGGCGAGCAACGCTGCCTCGCCAATCGAGAGGGTGGTCACGGGGAGCACGGTGCTGCCACGTCTCAGCCCCCTGCACCGGCAGCGCGCGCAGCCCGACGGCAAATATCAGAATGAGCATCGTGCCGAGCCAGAATGTCGGAATGGAGTAGAAAAATACGACGAACACGATGCTGACTTTGTCGATCCACGTCCCGCTCTTGACCGCAGTCAGCACGCCAACGCCTATGCCGAGCAACGTGCCAATTGTCACGCTCAGCAGCGTCAGCAGAATCGTGAAGGGAAACGCCTTCAGGATCACCGTGAAAACGGGTTCGCCAAACTTGACCGAACGCCCGAGATCACCTTGCAGCGCGCGGACCATAAACAGCGCCAACTGTTCCAGAACGGGGCGATCCAGACCCAGGTTTTGCCGAGATCTGCTCAATCAGTTCCGGCGATGCGCGGTCACCCGCCAGAATGACCGCCAGGTCGCCGGCAACGCGACCCGCAGCATGATGAAGACAACCGCCATGATCGTGAACACCAGCAGGATGGCGATAAGCATACGCCGCAGCAGGTATTGAGGCATAAGCACTCTTCCTCAGGGCCGTGCAAAATCAAGCGAGGCAGGAGCGACTGCCCCTGCCCCTGTGCATATGCCCACCAGACCGGGGGCATAAGCCGCGAATTACTTATCCACCAAAGTGCGCGTTCCAGTACAGGAAGCTGAGATCCGGGTTGATCACCCAGTTTTGCAGCTCATTGCGGACGCCCGTCAGCGACGGCGGCGACACCAGGAAGATCCACGGTTGCAGTTCCATGATGAGCTCGCTGGCCGCGGTCACTTTTCGTAACGCAGCGCCTGATCCAGCTCCGTATCGGCGGCCACCAGACTCGCCGTCAGATCGTCATTCACCAGCCAGGTGCGGTTGCTGCCGCCGCGGCGATCCGGGTCGAAGAAGTAGGTCAGGATGCTCGGGTCGGAATAGCCGTACCCCAGCAGGAACAGGTCGTGCGTGCCCGTCGTCGTCAGGTCGATGAGCGCGCTGCGTTCCATCGGCTCGATCGCCAGGGGATGCCGACCGCACGCCACTCGGCGTCGATCACCTGCGCGATGCGCATGTATTCATCCGAGCTGGTCACGGCCAGCGGCACAACCCATTCCGTGCCTTCCGGCGTCTCGCGCAGACCGTCGCCCGTCACGTCGACGTAGCCCAGTCCGTCGAGCATGGCTGCCGCGCGTTCAGGATCGTACTGAACCGCTTTCGCATCCAGTTCCGGGTTGTGGCCCCAGATCGAAGATGGCAGCGGCTGGCTGACCGACTCGGCAAGGCCGTCGTACGCCAGCGCGTTGACCTCATCACGGTCGGTTGCGTAAGCAAACGCGCGGCGCAGTTCGACATTATCCCACGGGGCCTTCGAAGTGTTGAAGCCGACGTAACGAAGTTCGTTCAACTGAGCGACATCGACCGTGACATCCGGGTTGGCTTCCACGTCCGGCAGGTTCTGCGTCGGAACGCCGGCGATGGTCACTTCGCCCGTTTCGAGCGCGGAAGAATCGTCTGATCCTCGTCAAGGAACAGGACTTGAAATTCATCCGCCGGCACAGGACCGGGATAGTCGTACAGTTCCGGCGGCGCCAGGTTGAAGTCCGGGTTGCGTTCGAACAGAACGAAGTTATTGGTGTTCAGTTCCTCGAGCATGAACGGGCCAGCGCCAACCGGTGCGGTGCCAAAGTTCTCCGCCCCAGCGCTTCATAGGCGGTCGGCGAGACGATTTCCAGATTGGCGAGCACGAAGAACAAGGGCGCGAAGGAGGACGCCAGATTCAGCTTGAGCGTATACTCGTCGACCACCTCGGTCGACAACAGCAGGCCGATCAGGTCGGCGCCCTGCGATGCGCCCGTGTCCGGGTTAGCATATTTGTCGAGGTTGTATTTGATCGCCTCGGCATTGACAGGCGTGCCATCGGTGAAGGTCGCGGTCTGGATCAGGTTGATGGTGAGCGACAGGCCATCGTCACCAATCTCCCGCGTATCCGCCAGAAAACCCACGTACTCCATGGTGTCGTCGCGAACGAACAGCGTCGGGAACAGCGCGTAGTGCGGCCACGAATGCCAGGAGGTCACAAACGGATCAAGCGATACATTCGATGCGCCGTCAGCCACAACGATCCGGCCACCCTGAGGCAGATCCTGAGCCGATGTCGCAAGGACGCCCGACAAAACGACGACCAACAGCAGACTGAAGAGGACACGGGTGGAGCTCTTGCGTAGCGTCATTCTTCCAACCTTTCGTAAGCGCACAAACCCAGGACGTGCAAATCGGTCAACGTAGTTGTGAATGTCCCGGCCAGCCCCCTTTCGCGGTTGCGGATACTGCACTGCTGCGACACGAATGATGCGCCGCACCATGCTTCATGTTGTCTGCGCCCTGTAGTGGTCATAGACCCGCTTGCCGATCGTGCCAAGCGCCGATTCCACCTCAAAGAAGCGCTGGTTACGGGCTTCGGGCTTCTGCCAGTAGTCTTCATCGTTCCATACAGCGAAGGTGGTGATGGCGACATGACTGTTGTCCGCAATCGTCATGACTCGCTGTCATTGCAGAAGCTGCCGATCGTCCCGGTTTTATGCGCGAAGGGAACCCCGGCGGCAGGAAGCGGGGCAGACGCTGATTGAACTGCTGCGTAAGCAGAATGCCGATCAACTCGTCCTTGAGCGGGTCCTGCACGATTTCGCCCGTGTAGAGCATGACGTTGAGGCGCGTCATCGACGCTGCGGAACTCACGTTATTGTCGCTGGTGCGGCTGAAGGCCCACGCCATCGCGCAGGATATCATTTACATTCGCCCACGCGCGGATTTCCTCCACCGGCCTCCCGGCCATTTCCGGGGATACAGGCACTTGAGCAGGTCCTTGCAGTTCATCTTGAAGAAGACATCGGTGAGGCCGAGCGCATGCATCGCGTCTTCAACCACCTGCGCGCCGCCGAGCAGTTCGACCGTCATATCCGTCGCGGTGTTGTCGCTGATGATGATCGCGAGCGTGATCAGGTCGCGCCGGGTGGGCTGCAACCCCGCATTGAAGAACGGCAGAATGCCACTGCCCCGGACTCTTGTCCGCGTCGTCCAGCGGCACGCGGTCATCAGTGAGAATTTCCCGGCGGCGATCTGCTGTCCAACGGTTGCGAGGATCAGGATTTTGAACACGCTGGCCATCGGATACAACAGGTCCCCATTGATTTCGACCTGTTCTCCCGACTCAATGTGGGTGATGGCGATACCCGCTTCGATGTGTGACTCAGTCAGAACTGACCGAAGTTGTTGTTCGAGTGACACAGGCTCCCCCCAGGTGAGATGGATCGGCGCTCAGCAGGCGCCGCGCAGCCACAAGACCACGTTATAACACGAAGTGGAATGCAATGAAGTGTGCAAAGTGCCCGGAAATAGCACATATCCTATCAAGTATTCAGCATAACCCCAACCGTGACACGCGGATATGAGCGAGATGATGGAGATGCGCTGCAGACAGGCAGCGCATCTCCGAAGACCCTCTTGCCATTACGCAGGCACATCCGCGCGTCGCGTCGCCGTGAAAGTGCCATTCGGCTGGCCGATCTTCGCCGCAGTGACCGACCCGTCTTCGACAACAAATTCGATGCTGAAGCCCGGCAGCCCCTTCAGGTTGAAGGTCGTTCCCTGATACGGTTCAAGGATGACATCGCCCTGCCCCGGCACGGACGCCAGCAGCGAGTCCTCGCCGCGCAGCGCGATCGTCACTGTCATGCCCATCAATTCGTACTCACCGACAAACCGCTCCAGGAATGCCTTGTTCTTCATGCTGGAGTCGGCCATACGCGTGAACACGATGGGCGCGACCGTCGGTTCCAGGGGCACGGACACTTTCTCGACATTGCCCTTCACATCGAGGTGAAAGTGCAGCTTGAACGACACATCGACGGGTTCGAGGGTCGCTTCGAAGATGTCGTAGTGATAGTGTTCCATCTTCAGTTCCAGCCGATTATAGGCCGCCGTGAGCTTCCCCTCAGCCTCGGTGATTCTGAACACGCCATAGCCGGGATGTTCGAAGTCGCCCGCATAATCGCTCAGCGGATGGGAAGGTTGGGTGTCCGGCTTGCGATCGCTCGAACTCTCTGCCTTTGCCTTCTTCGCCTCGTCCTTCATTTTGTCAACGAGACTCTTGAGCTTGCTGTTATGGTCGAAGTGCTCCAGTCCCAGCAGGGCTTCGTAAATGCGGAAGGTGGCGACTTCGGTCAGGAAGGTGCCGTTGCGATTGGTCAGCGTGACTACCCCCACATTCCGCGCCGGGATAAACGACACGAGTGCGGAGAAACCGTCGATGTTGCCGCCATGCTGGAGCATGGTCTCCCCGTTGAAGGTATGGATGAACCAGCCGAGTCCGTAGCTGACCAGATCGCTGCCAAAGAGCTCGCGCCACAGCGCTTCTGAGATCACCATCTGCGGAGAATGAAGTTGACGGGTATTCGCCTCCGAGATGATCTGCTGCTCGCCCAACTTGCCGCTGCCCAGATGCAGCTTGATCCACTGCGCCATCTCGTTCGGGGTCGCATTGATCGACCCGGCGGGACCCACTTCGTTGATGTTGCGGAAGTCGATCCGGCGCAGTTCATCCTCTTTCTCGTCGTACGGCAGCGCATGGTCCGGGTAGGACTGCATGTCGTCGACCGAGAAGTTCGCGGTTTTCATGCTTAACGGTTCGAAGATGCGCGTGCGTACAACCTCTTCCCAGGTCGAGCCGGCGACTTTGCCCGCCAGATAACCGGCGGTCATATACATCAGGTTCTGGTACTGCCAGACGGCACGGAAATCGCGACTCGGTTCCAGGTGCTGCAAGCGACCGAACATCTCTTCGCGTGTGGAGGTCGAGTTGTACCACATCAGATCGTGGCGCGGCAGCCCTGAACGATGACACAGCAGATCGCGCGGTGTCATGCGTGCCGACGCGAAATCATCTTTGAGTTTGAAGTTCGGCAGGTAATCGCGAACGGGTTTATCCCACTCGAGCTTGCCCTCATCCACCATGACGGCGACCGCCGCAGCGGCAAATGCCTTGCTCGACGAGCCGATGGCGAACATGGTGTCTGCTGTTACCGGGAGACCTTGCTCGAGATCGCGCAGGCCGAAACCCTCCGCCAGAAGGACTTCCCCATCCTTGACGACTGCGATTCCCATGCCGGGCACTTTCCATTCGGCCATCCGGTCGGGCAGCCATTCGGCCAATGCCGACGTCACCTTGTTTTTCGCTTCCTGATTGTCCATGAATAAATTCTCCTGTTGCCTGCAAATCATGACTGACGGCGAGGATCGAGTGTGTCGCGCAGACCATCAGCAGTAGATACGAAGTGTCTGTTATTCCAAAAAACGTGGGAATGGCGACGAGCAACCGCCGCAGCACCGACAAATACATGAGTCTGTCCGGTCGAAACGCTCAATAGCGAAATGAAAATAGCATAGTCAACAGCAATGTGCAATAATTTGTGCAGACAATCGAGAGCCCCGCAGCAGAAAGAACCACTGATGTCCTGGGGAGCAGACTGCTGTCAGGCCATTGGCTTGTCTCTGGCGCTTATCCAGGTCGGAGCGGCCTGTTAACACAGTATCTGGATGGCGCACGACTTCATCGGAAGGGATCTTCCCCATGTCTTTCGCCGAAACTCTTGACCCGTTGTTCGCCGAATGGGACAAACCGGATTCACCGGGCTGTGCTCTCGCGATCGTCCAGAACGGCCAGGTGACCTATGCGCGCGCTACGGCATGGCGAACCTCGAGTATGACATTCCGATCGTCTCGTCCTCGATCTTTCACATCGCGTCAATTTCCAAGCAGTTCACGGCGCTGGCGGTCGCGCTGCTCGAACACGATGGACGTCTCGCCTACACCGACGACGTGCGCCAGTATATCCCCGAGCTGCCGGACTACGGCAGCACGATCACGTTGGAGCATCTGGCACATCACACCAGCGGTCTGCGCGACCAGTGGGAATTGCTCTACCTCGCCGGGTGGCGCGAAGATGACCTCAAGACCAACGCCGACGTACTCTATCTTGCGTCGCGGCAGCAGGCGCTCAACTTTCCGCCGGGCGACGAATACCTGTACAGCAATACCGGCTACACGCTGCTGGCGCTGGTCGTAGAGCGCGTCTCTGGCCAGAGCTTTCGCCAGTTCACTGAAGAACGCATTTTCGCGCCGCTCGGCATGCGACACACGCACTTTCACGATGACCACAGCCAGATCGTCAAAGGGCGCACCTACGGCTATCTGCCCGCGCCTGGCGGTGGGTTTCGCATCAGCATCCCCAACTTCGACACCATCGGCGCGAGCAGCCTGTTCACCACCGTCGAAGATCTCGCCCTGTGGTCGAACAACTACGCGGACCCGCGGGTGGGCGGGCAGTCGATCATCGATCGGATGCTCCGGCCGGGCGTGCTCAACGACGGCACAGTGCTGACCTACGGCCTCGGCGTGAGCGTGGAACCCTATCGCGGTCTGCGCACGCTCGGCCACAGCGGCGCTGACGCCGGCTACCGCTCCGACTTCGTCGCCTTTCCCGATCACAATCTCGCCGTGATCCTGTTCTGCAACCTCGGCACGATGAACCCGAAGCAGCTCACCCGCAAAGTGGCGGATGTGCTGCTGGCAGAGCAGCTCGCGTCAGCACCGGCAGCCGCTCCTGTCACGCTCGACGAGGCCGTGCTCGCGGCGAAAGTGGGCGTCTACCGCGACATCGCCTCGATCGAGACACGGCAGATCGATCTGCGCGAGGACGGGCTGGTCATCCCCCTCTTCCCCGGCTTCGACATCCGACTGTCGGCGCTCAGCGACAACCGTTTCGCAGCCACAGGCTGGGGCTTTGAGGTGCTGTTTCATGATACGCCGACGCCGCGCCTCGAAGTCCGTTCGGAGAGCGCCTTCGCCAGGTCAAAAGTGTACGTGCGAGTCGAGGCCCCGCCGCTCACCGCCATTGAGGCGTTTGTCGGCGCGTTCCGCAGCGATGAACTCGATACCTGTTACACCGTTGCGGCCGGTGACGGCCAGTTGACGCTCTCGCATCCCAAGCATGGAGCGGCGGTGCTTTTACCGACTGTAGCCGACAGCTTTCTCGCCATCTTACCGGACGCCCGCGCGGACCTGAGATTCACGCGCGATGCGACCGGGCAGGTCGCAGGGTTTGATCTGTGCAGCGGGCGCATTCGCCAGCAGCCCTTTGTCAAAGTCACTGTGCCGTGAAGTTCTGAACCTGTATCACCGGAGGGGATCATGTACCGGAGACCGGATCTCGGGGCAGACGCCGCTGTGCCATCGTCAGCGCTGCCGCCCAGTTCAATTCAGCTGCAGTGGGGCGTTCAGATTCCCATGCGGGACGGGGTGAAACTCAATGCGACGATCTTCCGTCCAAAAGACCCGGCTCCGCTCCCCGTGATCTTCACGCTCACGCCTTATATCGCCGACTCCTACCACATCCGCGCCGATTATTTCTCGCGCAACGGTTATGTCTTTGCGCAGGTCGATTGCCGAGGCCGGGGCAACTCTGAGGGCACATTTGAACCCTTCTTCAACGAAGGCCGCGACGGGCATGATCTCGTGGAGTGGTTCGCCGCGCAGCCCTGGTGCGACGGTCAGGTGACGATGTGGGGTGGCTCCTACGGGGGCTTTGACCAGTGGATGACGCTCCGCGAAGCCCCGCCGCACCTGAAGACGATCGTCCCCGTCGCGTCCGCGCACGCCGGCGTCGACTTTCCCATGTTCGCCAACATTATGACGCCCTACGTGCTGCGCTGGATGACCTTCACGAGCGGCGTGACCGGCAACATGAACCTGTTCTCAGATAATGCCTTCTGGTCGGCCAAGTACCGCGAGCTTTACCGGTCGCACTCGGCGTTCCAGGACTTCGATCAGATTGTCGGCAATTTCTCCACGCACTGGCGCACCTGGGTCGCGCATCCGGTCGTCGATGAGTTCTGGGAAACGCTCGCCATCAAGCCGGAAGAATACGATCGCATCACGATGCCGATCCTCACGATCACGGGGCATTATGATGGCGATCAGTTGGGCGCGTTCGCCTACTACGAGCGTCACATGGCCTCCGCTTCCCCCGCCAAAGCCGACCACTACCTGATCATCGGTCCGTGGGACCATGCCGGGACGCGCACGCCTAACCGCTATGTGGGCGGCCTCGATTTCGGCGAAGCGTCGATGATCGACATGCACGGGTTGCACAAAGACTGGTACGACTGGACGCTCAAAGGTAGGGACAAGCCGGCATTTCTCAAACAGCGGGTCGCCTATTATGTCCTCGGTTCCGATGAGTGGAAATACGCCGACAGTCTGGACGCCATCGCCGACGAGACCCGCCGTCTCTATCTCGATTCGCACGGGTCCGCCGACGACGTGTTCCACTCCGGCACGCTCAAGCCAGAACTGCCGCGCGCATCCCCGGCGGACAGCTATATCTATGACCCGCTGGATACGCGCCCCGGCGATGCGGAAAAAGACGATGGCGATGAAAACTACCTCCTTGACCAGACGAGCGATCTGAATCAGTTTGGCGGAGGGTTGGTCTTTCACAGCGCCCAGTTCGCCGAGGCGACCGAAATCACGGGGTTTGTCAGATTGTCAGCATGGATTGCTATCGACGTGCCCGATACGGATTTCATCGTCTCGCTGTTCGAAGTCCTGCCCGATGGCAAAACCATCCTGCTCACCCGCGATATGGAAGCGGGCCCGCTATCGGGAATCGCTCAAAGCGGAGACGCTGGTGACTCCCGGCGAAATCCTGTCCTATGAATTCGACAGCTTCATGTTTTTCTCGAGGTTGGTGCGCAAGGGAAGCCGTCTGCGCCTGAGCCTCAGCGGATCGAACACCATTCAGTTGCAGCGAAACTACAACAGCGGCGGCATCGTCGCCGAAGAGTCGGCGGCAGACGCGCGGGTGGCGCACGTCACCCTGTACCACGATGCCACTCATCCGAGCTATCTGGAACTGCCGGTCGTCAAAACGACGTCGCAGACCGCTGCACCGCGTCCCGCCGAGGCGATCAAATCCGAGATGTAAGAGAAAGCGCTGCAGGGCGCGCGATACCGCGATCGCCGCTGTTGACACAGAAGGCTGGAGGTGAGGAAATTGACGAGCTCCTCACCTCCAGCCCACGCCCGATCAGCGGGGTGACTACCGCTTCTTCGACGCGATATAGGCCGCCGTCGCCAGACCGGCACACGTCTGCACGCCGACCAGGCTGCGAATGGGCAGCGCACGGTAATTCAGCCTGGCTTCCAAATCCCCGCCGGATCGTCCAGGCGAGTTGCTGCTGCTTTGTAGGCAGCGGCAATCGTAGCAGCGGTGTTACCTGCGGCGATCTCGTCACCGAGCATACGTGTGAACATGCCATGCATGAGCAGACGGTAGAATGGCTTGCTCAGGACATTGCTGAATACTTCCGCCTGCGTCGCCGGGCGATCGGTTTCCTCGGCGGTCTGCGCCCACTGTCGTTCTGCTGCGCGAAAGGATTTGCCCATCTTGAGGAACGCGCTTACCGCGCGGGTGACCGGCGTTTCCAGCCGCAGATCCGCCTGGACGAGTTCCATCTGGGCCACAGTCCAGTCGTCAAACTCATCCTGCAAGTCCAGCCCCTGCACGATGGCATCACGCCGCCGCACCTCGGACAGACCCTGATCATTGACACGTGGGTCGTCGAAGTAAGGCATTTCTACCACGAGAAAGAAGCCGCCGTATTTGGACGCATAGTCGGCGCTGGATGTCCCCGAATCGATCGCCGCCGCGGGGTCAGGTGCGCCGTTCTGCTCGAGATAGTTGTAGAAGTCTCGGGTGTCGATGATGCGGTAGACTGCCGGCGCAAAGGTCTCTGCGAATGGCACTTCCGGCTCGCCCAGATCCAGCGCCAGCTCGAACCAGGTCGGGATGTCGTGAAACGTTTGGTACAGCGGTTCGCAGCGATCCGAGATGTAGTAGTACACGCCGCCGAAACCGGCATTGTGCAGCGAATACATAAAATCCGGCTTGACCTCGTCGATTACGCGCATCAGCGCCTGGGTTTCCGGCAGCGGTTGGTCGAACTTGAGTGTCTTGTACTCGATCGGAAAGGTCCACTCGACCTGATCGAACATGGCCGGGCGAAAAAAGTGCTGCGCGTAGTGCGTCGGCGTGAACGGCCCCTTGAACCAGCCTTCGTTCAGGCGCATCCCGTCGCTGTCAATCGACTTGATGAAATGCCAGGTGTAGCCCAGTTCGCTGCGCAGCGCCTCGTCCTCGCACAACCGCCGTGTGAGATATTCGATGGTCATGCAGCCAATGGGCTCATTGGGATGCGGCCCGCCAAACACGAACGCCTGTCGTTCGCCGCCTTTGATCGTCAGCAGCTCGATCAGGTCGCCCCGCCGGGTGGTACCAACGACGCGCAGGTCGGTGAGGTCAGGGTAGTCCGCATGCAACTGATGGGTCGAAGCATTCATCTCGTCGACGGTGAGAAACACGGAATAATCGGGGATGTCACGCGCGATCTGTTGCAGGTCCATCTTTATTCCTCCACGGCAGTGTCAGACGAGTATAGAGCGACAGCGAGGCGGAATGCAATTTTCTGTGTCAATCCCAGCATACCGGCACGAATTGTTGCGCACGGGAGCGATGCCAGCTATGATATTTCAAATGTTCTGCAGTTTCGTCACATTCTCAGTCGTTGGTCATCGAGAGTCGAGTTCTCCCCCCTATGCAGTATCTGTTTCGGCGTCTGATCACCGTCCCTTTTCTCCTTCTCGGCGTGGCGACCGTCGTCTTCGCGCTGTTCCAGCTCACACCGGGCGACCCGCTGGTCGGGCGTTTTGGAATGCGGATCGACAACATGGATCCCGCTATGCTTGAACGGATGCGTGACGATCTTGGGCTGAACGATCCCGTGCCTGTCCAGTATGTGCGCTATATGGGCAATCTGCTGCGCGGTGATCTTGGCACGAGCATCACCACCCGCGCCCCGGTGCTGGAAGAAATCATGGCGCGTAGTGGGGCGACGATCGAACTGGCGCTTGTGTCCTTTGTGCTGATCATAACATGCTCGATCCCGCTTGGCCTGCTAGCGGCCCTCAAACGCGGTTCACTGATCGACCGTGTCCTGATGGGGGCGGCGTTGTTTGGATTTTCGGTGCCCGCCTTCTGGTTAGGGACGATGCTGATACTGCTGTTCTCGATCCAGTTCAGAATTCTCCCGACCTCCGGTCGTGGGGATGGGCTGCTGTTTGAGCGTCTGCCATATCTGATCCTGCCCGCGCTGACGGTCTCACTCGGCGCGATTGGCTATAACTCGCGGATTGTGCGGTCAGCGGTGCTGGAAATTATCAACCAGATGTACATCACGACGGCGCACAGCAAAGGGCTTCACCCCCGCCGTGTTGTTATCCGCCATCTGCTGCCGAATACACTGATCCCAGTGGTGACCCTGATGGGTGTACAGTTTGCTGGACTGCTAGGCGGTGCGGCCATCATCGAGACGATTTTCGCATGGCCGGGGATGGGACGTCTCGCGATCAATGCCATTGGTCGGCGCGATTATCCACTCATTCTTGGTACAACGCTGATCTTCTCATTTGTCTACATCCTCATCAATTTGGTGGTCGATCTGTTGTATGTGGTGATCGATCCCCGTATTCGGTTGGAGTAACGATTTTGTGGCGTCGAATTCGCGGTCGTGCGCTTTCGCCAGCAGCCGATAGCGCAATGAAGCCGTTGAAAACATCAGCGGCGCAGTCGCAGCGTGCGCTGCGCCGCCTGCTGCGTAACCGCACGGCGATGGTCGGGATCGTGATGTTGCTCGTCATCGTGCTGGCCGCAGTCTTTGCCCCGCAGGTCGCCCCGCACGATCCGTATAAGCAGGATTTCAGCAAAGGGAATCTTCCGCTGTTCTCGCCTGACCACACTTTAGGGACGGACGATCTGGGGCGGGATACGCTCAGCCGCCTGATCTACGGCGGACGTTCGTCGCTGGCAGCGGGCTTGCTGGTGGTTGCGATTGCCGCGTCGGTCGGGGTGACACTGGGGCTAATCTCTGGTTACTACGGCGGCACGATTGACACGGTCATTATGCGGCTGGTCGATGTGCTGTATGCGTTCCCGTTCCTGATCTTGGCGATTGCGGTGGTTGCCATTCTTGGCCCCGGCTTGCTCAATGTGATGCTTGTCTTAGGCGCAATCGCATGGATCGACTATGCGCGCGTGGTGCGCGGGGTGGTCTTGCAGGCCAAAGTGCAGGATTACGTGCTGGCGACGCGTGCCATCGGCGCCAGCAACTTTCGGATTGTCACGCGGCATATTCTGCCCAACTGCCTGAGCCTGATTATCGTGCAGGCGACGTTCAGCGTGGCGGCGGCGATCATCGCGGCGGCGTCGCTCAGTTTCCTCGGCTTTGGAGCGCAGCCGCCCGAACCTGAATGGGGGGCGATGCTCAACGCGGCGCAACGATTTATCCGCTCGAACCCGATTCTAAGCATTCTGCCCGGCACCGCGATCATCCTGGTTGTGATCGCCATCAACCTTATCGGTGATGCGCTGCGAGATGCGCTCGATCCGAATACGCAGGATTAGGTACGGAGGGATGGGAATGAAACGTTTGGGAACACTTCTGTTGTTGATTGTCGTGTTGGGGGCGCTGGTCGGCATCGTCAGCGCGCAGGATACCCCGGTCGAAGGCGGCGTGCTGCGCGTCTCCGTCAGCGCCAACACTGGTCTGGATCCGATCTTCATCTCCGACGACATGTCGATGTATCCGTCGTCGCTGGTGTACCAGTTTTTGGTGCGCGCCATTCGCCAACCGGATGGGGCCATTGCTTACAAAGGCGACCTTGCCGAGTCAGCGGGACATCTCGGAAGATGGCACAGAGATCACTTTCTATCTGCGCCAGGGGATGACTTTCCAGGACGGCAACGCCGTGTTCCCTGAAGGCGAAGGCCGTGAAGTGGTGGCCGACGATGTCGTGTATTCGATGAACCGCCTGATGACGACCGAGGGTGCCTCTGTGGCCTCTGACCTGTCAGCGGCCTACGAGTCAATCGAGGCGATTGATGATTACACTGTCAAGCTGACGCTCTCGCAGCCCAATGGCATCATTTTCGACGGTGCGCGCGGCATCTCCTTCCTGGCGATCTACCCGCGTGAAGCCGTCGAGCAGCTTGGCGACGACATTCGCACGAACCCGATTGGCTCCGGCCCGTTCGAGTTCGTCGAATATGTGGTCGATGATCATATTACCCTTCAACGCAACGAGGATTTCTATATCCGCCCCAATCTCGACGGTATCGAGTTCAGGATCATTCCCGATGCAGTAACAGAAGTACTGGCGCTTGAAGCAGGTGAAATCGATGTGATGGCCGGAGCGTCGCTGCCCAACACCGACATTGCGCGCTTCCGCGACAACCCTGACTTCGAGGTGATCGATACGCTGATTACGTTTACCACCCAGATCATTGTCAACGTCAACGTGCCGCTGTACTCAGATATCAAGATGCGCGAGGCGATCGCGAAGGCGATTGACGGACGCGGCATCTTGCGCGCGGTATATGGTGAGGTTGTGGTCGAGGGCTGCGGTCAGACTGGGCCCGGCTGGCCGGGCTATAACCCCGATCTGTGCCAGTATTTCCCGTATGAGCCGGATACTTCGCGCGCGATTCTGGCGGAACTCGGCTGGGCTGACAGAAACGGTGATGGCATTCTTGACAAGGACGGACAGCCGCTGACCATCGAGTTTGAGGCTTGGAATCTGCCCGAAATGCCGCGCGTGATGTAAGCGGTGGTGACACAGCTTCGTGAGGTCGGCTTTGATGCGCAGCTTGAGATTGTCGAGTTCGGGACTTGGATCGAAGACTACAATGCGGGTGTACCGAAGCTAATGCCTACCTCCGGCTTCTGCTGCATTGGCGGCACCGAGTCGTACTGGGGGCCTGGTGGTTTCGGTGAGACTATGGGCATCAAGGATGAGGAAGCCCAGGCTCTGCTCGTAGAGGCGCTGACGGTGATCGATCTTGAGGAACGTTCGCCGCTGATCCAGCAGGCAGCAGAGCGAATTTACAGCCAGTACTACGCCATTCCGCTGGGCTTCCAGACCGTTTTCCGGGCGCAGAGCAGCCGCGTGAAGGATTTCCCCGGCTTCTTCTGGTGGTTCGCGGTCGTCGGCGAGGAATACAACGTGTGGCTAACCCCGTAAGGCAGGCTTGATCATCGCGGCAGGGGCGTCACCGCTCCTGCCGCTCCGCCTGGAGCAGGGCAAGGCGGTATTTTTCCGGCGACATCCCGCAAAGCAGCTTGAAGGCGGCGTAAAAGCGGCTGATCGACCCAAAGCCTACAGCGTAGGCGATCTCTTTCACCTGGCAATCGGTCATCAACAGCAGCTTCTGGGCGGCTGCGTCCCTGTACTGAGTCAGATACTCGACAATCCCGACGTCGAACGTCTCGGAAAACACGCGCGAGGCATAGCCGGGGTGAATGCCGACCGAGTCGGCGATGGTCTTGCAGTTGATTGCCTCAGCATAGTGCTGCGTGATGAACTGGGCAATCTGCTCTGTGCGGTATGCAGCTTGATGTTGTGCCCGTGGTGGGCAGCGTGGGCATAGACCGTGCTTTGACTTGTGCTCAGTTCGCCAGACAGGCGGCGCAGGCGGGCTTCGATTTCCAGCAGCACCGTTCTGCTGTGCATCTTGTTCTTGCTGGACAGATCTTCGTTCCACTGCCGGAACCAGAACAGATCGAGCTGCTCGAACACGTCGCTTGGCTCCTGAAGAAAGCTGCCGTTGAGCACGCTTTTCACCATCCCGTTCGGCAAATCCCAGTTCGTGAAAAACGAGAGAGGGATGGTCACCCAGTAGAGTTGAGACGCCGGCGCAACATAGATCAGACGATGCGGAATTGCTGCCCAGAAGACCGTCAGTCGGTGCGGCGGCACCAGGTGCTGCTTGCCAGCGAACGCGTAGACCATGCTGCCCGACGTGAGAAAGTTGAGTTCTATGTCGTTATGGCGATGACCGGTGTTGTAAAGGCCCATCTCCTCATGCTTGCCGGTTGAAAAGCCAAGCTCCAGAATTCTCACTGCCACCCCTCGCGGTAAAAAAGCAGGAATCACACGTGCAATTTCGGGAATTATCAACTGCTTCTTGTGCTATTCTATTGTGAATAGATATGCGAGTATGAAAAATTGCCACAACTTTGCGTCCCGGCTACCCTGAACTACCTTCCAGACGCACCGGCAGATTTCCGCCCAGGAATCGGCATCATCGGCTGTGGCAATATCGTGCGCAATGCGCATCTCCCGGCTTATCACAAATATGGTCTCCGCGTGGTCGGCGTTCATGATATTTCGCCCGACGCGCTGGCCCAGGTCCAGGACAAGTTTGGCATCGAACATGTCTTTCTGGACCTGGATGAGATGCTCGCCAATCCCGATATCGGCATCATCGACATTGCCACCCACCCCGACCAGCGTATTCCTCTGATGCGCAAAGCGATGGCCCATGGCAAGCACATTCTGGCGCAGAAGCCGTTGTCGCTGGCTATCGCCTCGGCCTCGGAAGTCATCGATGAAGCGAGTCAACATGGCCTGAAGATCGCCGTCAACCAGAATGGACGCTGGGCGCCTGCCTGGCGTATTGCCACCCTTCTCATTGAGCAGGGAGCAGTCGGCGACATCCTCTCGATTACACACCTGTACGACGTCAATTTCGGTTGGGTCCCTGGCACAGGGTTTGACACCATCCCGCACTGGGCAATCTACGACTACTCCGTCCACTGGTTTGACATCACGCGCTGCTGGATGGGGGATCGGCAGGTGGAGAGTGTGCGGGCGAGAGATTACCGCACACCGGACCAACCCGCGCACAGCGTCGCAAAATGGGGGATGTGGGCGGAGATCACCTACACCAATGGCGCCAATGCCATGATCCGCAGCATCGGCGCTTCCACGGCAAGCCCGGCGGGGCATCCCTTCTGGATTCACGGCACCGACGGAATCATTCGCGGCAGCGTGCTGGGAAATGACCATGTCGAACTGGAAACGAAGCAGGGCGTCTATCGCTACAAGCTGGATGGTAAGTGGTTCCCCGATGGTTTCGCGGGGACGATGGGCGAACTGATGTATGCCATTCGCGACAACCGCGAGGCCTATAACTCCGCGCAGCACAATTTGCTGTCTCTGAAAATCACGCTGGCGGCCTGCAAATCGGCGGATGAAGACGATCGGCCCGTAACGCTGAAGGAAATCGAGTGATGAAACTCGCCGCAGCGGACCGATCCTTGCTTCTGAGAACCAGCGAGCCGGCAGCGCTGTTCGAACAGGCAAGGCAGCTTGGCCTGCAAGGGCTTGAGATCACCCTGACCATCGCTGATCTGCACGATCCTCAGCGGCTGTCAGCGCTCAGGGCAGCCAAAGGCAGTCTGCACATCCCATCGATTCGCATCCTCCATGAACCAGCCATTGGGCTGGAAAATGCCGATTCCGTTGCCCTTGATGCGGTGCGTCAGGCGCTGACGTGGGCGGCTGAACTCGGCGCAGCGACCCTTATCCTGCCCATGTTTGTGCCCGGTGAAGTGGTCAGCGATGAAGATGTCGACCGTGCCACCGCCCACCTGTCCTTGCTGACGGCACAGGCAGAAGCGGAAGGCATCACCCTGTGCTACGAAGGAAAACTGTCCGCCGCTGCAACCCATCGGCTCGCCGCACGTGTGCATTCGAGTGCGTTCGGCAGCGCCCTCGATCTTGCGCACGTCCTCTGGCGCGGCATGGATACCCCGACGGAAATCCTGGCGCTGGGCGGCCTGCTGAAGTTGGTTCGCCTGCGCGATATCCGTGTAAATCCAGGAGACTGCGCCCTCGGCAAAGGCTGTGTCGACTTCGCGGCCTGCGCCGCCGCGCTGCGACACATCGGCTTTGACGGCTGGCTGGTGCTGGACACGCCGTCGCTGCTGCCCGAGGTGTTCGGACGCGAGATCAGCTTTGTGCGCCGCATCTTTCCCGAAATCAAAGTGGATCTGGCCTGGCCTCGTATCGGCGCCTTTTCGTACGTCTTCAATGAGCGGGTCGAAGATCCGCTTGGCTTCCTGATTCAGGAGTGCCAGCGAAACGGGCTGCAATCGGTTCAGCTAGGCCTCAGGACACTGGACATCGCACTGCAAAGCCCGGAGAGCGCGATCTCAGTCCGCGAACGGCTCGAAGCGAGTGGCATCACGATCGCCGGAATTGCGGGGTATCGCAACCTCGTTTCGCTCAACCAGGAGAAGCGACGCAAGAACATCGACTTCATGCGCCAGTGTCTCGAATATGCACCGCTTCTGGGCACATCGATCGTCGCGACCGAAACCGGCACGCTGACACAGATGATGCAGTTGACCCGGCTGATCAATACCCAGCACGGGCTGGTGCTGCTCTATTCGGCGACTCAAATCCCCTTCAACGTGTTCTTGATGTACGGCTACGTCGAGTCGATCCCACGCGAACTGGACGAGGCGGCGATCGTCGACGGCTGCGGCCCCATACGCCTGTTCTTCTCCGTGATTTTCCCGCTGCTGACCCCGGTGCTAGTCACGGCGGCGGTGCTGAGCTTTGTCGGGACGTGGAGCGAGTTCCTGTTCCCGCTGTACTACCTGAACAACAGCAGCTACTGGCCGATGACCCTGGCGGTCTACAATTTCTTCGGTCAGTTCGAATCGGATTGGAACCTGGTCATGGCCGACATACTGCTGACCATCCTTCCGGTGATTGTGATCTACGTTCTCGGTCAGCGTTTCATCGTTTCGGGGATGACCGCAGGCTCGGTCAAGGGATAGAGGAGCGCACGACATGACATTCGCGGCAACCATCGAGTCCGTCAGGCAGCATCAGATCCCCGATTGGTATCACGATGCCAAGTTTGGCATTTTCATTCACTGGGGTCTGTATTCCGTCCCTGGATGGGCGCCTCTCAGCGGTGATATCAGCCAGACCATCAAGGAGCTTGGTCCCGAATACTGGTTTGCCAGCAATTCCTACGCCGAGTGGTATCTCAACTCCATGAAGTTCGAGAACGGCCCGACGCGCAAATACCACGATGCGACCTATGGGCCGGACTTCGCCTATGAAGACTTCGCGCCGCACTTCAACGAGGCCGTCAAGAACTGGAACCCGGAGGACATGGCGGCGCTGTTTCAGAGAGCCGGCGCGCGCTACACCGTGCTGACCACCAAACATCATGATGGTTTCACGCTCTGGCCGTCCGCCCACCCCTGCCCGACCAGACCGGGCTATCAGGCCTCACGCGATGTCACGGGGGAACTGTCGTCAGCGGTTCGAGCGCGCGGCCTGCGCATGGGCCTGTACTATTCCGGCGGCCTCGACTGGGCCGTCAGCGAAGCGCGCGTCGAAAACCTGCGAGACGTGTGGGGGACGATCGTCCAGACGCCGGAGTTCGTCGCCTATTCGACCGCACACTGGAGGGAACTAATCGATCGCTACCAGCCATCGATTATGTGGAACGACATCGGCGCGCCATGGGCGATGGACCTGCCCGAGCTGTTCGCCTACTACTACAACCAGGTGCCAGACGGGGTCATCAACGACCGCTTCGGGCAGACGATGCCTGTAATGAAAGAGAACGGCGGCATCGAGGGACATCCGGTGGGCGTCCACTACGATTACGTCACGCCGGAGTACGCCTCCTTTGAAACGAGGCAGACGCAGAAGTGGGAGACGACGCGCGGGATCGGCCACTCGTTTGGTTACAACCGCGACGAAGGTGATGACCAGCTCCTCGCTTTGCCCGCGCTCGTGCACCTGTTTGTGGATATTGTCAGCAAGAACGGCAATCTGCTGCTGAACGTGGGACCGATGGCCGACGGCACGATTCCGGCCAACCAGCGTGAACGGCTGGAAGAGTTCGGACGCTGGCTCGATGTGAACGGCGAAGGCATGTTTGGCACGCGCCCCTGGTCGACGGCGGAAAGCGAGACGACCGATGGCCTCGGCGTCCGCTTTACGACGCAGGGAGAGGCCGTTTACGCGACACTTCTCGGTACACCAGGCGAGCGCAAGATCAGCATCGTCGGGCTTGGCGCGAACCTGAATACGTCCTGTCAGCTTCTTGGTCAGGCTAGCGTGCTGCCCTGGCAGCAGGACGGCGACAACCTGACGATCACGCTTCCGGAGCAGTTGCCCGACAGCCCGGCACACAGTCTCAAGCTGATGGCAGTCTCGGTACCCTGACTATTCGACCGGGGCGGATTGGCCGCGTGCCATCCGCCCCACGCCAATCTACACTTTTACGCTCACCGGCTCGCCGTGAGTGGTCACCACAACCGCGCAAGCGCCATCAGGCTGCACCCAGTGCTCTGATGCGCCATCTGCCACAATCACGCGGAACTGACGGCCTTCCTGCATCCCTGCGTAGTGTCCCTGACGCGCTTCGATGGTCAGACGACGTGCTGCATCGTCCCAGCGCAGCGGCGTGAAGCTGAACTCCCCACGCTCGTAGTCATAACCGTCGCCCGCGTCCTCGTAGAGATCGAAACGGCCGTCGCTGCCGGGGGAAGATCACCAGATCGAGGGACTCAGCGTTTGCCCCTTCGCCGGTATGCTGGATGCGCGCCCATCGGCAGAATCGAGCCGGCGCGCACATAGAGCGGCAGGATGTCCAGAGGGGCATCGGCGACAATCGTCTGTCCACCCGCATAGCGTCGGCCGGTCCAGAAATCGTACCAGTCGCAGCCCGTCGGGAGATAGACGCTTCGGGTGCGGTCAACGCCTTCCAGCACGCGCGAGCCGATGTCGTAGACCATCGGGCGAGTGACCGGGTTGACCAGCAGCGCCGGGCCAAACAGGAATTGGTCGTCAATGGCGTAGGTGCGCGGGTCGTGCCGGAAATCGAAGGGGAGCGCACGAAGCATGGTCTGGTCGCGGTGTGTGACCAGGCCCGCAAGCGAGTAGATATACGGCATCAGGCGGTAGCGCAGGCGCAGGAACCTTACCAGCGCCTCGTACATCGGCTCGCCTGGCTCACCGAAGCGCCAGACCTCACGTGAGGTGTCTGTGCCGTGCGAGCGGAACATCGGCAGAAACGCCCCATACTGAAACCAGCGCACATAGAGCTCACGGTAGCCCAGATCCTCGACCCCCGCGTCGTAATCGCCGCTCCAGAACCACAGGTCAGGCTTGTTGCGTACAAAGAACGCGCCAATATCCAGCGTCCAGTACGGCATCCCGGTGATGCAGAAGTTCAGCCCCGCTGGAATTTGAGCGCGCAGTGTTTCCCAGTTGGCGCTGACATCCCCTGACCAGGTGATGGTCGCATAGCGCTGCTGACCAAGAAACGCCGAGCGGGTCAGGTTGACGACTCGCTTCTGGCCAGTGACGCGGCGCTGTCCCTCGTAGATGCCCTGCGAGTGCAGCAGCGAGTAGGCATTGGCATACTCGGGATCGAGGTAGGTTTTCGCTTCCTCCGTGTTGATTCGCAGGCGCTCTTCGGGTTCAGGCCTGTGCGCGCCTTTCCAGTCGGCCTCGAACGGCTCGGTGCAGTCGCACCACCACGCGTCAATGCCGTGACAGAACAGGCCTTCGTAAGCCTGTTTCCAGTACATCTCCCGCGCCCCAACCTGGAAAGCGTCGTAGGTCGCACGATTGCCGAGCAGGAATCCGTGCTCATGCATTTCCTGCCAGTTGTCACCCCCCTGCCGCATGATTGGCCAGATCGAGATCATAAGCTGTGCATTCAGGCGGTGGAGGTCGGCAGCCATCCGGTCGGGATCCGGAAAGCGCGCTGCGTCGAACGTCTTCTGTCCCCACAGCTCGCCCGGCCAGGACTGCCAATCCAGCACGATACAGTCGAGCGGCAAACCGCGCTCGCGGTACTCCGACACGACCTGAACGAGCTCCTCCTGCGTCGTGTACCGTTCCTTCGATTGAACGTACCCGAAGGCCCACCGGGGCAGCAGCGGCGCCTTGCCGCTCAACTGGCGCACGGCGGCGACGATCCGGTCAAATTCCGGGCCGTAGACGAAGAAGTAGTCCAGCTCATCATCAAACTCCGACCAGACATACGACCCAAAAGCGTCGTCGTGGAAGGTCATCAGTGAATAGTTGTCAAAAACGATCCCATAGCCGCGCGTCGAAACCAGCACAGGCACGACGGCTTTCATGTTTTGCTGGTACAGGTACTGATGCTGACCGCGAAGGTTCATCATGCCTTCTTCGTGCGAACCCAGGCCGTACAGTGCCTCCCCCTCCGCCCAGACGAAGTCGAGTCGGGTGTGATAGGCTGTCCGGTCAACAACTTTCCGGGTTTCGCGCGCCCGCAGGCGAAAACCATCCGCGCCTTCCTGTTCCAGCGTCTCGGCGGTCTCATCAAAGACCGACCTGACCACCTCGGCGGGGATCAGCGTCTTGCCGCCTCGCTCGGGTTCGCGGGTGAGCAGATTGCCCGACGCGTCCAAGTAAGTGAACGCGCCCGTCAGGCGATGGATGTGAATGGCGAGTTCTGCCGTCGAAAAGATGATCCGTGCTCGGTCTCGTCGATCGCAAAATCGGCGAAAGGCGTCGTTGGCGGCAGCACGGCGAGGCTTGGCCGGTCGCTGAGAGCAGCCTCAAGCGTATAGCGAATACGAACGATGTGAGCGCTGTAGGGCGACAGTGCAATCAATCCGTCGGAGGTGTGGAGCAGCAGTCCATCAACCTGCCGCGAAAAAGATTCGATCTTCAAGATGTGGAACTCCCGAGTGAAAATATGAGAAAATGGGGCACAAAAACAGGATATACCATCCCATTTTTCACGGTATCGTGGGGGAAATGAGCGTTCCCTTCTTTGAATCATACCTCGCTTTGAAAGGTCGAAGTCATGGGAAACTTCTGGAAATCGGACTGGGACGGCGTGAGAGCACGCCATATTGCCTGGTGGGAACACCGGGGTTTTGTCGTGTCGACTCAAGCGCCCGCCGATAACCCCCATGCAAACATCCCCAAACCGGCCACCCCGGAAACACTTGAACAGGAATGGATAACCCCGGAGTACCGCGCGCGCAAAGCGGAGTACGATCTCTCCCGCACCTATTTTGGAGGAGAGGCCTATCCGTACTATGACACGCACATCGGGCCGGGCAGCCTGGCCTTGATGCTGGGTTCGCATCCCAGCTTCACGGACGACTCCGTCTGGTATCACCCATGTTTTGACGATCTCGAAAACGCCCCCTCCCTGCTGTTCGACCCAAACCAGCTCTGGTTTCAACGTCAGCGCGCGCTACTGGAGCACGGCATGGCAATCAGTGACGGCCGCTTCCTGGTTGGAATGCCCGACCTGATCGAAAACATGGACACCGTCGCATCGCTGCGCGGTGCGGAGAGTCTGATGTTCGACCTGATCGAGCAACCCGACGTGGTCAAGCGGCTGATTGCGGAGATCAACCAGGTCTATTTTGACGTCTTCGACGCGCTGTATCAGATCATCCGGGATGAATGGGGGGGCAATGCCTTCTCGGCATTCCGTATCTGGGGACCGGGTAAGACCGGCAAAGTGCAGTGCGACGCCTCTGCCATGTTTTCACCGAAGATGTTCGCTGAATTCGTGGCTCCCTCGCTCAGCGAACAATGCGCGTGGCTCGACTACAGCATGTATCATCTCGATGGGACTCAGGCCGTCGTGCATCTCGATCAACTGCTCGCCATCGAGAGCCTGCATGCGATCGAGTGGACTCCACAGGCAGGCATCGAGTCGGGCGGAGACCCGCGCTGGTATCCCCTCTACCGCCGTATCCTCGACGCCGGCAAGAGTGTACAGGCGGTCGGGGTATTGCCCGAAGAAGTGCTGCCGCTGCTGGACGCCACAGGTGGAACGGGCATGTTCATCATCGCGGACGCGCAGACCGAAGCGGAAGCCCGCAGCCTGATCGAGTCCGTGGAGCGCCGCCGGTAGCGGTCTTGCCAGGGTGCGGAAGCAAATATCCCCGGTCTGGCAACCATTGCGTGTCTGTTGGCTGATGCCTTCGTCGCCGCGGGAGAAGGGCCAGCCCCACGACGCACAGGCCGATCAATCTGACGGAAGCTGACCGATCTCCTCGCGAACGCGGGTCAGCCAGTCAATGACCGAGGTCAGTTGGTGGATGCGCAGATCCAGACCCCAGCGGTTGAGAGTCTCACCGTCCGGCAGTCGGTCGAGGGCAGCTTGCATCCGTGCCGCTGCGTCGCGGATGCGGACGATCTGCCTCTCAAAAAGGGGATCGACCCGCTCCGGGGTGGCCGTGCGCACAAAATACAGGCGCGTGAGGAACTCAACACGAATAGCATGGACGCTCGGTTCTGTCGGGCGGACCAGCCAATCCTCCAGGTGCTTTCGTCCCAGCGCAGTTATGGTGAAGAGGTGGCGCGCCGGCGCTCGCTCCTGCTCCTGCAGGATTCCCACGATCAGCCGCCCACCCTCCAGCCTGCTGAGCAGGTTGTAAACCTGGCTGAGGCTGATCGTCCAGATCTGTCCCAACTGCTGAGCAATGCGTTCATGCAGGTCGTAGCCGTGCGCCGGCTTCTGGTCGAGCATACCCAGGATGACGTATTCCGGGGAAATACTGCTGGCCTGGCGCCGCTTAGCCATGAGAGGTTCCTCGCCGGTCGGCCAGGACGCGCTTCGCCATGGTGAGCGGGACGTGATCCACAAAGGTGATGGCGGCCGGCAGCGAGGACAAGCCGGGCACGGGCGCCAGCAGCGCATGGACCCCATCGGCGTCGAGGGATCGGTCCCTTCGCTGAACGGTCAGGTCCAGACGTTCCCGGAGGCCCTCATAGACGATAGCCGCGGCAGTATTCAGGACGCGCTCGTCCTGGAACAGGGCGCGGTCCAGATCGGCGATGGTGAGCAGTGCGTTTCCGACACGCAGACGGCCGCTCACCCGCGCCGCCACCCGTTCCAGGGTGCGCAGGCATGTCCCACACGGGCAGGGTCCGGGGAGGAAGCGGCCCCAGTCGCCCGTACGGTAGCGGATCAGAGGCATGCCGCGTCGGGTGAGGGTGGTGAACACGATCTCGCCGTAGGTTCCGTCGGGCAAAGGCTCGCCGGTCTGCGGATCGACGACCTCGAAGAGCAGATCGACCTCGCGCAGATGATAGCCGCGGCGAGCCTCGCATTCCACGCCGCCACCCAGGCCCATTTCGGTCATGCCGTAATGGTCGAAGGCCGAACAGCCCCAGCGAGACTCCAGCGCCTGGCGCGTCGGATCGGGGGCATGGTCGGTGGCGAAGAGAACGCTGCGCAGTTGCAGCGCCGGCTCCCGACGGACCAGCACCAGCAGATGCACCGGCACGCCGACGATCACGTCGATCGCCTCGCGCCGGATAGCGTCGATGACGGCCGTCGGTTCTGTGACCGGCCCGAACTTGACCGGGACCGCTTCGAAGCGGCCGAGCGCGGTGGCCAGCAGGTCGCCGACGCTGCCGGGAGTTTGGCCGGGCAGGAGGATCAGCACGCGGTCGCCGGGTTCGGTGAACGTCATCATGCCATGGTGAAAGAAGTCGATGGTGAGTTCCTGGTCGGCCCGCGTGAAGTAGAGACGCTTCGGGCTGCCGGTCGTGGCCGAGGTGTCCAGGGTAACGACTCGCTGAATGTCGTCCTGCGAGACGCACACGAACTGAAGCGGTTCGCGCCGCAGATCGTCCGCCGTGGTAAAGGGGAGATGGTGCAGATCGGCCAGCCCGGCGACCTCCGGCAGATCGGCCAGCAGACGCCGGTAGAAGCCGCTGCGCGCCCGCGCCCAGGCGACCGTCTCGGCCAGGGTGCGGCCCTGGTAGGCTTCCAGATCGGCGCGAGTCAGCGGCTCTCCGGCGCGCCCGATCTTGGCGGCAATCCACGGCTCCAGCGGCGTTCGCCTCATGCGATGGCGCTCATAGGCTGGCCTCGGTCACAAGACTCTGGCCGCGATACAGCGCCCGCCCGCTCTGGTCGGTCAGGTTGTAGGCGCAGAACGGGATGATGCGTCCGTCCGGGCTGACGGTGTGGATGCAGCAGTCGCGCAGACGTTCCAGGTCCAGGTTCCAGGCGTCCTGGAAAGCCATCCCCGAAATGCAGAAGGTATGGGTCTTCGTGCGGGCCAGGAAGGTATCCCATTCGCCGAAGGCCGGGCCGCTGTTGGTGCCGCCGGAAGCGCTGCCGCCGATGCTGTCGAGCGCGATCATACCGCTCGAGGCCGGCGGGGCCGACCAGTGCTGGGCGACGAACTGGCGCGTCTTCTCTGCGCCCAGCGCGGCGGGCTGCGGCGTGCAGCAGCTCGTATTCTGCTGCTGGTTGATCCAGGGACGCAGACTGCCATCGGGCATGACGACGAAATTGCCGTGCAGCGAGCACAGAGCGTTTTCGCACCCGGATGTCGTGAAGTTCTCCACACGCAAACGGCCACCTGTCTGCGCTTCGATGAGGCGGATCACCTCGGGGATGGTCATGCGGTCGTCGTTGGCCGGGGGTTGGGGAAAGCGTCCCAGGTAAGTGACCGGTTGAAAGTGAACGCCGCGCACCGTGGGAAAGTGTTCAAGGGCGAAGTCGATGATCGCGCCGAGGCCGTGGGTGTTGACACCCGGCACGAGCACAGGGACCAGCACCACGCCGAGATCGGCCTCGGCGCAGTGGGCGATGGCGGCGCGCTTGCGCTCCAACTGGCGCACGCCGCGGATGGTCTGCATGATCTCGTCGTCGACGCCGTCGAACTGCAAGTGCGTGACCTCGATCAGTGCTGTGCAGGTCTGCTGCCGGTGGTCCGGGCACAAACCGCAGTCAAACGGGCAGCCCTGGTTGACCGGAGTGAACGGATGGGCCGGATGAGATGGGATTTTCGGACGCGCCCAGTCGGCGAATGCCGGCGACGATCCTCGCCAGACGATGGTGCGGAAGGTGCCATGGTCGGGGCAGGTCTTGACGAGGTACACCTCGTCGTCGATCTGCACCCGCTGCGCGTCGAGCCGCGCCAGACAGACCGGGCAGACGCTTTCGGTGCTGGAGAGGACCCGTTCGCGTTCAGTCGTCATCGCGGCCGGCCAGGTCGAACTCGTTTTCCACCAGCAGTTCTTTGACCTTCTGGAAGGTTCCGGCGACCATCAGCGGGCAGCGAATGCCGACATTGCTGGGGTTGCCGGCCAGGATCTCTTCACAGCGAATGCCGCCATAATCCCGGCCATAGCCTTCCTTGAACCACTTCACCAGATCCTCGACCATGAAGTTGAGGCGCAGGTCTTCCTGCTCTTCGGGCGTCCCCTTCCCGGCGTACAGGCCGAGAAGCGTCGCGCCGCCGGTCAGTGCGCCGCAGGTCTCACCGCTGAAGCCCAGGCCGCCGGCCAGCGCGTGGATCGCCCGGATGAGCGCGGGATCTTCTTTGCCCTGGAGATCCAGGCCGAGGATCATCAGAATCTGGCTGCAAAAGAAGCCCTGGTTCTTGAGTTCCCGCATGCGTTCAGCCACATAGTCGTCCATCCGCGCGCTCCTGGTCTTGAACTTCAGTCTCGGCTCTTTTGGGCGATCATCAGGTAGTATCCGGGTCGGGACAGGGTCACCGCGCCGTCCAGCACGCTGCCGTCGGTCTGGGCGGCGCACTGCCAGAAATTGGCGAGCGACCCATGTTCCCAGATCAGCCGGGCTGCGAAGCGCTTGAGCGCGTCGGTGTGATCCTCCCACAGGCGGACCGAGAAGCCGTGAGCGGTCACGCTGGCGATCAGCTCCTCGCGAGAGACGGCTCCGGCGACGCAGGACCGGACGGGGAGATGGCGTAGTTCCGCCGCACCGGCCGGGTCGCGAGCGTACATGTCCGTCAGGATGAGCCACCCGTCGTCATGCAGAACCCGGTGAAATTCGGCCAGCGCCCGCTCACGATCCATCAGCGACAGGGTGCACTCCGCGAATACGGCCGCGAACAAGTCGGAAGCGACCGGCAGCGCCTCACCCACCGCCTGGATGAGAGGGGCCGACGGCGCACGCTCGAGTCCGGCGCGGAGCAGGAAGGCGGACGGATCGACGCCGACGGCCCGCAGCCGATAACGCGACGCCAGATGCTCGACGGTCGCACCCTGGCCGCAGCCGGCATCGAGCACCCACGCGCCCGGCTCCAGCGCGCAGAGCGACATCGCCCGATCGGTCAGATCCAGGCCGCCAGGGCGAATGGCGTCCCCAGCAATGCGCAGGAGCGGAGGCTGTTCATACAGCAGGAGGTGCTCGCCCGTCACGGTCATTTGTCCTCAAGCTGTTTTTCGACATCGACCATCTTGCCAAGCGCCAGCGCCTCGGGGACGAAGACCAGACCGCACTTCGGGCACTTCCACAGTTCGACCGGGAAAGCATTGCCCATGTAGCCGACCTCCACCGACGAGAGCTGCAGCGGCAGGTCGCACTGGCCGCACATCCAGGGCGATTCTTCTGGCGAAAAGCCGGTATGTGTGGTCATGATGGCGCTGTCCCCGTGTCCTTCGGGGCAACACTGCCAGGCAAATCGCTGCCAGGCACGTCCATCCGGTGGCTGTAGGCGTTGAATACGACATATCCGTCGTCCTGCGGCAGGTATTCGACCCAGTAAGTCACCGTGTGCGGCTTGTAGTAGGCCAGGAAATGCCCCGTCTTCGGGCTACGCAGGCGGCGCTTCGTCCTCTCGGCATACTCGATGACCCGCTGGATATCTTCGGTGAGGATCAGCCTTTGCTCCAGCAGGGCGCGGACCTCGTCCGATGCAACCAGGCGGATCGATTCGTAGGGTGCTGCATCGTCCATCTCTTCTCCCCAGATCGTGATCAGGAAGCGGCGTCTGAGCTGCACACGGTGCTCGCGCCGCTGCGACCAGCCGGGGTTGGGCCGCGCCGCACAATCGTCGGGCGTCCCGTAAACCAAATCCAGCAGATGCAGCGCACGCTTGCCCTGGTTGGCGAAGAAGTCGCGGCACATGGCGCAGTAGGTCAGGTAATCGGCCGTCGATTCGTCGATGCGGCGCTTGACCGTCTTCTTCGCTATCTCCGGGTTGGCCAGCCACATGTGACCGCCATAGGAACAGCATACCGTCTTTTCGCGGCTCAGGGGCAGTTCTTCGATCGTGCAGCCCAACCGCTCGGCGAGGCGGCGAGCGCTGTCCTGCATCGGGCGCTCGCGCCGCGCCGAACAGGGGTCGTGTATTGCGACTCTTTGCGCGACCGGCTGAACACCTTCCGGCAGCCCAACCTGCTCCAATGCTTCCCAGAGCGAGACAATCTGCACATCCGGAAGGGTGGTCTTGAAGGTCTGGTAGCAGCTCGGGCAGGGCAGAATGACGGTCGGGTCGCCCATTTGCTTCAGTGCCTCCCGCCAGTGGGCGGTCGTGCGCTCGAACAGAGCGGAGTCGCCGGCCCACTTTGCCGGTGCACCGCAGCAGCCCAGCATCAGCCCGACATCGGCCTGAGCGAGGCGGTCGCGGAAATGCGCGTAGACCGCTTCAACATGCTGTGGCGATGAGGCGCACAACTGACAGCCGGGGAACAGGACATAATCGCTGGCCGACGTGCCAGGGGCGTTGCGGACCAGAGAGAAATGGTCGCTGTTGCTGAACGCCATCTCGCGCAGCGCGAAGTCGAACGCCGAAGCGGGCATGCGCCCCTGCTCCACCATGCTCTGTCGCGCCGCGAGGTTGACCTCGCCCATGTCGAGATCTTCCGGGCACAGCTCGCCGCACAGGCCGCACAGGCTGCACGAATTGATGAAGGTGTTGGCGTAGCGCGTCCCTTTGACAATCGACAGGTTGTTGTAAATCTCGCGGACGTAACGGCGCGGGTAGCGCTCGTAGTGCTTGAGGTACTCGCATGCCTTGACGCATTCCATACATTCGCACTGAATGCAGCGGGAGGCTTCGCGCATGGCTTCGTCACGGTCATAGTACCAACCGTTGCCCTCCTGGGTGACCAGCTCGGAGACGATTCCGGCAGTGTTGGTGTACAGACACGACTTGTACGATCCCTCGTTGATGCGTGAGGCGGTCAGCGAGACGCGCTGCAGATGGCGGTCGATGGAAATCGCTGCGCGCCGCCCTTCGGAGATCGAGGTAATCGACGACCGCATGTCTTTGCCCCAGCGCATGCCGCCGCCGGCGAATACCCCCGGCACGCTGGTCTCCAGCGTTACCGCGTCGGTTTTGACGAAACCGTATTCGTCTCTCTCCAGATCGTCGAAATGCGCTTCGGTCAGCGCGCCGATCGCCAGATAAACCGCCTCGTGCTCGCGACGCAGTTCAGCGATGGGACCTGGGATGGGCGTATTCAACTGCACGTCGATGCCCAGTCGCTCGATCATCTCCAGGTCGTCGGTGATCACCCGGGCGGGCAGATAATCCCGGTCGATGCGCCACAGGCTGCCACCCAGGACGCTGCCGGTCTCGAAAATGGTGACCGCGTAGCCCTTGCGCACCAGTTCGTAAGCCGCCGACAGACCGCTGATCCCGCCGCCGACGACGGCGACATGCCCTCTCCGCTTGGGGAGAGGGCGTGATTTTTCTTCAAGCTGTTGGCCATAAGTCACGGCAGCCCGTTCCAGATCGCGTATGGCGATCGCGCCGCCGCTTTCGCGCCGCAGGCAGACATCCTGGCAGGGTTGATCGCACAGCCGGCCGATGATGCCCGGAAAGGGGACGGCTTTCCGGTAGGTGCGGAGGGCCGCGGAAAAATCCCCTTTGGCGACCTCCGCCAGCATCGTCTTCACATCGACGTGGGTGGGGCAGGATGAGGTGCAGGCAGGCGCGCATTCCTGAATGCATTTTGCTTCAATTTCGCGAAGTTCTTTTTGATCCATGCTCCAAGGTCCGCCAGGGCTGATGCCCATATCGCGGCGGCCTATTCACCCAGTGGCTAGCCGCGTGCGTGCAAAAGGATGAACGGCACTTCGATTGCTCAAAGTGCCGTTCGTCTCTTCACTCAGGATGAATTATCGCCCGGCATTCCCTAGACAGGTTCAGGCTGGAGCTCCTGCAAACCCTTCAGGACCTTCTCCGGACGGGCAGGCAGGTGACGGATGCGGACACCCGTCGCGTTGTAGATGGCGTTCACGATCGCCACATGCGGAGAGGTGAGCGGAAGCTCGCCGACGCCCGCTGCGCCGAATGGGCCGTCCACGCGCTCGTTCTCGAAGTAGTAGATGTCGAACTTGTCGGGGATATCCCGCGCGTACGGAATACCTGCGCCGAGCATCGTGCTGTGCTTCTCGATGTCTTCGAAGTCTTCGGAGAGCGCGAGGCCGATACCCTGGGCGACGCCGCCATAGATCTGGCCATCGACCACGAGCTGGTTGTTGATCTTGCCGACATCGGCCATCACCGTCAGGCCCTCGACGGTCGTCTTGCCGGTCTTGGTGTTGACGTTGACCTCGGCCATGAACACGCCGTACATGTAGACGGCGAACGGCTTGCCCTGACCATTCTCATCGCAGCCGACGTTGGCCGCCGCGGCCCACTTGCCGGCAAACGACACGGGGAGCTTCTCGTCGACCATTTCGGCGTAGGTACGGAAGCCACCGCTCGGCTTACGGAGCGCTTCGACGAGCTGCTCGCAGCCGTTCTTGATGGCGTTGCCGATGACCAACTGGCTGCGGCTGCCGCCAGAGGGACCGCCATTCGGCGCAGTGGCCGTGTCGTTCAGAACCAGCTTGATCTGGTCCGGACGCACGCCGATCGGTTCCAGCGCCTTGTGGGCCGTGCCGAGCACGCCCATGTCCGCGCCCTGACCGTGATCCTGCCATGTTGCGAAGACGGAGACACCCTCGCTCGTCAGTTCCACGCGGACTTCCGCCGCGTCCACGCCGTCGAGACCGCAGCCGTACACGCCGATGGAGATGCCGACGCCTTTCTTGTTCTCCGGTGTCGAGTCGACCTTGGCCTTCTCTTTGGCGGCCAGATACAGCGGGCGGAGCTTATCGAGCATGTCGGGGAACGGATAGACTTCCGGCGCCTGCCCGGTGGGGGTTGTCGAGCCGGGACGATAGACGTTGGCATAGCGGAATTCGAGCGGGTCGATGCCCATCTTCTCCGCAAGTTCATCCACCAGGCTTTCCGAAGCGAGGAACGCCTGCGGCGAGCCGTAAGCGCGGAACGGAGCGCCCCACACATGGTTGGTGGCGACCGTGCGCCCGTTGCCGCGAATGTTCGGGATGTGGTAGCCCGCGCCCATGAACTGCGCGCCGCGCAGCGTCAGCAGGTCGCCGAATTCCGAATACGGGCCGTGATCGACGGACCAGTCGGTTTCCATGGCGACGATCTTGCCATCCTTGTCGGCGGCCATCTTGATGTCGGCGAAGAACGGCGAACGCTTGCCGGTGTACTGCATGTACTGCTGATAG
This sequence comes from Candidatus Flexifilum affinis, assembly GCA_016713325.1. GTDB lineage: Bacteria > Chloroflexota > Anaerolineae > Aggregatilineales > Phototrophicaceae > Flexifilum > Flexifilum affine. The sequence continues at coordinate 448,954 of JADJPJ010000004.1, read as the reverse complement.
TCGTATTCCAGATAGACGGGACGCTGGGTGGCCATGCAGGCGACGCCCAGCAGCGCTTCCATCGTCGGGCAGAACTTGTAGCCGAACGTGCCGCCGGCCGGGTTCTGGACCATACGCAGCTTGGCCGGGTCGATGCCGAGGCCGGGAGCGATCATGGCATGGTGCAGGTAGAGGCCGATCGACTTGCTGTGGATCGTCAGGTTTTCCTGCTCATCGAAATAGGCGAAGCCCATATCCGACTCGATGGTCAGGTGTGGCTGGCGCTGGAGGTAGAAGCTGCCCTCGACCACGTACGGCGCGCTGTCCATGATCGGCGCGGTATCGTCGCCCTTGGCAATCTTCTGCTCGTAGTAGACGTTGGGCGTACCGGGGTGAATTTCGATGGCATCCGGGGCCATCGCTTCGGGCGCGCTCATGTAGGCCGGCAGCACTTCCAGTTCCACTTTGACCTTCTCAGCGGCAGCCCTGGCCTGTTCGGCCGTGTCGGCGCAGACGATGGCGATGGCATCGCCATACTGGAACACCTTGCTATCGCACAGAATGGGACGATCCCACCCATCACCCTTGTTCGTCGGGAAGGTGATCAGTCCGGTGATGCGGTTCCGACCCTGGACATCCTTGTGCGTGACAACCTTGAAGACGCCGGGCATCTTCTCGGCTTCGGAGGTGTCGATCGACAGGATGTTGGCGTGCGAGACCTTGGCCTGTACCAGCGCAAGCTGAAGGGTGTTCAGCGGCATCTTGAGGCCCAGATCCTGGCCGAAGTCGAGCGTGCCGGTGACCTTCTGCTCGGCGGTCGGGCGCGGATACTTGCCGCCCCAGATTTTGCCGTCGGCCGGCATCTGATAGAACAGCGCTTCCATCGACTTCTCGCCGCGCAGCACCGAGGCGGCATCCATCACCGCATCCACGATCTGCTTGTACCCGGTGCAGCGGCAGGCATTATGGTGCTGCGTGAACCAGACGCGAACCTCTTCGCGGCTCGGGCTGGGATTCTTGTCGAGCAGGGCCTTCGCCGAGACGACGAACCCCGGCGTGCAGAAACCGCACTGGGTCGCGCCATGCATCATGATTGCGGCCTGGATGGGATCCAGCTTGCCCGGTTGCCCGATGCCCTCAATGGTGACGATCTGAGCGCCATCCGGCACGCGGCTCATCTTGGTGATGCAGGCCAATGTCAGCTTGCCGTTGACGATGACCGAGCAGGCGCCGCAGTGACCGTCATTGCACGATACCTTCGTGCCGGTCATCAGAAGCTGCTTGCGTACGAAATCGCCCAGGCTGGCTTCGGGGTCGATGACCGCCGTCTTGCTGACGCCGTTGATAAAAAACGTTCGTTTTTGCATTGATGCGAGCTCCTGACTAAGTATTGTCCGAGATGGACACCATTTTGCATAAGGACATGACCATGGCATACCATGGGTCAACCTGAATCTAACACGCGACAACTTATGGCCTGTCTGTCGTCTATCACTCCAACAAAATGACGTTTATCAACTCACTGAGTGAGTAGTGGGCTGTTCATACAGGAGTGCTGCTGAAGTCGTCTGCTCCGTTCGTGATCGGGGAAGTCGTGGGGGCCGCACGCAACGACGGCGAGCTTAGGGTATACTCCTGGCAGTGTTTGTGATGCGGTCGAGGTCAAGACCATGAAGATGACGATTGCTGCCCTGTCCTTACTCCTGGCGCTGTCGATCGGCTGGGTCGATGCCCAGTCACCGTCGGCGGACACGCCCCGACGCATCATCGGGTATTTCCCGTCATGGGGAGTCTATGCGCGCGCTTACATGGCGACCGACATTCCCGCACATCAGCTCACGCATCTCAACTATGCCTTTGCCAATTTCAATCCGCAGCGCGGCTGTATTCTGGGCGATGCCTCTGCCGACACGACCATCCCATACGAAGGTCTTCCCTCGGACGCGCCCTACAAAGGCAATTTTGGCTACATCAACCTCGTCCTGAAGGCGCAGAATCCGCAGTTGCAGACTCTGCTCTCAATTGGCGGCTGGAACTGGTCGGCGCTGTTCTCGGATGTCGCCGCCGAGGTCGAGACGCGCGAACGCTTCGCCGAGACCTGTGCGGCGCTCATGCTTCAGTATGGCTTCGACGGCCTCGACATCGACTGGGAATATCCGACCGGCGGCGGGCATATGCTCAACCGGGAACGTGCTGAAGACCCTGAGAACTTCATTCTGCTGCTGGAAGCCCTGCGCGGAGAACTGGATCGACTGGGCGAGGAGAACGGCCGCCATTACCTGCTCACGATCGCGGCCGGCGCCGGTCGAGACAAGTACGAACCGCTGGACTGGTCGCGCATCGAACCCCTCCTCGACTTCATCAACGTCATGACGTATGACATGGCCGGGATCTATTCGGAGCAAACCGGATTCAACGCTCCGTTGTATGACTCGGCCGATCCGCCGCCCGAAAGCACCAGCACCGATACGGCAATCCAGGATTACCTTGCCCTCGGCATCCCGGCGGACAAGCTGGTGATCGGCGTGCCATTCTACGGGCGCGGGTGGGGTGGCGTCGGGTCGGAGAACAACGGCCTGCACCAGCCGTTTTCCGAAATCCCGGTCGGCACCTGGGAAGTGGGCAACTTCGAGTACCAGGACCTGGCCGAGAACTACGTGCCCGACTATCAGCGTTTCTGGGATGAACGCGCGCAGGTGCCCTGGCTCTACAGCCCGGAAACCGGCATCATGATCACCTACGACGATCCGGAATCTATGCGTGTCAAGGCGAACTACGTGATCGACAACGGGCTGGGCGGCGTGATGTTCTGGGAATTGAGCGGCGACGACGATCAGGGCACCCTGTTGAGCACGCTGCATGACACGCTCTACCCGGACGGCTGAGTCGCCGGCAAGTCAAGCGGCCTCTGACCAAATCCCCAGCATAGAAGAAACCGCGCAGGTTGGGCGTTGCCTGACCTGCTTGCGGCTCTCCAACGCGTTGGCGCAGCCAGACTCGTCACCTGTCGGATGAATCTTGACGCTTCTGTACTTCGTCGCTCTTCGCCTCGAATTCCTCGACGCTCAAGACACCCGCATCGCGAAGTGCAATCAGGTGATCCAGTAAGCTCGCAGTGTCCGGTACGCCTTTTCCAGCGGACTCGGCAGGTTGGGGTGTCCCGGCCGCTTCGCCCCGTTCGATCAGCGTCTTGCGGGATTCAGCGTCCCACTCCGCTGCCAGCGAGCCTCTGACCAGAAGCAGGCAGGCATTCACACATCCGCCCACCCTGCTCGTCAGATCCCCCAACAGAATGCGTGCCAGGTTGTGGTGGCTTGCAGAGGGCATCACCACGACATCAATGTCTTCATCATTCACGAACTGGCAAATCCGTTGCGCGGCATTCCCGCCTTCCAGGACGTGAGCGCTGACCTTCAGATTCTGGCTGCTGATCCGGCTGCGCAGCCCTTTGACATACTCCTCAGCCCGCCGGCGCGCCTCATCCAGGTGGCTCGTCTGGCCCGCGATGACAGCATCGCTGAGGAATTCCGAACCCGCCCGCTGATAGATGTGGACAAGCATCAGCTCGCCCCCGCCACGAGCGATCTGCTCCGCGTGCGGAATCGCTTTTTCTGCCCATCTTGATCCGTCCAGAGGCACCATGATTTTCTGGAAAGGAATTTGTTCAGTCATCAAAATCTCTCCTGAAGCAGTTCTCTTGATCTCCGGACATGCCGCGCTTGAGCGCCAGCCACGTTTCTGTTCGTCGTCCAATCGACGGGAAGCGCTGAGGTCTCGCCGTCGCAAGGATCAGGTCGTGGGCGCCGCCATCGAGCCGGCCGAGGGCAGCGTTGGCCATGTTCACTGAGCTGTAGTCGTCGTAAGCGCAATCGTATTGTATATTGTCAGGACCCTTTGGGCACAAGACTTCTCTCATATTCGGGAACACAGGTGGAAGGACGGGGCGATATGGCGAGCAAAATCCGGTGGGGCATTCTGAGCACGGCGAAAATTGGCGAGAAGCGCGTCATCCCCGCCATGCAGGCATCGCGCAATGGCGAGGTCGCAGCCGTCGCCAGCCGGTCTCTCGACAAAGCGAAAGAATTTGCGTCGAGGACGGGCATTCCCACCGCGTATGGCCACTACGAGGAACTGATCGCCGCGCCTGACATCGACGCCATCTACATCTCCGTGCCCAACAGCGAACACGCCCGCTGGAGCCTCCTCTGCGCCGAGGCGGGCAAGCCGACGCTGTGTGAGAAACCCCTCGCCAGCGACGCCGCCGAAGCCCAGGCGATCGTCGATGCCTTCGCCAGCCGGAATCTCCTGTTTGCCGAAGCCTTCATGTATCGCTTCCACCCGCAGCACCAGCGCGTGCTCGACCTGATCGCCGCCGGGGAAATCGGCGCCATTCGTCTGATGTCGGCGGCCTTCTCCTTCGCCATCAGCCGCGAGGATGACATCCGCTTGCAGGGGAGTCTCGCAGGCGGCGCGCTGATGGATGTCGGCTGCTACTGCATCAATGCGCTGCGGCTCATCACCGGCGAAGAACCGATGCGCGGCGAAGCCCTGGCCCGTTTTGGCGGGGGCGATGTGGACGAGGTCATCGCCGGAGTTCTGGAATTCCCCAGCGGCGTGGTCGGCCATATCGACGCCAGCCTGCGCGCGCACTACACCAACACCTATGAGGTGCGAGGTTCCGAGGGGCGGATCGTGGTCGAGAAAGCGTTTGTCCCGCATGGACAGGAGACGCTGATCCGGCACTGGCGCGGCGACCAGTACAGCGAATACACGCTACCGCCGGCCGAGCAGTACCAGTTGATGGCCGAGGATTTCGCCGACGCGCTCCTCACTGGGCGTGCGCCGCGCTTCCCGGCGCAGGATGCCGTCGAGAATATGCGCGCTATCGACAGGCTGCTGGCCTCCGCGCGCCGGCACAAGAACTCGTGACTAGGTGAGAATGACGACGTTTTCCGTCGGGGAGGGGAGCAAACATGCTGCTTGCTTGCGATTGTTTCGCGTCCGATTCCCCCTCTCCCCGCTTGCGTGGGAGAGGGGGCCAGGGGGTGAGGGGTGAATCCGCGCTAAAGGTAATGCCTATGGCGGACACGCGGGCCCGCCCCTACGCCGCCAACCCGTCAGACGAGATCATCGCCGCGCTCGCGAAGATCGCTCACCCTCCCAGCAGCGCAAGGAGATGGTCGATATGGATGCACAACATGCCGGCAGGTGGCAGTCCATACGACATTTCACTCGCAGGGAGCAAGCCGGGGGTTCGCGCCGAGACCGGTGTGACTCGCCCCAGTCCGGGGTGGCGTGGATCGTTCTCTACGGTATACACCATGCCAAAGTCGGCGCCGTTCACAAACAGCCGCGCCATTTCGGCCAGCGCCAGCAAATGCCGGTCCGGCTTGGCCTGCGGAAACTCCGTATACGGATAATCCACCAGGAAGGTCGGTTCGCGCAGTTGGGGATAGACGAGCTGCTCGGCAATGCGCACGGCCACGGCGCCGACGGTGTCGCAGTCACGCGCGTAGACGCTGACCGCGCCGGCGATCTCGACCGCCTGTTGAACGGACTCCACGGTCGTGAAGTCGTAACCGGTCTCAACCTGCACCAGCGCGATCAGACTTCGACGGCGCCAATGCAGACCAAGCTGGAGCGCCATCGACTCGAAGGGCGCACCGCGGTCCGTCGCAGGCGTCGCGACGGCCACATCGCGGACGACATCGGCCACATCGGTGACCAGTCGTTCCACAAGCGACATCATGTCATTGATGTCGGCCGGGGCCAGGGCACACTGAAGGATATGATCTGCGTCTGATGGCGAACGATCCTCCATGGTGTTGGTTTCCCCCATCGCGTTGGAGGGTACCGTCACGATATCGTATACAGCGTCCAGGCCGCCTATCAGGCGATCGGCCAGGTAAGCCTGCGCATCGCGATTCGGGCAGAAACCGTTCTGGCGGCTGCCTGTGGACCGGTTCCAGAAGGTCTGCCCCACCCGGCCCGTTTGGACTGCCGGAATCGAAGGGGGTGTCTTCACTTCCAGATAACCGTAGTCATCCTCCAGGGTTCGCCGCAGCATGCGCAGTGTTTTGCTGTACATGATGAAACGCCGGCGCGCCTGACGGTCGCCGGCCAGGCGCACGGCGCTGTCCGCGTGCGCGGCCACAGCCGCCGTCGTGTCTGGCATCAGAGACTCGACCACTGGAGCGAGCATCGTCCATTGCTGCACCAGCGCGGTCAGGTCCATGTCCGTGGTGCGGTAGAGACGGTCGACCAGAAAACCAACCCAGTCGCCGCGCTCCACGAGCTGCGTGAATTGAACTATTTCGTAGTGACTCATGTGATTCACGGATAGGAAGAACTGGAGACTGGAATCGCGATCCTCGAGTCGGACATAAACATTCCTGCCCACCGCTCGTATGCCCACGACACGGCCCATCAAACGCAGAGTGGTCTCTTCGCCATCGCCATCGGCGTACCCGTAGTCCTGATGCACATCGATCAAGGCACACGATCGCTCATAGGAATGCGGATAGGGATTGATCCCTTGCGCCTCGAAGACGTCCACGCGGGCGGGCTTGTCGTTTGAGGGTTGGGACTGGCGAGTGATGGTCATGGTGGTCTCCTACCTGGGCAGCGGCCATTCGGCAAATGCGCTCAAGTACCAGTAAATCAGGTCTGGCGTTGTGTCGGCGTTGTGTCAGATCCTGGCGTGGTCCCGACTCATGTGGGTTTTCGTGTGTGCAGGCTCAGTGAATCACGGATTGCTTAACCTCACCCCGTTTCGCTGCGCTCAACCGCCCCTCTCCAAGCGGAGAGGGGCAAAAAATCCGCTCGATTATTGGGGTGAGGTAGGCTCAAAAACGCAGCTATTGATGGTCGAGGTGAACTTTCGTGATTCACTGAGGCTGTCGCAATACTCACGCAGCTTCCCGTAGGGGCGGGCCAATGTGCCCGCCTGCTTGAGGGAGGGCGAAGACAGTTCTCACGGACAAACGAGTTCCGGTTCGTATGATTTCGGCGGACGGCAAGAATGCCGTCCCTACGCTCAACATGGCATGTAATGTAGGGACGCGATTTTTCGCGTCCGCCGACCTCAATACTGCGTGTTTGTTTTCGGTATTCCATCAGATGCGCTCTGGGCCAAAAGTCCATGATCACCGTTCATCCGGCCTGAAACCGGTTACTATGTAACACTGATGTTAGGAGGGGTTATCTTGCAGATCGTTCTTCGCCTGCTTGCCGAGCAACCGGTCATCACTCTCGATGGAAAGCCGCTCCCTCTCCATCGGAAAGATGCGCTGCACCTCCTGATCTACACCGCCGAGCAATGGCAGGAAAGCTACCAGCGCGACTCGTTGAACGCCCTGCTGTTCGGAGAAGGCAGCGCCTCTCAGAGACTGCGAGAAGCACTGCACTGGCTCAACCGGGCTCTGCGAGAAGCGGGCTTCCCAGTGGAGCTGTTTCCGGCGCAGGCTCCGGGCCAGCGCAGCCTCCAGTTTGCGCGCGCCCATGTGTGGGTGGATGTTCACGAATTCTCAGGGCGCGCTCGACAGGTTCTCGCCCAACCGGAGCACAGTTCGGACATGGAGGTTGAATCGGCCGTACTGGCCGCGCTTGATCTCTACCAGGATCACTTTCTCAATGACATGACCTTCGACAGCGATGCGTTGGCGCTGTGGCACGAGCAGCGCCAGCAGGCCCTGGCGGACCTGCGGCATCAACTTCTTGAGCGCCTGGTTCAGACTCACATTTACCGCGGGGAACTGGCTCGAGCGAAGCAGATTGCCGAAATGTGGCAGAACAGTCTGAATGCCGGTTTCGTTCCGCTGCAATACCTGATGTGGCTGGCGCTGACCCTCCGTCTGAATTCCGCCGCCCAGCAGGTTCTCGCGCAGCTTCAGCGATACCAGGATGAAGAGCCCACGTTTTTCGGCACCGATGTCGAAACCTGGCGAGAAGTCATCGACAGCGACAAGGCCCCCTCACTGCTTCTTCTGCGACTCCACACCGTCAGCCAAGTCAACGCCGCGACGCTGCTCCCCGACGGCGCCTACAGCCGCCGGCAGCAGACGCTGGATCTGGTCGAGCGGCTCGTCGAGTCCTACACCCCGCGGGTGATTGGCCTGACCGGTCTACCCGGCGCGGGAAAGTCGCAGTTCATCGAGCAGGTTGCTTCGCTCGTGCGTCAGGCACAGCCCAGAATCGAGATCGTGCTGATCAAGGTGACGGCCGAGACCGACTTCGAGACGCTGCTGAATGACGCGCTCGATCAGCTTCGCTTTCAGCAGTTGCGCGCCCTCCCCTATGCCGTGCGACAGCGCCGTTTCAAGCAGGTTGTTCACGAAGGGCAGACCCTGGTCATCGTCGACGACGCGACCGCCTTTCGTCTGTCCGATGCGGAGTTCGTCCATGGGATTTGCGATCTGTTCGAGCAGACCGAACTGATTCTGGTCGCTCGCTCCCTGCCGGGAGACCGTCACTACCCGATCGAGCTTGAAGGGTTTTCCCAGGACCGTGTGCACGCCTATCTGGCGGAACAGGTCCCGCAGATCAGCAATGTCGACAGCGGTGTCTACGAGGCGGTGACCCGAATCACCGGCGGGCTGCCGCTGGCCATGCGGTGGCTGATCGGGTTCCTGCGCGACGAGCGTTTTCAGCTCACGGCGTTCGTCAAGGCGCTCTCGCAGCAGTTCGAGGGGGGATGGACCCTTCAGACGGCCGTTGAGAACTACGACGTCATCCTGAACTGGCTGTGGTACCAGCTCCTGCCGGATGAGCGAAATGTCCTCTATGCCTTCAGCCTGTTCGACGCGGCCAGGGGCGCCGGCCTGGAAGACATCGTCGCCATTGCTGCGCTGGCTTTTCCGATGAAGCCGGAGAGACTGCAAGAGAAGATTGCCCGACTGGTCAAGCTGGGCCTGCTCCAGCCGCTGTCCGCAGCGGAGCCCCGCTGGGGGATGCACCCGATCACCGACCAGTTCATGAAGGACAGAGTGGCCCAGGCCGAGTCGCAGTTCAGCGCGACTCGGCAGGCGTTCACCGCGCGCTTCCTGAGCTACGCATCGCAGCACGCCGACGATTTCGCGGCGTTGGATCGCGAGCAGAATAACCTCCTGAAGATGTTTGACATGGTGCTCGATGGCCGGCAGCCGCCCGCCCGACCGGACCAGGCAGTTGCGACCCTGAATCGGGTGTTCAGTTACTTTAAGACCCGCGGCCTCTATGCGCGGCTCGGTCAGCTTCTGGAAAACGCCCTTACGATAGTCGGTGTCCCCGATCAGGAGCGGGTCCATCTGCTGGCTCGTCTGGGCGAGAACATATTCAATCAGGGCCAGTACGACGCCGTCGAGCAGTGGTATCAGTCGGCGTGGGAACTGGCTCAGCAGGTTGAGTTCACCGAAGCCTATGGCAATATCCTGAGCGAATTGGGGCGTCTGTACATCATGCGCGGAAAATACGATGCGGCGAAGGCAAGTTTTGACTCCGCGCTGGATGCGGTTGCAGCCCATGGTCAGTGGCGAATCGAAGCCCAGATTCGCGCAAACCTTGGCGTGGTGGCCTATCATCTGGGCCAGTACGACGAGGCCGAGCGCATCCTGACCCAGGTCACCCAGGTGTTACGCGCCCGAGAGGGCTACGACTCCGATCTCGGAGTTCAGGGCATTCTTCAGTTTGTCGAAAGTTTCTTCGGAACCATTGACATCTCGCGCAAAGCACTCGATCCGGCCGAGGGCCACTTTCTCCGGAGCCTTCAGGCGGGGCGGATGCTCAACAGCCCGGAACGTCTGGCGCGCGATTACATCAACATGGGCGTGCTGAATTACAGCCGCGGGGAGTTCGACGCCGCTATCGACTATTTCACGCAAGGCAGTGTCGTCGCCGAGTATCTTCAGCACGGGGAGCTGATGAACTGGTGCCTGTGGAACATCGGCGCACTTTACGTGGTGAAGAGTCAGTTCGATCGCGCCAGGGGTAAACTCCTGCTTGCGCAGCGACAGGCCACTGAGCTCAGGCTCATCCATGCCCTCCCGAATATCAGTCTGTGGCTCGGCATTCTGCACCTCCGCCAGTTCCAACTCGATCCGGCGCAGATCTTTTTCGAAGCCTCACTCACCCGGTCGGCATTGGTCCCCAGAACCACCGCCCTGGCGGTCTATGGACTTGCCCTGGTCTGCCGCTATCGCCACGATCTTCCGATGCAGGACACGTCGATAGAGGCAGCGTCCCAGATCGCCCAGATGATGGACAGTCTTGATCCCACCCACCTGAACCTGAGCGCCCTCCAGCGTGCCGATCTGGAACGCGCCCAGAGCTACTTCCAGACGGCGCTTGTGGATACCCCGGGAATCGACGGCTATCACATCATTCCGGCGCTGGAGTCGTGGCTTTCACGTCAGCAGCCGGCCTGAAAGAGCGTTCCAGGCTGGGCCGCAAAGCTTTGCGGTCCCGCCTACTTGACGCCAAAAGTCATCCTCAGTGAATCACGAAAGTTCATCTTGACCCATCAATAGCTGCGTTTTTGAGCCAACCTCACCCCAAAAAGCCTAACGACTTTTTTGCCCCTCTCCGCACGGAGAGGGGAGGTTGAGCGTAGCGAAACGGGGTGAGGTTAAGCAATCCATGATTCACTGATCCTCAGCATGTGCTGACGCCTCGGGCGTCATACGGACTCCGACCAGTGAAACATGCAGCGGGCGGAACTGGTGCTAGAATGGTGCTGTCATTATTGTCTTCTCCGCTGGTTGGAACCGGTATGAAACTGACGTCACGAAGCGAATACGCCCTGCTTGCGCTGGTGTACCTTGCCCGGCAGCCGGCCGACACGTTTACGCGGGTGGAGGAAATCGCCACCGCTCAGGGCATCCCTGCGAAGTTCCTGGAGCAAATCCTGCTGTCACTCAAGCGCGGGCAGTACCTGGCCAGCCTGAAGGGGCATCATGGCGGCTATCGCTTGAACAGGCCTGCTTCCGAGATCTCCCTCGCCGACGTGATCCGGCTGCTGGACGGCCCTCTCGCCCCAACCGAGTCGGTGAGTAAGTATTTCTACCGCTCCACGCCGATCGAGAAGGAGCCCAATCTGGTGAATCTGTTCACCAGGATCCGCGACTGCATGCTCGACATCATCGAAACCACGACGGTCGCGGACATCTGCTGAAGCGGTGATGCTGCGTTCTTCAAATCGCGCCACCACGGCGCAGGCATGGTAGACCAGCCAGTCCTCTTGACCATCAGGCGACTTGAGGAATCCATTGTGCCCGGTGCGAAACCGCCCTCCGCATTATCGCGACTGAACAGCGGCTGTTCCGATTTTCGCCATGTCGCCGGTTCGAGCAGATCCACTCCCAAGTCGGCGGTCAGCATGCCTAATCCGGTGAGCAGACGCTTCTGGCCCGCGTGCTTCGATAACAGGTTGACGCAGCAGCAAATTCGCTAGGGCTTCGATGCGGTACTGGTCTGGTACATATAGCCGATGACGCCCAGGATGCCCGCCGCGAAGATCGACACGATGCCGGCGGTGGTGTTCGCCGCGGCCTCCGGCGCCGTGTTGGCAAGGTCAATGAGCGGCAGGCTGAGGCCCAGGGCCGCCGCCAGAGAACCTACGCCGGCAACCGTCTGAATCGCGCCGCCAAAAGACGTCCCCAAGCGGATCATGAAATCCGCCAGCACGATGCCGATCGCAGCGCCAATGGCCGCTCCGACCCCCAGGATGACGACCACCACGATGTTGCTCTGAACGCCCAGTGCCTCCGCCAGAACGGCGGCCAGAGCCGCGCCGAGCAGCGCGCCGAACAAGGCGTAGGCGTAGTTATAGAGCGTGTAGAAGACGACCGCCAGGATCACGCCGAGCACAACTCCAACGATGAGCTGTGTCAGTTCTCCCTGGCCGGCGAGCAGACTCAACCCGGCATAGTAACCCAGGAAGAAACCGCCCAGCGCCAAGACGATGCGGTACAGCCGTTTGCCAAAAAAGCAGGTCACCAATCCAATAAGAAGCCAGATGATCCCTGAAAGAACAGCCATGTGTGTTTCCTCCTCGCGGGAAGTGTCATGACCAGAAACTCGCTTTCAATTCTATGATCTCAGGAAGAATAGCGAAACTTGTGGCGAACCATTTACGCTGATCGGCCATGTGGATCGCTTCACAGCAGAGGGAGCTGCACCGGCGGAGGCACATCCTGGGATGTCTCGTCGCGCCACCAGTCGAGCAGATCGCCCTTGTACTGAACAACGTAGTCGGTGATATCCTTGCCCTGCTTCAGAGCTAGCGCGCGGTGTTTCTCGCCCAGTTGGGTGGCCAGGTTCGCCGCCGCCCGCGCCCCCGCCTCGTCGTTGTCAAAGCACGAGTAGACGCGGCGAGCCGCCTGGAGACGTGCCAGCCACTGCTGCGGCAGGCGATTGGCGGCGCTGCCCAGGGTCACCACTACGGCCTGCTCGCCCAGTTCCTGCTGCGCCAGCAGGGCATCGAACTCGCCCTCCACCATCAGAACGGTGCAGCCTTCGACCAGGGCATCGCCGTTGTACATGCCGCCCGTCTTGCTGCCGCGCACGTAGAGGTATTTCGGCAGGTCTTCGGCCGTACGCACCACGTCGGGCAGGGTGCGAATGTGCACGGCGCCAAGTGCCCCACCAACCGTGCAGGGTATGACCACGCCAGGCGCAATCAAGACCCGCCGCTCAGACTCGCGCTCGACCAGACGCGTCTGCCGCCAGGCCGGGTTGAACCCCAGCCCGGCCCGGCGGATGGTCGTCCGCTTCAGGCCGCGCGCCATCAGCCAGCGTAGGGCACGCCGCGCATCCCGTCGGTTGGAGAACAGATAGGCCTGCGCGCGCTGGCATTCGGCCCGCATCACCTCCTGCCAGGCGGCCGACGGCGGATCGGCCCGGCGAGGTGAAGGCCGCGGCTGTGCATGGCCAGGCGGGCGGGATACCTCCACGATGCCGGCGCGCGCTTCCAGCGCCTCGACCGCTTCTCTAAAGGTCATGCCCTGCTCGCGCATGAGAAAGTCCAGTTCGTCGCCGTGCTCGCCGGTGGCGAAGTCGATATAGACATCCTCATTGACGGCGAAGCTGGGGTGCTCATCGCGCCGATAAGGGGATGAGCCGTACAGCCATCGGCCCGAGCGTCGGAAACGCCCTGGGTAGCGCTCCAGGAACAGGTCGCGCAGATCGACCGCACGCTTCAGCGCATCCACTTTTTCGCGCCAGGATGTCGTCCACACCGGCATGACTGCGTTTGCCTCTTCCCTATAACCGGATCTCTATTTTAGCACATATTTTCTACAGATGGACGTAAAATCCCGGTCACCCGGCTCATTTCTCCTTAACCGGGGTCCTCTATCATGAGGGATGAAGTATGGTTCAAGCGAGGTGATATACGATGGCACAGCCAACGAATGCCGCTATCGCTGATCTCCTGGAACACATTGCCGAACTCCTCGAAGGACAGGATGCCAACCCCTTTCGCATACGGGCCTATCGGGACGGAGCCCGGACCATCCGAGACACGGACAGCGCGATTGCCGACTATGTCCGCCAGGATCAACTGGATGCGCTGAAGGCACTCCCGAACATCGGCGAGGGGATCACCGCCGTCATCCGCGAATTCGTGACGACCGGCGAGTCCGATCTGGTGCGCGACCTGGAGGCTCAGACCTCGCCGGCCGCCGTCTTCACCCGGGTGCCCGGCATCGGGCAGGAACTGGCGCGCCGCATCGCCGAACAGCTCGACGTCGAGACGCTGGCCGAACTGGAAGAGGCCGCCCACGACGGTCGGCTGGCATCAATAGAGGGATTCGGAAAGAGGCGCGTCGAGGGCATCCGAAACGCGCTGGCCGGCATGTTGAGCCGCTCCGCCCAGCGGCAGCAGCGTGAGCGCACGTCGGAACCGGCGCCACCGCCCGTCGATCGCTCCGATCGCCCCTCGGTGGCGCTGCTCCTGGCGGTGGATGCCGACTACCGTCAACGCGCGGAAGCGGGCAATCTGCAAAAAATCGCGCCGCGCCGCTTCAACCCGCAGAACGAGGCGTGGCTCCCAATCCTGCACGACGAGCGCGACGGCTACCACTTCACCGCCCTGTTCTCGAACACGGCACAGGCCCACGATCTGGGCAGGACAGACGACTGGGTCGTGATCTACTACGAGCGCGATGGGCGCGAACGCCAGAACACGGTGGTGACGGAGACAAAGGGCGAGCTGAAGGGCCAACGGATCGTGCGCGGGCGGGAGCCCGAGACACAGCAGTACTACCAGAAGACAGGCGCCTGATCGGGAGGTGATGGCAATTTTCCGGCGGTCTTTGCACAATTGATGGTCTGAACGTGCCGTTCACGGAACCCGATCAACCACCAGGAGCCCACCGGAATGCAAAGCCTTTGGCGCGACAAGGAAGCGACGCAGTTCTTCGGCGATCTCGCGCAGCGCGTGTACACCTCGCGCCTGCTCGGGCGCGACGCCTCGCTCGTCCTGCATGGCGGCGGCAACACCTCGGTCAAGATCCGCGAGCCAAACCTGCTCGGCGTCGAGGAGGAGATTCTCTACGTGAAGGGCAGCGGCTGGGATCTGGCGACGATCGAAGCGGCGGGCTTTGCGCCGGTACGCCGTCAGGCCCTGCTCGAGCTGGCCACACTGCCGGCGCTCTCGGATCGGGCGATGGCCAACGCCATGCGCTGCGCCATGACCGATGCGTCGGCGCCCTCCCCTTCAGTCGAAGCCATCCTGCACGCCCTGATCCCGCACAAGTTCGTCGACCACACCCACGCCGACGCCATCATCGCGGTGATCAACACGCCTGACGGTGCGGATCGGGTGCGTCACATCTTCGGGACCGACGTGGTGATCATTCCGTATGTCATGCCCGGCTTCAAGCTGGCGCGGTCATGCGCGGAGATTCTGCCGAAAACGCTGCACAGCGGTTCGCTCGGCATGATCCTGCTCAAGCATGGCATCTTCTCGTTCGGCGACGATGCGCGGACGTCGTATGAGCGCATGATCGCGCTGGTGAGCCGCGCTGAAACCTATCTCGCCGACCGGAACGCCTGGCAGATCGCCTTTCCAAAGACCGCCCCCCTGGTCGGCCCGCTGCGCAGCGAGCGGGCGGCGCTGCGCCGGGAGGTTTCGCAGATCGCCGGCTCCCCCATGATCGTGGCGTCACAGGACGATTCGCAGGCCCTCGGTTTCGTGCGCCGCGATGACGCGGGTGTGCTGTCCCAGCAGGGTCCGGCCACGCCCGATCACATGATTCGCACCAGGCGCCTGCCCCTGATCGGCCGAGATGTGAACGCCTATCGCGACGCCTATCGCGCGTATTTCGAAGCGCACAGATACCGCTCCGAGGCGTCTCTGACCATGCTCGACCCGGCGCCGCGCGTGATCCTCGATTCCGATCTGGGCCTGCTGGCGATCGGCAGGACGGCGAAAGACGCCGCCGTCGTCGAAGACATCTACCGGCACACCATCGAGATCATTCTGCGCGCTCAGACCCTCGGCGGCTATGAAGCGCTGCCCGCCGAAGATCTGTTCGACATGGAATACTGGGAACTGGAGCAGGCCAAACTGCGCAGGGAGGCTTCATCGCCGGTGTTTGCGGGAGAGATCGCGCTCGTCACCGGGGCAGCCTCGGGCATCGGCAAGGCCTGTGTCGAGTCGCTTCTCAAACGCGGCGCCGCCGTCGTCGGGCTTGACATCAATCCGGCTATCGAAACCCTGTTCAAGCGGCCCGCTTTCCTCGGCGTGGTCTGCGATGTCACCGACGAGGCCGCACTTCAGGGGGCATTGGAACGTGGGGTCAAAACCTTCGGCGGGCTGGACATGCTGATCCTGAATGCCGGCATCTTTCCGCCGAGCGCCAAAATCCAGTCTTTGTCGCTCGACACCTGGGACCGGGTCATGCGCATCAATCTCGATTCCAACCTGATCCTGATGCGCGAGGCCCACCCCCTGCTCAAGCTCGCTCCCAATGGTGGGCGCGTTGTGGTCGTGGGATCAAAGAATGTGCCCGCCCCCGGTCCTGGCGCGGCGGCTTACTCCGCCTCGAAAGCGGCCGTGAACCAACTCGCGCGCGTGGCGGCCCTGGAATGGGGTGCGGACGGCATCCGCGTGAACACCGTCCATCCCAACGCCGTCTTCGACACGGGCCTGTGGACCGACGACGTGCTGCAAGCCCGCGCGGCCAGCTACGGCCTGACCGTCGAGCAGTATAAGACCAATAACGTGCTGCACGTCGAGGTGACCAGCCATCACGTCGCCGAGCTGGTCGCGGAAATGTGCGGGCCGGTTTTCTCGCGAACGACCGGCGCGCAGGTCCCCGTCGACGGCGGCAACGACCGCGTGATCTAGGTGGACCGAATACGGCACCACCTCCTGTACCTGCATCCCCGATGAATAGGACGAACGAACATGCGCGATCTACTGCTTGGCATCGATGTCGGAACCAGCGCGGCAAAAGCGGTGCTGATCTCGCTGGACGGGCGCCTCCAGGGCGTGGGCCAGGCGGAATACCCGCTCCACAGCCCGCGGCCGGATCATGTCGAGCAGAACCCTGAGGACTGGTGGGACGCCGTCTGTATCGCCATCCGCCGCGCGCTTGACGGTATCCCGTCCGCCGCCGACCGGGTGGCCGGGGTCGCGGTCAGCGCCCAGGCGCCTACCCTCCTGCCGCTGGATGCCTCGGGCCGCCCGCTGCGCCCTGCGCTGATCTGGATGGATCGACGGGCCGATGCCGAGGTCGAGCTGCTGAAACGCGAATTCGGCGCAGATCGCCTCTTCGAGATCACCGGCAATCGCATGGACAGCTACTATGTGGCCGCCAAGCTGCTGTGGTTCCGACGTCACGAGCCGGAACTGCTGGCCCAGACTCACCAGTTCGTGCAGATCAACGGCTATATCGCCTACCGCTTGTGCGCGGCGTACAGCCTCGACACCGGCCACGCCGGATTGCTCAGCCTGCGAGACTATCGCCGGGATGCATGGTCCGATGAACTGCTGGCCCGGTGCGGGTTGGAGGCGCGCCAGTTCCCGCCCATCCTCCCCGGCCACCACATCCTCGGCGAGGTCACGCCCACCGCCGCCGCCGCGACCGGCCTGGGCGCCGGAACGCCGGTTCTGGTCGGCACCGTCGATGCCTCGGCCGCCGCGCTGGAGGCTGGCATCGTCGAAGGAGGGATCGCCGCTGAGATGACCGGTACCTCCACCGTGCTCATCATGTCCAATTCCGGCGCCATCGCCGATCGGGCGCTGATCGCCTTTCCCCATGTGCTCACCGGCCTGAATCTGCTGGTCGGCGCGACCGTCGCCAGCGGCGCCTCGCTCAAATGGTTCCGAGATCAACTGGGTCAGATGGAAGTCCAGGCCGCGGCGGAACAGGGTCGCAGCGCCTTCGATTTGTTGACGGCGCAGGCGGAAGAGATCGCGCCGGGAAGCGGAGGGGTTGTCTTTCTGCCCTACATGATGGGGGAGCGCTCGCCGCTCTGGCAGACGGAGGCGCGCGGGGTGTTCTTTGGCCTGTCGCTGACCACCCCGCGCGCAGCGCTGATACGGGCGATCCTCGAAGGCACGAGCTTTTCGCTCCGCCACAATGTCGAAACAGCGCAGGCTGCTGGCCTTGTCCTCAAGGAGATCCGCTCCGTGGGCGGCGGCGCCAAAAGCCCGCTGTGGTGCCAGATCAAGGCCGATGTCCTGGGGATTCCGATCGCGCTGCCAGAGACAGGCACCGGCGCGCCCTACGGGGACGCGCTGCTGGTCGGCCTTGGGACCGGCGTCTTCCCGGATCTGGCCGAGATCGTGAAGTCGGCCGTGCGCATCCACCGGACGTTTGAACCCGACCCACGCCGCCACGAGCGCTACAGCGAGATCTACGCGCTGTACCGCGATCTGGCGCTGCACCTGCACGGCGATTTCAAGCGAGCCGCAGCGGTCTTCGGCGCAGGCTGATGGGCTAGGTCAGCGGCCGCACGCCAGCATAGCCGGTCCCTACGTCGGCCTCGACCTCACGCCAGTGAACGACGACATTCCCCACGACGAAGCTGTCGTTGGTCATGGCGTCGCGCACGAACTGGACCGTATTTGTCCCGTGCCTCAGCAGGCCGACGTCGATGACGATCATCCACGTCTGCCAGCCATCGTGCTGCGGAAGGTTGAGCCCTGACAGCATGTGACCATTAATCAGGATCTTGTGCGAGGACAACCCAACCGCCAGCGTCTGGATCAGCATGTAGCCCGTCTCCGTCGGCTTGCCGTCGATCTCGAACGTCTGGACCGGCGTCTGGTTCCCGTAAAACGTCGCCCAGGGTACTTGCAAGCCATATGCGTCTGCGCCCAGATGCGCTGCGAACGGGATGATTGCAAAATCACTGTGTGTCGTCATGGACCATGTCCTCCTGCTCTCCAGCCAACTGGGCCGGCACTCCATGGCCGTGTGGCTGGTCTTCTTTTGCTTTTCTGCTTAGCGTTAGCCACTTCCCAGCATCGATCCGGGTAAATCGACAGTCAGGGTAGCAGACGGGTCGCGCAGAGTCTGTCCATTACACTCACTGCTCGAACTGCAGCTTCCCCGTCTCGTCGGTGCGGTAGCCGGGCTGCGCGGCCAGCGCCGATTGGAATTCGGCGCTGCGCACCACCTCGATCAGGCGCCGCACGCCGTGATGTTCCAGGCTCGACCGGGGGATGACCAAATCGTAGCGCTCCCACCCGATCGGAACGAAGTCCAGCTTGAGCGCGATGGCCGCGCTGCGCACCCCCATACCACAGTCGGCGATCCCGGTGGAAATGGCGATGGCCACCCCCATGTGGGTGTATTCCTCGCGGTCGTATCCGGCGATCTGAGCGGAGTCGATACTCGCTCTCGCCAGCAGGTAATCGAGCAGCACCCGCGTTCCCGACCCGCGCTGGCGGTTGACATAGCGGGCACGAGGCAGATCGTCGAGTGAGCGGATGCCCAGCGGATTGCCGGGTGCGACAATCAGTCCCTGTTCCCTGTGTGCGAATGTGATCAGCAATAGCGGCTCATCCGGCAAAGTGCGGCGAATGGCGGACAGATTGTACTCGCCCGTCTCTTCGTCCAGCAGATGGCTGCCGGCGAGATGCGCCTCATGCCGCTTGAGCGCGATCAGGCCGCCCAGCGATCCCACGTTGGCCGAGGTCAGCGCCACGTCGCCCAGGTGATGCGCCAGCAGATCGATCATCGGGTCGTGGCTGCCCATCGCCAGCACCGCGCTGCGCACCCGCCGCTCATCGCGGTACAGCCGCACCTTCAATACGGCGCCGGCATCCGCGCCTTCGCTGAAGCGCGGGATGTGGGCCAGTCCATCGGCGCGGACCAGCGAGGTGATCACCCCCGCCCCCCGATTCAACGGCGCGGCAATCACCCGATCGCCGACCTGGGCCAGGGTCACGCGCACGAAGTCGTCGTCGCCGATCGGGGAACTCAGCTTGCGCGTCAGCACCGCTTCCATTTGTGCGCGCGTCTCGAACGGCGACGGCTGCCCGAGCCACGCGCTGATCAGCGGTTGGATGAACAGCTCACCGGTCAGGGCGGCGCTGACCGGGTAGCCCGGCACGCCGACGATGGGCACGCTGCGCACCACACCCATGATCACCGGGTGACCGGGGCGCACCGCCACACCATGCACCAGCAGCGTTCCCAGCTTGGCGATGATCTTCGCGGTGAAGTCGCGGCTCCCGGCGGATGACCCCGACAGCATCAGGACGAGGTCAGGCTTTCGATCGAGCGCCTGTTCCAGCGCAGCCCGCAGCGACTCTCGATCGTCGGGCACAATCGGCAGGGTGAGCGTCCGCCCGCCGACGTCCTCGACCTGCGCGCCCAGGACAATGCTGTTGTACTCGATGATCTGTCCGGGTTGGGGGTCCTGCGCCACCGAGACCAGTTCCGACCCGGTCGGGATCAGGATCACGAACGGCCGGCGGCGCACACTGACCGTGGCGTGTCCGCACCCGGCGATCGCCCCCAGGTCGACCGGGCGCAGCTTGTAATTGGCCGGCAGCACCATCTCGGTCGCCACCATGTCCTCGCCGCACATGCGCACGTGCTGCCAGGGAGGGACCGGCGCGGAAATGAGGATGTCGCCGGCGTCGTGCTGCACCTGCTCGATCATGATCACCGCGTTCATCCCCGGCGGCAGCGGCTCGCCGGTGTTGACCTCGACCGCCGCCGCCCCGACCTTCAGCCGCAGTGGGCGTGTCTCCGTCGCGTTGAGCGTATCCGCGTGGTAGACGGCGTAGCCATCCATGGCCGAGGCGTGGTAGTGCGGCGATGAGATGCGCGCCCACACCGGGGCCGCCGTGATGCGCCCCAGCGCCTGGGTCAGCGGCACCTCTTCGCCGGGGAGCGGCCGCCCGCGTTCGCCCAGCGCCTCGCGCAGACGGCGCTGCGCCTCATCCATCGGAATATCATCGAGATAGAACTCGAGGCTCTCGACCGAGGCAGTCGTCATGAGAACACCACCACATCGATCATCGTCCCCGCCTTCAGGCCGCCGCTGTTCAGCGGAACGACGACCACCCCATCGGCGTTGACGAGCGTATAAATCAGGTTGGATTTGCCGAACACCGGCTGAGCGGACCAGCCTTCGCCCTCGCGCCTCAGGCGAACGGGGATGGTGTCTTCACGACCGGTCGTCGAGGCGATATTGGCGCTCAAGACCGCCCGCACCGCCGGCATGGGCACGTCCGTTAGGCCAAGCACCCGGCGAATGACGGGCAGGACGATCTGCCGGGCGACCAGAAAGGCTGAAACCGGGTTGCCGGGCAACCCGATGACAGGCTTGCCGTCGCACAGGCCGATCAGCGTCGGTTTGCCCGGCTTGACCGCCAATCCGTGCTGGATCACGCCCGGCCGACCCAGCCGGTCGATGACCGCGCTGGTCAGGTCGCGCGTGCTGATCGAGCTGCCAGCGCTGATCACCAGCACGTCGGCGTCGGTCAGGCACGCCTGCGCCAGCGTATGGAGCGAGTCGAAGGTGTCGCCGGACACCCCGCCAAGGCGCACCTCGGCGCCAGCGGCTTCGAACAGTGCTGCGAGTGTATACGAGTTGATATCGCGAATCTGTCCGGGTCCAGGGGTCTGCTCCGGCGGCACGATCTCGTCACCGGAGCCGACGATGGCCACGCGCGGCGCGGCGGCCACCTCGATTGAAAGAATCCCGACAGCCAGCAGTCCGCCGATATCCTGGGGGCGAAGGCGATGCCCGACGGGCAGGATTGCCTCTCCGGCGCGCACATCTTCGCCGATCTGGATCACATTTTCGCCCGGCGCAACCGGCGAGAGCACCTCGATCTCGTTCGCGCCCGATTGTTGCGTGTGTTCGACCATGACTACGGCGTCCGCGCCGCGCGGCAGCATGGCCCCGGTGAAGATCTCCGCCGCCTCGCCGGCGCGCAGGTTAAGGTCCGGCGTTTCGCCCATCTGCACCCGGCCAACGACCTGGACGTAGGCGGGCAGTGAGGCCGACGCGCCAAAGGTATCGACGGCGCGCACGGCATAGCCATCCATGCTGCTGCGCGGGAATTCGGGCAGATCGATCGACGATGTCGGCGCACGAGCCAGCACGCGGCCATTGGCCTGGGCGGTCGGAATCGTGCTCATCCGCGGCTGCGGCTGCCACAGGTCGAAGAGAAGTGCCAGCGCCGCCTCGACCGTCTGAACGTTGAAGAACTCGGAAGCAGGCATGTCAGACACCAGAAAAATCAGGAAGAGCGTCAGACTGCATGATCCTCGCGCAGCCGCTCACGGCCTGTCGGCGTCCTTGGGCTGGCGGTAATTCACCCCAAGCTGATCCAGGCGCGGCAGGTGGCTTTGCAGGCGCTCGAAAAACTCCGTGTAGTCCTGCCGCGGATGCGCCGCCCACAGTGCATCGGCCAGGGCCAGGGCGCGCGGAAACAGCATGTACTCGGCATGGGACCCCGTCGAAATGTACTCCGTCCACAGGTTGCCCTGCCCGCCCAGCACGAAACCGGCTTTATCCGCCGGCACGCCTTCCGTGGCATCGAAGGCATAAGCGCGGCGGAGTGGGACAAAGCCGAAAATCGCCAGCGGTTCGCTGTCCTGATCCTCCGCCTGATAGTAATCCAGATAGCAGGACGTGTTCGGGCTCATGACCACCGGGTGCCCGGCCGTCGCCGCTTCGATTCCCCCCTTCGCGCCGCGCCAGCTCATCACCGTCGCCTTCGGGGCCAGGCCGCCCTCCAAAATCTCGTCCCAGCCGATCAGCCGCCGACCTTTCGCCTCCAGGATCTTCTCGACGCGCCGCACGAAATAGCTCTGAAGCTCATGCTCATCGTTCAACCCCTCGCGCTCGATGGCCGCCTGGCAGTGCGGGCATTCCCGCCAGCGGGCTTTGGGGCACTCGTCGCCGCCGATGTGGATGATCTCGCTCGGGAACAGATCGACCACCTCGCTCAGCACCTTCTCGACATATTCGTAGGTGCTCTCCTTGCCGGCGCACAGCACCTCGTCGGCGATACCCCACGTCGTGCGGACCTCATAGCCTTGCCCGACGCAGCCCAGTTCCGGGTAGCTGGTCAGTGCGGCGACCGAATGCCCCGGCATCTCGATCTCCGGCACGACCGTGATAAAGCGGCTCTGTGCATAAGCGACGACCTCGCGGATCTCCTCCTGGGTGTAGAAGCCGCCATAGGGGATACCATCGAGCACGTCGGTCAGGTCTTCCCCGGACCCACTGCGCTTGTCCGGTTTGGTGCTGGCTGAGCGCCGAGAGCCAACTTCCGTCAGGCGGGGCAGCGACTTGATCTCGATGCGCCAGCCCTGATCATCGGTCAGGTGCCAGTGCAGCACGTTGAGCTTGTACAGCGCCATCGTGTCGAGCAGCTTCTTGACGAACGACACAGGGAAGAAGTGCCGGCAGACGTCGAGCATCAGGCCGCGCCAGGCGAAGCGGGGCCGGTCCTCGATGTCAACGGCCGGAATGGTCCGATCGACCGGATGGGCGCTCGGCGTCTCCGCATCGGGCGGCAGAAGCTGGCGTAGTGTCTGCACACCGTAGAACAACCCCTGTGCCGTCTCCGCCGTGATGCGCACCTGATCGCCGTTGACGGAC
Source organism: Candidatus Flexifilum affinis (assembly GCA_016713325.1). Lineage (GTDB taxonomy): Bacteria > Chloroflexota > Anaerolineae > Aggregatilineales > Phototrophicaceae > Flexifilum > Flexifilum affine. The sequence continues at coordinate 425,914 of JADJPJ010000004.1, read as the reverse complement.
AGGGTATAGCCCTCCGAACCGAGGTCGCTTCCCGCGACGAGTTCCAGGGCGATACCCTGCTTCTCGGCCGGTGTGTGGACAATGGGCAGCGTATGCCCGGTCGCGGCCCGCAACCATTCATCGAGATACGCAGCCACAGCAGTTGCACTCTGCGCCGCATGAATGCGAGTCTCCGCGCGGACGACGAAGGCTCCTGCGCCGGGGGTCACGACGTTGGGCTGCGGAATGATGTTCAAAGTCATGGTCTAAATCCTTCAAATTGGGTCCGGCCGAATGCCGCGCATCCCGACCATTCGCCTACATAAACGAGCTATGAGGATGCCACAGACGACCTGAGACCGCCAATTTATTAACTTCCGCATGACAGCTTCGCGCCTCCGGGCTATACTCGACGCCAAATGAATGAAGGACAGACAGGAAACATTGTGAACTTGGTTGCGGGTGACCACAAGAACAGTGGCACACAAGTCAGTTGGAACCTTTTGCAAAATGGAACCCCGGCCCTGATGGCGCTTGAGCAAGGCGTCCGCGCAGTCGAAGCCAACGTCGAAGACTGGTCCGTCGGCGTGGGCGGATTCCCCAACGCGCTCGGCATGGTCGAGCTGGACGCCGGCGTGATGGACGGGCGCACGCGCGCCAGCGGGGCTGTCGGCGCGCTTCAGGGATTCATTCACCCGGTCAGCGTCGCCCATGCCGTCATGCGCCTGCTGCCCCACGTTCTGCTGGTCGGCGAAGGCGCGGCCAAGTTCGCGCACGAAATCGGCGCCGAACGGGGCGATCTGCTCACGCCGGACATGCGCGACAAATGGCGCTTCTGGTGTCGTGAGCACGACTTTCATCCGGAACGGGGCGATCATCTGACCGATGTGGTCTTCCGCGGACGCGACCCACAGCGGACCGGCGGCACCACCGTCTATCTGGCGCAGGACTCCTACGGCGACATTGCCGTGGCCACCAGCACCAGCGGCTGGGCGTGGAAGCATCCGGGCCGCCTGGGCGACACGCCGATCGCCGGGGCTGGTTTCTTCGCCGACAACCGCTACGGGGCGGCGGCCTGCACCGGGCTGGGCGAGATCGCCATCCGTTCCAGCATGGCGCGCATGGTCGTGGCCTTCATGCAGATGGGTCGGACCGTCGAGGAAGCGGTGCGCGAGGCGCTGGCGGACATTTGCTACCATGGCGACCAGACGACGGGCATCACCGTTTATGCGATCGACAACCAGGGCGGCCATTTCGTCGGCTATTCCTACCCGCCGGAACACGAGCGGCCGACCTACTATGCGGCATCCGATGGCGACATCGCGCCGACACGCCGCGATCCGGTCGATTTGACGGCGGCGGACGACAAGACGACAACCTAGAGCGCTCCCAAAATGCGTGCATGCCTCCGTAAGGGGCGACCCGTTGGGCTATCCACATAGGCTTGCCTGCGCGACAGCACACCCCCTGACAGGGAAGCGCACGGCACAACGCTGAGGTATAGTTGAGGGGTAACCTCAGGGAGGAACTCACGCGATGACATCTGCTCAACAGGCGATTGAACACGCCCGCGCCCACCGCGACTCCACCATGGCGGGCTTCGTGGAAATGCTGCGCATCCCGTCCGTCAGCACCGATCCGACCTACAAGGCGGAGGTGCAGCGCTGCGCCGAATGGACCGCCGCCGAAATGTCCCGCATCGGCTTCAAGAACTGCCGCGTCATCCCCACCGACGGCCACCCGGTGGTCTACGGGGATTGGCTGGAAGCAGGGTCGGACAAACCCACCGTCCTGATCTATGCTCACTACGCCGTCCAGCCCGTCGATCCGCTCGATCTATGGGTGACGCCGCCCTTCGAGCCAACCATGCGCGAGGGCAGGCTGTACGCGCGCGGCTCGGAAGACGACAAAGCCGGCGTCTGGGCCAACCTCAAGGCGCTGGAGTCGATCCTCGCCGTCGACGGCAAGCTGCCGGTCAACGTCAAGTTGTTCTTCGAAGGCGAAGAGGAGTCCGGTTCGCCCAACATGGCCCCCTTCGTCGCCGCCAACAAGGAACTGCTTCAGGCCGACCTGTTCCTGCTGTGTGATGGCGAATTCGAGCGTAATCTGCCCACGATCACTTACAGCGGGCGCGGCATCGCCGGGGTCGAAGTGGTGATCAACGGCCCCGACCATGATCTGCACTCCGGCGTCTACGGCGGCGTGGTCGAAAACCCGCTGCATGTGGCCGGCAGGATCATCGGCTCCTTCCACGACGCACAGGGACGAATCGCCATTCCAGGCTTTTACGACGCCGTGCAGGCCCTGGGAGACGGCGAACTGACCACCCTGAAGGACACCTGGACGCGTACCAGTGGCCAGTACAACAAGAACGCCGGCACCGGCCACTTCTGGGGCGACTCGGTCGCGCCGGTCCCCGTGCGGGCCACCGCCCTGCCGACGCTGGAAGTCAATGGCATGTGGGGCGGCTACCAGGGACCGGGCATGAAGACCGTCCTTCCCTCTCAGGCGGGCTTCAAGGTGACGATGCGGCTGGTCAGCGACCAGGACCCGGCCGAGATCGCCGCGCTGTTCAAAGACTACGTCATGGGCTTCGCCAGCGAGACTGCCCACATCGACGTGAAGGTGGTGGTGCAGGGACACCCCTTCCGTGGCGAGTTCGAGGGTCCGGGCGTCGAAGCGGTGCAGCAGGCGCTGGAGTCGGTCCTGGGCAAGCGCGCGCTTCTCGAACGCAGCGGCGGTTCCATCCCGATCGCCGGGATGTTCCAGCGTGAACTGGGAATCCCCATGACACACCTGGGCCTGGGACCGGGAGGCAACATCCATTCGCCCAACGAGTACGTGATCATCGAAGACTTCTACGCGGCCATCGATACAGCCATTCATCTGTACTACAATCTGGCGGCGCTTCTGTAATCCCTCGCCTCGCCTACGGGTCGTGACAGGCGCTGCCCACCGGCGGGCAGCGCCATTTGACCCGAATTCCAGCCAGCAGCAATCCCACTGTTCATCCGATTGGCTCCCTGAACTTGATCCACGCACTTCCCGTCCGCCGGCCCTATAATGAACACAAGGCTGTTGTCACAGGACAGCGCCGCGCCGAATGGTCATCTGGCGCGTCATCTGCAGTTCCGAAAGGCTCCTCCTCATGCTCACGATTCCGCCTGTCTCCGGCTTGCTCGTCTCGCAGATCGGTTACGATCTGAGCGCTCCCATGCGCGCCATCTACCGCGGCCCGAGCGCCGATGCGTGGCCGGCGGACGCGACCTTTTCCCTGCACGATGCGGAGAGCGGGGCTGTCGTCCTCCAGGCGCCGCTCATGTACTGGGGGGAATGCTGGCGCAGTCACTGGTGGATCGCCGACTTCTCCGAGCTGAAGCAGCCCGGCAGCTACCGACTGGCGCTGGAAGCGGCAGGGATCGAGACGATCGCGTCCTCACCGTTCGTCGTCGGTCGGTACCGGCTCTGGGATGCCGCCGTTCGACCGGTGGGCATCGATCAGTTTGAAGCGCGTGCCGAACGCGCTCGCTTTGGCAATGGCTGGAAGGACTGCGGCGCCGGTTGGCGGGAAGCCAGCAGCCATTCCGCCGCGCTGATCGGTCTGCTCGACCTGATCTATATCGGCTTCGAGTGGCTGGGTCGCGCCGACGCACAGCGGCTCGCCCAGCAGATCATGCACGGCTGCGACTTCCTGGTCCTCTGCCAGAAGCGCGCCGCCGATCTCGGCCTGCCACCCGGAGCGCTCATCCACGAACTGCCGGAATCGGCGTGGGCCATCCCGCAGGATCATGGACAGGCCGTGGTGGCGCTGGCCCGCGCCGCCCGCTATCTGTACGAGGTCGATGCCGAACGCAGCAACGACTATCTGCGCCGCGCCGTCGCCAGCTACGAGTACCTCACGCGACGCTGCGCGCCCGGGCAATTGCCCAACTTCTCCCCCTGCTGCACGGCGCGCCTGAAGGCTATCAGCCGGCCTCGTTCATGACCAACGATCTGCTGATGATGCTCTGGGGCGCCGTCGAACTGGCGCGCTCGGGCCGGCCGCAGTACCTGAACGAAGCTGCCGACCACGCTCGCGAGATCCTGCACCGCCAGGTCAAGCAGGGCGAGTCCGAAAGTGGCTTGTACGGGCACTTCTTTGCCTTTGCCGACCGGCTGTTTACCGAAAAAGCCTTCATCCACCATCACGTCGGGCACGATACCGGCATGATGTTCAGCCACTATATCGTGCCGTTGATCGAACTCTGCAACGTGCTGCCGGACCATGCCGACGCCCCGCTCTGGCGGGGGGCCATCCGCGATTTTGCCTATGGCTACTTCCTGCCGGCCTGCCGCAAGAATCCGTTTCTGCTGCTGCCCCAGGGGGATTACGCCGGACAGGGGGTGCTCACCTTCTGTGGGCCGTGGCACGGCTTCAACGTCTGCTATGGCTACGCGGCGACAACGGCCATCTTCCTGGAAATGTTCCTGGATGACCGGCAGTTCCGCGAAATCGCCGTTGGCAACCTGCAATGGGTAGCCGGCCTGAACAGCGGCATCACCGACGATGTCTTCGAGGGCAGTGTCATCTGGCGCGAAGACGTGCCGGCGGGCCAGGCGCTGCCCTACAGCCATATCCACGGCATCGGCGAGAGGTCGGTCAAGACCTGGTCGAAGATCGTCGGCAGCATTGGCAACGGCTTCTGCACCAACCGTCAGTTTCACATGGAAGTCGAGCCTACCGCCGAGAACGACGGCCCCTGGCGCTATTCCGACGAGGACTGGATTCCGCATGCCGGCGGCTGGGTAAGCGGCCTGACGTACCTCCGTCAGGTGATGACCTGGGCCATCGAGGAAGCGTAGTCAGAGATGATCATCTCAGCCGTCATCTATTACGTGCTCATTCTGTTCAGCCTGGGCGTCGTCTTGATGTTGGCGTTTTACATGCAGCGCCTATGGCATCTGCCGGGAACAAAGCTGTTCCTGCTGACCATCCTGGCGCTTGCGCTCACACAGGGCACCTTTGCCGTGCTGTCGATCAGCCAGACGCCGGAGTCCGCTTTCCTTTGGGCGCGTCTACGCTTTCTGGGGATCAGCCTTTCGCCAGTGCTGCTCTTGCTCTTCATCCTGGCATACACGGGTCGAACGCTTGCCTACCCTCGCCTCGTGATCCCGGCGATGCTGATCATTCCCTTCCTGACCCAGGTCATCCTCTGGAGCGATCGCGTCGTCCCCTGGTTCTTTGCGGAATGGTCGGTCGGAAAGTTCAGCTTCCTGACGGTCGAGTTATCTCGTTTTGGGCCGTGGTTCCAGGTGCATGTCGCTCAGAGCTACATCCTGTTTGGCATCGCGCTGTACCTGCTCATCAGCGCCGTCGTCAACGCTCGCTTTGGTCAGCACCTGCCCATGCTGTGGATCGCGCTTGGCACGCTCGTCGTTCTGGCGCCGTCGTCACTCCCCACGCTGCTGGGGAACTCGCTGCCCCTGAATCCAACGCCGCTGGGCATCAGCGCAGGAATGATCATCTATGCGTGGGGCATCTTTCGCCATCGTCTCTTCGATCTTGTCACCGAGGCGCAGAACACCGTCTTCGCCAGTTTTCAGGATGCCGTGATTGTTCTCAGTGACAAGAATGAAGTCATCCAGTGGAATCTGGCGGCAAGACAGCTGCTGGAGAACGGCGATCCCCTTCTGCACCAGCCGCTCAGCGAGGTGCTTGCCCGGCATGGTTTGTCCGATCCGTTACCCCTTGAGCGTGAGACCCCCTTCGAGATTTGTCTCTCCAGCCGGCACTTCGACGTGCGTATCTCGCCGCTGCGGCTGTCGAACGGTCGGTCAGTGGGGAAGGCGCTCGTCCTCCGGGACATCACCGAGCCGAAGCGCACCGCCGAAGAACTTCAGAAGTCGGAAGAAATGTACCGTCTTCTGGCGGAAAACAGCAGCGACCTGATTCTGCTCAATGCGCTCGACACCAGCTTTCTCTACGCCAGCCCATCCTGTATCTCAATGTCCGGTTATACTCCGGCGGAACTTATGGCGATGTCCATTGAAGAGATTGCCGGCCTCACGTATCAGCCCGATCGGCAGGCGAGTGAAGCGCTCTACTTGCATGCAATCGTCGAAGGCAAAGGGACTCACAGTGCGGAAATTCGCTTGATGCGAAAGGACGGCAGCCATTACTGGTCGGAGGTTCAGGTGACCCCTATCTGCGATCGGAATGGCGAAACGGAGCATGTGCTGACGGTTGCGCGGGATATCAGCCAGCGCAAATACATCGAAGAGGCGCTGATCGAAAGCAACCGCCGCTACGATCAGTTGGTCCAGAACCTTCCCGCGATGGTCTATCTGCTGAGGCGCAGCCCCGATGGCCGCTACAGCTTCGATTATGTCAGTCCGACCGCACGCAAATATGTCGGACTCGAACCCGAAGCCATCATGGAAGATACGTCAGCGCTGTATTCCCAGATCCACCCCGAAGATCTGCCCTTGACGTGCGCCGGTCATGACGAGTCAGCGCGTTCTCTCGCTCCGTTGCAGTGGGAGGGACGTACGATCATCAACAGCCAGATCTCCTGGGCTCGACTCCGAGTCTATGCCCTTGCGACTCGATGACGGCACGGTCATCTGGACGGGCATCCATCTGGATATCACCGCTCAAAAAGAGGCCGAAATCGAACTCGAACGCCAGCGCCGGATTCTCGAACGAGATCGCACACCTCACGCCAGATATGCTCTATCTCTTCGATGTGGCCCAGCAGCGCATTGTGTACGCCAATCGCAGTTTTCAGACGCTTTTCGGCTATTCTGTTGACGAACTGCCACAGCCGCTCCCTGCCGACTACCTGGCGCAGGTGATGCACCCTGACGACTATGCGCTTGAGCAGTCATACGGCAACCGCTACGCGACGATCCAGGATGACGAAGTGATCGAAACCGAGTATCGCTGGATGATGAAGGACAAGCAGCTCGTCTGGCGGAATGTCCGCGAGATGGCATTCGAGCGCGGCAAAGATGGCGCGGTAACACAGATCATGGGCATCAGCCGCGATGTCACCGACCGGCGGGCGGCGGAAGAGCAGCGCCAGAAGATGCTCACCCAGCTCCAGGCCGCGAATCAGGATCTGAAAGACTTTGCCTATATCATCTCGCACGATCTGCGCGCCCCGCTTCGAGGAGTCAGCTCGGTCGCGACCTGGCTGCTGTCACGCCACAGCGAGCAGCTCGACGAGGAAGGCGGGACGCTGGTCAAGCTGCTGATGGGACGCGTCCGCCGGATGGAGCAGATGATCGACGGCGTACTGGAGTACTCGCGAATCGGTCGGGAGAGCGAGCGGCGCATTCCCGTCGACGTGAACCGACTGGTCAGCGAACTGGTGCAGGATATTGTCCCGGCTGAAGGATTCAGGGTGACCATTGAAAACCCCCTGCCAACCCTGACCATCAATGCAGTGCGCATTCGCCAGGTGTTTCAGAACCTGATTGACAACGCAGTGAAGTTCATGGATAAACCGCTGGGCGAAATCCACATCGGCTGTGCTCAGATGGCGGACGTGTGGCAGTTTTATGTGCGCGACAACGGTAGCGGCATCGCGCCGGAACACTACGAACGCATTTTTCAGTTGTTTCAAACCCTGATCCCGAAAGATCAGGTTGAAAGCACCGGAGTCGGACTGGCCCTGGCCAAGCGTATCGTGGAGCACGCGAATGGCCGACTCTGGCTAGAATCGGTAGTCGGCACAGGGACGACCTTCTATTTCACTCTACCAGCCTCGATGGACCGCGAAAACGCATGAAGCCTCACCAAACGATACTTGTACTCGAAGACGATTCGCTTGAAGCCCTGACCCTGGAGCGAGCCTTTACCGACGCCATTGTCCCCAACCCCTGGGTGATCTTCGCCACTGCTCAGGAAGGCCTGAGCTATCTGCACAGGCAAGACGTCGAGCGTCCGGGCCTGGTCCTGCTCGATCTCAACCTGCCGGGGATGTCCGGCCTGGATTTTCTGCGTCGAATGAAAGCGGATGTCCATCTGCGAAGCATCCCGGTCGTCATTCTGACCTCGTCCAGCGACGAGCAGGAGCGACGGGAGGCGTTTGAGCTTTCGGCAGCGGGCTATTTCGTGAAACCGATCCAATACGGCCCATTCGTGGAATTGATCAAGGTTGTGAAGTCCTACTGGTTGCTGGCCGAGACAGCCGGCTGAACGCTGCTGCGGTGAGGCCCGCAACGATGTCCACTTTGTCAGTATTGTTCATCGAAGACGACGAGATCGACCAGATGGCTTTCCGCTATCTGGTCAAAGAAGAGCATCTCGACTATGCCTACACCATTGCCGTCTCGGTGGCCGCCGCGACAGAACTGCTGAGCCGGCAACACTTCGACATCATCATCGCCGACTTTCATCTGGGCGATGGGACGGCGTTTGACATTCTGAAGATTCGAGAAGACACGCCGGCCATCATCGTCACCGGCGCAGGCAACGAGACCGTGGCCGTCGCCGCCATGAAAGCCGGCGCCTCGGACTATCTGACGAAGGACAGTCAGCGCAGCTATCTGACCCTGCTGCCCATCGTCGTCGAGAATACCATCCATCACCGGGAGATCGAGCGGCAGGCGGGTGAAATGCTGAAGGAACGCATCCGCCGCGAAGCGCTCCAGAAGTTCATCCATGACGCCTCCCACGACCTGCGCACGCCGCTGACGGCCTTCGGAACCTCGCTTTACCTGCTCAACCGGTATGCGAAACAACTGGAGGAGAACTCCCAGAAGCCAGGCCGCGGCGTTGACGCGAACGTCGTGTACGACATCTCGCGAAAGATGGCAGAGCGCTGCGACCTGCTCGCCCAGCACAAAACCCATCTGGAACATATCATTCAGGACATGCTGGAGATGGCCCGACTCGACGACATCAATACTCTGGGCCCGGAGGAAGTGCTGTTCGACCGGCTGCTCATCGAGGCCATTGAAGCCCACCAGGACGCTGCCCGGCAGAAATCGATCACTCTCACCCTGACGCGCTCGCCTCGCTCCGCCACTTTACGCGGCAGCGCCGCCGAGCTGGGGGTGATGGTTCGCAAGCTGGTCGACAACGCCGTCCTGTATACGCCGGAGGGGGGCAGCATCGCGGCCAGCACGGCATTTCAGGATCAGGAGGTCGTCTTCGCTCTCGCAGACACCGGGATCGGCATCGCGCCCGAGGATCTGCCGCACATCTTCGACCGCTTCTACCGCGTCGATGCGGCCCGCCGCATGTCGCCTCACACCGGCAGCGGCCTGGGTCTGGCTATTGTCAAGTACATTGTCGAACTGCACGGCGGGCGTATCGAGGTCGAGAGCATCCTGGGGCAGGGGACGACTTTTCGGGTCTTCCTGCCCCTTCTGACGGATCAGGCGCACTCCTGAGCAGCACCCGCAGCGAGTTGGCCTATCCCTCTGAGCCGACTCGCTGCGCCAGCTCCCAGGCGTTCAGGCGTTCGCCGGTGACCTCTGCCACGCCAACGCCGGCCAGATAGACGAAGGCCGGCGCGAGCAGCGCCGGGTCCACCCAGTCGCGTTTGTGTTCCTCGGTGTAGTTTTCCTCAGACATCGGCGTGTGGATGGCGACGCCGGGCGTGATCGTATTGACCGCAATGTTGTACGGCTGACCCTCGATCGCCAGGACTTTCATCAGCCCTTCCTGACCGTGCTTGCCAGGGCAGTAGGCGACTTCGGCCGGGAATCCCTTGATGCCGGAGCCGGAAGACACGTAGACAATGCTGCCGCCTCCCGCGTCGATCATCGCCGGCCACACCCCCTTGCTGAGGATGAACGCCGCTTGCAGGATGATGTCCAGCTCAAGCCGCCACTGCGACAGGCTGATCTCCAGCATGGACCGCTGTTTGAGCAGGGCGGCATTGTGGACCAGGACGCGCGGCGCACCGAGTTTGGCGATGGCCTCTTCTACGGCACGCTGTGTCGCATCGGCGACGCTCAGATCCGTGGGCAAAGCCAGCGCCTCGCCCCCCAGAGATCGTACCTCGTCAGCGGTCGCTTCAAGCTTGTCCGCCAGGATGTCGATCAGCGCAACCTTCATGCCGCGCTGGCCATACGCGCGGGCGATCGCGCGTCCCAAGCCCTGCGCCGCGCCCGTCAGAATCGCCACCTGCCCCCGAAGTTCTTTTGCGGGCATCCCCATGATCTCCCATTACTTACAAAAAGGGATGAGAGTGGTCGTTTTTCCTCATCCCTCATCTCTCGTTTCTCAGATCAGCGTCTTCACGAAGGTCGCGAACCGCTCCAGGCCCTCTTCGAACTTCGGTGAGGCCGTCGTGAGCGCGCCGCGGATGAACCCCTCGCCTGCCCCGCCGCCGATGGTCCCCGGCTGGAAGACAAGCCTGGCTTCTTCGCGCGCTTTGGCGACAAACTGCGCGCTCGTCAAACCTGTTGGGCGGATGTCGACGAAGACGTAGTAGGCGCCCTGCGGCTCACTGTACGGGATCCTGATGCCGTCGAGCATCTGCATCCAGGCACGACGGCGTCGGTCGTATTCCTTGAGGATGTCGCCGAACCAGTCGCGCGGCTGGCTGAGCAGCGCCAAGCCGCCATACTGTGTCACCACGTTGGCGCAGATCATCATGGCGTGGTGGAACGGCAGCATGGCTTCAATCAGCGGGGCGGGCGCGGCAATGTAGCCGAGGCGCAACCCGGTCATGCCGAAGCTCTTGGAGAAGCTGTTGATGGTGATGGTGCGCTCGCGCATGCCGGGCAGCGACGCCATGCTCACGTGCTTGTGCCCGTCGAAGATGTAGTACTCGTAGATTTCATCGCTGATCACCAGCAGATCGTGGCGCGTCGCCACATCGGCGATCCCGCGGAGGACCGACTCCGGCAGCACCGTACCCGTCGGGTTGTTGGGCGTGACGACGATGATCGCCCGCGTGCGCGGGGTGATGGCCGCTTCCAGGTCTTCGATTTTCACGGTGAAATTCGACTCGGCGGTGGTCGACACCGGAACGAGCACCCCGCCCAGCACACGGGCGTCGCGCACGTATTCGTCGTAGTTCGGCGTCGGCGTGATCACTTCGTCGCCAGCATTCAGCAGCGACATCAGCACGGCCATCAGCGCTTCCTGCGCGCCGCTGGTGACGATGATCTCGCTGTCGGGGTCGACCTCGACGTGATTCTCCGTCCTGAGCTTGTCGGCGATCGCGTGGCGCAGTTCGGGGATGCCGGTCCAGGCCGTATACTGAATCTTGCCGTCGTCAAGCGCCTTGTGCATGGCGTCGAAGGCGAACGCAGGCGGCAGAAAGTCCGGCGTGCCGCTGCCCAGATTGATCAAGCCGGGGATAGGCACCGAGGTCTGCCGGCCCAGCGACCCGTGCAGCGTCTTCGCGCGATCCGACAGAAATTTGCTGTAATCCACAATGCCGTCCTTTAGCTGAGATCAATCCAGCGCCGCTCACTCCACGACTGGCGCACGCCGTCCATCACCAATTGACACTTCCACCCATCGACGAATGTCGCCGCGGTCGTCACAGGGCGCGATTCGCGAATCGCCGCCATGATCTCCTGCATCATCCCGACGACCGACACATTCCAGATGCCCTTATTGACGCCGGGCAGCGACGCATTGGGATCGGTCTCGGTCATTTCGACAAAGTCCTCGCCGGCCCGCGCCACCCACAGTTTCTCGTCGGCGTCGGCCAGCTTGATCGTGCCTTCGCTGCCGAAGACCATCGAACTGTTGCCGATACTGTGCCGCGCCGCGCCGCTCAGAAAGACCGAGACCAGCGCGCCGTTCTGCATCTCCAGCGTGAAGCTCACCTGGTCGTCGGCGGTGGCGGTCCAGGGCTCGCCAGTATTCTTGTCCGTGCGATTCGGCACCATCGTGGCGATCTGACCGCTGACCGCGCCAACGTCACCCAACCAGTAGCGGATCAGGTCGATCTGGTGCGAGCCGTTCGCGCCGAGGCGGCCGCCACCCATGCTCTCCAGGGACCACCAGTCGTCCTTGGGTCGGCTGGCCGGGTCACCCCACGCGGGGGTGATGCTGACGACATTCATATGCCGCACCTGCCCGATGGCGCCGTCGGCAATCAACTGGCGGACCTTGCGGCGGTTCGGGTTGAAGCGTAGTTCGTGACCGATGACGTGGACGCGCTTCAGCGATTCGGCGCGATTGGCCATCTCGTGCGCTTCGGCGGCGTGCATGGCCATCGGCTTCTCGCACAGGACATGCGCCCCCGCATCGAGCGCCGCAAACGTCATCGGCGCGTGATGCACTGTCGGCGTGGCGATGCCGACGAAATCGACCGGGTGCGCGTCCAGCATCTTGCGGTAGTCGTCATAGGCGTGCGGAACGTCAAAGGTCCTGGCAGCATCCTCTGCGCTCTCCAGCCGCGCGCTCGAAACGGCCACGATCTCGACATCCGGGATCGTCTTGAGCGCGGGCAGATAGGCGGCACGGGCAAAACTGGCGCCGATCACGGCTGCTCGTATGGTCATGATTCACCTCGTATGGTTGCAATCGGTCCTTAGTCCAGCAGTCCGCGCTCGCGCAGGACTTCCCCCACCGCATCCAGGTTGGCCAGTTGGGCTTCGCTGTAGTTGCGCGAAATCAGCACGCCCGAGCCGCCCCCGTCGAAGCCGGCATGGACCGCCGCCTTCACGTCTTCCGGGGAGATGTCGCGGACGACTCCGCCATCCCCGACGCCCACGCCAATGCCCGGATAGACCTTGCAGCGCCCGCCCGTGTCGGCGATCAGATTGGCCGTCCACTGCTTGACGTATTCCGGCGTAAACCCGGCCATCGCCGCCTCGCTCAGCGGCGCGATGAAGGCATCCAGCCCCAGGATAGTGGCCAGGGCGTTGTAAGCACCTTCGGGGGTGGCGTCGGCCAGGACGCCCTTCTGCCAGGTCTTGGCGAACTCGGCAAAACGGTAGCCCGCCGGGGTGTTGTACAGCACCGGCTTGAGCCAGTCAGCGTAATTGGCGTAATCGGCCTGATCGTACTGCGCGCGCAGGTACGGGTTATACGTATTGATGATCTGCCATATGCCCAGCCCGACCTCGTGTTTGGGGTCGCTGAACTTGATCGTGCCGGAAATCTCCGCCGCCATCGACAGGTGCGCATCCATCCACATCTTCTCCCACATCAGCACCTCGGGGAAGTGCAGCAGATGTCGCAGCAGACTGATGAACACGCCGTCGCGCGGGCGATCGCCCTTGCGGACGCCCTGGAGGAAGCGGTCGATGGTGCGATAGCCCTCGATGGCACGTTCGGGGTTGATACCGCGCGCCCGCCCCTCGGCCACAAAATAGCTGTCGAAACCGGTGGTGCTGTCGGCGCGGAAGATGTCCATGAGCGGGCTCTGCCGCTCGATGCCCCACAGCATGCCGTCGAGCGCGTGGTTGCTGAACCAGTCGTCGATGACACTACGCCACCAGGTGCGGTACTCCGGGTTGAGCAGCGACGGGCGGGTGGCCGTCCGGCCCCAGTGGTCGCGGTCCAGGAACTGGTGGAAGCCCGGCTGCCAGATGTGGCGGATCGACGAGGCCGAAGTTTCGCAGTAGTACGTATAGACCTTTATGCCGCGGGCCTTCGCGACCGGGACGACGTCGGCCAGCGTGTCGAAACCCTTATAGAGTGGGTCCGGCGCGACGAAGTTCTTGTGGTCGGTCGCGCCGTAGTAGTCGGGGTTCGGCGTCCAGAATGCTCCGCCCTCCAGGTTGTCCGGTTCCGCAGCGCCGTGGTCAGGAAAGCCGTACAGGGCTCGCCCCGCATTGCCCCGGCTCCACGATAGCGCCGAGATCAGCAGCGCATTGACCCCCGCCCGGCTCTGAAGCGTATCCAGGACCTGTTCCACGCCTTCATCGACGAAGCTGATGGCGCCAATCTGAATGCCTACGAATGTTTTTGCCATGAATCCACCCGGTTTCTTTCAACGATCGCGCACACGAGGATCGAGCAGGTCACGCAGCCAATCCCCCAGGATATTGAGTGACAACACGGTTACCATGATGGCCAGGCCCGGAAAGACCGCCAGCCACCAGCTTCCGCCCAGCAGTTGATCGCGGCTCTCCGCCAGGATGCCGCCCCAGGTCGGCACGGTGGGCGGCACGCCCAGACCCAGGAAGGAGAGCGACGCCTCGGCCAGAATCACGCTGGCCACGTTGAAGGAGGCGATCACGGTCAGCGGCGCCACCACGTTGGGGAAAATTTGCAGGATGATGATGCGCAGATTGCTCGCCCCCAGGCAGCGCGCCGCCTCGACGTATTCCTTCTCCCGCTGCGAAATGGTCGAGCCGCGGACGATGCGGGCATAGGTGACCCACTGACCGATTGCCAGCACGATGACCAGATTGCCAACACCGGCACCCAGCACGACCAGCACCATGATGGTCAGCAGGATGAACGGAAACGCGAGCTGAATATCCGCCAGCCGCATGAGCACGTCGTCAAGCAAACCGCCGTAGTAGCCGGAGACTAACCCGGCCAACGTGCCGATGAATCCCCCCAGGATAACCGCCGCGACGCCCACCAGAATCGAGACGCGCGCGCCGTAGATCATCCGGCTGTAGACATCGCGACCGAGCGCGTCGGTCCCCAGCGGATAGTCCACGACTCCCGTCCGCTCATTGACCTGAAATGGCGGCTGAAGGCGCTCGATCAGACTGTTGCGGTTGGGATCCTTGGGTGCAATGGACGGCCCAAATACGGTCAGAAAGATCATGAAGCCGAGAATCGTGATCGCGATCAGCGGCCAGCGGGCCTTGACCATGCTTTTTCGCGCCCGCTTCCACGGCGACATCGGCTGAAAGTAGCCAGCCATTTTCAGGGCAGCGACCGTGGATGGAGCGGCAGAACTTGACGACGTAGGCGCTTGCATAACCGTATCTTCTACTTCAGCCGGATACGCGGGTCGATCTGAGCATAGATCAGATCGACGATGAGATTCAGACCGACAAACATAAACGAGAAGAACACCACCACACACTGTACAAGCGGGATATCCCGCTGATTGATCGCATTGAAGACCAGCCGGCCAACGCCCGGCCAGGAGAACACCGTTTCCGCGACCACCACGCCGCTGAGCAGAAAGCCAAATTCCAGGCCGACGATGGTCACGATCGGGATCAGCGCGTTGCGCAGGGCATGACGCAGGATCACCGTGCGTTCCGACAGGCCCTTAGAGCGCGCTGTGGTGACGTAGTCCAGAGACATCACTTCGAGCATCGACGAACGCACCAGGCGGGCGTTGCGCGCCAGCGAGAACGTCGCGATGGTGATGCCCGGCAGGACCAGATGCCGGATCGCTTCCGGCAGATTGCCGATCGCTGTGCCAATATCGCCCTGAAACAGCGGTTCCATGAATGGAATGTGCCCGCTGATCGGCAGGATGCGAAGCTGCAAGCCGACGAACAGGACGAGCATCAATCCTAACCAGAAGCCGGGGATGGACTGCCCCAGCATCGCGAACAGCATGACGCCGCCATCCAGCGCGGTGCCGCGCCGCGACGCCGCCAGAATTCCGATAGGGATGGCGATCACCAGCGATAAGGTCATCGCGAAGAAGGTCAATTCCAGCGTCGCCGGCAGCCGCTCCAGGACCATATCGATAGCAGGCTGACGGGCGCGCAGAGACGTGCCGAAGTCGCCTTGAAGCAGCCCGGCAAGGTACGAAATGTACTGCTCTGGCAGTGGGCGATCGAAGCCCAGCGCCTTGCGCGCGTCGATGATTTCCTGCTCGGACGCGCGTTCGCTCACATAGAGATAGGTTGGATCCCCCGCGAGATGCAGTGTCACGAATGCCAGCAGAGTGACCCCAATTACGACCAGGACGGACTGCACCAGGCGCCGTCCGATATACGCCCACATGGAGATTTTTGCCTTAGACCCCGTGCCAACACAGCGCGGATAGCACCCATTGGGGGCCAGTCAAGCCAACTCGGCCCAACCGGCCCCCGTAGTATGAACCTGTGACAGAGACGCTTACTTCAGCGTCGCCCCGTAGATGACGATCTGTTCGTCACGGCGCGCCTGCCAGTCGATACGATTGCTGACGCCGTAGAAATCGGGCTGGAAGTAAAGCAGCAGCCACGGCGGATCGTTGTAGAAGACCTCAAGCATCTGGTCGACCAGAACTCGCTCTTCGTCAGGCGTCTTGCCGGCCGTCTGATCCCAGAGTTCGAACCACTCTTCGTTGGCCCAGTTGGTGTAGTTGGTGCCGGCTTCCGGAGCACTCAGGTCAGCCATGTCATAGAGGGCGCTCCAGGTGCTGCCGCCGGTGCCCAGGAAGAACAGCGGGCCGACGTTCTTTTCACGGATGAGCGGCACGTAGTCCGAGCTCCAGTCGCGAATATCGACCGTCGTCTGAACGCCGACGTCCGACAGGTACTGGCCAATGGCCTGCACGACGTTGGCATCGTTGAGGTAACGGCCGCGCGGTCCCATCAGCACCGTCTCGAAGCGGACGCCATTCTCGCCACGCGGATAGCCGGCAGCGTCGAGCAGTTCTTCGGCCTTCGCCGGGTCATACGGATACGGGGCCAGGTCGGGGCTGTTGTTCGGCGGGTTGACCATGCTCGAAGCGCGCTCGCATTCGGTGCCAAGCAGTGCCGAGCAGATGGTCGGGACGTCGATGGCGTACTGCAGCGCGACGCGAACCTCTGTCTTCTGGAGCGCTTCGTAGCCGGGGGAATCGGCGAATGCCTCACCGAACTGGAAGCCGACGTACATACGGCGGGTGCCCTGAACAGCCTGAACCTCAGCCGAGCCGGAGTTGTTGATCGCGTCAACCTGATCCGGCGGCACGTTGGCGACCACGTCCACGTTCCCGGCGATCAGCTCGGCCACGCGGGTCGACGCCTCGGGGATCACGCGCCAGTAGATCTGCTGGAATCCGGCGTCACGGAGCGGATAACCTTCCACCTTCTCGATCAACACATAGTCGTCACGCACCCATTCCACGAACTGGTATGGGCCGCTGCCAACCGGACTCTCGGCAGCCGCAGCCAGATCGAGGCCCTCGTAGTAGTCCTTGCAATGAATGTAGACTTCGGAGATCAGGCCCAGGCGCAGCGCTTCTGACTGCTGCCGGTCGGTCACGATCGTGACTTCCAGTTCGCTGTCGGCGCGGGCATCCAGGAAGCCGATCGACGGGAATACGAAGCCGACCGTATTGCCGGTGAAGGCGTTGGCCGGGTCCGCAGCGCGGGTGAAGGAGTAGGCGACATCTTCGGCCGTCAGCGGCTCGCCATTGTGGCAGGTCAGCCCCTCATTGAGGGTGAAAGTCCATTCCGTGCCGTCTTCACTGATGGCGTAACTGGTCGCCAGATACGGCGACAGGACACCGGTTTCCGTGATTTCGAACAGAGTGGCAAAGACATGATTGAAAATGTTCGACTCGGCGCGCGAGCTCACCAGCGCCGGTTCGAGCGCGCCGACATCGACACTCTGGGCAATGACCAGGGTATCTTCGTCGGGCGTCTGCGCGACCACGGGCACCGCCGCGATCAACAGCGCCACCGCCAAAAGGACCAAAAAGCGTGTACGTGCCATACCTCTAGCTCTCCTCTTTATCGCAATCACAAGTGAAGATCCACAGCATTTGGGTACACAGGTTGCCGTTCACCCGAAAGGCGCCCCACTCCTTTCTCTAATAATGTGCTTCGTCTCTGTATCTGTCGAGATCAATACGGCAGAATCTCGGCCAGGGATACACATCGGTTTTCGCGGCTCGATACGGCGCAGGCCTGTACCATCGCCAGCGAGTGCAGGTGATCGCGTCCGCTGCACTCCAGCGGCGCGCCATCGAGCACGGTATTCAGATAGGCGTCGAGCAACCCCTGCGTCTCGGTGATCCATTGCTCGTGCGGCGGCAGTGGCACGGGAGTGAGCGCCGTCTGTTCATGACGGGCGTAGAAGAGATCGCCGAACTGGTGACGCTGCGAGACCACCCCGCCTGAGCAGTCCGTGCGCCACTCGAACTGAGGCTCCGACCATCCGCTCTGCCACGTCCCCTGGTAGTTCACGACCATGCCGTTGGCGAAGGTGAACAGCGCGGCCACGTTGGCATCGCTGGCATACATGCTCCAGGGCGGGTTCCACGTCCGGGCCATGATGCTCACCGGTTCCGACTGATAGATGTGGCGCATCAGGTCGAAGTGGTGGATCGACTGCTCCCACAGCATGGGCTGATCCATCGTCAGCGGGTACTTGTTCAGATCCGGCCGGTTGCCGTCGCGGTAGCGCTCATAGGTGAAACGGCCAAACGAAGGGACACCGACCGTGCCGTTGGCGAACAATTCCAGAGCTGCCTTTGTGACGCCCAGATAGCGGAAGTTCAGCCCGACCATCAGCGGAACCCCGGCCCCCTCAGCAATCGATACCAGATCCGCCGCTTCTTCTACGGTCAGCGCCAGCGGCTTCTCGATCAGCATCGGCAGGCGGCGTTCGACCGCCGCGCGCACCTGCACTTCACGGCCGATCGGCGGGTTGGCCAGCACCAGCCCATCGACATTGTCCAGTGCGGCCAGCGCCGCTTCGAGCGAGTCGAAGCCGGGGCGCATGCCATATTTGGCCGCGGCCGTGTCGCGCGCGGTCGGGTTTGGATCGACGTAGGCGACGATGTCGGCGCGGGGGGAACGGTTGATGACCTCCGCCCAGTGCCGTCCGCGCACGCCCAGCCCAGCGAGTATCAGACGCATCGTCACGAAGCGGCCTCCATATGATGCACAAACGCGGAAACGACGCGGCGGATCCCCACGTCGAAGGGGGTCCAATCGGTAAAGCCGAACTCCTGCACCAGACGGGCGTTGGAGAGATAACCCAGGCGGGTCAGCGGTGGACCGTCGGCCTCGGACGGACCGCGGGTGAAGACCTCCGTGCCAGGAATGGCCGCCGCGACGGAGTCGGCGACCTGCCAGTTGGTGCGCACATCCTGCGACGCCACGTTATAAAGGGATTCGGCAGGGGCGTCGGCCGCCATCAAGAGCGTGACGACCTCGGCGATATCGCCGGTATACGTCCAGTCGCGCGCCTCGTTCGGCCGGCTCACGTCGATTCGCCCGCTCTCCAGCGCCTGGCGCACAAACTGCGCGACCTTGCTGGTCCGCGGTCGTGAGGGGCGCGGAAACTCGTCCTCTCCGTAGATGCTGCTCAGCCGAATGCAGACGACATCGCGCCGGTACACTCGTTTGAGCGTGTCTGCCAGGGACTCCGCCATCGACTTGGCGATCGCATAGGTTCCCTCTGGAGACGCCGGACGCGTTTCCACCACGGGGCCGGGCGGGGTCGCCCAGTACACACCACTCGAACTGATCAGCAGGGTACGCCTCACGCCGCGCTCCTGCGACCATTCAAGGACGCGCAGCAGCGGCAGGACGTTGGCCCGCAGGTTGTCTTCCACGGTCTGGCCGGCTTCTTCGGGAGATGCCGTCAGCGCCGCGCCGTGAATCACGGCTTCAACCTCCACATTCGGCAGTTCGAGGGCGTCGCCCTGAACGAGGGTGAACTTGTCACTTACCGCCCGCCACGCCGCCACCAGAGGAGCGTCGAACTGCCGGTCCAGGGCAACGACGTGCACGCCCTTCCGCAGCAGCGCGGTGGTGATGGCGCGCGGGACGAACCCGCCCGCGCCGGTCACCAGGATGGTCGAAGGCAGCTCGCTCATGGCGTCGATTCGTCTCCGTTGTCCCACATCTCGACGATCAGGTCGCGCGCCGACACGACGTGCTCCTCAATCAGCAGCTTAGCCTGTTCTTCGTCGCGCGCCTCGATGGCATCGATGATCGGCACGTGGTTGTAGGCGATCTGCGTCAGAACGCTGTTACGGCGGTTGCGCAGCGCCATGACCTGGCGCACGCGCAGGGTCACCATACCCCAGGCCTGGTGCAGGAGCTGGTGGCGGCTCAGTTCGATCAGGGTGTCATGAAACTGGCGATCGATCTGGTTGACCTCTTTGAGATCGCCAGACTCTGCTGCGAGCAGCATGGCCTCGAAGATTTCGCGCAGCAGCGCGACGTCCTCCGGGTTGTTGGCCGCGATGATGCGGCGGATGGCAAACTGCTCGAACACGCAGCGCAGGCTGTAGAGTTCTTCGATGTCCTGCCGGGTCAGCTTGCGAACAATCGTCCCACGATAGGCAATCGTCTCCACCAGACCCTCATGGCTGAGGATCTGAAAGGCCTCACGCAGTGGCGCGCGGCTCACGCCGAGCTGTGCCGCCAGATCATTTTCCAGCAGGGGCTGCCCCGGCTTCAGATCGCCAGCGACAATCGCTTCGCGA
Organism: Candidatus Flexifilum affinis; assembly: GCA_016713325.1. Taxonomy (GTDB): domain Bacteria; phylum Chloroflexota; class Anaerolineae; order Aggregatilineales; family Phototrophicaceae; genus Flexifilum; species Flexifilum affine. The sequence goes on along the minus strand of JADJPJ010000004.1, from coordinate 405,689 downwards.
AGGCTGTCCAAAACCCGCTCGCGAAGCGGTTTGTTGTCAATCTGTGAGAGAGGCGCCGCCTTGCTTGACATGATTTTGTCTACACCCTATAATCCGTGTCGTCTGTGGACTGTCTACTGTCGACAAACGACCAATCACGTAGATAGAGTTTACATAGCCCTGGCAAACTGTCAAGGAACTTTCGAAATAATCTGAAATAATTGTACGCCTCACGCGGCGCCAAGAGGGACGGCACAATGTCACTACGAACGAATGAGGCTCACCTGGTTTCCATGGCGGTCTACGGCGCGATCAGCCAGCCCAGCCTGCGCTATCCGGGATACACCCTGGACAACAGCGGCGTTGGCAAGGTCTGGCCCGGCATGTCCGGCATGGTTTACAACGCCCGCGTCGGCGATCCGGCCTTCGGCTGGGCGGCCGACCATGTGGAACCCGGCGCCAGCCTCGGAAACAGCGACCCCGCTCATGATATGGCCCTGCACTATTTGACCTGCGTCGGCAACCGCGCGGTCGTCACCTCCGGCATGGCCAAAGGCGCAGAAGGCATCGTCACCGGAGAGCACGCCCGCCTGCTGGTGGACTTCCCGCCCGACGTGCACGACCTGCTGTGCGTCGGCGATACGGTGCAGATCATCGCCCACGGACGCGGCCTCGCTCTGGAAGACTTCCCCAGATCGAAATCAAGAAAGTAAGCCCTCGCCTGCTCAACGCCATCCCCATCGAAGTCGTCGACGGCGGCAGGAAGATCCGCGTCCCCGTCACCATGGAGCTGCCGCCGCGCATCATGGGCAGCGGCGCAGAGCTGAACAGCGAGTTCGTCGACCAGGACCTGATGAGCGGCGACCGCGCACTGATGACCGAACTCGGTATCGACAAGATGCGCCTGGGCGATCTCGTCGTCATTCCCGACGCGGACCATCGCTACGGACGCGGCTTCCGCAAGGGCGCGGCAGCCATCGCCCTGTGTATCCACGGCGACTCCGTTATGACCGGGCACGGTCCTGGCATTCTGACCCTGCTGGCCGCCCCCGAACCGGTGATCGAATGGGTGATTGACCCCAAGGCCAATATTGCCAATTACCTGAACATCCGCGAGGTCGTATGAACATCCAGAGCAATGTCGACAAACTCATCTGCGTCTCGGTCATGGGGCAGATCGCCTCGCCCGGATTCCCCGGCCTGCCTGCGGAACCCTACCGCCTCGACTCGCAGGGCCGCCCCTTCCTGCTGCCGACCTACGGCGGCATCGTCTACAACGTCTCGGTCGGCGACTCGGCCTATGGCTGGCTGGCCGACTGCGTGCATCCCGGCGTCAGCATCAGCCTGAAGGACGATAACGGCAATCGCGGCCTGAATCTGTTCTCCTGCGTCGGCAACACCGCCATGGTCATGTCCGGCGACGGCAAGGGCGCCAGGGGCGTGGTCACCGGCAAGAGCGGCCGCTTCAGCGAGCACGTCATCATCCACTTCGAGAAAGCGGTCCGCGAGAAGCTGGCCATCGGCGACAAGATCAACATCAAGTCGCTCGGCGTCGGCATGACCCTGGCCGCGCACCCGGATATCAACTTCAAGAGCTGCTCCCCACAGCTCCTCGACGGTCTGGAAGTCACAACCGCGCCCGGCGGCAAGCTGAACGTGCCGGTCACCACGGTCGTTCCGCCCCACCTGCTCGGCGCCGGCGCGGGCCTGACCAGCGAAGGCGGGTCGCTGCACATCCAGAGCCAGGACCGCGACGCGCTGCGCGAGCACGGGCTGGATCAGCTCCGGCTGGGCGATGTGGTCGCGCTGGCCGACTACGACAGCAGTTGGAATCACGGCTACCTGCGCGGCGCCATCGGCATCGGCGTCATCGGTCAGGGCGACAGCCCACGTTCCGGCTATGGCCCCGGCATCACGCTGATCATGACCAGCATGGTCGGCGGTATCAACCCGGTGGTCAGCCCCGGCGTGAACATCAAGGACGTCTTCAACCTGCAGGACTGAGGTTGCAGGACTGAAGCAGCAGCGGTGACGGATGACCGAAACAGGCATGGCCACACCTTACGGGCAAAACCGTTGCATGGCACCAAACCGTTGTAGGGACGCGCAACGGCGCGTCCGCGATGCTGTGTGATGAAAGGCAATACCTCTTTCTCGGTTGTCCATGAATTCCAGCAGGACCGAATGAAGATCGGCGCAAACCCTGCACGGCCTTATTACAAAGCGAGGATTGAAAAATGAGCAGTGATGGACGCTACATCAAGCACATGGCTTTCGCCGTCAAGGACGCCAATGCCGCACTCAAGCGCTACCAGGACTTCCTGGGAGTCGGGTTGGATGGCAACGTGAAGGACTTTCCCAAATCGCGCAACCGTGTCGCGCAGTTCTGGGTAGGCGACGTCGAATACCAGCTCTGCCAGTCCCTGGACGAAGGCGGCCGTTTCGACGCCTGGATCAAGGCGCGCGGCTACGAGGGGCTGCACCACATCTGCTACGCCGTCCCCAACATCGACGAGGCGCTGGCCGACGCGCAGGCCAAGGGCGCGACCCTCAGGGAATGCAGCGCCTGCAAAATCACGGGCAGTCACGTCCACCCCGAGGGCTGGGTCGCCTTCCTGGAAGAAGAAGTCGGCGGCATCGAGATCGAAATGATGCAGGTCTACACCCCCGAGCAGCTTGAGGAATACAAAGCAGTCAAGGGCATCTGATCCATGGGCATCACATTGGTTCGGGTCCCGGTCGACGCGCTGCATGAATTCACCTTGCAGTGCTTCATGGCCATGGGCGTCAGCCGCGAAGAAGCCGAATACTGCACCCGCGGGCTGATGCACAGCGAGCTGCGCTGTCTGCCCGGCCAGGGTCAGGGCGTGCGGCGGCTGCCGGTCTACTACGAACGCATCTCCAAGGGCTACATCCAGCCCGGCGCGCCGTTCGAGATCGTCAAAGAGTCGCCGGCCCTGGCGCTGGTCGACGGCCACAACGGCCTGGGTTCGGTCGTCTCGCAGAAGGCCATGGAACTGGCCATACAGAAGGCGAAGATCAGCGGCGTCGGCACGGTCGTCGTGCGCGCCAGCACACACTTTGGTTCAGCCGCCGTGCCCGCCCTGCGCGCCGTCGAGCAGGACTGCATCGGCGTGGCGCTGACCAACGCCGGTCCGGAAATGGCCCCCTGGGGCGCCGCCAGTGGCGTGGTCGGCACCAACCCCTGGGGCATCGCCGCGCCGTCGGATGGCGCCTTCCCGGTCGTGCTCGATATCGCCCTGACCACCGCCGGCAAAGGCATGATGCAGTGGTATGCCCGCGAGGGCAGGAAGATGCCCCTCGACTGGGCGCTGACGCCGGACGGCCACGAGACGGACGATCCCGAAGCGGCCATGAAGGGCGCTCTGCTCGGAGTCGGCCAGCACAAGGGGTACGGGCTGTCGCTGATGACCGACGTCCTCACCGGCGTGATCGCCGGCGGCGGCTTCGGACTGGCGCCCTACAGCAACCCGGCCAGACAGGATGTCTCGCACACCATGATCGCCATCGACATCGCCTGGTTCATGCCGGTCGACGAGTTCAGGGCGCGCATGGGCCGCTTCATCCACGACATCAAATCGGCCGTCAAACGCCCCGGCGTGGACGAAATCCTGGTCCCTGGCGAAATCGACCACCGCCGCGAGCAGGATTACCGTGCTCACGGCGCCCGGCTCGACCTGATGATCTTCGAGCAGCTTCAGGAACTGGCGGGTAAGCTGGCCATTACTTTCCCCTTCGAGCGGGAGATCGTCACGTCATGAGCGCTCCCCAGCAGCTTTCGCGTCCGCTGGCGGCGCGCGTCGCTGCCCTGCCCGACCCCACGGACCGGCAGAGTAGCGCGGAAAACGAGGAAGCCGTCATCCATGCCGCCTTCGAGGCACTGGATGGCGGCCAGACCCATTACACCGACCGGCCCGGCATCCTGCCCCTGCGCGAGAAAGCGGTCGCGCAGATCGGTCAGCGCTGCGGTCTGGAACTGAGCGCCGACGAGGTGACCATCACCTGCGGCGCCACGGAATCCCGTTTCGTGGCCATCAAGAAGCTGGTCAAACCGGGAGACAAGATCCTGGTTGCCGGCAGCGGCACGGAGGTCCAGGGAGCGGCGGCGCTGATCGGCGCGGAACTCACCCACGATCCGAGCGCCGAGGGCATCGCCCTGATTTACCTGAGCAGCGAGGATCCGGCGGAACAGGTCGAAGCCTGCGCCCGCGCCGCAATCGACCGCGAGTCGGTCTGGCTGATCTGGGACATGGCCCCGGAAGGCGGCAGCGCTTTCCATCCCGCGCGTCTCCACCCGTCGCTTGCTGGCCGCACCGTCACCATTGGAAGTGTTGGCGATCCGCACCGCGGCTGGCGGGTCGGCTGGCTGGCCGGGTCGAAGGCGGCCAATGCCCTCCGCGCCTACAAGCAGAGCATGACGATCTGCACGCCCAGCATTTCGCAGTGGGCGGCGATCGGCATTGCGGTCACCGGAATCGAGGACTAACGACGCCATGGGACTCGCCAACCCCAACATCCCGGAGGACGTTCGCGCTGTTGCCGCCGATGGCACCCAACTACGCTATAAACTGATGGAGCTGAGCAACCAGTACCCGGATGCCATCGCCCTCGGGCGCGGCGACCCGGATCTGGCCACGCCGCCGCACATCATCGAAGCCGCCAAAGCCGCCCTGCGCGATGGCAAAACCGGTCTGACCCCGGTCGCCGGCCTGGCGGAACTGCGCGAGGCCGTGGCCGACAAGCTGAGGCGCGAGAACGGCCTGGATTTACAGCGTGAAAACGTCATCATCACCACCGGCGGGCAGGAAGGCCTGTATCTGATCATGCAGGCGCTGCTTGACCCTGGCGACGAGGTGCTGGTCCCCGACCCGCGCTACACCTCGTATGACGAAGCAATCGCCAGCGCCGGCGGCAAAATGGTGCTGGTGCCCACCACGCACGAAGACGCCTTCAATTTGCAGCCGGAAGCGGTCGAGGCGGCCATCACGCCGAAGACCAAGGTGCTGCTGATGATCACGCCCAGCAACCCCACCGGCGGGATCATCACCGAGGACCGCGCCCGCGCCCTGGCCGACATCGCTATCCGCCACAACCTGGTCGTCATCAGCGACGAGATTTACGAGAAGTTCCTGTACGACGGGTGGAAGCACTTCAGCATCGGCGCCCTGCCCGGCATGGCCGAGCGGACTATCACACTCAACGGCTTTTCCAAATCGTATGCCATGACCGGCTTCCGCGTTGGCTACATCGCCGCGCCGGTCAACCTGATTCGCGCCATCGCTCGCGTCAAGTCGGTCACCAGCGGGCCGGCGGCCAGCCTCAGCCAGTGGGCGGCGCTCGCCGCGCAGACCGGCAGCCAGGCGCCGATTGCGGAATTCCACAGCATCTATGACGAGCGCCGGCGGCTGATGATGAACGGCCTGCGTGAGATTGGCCTGGATTTCAGCGATCCCCGCGGTGCCTTCTTCCTGTGGGCCAACAGCGGTCCGACCGGCATCCACGCGACCGAGCTGTCCTATCTGCTGCTCAAAGAAGGGCGTGTGCTGATTTTCCCCGGCAACGCCTTCGGCGAAAACTGGGGCGGCTACCTGCGCATCAGCGTCTTGCAGTCCAGCGACCTGCTGCGCGAAGCGCTGGAGCGCATGAAACCCATTATCGACCGTTACCGCCTAGTGCCGCGGGCATGAAGATGATCGGACTGGTTGAGTTACTGCAGGCGCTCGTCCGTATTCCCTCGCCCAATCCGCCGGGCGATACTCGGGCGATCGCCGCCTATATCGCGCAGGCCATGCGCGACGCGGGATGCAGCCTGGTCACCCCTGCCCCGGCGCAAAAACCGGAAGCCGTCAGCGTCGTTGCGACGCTGGGTTCCGGCGCCCCCGTGATCATGCTGCACGCCCACATCGACACCGTGCCCATCGACGCCAATGAGGCGCAGAAGTGGACGACCGACCCGTACGCCGCCGTCGTGCAGGATGGACGGGTGTATGGCAAGGGCAGCGTTGACGACAAGGCCCCGCTGGCCGCCATGATGCATACAATGCTGCACGCAAGCGAACATCTGTCATCGCTGCGCGGCACGCTGGTGCTGGTGGCCGCCGCCGAGGAAGAGGTCGGCGGTCGACTGGGCACCCGCTGGATGGCCGACCACGGCCATCTCCCCCAATGTGACTTCATCGTCGTCGGCGAGCAGACCTTCAACCGCGTCTCCACCGCCCACAAAGGGGTGATGCGCGCAACCGTCCGCACCACCGGCCGGTCGGTGCATGCCACCAACCCTGACCGCGGCGTCAATGCCATCACGGCCATGGCCCGCGTCGTGCTAGCGCTGGAGGATTACCACCGCCGTCTCGCCGAGCGGTCGCATCCGATGGTCGGGGTGCCCACCTGCAATGTCGGCGTCATTCGCGGCGGCAGCACGGCCAACGCCGTCCCTGATACCTGTGAGGTCTTTCTCGACCGGCGCATGATCCCCGGCGAAGACCCCGCGGCCGTGCAGCAGGAAATGATCGACGTGGTCGCGTCAGTCGCGGTCAGCCCGGCGCAGGCGTCGATCGGAGACTTCCTGGTGTCCGACTGGTACAGCTCCACGGTCGATTCGGACCTGGCGCGGGCCTTCCTCGGCTGCGTGCGTGACGAGCTCCAGGCCGATCCCGGTCCGGTCGGCTATCTGCCGGGCAGCGATGCCAAACATCTGAAGGGGGTCATGCGTGGCGAGATGGTCATCTTTGGACCGGGCAGCTATGAAGTGGCCCACGGCTTTGACGAGTATGTCGAGATTGCCGAACTCGAAGCGACGGCCAGCATCCTGAAGCGTTTTGTCGAGACGACGTTATTCATTGGATAAACCACCTATGTCTGTGGACAGCATGGCTTTTGACACTGTGATCGTCAATGGGGATGTCGTGATGGAGTCCGGCGTCGCCGCCGTCGACATCGCGCTCCGGGGAGGGAAGATCGCGGCGCTCGTCGCCCGCGGCACCCAGCTGGACGCCGCCGAGCGGATCGATGCGACCGGCAAGCTGGTCATCCCCGGCGCGGTCGACATTCACTTCCACTGCCGCGCCCCGGCTTATCCCGAACGCGGCGACTTTGCCACCGAGACGCGCGCCGCCGCCGCCGGCGGGGTAACCACCATCTTCGAGATGCCGATCAGCAAGCCCTGCTGCGCCACCGGCGACATTTTCCGCGCGCGTCGCGCCCTGGGCGAGGCGGACGCCTACGTCAATTTCGCTCTCTTCGGCGCGCCGGGCCTGCTCAGGCGCGAAGAAGTGCAAGCCATGGCCGATGAAGGCGCGATCGGCTACAAGATCTTCATGACCGCCGCGCCGGCCGGCCGCGACGACGAATTCGACGGCCTGTGCCTGCCCACCAGCGAGCGCCTCTATCAGGGCATGAAGCTGGTGGCGGAGACGGGCCTGGTCTGCGCCGTTCATGCCGAAGACAACGCCCTGCTGGAATGGCACACCGCGCAGCTTAAGGCCGCCGGGCGCAACGACGTATTCGCCCACAACGAGTCGCGCCCGCCCCATGTCGAGGCGCTGGCCATCGCCACGCTGATGTCCCTCAACGAGAGCATCGGCGTCAACCTGCACATCGTCCACGTCAGCTCCCGCGAGGCGCTGGAGGTCTTTCAGCGCTTCAAGCGCACCGGCTCGACGGCCAGCGCCGAAACCTGCACCCACTACCTGCTCTTCACCGAGCAGGACATGGAGAAGGCCGGCCCTTACGCCAAGATCAACCCGCCGCTGCGCACGAAAGATGACCAGGAGGCGGTATGGCAGGGATTGCGCGATCGCAGCCTGATGGCCATCACCACCGATCACTCCCCGTTCACCGCCGAAGAGAAAGAGCGCGCCCGCACCGATCTGTGGCGCACGCCGCCCGGATCGCCCGGCGTCGAGGAACTCGTCCTGGCCGTGATGGATTTCGCGCTCACCGGCAGGCTGGATCTCCTCCATGCCGTCCAGTTGATGAGTACCAACGGAGCGAAGCGCTACGGCATCTACCCGCAGAAAGGCGTGATCGCCGTCAACTCCGACGCCGACCTGGTCATCTACGATCCGAACGTCACAACCACCATCTCGCAGGACATGCTGTTCAGCAAGGCCAAGGCCTGCGACAAGCTCTACGAGGACAAGACCTTCCAGGGCAAAGTCCTGCGCACCCTCGTCAACGGTCGAACCGTGTTCCAGGACGGGCAGGTCGTCGGCGAACCCGGTTGGGGCAAGTTCGTCCGTCCTGTTCGCGAAAACGTCTACAAGGGCTTCTGACCGATGCGCTATCCGATCGACTTCAGCGAATACTTCCTCTACGACGCGCTCACCGAACACCTGCACGGGCTGGCCGCCGCACACGCGGCGTTCGCCAGCCTGGGCTCGATCGGCAAGAGCTGGCGCGGGCGTGAGGTCTGGTGCCTGACCATCACCAACCCGGCCACCGGCAGTCCCGACCGCAAGCCCGCCTTCTACATCGACGCGCACATCCACGCCGAAGAGGTGGCGACCTCGCACACCGCCCTGTACACCGCCTGGTACCTGCTGGAGAACTACGGCACGGACCCGCTGGTGACGTGGCTGCTCGACAACATGACCTTTTATATCCTGCCCCGGCTCAACCCGGATGGCGCGGAGATCAGCCTGACCACCGGCCACCACTGGTGCGGCAACGGCCGCTACCTGCCCGGCGAGGAGCAAACTGCCGGCCTGTGCCAGTACGACATCAACGGCGACGGCGCCATCGTGCAGATGCGCGTCGAAGACCCGGCCGGCGAATGGAAAGTCTCCGACGAGGACCCGCGCCTGATGGTCCTGCGCGAGCCGGGTGAGGTCGGTGGTCAGTACTACCGCATGTTCCGCGAGGGCGAGATCCGCGGCGACTGGGACGGCGTGTCCTTCGAAATTCAGAAGCCCCGCGACGGCAACATGAATCGCAACTTCCCGGCCGGCTGGTACCCGGAAAACCGGCAGTACGGGGCCGGCGAGTACCCGCTCAGCGAGCCGGAGGCGATGGCCGCCGCCCGCTTCATCATGGATCACACCAACATCAGCGGCATGCAGTGCTACCACACGCACGGTGGGCTGCACCTGCGCCCCTCGCTGATCGCCCCGGACAGCAGCATCCCGCGCGCCGACCTGGCCATCTACAAAACGATCGGCGCCATGGCCGAGGCGACCACCGGCTATCCGGTCATCTCGGTCTACGAGGAATTCACGCCCGACCCGTCGCAGGCGCGCACGGGCTCGATCATGCAGTGGACCTACGACGAGATGGGCATCATCACCTTCTCGACCGAGCTGTGGAACCCGGAGATCGCGGCGGGGTTGGAGCATCCGGAGAAGTATCAGGTGCGCGCCCGCTCCACCGACGACGAGATCCGGCTGCTCAAGTACAACGACGAGCACCTGGGCGGCAAGGGCTTCATCCCCTGGGCGCCCTTCGACCATCCGCAGTTGGGTCGGGTCGAGATCGGCGGCTGGACGCACATGTACACCTTCCGCAACCCACCGCCGGCCAGTTGGGCGGCCACCGAGAAGGCGCGTGGCTTCCTGCACGAGACGATCCACCACAACTGCCTCTTCACGCTCAAGCACGCCGCCTGCACCCCGCTGGTGCGCATCCCAACGCTGACCGCCGAGTCCCTGGGCGCAGATCTGTACAAGATCACGGCGGTGGTCAAGAACGAGGGTTTCCTGCCCACCAACCTGACCGAGATGGCCATCAAGCAGGGGGTGGCCAGGACGACCACCGCCGCGCTGCACTCGCCGGAAGGCGTCGAACTGATCATGGGCGATGCCAGCCAGGATCTCGGGCATCTGGCCGGCCGCGACGAGCGCAACGCGACCTGGTCGCCCTGGCTGCGCCAGTGGACCAGCCCGCAGCGCAAGGCCGAATGGCTGGTACGCGCTCCCGCCGGCGCGACCCTCACCGTCGAAGCCGGGTCGCCGCGCGCCGGCGTCACCACGTGTGAGGTGACCCTGACATGATCCTTCCCGTCGAGTTTTACCGCCGCAAGGTCGCGCAGATTCAGGAGGCCATGGATCGGCATTCGCTCGACGGTCTGCTGCTGCTCGACGCGGTCAACGTCAACTACGCCGTCGGCTTCCATCACATCCCGTCGGAGCGGCCATTGGCCGCTTTCATCCCGCGGGTCGGTGAACCGGCCCTGTTCGTGCCGCTGCTGGAACAGGAAAACGCCGGAGACACCTGGATCAGGGACATCCGCACCTATTTCGAGTACCCCGGCGAAGAACACCCGGTCGCCTGGATGGTGCGCGAGGCCGGCGTCCTCCGGCTTGGCATCGACGCCCTGACCGTCAACGTTTACCGGCATCTTCCGCCAGTGAGCATCACCGCGCTGGTCGAGCAGATGCGCTGGATCAAAGACCCGGAGGAGCTGGCCCTGATCGAGCAGGCCGCCCACTATGCCGACTACTGCCTGGAAATGGTGCGCGATCACGCCCCGGCCATCATCCGCGACGGCGGCACCGAACTCGACATCCTGAAATTCTGCGTGGGCGAAGCCGCCGCCAAGTTGCGCCGCGAAGTCGGCGAGCGCTTTCAACTGCGCGGGGCGTCGGTGGTCGGCACCGTCCACAGCGGACCGCGCGCCGCCCTGCCGCACGGGTCGCCGCTGACCCGCCAGCCGCAGCGGGGTGAGACGCTGATCGCCGGGATTGGCGCCAACGTTGGCGGCTACCATGCCGAGAGCGGGGCCACCTTCATCGTCGGCGAACCGGTCGGCGATCAGATGCGCTGTCTGGAAGCGGCCGCCGCCTGCAACGACGCCGCCGTGGCCACGCTGCGGGTTGGCAACACCTGCGCTCAGGTCAACGCCGCCGCGCTCGACGTCCTGCGCGATTACGGCCTGGAGTCGGCCATCCGCCACCGCATCGGTCACGGCATGGGCTTGCAGGGACACGAATCGCCCTGGCTGGCACCGGGGGATAACACCCCGCTCGCACCAGGCATGGTCTTCAGCAACGAACCCGGCATCTACCGTCCCGGCATCGACGGCTACCGCACCATCAACTCGATGATCGTCACCGACGGCGAGGCTCGTGTGCCCAGCCGTTTCCTTGCCCAGCACCCCCCTGAAAAACGCATCCTGGAACTATAAGACTCGGAGAGGCTCATCATGCCGGAACCTGCTGCATGGCGTTATCAGAAAGTCCTGCTCCCGATGTTCGACCTGCCGGTCCGCTCGCGTCTGTTCGTCAATGCGCGGGTGCTGACCTGCGTCGGCGATCAGGTCATTGAAAAAGGCTTCGTCGCCGTCGAAAACGGCAAGATCGCCTCCGTCGGCGCCATGGCTGACCTGGGCGATACGGGTTCCGCCGAAGTGATCGACTGCGCGGGCAAGACCGTCATGCCGGGCATGATGAACTCTCATGCCCATCTGGCCTGGGACGGCATTCACGACCTGGCCCGCCAGTCGATGGACGACGCGGTCGAGATCAGCGCCTACAAGAGCGCCTCCAACATGCTCAAGAACCTGCGTGCCGGCGTCACGCTGGTGCGCGACCTGGGCATGAACCAGACCAACTTCTTCGCAAAGCAGGCCGTCGAACAGGGCATCTTCCCCGGCCCGCGCCTGCTGATCTGCGGCGAGGCGATCATCCAGACCGGCGGCCACACCTACTGGTGCTGCCGCGAGGCCAGCGGCGCCGACGAGATGCGCCGGGCCGTCCGTGAGCAGGTGCGCGGCGGGGCCGACCTGATCAAGATCATGGCCTGCCACGACACGCTGGAATTCACCGACGCCGAGCTCGAGGCCGTGATCGACGAGTCGCACCGCAACGGCCTGCCGATCACCGCCCACGCCACCTACAACGACTGCATCAAGCGGGTGGCCCAGTTCGGCGTAGACTGCGTCGAACACGGCGGCACGATGGACGACGAGACGATTCAACTGCTGCTGGATAAAAAGATCCCGATCGTGACCACCTTCGCGCCGCTGGTTATGCAGGCCAACGAGACCGTCGCCCGCCGCTTCAACATCCCGGAGTGGAAGATCGAGGAGCGCAAGAAGGCCGTCGCCAACCCCGGCCGCTATGCCGGTCTGGTCAAGGCCGCCGAGTCTGGCGTCCTGATCGGCTTCGGCACCGACGCCGGCAGCCCGGCGGTCGGCCATGAAATCGTCGCGCCCGAGCTCAAGTTCATGGTGCATGTCGGCGTGTGCAAGGATAATTACGCGGCACTCCGCAGCGCCACCGCCGTGGCCGCGCAGATCAACGGCGTGGCGGCGAAGCTCGGCACGCTGGAAGCCGGGAAGGACGCCGACGTCATCCTCGTCGACGGCAACCCGCTGGAAGACCTCGACGCTCTGAACCGGGTCACGGCGACATTCATCGGCGGCAAGAAAATGGTCGGCGTCGGCGATTAGCGTCGACGATTAGCTTCGGCGAACAACATCGGTGGCCAACAAAGAGACTCTCACCCAAATCGCGCCCAGAGGGCCGGCCGCCCGGCTGGCTCAATGGACGACTCGTCATCACGGCGCTGTCATGTTTCTGATCTACAGCGCCGTGTTTCATATTGGCATGCTGGGCATCCTCGATGTTGTGCTCAATTTCTACTTCGTCAGCCTGGGCCATTCCCCGGAAACCATCGGCGTTTTGCAGTCACTGCCGCGCCTGGCCGGCTTCCTGACCAGCGTGCCGATCGGGCTGCTGGCCAACCGCATCGGCACGCGGCGCATGTTGATTCTCTCGACCGTCGGCTGCACGCTGGCGCTCTATCTGCAATTGATCCCGTTCCTGCCCATGCTGGTCCTCAGCCGCTTCTTGTTCGGTCTGTTCTACGGCGCCCAGCAGATCGCCAACGCTCCGCTGATGATCGATCTGATGGACGCACGCGGGCGAACACGCTTTTTCGCCCTGCACAACGTCGTCAGCATGGGCGCGATGGCCGGCGGCAGCCTGATCGGCGGATTCATCCCCTCGCTGGTTGTGGGCTTGAGCGGCGGTCTGGTCCCACCCGCCTGGATCGTCTCGGCGACCACCACCTACGCCTACGGTGCGACGATCTTCCTGGGCGGGCTGGTCGGCCTGATCGGCGCCGCGCCCCTGGTGCTGATGCGGACGCACGGCCAGGGGGCTTCGGCCAGCACGCACGAGCCCCTGCGGTCCTCGCGCGTGCCATGGCGAATCCTGATTCTGATCACCCTGCCGATGCTGGCCTTCGGCTTTTCCGGCGGGCTGACCTTTCCGTTTTACAATCTGTTCTGGCGCACGCAGTTCGATCTGCCAGATCAGAGCGTCGGCACGATCCTGAGCATCGGCTGGATTGGCATGGGGCTGGTACCACTGATCGACGGCATCCTGGAACGGCGCTTCGGCCGGGCGGGCGCGCTGGGCTTCACCATGACAGTCGGCGCGCTGGCCTTCTTCGGGCTGGGGCTGCTCCCGCCGCTGATCGTCAGCTTGGGCCTGTTCGTGATCGCTATCTCATTTCGCAATACCATGAATCCACTGTACCAGCCGCTGCTGCTAGAATCGCTCCCGCGCGATCTGCATAATGTGGTCAGCAGCATGAGCATGGTCATGTGGAACATCGGCTGGTTCGCGGCGACGGCCTCCGGCGGGTTCATTCAGACGCGGCTCGGCTTCGGCGTCATGATGCAGATTGTCGCCGTCGGGGTGATGATCACCGGCGTGACCGTGGTCGTCATTTTCCGGCGCCGGCGGGAAGCCCTGGCGCATTTCACTCAGGAGTGGCAGAGGCGGGCCGAAGTTTCCTGACGGTCCGAAGGTTGTTGCGGCACTTACGAAAGGCGGGACGACGCGTGAGCAAAGCGATCAAAGGCATCTTCAACATCCTGGCAACCCCGTTCACTGGGGATGGCGCCATCGACTTCGACAGTCTGCGGCGGCTGGTGAACTTCCAACTCGACATGGGCGCGTACGGGCTGACCATCCTCGGCGTGCTCGGCGAAGCCGCCAAGCTGCACGTGGACGAGCGCGCCCAGGTGCTGGAAACCGTGCTGGACACCGTACAGGGCCGGGTGCCGGTCATCGTCGGGGCCAGCCACCAGGATCTGCACACCTGCATCCATATCGCGAAATCGGCGGTCCAAGCCGGCGCCACCGGCGTCATGATCGCCCCGCCGCGCATGAAGGACCCGACGGACGAGCAGATCATCGCCCTCTACAGCGAGATCGCCGAGCACGTCACCGCGCCGATCGTGGTACAGGACTTCCCACCGGTGAACGGCGTGATCATGAAGGCGGAGATGCTGGCGGCGCTGGCCGACCGCATCCCCAACGCCAACTATCTGAAGCTGGAAGACCCGCCGCTGATGGAGAAGATAGGCGCCATCCGCGCGCTGACCGACCAGTTCGCCATCTTTGGCGGCCTGGGCGGCATGTTCCTGCTCGAAGAACTAGGCCGCGGCGTAGCCGGCACCATGACCGGGTTCGCCTTCACCGAAATTCTGGTCGCCGTATATCAGGCGTGGGAGCGGGGTGACCGGGGCGAGGCAGAGCGGATCTTTGACCTCTACCTGCCGCTGATCCGCTACGAGAACCAGCCGATCATCAACCTCACCATTCGCAAGGAACTCCTGCGCCGCCGCGGGGCCATCGCCCACGCCACGCTGCGTGAGCCTTTCGCCCCCATCGACACGGGGACGCACGGAGAGATGACCTGGATTCTGAAGCGAGTCGGCATCGACGACGCGACGCGCAAACTGAACTTCTAGAAAGGAAGACACGATGGACCTGGGTTTACAGGGAAAAGTAGCGCTGGTCAGCGGCGCAAGCAAAGGTCTGGGCTTTGGCGTAGCACGCGCCCTGGCCGCCGAAGGCGCGAAGGTCTCCATTTGCAGCCGCGACGAGGCCGGCATTTCCGCCGCCGCCGCCCGCCTGCGCGAGGAAACCGGCGCCGAAGTCCTGCCGGTGGTGTGCGACGTGACCAAAGCACAGGACATCCAGAACTGGATCGAGTCTTCGGTCGCGGCCCTGGGCAGGATCGACGCCCTGCTGGTCAATGCCGGCGGCCCCCCCGGTGGATTATTCAAAGACACGACCGAGGCACAGTGGCAGGCGGCCTTTGAACTCACGCTGCTCAGCGCCGTGCGCATGGTGCGCGCCGCGCTTCCGCACCTCAACCAGGGCAGCGCCATCCTGACCATCACCTCCTCGTCGATCAAGGAGCCGATCGAGCGCCTCGGCCTCTCGACCGTGATGCGCTCCGGCGTCGCCGGGCTGGTCAAGACGCTGGCCGACGAACTGGCCGGCGACGGCATCCGCGTCAATAACCTGATCCCCGGCCGCATCGACACCGACCGCGTGGCGCAGTTGGACGCGGCGGCCGCGCAGCGCAGCGGCAAGTCGGTCGAGCAGGTGCGCGCCGAGAGCATCGCCAAGATTCCGCTCAAGCGGCTGGGCACCATCGACGACTTCGGAACGGCCGCCGCCTATCTGCTGTCGCCCGCCGCCGCCTACGTCACCGGCGCGACGCTCCGCGTCGACGGCGGCATGATGCGGTCCATTTAGCAGGTCATCCGTAGGGACACGCCATGGCGAGTCCGGCAAAGGCAGAACCATGACTTTAGCTTACGAACAATTCGCGGTGCACATCGCCGAACTCAGCGACATTCTCAACGCCATCTCCATCCTCAAGTGGGACGCCCGCACCCAGATGCCGCCCGGCGGCGCCGAGACGCGCGGCTACCAGCTGGCCACTCTGTCGAAGCTGTCGCAGGAGCACTTCATCAGCGACAAGACCGCCCGCCTGCTCGACGCCGTCGAAGCCGAGATCCAGGGCGAAGACCCGGACAGCTACCGCGTGCGCGCCGTGCGGCAGACGCGGCAGTACTACGACATCATCCGCTGCCTGCCCCTGGACCTGGTCGGCAAAAAAGCGGCGCTGGAGCCGGTCAGCGAAGGCGTGTGGGCCGAAGCCAAAAAGAACAACGACTTCAAGAGCTTCATGCCCTACTTGCAGCAGCAGGTCGATCTGGCGCGCTGGCAGGCCGATGCCATCGGCTACGAAGATCATCCGTTCGACGCGCTGGTCTTCGAATACGAGCCGAGCATGACCGCGGCCAAGCTCAAGACCCTGTTCGAGGGACTGAAGACGGGGATCATCCCCCTGCTGCGCGCCATCGTCGCCCACGACCGACCGCTGGAGAAGAACCTCTGGTCCTACGAATACCCGCTCGACAAACAGCGGGCTTTCGGCCTGGAAATGGCGCAGAAGGTCGGTTATGACCTGAACCGGGGCCGGTTGGATATCGCGCCACATCCCTTCGAAATCTCCTTCACCCGGCAGGACGTGCGCATCACCACGCGCTATTCGCTCAACTACTTCCCCATGGCGCTCTATGGCACGCTGCACGAGACCGGCCACGCGCTCTACGAGCAGGGCGTGGACCCATCTCTGACCCGCACCCCGCTGACCATCGACTTCCTGGGCAAGTACCCGGTCGGCGGCACCAGCTACGGCGTCCATGAGTCGCAGTCGCGCCTCTGGGAGAACGTCGTCGGCCGCAGCCAGGCCTTCTGGGAATGCCATTTCGACCGTTTCCGCGAAGTCTTCCCTGAGCAGACCGCCGACGTCACGCCGGAATTCATGTACCGCGCCGTCAACCGCGTGGCCCCCAGCCTGATCCGCGTCGAGGCCGACGAGGTGACGTACAACCTGCACATCATGCTGCGCGTGGAACTGGAACTCGGCCTGCTCGACGGCAGCATCAAGGTGCCGGATCTGCCGGAGGTCTGGAATGCCAAAATGAAGGAGTACCTCGACGTCACACCGCCGGATGATTCACGCGGTGTGCTGCAGGACGTCCACTGGTCCGGCGGCGGCTTCGGTTCCTTCCCTGGCTACACCGTCGGCAATGTCATGTCCCTGCAATTCCTGGAGGCCGCCCGCCGCGACACGCCCGGCCTGGACGACTCGCTGGCCGCCGGCGACTACATGCCCCTGCTCGGCTGGCTGACGGAGAACATCTACCGCCATGGCCGCGCCTACAGCGGGGAAGAATTGCTGGTCCGCACCAGCGGACAGCCGCTGACCGTGGGGCCGTATCTGAAGTATCTGCGCGAGAAGTTCACTGACCTCTATCAACTGCCGCAGTAACGCGAAGGGGCGTGACCTGGGAAACGGCTCTCAGGTCACACCCTCTTCATCCGACACGTTGGGTCCCCCCCCCCCCCCCCGACCCGGTCTGGCGCAAATGGTGCACCGGGGACGAGGCATGCCTCGTCCCTGTACTGGCCCCGCGGTTTCAACGCCGCCCCCACCTGCACCCGATAATGCTGTAGGCGTACTGCCCCTTGACCAGATCGCCCTCCGCGAACCGCTCGAAGCGGAAAATGTGCGGGTCGATCGGGCAGCGCTGTTCGCCCGTCGCCAGATCGGCCAGCATTTCGCCGACGACCGGCCCCATCTTGAAGCCGCTGCCGCTCCAGCCGAAGGCGCAGACGAACCCGTCCAGCCCCGGCATGCGGCCGAGCACCGGGGACCAGTCCGGCGACACGTCGTACAACCCGGCCCAGCCCTTGCCGACGCTCGCCTCGCCCATCAGCGGCATGCGGTGTTCGGTGCGCTCGGCCATGTCGGCGTTGAAGTCCATATCCACGGTCTCGACATAGTTGTCCGGATCGACGCGGTGCGCCGCCTCGGTCGCCTCCAGCGAACCGGCCAGCGAAATCCGCCCCGTCTCCGGGCGCATGTAGAAGCCCTGCACGAAGTCGCCGATCATTGGGTGCCCTTTCGGCAGCGTTCCCTCCGGCTGGCGGAACACCGAAATCTGGTGGCGGCTGGCCTCGACCGGCACGTCATAGCCGACGGTTTCGGCCAGAACCGCGCCCCACGGCCCGGCGGCATTGATCACCACCGGCGCGCTGAACTCGCCCTGGTCCGTTTCGACGCCGGTCACACGACTGCCCTGCGTCAGAATGCGGGTCACCTTCACACCCTGAAGCACCGAGGCACCCAGATCGCGGGCGCGTTTGGCGAAGGCATTGGCCGCCATCGAGCCATCGGCGCAACCGGCGTCCGGTTCGTAAGCGCCGCCGCCCAGGTCTTCGACATTCAGGTAGGGGACCAGTTCGCGCAGAGAGTCAGCATCCAGGAAGTCGGTATTGATGCCCACCCCTTTCTGGAGCGCGATGTTAGCCTTCAGCCCTTCTTCGTCGCGCTTGTCGACGATGAACAGCGCCCCGGTGCGCTGGAAGCCGACTTCACCGCCCACCACGTTGTCGAAGTCGGCCCACACTTTGAGCGACAGCATGGCCATGCGCGCCGTGATCGTGTTGGAGTAGTGCTGGCGCAGAATGCCACCGGTGCGCCCGGTACCGCCCGCGGCGATAGCCGTCTTTTCGAGCAAAATGACGCGCTGACCGCGCAGCGCGAGCTGGTACGCCGCACTCGTCCCGGTGATGCCACCGCCAATGATGATCACATCCGCAGTCTGCTGCGCCATTGCACACTCCTCCGACGATGATGGGTTCACTTCTCAACGATACCCGACCCGCGTGGGCGTTGGCGAATGACAAACATCGCTGAAATGAGAGGACGTCCTTCTCAGTTTGCGTCGGCGACTTCAGGCACATCGGGCCACCTGGTAATTGGGCATATACTGTTGAAAATCAATGGTGCGAAAAAGGATGGATAGATGTCGACTTCCGGGGCTGCTTACCTGCCACCCGACCGGCTCCATGCGCTTGTCGCCGGCGAATCCTTACTCCAATCAGCCGATGGCTCGGCACTGTTCGCCGATATTTCCGGCTTCACACCGATTACCGAGCGGTTGCGCTCTGCACTTGGCGCACGACGTGGAGCCGAGGAACTGGCCATCCACCTCAACCGCGTATACGACGCGCTGATCGCACAGGTCAACCGGTTTGGGGGGTCGATCATCGGCTTCGCCGGCGACGCCATCACCTGCTGGTTCGGCGGCGATGCGGCGGCTGAGCGGGCGGTAACCTGCGGCACGGCCCTCCTGAAAGCGATGCAGGACGTTGAACGCATCACGCTGCCGGACGGCGATGCCTTGCTCCGGTTGAAGGTTGCCGTGACCAGCGGTATGACTCGGCGCTTCGTCGTCGGCGATCCAGCCATTCAGCGAATCGATGCCCTGGCCGGTCAGACCGTCGCGCGACTGGCCGCTGGCGAGGGGCTGGCCGAGCCTGGCGAAATTCTGGTGGATAATGTGACCCTCGAACGCGTTCCGACAGTGCTGGCCATACGCGAATGGCGAGAAGAAGACGGCGAAGCGTTCGCCGTCCTGGAATTGGCCGATCTGCCCGGCCTGCATCCTCCTATTGCCGTTACAGTCTCAGGCGACGCGGTCGATATTCCCGACGCGCTGCTGCTGCCCTGGCTGCTGCCCGCTCTCGCGCGTCAGATCCAGACTGGTCTGAACGAATTTCCAATCGAATTGCGACCCGTAACGACGCTGTTCCTCCGTTTTGCAGGCATCGACTACGACGTGGAAGTTGATGCCCAAGCCCGGCTGGATGGTCTTGTGCAGGTCGTACAGCGCGTCGTCGAGCGTTACGAGGGGAGCGTGCTCCAGTTGACGATCGGAGACAAGGGTAGCTACCTCTACGCTGCTTTTGGGGCACCCTTCGCCCACGAAGACGACCCGGCGCGGGCGCTCAACGCCGCGATCGATATGCGCGAGCAGATTGCGCAGATCGGCGGGTTTGAACCCGTCCAGATCGGAATCAGCCGGGGGATCGTGCGCACCGGAGCCTACGGTGGGTCGGCGCGAAGGACTTATGGGGCGCTGGGCGACGAGGTCAATCTTTCCGCGCGTCTCATGAGCCGGGCTGATCCGGGGGCCATCCTTGTCAGCGAGGCGCTGTTTGGCGCCCGTCTGGTCGACTTCGAGCTCCGCCCCCTTCCCTCGATCCAGGTTAAAGGCAAGGCGCAGCCGATCCAGGTATTCGAACTGATCGGTCGGCGCGATCGCTCTTTCGAGGATCGTTTCTACACCACCCCGTTGATCGGGCGGGAAGGAGAACTGGCGCAGGCCCAGGCGGCCCTCCAGCCGATCTTCGAAGGTCGACATGCCGGGATCCTCTATCTCTACGGCGAGCCGGGTATAGGCAAGAGCCGTCTGGCCTTCGAGATGCAGCAACATCTGCAGTCGATGCCGGGGGTCGCCTGGTTCGTCGGCCAGGCCGATGTGCTGAACCGCCAGCCTTTGGCTGCGTTCAGCTATTTTCTGCGACCCGCCTTCGGGCAGCGCCGTGAACAGAACGAAGAGTCGAACCGCGCCGCTTTCGAGGCGGCGTTTCAGGATCTGCTGACATTGGCCGATGCCGATCTGCGCGAGGAACTGGTGCGCACCCAGTCCTACCTTGCCGCGCTGGTGGGGCTGATCATTCCCGGTTCGTCGTTTGCGTTGGCCGAAGAACGAACGCGTGCCGAGAACCAGATCACGGCCATCAAGACCTGGGCACGTGTCATGAGCAGCCGCGGGCCGCTGATCCTGCACCTCGAAGACGCCCAGTGGCTCGATGCGCTCTCCGTCCGCGCCATACAGCAGCTCACCTACAACCTCGACGACCGCCCGCTGGCACTGCTGCTGACCAGCCGGTACAACGACGACGGTACCCCGAAGATCATCTCCAACGTCGGTGGGGTGCCCGTCCACACTATCGACCTGAACCGGCTCAGTGACGAAGGCATTCGTGCGGTAGTGCAAGCGGAGTTGGGAGGGCCTGTCGGTGAGACGCTGGCGCGCTTCATCCGCGAGCGCGCTGAGGGCAATCCGTTCTTCACCGAGCAGTTGGTGCTGGATCTTCAGGAGCGTGGGGCGTTGAGCGAATCGGCGGACGGCTGGGATCTGCGCGAAGGTGCCGGTGCCGAAATTCCGGCCGGAGTGAACGGGGTGCTGATCGCCCGGCTGGACCGATTGGCGGCCCAGGTGAAGACCGTGGTGCAGACGGCGTCGGTGCTGGGCCGCGAATTCGACGTCATGGTCCTCTCTCGAATGCTGCGCGAGGCGGAAGTGCCGTCGATCCATGCCGCCGAGCGCGAAGCGATCTGGTCCGCCCTGGACGAGATCCGCTATCTCTTCCGTCACGCCCTGCTGCGCGATGCAGCCTATGACATGCAGGCGCAGGAGCGGCTCAAGGCATTGCACCGGTTGGCGGCGGAAGCGATTGAGTCCATCTATGGCCCGGACGAGGGCGCGCAGGATTACGCACTGATGGAGCACTGGCACGCCGCCGCGGAATTCGGCCCGGAACTGGTGCATTTGCTCCGTCTGGTACAACCTCTGATCAACGTGCAGGCCGAATACCGCGACGCAATCCGGCTGATCGATCGTGCCCTGAGCCGGCTGGAGCCTCAGGCCTCGCAACGGATTACCCTGCTCCGTTACAAGGCAGTCGCGCTGCGCCACCTGGGAGATAACGCGGGGGCGTTGGCCACGGCGACCGAGTCGCTGAGCCGCGCCGAAGAGTCCAATGATCGTATCGCGGTGGGGCGCGCCATGTATTTCGTCGGAACGATCGCGCTGCTGGAAAGCGACTATGACGCGGCGCAGATGCACTTTTTGCGGGCCATTCCCATCCTCCAGGAAGCCGGAGCGCTTGAAGATGTGGCCGACGTGCAGATGCAGCTCGGCGTCACAAACTGGTACAAGGGCGAGTTTCCACCTGCCGAAGCGCATTGGGAGGCCTGCTTGCAGACCTACATCGCGGTTGGCAGCCGGCTCGGTCAAACCCGGGTCCTGAATGCGCTGGGCGTACTGGCTTACCATCGAGGTGAAGGGCATCGGGCGCGCGATTTCCTGATGCAAAGCATCACCATCGCCCGCCAGGACGGCGATAAGACCGGAATCAGCGACGCATCCAACAATCTGGGCAATGTCGCAACCTGGAACGGTCAGTTTGTCGAGGCGCGGACCTATTTTCTGCAAAGCCTGGCGATGAGCCGAGAGCAGGGGCGTCCGCGCGGGGTGGGAATCGCGCTGCATAACCTCGGGCGAAATTCCACCCAGTTAGGCGCGTACCAGGAGGGTATCGACTATTTCCGTCAAGCTATTGCGGTCCGGCGCGAGACCGGCGACCGCTGGGGGGTCGGTGCGTCACAGTCCAACCTCGGCTCCTCGCTCCAGCACATCGGCGCGCTGCGTGAAGGCCATGTCCTGCTCACCGAGGCGCTTGAACTGCAGCGCGAGATTGACAACCAGGAAGAGGTCAGCATCTCCCTGCGCGATCTGGCGGACAACGAGCTCCAGCAGGGCCTCTACGACTCGGCGCGCGCCCACCTGCGCGAGTATCTGGCGCTCGACTACGAGTTTATGACTCCTTCCAATCGGGGTTACGGTCACAGCATCCTTGGCGACGTCGAGCGCGATAGCGGCAGCGTGACCCAGGCTCGCGACGCCTACACGACAGCCCTGGCGCTTTACGAAGCCCCCGACGAAGCGATCAACAGGGCCGACGTTCAGCTTCGCCTCAGCATTCTGGAGATGGGATTGGGCCGGCTTGAGGCGGCGCGCGATCTGTTTGCCCAGGCGCTGCCCATCATTGAGGCGGAAGCCAGGGATTCGCTGCGCCAGGATGCGCGCTACCATCAGGCGTGTCTGACCTGGATTGAAGGCCGCCATGCCGAAGCCGAGCGGCAGTTCGTGGCAGTCCTGGCCCGCGCTCGCGAGACCGGCTACTGGCGGCAGACGCACGCGCTGTTCTGGCTGGCGCGCATCGCTCATCAAAAGGAGGAGCGTAAAGCAGCGGCCGCCTATTGGCAAGAGAGCGCGCGCCTGCTGATGCCCGACGATGCACGTCCCGCCAAGCTGGAGGCGCTGGTCGTCGCCGCCGAGATCCTCATCGGCGATGGCGCCTTGCAGCGCGCCCGCCAAGGAGCGGATTTTGTGGCGGGCCATCCGGAGGCGGCCGCCTCCACCCGCCGGGACGCCGAGCAATTACGAAGCAAGATGGTGGAGAACGCACCGATGGTGATCACCGCTCATCCGCTGGATGAAGGAATCGCCGGTCTGATAGCCAGCCTTTAAGGGCGAAACCATGGGTCAATCCAGGGCTCTAGCACCTCAACAAGATGAGAAAGACGATTTTTTCCGTAGGGGCGATCCGGTGGGTCTGGACCGGCGGGCGAGGCACCGCCTCGCCCCTACATCCACACCCGTCACAATCTTTGTGGTTGTACTTAGGTTGCGGCCTGATGCAGGTCAGCGAGTTCTCTGGACGAGAAGCCGAGACCGATCGGCTGGTGGTGCTGTGATGAGAGCAGCACTGCATCCAGCATGCGCAGCACCCGCCGACCGTCGGCGATCGTCACGGGTGGGACGCTCCCGTTCAGAATAGCATCGGCAAACGCCTCCAGCTCCGGGACCAGCATCTTCTGGGCGTTGTCAAGCCAGACCATCGGCCGCAGGATAGCCGGGTCCTTGTAGGCATTCATGACGCGACTCACGACTTCTATGTCGTACTGCAGGAAGTTGCGTCCGCGCAGCGCAATGTCGCCGTCGCTGCCCCAGATGTGAAAATCATAGAAGAAACCGGCAGTCGCCTGCGTGGTCAGACACTGAGCGACAGCGCCCTTTGCAAAGTGGACGCGGAACGCTGCTGTCTGGTCGGCGCCCGTGTCGGGCCGATGCTCGACGCTGGCCTGGACCATGATCGGTTCATCCTCGACGAACCATAGCACCATGTCGATCAGATGCGAGCCCACGTACAGGAGCGGGCCGCCTCCCGTTTCCGGATATGCGGCCCACCCCTCATTCAGCGGTCCAATCCCCATGCTGGCGCTGATCGCCCGCACGGTGCCCACTGCCCCGGCAACCAGCAGATCTTTCACAACCTGGCCCATCGAAAAGCGCATCGAGTAACCCGCCAGATAGCAGACCCCGGCGTCGGCGACAGCCCGCTCGATCTGCGCCGCTTCTCTCTCGTTGAGGGCGAGTGGCTTCTCGACCATGACATGCTTGCCTGCTTGCACCACCGCCAGAGTCGCAGGACCAAGAACATGGTGCGGCGTGGCGATCAGCACCGCATCCACCTCGCTCTCAACCAGCAGCGCCTCGCACGAAATATGTGTGGTCACGTTGATCCCCAGCGCGGCGACCCGGTTCGCCGCTGCCTGATCCGGATCGGCGCACGCGGCCAGTCGTAAGCTCTCGAGCCGCAGCACGGCTTTCGTCAGTTCTCCTCCCTGCCATCCACAGCCAACCACACCTACGCGCAGCGGCGCCTTGAGCGTCATTATGTCCCCCAATAGAAGTGACTGGACCTGAAGGGCGCCAATCGCACGATCAGCGCCATCTGGACACGAGCTTCAATGCGATGATGTGGGGCAGGCATTCTGCCCCACATCATGTCGGACTGATTAGTGATGCCGGCGTGCTGGCTACGCCGGAATGGCGCCGAGCTGCTGCATCAAACCCATCACGTCCGCCTGCATCCAGTGTTCGACGATCAGGCCATCTTCAACGCGGTAGATCAGAAATACCGGGATCTCGACCTCGACGCCGGTCGCCGGAGTCCCCGCGAACTCCCCTTGATGTGTCCCGCGAAAGGTGGCACGCACCGCCACGCGATCACCCTCGGCGATCAGGTCTTCGATGATCAGTTCATAGCGCGGGAAGGCGGCTTCGAACATATCGATGTGGTCCTTCAGCGCCTGGTCACTGTCGGCGATGTACTGTTCCTGCAGCGATGTCGGCTTCTCTTTTCCGCTGATCGCCTCGAAATAGGCGGTGATCAGCGCCCGGTTTTCATCAGCGGAAGAATCCGACGCGTCCTGGGCCAGGGCCGAAAAGCCGATGCTTCCGACCAGCGCTGCCATGCAGAAAAGTCCCAGCGGCTTGCGTAAGAAACGAAACATGACCTTGAACTCCTTAACAGCTCAAACAACATCAACATTCGATGTTCAGAGTCTGTCACAGGGAGCGTTTCAGAAGCGTTTCACGGAGCGCTTCACATTCTGATGAGTTGCGAGTCACAGATAACCGTCTTGTCTGGCGCAGTCGACCGCCACCTGCAGAGCCTCTGCGCTCGCCGCCTTTTCACCCCTGTCAAAGGCGGCAACGCCGACGGCCAGTACCGTTTCAATAGGATCGGGCATGCGCTTTTGCACCGGGTCCAGGAGCACGCGCGCGTCTTCGACCGCGCCTTCCAGCGCCCCATCCGCAAGCTCAAGAGCCAGGTGTGGCCAGCGTCCGAGCCACTGAAACATGTAACGGGCCGCGTGCTCCTCCCAGATGCGGATCGAGTCGCCGACCAGCGCCCGTGCGGTCGGCCAGCGGCCCTCGCGCCAGGCCAACCAGCCCAACGTCGCTTTGGCCGAGCCAACGTATTCCGGCATGTGCGCCGCTTCGGCGGTGTGCAGGCTGCGCTCGGCGTACGCCAAAGTCTCGTCTTGAAGGCCACGGAGGCGTGCCCAAACAGTCAGGTATGTGAGGCTTCGAGCCACCAGCGAAACATCTCCGCTCTGTTCGGCCAGGGTCAGAGCGAGATGCAACTCGTTTCTGACCTCTTCAGGTTCTCCGCCACCCCATAACAGCGCGAATCCAAACTGGAAGTGCGCCGCCGGCACGCTCTCCGTCTCGCCGGCTGCTTCGATCGTCTCCAGAAATGCGCGGCCGTATTCGATGGCCTCGGCGTTCGGGCTGTAGCGACTCTGGCGCAGGTGCGCCATCATTACGACCTGATACAGGTGAGCACGTTGAGTCAGCAGCTTGTGCTGTTCGAACACCTCGTGGACAAGGTTCACCAATTGCATCATCGCGTCCACCTGGGCCAGCCAGTAGTAGACGTTGATCCGCTCCATCTGAATATGGCCCCAGCACAGCCAGACCTCCTCAGCCGCTGAATCAAGCGGACCAAGGGTGGCCTCCGCCAGCGCGTACTGCTCGAGTGCCTCTTCGTAGCGGTAATGATCGCGCCAGGCGTTGCCCAGCTTGCGATAGCGTTCAGCCAGCGTTACGGGATCGCCGGTGGAATGGGCCGCAATAGCGTTGGACCAGGCCTCGCGCGCCTCCTCGTAGCGTCCGATGAAATGCAGCACCTCGCCGAGCTGGTCGTACAGCGCGGCCCGGTCGCCCTGCTCCGCCGGCGGCGTCAGTGCCAGCGCGTGCCGGTAGTGCGCGATCGCTATCTCGTTGGCAAACAGCTTTCGGGAGTAGGCGGCCGCCTGCTGATGATAGCTGCGCGCTCGCGTTGGCATCCCTGCCCGTTCAAAATGCAGGGCGATCTGTCCGCTGACCGGTCCAACGTCCGGTAAATAGGCTGCTTCGAGGGCTTCAGCCACTCGGCGGTGCAGGTGTTTGCGACGCGCCGAACTGAGATCGGTGTAGGCGACGGCACACAACTTGCCATGCGTGAAATCGTACGCATCCTGACCATGCTCGCGAACGATGTGCCGCTGCCACAGTTCGTCCAGCGCGCGCACCACGGCGCCCGGGTCCAGGTCCACCGTCTGCGCCACGACCGGGAAGGTGAACGAACGACCAATGACGGCCGCGGCTTCCACCAGCGCCTGCGCCGCTGGCGTGAGCTGGCGCAGCCGCCGCGCGACCGTCGCATGGATGCCGGGCGGCAGGCCCACCTGGGTGCTCGCCGCCGGATGTCCGGCAGCAGGAACCGAATTCAGCTCCTCCGCATCCTCGCGCGCTCCTGCGCGAAGCATTTCCACCACGAACAACGGATTGCCTTCTGTCTCGTCGAATAAGGCATCCGCCGCCGCAACCTCCAGCGCATGCCGCGCCACATGCCCGGCCAACTCCGCTGTCTCCTGTCGGCTCAGCGGTCCCAGCGTCATTTCGACCACCCGGCTCTCGCGGCGCAGCGAGTCCAGGAGCGGATGCAGGGCGTGTTCGGCCGTGACCTCCTCGACGCGCACCGTGCCAATGATCAGCAGGCGCCCTTGTGGATCATGCCGCAGCAGGAAGTGCAGCCACTCCAGCGAGTCGCGATCGCACCATTGAAGATCGTCGAACAGCAGAATCACCGGCCGCCCCGCTCCAAGCACCGCACGGGCCAATCCCTCGAACAGCCTCTGACGCTTCCAGTGCGGCGGCAGTGTGTCGGATGTTCTTGCTAGCGGCCCGCTTACGGGCAGGTCCGGAATCAGCCGGGTGATTTCAGCCTTCCACTCCGCATCGAGGTGCGACAGGCCCGCCCGCAGCCTGTCCGCTTGAATGATGGCCGTCACCGGTGCAAACGTCAGTTCCCCTTCTGCAGCGTAGCAGCGCCCAGTAGCAGTGATGATGCCCTGCCGGCCGGCCCACTGAAGCAGTTCCTCGGCGAGACGAGTCTTGCCGATCCCCGCTTCACCCCACACCAGGAGGAGGCGCGGTTGCCCGGCGTTGGCCGCCTGCCATGCCGTTTGCAGGCGACGCCATTCCCGATCGCGTCCTACCAGCGGGAGCAAGGCATGCATCGTGACTGGGGTTCTGGTCGAAGGCAGCGGCGTCTCCGCCGCTACAAGACGCTGGTAGGCGCCGGTCAGTTTGTCACCCGGCTCCGCGCCGAGTTCGGTCCGCAGCGCCGTGACGCAGGTGTGATAGGCGCGAAGAGCGCTGGCCGGGTCGCCCGTCAGAAGATGCAGGCGCATCAGCATCAGACAGGCGATCTCATTGGTCGGGTCCAGATGCGCCAGTTTCCTGGCCTGGACAAGCGCCGGACCGTACTGACGCCCCTGCTCCAGTCGGGTTGCGAGCTGTTCCAGTACGGTCAGATATAGCGTGCGGAGCCGATCGCGCTCCGGGAGCAACCACTCGTCGTAGCACTCCGGAAGCAAATCGCCAGTATAGGCGTTCACCGCGCGTTCCAGCGTGGCGACTGCTGACGGATCGTTCGTCCAAACAGCGGCCTCCTTCGCCGCCTCTTCGAATTCACCCACGTCAATCTGCGCCGAAGCATCACGCAGGGCGAGGGTATGCGTGTCGATGTCCAACAGGTCGCCGGCTTCCGGGAAAACGCTGTACAGACGATGAATGAGGGTGCGCAGGTTGGTGTGCGCCTGGGATTCAGACGAGTCGGGCCAGAGCAGAAAGGCCAGGCGCTGGCGCGTGTGCGCTTCTGATCGGTTCAGAATTAGGTGGGCAAGGAGTGCCTGCAAACGCGGCGATGCGATGGTCACCAGGCGACCATGGAATTCCAGCGAGAAAGTGCCAAGCAATTGGATCCGGGAAGATCTGTCCACAGGCCACCTCGTCATCATCCATCCTAATAATAGTCGATTTTGTAAGCAGCCTGTGCTGTTATGTCAGACGCGTTCGCTGAGGAAAGGATGATGGTTCGATCGCACCGGGGTGAATTGGTTACAATGATGGTGACCACAGTAAGAAGGATGCCCATGAATTCGCCCGCCCTGACCCACCAGAGGCATAGCAACCTGCCCGCGCCCGTCACGCAACTGATTGGCCGTCAGACGGAACTGGAGTCGCTGCACCAGCTTCTTTCTCAGGCCGATCTGCGCATGATCACGGTCCTGGCGCCCGGGGGAATGGGCAAAACCATGCTAGCATTGGAAGCCGCCCGCCAGCAGATGTCGCGCTTCGCCGATGGCGTCTACCTGATCACGCTGCCAGAGCCGGTCAGCGCCGAGCAGCTTGCCGGATTGATCGCCGAGGCCATGCTCTGCCAGGTGGAGTCGAAGCGCAGCGTGCAGGAGCAGATCCTCGACTTTCTGGCGCCGCGTACCCTGCTGCTGGTCCTGGACAACGCCGAATTCGCCCTCGACGCCCTGCCCTTCCTGAATGCCATGCTGCGTCACACGCCGGGAATCAAGTTCCTGGCGACATCGCAGGTCAAGCTCAATCTCTATGCCGAACGGGTCTTCCCGTTGGAGGGGCTCACCTTTGCGAATGGCGATGGGGCCGGCAGCGAAGCCGGCGGCGCGATGGATGAGGCGGTCGAGCTGTTCGTGCGGCGGGCGCAGAATGCCCGTCCCAGCCTCGATCTCAGCCCGCAGGCGCTGGCGTCCATCCGGCAGATCTGCCAGATCACCGGGGGCATGCCGCTGGCCCTGGTGCTGGCGGCCAGTTGGACGGCCCTGCTCTCGCCGGAGGAGATTGTGCGCGAACTCGAACGCGGCTTCGATTTCCTGGAGACCGATCTGCGCGACCTGCCGGAGCGTCAGCGCAGCATACGCGCGATCTTCGAATACATGTGGGGGTTGATGAGCGACAACGAGCGGCGCGTGCTGGCGCGGCTCTCCGTCTTCCGCGGCGAATTCACACGCGAAGCCGCGCAGCAGGTGACTGGCGGCGACTTGCGCAGCCTGATGAGCCTGCTCAAGTGGGCGGCATTACAGCCATCCAGTCGCGAAGGCCGCTTCGACATGCACCAGATTCTGCGCCGCTACGCAGCGGAGCGTCTCCAGCAGTCCGGTGAGGCCGAGTCAATTCAGGCAGCCCACGGCCGTTACTTTCTGGAGCACGCCGCCCGCCATACCGACGACATCAAGGGCGGACGCCAGATCGAAGCGCTGAACACTCTGGACGCCAACGCCGACAACCTGTGGCCTGCCTGGCAGTGGGCGGTGCAAAACCGGGAAATGGACCTGCTGGCGAATGCGCTGGAGGGGCTGTTCTGGTTCAGCATGATGCGCAGCCGCTATCCGCTCTTTGAAGCCATGCACCGCTCCATAAGCGATAGCCAGTGGCCTATCGAAGACGCAGAAGCGCGCCTGCTGGCCGCCCGTCTCGATCTGCGCCGCTTCTGGATGCAGCGCTGGCGGGAGGGGTCACTGGTGCGCTATCCCACGGCGATCGAGGAACTGGAGAGCCTGCTGACGTTGTTCGAAGAGAAACGGGCGTCGCTGGAAGTCGCCCTCTGCACGCTGGTCCTGGGCGATGCGGTGCGCACGCTGGCCGACGACCTGGACCGGGCGCAGCGGCTCATGCAGTCGTCCCTGGAGTCCTTTGCAGCGCTGGGCGATGACTACTATGCCGCCTGGGCGCTGCATTTCGCCGCCCGGCTCGCCAGCGACACGCAGGGCATCAGCGCAGGAGTCGAGCTGCGCAACCGGGGCCTGGCGCTGCGCCGCAAGCGCGGCGATCAGATCGGCGTTGCCTACTCGCTTTACAACCTGAGCACCGACCTGCTGCTGCTTGGCCGCCTGGAGGAATGCGCTCAAGTCACCCAGGAGATCCTGCACATTGGGCAGGAGATCGGGGAGCAGTCCACGCTGCTGATGGCGCAGATCACCCGGACGATCCTGGCCCTCCTTGCCGCGCGTTCGGACGGCGCACGGGCGGCCAATGCCGCGAACATGCGCCTGGCGAGCAGTCTGAATCACAGCCTCGGCCTGGCCTGGACCTATCTCACACAGGGGCTGATCGCCTATTTTGGCGGGGACGACGAGGGTGCTGTGGAGGCGCTGGCGATCAGCGAAGCCGGCGCATCACAGGCAACCTTGCGCTACTTTGTCCATCTCGGCTACGTGCTGGTACAGGGCCGCGACGCGGAGGGCACTGATCGACACCTGTTCAGCGCCCTGTGCCATGCCGAGACCTTCGACGCCTTGGGCGCACAGGTCTGGTGTCTGCCACCGCTGGCCGCCTGGTATGCGCGAAATGGGCAGCCGGCTCAGGCGGCGGCGCTGCTGGGGCTGGCCGAGGCACAGCCGCGCGACCTGATGGGCTGGCTGCCCGACTGGCTGCACAGGTCATCGCTGCAAGTGAACCTGGAGCGCGCGCTGGGAGAGGACGAGTTCATCGGCGCGCTGGAAAGAGGTCGTCAGCTCGACCTTCGCACCGTGCTCCGGACGTTCCGCGCTCGTAGCGACACGCACCGTCACAAGGGCGCACCCCTGCCCGCGCACATTTATGAAGCCAATGAACAGCTCATCGATCCCCTGAGTGACCGCGAGATCGAAGTCCTGCGCTTCATCGGCCGCGGCTTCAGCAACCGCGAGATCGCCAATGAACTGGTGGTTGAGCTCAGCACGGTCAAGAAGCACCTAACGCACATCTACGACAAGCTGGATGTCGCGTCCAGAGCACAGGCCATCCTGAAGGCACAGGCTGCGGGGCTGATCTAGTGCCCAGGCCTGTGCAGTGCACGATTTAGCGCAGCAGACCAGCGATGGCCGATGTGGCGAACCGGCCGACGGACGAACGGCGCGTCGCGGACGCAGCAGCCGGCTGCTGCTTGTCGAGGGCTCGCAGGGCGCGGAGGGCCGACTGGCTCTTCGGGTTGATGTGCAGGGCGCGTTCCAGGCAGTAGCGCTGTTCCTCGGCGGTCGTCATCATGCTGGCGAAATAGAGCCAGTCCAGCTCATGGTTCGAATCTTCCTGGATGGCCTGGGCGAGAGAAACGCGCTGGTCGTGATTGTTGTGAGCGGTCATTCCATCATCTCCTAGAATTCAGCACTCTGAAAGCTCGTCTGGGACTTACGGGTCCACGGTTTGGCGCCGGCAAAACGTCGGTCAGCACGGCGTAACGATTCGTTCCAGTTCGCCGGTCGCACGGGGTTCGACCGTGGGGATCGGACGGTTCCAGCGCAGCAGACGGGCGAAGTACCGCATGACGGGCCGGACGTTGAAGCGACTGCCCGACCGGACTCGCGAGTCGAGCATGAAGCCAATAGCGGCGCGATCTCTGCGCATTTTCGGAGATATGCTGGGCGATCTCATGGTCGAGATAGGGGCCGGTGTGCATCTCGTTTCTCCTCACTGCTTGCTGAACCATGACCACACTATACGTCGAGTGGCCCGGTCAGTTCGCCCCACCAAGGGAGAATATAGCGAAGAGACGGGGGGTGAATTAGCGGTATTATGACGACCTTATTTTATTCTGGGCTGCATTGGAGGGACGGCAGCCGGTTGAAATCTCATCGCCAGAGCGCTTGACATGCGAACAGGAACCGCGTTACATTCGTATTGAACAATTGTCATGGACATTTGTGCAAATGACTGCCAATCGCACCACGTCGGATTATCTGCGACTGCTCCATTCGGTCGCGCAGCTCTACTATCTGGAGGACAAAACACAGGTGGAGATCGCCGAAGCGATGGGGCTGTCGCGTTCCAAGGTGCTGCGTCTCCTGCAGGAGGCACGGCAGGAGGGTATCGTGCAGATCTCCGTCATCGATCCTTTCGCCAGCATCGAGACTCTGGCCACCACGCTCAAAGAAAAACTCGGTCTGGCCAATGTCGTGGTTGTCGGCGGGCAGAGCAACGTCCCGGAGCACGTGCGCAAACGGCTCGGGTATGCCACCGCCCATTACCTGAACTCCACCCTGCGTCCTGGCGCTACGCTCGGCATCGGCTGGGGGCGCACCCTGTACGAAGTCTCGCAGGCGCTGGAGACCGAACCCACGCGCGACATCACCGTCGTGCCGTTCATGGGTGGTCTGGGGCAGGTTTCGCCGAGTTTTCAGGTTCATGCCATGGCTCGCACCTTCAACGAAAAGCTCGGCGGTGACTGGAAAACCCTTTACGCCCCGGCCCTGGTCGAAGATGAAGCGACCTACCATGCGCTGATGGCCTCCCGCGATATCGCCCCGATCATCAGCTTGTGGGAGAAGATCGATACCGCGCTGGTCGGCATCGGCAACATCGATCTGACCGAAGAGATGCAGATGCTCTTCGCCGACTACATGACCCCCGCGGTGGCGGAGCGGCTGCGGGCGGCGAACGCCATTGGCGACATCTGCATGCGCTTCTTCGATGCGCAGGGGAGCATCATTCCTGACGCGCTCCCGTATGTCATCAGCATCGACCTCGAACGCCTCAGACGGATTCCGCAGCGGATCGGCGTCGCGGGTGGAGCGGCGAAAGCGGCCGCCATCGTCGGAGCGGCGCGCGGCGGATTCATCAACACACTGATCACCGACGAGGCTGCGGTGCGTGAAATACTGCCCTTGATTGATGCCTAACCAACCGGGTCCCATGGGGACACGACGCTGAAGAACAGGATACCCAACATGACGTCTGCAGTATCTTCCGGCAAAACCATACGCATGAATCGGATCTTCGCTCCGGATGGACGAACGGTCATCGTCGCCATGGATCACGGCCTGCCCGCAATGGGGCCGTTTGGCGCGCTCACATCGCCCGCCTCCCTGCTCCAAACCATCGGCGCTGCGGGGGCCGACGCCATTCTCACCACGCCCGGCATTGCCGCCCGCTTCGCCGCCGACATCGGCCGGCTCGGCCTGATCGTCCGCCTCGACGGCGGCGCGACAACCCTCGGCGACGGGGTGGGCCGCATGCGGCTGATCGCCACGGTCGAGGATGCGCTGCGCCTGGGCGCGGACGCGGTGGCCGTCATGGGCTTCTGCGGCACGCCCGACGAAGGCGACAGCCTGGAGACGCTCGGGCAGGTCGCCGCCGAATGCCGCCGACTGGGCGTGCCGCTGATGGCCGAGATGCTGCCGCTCGGCTACACCGCCAAACCGACCGTTCAGCAGCTCGCGCTGGCCGCCCGCATCGGCTCCGAACTGGGCGCCGACATCATCAAGACCAAGTACACCGGCACGCCGGACGAATACCGCGAAGTGATCGAGACCAGCTTTGCGCCCGTCCTGGTTTTGGGCGGCAGCTCCAAAGCGCCGGATGCGCTCATCGGCGAGATTCAGGATGCCATGCGCGCCGGATCGGCCGGGGTGGCCGTCGGCCGCAACATCTGGCAGTCGGAGGCGGTCTTCGACACCACGCAGGCGATGGTGAAAGCCGTGCACGGGGCGTAAGTCACAGGGTGGACCGCCCGGAAAGGGCGGCTTAAAGAAAATACTTCGCTCACATAAACTGCGCTTTACACCGTAGGGGTACTCTCGGTGAAACCGAAAACAATCGGTCTGATCGTCAACCCGAAGTCTGGCCAGGGCGCCGCGAATAATCTGCGTACGGCTCAGCGTCTTGTCGAGGCGCTCGCTCCGGACGCGGTTCTGACCGGCCCCGGCCTGCTGGGTGGCGATGCGCTCCCCTCTGCGCGGGTGCTCACCATCCCGGACGTCTCGGGCCGAGCCGCCTCGCAGGCGGTCGCCGCGGCGGCGCTGGACGCCGGGGTCGACGCGTTAGCCGTCATCGGCGGCGACGGCACGCTCTCCGACATTGCCTTTACCGTCTACCAGACCGGCGGGCGCTGCCCACTCCTGGGCATCGGCGGCGGTTCGATCAATGCCGGCGATCTGATCGCCTGCCTGGCGGCGCAGGTTGAGACTCTGGCCGGCTGCGACTTCCGCGTCGAGACTCTCACGGCCCTGGAGGCCGTCTACAACGACCAGCCGAAGGCGCTGGCCTTCAACGACGTGGTCATCGGCACCACGATCGTCGGCACCATCGACGGCGGTTTCGTCGATTGGGACGCCGCTGCCTTCATGGCCGGCCAGCGTATTCTTGGGCATCCCCGTGCCGTCGGCGTCGAGTCGGCGCGCGTGACAAAGCACGGCCCGGCGGGCGACGTCGTCGTCGCGACCGGCCGCAGCGTTGGCACGGTTATCGCCGGCTTCACCCACTACGAGTTCTTCTTCGGCAAGGCGATTGTCGGCGGCGTGTGTCTCTCGGCGGTGATGGGCACGCCAGGCGGCTGCCTGGTCTGCGAGCAGGCTCTGGTCCGCACCCGCATCGATGAAGCGGAATACCGGCCCATGGAGCCGGTGCATTCCAGCTATGTCAGCCTGGGCGAGGGCGATGTGATCGAGATCACCGGCCTGGATGCCCCGGCAGTGCTCTGCGCCGACGGCAACCCACTGGCCGCATTGCGTCCGGCGGACCGCAGCCAGATTCGCATCCGCCCTCATGCAGTCGACGTCCTGCGCATGGTCAGCAGTGAAGGGGTCCAGGGTTGAGTATGGTCGAGCAGCGAACCCCTCTCCACGATGATCTTTTGAATCGCGCGGCTGGCATGCTGGCCGGGGTGGCCATTGGCGATGCGCTGGGGATGCCGGCGGAGTTCCTCACGCCGGATCTGATTCAGGCGTGGTACGGCGGCATCAGCGGGCTCGTCGTCGCCCATCCCAGCCATCCCCATTACCGCTTGCCTGCCGGATCGGTCACCGACGACACCGACCACACCCTGATGCTGGCGAAACTCCTGATCGACCACGAACGCATCGATCCGCACGAACTGGCCCGCCGCCTGCTGGATTGGGGGCTGTCGCCGCGCGTGCAGGAGAACCGCTTCGTCGGCCCGTCGACGCTCAAGACGCTGGCCGCTCTGAAAGATGGCAAGGCACTCACCGAGGTGCCACGCGGCGGGACCAGCGTCGGCGCCGCCATGCGGGTCGCTCCGCTGGCCATCGTCTTCGCCGACCAGGACCGGTTGATCGAGCAAGTCGTCGCTTCGTGCGCGGTCAGCCATTACACACGCAACGCCATTTCCGGCGCGATGTCTACCGCTTTCGCCTTATCGGCGGCTCTGCTGGCGGATGCCAGCCGCGAGTCCATCTGCCAGGCTGCCAGAGAAGGCACGGTCATCGGCCGGCAGTATGGCGACTGGAGCTGGAGCCCGCCGATCGAGAAGCGCATCGACCATGCGGTCGAGTGGGCGCGCACCCTGCCGGAACCGCAGGTATTGGCGCGCTTGTACGAACTGATTGGCGTGGACATGTTCGCGGAACAGCTTCTCCCCTGCGCTCTGGCGATCCTGGTGCTGTACGACGGCGACCCGGACCGGGTCATGCTGGCCTGCGCCAACCTCGGCGGCGATGCCGACACCCTGGCCTCGATGGCTGGCGCGCTGTCCGGAGGCTGGCGCGGTCTGGGAGCAGTGAACAGTGGATGGCTGTCCCAGGTCGAAGCGGTGAATGCCTTCGACCTGACCGGAACCGCGGGGCAGTTGCTCGAACTTCGACACAGACTTCAGGAGGGTGCATGATGCTGACGAACCGCGTTGCCGGCTTCACAGGGTTCGTGCGGAAGAACGTCGAGGAGTTCAGATACCAGTGGCGTACCCCCCGCCGAAGGCGCGACCTGCTGGCCGGGCTTGCCTTCCTTTCGCCATCGCTGATCATCCTGCTGGTCTTCACCTACGTTCCGATCGGCTGGGCGTTCAACCTCAGCTTCACCAGTTGGGAAGCCCGCTCGACGCCCGACGCCTTCATCGGACTCCAGAATTACGCGGTGACGCTGACCGAGCCGGAATTCTGGAACGCTTTCAAGAATACGGTCACCTTCAGCGCGATCAAGATTCCTCTCGACATGGTGCTGGCGCTGGGCATCGCCCTGCTGCTCAACCAGAAGCTGCGCGGCATCGGCCTCTTTCGCATGGCCTACTTCCTACCGGTCATCACCTCGGTCGTCGCTGTGGCCGCCATCTGGCGAGTGATGTACAACCCCAGCTTTGGGCTGCTCAACAGCCTACTTGATTCGATAGGCTGCCCACTCAACGCTGGCTGCGCGATCCGAATCTGGCCATGCCCTCGGTGGCCTTCGTCGCCCTTTGGAAGGGCCTGGGCTACAATGTCGTCATCTTCCTGGCTGGTCTGCAAAGTATCCCCCGGCTCTTCTACGAAGCCGCCGAGATCGACGGCGCCTCGCGCTGGCAGCGTTTTCGCTTCATCACCCTACCCCTGCTCTCGCCCGTGACTTTCTTTGTACTGGTCATCGGCATTATCAATTCGTTCAAGGTATTCTCGCTCATCCATGTCCTTGCACCCGACGGCGGACCGCTGAACAGCGTCGAGGTCATTGTCTTCTACCTCTACCGTCTGGCTTTCCAGGAGTTCAAATTCGGCCAGGCGGCGGCGGTTTCGTTCATTCTCTTCGGCGTGGTCCTCTTCCTGACGTACCTCCAGCGCCGTTTCATCGAACCAAGGGTGAACTACGAATGATCAGCTACCGTGCTGGCCAGTTACTGGGGCGCTGGGCAAGCTACCTGCTGCTGTCGCTGATCGCCATCGTGATGGTCTTCCCCTTCGTGTGGATGATCTTCACCGCCTTCAAGGGCAACCAGGAAGTCTACGTCTATCCGCCAACGCTGCTGCCCCAGGAATTTCACTGGGACAACTTCGCCCACGTGCTCGATACCGTTCCGTTCGTCCAGTTCTACTACAACAGCCTGATCGTCACCGTCATCGTCACGGTCAGCCAGGTCGCCACTTCGGCGCTGGCGGCCTATGCCTTCGCCCGCATCGAATTCTTTGGCCGCAATGTGCTGTTCATCCTGTATCTGGCGACACTGGTCATTCCCGACCAGGTGACCATGCTGCCGCTCTTCCTTCTGGTCAGCAACCTGGGCTGGATCGACACCTATCAGGGTCTCACCATCCCCTTCCTGGCCAACGCTTTCGCCGTCTTCTTCCTGCGCCAGTTCTTCGCCACCCTCCCGCGCGAACTGGAAGACGCAGCCCACGTCGATGGCGCCGGGCGCGTACGAATCCTTTTGCAGATCATCCTGCCGCTCGCCCGCCCGGCGCTGGCGACCATCACCCTTTTCATCTTCCTGGCCCAATGGGATTCGTATCTCTGGCCACTCATCGTGACCAACTCCGAAACCATGCGCACGCTGCCCATAGGTCTGCGATTTTTCGTCGAGGAGAGCGGCGCGCAGCTCAACTACATGATGGCTGGCGCCCTGATGGCGGTGGTTCCCATCCTGATTCTGTTCTTCGCGGCGCAGCGGCAGTTCATCGAAGGCATCGCGCTGACGGGATCGAAGGGATGATTGGCAAAAAGTCTGATAGCGAAAAGGAGGAAGATGAGAAACATCGCGAAAGACACTGTTTCCGCGACACTTGCGCCTGACTTCTTGAAAGGATCTATTCCGTGATGAACAAACGAACACTGCTCATGATTTTGATGGCCCTGTCGTCTCTGCTTCTGTTCTCGGTTGGGGTCGCTGCGGCGCAGGACTCTGAGCCGGTCACCATCACGTTCTGGTATGCCATCGGCGGATCGCAGGGCGAAGCGCTGCAGGCGCTGATTGACGAATTCAACGCCACCAATACCGACGGCATCACCGTCGAGGCGACCTTCAGCGGCGACTACGGCGAAACAGCGACCAAGCTGATTGCCGCGATGGAAGCCGGCGACCTGCCCAATGGCGGTCTGGTTGCCGCCGGCCCGCTCTGGACCTGCCGTGAGGGCAACTACCTCATCGAGGAATACATCAACGGGCCCGAAGGGGTCAACATGGAAGACTACTGGCAGGTGCTGTGGGACTACAACACCTACGAAGGGCACATCTGCTCCCTGCCCTTCAACAACAGCACCATGGTCATGTACTACAACCAGGACCTGATGGCGCAGGCCGGCCTCGATCCCGAGGCGCCGCCGCAGACCTGGGAAGAACTGGTCGCCCAGGCACAGGCCGTCGTGAGCGCTGTCCCCGGCACCATTGGCGTCGAAGTACGAGACGAGGCGTGGTGGCTGAAGGGGCTGATTCTGCAGAACGGCGGGCAGATCATGAATGAAGATTCGTCCGCCCCACCTTCAACTCCGAAGCCGGCGTCGGCGCGCTGGAATTCTGGAAGAGCCTGATTGACCAGGGCCTGATGCCGCCTGCGCAGCATGGCGACTCGCGCGATCTGTTCCTCGCCGGCCGCATCGCCTTCTGGATGTCATCGACGGGCAACATTGGCCGCGTGACCGACGGCGCACAGTTCGCGTTCGGCACCGACTTCCTGCCCGGCAATGTCAGCCGTGGCGCAACCGTCGGTGGCGCGGCGTTGGCCATGTTCCCCAGCGACGAAGCCAAAGAACTGGCGACCTGGCGCTTCCTCAAGTGGCTGGTTCAGCCAGAGAACAGCATCGCCTGGACGCTGGCCACCGGCTACGTGCCGATTCAGGTCGCGGCTGCCGAAGCACCGGAGGTCCTCGCCGCCTTCGCAGAGAAGCCCGCCTTCGTGGCCGGCTTTGAGCAGTTGAAATCGCCAGCCAGTATCCGCACTTCTGGGAGATGGGCACGATGGACGGGCTGCTGGCCGACGCCATCGAGCAGGTCGAGCTGGCTCAGGCGACTCCTCAGGAAGCACTGGATGCCGCCGCCGCCGCCCTGAACGCCGAGATGGGCAACTAAGCCGACACCAGAATCCCGTGGGGTGGGTCTCTGACCCGCTCCACGGAGTACTGGGCCACTCTGGTGAAATCGATTGAAGGAGATCGCGTTGAACGGGAAGCTGAAACTGGGTGTGAGTACCGCGGCATTCTTCCCCCTGA
Organism: Candidatus Flexifilum affinis; assembly: GCA_016713325.1. Taxonomy (GTDB): domain Bacteria; phylum Chloroflexota; class Anaerolineae; order Aggregatilineales; family Phototrophicaceae; genus Flexifilum; species Flexifilum affine. The sequence continues at coordinate 366,649 of JADJPJ010000004.1, read as the reverse complement.
CTCTGGAAGAAACCTTCGACATTCTGGCGCAGCAGCCGTGGAACGGCATCGAACTGATGCCGCAGTCCCCGGAAGAATGCTTTCCTGCGTTCGCCGACGAGCTCTACGCCTTGAGCGGCGGCCGGTTCGAGTTCTGCGGCATTCACTTTCCACAGATCCTCGCGCCATTCCTGTACAACCCCTACCCGTCGGCCTTCGAGTTCGGGCAGGAGATCTGCCGCGGACTGGGCGAGCTGGCGGGCGCGCTCAAATGCACCACCATCGTCATTCACGGCCCCTGGGCCAACATGTCCAAAGGGGCTTTCATGGAGGCCACCCTCGCCAATCTGCGCCTCTTATGTGACACTGCCATCCGGCACGATGTTATCATCGGGCTGGAGAACACACCCGGTTCGCCTAACGGAAGCTCGCCCGAGACGATGATCGCCTTCGCCGCGCAGATCGACCGGCCCAACGTCGGCTATACCTTCGACGTGACCCACACCTACCAGATGAACCAGGATCCGATGGTCTATCTGCGCGATCTGCCATCAATTGCCCATGTCCACGCCAGTGACTTCAATACCGAAACCAACCAGCGACATACGCCGCCGGGTCAGGGCGTGGTCGATTGGAACGCTGTCATCGGCGCGCTCTGGGATCGCGGATTCGCCGGCAATTTCATCCTTGAACTGTTGTGGGATACTTTGCAGCCGGATCCGGTCAAGGCTCTCCAGGAGAGTACGGCGCTGCTGAACCCGTTGTTCGCGCGCTGGAAGGAAACAACAGGGTCTGCGTAATGGCCCGCGCGTCGATCGGCACGCTTTGCCGATCCTGCCATATGGTATGGCGCCCATGCACCGCATGGTAGAACTGAGGCTGCACAACATGAAAGCTGTCCGCTATCTCGGTCCCCGTTCCGTCGCCGTCGAAAGCCTGCCCGAGCCCGTCTGTGGCGAGGGTGAGGTCGTGATCGCCATGAAAGCCTGCGGGGTCTGCGGCACCGACGTCAAAACCTACGTGCGCGGGCATCCGCTGATCCCGCCGGGCTCCGTCCTGGGCCATGAGGTCTCCGGCGTGGTGCTCGAAAGCCGCCATCCGAACTTTCAGGCCGGCGACCGCGTCGTGGCCGCGCCTTACGCCCCCTGTCTGGCGTGCAGCGCCTGCCGGCGTGGACACTACAGCCTGTGCGAAAATCTGTGGGAGTCCGGCATGGACCCGGGCGGCTTCGCGGAGATCATCCGCATTCCGCAGCGCATCGCCGACCAGGCCATGTTCAAACTGCCGGATCACCTCGACTTCGCGACCGCCGCCCTGACCGAGCCACTGGCCTGCTGCTTCCACGGCATGGAGGCGCTCGACCTGCAAGCCGGCCAATCGCTGCTGGTCATGGGCGATGGCCCGATGGGGCTGCTTCAGGCTGCCCTGGGCAAGGCACTCGGCGCGGCGCCGATCGTTCTGACCGGCACCATCGCCCACCGGCTGGCGTTCGCCGCCCAGGTGGCCGATGTCGTGATCGACGTGTCGAAGGAAAGCCTGGCCGACGCGCTCAAGGTGCATCTGCCCAAGGGACCGGAGAAGGTCATGGTCTCGGTGGGGGATGCCGGCGTCGCCAAAGAGGCGCTGGAGATCGTCGCCAAGGGCGGCGCGGTCAACCTGTTCGCCGGTATGCCCAAGGATGCCTCGCTCACCCTGCCGATTAACCGCATCCATTACGACGAGGTCGCCATCGTGGGCACCTTCGGTTTCGGCCCGCCACATTTCAAGAAGGCGCTGGACGTGCTGATCTCCGGGACGCCGCCGATGTCCGGCCTGTTCACGCATACGGCAGGTCTGGACGACGTGGGCGCCACGCTGGAAGCCGCCAGCCGCTACGAAGTCATCAAGGCGGTCATCACAACGTGACCACGACGTGACCATGGCGGGCGCCACGTCAGACGGCGCACGATCCGCGCCGCTGCCGGCGGGCCCCCCCCCCCCCTGCCGCCCCCCTGCCGCCCCCGCCCCCCCCCCCCCCCGACCTCGTCACATTCTTGCCGTCCGACGCCGTCCCCAACCGCCCCGTCGGACGCGAATAATCGCGTCCCTGCTTCTCATCGACTTGTCCCTGATGGACCTCTTGCGTCGAATCTGCAAAGGCGTTAAAGTTCTCTAGAGAACTAGATTTTTTCCGGAAGCGCGCGGATGTCCATCGACGGCTTCTCGATTCAGATTGACAAAGACAGCCCCGTTCCCATCTACTTCCAGATTTACCAGGGGATGGTATCGCTGATCGCCTCCGGGTCGCTCAAGCCCGGCGATGCCCTCCCGTCCGAGACCGACTTCTCCCGCCACTTCAAAATCAGCCCCATGACCGTGCGACAGGCCATGACCGAGCTGGTCAACCGCGGCTTTGTCCGACGCGAGCGCGGCCGGGGGACCTTCGTCGCCGCCCGCCACCTGGACCACCCGCTCGATCGACTGGTCAGCTTCACCGAGGACATGCAGGCGCGCCGGCTCAACCCCAGCTCGCGCATCCTCCTGATTGAGAAGGTCGCCGCTCCCGCCGACGTCATCATCGCCGCCGGCCTCCCCGCAGATGCCGAAGTACTGCGTCTCAGGCGACTGCGCCTGGCCAACGACGAACCGGTCGGCCTGCACAACGCCTATCTCTACGACGTGGACATCACCGCCGAAGATCTGGCGCAGACCCCCTCGCTGTATACCCTGCTGGCCCAGCGCGGGATCGTGCTGGCCAGGGGCACGGATATCATCGAAGCCGTGTCCGCCGACAAAGAGGTCGCCGAACTACTGCGCATCAAGCCCAACGCGCCGCTGCTGCGGACCACACGCCTCGCCTGGGATGATCGCGGCAGATTCGTCGAGTATGTGGTGGCGCTCTACCGCGCAGACCTCTATCACTACCGCACCCATCTCAGCCGGTGACCGTGAAAGGAGCATGCATGGACTCATTGGCCGCAGATTGACACCCTAATTGCCGAAGCGACTAGACAAGCAAAAGGTGGTTACACGATGTTCCAGCGAATTCGCGTCCTTACGATGCTTACCCTTCTCCTGATTCTCGTCGTCGGCGCCGGCGCCATCCGCGCCCAGGACAGCGACCTGAGCGTTGCCCTGATCATTGCCAAGGGTGGCCTGGGCGACCGCTCATATAACGACTCGGCCTTCGCCGGCCTGACCCTGGCCGCGCAGGAATTCGGCGTGGATGTCGTGCCAATCGAGTCGTCCGATCCAGTAGGTGAAGGCGAGCAGCTCCTTCGCACCGCCGCCGAAGCCGGCTTCGACCTGGTGATTACCCTGGAATTCAGCCACTTCGATCCGCTGGCCCGCGTGGCGCCCGACTACCCGGACACCCTCTTCTCGATCGTCAACATCGTCGTCGAGGGGCCAAACATCGTCTCGGTTATGTTCGACGAGCACACCGGCTCCTATCTGGCGGGTGCGCTGGCAGCCCAGGTGACCGCTGATCCCACGGTGCCCAACACCAACGCCGACGCCGTTCTTGGCGTCATCGGCGGCGTGCAGTCAAGCGGCATCGACATCTTCCTCGATGGCTACATCCAGGGTGCCTGCGCCATCAATCCTGACATCAACGTGCTGGTTGCCTACTCCAATGGCTTCGGCGACCCGGCGACCGGCCGCGAGCTGGCGCTGGCCATGAACGAATCCGGCGCGGACGTCGTCTACCAGGTGGCCGGCGGCACGGGCCAGGGCGTCATCGAGGCGGCAAAGGATACCGGCTTCTGGGCCGTGGGCGTGGACAGCGATCAGGACTACCTGGCCCCTGGCTTCATCCTCACCAGCATGCTCAAGCGCGTCGACGTCGCCGTTTATGACCTGATCGGTCGTCTGGTCGCCGGCGAACTCGAAGGCGGCACTGTCGCCCAGTACGGTCTGGCGGAAAACGGCGTCGGCCTCAGCGACATGACCTACAGCCGTCACGTCGTGCCGCGCGAGTACACCGATCGCGTCAATGAACTGCGCGAGAGCATCATCGCCGGGGACGTGCAGGTCGTCGACACGCGCATCATCACCGAAGAACAGCGCACGGCCTTCTATGCCAATCGCACCTGCGCCGGAGTCCAGGAACTCATGAGTTCGATGGGATCCTGAGCCTAGGCGAAAGAATGGGGGCATATCTCTCCATATGCCCCCATTTTCAAACCCCCGTTTTCAAGATGGAGAGCAGCCTGAAAGCAACTGACCATGCCCTACCTCGAACTGCGCGGCATCCGCAAGACCTACCCGGGCGGGGTTCTCGCCAATGACGACATCGCCCTGAGCGTCGAACAGGGCGAGATTCACGGGCTGGTCGGCGAGAATGGCGCAGGCAAATCCACGCTGATGAAGATCCTCTACGGGATGGAACAGCCGGACCGCGGCGAGATTCTGCTGGCCGGCCAACCGGTGAACATCGCTAACCCGCACGCCGCCATCCGGCTTGGCGTCGGCATGGTCCACCAGCATTTCCAGTTAGTGCCCAATCTGACCGTGGCCGAGAACATCGCCCTGGGCGCCGAGCCACGCAAAGGGCTGTTTGCCGATCAGGCGGCCATGCACAGCCGGGTGCGGGCGCTCTCCGAACGCTTCGGCCTCCAGGTCGATCCGGCGGCGCGGGTGAGCGATCTCTCCGTCGGGCTTCAGCAGCGCGTGGAAATCCTGAAAATGCTCTACCGGGACGCCCGCCTGCTCATTCTGGACGAGCCGTCGGCGGTACTCACTCCGCAGGAGGTCGAAAGCCTGTTCAGCGTGCTGCGCCGTCTGGTCGCGGAGGGCTGCACGGCCATCTTCATCACCCACAAGCTGTACGAGATCATGTCGATTTGCGAGCGCGCCACCGTGCTGCGCCGTGGCCGGGTGGTTGGCAGCGTCAACACCGCCGACAGCTCACCCGCCGAGATCTCGCGGCTGATGGTCGGTCACGACGTCGCGAGTCCGCAGCGGCCCCCGCCCTATGCCGCCCCGCGCGATCGGCTGGTGGTCCGCGGACTGACGACCGGAGCAGCCCACCGGAACACCCCGCTCGACTTCACCGTCCAGGCGGGCGAAGTCCTCGGCGTCGCCGGCGTCGAGGGCAATGGCCAGCAGGAGCTGATCGAGGCGCTGGTCGGCGTGCGCCCCGGCGTGACCGGAGAGATCGTCCTCGACGGGACGTCCATCAGCCGGCTGAGCACACGCAAGCGTCGCGAACAGGGTCTCGCGCTCATCCCGGAAGATCGCAATCGCGAAGGGCTGAGCCGGCCAATGAAAATCTGGGAGAACCTGGCCAGCACGACCTACTATCGCTCGGCGCGGGCCAGCGTGCTCGACCTGGGCGGTCTGCAAAGCAAGGCCCGTGATCTCATCGGCCGCTTCGACATCCGCGTCGGCAGCGAACAATCGGCCGTCAGCACCCTTTCCGGCGGCAACGCCCAGAAGGTGGTGATCGCCCGCGAACTGGCCGAGTCCCCGGCCGTGCTGATCGCCGCCCAGCCGACGCGCGGCCTCGATGTCGGCGCGGCGCAATTCGTCCACGAACAACTGCTGAATCTGCGCAAGGAAGGGGTCGGCATCTTGCTCATCTCTGCCGATCTGGATGAACTGCTGGCCCTCAGCGACCGGCTGATCGTCATGTTTGAAGGGCGCATCCTCGCCACCTTCAAACGCGAAGAGGCGACACGGCAAGCGCTCGGCCTGGCGATGGCCGGCCGCCTGGAAAGCGAGGCGGCGCCATGAGGGCCGCGTTCACGGGCGCGCTTCCGCGCACCGTTCTCACCGTCCTGCTGGCGCTGGTCATGGGCGGCGTCATCATGCAGATCTCCGGCAAGGACGCGCTCAACGCCTATCAGGTGCTGTTCAACTCCGCCTTCGGGAGCGAGCGCGCCATCGCCAACACCCTGCTGGCCGCCACGCCGCTGATCTTCACCGGGCTGGCGACGCTGATTGCCTTCCGGGCCGGCATCTTCAACGTCGGCGTCGAAGGGTCGCTCTACGTCGGCGCTTTCACCGCCGCCTGGGTTGGCTTCACCTTCGTCGACCTGCCCGGTGTGCTGCTGATCGCCCTGGCTTTCGCCGCCGGCGCGCTGGTCGGCGGCCTGTGGGGGCTGATCCCGGGCTACCTCAAGGCCCGGCTGCGCGTCGACGAGATCGTCACCACCATCATGCTCAACTATGTGGCCATCCGCTTCACCGACTATCTGGTCACCGGCCCCTTCTTCGTCCCCGGCATGGCCAATGCCATGTCGGCTGAGGTCGCCCCGCAGGCGCAGCTCCCCCGGCTGATCGAACGCTCCCAGCTCAATCTGAGCCTGATCGTGGCGCTGGTCGTCTTCGTCGTGGTGGCCTTCATGCTCCGGCGCACCACCCTGGGCTACGAAGTCAAGACCATCGGCACCAACCCCGTGTTCGCCCGCTGGATCGGCATGCCGGTCGGCCGGACCATCATGCTGGTCATGTTCGTCAGCGGGCTGATCGGCGGGCTGGCCGGCGCAGGGCAGGCGCTCGGCGTCAATTACCGCTTCGTCAGCGGCTTCTCGCGCGGCCTCGGCTTCGACGGCATCGTGATCGCCCTGCTCGGCCGGGGATCGCCGGTCGGCGTGCTGTTCTCGGCCCTTTTCCTGGGCGCGCTGCGCAACGGCGCCTCGACCATGGAGATGTTCACCCGGATCCCGCGTGACCTGATCGACATCGTGGTCGCTCTGGTCATCTTCTTCACCGCCGTCGAGGTCGGTTTCGACTGGCTGCGCCGCAAGCGCACGACCGAAGACGCCGGCACAGAGGCGACTCTGCCGGACCAGGAGAAAGGGCGCGTCAGTGGAAACGCTTGATCTCATCGTCAACATCGCCGCCTCGACGCTGCGCCTGGCCACCCCGCTGATCCTGGCCGCCATGGCCGGGCTGCTCAGCCTTCAGGTCGGGCAGGTCAACATCGGCCTGGAAGGCATGATGCTGGCCGGGTCGTTCGCCGTCGTCGCCTTCGGCTTCTGGTTCGGCTCGACCTGGGCGGGCGTGATCGGCGCCATCCTCGTCGGCGGCGCGCTGGCCGCCCTCTTCGCCTTTGTCGTCACCCGCTTGAAAGCCAACCTGATCGTATCCGGCCTGGCGCTCAACCTGCTGGCCTCCGGCGGCACGGCTTACCTGCTGGAAATTCTGTTCAACACCAGCGGCACCTTCTCGCCCACCGAGCTGCAAAGCCTGCCTAACCTCTACCTCCCGGTGCTGAGCGATCTCCCGCTGGTCGGCCGACTGCTCTTCAACCATTCGCCCCTGGTCTACATTTCCTGGCTGGCCATTCCGCTGACGGCCATCTTTCTGTACCGCACCATCCCCGGCATTCACATCCAGGCCATCGGCCAGAACGAAGAGGCCGCCCGTTCGGTCGGCATCCCGGTGCGGCGGCGGCAGTACCTCGCCTTGATGCTTGGCGGCGCGCTGTGCGGGCTGGCAGGGGCGCATCTGGCGGTCGGCGATCTGGCGCTGTTCCGCGAGGATATGACGGCCGGGCGCGGCTTCATCGCCCTGGCCGCGGTATACTTCGCTGCCGGCCGCCCGCGTCTGTCGGCGCTGGCCTGTCTGTTGTTCGGGCTGTTCGAGGCCTTGCAGTTCCGTCTGCAACTGGCCAGCAACATCCCCCCACAGTTCTTTCAGATGCTGCCTTACGTGATGGTCGTCATCACGCTGGCGGTGATTTCCGCGCGCAAAGAGTGGCGCAAAGGGTGGTCCTAAAGGATGGTGAGATGAAGACGGCAGTGCTCGTCATCGATATGATCCGCGATTTTACCGATCTGGAGCGGGGCCGGGTGGCCAACCCCGTGTCGGCGGCGCTCGCGCCGGTCATCCAGGAATTCATCGACGAGGTGCGCCAGCGCGACCTGCTGGTCATCTGGTTCATCGACCAGCACCGGAGCGGCAAGCCCGACTGGGAACTGGAGCATGTGCGGCCGCATGGCGAAGAGGGGTCGGTCGGCGTCGAACTGGACCCGCGCCTGCGCCCTCTGCCACAGGATTACCAGGTCGTCAAACGGCGTTACAGCGCCTTCGTCGGCACCGATCTTGACCTGATCCTGCGCGACAACCACATCGAACGCGTCATCCTGACCGGCACCAAGACCAACGTCTGCATCCGCGCCACCGCCACCGACGCCTTCGAGCGCAACTACTACGTCGTCGTCCCGCGCGAATGCGTGGCCACCGACAAGGCGCACCTCCACGACGCCAACCTGGAGGATATCGGCAAGTACATGGGCAAGGTCATGGCGGCGACGGACGTGCTGGCGCTGCTCGATGCCGAACGGGAGATGCGGGACGCTCATGCTTGATCTGCTGGCGACCGGCTACCCGAGCATCGATCACATCGTGCCGGTCTCGCGCATTCCACCGGCCGGTCAGACGGCGCTGATCGACGCGCTGCCGGACTCGGTGCCGGTTCATTACGGCGGCTGCGGCGCCAACGTCGCCGTCGGCCTGCGGCGGCTGGGCTTCCAGACCGGGCTGGCCATGGTCCTGGGCGACGACGACGCCGGCGGGCGCTACCGCGACTATCTGACGGGAGAAGGCGTCGACTGCCGCGACCTGCTGATGCTGCCGGATACCGGAACATCGTCCAGCTATCTCTTTCGCTCGCCCGATGGCGAGATGATCAACTTCTTCTACCCTGGCGCGGCCGATGCCTGGCGCGGCGAACTGGCCCTGCAAGCGGCCGGCGACTCGCGCTGGGGGTTGGTGACGGTCGGATACCTGCCTTACAACCGGGCTTTTGTCGCGGCCCTTTCGGCTGCAAACGTGCCGATCATCTGGCAGATGAAAGCCGACGTCGCCGCTTACCCGTCCGACGTGCTGCACCAGTTCGTGGCGGCCAGCAGGATGATCTTCTGCAACCGGCTGGAGGCGGACTATCTGGTGCAGGGCCTGGGCCTGTCGACGCTGCGAGAGGTCTTCACCTACGGCGTCGAGCAGATTGTCATGACCCTGGGCGGCGACGGCAGTCAGGTGCTGACCCCCGACGACGAGGTCCATGTGCCAACGGTGCCGGCCGCCGTCGTCGATACCACCGGCGCGGGCGATGGCTATAGCGCCGGCTTCCTGGCGGGCTGCTGGCGCGGTTATGATCCGCTGACCTGTGGGCGTCTGGGCGCCACCGCGGCGGCCTTCGTCATCGAGGTGGTGGGCTGCCAGACCGCCCTTCCCGGTTGGGAGCGGCTGCAAAGTCGTTTTGAGGAGAACTTCGGTGCATTATGACAAAATCGCTTTATCTTCGCTGTACCCCCGGCGCCATCGCTGAGCGCGTCCTGCTGACCGGCGACCCCGCCCGCATCGAGCGCATTGTCGGCATGATGGACGGCGGGCAGATCATCGCCCAGAACCGAGAGTTCCTGGTGGCTTCTGGCAGTGTCGATGGCCTCCCCTTCACCGCCATCTCTTCGGGAATCGGGGCGCCCTCGGCGGCCATCGCCATCGAAGAGGCAGCGCAGTTGGGCGCAAAAGCCTTCGTGCGCGTCGGCACCATGATGGGCATCGGCCTGCCAATGGGCTGCTTCGTGCTCTCCTCGGGCGCGGCGCGCTTCGAAGGGACGTCGAACGCTTACCTGCCGGCCGCCTTCCCCGCCGTGCCGGACTGGCCGCTGGCTCAATCGCTCCTCGAAGCCGGGCAGTCCGCGGGCTGGGCCACCCGCGCCGGCATCACCGCCACCTACGACGCCTTCTATCCCAGCATGGCCCCGGCGCTGGTCGGGCGCGGCCTGCCCGACCTGGAGCTGCTGCGCAGCGGTCAGGTGATCGCCCTCGATATGGAGACCTCGCTGCTCTACACGCTGGCCCTGCGCCTGGGAATCGCCGCCGCCTCGTTCTGCGTGGTGACCAACAACGCCGACCCGTTCGAGATCATCGACGCCGGGCTGCGCGAAAAGACCGAAGAGGGGCTGATCCGCGCTGTGTTCGCCGGTCTGGCCCGCTGGAGCCCGGCGTCATGAGCGAGACCAACCTGATCGACAACCGCTGGCAGGCCAGCCGGAGCGGGAAGACCCGTCCGGTTATCAACCCGGCCTACAACCGCCCCATCAGCGACATCGCCGACTCCGACGCCACCGATGTGGATGCGGCGGTGCGTGCGGCGTCGGCCGCTTTCCCGCGCTGGTCGGAGACGAGCGGGCGCGTCCGGGCGGAGCTGATGCACAACGCCATGGACATCTTCCGCGCCCGCTATCTCGAAGAGAGCGCCCGCCTGCTCACCCAGGAGAACGGCAAACCGCTCAACGATTCGCTCAAGGAAGTGCGCTACACCGCCGACGTCATCGACTTCTACGCCGACGAAGCGCGACGCATCACCGGCACGCACTTCGCCGGCGACATGGGCAGCACCCACAGCTTCGTCTTCAAGCAGCCGCTCGGCGTCGCCGCCGCCATCCTCCCCTGGAACTTCCCGGTCGACCTGCTGGCCTGGAAGCTGGGGCCGGGGCTGGCCGCCGGCTGCACCTTCGTCGTCAAGCCGTCGGAAGAAGCGCCGCTCAGCACAATGCCGTTCGTGCAGGCCTTCCTCGACGCCGGTCTGCCCGACGGCGTGAAGATCGCCCAGGCGGCGGCGAAGGGCATGAAGCGCACCACGCTTGAACTCGGCGGCAGCGCGCCCTGCCTGGTCTTTGCCGATGCTGACCTGGACGCCGCCGTCAAAGGCGCGCTCCGACGCTGCACCTCGCACACCGGGCAGATCTGCATCAGCGTCAACCGCATCTTCGTGCAGGCGCCGGTCTTCGAGGCTTTCGTCGAGCGCTACGCCGAGCTGGCCTCGAAGCTGACCCTCGCCGCCGATGGCCTGCTCGAACCGAACGCCGACATGGGTCCGATGATCAACGCGGCGGCCGTGGACAAGGTGCGCCAGCACGTCGAGGACGCTGCGGCGCGCGGCGGACGAGTGATCGTCGGCGGCGATGTGCCCGGCGGCGAAAAATACGCGGGCGGCGGCTTCTTCTACAACCCGACGGTGATCGTCGACGTGACGCCGGAGATGCGCGTCATGCGCGAGGAGACCTTCGGGCCGGTCGCGCCGATCGCCTCCTTCATCACGGCGCGCGACGCCGTCGAAGCGGCCAACGCCACACCTTACGGACTGGCCGCCTACGTCTACACCCGCGACCTGGACACGGCTTTTCACTGCGCCCGGTCGCTGCGCTGCGGCGGCGTGGGCATCAACGTCAACGACATCACCGACATTCGCGGGCCGTTCGGCGGCGCCAAGATGTCGGGCATCGGGCGCGAACTGGGCGAGCCGGGTCTCGACAGCTACCTGGAGACCAAGCACGTCCGCCTCGGCTACGGGAGCCTCACATGAGCTTCAACGGGTTATTCACGGTCGACCGTCCCATCGTCGGCATGGTCCATCTGCTCGCCCTCCCCGGCGCGCCGGCCCATGGCGGCGATCTCGACGCCATCTACCAGCGGGCCTACGGCGACGCGCGAACGCTGGCCGAGGCCGGCGCCGACGCCCTGATCGTCGAGAACTTCAGCGACGAGCCGTTCATGATCGGCGAGCCGGCCGCACACGACCTGGCCCTGATGGCCGCCGTGACCCGCGAGATCGTCCGTATAGTCAGCATCCCGGTGGGCGTCAACGTGCAGTTCAATGCCTGGGAAGCCGAGATGGCCATCGCCCACACCTGCGGCGCGGCCTTCGTCCGCGTCGAGGTCTTCGTCGACCGGGTGATCAGCGCCATGGGCGTGGTCGAACCGTGCGCCCCGCAGATCACCCGCTACCGCGCCGCCCTGGGCGCGCGCCGTGTGCAGCTCTGGGCCGACATCCAGACCAAGTACACAACCAACATCACGCCGCAGCCGCTGACCGCCTCCGCCAAAGATGCCCAGGCCGCCGGCGCCGACGCGCTGATCGTCACCGGGGCGGCCACGGGCAGCGCCACGCCGCTCGACGCCGTGGCCGACGTCAAAAAAGTGGCGACCATCCCCGTGCTGGTCGGCAGCGGCACGACCATCGATAATGCCGGCGCGGTCTTCCAGATCGCCGACGGCGCCATCGTCGGCTCGTCGCTCAAGACCGACGGCAAGGTGCAGAATCCGGTGTCGCAGGAACGCACGCAGGCCTTCGTGGAGGCCGTCCGGGGACACGGTCATGGCTAAACGGCTCCTGGAGGCGGTCGCCAGCGACTTTCGTGCGATGGACGGCGCCGATCTGGCCGAGTCGATCCGTCTGGCCGAGGGTCGGACGCTGTCCGCCGAGGTCATCGCCAGCGCCGAGCCTCCCGTTGACGGCATCTCCGGCGGCGAGCTGGCAGCGGCCATGGGCGCGGACATTATCGCCCTGGACCAGTACGACCCGTTCGCGCCGCGCATTGCCGGCGTCGAGGCCGAGTTCATGGACGACCGGCCGCTGGCGCAGTACGGCCTGCTTCTCGGATGTCCCGTCGCCATTAACCTGATCGTCGCCGAACCAGAGCGGGCGCCAGGGTTGGGCGGCCGTCTGTTCAGCCGCGAAAGCCTGGACGCTGCCGTGACCCAGGGCGCTAATCTGATCTTCCTCTATGCCCGGCCGCGCCAGGGGGGCACCGCCACCATGCAGGCCGAGGCCGCCCGCCTGATTGCCACAGCGCACCCCCGCGCTGCGATGGTGGTCGGCGTGCCGTCGTTCAGCAAGCCACCCCCGCGCGACGAAGCGAGTTTTGAAAGCCACCGCCAGGAGATCCTCGCCCTACTCGATGCCGGCTGTCACGGCGTCGGCATGCCCATGCCCGGCAGCAAACAGGGCTGGCAGGCTGAACAGGCGGCGGCGCTGATCGACGTGGCCCAGGCGCGTGGCGGTCTGACCTGGCTGTTCGTCACCGGCTCGGTCGAAGGCGCGCCGCCGTCCGTCATGCACGATCTGGCCCTGCTCGGCAAGCAGCTCGGCGCCGACGCCTTCCGCCTCGACGAAGCCGGCCTGTCCGGTATGCCCAACCCGGAGAACATCTTCGCCTTTTCCATGGCCCTGCGCGGCGCCCGCCACACCTACCGGCGCATGGCCAGCTCGATCCGCCGCTAATTCCACGGAAGCAACACCATAGGAGCGCTTATGACTCACCAGATCGGAATCATCGGCGCCGGGGACTTTGGCGCAAAGCACGCCTCGGCCCTCAGGGAACTCGACGGCGTTCGCGTGGCCGCTGCCTCGCGCAATAATGCCGCCGCCCTCGAAGACTTCACCCGCGAGTTCGGCGGGCAGGGATTCACCGACTACCGCGATCTGCTGGCCCAGTCGGAGATCGACGCCGTGGTGATCGCCACGCCGCACCACCACCACACCGAGATTGCGCTGGCGGCGGTGAAGGCGGGCAAGCACATTCTGCTGGAAAAGCCGATGGCCCCCACTCTGGCCGAATGCGACGCCATCCTCCAGGCGGCGCAGGAAGCCGGCGTCACGCTCATGGTCGGGCACCTTAATCGTTTCACACACAGTTACCGTTTTGCCAAAGACCTGATCGCCAGCGGCGAGATGGGCCGGGTCGTGCAGGGCACGGCCGCCATGCAGAAATTCTGGTTCGAGCCGAACCGCCGCGGCTGGCACCTCGACCGGGCGACCGGCGGCGGCGTCTGGCTGACGGTCGGCATCCACCCGCTCGACCGGCTGACCTGGCTGATCGACAGCCCGGTCGCCGCGGTCAGCGCCCGCTTCGGCACGTACTTCCACGACATGGCCGCCGACGACACCGGCATGGTCTTCCTGCGCTACGAGAACGGCGCGGCCGGGCTGGTGATCAGCACCGGCTACTCCGTCGGCGCGCCCAGGCACACCACCGAACTGACCTGCACCAAAGGCATGCTGACCATCGATTATGGGAGCGGCGTGCAGATCGGCCGCGACGACCAGTGGCAGCTCCTGCCCGAGTCTGTCCCCTCCGGCAGTTGGATGCACGGCGCGCTGGTCGAGGAGTGGCGCGCGTTCCTGCACGCCGTCGATACCGGCAGCGAGCCGGCTGTGTCGGGCGCGGATGCCCGCCACATCATGGCCGCGGCGTTCGCAGCCGAGCGCTCCTCGGAGTTGGACCGCGAAGTCCGGCTGGACGAGATCGCGCGATGAGCGGAGCCATGAGCCGGACGCTCGTCCATCTCAAGCTGCCCGACTTCGAAGCGCTGACCCTCAGCTCATACGCGGTTGAGCTGGGCCAACACGCCTGGCGCGACGGACTCACCCTCTCCTTCTGGTTCTGGGCGGCCGGGCTGGAGCGCAAGCAGGTGATCGTGCGCGAGGAATTCGACGCCTGGGCCATCTGGATCGAGGCGGACGCGCTGCACTTCGGCTCCCCCCTGCTGGGCGGCGACTCGATCCGTCTGCCTATCCAGGGTGAAGGCTGGCACCTGGCCGCCCTCACGCGCGACCCGTCAGGCAGCGTGCGCTTCTCGCTGGATGGCGTCGAACACACAGCCGGGCCGATGACCGATGAGGCGGCAAAGCGGCTGGGCCTGCTGATCGTCGGCGGGCACACCGACCCGGCCGGCGGCCACTGGGACAACACCTTCGGGCGTGGTGGCAGCGGCCTGCTCGACGACTTCCGCGCCACGACTCCCTCGCTGACCGGCGCGGAGATCGCGGCGATGGTCCAGCGGGGTGATCCTCCAAGCGTGCAGTTCACGATGACGCCGGCGGGCGATGCCCCGCTCGAGGTGAAGTTCAATGCCCAGGGTTCCGTCGGGACCGGCCGGCGTGTTCTCTACACCCTGTGGGATTTCGGGGATGGCTTGCAGGGATCTGGTGAGTCAGTCACGCACCACTACGAGTACGCCGGCGATTACACGGTGAAGCTGACCCTCGTCGATGACGCGCATGAGCAGTCCAGCAGCGAGCAGCGGCTGACACTCGGCGGACACCCCAACCCGCTCCGCTTCGTGCCGGTGTTCGTCAACGGGACCGAAGGCTACGCCTGCTATCGCATCCCGAGCATCGTCCGCGCCCTCAACGGCGATCTGCTGGCCTTCGCCGAGGCCCGCCTGGAGTCGTGCAGCGACTCGACCGGCACCATCCACATCGTCGGCAAGCGCAGCCCCGACGACGGCGCGACCTGGACGCCGCTTCAGGGGGTGGCGGCCGTCGACGGCTTCGTCTGCATGAATGCCTCGCCGGTCGTGGACGAGGTGCGCGGCACCGGCCGCGTGGTGGTCGTCTTCCGCGCCTCCAGCCACTCCGAGTGGGACATCGCCCGCGGGGTCGGCCTCAGTCGGGCGATGGCCGTGACCAGCGACGACGGCGGCCTCACCTGGTCAGCCCCGCGCGATATCACGGCGCAGGTGCATCGGCCGTACAACCCCGCCTATGCCGAGCAGTTCGCCGCTGCCGCCCTGACGGAGAACCAGGGCGAGGACTGGCGCATCCAGATTCCGTCCCAGGGCCATGCCCTGCAGCTTCGGCGGCATCCCGCGACGCGCGGGCGACTGTTCTTCGCCGGCAGCCTGACGCGTGGCGACCGCAGCGTGTTCCAGTCGGAGAACTACGCCTTCTGGAGCGACGACCTGGGCGAAACCTGGAAGATCGGGGGAATCATCCCCCGTCTCGGTCTGAACGAGGCCATCGCCGCTGAACGCGAGGACGGCGGGGTGATCTTCAACACACGCGCCTACACGCCGAAGGGTCATAAAGAGGGGTGGCGCGCCATCACCCAAGGCGAGTTCGACGCGGCCGGCGCCATCCACTTTGGCGAAACACGGCTGGACAGGACGCTGATCGACCCGGCGGTGCAGGCCACACTCCTGCGCTGCACCTGGTCCGATCAGGCGGAGTGCGGTGGAAAGAATCGCCTCCTGTTCGCCAACCCCGCCCACCCCTCCGCCCGCGTCAACATGACCGTCCGGCTGAGCTACGACGAGGGGCAGACCTGGCCGGTTAGCAGGATTGTCGATCGCGGGCCGTCGTCGTACAGCGATCTGGTCATGACGCGCGACAGACAGATCGGCCTGCTCTACGAGCGCGGCAATACGGGCGGTATCCACTTCGTCCGTTTTACACTGGATTGGCTGACCCACAGCGCGGATTCCCTGAACGTTGACGCAGAAAGCGAGAGCACACGATGAAGCTTGCGACTTACGTGGTGGACGGCAGCGAGCGCTTCGGCCTCGTACTGGCGCACCCCCACACCGGCGAAGAGTGGGTGTTCGAGCCAGCGCTCACCCAGGAGCGCCTGCTCGAATATGCCAAACGCGGCACCTCGGCGTACGTTGCCACGCGGCCCGTGTTCTGGGAGGGTGGCGCGCCGCCGACCATGATCGACTTTCTGCGCGCCGGGGTCGATGCCATGGAGCGGATGAGGCGGATGCAGGACTTCCTGATTCGCTTCATCGAGAAAGCCGACACCTTCATCCTGGTCGGCGCCGCCCATCGCATTGCCGATGTCAAGCTGCGCGCGCCGGTGCCGCGCCCCCGCCTGATCCTCGGCCTGGTGCAGAACAGCCCGACCGTCTGGCGGCATGTGCCGGAACGCCAGCACCTGAACGTGTTTCCGCAGGGACACCAGCGCCCGCAGGGGACGGTCATCGACCCCGGCGACCCGATCGTGCTGCCATACGCCGCCAAAATCTCCGGCGGCTGGAATCCTGAACTGGGCGTCATCATCGGCGCCGGCGGGCGTGATATCCCGGTCTTTCAGGCCATGCGCCATGTGGCCGGGCTGACCATCGTCTCCGACGTCACGATCGATTACTTCCGCACCGATATGTTCGCCCAACCGGAACCTTATGACTGGTTCGAGGACGCCATGAGCTCGTGGGGCGACAAGAAATCTGACGCGCGCTTTCCGATCGGCCCCTATCTGGTCACCCTGGACGAAGTCGGCAACCCCTACGATCTGCTGATCTACACCCGCCAGTCCGGCTATCTGCGCGACCGGTCGCACACCGGCGCGATGAACATCGGCATCGAACGCACGATCAGTTGGCTGTCCACCTTCAGGACGCTCCAGCCGGGCGATATCCTGCACATGGGGACGATGGGCTACGACGGGTCGCCGTTCCATTTCGAGCCCTTCGAGGGCGATGTCCTGGAGGGAGAAATCGAGCGCCTGGGCGTGCTGCGCAATCCAGTGATCTACGCCGCCGAGTCGGACCCCGCGCCGGTCCCGCCCGCCGTGGCAGAGCTGGCCGGCACGCCGGATGCCGCGATCGCCGCGCCCGGCGACTGGTCGGTGGCGAAAGCCCGCCACTTCTGGACGCTCTTCAGCAACGACAGCAGCGCCGAAGCGCGTGAAGGCATCGTCCGCCGGCCCTATCCGCGCTTCCTGGCCGCGCCCGACACCGCCCTGGCCGCTTCGGGGCACCAGGTCCTCCTTCCGAAACGCGCCCGGTCGCTGACCTTCACCTGCGAACTGGCCTGCGTCGTCGGCCGAATCGCCAGCCGCCTGACGCTGGAGCAGGCCGTCGAGGCCAT
This sequence comes from Candidatus Flexifilum affinis, assembly GCA_016713325.1. Classification (GTDB taxonomy): domain Bacteria; phylum Chloroflexota; class Anaerolineae; order Aggregatilineales; family Phototrophicaceae; genus Flexifilum; species Flexifilum affine. The sequence continues at coordinate 349,302 of JADJPJ010000004.1, read as the reverse complement.
CCTCGGCTTCGCCCCGATGGCCGTGATCCGCGACTCGTCGTTCAAGGACGCGGTCGTGGAGCCGGCCTCGATGCAGGAGCGCCATCTCCCAGCCGTCTACGCGCGCTGGGCCGACGGCTTCAACATCATTGGCGCGCTGACGGCGCTCGACGCCGAGGGCTGGACGAATCGCCGCTGTCGCATCCACGTCGACGGCTGCGACGATGTCGAAACCAACACGGCGAACTATCTGTTTGCCGCCGCCGAGACTCTGGTCTACATGACGCGCTATATCACGCTCTTCCCCGGCGACGTGATTGCGCTCGGCGCGCTGGGGCGCGAGATCGCCATACCCGCAGGCAGTCCGCTTGCGCCGGGGACGGCCGGCTACGCGGAGATCGACGGGCTGGGCCGGGCCGAGTTCACGATCGCTTAGCCGAGCAACCAGAATCGCGGCGGGCTCGGTTGTTGAACATTTGTGCCAATTCAAAGTAAAATGATGGCATCAGAGTGTTCACCAGAAGGAATGCCGATGGATGCCAATCTGAAAACCAGTGTCTGGCGGCAGTTCGGGGCCACCATCGAGTATCTCGCGCGCACGATCGAGGCCTGCCCCGACTCACTATGGACCTTCTCGATGTGGGATACCGGCAGCGCGCCGCCAGAACGCTCGCGGACCTGGTATGTCGCCTACCACACCCTGTTCTGGCTGGACCTGTACCTGACCGGCGCGGAAGAGGGGTTCCTGCCCCCGCCGCCCTTCGAACTGATCGAGCAGGACGACGACGGCCCGATCCCGGAGCGGGTGTACACCAGGGCCGAACTCCAGGATTACCTCGAAGGCTGTCGGATGCGGTGCTACGAGACCATTCAGGCACTGACCGACGAGACGTTGGGGCGGCGCTGCGTCTTCAGTTGGGGGGAGTGCAGTTTCCTGGAGCTGCTCATCTACAACCTGCGTCATGTGCAGGAGCATTCCGGGCAGTTGAACCTGATGCTGGGGCAGAACGGCGTCGCGACGGCCGATTACCCGACGCAATTCAGGCGGCCGTTCCCGTAATGTGAGAATGAGGCGGTGGAAAAGACGCGGCGGACGTGCCGTTGGACATCCCTACGCAACATGTCCGTAGGGTCGTGCAACGGCACGTCCGACATCACAAAACACAGGGTGTAGAGACGCGGTGCAAACATAGTTTGTCTGACGCGTCCGTTCACGCCAAAATGGGCTAGCAGCTTCTACAGCGCCACCAGCTCCGCGAAATCGGTCGACTCCAGCGCCTTGCGCAGCGATGCCTTGGCCTCGGCGCTCAGCGGCAGTGACGGCAGGCGCGGCTCCCCGGCGTCGATGCCGATCATGCGCAGGGTCTCGCGCAGCGCGCCGCCAAACCCGACCTCGATCATGGCCGCCGTCACCTTGTTGGCCTTGATCTGCATCTCCTGCGCCGCCGCGTGATCGCCACGGGCGACCGCGTCGCGGATGAAGCGGTAGGCGCCCGGCATGAAGTTGAGCGTCGAACCGATCGCCCCGTCCACACCCATCATGGCCGCATACACGCATTCCTCGTCCATGCCGGAGAACGTGATCCATTTGCCCTGATTCATGTCCATGATCTGGCGCATCTCGTACATGTTGGGGCCGGTGTACTTCGCGCCAATCAGGTTGGGCACGCTGCCCATGAGTGCGCCCATCACCTTGACCGGGTCGATGTGCGGGTTGAGGATGTACGAGAAAAACGGCAGGCTCGGGGCGGAGGCGGCCAGCGCCGTGTAGTAGGCGACCACGCTCGCCGCCGAATTGTAGGTGGGCGGCATGATGCTGGCGAAACCGCTGGCGCCATGGTTGGCTGCGTGCTTGGCCAGCGCCTGGGCGTCGGAAGAGGCGATGGTCGCAACGTGGACGATCACCGGAATGCGCCCGTTCACGCGGCGCAGCACGATTTCCGCCATCTGCTGGCGCTCCGGCACCGACATGTAGATGCCCTCGCCGGTGGTGCCACCGATATACAGGCCATCAATCTTCTTGGCCATCAGATAATCGACCAGCGCCTCCAGCGCCGGAACGCCGACGCCGCCGTTGGCATCGCTCGGGGTGACCAGAGCTGGATAGATGCCTTTGAAAACCGTCATTTCGATTCCTCGGTTCTGTAGTGAATATGCCCCGACGCGCCAATGCTGTCGGTGTCTGTGCCCTCCGGCGTGCCCTCCAACCGCGCGCGCATGGCATGCAGTTCGCCTTGAATACCGCGTGCCGTGAACAGGGTATCGCCCCGATAGCTGATGAAGTTGAAGCCCTTGCGCGACCAATCGACCGCCCAGTCCAGCGAGCGGGCGATGAAGTGCATGCCCACCCCCACGCCGTGCGCCCTCGATACGCTGATCACGCGCTCCAGCGCCTCGACGAAAATCGGATGATCGTACTGCTCCGGGATGCCATGCGAGATCGACAGGTCGTGCGGCCCGATCAGCACGGCGTCCACGCCAGGGACGGCCAGCAGGTCCGGCAGATTGCGCACGCCGGCCGGGCTTTCGATCATGATGATCAGCACGGCGTCCGGGTTGTAGCTGTCCAGATAGGCACGCGTCTCCTCGTTCGGAAACACGCCCTGCTCCACGGCTGTCGTGAGCGCTTCGCCCTTGAGCGGACGGTATTTGACCGCCCCGACCAGCGCCTTCACCTGCTCGACCGTTTCGACGTACGGCGCGATGATTCCGTGCGCGCCGGCATCGACGCCCATCGACGCCTGCGAGGCCGAAATCTCCGGGATCCGCAGCAGCGGTGCGATACCGTGCGCCGCATAGAGCTGGGCGGCCCAGGCGATCGTTTCGCGGTTGTTGGGGGCGTGCTCGCTGTCCAGCCAGACGAAGTCCATGCCCACGTCGGCGAAATACTTAGGCCAGCGCGGCTGGCCGTACCCTTCCATACAGATGCCGTAAACGCGTTCTCCGGCATGAAGCTTTTCGCGCAGCAGTTTCCCCCGCATTTCAAGCGCCTTCGTTTCTGTTAGAGGACCATGCGCGGGTCGACCGCATCGCGCACGCCATCGCCAATGAAGTTAACCGCCAGCACCGTCAGCACCAGCATGATCGCCGGCGGCACCCACATCCAGGGCACGTTGCGCAGGATATCCAGGTTGCGCGCGGCCTCCAGCATGTTGCCCCAGCTCGGCGTGGGCGGCGGGATGCCCAGGCCAAGAAAGCTCAGGCCGGCCTCGGTCAGAATGGCCGACCCAATGGCGAAGGTCACCAGCGCCACCAGCGAACCGAACACATTCGGCAGCACGTGGACGACAATGATCCGCCGGTCGGAAAAGCCCAGACAGCGGCAGGCCAGGATGTAATCGAGTTCGCGGATCGACAGCACCTGACTGCGCACCATGCGCGCTGTGCCCGTCCAGCTCAGGCCGCCGATGATGAAGACAATTGTCCAGATGCTGCGTGGCAGCATGGCCGCCAATGTCAGCATGATGATGATGCTCGGGAAGGTCATGAACATGTCGGTGATGCGCATGATCACCATATCGACCTTGCCGCGATAGTAGCCGGAGAGCGCCCCCAGAACGGTGCCGATCAGCGTGGAGACCAGGGTCGCGCCAAAACCGACGATCAGCGACACCTGCCCGCCATTGAGCAGGCGGCTCCACACGTCGCGGCCAACACGGTCGGTGCCGAACCAATGTTCGGCACTGGGCGGCGAGGAACGGGCGCGCAGATCGATCTGTTCGTAGCCGTAGCGCTGAATCAGCGGCGCGCCGACGGTCATCAGGACGATCACCACCAGGACAATCAGCGACACGACGGCAGCGCGGTTGCGCAGAAAGCGCCGCAGAATGCGCTTGTCGTCGCGGCGGGCGGTTTTGACCTTGCTCACTGGTTTTGCCAGGGAAAGTGCGCGATGGCTCTGTTCAGTCATAGCGGATCCTCGGGTCGGCCAGCGCATAGGCCGTATCGGTCAGCAGGTTGGCGACGAGCACGACAATGGCGATGACAAGGTTCATGCCCATCAGCAGCGGGACGTCGCGCCCATTGACAGCTTCCAGATACAGCGTGCCCATGCCGGGCCAGCTAAAGATCGTCTCGGTGAAGACGGCGCCGACAACGAGCGTTGGCAGGCTCAGACCGAGCAGCGTGATGATCGGCAGCAGCGCATTGGGAAAACTGTGCCGCCAGGTGACGTAGTGCTCGCGCATGCCCTTGCCGCGCGCCGTGCGCACATAATCAGCGCGGACAACTTCCAGCATGGCGAAGCGGGTGTAGCGCATGAAGTTGGCGATTGGCGCCAGGCTGAGGACCAGCGCCGGCAGCGCCAGATGGTGCAGCGTGGTCAGCAGCGTCGGATCTTGGGTGACCGGACGCATCCCGCCGGACGGGAACCAACCGAGCTGAATGGAGAAGATGTAGAGCACGATGATGCCCGCCACGAAGGACGGGATCGAAATGCCGAGGAACGAGAACCCGGTGAGGGTAAAGTCCCAGATGGAGTACTGACGCAAAGCGGTGAAAATGCCGAGCGATATGCCTACCGCTGCGCCGAAGATCAGCGCCACGGTGGACAGCAACGCAGTCGCGCTCAGGCGCTGCATGATGGTCGTGCCCACCGGCTGTCCGTTGGTATAACGATAACCGAGATCGCCGCGCAGCACATTCGCCAGCCAGTTCACATACCGCACCGTGACCGGTTGATCCAGCCCAAGCCGCGCGCGAATTTCGTCCGCCGCCTCGTCCGTCATGTTGAGCTCGGGGCGGATGAAGAAGTCGGTGATGTCGCCAGGCGCGATCTCGATCAGGCCAAAGATGATCATCGTGATGGCGAAAAAGACGGGGATGCCGATCAACACTCGGCGCAGGATGTATTTTTGCACGGCCGATGCCTCTCGCTCGGGGGCACCCCTTGCGGGATACCCCCCTTATCTTTTGCAGCGGGTTAAGCGCCTATCATGAGAGATGAGGGCAGCAGTGCTTTACCTCATCTCTCATTGCTGTTTCTTAGAACTATCGCTCAGCCACCCACCGTCCACAGTTCGGCATGGTCTTCGTAAGGACCGCCGCCGGGGCCGGGGAACCAGTAGAAGTCTTCGAGATCGCTCGACGCGACGCCGAAGCGCACGGCCGTCCACATATAGCCTTCAGTGGCATTCTGGTTCTGGAAGCGGCAGACATCCTGAATCAGGCCGACATAAGCATCCGGGTCACCCTCGACGCGCGCCGCAGCGAGCAGATCGATCATATCCTGGTACGTGCCGCCGCTCAGAGGAGCGCCGTCGGTCGTAGGTTGGCCGCCCGCTTCGTAGAAGGGGAAGGGGAAGTTGGCCAGACCCGATCCGACGCCGCGGTAGGAGATCGCCCAGCCGTCGCCGGTGTAGAAGTAGCTGTTGTAGGTTGGAACGTCCTGCTTGATCGGGGTGATGGTCACGCCGACATCGGCCAGGAACGCCTGAATCGCGGCCAGCGCATCGGAATGGAACTGGCTGTCATAGTAGGTCACCACTTCCACCGGCTGGCTGAAATCCGCACCCGATTCCGCGAGGAGCTGGCGCGCCATGTCGGGATTGTAGGCGTAGTCGTTCAGTTCTTCGGCCGGCGGATACATCGTGGGGAACGCGCCGATGCACGGGACGACCTGTGCGGTGGCGTTCAGGACGGTCTCGGTGATCGCCACGCGATCGATGGCGTACAGGAACGCCTGGCGCACGCGCACATCCGCGAAGCGCGGGTCGCGCTCGTTGAAGATCATGTAGTTGGTGACACCCGACGGGCCGTCGAAAATCTCGTAGCTGGCGTTGTCGACGAAGCCCTGCGCGACGTCGCCGCTGGCATAGGTGAAGTGAATCTCGCCGGCTTCCAGCGCCAGGATGGCCGAGGTCTCATCGGCGAAATAGCGGTTGATCAGGCGATCCAGCTTGGGCGCGCCGCGCCAGTAGTTCGGGTTCGGGACCAGCGCCCAGAACTGATCGCGCACGAATTCTTCATGCATGAAGGGGCCGGTGCCGATGGCCTCGGTGAAGAACCAGTCGCTGCTCTGATAGTCGGCGGGGGCCATGTCGGCCAGCGCGTGTTCAGGCAGAATCCACAGCAGAATCAGGTTGAACGGCAGGCGGGGGTTCGGCGCGTTCAGCTCGAATTCGACGGTCATGTCGTCGACCGCGCGCACTTCCTTGACGGTGTCGGGGGAAAGCTGGCTGAAGCCAGGGAAATTCGTGGCCGCCTCGGGATTTGTCGCGAGATTCAGCGAGAAGACGACGTCGGCAGCCGTCACGGGCTCGCCGTCATGCCACAGCACGCCTTCGCGCAGCTTGAACGTCCAGACCGTATAGTCGTCATTGGCCGACCACTCCGTGGCCAATTGCGGCTCGAGGGCGCTGACATCAGCATTCCAGCTCACCAGCGGCGACCAGATCTTCGACAGCCAGGTACGGCCGGCAGAGTCCATATAGGGGATAACGGCAGGCGCGCCGCCCGGCCCGACATCGAATGCGCCGATCAGCGTATTTTCGGCGTCCTGCGCAACGCCGACCATCATCGGCAGACTCAGCGCAAGCAGCACACCAATGATAAGGAGTATCTTCCAACGATTCATTCTAGCCTCCACGATCAAGATTCATGTTCAACGGTTTAGTCGGACACCTTCACCTTAGACTTGCCCAGGCACCTCCCTTGGTACACCGAAACTCTGGAAGATCGCGCAGGGCGATCTCTCGCATTCTTCTGATTTCGAGGCAGTTTAGGGCCTCCTGATCTGGACCCTAACTCCCCTCGCGCGACGCCGCCTGAGTCTGTTTCATCTGCGCCAGCCGCTGCTTGATATCCTCGTAATGGCGGCTCAGCGCGCGGCGCACCTGTTCGGCATCGCCACGCCGTGCAGCAGTCACAATGTCGGCATGAGCCTCCGCGGTGCGAGCGGGGTTGCTGTCCGCGATCTGGGTATAACCGAGCGCCTTACGCAGGGTGCTCCAGAAGATGTCCTGAAGTTGAAGCAGGATGGTATTGCCGACCGAGCGGAACAGCTCCTGGTGGAACTTGCGGTCCGGCTCGACCAGGGGAATGTCGTTGGCAGCGTTGTAGCGCATCTGCTCGACCAGATCGTCGAGCGCGTGCAGGCATTCCGGCGTCAGGTGCGCCAGCGCCAGGTCGACCATGCCGTTTTCCAGCACTTCGCGCACTTGCAGCAGGTCTTCCAGTTCGCTCAGGTCGAACAGGACTCCGTAGGACAGGTTTTCGATCAGGGGTTGCAGGCTGAAGCCTTTGACGAACAGCCCGCTGCCACGCCGCACCTCGATGATGCCGAGCGAAGACAGCGACTGCACGGCCTCGCGCACCGAATTCCGGCTGACGCCAAGTTGTTTGCTCAGGGCATTTTCAGATGGCAGGCGGTCACCATGCTGGAGGTGATTATCCAGAATGTACTGTTTGACCGCTTCCTGCACCTGATCGTTGATCAGCGGCGGGGGGGTGATGCGCTGAATCGGCTTCTGCACGACAAATCCCTAACGAAGAAGACCATATTTTGGATCGAGTATACACAACTTGTAGGATATGTGCAACAAATTGAAGCTATATGTCGCCGTGCGCCAACACCGCTTCGCGCTGGGCCGGCGCCACGCTGTGAGTCGCCACCACGCGGCGGCATTCCGTGACGAGATCTTTCAGCGGGTGGGGATAGCCGTAGCGCTGCATCAGCGGCGGCACCCACTTCTGGCCAAAGCGGACATGCATGGTCTCGTCCATGATGTCGTACATGATCGGCTGGGCCGAGTCCATGTCTCCCTGTTTCAGATAGCGCTGGTAGCTGGCGTGTTTCATCTCGAACGAGTCGGCTTCGATGACGTAGGTGAGCGCGCAGTAGCGAACGAGCGGGTCGAACAACTGCCGCCAGCCGTAGCTGCCAATCGAACTGGGGAAGTCCGAGATGTGGTAGCCGAGCTGCGCCAGCCGCGTCTGGCCGAGTTCGGAGTGGCGCACCTCGTCCCAGCAGTGGCGGGCGATGTCGTAGTAAAACTCCCATTCCATCGAGTCGACTTCCCAGAGGATGGTGGCCAGCGTCTCCGCCGCCTGCATCTCCTGGACGTAGTTGGCAAACTGCCAGACGACGTAGGCCGCATGATCGTTCTCGTCGGGTTTGGCCGGCGAACCGATCTGCACGTCGAAGCGTGAATCCCGACGCGCCTCCACGAACGGCAGCAGCGACGCATAGGCCGGTGGTGGAGCGGGCATCTCCCCTACCGGCAACTCACCGTCGACGCCGCCGCAGGCCGCAATGACATCCTGGGCGAACTGCATCCAGCGCTGGACCTGGCGGTGTTTTTCGCCGTTCTCGGCCAGCTCTTCGACCGTCCTGCGCGCCCATTCCAACTGAGCGGCGCGCAGTGGCACGATCTGCCGGAGCGCCTGCACGCTGGGGTGATCGTAGATGTCGAACGTGGTCCTGATGTAGTGCGCGTAGGCGTCATGGAGCGCCTGCTTGAGGACCAGATACACCCCTGCCAGCAGTTCGTAATCCTGCTGCGCCACGGCCAGCAGTTGAAAGGCGCGGTTCAGTTCCGGCGGCAGGTCACGATCCGGCGAATTGACGCGCAGCTCCCACAGGCGGGTGCGAAGCTGCTTGCTGAACTGCATGTCTTCCCACAGATGATAGGCAACCTGCTGCTTGACCTCCCACCTGGCGATGCCCGGCAGCCAACCGCCGAGCAGGCGGGCGCAGTAGGTTTCCAGCGCCTGGTAACGCTTCAGTTTCTCGATATTTGCCTTGAGTACGCCCACGATTTCGGAAGCCATACGCCATTCTCCGGGTGCTCAATTCACCTGAGCCACAGTGTACGCAGCTTGCTAGACGGGTGCAACAGGTCAGCAGGCCCAGACTGGGCAGCCTAATTTCCGGTGACCCGCAGCGCCGACCGCGCGACGAGGCCGGCGCCAATCACACCTTCATGGTTCTTCAGCGCCGCCGGCAGGACGGGGATATCGACCAGAGGCGGGTAGACCTGCTCGCGCAGACTTGCGCGGACGCTGTCCATGAAGAGCTCGCCAATGCGGGCGACTCCGCCGCCGATGACGACCACCGACGGATTGAGCAGATTGACCGCGCTGGCCAACCCGAAGCCCAGCCATTCGCCCACCGCGCGAATCGCGGCGACTGCCGCCGGATCGCGCCCCTGTGCGGCTGCCATCACGGCCTCGCCCGTCTCGACAGGGGCAGCAGCCCGCGCATTGTACTCGACGACCAGACATCCGCCGCTGGCATAGGCTTCCAGACAGCCGCGCCGCCCACAGGGACACGGTCGGCCGTCACGCACCACGCCGATGTGCCCGAGTTCCAGCCCGCCGCGGACGTCGGCATGGTAGACCTGCCCGTCGATCACGAAGCCGCCGCCGATGCCGGTGCCGACGGTGACGCCCAGCACCGAGGCATATCCGCGCCCGGCCCCAAGGATGGCCTCGGCCAGCGTCGCCGCCTGCCCGTCATTCTCGACGCCCACCGGCAGGCCGAAGCGCTGCGACAGATAGCCTTTTATGTCCTGACCGGCCCAGCCCGGCAACAGATCGGTGGCGAAGTGAATGCGCCCCTGCCGGTCGACCACGCCGCCGGTCGAGACTCCGATGGCCGCGGCCGTTGGCGACTGCTTCAGCGCGCGCTCAACAGCATCGCCAACCCGGCGCAGCACGGCCTCGCCGCCCTCTTCCCCCTGGGTGGAGATGCGCTCGGAGTTCAGTACCTGCGTTGGATCGGTCTCGCTCAGCAGGCCGGTGGCGATCTTGGTGCCGCCGATGTCCACGCCGATCACGTCCGCCGACCGCGAGCGATGGAAAGCGCGCAGCGCGCCGGCGTACTGCTCGGTGATCCAGCGCGGCTTGGTGATCATCGACCCGGACACCACGGCGAACCCGCCCAGTTCCAGCACGCGCCGGGCATGTTCCGGCGACGCGATCCGCCCCTCGGCGATGACCGGCACGGACAGCGCGGCCGCTAACCGTGCCAGCAGCTCGAAGTCCGGCTCGATCTGCGGTGGACTGTAGGCGGTATAGCCCGAAAGCGTGGTGGCTACGATGTCGGCCCCGGCTTCGGCGGCGGCAATGCCTTCCTCATAGGTGGCGATGTCGGCCATGACCGGCACGCCCAGCGTCTCGCGGATCTGGCGGATCAGCTCCGCCGCCGGAAGCCGTCCCTCTTCGGCGCCGCGGCGTGTGGCATCCACGGCCACGATGGTGGCGCCGGCCTCGACCACGGCCCGCGCCGCTGCCAGCGAAGGGGTGATGCGGATGCCCAGGCCGGGCAGATCCTGCTTGTCGATGCCGATGATGGGAAGCGATGTGGCCTGGCGTATAGCCGCGATGTCCTCCACCCCGTTGGCGCGGAGGCCAACCGCCCCGCCGATCTGGGCCGCGAGGGCCATGTCGGCCATCGCCTTCGGACCATACAGCCCGTCGCCTGACCCTGCCTGACAGGATACGATCAGGCCGCCGCGCAGTTTTTCTACCATGTGATGCATCAGACGACTCCCGGCTCGACAAAACAACGCCAGAGAGTATACCGACCCGTGGCCCGAGAGCGTAGGACCGTTAGCCCTTCACCGCGCCGAGCGTCATCCCCTGGATGAAGTAGCGCTGGAAGAAGACGAAGATCACCAGCGTCGGGATGCTGGCGATGACGGCCATCGCCCCCTGCACGCCCCACGCCACGCTGTACTGCCCCTTGAGTGTCACCAGACCGACCATCACCGTGCGCATGCTGTCCGACTGCGTCAGGATCAGCGGCCACAGGAAATCATTCCAGATCCACGTGAACTGGAGGGTGCCCAGCACGGCCAGCGCCGGCAGGCTGATCGGCAGCATGATGCGCAGCAGCACCTGCCCCTCATGGGCGCCGTCGACCACGGCAGCATCGCGCAGCGCCGACGGAATGGCCGAGAAGAAGTTGCGCATCAGCAGCGTGCAGATGGGCAGACCAAAAGCCGTGTGCACGATGATCATCGGCCACAGCGTGTCGTACAGGCCAATGGTGTTGAACAGCCGGAAGAGCGGGATCAGCACGATTTGCGGGGGAAAGAACATGCCGGCCACCACGAAGATGAACAGGGCATCGCTGCCCCGGAACGGCAGCTTGCTGAACACGTAGCCGCTCAGAAGGCCGACCAGGATGGACAGAAATGTCGCCGGGATCGTGACCAGGAACGAGTTCACGACATAGGTGCGCACGTTGCCGCTGTTCCAGGCTTCCCCGTAGTTGTCGAGGTTGATCTGCGACGGCGCGGACCACAGGCCGCCCTGGGAGATCTCCTCCGTGGTCTTGAACGAGCTGATGATCACGCCCAGCCCCGGCAGTGAGTACACGATGACGATGATCGTCAGCGTCACGTACAGCGCAAGCATGGCGACGCGGTTGCTCCGCCGCTCCTGTGCGTCGGCCTGGGCGGTCGTCAGCGCCGGTGCGGAGCTAGTCATACAGGTTCTCCAGTTGACGCACCTGCAGGAAGTAAAAGGCGATCATCACCACGGCGATCAGAAAGAGTACCACCGAGATCGCGCTGCCATAGCCCATGAAATACTTCTTGAACGACTCGTTGTACATCATCATCGCCAGCGTGTCGGAGGAGTGAAACGGCCCGCCGCCGGTCATGATGTAGACGATGTCGAAGCTTTTGAGGGAATTGATCACCGCCAGCGCGATGACCACCACTGACGCCGGCTGAAGAAGCGGGATGATCACGCGGACCAGCGACTGCCGGTAGTTGGCGCCGTCGATCTGCGCCGCTTCCAGCAGCTCGGTCGGCACGGACGTCAGGCCGGCCAGGAAGATGACCATCGCCAGGCCGGTCTGCTGCCAGGCCCAGGCCACGATCACGGCCAGCAGCGCCGTATCCGGGTTAGCCAGCCAGGCGCGCGACACGTCGAACAGGCCCAGCCCGTCGAGCGTGAGGTTGAGCAGCCCCCAGCGCGGCTGGTAGATCCAGATCCAGATCTGGCCGACGACCGCCAGAGACAGGCAGATTGGCAGGTAGAACAGTGACTTGTAGACGCGCGCGCCGCGAATGCGGCTGTTGAGCGCCAGCGCCAGGGTCAACCCGCTGATCGTCGGCAGGGTCAGCGCGGCAACCATCCAGATAATTGTATTCCTGATGGCGTTGCCAAAGAGCGGGTCAACAAAAATCTTGCCGAAATTCTCTAGACCCACGAAATTGAAGTCGAAGCTGAAGCCATTCCAGTCGGTCAGGCTGAAGAAGAACGAGTACAGCAGCGGTCCGACGACGATGACCAGATACAACGTGAGCGGTATCGCCAGAAAGGCGACCCGCCAGAACCAGCGCGATCGAGCCATGTGCCCAGCACTCCTGCGGTGAAGCATGGGGGCAGTCTCACGACTCTCCCCATGCCCCTGTTCGGTTGAAGACGGAAGCGACACCTGTTCCACCTGTTCCCATGGGGGCATGGCACGTCATGCCCCCACGAGACAGGGTCGACAAGAGTCTACTTGCCGAAGACTTCGACAGCCACCGCTTCCGTCTGTTCCAGGTAGCTGACGTAGCCGCTCGGGTCATTCATGAACTGGGCGAACATGTTCAGGCCGCCTTCCGCCATCGGCGGCGTGGTGGCCAGGTCATAGTTGAAGGCGAAGGTCGGCGCGGCGGCGACCACATCGGCGGCCTTCTGCATGACCGGCGTGTAGATGCTCGGGTCGACGTTGACGTTCGGCGACAGCGCGCCCTGCCCCTGCGCCCAGGTCGTCTGCGCGTCGGTGTCGGTCAGCAGATAGAGCAGCAGGTCCTGAGACCCCTGCATATGGTCCGCTTCGGCGGAGACCACGAAGCCATCCACCGGGCCGACCACGGCCTGGGAGACGCCTTCGTCGATGGCCGGGAAGGGGAAGAAGTCGTAATCGTCGACCGGGGCCAGACCGTTGCCGTTCCAGTAGCCGGTGATCCAGGTACCCATCAGCGTCATGGCCGCTTCGCCGCTGGCGACCTGATCGGCGGCGTCCGTCCAGTCATAGGCGTTGGCATCGGCCACGAAGTAACCGGCGTCGACCAGTTCCTTCCACATTTCCATGGCGCGGGCGACCTCGGGATCGGTATAGGCGGCCTCGCCGGCCATCAGTTGAGCGCGGTATTCCGGCCCCGCCGTGCGCAGCAGCAGATAGTCGAACCAGAACTGCGCCGGCCAGCGGTTCATCGAGCCGAGGGCAAACGGCGCCACGCCGGCGGCCTTCAGCGTTTCGCACATGGCCAGGAAGCCTGCCCAGTCGGTCGGGAACTCGGTGATCCCGGCGTCGGCCATGACCTTCGGGTTGTAAAACAGACCGGCGTAGTGATAGCCGAACGGCACCAGATAGCGACTGCCGTTGTACATGGTCGCGCCCTCGGCCAGCGATGCCGGCACAACGTCGCTCAGGCCGTTGGCATCCCACCACTCGTCCATCGTGGCGAGGCGGCCGCTGTCGACCACGAACTGGGTGCGGGCGCCGGCCCAGTAGGAGAACATGTCGGGGAGATCGCCGCCGGCGGCCATGACCAGGATGGTGGTCTTGAAATCTTCATGGCCGATGGGGTTGTCGAAAACGGTGATCCCGCTTGCTTCCTGGAAGTCGCCAAAGATGGTGTTCAGGCCCTCGCGGCCCAGTTCACCGGTGAAGTAGTGCATCACGGTGACGAACGTGTCGCCTTCCGGCGCATCCTGCGCGAGCACCGGCAGACCGGTCAGCGCAACAACAAGCAATATCAGTAAAGCGAACCTGCGCATGTTCATTGTAATCTCCTGGAAAATGGTGAGGTTTCAGGTGAAAACAGTATGTGAAGCTCGTGCCGATGAACACCTCCTCGTTTCCTGAATGGTTTGTCTGATTTCCGGGTTTGTTGCTCAATATACAACTCAGTTTCATCTTTGTCAATCAACCCCCTCCCTTGATTGACACGCCCCAGCATGAGTTGTATGATATACAACACTTAATGCCAGCAATCGCTCATCATCCTCAATAGGACACGCCTTTGACGGAGATCCAATCCCTGGCGCGCGGACTGAAGATTCTCAATCTGCTGGCCGCGTCCGAAGACAGCGTGGGAATCACGGAAATTGCCGCCTACCTCGGCATGGACAAGAGCAGCATTTCGCGGGTGATGCAGACCCTGGCGTCGTATGGTTACGCCGAACAGGACTCCTTCACCCGGCGCTACCGGCTCGGTCCACAGGTGGTCGTTCTGGGTCAGACGCTGCTGGAGCGCACCCCCCTGCGCGATCACGCGCGTCCGTACCTTCAGCAGCTCGTCGACCGCACGGGCGAGTGCGCCCACCTGGGCGTGCTGGCTCAGGGGCAGGTGCTGTACCTGGACCAGGTTGAATCTTCGGCGACGCTGCGGGTCAATACGCGCATCGGCACCCTCGCGCCCCTGCACTGCACGGCGCTGGGCAAGACACTGCTCAGCGTCACTCAGGTCGAGCCGCCGCAAGAGCTGGCCGCCTTCACCACGCGGACCATCACCAATCGCGAGGCGCTTCGCCTGCATCTGGATCAGGCGCGCAGGCAGGGCTACGCCGTCGACGACGAAGAGTACAACTACGATGTGCGCTGCGTCGCCGCCCCGGTCTTCGACCATGCGAAGAAGGTCGTCGGCGCGATCGGCATTTCCGGCCCGGCCGGGCGCATGAGCCTGGAGCGCATCCCGGAGACCGCGGCCATCGTCTGCGAGGTCGCCAAGGCGCTGTCCAACCGCTTCAGTTTCCGCCAACGCTAAAGCATTAACCGCCGGAGGGATCCTTTTGACCCTCCGGCGTTTTTGTGGTATATGTCGCAACAAAGTTGTTTATTGCACAACGAAAGGTTCGTTTGATGGACGTTTTGCGTGTTGGCATCATAGGCACCGGGCGCATCTCCGATCTGCACGCCATCGAGTACCTTTCGAATCCGCGTGCGCGGATCGTAGCGGTGGCCGATGTGGTGCGCGAGAACGCCGAGACCCGCGGTCGCGCCTGGGGCGTCCCCGAAAATCGCATCTTCACCGATTACCACGATCTGCTGGCCCTGCCGGAAGTCGACCTGGTGGAGATCCTCCTGCCGCACCACCTGCACTATCAGGCGGCGCTCGACGCGGCGGCGGCAAAGAAGCATATCTCGCTGCAAAAGCCGATGGCGCTCACCGTGTCCGAAGCCGATGAGATGATCGCCGCGGCCAAACGCGCCGGGGTCATCTTCAAAGTCTTCGAGAACTTCATCTTCTACCCGCCGGTCCAGCGCGCCAAAGCCCTGATCGAGGCGGGCGAAATCGGCGAGCCTCTGACCATCCGCATCAAGAGCAATTCCGGCATCAGCCCGAACATGTGGAACATCCCCCGCGCCGCGGAAGAGTGGCGCTTCAAGGATGAGACGTGCGGCGGCGGCCCGCTGGTCTTCGACGACGGGCATCACAAGTTCGCCCTCGCCTGGCACTTCATGGGCATGGCCGAGGAAGTGCATGCCTGGATCGGCGCGACCGAACGCGAGCCGGGCTACGTCCTCGATTCGCCGTCGCTGGTCTCCTGGAAGTTCCCCAACAACCGCTATGGCTCACTGGAAGTCGTCTATTCGCCGCAGCTCGTGCTGGATACGCAGCACTACGCGCAGGACGACCGCATCGAGATCACCGGGACGCGCGGCGTGCTCTGGGTCACACGCGGGCACGGCAAGATGATGGACATCCCGCCCGTCATCCTCTACCGCGACCGCCAGATGATCACCCACTCCGACATGCCCGTCGGCTGGGAGCACAGCTTCATCAACTCCACCCGGCACTTCATCGACGCCTATCACAGCGGCGACGCACCCATCCTCACCGGGGAACAGGGCCGCGAGGTGCTGCGCTTCACGCTGGCCGCGCAGGAATCCGCGCGTCTCGGCCAGACCGTCAAACTCCAGGGGGCATGATGCGACTCACAGGCTCAGAGATCATCACCGAAATCCTGGCGCAGGAGAAAGTCCCCTACGTCATCGGCATCAGCGGGCACGGCAATCTGGCGCTGGTCGATGCCTTCCGCCGCGCCCGCGACCGCATGCGGCTGATCATGCCGCGCCACGAGCAGGCCGCCGTCCACATGGCCGACGGCTACTTCCGCGCCAAAGGCTCCCCCCTGGCGGTCTTCACCTCGATTGGGCCGGGGGCAACCAACACCGCCATCGGGCTGGCCACCGCCTACGTCGACTCCATCCCGCTCTTGCAGTTCGTCGGCGAGACGCACGTGCACATGCGCGGCACGGGCGTCCTGCAGGAGATTGAGCGCCAGCGCTGGTCCGACCTGCCGACCATGTTCGAACCTGTCAGTAAGCGCGTCTGGCGCATCGACGAGGCAGCGCAGATCCCGCGCGCCATGGGCCAGGCCTTCAATACCATGCTCACCGGGCGACCCGGTCCGGTCGTGCTCACCCTGCCGATGGACGTGCAGGCGGAGAGCATCGACCTCGACCCCGCCCTGGCCGATTCTCCGCGCCGCCGCCCGCACAACCGCATCAACGGCGATGCCGCCGCCATCGATGCCTCCGCGGCGCTGCTGGTCGCCGCCAAACGGCCGGTGATCGTCGTCGGCGGTGGGGTCATCCTCTCCGGCGCGGAAGCGGAGATCCTTCAGCTCGCCGAGCAACTCGGCGCGTGCGTGGTCACCAGCATGCAGGGCAAGAGCGCATTCCCCGAAGATCACCCGCTCTACGCCTGGCACATGGGCACCAACGCCACCACCTGCGGCAACGCCATGACCGCCACCGCCGATGTGCTGATCGCCGTCGGCATGCGCTTCGCCGACAAGGCCACCTGCTCCTACAAGCCCGGCGAGTCCTTCAGTATTCCGCCGACAAAGCTGATCCACGTCGACATCGATCCCTACGAGATCGGCAAGAACTACCCGGTCGAGGTCGGCATCGTCGGCGACGCCAAAGCCGTCGTCGGGTCGCTGGTCGAACGCGTGCGGACGCTGACCCCGGCGCGCGATTGGGCCGACTCGCCGTACACGAACGAAATCCGCGCCCGTGTCGCCGCCTGGCTGGCCAGTCTGACCCCGCTGAGCGGATCGTCGCAGACGCCGGTCACCATGGGCCGCGCCATCGCCGAGGTCCGCCGCGTGCTGCCGATGAACGGCATGGTCCTGACCTCGTCGGGCAACGTGCAGGCGCAGTTGTACCAGGAAATGCCATTCAGCGAGCCGCGCACCTACATCTCGGCCGGCGGATTCAGCACCATGGGCTGGGCCTACCCCGCCGCCATGGGCGCCAAGCTGGCCGCACCGGAACGCCCGGTCGTGGCCATGGTCGGCGACGGCGACTTCCTGATGACCTTCCAGGAGATCGCCACCGCCGTGCAGTACGGCATTCCGGTCGTCGCCGTGGTGCTCAACAACCAGGGCTGGCAGGCCATCCGTGACCTGCAGGAGATCGCCTACGGCGAGGGCGCAGCCTACGGCTCGATGTTCGAGCAGGAGCAGGAGCCGATCACCCCGCATCTGGCCGATGCCGCCCGCGCCTTCGGGGCGCACGCGGCGCGCGTCACCCACCCGGACGAGATCGGGCCGGCGCTCCAGGCCGCCCTGGCCTCCGAAGCGCCCGCCGTGGTCGAGATCATGGTCGATACGCAGCGCGGGACATCCGGCGGGCAGGCGCCCGGCTGGTGGGATGTGCCTGTGCCGGGGTACTATACAGAGCGACGTGCGCGTTACGATCAGGAAAAATCCGAGGAACGAATCTGATGCGTTTTCAGATGTACATCGACGGCAAGTGGTGCGACTCTCGGCGCGGCGGCGTGTGGTCGGTGGTCAACCCGGCCACCGAAGAGACCATCGCCACCGTGCCCTTCGGCGGCGAAGCTGACGCACTGGAGGCCGTGGCCTCCGCGGCCGATGCCCAGCCGCGTTGGGCGGCCATGACGGCCTACGAGCGAGGCGCCATCCTGCGCAAAGCCGCCGACCTGATCCGCGAGCGGCTCGATCTGCTCGCGCCGATCATGACGCGGGAGTGCGGCAAACCTCTGGCCGAGGCGCGCGGCGAGTGGACCGCCTGCGCCGATCTGTTCGACTGGTTCTCCGAGGAAGGCAAGCGCGCTTACGGCCGCACCATCCCTGCCCGTCGCGGCAACAAACGGCTGATGTCCATCCCGACGCCGGTCGGCGTCGTGGCGACGATCACCGCCTGGAACTTCCCGGCCTACCTGGCAGTGCGCAAGTGGTCGGCGGCGCTGGCGGCAGGCTGCACGATTGTGGCCCGCCCCAGCGAACTGACACCGATGAGCGCCATGGCTGCCGTCAACATCCTCGAAGAAGCCGGCCTGCCGCCGGGCGTGCTCAATCTGGTCAACGGCGACCCGGAGGCGATCAGCAGCGTCTTCCTCTCCGACCCACGCGTCGACAAGATCAGCTTCACCGGCTCGCAGCGCGTCGGACGCATCCTCATGCGCGGCGCCGCCGAGGGGTTGAAGCGGCTGGCGCTAGAACTGGGCGGCAGCGCGCCGGTGCTGGTTTTCGACGATGTCGATGTGCCCGCCGCCGCCAAACAGGCCGTGCAGGCCAAATTCCGCAACAACGGGCAGGTCTGCATCTCGCCGACCCGTTTCTACGTGCAGGCGCCGCTCTATGAAGACTTCCTGGAGTCCGTCCGCCAGGAGATCGACGCGCTGGTGATTGGCGACGGCTTGCAGGCCGCGACCACCACCGGCCCCCTGATCACCGCCGGCGCTCGCGACCGGGTCGAAGCCTTCGTGCAGGATGCACGGTCACTCGGCGGCGTGGTCGTCACCGGCGGCGACCGCCCGGCCGACCTCCATCACGGCTACTTCTTCCAGCCGACGCTGATCGCCAACATCAGCCCGGACATGAAGGTCAGCCGCGAGGAGATCTTCGGCCCGCTCATGCCGGTCTCGCCATTCAACTCGGTCGAGGAAGCGATCCAACTGGCCAACGACACGCCTTACGGCCTGGCCGCCTACGCCCTGACCCGCGACCTGGCCACCGCCGTGCGCTGCTATGAAGGCCTGAAGTTCGGCATCGTCGGCATCAACGATCTGGTGCCGGCCACCGCCGAGGGGCCGTTTGGCGGCATGAAGCAGTCCGGCTGGGGTCGGGAGGGCGCGGAAGAAGGCCTGCACGAATACACCGAAGCGCGCTTCGTCTCCATGGCGTTGTAGAACATACCTACCGCCATCTGTAGATAGACCTTTGAGAAGTATTCGCCGATGACGTGACCCTCACCCCCTGGCGAGCTTGCTCGCACGCCCTCTCCCGTGATACGAAAGAGGGCATGACCGTCGGTCGGGGTGAGGGTCGAGTCCGTAGCAAGAATGAGAGAAATGACGATGCAGGAACACGGCTTGGCCAACCGCCTGACCGAGTACGGCGACCGCGAGTTCGCGCTCTTTCTGCGCCGCTCCTTCGCCAAGTCGATGGGCTTCAGCGACGAAGCGCTCGGCAAGCCGATCGTCGGCATCGTCAACACCTACAGCGAGTTGAACAACTGTCACCGCGGCTTCCGCGAGCTGGCCGAGGCCGTCAAGCGCGGCGTCTGGCAGGCGGGCGGGCTGCCGCTGGAATTCCCGGTCATCTCGCTGGGCGAGGTCTTCCTCTCGCCCAGCGCCATGATGATGCGCAACCTGATGTCGATGGATGTCGAGGTCATGCTCAAGGCCCAGCCGCTCGACGCCGTGGTGCTCATGGGCGGCTGCGACAAGACTCTGCCGGCCCTGCTCATGGGTGCGTGCAGCGCCGGCATCCCGGCGGTCACGCTGGCGGCGGGCCCGATGCTCACCGGCAGCTACGAGGGCGAGCGCCTGGGCGCCTGCACCGACTGCCGCCGCTACTGGGCGCGCTACCGCCGTGGCGAGATCGACCGGGACCGCATCGACGAGGCGGAGGGCCACCTGGCGCCGACGCAGGGCACGTGCGGCGTGATGGGCACGGCCAGCACCATGGCCTGCGTCGTCGAAGCGCTCGGCATGATGCTCCCCGGCGGCGCGGCCATCCCGGCCGTCCACGCCGAGCGACTGCGGCACGGCGAGGCCAGCGGCAAACTGGCTGTCGATCTGGCGGCGCGACGCAGCGCCCCGTCGGACATCCTGTCGCCGAAGTCATTCGAGAACGCCCTGCGCGTGCTGCTGGCCATCGGCGGCTCGACCAACGCCATCATCCACCTGACGGCCATCGCCGGCCGGCTCGGCCTTCCACTGGATCTGCAAGCGCTGGACGATCTCAGCGAGAGCACCCCGGTGCTGGTCGATCTCAAGCCGACCGGCGACTTCTATATGGAAGACTTCTACCGGGCGGGCGGGCTGCCGGTCGTGCTGCAAGAGCTGAAGCCGCTGCTGCACCTGGACGCACCGACGGTGTCGGGTCAGACACTTGGCGAACTGCTGGACACCCCCTACCAGTTCCCGGCCTGGCAGAAGGTCATCCACCCCGCCGCGGAACCACTGATGTCGAAGGGCGCGCTGGTAGCGCTGTATGGCAATCTGGCCCCCGATGGCGCGATCCTCAAGCGCTCGGCGGCCACTCCGGCGCTGCTCAACACAACCGGGCGAGCCGTCGTCTTCACCTCGCTGGCCGATCTCAGCCGGCGCATCGACGACCCCGATCTCGACGTGACACCGGACGATTTTCTGGTGCTGCAAAACGCTGGGCCGGTCGGCGGGCCGGGCATGCCGGAGGCGGGCTACCTGCCCATCCCGCGCAAGCTGACCGGCGTCAAGGACATGGTGCGCATCTCCGACGCGCGTATGAGCGGGACGGCCTTCGGCACCGTGGTGCTGCACGTCTCGCCGGAAGCGGCGGTCGGCGGTCCCCTGGGGCTGGTGCGCAGCGGCGATCGCATCGAACTGAGCGTCGATCGGCGCCGCCTGACCCTGCTGGTGGACGATCGCGAGCTGGAGCGCCGCCGGGCCGAGCAGCCGGCGGCGCCGCCGGTCCGTGGGCGGGGCTATGAGTGGCTGTACCGCCAGCATATCCAGCAGGCCCACCTCGGCGCTGATTTCGACTTTCTGCGCCACGTGGACGCCTCCCCCGCCTTTTAGCAATTCGGGCCACATCTGTCTACACTCGAAGCAATATTCCGATAGAGTTTGTTGTCGACGCTTCAGGGGGTGATGATGGCTTCCGCATGCATGAACTTGCTCAAGACCTATGTCGATTGGGCGGCGCAGGAGCAGCTCACGGACCCGGCCAAATACGCTCTTGGGATCTCGATTTCCTCAGTAAGCGCAGACGGGACCGCCGCGATCATCACCGGCAAGGTCGACGTCACCATGACCCAGCAGCGCGGCGGAGACGCGGGAACGACCTTCCAGCTTCGGGGCGCCGGTCGGCAGCGACGCTACGCCATCGACCCGACACACCCGGAGAATGACACCATCCTGCCCGCCGCCGATCAGCCGGCCGAGGGAGACCTGGTGCTCATCCGCCTGGACGCCGACGATCGGCGCGTGCAGGTCTTCGTCGGCGATGCCGTCCAGCGCGAAGTGGTCGAAAGCTTCACGCTGGAGTGTCCAGGCGATGTCTTCACCGGCTTTGGCCGTGGGCGCGCCTGCCTGATGGCGCTGAAGCGCCTGGAACATCGCGAGAGCGCCTGGGTTTCGATTGACGATCCACAGAAGCAGCCGGCGGCCGCCGCACAAACCGCGCCAGAGGCAGCCACAGCCCCCGAAGAGACGGACTTTGAACGCCTAGCCGGCATCACGGCGAAGATCGCCGACGCGCTGCGCGGCATGGGCATTCTCACGTATGATCAGCTCGCGCAGGCCGACCTGGAGGATCGGGGCAAGGCGCTCCAGTCGAGCGGGCTGATTGTCGTCCCAGGCGCATTGCTGTCGTGGCCGGCCCAGGCCACCCTGGCCGCTGCGGGCCGATGGGAGGCGCTCAGGTATCTGCAAAACCAGGCGCCGATGTGGAGCACGCCCGCGCAAGACGACGACCTGCAGAAGATTTCCGGCATCGGCCCGGTGATCGCCGGCCGCCTGACGGCGCTGGGGATCGCGTCCTTTGAGGCGCTGTCCAAGGCCGATCCCGGCCAGCTCGAAGAAGCGCTGCGCGCCTCGGGTGTGCGCATCGCCTACGGCACGGCCGCATCGTGGGGTGAGCAGGCCGCTCTGGCCGCCGCACACGACTGGCCGGGACTGGAAGCGCTTCAGAAGGAGATCGCGGGCTTCCACAGCCGCATGCAGGGTTCGGACGATGCGACAGCCTGATCCTCGAACGACTTTGCCGGCGGTCAGGGGCCAGCTTTCGCTGGGTCCGGCGCCGGCGGCGGCGTATCCGCGCTCATCAGGCTGACCAGCCCGCGATACTCGGGGTCCGCCTCCAGAAGCACGATCTTGACGAACAGTGTCAGCGGCACGGCAAGGAATGCGCCGGCCGCGCCCAGCACCCACGCCCACAGCGTCAGCGAGAGGAAGGTCGTCAGCGGCGACAGGTTGACCTGCTGCCCCATCGTGCGCGGCGCGATCAGGTTCTCGAACACGTTGTTGATCAGCGAGTACAGCGCGATGAAGATGACGGTCGGCACCGGCCCCTGCTCGACCAGCAGCAGCACAGCAGGCGGGATCAGCCCGAAGATGAAGCCGACATTCGGGATGAAGTTGGCCACGAATGACAGCACGCCCCACAGAATCGCGAAATCGACGCCCATGATCAGCATCAGCGTGGTCTGCAAGGCGGCGATCACCGCGCCGAACAGCGTGCGAAACAGCAGGTACTGCTGCGCGCTGCGCAGAAAGGTCCGCAGACGCAGGATGGTCGGGCTGGTCGGGCCGAGCGCGCGTTCGATGCGGATGGCCAGATCGTCGCCTTCCATCAGGAAGTAAAGCAGAAACAGGAAGATCAGCAGCACGCTGCTGGCCGAATCGAAGATCAGGTTGGCCACGCTCTGCACCACCTGAATCACGTTGTCGGCGGAGATCGAATCCAGCGGCAGATCGTTGACCGACACCCCGAGGGCGGTGAGCTGCCCCTCGCCCCAGGCGATCCACTCGCGCAGCTGGTCCTCGTAGCTGATGAGACTGCGCGCCACCTGCTGGGCCGCGATGGCGAAGAACAGCACGACCCCGAACACCACGGCAACACAGATCAGGAAAGTGATCCCGAAGGCGACCATTTTGCGCACACCGCGGCGCTGGAGCCATTCTTCAAAAGGAATCGCCAGCACGGCGATCAGTCCGGCCATCAGGAAGGCGCCGGCGATGTCGGAAATGGCGCGGATGCCCGCCACGACGACCACGGCGGCGGCCAAAACAAGGACGGTCTGCGCGAAAGGCGGCAGTTGGATCATCGTTCTCATGTCTTCCCCCTTGGAGCCAGCGTCCATAAAGGACCACACTGCACAGCGATGCTCTCGGAAAGTGGAACACCGGCCAGGGTGTGAAGTTGTGACACGGCCGAAGGGAGACAGACCGAGTGAATGCAGCCACCGTTTCTCCCCCATCACCAAAGTGCACAGTCAACTGATTATCTTTGTCACTTAACCACTTTTAGTCTTCTACTTACACTTTAGTTGTAAGTACCAATTCACGAACGATCTGCTGGTCTGGAGGTGAATTGCGTGACTGCCGGTGACAGAGACCATCCCGTCGGAATAAGCCTGGCCGACGAAGACATTCCTACTATGGCGCACCACCTGGAGACCAACGACGCAGCCACCCCCGATGTCGGGCAGCGTATTCGCCTGTTGCGCGAAACCCAGCGGTTGTCCCTGCGCGCCGTCGCCGAGCGCTGCGGCCTGTCGATCAATGCCATCAGCCGTATTGAACGCGGCGAAAACTCCCCGACGGTGGCTTCGCTGCATCTCCTGGCGACCGCCCTGAACGTGCCAATCACTGAGTTCTTCCGCGATGATGCCGACTGTACGACGATCTACGTCAAGCGCGAGCACCGCCTTCGCTCCCGGCGCGTCGGTATGGACATCGAGAGCCTGGGGATCGGCCTGTGCAACCAGCAGCTCGAACCCTTTCTCGTGACAGTCCAGCCCGGAACCGGCGTGGATACTCCGCCGATCACCCACGCCGGGCAGGAGTTCACCTTCTGCGTCGAGGGCAGCATCGAGTACCAGATCGGCGCTGACACCTATGCCCTCGACCAGGGGGACAGCCTGCTGTTTGAAGCCTCACAACCGCATTGGTTTCGCAATGTATCGTCACTTCCGGCAGTGATTCTGCTTGTGTTTCAGACTCAGGAAGGCAATCAAAGCGTAAGCAGGAGTCACCTGGATACCTGACGAACGGAGTCATCTCATGAAGACCCTCACGCTTGTTTCCGCTGCTCTACTGATCTTCTCTCTTCCAGCCCTTGTCCAAAGCCAGGATTGCTCCACAGTCGCCGACGAAGCGCTGCGCTCGGCGGCCAGTTGCATCGCATTAGGCCCGAACGAGATATGCTACGGTCATGGAAAGGTCGACTCGCTGGTCAACTGCGAGGAAGCGCCGGAGTTTGACTCGCTGGGGGATATTCTTCCGATCGACGCCCTGTGCTCCCTGCGCTCCAGCGCATGGTCCGACGCCGGAGAGTGGGGTCTGGCCGTCATGCGGGTACAACCGACGAACACCCCGCAGCCGATCAGCATGATTGTGATAGGCGAGGTCGAAATGCAGAACGCCGCCAGCGCTCTCAACGCTCTGGAAGTCCGCGCTGACAGCGACCTGGCCGTCCTGAGTGGTCCGGGTTCCAGCTTCGAAACGCTGAAAACCCTGAGCGCCGGCGAGGTCGTGCGCGCCAACGCCTGTAACTGCACCGGCAACTGGCTCCGCACCGTCCTGCAAGATGGCCGCGTCGGCTGGATTCCCTCCCGCCAGGTGACGGTCATGGGCGACGCCGGCAGCCTGCCGGTGGTCGACCGCAGTACGCCGGTCTATGCAACCATGCAGGCCTTCACGCTGGTCACCGGCGATCAACCGCGCGCGTGCCCCGAAGTGCCAGCCGACGGAGTGTTGGTTCAGGTACCGGCCGACGGCGAGGCCCCGCTTCTCATCAACGGTATTCCCATCGTCCTGAGCGGCTCCGCCTTCGTGCAATCGCACCCGAACAGCGAGCAGACCATCACGGTGCTCTCTGGCGAAGCCGTCGTCACCGTGGATCAACTGGCGGCGCATGTGCCGGCCGGGACGCGCGCGGTTATTCCGATGAGCGAAAACCTGGCCTCCGGCGGCATCCATATCGAGCCGTTCGATGCAGCCGACGTGGCAGCGCTGCCGCTGGCGCTGCTGCCCGAACCAGTCGAGATCAGCGCCGGATTCGATGCACTGGCGCCATCGGTCGTCGGCATGAAACCCTGCCGTGTGATCTCCAATGCCGGGGAGACCCTCTGCCCCATCCACTTCGTCAACCGTGACGGGGACGCCATCACGCAGATGACGGTAGAGTCTGTGTCGGCACCCTATGGCGACTGGACCGGCAGCGTGAAGGAGAACCCGGTCATCCTGGAGGGCGATTATACCAGCGGCGCACTGAGCTGGGAAATCACCTGCTCCACCGGCGACGCCTGCTTCATCGGCCCGATCGTATGGTCCATCACACTGACCGATGCGGCCGGCAACGTCAGCGCGCCTTTCGAGGTCACGTTCAACTGCGTCAGCGAATAATCGGCCGGTAGCTCCAGCGCAGTGAGCGGCTCAGGGCTGGTATGAATTTCGATCGCGGACCTATGCCCTCAACAACCCTGCAAATTGTGACTTTCGTGCGCGCAAAAATGAGAGTACGATTAGTCCTGAATGTTGGCGTGGTC
Organism: Candidatus Flexifilum affinis; assembly: GCA_016713325.1. Lineage (GTDB taxonomy): Bacteria > Chloroflexota > Anaerolineae > Aggregatilineales > Phototrophicaceae > Flexifilum > Flexifilum affine. The sequence continues at coordinate 323,639 of JADJPJ010000004.1, read as the reverse complement.
AACACCAGGAGGTAAGACAGCAAGAGAACTCATCATCACCCAACGCGTGAATGTGAGGGAAGTCCGGTGAAAATCCGGCGCTGACCCGCAACGGTAACGGTCGTTTCAGCTTCGCTGAACTGCCAGAGCCCGAATACTCACTTTCGCGTGGAGCTTGTGCAACCCTTCGTGGACAGAGGGAGCCAGCGGCTTAGACGTATGAGTACGTTCAGGCTCGCTCCCGGCGGGCTTTTTTGTTGCCCCGCCAACCTATCGCTGGAGCGATAAAACATGTTCAAAGCAATGCTCCTGATCGTGGTCCTGGCAATGGCCTTTGCGCCGGCGCAGGCCCAGTCGCCCGATGCCAACCTCACCGACGCCTGTGTCGAGACCTTCGATCCGGCCTTTGATTACTTCCCCGACAAAGCCACCGTCACCTATGCCGCCAACTTCGACGTCGAGTACTTCGACCACTACAAAGTCGTCACCGTCGTGCCCTGGCCGGGCGCCGAGGCTCCCGTCACGTATGTGCTGCTCCAGTGTGGTGCGCCCGCACCGGACGGCTTCGAAGGCGTGCCCGTCATCGAAGTGCCGGTGGGGCGGCTCGTCGGCATGACCACCTCCATCCTGCCGCATCTGACCGACCAGGGGCTGCTCGACCGGCTCGTCGGCGTCGATACGGCGCTCTTCACCAGCAACGAGACCGTCCTGGAGCGCGTCGCTTCCGGCGACCTCGTCGAGATCGGCGGGGGCGGCAGCGGCGGCGACATCAACTTCGAAGTGCTGCTCAGCGCCGAGCCGGATCTGGTCATGGCGCAGGAGTTCTTTGCCGGCGGGACCACGGTCACGCAGCTCGCCGATGCCGGCGTGTCCGCCGTGCTCAACGCCGACTATGCCGACACCACGCCGCTCGGTCAGGCGGAATGGGGCAAGTTCGTGGCGCTGTTCTTCAACACCGAAGCGCAGGCCAACGCCAACTTCGAGGGTGTGGTCGAACGCTACGACGCGCTCAAAGCGCTGGCCGCCGATGTCGAAGACCGTCCCACGGCCATCGCCGCCGGTCCCTTCGCCGGGACCTGGTACATGCCGGGCGGGGACAGCACGGTGGCCCAGCTCCTGGCCGACGCCGGGGCCGATTTCCTGTTTGCCGACATGCCGGGCACCAGCAACCCGCTCGACTTCGAGGTGGTGCTGGAACAGGGCGTAGAGGCCGCATTCTGGGTCAACGCCAACATGTTCTGGGCGACGACCGAGGACATGCTGGCCGACGATCCGCGCTTCGCCTCGTTCACGGCCTACGAGAACGGCAATATCTGGAATAACAATCTGCGCACGAACGCCAACGGCGGCAGCGACTACTTCGAGACCGGCGCCGCGCACCCGGATCTCATCCTGGCGGATCTGATCGCCATCTTCCACCCGGACCTGCTGCCGGATCACGAATTCACGTTCTATCAGCAGCTTCAGCCGGCGAGCTAGAGACATGCCAGGGGAAGAGGCAGCATCCTTTTCCCCTGGCGAAGGTAAAGCCATGAGCCAGCAGGCAGGTCGCCAACAATTGAGTTCTTCCGGAAGTCTGACAGCACGTCTGCCGGGGCTGAAGCCGCTGCTGGCGATCGGCCTGATCGCCCTGCTGGCGCTGCTCTTCCTGCTCAGCCTGGCCATGGGGTCGGTCGCCATCCCGCTCGACGACGTGGTGCGCATCCTGGTCGGCCAGGCGCCGGCCAAGAGCGTCTGGATCAACATCGTCGTCAATTTCCGCCTGCCCCAGGCGCTGACCGCCATCCTGGCCGGTTCCGCCCTGGGCATCGGCGGCCTGCTCATGCAGACCTTCTTCCGCAACCCGCTGGCCGACCCGTACATCCTGGGCGTCAGCTCTGGCGCGAGCCTCGGCGTGGCGCTGGTGGTGCTGACTGTCGGCACGGTGACGACCACGCTGCTCACCGGCCTGGGGCTGATGGGCGACCTGGCCCTGGCGGCCGCCGCCAGCCTCGGCTCAGGCCTGGTCATGGTGGCCGTCCTCGCGCTGGCGCGCCGGGTGGCCAGCGGCATGACGCTGCTCATCCTCGGACTGCTGGTCGGCTATCTGACCAGCGCCGCCGTCAGCCTCCTGCTCTACTTCAGCATCCCGGAGCGCATTCAGGCTTACATCAGTTGGACGTTCGGCAGTTTCAGCGGCGTCACCTGGGATCAGTTGATGGTCATGACGCCGATCGTCAGCGCCGCGTTGGTCGCCTCGTTCCTGCTCAGCAAGCCGCTCAATGCGCTGCTGCTGGGCGAGCAGTATGCCGCCAGCATGGGCGTCAACCTGCTGCGTACGCGCTACGCCATTCTGCTCACCACCGCCGTGCTGGCCGGCACGATCACCGCTTTCTGCGGACCGATCGGCTTCATCGGCATCGCTATCCCGCATCTCTGCCGCGGCCTGTTCGGCACCTCCGACCACCGCCTGCTGGTTCCACTCACCATCCTGCTCGGCGCCATCGTCGCGCTGGTCGCCTCCATCATCGCCGATGTGCCCGGCAGCACCGTCGTACTGCCGCTCAACGCCGTCACCTCGCTCATCGGCGCGCCCGCCGTCATCTGGGTCATCCTCAGTCGACGCCCACTCAAGGATTCGATCGCCTCATGAGCCAACGCACAAGCCAACCGCCTCTGCTTCACCTCCAGGACCTGAGCGCCGGCTATCCGCAGCGCGGGAGCGCGCCGCGGGTGGTCGTCCAGCCGTTTTCGCAGGCCGTGACGCCGGGCAAGCTGATCTGTCTGATCGGGCCGAACGGCGCGGGCAAGTCGACCCTGCTGCGCACGCTGGCCGGGATGCAGAAGCCGCTGGGCGGCCGGGTGCAGATCGCCGGCCAGGACGTGCACCGCATGAGCGCGTTGGAGCGCGCCCGCCGGCTGAGCATCGTGCTGACGCAGAAGATGGAGGTCGGCCTGTTCACCGGCTACGAACTGGTCACCCTGGGCCGCCACCCCTACACCGGCTGGGCAGGCCAGCTCTCCGCGCGCGATCGCGAAGTGGTCGAGCGATCCATCCGCCTGACCGGCGCGGAGCGGCTGGCGGCGCGTGCCTTCAACACCCTGAGCGATGGCGAGCGTCAGAAGATCCTGATCGCCCGGGCCCTGGCCCAGGAGCCGGAGCTGCTCATCCTGGACGAGCCGACGGCCTATCTCGACCTGCCGCGCCGTGTCGAGACGATGGCCCTCCTGCGCGATCTGGCGCGCGACACGGGGCTGACCATCCTCATGTCCACCCACGATCTGGACCTGGCGCTGCGTTCGGCCAGCCAGATCTGGCTGCTGCCGGAGGGCGGGCAGATCCGCGCCGGCGCACCGGAAGACCTGGTCCTGAGCGGCGCCTTCGAGGCGGCCTTCCGCAGCGCCATGGTCACCTTCGACATCGAGTCCGGCGCCTTCAAGTCGGCGGGCGGCGGCGCGGAACGCGTCGTGCTGACCGGCGCCGGCGTGCAGCACACCTGGACCCAGCGCGCGCTGGAACGCGAGGGCTTCAGCGTGGTCGCGGAGTGGCAGCCGGATCTTCCCGAAGTCCGTATCGATGGCGGCGCGGGCCGCCGCTGGCATGTCGTGTGCGGCACCAGCGTCGTGATCTGCGCTTCAGTCGAAGAACTGATCGCCTGTCTGCATGGACTGAGAGCGTCGGAGTTTCCGGATCGAGCGGTCGGCTGACAGGAGCGAAACAAGACGCTGCGGGAAGGCGGGCCTTGTCTGAGAAATCCAAGAGCGGTCGAAATGTCCTTCGGCGTTCCATGATAGAATCTCCTCAATCCGCTTGGACGACAGACCAGCCAGAGGAATCCCGCCGTGGCCGACTCGGATTCAACGCCCGCACAGGCAGCGTCTTCTGACGCCCAGCGCTCAGGCCAGCCAGGCTTGGATGCCCGAGCGTCAGACGCTCGCAGCGCGCTCATTGCGCAGCGTCTGAAAGCCAGGACGCAGCCCGGCTCGTTGCCTCCTGCCGCTCGTCCACGCCGCGCACCCCAGCAGCCCGTTCTGGCATCCCCCGGACAGCGGCGCATCTGGTTGTTCCAATCACTGCACGCGGACTCCAGCGCCTATCACATGGTTGACGCCTACCGTGCCCGCGGCACGATCCACGTCGACCGTCTGCAATCCAGCCTGAACCGTCTCATCCAGCGCCACGAGATCCTGCGCACCACCTTCGAGTGGATCGACGGCGAACTGTTCCAGCACATTGCACCGGCACTTGAGGTCGAGTTATCCGTCGCCGACCTGAGCGGCAAGGACGAAACGGCGATCGAGGCGCAGATCGCCCGGCTGGCCGCCCTGCCCTTCGACCTGAGCGCCGGCCCGCTGCTGCGTCTCAGCGTGCTGCACACCGGCGACGACGAATACTTCCTTCTCTTCGTCATCCATCACATCATCGCGGACGAACATGCCAATCGGCTTTTCTGGTCGGAACTGGCTGCGCTCTACGCCACCCCGGAGGCTCTCGACGACGAGGCCCCCCAGTACGTCGACTTTGCCGAGGCGCAGAACCGGCCGGACGCGACCATGCTGGCTGCGCAGACGGCCTACTGGGAACAGCTCCTGGCCGGCACCCCACCCCAGCATGGCCTGACGCTGGACCACCCGCGGCCTTCGACGCAGACCTACCGCGGCCGCCTGCATGCGCTGGATCTCGCCTCCGACCTCTCGCAGCGCCTGCGCGCTTGCGCCCAGGAGAACCAGGTGAGCCTGGCCATGCTGCTGCACGCCGCCTATGCCCTGCTGCTCCACCGCTACAGCGGGCACGACAGCATCCTGATCGGCGCCCCGGTCAGCCAGCGCGACCAGCCCCAGTTCGAGCGGATGCTCGGCTTTTTCCTCAACACCGTCGCCATCCGCGCCGACATCGACGGCGGCTCGACATTTCGCAATCTGCTGGCGCACGTGCGGGAACGGGTGCTCGGCGCGCTCGCTCACGGCGATCTGCCGTTCGACCGTCTGGTCGAGGGGCTGAAGGTGAGCCGCGATGCCAGCATCCACCCGCTTTTCCAGGTGATGTTCGTCTACCGCGAAGCGCAGGCGCTGCCCGCCCTTCCCGGGATCACCCTGGCGAGATATCCCATCGACCAGGGCGTCGCCAAGTTCGACATCACCCTGTTCGCGGCGGACGAAGGGGAGCACATCGCACTCCAGATCGAGTACAACACCGACCTGTTCGACGCACGGACCGTCGCCCGTCTGCTGGAACACCTGCGCAATCTGCTGGACTCGGTGACCGCCAGGCCGGACGCTCCCCTGCGCGAGTGCGCCTATCTGTCGCCCGCTGAGGAGCATCAGCTTCTGTACGGCTGGAACGCGACCGATGTGGACGATGGGCAGAAGGGCCTGATCGCCGATCTGATCCGCGTCCAGGCGGCCGCCACGCCCGACGCGCCGGCGCTGCTGCTGCGCGGCGAGTCGCTCTCCTACCCGCAGCTAGACTCTCGCGCGGGGGCGCTGGCGCAGCACCTGCTGGCCCAGGGGGCTATCCCCGGCGAACCGGTCGCCCTTTGCTTCGAACGCTCCTTCGAGATGTTCATCGCCATGCTGGCCTGCCTCAGGCTGGGCAGCCCGTATGTGCCGATCGATCCCGCCTATCCCGCCGAGCGAGTGGCCGCCATGCTGGAGGATAGCACGGCGCGCCGGGTGCTGACGCAGCAGCATCTCACAGGGAGACTGGCCGAGCGCGCCGGGGACCGGATCGTCGTCACCGTCGATACCCTGCCGCTCGACTCGCCGTCGAGCACGCAGCCGCTGCCGGCGGTCGCCGGCGATACCCCGGCCTACATCCTGTACACCTCCGGCTCGACCGGCCGGCCCAAAGGCGTGGTCATCACCCACGGCAACCTGACGCATTCGACCCTGGCGCGGCACATCTACTACCCCGAGCGGGTCGATCGCTACCTGCTGCTCTCGCCTTACGTCTTCGACAGTTCGGTCGCCGGCATCTACTGGACGCTCACCCAGGGCGGCGCGCTGGTGCTGCCCGAGCCGGGAAGCGAACGCGATGCCGACCACCTGGTGGGTCTGGTCAAGCGGCACCGCGTGACCCACACGCTGTGCCTGCCCTCGCTGTACGCCATCATGCTCGAATCCGCCGATCGAGGCCAACTGGACTCGCTGCGGACGGTGATCGTGGCCGGTGAGGCCTGCCCGGCCAGCCTGATCGATGCTCATTACGCCGCCCGGCCGCAGGCGGCGCTGATCAACGAGTACGGGCCGACCGAGGGCACAGTGTGGGCGACGGCCCACCGCATCACCGCCGAGGATGCCGGCAAAAACATCCCGATCGGCCGCCCCATCGCCAATATGCAGGCCTACATCGTCGATCGCTACCTCCAGCCGCTCCCCGCCGGCGTGCCGGGCGAGCTGGTCATCGCCGGAAAAGGGCTGGCCGACCGCTACCTGAACCAGCCGGAGCTCACCGCCGATCGCTTTCTGCATTTCCCGCTGACGAACCGGCGCATCTACCGGACCGGCGATCTGGCCCGCTGGCGTGCCGACGGCGTGGACGATAGCGTGATCGAGTTCCTGGGCCGCATCGATCACCAGGTCAAGATCCGCGGGCATCGCATCGAGCTGGGAGAGATCGAAAACACCCTGCTGCGCCACCATCAGGTCGAGGCGGCCGTGGTGCTGAGCGTGACCGCCGCCCAATCCGCTGGGCTGGAGCTGGCCGCCTTCGTCGTGCCCCGCCCGGACGCCGCGCCATCAGCCGGCGCGCTGCGCGAATTCCTGCTGGAGCACCTGCCCGACTACATGATCCCGGCGCGCATTCACCGTCTGGACGCGCTGCCACAGACGTTCAACGGCAAGGTCGACCGGGCGGCGCTGATTCGGCTCGATGCCGAGCAGGCGCCGGAGCAGGAACGCGTCGTCATCCCACCACGCACCCCGACCGAAGCGGCCATCGCCGCCATCTGGTCGGATCTGCTGGACGTGGAGGTGGTCAGCATCGACGACGATTTCTTTGATCTGGGCGGCCATTCGCTGCTCGCCATGCGCGTCATCTCGCAGATCAACCGCCGGCTCAAGTCGAAACTGAGTGTGCCCGATCTCCTTCAGTATCCCACCGTCGAAGCGCTGGCGCGTCAGGCGGACCCGGAGTCCGCACGGCTGATTGCCAACGCGGCGGACGCGACCACGGGGGAGAAGCCCTCAAGCCACTCGCCGCATGTCGTGCCCATTCAGACCACCGGCAGACATCCGATCTTCTGGGGCGTCACGCGGGCGCAGCTAGGCGTGTTCGCGTACCACGATCTGTCGAAGCGAATGGGTCCGGACTATCCGATCTATGCGCTGCGGACGCCAGGACTCGATGGCGAAATGGCGCCATTCGACGACATCCCCGCCCTGGCCAGCTACTACCTCTTACAGATCAGAAAAATCCAGGCGACAGGCCCCTATGTTCTGGGCGGGTATTCGGTGGCGGGGCTCATCGCCTTCGAGATGGCGCAGCAGCTCGTGGCGGCCGGTGAGGACGTAGCGCTGCTGGTCCTGTTCGACACCGCGTACTACGACGAGAGCACCAACATTGTTCTGAGCAGCCAGCGTCGGGCGCTGCGAAGACGCCTGCTGCGGCGGATCCTGTCGATTCCGCGCTACGTCTTCCGCTATCTCACGCTGTCGGGCGAGGCGCGGAAGACCTGGCTTGAGGCACGGCGCTCCGCGGTTCCCGATCTCTCGCCTGAGGCGCTGCGAGAGCGCGCAGTGAAACAGGCTCAGGAACGTGCGTCGCAGAAGTACGTGATCCAGCCCTTCTCCCAGCCGATTCTGTTTTTCAGCGCGAGAGCAGGCCGCAATGAGCAGGACACGGGTCTGCCGATGACGCGCGAAGAAGCCTGGTCACAGGTGGCCCAGGGAGGGCTGACCCTCATCGACGTGCCGGGCGATCATCAGATTCTCGGCGGCCCGCACGCTCAGGCCGTCGCCGAGCGCCTGGCCCGCGCCATCAACGCTGCCCATGCGCCGTCCGAATAAACGTTTCGATAGCCCGCACGGCGGTCTTCTCCCGCGTGTCTCGGTCCACCAGTTCGCGCATCGACTCCAGCCTGGCGCGATAGGCTGGGTCGGCGAGCACGGCACCCACGTGGGCAACCACCGTTCGCGCATCATCCGTCCGCCGGTCGCCGACGATCCCCAAACGATGATAGGCGATCCGCGCGGCGGAACCGTACTGGTCGGTCGTGTGGAACGGATAGACGACCATTGGCACGCCCTGGCTGATGCACTCGTTAATCGACGTGATGCCGCCATGGATCAGGGCGCAGTCAGCCGCTTCCAGGGCGCGCACCTGCGGCGCCCACCGAAAAACGTGAACATTTGGCGGAAGCCTACCCAGCGAGGTCGGGTCCGCCCGGCCGCCCAGTCCAAGAATCACATCCCAGTCGGCGCGCTCGCCGAAGGCTTCGATCAGCCGCTGGACGAAGGCCGTATCATCGCCGGTGAAAAAGGCGCCGAACGAACAGTAGACCAGCCTGCGCGCCTTCGCGTCCGGGCGATGCCGCGCGATCAGCGCCTCCAAGCGTTCGGCATCCGCGTTCTCGCCTTCGACCACCTCGCGGCGATCGCGAGCAATGATGGCGCCGACGTAGATCTGTTGTTTAGCCGGTACATGGGGAAAATCGAAGGCGCGGATCAACGTGGAGAAGACGGTCAGACGCCGGTACGAAAAGGGGATCAGCCACTGGTGCAGATCGGCGTTCGCCTGAAAGTCAAATCCCGCACGTCGGGCATGGTGGCGCAGCACCGACAGCTTGTCCAGACCATCGCGCCGGGTGCGATCACGCAGTCGAAGGAACGCCTTACGAAGCCGGTAGCGCATCCAGAGCAGTTCGATGCCGATCAGACTGCCTTGCCAGCCGACTTTCGGCTGCACGTACAGATGAGCAGGGGGCAGCCCCGGCCGCTTTACCAGCGAAACCATTGTGCTGATCAGCGCGACGGGAAAGCCTGTGGGCACGGCCGAGAGAATGTATTTGTGCTGTTCGACGTCGATCAGCACCAGGTCCGGACGCAGCGCACCGAGCAAATCGGCGAAACCCTGCATTCCCAGTTGATCGGCGGCCGCATCGAGCCGCGCTTTCGAGGCCGGCAGCAGACGCCGCAGGCGACTCCGGCTCGCCACCGGCGCGCTGGTCCCGCCACTTTCGCCCGCCAGGATGAAGGGGAATCCCTGCGCTTCCGTCGTCTCTTTCAAACCGGAAGCGCCCACCACGGTGATTTGATGGCCTTCGGCCTTCAGCCGGTGCGCGATCTCGAAGGTCGGGTTGAGCTTGCTCGCGATCGGATACGGAATGAGGACAATATGACTCAAAATTCATGGCTCCTGGCTCAAGGGGGATTATATGGCATCAGAAGTTGAACGAACAAATGCCGCCGCGTCCCGGACGGTGGAGGAGCGCTTGCAGCCCTGGTTCGACCAGGCCGAATACCTGATCGTCCTGGTCATCGCCTTCATGGCTTGGGCGGCCGGTTGGGTAGACCTGCTCGGCTTTCAGAGCGATACCAACACCATTGTCTTTGGCCGCTATTCGCTGCCCTATGCGGCCATCCTGCTGGTCTACACCCTGGGCTTTGGGGTCTGGATCTGGATGATCGTCTCGCTGCGCGCCCTGGAGCGCCTCAAGCAATTCGTCGCCTTGTTACAGCGACAGCCCTGGCTGTTCGGGCTGATCTGGATCGGCTTCGGCGTGGTCATCTGGACCATGCTTGGCGGCAGCCTCCTGCGCTGGAATTTCGCGCAGTACTGGGCGAAGTTCCGCCTGCTGGAAGTCGCGCTGATCGTCCTCATGCTGCTCTTCACCGGCGTCGTGCTGCTGGCCCGGCCGGCGGCGGGCGTGCCGGTACAGCGCTGGCGGAAAGGGGTGCTTGTCGGCATCGGGATCGTCGTCGCGGCAGAACTGGTTCTGCAGGGGTTGGCCCTGGCGCGCGCCCTGCCCATCGACAATCTGAGCGGCGTGACCGTGCCCTACGGACGCGTCTACCAGCAGACGCAGGGTTTTGCCAACGGCACGACCAACGGCCTGGGCTGGTACTACCCGGAGTTCCGCCTGGAAGCCGACACGCGGCGCATCATCCTGACCGGCGACACCTTCGTCGAGGCGCTGCAAATCCCCGTCGAGGCGCACATGGGCGTGCAGCTCGAAACGCTGATCAACGCGGCCAATCCGCCCGAAAAGACCGAAGTCCTGGCCCAGGGGCTGCTCGGTTATGGGCCGATGACCTTCATGAACTGGCGCTACTACACGCACATCTGGGGGCCGCTCCAGCCCGATGAGCTGGTCATCGTCTTCCACCTGGCCAATGACTTCCAGATTCAGGACGATGCGGCGAGTCCGCTCACGGCGCCGGGTGCGCAGCCAAGGATAGCCCTCGATGCGGACGGCATGGCCGAGGTCATCCCGGAAGATTACGACTATTGGCACAGCCAGGCCGACCTGACCGTGCTGGGGCATTCCGCGCCGGACCCGCTGCGCACGGTGGTCAGCCAGTCGATGCTGCTGAACGTCATGGCCGGTGACTTCATCGATCGGAACTTCCGGCTCAACCTGCATCCTCCCCGCTATCCATCGAACATCGAGCGGGCCAGCGAGGAAGCGCTCTTCGGGCCGGCCACCCCGCTGTTCGAAATCGCCGGCAGTTCGGAAGCTGAGCAAGCCTTCGAGCTGACGGAGGCAATTCTGCGCACTCTGGTCGCCCGGCTGGCGGAGTACGACCTGACGATCCGACTGGTGACGCTCCCGCATTTCCCGTCGCGCTTCTACGCGGAGAACGCCGGGTCGGACTGGTCGCCGGTACTGGCCGAATATGACCTGCTCCTGCCGGAACGCCGGCTGGCAGCGGCGGCGGCGGCCAACGGCGTGCCCTTCCTGGGCATGGGCCAGACCCTGCTGGAGAGCGGCGCGACTGCCGAGGAGATCAGGTCGCTGTACTTCGCGGAGGGCACGGGTTATCTGACGGAGGCCGGTCACCGGCGCCTAGCGGAGGCCGTGGCCGCGTGCTTCTATAGCGGCGAGTCCAGCGCCGACCCCGCAGTCGCGGAAACAGCCTGCCGCCCGTGATCCAGGACGGCGACTGAGTGATTGATGAGCATGCGGCCCATTCACATGCGCCATTAATTGTATAATGGTGCAATCGTCTCGGATGCATGTCTGAACCGCAGAGTTTATCGAAAAGTGTCTCGCCAAGGGGGGAGGGCCATGCCTTGAGCGTCATTATGAGTCCGTTAGTGCCAATTCTTGCCCATACGGCTCCAGGAAGCGGGGCGATCGCCGGGTTTCTCCACCCCATACTCGGCCTGAGCCATCTCATCGCGATGGTGACCGTTGGCCTGCTGAGTGCCCAGTTGGGCGGGCGCGCCATCTGGACGGTGCCGGCGACGTTCCTGGTCATGATGGCCGTCGGCGGTGTCGTGGGTCTTCTGCAAGTGCAGTTGCCGTTCGTCGACCTGGCCATCGCCGCTTCGATCGTGGTCCTGGGCGTCCTGCTGCTGGCGCGCGCCGCGCTGCCCGAGTGGGTGGCTATGCTGACGGTTGGCATCTTCGGCATATTCCATGGCTATGCCCATGGCATCAATCTGCCGCAGACCACCGACCTCGTGGTGATCATCGCCTACGTCACCGGCTTTCTCGTCTCCACGGCCGGCCTGCACGTGGTCGGCGCGCTGATCGGCTATATCGCGCTGCGCAACCCGCGCGGGCTCAACGTGATGCGCGTGGCCGGCATCGCCATCGCGGCGGCGGGCGTGTTGTTCATAGGTCAGCTCTGATGCAGCGCTGTCCCTCCGATCGTTATAGGAGCAGATCAGTCGATCGATGACCCAACACGGTTCCCGCGGCTTCGAGCTTCCCCCCCACGTGACCCTAGCCAGACCTGCACCAGATACCCCAGCACCCCGAAACGTAAGACCTTACAAAAGTAATCGAAGCGCACGAGCCACGTACACCTGTGCGCATCTGGCTGCGCCCTGCCCGCTCCTGACAGAACTGACGAGATGACCCAATGGACTTTGGCTGCACACCGGCTCAACAGCAGCTCTGGGATGATGTGCTTCAGTTCGCCCGCGATCAGCTTTGCGAAGACGTAATCGCCCGCGACCGCGAGGGGATATTCCCGCGCGATGCCTGGCAGAAGGGCGCCGCCAAAGGCATTCTCGGCTTGTACATCCCGTCGCAGTACGGCGGATCTGGCCTGGACATGGTGACGACCATCCACGCCATGGAGGCACTCGGCTACGGCTGCACGGACAACGGCTTCACGCTGGCGGTCAACGGTCAGATGTGGGCGGTCCAGGAGCCGATCCTCCATTTCGGCACCGAGGCCCAGAAAATGCGCTACCTGCCCCCGCTGCTCGACGGGCGCATGATCGGCGCGCACGGCATGACCGAACGCGACTCCGGCTCCAACGCCTTCGCCCTGCAAACGGTGGCGCGCAAAGTCGAGGGCGGCTACCGGCTCTCCGGCGAGAAGGTCTACATTGGCATGGGGCCGATCGCCGATCTGATCCTGGCCTTCGCCACCGTCAACCCGGCGCGCGGCCGCTGGGGGATCACCGCCTTTCTGGTCGACGCACGGGCCGAAGGCGTGACGCAGGGCGCGCCGCGCGGCAAGATGGGTCTGCGCACCAACCCGATGGGCGAGATCACCTTCGAGGACGTCTTCGTGGCGGACGATGACCGCCTCGGGCCGGAAGGCGCCGGCGCCAGCATCTTTAATGCCGCCATGCAGTACGAGCGCAGTTTTATCTTCGCCAGCCATGTCGGATCGATGGCGCGCCAGCTCGACGAGACGGTCCGCTTCGTGAACAGTCGCGAGGTCGGCGGCCAGCCGATCAGCCGCTACCAGTCCGTGACCAACCGGCTGGCAGACATGAAAGTCCGGCTGGAGACCGCGCGCCACTTCCTCTACCGAGCCGCCTGGCGGTTGGACCAGGGCGATGACGCGACGCTGGACGCGGCCATGGCCAAGCTGGTGATCGGCGAGAATTTCCTGCGCAACAGCGAAGATGCCATCCGCATTCACGGCGGGCAGGGCGTCCTGACCGACTACGAAGTGGAACGCGATCTGCGCGACGCGATGGGCGGGGTGATCTACTCCGGCACCTCGGACATTCAGCGCAACCTGATCGCCGGTCTGCTGGGGAGCTGAACCATGATCTATCTGCTGCACCAGGCGCTCGAAGAATCGGCTCTGCGCTACCCCGATCATCCCGCGTTTCGCTTCCAGAACCAGGCACTGACCTACGCCGATCTGGCGCGCCGGGCGGCCCAGTTGGCGCGGACGCTGCAGGAGCAGGGCATCGGCAAGCACGACCGGGTTGGCGTGTTCCTGGACAAGAGCCTGGAGACGGCCATCTCCATATACGGGATCATGATGGCCGGCGGCGCCTACATCCCGCTCGATCCGAAGTCGCCGGTCACGCGGCTGGTCAGCATTATCGAGGACTGCCAGCTCACCGGCATCATCGCCCAGGACAGCCGGGCACAGGTGCTGGACGAGGCGGCCGGCCTGACGCCCATTCTGCGCTTCGTCGTCGGTACTCAAGCGACGACGGCGAGCAGCGTGCGGTCCGTCTCCTGGCAGGAGGTCGAGGCGCAGCCGCCAGGGCTGCTCTCGCCGGTCCGGCTGATGGAACAGGACCTGGCTTACATCATGTACACCTCCGGCTCGACGGGCAAGCCGAAGGGCATCATGCACACGCACAGCAGCGGCCTGAGCTACGCCCGCATGTCGGCGGCGACCTACGACGTGAACCACGACGACCGGCTGAGCAATCACTCACCTCTGCACTTCGACATGTCCACCTTCGACTATCTGACGGCTGTGCTGTGCGGCGCGACGACGACCATCATCCCCGAAGCCTACACCCTCTTCCCGGTCAACCTGGCCAAACTGATCGAAGCCGACCGGCTGACCATCTGGTACTCTGTGCCGTTCGCGCTGATTCAGCTCATCACCCGCGGCGTGCTGGAAGAACGCGATCTCAGCGCGATCCGCTGGGTGCTGTACGGCGGCGAACCCTTCCCGCTGGGGCATCTGCGCGCCCTGATGGATCGGCTTCCCCAGGCCCGCTTCAGCAACGTGTACGGCCCAGCCGAGGTCAACCAGTGCACCTACTACCACCTGCCGCCGCCGACTGCGTGGCCGGCGGACTGGGACAACATCCCGCTCGGCGTGATCTGGGACAATGCCGACAGCCTGATCGTCGACACCGAGGACCAGCCGGTCCCGCCAGGAGCGGTGGGCGAACTGGTGGTGCGCACCCCGACCATGATGCGCGGCTACTGGCGCCGGCCGGATCTGAACGCCAGGGCCTTCTACCGCCGCGAGGTTTTCCCGGACTTTGAAGCGGTGTACTACCGCACCGGCGACCTGGTGCGCGAGAACGCCGACGGGCTGCTGGAATTCCTGGGGCGCAAGGACCATCAGGTGAAGATCCGCGGCTTCCGGGTCGAACTGGCCGAGGTTGATACCGCCCTTTCTTCGCACGAGGCCATCGAGCATGGCGCGGCCTTCGTCATCCGGCGCGAGGAAGGCGATGTGCTGGCCGGCGCGGTCATGCTCAAGCCGAACGCCCAGGTAAGCGCTGAGACCCTGATCGCTTATCTCCGCGACCGTCTGCCGGTCTACGCGGTGCCGGCGGCCATCTACTTTCTGGAAGCAATGCCGCGGACCGGCACGGGCAAGATTGATCGCAAAGCCCTGCATGTCGCGGCGCTGCATGCTGAATGAGACAGGATAGAACTCTATGGACAGACACGAAGCGATGCGCGAATTCATCCAGAACCGGTTGGTCTTCGGCATGAACAAGGCCATCGGCTATGACGACGACCTGCTGCTGAGCGGCCTGCTGGATTCGCTGAACGTGATCCGCCTGCTGGCCTTCATCCAGGAGCGGTTCGGGGTGGACGTACCGCCTGAAGATGTCGTTTTTGAGAATTTCTCGACGATCAATGCGATTGTCCATTATTTAGAGAGTCAGTAATGCCGCAGCACAACCTGACGCGCGAGCAGGAACTGATGTGGCTGGGCCAGCGGCTCACGCCCGATGCCCCGCTTTACAACATGCCCTTCGTCTTTGTCGTCGAGGGTCTGCTGGATGAAAGACTTTTCCGCCGTGGCTTCGATATTCTCGTGGCCTCGTCGGACTTGCTGCGGACGGTAATCCGCGAGATCGACGGCGAAGCGGTTCAGGTCGTGCTCGACGTGCAACCGGCCGACCTGGAGACGGTCGATCTGTCGACGTCGCCCGACCCGGATGCCGCGCTTGAGGCCTGGATCGACCGCCGGATGGCGCGACAGTTCCGCCTCGATGCCGGCCTGTACGACAGCGCCCTGCTCAGGCTCGGCCCGACGCGCTGGGCGTGGTTCCTCAACCAGCACCACATCCTGATGGATGTCACCTCGGCGCAGTTGATCTACCAGTTGATGAGCGATGTCTACACGCGGCTGGCCGCCGGCGAGCCGGTTTCGTCTATCGACGTGCCGCCGTTCGAGCGCTACGTCGCGCACGAAGCGGATGAGCGAGCGACCATCCGCGACGCCGACGCCTTCTGGCAGACTCGGGCTGAAGATCCGCCGCCGCCGCTGCGCCTGTACCGCGGGCGCGATACCGGCGGCACCACCGCGGCGACCCGGCAGATCGTCGTGCTGGACGAGGCGCGCATGGAGCGTCTGCGGGCGCTGGCGTCACGGCCGGGGTTCCGCGGGCTGAGCGAGGATCTGACCTACGCCAACCTCTTCAATGCCCTCTTCGGCGCGTTCCTGCTGCGCCTGGGCGAAGCCGACCGGGTGCGCCTCGGCGTGCCCTATGCCAACCGGACCACGCCAGAATATCGCGCCATGCCCGGCCTGTTCATCGAAGTGCTGGCAATCGACCTGGCGTTGAATCCGGGTGAGACCTTCGCTTCGCTGTTCAGGCAGGCGGCGGCCGGGAACATCCGCGCCATCCAGAATCTGGCGCCGGGCGTGGGCAGCGCCGCGCTCAACCGCACCGCCGGCGCCGTGCTAAACTTCATCACCGTCCGCTTCGGGCCGTTCGCCGGGATGCCGGCGCGCGCCGCCTGGCTGCACGCCGGGCACAACGACAGCGGCCACATCCTGCGCCTGCAAGTCCATGACATCCCCCGTCGCGGCGCGTTCGAGCTGGATTTCGACTTCAACCTGCATGCCTTTTCCGACACCGACCGCGCGCGCGCCATCCGGCACTTCCTGGCCGTGTTCGACGCCTGCCTGGCCGACCCGGAGATCGAGATTGGCCGGATCGACTTGCTGACCGCGGACGAGCAGGCGCGGCTGATCGAGGATTTCAACGCGACCGCCCACCCCGATCCTGAAGCGAAGACGGTGGTCCAGCGGTTCGAGGCGCAGGCGGCACACACGCCCGACCACATCGCCGCCTCGCTTGGCGAGCAGACGCTGACCTTCGCGGCGGTGAACGGCGCGGCCAATGCGCTGGCGGTCGATCTGCGCGCGGCCGGCGCAGGGGTCGGTACACTGATCCCGCTGTGCATGGATCACAGCCTGGAACTGGTGGTCGCGCTGATGGCCATCCTCAAGACCGGCGCAGCCTACGTCCCGCTCGACCCGCTGCACCCACCGGAACGCGCCCGCGTCATCCTGAACGACCTGGGCCGGACGCCTGTCGTGGTCACGCAGCCGCACCTTGCCGATCGCTTCCGCGACGCGGCCGCCGTCGTCCTGGAAGCCGATCTGCCGCCTGTCGCCGTGAGTCGGACGCTGGCGCCGAGAACCAATCCGCCGGCCGCAGCCGGACCCGGCGATCTCGCCTACGTCATCTACACCTCCGGCAGCACCGGGACGCCCAAAGGCGTCATGGTCGAGCACGGCGGCCTCGCCAACTATCTGAACTGGGCGCAGCGCTTCTACACGGGCGGGCAACCCACCACCTTCGCCTTCTTCTCGTCGATGGCTTTCGATCTGACCGTGACCTCGATCTTCGTACCGCTGATCAGCAGCGGGACCATCCGCATCTATCCCGACGCCGGCAAACGCGGCACGGTCGTGCGCGACATCTTCGCCGAGAATCAGGTCGACGTCGTCAAGCTGACACCCTCACACATGGCGCTGGTGCGCGACATGGACCTGTCCAATACGCGCATCAGCCAGTTGATCGTCGGCGGCGAAGACTTTAAGACGGAGCTGGCGCGGGCGTTTGACGAGAAAACCGGGGGGCGGCTGGCGCAGCACAATGAATACGGCCCGACCGAGGCGACGGTCGCCTGCATGATCCACACCTTCGATCCGGAGCGCGACCGAGCGGCCTCAGTTCCGATCGGCACGCCGTCGGACAACATGCGGGTATACGTGCTGGACCGCTTCGGCATGCCGGCGGCGCCCGGCGTGATCGGCGAAATGGCACTGGCCGGAGCTAACGTGGCGCGCGGGTACTTCAACCGACCGGAGCTGACCGCCGAACGCTTCGTCGACGATCCGTTTGTGCCCGGCGCGCGCAGGTACCGCACTGGCGATCTGGCCCGCTGGACGGACGACAGCCGGCTGGAATTCCTGGGACGCGCCGACCAGCAGGTGAAGATCGGCGGGGCGCGCATCGAGCTGGGCGAAGTCGAGGCGACCCTGCTCAGCCACCCGGCCATTCGCGAGGCTGTGGTCGAGGTACGTCAGCCCCAGACATCGCCCCGGCAGCGGGAGCAGGAATCGGTGATGCGCTGCCGTCGCTGCGGCCTGCCGTCCAACTTCCCCGGCGTGCGCTTCGACGCGTCAGGGCTGTGCAGCACCTGCGCGGCCTACGACGGCTACGAGGACCGGGCCGCGCAGTACTTCAAGCCGTTCGACGAGCTGGAGGCGCTGGCCGCGCAGATCCGGGCGCGGTCGACCGGGACGTACGACGTGGTCGCGCTGCTGAGCGGCGGCAAGGACAGCACCTACATGCTCTACCAGTTGGTCAGGCTGGGCCTTCGACCGCTGGCCTTCACGCTGGACAACGGCTACATCTCCGACACGGCCAAGGACAATATCCGGCGCGCCTGCGAGGCCCTCGGCGTCGAGCACGTCTACGGGGCCACGCCGCACATGAACGCCATCTTCGTGGACAGCCTGAAGCAGTTCGCCAATGTCTGCAACGGCTGCTTCAAGACGATCTACACCCTGGCGGCGGGGCTGGCGCGTGAGAAAGGCATCTCGACCATCGTCACCGGCCTGTCACGCGGGCAGTTCTTCGAAACGCGCCTGACGGAGGAGCTCTTCATACAGCCGAGTTTCAGCGTCGCCGATATCGACGCCGAAATCGAGCAGATGCGCCGTGCCTACCACCAGCGTGACGATGCCATCTCACGCTCGCTCCAGGTCGACCTGTTCCGGGCCGGCAGCGGCTTCGAAGACATCACGTTTGTCGATTTCTACCGCTACTGCGATGTCGACCTGCGCGAGGTCTACGCCTTCCTGGAATCGAGCGGCCTGTGGCAGCGCCCGGCGGATACCGGCCGGTCGACCAACTGCCTGATCAACGAGGTGGGCATCTTCGTCCACCAGCAGCGGCGCGGCTTTCACAACTACGCGCTTCCCTACAGTTGGGATGTGCGCATGGGGCACAAGACGCGCGAGGAAGCCATCGACGAACTGGAAGACGACATCGATCCGGCCCGCGTGCGTCGCATCCTGGACGAGATCGGCTTCGACGAGCCGGTCGCGCCAGATACAGCCGACACGTCCTCGGCGGCGCGGTTGGCGGCCTACTTTGTCGCCGAGCAGCCGCTGAGCAGCGAAGACCTGCATGCTTTCCTGGCCGAACGCCTGCCGGAAGTGATGATCCCGTCGTTCTTCGTGCAGCTTGAGGCCATGCCCCTGGCCCCCAGCGGCAAGGTCGACCGGGCGGCGCTGCGCGATATGCAGGGGGTACCTTCGACTGCCGCCGGCTTCGAACCGCCCGAAGGCGAGGTCGAAGAAACGATCGCCGACATCTGGCGGACGGTGATGGGGCTGGAACAGGTCGGCCGGCACGACAACTTCTTCGCGCTGGGCGGGCACTCGTTGCCGGCGGTGCGCATCGCCGCGCGCATCAACGCGGCCTACGAGATCAAGCTGCCGCTGGAGACTTTCTTCGCCAACCCGACCGTCACGCAGCTCGCACAGGCTGTCGAAGACATCGTAATGGCCGAGATCGCCGGACTCAGCGATGCCGAGGTCGAGGCGCTGCTCGGGCGGAACGGCGCACCATGAAACTCAGGCAGCCGTCAGCGCGAAAAATCGTAGGGATTCATGGGGTCAGTCGGCATGTGCTGGATGGCCAGATCGCGTCCCAACCCCTGTTCGCGCACCAGATCGAGCATCAACTGAGCGGCGACGGCATCCTCCAGCGCCCAACCGGTGGAGTCGAAGACCGTCAGATGGTCCCGCCGGTCCGCATAGGCGGCCGGGTCCTTGATCAGCAGGTGCAGCGCCGGCCCGATCCGATCGGGCGGGAGCTGCTGGCATTCCCCTTCCAGTTGGGCCTGCTCCGGGAAGTCGGGCACGACGAAAGCGCGCTCCAGCAGGGCACGCGGCATCTCGGTCTTGCCGGGAAAATCGGAGCCGATGGCGTTGATATGCAGCCACGGCCGCGTCTCGACATCGGGGATGACCGGCGGCGCGCCGACCTCTGTCGAGGTGGCCGTCACCAAGATGTCCACACCCGACACCATGCCCTCCAACTGCCCGGTGCGGACGACGGAGACGGGCAGTTTCAGAAAAGCCGTGCGGTGGATGAAACTTTCTGCTGCCGACGAGTCGATATCATAGACGTAGACCTGTTCCAGTTCGAAGAGGGTCGCCAGGGCGTGAAGCTGAGTCACGGCCTGGGCGCCTGCCCCGACCAGACCAACGATTCGCGAATCCGGCCGCGCCAGGACTTTGCTGGCCAGCGCCGAGGCCGCGCCCGTGCGCAGCGCGGTCAGGAAAGTGCCATCGAGCAGTCCCTTGAGGTGGCCGGTGCTGACGTCGTACACGCCGATGGACGACACGATCGTCGGCAGTTCGTGCTGAACCGGGTTGTGCGGGTGGTAGCCGACCATCTTGAGGGTAGCCGAGCCGCCGCGCTTGAGCGAGGGCATCCACTCGATCAGGCCGGGGTAGGGCTCGTCGTAGGAAAAGCCATCGCGGGGTGGGATGATGTCGATGCGCTCGTCATAGGCGACGAAGGCCCGTTCCAGAGCATCGATCATGCTGCGCATCAGTTGGTGTATGCCGACAGTCTGTACGATACGGCGGATGTCGTCGACGGTCACAAGTGTGGTCTTCATATGCGTGATCAATCCCCTGCCAGCAGGTGCCGGCGGCTCGGACAGTCTGGACGGCGTTTCGCTCACGGGCATGACCATTATGCGACAGGTTGCCGCCGTTCAACAAATGAGAAGACCTTTAGCGCGCTTGCCGTAATATCTTACATATGTCAGAATCTGTCGAAGCAGTGCATTGTTCGAATCATGACGATATGTGAGGAAACCTGAATATGCGCTTCATCACCTTGCTGCTTCTCATGCTCGCGCTCGGAGTTCTCTCGGCATCCGCCCAGGATGACGCGACAGGTAGCCTGGAATTCCGCGCCAACGGGGAAGGATTTGTCCGCGAGGGGTTTGTGTCGAAAGATGGCTGGAGCATCGCCTTCGACGCCATCTACGTGAACCTGACGCGGGTGCGCGCGCACCAGACCAACCCGCCCTACGATGCGTTTTCCGGCGAACTGACGGCCAGTAGTCACATGGTCGGGCTTCCGGGCGAGATGGTGATCGATCTCGCCGAGGGTGATGAAAACGCCGACACCCTGCTGGTCGGGGTCGTCGAAGTCGCGCCAGCCGGCTACTACAATGCCGTGGAATGGGTCATGACCCCGGCAGAATCTGGCCCCAGCGCCGGCTACTCGCTGTGGATCGACGGCACGGCGGCCAAAGACGGACAGACGATCCCCTTCGTGATCCGGATCGACGAGGAATTCGCCTTCTCCTGCGGCGCCTTCCTGGGTGACGAGCGCAAGGGGGTGGTTTCCGCTGAGGCTACCGGCCAGGTCGAGATGACCTTCCACTTCGACCACATCTTTGGCGACGCCGACACGCCGCTGGACGACTCGCTGAATACCGGCGCGCCCGGCTTCGACATGCTGGCGGCACTGGCGCTCGATGGCGCGGTCGACGTCTCGCTCAGCGACCTGGAGGCGAGCCTGTCAGCCGACGATTTCCAGATGTTCAGCGCCGTGCTTCCTTCGCTCGGCCATGTCGGCGAAGGGCATTGTCACGAGTCGTAACGATTTGCGAAGCTGCTGCTGACGCTGCACGCCACGGGTTGGCGTGCAGTGTCTCATGTTGAAGGACGCCACTATGAAACAGCTTGCGCGCGCCACCCGGACGCTCGCCGTCACCATTCTCCTGGTCGCGCTGGCGGCCGCAATGCCCGTCCTGGCGCACGGCGTGCGCGTCACGCATACCATCGACCCGACCACCGGTGAGGTCACGCTCACCGGCGCGTTCGATACCGGGGAGCCGTTCGCCGATGCCCAGGTGATCATCTTCGCACCCAGCGATCTGGTCACCCCCTGGGCGACGGGCGTCGCCAATGCCGACGGGGTCTACACCTTCCTGCCGGACTACACCATCGAAGGCTACTGGGAGATCCAGATGCGGCTGGCCGGGCATGGCGGCCTGATCAACCTGGAGATTCGCGCCGACATGGCGCCGGCTGCTCCGCCGGAAGCCACCGAGGGGGCGGGAACGTCGGCGGCTCAAGCCGGGATGCTGGACGGCGCCACCCAGGTGGTGATCAACGGCAATGCCGAATTCGTGGTGAGCGGCGATGTGGTCATCACCGCATCGGGAAGCGTCGTCGAGAGCGGCGCAGGGAGCGAACTGGCTGCGCCCCCGCTGGGCGGCGGCTTCACCCCGGCGCAGGTGGCCATCATGTCGGCGGCGGTGATCTGGGGATTTGTCGGTACAGCGCTTTACTTTGCGGGACGTCGGAAGAAGTAGAGAGACAACACACATGCACATTCCAGATGGTATTCTGACCCCGGCGGCGGCGATCGGCGGCTACGTGGTCGCCGGCGCGGTGACCTGGTATTCGCTGCGCAAGATTCAGCAGCAGCCCGACCCCGAGGCGCAGATCCCCAAAGCGGCGCTGATGACCGCCGCCTTCTTCGTCGCCTCGTGGATTCACATCCCGGTCCCGCCGACCAGCGTGCATCTGGTCTTGAACGGTCTGATGGGCGTGGTGCTGGGCTGGTACGCCTTCCCGGCCATGCTGGTCGGGTTGTTCCTGCAGGCGATCATGTTCCAGCATGGCGGGCTGACCACGCTGGGGGTGAACGTGACGATGATGGGCCTGCCCGCGCTGGCCGCCTTCTTCATCTTTCAACTGCGCACCCGGTTCCATCTGACGGGTCCGGTGAATACGGCGATCTTCGCTTTTCTGGGCGGCGGCCTGGGCCTGGGGTTGGGCGCTCTGCTCGCCTTCACCATTTTGATCACCAGTATCCCCACCTACATCGACGTGGCCGCCGAGCAGGCGGCGATCACCGCGCTCTCGCTGGCGCACGTGCCGCTGGCCATCATCGAGGGCGTCTTCACTGTGCTGATTGTCTCGTTCCTGTTGCGAGTCCGACCGGAGATGCTGGACGGCCATGCACCTGCACATTGACGAGTACGCGGGGCTGGATTCGCCCATCCACCGCTGGAACCCGCGAGTCAAGTTCACCGCGCTCTTCCTGCTGATCATCGCCTTTTCGCTGGTCCAGGATCTGCGTCTGGCGCCGATTATGCTGGCGATCACCGCCGTGCTGTACGCGATCTCGAACATGCCGCTGCACTTCCTGATCTCGCGACTGCGCTATCCCGGTTTCTTCCTGCTGGCGCTGATCGTGATTCTGCCGGTGTTCACCGGTCAGACGGTCATCGCCCGTCTGGGGCCGATCAGCATCCAGTCCGAGGGCGTGGAATACATGCTGCTGGTGGTCAGCCGCTTCGTCTCCATCCTGACGATGTCACTGCTGATTTTCGGGACGACGACGTTCATCGTCACCGTCCGCACACTGCGCCTGATCGGCATTCCACCCCTGCTCACCGACATGCTGCTGCTGACGGTGCGCTACATTTTTGAATTCGCCGACATGCTGTCGCGCATGCAGCGTGCCATGCGGATGCGCGGCTTCGAGATGTCCAAACTGAACCGCCGCGGCATGAGCCAGCTTGCCGGGCTGATGGGCACGCTGCTGATTCGCAGTTACGAACAGGCAGAGCGGGTTTATAAAGCGATGCGACTGCGGGGTTACGGCGCCACCGCGGCAGACAAGGAACAGGCGATGCACATCACCGATTATCACACCGGCGCCCTGGCGCTCAACCTGGCCGACGTGATGTTCGCCTACCCCGGCCGGCCGCCGGCGCTGAACAGCGTCAGCCTGCGCATCGAGCAGGGTGAGCGCGTCGGGCTGATTGGTCCCAACGGCGCGGGCAAGACCTCGCTCTTCCTGGCCATCTGCGGAGTCCTGAAGCCGAGCGGGGGCACGGTCATGCTGTACGATCAGCCGGTGGTCAGCGGCAAATACCACCCGGCGATCGGGCTGGTCTTTCAGAACACCGACGACCAGCTTTTCTCGCCCACCGTGCGCGAAGACATTGCCTTTGGCCCGGTCAACCTGGGCCTGGACGAGGCGGAAGTCGAAAAGCGCACCCAGGAGGCGCTGCAACTGACCGGCATGGAGCACCTGATCGACCGGGCGCCACACCACCTGTCCGGCGGCGAGAAGCGGATGGTGTCGATCGCCGGTGTGCTGGCCATGAAGCCCGGCCTGGTGTTGTACGACGAGCCGGATGCCAACCTCGACATGCGCGCCCGCCGCCGTCTGATTCACTTTTTGCAGCACGCGCCGCACACGCTGATCGTCGCCTCACACGATCTGGAGATGATTCTGGAAGTGTGTGACCGCGTCATCCTCCTCGACGGCGGGCAGATCATCGCCGATGGCCCGCCATCTGACATCATGGCGGATGTCGAATTGATGGAAGCGCATGGTCTGGAAAAACCGCACTCGCTGGTGCCGCACCTTCACTCCGACGGCAGCCACCATCCTCTCGCGCCCGTTGAAGTCGAGGCGCCGGCTGCGCTCCGCAACGACACATGAGTCTTCCCATACATCCTGTGTCGATTGTAGGGAAGGGGCAGATCCATGACCACCCGCCCCTTCTGGAATGCGCAGGGACAGCATTTAAGCGATGCGTGTTTTCCTTATTCGGTCTAGAATAGCGACGAAGCTCAATCCCTGAACAATCCAACAACAGCGCGTACCCAGTACGTTCCATCGACCATCCACTATTTACGGAGCCTGTGGTGTCTGAGACGACTTCCAGTACGACCAAAAAAGCATTCGTAGGGCATCAGCACCCCGAAGGGATCGTAGGCTGGATCGGCAGCGCGCTCCACCTGCCGGGGTTTGAGCACGATCACGGCGAGACCGACAATCTGGTCGTCGACCGGGCCATGCGCGACAACAATATCGGCATCATCACGGTCTGGCTGGCGCTCGGCGCGCTCTGGCTGACGACCGTCATTCAGGCCATCCTCTACACCTACAGCAACAGTGTGGCCCTGCTCGCCGACACGGCGCACAACCTGGTCGACGCGCTCAACTCCATCCCCCTGCTGATCGCCTTCTACCTGGCGCGCCGCGTTGCCACCCGGCGCTTCACATACGGATTCGGGCGGGCGGAAGATATCGCCGGCATCTTCATCGTGCTGTCGATCATCTACAGCGCCATTCACATCATGGTCGAATCGGTCAACCGCTTCCTCAACCCTCGCCCCCTGGAGAACCTGGAACTGGTCGTCCTGGGCGCGATCATCGGCTTCATCGGCAACGAGGCCGTGGCCATTCTCCAGATTCGCACCGGCAAGCGCATCGGCTCGGAGGCGATGATCGCCGACGGACAGCATGCCCGCATCGACGGCGTGACGTCGCTGGCGGTGCTGGTCGCGGTGATCGGCACGGCGCTCAACGTGCCCATCCTCGACCCGATCGTCGGCATGGTGATCGGCGTGGCCATCATCGGCATCGCCATTCAGGCCACCCGCAAGATGTTCCTCCGCCTGATGGACGGCGTCGATCCGTCGGTCATGAACCGCGTGGAGCACTTCGCCGAGACGGCCCCCGGCGTGGAGAGCATTGAAAGCCTGCGCATCCGCTGGATCGGCCACCGCCTGTTCGCCGAAATCGTGGCCACAGTAGACGAGACGCGCTCTCTGGTCGAGGGCTACAGCGTCACGCAGAACATCCGCAAGTCGCTGTACGACGCCATCCCGGCCATGGGCGAAGTCGTGGTCAGCATCAAACCGGCCTACGCGGCCAATGCGCGCAAGGAGGCGATCCCAACTGTTTCGCCCGGCCTGGCCAGCCTGCTGCCGCCGCGCTACCAGCAGCTGGTGCCGAGCGCAGCGCCGATGGGCGCCGCCGGCCTGAAATTCGACGGGGACGGGGCAGTGGCCTGGGACGAGATCTGGACCGACTTCTGCGATCTGGCGCTGGCCGGCGGACCGCCCCATCGCGGCACGCTGCTCGAACCGGGCGACCCGGTCAAAATCGAGGCCAATCCCGAGGCCTATGAAAAGGTGCTGTCCGAAATCGAGCGCGGCATCCACATGGTGACCGGCCTCGAGACCGTGCGTCCGGCCCTGCCCGGCTGGATCGGCATGGTGTGCGACAGCGAAGAGATGGCGCTGTGGCTGCTGCGCGCCATCGTGGTCGAGAACGTCAGCGTGCGCCGCGAGGACAAGACCCTTTTCTTCCCGGCCGGCGCCGACTTCCGCCTGGAGAAAGAGATCAAGAACGTGGTGACGGTGATCGCAAAGACCACCCACTACTGGCAGGAACACGTCGACGCGGCCAAGAAGCTGTAGCGTTAGCCGTCTTCCGGCGAGAATGCAAGCTCCGCCCAGAATGGCAAGTGGTCGGACTCGCTCGATCGCGCAAGCGGATAGGCATTCAGGCCCTGAAATTCGTCTGTGTGGAAGATATAGTCAATGCGAATCACCGGGGGCAGAGGCAGGCGCTGCCCTGCGGGAAAGGTGAATCCCAGGCCGCCGCTCCCGGCCTGACGAAACGTATCGACATAGCGCTCGGTCACACGCTGGTATTCGTCCATGAGTTCCGTCATGTTGAAATCCCCGACGAGCAGCTGAGGCGTATCGTGCTGTGCGGCGCGTTCCAGAAGGATCGCGATTTCGCGGCTGTGCTGCTGGAGCGTTAGTCCTTTTTCAAACGACAGGGGTGGCACCGGGTGCGTGCTGAAAACGGTCACCGCCTGCCCCGCGATCTCGATTTGCGCCCACATATGCCCCTGAGCCACCTCGATCTGCTCATTGCGCCAGAACTCGTTCGCCAGCAAGGGAAACCGGGTCAGAATACCCTGACCCCAGTTCGGGACCTCTTGCGGATGCAGCGCCTGTTCAGGGTATAGATCGGCCAGCGCCTCTCCCAGAAACGCTGCGGCGGGGGCGCTTAGCTCCTGGAGGGCGACGATATCTGCGTCGGCAGCGCGGATCAATGCAGCCAACGAGTCCAGGTTTTCGGTGGCGGTCTGCACATTGAACGTCAGAATCGTGAAGCGTGCGGCCCCCTGGGGAGCGTTCGGCGAGCGCGGCAGGAGGAGCATGCCGAAAACCACCATCCACACGATCACCGCCGGCGCGAGCGGCAGCGCCAGACGACCCCGGCGCAGCAAGGCGCTGAGCGGGAACAGAATCAGCGATGGAAAGAGCAGCAGCCCGAACAGCGTGCGCAGCACTCCGCGCGCTTCCGGACGCGGCATGACGTAGGATCCGAGCAAGATCAGCAGGAGTGACACCAGATAGGCAATGACTATCGCCACGAAAACGCGCCTAGCCGTATCGGACATAGAAGTCTCCCCTCTCACTCGTCTGGTCGTTCGACTGCGCTCCGTTCACGCGCCCGAGCGGGCACGAAGGGTATCCGCGATGAAAACGTGCTTCCAGTCTAGCACACTGCCGATTGGCGCCTGGGGCGGCCACTGGATCAGCAGCCTACCGGGCGCCACAGCATTAAGCGAACGCTAACTCCCCATTGGCCTCGCCGGACAACGGCACCGGTTCGCCGAGCAGGCCATTGGCACCCCAGCGCACCGGAATACGCGCACCGGCTGGCACGAACACAGGAATCCGGTCCAGCGGCGCGTCAATCGTTACGGTCCCGCCGCCCGTGTAAGCCTTGCCCGTCCACAGATCGTGCCACACCCCCTCCGGCAGATAGACCGACGCCTGAGTCACCCCCGGCTCAGTGATCGGGCAGACCAGCAGCGAGCGGCCGAAGAAATACTGCATGTCGCCGGCACGCGGATCGGTCCAGCGCAGAGCGCGCATCATCGGCTCGCCTGCCGCGGCGCTGTGCTGCGCCTCCTGCCAGATGTAGGGCATCAGGTTGTGGCGCACGTCGGTGAAGAAGCGGAACGTCGGGATCACCCGCTCGTCGCCGCTGGCCTCCTGGATATGCCAGGGCGTGCGGTCCTTGATCGGCAGGCGGTGGGCGTTGTACTCCGAGTGGTACTGGAAGATCGGGCAGAAGGCGGCCATCGCCGTCCCGCGCAGGAAAAGTTCGGAGGACGGCAGGTCGCCGCTGAAGCCGCCGATATCCCACCCCCAGAACGAGATTCCCGACGCCGCCGCCGACAACCCGCCCAGGATGGTATGGCGGAAGGCTTCCCAGGTCGAGTTTTCGTCGCCTGCCCAGTGTGACGGACAGGACTGTGAGCCGGTGAAGCCCGCGCGGCTGAAGGTCAATCCGTCGCCGCCCCGGTGCGCGGTGACAAAGTCATAGTAGGCCTGGGTGTACAACTTCGGATACTCGTTCCACACCTCCGCGCCGCTGCGGCCGTCGGCAAAGCTCACCTGGGTGCTCCACAGGTGCTCACCGCCATCGGTCTTGAAGCCATCCACGCCGAGCTCGTCCACCAGGTAGGCGCGCTTGTTGAACCACCAGTCGCGGGCCGCCGGGTTGGTCACATCCCAGATCCAGCCGTGCCGGAACCAGAACGGCCGGATGGTGTGCAGCGATCCGTCGGGGTCTTTGATCCCGTATCCCTTGGCCTCGAAGGTCGCCCGGTCGGCTTCGTGCTGCGCGTGCGGCTCCTCCAGGCGCTTGACCGCCGGGATCTGCCACAGGATCAGGCGGATGTTCTGCGCGTGCAGCCGGTCGATCATCGCCTTCGGATCCGTCCACTTGCCGTCGGGCGGGAAGGTGAAATCGCTGTAGGTAAAGGCCTGATCGCCAGGCTTCGGGGTGTACTGGGCATCGTTCCAGATGTAGAAGGTGTTCTCGTCGCTCCACGCCTCGATCACCATCACCGATGGCGTGATGCGATGCTCGAAGCTGGCCTGCACCTCGGCTTCGACGCGCGCCTGCGAATTCCACTCGTTGCCGCTCATCCACAGGCCGAACGACCACAGCGGCGGCAGGACCGTCTTGCCTGTCCTGGCGCTGAAGGCGCGGATGATGGCCAGCGGATCGGCGTCGGCAAACCAATGCAGGGTGAGCGACTCCGCCTCGCCCAGATCGGCTTCCAGCGTCCAGACGTCGGGCGCGCCGGCGCACAGGTCGAACTGCATCCAGCGAGAGCTCTCGACCCAGGCGCCCCACCCCGCCGACGACAGCAGGAAGGGGATCGGCATGTACGTCCGCTTGCCCTGCGACTTGTACTGCTCGTACAGGCGCACGTCGAGCACCTCGCCGCGCTGGTCGAGGGCGTTGTAGCGCTCGCCCAGGCCGAAGAAGGCTTCATCCGGCTGTGCGGCAAACGTGACGCGCACCCGGCGAGCCTTACCACCCGGCGCCTCCGTCAGCCATTCAATGCTGCGAATAGCAGGCAGCAGGCCGTTTCCCCCGCTCACTGTCGCGACCGGGGGGTGAGCATTCCCGCGCCTCACCATCATCCTGCCATCGGCCTCGTAGACTGTGCCGCCTCCCGTCTCCCAGGCCTCACCGCTCAGGCGGTAGCTGCCCTGAGGGATGCCATCGGCTTCGACGGTGTAAGTGAGGGCGCTCCCATGCGCCGGCGCGTTCAACTGCGCCCGCCAGACATCCTGCTCGACGCGGACGATGCGCTCCAGGAATTCCGCTCCGACCCCGTGCTCGGCCTCCTGCTGCCAACTGGGGAGCGCAGCCGCTTCGACCGGCGGCCCATCGACGCCGTCGACAGAGGTCAGCACGCGCACGCGCTGAACCTGACCGGGCGGACGGGTGACGATCCCGACGGTGAACGGCTGGCCGGCCAGCGGCTGACGGGGGAAGCGCTCTTCGGGAACCTGCTCGTAGGGGTGTTCCTGACCAAACGGAGTATGGATGGCAAGAGTCATGAGGCGTCCTTAGGGTAACAGAAGGGGCATGGACGATTGTCCATGCCCCTTGGAGAGGAAAAGCGGATCGAACTACTGTACCAGCGCGTCGAGTTCGGCCTTCACGCCGTCGAGCGCTTCCTGCGCGGAGATTTCGCCATCGACCACGCGGGTCAGCGCGGCATTGACGGCATCCTGCATCTCGTTCTGGCGCTCGATGACCGGCGGGGTGACCGGGTTTTCCAGCGCGGCGAAGACGGCGGCGCGGTTGGCCGGCGGCGTCAGGGTCAGGTATTCCTCGAAGTACGCGGGCTGATCGAGCGCGGGCAGTTCCCACGCCGAGGCGACGCGCACGCGGGCGGCGGTTTCGCTGCCGGCCAGGAACTGCGCCCAGGCAGCGGCGGCGTCGGGGTTGGCGGTGGTGGCGCTGACGGCCACGCCGTTGGCGAAGAAGTGGTTGGCGTGCTGATTCATCATCGGCTCGACTTCCACGTTCCAGGCGAAGGGCGCTTCGGCGAAGGCGCCGAACATCCAGATGCCGGTGACCAGCATGCCCAGCTTGCCGCTGTTGAACAGGTCGCCATCGCTGACGCCGGAAAGCTCGGCGGCGGTCGGCATCAGGTCCTCATCCAGGAAGCTGACCATCGTCTCCAGGGTCGCCACGCAGGCGGGGGAGTTGATCGTCGACTCGGTCATCTCGGCATTGAAGAACTCGCATTCACCGTTCTGCCCGGCCTTCTTGTAGAACTCCCAGAACTGCACGGGCGAGAAGACGCCCCAGGTGTCGCTCCCCAGCGCGCGGATGGCGGTGGCGGCGGCGCGGACATCTTCCCAGGTCCAGTCGGCAGTCGGATATTCCACGCCGGCGGCGTCGAACAGATCCGAGTTGTAGAACATCAGCACGGTCGAGAAGGTCGCCGGCAGCGCCATCTGCGCACCGTCATACTGGAAGGCTTCCAGCGCGCGGGGATAGAACGGGGTGTCGGCGTTCAGGTAGCTGCTGACGTCGAGCAGCGTGCCGTTGGCGGCGTAGGTGACGAAGTTTTCGTAGTTGAGTTCGAAAACGTCGGGCGCGTCACCGCTGACCACATCCGCCTGCAGGAGGGTGAAGTAGTCGGCGAACGGCGCGGTCTCGACCTCGACGTTGATGCCGGGATTGGCGGCTTCAAAGTCCGCGATGATGGCGTCCAGGTCTTCCAGATGATCCGGCGCCGCCGAGAACGTGAAGTAACGGACAGTGGTCTCCTGCGCCAGCGCCGGCATGATGCCGATAGCCAGGAGCAGCAGACCGATCAAAAACAGTTTACGAGCCATGATACGTTCTTTCTCCCTTATGTTTGTTTGAACACTACGTGTTCACGCTACGTACTCACGCAACCTCGTTGCGAACGCAACCAAAACCAGAAAACGCTTTACCCTCCGGCAGGCCCTCTCCCCGCGCATGGGTATGCGGGCGAGGCGGTGCGCGCAGGCTCGCCTGGGGCTGAGGGGCTACCCCTTGATGCCGCTGGCGACGGCGCTGCTCACGAACCACTTCTGCGCCAGCAGGTAGGTAATCAGGATCGGCAGGACGGTGATCACCGCGCCGGCCATGACCATATTCCATTCGGTGAGTGCGCGCGGACCGCCCTGCAAGGTGGCCAGAGCCACGGGCAGCGTCACCACGTCATCCTTGCGGGCGACGAACAGCGGCAGCAGATAGGCATTCCACGACCCCATGAAGCTCAGCACGACCAGCGTCGCGATGGCCGGCAAATTGAGCGGCAGGAGGACGCGCCAGAAGATCGTGAACGGGTTCGCCCCGTCCACATAGGCCGCCTCTTCGAAGTCCTTCGGCAGACTCAGGAAGGACTGGCGCAGCAGGAAGGTCCCGAAGGCATTGAACAAGCCCGGCACGATCAGCGCGGCATAGGTGTTCATCCAGCCGAGCTGGCGGATGAGGATGAACTGCGGGATGACCAGCACCACCGACGGCACCATCATCGTCGCAAGATAGAGCGTGAAGACGACGTTGCGGCCGCGCCACTGCAATCGCGAGAAGGCAAAGGCGGCCATGGCCGAGAACAGGATCTGCCCGGCGGTGGTCATGACGGCGACGAAGGTGCTGTTGAACAGCATCCGGCCGATGTTCATGCGTTCGAACAGGCCGGTGTAGCTCTCCAGTGTGACCGGGTTCGGCAGCAGACGCGGCGGTGTCTCCAGGATGTACTGCTGCGCCTTGAGCGAGGTGCTGACCATCCAGGCGAAAGGCGCAACCATGACGATCACCAGAGCGATCATGAGGATGGTGAGGGCGATCCGGCCCAGTCCGGCGCTGCGACGTGCTGCGCCAGTCGTCGACGTCGTCTCCAGGGGCATGCGTCTACTCAGCGTCATAATGCACCCACCGCTTCTGCAGACGAAGCTGCACAAAGGTGATGGCGAAGATGATGACGAACAACACCCAGGACATGGCCGAGGCGTAGCCCATGCGGTTGTAGCTGAACGCGTTCTTGACGACCTCCGTCACGATCGTCTCGACCTGGCGGTCGGCGGCGCTGTCGCGCATCGGCATCAGCCAGACCTGATCGAAGACCTGGAACGAATTGATCAGCAGGATGATCACGACGAAGAAGAGCGTCGGCGTGAGCAGCGGCAGCGTGATGCGGAGGAAGCGCTGCATGGCACTGGCCCCGTCGATGCGCGCCGCCTCGTACAGCGTCTCGTCGATGGCCTGCAAACCGCCCAGGAGCATGACGGCGATGTAGCCCAGATCCTTCCACACACTGGTCAGCACGATGGCCACCAGGGCGCTCCCCGGCTCGAACAGCCAGGCAGGCATCTGAATGCCCAGGATGCCGAGCGGCGGGTTGATCAGGCCGTACTGCGGGTTGAAGATCCACTTCCAGATCAGCGAGACGACCACCCAGGAGGCGACGACCGGCAGATAGGTGGCGGTGCGCACGATAAGCACG
Organism: Candidatus Flexifilum affinis; assembly: GCA_016713325.1. Lineage (GTDB taxonomy): Bacteria > Chloroflexota > Anaerolineae > Aggregatilineales > Phototrophicaceae > Flexifilum > Flexifilum affine. The sequence continues at coordinate 291,360 of JADJPJ010000004.1, read as the reverse complement.
CCGCGCAGCTTCTGGTTGAGCAGCACCGCCACCGGCAGCGCCGTCAGAAAGACCAGCGGAATGTAGAGGACGATGTAGCCCAGCGTGTTCCGAAGCGCGCTCCAGAAGGCGGTATCGGCGAACAGCTCCTGGAAGTTGGCGATGCCGACGTATTCCGGTGGGGATAGCAGGTTCCAATCCTGGAGGGCCATCCAGAACGAGGACGCGATAGGCAGGACGACGAACGTCAACAGACCGATCAGGCTGGGCGCGAGGAAGAACCCCACCCATTTCCATTTGTGCCACCCGGTTTGCCACGCCATCTTCTTTCATCCAGTGAAAAAACTTAGACAACAAGAAGCTCAGACCGATGCGCCGGCCTCGATCAGCGGCGATTCGAACACTTTGCTGATGACGATGCTGGCCGCGCCGCGCGCCCACGCCTGATCGTCGGTCGGTTCGATGATCACCTGCACGTCGTCGAGCAGGCCGTTGAAGGTGTGGGCCTTCAGCGAATCCAGCAGTGGGCCGTTCCGGAAATCGCCGGCCGCCACCCCTTCCCCGCTGATCAGCAGCAGCGAGGGGCAGAACAGATTGATCACGGTGGACATGCCGACTCCCAGGATCTCGCCGCTGCGGGCCAGCGCCGACCGGGCCAGCGTATCGCCGCCAGTCGCCAGCGCAATGACATCATCCAGCGACCGCGGAGCGTCATGCGCCGACCGCGACTGCCGCACGTAGGCAATTACAGCCGGATCGGCGGCGAAGGCTTCCAGACAACCGCGTTTGCCGCAGGTGCAGATCGGGCCGGCCGGGTCGAAGGTGATGTGGCCAAGCTCGCCCATGCCGCCCTTCGCACCCTGGTAGAGCTGCTGGTTGACGACCAGCCCCATGCCAATGCCGCGCCCGATGGTGACGACGGCGAAATTGTCGATATGCCGCCCGGCGCCAAAGAGCATCTCGCTCAGCGTGAGCGTGTTGACGTCGTTTTCGATGTAAACAGGAAGATGCAGCCGCACCCGGACCAGATCGGCCAGGGATACGTCGCGCCAGCCGAAATAGGGTGAGTAGTGGACCACGCCCGTCTGCGGGTGGATGACACCGGCCAGCCCGATACCAACGCCCAGCAGCTTGCGACGGTCGACGCCGGAGCTGTCGACGGCCGCCTCGACGGCGTCGGCCAGCGCGGCGGCGATCCGACTGGGGTCCTGCTCCAGCGGGACAGGCACGTCAAAATAGTGGAGGACGCGCGATTCGAGGTCGGTCACGGCGCAAACGATGCGCCGCTCCATCAGCTTGACGCCGACAGCGCACCCGGCCGCCGGGTTGAGCCGCAGCAGCGTCTGCCGCCGCCCCCCCGGTGTAGTCGCCCTCGCCGCCTTCCAGCAGCCATTCGTCGTTGAGCAGCTCGTTGGTGATCTGCGAGACCGCCCCGACGCTCAGCCGGGAGATCTCGGTGATCTGCGTGCGCGACAGGGCGCCATGCCGCCTGACCGTGTTGAGGATCAGGTTGCGGTTGATGGCTTTAATCAGGTCTTTGTTGCCGCGTACGAACGTGCTCATCAAACTTATTTCATTCAGTGAAAGAAGTTATCTCCACTATAAATCGGGTTGGGGAGGATGTCAAGAGGTCCACGACAAGGGGTTCGGGCAAACGCATCTAATTCCGCGATAATTTGAGAAGAGACATTGTGGCGTTGTAGGGGCGGTTCGTGAGATTCTGTTGAAAAAGGGTCAGCGCTGCCCGAAAACGCGCTGATGTCGCCGATGCGCCGCCGGAGAATAGAATTCTCCGGCTACCCTCCAAAGACGCGAGAAACCGACTGAAGTCGGTTGCACCAGGAATCGCTCATCCCTTGAATTCCGCTGGAGGAACCCTCTTCAGAGGGTTTTTCGGGGGTTTGAGGGTAGCCCGACGTTGCGCAGTTTTGCGCCAACGTCGGGCGGAACCGCCATGCGCTGCCTATTGGCTCTCTCTGTCTGTCGCTTGATCCTACCTCTTTTCCCGTATTTTCCCTTTTTCAACAGAATCTCGTGAACCGTCCGTTCGTGAACCGCCCGCCATCAGGGGCGCATCGCGATGCGCCCCTACGCCGCGTCTCCCCCTTCACCCATGATGCTCATCATGCACAAGGTTCTACAGCAAATCCCCCGGCATCGGCTCGTAGGTGATCTCCGGGTAGCCGAACGCCGCCGGCCCGACGCTTTCTAGCGCCGTTGGCGTCTTCAGTTCTTTCGCCGCTGGCATGCCGATCACGGCAACTCGCAACCCGTAGCGCAGCGACTCAGTGCCGATCGGCTCGCCGTCGTCCAGGCTGAGCACGCAGATCAGGTCCGGCACGGTGCAGACGATCTTCCCGTTGTGCCAGGCGATCAGGTTTTCGTTCTGGAAGACGATCTCCATCTGATCAGCCCCCGCGCCGAAACCGGTCAGCTGCATCCGGCCGCGCGCGAAACCCTGCACCGTCCGCCGCTCGATGTCGACGATCTTGCCGCGGAACAGCACCCGTCCGTTGCCGAGCGCGGCCACCGTCTCCGCCGGGTCCTGGCCGTCGACGCGTGCCGTCAGCACTGCCCTGCCCAGCTTCTCGGCCAGCGACAGCGTGCCGCGAATCAGGTGCGCCTTGACTTCGCGTCCGGTGACCACCGGCATCAACAGCGCGGCGCTGCCGCCCATTTCGATGGTCAGGGCGCGAGCGTAGCTCTCGGCACGCAGCGGCGAATCCACGTGATCCATGATGACCACGTTGCCGTGCGAGTCGACCAGCGCGAAGGGCGACAGCGACACCCCGCCAATGGCGAAGGTGTCCATTTGCAGTTCAGGAAAGGCGCGGCCCATCGGATCGCCATCGACCACCGGCACGTCGAGCTGAAGCCCGGCGATCAGCGCCTTGAGCCCGTTCGAGCCGCCGATCTCGCTGATCAGCACGCCCGTGATGGGCGCCTTCAGGTGTTCCTCCAATGCCCGCACGCCGACCACGAACTCGTCACCGCGCAGCAGCTTCTCGTTGCTCACGGTCGGCGCGCCCATCGTGCCGGCGCAGCAGAAAAGCGCGTCGTCGGGCACATCCTCGGCGTCGATAATGCGGCAGGCGGTGCCCCGCTCGCGCAGTTCCTTCTCCAGCCAGGTCTGCCCGATGTAGGTATTGCCGCCGCCGCCCGTCCCCAGGATGCCCGCGCCGAGCGCCGCCGCCCTCGTCTCGTTGAGCGTAAAAAGTCGTTCCATCCGCGTCCCGTTCAGCGTCCGTAGCGCTGTTCGACCGGGACGTATTCCACGTCATAGCCGAAGTAGTGCGGCCCCGCCAGGTCCAGGCCGGCCGGTGTGCGCCACTTTTCGTCGCAGGGGATGGCGATCACGGTGACGCGGTAGCCGTAACGCATGGCCTCGGTGGTGATCGGCTCGCCGGTGTCGATGTCCAGCAGCGCAATCAGGTCGGGAACCGTGACTCTGTACTCGCCGTCGATGCGCACGGCCAGGTGTTCGTTCTGGAAGTTGAGCTTGAGCGTCTGCCCGGCGTACTCGTCGATGCCCGCCAGCGTCGCCTCGCCCTTGGCGAAACCCGCCTCGGTGCGCCGCGCGACATCGCCGATCTTGCCCTTGAAGACCTCGAAGCCGCCGACCACCTCGCGCACCGTCGTCACCGGGTCGTCCTCTTCGACGCGGGCGCGCCGAATCGTCTGGCCGATGCGCTCGGCAAAACTGAGCGTGCCCTGCACCGACGCTTCCTTGAGCTGGGCAACGGTCGCCGGGTAGCAGGCGATCATGGCCATGGCGCCCATATTGACCGCCACGCTGCGGGCGAAGGTCTCCGTCCAGCGGTTATTGACCGTCTCCATGATGACGATGTTGCCGCGTTCGTCGGCCATCGAGAACGGTGTCGACTTGATGCCGTAAAGCGTATGGGTCACCATCTGAATTTCCGGAAAGGCGCGGCCCATGCCGTCGCAGTCGACCATCGGCAGGCGCAGACGGGCCGCCACGTAGATCGGCACGACCGAGTTCAGGCCGCCCGCCTCGATGCTCATGACGGCGCGGATCGGCTTGTTCAGGTACTTGCCGATCACCTGAAAGGCGTTGACGATGTCGTCGCCGTTGGGCATCTTCTCGACCATGACCGTCGGCGCGCCCATCATGGCCGCCGGCACGATCAGATCGTCGTCGTTCAGTTCGTCCAGGGTGTACAGCTCGATCGGGCCGTGGTCGCGGATGGCTTTGCGCGCCATCAGCATGCCGATGTACGGATCGCCGCCGCCGCCAGTGCCCAGCACGGCCGCGCCCAGCGCAATGTTCTCGACTGCCTGTTCGTCAATGATGCGCATGTTGCTTATCTCCCCGCCGCCAGATCGCCGACGGCCTTGACCATGATGCGGGTGGCGTTGCCGGGCAGGTAAGCCAGCGGCACCTCTTCGACCTCGACAATTTCGACGCTGTTGGCATCCGCGCCGGCGGCAACCGCGCGGTCGGACGCTTCCTGCTTGGCCATTTCCAGCGCCTTCTCGCGGCTCATCTCGGCCAGCGAGAAGATGCGATCCGTCTCGCCGCCGATCTGCGCAATGGCCGCGCCGATGGCGTTGGCGACGGCGAAGTGGCCGGGCTTGAGGATCTCGCTCGCGCCGGCAACCGGACGGTGGATCAGGATGCTGCCGCCGCCGACGACCACCACCGGCACCAGGGCCGCGCTGGTCTTCATGCGGTCGACGGCGACATTGACCATCTCCTCGATACGGTCCTCGACGGCCGTGACCGTCGCCTGGTCGATGTGCGCCACCTTCGAACCATCACCGATATCGGCCTTGCCGCCGGCCACGGCGATGTCGGTCGTGGTCAGCACGTCGCCGCCGAAGACCAGCGCCTTGCTGGTGATCTCGTAGCCGACGCTTTGCGGGCCGACCTTGAGCGGATCCGTCACGACGATCGAGCCGCCGCCCAGACCGATCGACAGGGTGTCGGGCATGCGGAAGTTGGTGCGCACACCGCCGATGCTCACGGCCAGCGCCGCCACGCGCGGGAAGCCGTTCTGCAGGACGCCGACGTCGGTGGTCGTGCCGCCTACGTCGATGACGATGGCATCCTTCAGGCCGCTCAGAAAGGCCGCGCCGCGCATCGAGTTGGTCGGGCCGGAGGCAAACGTCAGCACCGGGTGATCGGTGGCAAAGTCGGCGTTCATCAGCGTGCCGTCGTTCTGGCTGATGTAGAACGGCGCGGTGATCTTCAACTCGGCCAGCGCCGCCTTGAAGCCGCCCACCGTCTTGATGGCCAGTTCGCGCAGGCAGGCGTTCATGATGGCGGCGTTCTCGCGTTCCAGCAGGCCGATGCGGCCGATGGTGCTGGACAGCGTGATGTGCGCGTTGGGAAGCACTTCGCGCACGATAGCGGCGGCGCGCTCCTCGAAGCTCACGTTAACCGGCGAGAAGACCGACGAAATGGCGATGGCGTTGATGCCCTTGCGGCCGATATCCTCGGCGAACTGGCGAATCTCGTCCGGCTCGAACGGCGAGATCTCGCGCCCGTCGAACTCGTGCCCGCCGTGCGCCAGATAGTAAGTGCCACCCACGACGTCGCGCAGGTCATCCGGCCAGTCGACCATCGGCGGCAGGCAGACCGTCGCCGGCAGGCCGAGGCGAATGCAGGCCGTCGGCTGCAAACGCCGCCGCTCGACGACGGCGTTGGTGAAGTGCGTCGTACCGATCATCACGCCGTCCAGCGTGGTGACGTCGACGCCCGATTCCGCCACCAGGTTCTTCAGCGCGGCGATGATGCCATCGCTGACGTTGGGCGTCGTCGGGGTCTTGGTCGAAGCAACGATTTGCTGACCATCCATGAGGACGGCGTCGGTGTTCGTGCCGCCTACGTCAATTCCAATTCGCACTGCCCTGTTCCTTTCACGACAGAAGTGTCACGACAAAAAGTTATCCGCTGAAGTGTCCGTCGGGCATCCGAAGTCTGGAGCACAGCGACGGTGTTGGTCGGGACGCGATAAATCGCGTCCCGTACGCGCCGCAGCGCCCCCCCCGCCGCCGCCCCCCCCCCCCGCCCCGCCCCGGGGGCCCGCGCCGCGGGGGCCCCCCCCGGGCCGCCCCCGCCCTGGCGCCCCCCAGACTTATCTTGGTGCACATGGGACGCGAAAAATCGCGTCCGTTCTGGACGGACAGCAAGAATGCTGTCCCGACGACCACCGACCAACCCCCCCAGAACTCATCTCCCCGACACATTACAGACCATCCGGCCGCAGCCCGATGATTCCGCCGGGCATGGGGTTGAAGTCGACGTCATAGCCGAAGGCGCGCGGCCCGACCACGGCCAGCCCCTTCGGCGTCTTCAGCCCCCGCGCCGCCGGGATACCCAGCACCGCCACGCGCATGCCGTAGCGCAGCACCTCGGTGGAGACGGGTTCGCCCGTGTCCTCGGTGACGATGGAGATCAGGTCCGGGACCGTGGCCACCACCTCACCGTTGAGCTGGGCGATCAGAAACTCGTTCTGAAACTCGATGTACAACTGCTCCCGGCCGCTGAAACCCTCGATCGTCAGCGTGCCCCGCGCGAACCCCCGCGTGGTGCGCCGCTCCAGGTCGACGATCTTTCCGCGCAGGATGACCTTCCCTTGCAGCGCCTCGGCGATGGCGCCCGGCGCGTCGTCGATGTCGGCGGTCATCACCCGACGGCCCAGGTCGCGGGCCAGCGAGAGGGTGTAGTGAACGCCGTAGGTCTTGATGGCGCTGCCGGGGACGAAGCTGGCGATCAGCCCGGCCGTGCCGCCCATACGCGTCGCCAGCGTGCGCGCCAGCCGCTCCGCCCATTTGGCATCGGCCGTCCGCGGAATGATGACACGGTTGCCGCCGGCATCGACCATGGCCAGCGGCGTGACCGGCAGTTCGGCCTCGAAGAAGAAGACCGACATCGGCAGCTCGGGGAAGGCGCGGCCCATGGCGTCACAGTCGACCACCGGCACGCCGGCCTGAATCGCCAGCACCACCGGCGCGAAGGAATTTGACCCGCCGATCTCGGCAATGCCAATGGCGGCCGCCTTGCGGCCCATGTGCTGCTCGAAGGCGCGCAGGGCCGTCAGCAGTTCCTCGCCCTGCTCGATCTTCTCGATGCTGGCCGTCGGCGCGCCGATGAAGCCGGCCATCACCACCATGGCATCGTCGTCCAGGTCGAACGGGTCGATCACGCGGGCGGGTCCATGCTTGCGGATGACCTCGCGCAGGTGCAGGCTGCCCAGGTAGGGATTGCCCCCGCCGCCCGTCCCCAGGATGCCTGCCCCAAGCGCGATCGCGTCGATATCGTCCAGCGTAACGGTCTTCAAAGTCATCTGACGAAGGCTCCAGGATGCAGATGGCAGGCCACATAGTGGCCGGTTTCGGTGTCGGCCAGGGGCGGCTCGACAGTGTCACAGTCGGCGATCTTGGGCGCCTGGCAGCGCGGCGCAAACGGACAGCCGCGTGCCGGACGGCCCAGCGTCAGATCCCCGCGCAGCATGATCTGCTCGCGAACCTCGTCGGGGTCCGGCTCGGGGATGGCCGAGATCAGCGCCTGGGTGTACGGGTGCTTCGGCTCGTCGAAGATCAGGTTCACATCGGCGACCTCGACGATCTTGCCCAGGTACATCAGCGCCACCTGATCGCACAGGTAGCGCACCACGCCCAGATCGTGGGAGATGAACAGATAGGTCAGGCCGAATTCCCGCTGGAGCTCGTGCAGCAGGTTCAGCACCTGCGCCTGCACCGACACGTCCAGCGCCGAAGTCGGCTCGTCCAGCACCAGCAGCTTGGGGCGGACAGCCAGCGCGCGGGCGATGCCGACGCGCTGCTGCTGCCCGCCGCTGAACTCATGCGGGAAGCGGTAGTAGTGTTCCGGCTTCAGACCGACGACATTCAGCAACTCCATCGCCCGGTCGCGCGCCTTCGAGCCATTCAGCCGCTCGTGCAGCCAGAGCGCCTCGCCGACGATCTGCCCGACGGTCATGCGGCTATTCAGCGAAGCGGCCGGTGACTGGTAGATCATCTGCATGTCGGTGCGCTTGCGCCGCAGGTCGCCCGACGACAGCTTGCGCAGATCATCGCCTTCGAACAGGATCTCCCCGGCCGTCGGCTCGATCAGGCGGATGGCGCACTTGCCCACCGTCGTCTTGCCGGAGCCGGATTCGCCGACAATGCCCAGCGTCTTGCCGCGCGGCACGCTGAAGCTGACGTCGTCAACGGCTTTGAAAGCGCCCACTGGCCGGTTGAGCAGCCCACCGCGCACCGGAAAGTGCTTGCTCAGCCCGCGCACCTCAAGAATCGCGTCGCCGCTCATGATCCCTCCGCATACAAAACGCATTCCGCTGTGTGGCTCGGGCCGACCGTGTAGGGTGGCGGCACGGCGGCGCGGCAGGCGTCAGTGGCATGGGCGCAGCGCGGATGGAAACGGCAGCCCGGCGGTGGATTGGCCAGGTTGGGAATAGTGCCGGGGATGCCGCTCAACTGCCCGCGTTCGATGCGGCGGGTGGGGACGGCATTCAGCAGCCCGCGCGTGTACGGGTGCTTCGGGTTTTTGAACAGCTCGCGCGCCGGCGCCTGCTCGATCACGCGGCCGGCGTACATCACGGCCACGTGCTGGCACGACTGCGCCACCACGCCCAGGTTGTGGGTGATCAGCAGCACCGTCACGCCCAGCCGATCGACCAGCCCGGTGATCAACCGCAGGATCTGCGCCTGAATCGTCACGTCGAGCGCGGTCGTCGGCTCGTCGGCGATCAGCAGATCGGGTTTGCCGGCCAGCGCCATGGCGATCAGCACGCGCTGGCGCATGCCGCCGCTGAATTGATGCGGGTAGTCGCTCAGGCGCTGGTCGCCGTCGGGGATGCCGACCAGCCCCATCAGCTCGATGGCGCGCTGGTTGGCAAGCAGGCGCACCTGCCGGGTGGACGGAAGGAAGCCTTTCCAGCGGCCGGGCACCTTCTGCGCGTCCATCGTCTGGTACAGCACCGCGTCGATCAACTGCTCGCGAATGGTGAACAGCGGGTTGAGGTTGGTCGTCGGGTCCTGAAAGATCATGCCCAGGTGTTTGGCGCGGAACCGCTGCATCTCGTCGTTGGACTTGCTGAGCACGTCCTCGCCGTTGAACAGCACGCGCCCTTCGGTGATCCTGCCCGGCGGCATCGGGATCAGCCGCGGCACGGACAGCGCCGTCATCGACTTGCCGCAGCCCGTCTCCCCCACCAATCCCAGCACGTCGCCGCGCTGCATGGTCAGGTTGACGCCGGCCAGCACACGCGCCACGCCATCGTACGTCTTGAATTCCAGATGCAGGTTCTGAATGTCGAGCAGCGGCGGAGTCATCGTCTTGGCCTCATCGCCGCGACCGGGGATCGAGCACATCCCGCAGCCCGTCGCCAAGCAGATTCCAGCTGAACACCACCAGGAAAATGGCCATGCCGGGGAAGGTTGCCACCCACCACTGCGCCGGGAAGTAGTCGCGCCCCTCGTTGATCATGGCGCCCCACTCTGGCGTCGGCGGCTGCGCGCCCAGACCAATGAAGCCGAGCGCTGCGGCCGTCAGCACGGCGAACCCGAAGTCGGTGCTCATCTTGACGATGATCGGCGACAGGGCATTGGGCAGGATGTGGCGGAACAGCACCCGCAGGTGCCCGCCGCCCAGACCGCGCGCCGCTTCTACGAACGGCTCTTCCTTCAGCGACAGCACCAGGCCGCGCGTCATGCGGGCGAAACCGGGCCACCAGACCAGCGCGATGCCGATCATCACGTTCAGGATGCCCTTGCCCAGCGCCGCCGTCACGGCGATGGCCAGAACCAGCGCTGGAACCGTCAGGAAGATGTCGGTGAGGCGCATCAGCACGTCGTCGGTCCAGCCGCCGAAGTAGCCGGCCAGCGCGCCGATGGTCACGCCGATGGTGGTCGCCAGGAAGATGATCACCACGCCGACCATGAGCGCCAGCCCGGTACCCATCAGCGTGCGGCTGAAGATGTCACGACCGACATTGTCCGTGCCGAAATAGTAGGTCTCGTTCGGCGCCTGAAGGCGCGCGGTCGGGCGGACCTTGCCGGCGGCGTCCTCTGGGAACGGCACAATAGCCGGCGCGGTGATGGCGATCACCAGGATGAAGATCAGCGTGATCAGGCCGATCATCGCCAGCGGATTGGCACGGAACCGGTAAGCGGCGCGCTTGACGTTTTCCCAGCGCGCGGAACCGAGATTAACCGCCGCAGGTTCCAGAGCTTTGGGTCCCAGACTTTGTTCAGCCATAGCGAATTCGTGGGTCCAGAATACCGTACACGACGTCTGTGAGAATGTTGATCAGACTGAAGACCACCCCGTAGATCAGGGTAATGCCCATGATCGGCTGGAAGTCGAGCCGCAGCGACGACTCGACGGCGTACAAGCCCATGCCGGGGAAGTCGAAGATTGTCTCCACCAGCACCGCGCCGGCCAGCAGCCAGCCGAATTCCAGCGAGATGATGGTGATGGTGGCGATCATGGCGTTGCGCAGCACGTACTTGGTGACGATCACCCGGTTGGGGATGCCGATCGCCCGTTCCATACGCACGAAGTCTTTGTCGAGCGCTTCCAGCATGCTGGCGCGGGTGATGCGGGTGATGCTGGCCAGCGATCCAAAGGAGAGCACCAGCGCCGGGACGAACAGATGGGACAGCGCCGTGCGCAGTGACTCGAAGTCGAGGCGGAGCAGGCTGTCGATACTGTACATGCCGGTGATGGCCAGCGGCGGCGCGTCGATGGCGCCGAAGCGTCGACCAATGGGAAACCAGCCCAGTTCCAGCCCGAAGATGAGCTGGAAGATCATGGCCAGCCAGAAGGCTGGGAAGCTGACGAAGAACAGCGCCATGACCCGGGCGATCTGATCGGGCAGCTTGTTCCGATACAGCGCCGAAACCACGCCGGCGGGCACGCCCAGCGCCGTGGCAATGACGATGGCGGTGACGGTGAGTTCCAGCGTCGCCGGGAAGTAGACCGAGATGTCGGCGATCACCGACCGGCGCGAGTAGAGCGATTCGCCCCAGTCGCCGCGCAGCACCCCGGTGAGGTAGTTGACGTACTGCACCGGCAGCGGCTGATCCAGACCGAACTCACGGCGGAGCGTGTCTTTGATTTCGGTGGTCGCCTGCGGGCCTGCCGCCAGACCGACCGGGTCGCCGGGCAGGACGCGCGAGACGGTGAACGTGAGCAGCGTCAGCCCGATCAAAAGCGGAATGATCAGCACCAGCCGCCGCAGGACATAGAGGCGGATACTCATTTGCGACTGCGCTCCATCACGCGCGTAACCCTACATGACTGCGGAGTGAGGACCGACGACGATGACGCATGGGCGACCCGCTGGGTCGCCCCTACGATAAAGATTAGGACCGGACCGACCTTTACGCCGGCCCTTTGAATCCTTGTGCTTTGCGACACCTCAGAGCATGCAGCGGACATTCCGCGTCTGGGATATCACCGTGAATGAGGGACAAGTCACGAGGTCAAAACCGTTTTTCCTCATTTCTCATCCCTCATCGCTCATTCCTTCACCAGCTACACAGGGCAGCTGTTCAGTTCAAGGTCCTGGAAGAGCACCGAGAGGCTCTCCAGCGGGCGGAAGTCATACCCCTGCACGCATTCGTTGAAGGCCAGCACGGAGTTCTGCGTGAATGTCCAGACGGAGGGCTGGTCGGCGGCGATCAGAGTCTGCGCCTCGTTGTACAACTCGGTGCGGGCGGCAGGATCGCCGGTCACGCGGGCCAGATCCAGCAGCTCATCGACGCGCTCGTTCTTGTAGAAGCTGCACGAGTTGTAGCTGCCCCACTGTGTGCTGTGGTACTGGTTGTACAGGTGGGCGTCCATGTCCAGGTAGGCCGGCTGCGTGAAGATGTTGATGAGGTCCGGGCCGGACGCGGGATCAGAGCAGGCCGCCACCATGTCGGGCCACAGCATCGGGGTCATGTTCAACGTGATGCCGATTTCCGCCAGTCCTTCGAGCAGGACCAGGCCGGTCACTTCTTCGAAGGTCAGGCCGCTGACGTAGACGTAGTCGAGCGCGATGCCGCCTTCCGGCCACGCGGACTGCGCCAGATACTCGCGAGCCTTGTCCAGATCGTAGGTCGGCACATCCAGGCCCTCGACCGCACCGGGGAAGCCGGCGGGGGTGGGACCGAACATCAGCTGCACCGGCACGTCGAGCACCTGGGGCAGCGCTTCGTAGTTCATGGCGTAGGCGACGGCCATGCGCAGATTGATGTCGCTCATGTACTCGCCCTGCGTGTTCATCTTGAGCGAGTTGGTGAACAGACCGCCGTTGTTCTCGATGTAGTAGCCGGGGGTCTCACCGATGCGCGCCGCATCGTTCAGGTCGATGGTGTCGGCGATGTGCGTTTCGTTGGCCAACAGCGAGTTGACCTGCGAGGCGCTGTCGCGGCGGATGATCCACAGCGCGCGGTCGGGGTGATTCTCCGAGCGCCAACCGCCCCAGTAATCCTGAACGGCGACGAATTCATAGACGTTGCCGATTTCCCAGCGGCCCATGGTGTAGGGGCCGGAGCCGGCTTCGCTGGTGCGCAGGTAGGTCTGACCGAAGTCATCGCCCTTGTTGGCTTCGACGATGGCCGGGTTGACGATGTAGAGTTGGCTCAGCGTGCCCAGGAACGGCGCGAACGGCTGGAGCAGTGTGAACTGCACGGTATCCTCGTCCAGGGCGACGGCGCTATCCGCGTCGGCGACACCTGCCCAGCGGTAGGTCGGGGGTCCCTGGAGGGTCATGATGCGATTGAAGCTGTAGACCACGGCGTCGGCATTGACCGGGCTGCCATCATGGAAGACGGCATTCGGCTTCAGGTTGAACGTCCAGACGGTGGCGTCTTCATTGACTTCCCAGGTGTCGACCAGGTTCGGCTGGAGTTCTTCGCCGCGGACGATGAAGAGCGCGTCGTACAGGGAGACCAGCGCCGCATTGATCGAGTAGTTCTCTCCCGTCGCCGGGTCGATATTGTCGATATCCTGGTTGCCGCCATACAGGAGAACGTTCTCATCCTGCGCAAAGCTCACCGGCACGGCAAACAGCACCAGCAAACCGATGGCCAGGATCAGAACTTGCAGAAAACGATTACTCATGGACGCCATCCTTGAATTGAGAGTAGGGGTTGCACAACTGTAATGTTTTGTAATGCTGCTCAAGATTATCCAGCAATGAGGGGCTTGTCAAACGTTTCAAGTTTCCTGTGCAGATTGCCGATCTTTCGCCTGCAATCTGCACAGGAAGGGGAAATCAAACCTTCACGACGCCCTGCGCGATCAACCACCCCACCGCCTCCTGCACCGCCGCCAGGGACGAGTAGCGCGGCTCGTAGCCGATCAGCCGGCGCGCCTTCTCGACACTGGCATTCGGGCTGTGGGCGATGTGATCCCAGGTGGCGGAGGCCTCCCCCTCGCTGACCGTCTTGCGCCACTCTTCCCAGGGCAGATAGCTCAGGGAGGGCGTCGGGCCAAACCAGGCGTACATCGCCTCAGCATAGCCGCGCAGGGTGAGCGCCGCCGGCGACACGGTGTGGAAGTTTTCGCCCACACTGGTGCTCCAACGGGTCATGGCCTTGTAGAAAGCCTGGGCCACGTCCGACGCGTGGACGTGATGCACCGTCTCCAGACCGAGGTTGGCCAGGGTCAAAGGCTCGCCGCGCGCGATCTGGCCGAAGACCGCCGGGTTGAAGTGCCCGGCCGGGTTGAGTGGCGCGTAGCCCGGTCCGACAATGTGGCCCGGCATCAGCACCGTGGCGGGAAACCGCCCCTGCCTCGCCTCGCTCAGTAATGTCGACTCGATCGCCCACTTCCGGATGCCGTACTCGCCGAACGGCTGGCGAGGCTGATCTTCCGTCGCCGGCACAGTGGTACTATGGCCGTGCGCCCAGATCGTGCCGCAGTGCAGAAAATGGCTGACCCGGCCGCGCAGCGCCTCGACGATCTGGCGGTTGCTGTCCTCGGTGAAACAGATCAGGTCGACGACGACCTCCGGCTCCAGATCGCGAATGCGCGCGCCGAACGTCCCTGCCCGGTCCTCCGCGTCACGGTCGGCGGCGATCTGCCGGACCTGCTTCCAGGCGCCGTGCGGCAGATACGGATCGCGCTGCCCGCGCGTGACGTTGATAACCTCGTGCCCGCTCTCGACCAGCATCGGGACCAGATAGGTGCCGATGTGGCCGCTGCCGCCGATGATGACAATGCGCATGTTATTCCGTCCCCGCTCGATTCAGCCGTTCAGTCTGCTCGGCGCTGAGGTGGACCTCCAGCGCGCCCAGGTTCTCCGCCAGTTGTTCCTCGCTGCTGGCGGCAATCAGCGGGATGATCGAGCGGTCGAGCATCCACTTGAGGATGACCTGATTGACGGTCGCGCCCGTCTCCTGAGCGACGGCGCGCAGCGTCTCCAGCCGGCGAGTATTGTCGTCGAAGTGCAATTCCTTGCGCACGGACCGGTCGGAGCGCGAGTAGGCGCCGGATTGCAGGACGCTGTAAGCCAGCAGCGTACTCCCGCGCGCCTTCACCCAGTCCAGCAGGTCGTCGTTGACCATCTCCTGCGGGGCGACGTTCATCCCCGGCCGCAGGCGCAGATAGGTGTAATGCTGCTGGACGCAGCAGAACGGCTGCCAGCCGTGCGACTCGCTCACCCAACGGGCTTCTTCCAGACGCCATGCCAGGTAGTTGCTGGCACCGACGAAGCGCACCTTGCCCGCCTTGACCAGACGGTCGAAGGCTTCCATTGTCTCTTCCAGGGGCGTCGTGCGGTCGTCGACATGGGCGTAGTAGAGATCGATAGTGTCAATCTTCATGTGCCGCAGGCTCTTGTCGCACTCCTGCTCGATGTCGCTGGCTCGCAGGCGCTTCGGAACCTCGCCATAACCGAAGCCCACTTTGGAGGCGATGAACAGCTTGTCGCGGTTGCCGCGGGCCTGCATCCATTCGCCGAGCAGGATCTCGCTCTCGCCGCCGTGGAACCCTTCCACCCACCAGGCGTAGATATTGGCGGTATCGATGAACGTCCCACCCGCGTCGAGGTACGCGTCGAGGATGCGATGGGAGGTGGCGGTGTCGTTGCGGCTGCCGAAATACATCGCGCCCAGACAGAGCGCGCTGACTTCGATGCCGGTTTTGCCGAGCGGCTGTGTCTTCATGATAGTCGTCTATCTCCGTGTTGCATTCATGCCGTGCATTCGAATTATGGGCATCAGTGTAACGCGGAAAGGGACGGCCGGAAAAGCGGATTGGATATAACGTGTGAGCGGACCAGGGACACTTGCCACTACGGGTGGACACGTGGGTCCACCCTCGCGCCGGTGCGCGTGAAAGATTTGTGATCGCAGGGGAGCACCCGAGTGTGCTCCCGGAAAAACCGCCGCATCGCGACTCTGCCAACACGCTCGGTGCGGCGCTCAGCTCTCCGTCTTCAGGAGGTGCACAGCATCGTCGATGACCGTTACGCCGGCCATATCCCCCTCGGCAAAGGCGCGTCCGGCGCGCGGATCGCTATCCGATACGGCCCAGACCTGTCCATCGAAGGCGATGGTGTACTCGACTTCCGACCCCAGGTACATGACCTGCTCGATTTTGACCTGCTTCAGGGTCGGGTCGGCGGCCAGCTTGACCGCCTCGGGGCGCATCATGGCCGTGACTTTTTCGCCGGCGCGGAAGGTCGTCTGATGCAGGGGGATGCGCAGCGTCTTGCCGAACATCTGGACCAGCGCGCAGCCGTTTTCGATGCCGTCGACGCTCGACTCGAAGAAGTTGGCCCGGCCGATGAAGTCGGCGACAAACCGGGTGGTGGGATAGCGGTAGATTTCTTCGGGCTGCCCCATCTGCTCGATCCGGCCGGCGTTCATCACCACAATGCGGTCGGAGAGCGCCATAGCCTCGTCCTGGTCGTGTGTGACGTAGACGCTGGTGATGTTCAGGCGACGCTGAAGCTGGTGGATCTCGCTGCGCATCTGCACGCGCAGTTTGGCGTCCAGGTTCGACAGCGGCTCGTCGAAGAGCAGAATGCTCGGCTCCATGACCAGCGCCCGCGCCAGAGCCACGCGCTGCTGCTGCCCGCCGGAAAGCTGGTTCGGGCGGCGGTGGGCCAGGGCACCCAACCCCATCAGATCGAGCGTAGAGCGCACCTTGGTCTGAATATCCGCCTTGGACAGCCGCTTGATTTGCAGGCCATAGGCCACGTTGTCGAAGACCGTCATGTGCGGGAAGAGCGCGTAGCTCTGGAACACCATGGCCATATCGCGCTTGTTCGGCGGCTGCGACGTAATGTCCTTGCCATTTAGGTAGATCTTGCCGGAGGTCGGCGACTCGAACCCGGCAACCAGGCGCAGGGTGGTCGTCTTGCCGCAGCCGGATGGTCCCAGCAGAGTGACAAATTCACCTTTGTTGATCTCCAGCGACACCTGTTCGACCGCGGTGAACTCGCCGCTGCCATCGCGTGATGGAAACTTTTTGACCACCTTATCGAGACGCAGACTGGTAGGGGTGTTGTTCATGATCAGGCTCCTCCTTGCAGACCGCGGCTAGCCGAACTGGAGCCACCCACCAGCACCGTCAGGATACCGATTGAAATCAGCACGATCAGAATAAGGATGACGCAGTAGGCAAAAGCATTGCCGAAGCGTCCGTTCTCGACCTCGTTCAGAATCTGCGCCGTCATGATCTTCGTCTGCGGGGTGGTCAGAAAGACGATGGCGGAGATCGTCGTCATCGAACGGGCGAAGGCATACATCAGGCCAGACAAAAATGCCGGCCGGATCAGCGGCAGGGTGATGCGCCGGAAGGTCTGCGCGTTGTCGGCCCCCAGGCTGGTCGAGGCTTCTTCGATAGCCGGGTCGATCTGCGATAGGAGCGACACGCCAGATCGCAGCGCCGCCGGGACGCTGCGCACGATATACACCAGGATGATGGCCAGCGCGCCGCCCAGCAGGCCGCGCCCTCCCGCCAGTTTGGGTAAGAGGGTGATCACCGTCGGTGGGTCGCCAATGGGCAGCGTGATCTCCCACGGGTTGTTGAAGACAATCACGTAGCCGATACCCAGGATAGTGCCGGGCAGCGCGATGCCGAGCATCGTCGCAAAGTCGAGGGTGCCGCGGCCGGGGAACGGCTTGCGCACGACCAGGAAGGCGATGAAGATGCCCAGCAAGCCGGCGATGGGCGTGGCGATCGACGACAGAATGGTGGTGTCGGTCATCGCTTCCGCGCCATAGCCGTTGATCACGAAGTCGAAGTGGGACAGGGTGAACGAATTGTTGACCCCCAGCACTTCGGTGAACGCACCGACGAAGATCGTCCCGTAGATGGCGACAATCAGCAGGCAGACCGCCATGACCATGGCGAACAACACCCAGCGCACCACCGGGTGATCGATCTGCTGGGGCTTGCCCGTCGGCTTGCCGGTCACGGAGACTACCGATGCCCGGTTGATCCAGTAGCGCTGCACCATGAAGACGGTCAGCGACGGGATGAGCAGGACGATCGACAGCGCCGCTGCCGCGTTGGTGTCGAACAGGCCGACGATTGAGACGTAGATGCGCGTGGCCAACACCTCGTAGTTGCCGCCCAGCACCAGGGGGTTGCCAAGGTCGGCGATCGCCTCGACGAACAGCAGCAGGAAGGAGCCGGCAATGCCCGGGACCAGCATCGGAACGGTGACCGTGCGGAAGATGTGCCACTTGCTGCCGCCCAGATTGGTGGCCGCCTCGTCCAGCGCCGGGTCAAGCGCCTCCAGCATGCCTTTCAGGTTCATGTAGGCGACGGTGAACAGCGACAGGGCCAGGACGAGTGTCAGGCCGTCCAGCCCATAAATGTCGTTACAGCCGCGCCCCTCGCCCCACAGGCAGCGCGTGCCAAAGATGTCGCGCGTGATGAGGCCATTGCGGCCAAAGAGCAGAATGATGGCGCTGGCCAGGGCGAAAGGCGGGGAGATGATCGGCACCAGAGCGATGATGTGCATGAAGCCTTTGAATGGCGCTTTCACTTTCACCTGTACGTAGGCAAAAAGAAAGCCGAGCAGCGTCCCGCCGATGGCCACCGTCAGGCCCAGCACGATCGTATTGCGGATGATGTTCAGGTAGACCGGGTCAGTCACGAATCGCTGGAGATCGGTGAGCCCTTCGCCCGAAACACCGGTTGCGATCATCGACAGCAGTGGCAGCAGGATGGTCACCACGACAAACAGCACGGCGATCAGCAGGCCGATCGCCAGCACAGGGTCCCGGAAGGTGCGCGAAAAGTCCTTGAGGGTGCGTCTCAGTTGGTTCAATGAAGCGTCCTGAAATAACAAATGGGGACGTTCTGGTGAACGTCCCCGCGCTGTTTTGAGAGAAGACTACTCGACCGGGGTCGGCGCGACCTCGGCGTCGAAGCGCTCGACCAGCGCCGTGCGGTTCGCCCCGGCGGCGGCAAAGTTGTATTCCACCAGGTTCACCTCGGACAGATTGACCGACAGGTCCGACACGGGAGTCTCAGGATTGGTCGAAAGCTGGAGCGAGTTCACGGTCTGGGCGATCGCCTGCGCATCCGCGGTCAGCGCCCAATCGAACCACATCCGGGCCGACTCAGGTTCCGGCGCATTCTTGATGATGGCCATGCCGCCGATCTCGTAGCCGGTGCCCTCTTCGGGGAACGTGTTGACGACGATGCCCTCGAAGCCTTCGACCTGGAGCTTCACGCAGTCATGCGAGAAGATGATGGCCACGGCCACCTCGCCGGTGCCGGCCATGCGCCCAGGAGCCGAGCCGGAGCGGGTGTACTGGAGGATGTTCTGGTGCAGCGCTGTGAAGTATTCGAACGCGGAGTCGATCGCTTCCTGCGTGGGCGCGCCGCTGTCGTCGTAGCCGGTGCCGGCCGCAGCAGCTTCCAATTCATCCGCCTTCAGCGTGACCATTGTCCAAAAAGCGGTGAAGGCCGTGCCGGAAGTCGCGGGGTGGGCCATGGCGACATTGCCTCCCAGCGCCGGGTCCAGCAGATCTTCCCACGAATTCGGCGCTTCCAGGCCCAGTTCTTCCAGCAGTTCGACGTTGGAGCAGAAGCCCAGCGCGCCGACATAGACGCCGGCCCAACTGTTGTCGGCGCCCAGGTAGGCGGGGTCAATCAGTTCGGCATTCGGGGACTCGTAGGCTTCCAGCAATCCTTCTTCATTGCCGGCAATGAATGCGTCGGCAGGACCGCCCCACCACACCGAGAAATCGGGATTGTCAGCCGTGGCGCGGATGCGGGCCAGGGACTCGCCGGAGGACAGGCGGACGTAGCTCGTCGCAATCCCGGTCTCTTCCTGGAACGCCTGCGTCATGGCGACGCACCAGTCTTCCTGCGGGGTGCAGAGCACGGTGAGAGTGTCTTCCTGTGCCACTACGGGCAGCAGGGTGACCAGGAGCAGCAGTACAGTGAGTGCAAATGCTAGCTTCTTCAACGTAACTTAACCTCCTCTTAAACACTTTAACCGATTATAGCGGCCACCTTAACATTCGCAAGCGGTTATGTGAGCTTGACCAGCACGTCGTTGATCAGGTTGGCAGCCTGTTCGGCGCTGTTCGCCGCGTGAATCATGTGGCGGTAGATCTCGCGCATCTTCAGCACCGTCACGACCTCTTCGGACGTCTCGACCTTTTCGTAGAGATCCTTCAGCGCAGCCACGTAACGCTTATCCATTTCATTTTCCAGGCGGCGCACGCGCACCGAATGCTCGATGGCCCGGTCGGCCTGATGCTCCATATGCGCGATCGCCTGGTGCAGTTCACCGGCGCACTGCGCCAGTACCTCGGCCATACGTTTGAGGTGCTCGTTCGGCGGCACTTTGAGCAGGTGCATCTCGCGCACCAGCGAGAAAAGATAGTCGAGCACGTCGTCGATGGCTCGCGACAGGCCAAACAGATCCTCACGGTCGATCGGCGTGATAAACGCTCGCTTGAGCTGCACGATCAGCAAGCGGCGGACCTCGTCGGCATCCTTCTCGATCAGGTACACCTGCCGGGCATTCTGGCCGGTCGGCTCGTCCATATAGGTCAGGACGGCCTTCGCGCCTTCGATCACCTGCTGGGTTTGATCGAGCAGCGCCGTCAGAAACGGGTCGGGCTTACGGGTTCTCGTCCATTTGAACGGAAATGTTTTGAAGGGCGACGTCAGCTTCATGTAAACAGCCCGTGCATGAGCAGATAGACGACCGCCCCCACCAGCGCGGAAAGGGGAATCGTAAACAACCATGCGCGGAGAATCTGGCGGAACTCCCCCCAGCGGACGTGACGCAGCCGTTCTGCGCTGCCCGCGCCGACAATGGCAGAGGCGATCACCTGCGAGCCGCTGACCGGACTGCCCAACAGGGAGGCGCTGAAGATGACGATACCGGATGCGGTCTGCGCGCCAAACCCGTGGATCGGCTGAACGCTGCACAACTGCTTCCCCAATTTGTGGCTGACGCGCTGGCTGCCGACCATCGTGCCCACGGCCATCGCCACGGCGCTGAACGCCGCCGCCCAGTACGGCACCGAGTAATCGCTGCCGCTGGTAGCGGCCAGACCGAGTGCCAGGATGCCCATCAGCTTCTGACCGTCATTCGAGCCGAACGACAGCGCCACCAGCAGACTCATCGGCACCTGTGCGTTCCTGAACCAGCGATTCACGCGCGGGGTCGCGGTGAGGCTGGCTCGGTAGGAGAGCTTGACGATGAAGTACCCGGCGACAATGCCGAGCACGGGCGACAGGAAGAGCGCCGCCATCGACCGCAGCACGCCGTCGGCGATGATCGCCTGCGCGCCGAACCCGGCCCACACCGCGCCGACCAGGCTGCCGATGAAGGCCTGCGTGGCGCTGCACGGAATCTTGAGCCAGGCCGCGAAGCCAATCCAACCGACGGCGCCGGCGAGCGCTGCGATCATGACCGGCGTGGTCACGGCATACCAGCGCACCAGGTTGACGCTGATCGAGCCGGTGACGGCCAGGCCGAAGATGAAGGGTCCGATGCACAGACACAGGATCGTCAGAAGCTTTGCAGTGCTGGGCTTGAGCGCCCGGGTGGAGATCATCGTCGCGACGATGCTTCCGGCGCCATTCAGGCCGTTCAGATATCCGAAAGCAAAAGTCAGGATGAGGATGGCCGCTAAACTCAATACCGCCATGGGTATGCCTATACAAACACTAGGTCCAGCCTCGATTGTTAAATCTATTTTAAGAGAATGTTAAGCAAAGGTCAAGAAGTGAGATGGGCCAGGTGGCCGATCTTGCGGAGTCCTTGGGCCTATTTCGCAATCAGGGCAGGGAATCTGCCCGAATGCCGTGGGGTCGTACGCAGAAGAGAGTCCATTTGAGGAGAGGTCCGGATGCTCGCTCAAGCACTACTTGAACGACTGCCTGAAATCGCTCGCGATCAAGCGCAGTCCTGGCAGGTGCGCGGAAGCGCTCGTCGCGGCGCAGATGCTGCACAATGCCCCGGCCATCGACCGCCTGGGCATATCAGCCTACAACTGGTGGAATTAATACTCGTATAGGGTGGCGCGCGCCGGGCTATGGCATCCTGCGTGAAGCGTGGCAGGAATGACATACGCATGGCTTTGGGCGGCTAACTGTCCTCGATCCTTCGCATGCCAGCCAGCAATTCATCGACGCGCACTGTCGCCGTTCCCGACATCACATCGGACATTGCATAGGGGATGACCAATTCATGATTGTGGATCAGTGATCCACACGAATACACGACATTCGGCACATAACCCTCACGTTCCTCTTTATGAGGCACGAGCAACGGCTCCTCCAGGTAGGCAATGATCCTTGCCGGGTTTTCAAGATCGAGCAGGATAGCCCCTATCGAATACTGGCGAATGGGTCCTACCCCATGAGTCAGGACAAT
Organism: Candidatus Flexifilum affinis; assembly: GCA_016713325.1. Lineage (GTDB taxonomy): Bacteria > Chloroflexota > Anaerolineae > Aggregatilineales > Phototrophicaceae > Flexifilum > Flexifilum affine. The sequence continues at coordinate 269,533 of JADJPJ010000004.1, read as the reverse complement.
CCAACCTTGCTCGGTTTCAAGGGGAGATCCACAGTTTCCAAGCTGGATGAATTCCCAGGGGTGACTGGGTTCCTGAATGATCATAGATTCATGCCAGAAGTGAATATTGTCAGAGAACATAATGCGGTTATTCTCGCCATCCTGGCGCGACAGCATGACATAGCGGTCCCGGATCTTTCGTGGGAACAGCGCCATGCCTTTGTTTTGAACCGCTTTGCCGTTCAAGGTCGATATTTTGAAGTTGACGAAATCCCTCGTTTCAAGCAACTGGGGAAGAATGTTCACACCGTTATACGCTGTATAGGTCGCATAGTACATCACCTGACCATCATCATTGAAGAACTGGACGAAGCGAGCATCTTCAATGCCACGACTTTCCGTTTTCGAGGTAGGGAAGATAACCCGTTCAGACATCAGGTGATTCGGCTCGAAATAAATCTCGTAATTGGAATTCGCCAGCCAGGAGATAACCTCAAGTGACTTGTTTTGACGTTTCACGGGAAAGCGAGGGTCTGCACGAAGCGACTCGATGCTCCTCTGCAAGCCATAATATGAGAAACTGCCATGCAGTTGGTTGAGAAGATAACGCGTGACCTCGTTATCGGCGCCCATTTCCTGAAGCGTCAACCGGAATAGATTCAGATCGTAAACCGCATCCAGGTGAAGCTCCGGGGTGACGACATAGTGGCTAATGGGATCGACCAGAAGTGTGTTGTGTGAGTCCAGCAGTCCGGTACGAAACACGATGGAGGACAAATGGCCTTCGCCTGTTGCTCTCAGGCTCATCACAAAGCGAAGACTGCCTTCCACTACGCCGCTTTGGTCAGGGTGAGGCACGATCGAGGGGTTGAACAAGGCAGCCGACTCAATGGAATACTCCATGGTGAAATAAGCGCCAATGAGCGCTTTCTTCGTCTCGGTAAGCACCCCATCAGCAGGCAGGTAGTCTTTGACCTTATTCAAGTGTCGGGCAAAAATGGCCTGGATATCTTTGTGCCGGTCAGCAAAATCAGTCATCACCCGCGCCCGCAATTCATCGGCGGTTGCATCCGGCAGATCGATCACGCGTTGAATGATTCTGGCAATACGCTGCGGATCCTCCGGAAGAAGTGGCCGGGCAATGACACGTGAAGAATCCCCAACGAGCTTATCTCGGTTGCGTTTGACGTTGGGATGAGGCAGGGTGAGTTTAGCCATCAGGTCACCAATTCTCCTTTCAGCTGGTGCGTTGTTTGTAAGATGTTGTCCGCCAGTCGCAATTCTAACGAGGACTGCAAAAATGCCAGGGTCGATTCAGCGCCTTGATTCTCATTCGCCCGGTCAGGATGCAGTCCATCCCGACAACCGCCGGTTGTCGGATCATAGACGGATAGATTGAGATCGTTTCGACCCAGGTACCACTCAAAAACACGTTGGGCTTCTGAGCGCCAGTATGCGGCGCCGGTCAATCGATAGGCTTCCAGTGAAGCGGAAACCATCGCCTGTGCTTCAACGGGCTGCTGGTCGAACCTGGCGCGTTCACCCCCCTGTTGATAGAAACCATTGGAACCGACGGGCACAAAATGCGCGCTCGGCGTACCGACGCCGTGTGCGCCCACCAGCCAATTCAGCGACTCCAGCGCGGCGGACGTCATTGCCTCATTCGATAGCCACTCGCCGCAGATCAGCAGAGCATGCGGAAGTACGGCATTACAATATGCCAGTTCTTTTTCGTACCAGTGCCATTGATCGGTGCGGTTGGCCTGATACAAGGTATGCAATCGCTCAGCCAGTTCAGCACCGATTTGACCGATCAGGCGATCGCCGTCAAATCTCTGCAAGTATTCGTGAATTCCAATCAACGCAAATGCCCATGCACGCGGGCTGGTGAACTCAAGGACGGCCGGCAAGGCGCGTTCGAATAATTGGCTCGCCATACTGGTCAGGGCGGGCATATTCGAACGCCCTATCACCGTGCCTAACGCCCACAAGGTACGACCATGGCTGTCTTCTGATCCATTGTCTTCCAGCCAATGCCGTTGGTAGTCCATAAAATTGCGAAAGCGGCCGGTCTCATCGTTGAAGGCATACGTGACAAAGGCCAGATATCGGGTTCCCAGGGAGAGCGATTGGCCATTGCCGAGTTCCAGTTCTGCAAGATAGGTGGTGACAATCAAGGCACGCGCATTGTCGTCAGTACAGTAACCGTGATGATAATTGGGAACGATGAATGTGGCATGCTGAAGGATGCCGGTGTCATCCGTCATGTGCTGTAGATGGTCAAGTTTAAGAGGCGGCAACTCACCAGGGCGCTGATCCAAAGGTTTGATCACCAGGCTGGACGGGGATGCATGCGTCCGTTTTGCTCGGGCGCGTTCAAAACTCTCCATATAGCGATGTGCGACCTCCGGCCAGATCATCTGGCGGCCAAACATATAGGCCCGTTTACGCATCGCATCACGCCTGGCTTCGTTGTCCAGCAGATCAATCACCGCCTCTGCGAGACTTCCTGAATCGTTGAAGGGGATGAGCACCCCGCGCTCATCGGCGAGAATTTCTTCGGCATACCAGTAAGGAGTCGAGATGATGGCTTTGCCGGCGCCAAGAGTATAGGCAAGCGTGCCAGAGGTAATCTGCGCTGGATTCAGGTAGGGGGTGAGGTAAATATCCGCTGCGCTTATGAACTGATTGAGTTCCGCCAGCGTCACGAAGCGGTTGAAGAAAATGACGTTGCCTTCAACACCCTTATCGCGTGCCAGGCGCTGTAGAGACAGGCGATAGGCTTCGCCTTCGTTTCGTATGACATGAGGATGGGTTGCGCCAAGGACGAGATAGACGACATCAGGATGCTGAGCAACGATGGCAGGGAGCGCAGCAATGACATCTTCGATTCCCTTACCCCTGGATAACAATCCAAAGCTAAGCAGCACCATTTTTCCTTCGACCCCAAACAGATCCTTGTGAAAGCTGGAGTCAGTGAATGGCACGTCGGGAATACCGTGGGGAATGTAAGTGATTTTCTGAGCTGGGACCCCGTAAATTTGCTTCAGGTAGTCGATCCCCCGCTCACTCATGACGATTACCTGTGCGGACAGCGAGGTCACTTCTTGCAGCACCCGAGACTGATCGGGATTGGGATGCTCCAGAATCGTGTGCAGTGTTGTGACGATCGGCATCTGCAAATCTCGCAACAGGGCAAGAATATGACTCCCTGCTGGTCCGCCATAAATCCCATATTCATGCTGCAAGCTGACAATATCGACGTTGTTGATATTCAGAAAATCTGCCGCGCGACGATAAGAGGCAATGTCTCTTTCTGCGATTTCAAAGCGGACACTAGGCGGGTAGACGTAGCCGTCGGCGGTGTCGTTGACAGGCAGAACAATGCACGTTGTTTCGCTGAATTCTGTCGCAATGGCTTCGCACAGATCGGTTGTAAATGTGGCAATCCCACACTGGCGCGGTAAATGATTGCCGATGAATCCGATACGCTTGATCGGTGAATTCATTCCGTTATACTGAGTCATTCGCGATCCTTCTATACTCGTTATCCTCATGCTCTGGTCGATCACATCCATCCCCATTCGGTCTGGGCAGAAAAAGCCTGGTGACTGTGTCTCTAATCGAATTCGCGAGCGGGTTTGGGCATGCGACCGCAGTCAGGCAGCAGTTAGAGATGGTTCGACAACCTGCGCATTCACTGCGTTCAGCAGGGCTGCGACTCCACCGCGGACATTCCCGTTCTCATCCGCCGACTCGTCCCAGGTTGCCTGATGGGATCCTGAAGTTTTCATGTTCGTCGTTGCTGGCGGATCGCTCGGTTTCGGTCTGCAGCGTCTGAAGGTAATCCCTGATGACGGTGGTGTCACCCGCAGCATCGATAAGCGTGGTTCTGGCTTTCGTCGAGATCACTCTACATGCGCACCCAGGTTGACCTAGTATCGCTGTCTGTGACCCTTTTCATGAGTGCTCAAGAGAATCGAAGTGCCTGAATCCAGTGTGGACAACGCAGAGGTTGCCCACACGGATTTCCAAGCAAGTTAACGCACGTTTTCAACGGACGCCCCGACAAAAATCACATGCCGCAGGGACGCGCTACCGCGCATCAGCCGTTGGTTTGTTTCGCGAACCTGCCTAGATTTTCTTCGATCGATAGTTGTTTTGCTTGCTTCGGACGCGCTCCTGACGATGGTATTCGTGTTGTACTGCCCGTTGATGTGACCATGTGGGCAGATTGTCAGAAATGGAGACTGGAGCGATCCTGGGAAGAAGAGTTGGTAGTTCCTGACCCGAATCCGGCGTTTCGACCACTGGAGGACTGATCTTTTCTGACTTCTTGCGAGTGCGCTTGTCGCCCATAATACAACTCCTTCATAGAACTCGAACGGATTCGTTAAGGGTTGTCTAGGGTTTTGTCTGGTGAGCAAGCGGGGCCTGAATCTTACTTAAGACAATGAAGATTCATCAGGCATCAACAAACCATGCGGGATGAGAAGTCAAAACAGGCAAGGACGTACTTAACCTGTCTGGAAGCTCTTAATACTCCTCACAACAAGTATTATACACGAAATATCGAAAATATCACACTAGAATCGGATCAGGGCAAACAAGGGGGGGGGGGGGGGGGGGGGGGGCGGCGGGGGCCCCGGGCCCCGGCCCCCGGGGGGGCGGGCGGTCCGAACCCCCCCCCCAAACCCGGCATGGATGCGGGGTGTATTCGGATCTTGGGGCAGGCTCTACATTCATGCGGGACGACACACTGGTCGTCCCCACATCCTAAAGCTCGTAGGGCGACCCTGTGTTCGCCCGCCGCCTCAATCCCGTATGCACCCGGATGCGGTATGATCGTCACGGTGTATCTCATCTCTCCCTGTGGGACAATCATGGATCGCGTCGTTTTGGAAGGCAGCCGCGTGCGACTGCGAGACTGGACTCTGGACGATCTGGAGGCATACGCGCACTGGCAGCAGCCGGGGCATCGCTGGCAGGACCTCGACGGACCCTATTATGGCCATGCCAGCGCCGAAGAAATCCCCGGCATCATCGAGCGCATGCGGGTGCGCATCGAGGACGGCGTCCTGGCCGCTCCCCGGCAGAATCTGGCCATCGCCGAGACAGCGCAGGACCGCCTGATCGGCATGGTCTCGCGTTACTGGATCAGCAAGGAGACGAACTGGCTGGCCGCCGGCATCGTCATCTACGATCCGGCGCTGTGGGGGCAAGGGTACGGCACTGAAGCGCTCGGCCTGTGGACAGATTACCTCTTCCAGTCCTTACCTCCCATCGTGCGCCTCGATCTGCAAACCTGGTCAGGCAACACGGGGATGATGGCGCTGGCGACCCGGCTGGGGTTCACGCTCGAAGGCCGCTTTCGCAAGGCGCGCATCGTCGGTGGCGAACACTACGACTCGCTGGGTTATGGCATCCTGCGCGAAGAATGGCAGGCGCGGCATCCGCATGGGTTTCAATGGAATGAGGTTCAGCGGATTGAGATGAGGTTCAGCCGTTTGCGTCGTGATGCCCTGCGCAGGCGGCGCAGTAACCGTAGATCGCCATGTGGTCGATGCGGGCCTGAAACTGGTAGTCGGCTTTCAGTTGGCGGCGAAGGGGATCGAAAAGCGAATCTGGCACTTCCTGTGTCACGCCACAGCGCAGGCAAATCAGGTGGTGATGCCGTGGCGCATGAATAACCTGGTAGACGATGCCGGACTCGGCCATATCCGTCTGCGAGATGAGCTCCAGCTCCTTCAGCCGCTGGAGGATGCGGTAGATCGTCGGCTCCGGGAGCGACTGACCGTTGTGGCGCGATCGGATGGCGGCGCTGATGTCCTGTATGGTCATATGCGCACCGGTCGAAGTCACCGCTTCGATGACCATCTGTCGCTGAATGGTCATGCGTTCGCCGTGCTCTCGAACGGCCTGGACAATTCGCTCGTATTCCGTCATGGTTTATGCTGCGGCAGCGGCTGCCGCCGGACCTATCTGCTCAGTTGCAACAATCATAACAGGCTTTTTGGCGCGGGGCGGCGGGGGCGGGGGCCCCCCCCCGGCCCCCCCACGCGGTATGATGGGTCCTGGCTGCCGTCCGCCGGGAGCCTGACCTTGATCACCGTCTGGCGCGCGCCGCTCGATCTGCCCGCCGACCTGCTCAGCCGCTGCGCTGCCCTGCTGAGCGCCGAAGAAAACGCACGAGCGGCGCGTTATCGCACCTCCGAACTGCGCGACCGCTATGTCGCGGGTCGCGGTCAGCTCCGGCTGATGCTCGCCGCAGCGACCGGGCAGCCGCCGGAACGGCTCGTCATCGCCGCCGGGGAGCGCCAGAAACCCTACCTCCCCGGCAGTGACGTGCAGTTCAACCTGGCCCACACCGATCGGGTCATGCTGTGCGCCATCGATCGCATCCATCCGCTGGGGGTCGATCTGGAAGACACCCGGCGCGAGGTCGAAATCCTGCCCATCGCCGAGCAGTACTTCGCCCCTGCGGAGTTCGCCCTGCTGCGCGACGCCCCGCCGGACGAGCAGCGCCGGCTGTTCTTTCATTTGTGGACGCGCAAGGAAGCCTATCTCAAGGCGCTCGGCGTGGGGCTGTTCGGCCCACTGACCATCCCGTTCCCGCTCGAAGACCAGGCGGTCTTTCGGCCAAACGACGGCGACGAATTTAACAGCGACGATACGCACTGGTCGATCGTCAGCTTCACCCCCCTGCCCGATCACCTCGCCGCGCTGGTCACCCGTGCGCCGGACCCGCGCTTCACCCTCCAGGAGTTCACGGCACCGGGATTCTGAGCAGCGGCTTTGGCTCCCGATCGACAAACCGCTCGCGAAGGTACTGCACCATCTCGACCTGCTGGTCGAAGCTCAGATACGCCTCCGCCTCCTCGGGGGAGATCCAGCGGTAGTCGCTGTGTTCATCAGAGAGGCGTACTTCTTGCGGCGTATCGACAAAGCCGATGAACACGGGGACGACACTGATGCAGTTCTGGTCCGGCGCGTAGAAGCATTCGACTTTGTCCGTGGAGTAGAAGCGGTCGGGTTTCAGTCCCGTCTCTTCTTCGATCTCGCGGAGCGCCGCCTGCCAGCCCGTTTCGTCCTTTTCCAACCGGCCGGACACCATCTGCCACGTGTTGTTCAGATTCTTCGAGGTGCGCAGCAGCACCAGGACCTGCGGCCCACCCGCTGCGGTGCGCCACAGGTAGGCGCAGATCGAAAACGACTTGATGGGGATCTCCTGGCGAATTTTCATGCGGCGGCCTCCTGGCTTGCGGTTCGCGCCGCGAGTCTACCTCTCCTGACCCAGCGCCTTCCACTTCACCCGGATGGTGGTGCCTCGTCCATGTGCGCTTCTTACGTGGAAATCCGCTTGAATCTGCTGTGCGCGTTCCTTCATGGATTGCAGGCCAAAGTTATTGGCCCCCGCCTGTTCGTCGATTCGGAAACCATTGCCATTGTCCTGGACGACGAGCCGCGCCTGGGTGGCACTGGCCTCCCACTGGACGAGCAGTTCTGTGGCCTCGGCATGTTTGGCGACGTTGTTCAGCGCTTCCTGTGCGATGCGGTAGAGGGCGATGCGCACCTCGATCGGCGTAAGCTGGGTGTCCCGGGTTTCCAACCGGATGTTGATGTGCTTTCGAGCCTTCAGCGCATCGGTGAGCTGCTGGAGCTGCGTGGGCATGTTGATATGCGGCAGCTTGTCGGGACGAAGCTCCAGCAGTAAGGTGCGCATCTCGGCGAGCGCGCCGCGCGTCAGCACTTGCAGCTGGCCGAGCTGTTTTTCAACCGGGTCGGGATACTTTTCCAGAGCCGTGGCAGCGTTTCGGCCACGATACTGGCCGAAAACAGGGTCTGCGAGACCGCGTCGTGCAGTTCACGTGCCAGGCGCTGGCGCTCGCCGATCACGGCCAGTGTCTGCGCCTGTTCATAGGCGCGGGCATTCTGAACCGCGCTCGCCGCCTGCGAGGCAAAGACTTTCAGCAGTTGGGCGTGCTGCTCTCCAAAAAAGCCGACCTGCCGGCAGTACAGCAGCACGAACCCCAGCACGTCGGATCGCACGACGATAGGCGCGCCGACGAACGAGCGCATCGACTTCAGATCCAAAGCGGTCGTCATGTCGCTGTCGTCCTGCCACTGGGGCACGACAATCGGGTACTGAGTTTCGAACATCGACTGCAGGACCGGGATATCGGCGATGCGCCATGACAGGGTTCGGACCATTCCGTTGCCGTCCTGTGCCAACGGCGTCGGCGCCTCGTTCGGCTCCATCACCGAGGCGCGTTCTCCGTCCGTCAGCAGCACGACCGCGAAGTCGTGGGGAACCAACCGCCCGATACTTTCACGAATGGTGTCGATGATCGTTGGCAGGTTCAGCGTGCGCGTCAACAGCAGCGCCGTGTCGCGCAGCACCTCGGCGATGGCGCGCTGTTCCCGTTCGATCGCCTCAATTGTCAGCCTGTCGGTGATGTCGTTGATCACGGCAATGGTGTACAGGTACAGTCCCTGGGCGGAACGAACCGCCGTGTATGAGACCAGGGCCCAGAAGACACCTTTGTCGCGCCGCAGATAGCGCTGCTCGACGACCACGCTGTCTTTTTCGCCGGTCACCAACTGACGGTGAGTTTCCTCGGCGGCTGAAAGCTGATCGGGATGTGTGAAGTCGCGGAAGGTCAGACGCATCAGCTCATCGTGCGTGCAGGCAAACAGATCGCACAGATGCTGATTGGCGCGAATCCACTCCCCTCGGCTGCCAATGTGGGCGATGCCGACGGTCGTGTTCTCGAAAGTCGTGCGGAAATACTGATCGCGCTCGACCTGCTCCTGATGCCGCTGCTCGCTGATGTTCTGGAAGTGCCAGTGAATCTCATCGGCGTCATGGGCCTCGCTGCGCACGGCCTGGATCATGACCTCGATGCTGATACCCGTGCGTGACTCAATGACACTTTCCCCTGCCTCGGAGATGGTCCTGGATTGCAGATTTCGCAGCATCTTCCAGAAGAGCGGCTTGTGTTCCGGATCGATATAGACCGCCAGGGGTTTGTTGACCAGAAAACGAGGATCCACCTCCATCAAGAGACTGGCCGCCGAATTGACCCGCAGGATTCGCCCACGGATATCCGTGATGATCTGGCCATCCGGGGCATAATCGAAGAGATGGCGAAAGCGTTCACGCTCCTGTTCCAGGGCTTCGCGGGTGACGACGAGAGTCTGATGCTGCTCTTCAAGTTGGTCGTCGGCAGTCCGCAAATCGTCGAGCGCGCCGGTCAGTTCCAGCAGCGCTTCGGCGAGCATACGTCGTTCTGAACTCTTGGAGTCCAGCGCATCGATCTGCTGACTCAGCCGTTCGACATGCTGCTCAGCCCGATGCACACGGCGCGTAAATTCATCATTTTTCGTCATGGTCCGGTGGCACTGTCGACCTCTTCCATCAGGAGGATCACCCCGCGAATAGGGTCGGCGCCGCTGTTCAGAAGCGGCGTGCAGGTGACCTTGCACTGAATACGCTTGCCGCGCCGGTTTGTGGCTTCGAGCTGTATCGAGTCGCTCTTTTTCTCGCCGGACAGGATCGCGCGGATGGTGCCCTTGATCCCCTCGACCGGGAGGCCAATTTCCAGATTGAGGAAGTTCCGTCCCACGGCTTCGTTGTCGCGCAGCCCCCACAGATCTTCGGCCTTCTCGCTCCAGACCTGCACGTGCACGTCCTGATCGACGACCACGACCGCGCCGCCCATGCTGGTCAGAATCGACTCCAGGAATCCGTTAACCTCGTCCAAGTCATCGGTGCGGCGGCGCAGTTCTTCGTTCATGGTCTGCAATTCCTCGTTGGCGGATTGCAGCTCCTCATTCATGGTCTCCAGCTCTTCGTTGGTCGACTGGAGTTCCTCGTTGGTCGTCTCCAGCTCCTCGACCGTCGACTGGAGCTCTTCATTGGTCGTCTCCAGCTCTTTGTTGGTCGACTGGAGTTCTTCGAAGGCCGTTTCGAGTTCCTGGTTGGAGTGCTCGATCTCTTCCTGAAGGCGCTTGTAGCGGGTCATATCACCAAAGATGATGCTGACGCCGAGAAAGGTGCCGCCGTTCTCGAAGAGGGGAAAGACCTGCACTTCAATCATGCGCACATCGCCCGAGGAAGTCTGCCACTCCACCTCCTTGAGCAGAACCGGCCGGCGGTCAGCGGCGACCTCCTGGATGCGAGTGCGCAGCTCCGGGACCCGATAGGTCACTTCCAGCTCCTGAAATGGGCGGGACACATCGTTCAGGCTCAAGGCGAGCAGCGACCGCGCCCGCTCGTTGGCCAGCACCAGAAATCCATTCAGATCGACCACGACCTGCGCCACCGGGTTGGTATCCAGGGCCGCCTCACGATAGCGCACGTGCTTCGACAGGTTACTCGCCGCTTCCCTGTCACCGGACTGCGCCATCACCAGCAGCCGATCGCGCAGCGTGATGCGCGGCACCTTCTTGAACACCCGCCGGCGCAGATCGACCGGCTGGAACAGGTTCGCGTGCGTGAACAGCATCTCGGCCTTGCCGAGCATCAGGAAGCCGGTTTCGTTCACGGCGAAGTGGAACTTCGACAGAATCTTCGCCTGCGTGTCCGGGTTGAAATACATCAGCAGGTTGCGGCAGACCAGCAGATCGATTCGCGAAATTGGCGCATCCTGCACCAGATCGTGCCGTCCAAAGATCAGCGCCCGCCGCAGATCCTTGCGAAAGATGCAGCGATTGTCGGTGCGTTCAAAGTACTTGTCGGCCAGCGCCGCCGGGACGTTGGCGATATCCCGGTTGCTATAGGTGGCCTGGCGCGCATGCGCCAGGGCATCCTCATCGACATCCGACGCGTAGATCTTGACCCGCTCGCGGTACTGCTCGGTGCCCAGCGCCTCCGCCAGCAGGATGGCGATGGTGTAAGCCTCTTCGCCAGTCGAGCAGCCCGCGCTCCAGACACGAATGCTCTCATCCAGGCGCTTCGCGGAAACGATCTGCGGGATCACCTCATTCTGTATATGCTCCCACATCACGGCATCGCGAAAGAAGTTAGTGACATTGATCAGAATCGAGTCAAAGAGAAAACTGAACTCGTTCGGATGCACTTCCAGGTAGTCGATGTAGTCGACATAATTCTCAACATTGATCGTCTGCATCCGGCGCTGAATCCGGCGTTCCAGGCTGGAACGCTTGTATCCGGCAAAATCAAATCCGCGACTACGCTTCAGGTAGCTGAGGAGTGCCTCAAAGTCAGGGGGTAGTTGCTGTGGGGTGGAGCTGCTCATTGTCATTTGCCGTCAAATACTCTAGGTCGGTTCGAGGTCAGGGCGGGATCAGTCAATATCCAGATTCCCGATCGCCTGCTCACGATTGATTTTCCCATTTTCCTCGTTCAGGGTCAAACTGCCGCGCTGGAGTGCACGGCGGATGACCTCCGCGCGGACACGGGCGCTGGCCGCCTGCTCTGCAAAAAGCGATTCGCCGAAGTGGCGGCCTTGTTCGCGAGATCGTTCCGCCAGCCGATCGCTCAGAGACGCAGACTCCTCGAGTGCGCGCAGCGCCACCCACAGCGCATCCTCGACGGCGTCCGACTGTTCGGCCAGGAGCGTCTGTGCCGAATAAGAGTGGCCCACCCGGCAGCGAAAACGCACCAGACCCTTATGGTGAATCTCCCGCAACGCGCCTCCGCATTCCGGGCAGGCAAAAGCAGAGGGATTGCCCAGTTGGTCAGAGCCGTGATGAATATCCTCCAGTTCGGCCATATCGGTCTCCACCTCCAGGGTGTCGCTGACGACGGTGTTGGCATCAGACGGCACGGGTTCATGTGCGTATTGGATGAGGAGTTCGGCGATTTGCTCGATACGCGCCACATGATCGATGCTGACGTGCTCGATGGCGCTGTTGGGCATCCCGGCGAAAAGCGCTTCCTCCGGGTCCTGGACGATCGTCACGCCGTTCCGGAGCTTGACGGCGAGCATCCCCGCGGTCCCATCGTCCAGTGTGCCGGACAGGATGACGCCAACCACCCGGGATCCGTAGTAGCGGGCCGCGGTCCGAAACATCGGATCGACGGCGGGCCGGTGGCCGTTTTCGCGGGGTCCGCGGCTCAAGGTCACATAGCCATTCTTGACCAGCAGATGCATGTCGGAAGGGGCGGCGTAGATGCGGCCGTTTTCGATAGGCTGCCTATCTTGCGGATGCACGGCGAGCAGCGGTCCCGCGCGATTCAGGATGTTGGGCAGCAAACTCGTCCCATGGGGTGAAAGATGCAAGACGATGAAGAGGGATGCAGGCAGGTCTTCGGGAAGCCGGGCCACCAGCGCTTTGAGCGCTTCCACGCCGCCGGCGGAGGCTCCGATGACGATGATGTCGTGTCCTGGCATCGCGATTCTCCTATCGCACTGAACCCCTCGGTAAGCGTCTTTGAGCGGCATCAGAGAGACGAGTATGCGGTTTCAGGGCGACCGGGGCGCACTTCTGTAAACAACTTTCCAATTCATTATCGCACAGGTTGAGGGTTTCGTAACCACTTTCGGCTCAGGGTTCGATCCACCTCCTGGCTCATGCGCTTTCTCCCAGGCCCGGAATGCAATTCCCATATGAACACTTCCCCGCTCCATGCGACGTATACTGAGGGCATGATCTTGGAGATGTGAGATGTCCCACACAAAAGCCAAGCGCGATCTGCTGAGCGCGCTGAACCATATCGAACGCTACCACCGGCGGCGCACCGAGCTGATCCTTCATGCGGTCCTGTCGCTCGGCATTCAGTTCGCCGTCTGGGGCAACTGGTACGCTTCCTACGCAGCGCGCGGAGTCGGGTTCGAGAACAATTTCTTCGCCGACCGGCTGATCGTCTCCGTCGTGCTGGCCCTGTTCCTCGTTGGCCACCTGCTGATCGCGCGGACCCTCCAGGCGAGAGACTGGCTGGTCGTGCGGGCCATTCAGGAGTACGACGCCGAGGACGAGATCATCGACAACTGGCGCGAGCGCGATGCGGGCGATCGGCTGGACGAGCCCGACTACCTGAAGGACAAGGGGCTGACCGACGACGCTCCATCGCCCCGAAGGGGGTCGGCCAAACGCCGCTGATCCCGGGTAATCGCTTCATCATCGGTCATCTGGCCATGGATGCTTCGTAGGGGTGCAACGCGATGCGCCCGAAATGGTGGGGGTTCACAAACGTGGGCGGTTCGCGAGATTCTGTTGAATAAGGGCCAGCGCATGTCGCTTCCGCCTGACGTTAGAAACGTCAGGCTACCACGAACCGCACGGAAAACCTTTTGAAAAGGGTTCCTTTGGCGGTATTCGTGAGGTAAGCACTTCTCGGGCGAGTGTTCACGCCAGCGGAACCGACTTGAGTCGGTTTCTCGCGTTTTTGGGGTAGCCGGAGAATTCGATTCTCCGGCGGCGCGCTGGCGACAACGGCCTGATTTCGAGGCAGGGCACACCTTTTTCAACAGAATCTCACGAACCGCCCCTACCGACGGGAAATCTGCGGCAATGGTCAGGCCCCTGGTCGACCCGATCGAGCTGCGCGAATTGTTCGAAGGGGCGTGGCGCACCAACGCGCCAAAGCGCCGCGTCGCCGCCTCCGGCCAGGAGAAGTTGGTCGAGTCGTTACCGTTCCAGCTCGATCAGGAAGGCGGCCACCCAGCCCTCCGTCCGGTCGGTCAGACGGACGTTCAGCCAGGACTCGTCCTCGTTCACGCCGATGATCTCGACGCGATCGTCCGGGTACAGTACCGTGACCACCGGGGACCCCATGATCGCTTCTATTCGCACATTAATCGTATCCTCGACCTGCACGATGCCGAAGAGTTTGTCGCTGATGGCCCTGCCCTGGTAGGCAGGCGGTGCTTCCGCTTCCTCAGTTCCCGCATCGTCCTGGGCGCCCTGAGGATCGACCGGGGCCGCCACCGTGGCGCTGATCGTTTCGATTTGAGGGTTGAGGGTCGGCAGTTCGGCGAAGGAACCGGCGAGCAGGGAGAGCCTTTCCGCCGGGTTGAAGCCGGGGATGGCAATAGCCACGGTGAACAGGAGCGCCAGCAGCATCGTGCTGATCCCGACCAACCGGAAAGCCGTCCTGAAGCGCCGCGGCCTGGGCAGGTCGGCGTCGAAGTCGTCATCTTCGACCGGCCGTCGGGCCGGCGCGCGTTTGGCGGATGGCCTGGCCGCAGGGGCGGGCGCCTGAGTCGGCTTCACGATCTGCCGCCTGGGATCGTACACAATCACCACGGGGTCGCCTGCCGCACCGATCAGCGCAGGGATGGTCGGCGGCTCGTCCGAAGTGCCTGCCATGTGCTTGTCCAGAACGGTCCAGAGCTCGGTCGCCAGCACGCCGTACTTCACCCCTTCGCACGCCGACATGAACCACAGCACCTGCCGAAGTGCGGCCTCCTGCTTCTCAAAGTCCATGGGCTTGCAGTCCAGCAGGATATAGATGTTCTTCTGCGTGTGTCGCGCGCCCCGTGGAAAGACGGCAATATCGACGTACACGCGTTTCGAACCAATGTGGATGGGGAACTCGCACTCGATGTCCGCGGCGGCATAGCCGAAAGTGGAGATCAGGAGCCGCAGGACATACTGCCGGACAAAGTCTTCGCTCTCGGGATCGGGCAATGGGAGAGTTCGCTGGGTCTTCATAGCATCAACGCTGGGCCTCGGTGAAGGTGTCCGCCCACCGGGTCGGACACGGATCTCCAGGTCGGAGATCGACAGAGTCATCTAGGCTCATTGTAGATGCAAAATTGTTGGCAACCCATTGAGATTCTAATTCTCAATTTTCTCCAGCGGCTCCCAAAGGAATCCCGGGTCGGCTCGATGGACGCGCCCCACCCCCGGAAAAGGCAGATGGTAGAACATCGCCAGCATCTCCCGATCGGCGGCGCGGCCGAGCGCATGGCGCCGCGTGGGCACCGAGAAGCGGGTATCGGCGTCGAAGCTGGGCGACCATTCCGGGTGGGCGAACTGCATCGGGCTGTGCAGCGCATCCGCCATGTGGATCAGCCGCTGGCCTTCGCTCTCCAGCAGCACGCCGATCTGTCCGGGGGTATGGCCGGGCAGCGGTACCGCCGTTACGCCGGGCAGGATCGCCTCGTCCATGCCGATAGCGCGCAGTCCTTTGGCTTCCATCATGGCGAGAATCGGCCCATGGTCGGCCGTGCCCTGCGCGATCCGGCCGCGCCAGAAGGCAAGTTCCTCGGCGGAGATCACATGGATGGCATTGGGGAAGGTCGGCGTGCCGTCGGCGGTCAGCAGCCCCTGCACATGGTCGCCGTGCGTGTGGGTAAGGATTACCCGCGTAACCGACTCAGGCGCGATCCCGGCCAGTGCCATGCCCTCCAGCAGAAAACCACCGCGCGGCCGTCCGCCCTCGCCCGCATCGACCAGCAGCGTCTCGCCGCCGACCCGCGCCAGCAGGATGTTCAGCGAGCTCTCCGCCTCATCCAGCGACTGGCCGATGTCGGCGAAGGCCTGACGATAGTCGGTCTCGGTGGCATCCGGATAGCGCTTCAGAATCCCCGCCGCGCCGATGACGGTCACGCCGTCGCGCAGCGCCACGCAGTCGATTTCTCCCACTCGAAACGGGCTGCTCTTCGCGCTCATCATCTGTTCTCCTGCTATCCATCGACCCTGTTCGGGTTTCGTTCATTCAACAGTATCACAACGTGACGGTTCGATGCGCAACGTTGTCGACCCTCACCCCGACCTCCGGTCGTGTCCTCTCCTGTGGCAGGGGAGAGGGCGGCGAAGAGAAGCGCAGCGGGTGAGGGTCACCTGAACCGAACGAGTTGCTGAAAAAGATCAACAGCAAGTTCGTCGTCGGCGTGTCGGGCATCATCTCCGACGACGCCGGCCGCATGCTGCTGGTCCAGCCCCGCTACTGGCCGGACAAGGCATGGGGCCTCCCTGGGGGCATGGTCAAGCGCGGCGAGTCCTTCGAGGAGGCACTGGCCCGCGAACTTCTGGAAGAAACCGGCCTGATCGTCGACGACATCCGCCTGCTGCACGTGCGCTCCGGGTTCGCGCTGCGCCTGGAGGTTTACTACACCGCCCGCATCGCCGGCGGCACGTACCAGCTCGACCCGGTCGAAATTCTTGACGCCGGTTTCTTCACCTTCGATACCCTCCCCGCCACGCTGCTGTCCACGCATCACGAAACGCTACGGCGGTACATGGCGGAGAAGAGTGAGGAGAAATGAGAGACGAGAAATGAGGCGTGCTTGTCAAATGCCCCCTGTCGGGCGGGCACATTGGCCACCCTGCCATTCACGGGATGACGCACCCCAAAGCCGGCCCGAAGGACCATTTTTCCTCATTTCCCTCATTCCGGTCGCTTCCCCAGTTCCTCATTCTCTGCTCGCTCCTATCCCTTCCTGCCCAGCCACGCCTGATAATCGGCCTCGATGTGCGCCGGCCAGGTCGGCACGTCGATCTCGCCGGGCGTGTATTTGCCGATGCTCAGGCAGTACTTGCCAAACTCGTCGCGCGACTGAACGTCCGCGGCCGTGTCGGCCACTTCCTGCACCAGATGCGGCGGAATGAAGATCACCCCGGTGGGCGTGCCCAGCACCACATCGCCCGGCAGCACCGTCGCGTCGCCGATGCGGATTGGCATGTTGATGCCCGCCAATGTTACGTCGGCGATGGCCGTCGGATCGACGCCGCGGCAGAAGAAGGCCGACTCCTGAAGTTCGACGATGCCCTGGTAGTCGCGAATGCCGCAGTGCAGGATGGCCCCACGCTTGGTCCGCGACTGAATCGACGTCGACAGGTTGTCGCCGACGAAGGTGCCGTTCTTGATCTTGCCGAACAGATCGACCACCAGCACATCGCCCTCGACCAGCGTGTCGATCACCCACGAATTCTGGCCGCCAATGCGTCCCTGGGCCACACCCGTCTCCTGCACCAGGTCATGAAAATCCGGCCGGTGCGGCACCATCATGGCCGTCACCGCCCGCCCGACCAGGATCTTGTCCGGGTGGGTTTGCAGCCAGTTGCCCTCGAACTGGAGATTGTAGCCGTGGTGACGCAGCACGCCCCAGGCCTGCTCGGTGGTGGCATTCTTGATCCGCTCGATCAGGTGCTCCGGCACGTTTGGCCGACCGTCGTCGAAGCGCTCGAACGGGTTCAGGCGGGTCAGTTCGATCAGGATGTCTTTGGGGGTGATCAGATTCATGAAAGGGTCCGTTTCTGGTGAGAAGGATAAGTGTCCTGGCGGGTTGTCGCCGGATCAGGCTTGAAGCCGGGCGAAGGCGCGTACCGGGAAGGTGCCCATGCCGGAAATCTTCGGCGGGACGGCGCTGAAGGTGAAGCCGGAGTCGGGCAGCATCTCCAGATTGCACATGTGCTCGCAGATCAGGATGTCGTGCCCCAGCAGCGCCGTATGCACGGGCCGGCTGTTGCCCTTCGTGTCGTCGATGTTGTGCGAGTCGATGCCGACCAGCCGCACTCCCCGCTCGACGCAGTACTGGGCGGCCGCGGCCGTCATATACGGATGCCCCTCGAAGTAGGCGGGCGTGTTCCAGTGCTCCGCCCAACCGGTGTGAATCAGCACGGCCTTGCCGTCGATCGGTTTGCCGGCCAGTACATCCACGTGGACGGCCAGCCCCTGCCGGAAGTCGGCGCGGATCACCACCGCCGGTAGATCCACGAAGGCCGTCAGATCGACCTGCGCCAGATCGTGTCCGTGGGCGTAGCGATGAAAAGGCACATCGACGTAGGTGCCGGTATTGGACACCATCTCGATCTTGCCGATTTGAAATTCTGTCCCCGGCGCATAGCGGGTCCGCGACTCCTCGCGCGACAGATAGTCGCAGATGACCGGCGGCGGCAGCCCCTTGTAGGTGATCAACCCGTCCCAGATGACATGGCTGAGGTCGACGTAGAGCTTCGCCTCCGGCGTCGCCGCGCGCTTGTGCGACTCTCGATGATGCGCTTGTTCAGGATGCGCACGCTGTCGACCATCAGCAGGCGCAGATCGGAGACGATATAGTCGGCCAGCGCTGCGTCGGTGATGTCATCGCCCATCAGGTCGAGACGAAACTCCTGCCCCTGGATTCCCCCGCCGTTGGCGAAGGCGATCTCGAAGTCGAATACCACACGCTTGTCCATGCGCTTTTCCCCAACATCCCCGACACCCGTTCGAGTAACTCGCCACGGTGGCGCCAATGGTTTGGCGTACCCAGGATTGATGATAACGCACTTCCGGTTTTCGGATTGCAACTTCAGCGCTAAGATCGGGGCATTTCCGCGAGCGGGTCCAACCGACGACCTTTCGTGAAGGAACTGAACGATGAAAAAGCTTATCAATGCCGTTGACGATGTCCTCCTCGAACAGCTTGAGGGCTTGGCGCTGGCCTACCCCGAGCTGAAGATCAGCCTGGATCCGAAATTCATCGCGCGGGCCAGCGGGCCTCAGGCCGGCAAGGTCGCGGTGATCTCCGGCGGGGGCAGCGGCCACGAGCCGATGCACGGCGGCTTCGTCGGGCACGGCATGCTGGCCGCCGCCTGCCCCGGCGAGGTCTTCACCTCCCCCACCCCCGACCAGATGCTCGAAGCGGCCCGCGCGGTGGCCAGCGAGGCGGGCGTGCTCTTTGTCGTCAAGAACTACACCGGCGACGTGCTCAACTTCGAAACGGCGGCGGAGCTGGTCCACGCGGAAGGCATCCCGGTCCAGAACGTCCTGGTCGACGACGACGTGGCAGTCAAGGACAGCCTGTACACTGCCGGCCGGCGCGGCGTGGGCACCACCGTCATCCTGGAGAAGATCGTCGGCGCCGCCGCCGAAGCCGGCTACGATCTGGACGCCTGCGCCGAACTGGCGCGCAAGGTCAACCGCTGCGGCCGCTCGATGGGCATCGCGCTGACGTCGTGCACGGTCCCGGCAGCGGGCAAGCCGACGTTTGAACTGGGCGAGAACGAAATCGAGGTCGGTATCGGCATTCACGGCGAGCCCGGCCAGTACCGCGAGCCGCTGCGCCCAGTCGACGAGCTGACGTCCAAGCTGGCCCACGAAATCCTGAATCACCCGGCTTACCGCCGCATCGTGCGCGACTGGGACCGCGAGGCCGAGACCTGGGTCGAGCGCGAGATGGTGGATGAACCGTTCGCCGAGGGCGACGAGGTGATCGCCTTCGTCAACAGCATGGGCGGCACCCCGCTCTCCGAGTTATTCGCCGTCTACCGCAAGCTGGCCGAGGTCTGCGAGGCGCGCGGCATCCGCATCGTCCGCAACCTGATCGGCCCCTACATCACCTCCCTGGAAATGCAGGGCTTCTCGATCACGCTGGTCAAGGCCGACGAGGAAATCCTCACCTGCTGGGACGCCCCGGTCAAGACGCCCGCCCTGCGCTGGGGGATGTAGCCGATGATCACGCAGGCCCACATCATCGCCTGGTTACAGGACTGCGCCCGCGTCTTCGAGGCGCAGAAGGCCACCCTGACCGAACTCGACTCGCCGATCGGCGATGCCGACCACGGCATCAACATGGCGCGCGGATTCGGAAAAGTCGCCGAGAAGCTGCCGAGTCTCGCCGAGAACGACATCAGCGGCGTCCTCAAGGCCGTCGGCATGACCCTGATGTCCACCGTCGGCGGCGCCAGCGGCCCGCTCTACGGCACATTCTTCACCAGAGCGGCGGCCGCGGTCGCCGGCAAACCCGAACTGGACGGCGCGGACGTGCTGGCGCTCCTGGAGGCCGGCGCGGACGGGATCGCCCAGCGCGGGCGGGCCGTACCGAACGACAAGACCATGCTCGACGCGCTCTACCCGGCGGTCGCGGCGATGAAAGCCGCGCTGGATGGCGGGGCCGATCTCCTCCCGGCGCTGGAGGCGTGCGTGGCCGCCGCCGAAGCCGGAGTGCAGGCCACCATCCCGCTGATCGCCCGCAAGGGCCGCTCCAGCTACCTGGGCGAGCGCAGCATCGGCCACCAGGACCCCGGCGCGACCTCGGCGGCGCTGCTCCTCAGGGCGCTTCTGGAGGCGGCGAAAGCCTAGCATGATCGGACTGATATTGGTGTCGCACAGCGCCGCCCTGGCCGAAGGCGTGCGCCAGCTCATCGATCAGATGACGCAGGGCCGCATGCCGATCGCGCTGGCCGCCGGCATCGACGACCCGGAGAACCCCATCGGCACCGACCCGGTCCGTGTGCTGGAGGCGGCAACCGGGCTGTTCGACGCCGGAGTCTCCGATGTGGTCGTTCTGATGGACCTGGGCAGCGCCCTGCTCAGCGCCGAGACTGCCCTGGATTTGATGGACGAGGACCAGCGGGCGCACGTGCATCTGTGCGACGCGCCGTTTGTCGAGGGGCACTGGCCGCCGCCGTACAGGCGAGCATCGACAGCCCGATCGACGTGCTGCTGGCCGAGGCGCGCGGCGCGCTGGCCGCCAAGCAGGGTCATCTGTCTGCCAGTGAGACCCCATCCGCGTTGTCGAACGCCGCCGATACCCAGGCAGACAATACAGGGCAGCTTCGCTTGCAGGTGACGGTGCCCAACCGGTTGGGATTGCATCTGCGGCCGGCGGCGCGGCTGGTCGGCATCCTGCGCGGCTTCCACGCCGATGTCGCCGTCCGCAAAGGCGACCGTACCGTCAGCGCCGCCAGCCTCAACGGCGTGGCCCTGCTCGACGCACGCCAGGGCGACAGGCTGGAATTCACGGCGACCGGTCCCGATGCGCGGGCAGCGCTCGATGCCATCGCCGCACTGGCGACCGAGAGCTTCGGCGACGTCGAAGCCCGGCCGGTCGGCGTGCCGGCCTCTGCGTCGGCCGCGGTCAGCGCCGTCGATCTGCCAGCCAACGCACTACCTGGCAATGCACTCCCCACCAACACTCTCGCTGGTATAGCCGCAGTGGGCGGCACGGCAGTTGGGCAGGTGAGACTGCTCAGCCAGACGCACCCGACCCTGCCGGAGCGATCCGGCGATGCGCAGGGCGAAATCGCGCGCTTCCGGGGCGCTGTGGCCGCGGCCCAGGGCGAACTGGACGGGCTGATCGGGCGTGTCGGCATTGAAGAAGCGGGCATTTTCGAGGCCCAGCGGCTGATGCTGGCCGACGAGGATGTGCTGCGCGCCGTGCTGGACGGAATCGCCCACGGGCGCAGCGCCGAGGCCGCCTGGTGGGACTCGGTCGAGGCGATGGCGAAGCGCTACCGCAGCGCCACCAGCGCCCTGCTGCAAGGGCGTGCTGCCGACGTACTCGACCTGGGCCGGCGCGTCTTGCAGCGCCTCATGCCCGATCTGCTAAGCGGCGCGGCATTCCCGGAGGACACCATCCTGGTCGCGTCGGATCTCACGCCGTCGGAGGTCGCGCAGCTCGATCCTGGGCAGGTGGTGGGCATCCTCCTCCAGTTCGGCGGCGCGGCGACCCATGCGGCCATCCTGGCCCGCGCCAGAGGCATTCCGATGGTGGCCGGACTGGGCACGCACATTGCCGATCTGCGCGAGGGCCTCACGGTCGTCCTGGACGGCAGCCGGGGGCGGGTCACGTTGCAGCCTCCCCTGGAACAGATCGCAGCCGTCCAGCGCGAGATGGATGCGCGGCAAGTTCGACTGCGCGACCTGCGCGAATCGACCCACCTGCCCGCCGTCACGCCCGACGGCCGGCGCATCGAGGTGATGGCCAACATCGGCCAGCCGTCGGATTCAGCGGCCGCCGTCGCGCTGGGCGCCGAAGGAGTGGGCGTCTTCCGCACCGAACTGCTGTGGATGAACCGCGACGCTCCCCCCAGCGAGGAGGAACAGGTGCGCGCCTATGCCGCAGCGGCCGCAGGCCTGAACGGTCATCCGCTCACCATCCGCACCCTCGACGCCGGCGGCGACAAACCGATCGGCTATCTGGACATGGCGCGGGAAGAGAACCCGTTCCTGGGTCACCGGGGAATCCGCTTCTGGTTCGACCGGATCGACCTGGCACGGGTACAGCTTCGCGCCATCTGTCGGGTGAGCCGGCAGCACCCGGTGCGCGTACTCTTCCCGATGATCGCGACTGTCGACGAGATTCGGGCCGCGCGCCGCCTGCTGAAGCTGGTACAGCGCGAACTGGCAGCCGGACTGATCGCCTCCGATCCTGCAATGCCGATCGGCATCATGATCGAGGTGCCGTCGGCGGTCACGATGGCCGA
This sequence comes from Candidatus Flexifilum affinis, assembly GCA_016713325.1. Classification (GTDB taxonomy): domain Bacteria; phylum Chloroflexota; class Anaerolineae; order Aggregatilineales; family Phototrophicaceae; genus Flexifilum; species Flexifilum affine. The sequence goes on along the minus strand of JADJPJ010000004.1, from coordinate 247,450 downwards.
GGCGCTGGCCGCGGAGGCGGACTTCTTCAGCATCGGCACCAACGACCTGACCCAGTATCTGATGGCCGCCGACCGGGGCAACGCGGCGGTGAGCGCCCTGGCCACTCCTTTTCAGCCGGCGCTGCTGCGAGCGATCGGCGCGGTGGTGGACGCTGCCCACGCACACGGGCGTCCGGTCGCCGTGTGCGGCGAAATGGCCGGCGATCCGCGCCTGACGCGCCTGCTGCTGGGCCTGGGCGTGGACGAGCTGAGCATGAGCGCGCCGGCCATCCCGGAGGTCAAGGCCATCGTGCGGGCGACGAACTACGCCGACGCGCGGGCGCTGGCCGGCGAGGTCCTGTCGCTGCGCACCGCCGCGGAGGTCGAGGCCGCGCTGACTGGCGATCAGCGCGAAGCCTCAATCGGGAACTGAAGCTCCGTTACCATATCCTGGCCGTCATCGGCCTCCGGCGCCTTGAGCAGCATCTCGCGGGGCAGACCGGCCAGGCGGTAGCCATTCGCCTGCCCCCACAGCGCCATCCGGCCATAGCCTGCGTGCAGCGCCTCCAGGCCGCCGCTGACCACCGTCGACGCCATCGCCTCCACTGCCGGGAGCTGCCGCAGGTGAAGCATCAGCCCGCCCTGGACCGGCACCGGCGCGTGATCGCGGGCGGGCGCGTCGACCAGTCGGCCGATCTCCAGCGTCAGGTTCTGGTCGATTAGCTCCTGATCGTGGCAGATGGGTGTTCGTCGACTTTACAATGTGGGCCAGTTCGTCATCTAGCCCTTCTGGTTGGAAAAAGGAATCGTAGGTTCACAAGTGACAATGCCGCGGATACGGCCGATATCACCAATGCGGTTCCCACGATGAAAGCGCTGGGGTCGTTCAGCAAGAAATAGAGCGTGAAAGTGGTTACCACCCCGATCAGAAGGGCGATCAGTGGTATTTGTCGAGTCGTAGCTCCATATAACGTGGCACTTTGTGCTGCCGAAACGCCGGCCAAACAGCCCAAATAGAGAAGAAACGCGACTGGAAGCATGAATTTTCTAAAGGCTATATTTTTATCAGACCCTAACACAATCACCATAAAGGCATGATAGTACACGGTGAACATTATCTGCAGGGCTTGCTTGAGGAGTGTCGACATAGAGATCCAAAACGCACCGGATACCTGTATTCAAGTATCCGGTGCGCCATGTCAGCAGAGCAGAGTCATTATAGGGACGGATACCCGCCCAGGCAGTCCCAGGCTGCGCCACGCTTGACGTGGACCCACAGCGGCAGGCTGAAGTAGTCGTGCGGCTCCTTACGCCAGTGGCCGCCCTCGGCCACCTCGCCGGTCAGCAGGTTGCGCCATTCTCCTGGCGGCAGATAGTACTGCGCCACGCCATCGGCGCGGAAGAGCGGTGCGACCAGCAGCGCTTCGCCCAGCATGTACTGCATGTCGAGCGTCTTGCAGGTCGGGTCCTCCGGGAATTCCAGCACCATCGGCCGCATCATCGGCAGGCCGCGCGAATTCGCCTCCTTAGCCACGTCAGAGAGGTACGGCATCAGGTGCGCCTTCAGGTTGACAAAGTGGCGCAGCACCTCCGGCGCTTCCTCGTCGAACAGCCAGGGGAAGCGGGCGCTGCTCGAACCGTGCAGGCGGCTGTGTGAGGACAGCAGTCCGAAGGCCACCCAGCGCTTGTACAGATCGGGCGTGGCCGTCTCGTTGAAGCCGCTGATATCGTGGCTCCAGTAGCCGAAACCACACAGACTCAGCGATAGCCCGCCGCGCAGAGTCTCGGCCATCGACGGGTACGACGAGGTGTTGTCGCCTCCCCAGTGCACCGGGAACTTCTGTCCGCCGGTAGTGGCCGACCGGGCGAAAACCACCGCCTCGCCCTCGCCTTTGACCTCTTTCAGCAGGTCGAAGACGGTCTGGTTGTACAGGTAGGTGTAGGTGTTGTGCATCCGCTCCGGGTCGGAGCCGTCGAAATAGCGCACCGCGGTCGGGATGCGCTCGCCAAAGTCGGTCTTGAAGGTGTCCACGCCCATGTCGAGCAGGGTCCGCAGCTTGCCGGCGAACCAGGCGCGGGCGTCCGGGTTGGTGAAGTCGACAAACGACAGCCCCGGCTGCCAGTCATCGACCTGATAAACGTCTCCCTCGGGAGTTTGCAGCAAGTAGCCCGCCGCCGCACCCTCGGCGAAGAGCGCCGACTCCTCGGCAACGTACGGGTTGATCCACACGCAGATGCGGATCCCCTTGGCCTTGATGCGCTGGAGCAAGCCCGCTGGGTCGGGGAAGTTGCGCGGGTCCCAGACCAGGCTGGTCCAGGTCAGCTCGCGCATCCAAAAGCAGTCGAAGTGGAAGACGCTGACCGGGATGCCCAGGGCCGCCATGCGATCGATGTTGGCCATGATGGTGGCCTCGTCATAGCTGGTGGTGAACGACGTCGACAGCCATAGGCCATACGACCAGTCAGGCAGGAGCGGCGGGCGACCGCTGAGCGCCGTGTACTGCTCCAGCGCGTCCTTGATCGTTGGACCGCCGAACAGGTAGTAATCCAGTTCATGGCCGGCGGCGCTGAACTGCACGCGGGTCACATGGTGCGACGCCACCTCGAAGCTGACCCTGCCGGGGTGATTGACCAGCACGCCATAGCCCTCACTGGTGACGTAGAACGGCACGGTCTTGTAGGCATACTCCGAAAGCGTGCCGCCGTCCTCGTTCCAGGACTCGACCAACTGGCCGTTTTTCACGAAGGGGGTGAAGCGCTCGCCCAGCCCGTACACCAGTTCGCCGGGTCCCAGCGATAGCTGCTCCCGCAGGTAGGTCTCGCCATCCTTGCGCATCAGCCCCGTGGCTTTCCAGCCGCTGTCGGTGAGGGGCGTGCCGGCGCGCAGAAAGGTGTAGTTCCAGTCACCGCTCACGGGCACGACGACCGACAGATCGCCGGTCTTCAGCCAGGCAGCGGGTAGATGGCCTGCACACCGGGCAGAAGAAGCCACTGTCCTAACTCGAATTTCACGATCGGATGTCCTTACTTGAGGCTGCCGGCGGTGATACCACGCGCCATCGTCCTCTGGAACAGAATGAAGAAGATCAGACATGGCAGAATGCCGAGCAGCGCCGTGGCGCTCTGCGTGGTGATGACCAGGTTGCGCTCATTGCGAGCCAGCGCCAGCGCCACCGGCACGGTCTGGTTGGCGTTGGACACCAGGAAGATCAGCGGCAGGAAGAAGTCGTTCCACGTCCAGATGAAGAAGAACACGAACAGGACGGACAGCGCCGGGAAGTTCAGCGGCACGATGATCCGGTACAGCAGTTGGAGCTTGTTGCAACCGTCGATGATCCCCGCCTCGATGAATTCGCGGTTGAACGACCGCAGCACCGAGGTCATCAGGTACGTCCCATAGGCGCTGTGGAACACTGCCGTGATGATGATCAGGCTGATCTTGGTGTCGTACAGGCCGAGCGCCTTGACCAGATAGTACAACGGATAAGCCAGCGCCTCCGGCGGCAGGGTGATCGCCAGCAGAAACATGACCAGCAGCACCGCCCGCCCGCGCACCTTGCCGATGCCGAGCGCGAAGGCGTTGAGCATCGAGATGATCGTCGCCAGCACCGCCACTGACAGGCTGATCTCGATGCTGTTGATCAGCTTGGTCGTGTAGTCCGACCGCTCCCAGGCGCTCTGGATGATCTCCATGTTCAGGCCGACCGGCAGGGCGAACGGGCCGTTGGCGTAGTACTCCGCCTCGGTCTTGAACGAATTGATGATGACGATGAACACCGGGAAGAGCATGACCACCAGCAGGGCTATCAGCGCCAGCAGCAGCACGATGTCCAGTGCGCGCCGGTTGGCCGTAGGCCGATGGCTGCGGGACGCCGGGAGTGATAGAGTGTCCGTCGCCATGGCCTACAATCCCTCTCGCTGTTCCTGCCTGGTTTGCAGGCGAATGTAAAAGATGGTGATCACGATGATCACGACCGTCAGCACCGTCGCCATGGTCGAGCCGTAACCGACGTTCGAGTTCTCGAAGAAGTTCTTATAGGCAAAATAGGACGCAACCATCGTGCTGTTCCCCGGGCCGCCGCGCGTCATGGCAAAGATGGGTGCGAAGGTCTTCAGCGAGTAGATCATGGTCGTCAGGATGACGACATACAGTTCCGGGCGGATCAGCGGCAGCGTGATCGAGAACATGCGCTGCGACCAGTTTGCCCCATCGATCGATGCCGCCTCGTACAGCTCCGGATCGATGCGCTGGAGGCCGGCCATGATGATCACCAGGGGATACCCGATCTGAAACCAGATCAGCATCAGCAGGACCGACGGAAGCGCCAGTTCGGCGCTGCCCAGCCAGTTCAGCCCCTCCCCACCCAGCGACGTGATGATCGTGTTGAACACGCCCCAATCCGGCTGGTAGACCCAGCGCCAGATGATGGCCGCGACCACGACGGGGATGATCTGCGGCAGGTACAACCCGGCGCGAAACAGGCTGGCGACGGTGTTGCCGAAGCGTTTGCCCACGAAGTCGAACAGCACGACGGCCAGCACCAGCCCGATGATCGTCGGGATCGTCACCAGACCGACGAGCAGCACCACGTTGTTGCGAAACGACGACCAGAAGACGGCATCGCCGAAGGCCCGCACATAGTTGTCCAGCCCGATCCAGATGGGGTCGCCGGTGCCACGCCAGCGCGTAAAGCTGACGGCGATATTGGCCAGAAATGGAAAGACGATCACCGCAAGGAACAGCACGACCCCAGGCAGGAGAAAGATCGCGTAGCCCCTGTAAGGCGAATAGCTCTTGTGGGTCATGGCAGAATGCGCCTTTTGGGGCGTCCTCGCAAAACCAGGACGCCCTTCGAACGAAATGCAGGGTCAGGGCGGGAAGGCACGGCCCACGCAGTGCCCACCGACGAGCGCAGAAGGCCGGCCCCCAGCGCACAGGCTGGGGGCCGGCGCTCAACTTCAGGATCTAGCCGAGGAAGGACTTGTAGTCCAGCCAGGGTGCGGCGATGGCATCGATGAACGTCGGAACGTCCACTGCGCCGGTGAACAAGTCCTGTAAGCCCGCACCCAGAACATCCATGTAGCCCGGTGCGGGCCAGTCGGGATAGAAGGCCAGCCCGTCGTTGGCGACCAGCGTGCTGAAGGCGGTGTTCAGCTCCAGCGTCTTCGGGTCGGCGATCTGCGATAGGTCGGCGTTGACCGGGATGCCACCAGCGTTCGCCAGGATGCTCTGAATTTCCGGCGACAGGGTCAGATCGATGAACTCGTAGGCGAGGTCTTTGTTCACCGCTCCCGTCGGGACCACCCACAGGTTGCCACCCGAGCCGGTGTTGAGCGTCTTGCCCGGCATGAGGAAGATGCCCCACTCGAAGTCGGTGATGCTGGTGCTGAACCCACCGAACGCCCAGCTTCCGGTCAGATCCATCGGGTACGTGCCCTGAACGAATCCGGCATTGGCATCGTCATAGGTCATCCCCAGCGCCTCGGGGCTGAGGTAACCCTTCTCGACCTGTTCGACCAGGAGCTGCGCACCGCTGGCAAGCGGCGAATTCTGGAAGTCGATGTCGCCCTGGTACAGTTCGTAAGCATTGACAAAATCGCGGTCCGCGCCGTACAGCACCAGTTCGTAGTAGTTGTGCGTCAGCGGCCACTTGTCGAGATCGCCCAGCGCGAACGGGACGATGCCTTCGGCGACAAACTGGTCGGCGATCGCCGTCAGTTCCTCATAGCTGGTCGGGACTGCCATGCCGCGCTCCTCGAACATGGTCTTGTTGTAATAGACCATGACGAATTCGCCATAGTTGGTCACGCCATAGAGCGGACCGCTGCCCATAATGCCGTTGGCGTCATAGCGGCTGGTCGTCAGGACGCTGGGGCTGAGGATCTCATCCCAACCGCGTTCCGCCGCGACCTCGGTCAGGTCGGTCAGCAGGCCCTGCGAGGCATACAGGCCAGCCGTGGCGTTGCCCTTGTTGATTTCCATGACATCCGGCGCCTCGGCCGAGTTCAGCACCATCTGCCCCGTCTGCTGAATCTGCTCGAAGGTCTTCAGTTCGAACTCGATCGTGACCTCTGGGTGCATCTCCTGGAACTTGACCATCGCCGCATCCCAGGCAATACCCATGGCGCTGTCGGCGGCCTCGTAGTGCCAAATTCGCAGCGTGGTTGCATCCTGCGCGCTGGCAACGCTCACTGCCAGGAGGAGGATCGTCAGAAGGACCGGCACCAGCCGGGTGAGTTTCTTGAACATAATGGAACACTCTCCAGATCGAATATGCAGGTGTGACTATAATGGTGACGTTCATGCCGTCTCTGCTGCGGAGGGATTGTTTTCCGGCAAGCCCCGTTTAGAGCGGCATGAACCCGTGTTGAGTGCATCTCATCGTGCGGTCTCCCTGGTCTTGTCTCGAAACTGCGTTCGTGGCTCGTTCAGTTGTTTCCCGGCCTCCTCACCTCAGATCCTACGGATAGATCACTTCACCGGGCCGGTGCTGTCACAGAGCACCAGCCGGGGGGGGATAACGATTTGCTCCGGCGTCTCGGTTTCGCCCTTCAGCATGCGAATCAGCATCGACGCCGCCTTGTAGCCCATCTCGTAGGCCGGAAAGTCGATGTGCGTCATCTTCGGGCTGCTCAGCTCGGCGATGCGTGTATCCGTCACGGCGATCACCGAGAAATCCTGAGGAATATGCCGGCCGCGTGCATCCAGCGCCTGGATGATGTGCAGCGCGGCATGGGCATGCGTCGTAAAAATGGCGGTCAGCGCCGGGTGCTCATCCAGCAGGTCGAGCGTCTGCTGGGTGATCCCGTTGGCCGAGAAACCGATCTCGCGATGAATAGGCTCGATGCCGTGCGTCTTCAGCGCGGTTTCATAGCCCTGCCAGGAGCGCAGCGCCGGGCCATAGCCGGTTTCGTGGAGTTCGCGAGGGTGCCCCAGAAAAGCGATCTGGCGGTGCCCAAGGCCGATCAGATGCTCGAAGGCCACCTGCGCCGCCATCTCGAAGTCGAGATCGACGAAGCTGATCCCCGTGTTTTCCGCCGCGTGGCCAATCATCACAAAGGGAAACCCCTTCTCGCGCAGCAGTTCGACACGCCAGTCCTGGACGTGGATCTGCATCAGGATCGCGCCGTCCACCTGAGCGCTGCGAACCATCTCCAGCAGCGCACGCTTATTGAGATGCGCCGTGACCAGATTGAAGAAGAAGGAGCGTTCCCCGGCAGCCGTCGCGCTGCCGACCATGAATTCCAGATCCAGAGGATTGAAGGGCGTGGTGGCCGGATGCTTCTGTGGAAAGACCATGGCGATGCTGTGGGTCTTGCCCGCCCGCAGGCTGCGCGCCTGGGCATGCGGCGTGTAACCCAGTTCGTCGATCACCTGCTTGACCCGCTCGCGCGTTGCGGCGGCAACATCCTGCTTGCCATTCAGGATGCGTGACACGGTCGAGATGGAAACACCCGCCCGTTTGGCCACATCGGCAATGGTGTATTCGCGCGATTCATCCATAAGTCTCTACTTGACGGCGTCTCCGGTATCGTTACCGGTATCGATATCGGTACTGTAGCAGATTGGATCGGAGCTTGTCAAAAAGCCGTCGCAATACCCCACGTGGGGTATGAGGCTAACCCACTCCACCGCTTATGCTGGAAGCATCGTCAATCGACAGCCGAGAAAGAGGTTCAGCAACATGGTGCTCGCAGCCTGGTGGATTACCGATTCCATGCCCGCGCTTCCCCCACTTGACGGGTTCAGCGCCCAACGGGCATCCCTCAGTCGCCAGTTCATGGCCATCAACCGCCTGACGCTCGCCGAGTCGCGGCGTCGTATGGCCGAAGGCCACATCCCCTACATCGCCCGCCTCCATGGCGCGCCGGCCGGCTATGGCTGGGTAGCGACCGACCGCGCCGAGATCGGCGAACTGGACCTGCGCTTCAGCCTGCCGCCGCACAGCCGTTACCTGTGGGACTTCGCCACCCTGCCGCAGGTCCAGGGGCTGGGCGTCTACCCCCGCCTCCTCCAGGCCATCCTGCAGCAGGAATCGGCCGACGCCTTCTTCATCCTCGTCGCCCCCGAGAACCTACCCTCCGCCGAAGGGGTGCGCCGCGCGGGGTTCAGGACACTCGGCGAGCTGCTCTTTCGCCCACAAGGCGGCGTTGGCCTCCTGCCGCATGTCCCGCCGGAACGGGCGAGAGCCGGGGCGCACGTTTTCGGCGTCCCGCTGATCGACCAGGCCCGCGCCGGCTGCTGGCGCTGTGGATCGCAGGTGGACGGCCCGTCGCAGGTGGCGTGTGACTGTCAAATGACGGGCGTATGCACCTGCGCTGTTCCGGTGCGACACATGGCGCGGGCTGCCAACTCCGCGAGCGCCCCAAACATTTGGTCTGATAGGGTTCTGAAAGGATCAACCTGATGAGTGCCATTTTGATGGTTTTCGTGGTCTTGGCCGTCCTGATCGGCGTGCTGCTGAGCGCGGCGGCCCTGGCCAAACGGCGAGTTCGCGCCGGCTTTGCCAGACGCGGCAGACTTGTGGACGTGGGCGGCTTCCACCTGTACCTGCGCGAGGCCGGGGACCGGAACAGCCGCCCAACGGTCATCTTCGACGCCGGTGCCGGCGGCAGCAGTCCCCACTGGGCGGGAATCCTGCCCGAAATCGCTCAGGATGCGCACGTCATCGCCTACGACCGCGCCGGCCTGGGCTGGAGCGAGTCCAGCCCGAACCCTCGTACCGCCGAAGTGATGGCCGACGAACTGCATGCACTGCTGGAGGCTGCCGGCATCCCGGCGCCGTATGTGATGGTCGGGCATTCGCTCGGCGGACGGGTGAGCACTACCTACGCCCATCGCTATCCTGGCGAGGTTGCGGGAATGGTGCTAGTCGACGCCGGCCACCAGGATCAGTTCTTCCGCTTCCCGCCGGAGATCCGCGAGATATCGGCTCGAATGTTCAGGGCCATGCCGGTCGGGTTATTCCGTTGGGTGGGCAGACGCGGTCTGCTGGCGCTGCGGCCGTCGCTGGTCCCGGTCGAAAAAGGCATGACTCCGGAAGCGGTGGTGGAATTCCGCGCAGCGCAGGCCACCAACACGGCCATGGCCGTCACGATCGAGGAATCAACCAGCATCATGGTCACCGCACCGGAGCAGATCACGAGTGTGGGCAACATCCCGCTTGTCGTGCTCAGCCATGGCATCCCGTTCGTCTATGACAAGCTGCCAGATGCCGTCAACCAGGCCTATGAGTCCGTCTGGCAGGAGCTTCAGTCGGAACTGACCGCCCTCTCGCCGCAGGGCAAGCGCATCGTCGCCGAAAAAAGCGGTCATAACATCATGCTCGATCAGCCGGAACTGGTGATCGCTGCCATCCGCGATGTGCTGACCGCCGTCCGCCAGCAGCACGAGGTACCAGAAGCCATCGTCTGAATCCACCACACGTGAGTCGCACAATTCACAGCCGGTTCTCCGCAGCGCAGGATGCCTCCTGCGCTGTTTGCGATCCTGGGAAAAATCAGAGATAGTATGGCTTACAATACTTCTTTGGTAGGGCTATCTCGGAGTTTCCTTGATGTCCCGATCGCTCTTGCAGACAAAGTTATTGATCCCGCCCCTACGCCCTGACAAAGTTCCCCGACCGCGGTTGATCTCCCTGCTGAACCAGGCACTGACCGGCGGCAGTCGCCTGATCTTGTTGGCCGCGCCCGCCGGCTCCGGCAAATCGATGCTGCTCAGCGCCTGGGCGGCGCAGGTGGGTATGCCAGTCGCATGGTTCACCGTCGACAGCCGGGACAACGATTTTGTCCGCTTCTGGGACTATACCATCGCCGCGCTTCAGATGGCGCACCCCGGTGTTGGCGAACTCTCCCAGGCGATGCTGCACGAACCCCTGCCCATGGGCCACGAGGCTATCCTTACTCCCCTGATCAACGACCTGGCGGCGCTGGCGACGCCGATCGTTCTGGTTCTGGATGACTACCATCTTGTTGAGACGGCTACCATCCATGAGTCGCTGGCCTTTCTGCTCAACCATCTGCCGCCGAACGTGCACCTGGTCATCGCCTCGCGCTTTGATCCGCCCCTGCCACTCCATCGACTGCGCGCCCGGGGGTATTTCCTGGAACTGCGGGCATCCGACCTGCGCTTCTCCCCGGAAGAAGCGGCGCAATTCCTGGCGCGGGTCATGCACCTGTCGCTTGACTCTGCCCAGGTCGCGGCGCTGACTCAGCGCACCGAAGGCTGGATCGCCGGTCTGCAACTGGCGGGGTTGGCCGCGCAGCGTCAACCCGATGTCGAACAGTTTGTTGCGCAATTCGCCGGCGACAACCGCTACATCCTCGACTACCTGGGCGATGAAGTCCTGAATATGCAGCCGCCGCCTGTTCAGGAGTTTCTGCTGCTGACCAGCATTCTGGACCGGCTGAACGGCTCGCTCTGTGAGGCTGTCACAGACGATCAGCGTGCGTCGGCCACCCTGCGCACGCTGGAAGAGGACAACTTCTTCATCGTGCCGCTCGACGAGCAGCGCCAGTGGTATCGCTACCACCAGTTATTCGTGGAGTTTCTGCGCCACCGGCTGGAGCAAACGGCCGGGGTGCACGTGCCCGAACTGCATCGCAGAGCCGCCGCCTGGTACGAGTCGCGCGGACTGCTCACCGAAGCCATCGGCCACGCGCTGGACGGCGGCAGTACCGATCTGGCAGTGCGGCTGATCGACAGCGTCGCCGAGATCATGATCTGGAGGCGAGTCGAACTCAATACACTGCAGAGCTGGCTGAACCGCCTGCCGCCTGCGGCCATCGACCGACATCCCCGGCTGCACCTGTACTTCGCATGGGTGCTCTACCTGGTCAACCAACTGGATGTCGCCGAGCAGCACATCGAGTCGGCGGAAGCGGCCACGAGTGACGATCCCGGTGTCCGCGGGGTGATCGCTGCGATTCGCAGCGCGCTGACCGGCATCCGTCAGATCTTTCCGCCGACAATCGACTATGCCCGACAGGCGCTCGAATTGCTGCCAGACGATGCCATCGCCTGGCGCTGCGTCGCGTCGATCAACCTGGGCGTGGCGTGCGCAGCTGTTGGTCAGTACGGCGAGGCAACCCGCGCGCTCTACGACAGCATGGATATGAGCCAGGAAATCGGCAGCGCCTTTGCCATGCTCTCGGCGTTCTGGCACATGTCGGCGCTGCTTTTGGCGCAGTTGCAGCTTCGCGAAGCAGAGGCCTTCTGTCGGCAGCTCCTGCGCTGGAACGAGCGCACCGACCTTCAGCGCTTTCCAGTCGGCGGCTACATCGCCGGCCTGATGGGCGAGTTGGCCCTGGAACGGAATGACTTGCGCGCCGCCGAAGCACATCTGACGGAAAGCATCGAGCAGATCAGTGCCGAAGGCTTCCCGATGGCGCTGCTTCGCGTACACGTGGCCGTGGCGCGGGTGAGAGCAGCGCAGGGGATCGCGCCGGCGAAACTGAAACTCTCGACCGCGCCGAGCAGCTTATGGCGACGGCGAAGCTGCGCAGCCGTGCCAACCCGCTTACCTTGTATCGCGTCCTGGGTTGGATTCGCAGCGGCCAGCTCGAACTCGCCTGGCGCTGGGCGCAGGACAACCAGCTTCAGCCCGAAGACGAGATTCGCTACCACCGCGAGGGCTACATGCTCGCCCTGGCGCGTCTGCTGCTGGCCACCGCCCGTCACAGCGCCGACCGGTCTCCCTTCGATCGGGGAGCCGAACTGCTCGACCGACTGATCGCGCAGGCGGAGGCAACGGGCCGGCAGGGCAGCCTGATCCGCGCACTCATTTTGCGCGCGCTGGCCTTCCAGCACGTGAACGAGACAGATGCCGCGGTCACCACGCTGGCGCGCGCACTGGCCCTGGCCGCCCCGGATGGGCTGATCCGCACCTTCGTCGACGAGGGGCCAAGCCTGCAAACGGTGTTCGAAAAGGTGCTGGAGGCGCATCGCAAAAAGCGGCTGCCGGCCGAGTGGCAGATCTCCCCAGACTATGCTGGTCGCCTGCTGGCCGCATTTGGCGGTGCGGTACCATTGCCGGCGAAGGCCTTCCCGCTGCCTTACGGCGAATCCTGAGCGAGCGAGAAATCGAGGTGCTGCGGCTGGCGGCGGATGGACTATCCAGCGACGAGATTGCCGATCGGCTGGTGATCGCCGTCGATACCGCCCGCAAACACCTGAAGAATATCTACGCCAAGCTGGACGTACACAGCCGGGTCGAGGCGGTGCGCCGCGCGCAGGAGCTCGGCATCATCACGTCTTGAATGGTGAGCCAGAACGGCAAGCGCTATACCCGGATTGGGGTATGCGCCTTCCCCATCAACCGGGCTATCTTCAAGCGAACGCTGCTGGGCAAAGCTCATGAGATGATGAACTGCCGCATTCACATACAAGGACGACTGTCTGAGGACTGGTTTGCCGGCCTGACGATCGTACCTGGGGAGAATGGGTCCACTGTGATCCAGGGCACACTGCCCGACCAGACCGCCCTGTTTGGAGTCCTGCGCCGGATCGAACAGCTCAACCTGCGGCTGATCGCCTTGCACTGTGCTGCATTCGACAGCATCGCATCGCTATAACGCCTAGAGCGTACCTGAAAACTCCCGTCGCTTACATTAGGCATGGCCAGATGACCTGAAGTAAGAGACGGGAATGAAGTTAGGGTCGCACCGCAGGCTATGATATGCCAGTGATTGGAATGAAGCACATTGGTGGAAGGTGGAAGGCATCCTGCCAAGCCGGATGGATGAGTGGGACGACGGATGCGGCATGACTTACGGTACGTGGTGAGTGCGACCAATCTGAATACCTCACCGATGAGGCGGACGGAGTCTGCAAAATTTGACTGCTGCTTTGCTTCAGAAGTCGAGACATCAGCTACTCATCACAAGCCAGAACGATCCACCTCCATCTACCGGTCCCAAGCGAGCAAGCTTTTCACTGAGTTCTCGGTCGTTCGTTATGTAACTCATTGGCAGAATCGTCTCGGATCGTGGTGTTTCCGCAAGAAGGTAGCACGCGAGGAGATATTGCTCATTGTAGAAACGGTCATTCCAGTTAGCTGGGTAATCAGCTGGAATGAAGATGTCATGGAAGTGCACCAGAACTCCGGGTTTCAGACGTGGCAATATATCCAAAAAGGCGACGGTCACATCTGAATTGGTGAATGCGCGGTGCGAGCCATCAAAGAAGAACACATCGTTAGCTTCCAGTTCGTCGATTACAGCGAGATCAACATCCTCAAGTGGCGCAGCAACGATCTTGTCTGCGACAGCATGAATTTCTTGTCTCGGCTGAGGATCGATGGCCGTAATGTGTGTGCTTAGTTTGCCGTCCTGCACGGCCATCCGTGCGAAGTGTGTTGATATGCCAGAACCGACCTCAATGATTCTCTTCGGTCTGAACATCCGTATGATGCAATAGAGCGCTGCTGCATCTCCACTTGGAAAGTAGGTCGAACTGGCAAAATTCGGGAAATGTGTTGTATCCTTGATCTTGCTAAGCTGGTCTGAAAATGCAGTGAAGCTGTCGAGGAGATCAGCATATGCGTTCCGCCGCTCATCCAGAATAGCGGATAGTCGGATACTGCCAAAATCCTGTCTGGGTCGTGGTGCTATCGGAAAATCAATGTAGATGAGTTGGCCGTGACCCCGCAGCTTCCAGTTCAAAAAACGGAGATTGAGCCTAATCCATTCGATCATTGCGGTCGTACCTTGGCTTTTGGAGCGTACTCAACGGCTGCGATCATTTGGTATCCAATGTAGCAACGCCTAAACAGAATTCTGTCCTGGATTATACCAACCGAAACATTACCTCAATGGTTTTGCGAAACGATCTTCTGCTATATGATGACAGCAGGCAAGGGCCGGAACACCGGAAAAATCAGCCTGATGTCTTAGGAATTATGGGGGCGATGCCTTCAACATTGCGCCCAGTCAGGCGGCGTACCGCGGCAGTCGCCAGTGGAGTGAGCGACGTCCCCAGGTAAGTATCGGTCAGCATCAGAGCCGCTAAGCCACGCCGCGTCCAGCGTTTGCTGCGGAGGATTCGTCGGAGATGCGGGCGCGCCGAGTCATAATTACGCAGCGAGTAGTCAACCTTGGCATACTGCCAGTCAAGGAACTCCTGGGCCGCAGGTTGACAGCGACGAACATGCTCAGGCAGTGCTGGATCCGCATACAGCCGGTCGAACACAGCCTTCCAATCATCAATGAAGCGTCGTCGCAGACTAATGGTTTTGCTCGCATCGTGCATCCGGAATTCAGCGCGGATACCGGGAATGTACTTGACACGAAACCCGGCCAGTTTCATGCGCATCCAGTATTCTCCGTCGAAGACATAATGCAGATACTCGGCGAATCCCCCGATTTCCTCAGTTACGCGGCGCCGCCAGGCGATCCCTGCTGCATCACGGTGAAGTCACCTGTAACAGCGGCTTCCAGCGACAGCGGGTCGCTGGGCGAAACATACAGAACGTTGCCAGCACTGTCGATGATGTTGACATCGCCGTAAAACATATCGATTTCCGGGCGACTGGCGAAAGTCTCTACCATAAATCGGACGGCTCCTGGAAGTAAAACATCGTCCGAGTTGATCCATGTGAGGATCTCCCCGCTGGTCATGCGCAGCCCTCTATTGAGCGCATCTGTCTGGCCCTTATCGCGCTCCGAAATCCACCTCATACGCGGATCACTGTAAGACTTGAGAATGTCCACCGTGCCATCGGTCGAGCCGCCATCGACCACCAGATACTCGAAATCCGGGAAATCCTGGCCCAGCACCGAGTCGATGGTGGCGCGGATGTACTGCGCCTGGTTGTAGGAGGGGGTGAGGATGGTGATGGGGGTCACGGCAGATGCCCTTCAGACAAGTCGACGCCAGTTGTGTTTACAGACATAATCAACGGAAAAGCTGAAGCAAGAGGAAAGCCTATGCGTTTTACCATTGTTACACCATGCTACAACGCGGAACAGTATATCAGCGAAACGATGCGCTCGGTGCTGGAGCAGACGGCTCTGCGAACTGGTCGTTCGAGCTTGCAGTACATTATTGCTGATGGGGGATCCAAAGATGGTACTGTTGGAATCGCTGAGGAATGCGCAAAGAAGAGTGGTATTGATGTAGAGATCATTTCGGAGCCAGATCGCGGCATGTATGATGCTCTGGTCAAAGGCTTGAAGCGTGCTACTGGTGACGTCTGCGCTTATTTGAATGCTGGAGATCTCTATTCAACTTGTGCTTTTGATATTCTCGAAGATGTGTTTGCGGCGCATCCCGTGCGCTGGGTTACAGGAATGCAAATCGCCTACAATGAATCGGGTCATCTTGTTGAGGCTCGAATGCCATTTCGCTATCGTCGCCGGTTAATTGATTGTGGTCTCTACTACGCTCCATTCCTCCATTACATTCAGCAGGAGTCAACCTTTTGGCACCACGATCTAAACCAATACATCGACTTAGAAAAACTCGTCACATATCGCCTCGCAGGAGACTTCTTCCTCTGGCGCACCTTTGCACAACACGCCGACTTGGTTATCGTTAAAGCTCATCTCGGTGGTTTTCGAGTCCATCATGGACAGCAATCAGCATCCATTGAGCGATACCTTGCGGAATTCCACTCAATTGCTCGCCCCCCTACCCCAGTGGATTGGATGATTGGTTTATTTGACAAGGTTGCGCGCAACAGTCCTGCGCGGATCCGCAACCGTCTGAACCAAGGTGCGATATTATCCTACGATCACTTTACAGGTACGTGGCAGTACCAGTAGCCAAGACCCAGGACCCACGAGGAGTTCGACATGTCTTTGATGCATCGACTCAATCATTTGATCAACCAGGGACTGCGACGTGTCGGATACAAGATCATTCGAACACCCGAACCGCTTTCTCTTGAAGCGGCGTTCGCACGTGCAGTGAAGTGGAATCCCCAGGTTGGAACAGTGATCGATGTAGGTGCTTCAAATGGTAGTTGGAGCCGGATCGCGCAGAGATACTACCCTAATGCGGGTTATTTACTGATAGAGGCAAATCCGGTTCATCAAGCGGAGCTTGCCAAGTATAGAGCTTCTACTTCGAGTTCAGACTATGTTTTGGCGGCGGCTGGCAAAACGGATGGCACAGTCTTCTTTGATGCCCGAACCACATTTGGTGGAGTGGCTGCTTCAGAAGACCGACCAGGGTATGAAGCTGTGTCATCCGTAAAAATCGATACGCTTGTAACCGAGCGTAATCTTCCGTCGCCTTTCTTTATTAAGCTTGACACACACGGTTACGAAATCCCTATTCTTGAAGGAGCGTCTGAGACACTGAAGCAAACCTCTTTGCTGCTCATTGAAACCTATAACTTCACGATACAACCAGAGAGTCTTCGCTTTTATGAAATGTGTAGCTATCTCCTTAGCCAAGGATCCCGCTCAGCCGATGTGATTGAACCACTGCACAGACCAAGTGATGGGGCCTTCTGGCAATTTGATCTGTTGTTTATCCGTTCTGATCATGCTATCTGGCAGTCAAACATTTATGAATGACAGCTTCTCCAGGTCTAGCAGTCAAGACGCCAAAAATGTTGCGTATAGTTCCTGTTGTGATATCCACAGTTGAAAGCCAACTTGGTGTCGAGCACGAGCTCTTAGCCCAAGGTTCGTGAAGTCAATGGTTGAAAGAAGAGCCCAGTCCTGATCAGGAAGAAGTGGTGCGTAGTTTAGATGAGGCATTGGGCTTTGCAGACCAGGTAAGCGCCGAAAGAATCTTGATAGAACATCCCATAGGCCTGACCGCTTGTTCTTCAGAAGAAACCCATCATGAAGATGGGTGATATATTCGTTCATCGTTGGGGCGTTGTAAGCCAATACAGCACAACCGCTCGCTAACGCTTCGAGAAAGGACAAGCCAACTCCTTCATAAGCACGTGGCGCAATGAAAACGTTGGCCTCACTCAGTTTACGCAAGTAAGAGTCATGGTCCATTTTGGGAGAGCACACCTCGACCACAGTATGGCCGAGTCTTGATGGCGGCACAAAAATTCTACTCTCTGAAACACCGGGATCCGCATGAGAGCGAAATATCAAACGCTCTATACGCATGTATTCGCAAAATGATCGCAGCATATTCTCCTGCACCAAACCTGTACGATTCCAGTAAAACAACACACGTTCGTTCGATTGTGCAGGTGCGAAATCTTGTGGATTCTTGAAGTACTGGAGTTGGAAATAACGAATTCCTGCTTCATCAGCATGCTGCGCGATGTGTTTCGAAAATGCGACGACACGTAGTGAGGAAGGAAGACGCAGCCAAAACTCACGCCCCCAAAATCTTGCGCTGTCCCACATTGGGAGCCAAATCAAATGTTCTGGTATTTGCCGCAGCCACTCTTCCGGTGGGAGAACCTGACAGAACACGTAGGTTCGTCCTCGATCCGGTTTTGGGAGCGGGGAGATCCCATCCCATCCCCGGGTTTCTATTTCCATGCGACTGCGCATAGGTTCGATAAGCAGAGCGTGAAACGCACCACTGCGCGTCAAATGCCAATTGTGCAGGTATGCTATAAGCTAGGTCAAGGAGGCGAGGCTACTTTCGCTCACCAATGAAGACACAACTTCCTGCCACTTTAGATGTATTTCATCTAAAGTGAAGTGATGATCCAAGACCTTGCGATAAAGTGCTTTGAAGTTTGCATCCAGGAAACTATCGACAAGCGTGCGATCTACATGGAGCGGATGTGCGGCATCATATCGTTCTTCGACTGTTCGCGAGACCTCGTCATGGGTGTAATACTTGTCGGAAAAACGAAGTACTTGTCGCTGACGGCAAGAATGTTGGAAAACTTGATCGATGTCAAAGCAGTGTTCAATGACGTTGATAATGACCGTGAGATCGTAGTGATCGTCAATCGGCATTGACTCGATTGGCGTGGCCAGTAGGCGCCTCACCGGGATTTTTCTGCCTAATTGTAGACGTTTCGTGCCTCGCAAGAGCAGCCTGTTCAGTTCCCGACCGAATGCTAGTGGTAACGCGGGAAGCGTTTCCAGATAGAGCCAACGAGCATCATACCGGCAATAGTTATGCGTCAAATAGCTTTGTATCAACGGATCAAGAAGTGAACACTGCTCCACTTGACAGACTTGTGCGATCAGGCGGAGATTGGTGAATGGGCCACAACCCAGTTCAATCGCATTGTGAATAGTCTGACCTGCCAGAACTTGATAGCCAGCAAAATTCTGAAAATGGACATGATTCCGATCGTCTGTTGTCGATCTTCCTCTCTCATCCAGTGCCTACGTTCGGCGCGCTGTGCTTTCTGCCAACGCTCAGAGGAAACCTGAACTATTCCGCGATCAGCACTGAGGAACAATTCATCATTCTCTGCTTTAAGCGCATCTTCAGCTGCTGCACCAGTCAGCACATTCACTTGTTCATCAATGTGGTATTTCTTCGTCATGAAAATTCTCCCTGACGCGCTTCCAATGCTTGACGTAGGAATTGATGCATTGCATCACTAAAATGCGCGCGAGAATACTCCCGAAGTGCGTACTCCTGAATAATCCCGATTTCGCTGGCAATCTGGTCTGCCGAAGTATCAAAAGCAATACGCAATTTCCCGGTGATTTCGTCTATCGTGCAGTGCTCCAAGTAAATTCCTACCCCATCTGGAAGTGAAATACCAGTATCTCTGCTGATGATAGGGTATAACCCGATTTGCAGGGCTGTCGCCACTGCAGGTGATATTCCTCGCTGCAAGTCGGGGCAACGACGCAGAACACATCCTTGAGAATTGCGTGAAATGCGTCGCTATCTGGTCTCAAAGCATCGTAGTTTCGAATGTTTGGTAAATTATGGAGTTCGTGCCAAAAGGTTTCAACAAAATCAGCTTCAGAATTGACGTAACCAACGATGTTTAGTGTCCAGCCAGGATTTTGAGCAAATACTTCGAGCAGCAAATCAAGGCCCTTATGAACTGCCCCGGAACCGAAATACCACAGGAATTCCCGTTTTTCAGGCACAAATTCATGTCGCTTCTTGTGACGAGACCCAGTCTGTGAAGCAGAGACTGGAACGCAAGTCATCTTGGATCGGATATGCTCTGGATAAGTACTCACTGTATGACTATTGCCAATAAGAGAACAGAAATCTGCTGCTTCGAAAGCGCGCCGTGATTGCTCAGGAGAAGCAATGAGCCGCTTGGGTGTACACTGACTTCCGCGGCGAGCGTTTAGCGCATTAATTCGTGCCAGTTCAGCAGCATTCTGATAATATGGATCGCTACCTGTGGCATGAAGCAACTTGATCGTCTGAGCAGAAAAACGAGATTCCAACCTGTGTAAGTTCGTGTAGATATCGAACACAATGTCGTACTCTCGCTTTGGCACAAAATGAGTATCATCAAAATCAATCGCATCTACGTCATATCCAAGCTTGGTCAGGATATGACAGATCTCCCGACTTTCCCAGCGATTACTGTGATACTTGAGCTCGTCAGAATCTGCGCGCATGCGCACTGGGCTTGCTATATAACTCACCAGGGCGATACCTCTCCTTTTCGACGGTTCTGTACGCAGGTGGGCCGGATAGACGAGAGTTCTCCGAACAGCCCTAAGTAATCTTAAAGTATGCCTAAGCAATGACCGAAACATAGAGGGAAACGTGCTACCACCAAGGTTCATTTCAGAATCATGGGGGTCAGTGTCAGAGTATCGGGCATAACCTGGCGTGAAATCGTGAATGGTCCTTCAAAGGGACCATTTAGGAAAGACAGTCAATCTTCTGACTGTGCTTCCGAAGGATTTCATCCAACTCGTGATACGTCCATTCACGGAGGTGCCAGTAATTCTTCGGAGTACCGTCCGGGTTTGTGTATTCAGGTCGCCGGTTTGGAGTACTAATAAATACCCCTTTTCGAGAAACGCGCAGAAGTTCATCCAGAAAGCGATGATAGTCTTCAACATGTTCAAGCACATCCACGCAGGTCAAAACATCAAATTCCTCATCAGCAAAATCGAGTTTGTATCCATCAAATAAGGCCAGCCGCTTAACACGAGGGTTTCGTCCCAGCAAAGTGGCTTCACAATAATCTAGAACCTGCTGGTCAATATCAACGCCATATATTTCTCCGGCCTTGATTGCCAGAATATTCATGCCGTAGCCGAGTCCAAAGCCCACATCAAGCACCCTTGCGCCTTCATCGACGTACTGGTTGAGCGCAAGAAAATATGCTTCTACCTGGCAAGGGACAAATGATCCTTTCCCTACCATCGTCGAATACTCTTTAGGATCGGGTCTGGTGAAACGCGGATATCCAAAGAGTTTCGTCTCGATCCGGCGAGCAAATTGCAGCATCATGTTAAAACCCCGCTCATCTTTGTTCCCGCGACTATAGCTTCACCGTTGAGATTTCCAAAACCAAGGTCTAGATTATGGATAATTACGCAACTCGCCCTCAACTCCCTTTGAGAAGATGGACCATCTATAGCGAGGGACGATTAATCCCCTTCGCTCCTGTCCTAGCCTAAGAATTGGACTAGAGTCATCGAATATTTCAAATACAAGCGGCTCATTAACAAGATCCAGCATTTCTACGCCGGGAACTGACGATGCAACGGCAATTTTGTATTGGCCTTGTCTAAACATAGTCAGATCAATGGGGCATTGGAACAAATACTCCCCTGGCAGCAACTCCCCTTTATCCGTCAAAGAATCCTGGTGCGTGCTTGAAAACAGATAGTCACCAGCACTAGTTGAAAAATCAAACGCGATTTGTGCTTCACGGATCCGCTGATAGACGCGACATTCTATGTTCAGAGTCAAGATGTCGGAGTTTGTAAATGACGAAGAGACAATTCCCGTGTTAGTAATGCTTATCCGGCAGATATGGAGCTTCTTCCTACCTGCCAATTCAGGTCGTTCGATAGATCCATGGAGTTCATCCGAGCTCATATAATGTTCAACGACTGTTGTCACATTCCCCGCTCTTAGCAATCTGACCCTTTTCCAGCAAAATCGCAGAACCGCAAAGAACCAGTACGGAACTCATATTATGGCTCACGAAGAGCACCGTGCGGCCACTCTTGGCAACATCGCCCATTTTGCCAAGACTCTTCTTCTGGAAGGCGGCATCGCCGACTGCCAGCACCTCATCGACGATCAGCACCTCCGGGTCGAGATGAGCAGCTACAGCGAAAGCCAGCCGCATGTACATGCCGCTGCTGTAGCGCTTCACCGGCGTATCGAGGAACTGCTCGACCTCGGCGAAGTCGACAATCTCATCAAAGCGGCGCTGGATCTCCGCCCGGCGCATGCCCAGGATGGTGCCACTCAAAAAGATGTTTTCGCGGCCGGTCAGCTCGGCATGGAAGCCGGTGCCCACTTCCAGCAGCGACCCGACCCGCCCATAAATGTCGGCATACCCGGTGGTCGGCTTGGTGATACGGGCCAGGATCTTCAGCAGCGTGCTCTTGCCGGCGCCGTTGCGGCCAATCACGCCTAGAACTTCACCGGCCTTGACCTCGAAGCTGACATCGCGCAGCGCCCAGAAGGTTTCGCGGCTCACCCTACCCTGGCGACGCCCGGGCAGCAGGTTAACCAGGTCATCGCGCAGGGTGCGATAACGCATGGCTTCATGGCGAATCTGGTAGGATTTGCCGAGTCCGACGACTCGAAGGGCGATATCCGACATTACACCACGTCCGCGAAACTCTGCTCGACCCGTTGAAAGACGAGCAGGCTGATGATCAGCGCGACCACGCCGAAGACGGCGGACAGTGCCACCTCTCCGAGCGGGAATGCGCCTCCGCCGAAGAACGACCAGCGAAAGCCGGAGATGATGCCCACCATCGGGTTGAGCATGTACAGCGGGCGCAGCGGCCCGGTGATGATGTCGGCAGAATAGACCACCGGAGAGGCATACAGCCACACCTGGATCAGAAACGGCAGTGCGTAGGTGAAGTCGCGGTAGTACACGCTCAGCGCCGAGATCAGAGTGCCAATGGCAATGGCGTTGATTAGCGTGATGAGCAGCAGGATCGGCAGCGCCAGCAGGTTGAGCGTGAACGCGTAGCCGGAGAGCACCAGGATAATCAGCATGACCACCAGCGACACGGCAAAATCGACCAGCACGCCGAGCGCCGCGGCCATCGGGATGATCAGGCGGGGAAAGTAGACCTTGGAGATGAGCTGCGAGCTGGCGATCAGACTGCCACCCGCCCGCTGAAGCGCGCCGGAGAAGGCGTTCCAGGGCAGCAGCGCAGCGAAGACGAAGGCCAGATACGGCACATTGTCGTCGCTTTGCAGGTTGGCGACGCGTCCGAAGACGAAGGCGAAGATGAGCGCCGCGACGAGTGGCTGCAAGATCACCCAGAAGATGCCAATCCAGGTCTGCTTGTAGCGCAGCTTCACGTCGCGCTGTGTCAGCACCACCAGCAGATCTCGGAAGTTCCAGATTTCGCGCACCGGCAAAGAAAGCCAATGTGAATCCGATGTCACTCGAGTAAAGTGCTTAGGGTTCACAACACTCATCCAGAGAAGCCTCGCCAGTGCTGGGGTCGAAAACCCATTATACACTGACGCTAAAGCGCCGACACACGTAGATCGCCTTTGTGTACCGGAGGAGGTCGCCGACGATGCAAAGTTGCAGACGATGGCGCTTACGAGTGGCCCAATTTGAACTGCCATTCATTTCAGCCTGGAGTTTGGCGCTGTGCCGCATCGATCGTACACGCATTCCTCAATCTCGACCTGATCGAGAATGTACACAAGCATCCGCCGCTTTCCAGCCCCGGAATCACCCCACCCCTTCACCCATTCGGGTGAATCGGATTCACCCCTGCGCCCGATATCGTGAGATCAACAACGAACTGCAAGGGTCTGCGAAAGGACAGGACATCGTGTCAAGCAATACTCAACCCCAGCTTCACCCGGATCACCCGAAAGCATTCGAGCTGGTATCCTCCGGTCAGGTGCGCGCGGCCGTCGCCCTGATGCTCATCGCGCTGGGCGGCGTCTTCTTTCTCGGCCAGGCCGGCGCGCTGGATTTCGGCAGCAACTGGTGGGTACTCTTCATCGCCATCCCCGGCGCAACCCTCCTGTACGCAGCCTTCGCCACCTTCCGTCATGCCGGCCAGGTGAACCGCCCTGTCGTCGTTCAGCTCGTCATTGGCCTCCTGGCCCTGCTGCTCGCGCTGATCTTCGTCGTCGACCCGAACTGGACCTTCACGCATCACCTGTTCGGCATCCAGGTCGACATCCCCTTCCTGAATACCATCGATTGGGATCGCGTCTGGTCGTGGTTCCTGGTGGTGCCCGGCGCCGGCCTTCTGCTCAGCAGTTTCCTTCGCCGCGTGGTTGCGCCGGGAATCTTCGGGGGCGTGCTGATGGGTGTCGGGCTGGTCTTCGTGTTCGACATCTCCTGGGATGCGGTCTGGCCGCTGGCGATTGCCGCCGTGGGCGTGGGCCTGCTCCAGGGCGGGTTGCGTCAACGCTGAATGACCTTTCGCAAAACAGCAGACGCTCTGCCCCGTAAGTGGCGGGCAGAGCGTCTGTTCGTTTCCTGGCGTAACCGGAACTTGATCGGATCGCTTGGGTGTCGGAGGTCGTTGGAGTTCAGTCCCAGCTTTGGGCTTCGCGGAGGCCTGCTTCCTGCAAAGCGACATCATCCTGAACGAGCGTGCTGCGCACACGGTTGAAGCAGGCAGGGCTGCATGTGTAGAGGGTTTCGAAAGCCTGCTGACTGGGCAGCATCATCCGGCCGCAGCACTTACAGGTCACCCGGCCGGTTATCCGCCGTTCAACCCCCGCTAAATCCATCAGAGTGCGGAGCGTTCCTCCCGCAAAGTGATAGGTGGTGAATTCCTGAGTTCCCGTTTCCTGCGGTACAGCGACCATGCCGCGATCCTCAACAACTGGGCAATGAAGACAGCATCATTCTACCAGCATGCTTGCTGAATTTCGTTGAACTGGCCCATGACAGATGACACGAAATCACCCCCAGCACCTCTCACGCAAATTGCAGCGCGGCTAACGTGGGGATACGTTAGGTATCCCAATTCTGTAAATAACGGCATCCAAATTGACCCTTTCATCACGGCCTCGGCGCACGGCACATGCGAACTCGATGCACTGAGAGTCTTGCGAAAGGTGGGGTTGCTAGAGTTCGGTTTGAAATCAAGTTCGCGTCTGGCCCGCGAAGCGCCGCACAATGTCCCTCAAGAAGCGGCATTTGAACAGAAGCCAGAAAAGTGATGACTCACTAGATGAGGTGAATATCAGCGTGCTGATCCAGCGTCTCAAAGACAAGCAGTTCCTCCAAACCGTTTGGCGCTACCTGAACATTCTGCTGGCCCTGGTCCTGCTCTGGTTCGTGCTGCACGAAGTCGGCATCGACGAACTGATCGCGCTGTTTCAGAGCGCCGACCCGACGCTGATCGTACTGTCCGCGCTTATCGGCCCACCCGGACTGATCATCAATGCCTACAAGTGGCAGATCCTGCTCAAGGCGCTCAACTATCGGGTCTCGCTGTCCTATCTGTTCCAGGTTTCGCTGACGGGCTACTTCTTCAACACCTTCCTGCCTTCCAGCGTCGGCGGGGATGTCGTGCGCGTTGCCGAACTCGGCGCACGGATCAAGGACCCGGCCAGCGCGGCTGCATCGGTGTTCGTCGACCGACTGCTCGGTTTCCTCGTCATGATCTCGCTGGCCGGTTTTGCGCTCGTCTTACGCTTCCTGTCCCCCGACAGTCTGCCGCTCAGCCTCGTCATTTTGGCCGTCCTCCTCGGCATCGTGATGCTTGCCTGGTTCGCGCTGGACGCGCGGCCGCTGGTATGGGCACAGCGCCACGTACGCCTCGGACTGGCGCAGAAGGTATTCGACAAGCTGGCCAAGTTCCAGACAGCCTTACGACGCTATCAATCTCAGCGTCGTGTGCTCGTGATTGCGGTGGCACTGTCCGTGTTCACCTATGTGCGCGGCATGATTATCGTCTACCTCGCCGTCGCAGCCTTTGCCCCCACCGCCCCTTTCTTCGACGTCGCGCTGACCGTCCCGATCTCGATGACGGCGGCCGCGCTGCCCTTCGCCATCAACGGCATCGGCGTTCAGGAATGGAGCCTGGTGCTGCTCTTCCCGATGATCGGCCTGACAGGTTCGCTCGGCCTTTCGACCATGCTGGTCGTCCGGCTGGCCACCCTGTTCACGGTGTTCATCGGTGGGCTGGTCTATCTGCGCTCGCGAATTCAGCGCCAGCCGTTGGCGGTCAATGGCCCCGTACTGCCCACATCTGACCTTCAGTTATAGGTTTAGGAGGATCTCCAGGGAAACTGATGACCACCAAACCCGCTCACGTTATTGACAAGACCCCGACGGTTGACCGCATCAACGCCGCTTCGCCCATGCTGAAGCGCTATCAGGAGCTCATCGTCGGCTCATCCGACTTGGGATATCTTGCGATATTCGAGTTTGTCGAGATGTTTGTCCGCCCGATGCCCGGCGCCGTGGGCATGATATTTCGCAAATGGTTCTACCCGGCGCTGTTTCAGCAGGTCGGCAAGCACACGCATTTCGGACGGGGGATCACCCTGCGCTACCCGCAAAAGATCTGCCTGGGCAAATCGGTGATCATCGACAGCGACTGCCTGCTCGACGGAACCTACGGAATCAAGCTCGGCAACAAGGTGCTTGTCGGAAGAGACACCATCCTTCAGGCGAAGAACGGCAGCATCGTTGTCGGCGACGACTCTGTGATTGCCGGCCAGTGCTACCTGGGTTCAGTGGGCGGCATTCAGATTGGCAGCTCGGTGATGATCGCCGGCCAGGTGTACATTGGCGGCGGCCGTTACCAGACCAGCGACCCGACGATCCCCATCAAAAAGCAGCAGCTCTATTCGCACGGGCCGGTGGTCATCGGCGACGACGTTTGGATTGGCGCCGGCGCGATCATCATGGACGGCGTCAACATCGGGTCCGGCAGCGTCATCGGTGCCGGCACGCTGGTACAGGAGGATATTCCCGAATACACCGTGGTCGTGCCCCATCAACGCCTGGTGATGCTCCCACGCAGCAAGTCGTGAGTACGCGGCGCGAGCGACGGCTGTCCATTTATCCAGCCCACGGCCAACGCGCGGCCAACGAGTGAAAAGGAGAAGTGAAGTGTGAGCGTCACAGAACGTCAGGACACTATCGCTCAGCCGCTCTACCCTCCGACAGCCAGGAGTCGCAGGCTGACCGGGCGTCTGCCTCGCCTGGATGCTGCCCAGCCTGGAGAACGGGCGCAGGCGGCACTGCTCTACGGGGGATTCCTGGTCGTGCTCGCCGCCGTCCTCCGCTTCGCAGGAATGCAATCGGAGCCATTCTGGCACGACGAGATCACGATGCTGAACATTGGCCTGGGGGGTTGGGACGAGCTCGTTTGCCAGTTCAGCAATGGGCGGCCACCGCTTTTCGTCTTCATCGGCGTCGTTTGGACGGCGCTTTTCGGCACGGGAGAGATCGTCTCGCGCCTGCCTTCGTACTTCGCCGCGGTCGCCAGCGTCGGCGTCCTCTTCCAGCTCGGCTCGTGGATGTTCAACCAGCGCGTCGGCTTTTTTAGCGGCGCTGATCATGACGCTCACCGAGTTCCACATCTACTATGCACAGACGTACCGCTATTATGCGGTCTACGTCCTGATGGTGCTGCTCTCATTCTATTTCTTCTACGCGCTCTTCAAGCGCCGGCGCAGGTCGGACGCGGTGCTGTATCTTCTGTTTACGGCGCTGGCGGTTTACACGCATGCTCATGGCGTCTTCGCCATCGCCAGTCAGGGGTTGTGCTTCCTGGTCATGATGGTACTGCGCCCAGACTGGCGGACACGCCGCGCCTTCTTCACCCTGGTCGGCGTGCAGCTTGTGCTGCTGATCCTGATCGCCCCCGCCCTGTGGCAGTACTTCCTGCGTGATTTCCTGGCAACGCAGCCGATCGCCTCGGTTGTTGGAGCCGTACCGGACAGTGAAGTCGGCATGAGTTGGCTGCAAGTCCCGTCGATAGGCTCGATCGCGCGGGCGCTGGTGCGCTTCCTGTTCTTCGAGTGGTACTACCTGAACGCCTTCACCATCCTGACGGCCGTCCTGTTCGTCTTCGCCGCCACGGCACTGTACGCCGCCCGCTCAGGAGCGTCCAACTGGCGTGAGGCCATCCGCGAACTGCCCTCCGACATCGCCGCCCGTGTGCGCAGTCATCTCGCGGAGCACATGCTGACCTTCTTCTGGTGCGTCGGCATGATCATGCTGCCCTGGGTCCTCTCGTTCCTCGTCATGCCGATGTTCTTCGACCGCTACGTCCTGGGAGCCGCCCCCGCCCTCTACCTGCTCCTGGCCGTCGCCGCCGTCGGCATTCGCCGCATCATCCCGACCAAGCTGATCGCCACCGGCTTCGTGATCCTGCTGCTGCCGGGGCTGTACGCCTTCTACGCCTACCCGGACAACGAAAATTGGCGGAGCCTGGCCAGCTATGTAAGCGAGCACGCAGGCCTTGACGACGCGATTGTCATCCTGACCAGCGACGTGCACCTGCGCCAGACGTACGAAGCTTTCCAGTGGTATTCGCCCCATGAGCCGGCTGTGTGCGAGCTGTACGAGGACAAGCTCGACGATCCCGAAACTCTCGCCGGCCTGTCTGCCTGTCTTGAGGGCCGAGAGCGCGCCTGGTTGGTCGGTCTGCGCTGGATGGGTGACATCGAGCGCCTGGCGGCCGCCGGTCGCTCGCCGGATCTGCACGAATTCTTCGCCCGGTTCCAGGGTAGCCAGTGGCGTTTAGAAGCGGATGCGGACCGTCCCTCGTTCTACCTGCTTGGGATGTATATTTACGAGAAGGAATGAGGGATGAGAAATGAAGGGAAACGCCGCTAAGATTGTTCAGCGGGTAGAATCTCGCAGAGTGTTGTCCCCTGCGGCGTATCTGCAAGGTCGGGACCTACCCAAGGTTTTGAGGCCACATGGGTCGCCTCAATCCCCCCTCCAGCGTGGAGAGGGTTGGGGTGAGGTCTGTGCAGTCCGCCCGTAACCAACGGTTTCCTGGAAACCATTGGGCCTGTTTTTCCTCATTTCTCATCGCTCATTCCTCATCCCTACAGATACCCATTCTGTCGGTACCAATCGGCCGTGCGCGCTATGCCTTCTCGCAGGCTGACCTGAGGTTCGTAGCCCAGAATGCGCCGGGCCTTGGAGATATCGAAGGCCCGGTGCTTGCGGAAAAAATCCAGGCGGCGCGGGTACAGCGGCGGCTCGACGTTGAGGCGTTCGCACACCGCCTGACAGACGCGGGCGGCGAGCATCACCGGCGCCAGCGGCACGTGCAAAAAGCGACCTGACCGTCCGAGCGCCTCGGCGATCATCCGCGCAATCGTGTTGACCGTCACGTACTGGTCACCGGCGACGATGAAGATTTCGCCAATGGCCTCATCCTTTTCGCCAGCCAGTATCAGCCCCTGGACCAGATCGTCGATGTAGACGTAATGATAGAAGACCTCACCGCCGCCCAGAATGACGAACGTGCCGCGGTCGATTCCCTTGAAGAGCTTGAGAAAGCGCAGATCCCCCGGCCCGTAGATGGCACCGGGACGCACGACCGTCACCGGAAACCCGTGCGTCCGGCCATAGTCGAGCGCACATTGCTCGCCGACCATCTTGGAGCGCTGGTAGCTGTCGCCTGGCGCATACGGCGACTCCTCGTTGGCCGGCGGATTCTCGATATTCCCCAGCACGCCAACGGTACTGCACTGGACGAAGCGCCGGACGCCTGCCTTGCGCGCGGCTTCCAGCAGCCGTTCGGTCCCGTCGGCATTCACTTGATAGAAGTCGCGGTCCGCGCCCTGGTGCCGGTACATCGCTGCGATGTTATAAACCTTGTCCACGCCGTCCAGCATTCCGGCCGGCAGATCCCCCGTCAGGTCGCCCAACACCAGCTCGACCTTCAGCCCATCCAGCGCCGCAAGATTGCTGGTCGGGCGAACCAGACCGCGGACGTGATGCCCCTGCTCCACCAGCCGGCGGCAGAGATTGCTTCCGGTGAAGCCGTTGGCGCCAGTAACCAGTACTGTAGAGGTCATCAATTATCCCCATCCGTGAATCAACACGTCCAACCGACACACCCGCAAAACCGTGGCCCGCCTCATCCACCTGCCGTCATGGACTGCGACCCCAGCGGCAGGCTGTCAATCTGGTCCTGAGCCTCCGCGGCGACCGACCAGAAGAAGGGGGTTTCCCCCGAACTCGAGTCGTAGGCCCAGGCGCACGACATGTCGTCGATGATGTACAGAAAGGCCTGATAGGCGAGGTTGTATTCGCCGGCGCGGCGGAGCTGCACACCAAGGTTGTAGTAGGCAGTGGCAACGTTGTCGAGCGCCCAGATGGTCTGGAAGCGGCTCTGAACGTCTGCCTCCACAGCCGACGGTTGCGTATCGCAGACACCCTGCGTCCTCAGTGTGGACTGCTGGCGCGCGACATCCTCCATCCAGGTTTGCAGCGTATTCAGGCAGGCGGCCGTCGCCTCCACATCCGGCGTTCTCCAGGTCTGAATGGCGATCTGACCTGGCGACGCCCCGGTGCACTGGGAAGCGTCGGAACTGCGGATCAACTGATCGAGGAAGGTTGTACCAAGCTCAAGAGTCTGCGACGCCGGCGGCACGGGACGACCGTCGACCAGGAGCAGGCTGTGATGAATCCAGCATTCGCCGCTTGCCGACTCGACACGCACCCATTCCTCGACCGTGCTCCGGTCCAGAATGGTCACCGGTTCGCCGTTCTCGACCTCGACCATGACAGTCTGTTCCAGGCCGGGTTCGACACGGCAGTTCACCGCCTCGCGGCTGTCGGAGTCGACCTGGGCTACCAGCGGCAGCAGTTCGATCGTTCGCACAGCTTCCGGCATGGCCATCCAGGCCTCTTTCGGCCGGCGCTCGGCATCCACCAGGCCCCAGTGACAGGCATAGTTGACGTCGGGTGAGCAGCGCCAGGGGGAGTCGGCGAATTCAAACATGTAGGTATCAAGATCCGCCGCGGCAACCGTGCTGATCAGCGCGTTGACAAACTGGGTCTGGCCGACGACGGAGGGCTGCGCCGCGTCCGCACAGCCAGGCATCGACCCGCTCGTCGGCCAGCCCGTCTCCATCAGGACGATGTCTTTGCCCTGAAACGCCGGATTGCTGACCAGCAGCGCCCACTGGTTGATCGAGTACTGCACGGCCTGGTTGACCGTCTGGCACGTGAGAAAACCGTAGCTGTCCAGCCCAATCCAACTGACCGCGCCGGCCAGAACGGGGTTCTGCACCCATTCCAGCAGCAAATCGGTGTAGCCTATCGGGATGCGGTCGGGGACGGCTTCGCGCACACGTCCCACGTATTCCAGCAGTTGATCGACCGTCAGCAGGTCGCGGGAAAGCACCTGGCTGCCGACGACCACGCCCACCACATTGTTGTACTGGTTGGCCAGCGCGATCACCGACTGGATCTCCTCGTCATTGCGGGCCATGTCGTCACTCAGCCATGCCTGAATGACGACGTCCAGCCGGTTTTCGCCGGCCGTGCTGACGATGAATTCGCCCAGGGCTTGAGACTCGTAAATCCGTATCGTCGTGAACTTATCCGCCAGCATCTCCAGATCGGCGCTGATCTGCGCCTCGGTGATCGTGACCTCCGCCGTAGGATTGCGCGGGAGCGGATCGTAATTCACGCCGATCACCGGCCATGAACTGCGGCCCTGCATGCTGGCGGTCCCGCACATGCCCATGATGAAAATGACGATCGCGAAGCGCAAAACCGGTAGTCTCTGGGTCATCAGGTACCCCTATCTATGTGGATTAGGAAAGCGGCGCATCACTCGACTCCACTGCTGTAAGGTAAGGTCCTATTAAAGCAACTACGCTGCAAGGTCATCACCTGGCACCTCGACAAGATGAGAACGACGACGTTTTCCGTAGGGGCGGGGCAATGTCCCCGCCCATGGCATTACCTTAGGATTTTCTCTCGTCCCCGGCCCCCGCCATTCGGGGGGGAGCACGCTGCTTGGCGTGGCTCCCCCCCCGCGCGGGAGAGGGGCCAGGGTGAGGGCAAGGATGCCTATGGGCGGACACGCTGGTACGCCCCTACGCCATCAACCTGTCAGATGAACCTGGTTCGCGTACTGTTTTCCTTGAAGCGGCCTCGTCACGAGGCGGTCTCGCCTTGCGGCGGCTTGACTTCCAGGCGAAGCTGCGCGGGCACAGGGTAGTCGTCGTGGGTGGACCACGTGAAGTGTTCCCCGGCGGCGTCTCCATGGAAGTCGGATCGCTGGAAGAATTCCAGGCAGGGTCTGTTTTTGGCCGTCGGCACATAGGTTGCGACCACCGTCTCGCAGCCCTGCTCGCGGGCATGCGCGACCAGCAGGGCCAGCATGGTCTCTTCCACCTTGCGGCCCATGACCCGGCAGCTCAGCAGGTAATCGACCACATGCAGTGTGCTGCCGTCGACCTCGCCGCTGGCGATGCCGGTCAGCCCGGAGTCGCCAAAGCGGTCCGTCACGTGAAAGGTCCACAGCGCGCGCCCCGGCGCTTCCAGCCAGCGCCACAGTTCCGCCTCCGAAA
Source organism: Candidatus Flexifilum affinis (assembly GCA_016713325.1). Taxonomy (GTDB): domain Bacteria; phylum Chloroflexota; class Anaerolineae; order Aggregatilineales; family Phototrophicaceae; genus Flexifilum; species Flexifilum affine. The sequence continues at coordinate 215,901 of JADJPJ010000004.1, read as the reverse complement.
GGCGGCGGGTGCTCAGGTTCATCTGGTTCGTCTTGTTGAGGAGCTGCGCCGTACGCGTGGCATTTTCGGGCGTCAGCGGCGTGGCGGTGACGGTAATGTCCAGCGTCTCCAGCCATTCCTCGACCGATCCCACCTGCATCTGCGTATCCTTGCGCTCGCGCTCGGCAACGTACATCTCAGTGCGCGCGGCGTCCTCAGCGCTGATGGCCGGCGCGTCAAAGCAGGTCAGGCTGAGCAGCGCGGACTTGTACAGCATCTTGTCCTGCGGCCATTCGGGAACCAGCACGTCGGGGAGCGCCTCGCGCACGCGCGCCCGCTCGACCGGGTTGTCGTCGATGAAGACGGCCGATTCCAGGCCGAGGTTGAGTTCGTGCACCAGTTCGGCGATGTTCTGCGCTTTGTCATTCCAGTTGATTTTCCAGTGCGCGAGATCCTGCCGGCGCAGCTTCATCTCCGGATGCTTCTCGATCGCCTCCAGCGCCACGCGCTCGTCGTTCTTGCTGACTACGCCCAGGACGACGCCGCGCCGTTTGAGACCTTGCAGGGCCACTTGAAAATCGACCAGCGCCTCACCCACAGCGTCATGCCCGCCAAGCTGCAAGTTCTCCCAGCCGACGTCGCCGACGATGCCGCCCCACAGCGTATCGTCGAGATCCAGGATCAGCAGCTTCTTCGCTCGTCCGCTCAGACCGCGCAAGCCGGCCTTGATACTCTCCACGGCCGACAAAAAAACGTCGTTGCCAAAGGCGATCTTCGCCATGTACCACAGCTTGGGCGAATGGGCGCGCTGCCCGACCGCGTCCACCCAGCGCTGGGCGTTGAGCAGGTATAGCTTGGAATGGCCGGCCAGCCGCTCCGCCAGACGCAGGTTCATGTGCGCCAGGGCGTTGGCCGCGCCCGTCCCTTCGCGCCAATCGAGCAGGCCGGCCATGTACGGCGGCATCACCCAGGTCGGCACAAAGGCAAAGGCCAGCGGTTCCAGAGCGCGCACCAGGGCGTCGGCGTACTGATCGACCTCTTCCAGCAGCACGGATGTCGGCACGTTTTCAAAGTTCAGCAGCCGTCCGAACGACGGCACGACGCTCTCCGGCCGCGTCCACACGACCGCAAAGTCGGCCTCATTGCGCCAGATGGGGTGCTGTGAATCGATCAGCACCTGCCACACCTGTCCATAAGGGGCCGCATAGACCTCGACGGCGGGGGAAGAGTCGTCGTTGGCCAGGTAGCTGGCGAAATTACCCATGTTGAAATCGGAAAGAGCGAGGCAGCGATAGCGTTGCTTGCTCATCACGCGGCTCCTCGCAGCTTGCCCTCGATGAAATCGGCCAGGGTTTGCACCGTTCGGAACGGATTGCTGGCGCGGGAGATCACCGACTGGTCGGAGATGGAAATGCTCACGCCGAAGGCATCTTCCAGGCGTTCCTCGGTCGACAGGATCAGGTTGACCAGTCCCAGCGAATCCATGTTCGACGATTCCGTATACAGTTCGGTCGTGGGGGTCTTCGCAAGGCGCTGCTCCGCCGGGAGCTGGCGGTTGATGTCGTCGATAGCGCCATAAATGACCTCGAGAATTTGCTGCTGTTCCCCTATCATGTCTCTCCCTCTTGCCCAACCGGACGTAAATGAGCTCTGGCCACCAGCTTGTAACCGCTGCCGATCCGCAGGACGGAATCGAGCAGGGCGGCCGCTCGGAAAAATGGATACAGCACCGAAAAGATCTTGAAGGCGGTGCGGTACTGTTTCATATCCTGGCCGGTCACGACGAGGCCCTTCTTCGAGGGGTCCGCCTTCCCGCGGCGCGACTGAAGTCGCGACATGCCGAAGACGATCATCGTGTCCATCAACTCGGTGAAAAAACCGGAATAAAGCCGGCTTGTTTCCATCTCAAAACAGGGACGCAGGACGCGTTCGAGCGATTCCGCGGTGTAGCCGGGGCGCAGATGTCCGTGCTGCTCGTCGGTCTGGCCCAGGCGATTGCGCAGTTTGCGCAGCAGTTCGTCCTTGGCGTGCGGCACATTGACCACGAGAAGGCCATCCGGCTTCATCACCCGGGCCAGCTCCGCGACCAGCGCGGCGTCGTCGGCGACGTGCTCCAGCAGGTCGATGATCACCACACGGTCGAAGAGGCGATCCGGGAAGGGCAGCGTCCGGCCATCAATCTGATACACCTCGGTCTCGACCAGCTCGCGGATCGAGGCGACCGTGCCGGACTCCAGGTCGACGCTTGACCAGTGTCCGCCGCGGGCCCGAAGCAAGGCGCTGATCACGCCGTTGTCGCCGCCCAGGTCCAGACAGCGGAGCGAAGCCGTCGGCCCGAGCAGATCGACGATCGCGCGGTACTTTTCCTGCTTGAGCACCGACTTGTTGAACAGCTCCAGCGGCCACTGTTTAGTTTCCATGGCGATCAGCGCTTCCACGCGAACTGCTTGCGGACGTCTTCGATCTCGTACCGGATGCGCCTGTCCTCCCAGTTGAGCACCTTGCCCATGGCCTGCGCGCAGAACATCAGGATCTCGTTGTCGGGTTCGCCCGCGGAGGCCAGTTCAGTCCGCCGAAAGACGACATCCGACAGCTTGATCGCCATTTCCTTATAGACCGCGTGGCAGATCTGCGCGTTGAGGATCGCCTTCTGCTCGCCCCGTTCGCCGGCTTCCCAGGGACGGCTCGGCAGATACGACAGCACGCCGGAATATTCGCTGCCATAATTGCGAATCAGCGCACTCAGCGACAACGCGCTGATGCCGTTGACGTTGGCTGCCAGTTCACTGCGCAGGAACTCGCCGAAGCTCTGCATTTCGCCCCCGCGCAAGGGGATCGTCGCCGAAACCGACTGCGCCGGCTCACGCTCCCAGATTTTGAAGATACGATCGACTACCCCAGACGCAACCTGCCGCGAGGTCGTGTATTTCACCGGGATCACCGAGAGTACTCCCTCGATTCCCTCCTGGCGGTGGTCGATGACGCGCGGGTGTTTGCTGAGCGCCATCGTCTCTCCTGGGCGACCAGACCCGCTCACGGGCAGCAGCCCGCGATGCACGAAGCGGACGTCCGCAGGGGTCAGTTCTGCCGGGGGGTAAGCCTGATTGACCTGGGTCAGGAGGGTATCAATGTCGGCCCGATCGCTGTCGAGGCGGTCGGGCGGTCCCTCGTGCGGCGAGTAGTGCGTTCCGATGATCGACTGGCCGCGCCAGGGCGCGACGAACAGCAGCCGGTTGCCGGCCTCCCCGCTCGTCAGTCCGACGGCCGCACCGCCGAACAGCGATCGCGTGATGATGTTGGTGCCTCGGGCGAAGCGGTCCGGACCATGCCCCTCCGCGTCCGGCAGGAGCTGGCGCAGTTCCGGCAGCCAGGCGCCGGCGCAGTTGACCACCATCTTCGCCTGGATGTCGAAGCAGTGACCGGTGAGCTGATCGCAGATCTTTACGCCAACGACGCGATCGTCGCGGCGCACGAATTCGATCACGCGGGCATAGTTCGCCAGGTCGCCGCCCATCTGAGCACACGACTTCAGAAAAGCCAGCACCAGCCGTTCGGAATTGTAGACCTGCGCATCATAGAACAGCGCCGCGCCGGTCAGCCCTTCTTCGGGCAGGCCGGGCAGGGTCTTCAGGCACTCTTCTCTGGAGAGGATGCGACCGTTGGGGATGCATTTCTCCGGGTCAACTGAACGGTTGCGGTCGAAACTGACCAGATCGTTGATGCGCATGGCCAGGCCGAGGGCCTCACTGCCATGCATGCCGTGGCCGTAGGTCGGCACCAGCACCGGCAGGGGGTGGACCAGGTGCGGCGCGATCCGCATCAGCGTCGTGCGTTCGCGCGCCGACATCCTCATGCGGCGGAAATCCGCGCTTTGCAAGTAACGGAGGCCGCCATGGATGATCTTGAGACTGTTGGCCGATGCCCCGGAGGCGAAGTCGTTCTGCTCGACTAACGCAGCGGAAAGCCCGCGCAGCCCCGCCTCCCAGAAGACGCATGCGCCGAGGATGCCGCCGCCGATGACGAGGACATCGTAATGATTCTTGCTCAGGAGGGAAACGTCACGGATTATGGCGAACTCTCCGCTCTAGCGGCCGCATCCGGCTCTCTTCCTGCACGCGCTCCATGAGGTCATGAAAGGTCTGCTGAAACCTTGCATGGCTGTATTTGTCCCGGGCATACTGCCGGCCGGTCGCCCCCAGAGACTCGCGCAGCACCGCGTCCTGGGCCAGGCGCGTGAAACCGGCGCCAAATGCCCGCGGAGTGGTATCGGTCAGCAGGGCCGAGTGCGCATCGAGGACCTGGGTGTGCGTCGACAGCCGGGTTGCAAGGATCGGTTTGCCACTCTCCAGATAGGAGTAGATTTTCATGGGCGTGTTGCGGCCGCTGATGCGCGGCGACACCAGAATGTCGGCCTGGGCCAGGTAGGATGCGAGCTGCCCGACGGGACGCGGGCCGAGGAAATGGACGCCACTATCCAACCCAAGCTCCTGGCTCCTGGCCCGGTAGCGCGCGATGTCGTCCGCCCGCCCGCCGATGACCGCGAGCGTGAGTTCAGGGGCGTCCCGCCGCGCGACAGCAAAGGCGTCGAGCAGCAGATCGATGCCCTGGTACGGCTCCAGGTTGCCGACATACAGCGCCAGCAGACCGTCTGTGGCGCGCCCGCCGATCGTCTCGCGCAGGTTCTCCTGCGTTTCGCCATCCGCGCTGCCGTTCGAGGCGATAGGCACGTCATACAGCACGAACACGCTTCTGGCCGCGCACGCCTCTACCGTGTCGCGCAAGGCATCGCACACCGGAACCACGACCAGCGCCCGCCGCACGACCAGCCGCTCCAGCCGCCGGAGCAGCGGCGCCAGCAGCGCCAGGCGGCCATTCTTTTCGACCACCTGCTCCGCCAGCGAGGAATCCATGTCATAGATGTAGGGCACACCCCACAGCAGCTTCAGGAACAGCGCGATGAACGCCGATTCTTCGACCGCGTGGACGACGGTATAGCGCGTCTTCAGACACAGCCGGATAGCCAGCAGCGCCACGAAGACGTCGCATACCAGCTTCTGCCAGGACAGGCCGGGCCGGACGTTGCGGATGAACGAAAGCCGTGGGATACGATGCAGTCGCACACCTTGCAGAGCGACGTCCTGCCCTTCATGAAAGGTGACGACGTCGACCACATCGCCGCGCCGGGCCAGTTCGTCGAGCACCAGCTTGACGGCGATCGGCGTGCCGCGTTCCTGATAGAACGGTTGTGGCGCCAGCAGCAGTATCTTCATGCCGGTCGTGGTCTCATCGCGAGCGTGCAGGCTGCTGGCGAATGAGCTTCATGATCCGGGGCGAGCCGAACCGTGCGGTCAGCCCCAGCATGCGCGACGAGCGTTCCAGCACGTTTGAAACCCCCGCCATCTTCATCGTGCGGTGCAGCACCATCGGCAGGAAGAACTCCGCATACTGCTCGGGGCTGCCAAAGTGTTGCAGGCGAAACTCGTCGAGCAGTTCCTTCTCCGTGAAGCAGGTGAACTGCCGCGTAGAATTGCCTTCGAGCTGGCGCTTCAGCTTGAAGAACTGCGGCCCGAAATAGTTGATGCTGCGCTTGTTAGGGTAATCAATAATGACGCACTTTTCGGCCACCCGCGTCATCTCGGCGACGAATTGCCGCCAGTATTTGAGGTGCGGCAGGAGCCGGTAGCTGATCACCACGCCAAAGGATCGATCGTTATAAGGGAGATTCAGAAAGTCGACCACATCGAATTTCGCCAGATCGCGCTCGACGAACGAGTGAATCCGCGCCTTACATGCCTCCGAACTGCCCGCGACGGTGACGTCGAACTGGCGCTGCACCAGCGCCTTGGTAAGCTGCCCGTGGCCCCCGCCAAGGTCGAGGATGGTTGCGCCCGGATACGGTGCCAGCATCCGCAGCGTTGCTTCTTCCTGTATGGACAGGAACCATTTGCCGACATCTCCCTGAAAGCGTCGGGCATACTCGTCCGAAGACGTTTCTATATCGGCAGTTTCCAAGAAGGTTTCTGCCTCAACCATCCGTAACATGTTCTATTTCCGTCACTCTAGATTGATTGACCGGACATCGGCCCTGGTTGTTTACGACTGTATCCAGCGCACCTTTCTAGAAACTTTCGAGGCCGATAGGTCCGCAATTTATGAAGAACGTTAGGAGAATAATCATGTTATGTCCGTTTTAGGCGGGGTCTCCAGAATACGAAGCAGATGAACCCTGCCCATCCTGCATCGATATCCTGTCGCAGCGGTCCACCAACATACGAGATCTAGTGATAAGTTGAAGGGTGACGCGGCATGGCTGTAACACAAAGAGCGGATTCCTTTCTGGTCTATCCGGCAGAGATGATTCGCCCTGAACGTGAAGACGTCCTTCCAATCGAGCTGTCGATCGTCATCCCCCTCTATAATGAGGAGGACAACATCCAGCCGCTCTACAATGAACTCAATCCGGTGCTGGAAGGCATGAAGATCCGCTATGAAGTGATCATCGTCGACGACGGCAGCCGAGACCGGAGCTTCGAGCGCTTGAAGGACGTGCACAAGGCCGACCCGCGCTGGACGGTGATCCGCTTCCGAAGGAATTTCGGACAGACGGCCGGCATCATGGCGGGCTTCGATCGCGCAAGGGGCGAGTACGTCATCACAATGGACGCCGATCTTCAGAACGATCCGCGCGATATCCCGCAGGTGCTGGCCAAGGCAAAAGACGGCTACGACATCGTCAGCGGTTGGCGTCAGGACCGCAAGGAACCTTTTTTCAGCCGACGCGTACCGTCCATGATTGCCAACAAGCTCATTTCGCGCACGACCGGCATGGCGCTGCACGATTACGGCTGCACGCTCAAGGCCTATCATCGCGATGTCGCCAAAGACATCCATCTCTATGGCGAGCTGCACCGCTTCATTCCCGCAGTGGCCAGCGGCATTGGCGTACGCGTGGCCGAAGTACCAGTCAACGATCGGGCACGGCGCTACGGGCACAGCAAGTACGGAATCAGCCGCACCTTCAAGGTGATGGTTGACCTGATCACCGTCGCCTTCTTCCTGACCTTCTCGACCAAGCCGCTGCACATGTTCGGCACCATCGGGCTGCTGCTCTCGTCGATTGGCGTGCTGATCGCGGCGTATCTGGCCTATGCGCGCATGTTCCTCGGCGAACCCCTTGGCGACCGGCCGATGCTCCTGCTGGCCATGCTGCTGATCATTCTGGGCGTTCAGTTCATCGGCACCGGCCTGGTCGCGGAGTTCGTCATGCGCACCTATCACGAACCCCAGGGCCGCAAGATCTACTTCGTGCGCGAGCAGCTCGACAATTCAGCCGAGTAAAAGCGTAGCGCATGGCAGAGCTCAGTCTGTCGCTGCGGCAGACACAACACACATCAAAAAACGGTTCCTGAAAGCAGGAACCGTTTTTCATGCCCTGGGGCGAGCCGGCGGCTCGCCCGTTGAGAATATACGAGACCTGGCTTCAGGCCTGCTCATCTTCCAAAGTCTGCTGCTCCTGCGCTGTCGTCTTGGAGCGGACATCGCCGATCACCCGCGCCGGCACCCCCGCCACAATCGCGTAGTCCGGCACATCCTTCGTCACCACCGCGCCCGCGCCAACCATGGCGAACTTGCCGATCGTGATCCCACCCAGGATGGTGGCATTGCTGCCAAGCCCGACGCCCTCGCCGATGCGCGTGGGCAGCAACGTCCAATCGTCTTTTCCTTTTAGTGCGCCGTCGGTCGTGATGGCACGCGGATAGAGATCGTTCACGAACATCACCCCGTGACCGACGAACACGCCGTCCTCCAGAATGACCCCTTCACAGAGGAAGGCATGGGACTGTATCTTGCATCTTCGGCCAATGGTGACGTCGTTCTGCACCTCGACAAAAGGCCCGATCTGCGTGTCGTCGCCAATCGTGCATCCATAGATATTGACCAGGGTCGGATGAAACACGCGGACATTATTGCCCAGCCGCACATTGTCGTTTATCGGCATCGCTCTGCTGACCTCACTGTTAGTCAATTCCAAACAGGATCAAGGATCCACCATCGGGGTCTCGAAGCAGCACAAACATTGATTCCAACCTGATCCTAACATTGCAACCTTGCACCCCCCGAAAAGAAGCCCCACCCCATGATTTCATGAACCCGCCTGCCCCGTGTTTTCCCATGCGCACATTCAAACCTTAAGCGAACAGGCTCAAATAGGCGCGTGATCAGCGTGCTAGGTTAGTGATAGGGGCAACCCGTATTCTACTCATTATCTCGGCGTGCGTGCAGTCCAGCATGCGAAATTGAGACGGGATGAAAGGCGTTCTTCCATGAAGATACGGACCACGATCAAATGGAGTGCAGTCGTTGCTGCCGTTGTGGTCTTGCTCGTGCCAGGTCTGATCTTCGGAGTCGGCCTGAACGGCAAAGTCCGCCCCGGTCGCAACATGGCGTCGCTGCCGAATCGCATCTACGGACGCGTCAAAAACTTCGACCTGTTCGTCTACCTGTTGGCGAAGCGGGCGCTGGATATCGTGGGGTCCGGCCTGGTGCTGGTCTTGCTGGCGCCGGTGTTCGTCCTCATCAGCCTGCTGATCCGGGCGGACTCGCCTGGCAACGCCATTTTCGCGCAGGAGCGTGTGGGAACGCGTATCCGCATTCGCAACGGTCGGAAGGTCTGGGAACTGTACCCGTTCATTGTCTACAAGTTCCGCACCATGCAGCAGAACACCACCAGCGATCTGCACCGTGAGTTTGTGCTGGCTTTCATTAACAACGACGACGAAAAGATGAAAGCGCTTCAGAACGGCAAGCACAATGGCATGTACAAGATCGTCGACGATCCCCGCGTCACGCGCATTGGGAAGTTCCTGCGCAAGACCAGCCTGGACGAGCTGCCGCAGTTCTGGAACGTGTTCATCGGCGACATGTCGCTGGTCGGCCCGCGCCCCGCGCTTCCTTATGAAGTCGACGCCTACACCGGCGATGCCCTGCGGCGGCTGGAAGCCCAGCCCGGTCTGACCGGATTGTGGCAGATCTCCGCCCGCAGCGCCGTCGACTTCGACAGGATGGTCGATCTCGACGTGTCCTATATCGAGCAGCAGTCGCTGTGGATGGATCTCAAGATCCTGCTCAAGACACCCGTTGCAGTGCTGCGCGGCAAGGGCGCCGCTTAACCCCGAAGGTTTGAAGGAAGTTCTAAGGGAAGCCATAAATGAACGTAGTCAATGTGGCAGTGATTGGATGCGGATACTGGGGGCCAAACTTGATCCGCAACCTCATCGACCTCCCACAGGCCAACCTGGTAGCGGTCGCAGACAAGCGTGAAGATCGTCTGCGTCACATCAGCGCGCTGTACCCACGGGTACAGACGATCGCCGACTATCGGCACCTGTTCAATATGGGACTGGACGCGGTGATCATCGCGACGCCACCGGCGACGCACTACACCATCGCGCGCGACTGCCTCCAGGCCGGTCTTCACGTCCTGGTCGAAAAACCGCTGACGCTACTCAGCGAGGACGCCGAAGATCTGATCCGCATCGCCCGCGAGCGAGATCTCAAGCTGATGGTCGGCAATACCTTCGAGTACAACGCCGCCGTCCACACCCTGAAGCAGTTGATCGACTCCGGGGAACTGGGGGAGATCTACTACGTCAACGCCGTGCGCACCAACCTGGGCCTGTTCCAGCCGAATGTCAATGCCATGTGGGATCTTGCGCCGCATGACATCTCCATTCTGCTCTACATCCTGGGCAAGGACCCGACCAGCGTCCGCGCGGAAGGCGGCGCATCGATCTTCAAGCACATCTACGACGTGGTCTACATGCACCTGCGCTTCGGCGACAGCCTGCTGGCCCACGTCCACGTGAGCTGGCTCGACCCGTGCAAGGTGCGCCGCATCACCGTGGTCGGCAGCCGGAAGATGGCCGTCTATGACGATGTCGAACTCCTGGAGAAGATACGCATCTACGATCGCGGCGTCGATGCGCCGCCCTACACCGACAGCTATGCAGATTTCCAGTGCAGCTACCGCTATGGCGACATCGTCACGCCGCACATCCATTTCGTCGAGCCGCTGCGCGCCGAATGCGTCCACTTCGTCGAGTCGATCCTCAACGATACCGAGCCGCGCAGCAATGGCGAGGTCGGCCTGCGCATCGTCCGGGTCCTGGAGTCCGCGTCGAAGTCTCTCGCACAGGAGGGCGCCAAGGTCGAGATTCCACAGACCAACGGCGCAGCAGAGACCGTCTCGCCCCTCCCGGATGAGCAGCAGATCATCGCCTGAGAGACTGAGAGCGAAAGGAGCAATCCATGCAGGCAATGCAAGTTCCATTCCTTGATTTGAAGGCGCAGCACGAACCGATTCAGGCGGAGATTAACAGCGCCATCGCCAACGTGTTTGCCCGCAACGCCTTCATCCTCGGTGACGAGGTGCGCCAGTTCGAAGAGAAATTCGCCGACTACTGCGGCGTTTCGCAGGCCGTCGGCCTGGACAGCGGCCTGTCCGCGCTCAAGCTTGCGCTGGAGGCGCTGGGAGTCGGCCCCGGTGACGAGGTGATCGTCCCGGCCAACACCTTCATCGCCACCGCCGCCGCCGTCTCGTTCGTCGGCGCGAAGGTCGTCTTCGTCGACATGGCCGCCGATTCGACCAACATCGACCCGGACCTGCTCGAAGCGGCGATCACCGAGCGCACCAAGGCGGTGATCCCCGTGCATCTGTACGGCATCCCGGCGGATATGGACCGCATCTGCGACATCGCCAGGCGGCGCCATCTGTTCGTCATCGAGGATGCCTGTCAGGCCCATGGCGCGCTCTACAAGGGCAAGCCGGTCGGTTCCTTCGGACATGCTGCCGCCTTCAGCTTTTACCCCGGCAAGAACCTGGGCGCCGCCGGAGATGCCGGGGCGCTGGTCACGAACAGCCGGGATCTGGCCGACATGGTCCGCGCCATGCGCAACTGCGGTCAGCGCGAAAAGTATCACCACGTGACCTCTCCGCACAACCATCGACTGGACACGCTCCAGGCGGCGGTCCTGAGCATCAAGCTCGATCGCCTGCCCGCCTGGAACGAGGCGCGGCGCGCCAACGCCGACCTGTATACCCGGCTGCTGGAAGGTGTGGATGTGGCGACTCCGCAGGTTCCGCCGGACGTCGTTCCGGTCTGGCACTTGTACGTCATCCGCAGCGAGCGGCGCGACCCGCTCAAGGATCATCTCACGGCCCGCGGGATCGCGACCGGCCTGCACTATCCGCTGCCGCTGCACTTGCAGCCGTACTACCGTCATCTGGGCTACCGCCGCGGCGACTTCCCGAATACCGAGCGCTGCGCTGAAGAGCTGCTGTCGCTCCCGATGTATGCGGAACTGAGCAGCGAGGCGATCGGCTATGTGGCCGACGCCATTCGCGAATTTGCGACCGTTCCGCAGGCTGCGACGTGACGCCCCGCGTCAAGACACGGGGTGCCCTGGCGCACTCCGTGGTGACGTGCGAAACCTTGCGAGGCGTCCCTGGTCAGGACGCCTGACCAGTTGTTCGGTCGCGCGATTGATCACCGTCGCGACCGATTTTTGCTGTCGTTCCGATGTTGTGAGAGTACAGGCAGGATAGTGTGGACCTTTCAATCTATTGGCGAATCATCGCAAGGCAGAAGTGGATCATCGTGATGACCGCGGTTGTTACGACGCTGGTCGTTGCCTGGGGCACCAGCCGTATGGCGCCAATCTATGAGGCGACCACGCGGCTGCGTATCGTTCCGTACAGCCTCGGCGCGCCAGACTACGGCAGCTATGTCTACTTCGACCGCCTGGCGAGTACCTATTCCGACATCGTCCACAGTGAGACGGTGATTGAGCAGGCGGAGCAGGCGCTGAATCTCGAAGAACTGCCCGAGTTCGACATTCAGGTGATTCCGCAGACCGAACTGATGCGACTCACTGTGACCGATACCGATCCGGCGCAGGCCCAGATTGTCGCCAACACGCTTGCCGATCTGCTGATACAGAACAATCAGAACAGCCATGTCGACATCATCCAGGAGCGCCTCGCCGGCCGGCTCGAAGAACTGGAGGTAGAGATCGACCAGCTGACCATCCAGTATGCAAGGCTGTCCGGGCAGTTCCCGCGCGATGAGGCGGTCATCACCGAGGTCAGGCGCACGCTGGACTCGCTCCAGGAGAATTACAGCTTCCTGCTCAACAACGCCAACCAGGCGTTGATCTCGGACATCGCGCGGGCCAGCGCCCTCACGGTGGCCGAATCGGCGCGGCTGCCCGCTGAACCGGTGGGTCCGAGTCTGACGCGCAACGTGATCGTCGCGGCGGTGACCGGGCTGGCTGCCGGTTTCATTCTGGCCTTTGTGCTGGAAAACCGTCGCCCTCGCCTGTACACCACCCAGCAGATCGAGAAACTGGCAGGGTCGCGCGTCATCGCCCACGTTCCCTTCATCAGGCGACCTTTCCGCGATGACGTCTTCCCTCACGATCGCGTCGCCGCAGAAGCCTTCCGACGCCTGCGCACGCACTTGTTCGGTCAGAACCACGGCGCTCCCCTGCGCTTTCTGCTGGTGACCAGCGCCGTGCCCGGTGAAGGCAAATCCACGGTGGCCATCAACCTGGCGCTGGCCATCGCCAGGAGCGGCCGCAGCGTCCTGCTGATTGATGCCAATTTGCAGTGCCCTACCCTGCACGATCGTTTTCGGGTGTCGAACCTTGTCGGACTAGGTCCGGTGCTGGCTGGCAAGGCCGACATCGCCAAGGCCGTTCAGGGCACCGATGTTCCCAACCTGTTCATCCTGACCGCCGGGCCGATCAACGAGCAGTCCTCTGAACTCCTCAGTTCCGACCGCTTCCTCAAGGTGCTGGACGAAGCAGTGGAGCGTGCCGATGCCATCATTATCGATGCCGCGCCGGTACTGTCTTCCTCGGATTCGCTCATCATCGCCCGCCAGATGAGCGGCGTGCTGTGGGTCGTCGATCCGAATATCGTTGACCTCAACACCTTCGACTATGCCCAGGACCAGATGGAGCAGGTGGGCGTGCCGGTCACCGGCCTGGTCGTCAACCGCGACCGCAGCGACAAAACAAGCGAGTGGGTCCACCGCTACCGGCCCAGCGCGAACAACACGGTCACGGTCAAGACATTGGACTCCGGCGAAACCCGCACGGAAAGAGTGAAACTGTGAACCGGCGAGCGTGCGTAGTCAGCCAACGGCAGTACCCCGGTGACTCCCGTCTGACGGCGCAGGTACGCAGCCTGAACGAAGCGGGCTATGCGGTGGACATGATCTGCATGCGCGGCAATGGGCCATCTCCCTTCCGCAGCGTTGAGGACGGTGTCGTGATACACCGGATTCCCTCGATGGAACGCCGTCGCGCCGGGAAGGTGCGCTATGTCGCCGAATATGTCACCTTTTTCCTGCCGGCGCTGCTGCTGCTGACGGTGCTGCAATTCGTGCGAGGATACCGGGTGGTCCTCGTGACCAACCTGCCTGACGGGCTGCTCTTCAGCGCCATCGTCCCGCGACTGGTCGGCGCAAAGGTCCTGTTCGACGTGCGCGAATGCACGCCGGAGATGTTCATGGATCGCTTCGGCGCCGCGCCGGGCAGCCGAATCGTCCGGCTGATGACCGCGATCGAGCAGGCCTGTCTGCGCTTCGCCGACGCCACCGTCACCTGTACCGAGCAGATGCGTCAGGCGCTGATCGGCCGCGGCGGGAACCCCGTCAAAGTGTCGATCATGCTGAACATGCCGGCCGACACCATCCAGCGGGAGCCGGCGCGACTGCCCGATCCGCAGGATGAAGCGCTCGACGAGTTCCGCATCGTGACCCACGGCACGGTGATTCAGCGCTACGGTCACGAACTGTTGATCGAAGCCATGGACGAAGTGGTGGCTCAGGTGCCCCAGGCACGCCTGAAGATCTTCGGACGCGGCGAGAGCCTTCCGCGCCTGCAAGAGCGCATTGCCCAACTCGGGCTGCACGGCCACGTGACGCTCGCCGGATTCGTGTCGAACGACGAGCTGCTGAGCGGGCTCCGCCGCGCGCACTGCGGCGTTGTGCCACTGCTCAGGAACCCGGAAAGCGACCTCGTCCACACCTACAAAATGTTCGAATATATCCACCTCGGCATTCCGCTGGTCATCAGCCGAACTACCGCCGTCGCGGCGTCGTTTGGCGAGGACAGCGTGTGCTTCTTCGAGCCGAATGACGCACATGCCCTGGCCCAGGCGCTGATCAGCATGGCCCGCAGCCCGCAGAAGCGCTATGACCTGGCGCGCAATGCACTCAGGACCTACGAGGTCTACAATCCGGCACAGCAGCGCATCCAGTTCGCGGCGCTGGTCGCGCGTTTGACCAGGACGCCCGCGCCCGCCGTCCCGTTCGAAGTTGGACACGGGAAATAACGGTCATGATCACGCTGCCAAGGGTCACAACACTGACCGACGCCCTGTGGGCAATGCTGCTCGGCGTCACGGTCGGCGTGCTCTGTCTGATCGACCCGGTGATCGCGGCGGCAGTGATTGTCGCCGGCGTCTTCGCCGTCCATGTGCTGCGCCGGCCCATGCTGGTCTGCTATACCGTGATCGCCGCAACGGTGTTTCTCTCGGGCATGCCCCGCGACGGACTGGTTCCAGTGTTCATCCCGAATGAGCCGATCCTGGTGCTCCTGGCCGGCTTGAGCTGGTTCATCCTCATGGTGCGCCGAGGTCAGGTGAACTACCGGGGCAGCTTCCTGCTTGCGCTGGTGATCTTCGTAGGCGGGACGGCCATCGCCCCGACCGTCGCCTACTACGCGCGTGGATTCTCTCTGCGTATCGGCGATCTGTTCAGTCTGATCGCCCCGGTCCAGTATCTCGTCATGGTCTGGATCTTCAGCCAGATTCCTCAGACGGACCGCGAGCGTTACCGCATCCTTCAATGGATGCTGTTCTGCGCCTCGCTGGTCGCGCTGATCGGAATTCTCCAGGCGGCGAACTTCACGCCCGTGTCCACGATTCTCGCCCAGTGGTACCCATCGCGGCACCTGAACCAGGCCGCAAATCTGGGGCGCGTCACTTCGGTGCTGGGGGCCTGGAATTCGCTCGGCAACTACCTGATGATCACCCTGTTGATGATCCTGGCCACCTATCGCGACGAGCAGACACGCCTGGGTTGGGTCAACACGATTACCGCTCTGTTCCTGTGCGGATTCTGCCTGCTCGCCAGCGGATCGTTCGCCAGCATCATTGGGCTGGCGCTCGGCGCGATCCTGATGAAGACCGTCTTCGACCGGCGCGGCCTGAAGCTGCTGCTCTTGCTGGTGCTGGGATTCGTCATCGGCGCCTTTCTCTTTCAAGAGAATATCGCCGAACGCCTGGGGTATCAGTTCGGCGACGGGAGCAGCCTGCTGCCGTCGACGCTGGCTTACCGCTTCGTCGTGTGGCAGGAGCTCTACTTCCCGATCATCGGCCGGAATATCTGGTGGGGAATCAGCCCAACGTTTGAAGGCATCATCTCCTGGAGCTGGGCGGAGAGCCAGTATCTTTTCCTTCTGGTTCGATCCGGCCTGTTTTCTCTGCTGGCACACCTCGCCTTCGTCGTGCTGATGCTGCGCTGGCTGCGCGGGGGCATTCGGCAGGCAAACGGGCTGTCTCGGTCGCTGGCGATCACCGTATACATCATCCTGGTTGCGCTGACCGTGATGGGCCTCACCAACGAAGTGTTCACCAGTTCCGGGGCCATCGACTATTTCTGGATTCTCGTCGGTCTGACGGCCGGCGCCTTATCGCGGAAGACGTTGCCGATCACTCAGACGGCCACCGCGCCGGCGCTCGTCTCGCAGAGGGAAGGAGCATAGCCCATGGTCTCGCTGCCATCTGCCCGAAAACAGGACGCTCGGACCTCCCGTCCGAACATCATCGCTATGGTCTGGGCGCCAGAAGAAAACCGGACGGCGACCTACGCCCGCTTTTTGAACGCACCGCTCTTCAACATTCACTACCTGCTCTACAAGCGACCTTTCGTCGCGCCGCTCAAATACATCGCGCAGGCGCTCAAAACCTGGTGGGTCCTGGCGCGCCATCGGCCGCGATTCGTCTACATCACCAATCCCCCGGCGTTTGCGCCGCTGTGCGTCTATCTCTACTGCAAGTTCACGCGGACGCGCTACATCATGGATACCCACTCGCCGGCGCTGTTCTCCCGCCGCTGGGGCTGGACGTTGCCCCTTCAACGCTTCCTGGCGAAGCGGGCCACCATGAACATCGTCGATCAGCAGCGCTTCGAGGCGCTGTTCGAGTCCTGGGGAGCGCCGGCGATGGTGCTCGAAAAACCCCCGACCAACCTGGCCAACCGGCACTTGCAGCATATCGGCGATTCCACCGTTTTCGAGATCACCGTCATCAACACCTTCGCCGTCGACGAGCCGGTCGACATCATCCTCGAAGCGGCGCGCCGGCTGCCCGAAGCCCGCTTCTACGTCCTGGGCGATACTCGGCACGCCAATCCCGAAGACTTGAGAAACACGCCCTCGAACGTGGTTTTCACAGACTACCTGCTCGGCGACGACTACTGGAATCGCCTGTACAGCTCGCGAGCCGTCATGGCCCTGACGACCTATCCCTTTTCCTTGCTCGCCGGCGCGCAGGATGGCGGGGCCGTCGGCCGGCCGCTGATCCTGTCTCGCCAGCCGGCTCTGACCGAGTACTTTCCGCGCGGGGCGGTCTTCATCGACAACACCGTTGACGGTATCGTCGCGGGCGTTCGCGAGATGATGGCCCATGAGGACACGCTGACCGCCGAGATCCATGAAATGGTAGAGGTTCAAAAACACGCATGGGAGCAGCAGTTCCGGACACTCAACGACCTGATCGCTTTGGGATCGGGGTGACTTCCCTCAGGCGACGCTTACGCCGGCAGTTCCCAAGTCTCGATCTGGCCTTTCTGACCGACTCGACCATCGTCACCATCGGCATTGCGCTGGCCCGCGTGCTGGGGTTCGGATTCTCGTTTGTGCTGGCGCGCCGGCTGTCGACCGAGAGTTTCGGCTTCATTCAGTACACCATCACCCTCGCCGGCGTCGTGGCTATCGGGACGCAGCCGTTCGTTCAGCACGTGCTGGCGCGCTTCGTGGCGAAAAACAAGGAGGATGCGGAACGCCTCGCGCAGACCCTGCATGCCGTGTGGTTTGTGCTGCTCGGCATCGTCGGGGTGACGATGGTGATCGCCCTGCCCATCCTGATCGTCAGCGGTCAGCTCAACATCGGTGTGCTGATCATCTTTCTGGGCGTCACCCTGTTTAACAGCTACTACGGACTGGCGCGCGGCTTCATGGCCTCGCGCAGGCTGCTGGCCGCCTATCTGGGCAGTAATCTGGTCCAGATCATCGCCATCCTGCTCGTCTACCAGGATGAAACGACGACCTCGCCCACGCCGGCCCTGCTCATCTATGGTCTCTCGTACCTGGCGCCGCTGATCATCCTGCAAGTCTGGAAGCCGCTGCCGATTCGCTTCCGCCTTGCGTTCCCGGACCGTGCCATCGCCACAGAGCTGATACGCTTCTCACTGCCCATCTGGGTCTCGCATACGGCTTACATCTTCTACGCCGGCATGGACATCCTGCTGCTGGAGCGCTATACCGATACAAGCTCGGTGGGCCTGTACGCGCTGACCAAGACCCTGTCGATGATCTTCAGCTTCGTCCCGGTCGGGCTGATCACCATCCTCCTGCCCAAGATCGCCTCAATACCGACTGAACAGCACGCCGCCCTGCTGAAGAAGACGATGCTGGCCGCGCTGGCCGCCAATGGCGCGACGCTCATCGTCTTTCTGGTTGGCTACCGCTGGTTCATCACCACCTTTATCGGCGCGAACTACCTGGTTTCCATGGACGTCGCGCTCATGCTGGTCCTGGCCGAGATCCTCTTCGGCTTCCACGGCATCATCACCGCGGTGCTGGTCGGCAGCAACAACCCGCAGCTTGAGACGGTCAGCCGGATCACTATCGTCCTGACGGCAGGGGTGCTCGGCATGCTGCTCATTCCGCGCTATGGGCTTTCCGGCGCCGGCCTGATGATGCTTTGCTGCGGCGTCGTGGCCGTCCTCACCTATGGGGTTGCAGGCCTGATCCAGCGTCAGCGTCGGAATCGGACTGCACTCGCGTCTCACTAGAGTTGTTCCGGTTTGTGAACGGTCTCACTTTCGGGATCGCGCGGCCGGTTAGAAAGGGGAGTTGTGAAAGGGGAATATCGATGAAGGAACAGGTGAAGCTGGTCGTTCTCTTACCTGTCGGCGCGCTGAGCTCGAAGAATCAGCTCAGCTTCATTGTCGACACCATTGAAAGCATCATTCATTACACAACGCCGGATCGTCGGATCGTGATCCAGGATAATTCCAGCCCGCTGCACCTGGGCAGCAAACTTATCCAGCGTTTCCCCGGAACTCATTATCGTCCGGGCACCGCTCAACTACGCGATGTACGGCGGACTGTATAAATCCCTTTCGCTCTCACTCCTGCACATCCATGCCGCCTACGACTTTCAGGTTCTGCTAAAATTGGACACCGACGCCCTGATCACCGGGCCGGGTCTGGAAGACGATGCCATCGACTGCTTCGCCGCGCACCCCAATGTGGGTGAAATGGGCACCTATCTTTACGAGGGGACGGGATCGAGTGGCCCCGCAATCGGCTGAGCTTCGAAACCGGCATGCGCGGTTGGCTGACCGACCGCGAACGCGCCGTCAGGCTGCGCCATCTCTGGCAGCTTGCCCAGGCCAACGGTTACCGCGCGGGCGAGCATATTCTCGGCGGGGCGGCCTTCTACAGCCCCAGGCTCATCGACCGGCTGGTCCAGGGTGATTTTCTGATGCGCGAGGAGATTCGCCGCAGCAAGCTGCAAGAGGATCATCTCACCGGGCTGCTGTGCAAGGAGGTGGGACTGGACCTCTACGGCTTCCAGATCCCGAGTCATCCGCTGGCGGTCGCCTATCAGGGCCTGCCCGGCGCGCCGGAGACCCTGGCCATGGCGGGGGCGAAGGTCATCCATTCGACCCGATTCTGGGAGAATCGCAATGAGACGGATATTCGAGCGTTCTTTAAAGCGAGGCGGCATGTGTCTGTGCCGGTGACTGCCTAGCATTCCCGGCGTTCAGGTTCGGCGGCGCCTACACTCTATGAGACTTCTCACTTCCATCGCGCGCCACTTCATCGTCTTCAGCACCGTCCTGTATTCGGCCGGGCTGATCATCTTTCTCGTCAGCAGCACTTCATTGGCAGACCGGTGGTGGATCGCCCTGGCGGCGAATTTCACCCCGGTCTATTTTCTGCCCCTGCTGGTCGCGCTGCCGCTCATGCTGATCCTGCGCGCGCGCCTCGCTCTGGTCCTGTCGCTGATCCTCACTCTGTACGCTCTCACACAGTACGGCCCGTACTTCCTGACTCAGGTCACTCGGCCCCAACCGGACTGGACGACACTCCGCGTCATCACCTACAACCTGTCGGAGCGCAGCACATCGCCGGAAGATGCCACCCGCTGGCTGCGCGAACAGAATGCCGACCTTGTACTATTGCAGGAGATCCTGCCCTCCCGCGCACTCTTGCAGGGAGCCGTCGACATTTTTCCTGAGCTGAACGATCTCTACCCCTACCGCGTCGGCTCGATCCTGGCGACGGAAGGGAGCGGCGCCGCCATCCTGTCACGCTTTCCGCTGCGTGCACCGTACGTCGGCGCCAGCTTCGTGCGATCGGCGGTCGTTGTCGGCAGCCAGCCCGTGGCAGTCTATAACGTCAGCCTACCCGCTCCTTTGCGTGCGCGACCACGCCAGCCGATCTATCTGACCAACAATGTCGTGAACGCCCTCTGGGATCTGGCCTGGGCCTACGATCAGCGGCTTCACGATCAGGAGATGAGCGCACTGCTCCAGCAGATCGCGGCGGAACCCTTCCCGGCGATCGTCGGCGGCGATTTCAACATGAGCGAATACACGCCCGGCTACAGGCAGTGGCCGAGCCGCCTCGGCGACAGTTTTCGCGCCGTCGGAAATGGCTTTGGCTGGACCTGGCCCGCCGGCAAATGGCCGCCGGCGCCGATTCTGGTGCGGCTGGACTACATCTGGCACAGTCCGATCTTTCAGCCGCTGAAGGCTGAGGTGGGTCCATTCCTCGGCTCCGACCATCTCCCCGTCCTGGCCGAGTTTCAGGTCCAACCCCCCATGTAAGGATTTTTCAAGGCTGGCCTTGTAAGGTAGTGTGAATCGCATTAGTCCACTATCCAGGGGAATCCCTTTGAGACTCTTCGGCCGCGTTCGCCTAATTCTTGTCGTTCTGAGTCTGCTCTTCTCCACCAGCGCAGCCCACCACCTTGCAGCGCAGTCCGGGGATTCCGATCCATCTGCTGCCGGCACCTACCTCGTCACCGGCGCGATTCCCGCCAACGTGCGATATACCCCCACGGTTCAGTCGGCCGTCACGACCACCCTTCCACCAGGCACCACCATCGAGGTGGTGGCCGCCGTGCGCGGTCAGGTCGTCTTCGGCAGTACGGTATGGTATGAGTTCCTATGGCGCCAGCAGCCGGTCTACATCCACAGCTCGCTGGCGGTGCGCATCGCCGACGCATCGCCGACGCCTATGACGCCGACGGAGTTCCTGGCGACAACCGTGCCACCCACCGCGCCAGTGCCGACGGCAACGGCAGCGCCCACAACAGCCCCAACCCAATTACCCACTTCGGCCATCGAAGGGGCCAGCGCGTCCGTGATCACCGCCAACCCCAACGCATCCTATCGGGCACAGCAGGTTCTGGCTTACATGTATTCACTCAACGACCGGTCCGACAGTCGGGTCATCTCCGGGCAGTTCGGCGCTTACGGCGAGGGGACGGGGCGAGACACGGCCGAAAATCAGTTGTTGAAGATTTACGATCAGGCTGCCCTCTGGCCGGCGCTCACAGGCATGGATTACGCCCGCTGGGATCGCCGCCGGGCGCACGATTTTTCGGAGCCAAACGGTTTTCTCATCGACCAGTGGCGCATGAACAGCCTCATCAACATCAGTTGGCACGCGCCGAACCCGTGGACGGGCGGAGGCTCGACCGATTGGGAAAACCCCAATACCGAAAACCCGTGGGACACGCGCGACGTGACGGAGCTCACCACCCCTGGCACAGCCGTACATACCGAGTGGCTGCTCATGCTGGACGATATCGCCGGTGGGTTGCAGCAGCTTCAGCAGGCGGGAGTCGTGGTCATCTGGCGGCCGCTGCACGAGATGAATGGGGGTTGGGCGTGGTGGCACCGTCAGGAACCGGCGTCTTACGTCGCCCTCTGGCGGCACATGTTCGACTATTTCACCCACGTCAAGGGACTCAACAATCTGCTATGGGCCTACAGCCCAAATGCCAATACCAACGAGTGGGATCCTCTCGCACTCTATTTCTATCCCGGCGACCAGTACGTCGATCTGGTCGGCCTCGACAAATACATGGCCCTGGGCGAAGACCCTCTCGCGCTCAACAACTGGAATGAATATGAGGACCTGGTTTCCACCGGGAAGCCGGTCGCCCTGTTCGAATTCGGTCCTTTGCCGGCAACCGGCGCAGGCTGGGATACGGTCGAATATGACTACTCGCATCTCATCCGCGACATCCGCACCTACTATCCGGAAATCATCCTGTTCCAGGCCTGGGAGTACATCTGGCAGATCGGCAATCACCAGAATGCGTCCGGCCTGTTGAACGATCCGTGGGTGATTACCCGGGATGAGCTACCTGACTGGGATCGTTATCGCCCATAAGGGGGATATCTGAGTAGCCATAAGGACCATTTTTGTGAAACTTGTAAAAAGTCATACCTCCGCGGGGCTACTTTCAGCAGCGAAACGCGATTAACTATATATGATCAAGGTAGCATGCTTTGCCATGTTTCCTGATGCGCAATGTGAGTTGCGGTCCTGAGGTGCTGAGCTGCGCGGCTTCAGCCCTCTTCGTTCTTGATACACGGTACTCGCCCCTCCTGCTTCGCTGCTGTCGCTCACTTCCGGGAGCATCGCTCCAGCTTCGGGCTTCCTGACCAACCACTGGGATGCCTGCACCCTGCGAACCGCATCTCTCCAGCGCACGATAGTCACCAGGTAGCTGGCGTGCCGTTTATTCGGCGTGCCCTCTACGCCGGCGGCTCCCATTGCCCTGTTGCAGACTGTTCACACGATCGTTCAACGTCGCAGCCCTGGACCTTCTGTTACCCACGGCGTCTCTGGCGCCTGGAAAGGACATCATCATGAAATTGAGGATGGCGTTGCTTGCTGATTTCCGAAACACCAAGACGGTGTATATCGCCGAGGCTTCAGAGGATCACGCTCCCAATCGAACCTCGACCCATCTGCACCGGATGGTCGTGACCCACCCGGTCTCAAAGGCTGTGAGCCTGGTCATGGTCGTCGTGAAGGGTCTCTCACTGCCAGAACCGCTGGTCGAGCAGCTGGTATGCGACTTCATCAACCAGCAGGCAGCCAGCAGCGGCCCCTACTATCGGGAGCTTGAAGAGCGGGAGCTCAGACTGCATCAAGACAGCAGGTCGAAAATGAACTCCACTTTCAGGACCAGCCCGCCCAGGGCAATCTGATCTCCGTGGCGAATGCGTTCGAGGATGTGAGGCTCCAGAAGAGTCCCGTTGAGACGTGTGCGATTCAGGCTTCCCAGATCCTCGATCGACACTTCGCCGTTGGTGGACGACAACCGAAGGTGGTTCCGTGAAACTCCCAGTGCATCCGCGCCGAAGAGCTGCAAATCCAGAAACGGGGGCGTGCTGTCTTCCGGGAAAGACCGACCGATCAGGATCGGGTCCACGATTTGCAGCACGATCTTGGTTTGCATATGTTTAACGACGAGGGCAATCTTGCTTGGTACCCCAACATCGACCGCGAGTTCATTCCTGACAAACGCCTCATGCTGCAGGGCTGCATCATCGAGCTTACGCGTTTGCATGTTTTTCGACTGGTCCATCCGCCCGGCTCCTATCCTGAGTTGTCTTGGATTGCGAGAAGAGAGGATCGTTGACCGTTGACAACTGAACGTGGCTTGATTCTAGTCCTGACCGAGCGCGATGACAATTGGGCAGGTTCAGCTCTGGAAGCGCTTCATGAGGTCGTGAAGATCAGCGACTTTCAGCAGACCGTGAAAATGCTGAACAACGTCCGCTGCGATCTGCTGATCATCGACAACAGCACTCTTGGGGAATGGACCGACGACGCGCTGCGCGTGCTCAAGCACTCCTTCCCGCACTTCCCCATCGCCATCCAGGCGGACGTGATCGACGATGACGACTACGAGCAGTTGGCGCGAGCAGGGGCCGATCTGCTGTTGTCACCGATACTGTCGACAGAGGAACTTCAGCAGCAGGTGCGCATGCTGCTCTACCGCAACATGCAGCGGCGGGCACTGATCACCCAGAGCCAGCGGCTGTACATCATTTCCGCGCTGCCCTTGATGCTCCGCAACATCTCGGACACGCAGGAAGTGATGTTTCAGGCCGTCAAGGTCGTGATCAACCTGTTCGACCTTCAGGCGGCCATGGTCGTCACCGACGACGGCTACGGCTATCGAGCGCATACTGGACGCCGGCCCCTTCTCCATGCCGATCAACTGGCACAAAGTCCGATCGAGGTCGACGAAGATGGGAGCCCAATCTTCTGGGCTATCCGGCACCGGCTCACGGTGGTGATCAACGACTGCGCCATGCATCCCGGGCTGGCCATGCCGGAGGGGGTCGAGACCCACAGCGCGGCGATCATCGTCCCATTCAGCTTCCCCGGCAGCGAGATCGGAGCCATGGTCTTCTTCCTCGGGCCGGGTATCCCCCTGGTGAACGAGGAAGTGACGATTTTCGAGCGCTTTGTGTCGCAGGTCGAAGCGCTGATGCTGCGAGTCCATCAGAACTACCTTCAGGGCCGGCAGTTGCTGCTCAACAGCCGCCTGGTCGATGGCTGGCGAACCTTCGCCGAGACGCAGGCCTTCGATGAGGTCATCCGGCAGTTGTGTCAGCAAATCGGCAGCACCAGCACCGTTCGAGAGGTGCTGGTCTCCTGCCGCGACCCGCAGACACTCGCCGAGTTCTCCGTGGACAATGCCGACGATCGGCTGGTGCAGGCTTTCCAGACGCCGGAGGCCCAGCACGTCATCGACCGGATTTATGCGAACCAGATGGTCAACCGTCCCTCGGGGTCGATCACCTCGAAGGAGCTGATGAGCCCGGACGCCGAGCACTTGCAGGAGTTGGTGGATTCCAACCGTTTCATCCTCATTCCTATCGAAGTCTCCGGTGAGCAGTTGGGGGTCGTCCTTGCCACGTTCGTTGAGGGCTACGGGGCCGACGCGCTGGACATTTACCTGCTGGAGAACCTCACCAAAGTGGCGATCAACGCCCTCCAGCGCATCGCGCTCCGCAATCTTGTCCTGCGCAATCACACCGAGCTCATGTCGATCGTGTGCAGCATCACCGAGGGCGTGTTCTACGTCGACGAAAATCAGCGCGTCACGTTCTACAATCCGCAGCTTATCGAGCTGACCCACATCGAGCCGGCGGACTGGATCAACCAGGATGTATCGACGCTGCTTCGCGCCATCGCCGGCGGCTCGCATTCGCCCGTGCAGACGATGAACCAGCTTCAGGTGGCCATGCAGCGGGTGATCGAAAACCGGCTGGAGCACGACTATCCGATCGTCACTATCCCGCTGGCGGCGCGCAACGTCGAACTGAGCGTGGAGTTCGTCAGCATCGACAACGCCACCGACCGGCCAAGCTGGCTGGGCATCGTGCATCCGGTCGAACAGTCACAGGGCACCCTGATGCTGGAGCGCGCCCTGGAACGCGTACGCGTGTCGCACTCACAGCTCCACGGCGCCATCACCACCCTGGCCGAAAATCATGGCCATTTCAGCTACGGTGAGCGCAATGAGCTGCTCAGCCAGATCAAAGTCGATGCGGGCAACGCCTCGAAGCTGTGGAACCAGTTCGCCGATCTCTACCGGCTGTACCTGGGCGGCATGGCGCTGCGCCGCGAATCCGTGACCATCGAGACGCTGCTCGGGCAGATGCTGAATGACAGCCGTCTCACCAATGGTGGGACGCAGCTCAAGATCCAGGCGCCGACGCGCTCGGCCGTGGTCTACGTCGACGAATTCCACTTCCCCCGCGCCCTGGCCGACCTCCTTGCGTACATGGTGGAGAACACACCGCACCAAACGCCGGTCGAAGTCCGCGTCGAAGTGCAGATGCGTGACGTCCATATCCTGATCGGCGGCGGCGTGCCGACGAAGCCATTTAGCGACCTGGAAGACGTCCTCACCAACTTCACGTTTCACTCTACCGGCACGGTGGAAACGCTCAACCTGTATATCGCCACCGAGCTGATCCGCCGTAACGGGACGCAGATTGCCATTCAGCCGCTTGGCGGCGACTCCAAAGTGCTGCGCATCGTCATTCCCATCAGCGCCCACTCTGCCGTGCAGAGCGCAGCCGCGCAAAACGGCGTCGCGACTCCCAGGCTGCAAAGCCCCGAGGCAGCCGAGTCCTTGCCCACCATTCTGGAGGTCGCGAACTCCGCCCCGGCACGCGAGCCTAATGCGATCATGATCGTGGAAGGCAAATCGAAGCTGATCGGCCAGTTGAGCGCGCAGCTTGAGGTCGGCGGCTTCAGCCTGATCGCTTACGATTCCGGCGACGAGGCGCTGCGCGACGTGAACAGCACTTACCTCGACGTCATCATCATCGACCTGCGCCTGGAGGATGAGAACGGCCTGGACGTCTGCAAGCGGGTGCGGGGACGGGTCGAGACGCCGATCGTGCTGGTGGCCGACAGCGCCACCCCGCAGGAAAAGGTGAACGGGCTGCAAGCCGGAGCCGACGATTTCATCACCGCGCCGATCACCGACGAGGAGCTGCTGGCTCGCGTCCGTGTGATCGTCAACCGGCGCTACATCGCCGCGCGCACCAGCGAGCCCATCCTGTTCGGCGATCTGTACGTCGACTTCGCCCGGCGGGCCGTCTTCTACCAGAACACGCCGATCGAGCTGACGCGCATCGAATACGACATCCTCTACACCCTGATCGTGAATCGGGGGCAGACGGTCACCCACAAGCAGCTGCTGACCCAGGTGTGGGGTCCGGAATACCAGGATGAGTCACAGTATCTGTGGGTCAACATCAGCCGGCTGCGCAAAAAGCTGGAGGCCCGGCAGGACAGCCCGCGTTATATCCGCACACAGTCAGGCGTCGGTTACTATTTCGCCGTGCCGGAATAGGAGCGACCTGCGGGGACGTCTGCGCGGGAGCGCAAGCGTCCCCATTTTCGGAATCTTGGCAGGCCACCCTGGACCTCCAGGGACAGCCGGCGACCTGATGCTTCTAATCTCTCCAGCCCTATCTGAACTAAGGCCTGGCCGAACGCCTCCGCGCAGG
Source organism: Candidatus Flexifilum affinis (assembly GCA_016713325.1). Lineage (GTDB taxonomy): Bacteria > Chloroflexota > Anaerolineae > Aggregatilineales > Phototrophicaceae > Flexifilum > Flexifilum affine. The sequence goes on along the minus strand of JADJPJ010000004.1, from coordinate 189,493 downwards.
CCCGGTCTATTCTAACCGCGCTGCGGAAGCGAGGGCAGCATCCGCCGCGAGCAGGTCGGCCAGTTGGACCGCAGCCATCAGCCCGCCGGACCGCCCCGCCTGATCGTGCCAGTCGTAGGCCGCCCCCAGTCGATCGCGTAGCGCCAACTGCCGCTCCTGGTAGTCGGCGCGGTTGTGCGGGCTGACCGGCAGGTTGAGCTGCTCCCGCACCGACGCGGCGAAGCCAAAGAGCTGCCCGCCGGCTTCCGGCCGATTCACGATCAGCGACAGCTCGGCGAACAACTCGCACAGGTGCACGATACTGGTCTTGCGGTCGATGTTGACGGCGATCTCCAGCGCATCATGCAGGGTCCGGCCGGCGAACGGCACATCCCCCAGGCGGAGCGCGGCGGCGCCCAGATAGGTCGCGAACACGGCCATCAGCGTGTGGTTGCCGGCCTCCTGCGCCCGCGCCAGGATGCCCTCGAACAGGCGATAGGCGTCGACATATTCCCGCCGCTTCAGCGCGATGATGCCCAGATAGCTCCGCGCCACCGTCTCGCGAAGGGTCTCGCCGCGCTGGCTCCAGCGGCGGATGGCCACATCGATGTACTGCCGGGCGGGGTCGTACTCCCCCAGCGAGACCAGGATCTCCCCAGATCTTCGTAGGCCAGCGACACCAGCCGCTCGACGCGGATATCGCGTCCGGCCGTGGGCTGTGACTCCATGGCGATGATCGCCTGCAAATACTCGACCGCCCGGTCATACAACCCCTGACGCGCGCAGATCTCCGACAGCACGCGCAGCGCCCGCGCCCGTGCTTCAGGGAGGTTCAACCCGTCTTCCAGCCGCAGCACTCCCTCGGCAGCCTCCCGGGCCGCGTCGTACTGACTGGTGCGCTCCAGAATGCGGGCCAGCGCCACCAGGCCGCGCACCCGAACCGCCGGCTCGATCTCCGGGCTGGCGCTGCCGGCCTGGAGCAGCGGGATAATCCCGCGCGCGTGATACCCCCGGTTGACCCAGTATTCGGTCATGGCGGGCGCGATGGCCATCAGGAATCGCTGGCGTTCGAGAGCCGTCAGGCCGGGGATCTGCCACAGATTGTGCGCCTCGGCATCCAGGGCCAGCATGAGGTCGTGGAGAGGCAGGTTCTGCGCGAAGAAGTCGTCGGCCCACCCCTGGAAATGGTCGACGTAGCGGGTCGCGACCGTCCGCAGCAGCGGCGAGTGCTCCAACTGCGGGAAGAACGCCTGCCGCACGAAGCTGTGGATGCAGTAGCGGAAGTCGCCCGCCTGCTGGACCAGACAGCGATCGGTCAGACCCTTGAAAGCTCGCGGCGACACCCCGGCAACGGCCAGCGCAGCTTTGAAGTCGAATGTGCCCTCGAAAACCGACAGCGCCATCAGCGCTTCCTGTTCGGGCGGGGTCAGATGCGCAAGCATCGCGTTCAGCAGCCCCTGGAAGCTCTGGTGACGGGCGGGCATGTCCTGATGCACCGCCTCCATGCGCAGCAAGTCGGCCTGCATCATTTTCAGGATGGCCGCCGGCGGCATGAACTGCACCCACCCTGCCGCGATCACGATGCCGAGCGGCAGGCTGTCCACCATCCGGCAGATGCGAATCACGTCGTCGAGCGACGCGGACAGGTCAAAACGGGGATTGACCCGGCGGGCCGTCAGCTCGAAGAGGCGGACCGCCTCATAGGCCTGCGAGTTTTCCGCGCCGACCTCCGGGACGCGCAGTCCTTTCAGCGGCAGCAGCCACTCGCGAAAGAGATTGAGCTGCGTCTGCGAGGTCACCACCACCTGAACCGAAGGCGCTTCCAGCAGCACCCGCTGGATGAAGCCCGTCTCCGGCAGGAGCTGCTCGTAATTGTCCAGCACCAGCAGCAGATGGCGCGGCTTGAGCGCGTCGACCACCGCCCGTTCCAGCGCCGCCTCGGTCATGGTGCTGGTGAAGCTCACCTCCAGGGCGCGGGCCACCGCCTCCAGCAAGTCGCGCGGCGTCTGCGCCATCACCAGCGACACGAAGCTGGCTCCGTCGCGATACAGGTGCTGACGATGATAGGCGAGCTGTGTCGCCAGCATCGTCTTGCCGATGCCGCTGATCCCATAGAGGGTCAGCAGGCGGCAGTTGGGCGTATTCAGCATGCGCTGCGCCAGTTCGATGTCGTCGGCCGGCTCCACGAAGTCGACGTCGGGCTGAACCCGTGCGAACAGGCCGGAGGCCCGCGGCGGCGCGATAGCCCGCGCGCGAATCTGCTCGCAGAGCGTCGTCGTCTCCGCTTCCGGCTCGGCGTCCAGTTCCTCACGCAGGAGCGCGGCGAAACGCTCGTACTGGACCAGGGCATCATTGGCGCGATCGGTGTAGGCGAGCAGACGCATCAGGTGGCGCTGCGCTGTATCGAGCAGCGGATCATGGCTCACCAGCTTCCAGGCGTAGTCCAGGCCAACTTCGTAGCTGCCCTGCTTAAGCGCGATCTCCACAATCTCCAGCAGGAGCCGCCCGTACAATTCGTCGAGCTGCCGCCGCCGCTCGTCGATCCAGTCTTCGAGCGGGACGGCGTCGCGGACGACGACACTGGCCAGGAACTCGCCCTGGTACAGCGCTTCCAGCTCTTGCAGCGCCTTGAGCAGCGTCAGCGTGCCCGGCGTGGAGAAGACCTTCCGGAAGCCGTTCTCGAACTGGCTGGCGTCCACCTGAACCGGCGGATGGTCGCGGACCGCCAGGTCCTCGTGCGAGACGATCAGCGCCTCGCCCACCTGCTGACGCACGCTGGAGAGCACCGTGCGCAGGTTCTTCAGGGCCTGTTCGTCGCTCGTCTCGCTCCACAGCAGGGCGGCCAGCTTCTTGCGGCTGTGCTCGCCGGGGTGCATGGCCAGATAGACGAACAGCAGCGCGGCCTTGGTCGAGACGAAATCCGCCACTGCTGCGCCGCCGCGTTCCACCAGCAGCTTGCCGAAGGTGGTGATCCGTATCTCGTCGCGGTTGAAGCTGGGCCCCTGCGTGCTGACCATCTATACAGGATTCTCCGGGTAGGCTGCCGTGCGCATCACTCGGCCATCAGTTGGCATTGCCGAGCGACAGATGACGGTCCCGGTAAGCGTCAAGCTGGGCTTGCAGTTCCGGGTACATATAGCGCACGACGAGCAGCGCTTCGTCCAGAGTCTCCACGGTCGTCAGAGGCTGTTTTGACGTGCTGATGACAAACGAGGTGATGTCGCGGGCAGCTTCCGTAGTCGTGATCAGCACCACGAAGCCGGGTTTCGCCTTCCACATGCGCGGGTCGACGGCTGCGGCGATCTCCTCCAGTCCGTGCCTAAAAAGGGGCAGCGACGTCTCGAACCGGGCATCGCTCAGATCCACAATCCCGATCACCAGCCTGGCGCCGCTGCGATAGGCCGCTTCCAGGAGATCGGCCGCCCTCTGCGAGATGTCGCGGATGTCTTCCAGTTGCACGGCATCGTACTCGCGCATGTAGAGCACCCGGTCCTGCACAATCCACTCGACGCGATAGGCCATAACGCCACTTTCAGCTAGGCAGCCCTTCGGTGATTATCATTGTAAAGCGGAATGCGCAGGGTCGCCGCACATCGCGGCAGCCCTGCGCCTCATCCTCCCCTCCGGTCCCTTGAGCCGGTCAGGCCGCGTCATTCGCGGGCGAGGAAACGCCCACGGTCGCGGCGGCATCCAGCGCCGTCGCGGCGATCAGCCCGTAAGCGGCGGCCCAGGCGTCACGGACTTCCGCGGTGAAGGCCGCGCCAAAGGCATCTTCCAACGCCCACAACAGCGCCGCGCCGACGCTGTCCCAGTGCGCGGGCGTCACGCCATAAGCCACATGCCGCCGGCCCAGGTCCTGGATGGCCGGGACGATCGTCTCCAGCCGATCCAGGGCATTCACGACGACCGCGATGGTCTGCATCAGCTTCTTGCGCTGCTCGGTCATCTCGTGCCGAAACATGGGGCGCGTCGTCGGATCGATCTCGAACAGCCGGTCGTAGAAGCGGGATGCCAGCCGGTCGGCATCGCTGACCTGGGCAAATGTCGTCTGGACGATGATTTTCTGCTCATTCGTGAAGCTCATGATCTTCTCCTGTCAGGAATTCGCTTGATTTTGAGAGATATGAAGACGCTGGTCAGATGGCGGGTGAAGCGACCCGACAGGCTGCTTCACCCCCGATTGGCATCCGTCGCCGGATCGATCTCAGTCTTTGCTCTCGCCTTTGATGCCTTCCAATCTGAGCAGGAAATCCGTGGCCATGGATGCCGGATCACGCGGCAGCAGCGTGATGTCGAGCGCGGGCAGACCCTCCAGCGCCGGGTTGAGCTGAACCTCACCCTCGCCCTCGCAGACCACCGTGTAGACCCCAGCCTCGGTGGAACTCAGCACGCAGTTGGCTGGGATCTCGATCTCGTAGCACACCTCGTTGAACACGCCGACCTCGTACAGTTCGACGCTGATGCAGTACTCCACCACCACGCCGCCGTTCTGCCCGCCGCGCAGCCCGCCTACCTGGGTGTCGCGCAGGTCGATGTCCAGACGATCGGGATAGGTTTCGATCTTTATCTCCGTGAAGTTGAACGTGTGCTGTTCGCCAGCGGATGGATCGCGCTGCTCCAACGTCAGCTCAAACGGATCAGGGTCGCCCGTGCCAGGGTCGCAGTTCAGGGCCGGGTTTTCGCCGGTGATGATGCGCCCATCGACGATCACGTCATCCGCTACCGTTCCGCCGCCCTGCGAGGGCGAGACGCCATCCACCCGCGCCCAGGCCAGCACCGTCACGCCGTGGTTGATGCTGCGCACCAGGCAGGAGTCGTCCGTCGGAGCCGTCGAAGCCGTCGCCAAACCATCCAGCCCGACGATGGGTCCGCAGGCGCCGCTGTTGTCGTCGTCGTTCAGGCGGTAGAGCGTCGTCACGCCGTTGCTGATCCCGCCGTTGGCCGTCGGCCAGCCCATGTTGGCGGCCTCACCGATGCCGGCAGCAGCGGCTGCTTCAACCGCGGCCTGGCTCGGCCCGACCGCGACGCCACTGTCGGCGTCATGGAACTGGAGAAACGAGTCCGGCAGGGTCAAGAATTCATCCAGGAAGATGACGCCCCATACCGGCGTCCCAGCCGTGATCGGCGTCCCGGCTTCGGCGGCGAACCAGAATGCCGCGTACACCACGGATTCGGCCCCGCCCCATGTGGCTGCATCGAAGCCGACCGACAGGTGGCACAGCGCCGGCTGATCGGGCGGGTTGCTGACCAGCCCAGCCGCGCCGGCTGAGCCGCCAACGGCGTCGCCGGGCACCTGCGGGCAGTTGGTATAGACCAGCACCGAGCGCGAAGAGAAACCTGGCGCGCCGGAGCTGCCCTCATAGACCGACAGGCGGAACCACACATCTGACCCGGCGACCACCGCACCCTCAGCGGCATAGACCACACCGGGCAGCAGGCTGCCGATGATCGAGGCGTTCAGGTCCGGCGCACTGCGCACATTGACGCGCGAGTTCATCGCGGGTGTGACATAGCAGCCATCGGTCGGCAGGGCCGGCGGCACGAAAGGCGGCGGCGTGACCACCTCCGGCGTGACCGGCGCCGATTCGACGGGCGGTTCGTTCACCGGCGGCTGGCCGGGTGGATTCTCGACCGGCGGGTTATTGGGCGGGCTCTGGACCGGGCAGCCCATGTTCGCCGTCGGCCCTGCGACCGTGGGGCACTGATCGCGTGTATCGGGAAGCCCATCGCCATCGCTGTCGAGAGGCGGCACGGGAGTCGCTGTTGGCGGCGCGATGATGATCTGCGCCAGGGAGACCTGGGTCGCCAGGGCCATCATCACGATGGACAGAATCAGCAGCATGAGCAGCGCTGCACGTTTCATGATCGCTTTCCTTTCATTTGCTTTGCATGAGTTCCTTGGTCGAACGAACATCACGTTGTTGATTGGTCGTGATGTTCCACATGCTACGGAGGCAGCGCCTAAAAAGCGCTTAATCAGCGCTCAGGCGCTAAGCGCCACGAAGTTGTCTGGATTTTCGAAGTACTTCGGGCCGTCTGACCCGGCGTGGGTCCCGTCCGCGCGCTCCGAATCCGACCGGTTCACCCCCCCTCGGAAAGCAATTCCACCCCCTGCGTTGGCGCGAATTCCCCTTTGGATGGGCGAAGCGACAGGTCGCCTGACGTATGGTCAAGTCATCTTCAGCAAATGAAGTGTCCGCGCGGGGGAACGCAGGGGGAAATGATGAACAGAAAAGCTCAGGTCGCTATCGTCGTGATGTTTCTCACCGCAGTCTGGTTCGGATTGCAGCCCTGGATTACGCAGTCCGCGGTGCAGCTCTCCAGCGCGGCGGCTTTCAACACGCAGCGTTATGTGATCGCGGCAGCTCTCATGGGCATCGTCTGCCTGGCGACCCGCGCCAAGGTCACGCGCCGGGCGCTGATCAGCGGTGGCGCTGTCGGGCTGGCCTACGCCGTGACCATTGGCTTCGAAATGGAGGCGCTGGCCGCCGGTTCCGTCGGCCGTGTGACGTTCATCGGCAGCCTCTTCGTGGCCTTCATGCCCTTCCTCGGCTTCCTGCTTCACCGCCGCAAGATTCAGCGCGCCTCAATCCTTGGTGGTGTCCTCATGGTCGCCGGCGTGTGGTGGCTGTTTTACACGCCGAACGCGTTGACGGGTGGCGATCTCTACGCGCTGCTGCGTGCCGCTGCCGCCGCCGGCCTCCTGCTCGCCATCGAAAAATTCGCCGGGGCCGACTGGCGCGTCTCTTCGTTCGTCAACTTCTGCGTGGTCGCGCTGTGCTCTTTCGCCGCGGCGCTGTTCAGTGGCCAGACTCAGTTCTCGATGCAAAGCGATGTGCTGCTCCCTGCCCTGATCGCCGCGCTGTTTGGTTCGGTGCTGTGCATGGTGGGAATGCAGTGGAGCGGCCGCTGGATCACGGCGACGCTCATGGGCGTGATGCTGTTTATGGACTCGCCAATGGCGGTGGTGTGGGGAATGGTGATGGGGAAAGAATCGCTGACGCCGACCTCGATGCTGGCCTACACGCTGATCGCCGTTGGGGCCATCGCCGCCCTGACCGCTGGCTCGCTGCGCCTGCCCCGCCTCTTTCCTCGGCGGGCAGATCAGCCAGTCATTACCGCCGAGCGCGCCACCGCCGTCTAGAGTCTGCGTCAGGCAAAGCCCTCGATCGTCATGTCGGCGATCAGGTCATAGGCGGCGCTCCAGGCCTGCCGTGTTGCCGGAGAGAACTCATCTTTCAGGCACTGCTCGATCATCCACAGCAGAGCGCTGCGCACCGGCTCAAACTGCTCCTTCGTCACCCCATAACCCTGATGCCGCCGCCCCAGGTCATGCAGAAACGGCCGGATGCTGTCGAGGTCGTGAAGTGCGCGGACGGCCACCCCTAAAGTCTGCATCAGCTTCAAGCCCTGCTGGGTCATATCCGCTGACCGAAAGAGCGGCCTCGTCTCCGGCGCCAGATCCCACAGCCGCGAGTAGAAGATGCTCGTTGCGGCGGCCGTGATCGGCACCAGACGCGCGAAGCTGCTGGTCACCAGTTGCCGCTGTTCATCGGTCAGGGTCATGTCTGTCTCTCCCCAGGGTTTCCAGGTCGATAGTGGTCAGCACGCATCGCCGCACAGCGGCAGATCACAGGAGAGGCCCACGGTTGCGGCCCACTCCTGTGGCCACTGTTGTTGTACCACAAAACCCATCTGCTGCGCTGGATTCACTTTCCAGGCGGAGCAGGTCGTTCCGCCGCCTATAGGACAACAGGACAGTCTGCACACCGGGCATTTCGTGGTATCGTTGCAGACTGTCTGAGAGTTCGTGGCCGGGAGCCACCAATGGAAACAGTAATCGGTATCGTCGCAGTCCTGGCGCTCGTGTTCATGAATGGCTTTTTCGTCGCCGCGGAGTTCTCGTTCGTCGGAGCGCGGCGCACCCGCATCGCGCAGCTGGCGCAGGAAGGCAGTGCCGGCGCGCGCGCTGCCCAGAGCGCGCTGGCGCACCTTGACCGTTACATTGCGGCGACTCAGCTCGGCATCACGCTTGCCAGCCTCGGCCTGGGATGGGTGGGTGAACCGGCTATCGCCCACATCTTCGAGCCGATATTCGAAAGCGTGATGTCGCCGGAAACGGCCGAGACAGTCGGCCGCAGTATCAGCATCGCCATCGCGTTTTCGATCGTCACCACGCTGCACATTGTCCTGGGCGAACTCGCGCCCAAGTCTATCGCCCTCCAGCGTCCGGAAGATGTCTCGATCATCGTCGCCCGACCGACCATCCTGTTCCACAATATCTTCCGCCCGGTCATCCTGATCATGAACGGGATTGGCAACGCCGTCGTGCGACTGCTCGGCTTTGAACCGGCCAGTGAGCACAATTCGGTTCATTCGGCCGAGGAACTGGAGATGCTGGTGCACTCCAGCCGCGAGGCCGGGCTGCTGCAAGAGAACGAGGAAGACCTGCTGCGCCGGGTGTTCGATTTCAGCGACACGGCCGTGGAATCGATCATGCATCCCCGCCTGGACGTGGATGCCTTCAATGTGAAAATGCCGCTCCAGAAAGTGCTTCACCAGATTGGCGATCTGCACCACTCGCGCTTCCCGGTCTACCGCGACAATATCGACAATGTGATCGGCCTGCTCACCGTCAAAGACCTCTTCAACCTGTTGGTACACCAGCCAGACTTGCTGGCGCCCGACGCACCGCCGTTCGACATGACGCCCCTGCTGCGCACGCCCATCTATGTGCCGATGACGCTCAGCGTCGACAAAGTGCTGGAGCAGATGCGCCGCAAGAAGATGCACCTCGCCATTGTCATCGACGAGTATGGCGGCATAGCCGGTCTGGTCACGATGGAAGATATCCTGGAACTGCTCGTCGGCGATGTCGAGGATGAGTTCGACGTGGCGCCGCCCAGCGAACCCGGGGATGACGATCCGAATGTTATGAGTGGTCTGGTTTCCATCGACGACGTCATCGAGCGCTATGGCAACCCTGGCGACGAGGTTGAGTCGGCGACGATCGGCGGGTATGTCGCCGAAAGACTGGAGCGCATCCCGGTTCAGGGCGATACCCTGCGCTTCGCCGACTACGAGGTGAGGGTCGAAGCGATGGACGGTCGGCGCGTCGCGCGGGTGCGTTTCACGCCCATCACCAAACCCGCCTCGCCGGGCGATGCTGGCGACACTCCCGAATCATCAGGCTGATCGACGCGGGAAGCGATCAGTCCGGCACACGGCCCCGAAACAGCGAATAAGTGAAAAACGCATAGTAACCGGGCTGGTCCAGGATGAAATCCGGCGACTCGGGGCTGCACAGCCGCTGCATCTCACCCCAGTCTTCTGATTCCGCGGCCGCAGGCGTCGGCGGCATCCACAGCATCTGAAACAGGGCAGTCAGGGCCGCGTGCACGCCCGGGGTCAGTGGTGCCTGGGCGCTGCCGGCGAAGGTCTGCGCTTCCACCTCCGTCAGGCCGGCCGCCTGAAACCAGCGGGACGCCCGGGCAAAATGCTGATCCGGAGCCTTGCCTTGAAGATGCGGTAGGTAGCCGGAAAAGCCGGCATTCAGCCGCGCCTCCAGCAGCGGGTAGCCCGGCAGCACGCTCTGCCCTGTCCAGCCGAGCAGGAGAATGCTCCCGCCGGGTTTGACCACGCGTATCAGCTCGTTGAGCTGTGGGATCAGATCGCCGGTTGGATAGCCGATGCAGTCGGCGCTCCAGGCCCAATCGAGAGAATCGTCGGCGAAAGGCAGGTGGGCGGCATCGCTCTGTCGAAAGTCGACGCGATCGGACAGCCCGGCCTCCGCCGCCAGCCGCTCCCCATAGGCCAGCAGTTCCGCGGCGATGTCGACGCCGGTGACTCGACCGTGCGGCCCAACGGACTCCGCCAGCAGCAGCGCTTGCAGACCGATGCCACAGCCGATATCGGCGCCCTGGCTGCCACGCGGAAGATGGAGGCTTTCGATGAGCGAGCGCAGCAGCGGCTCTCGAAGGGGGTTGGCTGTCAGCAAACTCTGGATGTAGGGGTTGGACTCAGTCATGGGTTGACACTTTCTGGCGTGGATATGAATCGCAGTAGCGTTTGACTTCGAAAGGTGCGAGAAATTCGTGGTGCCACAGGTAGATCTTTAGCTAACGTGCACAAACTCATGCGGGCATCCTGCTGAATGCCATATAATTACGCTAGAGATCTCAAGGATCTTACCACTACATAACCCATAGAAGGAGGAGTTCATGAAAAGGCGACTCGTGCCAGTGTTGCTGGTTGCCGCCGTGTTCATGCTGCTGCCGCTCGTCGTCAGCGCGCAAGAACCCGTGCAACTCACGTTCGTTGGGTGGGGTGGTCCCGAGGAAATCGAGGTGTTCACGCAGCTCACCGAAACTTTCAACGCGAACAACGACGACGTCCAGATCATCTACGAGCATATTCCCGGCGACTACGCCACCGCCCTCAACACCCGCGTCGCAGCGGGCACACCCCCGGACATTGCCTACATCCCCGATGGCAATTTCTACAGCTTCGTCTCGCGCGGCCTGCTGGTCAGCCTCCAGCCGTTCGTCGACGCGAGCGATCTGATCGACGAGGAGCAGTTGTGGCCGTCCGCGCTCGGCCGCTACCGCTTCGATCCGGCCACCGGAACGACGGGCGAAGGCGATCTGTATGCGCTGCCCAAGGACATCGGGCCGACGGTGATCTTCATCAACAGAGATTTGTTTGAAGCAGCCGGCGTTGCCGTCCCCGACCCGAACACTCCCCTGACCTGGGATGAGGTGGTCGAAATCGGCACGCAGCTCACCGTCGACGAACAGGGGCGGAATCCGGACGACGAAGGCTTCGACCCCAACACGATCGTGCAGTGGGGGGTCGGCGATGTCTTCTTCGAGAACATTGTGTACGGCAACGGTGGACGGATTGTGAGCGAAGACGGGCGCACGTTTGTGGCCGCCGACGATCCGAACACGATCGAGGCTGTCCAGTGGATCAGCGACCTCGATCACGTCTACCACATCCGGCCGACGGCGGAGACCGCCACTTCGATCGGCTGGGGCGCCTTGTTCGAGCAAGGTCGGGTGGCCATGACGACCGCCGGCCGCTGGGCCACGACCAATTTCCGCAACGTTCTGACCTTCGACTGGGATGTGATCCCCAACTTCGTCGGTCCGTCCGGCAGTCTGACCACCTATCCCGGCGAAGAGAACTGCGCCTTCTCCGGCTGGTCAGGCTCGGTCGGCCTGGCGATCATGGCGAACAGCGCGGGCGAAGCGAATGCCGAACTCGCCTATCGCTTCATCGAATACCTGGCCGGGCCAGAAGGTCAGACCGAACAGGCGGCCCTCGGCTTCCAGATTCCCAACCAGCGCGATCTGGCCGACAGCGACGTCTTCCTCCAGCCCGGTCAGCCGCCTGAAAACGCGCAGGTCTTCCTCGAAGCCGCGCGCTGCGAGCGCCCCGGCCCCTGGACGGAGACCCCGCTCTATGGCCAGTGGTTTGACGACAACTGGTGGAATGGTGTATGGCCGGCAGTAGTCAACGATGCGACCGCGCTGGCGGAAGACGAATTCGCCGATCGCGCTCAGGCCTTCCAGCAGGGCCTCGATGAAGCCTGGGCCAGCGCTGAATCCGGCGGCGGCTAGCCGCGATCGTCCATCAATTCCCTGCTTCTTGACCGACACCCCCTTTCCCGAGCCATTCGGGAGAGGGGGCATTGATTCCCCAACACGGTCAAGCGCAGCCCAGATCAAAAGGAGCTTGTATGGCCGCTCAAACGCGAAAGTCCGGCAGTCTCCGCCGTAATGAAATGTTGTGGGGCTATCTGTTCGTCGCCGCGCCGATCGTCGGCTTTCTGCTGTTCGGCGCCGTTCCACTGATCGGCTCGCTGGTGATCGGCTTCACACAGTGGGATCTGGCCAGCGAACCGCGCTGGGTTGGCGGGCGCAACTATGGCGACCTATTCGCGCTCAACGCCGCGCCGCTGCCGCGCCAGTTGGACGAAGCGACCGGCGAACCGATGTTTCGCTGCGGACGCGACCTCGTACCCGAGTCGGAGGTCGCCGGCTATCTCGGACAGACCGATCCCCGTACGCGCCAGACCTACGTCTGCGAGCCGCGCTATGCCCGTGCCGGTGATGTGCTGCCGACCCGCTACCAGGAGTGGTTTCAGTTCAGCCTGTTTGGGCAGCAGATCATCGTCGGGGCCATCGACCCCATCTTCTGGAAGTCCATTTTCAACACCTTCTTTCTGCTGCTAGCCATCCCTATCTCGCTGGTGATCGCGCTGGTCTTCGCCGTCGCCATGAACCAGGGCATCCGCGGCCAGCGTCTGTTCCGCACCATCTACTATGTGCCGGTCATCCTGCCGATCGCGGCCCTGGCACTGATCTGGCTGTGGATTTTCAACCCTGACTACGGCCTGCTGAACTATTTCCTGGGGACACTGGGGCTCGATTCGAACATCAACTGGCTCGGCAACCCGGCCACCGTCAAGCCTGCGCTGATCATCATGCTGATCTGGCGCGGACTCGGCTACCAGGTCCTGATCTACCTTGCAGGCCTGCAAGGGGTGCCGCGCCAGCTCCACGAAGCGGCCCAGATCGACGGGGCCAACGGTTGGCAGCGCTTCTGGAAGATCACCTGGCCGGTCCTTACCCCGACGACCTTCTTCCTCGTCATCACCTCGATGATCGGCACCTTCCAGATTTTCCAGGAGCCGTTCCTGATGACCCAGGGGGGGCCCTATTTCGAGTCGACCACCCCGGTCATGCTGATTCAACAGAACGCCTTCCGTGACACCCAGATGGGCTATGCGTCGGCACAGGCGTGGGTGCTCGGCCTGATCATCATCGCCATCACCCTCATCAACTTTGCCGCCAGCCGCCGCTGGGTCAATTACGAGTTGATCGCCATGGCTGATGTCTTGCGACTCCCTGAGGACAAACAAACCCGTGCCCGTTTTTCGCTGGGCGCGCGCGAAGGAGCGCTGGTCACCAAGGCGCTCGCCTACGCCATCCTGCTGGCAGGCGCGGCCGCGATGATCCTCCCCTTCCTGTGGATGGTCTCGACCGCACTCAAAGATGCCACCAGCATTTTCATCCTGCCGCCCGAATGGATTCCGCGTAACCCGACGCTGGCCAACTTCGAACGCGCCTGGGAGGTGGCCATGCTGCCGATCGGCCTGTTCAACTCCTCGTTTATCGCCCTGACCTCCACCGTCGGCGAGGTGTTTTGCAGCACGCTGGCCGGTTTTGCCTTCGCGCGCATGCGCTTTCCGGGGCGGAATCGACTGTTCGGGGTGCTGCTGGCCACCATGACCATCCCCGGCGTGGTCACACTGGTCCCGGCTTTCATCCTGTTCACGCGACTCGGCTGGGTCAACACCTGGAATCCGCTCATCATTCCGATCCTGTTCGGCACACCATTCGCCGTCTTCCTCAGCCGCCAGTTCTTCGCCACGCTGCCCGTCGACCTGGAAGATGCGGCCAAGGTCGACGGCGCCAACTGGTTCCAGACCTATCTGCTGGTCTTTCTGCCGCTGGCCAAACCGATCATCGCCACCCTCTTCGTCCTCGGGTTCATCGCCCGTTGGAACGATTTTCTCGGCCCGCTGATCTACCTGCGCACCGTCGAGCTGTTCCCCATCCCGCTGCTGCTGGCGCGCCTCGACTCGCTGTACGAGCAGAACTGGACGCTGCTGATGGCCGGCTCGACGCTGGCGCTGCTGCCCATCATGCTCCTGTTCTTCCTCTTGCAGCGCTACTTTGTGGAAAGCGTCGCGTTGACGGGAATCAAGGGATAATGGGCGTCAGCATCTGCGCGATCGTCATGGGATAAGGAGCGAACACATTCATGCCTCTGGACAGCAAAGTGGCCGTGATCAACGGCGGTGGCGGCTCGATCGGCGGAGCGATGGCCCGCGCGTTTGTTCGTGAAGGCGCCCGTGCTTTCCTCGCCGGGCGCTCACCATCACCTCGCCGGAGATCAACATCTCCTGCGGCGCGATCGTCGACTAGCGCACCCCGAGCCGAAACATGCACGACATCCTCCTGAGAACCAGCCCGGCCCTCGACAACCACGATCTCAACGCTCTGTTTGCAGCGGCCTGGGAGGGCCACGTCGAACGCGACTTCACGCCAATTCTGAGCCGCAGCCTCCTCACCGTGTGCGCCTTCCACGGCGACCGGCTGATCGGCTTCGTGAATGTCGCCTGGGATGGCGGCATTCACGCTTTTCTTCTCGACACCACCGTGCATCCCGACTTTCAGCGGCGGGGCCTTGGCCAGCGACTGGTGTGTACGGCCATCGAGGCGGCGGGGGCGCGTGGGATCGAGTGGATGCACGTGGACTACGAACCGCACCTCCACCGTTTCTATCAGCGCTGCGGCTTCCAGCCGACACAGGCCGGCCTCGTCAATCTCCGGCGGGGTGCGTCCGGCACCGATGCATAAGTCCTTGTGAGGCCATGTCGTTCGGCCATTTCGTTCGTGCGGGCGTAGAATCAGAAAGTGGAAAGTGAGAAGGGAGTAGACGACTCAAACGAGCCGGAAGGACAAGAACATGTCAACCTCAGGCCAACCCTCGGCCAGTGCGCTCAATGTCGCCCGCTGCCGCGCGATCGCAGCCCATGAAGCTCGTGCCGCTATCAAGGGGCATGACACCCTGGCAGAACTCTTTCTCGACGCGGCTGCCCGCCAGTCCCTGAAGGACCCGGTCATGCACGGCATGATTCTCAAACGGCTGAACGATTTCTCGCCCGGCAGCTATGAGTTCTTCATCGCCCGAACCGCCTACCTGGATGAAGCGGTTGAAGAAGCTCTCAAAGCGGGCATCCCTCAGGTCGTGCTGCTCGGCGCAGGCTACGACACCCGGGTCCACCGTTTCAGGCATCTCCTGGGGGCGGCGCGCGTCTTCGAACTGGATGAACCCGTCACGCAGTCGCACAAGCGTACGCTGCTGGAACAGGCGGAGTGTCCGGCGCCCGAGCACCTCACGTATGTGCCCATCAACTTCACCTCCGACAGCCTAGCCAACAAGCTAACCGACGCCGGTTACCGGGCCGATCAGAAGGCGATCTTTGTCTGGGAAGGCGTCACCTACTATCTGCCGCCACAGACCGTCAAGGCCACACTGCGCACCCTCCGCGACATGGCCCCGCCTGGTAGCCTGCTCTGCTTCGACTATATGATCCCGGCGTCTCAGATAGAGGGACGTTACGGGGCACAGCAGGCCCGAGCGGGCATGCAGGCGCTCTACAACACTGCCGAGCCGCTGCTCTTCGATCTGGACGAGGCACAGGTGGCCGGCGTTTTGGAAGCCCATGGCTTCGAACTGGTCGAACATCTCAATGCCGCGGACATGCAGAAGCGCTATCTCTCCAACCCCGACGGCACGCCGGTCAGCCAGATTCTCGATCTGTTCCGGCTGGTGAAGGCGCGCGTCGCCGACGCCTGAGCCGACAGTTCAGCCCAGGACCCACGTGGACGTATTCATGCCTGGGAAACGCGGATACACTGAGTTGGTTGTGTCCAGCGTTCCCAGGTGTCCCATATTGAACGTCATTTATCTGCACGGCTTTGCGTCGTCGCCGACCGGGTCGAGCAAAGTCAACGCGTTTGTCACCCGCTTCGCGAGCCTCGGCATCGATCTGCGCGTGCCGGACCTGAACCAGCCCGATTTCGAACACCTCACCCTGACCGCCATGATCGAGCGGACGATGGACGAGGTCGCCGTCTGCCCACCCGGGCCGATCCTGCTGATCGGGTCGAGCATGGGCGGGGCGGTCGCCGTGCATACCGTCGATCAACTCAGGCGCCGGGGCAGCCCGGATGCCGGTCGCATCGCCGCGATTCTGCTCATGGCGCCGGGGCTGTCGTTCGCCGACAACCGCCTCAGGCAGTTGGGGGAAACCGGTCTGCGTCAGTGGCGGGAAAGCGGCTGGCTGACCGTGGCGCACTTCGGCTATGGTGAATCGCGCCGCATCCACTATGGCATCATGGACGACGTTGCGCGTTACGACTCCTACGCGCTGGACCTGCCCATGCCGATCACCATCGTGCATGGGACGCGAGACGAAGTGGTAAGGGTCGAAGACAGCGCCCGCTTCGCCGAAGGCCGTCCCAACGTTACCCTCATACCGGTCGATTCCGATCACGGCCTGCTGGATCAGATCGATGTCATCTTCGCCGAAGCGCAGGCACTCCTGCGCGCCATCTCCCCCGGAGAATCCGCATGAGCTCCGCCTCCAGCAGTGCCGTGCAGCGCGCGCGCCTTGGTATGCGCCGCCGCTTCAGCGCCGTTCCTTCAGGTTATCTCTATGTCATGGTCGCCATTCTGGGCGGCAGCGTGGCGTCGATCGTCACCAAGCAGGCGCTGACGGAAGCCATCCCTGCCATTCCCATGCTCGCCACCCGTCTGATTGTCTCGGCGGCGCTGCTCTGGCTGATCCAGTTCTTCATCTTTCGAGAGCGTCCAAAGCTTGAACGGCGCCTCCTGCTGGGCGCCGCAGCCGCCGGCCTGACCAATGCCGTCAGCCTGACGTCGTTCTACCTGGCCCTGCTGCACATCGACGCCTCAATCGCCATGGTACTGTTTTCGGCCCATCCGCTGATCGTCCTGGGCATGCTACTGCTTCTGGGCAGTCGTCCAACTCGGCTGGATGCGGGGCGCGCCGGGCTAGGCCTGATCGGCGTGACCCTGCTGGTAGGCATCGGCGGGCAGGTGGCATGGCAGGGCGTTGCCCTCACCCTGGTGACGGTGGTGTTCTTCTCCATCCATCTGATCATCGTGCAGCGTTATCTCTACGGCTATTCCAGTACCCAGATCACGCCGCTGTTCATCTCGGTGATGGCGATCTGCGACACGCTGGTCTACTTCTTCACCTCGCCGCCGGCGGAGTGGTTCGTTTTTTCGGCCAATGGCTGGGTCGTGATCGGCATCACGGCCGTCTTCTCCACCGTCATCGCGCGTCTCGCCCTGACGGCCGGCATTCAGCGCCTGGGCAGTGCGCAGACGGCCCTGCTCAGCCCCATCGAGACGGTACTGGCGGTGGGCATGGCGGCGGTGTTCCTGGGTGAACGGCTGTCGCCGCTCCAGCTCATCGGCGGAACGCTGGTGCTGGTCAGCGCCATGCTGGTGGTTGCGCGCAAGACGGCGCCGGCGCAGGCAATCGAGAGATCAGCGGAGCGCTAGGCCACCTCCTTATGCGTTGTCACCTGGCACGGGAGGCGTGCTCGTCGGGTTGACCGAAACCAGTGTGACGCCCATGTCCCGCAGCCGGCTGAGCAATCCATAGAGGGCGGCCTGATCGCCGATCGGTCCGGTCAGAAGTGTCTCGCCGTTTTCCAGGTGAAGGATCGTCAGCCCGTCCAGCCATTCTGACCATGCCTGATCCAGGTGCCCCTTAAGGCGGAGTGTGGAGACCCTGACACATTCACATGCGTGAGAAGTCTCCGACGCACAGAGCGCGGACGTTCCTGAAGGTTGATGCGGCCAACATGATCACGTGCTCGTCAGATCGGAAAAGAAGCGCCTGATATCGTTGGCAACGTCGTGCGGTACCTCCCATTCAGGGAAATGGCCGCCACGCTCCATGATCGTCCAGCGCTTGACGTTGAAGCTTCGCTCGGCCCACTCACGCGGCGCCGGCACGGTTACCCCATCCCGCAAGGGCATCAGGATCGCAGTCGGCACCTCAACCCGCCCGGACAGACCCGGATCCAGCACCGACTCACGGTAGAGCCTGATCGACGCTGCACCCGCCCCCGTGAACCAGTGCAGCGAGAGGTTGTCCAGCAAGGCATCCCGGCCAAATGTCCGGTCAAGGCCTTCGGCGCAATCCCCAGCGCTGGAACTTTTCGATGAACCAGCTCGCAAGCCCGACTGGCGAGTCGGCGAGCGCAGGCGTCAGTCTCCGGTCGCAGGACTGCAGGCGCGCGTAGGCCGTCTCGACCTGGGCCCAGGCCGCCACTTGTTTTTGGTATTCAATCTCGGCGGGGCTCAGGTCGGCGGGATTGGATCGCAAACGGCGTGATTCCTCGATGCAGACCGATGAGTCGGTGTGGTTGCCTGAGTCCAATCTGCTGCTGCACCAGCCCACCCTGATCGGAGCCACGTGCGGCGAAACGGATGTACCCCAGGTGTTCAACCATCAAATCCGTCATCAAATCCGCAATGCGACTGAAACTCATCCCGGGCTGCGCCGGAATATCGGAGAACGGATAGCCAGGGAGCGAGGCCGCCACGACATCGAAGCTGGGCGTTCCGTCTCCCCGGGCTTCAGTGAGCAGCGGGATGATATCGAGCATCTGAATGAAGCTGCTGGGCCACCCCTGCAGAAGCAGCAGTGGCACGGCGTTGGGCCCCTGGCCGGTTGCCCGAATGAAGTGGATGTTGGTCCCATTCACATCGGCAGTGAAATGGTTGAAGCGATTCAGCCTCGCTTCGCGCTCGCGCCAGTTGTA
Source organism: Candidatus Flexifilum affinis (assembly GCA_016713325.1). Taxonomy (GTDB): domain Bacteria; phylum Chloroflexota; class Anaerolineae; order Aggregatilineales; family Phototrophicaceae; genus Flexifilum; species Flexifilum affine. The sequence continues at coordinate 171,074 of JADJPJ010000004.1, read as the reverse complement.
GTCGGAGGCCCAGTAATCAACCAGAGCGCGCAGATAGTCGGCATCAGTCCCGGCGGTCCACCCGGCGTTCTCGACCGGGGAAGGCCATCGGGTTTGCCGCAGGCGAAGCCGCAGAGCCGCGACTTCGCTGTCAGGAATCTGTATGGTCATCGGTTTGAGTGACATTGGTGATCTCCGCTGCCGGTCTTGAGTGAAAAATGCTTCATGCCCCCATGTGGCAGCATCGCCCGCCAACGCGCCGGGTGATGCTGCACCCTTCGAAGTCTTTCGATTCTAGGCGCCGACCACTACCGGCCCGGTCGCAGCCAGTGCCGTCCTCATAACCTGCCCGGTCGCTCGAACCAGAATGAGAATGGACATAATGATCCCAAGCACGATATACAACGAACTGGCCGCAGGCTGAATATCCGCCGGGAAGAATAAGAGCATCACGAGAGCGTTATTCACGGCATGCAGGATTACCGGCCCCCAGATCGTGCTCCCCCCGCGCTCATAGCTGTAGGCCGTGAGAAATCCCACCGGCACCGCCAGGATGATGGCGATGACACCCAGGACCACGCCTTGCGAAGATCAGAGGGATGTGATAGACCGCGAAGAACACAGTCGAGAGTGCCGCCGCCCGCCAGAAGGGCCGTCCCTCTCGCAGATGCCGAAAAATGAAGCCGCGCATCATGATTTCTTCAGCAAAGCCGTTGACCAGGATGACGTTTACGATCAGCCATCCCCAGTTCGGCTGCACGCTCACCGGCGCATTCGTGGCCACGGAAACGACCGGAAAGAACAGGAGCAGCGGCACCACGTAGACGAAGGCGATGCCGACTCCCCGCCAGCGGAAGCGGGTGATGCCGACGTCGCTGAGGGCCTGCGACAATCCCTTTTGAAAGAGCGCCATTTCCAGCCCGACAGGGAGGGCAATGAAGGCCAGTGGGATGGCAAACGAGATAATGATTTCGCCAGCGCTGAAGCCGCAGGCCCCATCCATGCAGGTGCCGACGATCTGGGGAATATAGGTCAGCCCCAGATAGAAGCCAATGACGATGATCGCCAGGCTGATGAAAGATTTCTGTTTAGAGGACATGTGATTGCTCCTTGAGTTTGCTCGTTCTGCCCACTTATGGAAACTGGGTGAATTTACTTTGGAGGAGCTGCCCGCGTCAGCACCTCCGATAAAGGATCAATTCGCGTGCCGCTCGCTGAACTTCGGGATACCCTGGCGGACGCCTCGAGCAGTGTCGAAGGAACGCCCTTCAGGTGCTGGTCGAAGAACGCTGTTACGTACGCGTTGATCATTCCCACATCCCGCTCAGCTGGAATTCTGCCAACCATCTCCGGCGGCATACTGAGCACAGGGGCGGCCAGCGGCTCAAAGGTGATGAAGGTACTACGCCCAGCCGATTCGCCGGGATATCCCGGGCCGATGTCAAGGTACTCATCGGAACGCTCCTTCTGCTTGTCAACACTGTCGATAGGACCACTTTAGGGGGCAACGGGGTTGATAGGGGGTTGTCGAAATACGTATTGGGCGGTTGATTTTTGACTATTGGGCGAGCGGCTCACCCGTCTCAACCGCTTCGATCAGGTCGAGGATAGCGTCGCCGACCTGCCGGGCGTACTGCTCGCTGCCGAGGATAGACCCGTGATTCGCCCCTTCCACAATGCGTGTAACGCTGTTGGAGGAATAAGTGGAAATGTCGTCATGTGGTTCACGCAGAGCCGGTACGGTCTCCATCATGGTGTGTTTCTGATGCCCACAAGACGACTATCGGCAGATCGCCCAGGCTTTCAGCCGCCGCCGAGGCTTCTCTCAACGCCCACCCGGCGGCGATCTGCTCCGCGTAATCTGCCTCGAATACGCTTATGCGGGAACGCAGAGCGGCCATTTCCGGCACAATTTCGGGAGGATAGCCTGCCCGCTCAAAATCGCCAGATGCGGTCAGTCGGATTGCCCCAAGCTCATAGGCGGCCCGTTCAAGCGCCTTGAGCGCATCATTCGAGCTCTTCCACTGGTCGAACTCGCTCTGGTCGGCAAACTCATGAGGAACAAGAACCGTGCTGTCCACCACGGCAAGCCCAGCGACGTCGTTGGAATACTGCTCTGCATAGATACGCGCCCATACAGCGCCGAAAGAATGCCCTGCCATGATATAGGGTGGGATTACGCCAGCTTGGCCAAGCAGAGCGTGAAGATCGGAGACTATGGCTTGAGGATCCGCGGTTCCGGCGCAGGTTCGCTCCAACCATGCCCGGCGCGATCGTAGGCGCAGACGCGCGTGTTCAGCAAGCTGCTGCGCACCCATACCACCACAACGACTCGGCGGCGCCCCCAGCCTCCAGAATGACCACAGGGCCGCCCTCTCCTTCACAGCGGATATGCATCAGGCGGTTCTCAACGACGTAGACTTGCCCGCGCGGTCCATAGTTTCTTCCGTCGATCGCCATCCCGACCCGTTGATAGGCAAAGCCGAGACTCAGCAGTACGACAAGTCCGACGCCGAACCATTTCATGCCTCGTTTGACACTTGGAAGCACGCCACGGCGGTGCTGAATTTCCGACATTTCGGCTGATGGGACATAGACCACTGTACTGTTCATGACCTTTCTCCTGGACACTATAGAAGGACATCTTCGACCGGACGACGCAGCGATCGCGGCATTGCGTGTCCATAGCCAATGCGTATCAGCAGTTGAGGCCATGCCGCACCCAACGCCATCGCCTCTGAACCCGGAGAGCCGGACCAGAGGCTGGTTCAGAAATGCCGACTGATGCCCAGGGTCAGAGGCCAGGCGCTCATAGACCTGCCCGCGCACCAGGGCCTTATCTCGACTCCGGCGATCACCACGCTGAGAACTCCGCAGTTTCGGACATCGATCCGTGCTGTGCGGGTCTTGCGCCCACAAACATCCTCCCAGCCAGCGGGGCACCTCCGGACCCGACTGGTAGAGGCCGTCGAGCGATTCCAGGGCTTCTTTTCGGGTGAAGCGCAGCCACGAGATCAGTTCTTCGACAAACGCCCTCGCATCTGGCTCCGATTACCCAGCATATATTCGACGCGTTCGAACTCAAGCGGACCCTAGAGGTGCAAGTCCTCCCCTGGAGGCAAGGCTATTAACTGGTCCAGGAAGTTGGTCGCAACGGGCTGGCCATCGTAGTCAGAGCGCGTGCTCTGGCGCCGCGGGATGGCATCGAACAGTGTGCTGCTCTGCGGGGTGTTCTCCGCGAGGCGGACCCGGATGACGTCTTCGCCATCCGGATAAACCACTTCAGCGTCATAGCCCGTGGCGCGGGCGGCGACCAGAAGGTTCTCCAGCGCGCACCCCAGGCTCATCCACAACTCCCGGTCCTCAGGATCGACGACAGGCAGACGCCGAGAATAGTCCGGGTGGATTTCGATCGTATTTTCGCGGATAGCGAACTTCCAGGCCTGCGCGTTGTGGCCGTTGGCCGCCAGCGTGGCGTAGCGGACCAGCTGGCGGAGGCGTACGGAGCCGGCTTGATCTGGTTCCAGCGCCCGTCTGGTATGCTGGGCAACCTGTTCGATATCCAGCCAGGGAGCGTATTCGAAGAGGAGGTATCCTCCGACGCTCGTGACGCCGGCCATCGCTGCCAGCCGAAGAAACCCCCGGCGGTTCAGACTTCGCTGTGTCGTAGGGGCAGACATCATGATCGCTCCTCGATTGGGACCCAAATGCAATGGACTGGACAACCACCCTAACTCTAGGCGACGGCAGGGTTGATTGTGGGTAACCAAAAGTCATCAGGGTTGATTCCTGAGGATGCAACTGCTTGTGCTCTTTCTGACCAGTGCGCTATTCGCTATTCATGTATTTATCAGGACAATGATAGTCATGACGGCATTTGAGTTCTCCAGACAAAGCTGGCCCCCCCAACTGACTATATCACCGTCCCCGACCTTCCTCAGTTCGGCGTCAGCCTTGAACCTGTGGTCACTGTCTCGCACCTGCCGGGTATGGCAAGACCACCCTGCTCGCGGAGTGGTCGTTTCCCACGGAGGCAGTACACGCGTCGGATGGTTGTCCTCGACGAAGACGACAACGACCCAACACGCTCCTGATCCATCTGATCACGCCGTCAGAAATGCGAGCGGCATCGATATGGAGGAAACCCTGTCGCTGCTCCATTCGCCTCAGCCTCCCTCGCCGAAGGTCATCCTGAACGTGATCATCAGCCGCCTGGAGGATTCCCCACGCCGTCTGGTCCTGGTTCTGGACGATTACCACCGCATCAATGACAAGGTTGTCCACGAGGCCTTGATTTATCTGCTGGATCATCTGCCCTCCAGCATTCACCTGGATTGCCAGCCGGGAAGATCCCCTTTCCCTCGCCGTTTGCGTGAAGAGGTCCTGCGGAAATTGGGCCGATGATCCGTTTACCCTGGAGGAAGCCAAACAGTTTCTAGGCCAAATGTTAGGCGAGCTCAGCGCCAATCAGATCAAGGACCGAGGCACGTACAGAGGGCTGATTGCCGGGCTGCAACTGGGGCTGGCAATGAAGGGGCGAGAGAATCTGGCTGCTTTCTTGCGGCATTCACCGGCAGCCACCGCTATATCCTCGACTTCCGTCGGAAGTGTTGAAACGCCAGACTCAGGACATCCAGAATTTCCTGCTGCAAACCTCCCTGCTGGACCCTGTGGTCCGTGCGACCGGTGACCGCAGATCAGACGGCTAGTCCCTGGAGCAGATCGAACACGGCAACTACCTGATCCACTCGACGATGAGCGCTTCTGGTATCGCTATCACCATCTGTTTGAGATATGCTGAGGCGTCAATTGCAAAGATTAATCCCGGTCTTGTTAAGAGCTTCCCCCCGCAAGTGTGTTTGAGCAAATGGGCCGGAAGCGCTTGAGGCGCGCTGCCCAGGACACCAGCAGGCAGCGCGTCTTGTCCAGAAGAGAAATCCGCCGCAGGCTCGAGATGCATAACCCGCCTGGGCGCACGCCAGGCTTGCGTCACCCGGCACGCGATGCACCTATCGCAGCAGAAGGTGGGCGAAAAGGCCTTCCCGGATACGGAAGCAGCCCGAGCCTCCTGGGCTGGGGCTTGCGTGCCGATACGCTCGTGTATTGGGCGACCTGACAAGGCCGGGTACCGGCCACCGCCCACTGATGAATGCGCCCACCTTGGCCGACGGATGCGGTCCGTCGTAGAACGACAGCGGAGGAGGCGCCGCGGATAGGACTTGCGACATCGCCCCCCCCCGCCCGACATCGGCAAAGCCTGCCTTGCGAACAGATGCCGGCAAGGGCGGTGGCAACTGCTCGGCGCGGCCTACCATATTGGTTTGGGCAACGCAACAGAATGAGTGGAGACGGCCGGCACCATCGACTGGGAATGGCCCCAGGCTGTTGAGCTAGTCCAGGTTATCCGCTGGCTATATCGCACAGGCAAAGCCAGGCCAGGGAGATTGGCTGGCCTGCTCGACGGCCGTCCGATTGGCGAGCATGCGGCTTCGGGCCGCGAGCTCCGGGGTGAGGCGCCCTGCCCGGCCCCCCCCGATTGAGCGTAGAGACCCGACTGGCCTATCCGCGCGAGGCTGAATCCGACGCTGGCGCTCTTATCTCGAGGGACAATCCGCCCGTCCCGCCTGGACGAATTCAGCAGGATGCCGAGGACAGCCTGGGGGGGATTGATACCCTGCCCGCTGGCAGGCTCTCAACGACGGAGCAAGCTGGACAGCCTCAAGCGCGCATTTGTACCGCGAACCGGAGGGGCCCGCGCGAGGCGCGCCGCCCCCGGCCGAAACTGCGGCCGCATTTGACCATCCAACGGGCGGGAAACCCCCCGCGAGCTGGGGTGTCCGTGGACTTGGCCGCTCAGCGAACGAGGCCCGGGCATCAAACCGCGAAATCGCGGACACTGTGATCAGCATTGGCACGGTAGAAGCACTCCGGCAATACCCCGCCCACAGCCGAACCCAGGCGACCGATGCGCGCGGCACCCCAATCGGCCGCTTCAGCCGCGCGCGCCTGCCCTCACCCCCGTTTGGCCAACCGGTACCAACCGGATGGCGAACCGGTGGTCGTATCCGGGTTGAGTACCTGCCACACGAGGTCGAAGTGCGGCAGGAAGAGGCGGTGCACATCCTCTGGGCGCCAGCCGAACGGCCGCTGCTCGCTCGGCTCGTGGCAGAACAGCATCATCGTGCCGCCCGGCCCCAGCAGATCGGCGATGTTTTTGCGTACTGAGCCTGTGACTCCAGCGGCAGGCCGTGCCCGCACCCAATGTCGACGGCCAGATTGTAAGGCGCGCGCAGATCGGGGCATTCATCCAACCGCGTCACGTCGTAGCACAGGATCGAAAACTGCTCCGGCGGGAAGGCCGCCAGCTTGTCCCGCGCGATCTCCACGGCTTGCGGCACGAAGTCGATGCCGTCAGCCTGCCAGCCGCGCGCCAGCAGGTAACCGACATTGGTACCCGTCCCGCAGCCAAGATCGAGCGCTTTGCCGGGCGGCAGCTCAGCCGCGATCTGTTCAATCTCCGGCGGAGTGATGCCGGTGTCCCAGGGGGTGTGCCCGCTGCTGTAGTGCCCAAGGAAGCGTTCCAGGCGATCGTCCGTCATGAGTTTTCCCCTTCTGTAGCGCGATCGACGGGAGCTATTGTACTCTCTGCCAGTACTGCAACAGATTGGCAGACAGGAATTTTAGAACAAATTTTTTAAATATCTTGACAGTTATATAACCAATGTGGTATATTGTGAACATCATGACGCCCTATGAAGCATTGGCCGATCCGACACGCAGACGAATCCTCGACCTGCTGCGCGAAAGACCGCGCCTGGTTGGCGAACTGGCCGAACTGCTCGGCATCAGCCAGCCCGGCACCTCCAAGCACCTGAAGGTGCTGCGCGACACGGGTCTGGTGAGCGTTCGTCAGGATGCGCAGCGGCACTGGTACGAACTGCGACCGGAGCCGCTGGCGGAGGTCGATCAATGGCTGACGCAGTACCGCCATCTCTGGGCCGCGCGTTATGACCGATTGGACGAGCTTCTGGACGAGCTGAAGAAAGAGGAGAACGACAATGGGCAAGACTAATCTGGTCGCCGAACCGGGCACCTACGAGATTCGCGTGACCCGCGAGTTCGACGCACCTCGAGACCTGGTGTTCCGCGCCTTCACCGACCCTGCGCTGGTCCCGCGCTGGTGGGGCCTCCGCAGTACCACAACCGTCGTCGACAAGTACGAGGCGAAACCGGGTGGTTCGTGGCGTCTGGTTCAGCACGGAGAAGACGGCGCCGAAGACGCCTTCCACGGGGTCTTCCACGAAGTCACGCCGTCGGAACGCATCGTCTACACCTTCGAGTACGAAGGCATTCCCGGCCATGTGCTGCTGGAGACGATCACCTTTGAGTCGGACGGGGACAAGACCAGGATCACGGACGCCTCCGTCTTCCAGTCGGTCGAGGACCGCGATGGCATGCTCGCCGCGGGCATGGAATGGGGCGCCAACGAGAGCATGGATCAACTTGAGGAGCTGCTGAAAACGCTGTAGGCCCCTTCGCGCACATTGCCCATCCTTTAGGCACCCTCTGCATCCTCTCATTCACACATCTCGCAGTTCACGATCGGGACCCTGCGCCTCGGCGGGGTCTCATTCAACATCGGTTAAACCATCTGAACAGGAGATTGGCCATGTTCAAGCGATTTACCCTGGCCGTTGCCGCCCTTGGCATCTGCGCCCTTGCCCTGCCCCTGGTCGTCGCCCAGGAGGGCGCGACGGCCCCCATCGGCGGTTATGTCTCGGTGAACGGGCTGGAGATGTACTACGAGATTCATGGCGTCGGCGACCCGATCATTGTGCTGCACGGCGCGTTCATGTCGATTCCGGCCATGGGCGATCTGATCCCACGCCTGGCGGAGTCACGCAAGGTGTTCGCCTTCGAGCTTGAGGGCCATGCCCGCACCGCCGCCCTCGACCGGCCGCTTCGTTTCGAGCAGATGGCCGATGACATCGCGGCCGCCATGGAACAAATCGGCCTGGAAAAAGCCGACGTCTTCGGCTATTCGCTCGGCGGCGGCGTGGCGCTCCAGATCGCCATCCGTCATCCGGAACGGGTCAACAAGCTGATCGTCGTCTCCGCCACCTATGAGAGTACCGGCTGGCATGCCGATTTGCAGGCGCTCTTTCCCATGATGACCGCCGAGATGTTCGCGGGTTCGCCCATGGAGGCCGAATACCAGCGCCTGTCACCCAACCCGGAGAACTTCGCCGGGCTGGTCGACCGCATCGTCGAACTGGAAACGCAGGAATTCGCCTGGCCGGCCGTCGACATCCAGGGCATCACCGCGCCGACGCTGATCGTCGCCGGAGATTCCGACTCGGTCACGCTGGAGCATGCCGTCGAGCTGTTCAAGCTGCGCGGCGGCGGCGTGAATGGCGATCTGGCCGGGCTGCCGCAAGCACAGCTTGCCATCCTGCCCGGCACGACGCACACTTCCGTTCTCATCCAGATCGATTGGCTGACGGGCATGGTGAACGACTTCCTCGACGGCGTTGTGAGGAACCCGTTCGCCCAGAGAGAGAGAAGTGGAGCGGGAGCGCGCCGCGCTTGATGCAACCGCGCCTCGCGAAGAGCACATGGCTCAGAACCACGGAGAGCCGGCGGGGAAGGTGTCCCTCCCCACCGGCAGTTGATCAGTCGGTCCGCGCGATCAGGTCGATGAAATAGCGGGCGTTGGCGGTCAGATCGTCGCCGTGGCGGTGCAGCCCGCCACCCATCAGGTAGATCACCTCACGACCATAGACCGTTCGCATCTCGGGGATGTTGTGGGCGTTCATGCCGCCGCCTGGCGCCGGGAAGATCGGTTTGAGGTGGCCCATCGGCTCAAGGCAGCCGGCCACGATCGACTCACATTCCTGGCGGCTGAACGCGAATCGCCCGCCGAAGTTCGGGTAGACGCTGGAATCCGCCCCGGCCAGCCGCTGAAGCTGACCGTAGAGCGCATAGTGCGACATGCCGTTCGTCGGTGAGGTCACCATGCTGCCATAGAACGAGGGATGGCTCATCACCGGCAGCGACAGCGCGTCGTCGTCGGCCAGCATGCGCATCGCGTCGAACCCGGTCAGCCCCGGACAGATCAGCAGCGCGCCCGCCCCAACCGCTTTGGCGTACTGCGCCCGCGGCAGCACCTGATCGGCAGGAGCGGTCACGTTGGGCATGTACTGGCAGCGGAAACCCGTCTCGCGGTTCGCCTGCGCGACGGCCGCGGCGCACTTCTCCACCCGCTCTTTGAACGCTGAGAAGGACTGATCGGCCAGGCCGTGGTCGTCCTTGATCACGTCCAGCCCGCCCTTGCGCAGTCGTAGGCGATACGCGCCAGTTGATCGCAGTCCAGTCCCATCGGCTTGAGCGCCGTACACAGCAGCGGCCGGTCCTGCACGCCCAGCAGCGCGCGCCAGCCTTCGATGCCGTAGCGCGGCCCGTTGAAGGCCGCCAGGATGCCATCGGAGAGGTCCATGCGCATCAGGCGGATGCCCGGCTTGATGCTGATGTTGCCGAAGATGATATTGAGAAGCTGCGTCAGCTCCACGCCGACCGTTTCCAGCGCATAGCTGATGCGCGTCTCCCAGTGGTGGTCGCCGATCGGCTCCAGCGTCTCGACCCGTCCAAGGATGTGCTCGCGAATGTCGCCATCCGGGACCAGATCCTCCGGGAATTCGACGGTCTGCTCCAGGGTGATGTCTTTGGCCCTGGCGCGCGCCTCTTCGGCGTCGCCAGTCAGGTGATAGGTGACGGTAAAACGCTCCCCGCTGAGATTGGGAACGCGGTAATGTCTGGCCAGCGTCATAGCGCCTCTGCTTTCGCCTGTGAATGGAATGCTTCGATGCGCACGGCGGCCAGATCGGCCTCGCCAATGCCCGTCTCTCGATCCATCAGCTTCTCGACCCCGCGGACCAGCGCCAGCGCGTCGAGCTGGTAGGTCTTCATCAGATAGGCCTTGCTCGCGCCGTGGGCATAGGTATCGCGCAGGCCCAGGCGCACCAGCCGCTTGCCGATGCCCTCTTCGGCCATCAGCTCGGCCACCGCCGATCCCAGGCCGCCGACAATGGTGTGGTTTTCCAGCGTGATCACGCCATGCTTCACGCGCTTGAGCGTCTCCAGCACGGTCGGGTCGGTGAACGGCTTATGCGTGCTGATGTGCAGGTGCGTCGCCTTGATGCCCGCCCCCGCCAGCACCGGGATGGCGCGCATCGCCTCCTCGGTGGTGATGCCGGCGGTCAGGATGGCCACGTCATCGCCTTCGCTGAGCACGCGCGCCTGGTTGAAAATCATGCGCTCGCCCTTCGCGAACAGGCGGGGCACTTCGCCGCGCAGCATGCGCACATACACCGGCCCGTCGACGGCCTGGGCCACGTCCAGCACCGTCTCGACGTCGGTGGCGTCGCCCGTCTCCAGCACGGTCATGTTCGGGGTCGCGCGCATCAGGGCCACGTCCTCAATGGCCTGATGTGTCACGCCACCCGGCGTCATGATGCCCGGCAGGAAGCCCATCAGGCGCACCGGCAGGTTTGGATAGGCGATGCTCATTGCCAGTTGATCGTAAGGCCGGCGGTAGATAAACACGGCGAAGGTGTGGACGTAAGGGTAAAACCCTTCGCGGGCCAGACCGGCGGCGAAGCCCATCAGGTTCTGCTCGGCCATACCCATGCTGAAGAAGCGATCGGGATAGGTCTCCTGCCACTTGCCCACCTCACAGGAATTGGTCAGGTCGGCCGAAAGCACCAGGACCTTCGGCTTGTCCTTCGCCCAATCGATGAAGGTCTGAACGTAGGGACGAATGACGATTTCCATCAGGACCCCTCGCCGCTCTGCGCATGCTTGAACTGCCGGTCGAAAATCTCCTGGTAGCGCTGGCGCTCCGCTTCGCCGGTGAAGCGCACATAGTGCAGCTTGGGCGCGCGCTCCTGGAGCACGTCGATGCCGCGGGCCGGGTCGGTGCGCGCCAGCACGATCAGCGGGCGGCCATCGGGGCGCAGCGCCGCCGGGGCCGACAGCGCGTCGATGTCGTGGCCGTCTACTTCCATCGCCCGCGCGCCGAACGCTTCCAGCCGCGCGCACAGCGGTTCGATACTCATCACGTCGGTCATCAACCCATCGCACTGCTGCCCGTTCACGTCGACATAGATGCCGACGTTATCCAACCGGTGATAGGCCAGGGCCTGCACCGCCTCGTAGACCTGCCCTTCCTGGAACTCTCCGTCGGTCATCAGCACCCAGACGCGGCCGGTTTCGCCCTTCAGCCGGCGTCCAAGGGCGATGCCCCCGGCCTGACTGATGGCCTGAGCCAGCGACCCGGTGGTCGTCTCCACGCCCGGCGAGTGTTCCGCGCCGATCATCTCGACGGTGCTGCCATCCTTGTTGAACATCTCCAGTCCCTCCGGCGCCATCCGGCCGGTCTCGACCAGCGTGGCGTACAGCACCAGGGCATAGTGGGCCGGCGAGAAGATGAAGCGGTCGGTATCCGGCGTGGGAACGCCATTGTACGCACCGCCGTTGAAAAAGTCGGGGTTATTCGGTCCCGGCACGCCGCGGAACGGCCCCGGGATCAGCGGGGCCTCGCTCGGTCCCAGCTTCATTACCCGCATGTACAGCGTGGCAAACATCTCCGCCGACGAGCAGGCCTGGCTCAGGTAGCCGCCATTGCTGCGCAGCACATAATCGAACACCCGCCGCCGGATGCGATACGCCGCCTGCTGAATAGCTTCTGTCGTGGGGTTCATAGACTTCCTCTCTATCGTTTGGTCTGCGTCAGGCGTCGAAGGCGCGGCGCAGATTCTCCGTGAACGGAGGCCGGATCACCCCCGCCTCGGTGATGATGCCGGTGATGTACTCCGCCGGGGTGACGTCGAAAGCCGGGTTGCCCACCGCCGTGCCGGTCGGCGTGATCGGCACGCCCTCGATATGCGTTACTTCGTCGGCCCGCCGCTCCTCGATCTCGATGCGGTCGCCATGCGGCGTATTCAGATCGACCGTGCTCAGCGGCGCCACGACATAGAACGGCACGTTGTGCGCTTTGGCGACGATGGCCAGGTTGTAGGTGCCGATCTTGTTGGCGGTATCGCCGTTGGCGGCGATGCGGTCCGCCCCGACGAAGCACATCTGCACGCCGACGCGCCGCATGAAATGGCCGGAGGCGCCATCGGCGATCACCTGATGCGGGATGCCGTACTCCTTCAGCTCCCAGGCGGTCAGGCGCGCCCCTTGCAGCCGTGGGCGGGTCTCGTCGACGAAGACGTGCACCTGCTTGCCCATCTCGTGCGCCGTGCGGATCACGCCCAGGGCCGTGCCGTACTCCATCGTCGCCAGCCCGCCGGTGTTGCAATGGTGGATGACATTGGCCTGGTCCGGGACCAGCGCCGCGCCGAAACGGCCGATCTGCTTGCAGGTTTCGGCGTCCTCATGGGCGATGTCGTGCGCCTCTTCAAGCAGGGCCGATCGCAGCGCCGCGACGTTGTCCAGTCCGGCATTGTTCACCACACGCCCCATGCGATCCAGCGCCCAGAACAGGTTGACCGCCGTCGGCCGGCTGGCGCGCAGCACACGGTCAGCCTCGGCCAGCCGGGCGCGCAGATCATCCACATCATCCCCGGCGTAATGAAAGGCTTCCAGCGCCAGGCCGTAGGCCGCCGTGTCGCCGATGGCCGGCGCGCCACGCACCACCATCTCGAAGATCGCCTCCGCCACCGACTCGGCGGTCGTGTAATCCAGATAGTTGGTCTCGGCGGGCAGCCGGCGCTGGTCGAGCAGCCGCAGCGCCCCTTCCGGACGCCATTCCAAACTCTTGAACATGTGTGTAATTCCTCGAATCAAGCTTCTGAAACAGAAACAAGCGTGTGACAGCGCAGTCCATGCAGTTCTTCAACCTCACCCCTGCTGCGCTTCGCTTAGCTTCCCCTCTCCGGAACGGAGAGGGGATTGAGGGGTGAGGTTCACGCCATCCCATTGGCACCAGGTTAACGGTTGCGGGGGCCGCCGAGGGCTGTAGGGACGCGGTGCAAGCGGAGCTTGCCCGGCGCGTCCGCCGACAAGTCCACTGAAGGGGCTTCCCAACGCCTGCGTTCTTGGTCCCTTTAGTGGAGCTGTCTTTTCGGGTAGCCGGGTGTTTTAACACCCGGCGGACGCCGCGACCATCGCTATTCTGATGGCGTCGATCAGTCGCGAACTCGGTGCACATGGGGTGAGGTTCACGCCGTCCCTACTCTGCCGGCGCACCCAGCGGCACGCCCAGGATACGACTGAGCTTCATGATCGTGAAGCGGTCGCGAAGGTAGTGGCCATACTCCATGCCGGGCTGCACCTCTTCCGCCTCCAGCTTGAGCTCCGCCCAGGTCGCCGGCCCGCCCACTTTTTGCAGTGACGCGCGGACCGTCTCCGGCGCCGGAACCTGCGCGGCGATAGCCTGAATCTGCTCCCACCCGTCAGCGATGCGGCGCTTGACCTGGTCGAAACCCGCTTCCGTCAGGTCGAGGAAGGCCAGATGATCGCGCGCGATGTCCTCGGCCATATCACCATAGCCCTCACGGATGTGCGCCATCTCGCTCTCGCGATCCGGCAGCGCCGCCGCTTCCAGCCGGTTCATGACCTCGGCACGACTCAGCTCGCGCACCGTCGTCCACTGTGCCGCCGACAGAGTCAGACCAACCCCGACCTGCGCGCCGTGCAGCGCCGTCTCGCGATGATCCTTCAACCGCTGCATCTCCCAGTAGTGTGAGGCGTGGTGCTCCGCGCCAGACGCCGGACGCGAGTTGCCCAGGTCCAGCATGCACAACCCGGACTCGATCAGCGCTTCCATCAGGGCGCGCACCCCGGCCTCGTCCTTCTGACCAATGGCGTCGACGTTCTGCTCGACGCTGTCGATGGCCGCGCGTGTCCTGCGGGCGATGCCGGCGTCATATGGCTCCTCCCACACCAGCGTGCCGAGCGCCCAGTCGGCCAGCGAGCTGTACTTGCCGATCATGTCGCCGAAACCCGCTGCCAGCAGCCGCTGCGGCGCCTGGCACAGCGTCTCCAGATCGGCGAAGACGGCAAGGGGCGCCTGGCAGTTGAGCGTGATCTTGACGCCACCCAGGATGATCGGTGCGCCCATTGACGTGAAACCATCCACCGACGGCGCGGTCGGCAGGCCGATGAACGAGCGGCCGCTGCGGTGGCTGACGAAGCGGGTGATGTCGGTGATGGTGCCGGAGCCGACGGCCAGGAAGGTGTAGTCGCCGAGCGGCGCCTGGACGAAGACTCGGGTGAGCTGATGTTCGTCGGCGTGGATGTTCTCGCCATCCAGGACGATGGTCGACAGCTCGCAGCCATGTTCCTGAAGCGCGGCGGCAACCCGTTCGCCCAGCGCGCGGTAGGTGTTGGTGTCGGCGACCAGGATGAAACGGCGAAGCTGGTGCGCGTCGATGTAGGCCAAAAATTGACCGATGGCATCACGGCCGACGTAAATCGGATCGATCTTGGGCATGGTACTGTCCCTTTCTGGATGAGGAAGTGGGCTGGGTAGAAGAATATGACCCAGGACGCCTGTGCCGCTCGGGCCGACGCTCAGCCATAGGACCCGCGATCGGGGAACCCATGGGTCATCCTGGTGTTTTCGTCAAAACGAATGGAGTGGTCGGAACGGAGTCGATCATCGCGCGCCGTACAGTGAAAATTCAGCAGAGGGTGAAGGTATCATAACGCGAGCGATTTATCAAACCGGCGCCATGGACAGCCCGAGTTCACACGCGATGCATCGTCCGTGCGCGCAAGAACACGGTTGATGTTCCGGATCTACGCCTTCCAGGTATCCCGGAACACTCTCAGCCAGTTCCCGTACGCGATCTTCTCGATGGAAGCTTCGTCATACCCCTGCCGCTGAAGCTGTTCAATCAGTTTTGGCAAGCCGGCGCTGTCCTTCAGGGCATCCGGCATGTCTGCTCCATCAAAATCAGAACCGAAGGCGACATGATCCACCCCAACCCGCTGAGCGACGTAGTCGATGTGCTGGGTGATCTGTGTCAGCGGAACGGTCGTGTCAAAGCTCGACCTGGGATGGGTGTTTCCAGTCTCAAAATTGATGCCAATGACCCCGCCCGAATCGGCGACCGCATCGATCTGGGCATCGGTGAGATTGCGGGTAGAGGGGCAAATCGCATGGACATCGGCGTGGGTAACTACCAGTGGGGCGCGTGAAAGCGCTGCGACGTCCCGAAAGCCCTGCTCGTTCAGGTGCGCGAGATCGACAAGGATTCCCAGCGCATTGCAGGCTTCAACCAGCGCTTTGCCCGCGCCGGTGAGGCCCGCGCCCGTATCGGGACCATGCGGAAACCGGAACGGGACGCCTTCGCCAAACGCATTCGGTCGGCTCCACACCAACCCCAGCGAACGCACCCCTCTGTCATACCAACTCGCCAGATTGCTGAGATCGGCACGAACCGCTTCCGCCCCCTCCAGGGCCAGCACCATGGACAGAGTCTCCCGCCTGCTGGAGGTCTCGATCTCCGCCGCTGTCCGCGCGATGACGACCGTTCCGTTCGATGCCGCCACCAGGTGATCGGTGAAGTCAATCACCTGGTGGGTGACCATTTCGGCATAGGCGGGGTCCAGCGGGCTTCTCGGGCTGACGTCATAGCCCTCTTCGGTGAACGTCACGCCGTCCATCGGGTCGCGTTCCGGCGACCCCATCGGCGGGCGTACAAAGATGGCAAACAGCCCGCCTGTCAGCGCCCCTTGCCTGGCACGAGGCACATCGAGGTGCCCCACCTCGTTCTGCCTGAAAAAGGCGCTGACATCATCGCCCTGGCGTTCATAGAAGGCGGTAAGTGTGTCATTGTGCCCGTCGAAAATCCGCATAGAATTCGCCCTACTTCCCGGTCACCTCGGCCAGATAGGCCGGCGTCACGGCGTAGTCACCCGTGCTCTCGACAAATCCCATGGCACCAACAGCATCCTGGATGTGCGGATTCTGCATGAACAGGTCCCACACGAAACCGTCCTGCGCGTTGGCCAGCATGAGCAGAATGTCGCCCTGGTCGATGCCGATATGATCGCGCGAGTACCAGTCGCGCTCCTCGTTGATCGCGCTCACCAAGCCGTACTCCCGCCAGACGCGAGGGCCATACTCGGTCAGCAGGGCGCGCATTCCTTCCAGGGCGATCTCCGGTGTGAATGGCAGGCACGACGCCGACGCATAGGGCGCCACCGTGCCGTCGTGGTTGTTGACCGCCGCGCCATAGGCCTTGTAGCCCGTCGGCCCGTCGGAGGCGCTCAGGCCCCACACGCCGTCCTCGTAGGTCAGCCAGTTGACGCTCTGGTCGACGGCGAACTGACGGTTGCGCTCGCAGGCCATGGCCGTGTTGTTGAAGTAGTTGGCGTAGGCATCTTCCTTGCCCTGCAAGTCGAGGAAGGCCAGCGGGTACTGGTAGACGAACAGCGGCTCGCCGGGCAGAAAGATGTAGCCGAAGCGCGAATTGACTCGCCGGTTCCACATCGCCCACGTCTCGGCTGGAATGGGGTGCGTCGGCGAGCCAATGGCCAGCGCGTACAGGATCATGCTCTCGTCGAAATGATCCCATTCGGCATCCAGAAAGCCGCCTTCCGGGCTCCAGCCCATCTTTGGCTGATCGCTCCCGCCCAGCATCCAATCCCAGTCGACATTGGCGTAGAGCTGATCGGCCGCCGCCTGGACCTCCGTCCCGGCGAAATACTGGCCAGCCACCAGCGCCCCGGCCACCAGCAGCGCCGTGTCGATGGACGACAGTTCGCTGCTCCAGACGCGTTCGCCCGTCTCCATGTCGACGAAGTGATAGAAGAAGCCGTGCTCGCCCTCTACGCCGCCATTCAGAAAGGTCTGAAGCGTGGTCAGCGCCCGCGCGTAGCCCTCGTCGTAGGCGATCCAGCCGCGGTCGATACCGATCGGGAGAGCGGCCAGGCCGAAGCCGACCGACGCGAGGCTGGACGGCGAGTCCACCGTGCTGCGATCCCTGATCAGGCCGTTGTCCGGGTTAGCCTCGAACCAGAAGAAGTCGAACGTCTCGCGCGACACCGCCTCGATCAGCGCGGTGTCGCCCATTGCCAGCAGACTCGCCACTTCTTCCTGGTAGGTCTCATCCGTGCCGGTGGTCGGGCGGCCGGCGGTTTGCGGGGCGGCGCTCTCCGGGGAGGTCAGCAAGATGCTGCCCAGGGTAAAGGGTTCGGTCAGCGGAATCTTGCTCCCCGCCTCGTGGAAGAAAGAGAAGTACAGCATGTAGCGATGATCGGCGATGGCCTCGCGCATGGCCTCATGCAGCGGATACACGACCGTGTTCCAGCCAGGGGCAGCATCCGTCGCGCTGAAGACGCCCGCGATCCAGGTCCAGGCGCCGCCAACATCGGCCATACCCAGGAAGAAGCGGTTCGGGTTGAGGGTGTTGCCTTCGGGCAGATAGACCTCCAGTGCAAGCTCGCGGTAGACGGCCCAGTCGACCAGGTCCGCGCCGCTCACCGGCACCGCGATCTTGGTCTCTTCCGCGCTGCCGCCCGGCGTGATCGTCAGCGCCGGCCTGCCATCCGGGGTCATAACCGCATCGCTGACCGCCACCGCCGAGCCAGTGTTGTCATCGCCGATGGTCGCGACGTCCAGCATCTCCCACGCGCTCCAGACCAGCGAATCGGTCTGCGCGGCAACCGGGAGCGCCATCATGGTGAACAGCGCCAGGAAGGCTGCTGCGCTTAATCGTTTCACAAGGCGTGTGATGTGTGCCACCAAACCCCTCCAGTTCAATTTGACTGGAGTATAGTGGACCTGGCCGCTTTTAGCCTGGTGTGGTGAGCTGTTCAATCAGCGCGAGCAGGGTTCGCTCTTCCGGCGCGAGGTCGAGATCGGACCCCGTCTCGCGCTGGTGCTGCGCGTAGAGGTCGCACAGCCGGCCGTCCTGGTGCGCATCCAGAATTGCCGGGTGGATGTAGTACTTGCGGCAGATGGTCTTGGTGTTGCCAAGCGATTCTGACACATGGGCCACGCAGTTGCGGGCAGCCGCTTCGGGCGTCACGTCGGCGCACTGCTCGCACAGAAACTTGATGGCCAGAGACGACCCACCCCAGGTGCGGAACACCTTGGCGGTGAAGGGCTGGCCGGTGACCTCGTGCAGGTAGGCATTCACGTCGGCGGAGTCGATGACCTGGTGGTTTCCCGCTTCGTCGAAGTACTGGAATAGCTCGTAGCCCTCGATGTCCTGGCAGCGCTTGACGATCTTCGCCAGCCGCCGGTCGCGCAGCACGACGGTGTGCTGCTTCTTGCTCTTGCCAACGAACTCGAAGACGATTTCGCTGCCGTTGACCTGGGCATGGTCGTCGGTCAGGGTCGTCAGGCCATACGACTCGTTGTGCCGGGCATATTCCTCGTTGCCAATGCGGATCAGCGTGGTTTCCAGCAGGCGCACGATGGCGGCCAGCACCTGCTCGCGCGTGAGCGTCCGCTGGCGCAGGTACTCCTCCGAGACTTCGCGCAGGCGCGGCAGCGTCCGCCCGAATTCCAACAGCTCGTCGTACTTCTGCTGACTGCGCTCGGCCTGCCAGTCCGGGTGATAGCGGTACTGTTTTCGGCCTTTATCGTCGCGGCCGGTGGCCAGGATGTGACCATTGCGGTACGGGCTGATCCACACCTCGGTCCAGGCCGGCGGGATACCGAGCGAGCCGAACCATTCCAGCAGTTCCGGGTCGCGCACCACCTCACCCCTGGGGTCCAGATAGGTGAATCCCCTGCCGCGTCTCTTGCGCTGGTAACCGCGCGTTTTTGCCGAGACGTAGCGCAGACGTGCCATACCCATATCCTTCGAGGGGGCGGATCTGCCCCGCATCCGTCGTGTGCGCGTATGCTACAGCGTCTCCGGCGTTCATCGCTGGGCCACCCGGCCTAAACCCGGTTAGGCCATTTGTGGGCCGTATGCAGAGAGACAATCGCCTCTTTCGGCGCATATCCCCCGACCGGTTGATGACACCCCCTCCGACATTCCTATACTAAGCCGTAAGGGCACAGCACACGTCTGACTCAACGGTGCCCCTGCCCCAAATAGCATCGTCGCATATGCTGCCGGCAACGCCGCCCCGCCGCCGCACCTTAGGCTCACTTATTCTCTTGCAAGGGGAGATCTCTATGAACAACGGCGAAAGGCCCGGCTTCATCCGCTCGGCGCGCATCCTGATCGTGGCACTGATCGTGATCCTCATCATCCCCGGTCTGGCGCTGGTCTTCGCGGCTATCAGCAACTCGGTCGCCACCTCGGACGAGCCGCGCGCCGTCAACGTCCTGGCCCAGAGCACCGACGCCTGCGTCACCTGCCACAATCAGACCACCCCCGGCATTGTTGAGCAGTACGGTCACAGCACCATGGCCGCCGCCAACGTCACGTGCAGCAACTGCCACGAAGTGACCTCCGACTATCCCGGCGCCATCGCCCATGAAGGGACCTTCGTCGTCAACAGCCCCTCCCCGGCCATGTGTCAGGACTGCCACGCAAACGAAGTGGCACAGTTCGCGCAGAGCCGCCACAGCCTGCCCGCCTATGTGGCCATGGTCGGCATCGATTCGATCTCGCCGGAACTGCTGGAGATCTATCAGGCCATCCCCGAAGTCACCTTCGGGCCGATCCAGCAGCGCGCCGTTCTGTTCGATATCGAAGGGCCGGATATCACCCGCTTTGCCTGTGAAACCTGCCACAACGTCGGCGCGCCCCAGCCGGACGGCTCGATCGGCCAGTGCCAGAAGTGCCATCTGCGCCACGAGTTCAGCCTGGAGCAAGCCCGTAAGCCGGAGACCTGCAACGCCTGCCATATCGGACCGGACCACCCGCAGTGGGAGATTTACCAGGAATCGCCTCACGGCATCGCCTACATGACCGGCGGCGACGACTGGCACTGGGAGGCCGAGCCGGGCACGCTGACCACCAGCGACTTCCCCGCCCCGACCTGCGCCACCTGTCACTTCAGCGGCTTCGGCGCCAGCGGCACGACCCACGACGTCGGCGACCGGCTGACCTGGTACCTGTTCGCGCCGATCAGCGAGCGTCGCCCCGCCTGGCAGGACAACCTGACGCGCATGCAGAGTGTCTGCCGCGAATGCCACAACGCGAATTTCATCGCCGACTTCTACGCCGACGCCGACCGGGGCACCGAGGCCATCAACGCGCTGGTCCAGCAGGGCCGCGACATCGTCGCCCCACTGCGCGAGGCCGGTCTGCTGACATCCGAGCCATTCGACGAGCCCATCGACTTCGTGGATTACGAACTCTGGCACCACTGGGGCCGAACCGCAAAGTTCGGCATGTGGATGCAGGGCGCGGATTACACCCAGTGGCACGGCGCCTACGAGATGCTGGCCGATCTGGCCGAGCTGCGTGTCATGGCCGAGGAACGGATGGGCGAGCCGGAGACGACAGCCGGGGCACAAGCGACCGCGGAAGCCGATTTCGGCGGGCCGGTCGTCACGCCGGAAGTCACCCTGGAAGCAGGAGGATAGCCCGTGTCCTACCTGCAAATGGTCTTTCCGCCCGCCCGCATCCTGGAACACCTGCCCATCACCCGCGACCAGTTGATGCTGTTGATGGCGGCCATCAACGAGATCTTCCTGAGCGTCGACATTCTGCTGGCCCACAGCGCCAGCGGGCAGATCACGCGCAACGAGTGGATCCCGATCCTGTTCGGCGGGGTGGCCGGCATTCTGCTGCTGATCGCCGGCCTGATCGCCTTCCAGTACCGGGGCGCGGCCACCCTCCTGGCCAACTTCGTCTTCCTGGGCAGCATCCTGGTCGGTCTGCTCGGCGTGTATTTTCACCTGTCGCGCACCGTCCTGCTGGAATCACCGGGGCAGGAGCCGGTCAGCGCGCTGGTCTGGGCGCCGCCGCTGCTGGGACCGCTGTTCTTCGCGCTGGTCGGCATCCTGGGGATCAGCGCCGCCTGGATCGAAAGCCCGCCGGACAGCGGTCGCCTGCACCTACTGCGGGCACGCACGATCCGCATGCCCTACAGCAAGACGCGTGCCTATTTTCTGATCGTCAGCCTGTTCATCCTGGCCGCGCTGATCAGCAGCGTGCTCGACCATGCGCGCTTCAACCTGGAGAGCGGATGGGTCTGGCTGCCGATCATCGTCAGCCTGTTCGCCATGACCGCCAGTCTGACGCTCGGCTTCATCGAGCGCCCGAACCGGGGCGATCTGGCGCTGTTTGCCATCTCGATGATTCTGCTCATCCTGGTCGGACTGGTCGGTTTCGTGCTGCATTTCAACACCAGCCTGATCCCGCGCGGCATCTTCGTGGTCGAGCGCTTTCTGCGCGGGTCGCCGCTGCTGGCGCCGCTGCTGTTCGCCAACGTCGGCCTGCTGGGGCTGATCATCCTGCTCGACCCGCGGGAGGTAGCGGCCCGGTGAACTGCAGACGGGGCCACGGTTCGCCTGCGGCGACGTGTGCGTTGACCCTGGAGGTTCGGTATGGCTTCCCTGCTCTGCCTACGACGTTGGCGTCATTGTGCTGAGAAATGCCACCAGATCGGCGAGCTCCTGGTCGCTGAGCAGCTCGGCGTAGTTGTTGACCATAATCGGCCGAAAGCCGGGCACGATGAACACCAGCGGATCGAGGATACTCTGGCGCAGATACGCGTCCGCCGTCAGGCCTTCGACACGGAAGCCCGCCCGCTCGGGGACGCCTGCCAGGTTAGGGGCGATGCCGAAACCACCCGGAACAATCGCGTGGCAGGAAATGCAGGGTGGCGCGCTCTCGGTACCACGGCGAAAGATCGACTCGCCGCGGGCCGGATCGCCATTGGAGTCATCTACCGGTGTCGCCTCGGGCGATGCAACCATCGGAAAAACGGCGCTTGCCGGAAGAGTTGAGAGCACAGCGAAGCCGGCGAGAAGGGCGAGTGCCAGGACGGCGATGAGCGTGCGCATGAGGTCCACTCCTGAGTCTGGGTTCTGCGAAGAAGGAGGGATCGCTCCGATGAGCGCTCCCTCGGCATGACGAAGTTGAACCTGAACAGACCTACATCCCACTGAGCTTGACCACACCGCCCATCATGCCGGGCGCGAAGGCGATGGTCCCATAGCTGACGTAGATCGCACCGTCAGGTCCCTTGCCCAGGGCGAAGGGGGTGATCAGGCCTTCGGCGACCGGCGTCGCGCCATCAGCACTCAGCATGACCACGTTGCCGGGTCCGGGCCCTTGTTCGCCGATGAGGAAGAGCTGCACCGCGTAGAGGGTGTCACCATCCAGAAGGATATCGGTCACGCCCGTCAAACCGCCGAAGGTCTCGACCAACTCGCCGTTCGACCAGTGCTCGACCTTGCCCGCGCCTGGAGCAATGCCCGCGCCCAGGAAACCGACATACAGATCGCCATTCTCGGCCACTTCGACGGAGGTCGGGACCGGGTTGTCGGTCCAGGCATGCACCACCTGCAAACCGCCCTCTTCGGTCCAGGAGAGCAGATCGTTGCCGCCCGCATTGGTAATGTACAACGTGCCGTCCGCGGCCCAGGCAATGTCGCTGACGTTGGTATCAAACCCAGCGCCATCCGGGTCCAGTTCCGCTTCGATGGCGTTCAGGTTGATCACCCGCTTAACGCGCAGGCTAGCGGCATCCAGTTCGACGACGGAGTCCATCCAATAGGCGCCCGTGGCGGCTGCGCCAGAGCCGTTGAACACGATCCACAGGGAATCGTTCTGCGGGATGGCCCTGTAGAGACCCACCGTCTCCGTGGCGGTCGCGTAGCTAGGGAAACCGGGAATCCAATCTGACGCCATGCCGTCCGGAGCAACGGAGACAACGCGCCCGGTCAACCCCAGTGACATTTCCGCTTCACCGTCTGGCCCCGGCAGCGTCAGCGTGATATCGCCACCCGCGCCTGCCACTGCGACGATCAGATTGCCGGCCGCGTCGAAGGCGATGCCGCGCGGCGCGGGGAGATCGCCGACCACTAGCTCGCCAGGCAGCGGCGGCAAGTCCTGTGCGAAGGCCGGTGCAGCGAATAGGATCAGGCACAACGCGACGACGAAGGGAATGATGCGGGTAGGCTGGAACAAACGAACTTGCTTCATGTGCTCGCTCCTCGTGTTTCCAAAGTTGGCTGAAATGAATCGCCTCTACACGCACCCATGTGGTTTCCTGGCCTGTTATCTGCTGTTTGCGTGTTGTGCGATCTACTTCTAGACTAGAAATCCATCGTGAAGTGATCGTGAATTCGACTCTGTGTACGTGAATCGCCTTGCAGCCTGTTTCACTGGTGAGCAACGAGGGTCCTATGCTGAAGCTTCAACTCCTTGGCGGACTCCAGATCACACTTGACGACGAACCGGTGACTGGTTTCGTGAGCGGCAAAGTCCAGGCCCTGCTCTGCTATCTGGCGCTGACCCCTCAGCAGACTCATCTGCGCTCCTCGCTTGCCGCGCTGTTCTGGGGCGACATGCCTGACGAAGACGCTTCCACCAACCTGCGCCAGGCCATCGCCAATCTCAAACGTCTGCTGGAACCTTACTTCGACATCACCCGCCAGAGCGTCGCCTTCAAAGCCGAGGCGCCGCACTGGATCGATGCCGTCGAGTTCATGCGCACCCGCGACGCAGGGCTGTACCGCGGCGAGTTACTGGCTGGTTTTGGCATCGCCGACGCGCCGGAATTCGACGATTGGTTGACCAGTGAGCGCGAACGTCTGCACGATCAGGCGATCTCCATACTGCGCCAGCAGGCGGCGTCTCAGCAGTCTGCCGGCAGCGACGAGACCGCCATCGCGACCATGCACCGCCTACTGCGACTCGATCCGTTTCAGGAAGAATCGCACCGCCAGCTCATGATGCTTCTGGCCAGCAGCGGGCAGCGACCGGCCGCGCTGGCACAATATGAGAGGTGCCGCGAAATCCTGGATCGCGAACTGGGTGTAGAACCAGAGATAGAGACGGCACGATTGTATGAACGCATCAGGACTGCGCAGCGGCTGACCTACCTTCCAACCGAGACGACGCCGTTCATAGGGCGCACAGCCGAGCTGGACGAGCTGTCGCGACGACTGAATGATCCCACCTGTCACCTGGTCACCATCGTCGGCCTGGGCGGCATGGGCAAGACGCGTCTTGCCCTGCGCCTTGGACACGCCCAGGCGGGCCGCATGCTGCACGGGGCAGTCATGATTCAGCTGACCTCGATACGCACGCTCGACTCCTTTCTCACTGCGCTAGCCGATGCCCTGCGCTTGCAGTTGACCTTGGTCGGTACCCCACGCGGCCAGATCCTCGATTACCTGCGCGAAAAACATCTGCTCCTCATTCTGGATAATGTCGAGCAGCTCACCGGCATTATCGATGACTTCCTGGCAGAGCTGATCAGCACGGCGAGCGATCTCAAGCTCGTCATGACCTCGCGCCAACGTTTCAATCTGCGAGGCGAATGGATGCTGGCGCTGGAAGGACTACCGTGTGGCGACTCCCGCGAGGATGGAGCGACTCCACCTGCCATGACACTCTTCTGGACGACGGCCGAACGCGTCCGCGGCGACGACCTGCTGCGCCGGCAGCCGGCCGAGGCGGTACAGCGCATCTGCGCGCTGGTCCACGGCATGCCCCTGGCGATTGAACTGGCGGCGGCCTGGTCCCGCTTGCTGACGGTCGCGGAACTGGCCGACGAAATCGGCGCCAACGTCACCGGGCTGGAAGCAGATCACCCCCGCAACGAGGAACGCCACCGCAGCCTGCGGGCGGTCTTCGACCATTCCTGGCAGCTCTTCTCGGCGCAGGAGCAGCGGGTGCTGATGGCGCTCGCCCTGTTCCCTGGAGGCTTCACCCGCGAGTCCGCTCAGGCTGTGGCAGGGGCATCACTCGTCATGCTGCTCGGCATTGTCGACAAGATGCTGGTGCAGCGTCAGGACGAAGGGCGATTCGTCGTCCACGAAATGCTGCGGCAGTACCTTTTGGAAAAGCTGGCCGACTCCGGCCTGCTTGGAGAGACACAGGACCTCTACTTCCGATACTACACGAAGCTTCTCCAGCAGCGTCAGGCGCGCCTGAAGACGCACGAGCAGCGCGCGCTGCTCGACGAACTCACTCAAGAGACTGATAATATCCATGCGGCCTGGGAACTGGCGGTCCGCGCCGACCGCCCCGATATCCTGAGCGATCTGCTTCCCGGTGTGTCACTCTTTCACGATCTGAAGTCGAACTGGCGCGTGGCGCTGGCGGTGTTGGAGGGCGCGGAAGCGGTTTTCGGACGCGCCGGCGGCGAGACTTACGCTGTCTGGCTGTCGCATCTGGCGCTGGCCACGTCGCGCCTCGATCAGGCGGAGAAGACAACTGAGTTGACTCAGCGCTGTTTGTCCCTCCTCTCGCGTGATAATCCCGCTCATATCGACGCCATTGCGCGCGCCCTACTTGCCCTCGGCTACTCCGAGGCGCTGCGTGGGGCGCACAATCTGGCTATTCCCTATGCCGAAGAGGCGCTCGCCCTGCGCGAAACGCTGGGCGACGAGTGGGATCGCGCGCAGTGCCTGATGCGCCTGGCCAGCGGACATGCCCAGCGCGCGCAAATCGAAGTGCACTATGGCGACTCGCATCGCGAACAGATGCTGGAACACCTGGCTCGGGCGCTCCCTTACGCGGAGCGTGCCATCGAAATCAGCGACCGCATTGGCGATGAATTCCTCGCCGCCCGGCTTCAAACCCTCATGGCCAACCTTCTGCTGATGGAAGGCAACCTGGAGGGCGCGCGCGAACTGCATTTGAAGACCCTGCCGGTCTACAAATCCGTCGGCAGCCTGGATGGAATGTGCATGGTCACCAACGGTATGGGCAACGTCGCCTTCATGCGCGAGCAGTATCCCGAGGCAATCGAGCAGTATCTGGAGGCCCTGGCGATCGCCCGTCAGATCGGCGCGCGGAACTGGGAGGCCAACGCGCTCAACAATCTGGCGGTGTCGTCGTTCCACCTGCATGAGCTGCGGGCGTCAAGGAGCTACTTCGCGCAGAGTCAGGCGGTCTTCCGCGCGCTTGGCCATGAGCAGTACGTCGGAATGATTCAGAAAGACATCGACGAGATCGACGAACTGCTCGCCTCCGGCTGACGCACGCCGCCACCCATTCACGACTTCTTTACGACAGTCCGCTATGCTGGACTCATCACGACCTGTGCAATCACCTGCGAAAATGTCGCGGCCGAGAGGCGGGAAGATGCAGAGCGGAGCGATCATGTCCCAGCATATCGACTACTCGATCAGAGCCTGGCTGCGCCGCATGGAGCAGGCCTGGAACTGCGGCGATCTGGCAGGGTGCGCCGCCTCTTTAGGCGCCAGCGTTACCCTGATGACCCAGACACGCGGACGTACAATCTCCGGCGTCGCCCTGGCCCGCTGGATGCGCAGCACTCTCCCGTCGTCACTCGATTGTCAGGCACAGGTCGTCATCGAATCGACAGCCACAGCGCATGAACGCGTCGAAGTCGTCATGCGCGTGAATCTCCGCTGTCTGCGTGGCGGCCGGCTGGACGAAGCGCGCTTCCACGCCACGCTGCAACTGCGCCAGAGCATGACCGACGAATGGACTCTCGTGGGCGTCGATCTGCGTCTTCAGAGACCATGACCGGAGTCCGCTTGACCCGGTACGGCTGAACAAGTATGCTGGCAAACGAATCGATCAGCCAACGCCGCAGGATGCCTTCCCATACGTCGGGCGCACTGTGCCCGCACCAGGAGTATTCGTCATGAAGTCGAAACAACAGACGGCCCAGGCGGACGACTTCCCCAGGGGAATCGGCCAACCGGCACGGCGGGCGCTGCACGGGGCGGGCTACCGCCAGCTCGATCAATTGGCCGGGGTCGAGGTCAAGGATATCGCCTATCTGCACGGCATCGGCCCGAAGGCCATCCAAGTGCTCCGCGAAGCCCTGGCCGAGAAAGGCCTGACCTTCGGCGGGGAAGAAACCGCCTCCTGAGGACACATCCCCCGCCATTCACCAGCGCAGAAGAATCGCCTCCATCGTCAGCCCCGGTCCGAACGCCATCATCACGCCATAGTCGCCGGGCCGGGCAGTGCCCGCCTGCAAAATGCGCTCCAGTACGAACAGCACCGTCGCCGAGGACATATTGCCATAATCGCGCAGCACGTCGAGCGAGCACTGCACCTGCTCGTCCTCCAGTGCGAGCTGCGCCTGAATGTATTCCACAATCCGCTTGCTGCCGGGGTGGATGGCCCAGAAGCGCACGTCCTCGCGACACAGGCCGTTCCGCTCCAGCAGGCGGGCGACGAATGGCACGATGTTGGCCGCCAGCACATCCGGCACGTAGCTGGACAAATACATGCGGAAGCCCTGGTCGGTCAGGTTGAAGGTCATGTGTTCCAGCGTCTGGTAGTCGCAGAAGGTCTCAGAGTCGATCAACGCCGGAACCAGGGCATCTCGTCCCTGAGCGTCTCCGCCATGCCCACTGCCGATCAGCGCCATGCCTGCGCCATCGGCAAACAGCGAGGTGGACACCACCGTCTCCGTCGAGTCGTCGAACTGGAGATGCAGCGTGCAGAGTTCCAGGGCCAGCAGCAGCGCCAGCCCTCCGGGGCGTGTTCGCACACTGTCGAGCGCCCGCCGCAGGCCGGGGAAGGCGCCATAGCAGCCCATGCCCCACACCTGTGTCCGCGCCAGATGCGAGGGCATGCCCAGGCGCTGCGCCAGCAGCAGGTCCAGCCCCGGCACGCTGAAGCCGGTGCAGGAGACGACGACGAAACTGTCGATGTCGCCCGGCGAGACGCCCGCCCGCTCCAGACCGGCGGCAATCACTCGCTCGCCCAGCGGCATGGCCTCGGCCATATAGCGGTCGTTGCGTTCCTGCGTCGAGCGCGGCTGGATGAAGTAGTCGGGTTCGATGGCGGAATAGCGGCATTCCACGCCGGCATAGCGCATGGCGGCGCGGATGGCGCGCTCGCGCTTGCTGCCCTGGGCGGTGATCAACTGTACGAAGAAGTCGGTGATCTCCTCCTGTCGATAGCACTGCGTCGGCACGCCTGTCTCCAGGGCGAGCAGTTTCGGCGCGTTCATCATTTGGACTGCTCCAGTAAACCAATATCACGGGTGTGCTGCACCAGCCAGTCGCCGGCAGAGGGAAAGCGCCGCAGGACGCGCAGCGCGGGAGAAAGCACGCGCGGTCGTACCAGAGCCCGGTGAAGAAAGCGGCCCAACTGCAAGCGACCGCGGAAGGTACGCATCCACATCCGGGCGTAATCCGATTTGGCTATCTCGGCTGTGGCCTCACCTGCAAGGAAGCGCTCCAGCGTATGTGCGGCCAACCGCCCGCTGTGCAGCGCCATGGCCATGCCATCGCCGGCCAGCGGGGCGATCATGCCCGCCGCATCGCCGGCCACCAGCAGATCCCCCTCCAGCGGCGACTTAGCGCACAGCGGCACCTGCCCGATGCTCAGCCAGGCGTCGTCGAGCGGGACGGCATCGAGCAGCCACGCCTCCAGATGCGGATTCTGCGCGCGCATCCAGGCGATGAACCGATCGACAGGCGGCGTTCCGCTGGCTCCGCCCGCGCTCGCCTGAAAGACGGCCTGATCGACCAGCAGGCAGACATTGGTGCGGTCGTTTTCGACCTGTGAGACGCCGCAGTAGCCGCCGGGGAAGATGTGCAGATCGATGTGCTCCGGCAGCGGTCGCCCTCGAAAGTGCCGCTTCAGCCCGACCAGCGGCTGCGGTTCGGCGAAAAAGCGCCGCCCGAGGAAGCGATCCAGGTTGCTGCGCCGGCCATACGCGACGATCACCCCAGCCGCCCGCACCGGTGTCGCCCCCGCCCGCAGTTGAGCCGTGACGGTGAAGCCGTCGATCACTGTCCCAGCGCGTTCGGTGACGCGGGTTTCACTGTGCACCTCGACGCCCTGCCGCGCGGCATAGTCGGCCAGCGCCGCGTCGAGCGCATAGCGGCTGACGCTGAACGCCGGTGCGGGCAGGGCCGCGCACCACTCGACACCGTTGGGCGCGGTGAGACGCAGGGTGCGGATGATTGCCGGGCCAAGCGCGTGCAGATCCGGCAGGAAGCCGACGGCATCAAATAGCGCCGCGCACTCCGGCGAGAGAAACTCCCCGCAGACCTTGGCGCGGGGGTAGCTGCCGGCTTCCAGCAGGGCCACGCGCCGCCCGCCCTGCGCCAGCGTGATCGCCGCCATACAGCCAGCCAGGCCGCCGCCAATCACCACAGCGTCGTAATGCACCGCGTCGAGAATCGTCGCCACGTGCTCCGCCACCAGGGTCATGCGCCAGGAAAAGTGACGGGTTACCCGCGCACCGCGCAGCCCTGCCGCGCGGGCCAGGGCCAGCAGCTCGTCGGGCGTGTAGGCCCGCCAGATCGAGAGTATGCCGTCGTCGCGCGTCATCGGGTGCAGCGGAGCGACCGCCCCCAGCAGCCGGAAGGCGGCCATCGGCGTTCGGCCGCGCGTAATGTCGCTCATGATGATGCCGCGCCCTGCCCGCTCGAAGGTGTGGCGTAATAGGTGAACCACGGCATCCGGATCGAAGTGGTGAAGGACCAGGGAGGAGATGAAATAATCGACCGCGCCGGCGGCGAAGGGAAGCGCCAGGCCATCCCCCTGCACGAAGCGCACGCCTGGGTGGGACCTCGCGGCGGGTTCAGCGGCGTCCAGGTTGCGCGCCGCAATGTCGAGCGGGTAGACGTGCAGCGGCAGGCTCTCCCGCGCGGCCCATCGCGTCAGATGCAGCGCCAGTTGACCCGACCCCGCGCCAATGTCGGCGACATGCACAGGATGCGAGGCGCTGCGCAGCGCCGGCAGCAGGTGACTCGTGACAGCCCCGACACCGCCGAAGACCCGGTTCAGCCGCCACATGTCCCGCAGATTTGCGCGCACATCCTCTGGCGTACCCAGTCCCTGATCGAGCAGCTCGGTGTCCGTGCGCCGGGGTGGAATCAGCACTGCCAATCCCCTCACTATGCGAAGTTGCCGATGGTTGCCGGTCATTTCATTGTGTGCAGCGACGATTAGATGATGGAAGAATGTCCGATAAGGATCGGATGAACGCGCCCGATCAGCGCGTGCCGATCAGCAGCAGCAGCGCGCCGAACTGCGCCGCCGCCGAGGCCATGAGCAGCACAATGGTGTGAAAGGCGAAGCCGTTCCAGCGCTCAGGCCGGCGCCAGTCGCCGCGCCGGGCATGCCACAGCAGGCCGATCGCCAGCGGCAGCAGCAGCGCCACGGCCAGCGCGTTGGCCGCCGGCAGGCCCAGGACCACCAGCGCGGGCAGGATCAGAAAAGGCGGCACAACGAAGCCGACGTACAGGCGAATCGCCGTGGCCCCGCCGAACGTGACGACCAGGGTGCGCTTGCCGGCGAGACGGTCGCCTTCGGCGTCGGGGAACTCGATGGCCAGCAGCATCGCAAACTGAATGCAGCACAGCGGCGCGCTGACCAGCAGGGGCAGCAGGTCGACACGCCGGGCGTGCAGCGCATAGCCGGTGAGCGGCGTCAGCAGCGTGACCACGATCATCGTCGTCGCCTCGCCCAGCCCGCGCGAATGCAGACGCAGGGGCGGCGCGCTGTAGAACCAGGCGGCCAACTGCGCCAGCCCGAGCAGCGCGAAGGTCGTCAGGCCGGGCTGCACGACCAGGCTCAGGACGAGATTCGCGACCAGCGCGACACTCGCAGCGCCGAGTGCCACACGCAGCGCCAGATGCGGCGGCACGGCCCGCTCGACCAGCACACGGCTGCCGCCCGACCAGTTGGTCGGCGTGCGGTTGGCGCGGTCGGCGTCGAGGTCGAAGTAGTCGTTGGCGTAGTGGGTCATCAACTGGGTGGCGGTGATGGCGATCTGCCCCCACAGCAGCGCCGCAACGTTGAGCGGCGCGCCGGCGTACAGGGCCATCGCCACGCCGAGCAGATGCAGCAGCACGCCGCCGGCCAGAAAATGCAGCCGGCCCAGCCTGATCAGGGCCAGCGCCGTCGCAGCGAGGGATCGACTTCGCGCTCGGTCGTCGTATGCGGGGTCGGAGGACATCGAACGTGTCTGCATACCGCCATTATGAGGACGTCTTCTGAGATGCGCATGAGCCACCTGGCGCGTTCGCCGCCGCCAGGAGCACTAAAGAGTCATGAGAAATGAGAAGGAACAGGACCGATAAATAATCGAAAGGAATCATGCCGGATCGGTGTGCTGCTCCGCCAAAGGCGCTGGTGGGAAGCTCATCGGCTAGGCAAAGGCAATCTAGCTAAAGGAGCTAGAACGCAGACTTGTCTTTTGGTCCCTTCAGTGGACCTGTCGGTTCTGTAGCCGAGGCGCTTTAGCCCTCGGCGGGAGTAGCCATGACGAGAGACAGCACTGAGAGATCCGGCCAGACACGCGGGTCCGCCCTGCAGCTTTGCGCCCTGCCGTCGGCCCCCTATGCGCCGGCGTAAGCGCTCGGTGCCGCCTCCGCGCCAGCCGGTTGGTAGGGCAGAAAGACCGTCACCCTCGTCCCGTGCTGAAGTCCCGAGCTTTCGACGGTCACCGTGCCCCCGTAGGCATCGACAATCGACTTCACCAGCGACAGCCCAAGGCCTGTGCCGGGCACATCGCGGGCGCGGGACTTGTCGGCGCGGTAGAAGCGCTCGAACACGTGCGGCAGATTGGCCGGGGCGATGCCTTGCCCGTTGTCGCAGATGACGCTGCGCACGCCATTCGCCTCAGACTGGATCGTCCAGGTGATCTGGCCGCCCCTGGGGGTGTACTTGATGGCATTCTCCAGCAGGTTGCGGAAGACGATCATCAGGTGGTTCAGGCTGCCGCGGATGGGGATGATCGTATCGGGCGCCTCCACGGTCAGAGCGATTTGGCGCGCATCCGCCCGCGCCTGCTCCTGCTGTTTCAGGCTGGCCGCCAGCCGAACGATGTCGATCTCGCTCCGCCCCAGTTCAGCGCGGCCGGCGTCGAAGCGCGAGAGCAGAGTCAGGTCCTCGACCATGGTGCTCAGCCGCCTGATCTCCTCGTCGATTTCGACGATGTACTGCGCCGTCGTCTCTGCATCGAGGTCCTCCTCGTAGCGCAGCGCCTCCGAACGCAGGCGGATGGTGGTCAGCGGCGTGCGCAGTTCGTGCGAGGTGTTGCTGGCAAAGGCGCGCTGCTCTTCCAGCATGCTCTGGACCTGCGACGCCATCACGTTGAAGGCTCGGCCCACCGCGCCGATCTCGTCTTCGCGCAGATCGGTCACCCGGTACGTCAGATCGCCCTGAGACAGCCGCAGGGCCGAATCGCGCAGACGTAGCAGCGGCAGGATGATCGAGCGCGACACCCACAGCGCCGCGATCACGGTCACGGCCAGCACCGCGCCGAAGACCAGCAGCAGCAAAACCCACCGATCCCAGATCAGCGCATTCAGGTTGTCCAGGGGTACGCTGAGCTGAACGATGCCAAACCCGTAGTCCTGGCGAGAGCCGTTCCTCAGAGGCGCGGCCGTGTACAGCGCAGGCCGGCCGTCTTCATCCTCGCGCTCGACCACGACCCACGCCATCGCGGATGGCCGTCTCCATCTCCGGTGCGTCGCGGAAGCCCTCGCGGCCGGGCGGCGATCCACCGCGGTCGCCATCCAGGTTGTACACAGCCACCGTGCCGTTGAGCTGCGTCTCGTACTCGGCGATGAGGGCATTCAGCGCCGCCTGGTTCTCCTCCGTCCAGTCCTGATCGTGGTTCGGAAGCGCGGCGCTCAACCCCTGACTGAGGAGGTGCACCTCGTTGAGCAGGCGCTGTTCGTAGTCGGCGCGGGCCGCCTGGGCGATCTGGCCGCCGGCGACCAGGGTCAGCGCCAGAAAGCCGACCAGCAGTAGGCCGACGTAGGCCAGGAGCAGGCGTTTGCGAATGCTCAGGTTATGCAGGCGGTCGAACCAGGGAAGCATAGGCCGGGGCAGGGACGAGGCGTTCATGATCGCGAAACCGGCGCAAAGCGATAGCCGACGCCGCGGACCGTCTGGACATATGCCGGATCGCTCGGATCGTCCTCCAGCTTTTCGCGCAGCCAGCGGATGTGCACGTCGAGCGTGCGCATGTCGCCCAGCCAGTCGGTGCCCCACACCTTGTCGAAGATCTCGGCGCGGCTCACGACTTCGCCCAGGTGCGACACCAGGAGGCTGAGCAGCTCGAACTCCTTGTAGCGCAGTTCAAGCTTCTGCCCTCTCTTGAAGACCCGGCGCTGAGCAATGTCGATGCGAATCTCGCCGATAGTGATCGATTGGTCCTCCTGCAGTCCCGCCCGGTCGAACTCCACCCGGCGCAGCGCCGCCTTGATGCGGGCCAGCAGTTCGCGCGTGCTGAACGGCTTGCTCATGTAGTCGTCTGCGCCCAGCTCCAGCCCCAGGACCCGGTCGATCTCCTCGTTCAGCGCGGTCAGCATCAGGATGGGCACCAGGCTGGTCTCACGAATGGCCTTGCACACCTCCCAACCGTCCATCTCCGGCAGCATGATGTCGAGGATGACCAGATCCGGCTTCTGGCTCAGGACCATCTCCAGACCGGTTTTGCCGCTGCTGGCGACGATGGTCTCATAGCCGGCGCTGCGCAGCGCGCGGGCCACCGGCTCGGAAATCAGCCGATCATCTTCAATCATCACAATCTGGGCCATGGCTACTTCGACCTTATTGACTTGCTGGGGGAGGTTCCGGCCGTGCAGTTCCGGCGCGCACCTGTCGTTATCAGTATCGCACCGCCTGCCCTGCGCGATCAATCAGTTGGCGCAGGATTTAAGGATATTTGAGGTTCCACTGCCGGGCAAACCAGGTTCTGTGCGGCGCCCTCCGCGCGCCCACCGTCCGTAGTTCCCTGGCCGCCAACCTTAAATCGAATTTGAGGTTATTTGAGGTGCCTATAACCACGGCCCCACGGCTTCCGGCTAAAGTGATGAGCGTGTTCGTCCAACATCACAGGAGCTGTTGACATGGCGACGCAAACACTGAATCCGAAAACCATCGTCCAGGACCGCGCGGTCAGCAGACGTAAAATCAACAAGACGCGCCTGAACCTCTTCCTCGACCTTCTGCTGGCGCTGGTCTTCATCGTCGAAATGGAAGAGAGCACTTCACCGGCCTGGCGCTGCACGAAGTGCTCGGCCTGGTCTTCGCGGCTGCATTCCTGCTGCACATCCTCCTGCACTGGGAATGGGTCGTCAGCCTCACCCGAACCTTCTTCAGGAAGATCCTGCACGAGGCGCGGCTGAACTACGTGCTCAACGTTCTGCTGTTCGCCGACATGGTCTTCGTCACCATCAGCGGCATCCTCATCTCGCGCACCATCGGCCTCAACCTGTCACTGGCCGAGGATTTCCAGCGGACCCTGCAAACTCTGCACATGGTCGGCTCCGAGCTGGTGCTGATCATCGTCGCCCTGCACGTGGCGATGCACTGGAAGTGGATCAAGACCTACAGCGCGAAATACCTCTTTGGCTGGCTGCCGAAGCGCGCCAACAGCGACGCGTCGAACTAGGCCGCCGCGGAATCCGAAGGAGAAACATCTCATGGCACGCCTGGAACGCAAGAACACCAATGGACTTCGGGGGTTCATCATCCTCGTCGCGATCGTCATTCTCAGCGGAGCTATCCTGTGGGCGCAGGGCGATCTGATCAGCCCGGTGCAGAGCACGACCCTGGTCCTGAGCATGAGTTCCGGAGAGCCGGGCTTCGCAATGGCCGAGGACGGCGCACTGCCCGACCGTGAAGCCGCCGAATCAAGTGCCGTTGAAGCCAGCGCTTCCGAGTCGGCAAACAGCGCCGTCGAAGCCAGCGCCGCACAGCCCGCTGAAGAGACCACCACCGGCACGATGACGCTCGAAGACTTCACCACCGCGTTGGCCGCCGCCGGAGTCGACGTGGAGCAGGTGTCAGCCGACATGACCGCCCAGGGTCGGAGCCTGGACAACCTGCTGGTCGTCGTCAACAGCGGGCGTGTCACAGTCGAAGATCTGGCCGCGCGTCTGAAGGGCGACGCCCCCAGCGGCACGGAGCCGCCGGCGGACGTGGCGGAAGGTGGGAGCACCAGCCTGTTCGACTTCCGCTGGGAGGAATTGGGCAGCGTCGCCTACAACCTGTGGTTCATGCTGGCCGCCACCGTCTTCATCATCGTGATCGGCCGCCCCGCCGGGTGGCTGGTCAACCGCATCAAGCGCAACGCGAAACCGTCCGCAGCATAGTGCGGATTTCCCGAAACACCATTGAACCTTATCACGACTATCACGTCCAATCAGGAGAGAATCACATGAAGGCATCCCGTCGCAAGAATCTGGCCATCAACGCCCTGGGCGCTTCCGTCCTGGTCGCCTCCGCCGCCAGCCTTTCCGGCATCAGCGCGCAGAGCGGCAGCACCCCACTGGAGTCCGACACCATCACGACCACCATAGAGCAGGATGGTCCGCGCGGCGGCCGTGGCGGTCGCGGCGGCGGCAACCACCACCTGCAAGGCATGGATACCAACCCGGCGGAAGTCGAACTGGCGCCGGCACAGGATACAGTCGAGGCGACTCAGTCGACGGAGAAGGTCGAAGGCGCCGAGTTCTACGACGGGCAGTACTACGGCGACGCCGTCTATGCCGACCGCTGGGGCGTCATGCAGGTGGTGGCCGTGATCGAAGAGGGCCAGCTCGTCGACGTGCTCATCGCCGACTACCCGCGCAGCACCTACGAGTCCGACATCATCACCCGCAACGCCCTGCCCACGCTGATCAGCGAGGCCATTGAAGCGCAGGACTCCGACGTCGACTTCGTCTCGCGCGCCACCGACAGCAGCCGCGCCTTCGTACAGTCGCTGGAATCGGCGCTGCTCGATGCGGCCATCGGCCTGGACCTATGAAACAGACTCGCTGGCTGATGGGCATGCCCATCACCGTGGAGATCGTCGATGCCGCGGCCACCACCGCGGCATTCGACGAGATCTACGACTACTTCAACTATGTGGACCAGACCTTCAGCCCGTTCAAGGAGACCAGTGAAGTCTCGCGGGTCAACCGGGCGAGCTGGCCTCGACGAGACCTGCGCCGACATGCAGATCATCCTCGAACTGGCGGAAGTGACGAAGCAGGAGACCGGCGGATACTTCGACGTGTGGCACAGCGGAGTCTTCAACCCCTCCGGTATCGTCAAGGGCTGGGCCATCGACGAAGCTGCCACCCTGCTCTACGAGCGGGACTTCCGTAACTTCTATGTCGATGCCGGGGGCGATGTGCAGGTGTATGGCAAAAACACCCGGGGCGAGGCATGGAGCGTCGGCATCTGCAACCCGTTCGTCCTCAGCCAGATCGTCAAGACTGTCACGCTGGACGACCGCGGGATCGCCACGTCGGGCAGCTACATGCGCGGCGCACACATCTACAACCCGCGCAACGGCAGCGACGCACTGGAAGAGATCGTCAGCGTCTCGGTGATCGGCCCGGATGTGCTGGAGGCCGATCGCTTCGCGACGGCGGCGTTTGCCATGGGCCGCACGGGCGTCTATTTCATTGAATCGCTGCCGGGCTTCGAGGCCTATATGATCGACCGCGCCGGCCAGGCGACCATGACGACCGGCTTCCCGGCCTACGTCCGGTCCTGACCCACGGACGTCAGGCGCTCCGCATACACGGCGGCCTGGATCGCCTCCAGCAGTGTGTCGAGCGTGACGGCCTCCAGGTCTGTGCCTGATCGGTATCCGGGCGCGATCGCGGACTCCACAGCCGGCGGCCGCTTCGGGATCAGCAAGCCATAGCGTCGTACGATCTCCTCCGCCACATCCAACAGGCGAAGTGCGCGCTGCTGCTGTCCCTGCCGCCTCAGCGCCTCGCCCAGGGAAAGCAGTGCCTCGGCGATGGGCGTCGGCTTTTTGACCTTGACGAGGATGTCCAGCGCTTCCTGAAGCGTTTTGACCGCCCCTCGACCCGGATCCAGCGCCAGCAGAATATCTCCCTTGATGACCAGTGCCGCCCCCAGGTCGACATCGCCCTTCGGCTGACGGAGGAATGACAGGCTCTCTTCGGCGAGCGGCAGCGCGTCATGCAGCCGGCCTTCGTGCAGCGCAAGCTCGGCCATGCCCCGCTGAACCAGCGCCAGATGTCGCTTATCGCCCAGGCGAGTCATGATCGCCTGGCTCTCGTGGAAATCCAGCATCGACTGCTGCGTGTTGCCCAGACGCAGTCGCACCACTCCGAGGTTCAGCAGCAACCCGCCGATCACGCGCTGGTCGCCCAACCGCCGAGCCAGTTCCAGTGACTGCTCGTACGTCTGAATGGCCTGGACCATATGGCCGCGATCCTGGTGCATCGACCCCATGTTGTAGAGCACATGCACCATTCCCTGAAGATCATCCAGCACCTTGAAGTTGGCCCACGCCTGCTGCGCGAAGTCGATAGCCTCGTCGTAGCTGCCCTGATCCTGCATCAGAAGCGCCAGATTGGTCAGCACCGAGGCCACGCCCAGCGTGTAGTTGGCCTCGCGGCGCGCCGCCAGCGCCCGCTCGTAGTAGGTCCGCGCCGCCGCGAAATCCCCCCGGCTCCAGGCGATGATGCCCAGATTGCTTAGCGAGCCACCCATCCCGGCTTTGTCGCCGATCTGCTGGCGGATGGCCAGTCCCTCGTGGTGCAGTGCTTCGGCGCGGTCGGAGTCGCCCTGAATCCAGGCGAGGTAGCCCGCGCCCTGGGTCGCCGCCCGCGCGCGGCGCTGACGGTTCCCCGCGTGGTCTCCAGCAGCAGGTCGAGCCCACTGCCGCCCCTCCGTGATGTGGCCGCGCATCAGCCAGAATTCCCAGATCGACGCGCCCAGCCGCAGGCCGAGATCGTGCACCTCCGGGCGGACGTGCTCCAGTGCATAACTGATGGCCGACCGCAAATTGTCCTGGTCGCGCTCCAGGCGGTCCAGCCAGACGGTCTGCTTTTCGCCGTGAATACGCGAATCCGGGTTGGATGTGAGTTGGACGTAGTGGTCGAGGTGCGCCTCATGCACGGCGTCGGCATCGCCGCGCGCCGCGAGCTGATCGTAGGCGTACTGGCGCAGCAGTTCGTGGATGGTGTAGGCGTCACCCTCCCCGCGGCGTATCAGCGACTTCTCCATCAGTGAGGCCAGGATCGGCAGGGTCGCCCCGGCGATCTTCTGCGCCGCTTCCCGGTCGAAGGCGCCCTTGAAGACCGAAAGCCTCATCAGCGCGTCGGCCTCATCGGTCCGGAGCATGCGCCATGAGGCGTCGAAGACCGCTTCGGCGCTGCGATGCCGTTCGCTGATGCCGCGGCTTGACGAGGTGAGAAACTTGAGGTCAAGCTGCTGGGCGATCTCTTTGGCCGGCAGGACGCCGAGCCAAGCCGCGGCCAGTTCGATGCAGAGTGGCATCCCCTGGACCAGCCGGCAGATGGCGGTGACCGACTCCAACTCATCGCTGAGTGAGAATTCCGGGTACACCCGCCGGGCGCAGGCGGTGAACAGCAGCACGGACTCGTAGTCAAGGCGCTGTCCGGGGTTCCGCCGGCCGGACGGACATCCTTCGATCGGCAGGCCCCACTCTTCCGGCAGATTCAGCCAGACCCGCGAGGTGACCAGCATACGCGCCTGCGGGGCGCGCCGCAGCAGGACCGAGAGCCGGTCTGCGTAGTCGGCCGATGCTCGAAATTGTCCAGCACCAGCAGCATCTCGCGGTCGGACAGGTAATCAGCCAGCTCCGCCAACGGGTCCTGTACGCCCTGTGGCGTGAAACCCAGCGCGTTGGCAATCTCGACCGGCAGGAATTCGCCCTTGAGGACGGAGACCAGCGGCACAAAGACGGCGCCGTCGCGGAAATCCTCCGCCAGTTCCGCCGCCGACTGAAGCGCCAGCCGGGTCTTGCCCATGCCACCGCCGCCCAAGATGGTCAGCAGGCGGCAGGTGGGCTGGCGCAGGCTCTCGGCGATCCGCCGCAGTTCGCCCGGCCGATTGATGAACGGCGTGGGCATGGTCGGCAGGTGCACCGCCGGTCGTGCGGGCGCCGTGGCCATCACTTCGTTGGCAAGGATAGCCTCCATCAGTTCCACCGTCTCCGGCTCTGGCTCGACGTCCAGCTCGTCGCGCAGGACTTGGAGGCACAGGTCGTACTGCGCCATCGCGGCGCTGCGCTGGCCGGAACGTGCCAGCATCAGTATCAGGTGGCGGTGGGACTCCTCGTTCAGCGGGTCGAGGCTGAGCGCCTTGCGAGCGTGGGCGATGCCCGCCTCATAATCGCCACGCTCGATGGTGTAGCGGGACAGCCGCTGGAGCGCGCCAAGCACCCGCCCTTTCAGCCGCTCGGATTCCACGGTGCGCCAGTGCTCAAAATTCTCACCGCCGCGCAGGTGAAACCCGGCCAGCAGATCGCCCTTGTACAGGGCCAGTGCGGCCGTCAGGTCGCGCGCTGCCGGGGCATTGACCGGACCGTCGGAAGCGTCGATGGCCTCCAGCAGCGTTTGGGCGTCGACCCGGCAGTCGAGATCCGGGCGAAGCATCACACTCTGCCGGCTCACCTGCAGGACGTCGCCCAACTGGCTCGTCAGGTTCGACAGCGCGGTGCGCAGGTTGCCCAGCGCGCGCTCCTGCGTCAGATCGTCCCACAGCAGCGCCGCCAGCCATTCCCGTTGATGCTCACGCCGCTCGTAGGCCAGGTAAACAAGGAGCGCCTCGACCTTCCGCGACACGAATCGGCTCACCGTCTGGTCGGCGCGCGTAATGGACATCCCACCCAGGAGATGGAGGTTGAGAGGGGAGGGGAGGAGTCTGACTTCATGGATCTCGCTTTGCTGACTGCACGTGATGAGCGCCGGACAAAGTCCTTAATAAACGCCGTAATACACGATTTCTAGACGCAGGTTTCCAAGAATGGAGGATGAGGTTCTACCCCTGGTGGCCGGGCGGAGACGTCCGTCGGGCCACCTTTAAGCATCAGCCGCCGCGATCTGACGGCAACACGGGCGGTCGAACCCCAATCCAGGACATGCTCTCGCGACAAGTTGTCGCGCTCCGGCCGACAAGAATGGATACCCAGTGAATCGCCGCTTCTTTCTGCTGATCTTCGCTTTCTTTCTGGTATCCGCCAGTTTGCTCATGCTGTCACCGCAGCCCACGTTGGCCGCGACCCTGACAGTGACTTCGCTCGCCGACAGCGGACCGGGCACCCTACGCAATACCATCACCACCGCGTCGGCGGGCGACACGATCGTCTTCCAGACCAGCCTGCCCGATAATTCGACCATCACTCTGCTGACCTCGCTAACGATCGATAAGAACCTGACGATCAACGGCATCGACGTGGCAGGGCTGCGCCTGTCAGGCGGGGACGCCGTCCGCGTCTTCGACATCACCGCCGGGACCCTGACGCTGCAAAACCTCCAAGTCGCCAACGGCCGCGCGCCGGTAGGCGAAAACGGCGGTTGCATTCGCGGCGGCTCGCTGACTCTTTCCGGCGTCGCCATGTCCAATTGTACGGCCGTGGCGGGCGGAGGCGTGTACCTGAGCGGCGGCGCATCCAGTTTCAGCAACGTCGACGTCGCAACCGGCGCAGCGACGGGCAGGGGCGGAGGCCTGTACGCTACCGGCCTGACGACGCTGAGCATCACCAACAGCTCCTTCCATGATAACTCCGCGGGTCAATATGGAGGGGCGGTGTATTTCCTCAACACCGCGCTCACGCTCACGGACTCCAACATCAACGACAATACGGCGGACGTCCACGGCGCCGGTATCTACCAGGATCACGGCAGCGCGACCATCAGCGGCGGGTCGTTCAGCGGCAATATCGCAACACTCGACGGCGGCGCCTACTACGGCACCCTCTCGACCGCGACGATCGCCTCCAGCAACATGAGCGGCAACCAGGCGGAAGACGGCGGCGCGATTCTCGTCTACGACCACGCCAGCGTCACGCTCGACGACGTGCAGCTTCTGAATAACACGGCCACCGGCGTCGGCGGCGGCATCGGTCTGTTCACCGAGGCCAGCGCGACTATCGAGAATGGCACGGTGATCGACAGCAACAACTCCGGCTTTGGCGGCGGCGGCGTCTGGGCGATGAACAACTCGCATTTCGACAGCAGCGCCTCGACCCTTTCCAACAACAGTTCCGCCGGCGACGGCGCCGGCGTGACATACACCCTCGGCAGTTCGGGAACGCTCAAGAACGGCACGCAGGTCACCGGCAACAGCACCACGGCCCATGGCGGCGGCATCGTCGTCGACGCCAGCTCGGTCACCGTCAGCGCCAGCACCGTCGCCGACAACGACGCCTTCGGCAACGGCGGCGGCCTGATCAGCAGAGGGACAGGCGGGCTGCTTGTGCTCGACGGCGCAACCGTGACCGGCAACCAGGCCGATTCGAACACCAACGGATTCGGCAGCGGCGGCGGCATCTATAACGTCAGCGGCGCGACCCTCCAGGTGCAGGGTGGCACGGCCATCGGCGGCGCGGCCGGGAGCGGCAACACAGCAATCGTCGGCGGCGGCATTTTCAGCAGCGGCACCGGCAGCGTCGTGGAGGTCAGCGACAGCGACATCTCCTACAACAGCGCGTCCAATTCCGGCGGGCTGGAGAACACTACCGGCGGCAGCGTGACGATCACCGCCAGCGACATACATCACAACACCTCGGCGAACTTCAGCGGCGGCTATGGCGGCGGAACCGACAGCACGCTGGTGGCGGAAGACAGCACCTTCTCCGACAATACGGCCCAGGCCGGCGGCGGCATGGCGATCGTCAACACGGGCTCGGCCACGCTGACCCGTGTCACGATCAACGGCAACGACGCGCAGTATGGTGCGGGCCTGTGGATGGACGGCGTTTCGTCGCTTGAGACGAGCACCGTAGATGGCAACAGCGCCAGCGGACTGGGCGGTGGACTCCTGGTCGGCGACCTCGGCGTGCAGACGGTGACCGGCACGCAGATCACGAACAACACGACGCCTGGCAATGGCGGCGGCATCTACGTCGAGGGCGGCGATCTGACCCTGACTGACTCGACGCTGCTGGCGAATTCGGCACACCTGGGCGGCGGCCTCTTCAACCGGGCGGACGGCACAGTCACCGTCAGCAACAGCCATTTTACGCAGAACCTGGCCTCGGACCGCGGCGCCGGCATCGTGAACAATCACCAGATGACCATCACCGGCGGCAGCATCACCCTGAACGAGGCGACGAACAGCGGCGGTGGCATCAGCAGCGGCGCGTCGATCGGCGTGACCGGCACACTGATCGACGGGAACGATGCCGGACCGCACGGCGGCGGCATGGCGGTCTTCGGCTCGGCCACGACGGCGACGATCGCCAACGTCACCTTCTCGAACAACCGCGTCCTGACCGGCGACGGCGGCGGTCTGCACATCTCCGCCAGCGCGACGGCCATCGTGCAGAACGGCACCCTCTTCGACGTGAATGAAGTATTCAACCACGGCGGCGGCGTCTTCAACGACCACGGCACCGCGACCATCACCGATGCCACCTTCAGCGGCAACAAGGCCACCCAGGATGGCGGCGCCTACTACGGGTGGACCGGCGCGGGCAGCATCACGTCGAGTGTCATGACCGGCAATTCGGCGCAGGACGGCGGCGCGATTCTGCTGTATGCCAGCTCATCGCTCACGGTGGACGACACCCAGATCCTCAGCAACAGCGCGAGCAACAACGGCGGCGGCATCTTCGCACTCGACGGTTCGACGCTAAACGTGGTCAACGGCACGCTGATCGACTCCAACACCGCCGCCGGCGGCGGCGGCATCACCCTGTGGGCGCCGGCAACAGCGACCGTCGACGGCTCGACGCTCAGCAACAACATCGCGACGTCTGGCGGCGGCGGCATTGCCAGCGCCGGGCAGTTCACGCTCACCAACTCGCTGGTCGACCACAATGACGGGGGCGCCATCGCCGGCGGCGGTATCTCCACCTACAGCACAACCGAGACGCTCACCATCACCGGCTCGACGATTTCCAACAACTGGACCGTCAATAACGGCGGCGGCCTCAGCCTCCAGGCCGACGGCCCGGTGATCATCAACGGCAACTCGCAGATCACCGGCAATACGGCGGACATCGGCGGCGGCATCAACGTCTTCGACAACGCAACCCTGACCCTCTCCGACCTCGGTCGTCTCCGGCAATACGGCCCGAATCACCGGCGGAGGCATCGGCACCGGGGGGACCACGACGCTCACCAACTGCAGCGTGGTCAATAACCAGTCGAACATCCGATCCGCCGGCCTGCGCGTCACGGCGGCCTCTCACACCGCCGTGAACAACTGTCATATCGATAATAATCAGGCCCAGGACACGTTCGGCGGCGGCATCGCCAACGCCGGGACGACGGTGGTCAACGACGGGACGATTAACGGCAACCAGGCGGCCACCGACGGCGGCGGCATCGCCAACCTGGGCGGCAACATCACGCTCAACGGCCCGGTCATGCAGGGCAACTACGCGGACAGCAACCTCGACACCAGCGGCAGCGGCGGCGCCATCTTCAACCTGGCCGGGGCGACGGTCAACGTCATGCCTGGCACGGTCATCGGCGCGTCCGGCCACCCCAACGTCGCCCAGAACGGCGGCGGCATCGCCAATGAAGGGACAATCAACGTCAACCAGGCGCAGATCGTCTACAACACGGCGGCCGGGAATGGCGGCGGCCTCTCCAACAGCAGCGCAATGTCCGTCGACCGCGTGCGCTTCGACCACAACAGCGCGACGGGGAACGGCGGCGGTGTGTATCTGGCGTCCACCGCGACCGGCGAGGCAGCCAACAGCCTGTTCACCGGCAACAGCGCGGCGGCAGGAGGCGGCGCCTATGGCGACTCGACTGGCGCGACGGTGGTCAACAGCACCTTCCACGGCAACAGCTCCGGCGTGCAGTTCGCCGATTCGTCTCTCCTGCGCAATGTCATCGCCTATGGCAACGGTGTCGACTGCGCCGGCGCGCCGGGGGCGCAGTTCAGCCTGTTCGGTGCGGGCACCTGCGCCGTGAACGGCGTGGGCGGCAGCGTCGTCGGCTTCAATCCGCTTTTCGTGGATGCGGCCGGCGGCAATTTCGCGCTCAACGCCAGCAGCCCGGCCATCGACGGCGGCAGCAGCGCCTTCGCCGCGGCTTACGCCAGCGATTACGCCGGCGGCGCGCGCCTTCAGGGTTCATCGGTCGACATGGGCGCCATCGAGTCGGCCTACGCGACGGTCGTCAGCCTGAGCGCGTCCGACGATACGGCCAGCGAAGATGGCAGCGACACCGGCAGCTACACGCTCACCCGCACCGGCAGCACGGCCGGAGAGCTCACGGTCGTGATTGACGTGACCGGCAGCGCGGCGGCCGGCGACTACGGGCTAACCGTAGCAGGTACACCCGTCAGCGGCGTACCGCTGAACATCACCTTCCCGGCCAACCAGACCATGCTGGATATCGTTCTGACCGGCGTGGACGATCTGATGCCAGAAAGCAGCGAGACGGTCATTCTGACGCTGCAAGACGGCGAGAAATACAACCTG
This sequence comes from Candidatus Flexifilum affinis, assembly GCA_016713325.1. Classification (GTDB taxonomy): domain Bacteria; phylum Chloroflexota; class Anaerolineae; order Aggregatilineales; family Phototrophicaceae; genus Flexifilum; species Flexifilum affine. The sequence continues at coordinate 126,647 of JADJPJ010000004.1, read as the reverse complement.
ATGCCGCAGACCGCCGGCACGGTGACGCTGATCGACGACGAGGTCGCCGGGGTGGTCGTCTCACAGACGCTCGGCTCGACCGACGTCGCCGAAGGCGGCGCACCGGACTCCTTCACCATCTCCCTCACCAGCATTCCAACCAACCCGGTCACCGTCACCCTGACGCACGACCCGGCCGACTTCACTATCGTCTCCGACCCCGATGGCAGCGTCGACGTGGTCCTGGACGGTCAAACGATGATCCAGACGGTCGACGTCGAAGCCGTGAACGACGATCTGGTCGAAGGACTGGAGAACGGCACCATCACTCTGACCGTCGCCAGCGCCGACTCGGCCTATAACAGTCTGGCGGTTGCGCCCGTCGCGGTGAGCATCGCCGACAACGACACCGCCGAGATCACCTTCGCCGCGGCGACGGCCAACGCGCCGGAAAACGCGACACCCTACACGGCCGACGTCGAACTGACCATCGTCTCCGACCCGGCGGGCGGCAGTCTCGCGGCCCCGCTTCAGGTGATGGTGGGCGAAACGGCCGGCACAGCGGCAACACCTGCCGACTACGCTCTGACGACGACACTGGCCTCCTTCAGCGTTGGCGCAGGCTCGGGGGATACCGCGGCGGTTGCTGTCGCCATCGTCAGCGACAGCGTCGACGAAGCCGACGAAACATTCAATCTTACGTTTGGCACGATCACCGGTCTGCCGGTTGGCACAGCCACGGCGTCGGGAACGCAGCAGGTCACGATCGTCGACGACGATACGGCCGGGGTCAGCGTCAACCCCACCAGCGGCCTGGTCACCTCCGAGGCCGGCAGCACCGCGACGTTTGACGTCGTCCTGTCCAGCCAGCCGACGGCCGATGTGACGATCGCCCTGTCCAGCAGCGACACGGCCGAGGGCACGGTCCAACCGGCGATCACCTTTACGTCGGCCAACTGGGCCACACCGCAGACCGTTACCCTCATCGGAGTGGACGACAGCATCGACGACGGCGACGTTGCCTACACGATTATCACGACGGTCGCCAGCGGCGACGTGAGCTACAACGCCCTGGCCGCACCAGATGTCAGCGTGACCAATGCTGACGACGACACGGCCGGGGTAAACGTCAACCCGATGAGCGGCTTGGTCACCACCGAAGCCGGCGGGACAGACACGTTCAGCGTCATCCTGGTCACCCAGCCGGAAGCCGACGTCACCATCAACCTCTCCAGCAGCGACACGACCGAAGGCACCGTCCAACCGGCGATCACCTTCACGTCCGCCAACTGGGCCACGCCGCAGACCGTCACCGTCACCGGCGTCAACGACAGCATCGACGACGGAGACATCGCCTACACCATCGTCACCACGGTCACCAGCGGCGATGCGCACTACAACAACCTGGCCGCGGCCGACGTCAACGTCACCAACGGCGACGACGACAGCGCCGGCCTGGATGCCAGCCCGAGCAGCGGACTGATCACCACCGAGGCCGGAGGGTTCGACACCTTCGACGTCGTCCTGACCAGCCAGCCGGCGGCCGACGTCACCGTGCACCTGATCAGCAACGACACCACCGAAGGCGTGGTCGGCACGACGCAGATCACGTTCACCAGCGCCAACTGCTCCACGCCGGTGGCAGTCCAGGTGACCGGGCAGGATGACGCGGAGGCCGATGGCAGCATTGTTTACACGATCTCGCTCATGGCGACCAGCGGCGACACGCACTACAACAACGCGGCAGCCAGCGTCAGCGCCACCAACAGTGACGACGACGCGGCCGGCATCACCATCGCCCCGACGAGCGGCCTCGTCACGACCGAAGCCGGCGGCACCGCGACGTTCGGCGTCGTCCTGAGCAGCCAACCGGCCGCCGACGTCACAGTCGCCCTGGCCAGCAGTGACACCACCGAGGGAACGGTTCCGGCGGCGATCAGCTTCACCCCTGCCAACTGGAGCGCCATCCAGACGGTGACCGTGTCCGGCGTCGACGACAGCATCGACGACGGCGACATCGCCTACACCATCGTCACGACCATCAGCAGCGGCGACGCGCTGTACAACGCTCTGGCCGCGCCGGATGTCGGCGTGACCAATGCGGACGACGACACCGCCGGCGTCAACATCAGCCCGACCAGCGGTCTGGTCACCACCGAGGCCGGCGGCACCGCGACGTTCGGCGTCGTGCTGACCAGCCAGCCAGCGGCCGACGTCACCGTCGCCCTGGCCAGCAGCGACCCCACCGAGGGAACGGTCCCGGCGGCGATCTCCTTCACGCCCGCCAACTGGAACGTCAGCCAGACGGTGACTGTGAGCGGGGTGGACGATGCGGTGGATGACGGCGACATAGCCTACTCCATCGTCACCACGGTCAGCAGCGGCGACGCGCTGTACAACGCTCTGGCCGCGCCGGATGTCGGCGTGACCAACACCGACGACGACACCGCCGGGGTGAACATCAGCCCGACAAGCGGCCTGGTCACCACCGAGGCTGGCGGCACGGCGACGTTCAGCGTCGTGCTGACCAGCCAGCCGACGGCGGACGTCACCATCGCCCTCGTCAGCAGCGACATCACCGAGGGGACAGTTCCGGCGGCGATCACCTTCTCGTCCGCTAGCTGGAACGTCAGCCAGACGGTGACCGTGACGGGCGTGAACGACGCGGTGGATGACGGTGACATCGCCTACACCATCGTCACCACCGTCACAAGCGGCGATGCGGGTTACAACAACCCCGCCGCGGCCGACGTGAGCGTCACCAATACCGACGACGACGCGGCCGGGGTCAGCATTGCCCCGACCAGCGGCCTCGTCACCACCGAAGCCGGCGGTACAGCGACGTTTAATGTCGTCCTGACCAGCCAGCCGACAGCCGACGTCACTGTCGCCCTCATCAGCAGCGACACCACCGAGGGCGCCGTCCCGCCGTCGATCACCTTCACGTCCGCCGACTGGGCTACCAGCCAGGTCGTTACGGTCACGGGCGCCGACGACGCGCTGGATGACGGCGACATCGCCTACACCATCACCACCACCGTCTCCAGCGCGGACTCGGGCTACCACGGGTTGGCCGCGCCGGACGTCAGCGCCACCAACATGGACGACGACGCGGCCGGGGTCAGCATTGCCCCTGACCAGCGGCCTCGTCACCACCGAGGCCGGCGGAACCGCGACGTTCAGCGTCGTGCTGACCAGCCAGCCGACGGCGGACGTCACCATCGCCCTCGTCAGCAGCGACACGACCGAGGGGCTGTGCCGCCGTCGATTACCTTCACGTCCGCCGACTGGGCTTCCTCCCAAGTCATCACAGTCACGGGCGCCGACGACGCGCTGGATGACGGCGACATCGCCTACACCATCGTCACCACCGTCTCCAGCGCGGACTCGGGCTACGACCAGGTCGCGGCTTCCGACGTCGCCGTGACCAATGCCGACGACTACAGCGCCGGCGTGCTGATCAACCCGACCAGCGGCCTCGTGACCACCGAAGCCGGCGGCACGGCAACGTTCAGCGTCGTCCTGACCACCCAACCTATCGCCGACGTCACGGTCGCGCTGAGCAGCAGCGACATGACGGAGGGCACCGCCCCAACGTCCATTACCTTCACCTCCGCCGACTGGAACGCCGCTCAGACGATCACCCTCACTGGCGTGGACGATACCATTGACGACGGCGACGTCGCTTACTCGATTGTCACGGCGGTGGCCAGCGCCGACCCACTCTACAACAATGTCGACGCCGCCGACGTCGGCGTGACCAACAGCGACGACGACAGCGCCGGGATCAGCATTGCCCCGCTGGAACTCACCGGACCGGAAAACGGACCGGCGCTGAGCTACCAGATCTTCGTGCAAACCGCGCCGAGCCAGCCCTTCACGCTCGCCGTGAGCTTCGACCCGGCTCAGGTTGCGGTGAACGGCAGCAGCCGTTCGCCGGCCCTGATCACTTTCACCAGCGGCGGCCTGGTCACGGTGAGGTGTTGAGCCGATCGAGAACCCTGCCGACAACACCGATCGCGCTACGCTCATCGGGCACAGCATCAGCGCCAGCAGCGCGCCGGAATACCCGGTCGGTCTTAGCCTGCCAGGCGTGACCGTTCACATCGGCGATGCGCTGCCGCCTCGCCCGTGCCCACCTGCGCCGACCACAACTTCGCCGAAGGTGGCGTGGTCCGCAGCAGCGTGCCGGATGCCATCCGCTATGCCATCAACTGCCGCATCCTCTACCAGAACGGCGCGCCGACCTCCTGGCTAGGCAGTCCGCTCTACGGCGAGGCTAACCTGGGCGCTCCTGGTCTGCTCGACCTGGGCGTGCAGCAGGCGGTGGATATCTTGAGCCCGCCTGGCCTGACCCACTTCGAGAACGGCGCGGTCTTCTGCGTGCGCGGGTCCGGCTCGCTCATCTGGATGTCAGCCAGCGGCGCACCGCGCACCCCGCAGATCATCGGCAGCTATACAGTCGACGACTTCCCAGGTTTTACCTGTGCCACCCTGTTCGAGCCAGGGACGCTAATCCTGGTGACCAGGACGCCATCCTGATCGCCGCTCGAAAACAGCAGCGCCGCCTCCAGATGGAGGCGGCGCTGCTGTTTATTGCACTCAGGCGGACACCTGGGACCGCCCATCAGAAGGTTAGTATCCGCCACGTCCTCAACAGATGCGCGGCAGCAGCTCCCACGCCGGCAACTCGACCACCCGACGCGCGCCGATGCCGGTTCGCGCCAGCACGATGCCGGGGTGCGACTCGACCACCGTGCCGATGCGCCGCGCTTCCCGTCCCAGCGGATGCGCCTGCATCGCCTCCAGAACGGCGTCGGCATGTTCTGCGGGGAGGATAGCGACCAATTTGCCCTCGTTGGCCACATAGAAGGGGTCCAGGCCGAGCATTTCGCAGGCCGCCCGCACGGCTGGGTTGACCGGCACGCGGTTCTCCTCGAACTCGATGCCGACGGCGGACGCGGTCGCCAGTTCGTTGAGCACGGCCGAGAGCCCGCCGCGAGTCGCGTCGCGCAGCACGTGAATGTCTTTGGTCACCGCCAGCATGTCGGTCACCAGCCCGTTGAGCGGCGCGGTGTCGCTCTGGATCTCCGACTCGAAGCCCAGTCCCTCGCGCACCGACAGAATCGTCACGCCGTGGTCGCCGAGCGGGCCGCTGATCAGCACGGCGTCGCCGGGGCGCGCCCGGTTCGCGGCGATGTGCACCCCGGCGGAATCACGCCGATGCCGGTGGTGTTGATGAACAGGCCGTCGCCGTGGCCGCGATTGACCACCTTGGTGTCGGCGGCGATCACCTTGACGCCGGCCGCGTCGGCCGCCGCGCCGAAGGTCGTGACAATGCGCCCCAGATCGTCCAGCGGCAGCCCCTCTTCGAGGATGAAGCCGGCGCTGAGAAAGAGCGGCGTCGCCCCGCTCATAGCCACGTCGTTGACCGTGCCGTTGATGGCCAGATCGCCGATGTTGCCGCCGGGGAAGAAGAGCGGGCTGATCACGTAGGAGTCGGTGCTGATCGCCAACCGCGACGCACCGCCGTTTTCCCCGACCTCAAAGATGGTCGAGTCGCCAAACTGGGCAAGCAGGTCGTTTTGAAGCAGGGGCGCGAAGAGATGAGTGATCAAATCGGCCATCATCTTGCCGCCGCTGCCGTGGCCCATGACCACGGTCGGGTAATTGCGCAGAGGCGCCGGGCAGGTCCAGCCCGCCAGATTCAGAGGTTCGCGGACGTCGTCGGTCACGAGAGAGGCTCCTCGGCCAGCGAGGCCTCAAAACGTCCATAGCGGTGATAGGCGGCGCAGGCCCCTTCCGACGAGACCATGGTCGCGCCCAGCGGCGTCTGCGGGGTGCACGTCGTGCCGAAGGCGGGACATTCGTTGGGCTTCTTCAGGCCTTGCAGGATCTGCCCACTGATGCACACCGGCGACTCCTGTGTGGTGATCGACTGCACTGACGGGAAGCGGCGCTCGGCGTCGTAAGCTGTGTAGGCGTCGCGCAGCCGGTAGCCACTCATCGGGATGATGCCGATGCCGCGCCATTTGCGGTCGCACAGTTCGAAGACATCGTTGATGATCTTCTGGCCGGCGGTGTTGCCCTCGCGGGTGACGGCCCGTGAGTAGGCGTTTTCCACCGCTGCGCGTCCGGCTTCCAACTGCTGCACGGTGAGCAGGATGCCCCTGGCCAGATCGACCGGTTCGAAGCCGGTGACGACCATCGGCACGTGGTATTTGGCCACCAGCAGTTCGTATTCCAGTAACCCATAACGGCGTTGACGTGGCCGGGCGCCAGGAAGCCGTCGACGCGCACATCTTCGCTTTCCAGCAGCGCAGAGATGGCCGGAGGGACGGTGACGTGCGAGACCAGCACCGAGTAGTTGTTGATCCCCAGCGCCTTCGCCTGATAGACCGACATGGCATTGGCCGGTGCAGTCGTCTCGAAACCAACCGCGAAGAACACCACCTCTTTGTCCGGGTTGTTCTGCGCCATCTTGAGGGCATCGAGCGGCGAGTAGACCATGCGCACATCGCCGCCGCCGGCCTTGACACTGAAGAGGTCCTTCTGCGAACCGGGGACGCGCAGCATATCGCCGTAGGAGGTGAAGATGACATTCGGCATGGCGGCGATCGCCACTGCCTTGTCGATCAGCTCCAGCGGGGTGACGCAGACCGGGCAGCCCGGCCCATGAATCAGCTCGATCTCCGGCGGCAGCAGTTGATCCAGGCCGCTCGTGAGGATGGGAATGCGTCTGTCCGCCGCAGACCTCCATGATGTGCCAGGGGCGCGTCACGGTCGCCACGATCTGATCGATCAGGCGCTTCGTCAGCTCGCCGTCACGGTATTCATCCAGATACTTCATGAAGATCCTCTCTTCTTTAGCCCGGCGCACCAGACTCGCCATCCAGGCGGCCCAGTTGGACCGCAGCGATCATCGCCTGGCCGAGCGCCAGACCGCCGTCGTTGGGCGGCACCAGCCTGTGGGTGTAGACGGTCAATCCCGCCGCGCGCAGCAGCGGCACGGTCTTTTTCCAGCAGCGTTACATTCTGGAAGACGCCGCCGCTCAGGGCCACTTCGCGCAGGCCGGCACGAGTCGATAACGTGATGCAGACATCGCGGATCATCTCGGCGACACCCTGGTGGAAGCGCGCGGCGATGACGCCGGCGGGGACACCGGCGCGCCAATCGGCGACCACAGCTCGAATAACGGGCGAGGCGTCGACGAGCCCGTCCTCGTACGTGAACGCATAGGCCGCGGCATCGGCGCCACGCGCGTCGACAGCCGCTTCCAGCTCGATCGCGGCCTGCCCTTCGTAGGTGCCCGCCTGGCAGACGCCGATCAGCGAGGCCACCGCGTCGAACAGCCGGCCCATGCTCGATGTGAGCGGCGCATTCAGCCCGCGCTCCATCTGGCGCAGGATCGCGGTCCGCTCGGCTTCGGTCAGCGCCGCGATCGGCAGCAGATCGCTATCCAGGGCGCAGCCTGAGGCCAGCAGCATACTCAGCGCGAAACGCGCCGGCTTGCGCGTGGCAGCATCGCCGCCGGGCAGCGGCACCGGCTTCAGGCAGGCCGCCCGTTCAAAACCGGCATAGTCGGCGATCAGAAATTCGCCACCCCAGATAGTGCCGTCCGTCCCGTAGCCGGTGCCGTCGAAGCAGACGCCGATGACCGGGCGTTCGCCGGTCAGGCCATGTTCAGCCATGCAGGCCGCGATGTGAGCGTGATGGTGCTGCACACCTACCGCCGGGAGGCCTTCTTTTTCGGCGCGGGCGAACGCATAGCGTGCTGCGCGGTAGTCAGGGTGCAGGTCGTAGGCGATGGCTTGCGGCCGGATGCGAAACAGCCGCTCGAAGTGCGACACGCCCCCCACAAACGATTGCAGCGTCTCGTAGCTTTCCATGTCGCCGATGTGGTGGCTCATGAAGGCATAGGCGTCGCGAATCACGCAGAAGGTGTTCTTCAGTTCGCCGCCGACGGCCAGCAGCGAGGGCACGTCGAACGGCAGCTGCACCGGATACGGAGCATAGCCGCGCGACCGGCGCACGGGCAGGTCCGCGCCTTCGAAGACGCGCATCACCGGTCGTCGGTACGCATGTGAATGTCGCGGTCGTGCATCAGGAAGGCGTCGGCCGAGATCGGCCCGGCGACTCGCGCGCTGCTTCGTTGTCGGTGACGATCGGCTCGTCGCTGTGGTTGGCGCTGGTCATGACGAGCGGCGGCAGCCCTTCGTCGAGCAGCAACACGTGCAGCGGCGTATAGGGCAGCATCACGCCCAGGGTCGCCTGCCCCGGCGCGACGTCGGGGGCGATCGCCTGCCCCTCCGGGTCGCTTCGGCGGCGCAGCAGCACGATCGGCGCGGCGGTCGAGGTCAGCAGGCGCGCCTCGTCGTCAGACACCTCACAGTGTCGTCGGACGGTCGCCAGATCGGCCATCATCAGCGCGAACGGCTTGGCGGCGCGGCCCTTGCGGCGGCGCAGTTCGGCCACGGCCGGGCTGGTCGCGTCGCAGGCCAGATGGAAGCCGCCAAGCCCCTTGATGGCGACGATCTTCCCTTCGCGCAGCAGGCGGGCGGCCGCGTGCAGTCCATCATCGCCCCGATCGACTTTGCCGTCGGTTTCCAGCCATATCTGCGGCCCGCACGCCGAGCAGGCCACCGGCTGAGCGTGAAAACGGCGGTCGGCCGGGCTGTGGTACTCGGAGGCGCAGTCGTCGCACAGGGGGAAGGCGGCCATGGTCGTGAACGGCCGGTCGTAGGGGATATCGCGGATCAGCGTGAAGCGCGGCCCGCATTGCGTGCAGTTGATGAACGGGTAGCGGTAGCGACGATCGTCCGGGTCGCGCAGTTCGCGCAGGCAGTCCGGACAGATTGCGATATCGGGCGAAATCGGCTGGAAGCCATCGGTGACCGGTGCGCTCTCGCTAATCGAGAAGCTGGTGTGCCGTTCGAACTTGCCGGGCGCGCACGCTCAGGTGATGGACCCGCGCCAGGGGTGGCGCCTGCTCGGTCAGTGCGGCGACGAAGGCTTTGAGCGAATCCGGAAGGCCCTCGGCATGGATATCGACCCCGGCAGACGTATTGCGCACCCAGCCAAGGACGCCATGCTGGCGGGCGAGATTGTAGACGAAGGGCCGAAACCCGACCCCCTGCACGACGCCCTCGATATGGATTTCCAGCGCCCTGTCCATCACAGATCCGCGCTCCCGGTCGCTATGACCGGGGCTCCCTGGCCGCGACCTGCTCGTAGAGCCATTCGGTCCAGGCGGCCAGTCCCTCGCCGGTGGTACAAGAGATTGGGAAGGTGGTCACGCCGGGGTTCAGCATCTCCACCCCCTTGACGAAGGTGTCCATGCTGAAGCGCACGTAAGGCAGCAGGTCGATTTTGTTGATCAGCACGGCGTCCACGCCCCGGTACATCGGCGGGTACTTGTACGGCTTATCGTCTCCCTCGGCCACGCTGGCCACCAGGATGCTCAGGTGCGTTCCCAACTGGAAGCTGGATGGGCAGATCAGGTTGCCGACGTTCTCCACGATCAGCAGGTCGATGGACGACAGGTCCATGGCCTTGAGCGCCGACGACAGCATGACCGCGTCCAGATGGCAATTGCCGCCGGTGTTGATCTGCACCGCCTGCATGCCGGCGGCGGCGGCGCGGTCGGCGTCGATCGACGTGGCCAGATCGCCGTTGATCATGCCCAGGCGCAGCCTATCCTTGAGCCGTTCCTGCGTGGCGACGATAGTGCTGGTCTTGCCCGCGCCGGGCGAAGCCATGATGTTGATGCCGAAGATGCCCGCTTGATCGAGCACGCGGCGGTTCTGCGCGGCCAGTTGATCGTTGGCCGACAGGATTTCCTCAACCACAGGGACCCGGATGGTCTTCATCGTCATGGAAATACCCTCATTTCTCTTCCGCGCGGTGCACGTCTGAGACAGCCGTCTCCGGGTCCTCTTCCAGGCCCAGTTCGGCGTCCAGCTCACCCAGTTCGCGCAGCAGTTCCAGCGTGCGCTGCGCTTCTTCTTCGTCCACTTTGCTGATGGCGAAGCCGACGTGAATCATCGTGTAATCGCCCACCTGCGGCGCTTCGAGATAGGCCAGGCAGGCTTCTCTGACGACACCGCCAAAATCGACCTTGCCCATGAGCAGGCCGGAGACTTCATAGATCTGGGTGATCTTCCCTGGGATAGCCAGGCACATGGGAGCGTCCTTTCAACTCAATCCGCGGTCACGGGTTCAGCAGCATGTGCCGCCGGTTCGACCTCAATCTCAATAGAGTCGAGGCGAAATTCGTCTCCAGCCGACACCTGCACGTCTGTGCTCTGACAGTTCGGGCAGGCCAGCGTCCCGCGATCCGGCAGGTACGATTGATTGCAGTTCAGGCAGAGCATCCGCGTAGGGATGCGGTCGAAGTGCAGCTGCGCGCCCTCGGCAATGGTGTCGCGGCTGATGATGTCCCAGTAAAACTGCACGGAATCGTCGATGATCGACGAAAGATCGCCCACCACGAGGTACAGATCGGTGATTCGCCGCGCCCCCTGCGCATGACCGTAACGCAGCGCGATTTCCAGCACACTTTGCGTGACCGGAAGCTCATGCATGATGCGACCCTCACTTGCCCCTGCGTTCTCAGATGCCCGCGGATAAATTGCGCAATGTGTGAACTTATCTGCATTTTAGCGCAGAGAGTCGAATTAACAGGCCGATAAACGTCATGCATGGGCGCTAACGGTTATCACCGATCTGCGCGTGTTCGCTTAGAGACTCTGCCTCACGGTGTTCCAGCCGCCAACCATCAGCGTTCGAGCGGCTTCCGGCACGTCGACCCAGGCGACGGCCACTGTCCGCGACTCGCCGGGCAGCAGGCAGAAGTCGTTGTCGCTGAACTCGGCAGAACCGGGACTGCCGACGTCGCGCGCATCCTCCAGCCAGACGCCAGGGGCGGCATTTGCGCCGGCATTCTGGATCGTCACCCGCCAGTCGGAAGCGGATCGCTCGGCATGGACACGGAGGGAGGTCCCCGGCACGTCCAGGAGTGGGGCGAAGTTGGCGGCGTGGGTGAACATATAGCGATTCGCCGCGAGATCACGCCCGGATGAATCGGTCAGGCGCAGGTCGAGGAAGTATACCGCTGCCAGATCGTCCAGCGGGCACTCGACCACCATCAGGGCGATCGCCCCATCCGCCGGGATCGGCGCGGCGGCGGAAATAGTCACCTCCCACTGCGCGTGGACCTGGCCGTCCAACCGGACGAGCCGCGCGATCAGTCGCGCGTCCGGGATCGGCTCGGCCCCGGAATGGTTGGCCCAGATTTCGGCGTGGAAGGCCGGCTGTCCCAGCCATGCGCCGGTCGGAACCTTGGCCGTCACCGTCAGCGGCGCATAGGTGCGGGCCACCGCATAGTACGACGGCTTGGGCTGGCCGAAGTAGTCGACGGCGGAGGTGCAGGCGGCCATCGGGTACGGCTCGTTGAACTGCCAGGGGAGCGTGCCGCTGCTGCGGAACTTGCGCCGCCGGTCGGCCTCCAGGGCGTAGCGCAGCCCCTCCGCCTGCATGAACTGGGTGGCGCGGATCAGCATTTCGACCTCTTCCAGCACGCCAAACGTGTGGTCCCACATGGGCCGCTTGACCCACCACGCGCCGAGATGCTGCCAGTGCGGGTTATCCAACCGTACCGGGCGCTGCTGCGCCGGGTCGATGACGGCATCCAGCGCCTTGCGATTGGTGATCCTCGACGCCGAACTCGCTGTGCAGCAGCGACGTGCTCCGGTTATACAGCGCATACTGGCCGGTCACCCCCTGGAACTCCCAGGGGCCATGGACGTCGTGCAGCGAAGCCGGGTCAGCGTCGATGTTCTCCAGCGTGTTGCCGAAGACCGGGCCGGTCGGCGAGGTCGGCAGCCAGCGCCGGTCGGGATCGAGGCGGGCGACGACGGCCTTCAGAGCGGCCAGGACGGGATGTGTGTCGTCCAGCGGCAGAGTCTCCTCCCCGCCGGTCAGTTCGTTGCCGCCGCACCACAGCGCCAGCGAGGCATGGTTGCGCAGCCGGGGGATAATCTGCGCCGCCTCGCGCACCATCATGTCGATGTAGGCTGGCGACTCGGGCGGCGTGTTGTCGATGCCGGAGCTGGACTGGATGAATTCCTGCCAGATCAGAATGCCGTATCGGTCGGCCAGTGCGTAAAACGCCTCCGTCTCGATCAGCCCCCCGCCCCACACCCGCAGCAGGTTGACGTGCGCGTTCTTCGCCAGCCGAAAGAGGTGCGCCAGCTTGTCCGGCCGGGGCACGCCGTACATCACGTCGATCGGCACCCAGTTCCAGCCCTTGATGTATACCTTCCGCCCGTTGACCACCAGCGTGTAGGGCAGCGCGCTTGCGCCGGCGCCTTCGTTGGCCTCCCACTCGATGCGGCGGATGCCGAACGTCACCATACGGCGATCGCTCTCCCCTTCTCCCGCACTTGCGGTCGGGGGATGAGGGTCCTCTACCACAACCTCGGCCTCATACAGCGGCTGATCCCCGTGACCGTTCGGCCACCACAGGCACGGCGACTCGACCGTAAGCGTGTGCTCCCAGCGCGTCGTCCCGGTGGGCAACGCAGCCGCGCGCACGGCGGTGGCCACGACGCTGCCACTCTGGCGAATGGTCGTCCGAACCTGCACATCTGCCGGCTGGAGGGCAGTCAACTCGACGGAGACGGCGACCTCGGCGCGGTGCAGGTCCGGCGAGAGCTGCGGGCGGGCGAACACGTCGTCGATACGCACATTGCCGGTCACCCGTAGAGAAACATCCTGCCAGATGCCCAGGTGGACCATGCGCGGGCAGAAATCCCACCAGTAGGTCATGCGGCTCTTGTGGGTGCGAACGCGGCTGGTCCGCCCCACCTGCGGCTCTTCGTGTGGAGCCGGCTCGATGACCACGGCGATCAGGTTGTCTCCGTCGTAGTTCAGCCGGTCGCTCACGTCGAAGACGGCGGGGGTGTACATGCCGGTGTGCGTCCCCAGCGGCTCGCCGTTCAGAAAAAACTCCGCCTGGTAGTCCACCCCGTCGAAGTGCAGGCGGATCTGCCGGCCGCGCAGCGCCTCGTCGACGCGGAACGTCTTTTTGTACAGCCAGGTGCGCGCTGGAACCCATTCCAGGAGCAGGCTGTTCCGTTCGAAATAGGGATCCGGGACCTCGCCGGCTGTCCACAGGTCGTGCGTCACGCTGCCCGGCACACTGCCCCGCCGCCAGAAGCGGAGGTCGCGCGTCACCGGTTTGTGCGAGTCTCGCCAGCGCCAGTCCTCGCCGATGAAGTCCTTGAACTGCCAGTCATCCCCATTGAGCGAAATGTGCATATGCACCGCCTGTGTCCGTATCCGTGTGAACCTGGGAAACGGTTTCCGCCTGGTCCACCGAAGATTGATCTGACGAGTTGTAGGGACGCCCTTCTGGGCGTCCGGTGGTATCGGACGCGCAGCAGCGCATCCCTACAGCATCCTGATAACGGACTACGCTCTGGCCGATACCAGGGCCTCCGCCTGCTGGCCGAAGCGATGGCCGTCGATGGTCAGATCCACCGCCACCCGCGCGCGCCGGCCGGTAAAATCGTCGGGCGGCCGCACGGCCAGCGACACCTGACCCATACCCCGCGCTTCCAGTGGGATGATGGCCGTACCGCCCATGCCCAGCCACCCCGGCGGCGCCACCAGCGCCACGGTCGCCTGAACCGGCCGGTCGTAGGGATTGTGCACCTCGACCTGAAACTCGATCGGCTCGCCGTGCGCCTCTGTCTGATAGGGCGAGATCCGTGCCAGAAAGCCTTCCGTCCCCAGATCCGGCGAGTCCGGCAGCAGCTCCCGGTGCAGACGCTCCACGGCATCGCCCAGCGTCGCCAGCTTGCCGAAATAGTTGGAGGGCACCCAGAATGGCCGCCAATGCCCGGTCAGGATCAGGTTGGGGTTCAGCCGGCGGTAGAGTTCGGCGCTGAGCACGTAGTCCGAGGCGTCGAAACGATTGGGATAGACGTAGTTCAGTTCCAGCCCGTCATCCCTCTGATACTGATCGCCTGCCGCCAGCACGCGATAACCATCCACCTCGAAGGCGATGGCGACGGCATAGCGGGTATGCCCGGGCAGGGGATGCAGCGTGAAGGAATATTCTTCCCAGGTGAACGGCGTCTCCAGCGGCAGGCGGCGGTCGACGGGGATCGGGTCGTACCAGATGCACGGCAGATCGTACTGGAGCGGCTGCTCCAGGATGTCGGCGAACAACTCCGGCGCCCAGTGCTGCGTCCCTTCGACCGTCCGCAGCAGGTTGATGCCCGCCACGTGATCGTCGTGGAAGTGCGTCGGCAGGACCACGTCGACCCGGTCGACGCCGTACTGCCGCTTGAGCGCCGGGAGGGTGTACAGCCACGGCCGGCGCGAAGCACGGTCCGTCCCAAGTGGGATGCCGGTGATGAAGTCGTAGCCAAAATCGATCATGAGCGCCTTGCGGCTCTGGGAGATCAGCACGAAGGTATTGGCCATTGACGCCCGGTGCATCAGCAGATGAGGGGTGATGATCTCATACGGCCGCTCGCGCAGTTCGTACAGGCGCAAGTTATTCCCGCGAAGCTGCAAGAGCTCCCACAACCGGTCTGCCAGCAGATCGATCGCGGCGATCGGCTCGGTCATCGGCGCGCCGTGCGAAGGCAGCAGCAGGTCCGGCGCGCGGTCGCGCAGGTCGAGCAGCGAGGCGAGGCCGGCCGCGACGCCTTCCGCGCCGTTGTACGTCCATTGGGTGGCCGAGAGGCTCCACACCTTGCCCGGCGCGGCGATCAGGTCGCCGCTGAAGGCGATCCGCTGGCCGCCCATATCGGTCCACAGGGTGATTGAGCCGGTGGTGTGGCCCGGCGTCGGCAGGACGGTGAAGCGCATCCCGGCGAACGTCTGCTGGTCGTAGTCTTTCAGCGTCCCGGCGATCGGCACCGGCTCCAGCAGGGAAAAGCGGTCCTGGCGCATGTTGTAGTTGCAGGCGATCTCGCGAGCCTGCCAGTGAGCGTCGACGCGGCAGAACAGGTCCTGCTCGGTGTGCGGCACCCAGATCGGAATGCCGGCCGCGACGGCGAGCGGCAGTCCCTGCCCCTGGTCACGGTGGTGGTGTGTCATCAGCACCGCGACCACCCGTTCGACGCCGATCTGCGCCAGGCGATCGAGCACGTCGCCGCTGCCAAAATCGATCAGCACCGCCTCCGCCCCATTTCTCAGGACGTAGACGTTGCAGGTGTCTTCAAAACAGTACAGGTTATCGAGCAGGCGCTGCATGAGGGGGATACTCCAGGTATTGATGAAATGACTCTATGGGTAATCAGGCGGACTTGCCCTCACCCCTGCCCCTCTCCCAGGCAAGCGGATGAGGGGGTGACATCTCGTCTTTCGGTTGCGGACACGCCGTTGCGTGTCCCATGTGCACCAAGTTAGCGACTGATCGACGCCATTTGAATATCGATTGTCGCGTCGTCCGCCGAGTGTTGAAACACCCGGCTACCCGAAAAGACAGGTCCACTAAAGGGACCAAAAACGCAGGCGTTAGGGAAGCCCCTTCAGTGGGCTTGTCGGTTCCGTAGCCGAGGCGCTTTAGCCCTCGGCGGCCCCCGCAACCCTTAACTTGGTGCATATGGGACACGCCGTTCCGTGTCCTCGCGTGTGTAGGGACGCCCAACGGGGCGTCCACCATGAAATTGACAAATCTATCCTTGCTCGCTTGACGATGAGGCTCAGCGACTCAGCACTTCTTTCGCCTCATTCCTCATCACTTCCCTACGTCGTCCGCCAGTGCCAGCCCTGCTCGCTGTTGAACACGTTGGCCCGCCCATGCTCCACCGCATCGACCGCGTAGACATACATCGCCGCTGACCAGGTCTGCTCGGCAAAGCCCATCGGCCGTCCGCTGGTCCCGTGGAACCATTCGTTGAATTCCCATTCGGCGCTGACGCCGGCGTGGTTCATTTCTGTCAATAGTTCGAGCTGCCTCTGCGCCTCATCCAGGCGACCGGCCTGCACCAGCGCCGCGACGTAGAAGCCGCCGATGAACGGCCACGCCCCGCCGTTGTGATAGTGATTCGGCTGGTTCAGGTTGCGCACCTGGAAGAAGTCGCGCCAGTCCCGGTCGCTGCGCTGGATCGGCGGGTAGACTGAGCGCACCGGATAGGGTGAGTTGATGCCGCAGCCGTGCAGATAATTCAGGATCAGATCGGCCTGCCTGCGGTCGGCAACGCCGAACAGGATGGCCAGCAGGTTGCCGAAGGTGTCGAAGCGGTCGCCGTAATCGCGGAAGGCCATGTACGGCAGATAGTGCGGCCGCACCACCAGCTCGGTCTCCACCAGGCGGAGGGGGTACAGCCATTCCTGCCGCTCGCGCCGGACCCAGTCCCAGTCTTTCGGCGCTTCCGGCCCGACCCACAGCAGCGTGTTGATCTTGCGGCGCACGTCTTCGGCCGTGGCAGCGTAGGTTTCGGCCGGCACCTCCTGGGCTTCGGCCATCACGGCCATCGCCTTCCAGGCGGCATAATAAAGGACATTGTCGAACAGCACGTTGTAGCGATTGGAAAACAGGTCGGCCCAGTCCATCGCTTCGTGAACTTCCAGCAGGCCGCACTCGTTGGAGTCCTGATAGCGCAGCCAGAGGAGCGCCTTTTCCAGGCTCGGCCAGGCCGCCTTCAGCAGGTCGAGATCCCCACCGAGGGCGAAGTCGTAGTACTGGCCGAGGATATACCACAGATTGCTGTCTACCACCCCGGCGTGGGTTGTATCGGCCAGCGCGGCGCGCGGTTGATCTTCCGCCTGCAAGCGGCCGGCCATCGCCACCAGCGCCGGATCGTACACGTCGGAGAAGCCAACGTTATGCGGAATCTTGCCCAGGCGGCTCTGGAACGCCCGCAGCGTGGCCAGCGACCGGCGGTGGATAGCCTTCGCCTCCGCATCCTGGCAGAGCAGCAAGCCGAGCCCGGCGACCATGCTGTCGCGCGCCCACACCTGCTGATAGGCATTGCGCGATCCCATGCTGCCCAGTTCGTTGGCGTTGCTGATCAGAATCTGCTCCGCGCGCCTTCGACCTTCGCTGATTAGCCCATTGTTCATAGCGACCTTCTGCCTCAGACGCGTACGTTAAGTGCCTTACATTAGCCTTTTAAGCCGGTCGTGGCAATCCCCTCGATGAAGTAGCGCTGCCCCAGGAAGAAAATGACGATCATCGGGATAGTCACGATGACGCTGGCGGCCATCACGACCTCCCATTCCATCTCGCCACCCTGCCCGAACTGATCGAGCACCGCCTTCAGACCACGCGGCAGCGTGTACAGCGTCGGGTCTTGCAGGTAGATCAGCGGCTTGAGCAGATCGGTCCAGCTCGCCTTGAACTCGAAGATGAAGACGACGATCAGCGCCGTGCGCGTCAGCGGCAGCGCGACATAGCGCCACATCTGGAAGTAGGTCGCCCCGTCGACGCGCGCCGCCTCGAACAATTCGCGCGGCAGACCCAGATAGAACTGCCGGATCATGAAGATGTAGAAGGCCGAACCGAAGAGGTTGCCCGCCCACAGCGGCACCTGCGTGTTGACCATCCCCAACGCGTTCCAGATCAGGAAGACGGGGATCATCGTCACCGCGCCGGGCAGCATCATCGTGGCCAGCACCAGCCCGAACAGCGTGTTACGCCCTTTGAACTTGAAGTAGGCGAAGCCGAAGGCCACCGCCGCGCTGCTCAGGGTCACCGCCACCGCTGCCAGCACCCCGACCACGACGCTGTTCCTCAGCCAGGTCAGCATGGTCGTCTTCTGCCAGACCAGGACGTAGTTCTCCCAGGCAATCGGGTTCGGGATGACGTCGGTATTGAACACGTCGGCGCGCACCTTGAGCGATGCGCTCAGCAGCCACAGGAAGGGGGACATGAAGATCAGGGTGCAGCCGATTAGCAGGACGATGAACACACCGCGTCGGAAAATCTTGCCCCAGTCGCGTCGTTCCCGGTATTCCCCGGACTGATCGGTCGTCGACAATTCGCGAGACAGCACGGACATCGGCTATCCCCCTTCGTAGTAGACCCAGCGGCGGCTCACGCGGAGCTGGATCACGGTCAGGATCATGATGATCAGGAACAGGAGCCACGCCATAGCCGACGCGTAACCCATATGGAGGAATTCAAAGGCCTGACGGAAGAGGTAAATATTGTAGAACAGCCCTGCCGACGAGGCCGCGCCGGAGGCCTGCTTGCCGAAGTACATCGTGAAGACTTCTGTAAAAATCTGAAGCGAGGCGATCGTCTGGACGATGACCAGGAAGAACAGCGTCCCGCTGATCATGGGGATGGTGATGCGCCGGAACTGAGTCCAGCCGTTGGCCCCGTCGATGCTGGCCGCTTCATACAGTTCGTTGGGCACGTTGCGCAGCGCCGCCAGCAGGATGACCACCGTGCTGCCCACGCTCCACAGGCTCATGAGCACGATGCCCGGTTTGATCCAGTTCGGGTCGGTCGTCCAGCCGGGGCCATTGATGCCCAGCAGGTCCAGGGCACGATTGACCAGGCCAATACGCGGGTTGAGCATCCACAGGAACAGCGTGCCGATGGCCACCGCCGGCGTGACGGATGGCAGGTAGAATACGGTGCGGAAGAAGCCGGCCGCTTTGCCCACCCGGTTGAGCAGCATGGCCAGCGCCAGCGCCACGATAATGGCCAGGGGGACGTGCAGCACCGCGTAGTAGAACGAGTTGGCCAGGCTCAGTCCCAGGCGAGGGTCGGTCGTGAGCTGCTGGTAATTGGCCAAACCGACGAAGTTTGGCGCGTGCAGCACGTTATAGTCGGTCAGCGAGAGCGCCAGACTCACCACCATCGGTCCGGCCGTGAAGATGATGAAGCCGATGAACCACGGCGAGATGAAGGCCAGCGCTGCCAGGGTTTCCCGTCGCTGGAGCGAGGCTCGCCCCCCGCGGGAGGAGGGGCGAGCCATCGTCATCTGTCCCATTGGCTAGGACGTTTGTCTGCTCCAGGCGGCATCGAGCGCAGCCTGAGCCTCAGTCTGAGCCTGATCCAGAGCTTCCTGGACCGACTGTTCGCCGTTCAGAACGCGGTTGACCGCATCCTGCCATGCCTGCTGGAATTCCGCGCCGGCCGGGTTCGCCGGCATGGCGAAGGCATTCTCCTGCAGCGACAGGATCACGTCGACGCCATTCTGGAAAGCCTCGTTCTCGATCGGCGCGACAATTCCACCCTCGAAGATGGCCTCGTCGGCCAGACGGTTAGCGGTGTACACGCCGGTGTTGATGGCGCCCGACTCGGCACGCAGACGTGCGCGCTCGGTGGCCGCGGCGCTCCAGGCCTCGGTCGAGGTCATGGCCTTGGCAAACGCACAGGCGGCTTCAGGATTGCCGGAACCCACCGGGATCGCCCAGGCGCTGCCGGTCGAATAGCTGATCGGGTTGCCTTCCTTGTCGGTGAAAGCCTTGAAGGCCACCGGCGCATCCGGCGAAACCCCCGCCAGCACGTTCATGTACCACTGTTCCATGGGCCAGAAGGCGATCTGGTCGGCCGCAACCTGGTTGGCGCCGCCGAAGAAATCCCACGTGTCGCGGAAGGCCTTGAAGGGCGCCCAGCCGCCGGAGCTTTCCAGCAGGCTGACGGCGTATTCCAGCGCCTCGACGACCGCCGGGTCGTTCAGCATCGCGGTACGGCCGTCGTCAGAGATCATCTGACCGCCGTTGGCAGCCACCCACAGAGGCAGGAATTCAGGCAGCTTGGGATCGAAGCCGATGCGGGTCAGGTCGTTGCCGGTGCCCACCACCAGAGCCTGGTCGAGCCCGCGCAGCGCTTCCCAGTCGGAGGTATCGACATCGTCCAGCGTCAGGCCGGCGTCGTCGAGCGCCTTGGTATTGATGATCAGCATCAGGTTGTTGAAGAATTCGGGAATGCCGTAGAGCTGCCCGTCGATGGTGACCTGATTGACGGCCACATCGCGGTACTGGCTCATGTCGATGCTCTGGGAGGCGACACATTCTTCCAGTGGCATAAGCGTCCCGTTTGCCGCATAGGTGCCCAGCCGCTGCCGATCCATGTAGACGACATCCGGCGGGTTGCCGCTGGCCACAGCCGTCAGAAACTGCTGCGGGTCAAAACCACCCTCGGCGAAGTTCACGGTGACGCCGGGCAGCTGCGCCTGGGCATAATCGGCGCGAACCGTCGCGATTTCGTCGCCCAGGCCAAAGCCCATGACATCCAGATCGCCGCTGAGGTCCTGCGCGGAAACAAAGGGGACGGCCAGCATAACGAGCGCCAGCACGAAGAGCGAAAGGGTCAGCCACCGAGTTTTCGTTTGTGTCAACAACATTTTCTCCTCTTTCTCACTGTATGGTCCTTGGCCCGGCTGGATCGCCGGTGCCTTCACACTCAGGTTTCTTGGCCCCACCACCGCCCTGCTCTGTTACCTCCTTCCGCTAAGGACGCGAGGGGGGAGTCACGGCCGCGCTTGATCCAGGCGTCGTGTGGTGCCTCGCTCATGGAGGACGACCTGGAAACGTATCTGCTGGATCGGGCGCCCCCGATCCGACAGGCGAGCGAGCAAGAGTTCCACCGCCGTCTGGCCGGATTCGACCAGCGACTGGGCAATCGTCGTCAGATCGACCTGTTCCGCGATGTCGATGTCATCGAAGCCGACGACCGAAATGTCCTGGGGCACCTGGCAGCCGAGTTCGCGGGCATGGTGCATGACGCGAATGGCCAGATCGTCGGAAGGGGCGAAAATGGCCGTCGGCGGCTCCCGCATGGAGAGCAGATCGTCCAGCTCCTCGCGAATGCCCTTGCGGCTGATCGGCACGTAGCGCACGTAGGCATCGGGCAGCGCGAGACCATGCTCCGCCAGCGCCTCGCGAAACCCGGCCAGGCGCGCCGTTTCGGGATGAATGGAGTATTCAGGGCTTTGTCCGAAGTAGACGAAGGCGCAGCGGCGGTGCCCCAGGGCCACCAGATGCTGCGCGGCCAACCGCCCGCCCCGATGATCGTCGACCACGATCGAGCTGAAGTCGGGGTGCATCTGTTCGATCAGTACCGTCTCCAGATGATTGGCGCGCAGGCGGGCTGCCGCCTCGTCGTCGAGCGGCAGCGACAGCACGATCAGTCCGTCCAGGTTGCCGGTCAGGGGCAGTCGCGCGAAGTAGTGCGACAGTCGCGCGATCGAGTCGACGGGATAGATGACCAGCTCGTACCCGGAATCCGAGAGCGCGGAGGCGACCCCACGCAGACGGTCGGTGAACGACGGGGAGGTGAAAAACGGGGTGATAACGCCGATCCGGCCGGTGCTTTGCAGCACCCGCGCCCGCGCTTCTGCTTTCGGCACAAAGCCGAGCCGATCGATAGCGTCCATCACCAGGCGGCGGCTCCTTTCGCTCACGCGTTCCGGTGCGTTGAGCACCCGGGACACAGTCGCGATACTCACTCCCGACATTTCGGCGACGTCGTAGATCGTAGGTTGCAGTGGCTTCTCGGTGTTCACAAAGGAGTCCTTGGAATGGCATGAAAGTATTTTTGTGAAAGCACTTACATTCAGTGTATAAAAGAGTAGATCCGTTTGTCAATCACCTCACGGCCCATAAGGCTTGATGGCATTGTGCAGATCGCCGAATTTCGTGACGAGCAGGGATGCAGATGGGCTGATTGACATGGTTCCGAATCGTCGCTATCGTTGGCGGCACAAGCGATTGTCCAAACAATTGCCCGCTCAACGCAGCCTTCCGACCTCATGGACGCTGCGTTGCACTCCCCCCATCGACAGCGACACCCGCGGTCCATATTGACCAGAGCCAGACATCACTTGGAGAAAGCATTCTTCATCATGGAGGTCACTCGACAGGGAAATTCTCTCATCGTCCACGCAAGCCGCTACACGCTGACCTGCCCCGACGATCGTCCGTTTGTCCATCTCTATGCCCCCGATCAGGAACTTCACGAACGCAATGCCCTGATGAGCCTGTTCGTCGCGTCGAGCGTGAACACGCGGGCCGGGCAGGACGACACGACGACGCTGGGCGACTGGCAGGTCGAGCGAGAGCCGCGCGGCGTCAGCCTGATCCGCGAAGGCGGCAGCAGCGTCTGGCGCGGCAAGCTGTTCCGCTTCCGCCTCACCGAGGAGCGGCTGGCCTATACGGTCGAAGTGGAAGGCGCCGGGACTGTCACATCGGTCGATTACTTCGGCGGCTACTGCTCCGGCCTGCTCCGCTGGGGGTCGGGCAACTTCTGGTCCGGTCAGCGCTTCAGCCAGGGCTTCAATCCCGAGCCGTACACCGACGAGATCAACCTCTTCTCGCCCGACGGCGGATCGGTCATCGACCTGACGGGCGTGCCGCTGCCGAACAAGGGAAGCTGGTTTTTCACGCCGCCGCCCTTCTGCTTTGCCTTCGAGAGTCCGGGCGGCTGGCTGGGCCTGGGCGTCGAGGCCGCGCCGGGTGAAAACCGCTACTGCGAATTTGCCTACCGTGGCCAGCGCGGCGCGTTCACGCTGGCGCTCGACTATGCCGGCTATCTGACCATCGACGGCCGCTACGCCCTGCCGTCCATCGGCATTGACTTCGCCGACGATCCTTATGGCGCCATCGCCGCCCATGCCCACGCTTTGCGCGCGCAGAATCTGGCGCCCATGGTCGACAGGCCCAGCCCGGCCTGGTGGCACGAGCCGATCTTCTGCGGCTGGGGCGCGCAGTGCGGGCTGGCCCGCCACGGCGGCGGCCCCGCGCCATCCTATGCGCGCCAGGAGCATTACGAAGGCTTCATGCGCGCGCTCGAGTCGAAGGGCATTCTGCCGGGCGTCGTCGTCATCGACGATAAATGGCAGGCCGCTTACGGCGACAATGCCGTCGATATCGACAAATGGCCCGATCTGGCCGGATTCGTCACCTCACAGCACGACGCCGGGCGCCGAGTGCTGCTGTGGCTGAAGGCCTGGGACCCGGATGGGCTGCCGCCGGAGGAATGCGTCACCAACGCCGCCGGGCGGGTCGTCGCCGCCGATCTGACCAGTCCCGCCTATGAGCGCCGCCTGCGGTCTTCCGTCGAGCACATGCTCTCGCCGGGGGGACTCGACGCGGACGGCTTCAAGATCGACTTCACGGCGCGCATCCCGGCCAGCCCGGGGCTGCGCAGCGCCGGCGACGTGTGGGGCCTGGAACTGATGCGCCGCTACCTGGAGGTCATCTACAGCACGGCCAAGCGGGTCAAGCCGGACGCGCTGATCATCGCCCACACTCCGCATCCGTATCTGGCCGACGTGGTCGACATGATCCGCCTGAACGACATCAACATCGGCAAAGACGTCAACGAGGCCATGCTGCACCGGGCGCACATCGCCTCGATCGCCTGCCCGAACGCGCTGCTCGACACCGACAACTGGCCGATCACCGATCGCGAGGCGTGGCGCCGCTATCTGCCGCTGCAAGTGCAGTTGGGCACCCCGACGCTGTACTTCGTCACCGAAATCGACACTACCGGTGAGCCGCTGGACGATGACGACTACGCGCTGCTGCGCCAGACCTGGTCGCAGTACCGCGCCTCGCTCCCGCCACTCACAGACTGACGAATCGCACGCATCGACTGAAGGAACCTCCTATGAGCAATGTCTGGACTCTCCATCGCGCGCTGACCCAGGCAGAAAAAGCCGGCTGCGCCCTCGGCTCGTTCTCGCCGCGCCTGACGCCGATGATCCGACCGGTGCTGGTCGCCGGCGAGAAGCTGGGCTCGCCGCTGATCGTGCAGATCTCCACGCGCGAGCTAACCCGCGCCGGGCTGACGCCCCCCGTCTTCGCCGAGGCCTTCTACGCCGAAGTCGAGTCGCTTCAGATCACCATCCCGGTCGTGCTGCACCTCGACCACTCCTGGGATTTCGCGCTGATCCAGTCGGCCATCGAGTCCGGCTTCACCTCGGTGATGATCGACGCCTCCGAGCACCCTCTGGAAGAGAATATCCGACGCACCCGCGAAGTGGTGGAGTACGCCCACGCGCGCGGCATCTCGGTCGAGGCGGAGCTGGGGCGCATCGGCACCACCGACTTCGTGGAGACGGACAAGGACGAGGAACTCTACACCGTGCCGGAAGAAGCCCGAATCTTTGTCGAGGCCACCGGCGCCGACGCGCTGGCCGTCTCGGTCGGCACGGCGCACGGCGTGTATCTGGTTCGCCAGCCCAAAGTCGACATCCCCCGGCTGACGGCCATCCGCGCGCAGACCTCGGCCCATCTGGTGCTGCACGGCGGCTCCGGCGTACCGGCCGAGCTGATCGACCGCGCCATCCACATTCCGGGCGGCGGCGTGAGCAAGGTCAACGTGGCCACCGACCTGGAGATCGCCCTGCTGGAGTCGCTTGGCCGGTCCGAGCGCCTGACCGACGCCGAATGCCGCGCCCTGCCGCCCGACGATCTGGCCACGGGCCGCGCCGCCGTCGAGGCGGTGGTGACCGACAAGATCCAGAACTTCCTGGGCAGCGCGGGCAAGGCGGGCCTTTTTAGAGATGAGAAATGAGAAACGAGAGATGAGGAAGAGCGCCCGCCCAAGTGCGCCCCGACAATGACACCCTGTTGGCGTAGGGGCGGCCCAGGTTTCCAAGGCCTGCAAACACGCGCTCATTTCTCATTTCTCGTCTCTCATTACTCCTGACCACGGGGCTGCACAAAGAGAGATTCGATGAATACCTTACACATGATTGGCAACGCCCACATTGACCCGGTCTGGCTGTGGCAGTGGCAGGAAGGAGTTCACGAGGTCCACGCCACCTTCCGCTCGGCCCTGGACCGCATGAAGGAATACGACGATTTCCTGTTCGTCTCCAGCGCCGCGCAGTACTACGAATGGATCGAGCAGAGCGACCCGGCCATGTTCGAAGAGATCCGCCAGCGGGTGGCCGAGGGCCGCTGGGAAATCGCCGGCGGCTGGTGGATTCAGCCCGACTGCAACATCCCCTCCGGCGAGTCGTTCGTGCGCCAGGGCCTCTACGGCCAGCGCTACTTCAAGGAGAAATTCGGCGTCACGGCGACCGTCGGCTACAACGTCGACAGCTTCGGCCACGCCGGCACGCTGCCGCAGATCCTCAAAAAGAGCGGCATGGATCACTACATCTTCATGCGCCCCTCGCCCGTCGAGAAAGGGCTTCCCGGCCGCCTCTTCTGGTGGGAGGCCGACGACGGCTCGCGCGTGCTCACCTTCCGCATCCTGTTCGAATATCTGACCTGGGGCAAGGACGTCGGCCCGCACGTGCTGCGCTGCGCCGAAGAACTGCGCGCGCCCATCGATACGCTGATGTGCTTCTACGGCGTCGGCAACCACGGCGGCGGCCCCACCCGCGAGAACATCGAGAGCATCCGCCGCATCAATGCCGAGCGCCAGGCCGACCCCGACTCGCCATACCCGGAACTGGTCTTCTCCACGCCGGAGCGCTACTTCGCGGCGGTCAAGGCGCAGAACCTGCCCCTGCCGGTCGTCCACGACGATTTGCAGCACCACGCCAGCGGCTGCTACGCGGCGCACTCCGGCATCAAGCACTGGAACCGGCTGGCCGAGAACCGGCTGCTGGCCGCCGAGAAGTTCAGCGCCATCGCCGCCCGCGTCACAAACCAGCCTTACCCGAAGGACTTCACGCACGCCTGGAAAGGGGTGCTGTTCAACCAGTTCCACGACATCCTGGCCGGCACCAGCCTGGAAGCCGCCTATGACGACGCCGCACACCTGTACGGCGAAGCGATGGCCATCGCCGGGCGGAACCTCAACCTGGGGACGCAGGCGCTGGCCTGGGCGGTGGACATCCCCCAGGAAGAAGGCGCGCGGCCGATCGTCGTCTTCAACCCTCATGCCTGGGCCAGGGCGCGTCAGCGTCGAGGACGAGTTCGGCCCCGTGCGAGCCAACGACGCGCTGATCGACGACGAGGGGCGCGAGATCGCCTTCCAGACCGTGCAGTCGGAGGCGACGGCCGGCGGACGCAGCCGCCTGAATTGGGTCGCCGACCTGCCGCCGCTCGGCTACCGAACCTATCGGCTCGTCCCGCGCGAGACGAAGACCGACTTCCCCAAAGTGGAGGCCAGCGACACCACGGCCGAAAACGCCCGCTTCCGCCTGGAGATCGACCCGGCCACCGGCTGCATCCAGTCCCTGCGCGACAAGCTGCGCGGCCTGGAAGTGTTCGCCGGGCCGGCTGCCCGCCCGGTCGTGATCGACGACCGCAGCGACACCTGGTCGCACAACGTCTTCGCCTTCGACCAGGCGCTCGGCGACTTCACGCCGCAGAGCGTGCGCCTGGTCGAGCATGGGCCGGTCAAGGCGGTCATCCGCGTGACCAGCACCTGGGGCGCCTCCCGGCTGACGCAGGACTTCTCCGTCTACCGCGACCTGGATCAGATCGACGTGGCCGTGACCGTCGACTGGCGCGAGCAGTTCAAGGCGCTCAAGCTGCGCTTCCCGATCCACGTGCATTTCCATAAGGCAACCTACGAAGCGCCTTACGGCAGCATCGAGCGCTTCGCCAACGGCGAGGAGAACCCCGGCCAGAGCTGGATCGACATCTCCGGCACGGCGCGCGAGGCGAACATTCCCTACGGGTGCAGTATCCTCAACGACGCCAAGTACAGCTACGACGTCGTTAATCGCGACATCGGCCTGACCGTGCTGCGCAGCCCGATCTACGCCCACCACGATCCGCTGGTGCCAAATCCTGACGGCCATTACTCGTTCATCGACCAGGGCATCCAGCGCTTCCACTACACCATCCTGCCGCACGACGGCAGTTGGGAGCATGCCGGCACGACCCGCCGCGCCGCCGAGCTCAACCAGCGGCCAATTCCGCTCAACGTGACCTTCCACAGCGGGCCGCTGCCGCAGAGCAAGTCGTTCGCCGCCATCGAGCCGGCCAACCTGATCCTGAGCGTGGTCAAGCAGTGGGAGGACGGCGACGACCTGATCGTCCGCGCCTACGAGACGGCGAAGATCGCCACGCACGGCAAGATCTGCGTGCTGGATCGCACGTTCGAGGCCGACTTCGGTCCGGCGGAGATCAAGACCTTCCGCGTCCCGCGCGACCCCGCCCAGCCGGTGGTCGAGACGAATCTGCTGGAATGGACGCCGTGAAGTTGAGGTAATCGATGCCCCTTAGCGTCTGATACGAGCGGCGATCGTAGGGACGAGGCATGCCTCGTCCGCTCTCCCGGTCAATAACATCAAGCCCAACCGGTTCCCTCGCCCCGCGGTGGGAGAGGGGGTCAGGGGTGAGGGTCTGCTGTCTCCCCTCTGAGGGGCAGGAGCACACAGCCATGCGCACGTTTACGGTTGAGAAGATCGAGAAGGCCGTCGCCGAGGTTCGCGGCACCCTCCACCGCGAGACGGTGCCGATCCCGACCTTTCGCTTCATCGAGGCCGATCCGCCCGGCGCCCAGCGCGTCGACTTCGACGACTCCGGCTGGGGCGAGTTCCACGTCGGGGAGCGCTGGGGCGGCTATGACGTGATCGCCTGGTTCCGGGCGACGGTCGAGGTGCCGGAGGGGCTGCGCGACAGGAAGCTGGCCCTGCGCTTTCTGGTCGGCCCGCGCGACGGCGGCGGCTCGACGGCCGAGACGATGCTCTACGTCAACGGCGCGCCGCTCCAGGGCATCGGCATCTGGCACGAGGAGGCCTGGCTGCCGCCGGAAACCTATGCGACCGGCCGCGTCCAAATCGCCCTGCGCGCCTGGAGCAGCGTCCTCGACGTGCCGCCCCAGCGCCATTTCAAGCTGGCGTATCTGGCCTGGATCGACGAGCGGGCCGAGCGCTTCTTCTTCCTGGCCGACCCGCTGATCAAGTCGGTCGTGCTGCTGGATGCCAACGACTGGCGGCGCATCCGCCTGCTCGACCTGCTGCACCGAGCCGTCAACAGGATCGACTTCCTCAAGCCCCGCTCCGAGGCTTACTACGCGTCGCTGGGCGCGGCGGCCGATCTGCTGGAGAGTGAGCTGCGCGGGCTGGAGGGGGCGGAAATAGGCAAGCCGCGTGTCGTGGCCGTCGGCCATTCGCACATCGACGTGATGTGGCTGTGGCGGCTCAAGCACACCCGCGAAAAAGCCATGCGCACCTTCGCCACCGTCTTGCACCTGATGCGCCAGTATCCGGAATATCGCTTCCTGCACACCACCCCGCAGTTGTTCAAGTACCTCCAGCAGGACGCGCCGGATCTGTTCGAGCAGGTGCGGCAGAAGGTCGCCGAGGGGGCGTGGGAGATCACCGGCGGCATGTGGGTCGAATCCGACACCAACCTGCCCTCCGGCGAGTCGCTCATCCGCCAGATCCTCTACGGCAAGCGCTATGTCCGAGAGACGTTCGGCAAGGAGATGCGTGTGCTGTGGATGCCCGACGTCTTCGGCTACAGCGCCGCCCTGCCGCAGATCCTCAAAAAGAGCGGCATAGACTACTTCCTGACCACCAAGCTGAGCTGGAACCAGTTCAACCGCTTCCCTTTCGACACCTTCCGCTGGCGCGGCATTGACGGCAGCGAGGTGCTGGCCCATTTCGTCACCACGCCCGATTTCGTGCCGAACAGCCGCTTCTACACCTACAACGGCGACCTCCAGCCGAAATCCGTCAAGGGGCTGTGGGACAACTACGCCTCGAAGCCGATCAACGACGAGCTGCTGCTGTCGTTCGGCTGGGGCGACGGCGGCGGCGGCCCGACCCGCGAGATGATCGAGACGGCGCGGACGATGCGCGACGTGCCCGGCTTCCCGACCGTCGAGACGGGCACAGCCGAGGACTACTTCCAGCGGCTAGAGGCGAGGCTGGAAGGCAAGGACGTCCCGGTCTGGGATGGCGAGCTGTACCTGGAGTACCACCGCGGCACCTACACCTCGCAGGCGGCGACCAAACGGGCCAACCGACAGAGCGAGGTGCTGCTCCACGACGCCGAATGGCTGACGGCGCTGGCCGACATGCTGGGAGTCCCCGGCGAGGCGGTCGATCTGATCGAGGCCTGGGAGCTGCTGCTGCTCAACCAGTTCCACGATCTGCTGCCCGGCTCCTCGATTCGCCCGGTCTATGAGGACAGCGCCCTCGACTTCGCGCGCATTTCCGAGATCGGGGGCCACGCAGTGGCGGCGGCGCAGGGACGCATCCTCAGCCAGATTCGCACGGAACACGAGAGCGCGGTCGTCTTCAACACCCTGTCCTGGTCACGGCACGGCCTGATTGAAATCGACCGTCCGGGCATGACCGTCATTAACAGCCGCGGCCTGCCCGCGCCGGCGCAGCCGCTCCCGAACGGGCGCATGCTGATCGACGTTGATCAGGTCAGCCAGGGCGGATACACCGTCTTCCCGCTGGTCGAAGCCGGCGACACCGCCCCTTCGTCGCTGGAGATCGCGCCCGACCGCATCGAAACGCCGCGCTTCAGCATCCACCTCAACGAGCGCGGCCAGATCGTCCGACTGGTCGACAAGGCCGGTGGCCTTGAACGCGAGGTCCTGGCTCCTGGCGGGCGGGGTAACGTCCTCCAGGTCTTCGAAGACAAACCGCTGGGCGGCGACGCCTGGGATATCGACCCCTTCTTCGAGGAAAAGATGCGCGAGGCGGACGATCTGGTCGAGGCGGTCGTCGAAGAGACCGGCCCCCTGCGCGGCGTCCTGCGGCTGGTCTGGCGCTTCGCCGATTCGACCATCACCCAGCGGCTGACCGTGTACGCCCATACCGCGCGCATCGACTTCCGCACCGAGATCGACTGGCACGAGCAGCAGGTGCTGCTCAAGGCCGCCTTCCCGGTCAACATCCGCTCGACGCGAGCGACCTATGACATCCAGTTCGGGCGTATTGAACGGCCCACGCACCGCAACACCTCCTGGGATGCCGCCCGCTTCGAGGTCCCCGCTCACAAGTACTTCACCCTGTCGGAGCCGGACTACGGCGTCAGCCTGCTCAACGACGGTAAGTATGGCTGCGACGTGCACGACAACGTCATGCGCCTGTCGCTGCTGCGCTCCCCGACCTTCCCCGATCCCCAGGCCGACCAGGGGCGGCACGTCTTCACCTACAGCCTGATCCCCGGCCATCTGGACTGGCCCCTGCACCTCTACGCGTACGATCTCAACTATCCGCTGCGCACGGTATTGGTGGGCGCGCAGCCGGCGGGGAACCTGCCTGCGGAAGGTCTCGGGCCAGGCGCTATGCCGCAGACGTTGATCGTGGAGACGTTCAAGCGAGCGGAAGATGGCGACGGCTGGATCGTCCGGGTCTACGAACCGCGGGGGGCGCATCATGGCGAGACTATGGTGGGATTCGGGCGACCGCTTCTGCGCGCCGTCGAATGCAACCTGATCGAGGAAGGGGAAAGCTCCGCCACCTGTGAGGAGAACGAGTTGTTCTTCGCCATCGGGCCATTCGAGATCAAGACGTTCCGGGTGTGGTTCTGAACGCCGAGCGTCTCTACAAACGGCGTGTGGGGGCCCAAGGATCGTGCGGCCGGGGCGGCCCACCGCAAATATCTTGTTTGGCGGCGCCGCCGGGGGACCCGCCCTCGAGACGCCCTAAAGGGACCAAAAACGCAGGCTCTGGGGTGAGCCCCTTCAGTGGGCTTGTCGGCGGACGCGCCGTTGCGCGTCCCTACAGCCCTCGGTGGCCCCCGCAACCCTTATCCTGGTGCACATGGGAGGCCCAACGGGGCGTCCGTGTAACTGTCACCTTCTCAACCATGCAAGGGGGGACTGAGGGTGAGGTTGAATGGGTTTGTTTCAGACCCAGGGCGACGCGCGCCCTACCTGCCTCTAGTTGGCCTCCCCACCCGCTCGAAGTGGGCGACGATGACGCCCAGCGGCGAGGTCTGCGATTCAGCCATCTTGAACGCTGCCGGAATGGTGCCCTCGGCGAATAGACGTTTCCCGGTGCCCAGGGTGATCGGGAAGATCTTCAGCCAGAACTCGTCGATCAGATCGTGCCGCAGCAGCGTCTGGATGAGATCAGCGCTGCCATGCACCTGCAAGTCGGGACCGTCTCCTGCCTTCAGCGCCCCCACTTCCTGCTCGACACTGCCGTTCAAAAAGACCGACCCGCTCCACGCATGGCTGGTCATCGTCCTCGACGCCACATAGCGGGTCGCCTGGTTGATCGGGTTGTTTCCGCCGTCGAACTGCGGCCAGTAGGTCGCGAAGATTTCAAAGGTCCTGCGGCCCAACAGGAGGTCGAACGGCCGGCCCATCTGCTCGTCCATGACGCTGCCGAGAAAATCGTCGAAATAAGGAACGACCCACCCGCCGTGGGTGAAGCCGCCGCTGGGGTCTTCCTCCGGCCCGCCGGGCGCCTGCATGACGCCATCGAGCGTGACAAAGGTCAGGACGACAAGCTTTCTCATGGGACTTTGCCCTCTGGCGGCAGGTGATCCGCCCTCATTCCGTCGAATGCTGAACAGCCGGCATTCCGCCAGGGGAGTGGGGTTCGGCAAGACGTGGCATCTAGCGGCAGGCTGCTTGTCTCAGAGTACAGGAACCCACGGCGCTGCGTCAAGAAGCGCAGCACCAGAAGGTCGGAAGCGATCGGCAGCAAGGGCGTGTCCCGTAGGGGCGAGCCGGCGGCTCGCCCTGGCAGTTTGCAGACTATCCGCCCTCGACCTCCTGGGCCGGCCGGGGCAGCAGCCCGAACGTCTCCAGGCGGTCGCGCACCGCCCGGTTGGCGATCAGCGTCAGCAGCGCCGGGATGCCGGCCAGCAGCGCCAGCAGCACTTGCGCGGTGAAGAGCATCAGCCCGATCAGGATTGCGCCAAGCAGGAACGAAAACAGCGGGCTGGCCAGAATCGTGTACAACCCATTGCGCAGGGCAACCAGCAGGTTCGGCTTCTCCTGAAACACCAGGTAGGACAGGCCGTAGAACTGCACCATGATCCACAGCGCCGCGATGACAAACGAGACCGACGCCGCCATGGTGGACCAGTCCTCGTCAATCTGTCCGTACACCGTCAGACTGGCGACGAACAGGGCGCCGAAGGCGATATTCAGCAGCCCCCACAGCCAGCCCCGCACAAAGTACAGCCGGATGCCCTGGATGAACATGCGGATATCCACGCCGCGGCCCATGGCCAGCTCACGCGTCGTGTGAAACAGCGCCAGCAATGCCGGCGGGGCCAGGATGACCGTGACCGTCGCCAGCAGCCAGACGGCATTCAGCACCACCAGATCGACCCATTCCGCCCATGCGTCGGCCAATGACTGACGAAAAATATGCAGTACAGCGATGAGTGACGCCATTTTCCCCTCAGAGGTTGCGGACGTTGGCGTTTGGTCTACTCATGACCCATAGCCAACCGACCGCCAATACGGGTATCGTATCATATTAGGAATATAGAAGGACCTTTTTAATGTGCAAGGTCGGAGACATCGTCCTTCTTGGGCAGTTCAGCAGTGATATCGATCCGCTCGATCTCCTGACAGCTATTGCACAGCGGGCCGCAGGCGGCACCCTCCTGATCGTTCAGGTACGGTCACTCCAGTCGCCAGAAGCGCAGATCCTCGTCAATCGAAACATGTGGCTTGATCGTGGCGTGCGGCAGGTTCGCCTGGCGCATATCCGTCTACCCTTTGACATCGGCAGCAACGCTCTCCTCAGCGACATCGACGCCGCGCACTGCATCCTGTTCCTCACCGAAAATGCGGTTTCATTCGTCGAATGGTTTCAGCACACCCGCGTCTTCCAGCACGTCGTCACCGCGCACCAGGGCGGCACGGCGATCGCCGCCTGGGGAGACTCCGCCACCGCTCTGTCCGCTGCAGTTGCCCGGCGTTCGAGCGCCAGCCTCGACCAGACGGTTCTGGACTCGCCTTTTTCCCCCGGTCTGAAGCTGATCCCGGCCATCGTCATGGAGATCGCCCTGCCCTCCGAGCAGGAACTGCACGAGCTGCTGGCCGCCGTGCTCAACGACCCGACGCTTCTGGGCATCGGGATTGGCGGCAGCACCGGCGTGATCATCCGCCAGAACCGCTATCTGCACGTGATCGGTCATGAGGAAGTCGTGATCCTAGATGCCAGCAGCCTGTGTGATACAGCGCACGGAATCGACCGGCTGATGCAGTTTGCCGAAGTCGACGTGCGACTGCTCATCGAAGGAGATACCTACGATCTCGCCATGCGCAGCACGATCGAACCGGTGAATTGCGGTTAGGTGACTCAGCGCGGCTCGACCAGCTTCAGCCGCATCGCCAGCACGACGGCTTCGGTGCGACTGGTCGTCTTGAGCTTGGCCAGAATGCTGCTCACATGCTTTTTGACCGTCGACAGGCCGATAGAGAGACGAACCGCGATCTCGCCGTTGCTCAGCCCGCTCACCATGAAGGCCAGCACTTCCCGTTCGCGTGTTGTCAGATGATACTCGTCGGTCGACAGCCGGCTGAGCTGGTCGAAAATCAGCGCCTGCGAGGCCTCGCGCGAGAGCGTGGATTGTCCGACGTGCGCGCTGCGAATGGCGGCAGCCAACTCATCGATCGAGACGCTCTTGAGCAGATAGCTGATCGCCCCAGCCTGGACCGCCTGACGGACCAGGGGCGGATCGTCATAGCTCGTGAGCGCGATGCAGCGGACGGTGGGCATCTCCTGGTGAATGCACTGCACCACGGTGACGCCATCCATGTCTGGCATGATGAGATCGACGAGCAGGACGTCGGGTCTGAGCTTCCGGCACATATCCAGCGCCTGAACGCCGCTGCCGGTTTCGCCCACCAGTTGTAAATCGGGAAAGGCTTGCAGGAAAACGGCAACTCCGGAACGAAGCATATCGTGATCGTCGACAATGGCGACACGAATGGGTCTCGTCTGTGTCATCCGCTCTCCTCCTGTGCTTCGCGCTGCCAGTCGACAGAGATGGTCGTTCCCTGATCTGGCGCGCTGGTGATGGTGATCGCAGCGCCAATTTCCTGCGCGCGCTCCCTCATCGTGTATAGCCCAAAACCGGTGCTTTGTTCCACAGGCACCGGTATAAATCCGACTCCATTATCTTCAATTGTAAGCAAAATACGCGACTCTGTTGCAACCAGATCGATGTCCAGCTCTGTCGCGTTGGAATGCTTCACCACGTTATTCACGCCTTCCTGCGTGATGCGGTACAACGCTATCGTGACCGGGACAGGGATCGCATACTCGTCGTCCAGCTTCAGCGTGATGTCGATGTGCTTGCGGGCCCGGAGCGCATCGGCAAGCTGGCGAATCTGCGTCGACAGGTTGATACGGGTGAGCTGGTCAGGGCGGAGTTCCAGCAGCAGCACGCGCATCTCCGCCAGCGCCCCCCGCGTGAGCAGGTGGATCTGGTCGAGATGATGCAGCAGCTTCTCCGGCATTTCTTTCCACAGGCGGGGGAGCGTCTCAGACACCATACTGGCGGAGAACAGCGTCTGGGTGACTGCATCGTGCAGGTCGCGCGCCAGTCGGTGCCGTTCGTTCATGACGGCCAGAGTCCTGGCCTGCTCGTGGGC
Source organism: Candidatus Flexifilum affinis (assembly GCA_016713325.1). Lineage (GTDB taxonomy): Bacteria > Chloroflexota > Anaerolineae > Aggregatilineales > Phototrophicaceae > Flexifilum > Flexifilum affine. The sequence goes on along the minus strand of JADJPJ010000004.1, from coordinate 92,238 downwards.
CCGCGCATTCTGCAGTGCGCTGGCCGCCTGCGAAGCGAACACGATCAGGAGTTGGGCGTGCATGTCGGCAAAAAAGCCGGACTGGCGAGCAAACAGCACCAGAAAGCCGGTGACTTCGCCCCGTGAGAGGATCGGCGCACCGACGAGCGCGTGCATCGACTCTGTCTGCGGCACGGCATCGAACGCCCCGTGATCCTGCCAGTCCGGGATGACGATCGGCAGGCAGGTCTTGTTCATCGTCTTGAGGAATTCGACTTCCAGGATGGCGATCTCGAAAGAACGCAGGTCCGGGTCCAGTTCGGCGGGAGTATCCCCCTGGCGATCGTCTGCCGTGGCCACATACGCCCGGTCCTCATCGATCATCAGGACAAAGGCCAGATCGTGCTGCACCACGCGACCGATATTGCCAAGAATCGTACGGATGATCGTCGGAAGGTCCAGGGCAGTGGTGAGGAGCAGGGCCGTGTCACGCAGGACTTCGGCGATGGCGCGCTGTTCCTTTTCCGATCGCTCGATGCGCATGCGCGCGCCGATGTCGCTGACAACCAGGATGGTGTACAGGAATCTATCAGAGGAGGTGCGCACCGCCGAGCCCGATACCATCGCCCACAGCGTGCGGCCGTCTTTACAGCGGAAGCGCATCTCGTAAGAAAGCGTCTGTTGCTCGCCCGAGATGAGTTTCATCTGGTGCGCCCGTGACAGCATCTGATCTTCCGGGAAGATCAGATCGTGTACGGTGAGCTGCGCCAGTTCCTCGGCGCTGTAACCGAGCAGTTCACGAAGATGCGGGTTCGTTCGCAGCCACTCGCCGCGCGCGCCGACGTGGGCGATGCCGACCGCCGCATCTTCGAACGTGGCGCGGAAGAATTCCTCGCGCTCCTCGCGCTCGCGGTGCTTGCGTTCGGTGATGTCGCGGAACTGCCAGCGAATCTCGCCCGGGGAGCCCTCACCCTCTGGGAAGGTGCTGCGCAAGGCGCGGATCATGACATCGCTGCGTTCACCCGCGCGCGACTGCACCGTGGCGTCCCACTGTTCCGTCGTCGAACGCGTTTGCAGTTGATGGAGACGATTGAGAAACCCGGGCCTGAATTCACTGGTGAAGTAGACCAGCAGCGGTTTGCCGACCAGAAAGCGATTTTGCACACCGAGCAGGCCGGCAGCCGCGTGGTTGGCGTCGACAATCCGGCCGTGGATGTTCGTCACCAGATACGCATCCGGTGCAAAATCGAACAGCTCATGGTAGCGCTCGCGCTCCCAGTAGAGTTTCTCACGCATGAGGGTGAGATCGTGCTCCTGTACCTGAAGCTGCTCTTCAGCGGCGTGCAGGTTGTCCAGGGTGACCAGCAGGTTATCCAGCACCTCGGAAAACAACTGCTCGTCCAGCCGATCTGCATTCGCCTCTTTGAACCTGCGCTGCAGGTCATCCGCGTGTTCCGCGGCGCTGCGTAATCGGGCAGCATACTCCTCGAGCTTCATACGCTTCGCTCAAAACCACATTCGCAGCTCGGACGGAAACCAGCGCGTGCTGCCGCTGCACATGCGATGCACTTCGCAGTGTGCGCTGTTCATACCTTACCACAATCTAGTATGGTCGAAGGTACAGCCAGGCGTCCTATCCACTCCACCTATTTATTACAACCCACTGTCCCAACTATCTCACATGGTAGGTGCAGCTGTGAAAAATACGTGAAATACCTGTCCCGTAGGGCCAACCTTAAGGGTGCCTGGTATGGCCTGCCTGTACCATGAAGGTAAACAATGTCGAGGCCAGCCGCTATGACGACCTTACCGGGAAAAGCCGACCTGCATATCCACACCTTCTTCTCCGACGGGCTGATGTCGCCTGAAGCCTTGGTCGAATATGCCATCACACAGACCGATCTCGACGTCATCGCCGTGACCGATCATGACACCATCGCCGGCGCGCTGGTGGCGCAGGCCTATGCCCGCTTCTTCAGCCGCGATTTCCGCCCCTTCGAAGTGATCGTCGGCACCGAGGTCACCTCCGCCGACGGGGACATCCTGGCCCTGTTCGTCGAGAGCGACATCGCGCCAGGCATGAGCGCCGCCGATACCCTCGGCGAGATCCACCGTCAGGGCGGCGTGGCCATCGCCGCGCATCCGTTCGCGCATGCGCCCACCCTGCTGCGCATGGACGGCATGAAGGGTGCTGGCCGGCTGATCGCCGATCTGCCCTTCGATGGCGTCGAGGTGCGCAACGGCACGCCGACCGAGTGGGTCTCGAACCCCTGGACGGCCTTCCGCAACCGGCAGTGGGCGAAACGAACGGAAACCGGCGGCAGCGACACCCACTATCTGCCGACCGTCGGCAGCACCTTCACCCGCTTCCCAGGCAAGACGGCCCAGGATCTGCGCCGCGCCATCGAAACCTCGCAGACATCCGCGGGCGGACGAGTCTACAGCCCGCTGCTGATCGTGAAGCTGCTGCGCCAGTTGGGGAACCAGGAACTGCCGGCACGCCACCTGCCTGAAGAACGCAGCGCACGATGGGTCCTGTCGGCGGCGAACTAAATGCGCCCATGCGGCTTCAGAAGGGAATCTGAATGACCCAATCCGAAACAATGCCCCTGCGGACGGTGGCTGTTGCGCTCGCGGTCGGCCTGTTGGTGTTTCTCGGCGGCAACGTCCTGATGTACGTGCTGCTCTATCCTGAGACGGTGCTGCCCGCCCCTGCGCCGGCGCCCGCTGCGGAGGTCGCTTCCGCGCCGGCCGAGCAATCGGCGGCGGTTGCGCCGACCTCGGCGCCTGTCCAACCCACCGCCGCGCCTGCGCAAGCCGGCGCGCCTGCACAATCCGCGGCGGACGCTTCTGCTGCCGGCGCCAGCCTCCTCGGGGAAACGGGGCGCTGGCGTCCGGTCAGCGGAAGTTGGGTGTTGGAGGGAGGGAGCGCGCGCCAGACTCAGGCCGAGGGCTTCGACTATCTGCTGGTCTACGATGCGCCCTTCCAGGGGCCGCAGCTCGACGTCCGCTTCGCCCACGAAACCGGCATCGGGGCCGGCATCATGTTCAACCTGCCGCAGACGGACCGGGTGAATGGCGGGCATCTCGCCCGCTATCTGGACGCCGGTACGCTGATCTGGGGTCGTTCGACGGCGCGGGCGCGTTCGCGGCCCAGGGCACGGCCGCCGTGGCCGATCCGGGGAACGGCGAACACCGCCTGCAAGTCAGCGCCGACACCAATGCCTATCGCATCGTGCTCGATGGGAGCAGCATCGCCGAAGGTGTCCCGCTGGTCAGCGCCGAGGGCTACGCCGCGCTGACCGTCTCCCAGGCGGCGGTGCGCTTCACCTCCGCGGCGATCCAGGGCGCGGCGCCGGAGACCACCTTCACTGGCGTCAGTGGTGACTGGATCTCCGAAAACGGCGTGATCACCCAGCGGACGGCCGAGATGCGCGATTTCCTGACGACCAGCGGCATCCAGGCCGAGCGCTACATCGTCAGCATCGACATCACCCTGCCGGAACTGGCCACGTCGCCCGACGCGGGCGGCGGGCTGGTCTTCCACATGGGCGGGCGCGAGAATCTGGCGGGCGGCCACATGGTGCGCTTCCACCGCGGCGGTCAGGAACTGCTGTGGGGCTGGTACGACGCAAGCGGCGTCTTCCAGTACGAGGCCGGCCAACCGCTGACGCTGAGTGACGCGCGCACCCACACGCTGACCGTCAACGTCCGGGCCGATCAGTACGACGTCGCCGTGGACGGCACGGCGGTGCTCAACGGTATCCCCCTCCGGTCAGCCGGCGGTTGGATCGGGCTGCTCAGCTTCGGCGGCGGCGTCTCTTTTGCCAATTTCCGTCTCGCCATCACCGGCGAAACCTGATCTTCCCGTCCGAGAGAGAGAAGTGTTCATGCAGCAAGCGATTGACCTTCCCGTTCAATCCGATATAGCAGTCGGCGCCGGTATCGCCGCGACAGCCGTTGCTACCGCACCCGCACCCAGCGGCCGACGGCGGCGGCCGAAAAAGCAGCGGCGAGGGCCAAGCGCGTCACCTTTGTCGAGCCGGTGCGCGCCTACGCCATGTCGATTGTCGTCTTCATCCATGTGGCGTCAGTGCTGGCGCCGCACTACAACACGATCGCGCCGATCGACTGGTGGATTTCCAACCTGTACCACGCCTTCTCCAAAGGCGGTCCGCCGATCTTCACGCTGGTCAGCGGCATGCTGCTGCTCAACATGACACGCGAGCAGCCGCTCGGCGAGTTCTTCAGGAAGCGCTTCCTCAAGGTACTGGTGCCGTTCCTGGGCTGGGCGGTGGTCTATCTCGCCTGGCGTATCCTGTTCAACGGCGAGACGATGGACAGCACCCAGATGATCAATGCTGTGCTGAAAGGGCCGGTCTACTATCATCTGTGGTTCATCCAGATGATCCTGGGGCTGTACCTGGCGACGCCGGTACTGCGCGTCTACGTCCGCAATGCCAGCCGCGCCAACCTGCGCTATTTTCTGATCGTCTGGTTCCTCACCATTACCTTCCTGCCCGCCGTCTCGCGCATGCTGAATGTGCAGTTCGGCATCGACTTCGCCGTCATGACCAATTACGTCGGCTATTTCGTGATGGGCTACTACCTGCGCGACGTCACGCTCAAGCCGAAGCAGATGCTGCCCGCCCTGCTGGTGGTCGTCGGCACCCTGCTGGCGACCGAATACGCGGTCCATGCGATGACCATGGCCCAGGATGGCCGGCTTGACACCTTTTTCCTCAACAACCTGGGCTTCAACATGGTGATCGTCTCCGTGGCCATGTTCCTCTTCCTCAAGAGCCTGCCCTGGGAGACGATCTTCGAGCGCTTCGCCGTGATCCGCTGGAGCGTCAGGCTGCTGGCCTCATGCAGCCTGGGCGTCTACTTCGTCCACGTGCTGATCATGGAACTGCTGGGCAGCGGCCGGCTGGGCTTCAAGATCAGCGCCATGACCTTGTCGCCTCTGGTCGGCATCCCGCTGACGGCCGGGATCACCCTGGTCCTGTCGGTGATCGTCATTCTGATCATGAAGCGCATCCCGGTGCTCAAGACCTTTGTGCCCGGTTGAGAAATGAGAGACGAGAGATGAGAGATGAGGCATGAGGGTTGCCGAGGGCGGGTGCGGGTAAGTTTTGTTTGCCCACCCGCCCCGACCCTCACGCGTGGTGGCGTAGGGGCGGACACGCTGAGGCTTGTCCGAATAAGATGAGTCATCAAAAGGGAAAACACGGAAGACGCGCAGACAGAGAGGTATTCGCCCCGGGCAAACGCGCAACGGACCACTCAGGACCCCCTGAGGGTCCTCCCGCGAATTCAAGGATGAGCGCTCCGGGAAACCGACTCGGTCGGTTTCCCCGCTAGGTAGCCGGAGACTACTCTCCGGCGGCGCATCGGGACGCGGAGCACCCGCGGTGTGCCCCTACGAAACGTTTTGCATCGTTATGGGCGAAGGGTTGCATTTGTGGCGATTACCCGGCCGTGGAACGAGTGGCGGTTGCAGACTGCGGGGTGCTCGCCAATAATCGGCGCCACGATCGAAGAGAGACACCATGCGCGCCACTGACCGACTGAACGAAACGCTCACAGCGGCCCTGCTGCGTCGACAGACCGGCCGAGGCGGCGCGCTCCTGCTCGGGCGGGCGGCGGCCGGTATCTGGGCGACACTTCGGGTCTTCAACGCAGCCGGTCGCCCGGTCCTGATCCCGGCCAACACCTGCTACATCGTGCTCTGGGCGGTCCTGCTGGCGGAGGCGCAGCCGGTGCTGGTCGACACCGACCCGACGACAGGGATGATCACCCCGGCAACCCTCGATGCAGCGCTGGAAGCCCTCGCCCTCGGCCAGTCTCCTGTGGCGGTCATTCCCTGCCATCTGTACGGCCTGCCCGCCCCTATGGCGGCCATTACCACCTGGGCGGGGCGGCACGATCTGCGCGTGATCGAGGATGCGGCGCAGGCGTTCGGCGGCAACGTCGACGGCCGGCCAATGGGTGCGTGGGGAGACGCGGCGGTCTTCAGCTTCGGCGCCGGCAAGATTGTCGATCTCGAACTGGGCGGCGCGCTGCTGGCAGACGACCCGGCCCTGCTCGACGCGGCCTCTGCGCTCCTGGCGAAGCTGCCGGTCTATGGCGACGCGCTGGCGGGGCTCGACGAACAGTGGTTATCGCTGTACTGGGCGATGCATCAGTACGAAGAGGCCAATCCCCGACTGCCGGCCCTGTACACAATGCTGTTCGACCTCTACCAGCGGCTGACGCACTATCGAGCGCCCGCGTCTTTGTGGCGTGCGGCCCCGGCAGCTTTCGAAGCGCTGGCGGGAAACCTCGCCCACCGCGCCGCCATGGCCAACCTCTATGACGCGCAGTTCGCCGATCTGCCCGAAGTCCACACGCTGTCCTGCTCCCCGGAGACGACGCTCTGGAAATATCCGCTGCGTACCCCGGCCGCCGACCGGAACGAGCTGCTCAGGTTTCTATGGGGAAATGGCATTGAGACTGCGACCCGCTGGTATCCGTCGCTGCAAGCCATGGCTGCTGCGCTGGCACCGCAGAACGTTCAGCCGCCGACGCCACACGCGGATGCGCTGAGCCGCGAGATCATCAACCTGCCCGTGGATGCCAGTGTGGATGCCGAGACCGCCGCGCGCATCGCGGGCCAGGTCCGGGAGTTCTATCGCGCGGCCCCTTGATCATCGCCGCTCTGCCCAGCGCCGAGAAAGCTCGACAGCACCTTGACCAGTTTGGCGCGCTGCACCGGCTTGACCAGGAAGTCGTCCATTCCGGCGTCCTGGCTGGCGGTCTGGTACTCCGGCAGCGCGTGAGCCGTCAATGCCACTACCGGCGTGTGACGGTCGAGCCCGGCCTCATGCTGCCGGATCAGGCGGGTGGCTGTGAGTCCATCCATGCGTGGCATCTGCAAGTCCATGAGGACCAGCGCGTAGGGATGCGGAGATGCCTGCACCATGCGCACGGCCTCGTCGCCATCCTCTGCCAGATCGAGATTCTGATAGCCGAGCATGTTCAGGTAATCGACGATCAGCATGCGATTGGCGGCATTGTCCTCCACCACCAGGATTCGCCGATCGAAGCTCTCCACCGGCGGCGGGGCTGCATGCCAGTTCGGACCGGGCGTCTCATCGGCATACTCCTCGATGTGCGCCGAGGCCAGATCAACCTGCACCTGTACGGTGAAAATCGTACCCCGACCGGGTTCGCTGGCGACCTGGATCTGCCCGCCCAGCAGGTTGACCAGCCGCTTGACGATCGCCAATCCTAACCCGGTGCCGCCATACTTGCGCGTGGTCGAACCATCCGCCTGCGTAAACGGCTCGAACAGGGCTTCCAGTTTGTCCGGCGCGATGCCGATCCCGGTATCGCGCACGTCGAAGCGCAGGGCCACGCGCTTATCCGGCGTAGGCGCAGCATCGACCATCAGTGACACGCCGCCCCGCTTGGTGAATTTAATGGCGTTGTTCATCAGGTTGACGATGATCTGCCGCACACGGCCGCCATCGCCATACAGCATCGGCACATCCGGCGGGAGATGCAGCTGCAAGGCCAGACCTTTGCGCGCCGCTTCGTGGCGGGTGATGTCGGCGATGCTGGCCACTAGCTCATAGAGCGAGAACGGCACCGGGTCCAGCTCGACTTTGCCCGCCTCGATCTTCGAGAAGTCGAGGATGTCGTTGAGAATGCGCAGCAGCGCGTGCGACTCCTCATAGATCACCGTGGCGTAGTCGCGCTGGATGTCATCGAGATTGGTGGACAGCAGCAGTTCAGACATGCCGATCACGCCGTTCATCGGCGTGCGTATCTCATGGCTCATGATGGCCAGAAACTCGGACTTGAGGCGAGAGGCTTCCCAGGCGCGATCGCGCGAGGCTTCCAGCTCACGCGCCACGATTCGCATGTGGGTGATGTCCTCGTACTGCCAGAAGTGCCCCTGGTACTGGTCGTCCAGGAAGATTGGCGTATAGCTGCGCTGCAGGACGCGGCCATCCGCCATCATCAGCGTCTCTTCGCTGACAGCCTTCCGGTTCGCCAGGGTGGTCTCGATTCCCTCGATGTAACCTTCCGGATTGGCAAAGAGGTATTTTGAGCGCTCTGCCGCGACCGCGCAGTCGACACCGATCAGGTCCTCCGGGTCACCGCCTATCGCAAACATCTTGCAGAACGCCTGGTTCACGCAGAGCAGCGAACGGTGCTCGTCCTCAATCAGTACCGGAGAGGGCAGCGCATCGATCATGACGCGCAGTCTGCGGATATTCTGACCTTCTCGAACGAGCGAGTCGCGGTTCATCCTGCTTCACCTATCATGCCTTGCACGGTCGCGATGATCTCATGTGAGCTGGCCGGCTTGGTCAGGAAAGCGTCTGCGCCGGCTTTGCGCGCGATGGCTTTGGCTTCTTCTTCGCCGCTGGCCGTCAGCATAATGACCGGAAGCGCGCGGGTCGGTTCGCGGTCGCGCATACGGCTCAGCACCTCGATGCCGTCCATCTCCGGCATGGCAATGTCCAGGATGACCAGGGCGTACTGTTCCGCCGCCAGGTACTCCAACGCTTCCATGCCGTCGCCTGCAACGGTCACATCGTAGCCGGCGCTGCTGAGCACCTGCCGCAGCACGCGCTGCTGCACGATGTAATCGTCGACCACCAGGATGCTGGTCATGCCAGCACCTCGCGCACGGCGTTATCCACATTCTCGGACATGTGGAAGACGCGGTCGAACTTGGTGAGAAGCAAAATGCGCAGCGCGGCTTCATTGGCCGGCTTGACCAGGCTCACCCCGCCTCCGGCCGTGCGCGACTGCTTGAGCAGACTGACCAGCACCGCCATCGCCGCGCTGTCCATGAACGTCAGCGCTTGCAGGTCCAGCACAAAATACTTCTCTCCGGCATCGAGCAGACTTTGCAGCCGTGCCCGCAAGTCGGGCGCGTTAAAGGCATCCAGCCGTCCAGTCAAAGCGACAACCTGCACCCGCAGAACGCGTTCGTTGATCTGTACTTCCATTGATGACTTTCCTTCACTCAAGTGCCGTGCGCAGCAGAAAACTGCGTCGCAGGGTCTTCGCTAAACAAGGGTTTTCGTGATGATCCAGAGATTCCGATCGCTTTCCCGTCGATACTCCACCTGATCGACCAACTGCTCGATGAGGAACAGCCCCATGCCCCCGTCACTCGGCTCGTCGATCGCATCCGGCGCGGACCGAGGATCGAAAGCGCGGCCAGTGTCCACAAACGTCGCGCGCAGCCAGCCCGACGCCTCGTCGACCTCAATCCCGACTGTGAGCCGCTCGCCGGTCCGCCCTTCATAGGCATGGTCGACGATGTTGGCGCAAACCTCCTGCGCCGCAAGCTGAAGCTGGTACACCACGGCATCGCGGTTCTCGATTCCATCGACGCGGCTGAGCAGCTCGGAAAGACACCCGCTCAGCACGTTCAGAAAACGATGCACAGCGGGAAGTTCCAACTGAAACCGAATGATCTCACTCATGCACGGTCCATCGTCCAATTCACTTCCATGGCCACTACCGATTACCTTCCGATTCGCTCTGATATCGACGCGAGATGCCCTCAGCCGGCCGCCGGGTCGATAGACTTAATCACCACCATGGTCTGATCGTCTCCCTGTGGGACACTGCCACGAAACGCGATCACCGACTCAAACAGGGCCTGCATGATCGCTTCCGCGCTCATGGCCTTGACTGAATCGATCAGATCCATGAATCGCGTATAGCCGAACATCTCGCCTGCCTCATTCTCCGCCTCGACAAACCCGTCCGTCGCGACGATCAGCACGCCGCCGGGCGCGAATTCCAGCGTATGACTGTCGCCCAGATACAACGGCAGGACACCCAGAGGCGGCGCGTCCGCTTCGAGCATATGCGCTGTTTCGTCGGGCGCAGTGTACACGATCGGCGAGTGACCGGCGTTGGCATAGGTGATGGCGCAGCCGCCGGCCCCAATCGTGCCGACGAAGGCCGTCGTCAGCTTGTCCAGCTCGGTGAAATCGTCGTATAGGTCCTCGTTCACCCGACTCAGGATCGAGACCGGTTCAGGCCTGACAGCCGCCGCGCTGCGAATGGCCGTGCGCGTCATGGTCATGACCAGCGCCGCCGGCAGCCCTTTGCCGCTCACATCCCCGAGAGCGAAGACGAAGGGTGCGCCCGGGGTGGCGATGTAATCGAAGAAATCCCCGCCGACATCGTGCGCCGCGTTGGATGCCCCACACATCTGGATGCCGGGAAGCTGCACCGGCTTACGCGGCAGCAGCCGCATCTGCATGGTGCGGGCCAGCTCGATTTCGGTCTGGATGCGCGCCTGCGCCACCCGCTTCTCGAAGTGGATGATGTTTTCCAGATGCACGCCCGACTGCTGAACGATGGCCACAGCCAGCTTGATCTCCGGCGAGCGAAGCGGCGTATCGCTGAGCAAAACCATGACGGCATCGACGTTGCCGTGACGCTCCGGGGTAAACAGAGGCAGACACAACACCGATTGCCCGTCCTCGCGCGCGTCGGCGACACGCCCTCCGGTCTGCGTAACCGTCTCGAAAAGGACGTTCAACGCCTCGTCCGAAAGGCCAGCCTTGACGCGGTGGATCAGTTCCATCGGGTGTCTGACCACCGCCGCGCCGCCCGTTGCGCTCGTCAGATGGCAGATATGCTCCAGCACCGTGCCCAGCATCTGCGGTACGCTGAGAGGACGGCTGAGCGCGTTGTTCAGCTCGTAGAGGGCCAGTACCAGATCCTGATAATTGACGACTTCGGCAGTGAGCGCCTCCAGTTCATACTCGCGCTCGAAGAATCCGGCGATCATCCGGGCGTTGGCATTCAGCACCTCTGACCAGACCTCGGCGGCGCCGGCGGGCAGGCGGCCAATACAGAGGCGCATCCCCGGAAAGCGTCGCGAAGGGATGGGGACGCTCTGCGCCCAGGCGTCGGTGGGCGTATGGGCCGGGTGCACGAACAAGGGCCGGCCTGGCGCGGCCTGATCGACCAGCGCCAGACAACCGGCGCCGGCCTGCTGCCATGCCTGGGCCAGCGCCGTGAGTTCGCGCGCCCATATGGAGGCGATTTGCCGGACGATCTGCTCGCTGCTCATGCCGCGAAGGCGCTGACGGCCCCTTCCTTGGTTTCGACGATCTTGAAGGCCTTATCCAGGCCGGTCAGTTCGAAGATGATGCGGACGGCCTGCTGCATATTGCACAGTACCAGATCCCCACCCCGCTCGCGACAGCGCTTCATGCCCTTGACCAGCGACGCCAGCGCCGCCGAGTCCAGGAAGCCGACGCCGCTGAGATCGACGACGACGTGTTTCTGCTGATCGGTGACGTTCACCTCGAACCACTTCACAATCTGCGCCGTTTCGAAGGCGTCGAAGCGCCCGACCAGCGCGATGACCTGTACGTGCCCGTCAGCAGTGACTTTCATATCCATTGCGGTTTCTCCTACGCGGGTTGCTGCGCCGCGCGCGCTTTCAGCAGAGGTTCAATGTGCAGCAGATACCAATCGACCACCTCGCTCATCGGGATGCCGACGGACGAGAGGTAATTTTGCATGGAGTCCTGGCGGCGCTTCTCGGGGTCCTCCCAGTAGCGGCGGATGGCGGCGGCCAGGCTGGCGGCGTTTTCCGGCTCGAAGAACTCGCCGGTGTAGCCCTCTTCGCGGATCAGCTCGGCGAAGTCGCCCAGATCGGGCAGGACGGCCGGGCGCGCATAATTGCCCGCCTGATGCAGCACGCCGGAGCTGCCGGTGGTGCTGTTGTACGGGAAGACGACGACGGTCGCCTCGGTGAAGATGCGCGGCACGTCCTCCTCAGCCACATAGCCGGTGTAGACGATGTCCGGCACATCGGCGTACTGCGCCTTCACGCCCGCCAGGTAGCCGGCGGAGTTGGGGCTGTCCGTCCCGGCGATCACCAGTTCCATCGCCGTATCCGGGAGCTGCGCGCGCAGGATTCGGAAGGCCTCGACCAGCGTCTCGACCTTCTTATAGGTGCCAAACTTGCCGAAGGTCATGATGCGCAGGAGCTGCGGCGCATCGTCGAAGGTCGGCGCCGGCACATCCTGGAAGGCGCCGTGCGGGGCCAGGAAGACGTTCTTCGCGCCGTATTTCTTCTCCAGAATCTCGACGTACTTGGGAATGGTCACGGCTACCATGTCGGAGTTCAGGACGAAGCGGGTGAAGATATCGCCGGCCGTCCGCGTGATCCGCTCCATGACCGGGTTGGCGCCAAAGCCCGCCCGGCTGAGGTCGACCGTTTCCATGATGTTGTGCATCAGGGCGATGACCGGATAGCCTGCACTCTTGACCAGCGCCGGCCCGGACAGGCCGAGCGCCCCCGGCAGACGCTTGTCGCCGAAGGTGGCGAACTGCATGTTGAACAGCACCGCGTCCGGGTCGACGTCGATCACTGCCTGGCGAATGCGCAGGGCATTGTCCATGGCTCCGAAGCGCCAGGAGGGGATGATCCGCACCTTCTCCGGCGGTTCCGGGTACGTGGCTCCGTCGGGCAGTTCGTCGACCAGAAGGACAACTTCGTCCACCTCCGGCTTGCATCGCAGGTGATCGACAAAGTAGTAGGCGTACTCGTTGAGCGACCCGCGGCTAGGCGGGTACGTGGACACTATCACTAGGCGCATCGGCGGCTAACCTCTGGGCGTAAACGCCTTTGACATCGTTGGAAAGAATGCGGAAGATATCCTTGACGAAGCGCTTGACTTCCTTGCGAGCATCGACCTTCGAACCCGGCGCGTCAATCCACGACACAGGGACTTCGGCAACCTTGTAGCCCAGCTTGAAAGCCAGATACAGCACTTCCAGATCGAACGAGAAGCCGTTGATCGTCTGCGCAGTGTGCAGCTTTTGTGCAGCGGTCCGGGTGTACATCTTGAAGCCGCACTGCGTGTCGCGCACCTTGATGCGCAGGCCGTAGCGGACGATGGTGCGCAGGCCGCCGCTGAGGATGTGGCGCAGCAGCGACTTCTTGCCTTCCGAGGCGCCCTCCGCCGCCCGCGAGCCGACGGCCACGTCGTAGCCCTCCTGGTCCAGCTTGGCGATCAGCCGGGTCACTTCTTCAATCGGCGTGGAGTTGTCGGCGTCGGCGAACAGGACGTACTTCCCGCGCGCCGCCAGCATGCCCCGGCGCACGGCACTGCCCTTGCCGCCATTGCGTTCGGCGATCAGCACGCGCAGGTTGGCAAATCCCAGCTCCTGCGTCAGCTTGACCGTGCTGTCTTTCGAGCCGTCATCGGCGATGAGCAGCTCCCAGGGAAAGCCCAGGTCGGACACGTGTGAGGCGATCGCCCCGATCGTCGGGATGATGCGCACCTCTTCGTTGTACGCCGGGATGACAATCGATAAGAAAGGCTCGCCGCTGACCGGCGTCTTCTTCCAGCGTTCATAATTCTCGTAGGACACGGGCTGCTCTTTCTCCTTGCAAGCGACTTGACGGCGAAGATTCAGGCGACGAAAACCCAGTTGACGAAAACGGTTGTGAGCACGCCGAGGAACACGCTGAACCCGATGGTCAGCGCGCGATCGAGGGCGGGATGCCGGCCGTAATGCGCCAACAGCATGAACAGCGGAAAGACGACGAGTGCATAGCGGCTGAGGCTGCCGGAGCCGCTCGACGCCGGGATGACGATGGAGATCAGGCAGTAGAGCGCGTAGCTCGCACCCAGCCGCCGCCAGAGCACGACGGCAGCGAAAACCACCGCGAAGAACGCAGCCAGATCCAGGGCGACGTGATACCAGATGTTGCCGGTGAGGAAGTTCCCCCGCAGCAGGCCGCCCAGGTCGCGCGCGATGATCGTCCAGAAGCCGAGCGTTTCGCGCCCCCAGGCCGCCTGAGTCGTGGAGAAGGCAACCGGGTCGCCAAAGGTCTGGTACAGAAACATCATGTAGCTGAACATGCCCAGCGGGATCAGGCAGATCAGGATCAGATTCAGCCAGTCGGTGCGCAGCGCTTTCAGCAGATTGCGCCAGGCTTGCGGCTTGTAGATCGTGCCGAGCGTCCAGCCGTGCGACGCCAGCCATTCCAGCCCGACGATGCCGACCATGACGAAGCCGACGATTCGCGACGACGAGCAGAGGATACCGAACAGCATCGCCCAGACCCACAGCCGCCGCCGCGCGAAGTAGAACGTGGCGACCGAGAACAGGAGAAAGGTGCTTTCCGTATAGACGGCGCTGAAGAAGAAGGCCGTCGGAAAGGCCGCGATGTAGAAGACCGCTCGCCAGGCCGTGCCCGCATCCTTGAACTCGAACTCGGTCAGGCGGTACAGGAACATCAGCGCGCCCAGCAGGCAGAGATGGCTGACGATCACGCCGGCGGCCAGCGCGCCCACCGTGGGCGCGAGAAAACTGGTCAGCAGCGGGTAGAGCGGGAAGAAGGCCACCGAACTCTGCACGCCAACCTGGAAAAAGTATCCTCGCTGCACGATCGACAGGTAGAAGGCGCTGTCCCAGCGGGCCCACACGTCCAGAAAGACGTTGTTGGGGTTGACATGGTACAGACCATCGCCGGCCATCCCAGGGATAGCGATCTCGGCCAGATAGGCGGACAGAAAGACGACGACGCGGGTGATCAGGAAGGCCAGGAGGGGCCGCGTGATCCAGTAGTACTGCGGCGCGCTCCACAGGCGGACGAGCGCCGAGACGCCGCCCCCAGACACTTTGCGAAACTGCTGCACTGCCTGCATGGAGTTAGCCACCTTCCAGCGTGAGGACGAAATCGGAGTAGACCACCGGCCCGCGGAAGGCGACCAGGCCAATCCAGCCGGAAGTCGTGGCGAGTGGAACGTCGGTCACCAGCGTCTCGCCGTCGACGGCGATGTCGAATGCCCCGGCCCGAACGCGGATGGTCATCGCGTGGGGGACGCCGGGCGCCAGGTCGAGCGGAGCGCCGCCCTGCCCCTGGAATGCGCCGCTGGCGTCAAAGCTGCCCCAGAAGATCTCGCGGCCGCCGCTGGCGAAGCGCACCATCTGCCCGCCCGCCTGCGCGTCGCGCCCCTGCATGTGGAACACCAGCCCGGCCCCGGCATCGTCGATGCCCTCCGGCAGCAGGATCGTCACGTTGACCGCGAACACTTCGGCGGCCACGCCAACGCCGGCGATCGAGTCCACGGCCGCTTCGCTCGACTGGGTGATCACGCCGCCTTCGTTAATCCAGGCGCCGGTGATGGTCGAGAGGTCGATGGCGGTCGTCACGACGGCTTCGCTTGTCGTCACGGCTTCGCTCGTCGTCTCTGCGGGACCGACCTCGGCAGGGGAGACTGCTGTCCCGCCGAAGACCTCGACGCTGTCGAAGGCGACGGAACTCTGAGAAGTCGTCAGGCCGATGTGCTGCCCTGCGGGCTGGTAGGCGATACCGCCGGCCACCGTCGCGCCATCAACGAGGATGCTGTAGGTCGAGGACGGCGGATCGAGGACAATGCCGATCGTATGAGGCGCGTCCCCCGGCGCAGGCACGGTCCGTCCGTCCAGGCCGACAAAGCCGCCCTCAGCGGTGAAGTAGCCCCAGGTCAGGGTATCGACGTCGATGTAGCGCACCAGCACCGCGCCGGCCAGCGAGTCCGGGCGCGCCATATTGAAGAGCACGCCGCCGCCCACGCCCTGCAAGTGACGCAGGGTGACGCGGAAGGCCTGGAGCGTCGGGAACGGATCGCGGCTGCCGGCGCTGAAGTCGAAGCCTTCGGCGTTCGTCTGCACGAAGGCGCCCTCGCGCACTTCCCACGAACCGCTGAACGGCTGCCACAGCAGTTCGCCAGAGCCACCCTCGAAGCTGTCGCCGAACAGACGGGCCGCCTCGTCGATGACTGTCGACGCTGCTGTCGCATCCGGAGGTGCCGCTTCCGTCGCCGGGACGGTCGTGGCCGCGGGTGCTGCTTCCGTCGGCGCGGTCGTGGGCGCCTGCGCAACCTGGGCCACATCGGCGTCGGTCAGCGCGGCCACCTGCACGTCGTCGAAGGCCACCTGCGAGGTCGAAGTCACCAGCCCTACCGCGCCGCCGTTGGTTTGCAGCGCGATATTCTCGGCGGCGACCCCATCATCCACCAGGAGCGTGTAGCCGCTCGGCGTGACGCGTACCGTCAGGGTGTGCCACTCGGCGTCCGCCGGATCGATGTTCAGAACGACGCTGCCCTGGCCCTGGAAAGCCGTCTCATCGAAATAACCATAGATCAGATACAGCCGGCCGTCGGCGACGTTGAAGCGCGCCATGTGGCTGGCCTGCCGGGCGGTGTTCTGCTGCGCATTGAAAAGCAAGCCGCCGCCCATCGCCCCGCCGAGCAGCTTCAGCCGAGTCGAAAAGGTGTAGGGCTGATTGTCGGGAACATCGACCGGGATGACGATGCCGAGGTCATAGCCGCTGGTGCTGAGCTGAACCAGCGTCTCATCTCGAACTTCCCAGTCGCCGCCAAACGCGGTGTAACGCTGGCGTTCATCCTGCGTGAAATCGGCGCTGTAGGGAAGCGCCAGCGCCGGCGGGGGGCCGCTGGCGCGCAGCCGCGTGTACAGTCCCACATTGAGGACAGCCAATGCCAGCACGGCCAGGATCAGGGGGAGGAATGTCGTACGGAAGTTTGGGCGTTGAAGCATGGTCTCGTCGCAACCTTACGAAGTCATAAATTTAGTATAGGCGGGGATGGGCTGCGAAGAATATAGGTTTATTGTGAATTAATCGTGAAAGGTGCTACGTGCTAGAGAAGTCCAGGATGTACTGGCGGATGCGCCAGAATCCGTTGTCGAGGGTCATCACGACTTCGGCGGTCGCGGTCAGCGTCACCGGCGTCCCCGCGATCGTCTGCGTATAGTGGAAATTCTCGTCGCGCAGCAGGGCCACGCTGGAATCATCGCTGAAGAAGAGCAGGCGCAGCCGGTGGCCGTCATGGGTGAAGATCGTCTGCCCTCCGGCGATCGCCGACCGCGCCGCGTCCAGCGCAGGCCCTGCCCAATAGGTGGGCAGATCAGCCGGGTCGCCCGTCTCGTGTGCGCGGACCAGGGATTCCCAGGCCAGCCAGTAAGCCGAGATCAGCTCTTCCCGCTCGACCTGTTTGGGCGCACTGCCCTCCGCGTCGAAGCTCAGCCAGCGCGCCTCTTCCCGTTCGGGTACTGCCAGTTGGTGGCCCCGGAAGATCGAGGCCGGGTCGGCCCCGCTGTTGAAGGCGGCGATGAAGTCGCTCAGCGTCCGAAAACCGATCAGGCTGCCGGGGATCAGCAGCGCCAGCGCGCCGACGAAGATGATCAGCTTGACGGTGTTCTTGCTCACCGGCACAACCCTTCCGTCACGCGCAGCCAGGCCGTCGCCGACCGGGCATCGCCCACCTGCGCCCAGTAGCGGTAGCGTCCGGGCTCGGCCGGCGCCGGCAGGTTGAGCGAAGCCAGTCCATTCGCCGTCTGGCCGCGACCGGACCCGGATCGGAATGTAAAGGTGATCAGCGTGCCGTCGACCACCGTGAAGCCATTGCCATCGCTCGCTTGCGCAACCAGACGGATCACATCACGGCCCCCCGCTGAAACGCAGTCGGGCGCGATCGCCAACGACACCGCTTCCGTCTCGCCGGCAAGCTGCTGGAGTTCGATGCTGGCAGCAGCCGTGTTGTCGCCTGTGACGTCGACGCGCACGCGGCCTGGCTCGCCCTGACTTTCGACCCACGTCCACCCCAGGCCGGCCCGAAGATCCAGCGGTGTTTCAGCTTCCACGCCATCCGGGTAGCGCACGTGCAGATTGGCGCGGGTCATCGCGCGCGGCGGATTGCCGAGTGCATCGCGCAGCAGACCGATCAGCATGGCGCGGCCGTCGCCGTAGGCGCGCAGGCCGTTGGCCGTGGTCAGTACATCGGCCTGCTCCGCGCGGCCGGGACGCACCGTCACCGTCTGGCGCGATTCCTGACCTTTGTAGCGGGCGATCAGCACGCTCTCCCCGGCCTGGGTGACGGCGCCCGCCGCGAAGCTCCAGCGGGCGACGCCGCCGGTGCCGGTGACGACCCCCTGGTGCAGCGTGGTCAGCCCGTTGAACAGCAGCAGATCGACGCTTTCGCCGGCCGCGCCGCTGACGACTTCGATGTCGACGGACCAGGCCGCCCCGGCATTGACGGCCCGCGGCGCGGACACAATCACGGCGTCAGGGATGTCAGTCGGCTCGGCCGTCGCCTCGGCAGCGATCCCCCGCTCGCTTCCTCGGTAGCCTCGACGGTCGGCTCCGCAGTGGAGGCAATCGGCGCGGCCGGCCGGAAACGGCTGAGCAGACGTGGCGCTAGAAACACGAGTGCAACGCCAAGAAGCCCGACGACCAGCATCGCTGCCAGCGCCAGGATGAGTCTCCGCCCCCGTGGCAGGCGCGGCCGGGCCAGACGCGGCCGCGACAAGTTCGGTCTTCGCAAATGTGGCCGGGCCAAATGCAGTCGCAGACGCGGGAAGCGAAGCTGAGGCCTGCGCAGTCGAAGTCGAGGCACGCGCGGCAGGTGGAACCGGCGACGGGTGCGAGGCGGGCCGGCCGGGGGACGAGGCGGACGGGCCCGGCGCTTCACCGGCTGTATCCATTCATGACCAGGGTGGGCAGATCGCCCGTCCATTCGGTCAGGCGTGCGCCTGCCACTTCGACGTTGAACGGTAGATCGACCAGCCGCGCCGGGATGCCCGGACGTTCAAACGCCGCCGACTGGCCGGGCCGGAGCGCCGTGGTCAGCGTGACCGCCCTCACCCAACGCAGTCCATCCTCGTCTTCGTAGCCGACCAGTACGCGCGGAATATCGACGGCGCGGGCGCTGGCGTTGTACAGGGTATCGCCGCCGACCAGGACCAGCGGCCGTTCGAGGTTGTAGGCGGTCGGCACACCCTGGGCGATCACCTGGGCCGAGGCGATCTGCTCCAGATCGAGAATCTTGGAGGCGTCGGCGCCGGCGAAGTCGATGCGGAACAGCGCGCTCTCCCCCGGCAGCAGTTGGTGGACCGCGACATCCATGACATTGGTTTCCGCCAGCCGGTTGCCATCGGCGTCGCGCAGGATGCCGGTCAGCGTCACCTGCGCCGGGAACGAATCGTTGTTGCGCACGGCGCCGACCAGACTGATCAGCCCTTCGAAGCGGCCGACGATGCGCCCGGCGTCGTAGCTCTCCGGCGTGAAGCTGATCGGCGTCACCGGGTCATACACGGCGCGCACGTCGGAGACGCTGAGCAGTGTGCGGTCCAGCACGCCGCGCGTGAGTGCCCCCTCTTCCAGGGGCGTCAGCGGCGTATCGAGGTAGAAGGTGGTCTGCGACTGGACCATCAGCGTCTCGCGCGGGATGGGCGGCGCCTCCACGTCGAAGCGGATGCGCCAGCCCTGCGGCGTCTGCTCCAGCGTATAACTGTCCTTCACCGGGTAGGTGCCCAGGGCGGTCAGCCATTCGGCGGTGACATCTGCCGTGACCACGTCGGCACTGTCGGTCGGTTTGATGTCGATATAGAGGTTTTCCAGCTTGGCGAACGAGGCCAGAATGCCGCCCTGAAGTGACAGCCAGCGCAGATATTCCTCGTCCGTCAGGTCGGTGGCCAGCCAGGTGTAGCTGCTGCTGAAGCGCTTGAAGTCCAGATCGTCGTAGTAGTTGAGCAGGATGGTTTCCGGGGCGACCGCTTTGCGCCGCAGCAGGAAGAACGACCCGGCCACGATGGCCAGCACCAGCAGGGCCAGTCCCGCGCCATAGAGCGAGCGCCGTGCCAGCGGCGTCAGCCGCAGGCGGGGCACAACGCGGTCGAGCAGCAGACGCCAGATCTGCCACTCTTCGTGGGACGGCACGGGCGGTCGGCCCGGTTCGCTCAGGATGCGGGCCAGCCAGCGCCGGCGGAACAGTTTGCCCACCAGCGGCAGCTTGTCGAACGACCAGCCGCGGGCCACGGCGATCGTCGTGAAGGCGAACACGACCGCCGTCACCACCAGACTGCCCACCGGCAGTGTGCCCCATATCAGGCGCTGCCAGGCCGGGTAGATCTGCGCCGGAATCGAGGCGGGCAGCGGCGGTACGTCGGCCCGTTCCCACACCTGCACGTCGTTGTCCAGCCGGCCCAGGCGGTGCCATCCGGCGAAGTAGAGCAGCGGCTCGTAGAAGGCATCGTTGACGAAGATGTACTTGAGGTTGTAGCGCTGCGGGTTGGTCACGAAGGCCTGAAGACTGCCCAGGCCGGGAATGGCCGTGTACTTCGCGCCGTCCAGCCGCTCGATCGGCGTCGAGGTCAGTTCGGGCAGACGGCGGGCGCTGTGATAATTGCCCTCCACGTTGAGCGCCGTGGTCTGCGCGCTCAGCCACGCCATCTGGTCGCCGAAGCCGAGCGTCATGTAGCGCCACTTGTCGTGGTTGTCCTTGGCCAGGAATTCGACGATCGGCCCCATGTCGATCGGCGCCGGCTGAAATTTGCGGAACTGAGTCAGGTTGGCCGTGAACAGCGCGATGGCAATCAGCGCGACGACGAACACGGTCAGAAACATGTTCCGCACCCAGACGCCGAAATGTCCGGTGATCCAGCGGCCCAGCCGGCCGTGAACCAGGCTCTCGATGAACTGGCCGGCAAACGGCAGGATGACGATCGTCGCCCAGAAGGTGAAGCGCTCCAGCGTCAGGATATAGAAGGAGCCCTTGAGCAGCAGAGCCGGCAGCGGCGTCGTGCCGCCCGTACCTACGAAGCTCAGACCGGCCAGTGAGGCGCCGAGAATCCAATTCTTGCCGGTGAAGGCCTTGTACAGCGCATAGGGCAGCACGAACATCAGGACGCCCCACGGGATGAGAAAGAAGACCAGCCCGGCGGCCGAGTTGACGATGAAGCTGTCGCGGCTGGCGTGTGGGATGGTGATCTGCGTGATTGGATCGCTGCGGCTCCACAGCCAGTATGGCAGCACGGTGATCACCAGCGTGACGATCAGCCCGACGCCAAATATCCCGGCGCGGACGATACCCGCCCACACCCGGCCGGTGCGGCGCACCACGAAGCGGCGGAGGACGCTGAAGCGCAGGCTGAAAGCGTCGATCTCCGGCTCGTCTTCGCAGGGCGAGCGGAACAGGCGCAGCAGAGTAGTCGCCAGAATCGGACCGCTGAAGAAGACCATGCCGAACAGCGTCGTGACGTGATGCCCTGCCGCCGCCACCATCAGCAAGGCCCAGGCGCGCAGCAGGTTGGACACCCGCCCGTCCATCACCCAGTACCACACGAACGGCAGCGCGTTGAGCATGACGCCCATGACGAACATGGTCGGAAGCTGGCCAAAGACGTGGATCGTCTCGGCGATGCTGCTGCTGAACACCGTCAGCAGCGCCGCATAGCTGGCTGCCCGGTGATTCACCCACAGCCGGCTGAAGCGATAGACGCCGAGTGTGGTCAGCCCCGACGCCGTGACGATGATGACGCCGAAAGCGCCGGGGAGGGTCATGAATTTCGAAAGCAGGCCGATCAGTTGGTGGGTGAGCGGGGGGTAACTGGCCATGGTGAAGCCGGTGTACCAGCGCGGCTCCCACAGGCTCCACCAGGCACGGGCATAATGGTCGCCGAAGAAGATATGGACCCAGGCGTCATACGTCGAGACATAGGAGCCTCGCATCAGCAGCACACCGTGGAGGGTCAGGGTACCGATGATGGCCAGGATGAGGAGTTGGTTGTGACGAAACCAGCGGCCCGTGCGCACAGATTGCTTTCCCGAATGCAGTGGTATGGTCAATCAACCACCACTGCTGCGACGTTCTGGATGAAGTCTACACCCGGAATGCTATACACTTCGTGGTCAACGGGGTAGAGTTTTCAAACGAAGAGTAATGAGAGATGAGAGTGTGTTTCTGAAGGCGCGCGGTTCAGCCCCTCACCCCCTGTCCCTCTGTCCCACGCAGGCATGCGAGCAAGCTCGCCATAGCGGGGGAACCGGTCGCGCAGATCCCCGATCGTCTGGACCAGATTGAGCCCCCTCTCCAGCATGGAGAGGGGGTTGGGGGTGAGGTTCAGAGTCCTTTCAATTTGCCCTCAGCCCGCGCCACAGCACGGTCACCATCAGCACCGACATCAGCACCACCTGCACGAGGATCACCTGCTGCAGGCTCTCGTGGAACAGCAGAATGCCGATGACCTGGGCCACCCCGGCGATCATCGGCAGCACGGTCTCCCCGCCCTTGCCGAGCGCCACGCGGTAGGTGATGACCAGATTGACGATCACGTACAGCGAGGCGGCCAGCGTGTAGATGGGCAGCAGGCCGGCCGCGCCGAGATAGGCGTCGCCGTAGAACAGGTTCAGGATGAGCGTCGGAAAGAGTGTCGCGATGCCCAGCAGGACCGTGCAGAAAACCGCCCCACCGCCGAGCATGATCAGAAACAGCGGCCGGGTCGGCTGATCGAGCGCCTGCCGCCGCGCGAACAGCGGCACCATGACGATCGTCAGGGGCAGCGCGCCGAAGTAGGCGATGCGCCCCAGCACGCTCACCGCCGCGTACAGACCGGAGTCGGACGGGGCGAACAGCGACTTGACCAGCAGAAAGTCGCCGTTGGTGATCAGCGCCTGCCCGATCAGCGCCGTCAGCGTCAGGCCAGTCAGGCGCAGCCATGCCGCCTGATCCGGGTGCGGGCCGGCCGCAGGCTTCTCGCGCGGCAGGTGACGCAGGGCCAGCCAGCCCAGGAACCAGGTGATCAGCATCGATTGAGCCACGCCCCAGACCGCGCCCTGCACCGCTGCGGTCGTACCCAGCAGCAGCGCCACCAGCAGCACGCCGAGCCCCAGCCGCGCGACGGCCTCGCCGACGTAGGCGACCGTCAGCCAGTAGAAGCTGTTCAACCCCTGAAGCACGCCGCGATCCGCCGCCGCGGTGATGAAGAAAGGCACCACCAGGATGATAGGGATCAGCAGCCATGAGCCGTCCATCTGGAAGACGTCGGCCAGCGCCCCGGCGCTCACCAGACCCACCAGCATCACGCCGACGCCGATGCCGACCATCATGCGCCGGCCGAAGCGCTTGAGATGGAGGATGGCAGGTCGGTCGTCGCGCGCGGCATAGCCGGCGCCGTATCGAGCGGCGGCCGTTTGCCAGGCACTCGGCAGCAGGCCAATCAGCAGTTGCAGGGTGACCACCAGCGCCAGCTGGCTGTAGGCCGCCGGAGACAGTAATCGCCCCATGACCAGGTTGTAGACGAGGTTCAGGCCGTTCACGCCCGTGTTGGCCAGCAGAAAGATCGTCTTGCCCTCCAGCAGCGCGCCCATCAGCCGCTGGCGCAGCGAAGGCTGCGGAGCGAACCACTCCCGCTCCAACCAGTCGGCGGCAGCCTGCAACGCCGCCCGGCTGGCCAGCGCGATCTCATGCGTGTCGTCGGGTGTGAGGCGGTGGACAATGGAGAACGGAAAGGTCACCGCCAGCGGCAGGATCGGCGGTTCGCCCAGGCCGACTGTGCTGGTGATCAGCTGGGTGTCCTCCGAGGTGATCCACAGCGCGCCGGCAAGCTGACGATGTGCGTGTTCCTCGGTGATCCCCATCCGGCCGAGCGCCGCCTCGACCGTGCCGGGGTCGATCCACGACTCGGATGCGGCCTGGAAATGGTCGAACGCCGCCTGCGTCTGCGCGGTCAGAGGTATGGCCGCCCCGTCGACCCGAATCCAGCTGGCCGCGGGGTCGATGTCGGCGGGCTGGAGCTGTTGGATCTGCGTGAGGGTCAGGCCGTTGTAGAGCAGCGCCCGGATAAGCCCGTCGCCTGGGTTCGCGCCTGAGTTCTCGGAGTTCAATGAAGCTGTCGTCATGAGGCAGATCGGGCTGCGCGGCCCCTCCGTGTGACATCGGTTCGGGAACATCATAGACCCGTTCGCGCGCTGGGAGTATGAAGGCGGCCCGGCGCAGGTCGAGATCTGCGTGAAAAATGTCTGAAAACGGCCGCCGTGACCCATCACGACTGGGCCATGTGGCGGATTGCACGCGCCAGACGATGCGCTAGCCTGAGAATTGGACTCCTCGACCGTGTGTCGAGCGGCCACTGCGTGTGGTCGGAGTCACGACTATTCGACCGTGAGAGCGCGGCGCATCCCGCATCCTTAAAGGCCACGCCGCTGGAGGGCACAAGATGCCAAGGCCACTGAACGAACAGGTCGTTGTGATCACCGGAGCGTCTTCCGGAATCGGCCGTGAGGCAGCGCTGATGTTTGGCCAGGCCGGCGCCGCCGTGGTGCTGGTCGCGCGCAACGAAGAAGCGCTGCACGACGTGGCGCACGAGATCACCCGGACCAGTGGTCGCGCCCTGATCGCGCCTGCCGACGTCTCCGAGTGGGAGCAGGTGCAAATCGTGGCGCGGACCGCTGTCGACGTGTTTGGCCGCATCGATACCTGGGTCAACAACGCCGGTATCTCCCTCTATGCGACCGTGGACGACACCACCGTCGAAGAGGCCCAGCGGATTATCGAGACCAACTTCCTCGGCGTCGTCCATGGGGTGAGCGCCGCCCTCCCGTACATGAAGCGCGAGGGCCAGGGCACGATCATCAATGTCGGCTCGGTCGAATCGCAGCGCGCCCTGCCGCTCCAGGCCGTCTATGCCGCTTCCAAGCATGCCGTCAAAGGCTATACCGAGGCGCTGCGCATGGAGCAGCAGGCGGCGGCAAGCGGCATTCGCGTCACGCTGATCCTGCCCTCGGGCATCAACACGCCGCTCTTCAACCATGCGCGCTCCAAAATCGGCCTCAAGCCGATGCCAGTGCCGCCGGTCTACACGCCGGAACTGGTCGCGCGGTCCATCGTCCGCGCGGCCGCATCCCCCCAGCGAACGATCTATGTCGGCGGTGCCGGCCATTTCCTATGGATGCTCCAGCGGCTCAACCCGGCCCTGCTCGACCAGATCATGGTCGCCAACAAGTCGATGTTCCGCATGCAGACCACCGACGAGCCGGACAACGGCATGGACAACCTGTACCAGCCCATGCCGGGCCGCGGGCGCGTGCATGGCGATTTTGACTCGCTCACCAAGCCGAGCATTTTCACGCCGCTGATCGAACTCAGCCCGCAGTGGCTGCGCCAGATCTTCGCCATGACCATCCCGGCCTCGCTGGTCATGGGGGCGATTTACGGCATCCTGCGTTTTGTAAAGCGATAGCGCATGGGGATGAAACGGACCAGCCCATGAACAGCGAACCGAATCACAGCATGGCGCCGATCCAGCCCATCGCCGCCATCGAGCGCGTATTCAGTGTGCCGCTCGACAACGAGCGCGCCTTTGCCCTGTTCACCCAGCAGATGATGCTGTGGTGGCCGCCGGAATACACCTGGTCGAACGACGTGCTGGTCTACATCGGCATGGAACCGCTGGTCGGCGGCCGCTGCTTCGAGCGTGGCCCGGAGGGCTTTGAGATTGACTGGGGCCGTGTGCTGGTCTGGGAACCACCTCACCGGCTGATCCTGCGCTGGCAGATCAGCCCGCACCGTGAACCGGAGCCGAACCCGGCCAAGGCCAGTGAGATCGAGGTGCGCTTTAGCGTGAACACCGAGTCTTCGACATGGGTCTCGTTCGAGCATCGCCATTTTGAATGGCACGGCGGCGAGAGCGAGGTATACCGGAACGCGCTCGATGCGCCCGAAGGCTGGACGGCCATTCTGGAACGCTATGCGCAGGTGGCGGGGGCCATGGCATCGATCTAAACTCCAATCTCCTTTGCGGAGGTTGGCATGGAGACAAAGGAGACCAACATGGGGCGTCCGGTTCAAATTGCCCTTCTCGCGCTTCTGCTTCTTGCCCTTCCTGCTCAGGCCCAGTTCGACTCGGGCTATAACGATCGCGACAGTCCGGCCGACCTGCTGGCCTCGTACTATGACGCGCTGAATCGTCAGGACTATGCCCGTGCCTACGCCTATTGGGAAACGCCACCGAACGACTACAATCGTTTTGTCGCCGGCTATGCCGAGACGCTCTCGACGCAGGTGATCATCCAGCCGCCGACCCGGATCGAGGGCGCGGCCGGTAGTCTTTATGTGGCGGTTCCGACCGTGCTGCTGGTTCAGACGCGCACCGGGACGGAGCAGATGTTCGCCGGTTGCTTCACCGTGCGCAAGTCGAATCTGCCGCCCGAGACATCTCCGGATCTGGCCTGGAGCCTGTACGACGCCAATCTGGTGCGCGTCGCCGTGAATTACGCGGCCATTCCGTCGCTGCTCACTGCGGCCTGTCCAATTTGATGCTGCCTGGGACCATCGCGCCAAACCACGAGGCGCGCTGAAGTCTTCTGAGGGGAAGAAGCTCGTGCCGAATACGTACGTCAACCCGGTGGTGGGTCACACCTTTGCCGATCCGTTTGTCCTCAAACATGAGGGCCGTTACTACGCCTATGGCACCGGGCCAGGCTCGAAGGACGGTCAGCAGTTTCCCGTCCTGACGTCGAGCAACATGGTGGACTGGCAGCCCGTCGGCTGGGCGATCCAGCCCACCGCCGGCGACGAGTTCTGGGCGCCGGAAGTGGCGCATCATGACGGCAGGTTCTACCTTTACTACTCGGCGCGCGGCGTCGAGGACCGCGACCACCAGCTGCGCGTCGCCATCAGTGACCAGCCGGCCGGCCCCTTCGTCGAACACGGCGGGCCGCTCCTCCCCTACGAGCCCTTCACCATCGACGCCCATCCCTTTCAGGACGCCAACGGTCTGTGGTACCTGTTCTACGCGAAGGACTTCCTTACCCTCGATGGCGAATACCGCGTCGGCACAGGGATCGTCGTCGACCGTCTGGTCGGAATGACCTCGCTGGCCGGCGCGCCGCGCATCGTCGTGCGCCCGTTTGCCGACTGGCACATCTTCCGCGCCCAGCGCAGCATGTACGGCGCAGTCTACGACTGGCACACGGTCGAAGGTCCGGCCGTGCGCCGGCATGGCGATCGCTACTACTGCTTCTACAGCGGCGGCGCATGGGAGCTGGAGAACTACGGCGTGTCCTACGTCGTCGCCGATCATCCGCTGGGGCCTTACACCCGGCCGCCTGTAGATGACGCACACATTCTGAAATCCGTGCCAGGCCACGTCATCGGACCCGGGCACAATTCCTTTACCACCTCCCCCGATGGCAGCGAGGCCTGGATCGTCTACCATGCCTGGGATGCCGCGCAGACCATGCGGCGGATGTGCATCGATCGCTTTGAATGGGATGGGGATCAGCCGAAGGTGCTCGGTCCAAGCTGGACGGAGCGGCCCTTCCCTTCGCGCTAGGGTCCCGATCGAGCAAAAAGGGCCGACATTTGGATGGGTCGGCCCCTACGTTCCTCGTGCGGTGATGACAATTACCCCGCCGCGCGGACCACCAGCGCCACATCGCGATGCGACGACTCCAGCGGCGGCAGGGTCAGCGTCAGCTTCTTCCCGCTCACCGTCGCCGCCCACTCCTCGATGACGACTCCCATCTGCGTGTCCCACAATTCGACGCAGTACAGGCCGTCCGGAAGCGTATGCACCAGCGTGACCCCGGCGCCGCTCAGCGAAATGGTGCCCGGCAGGCGGCTGTCGGCCAGGAGCCAGAGGAGCGCGGTCGTCTTCTGGTCGGAGCAACCGGTCTTGATGATCCCCGGCCGGTCGACGCGCAGATGCTGGGTGACGTTGCGGCTGGCGAAGCGCGACCAGTCGATCGTCGCGGCGAAGCGGGCCAGCGCCAGCAGATTCTCGCGAAACTCGGGCAGCAGGCAGTGCGGGACGGTGTACGGCCAGCGCATGCCGGACCCCGCGCCGCCGGCCATCAGATGCGCCCAGCTCATGTTGTGGTGGTACTCGCGGTCGACCGCCCGGTCCTTGATCCACTCGTAGATCGGCCCGGATTCGCTGTCCAGATACGGCCGGGGGTGGCTGAGCGTCTGCATCGACAGGCGCACGCCGCTGATCATCTCGTCGGCGCACTCTACGCCGTCGGTCGGCGTGCACGTTCCCTGCCCAACGTAGAGATGGGTCGTAGCGAAATCGAGCAGCGGGTGGTTGTAGATCACCTGGCCGAACTCCGAGTCCGGGATCGGCGTCGCCGACGAGACGGTCAGCAGATGCCGCCGGCCCCACACGGCCAATTCCTTCTCGCGCACGTAGGTGGCCATCTCGGTGATGTAGGCGTCAATCTCCGCCGGCGTGCCGCCCCAGTAGAGATCGATCTCGTTCATCAAATCCCAGGCGAAGATGTTCGGCGACCCGCCCCAGCGCTCGATGATGAAATCCCAGCGCGCCTTCTGCGCCGCGATGGCGGCCGGCGCAGTCAGCCAGTCGTGCAGGCTGTTGCATGGGCCGCCCATCGCCGCCGAATACGGATAGAGCGACCAGTTGCGCACCTGCCAGAAGGTGTCATACGGCGTCAGCAGCAGGTAGAGACCCTGTCGCTCCGCCAGGGCGATGAACGAATCCCAGAAGCGGATGGCCGCAGGTGAAAAGACGCCGGGCGAAGTTTCGAGGTAGCCGCGCTCGAACTGCGCATATTCCATCATGACCCGGCTGACGGTGATGCCGTGCGCGCGCAGGTCGACGATGTAGTCCTCGGTCGCGGTGGGAGAGGTCTGATCGAACAGTTCGACCAGCCCCGGCCAGGTGACGGCGTCGTTCTGGCCAATGACCAGAAAGCCCAGGCCTTGCTCATCCTGAAAATAGCGCTGGCTGGATGAGACGGAAATGGTGCCTTTGTACTCTGGGAGTCGGACGGGGGTGAGCGTCTGAGAGAGAGTAAGCGACATGATGGTGTGGTAGTCCGCGGCCGGGCTTCGTTTTGGTGTGACTCCGGCGGTCCTCAGTAACCACTATACGAGGAATTTTCAAGATGAAAGTCATGAGAATCCCAATTTTTCGTCAATAATTGCCTCGCGGTAGCTCAACGCAAAAAAACCCCTCCTGCCGCGAATGTGCTCGACGGCGGGAGGGGCTGAGTGAGCGTCTATGCCCTACTCGTTCAGGCGTGGAAGCGAGTCGGGCGCGGACGGCTCGCCCGGCTGCTTGGGAGAGGGTGCATCAAACGACGCCGGGTCGAAGGTGGCCGATCCGGTCCGGATCAGACCGTGCCCGTGTTTCGACGTGAAGTCGATGGGATGCCCATCGCCGGAATTCGCCTGGACCATCTCCGTCACGTCGTGGACCGCCACCCCGTTGTGGGGTGCGCCATTCGCCTGGCCATTGACCGCGACGCCGTTCGGGACTGCGCCGTTCCCGGCGGCTCCGTTGACGTGCAGCGGCGCATGCGCCTCCGCGACGTGGGCGAAGTCCTTCCAGGTGACTTCCGGCTCGTTGAACAGCCAGCGATTGACCAGTTCCACGCCCTGCATCACCGAGTGGTCCATGTTGCCGATCTCGTACTCCCAGGCGCCGAAGCGGCCGCGGCTGTAGATGCCGTGCTGCATCAGGTAGGGTTGAATCGTGCCCAGGGCCAGGTTGCGATCCAGCGTCGGGACGGGGTAGCTGTAGTCCACGTCGATGACGTAGGTGGACATCAACCGGTCCAGGTCGGACGGTTCCAGCAGTTTTGTCTTGAGAAAGCCCTGAATCACCCGATCGACGATCGTGTTTTTGTCCTCGGGCTTATGCTCGCTGTAGCTCGTCTCCGAAAGCAGCAGGAAGTAGTCGGCATCCTGCGGCACGATGAAGGGCGAGTAGTTCGAGAGGTAAGTCACGCGATAGTATGGGCTGGTGTCTTCGGGGAAGTACATCCAGCACTTTTCGCTGTCGTTGGCGCGCTGCACGCCCACCCCGACGATCAGGCCGCTCGAATGATGCAGGCCGTCGCGCGCATCGACGATGCGGTCCGGCACGTCCACCATCCGCTCCACCAGCAGGTCGATCGGCATGGTCGAGAGCAGCAGATCGTAGTCCACCACCTCGCCATCGCTGAAGCGCACCTGTTTGGCGTGCTGGTCGATCTGCACCGCCGTCTTGCCGAAATGCAAATGGTCGCCAATGATCTTGACCATCGGGCTGTACAGGCCGCCGGTCCCCCCATAGAGAGGATATTTGAACTTATTGTTCGGTCCCCAACCCTTGTCGGCCTGATTCAGGATGACGTTGGTGAGGATTCGCTCCAGGCTGGGGATAGCCACCCGCTCGCCGAGCCAGTCGCGGCTCATGTGCTCGATGGGGTGCGCCCAGACCTTGAAGTTGTAGGGCTTCATGAAGTGCCTGGCGATGCCCGCGCCGAACTGCGCGTCGATCAGGTCGTTGAAGTTGGTCGCCTGCGCCACCGCGTCCGGGTTGCGCTGCGCTTCCAGCAGGCCGAGCACGCACTCCAGCACCACTTCGTCGGGCAGATAGCTGATGTTGTTCTGGAAGGGATAGGGCACGAAGCGGTCCATCATCCACACCCAGGCCTCGCGCATGATCTCGGTGTACTCGTCGCCGAGCATCTTGTCCACCAGATCGTCGAAGTACTTGTAGTGCGAGAACATGACGTGCCCGCCGATATCGTAGGTGAACCCATAGTCGTCGGTGAAGCTCGTCGCCAGACCGCCGACATAGTCGTTGCGCTCGTAGATGGCCCAGTTGCGGTAGCCAAGCTCCTGCAAGCGGTAGGCGGCGCCCAGCCCGGTCGGGCCAGCGCCAAGAATGACAATCCGGGCCTCAGGCGAGGGCGGCGTATTCAT
The DNA here is from genome assembly GCA_016713325.1 of Candidatus Flexifilum affinis. Taxonomy (GTDB): domain Bacteria; phylum Chloroflexota; class Anaerolineae; order Aggregatilineales; family Phototrophicaceae; genus Flexifilum; species Flexifilum affine. The sequence continues at coordinate 61,708 of JADJPJ010000004.1, read as the reverse complement.
GTTTCTTCTCCTTGAGACGCTTCAGTTTGCGTTGTGTGGTCTGATGCAGGATCGTCTGCATGCGCTGCACGATGCCGTCCCAGGTGTGCTGGGCCAGCAGCTTCTGCTCCTGGGTGCGCCGTGCCGCCGGATCACTGGTCAGCGCGGCTTCGACCCTGGCGATGAACGTTTCGGCATCACAGCCGACGTGCACCACCTGGCCGTACAGCGCCACCACGTCCTCGATAGGTGTGGAAACGACCGGCTTGTGCGCCGCCATATACTCCAGGGTCTTGGTCGGGCTGAGATAGCGCGTCGACTCGTTGATGGCGAAGGGGATAAGCGCGACGTCGAAATGCGCCAGATAGGCGGGCAGCGCCTGATAATCTTTCATGCCGAGATAGTGCAGATTCGGCGCCTGAGGCAGGCTCGACGGGTCAATCTTGACCACCGGGCCGATCAGGACGATCTGCCAGTCCGGACGCGCCTCGGCCATCTGCGCCAGCAGCGGCAGATCCATGCGCTCGTCGATCACGCCGTAGTAGCCGAGGACCGGCCCCTGAACGTCGGCCAGATCGGCCGGACGGGGGAAGTCTTCGCGCTGAGCGGCGCGGGCGAAGTGCTCAATCTCCACGCCGCTGGGAAAAAGATGGGTATTCGGATTGCTGTTCTGACGACTGCGGTACAGGCTCAGCCCACCGGTGAAGACGATATCGGCCTCGCTCAGCGCTCGCTTGTCGTAGTCGCGCAGCAGGGGCGATGCGCCCTTGAAGGCGGACAGTTCGTCCATGACGTCATAGATGAGCGTGCGATGCGGGATCGCCTCGGCGAAGTGCCAGGCCATCGGGGTGTACAGCCACATCAGCCGTTCGTCACTGCCCTGCTGGCGCAGATAGTCGCGCAGCAGTTCCTGATAGGTCTCGGCCGTGAGCGGGTCGTTGTGGCCGATCCAGCGATCCTCTTCGACCGGCTGAAGCAAATTGACGACGGTGACGTCGTGCGGCTGGTGACGTACGACCAGCCGGGGTTCTTTCGCCCCCGTGAGCGCCACAGGTTCCTCAACGAAAAACACGCGATAGTGCCTGGCCAGGCGGGAGAGCAGATGCTGTGGGCGCTGCCAGACGAAATCCCAGCGCAGGTGGCTAATGCAAACCAGGTCCATCATTTTGAATGTCCTCTCTCGTGATGAAGCTCGTTCGACGTCTGAGACTTTCGATGCGTCTCAGGATGAAACGGGTGGCATCGCGGGCGAATGCGTTGTCGCTGCGCTCATGGCAAGCAGTTCAGGATGCGCGCCGACCCTGCAGTAACGGTTCCAGTCTTCGCTGCTGCTCGCGAAGCGTGGCGGCAAAGGGAGCGTCGATGAGGCGATCGCCTACCGGCGATGCGTAGTCCCACAGGCCGCTGGGACAGTGGCGCTCGTCCTCCCAGCCGGGGTAGCAGAGAATGGGATAGAGACACAATCCCTCGATGGGAATGCCGGCTTCCAGCAAAGCGACCGTCTCGCCGGTCATGTAGCGCAACCAGTCGGAACGTTCATCGCCTTCGATACCCGTCTCGGCGATGAACAAGGGGCGCTGGTACCGCTCGTATACATCGCGCGCGATGTCGCGGAACGGGCGGTAGGCCGGATGTTCACGCGTGATGATCGGCCCCTCGTAAAACCATTCGTTGTTGGCGTAGAAGTTCACGCCTATCAGGTCGAGATAGTCCGGTTGGCCACCCAGTTCCGGGTGCAGCCGGCCAGACAGCATGTCCCACGCCTGGAACTGCGCGGTACGATAACCTTCGGCGATGGGCGCTTCGTGCGGCCGGTCGGGCGACGCAATCAGGTGGACCACCGGGTCCACGAAGGTGAAGCGCGCCCGGGGCAGCACCTCCCGGATGGCCTCGATGGAGGCGATGGCCGCCCGCACCAGCTGCTGCTTCAACTCGAAGCTGCGTCCGCTGGCATACGGGTTGAGATAGCCGCCATCACCACCGGCCCACGCCCAGTAGGAGATCTCGTTGATCGGGCAGAGCAGCAGGTCGCTGCCTCGCCCTCTGGGTGTGGTCGGCGATCACGCGCGACACCGCACGCGAGAACTGCGCGAACCGTTCCACGAAGGCGGCGGATAAGATGTCCGGGTCGTCGGTATAGCCGTAATGGCACAGATCCCAGATCGCCTGGATTTTGTGTTCCCTTACGGCGGCTGGGTAGGCAATCAGACGGGTGGAGTCATAACGATACGGATGGGTTTCGATACGATGCCAGCGCACACCGGTGCGGATGGTGTGCATGCCATGGGTCTTCAGTCGTTCGAAATCCTGATGAGCAAAGCGGTAATGTTTTGTCGCAGCGAGAAGATCAAGCCGTTTGCCATTGGCCAGCCGGTGGGTCGAGCATTCAAAGCCGGCGATGAAGAAACTACGGAATGGCGTTGCCCGACGACCGCTATCCGGCAGATAGCGAGAGCCTGTCAATATCGTGCCTCCGCGTGCAGACCGACAATACAATCCTTAGGCATAAAACCAGCGCGGCAGGAGCTGCTTCCGCGCCACACGCGGTGAGGAGTTTTGCCAAGGGTTGATAGGGTTGACTTATAGTTGAGTATAGGCTGCGTTTGCTTCGCTCAGAAGCGCCATCTGTCCTATTTTTCCTTAGGCCGCGCTACAGCTATGTGGATGATGATCAGGTAGGCGTTAGGGGAATTGAACCTCAGTGAATCACGAAAGTTCACGTTGACCCATCAATAGCTGCGTTTTTAAGCCAACCTCACCCCAAAAGTCTAGCGACTTTTTGCCCCTCTCCGCACGGAGAGGGGCGGTTGAGCGTAGCGAAATGGGGTGAGGTTAAGCAATTCGTGATTCACTGAACCTCACTGACCGGGTGGGGGCTGCCGTGGAGAACGCGCCCCTACCCGGCGTGATTTTGGGAAGCTAACCGAGGACTTCGATCGCCCCGATCATGCCGTCCAGTTCGTACGGGCGGCTGAAATACACGTAGGAGCCGGGTACAGCGAAGGTGTAGCGCCAGATCTCCCCGGTATAGAGATCGCCGCTGTCCCAGGGCTCCGCGCCTTCCGGCAGGCGGGCGCTGGCCTGCGAGCGCGCCAGCACCGGGTCGCCGGTGACCGTGTGCAACGAGACGCTCTGATTTTTCCAGGCGACCTGAGCGCCCACCGGCACCACCAGCGCCGCCGGCAAAAACCGGTTGCGGTCGGTGATCACCACGGTAAAGTCGGGTTCTCCTCCGAGTGAGGCACACGAGGCCGCCAGACCAGCAGCGGCAACGCTCAGCAGCCCCAGAACCTGACGACGAGTGTATTTTTGGTCCATGGTCACACCAGCAGCTCACGCGAATTGGCAAAGTATCGGGTCTTGAGGGCGTCCGCCGCCCAGTAGGCGAGCGCCAGCACGGTCCCGGTCGGGTTCATGCCGGGGTTCTGCGGGAAGAGCGCCGCGCCGGTCACGAAGACGTTGGGCGTATCCCACACCTGCCCATAGCGGTTGGTCACCGAATTATCCGGGCTCCTCCCCATGATCGCCCCGCCGGTGTTATGCGTGCTCTGATAGGAGTGGATGTTGTAGGGCGACAGTTCTGGCGTGCAAACCAGCCGGGTAGGGTTCATCTGCCGCATGATTTCGAGGCAGCGCTCACCCAGATAGCGGTAAAGCGCATAGTCGTTGTCGTGAAAGTCGAACGTCACGCGCAGCATCGGCCGACCCAGGTTGTCGGTGTAGGTGGGGTCCAGGTCGAGCATCTGGTCGGTATACGGCAGACTCTCCCCCTGGATGCCGATTCCCACCACGCTGTCCCAATTGCGGCGCAGATTGTCCTTCCATCTCTGACCCCACTCAGTACCGGACCCGGCATTGCTGCCCAGTTCGCTGGCCACCGGCGGCCGCGGCCGCCCGCCCTCGTTGCCTTCGCCGTCACGGTCCCCGGAGCAGCCATCAGCCTGCATATCCATGACCGGCATGCTCAGCACGGAGGCAACCGGCTGACGTTCGCCGCCGCCGCAGGCAATCGACGCGCCGCCGATGAAGTCGAGATCGCTGTGGTCGAAGTTGTCGGCATTAAAGTCGTGAATAAGGTTTTGCAGACAGGAATTGCCCATGTACTGGTTGAAGCGCCGGCCCTCGAAAATGCCGGTGACCGGCCCCTGTGAGAGCTGGTAGGTGTAGTTCTTCCCCACCCATCCGCGATCGTTACCAACACCGTCCGGATGGGCCTCGCTGCGCGAGAGCAGCAGCAGGCGGACGTTGGACAGCGTGAAAGCCGACAGAATGACCACCTCGGCGGGCTGTTCATGCACCTCGCCGGTGCTCTGGTCGAGATAGGTGACTCCGGTGGCCAGCCCGTCCCGGTCGAGGTTGATGTGCAGCACCTTGGCGTTGGTGCGAATGTGGTAGCGGCCGGTCGCCAGCGCCATCGGGATGTGCGAGACGTTGGCGCTGGCCTTGGCATCGACCTCGCAGCCGTAGCGCGTGCAGAATCCGCAGTACAGGCAGGCAGAGCGCGTGCGCCCTGACAGATCCTGATACGCCTGCGAGAGAATGGCCGCCGGTTGGCGAAACGGGTGATAGCCCAACCGGCGGGAAGCGTCGGAGAACATCTGGGCGGGGATGCTTGGCGCCAGCGGCGGCAGGGGATAGGGACGGCTGCGAGCGCCCTCAAACGGATTGCCGCCCTCCAGAATGTTGCCATTGAGGTTGCCGGTGTCGCCGGAGATGCCGATGTCATACTCCATGCGCGTGTAGAACGGCTCCAGATCTTCATAGCTGAGCGGCCAGTCCTGAATAGTACTGCCCTCGGGCAGTTTCGCTTCGCCGTAGCGCTCGACGTGGTGGGTGCGGTAGTTGAAGTCGGAGGGGTAGAAGCGCCAGGTCTGCGCCGCCCAGTGGATGCCCGCCCCGCCGATTCCCTGCCCCGGCTGGAATGAGCCGTACTGGCGAATCGGCAGCGACGGGGCACTCGGGTTGGGGCGCCAGGTCCACGTCTCCTGGCTCAGGTTGAACATCATCGCCTTGCGGATGACGTAGCGCAGGCTGTCGTGGTTGTGCTCGAAATCGGGCGTCGCCCAGCGCTGGGGTCCTACTTCGAGCGACAGCACCGTGTGCCCTTCGGCGGTGAGCTGCTGCGCGATGATCCCCGCCGTCCAACCGGCGCCAACCGTCACGATATCGACCTTTGGCATCACTGCCATGGGAGTTCCTTTCTACGGGTGTTCGTGTGGGAGCGTGCTTTCATCGGGGTCCTCGCGCACGAGGTCCGAACCGCTGACCGGCAGGAAGACCACGTTCTCCTCAAGTGCCTGGCCGGGATTGAAATGCGACATATGGACCAGCGACTGCGGCTGGCGAAACGACTGAGTCTCCGTCAGCACGTCCTGAGGGGTATAGGCGCGCTGCGCGCCGGGGTAGCCGACCAGCATCCAGCCGACCATACCCTGATTGCCCCCGTAAACCGGGTCGCTGAACATGCCCTCGCTGGTGTGCCGTCGCAGGACGTGAAAAAAGCTTTCCGAGGAGAAGCTCTCTCCGAAAGTATCCGCTTTGTTGTCGAGCATGTCCTGAATGATGGCATCCTGGTCGCCCTCACCGAGAGCGATGAAGTTCGACCCGAAGCGCTTCTGAGCATACTGATCGACCGCGCGCAGCCCGATCCGGTAGGTTTCGCGCGGCGACAGAATCGACTGATAGCCGTAGCGCTCGATCTGATCGCCGGCGACCCAGACGACCTCGAAGGGGTTGTCTTCGGGCGGGTTCTCGCCTTCGTAAACTTCCGCAAAAGGCGGTTGGCGGTACGTCGCTTCGGTGAATCCCTCGGAGAAGGCCAGCATATTGTCGATGTACCAGACGACGCCGGCCTCGCGCGCGCCGGGGTCTTCCGGCGTGCCGGGCACCAGGCGCGCCGTCAGCGCCTCGACAGTGCGGGCTTCATGGGGTTGCAGGCTTTGCAGCAGCCGGCTGATCGGGATATCGTCCGGCGGAAGCGGCACCTCAGGATACTGAAGCGCCCGAGGCAGCGGCGGCGGCTCCACGGCGGGCGCCGGCGACTCGGCCGTCAGGTCGCATCCCGAGGCCACGACAGGAATGCTGGCCGCCGCAATGAGCACCCCCCGTAAAAAGGTGCGCCGCGTGACATCCCGGCCCTCCCCGTCCGCTTGCGGCGGTCTTCTCTGTTCCGGTTCAGCCATGAGCTTCTCCTAACGACTATACAGATAGGCGGCGATATGGCGCGCGTCAGCCTCGGTGACGCCCATGTAGGGCATGGCAGTGCCAGGTTCTATCGCCTGCGGATTCATGATCCAGCGGATCAGGTTATCGGCCTGGTTGGGCAGGTTTCCGGCGATATAGTGGCGCTTGTAAAACTCGTTCAGCGGCGGGCCGACCAGCGAATTGGCCCCGGTGACGCCAGGAATGCTGTGACAGGAACCACAGCCGTAACTGCGGATGGCCGCCCGTCCCAACGCCGAGTCCCCGCCCTCCACGGTCCGCTGGACCAGGGCGAAATCGCGCCCATAGGCGCTTCCACAGGCGGCGACCGCCAGCATGATCAGCGGCGCCAGAAACAGCACCACACGTCTATGGAACACCATGAGGACTGCCCTCCTGTTCTGAAAGCCGAGCTTCTCGAACGGTGACCTCTTCCTGACCGAGCAGAAGCACGATTTGCAGCGCCGCCGCCAGCAGATAAACCGTGCTCATCGGCACCCACATGATGCCCCCGGCGATCTGTTGATCCTGAAGCGGGGTCAGCGACCACAGCGGCGCGCGGGCGATGTGCGTCGGATACCACGCGGAGCCGGCCAGCGACAGGGCCGCGCCGAGCAGGCCGGTGGCCATCATCATCGCGAACAGCGACAGGATGTTGAGGCCGGCCTGCGCCCGCCTGGCGTGCACAATGCCATGCCAGTACAGCAGCCCGGTGCCAAGAAACAGCACGTGTTCCAGCGCATGCAGCGACTCATTGACGAAGGCGCTCTCGTACAGAGCCGGAACGTGCCACAGCCAGATCACGCCCGCATGCACGATTGCCGACAAAAGCGGCGCGCTCAGCACGGCGAAAGCGCGGCGCACCGGCGGCCGGGTGCCCAGTCGACCGATGGACCGTCGCCAGCTCACCGGCAGCGCCCACAGCAGGACGAAGGCCGGCGACCCAACCGCCAGCAGCGGCGCGGCAATGACCAGGATCAACAGATGCTGCACCATATGCGCCATGAACAGCGTTTCGCCCAGGGGGTGCAGCGGCGTGAGCAGCGCCGCGAACAGCACAGCCAGCCCGGCCATGAAGGCGATGGACGCCCCCTGCGAGACGCCACGGCCCCGGCCGGCGCGCCTCCACAGCGTCGACATCCCCCGCGAGTAGAGAAAAACAGTGGCCAGCAGTCCGAGCGCCAGCAGCGGATCGGCATTCCAGTGCTGCCACACGTCCGTTGGCATGACGATGCCACCCTCGTGGGCCAGAACTGGCGGGCCACTCGCCAGGAGGCAGGCCAGCGTCAGGAAGACGATCGACCACTTATGCACCGGCCGCTCCCGGACATGCGGCCAGAACAAAGACCGGAACCGTCGACAGGAGGACCACGGCCAGACTGGTGATCCCCAGGCCGATCCCCAGCAGACCGGCAAAGGTCCTGAGCCGGGCAGACTCTTCCTCGTGGTTGTCGCGCGACCGGCGCCACATCGAGAACGCCCCGATCCCCAGCGCAATCAGCAGGGCCGACGCGACGACCGTGCCGGCGATCACCAGCAACCGAATAGCCGGCGCGCCGATCAGCACATAGTCGGGCAGCCCGGCCGCGCAGCCGAAATCGACCACGGCGTAGATGTACACGAAGTGCGCGAACCACACGGCAATGCTGCCGAAAGCCAGCACCCAGATCTGGATGGAGTTTTCGCGTTTCGCGTGTTCCACGTTCTGCATCATCCCCACTCCACGGCTAGACGATATACGGCAGCGCGGTCGTGACCAGCCCCACCAGCGCGGCCAGCCCGGTCACAAACACCCAGTAGACGGCCAGCGCCTGCACGTTGAACAATTGTGCCGGCGGGGTGTCGTCGCGGATCAGCCAGAACAGCGACACCGCGGTGGCCAGGACCCCCACCATCACGATGGCGATCATCACACCGGACAAAGCGAAGTACAGCGACCCATAGGCGTGTGTGGAGGGGCCAAACGGGACGCGCAGCAAATCGGCAGCATGCAGTCCGGCGTAGATCAGGCCAAACAGACAGGCGACCGCCATGCCGATGCGCACCATCCCCGGCCGCTCGCGGCGAGAGCCTCGTCGCGCCGCCACGGCCGCGCCGCCGCCGATCAGCAGCGCGATCCAGGCGGCCGTTGGCAGGATCGGTTCGGGCAGCGGCGTGCCCATCGGCGGCCACTGCGGGGCCTCGATACGCAGATAAAGCGTGCTGAAGATCAGGGTCGCCACCGCCGTGAAGACCGTCGCGCAGGTCAGCAGCATGGCGGTATTCGTCACCCCGACGCTGCCCTCGGCCCGCACCGGGATGCCTGTGTCGCGCTCGAACGCCTCATCCTGCTGCGTGTTCCGGGTCACCGAGGCATAGTCGGTGCCGTGCCAGGCCAGCAGCCCCAGGACGGCCACCGCCAGGCTGAGCACGGCCGGAAGAACCTGGTCGAAGATGAGGAAGAAGGACATGGCCATCAGGCCGGCGGCGACGACGAACGGGGCCACCGATGGACCGGAGACGCGGAAGACCTCCTGCGGCTCGGCGTCCAGCGCCGAAGTGGCCAGCTGGGCTCGCCAGTCGATGGGATAGTTCGCCAGGTTCGCGACCACGCGCTCCTCCTGCGCCGTGCCAGCGTCAAAGGCCTCCTGATCCCACAGCGGGTGCCGACTGCGCACGATCGGCAGCGTGCGAAAGCCGTACTGCGGCGCGGGCGTCGGCGTCAGACACTCCAGCGTATCGGCATTCCAGGGGTTGCCTGGCGCATCCTCGCCGCCCAGCCAGCTCTTCAGGAAGTTGATGATGAACGTCAGCACGCCGAGCGCCAGGATGAAGGCGCCGATGGTCGACAGCATATTCCACAGCTCCAGCCCCGACCCTTCCAGATAGGTATAGACGCGGCGCGGCATGCCCAGAAATCCAGAGATGTGCATCGGGAAAAAGGCCAGGTTGAAGCCGATGAACGTCAGCCAGAAGCCGATTTTTCCCAACCGCTCGTCGAGCATCTTGCCGATGAACTTCGGCGCCCAGAAGAAAAAAGCCGCGAACAGCGGAAATGCCACCCCACCGATCAGCACGTAATGAAAATGCGCGACGACAAAGAACGTATCATGCACTTGCAGATCGAACGGGACGGCGGCGACCATCACGCCGGTCAGGCCGCCCAGCACGAAGATCACGAAGAAGCCCAGAACGTACAGCAACGCCGTGGAGAACACGGGCCGGCCATTCCACAGGGTGGCAATCCAGGCGAAGATCTGGATACCGGTGGGGATGGCGATCAGCGCGCTGGACGCGGTGAAGAAACTCAGCGACAGCTCGGGCAGACCGGTGGCGAACATGTGATGCACCCACAGCCCAAAGGAGAGGAAGCCGGTGGTGACCAGCGAGATGACGATCAGCGGATAGCCGATCAGCCGCCGCCGCGCAAACACCGGGATGATCGTCGAAATAATGCCGGTGGCCGGCAAGAACTGGATGTAAACATCGGGATGGCCAAAGATCCAGAAAAGGTGCTGCCACAGCAGCGGGCTGCCCCCCATCGCCTCATTGAAGAAGTGGGTTCCGACCTTGCGATCTACCTCCAGCATGAGCGAACCGACGACCAGCGGGGTGAAGCCAAAGATCATCATGAAAGCCGTGACCATCATGGCCCAGGCGAAAATAGGGACGCGGCGCAGGGTCATGCCCGGCGCCCGCATTTTGAAAAAAGCCAGCACCAGCTCGAAGGCGCCGGCGATGGCCCCGATCTCGGCGACATTCAGACCGAGCAGCCAGAAATCCATGCCCAGGCCGGGCGAATACTCGGCATTCGTCAATGGCACGTAGGCGAACCAGCCGCCGGACGGCGCCTCCCACAGGAAGCTGGCGTAGAACAGCAATCCGCCGATGAGAAAGGCCCAGAAGGAGAAGGCCGTCAGCCGCGGAAACGGCAGTTCGCGCGAGCCCAGCATCTGCGGCAGCACGAGCGTGGCGATTCCTTCAATCATCGGCACGGCGAACAGGAACATCATGGTCGAGCCGTGCATGGTGAAAAACTGGTTGTACAGCTCGGGCGAGAGCAGCGAGTTCTCCGGAATGGCGAGCTGGGTCCGCATGGTCAGCGCCAGGACGCCGGCCAGGACGAAGAACAGAAATGACAGGCAGACAAAGCGCAGCCCCAGCGGCGAATTCTGCACTGTGCTCAGCCGGCCGAGCAGACCGCGCGGGATCTGCCATACGCGCTCGAATTCCTGATCGCTGACCTGCGGCGGCTGTTCGCCGGGCCGAGGAAGGGTTGTGGTCATCGGTTCCCTTTCTGATGAGCGAAAGTCGCGAACCTCATGTGAGCGCGCTTACTCAAGCGTTTGCATGTAGGCCAGAAGCGCGTTGAGATCGTCTGAGTCGAGCAGCATCGGCGGCATGCGGTTGCCTGGCTTGATGCCATGCGAGTCGACAATCCAGCCAGCAAGGTGACCGGGCGAATTGGGCACCGCCCCGGCGCCAATGGTCAGACGGCTGGCGAAATGGGTCAGATCAGGCCCCAGATCGCTGACGGCATTCGTGCCCCGAATGGTGTGGCAGTAGACGCAGGCCGACCCCTGGAAGATCTGCTGTCCCTGGAAGGTGACGTCATTGTCCGGCTCAGGCGCAGGGAGCTGCTGCCGAGCCACCCAGAGGTCAAAATCCTCAGCGCTTTCGGACACGACCACCATCTGCATCTTGGCATGCTGCAGGCCGCAGAATTCAGCACAGACGCCGCGGAACTGTCCGACCGAATCGGCCTCGATCCAGATGGTATTGGTGCGTCCGGGAATGAGGTCGATCTTGCCGTGGAGTTCCGGCACCCAGAAGCTGTGAATCACGTCAGCGGAGGTCAGCCGGATGAGCACCGGCACATTCTCGGGAATGTGGATTTCGTTGGCGGTTTCAAAGCCCAGCAGGGGGTAGCGGACTTCCCACCACCACTGGTGTCCAATCACCTGGATGGTGAGCGAGTCGCTGTCGCCTGCTTCGCCGGGTGAGGCAATGACGACCATCGTCTGCAACGTGAAGCCAAAGAGGACCAGCAGTATGATCAGCGGCACGACGATGCCGGCGATGACGATAAAGGAATAGGCCCCGCGCGGGGTTCTGGCCCGAAGGTCAACAGCCCCTGTGCGACGGCGCAGGAGGGCAATGGCCAGGAGACCCATGGTGATCGCGTAGACGATCACCGCCACAATGAACATGAACCACCAGAGGCCAGAAATGGCTTCCGCGCCGGGACCGCGCGGAGACAGGGCGGAGGCCAGTGTCGACGGAGGTCCGGTGGGGTTTTCCTGGCAGCCAACCAGAAGCAATCCAAAAACAACGAGCGATAAGAACACTTTCGCAGAGCGCTGCGGCATCGGTGGTCCTCCTGGGCGGATATCAGAGACAGGGGGCTAGCGAGATCGAACGCTGCGGTTCGAACGCTGGCCCTGATTGTCTGTTGAGTGTCCGGCACGATTGAGCTGTGCACCGGTGGCGCGGGGGGGTATGAACGCTGGTTCATACCCCCATTCGAAACCTGAAGAATCAGGCTTGAGACCAGACTGTCAAGAAAGCGTGGAAGGGGTCAGTGAGGCAGGATGACCGTTACGGGAAGTACACGATCTCGGTGAACTGCCCGTGAAGGTCGTCGAAGCGTGCGCCTTCGGTCGTCTCCTGGATGGTGGCCACCGGCACCTCTTCCTGCGTGCCGATGTAGCCGCCAATGCCGGCCGCAATCGCCCCGATCACCATCACAGCGGCGATAGCCAGCGCAACGCGCGAGAAGGTCTCGGCTGCCGACTGTGCGGCCTCGCGCGCGGCCGCTTCCGCCTTCTGGCGGGCCTCGTTCACGCGGGCTTCGGCTTCGTGCTGAAGCTCCTCGACGCGCGCCTGTGCCTGATCGTAGATCTGCTGGGCGCGCTGCTCGGCCTGTTTGCGAAATTCCTCGGCCTTCTGCCGGGCGATGTCCCTGGCCTGAGCTGTCTGCTCCTTGACCTTGTTGAACTGCTCTTCCCAGGTCGCCACCTGCTGAGCCGCCTGCTCCCTGGGGATACCGCTCCGCTCCGCCAGCAGATTGATGAGCGCGTCGCGGTCGACCTCATTGGCGATGGCTTCGCCGCGACGGAACACCCGCTGCAGCGCCAGATTCAGCACCTGCTCGGTATGTTCGGGATGACGCACGATGTGCTCGGCCGCCGACCTCACATCATTCACGGCGGCGTTCACCGCCTGCTCGACCCGCTGCGGATCGCGATGGGCCTGACGCATCAGGTTCTCCGCTTCCAGGCGAATCTGCTGAACGGAGAGATCCTGGAAAGACAGGGCATTCTGGACATCCGGTGTGTTCTCGAGCGCCGACTCCGTCAACTGGCTGACGCCACCGCCAACGGTTTGTGCTGCGTCCTGCACCCCACGCGCCAGCACCGAGAGGGACTGGGTTGTCAGGTTGCCCACCGCGCCGAGCGCACCTCCGGCCGCGGTGCCCGCCGTGTGAACCGCATCACCGGCGACGCGCGCGGCCCCGCCGACGACCGATCCAGTAAGATGCAAACCGGTATTCACCAGCCCTGCCAGACCGCTGACCAACCGCCCCAAGCCGCTCATCACCAACAGCACCGTGACCAGGCTGGTGAGCGCCCAGACCATCAAACCGTGCAGCAACCCATCTACACGGTCGGGCACGCCGGCGAAATAGCCGGACAGCCAGCCGCCGACGAAGAGCGCGACCAGGTTACTCACGGCGATCCAGATAATTGCGCCGATTGCCAGCTTTCCACCCTCGGCCGAGTCCTGCCCATATTCCGGGTTGACCTGAGACAGGCCAAAAGCGACGCCGACCAGGGTGAGCGGAAACATCAGCATCAGCGTGATCAAACTAACGGCGATCACCGCCGACCACGACATCCTGTCGAGCGCGCCGGTCAGGACATTGACTTGCGTTTCGGGTGTAGGATCTGGCGCAACCTGCGCGACCATTTGATAAGGCAGTGCAGCGCTGATAGCAGGCCTTCCGGCAGCGGCCAGGACGGCCACGATGAGCACCACACCAGCCAGGGCCAATGTGGCGAATAGCAGGATTCTCCGAGCTTTCATACCAATATCTCCGCTAAAACGAACAATGAAGAAAGGATCAGGTGTGCAGGTTGGTGCGCTTCAACATGACATCCTGATGCGGAAGCACAAGGTACTGACCGCTGTGATGGCGCACGAGGTAAGTCGGTGAATTCCTCGACACATTCACAATCAGCCGCCTGCCGTCGATCTCGATGACATCCGGTTCGCGAAATACACGCTCGATAGTCCCGGTGGTGAGCGTATTCTCCAGATTCCATTTCACTTCTGTGCCAACCTGGTAGCCGCTGATCATGTTCTTTTCCTCGCTTTGCAGAGGTCAGAGGGGGGTATGTCGTGTTTGCGCAGATGCGTCAAGCGGAACGACGGGGGCAAAGTCCTTTCTATCCTATGAAATCCCTCCGACCGTTTAATCGACCTGATGGGGAGTTTCATTATGGGTGGAGTGGGTAGCACCGACACCACCGACAACCCATATACTTACCTGTAGGTTGCACTCCCGGCGCGTTTGGCCGTTGCCGGGGTGTGCAGCGGAAAGGCGGAGATGTCTATGAGTTCATCCAGTCCGCCGCAGCCTCCACAAATCGCCCGGAGGTTGGAGTTCTACCCCGTACAAGTGATCGGACTTCTGCTGATCATCGTCATTCCCGTGCTCGCGCTGCTTGGTGTCTTTGGCGCGAGCTACGCTCATGAGCAGCGCGCCAGCGCCGATCTGGAGATCGAGATCGACTATGCCAGCCGCCTGCGCTACAAAACTCTGGAAAACCTTCACGTATCGGTGCGCAACCTGACCAACCAGACGGTTTCGATTCTTACCCTGCGCTTCGGCGGCAGCTATATCGACCAGTTCTCGTCGGTCGTCTTCACCCCATCTGTCGAACAAATCGCCGATGGTTACTACGAAGTGTTGCTCAGCGACATCCGACCCGGAGAAACTCGCACCGTGACCGTAGAAATCAAGGGAGAGCGCTACGGTCTTCACCAGGGGATAGTCGCGGCGGCGGCCGACGGTCTGGAAGGCATCGAGGTCGATATCGCTACGCTGACTTTCCCCTAGCCGCAGCGATGAGCGGCTTGTGAAGTGAATTCCGCGTCCTGCGAACTGAGAGGGAGGTCCTGAATGGAAACCGTACTTCGCGTCGTCGTCATCTATCTCTTTATCCTGTTCGGCATGCGCATCATCGGAAAGCGGGAATTCGGGGCCATCTCCCCGCTTGAGTTGGTAACCCTGCTGCTCATCCCCGAGCTGGCGTCGCAGGCGCTCATCCGGGAGGATTTCTCCCTCGTCAACGCCGTCATCGCCATCTCGACACTCCTGGTACTGGTGTTCCTGTCTTCCGCGGTGACACACATGTCGCCGGCAGCCGAGAAGATCATGAGCGGGGAACCGGCAGTGCTGGTCTCTCATGGCAAACTGATCGAGTCCAGCTTCAACAAGGAGCGGGTCTCACCAGAAGAGCTTTTTGGGGAAATGCATAAAGCTGGTCTGCACGACTTGCGCCAGATCAGATGGGCCATCCTGGAGTCCGGCGGCCGCATCGCGTTCGTGCCGGAACCCACCGCTCCTGAAGTCGTTCATGCCGACGACAACAACCCGGTTACCGCCTGAAGGCGCTACTGTCTGAACAGGCGCTACCATATGAATGGGACATCTGCCGGAGCCGACGATTCTCTCCTGGTCCGCACAAGATAATACAAAAAGGCTGTTCCACTCGGCGAGGGAACAGCCTTTCCAGACTAACCTTAGTGCCGCTTATGCGAGCACTCAGCTCATCGTCGAGGTGGTCGTGGTGGTCGTCGTTGGGGCGGCTTCAATCATATCTTCCTCGTCCGGGGAGCCGACCAGTCCGCCCGCGCCGGCCGCAAATGCGCCGATCACCATCGCCAGGAAGAGGATACCAGCGGCCGTGGAAACCATGTCTGCCAGGCGCTGCCCAGCCTCTTCGAGCGTCTGCTCGACCTGGACTCGCGCGTCCTGAATGGAGGTTTCCCAGCGTGACAGCGTCTGCGCCGCTTCCTCCTGAGATACGCCAGTGCGCTCGGCGATCAGGGTGACCACTTCCTGACGCTGCGCCTCATCAATCGTTTCACCCCGCAGAAGATCCTGCACAGCGCCGGCGATCTGCTCAGCCGCATCTTCAGCCTCCGCGGTCGCGGCTTCCGAAGTCTCCGGGTCGGCGGAAGCGCCGATCACGTCGCGCACATCTTCGCCCACCTGTTCAATGGCGCTGGTTTCCAACCCCAGAGCATCCGCGACGCCCGGGCCGATATTCTGAACGGTTGTCGAAACGCTCCGATCGACCTCGACCTCGCCACCGGCAATCGCCGCGATTCCCTGCCCTGCAGCCGAGATCGCCGAACCCAGCGCCGAACTGACTCCGTTCACCAGACTGACCGCCGACGACGTCAGCAACCACAGCGAGAGCAGCATCACCACCGCCCAGACGAGCAGGCCATGAAGGGCTCCATCCGTGCGATCGGGGATGCCCGACAGGTAGCCGGCCACCCATCCACCTACGAAGAGTGAGATGAGGATGCTGGCCGCGATCCAGATAACGGCGGCTGGCCCCAGATTTGGATCGACCGGCGTGGCATCGGTGGCCGGGTTGATGGTGTTCACCCCAATGCTAAGCCCCAGAAGCTGTAAAGCGATCTGCGCCACGAGCGCCAGTACAATGCCGCCGGCGACAGCACTCCACGAGATCCGTTTGAGGCGCGTCGGGAGAAGCGTCGTTCGCTCATAGACGTTGACGGTGTCTCGCTCTGGCTGAACGGAATAGCCACGGCCGGAGACGGCCTGGTTGTCACGTACATTCTGTGCCACTATCCCTCTTCTCCTTGGTTCTACATTCACAATTCCGGCGTTGTTGCTGCGCTCCGGTTGCAGCTTACCAATACACTCTGCCCAATAGCCGACCAACTCATGTTGGAACGGGCCGTCCGACATTTATCCCAAATCTGCTGCGCATCGCCGTCGCCGCTGCACCCGGAGCCATAACACTGGAAACCTGCTTACGACGAGTCACGACCGTAGAAACCATCTGTCGCGAGTTGAGCTTACTGTACGAGGAATTCGTAGGTCATACATCCGAGAAGGGGATGAACTTCAGATGGGTCACAGGTGGTGGGTGTTCTTAGGTCAAATGGGCTATCCGGTTTTGATACCGAGAGTTTTCCAGTGGACTTGCGATATATTGGGATAATTTGGGATAAACGACTCGAGCGTTGCTATTCCCCTCAACGCAGGCCGTTATCCCACATCGCGGTGCATCGTCAACCGCTCGCTATGCACCACGCTCGTCCAACCTTCTCTCGCAGAGACTCCCCACCACCGACCTAGCCCGATTGGCCCAGCAAAAAAGGGCCAGTTCAGCCACCCCAAAACGGGCGTCCCTACGCATAAAGGTCACTAAGGCGCGTGGCATACTGACCATGAAGCGCATTTTGATGGACACCCGTCTATGAATGCGCCTCAATTCGTATTGTATGGAGATAAACGGGAGTAACTTATGAGAATCAAGCTCGTAACACTCTTCGTCTGTGCACTTGCACTGATGTTGGGTACGGCTGTGTTCAGTCAGGACACCGGCACCGACTACGGTCAGTACGGCGTCGAAACCATCACGGGACAGGATCCCGTTGCGCAGGATATCGCGGGACAGGTCGTCGAAGGCGATCTGGAAACGGTCACCGCCGACACGCCCTCGTTCTATGGGCAGATCGTGACCCTGGAAGGCGTGATTGAAGACTTCCTGGGTGCACGCATGTTTGTCCTCGGCGAGGCAGCCGTGCTCGACAACGATCAGGTCCTGGTCATCAACAACTCTGGCCACGATTTCGCGCCGGAACTGATGCAGGGTAGCCGCGTGGTCGTGACCGGCCGCGTTCTTCCTTCGTACACCGCAATCAGCGAAGGCGTCCAGCGCGATTACGGCTGGCTGTACACCGCTCAGGTGGGTACCGTCGATATGGGCAACACCGGGGCGGGCGACACGACCGGTCAGATGACCGCGACCCCGGCGATGGGCGGCGATGTCGGCGTGACGGTTACTCCGTCGGGTTCGGGCGCGGCCGGCACGGTGGACACCGGCTTCAATTTCACGACCCAGGCGTACAGTGATGCGGGCATGGGTGCAGTCGATCGGAGCATGGTGCTGGGCGAAATTGACCGCGGTCTGGAGACCTGGGATGAGACGCAGCGCATGACTTTTGCCGACGCTCTCGACCAGGATGCCGGCGAATGGGACCTTCGTGATCCTGAGACGGCGCAGTATCTGCGTGGCGCGGCCACCGGTCTGCGCGACAACGACCTGAACACCGCGCGCACCAGTCTGCAGCAGGCGACGCAGCGTTCGCAGGTCTTTGGCCAGGAACAGATGAACACCATGGGCCAGACAACCGTGCAGACCGGCCAGGGCGACCAGGCAGCGCAGATGGCCGCCTGCCCGACTCCGGACGCCATGATGGGCTTCAACAGCACGACCCAGGCCTACAGCACCTCCGGCTTCGGCGATGTTGACGCCAGCGCAGTCCTCGGCGAGCTGGATCTGAACATGGACCAGTTCGATGAGACCCATCGCACACAGTTTGCGGACGCGCTCGATCTGGATGCGACCGAGTGGGATGCGCGCGATCCTGAGACGTCCCAGTACCTCCGTGGCGCCTCGGCCAGCCTGCGCACAGGCGACACCGCGACGGCGCGAACGTACCTCCAGCAGGCGTCCCAGCGGTCCATAATGTTCCAGCAGAATTTGCAAACCACCCCCTGCCCGACGATGGCTGCTGACCAGACCGGTCAGACGGGCCAGACCGATCAGATGGGTCAGGCCGGACAGACTATGCCTGCGGGCCAGACCGGCATGATGGGCATGTCGCGTCCGAATCTGGTTCAGTGGGTTCAGAACGGCTTTGTTCCCGCCGGGTTCGAGAACTTCACCATCTTTGAGGTAGTGAGTATCGAGAACATCTCCTTCGTCGAATTCGGCGAGGGCGTGGTGGGCGCCACCACCGACGGCTAACGCTGGGCAAGCGCGGCACCATTCAGCAATTCAAGGGTCATCACCACAGGGTGGTGGCCCTTTTTTGCAGAGTTCCAGAAGTCGTCGACAGGTTACCAAAATCAAGGAGAGTTGAAGTGTGAAGCGAAGAACTCAGCGGGTTGTACTCATGACCGTTCTTGTAATTGTGATCGGCACGCTCACCGTAATGGCGCAGGAAGTCACGCCGGAGGTGACGCCTGAAACGACACCCGAGGCCACCCTCACCGCAACCGCGGAGGCTACCCTGGAAGTCACGCCGGAGACGACTTCAGAGATGACCGATGAACCACCAGGCCAGCCGACGGCGATGGTCACGGCGACGGGGACGACAACAGCCACGCCAGTACCCGAGCCGGACGCGACGGACGAGGGTCTGGCCAACACACTGGACGGCGCGGCCGTTATCACCGAGACGCTTCCCTTTGAAACGGCTATGCTGGATCGCCTCCAGCTCCCGGAGGGCTTCGAGGTCAACGTCTTCGCACAGGGGTTGGGCAACGCGCGCTGGATGGCCATTGCGCCTGATGGCACCGTCTTCCGCACCCGGCGCGCCGAAGGCGATGTGATCGCCCTGACCGACCAGGACGTTGATGGTGTGGCGGATATGCCGCAGGTCAATGTTGTGGTGTCAGACCTTCCCTTCGTACATGGCATCACCTTCAACGGCAGCCAGGTTTATCTGGTCACCGAAACCCAAATCTATCTCGCCGACTGGCTCGGCGGCCCGGCCTTAAGCCAGCTGCGCCTGCTCGTCAGTGACCTCCCCGCCGGCGGGCAGCACCCGAACCGGACGGTGGCCGTGGGACCGGACAACATGCTGTACGTGACGATCGGCAGCACCTGCAACGCCTGTGCCGAGCCAAACCCCGAGAACGCGACCATTCTGCACATGCGCCTGGACGGGACAGGCCGCGAGATCTTTGCCTCCGGCCTGCGCAACACCATCGGCTTCGGCTGGCACCCGGTCAGCGGAGAGCTCTGGGGCATGGACCACGGTTCGGACTGGCGCGGGAACGATCAGCCGCCGGAAGAACTGAACCGCCTCCATCACGGAGAAAACTATGGCTGGCCGTTCTGTTTCAGCGACCAGCAGCCCGATCTTTTCATCCCAGCGCCGCCGCCCGGCGGATCTGGCCGAGCCGCATACTGCCAACGGACGACCGGCCCGGTGCTGGAATATACCGCCCACAGCGCGCCGATCGGGATGGTCTACTACAACGCCGACCAGTTCCCGGACGAGTATCGTGGTGACGCCTTCATCGCCATGCGCGGCTCCTGGAATCGCAATCCACCGACCGGCTACAAGGTGGTTCGCCTGCTGTTCGACGACTCCGGCCAGCCAACAGGATTCGAGGATTTCCTGACCGGTTTCCTGATTGAAGAACAGCTCGCCAATTTTGGTCGTGTCGCCGGTCTGGCCGTGGCCGCCGACGGCTCGCTGCTGATCGCCGAAGACCAGAACGGCATCATCTATCGCGTGAGCTACAACGCAAGCTAATCCTCCTGGAGAGTACAAGATGACACGAAACCGCTATGCATGGGTGTTGATCGTCGGTCTGCTGCTGTGCGTCGTGCCGGCATTCGGGCAGGAAATCACCCCGGAACCGACCGCAGAACAGACCATCGAACCCGGTCCGCCTGAAATCACCCCAGAGGTTACGCCAGAGACAACGCCCGAGGCGACGCCTGAAGCCACTTCCGAAGCTACCCCGGAGACCACGCCGGAAGCCACTCCTGAGGCGACGCCGACGGCGACCCGCGCCGCAGGTTCGGGCGCCGAAGTCGAGCCGCTGCCCGATCAGGTGACCATTCTGCACGAGGGGCTGTTCCCCGAGGGCATCGAGTACGACTCACTGAACGGCTATTTCCTGGTCAGCTCGACCAGCGAAGGCACCGTCTACCGGGTCGACGATGACGGGAATGAGACTCCGTTTGTCGAAGATGAGCGCATCCCATCCAGTCTGGGTCTGGAGATCGACGAAGCCAACAGCCGCCTCCTGGTTGCCGCCACGGATATGACGCGCGAGGGGTATCTGGGCATCTACGATCTCGACACGGGTGAGCCGATCCGCTGGGTGGATTTTGGCCCGCTTCTGCCGACCGACCCGGAGCGCTTCGTCAATGACGTCGCCGTCGACAGTCAGGGCAACGCCTACGTCACCGACAGCTTCGCCGGCGTGATCTACCGCGTCGATCCCCTGGGGAACGCGATCGTCTACCTGCAACATGAGAGCTTCTCGACGCAGTTCGCCCTGAACGGCATCGAGTATCACCCAACCGGGGATTATCTGCTGGCCGTGCGCGGGACCGACCTGATCAAAATTCGGCTCGACAACCCGGCCGACTTCACCGTCGTCGAAATCGATCACGAGTTTGTCGGTGCGGACGGGCTCCTGCTCCTGGACGACACCACGCTGGTCGTCGTGACCAACAGCCCGGCGCACGTGTACCGCCTGGAGAGCGACGACGACTTCGACTCGGCGGAGATCACCGGCGAGTTCGAGCCAGGCCCCGTCTTCCCGACCACAGCGGCCGAACGCAGCGGTGAAGCCTATGTTCTGTATGCCCAATTGAACGCTGAGACCGACAGCGTAGCCGAATTCCCTATCCAGCGGGTGACGTTCGAAGCGCCCGCCGCAGGGTGACACCAGGGGCAGGAGGCGCCTCCTGCCCCTGTTCACAATTGCAAGCGATGAGAAAGGCGAAAAGTGATGTTTTATACAGATGGCAAACTCCAGTTCGAAGTCCGGGTCGACAGGCCCAGTCCGCTGTTTGCCAAGATGCTCCAACAGGCGATCGGCGGCGCTGAGGGCGAGATGCGCGTCTGTCTGCAATACATGTTCCAGGCCTGGGCCGTGCCCAGCAAACTGGGCAAGTACCGCGATCTGCTGCTGCACACCGCCGCCGAGGAGATCGGCCACATCGAGATGCTGGCGACCGCCGTGGCGCTCAACCTGGAGGGCGCGCCGATTTCGCTGCAGGAAGAAGCCGCCAGGTCCAACTCGGTGGTCGAATCGGTCCTGGGCGGCAACGGCAGACGAGACTCGCTTCAGGCGATGCTGGGCGCGATGCAGCCTCGCCAATTCCTTTCGGCCGGCCTGCACGCCATGCCGGTGGACGCCAACGGCGTGCCCTTCACGGGCGGCTACGTGGTCGCCAGCGGCAACCTGGCCGGCGACATGTACGCCAACGTCATGGCCGAGGCAACGGGTCGGACGCTGGCCACGCGCCTGTTTCAGATGACCGACGACCCCGGCATGCGTCACATGCTTTCCTACATGATCGCCCGCGACACCATGCATCAGAACCAGTGGCTCGCCGTCCTCGAAGAGTTAGGCGACCATCTTCCAGTCCCGGCGAGCTTCCCACAGACCGAGGAGAACGAGAAATACGCCTATGCCTTCATGACCACAGGGGTCAACGGTATGCCGGTTCCCGAAGGACGCTGGTCAAGCGGCCCATCAATGGATGGTAAAGGCAGCTTCTCAGTGACGGAGCAGCCCGGCCCCGGGGAACCGAATCTGGCGGCGCCGAACCCCAGCACCTTCGACGATGTTCATTGAGAACCGACGGCCGCAGCACGCCGTTCAGTCGGCAGGCCAACCCGCATGATCGCCAGACTGGTGAGGGCAATATCGGCCAAGTGGCTTATTGAAACACCCACACTTGGCGGATGTTCGGAAGCCGGCTCCAGCGTATTCTTAGACTCATAAGTTCCACTGCGTCCTGAGTGAGCACTGGAGGCATTCCGATGTTGAGTTGGGCATTGTTCTTCCTGGTCGTCGCTGTGATCGCCGCGGTCTTTGGTTTTGGCGGCATTGCGGGCGCAGCAGCTGGTATCGCTCAACTGCTGTTCGTCGTCTTTCTCGTGCTGTTCATCGCAGCGCTGGTTCTGGGACGACGGGTACTCCGTTAACGTAGAAAACTCCCACCCCCCATCCGGTAAGGAGGGCTGCCTTGTCCCAAAGGCAGCCCTCCTTCAATTTATGGGTATGGTAGGCTATGGGGAAGCCTCCTCACCCGCCTCTAGTCCTTCAACAGGACGAGAATGACGACGTTCTCCGTATGGACGACCGGCAATGTCCCCGCCCGCCATTCCCGCACTGACACGCTGGCCCGCCCCTACGGCGCCTCGGATCTTGGTAGCGACGCACCCATGAGTGCTCCCGGAAAACCGCCGAATCGCGGCTTTGCAGACACGCTCTCAGCACTTTCGACTCAGCACTTCTCTTCTTTTCCCTATATCCATCCCCTTCGCCGGAAGGTGATCGCCATCAGGCTGGCGGAGATGATCATCGAGGTGACGACCAACACCAGCATGATGCCGCCGGGGATGGGCAGGATAATCGGTTCTGAGGTGGTGGCGAAATTCAGCTCGAAAAGCCCACTCAGAAAGGTCAGCGGCAGGAAAATCATCGACAGCACAGTCAGGCGGTTGACCGCCTCGACCACCTTGCGCGACTCGACGTTCTGCATCATGTCCAGCACATTGCTGGACAGGTCCCGCTGCGAATCGATGACGTCGTAGATACGCAGCAGGCGCTCATACAGGTGGCGGAACAGATCGCGGATATTCCCTGCCGAATCCAGCCGCGCCTCGCCGATGACGCTGGAGATCACCTCGCGCTGAGGGGCGACCATTTGCCGCAGGTTGATGAGCTGCTGCTTGATTCGGTACACCGGCTTGCGCGCCGCTTCGTCGGCCGTCAGCCGGTTGTCCAGCAGCCCTTCCTCGACAGCATTCAACTGGTTACTGATGCGGTCGAGCAGCGGGTAGTACGCGTCAATCACGTATTGCGCGGTCAGATACATCAGGTAGGCAACGCCGGCGTTCCACCCCTCCGGGCTTTGTGCCATGCGCTCGTAGGCCTCTTCCAGCGCCTCCGCTTCAGAGCGCCGCACGGTGATGAAGCAGGTGTCAGTCATCACCAGATGTATTTCAAGACCCCTCACCTGGCCCGCCCGAATCTGCGGCTCGAACAGCGACAGGAAGAGATAATTGGGGTACACCAGCATGCCCGGCCGCCGATCGACCCGCTGAAGGTCGGCCAGGACAGCCGGGCTCAGATTGAACTGCGCCGCCAGCCAATCGATCTCCTCGTCGGCAGGGTCGACGATGTCGACCCATACCGTCGCTCCGGAGCCGAGAGCCTGCTCCAGATTCTTACGCTCCAGGTTGCGGCGCAGCACCATCTTCTCTTGAACCTGGTCGAACTCGGCCACCAGTGAACGTATCATAGGTTGACGCGGCTGAGCCTCACCATTCACGACTCGTCCCTCATAACTGTGCGTAACGATAGCGGCATTGTCGTTGCGTTGCACCGCAGCAACCCGTTTTGTTTCCTGTGTCAAATGCAAAACACCTGCCAGATACGTATCCCGACCTACTGATTGACGACGTTTTGCAGGCGTTCACTGACTTCCTGCCCCAGTCGGCCTGCGCCTTCAACGACCGTCTTGACGACCTCGCCGGCAACACCACGACCCTGTGAGGTCGCCTGGTCCAGCGTTTCGCCGATCTGCCGGCGCGTGTCTTCGCCTCGCCGCGGCGCCATCAGCAGCGCCAGCACGGCACCAATGCCGATGCCGAAAGCCGCCACAATGAGCGCCATAATGAGACGTTCGCGCTCCGCCTGCATTTCCGCCTCTCGGGTGTAGTAAATGCGCTCGTTCATGCTTCACCGCCTTCCATGTCGGTAGTTTCTCTTCAAGGGTGCGCAGCACATACCGCTGCACGCAAAACTAATCGAAATGACCGTCCCTTGCGAGGACGGCCATTTGCTCAAACCTTCCGGTACGGCTCCGCTATCAGAACCGCACTTCTCTTTCCCATTCGTCGATCTGGCGTTCCGCATCTTGCTTGGCGATCCCGTACCGCTCCTGGATGCGCCCGGCGAGCTTCTCGCGTTCGCCATTGATCATGGCCAGATCATCGTCGGTCAGGTCGCCCCAGCGAGACTGGACCTCACCCTTGAGCTGCCGCCATTTCCCACTGATTTGATCCCATACACCACTCATGTCGAAGCTCCTGTTACAACCAATACTGCACCATCACTCTATCAGTACAGAGGAATGTCGGAATGCGTGACCTCACCCGAATCGAGATAGGCAAGTTGGGCGATTTCCATAGGCCAGATTCCTGTCCAAGAGACCACTACATGACCACACTCAGGCCCGTCGAACCGCCCGGAGAAGCGCCAGCAGAACAACCGCGCCAATAAAAGCGGTCAGAATGCTGCCCAGATTGAGACCGGTGACCCCTCCGCCGATATCCAGTACGTCGAGGATGAAACCGCCGATGAAGGCCCCGACGATGCCGACCACGATATCGGTGAGCAGTCCCTGCGAGGCGTTGGTGCGCATCACGATACTGGCCAGCCATCCGGCAATTGCGCCGACGATAATCCAAACGATGATGTTGACGAGATCCATAGTTCTCCTCCTTCAAGCGATGGACTGTTCAGCAACGCTGAGTCCTCCTAAGGATCAACAATACTCTGTGTATGCCGCTACCGAGGGGAACAGGCAACCTACTTTTTGTTACTCCACTTGGTGGGTTTGCAGTTGGGCCAATACGCCTATGCTCCGGCTGCCGCGGCCGAAACAGGGCCGACAAATAGGTCAAGTGGGTGATACAAATCCTCCTTATGGGCCATCCCGGTCGGGGGGTGTCCACCGTAAACTGTCCCGCAGAACGAATGTCGTTATTTTTCTCCCTGCCATGCCAACGGAGTCGTGAACCGCGAAATGAAAGCGAGACAGGTGTTCATCGCCACGCTGGCGGTGCTGGCAGGATTGGCGGTTGGGTACATCGTCCTGACGAGTGTTCGCATCCTCGTCATTCTGCTGCTGGCCATCATCGTCGCGTCGTCGGCGCGCCCGCTGGTCGCCCGGCTGACCCGCCTGGGGCTTTCCGTCGGGATCGCCATTCCGCTGATCTACGCCGGCATACTTTTTTCTGTGCTCATCCTGTTTCTGGTCGTGCTGCCGCCGGTGCTCAACCAGGCGACCACGTATCTCGAAAACGACTGGCGGCTGGCGAACCGCATTATCCTCACCAAGAGCTGGCTGGAGGAACGTCTGACCCTGCTGACCGAGCAGGAGGTGGTCCTGGCCGACAACGAGACCATTCGTGAAACGATCACCGCGACCTTGACCAATATTCGTCGCACCGCCCCGGACATGCTGGACGATGTCGGCGGGGTGCTCGGCGAGACGGTGCTGATCATTGTCATGGGGATTTACTGGTTGACGGCGCGCGAAAAATCAATTCTGTTCGTGACCCGCCTTGTTCCAACGAATTATCGGCTGCAGACGCAGGAGGCGCTGCGCGAAATCGAAGACACCATGGGTGCCTACACGCGCGGCATGGTCTTCGTGGCGCTGTTCGTCGGGCTGGCTAATTTCGCCATCCTGGCCCTGCTGCGCATACCGAACGCTGCCACCTACGGCTTTATCGTGGGCATCACCACGATGCTGCCGATTATTGGCGGACTCATCGGCGGCGGACTGGCCACGCTGCTGGCGCTGCTCGGCTCCCCGATTCACGGGCTGGCCGTCTTCGCCGTCTTTGTCCTGGTGCAGCAGGTCGAAGTGCACTACCTCACACCCCGCACCATGTCGCGCTCGATCGGCGTCGATCCGCTGCTGGTCATGGTGGCGGTCTTCGTCGGCTTTGCGCTCTATGGTGTCGTGGGCGCCATCATTGCTATCCCGTTACTGGGAACGGTCAATGTGCTGCTGCGGACCTTCGTTGTGGAACCGCGGCAGGAGAGGGTTGCGCCTTATGCCATGGAGGAGGGCGTGCCGGTCTTCCGCGGCCCAGCGGCTACTGAAGTCAACGGCACGGCGACCGGCGTCATCCAGGCGCCGGAAGCCTCCTCCTCAGGCTGAATTGGCGCAGGACAGCCCATACAGGAGAAGAGCAAATGAGATTCTCGACGGGTTACAGGCTCCGAATCGGCGCGGTGGTGTTCGCCCTGGTGCTGCTGGGTGTCTCCGCCCTGGTAGCTCCTGCCCGGGCACAGGTGGTCGACACGCCCCTGCCCGTAATCACCCTCACCCCTCTGCCGGCCGAAGACGTTGCTGAGGATATCTCCGAAGGCGTGGTCGATTTCACCGTCGACACTGCCCAGGGCGCAGCGTCGTTTTTCGATGATCTCATCGCCCGCCTGACGATCACTCCCAAGTCAGACCTCGCCCGCATTCTGCTGCTCATCGGCGGCCTCGTCCTGCTGGTCATCGGCTGGCGCGTCTACGACTTCGTCGTCGTCATCGCCGGCTTTCTGATCGGCGCGCTGCTGGCCTCATCCCTGGTCTCCAGCGACAACGCCATCATCGCCATCGCCGCGGTGCTGATCGGCGGTCTGCTCGGCGCAGCGGTGGGTTATTTCCTGTACTACGCCGCCGTCTTCATCATCGGCATGTACATCGGTATTCTGCTGACCAATGCGCTGGCCATCAGCCTCTCGCTGGCGCCCATCTCGCCCCTGGTGCTGCTCATCGGCGGGCTGATCGGCGGCATCATTCTGATCGCCCTTTCCTTTGAGCTGCTCGTCCTGCTTTCGGCCCTGGTCGGCGCGCAAATGATCACCCTGGCGCTCAGCCTGTCAGTCATCTGGACGCTGGTCCTGACCGTCGTCGGCGTGATCATCCAACTGGCGATGATTCGTGCCTTCCGCTACGAATTCCGCCGCCGCCGCCGTCGTATCGATCTGGGCCGCCGAGCACCGATCTGAACGCCAACACCGGACTCGTCTCTTTGAACATCGAAACCGAACACCGAAACCAGCACTGCCGAAACAGGAAACAAGATCCCTTCCATTCGCGCACACGAGCCCCCTCGCCGCCCAGTCGGACAGCGGGGGCGTTTGTTGTGCGTCATGGAACATGGAAAAGGAGGGCCATTGACTCAGCCTGTATCTGAATCTATTGTGTGAAATAACATGATCAAGAATTCTTTCCAAACGAGACTAAACAGTATGGCGCGGAACACCCACGAGAGTCTGCTGTACCGTTTTGGGTTTTCGGTACTCGCCTGTTTGGTAGCCCTCGCCCTCACCGCAGCGCTTGAGGGCATCATGGGCGAAGCGCGCTTCTTCGTCTTCTTCGCGGCAGTTGTCTTCTCCGCATGGCAGGGTGGTTTCCTGCCTGGACTGCTTTGTGCAGCCCTATCGATTCTCATGCTGGATTACTTCCTGCTTGAGCCTCGCGGAGAGATTTTCACCACACCGCTGCACATCGTGCAATTCTTTGTCTTCGCGTTGGTCACCGGTCTGGTGAGCTGGCTTGAGGATCGGCGCTACCGGTCGGAACGAACCGCCAATGAACTGAAGTCCGAGCTGGAAGTGATCTTCAACGCCGTGAATGAAGGCATCACTGTTCAGGATCCGGACGGAACGGTGAGGTACGTCAACGAAACCTTCTCCCGAATCATCGGACAGCCGATTCATACCATGGTCGGTGGTCTGATCGGCCAGTTTCAGCAGCGCTACGAGGTTTTCAACGAAGCGGGCGAAATTATCGGCTACGCCGCGATGCCACGGCACCGGGTCTTCGCCACGGGTCAGTCTTCCGAGCTTCACTTCGGACTTCGGGATCGCCAGACCCGGGATGAACGCTGGTTGAATCTGAAGACATCGCCGGTCTTCGACGACAAAGGCAAGGTACGGCTGGCCGTCAATGTCGTCGAAGACATCACCGAAAAGCAGCGGACGGAGAAGCAGCGGCAGGCGACCGAACAGCGACTGCGCAAGGTCCTTGACAATCTCGCCGCATTCGTCGGCGTCATGACCCCGGACGGCATCCTGCTCGAAATCAACCGTTCGGCATTGCAGGCCTCGCAGCTCAAACCGGAAGAGGTCCTGGGGAAACCTCTGGCCTCGCTGCCGGTGTGGACCTATGACGCGGACATTCAGGCGAGCGTAGAAGATGCCGTGAAGCGGGCGGCCGCCGGCGAAACGGTCCGCCACGACATCCAGGTGAAGCTTCCCAGCGGCGACTTCCTCATCATCGACTTCATGATCGCCCCGGTCCTGGACAGTGATGGCCGGGTCGAGTTCTTGATCCCTTCCGGCATCGACATTACCTCGCGGCTGGACCTCACGAACCGGCTGAAAGCGCAGCAGCGGCGCATGGAGGACATCCTCAACAGCATCCCCGGCATCGTGTACGAAGGCACGTCAGCGCCGGACCTTGGCCAGCAGCACATGCAGTATATCAGCCAGTATGCCGAGCAGATGCTCGGTTACCCGATGAAGGTCTGGAGGGAGTCGCCCAATTTCTGGCGTCAGGTCGTCCACCCGGAAGACTGGGAGGCAGCGGTCGAGCGCGTCAGCGCAAATTTTCGGGATAAGAAGCCTGGCCCGGTGGCCTTCCGCTGCATCGCTTCAGATGGGCGCACCGTCCAGGCAGAAGCCTACAACGGGGTGATCACCGACCTGAATGGCCAACCGACCGGCACCTGCGGCATCGTGCTCGACGTGACCGAGCGCCGGCGGCAGGAAGCGGAGATTCGCCGTCTGAACCTGCTGATCAACTATCAGCGCGATCGGCTGGAACGCATGATCAGCAACGTTCCTGGCATTGTCTTTGAAGGACTCACGACTCCGGCGGTTGAAGAACAGAGCACGGCATTCATGAGCGCCTACACCGTCAAGATGCTCGGCTATCGCCCGGAGGAGTGGATCAACGACCCGGAGTTCTGGCAGAAGATCATGCCGCCAGAAGACTGGAAGTCTTCCCAGGAGCAGGCGCTCGAAATCTGGGAACATGGAGAATCCGGCGTCATCCCCTTCCGCTGCACCGCGAGTGATGGTCGGCTTGTGCATATCGAAGCTCATTTCAGCGTCATTCGCGACGAGGAGGGAAAATCGGTGGGTCTGGTTGGTGTGATGATGGACGTCACAGAGCGCCGCCGCATCGAGCAAGATCTCGCCCAGTACGCGGAGGAACTTCGCCGGTCCAATGAGGAGTTGGAACAGTTCGCCTACGTCGCCTCGCACGACTTGCAGGAACCGCTGCGCATGGTGACGAGCTATTTGCAGCTCATCGAGCAGCGCTACGGAGAAACGCTGGACAAGGACGGCAAGGAGTTCTTCGCCTTCGCCATCGACGGCGCGACGCGGATGAAGGTGCTGATCAACGACCTGCTCGCCTATTCACGCATCCAGCGCAGCGCCGCCGAGCTCGAGACGGTGAACATGGACGAGGTCCTGGAACAGGTGCTGCACAACCTGCAACTGCGGATCGAGGACACCTGCGCGGTGATCACCCGCGACCCGCTGCCGGAGGTCACCGCCAATCGCGTGCAGATGATCCAGCTCCTGCAGAACCTGATCAGCAATGCTCTCAAGTTTCGGGGCGACCGAACGCCGGAGATCCATGTCGGCGTACAGCGCGACGGGGCTAACTGGCATTTCACCGTGCGCGACAACGGAATCGGCATCGAGTCCGAGTATCTGGAGCGCATTTTCGTCATTTTCCAGCGTCTGCATTCGCGTGGTCAGTATCCGGGCACAGGCATTGGTCTTGCTATCAGCAAGAAAATCGTCGATAAACATGATGGGGCAATTCATGCAGAATCCACACCAGGTGAAGGGTCGACGTTTCACTTCACCCTACCCATACAGCGAACATATAGGAGAATCAGCCATGCAACCGGTTCAGATCCTTCTGGTCGATGACAATCCTGGCGACGTGCGGCTGACGCAAGAAGCGCTCAAAGAGAGCAAGGTCAACAACGAGCTTTTTGTCGTCGAAGATGGCGTGGAAGCAATGGAGTTCCTGCGCTGCAAAGGTAAATATGCCAACGCGCCTCGCCCTGACATCGTCCTGCTCGATCTGAATCTGCCGCGCAAGGATGGGCGGGAAGTCCTTCAGGAGATCAAAGAGGACGAAGAACTGCGCCGCATCCCGGTCGTCATTCTGACCACCTCCGACCACGAGCACGACATCCTGCGCAGCTACGACCTGCACGCCAACTGCTACATCACCAAACCCCTCGATCTGCGGCAGTTCGGAAACATCGTCAAATCGATTGAGAGCTTCTGGTTCACGATTGTCAAGCTGCCGTCCACCTAGAGGCTATCTGAATATTCGGCGGTTCTCTCGTAGGGACGGCATTCTTGCCGTCCGGGACCGGCGGACACGCAGAAGCGTGTCCCTACGAAGATGCGTTTTTGTGCCGCAACGAATGCAAAAGGACAATTATCAGATACGCTCTAGAGTCTACCTGGTGTGCATCAGACGCACGCCCTCTTTCGCCAGCGTTCACCCGCTGGCAACGGTATAGAGGATCATGAGGATGATGGGAAAGATGAGGGTGAAGATGACGAGGACAGGCCGACCGGCACAATGGTAGGTGCAAGCATCATTCGCGTGTTGTTGATTGAAGACAACGCCGGCGATACTCGCCTGATTCGCGAGATGATCCTGAGCGATCCGCGCGACCGGATCGACCTGGAGACCGTCGAGACCCTGGGCGCCGGCATGAGGCGCCTGGACGAGCGGGCATTCGACATCATCCTGCTCGATCTCTCTCTGCCGGACAGCCACGGCCTTGAGACGCTGCTCCGAATCAGCGCCATCGCGGCCAACACGGCCGTCGTCGTGCTCACCGGCATCGATGACGCGAATCTGGGCTTGCAGGCGGTCCAGCTCGGCGCCCAGGATTACCTCCCCAAAACCGACGTTGACAGCAAACTGCTGCGCCGTTCGCTCCGGTATGCCCTGGAGCGGCACCGTTCCGAGTCAATTGTGCGCCGCAGCGAGCAGGAATACCGTTCGCTGATCAACGACGTGTTCAACACGTCCATGGTCGCCGTGATGATCCTGAGCCGCCAGTTTCGCGTGGTGTAGTGCAATGAGGCCACCAGCGTCTACTTCGGCATCCCGCGTGAGCGTATTCTGGGTCAGGATGGCCGCGATCTGATCGACAACGATCTGAAGTGTATCTTCGCCGACCCGGACGATTATTCCTCGCGCCTGCTCAAGGCCTACGAGGCGGAGGAATTCACCGACCGTTTTGAATGTCATGTGCTGCCGGAGGGGGAGCGTGAGGAGCGCTGGCTCGAACACTGGAGCCAGCCGATCCGCGCCGGCATGTACGCGGGCGGGCGCATCGAGCAGTATATGGACATCACCGATCGCAAAAAGCTGGAGATCGCCGAGGAAGCGCAGCGGCAGTTTGCCGAGGCGCTGCGCGACATTTCCACGGTGCTGACCAGCACGCTGGATCTGAAGGAGGTGCTGGGCCGCATTCTGACCAGTCTGGAGCGCATCGTCCCGCACGACTCGGCCTCGATCATCATGCTGGAAGAGGACCGGCTGTGGGTGGCGGAACAGCATCACGATGGCAACGGCAACGTGCATGACACGGTCACAGAACGGCAGATGCAGTTCGAGTATCGCGCCTACCTGGAGGCAATGATCGCCTCGCAGAATCCGCTCGTCGTGCCGGATCTCCATGCGGATCTGCACCTGCTTCCCGCGGAGCAGCATGAACGGGCGCGTGGCTACGTCGCCGCGCCGATCCGGCTCAAGAACGAGACGATCGGCTTCCTGAACGTCTTCAGTCAGGAGGCCGGTTTCTATTCCAAAACACACGCCGACCGGCTGATGACCTTCGCAGAACTGGCGGCCATCGCCATTCAGAACGCCCGGCTCTTCCACCAGTCACAGGCGTTGGCGACCTTTCAGGAGCGGCAGCGGCTCGCCCGCGACCTGCACGACTCCGTCAGCCAGACGCTGTTCACTTGCCGGACCATGGCCGAAACCGCCCTCCGCCGCTGGGAGAAAGACCCGGAGCGCGCCCATGAGCTGGTGCGCGAAGTCTACCGCCTGACCATCACCGCGCTGGCGGAGATGCGCATCCTGCTCCTGGAGCTGCGCCCCGCCTGGCTGACGCGCGTCAGCCTCAAACAGCTTTTCGAGCAGTATCTGCTGCCCATTCAGACGCGGCGGCAGTTCACGCTGCACCTGGCGATCGATGATGTCCCCACCCTGCCGTCGGACGTCCAGATCGCCTTATATCGCATCGTCCAGGAGTCGCTCAACAACATCGACAAGCATGCCCGGGCGCGCAACGTGATCGTCAGCGCCCGCGACCTGGACGAGCACCTCGAGCTGCAAATCAGCGACGATGGAGTCGGCTTCGATCTTGAAGCCGTCCCTTCGACCAGTCTGGGTCTGGGGATTATTCGAGAGCGCGCGGAAAGTATCCGCGCCGATGTAAAAATAGAAAGCCGTGTGGGTGAAGGTACTCGCATCACAGTCAACTGGCAGAAGCAGGCTATCCGGTAGCAGGAGGTCGAAATGGGACAGATTCGCGTATTCATTACCGACGATCACAATATGGTGCGCAAGGGGCTGACGACACTCCTGGAAGAGTTCGAGGATCTGCTCGTCATCGGAGAGGCCAGCGACGGCGAACTGGCACTGAATTTTTGCCGCCTGAACTGCCCGGACGTCGTCCTGATGGACATGGTCATGCCGCACATGGATGGGGTCACGGCGACGGCCAAGATCCGCGCCGCCTGCCCGGATACACAGGTGATCGCGCTCACCAGTTTCAGCGATGAGACCAGCGTGCAGTCCGCCCTCAAAGCGGGCGCGATCGGCTACCTGATGAAGAGCGTCTCGGGCGACGACCTTGCCGAGGCAATTCGCAATGCCCACGCCGGCCAGTTCAGTCTGGCGCCCGAGGCCGCGCAGATCCTGATCAAAGCGACCACACGCCCCCCGGCGCTGGGACACGATCTGACCGAGCGCGAGCTCGAGGTGCTGGCGCTGATGATCCAGGGGCTGAACAACCGGGAGATCGGCGAGCGGCTTTACATCAGCAGCTCCACCGTCAAAAATCATGTCAGCAGCGTGCTGAGCAAGCTCGGCACCACCAGCCGCACGCAGGCTGTGGCCCTGGCCGTCGAGCATAAAATTGTGGGATGACATACGAATGAGGGATGAAGCAGGTTCTCGAAACAAATCAACGCCGGACGCGCAGAAGCGCGTCCCATGTGCACCGAGTTAAGGGTTGCGGGGGCCGCCGAGGGCTGTAGGCGCCCGGCTCGTCCGCCGACAAGCCCACTGAAGGGGCTTCCCTAACGCCTGCGTTCTTGGTCCCTTTAGTGGACCTGTCTTTTCGGGTAGCCGGGTGTTTTAACACCCGGCGGACGACGCGACAATCGATATTCAGATGGCGTCGATCAGTCGCTAACTTGGTGCCTATGGGACGCCGAACGGGGCGTCCGTTGAATGCATTTGGCAACCTACTTGAGGAAAAGAGATCTGTTAACTCGTCCTCGCCCTCTGAGGTACAGACATCATGCGAAGTGCCACACAACATTCGAGGGATGAAGGCTGAAGCTAGGAAGGTTCCTCCTCATTTCTCATCCCTCATCCTTCATGACTTCTTTTACTGCTTTGCCGCCTCATTGACCTGATGGGCCAGTTGCGAGAGCAGCTTGTCGGTCAGCTCTTCTTCGTCGAGCGTCTCCTGCATCAGCAGCGCCGCATCCTGGTAGCCCAGGAGCTGGGCATACGTCCGCACCGTGCCATAGCCGGCCATCTCGTAGTGCTCGACCCGCTGCATGGCGGAGATCAGCGCGGCGTCGCGGACCGGGCTGTCCATTTCCTCGTCCAGCGCCATCTGCCCTTCTTTGACCAGACCTTTCATCCCCTGGCAGGTTTCCCGCTTGGGCTTCTGGTTGATCATCTCGAAGGCGCTCTCCAGCCGCGTGATCTGGCCGCGGGTCTGTTCCAGGTGATTGTGGATCGCCGCGCGCAGCTTGGTGGACGAGGCGGCCGATTCCATCTTCGGCAGCACTTCTACAATCTGATGCTCGGCATCATAGAGGTCCTTGAGTTCGTGAATCAGGAGATCTTCAAGTGACTTCATCAGTACAACTCCTCTTCGTCTAGCGATACCAATACCACCTTCTGACGATAGTCCAGGATGCACCCTCGACCATGTGGCCGATGGTGGAATTGGAGATGGGTCACGTGGTCAATTTGCTGGTTTCGCGCAGAGAACCAAAGCGGCGCGCGTAGACGTGGGTGAATTCCGCGCCAAACAGAACGATCTGCGCCGAGTAGTAGATCCACAACAGGATCAGCACGAAACTGCCCGCCGCCCCATAAGCGCTGGTCATGCCGCTGCTGCCCAGATACAGCCCGAGCGCGAACTTGCCAATCGCGAACAGCACCGCCGTCAGCGCCGCGCCGACGGCGACATCATTCCAGGTCAGACGAATGTCCGGTAAAAAACGGAACATCATGGCAAACAGAAGAATGACGATGCCGTTGGAAAGCACAAGATTCAGAACCCGCAGGCCGAACTCCGCGCCTGGCCCCAGCGTCAGGGTGAAGGCTTCGAAAGCGCTCATGGCCGTACTGAGAATCAACGAGACCAGCAGCAGGAAGCCGATAATCAGCACCATGCCGAAGGAGAGCAGTTTGTTGAGGAAGAACCCCTTGATGCCGAGCTTCTGCTTCTCTGGTGGGACGCCCCATACGGTGTTGAGCGCGTTCTTGAGCTGTTCAAACGCGCCGAGCGCGCCGAGCAGCAGCGCGACAATGCCGAGCGCGGTCGAAATGAAACTGGCGTTCGGCTGCCGGAGGCTGCTCATCAGTTCACTGACGAAGTCTCCGGCCGATGGACCCACCGCACTGGTCACCAGACCCAGAACCCGATCGCGCACGACATCTTCCTGCAGCACAAAACCCACCAGGGCGATGGTGAGTATCAGCAGAGGGGCCAGCGAAAACGCAATGTAGTAGGCCAGCGCTGCCGCCAGACGGGGAGCTTGATCCTGGTTCCACTCTTCGAAGGACTGTCTGAGCAGGCTGAAGGCGTTGCGAAGAAACTCCATCCGTCCGTTCCTTGAACCATTTCCAGTAAAGTGCTGCGCCATGACAGCGCCAGGGTGCTGCATGCCCCTTGTACTGGACTGAGTTCAACCGTGCCAGTGCCACGCGGGCCAACCGGCGATAGGTCATGTGGGCACGAACGGCCACGAACGTCGGAACAGGCGTTCGATCACGAGTCGCTTTTGCATTACAATAGGATTTCAAGACCTGGAGGATCAATCCATGTGCAGAAATATCAAGCCGCTCTACAACTTCGAGCCACCCGTGAGCGACGCCGAAATTCGCGCGGCGGCCCTGCAGTTCGTCCGCAAAATCAGCGGCTTCAACAAACCCTCCAAAGCCAACGAAGCGGCCTTCAACGCAGCCGTGGACGAAATTACCGCAGCGTCCGCCCGGCTGCTCACCGCACTGGAGACGACCGCTCCGCCGAAGAGCCGCGCCGAGTTCGAAGAACGCGCCCGCGCCCAGTCGGTGCTCCGGTTCGGTGCGCCGGCCGATCCCACACGCTCGCCAAAGAGGACTGGCAGTTAAGGAGACACGCTCTTGAGCGCCACCGTTACTTTTCTCACGACGATTCTGCAGGACGAGAACGTCAACGCCACGGGCATCCCCGTGCCGCCGGAAGCGATCAGGGCGCTGGGATCGCATAAGCGTCCGCCGGTCATTATCACCGTCAACGGCTACAGCTACCGTTCCACCGTCGCGCCCTACGGCGATGTGTTCATGCTGCCCCTGAGCCAGGAGCACCGCAAGGCAGCAGGCGTAACCGCCGGCCAGAAGGTGGAAGTCACGCTGCAACTGGATGAGGAGCCGCGCACGGTCGAAGTGCCGGCGGATCTGGCGGCGGCGCTGGCCGCCCAGCCGGGTGCGGAAGCGGCCTTCGCGGCGCTGGCCTATTCAAAGCGCAAGGAGTTCGTGCGGCAGGTCAACGACGCGAAGGCGCAGGCCACCCGCGAACGCCGCATCGCCAGCATCGTCGCGCAAATGGCCGAACGATAACGTCTGGCGAGGCAAGAACGTTGGGGCGCCGCGCTTTGAGGCAACGCGTGCGTCGCCCCATTGAGTCACCGGGTCGCCCGAGGAAAATCCGAATCAAGGCGGGCGGGCGTTGCCTCGGCACCCGTTGCCTCAATCGCCGGCGGCCGTCCCCTGCGCGAAGCGCTGTTCCAGCGGGATCTGCTCCGCGGCTGAGGATGCAGTACCCACACCTCGCAGTACAGCAGCACCGTCATGAACGCCATTTCGATGCCCGAGCCGAGCACGTACTTGCCAGCCGCCAGGCCGTTGCCCACCAGAAGCAGCAGCGATCCGACAAACAAGCCTGCGAAACGCGTCTGGCGCCAGAGAGCAAGGCCGATCCCGATCAGCATCAGAGTCATCAGGATGACGGCCATCGGCGGGATGCCCTTCGTCATCCACATGTAGCGCACCACGCCGTTCATCACTCGCGGCTCCAGCGCGCGGCCAAAGACCTCCACGGCCAGCCCCAGGACGATCAGGGCCGCTGCGACCACCCACCCGCCGATGCGCACGCGGCGGTCACCTGCCCAGGTCACACCGGAACGACGGGCCATGTCCAACCCGGAGATCACCAGCAGCGGCGGAAAGGCGGCATAGCCAATGAAGCGCAGCCACGAGAGCGACTCCAGCAGGGGGCCGTGTCCGATGACGACGCCAAGCGCCAGCACGCCGTTTTCGTAGATCAGGGCAGCATTCACCAGGAGCATCATCAGCGTACCGACGCTGCGCGTGCGTAGCCAGATCCGCGCCGTGAGGGCGGTCAAGACGATCAAAATCACCGTGTAAGCGGAGTACAGAAATTGATCCATGATCGTTATTCCAGAATGGTTCGCTGGGATTCAGTGTAGGTAACCTGATCCCGCTCAGGTAGTGAACATGATCACGACCTGACCGGGACGATCGGCGGACATTGTGCGAACCAGCCGGGTCGACGGCGTCGGAGAGACGCGTTAGCATAGTGCTGGGCATTCTTGAACAACGATGGCTTGAGAAAAGCGCCTTTACCAGCAAAGGATTGCGTCCATGAACCCTGTATTGGCCAGTCAAACGCCGCGCCAGGCGGCGGGCGCGAACAAGGAGCGCTATCTGGCGCACACCGATCATCTGATGATGGTCGTGCTCGACATCAGCAACGGGCCGCAGGCGGCCCCGGACCCGCCGCACCATCACATCCACGAGCAGATCTCCTACATCGTCAGCGGCAGGGTGATCTTCTTCCTGGGTGATGCGCATTACGAACTCGGCCCCGGTG
This sequence comes from Candidatus Flexifilum affinis, assembly GCA_016713325.1. GTDB lineage: Bacteria > Chloroflexota > Anaerolineae > Aggregatilineales > Phototrophicaceae > Flexifilum > Flexifilum affine. Next base: position 24,307 of record JADJPJ010000004.1, on the reverse strand, counting down.
ACATGATCGCGGTGCCGTCCGACGTGCCGCACTGCATCCAACTCCTCAGCGAGTCGGCCCGGGTGATCGACACGTTCAACCCCATTCGGCAGGAATTTCTCGGCTCTTGATCTTTTCGGCTCATACTTTTCGGCTCAACCAACGAACAGAAGCGGACGACAGGTTCATGGATCCCTCGCTGAACACACTCCCCGCCGTCAGAGGCACCTACGTCCTGCTCCTTGAACTGCCGGCGGCAGCACGTCTGATCGTCGGCAGGCTGGGGATCATCGACTTTCCCGCCGGATGGTACGCCTACGTCGGCAGCGCCTTTGGCCCCGGCGGTCTGCGGGGGCGGCTGAAGCATCACCTCACGCCGGTCGGCAAGCCGCACTGGCACGTCGACTATCTGCGGCAGGCGGCCCACTGCCGGGAGCTGTGGATCGTCGCCAGCGATGCCGTCTACGAGCACGCCGCCGCCGTCGCGCTGATGGCGCAGCCAGGGGCCACCGTGGCCGCCCCACGCTTCGGCGCATCGGACTGTGGCTGCCCCGCCCACCTGATTCACTTCGCCGAAAGACCCGACGCCTCGCTCGTGCTGGCCCAGGCCGACATTCGCATGCTGGCCATCTCCGTCGGTGATACGTGATTCCTAAACCCACTCCGGCGCGCTCATTCACGCATCGTCTCATAATTTCAGTGAATCACGAAAGTTGACCTTGACCATCAATAGCAGCGTTTTTGAGCCAACCTCACACCAAGAATCGAACCGCTTTTTGCCCCTCTCCGCACGGAGAGGGCCGGTTAAGCGCAGCGAAACGGGGTGAGGTTAAGCAATCCGTGATTCGCTGATTTTGGATGACCAAAAAGGGCAGAGTCCGGGTATGATCAGAGTCACGAAACCACATCGTTCCCTCGCAGCAGCATTTACCGGCGAACCTCCGCACTCTCCCACTGTACCGGTCTCCCCATCGGCGGCATTTTGATGAGGACACAAACTCTTGGCTGTGAACGCGTACCATTCCTTCACGGCTGGCCTAGCGGATCTGTTGCGCACTCCCCTTCGGCCCGATCCCATGCACGCCTGGCAGATCCGGCGAGTGCGATCTGAGAGATGCGCCGCTGACGTGCCCACGACGAAGGTCTGGCGCCCCCTGGCAGGCGGCGGCTCATGAAAGCGGATCCGGCTCAGCGACAGACACCGCAACGGGTGCTGGTCATCGAGGATGAGGCGGGTGATTTCGTCCTCATCCGCAGCATGCTGACGGAAAACACCGAGACAGCGCGTACGATTCAGTGGGCGCAGTCGTATGGAGATGCGCTGCGGGTTATCGAGACGGCGGCGCACGATATCTATCTGATCGATCTCCAACTGGGCCATCCGGACGACAACGGGCTGCGCCTTCTGAGGATCATCCGCCATCTCCATCCGGATGCGATCGCCATCATCATCAGTGGCCGCGGTGACCGCCGCATGGATGTCGAGGCGATCCAAGAAGGCGCCTCGGATTATCTGGCCAAGGGCGAATTCAACGCTGCTCTGCTGGAGCGCAGCATTCGCTATTCGGCAGAGCGGACTCGGGCTATGAAGACCATCCACGAGAGCAGGGAACGGCTCCAGGATTTTCTGGACAATGCCAGCGACCTGATCCACAGCATCGACCTCGAAGGACGTTTGCTGTTCGTCAACCGTGCCTGGCGCGAGACGCTGAAATACGAGGACGACGATCTCGCCAGTCTGCGTCTGCCAGAGATCATCCACCCCGACTACAGCCTGCCCCACCTGCAACTGATGCGCGAGATGATTGAAGGCCAGCACAGCGGCGGCCAGATCATCGAAACAGTCTTCATCGCCAGAGACGGGTCGCTGGTCCACCTGGAGGGCAGCATCAACTGCCGCTTCGAGGACGCGCGGCCAGTCGCCCTGCGCGGCATCTTTCGCAACGTCACCGAAATTCAGGATCTGCGCCTGCGCGATCTGGAATTGCAGATGCAGCGGGAAAAGGACGAGCGCCTGCGCGAGATGGTGATGAACCTGTCCCACGATCTGCGCACACCGCTGTCCATCCTCAACACCACGCGCTATCTGATGGAGAAGAACGGCACGTCCGAAAACCGTGAGAGCTATCTGGGCACCATGCAGCAGCAGCTCGACCATCTGCGGCTGCTGGCGACCAAGCTCCTGACGGTCGCCCGCCTGAAAGACCCGCCCGCCATGACGCTGGAGGATACCAATCTGAGCGAGGTTGTCGCGGCGGCTGTGGGTCGGCTGTCCGAAGGGTTTCGCCAGAAGCGCATCGGGCTGGACGTGCAGTTGGAAGATCGCGGCGTCGATGCGCCGGCCGACCGCTTCGAACTGGACCGCGCCCTTTCCGCCATCATCGAGAACGCGCTCGAATACACCGACCCTGGCGGCCGGGTGATCATTCAGACGCGCCAGATGGGCAGCGCGTACCTGATCGCCGTCGAAGACACCGGTCAGGGAATCGCAGCCGCCGATCTGCCGCACATCTTCGAGCAGTTCTACCGCGCCGACTCGTCGCGCAACGCCCGCGACCATGCCGGTCTGGGCCTGGCCATCGCGCGCCACCTGATCGAGTCGATGGGCGGCGGCATCTCGGTGGAGAGCACGCCCGGCATCGGCAGTCGCTTTGTGATCCAGTTTCCCATCCGCGCCGACGCGGCGGCCTCCCGCCGACGCTGAGGGCGTTATCGCGCGAGTCGCCCATTCCGGGCAGGCGAAGTATTGTTTATAACAGAATGGACTCTCCTCCGCCCGCGCGCCAACAACGCTGCACCGGGGCGGACCGACGCTGGACGGTGAACAATGCTTCGCAGATCCGCATTGCTGCTGGTAGTGCTGTCCGCGGTCGCCATTGTGGTGACCGCCTACGCCGCCTATGACTATCTAAGCCATCGCGCCCGACTGCAAGACGAAGCCTTCGCTGTCGCTCAGTCGCAGGCCGTAGCCGCCGCCCAGTCGATCAGCAGCGCGTTCGGCGACGTGATGGCGATTGCCGAGGGGTTGGTCGGCGAACTGGCCGGCGGAACCCTCGCCTACACCGACATCGAACGGCGAATGTTCGATCTGGTCGGCGAACGGCCAGACCTGGACGGGGTGGCCATCACCTTCGAGCCCTACGCCTACGCCCCGGACGAGCGCCTGTTCCAGACCTACGTCTACCAGGAGCCGGATGGCAACTTCGCCAGCCTGGTCGGCGCGACCTATGACTACACGCAGGAGCCGGACGCGGCCGCCGGCATCTTCACCGCCTGGTACGTCGATACCATCAGGCAGGGCGCCCAGTGGCATGAGCCGTTCTTCGCCACTGGCGCACAGAAGATCCTGGTCGAGTACGGCATCCCCTTCCCACACGTCGACGCGGAGCCAGGCGCGCCGCCCGCCGGCATCATCAGCATCGACTACACCCTCCAGGATGTGAGCGACCTGATCCGCGCGCTGGAACTCGGCGAGACCGGCTACGGTTTCGTCATCTCCGGCCAGGGCACTTTCCTGGCCCACCCCGTGCGCGAATTCGTGGTCAACCGCACCATCTTCGACATCACCGGCGGCGATCAGGCGCTGAACACGGCGGCTCAGGAGGCGCTCGACGGGGCCGGCCGCTTTGTCGAGACCCGCGACCCGATCACCGGCGAGACCACCTGGTACTTCTTCGAACCGATCGGCTCAACCGGCTGGGCGGTGGGCATCGTGCTGAACATCGCGCAGTTCCTGCCGGACGAAGCGCAGACCGTCCGCGATCAGATGAACATCCTGTTGGCCGGGGCGGCCGCCATCTTTCTGGTGTCCACCACCATCTTTCACCTCGACCGCTACCGCTTCACCAATTTCTGGGCCGTCACTCTGGTCTTCACCGTGCTTTGCGTGATTCTGATCGGGCTGGCCTGGGCGCTCACCGGCCAGTTGGAAGACGACGAGGGCGTCCTGATCACCAGCCAGTCCCAGCTCGACCGCTACCTCCAGGGCGTCGAGCCGCCGGCGGGGTCCAACGGCGCGGCCGGCACGGCTGTCATGCAGATCCCCACCGGACTGCTGGTCCAGGCGCTGGACTTCCCCGATCCCACGTCAGTCACGGTCAATGGGCTGGTGTGGCAGCGCTATCCGCTGGAGTCCAACGTGACGCGCGGCTTCGCGCTGCCCCAGCGCATCGGCGAGGAGGCCACGATCGAGGAGATGCGCCGCGAGGTCGTGGACGACGCCGAGGTGATCCTCTGGGCCATCGGCGTCACGCTGCGCCAGACCTACGATACTTCCCGCTTCCCGTTCGACCAGCGCACCATCGTCGTCCGGCTGGCCCCGGCCGATATGACCTCGCCGGTGCTGCTCACACCCGATCTCGACGGCTATGAAATCCTCACCCCGCGCGCCCTGCCCGGTGTCGACTCACAGGCCGGCATCAACAACTGGACGCTCCTCAACAGCCACTTCAGCTATACCGAGCCGCCGCGCCGCGTCGACTTCGGCATGCGCGAGTCCGCCGGCGTCCTGCCGGAACTGCGCTTCAGCATTCAGGCGCAGCGCATCACGCTCGGGTCGTTCATCGCCTATCTGCTGCCGGGTCTGGTGGCGGCGGCGCTGACCTTCGCCTACCTGATCAGCGGACATGAGCCGGGGAAGCGCGAGGAGATCCCCACCGCGCTCAGCTATGCCGCCGCCCTCTTCTTCGTGGTGGCGGTCATCCACAACGCGCTGCGCGACCAGATCGCCGCCGTCGGCATCACCTATATGGAGCATTTCTATCTGCTGCTGTATGTGGCGATCATCGCCGTCGCCGCCGACGTCTTCCTCGTCGCCCGACGGCCGAACTGGTTCATCGTCCGCTATCAGAACAACCTGATCCCGAAGGTGCTGTACTGGTCGCTGTTCGCCGGCGTGATGCTGATCTCGACGCTGGCCACCTTCGTGTATTGAGGCGGATCTGCGGGAGAGGACGCAGCGGCACGTCGGCAAGCAATTCCGACGAATCAGGTGTAGGGACGTCCCGTTGGACGTCCGGTAGGCACCAAGTTAGTGACCGATCGACGCCATCAAAATAGCGATGGTCGCGTCGTCCGCCGAGTGTTAAAACACTCGGCTACCCGAAAAGACCGGTCCACTGAAGGGACCAAAACCGCAGGCTTCGGGTTTAGCTCCTTTAGTGAGCTTGTCGGTTGGTAGCCGAGGCGCTTTAGTCCTCGGCGGCTCCCGCAACCTTTAACTTGTGCACATGGGACTCTACTTGCGAAACACCCACCGAAAGCGCGCGAGCAGCGCCACAACCAGGAGCACCGGCCACACCCAGATCAGATCGCCCGGCCCGCCGGGACCGGCACAGGGCGCCGTGCGGCGGATGTGCAGCAGGCGATAGTCGGACGTCGCCTCCTGCAGCGCCTCGTCGCTGACGGTATAGGGATTGATGCCGGCGGCAAGGGCCGCGAAGCCGCTGTTCTTCAGCACCTCCCGCATGATCGCCGTATGCTGCTCCTGCGCCGTGATGTCCTTCGCCTCGGCCTGCCACCAGCCGTCGGGAAGCCATACCTCGATGTGCGGGTTCGCCTGGATGTTGCGATACCAGTGCGAGACGCTGCCAAACCCGGCCGTGATGTAGAGATCGTCGTCGAGTTCGACGTAGTTGACCGGCGTCCGCCGCTTCAGCCCGGTCTTGCGCCCGGTGTGGACAAGCACCATGTAGCGCCCCATCACGCGGGGCATGATGCTCAGATAGGGTCCCATCCCCAGCCGCCAGTTGAGTAGCATGAGCTTGTTGATCGTCTTGAAACTCGTCCGTAGCAGATCGTCGTATTGCTCCACGGTCTTCGCCATCCTTGACGTGTGGTGGTTCTGTCTGGTGAACCCTGGCGGGCACACTCACTTCCAGCCTAGGCCGATTCGCCGCCGTGGTCACGTGTCAAACATCCCATCCGGCGCGTGTGTTTTCGCCTGATCGCCAATCAGCTCCCTGAAATGTCTCACAACTTCGGCGTGTTTTCGGCGTATAGATGAGTAGAAGAAGCGGCGCGTCACATTCCCCGCAAGGGAGCATTTCCACCATGAACAAAATGTCCAACCGTCTCCTGGCCGTCACCCTGGTCTATGCCGCCCTCATTGGCCTCATCCCGATTCTGGCGCCTCGACTCATGACGGGCGCGCTCGCCATCCCGACGATCACCATCATTGTTACCCTGACGGTCCTCCTGCTGGTCACCATCGTGAAGGACAGTCAGCGCAATGCCGCGCAGGAGAAGCGCAAGCGGGGTGAAGAAACCCTCGATCCGTATGAGCAGATCGACCGCATGGTCGACGCGCTGGACGCCGACGAGTTGACCTATCTGCGCGAGCGAATGGAACAGCACACCGGCCGTTCAACCGCAAAGGCGGGATCGCTGCCAGAGCGCGAGAGCCAGGGTGCGTCGGTGAACGGAGCACACCACAGGAAAGCAAATCGAGCGTGAAGCTTCTGGCGCTCGAACGTGAGCTATCGCCCCTCTCCGCCGACGACCAGCCCCATCTCAAAGCGGAAGCCGGCCGTGTGTGGACCCTGGTCCAGCAGGGCGTGGTGCGCGAAATCTACTTTCGCGCCGACCAGCACACCGCGGTGCTGGTCCTGGAATGCGAGGACGCCACGGCCGCCCGCGCCGTCCTTGACACGCTGCCGCTGGTGCAGGCCGGGCTGATCGACTTCGACATCATCCCCCTTTCGCCCTATGACGGCTTCGCGCGACTGTTCGGATCCGACACTCTGTAAGCGCTGGCCCTCCTATACGATTCTGTGCAGTCTGCCAGAGCGAACCGCTTGACAGAAACCGCGATTCACGTTAGTTTTTCAGATAGACGAAATGCTGTTTCATAATATGAAATCAACGCGGGTTTTTTGGCATGATTAGTTCTGTCACGAAGGCGCTTGACATCCTCCAGTTGTTCACCACTGCGGAACCGCGCCTGCCACTGTCCGAAATCAGCCGACGTCTCGGCATCCCCAAGAGCACCGTTCACCACCTCATCGCCACCCTCGCGCAGCAGAACTTCATCGAGCAGACCGACGACGGCTCCTACGCCCTGGGCAAGAAGATCATCGCACTCACGCAGAACGTCCAGGTCAACGTCGAACTGCGCGACCGCGCGGCGCCACTCCTGCGCGCGCTGGCCGACGCCAGTCGCGAATCCGTCTATCTGACCGTGCGCGACGGCGACGCCGTGCTGTACATCTATGCAATCGAGTCGTCGCAGCGGCTGATGGCCCGCACCGCCGTGGGAGATCACGCCCCGCTCTACTGCACGTCGGTGGGCAAGGCCATCATCGCCTATCTGCCACCGGAGGAAATCGACCGGATGTATCCGACGGAGCCGCTGCACGCGCATACAGGCTTCACCCAAACGACCCTAAAGATGCTAAAAGAAGACCTGGAGGTCACGCGAATGCGCGGCTACGCCCTGGACCGGCAGGAGCACGAGCTGGAGACGTACTGCATCGGCGCGCCGATCTTCAACGAGCACGGGACGCCGATTGGGGCATGCAGCATTTCCGGCCGGGACTTTCAGATTGTCGCGAACCGCATGTTCGAACTGGGCGCCGAGGTGGCCAGGGTCGCCGGGGAGATCTCGCGGCGCATGGGTTATGTGCCGGCCCGTCCTTCGCAGGTGCGCCGTGGGATGAAAGGTTGAATGCATGCTGATGAAGATGCCGGTATTTGACCGGCTGATGGACCGGCCCTTCGCCCACTGCGCGACGCTGATCGACCTGGGCGATGCGGGCCTGATGACGGCCTGGATGGGTGGGTCGTACGAGACGGCGCCGGATGTGGCGCTGCTGTCGGCGCGGCTGTTGCCGGGGACCGATCGCTGGACGGAACCGCAGGTGATCGCCGCCGTGAACGGCCATTCGCTGGGCCAACCGGTCTTCCTGCCGCGGCCAGACGGTGAGCTGTGGCTATTCTTCGTGGTCATCGACGAGCGCGACTGGACGACCGCCACCCCCTACCTTCAGAAGTCGGCAGACGGCGGCGCAAGCTGGAGCGAGGCCGTCCAGTTATTCGACCGGCCCGGCCTGATGCTGCGCAGCCGGATCGTCTCCCTGCCCGGCAGGCTGATCCTCCCGGCCTACGACGAGAACACCTGGCGATCGTGCATGATCCTCTCCGGCGACGACGGCGCGACCTGGCGGCTGACCGCACTGCTGGAATCGCCCAGCGGCAACATTCACACGACGGTGGTGCGCGCGGACGGCGGCGCTTCGAGCGACGAGCTGATCGCCTATCTCCGTACCGGCGGCAAAGGCGGCGTTATCTGGCGTTCGGAATCGCACGATGGCGGCGAGACCTGGACGGCGCTCACCGCCACCGACCTGCCCAACCCGAACTCCGGTTTGGACCTGATGCGACTGGCCAGCGGACGGCTGGCGCTGGCCTACAACCCCAACCAGACGCACCGCACGCCGCTGAGCGTCGCCCTGGCCGATGGCGATGAAACCTGGCGCTGGCGGCGGGTCATCGAGGACGAATTCGCCGAGATCTCCTACCCCACGCTGGCGCAGACGCGCGACGGGCGAATTCATCTGGTTTACACCTACCGCCGTGAGGCCATCCATTACGCCCAGTTCACCGAAGATTGGCTGCTGGAAGGAGCCATCGAGCCATGAAAATTCGCGGAGTGATTGTCCCCATGCTGACACCGCTGGATGCCAGCGGCCAGATTGACGAAGGCGGCGTCGAGCGGTTGACCGAATTTCTCGTCGCCCGGGGAATCGCCGGACTTTTCCCGCTGGGCACCACCGGCGAAGGACCGCTGTTCACCGTGGAGGAGCGCAAGCAGATCGCCGCATGGGTGGTGCGCTGTGCCGCTGGGCGCGTGCCGGTGATCATCCACACGGGGACCATCACCACCGCCGAGACGATCGATCTGACACGCCACGCGCGCGACATCGGCGCAGACGCGGTGGCCGTTGTCCCACCTTATTTCTACAAACTGAAGGACGCGGCGCTGCTGGATCACTTCGCCGCAGTCGCCCGCGCCGTTCCCGATTTTCCGATCTACCTGTACAACAACCCCGGCGTGACCCCAAACATCCTCACAACGGAGATGGTGGCGCACCTGGCCGAAGACCACGCCAACGTGATCGGTCTGAAAGACAGCAGCGGATCGCTGGCGACGCTGTTCGCCAGCCGCGGGCTGCATGGCGGCGCGTTCAACACCGCGAGCGGGCCGGACGGCCTGATCCTGGCCGCCCAGGCGATCGGCATCGATGCCTGCGTCGCCGGCAATGGCAACTACGCGCCAGAGCTGATCGTCGGCCTTTACCAGGCGGCCCAGCGTGGCGACCTGGAGACCGGGCGCAAGCTTCAGGCCCAGCTCGACGAGGCGCGGCGAATCCTGGGGGATGGCTCGGACCTGTCGCTGTTCAAGGCGATCTGCGCCCGGCGGGGTGTCCCGATTGGCGACGTGCGAGCGCCGCTCCCCAGGGCAAGCGCAGAGCGGATCAATGCGTGCTGGCAGGCCATGGCCGACGTCGGCTTTGCGCCTGATAGAGCATAACGGAATCGATGAGTAAAGGAGGTTCTGACGAAACGGGCATCATCGTTGCTTCCGAATGAGAGCAGTCGCTTGCAGTGTTTTGGGAATGATAAGTGAGGTGTTTAGCCATGCGTAAACTGCCGCTTTTCCTTGTTCTGATCCTGGTCGCCGCCGCCTTCAGCAGCGTTTCGGCCCAGGACGAAGTCACGCTGGAGTTCTGGGGCGGTTGGACCGGCCCCGATGGCGCCATCATGCAGCAGTTGGTGGACCAGTACAGCGCCGAAAACCCGAATGTGAATGTCAACCTGACCGTTCAGGCGTGGTCGCCGCTATTCGACTCCTTCATTGCCGCCGCCAGCGCCGGCGAATCGCCCGACATCATGGCGATGCATCCACAGGAAACCGCCATGTTCATCAACCTGGGGCTGATCAAGCCGATCGACGAGATCATCGCCGCGTCCGAGGTCTTCCAGCAGGATGCCTACGTGCAGAAGGCGTGGGATCTCCAGTTCTACCAGGGCCAGATGTACGCCTTCCCGTTTGACCTGGGCGTCCACGGCCTGTTCTACAATGTCGATCTGTTTGAAGAGGCCGGCCTCTCCGGGCCGCCGACCAATGCCGAGGAATTCCTGGAAGCCGCTCGTCTGCTGACCAAGGATGCCAACGGCAATCACCCCGGCGACGCCAATTTCGACCCGGCCAACATCGTGCAGTACGCCGTCAACATGCAGACCAACCACCACGCCTTCTACCAGTGGTACGCGCTGTACGGCCAGCTCGGCGGGCAGCTCCTCTCTGAAGACGGCATGGAGTGCGTGATGGATATCGACAAGGCGACGCAGGCCTGGGAGTGGCTGCAAGACCTGGTCTACGTGCACTACGCCGCGCCGCAGGGCCAGACCGACTACGCCCGCGACTTCCTGACCGGCCGCACGGCCATGCTGATCGACGGCCCGTGGCAGATCCCGGCGATGGAAGCGGCCGAAGCTGAGACGGTTTCAACTGGTCGACCGCCGCCTACCCGACAATCTTCGACCAGCCGGCGACCTGGGGCAGCGGCCATAACTTCACCCTGCCGACCTTCGCCGACCCGGAGAAGCGGGATGAGGCCATCGCCTTCATCGAGTGGCTGGCACAGAATTCGTTCGGCTGGCTGGCGTCCGGCCAACTGCCGATCCGCAACGACATCATCGCCTCGGATGACTTCGCGGCGCTGAAGGGCCGTCAGCCGTTCGTCGACATGCTGCCGAATCAGCTCCTGCTGCCGAACATCCCGCAATTCTCGCCGATCTTCGCCTCCAACGCGCCCACCCCGATGATGGTCATGGGGCAGCGCATCATCCTGGAGAACGCGGACGTGCGCTCGGCGGTCGAGACGGCCTGCAACGAGATCAGCGCTATCCTTCTGATTCCGTCCTAGAAGCAGTGCGCCGGGATGGTCCTGGAGATGGTTAGTCCTTAGGGACTGCGATCGTAGGGGCGGGTCGCTGCCTCGCCCCTACGGTCCGCCCAAAAGGTCCAGCCGTCATGCAGGATCACCTGGCCGTACCCTGCCGAGACTGAGAACTCGCGATGAGCATACTGCCTCGAACCGCAGTCCGATCCGGGGACCTGGCACAGGCGAACAGACGACGCACGTTTCCGACGGCGTATCTGTTCATCCTGCCCTACCTGGTGCTCTTCATCCTGTTCCGATTGGGTCCGTCGCTGGCCGGTCTCGGCATCGCGTTCACCAACTGGCAGGCGGTCGGGACGCCCGAGTGGATCGGCCTGGCCAATTTCCAGGCGATGGCGCGCGACCCCCGGCTGGGCGAAGCCATCCGCAACACGATCGGCTTCACCGCCGTGACGGTGCCCGTCCTGGTCGTCCTGAGTCTGGCCCTGGCCCTGTTCCTCAACCGCCCTATGCGCGGCCGCACGCTCGGGCGAGTGGCGGTCTTCATGCCCTACGTCGTCATGTCCACGGTCGTGGGCGTGGTCTGGACGTGGATCCTCGACAAAGACTTCGGCCTGATGAACGTCTATCTCCAGATGTTCGGCCTGGAGCCCATCGACCTGGCTGGTCAGCGAACGCACGGCCATGTGGGGCATCATCCTGACGACGGTCTGGTGGACGGTCGGCTACAACATGGTGCTGTTCCTGGCCGGTTTGCAGGATATTCCGGGTGAACTGTACGAAGCGGCGCGCATCGACGGCGCCAACACGTTTGGCATCTTCCGCTTCGTCACCCTGCCGCTGCTGGCGCCGACCACCTTCCTGGTGCTGATGCTCACCCTGATCAATTCGTTCCAGGTGTTCGATCAGGTCTATGTGATGACAAGCGGCGGTCCGGGCACGGCCACGCTGACGCTGGTGCAGTACATCTACACCACCTCGTTCCAGTTCCAGCGTTTCGGCTATGGCTCGGCGGTGACGGTGATCCTATTCATCATGCTGGTGTTCATCGCCTTCTTCCAGATTCGCGCCTACAGACGCGGCTTGCAGGGAGTGGAATAGCCATGTCACGACCGATCTCACGCCTGATCTGGTACGCCTTTCTGGCCGTCATCGTCATCCTGGCCGTGGCGCCGCTCGCCTGGATGCTCACCACCTCGCTGCGCCCAGAGACGGAAATTGTCACCACCGACATCCACTGGATTCCACGCCAGTTCACCTTCGAGCATTTCACCGCCATCCTGGCCGAGCGGCCCATGCTGCGCTGGCTGTTCAACAGTCTGTTCGTCTCGACGACGGCGACAGCGCTGGTGCTGCTGCTGGACTCGCTGGCGGGCTACGCCTTCGCACGCATGGAATTCCGCGGGCGGAACGTCCTGTTCATGATCATCCTGTCGATGCTGTTCGTGCCGATTCAAGTGACGGTCGTGCCGCTGTTCATCCTGCTGGCGCGGATGGGCCTGACCGACACCTACTGGGCGCTCATCATTCCCGTCGGGGCCAACGTCACGGGCGTCTTCCTGATGCGCCAGTTCTTCCTCAGCATCCCTTCGGAGCTGGAAGACGCGGCCCGGGTGGACGGCGCGAGCGCGCTGCGCATCTGGTGGTCGGTGGTGCTGCCGCTGGCGCGTCCGGCGCTGACGGCGGTGGCGATCCTCACCTTCCTCTCGACATGGAACAGCTTCTTCTGGCCGCTGATCGTCACACGCAGCGACGACGTGCGGACCCTGCCCGTCGGCATCGCGCAGTTTCTCAGCCTGCGCGCCGGGATGGTTCAGGGGCAGCAGTCGATCGGGCAATCGATGGCCGGCGCGGTCTTCGCCGCCCTACCGCCGATTGTCTTCTTCGTCGTTTTGCAGCGATACTTCATCGAAGGCATTTCGCGCACCGGCCTGAAGGGCTGAAAAAGGCTGACCTTGGACCCGACACAAACCCTCCGCGGCATCATCACCGTCCTCAACACGCCATTCACCGCCGACGATCGCATCGACGTCGATGGTTTGGCGGCGCACGTCGAGTATGCCATCCAATGGGGCGCGGCCGGCTTCCTGGTCCCGGCGCTGGCCGCCGAGGTCTACCAAGCTGACGCAGGACGAGCGCCGGCTGATCGTGCGGACGGTGCTGGACGTGACCCGCGGGCGCATCCCGATCATCGGCGGGGCGACGGCCAATACCCCGGAAGACCGGCTCGCTGCAGCCCGCGTTCTGCTCGAGCTCGGCTGCGAAGCGGTGCTGGCTTCGATCCCGTATGTCGACGATGACGACTACACCCGTCAGGTCGAGGCGCTGGCCGCGCTCGGCCCGGACCTGCTCATGCTCCAGGACTGGGATGCGTCGGGCTATGGGCTGCCCCTGCCGCTGATCCTCGACCTGTTCGAGCGCTTCGAGGCCTTCCGCTCGATCAAGATCGAGGTGGCGCCGGCCGGAGTCAAATACACTCAGGTGCTTGATGCGACCGGCGGCAGGCTGCATGTCGCCGGCGGCTGGGCGATCGTGCAGATGATCGAAGCGCTCGACCGGGGCGTGCATGCACTCATGCCGACCTCGCTGCATCCTGTCTACCGGCAGATCCTCCGGCTGTACGACGCGGGCGACCGGGCCGGAGCGACGACGATGTTCCGTCGTCTGCTGCCGGTGCTGGCCGTCTCCAACCAGCATCTCGACCTGTCGATCCACTGCTTCAAGCGTCTGGTCTACCGGCAGGGGCTGTATGCCACGCCGAACGTCCGCCAGCCGATCCAGCCCATCGACTCCTACCAGGCGCGCAGCATCGACGAGGCGATCGATCTGGCGCTCGATCTGATGCACGAAACGGAACGGCCATGAGCGACCTCCAGGGCAAGACGATTCTGATCACGGGGGCGCCTCGCGGCATCGGCCGAGCCTGCGCCATCGAGTTCGCCCGACGCGGCGGGCAGGTGGCGGTGCATTACCACCCAACCCAGGCCGCCGCCGAGGCGACGCTGGCCAAACTCGACGGCCAGGGGCACATCGCCGTCGCCGCCGACATCGCCGACGGCGACGCGGTGGAGGGCATGGTCGAGCAGGTGATCGCCGCCTATGGCCGAATCGACGTGCTGGTCAACAATGCCGGCATCTTCGACGAGCACCCCCCGGCAACAGTCGATTACGCGCGGTGGCGCGACGGGTGGGCGCGCGTGGTGAGCACCAACCTGATCGGCGCGGCCAACGTCTCTTACTGCGCCGCCCAGCACATGATCGCCGCCGGCGGGGGCAAGATCATCATGATGTCCTCGCGCAGCGCCTTTCGCGGCAAGCCGGAAGCGCCGGCTTACGCTGCCAGCAAAGCAGGTATGAATGCTCTGGGGCAGAATCTGGCGCTGGCGCTGGCCCCGCACAAGATCTACGTCTACATCGTCGCCCCCGGCGTGGTCGAAACGGACATGGCCTCCGCCGACCAATCCCTGACCAACTGGCAGTCGATCCTCGATCAGAGTCCGCTGCGACGCGTGGCCACGCCGGAAGATGTCGCCCATACTGTGGCCTTTCTAGCCGGCGAAGGGACGGAGATGCTGATCGGCGGGATTGTCGACGTCAACGGGGCCTCGTATCTGCGCACGTGAGCGCAGTCAGAAGATACGAAGATGAGAGGGGTGTGTCAAGAAAGTTACTTTGGGCGGACACGCTGGTCCGCCCCTATAACACCTAGGTCTGTGAAGGCACCAATGTGGCCGACACGCTGGTCTCGCGCCTTTCCTGACACGCTCAGAGGGATGAGGAAGGGCTACGACCTTTCTCATCTTGCGTGACCTGCCACTTCGGGCAACCACATTCGATCGATCATGAGTCATAAAGACCAGTTCCAGCGTACGAGGTTTGCGTCATCCTCTTACCACGTCGTTCGCAGTTGCGGACTTTACGCCGCCGCGCGATGATCGATGCCCATGTGGTAGCTTGGAATGGCTTCGAACCAGGGGCAGCGAATCATGGAACTCCACGATCAAATTGTAGTCGTCACCGGTGCGGGACAGGGCATCGGCCAGGGGATCGCGCAGGCGTTTGGGGCGGAGGGCAGCGCGGTCATCGTCAACGACCTGCGCCAGGCAACCGCCGAGGCAACGGCTGCGAGCATTCGCCAGAACGGCGGCCGGGCGATCGGCGTGCAGGCCGACGTGGGCGACCGCGCACAGGTGGCCGCCCTGTTTGAAGCGGCGCGGGTGGCTTTTGGCCCGGTCACGACGCTGGTCAATAACGCCGGCTACGTCCCCTACGAGCCGGCCATCGGCTACCCGCCCGACGTGTGGGATCGGACGATTGCCACCAACCTGACCGGCGTCTTCAACTGCACGCAGGCGGCCCTGACTCACATGGTCGAGCGCGGCGGCGGGTCTATCGTCAACATCGCGTCGGTGCACTCCCGCTCGACGCTGCCCGGCACCCTGGCCTATGCCGCGACGAAGGCCGGCGTGGTCAGCATGACGCGCACCCTGGCGCTGGAAGTCGGGAGCAAGAAGATCCGGGTGAATGCCGTGTCGCCCGGCGCGATCGAGACAGAGGGCCTGAAGGTCTACTTCGACTCCTGCCCGATGCCGAGCGGGCGGCCGCTCACGCCGAACTGATGAGCTGGCACCCGCTGGGGCGTTTCGGTACGCCGAAGGACATCGCCGAGGTGGTCCTATTCCTGTGCACGGACCGCGCCGCCTTCATCCACGGTGCGGAGATCGTGGCCGACGGCGGCATGCTGGCGCGGCTGTTCTAGTACCCGACCCAGCTACCCCTCTCCCACGCAAGCGGGGCGAGGGAGAAAAGCCAGATATCAGTGAATCACGGATTGCTTAACCTCACCCCCGTTTCGCTGCGCTCAACCGCCCCTCTCCGTGCGGAGAGGGGCAAAATCCGCTCGATTTTTGGCGTGAGGTTGGCTCAAAAACGCAGCAATTGATGGCCAAGGTGAACTTTCGTGATTCACTGGGACTGGGTGTATATGGATCTGGAGGCAGGCTCACCATTCATGCGGGACAACACACTGAGGCTTGTCCGAATATGTTTTACCCCCACCCCTCCCCCGCTGGCGCAAGGGAGGTGAGCACGCTGCCAACCCCTTTACAGTCGTCGGCAGGGCGGTTTCCCTCCCTTACGCAGTGGCCCACACAGTGGGGGAGGGACTAAGGGAGGGGGTTGGACGCCAGAACAAGGTGTTTCGTCGGCAAGCAAGGATGACTCATCATATTCGGACAAGCCTACACTGGTCGTCCCCTACATATTGTCCGCTTCGTAGGGGCGACGAAGCCATGTGGCTTCGTCCGCCGCCCCAAATCCGGAGTGCACCCTGTAGACTCTCGCAGGGTGGCCACAAACTGGCGGGCATTTATAATTATCAACAGCGACAGGTGACAGAACATTGAAGGCCTCCATGGGGACGCTGGCACTTGGTTATCTCGTAATTCTTATCCTGGGCATGACCTTCGGGTCGATGCTGGCGGTGTACACACTCCGATTTTTCCGATCCTCCCGGCGGACGGGTCTTCTTTCTGCACATCACGGTCCTCACGCTGGGGTCATCGCGGACTTTCAGCTCACGCTCAGCTCCTCCCCGACGAGGCATTTTTCTGGGAACGCCTCCGCCAGTCCGCACTGGCTTTCGCGGCGCCCCTGCTGCTCGTGTTCGCTTTCCAGTATCAGCGCTCCTATCGCTCCCGCGATCCGCGTCTCTCGTCCATTGTGCTCATCCTGCCCCTGGCAACCCTGATCGTCCTGTGGGGCGAACAGGTCATTCCCCTGCACTTGGCCGAGTGGTCCATGGCGAAGAATGGCTTTCTCACCGTTCCCCACATGCAATACGGTCCCTGGTTCTATGCGGCCGGCTCGCTTCTCCTACATTGTCCTCTGCGTGACGTACTATTTCCTGGCCGCAAGTCTGACGACGAAGCGCAGCCCGTTGTTCTGGATCCTGGGGGCAACGTCATCGGCGCCTCTTCGCAGCCGTCTCGGTGCTTCTGGGCGACGCCTTGCCGCTGAACGTCACCTCCGTCGGGATCACGCTCGGTCTGGTGCTGTATGCCTGGGGCATGCAGCGCAGCAGTCTGTTCAACGTGCTGACCGCCGCGCACCATACGGTGTTCACCAGCCTGCAAGATGCCGTTTTCGTGCTCGACGACAGCGACAAACTGATCCAGTGGAACGAGGCGGGACGGAGTCTGCTCGGAGTCCCGGCCTCGGCGCTCCTGTACAAACGGCTGGCAGGACTTTTGGCACATGGGGGTATGCTAGCGAACTGCCCCACGGAACGGACTCGCGATTTGAGCTGGCGCTGGCGACTCGCGTCTTCGACGCACGATTCTCGCCGCTGCGCACGGAGAACGGCTATGCAACCGGCCGCGTCCTGGTGCTGCGCGACATCACGGCCGACAAAGCAAACCAGGCCGCGCTGATCGAAAGCAACCAGCGTTACGATACGCTGGTCGAGAAAATCCTGCCTACCTCTATCAGCTCCGACAGACCCCTGACGGCGAGTTCCGGCTCGATTATGTCAGCCCGAGGATCTGCGCCTATCTTCAGCTCGAGCGGAAGTGATTACGTCCGATCCGGCCGTTATCTTCAGCTTTCTGAACCCGATGACGCTATCACCATGATGGAGGAGCAGCTCACTCCGCTCGCGATCTGACCTGAACTGGGAAGGACGGCTCTCTGTTCAGGGCGAAATGCGATGGGCACGCGCGGGAATCCACGCCCAAGCGCCTGAGCGATGGCACAACGATCTGGAACGGCATCGCCAACGACATCACGGCCCGCAAAGAGGCCGAACTTGCGCTGGAGCGCAGCCAGAAACTGGTCGAGCGGATCGCTCAACTGCTCCCGGATGTCCTTCAGATTCACGATCTGTCCGAGAAAGAGCTCACCTATTCAAACCGCGATGTCGACCATCTCATCGGCTATACCGGCGATGAACTGCGGGTGATGAAGCCGAACTTTGCCGAGGTTCTGATTCACCCCGAAGACTACGCGCGGGAGCGACTGCTGCGCACCAAGTATGCGCGCCTGAGTGATGATGCCATCGTCGAGTCAGAATACCGCTGGAAGCATAAAGCGGGCGGCTGCGTGTGGCTAAACACGCGCAAGATGGTCTATGAGCGAGGGACAGACGGACAGATCACACAGATCCTGAGCGTCATTCGGGATGTCACCGCGCGCAAGGAAGCGGAAGAACAGCGCCAGAAACTGCTGGCCCAGCTCCAACAGGCCAACCAGCAGCTGAGCGATTTTGCCTACGTCATCTCGCACGACCTGAAAGCGCCCCTGCGCGGCGTGAGTTCGGTGGCCGAATGGCTGGGATCGGGCTACGAGGACCAGTTCGATGCCGAGGGAAGAGAGCTCATCCAGCTTCTTCGCGGGCGCGTGCGGCGGATGCAGGATATGATCAACGGAGTGCTGGAGTACTCGCGGATCGGCAGGGAACTGGAAACCAGCATTCCCATCAATGTGGGGGTTCTGGTGCGGCAGATCGTGCAGGACATCGTGCCCGCAGAACGCATCCGTGTCACCATCGAGGACGGCCCGCCGACACCGCTGATCGAGCCCACCCGCATCCGCCAGATCTTCCAGAACCTGATCGACAATGCCATCAAATTCATGGATAAGCCCGATGGCGAAATCCATATCGGCTGCACCAACGACGGAGAATCGTGGCGGTTCGCGGTCCAGGACAACGGTCCGGGTATCGCGCCGCATCATTTCGAGCGCATATTCCAGCTCTTCCACGCTGGCGCCCCAGGACCCGTTGGGCAGCACCGGCGTTGGACTGACCATCGTCAAGCGGATCGTCGAGTTCTACAATGGCAAGATCTGGATCGGATCGACGGCAGGACAGGGAACCACCTTCTTCTTCACCCTGCCCGTCTTCTTAACCGCGACACAGGGACCACGCTAGCCGCCGGACAAAACGGGAACGGATGACAACCCGTGAAAGAACCCTTGACGGTCTTACTGGTCGAAGACGATCGCATCGATCAGATTGCGTTTCAACGTCGATCGAGCAGGAGCGTCTGCACTACGACTACACAATCGCCAGTTCGATTGGCGAAGCACGGGCCGTCCGGAAAGCCAGCACTTCGACGTGATCGTCGCCGATTACAATCTGAGCGACGGCACTGGCTTGACCTGCTGCCGCTGCGCGGCGACATGCCGCTGATCTTCGTGACGGGCACTGGCGACGAACGGCTCGCCGTGGAGGCGATCAAGGCAGGCGCGGCCGACTACCTCACGAAAGACATGTCGCGCAATTATCTGTCTCTGCTGCCGATCGTGGTGCAGAATGCGGTTAAGCGCCGCCAGACCGACAAAGAGGCGGCCGAACTGATGCACGAGCGAATCCGCCGCAAGACCCTGCAAGACTTCATTCGAACCGCGTCGCACGACTTGATCACCCGCTGACCACGCTGGGCACCTCACTGCACCTGCTTGGCCGCTATGCGGAGCGTCAGGTGTCGCTGACCCAGATGCCTGAGACGGACCGCAGCACCCTGGAGAAGCACGCCACCATCATCGCGCAGCGGTGCAATGTGATCTCCGAGCAGCGCGAGCAGTTGGAGCAGATCATTATGGATCTGCTGGAGATGGTGAAAGTCGATTCGCTGGAAGCTGTGGAGATGGAGGCCGTCGACGTCAACCGCCTGCTGACCCAGGTCGTCCAGTCGATGGAGGGACATGCCCGCGACAAAGAGCAGATGCTCAGGTTCGTGCCCGATGACCATGCGTTGACCATCGCCGCCGCCCCGCTTGAACTGGCCTCGGTCATACGCAAACTGCTGCGAAACGCCATCGAATACACGCCGCCCCGCGGCGACATCACCGTGACGGCAGCCTGCGCGGGGACGGAAGCGGTGCTGTCCGTCGCCGATACGGGGTCGGCATCGCGGAGACCGATCTGCCGTATATTTTCGAGCGGTTCTACCGGGTGAACGCGGCGCGCACCATGACCACCGGCAGCAGCGGCCTGGGACTGGCCATCGCGAAACAGTTGGTGGCGCTGCACGAAGGGCGCATCGAAGTGGAGAGCCGGCCCGGAGCAGGCAGCGTCTTCCGTGTCTACCTGCCACGCGTCATGGCGAACTGACGGCATACCGCCGTCGGGGATGGGGTCAAATCGGCGGGCCGGCGCCAAATGTGCCGGCCCCACGCTTTACGACTGAGGCCAGATGCTGGAAAGCGCGTAAATTTCCAGGCGGTGGACCTTCATGCTGCCGTGATCGGCGTAGATGGCGATGCCATCGGCCTGCGGATCGACGAAGGTCAGGGCCGTCATGGCGACCTGGCCGTCCTGCCCGAAGACCTCGACAGACGATTCATCCACATAGATGTGCAGACGCAGCCGGTTTTCCTCCAGCGGCGCGGGCGCGGGGAATGCCGGATTGAACCCACTAATGAAGCCAGAGTCCGTCGTGTCGGAGCGACTGACCAGCATCTGCGACCGGGCCATGTTGTAAAGAATGCGCGTCCCGCTGGATTCGTCACGGTGCACTTCGATTCCGAAGCGATCGGAGTCGATCGGTTCGAGGTCGACGATGATCTCCAGAGTACGACCATGCACGCCCTCCAGAGCCATCTCACCCGAGACGGTGAGGTCTTCCCACACGCCCAGCGGCGTGCGCAGGGTTTCCAGCGCCGGGATAGGTGACTGCGCCAACCGTGTCCCTTCCGGTGTTTCCACCAGTCGCAGTTCGCGCGGCAGCGTGGTCGCCCCGCGCCAGGTCGAGGTCGGAATCGAAATTGGCATAGACCCAGTTGTTGAGCCAGCCGATGTAGAGCTTCTTCCCCTCCGGCGCGTTGAACCAGGTGGTCCCGGCATAGTTATCCGGTCC
Organism: Candidatus Flexifilum affinis; assembly: GCA_016713325.1. Taxonomy (GTDB): domain Bacteria; phylum Chloroflexota; class Anaerolineae; order Aggregatilineales; family Phototrophicaceae; genus Flexifilum; species Flexifilum affine. The sequence continues at coordinate 3,567 of JADJPJ010000004.1, read as the reverse complement.
GTAGTCGAACCAGAGGGTCGTGCCGGTCGGGTTCTCGTTGGTGAAGGTCTGGCCGTCGAAGTCGCCGATGAAATACTGGATGCCGCTGCCCCCGGCCGGCGCGTGCCCGCCGACGCTGACCAGCATCACCCATCTGGTGACGCCATCGATTTCCAGCGGGAAGAGGTCTGGCACCTCCCAGGTCGCCACGACATGCCCCGCGGCAAAACGGCTGGCAAACGTCCAGTCGATCAGGTTGGGCGAGGTGAAGATCTGAGCCTCACGTCCGGCGGAGATAATCATCACCCAGCGGCCGGTTGGCTCGTGCCAGAAAACCTTGGGATCGCGAAAGTCCTGGTACAGCGCATCGATAATCGGATTGCCGTCATACTTGGTCCAGGTGCGGCCACGATCCAGGCTGTAGGCCAGGCCCTGCGTCTGTGTATGGTATGAATAGACGGCGACCATGGCATTTTCGCCAAAACCCGCGGTGTTGTCAGTATCGATGACAATGGATCCGGAGAAGATAGTGCCGAGATCATCCGGGTAGAGCGCGATCGGCAGCGTCTCCCAGTGGACCAAATCGGTCGAGACGGCATGTCCCCAGTGCATCGGCCCCCAGATGACGTCATCCGGGTTGTACTGATAGAAGAGATGGTATTCGCCGTCGAGATAGACCATGCCATTGGGATCGTTCATCCAGGCCTGCGGCGGCGAATAATGAAACTGAGGACGGAACGGCTCATCATATAAGTCGTAGTTGAACATCCTCACCACACCTGGAAGCATAACGATCGCCAATACCAATGCCAGTTTGAGCTTCGTCATCTTGCCCCCCTCTATAGGGGAAATACCACTGTCTCGCCGTCAGCACAGCCGAGAATCACACTGCCCGCGGCGAGTGGGTTGGGAAACAAGGCAGTAGCGGGGCTTCCGGCAGGTCGCGTACGACGGCGCGCCGTCGAGCGATGGAAGATGGATCAGGTGGGTCTCGCCAAGGACCCACAGGCCGGACCCGGCACCATGCAGCGCGTTGACCGGCCCCCGGTTCTGCACCGGAGATCATGGCCGCCAGTGTTCGCCGCCGTCAGAGGCGAACAGCCCATGCTGTTCGGTGCCGGCCACCAGCGCGCCACCGAACAGGGCGAGGCTGAGCACGGGCGCCGCATCCATCGGAAAAGCGGTCTCGCGCCAGCCGCGGCCGGCACTCACACTGCGAAACACGCCGCTCTCGGCGCCTGCGTAGAGCGTCCGGTCGCGAGCGAAGTCGGGAGAGAAAGCCAGCGCATAGACACTCTGGTCCAGCAGGCCGAAGTTCCAGGCTACCCACGTGTCGCCGCGATCGGTCGAGACAAAGACGCCATCCTCGGCCGTACCCGCTGCAACCAGACCATCCTCGGCAAAATTCGGCGAGATGGTCAGCGCCACAACGAGCGGCGGGGGCGACCCCAGGCCGACCATCGTCCAGTGATCGCCGGCATCGTCGGAGCGCAGCACCGCGCCCTTGACGCCGGCAAAGACCGTCTGTCCGGTGCTGGCGACGGCAATCGCCGCCAACGGCTCGGCCTGCTCCAGCGAGGCAAAGGTCTCTTCCCAGGTCGTGCCGCCATCACGCGAGCGACTCAGGCCGGAAGTCCGGGCCGCGTAAAGGATGCCATCGGAACTTGTAAGGCCATAGACGGTCATCATCAAATCAATCACTCCGGTTTGCCCACCATTTCCGGGTGCGACAGGTGCACCACCGAGTCGATGGTGAGGGCCAGCGCCGCCGTGCTGATGGCATTGCGCAGACAGGCTTTGAGAACCGGCGCGCTGTCAAGCACGCTTCCCTCGCGCACATCCAGGAACCGCCGGCCCATGGCATCGAACACCGTGTTCGGGCCGCTGTGGGCCAGCGTTCCAAAGATTTCCCCCGGTTCGTATCCAGCGTTGTGGAAGATTACACGGGCCGGCTCGCTCAGCGCTTCGATCAGAATGCGACAGGCAGCCTGATGGTGCGGTTCTTCGACCGCGTGCAGCCGTTCCCGCAGTCGAGCAGCGCAGTTGAGAAAGGCCACGCCGCCGCCGGGGACCACGCCTTCCTGCACGGCAGTACGCAGAGCCAGCGCGGTGCGCTCCGCCAGCGCCTTTGCGACTGGCAATCTCAGGCTTGGTGAAACCGCCGATCCACAGGTTGATCGAACCCCGAGCAGACCGCCGATGCGCGCCCCGTGTCTTTTGCGCGCATCGACATCTTCAGCACGAGCATAGCGGCTCTTCAGCAGGCGAATGTGCTCGCGCAGGGCTGCGCGGGTCACCGCGCCGCTGACGATACCGTAGGCCGCGCCGGTCGACCCAGAGCGGCGTGCGCCGCCAAAGTGGGCCGCGGTGATGCCTCCAGCTTGCCGCCGGTAATCTTCAGATAAGGCGTGGCTCCCGTGAGCAGGCTCCAGATCGTCCAGCGCGGCGGCTTGTCATCGGCGTTCAGCCCAGGAGCCTGACCGCGACCACCCGGAACTTGTTCATGTTGTTGTGCGTAACCAGCAGCGAGACGGCTTTCTCCGACAGGCCCTGCGCGACGATAATCAGCCCGTCCACCTGCGCGTCGTAGGCCGCCTTGAGGAGCGGGAACAGGTCACGATGATCTTCGATGTGGCGGTCGGTGACGCAGAACGATGGGTTCTCCAATCGGAGCGTCGCGTTCTCGCCGGGGGGCAGCAGCGCGTCGGACAGGGCGTTGACCTCGAACGTGTTGCCTTCGACGTAATCGCGGTGCAGGAAACGCCCATAGCCGTCGCGGATTTCCAGCCGCCCGAACTCGCCGACCAGATCGAAGATCTCGCCCAACAGCGGCGCGATGTCGGGATCGTGCGAGAGGGAGAGCGCCATCTGGGTCAGCGCGGCCTGCCCTTCGAGTCTGAAGGTCATCTCGTCGAGCGCTTCAAGCAGGATCGGCGTCAGGCTCTCCAGGGCGCGGCGAAGCTGCATGGCGTTTCCGCCGGCCGTCACGTAGCGCACGCCGGCGCTGAAGATGGCCTCAAACAATACGGCGACCGTGGCGGTTCCATCGCCCACGCGCTCGTGCTGGCGGAGGATCATCGAGCGCGCCAGCATCGCGCCGACGTCTTCGTCCCGGTCACGAATACCGATGATGCGCCGCGCAATGACCCCGCCGTCGTCGATGTATTCGGGAAGCGGATTGGTGTTATGGAGGTGGTCAATCGCCACCCCTCTCCCCAGCGGACCCAGCGTTGGCCGCACCGCGTCGACCATCTGTCGGATGCCCCGCTGCAAGGCCTGATAGACCTGAGGTTGAAACACCACCCCCGGCTTCTGCGTGGCTTTCATTCGTTTAGCCTTTGACGCCGCCCATCATCAGACCTTCAACCAGGTAGCGCTGGCCGAGGATGTAGATGATGACCACGGGAATAGTCGACAGGACGATGCCCGCCAGCACCACCGAGATGCTGCCGGTCGCCATATACCCCTGCAAGTCGACAATGCCGAGGGTGATCGGGAAGCGTTCCTTGGTGTTCATGAAGATCAGCGGCGTGAAGTAGTCGTTCCATTTGGCGTTGAAAGTCAGCACCGCGAGAATCGCCATACCGG
>JADJPJ010000003.1 GCA_016713325.1 Candidatus Flexifilum affinis | reverse complement strand
GCAATGTACCGGAGCGGCCTACGCAGCCCTACGACGCGCCAGCATCAAAGCCACCAGCCCGACTCTTCGTCACCGATCTCGTCCCCTCTGAAGATGCGCGAAGCAACGCTATGCAACGCTGAAGTCGTGAAAGTCTCCAGCACCTACGACGAAACGAAACACATTGCCATGGAATTCGCCAACCGCCAGGGCATTTCTCTTCGTTAAAGGGCTCTACGGACCATCCCGGGTAAAGAGCATGAAGACGCTTTAGCCTTCGAGATTTACCGAACAACTCCTGGGTTGGCATACACGACGAGCGCGACCAGCGTTGGCGCAGCCCGGATTGTATATTCAGGCCGTGAGCGGCGGCATCGGAGCCGCTCTGGCGTCTGGAAGGGAGTTCACCAGGAACTCTACGACATGGGCCCCAATCGACCGGCTGCCGAAAATGGGCATGGTACGGGGTCGAGGTTGTGCGCCGATGGTGCCCGCATTTGCGGCAGGACAGCGCACGGCGGAACCGGTCGTGCCGCAGACGCTGATCACCGTTCTCTCGACCGGCGACCCCGGCCTGAGCTACGTCCAGCCCTACGACGCGGTGGTGGGCGGTGGCGGCACGATGATCGGCAATGAACGATGGCGAGGCCTTCGCACGCCATCCGTCGCGTGGCCAAAGAGCCGGTCTGTCGGTCGAGGCCGGCGACGGCGGTCGCTTTTGCCGGACTGGGAAGAGCTGTTGAACCGTTCGATCACCCGACCCGGCGAGGTCGTCGTAGTCAGTGCTCGGCCATACCTTCCCGCGAGGTCACGTGCTCGGCGATCAGTGCATCTGAATCAACCTGGAGCTGCAGGCGGGCAGCGCGCACCCAGCCATGGTGACGAGGGGGCATGAGCGCTGCCTTCCGGGCAGATTGACGAGCAGGTCAGACCATTCTGGTTGTGGATGACAACCGAACGATCGGCGGCTGATCAAGCGGCTGCTGCGCACCTACTAGCCATTACCGCATTCTGGAGGCCGACAATGGAATGACGGGATTGCAGAGCGCACAGGAGAATCATCCGATCTCACGTCACCGACCTGACCATGCCGGGAATGGATGGCTTTACGCTGCGATCGGTTAAATTCTGTTCAGTCGACCATGAATATTCCCGTTGTCGTCGTGTCGGCGGAGAACTCGTCGATGGATCGAAGCCATCTGGAGTAATACAGCGAGTCGATCTGGACCAAGGGGTTCAGTACCCGTCGGCTTGTCGACCATATCGTCGATACGCTGGGGGACGTGCCCGCATCGCGACTAAAATTGGTTCGACAAGACTGTCTTGTCGGCCTTAACGTTGCTGCGCGAGAGAACACGGGTAAGATGTTAGGAACTAAAGCGCGAACACCTACACGAGAGACGGGGCCGTGCTCACTAAAGTCGTGTGCATCGAGGATAATCCGCAGAGATTCACGACTGGAGGCGCAAAATTCTCGGGGAGCCGGATATTATGTGATCGAATGTCCGGACGGAGAAAGCGGCTATGCGGCGATTCTGTCCGAGCGTCGGACCTGGTCCTGATGGATGTGAACCCGCCGGACATTGACGGCCTGGAACTCACGCTCCGCCTGAAGGCAGCCCGGACCTGCGGGGGAATTCCGGTGATCGCACTGACTGCGAACGCCATGTATGGCGATCGCGAGCGATGCCTGGCTGCTGGCTGTGACGGGTACATTCCCAAGCTGATCACCAAGTCGCTGCTGATTTCGACGGTCGGTGATGTGCTGCGAACATCCAGTCCGCGGGCGCTGCAAGTTGATTCCGTGCGGGGGCCAACGAATTGAACCACTGTATTGTACTTATCGAGGATGACGCCAACAGCGCGTCTGGTCACCAGGCTTCTGGAACGGGCCGGATACCAGGTGTTCGCGGCTCTGACGGCGAAGCGGGAATGGAAGAGGTTGCCGCGCGCCAGCCAGATGTCGTCCTGGTCGACCTGGGTCTGCCCGACATTGATGGGCGGACGATCATCGGTGTGCTGCGGCAGCGGACTGCCGTCAGCGCACAGCCATTGTCGCGTTTACCGCCTGGCCGGAAGAGACCGCGCGCGCGATGGTGCAGGCTTATGGATGCGATGGCATCATCACCAAACCAGTGGATACGCGCACGTTGGCACAGCAGGTCGCCGCCTACTTTGCTGCGCCGGAAGGCGCGTCCGGAAGACAAGGGCAGTGATTGTCGGCCTTGGATCCGCCTCTTGATCGTCCAATGCCGGGGCAGTTTGCGTGCGCGGCTGATTACGATTTTGACCGTTTAGCGAAGATTTACTCCGACGCTCGCACCGACTATATTGTTCCCATGCCTATGAACGGGCGTCGTATGCAGGAGTATGTGCGCTACGACGTCGTGCTGGACGCTTCGTACATCTCCATCGACGGCACCGCCAGCGCCGCGATGGAAACCGGGATCGGTATGCTCGGCCTGCGGGGGGATCGCGCCTGGCTCACGCGATTGGGCATCATGCCGGCCTATCGCCGCCATGGCATTGCCTACACGCTGGTCGACCTGCTTCTGGAATCCGCCCGCCGGCGCGGCGCGGTTCAGGCGCAGCTTGAAGTGATCGATGGCAACGACGCGGCGCATCAACTGTTTCGTCGGTTCGGATTCGCAGACCGCCGCTCGCTGCTGGTTATTCGCCGGCCACCAGCGGCGATCGCTTTCCCTGATGCCGGCTGTACGGTGGACTATCTGGATGTCGAGGATATCGATACCTGTCTGGCCTCCCGACGAGATACAGCTTCCTGGATAGACGAATCGCAATCGCTCAATAATGCCGGCGGGCTGCATGGTCTGCGTCTGCACATGCCGGACGGGCGAAGCGGCTGGATCGTCTACCGGGCCGCGGCGTTTCAGCTTTCCCATTTCGCCTTTGACGCCCCCGATCCCGAGGTGTCCGCGCTGCTGCTGAGTGCCGTGCACAGCCAGCACCCGCAGATGGATACCAAAGTCGAGAACCTGCCCGCCGACAGTCCGCACTGGGAGGCTTTTCAGCAGGTTGGCTATGTGGAGACCTTTCGCCGATTCGAAATGCTGATGCTGCTCTAACGTTCCCCCGCCATAATGAGGGAATTAACGCCGCAGCGAAAGTGAACGGCTCGCATGAGCGAACCCAGTGAAGTCCGCACCTGATTGTGGCGGACAGCCCCCTTGCCCGGGCTGGCATGGCCGCGCATTGCTCGACGGCGCGGGGATTGTCGTAGTAGGCGGGGTCGGCGATGAGATCGATCTGCTCGATGCCGTCACGGTTTACTATCCCGGTGGCGTCGTCTGGGATATGGGTTGGGAGCCGTTGAGCACGCTGGAGCGCCTGATCGACCTGCGCGGCCGGCCGCTCGTGCTGGCGCTCACGGCCGATCGCGGCACGGCGGTCGAGTCAGCGCCGGCGCTGCTTGGGACGGGTGTCAAGGGCCTCTCTTGCAGTCGGCCAGCGGCGCAGCGTTGTGCGCGGCCCTGCACGCGGTCGCCCAGGGATGGTGGTGATTGATCCATCGTCGCCTCGGCCCTGCACCCACAGGATGAAACTGCCGGTCTGGGCGAGCGCGTGCTCGCTGGAGCTCGCTGACCGGGCGTGAGATGGAAGTCGTTCGCCTGATCGCCGAGGGGCTTGCCGAACAAGACCATCGCTCGTCAACTGGGCATCAGCGGAACATGCTGTCGATTTCACGTCAATGCCATCTTGACCAAACTGGGCGCTCAAAGCCGTACGGAAGCGGTGGTTCGGGCTACCGTTTGGGCCGATCAGCCTCTAGTCCTAAACTTTCGGATAGGTTCTGTCCTCACCTCTTGAGCGATGTTGGCTCCCTCCGGTTGGGAACCAGTGGGGAGGTCGGACGAGGCAGTTCCTGCCCCCAAGTGGAGGACTCACCTGGGTATTCTTCAGGACCTTTCGAACGATTTGGCGGCCGCGGTGCAGACCGCGAGCGCCAGTATTGTGCGTGTGGAAGCGAGGCGTCGCCTTGCCGCGACCGGTATCGTCTGGTCGGCTGATGGCTGATCATCACCTCGAATCACGGCGTCAGAGCGCGACGACAGCATTCGCGTTGGCCTGCCAACTGGCGAACTGTGGAGGCGACACTGGTCGGGCGTGACCCCCGACCGACATTGCCGTCCTGCGCACGTCGGCCAGCCTGACCGCGCCGACCTGGGTCGAGACCGATGGCATCGGGGTCGGTCACCTGGTGCTGGCGCTAGGCCGCCCTGAGGCGGATGTGCAGGCGACGCTCGGTGTGGTCAGCGCAGTCAGCGGAGAATGGCGCACGATGGCCGGCGGTCGCGTCGACGTGTATCTTCAGACGGACGTGGTCATGGCCCTGACTTCTCTGGTAGGTCCGCTGATTTCTTCCGGCGGCCGATTCTCGGCATGAACAGCTCGTCTCTGGCGCGCGGCGTCAGCCTGACGCTACCGGCAGCGACCCTCAAGCGCGTGGCGGCGGCGTTGTCGACGCACGGGCGCGTGCGTCGCGGCTACCTGGGCGTGAGCGCGCAGCCGGTGCGCTTGCCCGCGGCGCTGCCGGGCAGCTCAGTCAGGAGACCGGATTGCTGCTGGCGGCTGTCGACCGGACAGCCCGGCGGAGAAGGGTGGGCTGCTGCTCGGCGATACGCTCTACAGCATGGCCGGTCAGCCGATCCGCCAGATGGACGATCTGATGGCCGTCCTGAGCGGCGATCGCGTCGGACAGACGGTCCGGCGAAGCGTGGTGCGCGGCGGTCAGGCGATGGACGTGCAGGTCACGATTGGCGATCGGAACTGAGCGCATGGGCGACGTTTACGCGCGTCTCAATGCGGCTATGTCCGGCACCGTCGAGGGCGTGCTGCGTTCGGTGGTGCAGGTGCGCGATACGTCGCGCGGCGCGGGCGCGGGGACGATCTGGCACAGCGATGGACTGATCATCACCAATGCCCACGTTGCCCGCTATGGCGCACTCCAAGTGGCGCTCACGACGGCCGTGTCCTGCCGGCGACGGTGATCGCCCGGGATGAGGAACGCGATCTCGCCGCCCTGTCGATTGAGGCAAATGACCTGCCGACCATCCCGATCGGCGGCTCTCGCCATCTTCAGGCGGGTCAGTGGGTGATGGCGCTGGGGCATCCCTGGGGGTGACCAACGCCGTGACCGGCGGTGTCCTGATCGGCGTAGGCAAACCTTCCGGAACTAAGGTGATTCGCCAGGATTGGTAGTGGCCGATCTGCACCTGCGGCCGGGCAACTCCGGCGGCCCAATGATCGATGTCGCCGGTCGGCTGATCGGCGTGAATACGCTGATGACCGGTCCGGGAGTCGGCGTGGCCGTAGGAGTGGATGCCGCCAAGCAATTCCTGCGCGATGCGCTCGGTGCGCGAACGAGCGAAGCAGCCATGCTCGCTACGGAGTACGTGTAGGACTTCGGCCCGGCGTAATCCGCCGATGTGACGGGGCTGAAAGCCTATCGCTTCCGACAACCTAACAGCATTACCACAGGGGGCGGCAGTCCGCGCAAGCGGTTGCCGCTCCCTGTTGTGTTGTTTGCCCGTCCTGGTTCGCACATTTGAGATATGAGCGGCGCTGCGGTAATTCGGGACTCGGATTCCGACTGAAATATTGTGTAATATAGCATCAAGAAACGACCTCCAGGCTCAATGATTCGCAATCACCTCCAGCCTCAGCGGATCCCTATGAGATTTGATGTCGACGGGCTAACTGAGCCGCTTGCGACGCCTCTTGAGCATTGGTGCTCAAACGAAAGCTGATTGTGATGGCCATCATCCTCATCGTCGACGACAACCCACGGAACACTCCCGCGCTTCGGTTGGCGCTGCGGGATACGCATCATGTGATGTGCGAAGCGACGAATGGCAAGCAGGCGCTGGAGCTGGCCGACAGCATCAACCCTGACTTGGTCCTCTTGGACATCATGATGCCCATCATGGATGGCTTCGAGGTCTGTAAGGCGCTGCGTGCTTCGCCCCGGCATGCCCAGGTGCCGGTGATTTTCGTCACGGCGCTGGATGACAGCGCAGAGAAGGTGCGCCTTTGAAGTGGGCGGCAATGACTACGTCACCAAGCCTTTTCGATGGTGGAAGTGGCCGCCCGGGTGAACGCCACCTGGAACTGTACCTGAAGCGAAAAGAACTGGAAGGCATTCGCCAGAAGGAACTCGATTTTTTCCGCCGACTGAACGAAGCGCGCGACGATCTGCTGGAGCAGCTAAGGCACGACGTCAGAAGCCCTCTTGCTCGCATCAAGCTGGCCGCCTTTATGGTTGCCCGATCGGTTGAGGACGATGCGGTCCTTCATAAATACACCCAGACGATCGATCCCGCCGTCGAGGATGTGGTGAACCTGGTGGAAACGCTGACCGAGATCATCAAGCTCGAAACCGGGCGTTACGTTCAGACGCGCCCGACCGTGCTGCTACCCTTTCTGGAGCAGATCGCCCTGTCGCATCGGGCTGCCGTCGAGCTCAACGGCATCACGTTTCGGGTCGATCTGGAAGCCATTGCGCCCGAGTTGACCTTTGCACTCGATCCGCCGCAGATACAGCGGGTGCTCGGGAATTTGATCGGCAATGCCGTCAAGTTCACCGATGCCGGCGGAACCATTACGCTGACGTGCAGCGTCGACAACGACCAACTGCGCTTGTCGGTGGCTGACACCGGCTGCGGCATCGAGCCGGAAGCGCTGGAGAAGGTCTTTCAGCGCTTCTACCGGGCCGGCGCGGTGCGCGACCACGAAGGGTCAGGGCTGGGGCTGTACATCGCGCGGCAGCTCGTTCTGCAACACCAGGGCGAAATTCGCGTCGAGAGCGAAGTGGGCCGGGGGAGCACCTTCGTCGTCACCATTCCGCGCTCCACCTGACCCAAATCCCGCCAGTTCAAACGGCAGTCAGCTCGTCCTTCTCCAGATTCAGCCATGCCATCACTTCCGCCGGTAGGTCGACGGCCAGCGCATCCAGGTTGGCCCGGAACTCCGCCGGCGTGGCGCACCCTACCAGCGCGAAGGTGTTCATCGGCAGGCTCATGACGTAGGCCATAGCCACCTGGGCGACGCTCAGCCCGCGTTCCTCCGCCAGCGACTTGACCCGCGACAACCGAGCAAAGTTGTCCTGCGTGCAGTAGCTTTGCACGGCAAGCTGGTCCATGTACGTCTCGAAGGTGTGCAGATTGTCCGGTGCAAAGCGGCCGGAGAAGAAGCCGCCGGCCAGGCTCGACCAGGCGAAGATGGGCATCTGCGTCTCAAGGTACCACTGGCGCGCCTCGGCATCGGCGCTGATGCTGACACAGCCTTCCCACGGCGCTTCCGCCTGACGGGCCAGGCTGAGGTTGGGGCTGCTGGCGACGAAGGGCGCCAGACCGTGCGCAGCGGCATAGGCGTTGGCCTCCTGGATGCGCTGGTGGCTCCAGTTCGAGCCGCCAAAGGCGCGAATCCGGCCGGCGCGCAGGTGCTCGTTGAGCGTTTCGACGATCGGACCGACCGGCACCGATGGATCGTCGCGGTGCAGCAGGTACAGATCGATGGTTTCGAACTGGAAGCGCGCCAGCGAGTCGTGGATGTCGGCGGTGACGTCGAAGGGCGTGACGCGTTTGCGGTCCTGGTTATGGTGCGCGCCTTTGCCGATGATCACCACCTGTTCGCGAATGCCACGCTCGCGCACCCACTGGCCGACCAACCGCTCGTTTTTGCCATTGCCGTAAACGTGCGCGGTGTCAAACGTGGTACAGCCCTGCTCGAAGACGCCGTCCAGCAACTCAAAGCCCGGTTCGCCATCCGGGGAATCAATCATCAGGGTGCCCTGAACCAGCCGCGAGATGGGCTTGTCGATGCCGGGGATATGTCCGTATTCCATAAAAATGCCTCCGTTTAGGTGCGGGTGCTCTGCACGGATCGTGACTCAACTCAGGCAGGTTGTCCAGAGGGTGGCTCAGGCCGCGTCAGAAGGGCGTTCGGGTCAGGCGCTGGGCGCGAGTCGGCGCGCAGGTAGAGATAGAGGGGCAGGGCCAGTGACAGCCCAACGATGAAGCTGGCCGGCAGCACGATCCACCAGGGCGCACGTCGTGCTTGCGGAATCGGCGTACGACCAGACCCAGAAGATGATCAGGGAGATGAGGACGTCGGCAGAGAAGCCGCCCGCCGCACCGTTGACGAACAGGCTGGAGACAAACTTCGCCGGGCTGACGCCTTCGGTCAGGAAGAAGCTGCCGAAGAAGAACCAGGGCACGAGGGTGCCGACAATCATTGCGAGCAGATAGAAGTTCTTGAGCATGGATACGTCTTTCTGCTTAGAAAGCGTGACATGCACGAGAGCAATTGGCTTTGGGGTTCGTGGCCAAACCGCAGCTGGTGCGTCGTTCCCTAACGGCAGCAGGCGTTCAAACCACAACCCCATGCCATGCTCGCAGACTCCAACGTCAGCTTTGCAGCGGACGCCGTTGTTCCGGCACCAGCGGGCTCTGACGATCATAAACTGCGCCTGATCGTGCATGGCCTCGATGCAGTGCGCGTTGCAGTAGCTCATGCCCGAAAGCAGGCCGCCGCGCAGCTTCTTCAGCACCTTGCTGGCCTTTGCCCTTTGTACGGCGTGAAGGTCGCGGCCCTCCGGCACGTATTCGTCGGCGCGCGTCGTGCTCTCGCCCAGCGTGCGGCGCTTCTCGAAGGCCGTCGCCGAGGCCATGCCGCGCACCATCTTCTTGAGCATGCCGTCCTGCTCCACCGGTCGCCGGGCTTCCGTGCCGGCTAGAGCAGCGAGCCGATCGCGACCGTGTCCGCGCCGGCGGCGATGGCTTGGCCACATCACCCGGCTTGCGGATGCCGCCATCGCCGATGATCGGGATGCGTTCCTGGTCGCGCATGAAGGTTCGGGCGCGTTCATGATGGCCGTGATCTCCGGATGCCCACCCCGGCCACATCGCGAGTCTCACACACGTAGCCCGGTCCCACGCCGACCTTGACGCCATCCGCGCCGCTGTCGCGCACGTATTTGGCGCCGTCGATGGTCGCCACGTTGCCGGCAGCGATCGGCGTGGTGATGCCCTCGACGATCTTCAGCCGCCGCAGGATCTCCTGCGTATAGTCAAGTTCACCATGGGCGATGTCCAGCACCAGCACATCGACTTCGGCCTCGACCAGACGCAGGGAGCGCTCGATATCGCCGTCCTGCACGCCGATGGCCGCGCCGACCAGCAGACGCCCTTTGGCGTCGAGGGAGGCGGTCGGGTAATTGTTGTAGTGCTCATGATCTTTCGTGGTGTAGACGCCCACCAGATGCCCGTCCTCGCGGACCACCGGCACCTTCTCGATCCGCCGCTGCCGCATGACCTCGACCGCGCCTTCGAGCGTGGTGCCCGGCGGAACGGTCCGCAAGCGCTCGCGCGGCGTCACATAACCTCGCGCAGGGCGTGTCCGGCTCGCCGGCGTCGAAGTCGCGCGGCGTGGCGATGCCCAGGAAGCCGCCGTCGCAGGTCGGCCCTCAGACGATGACGTATCCCTTGTTCCGCCCGTGGCAGCAGGCGCGGCGTCGGCGATCGGCGCTGGCCGATCACTGGAGTGGTGGTCTTCCATGACGCGCATCCGCTCTTTGACGCGGCGCACCTCTTTGACCTGATCTTCAACGCTCATGAAGCGGTGGATCACCCCGAACGACCCCCACAGCGCCATGGTGGTGGCCATGCGCCAGCCCGTCACGGTGTCCATGTTGGCGGACACCATCGGGATATGGATCTTCGGGATGCCGCGCACCACGGGCGGTGAAGTGTCGATCTCGCCGCTGTAGCGCGAACGGATCGACGAGCGTCGCGGCACGAGCAGCACATCGTCGAAACCAAGACCATCGCCGAGGATTTTGGGGTTCGTGTTCATATCTGGGGCGCCTTACTGCGGTCCTTACGGATATCCACCGTATTGTTGTGGAGGGTGACCCATTTGTCGATACTGACCCAACCACCTTCTACTTGTTGATTCTATCCAGTCGTCTTCATGCCCGCGGCGATACCGTTGATCGTGGCCAGCACGGCGTTGAGCAACGCTTCCTGCTCGTTCGTCCCCGGCGCCGAGTCGCGCAGGCGGCGGAGCAAACTGGTCTGGATGTAGTTCAGCGGATCGACGTAGGGGTTGCGCCGTTCGATCGACTTCTTCATCACCGGCGTGATCGAGCAGATCTTCCGTGCCCATGGATCCGGCAGATGTGCTGGCGGGCCAGAGTGTGTTCCTCGGTGATGCGCGCGAAAATGCGATCGCGCACCGCCGCATCGCGGACCAGATCGGCATAAAGACGGGCGATGTCCATATCGGCCTTGGCGATGTCCAGCTCGACATTTTCCACCAGCGCGCGGAAGAAGGTCCAGTCGTGGTACATCTCCTGCAGCAGGGGGAGCTATCCTGCTCGCCACGGAGCTGCTCCAGCGCGCCGCGATTCCAAACCAGCTCGGAATGATGGCGCGGCTCTGCATCCAGGAGAACATCCAGGGGATGGCGCGGATGGATCTCGAAGCCACCGGCGCTGCGTCTGGCCGGCTGGTCTGCCGATGGGCAGGCGGGCCAGTTCGTTGATCGGCGTGGCCTGCTGCCAGTAGTCCAGGAAGCCCGGAGTCTCGTAGACGAAGGCGGGTAGCTTCCTCGCTGCACTGCGAAAGCCGCTGCATGGCCTCGCGCCACCTGGCCTGACCTGCGGCTGGTTGCGCGCTGAGCGCGATCAGGGTGGCGTTCATGACCTGCTGCAAGTGGCGGCGGGCGATGGCGGCGTTGGCGGAGTGGTAGGCGATGACTTCCCCTGCCTCGGTGATCCGGATTGGTCCTTTCAGCGCGCCCGGCGGCTGCGACAGGATCGCCCGATTGGTCGGTCCGCCGCCGCGGCCAACGCCGCCGCCGCGGCCGTGGAACAGTTCGAGGGCGATGCCGTAGCGGTCGCAGGTTTCTGGCTAGCGCCTGCTGGCCTGGTACAGCCCCCCCAGTTGGGCGTGAAGTAGCCCCGTCTTTGTTGCTGTCGCTGTAGCCAAGCATGATCTGCCGGCGTCCGCCCCGGGCTTTCAGATGCGTCTGGTACTGCGGGTTCTCGAAGAGCGCCGACATGATCGCCGGAGCGCCTCCAGATCGTCGATCGTCTGGAACAGCGGTACCAGATCGACGGCACCGGCCACGCCGACCTCGCGGGCGTAGAGGAGCAGAGTCCGCCCGTCGCTGGGGCCGTGCCCAGTGCTGGCGATCACACCGTCAATCATGACCGTGCCATAGGTCCGGTGCGCCTTGCCGATCATCCGCCAGGTCTGGAATGACCCCCTGCGTAGTTTCGGAAAGCGGGGCTCGTCAGTAGCGGCCGCGGGCAGGCGATCCGGCGGAGAGGACGCGTTAGCTTCTCGGCCTCATCCAGCGACGCGTAATTGTCGACCTGCCCGTAGTAGCGCAGCAGTTCGTCCGTGGTCGAGCGGTGCAGGCGGGCGTCCTCGCGAATGTCGAGGGGCACCATGTGCAGACCGAACAGCTTTACTTTGTCCATCAGGCGGTGTAAGGTGCCATCGCCGACGCAGCGCCCACGATTGCCCAGCAGGCTCTTGTGCACGAGTTTCAGGTCGTGCAGCAGTTCTTCGTGCGTGCGGTATTCATCGCGCTCCAGCTTGTCCCAGATTGGCGCCGTGGCGACCAACCGGTAAATTTCGTCGGAGTCACGGTCTGGGAAGCCGGTGGTTCGATACCCAGCGCATCAACCCTGCGAGACGCGGATCCGTCGATTGACTGCGTCAGGGGTGGTCGCGCAGGACGGCGATCTCTCCTGCTGATAGATCTGCCGGGCGGTGGCGCGGATTTTTGCTTACTAACCCCAGACGTCGTATCGGCGGTCACGTTGGGGTTGCTGCCTCGCGGTCTCCGCCGATCCACGAGGCGAACTGGAGCACGCTGGGCAGGTCGTCCCAGTCGCCTTCCGGGTAGATCCGCTCCAGCGCGGCGCGCAGATCCTCGTAGAGATCGACCGTCTGCTCCATGATGACCGACGGGATGAAGTACAGCCCGGGGTCGACCTCGTCGTCCACCTTCGGCCGCGAGGCGCGGGTGGACGGGTTCGCTACAATTCCTCGATCTCTTCGCTGAGAGCGATCTCGATGGCGCGGCGTTCGCGGGCCAGCGTGATCTCCTGCGCGCGGCTGGCTGTAGCAAATCGGCGATGTGCCGCAGCTTGATCAGGATCCTCTTGCGCTTCGCCTTTGGAGGATGTGCAGCTATCACGAGGTGCACGGCGCAGCCTGTTCCAGCACGCCGTGGACCTCGTTGGGCTTCACGCCGGCGGCGCGCAGGTCGCGGATGGCCAATTCGATGTTTTCCGGATGACGGTCCTCCGTCTCACGGGCGCGCAGCACGCGGATGCGCTGGTCCTCGGCGATGTTAGCGATTACCTGAAAATAGTTGCCGAAGGCTCGGGTCAGGACGCGCAGCGAGTCGAGCGGCAGGTCGCGAATGGTGGTTTCCAGGTCGTCGCCGCGGTGTCGTCGTTCTGCCTCCGCGCCTTGCTCAGCGCGCGCGCACTTTTTCGACCAGTTCGAACGCTTCGTCGCCGTGCTGGTCGCGAATCACCATGCCGAGCAGATTGCCCAGCAGACGAATATCCGTGCTCAACGCACTGGCGAGGCCGTTTTCCTGCATCGTTAACCCTCACGGTCTGGATCGCGGCAGATTCCACGCAGACGGCGGGGAAAACGAGTCGCGCGGATGCAGAACTGAGCGGCTCCTGCTTGGCGGTTCTGCGCAGCCTGACTGGAACCCCTGCGCCCACAATGACGGTAGAACCGTCGTCGACCGGTCTGCATTGATCCAGGTCGGAATTCGAGAACTCAACGAAAAGAGGACGTGATGAGTCGCCTCGACAGTTTTAGTTCGTACGTGGAAGCCGCCAGAGTGTCATGGGACTGTCCTGGCGCTGCGGTCGCCGTGGTTCGCGGGGATGACGGGCTGTAATCGGGAGGTGTTCGGTCACCAGGATGTCGAAAACCAGATCCCGGGTGACCCAGGATACCCGCTTTGCCATGGCCTCGGTCACTGTAAATCGTTCATCGCCATGGCCGTCGCGCTCCTGGTGGACGAGGGCAAGCTGGAGTACGGTCCGTGGTTCGCGAATACATGCCAGAGTTCATCCCGGACGATGCCTATGTGACTCAGCACGTCACCATCCGCGACATGCTCTGCCACCGCACCGGCATGCCCCGCCATGATTTGTCGGCCTGGCGGCGCGACATCCCCGGGCCGATTTCGTCAGGGGCATGAAGCACTTCAAGTTCAGCGCCTCGTTCCGCGATGAAGTTCCAGTACAACAACCTGATGTAATTACGCCACCGGCTACCTGATCGGGAAGCTCTCCGGCCAGCCATTTGATAAGTTTGTTCAGCAGCGCATCTTTGGGGCCTTCTGGGCATGACGGCCTCCAACTTCCAGCGGAGCCGTCGCCTTCGCTCGGTCAGGAGACAGCCTGGGGCTACCAGAACGACCGCGACGATGAGGGGCGGTCAGCGCCTTTGTCCGCACCGGAACACGGCAAGTTCACGCAGTTGTCGCCCGGTGCGGCGGGAGCGCTGTTCTCCACGATGGCGGATCTGACGCAGTGGCTCGTCTGCGTGAACCAGGGGCGCATCGGCGAGACGCAGTTCGTGTCGCCCAACAACCTCCAGCAGATGCATCTGCCGCAGATGGCGATCCCAGGGGTGGCATCAGCGAGGCTCTGACGGGCAATACCATCTTCAACTATGGCCTGGCTGGTTCGTGTGGAGCCGTATCGCGGCTATTCCTTGGTTCACCACGGCGGCAACCTGGAAGGTTACAGCTCGATCATCGGCTTTGTCCCGGCAGAGAAGTTGGGGGTGGTCGGCCCGACCAATATTGGCAGGCTGATACCAAGGCGACGATCCTCTACGCAGGCCATCGATAGGGCGCTCGACCTGCCGGATCGCGACTGGAACGCGCTACCATGGCCTGTTCGACCCGATCATCGTCGGCATGGCCAGGGGCAAACAGACGGCCGCGGCGGAGCGCATTGCGGATGCTTCGCCAACGCATGCCTCGACGCCTACGTCGGCGTGTATGCCGCCGACGGTTACCCGGATGTGGCCGTACGACGCGAAGCGCGATGGCCTACAGGCCTCGCTGGTCACCAGCATGGATTGGTCGACGCCGCGCCACTACCACTA
>JADJPJ010000002.1 GCA_016713325.1 Candidatus Flexifilum affinis | reverse complement strand
CTAGAAGCGCGTGTCGGAGCCTGGCAGATACCACACATCATGCGTCAGCCCGAAGTGATCGAAGATTTCCTGCGCCTGCCGGTTCGTCCACTTTTCCCACGCCGGGTTGAGATGATTGCCGTACCACCGCTGCGCGAACTCCCAAATGCGCTCCAGCGGCTGCACATCGCCCTTGTCGATTCGATGCTGCGCGCACCAGCGGTCCACGTCGGCGGGGTCGTCGAACAGCAGCATCGTGCTGCACGTGTAGATCACGTTGTCCCACGCTTTGACCATCGGAACCGGAAAGTGAACATAGTAGCCCGACTCAACAATCTTTCCCTCGCGAATATGGATCTCCACCTGCTGCCGGTCGGCCCCCAGCGCCGTGGTGATGGTCACATCCTGTTTCAGAAGCGCGGCGACGCCCAAGGAACACCATGCACAGTTGCCCCACCAGGAGCGGTCGGCGGTGCGTACCACAAAACTGGTGGGCGCAAGGGAGAATGGGTGAATAACCCAGATCCGCGACGTGCCGGGGTGCAGCACCACACCGTGATAGTCCTGCAAGGCATTGAGCGCGGCAGCGATTTCTGTTTCACTCATGGTCAACTGCGTGGCCAATTCGCCTGGCTGCGGACCATACCCGTGGTCAATGATGAACCGAAGGATCGTGTGATGCAGAAGGCCATGCGTCAGAGTCGTCTCACTCAACCATCACCGTCCCGGTATGCCTTCATCGTGGAGAGGTTCAAATTGTGTTCAAGTCAACCGGTAAGCCGCATTCTGTTCGTGGACCGAAGCCCACCCGGCGATCATCTCTCTAGCATCCGCATTGCTGCGGATGTCATGCAGTCTACCCGGTGCGAGACGGGCCGCCTCATTGCACCTGCTTGACCTTGCTCCCGACGGGGTTTGCCCAGCCGCGATCATCGCTGACCGCGCTGGTGGTCTCTTACACCACCGTTTCACCCTCACCGGCGAAGGTTGCCCTTCGCAGGCAATACGCCTCTCTGTTGCACTATTCCGGCAGGTCGCCCCGCCCTGGCTGTTCACCAGCGTCGTGCCCTGTGGAGTGCGGACTTTCCTCAGCCCGACGAACCGGACCGCGATCGCCTGGTCGGCTTGATTATATCAAACGACGTTACATCTCTCGATACCGATTCGCGGTCATTATATCAAATGACGTCACCCATCCGTCAGACAGGCGGCGGTTGTCAGCAGCACAACGCACCATTAGAATGCAGTCATCGACCGGGGACAGACGGTGCGTTCGTTTTCCCCGGCTTCGTTCGTTTACAGGTCACAACGCATACATGACGACGGCTGCCATCCGCTTCAACAGTGTCGCCAAACGCCTGGGCACCGCCTGGCGCGCGTTTTTCTCTCCCGGCGACTTCTACGCCTGGCTGGTCGCCGCCGGGCTGCTGCTCGCCCCGGCCCTGGCGCTCCAGGCCGCCGGCTGGCTGGTCGATCTGCGAACCGTGCTGCCGATCATCGTCCTCAGCCTGGTCTTCGGCTTTCTGCTGGCGCGCAGCCAGTACAACGAGCTGCTCTGCCTGATCATCAGCACCATCTACGGCACCTGCTTCACCCTGCTCATTGCCGCGCTCAACGAGCCGACCGGCTTCGGCGAATCGATCGTGCAGGTGTTCCTGCGCCTGTCGCGCTGGGTCTACGACGCGGCCACCGGCGGCATCAACCAGGACGAACTGGTCTTCACCGTGCTGATTGCCGGCCTGTTCTGGTTCCTGGGCTTCAACCTGATCTGGCACATCTTCCGCATCGACCGCGTCTGGCGGGCGATCCTGCCCCCCGCCCTCATTCTGATCACCAATCAGGTCTACTACACCGGCCCGGTCAGCATCGACCTGTATCTGGTCGCCTTCCTGTTCCTGGCCCTGCTGCTGATGGTCCGCTCGGCGCTCGACGCCCGCGAATGGGACTGGTACGTCAGCCAGGTGCGCGTGCCCCGCAAACTGCGCGGCCAGTTCTATCTGGTCGGCGTGCTGTTCGCGGCCATCGTCCTGCTCGCCGCCTGGATCGTGCCGCAGCGCGATCTTCAGGATCGGTTGCAGCGCTTCCAGCAGTTTATGCAGTCCGAAACGCTGATGGAGATGGCCGAGCTGTGGAACCGGCTCTTCACCACCGCCGAGATGGCCGGTCCAACGTCCGACTACTACGGCGGCGACTCGCTCCAGCTCGGCGGCGCCATCCGCCTGGGCGATCAGGTGGTGATGCTGGTCTCTGCCCCACCCGGCCGGCGCTACTACTGGAAGTCGCGCAGCTTCGACGTCTACGACTACGGAGTGTGGAAATCCGCCGCCGAGGTGCGCCTGACCGACCCGGAAGCGCCGCTCAGCGTCGAACATGAGGATTACGTGGCCGGCGCGCGCGTGCCGGTCCAGCAGACGTTCACCTTCGCCCTCAACGCCTCCCAGTTGATCTATGCCGCGCCGGAGGTCCTCTCCGTCGATCTGCCCACGCGCACCGATCTGCGCTTCACGCCGGACGAGAACCTGGTCGGGCAGAATATGCTGATCTCCGTCATCCGGCCGCTGCGCGTGCTGTATCGGGGCGACTCCTACACCGCCACCAGTCTGATGAGCGCCGCCTCGCCGGATCAACTGCGTTCCGCCGGCACGGATTATCCGCAGTGGGTGCGTGACCTGTACAGCAGCTACATCCCGTCGATCACCGACCGCACGATCTCCCTGGCCAACCAGATCGTGCTGGATGCCAACGCGGTGACGCCCTACGACAAGGCCGCCGCCATCGAGACCTGGCTGCGCACCAACATCCGCTACAACGAGCTGATCCCGCAGCCGCCGTCCGACCGCGACTCGGTGGACTGGTTCCTGTTCGATCTGCAAGAGGGCTACTGCAACTACTACGCCTCGGCCATGGTGGTCATGCTGCGCAGCCTGGGCGTGCCGGCCCGCATCGCCGCCGGGTTTGCCCAGGGCACGTACAACCCCGACGAGCGCGCCTACGTGATTCAGGAGCGCGACGCCCACACCTGGGTCGAGGTCTACTTCCCCGGCTATGGCTGGGTCGAGTTCGAACCCACGGCGGCGCAGTCCAACCTGCCCCGCCAGCCCGGCGACTCCGACGCGCAGCCGACCGCGCCGCCATCTCCGACGGCCACCTTCACGCCCACGCCGCTGCCTTCGCCCACGCCGACCGAACCGCCAACTCTGCCGCCGGTGGAAGGCACACCGCCGACCGATCAGCCGACGCTGACGGTGACGCCGCAGCCCACGCTCACGCCGTCGGCGGTCATCGTCCCGACCATCCCGCCGCAGCTCCCCACGCCGCCGGATCAGAGTCCGCTCGGCTTCCTCCTGCCGATCGTCGCAGGCATCGTCCTGACTCTTCTGCTGGTGCTGCTCGCCCTGCTGGTGCTGGTCATCCTGTACTGGTATTGGGAATGGCGCGGGCTGCGCGGCCTCAGCCCGGTCGCGCGCGCCTATGCCCGCCTGGAGCGCTACGCGGCGCTGCTCGGGCTGCGCGTCAGCACCACGCAGACGCCGGAGGAACGGCGCAGGCAGTACATCCGCGTCGTGCCCAGAGCCGAACCGCCGATCACCGCGATCACCAAGATGTATGTGGTCGAGCGCTATGGGCGGCGCGGCGCCTCCAGGGACAACACGCCGCGCGGCCGCACCGCCGACCGGGCCTGGAGCGATGTGCGGGGCAACATCCTCGGCCGTCTGCTCAGCCGGCTCATTCCATGGCGCCGGAACGAGAGCTGAGAGCATGTTTGGGCACATCGGTGTTTCCATGGCGACACGTGATTTGCAGGGGCGGACGCAAACGAACTTTGCCTGTCCGCCCGAGTCCCCTTGCGATACCCCCTGGGTCAGCGCTTGCACTTGCCGCCCTCCCCGGCCTGCACGCGCAGCACTCTCCTGTTCATTGAGCGTCGCCTCCTGTCTACCCCTTCACCGACCCGGCCAGGATGCCGCGCACGAAATAGCGCTGCAAGGCGAAGAAAACCACCAGCGGCAGCGCCATCGAGACGAAGGCCGCCGCCGTCAGCAGGTGCCAGTCCTGCCCCAGCGAATTGACCAGTCCGCTCAGCGCATAGGTCAGCGGCGCGTTCTGCCCCCCGCCGACGTAGATCAGCGCCACCAGCAGATCGTTCCAGACCCAGAGGAACTGGAAGATGACCAGGGAGGCGATGGCCGGCACCGAGAGCGGCAGCGCCAGGCGCAGGAATGCAGTGAAGTGTGAGCAGCCATCCAGAAACGCCGACTCGAACACCTCCCGCGGCAGCGACCCCATGAAATTGCGCAGCAGGAAGATGGCGTAGGGCAGCCCATAACCGGTGTGCGCGATCCAGATGCTCAGGTAGGGGAAATTGGGGTTGTCGGTGATCCCCAGGGTGTTGAAGAGTCTGAGCACCGGGATGAAGGTCATTTGCAGCGGCACCACCAGCATTCCCACCAGTAGGATGAACAGCACCTGCCGGCCGGGGAAGCTCATCCAGGAGAAGGCATAGGCTGCCGAGGCCGCGAACATCAGCGGCAAGAGCGTGGCCGGAATGGCGATGATCAGGCTGTTGCGGAAGGCGCGCGCCATATCGTAGTTCGGGTTGTTGATGACCGCGTCGTAGTTGTCGAGCGTCCACTGGGTGAAATCGAGCGGGGTCTCGAAGACCGTCCACCAGCCAGTCGAGGCAATGTCGCGCTCGGGGCGAAACGAGCTGATCAGCAGGCCGAAAGTTGGCAGAATCCAGATCAGAATCAGCAGGATTACGGCGGCGTGCAGCGGAACACGGCTGAGCTGCCGCCGCCAGTTCACCATCCGAGAGCGTCGCCGTTCGACCAAGACTTCAGCATCTTGCGTGCGTGTCAGTGCCGTCATCGACTCGCCTCCTGTTTTCTGAACTGGACGATGTTGAAGATCATGACCGGCACGATCGCCAGCATCAGGATGACTGCGATGGCGCTTGCATGGCCGAACTCGCGGTTGCCGCCGTACATCTCGAAGTACATGCGGTTGGCGATCACCTCCGTGCCGAAATTGCCGGCGGTCATCACGTAGACGATATCGAAAACCTTGAGCACGGTGATCAGCATCGTTGTCGTTACGACGGTCAGGGTCGGCATCAACTGCGGGATGGTGATCCGAAAGAAGATCTGGAATTCGTTGGCGCCATCGACCCTGGCCGCTTCAAACAGTTCCGCCGGGATGTTCTTGAGCGAGGCAGAGAGGACGACGGTGCAGAATCCAGTCCAGATCCACACGCCGACGATGATCAGGGCAATGTTGTTGATTGCCGGTTCGCGAATCCAGTCGATGGGCTGTGCTCCGGTGTCGAGCGCCAGATTCAGCCCCCGGACGCTAACGGTGTCGACCTCGGCCGTCAGCGCCGCCCACTGATCGGTGACCAGGTAGCCGGCAGTCGGCAGCGTACCCTGAGCGACGAACGCTGCTGCTGCCTCCGGCAGCGTGTCGATCAGCGCATCCGCCTCATCGGCGGTAATGCGCTCAGCCTCCACAGCGGCGTCGAGTGCGTCTTCTTCTGCATCGACGATCGCGTCCTCACATTCGTAAGGCGCGACGGCGCAGATCACCTCACTGCGTTGGTCGCCCAGCGTTGCCAGACGGTCGTTGATGGCCCCAACGGCTAACCGTGACCAGAGGCCCACGGTCTGCCAGGGTTCGCGGATCGCAGGGATCTCGCCGTTCAGGTAACCCCGCGCCCGATCGGGCAGCAGCTCCAACAGACGGTCGGCCCGTTCCCGCGTCAGCGTCTCCTCGGCGACCGCCTCTTCCAGCGCCTCCGACTCGGCCTGGATGATGGTGTCGGCCACCGCGGCCTCATCGATGGGCACACCCCTGGCGGCGAAGGCGCCGATGGCATCGTTCAAATCCTGATCGCTTCTTGCCTCGGTCACGATGGCATTGAGCACGCCGATCTGCTCGCCGGGCTGAAGCGGCGTGCCCGGTGGATTCAGGTCATAGACAAAGCGCCAGATCACGCCAGCGCCGACAAACGAAATGGCCATCGGCAGGAAGATGACCGACTTGGCCAGCGCCTCATACTTGACGCGATCGGTGAGGGTGGCAATCAGCAGCCCCAGGCCGACGGTGGCGCTGGTAAAGATCAGCAGCCAGAGCAGATTGTTGCGGAACGCCTCCAGCATGCGCGGACTGGTCAGAGCATAGGCGTAGTTGTCAAAGCCGACGAACCGATCCCCGAGCCGATCCATGAAGCTCAGGCGGATCGTGTCCAGAGTCGGGTAAACCATCAACACAAACAGGAGAAATATCGCCGGACCGGTGAAAAAAAGGTTCTTCCATTTTGAGTCGCGGGTATCCACGTTGTGCCTCCACAAGAGATAAGGGGACAGAAGCCCGGCCTCTGTCCCCTTGGTTGGTCGAACAAATGGCTGATCCAGCGCTGACTTGCGGTCAGCTATCCGCCAGAGGCCTCGTCCATGGTGTAGGCCTGGTCAGCCACCGATTCGATGTTCTCCAGAACAGTTGCCTGATCATCCGGGTTCTGCACGAAATTCAGCGCCCCCGTCCAGAATGCCTGATTGACATCACCTGGCATCTGGTCCGAAGCGTCAAAGCGGAAGGCCGTCGCCTCCTGCAGCACCTCGGCCGCACGGCGGGTCAGCGCATCCGGATAGGCATCGAGCGGGAATTCGCGGTTGGTCGCAATGCCGCTGCCGCCGCCTTCCAGCCATCCCATCATCGCCTCGGGGCTGGTCAGGAACTCCATGAGCTGCTGAACTTCCGGTCGATCGCTAAAGGCCACAAACAGGTCGGCCGCGCCCAGCGCTGGCGTCCCAAACTCATCCTCAATCGGCGGGAACATGAAAAAGTCGAAGTCTTCACCCGGAACCAGGTTTTCCCCACCTGGGCAATCCATGATGAAGGACTGAATGAAGCTGGCCTGGCGATGCAGATACGCTCCCGGCGGCTCGGTGAAGAGCGCGCAGGGGGCCTCGCCAAAGTTGGTGCTCAATGCCGCGGCGGAGCCGCCGTAGACATAGTTCTCGTTGCCGACAATTTCGCCGAAGCGCTCCCAGGCGTCGGTGATCTCTTCGCCCGTCCACTCAATCTCGTGGTTGACCCACTGGTCGTAGGTTTCCACGCTGTTGGTGCGCAGCATGATGTCCTCGATCCAGTCGGTGGCCGGCCAACCACTGGCCGCGCCGCTCTCCAGGCCAATCGAGAAGCAGGCCGCGCCATCATCCTCGATTTGCTCGCACAGGTCGAGCAGCCCATCCCACGTCGCCGGCACTTCATAGCCGGCGGCCTCGAAGGCGGGCGGGCTGTACCAGATCAGGCTCTTGACATTCGCGCGAGGGAAAATGCCGTACAGCGTATCGTTGAAGGTGCCCAGTTCTGTCCACACCTCTCCGAACTGGGACTGCATCTGGTCCATATCCAGGAAGTCAAGCGGTTGGACGTCACCCTCCTCCAGGAAGGTGCGGATCGCGCCAAAGCTCGGCACACCGGCGACATCCGGCGGATTGCCCGCTTCGACCCGCGTGGTCAACACCGGCACGATATCGCGCGTGCTTTCCACCTCGATGCGGCAGCCCGTCTCTTCTGTGAAGGGTCGGACCATGTTTTCCCAGTTCGGGAGTTCATCTTCGCCGCTCCAGACGGTGAGGAACGAAATCACGCAGTCGTCCTGGGCAGAAACAGCAGTGAATGATGTCAGGGCGAGGAAACACAGCAGCAGGGACAAAAGGACTTTCTTCACGTCAATACTCCTTCGTGTAAATGGCTCACTCTGTCTGTCTCTGTCGCGCGTATCGCCCGAAAAGGGAGAAAGCGACAGGACTTCGCAGATAGCGATGCAGTCAGCGAAGAGGATGACGATGTTGAGTCCTATGGTAGTCTGAAGCGGCCCCCCGGATCAGGGTCAAGTGGCTTATTAAACACTTTGTTAACTACTACAAAGTTCGGTCGTTACACAAAAAAACAGACACCCATTATCTCCCGATAAGGGTGCCTGCTTCTGCGCTTTGATACTCAGCGATGAACGCGTCGGCGTCCACCATAGCCGGTCAGGCATGGCTTTCGACGATTGACCCGGCTCATCCCGCTCGACTCATGCCCGCGGCTTCTCAGTGCTCGTTGATGATCCCGAAGACCATCGGCCGGCGCTTCGTCTCGTTGTACAGCATCCGGCTGAGTGATTCCTGAAGCTGTTCTCGCCGTTTGCCATTCCGTGACGCCCGCGTGTTGTTCAGCACATCGTTGATAGTCTGCTTGATGCTGCCCATCAGCCGTTCCGAGTCCTTGAGGTAGACGAACCCGCGCGAGATGATCTCCGGGTCGCCAATCAGCTTGCCGCTGTTCGCCTCGATATTGGCGACCACCATGATGAAGCCGTCGCGCGCCAGGATCTCCCGGTCACGAATGACCGCTTTGCCGATATCTCCGACGCCGCTGCCGTCCACGAAGACATAGCCGCCAGGGATGCGCTCGCCAATGCGGATGCTCTGCTTGTCGACCTCGATCACCATGCCGTTTTCGACTACGGCGATATTCTGCTCGGGGATTCCCATCTGCATCGCCAGCCGTGCGTTGGCCTTCAAGTGACGCAGTTCGCCATGTACAGGCACGAAGAACTTCGGGTTCGTCAGGCTCATCATCAGCTTCATCTCTTCCTGGCAGGCGTGTCCGGAGACGTGCACCGGTGCAATCGGATCGTAGATCACGTTGGCGCCGCGCTGGAAGAGCCTGTTGATAGTCCGGCTGACGGTCTCTTCGTTGCCAGGGATGGTATGAGCCGACACGACGATCGTATCGCCAGGCGTGACATCCAGGCTGCGATGCTGGCCGGCGGCCAACCGACCCAGCACGGCCGACGGCTCGCCCTGCGATCCGGTCGCCATGATCACCAATTGGTGCGGCGGGACACCCGAGATGCGATTCAGTTCCACCAGCATGCTGTCGTCGATGTCCAGGATACCCAGACGGCGCGCCGTCTTGACGTACTCCGTCATGCTGTGTCCGGCGATCGACAGCTTGCGACCATGACGCTTGGCCAGATGGGCGACCTGCTGCACGCGGGAAATATGCGATGCGAACGTCGCGACGATGATACGTCCGGTCGCCTGCCGAAAAATGTTGTCGAAGGCGTTATTGACCATCTGCTCCGACTGCGTCCAACCCGGACGCTCCGCATTGGTGCTGTCGCCGAGCATGAGCAGAACCCCGCGCTGGGAAAACTCCGCCAGCTTGGCATAGTCGGAACGGCGGCCGTCGATCGGCGTGTTGTCGAACTTGTAATCGCCGGTGTGTACGATCAGCCCGTGCGGCGTGTTGATGCCGAAGCCGGCGCACTCCGGGATGCTGTGTGTGACGTGAAAACTCTCAATCCGGAACGGGCCGACGTCAAACGCGTCGCCGGGGTTGAACACATTGATTTGCGTATTGTTGAGGACGCGCGCATCGCGGAGCTTTACTTCGAGGAGCGCAGCCGTCATCGGCGATGCGTACAGGGGGATTTTGGGCAAGGCCTCCACCACGTGGGCAACAGCGCCTGTGTGGTCTTCGTGGCCATGCGTATATAGGATACCGTGGATGGTGAGATCAGCGCGGTCAAGCAGATAGCGAAAGTCGGGGATGATGTAATCGACGCCAAGCATATCGTTGGCGGGAAACATAATTCCGGTATCGACGATGATCGCATCACTTCCCATCTCGATCACCGTCATGTTCTTTCCGATTTCGCCACAGCCTCCTATTGGGATAATCCGAAGTCTTGGTTTTTTTGCCATAGATTGATGAGAGGGTACGCAAAGCGCGCCCTATGTGTCCTTTCTTGCACTTGAATCCATTAAGACGGGTCTCCAAAAACAGTACATTCGCCAAATAGTCTAGGGTCTTTGGCGACATTATAGCACATGATCGATCTGAGTATTGCAGACTACATTTCGGCATTGCGTCGATCTGCAAAAAACGTATGCTGCTGTCGGGAACGACGTGTTACTTGACGTCGGCTAGTTACCCAGGTAACGCGCAATCAGCGAGTCGTGAACCCGATTTACCACCTGAAGGACGGCATCTGGGCAGTGCTCTCCGACTGCCCCACCCGCCTCCACATAAGCGTTCTTCTGAATCTGTCCCCAATTCCCGGTGCTCCGCAGCTTTGGATCCTCGATGAATTGTTCGACGGTCTGCGCCGTATGGCCGCTCGGCGGTTCGAGCATGCGAATAAAACTTGAATACACCTCGTCGATATCCCGAGGCATGATCTCGTCAATTTCGTCCAGCGCCTTATGCAAATAGCGGCGCTTCATTTCATAAAACTCCGCCATCGACATCTCGCGGCCGCTGTTCAGCCTCAGTACTAGGTCGGTTCCAACCAGATCCGACCGGTCCTGCAGGCCCTTGAATGATTCGAGGCTCATGGGTCCGAAAAGATCCCACATGACCGGATCATCGTGCATCGGCTCCAGGTCGCAGCCATACTTGCGGAAGTACAGTTCGATGGCGACATGGCTGAACTCGAAATCGGTCAGTACAGCCGCAGTGCGCGAGGGGCTGATGTTAGTCGGCATCCCGGTCGATTCCACCGTGCAAACCCGCTTGGATGTGCTCAGGTCCGGGCGGAGTCGGCCGATCGGGTTGTGCATGACGGAAATTTTCTCATTCAGTTCATCATTATACATATTTGCGCGGCCAGTTGAATTGGCACGTTCCAGCCGCAGCAGTTCACCGAAATTCTCCAGACCACCAGCCATCAGATGCGGGCTGAGCGGCAGATCCAGATAACGCCCGGTGACCGTGGCGCCGCGCACGAACTCGCGCGTGCACAGCAGATCCGGGTCGCATGTGCCGTTGATGAAGGGGCAGCCCTTCAGGAACGCGGCGTTGGCCACCGCTGAGGCGCTCTTCAAAACGGTGTAGAAGGTCAGCAGTCCAAGAGCTTCGGACCGGCCGGCAACATCGATGTGGATATGGCAGCCCTGATTGCGGAACATGTTGACATAGTGCGAGTGCGTCGGGTCGACATGATAGCGCGCCTGAATCTCGGCCAGCTTAAGCGCATATTCAGGGAAAAGGCCGTTGACCTCCAGCATGAGATCGACCGCGGTATCCACCTTCGCATGGTCGGTCATCTTGAAGTCGGACTCAGTCGGGTAGGATGAGAAGACCAGCGTGCGCAGCTCGGTGTCGCGGCTGGACGCCATCAGGGCCGACATCATGCCGTTCAGGGCCATCCGCGTTTTGTGATAGCCAACGCTGGGCGCGACGTGTGCCTCCACCTGATATGAGCAGGCTTCGCGATCCAGATACGGGTACACCGATACGCAGAGCATGGTTGTAGTACGCCTGCATGAAGCCCTTCACTTCCGCCTCGGAAGGGGAGCGGCCATCGGGGTGCACCAATCCCAGCTCGATTTCGGCGCCCAGCACACGCAGGCGAGTGTTGGAATCTTCGGTAGCGGCGATATTGGTGTGGTTGACGCTCGGGTTGAGGTTATAGGGCACCAGACTGTGCAGGAAGTCGTAGCCCGCCCGGTAACGATTGCTGACCGCGCCGGCCAGCATGATAGGCCGCCCGTTGACGGTGGTGGTCAGAACGTTGCCCAGGTTTGGATCATCAGCGCCATACAGCGCCTCTACCGGGTTCCCGACTGCTTCGGAAAAGCGGTCGACTGGCAGACGGTCACTCTGGGTATTCTCAGCACGCATCGATTCGAGCGCGCGATTGAATTGGCGATGTTTGCGCTCAATATCGTCCCAGGCGACGTCCTGGCTATAGGCTATGAGTTCGGCATTTGACGGCAGCCTCATCGCTGCGTCCCCCTTACAATCGGCTACTACGCACCCGGTGAAAGCGTTTCAACTGTACAATTGTGGCGTAAGGATGCACATCGGACAAGCGCAAAGTGTGGAAAAGAATCGCATTTCGGTCTATGATTGTCGCGTGAAGCTTCAGATTTCAGGCTGGGAGTCTAACCACCCTCGCCTGCTGACTCAGAGTGCTAACCTACACGACGGAGGGCGCGCCGTATGAACACGATCTGGTCTCTGCCGAAAATCGACATCCAGAATCTGACCAGCGTCCAGGAGACGCGTCCGACGGCGCTGCTGACCGGCCGCCGCTCCTGGGCAGGGGTCAGCCCTCTGCTGGAACTTCCTCTCATCGTTCAGGCAGAACCCGAACGTGTCGCGCCCGACTATCTCGATGGGCTCGCCAATGAGCTCCCTCCCCAGGTGAAGGTCGTCTACGGCGTTGGCGGCGGCATGGTCGCCGACTGCGCCAAGTATATCGCCTTCAAACGCGGGCTTCCCGCCGTCATCATTCCGACAGCGCTCAGCGTCGACGGTTTCTTCACCCCGATTGTCGCCGCCCGCATGGACGACAGCGTGCACTACGTCGAGACCGGCCCGGCCGAGCGCATTATCATCGACTGGGATGTCATCCGCGCGGCGCCACCCTACTTCCGGGGCGCGGCCATCGTCGAACTGCTGACCATCGTCACGGGCATTCTCGACTGGAAGTACGCCGCCGAGAACAAGAAGAATACGCCGGACACCCGGTTTATCCCCTGGGCTGCTGGTCTGATGGCTGGCATTGCGCAGCAGGCCTTCAAGATCGCTAAAGGCGTCGGCCAGGGCGAACTCGAAGCACTGAGCAACCTGCTCGACCTGATCTGCATGGAAGTGCAGCTTACCAACCAGATGGGCCACACCCGTCCTCAGGAAGGCAGCGAGCAGTATTTCGCCTACGCGGTGGAACCCCGCGCCGGCCGCGGCCGTCCTGTGCCTTACGCCGATATGGTGGGGCCAGGCATTCTGCTGGCGGCAGCGCTGCATAACCAGGATGTGACCCCGATTCGCGAGACACTGGTGAACGCGGGCATCCGGATCAATCAACTGCGCCTTCAGGACATCGTGGATACGATGAAGACGCTGCCGCAGTACGTACGCAAGCACGATCTGCCCTTCAGCATCCTGAACAACTTTGAGCCGACTGCCGAGCGCGTCGACGAGATTGTGCGCAAAGCTGGCCTTGACTCCGGCTGAGCATCATCCTAGAACAGAGCCTGCTGGTTTCGCAATCATCGTGTCACACGCTCGAACTGGGAAGGGTCAACATGATTCGTTTTGGAACGGATGGCTGGCGCGCAGTCATTGCCGATACTTTCACGTTTGCCAACGTCCGTCATGTCACGCAGGCCGTCGCCGACTACGTCAATAAGGCCCATGTCGGGAGCGAACGTCCGCAGGTTGTAGTAGGCTATGACACACGCTTTCTCTCCGATCGCTTCGCCAGTGAAACGGCCCGCGTACTGGCCGGCAACGACATCGTCACCTGGCTGACACGTACCGACTCCCCAACCCCCGCGGTTTCCTACAACGTCAAGCACCTCCAGGCCAACGCCGGCATTGTCATTACCGCCAGCCACAACCCACCGCGCTACAACGGCTTCAAGCTCAAGGCAAACTACGGCGGCAGCGCCACGGCCGAGCAATGCCAACTGGTCGAAGAAGAGATGATCGAGATGGAGCGGCAGGCACGCGGTCCGAACATCATGGACTACCAGCACGCCCTGGATGCCGGCCTGATCCGCCGCTTTGATCCTTCCTGGTCGTACTACCAGCATCTGGCCACCCTGATCGACCTCGACAAACTGTCCGAGGGCGAGCTGAAGATCGTGGTCGATGCCATGTGGGGCGCCGGACGCGGTGCCTTCCCCAGCATCCTCGCCCGGACCCGGAGCCGCATCACTGAGATTCGCGGCGCGCTCAATCCAGGCTTTGGCGGCATCCACCCCGAACCGATCATGCGCCATCTCAACGAGCTGGTCGCCGCCGTGCAGCGCGAACATGCCGACGTCGGTCTGGCCACTGATGGAGACGCCGATCGCATCGGCGCCATCGACGCGCACGGCAACTTTGTCGATCCGCACACCATTCTGGCCCTCACCCTCCGCTATCTGGTCGAGGTCAGGAAGCAGCGCGGTGACGTGGTCAAGACGATCTCGACCACCCTGATGGTGGATGTGCTGGCCGAACGACACAATATGAATCTGCACGTGACGCCGGTGGGCTTCAATCATATCGCCGATCTGATGATGCACGGTGACGTGCTGATCGGCGGTGAAGAGAGCGGCGGCATCAGCATGCGCGGCCACATTCCCGAAGGCGATGGCATTCTCATGGGTCTGATGCTGCTGGAGATCATGGCCCACTACGACGCCCAGCTGCACGAAATCGTCGCCGATCTCCAGACCAACTATGGCCCGGCGCACTATGCCCGCATCGATGTGCACCTGGAGCACCAGCGTCCGAAGAAGCTCATGGTAGCGCTTCTCGAAGAACACGTGCCCCAGACCCTTGGCGGTGAGTCAATCGCCCGCATCGACAAGCTCGACGGCATCAAGTTCATTCTTAAGGATGGAAGCTGGCTGTTGATCCGCCCCAGCGGCACCGAGCCAGTCCTGCGCATCTACGCCGAAGCACGGTCGCCAGAGATGGTCAAATCGCTGCTCGACGAAGGCAGCGCGCTCGGAAAACGAGTGACGGAATCACAGTAACAGAGGTTAAGCAGACGAGGGCGGCATCATAACCGCCCTCGTTTCTTCCTGCCTGCGGTCGCTACTTGCCGCGCACCAACCGGTTGAGCAGGTCGAACCAGAACGGCGCGCCCTGCGCCACCGCGATAATCGTGACGACGATACCGATCAGCTTGCGCAGAATCAGGCCGCCCCAATCCGGGCTGTTGCCGGGGATGTAGATGTACAGGTTATTGGCACTGGAGCACGCCGAGGGCACCACCTGGTCGGCCGCAATGAAGCACCCGCCCTCGACCGGCACATAGGCCCAGCCAATCGGCAGATTGAGTTCCAACAGTGATTTGAGCACGACTTCGAACGTCTGTACGGAATCGAACGTGGGGTCCGTTGACGTGTCCTGAGCCGCTTCGGCTTCTCGCTGCGCCTGGTTCATCTGCTCTTGCAGTATCCCACTCTGAACAGCTTCTGTCGCCGCGATACTGACCGCTTCCCGCAAGGCCGGCTCGTTCCACAGGGTCTGGGTCATGTTCAGCGTGTCGACGTTGAGCAGCAGCACCAAAATCAGGCCGATGATCACCGAGTACACCGTCATGGTGCGCTGGAACAGGTTCGACACCTGGTCCATGCGCGTATCAAACCAGTTGGCCAGTTGAAGCTGAGCCTCGTCGAGCGAACGTGCAGAACCGACCAGCACCTTCATGGCGCGGCGGAAGGCGTCGTCGTTCACCTTGCGGATGCCTTCCAGCAGCGGCAGCAGCCCGCCGGTGCCATTGTTGCGCGCATCCTTGAGGCGCGTCTCGATCGGCTCCAGCGCGGCGAACAGATGCGGCTGATACTCGGTCGGCAGTTCGTAGATCCCTGCCCGAAGCTCATCTAGCCCGATGCCCGTACCCTGTAACCCGAAGGTCAGGTCGATTACCCGATCCTTCTGCCGGCTGTCCGGCAGTGCGTCGGCTGTAATCAGCAGGGGGCCATAGAGAGTCACCTCGGACTTTTCGATCAGCAGGCTGCTGACGACCTGAGCGAACATCTTCGGGTCAATCCAGCTGAGTTGGGTGACATCCGCCTTCTGCACCTGAGCGGCCACCTCCTGCGCTTCGGAGGCGCTGGCCACATAGCCTGGCTGGATCATTGGCACACGGACCAGCTTGACCAGCGGGTGCGACAGGAACTGCGACTGAAGTTCAGGATCGGTGATGAGCGACATGATGCCGAGCTTGAGAAAACGCGCCCGGGTCTTGAGGAGGTTCGCCACCAACGTGTTGATAGTGGTGACCAGGATACTCAGCAGGCTGAATACAAAGATAAGACCAATAGCTACCTGAAGAATCGCGATCATCATTCTCTCCGCGGACGCTGTGATACGGACGTCATGATGGCGAGTGTAACACGTCTCTCACGAAGTGGCATATCCAGGAGCATTGCCAGAGCGAGGTCCCAGGCAGGAACTATGACCAAAGTCACTGACGCAACACAAAAAAAGGAGGGCGATGCCCAGAACGAGCATCGCCCTCACGGTCTATTGCAAATGAGTGCGAACTCAAACTCAGATGTGCACGCCCGAGCGCCCCAGGTGCGACAGGAACTCGGTGCGGGTCACATGGTCTTCCTTGAAGATGCCGAGCATGGCACTGGTCGTCATGCTGGATTCGGCCTTCTTGACGCCGCGCATCATCGAGCACATATGCACGCCCTCAGCGACGACGGCAACACCCTCCGGACGCAGCACTTCGTTGATAAAGTCGGCAATCTGCCGGGTCATCCGCTCCTGTACCTGCAGGCGGCGGGCGAACATGTCGACGATCCGTGGGATCTTCGACAGGCCGATCACCTTCTTGGTCGGGATGTAGGCGACGTGCACGCGTCCCAGGAATGGCAGCATGTGATGCTCGCACAGAGACGAGAATTCGATGTCGCGCACGATCACCATATCCGAGTAATCGACGTCGAAGAGCGCGCCGTTGATCAGCTTGGCCGGATCCGTACGGTAGCCGCTGAGCAGCTCGTCATACATGCGGGCCACGCGGTCAGGCGTCTTGACCAGCCCTTCGCGGCCCGGGTCCTCGCCCACGGCTTCAAGAATGTTAAGCGTCGCGCGTTCGATCGTGTCATGATCTACCGGCGGCAGATCCAGTTCGAAGGCGCGGAGGAATTCGTCAGATACGAGTTTCATCTCGACCGTGTCGAGCAATTCACCGTTTTGGGAGTGGGTGTGATTGAAACCGTTGCTGCCCTTTGCGCGAAATAGCTGATCCATGGTGTTGTTGTCCGTTTCTCGCGTGACTGCTTGCATGAGTGTTGGCAAACAGGAGCATGACCGATTGAGCTAAGTAGAACGTGAATCCGTCAGATGGTCTAACCAGATATTCATGCGCTAGATTGTCGGCATCATGCTGAACATTATTTAGACGCCGATCGCTCTCGATTTGTTACGTCGTCGATCGACGGCAAATCTCGAAACTTGGTTTCACCCTTTAGCACCTCCGATGTTTGGATACAATAAGGCGTTGCCTGTTGCGCCCAAACAGGGGAAACGGACTGCACATGAGTTTGATCGATTATGGAAGAATCCTGCTCCGGCGCGGCTGGATTATGCTGCTCCTGGCCGCGATCGCCGCTGGCAGCGCCTATGCACTGAGCCGGATTCAAACGCCGACGTATCGGGCGACACAGCTCGTCCTGATTCAACCGTCGCGCGCAGACCTCGGGCTGGCGGAAGGTCTCCTGCGCGAGATGAATTCCTACCAGGTATTTCTGAGAAGCAGCGAGCGCGCCCAGGAAGTCATCGACGCCCTGCGGCTGGATATGCTCGCCGATAGCGTCCTTGGCGCGACTCAAATCACGGTCAACCGCGACAACCTGACCGTGCAAATTGACGTGACGCTGGAAAATGGCGACCTCGCCGCGCAGATTGCACGCCAGTGGGGCGACCTTTTTGCCGAATATCGCGAGCGGGACAACCAGACGCGCCGCCAGGAAGATCGCGTCCGCGCCATTCTGCCCGACAAGGCCACTTACTCTCTTTATAGTCCGCGTACGTCGCTCAACGTCATCGCCGGCGCAGTACTCGGCTTCGTCGTCGGTGGGGTGCTGGTATTCGTCCTCGAATATCTGGAAAGCGCCATCGTTCGCCGCCGTGAAGATGTGGAGCGCCTGATCGAGCAGCCGATGCTGGCCGTGATACCGGACATGGAGACTTCCCGATGACAGAGCCCAAGTTAGTCACCCTCACCGACCCGCGTTCCGCGGCGGCCGAAGCCTTTCGTACCCTGCGCACTAACCTCATCTTCTCCAGCGTGGACCGTACTGTCGATACACTGTTGGTGACGTCCGCCGCCCTGAACGAGGACAAGAGCGTCGTCCTGGCCAACCTGGCTGTGACCTTCGCCCAGGCGGGCAACAAGACGATCGTCGTCGATGCCGATCTTCGCCAGCCCAAGCAGCACGAAATCTGGGGGGTCAGCAACGAACGCGGCCTGACCACCATGATCATCGAGAACAAGGCCGTCGCCGATCCGCCGCTGATCCCGACGAGCATTCCCGATCTCTCCATCCTGCCGAGTGGCCCACTGCCGCCCATCCCCTCCGACGTGCTGAGCAGCCAGCGGCTGGTCGAAGTCATCGGCGTCCTGAAGGCCCGTGCGCATTACATTCTCTTCGACAGCCCGCCTGTGCTGGCGGCCTCCGACGCGGCCCTGCTGGGCGCCAAGGTCGACGGCGTCGTTCTGGTGGTGCGAGCGGGTACAACGCGACGTGACCATGCCGCGCGGGCTCGCGAAGCTCTGGAACGGGTTCACGTGCGCCTGCTCGGCGCGGTGCTGACCAATGCGCCGCGCGAAGATGCCGGCGCCTACGCGTAACGACAGATTGAGTTGAGCGGTGATGGGGCGATGACCAGGAAACCTGAACAGGACGAACTGCCCGCGGACCCGGCGGCGCTGGAAACGTGGCAGAAGCTTCCGCAGAACCCGCCATCACGTTCCGCGCTCCCGCCCATGACGGGCGGGATGGCCTGGAATCGCATCCTTGTGGTCGGCATCATCCTCCTGGCCATCATCACGCTCGTCTTGCTGATCGCGCCTCCGGGGACGGGTAGTTGACCACTCTTGCAAAGGCAATCGCGGCGGCATCCATCGCTATTTCCGTAACGATGCATGCGGCTTCACCTTACCGGCACTCTTACCCCAGGAAGAAGCTATGAAGGGTCTGATCCTCAGTGGAGGCAAGGGCACGCGCCTATTCCCCCTGACCTACACCCGCGCCAAACAGCTCATCCCGGTCGCCAACAAGCCCGTGCTCGTCCGCGTGATCGAGACCATTCGCGATGCCGGCGTCAGCGAGGTCGGCATCGTCATCGGCCAGACCGGGCCGGAGATCCGTGACGCCGTCGGCGATGGCAGTAAATACGGGGTGCACATTACGTTCATCGAGCAGCCCAGCCCGGATGGTCTGGCCCACGCGGTCAAGATCTCACAAGATTTTCTCAAGGACGATCCGTTCGTCATGTTCCTGGGCGACAATGTCATCGAAGGCGGAATAAGCGCCCTGATCCGTGACTTCACCAACCATCAGTGGAACAGCCAGATCGTCCTCAAACGTGTGCCCGACCCGCGCTCTTTTGGCGTGGCTGTGCTGAAACCGGATCATTCGATAGAATATCTGGTCGAAAAACCACCCGTCCCGCCCAGCGATCTGGCGCTGATTGGCATCTACATGTTCGACTCCACGGTGTTCCAGGCAGTCAACGCCATCAAACCGTCACGACGTGGAGAATACGAGATCACCGACGCTATTCAGTGGTTGATCGACCATGGCCATCATGTGCATGCCCATGTGCACGAGGGCTGGTGGATAGACACGGGCAAGCCGATTGACATGATCGAGGCGAACTGTAACGTGCTGGATGAACTCACACCCCACATCGCCGAAGATGTGGTGATCGAGAACTCGCAGGTTGACCGGCGCGTCAAGGTCGAACGCGGCGCGCGGATCATCAACAGCATCGTGCATGGCCCGACCATCATTGGCGAAGAGACGGTGCTGGAAAACTGTTACGTCGGGCCGTATTCCAGCATCTACCATCACGTGACGCTGGCGAACTGCGAAGTCGAGCGCAGCATCATCCTCGAAAACTGCGTGATTCGCGACACGGACGCACGCCTTCATGGCAGCCTGATCGGTCGCAACGTGACACTTCAGCGCAAGCTGGACAAGCCGCGCACGCTGTCAATGAATCTTGCCGACAATAGCACCGTTTGGTTGGTATGAGGCGGAATATGAACCCAATGCCTGAAAACGCACCTCTTGCAGCAGAAGTCAGCCGGCCGAAGATCGAGATGGTGGTCATCGACATCGACGGAACGCTCCTGAACAGCGAGTCAAAGCTGACCCCGCGCGTCGAGACCGCAGTCAAGACCGCCGCCGCCCAGGGCGTCAAGATCGTCGTGGCCACGGGCAAGACCCGTAACTCCATGCGTTCGCTGCTGGAACGGCTTGGCGTCGCAACCGCCGGCATCTATGTCCAGGGCACAGTGCTCCACGAAGGCGATGGCAGCATCACGCATCAGGTCACCCTGCCCGACACGGTCGCGCGCCAGGTCATCACCTTCGCCGAGGAGCGTGGCTTCATCGTCTCGATCTACAGTGGCAGCCGCATTCTGCTGCGCGCCGCCGCCCCGGAATTTCAGGCCCGCATGCGCCATTATCACGAAGTGGAAATGGAGATCGTCGGCCCTCTGCAAAATCAGATCGGCCGCACCCCGATCAACAAGATTATCGCCGTCGGCGATCCGAAGGCCGTCACCTCCCTGCGCTGGCAGTTGAACCTCCAGATTGGCGCGACAGCCCGCGTGCTCCAGGCCGGAGTTCCGACGATGCTGGAAGTTCTGCCAATCGGCGTCTCTAAGGGGTCCGCCCTCAAGCGTCTGTCGAGCGATCTGCGCGTCAGGCCGGAACACATCATGGCCATCGGCGACGCTGAAAATGACATCGAAATGCTTCCGTATGCAGGGCTGGGTGTGGCCATGGGCCATGCCGAAGATCGCGTCAAGTCCGCGGCCAAGCATGTCGTCGCGTCCAACGACCAGGATGGTGTGGCCGAGGCGCTGGAGCGCTGGGTGATCGTCAAGCCACCGGAACCGGCCGCGCCGTCCGTCGAAACGCCCACCGCAGCACCCGCGGAAAGCAAGCCCGGCAGCCCGCCAGTAGAGGCTTCATCCGCCGCACCGGAAGTCAAGACCCCGGCAAAACCGCCCGCGGAAGCCAAGGCCGCTGAAAAGCAGGCAACGCTTTCCACGACGACGCCTTCCGCGACGACGCCTTCCGCGACGACGCCCTCTGAGACGACGCCTGCCACACCGTCCGCCGCTGCCCCGAAGCCCGCGCGCAAAGCGAAATCCGCTGAGGATAAGCAGGACAAACTATCATGAAGAACATCCTTGTCACGGGGGGTGCAGGCTTCATCGGCAGCGCGTTCGTCCGCTACATGACGGCGCGCTATCCCGAATACAACATCATCGTCTATGACAAGATGACTTACGCGGGCAACCTCGACAACCTCCTGCCCGTCCACGATGAACCGAATTTCCGCTTCGAGCACGGCGACATCGCCCATCGGGGCACGGTGGCTCACGTCCTTCAGGAATACCAGATCGACACCGTGGTCAATTTCGCGGCCGAGAGCCATGTGGACCGCAGCATCCTGGATGCCGACGCCTTCATGCACACCAACAGCATCGGCGTCTACATTCTGCTCGACGAAGGCCGCAAGCACGGGATCGGGCGCTTCCTGCAAGTTTCGACCGACGAAGTGTACGGCTCGGTGCCGGAAGGCTTCTCCGTCGAGAGCGCGCCTTTGGCACCGCGCAACCCCTACTCCGCGGCGAAGACCGGCGGCGAACTGATGGTCCGCGCCTACTTCGAGACCTACAAGATGGATGTGGTCATCACGCGCGGCAGCAACACCTACGGTCCGTATCAGTACCCGGAAAAACTGCTGCCGCTGTTCATCACCGAGGCCATCGACGACCGCAGGCTGCCGGTCTACGGCGACGGCAAGCAGATTCGCGACTGGCTGTACGTGGACGACCACGTCACCGGCATCGACACCGTACTGCATCGCGGCGTTGCTGGCGAAGCCTACAACCTGGCCGGAGAAGATCTGCGCCACAACATCGACGTCGTAAGGGACATGCTCGGTCACCTGGGCAAGCCGGAGTCGCTCATCCAGCATGTGCCGGACCGCGAGGGGCACGATCTGCGCTACGCCATGGACAGCGCCAAGGCCCGCGCCCTAGGCTGGGAGCGCCAGCACCCCTTCGAGACCGGGCTGGCCGATACGGTGCGCTGGTTCGCCGGCAACGAGTGGTGGTGGCGCAAAATCAAGACCGGAGAATACCTGGAATACTACAAACGCCAGTACGCCGCGCGTCTTGCGGCAGCGCAGGAATAAACCGCTGATCGCCGCGCGCCTATGAACCCGCCTGCCCGCTTCAAACTCACCGAGAGCGAATGGACTGCCGTTCGCGCCGAGATGTACGCGGAGCTGATCGCGCTGGCGAAGGCGCGCCAGATCATCACCTACTCCGACCTGGCCCTGCGTCTGCCGAGCGTCTACGTCCATCCCGGCTCCTATGCCTTCACGCGGCTCCTGGGCGAGATCTGCGACTTGGAGGAGGAGGCCGGACGCGGCATGATCTGCGCGCTGGTGGTGAGCAAAGCGACCGGGATGCCGGGAGCGGGCTACTTTCGCGGTGCGGCCCATCGAGGACGGGACGTCAGCGATCTTGACCGCTGCTGGCAGGAGGAATGCGAGCGAGTCTTCGATGCCTGGGCGAATGCGGACTGAGATGCAGCACTTTGACATCGCATCTCTGCTCCGGTTCACGCCGCCGCAGGTCATCTGTGAGCGCTGCTCCGCCCTGCTGCCCCATCTTGAGGGCATCTGCCCGGTATGCGGCGTCGAGTACATCCTGACCGAAGAATTCCCGACCTATGCGGCCTACTTCCGCCAGCGTGGGCTGAACATCCAGTTCCACGACCTGATCGAGCACAGCCAGCGCCTGGCGCGCATCGCCCGCCAGGTTCGCGAAGTGACCAGTGGGCAGTCGACCCACTACCCGCCGATGCGGGCACTCCTGGCCTCGCTGCAAAGCGCCGAGCGTTTCGTACATTTCACGACCTATGGCCTGAGCGCCCTGCTGCTCGGCTCACTCAAGCTGACCGCGCAGCGCGTCGACGTGCGCGGCATCGTGTCCGGCGTAAAGTCCGAGATCATGATGCGAGAGATGACCGACTTTCAGGACGAAGCGCCGCATCTGCACCTGCGTACATTCTCCGGCGAAGATACCTACTTTCCCCATCAGAAGATCGTGGTCATCGACGGTCTGCTGGCCTTCAAGGGTTCGGCCAACATGACGGACATCGGCTGGCGAAAAGCAGCCCGCGGCCAGGAGATCATCGAAGTGGTGACCGATGTGGCGGAAGTCGCCGAGCTGAACAACCGGTTCTTCAGCCCGGTCTGGGCCGGGGACAACGCCGGTGAGCGCATTCTGATGACCGTGTACTGAATCGAGGACGTATGCGCATACTGGTGACCGGCGCCCTGGGCAGACTGGGGGGTGCGCTGAAAGAACGGTTGCAAGCCCGCGAGGACTGCGAGGTCATCGGCGCGGATGTCGCGGAATTTGACATTGCCGACTTCGCCGCGACACGGGCCTTCATTGCCAGCACTTCCCCCGCTCTGGTCATTCATCCCGCCGCCTGGACCGATGTTGACGGCTGCGCTCGCGACCCGGAGCGCGCCATACGCATTAACGGCTTCGGCGCAGGCAACGTCGCCCAGGCGGCCGCCCATGCCGGCGCGGCGATTCTTTACATCAGCAGCAACGAGGTCTTCGACGGCAAAGCGGCGCGACCGTACTTCGAATATGATGCACCGTCGCCCGCCAATCTCTACGGTTACAGCAAATGGGTCGGCGAGCAGGAGACGGCCCGCGCCACGCCACGGCACATGATTGTGCGCACCTCCTGGCTGTTCGCGCACGGCGGACGCAACTTCGTCCACACCATCCTCAAGGCCGGCCGAGAGGGGCAACCGCTGCGTGTGGTCCGCGATGAGGTGGCCTGTCCCACCTACAACGACGATCTGGCCGACGCCATCGTCCGGTTGATTGCCACCGAGCGCTACGGCATCTATCATCTGGTCAACGAGGTCCCCTGTTCACGCTATGAATTTGCCCAGACGATTCTCAGCCGCGCCGGTTTGAACACGCCTATCGAGCCGATCAGCCGCGACGAGTGGCAGCGCGCCTCGACGCCGCCGCCCTTCGCGCCGCTGCACAACCTGGCCGCGGCTTCGCTGGGCATCGTCCTGCGCGACTGGCGCGAAGCCCTCGATGCCTTCCTGGAGCGCGAAGGCGCACTGGTTGGCGGCGCATGAGCGGCGGCACGCCAACCCTCTCGTCGCAGCCAGGGGTTGAAGGGCTGCTGTCCATCGTCATCCCTAACTGGAATGGCCTGCGCTTTCTGGAAACCTGCATGAACGCCCTGGCCGCCCAGACGCTGCAACCGCTGGAGGTCCTGGTGGTCGACAATGCCTCGACTGATGGTTCGCAGGCATTCCTGCGCGAGCGATTCCCCTGGGTCAAACTGATCGCTCTGCCGGTCAACAAGGGCTTTACCGGCGCCTGCAACGCCGGGATGCAGGCCGCGACCGGCGAGTTCATCTGCCTGCTGAACAACGACACCGAGGTCGATCCGGGCTGGGCCGCAGCCGTCCTAGACGCCTTTCGCCGCCATCCGGAGATCGGCAGTG
Organism: Candidatus Flexifilum affinis; assembly: GCA_016713325.1. GTDB lineage: Bacteria > Chloroflexota > Anaerolineae > Aggregatilineales > Phototrophicaceae > Flexifilum > Flexifilum affine. The sequence continues at coordinate 956,179 of JADJPJ010000002.1, read as the reverse complement.
TGGCCAGCAAGATGCTGCTCTTTGACAAGCGCGATCATCTGCATACCGCCGGCGATCTGTTCACAAAAGGCGGCCGCCCCGTCAACCGCGGCGTCTGGGAGCAGGACAAAGGCCAGTATGATCGCGAGGAACCCGTCTTCAGTGCGTGCGGCGGTTCGGCCGTCTATCGCCGGATCATGCTTCAGGAAATCGGCCTGCTGGACGACGATTTCTTCTTCTCGCTGGAAGATGTCGACCTCGGCTGGCGCGCTCAGCTCGCCGGCTGGCGCTGTCTTTACACACCTGCGGCTGTGGTGTACCATCATCTGTCGGCAACCGGCGGGGGAACAACCGCCAGCTACTATGTCGGGCGCAATACCCTCTACCTGCTCGTCAAGGATTACCCGCTGTGGCACAAATATGGCGCACAGGTCATCCGAGGGCAGGTGAGAACCGCCTGGGAAGCGCTTCGCGCATGGCGCGGCGACGCGGCACGGGCCCGACTGCGCGGAATGGCGGCTGGCCTCCGCGGAATCCCGTTGATGCTCCGCAAACGTCGCCAGATTATGGCGCAGCGGCGCGTGAGTAACGCTGAAATCGAACACCTTTTGAGTCCGTGACCGTGGTGTTGTTTTAGACCCAGCCGATCATTGGCCTCTTTCATGCCACACGGAGTTGGCTGCGTTGAGTGCTCGCCCTTTCCTGTCGATCATCATCCCGGCGCATAACGAAGAGACTCGTCTACCGCCGAGCCTCGCCAAAATCGACGCCTTCCTCAAGACACAACCCTACACCGCAGAGGTCATCGTGGTCGAAAACGGCAGCCACGACCGCACCGCTGAGGTCGCAAGTGAATACGCCGTAGCCCATCCCTATGTCAAGCTGATGGTCGTGGACACGCGCGGCAAAGGCCTGGCCGTCAAGGCCGGCATGCTCGCGGCTCAGGGCGATTACCGCTTCATCTGCGATACCGACCTGTCGATGCCTATCGACGAAATTGTCAAGTTTCTGCCGCCCGCCGCCGACGGCTTTGACATCAGCATCGCCACGCGCGAAGGCAAAGGCGCCCAGCGCATCGGCGAACCGGAATACCGTCACTTCATGGGACGCATCAACAACCTGATCATCAAGTTCTTCGCCGTGCCCGACTTCGAAGACACACAGTGCGGCTTCAAGATGTTCTCCGGCGCCTCGGCGCAAGACCTGTTTGCCGTGCAGCGTATGTCGGGCATAGGCTTCGACGTTGAAATCCTGTTCATTGCCAAGCGGCGCGGCTACCGCGTGCGCGAAGTGCCGATTACCTGGTACTTCGACGCCGACAGCCGCATGCGCCTGGTTCAGGACTCACTCAACATGCTGCGCGAGATCCGCGAGATTCGCCGCAACTGGGCGCGGGGGCTCTATGCCAGGCGAGAAAACAGCCGGCCTTGAGCTGGAACGAGATCTCTGGCGCCAGGGGTTTCGCCGCGTGATCGGCCTGGACGAGGCGGGGCGCGGCGCCTGGGCGGGACCGGTGTTTGCGGGTGCCGTCTGTTTGCCTCCCCAGCTGTCGGACAGTGACGACCAGCCTCAGGACCTGCGGATGCTGCTGGCCGGCGTGCGCGATAGCAAGCAGCTCACCGCCCGCGCCCGAGAAGCCCTCATCGAGCGGATCACCTCGAACGTGCTGGCCTGGGGCGTGGGCAGCGCCGCCGCGGAAGAGATCGACGCCATGGGCATCGTCCCGGCGACCTGCACGGCCATGCGCCGCGCACTGGACGCCCTTTCTACTCAGTTCCCCCACGTCGGCGCCGACTTCCTGCTCATGGACTCGATCCGCTGTACCGCCTTTGAACTGTTCACCGATGTGACGCTGCCCCATAAGGCCTACATTCGCGGCGACAGTCGCAGTTTGAGCATCGCCGCCGCCAGCGTGCTGGCCAAAGTCAGCCGGGACCACTACATGATCGAGCAGGAGAGCCACTACCCTGGCTACGGCTTCGCCGTGCATAAGGGCTATGGCGTCCCCGCCCACCGCCGGGCCATCGAAACGCGGGGGGCAACCGTGCTCCATCGAATGACCTTCTCACCCCTGCGCGAGACCTCATCCCGTCCCGGCGGCGAGTAGATCGGCCTGGAATGAAACTGGCACTGGTCCATGATTGGCTGAATCAGCGCGGTGGCGCGGAAGATGTGCTGGAGACACTGGTCAGCATGGTTCCCGAGGCGCCGGTCTTCACCAGCATCTACGCGCCCGACCTCATGCCTCCGTCCTACCGCGACTGGGATATCCGCACGCTCTGGCTCGATCGGATGCCCGGGATCCACCGCCACCATCAGCCCTATCTGCCGCTCTACCCGCTGGCCTGGGGCAGCCTGAATCTGTCCGAATTCGAGCTGGTGCTGACCAACAAGAGCGGCTTTTGCCACGGGCTCCAGGCGGGGGCGAATACGCTGCACATCTGCTACTGCCTGGCCCCAACACGCTACGTCTGGGGTCTCGATGCCTATATCGTTCGGGAAGGGTTGGGTCGCGTCGCGCAGATCGGCCTGCGACCGGTAGTGGCCCTGCTCAAGCGCTGGGATTACGCCGCCGCGCAGCGCGTCCATCATTTCATCGCGATCTCAACCGAAATTCAGCAGCGCATCAAGACCTACTACCATCGCGAGTCATCCATCATCTTTCCGCCGGTTGATACCAGCCGCTTCCAGCCCGCCGCCCGCCACGACGACTACTTCCTGGTCGTCTCGCGACTGATTCCCTACAAGCGCATCGACCTGGCGGTGCAGGCGGCGACGCGGCTCGGTCTGCCGCTCAAAGTGGCCGGCAGGGGCCGCGATCTCGACCGCCTGCACGAGCTGGCCGGCCCGACAGTCGAATTCCTCGGCTATGTGTCCGACGCCGACCTGCCCGACCTCATGGCCCGCTGTAAAGCGTTCCTCTTCCCCGGCCTGGAAGATTTCGGCATCACGCCGGTCCAGGCGCAGGCGGCGGGCCGACCGGTCATCGCCTACGGCGGCGGCGGCGCGCTGGACACCGTGATCCCCGGTCGAACGGGAGACCTGTTCAGCGAGATGACAGTCGACAGCCTGGCGCGTGCCATGGAGTCGTTCGACGCGAGCGACTACGACACCCGCGTTCTCCGCGCCCACGCTGAGCGCTTCGATTCGGCGGTGTTCAGCAAGGCGCTGAACACCTACATCGAACGCGCCTGGGATGCTTTTCGCAGAGGGAACCCTCTTTGACCGACCAATATTGGTGGGGCGCCCGTTCACTGCTATAGTCATACGGATCATCGTCTCGGATGCCGACGGGCAGCCTGTAATTCCTGGGAGTTTGAAGGAAATGAGACATGAAGCCGGATCAAGATGGCGACGAGAAGAGGCAACTCACGAGCGAGGATATGCAGTTTGAGGAAGAAGTTCGACAGTCTTCCGAGATGTCTCGTGATGAAGCCGAGGAGCAGCGCGATAGTTCGGAAAAGCAGCGCAAGATGGTGGAAGGGCAGCGCGTCGCCACCGAAGTCGCGCGTGACGACGCGGAGAACCTGCGCGCAGGGGCAGAAGCACTGCGACTCGCTGCCGAGGAACTGCGACTCGCCGCTGAACAGACCCGTCAATCGAATGAAGTACAGCGTCTGGCTGCTGAAGAGCAGCGCGAGCTTCTTACAGAAATCCGCGAGACCTTGCTCACACTATTGAACCTGATGCGGACTGAGCGCAACAATCACGTGGAAGAGTAGGCGACAAGGACTGTATTGTGGAACTGTTGATCTTCTGGCGCATCCTGAGGCGCTGGTGGTGGCTTGGACTCATTCCTGTTCTCATCGCGGCAGCGTTTACGCTCCCACAGCTCCTCAACCGGCAGACGGTGTCCGGCGGGTTCGCCCGTTCGATCACCTACAGTGCGGCTCAGTCGATGGATGCCATCCCGCGCACGGAGGGCGACTACCAGGATATCTGGTTATCGTCAGAGCTCACCGTCAATGCCTTCACCGAATGGATCCGGGGCAGCCGTTTCAAGGACGAAGTGGTCGCCCTCGCCAGCCAGACCCTACCGGTTGAATCCGCGCAGTTCGGTATCGCGGCGGACAATGCACGCAGCGTCGGGCGGATCGACCTTGGTTATCCCTCCGCAGAAGGTCTGGAGGCGATCAGTGCTGCTGTCGTCGAGGTCCTGTCCACCCGCAGTGAAGCCTATTTCGCGCAGTTGGGCGGCCAGCCCGCCGCCGTGACCCTCCTGGGGGAGACGCCGATCGCCGCCGCGCCACCGCCGCTGACCGATCGTTTCTCGCCCCTGGTGCGTCTCGCACTGGGCGCCGCGGCCGGACTGCTGCTGATGGTGCTGGCCCATTTCCTCGATCCGTTCGTGCACACGCGCTCGGAGTTGAACGAGATCGGGCATCCATGTGATCGGGGCCATCCCGCGGCGGTGATTCCATCCATTAGCCGTGCCGTTGCACGCCTCAGCCGCGGCGGAACCACTCACCCCCGCCCGCGCCGCCGCTCCTCGGCGCGCACAAAGTAGTAGGCCATGGCGAGGGTGCTGATGCTGAACAGCCCGCCCACCAGCACGCCGGCGAACAACGCCTGATAGGCGTTATTCCCCTGCGCCGCACCGACCAGGGTCATGAGCACGATACTGAGCAGCACCCCGACCGCCGAAACTACGACAGGTGACAGCCAACGACGGCGAATAGCCAGATACATCACAAACAGCACCAGTGCAAAGACGAAGTACAGCAGCCAGCTCGTTGCGTTTTCCATCTCGCGCTCTTTTCTCTCCGTGATTCGACGTCTCGACTACGATTGGAGCGTACGCAGCACCGCGCGCACCGGCGACCCGCAGGCCGCATCCAGCTTCAGCGGCAGCGCGATCAGCTCGTACAGACCATCGGGGACACCGCGCAGAAACAGATTCTCCAGATTGGCGATCCGGTGTCGGCCCAGCGCCTGATGCCCGGGCAGTGCCGTGCTGGTGGCCTCGTCGAACGACGGCGTATCCACGCCAATTAGCACCACCCCCTGCGCCGCCAGCCACTCGATCAGGGTCACATCCGGGTAGGGAAACGTCGGGTCCCATACGGTGTCGTCGAGGTCGCTGTAGCGCGTGTGTATCAGTATCCGGGATATGCCACCCACCGCAAAGCCATCCGGCAGGTCATCAGGCGTAATTGGGCCGGTCGCGGTGCGCACGGTCACGACGTGGGCCGGGCCGAGATACGGCTCCAGTGGTAGCGCGGCCGGATGTGCGCCGCCGGCGAGGTAATGATAGTAGGCGTCGGCGTGCGTGCCGACGTGCGGTGTGGTGGTCAACGTAACAAGGTTCACCGGGTCGCCGGAGGACAGGCTGAGCATCGGGTCGACGCGATAAGTGGTGTCGCCGGGGAAGACGGCCGTCGTCGCCGAGACCGTGCGCGTGATGTCGTAAATCATGATCCGCCTTTTTTGTCGCAAAGCCAACTGGAAGGGCGTTCGGCTTCGGAGGTTGCATACCGCTATTGTACGTGTCTCATTTTAGTCCCAACCGGCCGTTTGCGTGTACAATATCGATCCGATAGTAGTCCACCCTCACGGGTTTTCGAGGACAGTCCATGAGCACCCCATTTGATCTGGCGGGACGAGTCGCGATCGTGACTGGCGCGTCACGCGGCATCGGTCAGGAGATTGCCGACACGCTGTGCGCGGCCGGGGCCAGCGTGGTGATCAGCAGCCGCAAACAGGAAAACCTCGATCCGGTCGTGGAATCGATCCGTGACAAGCACGGGAATGTCACCGCCGTCGTCGCCCACAACGGAGACAAAGCAGCAATTCAGGCACTGGCACAGACGGCGCGCGACACCTACGGGCGCATAGACATCCTGGTCAACAACGCGGCCACCAACCCGCACTTCGGCCCCCTGCTCGACGCCGAAGACAGCATGTGGGAAAAGACGCTTGAAGTCAACATCATGGGCAACGTCTGGCTGACGCAGGCGGTCGTGCCCTCCATGCGCGAAGTGGGCGGCGGCAAAATCATCAATATCGCGTCGGTCAACGGCCTGCGTCCAGGCCACTGGCAGGGCATCTACAGCATGACCAAGGCAGCGGTGATCAGCCTGACCCGCACACTGGCGATGGAGCTGGCCGGCGACAACATCCACGTCAACGCCGTCGCGCCAGGACTCGTCCGCACCAAATTCGCGCGAGTGATCTGGGAAAACGAGGGCCTGCTCAAGTCCGTCACCGGGCGGACGCCGCTCAATCGCATCGGCGAACCGCAGGACATCAGCGGCATTGTGCTCTACCTCGCCTCGCAGGCATCCAACTTTACGACCGGCCAGGTATTCGTCATTGACGGCGGGTTGTCCGTCCCGATGTTGTAGCCATCAGCCGGCGGCCTTAATTCCCACCATGCCAATTCCCACCATGATTGAATAGACGCTCCAGGAGGAGCAAACACGAACTATGCGGTTGGAGCTATACACGGAAAAAACGGTTGCTGAGAGCCTGTCGGCCATCAACGCGCGGTTGCAGGCGAAGAGCAGTGGCAGTCGTGCCCTGGACGGTTGGGTAGAAAAGAAGGGCGGCTTCGGCATCAGTATCACCACCCCGGTCGTCGGCAGATTTGCCCGGCGCACCACCCTGCATGGCAAGCTGGAACGCCGTGACGGACACACCGTCGTCCAGATCGATGTACCCAGCGGTGCCAACCGCCAGGGCGTGATTCTCATGATCGGCGCCGTCGCGCTCATCAGCGTGGCGCTGATGGCCAGCGGCAGCCTGGTCTTTGCACTGGCGCTGCTCCCGCTCGCCGCATACTTATATATTCCCATGCGCGGCGACCACGAAAACAGCGAGACTCTGATCAACGATGTGCAGCGCACCTTGAAGGCGCGCAATACCCCGCCGAAACGTGAGAAAGAAACGGCCAGAGCGCGGGCGAAAAGTTAGCGGGTGACAGCGTGTCTGCAGAGTCACGGTTCGGCATGGTTTTGGGCGCACATACGGGTCCGCCCCGACAATCATACGCGGTAGTATAGCGGCCGACCCATATGTCCGCACGAGACAAATCCCTTAACAAACATGCACTGAATAGTTAAAGGATAGATCCTCTTGACTCAAGACTTGACCACCGAAAAACTGTTAATCGACCGCCGCGACGCGGTCACGATACTGATCATCAATCGGCCCGAAGTCCGCAATGCCGTCGACGACGAGACGATGAACGCACTGCGCGCCGCGCTAGAGTCCTGCGCCGACGATGGCACCCGGTGCGTCGTGCTGACCGGGACGGGTGGCTCATTTTCGGCCGGCGCCGACCTGAAGAAAGCGGCCATGAGCGGTTTCGGACCGGACGAAACCTTCCGGTTGCTGACCGACTGCTACGGCCCGACGCTGAAGGCCATCCGCTCCTGCCCGTGGCCGGTGCTGGCGGCAGTCGATGGATACGCGGCGGGCATTGGCTGCGACATGGCGCTGGCCTGCGACCTCCGCCTGGTCAGCGAGCGCGGTCGATTCGCCGAGTTGTTCATTCGCATTGGTCTGATCCCCGATGGTGGCGGCACCTATCTCCTGCCCCGCATCGTCGGAACCGGCAAGGCGCTGGAGATGATCCTCACCGGCGAAGATGTCGATGCCGCCGAAGCCCATCGAATCGGGCTGGCCAACAAGGTCTACCCGACCGAGTCGTTCATGACCGACGTGCTGGGCTACGCGGAGCGGATCAGCAAGCAGGCGCCTAACTCGCTGAGGCGTGGCAAAGCGGCACTGCTGGCGTCGCTCAACAGCAGTTACGAGGATGCGTTGGCGCGGGAAGCCGCTAACCAGCGCGAGATTCTGATGTCTGAAGATGGGATGGAAGGCTTTCGCGCCTTCCTGGAGAAGCGTCCGCCACGCTGGACGGGTCGATGAAAGCAGAAGACGGGGCGCAACGCTGACGATGCGCCCCGTCTGTTAGATTCCTTTGTCGGCGCGGATGTGCGCCAGCAATGACTCACAACCCTTCGTGACCAGGTCATAGGTCAAGTCAAACGAGTTGTCGTAGTACGGGTCCGGCACTTCGTCGTAGCTGACCTTCCCGTCAGCCCTGGCATAGCTCAGGAACAGTGCAATTTCGGCGATGGAGCCTCCGGAAGCGCGCCGAATATAGCGCAGGTTGTCACGGTCCATGGCCAGGACATAGTCAAACTGGTCCAGATCTTCGCGCTGAAGCTGGCGAGAACGCCCGTCATAGGCGATGCCGGCGCGCTGTAGAATGCGCAGCGTGCCGGTATGCGCCGGGTCGCCGCCATGCCATGCGTCTGTCCCTGCCGAGTCGACCTCGATCTGACCGCTCAGGCCAGCCTGTTCAATCATTTCGCGAAACACCGCCTCTGCCATCGGCGAACGGCAGATATTCCCCATGCACACCATGAGCACCCGAATTGGCCGCATGCACTACCCCGCTGGTTTGTCAGATTCAGTGTTGTCGAGGATGAGAGCGGAGTCGTCGTCGGCATCTACGGCTTCTGCGACGTCCACGACCTCTTCCGAGGGCGGGGCATCCACCGAAGAGTCTGACGCAGCCGGCAGGCTGTCTTCCGTCAGCATGGTGTCCGCCATGACTGCACCTGTAGCAGCGCCAAAGGGTTCGGCAAGCGGCTCGCCAGTGATATCGGGCCGAGTCATCGTGATCTTGCCGTCGATGAACGCACCCTCTTCCGTCGTCAGCGCCTGCGCATGAATATCCCCCACACCCGCCCCGTGCGGAGGATCTGGACCTTCTTGCCGCTGACGTTGCCACGCACCGCCCCGGCGATGGAAATATTGCGGGCGTTGACGTCCGCGTTGATTCGCGCGGTCTCGCCCACCAGAACGTTTCCGGTGATTTCCAGGGTCCCTGTGAAATTCCCATCGAGCCGGACATTGGTGCTGCTGCTCAGTTTGCCTTCCAGGACACTGCTCGCGCCCAGGACGGTCTCAAAGCCCACGGGCTGCTGGGCCGACACCGTCACAGCCGGCTTTCGCTCACTTGGCTGTGCCGGGGCCGGTGGCAAATCCACCTGACGTCGACTGCCGAAAAAAGACATGAGAATACCCCTCCCAACCCGCACTCTGAACCATGGATTATGGTCGAATCGGCGCGGTGTGTAAATCCACAGTCCTCAGGTTACGGCGCTGCCAATCAGGGTACCGCAGGGGCGAGCCGGCAGCTCGCCCCTGCGCAAGGAAGCATGTGTCTAGAACAAGCCGACGATGTTGCCGTCCTCGTCCAAATCGATCCGCTCGGCAGCAGGGTGCTCGGGCAGACCAGGCATGGTCGTCATCGTGCCGCACAGTGGGTAAATGAACCCGGCGCCAACAGCCGCCCGCACCTCGCGAATCGGCAGGGTAAAGCCGCTTGGCGCACCCTTGAGACTCGGATCGTGGCTCAGACTGAGATGCGTCTTGGCCATGCAGATCGGCATGCCGCCGAAGCCGTTGGACTCGTAGCTGGCGATCTGCTGCTCGGCCAGCGGTTCATACGATACATCGGCCGCCCCGTAGATCTCCTTGGCGATGGTCTCGATCTTCTGCTTGATGCTGATATCCAGTGGATACAGGTGGCGGAATTCGTTGTTGTTCGAAGCGGCCGACATGACCATTTCACCCAGCTCGCAGGCGCCCGCGCCGCCATCGGCAAAGTGGCGCGCCGGGGATGCGCCGAGCGCTCCCGCCTCAATGGCGATGCGTTTGACCGCTTCGATTTCCTCCGGGTGATCGCCGTCGAACACATTGATGCCGACCACCGGGGTCACCCCGTGCTTCTTGACGTTCTCAATGTGGCGGATGAGATTGGCTGCACCCGCCTCGACGTCGGCGATGTTCTTCTCCAGCATTGCCGGGGGCAGCGGCTTGCCGGCCACCACCTTATAGTGACCGCTGTGCGCCTTGAGCGCGCGGATCGAGGCAACCAGCACCGCCGCATCCGGCTTCAGCCCGCTGACGCGGCACTTGATGTTGAAGAACTTCTCCGCGCCAATGTCAGCTGCGAAACCCGCCTCTGTGAAAACATAGTCGGCGCTGTGAATGGCGATCTGATCGGCCAGGACGCTGGCGTTTCCGTGCGCAATGTTGGCGAAGGGGCCGGCGTGCACGATGGCCGGAGTGTTCTCCAGGGTTTGCAGCAGATTTGGACGGATGGCGTCGCGCATCAGCACGGCCATCGCACCGGCCGCGCCGATCTGCTCGGCGGTGACCGGCTGTCCGTCGAAGGTTGTGCCGATCACGATGCGGCCGAAGCGTTCGCGCATGTCCTTGAGCGATGTCGTCAGCGCCAGAATGGCCATGACCTCGCTGGCCACGGCAATGTCGAACCCGGTATTCCGTTCGTAGCCGTTATCCAGACCGCCGCCGATGCCGATCAGGATGCGGCGCAGCGCCCGGTCGCTGACGTCCAGGACTCGACGCCAGGTGATGGCGTCGGGGTTGATGTTCAGGGGATTGCCCCGCAGCAGCCGATTGTCGATCATGGCGGCCAGCAGGTTGTTGGCGGCGGTGACAGCGTGGATATCGCCGGTCAGATGCAGGTTGAATGTCTCCATAGGCACCACCTGCGCATAGCCGCCGCCGGCCGCGCCGCCCTTGATGCCGAAAGTCGGCCCCTGGGACGGCTGGCGCAGGGTGATCACCGCGGTCTTGCCCAGATGCTTCATGGCCTGGCCGAGACCGACCGTCATTGTCGTCTTGCCCTCGCCCAGGGGCGTCGGCGTAATTGCAGTGACCAGCACATACTTGCCAATCGGCCGGTCTTTCACCTTGTCAAGCGCGCTTAAACGCAGTTTGGCGACATATGGCGTGCCGTACACGTCGAAGTCATCGTCGCCGAGTCCCATCTGCGCTGCGACTTCACTGAGAGGCAGCATCTTAGCGCGTTGGGCAATTTCCAAACTGGACAACATTCTTTGGTTCCCTTCTCTTTAGCACGAAGACTACCACGAAGAAATTTCGTGACGCATTTCGTTTTGCGGCGATTTTACCCGCTCTGCGAAAACGCGCACGTCGAAAATCCATAAGTCCATCCCAGTCCAATAACATCATCACGAGGGGAAATCGTCAGGTACGGACCTCTAGACAGCTCTTGGCATTGTGCTATTCTTCTCTTTAGGTAAAGGTTTTCACATTACCTCCCCCATTTCATCACATTTCGCATTGTGCGGAAAATAAAAGGGAACCCGACATCAATATGAATGCACCGGTCGTCGAGCTGGAAAAGACGGAGCATCGCAACTACACGCATTTGATCTATGACATGGCCTGGTTTGGACTTGCGCTCGCCGCGACATCGCGATTTTTGTCCGTCTATGCCATTCGACTGGGAGCAACGCCGGTCGATCTCGGTTGGATCTCTTCTGCGCCTGCGCTGGTGCTGATGCTGTCGGCATCGGCCGCCGGGCTGTATATACGGCGCTTCAGGGTTCCACACGATGCGCTCATCGTGCCCGGAATCATTTTCCGCCTGCTGTTCCTGTTGCCAGTTTTCGCGCCGCTTCTGCCTCGTCCGCTTCAGCCACTCTGGCTTATCGCGTCGGTGACGCTCCCAGCCTTTGCGCAGGGTGTCGCAGGCGTTGCGTTCCTGATAGCGATGCGCCAGTCGGTGCGCGCCGACCACATGACATCTCTCCTGGGCCGACGCGCCCTCGCGCTAAACGCCGCGATCGCAGTAGGCGCGCTGGGTTTCGGCTTGCTGCTCGAACAGGTGGTTTTTCCGACGAACTATCAGGTGATGTTCCTGACGGCCTTCGGTTTTGCGCTGGTCAGCATGTGGCATGTCAGCCGCGTACACCATCTGAGCGAGATCTATCCGCCACAGTCGGAACCGGTGGAAACAAAGCGTCGCAGGCTATCGATCTGGCGCAATCCCAGATTTCGTTCCATTGCGCTGGTGACCGCCGTCGTCCATCTGTCATTCTTTGCCATCGTGCCGATCACACCGCTCTTTCTGGTCGAGCGGCTGGGAGCTGATGAAGGCTTCATGGCCATCTTCGGTATGCTTGAGTTGTTTGCCGGCGCATTGATGTCAGTGCTGGCAACCCGAATCATCAATCGAATTGGTACGGCGTCGACCATCGCCATCGCGATGGTGGGCACTGCCCTGGCAGCTTTCATCATTGCGCTGTCGCCATCACTACCCTTCACTCTGATAGCAGCATTCCTCTCGGGCGGTTCATGGACGGCCGCAGCGTCGGTTGGATTGATGTCCCTGTACATGAAACCCATCGATGGGGAGAGCTCGACGGCCGTGTCGACCGGGGTTCACCAGGCGATTGGGCTGTCGATGTTCATTGGCCCCATGGTGGGCAGTCTCATGGCGAACCAGGGCATCGACCTGCTGACCATCATCATGCTTGGCGCTGGTCTTCGTCTCGCGGCCGCGGCATTTCTACAAGCGGCAGCTTCCCGCCGGCAGGGCGGTTTCCCCGAACAGACGGTTCCGCAAACACAAACCTTGTGACGTCGCTCCACGTATAGGGCACGCCAACCGGCCTGCCCTGTACGCGCTCCGCTCAACATGAGTTCCGCGTATTTCCGTCCGAAATGAGTTCGCTGGGTTCAGCTCGCGGGCGTCAGCGTTACCGTCGCCAATGGAGGCGGGGTTTCCTGGGCCGGCGGCCGGGTCGCGTCCCGGGGCGCCGGCGGCATGGTGGGCAATACCAGACCCGGGTCGGTCTCGGGAGTGGCGGTGGACGCGGCGCTGCTGGGGGATAGGGTGGGCGAGACGGGAACCGGCGTCGCCGTCGCGGGGAGAGTCTGAGTCGCTGTGGGCGTGGGGTTGACGGCTTCGATCACCGTCTCGTGCATGTAGGCGAGATCGATGCGCCGTGTGTTCGGGTTGAGGTCGATCGTATACCACTCGCTGTTCGCTTCGCGTCCCAGCACGCAAACGACCGTACCCTGTGTAAACTGCGTGACAACCGTGCCGCTGGTCGATGGCGTCTCTCGGACGATTCCCGCCGGAACGCTGACACGAAAATCCTGACAGGTTGGGGGAGGCGTCGCCGTCGGCCGTAGGGTCATCTGCGCAACGGGCAGCGCGCGGGTGACCCGGTCAGCGGTCGCGCTGGCGATGACCTCGGCCTGCCGGGTGGCTTCCTCGACGCCCAGGCCACCGGTGCGCAAATAGGTCTGGAAGCCGGTGAAAAGATAGTACGCGCCGAAGACGATCGCGATGGCGATCAGAAATGCGAGAGGCGAAGGAGATCGCGACCGGGCGCTGCGATATCGTCCCATCGATCTGGAGGGTTCTCAGTTAGGCCAGGTACCGCCGAACACGTTCGATGAGTCCCTGCCAGCCATCGGGCTTATAGTAGTAATCGTCGGCGCCGACCTCTTTCGCATGCTGCTGGTCGCTGCGCACATTGGAGGCCGTCAGCATGATGATGGGGATTGACTGGGTCGCCGGGTTGCCTTTGAGCTGAGCGCACACTTCGAAGCCGTCCGGTTCACCTAACCGGGCATCCAGGAGGATCAGATCGGGCAGCGAGGTCTGAATAAGGGAGAGCGCCTGAGTGCCACTGTAGGCGGTCTGCGTAGTAAATCCACTTCGCTTGAGGACCGTTTCCATGAGTTCCCGATTCATCTGATCATCGTCGACAATGAGTACCAGCTTGCCCATACTTACGACCCATCCATGTCTTCTACGCAAGATGCTTATTATAAGGCCTGTTGCACCACCACGAAACCATGATATATTCGTTCCTCGCTCAGTCGGTCGGGGTGCTCGCTTGACGGAGCGCTCACTTATTCGCGTGGCCGCATTCATAACGGAGAGCAGGTCAATCCAATGCGTATACCTGTAATCTACTACATGCTTGTCTTCGCGCCTGTAGCGGTTATCGCACGAATTGCCAACGCTGACCCGGTGATCGTGTTCATCCTGTCGGCCCTTGGCCTCATTCCGCTCGCCAAACTGATCGGCGAGGCCACAGAAGAGCTGGCGGTCTACACCGGCCCCAAGGTCGGTGGACTGCTGAATGCCACCCTGGGCAATGCCGCCGAACTCATCATCACCATATTCGCCATCAACGCCGGCTTGCTCGACCTGGTGCGCGCGTCTATCACCGGCTCGATCATCGGGAATCTCCTGCTCGTTCTGGGCCTGAGCCTCCTCATGGGCGGCCTGCGCAATGGAACGCAGACCTTTGACCGGCGCACCGCCGGCCTGAATGCCACACTCATGGTTCTGGCCGTGCTGGTGCTGGCCATTCCCTCGCTTTTCGACCGAGTGCTCGTCGAAGTGCCGCAGTCGGAGCTGCTCTTCAGCGAAGGTGTGGCCCTGATCGCGATCATCCTGTACGGCCTAAGCGTGCTCTATTCGTTCACCGCCGGCGCACGTCCCGAGCCACCGCATGGGAACAGCAACGGCCATGCCCCCCATGGTGCCGGTGAGACCGCCGGCGCACGTGAAGCCGCTCCGGTGCACCAGGCACGCTGGACCGTGCGTTTCTCGGTTGGGGCGCTGATTATCGCAACCATCTTCACTGCAATCGTCAGCGAGACGCTGGTGGGAGCAGTGGAGCCAGTCGTCGAGGCGCTCGGCTTGACCGAGTTCTTCCTCGGCATCATCATCATTCCGCTGGTCGGCAACATCGCCGAGCATCTGGTCGCGGTCCAGGTGGCGATCAAGAACAAGATGGAGCTCAGCCTCGCCGTGTCCATCGGGTCGAGCCTGCAAATCGCTCTATTCGTCGCGCCGGTGCTGGTCTTCGCCAGCCTGCTGATGGGCAACCAACTGCTGCTGGTCTTCAACGACTTCGAGTTAATCGCCCTCATCGGCGCGTCGCTGATCACCGCGCTGATCGCGCTCGACGGCGAGTCCAACTGGCTGGAAGGTGCGATGCTGATGGCTGTCTACCTGATCCTGGCCCTGGCCTTCTTCTTCCTGCCTGCCTCCATCATTCATGGATAATGCGCATCCGCCATGCTTCGTAACCTGCAATCCCTAACGCTCTGGCAGCGCCGTCTGGTCTTTTTCACCATTATCGTGGGTATCCTGATGGCGCTGCTGGCCGTGACCTGGCTCCTGGCACGCCAGGCCCTGTCGGGTGGACCACGGGCCCGGGGTGCGGCGCTCGTAGCCAGTGTTTCCGTCCGAGAGTATGCTGTCCTCCCGGACGACGACGCCTTTCCGGCCGCTGTCGCCGCCGGGCCGGACGGCACGCTGTACACCGGCAGCTACAAGAGCGGCGCAGTCTGGTCCATTGACGGCACCGGAGCCGTCAAAGAGCTTCCCGGCAGCCGCGACGCGATCGGCGCGGTCAGCGGCATCGCGGTCACCTCGAACGGTAACCTGCTGATTGTCGATCAGGAAGATGCCGATCCGCGCACGGCGGGCGGCGACGTCAAGCGCCTTACGGCCGCCGGCGTCGAGGTGTTCGCGACCATCGATGACGCGGAGGGCTTCATCGCGCCGAACGACATCGTTCTCGATTCGGCTGGCCGGGTCTACGTCAGCGATCCGGGCAGGAACGAGATCTGGCGCTTCGAAGCAGACGGCAGCGGCGGCACGATCTGGTGGGTCGCCCCGACGCCGCCTGTCCCGGCCGAGGGCAGCAATGTCACCCTGAAGCGCCGAGGACTGACCGGCCTGGCGTATGACCCCTTCCGCGATGCGATTATCGTCACCGACCCGGAGTACGACGAGATCTTCCGCGTCGCGGTGGCCGATGGCGCCTCGGAGTCCATCTACCGCCATGGGACAACGCAGCGCGCACCCGGCTTTGACGGCGCGACCGTGGCCGCCGACGGATCGCTCTACATCGCAGCGCTTGGCACCAACAGCATCGTTCGCTTGCAGGACAATACGATAGAATACATCGCGTCCGGTTTTCGCGGGGCCAGCGACATCGAGTTCGTCGCGCCCAACCAGCTCGTGGTGAGCAACTTCGATCAGTCGTCGCTGGCACCTGTTGCCATCCCGCTGTTCGCGCCGCAGCTCCCGTTTGCGCTCGATATCATCGAACTGAGCGAACCCTAGCGCAGCCGAAAGCCGAATCAACTGGAATTTCCGACAGCAGGAGCAATGTCTATTAAAGCAAGAATCATCCTGATCGCCTTAAGCGCCCTGACGCTGAGCGCATGCAACTTCTTCTCGCAGCCCGCCGACATTCAGACGGAGAACTTGCAGAACGAGGTTGCGCGCACACAGATCGCCGGCATCCGTGCGACAGGAACCGTCGAGGCCGAGCGATTGGCAATCACGGCGGAATTCGCGCAGCAGGCAGTAGCAAACGCAGCCTTGCAGAGCACTCGCATCGCTTCGACGCTGATGGCTCAGGGCACCCCGTTCGTCGAACTGCCGGATTTGGCGGGGGTGGCGGAAGCGAACCCCATTCTCGAACAGCCTCCGGCGGAGATTCCGCAGACGCTGCCGACCCAAGCAGGATTGCCCGCCATCTCCAACCCGTTGATCACTCCCGGCGCTCCAACCGCCGCCATTGTCGTCACCCAGGGCGCCAGCGCGCGTGGCGATGCCCCGCTGGCTCAGCCGACGCCCACCCTGGTCGCCGGCGCGGGGTCGGCGGGAGGCTCCGGTTTGACCAACATTCAGGTGAGCGCCCGTGTCGGCGCCGACGACTGCGCGGTCAACCCCGCCACCACTTTCAGCGCGGGGATCACCGATTTGTATGTGGTGGCTAACGCGACGATCAGCGCCGGCGCCACGCTCAGCGCGCGCTGGGCACAGGAAGGCGTCGAGATAGCCTTCTACGAATGGACGCCCGACTTCGACATCGGCGGCGGCTGCATCTGGTTCCATCTCCCTTCCAGCGACGCGGCGCTCACCTCCGGCAACTGGACCGTCCAGTTGGCCGTCAACAGCAGCCCGGTTGGCTCTCCGATCGTCTTCACCATCTCCGGCTGACCCCATCAAGCGCGACCATGGGCGGCTGATCTTTCGGTCGCCCACACCTGCTCATAAGGGGAGTGTGCTGCGCACGCAGGATCTCCTATAGTTAGGGAAGTGTGATCAATAGTGTGAGAAGCCATAAGATGTGGCGTTATATGTACCCCGGCGAAGAGGACAGTAAGCCAGAGATTACGTGGGCCCTGGTCAAACGAGTCCTCCGCTACGCAATACCGTTTCGCGGACAGATCGCGGCATCCCTGCTGCTCATCCTGATTACTTCCGGTCTGGGGCTGCTCACCCCGCTCATCTTTCGCGACCTGATCGACTATACGCTGCCGGCCGGTGATATCGCGCGGCTCAACCTGTTGGCCCTGGCGCTGATTCTCATCCCGCTGGTGAGCAGCTTCATCGGTATCATCAACCGCCGGCTCAACGCCGCCGTTGGTGAGGGCGTTATCTACGATCTGCGCCGCCATCTGTACGGCCACCTTCAGCGGATGTCACTGCGCTTTTTCACCAACACCCGCTCCGGGGAGCTGATCAGCCGCCTGAACAACGATGTCGTCAGCGCGCAGAGCGCCATCAGCGATACCATCGTCGGCATTATCACCAATGCCGTGCAGTTGATCGCCACGCTCGGCGTCATGTTGTCCCTGGAGTGGCGGCTGACCATCCTCGGCCTGCTGGTCTTCCCGGCGTTCTATTACATCGGACGCGCGATGGGCAAGCAGCTGCGCACGATTGCCCGCGACGCGATGGATATCAACGCCGAGATGAACGCTATGGTCACCGAGACGCTGAACATCAGCGGGGCGCTGCTGGTCAAGCTGTTCGGCCGGCGCGATCTGGAAGTGTCGCGGTTTGAAGAGCGCGCCAGCCGCGTGCGCGACATTGGCGTGCGGCGGGCGGTGCTGGGCAGCCGCTTCTGGGCGCTGATCGGGCTGACCGGCGTGATCGGCACCGCCCTCGTCTACTGGGTCGGCGGGCATCTCGTCCTCGACGGCGTGTTCACCGTCGGCACCATCGTCGCCTTCGCCGCTTTTCTGAGCAGGCTCTACGGCCCGCTGGAATACCTGACCAATGCGCCGGTGTCCTTCAGCACGTCGATGGTCAGCTTCGAGCGCGTCTTCGAGATTATCGACCTCCCGCTGGAGATCGCCGAGAAGCCCGATGCGCTCGCCCTCAAGGATGTGCGCGGCGAAATCGTCTTCGAGAATGTGACCTTCGGCTATCCCTCCTCGACCAGCGGCCTCCTCGAAGAAGTGCGGCGCTACGGCAGAACCGAAAACGTCAAAGCCGTCCTCTCTGGTGGCAAGGCGACGCTCGATATGGGCGCGCCCGACGGCAGTGTCGTCACCCAGGCGCGCGAACACGCTCTGGAAGACCTCTCGTTCCGCATCGAGCCAGGACAGCTCATCGCGCTCGTCGGCCCGAGCGGCGCAGGCAAGACCACGCTGACCTATCTCGTTCCGCGTCTGTACGACCCGACGAGCGGGCGGATCCTTCTCGATGGGCATGACCTGCGCGACCTCAAGCTGGAATCGCTGTCCGATCAGGTGGGCATGGTGACGCAGGAAACCTATCTGTTCCACGACACCATTCTGACCAACCTGCTCTACGCGAAGATGGACGCGACGGCAGCGCAGGTCCAGGCTGCCGCCAGGGCCGCCAACATCCACGACTTCATTATGGGGCTTCCGGACGGCTATAACACGATCGTCGGTGAGCGCGGCTACCGGCTGAGCGGCGGCGAGAAGCAGCGGCTGGCGATTGCCCGCGTCATCCTCAAGGACCCGCGCGTCCTGGTCCTGGACGAAGCGACCAGCCACCTGGACAGCCAGTCGGAAGCGCTGATTCAGGATGCGCTGGAGAAGATCATGCAGAACCGCACCAGCCTGGTCATCGCCCACAGGCTCAGTACGATATTGGCCGCGGATCAGATACTCGTGATCGACCGCGGGCAGATTGTCGAGCGAGGGACCCACGATGTACTGCTGGCGAAGGGAGGGCTGTACGCTCAGCTCTACGAGACGCAGTTCCGCGCGCAGCGCGAAGCGCTCGCCTGATCCGTCCGATCATTGGGATAAGCCTTGGGATATTGGGGGTTTAGCACACCCAGTATCCCGGCTCAGGCGGAGGCCGGCTCTGCCTGTTCCCGCAACGCAGCCTCGCCGCGGCGCAGTGGATCCTGCATGAGCAGGAACGCCACCGCGGCCGCGACAACGCCGGACACTGCCGCCACCAGGAAGGTCGCTTCGAAGCTCACCACATCCGCCAGCCAGCCGCCAAGCATCGGTGCGAACAGCGTGACAGGCGCGACCAGCGTATTGGCCAGCCCGATGTAGTATGGGCGCTCGTGCTCACTGCCGAAATCCACCGTCATCGCGTTGGCGGTGGTCCACATCCCGCCGTTGGACAACCCAAACAGAATGAAGACAAGGAAGAACCAGCTCGTGCTGGGGGCGAGCAGTGCCACGAGTGCGCTCGCGCCGGCCAGCAGCCCGCTGATGCCAAAGACCAGACGCCGGTTCCAGCGATCCCCCAGCCATCCGAAAAGCGGGTTGCCGATCGTGGCCGCCAGCAGCAGAACGCCGGTCAGGACACCGGCCGTACCAGCATCCATCTCGAAGCGGCGGACGGCGAACACCGTATAGAACGCTGAGCCAATCGACGCCGCCTGGAGCAGCATACGCCCGACGATGAACAGACGGTAATTCCCATCGCGCCGCAGGATTGCCACCAGGTGCCGGCGCATCGCCGCGCCTTCCGGCGGGACATCTGTCTGCACCGGTTGGGTCGCCGGCTCTCGCGTCATCGCCAGAAAACTGAAGGAAAAGAACATCACCACGCCGGCGATCAGGAAGTTGAGGGCAAAACCCTCCATCGAGTTGTCCGAAGCCGCAAGGATCATGCCGGCGAACAGCGCGCTGCCGCTGGCCAGCAGATTCGCCGCCGCCGACTGTGTGCCATAGAACGTGCCGCGCTGACTATCGGGGAAGATCTTGGCCACCATGGCCTGCCAGGCCGTCGCTGCGAATCCCCCACCGAACGCCTGGATCGAGCACATCACGAAGGTGAGCACAATCGTCAGGTTCGGCCCAAGCTGCTTCGAAAAGATCGCCACCAGGGCCAATCCCAGGAACGGCCAGCGTTCGTGGACGGTCATGCGAATGACCAGCGTCTTGAAGCGGGGCAGCTTCGAGACGCGGGTGGCCGTCAGAATCTGCGGCAGCTGCCAGCCGATCAGGTGGCTGGATGCGATCAGGCCGATCAGCAGGCTGGAGTCCGTGAAGGTGTTGACGAAGAGCGGGATGATGGTCACAAACGAGGCAAAGCCCAACCCCATACCAAAAAAAGCGCCGTCAGAAACATTGACGGCGAAATTGAAACGCACGTTCTTCTTGATTTCGCTCAGCACAGCCTGAAGACCTTATGGTTTGCATTACAAGTCGGAGCAAGAACATTCTAGCACGCGCGCCACACGGCCGTATAGAGCCGCTGAAAAGGTTTACACAACCGTTAACCCAGCGGAATTTCGGTGGCAGCGGGGTACTTTTCGATCACCAGCACGTGCGATAGTCCGAACGAGTCGAGCGGGGTTCCTTCGATGCCCTGCCAGAACCGGCGCAGCATCAGCCCTGCCCTCCCCATCCGCGCGATCAGGTTGTCGAAGCCGCCATAGATGCGCAGATGAGCGACCACATGCACCGGCTGGTCACGGAAGAGCTTGAGCAGGCTCCGCCGGGTATAGGCGCGCACATGGGGCGCCAGGCGGTCACGCAGTGGGTCCGGCAGATAGTTGATGAATGGCGTGTTGCCGAAATGGTAAGCGCCGCGCCAGTAGTGCCCGTGCGTCTCGAAAAAGTAACAGCGGTTGGGGACGAATATCACCGCCCTGCCGCCAAGTTTGAGAACGCGCACTATCTCTCGCGCCGACAGACGGTCGTCCGACACGTGTTCCAGCGTCTCGTGGGAGAGCACCGTGTCGAACGTGTTCGAGGGATAGGGCAGGTGTTCATTCGCCGCCACAACCACCTGTGGAGTCGTGTGGACGGCTTCCTGGGCGCGCTCGAATTCGTACTCGATGCCGACGACGTGCGGCGAATAGCGCCTGGTGAACTGGCCCGTATACATGCCGACGCCACAGCCGGCGTCGAGGATGTGGGCGTTGTCCAGTCTGACATGCTTCGCGATCAGATTCAGGCGTCGTTCCTGACCGGCGCGCCAAACATAGCTGGGCTCGCCGCGCAGGGATGCCAGTTCGGAATGGCTCATAAGTCCGTTTCTTTTAGAAGTAGAAGTCGCCTTCACCCTGCCGATCCAGATGGCGATCCAGCGTCCCGCGCTCCACACGTTGCGACGCCGCCCGCGCCAGTTTGGTGCGAGGCTGCTTGAAGGCGTTCTGCTGCATCGTCTCCGGGGACTTGAGCGGCACGATCAGCGTGATGACGGTGCCGCGCCCGCGCACGCTGTCGATGCTGATGGTACCGTCAAGCAGTTCAGACCGTTCGCGCATGTTGACCATGCCCAGGCTGCCCCGCTTGTCATACCCGCCCATCACCTCGTCGACGTTGAAGCCGACACCATTATCGGCAATCTGGATGATGGCCGCATCGTCCTGCCGGCGGGCGCCGATGCTGATCATCTTGGCCTGCGCGTACTTGCGGGCGTTGTTGACGGCTTCCTCGACGATGTAGAAAATAGTGCCCTGCTGATGCTGATCCAGGAAGTCCTCGACGTCGCCCTCGATACGCACGCTGACCGCCTGCTTGTGCATCTCGTAGAGCTTCTCCGCCAGTTGGTTGAACGCCGCCGAAAGCCCCTGCGTCTCCAGCACCAATGGGCGCAGTGTGAACAGCATGTGGCGAATCTCTTTGGTCGTCTTGCGCGCCAGATCCTCGACCTTCTTGAGTTCTTCCGGCACATCCTTCGGGGATTTCTGGTAGAGCTTCTGGATATAGCTCATACGCATAGCAATGGCCGCGACGCCCTGGGTGGGGCCGTCGTGCAGGTCACGCGCCAGCTTCTTGCGCGCCTCCTCGTCGGCGTCGATGATGCGCTCTTTCTCGGCGAGGATGTTCGAGTACAGCACCGCATTTTGCAGCGCGATGGTGGACTGCAACCCGATGGCGTGCAGGATCTCGCCCTGCTCGGCGTTAAAGGCGTTGGGCGACTCGCTGCCAAACAGAATCACGCCGAACGTGTCGAAGCCGGCGCGTAGAGGAATGCACAGCAATGCCTTGCAGTACTGGAACGCGACGAGGAATTGCAGCTCGGGGTCGTCTGCCGCAGAGCCGCCGATCGCCGGTTCCGCCGTACGCAGCGCCTGCCCGACAATGCCGTCTTTTCCCGGCATCACCCGCAGCTCGTCAGAGCGGGTATAACGGCGGGCCGAGACAGCATGGAGCTGCCCGTCGTCGACGTGATACAGGTAGATGGCGGCGATCAGGCTGGAAGCTTCAAGATCTGGCAGACGCAGGGCCAGTCGTCCGGCTTCCAGGGTGGCATCGAGCACTTTCTTGTAATTCAATGTCGCGCTCAGCGTGAAGGTGAGTTCAGAGAGGGCATTGGCGCGCTCACGGGTGTCGACGACGTACGCCTGTTTTTCTTCAGAGAGTTTATTGACCTGACGGGTGAGCGCGCCCACGGTCTGGTCGAGTAGACTGGCTACCACGCTGCCGCTTACCCCCAGGACGCCGAGCACCAGCAGCGGCTGCACGTCAATTGGCGTTCCGGCAGGCGTCGCGGTGATCAGCACGGCCATCCCGGCGATCGCGACGATGACCCCCTGGAAGATGGTCCACTGTGAAGGCGGCCGGATCAGATTGACAAACATGAGCGCGCCCGCGGCGGCAAGCACCAGAGTGACGTTGCCTCGCGCCACGCCGCCAAACAGCACGATCAACAGCACATCGCCGATCAGCGATGCCAGCGGCAGCGCGGGCTGCCAGTTCCGTGCCGTGGCCAGTGGGATCAACACCAGATTGGCCACCGCCCCCAGGAGTCCGGCGAGCAGGATACTGTTCATCTCCACGCCGCCAAACGTCTCGGAGAAGAGGAACAACGCGCCTATCAGCACAACCAGGAGCAGCATGCGAACATAAAAGACCGGCCAGAACGAGGCTGGGGTCCCGTCGGAGGGACTGGTTCGTTGTGCGGGCGGCGGTGCCGCCTGTTGGCGCATTTTCACAGTTGTCGACAAACGAAAAACCCACTTACTTGGGGTCCGGTGAAAGCAGGCATTGGACAACTCTGGGTGAGTCTGGAATTCCGAACAATGCCTGCATACGGATTATATGTCGATCCTGAAGAACGTATCCATTGAGAATGCATAGAGGCGCTATGAAATCCTCATGAAACGTCACCGATCATATCTCGCTCGACTCTCGAGTGAAGCGGTAGGCCAGAAGGATCGGAATGAGCGTTGTGGCGACAACAAAGAGCGCGGCGACGTTGGTCACCGGGCGGTCACGTGGGCGCTGAAGCTGGCTGAAGATCCAAATCGGCAGTGTCTGCTGCTGGCCCGCTGTGAAGGTCGTCACGATGACTTCGTCGAAGGAGAGCGCAAAGGAGAGCATACCACCCGCCAGCAGTGCAGTGGCAATGTTCGGCAGGATGACGTACCGGAATGTCTCCCAGATTGAGGCGCCCAGGTCCATGGAGGCTTCGATTTGTGAGTAATTGGTGCGCCGAAGCCGAGCCACGACGTTATTGTACACCGTCACCACACAAAAGGTCGCATGGCCGATCACGATCGTCCAGAAGCTGAAGTTCAGACCGCCCAGGTTCAGCGCCGAACGCAGCGCGATGCCAGTGACGATGCCCGGCAGTGCGATCGGCAGGATGATCAGCAGCGAAATGGCGTCGCGGCCAAAGAAGTTGCTGCGATAAATCGCCAGAGCGGCCAGAGTTCCCAGCACGAGGGCGATCATCGTGGAGACAAGCGCCACCACCAGCGACAGACCGAGCGCGTTCCAGAAGTCATTCCGGTTGAGCAGCACACCGAACCAGTCGAAGGTCAGGCCCGGCGGCGGGAACGTATAGGCGGCTTCTTCCGTGTTGAAGGCGTAGAGGAAAATCAGCAGGATCGGGAAGTGCAGGAAGATAAGCACCGCCGCCGCCGCCATACGCAGGCCAATGCCCGCGCGGTTGATGAAGCTGGCGTCAGAGTGCATCGAACGCCCCCAGTCGCCGCGCGCCGAGCAGGTAGACGCCCATGACGAGGATCGGCACGACGGTCATGGCCGCCGCCAGCGGAATGTTGCCGGCCGTGCCCTGCTGCACCAGCACCGCCTGACCGATGAAGTAGCTCGAATTGCCGAAGACGCCAGGGATGATGTAGTCGCCGAGAGTCAGCGAGAAAGTGAAGATCGACCCGGCGACCACGCCGGGGAAGGACAGCGGCAGGATCACCTTGCGGAAGGTATGACCGGGTCTCCCTCCAAGGTCGGCAGAGGCCTCGATCACAGACTTCGGCACGCGCTCCAGCGCCGCGTTGATCGGCAGGATCATGTACGGCAGCCAGATATATACGAACACCAGGAAGACGCCGATCATCGAGAAGGACAGCGATGGTCCGCCGATGCCGGGGATATCCAGCAGCGCCTCCAGGACCCCGGTCAGTCCCAGAGCGTTGGCCAGCCAACCGATGATCCCTTCCTGTGCCAGGATCAGCTTCCAGGCGTAGATGCGCACCAGATAGCTCGACCACAGCGGCAGCATGACACCCAGATAGAGCAGCGCCTTGGTCCGGCCGGAGGCAAAGCGGGCCATGTAGTAGGCCAGTGGAAAGGCCATCACCGCGCAGGTGATGGTGACCGCCGCCGCCATCGCGATCGTCCGCAAAAAGATGTCGATGTTTTGCTGAAGCAGCAGTTCCTGGTAGGTCCGTAGGGTGAATTCGCGGACGATGCGGCCGGTGAAGCCATCCAGGTAGAAGAATCCCTGCGTCAGCATCGACGCCAGCGAACCCAGATAGACCACACCGATCCACAGCAGGATCGGCAAGAGCAGCAGAACAACCGATAGAAATGGGTGGCGGTAGAGCACGATCGCGATGCTGTGCAGGAAACCAGGGCCCTGGCCGCGGCGTTCCGGGAGAGGCTGTGCGGCGCTGGTCATACGCCCGACTCCTCGACGATCTCCGTCCGCTGGAGCACGCGCGTGAAGTCCTGGCGCCAGATGAGCTGGACATGCCCTCCCTTTGCCGAGAGAACATCCATCGACGTGCTCTCCAGGTTCTGCTGCACGACGGCCAGATAACCGCGCGGGGTCGTCTCCAGTTCGATCAGATAACGGGTGTACATGCCCAGGTAGACGACGTCCTGCACCGTGCCAAGCACACTGTAGCTGTCGGGCGGGACGGGAGTACCCGGCTTTTCGATGTGAATCTTCTCCGGACGGATGGAGGCCGTGACCGCTTCGCCTACGATCTGCCGGGCGATGTCCGGGTTGATGACGTTGGATGTGCCGACAAACCCGGCGACAAAGGTCGTCGCCGGGCGCTCGTAGACTTCGGCGGGCGTCCCCACCTGCTCGATCTTGCCATGATTGAAGACGGCCAACCGGTCGCTCATCGTTAGCGCCTCTTCCTGATCGTGCGTGACGTACAGGAAGGTGATGCCCACCTGCTGCTGAATGGCCTTGAGCTCGATCTGCATCTGCTGGCGCAGCTTGAGGTCGAGCGCGCCCAGCGGCTCGTCCAGCAGCAGCACGCTCGGGTGGTTCACCAGGGCGCGGGCCAGGGCCACACGCTGCCGCTGACCGCCGGAAAGCTGCGACGGCTTGCGATCGTCCAAACCCGGCAGGCGCACCAGTTCCAGCATCTCGCGGACGCGCTTCTCTCGCTCCGGCTTCGCCACTTTCTTAATCATCAGGCCATAGGCGACATTTTCCGCGACCGTCATATGCGGAAACAGGGCGTAATCCTGAAACACCGTGTTGACGTCGCGGTCATAAGGCGGCACCCCGCTGACATCTTTGCCATGCAGCAGAATTCTCCCGTCGCTGGCCCGCTCGAAGCCGGCAACCAGCCGCAGACAGGTAGTCTTGCCGGAGCCGGACGGGCCAAGCATCGAGAAGAACTCACCGTCGTAGACGTCAAGCGATACGTCGTCGACCGCCTTGACATTGCCGAAGTGACGGCGCACATTGACCAGACTGACAGCGACCGATTTCCCGTTCATCAGACGTTCTTTACCATGACATGCTTGGTGATGCGGTAGTCGTTGACGGCTTCAGAAGAAAGATCCTTGCCAAAGCCGGACTGCTTGAAGCCGCCGTGCGGTGTCTCGGAGGCGAGCGGAATGTGGTCGTTGATCCACACCGTGCCGAATTCCAGGTCGCGGGCGATGCGCATGGCGCGGCCGATGTCGCGCGTCCACACCGAGGCCGCCAGTCCGTAGAGCACATCGTTGCCCAGGCGGATGGCCTCTTCCTCGCCGTCGAAGGCGCTGATCGTCAGCACCGGCCCGAAGACCTCGTTCTGGATGATGTCCGACTTCTGATCGGCATCAGCGATCACTGTCGGCGCGAAGAAGTAGCCTTCCTGGCGATCGCTGGGGATCTCGCCGCCGGTCAGCACCCTGGCTCCAGCCGCGCGGGCACGCTCGATGAAACCCATTACCCGTTCGCGCTGCGTCGCGGAGATCAGCGGACCCATCTGCACGTCATCGTCGTACTGCGCCCCGATCTTGACCCCGCGCATGCCCTCGACCACCGCCTCCAGCACGTGGTTGTACTGCGAGCGCTCGACGTACACGCGCGTCGCCGCCGTGCAGTCCTGCCCGGTGTTGAAGGTCGAGGTGAGCGTGGCCACCGCGGCGAACGTGTCCACATTCACATCGTCGAACACCAGCAGCGGCGCCTTGCCGCCCAGTTCCAGATGCACACGCTTCAGCGTGTCCGCGGCCGTCCGCATGATCTTCTTGCCCGTGCCGGTCGACCCGGTCAGACTGACCATGCGCACGTCCGGGTGCTCGACCAGCGCCTGCCCGGTGTCGTTGCCGCCAGTGACGACGTTGACGACGCCATCAGGAATGCCAGCCTCTTTGATCAGCTCGGCGAGCATCAGCGTGGTGATGGGAGTCGCCGGCGCCGGCTTGAGCACTACCGTGCAGCCCGCCGCCAGCGCCGGCCCCAGCTTCCAAATCGCCATCATCAGAGGGTAATTCCACGGCGTGATCTGCCCGACCACACCTACCGGCTCCTTGCGGTACATCGACGTGAAGCCGGCGGCATACTCCCCAGCGCTCGACCCATGGGTGTCGCGCGCGGCCGCGGAGAAGAAGCGCATGTTGTCCACGCCGAACGGCATGTCTGCGCCCAGGCTGACAAAAGCGAACGGCTTGCCGGTGTTGTCGGACTCCGCGCGCGCCAGTCTCTCGCCATTCGCTTCCAGCAGGTCGGCCAACCGCCACAGGGCAAGCGAGCGCTGTGCCGGCGTCAGGCGCGACCAGCGGCCATCATAAAAGGCGGTGCGCGCCGCTTTGACGGCAGCGTCTACGTCAGCGCGGCCGGCATTGACCACTTCGGCGATCGGCTTACCGCTTGCCGGATCTTCGACGGTCATCATGGAGCCGTCGATACTGCCTGTCCAACGACCATCTATCCAGAGTTGATACTGCTGCATGATTCATCCTGAAGATTGTGAGGTTAGTGCGGAGCATCCCGGCCTGTCGCGGAGGACGGCCGGGAGTTGCGTCAGTTCGTGAAATGTTGAAAAGGAGGTGGAGGACTCCCCCCACCCCGCAGCTGTGGCCTGGCGCTCTAGCGGCCGCCGATAACGCCGATGTAGGCGCTGACCCACTCGTAGTACGGCACGCAGATATCACCGCGACCATCCTGGCAGGCAGCCGTTGGGGTGCGCCAGAACTGGATCCGATCGAAGTTGCCAAAGCCGTTGACGTCGCAGCCGGTCTCGCCCAGGAGTTCATTGCCTTCGCAGGCCGCCGGGACGGAGGGTACACTGCCGAACCAGGCAGCCAGGTCACCCTGCAGGCTGAGATTCAGCGAATGCTCCATCCACATGTAGGCGCAGTTCGGGTGCGGCGCGTCGACGTGCATCATGGTGGTGTCCGCCCAGCCCGTCGCGCCTTCTTCGGGGATCACGCTGGCCACGGGTTCACCCTGCGAGGCCAGCAGGTTGACCTGGAATGGCCAGGAGCTGGAGGCGACCACCCCTTCATTCACGAAGTCGTCAATCTGGATGAAAGCATCGTGCCAGTAGCGGCCAACCAGCGCGCGTTGCTGCCGCAGGAGATCGAGGGCGGCATTGAACTGGTCACGATCCAGCGAGTACGGGTCGGTGATGCCCAATTCCGGCTGATGGGCAATCAGGTACAGGGCGGCATCCGCGACGTAGATCGGGCCGTCATAGGCTTGAACGCGGCCGGCATTGCTCTCGCCATCAGACAGAGTCTGCTCTTCAAAGACGACGCTCCAGCTCGTTGGCGCCTGTTCGCCGAACACTTCCGTGTTGTACATCAGGACGTTCGCACCCCACTGGTAGGGAACGCCATAGTGCTCCGCCGTGCCATCGCCATCCACGTCGACCGTGTACCAGGGCGCGTTCTGCAGCCGCTCGTCGACCGTGCTCCAGCTCGGAATCAGATCCAGATTGACCGGCTGCACGCGACCGCCGTAAATCAGACGGAGGCTGGCATCACCCGACGCGGTCACCAGGTCGAAGCGTCCTTCGTTCATCAGCGCCACCATCTCATCCGAGGTAGCCGCCGTCTTGACGTTCACGCGGCAGCTTGTCTCTGCCTCGAAGTCCGTCACCCAGTCGAACGCCGGATCGGTCTCGCCACGCTCGATGTACCCTGCCCACGCGATAATATCGACCTGCCCCTCGCCGTCGCCAATCGACGTCATCATGCCATCCTGAGCGAAAGCGGCGCTCCATGGCAGCAAACAGAGGACGACAAACAGTAATGCCAGCTTGCGGTTCATTGCTGATCTCCTTGGAACAACCTATAAGTGATGGGGGTGCAACCTGTCTACATTAAGCATTATAACGGCAACGCATCAACTTAGCGAAAGATCCTGGAAGAGAATTACAACAAAGAACTAAAAACGCCTCTTCGTATGAAGAGGCGCCGTCTGAAAAAACCGCGTGAAGTGTAACGGCAATGGCGTCTACTTCGCCGCCGTCGCCTGAAGCGCCGACCAGAGCGCGTCCTCCAGTTCGATCATGCCGCTTTGCAGCACGCTCTTGGCCTGCTCGTCACCGCGTTCGCCTGGAACCAGGATAACGTCGACCCCAGGCAGGCGCTTGGAACTTTTGACCAGTTCCAGCGTCCGCTGCACGCGTTCGAGGAAGCTGTCGCCGTCGGTGAGCAGTCCCGGGTCCAGGACCAGCAGCAGATTCCCCCAGTCGATCTTGCGGCCGCTGGCATCACGTTCTGTGCCGATCAGCGCGCCGGTCAGCAGTTCGACCATCAGCGACAGCCCGCCGCCTTTGTGCCCGCCAAAGGTCCGAATGGCGCCGGCCAGAGCCGCGCCCGGATCGGTCGTGGGCTGGCCTTCAGCATCGTAGGCGACATCGGCCGGGATCGACCGTCCGGCCGTCTTCGCCTCGACGATGCCGTAGCGGGCGATGGCCGAGGTCGCCATATCCAGCACGACGGGCCGGTCGCCGGCTGGTACGCCGATGGCGAGCGGGTTGGTGCCAAAGCGCGGTTCATAAGAGCCGTAGGGTGCCACGTACTCGCCAGAGCCGGCGAACACGAAGCCGACGAACCCCGCCCGCGCGATCTGCCCGGCGTAGTAGCCAATGGCCCCGGACGACGAATTGGTGTTGAAGGAGCCGACCAGCGCCATGCCTTGCGCCCGCGCCTTCTCCAGCGCCACACCCATGGAATAGGCGACGGCATACATCCCGGAGGATCGTCCGCCGTCAACTCGCGCCGAGATCGGCGTTTCGCGCACGATCCGGGGTTCATGACAGTTCGGATCGCGCGGCAGTCCCGGTCCGATCAGCTTGACGATGCCCTGATTGTTGCCGCGCGTCTGCGCGTAGAGCATGACGTCGAGCATGGCAGAAGCTTCCGCCGCTGAATAGCCATTGTTGCGCAAAATGCGCAGCGCCGTTCCTCGCAGTTCGTCCAACGCGATCCGTGCCATGATCTGGTTCGTTCCTTAAGCTGGGCGGCCGACGCTGCGAAGCGCCTGGGTCGCCGCCTGGTCAATGGTCATCGTCTGCGGGTCGATCACGACGCCGTAATCCTGGCGCGCGCTTTCGATCGAGACGTAGTCGTTCATCACATCACTCAGCACGCGCTTTGGGTCACGCTTGAACGGATCGCCCCAACCGCCGCCACCGCCCGAGTTGTTAGAGAGGATGTCACCCTCGTCGAAGTAATCGTAGATCGCCCCGGTCACCTCTTCTTGCGGCGTCCCCGGTCGCACAATGACGCGTCCGGCTTCGCCGTCGTGGCCGCCGCCAATGCCCCAGGGCGGTGACTTGGTTTTCTTGACCAGAGTCAGCGCCGTCGTCGGGCACAGGAAACGATAGACGCGCGTCACACCGACGCCGCCCCGGTATTCGCCCGGACCACCGGAGTCGCGGCGCATATGATAGGTGTCGATCAGCCAGGGCGCTTTGGCCTCCAGCACCTCGACTGGGTTGTTGCGGCAGCCCGGCTCGGACAGGTGCATGATGGCATCTTCGCCATCGCTGCCCTCATACGCACCAAAGCCGACCGCTTCGTTGGTCGCCTCCAGCCACGGGAGCCCGTTTTCGGGGTGGACACCCAGGCCCATGACGTCGAAGACATCGCCGCCGGAACAGGCAGGCACGCGTTCGGGCATACCCTGCGACAGTGCCTTCAGAATCACCTCAGGCGCAAGCAGACCACACCACACGGTGAAAGTCGGCGACGGCGGCAGCGCGTGCATCAGCTCGCCGGGCGGCGCGATCACCTTGAGCGGCCGATAGTGTCCCTCATTGGCGGGAACGTCCGGCGTGGTGACGCCCTTGAAGGCCAGGCCGCTCACGCCGAGTGTGAGGCCGATCGGCAGGTTCATCGGGCCCTTGGTACGCCCGTGGCTGCCCGACCAGTCGACGATGAACTCGTCGTCGGTGATCGTCACGGTCACCTGCATCTTGAGCATCGTGTCCTTGTCGATGCCATCGTCGTCGGCCCAATCGACGGCAGTCCACGTGCCCTTCGGCAGTTCAGCCAGACGCGCCCGCGCCAGACGTTCGCCGTGGTCGAGAATTTCCTCGACGGCCGTGCGGAAGGTCTCCACCCCAAAGCGGTCCACCAGCTCCACCACGCGGCGCTCGCCGGTGCGGCAGGCCGAGATCTGCGCGTTCATGTCGCCGATGACCCGATCGGGCAGGCGGCTGTTGAACCGGATCAGGTTCAGGATTTCCTTGTCCAGAACGCCTTCCTTGTAGATCTTCAGGCCAGGCATAAGCAGGCCTTCCTGGAACACATCGATCGAGTCCAGGATATAACCGGCGTCCTTCTGGCCCAGATCCAGATAGTGCTGCTTGATGGCGGTGAAACCAATCAGCTCGTTCTTGTAGAAAATCGGCGAGACCGCCAGCACGTCCAGCGGGTGCGCCGACGACCAGTAAGGATAGCTGGTCAGCATCAGGTCGCCCGGCTTGATGTTGTCCAGGCCGACAAAGTCGATCGTCTTCTGAATGCCGTAGTCGTTGCCGCGGGTGAACACGGCCAGGCCGGGCGATTCCGCCAGCATACGGCACTTGTCGTCATAAATCCCGAGGCCAAAGTCGCGAATCTCGTAGATGATGGTGTTGTACGAGGTGCGCATCAGGTTGCGCTCCATCTCGTTGGCCGCCGAGAGGAGATAGTTGCGGATGACTTCTACCGTGATTTGATCCAACTTCACCATGATCGGTTCCCTCTCTCCGTCAGTCTATCTTTGCCACGTCGATGATCAGCTCGCCGTATTCGCCCACCGACAGAGTATCGCCGGTGTGCACCATCGTCGTCGAGCTTGGCTCTTCGACAATCGCGGGACCGGGGATCACATCGCCGATGCCCAGCTTGAAACGGTCGTAGACCTGGTACGTCTGCCAGCCCGCGCCACGCAGGTAGACCGCGCGTTCGCCCTTGCGCGCGGCGGCCACCTGCCCGCCCGCGATATCCCACTTCGGAAGGCTCGGGCGCGGCAGCAGGCCGACAGCGCGCAGACGCAATGTGACGATCTCAATCGGATCATCATGCATGCTGTGGCCGTACTTCTGCTGGTGCAGCGCATTGAAGGCCTCGACAATGACGGGGACGTGTTCCGGCGTCAGTTGAATGCCTGGCATGGGCACATTGACCGTGTGTTCCTGACCGCGGTAGCGAAGCTCGGCCGTCGGGATGTATGTCTGCCGCTCCGGCTCGAAGCCGTCGGCCGCCAGCGCTTCGCCTCCCTGGGCGGCAAGAGTCTCGTAGACCCCATTGACCTGCTGCACATCCAGGTTCGCCAGATTGGTGATCGAGGTCTGGGCGTAGTCGTGTACTACGTCGACCATCAGCATGCCGAAGGCCGAGAAATTGCCCGGACCCGGGGGGATAATGGCGCGCGGAATGCCCAGTTCGCGGGCGACGTTGGCAGCCACAAAAGCGCCACCGCCGCCAAAGGCACACAGGGCGAAGTCTCTCGGGTGGTAGCCGCGCTCGATGGAGATGACGCGCACCGCGCCGGCCATTTTCGCCTCGCTGATGTGGACGATGCCCGCCGCGGTCTCCTCGACATTCATACCGATCTGGTCGCCAATCCGCTGGATGGCCTCGCGGGCCAGCGCCGGGTTAATGGTGATCTCCCCGCCCAGGAAGTTGTTGGGGTCAAGGAAGCCGATCGTCAGAGCCGCATCGGTGAAAGTGGCATTCTGCCCGCCCTTGCCATAGCACGCCGGACCGGGGTCCGCGCCTGCGCTCTTCGGCCCGACCTGGAGGTGCCCGCCGGCATCCACCCAGGCCATCGATCCGCCGCCGGCACCGATGGTGTGAATGTCGA
This sequence comes from Candidatus Flexifilum affinis, assembly GCA_016713325.1. Lineage (GTDB taxonomy): Bacteria > Chloroflexota > Anaerolineae > Aggregatilineales > Phototrophicaceae > Flexifilum > Flexifilum affine. The sequence goes on along the minus strand of JADJPJ010000002.1, from coordinate 923,391 downwards.
TCGTCGGAATGGAGATGGGCAGGGTCTGGAATTCGGCGACGTTTTCGATGCCTGGTTCGCCGTTGGCGATGAGCGAGGCGTCCAGGCTGGTGCCGCCCATGTCAAACGTGATAAGGTTCGGGTGGCCGATCAGCTTGCCCAGATAGGCCCCGCCGACGACACCGCCCGCCGGCCCTGAAAGCACGAGGTGGACTGGTTGTTCCTTGGCCGATTCCAGCGTCATGGCGCCGCCGCCAGAACGCGTCATCAGGAAGTGGCCATCGAAACCGCCGTTCTTCAACTCATCATTCAGACGGGTTAGATAGGTGCGGGTGATCGGCTTGACGTAGGCATCGATGACGGTGGTACTGGTACGCTCGTACTCACGATACTCGCGATTCAGATGGTGCGACAGCGTGACCGAAATCTCCGGCGCCTCTTCCTTGAACACCTGCTCCATCAGCAGCTCGTGTTCCGGGTTGACGTAGCTGTGCAGGAAGCAAACCGCCACCGACTGCACGCCGTGGCTCTTGATCTTGCGGACCACCTCGCACGCACTTTCGCGGTTGAACGGCGTCAGCGCCACGCCCTTATAGTTGAGGCGTTCTTCCACCTCGAAGCACAGATAGCGAGGCACCAGCGACTCCGGTTTGTGATACTTGAAGTCGTACATCGGCCGACGGTCGGTTCGTCCCAGGATGTAGACATCCCGGAAGCCCATGGTCGTGACGATGGCCACCTTGGCCCCGGAGCGGGTGAGCATGGCGTTGATGCCGAGCGTCGTGCCGTGCACAAAGAAGCGGATCGCTTCCGGCGCGGCCCCTGCCTTCTGGAAGCCCTGCAGCACACCGTCCGCCGGATTGGACGGCGTCGTCTGTACTTTTTCCAAACGGATGCGCCCGGTATCCTCGTCCAGAACGATCACGTCGGTGAACGTTCCTCCTACATCAACAGAAACACGCATCGACTTATCTCCTTCATGACAGCGTCCTTCCAGACAACGGTCCTGCAAACAACGGTGTACTGTTAACCACTTTTTGCCTGGGCAAGCGACGCGCTAGCCTCCTGCGCATCCCCAATCGGTTGGGAATGCAGATGGCAGCGCGCGACATGCCCGTTTTCACCGACACTGACCAGCACCGGGTCCACCTTCTTGCATGCATCCATGATGTAGGGGCAGCGCGTGTGGAAGCTGCACCCTGGCGGCAGGTTGACCGGGCTGGGAATCTCGCCGGATGAAACCACTTTGGCCGGTCGTAGGCGTTCCTCCTCTTCGGAGATGACCGGGATGGATGACAGCAGCATCTGCGTATAGGGATGCTGCGGACTCTCGAAAAACTGCCGGGTCGAGGCAACTTCGGCAATGCGACCCAGATACAGAATGGCGACCCGGCTGGCGAAGTTGCGCATCACGCTCAGATCGTGAGAGATGAACAGGTAGGTCAGCCCCAGGTCCCGCTGGAGGCGAATGAGCAGGTTAATCACTTTCCCCTGCACCGAGACGTCCAGCGCGGACGTCGGCTCGTCCAGCACGATCAGCGACGGGCGTGTGGCCAGCGCACGGGCAATCGCCACGATCTGGCGCTCGCCGCCGCTCAACTGGCGGGGATACTTGTGCATCACTTCCGCCGGCAGATCGACCATGTCCAGCAGGCGCACCACCTCTTCCAGACGGTTGGACTTCGGCTGGTGGATGCGCAGCGGCAGTTCGAGAATCTGCCGGACCGTCTGCCGGGGGTTGAGCGACGAACTCGGGTCCTGAAAGACAATCTGGATCTCGCGTTTCAGGTCGAGCGGCCGCTTCTTCTCGGCGAACAGATTGCGGTCGCGGTAGTAAATCGTTCCGCTGGTCGGCAGGTACATGCCCATAGCAATGTAGGCGATGGTGCTCTTGCCCGAGCCAGACTCGCCCACCAACCCGACCGTTTCGCCCGCCTGGATCTCGAATGAGACGCCATCCACGGCCTTGACGGTCACCGGTTCGCGGCGAATCATCCCCTTGTGGCCGACCACGAAGTGCTTTCTCAGGTTCTCGACGCGCAGGATTGTGTCGCTCATAGGGCCGCCCCCTCCCGCTGGTACTGCTGAACACGTTCCGGCGTGTCATACAGGAAGCAGGCCGCCTGATGCTCGGAATCCTCGATGTGCATCAGCGGCGGCTTCTCCCGCTTGCACACGGCCATGGCATGGGGACAGCGCGGATGAAATCGGCATCCGGTGGGCGGACTCATGTAATCCGGAATGCGTCCGGGGATACCATCGCTGATGCCGCCTCCGGAAAGGCGCGGCACGGCTGCCATCAGGCCCTGCGTATAAGGGTGCGATGGGCGCGCGAACAGGCGCTTCGTCGGCGCAATCTCGACCACGCTGCCGGCATACATGACGTACACGCGGTCGGTGGTCTGGCGCACCACTCCCAGGGTGTGGGTAATCAGGATGACCGACGTGTGCTTTTCCTCGACCAGCCCGCGCAGCAGGCGCAGCACCTGATCCTGTATCGTCACGTCCAGCGCCGTCCCCGGCTCGTCGGCGATCAGCAGCTCCGGCTCGGTGCTCAGCGCCATGCCGATGCACACACGCTGGCGCATGCCGCCGCTGAGCTGGGCCGGATAGCTGTCGAGCAGACGTTCAGGGTCGGCCAGCGCCACTTCGGACAGCGCCCGGATGGCCCGCTGCCGCACTTCCTGGCGCGATAACTTTCGGCTTTCCGGCGAGGCGTAGCGTATGGCTGCTTCGAGCTGCTGCCCCACCGTGAACACCGGGTTGAGCGCCGCCGTCGGGTCCTGAAAGATCATCGAGATGCCCTGGCCGCGCATTTCCGTCAGTTCGCCCTGACGCATTTTAAGGACCGGCCGGCCCTTGAACAGAATCTCACCAGAATCGATGATGGCAGGTGGCTGTGGAACAACCCGCAATATCGTCTTCATCGTCGTCGTTTTGCCGCAGCCGGTCTCGCCGACCAGTCCAACTTTTTCGCCGGCATGCACCGTCAGGTTGACGCCGTCCAGCACGCGCAGCAGGCCGCCGTAGACGCGGAAGCTGACCGACAGGTTTTTGACTTCGAGGAGCGTCTGGGCAGGCATGGCCTACGACTCCTCTGCAGAGAACAGGTCGCGAAGTCCATCGCCCAGCAAGTTGAAACCGAGCACGACCACCACGATGGCCAGCGCCGGAAAAATGGCAATCCACCACTGATCGGGCAAGAAGCGCGCCCCGGACGCCACCATTGTTCCGAGGCCCGGCGTCGGCGGCTGGACACCCAGCCCGACGAAGCTGAGCATGGAACCGATGATGACCACCCAGCCCATGTCCAGGCTCATCTTGGTCAGGATCGGTGAGACCATGTTGGGCAGGATCTCGCGGAACAGGATGTGCGGCGTCCCCGCGCCGATCGTCTCCGCCGCGACGACAAAGTACTCGTTGCGCAGCGCGCTGGCCAGCCCGTAGACCAAGCGGGTGTACCACGGCCACCACATCAGCGAGACGGCGAACATCGAGTTAGTCAGGTTGGGCTGCAGGACGGAGGCAACCGCCAGCGCCAGAATCAGCGGCGGCACCGACAGAAAGATGTCGGTCACACGCATGATGACGGTGTCGATGAGGGTCCCCTGGAAATAGCCGGCGACCAGGCCGAGCAGCACGCCCACCGGAACGACCAGCGCCAGGACCGCGATACCCATCACCAACGCGTAGCGAAAGCCGAAGATGGAGCGGCTCAGAATGTCGCGGCCGATCTCATCGGTGCCAAACAGATTCTGCGTGCTCGGCGGCTTGCTGGCGTTGGCGAAATCGGTGAATGGCTCCGCATGTGCCGGGTATGGCGCGACGATCGGCGCGAAAATGGCCATCAGCGTGATGGTCACGACCATAATCAGACCGAGCACCGAGAGCGGGTTGCGCGAGAACTTGTACCAGGCGCGCCCCCAGCGTTCGCGGCGGTTCTGCCGCTCGATCTGGGCGAGGCGTTCCGGGTCGATAGCCGTACGCGCTGACGCCATGGAGCCGGTTTGGGAAGCGTTGCTGAGCATCAATCACTCCTTGCCGCCCGCAGGCGGATACGAGGATCGAGCGCCCCGACGACGAGGTCGACCGCGATGTTCATGATGATGAAGACCACCCCCAGGATCAGAATCACCGCGGCGATCGCATTCAGGTCCTTGCGCAGCATGGCGTTGACGCCGTAGCGCGAGATGCCGGGCCAGTTGAAGATCAGTTCGACCAGAAAGGCGTTGGCGAGGTTGGCCGCGAAGTCGAGCGCGAAGATCGAGATCGTCGGGATCAGGGAAGGCTTGAGCAGGAACCGCCCCATCACCACGCGCTCCGGAATGCCAAGCGCGCGTTCGGCGGCGATGTAGTCCTTCGTGAGATTGTCGGACATGGTGGCGCGGGTGATGCGCGCTTCCTGCGCCATCGACCCGAGCGCCAGCGCGACCGCCGGCATGATCAGGTGCTGAAGCGCATCCCAGAAGGTCGCAAACTGGCCTGCCAGCAAGGCATCGATCGTGAGAAGCCCGGTCACGAACGGCGGCCTGGGCACACCCTCACTCAGACGGCCGATCGACGGCAGCCAGTCGAGCGCCAGCCCGAAGACCAGCAGGAACACAATGGCAAAGATGAAGGCGGGAGTCACCACACCGGCATACGAGAGAATGCGGATCAGGTTGTCCACCCAGGTATCTTTGTAGCGGGCAGACAACGTGCCCAGGACGATCCCGCCGATCAGCGTCAGGATGCCGGCATAGATCACCAGTTCCAGCGAGGCCGGAAGAAATTCCGCGATATCGACGGTCACGTCGCGACGGGTCACCAGCGACATGCCGAAGTCACCGCGAAGGGCATCGCCCAGCCAGTAGATGTACTGGACGGGCAGCGTATCGTTGAGGTGCATCTCCTCGCGCAGTCGATCCACCGTTTCCTGAGGCGCACGTGCCCCCAGCGCCGTGCGAGCCGGGTCGCCGGGCAGCACTCGGGCGATGGTGAATATCAGGATCGACAGCCCGAACAGCACAAAGATCGACTGAAGCAGGCGCCTTGCCAGAAAGAGCGCCAGATGGCGCAGCGAATCGAGTCTTTTCTGCATTTCGACCACGTGCTCACTTTACAGCAGGGTCAGGGACATGGGGAGAAGCCTGAGGGCTCCTCCCCATGCTTGATTCTGCAAGTGCAACCGGACGAGACTAGTTGTTGGCCCCGATCTGCGGCAGATAGAACTGGTAACCCATCACCGGGCTGTTCGCCTCCGGTGTCCACTCGACGCGGCTGGACACGGCATGCTTCTGAAGCTGGTCGTAGATGAACAGCGACGGCGAAAGGTCGGCGAGCGTCGCCTGAATCTCGCTGTACTTGGCGAAGCGTTCTTCCTGGTCGGCGGTGTTCAGTGCGTCCGTAATGGCCGCGTCAATTTCCGCATCGAGCAGCCACTCGTTCTGCTGCCAGGTGCCCGTCGTGCTGCTGTGGTAGCGCTGCTGGAGCATCAGGCCGGCTTCCGCGAGATCCGAGGCGACGTAAATCGTCACGATGTGCGGGCTGGTCTCCTGGCTGCTGGCGTTTTCGACCACGCTCAGCCACGGATTGGAGACAACGTTCACGGGAATGCCGATCTCCGCCATGTTGGCCTGGAAGAGCAGTGCGAAGCGTTCTTCCGCCGGGACTTCCGCAACCCAGACGATGTCGATCGGGTAGCTGGCGATGTCCGCGCCGTACTGGCACTGGGCCAGTTCTTCGCGCGCCTTGTCGAGATCGCGGGTGTAGACGGTGGCGTTCGGGTTGTGCCCACCGACCGTGCTCGGGACAGGGCCGACCATCTGCTGCGTGCCCGGCCATTCCAGGGCGACGGCCTGCGAGTAGTCGAAGGCGTAGGCCACCGCGCGGCGGCAGTGGACGTCATCGAGCGGCGCCAGCTTGTTGTGCATCATGAAATAGAAGGACGTCATGGTCGGGAAGGTCTTGATGTCTACGCCATCCAGGCCGTCGAGCGCCGTCAGTGCCTCGTTGGTCTGCCACTGATCGGTGATTTCCAGCTCTGCATCGGCCATCAGAGAGCGGACGGTAGCCGTCTCGGTCGTGCCGATGAAGCGGGCGCGGGTCGGGGCATCCGCCTTGAAATTCTCGGCATTCCACCAACCATCAAACTTCGTGAGCTGGAGGTATTCGGCCAGCGGGAATTCCTCGACCATGTACGGGCCGGAACCGGCATCGTTGGTCAGCAGCCATTCCTTGCCGTAATCGCCATTTTCGCCGTACAGGCCATCCGCGTTGGTGTTGGCGCGCACCAGGTCCTCGTTGACGATGTACAGGCGCACCAGGCTGGGCAGGAACAGACCGCTCGGCTGCTCCAGCGTGAAGCTGACGGTGTAGTCATCGGCCGCTGAGACGGTTGCGGCGGGCAGCAGGTAGGCGTAGCCTTCGCCAATTTCCTTCAGGCGGTTGAAGCTGTAGACGACGTCGCTGGCCAGCAGTTCAGTCCCGTCATGGAACATGACGCCCTGACGCAGCGTGAAGGTATAGGTCAGGCCATCATCGGAGATCGTCCACGACTCGGCGAGCCACTGGCTGACCGAACCGTCGCCCATTGGGAAGACCAGCGAGTCGTACAGATTGACCAGCGACGTGGAGCTGGCGAAGTCGCTGCCGACGGCCGGATCGATATAGTTGGGCCACGAGAAGGTGACACGCAGATTGCGCACGTCGTCCTGTGCGGAAACCGCGCTGACGGCGAGCATGACGACGAGAAGAACCATGAGCAAGCGGGGTAGAGCTTTCATCCTGCATCTCTCCTGACTGCTGAACCGTGGTGCTGTGCAATAGCGATCTGAACGATAGGCTGCCTTACCATGTCGCTTCAGTTCCTTCCCCATGTCCCCCCTTCAGCGAATCGCCGCTATTTTGACGAGCGTTCTGACTCGGACTGCATCAAGGCATTGAGCAGACCCTTAGCCGTCGCTTCCAACCCGGTGCGCATCAGCATGTCGGCCGCGTTCTCGTCACCTGATGCCATCGCCTCGATCATCTTGACATGTTCCTGGACGGTATTGGCCGCCAGATGCTCGATGTAGAAATACAGCCGGCGATACTGACGCGACAGGTCGAGATGGTTGATGATCATCTCGTACAATCTCGGCTGCCGTGTTGCCTGATACATGTGCATATAGAACTTGCGATTCACCTCCAGCAGCACGTCGGGTTCGCCGTCGTTGTAGGCGCGCTCCATCTCCGCCAGAATCTCGCGGAGCGTCGCGATCTCCTGCGACGTAATGTTCCGCGCAACCAGCCGGGCGGCGTAGCTCTCCAGCGCGATGCGGATGTGATAAATGCCTTCCAGATCGGCGGGCTCAAAGGACGCAACCGATGCCCCACGATAGGGGGAGATCGTCACCAGGCCTTCCTTGGCGAGCTGATGAAGGGCTTCGCGAATGGGCGTGCGACTGACGCCAAGCTGCTCTGCGAGGTCGTTCTGCACGAGACGATCGCCCGGCTTGTATGCCCGGCTGAGGATCAGCCGGCGCAGCTCGGCGACCACTTCCGCGAGGATAGTATCGTGCGACAGCGTCAGATCACTGAGTGGCTCATTCATCGAGTGTGATGACCTTGCAGCCCGATGCGATGGAACAGGTGAACGCGAAAGGACGAGTCGCGCGGAAATTGGATACAATCGACACATAACATGCGTCCGCGCGCTTTGTCAACTTTGTTCCAGCCGTCACAAGCATGGCTTATTCTCCCCAGACCTGACGGAAGACGCGCATCCAGTTCTGACCGAGAACACCGGCAATTTCCGGTTCACTGTAGCCCTTTTCCACCAGCAGCGCGGTGAAGCGCGGCAGCTCATTAATGTTCTGACAATCCGGTATCCAGTTGTCGAGCAAGGCGGTATCAAAAGGCCCATTCGCCAGCGACACTTTGGCCAGATCGCGCAGCGGCTTTTCCAGGAAGTCGGGACCGAGACCCACATGCTCCAGGCCGACCAGGTCGGCGATGTGCTCCATGTGAGCCAGCAGCCCTTCCAGCGTCGGCGTCTCGGCGTGGATGTAGCGGCCGAAGAAATTCAGGCCGATCACCCCGCCCGACTCGGCAAGCGCGCGGATCTGCGCGTCGGTCAGGTTGCGCGGGTGCTCACAGACTGCGCGGGCGTTGCTGTGCGAGGCGATGATCGGCCCGCGCGCCAGTTTCATGACGTCCCAGAAGCTCGGCTCGGCCAGGTGGCTGACATCGCACAGGACGTGGTGGTCGAACATCTCCACCAGCGCTTTGCGCCCTGCAGCGGTCAGCCCGCCGGGGTTGCCAATGCCGGTCCCGTCGGCGAACTCGTTGCGCCGCTCCCAGGTGAAAGCCACCATGCGAACACCCAGGCGGTACATCAGCCGCAGGAGCGCCGGGTCGCCGCCCAGGCCGTCGCAGCCTTCGAGCGCCATCACACCGGCCGTTCGCCCCGAAGCCAGGACGGCGTCGATCCCGGCCATGTCGGTCGCCAGGGCCATCCGACTGCTGTCGGCATCCAGGTCGGACAGCAGCGCTTCGGCGGCCCGCAGAATCTCACGCAGACCCAGCCCAGGCAGGAAAATGTCCTCGATGAAAATGGGCAGGATCTGCACCTTCACCCCGCCCTGTTCGAGCAGGTCGGCCCATTCGCCGGAGAGCACGCCGTTGTCGCCGCGCAGGTGGCGGTGAGCGATGTCCATTGCAATGTCGTGATGGCAGTCCACGACGAGAAGGCGTTTGTGTAGCTCCAGTGCTTTTTGTAAGCTAGTATCACTCGTCATTCAATCACCTGCTGAACCAATGCTGCTGCGAATCACTTGGGGACTACCAGCATGAAACACACCGCCGAGGTTGTCGTCATTGGCGCGGGCGTACAGGGCTTGAGCGCCGCCTACCATCTGGCCGCACTGGGCATCCGCGATGTCGTCGTCGTGGAGCAGGCATTTATCGGCGCGGGATCGTCCGGCCGCTCGGCGTCGATGCTCATGCTCCAGGTCTGGACGGAATGGCAGGTGCGTTTCTCCCAGTACTGCTTCGAACGCTTCATACGCTTTGAGGACGAGTTCGGCGTCAGCCCGGAATACCACCGCATCGGAACGCTGTCGCTGGCGACGCACGAGACCGCGCCGGAGGAGCAGGCACTCCAGGAGATGCGCGAAGGACTGGGGGTCACCTGCGAACGCTGGAGCACGGAAGAAATCAGGCGGCGTTTCCCGGCCATTCACGCCGACGATCTGGCGTTTGGCGTGTACGGCGCGGAAGACGGCGTCATCGAAGCGCAGTCGATCATGATGGGCTACCAGACGCGGGCGCGCGAACTGGGCGTCGAGATCTGCCAGGGCGCACGTGCCGCCGGCATCCGGCACGAAAACGGGCGAATCGCCGCCGTAGAAACCACCGATGGCGTCGTTCAAACGCGCTGGGTGGTGAATGCGGCCGGCGCTGATGCGGCACTGGTGGGCTCGTGGGTCGGCATCGATATTCCGATCGCCAACCGCGTGCGTAATGTCTTCGTCACCGACGCCTTCCCGTCAATCCCCGACGACGCCTGTCCGTTCGTGTGGGACGCAGCGACCGAATGGTACTTCCGAAAGGAGCACTCCGGCTTGCTGATAGGCACAGGCAAGCGCAAACTGCCCGCCGCCGCGGATGGAATCGACTGGACGTACCTCGACGAGGTGTTCGACCGAGTCGTCCACCGCCTCCCCGGCGTGGCGGAGGTTGGGATCGCCTATGGATGGAGTGGTATGCGTTCGCTCTCGCCCGATCATCGTCCTATCCTGGGTCCTGTAGACGGCGTCCCCGGCTTCGTCAACTCGTGCGGCTGGGGCGGCGAAGGGATCATGCACTCGCCGATCGGCGGGCAGCTCGTCGCCGAAACGATCGCTTATGGGGCTGCCCGCACATTCCCGATGGAGCCCTTCCTGCTGTCGCGCTTCGCAACGCCTTCGTAGGAACGAGGCCTGCTTCGTCCCATAGGTACCATGTTTAGGGTTACGGGAGCCGCCGAGGGCTAAAGCGCCTCGGCTACCAACCGACAAGCCCACTGAAGGGGCTTCCCCAACGCCTGCGTTCTTGGTCCCTTTAGTGGACCTGTCTTTTCGGGTAGCCGGGTGTTTCAACACCCGGCGGACAACGCGACAATCGCTATTCTGATGGCGTCGATCAGTCGCAAACTTGGTGCACATGGGACATCCCAAGAGATGTCCCTGCGCCGCCGTACGTCTGGACGCCCGGTTTCGTCATCCGACGACCAACAAATCCCGCGTGAACGTCGAAAGCGACTCGCAGCCGTCTTCGGTCACCACCACATTGTCTTCGATGCGAATGCCCACGCTGCCGGCGCGGTACAGGCCCGGCTCGATGGTGAAGACCATGCCTGGCTCCAGAACCGTCGTGCTGTCCGGCGAAATGTACGGCGCTTCGTGAACGTCCAGGCCGAGACCGTGACCGGTACGGTGCGCGATCAGGTCAGCATAGCCGGCATCGCGCAGCGTCTGCGCCGTCTGGGCATCGACCTCTTTGGCGGCGATGCCAGGGCGCGCGGTCTTGCGTCCGCGTTCATTGGCCGCCAGCACTGCCGCGTAGATCGCCCGGTGTTCCGCCGAAGGCTCGCCGACAAAGACGGTACGGGTGATGTCGGCGTGATAGCCGCCGATTGTGCAGCCGAAATCGAAGAGCAGCGGGTCGCCGGAGCGAATGGCATAGTCGTTGCGCACCTTGCCGTGTGGTTTCGAGGAGTTGTCGGCAGCCAGCACGATCGGCTCAAACGACACGCCTTCCCCACCCAGCTCAGACATGAAGCTCACCAGCCGGGTAAGCACCTCACGCTCGGTCATGCCGACCTTGACCTCTTCGAGCGTGCGGGCCAGCGCCGCTTCCGAGATCTGGATAGCTTTGCGCAGTGCGGCGATCTCCTCCGCATCTTTGCGCAGGCGAATCGAGGAGATGGCGTGGTGGCTGTCGACGACGTTGATGCCAGGCGCGGCGGCGCGGATGGCTTCCACTTCGAAGAAGCGCATCAACTGCCCCTCGACCCCCACTGTTTTGCCGCCCAGTCCCAATGACTGAAGAGCCGCGCTGAATGCCGCGGCGTAGCCCTGTCCGTCCGCCCAGGGGAACAATTCGGCATCGAACCCGTGACTGGTGAACAGCTCCGTCTCCAGGTGAGGGATGACCAGCGCCGGTCGCCCCTCACGCGGGACAAACAGCACCAGCGGGCGCTCCATCAGGTAATGAACTGAGGCGGTCAGATAGCGAAAATTGGAACCGGGAATGAGCGCTGCAGCGTCGAGATTCTCGGCCTGTAGCACGGCGCGCAGCTTGTCAAGGCGTTGTGGGCTTGGCATCGTACCTCCTAAACGTTTTTCGTCTCGGTCAAAATCTCACTGATCATAAACAGCGGGTCGGCGATCTTCTTGAGGTTTTCCTCCAGTTCCGCCAGCGCCTGGGGGTCGTAGAACGCCGCCTCAAAGCTGGCGCGGTCCGGCCAGTCCGCCGTCGTCATGAAGCGGTAAGGGAGCGGCAGTTCAGAAGGAAAACGACCGTCGATGCGCGCAAAATCAGTCCGCATTACGCCTGGCATGCTGGAATTGGCCGTCTGATGGTCGGTCATGCGCCACTGCAAGAAAGCCTCTTCGTCACTGCCCGGCGGAAGGTTGTATAGCACTGTCAGACGAATCATGATGTCGTGTCTGTCCTTAAATGAGAATAACGGTTACGTTCAGACGCCGTACGAAATGCGCCCCGCTGGATTCAATGAGTCAGCGACGGCGGTGGCGCAGGGCATCCAGTGCAACTGCCAGAAGAATGATCAGGCCCTGAAACACATCCTGATAGAACGTGTCCACATTGGCCAGGTTGAAGCCGTTTGCGATTAAGCGGAGCAGCAGCACGCCAAGCACCGTCCGCCAGACCGCGCCTTCACCGCCCATGATGCTGGTGCCACCGATGACCACCGCGGCAATGGCGATCAGTTCTAGGCCCTGCCCTGCATCGTTCTGCGCCTTCTGGAACTTCGAGGCGGAGATAACCCCGGCCAGCCCGGCAGCAAACCCGCTGATGCCGAAGGCGATCGTACGCACCAGATTGACGTTGATGCCGGCCAGGCGCGCCGCTTCGGGGTTATCGCCAGAGGCGAAGATGTAGCGCCCCAGGCGGGTTCGCGTCAGCATCAGCGTCATCAGCAGTGCGAAACCCAGCCAGATGAAGATCGTGTTGCGGAAATCGCCGATCCCGCCGCGCGCCAGCGCAGAAAAGGCATCATCCGGCACACGAACCTGTTCCGCCTGGGTGATGATCAGTGCCAGACCTCGAATGACGATGCCTGATGCCAGCGTGGCGACGAAGGTGTTGATTTGCAGGAAGGTCACCAGGATGCCGTTTAGCAGGCCGAGCAGTGCGCCGGTCGCCACACCGGCGATCCAGCCCAAGTAAGGGGCAGCGCCGGCGAAAGCCTCGGTCTGGCCCAGGTCGCGCGCGACGAAGGCCGCGATCACCCCGGACATGGCAAAGATCGCACCCATCGAGAGGTCAAAGCCACCGGCAATAATCACCACCGTCACCGCGACCGCCATCAGGCCGATCTGATGGGCTTGATCGAGAATGTTCAACTGGTTACGCGGCGTCAGGAAGGCTTCCGTCTGAAATGTCAGAAGCATGAACAGCGCCACGAAACCGATCACGATGCCGTAGTCGAGCAGAATGGCACTGAGGCTGCGGGGTTCGGCGCGCTTAGCGCGGTTCAGCAGGCTCATGATTGTTCCTTTAGGGGATCGGCGTGGGTTTCAGCGCCAAATGCCGCGCGCATGATTGCACTCTGATTCAGCTCACCGTCGACCGATTGGACTTCCGCCACGATCTGTCCCAGGCGCATGACCAGTACCCGATGCGCCAGCCCCAGGATTTCCTCTATTTCCGATGAGATCAGCAGGATGGCCATGCCCTGGGCTGCCAGATCAGCAATGAGTTGATAGATCGACTGCTTTGCGCCCACGTCGATACCCCGTGTGGGCTCGTCAATCATGAAGACCGTTGGACGGCGCAGCAGCCACTTGCTGAACAGCACTTTCTGCTGGTTGCCACCGGAAAACCGGCTGACACGCTGGTTCGGCGAGTGCGGCTGAACATTCAGCGACTGAAGAATTTCGACCACTTCTCGCGACTCGCGGCGGCTGTGCAGCCATCCTCCGAGGTTCGACAGCCCCCCAAGATGTGGCAGCGTCACATTCTGTCGCGCCGTCTGTTTTAGCAGCAACCCCTGCTCTTTGCGGCTTTCGGGAAGCAGATAGATGCCGGCCTTGATGGCATCCGACGGCGAGCGGATCGTCACGACCTGCCCATTGATCTCCATGCGCCCGCCGGTGGCCGGCTCGGCGCCGAACAGCGTACGCGCCAGTCGCGAACGCCCACTCCCCACCAACCCGGCCATGCCCACAATCTCACCGGCGCGGATCTGGATGGACACCGGCGACAGGAACGAACTCGTCAGTCCACTGACTCGGTATACGACCGGTGCGTCTGGCGGCGGCAGCGCCCTGGGTGGGTACATGTTGGCGATACTTTTGCCCAGCATGGCCGTTACCAGACTGTCGGGCGTCTCATCGGCGGCGCGGGCCGTACGCACGGTGCGGCCATTGCGCATGACGGTCACCGAATCGGCCAGATCCAGGACCTCCTGCAAAAAGTGTGAGATGAAGATAATCGTGCGCCCCATGGCCTTGAGCCGGCGCACCATGTCGAGAAAGATAACCGTCTCGTTATCCGGAAGCATGGCCGTCGGCTCGTCCATGACGACCAGATCGGCGTTGCGGGCAATTGCCTGCATCACCTCGACTTTTTTCTGATCGGCGGCGCGAAGCTGCCCTACTCTGGCATCCGGATCGAGCGAAAAGCCGGCCAGCGCCTGCAATTCTTCGAAGCGTTGGAGCATGGCCCGCCTGTTTAACAACCCTGACCGGACGATCTCCTGGCCCAGCAGGACGTTTTCCAGGACGGTCTGGCGCGTGAGCAGCGAGATCTCCTGGGAGATGGTGGTAATGCCGTCCTGAAGCGCGGCATGAGGATCGCTATAGGAGACAGGCCGCCCCTTGACCAGCAGAGTGCCGGCGTCCGCACGCACAATCCCACTGATGACCTTGCCAAGCGTCGATTTGCCTGCGCCGTTTTCGCCAACCAGGGCATGGATTTCGCCCTGGTTGACGATTACGTTCACGTCGTCGAGCGCCTGCACCGCCTGAAAACGCTTGGAAATTCCTCGCGCTTCGACAATCGGCTGCGCAGTCACTGCCGCATCACCACTGCGGCTCGAATTCCGCGACGTTTTCCTGGGTGATGACCGCACCGCTCGGCGGGATCGGCGGGGACTGGTCATACATGTTGACCGAGCGGATCAGCAGCTCACCGGCAATCGCCTGGAGCGCCATCTGAGCGGCAATCTGGCCATTGGTGTACGGCAGGTTGGCAACGGTCGCGAACCAGCGCCCCTCGGCAACGGCATTGTATCCGTCCTGGCTGGCACCATTGCCAATCAGCTTGACCTGGCCCACCAGGCCGGCATCTTCAACGGCCAGCTCAGAACCCAGCGTCATCTGATCGCCTACCGAGGCAAACACGTCGATGCCGGGATTCGCCTGGAGGATATCGGTCGAGACTTCATAACCGGTTTCTTCCAGGTAGGCGGCTTCCTGAACGGTGACGATGCTGATGTTCGGGTAGTCGACGATGATGCCCTCGATCGCTTCCAGACGGTCCAGGTCGAGCGGGAAACCCTGGAAGCCAATCAGGAACGCGACCTCACAGGGATCGACGCCTTCGCACGCCATCACAATCGCCCTACCGATCTGCTCACCGTCGCCGACGCCCGTACGAGCGATCTGACCGGCAACATTCTTGTAGGGAACCAGCGTGCGGCGGTCCGGGTTGATGGGCGCGTCCAGGCTGATCACCGGGATCCCGGCCTCCGCAGCGGCGTCCACGCCGACGGTGATACCGACGCCATCCACCGAGTAGATGATGAAGGCGTCAAAGCCGCCAGAGGTGATCGCATCGTTCAGCTGGTTCAACTGTTCTTCAGGGTTGAAACCGGCGTCGAACGCGTCGACCGTGCCGCCCGCAGCCTCGATGATGCTGCGCACACCGAGTTCCGCGTTGCGCACATACTCGTTGTTGCCGAGCGGGTTGAACAAAGCAATACGGGGACCCTCATCCTGGGCGAAGGCAGTGGATACTGAAAGAACAACTGCGAGGATTAACACACTCAAAAACAGGTATTTTCTCATGTCGCCCCTCCTTAGGATTGGATACAATTTCGAGTATAACGACATCGCGATCTGATCGCAACAATTCCGATTTACGAAATTTCGCTCCCGATTCTCGGCATTTTGGACAAGTAGCGTCCTTCAACAGCTTCGCCCGGATCTTGGAAGCGCTCTTATCCTCACGCAAAAATAAAACGAGAGACGCGGCTCACCGTGTCTCTCGTCTCTGCTTCTCAGAATGGTGGGCGGGCACATTGCCCCGCCTCTACCGAAAACCCTCGTCCTTCCCATGCCGACGCAGTACTAGCCAGGATCAGTGGCAGCCGCACGATAAATCGCGTTCCCTGGTTCACGGCGCTTTCCACTTTAATCTCACCGTTGTGCTGGCTGACGCACTCCTTGACGATGTTCAACCCCAGTCCGGTTCCCTTGATGCCCTTGGCGTTATCCGCCCGGTAGAAAGCTTTAAAAAGACGCGCTATCCCTTCTTCAGGAATGCCGATTCCCTGATCTTCAACCACCAGTTGCAGAGTCCCATCCTGGGCATCCAGGGTGATGGAGATGGGTTTGCCAGAAGAAGAATACTTGATCGCGTTTGAGATCAGGTTGGTGAGGATGTGACGCAGAAGCTTGGAGTCGAGCTCGTATTCGCCGTACACCAGGCTGCGAAACTGCACCGGATGGTTGTCTTCATCAATCAAGCGAAAGTCACCGATAATGCTTTCGACAAATGCGTTCAGATCGAGCGGTTGGGGAATGAATTGGAGATATCCCCCTTCCACCTCGGCAACGACAATCATGTCGTCAAGCATATGCAGAAGCTGTTGAACGGAGCCATCGATGCGATCGAGCTGATGGCGTTTTCGCTCCGGCGTCAGCCGATCCTCATAGTTTCGCAGGATGTTGGACGACGCCAGGACGGACGCCAGCGGGTTGCGAAAGTCGTGCGAGAAAATCGCTACCAGGCGCGATTTCAGCAGAAGCTTCGCGCGTTCCTCGGCCAGCAGGCTGTCCATGAGGTCGAGCTGCGTGTGGAGGCGCTCATCCTGCGCCGACTTCATGTCCAGGCGCGTGTAAACAGCGTTCAAGACCTCGTCACGACTGAAGGGTTTGGTCAGATAATCATCCGCTCCCAGTGTCATGCCTCTACGCATCGACTCCCGGTCGGCCGCTGCGGTGAGAAAGATGAACGGAATATGACTGTATTCCGAATTTGAGCGCAGCCCGATCAGGACATCGTGCCCATCCATTTCGGGCATGGAGATGTCGCACAGGATGACATCGGGCGAATGCTCGCGCACGGCTTCAAGCCCCTGCCGTCCATTCGCCGCGCCAATGACGTCAAACCCCTCAAACTGGAACCAGTCCATCACCTCGTTACGAATATGCGTGTCGTCTTCAATCACCAGCAATCTGGCCATGTCGGTCGTCCTTCGGAGGTGTCTTCGGTATTACGGCCGTGAACGTGGTTCCCATTCCGACCTCACTCTCTACAGTGATGGTCCCGGCATGAAGCTCAACCGCTTGCTTCGAGATGCTCAGCCCCAGCCCGGTTCCTGAAATTGTGCCAACATTCCGCGCACGATGGAACGGTTCGTACAGGTGCTTCAGGTCCTCAGCCGGAATCCCGATTCCTTCATCTTTCACAATCAGCGTAACCTGGCCGTCGTCGTGGCTCAGGGTCACGTAAACGGGCTTATCCGTAGTCGAATACTTCACCGCGTTGTGGACAAGATTGCTGATCACCTGGCGCATCAACCGCCGGTCGAAAACCGCATGGACGGGTGAGATGGGGCATTCGTAGACAATCCGTCCGCTGAATTCAGCCTGGCTGGCAAACTCCTCGACGATTTCCTGACACAGCGAATGGACGTCGCCCGATTCTGGCTTGAACTCCACTCGCCCGGCCTGGATGCGCGCCAATTGAAGGACGTCTTCCATGATGTCTTTCATGTGGGAGACCTGCTGACGAATGCGATCAAGCCGTTCGTCGATCTGTGTCTTATCCATTCTATCGCGATAGAAGGTCAATGTCTCTGTTGTTGCCAGAATGGCGGCGAGCGGCGTTCTGAATTCGTGTGATGCCATGGAGACAAAGCGCGACTTGAGTTCTCCCAGTTCCTTTTCCTGCGCCAGGGCCTGTTTCAGCGCTTCTTCTGCCTGTTTCCGCTGCGTGATGTCAACGATGTAACTCATGACCATTGTGCCGTCCGGGGTATCGATATAGCTGAGCTGAATATCGACCGGGAAGACGCTGCCATCCTTGCGCTGCGCCACCAGCTCCATCGTCAGGGTTCGGCGCTTATCAGTGTTCGCTGTAGCAGAGGCGCGATAGCCGACATGGTTCTCCCGCGATGCGATCGGCACCAGGGTTTCGACCGTCTGCCCTTCCAGCTCTTCAAGCGTGTATCCCAGCAGATGAACGGCCTGGCGGTTTGCCAACACAATCTTCCCCTGCCCATCGGCGATGATCGTCGCCACCGGCGCAGACTCAATGTATCGTCGGAACTTCTCTTCACTCTCTCGCAGCGCTTCTTCGGCCTGCCTGCGCTCGGTGATGTCGTGGATGATCGCGATGATTTCCAGCGGCTGTCCGTTAACAGGGTCATGGACAACGGTGTTGGTTGTCTCAACCCAGATGTAGTGACCATTCCGGTGTCGCAGACGATAACTCACTGTGTAAAACTGTGTCGCCTTCGCGAGCGCATGACTCCGCTTTTCCCGCACTTCAGGGAGATCAGCCGGATGCAGGAACTCGCCGCCGTAGCGTCCGACAAGTTCGTCATGAGTGTAACCGGTCTGTTCAAACCAAGAAGGTGTAGCAAATGTGATCACGCCTTCGATGTTGAACTTTATGATCACATCCCTGATGTTCTCGGCCAGCAGTCGGTACCGTTCCTCACTTTCACGGAGAGCTTCTTCTGCCTGCCTTCGCGCCGTGATTTTGCGCTGGACTCCGACCATCTCCACCAGCGCGCCGGTTTCTGGGTCGTAGACATTCGTGTTTGTGACCTCTGCCCACAGGTAGTGCCCTGCCTTATGGCGGACACGTTCAGTCAGGGTAAATGTGGCCGCGCCTGAAGCGATCGCTTTCAGCATGATTTCTGTAGAACGGGGAGCGTCGTCAGGGTGAACGAAGTCGAAGCCGGAGTGTCCGATGAATTCCTCAGGCTGGTACCCACCCAGGCCATAGATTGAGGAAGTCACGAAGACAACCCCGCCATCCGGTCCCAGTTTGATGATGACGTCGTTGACGTTTTCTGCCAGCAGACGGTAACGTTCCTCGCTCTCGCGGAGGGCATCCTCGGCACGCTTTCGTTCCGTAATATCGTGCACGATGCCGATCACTTCCAGCGGTTCACCGGTGTGCTCGTCGCGCATGATTGTGTTCGTGACTTCCGCCCAGATGTAACTGCCGTCTGTGTGACGAAGCCGATATGAATTCAAGTAATACGACGCATTGGAGTTCAAGACCTGTGATCTCTTGTCTCTGGCCACATTCACATCATCGGGGTGAAGCAGTGGGTTAACGTGCGTCCCGATCAACTGGTCGGGAGTGTGTCCGACCAGTTGATAGCTTGCGGGCGTCACAAAAGTGATCGTACCATCCGGGGTGGTCTTGATAATGACATCGGATACATTCTCCGCGAGCAACCTGTAGCGCTCTTCGCTCTCGCGAAGTGCAGTCTCGGCCCGCCTGCGCTCGGTGATGTCTCGGACAATGCATACCAGATTACGTACGGTATTCTCTGAGCGGTTGACGGGTGCAATGTTGATCTCGACGTGAAGTTCGAGGCCGTCAGCTCGCCTCGCCCGCGCCTCAACCTGCCGAGTCAGATGCATCGACGCACTTTCATGCACGACAGCGTCAAAATCGCCGGGCTGCTCCATCGTGAAATAGGCCGACAGCTTCTGCCCAAAATAGCTATCCACGTCAGCGCCAAACATTTCGGCGAAGGCATAATTCGCCTGCTGGATGCCCAGTTCGGTGTCCAGCAGCAAGATCCCGTCCCCGCTGTGATTGATGATGGCTTCGATGCGGTCTTTGGCGCGCGCCAGCTCAGCGGTCCGCTCGATGACGCGCTGCTCCAGGGTGTCTTTGGCTTCCTGCAAAGCCACTTCCGCTTGTTTCTGCTGGCTGATATCGAACCCGACGCAGTGGATCTCGGTCACAATCCCTTCGCTGTCCTGGACGGTTATAAACTCCCACAGCGTCCAGATGTAGCCGCCATCCTCGGTCGGTTTGCGAAGCTCGACCTGTACCGGTTTGCCAGGATGCTCAAAGCAGTCTGCGACGGCCAAATACACCATGGGATGATCGTCGGGCCATATGAATGTCAGTGAGGACGAGCCAACAATGCTGTTCTCGATCCAACTGAAGTGCCGGCGATAACGCTCGTTGCAATAGGTTATCTTGCCTTCCATGTCGACGCGAAGGTTGAAGGCCGTCTGAGACTCGATCAGTGACCGCAGATAGGCTTCGCTCTGGCGCAGCGCATCCTCAGCCTGCTTCTCGCGAGTGATATCCAGACTGATGGCGCCAAGGAGCGACGGCCGGTCGGTCCGAGGAATCGGAAACTTGATGGTCAGGTAGTGAGAAGGCTCGGCGCCGGTCGGATCGGTGTGAGCGAATTCCATCGCCCGGTTCTCGGCAAGAACCTGCGCATTTTCGCGCCGATACGTCGCAGCGGCTTCTTCGGGCATCAGCTCATAGTTGTTCGCCCCGGTCAGTTCTTCTACCGTAAGCCCACAGACCTGCGCGTACTGATCGTTACAGTAGATGATCCGGTTGTCGGCATCACTGATGTAGACTGCGCCCGGCAAATGGCGCATGAACTGCTGGAACTGCGATTCGCTCTGGCGCAGCGCGGCCTCCTGGGCCTTGGCGCGCGAGATATCGGAAGCGTGGATGAGGCCTGCGTAAATATGTCCGGTGGCGTCCCGCACAGGCTGAATACTGGTGCGGTACCAGAACTCCTGTCCATCTAGCACCGTTGGCGCCTCATGGACCAGCCCCGCCCCCGTCCTGATAGCCTCGCGAATCGAGGAAAGCTGATAACCCGCAACGTCGAGAGGAAAGAGTTGATGGATGTTCTTGCCGGTCATCTGTTCCGGTTTCATCGATAACTGCTGGGCAGCGAGATCGTTCGCGTACAGCATCGTACCGTTCGCGTCAACCATGGCGATGCTCGCGTCCGAACTTTCCACCAGGCTGCGGTATTTCTCTTCACTGGCGCGCAGGGCGAGCTCCGCCTCGACACGCTCGGTGACAACTTCCGAAAAGAGCAGAATGCCGCCAACTTCTCCGCGGTGATCACGCCAGGGGCGAATTTCCCAACGCACCCAATCGCCGGTTCCATCGGCGCGCGGGAACAGGTCCGCATCGCTCTTTTCCACAGCACCCTGCAGGCAGCGGCGGTGAATTTCCTTCAATCGCTCAGGAATTTCCGGGAACACCTCATAATGGGATCGTCCCACAACGTCGATTTCGCCCAGCCGATAGTCCTCCAGCCAGCGCCGGCTCACGACCATATAGCGCATGTCCCGGTCGAAGACGGCGATGGCCGCCGGCGCATGTTCGACGAACAGCCGCATGCGTTCCTCGCTTTGCTGCAAGGCATCTTCTACATGCTTCTGGTCGGTGATGTCTCGGCCGACGCCCTGGTATTCGAAGATGTCCCCCCGTTCGTCCAGGAAGACGCGATCTTTCCATTCCACCCAGCGCACCGCTCCGTCGCCCTGGATCATCGGATGAACGGAGACGGAAACGGGGTTCTCACGCGTCAACGACCGAATGTAGGTGCGGCTTTGCTCATGCAAGTCCACGGGGATGCCGGCAAGGATAGATTTGCCAACGAGCTCGTTGGGTTCCAACCCGTAGGCTCTGCAGTAAGCCGCATTTCCGAAGGTCAGGTTCAGATTCTTGTCGTACCGGCAGATTAACTCAGACTGATCCTCGACGATGCTGCGATAGCGCGCCTCGCTGGCCTGGAGCGCCAGTTCAGCCTGCTTCCGATCCGTAATCTCCGAGGCATGGATCAGCGCCGCAAAAGGTTTCCCGAAGCCATCTCGAACAGGCTGAATGCTGGTTCGGAACCAGGTGGGCGCGCCCCCAACGACGGTGGACGGTTCAAGCGTCATGCCGCTGTTGCTGTCGATCACCTTCCGAACATCATCCAGAATGTCGTCAGCGTGGGAAGTCGGAATCAGATCGTGAATAGATGAACCTACAAGCATCTCGGGCGATTTGCCAAAGGCTCGCGCCGCGACTTCGTTCAGATAGAGCTGACGTCCATCCCGATCGACCATCACGATCGAGGCATCAGAGCTGTTGACGAGGCTGCGGTACTTCTCTTCGCTGGTGCGCAGAGCGTTTTCGGCTTCCTTGCGGGCCGTGATGTCGCTCGCGATGCCTTCAAGACGAATCGGGTGTCCCTGGTCATCACGCACCAACCAGGCCCGGTCGTGGATCCACCGCGGCTCTCCGTCAGGCCGGACGATGCGGTAGTCGGCCTGACGATAACCCTGCCGAAGGACAGCCTCTTCCATCTCCTTGACCAGGGCGGCATCATCGGGATGAACGACTTTCATCCACAAATCGCTATCGCCGTAGAAATCCGCCCTTGGTCTGCCATACAAGCTCTCGGCCGCTCGGTTCAGATAGATCATCTGGAACGCTGGCAGCTCGGCAGACCAGACCACATCGGCCATATTATCGAGAAGTGCACGAATCTTCTCTTCGCTCTGGCGCAGCGCCTCTTCAGCCCGTTTTCGCCAGTAGGTCTCCTCATCGCGCGATGAATCAGCCTGCATGGCTTCACGTACTGCTACTGCCGCGAGAGCGTCCAGTTCCTGCCGAACGATCTCGAGGAAGCCTTGAGGATCCGAAGCATCGACCAGACCGCGTGCCCCAGGCGCATCACTCTGACGGCATCCTGTACGGTCGGATGTGCAGCGACGACAATGACTGGAGCATCCGGGCGAAGGCGCTGAGCAACCCCGATGGCATCTGCAAGGTCCGTCTGCGGCGCATCAAGATTGCAGAGGATCAGGTCAACTGCCCCACTCAGCGCATGTTCAAGCTCCTCAATCGTCGTGGTACTCCGCCAGTCAAACGATATGCCGCCCTCGTCACGAAGGTATTGCGCGACGAAGCGATCTATCGCATGTGTGGCATCGAGGATCAGAAATTTGTATTGTGGGGAACTACCGGAGCGCTTTGAGGCATCCATGTCATTTTCTCTTGAGTCGCAGTTCATCTTCACTGGAGCCCATGATTTCGCGCGCTTCAGCGTTGATGACAATTGTTATAGATTGTAACTTCATTGTTCGGAAGTAAGCGTAAAACTATTTGCACTTCCAAAGAAAATTGTGGCGTATATGCAAAAAAGCGACCTGCAAGTGGTCGCTTTTTCGGGGTGGGCAGTAGAGGACTCGAACCTCTAACCACTCCCACGTCAAAGGAGTGCTCTACCAGTTGAGCTAACTGCCCATATGGAGGGATATTCTAGCATAGGCGCGGCGCTTTGCAAGATGCAGCGCGGCAGTTCTCTTCACCTAGGATTTTGCAGCGACCAGCGGGCGAACGCACGCGATTCGATCATGGCCGGCATAGTCATGGAGGATCTCGACCGCCGCATTTGGAAGTAACCGACGAGCTTCAGCGGCCACGGTTTCGCCCTGGCCGGACATGAATTCCAACAAAACCAGGCCTCCCGGGTTCAGGACCAACAGCACCTGCACCAGCAGACGGCGGATCAGGTCCAACCCGTCCCGGCCCCCATCCAGAGCCTGGCGCGGTTCGTGCTTGCTGACCGGGAGGCGGTCGACCTCGTCTGACGGGATGTAGGGCAGGTTGGCCATGATCAGATCGCTGTGCACACGCCGTTCGATCAGCGGAGTCAGCAGGTCGCCGAGGAGGAAAGTAACGGGCGCATCGTACAGGCATGCATTCTGCCGCGCGACGACCAGAGCATCGGCGCTGGCATCAGTCGCGAAAACCTCAGCGCGCGGTCGCAGGGCTGCGAGAGTTACGGCCAGAGCACCGCTGCCGGTACCCACGTCGATGGCGGTGAGTGCGCGATCGACTGAGAAGGCGAGCGCCTGTTCGAGCAGCAGTTCCGTCTCTGGCCGCGGGATGAGCACGGCTGGCGTCACGATAAAATCGCGATCGTAGAAGGGCCAGCGTCCCAGCAGGTATGGCAGGGGTTCACCAGACGCTGCGCGTTCGACCAGCGCATCGAACTGCGCGCGTTGGCTGGCATTGATCTCTGCGTCAGGATGTGCGATCAGCCAGGCCCGGTCTGTGCCCAGGACGAAGCGCAGCAGGGCCTGCGCGTCGCTCGATCCCGAGTCGCTGACGGGTGTCAGGCGTCCCGCTGCCTCGCGCAGCAGCACGCGGACGGTCGTACTCATCTAGCCATCTCCATCAAAGCGCGAGTCCCCCTAGCATACCCCGAATATTCGTGAAAGTGGGTACAATCAAAGTCAATGGTGGTTGCCGGTGGACCTTATGAAACTTGATACGAAAGTATGGGATTATGTGGTCGTCGGGTCGGGGTTTGGCGGGAGCGTTTCCGCCATGCGCCTGACAGAAAAAGGACATTCTGTCCTGGTTCTCGAGCGCGGCAAACGCTTTCGGGATGAAGACTTCCCGCACCAACTGGAACATCTTCAAGTATTTGTGGCTGCCACTCGCGCGCTGTTTCGGCATCCAGCAGATTAGCCTGCTGAAGGACATCATGGTGCTGCACGGCAGCGGCGTCGGCGGCGGCAGCCTGGTCTACGCTAACGTCCTGATGGAACCCGGCGAAGAGCTGTTTGACGCGCCCGGCTGGAGGCATCTGGCGGACTGGAGGGCCATCCTCCGTCCGCACTACGATACAGCGCGGAGGATGCTCGGCGCGGCGCCCAATCCCTTCTTCACCCCGGCCGACCGGGTGCTTCAGGAAATCGCCGAAGAACATGGCAGGGGCAACACCTTCACATTGGCCAATGTCGGCATCTTTTTCGGCGACCCCGGCAAGGCGGTGCCTGACCCCTACTTCGACGGCGAAGGACCGGAGCGCACCGGCTGTAACGGCTGCGGCGGCTGCATGGTGGGCTGCCGTCACGGCGCGAAGAACACCCTTCTGAAGAATTATCTGTACTTTGCCGAAAAATGGGGCGCGACCATCCAGGCGGAAGCCGAGGTCGTCGATATCCGGCCCCTGCCCGACGGCCAGGCCGATAACGCGCGCTATGAGGTGGTCTACCGGCGCTCGACGGCTGCTCCATGGGCGCGGGCCACCCAGAGAGTGCGCACGCGGGGAGTCGTTGTCTCCGCCCATGCGCTCGGCACCATGAAGCTGCTCTTCCGCTGCCGCGACATCCATCGGACACTGCCCAGACTGTCCAAGCGCCTGGGGACCAACGTGCGCACCAACAGCGAAGCGCTGGTCGGATCAACCTCCTGGGACACCACGACGGACTATTCCACTGGCCCGGCCATCACCTCGATCTTCGCTCTGGACGACATCACACGCGTGGAACCAGTCCGTTATCCACGCGGCTCTTCGTTCATGAAGCTGCTGGCCATCCCGATGATCGACCACGCCGACACGCTGCTCAAGCGCACCTTCAAGACGCTGCTCCACGGCATTACCCATCCTAGTGAGTTCCTCTACACCAAGCTTTTCTCGCGCTGGTCCGAGCGATCGACCATCCTGCTGATCATGCAGACAGCCGAAAGCACCATGCGGATGCGACTGGGTCGGCATGTCTTTACGGGCTTTCAGCGCGGCCTGGTGACTGAGGTTCCGGCGGGTACATCGATGTCGCCGAACGTGGACATCACGCACCGGCTGACCCGCCGATTCGCTGCCAAGACGAAGGGCATCGCGCAGGACACGATTCCCGAGACACTGCTCGGCATCCCGGCGACCGCCCACCTGATCGGCGGTGTGCCGATGGGCGCGAGCGAGGATGACGGCGTGGTCAACACGCGCTGCGAGGTGTTCAACTATCCAGGACTGTACGTCATCGACGGTTCGATCATCCCAGCGAACCCAGGCGTCAACCCCAGTCTGACCATCACCGCGCTGGCCGAGTACGCCATGAGCCACATCCAGCCCAAGTAAGCCAGGACACCCGTCGACAAAAAAGAAGAGGCCTCTCATGTGACGAGAGACCTCTTGGACTTGGTGGGCGACGGGGGACTCGAACCCGCGACCTCACGGATGTGAACCGTGCGCTCTAACCAGCTGAGCTAGTCGCCCATGTTTCCATCTCGCCATCGGCTTTGCAGCCAGCCAGCAAGATTAAGAGAAATTGTACCGGTCAGCGGGCTGCCCGTCAAGACACACCCCATCACGCGAGGATCTTCGTCAGGAGGGTGGTCATGAAGGTCACTGTAACGCCGATGGAAAGCGGCAGCAGCGCCGCGACCGCCGTCCACTTGAGGTTCTTCGTCTCATGCCAGATGGTCAGGAGTGTGGTGCTGCACGGATTGTGCAGCAGGCTGAACAGCATCAGGTTGACCGCCGTGAGGAGTGTCCAGCCGCCGACCTGTGTCAGCACGGTGTAAACCTGAGCGTTGTCCAGTTCAAGCATGACGCCGGACTGCGCCCCGGCGATGTTGCGCCCCAGCGTGAGCGTCAGCATCAGCACGGTCGGAATGACGATTTCATTGGCTGGAATGGCGATGATATAGGCAGTCAGGATGATCCCGTTCAGACCGAGCAGCAGACCGATCGGATTGAGCAGATTGACCATGTGCCCGGCGATGGTGGCGTCGCCCAGCGTGATGTTGCTGGTCAGCCAGATGACTGCGCCGGCGGGGGCGGCCATCAACAGCGCCCGCCAGAGGACGATGATCGTCCGGTCGATCATCGAAGTGTAAAGCGTCCTGAGGATTTGCGGCGGACGGTAGGGCGGCAGTTCCAGGCTGAAGACTGAAGTCTCCCCTTTCAGCCAGGTATGGGACAGTCCCCACGAGACCAGCAGCGTCATCAGGATACCCAGGCCGGCGACGGCGACCACGCTCAGGGCGGCGACCAGACTGGCCAGCGCGGGCGGGGCGGCGGCGCCGATGAAGATCGTGCCCATCAGTATCAGCGTCGGCCAGCGCCCGTTGCAGATGCTGAAGTTGTTGGTCAGCATGGCGATCAGCCGTTCCCGCGGGCTGTCGATGATGCGCGCTGCGGTCACGCCGGCAGCATTGCATCCGAAGCCCATCATCATGGACAGCGACTGCTTGCCATGCGCGCCTGCACCGGCAAACAGCCGGTCCAGGTTGAAGGCCACCCGGGGCAGATAGCCAAAATCCTCCAGCAGGGTGAACAGAGGAAAGAAAATGGCCATCGGCGGCAGCATCACCGACACCACCCAGGCGGTAGCCATATACACCCCGTCGATCAGCAGGCCGGAAAGCCATGCCGGCGCGCTGAGCGAGGCTGCCAGGCTGTGCAGACCATGGTAGACCGTGCCTAGAAGCAGATCGGATAACAACCGAGAGGGGATGTTGGCGCCGGTGATGGTGATCCAGAAGATGACGAAGAACATCAGCGCCATCACCAGGAAGCCTCCGACAGGATGCGTCAGCGCCCGATCCAGCGCGCGATCGAACGTCCGGCTACCCTTCTGGTCGGACTGCGTCACCGCAGCGTTGGCGATCTGCGACGCGTCCGAGTAGATAGCTTCCATCAGGCGATCGTGGACATCTTCGCCAAGTTCGCCACGCAGATCCTCGGCCGTCTGCAGCAGCGTTTCTCCCGTACTCACGTTGCCAACTCCACCGCCACTGCTGACTCGGCGGTCGGCAACTCCAGGAAACGCGAAAGATCGCCCAGACGGTGTTCACGAATGGCCTTTTCGATGCTGGCATCGGCATCCAGCAGGCGCAGCGCCACCCAGCGGGCATTGGGCAGCCCCGGGTACTCCTGCTCGATGAGTCCGATCAACCGGGCCAGGGCGCGTTCCAGCGCGTCGCCGAGCTTCTGCACCCGGTGCGGCCGCGTCACAAAGGTGCCGGTTGCGACCTGTTCGATGGCCTGGAGCAGTTCCGGCATGCCCTGCATCTTGCGGGCCACCAGCGGGATAACCGGCACGCCCAGACGGCGCGACAGATGACGAGCATCGACTTGCAGCCCATGCCGCTGCGCTTCATCGATCAGGTTCAGCGCGATGACCACCCGGTCGGTGATCTCCGGATTTGCAGCGTCAGGTTGAGATTCCGCTCCAGACGGGTGGCATCCACGACGACCACGGTCACGTTCGGTTGGCCGAACAGGATGAAATCGCGAGCGATCTCCTCGTCGACGCTGGTCGAGAGCAGCGAATACGTCCCCGGCAAATCGACCAGCTTGTAATTCCGACTGTTGAACTGGAATCCCCTTCAGCGCGGGCTACCGTCTTGCCCGACCAGTTGCCCACATGCTGGCGCAGACCGGTGAGCGCATTGAACAGTGTGCTCTTGCCGGTGTTCGGGTTACCGGCCAGCGCAATGACGAAGTCGGCCCGATCGACGCTGATGGCAAGCCGCTTGAGCGCGCCGGCATCGTAGGCTGGGCAGGTTTCGCAGAGAAGTACGGATTGAGTTGTCATGAGGGGCGTCCTTCTACCAGGCGAATTTCGATCTCACAGGCCTGCTTGCGACGCAAGGCGATCAGCGCGCCGCGTATGCGGTAGGCCACCGGATCGCCCAATGGGCTGCGGAACTCAGCCAGCACTGGGGTTCCCGGCAGAATGCCGAGATCCATCAGGCGGTCGCGAGTCGCGCCCTGCGCGTTGAGGCGGCTGACCACCGCCGGGCATCCGATTTCAAGCTGGTCTAAAGTGAGGCCCGACATCCTGATCTGTCCTGGTTTTACAATTTCTTAAATCATTTTTAGCCCAGTCTAAATCACAATGCCAGTGACATTCTTCCTGTGCGGCACATGACATTCTACGTCAGAGGAGCCGCCGGCCAAAGGCGGACCATGCCGTCATTCGACCCGGTGGCCAGCGCCGAGCCATCCGGCGTCCAGGCCAGCGTGTTTGCCTGCCCGGGAAGGAGCGCCACCAGCAGGCCATCGCGATTCACCATGCGTACCTCGCGAACCCCGTTGGACGCGGCGAGATGCTGACCATCGGGCGACCAAGCCAGCGCCGCGCGGGCGTTGAACTGACCGCCCCGACGCGTGAAGGTTTCCCCGTTCTTCAGCCAGATCATATTACCCCCGGCAAGCAATTCGCCATCTGGCGACCAGGCGAGCGCGTCGACATTGCCCTCGTTTTCCAGGTTGGCGACGATCTCACCCGAATTGAAAAGACCATCACAAAACCGCTCTCGTCACCGGTCGCCCACAAGGTGCTGTCCGGTGACCAGCCGAACCCCCACGCCGGTGTGCAGAACTCGCAGCGCTCGCAGTGGAAAATCAACTCGCCGTCGGCGGTCCACAGTGCGTAGTCGGTCGCGCCGGCCGCCAGGAAGCGCCCATCCGGCGACCAGCCAACATAGTAGAACTTGCCGCCGCTGTAGTCGGTCGGCAGCCGGTGCAGCAGATCTCCGTCCAGTGTCCAGATCTGGGCCTCGTTATCGGAGGTGCTGACGAGGCGTCCAGCGGCCAATCGGTCACCCGACGGTGACCAGTCGAGCGACATGATTGCCCCGCTTTCACTGCCAAACTCGCGCACCAATTCCCCGTCACGGTCGTACAGCGCGATTCTTCCGTCGCTGCTTCCGGCCGCCAGGAGACTGCCATCAGGCGACCAGTCCAGGCTGAAGGTATGAGCCGCCTGCGGTTGATCGGCGAGCGGGTCCCCTGCGGTGCTCCACAAGCGGAGAGAATCTGCGGCTTCGGCGGTATAGTCGCCGGACGCGGAGGCCAGAATGCCGCCATCCGGCGACCAGGCCAGCTCGGTCACGGCGCCACTGTGTGCGGCGATCTCCCGCACAGGCGTCAGGCGTGCCGGTGCCGTACCCTGCTCTATGGGCGACACGGCTGTGCTTCCCATGCCGACGAGAATACCAGCAACAATGCTCATGAAACGTCCCGGCATCATAAGCTCCTGTCGCAAGGTTCCCGCGTAGGCAGAAACCTCTCTTGTTTTCGCGGGTTGTTGATCGTGACACGACGGCACCCAGCCGCGTGGCTCAAAACTTGTACTGATCCTGCAAGCCATTGGTTCGACTCTGCGCCAATCTCACCGGAAAGGTTCCGACCCATGAATGAAGGCCTGTCAGACATCCAATGGAACCCGCCCGCACCGCGTGCCGGTCTGCTCGGCGCGTGGGATAAATTCGTTGGGCCAGGCGCGACCCGCGGCGAAGAGCGCTTGCAGGTCGTCGGCACCCTTGTGCTGACCACAGCCCTGATGGCGCTGCTGATTCTTCGCCATAACGCGCTGGCCTGGTCGACGGCACAGTGGATCGTCTCGGCGCTGCTGGCGTTCGACCTTCTGGGAGGTGTCATTACCAACGCCACGTCGGCGGCGAAGCGCTGGTATCACCGATCGGGACAGCAAGGGCTGCGAGGACACCTGCCCTTCGTCGCGGTGCATGGGCTGCATCTGGTGCTGGTCGCCGCGCTGTTTCGCGGCATGGACTGGATCTACGTGGTTGTCGCCTATTCCTATCTGATGGTCGCAGCAGGGGTGATCGTCCGCACACAGCTTCATCTTCGGCGGCCGATGGCCATGGCGCTGTGGTGCGGTGGACTACTCATCGGGCTGTACATTCTCGTCCCTGCGTCCGGACTGGAGTGGTTTCTACCATTGTTCTATCTCAAGCTCCTGGTCAGCCATCTGGTGAAAGAGGCCCCATTCGCTGCAAAGAATTTGTGAGGTAGCGGTGATATCATGCGAATCGGCATATGGAGCAGACACATGTCCCAAGTGAATTCCCAGGCGGAGCCGCCCCGCCGCCGGAAAATCAAATGGAGCGCCTACGCCGCCGCTGCATGGTCATTCATTTTCGCCGCGCTCAGCTTCTACTGGGCGATGGGGGGTACTGCCGGCGCTGAAACCCTCGGGGTCGCGTTTCAGGACCCCGAGGTAGTTGGCGATCCGAGCTTTGTCGCCGTCGTGTGGTTCAGCGCCTTCCTTAAACTGCTGTTGGGCGTCTTCGCGCTGCTGCTGGTGCGCACCTGGGTGGGACACCCCTCCCGCCGCCTGATCCTGGCCCTGGCCTGGGGAAGCGGCATCCTGCTCACCCTCTATGGTGGGGCGTTGGTCATCCAGCATGCGCTGATGGCCCTGCGCATTCTCGACATCCCGGACTCGATCGGTTCGCTCTGGGCCGTGGGCTGGCATCTCTTCCTGTGGGATCCGTTCTGGATGATGGGCTGCATGCTCTTTCTGATCGCCGCCTGGTCGGCGACGCGGCGCGCGGATTGACCGATACGGCCGGTAGGCGCACACACGGTGCGCCCCTGCCATCTGACCCATCCTGGTTCGAGGTGAGCCTAACTGCCTGGCGACGCACACCCTACCGACGACCTTATTCACCGACGCCGAGTAGCGCTTCCGCCGCGGCCATGTCGGGGTCGCGGCCCTCGCGGATACCCTCCGGTGTGCACTCGCCCGGCCCATCCGGCATTATCCCGCTCCCTTCCAGTCGCTCGCCGTTGACGCGTCGTAGATCGCCGGAAGAGAACTGCGCCGTGGCGCCTTCGGCAGAGAGGGTGAAACGGATCGGGTTGCCGCTGCCGCCGCCGGTCGTCCGGCCCACGGATTGCGCCCGGTCGGAATCGACCAGCATGATCACGAATTCCTCCGAGCTGCTGACCACGAGTTCGTCCGTCAGCACGACCAGCGGCAGGTCGACGTGCGGCGCGCGCGGAGCGACCGTGCGCTGTCCAACGCTCAGCCAGAAGCGCGACGGAAGCCGCAGGCGGAAGTGTTCCTTGCCGTAATCGAACTGTTCCGTGAGGAAGCGGCCGGCCATTTCGCCTGCCAGCATGCTGTCGCCGCCGCCGTTCCCGCGCAGATCCAGGATGAGGCCGGGCGCGCCCGCAAACGACTCCAGCGCTTGATCGAACGTCGCGAGCATCGCCTCCTCGTCGTTGTCCCACAGCCGTGTCACGCCGATCACGCCGACGCCGGATGGAAGGGTGTTCACCGTAATCGCGGGCGATTCCCAGGACCGTGGCATTTCCTGATCCGGTGCGGTCAGGGTCACGGTGCGCGACTCGCCATCCGCACCAAGCACGGTGACTTCCAGCGACTCGTCGTCGTTGTACACGCTCAGGAGCATTGACAGGGCGTAGCGGCGCTGGTTCCAGGGCGTGGACGAGACGCGCATGATGGGCGGCAGCGCGGCGATTGCCTCGTCGATGGTCTGACCATCGACGGCGGTCACGATGTCGCCCACAGCGATCTGGTCTGTGCCATTGACGGTTCGGACCACGGCCAGATCGCCCACCGGCATGAGGTCCGCGAACGTCCAGCGGATGTCGGGGTAGATCCAACCGACGTAGGCATGGGTATCCTGAAGCTCGCCCATCAGGTCGGCGACCACGGCATAGTACTCCGCGTCCGTCGCAGCGGCAGCAGCCCGCTCGCGATAGGGTTCGCGCAGGCCCGCCCAGTCGACCGGTTTGGCGTCGAAATACGGGTAGACGGCGTCGACGGCGGTCCACAGCCGATCGTAATTTGCCACGTGGTCGTCGACCGGTAGGGCCAGATCGCCCACGGTGTAGAGCGTGACCACGGTGCTGATGGCAAAATAGGCGATGACCAGCAGCGGCACGCCGAGGACGACCAGCCACAGCAGAGGCGTGGACGGCCGGCGAGTCTGCTGCCAGCGCAGGAATCCCCAGACCACCAGACCGAGCACGGCCGCAATGATGAGAACGGCGGGATTGAATCCCACGAGATAGAAAACGACCACCAGGGTGGCAAAAGCGCCAAGAAGAGCAATAAGGACAACAGAAAGCGCGCGGGCAATGGACATCTGCTATTTTCTCCGGAACTCGTCACCCCTACGCACTGGATATTGTGACGCGGCGCACAAGCGTTGCCAATAGCAAAGCGTTCGCGGCCACCATAAGGATCGAGCACAGACGGTACACCGCACTTTCTGATAGACGCGTTACAATCTCGATGGCAGTGCAGAACATTGGCCGGCGCCGCCGGGAGAACGACGAGCATGGATGGAAACTGGACGCTGATCGAGCCGGAGCCCTTCTCAAGCGACGCGTTGAAGGGCTGGGAGGGGTTATTCGCCCAGGGCAGCGGCTATTTGCACACGCGCGGATCGCTGGAGGAGCACCTCAGCGATGCGCCGCAGAACGTGACCTACCTGCGCCGCCCGGCCAACGTCACGTCCGAGGCGTTCCCGACCATGGCCTCCAAGTGGGGGACGTTTGTGCCCGGAATCTACGGAAATCATCCGCTGATGGGCAAAGAGCTGGCCAACCTGCCGTTGTTCATCGGCATCGCCCCCTACCTCGACGGGGAGCGGCTCGACCTGGAGCACGGCAATATCCTTCAGCACCGCCGCGCCCTAGACCTGCATTCCGCCGTGCTTTCGCGGCAGATCCGCTGGCGGACCCGCAGCGGCGCCGAGGTGACGATCATCTTCGAGCGCTTCGCCAGCGCCGCACGGCCTCACCTGTACGTCCAGCGCATGACCGTGACCAGCAACCGCGCCGCCGAACTGACGGTGATGGCCGGCATCGATTCCGACGTGCGCACCAGCGGCTACGATCACATGGCGGTGGTGGCGTTCAGTGGACCTGCGCCGGACCGACTGCGCTGCGAGATGGCGCTGGACACCGGCGACCGCGTCAGCATGGCCTCCTGGCTGGCCCTCGACGGCGCCGACTGGATCTACCGGGAAGAAGGACGCGCCGCGTTTCTCTCGGCGACCTTGCCCTGCCCCGCCGGGCAAACGCTGACGTTCGAGAAGCGCACCGCCATCACCTCCAGTTTCGACCGCAAGGCGCTCGACCTCGAAACCCTGCTGTCGCTCGACACGCCGTACGCGGCGCTGGCCGAGGAACACGCGGTCCTGTGGGCACAGCGCTGGGCCGACTCGGACGTGGTCATCGAGACCGATGCCGATGGCGACGACCGGGCGCAGCTCACCCTGCGGCTGGCACTCTATCACCTGATGCGGGCGCATCCGAACGACAGCCGGGTGGCCATCGATCCCAAGGCCTACGCTGGTGATGCCTATCGCGGCCTGTATTTCTGGGACACGGAGATGTACCTGCTGCCCTTCTTCCTCTACACCGACCCGGCGCGCGGCAAGATGCTGACCGACTTCCGCATCGGCACCCTGGACGGGGCGCGAAAGAATGCCGCAAGCTTCGGCTACGGCGGGGCGCGCTACCCCTGGGAAGGCGACTCGGACGGGATCGAGCAGTGCCCCAACTGGCAATACCGCGATCACGAGGTACACGTGACGGCCGACGTCGTTTACGGGCTGGCGCACACCGGCCAGGCGACCGGCGACGCGGGCTATTTGGAACGCGAAGCCGCCGGCGTGCTGCGTGAGACCGCTGCCTACTGGCTGGAGCGCGTCGATTGGCGGCCGGGGGAGGATCACCCCAGCCTGCTTGGCGTGATGGGGCCGGACGAGTACGCGCCGATCACCAACAACAATGCCTACACCAACCGCATGGTGCGTTTCGCCCTCGAACAGGCGGCGCACGTGGCCGAAGATGCCTCGGCGCGCGAGCGCTGGGCGACTGCCGCGCGCGGGCTGCCAATCCCCCGGCGTGCCGACGGCCTGGTGCTCCAGTGCGAGGACTTCGAGGGCCAGGCGGAGATCGACTTCGCGGCGCTGTGGCAGGATCGCAGCAAGGGCTTCGCCTCGCAGGTATCGCAGGAGCGGCTGTATCGGAGCCGCTGTCTGAAGCAGGCCGACGTGCTGCTGCTCATGCTGCTCTTCCCCGACGAATTCACCGATGCCGAGGTGCGACAGGCGTGGGACTACTATTTACCTTACACCACGCACGACTCGTCGCTGTCGCCGGGGGTGCACGCGGTGGTGGCGCTGCGCCTGGGGCTGATGGATGAGGCGCTGGCCTTCTGGGAGCGCAGCCTGACGCTCGACCTGGACGGCGGGGCGGAAGAGGGAATCCACATCGCGGCGCAGGGGATGAACTGGCAGATCGCGGTGCTGGGCTTCGGCGGGCTGCGCACGGCCATGCAGGCCGACCGGCTGACGCTGACGCCGCATCTGCCGCCGGGGTGGCGCCGGCTGGCCTTCCCCATCCAGTGGAAGGGTCAGCGGGCGTACGTCGAAGTAACTCACACTGGGGTGACGGTCGAGAACCGCAGCGATCGACCGCTGGAAGTAGTGGTGAATGGCGAGGCGCGAACGATTCCGCCAGGAGAACGCCGATGATCGTCCGTGCACTACTCCCTCGCTTCGATACATTACGAAGTCGATAAGTGTTTGCCTACCACTCCTCGGAGGTAGCCCTCAATGACTCAGCTTGCTGACGCGCGTCTCTCACTTGAAGGCCTCTCCCTCGGCGATGCCTTCGGCGACCGGTTTTTCTTGCACGCGCACACCGCCAAGGCGTTGATCGCGGAGCGGGCGCTGCCCAAACCGCCATGGGACTTCACAGACGACACCAACATGGCGCTGTCGATCTATGAGATCCTGCGCCTGCATGGGAGTATCGAGCAAGACGCGCTGGCGGACAGTTTCGCGAAGCATTATGAACCCTCGCGCGGATACGGCGCGGCCATGCACGGCGTGCTTCGGCGCATTGCAGCAGGCGAGTCCTGGCGAGGGGTGGCGGCAAGTCTGTTCGAGGGTCAGGGATCGTATGGCAACGGCGCCGCCATGCGCACGGCCCCGCTCGGCGCGTACTTTGCGGATGACCTGGACCGCGTCGTCGCAGAGGCGCACCGCGCGGCCGAAGTCACTCATGCGCACCCCGAAGGAATTGCCGGGGCGATCGCCGTCTCGGTGGCAGCAGCTCAGGCTGCCCGGCTGCGCGGCCAGCCCGCCCCGGAACCAGACGCGTTTCTGGAGTCGGTACTGCCCTACATCCCGGAAAGCGAAGTGAAGAGCGGCATTCGACGCGCCAGGGAAATTCGTACGAAAGCCGTGGCCCCAGTCATCCGCATGATCGGCAATGGCTACAACATATCCGCTCAGGACACGGTGCCCTTCACGCTGTGGTGTGCCAGCCAACGCCTGTCCAACTTCGAGGAGGCGATGTGGCTGACCGTCTCCGGCCTGGGCGACATCGACACGAACTGCGCCATCGTGGGCGGAATCGTCGCCCTATTTGTCGGCGTGGAAAACCTTCCACCCACGTGGATCGCGAACCGCGAACCGCTTCCGGACTGGGCACTGGGTGAAGCTCAGGCGTGAAAAAACACGGTATGATGAAGTAACCAGCGCGCAGCAATGTAACCTTTGCATCTGCACTCCGCCGAGGACGACCATGCCCACTACACTTGGACTGATCGCCGACATACACGCCGACGATGCCGCCCTTACTCGCGCGCTCGACCTGCTGCACGACAAAGGGGTCGATACCATCCTCTGCGCGGGCGATCTGGTCGAGAAAGGACCGGATGGCGACGCGGTCGTCCGGCAGATCGGCGAGCTGGCGATTCCCTGTGTGCGCGGCAACCACGACGAAGCGGCGGCCGGCAATCAACTCTGGATGCGCCAGAATGCCGATCTGTCCCTGCCGCAGGTGCAGGCGCGCCTGCTCTCGGAAGAGACGCTGGTGACGCTGCAAGGACTCCCCTTCTCGCTGCGCTATACCTATGAGGGGCTGAGGGTGCTGGTCGTCCACGGCACACCCACCAGCAACTCGCAGTATCTCTTCCCGGAGATCGCACCGGTTCTATATCAGCACGCCGCCGCCGAGGCCGACGCAGACGTCGTCATCTGCGGGCACACGCACATGCCGGCCCGCACGCACATCGGCGGCGTGTGGTTCTTCAACCCCGGCTCGGTCTGCCAATCCGGCTTCATGGACAGCCACACCTGCGCGCGGCTGCGTCTGCCGGATATGGCCTTTCAGGTGTTCAGCCTGGCGACCGGCGAGAAGGTCCCCACGCCCGTCTTTCGCGGATGATCAGGGCTTGACCCGGCTCGGTGAACGTCTGCTATCCTTTGCCGCCGGTTCGACGCCACAGGCAAGATAGGCGTCTGCCGGTTCCTGTCCAACGTAGGTTTTGGGGATGAGCACAATGAACCAATCCGACGTGGAGGCCTTTGTCGAGCGCCTGGCCGACGTCCAGCGCGAAGAAGCGTATGACACCATTTTCTACTTCGTCGGCGACGACCACCGTCTGCCGTTCGTCTCGATCTCCCAATCCGACAATGAGTATGATCGCGTGTCGAACCTGAACCGCGAAGGGGTCTTTCGCCTCAACATCGGCGTGAGCAGGGAGACGTTCGACCAACTGCTGGCCGGTGTGCCCACCGAGAACCTCGACTACTCCGTCCTCGACACCTTCCTTCCCCATCCGGACTATGCGAAGCAGAACTTCGTCTGCATTCTGACTCCCTCGCAGACCAACGAAGAGACCACGAAGCGGCTCATTCTTGAAGCGCACGGCATTGTCGCGGCACGAGCGGAGAGGTGGTCGCGCCGGCAGTGATAGTTGGGCCGCGCGTCAGAAATCGGCATCAACTCTATCTGCAAGTGAGCGTTGCTGAACCAGATACCGTTTCCTATGAACGGCGGAAAAGCTCCCTCACTTCGTCCATGATGCTCGTAAGGTTAAGGCGGTCAAGCGTCCTTTTCGTCTCATCGAGTGCTAACGTGCGGAGCATGTTGGATGTGTCTGCGAGACGCCCTCTGGACTGCAACTGCTCCGCAATTTGCGCATAAGCCTCTTCAAACTCATTCGTCAGTTGGCCATCACGATCGAGCATCACGGCTGTGTAGCAGATACGAGTCATGACCCTGCGGATATCTGGCATGAGCTTCGTCCATACGTTTCGGTTAAGCATCGCATAGATCCTGTCAATTGCCTCAGCATCTAGCGTGGTGTTCTCGAAAGGAGCTGAAAGCATCAAATACATATTGAGAAGCCAGTGAATAATGTTGTTGATGCCATCTTGCTGGCGCACGGTGAGTAGAGCATGGTACAAGATAAGCTTCTTCGGCAAAAGCTCGGTACCTATCTCACGGCTCTGATCCTTGAGTGCACGGATAATTCCGGTCAATGCATCCGCCGATGAGTCTGTTTTTCGACCCTCAAACAGTGCAAGCGCCACGGCTAGCAGCACACGTATCGGCTCAATACACTCGTTATAAATGTCATCGAGGACATACTTCAACACATAGGTTTCCTGGCAATTTCGACTCAACGTTTCGGCAATGCTGTTACTCAATCCACTTCTACAGTCGAGCATCTGGGTATGCGCTATTCGCGCATGTAGACAAGATGTGTCATCTGTGAATTGAAGAAAAATGGGTTTCAGGCCATTTCCCATTGCCCAGGCCCATTCAGAAAGTGTTTTAAAAGTAAGGATCACGGGGTAAGCTGGCGGGATGAAGACACGAAAGCCATACCCCAGTGATTTGGACGACAAAGCGTGGGGCGAGATCGAAGCGATCTTGCCGAAGCCATCGGCGATGGGCCGACCGCTGAAGTACAGCCGCCGGGAACTGCTGGATGCGATCTGGTACGTGCTGCGCAATGGGATCACGTGGCGGGCCATGCCCCATGATTTTCCGCCTTGGCAGACGGTGTATTCGTACTTTCGCCTGCTGAAGCAGCAGGGCTTATGGAAAGGCCTCAATGATCGGCTGCGCCAACAGGTCCGGTTGGCGGAAGGGCGGGCCGCGGAACCGAGCCTCTTGATCGGGGACAGCCAGACGGTCAAAACGACCGAAAGGGGGCCTCGGGGATATGATGGCGGCAAGTTGATAAAGGGACGCAAGCGGCACATTGTAGTGGACACCCTGGGCTTGTTGATTGCGGTACTGGTCTTGCCCGCCAATTGGCAAGACAAGGAAGGGTTGCGTTTCCTGCTGCGACGGGTCCCCCTGTTTGGACGCTGGCTGACACTGCTGCTGGATGGCGGCTACGAGAGAACCGCTGCGCCTGTGGTGCCGAGAACTTTTCGGAGTTGACCTGCAAGTCGTCAAGCGCTCCCAGCAAGCCAAAGGCTTTGAAGTTCTGCCCAAGCGCTGGATTGTCGAACGCACCTTCGCCTGGCTGGGCAAGTATCGTCGTCTCAGTAAAGACTACGAAGCTTTGCCATCCACCTCCGAAGCCTGGATCTACGCCGCTATGGTTCATCTCATGGCTCGTCGTTTAGCTCGTTCGTGAGTTTTAAAACACTCTCTCAGGGTCACATAGTAAGATCGCATAGATGCCTTCGTAACAATTACGACCATCCCGTTAGACTCGGCGAGCTGACCATCAATGTACTCTCGCCATTCCTCACTCCCTGGGATGTACTTATCCGACCAGACCGCATAACCGGCCTCTTTCAGGAAGGCTTCAACCTGCTCTTTGAGTGCGTGGTCATCGTGTGCATAGCTCAGGAAAATCTGGAGATTTTTCTGCACGTTCGCTCCTATTGGCAAAGTCGGCAACCAGGAAGATGACAATACGCGAGATACTGTCCCGTCACTCGCTGAAGCAATGGTAGGGCGGCTTTCGCGACGCTAGAACAACTTCCACCTGCGCCGGGGTTTCGGGTCATCGGGCTTCGCCTGCCTATTGATGGCGTCCAGGGCCTGCTTGACCACATCGCCGACGGAGTACTTCGGCCCGCCGTGATCCTCCTCCCAGGCATACGCACGGTCGTCACGCAGAGGCATCAGCAGCTCCACAGCGCGCGGATCGCCCAGCTTGCCAAGCGCGTCGGCGGCATGGGCGCGCTGCTGCCCGTCTGCCGACCGGAGGAACGGCGCAATTGCCTCAAAGGCGCGCGAGTCGCCCGATTTGCCCAGCCCCATGATCAGCCAGCCCAAGGCGGCGCGCGGCACATCCGGGCGGCGGAGTGTCGCCATCATCGCCTCGTTCACGACCGGATCGCCGGGAAATGCGCCGGAGATATTCAGCGCGGCAGTAGCCACCGCCTGCTCGGACGGGTCGTTCAGCAGTTCGATCCAGAGGGCTTTCGCCGCTTCCTTGCCAGCGGCCCGACCTGTCGCGCCGATCGCCACCAGCCGCACCTCGAACTCCGGGTCATGCCGGGCGATGTCGCGCAGCATTTCCGGCACTTGCGAGTCACGGCCAAACGCGCCCAGGGCGATCACGGCGGATTGGCGGGTCTTCGGCTGGCTGCTGCGCGCCCAGGCTTTAAGCGCCGGCACGGCGCAGTCGTCGCCAATGGCGGCCAGTGCGCTGGCGATCTGCGACTGGCCGAAGTCCGTGGGGGTGGCTTCAAAAGCGGCGATCAACGGTTCGACCGCCGGCGCACCCACGGCGACCAGCGCCGTATACGCCTGCTGCCGTGTCTCCGGGACCACAAGCTGCTGAATCAGGCGCTGGAGGTCGGCCATGATGAAAGACGCTTTCGTTGAAGAAGTGTAGGCCGTCTATTCTACGGCGGTGAGCTATCCGGGACAACTTCCCTCATCGCCACGTCACGTTGAACGCGACCCCTGCCCCTTCACGAACTGGAGGGGTAGGTCGATCTGCCGCGACCCGACTCCGGTAACCAGCGCGCCGTTCACGGTGGCTGTCACTTCGACGGCGTCGGCGGGGACGACGACGTGCAGGGTGATCGCCCCGTCGTTGGCCGCCCGGTATTCGCCGCTGATCCGCCCTGGCGCCACGTCGAGGTTCAGCAGCTCGGTGCGCAGGACAAAGCGATCCGGCGGCCCTTTCGGCGCGATCAGCAGGCCGTCACCGCCCGGCGGCGGCTCGACGCCGCACACCCGCAGCAGGCCGAGCAGCGCCATGGCGTCCTGGTTGGCATTCATGCCGGGAAAATCGGTCATCGGCGTGACCGGGCTGGCCCAGGTGCCGCCGGGGTTGGCCATACGGTCGCTGTTGGTGCCGTCCGGCCCCGTCCAGATGTTGAACCACACCGACGGGAATGCCGAGGCATGCACGCCAAAGCTGTGGCGGTTCAGCGACCGCCAGGCCAGGTCGGGACGACTGCGCCGGTAGCCCCATGTCAGCAGCTGCGACACCGCCGGCCAGATCTGCCCCTTCGGTTCCAGCATCGGACCGGTCGGGCTGTCGTCGTCGAGCTGTCCGCATAGGGTGGCGATGAGCTGGTCCTCGATGCCCATCTCCGCCGCCAACCCGCTGATCAGCGGCCAGACCTGCGCTTGCAGGCTCAGCGTGCTGTCGCCGACCAGATCGTTCCCGCCCAGCCGGTACCACACCCAGGCGCGGTAGAACCAGCCATTCCGGTCGTCCCACTGATGCAGCAGCGCGCCCCGCAGCGTCCCCGCCATGCCGCGCATCCGCCGCGCAAGATCCGGGTCGTGCGCCGCGATCAGGTTCGCGACCAGGGGCAGGATGTAGAGGGCCATCTGGCTGTTGGGGATCGATTCGCCCTGCCGGATGGTGCGCTCCCGGTCGAAGTCCGGGCGAATGGTGCGCGTGGCGACGATGGCGTCGTCCCAGTCGCCGGTGCCCATCACCAGCAGGTCGTGCGGACCCAGCCCACGCCCCTCCAGATGGTCGAAGGCTGCCTGAATGTGCTGGAGAACGGTCAGCTTCGGACCCGGCGCCGGCGGCCGACCGGGCTGGTTGAGTTCGTATTCCTCGCGCAAAAAGGCCCGGTCGCCAGTCGCCGCCAGATACTCGCCGATGGCCAGCAGGAAGAAGAGATCGAGATCCGACGGGCCGGCGTGCAGACCGAGCGCGTTATCGTGCGCGCCGTGGCCGACGAACGAGTAGGGCAGCGCGCCGGTCGCGGCGCTGCGCATGCGCATCAGCAGGATCAGCATCTCGCGGGCCAGCGCCGGCCGCACATAGACCAGCGGCAGCACGAACAGCGCCTGGTCGCGCGGCGCGCCGTCGGCGCCGTGCAGGTACAAATAGGCCGCCCCCTGCGGGGTGTAATGCGTCCGGTAGAACTCGCTGTAGAGTGTGGCGGCGAGCAGGTTGTAGGCATGCCAGGACGTCTCGCGCTGCAGAGCCTGCGAGATCCCAGTGGAAAAGTAGGCGATCTGCTTCTTCCAGGCGGCCAGCGTCTGAGCCAACGGCTCCTGGTCGTGGCGGAACTGGTCGAGAAAGGCCAGCGACTGCTCCGGCTGGGGCAGCGCTCCACAGGCGAAGCGCAGCCGCACCGTCTCACCTGGTTCCAGGTGCAGGTCATGCCGCAGGACCAGGCAGTACGGCATCGAGTCGCCCGGCTCCGGATCGTCGGTTCCGCCGGGGAGGTTGTGGCGTACGGCCTCCGGTTCCAGCGGGCCGCCATTCCCGAAGAAGGCGCGCTTGTCGAAATAGGCGTCGGCGGGGGGAAGCGCCGGGCCGGAGAGGTTGGCCAGAAACACGTCCGGCGGATTCGGATCGACAAATCCGCGCAGCTCCTCGTCGGTCAGCGGCGGCTCGGCATAGCGCTGCTGGCGAAAACGCAGCGCCTGCCCATCCAGATCCGGCGCGATGACCGGCTTGTAGCGCGAATTGATCAGCGCGCGGCGGGCGTCGCCATCTGCGGCAAAGGCGCCGGAACGCACCCACTGCACGCGAAGCTGGTGAATGTTCACGTCCCAGTATTCGTAGCAGCGCAAACTAACCGGTGCCTGCCCCACGTTGGCGATCGTGACATCGGAGAGCAGCGCCGGCTGATCGCCATAGGGCGCATACACGCGGCGAGAATAGTGGATATCCCGGTGGATCGTCTCCGATTCGAAATAACCCGCGCCGAACACCCGGTGCGTCTTCGCCACCCGCGGCGCGAAACGGTGCGCCGTCGCCCAGGTCTCGACGCCGTCCGACAGGTAGCTGTACCCACCGGCATAGGCGTATTCCGTCTCGGCGTCCAGGTGCTCCTGGGCGGCCGGCGCGAGCGGGTTGACGCCGCGCGGCACGATCTTATCGCGCGTCCGCCAGCGGAAGTACTGCGCCCGCGCCTGGTGGTAAATGCGTACCAGCGTGGTGAGTACCGCGCCGAGGTAGCCGGCCAGCGTGTGCGGCGCGTCGGCTTCCGGGGCGTAGCGATTCAGAAGGATGCCGCCGCGATCGGCCAGAAAGAGCTGCACCACCCCGTCATTGCAGGCCAGCCCGGTGACGCGGTCGTTGCCGATCTGGTGCCAGTGGTCGCGCCGGTCGAGCCCCTGCGAGTTGACGTAGTAGGCCAGCCGGTTTCGCCGGTTGTCGAGCTCATAGACATAGGCCGGCAGGCCGTTCGCGTCCACGATCCAGTGGCCAAAGGCGCCATGGCCGTCCGCGACTTGCTGGAAAACCGTGGGATCGATCGGCGTTTCGCCCTGGCTGCCATGCGCCTGACTCAGAAGCGGGGCATTGGGGTCGTGCCGGAGTCGAAGCCCCCACACTCCGGATTTGATGCCGAGGCTGGCATCGGCCAGGAGCTGCGCGGAGGCCAGTGCTTCGCGGCGCGCGCGTTGGCGATTGAACACAAGACGGCGCGCCAGCACCACCGCCACGGCGGCGCCCCCGACACTACTTGCCAGCCAGATCAGCCTTCTACTCGTATTCAACGTTCCCCCACAGGTCACTCAGTCGATAGAGCCAAGCGTGTGCCGTGAAGTCGTCGGATTTCTGCCGCGGAACAACTCTGCGAAGCGCCGCTTCCGTTCAATCCATTCCCTTACAGCATACCCGAAACCTGGCAAATGCTGACAAACATTCCGGAAGTTGTTAACATCAAGCTTGATAACCTGATGCATTGATCGGAAGCCGCAGCCGACGGCGCCGCACTACGGCATAACAAGGAGTCTCCGGGCGTGACCAGCGAACTGCTCCAGGTTGAATACACAGGTTTGGTCAGGATTGCGCAGCAGTTCGAACACCATGCCGAAGCGGTGAACGCACTGCAATGGCGCCTGACCGAGCACATGGACGCCATGCGAGACAAGAGCTGGATCGGCGACAACGCCTCCGCATTCTTCGGCGTCATGAATTCCGATGTCCTTCCCCCGATAGCCCGTCTGCACAGCGCACTCCGACAGGCGAGCGAGGCGGCGCTGGCGATCCATGCCATCATGATGGAAGCCGAGACGCAGGCAGCGGCGTTGATGAACGGAGAAGGCGCGCCCGGAGGCAGCGCAAGCACTGGCGGTTCACCCTCGCTCGAT
Organism: Candidatus Flexifilum affinis; assembly: GCA_016713325.1. GTDB lineage: Bacteria > Chloroflexota > Anaerolineae > Aggregatilineales > Phototrophicaceae > Flexifilum > Flexifilum affine. The sequence continues at coordinate 880,046 of JADJPJ010000002.1, read as the reverse complement.
GCGACAGCCACCCGCGGCGCCACTGCGCGCCCCAAAGATGGCGGCCTGTACGACCAGAACGGGAACGCATTCACGGGCAAGCCTCGCCAGATCTTCGTCCCCGGCATCAGCACACAGTGGGACAAAGACGGCGACGGCGTGCTGGAGTGGATCTCCCGGATGAACGGCGAGCCAGGCAACAACTTTGTCGGCATCTATAACCAGTCCGACGGCGAGCTGACAAAAGGCGAACTGGACGACGTGACTCAGGCGCTCAACGACCGCCTGGAAGCGCGCTTTGGCCTTCGCTTTGGCGAGCGGAACCCGGCAGTCCTGACCCTAATGGCGCAGATCTCTGGCGCCATTGAGGACGGTCGCCCGCTGGAAATCGCCGCGCACAGCCAGGGTGGCGCGATCACGGCGGACGCGCTGACCCAACTGAGCCGGGTCTATACGCCGCAACAGCTCTCGCTGCTCACGGTGAAGACGTACGGCTCCTTTGGCACCGCCTTCCCGTCCGGCCCCCAGTACACGCATTATGTCATCGCCGGCGATCCGGTCCCGGCCATAGCCGGCGGCATCGACGTCGGCACGGACCGGGCGGATGCCTTCGTCCGCAATCGCGAGTTCTACGAGAACATCGTCGTCCTGCCGCCGGTTTCCTTCGATACCCACGGTATGGACAGCTACATCGAGGCCGTCGAAAAACGGGAGCAGTTTGACGAGTTCATCGGCGACACTGTGGACAACATCGGCTCGACCATTGGCAATTTCGTCGGCGGCGCCAAAGACTTCGCCAAAGATGTGTTTTCGTTCTTCGGTAACTAAAGGCGAATCATGAACTGGATGCCCTTCATCGGCCCCAACTTCACCATGCAGATCCCCCGCGACTGGATGATCGTCGCGTCGCGGCTGTTTCAGGTCATGTTTCTCTCACCGCCTATGCAGGATGGGCGCTCGGTCAACGTCATCCTGCTGATGCACACCGCGCCGGAATCCCCGGAAGCCTACCTCGACGAGGTACTCCTGCCCGGTCTGGTGCAACGTCCCCAATTCACTGAACTCAGCCGGGGGACGTTCACCACCGAAAGCGGGCTGGTTGGCGCGGAACTGACCTTCACCTCACAGGTGGAAACCACTGTCATGCTCCAGCAGCATGTTCTGTTCAAGCGGGCGAACACCGTGCATCAGTTTGTGGCCACCACGCCAACGGATCTGCCGGACGAGCTTCTGCAGGCCATCCGTGACGGATTCGCGCAGATGATTGCCTCTTTCACCTTCACCGAGCGAAACCTGGAAGAGTCGCTGGGCGTCGATCTGCCCAGCTGAGCGACGGATTACCCCAGCCGGTGGCGACCCATGCCGCCTTCCGACAGCGAGCGGGCGACCGCCATAGGGTGGTGCGTAATCGTCTCTTCGATTTCCGCGAGATTGCCTTTATAGTTCCTGCGATGTGCTTTGACCGCGTGAATTCCTGAGGAGATCCCATGTCCGCAGATACTCAGTTTCTGGCAGAAAACGCCAAGAAGGAAGGCGTTGTCACCACCGCCAGTGGCCTGCAATACAAAGTTCTGACCCAGGGTGAAGGCAAGCGCCCGGCCAGCGCCAACGCCGAGGTCGAGGTTCATTACGAGGGCCGGCTGATCAACGGCACGGTCTTCGACAGCTCCTACCAGCGAGGAGAACCGATCACCTTCTTCCTCAATCAGGTCATCTCAGGATGGACCGAGGGCGTCCAGTTGATGCCGGTCGGATCAACCTACGAACTCTACATCCCCTCGGATCTCGGCTACGGCCCGCGCGGCGCCGCCGGCGTCATCCCGCCCAATGCCACGCTGATCTTCAAGGTTGAACTGCTGAACGTGTATTAGGGACAGTTTAGGCCCTATGGCCTGAGCGGAAAACTCCCGTCGTGTGCCCCTCACCCTGACCTGTGGTCGGGGTGAGGGGCGAATTCACTGCAAAGCGTGTGTACGAGTCTCTCCACCGTCACAGTTCGAGCTGCACGTTGTACAGCCCCGCATAAACCCCGCCCAGGGCGAGCAGTTCGTCGTGGGTGCCCGACTCGCTGATACCGGCATCTGTCAGAACCAGAATGCGTTCTGCGTTGCGCACCGTCGAGAGGCGGTGGGCGATCACGATGGTCGTGCGCTCCAGCGCCAGCCGCCCCAGCGCTTCCTGGACGGCGCGTTCGCTCTCGTTGTCCAGGGCGCTCGTCGCTTCGTCGAAAATGATGATCGGCGGGTCTTTCAGAAACACCCGCGCAATGCTCAGGCGCTGCTTCTGCCCACCGCTCAGCTTCACGCCCCGCTGCCCGACATCACTGTCATAGCCGTCCGGCAGCGCCATGATGAAGTCGTGAGCATTTGCCTGCTTGGCGGCCATTACGATCTCGTCCATTGTCGCGTCCGACCGGCCATAGCGAATATTGTCGCGTACCGTCCCTGCGAACAGATAGACATCCTGCTGGACAACGCCGATGTTGCGCCGCAGCGAACGAAGGCTGACATCGCGCACATCGTGAGCATCGATCAAGACGGCCCCCTGCGTCACGTCGTAGAAGCGCGGAATGAGCGAGCAGAGGGTCGACTTGCCCACCCCTGAGGTTCCCACCAGGGCCACGAACTCCCCGGCGCGGATGGTCAGCGAGACATCCCTCAGGATTTCGCCATGGTTCTGCCGGTACTTGAAGCTGACGTCCGTGAACGTCACCCTGCCCTGCACCCGCCCCAGTTCGACGGCGTCCGGCCCATCCTTAATGTCCGGCTCAATCTCCATGATCTCCATGAAGCGATTGTAGCCGGTGATTCCCTCCTGAAACAGCCGGGCGATATTGGTGAACTTCATGATTGGGTCAATCAGAATGGCGATGAACAGCAGATACGTCACCAGGTCGGCGGCGCTCAGCGAGGCATTGACGATGGCGACGGCGCCAAGCAGGATTACGCCGATCGTGAGCGCCTGGGTGAAGGCGATCATGCCGCCGTAGAAGTAGGCTTCGCTCTGGTAGTCGGCGCGCCGTGTCTCCACAAAACGCCGATTCTCATGCGCGAACTTCCGCCTTTCGACCTCCTCGTTGGCAAAGGACTGCACGACGCGTATCCCCGCCAGTGTGTCCTCCACCTGTGCGTTGACGTCGGCCATGCGCTCGGCGTTTCGCCACAGGGCGGCGTTCATTCGCCGGTTGAAGTACAGCGCATACACCGCCATCAGCGGCAGGAAGAGGAAGAGCATCAGGGTGAGCCCGGCGTTGATGGTCAGCAGAATGATGAACGCCCCGGCGAACTTCAGCAGGGCGATGATCGACTCTTCGGGGACGTGGTGGGCCAGTTCCGAGATAGCGAACAGATCGTTGGTCAGCCGTGACATCAGCGGGCCGGTGCGGTGTTCATCGTAGAAGCCGAAGGACAGCTTCTGGTAATGGTCGAACAGATCGGTCCGAATGTCGCTCTCCATCAGGGTGCCCATCATGTGCCCCTGATAATCGACAAAGATGTTGCAGGCCGTCTGCACGACGACCAGGCCAATCATCAGGACCGCCAGGCCGGCGATCTCGCCCAGAGCTGTCGAGGGGTCCGTGTTCAGGACCGTCTGCGTCACGGCACGGGCGCATAGCGGAAGGATGAGCGTGACGGCCGCCACAATGACCGCGCAGGCGATATCGGCGGCGAGCAGATGCCGGTAGGGTTTGTAATAGGACAGGAACTTTCGAAAGCGCAACGCGATTCTCCTCGTGCACGCAGAACCGGACCGGCCAACCAGAAGCCAGATGGAGAGACGTGCATTCATGCGATCTGTCAAATGGGAACAGACGGAACAAACCATCGACCTCGAGCAGGGAGGTCGTCAGGCGCAGCGGCTGTCTTCGGCGCTTAGAGGAGAATTAGGGCAAAGCGTGCAACAGTAGAAGAGAGTCCGAGACGAAACCCGGGATCCTCAGCAGTCTTTGCCGGCGTCCAGGCGCAGCGATTCAGCAGGCGTGCCCGATGTGATTGCCTGAATTTTGAGATTGTGGGATGACATTTTAGGGCCTCCTGTACGCTTGGACTGGACAATAGACGACATAATATCGCGCCGTGGATTTTGTGTCAACGCGTGCCACAGACGAATCTCCGTACAGCGCCCTCGGATCACACCGGAGCACCAAACCGACCCTGGCGAATGACGCCAACACCCTGCCAGCCTCACGGCCACACCAGGATCTCGCAGGGCACCTCATAAGAGTACTGCGCTGGACTTCCCCGACCAGCCTTATTCGCTTTTCTTCGCGATGGTCAGCGCCATGGCGAAGTGCTTGAGGATACTACCCCCATACTGATCGTCAATAAGCTGCCGCATCTCCCTCAGGAATTTCACTCGATCGGCCGGGTTCATGGCGAGTGTCGGCGAATACGTATTGAGCAGTTGAGCATACTGTTCGGTGGAGTAGCGGATCACCAGCGAAAACGCCTTGAAGAAAATGGGTTTAAACAAGATCTCATCGACCTGACTGGCCTGCACTTCGCCGAGACGACTGGGGCGGAAGTCTTCCTGGAACTCGTGCGCCGGAGTATGCCTCTTGTAGATGGGTTGCGAGGCGAAGAAGAAACGATCCCCCACTTCGTCGGAGACATGGACCGTATCGATGATGGCGAAGTGACCCCCCGGTTTCAGAAGCTGATGGGGCTTCCTGAAGCGAACCTCGGGATCTATCCAGTGCAAGGCCGATTTCCAGCAACCGGGCATTTTGCAGTAAGCCGGTGCTAGTGAGGAGTGCATCAAAAAGCGCCTCCGGGTAGCGCGGCCGGATTGCATGATACAGCTCGGCCTCACCGTCAAAGGTCGTTCGCAGGTCTATGTTGGTCGTCATGATCTACCACCTGCTTTCCGTGTTCTCCTGGTTTTCCTCATCTGCCAGCATCATGACGTCCAAACCACTGTAACCATTGAAGGGCTAACGAGCTGCGTACCATGGTTCGGCCATTTGCCTGGAAGGTATCGCGCTGGCCAGTCCCGCCCAACGGTGAATAGCATAGCGCATCCTGTTCGCCAGATGGATCAATCGCGGAAAAACGGGTGTGGATTCGCTTCCGCTGTCAGGATAATTTAAGAACTTTCGTTCTAGTCGCCACAAATTGGACATAGGCGGAGTGCAGGACGAGACCGTGATCTTCAGGTAGAACGATCTATGCTTCATGGCAACGGACCATCATGCTGACTATCGACACCAGTTCTGCTCGCCGCTTCATTTTTGGTAAGCAAGTCCTGTGCATCAAGATGGAAGATGCTGCCGCGCGCGGATCGACGCTGTAGTGCGGCAGATCCTTTGCCCACACAGGCCCGACACCACATGCACATCATTCCTACATATCTTCAGCCTATCGTTAGGGTAATTCGACAAGTGCTACGATAGGAGCAGCAAGATGAACGCAAAACGATTCTTCGTCCTGACATTGGTGCTGGCGGCGGTCCTCGCCCTCGGCGTTTCATCCGCAGCAGCGCAGGCTGGCAACGGCACGGGTGAACCGGTTGGACAAGGAAACGGCTATCGGGGTGGGCGGGGCGGCGATGCTCCGCGCGGGAACGTGAATGGCGGCATGGCCATGAACGGCGGCGGGCTGATGCTCAATCTGCCGCCCGCATCAGCGGAAGAGCTGCCGCAGGACGTGATCGACCTGATGGTCGACGGTTGGATGGATGAGCAGCATGCCTATGCTGTTTACCAGACGGTGATCGCTCAGTTCGGCGAGGTACGCCCCTTCACCAGTATCCTAAACAGCGAAGCGCAGCATATCGCCGCCTGGGAGGCCCTGTTCGACCGCTACGGAATCGCTGTGCCGGAAACCCCGACCTTCGACGTGACGGCCTTCGCCAGCTTGAGCGGCGCCTGTGCGGTCGGCGCGAGTGCCGAGGTCGCCAATTTCGACCTATATGACTCGATGCTCGCGGCCTTCGAAGCCTACCCCGATCTGCAATATGTGGCCCAGTCGCTCCGTGACGCCTCAGAGTTCAGCCACCTGCCCGCCTTCGAAAGGTGCGCCGGCTAAACCGAAACGCGCAGGCCACGCCGTGGCGCAGAGGGAGCTTTCCCTCTGCGCCTTTTGATTCGCCTCGATGGTCGCAGCCCGGTTCAGGCTACACAACCGCGACACCTGCCCTACATACCGTCTACACAAGTTCCCCGCATTCTATGGACATTAAACAAACGAACGCGCGGAGCACAACCTGAAAGGGCAACCTCATGATGAAAAAACTTCTCGTCGGCCTCCTGCTCATCACCGTCATCGGCGGCGTCGCGGCGTCGCTCCTCAGCCAACCGGCCGCCTCGACAACAAGCGCCAGCGCCACCGCGACCCATCAGCCGCAGGGGCGCAATGCGCAGCCGGAAACCACGCGAGAGCCGGCCAACAACGCCGTCAACATGGTGGGCGATGCCTGGAGCAGCAGCGGCACGATCCTGGAGCTGACGGCCGTCGGCATGACACTTCAGCTTGAAGATGGCAGCGAAATCTTCGTCGAGCTGGGTCCCGAGACCTACTGGGGCGCGCAGGGCGTGACCTTGCTCGCGGGCGCCGATGTCGCCGTCGATGGCTTTTTCAACGGGACGGATTATCACGCACGCGCCGTCACGACGAGCGCCGGGGTCGTGTTGTCGGTGCGCGACGAAAACGGCTCACCCCTGTGGTCAGGCGGAAGCAGCGGCGGATCGAACGGCGGCCAGGGCGAGGTTCAGATTCCCGCCGACCAGTGGGTGACGATCGAGGGTATCGTGACGGCGCTCACCAACAACGGGCTGATCGTCCAGACGAGCGATGACACTACGCTGGCCGTATCGTTCGGCCGCGCCGATTTCTGGCAGCAGCAGTCGGTCACGTTCGCCATCGACGACGCCATCACCCTGCTCGGCTTCTGGCAAGGCGACCAGTTCAGCGCTGGCCAGGTGACGAATACGGCGACGGGCGAACGCATCCTGCTCCGCGACCCCAATGGGCGTCCACTGTGGGCAGGCCCCGGCCGTGGACAAGGGAACGGCAATGTCGGACAGCAAGCGGCTCCCGCGTCAGCGCCGGAAGCGACCCTCGAAGCGACAGCGCCCGTCGGTTAGTCATCAAATTCTGCGCCGAGTTCCCACAGGAGACCAGACCCGATGACCGAACCTCTCGATCCCCGACCGGAAGACCTGAAACAGCGTATGTGGGAGTCCATCCAGCGGGATGAACTCCCCCCCAAAGACGATCGCGGCCGGATGCGCGTGGTCATGAACAACCTCATCCTGCATCTGCATCCCAGCAAGGTGGCCAAGCCAACGCTCAAGTTCACCTACACCTGGGGACTCGGCGGTCTGGCGCTGCTGCTGGTGGCGCTGCTCTCCCTCACCGGCGTCATGCTGATGTTCGTCTATACGCCTTCGCCGGAGACTGCTTATCAGGACATGCTCGCCCTGCAAACCGATATCTGGTTTGGGCAGTTGATCCGCAATCTGCACCATTGGAGCGGCAATCTCCTGGTCATCGTGGCCTTCCTGCATCTGCTCCGCGTGTTTTTCACCGGCGGGTTCAAGACGCCGCGCGAATTCAACTGGGTGCTGGGTATCTCGCTGCTCCTGCTGGTCGTAGGCGCCAACTTCACCGGCTATCTGCTCCCCTGGGATCAGCTCGCCTACTGGGCAGTGACCGTCGGCTCAAGCCTGTTAAGCTACATCCCACTGATTGGCGAGGGCTTGAGCAATTTCCTGCTTGGCGGCCCCGAAGTCGGCGCGGCCACGCTCACCAACTTCTACGGCCTGCACGTGGCCATCATTCCGCTCACGCTCATGGGGATCATCTCCTTCCACATCTGGCGCGTGCGCAAAGACACGCTGAGCATCCCCCACCGGCTCGACGGCTCGGTGGAGGGTGCGCAAGGGAGTCAGGTCGAAAAGGTGACCACTCTGCCGCATCTGGTCTCCCGCGAGTTTGTGTTCGCGCTGGTCATGACAGGTGCGATCCTGCTCTGGTCGGTGTGGGTGAACGCGCCCCTGGAAGCCGCCGCCAACCCGGATCACAGCCCGAACCCGGCCAAAGCCGCCTGGTACTTCATGGGCTTGCAGGAACTGCTGCTCCATTTTCACCCGGTGTTCGGCGCGATCATCATCCCGGCGCTCGGCCTCGGCGCCCTGGCATTTCTGCCCTACCAGCGCTTCGACCTGAGCGCGGAAGGCGTCTGGTTCCGCAGCGCCAAGGGGCGGCGGATGGCGCTGGTCGGCGCGATCAGCGCATTGATTGCCGTGCCGCTGCTCGTCCTGCTCGACGAATACGCGCTCGACCTACCGGGGATGCTGCCCGGTCTGCCGACCATCATCAGCAACGGCTGGATTCCGCTGGCGGCGCTCCTGCTACTTTTGATCGGCTTCTACGACGGGATGAAGCGCCTGTTCAAGGCCACGGCCTGCGAAACCCGTCAGAGCGTGTTCGTACTGCTCGTCGTCTCCTTCGTCGTGCTGACGGTGATCGGCGTGGCGTTTCGTGGTGCAGGCATGGCTTTGATGCTCCCCTGGGAGGTGCTCTGATGGCTGAAAACAAACGTACTGAAAGCACACAGAAGGACGTGACACGCCGCGACTTTCTGAAGATCGCCTGGGGCGCTGCGGGCGCACTGGCTTTGGCGGAGGCGGGCGGCGTCGCACTGAGCTTCTTCTCGCCACGGGTGGTCGAAGGCGCATTCGGCGGCGTGATCGAAGCCGGCATGGTCGACTCCTTCCCGCCCGGCAGCGTGACTCCTTTCACCCAGGGGCGCTTCTATCTGGTGCGCATGCCGGAAGGCGGTTTCGTCGCCCTCTATCGCAAGTGCACGCATCTGGGCTGCGCCGTGCCGTGGAACCCGGCGGAAGGCCGCTTCGTCTGCCCGTGCCATGCCTCTGCCTTCGAAATGGACGGCCAGTTGATCAATGCGCCTGCGCCGCGCCCGCTGGATCGCTTCGCGATCACCATTGAAAATGGCATGGTCAAAGTCGACACCGGGACGTCGATCCAGCGCGATCAGCCGAGCGACGCCGACCTTGTTTACGCGGAGGTGGGCGCATGACCCGGCAGATGCGTTGGTTTGCGCTCATCGGCACGCTCATGATCGCAGGGGCTTTCGGGCTGGCCGTGATCTTCGAACCGGCGCGGCAGGCTGCCGCCGCGGACGCCCTGCACCTGGCCCTGCTCGCGGAAGGGACAGATCTCTACGCGGAAAACTGCGTCGCCTGTCACGGCGCGAACGGCGAAGGCATCTCCGCCTATCCCCCGCTCACCACAGCGGCCGACATGGATGTGCAGATGATCTACAACACCATCGACCGGGGGCGCTACAACACGGGCATGGCGGCGTTTGGCGTCGACGAAGGCGGTATCCTCAGCGGCATGCAGGTTGAAAGCCTGGTCGTGATGCTGCAGGCCGATACATGGGATACGGTCGCCGCGCGAGTGGCGAATCTCGGTCTGACCCCGCCGCAGATCGTCGTCGCGGAGATCCCTGCCGAGACGATCGCCGTAGTCGACGCACTGCCGAATGGCGCGCTGCTGTCCGCCGGATTGACGATCTACGCAGAGAACTGCGCCGCCTGTCACGGCGCGAACGGCGAGGGCTCGACCCTGGCGCCCGCGCTTAATACCGACGAACTGCGCGTCCGTCTGAGCGACGCCGACATCGCCCGCATCGTCGTCGAAGGCGTGCCGGGAACGCTGATGTCCTCCTGGTCGAGCGCGCTCGAAGCGACCCAGCAGCAGGCGGTCGCCGCGCTGGTCAGCCGATGGGCTGAACTCAATGCTGCTGGCGTGACGCTCCCTACCATCGAAGCCGCGCCGCTGGACATGAGTCCGCAGGCCGTCGCCGCCGGTCAACAGTTGTTCAGCCTGCTCTGCACGCAGTGCCACGGCCTCGATGGCTACGGCTCGCCGATCGCGCCGGCACTGAACAATCAGACCTTCCTCAGCCAGACTCCAGACGCGGCCATTCAGGCGATCATCGCCGGCGGCGTCAGCGGCACAACCATGCCTTCCTGGGGAGGGTATCTGACCGAGGCCGATATCGCCGCGATCACCGCCTATCTGCGCAGTTTGCAGCCGACCGCGCCAATTGTCGCTCCCGCGCAGCCGTAAACTATAATGTCGCCAAAGAAAGGTCGGTGAGATGGCGCACAAAATCCTGGTGGCAGACGACGAGCAGGCGATCCTCGACACCGTGCGGGCCTACCTGATCGAATCGGGCATGCAGGTGGTCACGGCGAAAAACGGGCGGGAGGCGGTCTATGCCTTCCGCCATGAAGCCCCGGCGCTGGTCATTCTCGACGTCATGATGCCGGACATGGACGGATGGGAAGCGGCCCGCCTGATCCGCAAGGAGAGTCAGGTCCCCCTCCTCTTCCTCACTGCCCGCGTCGACGACATCGATCACGTGACCGGACTGGAGATCGGCGCGGACGAGTACATCACCAAACCGTTCAGCCCCCGTGTGCTCGTCGCGCATGTGCGCGCACTGCTGCGGCGTACTTATGGCGACCTGGGGAGCGTGACCACCATCTGGCGCGTCGGCGACCTGGAAGTCAACAGCGAGACGCACACCGTCACCCGCGGCGGCGTGCGCATCGACCTGACGCCCACCGAGTTCGAGCTGCTCACCGCGCTGATCAGCCGCCCCGGCCGGGTGTTCAGCCGGGCGGAACTGCTCGACCGCTTGCAGGGGCAGAGCTTCGCCGCATTCGAGCGGGCCATTGACGTGCACATCAAAAATCTGCGCGCCAAGATCGAAGCCGATCCGCGTGAACCGCAGTACATCGAAACCGTGTTCGGCGTCGGCTACCGCATGAGAGAAGATTAGCGTGTTCAACCATCTGTCCGTTCGCCTGTCCCTGGCCTTTCTGCTCTCCGCGTGGATCGGCATCGCGGCGATGGCGCTTGTCGTGCAGCGCGCGCTTGACGCCGGATTTCGCCAGTATGTGGTCAACCGCGACACCCAGAGCAATCCGGATCAGATCGCGCGGTTGGAGGTCTACTACGCGGACAATGGCGAGTGGGCGGGTGTGGACTCGATCCTTGGTGGGCGGGCATCTGGGAACAGCAGCGGCGGGCGAGGCGGCAATGGCGCGGCAGGCGGCGGTGTGGGGGCTGGGGGTGCGGGCGGCGCGACTCTGTCGGTAGTGGACATGGACGGCATCATTGTGGCCTCCACCGCCGCAGAACGAGACGGGGTAGCGCTTGCAGCGACGCAATTGGAGACGGCGATCCCGCTCTTGGTCGGCGGCGCGCAGGTGGGCTGGTTCCTCCGCGAGACGCCGGGGATTGAGGCGCTTGGCGCGGCCGAAGTCGCGTTTCTGGATGAAGTCAATCGCTGGCTCGCGCTTGCCGGACTGGGCGCCACCGTGTTGGCGCTGATCGTCGGCGTGATCCTCGCCTGGACGCTGGCGAATCCCCTGCACGAACTGACTCGCGCCGCCCGCGATCTGACCGTTGGCCAGTTGGGGCGTCAGGTCGAGGTACGGGGCACGACTGAAGTTCACGCGCTGGCTTCGGAGTTCAACACCATGTCCAGGGCGTTGGCGGAAGCTGAATCGCTCCGTGAGCGCATGGCCGCCGACGTGGCACACGAGCTCCGCACCCCGGTCAGTGTGCTGCGCGGCCACCTCGAAGCCATGCTCGACGGCGTATATCCGCTGGACAGCGCGCATATCGCAGTCGCGCACGATCAGACCATCCATCTGGCGCGCCTGGTCGAAGATCTGCGCGTGCTCACGCTGGCTGAGGCGAAGCGTTTACCGCTGGAACGGACGCGCATTGAACCGGAGGAGTTTGTCGGTCAGCTTCTGGAAGCCTTCGAACCGTTGGCGCTGGACGGCGAGATACACCTCGTCCGCGATATCCCGCCCCGTCTGCCGGATATTTACGCGGACGCGACCCGCATCCGCCAGGTGATGTCCAATCTTCTCACCAACGCACTGCGCCACACGCCGGCCAGGGGCGAGATCGCCGTGCGCGTCACCGCCGAAAACGGCCTTATTTGCTTTGCCGTCTCCAACTCTGGCAGCAGCCTGAGCGAGACGGAGGCGGCGAGGGTCTTTCAGCCCTTCTGGCGGGCCGATACCGCGCGGGAGCGCGATGGCAGTGGCAGCGGACTCGGTCTGGCGATCAGCCGCGAGATCATCGCGCTGCACGGCGGTTCGATGAACGTGGAGAGCGCAGCAGGGCGCGTGACCTTCACTTTCACGCTGCCCAGCCGCACATCGTCGAGTAGTCTTCAGATGAGACCGGAATCTTCATGAGCGAGGCGACTTGAAAGGCCAACCCAGAACCTGCTGAATGATCGTGACGGCACGCTGCACACCGCTTTCTGCGGCCATCCGATCGCGAAGCTGCGCCGCCTGGCGGTGCATGGCCGTGTCTTCGAGCATCTCGGTGATGGCTCTGGCAAGGAGCTCCCCATTGAGTTTTGGAAACGGCAGGGGCGCCGGGCCGACGCCAAGATCATGCGTGCGCTTGCCCCAGAACGGCTGATCCGCCGTGAAGGGCACGACCAGCGACGGCACTCCGGAACGTAGGGCAAAGCCGGTGGTGCCGGACCCGCCGTGATGCACCACTGCCGCCATCCGCGGGAACAGCCAGGCATACGGAGCATAGTCGAGCGGAAAGACGCTGCCGGGCAGATCCACCGCCCCCAGCTTTGCCCAGCCTGCGTGCAGGATGCCGCGCCGGCCCGAACGCTCCAGCGCTGCGACAATGTGCGCCGTCGTCTGCGGCGGATCGGGTACGGGCATGCTGCCGAAGCCGACGAACACCGGCGGATCGCCTGCCTCCAGGAAAGCCGTCAATGCTTCAGGCGGTGACCAGTCGCTCTCGTCAAGTGCCCAGTAGCCGGTGGTCTGGACGTGATCGCCCCATTCTGGCTGGGTGGGAATCACGTGTTCACTGAACCCCTGGATGACCGGGATGCGATCCCGTGCGAGGCGGCGGATGTTGCCCCACCAGAACGAGGCCGGCGGCAGACCGAGCTGCCGTCGGAACTCGTTGATCGATTTGCGAAAAGGATGCCAGGCGAGCTGCTGGGCAAAGAGGTAGGTCAGGCGGTTATACCGTGCTCCCAGCGAGAAGGTGCTTGGCAGGAGCGACAGCGGCCAGGCCCCGGTGATTTCCTGGGGGATGACGGACAGAGCAATGTACGGCACGCGCAGGGCTTCGGCGAGGTCGTAGCCGTAGAATCCACCCGGAAGCTGACTCAGAATTGCATCGGAATCGCGCAGCGCGTCGGCGGCAAATGATCGCTGGTAGCTTTCGGTGATGGCGCCAAAGGTTCGCATGATGCCGCGGTACATGGCGAGCAGATGGAGGCCGTTCCCCTTCGTGCCGGCGACCATCATGTCACGGGTCAGCGACTGGGCATCGCCTTCGACCGGAAAGAATTCCAGCCCCTGCTTGCGAACCATCGCCTCGAAGCTTTCCAGCGTGACCATGCGCACCGTATAGCCGGCATCGGACAGTCCGCGTCCGAGCGCGACGATCGGCTGGACGTCCCCGCGCGACCCAATGGCTATGATCGTCAGCTTCATGCGCGCACCAACCCTTCGATGTACTCCATCACTTCGGCGATCATCGTTCGCGGGCAGTCGTAGCCAAGCGCGGCGGCAGTCTCCACCGTCAGCCGGGTGAACAGACGAATCGAAGCGAGCAGCGCCCTACTGCTGTCTTCGACGTCGAAATGAGCAGACACGGCGTGCAGTTCCTGCCAAGTCGTCGCGCTCACCCAATCGCGCATGAAGTCGCCACGATTGTAAGTGTCCACCGGGTTGCTGTTTGTGGCGTGCGCGTGCCATTCCAGCATTTCGAGCAGCATGCTCTGCTGGATCTGATCCGCCCATTTGACCTTCCACAGATTGCCGCGCCGGATCTGCCTGGCGACGTAGACTGCGCCGTAGAAAAACGTCTCCACACGGTGAACAAACTGCTCCCGCCTCGGCGGCGTGTACGACGGCGGCTCAAACGGAGTCGGCCTCGGGAGTCGCGGACCCATGCCATCCCTGTCCACCAGGATCGTGTAGCCGCGCTGCTGATCGTCCCACAGGCGCTGCTCGGCGATCAGCGACTGGAGCGCGCCAACCGGTGTCACCGAAAAATCGACCTTTAACCCGCCCCGGTAGAGAATGAGCCAGCTCTTCGTCTCGTCGTGATGGTCTTCGAGGATCATCCAGACCGGCGCAAAATCACGCATCCAGGCGAGATAGGCGTTCAGCGTCTGACAACTGGCCCCATCCGTGATGTAGAGCGACAGGTCCAGGTCGGAGTACTCGTCTGCCGGTTGGACCTGCCGCGCCTGCGAGCCGACGACCATCACCAGTCGGATTTCCGGCTGAGTCTCCGCCCACTCCAGAAGTCGCCGGGTCAGGTCGGCGAAGAAGGCGTCGGGACTCAATGCGGGTCTTCTTTCCCCAACCCTGCCTCGCGCGCCTTGACGATGGCCTGGGCGCGGTCGGCCACCTGCAGCTTGCTGAAGATGTTGGAGATGTGGTTGCTCACCGTCTTGACCGTGATGTCCAGATGCCTGGCAATCTCATGGTTATTGAGGCCCCTGGCGATGCAGTCCAGCACCTCCAATTCTCGCTCGGAGAGATCCGGGAAAGGCGAAGCGGGCGCGGCGCGGGAAAACGACACGGTATGGAGCCGGCGGAAGTAGTCGGTCACCCGACTGGCAATCGAGGGGCCAAACAACACTTCACCAGCGGCGACCGCGCGGATCGTTTTGAGCACCTCGGCTTTATCGGCGCCCTTCAGCACATAGCTCCTGGCCCCGGCGACCATCGCCGCGAACAGCGACTCGCTGTCTTCCAGCATGGTCAGCATGATGATCCGGGTCTCGGGCATGAGTTCCAGAATGCGCGCCGTCGCCTCGATGCCGTTCATGTCGGGCATCTGAGTATCCATGAGGATGACATCAGGCCGAAGCGCTTTCGCCCGATCGAGCGCGTCCGCACCGGTGGCCGCCTCTCCGACCACCTCGATATCACCAACGGCCAGGAAGATGGCGTGCAGCCCTTCCCTGAACAGGGGTGATCGTCGACGATCAGCAGGCGGATGATAGACTCGGTCATCGGTTAGTCCCTTCTGGCAGGGGCAGCGTCACCGTGATCGATGCCGCCCGCCCGCGCGAGGCTGAAGTTGAAACGTCCCGCCCAATTCTTCGGCACCCTCACGCATCGAGTGCAGACCAACATTCGGCACCACCGTTTCTGGAAGTCCGATGCCGTCATCTTCGATGGCGATGCACAAACGGCAGGGAGAACCGATCACCTCCAGGTTGACCTGGCACTGACGCGCCTGGGCGTGTTTAATCACATTCGTGACGGCCTCCATGGTGATACGGTAGGCGGCGACTTCGATGGCTGCCGGTAATTCACGAGGCAGCTCGCCGGTCATCAGGCTGATCGATGGCCCGGTAGCCGGAGTTGTCATCTGAGAGAGCGCACCTCGCAACGCTTCTGGAAGACCTAGTTCGTCCAGGGTCGGAGGCCGGAGATCATGGACGACCCGTCGCACCTCGCCGACGAGCTGCTGCGCCTGCTTCTTCACCTCGTTCAGAAGCCGGACAGAAGTATTCCGGTCCTGCTCAAGCAGATCGATAGCAGCATCCACCTTGAGCGGCAGGCCGGCGATGGCCGGCCCTAACCCGTCGTGCAGGTCGCGACGCAGGCGGCGACGCTCTTCTTCGCGGGTGATGACCAACCGCTCACGTGCGGATTGCAGATCCGATTGCAGGCGCACAGCATAGACGACAGCCCCCAACTGCTGGGCGATGCCCGACAGTACGGATTGATCGGCAGCGTTCAATGCCTCACGCGGTGAGCGATGGCTGACAACCAATTCACCGACAGCCTCGTTCTGGTGAACCAGTGCAAAGGACTGTACCGGAGACCTGTACGCGCCATATTCTACCTGCATAATGACATCGTCCCTGTGCCGAATTGCTATGGCGACATAGGGCAAGCGCATCGATTTACCAATGGTCGATGTGCTTACACTCAGCAAGTCTTCCGGCATGATGGCGGATTGGATCTGACGCGACAGAGTCATCAGGATGGCCTGCGGTTCATCCCGATGACCGAACATCAGGCGGTTTACCCCTTGCTGCACCGATTGGCGTACCACCTGAAAGCTGAGCGCAACGGCTCCCGTCGCCAGCAGCGAGACGAGGAAATCATTGCCGCCGTCGAACACGAAGTTCAGCAGACCGACGACAAAAACATACGTCATGAGAATGATCGCTGTCACCGCGGCGTAGACGAGGGTGCGGTTGATGATGACATCAAGCTTCCATAGGCCCTCATTGATGACCGCCATCGACAGGGCGACGGGCAGCGGTACCACAGTGATGATCATGATGATGGGCATGGCGAGCAAGTTGATCCAGGCACGCGGCATCCCCGGCTGGAAAGCGAGATACTCCATGAATACGCCCCAACCGAGGACGCCGAGCACGAGACCAACAAAGCCGAAGATGACCCAGCGGCTTTGCCGGCGTTCCAGCGGGTCGTAGACACGCCAGTAGCGGTAGGCTTGAAATGCGATCCCCGTCACTAGCGTGAACAGGAAAGGCGACAACAGAATGCCGGAGACCAGATCGCTACCCACGAAATCGGTATAGTACTCCGCCACCGTCCGCCCCCAGATCATCACCAGACCGGGCAGTAAAAACCAGGCTGACCAGCGCGGGACGAAACGGCCATGGGGAAAAATGAAAATGAGTGTGAAGGCTGCGGAATTCGATATCCGGATGATGATTTCGCCGACAAAATGCAGTGTCGGATGGGCATCAAGTAATGCCCAGATCACGTTCGGCATGATGATAAACAGAATGAAGACCAGGCTGGCGACGTAGCCCATCCAATGGGTCAGACATCGGCGGAGAAAATACAGCGAGATCAGGTTGACCCACAGTACGTTGACAATCTCGATGCCGATGTGCGCCACTGCATAGAACGACGCACTCAGTCCGGCGCCTTCTAGCATCGTGACATCGTCGGCGGTTAGCACCAGCGGCATGCAGTCCGGCAGCGTGCACAGGGTTGTGAGATGGGTGTAGAAGAAGGGGATACCCAGCACGAACAGGATATCGAGCGTCAGCAGGATGCCGATAACGCTGAGGCGCAGAATGGGAAGCAGACGTACCGGAACGTCAATCTGTCTTTTCGGAGTACTGATTGCGTCAGATATTGACGACATCGTGTTGCTCCACCTATTCTTTGATCAATTCTCCAACGGCATCCATTGCCCTCGCCATCTCCCTGTGCGACAAGCCGCGACGACTACCCTAGACAAGAAAACGCTCAACCCACTTCACAGCCTCTGCCAGTCCGTCCTCCACAGCGATCTTCTCGCTCAACGCCACCGCCCTGGCCTTCATCGCAGGATTACTCGTCGCTTCCGTAATCGCCGCCACGAGATTGTCTGCTGTCAGCTTTTTGCGCGGAATCGGTACTGCCCCGACGCCAAGGTCTTTGACTGTCCGACCCCAGAAGCCCTGGTCACCCTGGTGCGGCACGACAGCCGTCGGCACACCAGCACGCAGTCCAGATGCAGTCGTGCCCGATCCCCCATGATGGACGACCGCCGCCATCTTGGGAAACAGCCAGCTGTGTGGCGCGTACTTCAGGATGTAGATATCCTCTGGCACCTCGTCCGCGCCCAGGCCCGCCCACCCGGTCAGGAGAATCACCCGCTTGCCCGTTCGCCGCACGGCGTCCAGAATCGTCCGGGTGGTGGCTGCCGGGTTAGCATCCGGCATACTGCCGAACCCTACATACACAGGCGCTTCGCCCGCCGCCAGAAAAGCGACCAGATCCGGCGGCGGCGACCATGCCGGGTCATCGTCGAAGAGAAACCCTGTCAACTGCCAGTGGTCGCCCCAATCCGCCGGACGTTGGAAGACATGACGACTGACGGTCGTCAGTGCAGGTGCAGCATCGACCACAGTGCGGAAGTCCTTGTAGCCACTTTTTGGCAACCCGAGCTGCTTTGCCAGTGGATTGCGCCCCCCCGGCAAGTCCCCGCCATGACGACTGCCGCAGCACCGTATTGCCCAGGCGGTTGTACCATCCATCGAAGGGGAACCACCCTGGCCTTGCAGGGAGAACGGTGTTCGACTCGCGGGTCGGATTGATCGGGGCCGGGTTGATGAAAACCGGCTTCAGGTTGTTGGCCTTGACCACGTCGAGCAGCAGCGAAACACCGAATTCAACCGTCATCAGCACGTCGGAGTCGCGGGTGGCTTCCATCACCTCCAGCCCCATCTGTGTAAAAAGCGGCGCGATGTCTGTTCGCAGGGTTTGAAGCTGCCGGAGGAAGCTCTCGTCCATGAGCTTGGCATTGTCTCGGGCGAAGGTGTTCACGTCGGTCGTCAGGGGATAGAAGCTCAGGCCGCGGTCGCGCACCCATTGCTCATACCCCGGCGAGGCGATCACCTGCACCTCATGCCCCGCTTTTTGCAGCGCCATGCCCAGCACGACATGCGGACGTATATCACCCCATGTGCCGTAGACAAAAATGCTGACGTGCATCACATCCTCCTCACAACCTGTTCCAGGATTTCCCGCCAGTGGCTGTACATCAGGAAATGTCCTGCGCCGGGGACAAGGGTGACTGTGCTGTCGGGGATGCGCGCGGCCATGTAGCGAGCCATCGCCAGAGTGACATTCGGGTCGTCTTCCCCCTGCCAGATGAAGACGTGCGCTTGAATATCCTCCAACTGGAAACCCCAGTCCATGACCACGGCGCGCATGTCGTCCGCGCCGCCGCGTCCGCCTTGCCGCATGCCTTCGCGGATGTCCTGCACCAGGAGATCAATACCGCCAGGAACAGCCATTGCCCGCTTGTCGCTCTCCGGCAGGTTGCCCAGGAGGCCGCGCACGAGCCGTTCCGTTCGATTCCCCTTGAGCATGGGGCGCATCAGGTCGCTTTGCAGCGCCAGCAACCAGGGTACGCGGCGCGCCATGCCGATCTGCATGCGGATCATACGATTCTGCGTGGCCATGACAGCCGCATCTTCCAGGCCGGCTACCCCGCTCACCAGAGAAACGCTCGTGAGCAGGTCCAGAAGCGCGTAGGCGCAGGCCGCTCCGTAGGGTCCGCCCTGTGAGGCGGCAACGATGGCGAACCGTTCGAGCTGTTTCTGACGGGCAAAATCGCGCACATCTTCGGCCCAGTCGAGCAGCGTTCGCCCCGCCTGGCGAGTGCTCAGGCCCATACCGGGTCGGTCGAAGGTGGTGAGATGAATGCTCAAATCGTGAAGGATGGAGTCATCCGGGTGGCGGATGATGCGGGCGCTGTTGGAACCGCCGAAGAAGAAAACGGGATTACCGTTCAGGTCGCCCCATTCAGCAAAACCGAGGGTGCGCCCGTCTCTTAGGGTGATGGTTTGTGCTGAAAGGTCCATGAACTTGTCCTGGAATGGAGGGCGGCGTAGGGCCGCCCTCCATTCATTATATGCGACAATATGTTATTTTGTGTTCATGTCTGCACTGATACGTTAAAACGTCGATCATCCTACTGAGTGCTCAGACATCTTCGACGGTGATGAGTTGGATCATGCCCAGCTCGTAATGCGTGTGCATGTCTTCCATGTTCATCAGATCCGGCAGGTTGCAGATGAGTGCATAGGTTCCCGGCTCCAGATTCACCGCCAGCCAGGCAACTTCTCCGGCGCTCAGGGGCATGAGAAGTGGAAGCTGCTGCAAGCCGGACTCTTCCCCTTCGGCAAGGAGTGCCTGCACGTCCTCGATCGTCGTCTCCGGCTCAACCGGCAGGATGGCCAGTTCATGCCACTGCTGACCGGCGTTTTCGATGCGCCAGACGCGCTCACCGGCAGGCACAGTCAGCGGCAGACCGTAGCCGAAATCCACCATGACGACGTGAAGGTCGGCATTGGGCTGCACCTGGGTGACATCTTCTCCATCGGCGACCGTAAACATGGCCAGCTGAGGTTCCTCCCCGGCGAAGTCCGCCAGGACATACTCACCGGCATCCAGATCATACGTGACACTGCCGGCCTGGCCGGGCATAAGGCCGGGACCGCCACGCAGACTGACCAGGGGCAGCATCCCCAGCGGATCTTCGGCGATGGCGGCGAAGAAGTCATCCAGCGTAACGCCGTCATTCAGGCGGAGCAGCACGCCGATGAAGGGAGCCTCGGCGGTATTCTCGAATTGGATCGTCACCAGCCCCTTGGGAAGGGTCTCGGGAGCGGACAGCCCCTCGGATGAGAGGATGACGCTGACTAAGGGACCGGACTCCTGGCCCAGCACAGCAATGGGACCAGTGAGGACAAGGGCCCCGACCAACGCGGCCAAGAGAAGGATTATTTTGCGCATTGTTTCCATCCTGAAATATACAGATCTATCGCGCGATGACGGTCATCGTGCCGCTCTCGCCTACCGAGCGGCCGTCGACGAACTGCACACTGCTGCTGACATAGACATCGGCCAGATACAGGTCGGCATAGGCGCCAGAGACAGAGAGGATCTTGCCCGTCGCATGGATATCAGCCTGGTCCGAGCCATCCGCGAGATACAGACTCCCTGCGTAGAAGCCCTGGATCATGCCCTGCTCGGTTTCAATGGTGAACTGGACCGTCACCGGGTGCAGCGGCGGCGATGGCATGGCGGTGACTTCGGAAATGGTGGCGGACATGCTGCCTGCCACCGTGCCACTCACTTCCCCCGCGCCCATGATGCGGAAGGCCATGCGTCCGTCGGTGAGCGGTTCGATGGTCGGCGGGCCGGCCGCCCCGATGCTGTATTCCAGGACCACCGGCTCGCCAGTCAAAGCGAGCCGTTCTACCGGCGTCATGTCCTGGGCAAGTGCGACGCTGCCAAAGCCAATCGCCAACAGAAAGACCAGCAGAATACGAGGCAGGAACGATTTCCGGTTCATCTTGTGTCTCCCAGATATAAGTGAACAAGGTGAGGAATGCGTTGACCTCACACTACGGTGGGAACATTCCCGGTGTCATGAGGGCGTACACCTAATGATCGTGGGAAGTTTCCCGGTTAACGCGCCGTGGTCAAAGGTCTGGACCGCTGGGAGCTGTTATCACGCTTTGTACAGGGAAATGCTCAGCGGTTGATACTGCGCGTGCACCCGTGTGCCGTCCGTCAGAATACAGTCGGCCACCGGATGGTCCGCCGAGAGGACCGCGCCGCCGGCTCGGACAATGGCGTTCACAATCTGCCGGCGCTGGGCATCACTTTCGAATCGGATTTCGCTGGTGCGCAGCACGCCGGCTTGTCCATAGTGAATCCCGTCCTCGCGGATGTGTATCGCTGTGACAGAAGCGTCGGCAAGCAGCGGTTCAAGGGGTCGAACGGGAGGGGAATCAGGATACATAATCGACCTCCTTTCAGGGCGCGACGATTCCGTCGATCGCGTAGATCACGCCATTGGCCAGGCGAACATCCCACAGGATGGGCACGCCACCGATCTCCCAGTAGCCGCTGGCCGTCTCACTGAAATCAAGCGAGACCATGTTGCCTGCGAGTGTGGTAAGCGATTGGTGGTCAGGGAGATCGTAGGGTGGCAGCCGCTGCGGTATGACGTGCCCCAGCAGCAGATCGCGCACGACACCACCGTCAGAAGGGATCGTGAGGCGGCTCAGTACGTCATTGGTCGGCAGAAACAGAGTATATTGGCCTTCATCCGTCAGGGATTCCAGCAGATCTGTCCCGCCGACGTGTCCCACGATGCCTGAAAACTGCGCTCCCTGCCCGATCGACCTTAGATACTCAGCAATCGTCAGCGGGCTGGATCGGTGATAAGTGATCTGCGGTTCACCGGACGGCATCTGGCGCACGGCAATCAGGAACTCGGTGTTGGAGTGGGGTGTGAAAGTTTCCGAATAGGTCTGGTCGCCCACCTTCCCGCTGATAACGACTTCCTTGGCAGGCAGCGGAAGGAGTCCATAACTGTCAGGTCCGACGCTCTCCAGCGCCGCTTCGCCATCCACGGCGATGTCGGAGATCGGCTGGCCGGAGAGGTTGACGATGATGGCGCTGCTCCCTCCGCCTTCGGCCAGCAGTGCCGTTTCGTCCACGGTTACGAAGGTTACTCCGTCCGTGTAGTCGCCCTCGATAACCACGCTGTACCGATGCCCCGGTTCGAGGGCGATTGGCACCGTCGCGGTGGCGTCGCGCTGATCCGCGATCATTGTGGTCAGGGTATGGTCCCCAGGTGCGAGTTCCACATAGTCGGTCGCAAACGGAAAGCCGATTCCCTCAAAGATGACCGCTTCATCGACCCGGATGTCAATCGTCGCACTTACGTGCAGGACGTAGGACAACTGCATCACGCGCAGCATGGCCGGCTCGTCGCTCTGCGCGCCAACGGCGCCGGCTACAATCAGCAGCGCCAGCGTGAGCAGAAAGAACTTCCCGGAAAACGCCATCTTGCTCCTCCTCCTGACTTCCATTCAGCGAAAATTGCCTTTCTCACAGTAGAGGAGGACTTTTCCCGCTGTCATGAGGGCAGGGCCCCAAAACGAGTCGGGAAGTTTTCCCGTACGGACCCGACCAGCAGATCCGCAGCCGGCCCAGATCCGTCAACCTACTCTTTCTGAACCGGATATCTGATGGGTCGAGAGTCTGCTTACCCAAACAGTATCCCCAGGCGTGGCTGGATCAGCGACTCGGCGTGTCAACCCGGTCGATCTACAACTACCACGGCGCGGAAGGAATTCTCGCCGAACCCTGCATTCTCACAACGCCGCTCAACTGGAACAACCACGAACGGATGCTCCCTCCGCCGGGGATGGCGAAGCGGATTGGGCTGAACACGCGAGGCAGGTTTATCGAGGACGAGACGGGCAAGCGCTACCCGGCACTGATCGGCGTCGCTCAGCGGCTGATGGGTAGAGGACACTCAATTACGGTGAGGGAGCGCACTTTCAGTGAATACCGGCTGTGACCGTTCGCCAAGGACAAGAAACCGCGAGGACCGTGAAGGTAGCGCTCAATGTTCGTCGCGGCGATCACCTGCGCCAGTCGCGGATGCACGTCGCACAGGTAGCGGGTGACGACGCTGCTCACCGTCTGCGACACGCGCCCTCCTCGCCGACATAGGCGTAGCTGTGCGCGCCCAAGCTCATGGATAAAGGAAGAAGAGGACATATGAAGTAAACTGGTGGAATGGCGAGCAGACAATTTCACCTGACGGAACGAGAAGTTGAGGCGTTTCGCAAAGCGGAACGGACGAGTCGCGATGTCCATGAGCGGACGCGGCTGCAGGCGGTGCGGCTGTACGGAACGGGCATGACGACACAGCAGATCATGGACATCGTCGGTTGTGGGGAGAGCAGCATCCGCCAGTGGGCGCAGCACTACAAGGCCAGTGGGATGGACGCCTTGCGGTCGCATTGGCAAGGGGGGAATGCCAACAAGCTGACGAAGGAACAACGGGTGGACTTGCGTCAACACCTGCATCAGTATCGTCCGCGCGACCTGACCATCAGCATGGGCGAGTTCTGGACGATCAGTGACCTGAGCGTGGCGGTCGAGCGCTGGTACGGGGTCGTCTACCAAAGTCCGGATTCCTATGCCGACTTGCTGCACGCCTGCGGCTTCAGTTACCAGCGTGCCGAGCGGGTCTATCGCTCGCGCCCGAAAGCGGTGGACATCGCCGCCTTCGAAGCCGAGCTGGAAAAAAAGTGACCGACTTTCTGCAAGACCATCCCTCGGGCTGGGTAGTCAGCATGGACCAGATGAGCCTGTACTTTCAAGCCACCACCACCCGTGTCTGGTCGCCGGTCGGACAGACGCCGCAGGTGTGGGTCACACCGCAGCGCCGCTGCCAGCATTTCTACGGTGCGCTCAACCTCCGCACCGGACAGGACATCGTCCTGCCCCTGCCTGCGCAAACCAGCGACATGACCTGCCATTTCCTGGTCCACCTGCTCACTTGCCTGCCTGAACAGCCGATCCTGCTGCTCTTGGATCGCGCTCCCTGGCATCGCGGCGCCCCCTTACAGCGCTTGCTGGCCGACCATCCCCGCTTGGAGCTGCTCTACTTTCCGCCTGCTTGCCCCGACCTCAACCCTCAGGAGCATGTCTGGGAGCTGACCCGCGACGCTATCAGCCACAACCACTCGCGCACCGATTTTGGCGATCTCTGTACTGCCTTCCTCGATCACCTGGACTGCACTCTGTTCCCGATTAACTGGCTCTCTCGCTATGCGCCACCTGCATTGTATGAGCTTTAAGTCTGTGCTCCATCAGAGAATGCAAGCACCTTACGCTACGTGTAGATGAACTGTCCTTCCTCCATGATGGGTTTGCCATCGACCCACACACTGGTTTGTTCCATCACCACATCCACATGCACAGGGCTATCCCAGGTCGCCCCTGTGTAAAAAGCATAGGGGTTGCCGAACGCAACGTGGACCCCCGGGTACTTCTCATCCTGCAGGAGATTGCCTATCAGCTTCCCCAGGAACTCGTTTGTCCCAATGGCAAACTCCCCCACCCTTCTACCATTTTCCACGCCGTCGAGATACGACCAGAACTCCAGGGCCATCTCAGCGTTGGAATGTGTACACGATGTCAGCCATCCGTCTCTGACCTCAAGACGAAGCGGCTCCTTCAGCAGGCCATACTTCTTGCTGAAGAAGTCGCCCATAACGGAGGCGGTAATGGTGCCCTCCACATTAGCCGGAGACGTAAATGTCTCTCCCTCCGGGAGGTTTCCCCAGTGAGCAGGCTCATGATACATGCCATCCCAGATCACCCATCGCAGGCGTCGATGGTCAAGCGTGCCAATGAGATCAGTGCCGCTCCGGCTCGTCACGTGAATCTCTCTGGCGTGCTTGACCAGCTCGTAGACTTCACGAGTTCGTCTGGCGACCTTGTGATAATCGGCCAACATGCCCGACTGCATGATCTCTGGTGTGATGCCGATCATGTGACCATGACGAATACTGTACTTCTCCCGCATTGTCTCGATCAGAGGGATGCGAAAACGGATCTCACCCTTCTGGCCCGACGCCGCAAAGAAAGTCGCCGTCGGCTGATATTCTTCCAGGAACGTCCATAAGGATTGCGGAACCTCAAGCAAAGGACGTGGGCCGATCGACTCCAGAGTCTTGATCAGAACCTGCGCCCCAGTTTCTTCCGCCACCTGCCGCAAGGCGTCCCCGATGGCATACGTGGGTTCGTCGGTGAAGACAATCACGCGATCCGAACGATTAATCGCCAGGCATGTTTCTACTGCAGTTCTCGCACCCGGTTCAAACTCACTGCGAATGGACATACCTCTCCCTACCTCCTCAACCAGAAAACACGTTTGCCAGGGCAGCGTTGGCTCATTGAGGCTTCAGCGCCAAGACATCGATCACGATCTTGGCGCTGCCGGTCAGCGCCGGATCCACGAGCACAGAACGAACCGGGGGAATAATCTTCTGGAAGTATTCCTTCGTCACCTCATTGAACATTGGATAGGGCTCGAATGCATCCAGGTGAACGGTGAGCTTCACCAGGTCGTTGAGTTCACCGCCTTGAGCCTCCAGGCGGGCTTTCAGGTCCCCAAGAACTGCCCTCGACGCCTCTGCAAGATTGTCGCCATGACCAGCAAGGCCATTCCATATGCTGAAGGGGCCCCTTGAGATGGTCTCATTCGATAGTCCGCTACCAAGCGGTCGCAGCCATTCCGCCGCCTCTTGCACCGTCAAGCTCGGTTCGGCAACAGCCATCCAATCCATCTCGATCATGGCGTGCATCGCAACGTCCTGAACTTCGTGATAGTTGAAAAGCGCCGGCTCAAAGCCCAAATAGCGCACCACCTCCTGGTAGATTCGTTCCCGGCTGCCTGTCTCCTTTGGAAATGCCGAAACCTCGAACACATTGCGCCGATCCAGATCGGCCGCTAATGTCACCTGCTCAAGGTGTCCCAGGGTGATGCTCACGGCCTCTCCCATATCGGTGCTGGGCTCTCTCACGATGCCACCGCGCTGCATTTCGGCCCCGATCTGGCCGGCAGCAAAGAACAGGCCGCCGGCGATCAGCCCTTGAGATCGAAATCCTGTTGACGCCGGGGCAGCCGTCGTCTCAATGCGTTCCTTCCTGCCAGCCATCGCATCGCCTCTCAGGGATTAGTGGACCTTCTCAAAGAAATCACTCAGATCGTAGAGGGGATCGACACTTCCTTGCCGGACTGGAATACGCGTGCTACGGTCGTGAGATTGCGGATATCGTCGAGCGGATTGCGATCGAGCAGAACCACGTCGGCGATCTTGCCAGTTTCAACAGTGCCAAGCGTCGCATCAAGTCGCAGGATCTCGGCCGCGGTCTTTGTCGCCGCGACCAGCGCTTCCATATTGGACATCCCGATCTCCACCAGCAATTCACATTCCTTGGCCAGAGAAGCATGGGGATTGTCCGCATCTGTGCCTGCGGCAATGCGGACGCCGGCCTTGTACGCTTTGGCCAAGCACTCCATTGAGACAGCGCTGACTTCCGCGCTCTTTCGGGCAATGTGTGGGCCAAACCCCATCTTCTCCCCAAAATGCTCAAGACTCCAGGCGATGGCCTGAGTGGGCACGATGGGCGTATTGGTCGCCAGAAGCATGTCGATGCATTCCTGATCCATATAGGTGGCATGGTCGATGAAGTCGACCCCAGCCATAATGGCGTTCTTAATCGACTGAGCGCTCCCGGTATGGCACGACGTAAGACGTCCGGGCTTGTGAGCCTCTTCCACGATTGCGCGCATTTCCTCAACTGTGAACTGCGTCCAGCCTGGCTCGGAGATCAGTCGTCCGCCACCACCGCCAATCGTCGAAGCCCCATAGATCTTCACCACGTCCACGCCGGCTTTGAGGTGCAACCGTGCTTCTCGGCGAGCCTCGTCCACCCCCGTGACCTCAACACCGTGGCTCCCACTTCCTGGCCGGAAGCCACCCGTCTGGGCGATCAGCGGCCCACTCGCGATGACCCGCGGGCCCGGCGTATAGCCGTCCCGAATCGCCTCTTGCATCGCCCCCGCCAGAAACTCACCGGCCCCTGCGTCGCGAACCGTCGTCACCCCCATCTGAAGCCAGACTTTCGCAGCGTTAGCGGCTTTGAAGACCCTGGTGGCGATCATTTCGTCTGTCATGTGGGTGACTTCGCTCGCCCCACCGACCGGCTTGAGAAGAAGCAGAAACAGATGGAAGTGGGTGTCGATCAAGCCAGGGATGAGCGTCTGGTCAGGCGCATCGATAACGGTTGCCCCCTCAGCGTCAATGGTCCCCTGAGCGCCAATACGCGTAATGCGCCCCCCTTCGACCAGCACGGACATGTTCTTGCGCAGCGGTGATCCGGTGCCGTCGATCAAGCTTCCCACGTTAAATAGCAGTTTCACGACAATTCCTCCTTGTGGCGTTTCGCAAAGCCGGGCGTCAATCATTCCTCAGCGACGGATCGAGCGCCTGCCTGATTCCGTCACCCAGGTAGTTGAAGGACAGTAGCGTGATGGCGAGCGTCAACCCCGGCGAGATAAGCAGATGTGGAAATGAGCGGAAACTCTTCACGCCTTCGGCGATCATGAGTCCCCAGGAGGGCACCGGGGGTTTTGTACCCAGGCCCAGATACGACAGGCCAGCCTCCAGCATGATGACGTTCGGGATTCCGAACGCGATCGCGACCAGAACGGGCGCCATGATGTTCGGAAGGATATGCCGCATCATGATGTGAAGGCTCGTCCCGCCGATCGCGCGGGCGGCCAGGATGAATTCCTTCTCCTTTAGCGCAAGTACCTCGCCGCGTACGATCCGGGATATGGTCAGCCAGAAAACCAATCCAAGAGCTATCAGCACGCCCAACAGACCGCCTGTAGAGTCGTTCACGTCTGACAGGACAGCCGCCAGTGCGGTATCGGACTCACCCAGGTTTCCCTGTAGGTAGGTCATGATGATGATGATGAACAAAAGGGATGGGAATGCGTACAGAACGTCGACAATCCGCTGGATCACCAGATCGACCCATCCGCCGAAATAGCCGGAGACAATCCCGACAGGCACGCCAACCATGATGATCACGAACTGGGCAATGAGGCTCACAAACAGCGAGACTCGCGCCCCGTAGATCAGGCGTGACAGCATGTCACGACCGAGCGCATCGGTTCCCAACAGGTAGTCGCTCGATGGCGCAGCTGTTATGGCCGTGAAGTTGACCTCTTCATAGTCGTACGGCGCAATCTGCGGCGCGAAGACAGCCATCACGGCCAGAAGCATGACGATTACCGCGCTTCCGGCAGCGGCTTTGTTGCGCGCGAAACGCCGGACGAATCGCCAGGTCGGGCTGCGGCGCCGTGGCCGCGGGACGTCAATAGCCGCTACGGCAGGTTTTCCAAGGATGTCCATCATTGTCCGAACTTGATTCGAGGGTCGAGCAGTGTATAGGCAATGTCGATGATGAAGTTCATGACCATCACCAACACCGCATAGAGCAGCGTCGTGCCAATGATGACCGGATAGTCGCGCCCGGTGACCGACGTGACAAAGTAACGCCCAATTCCAGGTATGTTCAGAATCGACTCGACAAAAAATGATCCTGCCACCACATTAACCAGGCTAATCCCGGCAACGGTGACCACTGAAATCAGTGCGTTGGGCAGCACATGGCGGATATGGACATTGCGGACAGCGACTCCCTTGGCATGGGCTGTGCGCACGTAATCCTGTGACAGAACTTCAAGCACAGCCGAGCGCGTATATCGGGCCATCGTCGCCATTGGACCGAGACCAAGCGCAATCACCGGGATAATCACACGATTCGAGAAGATGCCATCCCAGCCACCGGTGGGCAGCCAACCCAGCCAGAGGGAAAATAGAATGACCATCAGAGTTGCAGCAACATAGCTGGGGGTAGAGATTCCCACGACCGAGAGAAATGTGGTCAGATAGTCCAGGGGAGAGTTGGGGCGGAGCGCCCCGAGCAGCCCCAGAGTTAGACCAACGATGACCGCGAAGGTCATCGCCAGTAACCCTAACTGAAGCGACACTGGAAAATGTTCGATGAGAATGCCGCTGACCGACTGCCCGGCACGGGTATACGAGTCGCCCAGGTCACCGCGTGAGAGTATTCCCCACAAGAAGATGAAGTACTGCTCTATGATGGGTTTGTCCAACCCGTACTTGGCATCGAGGTTTTCGATGACGTGCTGGGGAAGCGGACGCCCCGAATTGTCCCACGGGCTCCCGGGGGTCGCATGCATGAGAAAGAACGTGATGGTGAAAATCGCGAGCATCGTGGGGATCATCAGCAGCAGTCGACGAAGCACGTAGCCCCTCAAGGATCATCCCCCCTTTCTGAACGTGGCTGCCTTCGGAAAATGTGGAGGGCGGTTAGGCCGCCCTCCGACGTCTTTGCGAAACGAACTAGCGGTTGACCTTCAATCCCGGCGGCTGTGCATTTCGGAAGATTGTGCCGACCGACGTCGTGGTTTCGATGAAGTTCTCGACATACGGCTGAATCAACCAGGTCTGGCTTTCGTAATCGATTGAGATAATCGGCACATGTTCGTTGATGATCGCCTCGGCCTGCTGGTACATCTCTGCGCGCACTGCCGGATCGCGTTCCACCAGGGCCGTACGGATGAGATCGATGTAGGCAGGGTCATCAAACCGTGAACGCTTGAGAGAGTTGTCCGGGTCAAACAGGGCATTGTGGAATTCGCTCGGGTCCTGAATGCCCGCCCAATTCAGGCCATAGTACAGGTTGAAGGGCTGCTCGTTACGCGAAATTCGCCAATCGCGCATGGCGCCCGGCTCAAGCGGATTCAGGGTGACGTCAATGCCGAGATTGGCCGACCACATCGCCTGGAGCGCCTGCATCTCGAGCTGAGCCCGATCAACACTCCAGTATGTCACTTCAAATTCAGGGAAACCTTCGCCGCCAGCATACCCTGCCTCGGCCAGGAGCTGCTGCGCCAGTTCGACGTTGTACTGGTATCCAAACGCTTCATCAGGGTTGTGGCTGACGATCTGCGGCGGGCTGAGGCTAATTGCCGGAGCGTAGGCGCCACGCAGCACGTTGGTCGAGAGCGTCTCGCGGTCAATGGACAGCGACAACGCCTGGCGGACACGCACATCATCGGTCGGCGGGTTCTTGGTGTCCATCACGAGGATAATCGAACCGGCGATTGGCACCGGAGTGATCATTTCCGCGTACTCCGGGTCAGCCGAAAGGCGTGCTAGTTCGCCCGCGGGCGCAATCGCAACATCCACCTCACCTGCCTCAAAAGCTGGGACAGCCTGGTTCCAAGCATCCGCCATGATGACGTACTCAATGCGATCCACAAACCGGTTGTCTTTCCAGATGCCGTTGTAGTACGGGTTTTGCTCGAACACCATGCGCTGATCGTGACCCACTCGACAAGCATGTACGGGCCATTGCCAACATGATTGCCGGCCTCCATCCACTGATCACCATATTGTTCAATCAGATCAGTGCGGACGGGCAAGTAGTTTGAGTTGCCGAGATAAGACAGGAAGTAAGGGGTCGGCTGTTCAAGCTCGATGACCAGGGTCAGCTCGTCCGGAGCAGAGAGGCCAACCTGTTCTGGGTCGGCAATCTCGCCCAAGTTGTAAGCCTGGCCGTTTCGAATCGGGAAGAACTCCTGCGCAGAATAGGCAGCGGTTGCGGGGTTCAACTGGCGCAGGAACGACTGGCGGTAGTCTTCCGCAGTAACCGGCTGGCCGTCGCTCCACATCAGACCTTCGCGAAGCTTGAATGTGTATGTCAGCCCATCGTCGGAAATCGTCCAGCTCTCGGCTGCCAACGGGGTGATTTCCCCTGAGGAATAGGCATCGACAAGGGGCTCGTAAAGGCTGAAGAACTCCTGGTAGCCGAACCCGCCTTGCGCCGGATCAAGACCGGTCGGCTCGTTGGCCGGCTGACGGAACACGACAGGTTCCTGGGCAACCAGGTTCGATGGATAGATGGTCAGGACAAGGCTGGTCAGGAGGACCAGCACAACTATCGCTCGGTATTTCGCCTGCTTCATTGTCTTTGCTCTCCTCAACGTGCGAAAAGTCCAACCCTTTCATGCAGACAAATCGGAAGTGGCCGCAGAAAGCGAACCACTTCGCTGGATTGTTCCTCCAACCATCACGGCACTGATCCTGGATAGAGCTTGCAGATCGTCGATGGGGTTTTGCTGAACAAAGAACAGATCGGCCATGTGATGCGATCTGAAGGAACCAGATTCAACATAAGGTTTGAGCGTCTGTGCACCATTCTGAGTCGCGGCGCGCAGCACATCAAGTGAACTCAGCCCCACGCGCTGAAGTTCAGTGCATTCACGAAGCACATTCCCGGCCTTGAATGCGGCGTTGGTCCCGCAAATGATCTCGACGCCAGCCTCATGGGCCTGTCTCAGCAGCGCAGGGGGGATTCGCTGCTTACTCACCATGTTGACAGAGTCTGGCGAAAAACCCCACGCTGGTCCGAATTCGGCCATCGTGGCGCCGAGAGCAAGATTTGGGGCAAGAGCGATTCCCCGGGCAACCATGATCGGGATATGCGACTCATTTAGGCCGAATGCACAGCCAATCGAACGGACGCCAGCCTGAAGGCAGTTGTCAATGGCGGCCGCTGATATCGCCTGGGCATGCAGATAGCAGCCCGCCTGCCTCGCCTGCGTAACCATCTCCACCAGTTCATCAGCCGAGAAGACAAGGCGGTGACGGCTGGTTTCGTGAGGATCCGCATGGAACTCAAGCGGAACGTCCGCGTAGAGGACGATTCTCTCCGCCCCCTGCTTTATCAGTTCGCGAACGGCGCGCCGCGCCTCATCAACCCCACTGACCTCGCGAACACCATACAGTGCGCCGAAGTTCGACATGCCAGCCGGGACCAACGGGGATAGCGCGGGATAGATGCGCGGGCCAATCAGGCGCCCCTCTGCTATCGACTTAGCGAGATCAAGGTCCAACCGATCGACGCCGCCCATACTGGCCGCGCTGGTCACCCCAGAGTCCAGCCACTTCTGAGAGAGCTGTTGGCATGCCAGACGCCGGTGCCATAGCTGGCAGGCCGCGTGCCATCTTCATTAACGCCGACTGGCGCAAGAAATGCGGTATCGACCAACCCGGGCACACAAAAGTCGCTAGAAAAGTCGACGACTTCGAGATCCGAATAGAGATGCGAGGCGCGCTCGAACCCGAGGATTCGCCCATCCTCGATGAGAAGATACTCCCCGTCGTGATAATTGACGCCGTTCGGGGTGAGATCGACATAGCCTGCCGCGAGTATCGCAGACCTAGCCATGATGCCCCCTTTGCCCCTTCCCATCACATTCCTGTGGACGCGCGGCGATCTTTCCGCCTTTGACAACTGCGGTGATCTGCCGGATGTTGTGAATGTCTACGAGCGGATCACCCGCCAGAAGTGCAAGGTCTGCGAACTTGCCTTTCTCCAACGTCCCCATTTTCTCCCCTGCGATCCCGAGCGCGTGAGCGCCGCTGCGCGTTGCGGCAACCAGAGCATGCATCGGGCTGATGCCAACCGCATCAACCAGCAATTCGACCTCGTCGTAGTACACCATGCCATCGATGATGCTGTCTGTTCCGGTCGCGATCGTTACACCGGCGTCAAACGCTTTGCGGAGCATGGCGATCTGCCTGTCCCACCTTCGGCGAGAGAATTCAGTGTAGACAGCGGGCATATCGAGATCATCACCGTGGACCATTTGGAAATAGGCCACAGCCAGAGTAGGGACCAGTGTTGCACCCGTTTCCAGAAAGAGCGAAATACACTCGTCATCCAGATCGGTGCCATGTTCGATGGTGTCCACACCACCCCGAAGGGCAAGCTTGATTCCAAACGTGGGAGCAACATGTGCAGCAACAGTACGCCCAATCTTGTGGGCCTCGTCGCAGGCTGCCGCAATCTCGTCGACGGTGAGCGAACTCCATCGACCAGGATCGGGGGCACCTTTTGGCATCGACAACACGCGCGTCAGGTAGTCGGCGACGTTTGCCTCAAGCAGAGTGGTGCAATACAGTTTGATGACATCAGCGCCCCGTTGAAGATGATTGCGAGCAAAACGGCGTGCTTCGTCTGCGCCGTTGATCTCTTCCTTCATGAAATCCCAGGGCGTGCGGCGTCCGCCAGACATCGTCATCATGCGCCCAGCGCAGACCATTCGCGGCCCCGGGAGCGCGTGCTTGCTCACAACGTCGCGCAGTTCAATGTCCAGATCGAACGGCGTTCCTACCAGACGTGCGGTCGTCACCCCCTGGTAGAGCCATTCTTCAGCATTGTCAAAGCCGGCCAAAAGCATAGCGACCTTGTTCGGCTGCAGAGCATTCTGTTGGAACCCGGCTTCGTTGATGTAGCAAAAATGCGTGTGGACATCGATGAAACCAGGGATGACAACTCCATCCGTCAGATCCAGAACTTCTGCTTCGATCCCCTCAAATTCCGACTGAGGTCCAAGATCTGTGATCATCCCGTCGTTGACTAGCAGCGACCAATCCGACTTGAGCGGGACGCCTGTACCATCGAGCAGCTTGGATGTCTTGATTAACGTCTGCATGGCTCGCTAGCCCCTATGTTTCGTCTCGGGAAAGCGTGATGAGTCAATTGTCGGGGCGGTGTTCAGCACCCAACGCTCTAGCAGCGGGGAAAGCCTTTCAACAAAGGCCTCTTCGGTAAATGTTTCCGGTTCCAATCTAGAATGAATAATCAGGCCGTCGATCAACGCCATGATGCTGACAGCGATCACGTCCGGCTCGCCTACCAATTGTTGGCCACGGTGTTCGTCGGACAACACGATCATTTCTGTGATCAGGTTGCGCCATTCAGCATGGATTTCAGCAAGCAGGATGCCGATCTTCTCGTTCCCAGGGCGCAAACCTGCCATCATGACCTGGAGAAGAAAGAGCTGCTGAGATGGATCCGAGAAGCGGATGATCGCGGAGAACGACCGCTTGATCCACTCCGCAAGCGAAACATGGCCTTTTTCCAATTGCCTGAAGCGCTCGATATTCGCCTGTGTTCGCTGGCGAATGATCTCCAGCACAAACTCTTCTTTGGAGGCGAAGTGGTAGTAAACCGCCCCCTTAGTCACGTTGACCGCTGCCGCGATGTCGCCAATGCTGGCACCGTCGTAGCCCTTTTCGCCAATCAGGCGCACGCCAGCGTCTATGAGCGCCTGGCGGGTTTGAAGGTCGGTCCCTTGATCAACCCCTTTAGTTTTCAATCTGCACATCCCGTATCGCGTTGTAGAGCAAAACATCTATTTTCGCGGGGCGGCCGTGTGAGTACAAAGACTGGAGACATCCACATACTGACCGTATAGTATGTCGATGTCTCATTGTAGTGGTTCTTTCATTTCGATGTCAATTACTGAGCCTACTGTTCAAGAGTCTGGCCAAAAACGAGTCAGCCTCACTTGTCGCCAAACCGTCCTGGGCATCAGCAATGACAACTACCTTGACACCGCCCCAAGCTGCCGTCACCTAGGTTTCTTGTGACAATCAGTGTCTCCCCAAGAACTGGAACCAACTCACGCAAGAGAGTAGCGCTAACGGGACGTTAATCAGCGCTGTTTCGGCGAGTAGAGACACCGTAAGGATTTTAACCTGTCTATTCAAGACAACAGCACTACCGGAACGTTCAGTTGCCCGGCTGAAGCGAAAGGCGCCGCAAAAAGCACCCAAACAGCATCCGCTTCCCAGCCACCCGACACAGACATCCTGATGAGACTTGAACATGCCCACGCAAGAAAAAAAGCCCTGACAGAGCATCTGTCAGGGCTTTTTTCGGCTTATGACTCCGGGGGACTCGAACCCACAACCAATTGATTAAGAGTCAACTGCTCTACCAATTGAGCTACGGAGCCAACTGTCTAGAATTCTAGCAAAATCACCCTGTCAATCAAGTCCGAATCCGCAATTAGCCGGCTGAATCAACTGATGACACGCACCGCATCCCCCACGTGCAGAGTCCCTTCGCCCCGGCAGGTCAGATTCTGCCCGAAGAGCACGCCGCGCTCGCTGTCGCGGTACATGGCCAGCGTCCGCAGCGGTTCCTTCCCTCTACGGGCCGTCTCCTGGTCGGTCGTGGTGATGGCGCAGCGCGCGCACGGCTTGACCACTTCGAACGTCACGCCGCCCATGGCGATCTTGCGCCAGGTGTCCTCGGCGTAGGCTCCGCCGCCGCGCACGACGACATTGGGGCGGAAGCGGTTCATCGGCAGTGGCTCATCCAGGCGGTTGTTCAGGTCGTCCAGCGATTCCTCGCTGATGATCAGGAACGGATAGCCGTCGGCAAAGCTGACCTGATCCGTCGGGCGTGGCGCGTAGCGCTGATCGACCTGCCGGACAGTATCGTCAGCCATACGCACGAGGCGCACGGTGGCCTTGAGGGTATCGCTCAGCCAACCGCCGATAACTTCTCCCTGGTCGATGGCGCCTACCCCGCTGTTTCGCCAGATCGTCACCGCCACTCGCTCACCCGTTTGATCGTAAGGAATACGCAGAGTGCTCGTTTCAGGCGCCGTGAGCACCAGAGCGTCGGGCTCCAGCGCGGTGCGGATCAGCGCCATGCGCGGCAGCTCTCGCTGAGTCAGGAACATACCGTCGGGATCGACAATGAGCCAGCGGCGATCGTGCGCGAACCCGCGCGGCTCGACCACGGCGCTGGAGACCCGAATCCCGCCGCAGGACTTGATCGGATAAACAAAGAGCCCGGTGACTGCAAGGGCCATACTGGTTTCTCCTTGGGATGGATGGTTCAGTGGCTCGCTTCAGCCAGCGCCTCTGCAAAGACGGACAGTGCGTTGTCGATCTGTTCTTCGTTCACCACCAGTGGCGGAATCCAGCGGATGATGTTGTCATGCGTGCCACAGGTGAGCAGCAGCAGATCGCGCGCGATGCTGCCCTGCTGAGTCTTTTTTGCCGACGTCTTGTCCGGCTGACCGCTCGGGCCGAATTCGACGCCGATCATCAGTCCGCGGCCGCGCACATCACCGACGATCGGGTACTCGGCCTGAAGCTCCTTGAGGCCGGTCATCAGCCGCTCTCCTGTGCGAGCGGCGTTGGCCGGCAAATTCTCCTCGCGCATGACGGCGATCGTGGCCACGCCGGCGGCGGCCGCCAGGGCGTTGCCGCCATAGGTGCCGCCGTGCGATCCAGGCTGCCATTTGGCCATCAGTTCGCGGGAAGCGCCGATGGCGCTGATTGGCACACCACTCCCCAGACCTTTGGCCATGATCATGACATCCGGCTGTACGCCGGAGTGTTCGATGGCGAAGAAGCGGCCGGTTCGCCCAAAACCGGTCTGCACTTCATCGATGACCAGCAGGATGCCCTCGCGGGTGCAGATCTCGCGGAGCGCGCGCAAAAACCGATCCGGCGCAGGCACATAGCCGCCCTCGCCCAGGACTGGCTCGATGACGATGGCCGCCGTTTCCGACGGCGCAGACTGCGACTTCAGCAGAGTTTCTAGCTGGTCGATGCACCAGTCCACCGTCGGCTCTTCATCCCAGCCGTAACGATAAGCGTAGGGAAATGGAGAGACGAAAATGCCGCCAGGCAGCGGTTGATAGCCGGCACGGTAGATCGTCTTGGACGTCGTCATCGCCATGGTCTGCGCAGTGCGGCCGTGGAAACTGCCCTGGAAAACGATGATGTTCTGTTTGCCGGTGGCCTGCCGGGCCAGTTTAACGGCCCCTTCGGTGGCTTCCGCACCGCTGTTGGAGAAAAAGAAGCTGTCAATACCGTCCGGCGTCACTTCGTTCAGGCGTTCGCTCAGTTCGACCACCGCAGGCGAGACAACGATGTTGATCTGACCATGGATCAGATTAGCGACCTGCTTCTGAAGAGCAGCGACCACACGAGGATGACAGTGGCCGGTGTTGGTGACGCCGATGCCACTGGTGAAGTCCACATACGAACGGCCGTCCGCGTCGTAGAGATAAATGCCCTCCCCACGCACGGGCTGTACGGTCGTCAGATGACTCCAAACCGGCGAAAGATGGTCGAGTGCAGGATGCGTCATCAAGGCACCTCGTGATTCGCGACGCACGGATAATCAGGAGAGTATTATACCGGCTCTGACCCACGAGATGAGAAGTCGTCTAGAGCGCAGCGGACCGCCCCGTCGATGCGTACGGTACACGGCGGGCGAACTGATAGCGGCGAGGTTGAACATGGGCCATCATCGGCGACTGCGGTTGATAATCCGCGTTGTCCCAGATGATTGACACCCCCCATCCACACGAATCGACATCAGTGAGATAGTTCGGGATAAGCGGGCCAGGCCGGAAACCCTTCTTGATCTGCTTGCTCAGGTTTGTGTCGAAGTAGCGACCTTCAACCACACCCTGCACGTATTCCGTCACGGAGACGTGATCCGCGACCTGGCTGTAGCTGACAATGGCGCTGCCGGCCACCATGCCGCGCAGATTGAGCGCCCGCGCCGTGTCAAAGCGCGCTTCCATCAGCTTGCCGCCAACGCCCTGCGCCCGGTAATCGGGATGGACAACGCTCTCGACACCGTACATCCACTCTCCATCGGGAGCATGGCGCAGCCAGCCGTCGCCGGCGATCGACCACCAGGATTCCAGGATCGGCTGCGCTGGGTCATAGTGGATGCGCATGCTGACGGTCAGCCCAATGACGCGCTCACCATCGAGCGCGACGTACTGCCCTTCAGGAAAAGTTGCGATGTGGTGGAGGAACATCGCCTCCGTGAAGATCTCGTCGGGGTTCTCCCGCGAAGTGCCGTACGCGGCGTGCATCAGATCTTCCATCTGCGCGACGTATTCCGGCGCGCTCGGCACAATCAGTATTTCGCTCTGAAGCTCGGTCAAAGCGTGGCCGCTCATGACTCTCATCTCTCTGCCCCACAACGGCGGGCGTCGTGTGTCTTCTTTCACCTCATGAGAGGGCGGCTCATCGGATAGGCTCGTGCGCCGTCCTCATTGAATTCACGCCAAACTACGATCCCGCCGCGCCAAAAGGTGAAGGTTGTGACGACGCGACTCCAAAATCGACGGAAATAATCTTTCCTGCCGGCACGGGTTTGGGTACAGGACGATACTCCGGGTTATCCCAGAGAATCGCCACGCCCCAGTTCCGTGAACGTGGATCGTCGGTGTAGTCAGGGATCAGGTTGCGCACGCGGAAGCCCTTGCGCAGCTGCTTGCTCAGGTTCTGGTCGAAGCGCTGTTCGGCAACAACCTCCTGAACATACTGCTCGGCACTCATCTCATCGGCCACCGCGCCGTAACCGGCGATCAGGCTGCCCGCGATGATGCCGCGCAGATTGAGCTTACGGACTGTCAAGGCGCGCGCCTGCATCAGCCGCCCGCCTACGCCGCTTCCCTGATAATCCGGATGCACAAACGTCTCGACGCCGTACATCCACTCGCCTGTGGGGAGGTGTGTGCTCAGTCAGCCATAACCCGTGGTGGTGTCCCAGTTATCCAGCAGGGGCACCGCAGGGTCAAAGTCGATCCGCATCCCGGAGGTAAAGCCAACCACTCTCTCAGACATGGCCTCCAGGGCGATCCATTGTCCTTCGGGGAAAACTTCAATGCGGCGGCGGAACTGTTCGGGGTCGAACCAGTCCGCGGCGAGCTCGGGCGAGACGCCATAGGCCGCGCCTGCCAGGTCTTGAATGGCAGGGGTATAACGCCTGGACGCCGGAGCGACGAGTATCGCCTCCGGCATCTGTCTTTCTTTGTATTGGAATTCGTGAGCGTTCATGACATTGGCTACTCCATACTCGGGAATCAGAAAAGCGTCTCGATGCGAGACATTGTGAATCGAACACTGCCTATCGCGCTGACAAGACGCATAGGCCGTGAAATCACCAAATTGGGTGGGACGTGTGGGGATGACAGCCCTTCCCGGGCGGGTCAGTCAGGTTGGCGCGTAGTCGTCGAACCGGTTTTGCGTCGCGCCGACGCTAGGGGTAAACATAAAACACCTGTGATGTGGAGGAGTATGAACGCCGCGATGGCGTTTCTGGTTCTACTCTTGCTCTCCTTCTTCAGGATAATCAGGTCCCGGAAATTTGTCAACGACCTTCGATGATATCTATCGGGCTGACAGAGCCTGCACGTTCAGCCAGGTAAGATGAGATCTCGTCGACGGCGATGCGCGCCTCGCGGCGGATGTTGTGCAGCGGTCCCAGCCCCCGGTAGAAGCGCCCGACCAGATATAGCCCCGGATAGTCCTTCACCTGTTGACTATCCTCCGAGCGGCGCACCATCCAACCGTCAGCATCCGTCTCGTAGGGCACGTCCAGATAATCGATGGCCGGTCGGTAGCCGGTGCAGAGGATGACGGCATCGGCGGGCATTTCCGACCCGTCCATGAGCACCGCCGACGTCTCATTCAGCCTTGCCAGGCCCGCAACCGGGCGGATGCGGCCGGCCTTGACCTCGCGGATCAGCTCTGGTCCGCGGACGGGCGCAGAGGTTCCGGAGCGATCGTCGCGATTCGGAGCCAGCGGCAGGCCGAGGTGTTCCTGGCCGGGATAGGTCTGGTAGCTGACGCGGTTCAGAAAGCCCTTGCGCCAGCGCTTCGGCAGCAGTTCGGCGAGCAGCACCCAAGCCGTCGTGGGAAGTCCATAGGGGTAGGAGCGCGCGATCACCAGATCGCTGCGGATGGCGAGTCGCACCGGCGTGGCCGCCGAGCGGGCCAGGTCGACGGCGATGTCGCCGCCGCTGGGGCCGCTTCCCACAACCAGCACGTGCTTTCCGGCAAAGTCTTCCGGGCGGCGATAGGCACTGGCATGCAGGAACTGCCCGCGAAAGCTTGCTCGCCCGGGGATCTCCGGCAGATACGGGTTGCAGAAGCGTCCGGTGGCGATGACCACCGCCGGCACTGCCTGCGCACCCGCAGACGTCTCGACCTGCCATCCCGTCCCAGAATCGGTCGGCGCGACGCGTTTCACATCCACACCCAGATCGATGGCGAAACAGTGATCGCGCAAGTACGCGCTCAGGTAGGCGTAGTACTGCCGGCCGCTGGGATAAATGCCGTAGCGCAGCGGCAGCCGCCGACCGGGCAGGTGAGAGACGAAACCCGCGGTATTCAGTCGCAGCGACTCGTAGAGGTTGGCCCAGGTCGACGCGGGAGTCAGATCCCGATCCAGCACACGGTACGGGATGCCGGCGCGTTCCAGATAGTAGGCCGTGCTGATCCCGGCCGGACCAGCCCCAATGACGAGGACGGACGGCTCGTCCGCCGCGAAAGCACCCACCCGCCTTAACCTTCCGGAACCGGCGTGGTGATCGGCGGCAGCGGCGTGCCCAGGGCATAGGCCGTGACCGTCAGGCCCATGAGCGGGCGGTAGGCCGTCGGAAGCTGCTGGAGAGTCGCTTCGTAGTTGGCCGCGTCTTCAGTGCTGCGCGGCAGCCAGGTCGAGAAGTATTGAAGCTCCGGCCCGGCCAGATAGTCGCGGGTCAGGGCCACCTGCGTGTCGATGTCATCATACTCTTCTCGCGGCGCCTGCAAACCGAAGACGCCCACGCCGATCAGCCCGATGATGAACATGATCAGCGCCAGAGAGCCGACGAGAATGCCGGTCGATCGATTGGACTGCTTGACCTTCGGCGTACGCACGCGCATGGCATACGGCGCATTCCCGGAGGACAGGTCTGCGATGTGCGCGGCGAGCTGCTGACGGTAGTCGGGAGCTGCGATGTCGACCGACGGCACATGATCGATCAGCTTGGGCAGTTCAAACGGCTCCAGCTTCACGATCAGCAGATGCAGCCCCATGTCGAGCGCATCAATTGCCGCTCCCGGAAGTTTCTCCGCATCTGCGCTGCTCAGCACAGCCACGAGGACGTCACCACGAGCGGGCGCGCCTGCTTCCGCCGAAATCCCGACCTGCTTGAGATCGGCCATCACCTCATTCGCACGCGCGGCATTGGCCGCGCTCGAGATGATACGAATCATGTTTTACCCTTTCGGTTCCAGCGATCGTATGTAATTCACCAGATCCCAGCGCGCGACCTCGTCCAGCGTCGCGGCGCACGGCGGCAGATCCCACCACCCTTCGTCAACCACGGCGTGGTAGACGGCTTCGTCGCGGGTGCGCGGCAGCCGCTCGATCAGCTCGTCAAAGTCGCGCGTGCCGCCCCAACCCGCGCATTGGGTTTCGAAAGCCACCCGGCCGCTGGCCAGCGACTCGGCGTCCGGCGGCTGGCTGTTCACAATGGTCGGCGGCGGGTTCAGCAGCAGTTCCTGTTCGGCATAACTGTTGGCGGCAGCGATCAATCCGACGACCGAGATGACCACGCCGGCCAGAATCGCGCCAACGGCAGCCGTCACTGCCTGAGGGCTGAGATCGAGCCGGCGGTAGAGCCGCCCCAGGGGCGATGAGAGCGCGAACAGCCCGGCCCCAATCACGCCGGCCAGCGCGACCAGGTGCAGCAGACTCGGTTCGCGGGTGCGCAGCAGTTCGGCGTCGGCGGTTACTTCGATGGGCAGCACGGCCTGGGAGTCACCACGGGCCACCAGCACCCACCATCGGCCGGTCCCATCGACATCGGCGCCGGCTGCTGTGAAGAGTCCGCCATCCACGGCCTCCGCTTCATGCCACGACCCGCGCACGTCGCGGTCCGGGTTCGCGAGCCGGACGTACAGGGTTTCGCCTTCATCCGCCGACAGTTCCGCGAGCGGCTGCACATCATAGGTGTTGACGCCTGTCCCACCCGGCGTGACCGTCACGCGCAGCGGCACGCCATCCAGGGTGATTTCGCCTCCGGGCGGCGGGGGCGACTCGAACTGCTGAGCCGGCGGCGGGGTAGCGCTCAGCCACGCGGCCAGGGCGATGACCCCGATCGCGACGACCGACTCCAGGCGCAGCGTCGGCAGAAAGCGCCCGGCGCGGTTCCACAGTGCCCGCCAACGCTCATAACGCTCTGGCCGCAGCGCCGCATGATGCGCCGCACCAATGCCGGCCAGGACGGCGGCAAGTGCCAGCTTGAGCAGTAGTGACGTGCCGTAGGGCGAAGCCACATCCGACGGGGTGGCAAACCAGTTCAGCGCATTGTACACACCCGTGGCGACCACCAGAACCAGCCCGATCATGGCCACGCGCGAGAATCGCCGCAGCGCCGCCAGCAGCGCCAGCCGCCGATCGTCGCCGCAGTAGGGCGCCAGAGCGACCGGCAGCACGAAGGTCAGCGCAACCAGCCCACCGGCCCACAGCCCGACCGCCAGCCCGTGCAGCCAATCGCTGAACAGCGCGACCCAGGGCAGCACCTGTGAACCGACCGCATGGCTGGCGACGCTCCACGTGCCCAGGAGCAGCGCGGCGGACCAGACGTTGGCGGAGTAGCCGGGGCGCACCAGTTCCGGTTGGGTCTTGCGAACCCACACGCGCGCGCCGTGGATCAGCGCTATCACGACGATCGGCAGCGTGCGCACGTTCCAGGTGTCGCCGAAGCGCGTCCCGATGCGGACGACGTTCCACAGGCCCTCTCCCAGCACGCGGCCAAGGTCGGCGCCGAAGAAGACCATGGACTGCTGAAGGAGCGCCAGGAGATTGGCGGCCAGCGCCACGCCCAGCGCCGCGAAGACGATCACGTCGAGGCGCGACATGACGCGCGGTGGCAGCCGGCCAGCGCGATAGTCGGCGCTGCCCCAGGCCGGAGCCAGCACAAGACTGTAGAGGGCGAAAGCGCCAAAGAGCGTGAGGGTGGAGGCCAGCAACAGCGCCCGCCAGACCACTTCCAGCGGCACCGCCCCGCCATCGCCGGTCGAGCCGGCCAGCCCACCTACCGCCTCGCCGACGAAAAAGACACGCGTCTCGACGATGACGTGGCCATCGCTGGCAAAGGCCAGGCGCAGCTCGCTGACGTAGGCGCCCTCCGGCAGACCGGAAGGCAGGCGAGCCTCCAGCAGCGTGCGGTCGTCCGGGTCGACGCCGCCCTGGGCCACCACCTGCCCCGCCTGATCGCGCACCGTCACGGTGCTGAACTGCGGCTCCAGGTCTTCGCTGAACCAGAACTGCACGCGTGTGGGGCTTCGCTCCAGAGCCGTTCGGTCGGCGGGAATGGCGCGAATCAAATAGCCGTGCGCGGCAGCGGGCCGCGCCGTCATCGACAGGAGAAGCAGCAGGGCGATCACCACCCCAACGAGGAAGGGTCGTCCAGGCGGTCGACTAATCCAGTTTGAAGCGATCCGGTGAGTCGTCACGGTCGTACGCTGTTTTTCTTTCGCCCAATGGGAGTTCAATGTCAGTCTGCAGTGGATCGTCGGTCAGCGTGTCGGGCTGATTGCGCGTGCGCAGCCAGCTCACGACCATAATGATGACGAAGGCTGCTGCCACGCCGAGCAGAAGCAGTTCGTCGAACACGCCGAGCGCTCCATGCGCCACTATGGGAATTACGTTCATAGACTGGTCCGTTTTGGAAACGGCAATATGCTGCTAGGGGTTATTGTACACCCGCGAATCGGGCTTTGCGCGGATTTTCACGAATGACTCAGCGAGAGGGGAACGTTCTGGTTGGGCGAATACACTGGGGGTGTGGTGCCCCTGACAGGAATCGAACCTGTGCGCACGGCTTAGGAGTCCGCCGCTCTATCCACTGAGCTACAGGGGCATTTTGCGCGAATTGTACCACGTTTTCCCCGCGCGATCACAACGTGACCACGACGTGATCAGGAAACGGGTGTATTCGGAATCAGGGGCAGATGCTGCGTTCCTGCGGGACGACACACGGGTCGTCCCCTACACCCGATGCGGTTCGTAGGGGTGAACCCGCCGCACTCATTTTCGAATGCACCCCCATTCCCCCCAACACTGGGAGCAACGTTCGCCGCCATCTTTGCGTAAAATAGACACATTAACGGAATGTGCTGTTCAGATTATAGGTAGACATGTGACCCAGCCAACAAACCAGGAAACTTCCCTGGAACCTGTTTCAGATTCGCGTCAGCCCCTCCTGCCGCTCGACTCGCCCATCAGCGGCGAAGAACCCGCCCGGCGTCGATCCGGCTGCCTGTGGGGCATCGGCGGCGCCATCGGCTGCATTGCCATCATCCTGCTGGTGCCAACCGTGCTGACGGTCATCGGCGTCACCTCGTTCGGCACGCTGATCAGCGGCATCGGCACGGCCCTTGGCGCAGGGGCGCCAGCGCCGGCGGTGGCAGAAGTGGCCAGCACAACGACGATCGTCCAGGGCATCCAGCCGCTCGGCCAGCTCGTCAGCATCAGCGCGCAGCTCGCCAAAGCCGATGTGTCCGTTGGCATCGGCCAGGGGGTGCTCAACGCCTGCGGGTTCAGGGCCAACCACGTCGTTCAGGGAACGGTCGAGGCCGGCATCGATCTGACGCTGATCAAAGAGACCGACCTGGCTTACGACGAAGAAAACGACCGCTATATGCTGATCGTGCCCGCGCCGCAGCTCACCTCCTGCCGGGTCGACTACATCCGCCAGTACGACCGATCCGTGACCACCTGTAACGTGGACTGGGATGAGGCGCGGCTGCTGGCCAATTACGAGTCGCTGGTTGACTTCCGAGATGATGCGATCGAGGGGGGCATTCTGACGCGCGCCGAGCAGGAAACCCGGCTGGTCCTGGGCAACTTCATTCGGCTGGTGACCGGCAAGCCGGTGGAGATCGTCTTCGCGCCGAGCGATGAGCCGGTCTATCCGGCATCGTGCAACCCGGACACGC
Source organism: Candidatus Flexifilum affinis (assembly GCA_016713325.1). Lineage (GTDB taxonomy): Bacteria > Chloroflexota > Anaerolineae > Aggregatilineales > Phototrophicaceae > Flexifilum > Flexifilum affine. The sequence continues at coordinate 835,415 of JADJPJ010000002.1, read as the reverse complement.
CGGCCGGCTGGCGCTTCAACCCGGTTAACGGGCATTGGGAGAAGTAGCGGTCAGTGACCTGCCAGCTAGTACGCGCCCTTGCGCAGCAGCACGCGAGGTATGGTCATCAGCACGATCTGCATATCGAGCCGAAGCGACCAGTTTTCGATGTAGTAGATGTCAAGCAGGCACATCTCGTCGAAGGGCACTTCGCTGCGGCCGCTCACCTGCCACAATCCGGTGATGCCGGGTTTGACCTGAAGGCGCTGAGTGTGCCAGGATGCGTACAGCAGCACCTCGTCGGGCGTCGGCGGACGCGGCCCGACCACGCTCATCTGCCCCAGCAGGACGTTGATGGCGTTGGGCAGTTCGTCCAGGCTCATGCGGCGGATGAAGCGGCCCACGCGGGTCATGCGGGGATCGTCCTTGATCTTGGCATGCCGCGGGTCGAGGCCGTGTTCCTTGATCAGGTCGCCACGCAAGCGATCGGCGTCCGGCACCATGCTGCGGAACTTGATCATCTTGAAGCGGCGGCCGTTCTCCCCCACCCGCAGCTGCGAGTAGAAGATCGGCCCTGCCCCTTCCAGCCGGATGGCGATCGCCACCATCGTGCAGACCAGCAGGATGACCGGCGCCGTCACGATGATAATCCCCAGATCGAGCAGGCGCTTGAGCAGCCGCTGACCCGCCTGAAGCGACACAGGGCCTTCGACACGGAGCAGCGGCACGCCGTCGAGGTTTTCGATGCGGAGCTGGCGCAGGTTGAGCTGGAAGAGGTCGGGCACCACGCTTACGTCGACATTGGCGCGCCGGCAGCGCTCGATCAGGTCGATGATCCGGTCGTGATTGCTCCAGGGCAGCGTGACCACCACGTAATTGACCTGGTGTTCGGCCAAAACCGCTTCGAGGTTGCCTAAGCCCCCTAAGCCCTTCACCCGGCCCAGATCGACGCTGGCCGACTGCGCATCCTCGTCCAGATAACCAATCGGCATGTAGCCGTGCTCCTTGCGGGCAATCAGCGTGCGCAGCACAGCTCGCCCCACGTCGCCGCTGCCCACGACCAAGACGCGCAGCACGCCAATCCCCTGCGCCCGCAGCCGGGCCAGGATGGTCCGCCGCACGATGCGAGCGATGGCCAGCAGCACGATCGACGCCGCCGCCACATAAAGGAACATCAGACGACTGAAGACCGTCGGTTGGAGAACGAAGCTGATGGCCAGCAGGATCACCGTCGCGCCGGTGACGCCGTTGACGATGACCGCCAGCTCATCGAAGAACGATCGGCCGCGCGCCGGTCGGTAAAGGCCGCCGCTGCGGTAGCTGAAATGCAGCCAGACGGCGAAGAACAGCGCGTAAGGCAGGTAGGGCTCGAACGGCGCCCGGTTGAGTTCGAACACCGGACGCAATATTTGCAGTTCGTATCGGATCAGGTAGCCAAGGACAAAGGAGGCCAGCGCCAGCAGCACGTCGATGAGCGGCTGCAACCACGGCGGCTCCTGCACGTCCGCGCGGGGGACGGCGCGCATCGTCGACGTTGTCGTTGGTTGGCTCTCTTTTTCTGCAACAATCATGGCGGGTTATTCATCGCTTTTCTATACGACTCTACTGTGCGCGCTGCCGTTTCCCGCCAGGAGAACTGCCGCGCGCGTTCCAAACCGCGCTCTCGCGCATCTTTCAGCCAGTCCGGGTCCTGCCCACTGCGCCGAAGCGCCTCTGTCCAGGCCGGTGGTTCATGCGGCGCAAGGCACAATCCGGCTGTGCCCACCACTTCGGGAAGCGAGGAGGCGTCGGAGGTAAGTACTGGCGTGCCACAGGCCATCGCTTCGAGGACCGGAAGGCCAAATCCCTCGAACACGGAGGGGTAGACAAACAGATCAGCGCAATTGTACCAGAAGGCCAACTCGTCTGAAGGAATGAACCCCGGAAACGTAATACTATCGCCGAGCTGATGTCGCTCCACTGCCTCGAAGATCGGCTGGTAATCCCACCCTTTACCACCCGCCAGCACCAGGGGCCGGCGCTCGGACGGCTTGAGCGCGGCGTAGGCCTCAATCAGCGTCGCGAGGTTTTTGCGGGGTTCAAGCGTGCCAATGAACAGCCAGAAACGATCTGGCAGCCCTTTCGAAGCTCGGAACGCGGCCACCTCATCCGCCGGCAGCGGGCGATAGACGGCGCAATCGTAGCCCGGCACGGCCACATCGACGCGGTCGGCGGGGACACCGAGCGTGTTGATGACATCACGGGCGGTGCTCTGCGAAATGGCGATTACCCGGCGGGCGCGGCGGCAGGTCAATGCGCTGAACCAACGCAGGTACAGGCGGCGCGACGCCGAGAGCCGTTCCGGATAGTGCACGAAGCTGAGGTCGTACATGGTCACCACGACCGGCAAGCGGGTCAGCGCCGGCGCGACAAACGCCAGTGCATGGTGCAGGTCGATGTCCCCCCAGGCGAATGGCTGGATGGCCTGCTCCCACAGAATGCGCTTCATCGGCGTCTCGGTGTCGATGCGCGAACGCCGCATCGCGAGGCCTGGAAACTCGGCGGGATTGGCCGCGCCCACAAAGGCGGTGAGCCGCCACGCATCCGGGGCGGCGGCGCGCAGATGCGTCAGCAGCCCGGAGATGTAGCTGTGAATCCCGGCCGAGCGATAGCCGGCGCGATGGGCCAGCAAATGAGCGTTCAGTCCAATATGCATGGCGAAACTATACCAATTCCTGGGACGATTCCGGAAAACGTCGATTATACTTAGGCATGTCACTGTGTACCGGAACTGAGCGAATGATTTCCCGTCAAACCATCACTTCTCAAACAGCGCAGCACGTCAAAGCGATTTCCCAGGCCGCCGCCGGATTCATCAGTCGCGCCGCCTGGTCGCCCGATGGCGCGATCCTGGCCGTTGCCCACGGCGAAGAAGTCAGCCTGTGGCTGGAAGGCTTCACGCCGGAGCCAACCCGTAAGATCAAGCATCCCGCCCCGGTCAAGGCGCTGGCCTTCACACCGGATGGGACCGCTTTCGCAACCGGCAGCAGCGATATGCTGGTGCGGCTGTGGAGTGCTGTAGAAACATTCGTCCTGGTCACCTTTCGCGGGCATCATGGCTCGGTCGAGAGCGTGGCGCTCAGCCCCAGCGGCCGGCTGCTGGCCTCGTGCGGTGGCGACCGGACGATTCGACTGGTGGACATGACGGACAGCATCGGCTCGACTATCCTACACGGACACACCAGCGATATCAGCGGCGCCGTCTTCAACAGCGCCGGCACCCTGCTGGCCTCGGGCGGGTGGGATTGCACAGTGCGCTTCTGGGACATCGCGGAGCGCAGCGAGCGCGCGTCGTTCACCTACCCGGACTGGATTCGCGATCTGGCGGTGACTCATCAGGGCGACATCGTCGCGGCCGCTTGCAAAGACGGTTCGGTACATCTCTTCGACTTCGCCTCCCGCCAGGAGATCGGCCACATCGCCGCCCACGCCGGCGGCGCCGATTCCCTCGCTTTCAGCCCCGACGGGTCGATCCTGGCGACGGGTGGGCGCGACAACACGGTCCGCCTGTGGGATTGGCGCGGAAACCACGGAACCCCGCTCGCCACGCTGACCGGTCACTCCAGGCCCGTGCTCACCGTGGCCTTCCACCCGGCCGGCACCCTGCTCGTCAGCGGCGGCGGCGACAATGTGATCAAGCTGTGGAGCGTGGCCGACGCCAGTAGTAGCTGACGGCAAAAACCAGCAGCCCGACCAGGATCAGTACCACTCCCGTCTGAGCCATGCCGGCAAATGGCGCAAGCAGCGTCTGCCCTTCCGCCATAGGAGGTGCCCCCGGCAGCGCCGCATGGTAGGCGCTCAGCAGGCCGGCAATGACTCGCCCGGCGGCATGGAGCAGGCTCCCGGCCAGCACCAACCAGAACGGAATCCAGCCCGTGACGCGGCGGTTCTCCCCGCGCAGCTCGGCAGCCACCTGATTCGCCAACCCCAGCACGAGCGCCAGGCCCGCCCACTGCACAGCTGCGACGCGGGCCTCCTCCAGCAGCGGACCGCAGGCCCAGGAAGCCATGCCGGGCAGAGGCAGCAGGGTCTCCAGGCATGCTGCCAGCACCAGCCAGAGCAATGCGGCAGCCGCCCACGGCGCAGACAACAGACGATCCGTGCCTCGATCGGCATGCGGCGCCATGCCATGCGCCCCGACGATCAGCGCGCAGGCCAGGCTGAACAGCGCGACCAGGGTGCGCAGGGTCGGGGGTACGGTCTCAAAGTCCGGCGGCAGCGCGACGAGTAACACGCGCAGGCCTCTGCTGACCACCAGCAGCAGAACAGCGGCCGCCAGGCTGGACTCCGCCCAGGCCGTTGAGACATTGCCGAAGCGGCGGTACAGCCAGTAGAGCAGCGGCAGCACGCTGACCGGAAGGACAAGAGTAAGGTGGAACGGCGCCACCGACTCACGCCCTCCCAGCACAGAAAACATTGACACTGTCACCGATACGATCGATGCCGCCGCAGCCAGGATGGCCCAGCGCGTCAGCCGGTCGGGTCGGGCCGTCGGCGCCGTCGCCCCCAGAAGATATAGGCTTCCAGCACTCAGCCCAACCGCGATGGCAGCGGTCATCAACACGGAGCGCGGCAGCCACTCGACGACGTTGCCGCCGACGCTCGTTAGGCCCAGGGCAAAATGCAGAATCAGCCCGGCGAGGGTAATCCACAGCAGCCGGTAGGCAGCCATTTTGAGCGCATTACGGGACATCGTCCGCCTTCAATCCGTGTTCCATCCGTGTTCATTCCGTGACCGAGGACCGACGTCAGGGGCGGTGCTGGCCGGTGCATTATCGCGTTTCGTGCTATACTTTCGCTCACAAATGATCTGAGCAGACCTCAAGTTGAAGGGTTGGTCGCATGGCGACATTCGATCCAAGCTGGTTAGATATTCTACGCTGCCCGCTGGCGGTACAGGACAAGAGTAAAACCGATCCGGGACGTCTTGAACTGGTCCGCGAGTCCTGGCTCTATTGTGCCGAATCTGGCTACAAGTATCCCATCCGCAACGGCATCCCGATCATGCTGATCGATGAAGGCGCGAAATGGAAAGATGTGGCCATTGATCAGCTCCCCGTGCCCCCACCGGAGAAGTAGCGTCAAGCCGCTTCAAAAGTAGCGCGCCGTACCGTCTGCGGTATACTGCCCAAACATACATATTGGTCGAGGTTCAGGTTTCCCCACTAGCGAGAGATATTGCGATGGCAGACCTCATTTCCCACGAAGCCCCGGCTCACCAGGCGAAAGACCTGCCGTTAGTGCTGCCCGCAAAACTGATCGGGCGAGAAAAGCTCCTCGGTCAGGCGTACATGCTGCTCAAGCAGACCAAGCCCGTCCTGGTGCATGGACCGTCCGGGATCGGCAAGACTGCTTTTGCCGCCACGCTGGCCAGCGCCTACTGCGAACTCCCGGGCGGAGCGCTGTGGTTCGACGTGAATCGCAGCACGCTGGCCGAACTCCTGGCGCGAATCGGGCGAGCCTATGGAATCGCCGACCTTGCCCGCCGCGACAATCCGGAGGGCCTGCTCGCGCTGGCCATGGCCACGCTCACGCAGCATAAACCTCTGGTGGTGCTGGACGGCACCCTGGATATCTCCGCCACGTCGGAGTTCATCATGCGCTGTGCCGATCGCGTGCCGGTGCTGGTGGTGACGGACACCACAGACACGACCGGCCCCTGGACTCAGATTGCGCTCAGCAGGCTGGAACCGGAGTCGTCGCAGACGCTGTTCCGGCAGATCGCGCCCAATGCCTCGGGCGACACCGAGTCGCTGCTCGCGCTGCTGGACAACAATCCGTTCGCCATCACGATTGCCGCTGGCGTGATCAGCACCCTCGGCACCTCGGTGCAGGCCTTCCAAGAAGCGATGCCTGCGCGACCCGGCATCCCGTCGACACTGCTGGCGCTCACCGCGGCCTACACCAAGCTGGGCAGCGCGCAGCAGGGCATCCTGCTGCTGCTGGGCGCCTCCCCGCGCATGGGCGGCACCGGTGAACTGCTGAGTATGGTCGGCGGCGCCCCGGAAGCCGCGCTGCATCAGGTCATGACGCCATTGGTGCAGGCGCGTCTGGTCGACAAGCTGACCCGCTATGGAATAACCTACTACCGGTTGCATCCTCTCACCCACGCTTTCGCCACGTCGTGGCTCAAGGGGCGTGGACGCCTGGAGTCGCTCCAGGCCAATATGTGGGATGCCGTCGTGCGCTACACCGAGAAACACAGCGCGGCGCGCAACTTTGACGCGCTGGCCGCCGAGATGGATAACATCCGCGCCGTCGCCGAGACGCGCAGCGATACCAGCAACCGCGCCAGCGCCGAGCGCATTGCGGCCGCGCTGATCCAGGCGGGCGACTTCATCACCTCGCGCGGCTACGTCTACGAACTGCTGGCGCTGCACAAAACAGCCAGCGGCCCGTCCACCGCCTTCCCCGCTCACCAGATCGCCATGCAGCAGGCGCTCTTCGATGTGCCGGCGCCACTCGCCCCCTCGACGACCCCGGCCGTCGAGGAAGAGGATGCCGACGAAGAAGATGAACCGCTAATCGAAGAAGTGGGCCTGGTCGCGGATACCGATTTCGACGAGGAAGAAGAGGCCGAAGAGGAAGAGGTCGAGGTGAGAGCATCCACCCCGACGAGCATCTCCGACACCCTGCGATCCTTCGCCGATCTGGATGAGCTTGATGAGGAAGAAGACGTCGAAGACGATGACGAGAGCGATGTCGTCAATGCCATAGAGGACGACCTCATGGAGGACGACTTCGACGAGGACGAAGAAGACGAACCCGTGAAGGCGCCGGCCGGTCCGAGGCGTCCCCTGTCGTCGATCCTCGCCGACGATGACGACAGCATCTTCGACTCCGACCAGTTCGATAGGGTCGAAGACGACGAATTCGATACCGGCAATATCGCTGTGCAGGAAGAAGTCGAAGCCCTGAATCCCCCGCCGACAGACGAAGTCGAGCGGCTGCGGCTGTCGCTGGTCAAGGCCCGTCAGGCGAGCGATCGCCGTCAGCAGGCCGAACTGCTCAGTGCGATCGGCCAGCTTCAGACCCAACGCGGACTGTCCAACGAGGCGATCGCCAGCCATTCCGAAGCGCTCACGGTCTATGAAGACCTGAACGACAACAGCGGCATCCTGCGCACGCTCGAACTGCTCACCGTCCTGGAAAACCAGACAGACAACTTCGAAGCGGCGGCGCTCCACGCCGCGCGCGGCGTCCGGCTGGCGCGCGATCTGGAAAACGAGGCGCTGGAACGTCGAATGCTCATCCTGCTGGGCGATACTCGCCTCCAGCTTGGCGATGGCAAGCAGGCCGTGCAGGCGTTCTCCGACGCGCTCGATCTGGCGCGGACAGCCGGGGACAATCGTGATGTCGCCGACATTCTGCTCAAGCTAGGCTTTTCTCGCCTGGATGCCGGGGAAGCGCGCGAAGCCATGGATGGCTTTGAAGAGGCCTTGACCCTCTTCCGCACCCAGGGGCGGCGCGACAAGGAAGGCGAGGCGCTGGCGGCATTGGGCATGGCTTCAGCGGAACTGGAACGTTACGCCGAAGCCATCAACTTCTACAATTCAGCGCTCTACATCGCGCGTGAGGTGCACAACCCGCGCGACGAGATGACCCAGTTAAGCAATCTGGGCTTTGCCAGCGTGCAGGTGCGCGATCTGGGTCAGGCAGTGCTCCGCTACCGGCAGGCCCTGCATCTGGCCTTCGAGCTGGACGACGACGACGAGATCATCGATACAACCATCGAGCTGGCGCGCCTGTTCGTGGAAAGTCCCAAGCACATCGACATCGCCAGCATGTTGGTGGATGCCGGTCTGGCCGTCGATCCGACCGATCGGGATCTGCGCCGCCTGAAGGAACGCATCGAGACCGAGCGTCCAGGCATCGACCCGACCGTCAGGATCATCCAGGTCACTGGAACGGTGCGCGACTATGCCAGCAATGCCTACGCCCTTCTGGAACGAGCCTAGAGAACGCCGCCATACGGCACAAGCACATCCTTGCTTCACCAGAAAAGCAAAAAGAGAGGGCGTACCTGTGGGTGCGCCCTCTTCGTAATGTCTCGTGGTTTGGGGCCGGTCCGATTGGCCGACCGGAATGCGATCACGCCTTAGCGGATCGGCAGCCAGAATCCGAATAAGCTGCCTTTTCCTATCTCGCTTTCGACCCAGATGTCCCCCTGGTGGCGGTGAACGATCGTTTTGACCAGCCACAGCCCCAGGCCACGACCGTCGCTCTTCTGGCCGCTCGGCTGCTTGCCCCGGTAAAAAGCTTCGAAAATGCGCGGAATCTGATCGGCGGCGATGCCAAAGCCCTGGTCGTGCACCGTGACATACACCTTCTCGGCATCGTACCACGCCTTGATTTCGATGGTGGATTTCTCACCGGAGTACTTGACGGCGTTGCCAATCAGGTTCTCGATCACCTCGCGCACCAGCACGCGGTTGATGTTGATCGACGGCATGTCGTTCAGCGCGATGCCGGCCTGGAGGATCTGTTCTCTAGTCCCCGCCTGCGGCTGAAGGTTGTTCACCGCTTCGTTGACCACTTCCTGAAAGTTCGACTCGCCGTTCAACTCCAGTGGCGAGCTGCGCAACTGCTCGACGGTCATCAGCGCGTCCAGCAGGCCGGTCATGCGCTCGGTGGCTTGCAGGATGCTGTTGACATACTCCTGCTGCGAGGAGTCCGGTGGCAGATCGAGCGCGATCAGACTGGCGTAGCCGATGATCAGCGCGAGTGGACTGCGCAGATCATGCGAGGCCAGCTTCATCACCTCGTCCTTGAAACGGCTGAGATCGCGCAGCGACGAAATGTCGCGCATGACGATGACATAACCCTCGGATGTCTGCGAAATGGTCACCAGGAAGTCTCGTTTGGACACTTCCGAGCGCAGTTCAAAGGGTTCGACCTGCTCGCCGTCCATGAGTGGCAGGAGCTTCTCGGCGATGTCGCCGAAAACCGGGTCGAAGCGGGCCAGACTGCTGAGCTTGGTATCGCTCAGCAGCGCGGCGCTGCTGCCTTCATCCTGTCCTAGGTAGCGCATTGCAGCATGGCTGATGAAGGTCACATGGCTGGCGTCGTCAATGCCGATGATCAGATCGGGGATCGCCCGCAGGACGGTGTCGAAGTAACGAACGCGCTCTTGAACCTGCGCCAGGGTGTCGTGGGTCAACGAAGTCTCTTCGGCATTGTGCTGGTGGTCCTTGTTCGCCATAGCTGCACCCTGTTCGGGCTCTTAGAGGCTAATCGGGTTCGCGGTCAGTCCAACGAGCAGCGAGACACAGGCCTCGACATCTCTCAGGTCGACGGTTTCGCTGACGGTGTGGACGAAACGGCAGGGAATCGAGATGGCCCCGCTGGGTACACCGGAGCGCGCCACCTGGATGCCCGCGGCATCCGTCGTCCCCAGGGTGAGTGTTTCAAGCTGATAGGGAATCCCGTCGGCTTCCGCCCGCGCGATCATCCAATCGCGAATCGACGGCGGCACAACATGGCCGGAGTCGCTCAGCTTGATGGCGGCGCCGCCACCCAGTTTGACCGCCATCTTGGAATTCTTGATCATGTCGCCCGTTGACGTAACGTCGATGGCGATGCCGATATCCGGGTCCACCCCATAGGCTGCCGGCCGGGCGCCGCGCAGGCCGACCTCTTCCTGCACGGTGAAAACGAACGATACCGTATTCGGCGTCTGCCTGTTCAGACGGCGGATGGCCTCGACCGCGACAGCGCAGCCAATGCGGTCGTCCATCGACTTGGCGATCAGCCGCGTTCCCCGCTCTTCCATGTCGCGCCAGAAGCCGGCAGCGCTGCCCGGCCCAATATGCTCGTCGCCATTGCCGTCGCTGACATCGATGTAGAAGGCGTCATAGTCGGCCAGAGTCGTGCGCCCCGCGCCAAAATAGTCGTGCGCGCCGATGACCCCAAGCGTACCATCTTCGAAATGCACACGGTTTCCCAGCAGCGCGGTCTGGATCAGCCCGCCGAGGTTGGTGAAGCGCAGATAGCCGCTGCCCGGCTCGCGAAACAGCACCATGACGCCGATCTCGTCCATATGCGCGGCGACCATGACGTGCTTGCCGCCCGATCCCACCGTGCAGATCAGATTGCCGAGCGGATCCACGACGACGGAGTCGCAGTAGGGCGCGACTTCTTCCTGAATGAGCTCCCGGACGCGGTGCTCAAATCCTGAAGGTCCCCAGGCTTCGACCAGCTTCTTGATGATTTCTTTCACGACGAAGGACTCCTAAATTGCAGCGCGCAGGTCGAGCGCGGGCAGACGATGAAGAAAGGCTTTGACCAGCGCCAGCGCGGCATCGTAATCGTCACGATGCATAAGCGCCGTCGGGCTGTGAATATAGCGACAGGGCAGCGACATCACGGCGGTGGGCACGCCGGTATTGGCCACGTGCACCGCGCCGCCATCGGTTCCGCCGCCGAGCTGCGTCTTGTACTGCACACGAATGTTGGCCTGTTCGGCGGTTTCGCGCAGGAAGGCCAGCAATCGCGGCTGAACGATCATGCTGCGATCCATGAACGACAGGACGGGTCCGCCGCCCACACGGCAGGCAGGATTCGCCGTCACTTCATCGTCGGGGGTCGCGTTCGGGTTGGGAACATCATGGGCCGTGGTGCCTTCCAGAATCAGGGCGATGTCCGGCCGCAGGCGCTGAGCCGCCACCCGCGCCCCGCGCAGGCCGATTTCTTCCTGCACGGTGAAGGCTCCCAGGACATCGACCGGGTAAGGGCCACCCTGAAGCACGTCGACCAGAAGCGAGCAGCCTGCCCGATCGTCAAAAGCCTTGCCACGCACCATGCCGCCGCCCAGCTCCAGAAATGGGCTGTTGAAGGCCACCAGATCGCCCGCGCTGACCTTACCGGACGCCTCGTCTTTGCTGGCCGCGCCAATGTCGATGCGCAGATTGGTGATTTTGACGGCATTCTGTTCGCGGTTCTGGTGAATCGGCGTCCAGATCACCACGCCGGGGATCAGATTGGCGCCGATGCGCACGCGCAGCCCAGGCAGGATGCGCTCGTCGACACCGCCCACGGGGGAAAAACGGATCAGGCCGTCGCCATCGATGCCGCGAACGACGAAACCGATTTCATCCATGTGCGCGGCAATCATGATGCGCAGCGAAGACGCGCCCGTCCCTTTTTTGACCGCGCTCACCCCGCCCAGAGGATCGATTTTGATTTCGGAGACGTGGTCCCGTATCGCGGGAAGGATGATCTCCCGCACGGCGTCTTCCTTACCGGAAACGCCCACCACTTCGGATAACTGCTGAAGAATCATGCGATAGCTGCCGCCGATGAGTGATAAGAGTATCTTGAGAACCGGCGCTTAGTATAACCTGAGGTACAGTCACACACAAACACCCAGGTTTTCCTGGTGGACATCCCTCGAATTGGCCAGGCCTCGCGGATGTTGCTATATGTTGCTATGATGGAGCGTCTGCGCGTTCAATCTACCAACCGGCGCAGGTCGATGATTTCAGGAAGTCAACACGCCTTGAAGAGCCACCCTTCCCCGTCTGGCGCGTTCACCGCGCTGTTGTTCGCCGCAGCACTCCTGGCCGGCTGTGTTGCCCAACCAGAGAGCGCGGTGCCCACCGTCGCCAACCTTCCCACGACCACAAACACCCCGCCGCCCACGGAGACGCTGCCGCCAACCGATGCCGGCGCCGCCGTTGTCGGGGCGCTCACCGTCGAGGCGACCGCCACGATCGAGCTTTCGCCGACCGAAGAGCCGCTCGGCGCGATCTGGTATGCCAACGGGGAAGAAGAACTCGTCTACGTGTACGACTGCCGCGAGCTGACGTGCGGCAAAATCGCGACGTTTGCGCGCGGTGAGGCGGTCGAGGTCCTTGCCGTCGATGGCGACTGGACACTGGTACGCCTGGAAGATGGCTCACTGGCCTATGTTCAGGCCCTTGATCTTCAGGAGACTCCCGTTTCTACCGCGTCGCCCACTCCGACAGAGACGCCAACCGCTACTGCCACGGCGACCCGAACGCCCAGCCCGACGGGCACCCGTCCGACGCCGACATTTACCTGGACCCTGGGTGCGCCCGGCACGGCCATTCCTACGCTCCCGTTGATCGGACCGTCGATCATTGGCGGTGTGATCGGCCTTCCCGGTGGCACGTCAAACCCCGACGGAGTCATCGTGGCCACCTTCCCGCCGCCCACATCGGTCGGCCGGCAGCCACCCGGCGTGCCCACTCTGACGCCATCGCGCACGCTGTCGCCAACACCCAGCACAACCCTGTCCATCCCGATGGGCACTTCGACACTGCCGCCGTTTGTCGTACCGACGACCGCCGGCGGCGGCGCGACCCAGGCGCCGCCCAATACACCGCCCGGCGCAGGCAGCCCGGTGCCGACATCCGGTCCGCCGGTCGGGGGCACCCTGCCGCCCACCCAGGCGACCACGCCGACGTTCGGCCCGCCGCCGGGCGTGCTGGTCACCCCGCCCGGAGCCTAGATCTTCTGAACGTACCTGTACGCGGCCGACAGAACTGTCGGCCGCTTTTGATTCCATGCGGGTTATGGGGGTGATTCGCTGAGGATCGGCGAAAGTCGGATGAGATCGCCGCTGGAGTCGAGCCGCGGTGCCCGACGCAGGTTCCCTAGAGTGTAGTGACCCACGTCGACAGACCATTCCTGGCCCGGTGGGATATCGAAGAAGTCGGCCATGACCACCACCCGGTCGCCGATCTGCCAGGTCGTCCGGGACAGAGGCACATCGCTGATCGCCACCGGCTCCTCTTCCGGAGCGTCCGCACGGCGCAGATGGTGAAACTGCTGGAATTCACCGGAGGGCGCAGCGCCCTCGACACGCCACAGCGTCGAGATGCGGAAGCGCGGCCCTACATAGCGCGCCTTCCACCCCAGCAGAGTCGTGCCATCGGCCAGAGTCACCGGCTCAACGGGCGTGAACCCCTCCAGCTCGGCGACGCCATCATAGGCTGCGGCGACGAACGGCTCCGCGCCGGCACGGCGGGGAACCTCGACCGGCTCGTTCGCCAGACCGCCGTCGACCAGCTCTTCCCACATCTGAAACGGCGCCAGCGTGGCCATCTGCGTGGCCGGGTACGGCGGCAGGATGAGAAGGACATCCCCATTGAGAATTCGATGCGGTCGATCCCACAGGAGCGCCTTGAATACCGCGGCCTCGCCGTGCAGGGCGGGGTTGTCGCCATGTGTGTAGAACAGCACCGGCGCAGCGGCCGTTCGGGCGGCCGTTCGGGATTCGCGGAGAATGCTGGACAGGGCGCTATTCGGCGGGCGCTGGATGCTGGCCCTGGTCAGGGTGGTCACAATCTGCACCGACCAGATCGCCGCGGCCGCTGCCATAGCGGTGCCCAGAGCAAGACGCCAGATGTGCGACCGCATCAGCGACAGCGCCGCGCCGAAAGCAATGGCCACGGCCGGGAATGGGACCAACTGATAGTGGATCAGCACCGGACTGCTGTGGCGCAGAAAGAAAAGAGGAGATGCGATCAGCAGGACCAGCACCATCTCCGCCAGTCGGGCGCGGATGGGCGTGTCCGGTGAAGTCTCATCCGGGCGGAACCGCTGGCGTAGGAGCGCGGCGATACCAATCGCCAGACCGGCCAGCAGCGCGACCGCCAGCGGCACCGAGCGGCTAAAGGTGTCGGCGTCGCCAAGTCCCAGAAAGGCCCAGTCCCACCCGGCCGCCAGCCGCAGCAGGTTCTCGACGCTCTGCATATCCACCTGCGCGCCGCCGCCGAGGACCGTCCCGAAGCGTCCCATCACCGCGGGATCGACGGTCGAGATGTAGTAGAGGTATGGCAGCGCCGCCAGACCCGCCAGCGCCGACCCGAGACCGGCGGCGATCAGCTTGCGGCCGCGGAAGTGACGCAGGACCGCATAGGCGGTTGCCAGGATCAGCGCCGCGCCGGCGAAATGCACCTGAACGGTCAGCACGCCCAGGAAGCCGACCAGCCCGGCTGCCAGCAGCCCGGCCCTTCCCGACCGGTTCACGCTGGCAAACCAGGCGGTCAGCCAGAGCAGCGCCAGCGGCGCCAGCAGATTGGGCTGCCAGATACTCCGCCCGTAGAAGACGGCGTATGGAGAAGCGGCAGTGTAGAGCGCAGCGGCCAGCCCAGGCAGAACGCCGAAGTGGCGCGCCAGCGACCAGACGCCGTAGACCATCAGCCAGCTCACGCCGGCCACAACCAGAACCGCGAAGAGTGGATCGGGCGAAATGGCAAAGGGGATGGCAAAGAGCCAAACGCTGGCCGGGAAGAAGGGGATATCGACCGACGAAGGCTGGCCGGCCATGACCAGTTCGCCACCGCGCGCCATGCGCAGGGCGTCGAGGCTAATTCGCGCCTCGTCCCAGGCGAAGCTGCTGACCTCGATCTCGGCGAAGCGCAGGACCGCCGCCAGGATCAGAATGAGGATCAGCGCCGCCCACGCCGCTCGGCCTGGGCTAAAGCTTCTGAGGGGCGTCTCGCTGAATCTCGCCTTCGCTGTCGATGTAGTAGCGGTCGTCACTCAAATCTTCCTCGTCGTCAGCGAGCTCCAGTCGCGAGCGCTTTGGCTTCTCCCGCTCCGGCGCTGTACTGGCTTCAGTCGGCAGCATCCAGTCGACGGCGTGGTAGGAGCCAAGCGCCAGCCAGCGCAGCAGACGCGCGCTGAGCAGCCGCAGATCGATGGTCAGCGGCGCGAGAATCAAGTTCCAGAGCCATCAGGGGCAGCAGCGCCATCGATGCCGTGAACGTAATTATCCCGATCGGCATCTTGAGCAGCAGGTAGACCAGGCTCCTCCAGGTCAGCCCGCTGCCCAGCAGCATGCCCAGTCGAGTGCCCAGATTCTCGCCGCGCAGATCGAGATCCTGCGGGGTGCGCGGCGCTTCGATATCCAGCACGGCCGCCATCAATCTCCTGTCGATGTCGGCCAGCGTCCGGGTCGAGGCGATCGTGAATAGCAGCAGCGGGATGCCGATCAGGATGAATGACAGGCCGATCGACGCCGAGTAGCCGGCCACGATCAGCATGAAGTAGAGCATGCCCAGGAAAAACTGCCCAAAGAGAGCCAGCCAATGCCGAAAAACGTTCCCATCGCTGAGCGCATCCAGCCAGTTGGGTTCGTCCATAATCATCTGTCCGTTCTGCGAGATGTGCACCCTGTCTGACGCTGTTACGCAGTCTGATGCCGACTCGTTGCGCAACCGACGGGTGTCGGGCGAACGGCGCTATTCCGCGCAGGGCGGAAGCTCGGTCAGGTCAATGGTCCACAGTCCACCGTGAATCCCGGTTACCCCCAGGGCGATGGTCTGCTCGTCCGGCGACAGCCACCAGGCAGCCCGCTGATTTTCCGTCAGGCGCATCGGCAGCGGCGCGAGATCGTGCAGCTGCTCGTCCTCACGACTGAAGCACATCAGGCGCGCGGCCCCGTTCGCGTCGTCCAACGCCACATAGATCCGGTCAATCAGATTCGTCTCGGCATCCGCCGTGAGCAGTGGCGCGGGATAGTTGTTGCCGGGCGGCTCAGCCTCGAACAGCTTTTCGAAAAAGCCGTTGTTGAAGACGACGATGTAGTAGCCCATCCCCTCGCCGAATTCGCCGGCGATCACGGCGCGATTGGCATCGCGGCTGATGCCCGGAACGATCAGCGATGGCCGGTTGTTGGCCGGCGAAGGACTGATCGCCCTGGCCTCAGCCGTGGCCGTGAAATACACGACGGGGTCGCCATAGCCGCCAAAGTAGTAGGCCAGGAAGCGCTCCTCCGGCTGCCAGTACACACCGCGGAGCGACCGATTATGGAGCAGGCCGTGCACCGCGCGCTGAAAGCGTCCATCCAGCGCCGCCGTCATGAAGTCGTTGGCAGCGGCCTGGAAGACCATCCGATCGCCATCCGGGCTGAAGCGAACAAAGGCGTGCTCGAATTCGGCCGGGTCAGCCGCACTCAGGCGCTGAAGAACCTCGGGGGTCAGCAGTTCAGCCGCCGGGTGCGCCACTTCGGTCTGCTCACCAGAGGTCAGATCGACCGCATTCCACTGCCATTCGGTCAGCGGGTGACGGTCGCAGCCAGCGGCATAGCGCAGCGAGTCGTCCGTCAGCCATTCGATCTCGATCACTTCGTCGTCCGACAGACGGGTGAAGCCTTCGGCGAGCTCAGGCTCCGGCTGGGGCGTCGTGCGCCGGGCGCTGACGTAGACATCCACATGCTTGATGTCCGTTCCCGCCTCAAAGAGCTCCAGCGCGATTTCGAAGTGTGTCCGTCCTTCGGGGAAAAGCTGGTCGTCCGGCAGCCAACCGGCGCCGCAGGCATCGACGGGATAGCCAACGCCTTCGCCGATGACGGCTTCAGTGGCATCGTAGATTTCGGCACGCAGGCTGATGTCGCGAAACGCCTTCTCCGTCGACGCGTTGCGCAGCACGCCCTGCACCAGCAGGACAGGCTGGCCGAAGACGCCGACCGACTCGATCACTTCCAGATCGTCGGTCACCAGGACCCGCTCCTGCGCGGTAGCAGGAACAGGATGAACAGTCAGCAGGAGGAGCAGAGAGCAGGCGGCAGCCAGAGCCGCCCTACGAAGGTGAGCCAGCGACCTCATCAATGCGGTTATCCCCCACTGGTGGCAAGTCGCGAAAGCGCTGCGACCGCCGGTGCATAGCCGTTGTTGCGCATGACGGCCACTTCATAGTTGGACTTGGCGCGGGCCGGTTCGCCCAGCGCTTCGTAGGCGAGGCCCGCATAGTAGTAGGTCTCTTCAACGCCGGGCGTGGTGGCGATCACGTCGCGCGCCAGTTGGAGCACGTCCTGATAGCGGCCAGTGTGGTAGTAGGCTTCGAACGGGCCATACATGTACCACATCATCCGCCACGGCAGGCCGGTGCCGCGCGCCCGATCGAAATAGTCGGCCGCTTCCTCGTACCGTTCCAACAGGACGAGCGAAGCGCCGATGTTGAACAGCGTGAACGAGTCCGCCGCCGGCGTGTCCAGTTCCGCAATGGACTGCGCCAGTGCCTGCTCAGCGGCAGCGCGGGCATCCCACAGGGGTCCCAAAATCGCCTGGAGCTTCGCTTCATCTTCCGGCCGGTACAGGACCAGATAGTCGCGGTTGAACGCGCGCCAGCGCGTATCGACGTCGGCGTAGGGAACCGGACGACCGGAGTTGTTCTCCCCGTTGCCCAGCAGCGAATCGTAGGTCAGGAGCACACCTTGCGCATCGTCATAGCCCATGACCACGCGGTTGTGGCTCATCCAGTCCTTGAAGGCATCTGGCCCATCATAATAGACCGATTCCATCAGCACCGGGAAGCCGTTGGCCACCAGCGCCTTGATCAGTTCGAGCGTGCCGCCCACGCGCTCGATCCCCTTCAGCCCCTGAGCTTCGCCGAAGGCCAGCATTTCGTCCAGCCGCACCGCCACATCTTCGGCATGCGGGTTGAGCGCGCGGATGGTGTCGTCGTAGGTGCCGGTCCAGCCAAAATAGGACAGCTGGATCGTCAGCGCGGCGGCGGAACAGCGGTTCGTCTGCTGATAAACGGGGCGAAGCCCTTCCAGGCGTGCCTGGGGGGGCAGAGTGATCACAGGAGTGTAAATGCTGGTGGAGACGACTTCTTCCTGCGCGCCGGTTGGGGAGATCCCCACCACTAGTGTGAGCGCCAGGAGCATGAGGAGGAACAGTTTTACACGGTTCAACGGACTGCCTCAGCACATAGCCAACATAGAAATGAGCCTGGTATTGTACACCATGCGCGCCGGAGCATATGAGCACCTCACCTACGGCGCGAAGGGCGCCCGTGCGGCGCCCTCCTGCGATCGCGGTGCGCGTCTGCCTGTTTGGCGCCTCAGTTGACGGCCTTGCCGGTGAAGAAGCGCGTGAGCGCTGAGCCGATGGTGGCCTCGCGCAGATACGCAATGTTCTCCCCGGCGAAGGGGCGCGGCTGCATATTGAAATAGCTGACCAGAGCGTTGTCGCTCACCGTATTGGGCGAGGCAAGCAGTTCCAGCAGCGTCAGATTGACCGGCGTGCCAGGCAGCACCTTTTCCATCACAAATACCGCAGGTTTGAGCAGACCGGCCGGCGCATTGATCATCAGGCGGCTCTCGCCCATCGCATTGAGAACACGCTTCTCGATCTCGCCCATCGTCAGCACTTCCGGGCCGCCCAGCGCGAACTCACGACCGATGGTGGCATCATCGTCCAGGCTGCGGACCATCGCCTCGACCACATCGTGGACGGATACTGGCTGGAAGAGGGCCTTGCCGCCGTCGATCAGCGGGAAAACCATCGGCGTGATGCGGATCAGCCGGGCGAAGGCGTTGAAGAACTCATCCTGCGGCCCGAAGATGACCGATGGCTTCACCGCCGTCCACCTGAGCGGCGAGGCGGCGACATAGGCCTGTGCGCGCCCCTTGCTGCGCAGGAACCGTGAGAAGTGATCCGGCGTCGCGCCGTTCTGCGACATGTTGATGAAGCGTTCGACACCCGCGGCGACCGCGGCATCGACCACATTGATGGTGCCCTGATAGTTGACTTCTTCGTAGGTGGCGCCGCCGCGTTCCATGGGGATGGCGACAAGATGCACAACCGTTGTCACGCCTTCCATGGCTTTCTGCATCGACGCCCGATCGCGCACATCGCCGGTCGCCAGGGTGATCGAGCCGGGCAACCCCTTCAGACGCGTCGCCGCCTTGTCCGCGTCCCGGACCAGGGCCTTCACCGGCTTTCCCAGTTCAAGCAGACGACGCACCGTGTTATTGCCTACATATCCGGCCGCGCCGGTCACCAGGATAGTCATGGACTTATTTCCTATAAAGCAAACGCTTTCAGCAGCGTTGAAGTAACGTTCATGCTAGCCCCGCGACATGAACAGCCCATGAGGAGGAGCTTTTTACTTATTGAGAACGAACATTTATGGATCCGAGCGAGACGCTGTCGCCCCCTTCAACCGTAAGGCGAGCATGGGGGGGAGCGAGCTGGTACAGGCCGACGATCAGCGTGTATTCGCCCGACGATAGGTCACTTGAAAGGGCCAGCGCGTGACGGTCGACGACCATTTCGCCGGGAACCCAGGTGGTGGTCAGCGCCAGACCGCCCCCCGGTTCGCTGTCGCGCTGCGCCGCCAGCGTACCATCCGGGTTGAGAAGCTGCACGAAGACCTTGTAGCGTTCGTCCAGCGCCGCATCTGCGCGCCATTCCAGGGCCACCTGAAGCACATCGCCGGTGGCGAAATCGCGGCCCGGCAGCGACGCCCCGACCAGGTGGATCGCTTCGCCAAATTGGGCGTCGACCTCCAGGCGCAGGTCGAGGTCGGCCGGCGTGGCGTACTGCACTAATCGCACGTCGCCATACCAGTCATCGCGAATTTCGAAGGCGCCAGCCTCCAGGGCCTTCTCGACCACGCGGTTGGGATCCCGCTCCAATTCTCCCCAGAAGACGGCGAAGATCCGCTTCTGCTCCTGAATTATTGCCTCGACGGCCATCCGGGTGTCGGCATCGTCGGCGTTCAGGCCGTCAGGCAGAGGATACACCGGCACGCGCGCATCGGAGGCGGCGCTGCCAAAATAGTAGCCGAAGACTTCCTGCTGGTTCGGCGCGTCGAGGATGACGGCATCGCCCGGCCGGGCCTGCGCATCAATGGCCGCGGCGATCCCCCGGTAATCGGCACGCTGGAAGGCCGGGTCAGTGCGCAGTCCGCCCAGCCCCTCGGCCAGAACGACGGCCAGCCACAGCACGCTGAGCAGCGCGGCCAGCCGCATCCAGCGGAGAACCCCTGCATTGGTTTGATCCGCCCGACTCCGGCCGGTCAGGGTGCGCAGTGCGGTGCGAATGCTGAGCAGGCCGCCGGACCACAGCATCCACACGCCCCGGCCAAGCCACAATGCGGCGCCCACCTGAGCAGGCAGCATGAGCTTACGATCGTCCGGTTGGTACAGCCCCAGCCCGATGAACAGCAGGAGTGGCAGCAGCGTCCAGGCGATCGGCAGCAGCCAGCGCCATACCGACCGGCCGCGCAGCGTCACCGCGCCGAACAACAGCAGGATGAAGGCAATCGCCGGGGCATTGGCAGTGGGCACCAGGCCGAGCAGCAGCACCCGAGCCAACTCGGCGAATGCCTGAATCGCGGGGACTGGCTCAGCAGCACGCGGCCAGGCGGTGATCTGCGCCCACGCCGTCGGCAGCCAGGGCAGAAACAGGGAGAGGGTCACGGCATTGGCAGCGATGTACAGCAGCCAGCGGTTGAAACGGCCCGTCTTCGCGACTTCGGACGGCCGCAAGCCAGGCTGGAGCAGCGCGGCAAGGGCAACGACGCCCTGCGCGACCATGAACAGCGGAAAGGCGTACTGCGTGTACAGCCCGGCGGTGTTGATGGCCGCCAGCGCCAGCATGCGGGGGATAGTCGGCCGGCGCAAAAAGGCGGACAATGTCCAGAAAGAGGCGGCCACCCAGAGAGCCAGAAGCGCATACATGCGCGCTTCCTGCGCATAGTAGATACTGAAGGTGCTGAGGGTCGTGGCCACGCCGGCGGTCACCCCGGCAACCGGGCCATACAGGCGCCAGCCGAGCGCGGCGGCGAAGGCGACGGTCAGGATGCTGGCGAAAGCCGAAGGAAGGCGCAACGACAGTTCGCTGTCGCCGGCCAGAGCGCGCCAGCCGGCCAGGATCCAATAGTAGCCCGGCGGGTGAATGTCGCGCCCGGCGTGGAAGGCGATCTCGCCGAACCCTCGCGTGGCCTGAACGTAGCTGTTGCCTTCGTCATGCCACAGCGACTGCGCGTCAATGCCGCCGAAGCGCAGGGCGGCCGCAAGGATGAGGATCAGTAGGATCACCAGAGCGGTCGCGACGGCGCCGGGCACGGCCCATATCGCCCTCCTGCTCGCCAGATCCCCGTCGGATACAGTCATCGCATTGCCTCGTCCGGGTTCGACCGACGCCGCCGGCCGGCGACCAGCATACTCCCCACCAGCAGAAGTTCCGCCACAATGACCACCAGCACCGCAGCCAGCGGCGGCATCAACTGGACCAGCGTTCGGTCGAAGACGCTCACGCTGTCGAGCAGAAACGGCGCATCCGATTCCACGGTGAACGCGTGGCGTTCCGGGATCAGGGAGCGGTGAACGATCGAGGTCGTCCAGCCCTCGGCATCCGGACGTAAAGCATACTCGCCCGCTGTCCCCCCATCCATCGAAACGCGCAGGCGGTCGCCCCCCTGCCAGCGGATCAGCACATGCGTGCCCTCCGCCTCAAAGACGGCCGACGAGGTGCGTAATACGGGTGAAAAACGACTGCCTGCGGCCGTCTCGGCGACGCCTTCCGCCTCAATGAAGCGGTGCATCGCCGCGTGCGTACCGCGATACAGCACCGGCGGCGCTGAGGCGATGTAGTCGCGCATGGCGCCGTACACCGGGAGCGGCGTGAAATCCGGCTCGACCATGCGGAAGTAGTAGAAGGGCTGGCCGCGCTCGCTCTCGTCGGGGCGCTTCCAGTACCAGTACATGATGACGCCGATCCAGTTCCATTCACGGGTCGCGCGCTCGAAAGCCAGCGGCATGTAGCGCGCCGCCTGCTCCTCGGTGACGCTGCCGAAGTTCTCCTTGCCGGGGATCTCCGGCACATCCGGCTCGCCGACCGGGTTCCAGGCCGCCTCGCTGATCCAGACCGGCACGTTGGCATCGCCGTTGGCCACCATCAGGTCGCGAATGTACTGCGGTCGTCCGTAGTTGAGCGTGACCGCGCGCAGGCGCTGGTCGGTCGGCCCGCTGTAGAAGCCGTAGCCCTGCACGCTCATCACGTCGAAGCAGCCCGAGAACCCGGCGTCATACATCCGCTGGAGGAAGATCAGGTCGCTCAGATCGCGCTCGGTCAGGGCCACCGTCGGCGACAGCGCAGCCGCGTGAACGACGATCTGCGGATCGACGGACTTGAGGACTTCGTAGGCCCGGCAGAGGACCTCCGCGTAGGCTTCCGGGTTGACCGGGTTGTTGCCCCATTCCGGGTAGATGTTCGGCTCGTTCCAGATCTGGTAGTGGAAGATGCGACCCGCATAGCGTTCGGCGACGAGGCGCAGGAAGGTATAGTAATCGTTCCAGTCGTCCGGTGGCGCCAGCGTGCCCTCGTTCGGGTCGCTGCGCGACCATTCCGGCGGGGTATCGACGCGCGCCTGGATCTGAATGCCATAGGTTTCAGCCAGGCCGACGATCTGATCGTATTTGTCCCAGGCATTGACGACGCCAATGGCGTCCACGTTGCGCCGGTCCTCGAAATCGCCGCGTCCGTGAATCTCGATGTCCTGCCAGGGGAACTGCTGGCGGATGTAAGTGAAACCGGCGGCGGCGATCTCCTGCATCGAGCGCTCGCGCACAGCCGGGTCAGCCTCCAGTTGCAGAAATGTATTGATGCCGAAAGGCGACGTGTGCACGTGCTTCACCGCTGCGTAGGGATCGGTGCGAGGCATTGCGCGAGTGGCGTTGCCCAGCCATTCGACGACGCCGCGCACCTGGGAGAGCGGTTCTTCTTCGCCGGTCAGCGCCCAGGCCGCGCGCCAGGCCAGCCCATGCTGACTGAGATCCAGAGCCAGCAAAACCGACAGGATCAGTGCGACGATGGCGCCTGTTCCAACGTATAGATTCCAACGACGCATAGCGCTCCTTCCGCGGTGATCGGCGCGGGCATCCTACGCCTGGATGATACCATGCCGGGGTGATGAAACGAGTAACCTATCGTATAATCATGGCCTGTTTGGGCCAGAAGAGAGGATTGATCATGGCGGGTAAAAACGGGGTGACAACCGACGTGAACGAACTCAAGGATGAGCTGAAACAAGCCATCGACAAGGCCGCAGTGGAAGCCGAGGACGTGGCCACTGTTGTGGCCGCCGATGTGGCGCGCGAGCTGCGTCAGAAGGCGGATGACGTCCGCAAAGGCATGGTCAGGACGCTGAACGACTCGGCGCTCAAGCTGCGCGAGCAGGCGCGGGAGGATCCGGCAGACGTCGACGCGCAGAAGAAGGCGGATGAAATCGCCAAGCAAATCGAACGGGCCGCTTCCTATCTCTCCACGCACTCCGTCGACGACATTCGCAAGGACGCCGAAGAGACCGTCAAGAAGAACTCCACCCTGATTCTCGCCGTCGTACTGATCGTCGGCGTGATCATCGGCCTGCTGATGCGCAATGGGGATCGCGACTGCTCTGCATGGTGAAGCTCGTCGTTCAATTCATGCATCCGCACGACCCGGAGCAGTTCGACAACATCTATAACGACTTTCTGGCGCTGGTTGAACGTATGCCGCTGATCACCCGGCGGCAGGCAATCACCGTGCTCGGCAGTCCATTTGGTGAGGCGCGCATTCACAGGGTCCTCGAAGTCTACTTCGAGGACTTTGCCCAGATGAACGAGGCGCTGCGTTCGCCCGCCGGCCAGGAGGCCGGGGGTGAGCTGCGACGTCTCGCTCCCAGTGATTTCGACATCTTTTTCGCCGATGTTTACGAAGAAGCGGGCGGCAGCACAAAAGGCACACCATAAGCTATGGAAGCTCTGAAACAACGTATTCTCGCGGAAGGCCGCAACCTGGGCGGCGGCATCCTCAAGATCGACAGCCTGCTCAACCACCAGATCTACCCCGATCTGATGAAGCGGATGGGCGAAGAAATGGCGGCGCGCTTTGCCGGTCTCCACGTCGACCGTATCCTGACAGCGGAGATCAGCGGTATTGCCCCGGCCATGATGACCGGTCTGGCGCTTGGCGTCCCGATCGTCTATGCACGCAAGATCAAGCCGATCACCATGTTTGGCCCTGTCTTCCTGGAGACTGCGCCGAGCCATACCAAAGGCGCCGAGGTCAATCTTCTGGTCTCGGCCGAGTTCATGCCCGCCAATCAGGATATCCTGATCATCGACGACTTCCTGGCCACGGGTAAGACGCTCCGCGCGCTGGCGCGCATTGTCGAGGGTGCGCAGTCACGTGTTGCCGGCGTCGGCGTGGTGGTCGAGAAGACCTTCGAAGGCGGGCGCGATTATATTGTCAGCAAGGGCTACACGATGCCGATCCACGCGCTGGCGACGATCGTCAGCATGGATGACGGCAAGATCGTCTTTGCGGAGTAGCGGGTGAGCGACGATCTGCGGCGTGGTGGCATCGCCATCCTTGACTACGGTTCGCAGTACACACAATTGATCGCCCGGCGCGTTCGTGAACAGGGAGTGTATGCCGAAGTCTTCCCCTACGACGCGCCCCGCGAGACCGTTCACCAGCATGAGCCGCTGGGCGTCATCCTCTCCGGCGGCCCGAACAGCATTTATGATGAGGGCGCGCCGCAGCTCCCGGATTACCTGGCGCGTCCAATCGTGCCGGCCGCGCTCCCGGTGCTGGGTATCTGCTACGGCATGCAGGCGCTCACCCATGCGCTGGGCGGCAAGGTCGCCCCGTCAGAGCAGCGCGAATACGGCTCGGCGACGATCTTCACCTCCGCCGGTGCGCTGATGACCGGCCTGCCCGCACAGATGCCAGTGTGGATGTCGCACGGCGACCGCATCGAGACACCGCCGCCCGGCTTTGAACCGCTGGCCCATTCCGAGAACTCACCGTTCGCCGCCATCGGCGACATCAAGCGCGGCCTGTACGGCGTGCAGTTCCATCCGGAAGTGGTCCACACGCCGCAGGGCGTCGATCTCCTGCGCAATTTCGTCTTCAGCATCTGCGGCTGCGCGGCCAAGTGGTCACCGCTGGCCTTCATCGAGGACACCATTGAGCGCATTCGTGAACGCGTCGGCGGCGAACGGGTCATGCTGGCGCTGAGCGGTGGTGTGGATTCGGCAGTGGCCGGCGCCCTGCTCCAGCGTGCCATCGGCGAACAGCTCGTGGCCGTGTTCGTCAACACCGGCCTGCTACGCAGGGACGAGGCGGATGAGGTGGTGCGCGTCTTCCACCAAGAGCGCGGCATGAATCTGACAGCGGTCGATGCCACCGAAGACTTCCTGGGCGCGCTGGACAACGTGACCGAGCCGGAAGCCAAACGCAAGATCATCGGCAAGCTCTTCATCGACGTTTTCACCGCGCAGGCGCGCCGCCTGGCAGGGGAAGGCGTTCGCTTCCTCGCACAGGGGACGATCTACCCCGATGTGATCGAGAGCGCGGCCAGCAGCAAAACGTCGAAGGTCATCAAGAGCCATCACAATGTCGGCGGGCTGCCGCCGGATCTGCACTTCGAACTGGTCGAGCCACTGCGCGATCTGTTCAAGGACGAGGTGCGCGCCGTCGGCTCCGCGCTGGGTCTGTCCGACGCCATCGTCTGGCGTCAACCCTTCCCTGGACCCGGACTCGCCGTGCGCTGCCTGGGGCCGATCACCTGGGAGCGGCTGGAGACCCTGCGCCATGCCGACGCCATCTTTCGCGAAGAACTCGACCGCGCCGGGATGCTGCGACATGGCACGTCGCAGGCTTTCGCGGTGCTGCTGCCGGTCAAGAGCGTCGGCGTCATGGGCGACAATCGTACCTACGAAGAGGTGATCGCCCTGCGCGCCGTCACCACCGACGACTTCATGACGGCCGACTGGTCTCGCCTGCCCTACGACCTGCTGGCCCGGACCAGCAGTCGCATCGTCAACGAGGTGCGCGGCGTGAATCGGGTCGTCTATGATGTCACCAGCAAGCCTCCTGGAACCATCGAATGGGAGTAGAAAAACGGGCGCTGAATCCGCACAACATTTCACATTGCACCCACGTGCGGGACTGTTATAATTGCGCCCTTGTTGTTCGGACGCCGGATCAATTTGGCTGATCGGGGGACGTTGTGGCATTAAGCTTCGATCTCTCGTCTTCTGGTGGGTACTCTTCACGCGAGCGCAGACGCGGCTTCGGTCTCGCTGTACCGGCGCTGATCTGGCTCATTCTCTTCTTCATTCTTCCCGTTGCCATCGTCTTCGTCGTGAGCTTCATGACCCGCGGACAGCGGGGAGCGCTCATCTTCCCGCTCACCCTTGAGCATTACCAGCGCATCCTGGGACCGGTCTTCGCGCCGGTCCTTCTCGACTCCCTCGGCATGGCACTGCTCACCACCATCATCTGTCTGCTGCTGGGCTACCCGCTCGCGTTCTTCATCAGCACCCGCAAAAGCAAACAGATGCAGAATGTGGCCCTCTTCCTCGTGATCCTGCCCTTCTGGACCAACTTCCTGGTGCGCACCTACGCGTGGCAGATAATCCTGGGCACCGAAGGAACAATCAACGGACTGTTCCAGGGTCTCGGGCTCATCACCGAGCCGCTGGCCCTCATCAACACCGACTTCGCCGTTCTGCTCGGCCTGGTCTACGGCTTCCTGCCCTTCATGGTGCTGCCCATTTTCGCCTCGGTCGAACGGTTCGAGTTTCGGCTGGTGGAAGCCGCCAATGACCTGGGGGCCAACGATCTGCGCGCCTTCCTGCGCGTCGTTCTGCCGCTGACCCTGCCGGGCGTATTTGCCGGGAGCATTCTGGTGTTCATCCCGGCCATCGGCTCATTCATCACGCCCGATTTGCTCGGCGGGACGCAGGGTCTCATGATCGGCAACCTGATTACGGGACAGTTCCGCGGTTCGGGCAACTGGCCGCTGGGTTCGTCGGCGTCGATGGTCATGATGGCAGTCGTGGTCATCGGCTTGTTGGCCTATTCGCGTGTCGGGAGGAGGGCAAGCTGATGTCGAATTCTTCCGCGACTGCCGCGCGACCCACCCGTACAATGACCATTCGCGTCGATGAAGGCAAGATCCGCCGCGATATGGCGATGCGCAAAGCCGGCAAGATCGGCATGATCCTGGAGCCAATCTTCGCCTATTTCTTCCTGTGGGCGCCGATCCTCGTGCTGGTCATCTTCTCCTTCAACGACTCGCGTTCGGTGGCCACCTGGCGCGGTTTTACCTTCCGCTGGTATGAGAATATTTTCAGCGGCGCGGTCGGCGCAGAAGCGCGTTTCTCGACCGAACTCATGCTGAATGCGCTGGGTACCAGCCTCGTCATCGCGCTGATTGCCACGGCGATCGCGACAGTCCTAGGCACGGCCGTTTCGATGAGCCTGGTCCGTGGCAACTACCCCGGCAAAGGCATCATCGATACCCTGCTTCTGCTGCCGGTCGTCATCCCGGAGATCACCCAGGCGGTTTCGCTGCTGCTTTTCTTCAACGCCATCTTCGAGTTCATCGGCAACACCACCGGCACGCGAATCAGCCCCGGCATGGGGACGGTGATCATCGGCCACGTCGTGTTCAACGTTTCCTACGTCGCCATCGTCGTGCGCGCCCGTCTGGCCGACATGAATCCTCATCTGGAAGAAGCGGCGAGCGACCTCGGCGCTAACGCCTGGAGAACCTTTTGGCGTGTGACCTTCCCTCTGATTCTGCCGGGCATCATTTCTGGAGCGCTGCTGGCCTTCACGCTCTCCCTCGATGACTTCGTCGTCACGTTCTTCAACTCAGGCCCAGGGACGACGACGCTGCCCGTTTATGTCTATGGCCTGATCAAGCTTTCGGTATCGCCGGAGATCAACGCCCTGTCCACGTTGATGCTGCTCGCCTCGACCCTCCTGATTGGGATTTCGATGGCGCTGCAAGGACGCAATGCCGGGCGCAGTTAGGGGACAGGATTGGTGGATTCGTCTTCTCCTTCTTCTTGCGATCCAGCGGTGCACCTGCACCGAGGAATCGGTTTGGCAAACCGGAGTTTTGTGACTATCGGTTTGTGACGCACGAACAGGTTCGGATTTAGTGAGGAATATCGGAGGTCAAATGCGTAAGCTGGTGTTGTTCATCTGTCTGTTTGTACTGACTGCTCTGCCTGTGTCGCTCAGCGCGCAGAATGAGATGACCTCATGGACCTGCCCGGAAGGGTTCTCAGGGCAGACGCTCAACGTCTTCAACTGGTCCACCTACGTTGCCGAAGACACGATCAGCAATTTTGAGTCCCTGTGCGGAGTCACCGTCGTCTACGACGTGTTCGAGAGCAATGAAGCCCTCCTGGCGCGCCTGGTGGGCGGCAACCCCGGTTATGACGTGATCTTCCCGACCGACTATATGGTCTCGCAGATGATCGGTCGTGAAATGCTGATGCCGCTCGATCACAGCCAGATCCCGAATATCGCCAACCTCAACCCGGTCTTCACCGACAAGGGCTTCGATCCCGGCAACGCCTACAGTCTCCCCTACCAGTGGGGAACGATCGGCATCGGCTACAACCAGACGAATACCGGGGAAGCCATCACCAGCTGGGAACAGGTTTTCGCCTATGACGGCCCGGTCGCGTGGCTGGAAGATCTGCGCTCGATGATCGGCGTCGGACTGCTGATGCTCGGTTTCGACGCGAACTCCGACAACCCCGACGAAATTGCCCAGGCGCGCGACTACCTCGTCGAACACGGCCAGAACGTCGTGGCCATTGCCGCCGATGATGGTCAGGCGATGCTGGCGCGCGGTGACGTGGATATCGCCGTCGAGTTCAGCGGCGACATTTTCCAGGTCATGGCCGAGTGCGAGTGCGACGACTACGTCTACGTGATCCCTGAAGAAGGCACCCCGACCTGGACCGACAACATGGCCATTCCAGTGGGCGCGCCGAATCCCGAATTGGCTCACGTCTTCATGGACTACATCCTCGACCCGAAGGTCGGCGCGGACATCAGCAATTACACCGCCTACGGTTCGCCGAATGCGGCGTCGATCGAGCAGGGATTAATCGATCCCGAGCTGCTGAACAACCCGGCGATTTATCCGAGCGGCGAAACCGAAGAGCGTCTGTTCTTCATCGAGGAACGCCCGGATGTTGAACAGAACTACAACGATGCCTGGGACGAGCTGAAGATCCTGCTCGGACGCTAACGACGACAATGAATTGAGGCGGACCATAGGGGCGGGCGAACCGCCCCTATGTCATTGACTTTGGATAGGGGTGCAGTGATGCAGCAGGTAGGCATCGAACTCAAGAATGTGGTCAAGGAATTTCCTGCGCGGCGAGGCGAGGAACCTACCCGAGCGGTGGATAATGTTTCGCTGCAGATCTACGAGGGCGAGTTCTTCGCGCTCCTGGGACCGAGCGGCTGCGGCAAAACGACCACGCTCCGCATGATCGCCGGCTTTGAAGAGCCTTCATCCGGCGAAATCATCCTGCGCGGCAAGCCGGTCCAGGGTGTCCCCCCCTTCCATCGCCCCGTCAACACGGTTTTTCAGGATTACGCCCTCTTCCCCCACATGACGGTGCTGCAAAATGTCATGTTCGGGCTGGAGATGGCGGGAGTCAACAAGAGTGAGGCCCGTGCCCGCGCCGCGGCGGCGCTGGAGATGGTGCGGCTGAAGTATTTTGACCGGAAGCCCCGCCAGCTTTCCGGCGGCCAGCAGCAGCGCGTGGCGCTGGCCCGCGCGCTGGTCAAGCAGCCGGCCGTGCTCCTGCTCGACGAGCCGCTGGGCGCATTGGATCTCAAGCTGCGCAAAGAGATGCAGTACGAACTGATGCAGATGCAGGAAGAGCTGAACATGACGTTCGTCTACGTCACGCACGATCAGGAAGAAGCTCTGACCATGTGCGACCGGATCGCCGTCATGAACGGAGGCAAGGTCCTGCAGATCGGTCGCGGTGACGAGATTTACGAGAAGCCGCACAGCCGCTTCGTGGCTGACTTCATTGGTGAAACAAACTTCATCGAAGGCAAGTTGACCGACATCTCCGCCAAGAAGGCGACCGTCGTGCTCGCCGGTGGTGTGGAGATCGAGGCGACGCCGGACAACCCGACAATTGCCTCGGGCACCCAGGTGACTGTCGCCATCCGCCCCGAAAAGGTCACGCTGGTGCAGCAAACGCCGGCAACCGAACAAGGGTTGAACGCCCGCGTCTCCACCGCCGAAGTCATGAGCGTCGTTCAGGCCGAGACGGATCGTACCTTTGTGCCCGGCAAGATCGTCTATTCCAACTATATTGGCACCGACACTCGTTACACGGTCCAGATCGGCGAAAGTTCACGGCTGATCGTCCGCGAGCAGAACTTTGGCAACTTCAAGGACATCCTGTTCAAAGTCGGCGACGACGTGATGGTGTTCTGGGCGACCGAAAGCGCCCGCGTGCTCGTCCAGTAGCCATGTTCACTTCGAACCGTTTGTGATTGTCCTCTCGCACTTTCAGATCTCGCCGCTGCTCCATCCCAGCCAGGAGCGCAGCGGCGAGATACGCATTTCTCCTGATCTGGGGCTGACCCAGGTCACGGCGGAACGCTCCGCCGATGGCATCCTGTTCCCCGAAGGTGAACGCCTGACCTGGGCCGATGCGGCGGAGATTGCCGGCGACGATGTCGGCTGCTACGCGCTGGAGAACAGCGCGATCCGCAAGATACAGGTTTTTTCCACCACCACCAACCGCAACTGTTCGCTCATGCCGACCACAGGCGCCCCCACGCTGTTGATCGCCGGGTTTCCCATGCACCGCATCAAGGATACCGATCCGCATCGCGACACCGTCGAAAAGATCAAGGCGGCGCGACCCACCGGACGGGTGCTGGATACTTCAATGGGCCTCGGATACACGGCCATTCATGCGGCGCGAGTTGCCACGCACGTGACCACCATCGAGCTCGACCCGGCTGTGGTCGAAGTAGCCGCACAGAATCCCTGGTCGCGTGAGTTGTTTACCCATCCTCGCATCGAACGTCACATCGTCGACAGCTTCGACTATGTCGAGGATGCGGCGGACGGCAGTTTCAACAGTATCCTCCACGACCCGCCGACGATGCAGCTTGCCGGCGACCTTTATTCAGGCGAATACTACCGTCAGCTCGCTCGCATTCTGACCCCGCAGGGACGGCTGTTCCACTATATTGGTGACCTGAAAAGCCCATTTGGGGCGAGGGTGGCCCGCGGCGTGGTCGAGCGTCTGAAGGCCGCCGGATTCAAGAAAGTCGTTCTGGTCCAGGCAGCCTTCGGCATCAGCGCCTTCAAGTGATGCACACCATTTAGCGCCAATAGGGCCACGCAGCTCCAAGCAGTTCCAAAATGGACTCTCGCGGCGGGCGGGGATTCTGCTAGAGTTATCGCATGCCTTTATAACCAACCGAGTTTCTGAATGACGACGACTGCCCTTCCAGCCACCCATCAGCAAAACAAGCTTATCAGCATCATCGTTGCCTACCTCGCCTTCATCCTCATCGGCATGGCCTCGACCTCCGCGCTCCTGGGGATCGCCTGGACGCCGATGCAGTCCGAGTTTGGACAGCCGCTCGACGCCGTCGGCCTGCTCCTGGCTGCCTCCACGCTGGGCTATCTCAGCAGCAGCTTTCTGACCGGCTCGATTACGGGGCGAATCGGCATCGGCATGACGCTGCTGGCCGGTGGGCTGCTGACAACCATCAGCCTGGGGGTGGCGGCGTTTTTCGGCAGCTACTTGCTGCTGCTCCCGCTGTTCGTCCTTCTGGGGGTTGGCAGCGGCTTCATCGACGCCGGGCTGAACGCCTACGTGGCCGAGCATCACAGCGAGCGCACGCTCAACTGGCTGCACGCCTGCTTCGGCATTGGAGCGACCGTTTCGCCGCTCATCGTCACAGCCATCCTGGACAACGATCTCTCCTGGCGCGCGGCCTTCGTGCTCGTCACTCTCATCAGCGGCGTGGTGACGCTGGCCTTCCTCTTCATGCGAGGGCGCTGGCGCACCATGGCCGCGCAGGCGCACCGCGCTGATGGCGGTCAGGGCGTACGCATGAGCGACACGCTTCGCATTCCGGCCGTCTGGCTGGGCATCGTCCTCTTCTTCTTCTATGCCGGCATGGAAACCTCCCCTGGACAGTGGATGTTCCCGCTCTACAACCAATCGCGAGGCATTCCCGAGGCGACCGCCGGTTTCTGGGTCAGCTTCTACTGGGGAAGCTTCACCATCGGCCGTATTTTCTTCGGGGCGATCATCAGTTACATCAAGCCTAATCGACTCATGCGGCTCTGCCTAATCGGGACTATGGCTGGGGCGGCGCTGATCTGGTGGAGCCCAACGCCCGATGTCGGATTCCTGGGATTGGCGCTCTTCGGCTTTTCGCAGGCGCCCATGTTCCCGGTCTTCATCTCCCAGACGTTGGCTCGGGTCGGGGCGCGCCACACCCCGAATGCCATCGGCTTTCAGGTTGCGGGCGCCGGCATCGGCATCGCCGGTATCCCCGCGTTGATCGGCTTCCTGGCGGCGCGCTCGACGCTGGAGATCATCCCGCCCTTCCTGTTCGGCGCGTCGATCCTGGTGGTGATCCTCTACGAGATCAGTGCGCGGGTGCATATGAGGGAAAAGTAGGCGAAGGAACGAGAAATCAGGGATGAGGAATGAGAGAGACGGCTGTCTGCGAGCATTTCTCACTTCCCATCCCTTTCTTAGAGATAGAATCGCCTGGCTACTTCATGTGAAAGGGCAAATCCAATGTTCGAGATGCTCTCTTCTCCAGGCGCTTTTTTGCGGTCGAACGGCGTGCAGGTCCCGGAAGGCATCGCCAAACCATTCGAGGCTTACTGGAACAACGAAGGCCTCGCGACCTCCGCCGCCGTGGATCGGGCTGGAACCCCCTGGGTACGGCAGTTCGATCGCTTCGGCAGTCGCATCGACGAGATCCTCTTTCCTCCAGCCTACTGGACGATGCTCAGAACCAGCTACAAAGCCGGCGCTGTCTGGCGGGCGCTGGAAGAGTCCATGCCTGCCGCCTATGCTGTCGGCTATCTGACCTGCTTCTACGATGTCGGCCTGTACTGCCCGCATACGGTGTCGCTGGGTACGGCCGCGGCCGTCGCCAAATACGCTGAACCGGCCGTGCGCGATCGCTACCTCCCCCTGCTCCTCAGGCATGACGATAGGGTCTGGCAAGGCGCAACCTGGAGGACCGACGCGCGCGGCGGGAGTGACTTAGGCGCGACCGTCGAGACCGTGGCCCGGCAGACAGCAAGCGGCTGGAGTCTGACGGGCGACAAGTATTTTTGCAGCAACGCCGGCGCGGAACTGGCCGTGGTGGCCGCGCGTCCGGAGAATGCACCCCCCGGCGTCCGTGGACTGGCGCTCTTCCTGGTGCCGCGGCTGCGCGAAGACGGGGCGCTCAACTACACGCTGCGCAGGCTGAAGGACAAGATCGCCACCCGGTCGGTGCCCACCGGCGAAATCGAGCTGAGGGACAGCGAAGCCTACTTCCTGGGTGAACCGGGCCATGGCATCAACCACATTCTGGAGGTGCTCAACCTATCGCGCGTGTCCAACAGTGTCGGTGCGGTGGCGCTGATGCAGCGGGCGCTGTACGATGCTTACACCTTCGCTGCCGGACGCGACATCTTTGGCAAAAAGCTGATCGATCAGCCCCTCATGCGCCGCCAGTTCGAGGAGCGCCTTGCCGAACTGCGCGCGGCCTTCGCACTGGCCTGGGAGTCGGTACTGCTCGCCGAGGCGGTCTGGAAGGAGCCCGCACCGCGCTATTCGGAACGCTTCATCCTGTTTCGGATCATCGTACATCTCGCCAAATACTGGACGGCGGAACTGGCCGTGCAGACAGCCAAATGGGCCATGGAAGTCAACGGCGGCATGGGAACGCTGGCGGAGTTCGGCGTCGAGCGTCATCTGCGCGAGGCGATGATCCTCAACATCTGGGAAGGACCGCCCCACCGCCAGATCCTCGACGGACTCGAAGCGCTGGAGCGCAAAGACGGCTACAGGCTGCTCTTCGACCACCTGGCGCCGCACCTGGATGCGACCACGCGTCGGACGATGGAGGAGACGACTCGTCGGCACCTCGCCGCCAGCCAGGACGAAAAAGAACGCGCGTCAGAGTCGTTGTTCAGGTCGCTCGCGATGCTGGCAGCGGCGGCGCTGGCGCAAAAATATACGTCTTTGATGGCCCTCTGACACAAACAGAACAACTCGGCCCTTGCGTCTGCAACGGGAAAAATGCTAAAGTAAAATTGTAATTTCGCCCCATCTGTGGGGTGACAACTCCATATCATCCAGAGCGGTGGAGAGATTCGGCTCTACGAAACCGCGGCAACCCCCGGAGCGCCGGAAAGGTGCCAATTCCGACAGAGTTTTGAACTCTGGGAGATGAGCAGCAAGCTGATCAGTCATCGCGCGCCTCTCATCCCAGAGAGGCGCGTTTTTTTGTCTGTACGGTTCACGGCATCAACTACAGGAGGAGCCAATCCATGACCGATACGCAGCTTCGGCAGGCGACGAGCACGTTCATGACCTCGCCGAGCTATTTCTTCACGTCCGAGTCGGTGTCGGAGGGACACCCCGACAAGATGTGCGACCAGATCTCCGACGCAGTGCTTGACGCCATCATCGGGGCCGACCCCAATGCCCGCGTCGCCTGTGAAACCTCGACGACCACCGGCATTGTGTTCGTGTTCGGCGAAATCACCACCTCCGCTTACGTGGACATCGAGAAGCTGGTCCGCGACACCGTGCGCGACATCGGCTACACGCGCGGCAAGTACGGTTTCGACTACGAGACCTGCGGCGTGATGGTGGCGATCAAGGAACAGTCTCCGGATATCGCGCAGGGCGTTGATAAGGCGCTGGAAGCCCGCGAAGGCGGCATGAGCGACGAGCAAATCGAGGCGACGGGCGCCGGCGATCAGGGCATGATGATCGGCTTCGCCTGTGACGAAACCCCGGAACTGATGCCCCTGACCATCTCGCTGGCGCATCAGCTTGTGCGCCGCCTGGCTGAAGCGCGCAAGGCGGGCGAAATCGCCTGGCTGCGCCCCGATGCCAAGAGCCAGGTGACGGTTGAGTACGCCTACGGCAAGCCGAAGCGCGTCGACACCATCGTCATCTCGACCCAGCACGCGCCCGACGTCGAACAGGCGGAAATCCGCCAGACCGTGATCGAAGAGATCATCATGCGCGTCGTTCCCAAACACCTGCTGGACGACAACACCCGCATCTTCGTCAATCCGACCGGCCGTTTCGTCACCGGCGGCCCTATGGGCGATGCCGGTCTGACCGGCCGCAAGATCATTGTCGACACTTATGGCGGTGTGGCCCGTCACGGCGGCGGCGCTTTCAGCGGCAAGGACCCGACAAAGGTGGACCGCAGTGCGGCTTACATGGCCCGCTACGTCGCCAAGAACGTGGTCGCTGCCGGCCTGGCGCGCCGCTTCGAGCTTCAGGTCTCCTACGCCATTGGCGTCGCCCGCCCGACTTCGGTGGCCGTCGAGACGTTCGGCACCGGAGCCATTCCGGATGAGCAGATCGAGGCGCTGATCCGCAAGCACTTCGACCTGCGCCCGGCGGCGATCATCCGCGACCTCGACATGCGCAAGCCGCAGTACCGTCAGGTGGCCGCATACCGTCATCTTGGTCCCGATGATCTCAATGTGCCGTGGGAGCGCACCGACAAGGCCGCCATTCTGCGCGCCGAAGCCGGTCTTTAAACTCAGGGCGTTTTCCCTCGCTTCACCGAAGAGCCTGCCAGCGATGGCGGGCTCTTTCTTTTTGCCGCGCTGTGAAAGGTTGGTGTATAGTTTGTTCATTCGGGTCGTCGCAGAGGGATAGAGAAAATGCGCGTGCTGCGTGGGTTCGGCAAGGCTTTCTGGCGGTTCATGATCATTTTCTCGTTCTTCGTTAACCTAATCCTGGTCATCGCGGTCGTCGTGCTGGCGACGCTGCTCTTCGACATCAAGAACAATGTGGTCACGCCGCTGGTGGCCGGTCTGCACAGCAGCTTCGTCGGGCTGGATCAGGCGACCATCGACTGGACCATCCCGGTGCGCGACATCATCCCGGTGCAGTTCGACCTGCCTCTGGATCAATCGACCGTCGTCACGCTGACCGACGACGTCCCACTCACCGTCTTCGCTTCGATCTCCGCGCCGGCGCTGCAAGTCAATTCGGCCACCGTCTTCCTGACGCTGCCCAGAGGGACACGCCTGCCGGTCGCCCTCGACCTGGACGTGCCAGTCGATACGGAGATTGACGTGGCGCTGGATGTGCGCGCCATCATCCCCTTGAACCAGACCCAGTTGCATGACCCATTTGAAAACCTCCGCCTGATCTTCGAACCGATTACCCGGGCGCTCTACAATCTGCCAGACGACTACAACGGCGCAGGCCAGTTGGTCAGTGCTCTGCTCAGCGGCCAGTCCGTCAATCTGCTGGCCGACAATACCTACTCGCAGAATCCCTGGCCGGGCTTCTCGCGCACCGCCGGCACCGACTACGAGCTGGCCGATGAATCCATCCCGCCGGAGAACCTGCCACGCCTGACCGGTATTGTGCCCCAGGGCGGCATCCCTGGTCTGGACCAGCAGCTACGCCCCGAGGTCTACGCAGCCGGTGGACCGGAGGCCATCAATGCCCAGGCCCAACTCCTCATGCCCACGGTGCTGGCGCCGGTTGGATACGACTTCGCCGATCCGGCCGCGCCGGACGACATGGGCATCCTGCCGACGCCGCTGCCAGGACAATAGGGAGAGTAATCAGGAATGAGGGCCAGGCGCAGCAGCCTGTTGCGCATTTAAGTGCAGCGGCGTGTCGGTTGATACGAGAAGTTCACGCTCTGGCTTTTCCTCATTTCTCACCCCTCATCCCTCATCGCATCTTTTCCGGTGCTTGACTTTCGACGCTGGAACGCGATACTTGTGAGCAATCGCCAGCATCGAGAGTCTGATTTGCCGGACATGTCACAGCAGGATACACGCCCGCCCATCTGCGATTACGAGGGATCGAACTACCGAACCGACTTCTGGGATGGTCAGGGGCGGGACTACGAGGACCGCGTCGAACGCATCGCCTTGCGCAAGCTCTTGCCGCCCACAGGCCGGCGGCTTCTGGAGATTGGCGCCGGCTTCGGCCGGCTCACCGAAGAATACCGCGGCTACGAACAGGTCGTCGTACTCGACTATTCGCGCACGCAGCTCAAACAGGCGCAGGAACATCTGGGGCGCAGCGACCGTTACATCTATGTGGCGGCCGATGTCTACCAGCTCCCCTTCAAGGCGGGCGCCTTCGACGCAGCGACGATGATCCGCGTCCTGCACCATATCGCTAACGCCGAAACGGCACTGGCGGAGATCCGGCGAGTGCTTACCCCTGGTGCAACCTTCATTCTGGAACATGCCAGCAAGCGTCACCTCAAGTCGATGGTACGTTACTGGACCGGTAAGCAGAACTGGAATCCGTTCGATCTGGCGCCGGTCGAATTTGTAGAGCTGAATTTCGACTTTCACCCGCAGCATATCTGGAACGCGATGCACGAGTCGCGGCTGGAAGTCAAACGCCGCCTGCCAGTCTCTCTGCTGCGAATGCCGGCGCTCAAGCGGCGCGTCCCGGTCGGACTGCTAGCCGGCATCGACGGGCTGTTCCAGGAGACCGGCCTGCTCGTCACGCCAAGCGTCTTCGTCCAAGCGCAGGCCCGCGGCGCTACCGACGACAACACGCAGACGGAAGACCTCTTCGCCTGCCCGCACTGCGGCGGAACCCTCATCGTCGACGATTCGCAGCAGCTTGTCTGCGAAAACGAGGGGCTGCGCTGGCAGGTTCGCGACGGAATCTATGATTTCAAAGCACCGCTCAACGATTAGTCGCAACTCTGATGGCGCACCCGAATCCTTCGCGGAGGCGCCGTTGAACCTCCCCCTTCCTCATCGTTCACCTACCTCAGGATGAATCATGACTCAGCCTTTCATGCAGGAACCCACGCCCGATCATCTGGCGGATACCGGCCCCGTTCGTTCGGTTCGCCTCCAGACCATGTCGCCGTTTCGGCGGCTGATCGGGCTGATGGCCCTCCTGTTCGCCTTCGTCCTCACGGCGGCCTCGGCGGCGCTGCTGCTGCTTCCACCTTCAGCGCCGGTTGACACGCCCGCTCCTAACGCGGCGACGCCCGCCCCAACGACGGAAACGGCCGGCGCACTGCCCACGGCCGATTCGGCAGCGCTCCCTACGGCGGCGCCGCTGGCCTCGGAGTCACCTGGCGAGGCGCAGTTCGTGCTGGCCAGCGCCCAGACCCTGAACGAAGAAGCCAGGGCCTCCCTGCTGGCCGCACCCCTGGCTGTCTACCAGACGACCTTTGGCTTCGAGATACCGCGCACCGACTACAGCGCCTTCACCATCATCCCCGATCGGCCGCGCAGTGAGGTCATCCAGTACGAAGTACAGCAGGGTGACACCATTTACCGCATCGCCGAGCGCTTTGGCATCCAACCGGAGACGATCGCCTGGGC
This sequence comes from Candidatus Flexifilum affinis, assembly GCA_016713325.1. GTDB lineage: Bacteria > Chloroflexota > Anaerolineae > Aggregatilineales > Phototrophicaceae > Flexifilum > Flexifilum affine. Next base: position 797,246 of record JADJPJ010000002.1, on the reverse strand, counting down.
CAATGATCGCAGTCTGATTGGCGGATTGCGACCGGGGCGGCGCATCAACATCATGCCGCTTGACGGCGTCTACCACACGATTCTTGTCGAGCAGACCGTGCAGGAGATCGCCAACCAGTTCGGCGTCGATCCCTACGCCATCATCGACTCGGAATACAACGACCTTTTCGGCGCGGACCCGACAACGCCGATTCCTCCTGGAACCAGTGTCGTCGTGCCCGGCGGCGTGGCCGAGCAGATCGTCTGGAATCCGGTGGTCGAGCGAGTCGGCGGCGATGAAAGTGGATCCGGCGGACGAATCTCGTTTTCGCCCGGCGACCCGGGAAGCTGCGGCCTCGTCGACAACCCCGGCGGCGGCGGCGGTTGGGTGCGTCCGCTCAACAACTACACCTGGACCCAGGGCTTTTCGTCGATTCACACGGGCGTCGATCTGGCAGCAGCCGAGGGCACTCCGGTTATGGCGGCCAACGGCGGCACGGTCATCTTCGCAGGCTGGAACAACTGGGGCTATGGCTATCTCGTAGTGCTGGCGCATGGGCCGTTCACCACGATTTACGGCCACCTGAGCAGCTTCTACGTGAACTGCGGACAGTACATCTCCGCCGGCCAGCAGATCGGCGGCGTCGGCTCCACCGGCCAGTCGACCGGCACGCACCTGCACTTTGAGATCCGCTACAACGATGTACCACAGAATCCGACCAGTGTGATGCCGCTGTAGGAAAACAACATTGTCGGCGGACAAAATTGTCCGCCGACAATACGGCCCCCAAGTCTCCAGTCATTCGTCCCCCTGTTCATTGTGCCGCAACAAATTCAGACTTTTTTTCGTGGCAAAACCTTCGCCCTTCCGCTCCAGTCGCGTTACACTCTCCTCCAACCTCGAACTGTACCGCACTTGACGGGCCGTCCTCTATGCGCCTGCATCGCTCTCGCTCTAATCTCTCCTTCCGGCGGCAGCGCCGTTCTATGGGCTGCCTCTCGTTCATCCTGACCTCTCTCCTGCTCGCGGGGGCAGGCGCCGTCGTCTGGTCCTGGGTCAACCGCCTTTCAGATCGGGCGATACCGGGAATCGCCGCTGGCAGCGAAGTCGCCGCCGCTCAGGCAGCGTTCGACCAGGGAGATCTCTCAAGCGCGATCGCCCGCGCTCAGCAGGCGCTCGCAGCCAATCCCGAAGATCTCAATGCGCTGTACATTCTGACTCGCGCCTTCATCTATCGCAGTTACGCCGAATACAACCTGGCCAGCGACCGCGAACGCGCCCTGACTTTCACCCGGGAGGCGATCGAACGTGCGCCGACCGATCGAGACGTGATGGCCATCCACGCCATGGCGCTGCAAGCCGCCGAACGCCCCGCTGACGCAGCTGATTTCGCCCGACGCGCGCTGGAAGAGCCGGTTGCCTCGTCGGCCATCGCCCGCACCGCGCTGGCCCTGGCGCTGGACAGCGTGGGCAGCTATGACCAGGCCGTGCAGGAGAGCCTGCGCGCCGTGCAGGAAGCGGCATCGCGACCGGCCCTGGTCGATGCCCTCCGTTCGCTGGCCCTCGGCTACCGCGACATTGGCCGCTATGCCGACGCCGTGGCCACCGTCGACCGAGCACTGGAACTTGAAGATCGCCTGCTCGTCCTGCATTTCGAGCGGGCGCAGTATTCCCTGCTGCTCGGCGACTCCGACAGCGCCACCGTCTCCTACTTCGAAGTCCTGACGCGCGATGTCAACAACATCAAGGCACGACTCCGACTGTGCGAACTGTCCAGCATCATGCGCGAACGCGAGCGGGCGGTCGAATATTGCGAGGAAGTCACCGAGCGCGCACCCTCCTGGTATGAAGGCTGGTACCGGTTAGGGATGGAGTATTTCCTACAAGGCAACTTCGAAAAAGCTCAGAACAGCCTGCACCGCTGCACCACCCTGCAAACGCTGCTCGATCTGCCGACCTCCGACCTGCGCTTCGAGTGCTGGTACATTCAGGGACAGGCAGCCGAGATCCGCGGCGACTGCCCAAGTCTGGTGGCTGTCTACAACGAATGGCGGGCCATCGCCGTCGACCACCAGGTGCGTGAACGCTGGACGTATCCCCCAGAGGGTCCGCCGAACTGCGCCGGATAGATCCGAAACTGGAAACTTTTCCAGAAAACATTACGTATAGAGTTGCAGTGTTTGGACATCCACCCAAGGGGGAAAGCTCATGTCCCAAACTCTGCCCTCATCTACTGCTCCTCGCAGCGGCGCCGTCGTCTGGGCGCTGATCCTGATAGCGGCCGGAGTCATCTGGCTCCTCCGCGAAGCCAACATTTTCACAGCGCAGAATATGGCCGTTCTGCTGCGTCTGTGGCCAGTCATCCTGATCGCCATCGGTGTTGAACTTCTGATCGGGCGTGGTTCACGCTCCATGTCAATGTTGATCGTTGGCGCCACCATCGTCGTGCTGCTCGCCCTGATGTTCGTCGGTCCCGCCATCGGCCTGGCGCCGAACGTCGAGGTCAAGACGATGTCCATCGACGAACCGCTCGGTGATGCGACCTCAGCCCGCATGAACCTCGGCATTGGCGTCGGCACGACGACAGTGAGCGCGCTTCAGGACTCCGGCTCGCTCATTCAGGCCGATCTGCGCTATGCCGGTGACGTGCAGTTCAACGTCGAGCCGGGCGCACAAGCCGATATCACCCTGAGCAACAGCTCCTCGGACGCCAACTTCGGCTTCGATTTCTTCGGCTGGACGTTGGCCGTCGACGAGCGAGATTTGCGCTGGGACGTTCGTCTGACGCCGTCGATTCCGCTCGATCTGCGCGTCAGCGGCGGGGTTGGCAGCGCGACGGTAGACCTGACCGGCCTCCAGGTTACAAACGTGGTGATCAATACCGGCGTCGGCGAGCAGCGCATTACCCTGCCGTCTGGTGAGGGCGTCCTACCTGTTGAGATCAGCGGGGGCGTTGGCAAAACGGTGCTGACTATTCCAGCAGGCGCCGGCGTCACTGCCGACATCAATGCGGGCGTCGGCGAAACCGTGATCGACGTCGCAGGTGATGCCGCGGTGCGTTTGCGCGCCGATGGTGGGCTGGGTGGAGTCAACGTCCCAGCCGGCTGGGAGCGGATCAGCGGCGAAGATCGCAACGGCGTGTGGGAATCACCGACCTTCAGCGACGCAGCGACCGAAGACCGCATCGACATCGACTACAACGGCGGCGTCGGCAGCCTGCGCATCGACTGAATGTGAACAGTCAGTTCGTGTCAAACGTAACCAGATTTAGTACGTGAACCTAGCAAACGGAGAGAGACTCGTGACTGAGGAAAAAGAGAAGAACAAGCAGTACCAGACGGAATGGTCCTTCTCGTTTGAGAAGATGGGCGACCAGATCAACGAGTTCGTTCAGTCCCTGGGCATTCAGGGCGAGCAGGCCATCAAGCAGCAGGTCTTCGCCGCGCCGCTGGACAGTGCCGAGACCGCGGACGTCCGGCTTGACCTGAGCGTCGGCCAGCATCTGGTATCCACGCTTCCCGCTGACTCGACCGATCTGATTGAAGCCGACTGCACATACGTTTGCGAGATCAATTTCGTGGTCAGTGGCAAAGAGGCCAGGACCGTTCAGTTGAACCAGGACAGCTCCGTAGCCGACTGGTTCCGCAGCATGTTCGGCTGGATCGGCAGCGGCCGCAAACTGAAGTGGGATGTGAAGCTGTCTCCCAATGTCCTGACCAATCTGGTCCTCCGCGGCGGCGTGGGCGAATCGAAAATCGACCTGTCCGCCCTGAAAGTTTCCGGACTGCAGATCAGCCTCGGCACCGGCGAAATGAAGGCCGTTCTGCCGGCCCGGCAGCAGTACGCCGTGCAGATCAGCGGCGGCATTGGCCAGTTTGAAGTGACGATCCCGGATGAAACCGACGCCGATTTGAAGATGAGCGCGGGCACGGGTGAGACGATCGTCCGCTTCGGCGCGAACTGCAACGCCACCGCGCAGATCAGCGGCGGCATCGGCGAATGCCGGCTGTACATGCCCAAGGGCGCGGCCATTCGCGTCGAAGCCAGGACAGGTGTCGGCGGCGTGAGCATTCACGGGGTTCCGCTTCAGAAAGTGCGCGGCGGGGAAGAATTCGTGCGCACCCAGGGCGTCTGGGAGACATCTGACTACGAGACCGCTGAAAAGCGCATCACCGTGCGCTTCGAGGGCGGCGTGGGCGAACTGGTGATCCGCTAGTCGTCAAAGGATGAAATCGTCTGGGGTTCGGGGCATCTGAACCCCAGGCTGCTCTAATGGTTCTGGGAGCTTTTCTGGCCTAAGTCGTTGGGCTTTCTTCCGCCTCTTCGTCGGCGTCTTCCCAACTGACGATCCAGATGCAGATGCCCGCGACCAGGATACAGGCGGCGATCAGCGCCAGCCACTGCCCCGGCAGCAGCCCGACATCACGCGCTTCGATCAACAGCAGGACAACCATCCCCACAGAGAGAAAAACCCACGCGGAGAGCCGCGGATGGCGCAGCACCCAGCGGACAGGTGGCAGTGCAGTAAGCGTGTTCAAACAGTCACTCCTTCGCGCCATTCGCCGCAGCAAGGGATCACGATCTCGGCCCTCTCGCGGGTTTGGCCAGGTTCTAGATTGGCTTCATGACACGGTCGGCGCGCAGCGGCTTGATCAGCACATCTGACGCCGGGACAGTGAGTAGATCCTGCGCGGCCTCTCGCCACGCGGGAAAGCGGATTTCCTCAAGCTTGAGCAGCACATAGCCACGGCGAACCAGCGATGGCCCCACATCAGGTCCCAGGGCGCGCGGCAGCACCACAAAGCTGACCTCGCTTTGCAGTTCCTTCGACGCATCTTCGACCGCGCCTATCAGATCGCTCAGGACCGGCGCTTTGGGCACCCCTGTCGCGACATAGAACTCATCGACGCGGGTGATGAGGTTTTCGACCTGCCAGCCCACCACACCGATCAGCGCATCCCCCTTGCCATAGGCCAGCAGGAAGCTCTTCTGGCCAAAAGCCAGCATGATGTCCATTCGGCTCACCTGACGCGCCGCCACCTTGTTGATGAAGTTGGCGATCGCTTCGGCATTGCCCGGCATGCCGCGGCGGATGACGATTTGCGTCTTGGGGTCCAGCAGCGGGCTGGAGACGGCTCCATCTCCTGCTTCGCCGAGCCGGCCGGTAGAAACCCTTTGAGCAGCGCCCAGCGCCGCAGCGGGACGCGCGATAGGCTGAGGCGTCACAGCCTGTGCTGCCGCCGGCTGGGCGGGCATCGTTGGGCGGATTGGGGGCGGCGCAGCCGATGCGGCAGAGGCTGTCGATGTCACACTGATCGGCTTGACCAGCGGCTGCGCGGCCGGCCGCTGCGGTGCCGCCGGCTGTGGCGCGGGCGGCGCCAACCGGCGCAGGACCTCTTCATAGGCCGTCTGGACCTGACGCCAGGTGTCTTCCGGGCTGCCATCATTGGTAATGACGACGTTGGCACGCTTGAGTTTCTCGGCCTGGGGAGGCTGCGCGCCAATACGCTTGCGCGCCTCGTCCGCGGTCATGTTGCGTTTCTCCAGCAGGCGGCGGATCTGAGTTTCAGGAGAAGCATCCACCACCCAGATGCTGTCGACGGCATTGGCCAGATCGCCTTCGAGGAGCTTGATCGCCTCGACCACGATGACCGGTTGTTTGGCACGGGTGACCAGGGCATGGATTCCCTGTCGAACCAGGGGATGGATGATTGATTCCAGGGCTGCCAGCGCCTCCGGGAGGGTGAAGGCAACGGCGCCCAACCGAGCACGGTTGATGCGCCCGTCCGGGTCTACGACGAACCTGCCGAACATGTCGACCACCTGTTTGTAACCAGGGGCGCCCGGCGCGATGGCTTGATGCGAGAGCTGATCGGCATCGATCGGATAGGCACCGAGGTGCTGCAGCATTTGGCGCACATAGCTTTTGCCCACCGCAATATTTCCGGTGAGGCCGATGACGTACTTGTTCTCCCAGCGGCTCACGGTGTTCCTCCCCGCCAATTCGATGTTTGCTGCGCCCTGCTATGCTGCGCGCTCCGCCTCGTTGCATGACACTGGCGATGCGACTATGGCAATTTTAGCCTAACCCAAACCTCAAGGACAATTGACGAATCCCGCACGCCTGGGGACAACCTCAGTCTGTTATTCTGGCCCGCGCCTCGGCGAGAAAGGCGCGATCGATCGCCAGGTGCACATTCTCCTGGTCCATGAGCCTCACAAACTGCTCGAAGGCGGCGTTGGCTCCCGCATGCAGCCCATCGTGTTCTTCTGTCCCGGTCTTGCACAACGCCTGATGATCGAGAACGATGCCCTCCCAGAAGTAGGCATAGGGTTCGTCGGGTTCGATGCCGTGCGCGTCGGCGAGGAGACTCAGGAGTTGATCGAGATCATCCAAGGCATTGCACAGATCGCCTTCCGACGAGAGGATGCTCAGGCGCGCCGCCACCGTGCAGGCAAGCGGCTCGGCATCCAGGTAGAAGTTCGAAGCAGCATTCTCACAGTATGTCAGCCCTTCCGCAATCTTTGTGGCGTCAGCTTGGCCCTGGATAAAGATGCGCAGGGTCGCCCGGCTCAGCAGCAGAGGCAGATGCTGCGCGGGAGGATCGTTGGACCGGTCGAGCGCGACCTCCAGCGCATGATCCGCGCTGTTCACCTGATTCTCCCATTCGGGATCGCTGGCCGGATCGACATCCCACAGCCGGTTCAGAATGGCGAAGGCGCTGTTGTTGAGCGCTGCTGTGACGATATCGGGAGACGTGGCGGTGCTGCTATCAACCTGGCGGTAACGGCTCAATGCAGCCTCGTAATTCTCGTCGTGGAAGAGGTGAGTAGTGCCGAGCAGCACGTTCAGCGCTGCCCGTCCCGCCGTGTTGTCGACGGCGCTCGGCAGACCTTCTTCGGCGGCGACCAGTTCGTCGAGCAGGCCGGCATCAAACGTGCCCTTCATGTACGACGCGATGGCCCGCAGGAACGTGCCAGCGGGGGATGCGTTGTCGAGCATCATCTCGACCGGCGCGGCGAATTCGACGCGCTCCGGATGCAGGATACCGCGTAACAGCGGCGGCGCGAGCAGTTCAGCCGTCACAAGCACGCTGCCATCCCCCTGGCACGTCCCCCAGAAGACCAGCGCCGCGCCGGTCGGATCGGCCACCTGCCCGGCAACCCCTTCCACCATGTCGCCGGACAGCAGCGCGTGCGGAATGTTCAGTTCGTCGAGCAGGTTGCTCAAGCGCGCATCTTCCAGGGAACCCTCGCAGTTCGCTAGCTTAGCCGCAGCGATCCCGCTGCGCACTTCCCCGGATTCGACAACTGGGCTCGTGAGAGTCATTTCCGGCTCAGCCTGTGTGGCGCTCAGCACGGAATCCTGAGTTGCGGTTGACGCGCGCGCAGTGTTGGTCGCTGCTTCCTGTGCCGCCAGCCCCATCGACAGCGTAGCGTCCGTGACATCCTGCGGCGGAGCACCCGACTGCCGGTTCACCAGCAGCAGGACCACGACGAAGACCAGCGCCAGGCCGGCAATGGCCGACGCTCCCGTGACCAGCGGTGAAGTCCGGCGCGGCGCCTGCCGTGCCGAAGCGGGTCGCGACGCCATGGTTTCAGAACTTCCAGCGGGCGGACCCTGCGGGGATTGACGGTCCGACACCTTCTTCCTGGGTGGTTCTGGCGCGGGCGGGCTAATCGGCTTGGTGGGAAATGCGCCCTGCCACGCCGCCTCATCCGCTTCGAAGGCGACGTCTTCGACTCCATCATCGGCGAACTGATCGCCGTAGGCATCGGCCTCAGCGCGCTCGAGGCTCTCCTCTTCCACGCCAGGGAGAGCCTCCTCCATCAGTGCCGAGGCTGGAATGCCGCCGCTGAGGTCGGGCTTCTGATACTCGCCCGTCGCCAGTTTGGAGCCACCCAGCGGCACGCTCCACAGCGACCAGGGCGCAGCGCCGTCCTGCAAGCGCGACACCTGCTCCACCAACTGCGTCGAGACGGAGATCTGCGCGATCACCCGGTTCTCGTAGATGAGATCGAGAAACAGGCGGGCACGCCCGGTCACACGCCCACCCGGCTTGTGGAAAAGCGTGAAGATCACCGTGCGCGAGTCGGTGTCGGGCGGTAACTCGACGATCTCGAACTCGTCGCCGCCCGGCGATCGGATGCTGAAATCAGCCGACGACGCCTTGAGCGTCATCTGCACAGGCAGCTTCTCGCCAGTTCGGGGATCGGTTGGGAAACGAAATGGGAAACTGGTGGTGCGGGCATCGCCCTTCTGAATGACGTCGCCGGATGGGACCATGGCAGGGAGTTCGGCCCGCAGGCCGGCCGAATCTGGCAGGCTGATCTTGGCCCACATCTCGCTGTCCCCGCCTGAGCGCGTCTCGGCAGGCATGGCCGCCTCAAGAAGACGCGATTCGGTTGCCGGCGGGGCGGTCGCCCTCACCGGCCGCGCGGCGCGGCGCTCCGGAGGCGTACCGTTCACCGTGAGGCGCAGCGCATCAACCAGACGCGGTGGAAGCTCGGCCTTCAGGCCAGCCGTGAAGTCTTCGTACTGAATATCGGCCAGCCGTGACCAGTGGGGACCGTCAAGAAGCAGAGGGAAAATCGCCATATTGCTGTTCTCGGCGACCAGGATCTCGCGCTCGACCCAGCGAGATTCCGCCGAAGACGGTGACATGACCACGATCAGCGCAGAGGAAGCCTTGATCTGCTCCTCCAGCATACGCCACCACTGCGTGCTGGGCACCAACCGCTCGTCCATCCAGACTTCAAAGCCGGCAGCCTGCAAAAGCCCGCGCAGGTAGCGCGCGAACTCGATGTCCTGTCTGCTGTAGCTGATGAATAATTGCGCCATGCGCTCTTCACATCGGATAGACCGAGACAAACCTCATTTTAACACAGTCTCAGTCCACGGATTACGCGTGGCACGCATCCCCGAGGCCGCCGGGTTCACACCGTCTTGGCAACGGCGTCGCTGCTGCGTTCCGACGGTGCGGCGATAGGTTTTGCTGGGGTGGGGTCAGCAGGCAGCCGGAGCGCGAGCAAACCGGTGGCCACGGTGATCAGAGCGACGATCTGAATTGCCGTCTCCAGGCCAAGCGAGTCGCTCAGCGCCCCGATGACGAACGTGCCGAGCGCGCCGGTCGCGAAAATCGCGCCCAGGCCGATACCGGACGACAACCCTCTGCCGCCGGGCAGCAGACGCTGTGTCATGGCGACGATCAACGGGTGCGAGGCGCTGCTGAAGGCTCCAGCGATGATCGCCAGAAGATAGGCGCTGCTGTCCGTTGCGGAACTGAGCAGAAACACCGCCGGGGCAGAGATGAGCAGGGTCAGGCCGATGACCACGCGGTCGCCATAGCGGTCGGCGAGCTGCCCGGCGATCAGGCCGGCAAACGCACCGGAGATCCAGAAGGAGCTTGTCACCAGGCCATACTCGGAGGGATTCCAGCCGCGCGATTGAAACAGCCGAGGCAGAAACGCGACGATGCCAGGGTTGAGCATCCCGCGCAGGATGACCATCCCGCCCAGCATGACGAGTGGCTGAACGCGTAAGGCTGCGCGACCAGTCCCACCGCCAGAAGTAGGGCTGCTATGACGGTGAGCTTTCCGGTCAGGCAGCGAAAAAGCCATGAACAGGACGCTGGGGATGGCCACAATGCCCATAAGGAGGATCGGCGTGATCGAGCCGGTCTCGGCCAGACGCTCCTGGAAAGGCATCCCAAATGCCTGCATGAAGATGGCGTTATTGGATGACGCTCTGTCCAGCAGGAAGCCGGTAATCGCCGGTCCCAGACCGCCTCCCAACTGCCCCATCATGAAAAAGAGGGACAGATCGCCGGAACGCGAGGTTGTGCGGGTCGAAGCATGCATCGTGCCGATCGGATGAAAGATACCGCTGCCCAGCGCCGCCAGCGTCAAGGGAATGACCATGAGCACGTAGCTGCGCGTCGTCACCACGAGCAGCAGCGCCAGCGCTTGCATGCCGACCGTCCACCCGACCCCGCCGGCGCCAAGCAGCCGCCCGCCCGACCGATCCGCCAGCCAACCTGCGAACGGCTGGCTCAGAGCGCTGGTCAGTTGGTAGATGCTGATCGCGAAGCCGATCTGCGTATTGCTGAGGCCAATTAAGTGTCCGCTGATGAACGTCAGCAGCACGGGGACGCTACCGTTGAAGATGTCAATCACCAGATGGCTGATCGATACTGACCAGAACTGGCGCGTACGGGGCAAAACCATGTTGTTCCTCGCTTACCCGGCCGCGCCGGTCATGATACTGCGCAGAAAAATGGCCGCCAGCAGGAAGCAGCCCCAGATATAGCTGCCCATGGCGGGGCGCTTGGTCGCCGTTCGCTCGACGAAAATGAAGAAGGGCAGCGAGAGCAGCGCGCCGACGCCATAGATCAGATGGACCTCCTCATAGGGACGCCCCCCCAGCGCATACATCGTCAGGCCGAGCAGCGCCTCCAGGGCGACCAGTCCAGTCATGCCATAGACGCCACGGCGAAACCACCGTGTGACATCGCCATGGCGAATCAGGCCGATGTAGACGGCGATCAGCCCCATGATCAATCCGAGGATCAGTCCGAAGCGGCTGAGGAAGAAGTGCGCTTCTTTGAACACAGGATAGAGTTCGGCCATGGGCTTACGAAGCGGCAGCGGGTGCGCGGCGTGTAACAGGTTCATCCTCCGCGGCTTGCGTCGCGACGAGGAAGCCGACGAACAGCACAATGATGCCGAACATCTCCGCTGGATACTTGAGCCAGGTCAGATCCAGGCGGATGAGCGCGCCACCCAGGGCGGGCATGAGGGCGCCGGCGGCGATTAGCCAGTTGCCGATCATGCGACTGCGCAGGATCTGCTTGCGACGGAAGAGCATCGCCGAATAGAGGGCGCCGCCGACCAGCGCGACCGTTCCCCAGATGTTCGTGATCGGCACGAAGCCGCGCACACCGCCCTTCTGCATGACTTCGTTGGTGATGCTCACCATGTCGATCCCTGGCTGCCACGCAGCGCCGTTCAGCGGCGTGAGGAAGAGCGCCCAGGGGAGGGTCATCACGGTGATCAGCAGCAGGGCCATCTGGATATTGCGGGCGATGCTGCCACGGCGCACCAATAGATAGATCGTCCCCTGCCCCAGCCAGGGGGCCACGGCCAGCGCACCGGACCAGTACCACAGCGCGAAGAAAAACGAACTCCATTGGAGCGAGAGGACTACCTGGCTGAACGCGCCGAGAAAATAGAGGATCAGGCCGATTCCCCAGGCAAGCAGATGTGGGCGAGCCTTTCCAGCACGCCGAAGCCCCAGCCAGCGCCGCAGCACGGAAAACGCGAACACGGCGCTGATAGCCGACGTGATGATCGAAAACACCAGGGGAAGGGAGAGCATAGCATGAGCCTCAGATTGCTTGAGAACAGACTGTGAAAATCTACGCAAAAGTATAACCCCGCACGTGCGGGACACCAACGGCGCGTTCAGTTCGTCGGCGGGGCGTCACGCGTGGGCGTCGTGCGGACTCGAGTCGCGGGCTGCGGCGTATTCGTCGCCAGAATGATCGGCGTCGGCGTGTTGGACGGAGTCATGCTTGGGGTCCACGTGGCGCTGGGCGTCCAGGTGAAACTTGGAGTCGCGCTGGGCAGCGGCGTTATCGTTGGCGTATCGGTGGGCAGCGGCGTGCTTGTGGGCGTGGGCGTCGACGACGCGGTGAGCGTCAGGGTGGCTGTCGGCGTCAGAGCGATGGCTGTCAGGGCATCGAGTGTCTCAACCGGCACGCCGATGCCATACAGGTCGTCTTCGCCACGATCCACCGGTCGATAGAGCTGTTCGCGATAGATCAGGCCGGCAATCAGCCAGCCCACCGCGAAGACCGTGCCGACAATCAGCATCAGCAGGCTCACGATGAACATCCGCCCACCACGCTGACCGGCCCGGCGGCGCAGCGCGAAGTTCCCAGCCGTGCGCCGGCGCTGGAGCAACAACAGCGATATGCCGAAGAGGACGATCCCCAGCCCGAAGGCGCCGCCGAAGAAGTAAGGGAGAAGCGCATAGAGTTCTCGCTCAGACATGAATGCATTATAGCGCGACGCCTGCACGAAAACACCCTTGTCGCGATTCTGGGAGTGCTATAATGGTCCGGTGCGTTTTTGCACGACGAGGATAATATGCCCGATCTACAAGAGCGGCTGGACGAGCTGCGCCGCGCAATTCGCGCGCTGCCGGAGAACGCGGAAGCCTCCGCAATTGCCGAGCTGGAACGTCAGGCGCGCGCTGTGCTCGCCGACGCCAAAAACACGCCGCTGGAGGGTGACGCGCAAACCGTTTTCGGTGAACTGGCGCGCGCCGGCAGCGGCACCTCGCCGACCGCCGCGACCGTCCGAGGTCTCGTGCGCCGCGCCCGAATTCGTGTTGAAATCGCCGGTGACGAAGACGATGTCGATGAAGCGATCGACATTCTCGCCGAAGCGCTGACGCTCAGCCCCCGCGACCCCGACGTCATTGCCCTGCTGGTCGACGCCAGCAAGCATAATGCTCAGGCACAGCAGCGGGTGAACGATCTGTTCGCCCGGCATCAGGTAGAACGCAAGCTGCCGCCACGCACAGCCGTCGATACGCGCGGGGAAATGCCTGCGGTGCGCGCCACCGGACAGCAGCCCGCGGTCAATAACGACCCGTCCAGAGACGATGGGCCGTCTTTTGTTACGTCATCAGGCTACCCGCCGCCGGAGCGCGAGCTGCCGCGAGACTCGTCGCGCCGCCCCCCGGGCACGGGTCCGCTGTACGCCGGTGCCGACACCGAAAGCACGGTGTCGGAGATGACCCAGGCTTACTATTCCGGCGACTACCAGTTGGTCATCGATCTGGCCAACCGTGTGCTCAATGTCCAGCCGGGCAACGCAACGGCGCTGGAATACCGGCAAAAGGCCGAGGACAACCTGATACGCGGCGTGGTGCCGGATCACCGCATCCCGTTTGATGCCCGCGTGTCGTTCAACCGCGCCAATTCGCTGGTGCGCGCCGGCAACTACGACGAAGCCGAACGGCTGTACCGCGAAGCGCGCGACATCGCCGAGCGCAACGGCATCCTGACCTGGAAAGACGCCGAACAGGCGCTGCTGGAAATTCAGGACCTGGCCCTGGCCCGTGAGATGATTAACGACGGCGACCGCATGCTGGCCGCCGATAACTGGGCCGAAGCGCTGCGCAAGTACGATGGTGCGCTGCGAGTCGTGCCCAACGACCCCAACGCCGAAGACCGCATCGAGCGCGTCCGGCGCATTCAGACCGACGCCGACGCTGTGACAGCGCAGCTCAGCCTAATCGGCGGCGCTTTGGCGGAACAGGCCGAGCAGCTTCAGACGGTCCTGGGGACAATCGCCCGCCTGCGCCAGACCTTGCCCAACAGCCCGCGTCTGGGCCAGCTTGCCGAGAATGCCAACAAGCGGCTCGGCGCTGTGAAGACTCAACTTACAGAACAGGCCGCCTCGGCGCTCAACCGCGCCAAGAGCGCCACCGCCCTGGACGAAAAGCTGAACCTGACCAACGAAGCGATCCAGCTTCTGGAACTGGGCGTCAAGCTCGACCCGGCGGATGGCAACCTGTCCGAGATGCTGCTGGAAGCGCGGGCCAACGCCAGCAATATGCAGCGCGCCCGCCAGGTCATCGAACGGGCGGCCACGAACATCGCTCAGAACTACGACAACGAACTGCTGCAGGCGCGTTCGATGCTGAGCGGGCTGATGGAATTCGCCCAGGATACCCGCTACCGCGCGGTGGTCAATGACCTGATGTCGCGCTACCTGGAACGGGCGATCGCCGCGGTCGAAGATGGCGATGTCGAGGAAGCCGAAGCGCTGATCGATACCATGCAGGACGAGCCGTTCAACATTGTCGGGCGGAGGCCTGAACTGCGGCGCATCGAAGGCCAGCTGCGCGGGATACGCTCCCGGTCACGACTGCGCCTGTTCGGCATTGGTGGGGGCATCCTGATCGTCCTCCTCATCGTCGCCTATTTCACGCAGTCGACCTGGGTCGGAGTCTTCTTCCCATCGCCGACGCCCACGCCGACCATGACCTACACGCCGAGCGCGACCCACACCCCGTCGAACACGCCGACGCCCAGCGATACGCCCACGGCGACCCTCACGCCAACCTGGACCTACACCCCGTCGAACACGCCCACGCCAACGGATACGCCCACGCCGACCGGCACACCGACGGCCACCTTCACGCCGACGGATACGCCAACCGCCACTCCGACGCCGCGCATCCTCTGCCGGGCCATCGCCACGCAGCAGACGAACATCCGCGCGCAGCCGAATCTCGACGCAGCCATCACCGGCATCCTGCCGGTCTCAACAGTGGTCGACATCGTCGGCCAGCAGCAGAACGGCGGCCAACTCTGGTTCCAGGTCGAGGCGCAGGTCGAAGGCGTGCGACTGAGCGGCGGCTTCGTCTTCGCCAACAGCGTGACCCAGCTTTCGACCGATCGCTGCCCGCCCTTCCCGTAATTCAGGCCTCACCTCACCCCTCAATCCCCTCTCCATGGCATGGAGGGGATTGAGGGGTGAGGAAAGTTGTCTCCTACGCCGTTACACCGGCGCGCTCCGCCGCGCGGCGGTCCTGCATCAGCCACATGTAGCCGTCCTCGAGGCTCGGCTCCGCCTCGACGGCGCCGGCATAGTGGCTCGCATCCCCCACCACGCGGTAGTGCACGCCGTCATGGAGCTGGAGTGACGAGACCAGCGTCAGATCGTCGCCGGGCCGCTGACCTTTGACGATCCACACGTGACCGCGAGCCCCTTCAATCAAGTCGGCCGGCGCACCCCGGTAGATCACCTTCCCGCTGCGCATCACCGCCAGGTCGTTGCAGCTCTGGCTGATGTCCTCGACGATGTGCGTGGACAGGATGATGGCCCGGTCCTGCGCCATGTCGACCAGCAGATTGCGGAAACGGATGCGCTCTTCCGGGTCCAGACCGGCCGTCGGCTCGTCGACGATCAGCAGGCGCGGGTCGCCGAGGAGCGCCTGCGCGATACCGATTCGCCGCTTCATACCGCCGGAATAGGTCTTGAGCGGGCGTTTGGCCGCGTCTTCCAGATGCACCTGGGCGATCAGCCGCTCGATCTGGCTCCGCCGCTGCCTGGCATCGTTCACCCCCTTCAGAATGGCCATATAGTCCAGGAACTCGTAGGCATTGAGGTTGGGATACAACCCCAGCTCCTGCGGCAGGTAGCCAAGAATGGCCTTGGTGCCCAACCGCCCTTCCAGGGTGCTCACATCGTTGCCGAAAATGGTCGCGCCCCCGGAAGTCGGGCGCAGCAGGCCGGCCAGGATGCGCATCAGGGTCGTCTTGCCCGCGCCGTTCGGCCCCAACAGGCCGAACATGCCGGTGCCAATGGTCAACGTTACGCCGTTTAGCGCGTGTACGCTGCGGTTGTAGGTCTTGGTCAGGTCACGGATTTCGATCATGGGAAGTATCCTCAGGAAGATGATTGGTGATGGCGAAGCTATAGACCAGTAGAAACGAAAAACGAGAGATGAGGCTGGACGCGAGCGCTATAGGCTTTCACCGATAGGGTCTATCAGTCTCATTTCTCGTTTCTCATCTCTCGTCACTTCTTTTCACTCACTGCCCCTCGCGCAGGCGCTGCCAGCCATAGGCCAGGACCCAGCTCACGGCCATCGCACCGAGCAGAATGGGCACGGTGTCGGCAATGCGCTCGTTTACAACGGCGACGGCGGTCTCGTCCGGGGTGAGCAAGATATAGAAGGCATAGGCCGGATGGACATACACACCGACCGCAGACAGGGACGGAACGGCTAGCACAACCAGGATGATGGCGACCGGCAGCACCAACAGACTCATCAGGACGGCGCCGCGCCGCGACCGCATCCAACTGGTGAGCAGCACGGCCAGCGCCCCGGAGAGAAGCACCAGCGGCAGTTCGAAAAACAACCAGAGAAGCGCCAGGAAGCGAAGGTCATAGGGACCGAGCAGGACACGAAAGACCACAGCCGAGAACAGCGCCGCCGCTAACGAAATCGCCAGCAGGCCCGCCCACACGCCGAGGAGCTTCCCGGCCAGGTAAGACGTCCGCGGAAGTGGTAAGGCGTCGAGCAGCTCTCGCACTTTGTATTGGCGGTCGAGTGGGATGGACTCGTTGCTGAACATGACGATGGCGATCGCCATAATCATCGCTCCGGCGATCATCGCGGTAGACACGCCGCCGCTCCGATACCAGAGGTTCAGATCCACTCCGCGCATCCATTCCGGGATCGCCTCTGGTGGCAACTGGTTCAGGTCCTCGAGCCTCGCGGTCGTGTCACCTTCTCCTGGAAGGGCAATGACCGACGTCTGGTTGGTCTCGCTGGAGACATTGGCGAAGAACGTGAGCGAGACCAGAAAAAGAATCAGCAGGATGACCAGGCTGCGCCGTCGAAAGGCCATGAGCACCTCGTAGCGCGCCATCGTCAGAATTTGTGTCGCGTTCATGCCCGTTTATCTCCTGTGCCAAGTAGTTTTTCGCTGTCACGCAGGCGGACGAACACCAGCGCCGTCAGGACGACGCCGATAGCGATGAGAATGAGCCGGTTGAGCAGATACTGATCGGCCGGCAGGTCGCGCGGTTGGACGTAGAAGATGACCGTCCACAGGTCGGGAAAGCGGGCCAGCAGGACGTCGTTGGCGATGGCCATGCCGGCGCAGATCACCACCGCCATCAGCACGCCGTAGCTGTTCCGCCGTCCCCACACCGACGCCCAGAGGCAAATGCCGATCATGGCGACGGTCGGGGCCAACCAACGGATGACATGCTGGCCATACGGCTCACCACTCGGCTGCGAGGCGACAATCAGCGACCCGGCCAGGCCGATTCCCAGTTGCAGCAGGCCAAGCACCGTCAGACGCTCGTACAACACCCAGGACAATGGCCGCGGCGAACTCATCATCAGTTCCAGAATAGGCTCATCATCCGGCGCGAAGATCAGCGCGGCGCTCATGCCGGCCAGCAGCGGCAGCACGATCTCGATGCCGTTGAAGCTGGCCTCCGCCAGGACCAGATCGCTCAGGTCCATCAGAATGAGGGCGAAGATCAACGCGGCGCTGACAAACGCCATCAGCAGCACGGTCGATCGGGCACTCATCTTCCAGGCAAATACCCAGCGCCGCCCAAAGCGCTTGCGCCTCTGACTCTGCGCCGGCTCCGACGGTTCTACAGCAATGTCAAGCATGATGGGACCACCGTTCCTCGTATTCGATGCGCATGACCGCCAGGGCTGCAACGACCAGGCCAGTGACGATCATAGGAAGCTGCATATTTGCCGCCAGCAGGTCGGGCAGCCTCTGAAACATGCCGTCACCGACCGACAGGATCTCGAAATGCCGCGCGACGATCGCCGACCAGGCCACCAGACTCAGCAGCGCGCTGGCCAACGGGTCGAATAACAGCACGCTGGCGAAGAAGGCCAGGCCAGAGAGCAGGGTCATCGGCGCGAACCAGTCCAGCACCAGCCCGCCCAGGGACAGATCAGGGCGCAGCAGCGCCAGCCCGATGCTGAAGCCGAGCGCCAGCAGCAGGTTGAAGCCGAAGACCAGCGCCAGCCGGGCCAGCACAATCGTCCTCGGCGAGACCGGCGTCGCCAGCACCAGTTCCACCGCCGGGTCGGAGTCCGCGCCGTAGAGCAGCGCCACGCCGACCGCCGCGACCACCGGGGCAATCAATGTGAACGGCAGAGCCGGCACGGCCCCGACTTGCAGGAACAGCGATACCAGCGCGCCAAGCCCAATGACCAGTGCCGACGCCACCCACAACAGCGTGTGCACCACCCGCGTCTGCGACCACAACAGCAGCAGCGCGCCGTGAAGCGTGCGCCGGCGCCGCACCGGAACGACCGGAGCAGCAACCCGCGGTAATTCCGCCACCAGCACGGTCAGCAGGCGAGCCTTCGCCGCAGGATCAGGCGCCGGCGCCTCCCAACGCCCCAGGTAAGCGCGCACCGCTTCAAGCGCCGCCGGATCAGCAATGTCGTCCGATCTGGGGTCCGACCGCCCATTCAGATCAGCGTCGTTCATCGGAAACCATCCTTTCCCGCAGCCGGGCGACGCCGTTGAACAGCCGGGATTTCACCGTTCCCAGGGGGATGTCCAGCGTCTCGGCGATCGCTGCCAGCGGAAGGTCCTGATAGAAGTGGAGGATCAGCACTTCTCGCTGCGCATTCGGTAGGGAGGCCAGTGAGGCCATGACTTCCCGCGCCTCCTCCTGGGCTATCAGCCGCTCGTCTCCGGTGAAGGCGTTGGCCAGGGCAGGCTGCGAGTCATCCGCTTCGGGCATGGCCTCGGTGCGGCGAGTATCGGCACGCTGATAGTGATCGCGGGCCAGGTTCGTGGCGATGGCGTACAGCCAGGGCTTGAACGGGCGCGCCGGCTGGTACAGGCGAATGCCGCGCAGGGCGCGCAGAAACGTCTCCTGCACCATGTCCTGGGCCAGCGATCGGTCGCCATGCAGCAGACGGTACAGGTAGCCGGTCAGCGCGTCATAGTGCCGCGCCACCAGTTCTTCCAGCGCCGCCGACTCGCCGCGCTGCAAAGCCTCCGCCAGCGACTCGTCGGTCTGTTTTGCGTCCTGCTGCATTAAATGCTGCAAAGCAATGCCGCCCCCTTCTAAACCCCATTACGGGCAAAGAGCGGCGAGGTTCATGGGGAAAATGAGGGTTTGATGAGAAGCTGACCGCTTAACTCAGCCAGTTTTCCGCCGCCGCGGCGATTGCGCGGGCGCAGCGCATCACACTGTCGACCTCGACGTACTCTTCCGCGCCGTGCATGCCCGCGCCCTTCGGCCCATAGATGACTGTTGGCGTGCCCGCGCGCCCGATGATGGCTGAATCGAGCCAGGCCGGCATGCCCCAGAAGACCGGCGCATCCCCCGTTTCGGCCCGAATGGACTCCTCCAGGGTCGTGACAATCGGAGCATCCCGTTCGATTCCATAGCCGGGCCGGTGCAGTTCCAATCTGACCGACGCATCGAAGTGGGAATCGGCCGCCTTGAGCCGATCGATCTCGTCATGCCAGAGGGACAGGACACTGTCGGCAGTCTCGTCGGGCAGCAGGCGATGTTCGACCTGCATCATGCATTGATCGGGGTATGTGCTCAGCCCCAACCCGCCGGAGATCGCGCTGGCATGCACGGAGGGACGGCCCAGGAGCGGATGCTGCCGACCGGGCAGCACCTCCCGCTCGAAGCGCTCCAGCGCGGCCAGCAGGCGGCCCATGTGGGCGATGGCATCTACACCGGTGTTGTACAGACTGCCGTGAGCGGCCCTGCCCTGCGTGTGCAGAGTCAGCCAGGCAAAGCCCTTGTGGGCGATGCACAGCCGCTCGTCGGTTGGCTCGGTGAGGATGGCCGCATCAGCCCGCACCGTCTCGACCAGCGCAGTCGCGCCGATGCTGGCATATTCCTCGTCGACGACAAAGGCCAGAATCAGATCGCCGCGGTGCGGGCGCTGGGCCACGGCGCGCGCCGCGCCCAGAATGGCCGCCAGACCGCCTTTCATGTCCTGACTTCCCCGGCCATACAGCTTGCCGTCGAGAACCACCGCCCCGAACGGATCGATCGTCATGTCCAGCGTGCCGACGGTGTCGGTGTGTCCGGTCAGCATCAGGCTGCGTCCGCCGCCGGTCCCGGCTCTGCGGGCGACCACATTCGGACGTCCCGGCGCAGCGGCCTGCACCTCGACGTCAAAGCCAAGGCGCTGGCACTCTTCCGCCAGCCAGACGCCCACTTCCTGTTCGCCCGTTCCGCCTTCGGCCAGCGTCGGGTTGACGGAGGCGATGCGCACCATCTTGCGCAGCACCTCCAGCGTGTACCGTTCGTCGATTCCGCTCACCGCTCTTCCTGCACTTTCTGATGCAGGACTCGGGCATCCGGGTGGGTGGTCAGCAACCAGTCGCGCAGAACGCGAACGGCGTGGTGCGCACCGCTGGTCGCGCGGGGCTGCCCGATCGTGCTCAGTTGGACGGTATAGGTCTCGGGTTCCCCGCTGGAATACCGGTAGATCCCGATCATCGCATGCTGGCGAATGGTCGACTCCCCGATATGCGCCTCGACCAGAATCGAGCTTTCGCCCACAAACGCTTCCATCAGATGCAGGTGCGTGTCATCGAGCGTCACCTTCATCGGTTCAAACCGCGCAGCAATCTCCGGCAGAGAGAGCGGCACATGCAGCACGGCATGTGGCATCTCCAGCTCCTTAATGACAGGGACATCTTCAAGCGGCGCTTCGGTGCGCCGGTAGGCGAAATAATAACATATCCGGCCTTCTCTGCGCGCGGTGGTCTCATATTTGGTGGGCGTGCGGCCCGGCATGTTGTGAACCCACGGCTGGTCAAGTTGGTTGACCAGCCCCTCGGCAGACGACAGCAGCTCATGCGATAGTTCGGCGTATTCCTGAATATCCGTCGCAAGAAATAGGTCCCCACCCGTTTGCAGCCGGCTGATCAGCAGCGCCACAGTATCGTCCCGCATCAGGCGGCGGTGATGGTGCACGGTTTTGAACCACGGGTCGGGAAAATTGATGTGGATCTGGCGGACAGTGCCAGGCTCGAAAAGGTGCGCCAGCCCAGTCTCGGCCGTGGCGTGAATGGCCCGGACGTTGTACAACCCCTCCCGAGTCATCATGCGCTCGGCCGTCTCCAGACAGCGGTTGGAGATCTCCAGGCCGATGATGCCGTGATCCGGGTACTGCTGGGAAAGATGGCGCAAATAGGCGCCGCGCCCGAAGCCGATCTCCACGATGAGCGGGCGCCGGTCGCCAAAGACACCCGCCCAGTCCACCGGCCAGGCCAGGTTGTGAATGCTCAGACGCTGAAGCTGCATAATGAACTAGGCCAATTCTCCGATCAGGGCATCCGTGCCGGTCGATCCCCGGTTGCTGAAACCGACGTAGCCCTTTATTCGCTCATAGCCACGTTTCGGTTCATAGTAAATCCAGGCGACATTCTGGGCGCGGATCGCCGATGTCTCCATATCGACCCAATAGCATACCCCTTTGTACGGGCAGGTGTAAGTCCGCTCGGTGACCATCATGTGCGTCATATCGACCAGTTCCGGTGGAAAGTACCAGCTCGATTCAACTTCGTGGACATCCTGGCCCAGAATGCCCTGGGCGATAACATTTCCCGTTGCCCGGCTTTTGATGATGACGCGTTTCATGGGTGTTCGTCTCCTGAGTCGTGCCTTCACGTCTGCACTTTAGACGCGTGGGCCGCGCGAGTATTACGATCGGGCCGGTCAGTTATTTCTCCGGCGTGCCATTAGGACGCCGCAGCACCGTGTAGCGGTTCACCGCCCCGTCGCAACCGTCGGCGCGATAGTCGTCGGCGAGCACTAATCCGGTCACAGCGATCAGTTGAGCCAGTTCAGCGTCATCGACGGCGTGGCAGTAGCGCGGTGTGCTGCGGTCACGCTGCCAGTCGAGCAGGTGATCGCCCGGCTCCACGGAGAGATCCCCTACCCCAGGCGCCTCCGACCAAGGGATGATCCGTTCGCGGAAGCGGTCGTACTCGAAGAAGCGCCAGGTCGTGAAAACCAAAATGCCGCCCGGCGCGGTTCGTTCAGCCAGTGCGCGCAGCAGCGCCTTACGGCGCTCCGCGCCGGCCATATGGTGCATGACGCCGAACAGCGCCACACAGTCGAATGACGGCTCCGGCAGCGGATCGGTCAGCAGATCGCGCACTTCCAGCGCGGCCTCCGGCAGATCGCCCAAAGCACGGCGCGCCCGCTCCAGCAGCGTCGGACTGCTGTCGAAGCCGTGATAACGGAATGCGCCGCGGCCCAGCGAGTCGGCCAGAAAGAGGGCGAAACGGGCATTGCCGCAGCCAGCATCCAGAAAAGACATGCCGGGGCGCAGATGCGGCAGCAGGCGTGACCAGCCCGGCCAGGCCGTCCCGCGGGTGGCATCGAACGAGTCGGCATAGCGCTCGTAAAACCGCCGGTTGAGATCGTTGAGAACGCGAATCGTCGTTTCATCCATGCCCACTAGCATATAGAATGGGCGGTGAAAGCAGCAAGGTGTGAGCATCACATGAGTCACAAAATCAGCATCGATCTTGAGGACCACCGCGACCACCTCCTGGCCATTTTGCGTCGGGTGATCGCCGATGAACGCCTGCGCGGCGCAGAGGTCAACGCGGTCGTGCGCGCCCACGCGCGAAAGACAGGAGCGAAACTGTACACCCGCGACGAGTTAATTCGCGCCTACCGCGCCTTCGCCGGGTCCGTCGATCTGCCAACGTTCGACCCGGTGGTGATCGAGCGACTGCGGCTCAAGCCGGTGCGCACCAGCTCCGGGGTGACGCCGGTGACCATCCTGACCAAGCCCTTCCCCTGCCCAGGCGAGTGCATCTTCTGTCCCAATGACGTGCGCATGCCCAAGAGCTATCTCAGTGATGAACCGGGCGCGCAGCGTGCCGAGCAGAACAGCTTTGACCCCTATTTGCAGACCATGTCGCGTCTGCAAGCCTACTACCAGACGGGCCATCCAACCGACAAAATCGAACTGATCATCCTGGGCGGCACCTGGTCGTTCTACCCGGAAACCTACCAGATCTGGTTTGTGCGTCGCGCCTTCGACGCCATGCACGACTTCGGCGCGGGCATCGACCGCAGCGAAGAGATCAGCCGGCTCCTGCGCGATGGATCGCAGCTTCACCCGGAGCGCAACACCGTACATGTGAGCCTGCACGGCGAAGCACTCCAGCAAACCTACAACCAGACGGTGCAGTCGATCTATCGGGACGAAATGCGCCGCTCGCGCGAACTTTCAGACGCCCTGCGCGCCAGCCAGAATCGTTCGCCCATCGACGAGTACGCCACCTGGGAGGAACTCGAAGCGCTGCACCGGTTCAACGAGAATAGTCCGGTCCGCTGCGTGGGGCTGGTCGTCGAGACGCGGCCGGACCACATCAGCGAAGAAGAAGTACTGCGCATCCGGCGTTTGGGCTGCACCAAGGTGCAGATCGGCATTCAGAGCCTGAACGACGAGGTGCTGCGGCTGAACCGTCGCGGTCACACCGTCGCGGCCACGCGTCGCGCCATCCAACTGCTGCGCTCGGCCGGATTCAAGATTCATGCCCACTGGATGCCCAATCTCTATGGCTCCTCGCCGGACCAGGATGTCGCGGACTATGCGCGGCTGTTCGACGACCCCGA
This sequence comes from Candidatus Flexifilum affinis, assembly GCA_016713325.1. GTDB lineage: Bacteria > Chloroflexota > Anaerolineae > Aggregatilineales > Phototrophicaceae > Flexifilum > Flexifilum affine. Next base: position 774,073 of record JADJPJ010000002.1, on the reverse strand, counting down.
CTTCCGCCCCGACGAGCTGAAAATCTACCCCTGCTCGCTGATCGAGAGCGCCGAACTGATGGGGCCGTATCGCGCCGGCCTGTGGACGCCCTATAACCACGAGGAACTGCTGGAGACGATGGTTGGCTGCCTGCGCCTGACGCCGGAATACTGCCGCCTGACGCGCATCGTGCGCGACATCCCCGGCACCGACATCGTCGTGGGCAACAAAATGACCAACTTCCGGCAGATCGCCGAGGATACGCTGGCCAGGAACGGCGAACGCAGCCGGGACATCCGCGCTCGCGAGGTCAAGCAGCAGGTGGTCGACTCCAGTGCGCTGCGCCTCGATGAGCAGCGCTATCAAGTCAGCACCGGCGACGAGGTCTTCCTGCAAATGATCACCGAAGGACGCGAGATCGCCGGCTTCCTGCGGCTGTCGCTGCCGACCATCGATCCAATCACGGAGGAACTGCGCGGCGTCGCCATGATCCGCGAAGTGCACGTCTACGGCCAGGCCGTCGAAATCGGTGAGGCCGCCGCCGGCCGGACACAGCACAGCGGCCTGGGCACGCGCCTGATCGAGCGGGCGATGGAGATCAGCCGGGAAGCCGGGTACGAGTGGCTGTCGGTCATTTCCGCCGTTGGCACACGCGAGTACTATCGCAAGCGCGGCTTCACAGACGGCCGGCTGTATCAGCGCTGCAGGCTGGGTGAAGCGGTGTTATGATTAGCGGCAGCATCATCGGAGAAGAGTTATGAATCAACTTGCTGCTGTAGAGCGGCGGCGGCGGAATTTGCGCATCGTGTTCGTCATCATCACGCTGGGGACGCTGCCCTTCTACTGTGCGGGCATCCTGCTGTACCTCTCGGCTCCGCGCACCAGTAACATCATTTCATCGACACAGACCCTGCGACCGGGCGAGGCTACCAACACGCCACTGGTCGTGACGACTGCCCCGCCCGGGTTCGTCGCGTCCAATACGCCGCTGGGCATCGTGACCATCGTCGTGCCACCCACGCAAAACCCGGTTGTCCTGCCGACTGCGTTCTTCCCGACGCAGTTCTTCCCACCACCCAGTTCTTCCCGACTTCGGTGATCCCGCCGCAGCCCACCCCTGGCGCCAAGCCTGACACCCTTCCCAACCGCGACCCCGTTCCCAACGGATCCGCCGCTCCCGACGGAAACGCCGATTCCGACCTGGACGTGGACCTGGACGCCGACACCGACCGACACGGCGACACTTGAGCCAACGCCCATACCATTCATCGAAGACACGCCCATCCCGCCCGGCCCATAGGGCCGCTGGCTTACTGCCCTTGACGACTGAAGGAAGACGCCATGCCGTTTGATTTGAAAGCTCATTTGAAGTCGATGGTCGAAACCCACGCGCCGTCCGGTCACGAAGATGCCATGCGCGAAGTCCTGCGCGGCGCATGGGGAGATCTGGTCGACGAACTGCAAACCGACAAGCTCGGCAGCCTGATCGGCATCAAGCGCGGCAGCGGGCGTCTGGACCCGCCGCGCAAGATCATGCTGGCGGCGCACATGGACGAGATCGGCCTGATGGTCCGCGACATCGTGGACGGCTTCATCTTCGTCCACAACATCAGCGGCGTCGACAACCGCATCATGCCCGCGCAGCCGGTGCTGGTTCATGGACGGCGATCGCTGCCCGGCATCGTCGTGGCGATGCCCCCGCATCTGCTCACCGCCAGCGAGCGTCAGCGCTTCTCGCGCATGGACGAGTTGATCGTCGACGTCGGCCTGCCCGCCGAGGAAGTCGCCCAGATCGTGCGCATCGGCGACCTTATCACCATCGACGCGCCCATGATCGAACTGCTTGGGCAGCGGGTGGCCGGTAAGGCGATGGACGACCGCGCCTGCGTCGCCGCCGTGACGGTCTGCCTGAACGAACTGCAAAACCTTCAGCACTCGTGGGATGTCTATGCTGCCGCGACCGTCCAGGAAGAGATGGGCCTGTTCGGAGCGACGACCGCGGCCTATCACATTCAGCCCGACATCGCCATCGCGCTGGACGTCACCTTCGCGCCGCAGCCCGGCGTCGATGGCGATGCCACCTGCGAGATGGGCGGCGGGCCGGGGATCGGCATCGGGCCGAACTTCCACCCGAAGCTGGTCGAGAAGATGAAGGATGTCGCCAGGCGCTACGAATTCAAGTTGCAGGACGACATCATCCCCGGCGCCAGCGGCACCGACGCCTGGGCCATTCAGGTGGCGCATGAAGGCATCCCCACCCTGCTGCTGGAGGTGCCCATCCGCAACATGCACTCGCCGGTGGAGACCGCCGATCTGCGCGACATCAATCGCGCCGGCCGGGTGATGGCCCGCTTCATCTCCGAGCTGGATGCCGACTTCCTGAAGAGCATCGACTACCCGATCCCGGAACCGGCGCACGGGTAGACACGAGAAGGAATGAGGGATGAGGCAAAGCAGGTAAGCTGACCCATTCGCTCACATCTCGTTCCAGCGTTTCGACCCTCCGATATCGACAAAAAAAGCCCGCTCCTGCCTTGAACGACTGGCAGGAGCGGGCTTTTTTGTCTATGACTTGTGGAACAGCCCCTTACGGGCCGACACCTCCGTCGCCGGTCTCGGCCCAATGCGTCGCCAGTAGCGAGAAGTCCGAGATGTTGACAAGGCTATCGCCGTTGAAATCGGCGCGGGCGTCGTAGTTCGCATCCCCCGAGGACGTGCCGAAGGCAAAAGCCAGCACCGAGAAGTCGGAGATGTTCACGATGTTATTGTCGGTTGCGTCGCCCTCCGCCAGCAGCGGAGTCGGGATGTTGTTGTTCCCCACAACGACGGTGACGTCGAACTGCCGCGCCAGGGTATGCGATCCCTTGACGGTGAGCGTGTAGCTTCCCGGCGCCAGATCGGCATCGACCACAAGCACCCCGCTGGTAGTGCTGACGAAATCCTGGTCGAAGAAGACGGGGCCTCCACCCTGCGGGGCGATCTTCACGTTGGCCGTCACCACGTAGCTCGGATGTGGCGCCGGATTGCTGCGCGCTTCCAGCGTCAGCTGGAGACTGAGCAGCGCCTCTTCCGGCGTCAGCGCACCGAGATCGACGACGATCGGGTCGTGATCGCTCGAACGGTAGGGCGTCCCGACGTTGAGCAGGTCCTGGGCGTCCGACTTGAACTCCATGTTGTAGTCCAGCACGATCGGTTCGTCGGCATTGATATGCCATTCGTTCACGTCGTGGACCTGCGCCGCCATCGACGCCGTTGCCAGGGCGTGGTCGAGGGTGCCGTATTCCCCATCGAACAGGTAGCTGTAAGGGTCGGAGATGTAGGTAGTCGTCAGGTTGGTGTAGCCGGCCCCTTCGAGCGCCGCGATCGGGTCTTCCTTCAGATAGGCATTCAGGTCGCCGATGATCAGCACGTCCTGGTCGCCGCTCTGCGGGATGACCGTGGTGGTGAGGAAGGTGATCAGGCGCTGTGCCTGCTGGACACGGCGGGCGTTGAAGCAGCTCTGACCGTCGCCCTGATCCAGATCGAGACCGGTCGCGCCATCGCAGCCCTTCGACTTGAAGTGGTTGACCACAACATTGAAGCGCGCGCCGGTGCTGATCTGCTCGAAGAGCTGGACGACGGGCGGGCGATTATGGATTGCGTTGAGATCGACCAGCGGCGTGCCCACCGGCGTGACGATGGCGGGCTGGTAGATAAACGCCACCTTGATCTCATCCGTGCCGACGACGCCCGTCTCGACGTAGGCATAGGTCCCCGCGCCGGCCACGGCGTTCAGCCGGTTGACCAAATCGGCCAGAGCGCTCAGCGCGCCAGTGTCGTTCTCGATCTCGATCAGGCCGGCGATGGCCGGGTCGAGCGCGTCGATCGCGGCGACGATCTTGTCGCTCTGACGCTGGAACTCCAGGGCCGTCGAAGCGCCGCGCGAAGTCGGGAAGCCGCCGCCCACGCCGTCGCCGTTGAAGTAGTTGAGGACGTTGAAGCTGATCACGCGCAGCGTGCCGCCGTTGACCGGCGCGGTCGGACGCGGGTTATCGCGGGTAAAGGTGACCGGAAGAGTCGGGTACAGGCGGAATCCTGTCGCTTCGGCACTGGTGGTGGCATCCGGGCTGGCGTCCATGTAGGTCAGGATGCCGGTCAGATCGGTCGTGCGGTCGCCATTGCGCAGTGTCGGTTCAGGCCCAAAAAGGTAGGGCGCCGGATCGGGGTTCTGACGCTGATTGCCGTCATCCAGGACGAGATAGTTCAGATCGTTGGCGGCCGCCATCGCATTGGCAGGTGCGCCAGGAAGGACCTCGTTGGTCGGGTTCTCCAGTCGCGCGCCCGAACTCAGGCCCACCTGCCCGAAGCGACCCACGCTGAACACCTCGGTCACGTCGAGCGTCTGTGCCACGTTGACCCGCATGCTCTCGTAGCGTTCCGCGAAGCTCGGATCAGCAAACGGCAGCGTGACCGAAACCGTGGTGATCGCGCCGGTATCGCCACAGCTCACGATCTGCGTGGGGGTGATGCGCGTCTGAGTGGCCGAGGCACTGACCGGCGTAAATTCGCTGACGGTTCCCGTCACACGCACGCGCTGACCCACGACTACGTCGGCCAGAAGCGGCTGATCGTCAAAGACGAAGATGCCGTCCGAGGTGACCGGGTTACCGTCGCCGGTGGCGTCCTGCAGGAAGAAGCCGTCGAGCTGGTTGTCATTCTGGAAGTCACCGGTGACGATGCCTTCGACGGTGAAGGTGCCTGCCAGACCGAAGTTCGAGCCGGCCTCCTGCAGTGTGTAGATCGGCGTGAACGGCGTACTGCAAACCTCGACGGCTGTAGTCGTGAAGTCGAACGTGTAGTCCGCCGCCATCGCGTCGGGCGTGCCGTCCTGGTCGGCGACCTGGGCCGCCGTGACGGTGATCGTGCACGTTTCGTTGAGCGCCAGGTTCGAGGCCGGGTCGAGCGTAAATGTGGTCGGCCCGCCGCTGACCGACGGCGTCACGCTGCCACTGGTGGTGCAGGAGAAGGTGAACCACGGATCGGTAACGCTCACCGGTTCACTGAACGTGATCGTGACGTTGGTGTCCACGGCCACGTCGACGGCGTTGTCCAGCGGTGACGTGGTGCTGACCGTCGGCGGGACATCCGCCGGGGTGGTCAGGTTGACTGTGCCAGGCGTATTGAGTGCCTCGCCGGCGACGAGTGTCCCGGGGAAGCCCGGAATCCCCGCCAGTTCAAAGTCATTGCGCGCCCAGTCGGCAACGGCGTCTGTATCCGTTCCGTTCGGAATACGCGACGCGCCGCCAGGAATGAAGGTGCTCAGGCCGTCGTAATTCGGCAGCAGGACCACCGGCGTGTAGGTCTTGTCGGTGGCGGCGTTATCGTTGACGGCGACGCCATCGAGGATATTCGTCCACGGCGTCGAGTCCAGCGTGCCATCATTGTTGGTGTCGAGATCCGTCCCGACAGTGCCGCTGAATCCTTCAACCAGCAGGCCCGTCTGCGATCCGTTCTGGAAAGTATCCGTAGCGACGAAGCCGGTCCACCAGAAGCCGCTGGCGTCGGTCGTGCCCACGGGCACCGCGCGTACGAGATTGCCGAGAGTCGAACCGCTGTCGCCCTCGATGATGACGAGCGTCAGCGTACTCAGGTCAGTGTTCGGCTCGGCGTATACTTCCATGTACTCGTTTGTGTCGGTGCCCGTGTGGCTCCACGAGAACTCGTTGATCACCGGGCTGAGCGGCGCCCCGTTGGCCGCGGCGCTGGTTGGCGCAGACGAGAAAGTAATAGCAGTTAGGGCGAGGACGAGCATGAGCACCGTCAGGCGCATCGACCCGCCCCGAACAAGAATCCGTGTTCCGAGCATGAAGGATCTCCTGGCATTCCCTGAGTAGGAACCACGACGAATGGAATCGCCAGAGAATATAAACCGACTGACGGCCGGCGGCAAAAACTCGAAACAAACCTTAACCAGGGGACTGCAACGCGGAAGTGAAAAGTGAAACCGCCGGGCGGGTAATGCCCGTCCGGCGGCCTCTATCATTTGCGGAGATGGTAGGGGCGGTTCGCGAACCACCCCTACGTTTCATCCAAGCTTGCCGCCTTACTGACCGGGGTCAGCAGATTCCGGCAGGACCTGGATGTTCTCGATGGAGTCTTCAGGTGCAACCTGCACCGGCTGGATGGGCTCTGCAATACCCGGTTCGCCGATAGCGCCCGGACCATTGACGTTGAAGACCATCGGGCCATTCCACAGGCTGTAACCGCCCCACGGATTCCAGGCCTGGATCCACCAGCGGTGGACACCATCGCCCAGAACGACGCCCGGCGCGGCGGAGCAGACGCTGCCGGAGCAAACGGCCGCCGCATCATACCAGACATCCGTGACGTAGCCGCTCGGGCCGCTCACCCACAGATAGTAGTGAGTCGCGCCAGCCGAACGCTCCCAAGTATAGGTCGGGTTGGTCTGTAGGACTGAGCCAGACGGGCCAACCTGGATCGGTGCGGTGGGCGCAAGGGCGACCGTGAAGTCGGTGCCGCTGCTCCATGCGCTGTAGCCACCGTACGGCGTCCACGCCTGGATGAACCAGGTGTAGTAGCCGCCCGGCAGGACGAGACCCGGGGTGACTTCGCACTCGCTCGCGCCGCAGATCATATCGGCGCTGTACCACTGGTCGATGACCTTGTTCGAGCCACTGCTGAGCCACAGGTAGTACCACGTCGCGCCTTCGACCTTGCTGAAGACAAAGGTCGGGGTCTGCGTCGTGATATCGCCAGTGGGCGCAATCGGGGTCGGGGTCGCCGGCGCAACGTTCACGTCGAACTCGGCTGCCGAACTCCAGGCGCTGTAGCCGCCGATGTCGCTGTGGGCCTGGATCCACCAGTTGTAACGTCCGGCGCCGAGCGACAGACCGGCGTCGTAAGAGCAGACGCCACCCGTGCACAGACCCGCCGCATCCAGCCACTCGTCGGTCACATAACCCATGTGCGGGCCGTCAGCCTGGCTCACCCACAGATGATAGTGGTCGGCGCCAGCCGATTCGCTCCACTGGAACAGCGGATTCGTCTCGGTGATGTCGCCCAGCGGTGCGATGTGGGTCGGGGTTTCCGGCGCGATCACAACGCGGAAGTTCAGCCACGGCGCCCATGGGCCCGCGCCAGAGACGCTGTTCCAGGCGTAGGCGGTCCAGCTATATTCGCCGGGGCCGAGATCCAGGCCAGGATCAGCTTCGCAGATGCCACCCGTGCAGACCGCGATCTTCTCGAACCAGCCGGAGTAGATCGTGGCCGCGCCTTCATTGACCGTCAGGAAGTACCAGCCCGCGCCATCGATGTCGTTCCACGAGAAGAGCGGAGCGCCAGTGTTGATGTCGCCGCTCGGCGCGATCAGGGTCGGGGCAGGCGGCGTCACCAGAACGGTCACGCTGTCGCTGTTGTCCGACGAGTCGCCCTCGATAACCTCGGTGCCAATGCTGGCGGTGTTGGTGAACGAGCCGACAAACGTCGGGTCGACCTGAACGTCGACGTAGAACGAGTCGCTCGCGCCAGGGTTCAGCGTGGTCGTGCAGGTGACCGTGCCACCATAGGGTTCGCCGCTGTGCGTGCACTCAGGCGAAGCGCCCTGGAAGCCCACGGCATCCGGCAGGACGTCGGTGACCGTCGCCGAGGCAACGGTGCTGGGGCTGAAGTTCTCGACCTCGAGGAAGAAGGTCATCGTGTCGCCTGGCAGCACCGTATTGTCGGCGTCCGAAGACGTCTTGGTGATACCCAGATCGACGATTTCCGCATCGAAGTAGACGATTTCCGCGCGGCGGAAGTTCTGGCCGCTGCCAGACAGCACGTTCGGCTCATTGTGGTGGTGCAGGAGCAGCGCCGCAGGGATGCCGCCCACCACCGTGTTATCGAAGCCCTGATCGACGAAGTCGTACGCGTAGGGCACGTTGTTGCCGTCGATGTCATCCCACATCGGGAAGCCGCCGCCGACAGTGGCGTCGAAGACCGGGTTCGCCATGTCGAAGGTCATCACCGGCGACACGTCGACAACACCCCAGGAGCGGCTGATCGTCTCAACATAGAAGTTGAAGGACGTGTCGCCACCAAGGAGCTGCGGGCGGGTCGGCGTTGCGCCGTTGCCGTCGTAGTTGAGCGGCAGGAACGGATAGAGCGGGACCATCAGCACGTTGTTGTTCAGCATGTACGTGTTGAAGGTGCCGGGCACGCCGTTCAGATACTCATGGTAGAAGCATGATGGTTGCGCTGTGATGCAGCCGACGGAGAAGAACACATCGGAACGGCTGGTCGTGCCGCTGATGTTCGGCGCCGTCGTATAGACGTCGAAGTCATCCGGGCCGCCGGTGAAGCCGTCCTGGTTGCCGTCGAAGTAGATCGAGATGAAGTACTCGTTCGGCGTCGCCCAATCGGCAGCGGTCGAGACGCCCACCCACAGGGAGGTGAAACTGTTCGGCGTGACCGAGTTATAGTCCGACGCGATACCGACGTACTGGATATCCAGTTCCGGCAGCGGCGCGTAGGCGCCGTTGTCATCAAGGAAGGCCGTGTCGCCAATGTCGTCCGAGCCGGAATACTGGAGGGCCGAGACCGACGAGATGACCGCCTGCGGGAAGCCGCTGGCCGCATCGAACACGCCCTTGCCCTCAAGTTCGAGGAGGCCGAGACCACTGCCGCCGCCCGCCACATCGAGCGGGTTCTCCAGCGCGCGCATCTCGGAAGCGGAACGCGGCGCAGCATAGAGCGGCACGCGCAGCGAGACCGTCGCGCCCGAGGTCGGCGAAGCAACCAGGTTGGCGCTTTCTTCCGTGAGATACTGGCGGGTAAGCGTCCCCAGGCCGGTGACGTGGGTACTGGCCATCGACAGATCGCTGCGATTGGCCGTCAGCGTGCCGCTGACCGGGACCGTCACCGTCAGCGTGACCTGGACCGTCTCGCTGCTCAGGCCGGCAATCGTCACCGAGGACGGGCTGACCGAGAAGGAGGCGATGTTGGCGTTGCTGTAGGTTTCGATGCTCAGGTTATAAGTGGCCGGGGTCGCGCCCTTGTTCTGGAAGCGGACCAGCTTGGTGATGGTGGTCGACTCGCCGGGATTGACGGCCGGGAAGCCGAAGTGCACGCTGGCCACGTCCGGACGGGAGTCATTGTAAGCGATCACTTCACTGTTCAGCGCATCGGCGACATCGACGCGGCCGGAACCGGCACGCTGCACGCCAATACGAGGACCAGCCGTGCTGCCCAGGTAGACATCGTTGTTGGCCGTGTTGACCAGCAGCGCCTTGATCTGCGACGGCGACCAGGACGGATTCGCCTGCATCAGCAGCGCAGCGACGCCGGCAACCGTCGGCGAAGCCATCGACGTACCGCCCAGGACCTGTGGGCCAGTGCCGAGGCCGGAGCCAGTGCTGGAAATGGCGTCGCCAGGGGCGGCGATTTCCGGCTTCAGACCGGCGGTGGCATAGCGCGACGGACCACGCGAGGAGAACGTCGAGATCGTATCGGACAGCGCCGAGGCAAAAACAACCAGCGACGGGTCCATCGTGATTTGCGCAGCCGCATTGGCGGCCAGGAAATCACCCGTCTCTTGCTGAATGGAGACGCACGGGACGTACGGCGGTGAGACCTGCGCGCCGGCGTAGCTGCACGACAGGTTCTGGAAGGCATTCGGCACGTTGTTGGCGACCAGGATACCCAGGGGTGTATTGCCACCCGCACCCGCGGCGTCTGTCGCAGCCGTCAGCAGGCCAATCGAACCGCAGGCGCCGGTCCAGTCAATCACTGCAAAGTGACCAGCAGGGAACGATGCATACTGGCTTGCCGAGCAGCCAGTTCCAGGCAGATAGACGAACGGAGCCGGACCGACCACGGCAATCGGCTTGTTCACGACCGCCGGACGCGCCGGATATTGAACGGCATCAATCAGGATGCCGCCCTCGCCGCCATCGGAGGTCGAGGCGACGTTCAGGCCCGCAGGCGTCGCGCCGGGCGACCCGGTGACGAAGAAGGTGTCGTAGTTGTTGCCGGCCGACATGACGACCAGCGTGCCGGAAAGCGTGGCATTGGTGATGACGCTGTTGTAGAAGCCCGCCGCCGCGTCATCGCCGCCGTAGCCGAAGCTCGAACCAAGCGACATATTGATTACGTCGGCAACCGCGCCGTACTTGCCAGCGACGGAGTCGTCGATGGCTTCGCTGATGGTATCGGAGAAGGCCGAACCGAAGCAGCCGAAGACGCGCATCGCCAGGACGCTCGCCTCAGGGGCGGCGCCGGGGCCGATCAACATGGGGCCAACCTCGACCGTCGCGTAATCGCCGGTGAAGGTCGAGCCATCGGCATTGACGCCGAAGCCCGCCGCGATGCCGGCAACATGCGAACCATGACCGCTCGGCGACTGCAAAGGTGTCACGCCAAAGGTTGCGGTCAAAGCGCTCGGGACGATCGAACAGTCAATCGGGTCGGGATCCGGCGTTGCAGTCTCGACCACGGGCAGGCCGGATGTTTCCGGGTTGCCGCCGTTGAAGGCATCGCCGACGTAGTCGTAGCCACCGATGACCTTGTTGCCGGCGGGGAAGCCGCCGCCCGTGTCGGACAACGTCGCACGGTCGGCCGGATTGACAGGCCAGGTGCCGCTGCCATTGTTGTTGCGATGGCTGTAATCGACACCGGAGTCGATGACGGCGATCACCGTGCCCGCGCCGGTGTATTCGGCGCCGAACGACCCATCCCAGGCAGACGGAGCGCCAATCTGGGCGATGCTGGTCGACGTGTCGCGCTCGACGCGCTGCACGGGAACAACAGCAACGACCTCAGGACGCGCAAGCAGAGCAGCAACCTGCTCCGGCGCAACCAGGACGCCAACCGCGTTAGCGACCGTGCTCAAGGTGGACACAACTTCAGCATTGATACCGGAGCCGGCCAGGGCGCTGACGAAAGCCGCCTGTTCGGCATCGACAAGCGCACGCTGCGCTTCCGCCACTGCCAGCGCCGCCGCACCGCCGCCTTCGGCCCCCGCACGGGCGAAGGTCTGCGCTGCGGGTTCGCTACGCAGTTGAACGATTACGCGAACGCGACCATCGGCCATACGCACTGTCGCGTCGGTGATGGACGTATCCGCTACTTGCTCCGCCGGTATAGCTTCACTTCCGGCAAAGCCTGCCGCAGTCGAATCGGTGCGCGAATCCTGCGCGCCGGCCACCCCTACTCCCAGCAGAATGATGAGGAGTACGGGTAGGATGACTGCGAACCAATGTCTACGTTGAGGAGACATGATGCAGTACTTCCTCCTGAAAAAAGGACAACAGACCAACTTTTGAAACGAAACGATCAGAAACTGTGTTTCTGTTCATTCCCGCATTTGGGGACCCACAGGATCAAAAGCACGGCGCTCCGCTAAGCCTGAGGAAATTGCCGTGTTTCAATGGATCCACTTTCAAATGTAACGGTTAAGGTCGATTTTCGCTCGCTTAGGCAGAGCGAAACCGCCAAAATTTACGGCTTTCACACAAGTCGCGCCCTTCCCATTGCTGGGAACCGCGCAGCGATCGCTCATTCGAAGCTTTCCTTAATGCGAATGAGGGAGACGACGAAGCTTACAAAGATCTGCTTGGTGCCAAATACCAGCACCATCAGCCCGACGAGTAAGCCACTGAGATCGGAAAACTGCAGGGCACGCACAAGTCCGGCAAAGCCGACCACGGTGACCGTCCCGCCGACCACCAGACCGGTATCGACACTCAAAGCGTCTTCCAGCCAATGCCAGAATCGGGTCGTTGGCAGGAGGTGCATCTTGTTGGCATAGAGACGCGCCAGGACGCCGAAGATGAGGATCTGCGAGCCGATGAGCGTCAGAATGCTGAAGCTGATCTGCGCCGCAAGCTGCCCGTTCAGCGTCATGTCGGTCTGCCCCTGGCTGTTGAGCAGGCTCCAGCCCAGGCCGATCAGGCCGATCAGGAACAAAACCGCGCCCGGTTGAATGAAGACCCAGGTCGGGCTGAGCAGCAGCATGAACTTGAGGTGACGCCAGCCATCGCGCCAGGTCCGCAGATGCGGCCGGCGCGACCGGCCGTCCGGGTAGTAGGTGATCGGAATTTCGGTGATGCTGCGTCCGTTGAGCGCCATTTTCGCAACCAGTTCGGTGGCGAATTCCATGCCCGTGGTCCGCGGCGTGAGCGCGCGCGCCGTCTCGACGTTGAAGCCGCGCAGACCACAGTGATAGTCGGTAATGTGTGTCTTGAAGAGGACGTTGCCGATGAAGGTCAGTGCGGGATTGCCCACCCAGCGGTGTAACCAGGGCATGGCGCCGGGAAGGATTTCCCCGGCCATGCGCGATCCCATGACCAGATCGTAGCCTTCGCGCAGCTTCTCCACGAACGGCATGACCGCTGCAAAATCGTAACTCGCGTCGGCGTCACCCATGATTACGTACTGCCCGTTTGCGGCCTCGATGCCGGCGATCAGTGCGGCGCCGTAGCCCCGAACCGGCACGTGGACAACGCGCGCACCCGCTTCGGCCGCCAGGCGCTGCGAACCGTCGGTGCTGCCGTTGTCGGCGACCAGCACTTCACCGACCAGTTGATTGCTGCGCAGTAAGTCGACCGCCTTGCGGACGACGGACTGAATGGTCTCGGCTTCATTCAGGCAGGGGATGAGGACGGTGAACTCCAGCAAGGACGGTGTGCCCCTCAGAAAGTCATCCGTCGGGGTGCGCTCGTCATAGTTCCACTGCGTTGCTGTCTGCACGGAGCGCCTCAATCAGCATCGATGAAAACGAAAAACTCGAATCTATTCCCCGGTGCGGCCTCTTGAGCCGCATGAAATCAATAGGCCGTCATTCCCATAAATGAGGAAGCTTCTTCAATATAGCAAGAGGAGGCGATTCTTTACAAGTCACAGACGAACCCAAATACATAAAAATTCCGTAATCTGTCGTTCACGGTCTGTTGACAACATCGGTCTAATACAATACTATCTCGGCAGATCATATGTTTCCCACAGCTTGGGAATACGGATTGCTGAACCTGTTCACCTGAGCGCGTGCGCCGGTACACTTCAGAAGGACTGTCATGTCGCGCCGAAATGCCGCCTTCCTCATCGCTGTTCTCGTGCTTTGTGTGACGTCGATCTCCGTTGCTTCCACCGTGGTGGCGCAATATGAAGGGGCGAGCTGCGAGACCGCGCTCGATGATGTCATTCAGGCAGAACTCCAGCTCGAAACGACCACCGAAATTTCCGTCACCGTCAACAACCTCCTTCCGAACATCCTCAATATCGGAAACAGTCCCTCAAAGCGCTATGACGACAAGGGGTATCCGATCGTCGTCATCGATCCGGCGCAGGCGCTGCTGCCTGTCGTTGGCGACAGCCCGGGTTACCTGCGCAGCAGCATCATTCTGTCGCTGGAAAACACCGACTTCGAGTGGGGAGTTCGCGTGACATCGGACGGCATGTTCCTCACCGACTTCCCGATCCACATGTTCCCTCCTGGTTCCTACTATGTGACGCTGTGCGATGCCCGAGCCTTCCGTGTAGAAATTCCGGAAGACTATAATCCCGTCGTACCGGAAGAGACGGCCTAGTTCTGAGCGTCGTCAAGTCGTGATCAGCACCACCGCAAACAGCTCCCAGCCACATACGACCAGCACGGTCAGGGGATTTCTCCTGGCCGCGCTGTCGTTCGTAGCGCTCATCGCCTCCAGCACCGCCATTGGCCCGCTGATGGGCGCTCGCTCCGTTGCTTTCCGTCCGCCCGTTGAAGTGCACAGTGTCGAGATCGGCCAGAGCGCGCTGACGCTCACCGTCAAGAACAACGCGCAGTATCGTCTGCGCGCCGAATATGGGTATGCGCTTTACGACCAGCAGGGGACGCTGCTCTTCGAGGCCGCGCCGCTGGATGGCGGCACGATCGAAGCGCGGCAGGAGATGGTCTACAACGTCACCTTCCCAACCGGCGTGCAGCCGGGGGATTGGAAGGTGAGCGCCTGGGCACGGGAACGCGTCGCCTACCTGGAGCAGGCCGTCGCAGAGGATTCAGCCCTGGAGGAGCCGCGCGCCATCGTCCGGCGCGCACCGATGTCGATCGAGCAGGTCCATGTCACTCCGGGGAGCACCAACACCGCCATCGACGTCAGCCTGCGCCTGACCGGCAGCACCCAGGTGCCGATCACCGTACGCTATGCCTTGAGCATCGTGCGCGCGCTGGAAAACGAGAACGGCAGTATCACGCCGGTCGAGCGGGTCTACCTGGGCGACTTCGTCCAGCTCGAACTGGTGCCCGAGGAGGCCCGTGACGTCGATGCGCGCATCGAAACCGTGCTTACCCCCGGCCAGTATGCGGTAACCCTCTGGGTGCAGCGGCAGACGGACGAGTCCGGCGCGTTTGAACATTTTGCGCAGTTCACCTACCCGGAACTAATCGCCGTCGACGGATCTTGACCGGCATACAGCCGCAAATACGCCGCCACGGTCTGCTCCCAGTCAAATCGCGCCGCGGCCTGTGATGCCGGCCGCCGCATCGCCGCCAGATGCTCGGACATGGCGAACAGGCGGCGCAGCGCCACCGCAATCCGCTCGCCATCGCGTGGCACGAACACCGCGACCTCTTCCGACAAGTACTCCCGATTGGTGGCATCATCCGTCACCATGACCGGCAGACCGCAAGCCAGCGCCTCCTGCACGACGAGCGGAAAACCCTCTCCCTCCGAAGGCAGCAGCAGCACGTCGGCCGCGCCATACCACTTCGCCAGCGTCGCCTGATCGACCTTGCCCACGACGCGCACGTTCGCCGGGGTATCGGAGAGCGTCTCGCTGTCCTGCCCGCAAATCACGAAGGCCAGCTCGGGGAGCAGGCGCGCCGCATGAAGCACCAGATCGATCCCCTTCTTCTCGACGACCCGGCCGGCAAAGAGCACAGTCGGCCCCGTGACCCCCAACCTCTCGCGCAGCTCCGGACGATTGTCGGGCGGGCGGAAGATTCCCTTATCCACGCCGTTGGGGATTTTCACGAGCGGTGTTGCTTCTGGCAGCAGCGGGCGCAGCTCACTGGCCACACGCTCGTTCAGCACGACGACCACATCGCACTGATTCAGGCAGAAGCGGCCGAGCGTGCCCATGGCCAGTCGCTGCATGAGCAGAAGCGCCTGGCTCTTGTACGGGACGACGCCGACATGCTCGGTCAGGATGACGGGAAGGCCACGCCGCCTGGCCCACCATGCCGCGGCCACGCTGGAGAGGTACAGCAGTCCATGGACGTGCACCGCGTCAGCCTGTGAGAGGGCTTCGCCCAGAGCACGCCACAGCGCAGCGGGGTGGAACAGGGGGTACGGAACACTGCGGCGTTCCAGGACATTCGACGCGGGCACACCCAGCAGGGTCGCCCCCTGCCAGGTCGAGCGGCCGCGCGGAATACCGGTATCCGCCGCCAGAATGGTGACTGAATGCCCCTGCCCCAGAATTCGACGGGACAGGCTGGCGATCACGAACTGAATGCCTCCTCCATAGGGTGGTGAGTAGTTGGCGACGAAGAGGATGTGCATCAGGATGTTCTCCGCATGCGGTGGGTGCCAATTGGCCGAAAATGGGTTCAGTCTTCCACAAAAGCCAGTGTACAATCGTGGCGCCTTGCGAACAATCTTGGAACCAGGGCAAACGCATCAGATGGCCATCGGATCATGAGAGCGAATCACGTATCGTAGGGGCGCATCGCGATGCGCCCGCGATGCAACCGTTCACGAGAACACGGTTCATGAGCGGGTGGTTCACGAGCCGCCTCTACGAAACCGATGGTGTTATGTGGTGGCACAGACAGGAGATTTGATACGTTTGACCTGATCTAGGTACGCCGGCTAAGTTGAGGCAGCAGTTCGTTGAATCGCCGTGAAGGAGCCTACAACCGATGCAGATCACCCGATTCGCCATGCTCTGGGCGCTCGCCTTTTTCAGCATCCTTCCCTACTCGATCAGAGCGCAGGAGCTGATCACGAACACACCGTCACCGGCGGAGCAGAGCGACGCCACGGCGACGCCGGGTGTTCCGCCGATCGCCGCAGGCACCATCGCCGTCGACGTGCCCATACTTGAGTCTCTGCTCAACGACGGCGACGGCCTCGAGATCATGGGCATTTCACTGGAGCGGACCCTGCACACGCTGGAACGCGTGGTCATTACGGTCGAAAATCGCGCGGATGCGCCGCTTGATGGCGCCGCCTGGTTCCTTCTCACTCCCGCATACATCACCGAGGAAGAGTGGAAGTACGCTGCCTATACCGCCCCAACGCAGCTTTTCGAGGATCTGGAGCCCGGCGAGCAGGTAATGCTCAACTTCCTTGGCCCGACGGACGGGCTGCTGGGCGAGTTCAAACTCTCCGGATGGGTGCATCGCGTCAACGCCGATGGGACCACCAGCCATGCCGACGGCGTTGGCTACGACGCGCCGCTGGTGATTGGCCCGCCCTTGTTCATGACGGTCCGCGATGCAGAGATCTATCCGGTCTCCGGCAGCGCCGGGGAGCAGATCCTCTACGTGACCATGACCCTGCGCAACTACTCGCCGCAGTTTGCCGAGGTGGCTTACAGCTTTTCGCTGGCGCAGCCGGGCGTTGAGAAACCCTGGGAAAATGGCCTGTTCAACAAACCCTACCAGTCTCTCATTCTGCTGCCCGGCAGCGAACTGGAACTGACCACACGCGATGTGCTTGAAGGCTTGCCAGACGAGCCGCTGGAGATCTCGGCCTTCCTTCAGCAGAACATCCGCGGCACCTATGAGTTCCGCAGCAGCGACGTTTTCCACCAGACGGTGCGGCCTGTGACCGGACCGGCAAACTGATGAAGAATCGATGGGTGGCCTATGCCCTCGGTGGGCTTCTCACACTCATCATCATTGCCGTGCTGCTCGCCACGGTCGATCTGGCGGAGCTGCTCGAAGCGCTGCGCGCCGCCGACTACCGGCTGCTGCCGTTCATGATTGGTTTTGGCACCCTGGCTCTGGCCACACGCGCCGCGCGCTGGCGTCTGTTCCTGAACAACCGACTGCCGTTCCGCGACTGCTTTCACATCTCCAACATCGGCTACATGTTCAACAATTTGCTGCCTCTGCGCGCCGGCGAAGTCGCCCGCATCCTGCTGGCATCGCAGAAGCAGCCGCACATCCCGATGATGACGTCGATCAGCACCATCTTCCTGGAGCGGATCGTCGACGTGCTGTTCGTCTTTGGCATGCTCGGGCTGGCGCTCAGCCGTTTGCCCGTGGCCGATGCGGTCAGTGTGGGCGGAGCCGCTCTGGCCGCATTTTCGGCGGGGGTGCTCGTCCTCCTCTTCATCAGCGTCCACCGCAAGCAGTGGCTGATCGGCTTGCTGCGACGATTTGAGCGCGCTATCCCGCTGCTTCAGCGCCTCCCTATCGATTCGGCCGTCGAGAGCTTCCTCGATGGGCTGTCATCGCTCACCACGTCGCATGCGCTGCTATGGACCGTGATCTGGACAGCCCTGTCCTGGCTTTTTTCGACCATGGCCAACAGTGCGCTGCTGCTGGCCTTTTTTGGCACACCCGACCCCGCAGCCGCCCTGCTCTTCTCGTCGATGTCGGCGCTGACGGTGTCGGCATCTGCCGCGGTCGCCTATACGCCGGCAGGCGTCGGCCCATATCATGCCAGTGTCGTTGTCGCCCTGGCCGTGGCCGGCATCACCCAGCCGGCCGGCGCGCCCGTCGCCTTTGCCATTGTCCTGCATGGTGCGAACCTGGTCATGTACGTGGCCCTGGGGCTGATCGGACTGTCGCAGGAGAGCGTCACGATGGGCGACACATTGAAGGGCATGCGCGCGTTCATTGCCGAACGTGGGCAGGCCAGCAAAGACCGTGTGCAGAGTGACGGAGGAAATCAAGCGGATGGCCAAGACGCTGGATAGACTGAATCAGATCGCCTCGGCGGCGACAACTCTCGCCGATCTGACGCGTTCAAAGCAGGTGTATCGGTTTACCGCGGCTCCCGGAACCTATCTCTATGTTCATGCCGCCCAGTCGGAAGTCCGTATCGCCCGACACGACTCGGTCGAGATCGTCATCACAGCCAACCTTCAGCCGCCGGTGTCGTGGCGTGTCGCCGCGGACCAGGACGATGCCGCCGTATACTTCGTTGGCATCCCTAAAGTGTTGCTCGGCTTTGCCGCCGCCGGCGCCTTCGAGATCGCTGCCCCACGCCACACCCACATCATCCTCCGGCTGGAAAACGTGCGTCTCACCATGGACTCTGTGACCGATACATTGGACCTGCCCGGCGCTTTGTGACAGATTTCACGATTAACTCATGAGGTTCAACATCCGTCTATTTTGGGCATAAGGATTAGCATTTCAATGCTTATGAAATGCAACGGCCGGAATGAAGGAATACCTCATGAAAGCAAGAGCAGCAGCCCCCGCTGCACCCTCTGACGATAAACGCTGGCGAATCGTCACCGCAACGATGCGGCGACACGGTTTTTCGCCGGACGCTCTGATCGAGACGCTGCACAGCGCTCAGGAAGCTTTCGGCTATCTCGATGAGACGGCACTCCGCTATGTCGCCAGTTCACTCATGGTGCCGCTCAGTAAGGTTTATGGCGTCGCCACGTTTTACAACCTGTTCTCGCTCAAGCCGCAGGGCGAGCACACCTGTGTGGTGTGCATGGGCACCGCCTGCTACATCAAGGGCAGCCCGCAGATTCTGGACGCAATCGAACAGGAATTCGGCATCAAGGGCGGCGAAACGACGACCGACAAGAAAGTATCGTTGATGATCGCCCGCTGCCTTGGCTCGTGCGGCCTCGCTTCTGCTGTCGTCTTTGATGGTGATG
The DNA here is from genome assembly GCA_016713325.1 of Candidatus Flexifilum affinis. Lineage (GTDB taxonomy): Bacteria > Chloroflexota > Anaerolineae > Aggregatilineales > Phototrophicaceae > Flexifilum > Flexifilum affine. The sequence goes on along the minus strand of JADJPJ010000002.1, from coordinate 755,283 downwards.
TCGCCGGTAAAGTGGAACCCGAAAAGGCTGTTGAGCGCATTCGAAGGTGGACGCCGTGAATCCCGAAGAACTCCATCAGCTAGCGAACGAGAAGCGCGCCGAACGGGAAAAGATGCCGCACCGGATCGTGGTATGCGCGGGCACCGCCTGCCAGGCCGCCCAAAGCACCAAGATTATCCAGTCCCTGGAAGGGGCCGTGAAGGAACGCGGTCTGGAACACCACTGCGCCATCTCTCAGGGCGGCTGCCGTGGTCTGTGCTCGGCTGGCCCAATGGTGTCCGTCGAACCGAGCGAAACCCTCTACAGCGGGGTCACCCCAGAGAATGCAGCAGTCATCATTGACCATCTGGACCGGGAACCTGCGGCAGAACTTCTCTGCGACACAACCGCACCGTTCTTTGCACGCCAGAAGCGCGTTGTCCTCGAATATGAAGGCCGACTAAACCCGGAGTCCATCGACGACTATATTGCCGCTGGCGGTTTCTCGACCTTCGTGCAGGTCCTCACGGAAATGTCCTCCAATGACGTGATCGAGCAGATCCGACAGAGCGGATTGGGCGGTCGCGGCGGCGCAGGGTATTCAACAGCGCTGAAATGGAGCACCGTCGCCAAGGCGCTGGGCACCACCAAGTATGTGATCTGCAATGGTGACGAGGGCGACCCCGGCGCCTTTATGGATCGCAGTGTCATGGAGGATTATCCCTTCAAAGTCATCGAAGGCATGATGATTGCGGCCTTCGCCGTAGGCGCACAGGAAGGCTTCCTGTATGTGCGCGCGGAGTATCCACTGGCCGTCAAACGCCTCAAGGCAGCAATCCGGCAAGCCGAAAAATACAGCCTGCTGGGCAACAACATCTGCGGCACATCATTCAGCTTCAAGCTCGATGTTCGTCTTGGAGCAGGCGCGTTTGTGTGCGGCGAAGAGACAGCCCTCATCGCCAGCATTGAAGGAAAGCGTGGCACGCCGCGTCCCCGCCCCCCGTATCCGGCGGAGTCCGGCCTGTGGGGCTGTCCCACGCTGATCAACAACGTCGAAACCTACGCCAACGTCGTGCCCATCCTGCGCGAAGGTGCAGAATGGTACTCGGCCATCGGCACTGAGCGCAGCAAGGGCACCAAGGTCTTCGCCCTGTCCGGCGCTATTGTCAACACCGGCCTGATCGAAGTGCCGATGGGCATCACCCTGCGCGAGATCATCTTCGAGATCGGCGGCGGTATCCCGGATGGCAAACGCTTCAAGGCTGTGCAAACCGGCGGTCCGTCCGGCGGCTGCATCCCGGAGCAGTATCTCGACATGCCGGTCGATTACCAGTCGCTGGCCCAGGTCGGCTCGATTATGGGATCCGGCGGCATGATCGTGATGGACGAGACCTCGTGCATGGTCGACGTCGCCAAATTCTTCATGGAATTCTGCATGACCGAATCCTGCGGCAAGTGCATCCCCTGCCGCGTCGGCACTGCGCAGATGTACCGGCTGCTGGACAAAATCTCGAAAGGCCGGGCGCGCCTCCAGGACCTGGAAGTGCTGGAAGAACTGTGCGACATGGTCCGTCACACCAGCCTGTGCGGTCTGGGTCAGGCTGCTCCCAACCCCGTCCTGAGTACCCTGCGCTATTTCCGCGATGAGTATCTCGCGCATATTGTCGATCACGTCTGTCCCGCCGGCGTGTGCAAGATTGCTCACGAGGAGTATGCCCTATGACTCGCGTCGCAACACTGAAGATCAATGGCCAGGATGTCAGCGGACGCGAGGATGAGAGCATCCTCGACGTAGCGCGCGAAAATGGCATTCCTATCCCCACACTGTGCCAGCTTGATGGTCTGAGCAACGTCGGCGCGTGCCGGCTGTGCCTGGTGGAAGTCACCGGCGTCAACAAGCTGCTACCCGCCTGCACGACCCGTGTCACCGAAGGCATGGACGTGCGAACTGAAAGCGAACGGCTCACGCATTATCGCCGCATGATCGTCGAGATGCTGTTTGCCGAAGGAAATCACATCTGCTCTGTCTGTGTGGTCAACGGACACTGCGAATTACAGGGGATGGCCGTCGCGCTCGGCATCGACCATATCCATCTGCCTTACCTGGCCCCGCGCCGAGGCGTCGACGCCTCGCACGAGCGATTTGGACATGACGACAATCGGTGCATCCTGTGCACGCGCTGCGTGCGCGTCTGCGATGAGATCGAAGGGGCGCACACCTGGGATGTCCTCGGGCGCGGCGTCGGTTCGATTGTGATCACCGATCTGAACGAGCGTTGGGGAGATTCGACCACCTGCACCAGTTGCGGTAAGTGCGTACAGGTCTGCCCGACCGGCGCCCTCTTCTTCAAGGGAAATGCCGTCGGCGAGATGACGCACCGGAACACCTTCCTGACGTATATCGCACAGATGCGAGAGAACACAAAATGACACGGAAATCGCTCGCCACCGTATGGCTCGACGGCTGTTCCGGATGCCACATGTCGTTCCTGGATATCGATGAGCGCCTGCTGGCCCTGGCCGATCAGATCGAGCTGGTCTACAGCCCGCTGGTCGACCGTAAGGACTTCCCTGAGATGGTGGACATCACTCTGATCGAAGGGTCGGTCAGCAATCAGGGCGACCTGGACAAAATCCGCAAGATTCGCGCCCATACCAAGACGCTAGTCTCGCTTGGCGACTGCGCCGTGACCGGCAATGTCCCGGCGCTGCGCAACACCATTGGCGCGGAGCCAGTCCTTCAGCGCGCCTACTTTGACCAGGGCCTGATCAATCCTCAGCTCCCGACCACCGAGCTGCCGCCGCTGTTGCCTGTCGTTCGCGCCGTGCATACGGTCGTCCGGGTCGATGTCTTCATCCCTGGCTGCCCACCCTCGGCGAATACCATCTTCAACGCCCTGTCCGATCTCCTGGCAGAGCGCCAGACCAACGTCGCCGGCAAGACGCGCTTCGGCGCATAGGAGGAACCGTGACGCAAACCATCTCCATCGATCCGGTCACTCGCATCGAGGGGCACGCCAAGATCACCATTACGCTCGACGACGCGGGCAATGTGGACGATGCGCATTTCCACGTGACGCAAGTTCGCGGCTTCGAGAAGTTTGTCGAGGGGCGTCCTTTCCACGAAATGCCGGCTCTGATGTCGCGCATCTGCGGCATCTGCCCGGTCAGCCACCTGATCGCCTCGGCCAAGGCCTGCGATCAGCTCCTGGCCGTCAGCATTCCACAGGCCGCTGCCGATCTGCGGCGCATCCTGAATCTGGCGCAGATTGCCCAATCGCACGCGCTCAGTTTCTTCTACCTGTCCGCCCCGGACCTGCTCCTGGGTATGGACGGTGACCCGGCACAGCGTAATCTGTTCGGCATCGCCGCGGTGCAGCCCCAACTGGCGCGAGATGGCGTCCGACTGCGCCAGATGGGCCAGCAGATCATCGAACTGCTGAGCGGCAAGCGCATCCACCCCGGTTGGGTGGTGCCCGGCGGCGTCAACCAGGCGCTGACCACCGAAACGCGCGACGCCATCCTGGCCGTGTTGGCCGAGGGCATCGACACTGTTCAGCGCACCATGCTATGGTTCCGCGGCGTCATCGACCGCTTTGCCGATGAGATTCAGGCCTTCAGCGCTCTTCACACGATGTTCATGGGCCTGGTCAATTCTGAAGGCACGCTGGAGATGTACGACGGCCGCATCCGCTTTGTCGATGCGAACAAGTACGTCATCGCCGACGGCCTGGACCCGGCCGACTACAACAGCTACATCGGCGAGGCGGTCGAACCCTGGTCGTATCTGAAGTCGCCGTTCTACCGACCGATTGGCTACCCGAACGGCATCTACCGCGTCGGCCCTCTGGCCCGCCTGAACCTGGTCCGGTCGTGCGGAACGCCGCGCGCCGACGAAGAACTCGGCTACTTCCGCACGCTCGATCATCACAGCAGCTTCCATTTCCACTATGCCCGGCTGATCGAGATCCTGTACTGCTTCGAGAAGATCAACCAGCTTCTCAACACGCCAACCATTCTGAGCACGCACGTTCGCGCCTTTGCCGCTCCGAACAACCGAGAGGGCGTCGGCGTCAGCGAGCGCCGCGCGGCACGCTGATCCATCACTACGGATCGACGACGACGGCCTGATCACGCGAGCCAATCTGATCATCGCCACCGGCCACAACAATCTGGCGATGGACCGCAGCGTCTATCAGGTGGCCCGCAAGTACGTGAAAGGCGCGGCGCTGCACGAAGGCATGCTGAATCGAGTTGAGGCGGTCATTCGCTCGTTCGACCCCTGCCTGAGCTGCTCCACCCACGCCGTTGGGCAGATGCCGCTGCACATCCAGCTTGTCGCGCCGGATGGCAGCCTCGTAGACGAAGTCAAGCGCTAGGCTTTCTCCTGTGACATGCCTGATCGTCGGCTACGGCAGCCTTGTTCGTGGAGATGACGGCCTCGGCCAGATCATTGCCGAGGCTCTCCGCGAGCGGATGCCCGAGGCCGACGTGATGGCAGTCACCCAGCTCGCCCCGGAAATCGCCGAACCCCTCAGCCGCGCCGCCGCGGCTTTCTTCATCGACGCGCTGGATGTGGCAGATCTCGGGCAGACGCCTGGTGAGCTGCACATCCGGGCCGTCACGCCAGACGCTGGCGAGGGCGCCTTCAGCCACAATGTCACTCCGGAACGCTTGCTGACAGCGGCCGCGATGCTCTATGGCGGCGCCCCTCCCACCCATCTGATCACCGTGGTCGCGCAAACTTTTGACATTGCCGACACGCTTTCGCCGGCGCTTCAGGCAGCGCTGCCGGGCCTCATCAAGACCATCGAGGGGTTCATCCGCGAACACAGCGGCTAGACCTGCCTCCGTCTCATACGGCGGATTCACCGGCGCATCATCCTTCAACGCAAAACGTGGTACTATCGTGGTTTGTTCCCAGCGTGCCGTCTGGCGCCCGCTGTGCGTTCTGCCACGCCGTTGACAGGATTATGGACGGATCACCATGTCACAGTATCCCGAAAAACTGGATGAGCTGGTGGCGGACATCAAGTCCATCACCGACCGGCGCGAGCGCGCCGAAATGCTCATTGAGATCGCCGATCGCTTCGATGAGGTGAAGGTGCCGCCGGAGATCGCCGTGCAGCCCTACGACGAGCGCCACCGCGCCCCGGCCTGCGAATCCGAAGCGTTCGTCTGGGCCGCCGACCAACCGGATGGCACGGTCCGTTTCTACTTCGACGTGCTCAATCCGCAGGGGTTGTCGGCGATGGCGATGGCGGTGATCATCAACGAGACGCTCGCCGGCCAACCGCTTGAACTGGTCGCAGGTATCAGCGACGACATCATCTTCGACATTTTCGGCAAAGAAATTTCGATGGGCAAAGGCACGGGCCTGATGGGCATCCTGACGCTGGTCCGTCGCTATGCCCGAGAACGCCTGAACAAGAACTGACCACCTATGCGCTTCCTGACATCCCTGCTCATCGCACTTCTCATCGGCATCGGCATCGGGCTGTACCTTGGCTGGGTGCAGTTCCCCGTTCAGGTTACGGACAGCCCGATGAAGAGTCTCGCTCAGCGCTACCGTGACGACTACACGGTCATGGTGGCCCAGGGATATATGAACGATCGCGATCTCGGCGGCGCGCTGGACCGCCTGCGTCCTCTGGAAGTCGAGAACGTAGCGCAGTACGTCCAGGACACCGCCGAGCGCTATATCAGCACGTCGCGCAGCATCAACGAGATCCGCGCCCTGGTGACTCTCGCCGAAGGGGTCGGACGGTTGACGCCTATCATGGAGCCCTATCGACAGGTCAACCAGGCCGGGTAAGCGAATGAGCCAGTCCACCACCGAAACCGCGAAGCCAGCGCGCAGTCGCTACGAACGACCGAGGCGTCCATTCTCAATCCTGGGCATCGTCCTTGGCCTGATCCTGGGCATGGGCGGCGCACTCGCCTACACGTGGCTTCTCGCCCCGGTCGATCCGGCCGACACCGCTCCGTGGCAGCTCGACGCCGAGGGCCGCGCCGCTTACACCGCCGCTGTCGCGCTGGCTTTCGCCCAGGACAGCGATCTCCCCCGCGCCGTCGAGCGGCTCGTGGCGATGCGCTCCCCTGGCGATCCCATCCAGGGCGTTGCCGACGTAGCCTGCGAGCTCGCCTCGACCGGATACGTCAACAACACCAGCGGTTTGCAGGCCGTCCGCGCCATGATGCACCTGTACCGGTTGCAGGGCCGCACCGGGTGCGCCGACGAACTCATCCCCATGGGAGACAATCAGGTTGCCGGTGTGGTCGAACTGGATCTGCCGACACCGACCATCACCCTGACACCGCCCCCGTCCAAAACGCCAACGCCGGCCAGCGGGCTGGCTTCTCCGACCCCGCCGGTCATCGTCGTGCCGACTTCTCCGCCGACCAACGACTTCATCCTTGTCACCGTGACCACCTCCTGCACGATGGAGCGATCCGGGCTGATTGTGGTGGAAGTCTTCGAGGCCAACGGTGCGACCGGCATTCCCGGCATGGAGATCCGCGCCCGCTGGAACGGCGGCGAAAGCCGCTTCTTCACCGGCCTGATTCCCGAGCGCGGCGCGTCCTATGCCGACTTCCAGATGGACTCCGGCATCGACTACATTGTCGACATGCCCGGGCGGGCCGACCCGGTACAGCAGCCGCTCTCCGCCGTGCCCTGCACGACGCCCAACGGCGACCGGTCGGTCATCACCTATCGGGTTGTCTTCCGGCAGGCGTAAGACTCAGTCGCGGTGCGGCGTCGAACCTTTACCGCAAAGCTGAGGAGAAACGCCCATGCAGGTGAAAGTCAACCCGACGGCGGTTGAGCACGCGCTTCAGTTGATCGGCGAAGGCAAGTATCGGATCAACTCGGTGTGGCGTGACAACCGGCCCACACCGGAAGCCCTGGCCCGGTTCGCTGCGACGCACGGCGTCGATGAGGCCTCCCGCTGGTACCTGGGCGAAAATCTCGACGCCCCGGCTGGTTCCCCCGAACGCTTCGTCTACCCTATTGGTGACTTCAGCAATGTGCATGAGACCGGCATCCGCGCCGCCAGGGAGCGCGCCGCGGTCGACGGACAGGACGATCTGGCCGACGCCGCGGAAAGCGTGCTGGAGCTGTTCTACCGCATGAATGCATGCTAGAAGAGAAGGAATGATAGCTGACCTAAATGAACAGTTCCGGATCAGGTTGGATCGCGCTTCACCGCCGAGGGCTGAAGCCCATCGGCTAGCAAAAGACAAGCTCACTAAAGGAGCTAAACGCAGGCTCATCTTTTTGGTCCCTTCAGTGGACCTGTCGGTTATGTAGCCGAGGCGCTTCAGCCCTCGGCCCCCCCCCCCCCCCTGTATTGTCCTTCTGACTCGCCTTCGCGCAACGCTACCGTTCCACCCTCAGCAGATTCAGCGAGGCCGCGGCGCCGCCGGGGGACGCCCAGGCGATCACGAGCTCGCCGTCGGGTTGTGCTCGCAGCGCCGGCGCGCGCAGCAGGTCGAGCGGAGACAATACGGCGATTGGGTCGGATAGCAACCCGGCCTCGCCGTAGCGCAGCACCAGCGCATCCCCCTGGAGGATCGCCACGGGCAGCGGCGCCGCCGGCTGATCGAGCGGCGCGGCAAAACGCACCGGCGCGCCCGCTTCATCGTTCAAGCGGCGCGGCTGCGCCCAGTACGGATCGTTGAAGCTGCCGACGATCATCCACGTTTCGGCCGCCCCGGCTGCGCGGGCGACATTCCAGAAAAGATAACCGAAGGTGCCATCGCTTCCCGCCTTCAGGCCGGTGAGCCGGTCGCCTGGCCCTAACTGGAGCGCGGCCGTCAGCGCTTCCGGCTCTCCGGCAAGCTGCCCATTCTCGAACTGACCTCGCCAGATCTGCCCGTTGGCCAGCCAGAACAACCAGCGACGTCCCAGAGCGTCGTAGGTCAGCGCCGGGTAGGCGCCGCGCGAAAAGATCTGGCGCGCCTCTAGCGGGCGTCCCTCGTAGTCGATCTGCCGGGCAAAGAGCGCCGGTTCGCCGGCCGCGCCGCCGCTCCAAACGGCCCAGGCACCGCCCGCGGCATCGGTCATCAGTGCGTACTGGTAGACGGGCATGTCCGAAACCTGCACCGGCCCGCGTTCCACTTCCAGATTGGCGGAGATCCAGGCGGCGTAGAGCGCGGCCCGCTCCGGAGTCTCGGGGTGCTCGTCCAGCCAGAACAGCAGCGCCGAGCCGTCCGGCGCGGAGAGACCGTCCTGCGCATAGGGGTGAATCGGCGGCAGCGGCAGTGTCACCACCCGCTCCAGCGCATCCTGATGGACAATGCGCGCATCCTGGTGGACACCCCGTTCGTCGGAGCCTATCCAGAAAGCCAGCAACCGTCCCCCGCTGGGGATCAGCACCGGGGGATCGGTCTGTGGGGTCTGCGCCAGAGTCAACGTTGTCCCCCGCGCAATCGGCGGGTCGGCGGCCTGCTCCTGCGGCGAACAGGCCGCGCCGGCCAGCAGCATCGCCATCAGGCCAATCCGCAGGGGCAGAACCACCAGTCTCACGCGCCATCCCCCCGGACGGGAACAACGCCCTCGACGCCGATGTAGCGCACGTCATGTGGGCTGTGGTAGGCGATGGTGTGCACGATGTGGCGGGCGACCTCCAGAGTGACGTTGGTCAGCACCAGTTCCTGTTTGCCGAAATAGACGCCGATGTGGTAGCGATCGCCGCGATAGAGCAGATTGCGGACCACCCATCCCGACGGGCTGTTCTGCCAGGCGGCCTCGGCAACCTCGACCTCCTCGATCAGTCCCCACTCGATCGCCTCGCCCTCGAAGTTCAACTCGAATTCGTTGGCGTCAAAGCGTTTTTCCAGCAGCCTGCGCTCTTCCTCCGTAAGGTGTTCGGCGGAAGGCAGTTCACTGACACGGGCCAGGTAAGCCATACAACAAATCCCCGTCTGTGCTCGACGGGGATTATTCTACCGGAAACTCACAGGGCCAGTTCGGGGACGTCCGGGACTGTGGGCTGGTAAAGCCAGGTCTCGAAGAACGCCGCCAGATCTTCGCCGCTCAGTTCCTCCGCGACGGCAATGAAATCTCCAGTGGAGGCATTCCCGTACTTGAAGCGGTCGTAGTAGGTCCGCAGGATGTCGAAAAAGATCTCATCGCCGACGCGCAGCCGCAGGACATGCAGCGTGAGCGCGCCACGTCCATAGACCAGTGAGTTGCTGAACAGCGCCTCGACGCCTGGGTCACCGGTCACCGGGATATCCGCCGGGTTGATGCCCGGCCGCGGGCGCGCCTCTCGCAGTGCCAGGTAGAGCCCCTGCGCCAGATTGGAAACGATGCCTGCTTCACCGCTGTGCTCCCGCCACAACCATGTGGAATACGTCGCGAAGCCCTCATTCAGCCAGATATCGTCCCACTGGGCCGGGCTGACGCTGTTGCCAAACCACTGATGCGATAGCTCATGCGCGACGAACTCCTCGGAGAACTCGAACGGCGCGCGGATAATCAGCGCGTCGTAGATGGGCATCCCCTGCGTCTCCAGGGCGAAACCGAAGCCGCCGTCGACCACCAGCCCTCCGACCGATTCGAACGGGTATTCTCCGAACGTCTTCTCGAAAAAGGTGATCACCTGCTCGGTCACGGCAAAGGCCATTTCCGCGCGCCGCGCCAGTTCGGGCGGCGCGAAGTTGCGGATTGGTGTCCCATCGTCCATCTCGTCAGGAAGTTCAGTGAATTCTCCGACCGCGACGACGGCCAGGTAGCTGGCCATCGGATGGCGCATCTCCCACACGAACGTTCTGAGATCGCCCTCTTCGATCGTCTCGACCAGAACACCGTTGGCCACCGCCATATACGGCAGCGGCGCGGTCAACCGGAAGGTGTAGGTCGCTTTGTCGGTCGGATACTCATTGACCGGAAACCAGGTCGAAGAACCGGCGGGTTCGCCCATGCCAACCAACATATCGCCCAGGTCATACCAGCCAAGATCGGCAATGGTCTGCTTGAAGGGATACGAGGACGGGCTGCCGCCATAGGCGACTTCGACGCCAAATGCCTGGCCCTCAGGGATCACCGCCGCGGGCGTGATGATCAACTCGCCGCCGATATGCTCGAACGCGGCGTCTGTATCATCGACTTGAACCGCCTCGACGTCGATCTTCTGGAAATCCAGGTTGAAACGGCTGAGATCGTGCAGGGCCTGTGCCTCGACGGTGGTTGAGCCTTCCACCTGGTTGTTCAGGACATCGAAACGGAGATCGATGGTATAGTGCTGGACGTCATAGCCTCCGTTCCCCAGGTTCGGGAAGTAGGGATCGTCCATTCCCGGCGCCCCCTCCTGATTAGCCTGTGCCCCTGCCGGCAAAGCAACCACCGGCATCAGGACGATGATCAGGAATGCATTTAGGGCCACAACTGCCGCACGGCTGGGGCCCAGGCGGATGGATGCGCATCCGGCCGCTTGACGCGCGCTATGCCATCTTCTATGATGGACAGCGATAGTTCTTAGAATGACGCAATGGCTCAGCATGGTTCAGTGCTGAGCGTTGCTCTTACAGAAGTGACGATCCCTGTCAGGAAGCGAGAAGACGAATGTCCGCTGCTCCACTGGCTATTGAAACCCACGATCTGCGCCGCGTCTACAAGATTCGCGGCACCCGACGTAAGGAAGATGCCAAGTCCCTGACCGCGCTGGATGGCGTCTCGCTCGACGTGCCGCGCGGTGAATTGTTCGGGCTGCTGGGCCCCAATGGCGCCGGAAAGACAACCCTGATCAAGATTCTGGCGACGCTCCTCCTGCCCAGCAGCGGGATGGCCCGGGTTGACGGCCTGGACGTGGCCACCCAGACGCAGGAAGTGCGCCGCCGCATCAGCATGGTGAGCGGCGGCGAGACCAGCGGCTTCGGCCTCCTGACCGTCGAAGAGAACCTGTGGATGTTCGCCCGCTTCTACGGCCTGGACAATACGTTCATCAGAAGCCGACTGGCCGAGATGATGCAGCTCGTCGGCATTTACGACCGCCGCCGCACCAAGATCAGCGATCTCTCGACCGGCCTTCGCCAGAAGATGAACTTCATCCGCGGCTTCATCAGCGACCCCAGCGTTGTCTTCCTCGACGAGCCCACCCTCGGCCTGGACGTGACGGCAGCGCGCGACGTGCGCGGCTTCGTCAAGGACTGGATGCAGCAGAATCCCGATCGGACACTGCTCCTGACCACCCACTACATGGCCGAGGCCGACGAATTGTGCGATCGACTGGCGATCATCGACAAGGGCAAGGTGCTGATCTGCGATACGCCCGAGCACCTCAAGCGCCGCGTGCAGGCGGACACTATCTTCGACCTCAAGATCCAGCCGCTGCGCAAGCCCACCTCGCCGGAAAACGTCGTCGAGGCGGTCCCCGGCGTGCGCAGCGTGACCATCGCCGACCACACCGACTCGACGCAGCTCCGCCTCTCGCTGCACGGCGAAGATGCGCTGCCGGAGGTGCTGTCGCACCTGGCCGGGCGCGGGTCCGGCCTGCTCTCGCTGGAGAAATGCGAGCCAACCCTGGAGGACGTCTTCATTCAACTGGTCGGCCGCCGACTCGACGAGGATACCAACCAGAACAGCGGAGGTAAACCGGAATGACCGACAACACCGTCGAGCGTCCGCTGGCTCGAAAAGCCACCGGCGCCGCCCTGTTCTGGCAGACCATGTGGGGGCGCGCCTACCCGCGCATCATCGGATCGCTCCTTCGCGAGCGAAGCTGGCTGTTCTTCGAGACCATCCTGCCGCTGGCTTCGACGGTCGGCTACGTCTTCGTCTATCAGGCGGTCGGCGCGCCGCAGGAATACGTCGGCTTTGTCGTCCTCGGCGGGGCAATGACGGCCTTCTGGCTGAACATCCTGTGGGCCATGGCCAGCCAGCTCTACTGGGACAAGGAAGGCGGCAACCTGGAGATCTACATCCTCAGCCCCGGCTCGCTGATGGCCATCCTGCTCGGCATGGCGGTCGGCGGTTTCGTCATGACTGTGACGCGCGCGGCCATCATCCTGGTTGTCTGTTCGCTGGCCTTTCAGGTCAGCTATACCATCAGCAGTATCCCTCTGCTGATCGTCATCTTCCTGCTGACCATGGTCGCACTCTACGGCATGGGCATGATGTTCGCGGCGGTCTTTCTGGCCTCGGGGCGCGAGGCGTGGCACCTGGCCAACCTGCTCCAGGAGCCGATCTATCTCGCCTCCGGATTTTACTTTCCGGTCCGCGCCCTCGGCTTCTGGGTGGCGGCCTTCTCCTCGCTCATCCCGCTCACCTTGGGGATGGACGCCATGCGTCAGCTTCTCTTCGCCGGGGAGGCTCTGGGTTTTCTTTCAGTCGAAGTCGAAGCCGCCATCCTGCTCGCGCTGTCAGTCTTGTTTCTGGTCGGCGCCCGTTTCATGCTGGCCAAACTCGAACAAATCGGGCGGCGCGAAGGCCGGCTGATCGAACGGAGGCGTTAACTCATGTCCACGTCCATCACCCCGGCGGTTAAAGACCGCTCCATGGGTTTTGCCGACCGCCTGCTCAGCATCCCGTTCATCGGGCGCAGTGACGCGCTGCGTTCGTTTATCCTCGGCGCCTGGCTGGGCTGGCAAATCGAATCGAATTGGGCCGACCCGATCCTGTTTGCGATCTACTCCTTTGCCCGGCCGATCGCCAGCGTGATGATCCTGGTGGTGATGTACAGCGTGATCACCGATGGCGCCACCGAGGAGCCGATCTTCGCCTACATCTACCTGGGCAATGCGCTCTATATCATCGTCGGCGGGGTTCTGGCGGGCATCAGTTGGGCGGTGATCGACGACCGCGAACACTATCGCACCGCCAAGCAGCTCTATACCTCACCGCTCATCGGCTATGCATACCTGTGTGGACGCGGCGCCGCCCGGTTGATCATCGGCACCATCTCGACCGTGATCGTCATCGTCTTCGGGGCGCTGCTCTTCGGAATCCCGATCTCATTCGCGTCGATTGACCTGCCCTTCCTGCTCGTCAGCATCGCCCTCGGGCTGACGTCGCTGTCCGGGCTGGGCCTGATCATCGGGGCGTTTTCGTTTCAGCTTGGCCGCAACGCCTGGCAGGCAGGCGAACTCATTTCCGGCGCGCTCTATCTGTTCACCGGCGCCCTCTTCCCGCTCGACATCCTGCCGCCACTGCTGCGCCAGTTCGGCATGATCTTCCCGGCCACCTACTGGCTGGAGGCGATGCGGCGCGCGCTGCTGGGGGAAAACATGATCGGCTTCCCGACCTTCGCCGCCTGGACCAATACGAGCCTGGCGTTGGTGCTGCTGGCCATGTCGGTCGCGCTGTGGGTCGCGGCGGCCTTCGTCTACCGCTGGTCGATGCGCCGCGCCAAAGAGAAAGGCGTGATCGACCTGGAGTCGCTGTACTGAAGGGAAGCGGTGAGGGATGAGATAGTATTGAGTGCTGCGTGCGACTGTCAGCCAGACGGCAAGCCCAGGATCTATGCAGCGCCGCTCTTCCTCATCACTCATTCCTCATTCCTGTCCTAGCCCTTCCGCGGCGCCTCCAGCGTCATGCCGGGCGACTTCATCACCAGGCAGGTGATCTGGTTCTGCTCGCGCACAAAGTCGAAGCGGGTGCGCTTCAAGGCCAGACCCACAATCGACTCGTCGAGCTTGTACGGCTTGATCTCGTCCGGCGTTCCCCCCTGAACCGTGAGATAGACCTTGCCGTCGCGGCTCGTCACGGTGATCAGCATGCCGTCGACCGGCGGCTCATACACACCGATCAGGGCGTCAATGACATCCTGCGGTAGAACCAGCGGCTTGCGCTTGAAGACCACGTTGTCTACTTCTGGCTCGATGGGCACGGACACGGCATCGATCTCGCCGTTCTCGTTGACGACGAAGCTCACCTTCGCCCAGTTGTCGAAGTCGACGTGGTGCCACTCGAACAGATCGTAGTGGTAGTGGCGCAGCGTCGACCAATCCATGCTGTTGACCAGCGAGGCCTGTAGGCCATCCCCTTCGCGTCGTACGGCCACATCCGGGTAACCGTCGGCGGCATACACCCCGACGTAGGCGTCGAGGGCATGCGTTGGCGAAGCATCCGCAATGCGCTCCGCCGCGGCCGTCTGTTTGCCCCTGGCCATGCCGACGATGATCGGGTCGAACAGGCCATGGTAGCGCGCGTTCCAGTCGCGATCCGGCAAGTCGAGCGCCCTATCGATGGCTTCGTAGAGGATCACGTCGCGCAGCGGCATCATGCCAATGTTGGTCAGGCCGACCACACCCAACTTCTCTGCCGGGACAAAGCCGATGATCAGGCTGTAACCTTCCAGGTTGCCGCCGTGGTGAACCAGGGTATAGCCGCGATACGGCTCCACGAACCAGCCCAGGCCATAGTTGAAGATGGTATTGCCCGTCAGAGCCTCGCTGATGCCACCCCCTGGGATCACCATCTGCGGCAGATGCATCTGCTGGAGGTTGTTGGGCGACACGAACTGCGTCTCGCCGATGCGCCCCTGGTTCACATGAACCTTGAGCCACTGCGTCAGATCCGCCATCGTGGAGAACAGCGCTCCCGCCGCACCGGGCGACAACTGCGTGAACTTGCCGTGTTCGGTGCGAACAAGCTGCTTCAGCCGCCCCTCGTCGTCGCGGTCGATGCGGTAACCCCAGGCCGTCTCCTGACCGGGCAGCGGCGGCTCCGGCTGGAAGTTGGAGGCCGTCATGCCCAGAGGCCCAAAGATGCGCTGCTGAACAAACTGATCAAATGGCTGGCCGGAGAGCTTCTCGATCAGGTAGCCAGTCGCGTAGTACATCAGGTTGTTGTACTGGAACTTCTCGCGGAACGAAGCGCTGAACTTGAAGTGCTTCATGCCCTTGACGAAATCGGCCAGGGGGATGTCGCGCCGCCAGGCCGACAAATCATGGCGGGGCATGCCGGTGCGGTGGCAGAGCATGTCGCGGATGGTGACGTGCTGAGTCGCATAGGCATCGTCCAGGATGAACTCTGGCATGTATTCGCGAACCGGCTTGTCCCACTCCAGCTTGCCCTCGTCCACCAGGAGCGCGACGGCCATGGCGATGAACGATTTGGTGACCGAGGCCATGGCAAAGCGGGTATCCTGGGTCACCGGAATCTGGTTTTCGACATCCTGGTGACCGAACACCTCCCGATACAGCACGTCATCCCCGCGAACCACGGCGACCGCAGCGCCAGGACAGTCCCATGACACTCTGGCGGCTTCCACGTACGAACTAAAACTGTCGAGGCGACTCATCACACGTCCTCTTTTCGTTGAGTTCTCGAATTCCGACCTGGATCTGTACAGACCGGTCGACGACGATTCTACCGTCATTGTGGGCGCAGGGGTTCAGTCAGGCTGTGCAGAACCGCCAAGCAGGAGCCGCTCAGTTCTCCATCCGCGCGACTCGTTTTTCGCGCCGTCTGCGGTAAGATCACCATGATCCAGACCGTGAGGAAGACAACGATGCAGGAAAACGACCTCGCCAGTGCGTTGAGCACGGATATTCGTCTGCTGGGCAATCTGCTCGGCATGGTGATTCGCGACCAGCACGGCGACGAAGCGTTCGAACTGGTCGAAAAAGTGCGCGCGCTGGCCAAGGCGCGCCGGCAGAACGACGACACCGCGGCGACAGCCCTGGAAACCACCATTCGCGACCTGCCGCTCGACTCGCTGCGCGTCCTGACCAAGGCCTTCAGCAACTATTTTCAGCTCATCAACATCGCCGAGGACCAGCAGCGCATCCGCGTGCTGCGCGCCCGTGAGGCGGAGGACCGGCTGTCGGAAAACATCGAAGCGGCCATCCGCGACCTGCGCGCCGCCGGCGTGAAGGCCAACGAGGTCCACGGCGTGCTGGAACGGCTGCGCGTGCGCTTCGTGATCACCGCGCATCCCTCCGAGGCGAAGCGCAAGGAGATCCTGATCAAGCTGCGGCACATCGCCGATTTGCTGGCCAGCCGCGCGCAGGAGATCACGCTGGCCCGCGAACGCCGCGCCATCGAGATCGCTCTCAGCGAAGAGATCGAGGAATTGTGGCAGACCCGTCCCACCCGCGCCTCGCGGCCGAAGGTGGACGACGAGGTCGACTTCGGGCTGTACTTCATCACGTCGGTCATCATGGAGCAGACGGTCGATCTCTACGAGGATCTGCGCGCCGCGCTGGAGCAGATCTACCCGGAAGGCGACTGGGACGACCTGCCCAACGTGCTCCAGTTCGCCTCGTGGATCGGCGGTGACCGCGATGGCAACCCCAACGTGACCGCCGATGCGACGCTGGAGACGCTGGCCAAAATGCGCGCCACCGCCCGGCAGATCTATCAGCAGGAGATTGCCGTCCTACGCGACCACCTGACGCAGTCAATCGACGAGATCGGCGTCTCCCAGGAGATGATGCGCTGGGTATCGAAAACCGGCTTCCCCGACCGCGACTCCGACGAAATTTACCGGCTGGTCATGGCCTTGATCTGGGACAAGCTGGAGCGCGACGAATACCGCACGCACGAAGAACTGCTGCACGACCTGAAACTCGTGCGCAAGAGCCTGCTGGGCAATCGTGGGCGCTGCGTCGGCGATGGCACCTTGCGCCGCCTGATGGACAAAGTGAAGCTGTTCGGTCTGCACATGGTGCCCCTCGACATTCGCGAGGACGCCCGCCTGCACCGCTCGACCATGGACGAACTGCTGCGCTACTACGGGCAGGTCGAGCATTATACCGATCTGGATGAGGCCGAGAAGCAGCGCATCCTCTCCGCCGAGATCGCCAGCCCGCGGCCCTTCTTCCCGAGCGAAGCCCCGCTTTCCGAAACTACGCAGCGGGTCATTCAGACCTGGCGGATGATCGGCAAGGCGCACCGCACCTATGGCACGGTCGTGATTGACAGTGTGATCGCCAGCATGAGCACCGCCCCCAGCGACGTGCTGACTTTGCTGCTCTTCGCCCGCGAGGTCGGCGTGGCCGATGCCGTCGATCTGGTGCCGCTGTTCGAGACGATCGACGATCTGGAGAGCGCACCGGCGATCATGTCGGCGCTCTTCGAGAACCCGCAGTACCAGACGCATCTGAAAGCCCGCGGCGGACGCCAGCAGATCATGCTCGGCTACAGCGACAGCAACAAAGACGGGGGCTACTTCGCCTCCAACTGGGGGCTGTACCAGGCCCAGCAGGCGCTCGCCGAAACCTGCGACCGCTACGGCATCGCCCTCGAACTGTTCCACGGCCGTGGCGGCAGCATCGGCCGCGGCGGCGGACCCACCAATCGGGCGATCCTGTCGCAGCCGCCGGGCGCGCTGAAGGGACCGATCAAGATCACCGAGCAGGGCGAAGTCATCGCCTACCGCTACGCCAACGCCGCCATCGCCCGCCGCCATTTGCAGCAGGTCATGAACGCCACCCTGATCGCGCTCGGCGCGCCCAGCCGGCCGCAGGTCAAGCCGGAGTGGCGCGAGGCCATGCAGCGGCTTTCGCAGTACAGCGAGGAAGCTTACCGCGCCTTCGTCTACGAAACTCCGGGCTTCCTGGACTACTGGCAGCAGGCCACGCCGATCAACGAACTGGCCCGCCTGCCCATCGGCAGCCGACCGGCCAAACGCAGCGCCGGCGGCTTCGAGTCCATCCGCGCCATCCCCTGGATGTTCTCCTGGATGCAGAGCCGCGCCATCATTCCGAGCTGGTTTGGAATCGGCAGCGCGCTGGAGCAGCTGCGAGGCGAGCAGGATGGCTCCCCCCTGCTGCAGGAGATGTACCACGACTGGACCTTCTTCCGTGCGCTGGTGGAAAATGTCGAACTGGACATCGCCAAGGCCGATATGGACATCGCCCGTCTTTATGCCGATCTGGTCCGCGATGCGGCGGTGCGCGATCGCATTTTCGCGCGCATCACCGAGGAGCACTCCCTGGCCCGCCAACACATCTGCCGGATCATGGGCACGGAAGATCTGCTCGATCACACGCCGGTGATGAAGAAGTCGATCGAACGGCGCAACCCCTACGTCGATCCGCTGAACTACATCCAGACCAGTTTGCTCCGCCGCCTGCGCGACTCGGCGCCGGGGACGAACGAGCAGGAAGCGCTGCTCAACGCCGTGCTGGCCACGATCAACGGTATCGCCGCAGGCATGAAGACGACTGGGTAAAATCAACAACTAGAGGGTGGTTGGGTCAGTATCGACAAATGGGTCACCCTCCACAACAATACGGTGGATATCCGTAAGGACCGCAGTAAGGCGCCCCAGATATGAACACGAACCCCAAAATCCTCGGCGATGGTCTTGGTTTCGACGATGTGCTGCTCGTGCCGCGACGCTCGTCGATCCGTTCACGCTACAGCGGTGAGATCGACACTTCCGCGCCCGTGGTGCGCGGCATGCCGAAGATCCATATCCCGATTGTGTCCGCCAACATGGACACCGTGACGGGCTGGCGCATGGCCACCACCATGGCGCTGTGGGGGTCCTTCGGGGTAATCCACCGCTTTATGAACGTGGAGGACCAGGTCAGAGAGGTGCGGCGCGTCAAGGAGCGAATGCGCGTTATGGAAGACCACCCTCCGGTGATCCCGGCCAGTGCCACGATCGCCGACGCCCAGCGCCTGCTGCGCGAGCGGGAACGGGGGTACGTCATCGTCTATGAGGGGCCGACCTACGACGGCAGCTTCCTGGGCATCGCCACCCCGCGCGACTTCGACGCCGGCGAGCCGGACACGCCCCTGCGCGAGGTTATGACGCCGCGCGAGCATGTGGACCGTTCCGCCGGGCACCACGCTCGAAGGTGCGGTCGAGGTCATGCGGCAGCGGCGGATCGAGAAGGTGCCGGTGGTCCGCGAGGACGGGCATCTGGTGGGCGTCTACACCACCAAGGACCACGAGCACTACAACAATTACCCGACCGCCTCCCTCGACGCCAAAGGGCGTCTGCTGGTCGGCGCGGCCATTGGCGTGCAGGACGGCGATATCGAACGCTCCCTGCGTCTGGTCGAAGCCGAAGTCGATGTGCTGGTGCTGGACATCGCCCATGGTGAACTTGACTATACGCAGGAGATCCTGCGGCGGCTGAAGATCGTCTAGGGCATCACCACGCCGATCGCTGCCGGCAACGTGGCGACCATCGACGGCGCCAAATACGTGCGCGACAGCGGCGCCGATGGCGTGAAGGTTGGCGTGGGACCGGGCTACGTGTGTGAGACTCGCGATGTGGCCGGGGTGGGCATCCCGCAGATCACGGCCATCATGAACGCGGCCGAAGCCTTCATGCACGACCAGGAACGCATCCCGATCATCGGCGACGGCGGCATCCGCAAGCCGGGCGATGTGGCCAAAGCCATCGCCGCGGGCGCGGACACGGTCATGATCGGCTCGCTGCTGGCCGGCACGGAAGAAAGCCCCGGTGAACCGGTTGAGCAGGACGGCATGCTCAAGAAGATGGTGCGCGGCATGGCCTCAGCGACAGCCTTCGAGAAGCGCCGCACGCTGGGCGAGAGCACGACGCGCGCCGACGAATACGTGCCGGAGGGGCGCACGACCTTCACGCCGTACAAGGGCAAGGCCAGCAAGGTGCTGAAGAAACTGCGCGGCGGCCTGCTTTCGGGCATGAGCTACTGCAACGCGCACTGCATCGAGGCCATGCACGATCAGGCGCAGTTTGTGATCGTCAAGAGCCCGCTGGTGCCGGAACAACGGCGTCCGCTGCAAAGCTGACGTTGAGTCTGCGAGCATGGCATGGGGGTTGTGGTTGAACGCCTGCTGCCGTTAGGGAACGACGCACCAGCTGCGGTTTGGCCACGAACCCCAAAGCCAATTGCTCTCGTGCATGTCACGCTTTCTAGGCAGAAAGACGTATCCATGCTCAAGAATTTCTACCTGCTCGCAATGATTATCGGCACGATAGTACCCTGGCTCTTCTTCGGCAACTTCTTCCTTACCGAAGGCGTCAACCCGGCGCGATTCGTCTCCAGCCTGTTCGTCAACGGCGCGGCCGGCGGCTTCTCGGCCGACGTCATCATCTCTCTCGTCATCTTCTGGGTCTGGTCGTACGCCGATTCTCGCAAGCACGACGTACGCCCCTGGTGGATCGTGCTGCCGGCCAGCTTCACCGTTGGGCTGTCGCTGGCCCTGCCCCTCTATCTCTACCTGCGCGCCGACTCTTCGCCCAGCGCCTGACCCGAACGCCCTTCTGAATCGGCCTGAGCCACCCTCTGGACAACCTGGCTGAGTTGAGTCACGATCCGTGCAGAGCACCCGCACCTTCACGGAGGCATTTTATGGAATACGGACATATCCCCGGCATCGACAAGCCCGTCTCGCGGCTGGTTCAGGGCACCCTGATGATTGAATCCCCGGATGGCGAACCGGGCTTTGAGTTGCTGGACGGCGTCTTCGAGCAGGGCTGTACCACGTTTGACACCGCGCACGTTTATGGCAATGGCAAAAACGAGCGGTTGGTCGGCCAGTGGGTGCGCGACCGCGGCATCCGCGAGCAGGTGGTGATCATCGGCAAAGGCGCGCACCACAACCAGGACCGCAAACGCGTCACGCCCTTCGACATCACCGCCGACATCCACGACTCGCTGGCGCGCTTCAAGTTTGAAACCATCGATCTGTACCTGCTGCACCGCGACGATCCGTCGGTGCCGGTCGGTCCGATCGTCGAAACGCTCAATGAGCACCTGCGCGCCGGGCGGATTCGCGCTTTTGGCGGCTCGAACTGGAGCCATCAGCGCATCCAGGAGGCCAACGCCTATGCCGCTGCGCACGGTCTGGCGCCCTTCGTCGCTAGCAGCCCCAACCTCAGCCTGGCCCGTCAGGCGGAAGCGCCGTGGGAAGGCTGTGTCAGCATCAGCGCCGATGCCGAGGCGCGCCAGTGGTACCTTTGGAGACGCAGATGCCCATCTTCGCCTGGTCGAGCCTGGCCGGCGGCTTCTTCTCCGGCCGCTTTGCACCGGACAATCTGCACACCTTCGAGACGTACATGGACAAGCTTGCCGTGCAAAGCTACTGCACGCAGGACAACTTTGCGCGCCTGTCGCGGGTCAAGGCGCTGGCGGAGGAACGCGGGCTGAGCGTCGCCCAGGTGGCTATGGCCTACGTCATGAGCCTGCCGATGAACACCTTCGCGCTGGTTGGGTGCGCCACGCCGGCGGAGTTCCGGGCCAACCTGACGCAATGGCCGTCGACCTGCCGACGGAAGTGATGGCATGGCTGAATCTGGAGAAGGACGAGCTGACTGCCGTTTGAACCGGCGGGATTTGGGTCAGGTGGAGCGCGGAATGGTGACGACGAAGGTGCTCCCCCGGCCCACTTCGCTCTCGACGTGAATTTCGCCCTGGTGTTGCAGAACGAGCTGCCGCGCGATGTACAGCCCCAGCCCTGACCCTTCTCGGTCGCGCGCCGCGCCGGCCCGGTAGAAACGCTGGAAGACCTTCTCCAGCGCTTCCGGCTCGATGCCGCAGCCGGTGTCGGCCACCGACATGCGCAGTTGGTCGTTGTCGACGCTGCACGTCAGCGTAATGGTTCCGCCGGCATCGGTGAACTTGACGGCATTGCCGATCAGATTCCCGAGCACCCGCTGTATTTGCGGCGGATCGAGTTCAAAGGTCATATCGGGCGCAATGGCTTCCAGATCGACCCGAAACGTGATGCCGTTGAGCTCGACGGCAGCGCGGTGCGACAGGGCAATCTGCTCCAGAAAGGGTAGCAGCACGGTCGGCCGCGTCTGAACGTAACGTCCTGTCTCGAGCTTGATGATCTCGGTCAGGGTTTCCACCAGGTTCACCACATCCTCGACGGCGAGATCGATCGTCTGGGTGTATTTATGAAGGACCGCATCGTCCTCAACCGATCGGGCAACCATAAAGGCGGCCAGCTTGATGCGAGCAAGAGGGCTTCTGACGTCGTGCCTTAGCTGCTCCAGCAGATCGTCGCGCGCTTCGTTCAACCGGTGGAAAAAATCGAGTTCCTTCTGGCGAATGCCTTCCAGTTCTTTTCGCTTCAGGTACAGTTCCAGGTGGGCGTTCACCCGGGCGGCCACTTCCACCATCGAAAAAGGCTTGGTGACGTAGTCATTGCCGCCCACTTCAAAGGCGCGCACCTTCTCTGCGCTGTCATCCAGCGCCGTGACGAAAATCACCGGCACCTGGGCATGCCGGGGCGAAGCACGCAGCGCCTTACAGACCTCGAAGCCATCCATGATGGGCATCATGATGTCCAAAAGGACCAAATCAGGGTTGATGCTGTCGGCCAGCTCCAGCGCCTGCTTGCCATTCGTCGCTTCGCACATCACATGATGCGTATCCCGCAGCGCCAACCGAAGCGCGTGAGTGTTCCGTGGGTTGTCGTCTACGATGAGGATGATGGCCATCACAATCAGCTTTCGTTTGAGCACCAATGCTCAAAAGGCGTCGCAAGCGGCTCAGTTAGCCCGTCGACATCAAATCTCATCAGGATCCGCTGAGGCTGGAGGTGATTGCGAATCATTGAGCCTGAGGTCGTTTCTTGATGCTATATTACACAATATTTCAGTCGGAATCCGAGTCCCGAATTACCGCTTCAGGCGCCGCTCATATCTCAAATGTGTGCGAACCAGGACGGGCAAACAACACAACAGGGGCCGCAGCCGCTTGCGCGGACTGCCGCCCCTGTGTGGGGTAATGCTGTTGGGTTGTCGGGAAGCGATAGGCTTTACAGCCCCCGTCACATCGGCGGATTACGCCGGGCCGAAGTCCTACACGTACTCCGTAGCGAGCATGGCCGCTTCGCTCGTTCGCGCACCGAGCGCATCGCGCAGGAATTGCTTGGCGGCATCCACTCCTACGGCCACGCCGACTCCCGGACCGGTCATCAGCGTATTCACGCCGATCAGCCGACCGGCGACATCGATCATGGGGCCGCCGGAGTTGCCCGGCCGCAGGTGCAGATCGGCCACCACCCAATCCTGGCGCATCACCTTCAGTTCCGGAAGGTTGCTGCCTACGCCGATCAGGACACCGCCGGTCACGGCGTTGGTCACCCCCCAGGGATGCCCCAGCGCCATCACCCACTGACCCGCCTGAAGATGGCGAGAGCTGCCGATCGGGATGGTCGGCAGGTCATTTGCCTCAATCGACAGGGCGGCCAGATCGCGTTCCTCATCCCGGGCGATCACCGTCGCCGGCAGGACACGGCCGTCATGAAGCGCCACTTGAAGAGCGCCATAGCGGGCAACGTGGGCATTGGTGATGATCAGTCCATCGCTGTGCCAGATCGTCCCCGCGCCCGCGCCGCGCGACGTATCGCGCACCTGCACCACCGAACGCAGCACGCCCTCGACGGTGCCGGACATAGCCGCATTGAGACGCGCGTAAACGTCGCCCATGCGCTTAGTTCCGATCGCCAATCGTGACCTGCACGTCCATCGCCTGACCGCCGCGCACCACGCTCGCCGGGACCGTCTGTCCGACGCGATCGCCGCTCAGGACGGCCATCAGATCGTCCATCTGGCGGATCGGCTGACCGGCCATGCTGTAGAGCGTATCGCCGAGCAGCAGCCCACCCTTCTTCGCCGGGCTGTCCGGCTCGACAGCCGCCAGCAGCAATCCGGTCTCCTGACTGAGCTGCCCGGCGAGCGCCGCGGGCAAGCGCACCGGCTGCGCGCTCACGCCCAGGTAGCCGCGACGCACGCGCCCGTGCGTCGACAACGCCGCCGCCACGCGCTTGAGGGTCGCTGCCGGTAGCGTCAGGCTGACGCCGCGCGCCAGAGACGAGCTGTTCATGCCGAGAATCTGGCCGCCCGAAGAAATCAGCGGACCACCAGAGAAGCCGGGGTACATGACCACGTCCGTCTGAAGATACACGTCGACGCGACCGCCGGCCATCGTGCGCCATTCTCCGCTGACTGCGCTGACCACACCGAGCGTCGCCTGCACATCCGCCTCAGGGCGGCCTAGCGCCAGCACCAGGTGACCGACCTTGATGCCATCGCTCTCGACCCAGGTCGGCGCGGTCAGGCTGGCCGACGTGCGCAGGACGGCAATGTCGGTCGTGGGGTCACGCCCGACCAGTGTCGCCTCCACAGTCTCGCCATTGGGCAGGCCAACGCGAATGCTGTCGTCGCGCTCGACGCCGTGATTCGAGGTGATGATCAGGCCATCAGCCGACCAGACGATACCGGTCGCGGCAAGGCGACGCCTCGCTTCCACACGCACAATACTGGCGCTCGCGGTCTGTACCGCGGCCGCCAAATCGTTCGAAAGATCCTGAAGAATACTCATGGTGAGTCCTCCACTTGGGGCAGGAACTGCCCTCGTCTGACCTCCCCACTTTAACGCGAACCGGAGGGAGCCAACATCGCTCAAGAGGTGAGGACAGGACCTATCCGAAAGTTTAGGGACTAGAGGCTGATCAAGCCCAAACGGGTAGCCCGAACCACCGCTTCCGTACGGCTTTGAGCGCCCAGTTTGGTCAGGATGGCATTGACGTGGAATTTGACAGTATGTTCGCTGATGCCCAGTTGACGAGCGATGGTCTTGTTCGGCAAGCCCTCGGCGATCAGGCGAACGACTTCCATCTCACGCCCGGTCAGCGAGTCGGCGAGCACGCGCTCGCCCAGACCGGCAGTTTCATCCTGTGGGTGCAGGGCCGAGGCGACGATGGGATCAATCACCACCATCCCCTGGGCGACCGCGTGCAGGGCCGCGCACAACGCTTCGCCGCTGGCCGACTGCAGGAGCAATCCCTTGACACCCGTCCCAAGCAGCGCCGGCGCTGCCTCGACCGCCGTGCCGCGATCGGCCGTGAGCGCCAGCACAAGCGGCCGGCCGCGCAGGTCGATCAGGCGCTCCAGCGTGCTCAACGGCTCCCAACCCATATCCCAGACGATGACATCGGGATAGTAAACCGTGACGGCATCGAGCAGATCGATCTCATCGCCGACCCCGCCTACTACGACAATCCCCGCGCCGTCGAGCAGTGCGGCCATGCCAGCCCGGGCAAGGGGGCTGTCCGCTACGATCAGGGTGCGAACTTCACCGGGTTCGCTCATGCGAGCCGTTCACTTTCGATGCGGCGTTAATCCCCTCATTATGACGGGAGAACGTTAGAGCAGCATCAGCATTTCGAATCGGCGAAAGGTCTCCACATAGCCAACCTGCTGAAAAGCCTTCCAGTGCGGGCTGTCGGCGGGCAGGTTCTCGACTTTCGTATCCATCTGCGGGTGCTGGCTGTGCACGGCAGTGAGCAGCAGCGCGGACACCTCGGGATCGGGAGCGTCAAAGGCGAAATGGGAAAGCTGAAACGCCGCGGCCCGGTAGACGATCCAGCCGCTTCGCCCGTCCGGCATGTGCAGCCGCAGACCATGCAACCCGCCGGCATTATTGAGCGATTGCGATTCGTCTATCCAGGAAGCGGTATCTCGTCGGGAGGCCAGACAGGTATCGATGTCCTCGATGTCCAGATAGTCCACCGTACAGCCGGCATCAGGGAAAGCGATCACCGCAGGGGGCCGGCGAATAACCAGCAGCGAGCGGCGATCTGCGAAGCCGAAGCGACGAAACAGTTGATGCGCTGCGTCGTTGCCGTCGATCACCTCAAGCTGAGCCTGAACCGCGCCGCGCCGACGGGCAGCTTCCAGAAGCAGGTCGACCAGCGTGTAGGCAATGCCGTGGCGGCGATAAGCCGGCATGATGCCCAATCGCGTGAGCCAGGCGCGCTGCCCACGCAGGCCGAGCATACCGATCCCGGTTTCCATCGCGGCGCTGGCGGTGCCGTCGATGGAGATGTACGAAGCGTCCAGCACGACGTCGTAGTAGCGCACATACTCCTGCATACGACGCCCGTTCATAGGCATGGGAACAATATAGTCGGTGCGAGCGTCGGAGTAAATCTTCGCTAAACGGTCAAAATCGTAATCAGCCGCGCACGCAAACTGCCCCGGCATTGGACGATCAAGAGGCGGATTCAAGGCCGACAATCACTGCCCCTTGTCTTCCGACGCGCCTTCCGGCGCAGCAAAGTAGGCGGCGACCTGCTGTGCCAACGTGCGCGTATCCACTGGTTTGGTGATGATGCCATCGCATCCATAAGCCTGCACCATCGCGCGCGCGGTCTCTTCCGGCCAGGCGGTAAACGCGACAATGGCTGTGCGCTTGACGGAAGTCTGCTGCCGCAGCACACCGATGATCGTCTGCCCATCAATGTCGGGCAGACCCAGGTCGACCAGGACGACATCTGGCTGGCGCGCGGCAACTTCTTCCATTCCCGCTTCGCCGTCAGAAGCCGCGAACACCTGGTATCCGGCCCGTTCCAGAAGCCGGGTGACCAGACGCGCGCTGTTGGCGTCATCCTCGATGAGTACAATACAGTGGTTCAATTCGTTGGCCCCCGGCACCGGAATCAACTTGCAGCGCCCGCGGACTGAATGTTCGCCAGCACATCACCGACCGTCGAAATCAGAAGCGTTTTGGTGATCGGCTTGGGAATGTACCCGTCACAGCCAGCAGCCAGGCATCGCTCGCGATCGCCGTACATGGCGTTCGCCGTCAGTGCGATCACCGGAATTCCCCGCAGGTCCGGGTCTGCCTTCAGGCGGAGCGTGAGTTCCAGGCCGTCAATGTCCGGCAGGTTCACATCCATCAGGACCAGGTCCGGACGCTCGGACAGAATCGCCGCATAGCCGCTTTCTCCGTCCGGACATTCGATCACATAATATCCGGCTCCCCCAAGAATTTTGCGCACCAGTCGCGAATTCTGCGGATTGTCCTCGATGCACACGACTTTAATGAGCATGCCCCCGTCTCTCGTGTAGGTGTTCGCGCTTTAGTTCCTAACATCTTACCGTGTTCTCTCGCGTAGCAACGTTAAGGCCGACAAGACAGTCTTGTCGAACTTAATTTTCGTCGCGATGCACAGGCACGTCCCCCAGCGTATCGACGATATGGTCGACAAGCTGACGGGTACTGAACCCCCCCTTGGTCCAGATCGACTCGCTGTATTGCTCCAGATGGCTTCGATCCATCGACGTGAGATTCTTCGCCGACACGACGACAACGGGAATATTCATGGTCGACTGAACAGATTTTAACCGATCCAGCAGCGTAAAGCCGTCCATTTCCGGCATGGTCAGGTCGGTGACGATGAGATCCGGATGATTCTCCTGTGCGCTCTGCAATCCCGTCATTCCATTGTCGGCCTCCAGAATGCGGTACTGCTTGTAGGTGCGCAGCAGCCGCTTGATCAGCCGCCGATCGTTCGGGTTGTCATCCACAACCAGAATGGTCGTGACCTGCTCGTCGATCTGCCGGAAGGCAGCACTCATGCCCTCGTCATGGCTGGTGCGCGCCCCTGCCTGTAGTTCCAGGTTGATCAGATACTGATCGCCGAGCACGTGACTCTCCGCCGGGAAGGTGTGGCCGGAGCAATTGACCACGACGACCTCGCCGGGTCGGATGATCGAACGGTTCAACAGCTTCTCCAGACCGGCAAAAGCGACCGCCGTCGCCGGCTCGACCGACAGACCGGCTTTGCTGGCCACGCGACGCATGGCGTCGAAGGCCTCGCCATCGTCGACGCTGATCATCGTGCCGCCACCGCCCACCACCGCGTCGTAGAGCTGGACGTAGCTCAGGCCGGGGTCGCCGGTCGAGAGAACGGTGATCAGCGTCTGCGGCACGACCGGTTCCGCCGTGCGCTGTCCCGCCGCAAATGCGTGCACCATCGGCGCACAACCCTCGACCTGTACGATGCCCATTTTCGGCAGCCGGTCGATCAGGCCCATGTCGTAGAGTTCGGTGAACCCCTTCCAGACGCCGAGCGGCCCGATGCCGCCGCTCACGGCCTGAATATACCAGTCCGGGCTGCGCCAACGCTGGTCGCGCTCGTCGTATGCCAACCCGAGCTGCTCGGCAATCTCGAAGGCCAGCGTCTTCATGCTCTCTTTACCGGGGATGGTCCGTGAGCCCTTGTCGAAGAGAATGCCCCGGCGGTTGGCGAATTCCATGGCAATGTGTTTCGTTTCGTCGTAGGTGCTGGAGACTTTCACGACTTCAGCGCCGTACAGGGCCGCTTCGCGCATCTTCTCAGAGGGGACGAGACTGGTGACGAAGAGCCACAGCTTGATGCCGGCGCGCGCGCAGTAGGCCGCGTAGGCCGCTCCGGCATTGCCCGTCGAGGCCAGCACGTATTCCTTGACTCCCGCGCGACGCAGCGCCGTCACAACAAGCGCGGCCTGTCGATCCTTAAACGAGCCGGTCGGATTCTGACGCTCGTCCTTAATGTAGATGTGCTCATGCCCAAATATCTGCTCGTACTGCCAGAGACGGGTGAAAGGCGTACCCCCTTCTCCGAGCGAGATCGCCGGATCCGGTCCTTCCACCGGCAGCAGCTCGGAGTAGCGCCAGAGCGACGCGGGTCGCCTGGCCAGCTGCGTCAGATCGGTCCAGCGGCTGCGAACCGCGTCATAGTCATAACGCGCCTCCAGCCACGGGGAACCACACTGCGTGCATGCGGACTGCATGAGGTCATTTGGCTGCGTTGTGCCGCACTCCAGGCAAACGCTGTGTGAGAAGAACACTTATTATCCTGTCCTGAAGGGTATCCGAGGGGGATAAAGATCCCCCTCGGGAGGTGTCAGCTTCAACGATTCTGCGAAGTACTCAGCGGCAGCGTGAACCAGAAGGTCGAACCTGCTCCCACCTGGCTTTCCACGCCGATTTCACCACCCAGCAGTTCGATGAGATTGCGCGTAATTGCCAGCCCCAGACCGGTGCCGCCTGCGCGGCGTGTCGACGATCCGTCCACCTGACGGAAGCGCTCGAAGATCGCATCCAGGTCTTCCTGCTTCATACCGATGCCCGTATCCTGCACCGCCACTCTGGCGAAGTGCTTGCCGCTCATTGTGACACGCACCGTGATGGAACCCTGTTCAGTGAACTTCGTGGCATTGCTGAGCAGATTGGTGATGACCTGGCGCAGGCGCAGCGGATCGCTCACGACCTCCAGGCCCGGCTGCTCGATATCGAGGCACAGCTCTACGGATCGGCCCTTGACCAGCACCTGCGAGGACTGCACCACGTCGTTGACCAGGCGATCCAGGTCGACCTTTTCCGCGTTCAGTTTGAGCTCACCGGCCTCGATCTTGGCAAGATCCAGGATCTCGTTAATCAGGCTGAGCAAATGACGGCCGCTGTCGTAGATGGTCTGCACGTCTTCGTGCGCATCCTCGGTCAGTTCGCCATCGTCGCCATCGAGCAGGATCTCGGAATAGCCGATGATCGAGTTCAGAGGCGTGCGAAGTTCGTGTGACATGTTCGCGAGGAACTGCGATTTGAGACGGTCGACTTCGCGCAGACGGTCGGCCGTTTGACGTTCGCGCGCCGCCTGTTCTTCCGCTACGCGCAGCAATTCTTCACGCTGAATCTGCAAGAGCTGCTGATCCGTCACGTCATGCGCGACGAAATAAATCTTCTGCTCGTCCATCGCGGAGACCGAGTTCCACTGGATCCAGCGGTACTCGCCACTGCGCGTGCGATAGCGATTGAGGAACCGTACAGCCGGTTCGCCCTGGGCGAGGCCAGCCGCCGCCTGAAGGGTCGCATCCTGATCATCAGGATGCACGAAAGCCAGGAACGGCTGCTGCATCAGTTCTTCACGCGGATAGCCCAGCGTGCGTTCCCAGGCGGGGTTGATCTCACGGAAGTAGCCATCGAAGCCGGCGCTGCCGATGAGATCGAGCGACATATCGTAGACGCGGGCAACTTCCGCGCGCGCCTGCTGTACGCTGGCGAAGGCATGCGCGTTCTGCACCGCGATGGCGATCTGAGACGCCAGAGTGCTCATGGCGCGTACGTCGTCATCGTCGAAGCGATATGCTGTCCTCGCCTGAACGTCCATCACGCCGATCAGCGTATCGCCGACGAGCAGCGGCAGCGACGCCTCCGATCGCGTTTCTGGCAGCAGCGGATTTGGCAGGAAGCTTGGAGATGCCAGCGTGTCGTTGACGATGACGGCCTGCCGTTCACGAGCTGCCGTGGCCACCAGCGATGTCGCCTGATAGGGAATGGAGTGATTGCGCGCCAGCATAATTCGGCCTGGCTCACCAGCACCAGCGACCAGTTTCAGCCGTCCCGCGGCCTCATCCAGCAGATAAATGTGTGCATGATACAGATCGAACCGCTCCTTGGTCAGTTCAACGACTGCGGGAAGCAGTTGGTCCAGTTCCAGGTAGGTCGTGACGGCGGTGCCGACATCGGCCACCGCTTGCAGCGTCGCTATGTTGCGTTGAATGCGCGCTTCGGCCTGTTTCTGCGAAGAGACATCACTCGCGATACCCATAAAGCCAGCGACGGCGCCGGAAGCGTCGCGCACAGCAGTAACGGATAGACGCACCGGAACGCGGCGACCATCCTTGCGGATGTACGTCCACTCGTTTTCGTCTGCAAGGCCCAACCGCGCCTTGGCTACGAAAACGCCAAATCCCGGCTCAATCACTGTCTTTAGTTCTTCGCTGAGCACCTTCGCCCTCGCGACGACCTCGTCGAGATCGTGGAGAATCGCCGGGCTGTTCTTGCCTATCATCTCTTCTGCCGCATAACCGACGAGGCTTTCCGCGCCCTGATTGAACGCGAGGATCCGGCCATCAGGGTCCGTGGCGATGATGCTGTAATTGGCGCCTTCGAGCAGGGCTTGTTGATACGCGCTGACCTGCTGGATGGTGGAGAACCGCCGCGCGTTCTCGACTGCGATAGCCGCCTGAGAAGCGAGCGATGACTGCACCTTGGCGTCCGTCTCGTCAAAGCGATTGACCTCTGTCGACTGCACGTCCAGTACGCCGACCAGTTGATCGCCGATGCTCATTGGGACCGCCAGCTCGGAGCGCGTCTCCGGCAGCAGCGGGTTCGGCAGGAAGTCCGGCGTGTCCGTGACGTCGTTCACGATTTTTGGCTGCCGGGTCCGCGCTGCGTTCGCCACGATACTGTGGGGGTGCTCCATCGCAATGCGGTGTCCGCGCGACTTCATCACGCGACCCGCTTCGCCCGCGCCTGCCGCCAGGACGAGCATGTTGCTCGCCGGATCGAACAGGTAGATATGGGCGTGATACAGGCTGAAGCGCTCTTTGGCCAGCTCGACGACTCTGATCAGCAGTTCGTCCAGGTTGAAGATGGTCGTGATCGCCGTGCCCACGTCGGTCACAGCCTGCAGATCGGTGACGTTGCGGTTGATGGTTGTGAACCGCCGCGCGTTTTCCACCGCGATGGCGGCCTGCGCAGCCAGCGCCGACTTGACCTGAGTATCCTGCTCGTCGAAGCGATCGAAGGTCTCTGACTGCACGTCGAGGACGCCCACCAGCTGGTCGCCGACGATCATCGGTACAGCCATCTCCGAGCGCGTCTCTGGCAGCAGTGGGTTCGGTAGAAAGTCTGGCGTATCGGTGACGTCGTTGACAATGTTCACCGCCCGCGTTCGTGCGGCGCCAGCCACGATACTGCGTGGGTGCGTGAAGGAGATACGGTGTCCACGGGCGCGCATGAGCCGCCCCGGTTCACCTGCCCCGGCGGCCAGGACGAGCGAGTTCGTCGCCTCATCCATCAGATAGATATGCGCATGGTAGAGGCCGAACTGCTCTTTGGTGAGATCGCAAATGAGCTGAAGCACCTGCTCCAGATCGACGATCTGGGTGACCGCCACGCCCACTTTGGACAGCGCTTCCAGCTCGGCAGCGCGGCGCTCCAGTTCCTGTTCTTGCCGCTTCTTTTCGGTTACATCCGTGCGAATGGCGACGTACTGGTAGGGTTTTCCGTGTTCATCAAGGATGGGAACGATCGTCGAATCGACCCAGTAATGTGAGCCGTCCTTCGCCCTGTTTCTGAACTGCCCCTTCCAGGTGCGGCCATTGGCAACCGTGACCCACAGCTCGCGGATGAACTCTTTCGAGTGATACCCGGAATTGATGATGCGATGGTCCTGGCCGATCAATTCCTCGCGCGAGTACTGCGAGATCTGCGTGAATTTGTCGTTGACGTACTGGATAATACCGCGCTGATCGGTAATAGCGACGATGGAATGCTCGTCGAGAGCGGCGCGAATATCTTCGAGGCCGCGGACCTGGCGGCGCAGGTCTTCGGCCATGCTCTGGAAGGCCGCTGCGTCAAACCCACCGTTGCTCTCTCCGTTTTCGGTATTCGCACCGAGCCGGGTACCGATCAGTTGGAGGATTTTGTCGAATTCTTCGGAGACCGTTCGGTCCGAACTCACTGCTTCTTGCGCAAATACCATATCACTCCCTCGTTTCTCAACGTATTCATTCTAGAATGAAACTTGCCATTACATGTATAAAAGATTCCCGAATTCTTCTTGGTTTTTTGGAAAATCGTGGATACTTTCAATCAAGGTTATGTTTGCGTGCCAGGAGATCATCGTGAAAGCCTCTAAAGCTTCGTTCTTTTTGATCATGATTCTCGGTCTACTCGCTGCGGCGCCGGCGATCGCCCAGACCCCCGCCGGGCTGACAGTGACGTGCGACGACGGCACCACGTTGGAAAGCGGCGTGGAGATCATCGTCAACCAGATGCGATCCGGTTTCACCTACACGGCCACCGCGGTAGGCCTGAACGGCTTCGATCCGGTGCTGGCAGTCCTGGACACTGCCACCGGCAACGGCCTGTGCAGCGACGACGAAGCGGGCGCGCGCCGCTATGCCGCGAACCTCCCCACGACGGGCAGCGTTCCCAGTTCCAATCTGAGCGCTCAGGTCAACTTCAGCCAGAGATCGGCCTCAGCCTTCGCCGACATCTCGCTGGTCGTTGGCGGCTATGGCAACCAGACCGGCGAATTCCTGCTCATTCTCGAGGGTATGGGCGTCACCTCGGCTGACGGCGCGGGCGACGCATTCTCGGTCAACATAACGCCTGGCATGGCCGCTTCCGGGGTTCCGCTGACCACCTACATGGTCACCCGGGGCACCTCCGGCGTCGACCCGCTTGTCTTCCAGGCCTTTCCAGGCACCAGCGACGTTCTGACCGACAACAACGGCAACCAGATCTACTGTGACGATGCTGGCGACTCCAGCCGCTGTTACGGCTCCAGCGTGCGCCTCGACAACTACAGTATCACGATCGATTCGGGTACCCTGCCCGGCTGGCAGTACGACGCCATGCTGACCACTTCTCTGGACGGCATTCAGCTCAACGCCAACCGCGAGAGCAACTATCTGACCTACTACATGACGAGCTATGACAACAGCACCGAGGGCCAATACCTCCTCGTCTTCCACATCGGCATTTCCGACGCAGCGACGGCACGTTCCGGCGGATCGTCCGGCGGCGGGCTAACGACCTCCCCAGAAACGCAGGGTGGCGGTCTGCAGCAGATCGCACCCACTGCGCCGCCGTCGGTCGCAGGTAGCGATTTCGTGCCCGGCATGTCGGTGACGTGCGACGATGGCACCACCTTCGACAATGGCGTGGAGGTCATCGTCAATGAGATGCGCTCCGGCTTCACCTACACGGCGACTGCCGTCGGCCTCAACGGGTTCGACCCGGTGCTGGCAGTCCTGAACACCGCCACCGGCAACGGCCTGTGCAGCGACGACGAAGCCGGTGCGCGCCGCTATTCCGCCAATCTGCCCACCACGGGCAGCGTTCCCGGCTCCAACCTGAGCGCCCAGGTCAACTTCAGTCAGAACTCCGCCTCGGCCTTCGCCGACATCTCACTGGTCGTCGGCGGCTACGGCAATCAGACCGGCGAATTCCTGCTCATCCTGGAGGGCATGGCAGTGACCAGCGCCGATGGCGCGGGCGATCCATTCTCGGTCAATATCACGCCTGGCATGGCCTCCTCCGGTGTGCCATTGACGACCTACATGATCACACGAGGCACCTCTGGCGTCGATCCACTCATTTTCCGGGCCTTTCCGGGCACCAGCGACGTTCTCACAGACGACAGCGGCAACCAGATCTACTGCGACGACGCCGGCGACTCCAGTCGATGCTATGACACCGGCGTCCGCCTCGACAACTACAACGTCACCATCGCGTCCGGCACACTGTCTGGCTGGCAGTACGACGCCATGTTGACCACCTACCTCAACGGCATCCAGTTGAGCGCGAATCGTGAGAGCAACTACATGACCTACTACATGACCAGCTACGACAACAGCACCGAAGGTCAGTACCTGCTCGTCTTCCACATCGGCATTTCCGACACGTTTGTGCCCAACGCCTAATGGGCAATGCCTGAAAAGTGGGACCGGGGCAGGCAGACCGCCTGCCCCTATTCCACCTCTACGGCCTCGGCAATCACCGCGTAGTCCAGCCCATCGCTCAGAGGAACACGACGTCCCGTGAGCGGATCGTATAAGCCGGCGATCAGCCGCGCAGTGCCAGGGGTCGCACGCTCGTTGAAGCGCAGTCGATGTTCGTCGATGACCACCTCGCCCGCCCGCCAACCAGTGGTCGGCCGCGTGCCGGAGGCCGGTACAGCGTCGCTCTGCGCGACCACCTGGCCGGAGGCATCCAGGAGCTGCACAAACACCGTGTAGCTCTCTGCAGACGGTCCTTCCGCCTGCCACACGAGCGACACTAACGGTTCCGTCGCTCGCTGCATCGGACCGTCGGGCAGCGATGGGCCAACCAGCACCCCGACTTCGGGGAAACTCGCGTCGATACGGTATGTCATGTCCGGCAGTTCGGTCAGCATCGGCGCTGCCTCGACTGTGAAACGTGCGATCTCGCTATCGCCCACCCTTAGCACCACCGTTCCGCTGGCGGCTTCCGCTGGAACGCGCAGGACATACCATTGGCGCAGCACCCCTGGAATGAGGGCCTGCTCGACTGTGCTCGATTCACTCCAACTGCCGGCCTCATCATTCAGCGTGACGACCTCTGTCTGGCCTTCGCCCTGCCAGACGAGGGTCACCCTGATGGCGTCGCCATTCCGCACCATGGCGCCATCCGCCGGAGCCAGGTCGATGCCGGACAGCCGATCGGCTTCCATTGGCGCGGCGGCCGGAGGGAGCCAGGTCCCGGAGCCGGCATCCCACACGCCGAGCAGCAGGTCTCTGCCGACCACCGGACCCTGGTCGCGCGGAGGTTCCAGATCCTTGGGCTCTCCCGAATCTGCGTGGGAGGTGTAGAGACGCAGATAGACCGGGTAGTTTCCGGATGGACTCCCGAAGGGCAGCGCGATCAGGGGAAAGGCGTCGGCACGCTCACCGGGCAAAAGAGTGCTCGTCAGACGCTGATCGGCCGTGGCAAACACGGCATCGGTCTGTGCGATCACGTCGCCAAGCGGTCCGCGCACGAGGACCGCGGCTTTCAAGTCAGCCTCCCCTTGCCCATTCTCCAGCTCAATCGGGAGACACATTGACTGGTGAGACGGAAAACCCGGAACATCGGCCGCCGCGCGCACGGTGGCCATCGGAGTCCCAAGCCCATCGGCGAAGGTCCACTGGACCGAGCGCATGCGCGGCAGGCTCTCCGGCGCACGCTCGAAAAGCAGGTTGGTCATGCCGGCAGTCGTGAACTCCGCCGGCGGGCCGTCGACGCCGTGCGCCAGCAGGCAGCCCATCATGCCGCGGTAGTCGGCGCGCTGCGTGTACCAGATATTCAAAGCGACCCGGCCGGTCGTCGGTAGCAGCGGACGAACGATCTCCAGGTCGGCGCCTTCCGGCAGAGTCACGCGTCGCGCTGGGACGCCGAAGCGCTCCCAGTAGTAGGCCAGCTCATAGCGGTCGGCGTAGGACCAGGCCAGCACCGTATCGTCGGCCGCCAGCGTTTCGGCGTAGTAGCGCACCATGCCCCGCGCGTCGTCATGGGCATTCTCCGGGCGGACGGCCGTCGCGACGCTCAGCGCAAAGACGGCCAGAGCGGCCAGCAACGCACCTCCTCGCAGTGCCAGCGGCCAGCGCGCCAGACCGGCGGCCGCCAGCGCGGCCATCAAGGGGACCAGCATCACGAGATAGCGACCATGCAGGTCGTTGCCGAGCACCAATAAGCCGGCCAGCAAACCGCCAGTCAGTGCGATGATGTGGAGCGCCAACCAGCGACCAGCGGGGCGAGCCGCCGCATACAAGGCTGCGATCAGCAGGACAGCGGTCAGCGCGAAAATCACCAGGATCGCCTCGCGCTCCAGCGGAGGTATGGGGCGCGGCGGCGCCTGCCAGAAGCCGTTCCAGAGCGAAAGAAGCAGCGCGGGCAGATCTTCCACGGTCAGGCGTGTCTGAATAGCGTTGTTGGCGCCGGGCAGCGCCAGGAAGCGCGTGGCAAAATACGGCAGCCACAGCAGGCCGACAAGAATTTGACCGGCGAACCACAGCCGCCAGGATGGCCGCTTCAATTGCCGTCGAGTCACCCACCACAGGAGCGTGACCCCATTGAGCCACAGGGCGATGACAGGCCCCGTGTTGTGGGTGTACAGGAGGAGCACCTCAGCAACCCAGAGCGCCTGCCAGGCCAGACGCGTCGGCCGGCGGCGGAGCCGTTCCCAGGCCAGCGCGCAGATCAGGACCAGCAGCGCCAGCAGGGTATACATGCGCGCTTCCTGCGATGCCCACCACAGCGGTGCCGAGAACACAGCGAGCAGGGCGGCAATCACCCCCGCCCGCCGCCCGGCAACCTGTGCGCCCAGGTAAAACGTAAGGGGAATCACCGGCAGGCCGATGAGGAGCGAGACGAAACGAAGCGCGAACTCACTGGTCCCGAAGGCCGACGCCGCGAAGTGCAGCAGGCCGTAGTACAGCGGCGGGTTGGTCGCATCGGCGTTGAACGCGTCCACGAGAGTCGGCCGCTGGGCGGCATAGGCAGACCAGCCTTCGTCGAACCAGAGACTCTGAGAATCGAGCCCGAGAAGCCTGGTGCCAAAGGCAATTAAGAGGACGAATGAGCAGATCGCAAGAAAAGTTGCACTTATGCCGCGTCCGGGTTTAGAATCGTTCTGGTTTGCGAGGCTGTCCAAAAGGTGTACCATGTCCGACCGTCACCCTGAAGACTTTTCAAAGCAAGACGAGGCGAGCGAGCAGAGGCTTCCGTCCCGTCCTGGCAGCCCGCCCACGCGTCCTGAGGAGCACATTCCCGGTACTTCTTCGTTGAAGGACCCGGAATCCAATGCGCTGGTATGCCAGCACTGCGGACACCGTAACCCTCCAGGCACAGCCTTTTGCCTCAACTGCAAATCCCCTCTATTGACCGAAACACGCGGCCTGGGCACCAAGCAGTACGACCGAATGGGCATGGAAAATCCGCGCGGCACAGATACCGGCGAGCTGATGCAGGCTGCCGTCGCCACGGCCGGTACGGGCGTTTTCACGGATGATATGGTGTTGCGGTTGGAAATTGAAGGGGCCGCAACGCCGATTCTGCTTTTCCCAAAGAAAGAGACCGTGATTGGCAGACGCGACCCGGCCACAGGAACGATGCCTGATGTCGATCTGACCTCTTACGCCGGTTATCGCATGGGGGTGAGCCGCCGCCACGCAGTGATCCGGCTGCGGAATAATGAGGTTGAAATCTTCGATCTGGGCAGCAGCAACGGCACCGGCGTCAACGGCATGCGCTTGCAGCCACACCAGCCGCACCCGCTGCGCGATGGGGACTCGATCGCTCTGGGCAAGATGAACATTCGAGTTCTCTTCCAGCTTCGGACCCGCCGGCGCGCCACGCCATAACGCGCCACGCCACACCGTGCCACGCCGTAATCGCCTGGATGCAGCGCGGGCGACCTGCCCGCGCCCGATCATGACTCCAGCACCTCGCTGATATCCTGCGCCGCTTTCTTGGCCGCATACAGAATATGACTGAGCCGAGCGCCCTTTTCGCAGAGCACGGCCAGTGATGCACGCCCCGCCGGGAAGACCACCATCACGCCTTCTTCGCCTTCCATCAAAAGGCGTTCCAACTGCCCCTGGGCCAACCGTTTGAGCGTCTGCTGGGCGAGCCCGATCAAGGTCGCCGACATGGCGGCCACCTGCGGGCTGCTGGTCGGATTCTCGTGGGGATTCGCTTCGTTGCCTGGAGGGAACGCAGCGACCAGAAGCCCATCGACGTTGACGATGACAGAGGCCTTGATCCCATCGACGGCAACATGGAGCGTCTTTAGCTTGCGCTCCAGGATCTCGCTGCGATATTCCTTGATCATGGGTTTTTGCTGCTTCCTCTCACTTAGCGCGCCCTCCCCGCCGGGTACGGGAGGCCAAACCACAGCACCAGCGCTCGATCAAGTGTAACAAAATGGCCGGTGATCTTGTAGTTTCCATGCCGATCATAAGCGCAAGGGGCGATTCCGTGCAATTGAGGGTTATCGTGAAGCATCGTCGCGACCATGGCCCATCCTAATTTTTCGCCGTCTCCTGGTGCTCCTTCTCGGCAAGGCGGATCGCATCTTCCATAGCGAAGCGCGCGAGAAGCCGCTTATCTTCGTCCGTCAGATGCGCCCGGCGCAGCAGATCGGGACGATTGTCCCAGGTTCGGCGAAGGCCGTTTTCTCGCCGCCAGCGGACGATCGCGCCGTGATTGCCCGCCTGAAGCACTTCGGGCACGGTCAGCCCGCGGAATTCGACGGGCCGCGTGTAATGCGCACCTTCGAGAAATCCCTCCGACAGGCTTTCTCGTTCCGCGCCTCCCTCCGAGCCCAATACACCCGGAATCTGTCGCACGACCGCGTCGATGATCACCATCGCCGCCAGTTCGCCGCCGGTGAGCACGTAATCGCCGATGCTCAGTTCGCCGCTGAAAGCGATCTGCCGCGCGCGGTCGTCGATGCCTTCGTAGTGCCCGCACACCAGGATTAGCCGCTCCAGCTTTGAGAGGCGCAGCGCCCAGTCGTTCGAGAACAACTGCCCCTGCGGTGACATCCCGTAGACCGGACCGGGTTCGCCCATCGACTGGACCGCCTCGACGGCGCGCACGACGATGTCGGCGCGCATCACCATGCCACCCCCACCGCCATAGGGCGTGTCGTCAATCGTGCGATGCCGGTCGGTCGTCCAGTCGCGCAGTTGATGCACGTGCAGGTCGAGGAACCCATACTCCTGCGCTTTCCACATCATGCTGGTATTCATCACGCCGGGGAACATTTCCGGGAACAGGGTCAAAACGTCAATTCGCATGGTGCGGTCTCCATAAGGCGTTCCTCCCTGTCCGTCTCGGCTGACGCATTAAGCGATTTGCGCGGACGGGTGGATTGGGTAAAATTCCGTTAATCATTCTTCTGCTGAAGATCAGTGCGATGGGCATCTAGGACATCCTCGTGGCAACCATCAAAGAAGTCGCGGCACACGCAGGTGTTTCCGTTGCAACAGTCTCACGCGTGGTCAACAACAATGGCTACGTGAGTGAAGATCTTCGCCAGCGCGTGCTGGAAGCAATGAACATCCTCGATTATAAACCCAGTGCTCTCGCGAGGAGCCTCCGCCGTCAGGAGTCGCTCACGGTGGGACTGCTTATGCCGGGCATGAACCAGCCCTTCTTCGCGACGCTGGCCTATGTCATCCAGAAGACGCTCTTCGCGAGTGGCTACCGCGTGATTATATGCAGTTCGGAAGAAAGCGGTGAGATGGAGGCCGCCTACGTCGACATGCTCATTCGCCAGCGCGTCGACGGCGCGATCGTCGTGCCGACGGGCCACGGCAGCGAGACTATTCAGCCTCTGCTGGCGAAAATGCCAGTCGTTCTGGTCGATCGCGACCTGCCCGATCTGGAAGTCAGCCGCATCCTGGCCGACAACTTCCAGGGTGGCTACGAGGCCATGAACCATCTCTTGCTGCTGGGCCACCGCGAGATTGCCCTGATTGGCTCCCTGCTTCACCTCGCGGCCATGGACCAGCGCATCGCCGGAGCAAAGAAGGCTTATGGCGATACCGGGCTGCCGCTCGATTCCCTGCGCGTTCTGATGGCGGGACGCAGTGAATTCGATTTGGGCTATACGTCGGCGCTCGACGTGCTGAGCGGGAGCATCCGCCCTACCGCTGTTTTCGCACTAACCGACGTAATCGCCATCGGCGCCATGCACGCAGCCGCCGAACTGGGGCTGCGGCTGCCTGAAGATCTGTCGGTCATTGGCTTCGACGATATTCCGCTGGCATCGTATATCATCCCGTCACTTACGACAGTCGCACAGCCCATTCAGACCATGGGGGCAAATGCAGCCAAGCTGCTCCTCCAGCGCTTCAAAACCGGGCGTTCCGAGCCCTACGAAAAGATAGTCCATGATATGAGACTGATGATTCGCGCGTCAACCACCTCTCTGGTTCGCCTTCGCGCTTGATCGACTGTTCGTCCAACTACCAGGAAAGTCATTATGCGCACCCTACTCGGAGTGGATGTCGGAACCTCAAGCGTTAAAGCCGTCCTGTACAATCCGCAGACCGGAAAAGTCGCAGGCGCCGCCGCTCAGGAGTACCCACTGCACAAGCCGGCCCCGAACTACGCCGAGCATGAGCCCGAAGACTGGTGGAGCGCCGCCGTGGGTGCCGTTCGCGCGGTCATGACCTCGACTCCGGGCGCGCAGGTTGCCGGAATCGGCTTGTGCGGGCAAATGCACGGCACCGCCTTTCTCGACCGGGCTGGCGCGTCAATCCGGCCGGCGATCATCTGGGCCGACCAGCGCAGCGGTGCGGAATGCCAGGAACTGATCGACCAGATCGGCGCTGGGCCGTTCTCCAGCGTCACGGGCACGCTCCCGGCTGCGGGGTTCGCCGCACCAACGCTGCTCTGGCTGCGCAAGCACGAACCCCGCACCCTCGACCGCACGCAGATGCTTTTGATGCCGAAAGACTACGTCCGTTTTCGAATGACGGACACGATGGCGACGGACGCCAGCGATGCCGCCGCGACGGCCCTGTTCGATGTGAGCATCAAGGCCTGGTCACCGGAGATCGTCAACGCGGTGGGCATTTCGCGATCGATTCTCCCGCCGATTCGCGACTCAGCATCGGTTGTCGGCGAGCTGACGAAAACCGCCGCCGAAGCGCTGGGCCTGCCGGCGGGGATTCCTGTCGTGACGGGCTGCGCCGACCAACCAGCGCAGGCCTTTACCAACGGTTTGATTCGCACCGGCACCGCTTCGGTCACCGTCGGGAGCGGCGGGCAGGTGTTCGTCCCCGTTGTACCGGATATGGAGTCCAACGTTCTCTTCCGCCTGCCGACCGATCCGCGAGTGCACGTCTTCAACCATGCCCTGCCGGGTATGTGGTATGTCCTCGGCGCAACGTTGAGCGCCGGTCTCTCCCTGCGCTGGCTGCGCAGCCTGCTCGGCCGGTCAGGCGACGGCAAGGAAGCTTACGCCCAGTTCAGCCACGAGGCAGGCGACGTTTCGCCGGGAGCCAACGGGTTGATCTTTCTGCCCTACCTGGCCGGTGAACGCACACCGCATATGGATTCGCATGCCCGGGCCACCTTCGTCGGCCTGAGCTATCACCACGAACGCGGACACCTGGCCCGCGCGGTCATGGAAGGTGTGGCCTTTTCTCTGCGCGAGGCCCTCAGCATCAGCACCGCCATCGGTGGCGCCGCCAAAACCGTGATCGCGGCCGGCGGCGCCATGGAGAGCACTGTCTGGCGGCAAATCATGGCCGACGTGCTTGGCATCCCGCTCTATCAGACCGGTATCTCCGAGACAACGGGGGTCGGCGCGGCGCTGTTGGCAGCCCTGGGCACGGGGATGTACGAGGAATACGCGGATGCCTGCGCGCTCACATCCCAATCCATCCACGTGACCGAGCCCATACCGGCCAATCAGGCGCGCTACGACGCCCTGTTCGTGCGCTATCAGGGACTCTATGCCAAGCTTCGCGAGGACTTCCACGCGCTGGCGGATGAAGAATAGGTCACGACTGGGAAGATACGAATCGGCGAGGTTTCGAGCGCACGCATGGGTGCGCCTCTACAGCCAGTGAGCGTTTGTCGGAGCGGGCCAATGTGCCCGCCCAGGACGCCTCCGGCGCTGCCATCACCCGATTCTGAGGCCGGACTTCGGGTCGAAGAAAACCACCGCATCCGCCTTCACCGAGACCGGGAAGACATCCGCGGCCTTGATGCGCGTCTCCAGCGGCACCGTGATCGTCCAGCGGTCATTCTCGGAGACGACCTCCACCACCTGCAAGCGCTCTGAGTAGTGGTCGATCACCGACATCGCGCGGACCTGGAAGGCCTCTTCCGCCGGCCCCAGTGCAAAGCCTTCCGGGCGCACACCCGCCACCACCGACGTATCATCTGACAGGTCGCCGCGCACGCGGAAGCCGCCGAAGGTGCTCCCCTGCCAGTGATGACTCTGCACCCGACCAGGGAAGAGGTTGATCGTCGGCGTGCCGATGAAAGTCGCGATGAACATGTTAAGCGGATTCTCGTACAACGTGCGGTAATCGCCGATCTGCACCAGGTGACCGGCGCGCATCACGGCGATGCGATGCGCCATGGCAATCGCCTCATACTGGTCGTGCGTCACGTACAGCGAAGTCACCGGAAATTCGCGCAGCAGGCGCTTCAGTTCCAGGCGCGCATGGGTGCGCAGCGCCGCGTCGATGCTGGAGAACGGTTCGTCAAACAGGAAAACGCGCGGGTCGCGCGCCAGAGCGCGGGCGATCGCCACCCGCTGGCGTTCCCCGCCGGAAAGCTCTTTGGGCTTGCGCGTCAGGAGCTTCTCGATGCCTATGCCGGTGATCTCCGAGATACGCTTCATGCGTTCCGGAATCTCGTACTCGCGATGGCGCAGTGACAGGAAGAAGCCAACGGTCTTCACGGCTTCCCAGTGTGGCATGAGCGCGCCATCCTGAAAAACCATGCCGACCCCTCGCTCGCGCATCGGGACTTCGGGCAGAGGCACATTGTCGTAAAGCACTTGTCCGCTGTCGGGCTGCAGCAGCCCTGCGACGATGCGCAGGAGAGAAGATTTGCCACAGCCCGAAGGTCCCAGTACGGCGATCACTTCGCCTTCGTGGATCTTCAGCGACACGTCCTCCAGCGCAGTGGTCAGGGTACCTTCCTGATTGAGGAACTTCTTGCTGAGGTGAGTTAGAGTCACTGTCGTCATGCTTCAATTGTACGACGGTTTGGGTTAGCATTGAGCACAGATCGCGATCAGGAGTTTCATGAACATGCAGTACATCGACCTACGCAGTGATACCGTAACGCACCCCACCCCCGAAATGCGCGAAGCCATGGCCAACGCCCCTGTGGGCGACGATGTCTACGGCGAAGACCCGACAGTCAACCAGCTTCAGGAGGAAGCGGCGGCGATGCTCGGCAAGGAAGCCGGCTTGTTCGTGGCCAGCGGGACGATGGGCAACCTGGTCTCCGTGCTGACTCACTGCGGGCGCGGCGACGAGATGATCATCGGCAAGCAGTCGCACATCTTCCGGTATGAAGTCGGTAGCGCGGCCGCTTATGGGGGCGTCCACCCCAACACGCTCGATGTCCGGCGCGACGGCACGATGGACCTGGACGCGATTCGCGATGCGATCCGGTCCAACGACGAACACGAGCCGACCACCC
Organism: Candidatus Flexifilum affinis; assembly: GCA_016713325.1. Classification (GTDB taxonomy): domain Bacteria; phylum Chloroflexota; class Anaerolineae; order Aggregatilineales; family Phototrophicaceae; genus Flexifilum; species Flexifilum affine. Next base: position 711,869 of record JADJPJ010000002.1, on the reverse strand, counting down.
GAATGATCGCTCTGGAGAATACGCACGGCGGCGCAAGCGGCGCCCCCATTCCTCTGGACTATATCGCGCAGGTCGCGGAGATCGCCCGCGACAACCGCTTGAAGCTTCACATCGACGGCGCGCGCATCTTCAACGCGGCGGCCGCGCTGAACGTCCCCGTCAACGAACTCGTTCAGCATGCCGACAGCGTGACCTTCTGCCTGTCCAAGGGCCTGAGTGCTCCGGTTGGGTCCGTCATCGTCGGGTCGCGCGATTTCATCAAGCGGGCGCACAAGATTCGCAAGAGCCTGGGCGGCGGCATGCGACAGGCAGGCATTCTGGCCGCGGCCGGGTTGGTGGCGCTGCGCACCATGCCGCAGCGGCTGCACGAGGATCACCTGAAGGCGCGAACCCTCGCCGAAGGTCTGGCGCAGATGCCCTACGTCAGGCTCGACCTCGACATGGTGCGCACCAACATGATGTTCTTCCGTCTCGCGGACGACGCGCCGCTCTCCATGGGCGACCTGTCGCAGAAGCTGAAGAACGACTTCTACATTCTCGCCACGCCCTACAATGATGCCAAACGCGAATTCCGCCTGGTCACGCACTACTGGATTCAACAGGATGACGTCGAGACCGTGCTGGAGGCGTTCCGCGTGCTGCTGACCGGCGAAAAGATTACTTCCGGGTTAGCGTCGGATTGATGTATGTTTGACGATCAGTCTCGGGAACGGTCGGAAGGACGACCCGCGGGCCAGACGCCGCCGGGCGACCCGACCACCCCACCCGCTTCGTCCAGCTTCGACTCGGCGGCGGCCTTCGCGCCTTCGACATCCGCTCGACCGATGCCACGGGCCGTCGCTGAAACCGACGCGCCGCAGCTTGAGCCGGAAGCCGCTGACCAGCCGGAGCTTGAGGACGAGGAATTTGAAGAAGAAGAGGCTGGCGGACGATCGCGCTCGGCGGGCAGCGACCCGTTCTTCGGCTATCTGATCGCCCTGGCGCTCTCGTTCGGCCTGACGCCGCTCATTCCCTTCAATGCCGACTTCCGCTATGTCCTGGTCTGGGCGCTGCTGGCTCTGTTTGGCGTGCTGGCCTGGCTCTTCGGCACGACCACGCGCATCGAGCGGACGGAACCGGAAGACCTCGCCTGGGGCGTCGGCTTTGGGCTGCTGGTCGGCACGCCGATCCTGCTGGTCGGCGGCGCCACCCTTTCGACGACGGCGCAGCGCATGTTCACGGTCGGCGCGGCGGACGCGCCCTTGCTGCTCACCGCCGGCGCGGTGTTGAGCATGCTGCTGTTCACTCAACCGCTGGCCGAGTCACTGTTCTTTCGCGGGTTGATGCAAACCAACCGCTCGTTCTGGATCGTCGGCATCCTGAGCAGCCTGTGGTCGATCGTGCTGTTCCTGCCTATGCTCAACGTCGGCGCCTTCCCGGTGGTGGCTGTGATCATCACCGTGGTGCTGACGCTGACGAACCTGATCTACGCTTACGTGCGCGAGCGCAACGGGCTGGCGGCAGCCTGGGTGTGCCAGATGGTCGTCAACTTCATCGTCTTTTTCCTGCCGTACCTGGGAAGTTGATGGGATAGGCAATGGCGGATACTGTCCTGATTTTCGGCCTGGGCAACCCCGGCGCGCGCTACCATAATACGCGACACAACGTCGGCTGGATGGCCATCGACCAGTTGGCGAAACGCCATGGGCTGAGCCTTTCGAAAATCGAACACAAAGCGCAGACCGCCCACGGCACGATCGCCGAGCTGCGCTGCATCCTGGCCAAGCCCATGACCTTCATGAACCTGAGCGGCGACTCGATCGTGCCGCTGGCCAGCTTCTACAAGATCCCCCCGGAGCGCATCATCGTCCTGTTCGACGAGCTGGACATCCCCTTCGGGACGCTGCGTCTGCGCAAGACCGGCAGTTCCTCGGGTCAGAAGGGGATGAAACACATCATGGAGCGGATGGGCACCCAGGAGATCCCACGGGTACGTATCGGGATCGGACGCCCACCGGGCCGGATGAACCCGGCCGATTTCGTCCTCATGCCCTTCAAGGGTGACGACGCCATCACCGCCCTGGAGCTGGTGGATCGCGCGGCGGATGCCGTCGAGACCTGGCTGAAGTTGGGCATGGATGCCGCGATGAACCGCTACAACGGCGCGGGCGAGACCAGGGCGCAGGAACCCGCCGCGCAGCAGCCTGAAGAGTCCTAAAGAAGGTAAGGTGTCGGCCATGCTCAACCTGTCCGGTCTGGTCGAGTCCCTGAGCGACCTGGCGCCGTTTCGCGCCGGTCTGCGCGCTATTGCCGCCAAAGAGACGCCTGCGCTGGGCGCCATCCGCTCGTCTCGACCCTTCGTCGTCGCGGCGCTGGCCAATGCTTGGCGCGGCCCAGTGATCGTCATCACGGCGCGTATTGATCGCGCCTACAACCTCTCGGAGCAACTGCCGGTGTGGCGCGGCGCCGGGGAAGGCATCTATCGCTTCTCCGAGCCCGCCTCGCTCTTCTACGAACGCGCTCCCTGGGGCGAGACCGCTATCCGCGCTCGTCTGGAGACGCTGGCCGCCCTGATGCCGCCCGAGGACACCGATCTGACGCCGCATCCGCCGATCATCGTCACGTCGGCGCGGGCGCTGATGCAGCGTACGCTTCCGGTCAGCGTCTTCCGTCAGCGCTCGATGGTGCTGCGCCCTGGAACACGCCACGCCATTGAAGTGCTGGTCACGCGCTGGGTGGCGATGGGCTACGAACCGACGTCGATGGTCATCGAGCCAGGCACCTTCAGCCGGCGCGGCGGCATCCTCGACATCTACCCGATGGCCCACGAAGCGCCGGTTCGCATCGACTTCTTCGACGACGAGATTGATTCGCTGCGCACCTTTGCGCCGGACACGCAGCGTTCGGTGGGCAAGATCGACCGGCTGGTGATCACCCCGGCACGCGAGTCCTTGCCGGGCGACGCCCCGGCCATCGCGGAGTCGCTGCATTTATGGTTCGAAGGCCTGCCGGAAACCGTGGCGGACGGCATCAATCCCAAGGGCGACGAAGCGCCTTTGTCATCCGGGGCGGCTTTCCCCTTCATGGAGCACTACCTCCCTTACCTCTATCGCAACCCGGTCAGCCTGCTCGACTACGCGCCGGATTCCAGCCTGATCCTGATCGAGGACGGCCCGGAGCTGCACGAGACCATTGCCGAGATCGAAGCGGCGGCAGACGCCTCGCGCGCCGAGAAGATCAGGGCCGGCACGCTGGCCCCTGATCATCCGATCCCCTACCTGACCTGGGCGCAGATCAGCGACGCGTTGCGCGGCCGGCCGCTGGCCTACTTGCACAACGCCGACGACTCGGCGGAAGAGACCGGGCTGCTGCGCGGGCTGCTGGCCCCGGAACTGCGCTTTGGAGGGCAGTTGAAAAACTTCCTCCCCCACGTGCGCAAGCAGCGCGACGCCGGCGACACGGTGGTCGTGCTCACCAACCAGGCGGCCCGCCTCAGCGAGATCTGGCATGAGCAGGAGACCGAATACCTCAGCCGCACCGAGTCGATCACCGAGCCGCCGGGTCCAAAATCGCTGACCTTTGTCGACGGCATGATCGGCGAGGGCTGGCGGATGCGCACCGGCGTGGGCGAGATTCACCTCTTCACCGATACCGAGATCTTCGGCTGGAGCCGCCCCGAACCGCGCCGACGCCGCCCCTCCAAGCGCGCCCGCGTCCCCGAGCTGGCCTACGCCGACCTGCGCGAGGGCGACTTTGTCGTCCACGTCGACTATGGCGTCGGGCGCTTCGCCGGAATGCGCAAGCGCACCATCGAGGGCCTTCAGCGCGAGTACCTGATCATTGAATACGGCGGCACGGACACGCTCTTTGTGCCCATCCACCCTGCCGACCGGCTCACGCCCTACGTGGGGCCGGATGACAAGCCGCCGACGCTCAACAAGCTCGGCCAGGCGGACTGGTCGCGCATTCGCGGCAAAGCCCGGCAGGCGGCCGAGGACGAGGCGCGCGAACTGCTCGACCTCTATGCCCACCGCGAAGCGGCGCCCGGCCACGCCTTCAACCCGGACACGCCCTGGCAGCACGAGCTGGAAGCTTCCTTCCCGTTCATCGAAACGGAAGATCAGCTTCGCGCGGTGCGTGAGGTCAAGCAGGACATGGAAAGCCCGCATCCGATGGACCGGCTGATCTGCGGCGATGTCGGCTTCGGCAAGACCGAGGTCGCCCTGCGCGCGGCCTTCAAGGCGGTCAATGACGGCAAGCAGGTAGCTGTGCTGGTCCCGACGACCATCCTTGCCGAGCAGCATTACCTGACCTTCAGCCGCCGCCTTGCCGCCTTCCCTATCCGCGTGGACGTGCTGTCACGCTTCCGCACCCGCGAGGAGCAGAGCCGCATTCTGACGCAGCTCGCGGCGCGCGAGATCGACATCATCATCGGCACGCACCGCCTGCTTCAGGACGACGTCAGCCTCCCCAGTATCGGGCTGATGATCATCGACGAGGAGCAGCGTTTCGGCGTCAAGCACAAGGAACACTTCAAGAAGCTGCGCAGCGCCGTCGACATTCTGACGCTGACCGCGACGCCGATCCCGCGAACGCTCTACATGGGCCTGACCGGCGTGCGCGACATCAGCATGATCCAGACTCCGCCGGAAGACCGGCTTCCGGTGGTGACGCACGTCGGCGTTTTCGACGAGCGGTTGGTGCGCCAGTCGGTGCTGCGCGAACTGGAGCGCGGCGGGCAGATCTTCGTCGTCCACAACCGCGTGCAGACTATCGAGCATCTGCACGAGCGTCTGGAGCAGATTGTGCCGGAGGCGCGCGTCATCGTCGGGCATGGCCAGATGGACGAGCGCCTGCTTGCCTCGGTGATGACTGCCTTTGGCAACGGTGAGTACGATATTCTGCTCTCGACCTCGATCATCGAGAGCGGCCTGGATATCCCCAATGCCAATACGCTGATCGTCGACCGCTCCGACTGGTTCGGCCTGGCGCAGATGTACCAGCTTCGCGGTCGGGTCGGGCGCAGCGCGCAGCAGGCCTATGCCTATTTCTTCCACCCGGCCCACAATCGCCTCACCGAAGAAGCGCGCGCCCGCCTGGAGACGCTGGCCGAATACACCGACCTCGGCTCCGGCTTTCAGATCGCCATGCGCGACCTGGAGCTGCGAGGCGCAGGCGGCATCCTCAGCACCCGCCAGACCGGTCACGTCGCTGCCGTCGGCCTGCACCTGTACACCCAGATGCTCTCTGAGGCCGTGCGTCGTCTGCGCGGGCGCTCGGACGGAGGCGCTGTGCCCTCCATCAGCGAGAGCAGCGTGTTGATCGATCTGCCGCTCCCCGCCTACCTGCCCGCGGACACTATCCCCGACATGGCGCAGCGTCTTCAGCTCTACCGGCGCATCGGCGGCCTGACGGCGGCGGACCAGGTGGACGAGATGCGCGACGAGCTGACCGACCGCTTCGGAGCGCTGCCGCCGGCCGTCGAAGGGCTGCTCTACCAGATCGCCATCAAGCTGCTGGCCCAGACCTCCGGCGCAACCGCCCTCCTGCATCGCAGCGGCGTGATCGAGGTCAAACTGCCCTATCTGGTGGAAATCGACCGCGTGCGGCTCAACAATCTGCTCGGGCCAGACACAAAAGTCACCCGCACCGCCGTCGAACTGCCGGCCCTGGATGACTGGCGCGAGCGCCTGGTCTCCATCCTGCGCCTGCTCAGCCGCCGAGTCCGCGAGGGTGTAGGGACCTAGCCCTCAATCCTCTCCTTCGCAACATCGGTGAGCTTTTCCCCCGTGGCGGCCTGGAGCTGCGCCAGGGTGATGGGGAAGATGGCGTTGTGCGCACCGCCGGCCGCGTAAAGCTGTTCCCAGCGCGACAGGGTCTCATCAATGTGCACATGGATGTTCGGGGAGCGGTGCGGGAACGGCGGCACGCTGCCCGGCGGGTAGCCAAAGACAGCCACCAACTGCTCGGCGTTGGCGGCGCTGACGGCCTTGCGCCCCACGTTGTAGAGCGCCGCGATCTTGCGGTCGTCTACCTTCTGGTCGCCACTGGTCAGCACGACGATCGGCTGATCCTTTACCAGAAAGCATATCGACTTGACGATCTGGCCGAGGGCGCAGCCGATGTTGTCCGCGGCTTGCTGGCTGGTGGCGGTGGTGGTCTCGAAGAAGTGGATCTGCGTGCCAAATGCCAGTTGGTCAAGGCGCGCCTGAACATCCGCGGGGGTCATCGGTTCCATGGTCTTCACTTCGGTATAATCGAGGACAAAAAGTGCACCTGCAAAGGATACTGAGGATGCGCCTCCAGATCAATCGAACAGTCCTTGAACTCGTGCAGGGGGACATCACCCGAGAGACGGTGGACGCCATCGTGAATGCCGCCAATAACAGCCTACTCGGAGGCGGCGGAGTCGACGGCGCAATTCACCGGGTGGCCGGACCGGAACTGGTGGCCGAGACCCGGACGTTCGGCGGCTGCGACACCGGGGACGCCAAGATCAGCAAAGGCTACCGGCTGCCGACGCGTCACGTCATCCACACCGTTGGCCCGATCTTCGACCCGCGCGATCCGCAGGTGCCGCGCCTGCTGGCCAGCGCTTACCGCCGCAGTCTGGAGGTCGCGCTGGAGAATGGCATCACGTCAATCGCCTTTCCGGCCATCAGCACCGGGGTGTTCGGCTACCCGGTGGAACTGGCCGCCCCGATTGCCTTCCATACGATCATCGATTTCTGTCAGAAGCAAACGCAGATTGTGCTGGTGCGCTATGTCCTGTTTGGCAGCGATGCCCTGGCACAAAACAAAAACGCGCTCCGAGCGGGGGCTTCGGAGCGCGATCTGGTTCTCATGGAAGATTGAGGCGAGGGTGAAAAGGATTACCTAGGGCTTGGTGCCGTTGCGCTTGCCGCGCGCCGCCACCGGTTCAGGTTCCGGCTCGCTGTAGTCCGGCTCCAGCGTTTGAAGCTGTGCCACCACCTTGTGGAAGGTTTCGAACTCGTCGTCGTTGAACAATTGACGGATCCGCTGGTCGAGCTCCTTGGCGCTCTTCACCAGATCACTCTTCATATCCAGCGCCTTCTTCGTGAGGAAAATGCGCACCGCGCGCCGGTCGGCGGGATCCGGGCGACGCTCCACGAAGCCCTTCTGCTGGAGCTTGTCCAGGTTGGGTGTGAACGAAGTGGCGGCCCGGCCAACGGCACGCGCTAATTCGGAAGCATGCTGGCCATCCCGTTCGTACAGCGCGCGCAGGATGTACCATTCGATAATGGTCAAGCCCAGCGGCTGGGCGATGCGGCCGAACAACTGATCCATGTTCCGCAACGCGATGTCCAGGTTACACCATACCGATCCATTAAATCGTAGTTGATTTTGCGCCATGGCTTTCGCTTTTGCTCTTCTATGTCCGACATCCGCAATAACCGCGAAATTTTACCACAACCCAATTTATGTTTACACTATAGATTTATCCAATTGTCATCTTTATTTCCAAGGTGCCGAGACGAATGTGGCTATCTGCGCCGAGGGGATAGGGCTGATCTGGGGACAGGACCTGGTCGTTGAGAAAAGTGCCGTTGACGGACCGAAGATCAATCAGATGGAGCTCACCGCGATACTGAACGATCGCCGCATGACGCCGCGAAACCCCTTTCTCACGTCCCGCGCACTCGGCGAGATCGACATCCGGCTGATAGTGGGTAGCCTCATCCGACCGTCCGATGACAACGCCACCCTTTTCGCTCACGTCATACGTCTCATAGAACTGGGTGTGAGGAACCGAGATGGTGCACCGCATAGGACAAATTCACTCAGCGTCGGACTACAATAAGCTCATCAAATCCTGTCGATCTTAAGATATGATGATTTTGCCAATTATAACACAACCTGTGCTATGGAATATGATGTTCCAAATCAACTGTTAATGATTCCGTCGCACCTTCGGTCATTTCGCCGGACGCCGGTAGCCGATCCCCGCTCTGCGGGTCGTACCACCCCAATCGAAGGGTTGTTCCGCCTGGTAGCGCAGGCAGAGTGATCTCATCGACGACAATCTCACCCTCCACCCACAGGCTCGTTGGATACGTGTTGTCAAGAGGCATCTGATCCACCTGGGTCAGAATGTTGTCGGCAGCATCGAGCAGATGGACGAACAGCTTGACATCCTGTGCCATCGCGCGCTCCGCACGCCAGATCAGGGTCAGCCGGAGCGCCTCAGTGTCCTCGTCGAGGGTCGCGCCCAACAGCGTGATTTGGCCACCAAACGTGGCGTTGAACGGCATTTCGTAGGGCGGCGGTTCAAACAGGCGCGGCAGATCGGCGATGGAGAGGGTGCCCAGCACGATCTCCTGACTGCCGGCGCTCAGCACGATTGCGGCATCGCCGGCCGGCATCTCCAGCGGAATCCGCCAGCGAACGCGGTCGGCGACGATCTCGCCATCCGCCCACTGGTCGGTCGAATAACGGTCGTCTACAGGCTGCCCTTCCCACAGCACCCGCGCGTCGATCCATCCGTTGGCCGCAGCAGAACGCGGAGATTCAGTGGGGAGTCGGAGGAGGATAGCGTCTGCCAGTACAGCGTCAGAGGCAGACGGTCGCCGGGCCGCCGCTCGTCGAGCGTTCCATCGAAGCCGAGTAAGCGTACCGGCCCGAGATCCTGCATGACGGCATGTTCAACTGCGACAGCCTGTGGCGACGGAAACGCTGCCGTTCGATCGACGTGTAGGAAGCCGATGTCGGCCCAGATGCCTGCCTGCGATCCATCAGCGTTGAGGTACGGCGCATAGCGATCGGCCGCGCGCCCCACCCACGCCGCGCGCACCCGATACTCGCCCGGCGCGGTGAACGGCGGGATGTCGACGTGTACCTGCTGGAACAGAGTCTCGCCCGCCCGCCAGAGGTCGGTTCCAGCCATGTAGGCGTCGCTCCGCGCATAGACGGTTCCATGCTGGTCCTCGATCTGGATCAGCGGCGTGAAATCCCCGACGTCCGGCGGCTGGATCACCTGCCAAGCGGTGGTCAGCCAAACGCTTTCCCCGGCAGGGATGGCCGGCGCATTGAGCTCGACAAAGCGCAAATAGGTGTTGGCCGGGGCATCGGCTGATAAATCTGGCGCCTCGCCCACCAGCCGAAAGGCAAAGAATGCCGGCTGCCCATCGGGCGCCAGCGGCAAACCATCCATGCGGCCCGGCTCCAGCAGAGGGAGCCATTCCGGCTGGGGCGGCGCGCTGCGCGGGAACAGGTACAGGCCGCTCTGCCCTGCCGGCGGTAAAAAGAAACTGTCCGTGCCCAGCCAGGCGATCTCCGGAAGCGGCTCGATCATCACGGTCGGGTGTCCCTTGTCGCGCGCGGCGATGTACAGGCGCTCGCCAGGCTGCACGTGTTCCACTGCCCACCGTGCCGCCGCACTCAGATCGGCATCAGTCTCCAAGAAAACGTCATTGCGGGCCGCCCATTCGAAATAGTGGATGCCAACCAACGCGCTGCCCACCACCAGGACGGCGACAAACGCCACCGGCGCGTAGCGTCGCCACGGGATTGCGGGCCAGCGCCGCCCTGACCAATCCAGTACGCGCTCCAGGCCAAGGGCCGGTGCCAGAAATATCAGCGGGACCATGCCCAGCGAACGCATGTGACTCGGAGGTAGTCCACCCACGCTGATCACGCTGGGAATGACCATCAGCGGCGAGAGCAGGATGAGGAGCAGACCGGCGCACACAACGGGATCAACGCGCCGGATCAGGGCCAGCGCTGCCGCCGCCAGACCCGCCATGAGCAGAAACCCTTCCGGCAGGCTGAAGTACGGCTGACCGGGGATGTTGTAGCGATAGTACGGATCGCCCCTGAGGAAAAACAGCTGCCCGTGCAGCAGAATGCTCTCTCCCAGCGTAATCGACTGCTCCGCCTGGGTCACTTCGCTCAGACGGCCGAAGAAAACGTCGGGCCGTTGAAAGGCGTAGACGAGCATAGGTGCCGCCGTCACAGTCATGACCGCGCCAAACAGCATGACGCGCCAAAGCGTGCGCCGGTCAAAGCGTACACTCAGCAGCAGAGCCAGCAGGGCGATTCCCAGCCATACCGGGAACAATCGCGACGAGTTGTAGGTGTAAAGCGCACCGCCGGCAAAGAGGCCGGCCGCGATCAACCAGCCGACGGCGCGGCGCGTGCGCAGCCCGCGGAACAGGAACAGCAGCGCCAGCGACTGCATCAGCGGCAGCGTCACCGCCCGAAAGGCCTGTCGCCCCAGCCAGGCCTGTGGGAACGAAACGGCCACCAGCAGGCCGGCGACCAGCCCGATCAGCCAACCGCGCCGGCCGGGAAACATCACCCGTCCCAGCCCGATTGTGGCTGCGGTCGTGATCAGCCCAGCAAAGACGTTGGTCAGGTGAATGGAAAACATGCTGTTCTGAACGAAGGCGATCATGGGCGCGTTCAAATAGAAGTACAGCACCTCCCGTCCCTGATACGCTTCCAGCATCGGAAAAAAGCGCGCCCCGCCGTAGACGATGCTGCGGATGACCAGCAGGTTGACGGCCTCGTCATAGTGCGGGCCAGGGGGGTAGCTGGCCAAACCGATCAGGCGCAGGGCTGCCGTGGCAAGGAGCACGGCAAGGGCGAGTGGGAGAAAGTGGCTTCTGCGGATCATGTCACAAGCCTATCGACCAATCAGGCGCCTTGCAAGACAGAAGACCTGGAACCCCCGCTCATTTCCGCACTTGCTTTGTGTCTTTGCGAACCCCCGGTCGATGGAGGATAATTCAGCCAGTCATATGCTCTCAGCAGCAATTCTGTGCCAAAGGAGGCCTTCGTTGGACTTATTTGAATACCAGGGCAAACAGTATTTTGCCCGATTCGACATCCCCGTCCCCACCGGCAACATCGCCAAGACGGTGGATGAAGCCGCTGCGCACGCCGACCAGATCGGTTTTCCGGTGGTGATCAAGGCGCAGGTGCAGGTCGGTGGTCGCGGCAAGGCGGGCGGCATCAAGGTCGCCAATAACGCCGAAGAAGTGCGCTTCCACGCGGGCAACATTCTGGGCATGGACATCAAAGGCCATGTCGTGCACCAGGTATGGATTGAGAGCGCGTCAGACATCGCCGAGGAGTACTACGTCTCCTTCACGCTCGATCGCAGCGCCAAGCAGTATCTGGGCATGCTCTCGGCTCGGGGCGGGATCGACATCGAGCAGGTCGCAGCCGAAGACCCTGACGCCATCCAGCTCATTCACATCAACCCGGTCGATGGCCTGACGCCGGACGTCGCCCGCGCCTGGGTCGAAGCCGCCAACCTGAACCCGATCGCCGTCGAACAGACGATCGCCCTGGTGCAGAAACTGTACCGGGCCTTCAACGAAGGCGACGCCGATCTCGTCGAGATTAACCCGCTCATTCTGTCGAAGGAAGGCCGCGTCTACGCACTGGACGCCAAGGTCAGTCTGGACGACAGCGCCGCTGGCCGCCACCCGGAATGGGACGCCTTCCAGGTCGTCACTGTCGGCGCCGGCGATGAGCGCGAGAAGCTGGCCAAGGAAAAAGGCCTTCAGTACATCGGTCTGGACGGTACAGTAGGCATTATCGCCAACGGCGCCGGGCTGGCCATGAGCACGCTCGACACCGTCAAGCAGGTGGGCGGCAGCGCCGCGAACTTCCTGGACATCGGCGGCGGCGCCAATGCCGAGGTCGTGACCAACGCGCTGACGGTCATCAACACCGACCCGAAGGTCAAGGTCATCCTGATCAACATCTTCGGCGGAATCACCCGCGGCGACGAAGTGGCTCGCGGTATTGTCGCGGGCATCCAGGCGGTCGAGCTGCGGGCGCCGCTGGTCATCCGCATTGATGGCACCAACGCGGTCGAGGGACGCGCCATTCTCAAACAGCATGAATCCGACCAGGTGATCAGCGAAGAGACCATGCTCTCCGCAGCACGCCGTGCGGTCGCAATCGCGGAAGGACGGTGAAGCATGGCGATCTTTGTTGACCAGAACACGAAAGTCGTCGTCCAGGGTCTGACCGGATCGCAGGGGCGCTTTTACGGCCTGCGCAACAAGGCTTACGGGACCCAGATAGTGGCCGGCACCAACCCGAAGAAAGCCGGCACGGATGTCGAGGGCATTCCGGTCTACGCGACGGTCGCCGATGCGGTCCGCGAAGCTGGGGCCAACACCTCCTTCATCATCGTCCCGTCGGCGTTTGCGGCGGACGCCATCCTGGAAGCGGCAGAGGGCGGCGTGGACTTCATCGTTTGCGTGACGGAACACATTCCCATGCACGATCAGGCGCGCGTCTACAACCTGCTGAAGCGCGACTTTCCGAATACACGCCTGCTCGGCCCCAACTGCGCCGGCATCATCAGCCCCGGTAAGGCCAACATCGGCTTCAACCCGCCGGAAGTCGCCCTGCCCGGCATTGTCGGTATCGTCAGCCGGTCGGGCACCCTCGCCTACCAGTCGACCTATGAGCTGACCCGCAAGGGACTCGGCCAGTCGTCGGTGGTCGGCATCGGCGGCGACCCGGTTCCCGGCACCAGCTTCATCGACTGCCTGGAGGCCTTCGAAGCCGATCCGGAGACGAAGGGCGTCATAATGATCGGCGAAATCGGCGGCACGCAGGAAGAAGAGGCAGCCGATTACATCAAGGCCCACATGACCAAGCCAGTCGTCGCCTACATTGCCGGCGTTACCGCGCCGGCCGGTCGCAAGATGGGCCATGCCGGCGCGATCGTCACCGGCAACAAGGGCACGGCCGCCGGCAAGATGAAGGTATTGGAAGCAGCCGGCGCGGTCGTGGCGCTGAACCCGACCCAGCTCGGTGACCTGATGGAACAGGCGCTGAAGGGGTAGTCACGAACTGCTGAGATTCGTAGGGCGGGCACCTTACGTTGGTCCGCCCTACTACCCCACTCACCTTCCGCTGACAACACCTCTAAACCATTGCCGCTTCTCGAACCGCGGCCTCCCGGTTCTTTTCCTCCATCCAGTTCAGCATCACCTGCACGACCAGGCCCAGATTGCCCATGCCACAGTGGTTGGCAGCCTGCTCCGCCTCGGTGAACAGTCGGCCCGTGACGGACCGCGCATGGGTAAGCGCCTTCCACTGCTTGTGGAACAATACGGGCGGCTGGAAGCTGTCTTTCTCCCCACCGAGCAGGAGGACATCCTGATCCACCCGATCGGAGTGCAGGAATTCCTTGTTCATGGACATCTGCCAGCGCACCACATCCAGCGGATCGTCTTTCTGCGTGATGAACAGAGTGTGGTTGATCACATGTTCCATCGCCGGCATCCGCATCTTCATCAGAACACTCCTGCGCATCAGCCCTTCCCACTTCATCATCCAGTCGACGAGCGTTCGCGCAAAGCCGCTCGCGCTCTCCATCCAGTCGTAAACTGGCGGAAAGACGATCACCCGGCGAATGCGCTTCTCAAAGGCCGCGGCCCGCAGGCACCAGTAGCCACCCATCGAGATTCCCAGCAGGGTCACATCGGAAAGGTTGAAGTAATCCAGAATGGCGCCAGTCGGCTTTTCCCATGCATGATCGAACGCCAGACGGTGCTTGCGCAGCGCTCCACCCTGGCCGGGACCCTCAAATGCGATGACCTCGTAGCCGTCCTCTGAGAACAACTTCCAGATCGCGTAGAACTCCTCGATCAGCGAGTCGAAACCGCCGTGAATCAGCACGGTCCCCTTCTTGACTCCCACGGGCGCCAGACGCATGGCGGGCAATGCTCCTCCGGCGAAGGGGACTTCATAGCGCTCGATATTGTCCGCGCTGAATGCCTGGTAGAAGAGTTCGATGAACTGGTCATAAAGGCGTTCCTTGTCCGGGTCCGTCGGTCGCGCCAGGAATTCGGCTGCACGCATGTAGAAGGCGGCGTTCTTGAGCCTGCCTTCCGCCACAGCCTCTTTGGCAAGCGCCGCGAAGACGTTCTTGTAGTCCTCATTGGTCTTGATCGCAGCCGCCGCTTTCTTCAGATCTTCAGGCCGGGTGTACCCCTCTGAATGCCAGCGATTCAACTGGTAGTTGTAGAACTTATTCCGGTGGAACTGATGAAATCCGATCGGCAGTGACGTCTTCATGACCGCCTCCATAGGCTGACTGCAATTGGACGAGGAAAGATGCTGGCCGGATCGCCGGACCAGCAGATCACGCATATCCCCAACGCTCGGGATGGTGATAAATCGAGTGGGACAGGAGCCGAATCACCATGTCGATGTGTTCCATGAACTGCGGATGCGCTGTCCCCACCGGGTTCTGGCGGTCTACCATCGCGTACATTTCGAGCTTGATACCCGCCAGCACCCACATCAACAGCCGGTGCACTTCTTCCGGACTGGTTCGGAAATCACTGACATCAACGCCTGCGAACCAATTGGCCCATACGGACAATCCTTCCTGCCAATGCTCCTGCATATACGGCCCCAGCAGATGCCTGGCTTCTCCATCCATGAAGGTCATCACGAGGCGGTAGTGGTCGGGATTCTGCTCGAGAAAAGCGAGGGATGACGCGATCAGGATGCGGTATCGGGCGAGGATCTCATTCGGCCAGTCGCGCGCCGCGGTCGCAAAGACTTCGACGAAGCGCTTCATCGCCCGGTCTACCAGATAGAGATACAGGCCATCCTTGCTCCCGAACCAGTAGAAAAGACTGCCTTTCGGAATGCCAAGCTGCTTGACAATGTTGTTGGTTGAAGCCTGACCGTAGCCGTGCGCAGTGAATTCGGCCACGCACGCACTGAGAATGCGGCTTCGTTCCGGTTCCGACAGCTTTTCAAACGCCTGAAGTGCCACGTCATTGACCTCATGGAGCCGATTCCGCGCTACCGCCTATCGGATTGACGCAAATTTGACCACCTGGTCAAATTCTACGACTCTTGCGATTCGTTGTCAATGAAGTGGGGCTATCAGGCATACCTCGTCGGCGACGTTCATTCGAATGTCGCAGTTCAGGGACCATGGACGTGCAGCAGAAGTGGTATTACAGGCAGGACCGGCCTGCCCGACTTTGAGAGGGTGTCGCTAGAAGCTACTCAAACATCGTCGGGTCGATGCGCACGAAGACCGAGTCGCCCAGAGCCGTGACGATGCCGTTTGCGCCCAGCTCGCAGATCACGCGCGTCTTGCGGCCCACGTCTCCGTCGACCCAGGCCTTCAAGAAGATCGGTACGTTCATCGGCGTCGGCCTGAGATATTTTACCGACAGGCTGCCCGTCACCGAGGCGATCAGGGGCTTGCTGCCCGGTTCGCGGTCTTCGGCGCGGTAGCCAAAAGCCATCGCCGTCCAGTTAGAGTGACAGTCGATCAGCGACGCGATGGTGCCGCCATAGAGGGCATCCTGGAATCCTGACGTGTACTTCGCGTCCGGCTGGACCGTCGCCACGACGTACTGGCCGTCCTCGCTCCAGAAGCTGCGGATATGCAGCCCTTCCGGGTGAGCCGGCCCGCAGCCGAAACAGACGCCGGTCGGCAGGCAGATCTCTTGCAACGCGGAACTCGTCACAGGATTCATCGGCAACCTTCATCGCGAAAGTGAAGACTATGGTTTCTTGATCGTGCTTCCCTGTCGACGCGTCAGCCGCGCCTCGAAGCGCTTGTTTGGCATCCAGGACTCGGCATCCTGGTGATCGGCTGGTGCGCAGCTCAGGAGCACCTTGCCACTTGGCTCATCCAGATAGTACACCAGGTATTCATGACCACGCTCGGTCGGCAGCGGCGGCGCCAACTGGCGGGTGAACTTAACCGTCACTTCGCCGGCGGTTTGAAACTGAGCCGACTGCCAGAACAGGATGCGCCGCTGCAAGCCGCCTGTCCCGTAAAGGCGGGTGAAGAAGATCGGCGCGCGGGCATAACGACGCGCCCGCAGCAGTACCGGCACGACCGCCACCACAACGAAAATCAGCAGAAAGAGCCACCAGGCGCGAAAGACGATCGCCAGGCGAGGTCCGAGGATCACAGCCGCCGGGCCAGCCAGCAGAAGCAGCGCCACCAGCGGCTCTGTCGCCAGATCCAACCACTGCGCGCTGTGCAGCCTCCCCTCGCGATTGGCCAGCAATCGCCTGCGCATATCGGTCGAGACAATGTCGTGCTTCAGCTTGGTCGTCATGGGTAAACCTGTTCTATGCTCCGGCGCCGCGTCTCTGACAAGTGATACTGTAAGTGTGCGCGACGCGGGACGCACTTGCGCCCCCTAATTCTGAGGGGACGGCTCCTGAGCTGGAGAGAATTCGCCGAGCCGGCGGCGCGCGAGGATGGCAGGAAGCTGTAGGACCACGATCGCGGCGACAATGACGACGCCACCAAGCCCCTGATTGATCGTCATCGCCTCGCCCAGGAAGATCCAGGCCAGGATGGACGCGAGGATGGGCTCGATCGAGCCGACAATGCCAGCCTGTGCCGCGCCCAACCGGGGAATGCCGTTGGTCAGCATGAACACGGGAATCACCGTGCTGATGACCGTCAGCAGCGTCACCGCCAACCAGGCCGTCGGCGTCGGGGGCGGGGCAACCCCCATGAACAGGCCGGCAATCAGGACGACGCCAAAGGTCGCCGTCAGTATCATCGCCGTCGAACTCAAGGTGTCCTTGACCGACGCCAGCGTGCGGCTGCCGATGACGTAGTAGATGGCGATCACCAGTGCGTTGATGAAGGCGATGATCACACCCGGCAGATTCTCGCCGCGCAGCCCCTGACTGAAGTCCGGGGTCGCAAATGCTACCCCGACCACCGTCAGGAAAAGGGCAAGCCAGGCGACGCGCGGCAGTCGGGCACCGAGCACCGCTTCAATCAGCGCCGTGATCACCGGGTAGGTATAGAAGAGGACCAGATAAGTCGCCGAGGGCAGGCGCTCCAGGCCGTAGAAAGCGGTCAAAGCGGCCGACGCCATCATTACGCCCATGACCAGCACGCCCAACCGTGAAATGCGGGGCAGCGCCAGCGACTGTTTTTGCCGAACACGCACAAGGGTTCGGAAGATCCAGATGAGCGCAGCGGACATGGCAAAGCGCCACACGCCGATATCCACGGGACGCATCCCTTCAGCCAACAGCGTCTTGGTGAAAACCGCAAAGAAGCTGTAGCCGACGA
Organism: Candidatus Flexifilum affinis; assembly: GCA_016713325.1. Lineage (GTDB taxonomy): Bacteria > Chloroflexota > Anaerolineae > Aggregatilineales > Phototrophicaceae > Flexifilum > Flexifilum affine. The sequence continues at coordinate 694,816 of JADJPJ010000002.1, read as the reverse complement.
CGGCGATCAGGATATACAGGATTCCCAGGCGAGTGTCGCGTGACATGAAGGGCCTCTAGACAAAAAGAGGGGCGCTCGAGGCGCCCCTGTGGATTATCGGTACTGCCCTGCCTGCGTCTATGGCAGCATGCTGACGGCCAGCGCCACGCGATCGGTGAGCGTCGTCACCAGCATCGGGGCAATGCCGATCAGGATCGTTCCGGCAAACGCGATGTAGGCAGCCCATTTGACGTAGGTGGTCGAACCTTCGGCGGGGTCGCCCTGGCTTTCGCCAAAATACATGTTGATGATGATGCGCGCGTAGTAAAAAGCGCTGATGACGCTGGTCAGCACGCCGATGATCGCCAGCGGAATGAGCTGCGCGTCGATGGCCGCCTGGAAAACCAGCCACTTACCCATGAACCCGGAGGTCAGTGGGATACCGGTCAGGCTGAGCATGAACAGCGCCATCATCGCTGCCAGCAGCGGACGGCTGCGGCCCAGGCCGTTGAAATCGGAGATATTGGTCCCCGTGCCGTCGTCTTTTTCGATCGACAGCGCGATGGCGAACGCGCCCATGTTGGTGAACATGTAGGCCATCAGGTAAACCAGAGCCGCCTGCGCGGCCTGGTCGCCCATGCCAGGGGTTCCGGCCGCCGCTACCGCCATCAGGATGTAGCCGGCGTGAGCGATCGAGGAGTAGGCGAGCATGCGCTTGACATTGGACTGCAAAATCGCCACGAGGTTCCCGAGGATCAGGGTCGCCGCCGCGATCAGCCACAGCGTGGTCTGCCACGTCGCGACGGTCTGTTCGTTCACCGTCAGCAGCGGCAGGCCGATGATCATGATGCGCAGCAGGGCAGCGAAGCCGCCCGCCTTGGCGCCGACGCTCATGAACGCGGTCACCGGCGTTGGTGCGCCTTCGTAAACGTCCGGCGTCCACATGTGGAACGGCACCACGGCCACTTTGAAGCCCAGGCCGACGACGATCAGGCCGGCGCCAAGGATCATCAGGAAGAGCGATGGCCCCCCCGGCTGCCCAAGGTTCCCAAGCGCGTTGAAGATTTCCGGCAAACTCGTCGTGCCGGTTGCGCCATAGACCATGGCCGCGCCGAACACGAAGAAGGCGCTGGCGTATGCGCCCATGATGAAGTATTTCAGACCGCTCTCTTCCGACTTGAGATCGGGTGCGCGGAAGGCCGAAAGCACGTAGAGCGGGATGCTCAGCAGTTCCAGCGCGACGAACACCGTGATCAGGTCGTTCGCGCCGGTCATAAACATCATACCGGTGGTGGTGAAGAGCAGCAGCGAGTAAAACTCGCCCCGCTCGATCCCCGTGCGCTTGAGATAGTCGACACTGAGCAGAATACCCATCAACGCCGTCAACAGAATGACGATGTTGAGAAAGCCGCTGAACGGGTCGGCGACGAACATGCCCAGGAACGCCTGCTCATGCTGGTTGTAGACCAGCAGATTCAGCACGAAGGTGATGACGATGCCGGCGATGCTCAGCCAGACAGTCGTCATCCGCCGCTCCTTGGGAAGGAACAGATCGACCACCAGCACCACGATTGCCCAGAAGGCCAGGAAAATGGCCGGCAGGGCAACCTCGATATTGAGTGAAGCTAGGCTCGGAACCTCGAACATCAGCGCGCCCTCGCTATGGCACGGCCTGCGCGACAGTCGTCACGAATTGGCCGACATGCGCCACAAGCTCCCCGACGCTGGCATTCATCGTGTCGAAGAAGGGCGCTGGCTGCAAACCGATCAGGAAAATGGCGATCAGGATCGGGATCATTACGGCAATCTCGTTCCACGCCAGCGGCGGAAGGTTCTTATTCTCTTCCTTGACCAGCTCGCCCAGATAGACGCGCTGGAACATGTACAACATGTAGACGGCCGCCAGGATGACGCCGATGGTGGCGAACATCGCATAGAAGAAGCCGAGAACGTCACTACCAAAGGTGCCAAGGAGAATGGTGAACTCGCCGATGAAGCCGTTCAGGCCCGGCAGACCCATGCTGCTCAGCGTGACGATCAGGCTGATCCCGCCGAAGAGCGGCATGGCTTTCCAGATACCACCGAAGGCCGCCAGTTCCTTGGTGTGACGTCGTTCATAGAGCATACCGACGAGCAAGAACAGGCCGCCGGTGCTGATGCCGTGGTTGACCATCTGCAGGATGCCGCCCTCGATGCCCTGCGCGTTCAGCGCGAAGATGCCGAGGACTACGAACCCGAGGTGGCTGACCGAGGAGTACGCGACCAGCTTTTTGACGTCCGTCTGCGCATAGCTCACCCAGGCGCCGTAGATGATGCCGATGACCGCCAGCACGCCGATGACCGGCGCCCATCCGACCGACGCCTCCGGGAACAGCGGCAGGCAGAACCGCACCAGACCATACGTGCCCATCTTCAGCAGGACGCCGGCCAGGATGACGGAGCCAGCTGTCGGCGCTTGAACGTGAGCGTCAGGCAGCCAACTGTGCAGCGGCCAGATCGGCACTTTGATGGCGAAGGCGATGAAGAAGCCAAGGAACAGGAACGACTGCGTGCTAAACAGGCCGTCGAAGGGGAAGCTGATGGTCCCGTTCTGGATGCCGGCGATGATCTCCGGCACGGCGAACGTGCCCGCCTGGCTGCCGACATACAGAATGGCCAGCAGCATCAGGATCGAGCCGGCCATCGTATACAGGAAGAACTTGATGGCGGCGTAGATCCGTTTTTCCGCACCCCAGATGCCAATCAGGAAGTACATCGGCACGAGGGTCACTTCCCAGAAGATGTAGAAGATGACCAGATCCTGCGCGACGAACACGCCGATCATCGCCCATTCGAGCAGCAGCATGAACAGGTAGTACAGCTTCACCCGCCCCCGCTCATGGAGAACGTGGCTGTTGAACGATGACAGAATGGCGATCGGCATGATAAAGGTGGTCAGGATGACCATCAGCAGGCTCAGCCCGTCGATGCCGACATAGTAGCTGATGCCGTACTTCGGCAGCCAATCCCATTGCTGCACAAACTGCAAGCCCGCTTCACTGGTGTTGAACCCGATCCACAGGAGCAGCGACGCAACAAAGGTGACGATGCTCGTCCCGAACGCCGTCCACTTGATGGCGCTCTCCTGCTGTTCCCGGATAAACAGCAGAATGCTGAAGCCCACCAGCGGCAGAAACAGGACGAGTGTGAGCAACGAAAAGCCCGTGTTTTCCATGTTTCAAATAGCTCCCGTTCAGCCGTTCGTGTTGATTAACGGCAGCAGCAACACGATGATCACGAGCACGACTCCAAGGAGGAACGTGATCGCATACGTCCGCACATAACCCGTCTGCACCCGGCGCAGGCCACCACTCAGCCAGCGCATGAGTGCTCCCATTCCATTGACGGCCCCGTCGATGATGCCCAGATCGATCGGTTTGCTCAGCAGCGCGGCGATGCCGTTGAAGCCCTTACCGATCACGCCATCATGGAAGTAGTCGTGCCAGAAAGCCCAGTCCAGCGTATTGGCGAGGAAATTCGCCAGACGGTTGAATGGACCTTCGAAGAGACGATAGTAGGTTTCATCCCAGTACAGGCGAGCATTGGCCAGCGACCAGAACGGCGCCGTGGCCGGCTGCAATTGCAGCGGGTCGCGGTTGTCCATGGTGACCGCCTGCCCCTTGCCGTAGATACGTCCGGCAAGGATGATCGCCGTCAGCGCCAGGCCCAGCGCGCCGATCGCGATCAGCGGTTGGAACTCCGCCGCGTGCGCGTTCACCACCGTCTGACCGAGCCAGTCGGTGAAGCGGTGCGCGCCAAAGATGCCGTCCAGCCCGAGCACGTTGCTCGGCGTGTTGATGAAGCCGATGAAGATGCTGAAGAAGGCCAGCACCAGCAGCGGGATGACCATCAGCGGCGAGCTTTCGGAAGCGTGTTCCGCAGCGTCGGTGCGCGGCTGGCCGTGGAAGACCATGACCACCTGCCGCCACATGTAGAAGGCTGTGAAGCCGGCCGCCAGCAGCAGGCCACCGACGGCGATGAAGCCGCCGACCTGATTGTCGAGCACACCGGCCAGCCAGGCGTCAGCCAGGATTTCGTCTTTCGACCAGAAGCCAGCGAACGGAATGATGCCGGCCAGGGCCAGCGTTCCGATAACGTACGTGATGTAAGTCAGGGGCATCCGACTGCGCAGACCGCCCATATTGCGCATGTCCTGCGGGTCAAATTCCGCTTCATGGGCTACTGCGTGTTCGTCGTGGGGCACAATTTCGTGTGCGTCATGCGCGTGGTCATGTCCATGACTGTGTGCATGATGATGGCCATGCTCTATGCCGTGAATGACCGAACCGCTGCCAAGGAAGAGCAGTGCCTTGAAGAACGCATGCGTGACGACGTGGAAGAGGGCCGCGCCGAACGCGCCCACGCCGACCGCTGCCACCATGCAACCGAGCTGGCTCACGGTGCTGTAGGCCAGCACGCGCTTGATATCCCACTGCCCCAGGGCTATGAACCCGGCAACCAGCGCCGTGCTCGTGCCGACCAGCGCCACGACCAGCGAAGTGACCTCGGCGAACTCGAAGAAGACGTTGCTGCGCACCATCATGTACACGCCGGCGGTGACCATCGTCGCGGCGTGGATGAGCGCGCTGACCGGCGTCGGACCTGCCATCGCATCTGGCAGCCAGATGAACAGCGGGATCTGCGCCGACTTGCCGGTCACACCCAGAAGCATGAACAGGGTGATAAGTACCAGCACCGTTTCCAGAGGCAGCGAGAAGGGACCGAAATCGACCGGATGCTGGGGATCTTCTTCCATCAGCCGAGTGGCCTGCCCGAAGATACCGAGCTGGTCGGTCGCAATGTGATCGTTGCTGGCAGCGACGGTGTGCTCGTCCTCAGCATGGGCGGCATCCGCTTCTACAACAGCGGCGGCTTCGCCTTCGACCGCGGCCGCTTCGTTATGCTCACCTTCGACCGCAGCGGCTTCGCTGTGTTCGCCCTCAGCCGCATGAGCCTCGCCATGGCCGCCGACAACGGCCAGTTCGCCCGGACGATAGAAGTCGAGCGTGCCGAAGGTCCAGAAGACCAGGAAGATGGCCATCAGGACGCCGAAGTCGCCGATACGGTTGACGATGAAGGCCTTGCGCGCGGCGTTGCTGTTGCGCCAGCCCACACCCTTGGCCTTGTCGAACCAGAAGCCGATCAGCAGGAACGAACACAAGCCCACGCCTTCCCAGCCGACGAACATCATCAGCAGGTTGTTGCCCGTCACCAGGATGAGCATGAAGGCGAGGAACATGTTGAGATAGGCGAAGAAACGCGAGAAGCGTTCATCCCCGTGCATGTAGCCGATGGCGTACATATGGATGAGCGAGCCAACGCCAGTGACGAACAGCATCATCGTCACGCTGAGCGTATCGACACGCATCTGCCAGGGGATCTCCAGGTTGGCCACCGGAATGCGCAGCCAGCCATCCAGCAGAGGTGGATTGACCACTGCGGCGGTATAGCCCGTGCCGCCCAGATAGGCGTAGAGCAGCAGCGCGATGACGAACGAAAGAGACGCGGCGACCGTACCGATCGTCGCGGCGACTTTTTCGCCCACGCGCGCACCCCAGAAGAAATTGATGAACGCGCCCAGGGCCGGGAAGAGGATAATCAGCGGCACAAGCTGTGCGTAGGATTCCATACCTGCTCAGCCTTCCATTTGGTGCAGTTCATCGATATTGATGCTGCGTTTGCTGCGGAAAATCGCGACGATCAGCGCCAGACCAACGGCAACTTCTGCGGCGGCGACGGTGATGATGAAGAAGACGAACAGATGCCCGCTCTCCTGTCCCCAGTGCCGGGCGAACGCCGCCAGCGCCAGATTCGTGGCGTTCAACATGAGTTCGACGGACATGAAGACGAGAATGGCATTCCGCCGCAGCAGAACGCCGAGAGTGCCCAGTACAAACAGGACCAGGCTCAGGACAATGTAGGCGTCGGTCTGAACCATGACAGCGCGTTCCTCCGTTAGTTCCCGACGACTTCAGCTTCGTCAGCAGGCAAGCGCTCAGCGCCGGTTTCGGTGACATCATGTCCGACCTGCGCAGCGATAACGTTGACCAATGGCCGGCTGACGCGGCGGCGAACACCGGGGCGCGTTGCAGACGGGGTCAGGTGGCGGTGGGTCAGCACGATCACGCCGACCATCGCAGCGAGCAGCAGAAGCGCCAGCAGTTGGAAGGGCAGCAGGAAGTCGGTGAACAGCGCGTAACCGATGGCCTGCGGGCCGCCAAAGCTGGGACGCGCCGGCACGGAAATCTGCACGGTCGCCGGTCGAACCGCCGCCGCACCAATGCCTTCCGGTGACTGCTCTTGCGTCAGAATGAGCAGATTCGACGTGTTGCGCTCGATTTCGTGGCCAATCACCGGCTGAATCTGCACGGTTGAGTCGGTTGCGTCAGCGAAGCTCCAGTCGGTCTCGCCTTCTTCAATGGCGATAGGCGCCGTCGCCGTGCCAAGCGCGAGGCCGTCCACCAGAACCTGCGTGTCATCCTCGACAAACTCGGAGCCGTAATCGACGACGGATACCGCATCCGCTGCCGGGTAGGCATTGAAGATGACCACGCGGCCGCTGCGATTCTCGGCGACCGTGTCCAGGCTTTCCGCCACGAAACCCGCGTTCAGGCCGTTGTCGCCGGAGTAGACGACCACTGTGCCGACTGAGTCCGCGGCGAGGCTGAAGGGCTGCACCAGCGGCTCGCCATTTTCGGGGACGATGCTGATCTCGACATCACCCGGCGGCACTTCGATATAGTCCGTTCCTTCGCCAAAGGCGACATTGCCGAACAGGACCTCTTCACCACTTTGCAGGCGAATGGCGCCTGCATCGAGCGAGGCATTGACCAGCCGAAGCTGAGCGTTGCCGGCCGGCGGCGACTGGAACGACGAGTCGTCCTGCGTAGCCGTTGTCACTGTCAGGCCGATCGCAAAAAGAAGCGAAAGCGCCAGGACCAGGGCCAGAGGCACAAACCAGCGAAAGCGGCGCTGCGGGGAGTCGCCAGAAGTCTGCTGCTCACCCTGCTCGGAGCCGAGCAGCATGATCACAAACAAGAACAACACCATGATCGCGCCGGCGTAAACCGTAATCTGGATCATGGCGAGGAACGGCGCATTGAGCAGCAAGAACAAAAAGGCGATGCAAATCATCGTCGCGACGAGATAGAGCGCAGCATGTACCGCGTTGCTGCTCAACAGCATCATAACAGCGGCAACCACTGCTATCGCGCCGACCACTGCGAATAGAATGAACTCTGTCATTGTCGATCCCTGTAGGGCGCTGTCTTCGACATCGCTTGTGCACTATAGCACAGGCGACGCGACAATTCAAACTTTCATACGCTTAGTTTCCGCCGGTACGGCTCGACCGCTGACCGTACGGGCACGGCACAAAAAAAGCACCTCGACCAAGCGGGTTGAGGTGCTTCTCTCCTCTCGTCCCGAACCTACTTCGGATTTTCCATGTCCGGGATCGAGCGTGTGTAAACGCCGGGTTCGACCGTCTGTGGCGTCGGCTCTCCGCCTGCCGGCACCGGGTCGATCAGCATGTCCTTGGTGAAGATGGCGTCGTTGCGGCTGGTGAACGACAGGCGGTGCTCATGACCGAGCTGGATTGCCTGCGTCGGGCAGGCATCCTCGCAGTAGCCGCAGAAAATGCAGCGCAGCATGTTGATCTCGTAGGTCTTGGCATAGCGCTCACCGGGGCTGAAACGCGCCTCGTCAGTGTTCTCCGCCGCTTCGACCCAGATCGCATCTGCCGGGCAGGATGCCGCGCACAGCGAACAGCCGATGCACTTCTCAAGCCCATTGTCGTACCGCCGCAGATGGTGACGCCCCTTGTAGCGGGGATTGAACGTCCGCTCCTGCTCCGGGTATTGGACCGTGACCGGCTCTTCCAGGATGTGCTTGAACGTCGTCGCAAAACCCTTCAGGAAGTTCATAGGGACGTCTGCTCCGTCTTAGACTCGTCTTTCTTCTCTTCAGGCGCCAGTGAAGCAAGGCTGTCCAGCGCCCGCAGGGTGAAGTTCCACAGGGCGAAGGGAATAGCAATCAGGCCGCCCAGAACCTGGAGCGCCACCCAGGCAATGCCGCGCCGCTCGCCGGTGACGATCGGGTCTTCCTCCGGCGCAGGCTCGCTCTCGGTCAGCTCACCGCTGCGGCGAAGAACACCATAGCCGACCACCAGCACGGCCGCAAATACGATGCCCGCCACCAGACCGTAAGCGACCGGACTGCCGAGCGCATCGCCGATCATGACCGAGATCGCCGACCAGAAGACCGCCACCAACGCCAGCGGAAGCATGACCTTCCAGCCGAGAGCCATCAGTCGGTCGTAGCGAATGCGCGGCAGAGTGGCACGGACCCAGATCATGCCGATCAGCAGCAGGATGACCTTGCCGATCAGGACGATTGGGCCAAGGAACGGCAGGCTCGTCACCAGACCAAAGCCATCGTTGTAGCCGCCCATGAAGAGCGCAGCCACGATGACGCTGATGGCGATCATGCCGAGGTATTCCGACATCATGAACATGGCGAACTTCATGCCGCTGTATTCGGTCATGAAGCCCTGCGTCAGTTCCTGTTCGGCTTCCGGCAAGTCAAATGGCGAACGGCTCACCTCGGCCAGCAGCGCGATCATCAGAATGCCGGCCGCCAGTGGGTTCTGGAAGATGAACCACTCATAGATCATATTCTGGCTGCGAATGATGTCGCCCAGGCTCATGCTGCCGACAATCAGCACCGGCACAGCCATAGTCAGGCCGAGGCTGAGTTCGTAGCTGAGCATCTGCGCCGAAGCGCGCAGGCCGCCAAGCATGGCGTACTTGTTGTTCGACGCCCAACCAGCCAGCACGACGCCGTAGGTGCCGATGCTGGTGATGGCCATCAGCCACAGAATGCCGACGTTCGGGTCCGTCAGGCCGAGCGGCACCTGGTACCACATGCCGTCGAACCAGGGAATTAGCAGGTCAGGGCCAATGGGCACGACCGCCAGAATGATGATGGCCGGGACCGTCTTCAGGATGGGCGCCAGGCGGTAAACCGGAAGATCCGCACCCGCCGGGGTGATGTCCTCTTTGAAGATCAGCTTGATGCCATCTGCCACCGGCTGGAGCAGCCCCATGGGACCGGCGCGATTCGGGCCAACGCGCTGCTGGAAGAAGGCGATAAAGCGCCGCTCCAGATACGTGGTGTAAGCGAACCCTGTCAGCATCACGACGAAGAAGATCAGCGAGTAGATGATCGAGTGAACGACCGGGCACCCGCGCCCATCCCCTTCATAGCACTGCACGACCAGACTCGGATCGACTCGCGAGTCCACATTGAACAGGAAGTTGAAGATCGGCTCGATGTTGCTGACAACCAGCACCAGCGGCAGCACGACCAATAGTAGAACCGCAGCAACTGCGGCGATAATCACCCATGTCGGGATTCGCCGCCGGGGCGGCCTGGCAACCGTTCCAGCCATCCTCGTTACCCCTCGACCACCAATTCGCGAACTTTCTCAACCTTGGCCAGCGTCACAGACAGCGGCGCCGGTGCGTCGGTCAAGTGGCGCGGCAGCAGGATAGTCCCTTCAGGCGCACCGCCGTCGAGCACGACGCGGCCGCGCACAGGGCGCCCCACCCCAGTATCGACCGCGACCACGTCTCCGTCGACCACGCCGAGACGCTTGGCATCGGCGGCGTTTAGAGCCACGTACGATGCCGGGACACGCGGTCCCATCAACTCTTCTGCGCTGGGGCGGAATTCCGCAGCGCGGTTGTACAGTTCCGTCGTCGGCACCACGACCAGGTTCTGGCCGATTGCACAGACGATCGTCGGCAGTTCGACTGCCCCCGCCATAAGCTCGGCGCCGTTCTCTGCCGCGCTCGGGATCTGGATGCCCAGGCCGCCGTTATTCTTGTACGCGGTGCCGCCGTAGTACAGATCGGCCCCGCCGACATCCGGATACTGCGGTGTCACCTTCGCCAGATCGGGATAGCGTACACCGGCAAAGGCCGGCACGCCCTTGCCAATGTCCAGCATGACCGCGCCGGCAGAGGTCTTGGGGTGCTCACCCGTGACGCCCTCGGCGATGCGCGAGGCGATCTGCCAGGCCGGCAGCGCCATGCCCATCGGCCCTTGCGCGGTGTAGAAGCGCTGGACGCGACGTTCGCCGTTGGTGAAGCTGCCATCGCGCTCGGCGAAACTCTGCATCGGCAAGGCAAGCTGCGCGCGTTCGGCGGTGCCATCCGGGAAAAGGCTGATGGTGATCAGCATCTCAACCTTGCCCAGCCATTCCGCGGCGTTCGGGTCGTCGGCAACCACATCGGCCCCGGAGACGATCAGCACGCGGGGCGGGTTGCTGATGATGTCCGCGGCCGCTTCCGGCGTATAGCCCAGGTAGTGCAGGCCTATGGCGTTGGCGCCGGGAAGCGCGGCCATCAGGCCGTTGTTCGGCTTGCCGACATGGCCGGTCTCGATCAGGAAGTTGGCGGCGGCCTGGTTCAGCGCGCGGCTCCCATCCAGCGTCAGACCTTCGGCGCCGGTCAGGACAATCAGGTTCGCTGCGCCGGCCAGCTTCTCGGCGATCTGCGCGTGACGGGTGCGCAGCTCGTGCATGATGTGCGCGGCTTCGCCGGTCGCGTAGGTGATGGTGTCACTCGCGAAGTCGGCAAGGCGGGTGTGGCGCGCATTGGCCACCACCAGATACACGCCGCGATCGGCCGCCTGCTTCAGTTGCAGACGCCAAACCGGCGCTTCTTCTTCGAGGTCGCTGGCGATGACCAGCACCGCGTCGCCGGGCGCCAGATCTTTCAGATTGGTGCCGACGCCAACGCCAACCTGCGCCACCAGATCGGCGCCGGTCTGCGAGGGCATCCACGCGCCCAGGCGAGCGTTGTCGCCCACCAGACGGCACAGCGTCCACAGGTCTTCATTGGACATGCTGGTCCCGGCAATGACCGCGACGTCGCCCGCAGCCGCCTTGATCTTCTCGGCGGCGACCTTGTAGGCTTCCTGCCAGGTAGTCTTGGACAGATTGCCGCTCGGGTTGCGCAGCATCGGCGCCATCAGGCGATCTTCGCTGCGGGTGTAGTGATGGCCGAACCGGCCTTTGTCGCAAATCCAGATCTCGTTGACCTGCTCGTTCTGGCGCGGCATGACACGCTTGATCATTGCGCGGCCGTTGAAATCGCGGTCCAGGCGCGTGCTCAGGGTCGTGTTGCAGCCGACCGGGCAGTGCGGGCAGATGCTCGGGATGTTGGTCAGTTCCCAGGGGCGGGCGCCGAAACGGAAATCGGCCGACGTCAGAGCGCCCACCGGGCAAATATCGGTGGTGTTGCCGCTGAAGTAGGTGTCGAAACCGGGGTCGCTCACGGTGATGATCTGGAGGCTGCGGCCGCGCTCGTGGAACTGAAGCACCGGATCGCCGACGACCTCATCCTGGAAGCGGATGCAGCGGGCGCACTGGATGCAGCGCTCTTCGTCGAGGTAGATCAAATCACCGAGCGGGATATGCTTGTCCAGGTGCATCTTGTCGGCATAGTTCATCCGACTGGTACCTGGGCCATAGGCCAGGGTCAGGTTCTGGAGCGGGCATTCGCCGCCCTTGTCGCAGATCGGGCAATCGAGAGGATGACTGGTCAGAAGGAACTCGACCACATGCTCACGCGCCTCTATGACCTGCTGGGTTCCGGTCCGGATGACCAGCCCGTCGCTGACCGTCGTCGTGCACGCGGTCTGCATCTTGGGCATCCAGCGCACCTGTGGATTTCCCGCATTGTCCAGCATCACCGCGCCGGTCTCGCGATCCTTTTGCACATTCCCCATCTCGACGAGGCACATGCGGCACATGCCAACCGGCTTCATCTTGGGGTGGTAGCAAAACACCGGAATGTCGTTGTCCGCATAGAACTTCGCGACATCGACAAGGTTCGTCCCGGCCGGGACTTCATAGGCTTTGTCATCGATGTAAATCGTGACGGTCTTCGTCATGCGATCCTCCCGACCGCTTCCAGATCACTCCGGGGAGTGTTCCGATTGTACTGTCTCAACGTCCGATCTCAAAGTTCTGTCTTCTTCAAATTCGAGGACGATCCCGCGCGCCATCAGGGCATTCAACTCCGCCAACGCCCGATCTCGGACGAGCTGCGCGCCAATCCCCCAGTCATCCTCTTCAAACTGCGCTTCCGCCAGATGAACCGCCTTGTAGAAATCGACGGCCGCGGCTTCTTCGTCTCCACGGCGCCTGCGCAGGAGCAGCAGCTCCCCGCGCGCCAGATAACTCCCCGGTTCCTCAGGGTTCCGGGTGATCGCGCGATCCAGTTCCCTCAGCCGCCCGCCATCCGGCACAATCAAGCGGCCTAGACGCCCAAAAAACCCGGAACGGCGTCCGGGTTCGGATGCGGCAACCATTGAACCTTCCGCCGCCGTCGAAGCGCCAGCAATTGGCGTTTCGGGCGACTCAGAAGCCGGCGCCGTGGTCGGCTCTGAAGAGGTCGGCTCAAGGCTTTCCTCGGCGTTGCCGGCGTCATCTCTGACGTCCCCTACTGCCATAACCGGTTCGCGCGACTCCTCATCGACCATCGAAAGCGACCGTCAATCCCCCGCGGCGGCCGCTGCCCGTCGGGACGCGCGCGCCGGTTTCTCGGGCGCAGCCTGGGGCTCGGCCTCAAGCCTGGCCTTGAAATCCTCCGGGAAGTTCTTGATGGTGTGAATGATCGGGTTGGCCGCAAAATCACCCAGCGCGCACAGGGTCACCCCTTGCATATTCTTGGCGATGGTGTTGATCAGATCGACGTCGGTCGGCAGCCCGGAGCCATTCATGATCCGGTCGAGCGTCTTGTCGAGCCAGTACGTGCCTTCGCGGCAGGGAGTGCACTTGCCACAGCTCTCGTGCTTGAAGAACTTGGTGATGCGCGACGCCACCCAGGCCATGTCGGTCGTCTCGTCCATGACGATGAACGAGGCCGAGCCAAGGATCGAGCCGAGCTTCTGGAAGTCTTCGTAAGTCATCGGCGTATCCAGCTGCGGATCGTCGTTGCCTTCGAAACGGATCACCGGGCCAGACCCGCCAGAGGGCAGAAGGCCTTTGATCTGCCGGCCGCCGGAGATGCCGCCGCCGAAGTCGTAGATCAGTTCGCGGATGGTGACGCCAAACGGCACTTCATAGTTGCCGGGTTTTTCGACGTGACCGCTCAGGCAGAAGACCTTGGTGCCCGAACTCTGCTCCGAGCCGATCTTCTTGTACTCGGCAGCGCCATTGAGCATGATCCACGGGACGTTGGCCAGCGTTTCGACGTTGTTCACGACCGTCGGTTCACCGTACAGGCCGCCACCCTTCTGAGCCGGGAACGGCGGGCGAACGCGCGGCTGGCCCAGCTTGCCTTCCAGGCTTTCCAGCAGGGCGCTCTCTTCGCCGCAGATATACGCGCCGGCGCCACAGTGGGTGTACATGTCGCACGACCAGCCGGACCCCTGAATGTTCTCGCCAAGCCAGCCATGGGCATAGGCCTCGGCGATACGCTCGTCGAGCTGCGCCGCCACGTCCATGTATTCACCACGCAGGTAGATGTACACCGCCTTCGCCTGAATCGCCCACGCGCAGATTAGCGAGCCTTCGATCAGTTGATGCGGATTGTTCTCCATGATCTGACGGTCTTTGAAGGTGCCGGTCTCGCTTTCGTCGGCATTGACGACGACGTACTTGACCGGTTCGGTCTGCGGGATGAAGCTCCACTTCATGCCGGCGGAAAAACCTGCCCCACCGCGGCCGCGCAGGTTGGATGCCTTGACCTCAGATTTTCGTGGAAGTGGAAGTTGCACTGAAGCATTGGCGCGCGGTCACAGGCGCCCAGGCACATGACATGTTCGACCGTGAACATGCCGTCGTCGGTCGTGCCGCCATCGTCAACGCCTAGCGTCTCTTTCAACTGGACGTAGAATTCATCCGCGCCACGCAGCGCGCAGGCCAGGTCGGTGCAGACCTGAAGCCAGTACTTGCCCTTCGGCTGCTCCGAATACATCGTGTAGAAGCCGGCGATAGACTTCACCTGCGTGGGCTCCAGCTCGCAGACTTCCGCGACCTCACGGATGCCCTCGGGGGATACCCAACCGTACTCTTCCTGCGCGATGTACAGCATCGGCATGACCGCGGAACGCTTGTCAGGGTACTTGGCGAAGACCTTCTTGATGCGGTCGGCGTATTTTTCTGCGAGCATGTCTCTTCCTTCGTGCAAAGCGCTGAGGACTGAGCGCCTCAACCCGGGGTCTTCCTGGCGTTCCTCAGCCCTCAGTCCATTGTTCGCGGTCTTGTCAATTACCGGTCGCTGTCGCCCAGTACGCAGTCGATACTGCCGACAATGGCGACCAGGTCGGCCAGCATATGCCCCTTCGACATCGGTCCAAGCGCACTGATGTGCATGAACGACGGTGTCTTGAAGTGAACGCGGCGCGGCTTATTGCCGCCCGTGCCGTGCAGATAGCAGCCAATCTCGCCACGCGGGCTTTCGATGGAGACGTAGACCTCTTCGTCCGGAACGCTGAAACCTTCGGTCCACAGCTTGAAGTGGTGGATCACCGCTTCCATGCTCTGGCCCAGTTCAGCGCGCGGCGGCGGCACGAACTTGCGGTTCTGCGACCGGAACGGTCCGTCGGGCAGGTTCTTCATGGCCTGCGTGATGATGCGGATGCTCTGGTGCATTTCCTTCATGCGGATGTAGTAGCGGTCGTACACGTCGCCATGTTCACCCAGCGGCACGTCGAACTCGTACAGCTCATAACCGCTGTAGGGTTCCGCCTTGCGGATATCCCAGTTGACGCCACTCGCGCGCAGTGTCGGACCACTCAGGCCCAGGTTCAGCGCTTCTTCCGGCTCGACTACGCCGATACCCTGCGTGCGGTCCAGCCAGATCGGGTTGTTGGTCAGCAGCGATTCGTACTCGTCGACCTTGGGCGGGAAGTAATTCACAAACCGCTCCAGGGCCGGCATGAACTCCTCGGGGAGATCGCGCCAGAGGCCGCCCGGACGAATATAGCTGCCCATCATGCGCTGGCCGGACAGCATCTCGAACATGTCGAGGATGTATTCACGGTCGCGGAAGCAGTACAGGAAAGCGCTCATCGCGCCCAGATCAAGCGCGTGCGTGCCGAGCCATACGCAGTGTGATGCGATGCGGGACAGCTCCAGGCAGATTACGCGGACCGCCTGCGCGCGCGCGGGCACGTCCAGACCGGTCAGCTTCTCCAGCGCCAGGCAGTAGACCGTATTGTTCGACATGGGCGACAGATAGTCCATGCGATCGGTCAGCGTGACGGCTTTTTCGTACGTCTTGGATTCGATATTCTTCTCGATACCGGTGTGCAGATAGCCGATATCCGGCAAGCAGGTGACAATCTGTTCACCGTCGAGTTCCAGCAGCAGGCGGAGCACGCCGTGCGTACTGGGGTGATGCGGCCCCATGTTGAGCAGGAGCGTTTCGCCGGTAATGGCGCGGTCAGAAACCAGACCGCGCAATTCCTCGATACTGCCCTCCCACTTTTGCACCGCCTCCGGTGCCTGGCCAACAGCTGTAATCGCCATGCGAATGTCCCCTGTCAGTCTTTCTTGGCGTAGGGCTTGTGCTGATTGATCTCGTCCTTGTTGAACGAGAACATGATCGTCTCATAGCCGAGCGGGTAATCGCGGCGGTGGGGGTGCCCATCCCAATCCGGCGCCATCAGCAGGCGGCGCAGATCCGGGTGGCCGTCAAAGCGGATGCCCATCATGTCGAAGATCTCACGTTCGAGCCAGTTGGCTGACTTCCACAGAACGGTCACCGTCGACACGGCGGGATCATCTTCCGGCAGATAGACCTTCAGCCGGATGCGCCGGTTGTAAAGCATGGAATACAGGTGATAGCTGACGCCGAAGCGGCCTTCTCCCTGCGGTCCACGCGTTACTTCGGGATAGTAATCAACAGCGCTGATATCCGAGAGGTAGTTGTACACCAGGCCGCTGGTATCGCGCACAAAACGCGCGACACGAACGAGGTCCGCCGGGTTGACAATCAGCGTCGTCTCGCCCGCAACCTCCTTCGTGTCCAGGATCGCCTCGTCCAGCGCCTCGCGCGTGGACAACACAGGATCGAGTGCCTGAGGAATCTTCATGATCGGTTTTGCTACCCTTTAATCCAGTCCGCCCAGCGCTCGCCCTTGACCTTCTCTTGCAGCGTGAGGATCCCATGGATCAACTGCTCCGGGCGCGGCGGGCAACCCGCGACGTAGACATCGACCGGGAGGATCTCATCGACCCCCTGGACGACAGCGTAGTTATTGTACACCCCGCCCGATGACGCGCAGTCGCCCATGGACAGCACATACTTGGGGGAGGCCATTTGATCGTAAAGCTGGCGCAGCACCGGCGCCATTTTTCGAGTCACGCGGCCGGCAACGATGATCAGGTCGCTCTGGCGCGGGCTGGCGCGGTTGAGCTCCATGCCGAAGCGCGACAGATCGTAGTTCGAGGCCTGGGTGCTCATCATCTCGATAGCGCAGCAGGCCAGACCGAACAAAAGCGGCCACATCGCGCCGGTACGCGCCCAGTTGACCGCATCTTCAAGCGTGGTGGTGACCACGCCCAGGTTACCGAGTTTTGACGAGACTACTCCCATTCCAACGCTCCCACTTTCCACTCATAGATCAGCCCTATCGTCAGAATGAAGATGAAGATGCCCATGGCGACGAAGGCGTAGAGTCCCATGTCGCGGAAGACTACGGCCCAGGGCAGGAAGAAAATCACTTCAATGTCGAATAGGATGAATAGGACGGCGATCAAATAGAAGCGAACCGGGTACCGGCGCCTTGCAGGCCCGAGTGGTTTCATGCCGCTTTCGTATGGAGCGGTTTTGCGAAAGGTCGGACGCCAGGGACCGAACAGGCGCGAAATCACCAGAATGAGGAGCGATATGACGATGGCGATCGCCAGGAGAGCGGCAATCGGTGCGAATTCTGCCAGTGTTTCCATTGAGGGAGACCCCGGTCAATAGATTGTTCAAAATGGATCAAATAACGCAGATAGAGATTAACATGACGCCCGGAGGGTGTCAAGAAAGGAAGGGGCAGGGCGGGGTGAAAGCACTGGACATTGGTAAGGATGAAGGAAAGACGGTATCCTGACTACCCTGCCCACCTTATTGATTTTGTGTGTCTATGCGATTCACGACGCCCCAAGGAGATTTGGCCTGGGAATCCGGTCCTCCTGAAGTGCGCCGCATCCGAACTTAAATAGGGGTGCCGCACGGTGTACCACAATCTCCACAACGCCTCTGGCTGGCAACCGACGGACAGATGCTGCGAGCTCGCCCCAGTTCAGCACAAGTAGGTCGGGAGGTCATGCCAGCCCGGCTTCGACCAACACATCGGTATCGAAGAGTTTCATCAACTTCGGGTCATTGTTGAAGACTTGCTTCCTCGCAGCCTTCCAACTCTCGATCTTCGCATTGCCGTACATGTACGCCAGCTTGTCCGGACGGATCCCTGAGTTCTTCGACCAATGCAGCGTGTAGCGGATCCCGGCCTTCTGAAACGCCTCGTGCAGCCGACGCTCGTATTCTGGGAACCGTTCATCGTGGATTATTCCAACCTCGAAGACCGCCGTAATCGGCTCGAGCTGAGTGAACGCAAGCGTCCCTGTCGAGGCTTTGCAGAGCCTCACCTGGTAGAGCGATGGCAGGCTCATCTCCTGGGAAACCTGCGAGGAGATGTCGATCGTCGCCGCCGCATCCTTGACCGAGACCGCGAAAGCGCTCTCGATGTAACCCTCAAGGTAGTAAATCGACGAGGTGTAGATCTGCCCCGGACTGCCGAGGACGTTGTCCAGCAGGGCGTTTTCACGGTACAACTTGAACTGTAAGTCTGTCAGGACGCGGGTCGGCACGATGGAACGGAGCCATCCCACAACCCTCAGGATGTTGATCCCGGGTGCGTAGCCGTTCTTGTCGCGAATGATCCAGCGGGGCTTTGGCGTCGGGACGCCGGGTTTGTAAGGCACCTTCGGCGCGCTCGCCTCCATGGCCATCTGGCTGCGGGTGAAGGGATCGAAGATGAATTCGTAATGGTAGAGGTCCTTCGGAATGGTGCCCGTGGCGAAGTCGTTGAGCTTCTTCTTCAGGTCCGCGTAGCTGATGTCGACAATGGGCGGGAACTCGAGCTGATAGATTGGGACGGTCTCGATCGCCATGGCGGCGATGATTCCGAACGTACCGAAGCTGACCACGGCCGCATTGAACACATCATCGTCGCGGATCAGCCTGGCGCCGATCTTCTTCACGAACTTGTCATTCATGACCGGTCTTGACGCTCGCTCGATCCAGAGCGTCTGGCCGACGCCGGTCGCCAGGTGCAGGCCAGTGACGAAGTCGGGCATTGCCCCGTAGGCGATCTGCGATCCGTGGGTGTTGCCGGAGACGGCTCCCGCGACCGTCTGGCCGTTGCCGATTCCCGCGGCCGGGATCGCCCGCCGGTTGGCCTGAGTCCGCGGAAGGAGCTCGAGGTAGGTGTTGAGCTCGGCGATCTGCATGCCCGCTTGGGCAAGGACGAGATTTTGGCGCCGCTCCTCCGGGTACGCGGTATGGAAGTATTGGTCGCTGACGTCGTAGCAGCCGTTCAGCAGCTTCGTGTTTACCAGCCAGCCATCGGTGATGTTGATCTTCGACAGCGCCTATCCCGCGCCGATCGGGAGGATTCGCTTACCGGCGTCGCTGGCCTGGCGGATCAGGTTGTCGAGGTCCTGGCCGGCTTGCCGGAACATCTCCCACCCGGAGAGTGGTTTCCCATCGGCGCCGATGTTGTCGATGTTATAGATCTCAGCCACCGTCGTGCGGTGGGTTACGTGGACACCCGCCCACGGCTGGGGACCTTCGTTTTCGGCGGAGATCATGGTGAGGCCTCAGTCCAGGAGTCCGGATTGGATCGGCGGGCGGCAGCCACGCCAACTGACCGTAATGGGCGCCCAAAAGCCGAGCGTCAGCAGGGAGATCAGCAGCTGCTGTAGGGTACGCCCGATCATGATCTCCTCGATACCAAGCCGTTGGCCGTTGGACAACCGCGTGTTGGTGATCGGCAGATCCTGGCGCCAGAAGCCCCACGCGAGGCTGTTGAGCCACGTCGTCTCCCACTCCGTACCAGGCATGTTCTGCGGTTGCGAATCGAAGACTCCGCCGTCCTGGTAAATCAGATAGGCCGTCATCACCTTGAAATACGACTTGCTGGGTGCTTTCATGCTCACCTCCAGTAGTTCATCCGACGAGATCGACCCGCGTACCCTCGATCCACGGCTCCGGATCGGCGAGTTCTGGGGACTCGCCAAAGCGTTCCAGGTCGTCGAGAAAGGGCTGGACGACCCGGCCCGCGGCGGGCGTCAATCCGGCGGCCGTGAATCCCGCGAGCTCAAGGTTGAGTGCGCTGCTGAAGCTGAGATGCGCTCCGAAATAGAGGCAACGCTTAAGCGCCGCGACCGCAAACGGTGAGCGGCGTGCGAGGCGGGCAGCGGTCTTCTGAGCCTCGGCCAGGAGTTGGTCCGCGGGTACGACCCGATGCACCAGGCCGGCCGTGAGGGCCTCGGACGCGGTCAGCGGTGCCCCCTCAAGAATGTGCTCGAGTGCGCGCGCTGTACCGAGCATGCGCAGCAGCCGGTTCGTACCGCTGCCGCCCGGGATCAACCCCACGAGCATCTCCAATAGGCCCATGCGCAGGTGCGCGGCGTCGGCGGCGTAGCGCAGGTCGCAGGCGAGCACGATTTCTAGGCCACCCTCCAATACCGGACCGTTGATTGCCGCGATGTACACGGCACGCGAACGGTTCATGCGCAGGATGGTCCGCTTCCAGCGAAACCCCATGGCGAGCCCCTTGCCAGCCACACCGCCGAACCGCTCGAGCAAGGGTACCACTCCGGGGATCCCCAGCACCAAGTTGAGCAGTGGCACGACGAATTCCATCACGCGCATCGAAACCTGCGGGTGCGGCAGCTTCGCCAACGCCCCAAACTCGTGCGGGTCCACATGCGTGAGGAAGCGACCCTCCATGCCCCCGGTCAGCACCACCGCACCCACCGTCGGATCGCGATCGACGGCGCTCGTCAGGTGGTCGAGGTCCCGGACGCCGGCCGCGGTCAGGAAGTTGAGCGGCGGGCACGCGTACCGCGCCGTCAGGACACGGCCGCTCTGCGTGAGCTGCAGCGTATCGAACGTGAGATCGTGGGTCGCTGTCATGAGATAGTCCCCGGCTCCAGGATGACCGACGGCGCTTCGGACTCAGTCCGGATCGCGCATTCGAGGGTCTCGGAAGTGTCGACGCTATCTGAGAATTCGAACTGTACGAAGGTGCGGATGATACGACCACTCAGGTCGAGACGATCTTCTCGCCAGTTCGGAATCCACTTGCCTTTGATGAAATACCACACCACCTCTGCCTCCATTTCTGATCGGTTAGGGAATTGCGCAAGTAGGTGCGCCTGTTCAGAAAGGTGGTATAGCTCTTGTTCGACCTGCGCCCGAAATATCGCAAGGTCATTGTATTCACTCATCTATACCTCACTCGAAAGAAATGAGAGGTAGCAACATGACATGCTGTAGATGGAAGCGAACTAGGTTGAATGTAGTATTAGGATGAATATATCCTATACCTTCTCGTGAGGAGAGTCAAGTCGGGGCCGCCGGTAGGGCAAACGCATCAAATTTCCTGATGGGGCGAAAAAGGGCCATTGTGGGTGTGTAGGGGCGGTTCGCGAACCGCCCGCAATCAACGGCGCATCGCGATGCGCCGCTACGCTACGTCTCGCACCCTCATGGACCCATTGGTGATTTTGATGCGTTTGCCCTGAGGGCCGCCGGGGAGTGGTGATTTCGCCATCGATCTGACGGAACTCGTGCAGGAGGAACACGGCACGTTGCTAGGAACGGTTCATCCGCAGGGCGGCACTCGGATGCATAAGGATCGCGGTCACGCCGTGCGACTCGGCGGTTATTTAATCATCAGCACTCCGTCCTCGGCCCTCAGTCCTCCCCTCACCCGACCCTGTACCCCGTCCGCTGCACGGCGAAAGCCCGATCGTGCAGGTCGAGGATATCGGTCACGATCAGTTCACGGTTCTGGGCGTGCTGAAAGACCGCTTCCGGCCCTACGCTGAACAGGTAGTGTGACCCGGCGACCACACGCAGGTTCGCCGCGGGGAATTCCAGCTCGCTCAGCAGATCGACCATTGGCACCAGCCCGACCAGCGTATCGCGGTGGCCGAGGGTCACCCGGACCAGGTCCCATTGGCGCGAGATTTCCCGGTTGTTCAGCAGCCCCATGGCCATGAAGGTCGAGGCGATGGTGCCGCGCGGCGTCTGTTCATACTGCCGGGCGTGAAGGTTGCGCACGTTGGCGCTTCCCCCAGCGCAGACCGCTTCAATCATTTGCGGCTTGATGGCCCGCTCCACAACCTCGAACACGCTGAGGCGGTTGACGATGCCGATGCCAATCCCCAACGCGGTGAAGAAGATCCGCTTCATGTCGTCTTCCAGCAGCAGCGCCGGCGCCACAGCCAGACGCGTCTCTTCCCCGGCGCGCCAGTTCATCGTGTTCAGGTAGAAGAGCGCCGCGCCGCCCATGCTGTGACCGACGAAGTTGACCACTTTGGGGTTCGGCTGGCCCGGCTGGCGGCGGATGCGCAGCACGTCGATGAACCGCTCCATGACCCGCATCGCGGCGGGCGGGCTGCAATGGTCGAGAGCGGGAGTATTGTCGATGAAGGCAGTGCCTCCAAAGCCGTTGTGATCGACACTGATCGCCACCAGACGCTTGTTGCTCGTCACGACCAGGCCGGGAATGCTCTCCCAGATCCCGTGGTTGCCGGTCCAGCCGTGCATGAACGCCACATACCCCTGCACGTTGCCGAGCACCTCGGGCAGCGCTTCGTCCGGGGTGGCGGTGTCGTCGGCCCAGACCACCTGCCACACAAAGTCGAAGAGGCGGGCGTCGAGCAGCAGGCCGCGCCCTTCCGCCGGGGCGATATACCCCTGCTTGACCAGATCGGACATGCGATAGAGAGCCACCTGAGTTCCGGGTACGTCACCGGGGCCGCGCTGGAAGTAACCGCGCGTCCAGGCCATATGTCCGTGTTGAGTCATCATCCCCCCATCAGGTGAGAAACGAGTGTTCGCGTATCAGAACCAGCGAACACCGGGATAGTCGATTCGCAGCAGCGAATCCGCTTGTGGATGGTCGATGGTCTTGATGGTGCCGTCCAGCCAGCGCACCTGGATCCGATCGATCCGGGTGGTCGTCCCAAGCCCAAAATGGGCCACGGGTTCCATCTGGCACAGATAGCCGCTGCCCGCGTCGATGGCCCGGCGCTGTGTCCGGCCATCCGCCTCGATCGCGACCACGGCGCCACGAGCCGGCGCTCCATAGGGCGTCAGGGGCATGACCCGCAGCCAGTGGTGGTCGTTGGGGACCGTCTTGTACAGGCTGAGCGGCTGCATGGCCGATTCGCCGTGCGCGATCAGCAGTTCGAGCCGGCCATCCTCGTCGAAATCGCCGACCGCGCCGCCGGTCCCCAGACCATACGGCTCTTCGGCCTCGCCGATGTCGATCTCGGTCCACGCGCTGCCACGCTGAGCGAACAGGCGGTTGGCCTGGCCGATGTTGTTGAAGAAGATCTCTTCGTGCCCGTCGTTGTCAAAGTCGGCCGCGATGACCGTGCGCACGCGCGACGGCGCGGCCATATCGGGCGGCGCGACATCCTCGAATCGCCCTTCGGAGCTGCGCACATACAGCCGGTGCTGCCCTTCCCAGTTGCCGCAGACCAGCGCGAACTCGCCGGTCTCTTCGCTGTCCACCACCGTGACTCCACGTGCGTGGTTGAACGGGTCATCGACACCGTAGTCAGCGGCGATCTCCTCGAAGGTACCGCCCAGATTGCGGAACAGATAGTTCGGCCCGCCCTCGTTGCCGGCGAAAATATCCATGTGTTCTGTCACCAGTGGCAGCGCGACGGCGCTGCGCCCGCCCGTCTTGAAGTTCACACGTGCCTGCCCCGCCATATCGCTCAGGCGGCCGTCGTCGTCCAGTTCGTAGAGGCGGATCGGTCCACCATAGTTGGCGACGTAGAAGCCATAGTAACCCTCACCGCGGCGGTCGACGGCGATCACCGAGCGGCCAGAAGTCAGGTTGGACGCCGGCCGGTTGCCCGGCAGCGCGAACAGATCGATCCAATTGCTGTCGGAAAGATCGAGCAGACGGTCGCCGAACTGCTTTCGCCCGGCGAAGGTATCGGAGTTCAGGATGTACAGCTCCTCCCGACCATCCCCGTCCACATCGGCCGCCGCCACCCCGATCGCCTGACGCAGCGAGTCCGCCAGCTCCATCGTCGCGGTGTCGCGAAGCTGTGCTCCATCCCACTTCAAGACCAGATTCGGATAGCCGAATCCCGCCACGACGATCTCGAAATGTCCATCCCCGTCCAGATCGGTCACGGCGACGCCGTAGTTGAGCTGGATAGGGTTCGTCAGAATCAGGCGGCTGGAATCGATGAACATGCTTCACCCGCGTATCGCTCGTATAATGAGGTCTTTGATTATAGCGAAGGATCGACCACAGCAGAATGTCCCGGCAGTGGCAGCGTGCCGCCCTTTTCGGAATCCTCACCGCTCTCGCCCACCGGCTCGCCCTGACCGTCTGGATGGCCATCGCCTGGTCGATCATGAGCGGGTATCTGCCCGATGCCCGCGCCGACTTTCACGCCACCGAAGATGCCCGCCTGCCCGCCCTGACCAGCCCGGTCGAGCAGAGCCTGCTCGGCGTCTGGCGGCGCTGGGATGCCGTGCATTACCTCGATCTCGCGACCAACGGCTACCGCCTCGATCAGGCCGGCTCGACGGTTTTCGGCGCGCTCACCCCGCTAATGCTGCGGGTCGTGTCCGTCGTGACCGGCGGATCGGCCGATCTGGCCTCTCTCGTCGTGCAGACCGCCGCCTTCGCCGCCGCGCTGGCACTGCTCTATCAGTTCTGCGCGCTGGTTTTCGGCGACGAGGATCTGGGCAAAGCGGCGGTTCTGACGACGGCCCTGTTCCCGCTGTCGTTCTACTTCGCTGCCCCGCTCTCGGAGTCCATTTATCTGCTGCTGGCGCTCGCGCTCATGCTGTGGAGCTTTCAGGGTCGCTGGCTTGCCGCTTCAATCGCCGGGTTCCTGGCGGCGCTGGCACGCTCCCAGGGCGTTGTTCTGGCGATCATCCCCGGCCTGCTGATTCTGGAACAGCACGGCATCGACTGGCGGCGGCCGTCAACCTGGGTTCCGGCCGCATTGCGATCCCTGCGCCACGGCTGGGTGCTGGCCTTCATTCCGCTGGGGGCGCTGGCCTTCGTCGCCTACCGCACCAGTCTGGGCCTGCCGTCGCTGGGCGACACCTATGCGCAGTATTCCTATCACTTCTTCGTCAATCCGCTCGAAGGGCTATGGATCAACCTTCGCTGGATCGCCGCCCACCCCGCCGACCTGTTCGCCAGCCTCGACGTGTTCATGATGGTGCTCTCGTTCGTCGGCCTGGGCATTGCGCTGCGCTTCCCGAAGCACCGGCGCCTGGCGCTGATCGCCTTCACGCTCGGCCATCTGCTGGTCTTCGTCAGCAAGATCAACTGGGTGTGGGGCACAACCGATCAGGTGCTCTATTCGCAGAGCTTCGCCCGCTACACCGTCATCCTCTTCCCGCTGCTGATCCTGCTGGCCGACGGGGCGCGGCGGCTTCCGAAGCTCCTGCGCATCGCTGCCGGCATCGTCAGCGGGCTGCTGCTGCTGCTGGCCAGCGCCCTCTTCACCGTCGCGCTGATCGGCCCGTGACTGGGCAAAGCCGGGGTACCGGCCCCCCCCCCCCCCCCCCCCCCGCCCCCCCCCCCCCCGCCCCCCCGGCCCCCCCCCCCCGCCCCCCCCCCGGCCCCCCGATCGGCCCCCTGACAAGAAAAACCCTCCGGCCAGATGGCGCGGAGGGCGTTCGAAACACTCGCTACAGCGCAGCAGCCTACGGAGTCGGACGCGCGCTGCCGTTCTGCGAAGTGCCGTCGGCGCCATTGCCATTCATCATCGCAATGACGCGCCCCATCATCGACGTCAGCTCCATGGGCAGGACGAACTTTGTCGACTCGCTGGTTCCCACCGCGCGCAGGGCGTCGAGATACTGAAGCATCAGCGTCTTCTCGTCCACATCCCTCGCCTCGGCGGACAGCGCCTTGAGGGCATCTGCTCGGCCCTGCGAGAGCAGCACCTGGGCTTCCCGCTCGCCCTGGGCGCGCAGAATGGCCGCCTGCCGTTCACCTTCGGCCTTCAGAATGTTTCCCTGCTTGTCGCCCTCGGCCACCATGATGGCGGCGGCGCGTTCGCCTTCAGCGCGTGTCACCGTCGCGCGGCGCTCGCGTTCGGCGCTCATCTGACGGTTCATCGCGTCGCGGATGGCCGCCGGCGGCTCGACCTCGCGGATTTCCACGCGGGTCACCTTCAGGCCCCAGCGCTCGGTCACTTCGTCCAGTTTGACGCGCAGCACATCGTTGATCGTTTCGCGCTTCGACAGCACATCGTCCAGCTCAATGTCGCCAATGACAGAGCGCAGAGTGGTCGCCGCGATGTTCAGCGACGCCGTGACCACGTTTTCAATTTCCAGCACGGCCAGCTTCGGGTTCACCACCCGGTAGTACACCAGGAAGTCGATGTCGATCGAGCTGTTGTCGCGCGAAATCGCCGTCTGGCGCGGGATCTCCAGGAACCGTTCGCGCAGGTCCACCTTACGCGCCGATTCCAACAGAGGGATGACGATCGTGAAGCCCGGCCCGCGCGTCCCGGCGTAGCGTCCAAGCGAGAGAATGACCAGCCGCTCGTATTCCGGCACAATGCGGAAGATGCTCAGCAGCACCCAGAGCAGAAGCAGGATCAGGAATATCAGGATGATTGGTTCAAAGCCCATCTTATGCCTCCTCGGCGATTTCGCCCAAGCGGTGCTTCTGTTTCACGGGTTCCACATACAGCGTCAATTCGTTGCGATCCACCACCACAATCGGCGTGCCGACGGCGATGGCTTCTTCAGCGCGGGCGGTCCAGCTTTCGCCGCGCACATAGACGGTACCGACCGGATCAATGCCGCGCTGCACGTAGCCTTCCGCGCCGACCAGCGGCTGATCATCGAGCATCCCCGGCTTCAGCTTCTGGAAGGCCATGCTGCGCCTCAGCACGAACTGGTAGTAGGCGACCGAGGCCAGGACCGTGACGATGATCACCGGCACGGACACCCCAGGCCCATCGAACAGGGTCAGGGCGCCGATCGTTTGCAGCGCCAGCCCGACGACTACCAGAGCGTTCAGCCGCCGATCGAGCAGCGGCGCGATCAGAAAGCCGACCACGCCGACCACCATCGCGACCACCGCCGTCCAGTTGGTCGGCATCCTGCTCAGCGCGACCAGCGCCGCGATCGAGATCCCGGCGGCCAACAGCTCCACAAGGCCCGTCCCGGGCATGTAAACGGCCATCACCGCCAGCCACATCCCTGCGAGGAGGGCAAGATAGATCAGATTGGGATCGATAACCATTGTACCCTCATGACCAGCCTGACCTGGCACACGCACTCGTTTTCTATTATAGGAGTCTTAGAGTTGGGCGTAACGCCCCCAATCATTGGGTCGCGTACGGCAATGCGCACCCACCCCAGGGGAATTGGCCGACTTCCATTAAAGGGGCGCAAAGCATATAATCCCTGGCCAAACCTGCTGCGCGATTTCGGAGAACAGATCGGATTGCTTACCCCGGACCCACTGCTGCATCTACGCATCAATAGCGAGCGTCTTTACGCGGATTTCCTGGAGATTCAGGCCATTGGTCTGACCGAGGATGGCAGTCTCAACCGGGTCGCGCTTTCGCCGGAAGATATCGCAGCTCGCGAATGGTTCGCCAGCCGAATCGACGAGGCGGGACTGCTCCTTCGGGATGACGATGCCGGTAATCTAAGCGGCGTGCTGCTCTGCAAACAGCGGAAGGCGCGCACGCTTCTGGTTGGTTCACACCTGGACAGCGTGGCCAACGGCGGGCATTACGACGGGGTCATCGGCGTACTGGCTGCACTGGAGTGCCTGCGCACGTTGCAGGAAGCAGAAGTCGACCTGCCGGTGCATGTCGAGGCCATCGACTTCACCGACGACGAAGGCACGTTCATGGGCATGTTCGGCTGTCGCGCGCTGGCCGGGGCGCTCGCGTCCGACGCCCTCTTCGACACCAGCAGTGCCGATTATGGACCGTTCCGCGCGGCAATGATTCGCGCCGGCATGCAGCCCAGCCAGTTCTACAAGGCGGCGCGCGATCGGGCCGACCTGGCCGGTTACGTCGAACTGCACATCGAGCAGGGTCCCCGCCTGGAACGCGGCAGCAAGCAGATCGGGGTCGTGCTCGGCATCGTCGGGCGCACCAACTACCAGATCACCTTCATCGGCGAAGCCGGTCATTCAGGCACCACCGACATGTATCGCCGGCGCGACGCCCTGCGCGGCGCGGCGCAGTTCATCATGCGCATGCATGAACTGGTACGCGAGCGCTTCGGCGATGGCATCTTCAACTGTGGCGATATCGAGGTCTATCCCGGCAATTTCAACGTCATCCCCAGCCGGGCAACGCTGGCTGTCGAAGTCCGCCATATCGACAGCGACCTTCTCAGCAGTATGGAGACGCTGGTCGTCGGCGTGGCCCGCGAGTGCGCGGCTGCGTTTCGCCTGGAGGTCATCCCGCGCATGGTCGCCCGCTATCCGGCCGCCAGCATGGACGCCCATGTCGTGGCGACCATTCAGGGCGTGTGCGAACAACTTGGATTCAGCTCTACCGATCTGTACAGCTACAGCGGCCATTCCCCCCAGTTCATGAGCACCGTCACGCCCAGCGGCATGCTGTTCATCCCCTCGATTGGCGGCATCAGCCACCACCGCGACGAGCGCACCGAGTGGAACGATGTGGTCAACGGCGCGAATGCCCTGCTCCACACCCTGATCCGTATGGCCCTGGCGCACACCCCCGTGCGCGGCGGCCCTAGAATCGGCCGGTCAAAGAATCAGCGTAGCCCGTGAGTTCGGCATAGCCATAGCCGGTCACATCACCGCGGAGCTGCACCGCCCCTTCCCAGTAGGCGATCCCGCTGCCGTGCAGCTCCTGGTCGGCCATGAGCGGCTCAACCTGAAAAGTCAGCGGCGCGGCCTCGCCGATATCCAGGCGGATAGTCCACCCTGCCGGGTAGGTCGCGCCGGTGTGTGGGCTGGTCCAGGTGTCGTTCGCTTCGATGGTGATGGTCTCTGCCGGCAGGAGCTGCGTCGAGCCGTCGGCGTTGACCAGCAGGCCGCCAAAGTACGGGTCCTTGCCGCCATCGATCAGCCGGATCTGCCCGACCATCACCTCGCGGCCGTCGTCGAACTGCAGCCCGAACCAATCCCAGCCGAGCGCGTCTTCGCCAAGCGCGCTGGTGCCAAATTCATGATCCTTCCAGGCCGTGCCGGTCACCGCGAAGGTGCGGTCGCCGATGCGAACCTCTCCCTCCGTCTCCAGGCGTGACAGGGAATAGTAGTAGCTGGCATTGCCGATCTGGTCACTCTTGGCGCTCAGGCCATTGATCCCCTGCAGCGCCGGCGGTTTGCTCTGCTCCAGCACCAGATCGAGGGCCACGGCATCGGTCGCCGCCTGGATGCGCGTCTGGGACGCCTCCGGGTCCAGGGCGGTCACCTCCCAGTCCTGCAGCCAGACGCGATATACGGGGTCGACAGTCGCGCCGGCCAGGTCCGCGGCGCCGCGCGCCAGCCGTGACTCGTGATAGAACTGCTCGCCAGCGACATCGGAGACCGCGAAATGTGCCATGTAGACCTGGTTGGTGCGCCACTCGGACTCGGTCTGCTCGATCGTCGGAGTAATTGCCCGGCGAAACACGGTGAACTGGAATCCGAAGCGCCGTCCGTCGTCGGCGGCCAGGCTGCCCGTGTAGTACCACCATTCGGTCTGAAACTCCGGGTGCGCGCCGAAGTCCTGGGGAAATTCCCAGTCCCAGGGGTCAATGGCGCGGGCATAACCGGTGATATCCGTCTCCGCGTTGGCCAGCACCGCGCCCGATTCTGCCGGCGCTTCATTTCCCTGAATCATGCTGAAACCGAGGAGGACCAGCAGCAGCAAGCCCAGCCCGACGATCATCGTTTTGAACACAGATTCTCCTCTGCACAGCGCTCCAGCGCGGCGTCAGTCCGTCGTCAGCGACTTCGTGATAAAGAGTACAATCGAAACATGAGGCAGGGCTGAGGAGATTCGTTTAGAATTTGCATGAACATATAC
Source organism: Candidatus Flexifilum affinis (assembly GCA_016713325.1). Lineage (GTDB taxonomy): Bacteria > Chloroflexota > Anaerolineae > Aggregatilineales > Phototrophicaceae > Flexifilum > Flexifilum affine. The sequence goes on along the minus strand of JADJPJ010000002.1, from coordinate 665,481 downwards.
GTAGCGGAACGTTGTGCCTTCACTTACAATCATTTTTATTACAGGAGGGCGGAGATACTGCAATGACCAGTTCATTCGATCCAGAACCAAGCCCGGAATTTAACGCGGAATGCACCGCGATCATCGATGCCTGGGAGAGCGGTGAATTATCGTTCCGTGATGCGATCACACAGCTCGATGCCCTGCGTACGGAAGCGTCCCAGGAGCATCACCCGGCCAACCAGGGCCGCGTGGAGCTGCTGCTCGGCGTCATTCAGGGCTACCGCGCCAATCTCGATGCCAGTATCAGCCACTTTGAACGCGCCCGGATGTACTTCGAACAGGCCGGCAACCGTCGCCGGGCCATCGGTGCAATTCTTAACCTGGGGGAAAGTTATCGTCTCAAGGGAAGCTTCGCCCGCGCCCGCCAGTTCTTCCGAGCCGCTTACGATGGCGCGGCAGCGGTTGGCGATCAGTTTACCCAGGCGCTTTCCGCCTTGAACGAAGGTCAGATGCTCCTGAGCATGGAGCAACCAGAAAGCGCTCGCCGCACCGTGGAAGATGCCCGCGCCTTGTTCGAATCCATGGATGACGAACAGGATCAGCGCGAAGCGATGCTGGCCGCTGTTCACGTTGCGCTGGCGCAGGTATGCCTGCTGACGGCCGATCTCGACCAGGCCTGGGACCATGCCAGTGAGGGGATGGTGCGCGCACGCCATGTGAATCAGCCGCTGGAGCTGGGTTCGGCCCACCGCTGCCTGGGCGAAGTCCTGACCGCGCTGGGCGAGCCACCCCATGCCGTGACCGAATTCTCGGCGGACCCAGACGAGCAATTCCGTGCCGCCACCGAAGCCTTCCAGGAGATCAAAGCGGAGGGCGAACTGGCGCGCACGATGTATGCCCATGCGCTCAGCCTGGCCAAACGCGGCAAAGGCATGACCGCCGCGCGCAAGATGCAGCAGGCGATGATCATCTTCACGCGTCTGGGCATGAATGACGACGCCGCCAAAGCCGCCCGCGCCCAGATCGACGTCCTGGCACGCGCGACCTCTACCCTCGAAGTCGCCAAGGTGACCGACTCGGACAAAACGAGCACCGGCGATCAGGCCGCCATCAGCCCATAGGTAGGACTGAGTTTTATGGGCGGGTACATAGGCCCGCCCACAGAAGTGACGCGTCAATCGCCTTCACAAACCCGCTCTCAGGACTCGGCACTTTCTACTCATAGATAACCGAAATCAATAGTGCCGGATCCGTGGAGTTCGTGCCGCTCCGCCGAGGGCTGAAGCCCGTCGGCTAGGCAAAGACAAGCTCACTAAAGGAGCTGGGTCTGTCTGTTTCGGTCCCTTTAGTGGACCTGTCGGTTCGGTAGCCGAGGTGCTTTAGCCCTCGGCGGGAGTACCCTTGATAAGGGTCAGAACTGCGAAATCCGGCCAGGTCTATCTCGGTAATAAATCAGTCCTTCTTTCCTACCGTCCCAGCGGCGGAAGCGCTTCGCAGGCGGTGCTGACCAGCATGAACTCACCGTCTAGCCAGCCCTGCTGACCCTCGTATTCGGCCAACCACCAGATTGCGCCGCCCTCGGTTAATCCTCCCTGGCGATACAGTTCGACGGTCGTACCATACGGGATCACGACCAGCGTTTCGCTGTCATAGTCCGGCGCAGCCCGCAGACGCAGGTTGTACTCGACCGAAGCAAGGCACGGTCGGACCGGCGTCAGGGTCGCGGTGGGAGTCCGTGTTGCGAAGACGAAGCGGGTGGCCGTCGGCTCCAGCGTCGGAGCGGGGGTGCGAGTCGCCGTCGGATCGGGGATCGACGAAGGCGTAGCGGTCGGCTGTACAGACGGCTGCGCTATCGGCGGTTCGGTCGCCGACGGCGTCGCAGCATCGGATTCCGGAGTGAGGAACAGTGCACGCAGGCTTGGCTGCGTGGCATCGGGTACGGGCGTGGCGCCGCCCATACGCTCACCCAGCCGAGTGATATCGGAATTGACGAGGAAGCGGATCAAGGTCTCCATCTGGCTCACCGCCAGCGCAGCCTGAATCGGATTTATCGAGCCATCGGCCGCCGATTCGCGCACTGCCTCGCGGGTGACTTCGGCGATCTGCCGCACGACCTTATCCACATCGCCGCCATTGTCGGTAATGATCTTGGCCAGAGGAGTCCCTGCCTCCAACCGATCCACAATCTCCAGCTCGTCGAGTTCGGTCTCGTCCGCCACAAAGCCAAAAATGGTGCGGAACAGTTCGGCGAAGCGCTCGCGCTGTTCCGCTTCGGCCACGGCCGTGGCATCCGACGAATCTTCCGAACCCCCGACACGGGTCGGCGCGGCCGCGACGCTGACGGCTGGCGCCCGTTCAGTATCCAGAGAAAAATAGACGCTCAGAAACGGCACATAGATCGCGGAAAACCCCATCAGCAGCCCGGCAAAGATCCCCAGCAGTCCACGAGAACCACGCAGGCGCTGCGGTCGAAACAACTCCAGAAGCAGGATGAGCAGATGCGCCGCCGCGACCACCCCCGCCGTCATCAGGACGAACTGCGCGATCATCGGATCGGGCGTCTCCCCCAGGTGGGCGACAATCAGCGCCGACACGGGAAGCAGCAGCCCCAAAAAGGTCAGGAGCAGATCGAGAAAGCCGACGTTATTTCGTCGAAATACTGTCTTGAGCAGATCGTTCAGCCCGCTCAGTGCGGCGAATCCCACTCCAACAGCCAGAAGCATCCATGTCGTCACAAGCGGCGTGCCCTTCTCAACAGTCGTCCTATTTTACTCCAGGAAGATCGGCCAAATGTGAGCGCCATGTTATAATCGCGTTCATAAACTGAAAACAGCGAATAAAGGATAATTCCTCGTGTCGTCCGACATCCAGAACCTTGCTGTCAATAGCATACGGACCCTGTCCATCGACGCCGTTCAGAAGGCGAACAGCGGTCATCCCGGCCTGCCGATGGGCGCGGCGCCCATGGCCTATGCGCTGTGGACGCGTCACCTTCATCACAACCCTCGTGACCCGCACTGGAGCAATCGCGATCGCTTCGTCCTCAGCGCCGGACACGGCTCCATGCTGATCTACTCGCTGCTTTACCTGACGGGATACGACGTGTCGCTGGACGACTTGAAGAATTTCCGTCAGTGGGGCAGCAACACACCCGGCCACCCGGAGTATCACCTCACGCCGGGCGTCGAGACAACCACCGGCCCGCTCGGTCAGGGGACGGCCAACGCCGTCGGCTTCGCCCTTGCTGAAGCATTCCTCGCCGCACACTTCAACCGGCCGGGACACGAAATCGTCGACCACATGACATTCGCGATCGTAAGCGATGGCGACCTGATGGAGGGCATCTCGTCTGAGGCGGCGTCGCTGGCCGGCCTCTGGGGCCTGGGTAAGCTGGTCTTCCTGTACGACAGCAACAGCATCACCCTCGACGGTGCTGCGGACATGACGTTCAACGAGGACGTGATGGCCCGTTTCCGGGCCTATGGCTGGCATACTCTGCGCGTGGAAGATGGCAATGACGTCGAGGCCATCGACCAGGCGCTGCGCGAAGCCAAGAGCGTGACCGACAAGCCGACCCTGATCGAGATCCGCACCATCATCGGCTATGGCAGCCCCAACAAGGGCGGCACGAGCGAAGCGCACGGCGCTCCGCTCGGTAAGGACGAGATCAAGCTGGTGCGCGAACACTACGGCTGGCCCGAAGAAGACTTCTATGTTCCCGGCCAGGCGCTGGAGCACTTCCGCGAAGCGGTCGAAGCCGGCCAGCAGCAGCAGGCCGCCTGGCAGGGGCGCTTCGAAGCCTACCGCGCTGCCTTCCCTGAACTGGCCGCCGAGTTCGCGCGCGCCATGCGGGGCGAGCTCCCCGCGGGCTGGGATGCCGATCTGCCGCGCTATGACGGCTCCAAGGAGATCGCCACCCGCGTCGCCAACGGGGAGGTCCTCAACGCCATTGCCAAACACATTCCGACCTTCATCGGCGGCGATGCCGATCTCGCAGGCAGCACCCGCACCCTGATCAAGGGCGCGGACAACACCGGACACGGCAAGCCGGCCGCCCGCAACCTGCGCTTCGGCGTGCGCGAACATGCCATGGGCGCCATCGTCAATGGCCTGGCGCTGCACGGCGGCGTCACCAAGCCGTATTCGGCGACCTTCCTGCAATTCAGCGATTACATGCGCCCGACCATTCGTCTCGGCGCGCTGATGGGCATCCAGTCGCTCTACGTCTTCACCCATGACAGCATCGGCCTCGGCGAAGACGGTCCGACGCACCAGCCTGTGGAGCACGTCATGTCGCTGCGTCTCATCCCCGACCTGTACGTGTACCGGCCGGCCGATGCCAACGAGACGGCGGCGGCATGGCGCGAAGCCATGCTGGCCGACAAGCCGGTCGTCCTGATCTTCACGCGCCAGAATCTGCCGGCCCTGACCGGCGATGGTCTGGAAGGCGGCATCGACGCCATCCACGCCGGCACTGCCCGCGGCGGCTACATCCTGGCCGACAGCGACGGGGCGCCCGAGTTGATCCTGCTCAGCGCCGGCAGCGAAGTCCACATCGCCCATGCGGCGTGGCGGACGCTCACCGCCCAGGGGATGAAGGTGCGCCTTGTCTCGCTGCCCTCCTGGGAGCGGTTCGAGGAACAGACGCAGGAGTATAAAGACGCGGTGCTGCCGCCCAGCGTCAAAGCGCGCGTCAGCATCGAAGCAGGCGTCACCACCGGATGGCAGCGCTACGTGGGCCTGGACGGCGTGTGCATCGGCGTGGACCGGTTCGGCGCCAGCGCACCCTACCAGCGCCTGTACCAGGAGTACGGTTTGACACCGGAGGTGGTGGTCGAAACCGCGCGCACGCTGCTCGACGTGAGTGGTAAGGAACAGAGATGAAGATCGCACTGGCATCCGACCACGCCGGGTTTCCGCTCAAGGAACACCTGGTCCAATTCCTGAAGCAGCACGGACGCGAAGTCCTCGACCTGGGCACGGACTCCGCAGAGCGGCGGGTCGACTATCCCGATGCCGCGCAGGCCGTGGGCGATGCCATTCTGGATGGGCGAGCTGAACGCGGAATCCTGATATGCGGCAGTGGCGTGGGCGTGTCTATCGCCGCCAACAAGATTCCAGGCATCTACGCGGCCATCTGCCACGACATCCACAGCGCGCACCAGGGCGTGGAACACGACTTCATGAACGTGTGCGTGCTGGGTGCGCGCGTGATCGGGTCGACGCTGGCTGAAGAGCTTGCGTCGTCCTTCCTTGCAGCCAAACCGCTGGACGAAGAACGCTACGCCAGACGGTTTCAGATGGTTCAGGCGATGGAGCAGCGCGCCGCCGAGCACGACAGTCACGACGGACAAAATTGACGATACTTTGTTTTTGAGGAGTGGCACACATGGCAGGCAACCCCCTGTTGACGTCCAGCAGTTCGGGCAAAGCATCTGGTATGACAACATCCGCCGAAGCCTGATCACCAGCGGTGAGCTTCAGCGCATGATCGACCAGGACGGCGTCCTCGGCATCACGTCGAACCCGACCATCTTCCAGAAGGCGATCGGCGGCAGCAGCGACTACGACTCAGCGCTCATGACCATGCTGGAGCTCGATCCCTACGACATCTACGAACGCCTGGCCGTCGAGGATATCCAGCATGCTCTCGACCTGCTGCGCCCCATCTATGACCGCACCGGCGGCAAGGACGGGTACGTCAGCCTGGAGGTCTCGCCCCTGATCGCCAACGACACGCAATCCACGGCGAATGAGGCCAAGCGGCTGTTCGCCGCCGTCGGACGGCCCAACGCGATGATCAAGATCCCGGCGACCGATGCCGGCATCCCGGCCATCGAAGAGGCGATCGCCGCCGGGGTCAATGTCAACGTCACACTGATCTTCAGCATCGACAACTATATCCAGGTGGCTGAGGCCTTCATTCGCGGCCTGGAGCGACGTCACGCCGAGGGCCAGGATGTCAGCAACATCGCCTCCGTGGCCAGCTTCTTCCTGAGCCGCATCGACGTGGCCGTTGACCGGATGCTCGACAACAACATCCGGGCGGCGCAGATGCGCGGCGATCTCGGCCGGGTCACGCTCAACAATCAGCTCAAGGGCAAATCGGCCATCGCCAACGCCAAGATCGCCTACAAGCGCTTCAAGGACATGTTCTACGGGAAGCGCTTCGAGACCCTGCGCGACTCTGGCGCCATGGTCCAACGACTGCTCTGGGCTTCGACCGGCACGAAGAACGCGGCGTACGCCGACACGATGTACGTCGACTCGCTGATCGGCCCGGACACCGTCAACACCGTGCCGCCGGACACGCTCAAGCTGTTCAAAGACCATGGCACGGCCGCCAACACGCTGCTGGAACACGAGATCGACGAAGCACAGCAGATCATGGATATGCTGGCCGAGGTCGGCATCGACATGAGTGCAGTGACCCTCCAGCTTCAGACCGATGGTGTGGAAGCCTTCATCGACTCCTTCCAGGATCTTCTGGCGCATGTCGAGGCCAAGCGCGACGTCATGCGCACCGGCGTGATGGCGCAGCAGGAACTGACGCTGGGCATGTACGCCGACTCGGTCAAGGAAGCCGTTGCCGAGTGCACCAAGGACCACTCCAATGCCCGACTGTGGAATCTCGATGGCAGCCTGTGGAAGGACAACCCGGCCGTCATCGCCAAGGCGCGCTCCAGCCTGGGTTGGCTGAACACGCGTCAGACCATTGACCTGGAACGCTTGCAGGCACTGGCCGACCGCGCCTTCGAGCCCAAGCCCACCCACCTGGTGCTGCTGGGAATGGGCGGTTCCAGCCTGGCGCCGGAAGCGCTGTTCAACGTCTTTGGCAGCGCATCGGGCCGTCCGAAATTCCTGCTGCTGGACAGCACTGCCCCATCGGCCATTCGCCAGCTCGAATCGCAGATCGACCTCGAGCGCACAGTGTTCGTCGTCTCCAGCAAGTCTGGTTCCACCATCGAAACCTGGTCGCTCTACAAGTACTTCTTCCAGCGGACGGGCGCCAATGGCAAGCAGTTCATCGCCATCACCGACGCCGGCAGCCAGCTTGAAGCGGAAGCGCATGCCAGGGGGTTCCTCGACGTGCTCGTCAACCCGTCGGACGTCGGCGGGCGCTACGCTGCGCTCACTTACTTCGGCATGGGTCCGGCCGCCCTGCTGGGCATCGACTTCAAGCGGCTGGCCACCAGCGCCGAGCGCATGATGATCGCCTGCGGGCCGAATATCCCCGCAGAGCATCACCCCGGCCTGTGGCTGGGCGTGATCATGGGCACGCTGGGCAAGGCCGGCAAGGACAAGATCACCCTGCACTTCAGCCCGTCGATCGTTCCGTTCGGTCCGTGGGTCGAGCAGCTCATCGCCGAAAGCACCGGCAAAGAAGGTAAGGGCCTGGTGCCCGTGGTCGGCGCGACCATCGGTATGCCGCACGATTATTCGACCGACCGGCTGTTCGTCTATGTGCGCGTCGAAGGCGATCAGAATGAAGAGACCGACGCTGGCATCACCATGCTGAAGCAGGCGGGCCATCCGGTCGTCACGCTGCATCTGAAGGACACCTATGCGCTCGGCGGCGAGTTCTTCCGCTGGGCCTACGCAGCGGCCATCGCCGGGAAGATCCTGGGTGTCAACCCCTTCGACGAGCCGAACGTCGGCGAGACCAAGGCCAACACCCTGCGGCTTCTGGAAGCCTACAGCGGCGTGAGTGCGCTGCCCAGGCCGGAGCCAATCCTCGAAGCCGGCAGCATTCAGCTCTACGCCGACGACACCATGGCCAAGCTGATCTACGATCTGTGCACCCAGCACCAATATGAGCGGAGCACGCTGAGTGGCATGCTGGCGGCGCAGTTCAACGCCACTGTCGCAGGTGACTACTTTGCGCTACTGGCCTATCTGCCGCAGACGAGCACGACCATTGCCCTGCTGGAGGATGTGCGGCGGCGGCTGCGCCACGTCTCCAAGCGCGCGGTGACGCTGGGGTTTGGCCCACGCTACCTGCACAGCACCGGCCAGATTCACAAAGGGGGAGCGTCCAACGGCGTCTTCATCCAGCTCACGACCGACGAGGACAACCTCTCCATACCGGATGCTGGCTACGGGTTCGGCACACTGGTAGCCGCGCAGGCGGCGGGCGATCTGGAAGCGCTGCAGCAGCGGCACCGCCGGGCCATCCGGCTGCACCTGCTCGGCGATGTGGCCGCAGGCATGGATCAGATCCTCAAGGCGATAGATCTGGCCGGCGAGCGCCGACGCTGATTCTTTGGCGGGCACATGGGACCGCTCCTAACCGAATACGTGTTTGTAGGGGCGGACCAACGTGTCCGCCCAGGGAATGGTCGGGGACATTGCCCCGCCCCTACGGAATACTTCGCCATTCTCTCTCGTCGCTGTACTCGTTTTCCCCAACCCGTTGCCAATATCCCTTGGTCTTCCCCTCTCCGTGCGGAGAGGGGAACGAGGGGTGAGGTTGCTTACGCCCGCTCTGCGGCGAACAGGATGCGCGTCGCCGGCGAACGATACAGCCGGTAGGCCTTCGCTTCTTCAAAAGCACTGAACACCGGCCGAGGGACAATCAGGCGTTCGCCACCCACCTCTAGAATATAGGTGCGGTTGCGGCCGCTGACACGAATTGTGTGGCGCAGCGTGCCCTGGATCGTTTCGACCTGCCGCTGGCGCAGGTCGCGCTGGGTGCGCATGTAGTTCGTCGCGCCCAAGCCCATGATCACGGCGTTCAGCACCGTCAGACCCATGCCGATAAAGATCAGCGGTGTCGAATTCGACGAGGTTCCGGCGAAGATCAGAACGGTCGCCGCCAACCCGTTGAACAGCAGCCCGCCGACGATCCACAGCAGATTGCGACGCCACAGGCTGCGAATACGTTCGGCCTGCGCATCGCTGATCTGACCGGCGCGATTCAGCTCCAGATCCTGTTCATCAAAGTTCAGCGCCTCAGGCAGAGAAACTGATGGGTTGGCCGAATCGGCCGTCGCGTTTTCGTTCATAACATCCTGATGATGAGCATTCATTCGATTGAAGCTACTTCGTCCGCACCCCTCGGGGTGACCTGTGGGTCGCCTGGAGGAAGCAGCGGAAGCATTCAGAGAACGGCTAGCGCTCAGCGGTAGGCTGAGGCGGCGAGCCCAGGGTGACGCCCGGCACTTGCAGCGCGACCTGGAAGGTGCGGTCGCCATCGCGATACAGGCTGTTGACCGGCAGCGCGCGGATGCGGTTCCAGAGCTGACCAACACCCGCCCCCTGAACCCATCCCGGCGTGTCGCCGGTGAACCCTGCCAGGCTGATCCCGGTTACGCCGGCATCCCACAGGATCAAGGGTGGCTGTGGGTTGAAGGCGACCTCGCGCGTGCTCAGCCAGCCGCTGCCGGGCACCACCAGCACTGGCGCAGTGCTGAGAGTCTGGCAGGCCGTCAGCACACGGTCGAACCAGCCCGGGTCCCAGCCGCTCAACCCGTCGGCCCGATGGGTGATGCCGTTCACGGCCACTGTGACCCGCTCAACCACCGGCGTGGTTTCGAACTGCGCCGCGACTTCCGGCAGCCTTTCGGTATAGGTATAGACGCGCTCGTTCACCGTCAGATACTGGACGAAGGCGCTGATCGTACCGTCCGACAGCCGATCCTCGAGAATCTGCACCTCTGACGAGTCCAGGTTGTTCTGCCAGACGATGCGGTTGTCACCATAGATCGTGCATTCCGGCACAGTGTTGCGCGCCAGGAACGCATCATTACTGCCGATGATCTCGGCGCGGAACAGGACGTAGTTGGGCTCGCGCTGCCAGGTGATCAGCCCAGGCTGTGGGTTGAAGTCTTCACCGAGCACAGTGGCGTTGACCACGGCGGTAGGCGCTGCCGGCGACGCTCCCTGCTGGCATGCCGCCATGAGCAGCAGGAGCAAGGAAAAGATCATCGGATGGATCCAGCGCTGGCGGGTATTTTGTTTCATCGACGCGGCGCTCCTCAACACACCTATCGTGATTCTACACGAGTTGGACAGGTGCGCACGTGCGCGAAACGTCGAAATATCCAGACAATCGGCCGCGCTACAGTTACACCAACAGACTTCCCGGTTCGACGGCGTGACGCGCTGCCTCGCCCGCCTCACGATGGATGTGTAAAGTGCTTCACCAACGATGCACGGAGCGCATCACCACTTCGTTGAACTGATCTCCTATGCTATGCTAAGCGCGCTTTGAAGCAGGAGCAGGTTGGGATCTTGAGCGATATCGCCGTGGGAGTCGCAGACTCCAATGCAGCAGAGGGGTCCGTCGAAACACAGACGACGGTCGACCAGGAAGCGACCAATGCCAGCGTCGCCCGCGCCACCGGCGTCGTGGCCCTCGGCAACGTCGCCAGCCGTGTGCTGGGCATGGCGCGTGATATCGTCCTGACCAATCTCTTCGGCGCTTCCGTGGCCACCGATGCCTTTTTCGTCGCCACGCTGGTCCCGCGCACCCTCTACGACCTGCTGATCGGCGGGCACGTCAACGGAGCGATCATCCCCGTCCTCGCCGAGGTCGTCACGCGCGACGGCAGGACCGCGCTGTGGCGGTTGGTTTCGGTGCTGGTCAGCATCATCACCGTCCTGATGGCGGCGATCGTGCTCATGCTCATGCTGTTCGCGCCGACCGTCGTCGGGCTGGTGGGCAGCGGCTACGACAGCGGCACCCAGTCGCTCGCCGCTGATCTGCTGCGCATCACTGCCCCAGCCATGCTGTTTCTGAGCCTGTTCGCCATCCTCAGCGGCACACTCTATGCCCTGCGCAGCTTCACCTTTCCGGCGCTGGCCGGCGCGATCTTTAATGGCTGTGTGGTCCTGGGCACGGTGGCGCTGGCCCCGCCGCTTCAGGTTTTCGCGGCCGTTTCACCGCTGAAAGTCACCTGGCTGATCGATCGCCCAATCGAGGGCATCCGCGCGGCAGCGGTCGGTTGGCTCATTGGCGCGATCGTGCAGATGGCCTCGCAGCTCCCCGGCCTGCGGGTGGCACGGCTGCGCTTCACACTGCGCTGGCGTCACCCGGCCGTCAGGCAGATCGTCCTGCTCTATCTGCCGGTCACTTTTTCGCTCATCCTGGACGCCTTCGTACGCGTTTTCAGCTACAACCTCGCCAGCCAGACCGGCGAGAGCAGCCTGAGCTACATGAACTGGGCCACCACCCTGATTCAGTTCCCTCAGGGACTGGTGGCGACGGCCATCAGCATTGCCATCCTGCCGACTCTGTCACGGCAGTCCGTCCAGACGGCTGTCGATGGCGAGCGACCCTTCCGCGACACCCTCGGCCTGGGACTGCGCATGGCCATCACGCTGATCATCCCGGCCGCCGTCGGTCTGTTCGTTCTGGCGGTGCCTATCATCAACCTGCTGTTCGAACACGGCGCCTTCACCCCATTCGATACCCAGGTGACAGCCCTCGCCCTGCGGCTGTATCTCTTCGGGCTGCCCTTCGCGGCGGTCGATCTGCTGCTGGTTTATGCCTTCTACGCCCGCCAGGACACGCTCACGCCGGCCCTGATCGGACTGATCAGCCTGATCATCTACATGGTGGTAGCCCTGTTTCTGGCGCCGACCATCGGCGTCTTCAGCCTGATGATCGCCGACAGCGTCAAGCATCTGGTGCACGCCCTGCTCTCCGCCATCGTCCTGCACCGCCACCTGGGGTCGTTCGGCAACCAGCGCCTCGCCATCACCGTGATCAAAGCGGCGGCGGCGGCGGCAGTCATGACGGTTGGCGTGATGGTTGTCCAACCCCTGATCGTCGGACGGGTCAACACCCAGCGTTTTTACGGCGAGATCTTGCTGGTCGGCGCGGCCGGTTCGGTGAGCCTGATTCTCTACGTGGGGATGGCGCTCCTCCTGCGCCTGGAAGAACTCCACTGGCTGTGGCGGATGCTCCGCCGCCGCCTCGGTCGCTGACAGGCCAGGTCCGCGTCCTTTACGCCTTTGATCCATGAGAAAGCGCTTAGCATCCGTATGCCGTGGGGCGCATTCGTGCTACTCTGCTTGTAAGTAACTCCTCGAAATTGACGAATCTGAACATCCATCATGTTGAGGCATTGGCTTGTTGGCGCAGCGCTGCTCCTGAGCGCGTGCCAGATATCCCCAGATCGACTTGAACCGACAGCGTCCAACTCCGGCGCCTCTTTCGCACAGCAAGCGGTCGCCGCCCCATCCGACCTTCGCACCGTCCGCACAACTCTGCACGGCACCGAGATCGCCGTGACGCTCTCGTCGCACTGGCAGGTCGATGAGCATAACGGCCTGGTCATCGCCGAGAACGTCGATGCCGCCGAGCGCATGGTGCTCTATCTCTTCATCCCATCCGGCGCTCTTTTCCCGGTTGTCGGATCGAGTGAGACCGCGAATCGCGCCTTCGAGCTGCTGCGCCGTGTCGTCGACATCCCTGCCCAGATGGGCGGCAATTTCCTGGTGAGCAATCCGCAGCATCTCCGTTGGCAGCGCTGCGACGTCAGCTACTATTTGCTGGCGGGCAGCGATGGTGTAAATTCGCTCGTGATGGCGGTCGATGTGCCGGGCAGCAGCCAGCCAGTCGTCCTGAACGTCAGCATGCCGCAGGGGTCATCACATCTTATGCGCGAGCGGCTGACCGAAGTGCTGGACGCGGTGACTATCAACGACGTGAGCCTCTCCAGCGACATCCTGAACCACCTGCCGGACCCGCTTGAATTCCCGATGCTGGAGTCAGACGACTCCGATCAGCAGGGGTCAAAATCGCTGCCCAACTAGATCTTCGCTTTTGTCAAAGGCGCAGATGCGATTCAGAACACGCGTTCTGTAATCAGGGAGCGTAGTGTGATACAATGCGGAGTCAGTCCTGTGGACTGTCGTTCCAACCGATAAGGTGAGTTTCTCGGAGTTCCGGCGCAGTATGTCCGTGCGAACCTATGACGACGAATCCCCGATCAGCCCCTGGCTGATCCGGCTGCCGCTGCTCTTCGTCAGCGGGGCGATTCTCCTGCTGTTGATCGCGGTCATGCTGGTCAGCCTGTTCCAACTGAGCTACCGCGAACGGATTGTGCCGGGCGTCTCCGCGTATGGCGTCGACATGGGCGGCCTGACTCGCGATCAAGCCCGGTCCGCGCTGGCAGAACGCTTCAACTATGACGACGTGGTCTTCACTTTCCGCTATGCCGACCGCTTCTGGCAGGCCTCGGCGCGCGATCTTGGCGTTTCCTTCGATGTCGACGCCGCCCTGGATCAGGTTTTCGCCATCGGGCGTGGGCGCGGCCTGTTCTTCAACCTCGTCGATCAGGCCCTCGTCTGGCTGAACGGCCAGCAGGTCACCCCGACCATTCGCTATGACCAGGGCTTAGCCTCAGTCTGGCTGAGCCGGATCGCGGCCGAGATTGATACCCCGGCCCAGGATGCCCAGCTCATCATCGATGGCACCGAGGTGCAGGCCACCCCGGCGCAGAACGGTCGATGGCTGGACCTGCGCGCGACCCTTCAACAGCTCGACACGCTGATCCTCAGCTTGCAGCCAGGCGGCGAAATCACACTGGCCGTCAACGAGACGCCACCGATCGCCTGGGATGCCGAAGCCGCTGCCGAAAAGGCACGCATCGCCATCTCCTCGCCGCTGGTGCTGGTGGCTGAAGCCGCCGATGGCACGCCGATCGGCCCCTGGCAGGCGCGCGTCGATCAGATTGCCGCCTTGCTGCGAGTCGTCAAGATCGACAACGGGAATGGCACCTTCCGCTACGATGTCGACATCAACATGGAACCCTTCCGCGCCTACCTCACCGACATGGCGCAGGGGCTGATCTCGACACCGGCCAATGGACGCTTTCACTTTGACGAGACAAGCGGCCGTCTGGTAGTGGTCGAACCGTCCCGCAGCGGCCGCACACTCAATGTCGATGAGACGTTGGCGCGCATGGAAGTGGCAGTCTTCAGCCGGGACAACCGCACGGTGCCGCTGGCCTTCAACCACACGCTGTCGCCCTATCATGACGCGGTTACCGCCGCCGAACTCGGCATCACCGAACTGGTCTCGGAGGCGACGACCTACTTCAGCGGTTCGACCTCAGCACGCCGCACCAACATCATCGCGGCGTCGGCCAGCTTCGACGGAATCATCATTGCCCCGGCGAGACCTTCTCTTTCAACAGCTTCCTGGGTGACATCTCACCGGAAGAAGGGTACGTCTCCGGCAAGGTGATCCTCGGCGGCCGCACGGTCGACGGGGTGGGCGGCGGCGTCTGTCAGGTCAGCACCACCGCCTTTCAGGCCGCCTTCTACGGCGGCTATCCGATCATCGAGCGTTATCCTCACGGCTACCGCGTCGGCTACTACGAACGCGGCGAGGGCGTCGGCATGGACGCAGCCATCTACAAGCCGGACGAGGCCGACGGGCCGTATGCCTCAGAGCTGGACTTCCGGTTCGTCAACGACACCGATTACCACCTGCTCATCGAAACTTCGGTCTTCCCACAGTCGGATGCGCTTCAATTCCGGTTCTACAGCACCAACCCCGGCCGGCAGGTGGTCAAAGTCGGCCCCGAGGTGCTTAACGTGCAGCCCCCCGCGCCGACTCGCTATGAGGCCAACAGCGATCTGATCGCCGGTCAGGAACTTCAGGTCGACTGGGCCGCCGAGGGATCGGAGGTGCGCCTCACCCGCCAGATCCTCGACTCCAACGGCAACGAGATGCGGCGCGATGTCTTCTACAGCAACTACCAACCCTGGGGGGCGATTGTCCAGGTGGCCCCAGGCGATCCAAGAATCTCCACGGGTTAGTTGGCGGATCGACTGAGGGTCAGGCGGAAAGTGCCAGACGTCCGACCCTCTCGAACGCCAAAGCGCGTCACCGCGACCACATATTCCCCGCTGTATGGCAGCACATAATCGAGATGAGCATCCTTGGTGCTGGAGTCGGCATCGTCGTTCGTCCCGCCCACCAGATTGTTGTTGTTGGCGTCGCGCAGGACGACGATCGGGTCGAGATCGCCACTGATCTGTTCGACACTCAGCACAATCCGGTCGCCGGCCGTTCCAGTGAAGCGGTAGAAGCGCGTATACACCTGATCGTCGAGTTCGCCCGTCTGTGGTTCGCTGAAGCGCAGAGGCTGGTCACCGCTTTCGCTGGCGCGCTGCTGTGCAGTAGGCTGGGTAATCGTACCGTTGTCGAGCACGAAAGCCCGGCCATCCTCGACGACCCGCACGGCCACATCGAAGCGTTCGCCGCTTCGCAGCGTGCCGGTGTCGGTGGCAATCACCGCTTCGCCACTGCGAATGGTGAGCGAGTAAGGCACCGCCACCGAACGACCGCAGTCGTTGAGATGCCAGACCCACACCGCGTAATCACCGGGCGCCGTTCGCTCCCAGTAAATATGTTCGATTGGCTCGTCGCTGGGCGTCTGGCAGTCGGTATTGCTGTCGATCTGCAGGCGTCCGCCGCTTGGCGACGATGGGCTGCTCCAGGTGATGATGCGCCCAACCGGATCGCGCACCAGCAGGTTGAGGTCGGCGGTCCCCTGCCAGGTCAGGGTGGCGCTCAACGCTCCCAGGGTCAGGTCGATTTCGCCGGCGGTCAGGGACAGCCGATAGCCGCCCGTCGTCGCGCCCGTTTCCAGGCCGGCTCGTGACGCCAGAATCAGATAGTTGCCGTCTTTGGGCAGGCGATACTGCGTGATGCGCGCGTCCTTTTCCACGCCGGCGTCGTTGTTGGCGGCCAGCTCGTTGAGGTCGCTGTCCATCAGGATCAGGAACGGATCGACGCTGCTGTTCAGCGGCGCCATCGCAATCGTCACCAGTTCGTCGGTCTTGCCGGAGAATTGGAAGTACTGGAGCGGCGAATCCTCGGTGATCTCACCCTCTGTCTGGCTGTTGTAGGCCAGCGGTCGCGGCGCGAAGGCGCTGACGTCGGCCGGAACGCTGGTCAGGCGCAGGCTGAAACCGCCTGATTCTTCCGGGCGCAAATTGGAGACCCGGACGATGTACGGGGCGCTGCGCGGAATCCGGCTGCGCAGCGTGGCGAAGCGCTTCCCTTCTGACCGGTCGAGCACAGTCAGATCAAGATCCAGCAGTTCCAGTTCTGGCCGCACGCCGCTGGCGGCATCGGTGGCGAACATGGTCAGCGTCACCAGATCGCCGATGCGCGCGTTCATGATGAACGAGAGCGTCGGCGTCTGCGGCACAAACGTATTGGTGACGGCCTCGCCCACTTGCAGGACGGCATCGGCTAATCGATTCAGGTACAGGTCATAGCCGCCGCTCCCTGAACGGGCGCCGGCCTCGATCAGGTACCATCCCGTCTCCGGAAAGGTGACGTAGGCGATTGACTCGCCGGCCCGGATCTGCGACTCGCGGCTGATTTCCTCGGCCCGGCTGTTGCGGACGCTCAGACGTGGATCGAGGTCGCCCGACGTACGCGTCATGATGATGCGCACCAGATCGCCCTGCTGCGCGCCGACGGCATAGTAGCGCGTGGTCTCGGCGGCCGTGAGGCTGCCGCTGACGACATCCTGGTAAGCCACCGGCGTGAAGGGAACGCCAAAGACCGGCGGAGAGGCCAGCGGATCGGTCACCTCGCCGCCATCCCCCGACCCGCTGACGGAGAGGGTCAGGCGAAAGGTGCCGCTCGACGGGGTCGATTCAAACCGGGTCGCCTCGATGATGTGCGTACCGCCGCGCGTCAGCGTCCGGGCGATCTCGGCATCTCGAACGCCGCTCTCGCGGTCGTCGTTGCGTTCCACAAGGCTGTTGTCCGGGCCATACAACAGGAGCAGCGGGTCAAGCGTCCCGGAGGTGCTCTGCATCAGGATGGTGACGCTCTCCCCGGCCTGCGCCTCAAAGCTGTAGCGCACGGCCGGGATGCTCTCATTGATATTGCCCTCGATCGTCGTACCGGGGCGCAGGGGAAATACCTGCTCCGTCTGGGCGCGAACGCCGCCCGCGCAGAGCAGCAGGAGGAAGGCGGCGAAAAGCCGCAGCCGAGGAATACTAACGGTCCTTTGAGGCGGGCTGCTCATGTTTCAGACCCCGCGCCAGCAGATCGGCAATATGCGTCACGCGCTTGCCGCTGCCGTGTCGGCTCAACCCGCCGTTCATTTGCGTCAGACACGAGGCATCTCCCGTGACAATCATGTCGGCGTCGGCAGCGTCGATCTTCTCCACCTTCTCTTCCAGCATGGCGCCGCTGATCTCCGGCATTTTCACCGAGAACGTGCCGCCAAAGCCGCAGCACTGATCGGCCCCCGCCAGCTCGTTTATGGTCACGCCGTCGATGGCCTGCGCCAGCACCTTCGCCTGGGTGCCCAGGTGCATCAGGCGGTAGCCGTGGCAGGCATGATGCAGCGCAATTTTCGTCGGCGGCAGGGCCGCGCCAATGTCGCTGATCCCCAGGCCATCGACCAGGTACTCGGTAAACTCCCAGGTAATGTTCGCCGCCCACACCGCACGCTCGTGCCAGGCCGGGTCATCCTTGAACAGGTCGGGATAGTAATGCCGCACCATCGAGGCGCAGCTCCCGGACGGAGTGACGATCACTTCGGCGTCGCGGAAGGCATTCAGGAACTGCCTGGCGACCGTGCGCGCATCCTCCTGAAAACCGGAATTGAACGCCGGTTGCCCGCAGCAGGTCTGGTTCAGCGGAAAACGGACTTCGACTCCCAGGTGATCGAGGATTTCCACCACCGAAACGCCGGTGTGGGGGTAGATCATGTCGACGATGCAGGTGACGAACAGTGAGACAGGCTTGTACTTCGGTGAGGGGCGGAGATCCTCGGACATGGGAGCTTCCTGACTTGTAATCGTGATGTGCTCGATTATATCCCGGCGTCAGCAGGAGCGGCAAAACCCAATGGCACTATACGAGCGGCGGCCCATTCAGTTCAATAGAGGGACCAGAATCACTGACCACCAGGAGAGACAACTTGTTCGGAGCGTACAGCATTCGTCAGGCCGCGCTTGCCGATGCCGCCACCATCGTCGATCACCGGCGCGGCATGTTTATCAGTATGGGGGTGGAAGAAGCCGCCCTGCGACCGTTTGACGCCGCCTTTCACGCCTGGGTAAGCGTCCACTTGCAGCAGGGCAGCTACGTCGGCTGGCTGACAGAGCACCAGAGTGAGGTTGTCGCCGGCGCCGGCCTGTGGGTGCATGAATGGATGCCGGGGGTCAACGCGCCAACCGGCGTGCGCGGCTACATCCTCAACGTCTACACCGCTCCCGAGCACCGCCGGCGCGGGCTGGCCGCCCATCTGGTCGAGCAGTGCATCGAAGTCTGCCGCCAGCGCGGGATTCCCGTCGTCGGCCTGCACGCCAGCGACGAGGGCCGCCCCATCTACGAGCGCATGGGCTTCCTGCCCACCAACGAAATGCGCCTGCTGCTCACCTAGGGGCGACGCGCGCGTCGCCCTGAGCGCTAAGAATTGACGACGCTTTCGGTAGGGGTGGCGCGGCGAGTCACCCCTGCGCTATGCAAACGCCGGCGCCATCTCCCGCTGCCGGGCAATCATCTTCATCCCGTACTTGGGCCGCAGCGTGAAGACGCGTTCCGGCTCTACCTTCTGACCCGGCGCCAGATCCAGCGTATAGCGCTGAGCCACCGTCGCCAGCACCAGTTTGGCCTCCATCATGGCCAGCGCGTTGCCGATGCACACCCGAGGGCCAGCCCCGAACGGTAGATAGGCGTACTTCGGTATCTGTTTTTCGGCCTCCGGCGCAAAGCGATCCGGGTCGAACATCTCGGGGTTGTTCCACCAGCGCGGGTCACGGTGCACCGCGAAAATCGGGATCATGATCACGGTCTCCTTGGGCAGCGTGTAGCCGCCGATCTCGACCTCCTCGATGGAGTCGCGCGACGTCCCCCAGGCCGGCGGGTACAGGCGCATCGCTTCCTTGACGATCTGCTCGGTGTAGGCCAGCTGCGGCAAGTCACTCACCTCCGGCGCTCGACCGCCAAGCACGCGCGTCAGCTCCTCGTGAAGCCGCGCTTCGACATCCGGGTGCTGGGAGAGCAGATACCACGTCCAGGTGAGCGCCAGGGCTGTTGTCTCGTGGCCCGCGCCGAACAGCGTCATGGCTTCGCTGCGAATCTGCTCATCGGTCATGCGCTCGCCATCTTCTTCCTGGGCCGCCAGCAGCATGGAAAGCACATCGCCCTTGTCCTCGCCGGAGCGCCGGCGGTCGGCCATGAAGCGGAAGATCAGTGCGTTCAGCCGCTCGATGGCGCCATAATACAGGCGGTTCTCTCGCGTCGGAACCCAGCGCGGCGAAGCGAAAAAGCGGTTCATTCGGTCATTGACCACATGCAGTGCATCCGATACCGAGGCGCTGATGATGTCGGCATCGGGGCCGACTTCGGCGTCAAAGAGGATTTTCGAGATGATCCGCATGGTCAGGCCGGCCATTTCGTGATCGACTTCCAGAACCTGGTCATCGCGCCAGGAGGCGACCATCTGACCGGCGTAGTCGACCATCACGGCGCCGTACGCGCCGACCCGACGGGTGTGAAAAGCCGGGCTGACGAGCCGGCGCTGCTTCTTCCACAGTTCGCCGTCGCTGGTGAAGATGCCCTGCCCGAGCAGCGGATTGAGCACGCGCTTGATCGTCGCCGATTTGTGGAACTTGTCGGCCCTGGTCACCAGAACCTCGTGGATGGGTTCCGGGCTGTTGGCGACGTACACGCGGAAGGGGCCAAACATGAAGGACGAGACGTCGCCAAACTGGCGCTGATCCGTCATGAAGTTGAGCGAGTTGCGAGAGAATTCGCGCATGCTGCCAATGAGGAAGCTGCCGCGAGGTCCGGGCGGGACGACTGCCTGAGCCATGATCCACTTCCAGTGCTCTGTTTGTGAAAATAAGAACAAACAGACAATACAACGGTTTTGTGGATTTGGCAATACCCCTACCCGCCAAAACTCAAGTGTCGATTGTTAGGGTCACAAGGTGACGATGATCACCTCTGCCCGCCCAACTGAATCACCCCGCGCCGGCCGTTCACCCGCCACTGCGCGTCATGCTTGTCGAGCGCTTCCGCTTGCCCCGTCGACAGTCCCACCACGGCGTCGCTCTTCAACGTGCGCAGCGCCAGCAGCGGCGCCGGGAAATAGCTCGTCACCGCCTCAAACGGCGTGCTCACCTCCCAGATGGCGTCCCCTACCGCTCGGCGGTAATTGGCGTCACCTTTCTGAATGACCAGGGCAGCGCCGGAGAACAACTCGTGCAGATGCGGCGGCAGATCGAACAGGAAGCGGGGCTGGTTCCAGAACTCGTCGCTGCGAATGGTCAGCCGCCCTTCCATCAGGGCATGCTGGAGCCGCTCCGTGGCGTCCGCCGCCTGCGCGCCGAACCCGCGCGTGATCGTCCCCCGCCCACCCAGTTCAGCGAGCAGCGTCAACGCATCGTTGCGGGTGGCATCACTCACGAACGTCGGGTGAGCCTTGACATGCAGGATGACCTGTTCGGCCACCCCATCCTCTTCGTTCGCGGCGTCCAGCAGCGCATCGATCAGCAGCAGATCCATCGCCAGCTCGGTGCCGGTGTTATCGGCAATCAGGTGGACGGTGCCGCCGCGCTTCTGCATCAGCAGGTCCACGGCCGCCTCCCGATCGTCGGCCAGCACCTCGTCGTCTTCGCCCTGGGCGCCGTGCTGCATGACGTGCTTCATGCTGAGATCGATCCGGTTCCCCCACAGCGAACGGATCAGCCGGTCGATCAGCCGGTCGCGATAGTCGGCGGGACTCAGCTCGAAGGCCACCGAAATGGCCGTGCGCATTGCCTTGCCGGAAAACTCCTCCTGCTTGTTCGGCGCGAACGGATCGCGTCGCAGCTGCTCCCAGCCCACCGCGTCGAGCAGCCGGCGGTAGAAGTAGAACTCGGCGAAGAACCACTCCGAGTTCTGCCACGTCTCTCCCAGATGAGACGCGAACAGCCCTGCCCACTCCGGATCGCTGGGGTGCGGAATCGCGGCATTCGTTTCCAGATCGTGCGCCAGCGCCTCGAGCGTCTCCGGCTCCACATCGGGATTCAGGCGGAGCGTCTCGCGGGCAATCGAG
This sequence comes from Candidatus Flexifilum affinis, assembly GCA_016713325.1. Taxonomy (GTDB): domain Bacteria; phylum Chloroflexota; class Anaerolineae; order Aggregatilineales; family Phototrophicaceae; genus Flexifilum; species Flexifilum affine. The sequence goes on along the minus strand of JADJPJ010000002.1, from coordinate 644,461 downwards.
GGTAGCCGGACGCTCACGGTATGATGAGCGAAGGCATTGCTGATGTCCGTACGGATCGGTGCGGGTCGGTTCTGCATATTGTCCATTTCGCTGTGGATTCAGGAGGTGTGTGGCCAGGACTCAGTGTAGCGCATGTCCTGTGATTGTCCTATTCCCGTTTCGAGACGCGCACAGCGATACGGTCGTCTTCGGGACGACCACCGACAACCTCTATCTCTCGGAAGATCGAGGAGAAAACTGGCGCTGCCTCAGCAACAACCTGGCTACGATCTACAGCGTGCGCTTCACGGAGGAGTAAGTGGTGAGGGATGAGGAAAAGACGTACCGGCTCCAATGCACTCGCCAGATGTAGCCGCCGTGCAGAAGAACCTCATTCCTCATATCTCATCCCTCATTCCTATTTTAGGTCACAAACGCCCGACCCTGGTTGAAAGGCTGCCAGCTTCCGTCAGCGATGATGTCACGGAGGGCGTCCATCACCGATTGGACCTCGGCGTCGGTGTTGTAGAAGTGCGGCGCAATGCGAATGCCGGCCCCTTCCCGGAAGTCGACGACCAGATTGCGTGCCACCAGCGCCCGGCTGATGGCATAGGCGTTCGGCATGTTGAGCGTGACCGTGCCCGCCCGCTGCACATCGTCGCGGGGCGTGTTGATCTCGTATCCGGACGCTTCGGCCTGCTCGATGATCATCCGGGTCTGGCGCAGCGACCTGGCACGAATCGCCTCGACTCCCACCTCAGCGATGATCTCCACGCCGGGCTGCACCGCGTAGAGCGCAGGGATGGCCGGCGTGCCGTTGGCCAGCCGGTAGATGTCGCCGCGCGCGTCAAAATGCTCCACATCGAAAGCGAACGGCTGGCGATGCGCGAACCAGCCGGTCATCTTCGGATTCAGCGACGGCAGCAGGTCGGGGCGCACATAGATGAACACCCCGCCCGGTCCGCCGCACAACCACTTGAGCGTACCGCCCACGTAGAAATCGACGCCCAGCGCCGTCACATCGACCGGGATGGTGCCAATGCTGTGATAGCCGTTCAGCAGGACCTGCGCGCCGACGCGATGCGCCTTCGCCACGATCTTGGCCGCAGGCATGATGTAGGCGCTGCGGAACAAGACGTGACTCAGGGAGACAAGCCGGGTGCGCTCGTCGATCGCAGCCAGCAGCTCGTCCGTGTCGATCGTGATGCCGTCACGACTGCGCACCGTCTCGACGCGCATGTGGGCCGGCAGCATCCGCGTGACACTATAAACGTCGGAGGGAAAATCCTGGTCGCAGACGACCACCTTGTCGCGGCGGGTATCGCTGAAATCGAGGGCGCTGATCAGGATGCTGTTGGCGATACTGGCGTTTTCCTGCATCAGCACGCTGCCCGCCGGCGCCCCCATGAGCGGCGCGATCTGGTCGCCCACCGCCCGCTTCAGCTCCCACCAGGTCGGATTTTCGCCGTAAGGGCTGCCCCAGGCGCGCACCCCGAGCGATGCCCAGGTATCGGCATACGATCGCAGCGTGTCGTAGACTTTGCGCGGCATCGCCCCGAGGGAATTTGAAATGAGATAGGTGCAGGTCGCGAGGATCGGAAATTCCTCGCGCCAGGCGAGCAGCGAATCAGTCATCGAGAAGTCGTCCGTATCAGCTAGGCGGGCACAACGATCAGTTCGGTCTGAGGCCGACCCAGCCACTCGATGCCCGAGTCTGTCACCAGTACGTCCTCTTCCAGCGAGACCAGACCATAGCCCGGCACCTGCACGCCAAGTTCCAGCGTGTAGCAGTTGCCCGCCTCGACAATGCCGAAGGGCGTGTTGCCGTAACGCTCCCAGCGTGGCCCAAGCAGCGTCGAGCCGTCGTGCACAGTGCGGCCAATATGATGGCCGACAGCGTGCTGGTACTCTTCGTAGCCGGCGGCGACAATGGTCTGGCGTGCAGCATCATCGACCACGCAGCCCTGCACGCCAGGCTTGAGCACCTCGGCGGCGGCCATGATGGCGGCGCGTACCGCGTCGAAGGCGTGCTGAACCGGAGCGGGAATGCTCGTCTCGCCGGCCGGCTGCAAATACCACACGCGCTGAATGTCGGAGATGTACTCGTTGAGCACCACGCCCTGGTCGATGCGCACCGTCTGGCCGGCCCTGGCTACATAAGCGTCGCAGGGCGACACATGGCCAACCGGCGACTCCGGCCCGCAGGTCACCGTCGGGCAGTAATTGTGATCCCACGATGGGACGACGCCCTCTTTCTTGTATTCGGCGTGGATGTAGTTGGCAATCTCGAGCTCGGTCAGGCCGGGGCGAAGAGTGCGGGTGATGCGGTCGATGATGTCGTCGGTCAGGGCGACGGCGGCGCGAATGCGAGCCACCTCGCCGGGGGTCTTGCGGCCACGCAGCGGATTGAGGATCTTCTCGGCCGAGATCAGTTCATACGGCTTGCCCGCCAGATAGCGCTGAAGGGTCAGGTACATGCCGTGCGAAAGGCCGTCCGCCGCTGTGTCGCTCTCCGAGTAGTTGACGGCGATCTGGCGCGGACTCAACCTGTCCAGCACCTCGACCAGCGCCGGCTGAATGCTCTGATCGTAGGAGATGGTCTCGTCGAACACGCCCATCCGCTGGAAGTTGACGATCTCGTAGCGTCCGGCGATCGCCACCTTGTAGCCAGAACGGGTGATCAGCACCGCCGTGTGCCAGGTCACGTTGAACGGTATGACCAGCGGCAGAGCGGGGTCGGCGTTGTGTTCCGTCTCGCGCACAAAGGTCAGCCAGGCGTCGATCTCCTTCTCCTGCAAAATGCCGACCGCCTGCTCGATTTTCTCCAGTTGAATGCTGTAATCCATCGTCGGGTTCTCTTTTCTTTCGAACCATGCATGAGCCAGTGACTGTCAGTGGTGGGCGACGTGCAAACTGCGTTTGCCTGCGTCGCCCGTCGAGCGGGGAAGTTCCTAGCGCAGTGACCGCGGATCGAAAGCGTCGCGCAGGCCATCGCCCAGGAAGTTGATTCCCAGCGTCGTCAACATGATAAACAGCGCCGGGAAAAACCAGTAGTACCACTGGTTGATATAGCTATTGGCCTGCCCCATGATGTTGCCCCAGGTAGGGGTTGGCGCGCGGACACCGAGGCCCAGGAAGCCCAGATAGGCTTCCAGCAGGATGGCTGACGCAACGCCGAGGGTGGCCGAGACGATGATCGGGGCGATGCAGTTCGGCAGTACGTGGCGGAAGATGATGCGGGTGTCATGCGCGCCAACCGAGCGCGCGGCGGTCACGTATTCCTGCTCTTTGACGGCCAGCACCACCGAGCGCACGATGCGCGCCACGCGCATCCAGCTTGTCAGGCCAATGACGAAGACAATCACGATCATCGTGCTGCTGTACTGGCGTCCCAGGAAATTGAAATCGGGAAACTGGGTCGGATCTGAAAAGAGGCGCAGCGCGATCAGCGCCAGGAACAACTGCGGAATACTGAGCATGGCCTCGGCAATGCGCATCAGCACGGAGTCGATGACTCCGCTCAAGTAGCCGGCGAAAAGGCCGACCATGGTGCCAACCAGCATCTGCACGATCATGGCCGTGATCCCGACGAACAGAGAGATCTGCCCGCCATAGACGGTGCGGGCCAGAAGGTCGCGTCCGATCACGTCAGTGCCGAAAGGATGCGCAACGGACGGGGATTGCAGAGCGCGCGACGGATCGTTGTAGATGGAGTCCGCTTCCGGGATCACGATCGTGCCGATCAGCACGAACAGGAAGACGACCAGGAGCAGCACGGCGCCGACAAGGGCCATGCGGTGGCGACTCAGTCGTGACAGACTGCGTTGAAGATTCGATCGGCCCTTCTCCGCCTGCAAGCGAACAATGGGTTGAGCAGGATTTACCGTCGTCATTATGCAGGCCTCACGAATAGTAGCGAATGCGCGGATCGAACCAGGTGTAGACAATGTCGGTCAGGATCTGGAATACGACGACGAGTACGCAGAGCAGCATCAGAATGGCCATCATGACGGGCACATCGGCGCGCTCGAAGCTTTCAATGAATAAACGGCCCATGCCTGGCCACGCGAAGATTCGCTCGGTCACTACCGCGCCAGCCAGCAGGAATGGCAGATCCAGGCCGATGAGCGTCACCAGGGGCAGAGCGGCGTTCTTCAGCGCGTGACGCACCACAACGTTTCGCTCGGACAGACCTTTGGCATTGGCCGTACGGACATAATCCTGCGCCAGCACCTCGACCATCGAGGAACGGATGAAGCGCACATAGCCGGCCAGTTGAATAGCCACCAGACAGAACACCGGCATGATCATGTGACGCAGTAGATCGCCAAAGCTGCCGTCACCGGTGCCACCGATCGGCAGCCCTCCCAGCCCCCATTGCGAGAACTGGACGGCAAATATATAAATTGTTAAAAGCGCTATAAAAAAGATGGGCATGGAGTAGAAAAAGAACGCCAGCCCGGTGATGATGTTGTCCACCAGAGAATACTGCCGTACCGCCGAAAAAACGCCAATGCCGACCGCCATCAGCAGCGTGATCAGATAGGCCGGGACCATCAGCGTGAGCGTCATCGGCAATCGTTCTTCAATGCGCGTCCAGGCGGGTTTGCGGGTGACATACGAAATTCCGAGATCGCCTCGCAGCACGCCCGTGCGGGTTCCAGGGGCCATTTCGGTGCCGTCGCCATACACATCGACCAGCATCCAGTCGTTGCCGACCAGCCAGATGGCGTACTGCTCCAGGATCGGCCGATCCAGCCCCAGACGCCGGATCAGCGCCTCGCGCTGCGCCGCCGATGGGCGCTGGCGAGACTCGGCAAACACAGCGAGAGGGTCGCCCAGGGAATTGGTGAAGGCGAACAGGACGAAGCTGATGAGGAACAGCAGAGGTACTGACTGAATGAGACGCCGCAGAACGTATTGGAACATGCCTGGTATCCGCCACTTTCTGAAATAAATAGAGACGGGCAGTACTGCCCGTCTCTACAACTGCGGAGATAAACCTAGCTGGCGAGCTTCCAGTTGATGATGTCGAACCACTGGTTGCCGACGCCAGAGCCGATGCGTGGCGGTTCCGCGAAGCGGGCCGTCACGTATGCATAGTTGTCGCCACGCGGGAACAGGTTGATGAGCGGGGCGTTCTCCTTCATGATCGCCTGGATCGTGTAGGCCGCCTGCAGGCGCTCATCGGCGTCCAGCGAAGTCAGAGTCAACTGAGCCGCGGCGTCCATTTCTTCACTGCAGAAGCCGGTGAAGTTCTGGCCGCCGGCGTTCGCTTCGCTCGGAATCTGTTCGCAGTTCAGCGCTTCGTAGACCGTCACGTTGGCCGGGTTGGTCAGCGCGGTGTTGTTGGCATACTGCGCGACGTCATACTCGCCGACCGCGTTGATGCCGTTGTTCGCCCACGCGCCAAAGAACTCGGACGCCGGATAAACCTCGAGAACCGTGCCGACGCCAACTGCCGCGAGCTGCTGCTGGACGACGGCCTGGATATTATTGCGCCAACCGGCGTTGGTCGTGCTGTAGCGCAGGACCAGTTCGACGCCGTCCTTGTCACGCGTGCCGTCGCCATTGCTGTCGACCCAACCGGCCTCGTCGAGCAGCGCATTGGCTGCGTCGAGATCGGTCTCGGTCACGCCGAGGTTCGCGTCTTCAAACGGCGATCCGGCGTAAATGCTGTCGGTCGCGCTGACGGTGCCGGCCAGAAGCTGGTCGGAGATCGCCTGACGGTCGAGGGCATAGCGCATCGCCTGGCGGACGCGAACATCCTGCAGCGCCGGGTGACCGGCACGCGGGTGTTCCTCGGTGCGCACATTCAGCCACAGGCTCTCGATATAGCCGCCGAAGACGGTCACCTGCGTGACGCCTTCGAATTCACCAACGCGCGGCTTGTCGCCTTCGCTGATGTTCGGCACGAAATCGAGCTGGCCAGCCTGGAGAGCGGCATACTGCGAATCGGTGTCGGGGAAGAAACGCAGGACGATGCGGCCGACGCCTGGCACACCACCCGCGTAGTTGGGATTGGCGTCGAAGGTCATCTGCTCGCCACGGCGCCACTCGCTCAGAACGTACGGGCCGCTGAAGACGGTCGGGTCCTGGTTCTCGTCGGCAAACTCGATGCTGCCCTCGGCTTCATAAACCGGCTGGAAGATGTGCGCCGGCAGAATGGTCGACAGACCGGGCGAACCGGCGATGTCTTCCGGGAACGGCTTCGGAGAGTTGAAGGTCACTTTGAACGTCAGATCGTCGATCTGCTCAATCGTCTCGACGGCATCGGCAATCGCGCTGCCCTGCAGCAGGTTGTTGGCAGGATCTTCGAGCATCTGGAAGGTGAAGACCAGGTCGGCGGCCGTCAGAGGCGTGCCATCGCTCCACAGCAGGCCTTCCTTCAGCTTGATCGTATAGCTCATGTAGTCTTCGCTGATGCCGCCATTTTCCACGGACGGAACTTCGTCGACCAGGACGGGAACGGGCTGGAGCTGATCGTCAATGTCCCACAGGCTCGACTGAACCAGATCGTTCGCCCACTGAGCGAACGCCATGCTGGTATAGAAACCGTTCATCGAGTCGGGTTCCTGCGCGAACCCAACGGTGAGCACCGACGCATCCTGGGCAGCCACCGGCACAATGGCCAGCGCCAGGGTCAGCGCCACAACGACAAGTAGACTCACATACTTACGAAGATTGGACATAAAGCTCGTTCTCCTCACATCAAGAGTAGATGGCCTGTAAAGCTTAGCACACAACTGCGGCGGCAGATTACCGCTGCGTACTATACTGTAATATTCTATCGATAAGTTCATTTCCTACACAAGGGTCGTCAGGCATGATCTCCAAGTCGTCGCTCAGTGCCCGCCAGGAGTCTCTCGATATTCTCACGAAACTTCAGGAGCAGAAGGAGCGAAATCGCCAGCAGATAGTAAATGTAGTCGAAAGGCAGTGCCTGCTGAGCGATCAGCACCCCTAACCAGACCACCGCCAGCCCGAACATGGCCAGGACGCCGAGAGATACCAGTCGCGTCGTCGCCAGGATCACGCCGAAAAACAGCAGCATCGCGGCGATCACATGGAAAGGGGCCACCACCAGCAGCGTACCGAAGGCCGCGGCAGCACCTTTTCCGCCGCGAAACTTGCCGGTGATGAACGCCACGAAGATCGACCAGTTGTGCCCGACCATCACAGCGACGGATGAGATGACCGTCGCCAGAGCCAGCGCATCCGGCATCAGGCGCAGGCCGATCAGCACGGCGACCACGCTCTTGGCGCTGTCGAAGAACCAGACCAGGCCGCCCCAGGTAACTCGTCCGGTGGCCCTGATCACATTGGTCGCGCCCATATTGCCGCTGCCAATTTTGAAAATATCGACTCCGCGTAACCGGCCGATGAGATATGCAGTTGGGATCGATCCGAGCAGATAGGCACACAGAAAAGTCAGTACAGCAGGAAAAAGCTGGTCCATGGTCTGAATCCATACACTACAGACACAAGCGATGTTAGAGCGTTCTGAAGATACCGTCTTGTATATCGCAGAAATGATATACTTTCGAGTACGAACTTGCTGTGAAAAAAAGGGGATACGATGCGACGAGCCTTAACGTTAGCCCTGGTGCTTCTGTTGGTCACAGCCGGCAGTATCGCGGCACAGGACGAACTGCCTCCTGCCCCTGTCATTCAGGATGAAGGCGGGACCGTGCTCATCTCCGGGACGCTGACGTATACCGATCCACTGTTCACCGACGGCGTAGCGCAGCCGGTCGTGATCCTCGAAGATCAGGCCGGGTTTGTCGACCGCAACCGCTACTATCTTATGCCCGTAGAATCCCAGACGCTGGGCCAGTTCACCTCCGACTTTTTCCGGTCTCCCGTCACCTACAGCCTGACCCTACCCCAGGTGCCGCGCGGTGGACAGCGCGATGTCGACAATGACGAACAGGAAGAGCCAGGGGTGCAGGTGTTCGCCGTCGCCTACTGGGAAAATATCTTCAACGATCCCTACCTTGAGGAACGCGATTTGTTCGGCGGCGGCTGGTCTGGGGCTTATGCCTCCACGCGCATCAGCGAAGACCCGGCGCAGGAATGGGAAGTGGTGGGTGGCAAACTCGTCGTGTACGCACCGGATGACCAGCAGGGCTTCCCGTCCGATTTTGGCGCCGACGAGAAGCTCTTCACTGAAGATGATCCCCTGGTGCGCATGCCAGAGGGATGGACCGTAGTCGATCTCGACACCTCGCCGTTCACCTTTGACCGCTCGGCAAATGTGGTCATCGACCTGATCGAGCCGGAAGGCGCGGCATTGGTCGACTACAGCAACCTGGGTCTGGTCGAAGCGTTCGACGCCATGATCGAAAAGCTGAGCAACGAGTACGCCTTCACCGAATACAAAGAGGTCGACTGGGATGCCCTGGTCGCGGAATTCCGCCCGCGCATTCAGAAGGCCGAGCGCAACCAGGATATCGTCGACTATCTGTTCGCCCTGCGCGACTTCAACTGGTCGATTCCTGACGGCCACGTCGGTTGGGGTGCGGAAAGTATCCTGGAAGATTGGCGCAATCAGGAAGTCGGCGGCGGACTGGGTATGGCGGTCCGCGAACTCGACGACGGTCGCGCGCTGGTAACCTACCTCACACCAGACGGCCCGGCCGAGAAAGCAGGCATTGAACTGCGCGCCGAAGTCATCGCGCTGAATGGCGTGCCCACTGGCGAAGCCGCCGCGCAGGTTGTGCCCTGGAATTCCCCATTCAGCAGCGACCATGTGCGCCGTCTGGAGCAGTTCCGCTATGTCCTGCGCTCCATGGTCGGCACCGACGTGGAAGTGACCTATCAGAATCCCGATGATCTGGAGCCGACGACGGTCGAGCTGCGCAGCGTCAACGAAATGGGAAGCTTTGAAGCTTCGGCGCTCGGCGTACGCGAGGAGTTCAACGGCTACGAACTCCCGCTCGACTACTACGTGCGCCCCGACGGCTACGTCGTCGCCAAGATCTACAGCTTCCAGGACAACAAGCTGCTGTCCGTCCAGCTTTGGGAGCGCCTGATGCAGACTCTCAATGCCCAGGCGGCGCCCGGCCTGATCATCGACATGCGCGAGAACCTGGGTGGCCTCGGCTTTCTAGCCGATCAGATGGCCGCCTACCTGTTCGATGAACCGCTGGTCCTGGGTCAATCCACGGCCTTCGACGAGTTTAGCGGTGAGTTCTACGCGGATCCACGCGGCATCGAGCGCTTCTATCTGCCCACACCGGACAAGCGCTATCTGGGTCCGGTGGCCGTTCTGATCGGCCCGAACTGCAACAGCGCGTGCGAATTCTTCTCCTACGACCTGACGATCGAGGATCGCGCCGCCATCGTCGGGCAGTACCCGACCGCGGGATTGGGCGGCGGCATCGACTACTTCATCTTGCCGCCTGGCATCTTCTTCCAGTTCACCGCCGGCCGCGCGGTCGATGCCGACGGAAACATTCATATTGAAGGTCGCGGCGTTCAGCCCACAGTCCGCGTGCCCGTGAACGAAGAGACCGTCTTCGGCGCGGAGGACGCAATCCTTGAAGCAGCTGTTGAGCATCTTGAACAGGGCCGGTAGATGCTTGTTTGTGTGTGCCGAATTGAGTACCATCGGCACACATGTTTTATCTTGAGGGTACATCCAAGGATAAGCGATCCATGAAAGCTGTAATCCTTGCCGCTGGTCAGGGTACACGCCTACGCCCGGTCACGCTCACCATGCCGAAGCCGCTCGTTCCGGTGGCGAACCAGCCGCTCATCGCTTATGCGATCCATGTCTTGAAGAATGCCGGTGTTTCCGAGATTGGGATCGTTGTCAACGATCTCGACTCCCCGATTCGCACCCAGCTTGGCAATGGCGCTTCTCTGGGCGTTCACCTGGATTACATCGTCCAGCGCGAGCAGTTGGGCCTGGCTCATGCCATCAACCTGACGCACGACTTTGTCGGCGACGAGCCATTCTGCGTCCTGCTAGGTGACAACATCTTCCAGGACAAGATGGAGCAGCTCATCCGTGGTTTTCCGCAGTCCAGCGCCGAGGTGGCAATTGCACTGATCGAAGTCGCCGATCCGACTCGCTTCGGCATCGCGCGAATCGAGGACGGTCGAATCATCGAGGTGATTGAGAAACCAAAAAATCCGCCGTCCAACCTGGCGATCTCCGGCGCCTACCTCTTCAAACCCTCGATTTTCGACGCCATCAGCCGAATCAAGCCCTCCTGGCGCAACGAGTACGAGATTACCGACGCGATTCAGGGAAGTCATCAAGGCCAGGGGTGAGGTCCATCCGCACCAGCTCAAGGGCTGGTGGATCGACGCCGGAAAGCCCGACGCGATCATTCAGGGCAACCAGCTCGTCCTTGGCGATCTGCCCTTCACCCCCGCGCCTGACAGCGCGCAGCAGGTGGTCGGCAAGTGCGATATTTCCTCGCGCGTGCTGATGGGCGAAGGCAGTCAGATCATTGACAGCGTGGTGCGCGGCCCCGTGATCATCGGCAACAATGTCACGGTGCGCAACAGCTACATCGGCCCGTACACGTCGCTGGGCGACAACGTCACGGTCGAGAACAGCGAGATCGATGCCAGCATCGTCATGCAGAACTGCAAGATTCTCAACATTCCGGGGCGAATCGACTCCAGCCTGATCGCCGACAACTCGCAGGTCGAGTCATCCAACTTCGTGCCATCCGCTCATCGTCTGATTCTGGCCGAGAACAGCTACGTTCGGCTCTAGTCGGCAGAAGGCTGTACAAACCCTGGTGTCTACTCCGAAGCATATCTGTGTCTATTGTTCTGCCAGCCGCGACCTCGCGCCCGTTTACCATGAGGCCGCGGCAGTCCTCGGTCGGTTGATGGCCGAGCGCGGCGACACCCTGGTCTACGGCGGCGGGAGCTACGGGCTGATGGGAGAGGTCGCCCGAGCCACGCACGCCGGCGGTGGCCGGGTCATTGGCATCATGCCGACGTTTCTAAAATCGCAGGAATTCGTGTTCCACGATGCCGACGAAATGATCATCACCACCGACATGCGTGAGCGCAAGGCCGGCATGTATCAGCGCGCCGACGCCTTCATCGCCCTGCCCGGCGGCATCGGCACACTGGAAGAGGTCTTCGAGATCATGACTCTCCGGTCCCTCAACATCGCCAAACATCCTCTGGTCCTGATCAACACCTGTGGGTTCTACGATCCGCTCCAGGCGCTGCTGGACAAGATGAATGAGGAACGCTTCCTGCGCCGCCCTGTCTCCGAGATTTTCTATCTGGCAGCGGACGCGTTCGATGCACTCTCCTACATCGACGCGCATGTCGAGCTGCCATCCGAACGGGCTTCGCAGAGCGGAGCTTAGGCAGGACCAGCGACGCTGCCTGAAGAGACAACCTGGATTGAGAGTTCAGCAGGCGCCGCTAGACATGCTGGCACCTGCTGAACGACTACATCAACGATATCCGTTGATCCCGGCACGCCCTTCACCATTAGTAATTTCTGCACGTCAGATCGCGGAAGATTCCAGGCGAACTTTCCTTTTGGGTCTCTCGTCGCAATACCGATCTTCCATCTTCAGATCTGGCCGTCCTGTACCACCTCAGACCCATCGGCTTCGTGAAGGCGAGTTAGCCCACCCTGCACGATCTGCCAGAGTTCGTAGGCGATCGGCAGCAAAGACACCCCCCAGAGCGCGTAGGCCAGGCCGTGCAGGGTGGGTTGTGCCTCGCTGAGGAATATGCCAGCCCAGAGCAAAATACTGCCCAGGTGAACCGTCAGCAGACTGAACCAGTTTCCGCCGAGTCGTTGGGGGTCTTGCGGCGTGAGCATGCGGCGAAACAATAGTGGCATCATCGCGTAGCCAAACTGGAGAACCCAGCCGTAGATCAAGGCCTGAGGTGCGTTCTGCTCGATACCGGCGCCCGGAAATCCGGGTACTTCCAGAATAATCAGCGGTGCAACCAATACCGGCGCCAGTATCCATACATAGGACGTGATGAGGTGCAGCATTCCCGGCGTCAGCGGCCGGGGATCAACGATAAGGGGCTTGATGATGCTGAACAGCAACCAGAGCGTTCCGGTGAGATGCAGGAGCAGACCGGGGACTGCGAATAGATTCGTCCCAAACCAGCGTCCCAGCACCAATCACAGAGCGCCCAACGTCATCAGCCAGAACAGCGTTCGCACCTTGCGGCCTGATGCCAGCGGCCGACCAGCGAAGGCCGGATAGAGATCCACCAGCAGACCGGCAAAAACCAGAGACATGAATCCCCAGTTGTTGGCATGGATGTGAACCTCAAGCGGTGTCTTGATCTGAAGCCATACGCTCCATCCTTGCCATAACCCGGTACCGACAATGATGCCCAGCAGCAGGTAAGCGATGCCCATCATGTAGAACTTTGACCCGTCCGAGTGTCGTAGGGCGCTCTGAGCGGGGCGCATCTTCCACAGCTGTCGCAGCAGCAAAGTGGCCGCGATGAAGACCAGGACGCCACCCGTGGTGATGAACACGCCATGCGCCGGCGGAATGCCGATCATCAGGATAAGCAGCCCGAGGTTGAGAGTCAGCCAGATGTCCCAGCGGATCTTGGGCCGCGGGATACCCGTTCTGGCGGCCACCAGCAGCGGAAACACGCCGAAGACAATCTCTGTCAGCGCGCCAAGTGTGATGAAGTGAACGCGCATCCAGCGAAGCCCACCATGGATCGGCAGCAGATCGAGATGGATAAGCGAAGCATCCAACGCGCCCAGCACCGCCAACGCAACGTGAAGAAAAGCCACTATCAGGTATGGATTGGGCATTCTATTTCACCTCAGTCGACTTGAGCGTGCCGTCACGCAGATGGCGCGTCACAACCTGTTTCGTTCCGGTCGCTCCTTGGCGTGCCCGCCGCTGTCGGGCGATATAGGGCAAGAGATATAGATAGATGCCGGTCAGGGCAATGATCAGCATGAGCGGCGGCTGAATTCGCTGCACGACCAGCGCCAGTGACGTTTCGCGCCCGAGCGTCATGGTGATGATGGTCAGGGCCAATGGGATGGAGAGCCAACGATGAATCTTCCGCGACCAATGGTTGAGAGTTTTCATTGCGTTTGTCCTGGCGAGTAGAAGCAATTCATGAGGCCCACTTACATCACGCGAACGGCGATAAATACCAAACGTTCATCTGCCTCGATACCCCGCTTCGCCCCCTCCGGCACGATCACGATTGTGCCCGCGTGTACCGGGTGGCGAACGTCTTCAACGGTCATCCAACCGCTTCCATCAACGAAGTGAAACACCCCTTGCGGCGCCGGATGAAGGGGGACGCGCTGCCCGGCATCAAGCCCCACCAGGACGGCTTTCATGCGCTCGTTTTCTACCAGAATCTGCGGCTGTGGTCCTTCAGAGCCGAAGACGACTTTCTCACGCCAGTCGGAAATGAATGTTGGTAACGACAACGGCTGCTCCTTTGGAGATTCGATGATGACCAGAAACAGATGACTGATGGCGGTGGCCGGGCATGCGCGCTCGCAGTGCATCTCATACGTGCAGGCGTCGGGATTCACAACCTGCGCACGCTCAGCCACGATCGCCAGTACGCCCTGCTCGCAGACAAGAATGCACCGTCCGCACCCATTGCAGCGTTCGAGATCGATGCGCGGCGCCGGGTTTTCCATTCCTTCTCGCTTCGCCATAGCTGCTCACCTGCCTATGCGGTTGAGTCTAAGGAGAATCGCGAAAGGCGTCTTCGACTTTTGTCGACTTCAGTGAGAAGGTTGTCACTGAGATCGATCTGGCCGACAATCAGGACGAAGCAATGAGACCGCGAACGAGCCTGGCGAACGATAAGGAAGACTTTGCCGATATGACCAGCGAAGACACCAAGCATGTACTTTCAAGGTCCCCTACCTGGCCAATCTTGATCCGGCGCTCGTCGAAATCATCGCCAAACAGGCGCACCGGCTCGAATACGCCGCCGGGCAGGTTGTCTTTTTGGAAGGAGAAGGGGATGTTGCCCTGTATGTCGTCGACTCGGGCTGGCTGAAAGCGATCAAGACTTCGCCCGAGGGAAGGGAGCAGGTTCTACAGTTCCTCGGACCAGGCGAAGCCTTCAACGCGATCGGCGTGCTGATCGAGGCAGCCAACCCGGCGACAGTCGTCGCGCTTGAACCGTCGGTTGTAGTGGCAATCCCGCAACAGGTGATCCTGCGACTGATCGAACAACATCCTGAACTTGGGCGAGTGATCATCCAGCGATTGGCGGCGCGTGTGCAGCAGCTCATCCGAATGGTCGAGGATCTGTCTCTGCGCAGCATCGAATCTCGACTCGCTCGTTATTTAATCGAGGAATCGTCTGCCGATCAGTTGCAGCGCCCCCGCTGGGCCACACAGGCGGAACTGGCAAACCGGCTCGGCACCGTTCCGGACGTGCTCCATCGCGCGCTGCGCAGCCTGGCAAAAGAGAATCTGATCCGCGTGGAGCGCCACGAGATCCGCATCCTCGACATTGGCGGGTTGAAGGAGAAAGCCGGCCTTCCCTAGAAGACCGGCAGGAGGTTTAGTTCAGAACAGACTGAGCTGCTGGGGGCCCTGGTCGACGTTCTTGCGCAGCGAACGAGCAGGCCGCAGACCGTTCGCCTCGATCCAGGCGTTCTCCGGACCTTCCCAGCCATAGCGTCCGAAGTCGACCCGCTCCTTCGCATCAAATTCGACGCCTTCGGCAATCAACCGGCCGCGCTGGAGCGCCGCACCCTCGCTCAACTCCGGCAGGCTGATCGAGCCTCGGCTGTTGATCACCCGGTGCCACGGCACCGTCGGCTCGTCCGGGATCGAAACGGCATTGAGGGCGTCCCCCACCCAGCGCGGACCCACTTTGACGTAGTCGTCCTCCTCGATACCAGCCGGCGGGGGGATCATCTCCGCGATCTGTTTGAAGGTGGTCACCTGTCCGGTGGGAACCTGGCGCACAATCTCCCACACGGTGCGGAAATACTCGGCGGGTTCAGGAATCGGGATCATGCTTCACCTAGCTTTATTCACCCTTCGTCTCACACCTGTATAGTCTAATCCTCAAAAAGCGTCTATAATTCTAAAGAACTTAAATGGTCAACAACACTCGAAGGGTGACACGATGACCGCCGAAGCGAAGATGGCAGAACTCAAGGGACGTCTTCTCGAAGTCAGCGATCTCTCTGGTGCAAGCAGCGTGCTGGGCTGGGATCAGTCGACGTACATGCCGCCCGGCGGCGGACCCGCTCGCAGCCGCCAGACCGCCCTGATCGGCCGGTTGGCTCACGAGCGCTTCACGTCGCCGGAGATCGGTCGGCTGCTCGATGAGCTGGAACCTTACCGTGAGGGCCTTCCCTACGATCACGACGATGCGGCGCTGCTTCGCGTCACCCGCCGCGACTACGAACGACAGGTCAAGGTGCCGTCGGCGTTCCTGGGCGAATTCATGGAACACAGCGGCAATCTCTTTGACACCTGGACACGCGCGCGACCGGCCAACGATTTCGGGATGGTGCGTGATGCCCTATCGAAATCCGTGGACTACAGCCGGAAGTTCTCCGAATTCTTCCCGCATGAGCATATCGGCGACCCGCTGATCAATTTCGCGGATTACGGCATGTCAGCCGAGACCGTGCGGACGCTCTTTGAGGCCCTGCGCGCCGAACTGGTGCCGATCGTCCAGGCGATCACTTCGCAGCCGCCGGCCGACAACAGCTTTCTGAAGCAGTACTTCCCCCAGGACAAGCAGTTGGAGTTTGGCGCGGCAGTCATCAAGGACTATGGTTATGATTTCAACCGGGGACGGCAGGATCTGACGCACCATCCATTCATGACCCGCTTCAGCGCCGGCGACATTCGTATCACCACCCGCGTCGACGAGCATTTCCTGACCGACGCCCTCTTCAGCACTCTGCACGAAGCCGGCCACGCCCTCTATGAGCAGGGAATCGATGTCGCCTACGACGGATCGCCGCTGGGCGGCGGCACCTCTGCCGGCGTGCACGAGAGCCAGTCGCGCACCTGGGAGAATCTCGTCGGACGCAGCCGCGCCTTCTGGACTCACTACTATCCGAAGCTTCAGCAGACCTTCCCGGAACAGCTCGGCAGCGTGTCACTCGATTCCTTCTACCGCGCCATCAACAAGGTCGAGCGCTCGCTGATCCGCGTCGATGCCGACGAAGTGACCTACAACCTGCATGTCATGATCCGCTTCGGTCTGGAGTTGGACCTGCTCGAAGGCACGGTGTCGGTCGCCGATCTGCCCGAGGAGTGGCGTGCCCGCTACACCCGCGACCTCGGCATCACCCCGCCCGACGACAAGGACGGCATCCTCCAGGATGTCCACTGGTACGGCGGGTTTGTCGGCGGCGCCTTCCAGGGCTACACCATCGGCAACCTGATCAGTGCGCAGTTCTACGAGGCGGCGCTGCAGGCGCACCCTGAAATCGAGACCGAAATCGGCCAGGGCAAGTTCGACACGCTGCTCCAGTGGTCGCGCGACAACATCCACAAGCCGGGCAGCAAGTACACCGCCAACGAGTTGATCGAACGTGTCACCGGCGCCTCGCTCCAGGTCGCGCCGCTGATCCGCTATCTGAAGAACAAGTACGGCGAACTGTATTCGCTGTAGTCGCGACAAAGACCCTTCAGAACGCCCCGCCGGCATGCGCCGGCGGGGCGTTTTGCTTTCACGACGCGTCGGACACCGCGATCTTCGTCAGGCGTATACCAGCCGACATACAACGGGTAACGCCGCGCACTGTAACAACTCCGAATTGTATGATACGCCCTACAATGAATTCCGATGAAATTGACAAGGGATGTTACAATTTGAGAAAAGAATGTTTTGCGCCGTTCGCGGCGCTCAGGAAAGGTTCAAACTCCCCCCAAAAGAACACCCCCCTCGCGCACGACGTAAGCGGCGTCATGGGCGCTGCCTCAGTCGCCGTCACAGACGGAGTGAATTTACCGATATTTCAAGGAAGATCAACATGTCTCGAATTCTAGTTACTTATGCAACGCGATTAGGCTCCACCGCAGAAGTCGCCGACCTCATCGCAACGGTGCTGGGTGGCGAAGGCCGTCAGGTCGAGGTTCAGCCGATCGAGTCCATCCAGCATGTGAAGGACTATGATGCGGTGGTCGTGGGCAGCGCCATTCGGGGCGGCAAGTGGCTACCCCATGCTGTCGAATTCCTCGAGAAGCATCAGGCAGCACTGGCCCAGAAACCGTTGGCCTATTTCACGGTCTGCATGACCATGGCCGATGACAGCCCCGAAAGCCATGAGGTCGCCGAAAGCTACCACGACGTGCTGTTCCGCAGCTATCCGTCCCTTCAGCCGATGAGCATAGGCATGTTCGCCGGCGCGTTCGACTCAGGCAAAGTCTCGCCGCTGATCAAGCTGCTGGCGCGCGGCATGGGGATCCCCGAAGGCGACTGGCGCGACTGGGAAAGCATCAGTGACTGGGCGCGCGACCTTTCCCTGGCGCTGTCGGCCAGTCTGGAAATGGAAAGAGCCAGCGCACAGGGCTAGACCGCAGCTAGAATGCAGCGGCAGCCAGCGCCTGCCGCAAATCATCAGGCGTGGGCGCATAGTTGCCCACCCGGCGCACCACCACCCCACTGGCGACATTGGCCAGGGTGACCGCTTCCACAGGGGAAGCGCCAGCCACCAGGGCGAGCGTCATCACGGCGACCGCGGTGTCGCCTGCCCCCACAGTATCGTAAACGTCGGTGATCGCCGGGGCAGGACAGTGTGACTCCCCGTCCGGGGTGGCAATCGTGGCGCCTTCGCTGCCGCGCGTGATCACCATCCCTCGTCTCAGCCGCAGATCCTGGAACAACTGGCGTGCTCCGGCGGCGAAATCCGCATCCGTCTTCAGGTCGCGGCGCAGAGTCTCGCGCGCCTCGTCGACGTTGCACTTGATCAGATCGTAACCGACATATTTGCCGAACTGGCCCTGGGCATCGGCGGCGATCAGCCGTGGACCGGCCAGTTCCCGCAGGTGCTCAGCCAGCGCCGGCGATAGCATCCCGGTCTGGTAGTCGGAGCCCAGCGCCGCATCGACCTGGGGCAGCAGCGCGGCGATCCGATCGGACACCTGCGTCTCCACCTGCTGCGGCAGAGAATCGCGCGACAGCCGGTCGAGCCGGGCGACCTGTTGCGGGAAGCGCAGTCCCATGTGCGCCATCAGCCGGGACTTGACGGTGGTCGGGCGCGACTCGTCGACGATCAGGGCATCGGGCGCGATTCCATTCTGGCGCAGCGTGGCGCGCAGACCATCGGCATCAGCATCATTGCCGACCACGGCCACCAGATGCGCGGTGCTACCCAGCGCCGCGATGTTCGCCGCCGGGTTGCCGGCGCCACCGGGTACATGCCGGCGAGACTCGAATTCCAGCACCGGGATCGGCGCTTCGCGGCTCATTCGCGTCGCGCGGCCAATCAGGTACTCGTCGAGGATCACATCGCCGACGACCAGGATTCGATGTCCCGCCAGTCGGGGGATCAGGCTCAGCAGGCGTTCACGCACGATCACGTCCTTCCAGCAGCACAGCCAGCGCAAAGCGTGGCAGGCGCAGCATGCGCTTGATGCGCCAGGGCTGCAAGTACAGCCGGTACAGCCACTCCAGGCCCAAACGCCGCATCGACTCCGGGGCGCGCGGGATGATTCCGGCGATGAAGTCGAAGGTGCCGCCAACACCCATTGCCATCCTGACGTTCAGCCGCGGCGCGTTACGGGCGATCCATTTGTCCTGCTCCGGCGCGCCATAAGCCACCAGTAGGATATCCGCACCGCTGGCGTTCACGCGCTCGACGATGCTGTCTTCTTCCTCCGCCGCCGGGCTGCCCTCGTAAATGCCAACGATTTGCAGCGCCGGATGATCGCGCTGAAGCACGGCCGCGGCTTTATCGGCCACGCCAGGCCCGGCGCCGAGCAGATACAGCCGCCATCCCAGGCGGGCGGCTTCCGCGGCGATCATCGGAACGCCGTCCGACCCGGTGACGCGTTCCGGCAGCCGGCGACCCTTCCAGCGGGAGGCCAGCAGCAGTCCGACGCCGTCGGGTACGGTCAGATCCGCGCGCTGAAGCACGACGCTGAAGATCGGGTCGCGCCGGGCGATCATGATCATCTCCGGGTTGATGGTGCAGACGTGATGCAGACGGTCTGTTGCCATCCAGCGGGCGATGCGCGCCATCCACTCGCGGTAGGTGATCACGCTCACCGGCAGGCCGAGCAAATGAAGACGCTCCTGCGCCTCGGCCTGTGCGTTCGAAACGGTGGGCGTCGGCACGCCATCGAGCAGCCGCTCGGCCGCCGCGGCCACCTGGGCGACCGTCACCATACGCATGCACGTTCGCGCCTTACAGCCATCCCGCGCCCCGACGCCATATTCGACATAGCTGCACGGGCTGCACTCCGGCGCGCTGCGCACCACGGTCGAACGCCCTTCGGGCGTCCAAGGCGACCATGCATCGGCGTTGCTCGGGCCGAATACAGCCAGCACTGGCGCACCCGCCGCCGCCGCGATGTGCATGACGCCGCTGTCGGAGCCGATGAACAGATCGCAGGTGCGCAGCACGTCCGCCAGTTGAGCCAGGGTCGTCACACCTGCGAGATTGAGCGGCGTGTGACGCATCGCCTCCTGCACCGCGGCGGAGTCGTCGCCCTTCCCGCCCACCAGCATGATCTCGGCGTCGCGGCTCTCGACCAGATGGTCGGCGACGGTCGCGAACCGCTCTGGCTCCCAGCGCCGAGCCAGGCTATAGCCGCCGCTGCCCGCGTGCACGGCAATGCGCAACCGGCCGGATTTGGGCGGGAGGGGGACAGCATCGCCCATGCCCGCGACAATCCGGGCAGGTCGAGGAACCGCATCGGCGCCCGCCAGCGCGACCAGATCGAGCCAGTACTGCGCCTGATGCTTCGCGCCAAACCCGAGATCGGGGACGCCTTCGGTGAGGAAAGGCGCACGTCCATTCTGCAAGCCGATCCGCCGCTGGGCACCAGCGCTGCAGGCCAGGGCGGCGAACTTGAGCGCACCGAAGCGCGTCGAGAAATGGTGCAGAAAGATGACCGTGTCGTAGCGCCCACGGCGCAGGCGGGCCGACAGCTTCAGCGCGGCGGCCAGGTTGGGTGGTCGTGCCAGCGCGCTCAGTCGGTCGAAGGCGTGCTTGTCGAACAGGATGATCTCGTCGACCAGCCCGGTCCCTTCGAGGATCGGCGCGGCGTGTCGGGTGGTCAACAGAGCGATGTGCGCGGTGGGGTGCGTTTCGCGCAGCGCCGACAGCGCCGGGGTCGAGTTGACGAGATCGCCAATGTCGGCGAGCTGGACGATCAGGAAGCGCGGGCCGTTTTCGATCATCTCGCCGCCTCCAGCGCATCGAGGGCCGCCGCCGCTGCGTTCTCCCAGGTGAAGCGCTCGACACGCGCCCGGCCGCCGGAGATCAGCGCGCGCCGCAGCGCCCCATCGGCGGCAGCGCGCGCCATGGCATCGGCGATTTCTTCCGTCGATTCCGGGTCAACCAGCAGCGCAGCGTCGCCGGCCAGCTCGGGCAGGCTCGACGTGCGGCTGCACACCACCGGCGCGCCGCAGGCCATGGCCTCCAACACAGGAAAGCCGAAGCCCTCGTAGAGCGACGGGAACACCAGGGCCAGCGCCCCGGCATAGACCGCGCCTTTGTCCGCGGCGTCGACGTAGCCAGGCAGAATCACCCGCTCGACGCCTCCTAGCCACATCGGGTCAAACAACCAGCCTTTGCCGCCGGCCAGCACCAGCGAAGCCGGATCGTCCGGGTGGCGCTCCTGCCACAGCCTAAAGGCCGCTACCAGCCGGGCGATGTTCTTGCGCGGCTGCAGCGTTCCGATGAACAGAAAATAGCGTTCCGGCAGACCATATTTCTGCCGTACCTGGACCGGATCGCCAATCGGCGGCACGTCGACGCCAGGGTAGACAACGTGGATCTTGTGCGCCGGCGTGCCGTAAAAACGCATCAGATCGTCCGCGGTGGCCTGGCTGTCTGCCATCACGACCGAGGCACGGGCGGCGCTGGTCCGCGTCGTCAGGTCGAGGTAGCGACGCTGGTTGGCCGTGTGGGCCTGCGGAAAGTGACGGTAGCCCAGGTCATGGACGGTCACGGCAGCGCGTCCGGGAAAGACAAACGGCAGCGCGTGCGCCGGCACCCACAGGACATCCGGCCGGTCGCCAAGCAGGGCCGCCGCCAGGCGCAGATGCGTCCAAGCGCGCGGAAACGGGATCACGCGCTGTGTGATGCGTGAAGATCGTGGAAAGAGATCGGCAGGGGGATTATCGCGAAAATACAGCGTGACATCGTGGTCGCGCGGCTGCTGCAGGATGTGGCGAATCATCTGCCGCGCATAGTGCTCGGTGCCAGTGACCTGTGCAACGGTCGTCCGGCTGGCGTCAATGGCGATGCGCATGCCCGGGTCAGTTCAGGCGCGGCGGGCCAGAGCGCCGATCGCCCACAAAAGCAGGAGCACGCCTCCGGTCACGGGCAGCAGGTATTGCAGGTAAGGTGTCAGATCCAGTGGAAACAGGCCGGCGTTGTAGGCGATTCCCACCGCCGCCCCCGCGATCAGCAGGACGGCCAGGACCAGCAGACGTGTACTGGCCGGGCGCGCCAGCACCGCCGCGATCAGGCAGGCCAACCCTGGCGCAGCCAGGAGAAGCGGGTACGACGTGGTCAGTTCCAGTCCGGGCGTCGTCAGCGTGAAAGCGATCAGTCCGATCGTCGCCGCCACCAGCGCCGCCAGAAAGAGCAGGCCGCGCGCCCAGCGTCCGAACGACAGCCAGCCCAGGACGAAGACGGCCGCCACCAGCGCCGCCGCGCCCCCGAACAGCAGGTTCGGCGCGATCTGTCCGCCGGTCGTATTGGCGAACGTCCAACCCCCGCCGATCACGATCAGCAGCAGCGCCGGGATCGCCGAAGCCAGTTGGCCGCGCCTGAGAGTCATGCCCTGCGGCGCAGGAATTCCCGCCTGGCGCACCGCTCGTTCGATCCGCTTCGGTTCCGCAGCTCTTTCTACGCGCGCCATGTCGTCGGCTTCGCGGTCGGCCTCGCGATCGCTGACCATGCTCAGCGAGGCCACCGCGGCCAGCGCCGCATCGACATCCTCTCCTCCGGCGGCGGGAAGCGAGTCCCTTCCCAACCAGTCATCGGCCAGGGCGTCGGCCGAATAGGCGTCGCTCGCATAAGCTTCAGCCGAATAAGCGTCGGAAGCGAGCATCGGTACATCGCCCACGGAAGTCTCTGCAGTGGCCGCCGACGTCCGCGGCTCAGCCAGAGTCCAGCCGTCTTCTTCCTCGGCCAGAAGCGCGTTTTCCGGTTCGGCAGGCGTCATCGATTCAGGCTCCACCGAGGCGGGCTCGGGGGAAGCGGGTATTTCGCTGTCGGGAAGGCGTTCTTGTTCGTCCATGGAATGTATTTTGGCGTTTTTCACGATGGGCCGCAAGTGCGAGTGATGGCACCGCGGCCCCGGCACGAAGAGGGAACATTCGAAAATGTGGCGGGCGGAAAGATGGGTTCGCTGCGACAAACGACACTGAGTGTAGGGGACGACCCACGTGTCGTCCCGAAAATGCGTAGCGCACACAACCAAATCCGAATGCCCCGGTCGGAAGGCCAAGCCTTGTCGAGAGGGGAGTTCAGCGGTTATAATAGGTATTCTTCAGGCGACGTGGCCAAGTGGTAAGGCAAAGCTCTGCAAAAGCTTGATCACCGGTTCGAGTCCGGTCGTCGCCTCTAAAGGGATATCTCTTGCAGATGTCCCTTTTTCGTTCGTGCAGCGTGAGAAGGTCCGTCATGCCGCCCAAACGCACTCCCACAGACTCCCTATCCGGTCAGCCCGATCGGCTCGATGCGCCCCGCCCGACTCTGCGCGTCGAAAGCGCGCTGCCTCAAGGGACGTTACCCAACTACAGCCTGTCCACCGTCTGCCCGCAGTGCGGCGCGAAGACCTACCGCCTGGCCTGCAAGGTTCGCTGCGATCGCTGCGGCTTCATGTGGGATTGCAGCGAGATCTGAACCGCCAGCATCAGGCGATCCAGCGCCAGGCGACAAACCGTATCGCAAACAATACGGCCAGCGCGCCGGATACGCCATAGACCAGCAGCGCCTTCCACGGTTTATCCGCCCACCGGCCGAGCAGCATATAAAAAGGAAACAACACAGCGCCGAAGCGCGGCATCCCCACCAGCGTGCCGCTCATGATCGGGACGATCAGCCCGCCCAGCGCCATCACCCCTTCCCCGCGCCGCGCCCCGCGTGCCCGCCAGATCGCGACGCCGGCCAGCACCAGGTAGAACAGCGTCAAGAACAGGTCGAGCCAGGACAACGTCCAGCCGAACCAGGAGACAGGCTCGCCGCTGAAGTAGACGGTGAAGGCCTGAATTGGCGTGCCGGCGGTGCGGTCCCAGGCCAGCTCGTAGGTGCTGAAATAGGCCAGCCGATCGCCGACGCTGCTGCCCATCCACAGGATGTACCCGGCGAAGACGACAGCGGGCAGAACCGCCAGCGCCAGTCGAACCGGCCGTCGCGCCGACCAGTCTGCCCCGTTGAACCAGGCGTACCAGAGCAGTCCAGCGCACAGCGCCAGCCCGACCGAGCGGGTCAGGGCGGCCAGGCAGGCGGCGGCGACTGCGCCCAGATACTGCCGGCGTTCCAGTAAAACAAAGGTCAACAGCGACAGCAGAAGGAACAGCGATTCGGTGTAGACGCCGGAGAGAAAAATGCTGATCGGCGAAACCAGCAGCAGCACAGTCGCTCGCCAGGCCGCCGCTCGACCAAAGCGGACCAGCGTCAGCCAGAACAGCAGGTACGTCGAGGCCAGCAGGGCGAGGTTGGAGACGACCAAACCGCCGAGCGTCGTGCAGGTACTCCAGTACGGCGAAACCGGGCAGCCCTCAGGGTTGAGAAACGAGGCGGCGCGCACCGTCAGCGGGTAGACGGGCATGAAGGCCATGTCCGCCGCCGGACGGCCTTCGTTCTGCCATTCGTAACCGTAGGTGGCAATCGTCGCGTAGAACGTGGCGTCCCAGCGGTACCACATGTCGAGCGCCGACCCCCCGTCGCGCAGATGCGTGAAATCAGCGCGCTCATTCATCGGCAGAACGAGCATGGCCGCCAGCCCGACGATAACCAGCGCGACACGGCTGGCGGCGAAGGCGGCGGCAAGGCCCAAGGCGTCGCGGCGAGTGATCATTCAGCGCTCCGTCCGCTACACCGGTCGATACTGGAGGACCGGGTTGTCTTCGCGCTCAACCTCTTCCAGGTTGCAGACCTCCAGCCAGCCGTGGTCGTAGAGATACTCGACGTGCGCCCCGACCTCTTCCAACGCCAGCAATATGTCGTAGCCATGGCGTTCGGGGTACATCTGCTTGGAGAGATCGCTGATGGTCAGCGGATGGTCGGCGGTCTTGATGATGTCGAGCACCCGCTCCAGCTTCCGCTGGTGCGACTCGCGAATAGCGTCAATGCGTCGGTAGACATCGGCGATAGGCTGCTCATGCCCGCCGAGCGCCACCGCCACCCCATCCAGTTTGCTGACTTTGGCCAGCGACTCCAGGTAATGGGCCAGGCCGGTATGCCGGGTGATCGACTCCGGCGCCTGATGCGGCGTGATGCGCGCCAGCACGTGATCGGCGCTGATCAGCACGTCCTCCATCTGGATAACCACCTGCCCCGGGCAGTGCCCCGGCGTATGCGTGAAGCGCATGCCGTCGAGGGCAAGGTTTTCTTCCAGCGTGAAGCTGACCGCGACCGAACGCACATGGCGCTTGGCGATGCCGTACATGCTCATCAACTGGGCGCGCAGTTCCGGCTTGACCCCTGCCCGCTCCAGATAGACGCGCAGGTCTTTGGTGGCGACGATCACGCGCTCCTCGTAGTTGGTCAAAATGCGGCGGTCCAGCGGGTGAATGGCCACCTGGGCGCCGGTCCGCTCCTGCATTTCGGCCAGCCCGCCAAAATGGTCGATGTGCCCGTGGGTGATCAGAATGCGCTTGATGTCGGTCAGGTCCAGCGGCTCGCCAAACTCGTCGGGGAGCGCAGCGATGCCGGCCAGCAGGTGTTCGGTGCTGCTGCCCAGCCCGGACCCGGTGTCAATCAGCGTCGGCACGTCCGCGTTCAGTACGAAGTAACAGTAGGCGATAAAACCGGGAAACGCCTCCACCGGAAGGCGGTAGATGCGAACCCCACTCCGGTTGACGAAACGCTCGATGCGCGGCAGAGATGCCATTGGGGAACCCTTTCGTGCGCGACGAATTAGAACATGATGCGCCCCTTCGCCACAAGGGGCGACCGAACGCGTCGGAAGTCGTTGGGCGTCCAATTTCATCACAGAGTCAGCCCCCAACCATTAGGGGAAACAATAATCGGAATCCGTGATAAGTTATGACTGTGAAGACGTTTTTGGTCATCGGGTCATGATATGGGCGAATCCGCGACACATGTTGAGCGAGAGCAGGCGATTCTCGAGCGCCGCCGCCGTGCTGTTCACACACTACGGCTACGACAAGACGACGGTCGAAGACATCGCGCGCAAAGCGAGTGTCGCGAAAGGCACAATCTATCTGCACTTCAAAAGCAAGGATGATCTCTTCGCTGCGCTGATCACCCGTGAGTCCGAGCGCATGGTGGAGCGGTGGTTTGCTATGCTCGATGCCGACCCGGAAGGCGTCACCATCTACGGGATGTTCCGCTACGGCTGGCAGGCGCTTCAGGATAACCCTTTGCTTCGGGCGATCTATATCCAGGATCGCAACATTCTTGGCGACTACGTGCGCAAACTGGCGGCACTGCCCCAGTTCACGCAGATGGTGAGCATCTCGGATGAATTCATCCGCGGGTTTCAGAGGCTGGGCCTGATACGGGATGACATGGACCCGGATGCGCTGCTGTATGTTCTGGCGGGCTTTCGCTACGGACTGATCGCAGGCGACTCCCTGGTCCCCCTGTCCAAGACCAGCGTCGAAGCAGTCGGCGAAGTCGTCAGCAAGCTCCTTGCCGGCGGTATAACACCACCCGGCAATCCATCCGGCACAGAAGAAGGCCGGCGCATCCTTCGGGACATCCTCGACAGAGGATTGGAGTTCATGCGCCAGAGCCGCGGTCCAATTGAGGGAGACTCCAACCAGGGAGTTGGAAAAACGTGAGCACGACCAACATCATTCAGACAGACAGACTGACGAAAGTCTATAACGGCAAGACCCGCGCGCTCAGCGATCTCACGTTGAGCGTGCAGCGTGGCGAGGTCTTCGGCTATCTCGGACCTAATGGCGCGGGCAAGACAACGACCATCCGGCTGCTCCTCGATCTGATTCGCCCCACCAGTGGGCAAAGCCGGGTCTTCGGGCTGGATGCCCGCCAGGACAGCCGGTCCATTCGCGCCCGCATCGGCTACCTTCCCGGCGAGCTGAACCTGTGGGAGCGGCAGACGGCGCTGCAAATCATCCGCTACGTTGGCAGCGTGCGCGGCGGCCTGGAAATGCGTTACGTCCAGGAGCTGGCCGAGCGCCTGCAGTTCGACCTGACGAAGAAAGTCCGCAGCTACTCGACGGGCAATAAGCGCAAGCTGGGCCTGATCCTGGCGCTGATGAATAAGCCGGAGCTGCTCATCCTCGACGAGCCGACCAGCGGCCTCGATCCGCTGGTTCAGCAGACCTTCTATGAGATCGTGTCGGAACTGCGCAGTGAGGGCCGCACCGTCTTTTTGTCGTCGCACATCCTCAGCGAAGTGCAGGCGATCTGCGACCGGGTGGGCATCCTGCGCGGCGGCATGCTGCAGGCGGTGCAGCGGGTCGACGAGCTGACTCACGCTGACTTCCGCAACGTGGCCATTCGCTTCCGCGATCCGGTGGATGCGGCGGCGCTGTCGGCACTGCCCGGCGTTCTGGGCCTGACCGTCACCGACCGCACCGTGCAGTTCCAGCTCACCGGTGATTTCGATCCGCTGCTGCGCGCCGTGCAGCAGTACTACGTCGTCTCGATGGATGTCGAGAAGCCGACGCTTGAGGACATCTTCCTCAAATTCTATGACAAGGAACGCGTCAACAACCATCATCGCGCGGTGCAGACGGCCTAGGCGCGGAAAGGCAAGATCATGTCATTGGCAGTATTCAATGAGACGCTGCGCCGTCACTGGCGGGCGATTCTCTGGTGGGGTCTGGGCATCGCGCTGCTCGGCGGCAGTCAGTTCCTGGTGCTTCAGGACTCGGAGTCTCTGCGGGAAATAACCGAACTCATGGAATCGCTCCCGCCCTTCTTCGTGCAGATGTTCGGCGGCGGCGACGTCGAGTATATGGCGTCACCGGAAGGGTACGTGGCGTCCAACTTCTTCAGCCTGGCCCTGGTCATCTTCGCCTTCTATTCGGTGATTGCCGGGCTGAATGTGATCGCCAACGAAGAGGATCGCGGTCAGATGGACCTGCTGCTGAGCCTGCCGGTGACGCGCACCCGCCTGGTGCTGGAGAAGGTGTTGGCCTTCACGCTGATCATCGTCGGCATTGCGGCGATCGTCTTCGTCGGTCTGGTCCTGAGCATTTCTGCCACCAACATCCTTCAGGTCAGCATGGTTCGGGTGCTCGAATCGACGGTCAACATCCTGCCCGGCGCGCTCTTCGTGCTGGCGTTCACAGTGCTGGTGTCGTCCATCACCGGAAACCGCCCGATGGCGCTGGGGATCACCACAGCCTTCATTGCCGTGAGCTACTTCCTGGATACGCTGGCCAACGTCGCGCCGGATTCGTTCCTGGGCGCCCTGCGGCCGCTGTCCTTCTTCCGTTATTATGACGGCGTGTTCGTCATGCGCGACGGGCTGATCGTCGGCAACGTCGCGGTGCTGCTGATCGGAACGGTCGTCATGTTTGCGGCGAGTCTGGCGTTCTTCAACCGTCGTGATGTCGGGGTATAGAAACGATTCGCGGTCTCGACACCTCGATCCGAACAAAAATGAGTGGCCGCATGGCCGCTCATTTTTGTTCATGGGATGGCGAATAAGGGGCCGCCGCATAACTTTGTGACAAACGCACAATACTTTGCAGACCGGTTGCTGTTCCTTTTGACAGGGCGTTAGGATATGATTCTGGCGATAACATCAGGGTTCCTGTTGGAGCCAGTTCGATGTTTGCGCATTACTCTTGAAGGAGACTTTCTATATGAAGACACAGCGTTTGATTGCCCTGCTTGGCGTCCTTCTGCTCATTGGGCTGATGGCACCCGCGGCCTTCGCACAGGCTGAAGTCGAGTCCGTCTGTCTGGTGACCGATGTTGGCCGTGTCAATGACGGCACGTTCAACCAGTTTGCCTACGAAGGTATGTTGCTGGCCGCCGAAGAGTTCGATCTCGAGAACACCTTCATCGAGACGACCGCCCAGACCGATTATGCGGCCAACATCCAGACCTGCGTGGACGAAGGTTTTGACGTCGTCGTGACCGTCGGTTTCCTGATCGCCGACGCGACCACCGCAGCCGCTGCCGAGAACCCGGACGTTTTCTTCATCGGCGTGGATCAGTTCTTTGCCGAGGCTCCCGAGAATCTCTTCGGCATTCAGTTCCGTGAGGACGAGGCTGGCTTCCTGGTCGGCGCTCTTGCGGCTCTGACGACCGAGAGGGGCACAATCGCCGGTGTGTACGGCATCAACATCCCGCCGGTCGTCAAGTTCCGCAACGGCTATGAGAACGGCGCCAAGTACATCAACCCCGACATCAACGTCCTGGGGGTCTACATCGACAGCTTCACCGCCCCTGATCGCGGCGCTTCGGCGGCCGAGCAGTTCATCGGCGAAGGCGCGGACATCATCTTCGGCGCGGGCGGCCCCACCGGCTCCGGCGCGATCTCCTTCGCGGCCAGTGAAGGCGTCATGGTGATTGGCGTCGACCAGGACGAGTACTTCACCACCTTCGGCGGTGGCGAGACCCCCGGCGCGGAATTCCTGATCAGCAGCGCGCTCAAGCGTGTTGACGTCGGCGTGTACGACATGATCGCCGCGGTGGTCAATGGCGACGGCTTCCCCGGCGCCATCTACATCCTCAGCACGGCCAATGGCGGCATCACGTTCGCGGAAGCGCACGATGCCGAGATCGCCGAAGAGGCGACGGAGCAGGTGGCTGAAATCCAGGAAATGCTGGCGGCAGGCGACCTCGAGACGGGCGTCGATCCGGTCACCGGTGAGATGCTTGAGGCATCGATGTAAGTCGCTTCGGCGATTTGCGCACGAGGTTTTCAAGGCACAAAAAAACCTCACCCTCGCAATGAGGGTGAGGTTTTTGATTCCAGTGCTGAGCTCTTGTCTACTTCGCGAATTCGACGGCGCGCGTCTCGCGGATCACCTGTACCTTGATCTGACCCGGATACTGCATCGTCTCTTCGATCTTCTTGGCCACGTCGCGCGAAAGCCGGAGCGCCGCCAGATCGTCCAGCGCTTCCGGCCGGACGATGATGCGCACTTCGCGGCCCGCTTGCAGCGCGTAGCTCTGTTCGACGCCGTCAAAGCTGTTGGCGATCTCTTCCAGAGTCTTGACGCGGCGGATGTACGTCTCCATGCTCTCACGCCGGGCGCCGGGCCTTGCGCCGGAAATAGCGTCGGCCGCTTCGACGATGTACGCTTCGACGCATTCCTGCTCCACCTCGTGGTGGTGGCTGGCGACGCAGTTGACAATGCGGGCATTGACCCCATAGCGCTTGATGTATTCTGCGCCGATCAGGGCGTGCGTGCCCTCAACCTCATGATCGATGGCCTTGCCAAGATCGTGCAGCAGGCCGCCAGTCTTGGCAATCATGACGTCTGCGCCCAGTTCCGCCGCAATCATGCCGGCGATATGCGCGGTTTCGATGGAATGGCCGTGCTGATTCTGACCATAGCTGGTCCGGAATTTGAGCCGGCCAAGCAGCTTGAGAATTTCCGGGTGAAGTCCGGGGATGCCGGTTTCGTAAGCGGCGCGTTCGCCTTCCTGGCGAATGATCTGCTCGACTTCGGCGCGGGCATCTTCGACCAGCTTTTCGATCCGGGCCGGGTGGATGCGGCCATCGACCACCAGTTTGCCGAGCGCCCGACGGGCGACTTCACGACGAACGGGGTCAAAACTGCTGATGGTCACCGCTTCCGGGGTATCGTCCACGACGACGTCGACACCCGTCGCCAGTTCAAAGGCGCGGATATTGCGTCCGGCGCGTCCGATGATACGCCCTTTCATTTCGTCGCTTGGCAGGGCGACGACGCTGACAGCAATTTCGCTGACATGCTCCGAAGCCAGCCGCTGAATGGCCAGCGAGATGACCTCGCGCGCGCGGTTGTCGGCGTCATCGTGGGCTTCCGCTTCGACCTGACGGATGATGCGCGCCATGTCGTTGCGCGCCTCGGTCTCGACGGCAGCCAGCAGCTCACCGCGCGCCTCTTCGGTCGTCAGTTGGGCAATACGCGTCAGTTCGGCGACGCGCTCATCCTGGAGCTTTTGCAGGTCAACCTGCTGTTTGTCCATCTTGCTCTGACGCTTGTTCAGGCTCTGCTCGCGCTGCTCCTGACGCTCGCGGATTTTGTCGAGTTCGTCACGACGACGCAGAAGGCGCTCGTCTTCTTTATCCAGGTCGCGACGCCGGCGAACGGCGGTGGTTTCGATCTCCTCCAGGCTGAGCCGCGCTTTTTCTTCGATTTCTCGAAGAGTCCTCTGCGCCTCCTCATTGGCCTTTGCGATGATCGCCTTAGCTTCTTCTTCGGCGAGCTGTTTCCGATTCTGCCCTTGTGAATTCTGATAGTTGTTGAAGATTGCGATCCCGACCGCGGCACCGATGGCGATGCCGATAATCAGGAAGATAATGAAATCCATCTCTCCTTGTGCGGACTGCCCGATGTCCCAGCATTTAGCAGACCGCCTCCTCCTTCCTTGGGACGTTTCTCAGGCTTCGTCATAGTTTTCGTCGGACTTGTCGTCCGCGAAATAATCTGGCACGTCCGCTTCGATTTCGTCGATCAACCGCTTGATGGTTTTACGTGCGAGGCTATAGTCGAACCCACGCCGCAGCATAAAGGCTTGCAGGCGCTCCCGAAATTCCGGTTGGCTCGTTCCGCGCAGTTTTCTCACTTGCGACTCGGCGGCATGATACGCCGCAGCTTCTGCATCAAGATCAGCAAGCACCGAGTCAATCACGGCATTTTCGACACCCTTCTGTTTCAATTCGTAGCGTAGTGCCTTGGGGCTGGTAGGCTTGAACCGCATCCGGTCCTCGACCCAGAGTTTCGCAAATGCTCGATCATCCAGATAACCGATTTCTGCGATGCGTTGGATGGCGGCTTCAATGACTGGCGGAGCAACTCCGTTGCGGGCGAGATTTTGCCTGATTTCGCTCTCACTTCGGGGACGGAGCGCCAAAAAGCGGAGCGCCCGGTCCACCGCATGTCCTACCGCCG
Source organism: Candidatus Flexifilum affinis (assembly GCA_016713325.1). Taxonomy (GTDB): domain Bacteria; phylum Chloroflexota; class Anaerolineae; order Aggregatilineales; family Phototrophicaceae; genus Flexifilum; species Flexifilum affine. The sequence continues at coordinate 613,081 of JADJPJ010000002.1, read as the reverse complement.
ACTGATTCATCAACGACGTGATGTCAGCATCGGTGAGGACCTGGCCTTTCGACAAGCGCGCGGCTTCATCAAGGCTCAGACTGAACGCATATGTTTCGTCAACATATACACTCACCCGCTTTTTGTTGCGTTTCTGTAGTTCCAGTTTTGTGACAATGGCCATGCAACTGCATCGTAACCGTCCGATCACGGACGTCTCTTGTTCAGCTTTGCCACCGCACAACTCGTGCAGTATCGGTCTTTATTGGGATGACGACCAGCCTTATTATGCGTTATTATCCACACTTTGAGCGTTTTGCACAAGCGGTCAGGAGGATTGACGCCCCCATGTCGTTGAAAAACCGGGTACTGGTCACCGGCGGTGGCACGCTGCTGGGTGACAGTATTGCCAATGCGCTGCTGGCGGAAGGGGCTGACGTTGTCCTGCTGGTTCGCCCGGGGACGGAGGACCGCCTGGGCGCGCTCGACAGCCGGGTGCGCTGGTTTGCCGCCGATGTCTGGGACACGGCCAGCCTGAAAGGCCGTGCGCGCGGCTGCTCCACGACCATTCACACTGTGGGCAGTCTGGTGGCCTATCCGCAGCAGGGTCTGACGTACCAGTGGCTCAACTTTATCTCCGCCCGCAACGTCGCCAACATGTGCGTCAGCAGCGGTGTCCCCCATATGGTCCTGCTGAGCAGCGTCCGCGCCCCCTGGATCAATGGCCATTACGTCGCCGCCAAGCGCGAGGCGGAGCAGTATCTTCAGCGCGTTGGCCTGCGCAGCACCATCATTCGCGCGCCCCTGACGTACCCGCGCGGCGCGCGCCGTCAGCCGTTTTTCGTTCTGATGTCCCTGCTGGGCCGGCTGCCGATCATCTCGTGGCTGGGATTTCGCCGCGTCGCGCCCCTGCCCCTGGACGTACTGGCGCGAGGGGTGGCCCGACTGGCGCTGGAGCCGCGTACAGCGCCCGCGCTGTTCTACGCCGGCGATCTGCGACGCAAAAACTCCCGGCGCGAACTGCGCTACGGGTGGGCTGCTGAATATGGCGATGAGGATGATCTGGAGGATACGCGTCCGCGGCCGACCGTCAGAACGGAAGACGAACGACCCTTTGGCTGGACGCCCGGCAGCGATCGCTGATCTGAACCGCCGCCTGCCCAAAGCCTGTCATGAACTTCAATGACGCATGTACTCGTCACTCTGTTTGCGTCAGCCTCGCAGGCGAGACGCGGCAACCGACGCTCCTTCTACCCGCTTGCGCAAGAGAAGGAACCTGGGGTGAGAGACAAAAAGCGAAAAACAGGTTCTAGCTGGCGACTGGTTCGCGCAGAATGACGTCCACGCCATGGGCGGTCGGTCCGCTCGATTCCGGCTCAGGATTGCGCTCTACCGGCAAATCGACGTACATGCCCCCGCAGAACTCGAAATCGTCGTTGGCATCCTTGAGCTGGAACACTTCCGCGCGCAGCCGCACGCGCGTGAACGCGCCGGGGACGACGTTGAATGAATGCTGCGTCGGCTCATTGCTCAGTTCCAGGGTGATGTCCTGGTTGCGTTGTGGCTCACCGTTGACGACTCCCATCCGCACCAGCAGGTTCGGCGGCAGTTCGAGGCGATCCTCGTCATCCGGCGTGTCAAAGCCGAGAATGACGGTGGTCGAACTCTCCGCGGTGAGCACGGCCGGCGTGACCAGGATCATACGGCGGCGGACAAAACGGGGCTCGTCTTCCGCCGGCAGCAGTTCGTCATCTTCCGGCATATCGTCCAGCCCGCCGGTTTCGCTCAGGGCGCGGACGGCGCGGCGCCCCTGCTCCGTCAGCCGGTACACCTGTTCGCCGCTCAGCGTCAGATAGTTGCGCGTGACCAGCCGCCGGATGCCTTTTCCAAAGCCGCGGTCCGTCAGTCCCGTCCCGTCGATGATGGCATCCACGTGCGCAGCTTCGCTCTCCGCCGTGGCGAAGAAGCGAAGAATTGTCAGTGCCTCTGATGGCAGAGTGTACAAGCCGCCAGACAGATCCATGCCGCCCCCCGGGTCTGACAGGGCGGACTGCGCGCCGCCCTGCACGATGCTGATTATGCGATTAGAGTGTCACCACACGCGCCTTGCCCTGCTTGCCGGCAACCGCGTTGCGAGTATCGACCACCAGCTTACACTGTTCGAGCACTTGCTGCCAATCGTAGGACGTGTGATCGGTGACGATCACCACGCAGTCAGCATCCTGGAGCAGCGCGTCGGTCCACGGGCTGCTCTGCATGGTCTGCTCGTTCTCAAGGCGGATCTGCGGCACGTAAAAATCGTGGTACTGCACCGCCGCGCCCCGCTGGCGAAGCAGACCGATCACGTCCAGGGCGGGGCTTTCGCGCACGTCGTCGATATCGCGCTTGTAGGCCACACCCAGGACCACGATCTTCGATCCGCGAACCGACTTGCAATCGTCGTTCAGGCCAGCAACCACTTTTTCGACGACCACTTCCGGCATCGAGGTATTGATCTGGCTCGCCAGTTCGATAAAGCGGGCCGTATAGTTCAGCGCCTTCAGTTTCCAGCTCAGATAATGCGGATCGACCGGGATGCAGTGCCCACCGAGTCCGGGGCCGGGATAAAACGGCATAAACCCGAACGGCTTGCTGGAGGCAGCCCGGATGACTTCCCAGACATTCACGCCCAGCTTGTCGCACATCAGCGCCATCTCATTGACCAGGCCGATGTTGACCGCCCGGAAGGTGTTCTCCAGCAGCTTGACCATTTCCGCCGCGCTGGGCGACGAGACCGGGATGACCTGGTCGACGGCGGCGCTGTACAGCGCCATCGCTGCCTCGGTGCAGGCCGCCGTCATGCCGCCGACGACCTTCGGGGTATTGCGCACGCCATAGGTCTTGTTGCCGGGGTCGATGCGCTCCGGAGAAAACGCCACAAAGACGGTCTCGCCGATGACAAAGCCGTCGTGCTGTAGTCGAGGCGCGATCAGTTCCTGAGTCGTGCCGGGATACGTGGTACTTTCCAGCACCAGCAGCATGCCTTCATGGCAGATCGAGGCCGTGCCTTCGACCGCCTGAATGACGAACGACATGTCCGGGTCTTTGGTCTTACGGAGCGGAGTCGGCACACAGATACTGACCGCGTCGGCCTGCCGCAGATCTTCATAGCTGGTGGTGGCACGCAGCTTGCCACTTTCGATGAGTGGGCGAACTCGTTCAGTCGGAATGTCCGGAATGTAGCTGATACCGCTGTTGAGCTTCTCAACTTTGGAGGGGGTCACGTCGACGCCGATGACGTTGAACCCAACTTCGGCAAATTCGACGGCCAGCGGTAACCCGACGTAACCCAGGCCGACGATGCCAACCGTTGCCGTCCGATTGGAAAGGCGGTCGAGCAGGGTCTGTTTGACTGTCATGTGCTGGATGCATCCTTGCATATGCTCTAAACACGCTACGATTATAGTGGCCTCTATAAAGAGTAATCAAGCTGGTCGGCATCTCACTGTCATCCCGTCTGGCAGGCGTTGGGTTTTTTAAGTCAGGGGCAGCGACTCGACGCCGTTGGCATAGGGTTTCAGACAGGCGTAGACGAAGTCGTTGGCCCGCGTATCGACAGCCAACTCCTTTCCCAGCCGTGAGGTAAATCCAACCGTCGTTTCCACTTCTAGACGTCGGCCCTGCTCCAGATCGATGAGCAGAGAAGGTTTGAGGGGCGCGGGTGCATTCTCGAAGAAATGAGCCTGCTGCTCGGGCAGCGTATCCGGCAGCGTGATATCCTGCGCTCTCGCCACTGCGACGACTTCCGCCACGAGCTGACAGATGAGCGCGCGCAGTTCGGGCGACCAGACCTTTCCTTTGCTGCCGCGGGCAACGGCGAACGCCATTGATCCGGTAAAGGCGGCCAGTTTCCACCACATCCGCTGCTCGATATCGGTCACGGCCGTCGCGGTCACACCGGCCTGCGAAAACAGTCGCTGTATCGCCTCACAGCGAGGAGACACCGCGGCATCCGCCCGCCACTCGCCGAACTCAATTTGTGACGCGCCATGATTCTTCATGTGGTGAATCACACCGGGGTGTTCGCCTTTGTGGGCGCTCGTGTAGGCCAGCCCGCCGAGTACATGGTCGGCCCCCCACGCTTCCTGCATCCTGGGGACGTGGCCGATACCGTTCAACAGCGGAATGACGACCGTCTCTGCCATCAACAGCACCGGCGACAACGCTGCCAGCAAGGTGTCGAGGTCATAGCTCTTGACGCACAGGAGGACAAGACCGACCGGTTCCACCTCGGCAGGATCGTCCGTCACATGGAACGATCGCACGGTGAAATCCCCATCGGGGCTGAAGACTTGAATGCCATGATCGCGCAGATGCTGAACGGAGCTTTCCCTCACCATGAAGGTGACCTCACCGCCAGCGTGGGCAAGTTTCGCTCCGAAGTAGCCGCCCATCCCGCCCGCACCGACCACAAGACTCTTCACGGCTCTCCCTTTTATGACGGACGCTGCCCCGAGCGCCGCCGCTGCGTCTTTCGCACTGCGCTTGAGTTTACTGGAGCGGAACCGAGGTTGCCAGCGTACCGCGAGCACGGCGAGCACGATCCTTGACGGCAAACAGAAGGAGCGCGACGGGGGTCGCGCTCCTCTCAACAAAGTCTTCAGAAGGGATCAGGCGCGTGCTTAGGTGTTCGCGCCTTCGGGGGTCGCCTCAGGGGTCGCCTCGGGAACCATGTCATCGCCGAAACCGGGGATATTGAAATGGAACTGGCCATCCTCGCCGAACGGCATGAAGAACTGGCTGCCCATCTCCTGCTCGGCCAGTGTCACCTCGATGGTCAGCGTCTCTTCGCCGCGCGCGACAGTCAGGCTGACGGTGTCGCCGGGTTCATAAGCGATCAGGCGGTCGCGCAGGGTGCGCTCGGCATCGACCGGCTCGTTGTTGACGGCCGTGATGACGTCGTTTACCTGCAAACCGGCTTCCGCGGCCGGCGAGTCCTCAGCCACTTCCAGGACCAGCGCGCCATCGGTCAGCGTCACATTGTTCTCCGCGGCCACGTCGGCATCCAGCGTCGCAAAGCTAACGCCCAGACGCCCGTTGCCCATCATCATGCCCATCATCCCCATGCCCGGCATCAACTGCATGTCCGGCATATCGAAGTTGCGCCCGCGACGGTCACGGTTGCCGAACGGCATCCGGCTCTCGTCCGCCGAGGCAGGACGCTCGCCCAGGGTGACTTCCACGGTCATCGCTTCACCGTCACGGCTGATATCAAGACTGACCGTGTCGCCGGCGCTCAGCGCGCCGACTGCATCCGCCACTTCCTGCGCCGAGGCGATCTCCGTACCGTTGACCCCGGTGATCACGTCACCTACCTGCAAACCCGCCGTTTCCGCCGCCGAATCCGCCACGATCGACATGATCGTGACACCGGTCTCTGTGTCTTCGCTCAGGGAAACGCCCAGGAAACCGCGCTGGGCATCGTCCTGCGCCTGTGCCGACGCCCATCCCACAGCCATGACGCCCATGACAAGGATCAGGGCCACAATGGCAAACCTACGAAGCGGTGTATTCATCTCGCATTCCTCCAACTCATGTCATGTGAACACTACGCTCTCGTTCACACTCACTACCGTAGCGCCGAGTGCTAAAACATGCGTTAGACAAATGCAAAATTACTGTAAACGATGTAAAAGGACTGTAACGCTGCTGGCGCGCTACGAGTCACCGCTCGTGCCTCGCTTCAGACGCTTGGTGAGCGCCGACCCGAACAGTCCGGACATCAGCGTTTCGCCAGCACCTTCGCGCTCCACCTTCTGCGACGGCTCCCATTCGCCACTGCGACGCCGCGCCAGCCACTCGATGAAGGAATCACCAGCGCGCACCACCAGCGCCTCTACCGCGTCACGATCGTTCGCCGCCAGCAGATCGCGGAGCGTGTCCAGCGACTGCATCACGCTGTCGATCTGGCGGATGACGGCCGCCCGATCGTGAAACAGTGCATCGCGCAGAGCGTCCGGGTGCACCTCCAGCAGATGGTGTGTGAGTTGCCCAAAGGCCGGGTTTCCAACCCGCCGCACGTCATCCCAGTGGTCCTGTCGACTGATGGCATCGAAGACGGCCACGCCCAGAGCTGCCGGCAGCATCTCCATGACCGAAATCCACGAGTCGCGCTCCGCCGGGTCGGTGAAGCGCAGGCCCGCGCCAAGGATGGCAGAGAAGTCGGTCGCAAGCTGCACGGCGTCCCGGTCGGCGGCGGGGCTGGGCGAGACCAGCATCATGCCTTTGTCAAAGTAGTCCTCGGCGGCGTGTTCGATATCGTCCAGGCCGTCGAACAGGTAGCGCGCGTTGATCACCGGCGTGATCCCCACCTGGTAGACCTCTTCGTTCAGGTACTTCTTGGCCCAGGTCACGGCCGGCTGCTGAAAGAGCGTCGTATCCAGCACGACACAACCAGGTCGCAGGCCGTCGCCCATCAACTCATAGGCCGCTTCCACCTCGTGGAAGGGAAGCGCCAGAACGATAATTTCCTTGTCCTGCGCCGCGGCGCTCACGCTGCGCGCTACCGTGTCGCAAGCGCCCATGGTCTTGGCGCTGGTCGAGTTCCGCTCTTGCGGGTCGTAACCGGTCACGGCGAATTTCTGCCGCGCTTCCTTGCTCTGGTTGTAGCGCCGCAGCGCCAGCCCGATCGAGCCACCCAACCGTCTCAAGCCGATAATGCCAACATTCACGGTCTGCATGTGATCTACCCCCGTTTTTTTGTCCAACCCGCTCGTCATGCCTCAACATGCGCATGACTCCGAGGCAGTGGAATAACCCGTTTACAGAAATCCAGTTCGTTCAGTTCATTTCGTCAGTTCATTTCGTCGGCGCGCTGCAAACGCACCAGCGAGGCATGAAGCGCGTGCCCTGCCCACTGCGCCGCTTCATCCTGATGGTGGGCGATCAGCCAGAGGGCGGCTTCACTGGCGCCAGCCTTTTCAACCAGCTCCGCGCTCCAGTCCGGATGCCGCACGTAGACCACGCAAGGCCGCTCCAGCGGATTCTGCGGGCTGCCCCGGCTCCATCGCTCGAAGAGGCGCGGCAAAAAGGTTCGCACCAGCACAGCAAGGGTCTTCTGCCACACCGCCAGCGGGTAGCAAGATTTGCCAACATCATGCAGCAGCGCCGCCAACCCCAGATCGCGATCCGCCTCGCCCTCGGCCTTCACATCGCGCAGCACACGCAGACTGTGCAGTCGCTCCGACCGCTGCATCCGCTCGAACAGCCGAAGCAGTTCGCCATTCGAAACGTTTAGGTACGGCAGCGCGGGCGTCATGTCGAGCGGTTGGGCGAAGGCGAACATCGCCTGGAGGCCTTGCTCCAACCGCCGGGCGACTGAAGTGGCCATTTCAGACCAGGAATTGTATGTAGAAGATAAACAACTGATCGCCCAGCCCGGCCTGCAAAACCGAGCCAGTCGGCTGACCAATCAGAATGCCGAACAAATTGGGAATGCCAGGCAGTGGCACGAACGAAAGCAGCAGCAGACCAAAAAAGATCAACTGAGTCGTAGACTGGTACTTCTCCCACTGCACCGCCAGTTGCGGAGGTAGCAGCGCATAGACAATGTGCCAGCCATCGATCGGAAAGAGCGGCAGCAGGTTAAAAAAGAACAGGATCGCGTTGAAGTAGAGCAGCCGTCCAAGGATCAGGTTGACAATGTCGGGCAATTCGCGCACGACCCCGAAACCCAGAATTCGGACGACCAGCATGAACACGATTGCCAGCAGAAGGTTCGAAACCGGCCCCGCAGCAACCGCCGCCATCCAGCGCCAGCGGCGATTTTCCCGCGGCATGCGGTAGGGAGAAATTGGTGCGGCGCCCAGGATGCCGAAGCCGATGAAGGCGAACATCAGCCACCCAATCCAGTTGATGTGTACCAGGGGATTCAGAGTCAGCCGGCCCAGTCGAACCGGTTCAGGGTCGCCCATGCGCCAGCCCACGTAGTTGTGCGACCACTCGTGGATCGTCATGGCCACGCCCAGCGCGATGAGACTCGCGATGATTTCTTCGGGCGATTGATTGAAAAGCAAGATGGACTCCGGTTATCTGGCATAATTACAAGTGTCACGAAAGTATATCATGCGGGTTATCTACTTCAGACAGATCAAGGCTGAAAGATGGATGAGACCTCCGCACCGGGCGGCGCGGCAATTCGTGTCGGGCTGCGCGTCGAAATGCGAAAACCACACCCTTGCGGTAGTCGCCTGTGGGTGGTCTACAGGATCGGCGCAGACATCGGGCTGCGCTGCCAGGGCTGTCAACGGCGCGTGTTGCTGACGCGGAGTGAGTTCAATAAGCAGTTGAAGCGGGTAATCGATGAGGTACGACTTAGCAGCGAGGATTTGACGTGACCAAACGTATTCTTTTTCTGATGTCCGACACCGGCGGCGGACACCGCGCCGCCGCCGAGGCGATCGGCGCAGCTCTCCAGCAGCGTTATGGAGACGACAATCTCGCTATCGAACTGGTAGATGTCTTCAAGTCCTATTCTCCATTCCCACTCAACTACATGCCGGAGTTCTATCCCTGGCTGATCAATCACAGCAAATCCTCGTGGGGTATGGGCTACAAGCTGTCCAACTCCCGCCGCAGTGCCAAGGTGATGAGCCGGGCGATGTACGTCACCGCCGAAAAGCGCATGAAAATGATGGTGCGCGAGCACCCGGCCGACGTCGTTGTGTGCGTTCACTCGATCCTGACGCGCCCGGCGGTCGACGCCTTCGTCAATGCCGCCGACGATCGGCCGCCGTTCATCACCGTCGTCACTGACCTCGTCTCGACCCATATGTTCTGGTATGACAAACGCGTCGAGCGCACGCTTGTGCCCACGGAGACCGCCTATGAACGCGGCGTGATGGCCGGGCTGAAGTCGAGCTCGATGCGCGTCACCGGGCTGCCCGTGCACCCGAGTTTCAGCAACATTCCTTCACAGCATGAGGCACGCGCCTTACTGGGTTGGGATCTGAATCTGCCAACCATCCTGATGGTCGGCGGCGGTGACGGCATGGGTCCGCTCTTCAAGAATGCGCGCGCGCTCAACGCCCGCAAGCTCAGGTGCCAGATCGCGATCATCGCCGGCCGCAACAGGAGTTTGCAGACCAAGCTGGAAGAGTCGGACTGGAACCAGCCGACCCACATCTACGGCTTCATGAAGGACATGCCCCGGCTGATGGCCGCGTCCAGCATCCTGGTCAGCAAGGCCGGCCCGGCGACCCTTTGCGAAGCCTGCATCGCCGGGCTGCCCATGATCCTCTTCGACGCCATCCCAGGTCAGGAGACAGGCAACGTCGATTATGTCGTCGACAACAAGGCCGGCGTTTTCGCCCCTACCCCACGCAATGTCGCCGATGCGGCTGAAGCCTGGCTGTCTGAAGGGCCGGCGGGCCTGAAACGCCGTTCAGAAAACGCCCGCCGCATCGCGCATCCCAACGCCGTCTGGGATATTGCCGACGAAATCTGGCAGTACGCCCACCAGCCCCGGCTCGCGACCAATCGCGCCATCCCCTTGATGAAGCGCATCAGTGACATCCGGCTGCTCGACTTCCCGTGAGGATTTGGGGTTTGGATTCGCCCGAAGAATTGTTAAGATTGTTAAATGACGTGACCGGAGCGCTTAACATGAAGCGCTCCCCGCGTTAAAGTCGATACGCTGGAGTGGTTTGAGTCTAAACACCGCGTTTTGGAGGATTTCCATGTTTAGGTTCAAGATGGTATTCGTGGTGCCGCTGGCCGTGGTGCCGACGTTTGCCCAGGAGCATTCCGGCGTCACCAGCTGTGATCTGAAGTGAACCAGTTAGTTCCCCGCCGGCGGGTTCGCTTGCTTATTGAACCAGCTCTTATGACGAGCAGGGTTATCCAACCATACAATAACCCAAATCTTGTCTTGTTCATGTTAACGATCTATATTCACCGGCATGCTTAGGATCGGGAGTGGCTGATTTCAGCTCTCGTTCGTTTTGCTGCATCATCAGTTAAGGGAGTTAAGAATGCGTAAGGTTCATCGATCAAGTATATTGCTTGCGGTTGTGCTCGTTGCTCTCCTCAGTATGGCCAGTATGACGGCGGCGCAGGATGCCGTTCAGGTTGACTTCTGGCACGCCATGTCCGGCGGCAACGGCGAGGCGGTCACAGCGCTTGTCGCCGACTTCAACGCCTCCCAATCCGAAATCGTCGTCGTCGAGCAGTACAAGGGCAATTACAACGAAACGCTGAATGCCGTGATCCAGTCGGCTGGTCAGGGCGAAGGCCCGAACATGGCGATGATCTTCGACCTGGGCACGCCGCTGGCGATTGACTCCGGTTTCTTCACGCCGGTTCAGGACATCCTCACGGAAGAACAATTCGCGTCGGTCACGGGCGACATCATGCCGCCTCTGATCAACTACTTCACCGTCGGCGGTACGCTGTGGTCGCTGCCGTGGAACAATTCGACCCCGATCCTTTACTACAACAAGGATATGTACGAGGCGGCAGGACTTGACCCTGAAGCGCCTCCGGCGACGTGGCAGGAACTGGAAGAACACTGCGCCGCGATCATGGCGGCGGGTGTCGCCCCATACTGCATCAGTATGCAGATTTACGGTTGGTACTTCGAGCAGTGGATGGCGCTTCAGGGTCAGGAACTGGCGAACAATGGCAACGGTCGCGATGACCGCGCCACCGAAACCAACCTGACCAGCCCTGCTGCCGTCGCGATCATGGAATGGTGGAAGCGGCTGGCCGACTCGGGCTACTGGACATACACCGGCGCGCTGCATGACAATCAGGGCGCGAACCAGATTTTCATCGCCAAGCAGGCGGCGATCATCGTCGAAAGCACCGGCGCGCTCCGCACCTTCACCAACGGCGCGGCGGAACAGGGCTTCGAGTTGGGTACGGGTTTCTTCCCGTCCAATGCTGAGGTTGAGCGTCAGGGTCCGATCATCGGCGGCGCCAGCCTGTGGGTCGGCAGCGACAACACGCCTGAGGAAAACGCGGCGGTCGCCGAGTTCGTGCTGTGGCTGGAAGCGCCGGAGCAGATGGCGCGCTGGCACAGGGCGACCGGCTACATGCCCGACACCCTCAGCGCTCAGGAACTGCTGGCGTCCGAAGGTTACTTCGAGGAATTCCCGAACCAGCGCACAGCGGTCGATCAGCTTGGCGAGGCAGCAGTCAATTCGGCGACCGCGGGCGCGATCATGGGTCCGTTCCCGCAAATTCGCGAAATCATCGAGCAGTCGATTCAGCGCGTGGTCACGGGCGGTGAGGACATTGCGACCGTCCTTGAGGACGCGAAGGCACAGGCGGACGCGGCAATTGCCGATTACAACAGCCGCCTTCAGTAGCGGTTCCCGTTCTAAGCAGCAGCGATAGCAGCTTATCCGACGGGCGGGGCAGTCGTTCCCGCCCGTTTCTCATCGATAGACAGAGGAGTGCTTCGCGCCCAGCTTTTTTGAGGAATATTCCAAATGCAGGTGATCTTTCGCAACCGACGGCTGCCATTTCTCCTACTGCTGCCGACCCTGATTATCCTCGTCCTGTTCCTGTACTATCCGATCATTAGCACCTTTCAGCTCAGCTTTTATCAGGCAGCGCCAAACGGCATCGACCTGCGCTATATAGGGCTGGCTAATTATCAGCGCCTCCTCGATCCGCAGATTCAGCAGAATGAAGCCGGGACGATCTTCGTCCGCAACCAGTATGTGCTGGTGCTGGTGCGTTCGCTGCTGTTTTCCGGCTCGATTGTGATCGGCGGGCTGGCGCTTTCGCTCGGCGCAGCCATGCTGGCGAACCAGAAGATCAGGGGGATTCGCATATACCGCACGCTGCTGATCTGGCCCTACGCCATTTCGCCGGCGATCATCGGCATGATCTTCCTGTTCATGTTCAATCCGGTCGTCGGCGTGATCAACTACGTCTGGAACGGCATCTTCGGCACGCGCCCCTTGTGGCTGGGCGACCCGTTCCTGACGCCGCTGCTGATCATCATGGCGTCCATCTGGAAGAACCTCGGCTACAACATCATTTTCTACCTTGCCGGGCTGCAAAACATCAGCGGTGAACTGCTGGAAGCGGCCTCTATCGACGGCGCGAACGCCTGGGTGCGCTTCCGCCGGATTATTCTCCCGTCGTTGTCGCCGATCACGTTTTTCCTGCTGATCACCAACCTGACGTATTCGTTCTTCGACATCTTCGGCACTATCGACATCCTCTCCGGTCCCGGACCGCAAAATTCCACAACGGTGCTCATCTACAACCTCTATCGCGACCTGCAAACCAATCACAACACGGGCATGGCGGCAGCGCAGTCGGTGATGTTGTTCGTCCTTGTCGCCGGACTGACCGTCCTGCAATTTCGCACCAGCGAACGGAGCGTAACCTACAATGCGTAGCGAGTCGTTGCCTCCCATGCGGACGAACCGCCGTCGTCCGAGATTTCTGTCACATCTCGTGCTGATCGTGCTGTGCTTTATCGTCGGTTTCCCGATGATCTTCTCGATCATCAAATCGACACAGAATTTCGGGCAGATCAATGCCTTTCCGCCGAATCTGATGTTTGGCGACCGCCTCATAGAAAACTACACGGAAGCGCTGAGTACCAATCACTTCACGCGCCTGATGGGAAACACGGTTCTGGTGGCGATCTTCGTGACGCTGGGAAAGACGGTCACATCGCTGCTGGCGGGGATGGCGTTCGTCTATTTCCGCTTCCCGCTGCGAGGTTTTCTATTCGTCTTCGTCATTGTGACGCTGATGATGCCGACGGATATTCTGGTCGTGGCACTGTACCGGTTCATGCACCTGCTGGACTGGGATAATCATATTCAGGCATTGATCGCGCCGTTTCTCGCCAGCGCCACCGGGACGCTGCTCTTTCGCCAGCACTTCATGAACATTCCGAGCGAACTCGCCGACGCCGCGCAGATCGACGGCGCGTCACCTCTGCGCTTTTTGCGAAGCGTGTTGATCCCCCTGTCGTGGAATGTAATCGGGGCGCTGGGGATGATCCAGTTCATCGGCGTCTGGAATCAGTACCTGTGGCCCCTGCTGATCATGAACGACAACACGCAGCAGTTGGTTCAGGTCGCGCTGAAGGGCATCACCGTCGATGCGCGGGATCAGGGGAACATCGGCATTGCGCTGGCAGCAGCGGTGGTGGCATCCATTCCGCCGCTGATCGTCTTTCTCGTGCTTCAGGAAAGCTTCCTGCGCGGCTTCGCCCTCACGCGCGACAAGTGACCGGCCTCTGAGGGTCATGAGGAAGACGCCTGCCCAATCCGTGCAGGCGTCTTTTGTATCAGGAGGCCGAGTCCTGCTCGGTATTGACCGGCGCCGCGTTGAACTTTTGCAGCATGGCCACCAAGCGCGTCGTGTCGTGGACGATCACGTCGTAATTACTGCGCCAGTCGAACTGCGGAGTGACGCCACCGTATTCGCAAGTCATCACCCAGGGCCGTGCGCCGCGCGTCTTCAGCGCCTCCAGCACGATCTCGTTGGTCTGAAAATCCTCTTCGGTGAACGCCAGATGATCCATCAGGCCGTCATTTGTGTCGCGCACCCCGGTGACGTGCACTTCGCCGGTCCGCTCGATCGGCAGGCTGAGGACATACTCGACTGGATCGATCCCCAGCGATTGCGCGGTGATGGTGGCGTGAGCCGTGTCGAGCAGCAGGCCGCATCCTGTGGTTTCGAGCACCTCGCGGATCAGGTCCGGCTCGACGCAGTACGAAAGCGCGTGTTTATCGTTGGATCGTCGCCCAAAGGGCACATTTTCGGCGATGACGTTTTCCGCGCCAAAGCGCTTCACCATGAGTTGCAGATCGCTGATGAACCGTGCTTTCACGCGGTCACGGGCGCTCGCCTCGGACTGATCCTCAATTCCGGGCAGGTCTTCAGAACGCACGTACAGATGCAGATTGACCTTCGGCGTATCGCTCTGGCGCATCCATCGTTCGATTTCCGACCAGTTCGTTTTGTGCAGCGAACCCGCGCGCAGCGGAAAGTGGATGTAGATCGGCTTGAGGGCGCGCGCATCGCGGGTCAAGTCCTTCCAGGGAGGGCACTTGAAAAGATCGATCGTGATCGCCCCATTGTTCAAGGCCTGCACGGCCTGTGGAGAGTAGTTCAGCGCATACTGCATTCGATCTAGTCCTGTTGAACTTCAGCATTGGTTTGAAATTATACAACCCCGGTATGCCTCAGGGCGCAGTGTTTGCTGATCCGCGGCGCGGGAACCTATAATGGAAGCACTGGCGAACACAAATCGAGGTCGTCTTTTGGACGAACAGCTCCGCCGCGCCGTCCAAGTCCTGAAAATGGCATCACGGGTTGTCGTCCTGACGGGCGCCGGCGTGAGCAAAGAGTCAGGCATCCCCACCTTTCGCGATGCACAGACGGGCCTCTGGGCGCAGTACGACCCCGCCCAACTCGCCACCACCGAAGCCTTCCGCCGCGACCCTAAACTGGTCTGGGATTTCTACGAGTTCCGCCGCGAGATCATGCGCCCGGCGCAGCCCAACCCGGCCCACACCGCCCTCGCCGAACTGGAACGCCGTCTTCCCGACCTCAAGCTCATTACCCAGAACGTGGACGACCTGCATGAGCGTGCGGGCAGCGCCAACGTCATTCGTCTGCACGGCCAGATTCACCAGAACAGGTGTTTCAGTTCCTGTCAGGACTACCCGACCGTGGTCGATGTCAGCCAACTCGAATGGGATCGTGCCAAAGGACCGCCGGCCTGTCCGCACTGTGGCGCGCCAGTCCGCCCGGATGTCGTGTGGTTCGGCGAAATGCTGCCCTCCGATGCGCTGATGGCGGCCCAGGAAGCCAGTCGCACGGCCGATGTCATGCTCATCGTCGGCACCTCCGGCCTGGTCTCGCCGGCCGCGGACCTGCCCTACCTGGCGAAAAAGCGCGGCGCGGCTTTGTTCGAGTTCAATCCGGTGCCCAGCGCGCTCACCAGCATCGTCGACCTGCATTTCGCGGAACAGGCAGGTGTTGCCCTGCCCCGCCTCGTCCAGGCACTCGATCATGAAGAAGGGTGATGCTCCGCGACAGAGGTGGCTAGCGCTGTGGTTCGCGGCGATGATCTTGCTGACCAGCGCCACTGCGGCGGCAGCTGTGAAGGCGCAGGGCGGCGCGGCGGACCATCCCTATCAGGTCTTCCTCTCTCCGCGTGATCAGGGGGATGGCCGCGACAACCTGATCTTCGTCGATCTCTATAACGGCGAAGAGCGGCGCATCGCACTGGCCGGCAGCGGTTATACCGTTACTCCGTCGGGCGTGATGTTCTTCGACCGTTCCACCGGGCGGGTCAAACTGGCCACCGCCGACGGCGGTCAAATCGATCATCCCTTCGTGCAGCTTCCGCCGACTGCGCGGCGCATCGACTGGCAGATCTCCGAGAACTCCACCCTGGGTCCGACGATCGCCTGGACCATCACCTCCGGCACCGACACCGAACTGACAACCGAGACGTGGATCGCCGACCTCGAAGGAAGCAATCCGCGCCGCGTCTTCGCCGATGGCCCGCGCGCCGGCATTCGTGCCTACCCGATCGCCTTCAGCCTCGACGGCGGCAGCCTGTACATGGATTATCAGCCGGACACCATCGGCGACATCACGCCTTTGCGCCAGTATGCCGGGCTGTTCGCCGTCGACCTGACCACCGGCGCTGCCGAATCGCTGCCGGGCGAACCGGGCTGCTTCTGCGGCGCGGGCTTTGGCGGCGGCTGGTTCGTGCGGTTGGCGCTGGCGGCCGGCGGCTTTGACGTGCGTACCTTCCAGCTGCACTCTGGCGGCGAGGTGAATGAGCAAAGGATTACCGCGCTGACATTGCCGGAGTTCAACCAGGGTGGAGGCATCCTGGTCAGCCCTGATGGCACGCAGGCAGTCTATGTCCTGGCAAGCATCGCCGGACTGGGCCAGACGCAGGATCAGTCGATGATTGTGCTGGTCGATCTGTTCAACGGACGCCAGAGCCCGGCAACGCCGACTCTGGACGGCCTCTATCGGCCGATCGGCTGGGAGAGCGACGACAAAATCCTGTTCACTGATCGGCGTGGGACCGGGACCTGGCGTTTCGACCTGGCCAGCGGCGAACTGAAGCAGATCGCGGCAGGCATGGTTCTTGGGACGATGGGTTATAATAGTGGCCATGATTGACGTCTCGCGGATTCCCGACTTTGAGCGGCGCAAAACCAAGTACTCGCCGATTGCAGCGCTCCTGGATGAGGTGTTTGGCTGGCCGGATTGGCGTCCCTTCCTGCCGCCGGTTGACGAATTGGTGGACTGCATCCTGAGTCAGAGCACCAACGATCGCAACCGCGATCGGGCCTTTGCGGCGCTCAAGACCGCCTTTCCCACCTGGGAAGCCGTTATGAACGCTCCTACCGAAGATGTGATCGCAGCCATTCGTCCCGCCGGGCTGGCCAACCAGAAGGGGCCGCGCATTCAGAATGTGCTGCGCCGAATCGAGGTCGAGCGCGGCGAACTGAACATCGACTTCCTGGCCGATCTGCCGCTGGAACAAGCGAAAGCCTGGCTGACAGCGCTCGACGGCGTGGGACCGAAAACCGCGGCCATTGTGCTTTGTTTTGCCTTTCAGCGCCCGGCCTTTCCCGTGGATACGCACATTCACCGCATCGGGCAGCGCATCGGTTTTCTGCCACAGGGGATCAGCGCCGACGCCGCGCATGTTGTGATGGAGGCGATTGTCCCGCCAGAAGATCACTTCGCATTTCACTTAAACCTGATACGATTGGGTCGTGAGATCTGCGAGGCGCGGCGTCCGCGCTGCGAGATTTGCCCGTTGATTGCACATTGCGATTTCTACCAGGCAGCCAGCAAATGACTGTGAGCAACCCGTTGGCGAATCCGCCCCCTGTCGGCGAGCAGGAAATCATCAACATGCGGCAAAACCTGCACCTGCTGCGTGCTCAGGTGCA
Organism: Candidatus Flexifilum affinis; assembly: GCA_016713325.1. Classification (GTDB taxonomy): domain Bacteria; phylum Chloroflexota; class Anaerolineae; order Aggregatilineales; family Phototrophicaceae; genus Flexifilum; species Flexifilum affine. The sequence continues at coordinate 596,153 of JADJPJ010000002.1, read as the reverse complement.
GACGGGACGCATGGAAAGCGCATTTCTCGACAAGCAGCTTGAAAAGCTGATCGATCTGCTGACGCGGATGCACCACGAGCACCGCCAGTACAAGAAACACAATCGGCTGGAAGGCCTTTACAACGTCATCAGCCTGCTAGGTTCTTCACTGGACCTCCAGGAAGTCCTCGACCTGGTGATGGACTCGATCATTCAGCTCACCAAGGCCGAACGTGGCTTCCTGATGCTGCGCGGCGATGACGGTGAGTTGAAAGTGCGCGCGGCGCGCCATTTCGACCAGCAAACGCTCAGCGGCGACAAGTTCCACTTCAGCCGCACGGTCGTCTACGAAGTGCTGGACACCGGCGTCGCCATCATCACCACCAATGCCGCGGAAGATCCGCGCTATGCCGATCAGGCGAGCGTCATTGGGGGGTCGCTGCGCAGCATCATGGCCGTGCCCCTGCGCGTGCGCGGCACCGTGATCGGCGTCATTTACGTCGACAACAGCGCCATCACCGGCCTGTTCGACGAGAGCGAGAGCGAAATGCTCTCGACCTATGCAGCCCAGGCTGCCGTCGCTATCGACAATGCCCGTCTGTTCAGCGCCACCGATCAGCAGCTCGCCGCCCGCGTCGAAGATCTCAAGCAGTTGAGTGGCATGGACCTCCGCCTGAATGAGACGCTGGAGCTGGACAAGGCCATCACGCTGACCCTGGAATTCGCCTGCCGCGTCTCGCAGGCTGACAACGGCCACTATGGATTGGTCCAGGGCGATCACATCACCACTATCCAGAACTACCCGGTCACCAGTGACGATACTCAGCCCTTCCTGCTCGATCGTCTCTACCCGCAGGTCCGTGACGTCGTCGCCTCCAGCGAGATCCTCACCCTGCGCGACGAGAACCGCGGCCAGAGCGTGATGTTCGTGCCGATCCTGCGCCCGCGCGAGAAAACCGTCACCGGCGTGCTGGTGCTGCGCCGCAATTCCGGCTTCTTCACCGACGAGCAGCGCGAAATGGTGGAACGGGTGGTGCTGCGCGCCGCCATCGCCATCGAGAACGCGCAGCTCTACGCGGCGGTGCAGGCGGCCGATAAAGCCAAGAGCGAATTCGTCGGCATCGTCGCCCACGACCTCAAAGTGCCGATGACCAGCATCCTGGGCTATGCCGACCTGACTCTGATGGATGGCGATCTTCAGCCGGAGCAGGAACACTACCTGGAGCGCATTCGCGACACCGTCCGGCGCATGGAGCGACTGGTGTCGGATCTGGCCGACATCAGCCGTATCGAGAACGGCCTGTTCTACATGGAAGAGGCACGTATCTCGGTCGAAGATCTTGTGCAGGGTGTGCGTGACAACATCATGACCGAGATTCGGCGGCGCAATCATGCCTATGTCGAGCAGATCGAGCCCAATCTGCCGGACATGTGGGTCGATTACTACCGCCTGCTCCAGATCCTGACCAATCTGCTCAGCAATGCCTACAAGTACACCCCGGACGGCGGCGCCATCACCTTGAGTGTGCGCCTTCGTCATGACCGCATCGAGTTCAGCGTCATCGATACTGGCATCGGACTGTCTCCGGAAGCGCTGGACAAGCTGGGGACCAAGTTCTGGCGCGCCAACGACGAGTTCACGCGCTCGCAGCCTGGCACCGGCCTGGGATACGCGATCACGGCCAGCCTGGTGGAACAGATGGGCAGCATGATCGAGGTCGATAGTGAAGTAGGCAAAGGCAGCAAATTCACCTTCACCATCCAGACCTATAGGGGTCAGGAGAAGCTGCCGTAGCGCTGGCGCCGCAGCGCCGTGGGTTTCGAATGACGCGTCCGTGACGCTACCTGCGTTCCTGCGACGCTTGGGGTGTATTTTGGGGTACTCTGTCGGGCAAACAGGGGGAGCGCATGGAATCGCTTGAGCAAATCCGCGCGAAGCTGGACGAGCTGATCAAGCAGGCCACGACCGGCGCGCTGGTGCCGGTACGTCTGCCTGGCCAGCTTGAAGCCATCCGGGATGCGCTGCATGCCCTGGAGACCCTGCCCGCGTCCAGAGAACAGGCCCCATCTCCCGCGGGGGAAGCGGCGGACCCGCCTGCTGACCCGGTGGCCGAGGTCATGACCGAACAGGCAAAGTTCATTTCGCACGCGGTCCACGAACTGCGCACCCCTATGACCAGCATCCGCGGCTATGCCGACATGCTCAACAGCATGGGCGAACTGAACCCGATGCAGAAGCAGTTCATCGACACCATTCGCACCAATTCACGACGCATGGAGGGGCTGCTGACCGATGTCAGCGACATCGCCAAGATCCGCGGCAACACGCTGCGCTATGCCTTCAAGATGGACATGTACAAGAACATCGCCATGATGGTCGAAAAGGCGATGCAGCCGGTGGCCGACGCGCTCTCGCGCAAGCTGACCTTCGACACGCCGCCCGGCCTGCCCCTCCTCAGCACCGATGGCGAACTGCTGGCCAAGGCGCTTGGCAAGTTGGTCGAGAATGGTCTGCGCTACAGCGAAGAGTCCGGCGCGGTCACCGTTCGCGCTCGGGCCGAGAGCAACACTCTGATCATCACCATCGAGGACAACGGTATCGGCATGACGCCGGAAGAGTTGAGCCAGCTCGGCGACATCTACTTCCGCGGCGAAAACGATACGGTGCGCATTCATAAAGGCAGCGGTTTGGGCGTTGCCATCGCTTACGGCATCATCAAGCTGCTCGGCGGAACCATCAGCGTCAAGAGCCAGCCCGCCGAAGGGACGACCTTCACCATCACCATGCCGGGGATGCAATAAATGAAGCCGGATCAGGCGATGCGCCTCCTCGGGCGCATGAAGCAAGCGGCCCCGTCGGCGATCGCCGAACGTCTTACCGATGTCATTGCCCTGATCGATCAGCTCAGTTCAGGTCAGGTGCACGGGGATGTGGCGGGAACTTCGGAACGCCAACAGCAGATGGATGATGACGCAATCCCGGCATCGGTCCTGCTCGATCGCTCAGCCGGAAGCCTGATGCACATGTTGAACATGATCGAGGGGCAGGCGACTTCCTTACGCAACGGCCGGCTGGGACGAGTCACCACCGAACAGGCCGATGCGCTCAAAGTGATCGTCGAGTATGCGGCCAGCGCCCTCTCTTATATCGACCTCACCCAGCAGATCGTCCACCTGAACTCGGGCAACTTTCCGCTCAATCTCATGGTCTTCAACCCGCTCGACGTCACGGCGGAGACCTGGCAGCGGACTTTCTCACGGGCCGAGGCGCGCGGCCACCAGTTCGCGATTCTGGCTGACGATCCACTTCCATCGGTGCGTGGCGATTATCAGCATGTGCTGTCGATCCTGTGCGCGCTGGTCGACAATGCTATTCAATACATGCCCTACGGCGGCGAGATCAAACTCTCTGTCAATTCTCTGGGCAGCGCCCTGCTCTTCAACGTCGCCGATTCCGGCATTGGCCTGAACGCGGAGGATCACCATCATGTCGGCGAGCCGTTCTGGCGCGGCCTCCACCACCCACTGGTCCGCCAGCATCCCGGTTCCGGTCTGAATCTGTATCTGGCCCGCCGGGTTCTCGAGCACATGGACGGCGATCTGTTCTTCTCTGGCGACCCTGGCGTCGGCAGCACCTTTAGCTTCACCCTGCCCGCCGAGGACGGGTCGTTAACCTCCTGACTTTCGTGACCATCCGACAACTGACTGACACGACACTCACTCATGCCTGACTCCAAGCCTCCCGTAACCCTGAGCGACCGCGCTCGTGCCCTGTTCAGCGGCGTCACCCAGCGCGCCGGCGCGCTGATGGTGCGCCTGGGCATCCACCCGGATACCATTACCCTGCTTGGTCTGCTCGTGGTCGCCATCGGTGCCTACTTCATCAGCACCGGCGCGCTGCAGCTCGGTGGTATCCTGCTGGTGATCAGCCTCCCGCTCGACGCCCTGGACGGCGCCACCGCGCGCGCCATGAAGCGTACCAGCCAGTTCGGCGGCATCCTCGATTCGACGCTCGACCGCTACGCCGACGGTCTGATTTTCGGCGGCTTCATCCTGTACTTCTCGCGCCTCGGCGATGAGACCGGCATCCTGCTGTCCCTGGCATCCCTGGTGGGCAGTTTTGTGGTAAGCTATGTGCGCGCCCGCTCCGGTGAGGCAGGATTGAGCGTCAAAATCGGCTGGTTCTCGCGTTTCGAGCGGGTGGTCGTGCTGCTGCTCGCACTGCTCATTCCACCCCTGCTCTGGATTGGGCTGTGGGTTCTGGCAGTCGGGACCAATATCACGAGCGTTCAGCGCATATGGTACGTCTTCAAACATCTCAAAGAGGCTTAAGGCATGGAGTTTCAAGCAGAGTTCATTGAGTTCTCGATCGCGAATCAGGTCCTGCAGATCCGCTACTACGGCATCATCATCGTCTTGGCGATGCTGGTCGGCGCGTGGATCGCGTCGCGGCTGGCCAAGCGCGATGGCCGCGACCCGGATCACATCTGGGGTGCGCTGACCTGGGCGATCATCCCGGCCATTGTCCTGGCTCGTCTGTGGTACGTGTTCTTCCCACCGATTGATGCCGTCAACCAGGGCAAAGACACCGCCTGGTACCTGGCCAACTTCTTTAATCTCACCGATGGCGCCATTGCCATCTGGAGCGGCGGCCTGAGCATTTTTGGCGCGTTCCTTGGCGGACTGATCGGCGCCTACATTTATCTGCGCCGCAACAAGCTGCCGGTTGCGCCCTGGCTCGACATCGCGGGCGTGGCCTTGCCTCTCGGGCAGGCGATTGGCCGCTGGGCGAACTTCATCAACCAGGAACTCTACGGCTCGCTGACCACCCTTCCCTGGGGCATCAGTATCGACGCCGCCCACCGTGTCGATCCGTACAAGTCGCTGGTCGACTACCCAACCACGACGGCGCGCTTCCACCCCTTGTTCCTGTATGAATCGCTTGCAAACTTCATTCTCTTCATCGTCCTGCTCAATCTGTTCAGCCGCAATCGGGACCGGCTGCGCTACGGTGACATTTTCCTGCTCTACATCATGGGTTACTCGATCATCCGCTTCGTGCTGGAATTCCTGCGCGTTGAAGTGACCCTGGTCGCGGGCGTCAACTGGTCACAGGCGATCAGCGTCCTCGGTTTCGCGGTGGCGCTGGTAATCTTCCTGGCTCGCCGCCGCCAGCCGACGGTCGCCGAAACAAAGAGTTCGGCCACAGCGTAAGTCGGCCAGTCACCACAAGTATTCCGATCAAAAAACGAGGGAGATCCTGTGATCTCCCTCGTTTTTTCTCATACCCACGCTGTGTTCACGCAGGCCGGGCCAGAGTCGAAGTCAGGAAGCCCATCGCGACATCGGCCACTCCCACCACGGCATGTCCCACTCCGGGCAGCAGGCGCACTTCAAGCTGCGGCATCACGGCCTTCAAGCGGTTCGAGCCCACCCGTGCGTCGAGCAGATCATCCTTCTCGCCGCCGATGAAGAGCGCCGGCACCTTGATCGTCGCCAGTTCTTCATCGCGGAACAGCGGGACGTCGTCGCGGCGGGGCTTGAAGTGTCGAACAATCAGCGCCATGCCATCGACCGTCATGTCGATGACCGGGACGTCGGCGAACATCATCTGGACGGCCCGCCGCTGCCCCCACCGTCCAAGCAGAAAGAGCAGCAGCATGCGCCGGAAGAAGGCCGCGTTGGGCGGCACCAGGCCGGCCGGCGTCAGCAGGACCAGCGCTGCCACATTCTGCGGATAGGCGATGGCATACTTCAGCGCCAGCCACCCACCCAGCGACAGCCCCACCAGCGTCACCGACTCGATATGCAGACCGACGCGAACATCCTCCAGCCAGTCGGGGAAGGCTGTGCCCTCATAGGGCGGGCGGGCCGGACCACTCTTTCCCGGCTCCCCCACCAGATCGACAGCATACACCCGATAGGCGGCGGCATATGCGGCCACGTCGCCTGCCCAGGTCGCGGCATTCGAGGTCGCGCCGTGCAGCAGGATCAGCGGCGGGTTGAGCGGATCGCCGGAGGCGATCACATGTGTCTCGCCGAAGCGCGTCTCGACCCTCTGTGTCTGATAAGCGACCGGCCAGTGCGCCAGCACGCGGTCATAGAAGTCCATCAGCGCCTGCCTGCCGGCCTCGGAACGATAATGGGTGAGCGGGGTCACAATCGATCTCCTTTCGTCAATTCTCGCTGGCGAACCGGGTCAGGTCGACTCGAAGCGCCTGCACCCATGCCAGTTGACCTTCATAGAGGGCCGCCCAGTTGGCGTTGATGCGATCCCATAGCAGACGCTCGCGCGGCGTGCGGTTCGGCACCTTCGATCCCACCGATTGGCGCTGACTCTGCTCGCGCACCATCCGCAGCTTGAGATCGACTTCTTCTTCGTACTGCCCCAGCATTGCGTCCATTTCGCCTGGGGTGAGTGTATCCGCCCAGGCGAGCTGAATCAGAAACGGATGCTTGACCTCTGGAAGTTCCGGCGCGGTGAACAGCCAGGCGCGCAGCGCTTCCTCGCCCGCAGTGGTGATGCTGTAAACCTTGCGCGACGGCCCTGTCTCCTGGTCTTCAGTTTCGCGCGTGACCAGCCCTTCCTGATGCAGGTCGACCAGCGTGTTGTAGATCTGGTTGCTGCTGCCCGACCAGTACATGGTCAGGGAGTCCCGGAAGTACTGTTTCAGGTCATAGCCCGTCAGCGGCTGCCAGCTCAGCATGCCCAGAATGGCGTATCGGATCGACATCGCAGCCCTATATCCTTGTGCATCTATGTTCAATTGAACATAGTATAATACGAACACATGGCTGAGTCAAGAAAGCCGCTCCAACCCCTGACAAATGTCATGGTCGATCTGGACGTGCGCTCACCGATTGTTTAAGGCTATGCCGCGGTTCCTGTGAGATAATGAGCGTGGGTCACTTCTTAGCCGTTAGGGCTACTGGAATCCATTGATGATCGAAGCACAAGAGCTCAGCAAGCTTTACGACGACTTCCTCGCCGTCGACCGGGTCAACCTGGACATTCCCGCCGGCAGCGTGCTGGCGCTTCTGGGGCCGAACGGCGCAGGCAAAACCACCACGGTGCGCATGCTGACATCCATCCTGGCGCCCTCGTCCGGGTCGGCGCGTGTTGCCGGGTACGATGTCGTGAAACAGCCGGAACAGGTGCGCGCCAACGTCGGCGTCCTGCCGGAGCAGCATGGTCTGTATGAGCGTATGAAGGCCGTCGAGTATCTCGACTTCTTCGGCCGCGTCTATCGCCTGTCCGCCGCAGAGCGCAAGAAGCGGACCTATGACCTGATGGAGCGCTTCGGGCTGACCTTCGCCCTGGGCAAGAAGCTGGGCGAATATTCCAAAGGCATGAAGCAGAAGCTCGCGCTGGTCCGCGCGATGCTGCACAATCCGCCGGTGCTGCTGCTCGACGAGCCTACATCGGCCATGGACCCGCAGAGCGCCAAGCTGGTGCGCGACGCCATCATCGAGTTGCAGCGCGACCGCCGCACCTTCCTGATCACGACTCACAATCTGAGCGAAGCGCAGAGCCTCGCCAACCGTATCGCCATCATCCGCCACGGGCGCATCATTGCCAACGGCACCTTCGCCGATCTGGCGCGTCGCTTTGCCGGCGAACCGGTGATGGAACTGCGCGTCCGAGAGGTCATGAACGGCTACGCCAAGGAACTGGAAGAGGCCTTCATGGGCAAGCTCCACATCAACGAGACCGGTGCCGACTGGGTTCAGTACCGGGTCGCCGAGCCGGACATCACCAACCCTGCGGTCATCCGCCATGCGGTTGGTCTGGGTGTCGATATCGTCTCCCTGTCGCCCATCAGCCGCAGCCTCGAAGACATCTACCTGCAAGTGGTCAAAGAAGACGAAGTGCAAGGAGACGCAAAGCGTGGAAACGTCCGTTAAGCCGCTTGAACCGCTCGAAGGCATCGCTATCCCCGCCGCCACCGGTGGCTTTTTCAGGACGTTGAGTAACGCGCTCATCATCACGCGGCGCGAAGTCCGCGACAGTTTCCGCGACTGGCGCATCATCGGCCCGATCGTCATCCTGACCTTCCTGTTTCCCTTCCTGGCGCAGTTCGTCGCCTCCGAATTTGCCAGCTACCTGGAGGGCTTCGGCGCGCAGATCATCGGCGAACGGACCATCCCCTTCCTGCTGATGATCGTCGGCTTCTTCCCAATCTCGATTTCGCTGGTCATCGCACTGGAGACGTTCGTCGGCGAAAAAGAGCGCCGCAGCCTGGAGCCGCTCCTCAGCACGCCGCTCTCCAATACCGAGCTGTACATCGGCAAGACGCTGGCAGCCATGCTCCCGCCGCTCATCTCCAGCTATGGCGGCATGCTCGTGTATCTGAGCTTTTTGCTGATGGGCGATCTGGAATGGCGGCCGCACTTCTGGCTGATCACGCAGATCATCCTGATCACCACCGTGCAGGCACTGGTGATGGTCACCGGGGCCGTCGTGGTCAGTAGTCAGGCGACCAGCACCCGCGCCGCCAACCTGCTGGCGAGCTTCATCATCATTCCCATGGCGCTGCTGATTCAGGGCGAGAGCGCCATCATGTTCCTCGCGCCGGACGCCGAGTCGCCCAACGGCATTGGCGCGCTGTGGGCGATCATCGGCGGGATGTTCATCGTCGTGGTCCTGCTCCTGCGCGTCGGCAACAGTATTTTCAATCGTGAGGAGCTGCTCGGCCGCACCCTCGACACCATCAACCTGCGTGGCATGATCCGCCGCATCGTCCAATCGATCCTGGCGGTCGATGATCAAGGCGGCCGCGCACGCAGTCTGGTCGACTGGTACCGTCGTGGCATCGGCCTCAGCCTGAGTCGGCTGCGTCTTGCGCTGATCGTCACCGTCGTGGTGTTCGTCGCGGCCTTCGTAGGCGGCTTCCTGCTCGGCCAGCTTCCCGAATGGCAGCTCCACCTTCCCAGCGACCAGCCCTTTACGGCCGTGGCCACCGACATTCAGTTCTACACGGGCCTGTTCTTCGGCCAGACCAATCCGGTTCTGGCCATTGCCTGGCAAAACGGGCGCATCCTTTTGGGCGCAACCTTGCTCTCGATCTTCAGCTTCGGGACCGCCGCCCTCATCCTGACGCCCCCCGTCTACGTCATCCTGGGCTATATCGTGGCCCAGCTCGTCGCCTCCGGCTACAGCCCCGCTTTCATGGTGCCGGCCGTGCTCACACACGGTATCATCGAGATCCCGGTCATCGTCCTGGCGACGGCCGCGGCGCTGAGGCTGGGCGCCGTCGTCACCCGTCTGCCGGCCGGCATGACCGTCGGCGGCGCGTTGACCCAGGCGCTCGGCGACACAGTGAAGATCGGTATCGGGCTGATCCTGCCCGGTCTCATCCTCGCCGCCGCCATCGAGGCCTACATCACGCCCTGGGTCATGCAGATCACCATGGGAAGCTGAGCAGATCGCTACGTTTCGATCTGCTAACCAATTGTCACGCAGCGCCGTCAAAATCGTGTACTACAATGGAGGGGTGAAAGTAACGCTGACGGAAAGCACGGACGATGGCTCGCATCATCATTCTCGGCTCGGCGGCTGCGGTCTCGGACGCCGAGCACGATAATACCCACTTCATCCTGGAAGGCGATACCTGTCCAATCCTGGTCGATTGTGGCACGAATCCCCTCGGCAAGCTGCATAAGCTCGGCATCGACGACAAATGCATGACGGAAATGATCTTGACGCATTTCCATCCGGATCACGTCTCTGGCGTGCCCAACATGCTGATGCACATGTGGCTGCTCGGTCGTTCGGCGCCGCTTCGCATTTATGGCCTGGCACACTGCCTCGACCGCATCGAAGAGATGATGCAGGCATTCTCGTGGGATACCTGGCCCGGTTTCTTCCCCGTCACGTTTCACCGCGTGCAGGAGTGCGACCGGGCCTTCGTTCTGGAAAATGATGATTTCGTCATCACCGCTTTTCCGACAAAGCACTTCATCCCCACCATCGGCTTGCGGGTGCTGAACAAGCGCACGCGCGGTGTCCTCGCCTATACCTGCGACACCGAACCGATTCCGGGCCTGGCCGACCTGGGACGCAACGCGGATCTGCTGATTCACGAGGCTGCCGGCAAGGGGCCTGGCCATTCCAGCGCCCGGCAGGCGGGTGAACTGGCCGCCGAGTGCGGCGCGAAGTCCCTCTACCTCATCCATTATCAGGTGTGGAACACCGACCCCGAACCGCTTGTCGGCGAGGCGCAGGATGCCTACGACGGGCCGGTCCAACTGGCGCGCGACTTCGATGAGTACGAGTTCTAACGGTGCCGCCAGTCCGACGCGCTTCTAACACGGCTCTCACCAATCGCTGAGAAGCGACGTTTGAGCGGTTCGTACATCTAACGTTGCTTTTACGAGCCGTGACTATACTGGTAGGACGACCCTTCAAAGAGGGTGGCTCACCCGATCGTGATCGAGAGCCACGCGGAAAAGGATGAGCGATGAGCGATGAACAAAAAAATCGACGTCAACGACTCCGTCGAAGACGACGAAAGAGAAGACATTCAGCCAGACGAAGACATCGTCCAGGAATCTCCGATCGCTGAGGCCGAGCTGAGCGCGTCTGACGACGTGGACTCGTCGGACGAAGCGTCGAACGACATCGGCGAGTTGTCGAACGACATGAACGGTCTGTCGGACGATATGTCAGACGATATCGACGACGACGAAGCCGACCTGGTGAATGTGCCCGAAGAGCTGCCCATCCTCCCGCTGCGCGGGCTGGTGGTCTACCCGCAGACGATCGTGCCGCTGACCGTTGGGCAGCCCCGCAGCATCCGGCTGGTCGACGACGCCGTCAGCGGCAGCAGACTGATCGGTCTGGTCAGCGCACGCGACCCCGAATTGGAAACCCCCGGCCCCGACGAAATCTATGGAGTGGGCACGGTGGCCGCGATTCACCGGCTGTTCCGCGCGCCGGACGACACGATTCGCATGCTGGTCCAGGGCGTGACTCGCGTCAAAATTGACGACTACACGGTGACCGAACCGTACCTGCGCGCTCGCATCCATGCCGTTCCGGAGACGGTCGAAAGCTCGCTGGAAGTCGAGGCCCTGACGCGCAACGTCGTCGGCATGTTCACCCGCCTGGCCGAACTGGTCCCCAGCATCCCGGGTGAGCTGATTTCGCAGACGCTCAACGTCAGCGATCCGCTTCAGCTCGTCTATACCGTGGCCACGTACATCCGCATCGATCTGGCGGATGCCCAGGAAATTCTCGAACTGGACAGCGCCGAGGCCAAACTGCGCCGGCTGATGACGATCCTCGGCAAGGAACTCGAAGTCCTGGAACTGGGACGCAAGATCCAGACCGAAGCCCAGAGCGAGATGGAGAAAGTTCAGCGCGAGTACTACCTGCGCGAACAGCTCAAGGCCATCCAGCGCGAGCTGGGCGAAGGCGACGAGCAGGCCGTCGAAATCGACGAGTTCCGCAAGAAAATCGCCGAATCCGGCATGCCGGAGGAAGCTGAGAAAGAAGCCCAGCGTGAATTGGATCGCCTCTCCAAGCTGCCGACGGCGGCGGCGGAGTACGGCGTCATTCGCACCTATCTTGACTGGCTCACCAGCCTGCCATGGAGCAAGCGGACCAGCGACAATCTGAATATCGCTCACGCCCGTCAGGTGCTGGACGAAGACCACTATGGCCTGAAGGACATCAAGGAGCGCATCCTTGAGTACCTCGCCGTGCGCAAGCTGCGCATGGAACGCAGCGAAGAAGTGGAAGCCGCCAAGAACGTCGACTTTGTGCGCCGCAACCGCGAGGGCGCCATTCTCTGCTTCGTCGGTCCACCCGGCGTCGGCAAGACCTCCCTGGGCGCGTCAATTGCCCGTGCGATGGAGCGCAAGTTCATCCGCATGAGCCTGGGCGGCGTGCGCGACGAAGCCGAGATCCGAGGCTTCCGCCGCACCTACATCGGCGCCATGCCCGGCCGCATCGTGCAGACCATCCGTCGTGTCGAATCGCGCAACCCGATCATCATGCTCGACGAGATCGACAAGCTCGGGCGCGATTTCCGCGGCGACCCGGCCAGCGCACTCCTGGAAGTGCTGGACCCCGAGCAGAACAACGAGTTTCGCGATCACTATCTGGATATCGCGTTCGATCTCAGTGAGGTCATCTTCATCACCACCGCCAACGAGCTCGATCCGATCCCTGGCCCGCTGCGCGACCGTATGGAGATCATCCAGCTCAGCGGCTATACCGAGACCGAGAAGATCGCCATCGCCCAGCAGTATCTCGTCCCGCGCCAGCTTCGCGAGAACGGACTGCGCAAGGACGAAGTCACCGTGACCGAGGCGGCCTTGCAGGACATCATCCGCGACTTCACGCGCGAGGCAGGCGTCCGCACACTGGAACGCGAGATCGGCCGGGCGATGCGCAAGATCGTCACGCAGATCGCCGAAGGCGCCAACGAGCAGGTCGAGATCGACCCCAAGGAGGTGCGTAAGCTGCTTGGCAAGCCGCGCTTCGGCTATCGCACCGAGCTTGAAGAGCGTACCGACCGTCCCGGCGTGGCCACCGGTCTGGCCTGGACACCCTTCGGCGGCGATGTCCTGTTCGTGGAGGCGACGCAAATGCCCGGCGGCAAGGGCTTCCAGTACACCGGCCAGCTCGGCGAGGTTATGCAGGAAAGCGCCCGAATCGCCCTCAGCGTGGTGCGCTCCAAAGCGGCGACTTTCGGTCTGGCCGAAGACCATTTCGACAAACACGACATCCATCTGCACGTGCCGCAGGGCGCCGTTCCCAAGGATGGTCCCTCGGCTGGCGTCACTATGACCGTGGCGCTGGCATCACTTCTCGAAGGTCGACCGGTGCGATCCAATGTCGCCATGACCGGCGAGATCACGCTGCGTGGGCTGGTGCTGCCCGTTGGTGGCATCAAGGACAAGGTGCTGGCGGCGCATCGCCTCGGCGTCGATACGGTCATCCTGCCGAAGAAGAACGCTAACGACATCGACGACATCCCGGAAGAGGTGCGCAACAAGCTCAGGTTCATCATGGTCGATAACATCGATCAGGCGCTGGAAGCTGCACTGGAGGGGAAAACCGTACTGGAGAACGCTGCGATCGCCAAGCTGGATAGACAGCCCGCCGATAACACGGTACACTGAATTGCAATTGCTGTTACGTTGATCCACAACGCATTCTGAATGGCAGGCCAGGTCGATCCGGCCCGAATGGCCTGCCAGCAGCGTAGAAGAGGCTCGCATGGCGAAGGTATTGATCGTCGAGGATGACCAGACCTCGATTCGACTGCTCCGCATCCTTCTCGAGGAAGTCTACGGTTATGCTCTCGAGTTCTCACGGACCGGTACCGACGCGCTGACCCTGGCCGCAGCCAATCCCCCGGATTTGTTCCTGGTGGACTACCGGCTGAACGATATCGACGGCATTACCCTCATTCGCAAGCTGCGCGCGATGGACCAGTTCAAAGAGACGCCCATTGTCATGGCCTCTGGCATGGATGTCGAGGATCGGGCGCTGGCCGCCGGCGCGAACCGTTTCCTGATCAAGCCCTACGAGCCGAGCGCTCTGCCCACGCTCTTCAAGGAGTTGATGAACTTGCCCTGATCTTGGCGGCGCAGGTGATCGGCCCCATTCGACTTCACAACACGGAGGACTGAGCAAGTACGGCCAACTGGCCGGCACATTGCTCAGTCCTCGTTTTCTTTCCCCATTGACCATGCCGCCCGCGTCGAAGGTTACTCTGCATTCGCCGCGTTCCCGCTGCTGTTCAGCCCTACCAGCCGGCCAATCAGAATAGCGATGTAAAGCACCCCAGCGCGGCCCTCGAGGGCCGCAAATGCCTGAGACCACGAGGTTAATGGCACGATGTCGCCATAACCCATCGTTGTCAGCGTGACGAAGCTGTAGTACACGAACTTCTGCCAGTACAGCGCCGTCTCCGGTGCATAAGAGATCATGAAGGCCGTCGTCCCCATCGTGGCCTGGGTGATCGTCTCGATGCACATGTAAGCCGGGGCGAACATGTATCCCAGCAGGATATAGACGGTGATGGCGGCGTAGATGACGGCGTTGGACATACGCCGCACTTCGACGAAGACGAATTCCAGAAGCGCATAGATAATGATGCTGTCGAAAATGAGGAATCCAGCGAAAAACACCACCGTCAGCATTGTGTCCGGCGTGCGAGTCTGCGCCTCGACCAGATACATGATGCCCAGCAGCGACTGCCAGGTCCCGGCCAGAAGTCCCAGCCACGCCCAGCGGCGATTGATTGCGACAAAGGCGACACCCGCGCCGAAGAAGACACAGAACAGGACGAGATAGATCACGGCTTGGATGAACCCGGCTTCCGAGAGCGGATAGAGCAACGTCACCAGCGCCGCGCCGATGAGCAGATAACGCACGCGCGCCTGCACGCGCTGCATCGAACCGCTGGCGGCATTAGGTCTAAGGAGCGTTCGAAGCGTTGTCATGCTGTGCGTTCGGTCCTCATCCCTCATGTCTCATCTTTCACTGCCGTCCATTTCCTTAGCACCCGCCGCGCGATCACCATACGCTGAATCTCGCTGGTGCCCTCGCCGATGGTCATCAGGCGCTGGTCGCGGTAAATGCGTTCCACCGGGAACTCGCGGCTGTAACCGTAGCTGCCATGAATCTGAATGGCATTGCGCGCCACCTTCTCCGCCACTTCACTGGCCATCAACTTGGCCATTGCGGCGGCCTTGCCGAAATCGCGCCCCTGATCCTTCAGCCAGGCGGCCTTGTAGACCATCAGCCGTGCCGCCTCGATCTCCAGAGCCGCGTCGGCGATCATCCACTGGATGGCCTGATGCTCGCTGATCGGTTTGCCAAAAGCGCGCCGCTCGCGGGCATAGCGTACGCCTTCTTCAAAGGCGGCTTGCGCCAGGCCAAGGCTCAACGCGCCGATGCCGATCCGGCCGTTGTCCAGCGTCTGCATGGTCTGGTAGAAGCCGCTGCCCTCCTTGCCCAGCAGCGAGTCGGCCGGCACGCGCACATCTTCGAAACTGAGCATGTGCGTCGGCGATCCCTTCAGGCCCATCTTCTTCTCAGGCGGGTGAATGGTCAGCCCTGCGGCCGTCGTGTCCACAAGGATCATGCTGAAATCACGCGAACTGCCGCTGCTGCCCGTGCGCAGCAGCACGTTAATCACCGGTGCGATCCCGGCATTGGTGATCCACGCCTTCGACCCGTTGATCACCCACTGGTCGTCGCGCAGCACGGCCGTGGTCTGCACCCCGCCGAGAAGGTCGGACCCGGCCTGCGGTTCCGTCAGGGCCAGCGCGCCCAGGTGTGTGCCGTCCAATAAAAGCGGGAACCAGCGGCGCTGTTGTTCCGGCGTGCCCCAGCGCTTGATCGGCGCGCAGCCCAGACCGTTGTGCGCGGCAATCGACAACCCGGTCGACCCGCAGACCCGCCCCAGTTCTTCCAGTGCGATCACGACACTGATCGTATCCATCTCAATACCGCCCAGGTCTTCCGGCGCTTCCAGCGTCGTCAGGCCGATGTCGCGCATCTTGCGAATGGCGTCCCAATGCAGCGTTGCGGACTCGTCGACTTCGGCGGCGAAGGGCTTGATCTCCGCCTCACAGAAGTCGCGCACCGTGCGCTGCCACATTTTCTGTTCCTGGCTCAGTTCAAAATCCATCTCGTTTAACCCATCATACCTTCTTGTAAAGCGCCGATAGCACTATTATAGAGTCAGGCATGCTGCGAGTGGGAAAAGGGATCGAATAGTGGCCGGCGGATTGAACCAGCGGCTCGGGTTTACCCGGTTTGAAGCCGACGAGTATTACAAACGCGCGATTGAGTACTATCGCAAGCTCGATTTCAACAATTCGGTCGATTCGATGAACAAGGCCATCGCCGCGTTCCCGAATCAGCCGGAGTACTATGCCGCCCGCGGACTGATGCACTTCGACGACGCCAACTTCGACGAGGCGCGCACTGACTTCGAGCAGGCGCTCAAGCTGTTCAAGCATGAGCTGCTCGCCCATTACGGACTCGGCATGCTGGCCTTTCGCGAGGAGGACTGGGATACTGCCCTGGAGCACTTCCGCATGGCCTACAACGTCAACCCGGCGCGGGCGGAGACGCTCTACTACCTCAGCCTGACCTACTATCACCGCCGCGACTTCGCCAGCGCCGCTAACCTCATGAAGCTGGCGCACGATCAGTTCGAAGCCAGTGGCGACAAGCGCAAGGCCGAGGCCGCCCGCTGGCTGAAGGAGCTGAGCAAGATCGCGGAGAAGACTGCCCTGCTTCTGGATGCCGCCCGTGGCAAACCCTGAGCGACGTCTTCCAAAGATCAGGCACTGATATCGCTGCGGCGCGTTGATTGCAGTGCCGTGGGCAGCGGGGTACCGGTAATCCAGGCGCGGACCATCGCGCTGAACAGTTCAGGGGCTTCGATGTTCCACCCGTGACCGAACCCGGGCGCGAGTCGCCCTTCAGCACGGGGCATGAGCTTCGGAATCTCATCCACTGCATCAAGGATCACTTTCGATTCGCGCCCCCCCGCCACGATCAGCGTGGGCGTGCTCACGTGTCGCAGGGCTGCAGGCAATTCGAACTCAGCCGCCTCTTCCCAGATCCGGCGGTAGGCTTCCATCGACATGGCCTGCACGCCCTCGATGAAAGCGGACTTCATCTCCGGTGGGACGTTCAATGACCTTGCCTGCGCGTTCAGTACCCATCGCCGCTTCATGAAAGCGGATGTCAGCCAGAGCTGCACAGGCAGCAGCGACCGGTTGGGCATGGGCGCGGCGGTGACTCCGCTGACCACAGCACGCTCCACAACTTTCTCATGCCGTTCCAGCAGAACCAGGCCGACATAACCACCGAGCGACAGCCCGACGACGTGCGCCCGACCGTTGGTGGCCCGCATCTGAATCAGCGCTGCTATCTCGTCGGCAGTGTTCGCCAGTGACTCCCAGGGCGCGTGATTGCTTCGGCCATGTCCGGGCAGGTCAACAATGAGGCAGTGAAAATCGGGGAAGGCAGCAACTTGTTTCTCCCACATCCAGCCGCTGGTGCCAATACCGTGCAAGAAGACAATGCTCGGCCTCTCTGGAGTTCCAGTCTGCTTGACATGAAGTGCCATGGTTCCTCTCCTGCTGGCATTCCGCTGTTACCTGTCGAATTGAACTTGCAGCATTCGGGATCGGCAGAGCGCGGTGTTTCGGACACAAGTGAGGAGGATCCAGTCGCCGATTGAGCCGCGGACGCGGTTCCTCACCATCAGATGCCGTCAGGGCGCCATACGCGGACGCAGGGTATGGCACGCGAGCAGCGCGCCCAGACCGACCAGCATGCCGGCAGCGCCCCAGGCCGGAGCGCGAACAAGCACATCGACGATCATGCCCAGGGGGAAGTCTGGAAAGAGATGGCCGTGCCAGCCGGTTTTGAGCAGCATCAGTAGGGCCGCGGTCAGCGACGTGCCCAGGCCGATCCCAAGGCCGTTGAGAACCAGCCGCAGGTTGGCGCGGACAGGTTGATCAGACAGTGCTGCGTGGCGAAAAGCAACCAGCGACGAAACGAACAGGCCAAGGAGGGTTGGCAGCGTGGCGCTGTGATCTTCCAGGCTCATCCATTGCAGGATGGCCACCCCACAGGCTGCTGCCAGCATCCGCCAGACGCGCAGCGAACGGCGGCCCTGGTGGCGCCCCGGCGTAGGATCGGATGGCTCAACCTCTAGCGGGTGGTCTGTTCCTGTCGTTTCTGCACCTCGACCGGTTCATGATGCCGGTGGTTGCCGTTTTTCGGCGCGGTCGCCGCGACCTGCTCGAGGCGGAAGACATGCGACTCGAACGGATCGAGCATGATGATCAGGCCCTCGCTCTTCATGGCGCTCCCCTCGCGGACGTATTCCGCGTCGTCCGTCACGTCGTAGAGCTTCCATTCGTGCCCCGCCAGCCATTCCCACGACGACAGGTCGATCCGCCCATACGACGGATGCTGCGTCATGTTGACGACGATCAGCCGATAGCCTTTGTCGGCCTCGCGCCAGCCATACGCCAGAAGATTCCAGTGGGTGATGTCGCCGCTGCCGATCGGGTAGACGTCGAACAGGCGCCACTCGCCACGCTGGTAAATCGGCGACTGAATCTCTTTGAGCAGGCGCATATAGTAGCCCTCAAGGTCGAGGTGTTCGACCTCATCCGGCTGGCGTTTGATTTGCACGGGGAGCTTGACCCGGCGGCCCGTGAACTGCCCGTCGTGCAGCAGCACCCCACCCGGCAGTGTGCAGATCAGCGTAGCGGTTGGGAAACTGCGTTTGGCGCCCAGCCCATCGTGGGCACGCCGCTCATCGTGATTCTCGATGAAGCGGATCATATGCCGCTGGTAGCGAATGTCGGCCAGCAGGTGCTGGCGCAGCTTCTGGACATCGCCCTCATAGATACGGTCGTACAGCACTTTGTCGTAGGCGAAATCAAAGCCCTGGAGGATCAGGTCGTATTCTTTGCCCCAGTAAGCCTCAGCCACAAACAGGAAGTCGGGATAGTATTTTTTGACTCCGCCGATCATCTCGCGCCAGTAGTCGCGGTTCGGCGCTTCTCCTACATAGCCGTTCCAGGTGCTGGCAAAGATCTCGGTCAGCATCAGCATCGCCATATCACAGCGCACGCCGTCGCACTGCTTGGCGATGTCGATCAGCGTTCGGTGGATCATCCGACGCAAACCTGGGTTGAAGATATTGAGCTGCGCCGTGTCCGACCAGCCCGGCCAGAGTGGGTCGCGCCCGTAAGCGAAGACGCGCTTCTCGCCCATTCGCGTCGTGTGATAGAAAAAATCGCTGGGGCGCTGCAAGACATCGTCCGGCTTGCCGCGAACGATGAATTCCGGGTGCGTGTCCAACCAGGGGTGGTCAAATGAAACGTGATTCGGGACAAAATCGAGCATCAGCGATAGACCACGCCGCCGCAATCGTTTGCGCAAAGCGCGCAGCCCTTCGCGGCCGCCGATGCGATCATCCACCTCATACTGGTAGACGGCATATGCAGAGCCGATGACGTCGTCGTCGGTCAGGTCCGGCAGTGCGCCGCGGTATTCGTGTTTGTACTTAAGGGCGTTCTCACGGCCACCGGGGCTGCGCTGCCACACACCCATGAGCCAGATGGTATCGATCCCAGGCCGCGCGAGCGCGTCGACTTCTGCCTCGGGGACGTTATGAAGTGTAATCGTCTCGCCGTAACGACGGCTCAGGGTGTTTAACCACACCCAGGTGTTGATCTGGTAGATGATCGGGCGTTCTGGCGCCGAAGAGATCAAGGGACGCCCCTCTGATTTTCCATTTTTCCGCATCTGCAATGCCATGAGTAGATTTGCGATTTTCGGTGAGATACCGCGTAGTTCGCGCAAGGGTCCTCGTCTCATCCGTGCAGGTGTCCTATTCATGTAGACAATTGCAGCACTCACCGACATAATACGTCAAAACTCGTCTTTCGTGGAGCATCGGATTATGAACGAAACCCCCAAATTCGTGACGGATGAAAGCACCCCCCAGGTAAAGATGCCCTTCGGCGCGTATCGGAGGACCATGGGCACGACCGAACACATCATGCTGCTGGAAGTGTACGTGCCTCGCGAAACAGTCGTCCCCGAGCACAGTCATGTCCATGAACAGGTTGGCTACGTCGTCAGCGGCAGAATCGAATTTACCATCGGCGGCGAAATGAAGGTCATGGATCCCGGCGACAGCTACGCCGTTGCCAGCAATGTGCTTCACAGTGCGCGCGCTGTGTACGATACCGTGCTGGTCGAGGTTTTCTCCCCGCCACGTGAGGACTTCCGTCCCTCTGGATCTTGAGGCCGCCCTCGTCTCGGTGCTTCCGAGAAGTTGGAGTCAGCATCCAGGCATCCGGCGCAGAGGTTCAGGAAAAAGACGGCCTAACCCGATTTTTACCTGCCTAACTTAACCTCTGCTGAGTACAACCTGAATACTTGCCCCAGTAAAAGTATAAAACTAAGATAACAATTGAAGAGCTTGAGGATTCGTGAAAAAGAACCCCAAGCTCTTCATGTTTTTAATGATCGAGCGGTCGCCTGTTGCGGTCGCGCGCTGTTCCGTCAGTTCATTCTGCAGCTATTTCACGTCATGCCAGGCCGTATGCACTTCCGTGCGACCGGCACGCATCGCGCGCAGCAGCGCATCCTGATCCACCGGGATCGAGAAGACGCGCACACCCACGGCGTTGTAGATGGCGTTGGCGATCGCCGGGCTGGTGTTGATCGACGGGATCTCGCCCACACCCTTGGCGCCATAGGGACCGTCACTGGCGCGGTCCTCGACCAGGCGGGAGATGATTTCAGGCGCGTGCTTGATGCCGGGCATCTTGTAGCGCGACAACAGCCGCGACCAGGGCACGCCGTCTTCCATGATGAAGGACTCAGTCAGGCAATTGCCCATCGCCATGACGATGCCGCCTTCGATCTGCCCTTGCAGCATGATCGGGTTGATGGCGCGGCCGATGTCAGTGCTGGAGACGACCTTTTGGCAGTGCACTTCGCCGGTGTCCAGATCGACCTCGACCAGCGCGGCCTGCGTCGCATAGCTGAAGGCAAAGTGCATGTCGCCACCCTCGCCCAGCGGCTTGGTCTTGGGCGCCCAGTATTCGTGGCGGGTGCGCGGCGACAGACCGTTGTTCTTCATGAAGCGCACGACCTCGCCCATTTCGACAGAATGCCCATTGAAGCGCAGCAAGCCTTCTTCATAGCGGATCTGCTCCGGCGGCACGTCCATCAGCTCGGCGGCCGAACGCGACATGGCTTCGCGCAGCGCCACCGCCGCCAGGCGCGCGGCATTGCCGGTCATAAAGGTCTGCCGCGACGCCGTCGTCGGGCCACCGTTCGGGCAGAGATCGGTGTCGCACAGGAGGACTTTGACGCGATCGTAGGGCAGATGAAGTTCCTCGGCCGCGCACTGAGCCACCACGTGGGCAATACCCTGGCCCATGTCAGCCGATGCGGTCCGCACCTCGACCGTGCCATCGTCAAATGCTTCGATCTCGACCTCGGAGCGGTCCGGAGCGCCGCCGCCCAGACCGGTGTTCTTGTACGCACAGGCAAGCCCCCAGGCGAAAGCCTTGTTGCCCTCACGCCACGACCAGCGGAAGCCGCTGCCGTTGTGGTGCGCCGTCATGTCGTTCTGGACATCCTCGATGGTCTTGAGCAGGCCGACCGACTCGCGCAGGAGCTGCCCCGTCGCCGTCGTCACACCCACCTTCTGCGCATTGATACGGCGGAACTCGAAGGGGTCCATGCCGATCGCTTCCGCGACCAGATCCATGTTCTGCTCCACCGCAAACGCCGACTGGGTCACGCCAAAGCCGCGGAACGCGCCCGATGGCAGGTTATTGGTATACATGGCGTAGCAGTCGATCTTGGCATTCGGAACGGTATACGGACCGGTCGCATGGGTTGTGGCCCGAGTCATCACCTTGTCGGACAGTGAGGCGTAGGCACCGCCATCGCCATACAGTTCCGCCTGAACGGCCGTCAACCGTCCATCGAGCTTGGCGCCGGTCTTGATCTTGATGATCGTCGCGTGCCGCTTGGGGTGGAAGATCAGTGACTCCTGGCGCGAGTAGAGCATCTTGACCGGCCGAGCGGTGACCGTCGCCAGCATGGCCACGTGAATCTGACCGGCGATATCTTCCTTGCCGCCGAAGCCGCCGCCGATTAGCGTGCCGATCACGCGGACCTCTTCCTCGTGCAGCCCCATCGCCTTGGCGATCTGGTCGCGGTCCTGGTAGGGGATCTGCGAGCCGACATACACCGTCAGCTTCTCGTGTCCCATGAAGCCCTTCGGCACGCCGATGGCGCACTCCGGCTCCAGGAAAGCGTGTTCGGTCGTCGGCGTGCGATACTCGCGCTCGACGATCACGTCGGCTTCGGCAAAGCCCTGCTCGATGTCGCCATGGCGCACCTTGATGTGCTTGAGCAGGTTGCCGGTCGGATGTTTCTCGTGCAGCACCGGCGCTTCCGGCGTGTGGGCGTACTTGGGATCGGCGACCACCGGCAGCGGTTCATACTCGACTTCGATCAGATCGAGCGCCTGGACCGCAAGGTCGTCATTGTCGGCGGCTACGATGGCGACCGCATCGCCCACATACCGCACCTTGTCGCCGCACAGCACCGGCCAATCACGGTACACCAGCCCATGCAGGTTTTCGCCGGGCACGTCGGCAGAGGTCAGCACGGCATGCACGCCGGGCAGCGCTTTGGCTTTTTCGGTATGGACGGCCAGCACCCTGGCATGCGGATAGGGCGACCGCAGCGTTCGGGCGACAAGCATGTCCGGGAAGACGTAATCGTCGGTGAACTTGGCGCGGCCGGTCACCTTGTCGTAGACGCCCTGGGGCGGCACGGACTTCGAAATCGCTTCCATCGGCTCATCGACGACCGGATCGTTCACCGTCAGCGGGGGTAGGCCGCGCTTCTCGCGCGCCGCCGAGCGGATGGCCTGCATGACGCTGGTATAGCCCGTGCAGCGGCAGAACGTATCCTTCAGCGCGCCCTTGATGTCGTCATCGCTGGGGTCCGGGTTCTCCTCCAGCAGCGCCGCCGAGGTCATGATCAGGCCTGGCGTGCAGTAGCCGCACTGCACCGCGCCATGCGCCACAAAGTTGGTCTGGAGCGGATGCAGCGTTTCGCCCTCGGCCAACCCCTCGATGGTGGTGATGCTTCGACCCTGGGCTTTGAAAACCGGGTAAATGCAGGAATCGACCGGGGTGCCATCGACCAGCACGGTGCAGATCCCGCACTCCGCTTCCTCGCAGCCGATCTTGGTGCCCGTCAAGCCGAGATCGAGGCGCAAGAACTGCGCAAGTGTGCGCGAGGAATCGACCTCCTGCGCGTGTTTCTGTCCGTTTACGATAATGCTCAGTTCTGCCATCGTCATTGCCCTTTATTCGTCTGTCTGGTGTGAATGATGAGGACTGTGAAGTCGGCGGCGCCGGTCTCCGTCCTCCATCCTGTCGTTCGTGTTATGGCCTTCAGTTGCCGGAGGCGCGCTCGACGGCGGCGGTCAGCGTCCGCTTGAGCAGGACGGCGATCATCTCCTGGCGATACTCCGCGGTCGCGCGGTACTTGCTGGTGCGGGGGTGCAGCGCGCCCATGGCGAACTCCGCCACCCGCTCGATAGTCTCCTGATTGGCCGGCTTCCCGACCAGGGCCGCCTCGACCTCCGAGGCTCGGTTGGGCGTCGGCGAGATGGGAGCGATGCACACCCGCGACTCGACAATGGTCGAGCGCGTCGAGGCATCAAGGCGCAGCCAGACCGCGCAGCCCAGGATTGGCAGCGCCACCCCTTGCGGCCGCATGATACGGCTGAACGCCGTCGCTTCGGCCGTTCCGTGCGGGCGGAAGCGGAAGCGCAGCAGCAGGTCGCGGGTGGAATCGAGCAGTGACTTGCCCGGCCCCAGATACATCTCGCGGATCGGCGCCCATCGGCGGACGCCATCCTTGACGATCTCGACTTCAGCGTCGAGGGCCACCAGCGAAACGGTGCCGTCGCCGGCGGGGAGCGCATGCGCGACATTGCCGCCGAGCGTCCCCACGTTGCGGACCTGAGGCCCGCCGACCACGCCGCAGCTTTCCACCAGGCAGGTGGCGCCTTCTTGCAGCAGCGCCGATTTCACGATCTGCGAGTGGGTCACCCCTGCGCCGATGACGATTCGCCCGTCGACTTCAGTGATCTCGCGGAGATCGGCGATCGACGTAACATCGACCAGCGCCTCAGCGGCGGCTTCGCCTTCCGCTCGCGCATCGACCAGCAAGTCGGTGCCGCCGGCGATCACCCGCGCCTGACCGGCGTACTGCGTCAGTAACGCCAGCGCTTCATCGACCGTTTGCGGTGTGTGGTAATGCGTCCAGAATTTCATGTTGCATCACTTTCCAGTGTCGAGCCTGCCATCATGGCGCCGATCTGCCGCACCGTCGCGCGCTCTCGGTCGACCACGCCAATGATGCGTCCTTCATACATCACGGCGATTCGGTCCGAAAGCGCCATGATCTCGTCGAGATCTTCCGAGATCAGCAGGATGGCGGTGCCGCGTGCACGTTCGTCCAGCAGGCGTAAATGGATGTACTCGGTCGCGCGGATATCCACCCCGCGAGTGGGCTGCGCGGCGATCAGCAGCCCGGGTTTGCGCGAAAGCTCGCGCGCCAGTATCAGCTTCTGAATATTGCCGCCGGAGAGGTTCTTGAGCGGCGTATCTGTCCCCGGCGTCTTGATCTCGTAGCGCTTGATCGCGTCGCTGCACGCCGCTTCGATGGCGCGGTAGTTCATGAACACCCCACCGCGCGCGAAGGGCGCCGCGCTGTGATCTTGCAGGATGTAGTTTTCCGCGCAGGTGAACTCCTTGATCGCGCCGTCCACCATGCGCTCTTCCGGGATGTACGCCACCCCGATGTTATGTATGAAGGCCGCCGACTTGCCGGTCACATCCGCGCCGTTGACCATGATCGTGCCGCCTTGCAGCGCACGAAGTCCCATGATCACCTGGGCCAGTTCGCGCTGGCCATTGCCGGACACCCCGGCCAGCCCGACGATCTCGCCGCTGCTGATGCTCAGCGTGACGCCCTTCAGACCCTGCTCACCGCGCTCGTTGAGCGCTTTGGCGTCGGTGACGCGCAGCCGCTCCTCCTTGCGTTCAGCCGGCGGCCGCTGGTATTCCAGCACGACCGGACGGCCCACCATCATCTCGGCCAGACGCGCGCGTGTCGCATCCGCGGTTGGAATCGTATCGACGCGGCGGCCGTCACGCAGAACCGTGACCCGGTCGGTGATCGCCAGCACCTCGTGCAGCTTGTGGGTGATGAAGATCGTACCGATGCCGTCGGCCTTGGCCTGGCGCAGCACGCGGAACAGATCATCGACTTCGCCAGGCGTGAGCACAGCAGTCGGCTCGTCCAGGATCAACAGAGCGGCGCCCTTGTACAGCGCTCGCAGAATCTCCACGCGCTGCTGCTCGCCGACAGCGAGCTGCCAGATCGGCACTTCCGGGTCGACCTTCAGCCGGTACTGCTCGGAAAGCTCGCGCAGCCGCTTGATCACCGACTTCAGGTCGAGCTGCCAGCGCTTCGAAAACTTCAGGCCAAGCGCCACATTTTCGGCGACGGTCAGCGAGGGCACCAGCATGAAGTGCTGATGGACCATGCCGATCCCGCGCCGGATGGCGTCATGCGGCGAGCGGATTCGCTCCGCCGCGCCGTTGAGCAGCACCGTCCCTTCGTCGGGGTGGTACAACCCATAGAGCATCTTCATCAGGTGCTCTTGCCCGCGCCATTTTCGCCGAGCAGAGCGTGAATCTCGCCCGAGCGCACGTCAAAATCGACATGATCGACCGCCAGCACGCCGGGAAAGCGCTTGACGATGCCGCTCATGCGCATTTCCTGAATGCGCGGTTTGTCCATTACTGTCGGGGTCGTCATCGAAGTTCAGCCAGCCTTAGTCCTAAAATTATTATAACGAGTCTCAACAAAAATTACTGGATTCGCGGTGCGAAGAAGCAGCGAAATCGGTCATTTTTGACGAAAAACATCGTCGGGGCGCCGCAAGCGACACCCCGAGACGTATCAAAGGAACTGAATTTGAGCTTAGCCGCCCGCTTCGGGAGTAGCCGCTGGCTCAGTCGGGAGCGGCACGATTTCGCCGGAGATGATGCCTGCGGTCAGCGTGTCGACCCATTCCTGAATCTGAGCGGCGTCTTCAGCGGCAACCGCTTCGCTGAGGACCATTTCCAGGCCGCCATTTTCCAGGGTAATGACATAGGCCTCGCCGCCAAGCGTGCCCTCGCCAATCTTGGCCATCATGTCTTTGAGGATGACGTCAAAACGGTAAACCTGGAAGAGAACGCCTGACTCAGCCGACAGTTCGGCTTGGCTCGACTGGGTGCCGAACCACGGAAAGATCAAATTCCTGCGCGACGGCGATCGGGCCGACCACCATCTGCGCCGTGCCGGTCAGGATGTCCGCGCCGTTGGCGACGAAAGCATTGGCGGCCTCGGTGGCCAGGGGAACGTCACTGAACGACTGGATATAGGTGACGTTGACGGACGCATCCGGGTTGGCGGCGACTGCGCCGACCTTGAACCCGTCGACGTACAGCTTGGCATCGCCCACTTCGATCGGGCCGACGACGCCGATGTTGCCGGATTCGCTCAGCATGGCGGCGACATAGCCATTGATGTAGCCGCCCTGATCGGACGCCGCAGTGTAGGCAAACACGTTGTCCAGGCCGAAGGTGTTGACATCGGTGCCCCAGGCAAAGGCGACATCAGGAAAATCCGGCGCAAGTTCCTCAATGATCGCACCGTACTGCGAACCGTGCGCGATGACCAGGTCGTATTCGCCCGACGCTGCCCACTCGCGCAGCGCGACCGCCGCGTCGTCGACCACAAACGTCCCTTCCTGGAAGACGAATTCGAAGGCATCGCCCATTTCTTCGTCGACCAGCGTCAGCGCATCGAACATACTCTGGCTGAAGGCGAGGTCATTGGTTGCGCTTGGCGCGACAGCGGCGACCCGGAACACGTCATCCTGCGCAGCCGCGCCCGGCAGCAGAGCCAGCGCCGAGAGCGCAAACATGACCAGCACGACGACACGAATGGATTTGCTCATAGTGTCAAAAACCTCCCTGTGCTACGCGAAAATTCGTCATCACCCGCCACGATCGAACGGCTTGGTCAGCGCAGTTGGCTTTTCCGTCTGCTTCGCGGCGAAGACTAACGCAATGATGGTGATCACATAGGGCGCCATGACCGCGAACTCGGACGGCACATCGATGCCGAGCGCGCTGATCTGGAGCTGCAATGCGTTCACGAAACTGAACAGCAGCGCCCCGGCGAGAACTCCGAACGGGCGCCATCGTCCGAAGTAAACCAGCGCCACGGCGATGAACCCCAGGCCGGACGTCAGGTTCTGCTGAAACACCTTGAGCAGCGCGGTTGACAACGACGCCCCCGCGATGCCGGCGAGGATGCCGCCGATAATGACGGTGGCGTAGCGCACGCGCACCACGCTGATGCCCATCGCGTCGGCTGCTTCCGGGTTTTGCCCCACCGCGCGGATCATCAACCCGAACGGCGTCCGGTTGAGGATGAGCGCGGCGATCGGCACCAGGGCGAAGGCCACGTACACCAGCAGGTTATGGTTGAAGAAAATCTCGCCGATGCTCAGAAACTGAATGTCCGAGAGAATGGGGATGGCGATGCGCGGAAAGCCCTCGACCGAGCGCGGAGTGCCGACCAGCTTCTGAAACAGCAGTTCGCTCATGCCCAGCCCGAACAGGTACACGCCGATGCCGCTGATGCCCTGCTCTGCCTTGAGAGTGACGCTGATGAAGGCCATGGCCAGCCCCATGATGGCGCCGATCAGCACTGCGGCCAGCAGCGCCAGCAGCAGGTTTCCGGTCATCAGCGCAACATAGTAGGAAAAGAATGCGCCCATCAGCATGATGCCGTCGACGCCGAGATTCAGGACGCCGCTGCGCTGGCCGAACATCTCGCCGATGCCGGCAAACATGTAGGGCGTCGCCAGTCGCATGGCGGATGCAAAAACACTGGGCGCCAGGATGCTTTCGATCATGTGGGGTTCTCCGCAACTGCCGTCCGCGACTCCACGCGCTCAGGAGCTGGAGGCTGTTTGAGCCGGCGACGACTGCGTACCTGGTTGAAAATCTGACTGCTGACCACGAACACGACGATCAGGCCGTTGATGGTGGTCACCAGCGCCGCCGGGATGCCCACTGCGCGCTGCATATTCTGCGCGCCTACAAGCAGACCGCCGAAGAAAATCGCCGCTGGGATAGCGCCGAAGGGGTTCAGGCCGCCAAAGAGCGCTGCGACAATCCCGTTGAACCCGGCGCCGCCGGTGAAACCGGCCGGCGAACCATCCGTCTGCAAGCGATACTGTAATCCGAGTACCTGCACCACCCCGGCCAGCCCGGCGCAGCCCCCTGCCAGGAACATCGCCAGGATCATCTGACGCTTGACATTGATTCCGGCATAGCGCGAGGCCCGCTCGTTATAGCCGACAGCACGGATGCGGTAGCCGATCGAGGTGCGCCACAGCAGGATATAGATGAAGATGGCCAGCGCTACAGCAACCACGAACCCGAAGTGCAGCCGGGTACGGTCGAACAGTGGCTCGGACATGCCGGGCAGCCCAAATACCAGGCGGGGCAGCTCGGCGATCTCGGCAATGCGCGCGGTCTTGGGGATGTTGTTCGATCCTGCTGTGGCGGGGTCGAGCAGTGGACCGTTGAGCATAAAGTTCATGATCTGCACGGCCACCTGATTCAGCATGATGGTGCTGAGGATTTCGTTGACGTTGAAGTAGGCTTTCAGGTACCCCGCCAGTCCGCCAAAGAAACCGCCGGCCAGAAATCCGGCGATCAGCGCCAGCGGGATAACCAGCCATCCCAGCGACTCGCCGATCCACAGGGCCACCGCGACGCCAGCCAGCGCGCCAAAGATCATCTGCCCTTCGCCGCCGATGTTGACGACGTTTCCGCGAAAGGCGATGCAAATGCCGATGGCGACAAAGAGGATGGGGATGGACTTCACCAGGGTTTCGGCGGTCGCATTCTCCGTGCCGAACGCTCCCTGAAACATCGCGGTGTAGGCGGTGCCCACGTCGGCATTCAGGGCCACCAACATGAATGACGCCACCACCAGAGCCGCGATCACCGCGATCAGCAGGGGGACGGCATTGAGAAGTCGGTTGATCAGGCTATGCAGTGTGTGAGAGAACATTGAGTACTCGTCCAGAACCGGATGAGAAGTATATCGTCCGAGTATTAGAACCGAATTCAGCATTTCTCACAACATCATCCGGGTAGTCTTGGAAAAACATGACAAAAATCATGGCATGTCGCGATTTATGCACTTTCTCATACAATAGAGGACATCAATCGTAATCATGAGAGTCGGTATTCAGGGCAGATCCAATGGACATTTACCAACCCGATCGGCGACAACGAGGGCGCGCGCGTGAGCGGAGCGCCGCTCGCCAGCGCAAGCAGATGGTTGTGCGGCGCGAGCCACAACCAAATGAAGGCGATCCGGCAATCGGGACGCTTCCGGTCGAACGCCCCGTCATGAGCCGCGCGCCCTATGAGCCGGCAGCGTTCGATGTCGAGGTTCTGAAAGGCCGTGCGCTCGTCCTGATGCGCGACGCACAGTGGTATTTGCGTCAGTACCGGGTGGTCACGTTCGGTCTGGCGCTCCTGCCGGTGCTGCTGGTGGCGCTCTATCTCGGCTCTTTCATCATTGGCAATCGCATTTTCCCCAACGTCTGGGTCCTGGGACAGGATATCGGCGGCATGAATGCCGACGAAGCTGCGGCCCTGCTCCAGCGACAGTGGTCGCAGGGGACGCTTATCAGCCTGCAAGATGTCGGCCGCACATGGGAGGTCAGCACCGCGCAGATCGGCCTTGTGCTGGATGCCGCCGCCACCGTCGAAAACGCCAAAGCGGTGGGTCTTGGCGGCATTCCCTTTGGCTATGGCATCAAGCCGGTGATGACACTCGATTTTTTGTCGGCGCAGAACACCCTGCTTGATCTGACGGAGGAGACCAAGATTCTTCCGTACAACGCCGGCTTCCACTGGGATGGAACGCAGGTGGTTGGCGTCGAAGGCACAGACGGCCGGTTCCTCGATATCGCGGCCACCATGGCATCGCTGGAAAACAATCTGACGCTGATTGCGGAGTCCAGGAACTTCGATCTGATCATGACAACCGTGCCACCAGACACGCGCGATCCATCGCCGTATCTGGCCCAGGCGCGCGCCTTCATCAGCCGTCCCTTCACCATCAAGGGCTTTGATCCTTTCACCAACGAGAGTTTCGCCTGGTCAACCGATCAGGCGACTCTGACCTCATGGCTGGAGGTCGATGAGAATGGTCTCAGCGTGCGCGAAGGTGTCTATGCCAACTTCGTCGCGGCTCAGACCGAGTCGCTGTTGAGCACCAGCGAGCTGCGCTACATTGAGCCCAACGACTCCATTGAGAAGATGAGGGAAGCGGTTTCCAACAATCAGAACGAGTTCACCGTTCGCGTGCGCTATCGCTCGTATCAGCACGAGGTCGAGCCGGGAGACACCGGTTACGGCATCGCGCAGCGCAACGGGATTCCCTTCTACCAGGTTGAAATTGCTAATCCCAACCGCGATTGGGATGTCTCGCTCGTCGTTGGAGAGATGATCAACATCCCATCGCCCGACATCATGTTGCCCATCGATCCGGTGCCGGGCAAGCGCATCGTCGTCAACCTGCGCACTCAGTCCCTTGCCGCCTTTGAGAACGGGGATTTGGTTCGCACCTGGACCGTCGCGTCAGGCATGGATCGCGCACCGACATCGCCGGGCATCTTCCAGATCCTCAGCCATTCCGAGAAGGCGTCCGGCGGCAGCTACGAGCTGTGCAGCGAGATCGGCTGCGCCTCCTGGGAGATGGACTGGTTCATGGGCATCTATGAAGTCGTGCCCGGCCTGGTGAACGGCTTCCATGGCAACGTGCTCCTGCCCAATGGCCGCCTTCTGGGCGACGGCAACGTCGGCCGACCGGCCACCTACGGCTGCGTCATGTCGGAAAACGAGCCTGCCAAGTGGCTCTACGATTGGGCCGAACCGGGCACCGTGGTTGAGATCATCGGGGGCAACTTCCCGCCGCGCAGTTCAGTTGCCGAGCAGTTCTGGCAGGAGGGTCAGCGCACCCAGACCGCACCGGACTATTTGGCAGAAACGCTGCTGGGGTAAACCGAACAGCAAGTTGCCCACTGGCTCTGAAAACGCTCCCAGACCCCGGCTTAAACACTTGTGTCGGGGTCTTTTGTTGTGCACATTACATGAAGTTGGTTCAAGGCGCGTAGTCCTTAACCTCTTCCTAACAGTACACCATTAACGTTCATATGTTCTAATCTTAAGTCTATATCAACATGTAACCGATAAACGAAGAAATTGTGAACGCTTAGCATGAATACGCACACATTTGCTCTTCATTTCACAAGCGATAATGAAGAAATGCACGATTACGATTTTGCGTACCGGGCTGTAATTTCGTTTGACTCTCGCTCATCGAGCACTTATACTTTGCGTAGAAATTAAATGAACAACGTGCGGGATGATAAAGACTTCTTGGTAGAAACTTAATCCCCTGTCCCGCACAGACACCAAAGCGCCTCTGACGAGGCGCTTTTTATTTGCGTTACAATAGCCCGTTGTGAACCCAACCTGCTGATGCACAGGGATAAAAAATGTCTTCATCTGGGAGCGATCCCATACAAAATACACAAATGCGCATGTTCGGCACCTGGGAAAGCGTCATTTCTCCGGAAACCGCCGCGATGAATACGCGCATAGGCGACGTCTGCTGGGACAGCGACGGCGAAACCCTCGTCTGGACCGAGTCGCGCGGGACCAGCACCTGGCTTATGGCCCGATCTGGTGGCGATGCGGCGCGCTTCCTGACGGATGGCGATATCGCTATCCGAGGCCGAGTCGGCTACGGCGGAGGCGATTTCACCGTCGCCCGCGGCCATGCTTATTTTGCCGGCCCTGGCAAGCGCCTTCACCGTTTGTCGCTGGAGGGCGGCATCCCCCACCCCATCACGCCAGCCTTCGGAGCCGCAACGTCGCCCGTCGTTTCTCCCGATGGCCGCTTCGTCGTTTACGTGCACAATGACGACGGCATCGACGGTCTGGCGGTGGTCGATGCCGCAGGACGTCACTTCCCGCGTAAACTGGCATACGGCACCGACTTTGTGATGCAGCCCGCCTGGCACCCATCCGGCAGCATGATCGCCTACATCGTCTGGAATCACCCGCAGATGCCCTTCGATGGCACTCAGCTCATCCTCGCCCACCTTGAGGAAGCCGCCGGATTGCCGTCGATTGGTCGGACGACGACGATCGCAGGGGGCACTGACACCGCGATCTACCAACCGACTTTTTCGCCGGACGGCCGCAAGCTGGCTTACGCCAGCGATGAAAGCGGCTGGTGGCAGATCTACCTCTACGACCTGGGAAGCGGCGAAATCCAGCAAATCACCGACGCCCCGGCCGAGCACGCCGTCCCCGCCTGGGCGCAGGGATCGCGGACGATGGGCTGGCTGCCTGGGAGCGACGGATTGGCCTTCCTGCGCAACTCCGCGGGCAAGTTCAGCCTGTGCGTCTACGAACTGGGAAGCAAGGCCACTCGCGAAGTCACCGCCCTGGAGCAGTACGACTACATGCGGCAGATCGCCGTTTCGCCGGTGCGCGATGAGGTGGCGCTCCTTGCCGCCTCGACCACCCTGCCTGAGCGGGTGATCTCCATCGAGCTTGACCGCCTGCGGGTGCCACCGACGCTGTCCCTGGCTGGAGCGGAGACGGGTACCGGGCAGTTTGCCGTGATCGCCGGAGAGGAACAGGTCATTCACGCCCGCTCCCGCTCCGAAATGCTTCAGGACTATCTGTCAAAGGGCGAGCCGATCACCTGGACCGGCCACGATGGTGAGAGCGTCTATGGTGGGTACTACCCGCCCTTCAACCCGCGCTATCGAAGTACCGGCGCCCCGCCTCTGATCGTGCATGTGCACGGCGGGCCTACTGGTCAGTCGCGCCAGGCGTTTGACCCGGAGATTCAGTTCTTCACCACGCGCGGCTACGCCGTCCTCGACGTGAACCATCGCGGCAGTACTGGCCACGGCAAGGCCTACAAGGACAAGCTGCGTCGGATGTGGGGGGTCTACGATGTCGAGGACAGCGTCAGCGGCGCGCTGGCGCTGGTCGAGCGTGGTCTCGCCGACCGCGACAAGCTGGTCATCCTGGGTGGCAGCGCCGGCGGCTATACCGTGCTGCAATCCCTGGCGACGAAGCCCGGCATCTACGCCGCAGGCATCTGCCTGTACGGCATTGCCAGCCAGTTTCTGCTGTCGTTCAATGACGCGTGGAAATTCGAAGCGCGCTACAATGATACGTTGATCGGCGTTCTTCCGGATGACGCCGAAGTCTTCCGTGAACGGTCGCCGCTCTTTCACGCCGACCAGATCCGCGATCCGCTCATCATCTTTCACGGCGAGGATGACGAAGCTGTGCCGATCAACCAGGCGGAGGCGATCGTCAAGCCGCTGCGGCGTCGCGGGGTCATGCACGAATACCATGTCTACAAGGGCGAAGGGCATGGCTGGCGCAAGCCGGAGACGACGATCCATTATCTGAAGGCGACCCTCGAGTTCCTTCAGCAGGTGGTGATTTTCAAGTAGCCTCCGGGAACTGCCGAATCAACCAGCGGCCACCGGACCACAAACCAGAGGAATTATGGCGGAACGCGAATTGAGCAGCGCGGACCCGGTCACGCAGACAGGGATCGTGCCGGCGCTGAGGGGCCTCCTGCGGACGATGCGCCCGCATCAATGGACCAAAAACGTCCTGGTCTTCGCCGGGATCGTCTTCGACGGCCAACTCTTCAACGTCGACTCGCTGCTGCGGGTTCTGGCAGCCTTCGCGCTGCTGTGCCTGGCGTCAAGCACCATCTACATTGTCAACGACATTGTGGATGTCGAAAGCGACCGCAAGCACCCCCGCAAGCGCCGCCGGCCGATCGCATCCGGGCAGCTGCCCATTCCGATGGCCGTAACGGCCGCCGCGCTGATCGGCGCCGGCACGATGCTGGCCGCCGTGGCCCTGAACTGGCGCGTCGCCGTCATTCTGGTGCTGTACATCGTCATCCATCTGCTCTACAGCTTCTGGCTCAAGCACGTGGTCATTCTGGATATCCTGTCGGTCACATCGGGCTTTGTGCTGCGCGTGCTGACTGGCGTGGTGGTCATCCAGGTGCAGGCGTTCTCGCCGTGGCTGTACGCGGCCTCAGGCATGCTGGCGCTCTTCCTGGTCATCGGCAAGCGGCGCCAGGAACTGCTGGAGCTGGCAGATGAAGCCGGCAGCATTCGCAGTACGCTCAGCCAGTACAACCTGCCCCTGCTCGACGAAATGCTGCGCATGGTGGTGACGGGGACGCTGCTGACCTATCTCTTCTACACGGTCGAGTCGCCGTCGGTGCTGCTGGCCGGGACAAAGCTGGGCCTGGTGACTGTGCCCTTTGTCCTCTACGCGTTGTTCCGCTATATGTACCTGATCCACGTGCGCGGCGAGGGCAGCGCCCCCGACGAGGTCCTGCTGCGCGACCGGCCGCTGCAAATCAGCATCCTGCTGTGGGGGATCACGTTTATCGTCGTTCTCTATGTGCTGCCTGGGGCGTAGGCGCCCTGAAGCGCGCGAGGCCTGACACTCGGGCAACATGAGCAACAGGGCGGACATGCAAACCAAGTTTGCTGGTGTCCGCCCTATTCATTTGTAGTCCGGCTGTCCTACGCTACAGCGCCGGGATCACCTCTGCACCCATGTAGGGACGCAGCACCTCGGGTATGACGACACTGCCATCCGCCTGCTGATAGCTCTCCAGGATGGCGATGATCACGCGCGGCGTCGCCAGTCCGCTACCATTCAGCGTGTGCAGGAAGCGCGGCTTCTTCTC
Organism: Candidatus Flexifilum affinis; assembly: GCA_016713325.1. Classification (GTDB taxonomy): domain Bacteria; phylum Chloroflexota; class Anaerolineae; order Aggregatilineales; family Phototrophicaceae; genus Flexifilum; species Flexifilum affine. Next base: position 561,646 of record JADJPJ010000002.1, on the reverse strand, counting down.
CCCTTCCGCCCGGTACTTCAGATTGGCGCGGCGGGCCTGGAAATCCTCGGTATTGCTGCATGAGCTGACTTCCAGCCACTCGTTACAGCCAGGCGAGAAGACTTCCAGATCATACTTCTTGGTGGCGCTGAAGCCGAGATCCCCGGTCACGATCTCCAACCGGCGGAACGGTAGCTTGAGCGCGCGCAGCACGCTGCTGGCTGCCTCGGTCAGCGACTCCAGCTCTTCATAGCTCTTCTCCGGCGTGGTGAACTTGTACAGCTCGACCTTTTCGAACTGGTGCACGCGCTTGATCCCGCGCACGTCGCGCCCGGCGCTGGTCTTCTCGCGGCGGAAGCAGGGCGTGTGCGCCGCGTAATACAGAGGAAGCTGGGCCTCTTCGAGAATCTCGTCGCGGTGCACGTTGGTGATCGCCACCTCAGCCGTCGGCAGCATATAAATGTCGGCGTCCGGGTCCTGATAGACGTTCTCGCGGAACTTCGGGAACTGCCCCGCGCCGACCATGTTCTCCTCACGGACCATGTACGGCACATACAGCTCGGTGAAGCCATTGGCGCGGGCGTTGTCCAGGAAGAAGCTGATCAGCGCGCGCTGCAGGCGAGCGCCCATCCCTTTAAGGATATAGGCGCGTGAGCCGCCGATCTTGATGCCGCGCTCGAAGTCGATGATGTCCAGCGCCGGCCCGATATCCCAGTGCGCTTTCGGCTGAAAGTCGAACTCGATGAAGTCGCCCTGCGGAGTGCCGGGGATGTTATGTTCTTCGCTGTCGAAGACCGGGACGCTGGCGTGCGGCAGGTTGGGCAGCCACAGCATGTTCTCCGTCAGGTCGGCCTCGACCTTGCGGATGTCCTCGTTGATGCGCTCAACCGTGGCGCCCATCGAACCGAGCGCGCTCATCATCTGCTCGATGGCCGCATCGGCCGTGAGCGTCGTCTCCGCGACAGCCAGCGTCTCGCCCGTCAGCACGCCATGCGCCGCGTCATACTGGCCGGCGGTGACCAGTTCGGCCACGCGGGCGGCGCGGGCAGCCCGCGCCGCGTCGTCAAGCTGCTTGTCGCCGCGCAGCCGGCCGACGCTCTTGTTCAGCTTGTTTCGCGCCGCCTGCACCGCCTCCGACTCGGTGAGCAGGGCGCGTCGGCGCTTGTCCAGTTCGATAATCGTATCCACGCGCGCCACGGCGGGGGCGTCGTTCAGTTTGCCGAGCTGTTCTTTCACCCATTCGGGTTTCTCGCGCAGTAAAGCGATGTCCAGCATGGTGTTATCCCTCGCAGATGCAGTTCAGTGTCCATTGAGAAGTTGAAGATGCCAGATGCCGGGGCTCGACCGTCGAATTGACGCGCCCGGTCCTGTTTGCCTGTGCGTGCCGTGAGGTCAGGACGGCGGAGCGCCCTGGTTGGTAGAGGAGTCTCGCTGCGGGCGGACCTGTACATCCTGCCGGTCCGCCGGCGCGGGCCGATCTTCGGGAAGCGGGCGCGTGAAGTCGGCGTACAGGCGCACAGCCGCAAACGCCAGTCCCAGGATAATGACGACGATCACCAGCGTATCGAAGAATTCCGGTGTCAGCGAACGAAACATGGTCCCTCGCCTCGATAAAAAAGCGCCTCTCCTGAACCGTCAGGAGAGGCGCGGCAACACAACCTCAGAGCGGATCAGGCGCAGTGGGGTTCTCACCTCGCAGAGGACTCACGCGGGGTTTCATGCCAGAGGGGCAGCTTGATGCTGAACGTCGTGCCCACGCCCTCTTCGCTTTCGAACCAGATGCGCCCGTTCATCGCCTCAATCTCATGTTTAGCCAGATACAGGCCCAAACCGTAGCCGAACTCGCCCATAATCTGCGGTTGCCGCGCTCGCATAAACGGCGCGAACACCCGCTCTCGTTCTTCCAGCCGGATCCCGTAGCCCTCGTCGACGATGTCGATCTGAGCCGAGTCGTCCCGGTTGGCGTAGGCGATCACCTTGATGGGCAGCCCACGCATACTGTACATAATAGCATTCCGTAGAATGTCGTGCAAGACAGTGGTCAGGTGACGCGGGGGACGCCATAACCGTCAGTTTCGGCGGCACAATCGCCTGGATTCGCTTGCGATAATCGCCCTGGTCGCTTTCCGGGTCAACCAGTTGGATCTCGTCCAGCGACTCCAGAAAGTCTTCCATATATTCGGACAACACGATCTTGCGCCGGCTGCCCCCGACCTGCTCGCGGAGCACGCCGGTGCGCAGGTGGTCCAGTCGCTCGATCATCGCCGTCAGCGCCTGCAAGCGGAACATGTGGATGTCGATCAGCTTGGCAAACCCGGCCACCCGTCCGGAAATCTGTTCGGCGGTCGTGCCCGGCTTGGCCTTGGCGATCGACTGTACGATCAGGTCGGTGTGCCCCTTGGTGGACAGCATCACGTCGCGCACTTCTTCGAGGTATTTTTCCAGCACATCGTTCATGGCCGACCAATCGGGCCGGTCGACGGCGACCAGCGTGTAGCGCTCATCGCCGTCGTTCAGGCCAGACAGCCAGCACGGCAGCCGCTCCGCGGAGCGGTAAATGTAGAAACGTGCGGGGTCGCCTCCGTTGAGCACCGACCGGCGGATCTCGTCGATCGGCTTGATCTGGTCGACCGGCCGGGCGTTGAACAGCACCTGCGCCGCCGTCCATCCCTCAGCCTGAATCAGCCTGAGGTCCGTGCCCATCAGCGCTTTCGCCGCTTGATTCGCCATGACCAAACGATCAGCACTGTCGAACACCAGAATGCTGTGGGGCAGACTGTCGACCACATGCTGCGAAGTGAGCTGTACTTTTGTCACCACAACCTCTTGCCTTGAAGCGCCGCACTTACCCGCCACTTGTAAATCGATTCTAGCGAGATTTCAACCTTCCGGTTGTTTGGATTTCCCTATCTAAAGCGAAAAGCCCCTGAAGGTTTGCTTCGGGGCTTTTACAACTCGCTGTTGAAAACTCAGAGGGACACTCCGTCGGAAACGACGCTTCAGTCCAGCTTGCGCATGTGCGGGTAAAGCAGCACGTCGCGAATGCTGCGCTGGTCGGTCAGCAGCATGACCAACCGGTCCACGCCCATGCCGAAACCGCCGTTGGGCGGCATGCCAAACCGCATCGCCCGCAGGTAATCCTCGTCGAGTGGCGCGGCGTCGTCATCTTCCGGCCGGAAGGCGCGCGCCATGTCGAGGAAGCGGGCTTCCTGGTCACGCGGGTCGTTCAGCTCGGTGAAGGCGTTGCCCATCTCCATACCGGCAATATAGAACTCGAAACGCTCGACGTGCAGGTTATCGTAGGTCACACGCTTGGCAAACGGCGAAATGTCCCGCGGATAATCGCACACGATCGTCGGCTGGATCAGGTTTGGCTCGACGTACTCGCCGAGCAAGTGCTCGACCAGCTTGCCCCAGGTCTGCCCCGGCCTGATCTCGTCACCCAGTTCGCGGATGCGCGCCTCCAGCGAGGCCGCGTCCGGGAAATCCATGTAGTCGATGCCCGCGTACTGGATGATGCCTTCGCGCACCGTCACGCGCTTCCAGGGCGGCGTCAGATCGAGCTCCTTGTCCTGGAACGTGATCTTCATGCCGCCGGTCACTTCCTGCGCGACCTGCGACACCATCTGCTCGGTCAGGCGCATCACTTCTTCGTAGTCGATATACGCCTTATAGAACTCCAGCATGGTGAACTCGGTGTTGTGCTTGAAGCTCACCCCTTCGTTGCGGAAGTCCCGCCCGATCTCGTACACGGCGTCATAGCCGCCGACGAGCAGCCGTTTGAGATACAGCTCGAAGCTGATGCGCAAGAACAGCTCCTGGTCGAGCTGGTTGTGATGCGTGGTGAACGGGCGTGCCGCCGCGCCGCCGTAGATCGGCTGCAGGATGGGCGTCTCGACTTCCAGAAAGCCCCGACTGTCGAAGAAGTTGCGCAGAGCCCGGATGGTCGCGGCCCGGGCGACGAAAACATCGCGCACGTCGCGGTTGACGGCCAGATCGGCATAGCGCTGGCGGTAGCGAGCTTCCACGTCGGTGAATTCGCCGTACTCGACCGTCGTACCGTCCTCCAGCACGCGCTGCTTGATCACCGGCAGCGGGCTGAGCGACTTGCTCAGCAGCTTCAGCGTCGTCACCCGCACGCTGACCTCGCCGGCCTGCGTGCGCATCATCGTGCCGCTTGCCTCGACGAAGTCGTCGACCTCGATCAGCTTGTCCTGCACCGGGCCATAGACAGCCGGGTCCATATCGTTCACACGAAGGAAGAGCTGCACACGGCCGCTCTCGTCCTCGATGTGCATGAACGAAACTTTCCCCTTGATGTTCTGCCTGCGGATGCGCCCCGTCACGGTGACAGACACCGGCGTGGTCGCCGGGTCGTCTTCCGGGTTCGCCTCCGCGTAATCGCGATACGCCTGGATGGCATCGGCACAGCGATGGGTGCGTTCAACACGCGCGGGGTAAGCCTTTACCCCGCGCGCTTCCAGTTCACTGAGTTTTTCCAGACGTTCTTGTTCGAGCTTGTTGGGCTGCCAGGTCATTCAGCGAGTGCCTTAAGCGAAAAACTTAGGCGCTTGCCTAAGCGATGGTCAAATCGATGGTCTAGACGATGGCCTTGATAACGAAGATGAGATCGCCCGCCGGCGCGTGGACAGTGACTTTTTCGCCCACTTTGGCGCCGAGCATGGCCTTGCCCAGGGGGCTTTCCACAGAGATCTTGCCGTTGTCGGGGTTGGCTTCTGCCGACCCGACGAGGTGATAGATCTCTTTTTCCTTCGAACCCTGCTCGACGACCGTGACCTTTGCCCCCAGCACGACCGTATCTTTCTTGCCCTTGCCGCTCGTTTCGATCAACTGGGCGCTGCGCAGGATCGTCTCCAGACGCTGAATCTCGCCTTCGACGAAGGCCTGTTCGTTCTTGGCGTCTTCGTACTCAGCATTTTCGCTGAGGTCACCGCCCTCTTCCATTGCGAGACGCAACCGCTCGGCCACCTGCGGGCGGCGCTCCTCGGTCAATTCCTTCAGGCGAGCCTCAAGTGTTTTCATCCCTTCCGGGGTGAGATACTGGGGTTGCTGCGTCATTTCATTCCTCGACTTCTGTTGTTTAGAGCAGAAACGCGCCTGGCAGCGCATTTCGTCCCCTCTAGAAAACCACAAAGACACAGCGGGCTGCTGTGCCTAGGGAGTGGAGCGGTAATGCTCCAGTTGTCTATAACCGAAAGTATAGCAGAATTAGGCTCTCCTGTAAAGCAACCTTGATTCGCTTCGTCCCCTCTGCTAGACTTCTTTCACAGTACGGGGCGTAGCGCAGCCTGGTAGCGCGCAGCGATCGGGACGCTGAGGTCGTGGGTTCAAATCCCGCCGCCCCGACAGGTTAAGAGCCGAGTGAGAAATCTCACTCGGCTCTTTTGTTTGTCTGAACGTTCGCCGCAATAAACGGAGATCAGCCGCGCCGCTGCCGCAGCACCTCGAAGGCGATGGCAGAGGTCGCGGCGACCGTACCGAGCGACTGGCCATAGCTCCGGCCATACGGAATGCTCAGGCGCAGGTCGGCGCTGTCGGCGAACGAGCGGGTCACCCCGCGCTTCTCCCCGCCGATGACCATGAACAAGCCCCCGGTCAGGTCGGCGTCGTAGAGCGGCACAGCCCGCTCTTTGGCCGCCACCACGACACGCAGCCCGTGGGCGCGGTAGTGCTCTGCCGCCTCTTCGACCGTCTCGGCGATGGCCGTCGGCATCCGCTCGGTGGCGCCGGCGGAGGCTCGCGCCACAACACCCGCGGCGCTCATCCAGTTGCGCGGGCGAAGCACCAGACCGTCGGCGCCGGCAGCGTACAGGGAGCGCACCGCCTGTCCAAAGTTGTAGGGGTCTTCAATACCGTCGAGCATGGCGATAAAGGGCGCCGCGCGGCCCGCGACCAGTTCGTCCAGAGAGACAGTCCGCCGCTCTCCCGCCAGGGCGATCATCCCGCCATGAGTCTTCCCCTGCGCCAGTTCCGCGATCCGCGCCTCGTCCGCGACCTCTACCGGCACGCCGGCCGCGCCGGCCAGCTTGCGCAGGCGGGCTGCGTCACGCTCGAAGCGAACACGCGAGTCGATCAGCAGGCGGTGCATGGGGCGGCTGGAGGCTTCCAGTGCGGCCGTGATGGCGACCGCACCTTCCAGCACGACATCGTCGTTCGGGGCCACTACAGCCCTCTGGCCTTGGCGTCGTCCCAGAAGGCATCCATCTCGGCCAGAGTCATCGACTTCAGGTCGCGCCCGGCAGCCGCCGCCCCTTCCTCAATGTGCCGGAAGCGCCGGCCAAACTTGTCGTTGGTGGACCGCAGAGCATTCTCGGGGTCGATCTTGTGCCAGCGCGCCCAATTGACCACCACGAACAGCAGGTCGCCCAGCTCCTCGCGGAGATGCTCATCATCGCCGGCGCTCAGCACCTCGTCCAGCTCCTCACGCACCTTGGCGATCACGTGGTCGATGTGCGGCCAGTCGAAGCCGACCTTCGCCGCCTTGTTCTGGAACTGGTACGCCTGGAGCAGCGCCGGCAGCGACTTCGGCACGCCGTCGAGCAGCGATTTCGGCTTCTCCGCCTGCCCCTTCGCGACGCGCTCCCGCTGCTTGAGCGTCTCCCAGTTGGCCACCACTTTGTCAGAGGCGCCGTCGGTCGCGCTGTCCACCGACTCCAGACCCTGGCTGGCAGTGTCGCCCCACACATGCGGATGCCGCTGGATCATCTTGGTGTTGATGGCATGCAGCACGTCTGCCATACGGAATTCGCCGTCTTCGGTGGCGATCTGCGTGTGCAGCACGATCTGGAGCAGCAGATCGCCCAGTTCCTCGCGCAGCGCCTGCGGGTCTTCGGCATTGAGGGCATCCAGGACCTCGTAGGTCTCCTCGATGAGATACGGCCGCAGTGAAAGATGCGTCTGCTCGCGATCCCACGGGCAGCCTTCCGGCGCGCGCAGATGCGCGATCACCTCCTGGAACTGCTCGAAGCTGGACATGCCTCCCAGGGCCGGCAGATACAGCGCGGTGAGATGGCGAATATGCGGGCTGCGATCGATCTCGTAAAGTGGCACCGGCTCGACCACGGCGTCGGGCGTCCCGGCGGCGTGGATCAGAGTGACCGGAAACTCGTCCGGGTACTGGTTCATGAGCGTCAACTTGAGGTTGGAGGCCAGATCCCGGCTGTAGACCTGCCCCAGCAGGGCCGGATGGTCCGGGTTGAGCGGCGGGTGGTGCATCATCGCCAACGTGATCGCGTCGAACAGCTGAAGGCCATCCAGTGCATCGACGCCAACCAGCGCCAGTGCCGGTTCGACGAAGCTCACGCCGCTCACGATCTGAACGGGAATGTTCCGCTCGTCAGCGCCGGCCCGGATGCGCTTGACCGTCGACTCGGCGTTGGCCGGGTCGCCCGGCACCGCGTAGACTATGTCTCCGTGCGCAGCGGCATCCAGCACGCGCTCGGCGATCGCCGCGTAGACGCTGTCGAAATCGTCTTTTGCTTCGTACAGGTCATCGCAGGAGCGGTATTCAGGACCTGCGGGGAGATGAGGAACGCACGGATGCTCGGCGGTGCGCAACATAACCACCGCAGCCGACTCCAGAGCCTGCCATGCCCGCCGCGTGAGATCGTCCGGATGACCGGGTCCCAGGCCTACAATCGTCAGAGTCATGGCATGTCACTCCTCTACCGCACGGCCCCTCTATAAAAGAAGATAGGGGCATGACGTGTCATGCCCCTGAGAGATGCATCTGACTCTGCCCGCCGGAAGACTCCGTCGCGGACAGTCCAGCAATCAGTGGTTCGGGGTTTAGCGTTTCGTGTAGGTCGGGGCCTTGCGCGCACGCTTGAGACCCGGCTTCTTGCGTTCCTTGACGCGCGGGTCACGTGTGACAAGGTCCGCCTGACGAAGCGCCGACTTCAGTTCCGGGTCGAGCTTGAGCAGGGCACGGGATAGACCAAGACGGATGGCATCGCGCTGTCCGCTGATGCCGCCGCCCATCACATGCACGCTCACGTCGTACGCGCGTTCCTGGCCGATCACCACGAACGGCTGGAGCATGATCTCATAGTCACCGGCGCGCGGCAGGTATTCCTGCGCTTCCTTGTCGTTGATCGTCATACGACCGGTTCCGCCAGGGAAAATGCGCACACGCGCAGTTGCGGCCTTACGGCGTCCTACGCCTTCATAATACTGTGCGGACATCCTCTATCTCCTACCTTAAAGTTCCAGAACGGCAGGCTGCTGCGCGGTATGGGGATGGTCCGCACCAGCATAGACCTTGAGCTTCTTGAACATCTGGCCGCCAAGGGCATTCTTCGGAAGCATCCCGCGCACGGCATCCTCGATGGGACGAATGGGGAACTTCTTGAGCTGGTCGCGCAGCGTGATCTCGGAAAGACCGCCGATGTAGCCCGAGTGGCGGTAGTACATCTTATCATCCATCCGTTTCCCGGTCGCGCCGATCTTGCCGGCATTGATGACGATGACGAAATCGCCCATGTCCATATTGGGCGCGTAAGTCGGTTTGTGCTTCCCACGCAGGATCGGCGCGATCTTGGAGGCGAGACGCCCCAGCGTTTGACCCTCCGCGTCCACGACCCACCACTTACGGTCGATGTCCCCTGGGGACGGTGCATAGGTTCTGTGTGCTTTGATCTTCATCACAATTTTCCTGTTATCGCCTGAGCGGGCGTCTCTCCCGCACTTTAGTAACGCACTGTCATGAGTGTCAGGCCCTGCGGCGGTGCCACCGCCAGCCCGACTGGCATACGTCCATCGCGGAGCAGCCGTTCCACCCACTCAATCGGCTGCAATCCCCGCCCGACCATCATCAGCGTCCCGACAATGCGCCGCACCATGTGGTGCAGGAATGCGTTGGCTTCGATGGTGTACGTCCACAGCTGACCGTCTGAATACGGTTTCTGTGTCCATTCCGAGCGCAGCACCGTCCGTGTCGTGTTTTCGCCCTGCGGTGGCCGGCCGAAACCGCCAAAATCGTGCGTGCCGATCAGCACCACCGCCGCCGCTTGCATCCGGTCGCCATCCAGGGTCCAGGGCGCGTGCCAGGCACGACGCACCAGGAGAGGATCGCGCACCGGCGTGTTCACGACCAGATACCGGTATTCCCGCGAGACCGCGTCGAAGCGCGGGTGAAAATCCTGTGCCGGCGCAGTCGCCAGTTGGATCAGCGCGATGTCTTCCGGCAGATTCGCATTGATGGCCTTGAGAAGTCGTTCCGCCCCGTGACGCCATTCGGCATCGAAGGCGATGACCTGACCGCTGGCATGGACGCCGCTGTCCGTGCGTCCCGCCCCCAGCACCGTCACCGGCTGCCCGACGACCATGGCAGCCGCGCGTTCGACCTCCGCCTGGATGGTCGGCACGCCGTCTGCCTGCCGCTGAAATCCCTGGTACGCAGTGCCGTCATAAGCCAGCGTACCCCGATACCGCATCTTCACAGCCTCCAACGCGTCGCAAGCGACGCGCGTTAGCTGGCAGCCTTCTCTTCGCGGTCGACCAGCTCCAGCAGCACCATCTCCGCCGAGTCGCCATGACGCGGCCCCAGCTTGTATATGCGCGTGTAGCCGCCGTCACGATCCTTGTACCGCGCGGCAAGCGTGTCGAACAGCTTGCCCACCAGTTCGCGATCGTTATTCAGACGGCTGCCCGCGATGCGGCGCGCGTGAACCGAACGCGCCGGATCGGGATGCGCCATACCGCGCTTCGCCGTGGTGATCAGCTTCTCGACATACGTCCGCACGAATTCGGCCTTTGCGCGGGTCGTCTGGATGCGCTCCTGCTTGAGCAGCGCGATCGCCAGCGCCAGGCGAAGCGCCTTACGCTGAGAGGTGTTGCGCCCTAGTTGTTTGCCCTGTACGCGATGTCGCATGACTTAAACCTCAATCGCTTTCGCCTGTTGAATACTCGACACCCGGGTCGAGGTAGCCCTTCTCTTTCAGCTTGTCCACCAGCTCTTCGAGCGACTTCTCGCCGAAGTTGCGGATCGCCAGCATCGCTTCCGGTCCGCGATCCAGCATGTCCAACACGTCGCCGATGGTCGTGATTCCCGTTCGCTTGAGCGAATTGAACACGCGCACGCTCAGATCGAGTTCCTCGATCAGCTTTTCGTACAGCGTGTCGGTACGCGGACCGCGGCCCGTGGGCTCGTCCAGCGCCTGCGGCACGTATTCGGGACTATCCACCGGGCCGCCCATGACGCTCAGATGCTTCATCAGGATGCGCGCCGCTTCGTTGAGCGACTCGTCGGGACGAATGGTCCCGTCCGTCCAGATTTCGATCGTCAGCTTGTCATAGTTGGTCCGCTGGCCCACACGCGCCGGCGCGACCGAATAGTTCACGCGACGAACCGGGCTGAAAATCGCATCGACCGGCAGTTCGCCGATCGGCAACCGTCCCCGATCTTCCGCCATGCTGTAGCCGCGACCGGACTGCACTTCGAATTCCATTTCGATGTGCGCGTCAGGCGAATCAGCGGTGAACAGATACAGGTCCGGGTTGACGATTTCCACTTCGGATGGATAGATGATGTCGGCCGCAGTGACCGTGCCCTCACCCCGGTGTTCCAGACGCAGACGCGCCTGATCCGTGTCGAAGAGCCGAAGCCGAAGCTGCTTGACTTGCAGAATCAGCTGCGTCATGTCTTCGCGCACGTGCGGGACCGCGGAGAACTCGTGATGAACATCCGAGACGCGGATGCTTGTCACCGCCGCACCGGGCAGCGACGCAAGCAGGACGCGCCGCAGCGCATTCCCCAACGTCAGACCGAAGCCGCTTTCCAGCGGTCCGATGATGAAACGCCCATAGTTGCGCGTAACCGCATCGCTTTCTACCTTATGCGGCAGCACCATGTTATTCATGACCATGTCCGCTTGCGCCTCGCTCTCTCTCTGTTGCAGTTGGGCACGACGATTTCGCCCTCATCTCTCGCCGCCAGTGGAGCGGCACTTACCAATACGACCATTCCCATGAATGCGAGACTACACGCGGCGCTTCTTTGGAGGACGGACGCCGTTGTGCGGAACAGGGGTGAGATCGGTGATAGAACGCACTTTGAGTCCGCTCGATTGAATCGCTCGGATCGCCGCTTCGCGTCCGGGGCCTGGCCCCTTCACGAAAACGTCGACTTCCTGCATGCCATGCGTCTGAGCGTTTTCGGATGCCGTCTGTGCGGCCATACGCGCGGCGTACGGCGTACTCTTGCGGCTTCCCTTGAAACCCGACGAACCTGCGCTCGACCACGCGATGACGTTGCCCGACTGGTCGCTCAGCGAAACAATCGTGTTGTTGAACGTCGCGAAGACATGCGCCTGCCCGTAGGGGATATTTTTCGTTGACTTTTTCGTCGCACCGCGACGTCCAGTCCCTGCGCCTCGTCTGCTGGGTGTACGTGGCATACCCTTATGGCACTCCTTCTCGGTTCTAACGCGCTCCCGCTATTATTTGACCCACCGTGAGCGCTGAGGTCATCAATACAGCACATTAGGGACGGAGAATCTTCCCCGTCCCTATTGAGCAGCCAAACTGGTTTGCAATCTGCTCGACCGCGGCCTGGATGCGATTCTTTCCGAACCATTCCATGCCGCTTGTTCTTAGAGACGGAGCAGATTACTTCTTGGACGCACCACGCCGGCGGCCACGCCCTGGCACCGTTTTCTTGATGCCTTTGCGGGTGCGGGCATTCGTGCGGGTTCGCTGACCATGCACGGGCAAATTGCGGCGGTGCCGCATGCCGCGGTAAGCGCCAATTTCGCTCAGGCGCTTGATGTTCAACTGCACCTGACGGCGCAGATCGCCTTCGGTGGTCAGGGCCGCCACCACGTCACGGATGGCCTGCACCTGCGCTTCGGTCAAATCCTTGACCCGCACATCGGGGCTGATGCCAGTCTGTTCCAGAATGCTCTGGCTGGTCGTCTTCCCGATGCCAAAAATGTAAGTCAGGGAGATCACCACACGCTTGTCGCGGGGGATGTCAACGCCTTCAATACGCGCCATAAGTTCGCTATTCCCTCTGTTTCCCTGCCCAGGTCCTGGCTTAGCCCTGGCGCTGCTTGTGCTTCGGGTTCGAGCAAATGATCATCACGTGCCCGTTCCGCTTAATCACGCGGCATTTCGGGCAGCGCTTCTTGACGGATGGTGCAACACGCATGTCAATTCACCGCCTGCGCTAGTGTTTCTTTTCAGAATGAGGGTAAAGTATAATGGTTTGAACATATCCCGTCTACGGTCAGTTTTTTCTCTTCCCCACGGGATCTTCGTATTCCGCCCTGCTCTGCCCACCATCAAATTCGTTAAAAATCCGCAACGATTCATGCACAAGCACGCATCTTCCGTTACAATAGAGAAGATTGTGTTTTTTACCTGTTTTTCGTTAGCATATGCAGAGGACTCATCACTGACGTCCGGGTCAGACGATTCTGCATCAAGAGGGGAAAGGCATCTATGCGCGAGCTTCTAGCATTGAAGAAAATGAGACCGGCACTTCTCCTGGTGTTGGTCGTCGGATTTATTGTCGCCCTTCAGGTGACACCGGCGTTTGCCGCCGACATCACCGTCAACAGCGCCGCCGATGGCGCGCCCGCAGTCGATGGCAACTGTACGCTGCGAGAGGCAATCCAGAACGCGAACAACGATGCCGCGACCAATGTTGATTGCGCCGCAGGTACTGGCGCAGACAGCATCATCTTTTCGGTAGCAGGCCCCATCACCCTCACCGCTGGACAGCTTGTTATTCTCGATGCAAATCCAGACACCTTGACGATTCAGGGGCCTATCACGATTCAGGGCTCAACTTCACGCGTCTTCCTGATTGGCAGCGACTCAACCAATGATGCTGTCGCGCGCACGCTGATTGTTGAAGATGTCACCATTCAGAACGGCAACGGCACGGGCAACTCCGGCGGCAACCCATCAGAAAATGGTGGCTGCGTGCTCGTGCGCCCGAACTCGACGTTTGATATGAACACCTCGACGGTTCAGAACTGCTACAGTACGGGCAACGGCGGCGGCATTTATGCTGACGAGGATGCGACAGTGCTGGTCAACGAGCAGTCGATCATTGACGGCAATACTGCTGAGTCGAACGGCGGCGGCATTTCGATTTCCACTGGTACCGTTGTGGTGGATGGCGACTCGTGCATTCAGAACAATACCGCATTCGGCGTTGGTGGTGGTATCGAGGCGGGCGACACGGTCACCATTACGATTGGTGGCGGCGGCGTTGGGAACCGCGGATTCCTCGTCAATAACACCGGCGCGAACGGTGGTGGCATCTACATGGCGGTCAACTCGACGTTCAACGGCAACCATGCTCGCTTCTTCGGCAACACGGCGAGTGTCGGAAGTGCCTTCTTCTCGCAGGGTGGTTCCGGCTCCGGCGGTGAGACGGCTATCGGCCGCCGCTGCGTGAACTGCTGTGTGGTCGGCAACAGCGGCACCCAGGCTGTCCGACAAGTCACTGACGGTCTCGACACGGTGTGGATCAACAACTGGTGGGGAAGCAACTTCGGACCCTACATCTCGACCGCACCAGGGGCACCGGAAACCGAGTGTCTTCGGGTGACGGCATCATCGGCAACGGCATCAGCGCCGTGAACGTCGGCATCGTGAACATTCCTGCTGACTATGGGACTGAATCAGTCGCTGGCGACTCCGACTGGCTGCAGCTTGTTGACGGCGACGTCCCGTCCGATTGCGTGAATGACACCTGCGATCCGACTTCGACGCTGTCTCGCGGAAGCCGCGTTTGCACGTACAGCAAGGACGTTTCGACGCCCTAGATCTGTGAGGTTACAAAGAAACACCCGGGCAGACACATCTGTCCGGGTGTTTTTTGTTGGTTTTTCCTCAAGAAGAACAAAGCCCGTCGCCTCACACCAGCGTCAGAATCTCGGGTTTGCCGTCGGTGATGGCGATGGTGTGCTCGAAGTGGGCGCACAGCGACTTGTCGCGCGTGACCACCGTCCACTTGTCATCCAGCTCTTCCAGGTCCGGCCGGCCGGCGATCACCATCGGTTCGATGGCATAGGTCATGCCCGGCTGAAGCTTGTAGCTCGTCCACCCGCGCTGCCGGCTGCCCCGCGGCCACCAGTTCGGCACCTGCGGCTCCTCATGCATATTCCGCCCCACGCCATGCCCGGTGTACTCGCGCGCCACGCTGTAGCCCTGCCCCTGTACGTAGCGCATGACCGCCAGCGCCACGTCTTTCGTCTCATTGGGCAGCACCGAGGCCTCGATGCCGACGTAAAGGGCGTGCTCCGTCACGTCGAGCAGGCGCTGCACGGCTTTCGGGATCTCGCCGACGCCCATGGTGAAGGCGGCATCGCCGACGAAACCCTGATAGATGGCGCCGACGTCCAGGCTGATAATGTCGCCTTCCTTGAGAAAGCGGCTCCCACTCGGGATACCGTGCACCAGCTCGTTGTTGATCGAGGCGTTGATCGACGCCGGATAGTTCGGCGACTCATGCTTGGGGTAGTTGAGGAAGGCGGGGATCGCGCCGTGGTCGCGGATCACCTGCTCTGCAATCCGGTCCAGTTCTGCGGTGGTGACGCCAGGCCGGACGACTTCACGCATCGCGGCGTGTGTCTTGGCCACAATTCGCCCAGCCTCACGCATGATGGCGATCTCTTCGCGTGTCTTCAGTTGAACTTGTCGTTCCCGGCGGGTCATCACCATCTCTGCCTCTCTAGCTCTTCTGCGCAGCCTGAATGGCTTGCTGAATATCTTTGCTCACCTGCTCGATGGACTGGTCGGCGTCGACCCGCTGGACCAGCCCCTTCGAATCAAAGTATTCGATGAGCGGTTTGGTCTGCTCCATATAGGTGTCGATGCGCGTCAGCACCGCATGGGCGCTCCCGTCATCGTTTCGACGCGTCAGCTCGCGAGTGGACCCAACCGGCGTGGCGCGCAGGCGAGGCGGGTACTGCTTGTCGGTCGGATGATCGACGAACTGCCACTCGATGCCGTCGCTGTTGAAATAAACATTATAGCTCTTGCCCGTCTCGGCGTCCGTCACACGCCCGAACGCCCGCTTGAATGCGTTGTATAGATCAAGCTGGAGCAGAAGCACCACGGTGACGCCTTCACCGCGCGACTGGAGAAAGTTCTCCAGCCATTCGGCCTGCGTCGGGGTGCGAGGATACCCATCCAGGATCACGCCGCCGGCGGCATCTGGCTGGCTCAGGCGCTCGCGCACCACTTCGTTCGTGGTGTCGTCGTCGACCAGTTTGCCGGACGCCAGGATCTGCTGGATGCGTTGTGCAAGAGGATCGGTGCGGGTTTTCATTGCGCGGAACAGGTCACCAGTAGAGACGTGCGGAATGTTGTAGAACTGGCGGATGAACTTCGCCTGTTCGCCTTTGCCCGCTCCCTGCACGCCCATTAGAATGATATACAAACCCATTTCGTTCTATTCTCCAGGAATACAGATCGAAATGATCAACCTACTATAAATGATATAGGGGCGGTGGTTAGACCGCCCCTCATTTGTATATTGCCAAGACGTGACAATTGTCAGGTTTTCGCCACCAGAACGGCGCCGAGCGCCAAACTAGCGGATGAAGCGGTCGTAGTTGCGCATCACCAACTGGGCTTCCAGTTGCCGTAAAGTGTCGATGACCACGCCGACCACGATGATCAGACCGGAGCCGGACAACACGTAGGCCGGGTTGCCCGCCACGCCGGAGACGAATTCATTCGGGAACAGAATGCGGTAGATGAATTCGACGATGCCGGGAACCACGGCGATGATGCCCAGGAACAGCGCGCCGACCAGCGTGATGCGGCGCGTGACGCGGACGATGTAATCCTGCGTACGTTTACCGGGACGAATGCCCGGAATGAAACCGCCATTGCGCTGGAGGTTATCCGCCAGGTTCTGGTTGCCGACCATGATGTCGGAGTACAGGAACGTGAAGCCGACGACCAGCGCAAAGAAGGTGAGCCAGTAGGCCAGCCCCTGATGCTGCCCGAAGGTCAGGTTGATCGACTGGCGCACCGGGCCGTCAGGGAACAGGTTGACCAGCAGCGCAGGGAAGGAAATGATTGCCTGCGCGAAGATCAGCGGGATCATGCCGACCGGGTTGACCTTCAGCGGAATATGTGTCGAAGCGCCGCCGTACTGCTTGCGTCCACGCACCCGTTTGCCATATTGCACCGGGATACGTCGCACACCTTCCTGAATGAAGATGATGCCGATGACGCTGAGTAATGTGATCACGACGAAGAAGATGATGTTGACCACAGGCTGGGTCGAGCTGCTCAGCAGGCGGACCAGGTTGCCTGGCGCCTGGGCGACAATGCCCGAGAAGATGATGATCGACAGACCGTTGCCAATACCCTGCTCGGTGATCATATTGCCCAGCCAGATCGCGAACATCGTTCCGGCCGTCATCGTCGCAATGACGGTGAACGTCAGCATGATGTCGGAACCAAAGCCAGGGATGATCGGCTGCCCGCCGAGGGTGTTGAAGATTTGTATCTGGCTGATGACTTGTAGGATCGACATCGGGATGGCCAGATAGTAGGTGTAGGTTTCTTTCTTTTCCTTGCCGCCCGGTTCCTTGTCCATCGCTTCAAGGGCCGGGATGACAGGCGTCAACACCTGGAGAATAATCGACGCGGTAATGTATGGGTACACGCCGTTGGCGATGACGCTGAAATTTTGGAGCGCGCCGCCCGACAGCAGGTTCAGCACACCCAACAGGCCGCCAGACTGCCCGTCCAGAAGGCTGCGCAGCGCCGTGCGGTCAACACCGACGACCGGCACATGCGCCGCGAACTGGTAAATGACCAGGATCAAGCCCGTGATCAGAAGCTTGTTGCGCAGGTCAGGCAGGCGAAAGGCGTTACGCAGTGCCTCAATCATGCCAGTTTCCTCAAGTCCGATTGATGGGGACGCCCCAGACGGTCATCGAGACGTCCTCTTAATAACGGTGAACTACGATTGACTCTGCGCCATCAACTTCGCAAGCTTCGCCCTGGACAGCCGCTTGATGGTCAGCCGCGCGCCCTTCACAGGCAGCGTGAGGAATTCCACCGTACCACCGGCCTGGGTGATCTTTTCCTGCGCGCTCTTGGTGAAGCGGTGAGCCCGCACTGTGAGTGCATTCTTCATATCGCCATTCCCCAGCACCACGACCGGGTTCTGGTCATTGCAGATCCAACCCTGCGCCTTGAGCAGTTCCGGCGTCACCACCGTGCCAGCGGCAAGAGTCGCGAGCTGCGAGATCTTGACTTCCTGGTGCTCGATGCGGAACAGGTTGGTGAAGCCGCGCTTGAAAGGCAGACGGCGCACCAGTGGAAGCTGACCGCCCTCGAAGTATGCGCCTTTGCGCGCGTGCCGACCACGAGCGCCAGCGCCCTTGGTACCACGACCGGCGGTCTTGCCCTTGCCAGCCGAAATACCACGGCCCACGCGGGTGCGCTTTTTGCGCGAGCCCTTATCGGGCTGCAAATCGTGGAGCTTCATTGTTACCCTACCTCCTCGACGGCCAGCAGATGGCTGATCTTGGCGATCATCCCTCGCACCGACGGAATATCGTTCACGATCACGCTGGCGTGCATTTTGCGCAGGCCCAGCGCCCTGGCGGTATCGCCCTGGCTCTTTTCGTAGCCAATCGTGCTCTTCACCAGTGTGACCTTCAACTGCTTCTCTGATGGCGCCGCTTTCGCCTTAGCCATTCTGAGCTTCCTCCTGCGCCGGCTGTGCCGGAGCAATCACCGTCACGTCGCGGCGGCGGCGCTCCCAGAAGGGACGCATAGAGTCAACGCTCTTGCCGCGCATCGCCGCCAGTTCCTGCGGGCTGCGGAGCTGCTGGAGCGCCTCGAGCGTTGCCATCGCCACATTGAGAAGGTTCGGGCTGCCCATGCTCTTGGTGAGAATGTCACGAACGCCGACCGCCTCAAGGACCGCACGCACCGGGCCGCCGGCGATGACGCCGGTACCAGGAGCAGCAGGCTTCAGCAGCACGCGCGCGCCACCGTGTTCAGCCGTAACGGGATGCGAAATGGTCGTGCCCGAGAGCGTAATCTTGAACATCTGCCGACGGGCGCGCTCCGTTCCCTTACGGATGCTGTCCGGCACGGCTCGCGCCTTGCCGACGCCCACGCCAACACGACCACTGCCATCGCCCACGACGACGACGGTGCGGAAGGCGAAACGACGTCCACCCTTGATCACCTTCGCCACGCGCTTGATGTCAATGACGCGCTCTTGTAGTTCTTCGCGTTCCTCGCGAGGTTCACGCCCTTCGCGCTGTTCGCGCCCCTGGCGGGGTTCCCGCCCCTGACGGGGCTCACGCGATGTTGTATCTTTTCTTTTCATTCCAACCTCGCTAGAAACTCAGTCCAGCCTCACGCGCGCCTTCCGCCAGTGCGGCAACCCGCCCGTGATACTTGTATCCGCCCCGGTCGAAGACTACTGCCGAAATTCCGGCCTCTTTCGCCCGCTGCGCCAGCGCCTGGCCGACCAGCTTGGCCGCCTCGGTCTTGGACTTGCCGCTCATCTGCGGGGCGAGGTCCTTATCGATCGTCGACGCAGAGACGAGCGTGAGCCCGGCCTCATCGTCGATCACCTGGGCATAGATGTTATCCAGGCTGCGGAAAACGCTCAGGCGTGGACGCACCGGCGTTCCGTCAACACGGGCACGGATGCGCACTCTACGCCGATCACGCAGCGCACGTTTCTGCTTCAACTGCTTCGTAGTCGCCATAGTTTACAGACCTCACTTGCCCGTCTTGCCAGCCTTGCGGCGGACGATTTCGTCGGAATAGCGGACGCCCTTGCCCAGATATGGCTCCGGCGGGCGCAGACCACGAATGTTCGCCGCGACCTGACCGACGACCTGCTTATCAATCCCGTTGATGGTGATGCGCTGGCGGCCTTCCGTCACAAACGTGACATTCTCCGGCGGGTTGACCACGATCTCGTGCGAGTAACCCAGCTTCATCACCAGGTCTTTGCCCCGCAGTTCGGTCGTGTAACCAACGCCTTCGATGACCAGGTCGCGCCGGAAGCCATCGGACACGCCGGTGACCATATTCGCCAGCAGCGCCCGGGTCAGCCCGTGCAGCGCCCGATGCTGGCGCTCGTCCGTCGGACGTGTGACGACCAACATCGTTTCTTCCTGCTTCACGCTGATGGCCGGGTGGACGTCATGCGAGAGCGTCCCCTTCGGCCCTTTCACCGTGACCTTCTGTCCGTCGATGTTGACTTCAACCTTCGCCGGCAGCGGAATGGGTTTCTTGCCAATTCGTGACATCGCTGTGCCTCTTCCCTTACCACACGTAGCACAGCACTTCGCCGCCAACCTGTTCGCGCCGCGCCTGCTGAGCCGTCATCACGCCCTTCGGCGTGGTCACGATGGCGATTCCGATGCCACTCATGACACGGGGCAGGTCGGTGCGCTTACGGTAGACGCGGCGACCGGGCTTGCTGACACGGGAAATGTTGGTGATCACCGGTTGGCGGTCACGCCGTGTGCCGTGATACTTCAAGGTGATGATGATGTTGCCAAAAGGCTTTCCATCGACCACCTCGAAACTCTCGATAAAACCCTCTTCCTTCAGGATTCTGGCGATTTCCACCTTAATCTTGGAAGTGGGGATGTCGCATGTGACTTTGCGCGCCAGCAGGGCGTTGCGGATGCGCGTCAGCATATCTGCGATTGGATCGCTCGTCATGCTACCCGACTCTCTTTCTCACCAACTTGATTTGACGACGCCGGGAATCTTGCCCGTCAGCGCGAGTTCGCGAAAGTGGATGCGGCACAGTCCGAAGCGGCGAATATAGCCACGCGGACGTCCACAAATCTTGCCCGAATTCGGGTCAATGTACTGGCAGCGGTTCCGCACGCGGACTTTGTACTTACGGCGACCTTCCCGAGCCGTCACCGATTTTTTCGCCATTGCCTATCCTCTCGTCCTGATTAGTTCTCGCGGAAAGGCATGCCGAGCAGACGGAGCAGCCGGCGACCTTCCTCGTCGGTCCTGGCCGTCGTCACGACAGTGATTTCCATGCCGCGCACTTTGTCGATCTTGTCGTATTGGATTTCCGGAAAGACCAATTGTTCCCGCAAACCAATCGTATAGTTGCCTCGCCCGTCGAACGTGTCGGGAGAGACCCCGCGGAAGTCGCGAATACGCGGCAGAGCGACATTGATCAGACGATCGATCATCGCCCACATTTTCTCACCACGCAGCGTGACTTTCGTGCCGATGGCGCGCCCTTCGCGCAATTTGAAGGCGGCGATGCTCTTTTTCGCTTTGGTGATCACCGGCTGCTGGCCCGTGATCTGCCGAAGGTCCGTCACCGCACCGTCGAGCGATTTCGCGTTGTCGATCGCTTCGCCAACCCCGATATTGACCACGATCTTTTGGATACGCGGCACCTGCATGATATTCTCGTACTGGAACTCATTCATGAGTGCCGGCACGACCTGTTCCTCAAACCGCTGTTGAATACCGTATTTCGCCATCATGCGCCGCCTAATCGATGTCCTGTTTGCACTTACGGCAAACGCGGGTCTTGAACCCATCGTCACGAACGCGGAACCCAACACGGGTCGGCTTGTCGCACTGCGTGCAGACCAGCATCACGTTCGAAAGATGGATCGGACCATTGAACTCGACGATCTGGGCGGGGATCTGCTGCGCGCCGGCCTGACGTGCTTTACGGTGGCGTTTGAGGAGGTTAACCCCCTCGACCACCAAGCGATCCTGCTTGGGGAAGACCGCCGTCACTCTACCCCGCTCACCGATGTCTTTGCCGGAAATGACCTGAACCGTGTCACCTGATTTAATTCGCTGCATCGTTCACTCTCCTACCCCTTAGAGGGTCTCCGGCGCGAGCGAGACGATCTTCAGGAAACCGCGATCCCGCAGTTCCCGGGCCACCGGTCCGAAGACGCGGGTCCCTTTCGGGTTCTGGAGGTCATCGTTGAGAATGACCGCCGCGTTGTCGTCGAACTTGATGTACGACCCATCCGAACGACGGTATTCTTTCGCGGTACGTACGATCACCGCTTTGACCACATCGCTTTTCTTCACGGTTCCCTGCGGGGTCGCCGATTTCACAGCGGCCACGACGATGTCGCCGACGCCGCCATAATAACGGCGCGAACCGCCCAGGACCCGGATCACCAGCAGTTCTTGCGCGCCGGTGTTGTCGGCCACTTTCACACGTGATTCGGTCTGTATCATCTTCTATTCCTCCTCGCCTTCGCCGATGGCAGCAGATTCATCCGCCAGCGTCTCCAGCTCCGGCGCGCCGGTCTCACGGAGGACCTCTTCGACGACCCAGCGCTTGTGGCGGCTGAGCGGGCGGCTTTCGACCACACGCACCAGAGCGCCCGTCTGGATCTCGTTGCTCTCGTCGTGCGCCATGACCTTCTTGGTCGTTCGCACCACCTTGCCGTAAATCGGGTGGGTGGTACGACGCTCGATGGCTACAACGACCGTCTTGTCCATCTTGCTGCTTACAACGCGCCCCACCAGACGCCGACGCTTGTTAGCCATTGCCGTTTTCCTTCTGAATTTCCCGTTCGCGCATAATGGTCAGAATACGCGCAATGGTGCGGCGTGCCTGCAGAATCGCTGTCGGGTCTTCTAGACGACCAAATCCATCCTGCAAACGCAGTTTGAACAGGTTTTCCTTCTGGTCTTCCAGGGCATCTGCCAGTTCCTGGTCAGACAGTCCGCGGACTTCTCTGGATTTCATATTCCGACGACCTCCTGACCGGAAATCGGATCGATACGCCTGATGATCCGGGTCCGGATCGGCAGCTTGTGCGCCGCTAGACGAAGGGCTTCCTTCGCCTCTTCCTCGGTGATGCCGCCCATCTCGAACAGCACACGACCAGGGCGGATAACGGCCACCCAGAACTCGACAGAACCCTTGCCGCTACCCATGCGGGTTTCGGCCGCTTTCTTCGTCACCGGCTTGTCCGGGAACACGCGGATCCAGATCTTGCCGCGGCGACGGACGTAACGCACCATGGTGCGGCGTGCCGCTTCGATCTGTCGGCTGTTCAGCCAGCAGGGTTCAAGCGCCTGCAGACCGAATTCACCAAAATGCACGGCGGCGCCCCGCGACGCAACGCCTTTCATGCGCCCACGCATTTGCTTGCGATATTTGACACGCTTTGGCATCAACATGATCAACTACTCCTACGGGCTGACGTAAGCTTCTTTCGCTTCGCCGCTCGGTTTCTTCAGCTCACGATTCAACACGTCGCCGCGGTAGACCCAGACCTTGATGCCGATGCGTCCAAATGTCGTCGTCGCTTCCGCTTTAGCGAAGTCAATGTCCGAGCGCAGCGTGCCGCGCGGGACACGTCCTTCACTTTGCCACTCGCGGCGCGCCATATCCGCGCCCGCCAGACGACCTGCAACCTCGATCTTGATGCCCTGCGCACCTGGCGCATGGCCTGACCGATGGCCCGCTTGATGGCCCGGCTGTGACCGACGCGGCGCTCGATCTGCTGGGCGATGTTCGCCGCGACGAGGTAAGCGTCCAGATCGGGCTTCTCGATCTCGGTGACTTCCACCTTGGCGACCTTGCCCGTCATATCCTGCAGGCCCTGCTTCATCTTCTTGACCGCCTCACCCTTACGCCCGATCAGGATGCCGGGACGCGCGGTGTGAATGGTGATCTGAAGTTGATTGCTGTTGCGCTCGATCTCGATGCGCGACACGCCAGCCTTTTCCGCTTCCTTGGCGATGTAATGCCGAATGCGGAAATCCTCGTGCAGCAGGTCTTTGTACTGGGTGCCGGCTGCAAACCAGCGCGCATCCCAGTCCCGGTTTATCTTGAGTCTGAACCCTACCGGGTTGACTTTGCGCCCCATAACTATTTCCCTTCCCGCTCGGCGAGAATCACCGTCACGTGTGACGTCCGGCGTTTGCGCGGCTTGTAGCGACCGCGCGCCCCCGCCTTGAAACGCTTGAGCATCGGCCCGCCATCAGCAAAAATCGTCTTGATCAACATGTCCCCACGTTCGAGGTCGAAGTTGTTCTCGGCGTTTGCCAGGGCAGACGACACCAGCTTGTGCACAATTCCGGCGCCCTTCTGCGGCATGTAATGCAGCACAGTCAGCGCCTGCTCCGCGCCCATTCCCCGCACCTGATCGATGACCAGACGCAGCTTCTGCGGGGAGATCGACGCATAGCTCAGATGAGCCCGAACTTCCATGATCTACCCCTTCGCCTATTTCTTTTTCTTCTCGACCAAGTGCCCGCGATACGTGCGTGTCGGGGCAAATTCGCCGAGTTTGTGACCGACCATGTTTTCAGTGATATAGATCGGCACATGACGCCGCCCATCATGCACGGCGATGGTGTGACCGACCATCTGCGGGAAGACGGTGCTGGCACGGCTCCAGGTGCGGATGACCGCCTTTTTGCCGTCGGTGTTTAGCTTGTCCACCTTCTGCAGCAACTTCGCGTCCACAAAGGGACCTTTTTTCAGCGAACGTGACATCGCACTACCCTCTATTCACGGCTCAATTAACGCCGCTTGCCGCGACGGCGGACGATAAACTTGTCGGTGCGCTTGTTGCGGCGGGTGCGCTTGCCGAGCGCCGGCTTGCCCCAGGGAGTCTTGGGACCCGGCATACCGATACCCGAACGACCTTCACCACCACCATGCGGGTGACCGGAGGGGTCCATGGCAATACCACGGACCGTCGGGCGCCAACCCATCCAGCGGCGGCGGCCGGCCTTGCCCAGATTGATGTTGCCGTGATCGGTGTTCCCGACCTGGCCAATCGTCGCCATGCACATCTCGTGGACCATACGGACCTCGCCGCTGGGCAGGCGGATCTGGGCGTAAATGCCTTCCTTCGCCATCAACTGCGCCGACACGCCGGCAGAGCGTGCAAGCTGGCCGCCACGACCGGGGAGCAGTTCCACATTGTGGATCTGCGTGCCCACGGGGATGTCGCGAATGTGCATCGCGTGACCCGGCCGAAGTTCGGCCAGCTCACCGCTGGCGATGCGATCGCCAACCTTCAGGCCGAGCGGGGCGATGATGTAGCGCTTCTCGCCGTCGCTGTACTCGACCAGCGCGATACGCGCCGAGCGATTGGGATCGTATTCGATGGCGATGACCATACCCAATACATCGAATTTATCCCGCTTGAAGTCGATGATGCGGTAACGACGCTTGTGGCCGCCGCCGCGATGACGCACCGTCAAACGGCCCTGGGTGTTGCGTCCGCCATGCTTGCGGATCGCCTCGGTCAGGGCGCGCTCAGGGCGCTTCTTGGTGATTTCCTCAAAGGAGTGACCCGTCATTCCCCGGCGACCGGCCGAGGTGGGCTTGTATGCTTTGACTGGCATAATCTCTTCGCCCCGCCCCTAGACTTCGAACAACTCGATGCGCTCGCCTGCTTCCAGCGTCACCACAGCTTTTTTCCACTGCTTGGAACGCATGTAGGTGCGGCGACCACGAAAACCGCGCTTGGCGGGCATGATCATGGTGTTGACCTTCTTCACGTGCTTGTCGAAGATGGTCTCCACCGCCTCACGGATTTGCTGCTTGTTCGCATCCTGGGCGACCTCGAACACATACTGAGCATTTGCGTCGGTCAGGATGTTCGACTTTTCCGTCACCACCGGACGGACAATCACATCGTAGAGATGCAGACCCATGGTTATTCCGCTCCCTTCGCTTTGACCTTGCTGTTGCCCCAGATGCCCTTGATCACGTCGAGCGCATCGAGCGGCACGACGACCTT
Organism: Candidatus Flexifilum affinis; assembly: GCA_016713325.1. GTDB lineage: Bacteria > Chloroflexota > Anaerolineae > Aggregatilineales > Phototrophicaceae > Flexifilum > Flexifilum affine. Next base: position 536,909 of record JADJPJ010000002.1, on the reverse strand, counting down.
GTCGAACTGGAGCAGGTCGCGGATATTCAGATAACTGGCACGCAGCGTCTTGGCATCTGGCAGGTTATTCACACTGCGCTGGACGTTTTCATTGCGCTGTGCCACCAGAACCAGTTTGCTGCCGCCGCCCGCCAGGGTGTTCAGCACGCGGTTGGCTTCCTTCGTCTTCGGCTGCGCCAAATCCAGGCGGTCCACAAAGACGAGCTGTTGGTCGCGAAGCAGTGCTGTCAGCGTGCTGCGGATCGCGCCGCGGCGCATCTTCTTCGGCATATCCACGAAGTACTTGCGCGGGCGCGGGCCCATCGGGCGACCACCGCCGATGAACTGCGTGGCAGATTTCGAGCCATGACGCGCACGGCCGGTACCCTTCTGGCGGTACATCTTGGCCGTCGTCACGCTGACCTCACCGCGGCGCTGCACTTTGTGTGTTCCCAGTCGAAGGCCGGCCATCTGGCGAATATACGCCTGATGCATCAGACCTTTGTTGATTTCGACATCGAAAATATCGGCGGGCAGATCGATTGTAGAAACCTGCTGACCGTTCATATTCAGGACTGGAACCTGCAAACTCATCATCTCACCTCCTCGGCTACTTGCGACGACGCCGCGGACGGGCAGGTTTGACCACCACGATTCCGCCGTTCGTGCCAGGGATTGAACCCCGAACTGCGAGCAGGTTGCGTGAGCTGTCAATCACCACCACCTCGAGGTTTTCCGAGGTGACGCGCTCATTGCCGGAGCGCCCAGACATCCGGGTTCCCATGTAGGTGCGACCAGGCGTGGAGCCGGCGCCGACCGAACCCGGAGCGCGTTCGCGGTCCGACTGGCCATGCGTCTTGGGCTGGCGGTGAAAGCCATGCCGCTTGATCGTGCCCGTGAAACCACGGCCCTTGCTCATGCCGATGACGTCAACGCGCTCGCCCACGATGAACACATCGCACTTAACTTCCTGACCCTCAGCCACGTCCACTTCGCCATTCTTGATGCGGAATTCGCGAAGGACTTTCAGCGCGGGCAGGTTATTCCGTTTCAGGTGCCCCAGATGCCCCTTGCTGAGGCGCTGCGGCTTTGTTTCGCCAAAACCAAGCTGGACCGCCATGTAGCCGTCTTTATCGGCGGTGCGCACCTGGGTAACGTAGCATGGACCCGCCTGAATGACCGTCACGGGAACGGCGTTCCCGCTGCTGTCAAACACCTGGGTCATGCCGACCTTACGACCGATAATGCCTTTCATGCCTTTTTCGTTCCTTCCGATGGGGGTAGATCTACCCCCGTACTTCATCGAGCGATCTCGTATTGGCGGGCAGGCTTTACCCGCTTGCGAGACTAGATCTTGATCTCGATGTCCACGCCTGCGGGGAGATTCAGGCGCATCAACGTGTCAATCGTCTTGCTATCCGGATCCAGCACATCGAGCAGACGCTTGTGCGTCCGAATTTCGAAGTGCTCATGCGAGTCCTTGTCAATGAACGAGGCGCGTCGCACAGTGAACCGTTCGAGCCGCGTCGGTAGCGGCACCGGCCCAATCACACGGGCGCCTGTGCGCTCCGCCGTCTCGACAATGCGCTGCGCCGACTGATCCAGAACGCGATGATCGTAGGCCTTCAAACGGATGCGAATCTTGTTTTTGAACATTCTGTTTATCCCTTTGCTCCGCGCTTTCACGTGCTCCTCAGAAGCGATGCCGGGTGGCTGTGGGGTTTATGTGCCCCGCCAGCTACCCGGCGCCACGACGCGGAGTTGCTGATCTCGCGTTCGGTTAGCCTTCGAGAACCTCGGTGATGACGCCAGCACCGACCGTCAGACCGCCTTCACGGATTGCGAACTTGGAGCCTTTTTCCAGCGCCACCGGCGTGATCAGTTCAACCTGCAGGTTGACGTTGTCACCGGGCAGAACCATTTCCACACCTTCCGGAAGCGTAACGGTGCCCGTCACGTCCATGGTGCGGATGTAGAACTGCGGACGATAGCCGGTGAAGAAGGCCTTGTGACGGCCGCCCTCATCCTTCTTCAGGATGTAGACTTCGCTCATGAACTTCTTGTGCGGCTTGATGCTGTTCGGCTTCGCCAGCACCATACCACGCTCGACCTCGGCGCGCTCGATACCGCGCAGGAGGATACCCGCGTTATCGCCCGCCTCGGCCGCATCCAGTTCCTTGTGGAACATTTCGATGCCGGTGACGGTCGACTTCACAATCTCGTCGCGCAGGCCGATGATCGCGATTTCCTCGCCCTTCTTCAGGCTGCCGCGCTCGACGCGACCGGTGACAACCGTGCCACGACCCTTGATCGTGAACACATCTTCCACCGGCATCAGGAACGGCTTGTCCTTGTCGCGCGCCGGCGTCGGGATCCAGCTATCGACGGCATCCATCAGGGCCAGGATCGACTGGAATTCAGGCGCGTTCGAATCCTTGCTGGTGGACTCGTTGGCGTGCAGAGCCGAGCCACGGACAATCGGGGTTTCTTCGCTGAAGCCGTAGCTGGCGAGCAGCTCGTGCAGTTCCAGTTCAACCAGTTCCAGCAGTTCCGGATCATCCAGCTGATCGACTTTGTTCAGGAAGACCACCATGGCAGGCACTTCCACCTGACGCGCCAGCAGCACGTGTTCGCGGGTTTGGGGCATCGGGCCATCCGGGGCGCTCACCACCAGGATTGCGCCATCCATCTGCGCCGCGCCGGTGATCATGTTCTTGATGTAGTCACGGTGACCAGGGCAGTCGACATGGGCATAGTGCCGTGCATCGGTCTCGTATTCAACGTGACGAATGTTGATCGTGATGCCACGAGCACGCTCTTCCGGCGCATTGTCGATATCGCCGTATTCCATCACCTGCGCCTTGCCCTTCAGCGCCAACACCTTGGTGATCGCCGCGGTCAACGTGGTCTTGCCATGATCGACGTGACCAATGGTGCCAATGTTGACATGCGGCTTATTACGCTCGAACTTTTCAGCCATCTTTTTTGTTCCTCGTGCCCTTTAGTACTTCAACTCTCGTCAAACACGTTGGCAGCGCACTTCGCGTCGCCTCATGGAGCGAGGTCAAAAATGACCTCTAGCTTGCGCCTTTGATCACCTCGTCGGCGATGGACTGCGGCGCGATGCTGTACTTCTCGAATTCCATCGTGAAGCTGCCGCGCCCCTGTGTCATGTTGCGGATCTGAGTCGCATAGCCAAACATTTCGCCCAGCGGAACGTTCGCGCGCACGGCTGTTGCGCCGGCGCCGCGCGGTTCCATACCGGCAATAATGCCGCGTCGCGACGACAGATCGCCGACCACTGTACCGGTGTATTCGTCCGGCACATTGACCTCGACCTTCATGGTCGGCTCCAGCAAGACCGGCTTACCCCTCTGGACGCCGTCCTTCAGGGACATCGAACCGGCGACCTTGAAGGCGATTTCGCTGGAGTCCACTTCGTGGTAGGAACCATCTACCAGCGATGCTTTGACGCCCACGACCGGATAACCAGCCAGCACGCCGCCGGACATCGCTTCGCGAATACCGTTTTCAGTTGGGCGGATGAACTCGCGCGGGACAGACCCGCCCTTGACTGCATCCACGAACAGCAGCCCTTCCTTCGCCAGCGGAAGTTCCTCATCGGTGAGAGGTTCATACTCGACGATGACGCGGGCATACTGGCCCGAACCCCCCGTCTGACGCTTGAAGGTCGTATCGATGCGCACCGATCTGGTGATCGTTTCGCGATACGCCACGCGCGGGCGGCCAACCGTCGCCTGCACGCCGAACTCACGCATCATACGGTCGACAAGGATTTCCAGGTGCAGTTCACCCATGCCCTTGATCTTCGTCTGGCCGAGCTTCTCATCCACCTCGATACGGAAAGTAGGATCTTCTTCAGCCAGACGGCGAAGCGCCATGCCCATTTTGTCCTGGTCGCTCTTGGTGTTGGGTTCGATGGCGACCTCGATGACCGGCTCGGGGAAGGAGATCCTCTCCAGCACGATCGGATGATCCATGTCGCTGAGCGTGTCGCCGGTGAAGCTCTCTTTGAGCGCCAGCACCGCGGCGATGTCGCCAGCACGCACTTCTTCAATATCTTCGCGGTTCGCGGCGAACATGCGGACGATACGTCCGATACGTTCGCGCGTGCCCTTGGTAGTGTTCGACATATTCGTGCCGATGCGGACAACGCCCGAATAGACACGGAAGAACGCCAGACGACCAACATACGGATCGGTGAGAATCTTGAATACCAGGGCTGCCGCCGGCTCATCATCGCTGGCAGTGCGGATCAGTTCCGCTTCGGTCTTCGGGTCGATGCCATGCACCGGAGGAATATCCAGCGGCGAAGGCAGCAGTTCGACGACTTTGTCCAGCATCAACTGGACGCCCTTGTTTTTCAGGGCGGACCCGCACAGCACCGGGTGGATCTTGCCCTTGATAGTGGCATCGCGCAGCGCCGGCAGAAGTTCCTCAGTAGTGATTTCCTCACCCATCAGATACTTCTCGGTGAGATAATCGTCGTTCTCGACGATCTTCTCGATCATCTCGGCGCGGCGCGTCTCCGCCTCTTCCCTCAGGCTTTCCGGGATGGGGTGGTTTTCAATAGCCGTGCCTAGATCGTTGCCGTAGGTCACCAGTTCCATCGCCAGCAGATCGACGATGCCAGCAAACTCCGCGCCCTCTCCGTTCGGGAACTGAAGCGGGACCGGATTGCCGCTCAACCGGTCGACGATCATCTCGACGCAGCGGTTGAAGTTCGCGCCCGTCCGGTCCATCTTGTTGATGAAGCAGATGCGAGGCACGTCGTACTGGTTGGCCTGACGCCAAACCGTCTCAGATTGCGGTTCAACACCGGCAACACCGTCGAATACGACTACGCCGCCATCCAGCACGCGCAGGCTGCGCTGCACTTCTGCGGTGAAATCGACATGCCCTGGCGTGTCGATGATGTTGATCTGGTGTCCCTTCCAGGACGCCGTGACGGCAGCAGCGGTGATGGTGATACCGCGCTCGCGTTCCTGCTCCATGTAGTCGGTCGTAGCCGCACCGTCATGGACCTCGCCTATCTTGTGCACCATACCGGTGTAGTACAGGACGCGTTCCGTCGTGGTGGTCTTGCCCGCATCAATGTGCGCGATAATGCCGATGTTGCGGACTTTAGTGATGTCGTATGCTAGTTCTGTTTTCTTCGCCATTGTTCTCTTGTCGCCTGGCTTCGCTTTCGCTGTGCGCGGCTTTCAGCCACGGTACAGCGTGTGCATCGGGAGCGTCCCGCGTCGGTCTCTTTCCTTAACGGAAATGCGCGAAAGCGCGGTTCGCTTCTGCCATACGGTGCGTGTCGTCCTTCTTCTTGACCGACGCGCCCTGCCCATTGAAAGCGTCAAGCAGCTCGTTCGCCAGCTTGTCTGCCATGCTGCGGCCGCCACGCGACCGAGCATTGTCCAGAATCCAGCGCATCGCCAGCGTCGTCCCACGTTCGGTGGCGACTTCGACCGGCACCTGATAGGTGGCGCCGCCGACGCGCATCGGCTTCACTTCAATTGCGGGCGTTACGTTGCGGAGCGCCTGTTCGAGCACCTCGACCGGGTTCCGCTTCGCACGTTCTTCGATGATGTCCATGGCGCGGTACATAATGCCCTGCGCCGTGCTCTTCTTGCCGCCGTACATCATGCGATTGATGATCATCGCGATGTGCAGGCTGTTGAACTTGTTATCCACCGGCGTGATCCGCTTTGGTGGGCTTTTGCGACGTGGCATCGTTTAGACCCCTTACTTCTTCTTGGCGCCGGCAGCGGGCTGACCCGGCTTCGGCCGCTTCGAACCGTACTTGCTGCGGGCCTGCTGGCGATTCTTCACGCCATCCGTATCAAGCGTGCCACGCACGATGTGATAACGAACACCTGGAAGATCGCGCACACGTCCGCCGCGCACCAGCACGACGCTGTGCTCCTGCAAGCTGTGGCCTTCGCCCGGAATGTAAGCGGTGACTTCGATCCCATTCGAGAGCCGTACACGCGCTACTTTACGCAGCGCCGAATTCGGCTTCTTGGGGGTCATTGTTTTAACGACCGTGCACACCCCACGCTTCTGTGGTGCGCCCTTGCGGCGACGGGTACGCCGCTGCTGGTATACGTTCAAGGTGTACTGAAGCGCAGGAGCCTTACTCTTAGACTTCTTCGCTTTTCGACCCTTGCGCACCAGTTGGTTGATTGTCGGCATAAAACACTCCACAAAAATCACTGGCTAGCTTGCGCTAGGCACGCAAAAAGGCGATCGGATTTTACCCGGAACGCCTCTATGCACCCTACCCCGTGGCGAGCTAGACCGCCGTGCGGAACGCTTTCGCCACCTCTCGCTCAGTTCGGTACGCCATTGCCTTCGCAAAGGATGTGTACCGTACATGCTGTTAGGCATGGTAGCAGTCCTCCCTGAGCAAGTCAAGGGTGACTGACGCTAGAGATTACACTGACTATAATATCAGAAGCGATGAATTGAAGGGAGGGTAGACTTTGCTAAAGCCAATTCGTACGGGGAGAATCCTTCGAGCTGCCGTGCTCATCCTGGCAGGCAGCACACTGGCCGCCTGTGCCTCAGAAGCGACTCCTTCGGCCGAGCCTTCACCCGCCCCGGCAGCCGCAGAGTCTGCGCCATCAATGGTCGCACGAATCGATGACGACGCATTTTGCCCCTCGCCGCGGGGTTGGTTCGTCTACATCACGAAGCCAGGGGATACGCTCCAATCCATCGCCGGCCGCACGGCCAGCACAGTCCATGAACTGGCGACAGCCAACTGCCTGCAAAATCCGAGAGCGTTGGCCAGCGGCCTGACGCTCTACGTGCCGGCACGCCCGGTTGGGGACTGATCGCGCGGAACACCAACAGGCATATCGACGGCAGGTGTGGCGGTGGTCACTGCGCCCACGGTCGCCGGCGCGGCGACGCTCGGGAGCGCGGCAGTTGCTGTCGCTGGGGCCGCTGTTGCGGCGTTAGCCGTCGCAGCCGGAGCCGCGCCGGTGCTCAACGCTTGAATGAGAGCGGCGACCGCGACGGGTTTGTTGAGCACAATATCCGCGCCCGCTTCGCGCGCCTGGTTCACCTGAAATCCGCCGGTAGCGCCACCGCCTATGACCACCACTGGAATCCGGCGGTCCGTCTTCTGGCGACGAACGTAGCGCACCAGATCGAGCCCGTTCATGTCGGGCAGCATCATATCCAGGACGATGGCGTCGGGCATGCTCTGGAAGACGTAACCCAGTCCCTTGGTCACGTCGTTGACCAGCGTGGCCAGGAAGCCGGCATTTTCCATGGCTTCCTTAAAAACACTGCCGACGTCCACATCGTGCTCCACGATCAGGACCCGCCGTCCCGCGCCAACGGCCGCGGACTGCGTCTGGGGCGCCGCGGCGGGAATTTCGGACGTCTGCATCTGGGCCTGCGAAGGCACGACCGCCAGCGACATCTGCATGCGCAGGTGGCCAAATTGAAGCTCGTCGCCATGGCGCAGGCGTTTCTCGGCGCCAGGTTCGCAGGGAACGCCGTTTATGCGCGTGCCGTTTGTGCTGTTCAAATCGCGCAGACTAAGGCGATTGTTCTTGATCGTGATCACCGCATGGCGGCGCGACACCCCTTTGCTGAAGGCATCGAAAGGCGTCAGATCGACCTCGGGAAAGTACCCACTGTTGACATCGCCGCGCCCCAGAATCATCGCATCACGGACCTGAACCTGGAGGGTTGTCGCCGTGCCGACGATGCGAAACTCGACCACCCATGGCAGGGAGAGATCCAGGGGTCCTGTCTGACCGGGCGACGTCGCAAAGACCGGCTCAATGTCGGGCGTCAGCCCAAGATGTCGGGTCGTCGCTTTGTTTTGGGGTTCGCCTGGGACCATTGTTCATCCTACCTTTTTGTGGGCTGTCATGATGGCTGCAATAGTTCGGGTAGCTTCACATTACTCTACGCTTTATGCTACACCCCATAGTCCTGTAGTACTGATTAGTGTTGAGATTTTCTACAGGGCCTCCGCCAGTGTCTGACCGGCCGCAAGTCCGGACAGGACGGCGCCTTCGACGCGCGGCCCGCCAAACGCATCGCCGGCGAATGCCAGGCGCGGCAGATTTTCGGCGATCAGAGTGCGCTCGGGATAAACGCTGATCGGCCGCGAGTAGCGCCAGCGTTTGAGTTGTGCCTCGACCACCTTCGCCCCGCCCAGCAGCGGCATGACGTCGACGCGGAAGGCGTTGAGGATCGACTCGTCGGTCTGCTCCCAAAGCTGGCGGCTGTAAACGCCAGTCGCCTGCATGGTCAGAATCGTCGCCTGCGGCGAGATTCCCTTCGCGCGGTTATCGGCGACCCAGTGAATGTTGGCGTTTTCGCGCTGGATGGCGCCGGGCGCGGGAATGTGCAGCGGTCGGTCCGTCAACAACATGGCCGTCAGGCAGAGTTCATATTGGATGCTCTCCAGGGCCTGCCGATCGCGATCGGTCAGCTTGACGCCGCCCGCATCGAGCAGAGTCAGCGACTGCGGCACAGGCGGGGTCAGCAGGACCGCCGATGCGCCGAACTGGCCTTTGCCCTCGGTATCGATCAACCAGCGATCCGCATTCTGTCGCAGGGCAGTCGCCTGCACCTCGGTGAAAATCTGCAAGCCCTCTGCCAGCGTTTTCGCCAGCGAATTCATCCCGCCGCGCGCGGCGTAGCGAGGGTGCCCGTCACGGGTGGTGACCAGGCTGCCATCCGTCCAGCCGCGCGCCCATTCGAACACCAGGCCATCCGCCAGCCAGCGTTCTACAAAGACGCCAAACTCTGGGGTTCTGACGGTGAAGAACTGCGCGCCGTGGTCCGCTGCGCCCGCGCCAATACGCCGGGTCGCCAGACGTCCGCCAGGGCTGCGGCCTTTGTCGAGGACGATCACTTCCTTGCCGGCATCTTTCAATACGTGCGCCGCCATCAATCCGGCAATTCCGGCGCCCACGATAATCGCGTCAATCGCATAGGTCTGCGTCATGTTGTCCGTCTTCAAAAAGTCAGGTAGTCCGGCCGAAGCACGTCCTATTCTATCGTAGAATCGAAAGGGACGGCACTGCGCCGTCCCATCTTAACGCGATTCCTAAATTTGCATCGGAATCCGTTCAGCGAGGTCGGACATATCCGAATCGCTTAACGGAACAGTTCGCGCACAATGACATTGCGCTGAATCTCGCTGGTGCCCTCGTAGATCTGGAAGACCTTCACGTCGCGCATCAGCTTCTCGACCGGGTACTCGCGCATGTAGCCATAGCCGCCGAACACCTGAACGGCATCCACCGTGACCTGCATCGCCATATCGGCCGCGAATGCCTTGGCCATGGCGATCAGCTTGGAATTCTCGGCGCCGTGGTCGACCATCCACGCCGCCTGATAGACGAGCAGACGGGCGGCCTCGATGTTGATGGCCATGTCGGCAATCTTGTGGCCAATGGCCTGGTGCTGCCAGATCGGCTGGCCGAACGTCTCGCGATCCTTGGCGTACTTGACGCATTCTTCCAGGGCACGACGCGCCACGCCGACCGCACCCGCTGCCACGCCCGGACGGCTGTGATCGAACACCTTCATGGCCAGCAGAAAGCCCATGCCCTCCGCGCCAATCCGGTTATCGGCGGGGACTTCAACATTCTCGAAGGTGATTTCGGCGGTGTCCGCTGCGCGCTGACCCAGCTTGTCGAAATGACGGCTGACTGTGATGCCGGGGGTATCGCGCTCGACGATGAAGCAGGAGATGCCGCGGTGCCGCGCGGCCGGGTCGGTCACCGCAAAGACGGTGTAGAAGTTGGCGAAGTTGACGTTGCTGATGAAGATCTTGGAGCCGTTCAGCACGTATTTGCCGTTCGAACGCTCGGCGCGCATCTGCATGCCAACCACGTTGGACCCGGCCGCCGGTTCGGTGACGCAGTACGCGGCCAACTCGCCCTTCCCGACCATCCGCTCGCCCAGCCAGAGGTCTTTCTGTTGATCGGTGCCGCCCAGCAAGATCGGCAGCGAGGACAGGTTATTGACGCTCATCGACGTGCTGATGCCGGAGCAGCCATAGGCCAGTTCTTCGGCGACGATCGCCTCTTCGAGCACAGTCGCGCCCGGCCCGCCATATTCGAGTGGAATGTTGAGGTTGACCAGCCCGACTTCACGCCCCTTGTTGATCACGTCGATCGGAAACTCAGCCGTTTTATCGTGATGCTCGGCGACGGGGATGATCTCTTTGGCGGCGAAGTCGCGCGCCAGCTTCTGGAGCTGCTTCTGCTCCTCACTGAGTTCGAACTGCACGCCGGCCGATGCCATAGCTTTTGTCGTCATCGTAAAGTGTCCTCAACAAAAAAGAATCAAATGCGGATTAGATTATTCTAGCAGTCGAAGCAGGGCTTCCGCAATTTGTCGATGCCCATTGGCATCCGGATGCTTGTCCGCGAAGCTCAGCCGCGTCGTATAGGCCGGGATAGACATCGCACCTGGCGTGATCGGCGTGAGCACGTCATCGTAGCCGGCCGCCAGCACGCGCGGATCGCTGGTGACCGCCGTCGCCTCGCGTAGATAGGCCTCGACATCGCGCCCGGCATTGCTGAAGCGGGGATCGCTGGCCTGCATCACCACGGGCAGGAAACGCCAGTACAGCGCGATCCACGACAGGTCCGGCAGCCGATCGTCAGGGTTGAAGCTCGGTTCGAAGATCGGGTCGGCGTCGTTGTCACTGATCAGGTAGAGGATTTGTGCGTCGGGCGCCTGCTGCTCGACCAACCGCCGGATGTTGACGATGTTGAACGCCGGCATGCCGGCATTGATCACCCGCAGATCCTGTCGGGCCCGTGCAATCAGATTAGCAAAAGTCTGATCATCGCTCACGCCAAGGCCAAACGTCACACTGTCGCCGACCAGGACCAGGGTCTGCTCCGCCGATTCGCTGCTGTCCGGCACCAGACGCGTGCCGTCGTCAAGCATGGTCACGGTGCTTCGCGACAACCGGTACTCCCCCGCCGCATACGTGTACCCGGCCGGCGCGGGAACGATCTGGTCGGTCAGCACCTTGTAGTCGCGAATGTAGCGCAGGCCAACCGGGTCGAGCGACAGCAAGCCCTCCAGCAGCAGCAGCGACAGGATCACCCCCGCCAGCAGCGCGATCAGCCGGCGCGCCCAGAGTGTCCCGCGGTTTAGCGGAACCTTCGCCTTGGCCTGTGCAGACTCGGGCGCAGCCGTCACAGCGGCATCAATCCGTAAGCAGCGGCCAGCACCTGAATAGGATGCACCGATCGCTTGCCGGTCGCATGGGTGATCTGCCAGCGGCATGTTTCGCTGTCGCAGATGATCGGGCCGGTGATGTCAGGCGCTTTCGTCTGATCGAACAGCGGCCGGCCCACATCCATGGCGATCTGGTACTTCTCCACTTTATAGCCATAGGTGCCTGCAATGCCGCAGCAGGCCGCATCGGCCATCCGCACGCGCAGGCCAGGGACGAGATCGAACAGATCGAGCGCCGGCTGACCCATGTTGTGCGCCTTCTGCTGGCAGGGTGCGTGGTAGAGCATCGTGCCTTCCATCGTGAACGGCGTGAAGTCCTCGCGCAGTTCGCCGCGCCGGGCAAGCATCAGCAGAAATTCGCAGATATCGTAGGTATCTTCGGCCACCACATCGCGCGCCGGGTGTTCGAGCTGCAAAATCTCGCGATAGTCCGACTTCAGACTGAGCGTGCAGCTCGTGCTGGCGCCGACGATCGGAATGCCCCGTTCGGCGTACTGCCGCAGCGAATCCAGATTACGCCGTCCATGATCTTTCGCGGCATCAAACTCGCCGTTGGACTGCATCGGCAGACCGCAGCAGTTCTGTTCCGGCAGCAGCACGTCGAAACCGTTGTGCGCCAGGACCATCACCGCCGCCTTCGAGGTTTGCGTCTCGAAGTAGTTGCCGGCGCAGGCGTGGAAATAGGCGATCTGCCCACGAGCCGGAGCTTTCGCCGCCGGTTTATTGCGCGCGAACCATTCGCGGAACGACGTGAACTTGAAGTTGGGCAGCGGGGCGTCGCGGTGAATGCCAATCACCTTCTCGACCACGATGCGCGCCGGGCGCAGATTGGCGCCCCAGTTGACCAGCGGCGCGAAGCGGTGGCCGAGCTTGCCCATCAGCTCCGACCGGCCCAGGGCGCGGTTGCGCAGCGGGATCTTGCCGTTGTACAGGCGCTCGCGGGCATGGGCGTTCATCTCCATGATCTTGACGCCGTGCGGGCACACCAGTGTGCAGATGCCGCAGCCGGAGCAGTAATCGACGCTCTTGTCCGGCGATTCCTCGCCACGCGGCTCGTTCATGCGGAAGCGCTGCGCCTGCGGACCGACTGTCTTCGGGCCGGGAAACAGCGGCGTGACCGGTGCGACCGGGCAGGCCGACGTACAGATATTGCATTTCACGCACAGATCGGCGGTCAGGTCGGCGAACGGATACTGCTCTTCGATTGAGTCCAGTTTGATGAGAGGGGTCACGTTACACCTTTATCACATCGCGACTGACTGGATGGCCCGAAGCGCGCTCGCGGCGGCCTGCGCGCCCGTGGCGATGTCCACGCCTTCGGTGCAGCCTTCGATAATGGGGCTGCTGCCCGCCAGGAGCCGGCCCGCCGCAAACAGATTGATCGCCGTCACACCGCCATTGGCGAGCGGACGAAGCGCCTCGTCGGTGGTCAGCCCGGCCCGGTGGATCGGTTGCGAAGCAGCGCCCAGCAGGGGCTGCCCAAACCATTCCGTCACCGGCGGCACGTTCGCCACCTCCAGGCCGGCGACGATCTCGTGAACGCCGCCTTTGTAGTCACTGTCCAGCCCGCCGCCATAGAAGCCGCCCGTGGCGACGATCACCGCGTCCGCCGGCACCAGACGGGCGCGCTGATGCGCCGCCGTCTCGGCGTATACGCCGGTCACGCGGTCGCCGTCATAGGCCAGCCCCTGCACCGTCGTTCCCAGGGTGAACCGCGCGCCAACCGCCAGCAGCCCCGTGCGCAGCCCGTGGTACAGCCGCAGGCCCGGCACCGAGGGAGTGAGCGTGGGAATCTCGACGATCGAACAGCCCAGTTCTTCGGCCAGCACGATCCGGGTTTCCGGTTTGAAACCCAGCACCGCCGGGAAAGCAATAATCTCCGCGCGCTGGCGCAGCGGTTTGACAGCCTCTGCGAACTTGCGCAGATTGGTCGCGTCATCCAGCCAGTTCGCCATGTCGACCGTCCACGTGTCGAAGTTGCCCATGCGGACCGGCAGCGGGATGCTGGCGGACTCGGCATCAATGCCCTGGCGGCGCAGGTTGTCGGCGCACAGGCCGGGGTAGAAATCACGCCAGCCGTCGAAGCCGACGATCAGCACGCGGCGGCCACTCAGATTCGGATAGGCCATTCCGACGGTGAAAGCCACTGAACGCAGGAAGCCCCCGGCCGTGATCGCCTGGATCGGGCGGCCGGGTTCGCTGCCTTCTTCCAGTGGCAGGCGGCGGTCGATCGCGGCAAGGCCGGCGGCCAGCGACTCTTTGGAGTGCGCATACGGATGGCCTGCATTTGCGGCCAGCGCGTCCACATCCCCCGTCTCGATCCAGCCGGGGTGCAGCGTCAGCGAGCCCTGCCCCACAGCCAGCACCTCAACCTTCGCCCCGGCATCAGCGGCGCACAGCGCGGCCGTCAGACCGGCCAGACCGGCCCCGACCACCACCACGCGCGGCGGGCGCTTGTCGGTCAGGTTGAGCGCCGACGGATGCACGTTCGACCAGTCCGGCATGGTCTGCGCCGCGGGGGTGCTGCTGAAGCCGATCACACGCCGGTAGAGATGCTCGGCCAGCATCACCTGCCGCAGGTTATGCCCCCACAGCAGCGGTCGCATGCCCAGGAAACGTCGTTCGGCGAATTCGCGCAGCAGTTCGAGCGATCCCTCCGGCGTGTCCTTTACGACGCTGTGGCGGATCGCCGCGGCCCGGTAGGCGCAGAAGCCGCCCTGGCACGGACCCATGCCGACGCGCAGATCGCGCCGAAGGTCGTGTAGAGTATGCACGTCGCCGCTGGCCAGCGCCGCGCGAATCTGCGGCTCGGTGACAATCTCGCACTCGCAGATCAGCGCGCCAGGGTTTTCGCCATGTTCCAGCGCTTGCAGCCGGTCGGGCAGTTGGTGCAGATGATGCTCGACGGAGGGCAGCACCGTTTCCGCGGTAGTGCCGCGGGTCGTCACGCCGAGTTTGGCGCAGACGATGTCGCTGACCTTTTCGGCCATCATGCGGTAGGTCGTCAGCTTGCCGCCGAGGATGCTCACCAGCCCTTTGACACCATCGCGCTCGCCGTGATCCAGCACCGCGAACGAGCGGGTCGCGCCGCGTCCATCGCCGCCCGGGTCATAAAGTGGACGCACGCCGCCCCAGGCGCGCAGGATGCGGGCGCGACTGATGCCTGGCGTCATCGCTTCTGCTTCGTCCAGGATGCGCTCCACTTCCCAGCGCTCGACCCGGACATCACCCGGATCATCGGTCTTGACGCTGGTTGTGCCGATCACGCTAACCGTGCCCACCGGGACAAAAATGTCGCCATCGCCCGGCGTACGCAGCTTGTTGATCACCGTGTTCACCCAGCGGATATTGAAGGCCAGCATCGCGCCGCGGCTCAGACGCATGGCGAACTCGATGCCGGCCAGCCCCGCGACCTGAGACGCCCAGGGGCCGGTCGCATTGATGGCGATGGCGAAGCGCACGTCGACGTCTTCACCCGTCCGCAGGTCATGCAGCCGCGCGCCGGTAAGGCGAGCCTCTTCCTTATAGAAGGCTTCCAGCCGGTGATACGTCAGAAAAGTGGCCTTGCCCGTGGCTCGCGCACCGGCCATCAGGCCGTTCAGCAGATCCCATGAGTCGCAGGAACCGTCCGGCACCTCGTACACCGCTTCCATCCGCGGGTTCAGCAGCCGCTCGCGCTTGAGCGCCTCCGACAACCTGACCTCGGCGGTGGAAATGCCGGCGTCCGCGCAGCCCTTCAGGAATTTGTCGACATAACCGGGATCATCTCCTGGGCACAGCACAAAGTAGCCACCGGTGTCTTCGATCGCTTCCGGCGCGACCCGGCGCAAGATCTGGTTTTCGACAATGCACTCTTTAGCGCTTTCGGGGTCGCGAACGGCGTAGCGTGCACCGGAATGCAGCAGCCCGTGATAGCGCCCGCTGGTCCCGGTCGCCAGATCGCCCATTTCAGCAAGAATGACGCGCACACCGCGCAGCGCCAGATCCCAGGCAATGCCGCCGCCTGTCGCGCCGCCGCCGATGACCAGAACATCACATTCCATCGCCATGTTTTATTCTGCCCAATGTTTTGCGCGGTCGACTGCCTTGCTCCAACCCGCCGCCAGCGCATCGCGCCGATCGGCTCTCATGGCCGGCTCGAAGGTTCGTTCGACCTGCCACTGACCGTTAATTTCGTCAAGCGACTTCCAGTAACCGGATGCCAGACCGGCCAGATACGCGGCGCCCAACGCGGTCGTCTCGGTCACGGCCGGGCGCTGCACCGGCACGCCGAGAATATCCGCCTGGAACTGCATCAGGAAGTCGTTGCGCACCATGCCGCCGTCGACACGCAGCGCCGTCAGGCTCAGTCCGCTGTCCGCCTGCATCGCCTCGACGACGTCGCGCGTCTGGAAGGCGACGCTCTCCAGGGTGGCGCGGACGATCTGCGCGCGGCCGCTGCCCCGCGTCAGGCCGACGATGGTCCCGCGCGCGAACTGATCCCAGTGCGGTGCACCCAGCCCGACAAACGCCGGCACCACGTAGACGCCGCCGGAGTCCGGTACGCTTTCGGCCAGGGCCGCCGTCTCCGCCGAGTCCTTGATCAGGCCCAGTTCATCGCGGAGCCACTGCACGGCGGCCCCGGCGATGAAGACACTTCCCTCCAGCGCGTACTGCGTGGGCTGGTCTTCCGCCAGCTTCCAGCCGACCGTCGTCAGCAGCCGGTTCTTCGAGACCACCGCTTCGCTGCCGGTGTTCATCAGCATGAAGCAGCCCGTCCCGTAGGTGTTCTTCGCCAGCCCCGGCGTGTGACAGGCCTGGCCAAAGGTCGCCGCCTGCTGATCGCCTGCGACGCCGCTGATGGCGATCGGGCCGCCGCCCAGCAAGGTCGTCTCGCCAAAGATACCGCTGCTCGGCATCACTTTCGGCAGAATCTCGGCCGGAATGCGCAGGCGATCCAGGATGGCCTGGCTCCATACGCCGGCGCGAATGTCGTACAGCATCGTACGACTGGCATTGCTCACGTCGGTCACGTGCAGCCGACCTTCCGTCAGCTGCCATATCAGATACGTGTCCACCGTGCCGAAGGCCAGTTCGCCCCGTTCGGCCCGCTCCCGCGCGCCGGGCACGTTATCCAGCAGCCAGGCCACCTTCGTGCCGGAGAAATAAGCGTCGGTGACCAGCCCGGTCACCTCGGCGATCACCCGGTCGAAGCCCTCGGCCTTCAACTGCTCGCACATCGCCGCCGTACGCCGGCACTGCCAGACGATCGCATTGGCCACCGGTTCGCCCGTCTGCCGGTCCCAGAGAAGGGTGGTTTCCCGCTGGTTGGTGATGCCGATCGCCGCAATATCCGCCGCGCGCAGCCCCGACTTGTCCACGACTTCCCGCGCGACGTCGAGCTGGGTTCGCCAGATGTCTCGCGGATCGTGCTCTACCCATCCGGGCTGCGGATAAATCTGTCGGAATTCCTGCTGCGCGGTTGCCACGATCTTGCCGGCGTGATCGAACAGGATTGCTCGCGAGGAGGTTGTGCCCTGGTCCAGGGACAGGATGTAACGCGCCATCGAGGTCCACCTTCAAAGAGACTTGCGTTCTCTGCGCACAATGTGGCGCCATTATAACGCTGTGAAGGTGGATTGCGGAAAATGCCAAATAAAAAGGGCGACCTATCGTCGCCCATCAGCCTAGGTTCTCATAAAGGGAATCTACATGGCGGCCGGGACGTCGATGCGGCGCACGATTTCGCGCATCATCCGTGTGGCCAGTTCATCCTTGGTGAAATACTCGTCGGCGCCTGCGGCGCGGCTGTCGCGGATCACTTCCAGATCGTTGAGAGCCGACAGCATGAAGATGGGCGTATGACGGGTATCCAGACGCTCACGGATCATCTTACAGAGCCGGATTCCGTTGATGCCAGGCATCATGTAGTCCAGAATGATCAGATCCGGAACGATCGAGTTGAGAATACTATCGACTTGATGGGGATCAGTTGTGGTGAGAACCTTGAAACCCTTTTTGCGAAGGATCAGGTTCAGCATGTGCGTCATCGACACTTCATCGTCCACAACCAGGATAACTTTTTCCATCGCTCCTGCTTTGAGAATCTCTTGATGACTCCGATGATCCATATGGCCGGACGCCCTACTGGTCACATCCGGCCAGGGCAGAGTGTTTTCCACGATGTTTAGACCATCCATCTCACGTTTGCAGAGCTATTTCGCTGGCAAAATCCTCCAGGAATCGGCCTGTATACTCCGAAGCCACTGCTGCGTTTCAAATGACAATCCGAAAGAGTTCATCAGCCCCGGATCCCGATCGTAGACCAATCGTTCGCACACTACTTCGTCGAACAGAGCACTGGCAAGCATTCGCTTGATCCGGCGCATCTCGTCCTGGCTTATCAGGTATCCGCGCCAGACCTGTCCACGACGGCGCACAGATACCGGCAGCTCGACGACTTCGATGTGATTCTGGCGCGGTTTGGCTAAAGCCATCACGTCTCCTCAGTCACTCTGTTGTGTTTTACAAGCCTTGGTTGATAGAACGAGCAGGAAGCTTACGGGTGCGGCATGTCCGGGCCACCGCTGGCCGAGCCGTCGGCTCCGACGATCCCAACGCCGACCAGGCTGAGCGCCAACATGGTCACCAGCATCATCATCTTGGTGCGGCGCATATCGGAACCAACCCATGTGCTCAGAAGAACCAGATTCGACTTAAACATGATGGCGCTCCTTCATTCAGGTGATGTTTTTTAGTTATGCCACTACTGTATCGAAGGTGACTCAACATGGCGCTTACCACCGGAACAAACGAAAAACTGCCGCAGCGGCGTCCGGGGCCGTGCGGCAGAGAGGCGGTGATGAGAGGCTTATTGAAGACTAGCTGCGGTCTTTAGGCAAGCAGATTGTTCACGAGTTGGATGGTTTCTTCAGCCGGCTCGGCGCCCAACTCGTCAAGGAAGATTCGGCGCATCTTCTCATAATGTGTCTTGATCTTCTGTTTCTGACCCAGCGCGCGATAGGCGATCATCAGGCTGCGATGCACTTCCTCACGCAAAGGGTCGATCTTCAACGCCTGCTGGTACATCTTGGCCGCTTCGCCGAAGTCGGCGCGCATCTGGGCGCACTCGCCAGCGGTGATCAGGGCTTCCAGATACAGGTCGTTCAGATGCTCGCGCATGTTTTCGACCCAATCCGAATAGATCCCTGGCAAAAATTCACCCTGGTAGAGGGTGATGGCACGCCGCCAAAGTTCGGCAGTGTTGATCTCGCGCAGCGGCTTGCCACGCGCTTCTTTGACGGTCCGCTCGAACACATGGGCGTCCGACCACAGGTCGACATCCGGGTTGATGCCGTAGATCTCGTCCTGGTGAATGATCACGTTGCTGCCCACAGCCTGACGCGCGCGGTGTACAGTCGCGTGAAACAGCGCCCGCGCCTTGTCTTCGGATTTGTCCGGCCAGAAGTTCAGGCAGAGCTCTTCGCGCCGCTGTGCGCCCTCGAACAGGAGGTACAGGAAGATCTCGCGGGCGGTCGCCGCGCGCCATTCCGTCGCCAGGATCAGCACCCCATCCCGCTCGTAGATCTCCTTGCCCATCGTCTGCACGCGGAGGCTGTAGGTCCGTCCACTGCCTGATTCGCGCGGCTCAGCCAGGGTGATGATGTTGGCACGCTGCACCTGTGCCTTACGCAACCTTCGTACGGCCTGGATAAGCGGCGCATAGCGGCCAGAAGAACTCGACAGATGAGAATTGAGCGACGACGTAAACGTGACCTCCGCGATGGCTATCTGCAACAGCTCACCGGCGTCTATCTGCCTGGCGACAGCAGCCAGCGCCGTCTCGGCTGCGCTGGTCTCGCGTCGCACCAGGTGCACTAGCGCCAGTACGGTCATCGCATGGGCCACTTCCGCCGGTGCATGCAGTATACGCAGACGTTCCAGGAGAGCGGGCATCTCCTGGGCGGCCTCGGCGCTGCGAGCGGTCTGCGCCAGTATGGCACAGCGTGACACCTTGGCGACGGTGGTCTCGAGGGTCAGTTTGTGCGCCTCGGCGATCGCCACCGCTTCGACCAGTAGCTGCTCGGCATCGTCCAGTTGGTGCTGCCAGCGCCGTAGCCAGGACAGGCTGATCAGCACATTGGTGCGGACGTAGGGCTCGCTGCTTCCAGCCAGTTCCAGCGCACGGTTATACAGCCCGAGCGCCTCTTCAAACGCGCCGCGATCGCGCTGCAGGTCGCCAAATGTCCACGACAGGTAAGCTTCAATGCGGCGATCGCCGGTGCGCGCGGCGATTCGCAGCCCTTCCTGAATGTGACTTAGGGCCTCGTCATAATCACCACGCAGGTAGAGGAAATGGCCCAGGTTGTTCAGTGCATGGGCCAACGCCGCCTGTCCGCCGATCTCACGTCGCAGCGACACTACGGTCTGCAAGCAATCCGCTGCATCCTGAATACGACCCACCTGACGATAGGCGATATCCAAGTCAATCAGCAGTTTCGTCAGTGAGAACCGGTCGCTGTTCACTTCGTAGAGCGGTCGCGCCGCCTCAAGATTGCAGATAGCCTCTTCGAGATGCCCAGTGCGATGCTGAGCGCTTCCCATCAACCGCAGCGCGGATGCGCGTAAGGTGGCAGATCTGCCGTCATCGCATGACTTCGGCCGTGGAGATCGTTGTCTCATATTCGGCACGCAGAAGGTTTAGGTGTCCGCGCAGCAGCATCCCACGGGCGATGCCCTCTTGATCACCCTGACCCGCAAATACGCGTTCTGCCTGATGGAGGTTAGCGCGCGCCTCATCATATTCCAGGCGTTCCGCGTGGCCAAGCGCGCAGGAATAGAGCAGCCATCCGCAAAAAACGCCGTCGCGGGTCAGCTCGGAATTCCAGCGCCGGAGCGTTTCCACCCTACCCTGGTCATAATACGTCCGGGCATACAGCTCCACCAACCGCACGGCGTCGCCATAGGACTCGGCGGCGATATACTGCGGCACCGCCTCGTCAATCAGATAGCGGCTTTCGTACCAACGCGCGGCATTTCGATGGTGCAGCCGGTAGCGGTCGGGGTCGCGCTGCTGGTACTCACGCTGGAGATAATCGCGGAACAGCCCATGGTACATCATGCCGCCAGGCACCGGCATCACAAACAGATTGCGTTCAACCACTTCCTGAAGCAGGGGCATCGCATTCGGCATTTGCAGCGCCTCAATCATGATTTCGGGCTGCATACGCGTCAGCGTGGACGTGGCGAACAGGAAGTCGCGCAGAATCGGCGACTGGGAACCAAGCATGTTGCGCGCCAGCGCATCAAACAGTGTGGACGGCGCACCTACACCAAAGACCGTGCTGTCGACGAACTCGGTGCTGAGCGGTTGAAGGGCCAGCATCAGCCCGGCGGGCCAGCCTTCCATGCGCCGGACGAGGGCCTCCATTTCGGCGCGAGCGCCGTTCTGAGGCGTCGTACCCACGCGGTCGGCCAGCAGATCGATTTCGTCAGGCGTGAAGCGCAGAGTCTGGATCCCGATCGGCAGCACTTCATGCCGGGCGATCATCTCTGGCTCGATCACATCGAGCACGACCCGGCTGATCACCACCAGATGGGAGCGCCGGGGTAGAGATTGAATGAAGGAGGAGAGCCAGGTTTCGGCGCTTTGAGATCCCTGCAAATGGTGGGCGTCATCCAGGAAGTAGAGGATGTCCTGCCCGCCCTGCGACCGGAGGAAGTCGCTCAGACTGCTGGTCATTTCGGTGATCGAAATGCCAGGAGCCGGCTCCCGCGCTGAGACATCCGGGAACGTTTCGGCCAGAGCGGCCAGGGCCTGGAATTGAAGATTGAACACGTCGCGCTGCGTCTCGTCGACCACATGCCACACCACGGTGGCGTGCGTCTGCGCAGCAAATTGCAGGCTCAGCGTGGTTTTGCCATAGCCGGGCGGCGCACTGATGTACGTCAGCCTGTGCTCCAGCGCGCGCTCAAGCTGTTCGAGCAGGCGTGGTCGCTCGATGATATTGGGAAACCCCTTGGCTGTGATACGGCTGACGATATCCGGTATCATCAAAGCTCCCACCCCTGATTCAGCGTTCGCTGTAAACTCCCAGCATCAACCCAACTGCTGCTCGTAAAGTGTCCGATGTTTCACTGCTTCGCCAAAGACCGACAGGCCGGCATTCAGCAGCACCAGGCCGATCAGGCCAAAGAAGAACCATCCGCCCCGTTTTCGGGCTTTAAGGACGATGGCATGTCCGACAACGCTCACACCCGCACCAACCAGCAGCAGACCGCGCGGTGCATTCGTGCTCCACTCTTCGTAGTGTTGATCCATAGGGTCTTGCATCCTTCGCGCTGCTTCGCGATTCTTTTACTAATCAACTCTTGTATCATACTCCGTCACGAAGATCTTTCCAACTCAGGTTCCTAATCGGCGGGCATCCAGCGCGCCCAGCGCCGCCCCATTGAGCAGATGATCGACGGCCCGTTCCGCAGTGCCGGCTCCAAACGACAGGCCGTGTCCGGTGAATCCCACCGCGAAACCGACGCGCGGCTGGCCGGGCATTGTTCCGACCAGAGGCACGCCATCCGCGCTGAACCCCATGATGCCGGCCCAGCGCCGATCGACCCGCGCGGTTACATCCGGGAAGCGCTGGCGCAGATAGCCATCGAGGGCGCCCTGAACCTGGTCGTTGATCCGATCGTCGGTCGTATTCGCTTCCAGCGCCTTATGTCTGTTGCGGGCGCCACCCAGCAGCAGTCGATTGTCAAACGTCATCCGATAGTACATATACCCGTAATCGCTGTATCCGCAAGTGTTCAGGACCGGCGCAGGCAGGGGTTCGGTCACCAGGACCTGCGCTCGCACCGGGATGACCTTATCCGCAAAAAACGGATCCAGCGAGCCGGAATACGCGTTGGTGCAGATCATCACGTAGCGGGCATGGAAGGTCAACTTGCGCGTCCGCACCACCACCCACTCGGACTTCACCTGTTCGATGTAGTAGACCTCGTTTTCGCTGATCACCTCCGCGCCGCTGGCCGCGATCACCGCCTGCACCAGTTCATACGGATGCACCATGCCATCATGCGGTTGTTCGATGGCCGCGCAGAACCCTCGCCCGAGCGGGTCCGTCGCGTGAAAAGTGCAGTCGATGCCATCTGCCTGCATGGCCGCGGCTGCCTGGCGCAGGTCGGCGGCTTCCTCTGTCGATTCTGCCAGCAGCATCGACCCGGTCTGCCGGTAAGTCACGTTCGCAGTCCCGATGAACGATCGCCACAAGTCGAGCGTGTGTTTGGAAAGCGCCCACAGTTCGCGGGTCTGCTCATGTCCATAGCGCTCGATCGCCTGATGGTAGTACGTGTCCAGGCCGGTAATCATGAATCCGGCATTCCGACTGCTGGCGCCCAGCCCCGGGCTGCGCGCCTCGGTGATCACCACGCTGTGCCCGGCCTGTGCTGCGAAGTACGACACGCCGGCCCCCACCAGCCCCGCGCCGATCACCAGAAAATCTACCTCGCGAATCGGCTGATTGCTATCTGCCTGCCAGATCGATACGGTCACGAACATCCCCTTTTCAGCTTCGGGCGCTCCGCGGACTGCGGAGTCGTCGTGCCCACTGAGATAACAAAAACGCGGCGTCGCGCAAGCGATCAGCGATCGGCAACGGCGCCGGCGGGGCGCGCCCCCCCCCCCGACCGCCGCGGCGGGGGGTCCCGGTTCCGGGCCGCCAGGGGGACCCCCCGGCGGGCCGGCCCTGCCCCTCGTCGGCCGCAATATGCATTGTTTGTTTCGTCCTGTACCCGACTTGTGGTAATATCGGGCGAAATCGCGTCTGGAAACAGGTATTCTCCTTATCACCAATGACAAACGGTTCTGACATCGGGTTGATTGAGAAAGTCCGTGCAGAATTACAGCTTCACGACCGCGCCATGGCGGCCTCAAGCTGCGGCATTACCATCGCCGACGCCCTGGATCCCGAACTCCCGCTTATCTATATCAATGAAGGCTTTACCCGCATTACCGGCTACCCGCCCGACGAGACGCTCGGTCGCAACTGCCGGTTCCTGCAGCGGGATGATCGCGACCAGGAAAGCCTGCCGATTCTGCGCGGGGCGTTGCGCTCAGCCACCGACTGCACCATCGTGCTGCGCAATTACCGCAAGGATGGCATGCCCTTCTGGAACGAATTGTTTACGTCTCCGGTTTTTGACGACTCCGGACGGCTGACCCACTTTGTCGGCGTACAGACCGATGTCACCCGCCGGATCGAGGCAGAACTGGCCGTACGGCAGGAGCGCGATTCGCTGGAAAAGGCGCTGGCCCAGCTTCGCCACACGCAGGCGATGCTGATCCATTCCGAAAAGATGAGCGCGCTTGGTCAACTGGTTGCTGGAGTCGCCCATGAGATCAATAACCCCCTGGCCTTCGTCACCAGCAACATCCACAGCCTTCAGCGCACCGTCGATGACATTTTCGAGGCCTACAACCAGCTCGAAGCGCTGGTCTCTACGGGAGCCGTCGACCTCAATCGGGTGAAGGCCATCCGCTCCGACGCCGATCTGGATTTTGTGAAGGACGACATCGGCGATCTGCTGAAAGCATCGCTGGGCGGCCTGGGGCGTGTCAAAAAGATCGTGGACGGCCTGCGCACCTTCTCAAGGCTCGATGAAGCGGAACGCAAGCGCACGGATCTGAAGGAAAATCTGGAGAGTACCATCCTGTTGGCCGGCGTCGAGTTCCGGAATCGGGTCGAGGTCATCCTCGATCTCGACGATTTGCCGCCGATCGACTGCTACCCGGCGTCGCTCAACCAGGTCTTTCTCAATATCCTCATGAACGCTTCTCAAGCGATTCTCGACAAAGGCCAGCTCATCATCAAGGGGGCAGACCGCGGGGACGGCGTCGAGATGACCTTCACCGACACCGGCGTCGGTATTCCTCCCGACATCCTGCCGCGAATTTTCGAACCCTTCTTCACGACCAAGCCAGTCGGACAGGGAACAGGCCTCGGCCTGGCCATTGCCTATCAGATCGTCACCGAACTCCACCGCGGGACCATTTCCGTCGTGTCGACACCAGGAACGGGAACGACTTTCACTATTACACTGCCGAAGGGAACGGACGCGTGACAGAGCTTAATCTCGTAGGCAGCGACAATCTGGATTACAAGGCAGTGCTTGGTGGGCAGGCCAATCTGCTGATCATCGACGACGAAGAAGAGATTCTGAAAGCCCTTTTCCGTCAGTTCCGCCGCGACTATAAAGTCTTCCTCGCTCACAGCGCTGAAGAAGGCTTTCGCCTCATGACGGAAACCCCGATTCACGTGATCATCAGCGACCAGCGCATGCCTGGCATCACCGGGGCGGAGTTCTTTGGCAAGATCAAAACCGAGTTCCCGGATGCGATGCGACTGCTGCTCACCGGCTATGCCGATATCCATGCCGTAATCGCCGCCATCAACGACGGCAACATCTTCCGCTACATCCCCAAGCCGTGGGATCCGGTGGAGCTGGAGACGATCGTCCGCGAGGCCTTCCAGCGATGTGCACTGATCATTCAGAACCGGCGGTTGGTGCAGGAATTGCGCGACACCAACGCCCTCCTGGAGCAGCGTGTCGCCGAACGCACCACCGAACTGGCGGACATGAACGACCGGCTCAAGGCGCTCAATACCCAGAAGGACGCTTTCCTGGGCATGGCGGCCCACGACCTGCGCACGCCCATCACTGTGATCCAGGGCTTCTCCGATCTGCTGCTGCACCCCAAGACCCCGCGCGAGGACACCGTCCAGTTCGTGCAGATCATTCGCGAAATGCTCGACAAAATGCGCGCCCTGCTGGACGATATCCTGGACATCACGGCGATTGAATCCGGCAAGCTGACCTTGCGCCCGGCGCCGACCAACATCGAGCCATTTGTCGAGCGGGTCACGACGCTGAACCGCTTCATCGGCGACCCCAAAGGCATCCTGCTGATCACCGCTGTGGAGCCGGACCTGCCCGTCGTCAACTTCGATCCACTTCGCATCGAACAGGTCCTCAACAATTTGCTGAGCAACGCCTTCAAGTTCTCTCACAGCGACACCCAGGTGACCCTCAGCGTGCACAGGGTCGACGACGGCGTCGAGTTTTGCGTCGCCGATCAGGGCCTGGGCATCCCCGAAGACGAGATCGAAAAGGTCTTCGGCGAATTCCAGCGCGTCAGCACCCGCCCCACCGCCAACGAGACCAGCACCGGTCTGGGCCTCTCGATTTGCCGGCGCATCATCCATCTGCACAACGGGCAGATCGGCGTGACAAGTCGCTACGGCGAGGGCAGTCGCTTCTACTTCACCCTGCCCCTGTAACGCGTTCTGCAACTCTTCGTCAATCCATCCGTATATTCCCGTGAAAGCAACACATACGAGATTGAGGGGGTTGCAACATGAATGTGCAGGTCAACCGGAATAGCCTCGGCGCGCTGCTGCTGATCGGAGCAGGCGCCCTGCTCCTCTTCTTCCAGGTCTTCGACGTCAACATCTGGTCGTGGTTCGGCAATATGTGGCCGCTGGCGGTCATGGCGCCCGGGCTGGTGTTCCTGTTCCTCGCCTGGACCGGCGGACGTAATGCCTCCGGCTTCGCCTTCCCTGGCATGATCATCACCGGCACGGGCGCCATTCTGCTTTACCAGAACACGACGAACCACTGGGAAAGCTGGGCCTACGTCTGGACGCTCTATCCGGCCTTCGTCGGCGCGGCGCTGATCTTCAACGGCTCGCGGAATAACAATCCGAATGAGACGAAGACGGGGAGGCAGATGCTTCAGTGGTCGGTGATCGCCTTCGTGATCGGGCTGGTCTTCTTTGAGATGTTCATCTTCGGCGGAAACATGAACCTGACCCGCTATCTGATCCCGGTGGCCCTGGTCGCTGTCGGTGGTTATCTGCTGCTGACACGGCGCGGCGATACGGAGAAGGCAAAGCGAGAAGTGGTCCCGCCGCCGAGCCCGCCCAAAGCGAAAAGCGTCAACCCGGCCGACATCAATCCGGAGCTGCGCCGCAAGATCGACGAGGCCATCGCCGAGGATCAGCCGAATTAGGATTGCCGAATCCGACGACGCCATCGGGCTGGAATAAGTGAAAGTCGTACGCGCGGTATAACGGTCTGGAAAACGCGGCTTCGCCCCTCAGGGGTGGCGCCGCGTTTGGTATGTTAAGGTTTTCCGAATTTTGCACTTTTTCACCATCATATTAAACAACAGCTATTGTGTTTAACGTAAAGTTAACATACAATAATCACATAATCTGGAATAGCAGGTTAGAGATCGCTCTTTTAGCGGCGTTCCTGTGAACGCAAGGAAGGTGCCATGTTGAACGCATTCATGATCCTGGTCTGCGTCCTGGTGCTGCTTCAGATTGGCTTTTTCCTTGTGCTCGTCACGGGCGAACTCACCCTCTGGCTGAAACACCGAATCGGCGAGTCGTACCGGAATAGCAAGCGGCACTCTGAAGCAGTTCGAATCTTCGCTTCGGCAGTTCCTAAGATGTAGCACATAACACAGTCCCAAAATGAAAACGGGTGGCTTGGCCACCCGTTATGATTCCCGATCGCAGAGTCTATAGGCCATCCCGGGTGAGCGCGGCGTAATCCTCGCGCAGCATGGCGAACACCAGCGTATCGCGCAGTTGGCCGTCATTGGCCCGTGCCTCCCGCCGCAGCACTGCCTCTTGCGGATATCCGGATCGCCGCGCCACTGCCGCGCTCCGCTCGTTGCGCGAATCGCAGCGAATTTCCACCCGTTCCGCCCCCAGTGTATCGAACAGATACCGCGTCATAACACGCACTGCCTCGGTGATGTAGCCGTTGCCGCTGGTCCGTGTCCGCCCCCAGTAGCCCAGTTCGAAGGCCGGCACATTCCAGCGAATGTGGTGCACGCCCAGCGCCCCGACGACCAGCAGGTCCGGTTTGCGCAGCAGAATGTAGTTCAGTTCTTCACGGTACAGGAAGCGCTGCGCCGATTCACGCCCGAAATTTTCGGATTCGGCCAGAGTCGGCATCGACTTCGCCCAATCCATCCAGATACTCAGCATGGCAAACGACTCGACGACAGCTTCGTAGACCATGCGCCCGTCTCCAGGCTGCCGGGCGCGAAGGATGAGGCGCTCCGTCTCATGTTCCCTGGGTATGTGATACAGGAGATTGTCGTCCATCAAGAGAACTCGCGATCCTTTCTGGGTACTGCTCCTCCATTACTATAACTCTAGTCGATCATTCACGGCAGAATAGGCACCATCCCCGGCTGAAATGGCCAATCCCGCCGGCGTTATCGCCGGATCCAGCCGTGATGTTATACTTCGCGCGTTATCGATATAGGATGAGCGGCTTCCAACCCGGACCATGACCCAATCCAGCAAACCATCCCTCCTGGCGCGCCTGGGGCGCGTCGACTCTCCGCCGCCCTGGCCCCTGACTTCGGCGGTCGTGACGGTCATCTTCTCCTTCATTGTGATCATCGTCGGCACAACCGCGGCCACCGTCTGGCTGGGCGACAGCAGCACGACGTCCGTCATCGGTTGGGCGCTCGGCTGCATGTTCATGGCGCTCATGGTCTGGCAGACGCGCGCCCGAGAACGTGATGCCCTCAAGCTGGGCGCCTCGTCGACACCCCTTGCCCTGGTGATGTTCATCGGCGTCGGCGCGGCCATCGCCATCGACGTACTGGGGCTGGCGCTGACCCGAGCCTTCGTGCCGGTGCCGGAACTGCTGAATCTCAGTCTCGACGGCGTTTCCCTCGTCGACATCGTCCTGGCCGTGCTGTTTTTGGTGCTGGCGCAGCCGATCGGCGAGGAACTGGTCTTTCGCGGCATCGCTCTGCCGGCCTTCCGCTCGGCCTTTGGCGGTTGGGTCGGACTGCTGATCGCGTCGGCCGCATACGGGGTTTTCCACTGGCTGGCCTACACGCCGGCCTACAGCGGCGAATTCGGCGGGTCTGCCGCCACCTGGTATGGGCTGATCGCGCCCATCCTCGCCGGCCTGGTCTTCGGCTCGGTGCGCGTCATCACCGGCTCCACGCGCGCCGCCATCGCCGCGCACATGGCCTTCGCACTCTTCGCCATCTTCAAGCTGCTCGTCCTGGTGGGATGACCATGTTCCAGCGAATCGTCGTCGCCTCCACCAATCCGGTCAAAATCAATGCGGCCCTGCGCGGCTTTTCGCGCATGTTCGCCAATGTCGAATTCAGTGTCTGGGGGATCAGCGTGCCCTCCGGCGTGAGCGATCAGCCGATGAGCGATGCGGAGACACGTCAGGGGGCACTGAACCGCGCCCATGGCGCCCAGTCTGCCGCCACCAATGGCGATGTCTGGGTGGGCATTGAAGGAGGAATCGACACCTCGCGCGGGGTGATGGAAGCTTTCGCCTGGATCGCCATCACCGACGGGGTTCGCACGGGACTCAGCCGCACCGCCTCGTTCACCCTGCCCGACGAGACGGCCGTGCTCATCCGCCAGGGGCTGGAGCTCGGCGACGCCGACGACCGCCTATTCGGGCGCAGCAATTCCAAGCAGCAGAACGGCTCCGTCGGCATTCTGACCGGCGACGTCATCGATCGAATGGCCTTCTACGAGCAGGCGGTTATACTGGCGCTGATCCCGTTCAAGAATCCGGCCCTGACCTTCTCCATCGCAGAGCAGCCTGACGCATGATTACTCCGGCGCGGCCAGGCTGGCGAAGAAATTCGCGCAGCTCACCGCATCGCTGGCGGCCAGCGCGTTGAACTCATCGCCGAGGCCGAGCGCCAGCGCCGCGTCAAGGTCGGCCTGTGCCGCCTCGGCCTGTCCCTGCGCGCCGCGCGATTCCGAACGCAGGAGCAGCAGCATCGGGTGCTGTGGCTCGATCTCCAAGCCTTGCGTGTAGGCGATATCGGCCAGCGGATACTGCTGGAGTGCGCAGTAGGCCAACCCCTCGATCAGGAACAGATCGGCCAGATCGCTGCGCAGGGTCAGCGCCTGCTGCACGTCCGCGATCACCTGGTCATACTGCCCCAGGATCAGATTGGTGTAGGCGGCGAAGAACGGCCCCCAGATAATGAAGTCGTCTTCCCCATAGAGCGCCTCCAGCGTGCGGTTGGCAAACGACGGATCCGGGAATTCGCGCAACACCGTGCGCATCAAGCCCCGCGCGTCGCCGATCCGCCCGTCGCGCAGCGCGATCAGCGTGGCGAACGGATAAGGGAAATTGGTGTTTGGCCCCATGGCGATCGACGCTTCCAGATCGCGCCGCGCCGCCTCGTAGTCGGCCATCAGGTAGTGCAGCGCACCCCGGTAGTTGAGCGGGAACCAGTCGTCAGGCCGGCCGGCCACGATGCGGTCGTAGGCCAGGATGGCGGCCGCGTAGTCGCGCTGGAAGGTGGCCGTGTTGGCGATCAGATAGTACGGCTGAAGCCATTCCGCGGGCGCCAGGCGCTGCGCCGTCCCCAGATCCTGCGCCGACCCGGCGAAGTCACCAACCCGCTGACGGGCCAGCGCACGGTAGAGATAGAGGAGCGGATTGCCGCCCTCCAGCGCGATCGCCTGATCCAGCATGTGCACTGCGTCGGCCGTCGAGTCGGTGTACTGCCCCAGCGCCTGATGCGCCAGCGCGGCGGCGCTGCTGCCGGCGATCTCCCCACTCGGCAGATCCATGGCGTTGAAGATGGTCAGGGTGCGCAGCAGTTCATAGCCATCGCCGTCGGCATTGTGCAGCGCGACCAGTGCCGTCAGCACCTGGGCGGCGATCGTCTGGGCGCGCTCATCCGTCAGCCGCACGCGCACATTGGCGATCTGGTCGATGGTGGCGCGCGGGAACGGGTTGTGTTTCAGTGAGGCGAGCGAACCGGTCTGCACCTGCACTTCGATCAGGTCGTCCGTGTAGTTGCCCCAGATCACCACCGTCGCGCCGACTTCTTCGGCGTGGGCCAGGGCCTGTTCCGCCGAGGTGATGACCTGCGGCAATGCGCGAATGCGGATCGGCGAGAAAGGCACGTCGACTTCCAGGCGCTGGGTCAAGTCATCGCGGATCAGCCGGGTCACGTCGCGCGTCGCCGAACGCAGCGGCTCAAGATCGGCGACCAGCACCATGAACTCATCTTCGGCCACCGGCGCCACCGTGACCGTTTCGCTCGTCGGTGTGGGGGCGGTCAGCGAAGACAGGACGACGCCAACCACCAGCAGCACAGCCAGCGCGAGCAACGCCACCAGCCCCCAGATCAGCGATGATCGCGCCCGTGATGTCACGCCGAAATGCTCGTTGATCGACTTGATCAGGCGGCGAACCTGCACGTCCAGCGGCTGGTCGGCTTGGATCGTGAACGCCGGTCTCTGGCGCAGGGCTTCCAGCGACTCGGGCAGAGCATCCGGCAGCACGCCGCCGTTGACCAGCACCGGGATCATCAGCATGTCCGCGCGGCGCAGGCCGGCCTCGATCTGCATGCGGACGATATCCTTCGGGTTGTCGATCGCCCGCTGCGCCGAAGGCGTGCGCCTGTCGCGCGACAGCCCGGCCCAGCCCGGCCCGATCACGATCAGCATGGCATCGACTGAGCCGACCACGTCATTGGCCAGCACATAGCGCGACACCGTCCGGTCGGCAATGCGATCGACATCGCGAACGACGTTGTTCTCGCCCAGCACCGCCGCGATCTGGTCATACAACCGCCCGGCGATTTCGCCGCTGTCTTCACGACGGTACGTGAGGAACAGGCGGGGGGTGGTGACACTGCGATGCACCATCGGGCGTATATCAGTGTTCGGCGACGGAGGGGGCGAAGAACGCGCCGGCGTCGGTGCGTCAATCGCGGTCTCATGCGACCCTGACAAGGGCGACGGCGCCACCGGCGTGGGCGACGAGACGGGGGTCAGGGCGGTCAACGGCGTCGGCGTAAAACGCGAAGGCGCCTGGGTCAACTCCAGGTCGCGCGCCTCGGCGCTGCGGCGCAGTTGAATCAGGATGCGTTCCAGCTCCAGGCCGACCTCGCGCACGCTGCCAATCCGCTCGTTCGGGTCCTTGGCCAGCATCCGATGCAGCAAATCGGCCAGGTCGTCGGGGAGTTCCGGCCGTTCCTCGCGAATATCCGGGGCCGGGTTGCGCAGAATCGCCGACAGCATTGCGCTGGCCGTCGCCTCCTGGTAGGCATGGTGCCCCGTCAGCATTTCGTACAGCACCAGCCCGAACGACCAGATATCACTCTTCTCGGTGTGCGATTCGCCACCGCTCACCTCCGGACTCAGATAAGCGATCGTCCCCAGCAGCGAGCCGACCTGAGTCAGCAGGGTTTGCGCATCGGCCACATGCGCCACGCCAAAATCGGTCAGGCGCGGCGTGCCATCTTCGGCCAGCAGCACGTTGGCCGGCTTCAGGTCGCGGTGAATGATGCCCAGACGATGAGTGCGCGTCAGCGCGTCGGCCAGATCGAGCGCGATCTGAATGGCGCGTTCCACCGGCAGCCCACCCGACTCACGGATCAGTTCGGACAGCGACCCGCCGCCGACATACTCCATGACGCTATAGTGGCGGCCATCCTGTTCATAGGTGTCGTACACACGGACGATGCTGGGGTGGTTCAGCTTGCGCAGCACGACCGCTTCGCGGCAGAAACGGTCGACCAGCGTCGGGTCCTGGGAAATGACCTGATCTTTGAGGACCTTGATGGCGACGGTTTCGCCGGTCTGCCGGTCGAGCCGCGATAGACTTGTCCCATCCCTCCCTCATCGATGAGATCGATGAGTTCAAAGCGGTCCGCGATTACTCGGTCGGCTGCCATCCTGCCCTCTGCCGTTGATGTTCTTTCCCGACAACGATTGTAGCATGACAACGTCTACGGCGGAGTTGAGCACAGGCGAAGTTACTCTCGCTGGTCGCGCCGCTTGCGGGCATAGTCCGCCTCGGCCAGGATGAACTCGACCATGCCGGCGATCGTCGGATCGGGAAGCTGGCCGGGCGGAAGGCGATAGATGCCGCTTGACGCCAGCCGCCATGCCCCTCCCTCGCGGTCCAGATGCGCCACACCGACCTCACCGTGGGTGACCGCCGCCAGACGCAGCCAGTCCTCCGCATCGAGCGTCGTCGCTTCGCCGGGAACCAGGCCGATCCGCAGCCCGTCATGGTTCACCGGTTGGTTGACTGTGTGCAGCGCCAGTCGCACGATGGCGCCCATCTGCTCGACTTTCTGTCGCGCCGCTTCGCTCAGAAAGCCACTGACGCTGGCAGCGTTGTAGCCCAGACCGTCCAACGCCATCAGCATCGACCGAGTCAATGAGCAGAGTGGCGCTGGCGCGAAACTCTTCGCGCAGCCGGCGCAGGAAGGCATACAACCGGGGTAGCACGTCGAGATCGCCCCGGAGCTCGGCCGTATACAGAATGGTGAGCGTGTTCAGCGATTCTTCCACTGCGCCGGGCGCTTCTCCACAAAGGCCGACATGCCTTCGACCTTGTCCTCGGTGCTGAAGGTCAGGTAGAAGTTGCGCTTCTCGTACTCCAGCCCCTGGACCAGGGTCGTCTCGTAGGCCTTATTGACGCTGTCCTTGATCAGCCGGACGGCGACGCGCGGCATTGAGGCAATCTTGCCGGCCAGCGTCAGGGTTTCCGCAAAATAGCTCTCCACCGGGTACACACGGTTGACCAGCCCGGCGGCCAGCGCTTCCTGAGCGGTCAGGTGGCGGTTGCCCAGCATCACTTCCATGGCCACCGCCTTGCCGACCGCCCGCGTCAGGCGCTGCGTGCCGCCCGCCCCAGGCATGATGCCGATGGTGATCTCCGGCTGGCCGAACTTAGCCGTCTCGCTGGCGACGACCATGTCGCACATCATCGCCATCTCGCAGCCGCCCCCAAGCGCCCAGCCGCTCACCGCCGCGATCACCGGCTTGCCGATACGCATCAGCCGTGACCAGTCGGTGAAGTCGTCGGTCATCATCTCCACCGCGGACACGTCGAGCATCTGCTTGATGTCGGCGCCGGCGGCAAACGCCTTGTCGCTGCCGGTCAGTACCATGCATCCGACCGAGTCATCGCGATCGAAGGCTTCCAGCGCGTCGAAAATCTCGCGCGTGATCTGGCTGTTGAGCGCGTTGAGCGCCTGCTGTCGGTTGAGGCGCACCAGTCCAACGCCTTCCGCCGCTTTTTCCGTAAGAATCATCTCGTAAGTCATCATCAACTCCATCATTGAGTAGAGTTCGTCGGGTCCTCATGCGCTTCGTTCCCCCACCCTGACAAGCCCGCCTGCCTGCAGGACGCTTGCTTGCAGGACGCTCGCACGCGGAGAGGGCTTGTGGTCGGGGAGTCCCTAGATTGCGCCCTAGGGAAAGGCAGCCTGAAAAGCGGCGATCGCCATGTCGATCGCCTCGGTCAGCACCGGGTCGTCGTCCTCCTTTGGCAGCAGACGAAGCACGTCGAGCAGCGACTCGCGCATGGCTTCATAAGCCAGCTTGGCGGTGGCTTCGTCGGCGAAAAAGCGGGTGTGGACCATCCATCCGTAGACGGTGGCGGTGATGGCGAACGGGGCGCGCAGGCAGCTGCGCTCCATCGTGATTCGCCCGCCATCGTCGTGCTGCTCGTCCTCAACAATGGTCCCGCCTTCAACGCCGGTGATGCCTCTTGTATTGCCCTGTTCGAACGGATACCAATAGGGTGAGGCAAGGTTCATGTCGATCTTCCACGCAAATCGTCACTTCGCTATACAATGATGAGAACTATACCCAATCACTGGGGCGGCGGCATCATTCGCCAACGATTAGGATAATTGTCATTCTTGCAGATTTCAGTGTTGTGAGTTTCCCATTTCGCCGCAGGAGCGGTACGTATGTTGAACTTCATCAGGCGCATGTTCGGAATTGAAACAGACGACGTACTGCCGGCGGTCCCGCTGGAGACCTTCACCATCCATTTTCCCAATGGCCAGATTCCCCTGGCCGTCCAAACCCCCAACCGTATCGACCCGCAGAGCATCATCGAAGCTCTCGGTCTGGAATCGCCCACGCCGACCATCTTCGTCTCCGGCGGCGCGGGCGGCATGGATCTGGACTCGATGTCCAGCAGCCGGTCCACCATCGAAGACGGGCTGGCCTGGTTTCTCAACGAGTATCAGGTCACGCTCCTCGACGGCGGTACCTCGGCCGGCGTCATGCAGCTTCTGGGCCTGGCGCGCCAGCGGCGGCGCTACACCTTCCCGCTGATCGGCGTCGCGCCCGACCAGGTCGTTTGGCTGCCGGGCCGCGACCGGAGCGACCAGCAATTGGGCGATCTCGATGCTTTCCACTCCCATTTCGTCCTCCCTGAGGGCACGGAGTTCGGCAGCGAGTCCGAGACGCTCATCAATCTTGCCTTCGCACTCTGCGGTCGAGGGACCCGTCCCCGCCTGTGCATCGTCGTTAATGGCGGCCAGATCGTCAAGCGCGAAGTGCACCGCATGACCACGCGCGATCCTCGCTTTCCGGTGCTGGTGCTCGAAGGCACGGGCCGGTTCGCCGATGAGCTGGCGCAGACAAGCCGCACCAAGGTGTCCGACGATCCGCTCATTCATGATATTCTAAGCAAGGGCAATATCCACTTCCAGCACATCAAGGCGGGCCCGGAACCGCTTCGCAGTTGGTTGGAGAACTACTGCGGTTTCTGAACGACGCGACCGCATTACGAGCATCATGGATGGAGTTATGAGACCGTCTTTTTCCCTGCAACTGACCCGTTTGATCGCCGCCTTCGCCATGGTTGCCGGGGTCGTCCTGATCGCCGCGCTGCCCCTGAAAGTCGCCGAAGCGCAGGATTCTCAGCCTCTACCCCCGGCCACCGCGCTCACGGCTGACGAGCTGGAAGAACTGCGTGATCTGGCCGCCCTCACCCGCACCAACGCCGAGGATGCCGCCCGCTACGCCTCGGATGCCAGCAACTTCCTCAGCCTGTTCGAGGCCTTCAGCGTCGTCGTCGCCATCGCCGCCGGTTCGCTCGGCGTCGTCGGCGTGACCCGTCTGTTCGCCGCTCAGAATGCCCTGAACGACACCCGTAAGCGGATCATCGACGAACTCGCCGACCTGCGCAGCGACTTTGAACAGCAAATCGAGAAGCGCGAGCGCGATCTCAAGGCGTTGGAAGACCAGATCAACCAGACCATCGAGCTTCAGCGCCGTTCTTCAGCGCAGGCCACACTGGCCCTATCGCTCATGCCTCTGGGCGAGCGCCAGTATCGGGCGCAGGACTACAGCGGCGCCGCCGAAACCTACAAGCGCGCCCTTGCCATGGACCAGAACAACCCGCTGATTCACTATCGCCTGGGCTACGTCTTCGTGCAGAACGGACAGCTTCCTGAAGCCGAGCTCCACCTGGTGCGCGCCCTGGAGATCGACCCGGAATTTGCGCTGGCGCGGGCCGCCCTCGGCTACGTCTACCGGCGCATCGCCGACAAACAGCCGGAAGGGCTGGAGCGCGACCTGTGGATGAACAAGGGGGAGCAGTTTTTTGCTTGAAGCGCTGCGCGCTCAGCCGCGGCTCGTCGACGAGGATGGCGAGTCCTGGTGGGGGTCGCTCGGCGGGCTGTACCGCCGCCGCGGTCAGGTCGATCAGGCCGTTCAGGCCTATGAGCAGGCGGCGAAAGTCACGCCGCACTCCTCCTACCCCTTCAGCAACCTGGCACTGCTCTACATGGGCAAGCACGACCGCAGCGAGATGCTGCGCACCTACAAGCGCGTGGAGCGGCTGGCGCGCGGCGAAACCCAGGCCGAGGTCGACAACTACTGGGCCTATGCCGACCTGCTGACCTCCAGCCTGGCCATGGGCAAGCTGGAGCAGGCCGAGGAATCGCTCATCTCGGTCCTGGATATCGCCCCGGTTGAATCGGACTACACGCTGACCCTGCTGATCGACACGCTGGAACGTCTGAAAACGGCGCTTGGCGGTGGCGACTCCGGCGGGCACATCGACCACTACATCGCCCGAATCCGCGAGCATCTCAACCGGCGCTCCGCCCAGTCTCCGCGCAAATCGGACGGCTGAGCGAGGCGATTTTCAAGTCGTCACAGGTCATTGTTGAGTCCATGCGTCCAAGATCTTGCTGCGCCGTGCGGAACATCGCACGTTGACGGTTGAGGACAAATTGCGGCTTTTCGATGCAGCAAAGCTTCATGCGGAGGTAAAGCAAACGCCGTCGGTGCGCCGGGAAGACTGGTATGACGACGACGGGCGGTAAGGCGTTTGTCGATACCAATGTCTTCCTGCGGGCGAACATTGTCGGCATGGATGGATACACGGAGTGCGATGCGCTCATCAAGCGATACTGGCGCGAAGGTGCGGAACTGTGGATCAGCGGGCAGGTGATCCGCGAATTCCTTGTACAGGTGACCCACCCGAACACGATGAAAACGCCGCTGGCGATCGAGGAGGTTGTTGCCTTGCTTAGGGCAGTGATATCCCTGTTTCGTGTAGCGGACGAGACAACCGCCGTTCGTGCCGAGCTACTGAATCTTCTGGTCGCGTATCCCGCGAAGGGCAAGCAGGTCCATGATGCGAATCTGGTGGCGACAACGCTCGTTTACGGCATCGATACCCTGCTCACGATCAACGTGGACGACCTGAAGCGTTTCAAGGACAGGATCGCGTTGGTTTCGGCGGGGAACGCCCCATGAACGTGCCGCACACATTGGGTCGTCATGGGCGATCACGATTGTCAGTCAGCAGCAGCCCCTATACGGACACACACAAGGACTCTACGCATGTTCGGCCGACTCTTCGCAGCAGTTTTCATGGTTGGTATGCTCGTCACCGCCCCCTCTGTCGCCGCGCAAACGGATGCTACCTGTGACCGTGATGCGCTGAGTGAGAGGCTTGCCGATTATGCCGAGCAGATTGTCACGGCCACGGATGAGGAAATCTCAGCGATCCGGCAGGAGATTGACGCGCTGATGTCCGCCTACCTGACGGACTGCGCTGAGAGCACCGCCACACCCGCGTCAGAGGACAGCAGCGTTCTGTTTACGGTCGTACCCACCGGAAACATCAACATTCGCAGTTGCAGCGCAACCACCTGCGACATTGTCGCTGCGGCAACTCCCGATCAGGTTTTCGACGTGGTTGGCGAGGACAACGACTGGTATGAGATTGCGCTCGGCGATGGCGGCACGGGCTTCATCGCCTCGTGGCTGGTGGTCCGAGGCCCCGACATGGTCCTCGACCTGTACGAGGGCTACTACGACGCTGACCTCAAATGTTCAATCGTTGAAGAGGTCGCGCGCAGCGCCGCCGATTATCTGGATTTCGCCATTTCGGGTTCGGCGCAGCGCGATCTCATCGTGGATATCATCCGCCCCAACCAGAGCAACCCTGAACCCGTCTGGCGGCAGTACGACAATACCTTCCTCAGCACGGACGAGCCCTACATCAGCCAGGAATATCGCGCCCCCCTTGGCGCCTATCAGCTTCGGTTGGAGCGTGACGCCGTGGTCAGGGTGATGGGCTTTGAAATCGAGCGGCAGGGTTTCACAACCCTTTTCATCGAGTGTGATTAGGCAACCCCTGCCATGTAGAGCTTGGGAGAGGCGGCGTCTCTCCCAAGCTGTGCTACCGTCTATTGTTCAGCCCACACGAACGGCCCCGCCCGAGAGCCGACGCATCACAGCCCGTAGATGTCGCTGTACTTCTCACGCAGATACTCGATGAAATAGCCACAGTCGACCGGCTCGCCGGTGATCCGCTGAGTCAGTTCGTCGGCGGTGAACTTGCGCCCGTGCTGGTAGATATTGGCGCGCATCCACTCGCGCAGGGTGTCGAACTTGCCCTGGGCAATCTCGTCCGGGATGTTCGGGTGCGCCTCCAACGCATTTCGATAGAACTGCGCCACCAGCAGGTTGCCGATGGCGTACGTCGGGAAGTAGCCCACCAGCCCCGACGACCAGTGCACGTCCTGCAGCACGCCCATCTTGTTGTTCGGCGGCACAATGCCCAGGTACGACTGGAACTTGTCGTTCCACAGCTCCGGCAGCTTCTCCAGCGGCACATTGCCGGTCACCAGATCCAGCTCAATTTCGAAACGGACCATGATGTGCAGGTTGTAGGTCGCCTCGTCGGCCTCGACGCGGATGAACGACGGCGCCACCCGGTTGATCGAGCGGTAGAAGGTGTCGACATCCACGCCCCCGAGCTGATCCGGGAAGGTGCTCTGAAGCTGGGGATAAGCCCAGGTCCAGAAGTGCCGACTGCGCCCGACGAAATTCTCCCACAGCCGCGACTGCGACTCGTGGACGCCCAGCGACGTGCCACGCGAGAGCGGCGTGCCCTCCAGAGCCGGGTCGACGCCCTGCTCGTACATGGCATGGCCGGATTCATGCATCGTCCCGAACAGTGCCGGGTTCAGATAGTCCGAGCTGTAGCGGGTGGTGATGCGCACGTCGCCCTGCGAAAAGGTGATGCAGAACGGATGCACCGCTAGATCCTGACGCCCCCGTTCGAAATCGTAACCGTAGGCACGCACCATCTGCTCGCCGAAGGCACGCTGCCGGTCGATCTCGTAGTTCTGGCGCAGCAGCGCGTCGCTGACCCGGTCGCTCCGTTCCTTGATCGCGGCGATCAGGCTGACCAGCTCGCCCTTGTGCGCGTCGAACAGCGTCTTCACCCGGCTGGCCGTCATGCCCGGCTCATAGTCGTCCAGGAAGGCATCGTAGGGGTGTTCGGCATAGCCGCGATACTCCGCCTCCTGACGCTTCAGGTCGAGAATGCGCTGAAGCGCCGGCAGAAATTTCGGGAAATCGTCCTGCGCCCGCGCCTCTGCCCACACCTCGTGAGCCAGCGTCTCGGCCTCGGCCATCTCTGCCACCAGGCTCGACGGCACGCATGTCGACTTATGGAAGTCGCGCTTGGCCACGCGGATCATGCTGGCTTCGACCGAATCGTAGGAGGCTCCGCCGACCTCGGCCTCCGCGTCCTGGATCAGACGGGCCGTCTCGTCGCTGATCAGCATCTCGTGCCCAATCTTGGAGAGAGTTGCAAGCTGCGCTGCCCGTGCTCTGGACCCGCCGCGCGGCATATTGACCTGCTGGTCCCAGTGCAGGATCGCAGCCGCACGGTCGATGTTGCGGATCTCTTTCAGGCGTTCCACCAACGCCTGATATTTGTCGCTCATTGCCGTCTGCCTTTCATCGTCTGTCGTTTAAATCAATTTCAGCGTATGAAGAAAGTTTATCAACTGTGCGCCGCGCGAACCAGATCGGCCCGTTGGCCGCCATGCCAGCCGTGTCTCCGAACGAAGGCTCAAGGGCCGGGCCAGGGAATCAGTGCTACACTTCGATTGCCCGCGAAGAGGAGTTGCCCGTTGTCGCTATCCAGCTTTGCCGAACGATCGTTCTCGGCCCTCACCTCTCCCAGACGTCTCCTGGACCGTCTCAACGCCAACCCGGTCGCTCGCGCCGAGCGGATGCACATCGTGCGGCTCAACCTGGCCGGCCGTCGTCTGCGTCTGGCGCGCCTCATGCTGCTGGCACTGGCGATAAACATCGTCGCCCTGGTGGCCGAGGGGTTTCCTGCCCAGATCGCGGCCCTTACCCGCGCGGACCCCTTCGACGTCGTCTCGCTGCTCCGTCTGGCCCTGGAATTCACCACCCTCCTGGTCGTGAGCATACTGTTCGGCCACAATCTGATGGTCTCCGGGCTGGCCGCGCGGTTGGCGAGTACAGGCATCGCCCGTGAGAAGGGCGCGCGTACCTGGGAGGCGCTCGTCCTGACAGGCATCCCCGCCCGGCGAATCGCGATCGGTAAGTGGTGGGCGGCGATGCAGGTTCTTTGGGTGCGTCACCGCACAGCGATCGGGCTGCGCCTCGTACTCTCCATCTGGCTGATCGTCGTGTTCGTCCATCGGGAGTTGGCCCCCGCCCCGCCAATGATCGGGATAGTCGTGGTCCTCGCCTTCATCCTGGTCGTCCCCGTGATCACCGCCGCCTTCACCGGCGCGCTGGGCGTAATCAGCTCCTCGATCGCCGGCAGTGAGACCACTGCCGTGCGCATCAACTCCCTCATAGCCGCCAGCGCGGTCCTTTTACTGCTGGGGCTCGGCTGCTGTGGCGCCCCCTTCCTGTTCGCCAGTGTCGACAACGTCCTGCCTCTGATCGCAGGGGCGCTGGTCTTCACGCTGATCGACGGTGGGCTGGTCGGGCTGCTGGTGCTGCTCCTCAGCACAGAAGATCCGGCTCAGGCGGCGACCTACCTTGCCGGGATGGGGTTCTGGATGGTCCTCTTCAGTCTGATCACCGCCGGTGCGCTGCTGCTCGCCGCGCGCCTGCTGCGGGCGCAGGGCGCATCGCGCGGATGAGTGTCGCATTTCGTCAAGTCGGGTATAGTTGGAAATCAAGCGACTTTATTTGTTGTACATGGGGGACAATATGACATCGAAGCCGCTGCCGGGGCGCAGCTTTCCGCTCGGCGCAACCGTCCATCCCGACGGCGTGAACTTCAGCGTTTTTTCCAAGAACTGCGAACGGGTTGAGCTGCTCCTTTTCGACGAGGGCAAGTATCACAAGCCGGCACGCGTAATCCCATTCGATGCCAAGCGCAACAAGACGTTTTACTACTGGCACATGTTCGTGCCGGGTGTGAAGTCCGGGCAGGTGTATGCCTATCGCGTGCATGGCCCGATGAACCCCGAGGTCGGTTTTCGCTTCGACGGGTCGAAGGTGCTGCTCGATCCCTACGCGCGCGGCGTCGTCATGGACGACTGGGATCGCGGCCTGGCAACTCGCTATGGCGAAGACAACTGCGCGCACAGTATGAAGGGCGTAGTTGTCGATACCGCGGCCTACGATTGGGAAGGCGACCGGCCGCTGCAACTCCCATATACGCGCTCGGTCATCTACGAAATGCATGTCAGCGGCTTCACCAAACACCCGTCGTCAGGCGTGAAGCCGGAACTGCGCGGCACCTACCTGGGCCTGATCGAAAAGATCCCTTATCTCAAACAGCTCGGCATCACCGCTGTTGAGCTTCTGCCCATCCAGCAGTTCGATCCGCAGGACAAGCCGTTCACCGCCCATTCCAACTACTGGGGCTACACCCCGTTCGCCTTCTTCGCCCCCCACGCGGCCTACGCCTCGGACGGCCAGCCGCTCGCCGCCGTCAACGAATTCCGCGATATGGTCAAGGCGCTGCACAAGGCCGGCATCGAGGTCATCCTCGACGTCGTCTACAACCATACGGCCGAGGGCAACGAGAACGGTCCCTGGATCAGCTACCGGGGTCTGGAGAACCGCGCCTACTACATCCTGGCGCCCGACAATCGCTACTACATGAACTACTCCGGCTGCGGCAATTCCTTCAACGCCAACCAATCCATCGTCCGCCGGCTGATCTTGGACAGCCTGCGCTACTGGGTATCGGAGATGCACGTCGACGGCTTCCGCTTCGACCTGGCCGCCGTCCTCTCCCGCGATGAATGGGGCAACCCCCTGCCCAGCCCGCCTATTCTGTGGGAGATCGAATCCGACCCCGTCCTGGCCGGCACCAAAATCATCGCCGAGGCCTGGGACGCCGGCGGCCTCTACCAGGTCGGCTCGTTCATCGGCCACCGCTGGGCCGAATGGAACGGCAAGTTCCGCGACGACGTCCGCAAGTTCATCAAGAGCGACGGCGGCATGGTCTCCGCGCTGGCAACACGCATGCTGGCCAGCCCGGATCTCTATGGCGACGCCGGACGAGCCATCAACCGCAGCATCAACTTCATCACCTGCCACGACGGCTTCACGCTCAACGACCTGGTCTCCTACAACGATAAGCACAACGAGGCCAACGGCGAGAATAACAACGATGGCGATAGCAGCAACAACAGTTGGAACTGTGGCTGGGAAGGCCCCACGACCGACATGGCCATCGAGAGCCTGCGCGAACGGCAGATCCGCAATTTCCTGACCATCATGTTTATGTCGCAGGGCACGCCCATGCTGCTGATGGGCGACGAGGTCCGCCGCTCCCAGGGGGGCAACAACAACGCCTATGGGCAGGACAACGAGATTAGCTGGTTCGACTGGACGCTGGTCGAGAAGCATCAGGGCCTGCTGCGTTTCACTCAGGGCCTGATCCAATTCGTGCAGTCGCACAAGGTCTTCCAGCAAGAGACGTTCTACTCCAGCCTGGAAGAAGACAACCGGATGGCCTTCACCTGGCATGGCGCGCGTCTGCATCAGCCCGACTGGAGCAGCGGCTCGCGCACGCTGGCCTTCTCGCTCGGCAACGACCGCAGCCGGGAATACATGCACGTCATGATCAACGCCTTCTGGGAGCCGCTGCACTTCGAGCTGCCGCCCCTGCGAAAGGGCGAGCGCTGGAGCCGTATCGTCGACACCTCTCTGCCGCCGCCCAACGACTTCTGCGAGCGCGGCCGCCACGCGATCGTCGACGCCGGTGACTACATTGTCGACGATCACAGCGTGGTCGTCCTCCTGGCTCACACCGACGGGTAAACAGCCCCTACACGCAGCACACAATCGATGGTTAACTAGAGGACAGGGCGAGGACACACGATCTTCGCCCTGTTGCTGTGTTCACGAGGTCCGCTCGCGCTGGAACCCCTGCCCGTCTGAGCACCCATTCGGACCGATCGTGCGTATATCAACTGATGACTACAGGAAAGGAAAAGCTGTGCGCTTTGCCATCGTCCTCCTGACCCTCGCCGCCGTGCTGACGGCCTGCTCCGACAGCACGCCCACTGAAACCCCGACCGATCCGCTCGCGCTTGTGGCCGATGCCGCGGCCAAGATCCGGGAACTGGACACGTTTCAGCTCACCGTCATTCAGGATGGGCCAGATTACTACCTCTATACCGCCTATGCCACCGCCGTCTTCCGCCAGGCCACCGGTCAGTATGTCGCGCCATCCGTGATTCAGGCGTCCGTCCGCGTCTTGGCGCTCGGCCTGCCCGTCGAGGTCGACGTCTACGCCGATGGTGACGACCAGTGGTACCGGGCCATCTGGACCGGCAACAACTGGATCAATGAGCCCTTCCAGGAAAGCTTCAATGCCGAGACGCTGATCGCCGAAGAGACCGGATTCAAGGCCGCGCTGGAGTCGCTGATCGACCTGGA
The DNA here is from genome assembly GCA_016713325.1 of Candidatus Flexifilum affinis. GTDB lineage: Bacteria > Chloroflexota > Anaerolineae > Aggregatilineales > Phototrophicaceae > Flexifilum > Flexifilum affine. The sequence goes on along the minus strand of JADJPJ010000002.1, from coordinate 493,656 downwards.
GTACATCGGCACCGTCACGCTGGAGAGCGGCGTCAGCGCCCACCGCATGGACGCCACCGCAGATGGCCCGGATGTCGCCGCCCTGCTCGGCAATCTGATCGAACCGGTGGGGACCGTCGAAGTCGAGGCGTATGTCGCCGTCGACAGCGGACTGCCGGTGCGCTTCGTCATCCGCGAATTCGACAGCCCCTACACTGCGACGCCCATGCCCGGCACCCAGGCCGAACCGGTGATCTGGACGATCGACCTCTACGATTTCAACGGTGAACCGCAGACCGATCCGCCGGAGGGCTTATGACCGTCGCCGAAAAACCGCGCGTCAGCCCGTGGGTGGCCCTGGCGTTCATCGCCATCCCGGTCTTCATCGGCTCCATCGACCTGACCATCGTCTCGGCCTTTCTGCCGGAGATCATCGTCAGTCTGGAACTGCCGGTGCAAAGCGTCATCGACGATGCCGCCTGGATCGTCACGGGTTACCTGCTGGCCTACACCATCAGCCTGATCGTCATGGGCCGGCTGAGCGATCTGATCGGCCGGCGACGCGCTTACGTGCTGTGTCTGATCGTCTTCCTGATCGGCTCATTCCTGGTGGCCGAGGTCGATCCACAGGCGCGTACCGGGCTCTCCGGCTTGCTCTACAGTCTCTCCTTCCGGATGAGCGGCGTCCGGCCTGACTCCGGCGAGATGGCACTGACGGCCATCATCATCGGGCGCATCGTGCAGGCGCTCGGCGCGGGCGCGATTGTGCCGGTCAGCCTGGCGCTGGTCGGCGACCTGTTCCCGGCACACCGCCGCGCCCAGCCATTCGGCGTCATCGGCGCCATCGACACCATGGGTTGGGTGCTCGGCCATCTCTACGGCGGTGTCATGGTGCGCTGGTTCGCAACGCTCAACGAACTGCGCTTGCAGGAAGGGGCATCGCCTCTGCTCGCCGCCTTCGGGACCAGCTTGCCAGCGCTCGACTGGCGGATGCTCTTCTGGATCAATATTCCCATCTCACTGATCGGCTTGTTCCTGACGTGGTGGGCGCTGCGCGGAGTCCCTCAGACCAGAAGCACAGCCCGCATGGACTGGCTCGGCGCGCTCCTGATCAGCGGGGCACTGGTGCTGCTGGTGGTCGGTCTGGGCGCCAACATCGAGATCGCTTCGACCGCCTCCACTTTCGAGCAGATCGGCGGGCTGCCCCCGTACGCCGGGCCGGCGCTGGCCGGCGCGCTGATCCTGGTCATCCTCTTCGTCGTGGTCGAGCTGCGCGGGCGCAGTCCGCTGTTCGACCTGAAGATGATGCGCCGTCGCGCTGTCGCGTCCGGCCTGGCAGCCAATCTGATCGTCGGCTTCTGCCTGATGATCGGCCTGGTCAGTGTGCCGATCCTGGTCAACGTCCGCATCGCCGACACCAGCCAGCTTTCCGAGGCCGCCCTTCAAGTGGGCATCCTGCTCTCGGCCCTCACCCTTCCGATGGCGCTGGCGGCCATCCCCGGCGGCTGGCTGAGCGACCGCATCGGCTACAACCGCACCGCCCTCACCGGGCTGCTGCTGTCGCTGGTCGGCTTCATCCTGATCTGGCGAACCTGGACTCTGGACGTGCCCGATCTGGTCATCGCGCTGGAGATGGTGTTTGTCGGCATCGGCATCGGGCTGACCTTCTCGCCGATCAGCGCTTCGGTCATCAACAGCGCCGACCAGGACCGGCTCGGCGTCAGTTCGGCACTGGTGATCATCATGCGCCTGCTGGGCATGACCATCGGCGTCTCGTCGCTCACCTCCTTCGCCTCGCAGCGACTGAGTCTGCTGGCGTCGATCGAGCTGGGCGCCGATTTCGTCGATCCCTATGCGGCGGTCGACGTTTACGCCCGGCTGACCGTACAGGTGCTCACCGAGATCGCCCTGCTCGGCGCCATTTTCTGCGTCATCGGGCTGGTCCCGGCGCTGCTCCTGCGCCGCCGCTCCGAAAGTGCGTAAACAAAAACGGGGCGATCAGCCGACCGCCCCGTTCTATATTTGATTGACTTCCCCGAGATCGTGTCAACCTCAGGTGCAGGCCTGCATGTAGTAACCGAGCGCACGCAGGATGTCGTAGACGATCGGAATGCGGTCCCACAGGCAGAGCTGGTCGACCAGTACCAGACCGAGCACGCTGGAGCAGCAGCAGAACAGGCTCAGGCCGACGCAGCCGATCAGGATCATGCGCGTCGTATTCGAGCCGCCCTCTTCGCGTGGGGCGTACGGATCATAGTCGGTGCCCAGTTCGCCCGACGGGTTGACCGGGTTCACGCCAACCGGCGCATTCGGGGGGTTGTACTGGGAATAGCCGCCCTGCTGCTGTTGAGCCGGGGGTTGATACCCACCGTACTGCTGCGGCTGCGGTTGAACCTGCGGCTGCGCAGGCTGTGGCGCGATATAGGGCTGCGCCGTGGACGCCGGCGGCCGGGCTGACGGGCTGGTGAGCGCGCCCGGCGCATCCTCCATCGGACGCGGCGCGGAGACCATTTCATAGGTGAGCGTGACCGTCTCGCCCAGGCCGATCATGTCGCCGGGACGCAGAGGACGCGCCCCACTGAGCCGCTGACCATTGACGAACGTGCCGTTCGTCGATCCCAGATCCTCAAGCGAGAATCCGGAGGCTCCACGGGTCAGGCGCATATGATGCCGGCTGACTTCCGGGTCATTGATCACGATGTCGTTGGTGATGTCCCGACCCAACGTCACAATGTCTTTGCTGAGATCGTAGCTCTGGTTCGGCTGGGGGCCTCGACGTACGATCAGCCGGAAGCTGTCGCCCTGTATCATTGTCGCCTCCTGGGGCGGACGGAGTGGATAAGTGCTCGGTTAGTTACCCAGTGGAGTATACGTAGTCCCTGACCCACTGTCAACTGAGCGAGACCCATTCCTCTCTCTACGCTTGGCATGCGGCTGTCTTTCGGCTTCCCGTTGGATCAATCACGCTGCGGCTGGTAGGCGATGGAGAAGAAAGGCAGGCTCTGAACCATGTCGGCGATCTGGTCCATTTCCAGGGTCATGGTGGGCGGAACAGGCAGGCGGCGCAGCTGCGCGATCACCCCGGCATACTCGACCACGCCGGTCGTCAGAGCGCGGTGGCTGTCCTGCAAGCCATCGTTGTTGTTCAGGTGCACGTGAATCAGGTACGGCGCCAAGACCTGCAGCCAGGTGTCGAACGCTACCTCGGAATACAGGCGCGTATGCCCGACATCCAGGCAGGCGCGAACCCAGGGATGGTTCACCCGCTTGAGGACGTCGCCGATGATGTACGGGTCAAACTCCCACATGTTTTCGACGGCCACAAGCACCCCGAGCCGCTGCGCCACATCGCCGATTTCACCCCACAGGTCGACGTTGCGGCTCTGCCACCCGGCGCGATACTCGTCGGTGCGGATGGCGGCGATGAAATTGGCGTGCAGCACGACGAGCTTCGCCTCAAGGTCGTGGGCGATCTCCAGCGTCTGGCGAAACCGTGCTTTGACCACATTATTGATATGGTTATCCGGGCTGCCGACGGCCATATCCATGAACGGGCCGTGCAGCGCGATCGCGCCCGGAACCGGCTTGAGGAGGGTGCGGTACTCCTGAACGGTCGCCCGCACGTCGCCATCCAGGATATGCGGATAGGCAAACGCCATCGCCTCGATCCCGAGCCCTGCCTCGACCGCCAGATCGATACAACCTTGGATGTTCCCCAACCCAGCGCTCAGGAGGACGGCATCGGCCACGATCAACCCTTAAGATATCGTAAGGCGCATTAAGCACAGTCTACAACCAGTTTTCAGCGCTGGCAACCAGCGCTGAAAACTGGCGGAGGGCTAGATCGCCTTGACTCCGATCCGGTCCTCGACGGCGCGCACGGCATCGGCAAATACGGCCATGCCCTCGTCGATCTGCTCGTCCGTGATCACCAGCGGTGGCAGGAAACGGACGCAGTTGCTGTAGATGCCTGCCCGCATGCCGACCACGCCGCGCTTCAGCGCTTCCTGAATCACTGACAGCGTCTCTTCCGGGGCGGGCTGCTTGGTGAGCGGGTTTCTGACCAGTTCCATCAGCAGCATGGCGCCCAGGCCGCGCACGTCGTCGACCAGCACCGACTCGGCGTTCAGCCGGTCCAGATGTCCGCGCAGACGCGCCGCCACTGCTTCGACGCGGGCCAGGAATTCCGGCTGGCGCAGCATCGTGATCGTCTCGATGGCTGCCACGCAGGCCAGCGGGTTGCCGCTGTACGTCCCGCCCAGACCGCCGGCATGCGGCGCATCCATGATCTCCGCTTTGCCGGTGACCGCGGCCAGGGGCATTCCCGAGGCGATCGACTTGGCGGTGACGATCAGGTCCGGGACAATGCCGTAGTGTTCGACGGCGAACAGCTTGCCGGTACGTCCGAAGCCGCACTGCACCTCGTCGGCGATCATCACAATCCCGTGCTGGTCGCAGATCTGGCGGATGCGCTCCAGGAAGCGCTGCGGCACGGGGATGAAACCGCCCTCCCCCTGCACAGGCTCGATCACGAAGGCGGCGATGGCGCTCGGATCGACCTGCGAGATCATCGCATGGTCGAGACGCGCGATGCAGTCGTCGATGTAGGCTTCGACGTCCATACCCGCCGGGCGGCGGTACACGTTCGGGAACGGCAGGCGGTAGATCTCCGGCGCGAACGGTCCGAAGCCCTTCTTGAACAGGCCGTACTTGCTGGTCATCGCCAGCGTCAGGTTGGTGCGGCCATGGTAGCCACCCTCGAAGACGACGATTGCCGCCCGGCCGGTGGCGCTGCGAGCGATCTTGACCGCCGTCTCGTTGGCTTCCGCGCCGCTGTTCAGCAGCACCGTCTTCTTGGCGAACGTCCCAGGCGTCACCTCGTTGAGCAGTTCGGCGGCGCGCACGAACGGCTCGTAGGTGCCGACGATGGCGCAGAAGTGTATCAGCGACTCGGCCTGGGTCTTGATCGCGTCGACCACGGCGGGCGGGCAGTGACCCGCGGCCAGCGCGCCGATACCGCCGGCGAAGTCGAGCAGGGTGTTGCCGTCGGCGTCGGTGACAGCCGCCCCTTCTGCGCGCACGATGGCGATCTGCGAGGCTTTGGCAGCGCCGCGCGCGGTGGCCGCTTCGCGGCGCTGCGCCAGGGCAATGCTGTTCGGACCCGGAATCTCGGTCTTCAGTTGGATGGTGGGCATTTGGGTTACTCTAATCCGATTTATAAACGATGCTGTCGATTAGCGTAACACAAATCTCACCGGGATCACCACTCCACCTGGGCATGGATGCCTTGGGGATTCAGCAGCAGGCGGCGCCTGCCCGAGACGACCACTATCTCCTACACCGTGCGCGCTTTAAGGGCGAATTCATGTTTGCCTGACGGCTTAGGCCTGTCTGAAGGCCCGATGTCCCGCTGGCGGAAGTATCCTGTCGCGAATCATCCACTTCAAAAGGAACTCCAATCGACTATGTCGCAGCGCCCTACCGCCGCCCCTCGCCGCCTGCCCAGCCCGCTCTCTTCGCCGCCGGCATCGTCCTCGTCGGTTTCATCGCCTTGCAGGGTGTCCGCTTCATCATCCCCGACTTTCAACTGGACAACCCACCCGTGACCCGCACCATCGACTGGGATTCGCCGGAGACCGAAGCGCTGTGGCGCCGCGCCTGCGCCGACTGCCACTCCAACGAAACGGTTTACCCCTGGTACGCCTACATTGCGCCGATGGGCTGGCTCGTCGCCCATGATACCCACGAGGGGCGCGAAGAACTCAACATTTCGGAAGACTCGCGCATCCGCTCCGGCGAACTGGTCGAGGTCATCCAGAAGGGCGAGATGCCGTTGCCCATCTACCTGCCTCTGCATCCCGAAGCACGGCTCACCGACGCCGAAAAGGCCGCGCTGATCGAGGGCATCCGCGCGACCTTCCGCTGAACTGGGAACAGTTATGCAACCGGCACAGCGTTCGCCATACCATTGACGCGATCCCGCGCCGCGAGGGGCTCGCGCCGCTCGACGATCATCGGCAGGCCACCCTTGGGCCGCAGCGTGATCAGCGGATCCACCTCGACCTGATGCCCCGGCGGCAGGCGCAGGCGGTACCGCTGCGCAATCGTCGCCAGCATCAGGCGCGCTTCCATCATGGCGAAGCTGTTGCCGACGCAGATGCGCGGTCCGCCGCCGAAGGGCAGATAGGCGTACTTCTCTATTTGCCCTTCCCGCTCCGGGCTGAAGCGCTCGGGCATGAACTGCTCCGGCGAGTCCCAGTAGCGCGGATCGCGATGTGTCCGACTGCTCAGCACCGTCACCTGGGTAGCTGCCGCGATCGGGTACTCGCCGATCGACGTATCGCGGATCGCCTGCCGCCCAAAGCTGAAAGCCGGCGGGTACAGGCGCATCGATTCCTTGATCACCATCTCCACGTAGGGAAGCTGCGGGAGATCGTCCAGCGTCGGCGTCCGGCCGGCCAGCACTCTATCCAGTTCCTCGTGCAGCCGTGCTTCCACAGCCGGGTTCTGGGCCAGCAGCACCCAGGTGAAATTCATGGCATTGGCCGTGGTCTCGTGTCCGGCCAGGAAAAGCGTCACGACTTCGTCGCGCACCTGCTTGTCGCTCATCGGGTTGCCGTCGTCGTCACGAGCCAGCATCAGCATCGACAGCAGATCGCCGCGATCCTCGCCCCTGGCGCGCCACTGCACGATCAGGCCGTAGACGATGGCATCCAGATCGCGGATCGCCCGGCGTTCGCGCAACCGCTTCGGCGTCGGCACCCAGGCGGGCATCAGATTGGACGGGGCAAACATATTTTGCAGAATGGTCATCACCTCGCCGACGCGCTCCGTCTGGCCGGCGACATCCGCGCGAAACAGCGACTGCGCCACGATCAGCATGGTCGTCCGCATCATGTCGTGGTCGATATCGCGTCGTTCGCCGTGACGCCAGGCCTTACTCTGCTCCTGGGTCGTATCGACCATGATCTGAGCATAACTGGCGATGCGCCGCGTGTGCAGCGCGGGCGCCACCAGCCGGCGCTGCCGCTTCCAGAACTCACCGTCGCTCGTCAGCAGGCCGTTGCCCAGGAAGGCGGCCAGACCACGCTGGGTATCCTTGTACAGCCGGTCCTTGTGGAAGTCGTCGGCGCGCGTCACCAGGATTTCATGCAGATGCTCAGGGCGACTGACCAGCACCATCGCCTCCTTGCCGAACTGGAGCTTCACCAGATCGCCATAGGTATCGAACTGCCGGTCGACCGTACCGAGAAAGTCGCGACTGAAGCCGCTGAAGAAGCGCAGCGTGTTAAGGATGCCTTTGATGGGCGGGGGGCCAGGGATTTCATGCGATACGTTCACATTACACCTCTTGGACACGTTGTCGTTTTCTGAACAGGCTGTACAATAAGTATCATATCGAGAGCTTTTTTCGAGTCAATCAGCAAATTGCGCGCCGTGCAGTATAAGTGACAGGTGTCCATTATGGTCAGCAAAGCCGTTCGCGTCGATCCGCGTATCACCCGAACCCTTAACCTGCTCGGCGACGCCCTCCGCGATCTGATCGTCGAGCGAGGGTATGATTCGATCACTGTGCAGGATATCACCGACCGCGCCGACGTCAGCCGGACGACGTTCTACCTGCACTTCAAGGATAAGGACGAGCTGCTCTTCGCTTCGATGCGCCGCATCTACGACGAACTGACCAGCACCTACAAGAATCGCCTGCAAGACATGCGTTCGCTGGCCGAACTTGAGGAGTTCGCCTGCAATCCGGCCGACTACGAGCATGTCGCCCAGTACGCCGACTTCTACCGCGCCATGCTCGGCAAGCACGGGTCCGCGGCCTTCATTCAACAGGTCATGAACTATCTGACCAACGAGTTCATCCATGGGATCATCGAGCCAGCAGGAGGCAGCGCGCCACAGACATCCGTGCCCGTCGAAATCATCGCCGCCTTTCTGGCCGGCGCCGAGATCGGGGTGATCAACTGGTGGCTCCAGAACGACATGCGCTACTCCCCGGCGGAGATGGCCCGCATGCAGTATCGCCTGGCAATTGGCGGGCTTCAGGGCGTCCTGGGTATGATGAATGGGTCTGGCCCCACGGAACCCTCGGGCGAGGAGAACCATGAGCGAACCTGATCGTATCGAGAACCTTGGCACCTATGAAATGATCTGGGACTGCAAGTACTGCGGCACCCAGAATCTGCCGGCGCGCACGCACAAGTTCTGTCCCAACTGTGGGGCGGCGCAGGACCCGCGCAGCCGCCGTTTTCCTTCTGACGAAGAGAAGAAGGCCGTCGAAAACTACGTCAAGCAGGGCGTCGACGTCATCTGTCCCGCCTGCGCCACCCCCAATGCCGCAGATGCCAACTTCTGCCAGCAGTGTGGGTCGCCGCTCGAAAACGCCCAGAAGGTCGAAACCCAGGGTGAGCAGGTGCGGCGCGAGGGCGACACCTTCAAGGCCGGCGAAGCCCGCAATGTGGAACAGGTCACCTACGAGAAGGACTTGCGCGCTGCCGGCGTACTGCCCAACCCGGCCCAGGCGGGCAAGTCCAACAACCTCGTGCTCTATGCCATCATCGGCGTCGTCGCCGTGGTCGTCATCGGCCTGCTGGTCACGATCTTCTGGCGGCGTGATGCGAGCGCGACCATCGCCGGCCATGAGTGGGAGCGCAGCATCGCCATCGAGACTTTCGCGGCCGTCCCCGGCGGCACCTGGTGCGACTCTATGCCCTTCGGCGCCTACAGCATCTCACGCAGTACCGAGCAGCGCAGTTCGCGGCAGGTCCCCGATGGCGAGGAATGCGAGGTGCGGCGTGCGGACAATGGTGACGGCACCTTCAGCGAACGCCGCGAATGCTATACCGTCTACCGCGACGAGCCGATCTACGACGATTACTGCACCTTCATGACGAACCAGTGGGTCTACGCCCGCAGCGTCGAGCAGACCGGCCAGAGCCTGACCGACGCCCCGCGCTGGCCGCTGCTCCAGCTGAACAGCGGCACCTGTCTGGGCTGCGAGCGCGAAGGCGGCCGCGACGAAGCTTATGTCATCCAACTGCAAAGCGGCGATAAGTTCTATGAATGCGAGGTCTCATACGACCAGTGGCAGAACGCGTCCCTCGGTTCTGGCTGGAACTTCCAGGTCAGCGTGGTCACCGGCCGGCCCGACTGCGGGTCGCTCGAACCAGCAGGGTGACCGGTTAAGCGCGCACTGGCCCGATCATCAGGTTAACCCGGCATCTCCACAGCCAATACCCCTCTCCCGCGGGCGCGGGAGAGGGGGTATTCAGCCAATGATCTCCGGGAGTTGGCTCAAAACGCGATCTGTGTCCAGCTTTCGCCGTCCCACTCCCACAGGTCACCAAGCGTCGTGCGCCCTGATAGCCCACCATAAAGCACCACGGTTTCGCGTTTTGCATCGTAGGCCATTTCGTGAAAGGCGCGAGCAGAGGGGCGTTCCTCCGGGGTCAGTTCTGTCCAGTGTTCACCGTCCCAAGCCCACATATCGCCGAGCATCTGTCTGCCGTTGCGACCACCAAACAGAATCACCGTCTCGGTAACCGCGTCATAGACCATCCGGGCGGCGTCGCGTACGGGTGGCAGGGTTTCCGTCTCGATTTGCTGCCAGTTTTCGCCATCCCATGACCAGAAGTCATTGGTGGCTGGTGAAGTCTGAGTCACACCCCCGAAGAGCAGCACCACCTCGCGCGCCGCGTCATACACCATCGCATAGTGGGCGCGGGGCTCCGGTCTTTCCCCATCGAGTTCCGCCCTCTCCCAACTTAAGCCATCCCATGTCCAGGTTTCATCGATGAGCTGGCCTTCAGGATCGACGCCGCTGAAGATAACGCTTTGCTGGCGGGCGGCATCGTAGACCATCGCGATGTGATCGGGCGCCTGTGGCGCCACGGCCTCGCTCTGCGTCCAGCCTTCACCATCCCATTCCCAGAGATCGTCAGCGCGATCGGTGAGACTAACTGAGCCGCCAAAAACAACCAGAACATCGCGTTCGAGGTCGTAGGCTGTCCCCGCCAGTACCCGTCCGGGGATTTCATTCCTGCTCAAAAGCGTCCAGGTTTCACCAGACCACGCCCATAATGCGTTGTCCTCTTCAACGTCAGCGCCGCTCCCGGCGCCATTGACCAGCAGTACCTGTTCCAGTTCCGGACTGTAGACCAGATTGTGCGCGGTCAGAGGTCCCGGTGTTTGATCCGCCTGTGCCGAGACACCGCTCAAGATGAGCATGAAAGACATTAGCAAACAGACAGTTTTCATGGCTCTCACCTGTTTTCACTCTTAGGACCATAAGCCTCACGAGCGCGGGTCGAGTTCCAGGTTGCCTCAAAAGGTTGGCGAGCTGGCAGCGCTTGTTCCAGCTCGCCGAAATGCTCCGCCGTCAGTGTGTAGTCGCGCTGTTTGCCGATGCCCATATGTTATCCCGATGTTGGGCATCATTCGAACACTGGCTTAAATCCGCGCCAGCTTATCCGGGTTGCGCACAATGCGCAGGGCCGTCAGGTGTTCGCCCTCCACGTCAAAGGCGTAGACGATGATCGTCTGCCCCCTGTCCCGCACCACCACGGCGGCCGCGCCATTCACCTGGGCGATCTCGACCGTCATCCGCGCCGGGTCGTATCCCCTGACTTACCCCGATCAGGAAGCTGGCCACCTTCTCGCGGCCAAACAGCGGGCGAGTCGCCGCAGCGGCCTTCCCGCCGCCGTCGGACCACAGGCCCACGTCTTCGGCCAGCAGCGCCTCCAGTCCGTGGAGATCGCCGGTGCCGATCGCCATCAGGAAGCGTTCGACGGCCCGCTGGTGGGCCTCCGGTTCGACCGGGAAGCGCGGCCGCCGCTCGATGACATGAGCTCTGGCGCGGTGATGGAGCTGCCGACAGGCGGCTTCACTCCGCCCGATCATCCCGGCGATCTCCTCGTACTCATAGCTGAACACCTCGCGCAGCAGGTAGACGGCCCGTTCCAGCGGCGACAGACTCTCCATGATGACCAGGAAGGCCATCGAGATTGACTCGCCCATCAGCACCTGCTCCTGCGGCGAAAGACTGGTCTCCAGCGGCTCCGGCAGCCATGGGCCGATATACTGCTCCCGCTGCTCGCGCGCCGACTTGAGCTGGTCCAGGCAGAGGTTGGTGACAGTGCGCACCAGGAAGGATCGCGGCGAATGCACCCCGTCAGCCTGACGAAAGCGCAGAAACGCCTCCTGCACGGCGTCTTCGGCGTCCGTCACCGTGCCCAGCATGCGGTAGGCCACGCCGAAGAGCAGCGACCGGTGACGCTCGAACTCTTCCGCTTTTGCTTCGTCGGTAGATGGCGTGCTGTTCATCGCGACTTTCCTGATCAGGCTGGCGACTTGAGCGGGAGCAGGCTGGCCGGCATTTCGCTCCGAACCCACAGATAGGCGCCCGGCAGGCGTTTTTCGATGTCGAGCGACCGCCGCGCGAAGACGCAGATCAGCTCCTTGACAAACGCGCCGGCTCGTCCGGTCACGATCCTATCACGCGGTCGATCCAGCCGATCCACAATCTGGATCAGTCCGTCGTGCCGGCCCAGGCTGATGCAGCGAACCACATAGCCGAAGCGGTGCGGCTGCACGGCACCGCCGTCCAGGTCAGCAAGCACATTGTCCGCGGCGTGTGCGCCCATGGGCATGGCGGTGGCGCAGGCCATGCGCAGACCCGACGCGGCCGCATCGCCGATGGCATACACCTCCGGGTGCGACACCGACCGCAGCGCCGCGTCGACCACGATGCGGCCGACCCTGTCAACCTCGAAGCCGGACTCGCGCGCCAGCGGCGAGACGTCAAACGACCCGGCCCACAGACACAGGTCGAATGCCTGGACACGTCCATCGGCCGTAAAGGCCTGCCCCGCCTCCAGGCGGGTGACCCGCTGGCGTTCGAGGATCTCGATGCGCAACCGCTGGAACGCGCGGCGCAGATACTCCTGACCGCGCGGCGACAGATCGGCGCCCAACGTGCCGCCGGTCATCAGCGTCACCTGCCAACCGGGGTGCTGCTCGGCGATCTCCGTTGCCGCTTCAATGCCAGTCAGCCCGCCCCCGACGACCAGAAGTCGGCCGGCCGGCCGCGCCATCAGCGCCTCGTACAGTCGGCCAGCGGCCTCGGGGCCGGTCAGCCGGTGGGCGTGTTCGGTCACACCGGGCACGCCGGAAGAGCCGGTGTGGCTGCCCAGTGCGTAGATCAGCCGGTCGTAGGTGAGAACGCCGCCCCCTTCGAGCTGCACTTCGCGCCGGTCCAGCCGAAGCGCGGTCACCCGCTCCGTGACCAGGCGGCTGTCTCTGCCGGCGATCAGCGGCGCCAGCGGGCTTTCCACCCGATGTCCGCTTGATGCTGCCTGATGCAGCCGGACGCGTTCGACAAAATTGGGGCTGGCGTTGACCAGCGTCACCTGATGCCCCCGCCCCCTGCGCAGCCGGAGCGCCGCCAGCGCGCCCGCATATCCCGCACCAATGACCACGATGTGCGCCATGATCCAGCCTTTCCAAACCTGATTGATCGTCTTGACAGAAAGAAGACGAGTCAGGCCTCTGGTTTGTGACACGCCCAAAAATCGGCAAGTCAGGTTAGAATAGTCATACCCTTCCGCCGGATACCGTACCGCACTGAGTGCTGCTGTTCGGTTCCATCGACAGGAAACCTGTGAAGCGATTTTTCCTGCGGCTGCTGCCCGCCTGGCTGGCGCTGGCTTCGCTCATCATCTTTGTCCTGCCAACGGCCCTGGCCACCACCCTCAGCGCCACCGGCCGTCTGCTGACTCGCCTCCCTGTGATCACTGGCCTGGAACGCGCCGGGTCGCCCGGGACGATTGCGCCGTTCTTCACCGAGGAAGTACAGTACTGGAGCAGCGACATTCGCCGCTGGGCCGTGCAGTATGACCTCGATCCCAATCTGCTGGCCACCATCATGCAGATCGAGTCCTGCGGCGATCATTCGGTGAGCAGCAGTGCCGGGGCGCAGGGCCTGTTTCAGGTCATGCCCTTTCACTTTGCCACCGGCGAAAACCATCTTGATCCCGATACCAATGTCATGCGCGGGGCCAATCATCTGAATCTCTGTCTGGAATATGCGGATGGCGATGTCGGCACAGCGCTGGCCTGCTACAACGCCGGCTTCATCGTCATCGGCGATATGATCCAGAACTGGCCGAACGAGACGCAGCGCTACTATAACTGGGGATTGAGCATCTACAGCGACGCGCAGACCAGTGCCACCTCCAGCGCCTCCCTGCAAAGCTGGCTCGATGCTGGCGGCAGCGTCCTCTGCAACCGCGCCGCGCAGACACTGGGCTTAATGGGCTAACGTCTCGACGTGTGCCGGCACCCAGACTCAGCCGAACGTAAATATTCCATCAGAGTTCGTCCGACCCTGTAGACAGAAACCCATAAAACCGATTATCATAATGTGTGGATTCGCTCGCATGAATGAAACTCCTTTCAATTGAGGTGGTGTTATGCCCGTTTACACGTATCGCCGCGAGGATGGTACGACATTCGATGTTCGGCAAAGCTTCTCTGACAGCCCATTGACGGTCGATCCGCAGACCGGGCAAAACGTCGTCCGGGTGGTGCACGCGGCCGGGATCATCTTCAAGGGTTCCGGGTTTTATGTAAACGACAGCAAGAGCGCCTCCAAGGCCAGCATTGCCACCCCCGGCGCCAGCAAGACCGGGGATACCGCGACCAAGCCTGCCGAAGCCGCACCGGCCAGCACCGAGACTAAGGCTGCCGAATCCAAGCCTCTCGCCGCCGCAGCGGACTGAAGCCCAAACCGACACCATTACGACGTCCGACGTCGCCATGCCGGACTCAGCCAGCCAACAAAAACGGGACACCGCACATCTGTGTGGTGTCCCGTTCGATTCCTGGCCCAGACGTTTCGCTCCCTCGTTACTCCGCGGCGGTGGTCTCGGCCGCTGCCTGTCGGGCGAATTCGAGGAAGGCGGTCTCCGCGCGGCGGCGGCGGTAGCTGGCGGTCTTGGGCGGCGGGTTGGTGGTGTAATGACGCACCAGCTTCTCCAGATATTCTGTCAGCGGCGTGTACACCATGCTGAATTCCTGTTTGCTGACGGTATTGTCCAGTTCGGACATCCACCGTTCACTGAACGGAGAGCAATCCGGCAGAAAGCCCTGCGCCTCCAACTTCTTGAACGGCAGACGCTCAATGCGCGCCTCTACGCCCAGGAGGCCCGCGACGATCTCCAGGAACTCCTCCAGGCCGACCGTCTCGTCCTGTGAAATGTTGTAGGCCTTGCCGATGCCAATCCCCGTCTCGATCAGCCGGATGATCGCCTCGACGACATCCTGGCCGTAGACATGGCGCAGGGCATAATTCGGCGTTTCCGGCGCGAGGATCGGGCTGCCATCTTTCAGCCGCAAAACGTAGTTGTAAAGTCTAAAGAAGTGATCGCGCTCGCTGTTGACCATCGGCAGCCGCAGCGACGTAAAGGGGAACCGATGCATCTCCCAGGCGGAGGCCATCGCATCTTCCACCCGCCGCTTGTCCATGCCATAGGACCATTCTTCCAGGCCATACGAACCGGCCTTGGGTGCAGGCATCACCCGGCCCAGGTAATCGCTCTCTTTGAACGGCCGCTGTAAACCTTCCCGCACCAGGTAGACCTGCCCGGTGCTCAGAAAGATGTAGCGCCCCGCCCGGCCGCGCAGCAGTTCGATGCTCATCTCCGCTTCTGAGGCCTTATACAGGGCGTTGTCGACCACCACGTCGAAGGTCCGCCCGCGCAGCACCTGCTCAAGCTGACTTCGTTCGGTACGGTCGGCCACCAGCCGTTCTACAGAGACGGGCAGTTCATCCGGCGTCCGGCCCCGATTGAGCACCGCCACCCGATGCCCGTCCGCGACCAGGCGGTGTGTGAGAAAATGCCCGATATTGCGAGTTCCGCCCAGGATGAGAATATTCATAGCGACAGTGTGCGCGCGACGCCGACGCACTGGCTCCTTTCCCCACTCTCCGATATTTCTAGTTTACCGCGGGTAGTGAGTGCGCTCCGCAAAGAAGCACCCATCCCCGCTGCCGATTCCTTGTAGAAAATAGACGAACTGCCCCATTCCAGCGCGTCAAACGTGTTGGCCCGTCATGTCCACGAGATGATCCGGCGTGAAGTCTTTGTCTAGTTTAAACGACTCTTCGATGTAGATGGCATGCCAAAGATGAAACACCAGCGCCGTCCACAACGACCACATTTCGTATTTCCGCTCGACGATGTGCGCCTGCCGCACAGCCTGAATGGTCTCCGGGCGGAATACGCCGACCGCCGCCACCCGTTCCGGCGTCAGAAGAGTCTCGATCAGCGGGCGCAGGACGTTGCGCATCCAGTCCGAGGCCGGTGGGTTGAACCCCCACTTGGGACGATGAAGAACATTCTCCGGGACCAGCCCGCGCAGCGCATCCTTGAGGACGCGCTTGGAGTCTCCGCCCAGCTTGTATTCGACGGGGAGCCGGTAGCCCAGTTCGACCACTGACAGATCCTGAAACGGCGCGCGCGCTTCTACCGACATAGCCATGCACATCTTGTCGACGCGCATGTTCATGTTCTCGGCCAGCACCAGCCGTCCATCGGCCCAGGCGATGCGTTCCACGAACGAGTGAGCACCGGGGGCGTTGAGATAAGATTTCAGGACCGCTGCCAGAGCATCGGCGCTCGCCCCCGCATCAGGGATGCTGCGCAACAGTTCGTGCGCCCGCTGGTGATCGACACGACGTAGCCATTCCAGATAGCGCGCCTCTGCCGATGTCTGTCGCGCCTTGCGGACCAGCCGGCGCAGCGCATCGATCCACGTCCGCTCGAACAGCGGGTTGAGCAGGGAGTTGCGCAGCAGCGCTGGCACGCGCAGGTAGCGGCCGAGCATCTGCTCCGCGCGATAATGACTATAGCCAAAGAATGCTTCGTCGCTGCCCTCGCCGCTCAGCAGGACCGGCACGCCGTGCGCACGGGCCAGCGCCGCCACGAACACCGTCTGCACCACCGTGGGCATCGAGATCGGCTCGTCCAGCGCGCCGATCAGGTGCGGCAGCACCCAGGCGATTCGCTCGTCGTTCGGTAGGGTGATCACCCGGTGCTCAGTGCCGAAGTGCCGGGCGACGTCGGCAGCGTAGCGCACGTCGACGTTGAACTTGAGATCGGCCGGACTGCCCGGCTCAGCCTCGAACCCGACGGTGAAGGTACGCACCGGGTAAGGGCTGAACCGGCGCATCAGGCCGACCACTGCTGACGAGTCGACGCCGCCGCTCAGGAACGCCCCGATCGGCACATCGCTCATCATCTGCCGTTCCACCGCCCCGGTCAGCGTCCTGCGCACCTGCTTCACCGCATCGGCGTACGAGGGTGGGTGCTCGGTGGCATACTCGGGGTGCCAGTATCGCTCGCGGGTCATGGTGCTGCACGAGATTGTCAGGGTTTCGGCGGGCGCAAGTTTGAAAATGCCATCGAACAGGGTGTTGGGCGGGGCGACAAACCCCAGTACGACGTACTCCGCCATGACCGCCCGGTTGACGGCGCGGCGCACGCCGACGTGCTCAAACAGCGCCTTGGCCTCCGAGGCGAACACGACCTCGCCATCATGGAGTGGCGCGAAGTACAGCGGCTTCTCCCCCATGCGATCGCGCGCCAGGATCAGGTGCTCGGCGCGCGCATCCCACAGGCCAATAGCGAACATGCCCTGAAGCCGCTCGAACACCTTCATACCCCAGGCTTCGTAACCGTGCACGATCACTTCGGTGTCGGTATGCGTCGCAAACTGGTGTCCGGCGCGTTCCAGTTCATTGCGCAGGACGCGGTGGTTGTAAATCTCACCGTTGAAGACGACTACCGTCTGCCGGTCTTCGCTGTACAGCGGCCCAGCCGGCGCCGACAGATCGATAATCGCCAACCGTCCCGCGCCAAATGCCAGTCTTTGTTCTGAATGTGTACCGTAGCCGTCCGGCCCCCGATGAGCCAGGCAGGCCGCCATTCGTTCCACAAGCGCCAGATCCGCGCCCCTAGGATTGTACTGACCGAAGATGCCGCACACTGCCGTGACCCTCCCCCAGGCGCTGGCCATCGTGCAAGGCAAACACGAACGCCGCCGCGAAAAGCCCCGGCAGCAGATTCTTGAGATATGGTGTGCCTTCATAGGGCACTTCACGCGCCACGACGAACCCCAGTTGACGCGCCCACCAGTGGAAATCGGCGCGCGTCCAGTAGCGAAGATGTTCTCCCGGAGTGACCACCCACTGCAAAGGGAAGCGCCCGAGCAGCAGGCGTAATCGATGCTGATGGAAGCCGGTGTTCGGAATCGAGACAATGATGCCTTTACGAGCCAGCGGTTGCAAGCTCTGTAGAAGACTCTCCGGGTCGGGCAAATGTTCAATGATCTCCGAGAGGATCACCCAGTCGAAGGCCACCCCAGGAAAGGAATCGGCCAGCACATCAGCCACCGGCCGGTTGATATCACCCAACTGCACATTAAGCCCGCGCGTCTGGCAGAATGCAACAGCTTTGGGCGATATATCCAGTCCATAGCCTAGAACACCCCGCTGCTGAATGATGAATTCCAGGAGCGCGCCGTCGCCCACGCCCAGGTCGAGGACAGTCTCGCCCCGTTCGACCAGCCGCGCGAACACCTCGCTGCGCCGGCGCCGCCAGGGCGACATGCTGCCCATGCTCTTTTCCGCTTTGGCATCCCAGTACACGTCATAGTCGACCATGCCAACATGGGCGGTGTCCGGGTAAGCGAAGAGGCGGCGCAGCCCACGGTAGCGGTTGGCGAGCCATAGGTAGAGCGGTCTGACAAAGGAGTCGCGCAGCCCGCGTTTCAAGTCCTGCATGCCAGGTTCTCCATCAGGAAGCGGATAGGGGTGTCGCAGCGGAATCTTCAGTCGCTTTGGTCGCCAGACGGCGCAGCGCCGGCAGCACGGACCGCGCGGTCAGAACGGCCTGAACAGCGAACAGCCCGTCGATCAGCAGCGCCCCGCCGACCGCCGCGGTCTGTGCCACAGCCTCGGCGTTCGCGCCGTCGGGCGTGCCCGCCTGGCCGACGATCAGCGCCAGCAGGGCCGCGCCCGGCAGCAGCACCAGCACCAGCGCCGCCACCTTGGCGACGATGGCCGCGCGCATCAGAAACAGGGCGCGGTAGAGCGGGCCAAAGATGCCCGCCACCGCGTTGATCGCCCCGAACAGCGCCAGAACGACCAGCGCCGGAATCGCCGGGATCCATTCGTCTCCCAACAGGGTCGGAATCACCAGAGGCGCGGTAATGGCCAGCAGCGCATACAGCGCGGTAGCCGCCACCGTCAGTGACAGCAGCGCCCGGCGGATGCCGACCCACAGCACGGCATAATCGCGCCGGCCAATGGCCTGCGGGACGACCGCTTTGAGATTCTCGAAGATGGCCGATGTCAGAATCCCGGTGTTCTGGATGCCGGTCATCGCCAGAGTCACGTAGCCCACGGCGCGCTCGCCGCCGAGAACGCCGACGATCTGCACAGGCACCTGAATGAACAGGTCGGCCAGGTTTTTGTCCACGGCGTTGGCGAAGCCGTAGCGCCAGTAGCGCCGCCCGGAGACGGTTGGCATACTGCGCAGGATCGAACCGATGGACGGCAGCACGAAATCGCCGCGCTCGCGCGAAGCGACATACACGCCGACGGCCAGCGCCAGTGTAGCAAAGCTGTACACCAGCCGGGCGACGGTCAGCGCCTCCGGCCGGGGGTCGATCAAGGCGGCGCTCACGAGAGCGACCGACAGGACGAGCTGATTGACCACACCCAGGACGGCGACCATAGTCATCGAGCGGCGCGCTTGCAGCGTCGTGACGATCAGGGCGTAGGCGCGGTCGGCCAGGATTGCCACCGCCAGCCAGGCCGCCAGGTCGCCGATCTGCGGATTGGCATGAAGAAGGTCGGCCACCGGCTGTCCGACCAGCGCAATCAGGCCGATCAGCCCGAGGTCGATCAGCGTCATCGTCCGCAGGTGAAAGGCGATCAGATCGCGAGCCTCCCTCCTTGTTGCCGGCGCCGATGGCCGTTCCCAGCAGCGATGCCGTGCTGGTGCCCAGCCCCGACAGGTCGAGAAGCTGCCAAAGCGCCACGAACGACACCGCCAACCCGAAAACGCCATAACGTTCCGGGCCGAGCAGCCGCCAGACGACCAGCGATGAGGCGAAGCTCAGGACCGTCGCGGCCAGCTTGCCCACTTGCAGCGCGAGCGTGTCGCGCATGAAACGACTGGCCATCAGCCGCCGCCCGCGGTCGATCATCGGCGGCGCGCTTCCTGGTAGACGTCGATCAGCGCCGCCGCCGCCTGGTCCCAGGTCTCGGATGCAGCATGCTGACGTCCGGCGGCACCCATGCGTTCGGCCAACGTCCGGTCGTTCAGCAGGCGCAGGATGGCATCGGCCAGATCGCGGGCCAGATTCCGCTGCGACACCAACAGGCCGGTCACGCCTTCGACCACGGCGTCTTCCGCGCCGCACTCGCGCGATCCGATCACCGGCAGGCCGGCGGCGCTGGCTTCCAGCAGCGCCAGGCCAAAGCCCTCGAACTTCCAATCGACGTTCAGCGAGGGCAGCGCGAAGACGTCGGCATGGGCATAGGCATCGAGCAGCGCCTCGTCGGAAATGCGCCCGGCGAATTCCACCACCCCATCCAGATGCAATTCGGCGGCCGCACGGCGCACCGTCTCGGCATATTCCGGTTCGGCCTCCAGCGCGCCGACGATGCGGAAGCAGACATTGGGAATCTGCGCGCGCACCAGCGCCGCCGCCTGGACCAGTTCCAGGATGCCCTTGCGCGCCTTGATCGCGCCGACGAACAGCACCGTCGGGACGGCGCCACCGACGTGATGCACCTCGCGGAAGCGTTCGGCATCGACGCCGTTGCGGATCACCCAGGTGCGAATCGGCGAAAAGTTCTCCTGCGCCACCTTTTCGGTATAGCGGCTGACGCAGATCAGGTTGGCGCTCTGGAAGGCCGATGCATAGACCCAACTGGCCGGCGGACGGCGCATGTGATTGGCGCGGATGTAGCTGCCGTGCGCCGTGACGAACGTCGGACGCCCGCCGGGGATGCGCACCGCCAGCGGCGCGTACGGTTCAACCATTGAATGGATAACATCGCAGTCGCGGAACAGGGCGCGCACGCGCGGCAGGGCGGCGAGCTGTCGGGGCAGAATACCGCGGTCCAGTGGATTGAGCGACGGCAGCAGCGGGTGAATATCCAGACCACGAATCGCCGGGCTGTTACGCGCCGCGACGATGGTCAGGTGGACGCCGGCCTTGCGCAGTGCATTCACCATGCCCAGGCAGTAGCGCGCCCACCCGTGCGAGACGCTCAGATCGGCGGTCAGCACGCCAACATGTAGAGGTTGCCTGGTTTTCACGGTCTACCCCCTCCTGCATCCGCCCCGCCCAAAGCCGACAGAATCATCCGGGTGCGCGACTCCCAGGTGTACTCGCGCATCACCAGCGCGTGCGCGGTCTCGGCCAGGGACTCGCGCAGCGCCGGGTCATCACGCAGCCGCTGAAGGGCGTCCGCCCAGGCGGCGACATCCTGCGGCGGCAGCAGCACAGCCGATCGTTCGTCCACCACCTCGCGCAGCGCCGGCAGATCCGAAGCCAGGAGTGAGCGCTTCGCCGCCATGTACTCGAACAGCTTCATCGGGGAAGAGTGATAGGCGAACCATTCGCCGGGCGGCGACGGGATGGCCAGAACATCACAGGCGTACAGATACTGCGGCACGGCCTCCGGGGTGACCTGACCGGGAGCAAAAAAACGCTCCGGCACGCAGCCGCGGGCCGTCCACTCCGCCTGGAAGCCTTCGGCGATCTCGGCCGGCCCGCCGACCAGCATCACCGTCAAGCCCTCGACGCGGGCGGCGGCCTCGACCAGCAGGCCAACACCTTTGTCCAGCGCCATCGTCTGGAAGCGGCCGACGTAGCCGACGACGAACCCTGGCGTCGTCAACCCGATCTTCGCCCGAGCCGCAGCCACCGTCAGCGGCCCGGCGAAACGCTCGGCGCGAATGCCATCGTGGGCGGGGTGCGTCCGGTCGGGCTGCGCGCCGCGCTCGATCAGCGTGTCGGCCAGATGTCGGGTCGTGGTGAACACAGTATTCACCCGCCGCAGCACCTGCCTCTCCACCCAACGCCCGACCCGCCCCTGTGCCAGCAGATGCGCTTCGTAGGCAAGCCGGCCGCGTGGCTTGATCAGGCTGAGGCACAGCAGAATCAGCGGATCGCGGCTGTAGAAGATGTCGGCTCGGCTGAACAGCGCGCCCAGGAACGCCGACAGCGTGAAGGTCAGGAGCTGCAAGCCGAAGACGGCCTTCGCCAGCCCATCGGACCGCTCCGGCACCAGCGGCAGCAGATCCAGGCAGGGCAGCCGGCGGATGCCGAAGCGCCGCGCCACGCCATAGTGCGCCCAAACATCCTGGACATCACGCAGCTCCGCCGTCTGAAAGCGCCGGGCGATCCACAGGGTCACCTCGGCCCCGGCGGCGGCGAAGGCTTCGCAGTTCTGGACGATCTGCACGCCGTGCGCTCGTTCCGTGGGCAGGCGGATGTTGGCAATGTACAGCAGTTTCACTTCACGAAATCCCTGGTGAACCCGGTTCGTGCCCGCGCGGGGTTCACCCCAGCCGGATCACGTCGCGGTACAGCGCCTCATAGCGGTCGGCGACTGTTTTCCAATTATACCCGTCGACGATCACCTTCCGTCCGCCCTCGCTCAGACGCTGGCGCAGCGCCTCGTCGGAGAGCGCCCGCACGATCGCCGCGGCAAACACCTCCGGCTGCCCTTCCGCCACCAGCGCCGACTCGCCGTCACGCGCCGCGATGCCGTCCAGGCTCAAGGGCGTCGCCACCACCGGGCAGCCCATGGCCATCGCCTCCAGCACCTTATTCTTGATCCCCGCCCCCATGCGCAGGGGACAGGCGAACACAGCCGCTTCCGAAAGGGGTACGCGCATGTCGGGGATCTTGCCGGTGATGACGACGTCCTCGCCCGCCATCTCCAGCAGTTCTTCCGGCGGGTTCGCCCCCTGCAACCACAGCACGGCGTCGGGGATGCGCGCCTTGACCAATGGCAGGATCTCCTCGATCAGCAGAAATGCGGCGTCGAGGTTTGGCTCGTACTCGAAGTTACCGGTGAACAGCAGCGTGTTCGGCGTACGCGGCGGCGGGCTGCTCGGCGGCGAGAACACGTCCAGATCGACACCGTTGGGAATCACCTCGACGCTCAGGTAGGGGTTGATGCGCAGCAGCATCTCGCGGTCGCGGTCGGTCAGCACGACCACCCGCCGGAACGGGTTGAACATGAACGACTCGTAGGCGCGGGCCGCCAGATAGCGCACCCGGACGCCCAGGCCTCCACCGGTGGCGATCTCGCGTTTCAGATACAGGCTGTAACTCTCGTAGGGAGTGATCAGCGCCGGCAGCGGTTCGACCGCCCGGCGGTACTCGTACACCTGCACCCCACCGAAAAGATGGGCGATGTCATAGGTCCGCCGGGTGATCAGCTTGCGAATGGCCCGCCACATTTCTGGCGACCAGGCTTCTTCCGGGGCGGTCGGAAAGCGCTTCGACGCCACCAGCGCCCGCCGGCCATACTCGACCATGCCGCGCGGCGGGTCCGGAAAAATGTTCTGGTAACCGAACAGATGCCGGTAGGCGTCCGGATCGGGCGGCGCGGACTCGTCGTCGAACGCCAGCAGATCGATCTCGTGGCCGCGCGCCCCCAGCTCCCGCGCCAGATGGTAGACGATCAGCCGGTCGCCGAGGTACAGCGGCAGCGGCGGGCAGCGCGAAATCAGCAGGATGCGCAGCCGCTCTCCACCCGTCCGATCGAGTGCAGCGCTTTCGCTCACGCCGGCCCCACCTGTACCGCGCAGAAGGCCCGCGATCGTGCCGGAATGACTTCCGGCTGGCGGTCCGGGTCGGGGCCGTCGATCAGGGTCGGGATCGGGTTGCCGCTCGTGCTGACCGTATCCCGCTGAATGCGCAGCAGTCCCTGCGGGGGCGATTCGATCAGCCAGTAGAACTCCATGCCGAAGCTCTCCCCAAATTCGCCGTCGCCTCCGCGCCACGGTCCAACGCGCGTATAGACCGGCACGACTTCGCCGTTCACCCGGATCGTGCTGCGCGTCTGCTGCATGTAAATGCGCGCCATGGGCAGCGCCGCGACCGGGATGTTGAAGCGCAGCACCACCGTTTCCCCGGCGCGCACCTGAACAGGGTTACGAGCTGCGCGCTGGGCGCTCTGAAAAAAGCACTCGTTCAAGGTAACCACCTGGCCATCCGGCGGCGGGGGCATGGCGGCAACTCGGCGGGGCAGCAAACGCCAGGGGGCGCGGGCCACCCTGGCGGCCCGAGTCAAAGCGGCGCGCAGGGGGCGGCGGCCGCGCGCCACGCGCAGCGTCGTGCCCTCACCGGCCACTTCGGAGACGCCGGCGGAGGTGACTTCGACGAAGCCCTCGATCGTGCTGACTTCCAGCTCTTCGCCCTCGACTTGCAGCATGGCGGTGCTGCCCACCTTCACCTCGACGCCGTTGATGCGGAAGTTGACGGTGGTCGCTTCCGGCGCCTGCACCAGCATGCCGCTTTCCGGCACATCCTGGCAGTTGATCCCGGTGAGACGGGTATCCAGACGAAACGCCTGCATCGGCGCCGGATACGCCTCCCCGGCTTCTTCCGGCGACTCCGGCGTCACCTGGGCATCGCCAAAGACGATGAATGTGACGTTCTGACCGATGGCCACATCCGGCAGGTCGGCCTGGAGCGCCAGCACCGCCACCCCCCAGATTTGATCCTCCGGGATCAGCGGCGCCGTCGCCAGGCGCTGCAAGTCGATCACGCTGGCCATGTCACCCGGCTTGGCGAAGGTCGTCGCATTGGCAAACTCCGCCTCGATCGCATTGTTGCCATAGCACACGGTGTTGCGTCCCATCGCACCACAGGTTGCGCTGGCCGCTTCGATCGCCTGGTCCACAAATGCCGGACAGTCGGTCGTTTGTGCCAGCGCCACACTGACGCCCAGCAGGGCGAGGAGGAACGTCGTTGCGCTTCCACGAAGCATGAGCCGTTGGAATCTCGCGCGCAAAACGCTCATACGGTTGGCTCCATTGAGTGACGAGGCCGCGACGTTGATCCAGGCCCAGCAATGCGGCGTCGCGGCCTCTGCAAACATTGCCTCATTATAGGCGCGATGTTCACAGGCGCTTGGCCATCAAAATGTCTGGTTTTCGTGGGCCATTGGCGTCGGGCATTAATCCGACCACCTGGTAGCCACATTTCCGATAGAAGTCGACGGGGTGCGGATTCGTCGGATCCAGACTGACGATGTCCGCCAGCAGACCGGGCAGCAGCGGGTAGACGTCGTCGATCTGCGACAGGTTGGTTCGCCCGTCTTCGTCGTCAGCCCCGACCATCACCGTCACCGCCCCCGCCACCCGCGCTGCCTCTTCCAACCGGGCCACCAGCGCTCGTCCTACGCCGCTGCGGCGGGACCCGGCCCGGACGGCCAGCGGGTGCAGCTCCCAGGTCTTGCCATGGTAGGTAATCAGCCCGCCCACCAAACCCAGCACCTGTCCGTTCCCGACCGCGGCGAAAACCACCCCTTCGCGCAGAATCTCATGCACCTCTTCCCGCGCGCCGTGCACTGTATTCCACTCGTCGTTCCAGGGAAACGTCCGGGCCAGCACCACCGCTGCCTGCTCGATCAGCTCGGTCTGCCCGGCGTCGATCTGCACCATCTCCATCATGCTATTCCCTTCCGATCAGCGGCTCCAGGGCCGCCGCGAAGCGGGCTGCCATGACATCGGCCGCAAATTGCGCTTCCACCCGCGCCCTGCCGGCCGTCCCCATCCGCTGCCGCAGCGCGGGGTCGCGCAGGAGTTGAATCACCCGCTCGGCCAGTGCGTGGGCGTCGCCGCCATCAACCAGAAAGCCGGTCTCGCCATCGACCACCGTCTCAGAAGGGCCGCCTCGCCGCGTGCTGACCACCGGCACGCCACAGGCCATCGCCTCGACATTGACCATGCCGTAGCTTTCGAAGTGCGAACTGCACACCACCACGTCGGCGGCGCCGATCACCCGCTCGGCATCGCTTCGAAAACCCAGGTAGACGAGCCGGTCCAGCAGCGCGGGGTTGTCCCGGTGCGCCGCCAGGATGCGCGCTTTGTAGGCATCGTCCGCCGACTGCCCGTGCACGTTTTCGCCGGCGACGATGAAACGCGCCTCCGGGATGACCTCGACCACCTGCTGTGCCATCGCCTGAAAGACCTCATGGCCCTTCACATTCTGGAAGCGGGCGATCAACGCCACCAGGGGCGCATCCAGCGAGACGCCGGCGTCACTGCGCACTTCGACGCCGTCGATGCCGGGGTGGAAACGTTCGGTGTCGACGCCGGGTGGCAGCACCTGCACGCGCTCTGGTGGCATGAACGGCGGGTTGCCCAGGAAACCCTCCTTGATCGCCCCGGAACTGGCCAGCGTCAGGTCCGGTCGGCGGAAGAAATGCTGCTGGTAAGGTTTTGGCTGAAACCACCACCCCCAGCACGTCCAGGCGATCGGGACACGCGTCCGGCGGGCGGCGGCCAACGCGAATGGCAGGCTGTGATAGTCGCTGTGCACCGCGCGAATCCCCTGCTCCCGGATCAACCGCGCCATGCGCCCGGCGATTGGAAAACTCCCCCACACCTCGGGAATGAAGTACACGGTCGCGCCGCGCCAGGAATCGACGTGCACCGGCCAGCCATTGGCCGCCCAGCGCCGGCCCAGTTCGCCCTCGCCAGGGATGAGCAGATGCGGTTGATAGCGGGCATCGTGCCGCACGAGATGCTCGACCAGGGTCATGAGCGAGGTCTCGCCGCCGCCCATGCCGGTGTAAACGGTCGTGAACAGGAGGGGGATGGGGCTGGAAGTCACGCCAGGGCCTTTGTGCCGATATACAGCGCGCGTCCGGTCAGCCCTTCCGGATCGACCTCGACGGTCAGGCCGGCAGCGCGGAAGGCGTCCTGGTACTGCGCATCGGTGAACATCATCAGTTCGTGGTGCTCGGTGAACGTCGCAATTCCCTCGGGCGTGCCGACCATGTAGTGAAAGTCGAGGATCGACATCTGCCCCTCGACGCGGCTGACGTTCATCCGACTGATCTTCAGGTTTGGCTCGTCGACAAAGCGGGCGTGGACTCCGCCCGGATGGAACTGCTCTGACATGAACCAGGCCTCGACCAGGACCACGCCACCCGGCTTGAGGTGCCGCGCGAAGGCCGCCAGCGTCGCATTCAGCCGCTCGACCGAGCCGACGTAGCCGATGGCGCTGAACAGGCAGGTGATAGCGTCGAACTGCTGATCGAGGTCGAAGTCGCTCATATCGGCCTGGACGATGCGCGCCTCCGGCAGACGTTCCGCCGCGATCGCCAGCAGGCCGGCATCCAGATCGAGCAGAGTCAGGTCGTAGTCGTCGCGCAGGAATTCGGCATGTTTGCCCGTCCCGCAGGCGGCATCCAGCAGGGCGCGACCAGACGAACGCCGGTGCGCGGCGATCCGTTCCTGCACCACCCGCGCTTCCGCCGCATAGTCCTTGAAGCTGTAGATGGCATCGTAGATTTCCGCCGAGTTCACGAACATGGCTCACCTGTTGAATCGGTCTTATGTCGTGGACGCCGGCGGAGAAAGTCACAGCGCCGCGCCCAGTTCATCAGAACATCCGTCAGCACAACTATAGGCGAAACGCGGCAGGTCGTGTAGAGTTAGAACCATCATAGGACCACCGTACTCAGGCGGAGGCACGCGGCCCGTTGGCGCTGTCGAGGCTGCCCCTGAGGTTCGTTTATCAGTACATCGAGGCTGCGCGTGATCGATCTCAAACCCCTTCTGAACGCCGTCAGGCTGGCCGCGACCGTGACCCGCCGGATTCAGGCGCATGGCATTGGCGCACGCGACAAAGGAGTCCAGGACCCGGTCACGCTGGCCGACTATGCCTCTCAGATCATCCTCTGCCGCGCCGTCGCCGCCGCCTTTCCGGACGACGCCATCATGGGCGAAGAGCGCGCCGCCGTCTTCGACACCACCATGGACGCTGCCGCCCAGGAGACCATCGCCCGTTTTGTGAGCGAAACCCTCGGCGAGACGATCACCGTCGATCAGTGCCGCGCCTGGCTGGAACATGGACGCGACCGCGATCCCTCGCGGCTGTGGCTGATCGACCCGGTCGACGGCACCAAGGGGTATGTCGCGGGGCGGCGCTATGCCATCGCCATGGCCCTGCTGGCCGATGGTCTGCCAATCGCCGGCATCATCGGCGCGCCCGATCCGGCTGCCAAAGATGGAGGCCGCGTCTTCTACGGTCAGGGCACTGCCGCCTACATGGAATCGCTGTCTGGCGGTCGCGCCGAGCGCATCGCCGTCACCGGGGTGGCCAACCCACGCAAATGGCGCGCCGTCGAAAGCGTCGAGCGCTCGCACGGCAACTTTGGTGCCGCCGATCGCATCTACGCCGCCCTGGGCATCCCTCAGGCGCAGATCGGCCACTTCGACAGCGCCGTCAAATACGCCATGCTCTCCGCCGGCGAGGCGGAGATGTTCCTGCGCGTCCCGCGCGACGCCGCCTGGGTCAATCTGGCCTGGGACCACGGTCCCGGCGTGGCGCTGCTTCAGGCGGCCGGCGGCGTGGTCACCGACCTGGAAGGCGCACTGATCGATTTTTCGACCGGCGCCAAACTGACCGCGCGCGGCATGATCGCCACCAACGGCACGATTCACGACCGCATCCTGGAGGTTATTCAGGAAGCGTTGCGCATGGATGAGGGGCAGACAGGATGAGCGACCCGGTACGCGTTTTGCACTTCGCCGACGTGCACATCGGCGTCGAAAACTACGGCGGCACCGACCCCGAGACGGGCCTGAGCAACCGCGTCCGCGACTTCCTGAAGCGCATGGACGAGATGATCGAGGTCGCCCGCGAAAACGACGTCGACCTGACCATCTTCGCCGGCGACGCCTTCAAGACGCGCACGCCCAACCCGACCTTCCAGCGCGAATTCGCCTGGCGCATCCTCGATCTGGCGGCGCTGGCCCCGCTGGTGCTGCTGGTCGGTAACCATGACCTGCCGCCGACGCTGATGAAAGCCTCCAGCGTCGAGATCTACCGCGTGTTCAACGTGCCCAACGTCTGGGTGGCCGACAGCTTCGACGACGAGCAGGGTCTGCGCGTCATTCCCACCAAGCGCGGCGATGTCGTCGTGGGCGCGGCTCCCTACCCGATTCGCTCCCGACTCCTCGAGGGCCTCCAGACCGGTGGCATGACCGTCGCCCAGACCGACTCCTACATGCTGCGTGAGTTGATCGCCTATCTGGAGCGGTTGGCCGAAAAAGCCAGCCAGTACGACTGCCCGCGCATCCTGACCGGTCACCTGGCCATCAGCGGCGCGCACGAGGGCAGCGAGCGGCTGATCAAGTTCGGGCGCGACGTGACCGTGCCTTATTCCGCCGTCGGCGATCCGGCCTGGGACTACGTGGCGCTCGGTCACATCCACCAGTACCAGAACCTGACCACGGATCACGAGCACCGGCCTCCGGTCGTCTACTGCGGATCGCTGGAGCGCATCGACTTCGGCGAGGAGCACGAGGCCAAGGGCTTCTGCTGGGTCGAGCTGGAGCGCAAGAACACCCGCTACGAATTCCGCCGGGTCAAGGCCCGTCCGTTCAAGACCATCCGTCTGGACCTCAAAGCCTCGCTCGACCCCACCGTCGAGGCCGTGGAGGCTATCGAGGAGGAAAATCTGCGCGAGGCCGTCGTGCGCGTCGTGCTGGCCCTCACGCCGGAGTCCGACGCCCGGCTGAAGATCGCGATGGTGCGCGATGCGCTGATCCGCGGCGGCGCCAGCTACATTGCCGGCATCAGGCGCGAGATCGAGCAGCCCGCCCGCGCTCGCCTGGGCGCCAATCCGGAGACACTCACCGACGCCGAGCTGGTCGAGCGCTACTTCCTGAGCAAGGACACCGACGCGACGCGCTGCGCCGCCCTGCTCGAAGCCGCCGACTCCCTCTTCCAGACCGACGAAGCGAACGATCATCTCTGAAGAAGAAACGAGGGATGAGAGATGAGAAATGACGGGTTCGCTGACCTTGTCCTCATGAACGGGTGCAGGCAATCATTGTCTCACTCAGCGCTCTTCGTCCTCCATACTTTCTCAGCACTCGTCTCTCGCTATTCATTCCTTCTTTTCTTCATCGCTCGTTTCTCATCACTTCCGCTGTAACGATTTCCTACTCTCGCCCCTCTAATCCCATGTCTCATGTTCAACTCAACAACCCGCCGTATAATCATGCCCGTTCGATGCAGGTTATGCAGATGAAGGATAGTCACCATGTCCGTGATCAGTGACGCGATGGAGCGCCGCCGCCTGGAAGAGCGTATGCGCAAAGAGGGTCGTCTTCCACCGGGGCAGTCGCTCACACTCAAATTCCCCGTGCTCACCTATGGGCCAACGCCCCCGTTCAGCCCCGACACCTGGGATCTTCGGGTGTTTGGCGAAGTGAAGACGGAAAAGCGCTGGACGTGGCCCGAATTCCTCGCCCTGCCCACCGTGCAGATCACCTGCGATCTGCACTGCGTCACCAAATGGAGTAAATTCGACACGGTGTGGGAAGGCGTGCGCTTCCGCGATTTTGTCGACCTGTTCGGCCTGACCGACCGCGCCCGCTATGTCATCGCGCACTGCGAGGGCGGCTATACCACCAACACGCCGCTCGAAGTCATGATGGACGACGACGTCCTGCTGACCTATAAATATGATGGCCAGTGGCTGGAGGCGGATCACGGTTTCCCGCTGCGCACCCTGGTGCCCAAGCGCTATCTGTGGAAGAGCGCCAAGTGGGTCCGCGCGCTGGAATTCTCGGCGCATGACAAGCCGGGCTTCTGGGAGCAGGGCGGCTATCACAACGAGGGCGAGCCATTCAAGGAAGAGCGCTTCAACCGCCGCGGCATGTTCTTCTAGGGTGAAGGAATGAGGGGTGAGGAATGAGGAATGAGAAGGCGACTCCGAGTTTAAGCGTAGAGCTGACGCCCGCCGAACCTCACCCCCAACCGCACAGGGATCCGCTACCAGTCGCCCAACGCCACGCGCGCGTGGGTCAGGCGGGGAGAGGTCATCGTGCAGGCCTTCGCGTTGCCCTCCTTATCATGATTCTTCTGCTCACGCTGGCCGTCGCCGAGCCTCCCCGTGCGGCGGTCAGCGCTCCGGGTGCGCCGGCCCTGCCCCTGCTGACCGGCCCGGTTGTCGCCATCGATTCTGCCGCGCAGGACGAGTTTCTTCTGTACGACGTGACCGCCGGCATCATCCGCTCCCTGACCTTCGACGGCTACTGGGTGCGGTTGTGGGGCTTCTCCGCCGACGGCTGCCGTATCCTCTATACTCAGCAGGAAGGCCTCGATCCCGGTGCGCTCTACAGCGCCCGACTGGACGGGGGTGACCGCCGACCGATGGTCACTTACGACGGCCCGGAAGCCTGGGGCATCTGGGAACCGGCCTGGTCGCCGTTGCCGGACGATCCGCGCGTGGCCTTTACCCTGATCCGCACCAGTGGCGACACGACCAGCCACCACATCGGCTTCGTCCAGGGCCTGGGCGGCGCGCCCGATTTCTACAGCGTCAGCGGCGACGAGCACACCGCCCGCTGGTCGCCCGATGGCCGCTGGCTGGTCTACGCCGCCTACGAGACGCGCACCGCCGGCGCCGATGCCTTCGCCACCGCCGCGCCCGGCCAGGGCGGCGCGCAGATCCGCGAGGCCGACCTGTGGATCGTCAGCGCCGATGGCGCCACCAAGTACCGTCTGACCAACTTCCCCACCGGCAACGTCACCATGCCCCGCTGGTCGCCCGATGGCGATCTCATCGGCTTCGTCTACTCGGCCCAGCCGGGCTTCGACACCGTCTGGATGGTCGGCATGGCGCCCGAGTCGGTGCCGACGCAGATCACCTACGGCGCGTCGGTCATCCTCGACCTGACGTGGCAGCCGGACGGCGCGGCCATGGTCATGAGCACGCGCGAATTCGCCGGGCTGAGCGAAAACCGCCTCTGGCGCATTGGGCTGACCGGCGGGGCCGACGCCAACGCCGTGCAGGTCATCAGCGACGCCGCCCTGCGCTATCATGATTACCCGCGCTACAGCCCCGACCGTCGCTGGCTGGCCCTGCGCGCCGAGTACGGCCTGGCCCTGGTCGATACGACGTCGAACACCTGGCGCTGGCTCGAACGCGGGGAGCTTGGCAACGCGCCGCCCTTCTGGACGCCGGCGGGCTTCCGGAGCGAAGCCGACTGCGGCTGAATCATCTCGTCACACAAGGGGGGACACGATGTCGGACGATTCCCAGATCCAGCGCAGCCGGCTCGTACAGTGGGAAGATCCGTCAATTTCGGCGCGGGCGGCAGGCCAGTACAGCGGCATCGAATTCCTGCGCAAAATCGTGAGCGGCGAAATACCCCCGCCGCCCATCTCCCAGTTGTTCAACTTTCACATCGCGGAAGTCGAGCACGGGCGCATCGTCTTCTCCGGCGAGACGGCCGAGTACCAGTACAACCCGATGGGCACCGTCCACGGCGGCTTCGCGGCCACCATCCTCGATTCGGCGATGGCGTGCAGCATCCTCTCGACGCTGCCCCAGGGCGTCTATTCCACCACCGTCGAGCTGCACATCAACCTGGTGCGCCCGCTCTTCGCAGACACCGGCAAGCTGATTTGCCAGGCCGAGGTGCTTCATGCCGGTAAGACGGTGGCCACCGCCCAGGCCCGCCTCACCGACACCGCCGGCAAGCTCTACGCCCACGGCACCACCACCTGCATGATCCTGCGGCCTTAGGCCCCGGAGCCTGATTGCCAAGGTTCACGCGGTGGGTGCATCCGTAAAATCAGCGGCGCCGCAGGGGCGGGCGAATGTGCCCGACCCGCCGCAGTCCGTATAGAGAAGCGAAAACGGCCGAGGTTCATTCCCCATACACTCGCGTCTCCGGGCGGAAGGCTGCCCAGGCAAACCAGAAGTGCGGCGCGGCAAACTGCGGCTCCAACCGCTTGCCGGCCAGTTCGCCCTCGACCGCCTCACCGAAGACGTTCCAGCGCCTCCCCGTGCCTTCATCACGGATCGCTCCATCCGCGTCGACCATGAAGGTCAGCGTCTCGCCGTCCAGGATCCGGCTGTAGAGCGCCGCCATCCCTACATCGCGCGAACTGTCGATGGTACTGCCGTCCAGGGCGCTGGCTGCTCCCGGCTGCCAGAGGGCAACCACCGGATCACCGCCCGCCATGTCGTTCACCACCTGCTCCACCGCCAGGGCGCTGAACGGATAGGCCACCGCCTCGGCGCCGATCGTGCCCGCCAGCACCCGCTCCGTGGCCGGCAGGCGCGGATCGATCGCTCCGGTGAACAGGAACGGATCGGTCGTGGAGTCGTAGCCGGCGTAAGGATTACTTCCGTAGGTGCGGCTGTGCCCGGTGTCGCGTGTCAGCACCTCGCCATCGGGGTACTGGGCGCTGAACTCGGCGAAGCTGACCACCAGCGACGGCACCAGTTCAAGCTGCGTCCCGGTCAGACTCCCGACGATCGCCTCGCCGGTGAACTGCTGCCACCAGCTCTCCGTCTGATCGTCCCACATGATCAGGTCGCTGTTGCGCAGATTACCGGAGACGCCCATCCGCAGCGTCATGCCGTCGACGCGCCGGTCGAACACCACCGAGGCGTTGCACAGCGGGCAGAACGTCACCGCCACCGGCACGCTACCGATCACGTCGTTGACGATCTCGTGCCAGATCAAAATCGCCAGCGGGTAGGCGCGGGCAACCTCACCCACCTCCAGCGCGATGACCGGCGACTGCGGCGCCAGCCATTCCGACGCGGACGCAATCGACTCGAACTGCGGGTTGTCGATCGGCGGAATGCCGTCGGGCGGTGGGCCGCCGGACAGTATTCCGCTCAGATCGATGCTTCGGGTGCAGAAATCGGTCGTGGTCCAATAGCTGGTCGAAAAGCGCACCGTGACCCCGTCGAAGGGATCGTCGCAGGTATTCTGGGCGGCGAACGCTGCGCCGCTACTGACCAGCAAGGCAGCCAGGGTGAAAAGCAGGCCAAGTCGGCTCATGGATCATGCTCCACAGGGTTCAAGGGCAATGGATTCGCTGACCAGCGTGCCATAAATCCCTTAACAGGAGATTACAGGCGAGCACAGGCAAACAAGTTGTCCCGCCCGACCACTGCCAACGCATAAGCGTAGGGGCGGACCCACGTGTCCGCCCGAGTTCATTTCTTGCCCCTCACCGCAGCCGCGCCCACGTCCCACTGTCGCCGCCGCTGAAGCGGTACACCGCCCCGCCGGGCGCGTCGATGTAAAAGGCGCCGGGACCGTTGACCGGCCCTTCCCACTGGATGGTGCGCGGATCGCTGTTGATATCGGTCGTCGCCCAGCCGATGGCCGAGTCCCAGCTCCCGATCGGTGCCAGCGTGTTGTAGTAGGCCCAGTTGAACATCTGCGCCGGCATGAAGCGGCCAGCCGCCGGCGGGCTGCTGTTGATCGTTGAACCGTCCCAGCCGTTGCCGTAAGCGATGTAGCGCGATCCCTCATCCTGCAAGCCATGGATGCGGTTCAGGTTGGCGGCATTAGCGTAGATCATCACGCCGCGCTCGAAGGGCTGGAAGCGTCCATCGCCGGTGATGGCCTGCGAAGTCGGGCAGGCGGCGTTCGGTGGGGCGTACTGATCGCCAAAGAACCAGTTCACCGGGCAGGTGATCGTCACTTGCAGCGTGCGGGCGACCTCGCGCCGGCGCGCGCGGCGACGAAGCGGTAATTCAGCACCCGCCCCAGCGTATCCGGTACAATCACGGTATAGTTGCCCGTGGGCAATACGGGGAAAGTCTGCAGCGGCACGCCGTTCGGAGCCAGCAGTTCCAGCCGTGCGCCATCTGCCGCCGATGAGAAGGCAAACGTGAGCGCCGAATTGGGCAGCACGTTCTGCATGTTTACGCCGAAGCTGTAGATCACCGGCCCGGCGAACGTCGGCGTGAAGGTCGGCGTCGGCACCGGCGTATGGGTCAGCGTGGGCAGCGGCGTTAGCGTCGGCAGCCATGTTGGCGAACGAGTCGGTGAAGGCGTCAGCGTCGGTCGCCGCGTCGGCGAAGGCGTCCACGTGATCGTTGCCGTGTCCGTCGGGGTGGCGGTATCGGTCCGCGTCGCGGTTGGCGTTGGCGTCTGCGTGCGGGTGTTGGTCGGCAGGGGCGTTAAACTGTACGTCAGCGACGGCGTGAAGGTGAATGTCGGCCCGACCGGAGTCTCGGTCGGCGTGTGGGTAGGTGAGAAGGTCAGCGACGGCGCGATCGTCAACGTTGACGTGTTGGAGGGGGATGGCGTGATAGAAGGCGTCGGCGTGATCGTCGCCGAGGGAAGCTGCGCGACGGTGGGAAGTTCGAGCGCGGGTACTGACGTGGGAGTGGACGTGCACCCGACCATCACCCCTATCAGAAGGGCGAACGTCAACCACATGACACGCATAATGGATCACCTTTCTGCCGTTGTCCGCCGCATAGGGTGGCTCATTCTTGTTTCAACTATACTGTGGTCCGCCGCCGCATGCCAGACAACCATCAGTCCTCTCTCAGAACCGCCGACGGCTGCGGCCACCGCGACCGAACGACCCGCGTTGCTCATCGCCGCCACGGCCTCGCGCCGCACCATCCCCATCCTTCAGACCACGGCAGACCAGAGCGAGACAACTCTACCGCCAACCCTGATCGCTGCGTTGCCTGGCGATGCTCTGCCCGGCGATGCGGCGGCCATTCCGATCGCGGCGACGCCGTTCAGTGTCACGGCGGCAGCCGGGGTACGCCCGACGATCATCGGCCAGTCCGCCGGCGGGCGACCCATCGAGGCGTGGGCCTTCGGCTCGGGAGAACGCGCCCTGATCCTGGTTGGCGGCATCCATGGCGGCTGGGAGCGCAACACCGTCGCCCTGCTCGAGCAGCTCATCGCCCATTTCGAGGATGCACCGAGCGATCTTGAACCGGGCATACGCCTGATCCTGATCCCGGTTGCCAACCCGGATGGTCTCGCCCTCGGGCGCACCGCCGCCGGCCGCTTCAATGCCAACGGCGTGGATCTCAACCGCAACTGGTCCTGCGAATGGTCCCGTGAAGCCTACTGGCGGCGCGAGACCGTCAACCCGGGAACACGCGCCTTCTCCGAACCCGAGACGCAGGCCATCGCCAATTTCATCCTGGCCGAGCGCCCCAACGCCGTCCTCTTCTATCACAGCGCGGCGGATGGCGTCTTCGCCGGCAACTGCGGCGGCGATCACGGCTCCCTGGCTGTCGCCGCGCTTTACGCCGAAGCCGCCGGTTATTCCTGCTGCGACGGTTTCAGCGCCTACCCCGTCACCGGCACCGCGCCGACGTGGGCGGACGGTGAACGCATTCCCGCCGCTGATGTCGAACTGACGCAGAGCGATCAGCCGGAATTCGAGCGCAATCTGCGCGCGATCATCGCCCTTCAATCCTGGTTAGTGAGGACTCGAGATGCTTCCTGATCGTCTGGCAGCCTACCGGACCGCCCCGCTTGGGGAACTGCTGGACCTGCTCCTGCGCCAGCTTCGGCGCCCCCTGATCGCGCACGGCATTGACCTGAGCGATGCCGATTGCGATCGCCTCGGGCGCGAGATCGCGGGCCGCACACTCGCTTCTGAGCAGGCCGATCCACTGTGTGCAGCCCTGGTCACCCTGGTCGCGGAGAGCAAAGCCGTTCTGGCCGCCTGGGGACTGACTTACGAGCAGTCGCTTCTGACCGAACTCAGTGCAATTCCCGGCTGGGAGACGACGTCGGAATTTCTGGAAGTCGCGGCGGAAAAGTCCAATGCCGAGCTGCGCATCTCGACGGCGGCGTCCATCCTGGCGGCGCTGGGCGATCTGCGCGATAACCGTCTGCTGCTGTTTGTCGCGACCGGCCAGGGGGGAGAGGGCGCCGACATCGAGGCGGTCATCGCACGGCGCGTGCTCAGCTTCGCCTGTCGCGTGCCGGAGGATGCGCCGGACTGGGAGAAAGCCATCCGCGCGCGGGTGGGGTGAACGGTCGGGATTCATCAACCCATACATCAACCGGCAGAGGAAGATCGGCAAAGCAGATCCGAGATCGTAGGGAGACAGCATTCTTGCTGTCCGACGAATCGCACGCCGATTAATTTTGTCGATTCGTTCGACCGGCGCGACGGTTGTGATGGCCTGGGGTGTCTCGTTACGGAGCCTGGTGCGGTTGGGTGTTGCGTGGCGGGTTGTTGCAGAAAGAAGCTCAAGTCCAGAAAAACGTTTCTTGCCTATAAAAGCAACCGCCGGGCCTGGGCCCGGCGGTCGAAGTGTTCACCTTTAGCTTTTAGCTGGTGATGACGGTGACAGCAGATGCCTGCTTGCCCTTCTTACCATCTGTGATTTCGAATTCGACCTTGTCGCCTTCGTTCAGCGTGCGGAACCCCTTCGACTGGATCTCGGAGTAGTGGACGAACAAATCCGGACCATTCTCCTGAGTGATGAAGCCGTAGCCCTTCTCGCTGTTGAACCACTTCACCGTACCGCGCGTGCGCTGTCCCATGTGTCATCTCTCCTGAAAGGACATCTGCAAATGAACTTGGTTTCTGCTTCTAGCCGGGGCACCACACACCGTCAACTTTCCAGGAGGATCTTGCGCGGTATTGCTAACCACCAGGGCTATTCAACGCTCAACCACCGCGTTGATGTGGTGAAGACAACAATGTCCTACAAAACCACATTGCATAAACATCCTATGACAGATTTTCAAAAATGTCCAGCGGAAACGGAACTTTTTAAGATGCGTTAAATTAGCGCTGTGTTATACTCTGCAAAATCGAACAAATGCTCTATGAATGTAGGACCATGGCGAAAACACGAACGTCTTATGTCTGTGAGAACTGTGGGCGGCGGTCGCCGCGCTACATGGGACGCTGCCCCTCCTGCGGTGAATTCAACACGATGGTCGAGGAGATCGCAGAAGTCGCGAAGGCCAGCGGCGGCGCGCGAGGGCGGATTGTCGCGCCGTCCAGCCAGGCGCAGCGCCTCGATGAAGTCACCTTCGACCAGGAGCAGCGCATCTTCGTCCCGATCAGCGAATTCAATCGCGTGATGGGCGGAGGCATCGTGCCAGGCAGCATCACCCTGATCGGCGGTGACCCCGGCATTGGTAAGAGCACCTTGATCACCCAGGTGAGCGCGATTCTTTCGCAGGCCGCCGGCCGCGTCCTGTACGTCAGCGGGGAGGAGAGCGCCCGGCAGATCAAGATGCGCGCCGAGCGCATGGCCGTCAAAGCCGACGAGCTGTATCTGCTGACAGAGACCAGCCTGTCCTCCATTCTGGAACAGGTCGAGCGTATCGATCCCATGCTGGTGATCGTCGACTCCATCCAGACTCTCTACACCGAAGAGAGCGAGTCCTCGCCAGGCAGTGTCAGCCAGGTGCGTGAATGCGCCTCCCGACTGCAAATGTTGGCCAAGACCACCGGCATCAGCGTTTTCCTGATCGGCCACGTCACCAAAGAGGGGGCGATCGCCGGTCCGCGCGTGCTGGAGCACATCGTCGATACCGTCCTCTATCTGGAGGGCGATCCGTTCCAGGCTTACCGTCTTCTGCGCAGTGTCAAGAACCGCTTCGGTGCCACCAGCGAGGTCGGCGTCTTCGAGATGACCGGCGAAGGCATGACGGAAGTGTCTAACCCGTCGGAGATGTTCCTGGCCGAGCGCGTCGTGAACGCCCCTGGCACCAGCATCGTCGTCGCCATGGAGGGAACGCGTCCCCTGCTGGTCGAGATTCAGGCCCTCACCAGCCCGACCACCTTCGGCAACCCGCGCCGCACTCCCAACGGCGTCGACTACAACCGCCTGCTGCTGGTCAGCGCTGTGCTGACCCGCCGGTTGGGGCTGAAGCTGCACGAGCAGGACATCTTCGTCAACGTCATCGGCGGCCTGAAGATCGACGAACCGGCTTCGGATCTGGCGATGGCCGTGGCGCTGGCCTCCAGCTACTTCGACAAAGCCCTGCCCGCCGATATGGCTTTCGTCGGCGAGATTGGCCTGAGCGGCGAAGTGCGCGGCGTGGCCCAGCTTCCGGCGCGCCTGAACGAAGCCCACAAGATCGGCTTCAAACGGGTGATGATCCCCAAGGTCCGGCGGAGACTTCCCGACCTGCCCGGCGATCTCAAGGTGGTCGAGGTGCGGCACGTCGGGGAAGCGCTGGCCCACAGTCTGCCAAAGGACTGAGCGAACTCTGGTACAATGGGCGGCGGATGCAGGAAAGTCACGGGAGTCCATCTTCGTGAAACGCGAAACGCGCTCCGATCTCCGCCGCCAGGTGATCTCCGTCCTGGGCGTCGCCGCGGCCATCATCGTCCTCATCGCCCTGCTCAGCTCCGGGAATGATCTGTCCACCCTGCTGAGCATCTTCAGCACTCGCTTCCTCGGCATTTTCATCGAAGCGGTTCCGTTTCTGCTGCTCGGCACCTTCGTCTCCGGCCTGATCGAGGCCTTCCTCACCGCCGAGGACATCGCCAAAGTGGTGCCGCGCAACCGCGTCCTGGCCACCGTCGTCGGCACCTTCATGGGCTTCACCTTCCCCGTCTGCGAATGCGGCGTCGTGCCGGTCGTGCGCCGCCTGTACAGCAAAGGCCTGCCGATCTCCGTCGGCGTGACATTCCTGCTGGCCGCCCCGGTCATCAACCCAATCGTGCTGGCCAGCACCGCCGCGGCCTTCGGCTTTGGCGAGGTGCTGATCGGCCGATTCGTCATCACCGCCCTGGTGGCCTTCTCCGTCGGGCTGGTCTTCGCCCTCGCCGCCCGGCCGCAGGAGGTGCTGCGGGCCGTCACACCAGGGACCCTTCCGCCGGTCATGGGCGGTTCCGGCGATCTGCCGGTCGTGCCGCTGCTCCACGTGACCCCGCCCGCGCCGCCGCGCAAGACACTCCTGGCTGGTCTGCGCGATGCCGTCGCCCTCGCCGGGGACGAGTTCTTCGAGATGGGCCGCTA
Source organism: Candidatus Flexifilum affinis (assembly GCA_016713325.1). Lineage (GTDB taxonomy): Bacteria > Chloroflexota > Anaerolineae > Aggregatilineales > Phototrophicaceae > Flexifilum > Flexifilum affine. Next base: position 454,597 of record JADJPJ010000002.1, on the reverse strand, counting down.
CCTGATCATCGGCTCGCTGCTGGCCGCTGCCATGCAGACCTTCATCAGCCAGGAATTCCTGCTGGCCCTCGGCCGCGGCCCGATCATCTCAGTGCTGGCCATGCAGGCGCTGGCCTTCCTGCTCAGCGTCTGCTCGACCGTCGACTCCTTCCTGGCCCTGGCCTTCGCCGGAACCTTCACCACCGGGTCGATCCTGGCCTTCCTCACCTTCGGCCCCATGGTCGACATCAAGTCGATGCTGATGTTCCTCGGCGTCTTCAGACAGCGGATCGTGCTCTATCTGATCCTGCTGCCCCTGCTGATGACGATGCTCATCGGCATCTGGATCAATCTCAATCTCGCCCTTTAAGCGTCCTTGAGTCTACGGAGCCTGTGAATGACCACTCTCAACCTGCCTCACGATCATGATCACCCTCATGACCATGGCGCCAGCCACGACCATCATGACGACGGCCACGCCGACGGCGCTCAGACGGTGCAGCTCTGGCTCAAAGCCGCCATCCTGCTCGGGCTGGGCCTGTACTTCGTCTACAACATCCTGACGGGTAACCTGACCAATTACATCAATCTCCGCTTTGCCTGGCTTTCCTACGTCGCGGCGGCGCTCTTTCTGATCATCGGCCTTTACAGTATCTGGCATCTGCTGACCGCACATCGCAAAGGCCATGCGCATGAACATAATGATCAGCATGACCATGACCACGCTCACGAAGGCCATTCGCACGGTGCGATCTCCTGGCCGGTCCTGGCTATTGTCTCCGTCCCGCTCCTGCTCGGCACGCTGATCCCATCGCGCCCCCTGGGGGCAGAAGCTGTCAGCGGCGGCGTCAACGTTTCGGCCGTCGAATCTGCCGAGGTGACCACGCTCAGCATCCCGGCGCTGGAGCGCAACGTTCTCGACTGGCTGCGCGCCTTCAACCGTGAGGCGGACATGGCCCGTTTCGATGGCGAGCCGGTCGATGTCGTCGGCTTCATCTACCGCGAACCGACATTTGCCGACGATCAGTTCATGGTCGCCCGCTTCACGGTGAGCTGCTGCGTCGCCGATGCCAGCGCCATCGGTCTGGCGGTGCAGTCGCAGGACACCGCGTCGCTCGAACAGGGGAGCTGGGTGCGAGTGCAGGGCACGCTGCACCTGGCCGACTTCCGCGGCGAACGTCTGCCCGTCGTGCAGGCCGAGCGGATCGATCGCGTCGATCAGCCCGAACACCCTTATCTCTACCCGTAGCGCGGAGCTGCGATGCACATTTCCTTCACTCGCTTTGATCGAGTCGTCCTCCTGACCGCTGCGGCCCTGGTCGCGGCCATTCTGCTCACTGCGCTCCTGGGCGATCGTATCGGCGTGGAGCTTAATCGCGTCGCGCCGCTTGGCGAGGGGCACAGCACCAGTCCGATCCTGATCACCTTCAGCGAGCCGATGGACCGTCCCACCGTCGAGGCGCGCCTGCGCACCGAGCCGGCGACTGACGGCCAGTTCAGTTGGAGCGGTCAGACGATCACCTTCACGCCCCGCAGTGCCTTCCTGCCCGGCTCCGACATCACCGTCGTCCTGGAACGCGGCGCGCGCGCCGAGTCCGGCCGGGAGGTGCTCTCCGAGTACCGGTTCAACTTCACCATCGCAGCGCTGCGCGTCGCCTACATGTTTCCGGCCGACGGCGTTCCGCAGAACGTCTGGATGGTCGATCCGCAGTCGCCCGAAACGCCGCAGCAGATCACCCACAGCCCGAGCGGCCTGTTCGACTTTAGCATCAGCCCGGATGGCACGCGCGTCGCCTTCAGCGAGGCCAACACGCTGGAGAACACCTACGACATCAAGCTGATCGACCTGACGACCGGCGAACTGCGACAGCTCACCAACTGCGTCGATGCCTCCTGCACCAACCCGGTCTGGAACCCCAATGGCAAACAGATCGCCTATGAGCGCGTCGAGTACAACACCGGCATGGAGTCGGTCGGGCAGAGTCCGACGCGCATCTGGCTGATCGATCTGGAGACCAGCCCGGCCTCGACGCGCCCCCTGCTCAATGAATCGCAGATCCTCGGTTACAGCCCGCAGTGGTCGGCCGACGGCAAGCGCATCGCCTTCTACGATCGCAGTTCGGTGGCCACCCTGGTGTACGACATGACCGACGGCCGCATCATCGCCGTGCCCAACAGTTCCGGCGCGCCCGGCGCCCTTTCGCCCGACGGCCTGCGCCTCGCCTATGCCGAGCTGGTGGTGCTGGAAGGCGGCGGATCGCGCTCCACCCTGCATCTGGTCGATCTGGAGTCCGGCTCTGACCGTCTGCTGACCAGCGGCGAAGAACAGGTCAGCGATCAGCGTGCCCAGTGGCGTCCGGATGGCAAGGTCCTGGCCGTCGCCCGCCAGAACCCGGATTTGTTCCGCGCCACACAGATCGTCTTCATCGACGTCGAAACCGGCGAGACGACTCCGTTTACCGACGATCCCCGCTATGCCAATGCTTTCTTCTGGTATGATCCCACCGGCACACAGCTCGTGGTCCAGCGCTTCCCGGAACTCGGCGAAGACATGCAGCCCGATCCGCTCGCGCGGCCGGAAATCTGGGTGTTCGACATTGCGACGGCCAGCGGCGAAAAAATCGCCCAGAATGGTTTCTTGCCGCGCTGGATTCCCTGATGCACAAGGAAAACTTCCTCCATATGACTCCACCAACGCCGATTCGATCGGATGCGCAGGGATGGGTGCTTGAAACCCGTTCCACGGCTTATGCCTTCGGTCTGACCAGCGACGGGCTGCTGGCCCATCGCTACTGGGGCGCCCGCCTGCCTCGCCTGGAGGACTATCCTCAGGCGCCGGCATCGTTTGAGTGGGCCTCGTTCAACGGGCCGGGCAACATCGTCCCGCTGGAGTATCCCGGCTACGGCGGCACCAACTACACCGAGCCCTGTCTCAAGGTGACCTTTGCCGATGGCGTCCGCGACGTCGTGCTGTGCTTCGACCGCGCGGAAGTCGACGGCGATACACTGACGATCGTGCTCAGGGACGGCCACTATCCGCTCACCGTGCGCCTCCACTACCGCGCCCACGTCGATCATGACCTGATCTCCCGCTGGGTCTCCGTCAGCAACGACGGCGAAGCGCCGGTCACGCTGGAGCGCATTTTCTCGGCCCAGTGGCATCTGCCCTTCGGCGGGCAGTACCGGCTGACCCATCTCAGCGGCAAATGGTTCGACGAGATGAACCTCGATCGCGAGACGCTCACGCCCGGCGTCAAGGTCGTGGAGAGCCGCCGCATCACGACCAGCCACCAGCACAGCCCCTTTTTCGGCATCGACCGCGGCGCGGCCGATGAGACAACCGGCGAGGTCTGGCTGGGAGTACTGGCCTGGAGCGGCAACTGGAAGCTGATGGCCGAGGTCACCGCCTTCGCCTCTACGCGCGTCAGCTTCGGCCTCAACGACTGGGACTTCGCCTGGACGATCAACTCTGGCGAAACGTTCACAGCGCCGGCCAGCCTTGCCACCTACAGCGCAGCCGGTTACGGACCGGCCAGCCGCTCGCTGCACGACTTCATCCGCGACACCCTGCTCCCGCACGGCAAGACGCCCCACAAGGTCCTCTACAATTCGTGGGAAGCCACCTTCTTCGCCGTCGACGAGCCTTCGCAGACCCGCCTGGCCGAACTGGCCGCCGAGATGGGTGTCGAACTGTTCGTCATGGACGACGGCTGGTTCAAGGGCCGCAACCTCGACAACGCCGGCCTGGGCGACTGGACTCCTGATCCCGCCAAGTTCCCGAACGGGCTTTCGCCGCTGATCGAGAAGGTCAACGCCCTGGGCATGGATTTCGGCCTGTGGATCGAGCCGGAGATGGTCAACCCGGATAGCGACCTCTACCGGGCGCATCCGGATTGGGTCATTCACTTCCCGACCCGCGAGCGCACCCTGTCGCGCGCGCAGCTCATCCTGAACCTGGGCCGCAAGGACGTGCAGGACAACCTCATCGCGCAGATCGACCGACTGCTGGCGGACCACAACATCACCTTCATCAAGTGGGATATGAACCGCAATGTCAGCGAGCCGGGCTGGGCCGAGTTCGGCGACCGCCAGCGCGAGATCTGGGTCCGCTACGTGCAGGGCGTCTACCGCGTCTGGGGGACTCTCCGACAACGCCATCCGCACGTCATCTGGCAGAGCTGCTCCGGCGGCGGCGGTCGGGCCGATCTCGGCATCCTGCGCTTCGCCGATCAGGTGTGGGTGAGCGACAACACCGAACCGGCCGCGCGGTTGGGCATTCAGGAAGGCTACTCCATGGTCTTCCCGGCCAACACGATGGAAGCCTGGGTCACCGATTCTGGCCCGAAGTACGTACCGCTGTCCTTCCGCTTCCACGTCAGCATGTGCGGTTCGCTCGGCGTCGGCGGCCATCTGCTCCACTGGACGCCGGAGGAACGGGCAGAAGCAGCGCGCCACATCGCCCGCTACAAGGAAATTCGCGACGTCGTCCAGTTTGGCGATCAGTTCCGGCTGGTCTCCCCACAGGCCGGGGCCTTCTCCGCCGTGCAGTATGTCAGCAAAGACAAATCGGAAGGCGTGCTGTTCGCCTTCCGCACCCACCTGCCCACGCCGGCCATCCTGCCGCCCGTCTATTTGCAGGGCCTCGACCCGAACGCGCTGTATCAGGTCGAAGGCTTCGAAGGCGTGCGTTCCGGCGCCGCCTGGATGCGCGCCGGCGTGCGTGTCGATCTGTACGATTATCAGAGCACCGCGCGGTCGATCCGGCGCGTCGACTGAACCGGCTATAATAGAGAGCTATGGAACCTCAATCTGCTTCTCCAACGTCGCCGAAAGCGACACGGTCGCGCTTCAGTCCGGTGATGCTCGTCTTTCTGACACTGCCGCTGCTGGCGCTTCTGGCTGCCGCGCTGTTCATCCTGAGCACGGCTCTGAACGGTTCGTCGGTTGAACCGACTCCCGAGCCGGTTGTCTTCCCCGATTCGAGTGCGGTGCTGAACGCGCCGATGCTCGACTTCTCACTCAACACCCTCGACGGTCGCGAAGTCAGTCTGAGCGACTTCCAGGGGCGCATCGTCTTCCTGAATTTCTGGGCCACCTGGTGCGGCCCGTGCGAGCGCGAGATGCCGGCGCTGCAGGCCTTTGCCCGCGAGCAGATGCAGATCCCGGAGGGCGCGGTGGTGCTGACCGTGAACCAGCAGGAGACCGCCGAGGAAGTCCAGCGCTGGCTCGACGCGCGCGACATTCGCTCGCTGCTGGTCCTGATGGACGTGAACGCCGAAGCCAGCGACCTGTACGGCGTCTTCAATCTGCCGGTCACCTTCGTCATCGATCGGAACGGCATTGTCCGTTACCCGAAATATGGCGAAGTCACGGTCCCGGAACTCAATGCCTATGTCGCAGAGCTGAACAAGGACGCTTGAGCCAGGCTGAGCCTGAATGGATATTCGCTGAATGGATATTGTCCGAGCATTCACCTTCCCGTTTGAAGACCGTGCCTGGGTCGAAAAGCTGCTGATCACCCTGGTGATCTCGGCCATCACCATCATCCTCAGCCCGTTGTTCGTCGGCCTGCTCGGCTGGGCCGCCCTGCTCGGCTATCAGGTCGACCTGGTGCGCAACTGGCGTCAGGAACGGCCAAATCCGCTTCCGGCCTGGAACAACTTCTCGCGCCTGCTCAGCCAGGGCTTCTACCCGCTCGTGGCGATACTCCTCTATACGGTGCCCAACCTGATCATCAGTGGAACGATCATGATTTTCGGGCAGAACCTGGGCGCGGGATGGGTCGGCAGCACGCTGACTCTATTCTTTAGCTGCTGCATGTTCCCCATCCTGCTGCTTTACAACCTCATCTCGCTGCCCATGTTCGCGCTGGCCCTGGGCCGCTTCGTCGACGAACCCCGTCTGGGCGTCTTCTTCGAGATCGGCCACCTGTTGGTCACCCTGCGCGATCATCTGAGCACGACCATCATGTTTCTTGTCGGTCTGCTCATCGTCGGATTCGTCTTCGGTTTTCTGGGGACTCTCACGCTGGGGCTGCTGCCGCTGGCGCTGGGCGCGCCGGTGCTGGGCGCGCTGACCGGCCAGTTGGCGCTGGTCATGCTGGGCAAGCCGAAGCGGAGTGAGGGGGACCGGCATGAACCGGCCAAGCCGAAGCGCAGATAGCCATCGGTCAAACAGCAAAACGCGGCGGGGGGATACCTCGCCGCGTTTCGTTTTCTGATACGTCATTTGCCGGAATGGGCGCGGAACAGGGCCGCGCTTCTCCAGAATTCATGCCGGATCGGCTACAACTGAAATCCGCCGGTGACGTGCACGATCTTGTGCCGGTAGTTGTGAACGTACTCCGTCAGCTTGTCGTGAAGGACGGTCCAGTCGTCACTGGAGAGTATCGTACGCATGGTCTCCAGGTCCTTGGCGATGCCTTCGGTGAGCATCTGCGGCGATTCGTCGGTTCGGCTGTACACGGTGTACCAGGCCCCGGTTGGCTGCAGGCCGAGCCGCTGCACGCCGGGCACCCACTCGCGCACAACAAATTCGAAGTATTCCTGATCGCGTCCCGGCTTAATGTCCCAGTTCATCAGCAGTTTGACGCTCATGAGTTGATCGTCCTTCAAGCCTTATTCCGATTTCGGGAAAGTTGCTGCTACGCTGAAGGCGTAAGGATGATGATCTGCGGCTGTTCCGGAATGTCCGACGCCGATACCTTCAGGATCTCTGCTTCCTGCCCCTTGCTCACACCCATCGCCTTCAGAAACTTATCGACGGGGTCCAACTCAATCGCCAGCCCAGGCAGCGCATAGTGCATGGGAACCACAAAATAGGGCTCAATCAACGCTACCAGTTCCGCCGCCTGCGTCGCCTTGAAGCCCAAGCCCCCACCGACCGGGACGAGCAGCACATTGACCTGACCAATCGCCTCGATGATCGATTGATCGGGGATGTCGACCAGATCGCCGAGATGGAGAACCGTGAGGCCGTCGTAGTCGAGCAGAAAACCGACGTTCTGTCGCCCGTTGACGTTGTCGTGCATCGCGATCCCTTTGGCAAACACGCCGCCGATCTCGTATTCGCCTGGTCCGGTCAGGGTGCGGCGGCTGCCTTTGACAGCTTCGGCATTGTTGTGCCCGGGAACATCGTGGCTGATGGTGACCACGTCACCTTTGATCTTCGGCGAGGGGATGCCGATGGAGTCCTGGAATGGGTCTGTGACGAAAGTGACCCGACCGCGCTCTGTGATGCGAAAGCAGCTATGCCCAAACCACGTGATTTCCAAGTTTTGAACCCTCGCACTGACGTGTAATGAACATTATTATACCGCAACTCGCATCGTCCGTGGTAGCGTCGGAATAGCAAATTCGTTCTAATTCTATGCACACAGGCATCATTCACGAGACCTTCTCCGGGCCAATCGACCCACGCTGGACCGTCCATCAGGTCGGCCGCGGGCTGGTGCAGACGCGTTCCGATGGGCTGTGGTTCACGCTTCCTGCAATACAGGGAAACACCGCGGGCTATCATGACGCGCAGATTACCGACTACGCCTACCCACCCGGCGTGTTTCAGTACCGCCCACCGCTGCGCCTGACCGTCACCGCACGGGCCACCGCCGCCGCCGATCAGCTCGTTGGCACCGCCGGCTTCGGCTTCTGGAATCATCCCTTCTCGCCGGAGATCCGCCGCCTGCCCCGCCTCCCTCGCGTCGTCTGGTTCTTCTTCGCCTCTCCGCCCAACAACATGGCGCTGGCCGCCGGGGTGCCCGGCTCCGGCTGGAAGGCGGCGACCCTCGACGCGGGCCGTCCGGGCGCGCTGGCGATGATCCCCGCCGCCCTGCCCCTCATGCTGGCCATGCGCGTGCCACGATTCTCGACGCCGCTGTGGGCCGGCATCCAGCGCCGCCTGTGCATCAGCGAAAAGCTCCTCGCTGGCGATTTACTGGCCGCGCGTCACACCTATGCCCTGGAGTGGACAATGAACGGCGCGCGCTTCTTCGTCGACGACCGGCTGGTGCACGAGTCGCCCTATGCGCCGCGGGGCGCCTGTGGCTTCATCGCCTGGATGGACAACCAGTATGCCATCGCCACCCCGCAGGGACGGCTCGGCTTCGGGGTTATCCCCGTGCCCCGCGAACAGTCCCTGATCCTGGAGACGCTGACGATCGAGCCGCTTGAACGGAGGCCACAACCATGACCGAACTGGACCGCGCCTGCGCCGACCCTCTACCGCCGGAGGCACAGGAAGCGCTGCGCCTGTTCAACGCGGGTGAGTTCTACCGGCAGCACGACCTGTTCGAAGCGCTCTGGCGGGATACCCCCGGCCCGGTCCGCGATCTTTACCAGGGTGTGCTCCAGGTCGGCGTCGCCTACTACCAGATCACGCGCGGCAACGCCCTCGGCGCGGCCAAGATGCTCCTGCGCAGTGCCCGCTGGCTCGAGCCGCTGCCCGACGTCTGCCAGGGGGTCGATGTCGCCCAACTCCGCGCCGACTCCGCCACCGTCCTGGCCGAACTACGCCGTCTGGGGCGCGACCGGATCGCCGAATTCGATCGTTCCCTCCTCAAACCGGTTCGCCTCGTCGAGAGTAGACTTGAGTAGAATCCTCGTCTAGTGTCGGAGACCGTCATGAAGAAGCTTTGCATCCTCGTTATCTGTATGTCAATCGCTATGTTGATCGCCGTCCCTGCTTCAGCACAGGAAGGCGCTCCGCCCGAACCTACGCGAGTCGAGCTCACCGCTGAGGATGGACTGGTGCTGATCGGCGACTTCTACACCAGCGCATCCAATCAGCCCCAGCCCGCGCTGCTCCTGATGCATATGTACAACGGCAAACGACAGGACTGGCAGGAGTGGATCGCTCCGCTCACAGCCGCCGGCTACAACGTGCTCACGGTCGATCTGCGCGGCTTTGGCGAAAGTGGCCAGCGCACGAACTGGGAACTGGCCCAGACCGATACGCAGGACTGGCTGGACTGGCTGGCCGAGCAAACCGCCGTCCAGGAAGATCGCATCGGCATCATCGGCGCCAGCATCGGCGCGAACCTGGCGCTGGTCGGCTGCGCCAATAACGAAGCCTGCCGAACGGCGGTTGCCCTGTCTCCCGGTGAGAATTACTACGATGTCGAACCGATGGCCTCCATCGAAGCAATGGGCAGGCGCTCCATCCTGCTCGTGGCCGCGCAGCTCGACCGGGAGAGCGCGACCGCGGTGCGCGCCTTTGACGACGGAGCCTCCAGTCGAACCAGTGTTGGCCTCGTCCTCTTCTCCGGGACCGGCCACGGCACCGATCTGATCCGCACAAAGACGATCCTGACGCCTTTTGTCATCGACTGGTTGGCGCAGGTCCTGGCGGTACGCTCCTGAGCGTTGTGAACGCGTGTACAATACCCTCTTGGTCGATGGTTCGCGCATCATCAGACTTCATCGCTCAACAACGACGACAACGGCGGCAAGAGGGTAGAGTAGAGATGCTTACGGTCAAACAGGCGCTGGCGCTGCCGGAATTCGAAAAGGCGCAGATCGTCGCCGGCCATGAGGGACTCGATCACGCCATCAGTTGGGTCCATGTGGTGGGCGTCCCCGACGCGCCGGACTTTCTGAACGGCGGCGAACTGGTACTGACCACGCCGATCAACCTCCCGGCGGAAGTCGACGGTCAGCGCCGCTACGTCGAAGCCATGGCCGACAAGTCGGTCGCCGCCCTGGTGCTGGCCGTCGGCCGCCATCTTGACCACGCGCCGGAGGACCTGCGCACCATCGCCGAAGCCTGCGACCTGCCGCTCATCGAAATCCCCTACCAGACGCGCTTTGTCGACATCGCCCGCACCCTCAACGAGCGCATCTCCCACGAGAACATGGAGATGCTAGAGCGGGCCCTCCGCATCCATCACGTGTTGACACAGCTCGTGCTCAACGGCGGCGACCTCAAGCGGTTGGCCGCTACCCTGGCCGAGCTGATCGGCCAGTCGATCAGCATCGAGAACGAGCGCTTCGAGGCACTGGCCTCGCACAACATCGCGCCGGTCGACGAAGCCCGCCGCTATACCCTCTCCGAAGGGAGGACCAACCCCCGCCTGATCGAGACGCTGGAGAACATGGGCATCCTCAGCGAGATCCGGCGCGAGCTGCACCCGGTGCACCTGCCCCAGCTCCCCGAGGTCGGCCTGGAGATGGAGCGCATCCTGGCGCCCATCGTCGTCAACGGCAGCATCTACGGCTATCTCTGGATCATCGCCGACGACCGTCCCCTCAACCAGCTCGACTCCATGGCCATCGAAAGCGGGGCCACCGTCGCCGCGCTGATCCGCCTGCACGAAGAGATGGTGGCCAATGCCGAAGCGACGCTCAAAGGCGGGCTGCTGGCCCAATTGATAGAGGGCGAGCGCGGCCGGCAGGATACTCTGACCGACCAGGCGCTGCGCTACGGCATCGACCTCAACGCGCCCTACGTCATGCTGCGCATCGACAAGGCGGACAAGCCGGAACTCGGCAACGGCAAAGCCAACGGTGGCAGCGCCGAAGCGGGGGCGGCGCGCCTTCAGTTTCAGCGCCGGATCACCCGCGCGCTGGCCGATCGTCGGACGATCAGCGGCCTGTACGCCGGGACGATGGTGGCCATCGTGCCGGCCACTGCTTCACTGGCGATCGACCTGGAAGCGCTCCATCAGGCGCCGGGTCTTAGCATTGGCGTCAGCAGCGTCCAGCGCGGCGCGGGGTCGGTCGAGGCGGCCTACATCCAGTGCCGAGACGCGCTGCACATCGCGCGCAAGGTCGGCATGGACGCCCGCATCGTACACTTCGACCAGCTCGGCTACCTGCATACCCTTTATCAGGCCGGCGAGTCGGCACTGGCCGCCAATCCCTATGCCCCGCTCGTCCGCCGGCTTCTGACAGAGCAGCAGGCGGATCTGTTTCACACGCTGGAGGTCTACCTGGATGCCGGCGGCAATGGCGTCCAGACCGCCGACGATCTGCACATCCACCGCAGCACGCTCAATTACCGCTTGCAGCGCGTTGCCGAGATCTGCGAGGCCGACCTGGGCGATCCGATCACGCGTACCAACCTTCAGATGGCGCTTAAACTGCTGCGGCTCTTCGGGTAGTGGCACGACCTATGCGTGAAGGAGCGCACGCAGCAGCAAGGCGGGAATCCGTATGCACAGCGTCGAAGAATCAATACAGGTCGATTCCACAGGACGCCGGCTCGTCCTCACCCGTGCGGGGACGGGCACTCCGGCCGTTGTGCTTGAGACAGGACTGGGCGCTGACGCCGGGGAGTGGGAAGCCGTTTTCCAGCAAGTCAAACGGCTGACCTCCGTCTACTGCTATGATCGCGCCAATCGCGGGCGTAGTGATCCCGCCCCCAGGCCGCGCTCGGCACAGGATCTGGTCGACGATCTGCACGCGCTGCTCGTGAATGCAGCCATCCCCCGTCCGGTCGTGTTCGTTGGCCATTCGCTCGGCGGGCTAGTCGTGCGTCTGTACGCGCACCAGCATCCGCACGACATCGCCGGCCTGGTGCTGGTCGATCCGATGCATGAGGATCAGTTCGAGCGAATGGGACCGCTGTTACGGCCAACGCTCCCGGATGAGCCGGAGGCCTTGACGTGGCTCCGCACCTTCTGGACCGTCGATTGGCGCGACCCCACGAAGAATGCGGAGGGCGTTGATTTGCTGGCTAGCCAGTCCCAGACGCAGTCGATCGACTCGCTGGGCAACATTCCCATGCTTGTGCTCACCTCAGGCGTCTTCATGCGAGAGCTGCCACCAGGTCCTGCTGCGCAGCGGCTTGAGGCACAGCTACAAGCGCTCCGGCAAGAGATGCACCGCGAAATGATGCGTCAATCGTCGAAGGCCTCACAGATTCTGGTGGAGACCAGTGGGCACTTCATTCAGCGTGAGCAGCCTGAGGTGATTGTCGCCGCTGTTCGCCAGATGCTGGAGATCGTACAGAATCGGCTATGACTCGATCAGCCGCCTATTCCTTCTGGCAGGGAGAAACGCCCATCCTCCCGCATCGGGAACTCGAACACCCCGACCACCGCGTCCATGTTGAGCGGTCCGTAGATGTGCGGGAACAGTCCCGGCGCCGACGCTTCCCCGGTCGGGGCCTCGTAGCGCAGTTCGACTGTCAGCTTGGCCGGGTCGATCACCAGCAGAACCAGGTCGGTGTGGCCAGGGTAATAGTGATTGGCCACCCCCAGCACCTGATCGACTTCCGAGGTGTGGATGAAGCCCTCCTTCGCCAATGAAGGAGGGCGATACTCTCCGGCCTCCTGTGCCACCTGCCAGTCGTCACGGGCCACAATATGCAGAATAATCGTCACAGCAGCACCTCGAATTCGAACTCGTCCCGCAGCGGGATGTCGTCATCCCCCAGCGGCGGGATCTCGGGCTTGAGCAGGCGGGATTTTTCCAATTGATTCAGCCGTACCGCCGCGATCGTGAACCCGCGCCGCTGGTAAAAACGCATGGCGCGGGTATTGTCGTTCGTCGTCACCAGCCACACACGCCGCAGACCCATCTGCCGCGCGCCGTCGAGCGCCGCCTGAATCAGCGCCGTGCCGACGCCGATCCCGTCGATGATGCTGAACAGGCTGGTGATCTCCATCGAGTCGCCCTCGATGCTGTAATTGAGCATGCCGGCGCGCCCGCCTTCCAACCAGGCGATCACGCCCGGCGCATTCGACAATTCTTGAAACACGCCATTCGAAACGATGGCCGTCGACCCCCAGAAGCGGGTCAGCCACTCGTTGGCCCACTCCCGATCGGCGTCGGCCACTGGCTCGACAAGGATCTCATCAGCCACCGTCACTTACCTTCTTTTTCATACGGCACGCCGTCCGCTTTCGGCGCCACCGCCCTTCCGACCAGGCCGGCCAGCACGACGATGGTAATCACGTAAGGCACCATCTGCAAGAACTGCGGCGGTATCGGCACACCCAGGAACTGGAAGCGTTGGCCGAGGGCGTCCGAGAAACCGAAGAGCAGCCCACCTCCGAAGGCGCCGATGGGTGTCCACTTGCCGAAAATCATGGCCGCCAGCGCGATGAAGCCGCGCCCGCTGGTCATGTTGTCGTCGAACGAGCCGTTCGTCTCCAGCGAAAACCACGCGCCCGCCAACCCGGCGATCAGTCCGCCGATGATCACGTTGATCCAGCGGTTGCGGTTGACCTTGATGCCGAGCGTGTCGGCCGCGCGCGGGTTTTCACCCACGGCGCGGGTGCGCAGGCCCCAGCGGGTGTAGAACAGCACCACGTGAGTGACGATCAGGATGATGAACATCGAGTAGAAGATCGGGCGGCCGAAGAAGAAGACGTCGCCCACGACCGGGATGTCCGACAGAAATGGAATGGCGAAGGGCTGAAGAGTCTCGCGGCCCGCCTCGGACGACAGCAGCACCTCGCGGCGGGTGAACGACGTCAGGCCGACCGCCAAAATGTTGATGACCGTTCCGCTGACCACCTGATTGATCTTGAAGGTGATCGACAGCCAGGCGTGCAGGACGGACATGAGTCCGCCAGCCAGCACCGACACCAGCACGCCGAGGAGCTGTGCAGTCGGGGTCCCCATCGACGGCGCGAGCAGCGTGAGGGTCACAAAGCCGAAGCAGGCCCCCGTCAGCATCATGCCCTCGATGGCGATGTTGACGACGCCGGCGCGTTCGCACCAGATGCCGGCCAGTGCGCCCATCACCACCGGCGTCGCCAGGCGGAAGCTCACTTGCAGCATCACGGTGACATTGGTGCTGCTTCCGGCGGCTGCCAGGATTAGCACCGTCGGGATAATCAGCAGGCCGTTGAAGATCAGCCAGATGGCCTTGACACGCTTGAGCGCCTTGCCGGGGATCAACGCCACCGCGCCGCCAGCGACGTACAGCAGTGCTACGACGATGGCATAGCCCGCCGTCGGCACCAGCATTTCCGGCACCCCATCGCCGAAGGTCAGCCGGGTCACCACGTCGCCGGCGATGCTGTTAGGCACCGTAAGCAGCAGCACGACACCGAACACGATGAACAGCAGCGCATAGATGGTCTGCCGGGTGATTTTGATGTTGTCGCGCCACGAGGTGGCCTCCGCATGGGGAGCGGGCATGGTCGGTGAAGTCGTCGTCATCTTGAGTTAGCCTCCCCAGCCCTTGATGAAGGTGATCGCCGTTTTCTCTTCGCCTTCCGGTACGCGCCACAGGAAGCGAATGATCATGTCGGCGGCGATGAACATGATGATCAGCGCCTGGATGATCTTGACCAGATCGATGGAAATATCGGCGCGCACCTGCATCAGGCCGGCGCCGGCCAGCAGCGATCCCCACAGCAGGCCGGCCGGGATCATGCTGCGCGGGTTGCTGCGCGCCAGCAGCGCCACGGCGATCGCGTCGAAACCGACACCGCTGAAGAACTCCGGTTGCATGTTGTACTGCACGCCGGCGACTTCGATTGAGCCGGCCAACCCGGCCAGCGCGCCGGCCAGTGCCATCGCCAGGATGGTGTTGCGCGGCACGCTCATGCCGGCGTAACGCGCCGCGTCGGGGTTGGTGCCGACCGTGCGCAGTTCAAAGCCAAGCGTGGTGCGGTTCAGGAACCAGTCGGTCAGCCACACGGCCAGCAGCATCAGGATGAAGCCGATATGCAGTGAGCCGGTCGCCCCGACCCACGCCAGGAACAGCCCGCCAAATGTCACAATCAGGCCGTTGACCACCGGGCGAATGGCAAAGCGAAGGTCTTGCCCCAGGACTGCGCGGCGCTGATACAGACCCAGTGCCAGCATGGCGATGCCGGCGGCGATGAACAGCCAGAGTGGTATCGACGCCATACTTGGCAGGCGCGCCGACTCGTTCAGAAATGGCGTGCGCGGCGTGCTGGCGTTGATGTCGAGCAAAATGACCGGGTTGGTGGACTTAATCAGCCAGTCGACCAGGCGGATGGCGATGTAGTTGAGCATGATCGTGACGATCACTTCGTGCGCGCCGGTGTACGCCTTGAGCGCGCCGGGGATGGCGCCCCACAGGAAGCCGCCGGCGATACCGCCGACGATCAGCAGCGGCAACCGAATGCCAATCGGCAGCGGGTCGAAGATCGGCGAAAAGCCAATCCACACCGCCAGGATGCCGCCCGCATAGAGCTGGCCTTCCGCGCCAATGTTGAACAGCCCGGCCTTGAATCCGAGCGCCACCGCCAGACCGACGATGATGAACGGGATGGCGCGGACCAGCATGGTTTCCAGGTTGCTGGGGAAGAACAGCAGGGCCGAACCTCCACCCAGTCGTGCGTAGACGACTTCCGGCCGATCGTCGGCAGGGTCTTCTTCGGTGTTATTGTTGTTCCAGACGATACCGGCCGAGCTGACGCCGGGGTGGACCACCAACCGGTTGCCGGGCCGGCTGACTACCAGATTATTGTCTAGCGCCGGGGCCAGTTCGTGGGCGATCATCAGCGACATGTCCGGCTCGGTCAGCAGGCCGACCGAGTACAGTTCGCGCACGGTCTCTATCTGAGAGGCCAGTGCGCCCGGATCCCTCACGCCGGCCTCGTCAAGCCGGGCGAAGGTCGCCACCGCCTCGCGCGCCGCCCCGGCCCCGCCTTGCACCAGAGCAACATCGATCAGCGCCTGCGCCTCAGGCGAGTCCGGGGCAATGTTCTCCGCCTGAAGCAGGGTCGCCGCGGCGGAGACGCGTTCCAGTTTGGCGATCCCTTCGCGATTCAGCACGAACATATAGCCGAGCAGGGCGGAGTCGCTGTACGAGGCAGCCGAAGGCGCCACGGCTTCCAGCGCCGTGCGATCTTCTGCGCTCAGCGTCGGCATCGCTGCATACCGCTCGCCCAGTTCACGCACCTCGCCGCGGCGCAGCGCACTCATGTCGGCGATCAGCGGCGCCATGGCGTTCAGAAGCTCCACGCCAAGGGCCTCAATTTCGGTCACGCTCTCGCCCAACTCGGTGAGCTGTTCATCGTCTCACGTGGTGAAATTGTCGATCACCGCGGCAAAACGGTCGGCAGCCGGGCGACCCAGGGCTTCGGCGCCGCGCGCCGCACTGGCCAGGCTGCGCAAGTCGCGCTGCGTAAGCGTTTCGGTGTTTGCCATCTGCACGAAAGCGCCGAGGTCGTCGGCCAGCACGATCGTTGATAACCAGCCCGATCGAGCCTTCGATCAGTGCGGCGTAGGCGGTGCCGGCGATATTCAGGCCGCGCGCCACATCGCCCGATCCGCCGGTGAGAATCATGAACGGCACGGTCAGCACCATCGCCGACAGAACGGCCAGGAGCGGCACCAGTCGCGGCGAGATGCGCTGCCACAGCCGGACCAGGATGAAGGATTCGCGTTGAGGTTCGGCAGTCCCTGTCGAACGGGGTGGGGTCGTGCTGGCGTCAGTCACCGCTCACTGCCTCCTGTTCCTGCGTGCGCTTCACACCTGCCATGAGCAGGCCGCACAGATTGCGATCTGCCTCTTCGATCGGCAGCGAGTCCATCACCGTCCCGGCGAACATCACCACCACCCGGTCCGAGAGCGACAGCACTTCGTCGAGTTCGGCGGAGACCAGCAGCACTCCTGCCCCGCTGTCGCGCATGGCGACGATCTGCGAGTGGATGAATTCGATCGAGCCGACGTCCAGGCCGCGGGTCGGCTGCGCGGCGATGAGGAGGCGGCTGTTGCGTGAAAATTCGCGGGCGACGATCACCTTCTGCTGATTGCCGCCGGAAAGTTTGCTGATGTTGATGTGGATGCTCGGCGTGCGCACGTCGAACTTGCGCACCAGTTCCTGCGCCTGCTGGTCGATCGCCTGATCGTCGGCGATGATTCCGTGCGAGAACGCCTCGACGTGGTAGGTTTGCAGCACCAGGTTGTCTTTGATCGGGAACGGCCCGACCATGCCGTTCTTCTGCCGATCCTCCGGCACATGGGCGACGCCCGCCTCGGTGATCTTCCGTGGTGAGGCGTGGGTGACATCCTGGCCATTGAGGATGATTCTGCCGCTCAACGCCGGCCGCAGCCCGGTGATCGCCTCCACCAGTTCGGTCTGGCCGTTGCCCTGCACCCCGGCGATGCCGACGATCTCCCCGGCCCGCACTTCGAGCGAAACGCCGCGCACCGCTTGCAGCTTGCGGTCGTCCAGCACCACCAGATCCTCGACCACCAGGACCGCGTCGCCGGGCTTCGCCGGGGTCTTGTCGACCTGGAGCATGACCTGCCGCCCGACCATCATCTCGGCCAGCATCAGCTCATTGGCCCGCCACGGCTCGACCCGTCCAGCCACTTTGCCGCCGCGCAGCACGACGATGTCGACGCAGATCTCCAGTACTTCCTTCAGCTTGTGACTGATGAAGATGATGCTCACGCCCCGGTCCAGCAGCGTGCGCATGATGCGAAACAGGCCTTCCGTCTCCTGGGGGGTCAGCACCGCCGTCGGCTCGTCCAGGATGAGGATTTCGGCGTTGCGATACAGCGCCTTGATGATTTCCACGCGCTGCTGCACGCCCACCGGCAGATCCTGGATCAGCGCGTCGGGATCCACTTCCAGCCCGTACTGCTGGCTGATCTCCATGATGCGTTTGCGGGCCGCGCGCTTGTTCAGGAAGGGTCCCTGCACCGTCTCGTTGCCGAGCATGATGTTCTCGGTCACGCTCAGCACGGGGACCAGTTGAAAATGCTGGTGCACCATGCCGATACCCAGCTTGATGGCATCGTTGGGGCTGCTGATGCGCACCGGCTTGCCCTTGACGAGGATCTCTCCCTCATCCGGGTGGTACAGCCCGTAAATCATATTCATCAGGGTGCTCTTGCCCGCCCCGTTTTCGCCGAGCAGGCCCAGCACCTGCCCGCGCTTGAGCTGCAAATCAATATGGTCGTTCGCCAGCACGCCAGGGAAGCGTTTGGTCAGGCCTCGCACTTCCAGGACAATAGGCGAGTCGCTGGTGCTCATAAATGTCCTCTGCTCGCAGAGAGCGCATTGTTAAGGTGACATTACGGCATAGTATAGCGCGGGGTGGGCGAATTGGGGAAACGTCGTGTGTTAAGGTTGCCCGGCTCAAAAAACACCCGCGGGACACCGTCTCAGATGTCCCGCGGGTCGAACTTGTCTGCATGTTCTGGGCGAGCCGTTCGCCACTAGGCGATCGTGACCTCCTCACACAGATACACATCCTGGATGGCATGAAGCAGCGCCACACCTTCCGCCATCGGCCGCTGGAAGGCCTTGCGTCCGCTGATCAGGCCCATACCCCCGGCGCGCTTGTTGATCACGGCCGTCTTGACCGCTTCCACCAGATCGTTCTTGCCGCTGGCGCCGCCCGAATTGATCAGGCCGACGCGGCCCATGTAGTCGTTGGCGACCTGGTACCGCGTCAGATCGATGGGATGATCCGAGGTGAGCTGCGTATACATGCGCTCATCGAGCTTGCCGTAGGACGAGCCGTTCATATTCAGCGCCTTGTAGCCGCCGTTCGTCTCCGGCTGCTTCTGCTTGACGATATCGGCCTGGATCGTCACACCCAGATGGTTGGCCTGTCCGGTCAGATCGGCAGCCGTTTCGTAGTTGACGCCGGAGACCTTGAAGCCCGGATTGCGCAGGTAGCACCACAGCACCGTGGCCAGCCCCAGTTCGTGAGCATAAGCGAAGGCCTGAGCCACTTCGACGATCTGCCGTGTGCTTTCCGGCGATCCGAAATAGACCGTCGCGCCAACGGCGACGGCGCCGAGATTCCAGGCTTCCTTCACCGTGCCGAACATCACCTGGTCATGCTTGTTCGGGTAGGTCAGCAGCTCGTTGTGGTTGATCTTGGCGACGAACGGGATCTTGTGGGCATACTTGCGCGCCACCGCCCCCAGGACTCCAAAGGTCGATGCGACCGCATTGCAGCCGCCCGCAATCGCCAGCTCGACGATTTTGATGGGGTCGAAATAGTCGGGATTCTTCGCAAAAGATGCGCCGCCGGAATGCTCGATGCCCTGGTCGATAGGCAGGATCGAGAGGTAGCCCGTTCCCGCCAGGCGGCCGTGCTGATGCAGTTGTTCAAGACTCCGCAGGACTTGCGGACTACGATCGGAATGACCCCAGACTTCGGTCACGCTGTCTGGGCCGGGGAGATACAGGCGTTCCTTGCCAATGGTCTGGCAAACGTGAGTGAGAAGGTCGTCGGCCTCGCTGCCAAGGAGTTCTGTGATGAAGTCGAGCCGGGTGTGAGTGGACGGAGCAACGTTAATAGTCATGGCACTTTCCTTTAAGTATATACCCTCTATAACGAGAGTATACATTTCATCAACCATTACGACTCCGTGATATTTGTCATACTCGCCGGCTGTACTTCCTCACAATCTGCGCTTGCGCCGGCCCTTGTGGGCAGGCAAGGGGATAAAATGAATGCAACGATGATTTTTGTACTAGAAAACGAGGATTACGATGCGCATTGGTGTCCTGACCGGGGGTGGAGATGTTCCAGGTCTCAACCCTGCAATCAAAGCAATAGTGAACCGGGCAATCGACAACGGCTATGAGGTCCTCGGAATCCGCCGGGGTTGGATGGGATTGGTGCAGATCAATCCGGACGACGGCAATTATCAGAATTGGGTGATCCCGCTCGACAAGGAATCGGTTCGTCGGGTCGATCGCACCGGGGGGACGTTCCTGCACACCTCGCGGACCAATCCGGGGAGCATGAAGCCCAATGACTTGCCCGAATTCCTGCGAGACCCGGGCAAGACGTACGAGAAGCCGCAGGACATCACGTCGCATATTCTGAATGTGATCGAGAAGCTGGGCATCGACTGTCTGATTCCCATCGGCGGTGACGACACCCTCAGCTATGGCGAACGGCTGTCACGCGAAGGGATGCGGGTGATCGGCATCCCCAAGACGATGGACAATGACGTCTATGGCACCGACTACTGTATCGGGTTCTCGACCGCCGTCACCCGCAGCGTGGAATTCATCCATGCCCTGCGCACCTCGGCGGGATCGCACGAGCGCATCGCCGTGGTTGAGTTGTTTGGCCGCAATTCGGGCGAGACCTCGCTGATCGCGGCCTACCTTGCCGGCGTGGACCGGGCGCTGATTTCCGAGGTACCCTTCGACGTCCATAAACTGGCCGCGCTGATCCTGGAGGATAAGACCAGCAATCCGAGCAACTACGCGATGCTGACCGTTTCGGAAGGCGCCTACCCCATGGAAGGCGAGATTGTCGAAGGCGGTCCTGCCGATGCCTTCGGGCATCGCAAGCTGGGAGGAATTGGCCAGTACGTCGGAGACATGCTGAAACAGATCACCGGGCAAAATATCATTTACCAGCAGCTTTCTTACCTGATGCGCAGCGGCGCGCCAGACTCGCTCGATCTGATGGTCGCGGCGAACTTCGCCCACATGGCTATGAGCCTGGTCGAACGAGGAGAATCGGGGCGTCTGGTCTGCCTGCAGCGCGGCGTCTACAGCGATGTTCCGATTTCGACGTTGGCGCAGGGCAAGAAGCGCGTCAACGTGGCCGAGCTCTACGACACCGACTGCTATCGTCCGCGCATCCGTCACGTGCTGGGGATGCCCATGTTCCTGACCTGATCGTCCGGTCTGCAATCTGTTCATCTCATGTGGGCATGCCCCGCATGAGATGAACACGGTCGTTTGACGGCGATCAAGGCAGCTTCAGAGGCGCGACCCGGAACCAATATCCTGCACCTGTGCAGACCCTGAGAGCACCGGCATTCGCCGTTCAAACGACAAGCTAAGAACCGTAAAGGACCGTAGCGACTATGACAACGAAACGTCTCGCCGTACTGACGAGCGGAGGCGACGCACCCGGCATGAATGCGGCGATTCGATCCATCGTGCGTATCGCATTGGATCAGGGTGTGGAAGTGTACGCGATCTATGAAGGTTACCAGGGGATGGTCGACGGTGGCGACCTGATCCGTAAGTTGTCATGGGACTCGGTCGGCGGCATTCTGCATCGTGGCGGCACGGTCATCGGAACGGCGCGCTGTGACGATTTCATGGGCCGTGACGGGCGGCGGCGTGCCGCGCTGAACCTGATCAAGAACGAGATCGACAACCTGATCATCATCGGCGGCGACGGCAGCCTGACCGGCGCCAATATCTTCCGACAGGAGTGGCAGGGACTGCTCGACGACCTTGTCCAGCTGGGCGAGATCACCCAGGAGACTGCGGACAACCACGCTAAGCTGACCATCGTGGGTCTGGTCGGCTCCATCGACAACGACATGCATGGCACTGATATGACCATCGGCGCCGATACCGCGCTGCATCGGATCATCGAAGCGGTGGACGCGATCAGCAGCACCGCCGCCAGTCACCAGCGGACCTTCGTGGTGAAGGTGATGGGGCGCAACTGCGGCTATCTCGCGCTCATGTCAGCCCTCGCCACCGGTGCGGACTGGGTCCTCATTCCGGAAAGTCCGCCGCCGGATGATGATTGGGAAGCCAGGATGGTCGAGGACGTCAAGGCGGGTCGAAGGGCCGGTCGCCGGGACAGCATCATCATCATGGCCGAGGGCGCAAGGGATCGGCACGGCAACCCGATTGGCAGTTCGCACGTCATGAAGGTGCTGGAAGACAGCCTGGGCGAAGAAGTGCGAACCACGGTGCTCGGACATGTGCAGCGCGGCGGCACGCCCAGCGCCTTCGACCGCAATCTGGGCACGCTGATGGGAAAGGCCGCGGTCGATGCCTGTCTGTCGGCCAGCCCGGAGTCCGAGCCGCAGCTCATCTGCCTGCGCGACAACCGCGTCGTGCGCGCCCCGCTGATGAAATGTGTCGAACAGACCCATGCCGTTGCAGCAGCCATCGAGGCGCACGACTACGATCACGCCATGGATTTGCGCGGTTCCAGCTTTAAGCAGGCGCTTCAAACGCTGCGCACGCTGCTCCAGGCGCTGCCGAAAGAACCCGCGCCGGGGCAGAAGCGGTTGCGCCTGGCCGTGATGAACTCCGGTGCGCCCGCGCCGGGGATGAATGCGGCCATACGCGCTGCGGTGCGCACCGGTTTGGACAAGGGCCACATCATGCTGGGCGTGACCAACGGCTTCCAGGGGCTGATCGACGGCAATATTCGCGAAATGAACTGGATGAGCGTGAACGGCTGGGCCTCGATGGGCGGCTCGGAGCTGGGCGCCAACCGCGATGTCCCCAGCGGGCGCGACTTCTATGCCATCGCGCGCAGCCTGGAAAAACATGGCATAGACGGCCTGATGATTGTGGGTGGCTGGTCAGCCTACCAGGGCGCCTACCAGCTTCACCGTGAGAGCGACAATTTCCCGGCGTTCAACATTCCCATCATCTGCCTGCCCGCCTCGATCAACAACAACCTGCCCGGCTCGGAACTGAGCATCGGCGCCGATACCGCTCTGAACAACATCATGTGGGCGGTCGATCGCATCAAGCAGTCGGCCATTGCCCAGCGCCGCTGCTTCGTCGTCGAAGTCATGGGGCGCTACTGCGGCTATCTCGCGCTCATGAGCGGGCTGGCGACCGGCGCCGAGCGTGTCTATATGCATGAGGAAGGCGTGACGCTCCGCGACTTGCAAACCGATCTGGATCAGCTCGTGAGCGGCTTTGGGCAGGGTAAGCGGCTGGGTCTGATGATCCGTAACGAGAACGCCAACCCCGTGTACAACTCGAACTTCATGGCGGCGCTCTTTGAGCAGGAAGGCGGCGGCCTGTTCGACGTGCGCGAGACCATCCTGGGCCATGTCCAGCAGGGTGGCGACCCCTCGCCCTTCGATCGCATTCAGGCCACCCGACTTGCCGGCAAGTGCATCGAGTATCTGATAGAGAATGCACCCTCGAAGACGCCCATGAGCGCCTTCATCGGCATCGAGGCGGGTGGTATCCAGATTCACAACATCGAGGACTTTCCTCGGCTGGTCGACCAGACCTACCAGCGTCCGAAGCAGCAGTGGTGGCTGAATCTTCAGCCGATCGCCAAAGTCCTGGCTCAGCCTGCGCCCCGGCAGCAGCCAAACGCCGACCCGCAGGCGGAATCCTTGCAGAAACCGTCGTAGGCGTCGCACTGGGCGCCCACGTGAATTTTCATGTGGGCGCCCGATTGAGAAGTCCAGGCTCCGGTCCGGAGCCCTCACTGGCACAAGAATGCGAGGTTGAAAAGCAACGATGAACCTCGACACAAAATATCTTCATTTGAATTTGCGCTCTCCTCTGATTGTCTCTGCGCTGCCCCTTTCGAAGAACCTTGACAACATCAGACGCATGGAAGAGGCAGGCGCCGGCGCCATAGTCCTTTACTCGCTGTTCGAGGAACAACTGCGGCTGGAACAGCAGCTCTTCGACTACTACCAGGCCCATCCCAAAGCCACTCCAGCAGATGCGCTCGCCCTGTTCCCCGCCCAAAAGCAGTTCCACACGGGGCTCCAGGACTATGTGAGCCACATCCGGAGATGCAAGGAAACCGTCGGCATTCCGATCATCGCCAGCCTGAACTGCGCATCGCTCGGCAATTGGGCGGAAGTCGCCCAGAGTGTTGAAGAAGCCGGCGCCGACGCGTTGGAGCTGAGCATCTATCACATTCCCGCGAACATGGATCAGCCTTCCGCCCACCTTGAAGATCTGTACCTGACCATCCTCAGGATGGTGAAGGCGGTGGTCAAGATTCCGGTGGCCGTCAAGCTCACCCCCTACTTCACCAACCTGGCCAGCCTGGCCAGACGGTTGGATTTCGCCGGCGCCGACGGGCTGGTGCTCTTCAATCGTTTCGTTCAGCCAGATTTCGACCCGGTGACGCTGGCGGTGAAGTCAGCGATCCCCTTCGGCGGCCCGTCGGATTCGCGTCTGCCCCTCCATTGGATCGCCATTCTGTGCGGCTACGTCAAGCCGGATCTAGCGGCGACCGGAGGGATTTTCACCGCCGAGGATGTGGTGAAGATGCTGATGGTCGGCGCGAAGGTCACCCTGCTGGCTTCGGTGCTGCTGGAGCGCGGGATTGATTACCTGAGCATCATCGACCGCGACCTGCGGCAGTGGATGGACAGAAACGACTACACGTCAGTTGTCAGTATGCAGGGATCATGCGACAGTTCCACGCCAGGAACGCCAGCGCCTTTGAACGCGCGGAATACGTGCGGGCTATTTTGCCAGACGGGGATGGGCCACCCAAATAAGCGGAGTCGCCTCTCGCAGCGCTAATCAGGTGTCGCGGTCGCCAGGGCCATCCCGGTTGTAGCGCCGGGCCAGCGCCGGGGCGTCGTCCAGATGAGCCTCCGGCACCGGCAGGTGGGTCGGATGCGTGCGGCTTGAGCCGGCCGGCCCTTCATGGCGAATGTGAAACGCCATCTGGTTTTGCTTCGCCGAGAACGTGACATGGTGAAGATTGCGCAGCGAGGTGTGACCGTCAACCTCGTGATAGAGACCGTATTCGCCGAAGCGGATGCGTGGGGCCGGCGCCGCTTCTGATCGCTCCAGGCGGCGCTCGCGTTTCCGCCGCTCGCGTTGCAGCCCGCCCACCGACAGCGCGATCACCAGCAGAGCCAGGAAGCCTGCCAGCCCGAACATGAAGCCACGCAGATTTGCCGGCATGTCATCGCCCGCGATCAGCACGATCGCCGCCAGTGTGCCGGCCACCGCCACGGTCGCGATGCCGGTCATGACTGGCGCCCACTTGCGCTGAAACACCTTCCACTTCTCGAGGTCGGCTCGCTGCTGTTCGATCTCCCGACGCCATTCCTCGGGCGACCAGCGCCACTCGGCCCAGGAGTCGCCCGCCAGCAGCGCTTCGGCGTCGCGGCGTTCCCGGCGCACCAACCGCCAGTCGTTGAGGCCGATCACTCCCACGATCAGCAGCCACACCACGCCCAGCGTGGCGAACAGTGCCAGCAGCGCCTGGGGGTCACCGTCGCCGAACAGGAGAGTCGCCGCCGTCGCGATGCCCAGGATCAGCGCCGCCGCCCCCAGTGCCGCAGTGGTCTGGGTGTAGCTCGCCTGAATCTTCACCTGATCACGAGGAATGTTCATCATGCGGATACTATAGCATCGTCCCGCTTTTCGCGCGGACTACGGCCCGATAACGCCAGAGCCGTAGGGGCATTTCGCGAAACGCCCGGTGGAGGTTGCCTCCAACCGCCTTCCCTACTCCGCCACTGTCACACTCAGCTCGTACTCTCCAGCCGTCGTCCCGGCATTCCGCTCGAAGCGCGTCGCCAGCACCAGGTACACACCATCCGCCGGCAGTTGGAAGTCGATGATCGCCGCGTTCTGACCGCCACCGGTGTCGTCGTCCTCGATCAGTTCGCGCCCGGCGGCGTCGGCAATGATCACCAGCGAGTCGAGATCCCCACCGCGCCGGTCCATGCGCACCGTGACACTCTGGCCCCGCCGCCCCTCGAAGCGGTAGATCTGCATCTGCCGCGCGCTGCCAATGCTCCCCCGAACCGGCGTCCCCGGCGTCAGCGCGATGGCGAACTCGATGCTGCCGCCCAGCCCGCTCTGTTCGCCAGTCGTCAGGGTCAGCACGAAGGCCCCCTGACTCGGGCCGGACTCCTCCCCATAGCGCGAGGCGATAATGGCATACACCCCATCTTCGCGCAGGGTATAGGCGCTGATCGCCGCATCGGTCGATCCAGGTCGGTCGTCGTTCTCGGCCATCACCTCCGACCTGCTGTTGACAAGCTGAAGCGTTGGGTCCAGGTTGCCGGAGGCGCGCTGCATCAGCACGTTGACCACATCTCCGCGCGCACCCTGGAAGCTGTAGAACACACGGGGGTTGTCGTCGTCGACGGCGTTGTAGACCGAATCGCCATAGCGCAGCACGCTCCCCTGCTGCGAACTGACGCCGATCCGATTCAGGGTCAGCGAAAAGTCACCAGAGGTGGTGCCCAGACGGTCGCCGTAGCGGGTGACGACCACACGGTAGACGTCGGAGGTGGGGATGACGAAAGAGCTGACGCGCACATCACGGCCCGGCGCCTGATCCGGCAGGTCGACCAGCCCCGCGCCGCTGTCGAAGAGCAGCAGCATCGGCTCCAGATCGCCGCCGGTGATCGACAGCGACAGGCTGACCACGTCACCGCGCAGGCCGTCGAAGGTGTAGACCGCCCGCGACTGTGCATCGCTGATCTGCCCGCGCGCCGTCACGCCATAGGCCAGCGCATTCGGCGCCGCCTCCTGAGCGTTCAGGCCAGCCGGTGCGGCGAGGGTCAGCGAAAAGAAAAGGAGGCATGCAAGGAACAGGCTGCGCGCGGGCATGCGCAGCAGGCGAGCGGTAGCCACGAGATTACGCCTGAGCCGTCGCTCGTAGGCAAGCAGAAAAGAGGAACGCGTCAGTTTCGCAGGCGGTGAGGTTTTTCCTCATTCCTCATTCCTCATTTCTCGTCTCTCGTCCCTTACTTCTTCTTCGCCCCATTGATGGCGACCTTCAGTTCTTCTATCTCTACGGAGGTCTGTCCCTGCGCCTTCTCGGCATAGACGCGTTCGCCCGTCAGAAGCTGGCGCAGACGGTACGGGTCGGTGCGCGAGGTCATATCCAGGCTGATCGGGGTCAGCGAGACCATTTTCTCGTGCAGCACCACATAGACATCGGAGTCCGGCTCGGCCTTGTGAGCGTCCAGTTTATAGCTGTAGCCCATCCGGCCGACATCGGACAGCGCGATGCGCTCCGGCCGCGACGGCCAGTAGACGCGGCGGCGCGACAGACGCGTGACGCGCCATTCGGTCTCGGTCGTCGCTCCCATCGGCAGGTCGAGCTTCAGCACGTCGACGTCATCGGGCCGGTCGCTGTCGATCAGCCATTCGCCAAACCGGCGCGCGAAATGCGCGGCGACGCTGAAGTCGACGTTGTTCGAGTAGGAGAGATGCAGGTCTTGCGGCGTCTGCTGTGAAACGGCGATGGAGGGAATGCCCAGACTTGCCGCTTCCAGCGCCGCGCCAACCGTCCCGGAAATGGTCACGCCATTGCCGGTATTCTCGCCGTAGTTGATGCCGGAGACGCACAGCGCCGGCAGGCGGTCGGCCAGTTCGAAGACGGCATGCTGCACGGACTGCGCCGGTGTCCCTTCGACCGAGTACACCTTGCGCGTCACGCCTGCGATATCACGCTCCTCTTCGTGGATGCGCCCCGAGCTGCTGATCGGCATGCTGCGACCGGTGCCGCTCTGCTGCTCGCGCGGCGCGGCGACCAGGATATCGCCGAGGTCGGCGAACGCATGGACGGCCGCCCACAACCCTGGGGAGGAAAAGCCATCGTCGTTGGTGAAGAGGATAAGGGGACGTTCACTCATGAGTTTGTCGATTCTGAACCATAACGATACGAAACGGTCTCACGATGCTATCACCGGGAGTCCGCTCTGAAAACAGAGTATCATCAATTTTAACTCAATTCATCCGAAGATTTAAAGAACCCACTCTGCCCAACCGAAATGAACAGGAGTACGGTCGGCGATCTCATCCCGCAAAGCGTGGTTGCAAGAGCCCTTGCTGTGGGTGGGCACATACATTGGCCCACCCCTACGCCAGAGTGGGTGAACAGGCTCGGTTGTAGGGGCGCACCAATGTGTGCGCCCACCGCTCCTTTCTCGGATCGCTTGACTCGGATCTACAGCCGCTTGTCGTAGCTGGCCGGCAACCGCATCGTCTCGGCGATTGCCAGGGCCGCGCTTTGTAGTTGGGTGCGAGCATTGAAGACGGTCAGCGGTGTTACGCCTTCTTCGTCCAGTGGATCGTCGGTGACGGGGATAGTCTCGTCGGTGCGTTGCTGGGTCAGGACATGCACGAACGAATCGCCCTTCTCGGCATCCAGCAGCAGATTGAGCTCCCCGTGGCGCACCCGGCGGACTTCTTTATCCGCCCACCGTCCGACTTTGCTGACCACATGGCTGACGTAAATCTCTTTCACCATGGCCACCGGGATATGTCGCACGACCGTGCGTCCGCGCAGCCAGACGACAGCCTGCGCCGTCTGATCGAAGATGATGCGCTTCGGCTGCCGCGCTGCGCCGATCAGGGTCACCAGCACGGCCAGGATCATGATGACGATCGAAACGCCGCCGAGCAGCACCAGAAATTCCGGACGCGGATAGGCGATGCCGCTGGTCAGCGTGGTCAGGGTGAGCACGGCGAAAATGCCCGTCAGGATGACATACCAGCCAGCGCGGACGAACCGCGAACGCGCCCACGAGGGCGACAGCGCGAATTCCAGGCCGTGGCCGGGGACGGGTTGCAGCGTCCACTGCTCGAACTTGAGCGGCAGGTCCGGCTGCGGAATCGGCTGGCGCACCTCGGAGGTATCGACCGGCGTGGTCATCCGCTGCGCGCTCTGAAGGATAGACTGCTTGGGCGGCACCACGGCGAACGGACGCGCCAGCTTGTTGGCCAGCGACTGCCCCGCATGCCCCGCGACTTCCTGGAAGGTCGCACCGTTCGGGTCGCGCCAGGTCGCCAGGCCGCACCAGCGGCTGCCACGTTCCTCGGCGAGCGCCTGGTCCAGCACCAGACCAAGATGCCAGGCACCATCCTGCTCCGACCAGCCGAGCACGACGCGCTCGATGCGCTGTGGGTTCAAGGCCCCATCGGCGGGGAGCTTGCGGCGCACGGCAAAGGCGCTGACATACCGTGCCGGCTCGTCGTGGGTGGCCTCGAACAGCAGGCGCTCCGTGCCGCTGCCCTGCCCATCCACCAGCAGGCGCCACCGCTCGGAGTCTTGCTCAATAACCAGGTTGTCCGCCGCTGAAATGCGTTCCATCCGCTCAAGCCCATTTGTGCAAGGGGTAATTCACAGGGGCTAAAGTGTACTCCCCACGCTTCAGAGTGACCAGAGTCGATGTTCGCCGGATCGGCGGCGGGTCCAGCTTACGCGGGTGCGGCGGCGCCGGTCATGCGGCGGGCGTCACGCTCGGCAAATGCCCGAATCGACCGCAGCATCTTCTGCTCCATGACGTAGTTCAGCACTTCGGTGATCCGCCACAACAGCTTCATGGCGAATGTTGGCGGGTAGCTCATCGCCGAACGGACAATCAGACGCGTCCCGCCATCGGGTGCATCGGAGAGGTAGTAGGCGATGATGCCGTTCAGCCCGCCGCCCGCTTCCAGGGTCTTCGCGTCGACGCCCTGCCAGACGATCAGGCGCTTGTCCTGAACCTCGATCACTTTCTGCGTCGGGTAACCTTTCGCGGCCGGGCCAAAGCGGACCACATCGCCCACTTTCAGGTTCTGCCATTCGGGCACGAGGTGATCAACGGTGTGCATCTCGCAGCCGACCAGGTTCTCCAGCGCGTCATAGCTGTACAGGCCGGCGCGTTCCTGTCCGAGCTGCATCAGGTAGCCCCAGACGATCTCTTTAGGCGCGCGGATGCTGATAGCGCGGGTATAGCCCTGCTGGGGCGACGGAACCAGCGAGTCGGTCGAATAACGGGTCTGAACTTCGGTGGATGAAGCGCCGGCGTGGTTATACCAGCGGCGCACAATGGGGCTGATCGGCAGCAGAACGGCAATTTGGGCGGCAGCGAACACCGCCTCGACGGTTTCCTGGGCGGACATCAGAGTCACTCCTGATCCGGGCATCTTGATTTTCACTGAGTCTAGATGCATTGCCGGGCTCTCAGTAGTGACGTCTATCACTGACATCTGTCCCGGTCATGCGTCGCCGGCGTCCGTCAGATGGGTCAGAAGCAGCACAGGTCTATGAGCTGGTCTTGCTCCCGGTCAGTTCGAACAGGATCACGCCCGCGATGATGATCAAGACGGCAACCACCTGACCCAGCGTCAGCTTCTCCATGCCGGTGAAATAAGCGATCAGCGCCGTGACCACCGGATAGGCCGCGGTCATCGCCACCACCGACGTCGCCGACGCTTCCTGCATGGCGAACAGCATGAGGGCAAAGGCCGCTGCCGCCGCCAGGCCTGAACCCGCCGCCCACAGGACGACCGAAGGCGTCAGGACGACGTCCGGCTGCTGGCTGCGCCCCAGGAAATACCACAGCGGGATCAGCAGCGCCAGCGGCAGCGAATAGATCCATTGGACATGAAAGGGATGGGCTTGCGTGACGGCGACCTTATTGGCGAAGCCCCAGACTCCCCACAGAATCGTCGTCACAGCCAGCAGCACATAGGTCACAGTGTTCTTCCTTGATGATTGCGCACGAGAGCAACTCCGGAGGGCGATAGCCGAGCTGTGGCTCTTCCCCCATACTCAGAGGATGATTGTGAAGGCTCGGGTAACAACCTCCTCCCTCAGGCGAGCTTGCTTGCGCCCCTCTCCTACGCAAGCGTGCGAGCAAGCTCGCCATAGAGGGGAAACTGGTCGCGCTGATTCCCCATCCTGTGGACGGAGGAAAGCCCCCTCTCCAGCATGGAGAGGGGGTTGGGGGGTGAGGTTCAGCAACTTTGCAAACACCCTATCATCCCTCACTTCTATCTTCTAAAACATCATCCCCCGCCGCGCCACCAGTGCCGCGATCACCTGCCGATCCGCTTTGCCGAAGCTATACCGGTCCAGCTCGTCCTCGCGCACCCATGCGAAATCGTGCACGCCGAGCGGCTGCGGTTCCCCACCGATATAACGACACTCGAAGGTGTACAGGGTGATCTTGAAGTGGGTGAAGCCGTGCCGCACCTGCACGAACAGGTCTCCAACCTCCACTTCGATGCCCAGCTCCTCGCGCAGCTCGCGCTTCAGGCACTCTGGCAGCGTCTCGCCGGGTTCGAGCTTGCCTCCGGGAAATTCCCACAGGCCGCCGAGCAGCCCGTCCAGCGGACGCTGGGCGATCAGCAGATCGCCTCGCTCGTTGCGGATCAGTCCGGCCGTTACGTCGTAGTGCGGGGTCTTCGCCCTGGCGGCTTTGACCGGCCGCTCCGCCTGCGTGCCGTTGGCATAGGCCAGGCAGTGTGCGCGGATCGGGCAGGCGGCACATTCCGGTGCGCGCGGCTTGCAAATCAGCCGTCCCAGATCCATCAGCGCCTGGTTGTAGTCGCCTGTCCGCTCCGCGGGCAACCAGGCCTCGGCGGTCTCCCACAGGCGGCGCTGCGTCGCGGGCTGCTGCACGTCGTCCGGCAGATCGAGCAGGCGGGCGAAAACACGGATCACGTTGCCGTCCAGCACGGGCGCATGCACCCCGAAGGCGATGCTGGCGATGGCACCGGCCGTGTACCGTCCAATGCCGGGCAGATCAAGCAGGCCCTCGAGCGTGCTGGGGAATGCGCCGAGCGACGCCACCTGCTCCGCCGCCCGGTGCAGATTGCGGGCGCGGCTGTAGTAGCCCAGCCCTTCCCACAACTTGAGCACGCGGTCGAGGGGCGCGGCCGCCAGCGCCTCGACCGTCGGGAAGGCAACCAGGAAGCGCGCATAGTAGGGCTTGACCGTCTCCACCTGCGTCTGCTGGAGCATAATCTCGCTCAGCCAGATCCGGTAGGGATCGTGTTCTCCGCGCCAGGGGAGTTCAATGCCCAGATGATCGTACCACGCCAGCAGATCGGCGGCGAAGGGCGCCCCGCCGCCGGAACCCGCTGGTTTTTCGTTATCCAGCGCCGGATTGGATGGCAAAATAGGCATGTTTCTCCAGGGACCATTTCAGGTACATGCCCTGCAGGCCGTGATTGGTCATGCCAACCTTTTCCAGGATGCGCTTGGAGCCATTGTTGTCTGGCAGACATTCGGCGGTGACGCATACCACGTTCGGTTGGCCAAAGGCCCATTCGATCAGCCCGCGGACAGCCTCGAAAGTGTACCCCTGGCGACGAAACTCCGGAGAGATGCCATAACCAATCTCGATCGATCCGCGCTTGTCCGGTTTGCCTTTGTACCCCGCCGAGCCGATGACCAGTCTCTGGGCGTCCACGATGATCAGCCAGATGCCCCACCCGACCACCGTCGCATCCTCTCGCAGTTGATACGCATAGTAGCTCAGCAGACCGCGCGCGTCTTCTTCCAGCCATGTCGGATCGATATGGACACCCAGGATCGATTCGATCTGCCTCTTTCCGGCGCCAGAAGCCTCCGCGACCTGCGGAGGACAGGCGACCAGCGTCAGGCGTTCCGTTTTGATCTGCATGAATTGTACCTTTGCTTCAAGCTGAGTTAGTTGTAGTACGAAATGCGCATTTGCGATAGTTGGGGCCACAGGCCGCTCTCAACCTTTTGGCGGAGGGGTAATGTCGCCCTTAGGGCCCATTGACGCCTCTTTTCACCCCATGCTATGCTGACACAGAGCCTCAGCTACTCGGAGAATGCCCTTGCGCGGTCGTGCGGTCTTAATTTTTTACCTGATTCACGCTCTCACGTCGTTCGGCTTCGGGCTGATATTTACAACCAATCTGATTTACCAGGCCGAGGTCGTCGGCCTCAATCCTTTGCAGTTGGTTCTGGTCGGCACCACGCTGGAAACGATCGCCTTCCTGTTTGAAATCCCCACCGGCGTCGTCGCCGATCTCTACAGCCGGCGGCTGTCCGTGATCATCGGCTATCTTCTCGTCGGCATCGGCTTTCTCATCGAGGGAAGTCTGCCCTTTTTCTGGGCCATTCTGCTCAACCAGATCGTCTGGGGAATCGGCATCACCTTCACCAGCGGCGCGCTTGAGGCGTGGATCGCCGATGAGACCGATCCGCAGGATCTCGGCCGCATCTTCCTGCGTGGGTCACAGATCGGCGCGCTCGGCGGTGTCGTCGGTACGATCCTCAGCGGCCTGCTTGGCAGCATCGCCCTCGCCCTGCCGATCGTCATCGGTGGCGTCCTGTTCATCGTCCTGTGCGCCGTCCTCGTAGTGCTCATGCCCGAAACCGGCTTTCGCCCGCGGCCACGAGAAGAGCGCAGCACCTTCGCCTCCATGGTGCAGACGACGCGCGATGCGCTGCAGGCCGTACGCCTCCGCCCCATCCTTGCCATCTTCTTGCTGATCGCCGTCGTCCTTGGCGCGCACAGTGAAGGATTCGATCGGCTGTGGCGCGAACACCTGATGGAGAACTTCACCTTTCCAGCGGTCGGCGGCCTGCAGCCGGTCGTCTGGTTCAGCCTGATCGCGCTGACCAATCAGGCCCTGTCGATTGTCGCGGCGGAAGTCGTGCGACGCCGGGTGCGCACCGACGATCAGCGCTCCGTTGCCCGCGCCGTGGTGTGGTTCTACGGCGGCATGTCCGGCGCGCTCATTGTCTTCGCGCTCTCCGGGAGCTTCCTGCTGGCGCTGGCCGCGTATCTGGTCTCACAGGTGCTGCGCGGCGTGGTCGGGCCGCTCGTCGACACCTGGACCAACCAGCACATCGACTCGTCCGTGCGGGCGACAGTCATCTCCTCGCTGCACCAGTTCGACGCCCTGGGTCAGATCGGCGGTGGACCGTTGGTCGGTTTCGTCGGTTTGCGTCTGGGACTGCGCGCCGCGCTCACCCTGACCGGCATCATCCTGGCGCCGGCCGTCTAGTTAGTGGCACGCGCCACTGCCCGCATACCTGCGGTCGCAACACCGGTGGACGGAGAAGCGCCCGTCCACTGATCGGGATTGTCCCGTGGCGGGAGCGCAGAGTGCCAGAACGTCGACCTGCCCGTTTCTGCGGCGGCGCGCCAATCACGTACTCTGGTTGTCAATGTGCTCGATTGGCGCGACAATGGGGAGGTGGCCAGCAAACAGGGTAATTGAGCGATGAGATTGCACAATCTATCGCGCCAGATGCCCCCTTTCATCGGCCGTGCTGACGAAACAAACCGGCTCAGCCAGCTCCTTGACGATCCTGCATGCCGACTGCTGACCTTGCTCGGCCCCGGTGGCATTGGCAAAACACGGCTGGCGATCGAGGTGGCGGACCGATGCGCCGTCTGCTTCGAGGATGGCGCCTACTTCGTCCCCCTCCAGCCGCTGGAATCTCCAGACCTGCTCGTGACTGCAATTGCCGACGCGCTGAGAATCGACCTGGGCGAGATGCCCAGGCCGCGTGAGCATCTGCTCGCCGCCTTGCGTGACAAGACCCTCCTGGTGGTGTTGGACAACGTCGAGCACCTGCTCGATGGACTGGACCTGATTCCGGCCTTGCTCGCTGAAGCCCCGCGTCTCAAGCTCCTCGTCACGTCACGCGAAGCGCTGAACCTCCGCGGTGAATGGCGTTACCCGGTGGCAGGGCTGCCATACCCCACCGGGGATCAGATCGAGCGCTGGGAAAACTACGCGGCGGTCCAGTTATTCGTCGCCTGCGCGCAGAGGGTTCGGCCGGACTTCCCAATCGATGAGCAGCCCGCCGAAATCGTGCGGATTTGCCGATTGGTGGACGGAATGCCGCTCGCGCTGGAAATGGCCGCGGCATGGGTTCGCGTCCTCAGCCTCACCGCCATCGCCGATCACGTTCAAAACAGCCTCGATTTTCTGACCACGTCGCAACGCGATATGCCCGCGCGGCATCAAAGGCTGCGGGCAGTCTTCGACCAATCGTGGCAGCAGCTCAGCCAGGAGGAACAATCGGTCTTTTGCAGCCTGGCGGTGTTTCGTGGGGGGTTCACCGTCGAGGCCGCTCTTCGCGTCGCACAGGCTTCGCTGCAAGACCTCGCCGCGCTGATCGACAGATCGTTGGTGCAGTTAGGAGAGAACGGGCGCTACACGCTGCATGAACTCTTGAGACAGTACGCCTGGGAAAAGCTCGAACGCTCGCCGGAGATCAGAGAAGCAGTGGTCGATCGACACTGCGCCTACTATATGCGCTTGCTCGCTGAGCACGAACAGACTATCCACGTCCGCAGCCAGGCAAGCATACTGGAAGAAATCGACAACATACGCGCAGCCTGGAATCGGGCCGCAAAGCAGCGCGACCTGTCAGCGTTGCAGCGCGCTGCGCCAAGCCTCTACTGGATGTATCACTTTCAGCACTGGATCGCAGAAGGCAGTGCCATGTTTCGGCTGGCCGAGCAGTCGGTTCGCCTGTCACCGGAAAACGACGAAAGCCGTTTTCTCCTGGGCATGTTGATTCTGTTCGAGAGTTTTTTCGAGCTGCGGTTCTCAGGCGCGGTTCAGGTCGTGCAGGGGAAGATAGAGGCTGCGCTCACCCTCTGGGAAGGTCTGGAGGAGCGACAAGAGATGAGTCTGCCACTCAGCCGCGCGCTTCTTCTCACCGTTGGCCTGGGCAATCCCGAACAGGTGCTGAGTCTGGCCCACAAAAACATCGACTTTCACCGACGTTACCACGATCCAGCCGGCGTCGCTATCTCGTTGACCTCGATGGCCACCATCTATTACCGGGTATATGGAGATTATGACGAGGCGCAGCGACTCCTCAACGAGGCGCTAGAGATCGATCGCCAGATCGGATTCGCGCTGAACGCCAGATGGTCCGAGGCGGTCCTGGCCAGTATCGCTGCCGAGCGGGGGCAGTACAGAGCCTCGTTGCGCCATCTAGAGTCCAGCCTTGCCTACCACCACGCGGGCGGTATCAGCCGGCTGCTGGATGTCTATCTGGCGCAGCTTGGCCACGCCGCGCTCGAGCTTGAGGATGACGAGGCAGCAAGAAAGTATCTGGACGAGAGCCTGACGATGGCGTCCAGGCTCGGGCGACCTGACGGAATGGCGCTCGCACAGTTGGGTCTGGGCGTACTGGCAGTCTATCAGGGCGACAACCAGATGGCGCAGAGTCAGTTTGAGAACTGCCAGACCTACTTCCGATCGTCCGACGAAGGTCCGTTGGGGCATCTGGATCTGGTTGAGAATCAGGCACGCCTGTCCCTGCTCCTCGGTCATTTCGAAGAAGCCCTGGAGGGGTTTGAAACCCTTCTGGCGCACCATCAGGCAGCCGGCGATCGCACACCGGTGATGCGCGCGCACTGTGGTGCGGGGCAGGCACTGCTTGGCCTAGCGGACCAGAAGCGGGCACAGAACCATCTCTTCACGGCCCTGCGCGAGGCGGCGGCCATGGGCGCGCAGCAATTCGTGCTGGACGCCATATCCGGCATTGCGCAGCTCGCGGCGGTCTCCCCATTGCTCGCGGTCGAGTTGTTGGTCTTCGTGCGCGGGCACTCCGCTGCCAACCGGCAAAGTCGCCGCCGGGCGGAAGGCATGCTGGCAACGCTGAGGACAGGACTGAGCGACGACGACTTCTCCAACGCGGCCGGACATGGCCAGGCTCTCACCCTCGACTCCGCGATCAGTCTGGTCATGACGTTTCAGACGGCTTCTGACGAGTCGCCGGCAACATCCTCCTATGCACCCGATTCGCTGAGCGAGCGAGAATACGAAGTGCTGGTGCTCATGGCCGCAGGTTTCAGCAACCATGAGATCGCCACTCAGCTCTATATCGGCCTCAGTACCGTGAAGAAGCATGTCAACCATATCTTCAGCAAATTGGGAGTAAAGCACCGTGCGCAGGCAGTGGCTCGTGCACGCGCCCTGCGTCTCCTTTCCTAAGCCCAGGAACGCCGTTTTGATAATTCACCCCTGGGTGGACGACAGTTTCTCCTGATGACTGCTACTTTGTCTTTAATGCTGACAGGGCTGTGGAAGCCCAGAAGCGGTGTCAGGGTAACCCCGGCCCGGCCAGCAGACACACAGGAGAGAGTTTGGAAAGGATGTTTGATGCAGCGATCCACGATTTCACGGCGCACTTTCCTGGCGCAAGGCGGCACAGCCCTGGCTGGGCTGGCGTGGCTCAATTCGCCGCTGGCGGCACGGGCCTTCGCTTTGCAAGATGGGGATATCGTGCTTCCATGGCTCGATCAGCGCATCGGTGATCCGCCGCCGGAGAGGGTGGCGAATCAGCAGACCTGGGAAAAACTGGACTCGTGGATCACTCCCAACGATCAGTTCTTCAGCATCGCGCATTACAACCGACCGGAAATCGATGCCGAAAACTGGCGGCTGTGGATCGGTGGGCTGGTCAGCGAACAGATGATTTTGACCCTGGACGAAATCAAGGCGCTGCCGCGGAGAGACATCGTCTTCACGCTGGAATGCTCCGGGAACAACGGGCGCCCCGTGGTCGACAGCATCATCGGCAACGCCACCTGGACCGGGACGCCACTGGCCGCGCTCCTGGAACGCGCCGGCGTGCTGGAAAACGGGCGGGAAGTCGTCTTCTTCGGCACCGACGCCGGGGAGGAGGTCGTCCGTGAGCAGACGATCGTGCAGAACTTCGCGCGCAGCATGTCCCTGGAAGACGCCATGCATCCCGACAACCTGCTGGTCTATGAAATGAACGGCGAGCCACTGCCGCAGCCTAACGGCTATCCCCTGCGGCTGATTGCGCCGGGCTGGTTCGGCATCGCCAATATCAAGTGGCTGGATCGCATCGAGGTCTGGGATACACGTCTCACGAATCGCTGGATGGCCCGCGATTACGTCACACTGCGCAACGAGGGAACTGAAGACGAACCGATCTGGACCGAGAGCTCGGTGAGTCGCATCCTGCTCAAGTCCGCGCCCGGTCGTGTCATCCGGAACAACGGCCGCTATCGCATCGAAGGCGCAGCCTGGGGCGCGCCGATCGCTGCCGTCGAAGTCCGAATTGACGATGGCGATTGGCATCCGGCACAGCTTGACACGAGCCAGCAGGCGGAGTACGCCTGGACCTTCTGGTCGCTCGACTGGCCGGATGCGCAGCCGGGGCAGCACAGCATCACTTCGCGGGCGATCGACACCGCGGGCAATGTTCAGCCGGCGAAGGAACACCCGATAATCGCCAACAAGGTGACCTACTGGGAAAGCAATGGCCAGCTCACCCGTCAGGTGAATATCGACGGCTAGGCATCTCGCGGCCGATCACCACTGCCGGGGTGACAGCACCTTGTACAGCGCGCGGGTGACCGCCGTCATGACGAACGAGAACACCCAGTAGCGCATCTGCACGCCCAGGAGCTGAAGCGGCCGGAAGCGCGACGGACCGGCGCGCAGGCCGAGCAGGGGCGCCAGCACCACCTCGGCGAAGCCCATGCGCAGGCCCATGAAGAAGCCGCCGGCAATGTCGCGCGACCGAGTGGTCGTCCGCGTCCCGCCGTAGGCCAGGCCGGTGCTCAGACCGAGCAGCACGTCGAGCGCGCGCTGTGTTTCTGAATCCGGGGAGGCCGGCGTCCGGCCTTCCTGGAGGCGCACGACCTGTCGTCCGACCGTCTCCAGAGCCGTGTCACCGCCCTCGTAGAGCGCCGCCATGGCGTTGGATTCAATCGGATCGTCGGCGGGCAGGCCCCGCGGCGACTGGGAGACATCCGGAAAGAGTTCCGGTTCCAGATTGTCCTGGTACCAGCGCATAGCCATGACCCCAACCGCGCCGCCGATCATGCCCAGCAGAGCAGCTCGGCGCCGGTTGGGAACTCCCGAACCTGGCATGGTGTTTCCTCTCGACTCAAGCGTTCGAACGGCACTCACGTGCATCATGACTGCCGGCGCGATGAAGGCTTACAGTCGCGCTGTGCTGCGAAGCGTTACGGGGATGGGGCGACCTCGACGAACGGCAGCGCCGCGATGTTGAAGGCGCAGTCCGCGCGCGTGTTGACCGGGTAGGCCTGGCTGGCCGGCCGGCCCTGCGCGTCGAGAAGCTGGACGGTGAAGAGCGCGGCGCTGGCTTCCGACCCGAGCTGAAGCTCGAAGCCGCCCGGCCCAAAACCGGACGAGCTGCCCGTCGACACGGTCTGATCCACACCTTCGCCCCCAATCCGCACCTGGTAGCCGCTGACCGGGTTGCCTTCGTAGTCCAGCACAGTCCCGCCGATGCTCGTCCAGCGGCAGCCGCCGCGGGTATCCGGGTTGGTGCGGTAGCTCACCGCGCCCCGGAACAACGCATACGGGAAGTCGCCTTCTGAAGCGGATCCACCGGGCGCAAGTGTGCCGGGCGTACCCTGTGGCGTGATGAAGGCTTCCAGGACGACGGGCGTGAAGGTCAGCGATGGCGTCAGCGTAGGCGCGACGGATGGCATATACGTCTCGCTCGGCGCCAGCGTCGGCGCGGGCGTCACGGTAAAAGTTGGCGTGTAGGTGGCGGTGACGAAGATCGGTGGAGGGGTCGGCGGCGCCAGCGGATTGATCGGCGAGTTGTAATTGTCCCACAGAAACAGGACGATCGCGAGAACGAGGATCGTTCCCAGCGAAAAGACCAGCGTGACGACGTTGTACAGCCGGTTGCGCCGCGGATCGTACGGCCGGTGAGCGCGGCGAGCCGGCGCGGGACGACGCGGCGCCGCCGGCCCCTGCGCGGGAGCAGACGGCATCTCGTCGGGCAGCGGCGGAAAGCGATCGGCCCTGTCAGGCCGCCGCCCGCGGCCGCCGCGCTCACCGCTATCGTCTTGCGTCCGTCGTTCGCTCATGCGCTTGGCCGTCTACAGCGGACGGGTCTGTTTGAAATTCACCAGCGCCAGGTTACGCGCGCAGTCGTTCATCGTGAACGTGACGGTAAACTGTGGCGAGATGGGCGTTCCGGCCGGCGACAGCAGTTCGACCAGATAGGAATTGCCAGTCAGCATCGAGTTGAGGGGCACCTCCCACCCGGCGATCCCGTAGATGGTGTTGGTGCCGCTGGTCACGCGCGCATCGACTCCATTGCCGAAGACATGGATGGTCACGCCGAGCAGCGGTTGATCGTTCAGATCGAACACCTGCCCGCCGATGCCCTGCCACGCGCACCCGGCGGTGTTGGCGAAATTCTGGGCGAACACCGGCTGGCCGTCACGCAGCGCGAACGGATAGGGCGAAGGCGCTTCGATCGGCGCGATCGTCACGATCTGGGTGGCAGTCGGCAGCGGCGTCGAAGTCGGCTGCGGCGTCGCCGTGAACGGCAGCGTCGCCGTGATGGTCTGTGAAGGCACCGGGGTGAAGGTCAGCGTCGCGGACGGCGGCACGGTGTCCGTCGGGCGGATCGTCTCGCTGGGGGTGATCGTCGCCGTGGGCGGCGTGGTGCCCGTCGGCCCCGGCGTGAAGGTCAGCGTCGCCGTGAACGTCGGACGCGGCGTGGCCGATCCGGTCGGCGGCACGGGCGTGTCGGTTGGCGTATGGGTGAACGTCGGCGTGAACGTCAGCGTGGGCGGCGGCGTATTGCTGGGCGTGAAGGTGGCGGTGATGGTCGGCAGCACCATTCCGGTCGGCAGGGCCTGAGCGACCTGCGTCGGCGCCGGCGCGGGACCTGCGAGTTGCGAGCCCACCCATGCGAGCACGATCACGGTGAGAAGGAGGAAAATCAAGGAGATGATGTTGTATAGAAGAGCGTTACCCTGCCTCATAGCTTCCCCCGTTTACAGGTACTGCTCGATCGCGGCATCGGCCGCCAACGAAGCGAGCCACTGCTCAAAGCGAGTCTGCGCCAGGATGGCCTTCTTCTCGTCGGCCACCGGGCGGACCTCTTTCTCAAGCGTCTGAATAATGTGGAAGCCCAGCCCTGTCTCGACCGGACCGGCAATCTGATTCGGCTCTAACTCGAAGGCGATGCGCGCCAGATCCGGTTCCAGCAGTTCTTCCTGCGTGAACCAGCCCAGATCGCCGCCGAGTAGATTGGTGGTGCTGTCCAGCGAAAACGCCACGGCCAGCGCCGCGAAGTCCTCGCGGTTACGCAGTCGCACCAGCAGCGCCGTCGCCTCATCACGGGTGGCGACGAGGATGTGCCGCGCGTGCACCTGCGACACCGGCTGATCGAGCACGCCCGTCACCTGATCACGCACCAGGTTGGTCAGCAGCGTGGCCTGCAGCAGATCGCGGAATTCCTCCGCCGTGTACATATTCTGGCTCAGCCAGTTCGACCAGTTGGTCTCCCCTCCGGCCGATTCCACCATGCGGGCGACCTCGGCATCGACGTCGGCCTCCGAGACGGTGACATTCATCCTGGCCGCTTCCTGCTCGATCAGCACCTGCTCGACCAGGGTGCGCAGCACCACCTCGCGCAGCCCTTCCGGGTCGTTGGCCAGCGACGGTTCGGCCTGGAAGCGGGCGACCATACGCCGGAAGGCATCCAGCGTGATCGGCTGGCCGTTGACGCGGGCCACCAGGGGATCGCCGCTGTCATTGGTCGGGAGGGGTTCGGGCGTCGGCTGCGGTGGCGTCGTGCTCACGACCGCCGCGCTGGCCGTCGCCGCGAGACTGTTATCCTGGGGACTGCCGCCGCACGCCGCCATCACGAAAAGCGCAGGCATGAGAAGCAGAGCAAGGGCTTTTCGGGTCACAAGAGCTCCTGGTGTGGTCCCGCCTCGAAAGTGCGCGTCCCTGTCCGGTTTTATTCGACCACTTCACACGCAGGGACCGCCTGATTGCAGATTATAGCCGATGCGCAAGAATCGTGCAGACGCGGCGAACTGTTGCGAGTCGGTACTCGTGTTGGGAAAGGAATCCTCATTATGGTGCTATTTCACGAGGCCCTGGAGCGTATTCAACGATTGGAGATCGAACGTCCGTCACGCGAATACACTGTTGAACAGGCGCGCGCGCTAACGCAGGAGCATTTGAGGCGCATATTACTCTGGCGCCGTGCGCTTGGAGAAAATGTTGAACGTCTGAGATGGCCAGGGCCGACTCTCGCCCACCGTTTCCGTCCCGATCTGGAGTTAACTGTAGAGGGTGAGCGTATCACGGGCGACAGAAGAGCTTTCGAGCGCATATGGACTCGGATCGCACTCGTCCAATATCTTTTGTGGATGTTGATTGCCGATACTCCAGAGGTGCGGGCTCACGACCTGCCCGATCCCTATGAGCCGCTGATACGGCTATTTGAAGGTGGTTCCACGCTTGAAATCGATCAGGGAATGCTCATCCTCCTCTATATGGGTTTGGAACACGGAGTCGTTTCGACTTCCCTGGATCACTATGACGGCGCTGAGCCATTTGCTTATCTATAGTGGGCTGGCCATCACGAGCC
Source organism: Candidatus Flexifilum affinis (assembly GCA_016713325.1). Lineage (GTDB taxonomy): Bacteria > Chloroflexota > Anaerolineae > Aggregatilineales > Phototrophicaceae > Flexifilum > Flexifilum affine. The sequence continues at coordinate 412,898 of JADJPJ010000002.1, read as the reverse complement.
AGGAATAGGATTCACCACCTCTAGCCTCCCCACCACAGCCAGCGTTCCGCTGTCCGTGACCAGCGGCTGCGGATCGGCGTACCAGTAGACGCTAACGGCCAGATCGTACTGCCCCGGCGGCAGATCGGCTGGCAGGACCAGCGAGTGCCGGTCAAACGTCAATTCGTCCACCACCCACTGGCTGGTGGCCCGGTCGCCCATCGCAGCATCGTCCTGTGCGACCACTGTGCCCGACTCGTCCAACAGATACACGCCGGCCGAATAATCCAGCGCGGACGGCTCCAGCGCCGACCACCACAGATCGACCGCGACAGACAATTGCATGTTATGCTGGGGCCTGGGCAGCGGATTCATGCAGAGGTGGCGCATGGAAGACGAAGCAACAATACTTCAGCGGGCGCGTGACAAGTATGAACGGGACGACATGGAGGGAGCTCGCACAGATTTCCGAGCGGCCGCTCTGCTTGAGCCAACAAGCGAGGTTCTTCTACTGCTGAGTGAATCCGAGAAACACGAAATCCTTGCCTACCGCCGTCGCCTCGCGTCGCGTTTTCCTGACTCTATTCCTGTGCTTATGGACAGAGCTGGAGCCCTCGAACGGGCGGGCTATCGCGAACCCGCAATCAAAACCTATGCACAGGTCATCGGGCTCAGCGGCCTGACCCCGCGCCAGAGCTACATCGTGCACACTGCCCGCCTCAGACTGGCATGTCAAGCAAAGTCCCACGAGCTGATACTTGAAGACTTCGCGGCCCTCTGGAAGATAACCGACGGTCCGCTCATACGACTGAGGCATACCCTTCTTCGCATCATCACAGAGGAGATTCAGGACTCAGCTAATGCCCAAGTGCTGCTCGACTTTGCACTCTCGAATGCGATGCCATCCTGGTTGACAGAAGTCATCGAAAAACACATCGAAACGCTCAAGAGCGTTGAATACGCCTTTGAGCAAATCGGCTGAGATCGCCATTTCGTTACCCTGCATTGATCTCCACCGCCCCCACCACCGCCAGCGGTCCTCCGTCGGTGGGAAGCGGCTGCGGATCGGCGTACCAGTAGACGCTGACCGCCAGATCGTACTGCCCCGGTGGCAGATCGGCCGGCAGGATCAGCGGGTGCCGGTCAAACGTCAATTCGTCCACCGCCCACTGGCTGGTGGCCCGGTCGCCCATCGCGGCATCGTCCTGTGCGACCACTGTGCCCGACTCGTCCAACAGATACACGCCGGCCGAATAATCCAGCGCGGCCGGCTCCAGCGCCGACCACCATAGATCGACCACGACGGTCTCTCCAGGCATGGATGAGGTATCGAACAGCGCATCGTGCAGGATGAAACGCTTGTCAAAGCGGGCGATCTCGCCCTCGGCGTTGACCCGCTCGAACAGCGCCACCGTCGCCGTGTTGTCCTCGAAACGCGTCCCCCACTGATCGCCCAGCGGCACGTCGATCCACCGAGCCAGCCGGTATCCGTCGGCCCCGGCCATCAGCCGATCCAGCATCTCCGGCGGCTGGAGCCAGTGCACCGCCCAGATGCGCCGGAACCGCGAGAATAGCGGCTCGGCACTGAACAGGCCGGGCGCGTCCGGGTCGCGGTAGTCTTTTTTGCGCCAGGTCAGGAAGACGTCGGCGTTGACGCCGAACTGGCGCATCTCGTAGTCGAGGGTGTAGTTGTCCCAGTCCATCTCTAGAATGACCAGGTCGCCAGCGCTCGCCCCGGCCGCGATCTGCGCCGCCACCGCGTCCGCAGCGATGCGTGGCTGCGGCGGGGTGTACGTCCCGACAATGGCGGCCAGCGCGGCCCCGGCCAGGATCAGCCGCGGCTGGGCCTCACGCAGCCGGGCGATCCCCGCGCCGCACACCACCACCAGCAGCGGCATCAGGAAGACCATGCCGCGCGGCGCCAGCAGCCCGATCCAGTTGTTGACCACGAACATCGCGGCATATAGCCCGGCGCCACCCAGGACGACATAGGCGGTATGCCGGCTCGTGAGCAGTTCTCCTCCGGCAGTCCGAGCGGGTGCGTTCCCGGCGCGACGCTCCCGCCATTCGCAGATCAGCCCGTACACGCCGATGAGGTACGCGCCGCCCAGCAGCGCCAACTGCCCGTCGAACAACAAGTTCGGCACATCAATGAGGTTGTCCAGTGTCGAGGCGTAGCGCTCCGGGTAGTTGCTCAGGCCACCGCTGCCCAGCAGATTAGCCAGGTGCCCGGCCATCACCACCCCCCAGGGCACGATCAGCAGGCCAGCCAGAACCCAGGCTGAGACCATCCGCACCTTGATCCGCACCTCGGCCCGCCAGAACAACAGCGAATAGACTCCCTGAACCGCCAGCAGCAGGACGCCCAGGTACTGGGTGTACAGCATGAACGCCACGCTGAGCGCATAAACGATCAGGCGGCCGCGGGTGGGTCTTTTCAAGACGCGCAGAAAGGTCAGCGACATCAGCGCCACGGCCAGAGTCAGCCAGCCGTAATGCCGCACTTCCTGCGAGTAGTAGACCGGCAGGCTGAGCACCGACAGGAACAGCGCGCCGTACAGCCCCGCGCGCCGGCCGAAGGTCGCCGCGCCGATGCGGTAAGTGACGGCGACCGTCAGCACGCCGGCCAGGATGTTGACAAAGCGCAGGGCCAGCCGCGAATCGCCCGCGACCGATGACCAGAGGTTGAGTGCGATGAAATAGGCGGGCGGATGGCGGTCGGCGGCGAGCCGGTTGATGACTTCGTCGAGCGGCAGGTCGTGTGCCGCCCAGATACTCCATGCTTCGTCTGTCCAGAGAGGCCAGCCGCTGACGTTGATGATGCGGGTAGCCGACGATAACAACAGGACTGCGATGAGGGCTGCAAAGAAGAGTGGCCTCTTCAACGCCAAATCTTCAGTCTCCGCAATACTTTCCGTCATGTTCATTATAGAAGATACCGAATCTCCCGCTCAATCGTTCATCTGTGACCTTTGCCACCTTTCCGGCTGTATAGAAATGTATAATGGGGGGTATTGTGAGGGTGAACTATGGAACTCTTTGGCGTTGGCGCCTGGGAATTGATCGCGATCCTGATCATCATGCTGCTGGTGGCCGGCCCGCAGCGGATGATCGCGTGGTCGTATAAGTTAGGGCAGTACGTCGCCACGCTGCGGCGGATGTGGAGTGAGACGGCGGCCGTTCTGCAGAAGGAACTCGATCAGGCCGGCGTGGACATCAAGGTGCCCACCCAGCCGCCGACCAGAGCGAACATTCGCCAGGAGGTCGAGCGGGCGCTGGCGCCGGTCACCAAGCCGGTCAAGGAATCGCTCGAGGCCGTGCAGCAGGATGTCAACAGCGTCAAGGACTCAACTTCAGTCGGCTCGTGGTCGGATCTGAAATCGCAGACCAAGTCCATCCAGACGCCCCCCGGCAAGGGTGCGACCCCGGCCAAACCGCCAGTCCCAGCCGCCAAGCCCGCTGCGGCAGCTCAGAATGGCAAGCCTGCCCCGGCGGCGGCGCCGTCAGTCCCGCCCGCCTCCAGCGACTCCGGCGGTTCGCCCCCGGACAGCGGCGCCGACTTTGGCTCCTGGTCAACGCTCAAAGACGATCCCGCCGGCGACTCATAGAGGCATGGTGGTTGGGCGAGGCGACGCCTCGCCCCTACGACGCATCGGTGGAAGGGGCGACTCTGGACTACGCCACCCCTTGCAGCGCCGCCTCGCGCGCCCGTTCGCGCTCCAGCACCGGCAGCAGCACCCGTTCGACATCGTCCAGTGAGTTCATCCGCACCAGTTGGTCGCGGATCTGTGCCGCGCCGGGCACGCCGAAGCTGTACTGCGAAAGCTGCCCGCGCATCTCCAGTATCGCCTGTCGAATCGGCAGCCGGGTCGCCTCCAGCGTGATCCGCGCATGCTGAAGGCACATGGCGATCTTCTCCGACGGCAGCGGGTCCGGCAGATCCTCGCCGGTGCGCAGCTTGTGGGCGATGTGCTTGAACACCCACGGACGCCCCAGCGCCGCTCGCCCGATCATCACGGCGTCGCAGCCCGTCTCTTCGAACATGCGGCGGGTGTCCTCGGCGGTGCGCACGTCGCCGTTGCCGATCACCGGGATGCTCACCGCCTCTTTCACCTTGCGAATCCAGCTCCAGTCCGGCTGGCCGCTGAAGCCCTGCACGGCAAAGCGCGCATGCACGGCGATCGCTTTGACGCCCACATCCTGCGCCGCTCTGGCAAACTCGACCGCTGTCGGGTTGGTTGGGTCCCAGCCCGCGCGCACCTTCACCGTCACCGGCACCTTGACCGCGTCGACCACCGCCTTGACCACCGTCGTGGCCGTGCATACGTCGCGCATCAGCGCCGCGCCCGCGCCGGTCTTGGCCACCTTTGGCACCCAGCAGCCCATGTTGACGTCGACCATGGCCGCGCCATCGTCCACGACCAACTGAGCGGCGTCGGCCATCATCTTCAGATCGGCGCCGAAGAGCTGCACCGACAACGGGTTTTCTTTGGGCTGCCAGTCGAACATCGCGTACGATCGCGGCGTCCGGTAGGATAGCGCCACACTGCTCATCAGTTCTGTCGTCACCAGCCCGCAGTCGCCCTGCAGGCGGCACATCATGCGCATGGCGTGATTCGTCTGCCCGGCCATGGGGGCGAGCGTGAGCGGCGTATCGATGACGACGCCGTCGATTTCGAGCGGTTTCAGGAAATCTGCTGTCATTGATTGTCAGTTGTTCTCTGGGTCACTGCCTTTAGTTTCGCAAAAACCGGGGCAATTGTCATCCCTGGTCTGGCCAATTCAGGCTGAGAGCGCACCACGCAGCCGATCCGCAGCGCTGTGCAGCGACTCCGCGTTCTCTCCGCGCAGACTGATCCACGCCACGTTGCCCGCGCTCTTCAGCACCTCGACGACGGCCGGCATTTCCAGGCGATTCACCGCCTCGGCGGGCAGTCGGACGTAACCCAGGTGGGTGGCCAGCGTCCGTAGCTTCTCCGCCGGGTCGCCGCCTTCATCAACCAGACATCCCAGATCGACGCCGATCTGAATATCGCGATGCTTGATGCGCTTGACCACCGCGCCGGCCTGCTCCAGCCGCCAGATAAACCCGGTCTCAGCCGCGGCCGCCGTCTGAATGAACAGCCGACTGCCCAGCGCGCGGCAGAAGTCGGAGAGCGTGCGCAGATGCATGTGGAGCATCTCGGCATGCAGCTCACCGGGCGCCATCCACGGCGCCAGATCGGGCATGCTGACCGGCCCGTAATGTGGCACGACCACCACCCCGGCCGCGTCCAGATCGACGGCGCAGGTGATGTTGCTGCGCAGCCGTTCCAGCGCCGCCTCGCGCTCGTTCACATCCGGCGAAAGCAGCGCCCCCTGTCGGCCAAAGTCGATGCCGGCCACCGCCACGCCGGTGCGCTGCATCGCCTCGGCCACCGTTTCGATCCGGTTCTCCAGCCCCGCCCCGTCAAGTTCGACGCCGTCCGCCCCCAGAGCAGCCGCGCGGTCGAACAAGGTCGCGATATCGGCCTCGGCGCCCGGTGCGGCCGCTGCCAGAGTCCCCTCGCTGATCGCAATGCACATGACACTCCCCCTTGGTTAATCGTTTCAGTCGAAATCGGTCGGCAGTTCCGGCCGATGCAGATACTCGAAAAAGCGCGCGATCTGGCTGGCCGTCACGCGCGCCGTCGACAGTTCCGGCAGCGCGTCCGGCGCGAACCAGCCGACTTCGCCCGTCTCGATGTTGCGTGGGTCGGGCTCACGCACCTGGCTCACCAGCTCGCAGTGAAAAAAGGCCTTGTAGGCATGGAAGGCGTACGGTGGGTGATCATGCTTGTTGCGGTCGTAGAGCGCCAGCAGACGCACCGGCCGCGCCCGATAGCCGGACTCCTCGTAGATCTCACGAACGACCGACACGCTGGGCGGCTCGCCGACATCCGCCCACCCGCCGGGGAGCGTCCAGCGCGCGTTGTCCAGCATCTCCTGTACCATCAGGATCTTGCCATCGCAGAAGACCACGCCGCGCACGTCGATCTTCGGCGTAGCGTGCCCGCGCGACTCGCCGAACACCTGGACCAGTTCGTCCACGCTGCCGGCCTCGGCGGCGGCCATCATCTCAGCGGCGATCTGCCGCACCATCTCATAACGATCGCGGTCGAAGGGCTGCGGGCCGTAATGCAGTCCGGTCGCGGCGATCGACTCCAGACGCTGCGCCCAATTCAACCAGTTTGGTGCACTCATACCAGGATCCCTGTTGAAGGTCGAAAAAACTGCCTTATACTACACTTCAGCATCTGCATTCTCCACACACGATCGCGTTGACCGCAGCGTTGGATGCCCGTCATCCGAAAGCGAGGTTTGCCATGAGCAGCATGGTCCATTAGGGATCGCACCGGTTTTGTCGGCGCTCTTGACTTCCGTGTCACGAGTGCGATTTTGCGATTCCTTTTCGACGGCTGCACATGGAGACCTTCCCCATGAAATTCTCGCGATCCGGGCTGCTGCGCCACCCGGATTTTCTCAAACTGTGGTTCGGACAGACGATTTCCGAATTCGGGTCGCGTATCTCGCGCGACGGCATTCCCCTCATGGCCGTGATCAACCTCGGCGCCACGCCGGTGCAGATGGGTTGGCTGACCGCCGCCGCCTCGCTGCCGGTCCTGCTGTTCGGTCTGATTGCCGGCGCCTGGGTCGACCGCCTGCCGCGCCGGCCGCTGCTGATCGCGCTGGATCTGGCACGCTTCGCCCTTCTGCTGCTGATTCCGCTGGCCGCCTTCACCGGCTGGCTGCGCATCGAGACTCTGGCCATCCTGCTGGCCCTGCTGAGTGTAACGGGCGTCGTCTTCGATGCCGCCTACCGCGCTTACCTGCCGCAGTTGATCGACCGCGATCAGCTCCTGGAAGGCAACAGCAAGCTCGCCGCCACCGACTCGCTGGCCGAAATTGGCGGGCCGGCCGTCACCGGCCTGCTGGTGCAGTCCATCGGCGCGCCGCTGGCGGTCATCTTCGACTCCATCACCTTCCTGATTGGCGCGGGCAGCAAGGCCGCCATTCGCAAGCGTGTGCCAGACCCACCCCCCGCCGCCGCAAGCGCCTCCATCCGCCGGGAAATCGCCGAGGGTGTACGGCTGGTGCGCCACGATCCGATTTTGCGGACGCTGGCCATCGGCATCGCGCTGCGCACCTTTTTCGGCAGCTTCTTCGCCGCCCTCTACGATCTGTACGTCGTTCGTGAGTTGGGAATCAGCCCGGCCGTGCTGGGGCTTCTGGTGGCGGGCGGCGGCATCGGCGCGCTGATCGGCACAGCCCTGGTGGGGCGCGTCGTGGAACGCTTCGGCCTTGGCCGCGCCATGGTCGGCGGCCTGCTCCTCAGCGCGCTGATCAACTTCGCGATTCCGCTAGCCGGGGTCGTGCCGCCGGAGTGGGCGCCGATCCTGCTGCTGGCCGCGCAGATCGGCGGCGATGGCGCCATGATGGTCTTCTGGATCAGCGAGATGAGCTTCCGGCAGATGGTCGTGCCGCCGCACATGCTGGGGCGAACACACTCCACCTTCGAGTTCCTGTCGCATCTGGCCATGCCGACTGGCGCCATCATCGCCGGGTTTGTCGCGGGGGCCATCGGCGCGCAGCTCACCCTGCTGATCGCCATGATCGGAACCTTCAGCATGGCACTGTGGCTGGCGCGCTCCCCTGTCCGTCACGCGCAGACGCCTGCGCTCGAGTTGGGTAATGTGACTGGGGAGTAAGCGAAGACCTCACCCCGCTGTCCCCTCTCCGAAATGGAGAGGGGAAGCTGAGCGAACCAGGGGTAAGGTTAGCGAGGTTGCTGTTCTACGTCAGATAATCGCGCAGATGCCGGCTGCGGCGCGGATGTCGCAGACGGCGCAGCGCCCGCCCTTCGATCTGGCGGATGCGCTCGCGCGTGAGGCCAAATTTCTGCCCGACCTCTTCCAGGGTGTGGCTTTCGCCGTTGAGCAGCCCAAACCGGAGCTGAAGGATGCGCGCCTCACGTGGGGTCAGCGTGTTGAGCAGTGCTTCGATCTTCTCGCGCAGGATGACCTGAAAGGCCGACTGCGACGGGTTGGGCGCAGAATCGTTTTCTATGAAATGGCCGAATTCGCTCTCTTCGTCATCGCCAACCGGCCGCTCCAGGCTGAGCGGCTGCCACGACACGCGCATCATCCAGCGTACCTTGCGCACATCAATCTGAAGCGCCTCGGCAAGCTCGTCCAGCGTGGGCTTGCGGCCGTTGGTCTGCTCCAACTGCCGCCCGACCCGGTATAACTGGCGGATACGATCGCTCATGTGCACCGGCACGCGTATCGTCCGCCCCTGATCGGCAATCGCCCGCGTGACGGTCTGCCGGATCCACCACGTCGCATAGGTGCTGAAGCGGTAACCGCGGCGGTAATCGAATTTCTCGACCGCTTTCATCAGGCCCAGGTTGCCTTCCTGAATCAGATCGAGGAACGGCACCCCGCGCGACAGGTAGCGCTTGGCGATCGACACCACCAGCCGCGTATTGGCCTTGATCAGGTGCTCGCGGGCTTCCGCGCCGTCGGCGGCCAGCTTTTCCAGGGTGTCCTTGTGGGAGTGTTCGGGCTGCGCGCGGAGCTTGCGAGTCGCGTCACGCCCGGCTTCAATGCGCTGCGCAAGGATCACCTCTTCTTCGGTGCTCAGCAGCGGCACACGCGCCATCTCCTTGAGGTACAGGCCGACGGTGTCGCTGGAGGCCAGTTCCTCGGCCAGCAGATCGTCGTCATGCCATTCCTCATCGAGATCGAGTAGTTCGGAGTCGTCGAGCGCATCCCAGGGGATATCGTCATCCGCTTCCAGAAGCGCTAGGCCCTCATCGCTGAACTCTTCCGACTCCGGATCCTCTTCAGCAAAGTGGTCGTCGTCAAAAGAGTACGAAGGATCATAATCCTGGTCGAAGTCTTTCAAGGCACTCCCCCACGAACTCTCCAGCCCAACGAAGATTATAACTACATAGTGGACACTAAGAAAAGAGTGAAGGCTAAATTGGCCTTCACTCCTCATTCTGGTCTATCGTTCAAGCAGCTGCTTAAGCTTGGCAAAGCGTGGATCGACCTGCACTTCTCCGCAGGTACAGGTTTCGTGATTCCAGTTCGCGCCGCAGTTCGGGCACAGCCCTTTGCAGTCTTCGCGGCACAGCACCCCGCGGGCGTCGGCGATGATCGCCTCGGAACGGATCAGCGGGCCAAGGTCAAGCACGGCGTCTTCGTCGATGCCATACTCAGCGTCTACCGGGCTGGGGTACTGGAACAGCTCTTCGATACCAACTGTGTGATCGACGAGCACCGCGTCAAGGCAACGATAGCACTCTTCTTCGATGCCGACATGCAGCAGGCCCTGGACCAAAATGCCTTCTTTGGTCCGGCTTAACCGCAGAGGTCCGCGAAGATAAGCGAGATCGACGTCATCGGCAACGCGGATTGCCGGAACATCGAAGCTTGTTTCGTGCGTATGACCGGGGCCATCGGCGAGGAGAAAACCGACATTCAACTTGAGGACACGGTTCCCGACGTAACCGTTTGCGTATTGCTTCACACCACTACCTTCATCGTACCTGTCGAGATTTCGGGTAACATTACTCTAACTTTAATAAAAGTATCTGAGTTTGGGATACGTGTCAAGCAGTCGAAAGACCCTATTTTGTATGATAAGGATCGGGTGACATGCACAGTCTGTCGCGCGAGCGGCCCTTGTGCCCGAGAGTCGTCTGGGGAGTCACCTATGTGGTCACGGCCAGACCTGGCTTCGGGGTGAGCGCCCGCTGTAAGCGCATTGCCGCCGGAAAAGCGACGACCAGCAGCAGCAACGCTCCCCCGGCGAAGGGAAGCGCCGGCGTCGCCGCGAACAGCACACCGCCCAGGAGCGTCCCGCTGATGAATCCCAGACTGGTGGCTGACTGGTAATATCCCAACATGGCTCCGGTCCGTTCCTCGATGACGCTGGTGGTGGCCAGCGACTGGAGCGAGGGCATCATCACCCCGGACGCAGCCGCGAACAGCATCAGCGCAAGCCCAACGACGACCGGATGCACGAAGACCACCATCATCGCCAGTCCCAGGGCGCGCACCAGTGTCCCGGCCAGGACCAGCCGGCGTTCGCCAAAACGGTCGATGAGCTGTTTGAGCAGGAAGAGCTGCGTAATCAACTGCCCAACGCCGATCATCATCAGCAGCGTGCCCACACCAAGGCTCTGCACTTCCGGCGGCTGCCCAACGAAGATCACCGCCGCGCCATACAGGGCGAACGTCCCGGTCATCATCGACAGGCTGAACTGCACGATATAGCCCAGCAGCAGAATGATTGGGAGCGACGGGTGGCCGATCACCTCGTGCATCGTCAGTTTACCCGTCTTCGCGACCGCTGCCAGACGCTCGGCGCGCTGGTGCGCCGTCAGGGTCTCGCGCAGCGCCAGGCGCGTCAGGGCGACGGTCAGGCCTGCCACCACAGCGCCGATCCAGAACGGCGCACGGTCGTTGGCCAGCGCGCTCAGGTACCCGCCAATCGCCGGCCCGAGGATCTGGCCAATGCCGAAGGCCATCCACACCACACCCAGCGACCGAGTGCGCTCCTCTTTCGTGCTGATATCGGCGATGTAAGCCTGGGCGACGATCACATTGCCGCCTGTGATGCCGTCCAACACCCGGGCGAGGTAGAGCTGCCACGTGTCCGTCGCGTTCGCCAGGATCAGAAATGAGATCAGCGTTCCCAACTGGCTGATCACCAGCACCGGCATGCGTCCGTAGCGATCCGACAGCCGGCCGATCACCGGCGCGGCCACGAACAGCGCGATAAAGTAGCTGGCCAGCATGGCCGTGATGGCCTCCGGCCGCGCATCGAAGTGGCGCTGCGCATAAAGCGGCAGGGTCGGAAGGACCATGCCGGAACCGATGAAGTTGACGAGAACAATGACGAAGATGGGGATGTATTGGCGTTTCACGTGGCAAACTGACCGAAAACACTCAACTGGCAATCTGGTCATCAGTCTACCCCTGCACAGGCAGACCAATGCAGTCCACTTGGGTCTGATTGGATAGCCCAGGCTAGACCGGCGGATCTAGCCCAATAGCCTTTCCTCTGGCAGTATTCACAGGTATGTCGGTTTCGCAGATGCCAATTACGTTAAGGAGAAGCTTCCATGAGCGACGCAGCCAGTCCGGCGACAGCAAGATTGAGCACCCTTCGGCTCGAGTTTGAAACCGTCTTCCGCGACGCCACCCTGCACGATCTGGCCAATGAGATCAGTGAGCTGACCCGTAAGGTCACATCACTGCCGGCGGATATTGAACGCATCCGCAGCCGGGGCTACGTGTTTGCGGCCTATCTGGAGCAGAAAAGCGGCGTACTGAGCCATCGCTGGGAAGAGTCTCGCCGCGATGCGCAGCGCATCGTCGACACCGAAGCATTTCGTTTGCGCGACGACACCGAACGCCTGCGCAAAGCCGTCGAACGCGCGGAGACGCTGAGTCTGAAGCCGGGCGCGCTGGAACGCGAACTCCCGGATCTTGATAACGAACTCCGGTTGGTCAAGGGGATGCTGACAGATGCGCAGAATCGTGTTCGCGCCCTGTATTCGACGCTGAGCACAGATACCAATCAGACTATGGCTCAGATTCAGAACATCACCTGGGTGCTGGACGAGCGCGACGAGGCCAGCTTTCCGTTCCTGGCGGAAGAGGGTGTATTCCTCGCCGCCAAGGCCGAGTGGCAGGCGTCCGGCAGAGGCAAGGACGACCCCGACGGCATTCTGATTCTGACCGACCAGCGCCTCATCTTCGAACAGAAAGAGACGACGGGCAAGAAGCTCGGCCTGTTTGGCGGCAAGAAGACTCAGGAACTGGAATGGGCGATCCCGCTGCATCAGGTGGAGAGCGTGAAGGCGGAGAACAAAGGTCTGTTCGGTGGGAAGGACCTGTTGCATTTTGTCTTCGCAGCAGGCGCGCCACTGGCCGAAGCGACGGTCGAGGTCAAGGGCGGCGTGCAGTGCAAATTCTGGGCCGCGCAGATCGAGCGCATGACCAGCGGCGATGTCAACGACGAACGCGCCATCCCGGCTGACCCGGAAGTCGTGGAAGCACTGCGCAGCGCCCCGGCCGCCTGCCCGGCCTGCGGCGGCACGCTGCCTCAACTGGTCGCCAACCAGCGACAGATCGACTGCGACTACTGTGGGCATGTGATCAGAATCTAGTACCCGACCACACCGATAGGTGGAGCTGCCCCTCACCCCCAGCCCCTCTCCCACGCAAGCGGGGCGAGGGGAGAAAAGCTAGATATTGCTGTGGTGAGGTACTCAGTACAACCAGAGAAATCCTGTCGGGTGTAGGGGCGAGGCGGTGCCTCGTCCGCCGTACCAGACCCACCGGATCGCCCCTACATCCACACCCGTCCTAATCTTTGTGACTGCACTTAGTGCGGAAGCGGACTACAGCACATCCAGCGGGTCGATGTCGATGTACCAGCCCTTGCGCGGCTGTAACCCCTCCAGCGCCTTGACCGGGTCCGGCCCGCGCAGCAGAAGCTGCCAACGGAAGAGGTTGTTCTCGCGCGTGTAGTAGCACGGCGCCGGGCCGATCAGCTCGGTGCCGGTCAGATCCTGCTGGGCCAGCCGAATGCGCAGGCGCATGGCTGCCTGTTCCGCCTCGGATCGCGCCGTCGTCTCGTTGGAAAAGCGGAACAGGATGCGCACCAACCGGCGGAAGGGCGGGTAGCCCAGGTCGCGCCGCGCGGCGATTTCCCGCTGGTAGAACGTGGCGTAATCATGCCGGGCGGCCGCCGTGATGGCCTCGTTGCCCGGCTGATAGGTTTGCAGGATCACCCTACCCCCCAGCAGACCCCGACCCGCCCGGCCTGCCACCTGAGTCAGAAGTTGGAAGGTGCGCTCCCCGGCGCGAAAGTCCGGCAGCGACAGGCCGATATCGGCGCTGACGATTCCGACCAGCGTCACCAGCGGCAGGTCCAGCCCCTTGGCGATCATCTGCGTCCCGACCATGACATCCACTTTGCGCTGCACGAAGCGCATCCAGATCGCCTCATGCTCGGCATGGGAAGTGGCGGTGTCGGCATCCCAGCGGGCGACGCGCACCTGCGGGAAGACCTTGATCAGCGCGCTCTCCACCTGCTGCGTCCCCGCGCCGAAGTAGCGGATGCGCTTCGAACTGCACTTCGGGCAGATCTCCGGCTGCGGCATGGTGTATCCGCAGCGGTGGCAGCTCAGCGCTTCCTCGACACGGTGGAAGGTCAGCGGCGTCTCGCAGCGGGGGCAGGCGGCGACGTAGCCGCAGTCACGACAGAACACATAGGTCGCCTGGCCGCGTCGATTCAGGAACAGGATGGCCTGCTCCTTATTGGCCAGCACCTCGTGCAGCGCCGCTTGCAGCGACCGGCTGAAGATGTTGGTATTGCCCGCCTTGAGTTCGGCCCGCATATCGACCACTTCGACCGGCGGCAGGTCGATCATCAGCGCTTCGTCCGCTTCATTGCCCGGCCGATAGCGCGGCAGCACACCGGCCTGCTCGCTCAGTTCCTGGATGTGCGCGCGGTGGCCCATGATCCGCCGTGGCAGTTCCAGCAGGCGGAGTTCTTTTTTCTGCGCCCGGTACATCGTCTCGACGGAGGGCGTGGCGCTGCCCAGTATCAGCACGCCATTCTGTGCGCGCATCAGCCGCTCGGCCACATCGCGAGCATGGTAGTGTGGCGCGGTGAACGGTGGCGACTGCTTGTAGCTGGTGTCATGCTCCTCGTCGAGAATCACCAGTCCCAGGTCCTGCACCGGCGCGAACAGAGCCGACCGCGCCCCGATCACCACCCGCACCAGACCTTCCCGGGCGCGCCGCCAGGTATCGTAGCGTTCCCCATCGCTGATCGCGCTGTGGATGATGGCTGTCTTGCCGGGAAACCGCGCCGCCACACGCCGGGCCGTCTGCGGCGTCAGCGCGATCTCCGGCACCAGGAAGATGGCCGACCGTCCGCCTTCCAGCGCCGTCTCGATCGCCCGCAGATAGATCTCGGTCTTGCCACTGCCGGTCACGCCATGCAGCAGATAACCCGTGTACTTATCCCCGCTCACACTGCGGTCGAGCGCCTTCTTGATGTCCCGCCAGGCCGCTTCCTGCTCCGTCATCAGCGTTGGAGGGATGGCGGCCGCAAACGTCACGCCGGCCAGCGAATCGCGCCAGGAGTCGCGCTCCCCCAGATAGATCAGCCCAGCTTCCTCCAGCTTGCGCAGATCGGCCAGCGAGGCGTCGGCTTGCGCATAGATCCAGCTCACGTCCACCGCGCCGTTCTCGCGCGCCAGCAGGTTGAGGATACGCGTGGGCTTTTCCAGCTTGCGCTGTGCCTGAACCGCCAACGCCACCGCGTCGCGATCGACCGACGGGCGCAGGGTGCCCGCCGTCGCGCGTTCGACCAGCGACTGGGCGATTAGCTTTTCCAGGTGCGAGGCATTTGCGCCGGACAGGCGCAGCGCCGACTTCTCGTCGATCTCCGGCACATCGGCGATCAGTTCCAGCAGGTTGGCCAGCAGCGAGGGGCGTTCCAGGGCGCGGACTTCGCGGGCGATCGCCTTCGGATGCACCGCCAGCGAGGCCGTCTGCACCACCCGCGGACGGACGCGCGGCGCGGAGAGAGCAGACTCCTTGTGAACAACGCCGGCTTTGGCCAGCGCATCCGCGGCCGTACGCCAGTTCTTGGCCGTCAGCGCCATGTTGAGCTGCCGTGCCCGCAGCGCCCCGCGCTTTTGCAGCAGTTCGACCAGGGCGCGCTCTTCGGGAGTCTTGATCTGGGTTTCGTCAAACTCCGGCGGCAGCGACACGACCACTTCGCTGTGCCCGGTCAGGCCGGGCGGCAGCCATAGCCACAGGCAGGCGCTCAGGGGTGCGAGGGTGTGCGCCGCCAGCCAGCGGGCCGTCTCGATTTGCAGAGGAGTTACGACCGGCTTCGGGTCCAACCGCGCAATCACCGGCTTGGTCCGGGCGACCGTCGTCGTCTCGCTCAAGCCGACCACGATGGCCGGTTCCATAGCCGTGCGAAAGTCGACCTGCACCAGGTGGCCCGGTTCGATCTGGCCGTCGAGTTCCGGCGGCAGATGATAATCGAAGACCGCATCAACAGGAGTATTGACGACAACCTGAACGTACATTCCCTGATTATAGCACGGATGGTCGCTTTTTAACGCCAGGTCAGCGGCACGGCGAGGGTCGATCCGCCGCCCGGCACAGGCTCGGCGCGGAAGATCGTCCGCTTGGAACCATTGGTCAGGTTGACCAGCACCAGATCGGTGAACACCGCCGCCGGCTGATCCTGGCGGCGCCGCTCCAGGAGGACGGCCTGGCCGTCGTGCAGCGCCAGGCCATTGCTGAATTGACCACGCGCCACCCGCCGCTCCGTGCCCGACGCCAGGTCCAGAGCGTAAAGGGCGTTGTCATCCCCGCCGGCGACGTAGTACAGGCGGTCGCTCAGGCTGCTGAAGGCGAATGCCGGGATCAGGTCACCGCGTCCGCCGGCACTGAGAGTGAGCGGCGCTTCTTCCGGCACGTCCAGTTCGAGGACGACGATCTGGTTGTCGTTGTCCGGCGACGTCACCGTAGTCGCCAGCCAGCGGCCATCCGCCGAGAAGCGCGGCGTGGCATTGATCGTCCCGCTGTAGTTCGGGAACACCGCCTGGCGCGTCACCGGCACACTGATCGCCATGTCGGCCAGTTCGACGGCGGCCACCGCTACCGTGTAGGCGGTCACGCCGTCCGGCACGGTGAAATAGGCCGTCTCACCATCCGGCGAGAGGAAAAGGACGTTGGTTCGGGCGAACGTCACGAAACTGCCCGGCTGCGAGTCGCTGTCCACCAGCATGACGCTGCCGTCGTCGACATTGAGGTCATAGAGCTGCCAGCGCGTGGTGGTATCACCCGTCATGCAGCGGTGGCCCATGACCACCAGTGGGTGTCCATTCGGCCGCACGATCGCGCCGCTGGTGAACCGGCAGCCATCTTCGGTTGGCAGCAGCGTCGCCAGTTCGCGCTCGTCCGTACCGTCCCACAGCAGGACCGCCGCTTCGTCGGCCACGCCCTGGCTGTTGGCATAGAATCGCAGAAAGGCCGCGTCGTTGTCACCGAGATCATACGCCACCACGTCGTCGAACGACGCCACTTCGGCGAAAGAGGTCGAGTCGTAAATGCGCAGAACGCCATCGGCGAAATCGTTCAGCGCCGCGCCAAACACGTAGTCCAGCACCGCGAAACGCGCGCCGTTCGGCGCATAGCGGAAGGTGCCCAGGCCCAAACAGGCCAGATACTCCACCTCTGTGATCGCGACGGGCGGTTGTGCGCCTCGCATCAGGTACAACGTCCCCTGATCGCCGCCCACATAGAAGGCGAACAGCTCGCCATCGGGCGACCAGGCGCGTTCGCCGCAGGCGGTTGCCGGGCGGCCGTTGTCGGGGAATTCCAGAAGGGTGGAGACAGCGCCATCGGTTCCGATCAGCGCGATCTGCGCGGTTCGCCCACGCAGGTTGACCACGTCATCGCTGCCGATCCAGCTCAGCACGCCGCCGAGCAGCACGTCGCTGGGTCCGGCGGTCACGCGCGGTGCCTCAGTCGCGGTCGCGAACGGCTCAATTTCATCAGTGGCCGTGTCACCGGCGTCTGTTACCTCCGCCGAGGCTTCGGCCTCTGCCACCACGGCATCATCCGTCGCGGCCGCGGGGGTCTCATCCGTCGCTTCGGCCGTTTCCGAGGCGGACGGGACGGTTGTGGCGGGGTCGCCGGTTTGCGACAGTGTGCAGCCCGTCAGCAGCGCGAGTACGATGACCACGAGAAGAGCTTTCATGCGCCGTCCTCAGTCCAGTGCGTGGAATCGAAACCATCTCCAGTGTAGCACAGGCCGTTAGCCGCTATGATATAATCCGAAAGTCCACCCTGCCCCCCACGAGCGAGGGGCGCGACGACGAGGAGTCTGAATGCAGGAAACAGTGCACAGAACCCACGCGAAGTCGGAGCCTGCCCGGCGGCTGACGTTGAGCGTGATCATCCCCTGTTACAACGAGGTCAACACCATCGCCGACATGCTCGAACGTGTCCAGGATGTCGGCCTCGCAGACCAGATCGTCATCGTCGACGATGGCTCGGTCGATGGCACCCTCGACGTGCTCAGACAGATCGAGGCGGAGGGTCACCCCAACGTTAAGATCATCTACCGCGAGCGCAACGGCGGCAAGGGTGCGGCCCTGGTCACCGGTTTTCAGCACGCCACCGGCGACATCTTTTTGATTCAGGATGCCGACCTTGAATACGACCCGCGTGACTACCCCCTGCTCATCCGCCCGCTTCAGGAGGGGATCAGCACCGTCGTCTATGGGTCGCGCTTCCTGGGTGGCCCGCGCAAGGCCATGAACTTCTGGAACATGGTCGCCAACAAGGGTCTGACGCTGGTGACCAACATCCTCTACAACGCCATCCTCAGCGACATGGAGACGTGCTACAAGGTCTTCCGCTCCGAGGTGGTACGCGGCATGAAGATCCATGCGCGCGGCTTCGAGTTCGAGCCGGAGTTCACCGCGAAGGTCCTCAAACAGGGCATCCGCATCTATGAAGTGCCGATCTCCTACAACGGCCGCGAGTGGACCGAGGGCAAGAAGATCAAGTGGACCGACGCCCCGATCGCTCTCTGGACTCTGGTCAAATACCGCTTTGTGGATTGACGACAACCCATTGATACGACAATGCAGAGGACTTCGCAGGAGACCCAGCACTCCGTGCGCAGTCCTCTGCGCATTTCCCACAAACTTTCTTCTGCCATAGTCTATTGACATATAAGAACAGATATTCTATTATATCCTGTGGGACAACTGCCTCCTCATATGCCCCACCTCCAGCACGGTGTTGGGGTCCCCACGTCCAAAATCATCCAAGCGTCAGACATTCCCTTCAGCCCGCAGCGCGCCTTCAGAGCGTGCAAGTGTGCGCGTCAGAAAGACGGCACCAAGGAGACATAATGACCGGGACCGGCAAGACGACGCGTGAAGCGCAGGCCGCAGACGGACGCGCCGGACGACGTGAATGG
Organism: Candidatus Flexifilum affinis; assembly: GCA_016713325.1. GTDB lineage: Bacteria > Chloroflexota > Anaerolineae > Aggregatilineales > Phototrophicaceae > Flexifilum > Flexifilum affine. Next base: position 394,853 of record JADJPJ010000002.1, on the reverse strand, counting down.
ATCGGACTGGCGGTGCTCATGCTGCCGACTCTGCTCATCGCCATGGACCTGACGGTGCTCCATCTGGCCGTTCCAGCCCTCACTGCCGATCTCAAACCGACCAGTTCCCAGCTCCTGTGGATCACCGATATCTACGGTTTCATGATCGCCGGGTCGCTGATCACGATGGGCACGCTGGGCGATCGCATTGGCCGTCGGCGCCTGCTCCTGCTGGGAGCCACGGCGTTCGGTTTTGCCTCTGTGCTGGCTGCTTTCTCGACCAGCGCCACCATGCTCATCGCCGCCAGGGCCCTCCTCGGCATTGCCGGGGCAACGCTGATGCCCTCCACTATGTCGTTGATCCGCAACATGTTTCTCGATGCCGAGCAGCGCACAGTCGCCATCGGAATCTGGGTGTCCGGCTTTTCCGTCGGTAGCGCGGTCGGTCCTCTCGTGGGCGGCATTCTCCTCGAAAGCTTCGCCTGGGGATCGGTCTTCCTGCTTGGCGTACCGGTCATGGTGGTACTACTCATCGTGGGTCGGCGACTGCTCCCCGAGTTTCGCGATCCCAATCCCGGCCGATTCGACCTGCTGAGCGCGGGCATGTCGCTTGCAGCCGTGCTGCTGATCATCGTCGGGATCAAGCAATTCGCCGAAAGCGGGCTGACCGCCCTTGCCGCCATCTCGCTGATCGCCGGCCTGACTGTCGGGGTTCTGTTCGTCCGGCGCCAGACCATCCTGACCGATCCATTGATCGACCTGCGGCTGTTCCACGTGCCGGAATTCAGCGCGGCGCTGGCCACCTACACGCTCGGGATCTTCTTCGGATTCGGCATCTTCCTCTTTGTCGCCCAGTATCTCCAGTTGGTTCTCGGCCTATCGCCGCTGGAAGCAGGTTTGTGGTCGGTGCCCGGCTCGGTGATGTTCATCGTCGGCTCCAACCTCTCTCCGCGGGTGGTGCGCCGCTTTCCGCCTGCATCAGTTGTGGCAGGTGGCCTCGTTCTGGCGACGGTTGGCATGGCGCTGTTAACCCTGATCCAGACCGACTCGCTGGCGCTGGTCGTCATCGGCAACGCCATTATGTCCTTCGGATTCGGCTTCACCTTCACGCTGACGGTCGATATGGTGGTCAGTGCAGCCCCACCTGAACGCGCCGGCGCAGCGTCGGCGCTCAGCGAAACCGGTGCGGAGCTGGGAGGGGCACTCGGCCTGGCGGTTCTGGGCAGTCTGGGGATGGCGATTTATCGCGCTGAGGTGGCTGCGAATCTGCCGACTGGAGTGTCAGCCGGCCTCTTGGAAACGATCCAGGGAACGCTGGGAGGCGCCGTCGAAGCGGCTGGCCAACTTCCGGGTGCGCTCGGCGCCCAGGTCCTCGATGCAGCCCATCAGGCCTTTGTCCGCGGCATGCAGCTCAATGCGTTGATCGGCGTCGTCGGTTTTGTGGGGCTGGTCGTGCTGACGGCGACCCTGCTCAGGCATGTGCGGCCACACGGAGAGCAGAGTGAGGAAACGGAGCCATCGCCGGTGCTCCCGCAGCGCGGGGTACAGGCCGGCGACTGACCGACCGCACGACGTTCCAGGAAGCTATCGGTGAAGCGAGGCATGGTCAGGCAACCATGCCTCACTTTGGTCAAACGCTACCCTTCGTAGTAGGGATCGGCCTGATCCAGCGCCGCGTCGAGAATCGCCAAGCCCTCCTGAATCTGCTCCTCGGTGATGACCAGCGGCGGGGTGCTGAACACGTAGTTCCAGCGCACCAGCGTGCTTAGGCCGTGCTCCTTGAACGTCTTGTTGATCTTCTGCATCGGCTCCGTGAAGGGGGCGTTGAACGGGCTAATCGGCTCGCGCGTGTCCCGGTTCTTGACCAGCTCGATCACCTGATGCAGCCCCGCGCCGCGCACGTCGCCGATGACCGGGTGCTTCTCGGCCAGATCCATCAGGCCGCGGCGCAGAATCTTGCCCATTTCACGCGAACGCTCGATCAGGTTTTCGCTGCGGTAAACCTCGATATTGGCGATCGCCGCCGCGCAGGCCAGGGCGTGCGCACTGTACGTCAGACCACCCTGGAGAACATGATCGTTGAAGAAGGCCGCCACCTCGTCGGTGACGACGGTCGCGCCCAGGGGCACGTAGCCGCTCGTCAGGCCCTTGGCCGTCACCAGAATGTCCGGTTTCACATCCGGATAGTGATCGATGCCGAACCATTCGCCCGTGCGCCCCCACCCGCTCATCACTTCGTCCACGATCAGCAGCATGTCGTAGTGGTCGACGATCTCCTGCATGCGCGACCAGAACACCGCCGAGGGCTGCATGATGCCGCTGCTGCCGCTGTAGCCTTCCAGCAGGATCGCCGCGCACTGCTTCGGCCCCTCCTGGAGGACGATCTCCTCGATCAGCTCGGCGACGATCAGGTCGCCCTCTTCCTGCGTGCGGCCCTTGTAGATCGGGCTGTGATAGGCGTACGGATCGGGCAGGCGCACAATCCAGGGCACGCCCGGCTCGATGCCCAGCCGGCGGGGTCGCCGCCGGCGCTGGCCGCAGCGAAGGTGCCGCCGTGATACGACTTGTAGCGGGTGAGGATCTTGTCTTTGCCGGTGTACAGCCGGGCGATCTTCATGGCGTTTTCGATCGCGTCTGCGCCGCCCAGCGTGAAGAAGGTTTTGGTGAGGTTGCCGGGGGTCACTTCGGCGATCAGCTCACCCAGACGGCCACGGACTTCCGTCGCATGGCTGGGCTGCACGTAGGTCAGCTTCGTCACCTGCTCCTGAATTGCGCGCACGACATGGGGGTGGCTGTGACCGACATTGACGTTGACGAGCTGCGATGACCAGTCGATATAGCGCTTGCCCTCGTTGTCCCACAGATAGATGCCCTCGGCATGGTCGAAGACGATGGGATTCCAGTTCCCCTGAGCGGACCAACTGGTCAGCGTGAAGTCGCGGTTCTGCTGCACGATGGTAGCGGTTGACATGATCAGATTTCTCCGGAAACGGCTCTAGAATGGTTAATTCTATCCCCGCCCGCCCGACCCTGCTATGGATCCATTTCAGCGCCAACGGGCATAAAAAACGCCGTTCCCTACACGTGCGGGAACGGCGCTTCATCCAGTTCACGAGACTCTGAGTCGTTGTGACCGGTTCCCCTTCTCTCCTTACGAACTTCCCAGCGGCACCAGCAGCGACTCCTCCGTCGCCTCGGTCTCCGGCTCTGCCGGATCGGCAAACTGCGGATTCAGCGGCGCGCCGCACTGGATCAGATATTCCTCGAAGGCCGCCAGCCGCTCGACATCCGGGACCTCGCTCTCCTGCTCCAAGCCGAGTCCGGTGCGCAGCAGTGGGGTCGCCCGCCGGCAGTCGCCCAGGTCGGCGTAGGTGCGCCCGGCGCGCAGGAAGTAGATCGGGTCCTGCGTGCCGGTGTCGACAATGCGCTGGTAGTGCTCGGCGGCGGCTTCCGGATTGCCCAACCCGATCTGAACGGTGGCCATGTAGTTCAGGCAGGAGATGTTCTGCGGGTCCGCCACCAGACAGCGGCCCAGGTAGTCGCTGGCCTTGTTGGGGTCGCCATAGACCTGGTACTGGAAATACCCCAGGGCGTACAGTGCATCGAGGTTGTTCGGGTTGGACTCCAGCACCTGCTCCAGCGTGTCCAGGCCAACGTCGTAATTTTGCAGGCTCCAGTCGGCCCAGGCCCGCTCGACCATGATGTTCGGCATGTTCGGCGCGAGATCGTGTGCCGTGCTGAAATCGTCGCGCGCGGCGGTGAAATCAAAATTGGCCGCCACGTTCCACAGGCCGCGCACGTAATAGGCCTCGGCGTTTTCCGGGTCAGCGGACAGCGCCTGGTTGATGCGCTCTTCGGCGGCCACAGTCTGCTCGGCATCCAGATAGGCTTCCGCCATGAAGGCCAGCGCCGGCGCGTGATCGGCGTCGATGGACAGGGCCTGTAACGCGGCGGCGATCGCCTGTGCGTAAAAGCCGTTGCGCGAGAGCGCCCAGGCGCGAATGGCCCAGGCATCCGCCGAGAACGGATTGGCATTGACGGCCCGCTCAGAAGCGGTCAGCGCCTCCGCGCTGCGGCGCTCGACCAAGAGTCCATAGGTGTAGCGATAATGCGAGCGCACATCGTTGGGGGCGTTCGCCACCAGGGCGCCGTACTCCTCCACCGCCTGCCCGATCGCCCCCTGCATCCACAGCGCATCGGCGGCGGCCAGGCGTTCGGTCGGATCGCTCGTGGGCAGCGGTGTAGGGGCGACCATCGTGGCGATGCTGCCCCCCGCGCTGGAGATGCCGTCGCTCAGCGCTTGCCGGATCGGCGGGCCGATCTCGTCAGCGTTGAGATAGACGAGATAGCCGCCGATGACCACCAGGGGTGTGAGAATCCACAGCCACAGCCAGCGCGTCGAAACCAGGTGCACCCGGCGCTTCTTCTGCTGATAGCGTTTTGGAGTGCGAAGATACATCGTCGTCGTCCTCTCGCCAGCCGCTCAGCCGCCGATCGGCGTTGGCGGGATCGCGGTCGGCGGGATGGCCGTCGGCAGTGCGCGCCCTCCGAAGCCGGTGCAGTTTTCCGTGACCAGCCGCAAGCCGGCCAGCGAGTTGATCAGCACCGGGTTCTCGGGATCGTCACTGGTCTGCCGCACACGGTTGACGGAGTCGCTCAGAATTTCCCAGGCGTCCGGGCACTGACCCAGATAGTAATGCGCCAGCCCGCGCAGGTAGTGGCATTCGATCTCCTGGTCGGCAATGGGTCGGGACGACTGAAGCGCCACGCACGTCTCGAAGGACTCGATCGCGCCTTCGTAGTTGCGCTGCGGATATTGCGTCTGCCCCAGGGCACGCCAGGCTTCACTGTACTCGGGCCGCAGGTTGAGGGCGTCCTCGCAGTAGCCCTGCGCCCGTCGGTGCTCGCCGACCTGTGTATAGGCTTCGCACAGGCGCAGATAGGCCTTGGCGTTCCGCGGCTGCATGGCGATCACCTGCTCATAAGTGGCGATGGCCAGTTCGTAGTATTCCTGCCCCTGCGCGGTGTCGGTCACGGCCAGCGCGCGGTACATGCTGGCCAGTTCGAAGTAAGGCGCGACCAGGTTCGGATTCAATCCGACCGCCTGCTCCAACTGATCGAGCGCTTCCTGCCGCCGTCCCACCCAGATCAGCGCCAGCGCATACACGCGCCGTGCGCTGGGATCGAGCGGGTCAAGTTCGATCGCTCTCTCAGCGGTGTCGATGGCCACGTCATAGCGGTCGATGTTGCGATAGGCGCTGCTGAGCGCGGTGTACAGTGGGGCAAAGCCGGCGTCATTCTGCAAACCCGCCTGCCCGACCGGGATGGCGTTGGCCGAATCGCCGGAAAGATCCAGCGCCCGCGCCTTGATTGCATAGCCGCGTGGATCGCTGGGCGCCGACTGAACCGCCGCGTCGCCAACCTGCACGGCTTCAGGAAACAGTTCCAGCGCGTCGACGCCAAGCTCCAGCAGAATGCGGCCATACTCGTACAGGTAATCGACATTGGTCGGCTGCTGCATCACTGCCCGTCGGAAGTAATCGCGGGCCGTTTCCAGGTCGCCGCGCACGAAGAAATCCATGCCAATGGTCGCCAGTTCGCTGGCGAATGGGGTGGCGGTGGGGGCCTGTCCCACCATGTCGAGCGCCACCATTTGCAGCTGGCTGAAGTTGCTGTCCACGAAAAACAGAAAGCCGCCGATCAAGATGATAAACAGCAGCAGCCAGCGCCAGCTTCCCCGGCGGCGCCGGCGCTGGCTGAAGAACGGCTGCGAATAGTCACGATGAATTTGCATAGGTGCGTTATCTCTGCGCTAGACGACAAACGCCCGGTTGGGCGTCTGCGCGGCGTGCGATCAACCGCGTATTATAGCATCCTGGTGGAGGAGATGAAGCACAGGATAGGTGGTACGGACTGCGTTGAGCGAAAAGACGCGCCTACCCCGGCCGGTTCGGATCATCCTCGACCACCCGGAACGTCACCGGCTCACTGTCCTGCGTGTTGCCGTCGGCCAGGGTCGCTCGTGCCACCAGCGTGTGATCGCCCACTTCCAGCGTCCACCAGTGATTCCACGGCGCGGCGTCGACCTCCGCCACCATTTCGTCATCCAGCAGATACGCAATCGCCTGCGTACCGGGCGGAGCGCCGACCGTCAGCCGGATGCGCTGGGCGCTCACCGGCAGCAGCGGCGAGATCTCGAAGATGGTATAGGGGTCCGGTTCCAGCAGACGCACGTCGTCCCTGCGGTCGGTCGGCGACACCGGCGCGCCCTGCGGCGGCGGCATCAACCCGTTGCGAATACCCCAGTCGCGCGCTTCCTGCGGCAGCACCACGAACACCTGCCCGACCCGCTGCGCCTCCGGCGTGGTGTCGTCCGCCAGCAGTCCGGTCGCCGGGTCGATCTGGAAAACCTGGTAAAAGTCGTCGTACTCCGACGGCTCGGTCCCCTCGATGAACCATTCCAGCCGGCGGCGGGGGCACTGAGGCGTCGCCAACCGGCCGCTCAGCGCGCAGACCTCGCGCTGCGTGAGGCCGGACGGCCGGGCGAACTCCAGCTCCGGCTGGCCGATCAGCGCCTCGCGCATGAACGCATTCCAGATCGGCGCCGCCCCGCTGACCCCGGTCACGTCGACCATCGGCGAGTTATCGGCATTGCCCACCCACACCCCGACCACCAAATTCGGCGTGTAGCCCACCACCCAGTTGTCGCGAAAATCGGTGGTCGTGCCGGTTTTGGCCGCTGCCGGCCGGCCGATGGTCAGCGCGCTGTAGCGCCCGAACGACCGCACCCGCGCCGTGTCATCGCTGAGAATGTCGCCGATCAGCCAGGCGACGCGCGGATCGATCACCTGCGTGCTGCCCGGTTGGCCGCAGCCTACCGGCGGGGTCCACTGCTTCAGCACCGCCCCGCTGGCGTCGGTCACCCGCAGAATCAGCGACGGCTCGACCCGACAGCCGCCGTTGGGGAAGATGCTGTAGGCCGACGTCAGATCGAGCAGGCGGACTTCGCCACCGCCCAGGGTGACCGACAGATCGAGCGCGCTGTTGCCGCCCAGCGTCGACAGCCCGGCATCGACGCCAAGCTCGATCAGGCTGCTGATGCCGATAGCGTTCAGCGTCAGCACCGCCGGGATGTTGAACGAAGAGGCCAGCGCTTCCCGCACCAGCACCGGGCCATTTTCGACCTGGGCATAATTCGCCGGTGTGTAGCTCTCCAACTGCCGGGTGACGAACGGCGTCTCGATGTCCATCAACATCGTCGCCGCCGTGTACGGCTGTGGGCGCGCCGGGTCCATCGCCGCGGCATAGGTGAACGGCTTAAGCGCACTGCCCGGCTGGCGCAGCGCCAGCGCCGCGTTGACGGCTCCGTCGATACTTTCGTCGAAATAGTCCGGGCTGCCCAGCAGTGTCAGCACCTGCCCGGTAAATGGATCGAGCGCGACCAGGGCGGCGTTGTTGGCATTGGCCGGGGCTTTGGCGGCGCTGGAGGGGTGGTTCAGCGCGTCGAGCTGCCGCCCGACAATGGCCTGCGCCTGCCGCGTCCAGTCGAGGTCAATGGTGGTCGTCACCTCCAGCCCGTCGCGCATGAGCTGTTCGGGGAACTCCCGTTCAAGCTGCTTGATCACCGCCATCACGGCATGCGGCGCTTCGATCGGGAACGGCGCGGCGGCGAACCGCAGCGGCTCCTGCTCGGCCGCCTCGGCCGCTTCGGCTGTTAAATAACCGGCCTGGACCATCAGCCCCAGAACGACCTTCTGCCGCGCCATACCGGCTTCCAGGTCGGTCAGAGGATCGTACAGGGCCGGAAGCTGCACCAGCCCGGCCAGCAGGGCGCACTCGGCCAGGGACAACTCCGGCGCGTTCTTGCCGAAATACGCCCCGGCCGCCGCCTCGATGCCATAGGCCAGATTGCCGAAGTACGACTGGTTGAAATACAGCGCCAGCACTTCGTCTTTGCTATAGGCGTTCTGGAGCTGCACCGCCAGGATCGCCTCGCGCAGCTTACGCCGCAGCGAACGCTCCGCCCGCTGTTCGGGGTCGAGCAGCAGCGTGCGCGCCACCTGCTGCGTGATCGTGCTGCCACCGGCTAGCACTTCGCCGCCGCGCAGGTTGATCCACACGGCGCGCACGACGCCGACGATGTCGACCCCCGGATGATTGTAGTAATTGGCGTCTTCGGTGGCGATCACCGCATTGATGCAGTGCTGCGGCACCGAGTCAAGCGGAATAGCCGTGTTCAGGCCGCCATTCTCGGCATCGGCGATGATCTCGTACAGAAGGCGACCATTGCGGTCGGTGATACGCGTGGAAGGCAGCGCCATGCCCGCATGAATCCGGTCGATGGCCGGCAAATCGACGAACAGCCAGGCGTAGAGGAAGGCAACACCGGCGATGGCGGCAATGCCGAACAGCAGGAGAAGACGCTTCAAACGCGAAAGCTGGCGAAAACGGGTGATCAGTCGGTTGAACATGGCCCCATCGTCGTGTGATGGCTCCGTTGCACCTGGATGTCTCCGTCACAGTGTGATGGCCCCATCCTATCACGGACCGGCAGCCATCTTCCCTACGGACAATGGGCGGCCGCGATACGCACGGTCTGCGTGTGAATGGCGACAATGTCGTCCACGTCGGGAGCGTACCCACCGGCCATCGAGACGGCGACCGGCAGCCCGGCCTCCCGGCACAGGCCGAAGACGATGCGGTCGCGCTCGGCCAGCCCGGCCATGCTGACTTTCATCCGACCGAACCGGTCGCGCTCGAAGGGATCGGCGCCGGCCAGATACAGCGCCAGGTCCGCGCCCGCCACGGCGATCGCCCGACGCGCGCCCTCTTCGACAGCCATCAGGTAGTCGTCGTCGGTCGTTCCATCCGGCAGTTCGACATCCAGATCGCTCACTTCCTTGTGGAACGGGAAGTTGCGCGCGCCGTGCACGGAGAACGTGAAGATCGACGAATCGCCGCGTAGGATTGACGCCGTGCCATCGCCCTGGTGCACGTCGCAGTCCAGGATCACGATCCGCCGCGCCCGGCCTTCCGCCTGCATGGCCCGGGCAGCAATCGCACTATCGTTGAAGACGCAGTACCCCGCGCCGGCATCTCGAAAGGCGTGATGCGTCCCTCCGGCCAGGTTGGCGGCGACCCCATCTTCCAGCGCGGCGCGGCAGGCGGCGATGGTCGCCCCGGAGGAACGCCGCGACCGCTCGACCATTTCCGGCGACCACGGGAAGCCGATGCGGCGGATCTCCAGTGGTTCCAGCAGACCATTCTGCACCCGGTACAGGTAGTCGGCATCATGAGCGCGCAGGATCTGCTCGTCGGTCGCCGCCTCGGGGAGAAACAGGCATTCTGGGCGGATAATGCCTTCCGCCAGCACGCATTCGCGCAGCAGGCGGTACTTGGCCATCGGGAAGCGGTGTTCCGGTGGCAGGGGCAGGACGAACGTATCGGAGTAGTAGGCGCGCATGCCCCCAATGATAGCATCGAGCGGCGCAATCGGCCGACCGTAGGCAAACCGCCCCATAGAACAAGGTGTTTGGCGTTATGCTTGAGGTGGGCTGCCCCATCGCCAGCAGCGATCGTTCGCGGCAGTCCTTCATTCCTGCGTTGTGCTCTGGGTGAGGTGAAGCGATGCGCGTGCTGCGTTGGAGTGCCCTCCTTTACATCGGTCTTGTCGCCATGGGTGTTTTCGCCGCTTCCGCGCCGCAGACGGCTCTGGCACAGGCGTCCGGCGGATGCGTGATCGACGCCGTCCTGCTCATCGACACCGGCGGCAGCGCCGCACCCGAAGACTTCGACCGCCTGAAGGCTTTCGCCGCTGCGACGGTCGGCGCGCTGCCGATGGGCGGCGTCCGGCTCGGCGTCATTGGTTTCGACCAGACGGCACAGGCGCGCCTCGGCCTGAGCGGCGATGGCGGCGCGGTCGCCGGCGCCATTGGCGGGCTGAGCGTCACCGGCGGCGCGGCCGATTTCCGCGTCGCCCTGGAAGCTGGTCAGGCGCTGCTGGCCGAGTCCCGGCCCTACGTCACCCGCGCTCTGGTCCTGATCACCGACGGCATCAGCGCCACCGATGCCTACCGCCGCGGGGAGCTGTTGCGCGCCGAACAGATCGCCATCATCACTGTCGGCGCCGGCGGGGGCGTCAACCGGCGCGAACTCTTCGGCCTGGCCACGCCTTCCTTCTATTACGGCGGTGAGCAGTTCACCGTCTTCCAGCCCCGCATCGATCGCCTGCCGGAGAGCGTCGGCCCTCTGGCCTTCAGCCTGTGCAGTGCGCCCGCCGTCGTCGGCGGAACCGTCAGTGGCCGCACCCGCGATGAACGTGGCTACCCGATCATCCTGCCCTACCAGGGCGTCACCGTCACCCTGCTCAACCCGGACGACGAGCCGCTGGCCACGACCGTGACCGACGAAAACGGCAGCTACCGGTTCTACGTCGCCCCGGGGACCTACGCTTTGCGCGTCGAGCTCCCGCCCGGCGCGACGTTCGCGCCCGGCAACGATGGCTACTTACCGCTCATTCGCGCTCGCCTGGCGTCCATCAATACTCGCGGCTACACCCTGCTGGAGATCAACTTCTGACCTTCAGGCGCCGTCAGGGGGTTCTGTAGTACTGGTCTCACCGAACGTCTATCATTGCCAACGAGCGTTGTGGTTATAATGATGGTGTAGACAAAACTTCCTCTGAGGACCCGATCGGTGAGCCATGTCCTTTGCCGATGATACATTTCAGCAATATGTAGAGCTTCGACAGGGCGGACGCGACGCGAAATCGTCCCTGGAGGCGCTCCGACTTCGCATTGAACTCCTTGAACCCGGCGACAGGGCCGAACTGGTACGCCGCGTGCGGTCCTGGGAATCACAACGAGGCGGAGCAAAACCGGAGCCGCTCTCTTCCGCGCCATCATATTCTGCGCCCCCGTATTCGGGAGCGCCTCCCTCCACACCGCCACCATCAGTGCCACCGCCCTCGGTACCGCCATCATCGACGCCACCGTCGAGTTCACCTCCGCAGCGAGATTCGCTGCGCAATCGGCTGGAGTCCGCGTCCGTCCGAAAATCGCAGACCACTGAGGCCGCGGCCATGCAGGGCAAGACCACACCCATGCCGGCCATGCCCGCGCCGCTTGCCGAGGACATGGTGCGATGCCCGCACTGCCGCAAGCCCAACAAATCCACCGATGTGTTCTGTTTCTCCTGCGGCGAATTCCTGGCCAAAGACAAAGCCGCCGCCTTCGATACCGTGCGCTTCGACGATACCGGACTGCTTCCCTCGGCCGACTACTTTGGCGACGAGTCGACCCTCATCCTGGCGGTCAGCGGCATGAAGGACGCGCCGCGCTTCAAAATTCGGCCGCAGGAACACCGGCATGAGGTGGTCATTGGGCGCAGCGACGGCGGCACCGTCCAGCCGGACATCGATCTGGCGGCCCACAATGCCAGCGACCTCGGCGTGTCGCGGCTCCATGTCGCGCTCCAGCATAACAAGCGCAACAACATCCTGAGCATCTCGGATATGAAGAGCGCCAACGGCACCCACGTCAACGGGCAAAAGCTCTATCCGCGGGAGGTCCGGGTGCTGCGCAATGGCGACGAACTGCGTCTGGGCCGTATGGTGCTGCGAGTCTATTTCGAACACACGCCGAGCGCCTGACCGGACAACACCGTTCATCGTGCAGTATGCCATCAGAAAACAGAGGCGCTCCGCGTCACGCGAAGCGCCTCTGCTCTTATTCCTCAATTTGCGCCGTCTCGTTGTGGCGCGCCGCTTGAGTTACGCGTCCGCGGCATCCAGCTCGCGCAGCCTGGCCACGACGTCCGCCACCACCAGCTCGAACAACGCCATCATCAGACTGTCATCCACCTGATACGGACCGCCGAAATTGCCATCCCCCAGCACATCGCGTGGGTAAGCGCCGCCGTCAATCAACGCCAGGTTGACCGGCTGCTTGGTCCCTTTGGGCGACTCTGACACGCGGTTGAAGGGGAAGTTCTCGCCCCAGTTGGCGTGATCCACTTCCAGGTGGTGCTGTGCCGCAAAGTCAGCGACGATGCCGCTGCGCCACCAGTCGTACCACACGATGCGAATCTCGCGGTCAAGCTGCAAGTCCTGTAAATGGGCGGGCATCTGGTTGCCGCCGTGCCCGTTGAGGACGAAGAAGCGCCGGAAGCCCTGGTACATCAGGCTTTCGACGATTTCGCTCAGCACCGCGTCGAAGGTCGTCTTGCTGAGTGTGATCGTGCCGGGGAAGTCGGCAAACTCCTCGCTGATGCCGAAGTGCAGTGCCGGGGCGACCAGCACCGGTTCATGCTCCACCGCCGCCAGGGCAATGCGCGACGGGATAAGGATGTCGGTCATCAGGCTGAGATACGCGTGCTGCTCGGTGGCGCCGGTGATGAGGAGAATGCGATCGTCATTCTCCAGATAACGCTCCACGTCCATCCAGTTGAGATCTTGCAGCCGCATCGTCGTACACTCCCTTTGCTGTCCAGACCGGACAGACGTCCGGCCCCGTGCTTCAATGTATGACTAGTGTATAGCGATCTGCGCCATCCTTACATCATGAAAAGCACGATCAGGGAGCGGTGGTCACGCCTTTGACGACGGTCAGCGCCTCGCGCATCTGTTGGAAGTGCTCGCGCGCATGATCCGCCATGCCCGACCAGATCTGGTTGAGCGTCAAATATAACGGAACGTCCTCCATCAGCGTCGCTGGCAGTGCCGCGATCTGCGCTGCTGAAGCCGCCATCTCGCGCTTGAACCCGTCCACCAGCGCCGTCCGGTTCGGATACAGGGCGAGAATCGGGCTCAGTTGGGCCGCGTTGTTGTCCGGCCAGGCATAGTGATCGTCGCCGCCCATCAAGCCGAAGACATTCATCTGGTTGAAGCGTTCGGTGAAGATCAGGTGGGCCAGATTCTCGTTCACGCTCCAGCTCTCTGGCGCCGGGCGGCGTGCCGCGTCGTCCTCGCTGGCCCCCTGCAGCAGCGTATCCAGCTCCGCGCAAAGGTCGACATGCCCGCTCCGCAGAAGGTTCGCAAGCGCCGCCACCGACTCCTGAACCGCTGGCTTCGGCCGTTCCGTCAGCCGCATCGAGACCGTCTGGAACTCCGGTCCGCGGTAGTAGCCCACCTCGACCACGTCACCGCCAGCTTTGCCGGCCATCGCCGTCGCCAGATCGCCATATTCCTTGAGGGGATGCCCATCCATGCTGACCAGCAGGTCGTTGCCACGCAGGCCGGCGTCGTGCGCCCCCATGCCTTCAACCGTGCCGCTGAGCAGAATGCCCTCGCGCGTTGGGAAGCCCAGGCTTTCCGCCGTGCCCTCCTCCATAAAGCCGATGCCAACGCCAATCATCGGGCGTCGCATGACGCGCGCGTCCAGGCCGGTGCTCAGGAAATACGCCAGATGCTCCAGGCTGTCGCGCCAGCCGCGGCTCATCGTCTCGTAGACCCGATCCCAGCCCTCCCCCTCGCCAAGCCCGGTGTGGCGCAGGTCGATACGACTGCCCTCGCCCTGCTCGGTGATGCTCACCTCGACGGTCGACACGCCCGGATCGCCCTCGCCCGTCCAGGTCAGCGCCACACGCCCCGGCGATTCCAGCGTCTTGTACTGGCCAGTGGCGGCAAAGCCGTTATTCCAGGCGAACAGGAATCGGTTGCCCTGATAGCGACTGAGGTAGGTGTAGTCGCATAACCAGGAGCGCGTCTTGATGGGACTGGTGAAGGCCTCATACACTGCCTTCGGCGAAGCCGGAATGTCTGTCACAAGCTCAATCGATCGGACCATGGAACCCCTCCGTTTGAGACGCATGTTCTAACAATATAACGCCAGGCCGCAGGGATCGCGAATCGCCTGCTGGACACGATCACTATGCGCACATCGAGCCGGATCCGTTCGATTCAGATGGGCAGTTGTGAGAGCGTGTCTGCAGAGTCAGGATTCGGCGTGTTTTTTGGGCGCGCCCGTGTGCGCCCCTAATCACAAACAACCAAAATGAATGTGCCGGTCCGGATAGTTCGTGCTGCCCAGCCGAGGGTGCTGATGGAAACCCGTCGGCTAGGCAAAGACAAGCTCACTAAAGGAGCTTTGGCTGCGTCCTTGTTTTTCGGTCCCTTCAGTGGACCTGTCGGTTCCGTAGCCGAGGCGCTTCAGTCTTCGGCGGGCGTAGCCATGACGAGAGTCAGCCCTGCGAAATCCGGCCAGTCCTCTCTCGGTTTTCTATCAGCCGAAGATGTGCCCAGCAAGCCGCCCGGGCCGTGGACTGCCTATGCAACGCTATAATGAGCGCCGTGTAGAAGCCGTGCAGGGGAAAAGAATGGTTCGCTGGTTGGCGGGGTTGGCTTTGAGGTTGTTCGGCGGGGCGGTCGTGCTGTGTGCCGCTACGCTCGTCGTCGCCAGCGCCAGCCCGGGGATGCTGATCACCTTCGAGTCGGAAGTCGTTCACTTGGTCCAGCGGCAAAACGCGATCGCCGCCGACATCTTTCTCATGGACGCCGCCCGGAACATCACCGTCAATGCATCCGATCATCCCGCCCACGACACGAGCGCCTCCTGGTCGCCCGACGGGACGCAGATGGCCTTTTATTCCACGCGTGAGCAGGGCATTCGCTCGCTCTATCTGATGTCGGCCGATGGCACTATCCGTCGCGCGGCCCCGCAGGAGGTCCGCTACGGCTATCATCCCGCGTGGTCGCCGGACAGCACCCGCATCGCCTTCGAAGTCGATGTCGGCGCGCAGACCGATCTGTACATTCTCGACGTCACGCAGCCGCTGGAGCCGGGGAAGAATCCTTCAGTCCTGGCGGATCACCTGTGGGACGACCGTTTTCCTTCCTGGTCGCCGGATGGCCAGTGGCTGGCGTTCGTCTCCTGGCGCGATGGCAACGCCGACATCTTCCGTGCTCGCGCCGACGGCAGCGAGGTTCGCAATCTCACGCAGGACCCGGCCTGGGATATCAGCCCCTCGTGGTCTCCGGATGGCCAGTCGATCGCTTTCTTCTCGGTGCGCAGCCTGTATCGCAACCTGTTCGTCATGAAACCCGATGGCGGCGACCTGCGGCAGCTCACCGACACGCAGGAACTGAGTACCGGAACGTTCTGGCATGCGCCCGCCTGGTCACCGGACGGATCGATGCTCGCCATTCAGACGTCGATCGACCGCGACAACGAGATCGTCATCGTCGGGCGCGATGGCGCGCCGGCCATGCAGCTCACTCGCGCCGGCCGATCCGACGTGCTGCCGGCATGGCTCCCCGATGGCGAACGACTGCTCTTCATGAGCGATCGCGGCGGACGCTTCCGCGTCTATGTCGCCGAGTGGCGCACACAGCGCATTCAATCCATCAGCCCCGCCGACATGCTGGCGGTCTACCCCTCCGTGTGGGTGCCCTCCGTGAGGGGCTCGCGCTAGCCCGCGATCACGTCCCCTGCGGCGGGATAGGACCGGGCGAGGCGGGCTGTGCTCCAACGCCGGCGCTGGTCGCCGCGGACGGGGCCACGCCAGTGCCCTCCTGCTCGCCGACCGGCTCGCGCTCGCTGGTGATGATTCCGCCAGTCTTGGAAGACGGCACGAAGAAGAGCATGAGCGGCTTTTCGTAACGCATCGTCGTGACGATGGCGTCGTAGTGGCGCGAATGGAAGTGCAGCGACGGGGCATCATTGAACATGACGTTCGGCGGAAGCTCGTTGCTCTCCTTATAGAAGATGAGCCGGCCCGCATAGGCATCGCCGTTGAAGCAGGTAATCACGCAGTCATGCGGGTAGCCCGTCACGTACGAAATGATGTACGAATCGAACGGCTTGCTGATTTGATCCAAGGCGTAAACTCCTCAGTTAGCTCACCATTTATATGAAAGTGGTGGACTTCTGAAATCTGTATATAATGTGCAGCATGCGTCTATTATACAGGCAACCCTGGAGCTCAGACCGTGATCAAGGAATTTCGTGAATTCATCATGCGGGGCAACGTCCTTGACCTTGCCGTCGGTATCATCATCGGAGGCGCATTCGGGGCCATTGTCACATCGATGGTCAACGACATCATCATGCCCCCCATCGGTTTTCTTCTGAGCGGAATAGACTTTTCGGAGATTGCCGTTACGCTGGGATCGACCACCGCTGCGGACGGAACCGTCACACCCGTGGTCATTGGGATCGGCAGATTCATCAATGCGACGATTTCCTTCGTGATCGTCGCGTTCGTGGTCTTCTTGATCGTGCGCGCCTTCAACGAGATGAAGCGCCGCGCCGAAAAGCCGGCTGCCCCCGCCGCGCCCGCAGGACCTACGGCTGAAGAGAAGCTGACGACCGCCATCAACCAGCTCAACGAGACCATCAAGGCCAAGATGGCCCCCCCCCGGCCAGGCGGGCCCCCGCGGGGGAAGCGGCCGGGGCCCCCCCCGCGGGACGGCGGCTCTAGGTCTGGGGGCGGGACGCGGGGGGGAAAAACAAACCGGCCCCCGGGGCCCCCTTTTTTTTTTTTTTTTTTGCTTTTTTTCTTTTCTCTCCGCGGGTCGCAGCACGCCAGCCCGCGATGCAGGACGAAGGTCGCAATGAAGATCGCCGTCGAGGTCAGCACGATCGCGGCGCCGGACGCGACGTTGAGATGCCAGGAGAGATAGAGGCCGATGAGACCTGCGGCCATGCCCAGGAGCGCCGACGCGACGATCATCGAGCTCATCCGGTGTGTAAAAATCCGCGCCGTCGCCGCCGGCGTCACCAGCAGCGCCAGCATGAGCGCGATGCCGACCGTCTGCAGGCTGGCCACGATCGTCAGCGCGATCAGCACCAGCAGCAGCAGGCGCAGCGCTTCGCCGGGCATGCGCAGCACGCGCAGCAGTCCGGGGTCGAAGCTCTGCGCCACCAGTTCCTTAAAGAAGAGGAAGACGCAGGCCAGCACCACCGCCGCGCTGATCGCCATGGTGAGCAGATCGCCCTCGCTCACACCGAGGATGTTGCCAAACAGGATGTGCGACAGGTCGACGCTGTAACTGCGCGCCGTGCTGATGATCAGAATGCCCAGGGCGAACATGCCGACAAACACCACGCCGATGGCGGTGTCCTCGCTCAGACGCCCCCGGCTGGTCAGCAGGCCAATCCCCAGCGCCGAACCCACCCCGGCGATCAAACCGCCGACGAACAGATCCGCACCGGCGATATAGGCCAGCGCGACGCCCGGCAGAATAGAATGGGCCAGCGCATCCCCGAAGAACGACAGCCCGCGCACGACCACGAAACAGCCAATGATTCCGCTGATGCCGCCCACCACCAGCGCGGCCATCAGACCGCGCTGCATGAACTGGTAGGTCATCGGTTCAATGAAGAGGGTATAGAGATCCATAGCGGCGATTGCTCAATTCATACCAGTCATGCCGGGTCAGTGTTCGTCGACGACGAAGAAAACCCCATCCTGGAAGACACCGACCTGCTTGCCATAGGCGCGGGCGAAGTTTTCGGCTGTGAAGACCTCGGGCGCTGTCCCATAGGCAATCAGATGATTCTTGATCAGCAGCACGCGGTCGAAACGGGTCGAAGCCAGGTTCAGATCGTGCGTGGCGATCAGGATCGTCACGCGCTGCTCGCGCAGCCGGTCCAGCACCTCCAGGATCTCCTGCTCGGCGGCCGCGTCGACGGCGCTGAACGGCTCGTCCAGCAGCAGCACGTCCGCTTCCTGGGCCAGCGCCCGGGCGACGAACACCCGCTGGCGCTCGCCGCCGCTCAGATCGGCAATGCCGCGCTTTGCCCGGCCCGTCATGCCCACCCGCTCCAGGGCCGCGTCCACCGCCGCCCGATCGCGCCGACCGGGAAAACGAAACCAGCCAATTCTGCGCAGCCGGCCCATCATCACCACGTCACGCACCGTCGCCGGGAATTCCCAGTCCACCTGGTTCTGCTGCGGCACATAGCCCACGAGCGCATGGCTGGTCCGGCAGTCCCGCTCGTGAATCGACACCTCGCCCGCATTGAAGTCGATCAGGCCGACGATCGCCTTGAACAACGTACTCTTGCCGGCGCCATTCGGTCCCAGCACGGCGACGCGTTCGCCGGTGTTGAC
Organism: Candidatus Flexifilum affinis; assembly: GCA_016713325.1. GTDB lineage: Bacteria > Chloroflexota > Anaerolineae > Aggregatilineales > Phototrophicaceae > Flexifilum > Flexifilum affine. The sequence goes on along the minus strand of JADJPJ010000002.1, from coordinate 376,823 downwards.
GGAGAAGCTGACATCCTGCACCGCGCGCGGCGCAGTGGAATAACCGGCCGAGACGTTCCGCACCACCAGTGCGGGCGACGTCTCGACGGGCGAGGGCTGTCCCGCGCCGGCGGCGGAAGACAGGCTGGAAACGTATGCCTGGGTCAATTCGGATTACTCAACCAACGCCTCAATGATGATACGCGCATTATAGCGCATGAAGTCCAGGTAGTTGGCCGCCGGACCTTCAGGATCGCTCAGCGAGTCGGTATAGATGTTGACGATAGCCGCGCCCGTCTCCGCGGCGACCTGATCGGCCATGACTGAGCTGACGGTACTGCCGACGACGATCGCCGACACGCCTTCCTGACGAATCGTGTCGATGAGCGTCGCCGTCTCCGACGAACTCGGCTCGGCCAACGTGCTTCCCCCGGCGATCACCACCCCGACCACTTCGAAGCCGTAGGCATGCGCGAAATATCCCAGCGAGTCGTGATCGGTCACCAGGATGCGCTGCGCTTCCGGCAGAGACTCGATGAGCGGGCGGATTTCGTCATGAACCAGCGCATCCAGCGCCTCGATGTAGGCGGCGGCGTTGGCGCGGTACGTTTCCGCATTCGCCGGGTCCAGTTCGGCCAGCGTATCGCGGATGGTCATCGTCCAGTAAATGACGTTGTGCGGTTCCCACCATACGTGCGGGTCACAGCCGCCCTCTTCATGGCCGTGCTCATCGCCGGTTTCCGCCTCATGATCGTGCCCGGCAGAGCAGTCGAGCGCATAGAGCGGCCCCAGCGCTTCCGTTTCATGCGCATGACCGTCCTCGTGTTCGTGGGCGTCCTCGTCCGCGTGGTCTCCCTCATGCTCGTGCGCCTCGCCATGCAGAATCGCAATCTCTTCGTAGTAGCCCGCGCAACGTTCGGCGAATTCCCCATCTGGCAGCGATGGCAGCGACGAGTCGTGTTCATCGTCGTGCATCTCGGTGGCTTCGGCTTCAGGCGACTGTCCTTCTTCATGCGCGTGATCGTGCGCGCCAAACGGCAGGATCATCACGCACTGCGATGCCTCGACGATGTTGACGCCTTCCGCGGCATTCTCGATGACCTCCAGCAGGCCTTCTTCAAAAGAAGCGCCGTTGACGAAGACGACATCGGCGTCGGCCAGCCGGGCCACATCGCTCGGCGTGGGTACGAAACTGTGCGGATCGGTATTGGCGGGCATGAGCGCCGTGACATCAGCGGCGTCACCGGCGACGTTGCGGACGACATCCGTGAGAATGGTGTGGGTGGCGACGACCTGCAAACGTTCCGACTGTGCGGTGGCGGAGAAGGTCACGATCAGACCTGCAACCAGACCAAAAAGCATGGCGACCGTTCGATTCATCTTCTAGGTGACTCCATTGTCAACTGATACTTAGTATCAATTATAGGAGAACATCGAACGCAGCGTCAAGCGCAAATCGGCTCTCAATGAGATTTTGTCTCATTCGCTGCAAACACCGATTGAGGAGGTGGAGACAATCGGGCTGATCTTCCTGCGCAGAAAAAGGCTCGCCGTACCCGCCTCTCAGTTTTAGGCGCTCGGGGAGACGAGTTCGGGATGAGGGTCTGGGAATCTACCCGATCGCCGAGGCCAGCGCCGCGCAGGCCGGGCAGCCCCCATCACGCCGGCGAATCGCATAGCCGGCCATCGGATCCTCATGCGTGTACACATCGAAGTCGATGTTCCACACGATCAGCATCTGCACCCGGCCCGAGGCGCGCGCGACCTCGACGGCCTCGCCCAGCCACTGCGCATGCTCGGACACGCTGGTTCCGCCTGCCCAGGCGAAATTCGGCGGCAGCGGGCCATATCCCTCCGGCGAGAGATAGCCAACTTCCGTGAAGCACAGCGGGCGAATGTTGAACTCAGAGGGCACACGGCTGATCACCCCGCGCAGGAAATACGTCGGATGATCGCCACGCGGGTCGCCGCTCTGCTGCGTTGGCGAGACGATACCGTCGTTGTGATGCAGGCCGACGCAGTCCAGATAATTCTGCGCGCCGGCAAAAGCCATCTGCTTGAGGAAGATGTCGTCGTTGCAGCCGCCATCACCGCAGCCGGCCGGGCCGAAGAACCCGGTGGGCGCGGGCGCAGCGCTGATCACGATCGTCGACGTGTTGATCGCTTTGATGGCATTATACGAGTCACGCAGCAGTTCGGTGTAGTTGCCGCCGTGGATGAACCCGCGCGGCCACTCCCGGTCGATGTTGGGCTCGTTCCAGATCTCGATGGCATCCGCGCCCGCCGCGGCCACGCCGGCCACGAAGTCGGCATAGGCAGCATGGTAGTTGGGCACACTGGCCAGCTGTCCCCGCTCGCCGACCACGCCGATCACGATGCGGAAGCCGGCACGGTGTGCGGCGTTGACCATCGGCGCGACGGCCGATCCGCGTTCGCCGTGGTAGTAGCGGTGCTGCACCTTGATCCAGGTCATCCCGGCTTCGCGCAGTGTGCCGAAGGCCGCGTCGTTCAGGTTCATCACGTGGCCGCCCAGCGCGAAGGACCCGGCCAGGGCCAGCGGCGGACGGGTGGGTTCCAGATGCGTGACCACCAGCCGGTTGGTGTCCATCCAGACGACGAGATACAGCGCGAAAATCCAGCCTTCGGTGCCGTCCATCAGACGGACCTGATACCACTGGTCATCCCAGGAGCGCCCGATCAGAAAGATGTTTTCCCCGCTGGCCACCGCCCGCACAATGTCGGAGGTCAGCGACGGCTCGCGCATCAGATTCACCACCTGCCGGTTGGCGGTGGTCACCGAGGCGTCGCCGATCGGCGTGGGAAACGGACTGGCGGACGGTGTCGGCGTGTTCTCCGGCGTCTGCGTGGCCAGACGGATCGCCGTGATCATCGGCGTCGGGAACCCGCCGGCCTCGATCGGCCGTAGTTCGCGCGTGATCTCTCCATCCGGTTTTGCGCTCGTCCCGCTGGGATCGGTTGTGTCCGCCGTGGCCGTTGGAGGTATCGTCGTTGAAGGAATCGCCGTCGCCGAGAATTGTGCTGTCGGCTCGACTGCTGCTTGCAGTGCCGCCTGGGCCGGCGCCGTACGGCTGTTCGCGGGCTCGATGGGGCGCGTCGGTGCGACCGCGGTGGCCGTCGAGGCCAGGGTTGATGGTCGCGTGGCGGGTTGGGCCGTCGCGACAACACTGGTCGCAACCGGGGTCGCAGCGACCTGCGCGAGAGCTTGCTCTGGCGTCTGCGTCGGCGCTTCGAAGGGCGTCGCTTCCTGCGCGTCGCTGCCGCCTACCACGGCGGTAGGCGACGGCGACAGAGCGACCTCGGCCGCGACAACCGTGACCGAGGGGATGACCGCCCGAGTCGGAAGGGATGGCTCACCCGTCGCGGTGCAGGCGGAGAGCAGACCCAGAAGGATAATCAGCAGTGCGGGATGCCGCCGATCACGGAATAACGCGGGTTTGCAGCATCTCGTTGACAGCTTTGACAAGGCGGCGCAGCTCTCCCTCTAGGTCTTCAGAGATCCCGTCCTGGATGGCGGCTTCGCGGAACAAGTCGCGCGCTTCCCGGAGGTACGCCTGTCCCTTTCGGACGCGGCTGATCCCGGCGCGCATCTGCGTGCGCACATCGCGGCTTGTCGGGCTGGTGTAATGCCGGGGAAAGTCCCAGCCATGCAAACAGGCAACGGCGTGGAGTTCGTCGATGAACGCGTCGATGGTCGGAATCTCCATGGCCGCGCCGCGCTGAAGCAGCATTTGCAGCGACTGGCTCAGGCTGGGTTCCACGCCAAAGTCGAGCTGCGTCACGTCCTGGTAGCGCGCTTCGACGTCGGAAGCGCTGCCTGGCTGTGGGCGCAGGGTCGTCTTCTGGGGAGAGAGGCCGGTGAACATCGGGTACAGAATGCCAACGCACAGGTTATGCACGTCGACCATGAAGGAGCGATCGTTGGACCGGTCACTTCCGGTCAGCAACCGCGAGCTGTTGAGGTCGATGATGCGCAGGTGGACGCCATCCCAGTAGAGGTGTTCCAGCTTGTGATCCAGATACACGATCGACTGGCGGTGCGCCAGGCGCAGCGTCTCCGCGAATTGCAGCGCCAGCGCCAGACCCTCTTCCGTCGGCATGCGCAGCCGCAGGCTCGGCTTGTCGGGGCGCATCTGATAGTACAAATTATCCATGCGCGGCAGATTTTCCAACGCCAGGTAGGGGCGCCAGCCGCGTTCGAACATGGCATCCATGCTGCGGGCATAGGCGAGGACATCCTGGCCCAGCGCCTCGATCTGCCCCCCAACCGGGGCCTCTCCGGCCGCTTCCAGGAATCCGCAGTCGATCAGGTTGACCACATGTGGGCTGTCCACCAGGCGCATCAACAGATCGGCTTCCGCGATGAACGCGCGGTATTCCCATCGGGGTTCCTTCGCGCCGTTCATGTGTTCAGGGCGCAGGACCTTGAAGGCGACACTGCCCCCGTTGCGATGATCCTGCGCTTCCAGCACGCGGGCATAATGCCCTAATGCAAACGTGTCGATATAATTGTCAATACGATAGAAGTCTGCGAGTTGTGTCATCCGCGTGCAAACCGCCCGCCCTGTTCCGGCAAACTAGATGTCAACTCTACCATACGGAGCCGGGTGACGCACAGTGCGCTTCCCCGCCTATTTGCGTTTTGGTGTACGATAGAAGATGTGCGGGCGCATCGTTCAATTTTCAAATAGTAAGTGAACCTTTACGCAATTCGCTTGCTTAGACATGCGCCCTCGATAGAATAAAGGTGAGCATGATCGGCATCGGGAGCTTCGCATGGGCGGTTCGGATCACATGGGGCGTCTTCGCAGCGCAGCCTGCACCAGCATTGGACGCGTCCGCGAGAACAACGAAGACAATGTGCAGCTCTGGCAGGAAGACAGTTATGTGATCGCCGTGGTCGCAGATGGAATGGGCGGCGCAGCGGCTGGTGAACAGGCCAGCCAGATCGCGGTCGATGCCATCCAGGCGATGCTCAGCGTTTACCAGACCGACAGCCATGTGCTGGACGAACGACCGGACGAGCAGATCATCAGTATCGTCCTCGATGCCATTCGCAAAGCGAACAGCAGCATTCTGCGCCGCGCCACCGACGAGCCCGAACTGCGCGGCATGGGCACCACCATGACGGTGACGTTCGCCCGCCCCAACCGCGCGCTCATCGCCCATGTGGGCGACAGCCGCGCCTATCTGATCGATTCGCGCAGCAAGCGCATCAATCAGATCACCGACGATCACAGCTTTGTCGAGGCGCTGGTCGCCGCCGGCCATCTGACCCAGGAACAGGCTGAAGAACACCCCATGCGCAATGTCCTGTACCGGGCCCTGGGCCAGAACGAGGACATCGACATCGATATCTACGAGGTTCGCCTCCGCTATGGCGATCGAATCGTGATGTGCTCCGACGGCCTGACCCACCACGTCAAATCGGCCGAGATCGCGTCTATTGCCAGCGAAGAGAGCGATCCTGATCAGGCCTGCCAGAAGCTGGTCGACCTGGCCAACAATCGTGGCGGCGAGGACAATATCAGCGTCGTCGTGATCGCAACCGAGATCAACCTGTCCGAGCGGGCGACGCTCGAACTGCAATCGCTCGATCTCAGCATCGACGATACGATTGTGCTGCGCAACCTGAACGAGACCGGCAAGCTCGACCCGCTGGATGGCGGCGAGGACGACACCATGCCCGGCACGCCAGGACCCACACTGCCCAATTAGTCCCTTCAAACCGAAGCGCTGTCAGGCGGCACTGGCGCGGCGGAACCAGGCGAATTGCGCTATAATGTCCGGGACATCGTTCTTGTAACCCTTTGCAAACCCTTGCCGATAACGAAGGGAAACGGCTATGTCCGACCGCCCGAACGACCATCCTGAAGGCGCAGAACGCCGTTCTGGCTGGCACATCCCCGAAAGCCCTGGCCGAACGACCGAGTCTGAGACGCCCGTACAGCAGAGCGCGTGGCGCATTCCGTCGCTCCCGCGGGATCTATCTGTCGAGCCGGAGACACGAGGCGCCTGGCATCTGCCGAAGCCCGAAGATACCACCTACACCGAGGAAGATGAGCTGGTTATCCCCAGCGAAGAAGCTCCGTCCGATGCGGCAGTCGCCGCACCGGCTGAAGCCGCGCCCTCCGAGGCCGAGCAGGAGTTGGTCCTCATCCCCTTCGACGAGGACGGCGCCAGCAAGCCGGTTGCCCCCGTCGTGGTTGAAGAACCGCCGGCCCTGACCGACTCGGCGCGCGCCGCTGCCGTCCTCGAACTAATGGACGACGATGAAGAGGACGACAGCTTCAGCATGAGCGAGCTGATCGCCCTGGCCAGCCTTGCCGACGCCGCTGCCGGCACCCAGGCGGAAGAGACGCAGACCGACGCCGGCGCCCGCATCAGCGGCGCCACCGACGAGTTCGATCCCTCCGATCCGGTCGCTTACGCCCGCCGCCAGCTCGAAATGCTGGAGCAGAGTGCAGCCGCTGCCGGCGATAACCTGGAAGCGATGGAGCCACCGGCGCCGGCTCGCAGACGCCAGCCGAAGGCGCAGCGCCAGCCGCTCCCGCTGCTGATGCCGCCGGGGCGGATGCTGCCGAATATGCGCGCCAGCAGTTGGAACGACTGCGCGATTCCAGCGGGGCCGCGGCGGGCGCACCCGCCGCGCCTTCCATACTGACGCCGGAAGAACGCGTCCTGGCTCAGAAATTCCACGACACCGAGGACCGCGTCCGCGATCTGCGGCGCATGCTCGCGGCCGGCCAGATCGACCGCGCCCAGTTCGAGCAGCACCTACGCCAGTCGATGGTGCTGGACGATGCCCGCGTCTACTGGATGCTCGGCACCGAATCCGATCGCTGGTACAAGTACGAGAATGGTCAGTGGCTTCCGGCCACGCCGCCGGTCCTGGAAAAAGAAGCGGCCGCTGCCGGCGGAGTCAGCGGCCTTGGCGCATCGGCCGTCTTCGATGGCGACCAGACCATGCCGACCTCGACCCTGACAGACGAGGCCTGGGTGCCGCGCCAGGTGCCTATTCAGGACCCGGAGGCGACGCTTCCCGGCACGGGCGGAATCTTCCTCAATGCGGATCAGGCTACGGTCCCCTCGCGCGTCGACCTGGAAGCCACCGTTCCCGGCCGCGCCTACACCGAAGTGACCATCCCCTCGACTCCTGTCAACCAGCAGTTCGACAGCGTCGCGGCGGTCCAGGTGCCGGCTCCCCCGGCGGCCGATGTCGATCTGTACCAGGAAGCGGTCGATCGGCAGCGCCGCAACACCGCGCGCACCATCGCCATCGTGGCGGCCATCGCTGCCGGCCTGATCTTCATCATCGGCACCATCGTCGTGATCGGCACGGTCCTTTACTACAACAACCTGGCCGACCCGTACCGCCAGGCCATCGCCGCGCTGGCCAACTACCAGCCACAGTTCCAGACGGCCCGCATCCTCGCCGCCGACGGCAGTGTGATCGCCGAACTCACCAGCCAGCAGGGCGGCGCCCGCACCAAAATTTCGCTCTCGCAGATGGCACCGGAGATCATCCACGCCATCGTCTCGATCGAGAACGAGCGCTACTTTGAAGACCCCGGCTTCGACCTGATCGCCATCTTCCGCGCCTTCGTCCAGAACCTGACGGCTGGCGGCGTCGAATCCGGCGCCAGCACCATCACCCAGCAAATCGCCCGTGGCCTCATCCTGCAGGACACCACTGTCTCGGCGCAGCGCAAGCTGCAAGAGATCGTCGTCGCCGCCGAGATCGCCCGGCAGTACGACAAGAACTTCATCCTCGAACTCTACATGAACGAGTTCTTCTTCGGAAACCAGTCCTACGGCATCGAGGCCGCCTCGGAGTTCTACTTCCGGCACACCGCCGCCGACCTCAATCTGGCCGAGTCCGCGCTCCTTGCTGGCCTGATCCAGGCGCCGGCGCGCTATGACCCGGTCATCAACCGGGAAGCCGCCTTTGCCCGCATGAATGAAGTGCTGAACCAGCAGGCCCGTGTCGGCTGCCTCCAGTTCCAGCATGCGCCCTACAACCAGCAGCCATTCTGCGTCACTCAGTCGCAGATCACCTCCCCGCAGGTCATCCTGCAAAAGGCTCGCGTCGAAACGGCGCAGTACCTCCCGCGTGAGTCGCGGGTCCAGTATCCGCATTTCGTGAACTACATCCAGCAGCGCGTCGAGGCCGATTTCGGCACCAACGAGATCTTCCGCCGCGGCCTGCAAATCCGCACCACGCTGATCCCTGGCCTCCAGCGCGTCGCCGAATCGGCGCTTCAGCAGCAGGTGCAGGCGCTCTCCATCAATGGCATCAACACCGGCACCGTGATGGTCACCGACCCACGCACCGGAGCCATCCTGGCTATGGTGGGCAGTCCGAATTTCAACGACGAGACCATCGCCGGGCAGGTCAACAACGCCTTCACCTGGCAGCAGGCCGGTTCGGCCATCAAGCCGGCGGTCTACACGGCCGCTCTCGAAGGCGTGGACATCAACGGTGTGCGCTCGTACTACACCCCGGCGACCATCCTCTGGGATGTCCCGGTCACTTACGAAGGCACCCCCCCCTACGCGCCGGTCAACTACGACCGCACCTTCCACGGTCCGCAGGGGCTGCGCTACGCCCTGGCCAACAGCTACAACGTGCCCGCCGTCAAGACCTACGCCTTCATCGGTAACGACCGCTTCCGCGAAACGGCCGAACGCATGGGCCTGCGCTTCCTGCCAGAGGCAACGTTCAGCCTGGCGAGCGCGCTGGGGGCCAACGACGTGCGTCTGTACGACATGATGCAGATGTACGGCACGCTGGCCAACAACGGCGTGCGCACGCCGCTGACCGCCATCACCTCCATCCGCACCTCCGACGGCCAGGAAGTGCCGCTGCCCTCCACGGTCCAGGTACAGTCAGTCCAGGCGGTGCAGCCGCAGATCGCCTACCTGCTCCAGAGCATCCTCAGCGACAACCAGGCCCGCACGCCGGCGTTTGGTGCCAATTCGCCGCTCAACATCGCCGGTTACGCCGGCCAGGTCGCCGCCAAGACGGGCACCAGCAACGACAACCGAGATCTGTGGACGATGGGCTTCAGCCGTACCATGGTCGTCGGCGTCTGGATCGGCCGGCATGACAATGGCCCCACCGTCAACACCAGCGGTCTGGCCGCCGCGCCGATCTGGAATGCGGTCATGAGCACGGCGCTGGCCGGTACGCAGCCGGGCGCCTTCACGCCGCCCCAGGGCATCGTCCAGCAGCAGGTTTGCGTCGAGACCGGCACCACCTACGATCCTAACAATGTCACGCCGGGCTGCCGCAGCGTCCGCACCGAGTTCTTCGTGGCCAATTCGCCGCCGCAAGCCGCCTCGGACTCCTTCGTCCAGACCGTCGCCATCGACACCTGGTCCGGCCTGCGTGCCAACCAGTTCTGCCCGGACAACCGTGAGACGCGTACCTTCGCCAACATCAGCGATTCGTCGGCGGTGGCCTGGCTGCAAACCCCGGCCGGCCAGGGCTGGCTCACCTCGTTGGGCCTGCCGACCGGTCTGCCGCCCGCACCGGCGGCGGAGTGCGACCAGAACACGGTCAACCCGCAGGTTCGCTTCACCAACCTCAGCGAAGGGCAGCAGCTCACCGGCCTGGTCGCCATCCAGGGCATTGTCACCGGCCCCAACTTCCAGAGCTTCCGCGTCGAGGTCGCTCCGGCCACGGCACCGAACAGCTGGGAGCTCGTTGGTGGGCCGTTTGCGGCCCAGCAGCCGGGCGGAACGCTTGTCACCTGGGATACGACGACCAAACCAAACGGCGCCTACACGCTTCGAATCGTCGCCCAGGCAACCAACAACGGCACCGCTATCCGCACGGTCAACGTCGGCCTGAACAACCAGCCGACGCCGACCCCGACGGTCCCGATGCCGACGCTGATCATCCCGACGTTCGATCCGGGCAGTACGCCGATCCCATTTCAGACGCCGATCCCCTTCGGCAGCACGGTCGTGCCCATGGGCGGTCTTTCGCAGCTCGCGCCGACCCCGACCATCGACTTCAACTAGAGCGTGTCTGCAATCCATCGATCCTCACCCCTCAGTCCCCTCTCCATGCAATGGAGAGGGGAAGCTAAACGAAGCGCAGCAGGGGTGAGGACAGCAATCATCAGGCGCATCACATCGTTTCAAAACCGGGGGCATCGCAGCCCCCGGTTTTGTTTTATCGCGGCGGGCACAGTCACGCATTCCCCCTTCTATGCCCGGTGACCTTTGGCTTCATGGCCCCACACAAAGTGGCTGAATTGCGGTACAGTTAGTATCCAATCAAATCACGCGATCGATTTTCTTCTGGAGCTGGTTTTATGCGTATCCGATACGTTGCGTTGTGCCTGACCCTGCTGCTGTTCGGCGCGGTCGGCGCGCTGGCGCAGGGCGACTTGCCTGCCGCCGCCGACCTTGATGATGGATGGAATTACCTTACCGTCGAAGGGGCGACATGCGCGCGCGGCACGCCCTACACTTTTGCGGCCCGGCCAGGCGATCCCGAAAAACTCCATATCTACTTTCAAGGCGGCGGCGCCTGCTGGGACAACTTCACGTGCAGGATGGCGAGCACCTTCAAGTCCACCACCGCAGTGGGAGAGCTTGAGGAATACCAAGGCGTGTTCGACTTCGCCAATCCCGAAAATCCGCTGGGCGACTACAGCGTCGCCGTGATCACGTATTGTTCGGCCGACGTCCACACCGGCGAAGCGACTGCCACCTACGGCGAAGGGTCAGAGGCGGTGGAGGTGACATACAATGGCGTTGCCAATACCCGCGCGGTCCTCGATTGGGTCTATGCCAATTACGAGTCGCCGGATCAGCTTGTGATCTCCGGCAGCAGCGCCGGCGCCTACGGCGCCATCTACCACGCCGCCTCCATCCTTGATCATTATTCAGAAGCCCAGGCCATTGTGCTCGGCGATGCCGGACTCGGCGTCACCCCGCCCGACTGGGAAGGCCTGGATGTCTGGAACATGTCGGCCAACCTGTCGGAGGCGGCCGCATCCGAAACGTCGTCGGCCGACTCCTTCAACGCCGGTCTCTACGCCCACTCGGCGGCCGCCTTTCCGAACGCGACCTTTGCGGAATACACCTCCACTGCCGATCAGGTCCAGATCGGCTTCTTTGGCTTCATGGGCGGCGAGTCCGAGGATTGGGCACCCAATGCCCTGCGTCATCTGGACACCCTCAACGCCATGGACAACTACCGCTCCTACCTGGCCTGGGGCGACTCGCACACCATCCTCGCTTATGACCTGTTCTACACCATGCAGGTCGATGGCGTGCGCTTCCGCGACTGGTTCGCCGACATGGTGAGCGGTGAATCCGTCGTTTCCGTCGCCTGCGAGGATTGCGAAACCGAGGAATTCCACCGGCCATGACTTCGATCTACGATCTCGAAACGCCGGCCGTCCTGATCGACCTTGACCGGATGGAGCGTAACATCGCCCGGATGCAGGCGGACTGCGACGATGCCGGGGTTGCCTTCCGCCCGCACGTCAAGACGCACAAAATCCCGGAAATCGCCCACATGCAGATCGACGCCGGCGCGGTCGGACTGGCCAGTCAGAAAGTCAGTGAGGCGCAGGTCTTCGCCGAAGCCGGCTTTGACGACATCCTCATTCCGTTCAATATCGTCGGCCCCGCCAAGACGGCCCGGCTGGTCGATCTGGCGCTCTACACCCGTATGACCGTCTCGGCCGATAGCGAGTGGGTGATACGCGGCCTCTCCGACGCTGCCGCGGCCGAGGGCATTCGCCTGCGCGTGATGGTCGATCTGGAAACGGAGATTCATCGTACCGGGGCCAACGTCGAGTTGGGCGTGGCGCTGGCCCAGATGATCGACGAGGACGATCATCTGACCTTCGCCGGGCTGATGGTCTACCCGAGCAACCCGACAATCCGACCCGTCCTGCAAGAGGTGATCGGCCGCCTGAACGGGCATGGAATTGGCGTCGAGGCCGTCAGTGGCGGCGGCATCGGAGCGGCCAAACACATGCGCAGCGTGCCCGAGCTCACCGAAATCCGCGTGGGAACCTATCTCTTCAACGATTTGACGACGCTGAATAAGGACCTGTGCTCGATCGACGACTGCGCTATGCGTATTGCCGCAACGGTGGTCAGCCGGCCGTCACCCGGTCGGGCGATCCTGGATGCCGGCAGCAAGACCTTGACGCCGGAGCGCCTGGGCACCGACGCCGCCCCCAGCTATGGCCTGATCGTCGAGTACCCGGACGCGCGCATCTACAAACTCAATGAGGAGCACGGTCACGTCGACGTCTCGGCGTGCTACCCCGCCCCGCAGGTCGGCGAAGTCGTGCATATCATTCCGGTTCACACCTGCGTGGTGACCAACATGCACGACCAGATCTATGGCATCCGCGGCGTCCAGGTCGACGTGATCTGGAACGTCGCCGCCCGCGGCAAGGTAAAGTAGGGTCGAGAGATGAGAGCCGAGTCGCCCCAGCGGCAGACTCGTTTCTCATCTCTCGTTTCTCATCACTGCTTTTACTCAGTCCTCAGCACGGCCCTTCCGTCAGTACCCCATATGCGCCACGACGGTGCAGCTTCCGCTGGCCAGGAATGAGACATTCGCTCCGCTGCCTGATGCGCCGCAGCCTGTCCACGACTTCACCACGCATTTCGGATCGACGGCGACCGCATGCGCCTGGATCAGCGTCCCAGGGGTATACAGCCCACCCTGACAGTTCGGCGGCGTGTCGATCATGGCCGATCCCGCCCCGTAGCACTGCCCCATATCGATGGAAGCAGAGATCGAATAACACGCGCTGCCATCTCCCGGTTGGTCGCCTGGCTGCTGGTTCCGGCACGTCGTCGGATCCCACAGGCACAGCCCTTCCGGTGACGTGACGCATTCGCCCGGGGTGTCCGCACGTATCGCACGATCCACAGGCGCCCCATCCGCCGCTCGGCTCTTCCGGCTCCGGCACCACTTCCGGAATATCCGTCTGTGGCACCTGGCTGCAATCGCCCAGCGGCGTCACGTCGCTCTGCCGGACCCAAAGGCTGATCACGCTCTCGTGGCCGGCGAAGCGAGTCTTGTCCAACTGCCACCAGGCGTTGCCCTCCTCGTCTACAGCCTGCCCAACCACCTCGTACTGAATGCCTGGCGGCATGTAGATGAAGATACTGCGCATCGGTCCAGGCCCAACACGGACCGCCACCCCTTCCCGATCGGCGCGAACCGCGCAAGGACCGCCCTGCTGCTGCCGCACGGAGACGAGTTCATCCGTACACTCGATCGGGCCGCCGACCAGCCGCAGGACGAAGCGGAAGCCGACGTAGCCCTCAGGCACGGTGTAATTCATGCTCGTCGTGCTGGGCGGCATGACCTCCGTCATCAAAAGCAGAGTCTCGGCGCCGCCCTCGGGCGTGCCATAGATGTCCAGCTGATACCCCTCGATGTCTTCCAGGCCGAACCAGGACAGGGTGATCGTCCCGGCCGTCACGTCCACCGCGGAAACCGTCAGGCCCAACTCTGGACACGCGTGCAGGGTTCCGTCGAACATCACGGTCAACTCTTCCGAGCACAGCATGCCGTCCACGGTCATCCACAACACGAACCGCACGCCGTCGAGCTGCGGTGGGAAGTGATCGAAGGCCCGGTTGGAAGCATCTCCCGGCAGCAGCAGCCGCCCGCTGTAGGTTTCGCTTTCCCCCTCGATGCTGTACATGTCCAGCGCGAACTGATCCGCCCCTAAGCCGCCGGACCAGTTAAGGGTCAGAGCGCGCACTATCGGGTCGGTCATCACGTAGGTCAGCCCCAGCGGCGGGCAGTCCGGCCCGGTCGTGCGCAGGTCGACGTGGGCGGTTTCGGTGCAGAGGAGAACGTCATCGACCAGCACTTGCAGCGTGAAGTTGTAGCCGACATAGCCCGTCGTCGGCAGGATCCAGGTGAAATGCAGCGGATCGCCCGGCACCCATTCGGCGTGCGTCAGATACGTCTCACCCCCGCCTTCGATCAGGCCAGTGACGTAAACCGCGTAGCCGGTCGCCCCCGGCATCGCATCCCAGGTGACCGTCACCCAGTTCGGTCCGTCCGGTTCCTGGATGGCCCGGAAGTTCATGTCGGGACAGGCGCCGCCCGGAACCAGTTGGTCCAGCGACGGACACGGTGGGCAGTCCGCCGCGCCGGTTGAAGCGCCTGGCACACAGCCCGGGTTGTCGTCCGCGCAGGTGACCAGCAGGCGAATCGACCCGCTCAGGGTCGGGTCGGCCGCCAGCACCTCGACTTCGTAGCGGCCGCTGCGCGCCTCCACCGTCACCCAATCTTCAAGCTGTTCGCCACCCCGCAGCAGCGCGACGGCATAACCGCGCTGGTCACGCACCTTGACGACGAACGGGAAAGCAAACGTCTCTCCCTCGCTCGGATCGCTGACAATCAGCGTCGTCGGGCAGTCCTCCACCTGGAAGGAGAAGTACTGCGGCTCGGCGTTCTGTGCGATCGTCACATCCACTGACTGTCCGTAGTCCAGCGGCATCGCCGTTGCCGCGCTGCGCCCCTGCACGCTGAGCATGAAGTCACCGGCGCTGCCATCCGCGCCGCTAATGCGCAGCAGATACACACCGGAGTCCGGCAGAAATCGAGAGATATAGGCCCCCAGCGGCTCACCGCTCGGGGTGTTCTGGCCGCTGCGGACCAGCACCAGACCATTCGGCGCGACCAGATCGACCTGGATATCCAGCGTTCCCGTCCAGGAGTCGGCGGTCACGACAACATAGTCGCCCTCCGCCCCGGTGAAACTGTATGTGACCAGCGGCTGCGTTGCCGAGATCGCGCCATACACGCTCGATCCGTAGGCGAGTGCGCCGCCGCTCTGCGCCTGGGTGATCGTGCTGGAACCCTGCATGAGAGCAAACACCAGCGCGATGAGCAGTGCCCGGAGCAGCGCCAGCCCGAACCGGGAGTGATGTCCTGTGTGATTCATGATGCACCTTTCTCCTCCGTTGTGGGCTAGGACGCAGGACCCCAGTGAACAGGACCCAGCGGTCCGAAAGTGACGTTGGCCACGCCATCGCACAGGTAGCCCTGCGGCATATCGCCGAACGCACCGCCGCCATCCGCTTCAGAATAGGCAGCCACCCGGATCTGGAAGTTTTCGTACTCATCGGGGAACACGTCACTCAGGTGGTATGTCGCAGCATCTCCGGGAATCGTCAGGACCCGAATGCCGATCAGGCCCCCGTCCTCGCCGACCGCGTAGACATGGATCAGGTAGGCCGCCGCGCCGGGCACCGGAGTCCAGTGCAGGACAACTGCCCGCGGCCCGCCGGGCACCACATCCGCGCCAAGAACCAGGCCGCTGCATTCGTCGGTGGTCATGCCATCAAACCGCACTTCCACATCGTCGATGCACAACGGGTCGGAGTCGCCGCCTTCCGCGCCGGCGCTCACGAACGCCGTGAACGGTCCACGCGGCAAGTCGGCCGGGTTGAAGACATAGGTGTGACTGGTCTCACCTTCCAGAATCTGCGCAGAATCGATCAGCAGATCGCCTGCCGAGTCGACCACGCTGAAGATGTACCAGTCTGCGCCTTCGACCGGCGGCCAGGTGAAGGTGGCCGTGCCACCCTCCCGTGTCACGCTGACCTCAAAGAAGTCGCACGCCTCGCCGGTCTCGAAGCATGGCGGGCAGGTGCCCGTCGACAGGCCGTGTCCCGGAACGCCGGCCAGACAACCAGGGGCCTCGTCCAGGCAGGTGACCAGCAGTTGAACGATCCCCTGCGCCTCCGGATCGTTGGAGCTGACCGTCACTTCATAGCGACCGCTGAGCGGCGCCAGCGTCAGCCGGTCTTCCAGAGCGTCGCCACCATACAGATGCGCGATCTCCGTCCCCTGCTTGTTGTGCACGCGGATGAAGTACGGGAAGGTGAAAGGCAGCCCATCGCTCAGATTGGAGATCGTGAGGACGGTTGGGCAGTCCTGCGCCTCAAAGCTGTAAATCTGCGGCGCCGGGTTGACCGGCACATTCACGTCGACGCTCTGCCCAAAGACCAGCGTCGTCGGTGTCAAGCCGCCCCGCCCGGCCAGTTTGAGAACAAACTCGCCCGTGGTGTCACCCGCGCCGCTCACCCGCAGGGAATAAATGCCAGTCTGAGGAAGGAAGAAGGAAATAAATGCTTCAAGAGGATTCTCCGAAAGCGGGTGATTTCCGCTTTGGGCGGCAGTTTGCCCGTCAGGAGCGACCAGGTCGAGGCGTGGGTCGAATGTTCCGGTCCAGTTGCGCAGGCTTGCCTGAACCAGATCGCCCGCGCTGCCGCTGAAGCTGAACGTGAGCGTTTGTCCCGCGGCCGCAACGCTTCCGAAGACGCTGCTGCCATAGCCGATGGTGCCGCCGATTTGTGCCATTGCCCAGGATGCCGTCAACAGCATCACGAGGCCCGCTGCCAGGATCAGGACCGACACACGTTGAACCAACCACGGAACGTGCCTGTGTCTCATGGTGTCTCCCTTACATCTGCACGCTTGCTCCTCGCCTGAACTTCAGAAGCGATACGGACCGGGCCAGAACGCCTTCCATAACCGGCGCGCTTCTTTGTGTAATAATTCACAATCAATTTCTATTGTACTCCAAATAGCGGAGGCATACTTGTCGGCTGACCGGCGCAACGGGCGCCCAGGGCAGCGACAAGGGAGACCCTACCCGATCACCGGGAGACGCACGATTTGAAGGAGATGCTTGGAGAGGAGATCGCGCCAGGGATACCATAGCCAATCGGGTATCCCTCGCGTTGACGGTCCGCAGGGACAGCGTTCTTGCTGTGCGGAAGTATGAGGGAAACGCTCAACAGTCCTGCCTAGCTAACCTTACGCCTCGGGCGTGTCGCCGCGCTGCCAGTATTCTTCCATGGAGATGCCCAGGCCATCGGCGATGCGGTTGACATACGCGTAATACGCCGTGATCTGCACAATGTCCAGGATGGCGCGGTCGCCGAACCCGGCTCCCCGCAGCGCTTCGACATCGGCCTCGACCATCTCCGAGGGCGTCCGTGTCAGCTTGACGGCGTAATCGAGCATGGTGCGGTCAGCGGCGCTGAGCGACGCCTGGGTATAATCCGTACTCAACTGTTTGACCAGGGATTCGTCCTTCGTCAACTGACGAAGGTTGCGCGCATGGTGGCGCAGTCAGTATTTGCAGTGGTTGATTGCCGAGACGACCGTGGCGATCATCTCGCGCTGGGCGCGTTTCAGCGGCCCTTCGCCGTACATCAGCGTGCGATAGAGATACTCGTGGTCGAGCATAGAACGCGGGTGCAGGCTGTGAATCTTCATGACGTGATCCACCCGGCCGGTCTTCTTATCTCCGGCTTCGCGATAGGCGGCTTCCACATCGCCTACCGCGTCGGCTTCTTCAACCGTCTCGATCCAGGCGATTTTCTTCTTCGCTGTCATGTTTGGTCTCCAATTTCGTCCGCGCTTCCGGCCGCCTCTGCCGGTCGGATTTCGGCCAGACGCTGTCCCCGCTCGACCACATCACCGGCTTTCACCAGCAGACGAGCGATCACGCCATCAACCGGGGCGGCGGCGCGAATTTCCATCTTCATCGCTTCCAGCAGCAGAATCGCCTGCCCGCGCGTCACTGCCTGACCTTCGCTCACCAGCACTTCGCGAATCTGCCCTGGCATCTGTGCGGTCAGCTCGCCCGCCCCAGCCGCTTTGGAACGTCTCCGGCTGCCGCGCGTTTCGGGCGGGGAAAGCGTGTACACACTGCCTTCCAGAGCCACCAGCCGGTCGGCCCCGGAGCGTTCGCTGTAGACGGTATGGCGTTCACCGTCGAGGATCAGCACCATGCCGCCATCAGGAAGCGACCGGACGGTGACGAGCCGCTCCCGCCCCGCGACGATCGCCCGCCAGCGGCCGTCCGCCAGCGGCATCAGATCGACGGCCACCGATTCGCCGTTGTAGACGAAAGTTCTGATCATGGCTGGCGCTAGCCCACGCCTCCGCGGCAATTCGGAAGATCCGGATACAACGCCTCGATGAGTTCGCTGGCTGTGGCCGCTTCCGACACCGGCGTGGTCAGCATGAACATCATCAGGCGCCGGTCCTCGATCGGCTCGAACCAGTAACGGGTCTCGTAGTCGCGGCCTTCGAACACCGACTCGAAGACGAACAGCCGCAGGTCGCCGCGCACGCAGTTGGCGGCCAGTCGGTAGCTCGCGTAGTTCTGAAACAGCGTGCCCCAGGTGTCCGGGTTGAAATAGTCGTCGACCACTTTTGGCGGCAGACCGCAGTCGTAATGCAGCAGTTCGGCGTAGGCGACAGCGCCGAGATCATCGCTGATCCAGGTGCCGACCGTCTTCAGGTTCCCGTCAGAGGGCGTGTAGCTCCAGCCATTCTCGACCGTCAGCACATCCGACCGGTAATCGTCGACCACCATCCGATCCACGCCGGCGGGCGGCGGCTCGCACGAGAGGACGGCGACGTCGGTCGGCACAGGCACCGACTGGGCGCTCGCCTGGCTGGGCGCTTCCGTCGACGCCGGTGTTGGCACCAGGGTCGGCACAAAAGGCGTGGGCGTCGGCGTCATTTCGACCGGAATCGCCACAATTGTCGGCGCAGGGCCAGGACCAACCACTGTGCTACTGATTCCGAATAATCCAAAGAACCCAAACAGCAGGATGCCAAGAAGACCAATTAAACTGCACATCCGTCACAACCCCTTTCGCAAAGCCGTCGTGTTCGTTCTCTTCTGGACCTGTATTCTCGAAATCGCTGCCTTAGACATCAAGAACGCTGTCCCTAGCATCATGCCGGTATTTGGGGGCATTCCCGCTGGGCGGGTGCCCCGTTCAGCCGGTCTGCCCGAGCCGGAAGCCATCCGCCCGCGCCCACGGGTCGGTGTTCGACGCAGCGGTCGGCTCCAGGCCGTCGGCCGTGGCGGCAGTCGCGGGGCGCATTTCGGCCAGCGCCGCGGCGATTAGCGCCGCATCCGGCAGCGGCAGCGCTTCGGGCGGCAGCAGTTCGTCCAGGTGCCGTTCGATGAAATTCGTGTCGATGGTCCCGGCCGCGAACGCCGGATGATCGATCAGCGCGCGCAGGAAGCCCAGATTGGTCGTCGTGCCGATCAGGATCGTCTCGCGCAGGGCCGCATCCAGGCGGCGAATCGCCCCGGCGCGCGTGCTGTCATGGACGATGATCTTGGCGATCAGCGGGTCGTAGTGAATGCTGATGGCATCGCCCGACTCCACACCGGAATCGACGCGCACGCCCAGGCCGGAAGGCGGCACGAAGCGCAGCAGCGTCCCGACCGCGGGCAGGAAACCGGCGCGCGGGTCTTCGGCGTACAGCCGCGCCTCGATGGCGTGCCCGCGCTGCGTCAGGTCCGCCTGCGTGAACGGCAGCGGTTCGCCGGCCGCCACCGCGAACTGAAGCTTGACCAGATCCAGACCGGTGACCAGTTCCGTCACCGGGTGCTCCACCTGAAGGCGGGTGTTCATCTCCAGAAAGTAGTACTCGCCGGCGTCGGAAGCGATGAACTCCACCGTGCCAGCGTTGACGTAGCCGACGGCCCGCGCGGCCTCCACCGCCGCCGCGCCCATGGCCACCCGCAGTTCCGGCGTGATCAGCGGCGACGGCGACTCTTCGATCACCTTCTGGTGCCGCCGCTGGGCACTGCACTCCCGCTCGAACAGGTGGACGATGTGCCCGTGCGCGTCGCCGAACACCTGAATCTCGATGTGGCGCGCCCGTTCGATGAACTTCTCCAGGTAAACGCGCGGGTCGCCAAAAGCGTGCAGAGCTTCGCGCCGTGCGGCAGCCAGCGCTTCCGGCAGTTCCGCCGGCCCGTGGACGACGCGGATGCCCTTTCCACCTCCGCCGCCCGCCGCCTTGACCATCACCGGAAAGCCGATCCGTTCGGCGGCAGCCAGAAAGGCGGCATCATCCGCATCGTCACTCTGGAAGCCGGGCGCCAGGGGCACGCCGGCAGCCTGCATCAGCGCGCGGGCTTCGGTTTTCACGCCCATTTTGCGAATGGCATCGGCGGGGGGACCCACCCAGACGAGATCACCCGCGATCACAGCCTCTGCAAACGACTCGACTTCGGACAGGAATCCGTAGCCGGGGTGGACGCAGTCGCAGCCCGTCGAATGGGCCGCGGCGATCAGTTTGTCGATGTTCAGATAGCTCTCCGAGGGCGCGGCCGGCCCCAGGAGGACCGCCTCGTCGGCCAGGCGGACGTGCCGTGCGTCGGCGTCCACGTCGGAGTAGACGGCCACCGTGCGAATGCCGAGCTCGCGGCAGGCGCGAATGATGCGGACGGCGATCTCGCCCCGGTTGGCGATCAGGCACTGGCGCAGCATGGCGCTACCTGCGGCGGTTCATGAACAGGACCATGAAGGTAAGGGCCAGCGGCATGAGCAGCGACGCCGAATCCAGTCCGGGCGGCAGCACCACCCCTTCCACCGGCGAGAGCGGCAACGGCACGAAGGTGACGACGAAGACGATCAAGCCGATGAGGGCTAGGAGACGACGACGTGTATCGAGCTGGGTGATGTTGTCCAATGGCACGGCGTAGATGCGCCCGAACAGCAGAAGCAGCATCAGCCACAGGACCCAGATGGCGCTGGTCGAGATGGTCAGGATGACCAGACCGGTCATGGCAGCCATGAGCGGGAAATAAAGCTGGCGCGCCCGCTCGCCGATGAGCGAATAGAGCACGTGGCCGCCATCCAACTGGCCAATGGGGATCAGATTCAGACCGGTGACCAGAAGACCGACCCAGCCGGCGCGCGCCAACTGGTTGATGTAGACGTCGTAGGTGCCATTGGGAAGAAACTCGCCGAAGGCCAGGGTTTTCATGAGCGCGTAGAAGAACGAGTTGCCTTCGAGCAGGCCTGGCTGAATGACATCGACCGGCGAGGTGCGCAGGCCGATGTAGAGGATCGGCAGCGCGACCATCAGCCCGAAAAGCGGGCCGGCCAATCCGACGTCGAGCAGCGTCTTGCGGTTGCGCATCGGCTGGCGGAGCTGGATGAAAGCCCCGAAGGTGCCGAAGAAGGTGAACGGCGCGGGGATGAAATAGGGCAGCGTGACGGCGATCTTGTGGCGGCGCGCCGCGAAGTAGTGGCCCAGCTCGTGCGCCCCCAGGATGGCCAGCAGACTGGCCGCGTAGGGAATGCCGCGCCACAGCTCGCCGAAGAAGTTATTGACCAGCGCCTCGATCTCGGCCTGGGACGCGCCAAGCCCGGCGATTTCGTTTATAGCGGTTTCCGCGCCGACCATCAGCACGCTGATGATGGTGCCGATAAGCAGCAGGAGATTGGGCCAGATGGGACGCGGCGGGGGGTTGAGCCGACCGCTGAAGATGTGGACGATCTGGCGGCCATCGCGCTCGCGGAAGATGGCGAGATAGTCCATGGGCGCCAACTGGTCATCGAGTTTGGCGTAAGCCTCCTCGGAGTCGGTCAGCAGGTGGCCGGCGAACGACACGACATACGTGGAACGCCCGCCGAGGAGCAGCATCTCGTATTGCAGACTCTGTTCGCCTTCGGAGGCCTCCGTCTCGATGGCGAAGACCGACCGCACGGCGGTGCGCAGGTCGGAGGAAATGCCATCCTTCTGCGGCTCCAGGCCGACGCTGGAACGGAGCCGGGGGCGGTCGTTGGCGGACGAGGCAAGCTCAGGCAGCATCAGGTCAACTCCCGTAGATAACAATACATCTCAGACATCCCAAACCTGGTATCCCACAACGTCACCGGATCAGAATTTCGGGCGCACACGTGGGTGCGCCCCTACGACCGCACGCTATCTGTAGGGGCCGACCCACGTGTCGGCCCAGGGTCTCGTCAATGTCCACGCCCTCTCCACACTCATGGCAGGGCGATGATCTCCCAGGCGCTTCCGCCGGGCAGGAGACGCAGCACCGAAGAGTCGGCGCTGCTCAGGTAGAGCGTCTCCGTCCCATCGCGGGAGGCGGCCCGCTGGATCAGGCCGTTGAAGCGAGACTCCGGCTGCGAACCGAGGCCAAGCCGGTTGCGCACCAGGTCGTTGCCGCGCCAGACGAAGCCGAGTTCGTTGGTCGGCTGGAAGTAGCCCGGAGGCACGGGGAAGCTCGGTTCGGAGGCCGGGTGGATGGCGGGGTCAAAGCGGTTGTCCAGGACCACCCAGGCCGGGTCGAAGCCATCGTTGAAGAGCGCATAGACGCGGTTCACCGTCTGAAGATAGATCATGCGGCCGCGCTCGAAGGGCTGCTCGATGATGAAGGTCTCTTCGGCGGGGCGGGTCGGGCAGTCGCCCGGCGCGGGGCTGAAGAACCAGACATCGGGGCAGGCCAGCGGAATGGCCAACGGCTGCTCCACCCGCTGCACGCCGTCGCCGATGCTGAGCACGAAGTCGAGCACGCCGCGGTCGTTTGAGCGGGTCGAGACTGGCAGGCTGCCATCCGGCGGAACATTCCACAGCCGGCTGCGCACGCCGCGGTCGAGCTGGTAGATGACGGCGTCGCTGGCGTTGCGTGTCGACCAGTAGAGGGTGACGACGTTGCCCGGCGCGACGGCGGCGCCATCGGCCGTGAAGAACTCGATGCGCGGGGCGTTGGGGCTGAGCACGCCGCGGGTAGGCGCAGCGACCTGGGTCACCGGCTGGCCGAAGAGCGCCGTTGGCGAAGGGCCGCCCGTGGCCGGCGGCCGGGTAGGCGTCTCGGTCGGCACGGCGCTGCGGTCAAGCGTGGGCGATGGCGTCTCGGTGGCGGTGGGGGTGGCGGTCGGGCGGGTCGTCGGAACCACCTCGAAGGCGGCCGCGCCACAGCCGGACAGCGCGAAGCCGATCAGCACCAGGATGAGCAGGAAGCGAAGGTCGCGGAGAGCCATGGAATCGAATCGGCCAGCGGGCGCGCTAGCGCTGGAGCGTACGTTCGCCGGCGGCGTTGACCACCGGGAGCGCCGTGACATTGCCGACGACGGACAGCGCGCAGCGGGCGACCCACCCCACCTGCTCGGTGAGGTGCGTTTGCACCTGCACCCACATGTCGAGGTCGCTCTGGAAGTCGACCGTGCAGAAGCGATCCGGGTCCCAGCCGTTCCAGCCGACGATGTGAATCCAGGCCCCCTGGGCGACGCGGCCGATGCGCGGGAACTCCAGGCCGGGGCCGCTGCGGATGGCCACCGGGGAGAACTCCGCCTTGCCGCCGACGCCGGTCAGCGACGGGATAGCCGTGCCATCGGCCAGGACGGCCAGCGGGTACTGCGGCACGCCAACATAGGCCTGCACCGTCGGGCGCAGGGTGAGCTCGATGGCGGCGAAGAAGTCGGTCGGGGTCGGCGCGGGGCCATCCTGCGCGACGGTGGCCGGGATCAGCAGCGCCAGCATCGCCAGGGCGGCCAGCGCGCACACGAGTAAGGTCGTGGTCAGACGTTTCATGAGGCGTCTCTTCCGAGCGAATCTGCCGGTCGTGTTGATGTCAAGTATAGCGGAGTTCGGGCGTGTGTGCCGAGGTTGAAGCGCACTAGGACCCCTCTCCCAGGCAAGCGTGCCAGCAAGCTCGCCAGAGAGGGGAACCGGTTGCGGAGAAACGGGAGGGGATGATAGGCCCCGTCACCCCCTGACCCCTCTCCCGGCCCGGCGAGGGGGAACCCGTCAGCGGGGAGGGGTGGTTGTGACAGAGAAGGACAGTTGAAGGGTCGAACGGGAAGGCGCTGAGTGGGGTAGAGTTGTTGTCAGGTATCGACCGTCCGAGTGGTATGAGTTGTGGAGAAGGCGCCATGCAGCAGCGGTTTCGAGTGCTGATAGCGATCGTGTTGAGCGCGCTGGGCGTGTGGGCGCTGGGTCCGGCAGCGGTCCGATCCGCGCAAAGCGTGGAACGGCAGACGATCGCCTACACGAGCACGGATGAGAATTTCCCGAACCCCGAGCGCGGCTTTTACCACCAGGATACGCCGATGTGGCTGGGCGAGGAGCGCTTTCCGCAGGAGGCGGAAGATCTGCGGGCGATGCGCGACGAGGGGATCACGCTGGTGCGCTGGTATTTCCTGATTGACGAATTCCGCGACCGACCGCTGGACGACGAGGTTCTGGCGTACATCGATTCGCAGTTCGACGCGGCCCGCGATGCCGGCCTGAAGGCGATCCCTCGCTTCGCCTACAACTTCCCCATGGGCGGCGAGTATCCGTATCAGGAACCGGACGCGCCGCTGGAGCAGGTGCTGGAGCACATCGCGCAGCTCACGCCGATTCTGCGCGAAAACAGCGACGTGATCGCCTTTATGGAGGCCGGGTTCGTCGGCGCGTGGGGCGAGTGGCACAGCTCAACCCACCATCTCGTGGACGAAGAGACGGGTCTCAACGACGATTCACGGGCGATCATCGACGCACTGATGGCGGCGCTGCCAGCGGACCGCATGATCGCCATGCGCTATGCGCCGTACAAGCAGCAGCTTTACGGCGACGTGCCGCTGGACAAGACGATCGCCTATTCCGGCGAGCCTCAGGCACGGATGGGCGCGCACAACGACTGCTTCCTGGCCTCGGACACCGATTGGGGCAGCTACCCTGAGAACGCGGTGGAACGGGAAGCGCTGCGCCAGTTCCTGCATCTGGATAACCGTTTTGTGGTGCAGGGCGGCGAGACGTGCAATGCTGATGCCGAGGCGCAGCCGTACATCGGGTGCGAGAACGCGCTGGCCGAACTGGTGCTGCTGCGCTTCAGCGCGCTGAACATCGACTATCACGAGGAGGTGCTGGAGGGCTGGCGCGACGGCGGCTGCTTCGAGGAGATTGAGCGGCGGCTGGGCTACCGCTTCCGGCTGTTCGACGCGACCCTGCCGACGGAAGCGCAGCCGGGCGACCCCTTCGTCATCGACTTCAACGTGGTGAACGAGGGTTTCGGCAACTCGTACAACAAGCGCACGCCGGAGATCCTCCTGCGGGCGGAAGACGGTACCGTCATCGCCCTCCCCGTGCCGAACGGCGACGCACGCTACTGGTTGACGGATGCCATCTCCTTCCAACTGGGTCTGGAGGTCACGCTGCCGGTGGATCTGCCGGCCGGCGAGTACGAGGTGCTGCTGAATCTGCCCGATCCGGCGCCGCTGCTGCACGACCGGCCGGAGTACGCCATACGATTGGCGAATGCGGAGGTCTGGGAACCGGAGACGGGGTACAACCGGTTGGGGGCGTGGGTGCAGGTGGGGATGAGACCTCACCTGACCCCCTCTCCGTTCCGGCGAGGGGAGAACGGTTGCGGAGGCATAAGATTGGGCGAAGTCCCCTCACCGCCCCCACGCAAGAGAGGGGGAACCGGGAGCGAGCGCTGCCAGGAGGCGGGGCGCGATCTACACTGTACACAGCGATCAGTCACACAGGGACGCCCCATGAGCACGCCTGCCTCTGCCACAAAACGACTTTTCATCTCCTAGCCGCCCGAGGGCGCACCTGGCCCTGGGCCGGCCCGGATGTGTACGACGTTTGGCTCGACACTTCGGAGATCGAGGGCGGGGCGAGCTGGCGGTGAGACGAGGAAGCCATCGATCGCGCGACACGGCCCTGGCCCGCTCGCGGCCGTTCGAGCGGAGATCGCCGCCCGAGCAGCTTGCGCTGCGCAAACGCAGCGGGTGATCCCGTCCCAGCCGGCGAACGGCCCTGCCCAGCCGAACTACCGCGACTTCAGGGCCCGCAGCCGAGGTGCTGGCGCTGCAGCCGACGCGGAAGAGATCCCCGCCCCCCCCCGCCAACCCCCGCCGGACTGCGAACGCCAGATCGGCGCTGCGCGCCGTGCTGAAGACGCTACGACCGGCGCGTGGCGCTGACCGCGCGCATGGCATCGGCGGGACGGGAAGAGCGTCTGGCCTCGGCCTGTGCCACGACCCGGTTGCGCGATGCACCCCGACGGCGTGATCTGGCTGAAGATCGGCAGGCCCGGGCAGCCTGCTGGACCGCCCGTGGACGCGAACGACACAGCACATCAGCGAGAGAGGCGAAAGCCCCCGGAAAGCGACGCTGGCGTAGCCAGCCCTTGCGAAGCCCGCTTAGGTTGTTCACTACCCGGAACCTGGGCATCGCCGAGCACCCGGGGGCGCGTGCTGCCGAAGTGGGGCGCGCTGGAGAAGATCCGGACACGCGACGAACTACTGAAAGAGATCGCCCGAGGTCCCCCTGCGCTGAGCCTGGCGGCGCATCGGCGCGGCATGACGCCGGCCGAGGCGATGCCTTGGCAGATGCACGCGGCCCGAGGGGCGCAGCGCCACCAGCAATGACAACCAAGCGCTGCTAGGAGGCCCGCGAGGCCGGGGCCCAGAGATGCGCAGCGACCTGGCTCCGAAAATCCGCAGGGCAGAGGCGCTGGGGCACGCCTCCAGAGAATTTGCAAGCCATTGGAGCGCGCGCGCTGAACTGGATAGCGCGGCCACGTGCGCCCCCCCTCCGCAGCATGGAGCAAAGCCCTGCCAACGATAGCGCGCCCGGGGCCCGTCGATAACAAGATCATTGCCTGGTCAAATGACAACACCATCCAGATATGGACCTGTACGATCTCACGCTGGCCCCAGGAGTGGGCGTCGATGCGACAAATCTCCCCGGTCAGATGAAAGTGTCTGCACTTGAGCACCAGGAAAGCGGGAATGAACTCACCACTAGGGCGGGAGGGACCCCAGGCGAAAGGCGCCGACCTACGGTCAGAGTTGGCCGATGGGCGACTGCTTTCATGGCGTGAAGACCACTTGGGAGGCCAAGGGAACACCAAGAAGTACTGCGAGAGGGCACGCCCGGGAGTTGCAAAGGGGACCCGCCTGCCACCCCCTCCCCCCCCCCCCCGCGCGATCCCCCCGCCCCCCCGCTTGCGCAAAACCCGCGCCCCGGTGCCAACGGCTTGGACGGTGGCCGGTCATGGAAGAGCCATGCGAAGAAGGCTGGTGAGGCTGGCGAAGAGGCCCGCCCCGGCAGAGGGGTGGGTATTAAGGTCTGACAGCAAGCAATATCCATCGCGTCGCCCCTCGGGACTCCTTTCAGGCCAGAACCTACCTTGAGCACTCGTCTGCGCGACCAGCGCATCCATGGTGCCGCTCCGACATGGGCAAGCAAGGCAAGCAGTACAAAAACGTGTTAAATAACCACAAACAGTTTAGGTGCCCGAGGGACGCCGTCCGCGGTGCTTGCGCCAAGGCAGCCCCCACCCCGCGCCAACGCAACCCCACCCGATGCCGAGCCACCCAGAGACTGGCGTCGCCGACACCCGCGGCTTTGGGGGAAACCCTCTCGGTGCTGAAAGTAAGCTCGGGGTACGGTCCCAGGGCCCTGGCGCACGAGAACTCTCCCCCTTCATGCCATCAAAGGCCGCAGACGGCAGAGCCGAAACGTAGAGTGTTGATACTGGGCACCAGTGTATTGGCACTAACGATCTGGGACCGGGGCGCCCGCACAGGGGCAAACGGAGACACAGCCGGCCGCGCGCCCGCGCCCCCCCTGCTTCAGACCTCGCGCATCGACGACTTGACGCTGTCTGCCAGATACAACGATCAAGTTGCTGGAGAACATCAAAAACCACCTGGATGCACCTAACGTCGTATCGCGCGCCCCAGGCAGGGCGCCACAGGGTGTGGGCGGAGACCCGAAACCCACCCTTGCCCACACCTCACTGGACAGCTTGCGGCCTTGCATGCTCGTATCGCGGGAACTCCTGCGTTCCGAACGGGAGACATTCAAGAATCATCTCGATACATTTGGTCGGGTATTGCGCGACTGTCATTTCAGCAATCCTCGCAAAATCAAACGCATTCTCAATCGCTATATTCTGTTCCTCAGCCGCGATTTTGACGATCTTCACCGGTTCTACATGGACAATGTGGTTAAACTGCTTGTCATTGCAGAATATTTCCCGATGTGTTTCGTAACTTGATCGTGGAGGGGATACGTCCTGGAGGAAAAACCGCTAACTTCGAACGAGCAAAATTCCTCGTACAGTATGAGGAGACCGCAGGTCATGAGCTGTATAGTCGCTATCCTCAATTGGTCGTAATGCGCCAATTGCTGGAATCGGGCAAAGGACACAAGCGCAGCTGGAACGACACGCATTCGAGTCTTCGCGACCGTTCAGAGGCAACTCCTTAACCAGCCAAGGGGCAACACATTGGTCACCCAAATGGAATGGTCCAGGCAGCACTCACCGCAGCGCGATACGGCTGCCCTCGCCGGTCTTCTCGACCAGGATGTGCACCGGGAAGGCGTCGCGCAGGTCGTCGATGTGGGTGATGACCAGGATCAGGTCGAAATCGTCCTGGATGGCGGTGATGGCCTCGACCAGCTTGGCGCGGCCAGCCTCGTCCTGGGTGCCGAAGCCCTCGTCGATGAACAGGGTGCGCAGGCGGGCCCCGGCGCGGCGGGCCAGCATCTGCGAGAGGGCAATGCGCAGGGCGAAGTTGATGCGAAAGGCCTCGCCGCCGCTGTACATCTCGTACTGGCGCGTGCCCAGCCCGTCGGCGATCTGAATGTCGAGCGTCTCGGCCACCCCGCCGGTCACTTTTTCGCGCTGGGTGCTGATGGCGATGTGCATCTGCCCGTCGGTCATACGAGTGAGCAACCGGTTGGCCTCGTCCTCCAGCTCCGGCAGGGCGGCGTCGATGATCATGGCCGGGATGCCATTCTTGCTGAAGGCGATGCGCAGATCGTCGTAGAGGGCGCGCTGCTCGCGGTGCCCGGCGATGCGCTCGGCCAGCTCGACCTTGCGGGTGCGGCCGATCTCGATGGCGGCCAGGTCCTGGCGGGCGGCGCCGACGTTCTCGCGGGCGCGAGCCTCCTCCTGCTGGCGGAGGATCAACTCCTGGTGGCGGCGCTTGGCCTCGTCGGAGAGGGCGCGCAGGGCGGCAATCTCCTTGTCGAGCGTGTTGACGGTCGTCTGGCACTCGTCATAGAGGGCACGCTGCTCCTTCAGTTCCGCCTCCGCCTCGCCGAGATCGACCTGCGCGTTGGCCAGCGAGTCGTCCGCCTGCTTCAACTGGTGGTAGCGCACCTCGTAGTCGTTGTAGGCCTTCAGGCTCTTGCGGGCGCCCTGGTGGCTGGCATCGTCATAGCCTAACTCCTCGCGGGCGGCATTGAGCGCGGCCAGCGTCTCGCGCTCGGCATGGGCGTAGTCGCCGGCCTCAAGCTGAGCGCGCAGACCGTCGCGGCGGGCGCGCTCCGGTTCGAGCTGGGCGGCCGCGGCCTGGGCGGATTCGAGGCGCTCCTCCAGCTTGCCCAGCTCGGCCTGAAGGTCGGGGAGCGGCTGGAGGGCCAGGGCGATCTCGGTGATGGCGGCCTGGTGCTCGGCGATGACCGTCTCCAGCGCCTTGACGTGGGTGGCGTTGTCGCGGTGCTGGTCGCCCATGAGTTTGCCCTCGCGGGCGATCTCCTCAATCATCGAGTCGCGGTGCTCCGGCGTCAGGGGTTGACCGCACAGCGGGCAGACGGCCTCGTTCAGCGCTTTCAGGCGGTCCTGCCGATCCTTGAGCTTGTTCATTTCGGCCTTGAGGGCGTTGTTTTCGGCGGCGCGCTGACCGCGATCCTCGCGATAGGATTCGAGCCGGGTCTGGAACGACGCACGCTCGGTCTCGCGCAGGCGGAGGGCGGCAATTCGCCCGCGTAATTCCTCCAGCGCGGCGGCATCCCCGGCGTCGAGGATGCGTTCCAGTGAGTCGATGGTGGCGTCGCAGGCGCGCAGGTCGCTCTCCAGCGCTGTCCGGGCGGATTCGATGGCGCGCTCCAGGGCCACGCGCTGCTCATCCAGGCCCTTCAGCTCAATCAGCTTCTCGCCGAGCGACTGATCGAGTTCCCGCGCTTCCTGAAGGGCCTGGTAGCCGGTTTCGATCTCGTCGCGGCGGTCGAGCAGGCCCAGGTAGTCGTCCACGCGCTGCTTGCGAATCTGCACGCGGCCAGCAGCCTGCCCCACCTTGATCTCGGCGGAGCGCAGGCGATTCTTCGCGTCCTCCAGCCGGTCCTCGGTGTGGCGGCGGTTGCTCTCCACATCACGCAGTTCGTCGTAGGACTGGCGGGCGGCTTCGGCGCGCTCCGTGGCGGCAATCAGCGCCTCCTGGGCGGCCTGGAGATGGCGCTTCATCTCCGGCTCGCGGGAGATCATGGCGTCGATCTCGCGGATCTGCCCTTCGGCGGCGGCGACCTCGACATCGATCTCGGCGATGACGGCCTTGGCGCGGGTCTCGAAGGACTCCCAGCGGTTCAGGCCGAGGATGTCGGAGAGGATCTGCTTGCGCTCCTTGGGCGTCTTGATGGTGAAGGCATCGGCGTTGCCCTGGCGAAGAAAGGCGCTGTGGGCAAAGGTCTCGTAGTCGAGGTTGATGGTCTTCTCGATCAGGGCCTGCGTGGCGCGCATGGAGCCTTCGCTGAGATCGACACGCGTGCCATCTCCGTCCATGGAGTAGAAGGCCAGCCCGCCGGCGGTGCGCGTCCGCGCGCGGGTGCGGACCACTTCGTACATGACGCCCGCCTGCTCGAACTGAAGCAGGACGTACATGTCGTTCTGCCCCTGGTGGATCAACTCCTCGTCGCGGCGGGCGCGGGCTTTGCCCCACAGCGCCCAGGTGATGGCGTCGAGCAGCGTCGATTTGCCCGCGCCGTTGGGGCCGCTCAGGCAGGCGAGGTGGATGCCCTCGAAGTAGAGCGGCTCGGGGGAGCGGTAGGCGAGAAAGTTCTTGATTTCCAGGCGGATGGGCAGCACAGCGCAATGATCCGGTTCTCTGCGAGAAATGCGAACATTATAGCAAAAGGATGAGGTGAATGGTCACGCTGTGACGCCCGAAGACAGGGCCATCGCTTCGATTTTCGCGACCGAGCATAGAAAGGGCAACATGGCTTTGTCGGGACAATTCGTGAACCGCCCGCGTGAACGGTCCCGCTATCTCGGGTCCATCGTGATGTACCCCTTCGATACGGCTTGCCTCCTCAATGACTGATTTTGAAGCACTTACCCTGCCCCAGAAGCAGCGCGGCCCGATCGGCTGTCGATCCGCTATAATGGGAGGGTAGTTGACGCACAACAAGGCTCATCGGAGGAAACGCATGGCAGACGTCCCGCAGCTTCCCTCGTCGCAGTACGAGGAGAGCGAAGACGCTCCGGTCGAGGGGACCGGCTTCTATCAAATCCTCGTCCTGTTCATCGTCTTCGCCATCCTCATGGCGCTGGTCGTGGTCGGCTCGAACGGCGGCGCGGCCTAACCTGCATAGCGCACGTTCCAGACGTGCCCATAGACGTAGTCGGCCACCACCAGGGATCCGTCCGGCGCGATGACCACATCGATCGGGCGGATCAACCCCGTCACGAAGGCTTCCGGGGCATAGCCCTCTTCGCTCAGCCGGCGCGGGTCAATGCGCACGATGCGCTGCGCCCCGTCGACTGAATTCCACAGCGCGACAAACAGATTGTCGAAGAAATTGACCGGGTACTGCGTGCCCGTGTAAACCACCACGCCGCGCGGGAAGGTCAAATCCGGAAACGTCCCCAGATCGGGCAGGACGGTCACGCGGGCCGGCTTGATCTCGCAGGTCTCGCAGCCGCGCTCGCGCCAGTAGGGGAAGCCGTAGTGGCCGCCCGGCTCCAGGCGCAGGAGGCGATCGCCGGGGCCGGATAGGATGCCGCTGTCGGTGGCATAGAGGTGGCCGGTGCTGTCGATGGCCAGGTCGAAAGCGTTGCGGATGCCCTCGGCGTACACGACAAGATCGCCGGTGTGCGGCTGGATGCGGAGCACGGTGGCTTCGTAGGGCGTGAGCGTACGGTAAGCCGGATTGGAGCGCGGCGGGTTCTCCGAGGTGTCGCTGGTGGAGCCGACGCCGACGTAGAGCGCGCCGTCGCGGCCGAAGATCAGGCCATTGGGCTGGTTGTAGATGAGCGTGAAGCAGCACGGCAGATCGGTGATCACCGGCTCCGGTTCGCCGCCACCGACCGGGATGCGCCAGACACCGCCGCCCTGCTCCGGCGTCACGCGGCCGGTGACGTAGAGCACGTCCGTCTCCGGCTGGAAGGCCAGGCCGAGCGGCGAGTTGATCGTACCGCTGTAGCGCTCTGGCTTGGCGCCGGCTTCGGCCATGCGGTAGACCGCGCCGGTCCGGGTGCCGTTCTCCAGCACGGTGGCGTAGAGCGCGCCGTCGCGGCCGTAGACGATCTGCTGGACCTGGCCGGGGAAGCGACCCACCGGCTCGACGGCGAAGCCCTCGGGCACGCGGATGCGGCGGAGAAAGCCGTCGATGTCGTCCTCGCAGGGGAAGTCGCCGCACGACCAGCCCGTCGGCTCGCTCGTCTCGGCCGGGCCGGGGTCGACGGCAGCGGGCGCGCCAAAGGGCAGCGGCGGCGTGAGCGTGACCAGGGGCTGCGTTCCGGTGGGCGCCGGCGCCGCGAGCGTTGGCGTCTCCCCCACAGTCGGCGTCTCAGCGGATGTGGGCGTCTCGGTGGCACCGGCGGCAGGCGATGATCGTGTGCTGGCGGTAGCGGAGATGGTCTCCGCGGCCATCATCCCGGCGAACGCTGTGGCAGACGCAGGGACATCGATCGTCGCCGCCGGGAAGCTGGTGGCGGAGGCATCTGTGGCGGGAGCCAGGGTGTCCGGCGCGGCGTCGGTCGCAACGTCTCTGTCACGGCAGACGTCGCCGAAGCAACGATCGTATCCGTCAGAGTCAGAGTCGGCAGCGCGGTGTCGGACGGCGTAAGGGTTGGCGGCAGCGTATGGGTCTCGGTCGGCGTCGCGGTGGCGGTCGGCAGAGGCGTATGGGTGAACGTCGGCGTGCGCGTCGGGGTGATGGTGTAGACCGGCGCGGTGATGATGACCTGTAGTTCAGTCGCCCGGAAAGCAACGTTGGTCGGTTCCGGGGAGCACGCCGCTCCAAGACCGATCAGCGCCAGCGCCATGATGAGCCTGCCCAGCATCGTCACTTCCTTCCCTGCATGAAGCCCCTGCATGAAGCGGATCAGAGCAGCGCGGTGAAGTGATCGCTGCTGAGCCGCTTGAGCGACTCGAACGCGGCATCCTGCACCATGGCCGACTCGTCGGACAGGGCGTTGGTCAGGGCATCGACTGCGCGCGCATCGCCAAAAGCGCCTAACGCCTCCGCAGAAGCGCGGCGCACCCATTCACTCTCGTCGTTCAGCGTCACCAGCACGGCGTCGAAGGCCATGGAATCGCCAATGCGCCCCAGGGCTTCGGCGGCCGTCTCGCGGATGGCGTCATCATTATCGCTCAAAGCGTCGATCAGTGGGTGGACCGCGCGCGAATCGCGCAGGTGGCCCAGCGCTTCGGCGGCAGCGACCTTGACCACCGGCGAGACCAGCGACCGATCGGCCTGCAGCAGATCCACCAGCGCGTCGAAATGACGGAGGTCGCCCGTGCGACCGACCATGCGGACCATCAGCCCGCGCTGATGCTCGTCGAGCGCATCAATGGCCAGGGCGCCGATCAGACGATCCGACAGGGTGCGATCGTCCGGACGGACCATGGCAATCATCCCCGTGCGGAGCCGCATGCCGACGCTCATCTTGAGCAGTTCCCAGACACGGCTGTTCGGGTTGTCGAGCAGGACGTCGAGAATCGGCTGGATGGCACGGTCGGCGCCCAATTTGATGAGCGAGGACAGGGCGCCATACTGCACTTTGGAGTTTTCATCCGGCAGCGCGGCGATCAGCGGCTCGACGGCGCGCTCGTCACCGAGCGCGCCCAGCCGCTGCGCGGCGTAGAACCGTACTCCGGGATCGGCACTATTGAGATCCACCACAAGCTGTTCAAACATGCTGCGCTTCCAATACGACTTATCCGTTCATTCCGTGGGATCCACCCGGCACCGGGTTTCGATCGATCCAGGGCTATTCTACATAAAACCGGTTGGCAATGTCTGACCGAATGGGCCACAATTATGCGTATTCAATTGCAGACGCGCCGGGGTGAGCTTTCCCGTCGGCGTGATCGTTTGGAGAATGTATTATGGCAGAACCTACAGTGACCCTGAAACGGCCTGACATCGACATCCAGAACGACATCGTCTCGATCATCGTTCAGTACCCTCCGACCGCAGCCGACCGTCATCACATCGACGTGATGGTCGCTGATGGCGTAGTGACGCTGACCGGACACGTGCTGACGCCGATCAACCGCCGCTTTCTGCTCAACCGCATCCCGCGCGTGAACGGGGTCCGCGCCCTGGACAGCACCCTCCTGCACGACGACGAGACAATTCGCCTGGACATCGGCCAACAAATCGGCGCGGACATGTTCGCCAACGTCCGCTACGGCACAGTGGCGCTTTCGGGCAAGGTGCCGGAAGGCGACGACCTGGATGCGCTGGCAGGGCTGATCGCGTCGGTGCCGGGCGTGGTGCGTGTCGTGGCGAACGTTTAGCCGATCGCGTATCGCTGTCGATATCCAGACCAGGTCCGTTCTCGAGAGGCGCAGCTAAGGCGTCGTCAACTCGTCTACCAGGTACAGATCGCGCATCTGAGCGTCCGCCGGATCGGGATACTGGTACGCCTTGATCAGCCGCCCCAGAGCGATCTCTTCGGGAAGCTGGATGTCGATGAGAAGATTTGCGACCACAATATCGATTACCAGCAGCATCCGCACGAAACCGCCGAACTGCCCGTTCAGCGCGGTAAACAAGACGGCGAAGACCCGTTCGCGCAATTCGACATCCTGAATCCCGCTTCCGGGCCATTTGTTGGCCCATGATTCCGGGTATACGCCAATGCGCAGAATGTCATCGCGCAGCCGCACAAGCTGCTCGACGGCCGCCTTCTGATCATGCGCATCCAGCGAGCGCCCGCGCACCCGATAGACCACTGTCGGCAGCAGTTGGTAGACCTCACCCGCAGGCGTCTGGTCGATGAAACGGTAGATCGGATGTTTTTCCAGGCCCATCCCACGGCAGAGCGCCAGTGCGCAGCTTCGATAGTAGCGCTCCCGATTGGGCATGCGAGTGGTGCGATCCAACCGCCAGAGCAACGACCACAGATCGCCAACGTCCAGTGGCAGGCGCGGCGGGTCGTAGGGCGCGTAGGCGCTGATCAATTGGGCGGCGCGGGACTGATCGGCGGTGAGCTGCATCGCTGAGGATGTCCCTTAAGCGATGGTGTTGCGCTGCGCAGGACCCGATACGCGCTGCGCGGGCGTCAGCCCGCGGTGGCGCACAATGAGCTGCCACACACGTACAGCGGCCTCCACGATGATATGCGACCCCATTTTCGACTTGCCTCGTTCCCGGTCGGGGAAATAAATAGGGATCTCAGCCAGGCGGTAACCAAGCTTGTGGGCGACATAGGCCATCTCGACCTGGAAGACGTAGCCGTTGGCGCCGATCCGGTTGAGATCCATGCCGACCAGCGTCTCCCGTCGCCAGATGCGGAAGCCGCCGGTGGAGTCCGAGACGGGAATCCCCAGCAGAATGCGCACGTAGAGCCCGTTGGCGAACCAACTCAGCAGTTTGCGGAAGAAGCTCCAGGTCCGGTCGACGCCACCCCCGCGCATGAAGCGGGAACCGATCACCAGATCGTAGCCGGCGATCAGCTTCTCGATGAGCTTAGGAACGTATTCGGGTTGGTGCGAAAAGTCGCAGTCCATCTGAATGATGTATTCGGCGCCCAGTTCGATGGCGCGTCGGAAACCGGCGAGGTAGGCAGGGCCAAGGCCGGCCTTTTCCGTCCGGTGGAGGACAAAGACGCGGGATGGGTCGCGCTGGGCAAACTCATCGGCGAGGCGGCCTGTGCCATCCGGGGAATTGTCGTCTACGACGAGGATGCGCAGCGCCAGACTCGGGAGCTGAAGCAGCGCGTTGAGCATCAGGGGCAAATTCTCCGACTCGTTGTAGGTGGGCAATACCACCATCACATCGGTCATGTGGTCACTTCTCTCAGCGTGGGGTACAGCGTGCATTACGGCCCCCATTAGAATTTGTGAGTCTAATGGACCCTGGCCAATTGACGCAAGAGCAAATGACAACCGGGGAGGCTGCACCCATCCCCCTTTCCCTGGCGAGCTTGCGTGCGAGCAAGCTCGCCAGAAAGAGGGGAAACCTGTCGCATAGAATCCTGGACTACCCGAAATACGTTTCGCCCGCTCAGCCTGCATCGCGCGGGGTGATGACGCGCAGCCCGATGTGGTGATCCTGGTAGCTGGGCGGGTCTTCATAGTGGCGATAGGTAGTACGCGCGACAAACGGGTTGCTGCCCCACCATCCGCCACGCTCGGGCTTGATGCGGCCGTTCTCGGGACCGAGCGGATCGTCGCGCTCCGCCCCACGATAGTTAGGAGTCCACCAGTTGCGGGCCCATTCCATGACATTGCCAGCCATGTCGTGTGCACCAACCCAGCTCACGCCCTCCGGGTAGCTGCCAACGGCGACGACGCCTGTGCTGTCAACGACATTGGCCCGCTCGGGATCCCACTCGTCACCCCAGGGGTAAGCAAAGTTGTCAGGCCCGCGGGCTGCCCATTCCCACTGCGCCTCAGTCGGGATCAGGCCGCCGCGCCAGTTCGCGTAGGCTTCGGCCTCATACCAGGTGATGCAGGCACGCGGCGCGTCGGGGCCCTCATCGCCTTCGCAATCGAGGGGCAGGTCATCGACGTTCTGGCGGTCGAGCCAGCGCTGGCCCTGCTCCGACCAGTGTTCCGGGGTGGAATAGCCGCCGGAGTCGACAAAGGCCTGATAGGCGGCGTTGGTGACCTCGTATTGATCCATCCAGAAGCCCTCGCTGAGGCAGACCTCGCGCTGCGGCTGCTCGCTGGAGAACTCGCGCGCCACCCAGCCAGGCGGATTCTGCGCGGCCAGCGCCTCGGCCTGTTCGCGGGTGATGCCCATGAGGAAGCACCCGGCCGGCACGTAGACCTGGGCGATGCCGGCGTCGTCGGTGCGCACATCACCGGCGGCCGGTTCGACCTCCTGCGCCGCAGCCACGGCCAGCGGCAGAATCAGCAGCAGACAGGCGGAGATCAAGAAAGTCCCTCGTTTGGCCACAATCCCACTCCTCTCATGAAGTTCCGATGACATAATTCAGAAGCCTCAGCACAGTACCCACTTCGCATGGGCACGGTTCGATGTTCCTGCGTTATCATGGGGGTTGTAGCGAAGGGAATCGATGGTGGCAGTAACGGTTGAAGTCACGACCGCCGAGAAGATCCGGCGGCTCCCCTGGAATATCGCGTTTCATGGTCTGAACTCGGTCTATGCGACGCTCACCTTCTTTGGATCCAGCTTCGTCCTGTTTCTGAGCGAGCTCGGCGCGACCAACACCCACATCGGTTTTCTGCTGGCGCTCATGCCCTTCACCGGCATCGTCGCAGTCTTCATCGCCCCCCTGGTCGGCCGCTTTGGTTACAAACGCACCTACGTCACGTTTTTCGGCGTGCGCAAAGTCTTCACGGCGCTGCTGCTGCTCGTCCCGTGGGTGATCGCCCAGTACGGCATAGGCGCGGCGCTGGCGCTGGCCTCGTTCGTGACCTTCGGATTCGCGCTGTCCCGTTCCATCGCCGAGACCGGCTATTATCCGTGGATTCAGGACATCATCCCGGACTCGGTGCGCGGCAAACACTCCGCGGTCAACGATATGGTGTCCCGCGTTGTGAGCATTGCGGCGGTGGCTTTCGCCGGCTACATCCTGGGTCTGTCGACCGGGATTGACCGATTTGTCGTGCTGTTCACGGTGGCGTTGTTCTTCGGCGTTGCCGCCGTCTGGTCGGTGGCACACCTTCCCGGCGGCGCTCCCGGTTCGACCCAGCGCGTCTCTTTTCGGCGCTTTGGCCAGGTGCTGCGCGATCGCAACTTCCTGCGCTATATCGGCGGGCTGGGGACCGCCTCGCTGGCCGGCGCGCCACTGGCCTTCATCCCGATTTTCATGAGCGAGCAGGTCGGGTTGAGCGACAGCAGCGTCGTCCTCCTGCAAATTGGCAGCATTACCGGCGGCCTGTCGGTGACGTATCTGCTCGGCTGGGCGGCCGACCGCTATGGCAGCAAACCAATCATGCTCTGGGGTCTGACGGCCAAAGCCCTGCTGCCCATCGGCTGGCTGATTATGCCGCGCAACGCGGAGCTGAGTCTGCCGATCGCGGTTCTGATCGCCTTCATCTGGGGCGTGGTCGAGATCGCCTGGGCGCTCGGCTCCGGGCGGCTGCTGTTCACTCGCGTCGTCCCCCATGGACAGCGCGGCGCCTACATGGCCGTGTTCTACTCCCTGGTCGGTCTGATCGGCGGCATCAGCCAGATCCTGAGCGGTGCCCTGCTCGACACCACAGCAGGTGTCTCTGGCGAGGTTTTGGGTTTCACACTCGACCCGTTCACTCCCCTGTTCGTCGCCAGCGCCGTGCTGAACTTCACCAGTCTGCTCATTCTGCGCGGGGTGCGCGCCGACAGCGACGTCTCGGTGATCGACTTCGCGGGCATGTTCCTGCATGGCAACCCGGTCCTGGCCCTTCAGAATGTGATGCGCTACCACCGGGCCACGGACGAGCGCACGACGGTCGCGGTGACCGACCGGATGGGCCATACCAACAGCCCACTGGCCGCAGACGAGCTGCTGACGGCGCTGAGCGATCCACGCTTCAACGTGCGCTTCGAGGCGATCTACGCCATATCGCACATGGCCGCCCCGGACCCCCGGCTGGTCGAGGCGCTGTGCGAAATGCTTGACAGCGGCACGGAACTGGCGCTGAGCGCGATCGCCGCCTGGGGCCTGGGCCGCATCGGCGACCCGGCTGCGCTGCCCTCCCTGCGGCGGAGCCTCGATTCCCCCTGGCGATCGATTCAGTCGCACGCCACCCGAGCACTGGGAATGCTGAACGACACCAGCGTCGGCGAAACCCTGCTGGCACGCCTTCCCCAGGAGACCGACAAAGGGCTAAAAATGGCCTTCGCCTCGGCGCTGGGACAGATGCGTTACATGCAGGCGCAGTCCGCGTTGTTCGAGCTTCTGAAGGAGACGGAGAATCACGGTGCGCGCCTGGAACTGGCGCTGGCGCTGGCGCGGCTCTTCAACGGCGAGTCGGCCTTCATTCGCCTGTTCCGCAGCACCCGGACCGATCCGGGCACCTCGCTGTCGCAGGCGCTGACAGCGCTCAAGCGGCCGCTGCGGCGCATTGACGAAAACCTGCCCGCAACCCTGGAGACGTGCGCGGTGTCTTTCGCGCGGGAGCACTTCGACAGCGCGGTCCAGCAACTTGTGGAGATCATCGACCAGTGCACCACGCATGACGAGGAATATCGCCACGCTCTGCAAGAATGCTCGGCGCGCCTCAAGGAGTTCGGTTTCGAGCGGCACGAGTATGCGCTGCTGGCGCTGACGCTGCTCTCGACGTGGCCGGCGCACGCGTAGGGAACCTCAACCCCTGGCCCCTCTTCGCTCGGAGAGGGGAGCCGGTTGTGCAGACCCTGCGAGTCTAGAGCGTATCTGATAATTGCCCTTTTGCATTCGTTGCGGCACAAAAACGCATCTTCGTAGGGACACGCTTCTGCGTGTCCGCCGGTCCCGGACGGCAAGAATGCCGTCCCTACGAGAGAACCGCCGAATATTCAGATACGCTCTAGGCTGCGGAGATGAAGGCGGGCCGACACATGGGTCGGCCCGTACGAGGGCGATGGATGGAGATGGACCAGCCGCCGCAATGGCGCGATTACTATTAACCCGGATCGCGAGCGGCGAGGCTGGAGATCGTAGGAATCAGATAGTCGTTAAAGGCCCGATCGGCGTCGTAGTCGGGCGTCCAGTTCCACTCCTTGCGCGCGGCGCTGTCATCGATGTCGGCGGGCCAACTGTCGACGATGGCCTGCCGCGCCAGATCCGGTTCGAAGGTGATTTGCGCCTCCGGGAATTTGCTGCGCACCCGATCGGCAATCTCCTCGGCGGAGAGCGAGAAGCTGGTCACGTTGTAGATGTAGTGGTTCAACTGGTCCTGTGGGGCATTGGCCAGCATGAGCAACGACTTGATGGCATCGGGCATCATCATGAACGGGATACGGGCATCTTCGCGGACGAAGCAGGCGTAGGGCCGGCCGCGAATGGCGGCGTGCAGCATCTCCGGGGCGAAGTCGCTGGTGCCGCCGGTGGGCAGCGTCTGCGCGCTGATCAGGCCGGGGAAGCGCACACAGCGGAAATCGACGCCGAGGGAGCGCGAGGCGGAGAGCTGCTGGTAGTACTGGGCATAGTAACGGCCGAGGTGCTCGCAGTAGAGCTTGTTGCAGCCATACATGGTGATTGGGTAGAGGAAATCCTCCTCTTTGACCGAGGGCACACGCGCCTTGGTCTCCAGATCCGGCATGCCGTAGACGGCGATGGAGCTGGGAAAGATGAACTTGACCGGCAAACCGCGCGACTTGCCCTGCTCGATGGCGAGCTTGAGCAGGTTGATGGTGCCCTGCACGTTGACGCGGTGGGCCGTCTCCGGGTTGAACTCGGAATGGGTGGAGAGCAGCGCCGCCAGATGAATGATGGTGTCGATCTCGTACTCGTTGAGCAGAAGATTGATCAGCTCGTTGTCCAGAATGTCGCCGGTGATGACCCGGTTGACCATGCCGCGCATGGAGTCGTCCAGGCCGCGCAGGTCGAGCACAACGACATCGGAGGCATCCTGCTGGGCGTAAAGATACTGGATCAGGCCGTGGCCGACTTCGCCGTTGGCTCCGGTGATGAGGGTGACTTTTTCCCGCAACTGCGGGCGTCTTCGAACGAACATCGCTTTACCTTATGACTCCGAGTTCCTGGCCGACGGTCTGGAAGGCCGACAGCGCCTCTTCAAGATCCTGCTGGCTGTGCGCGGCTGTGTTCATGACGCGAATGCGGGCCTTGCCCTTGGGCACGGTCGGGAAGGCAATGGCCATGGCGAATACGCCAGCAGCGAACAGCCGGCGGCTGAATTCCTGAGCGAGCGACGCTTCGCCGAGCATGACCGGGACGATCGGCGTGGTGCTGCTGCCGATGTCGAAGCCCAGCGCGCGCATTTCCTGCTTCATGAATTCGGCGTTCCGCCACAGGCGCTGCACGAGATCGTCGCTGGATTCGAGCATGTCGACGGCTTCCAGGCAGGCGGCGACGTCGGGAATGGTCATGGCGCTGCTGAACAGGAAGGGCCGGCCGCGCTGCTTGATCCACTCGACGATGGTCTGCTTGCCGGCGACGATGCCGCCGACCACGCCAAAGGCCTTGCTCATGGTACCGACTTCGACATCGACCCGCCCATGCAGGCCGAAGTGGTCGACAATGCCGCGCCCGCCCCGGCCGAGCACCCCTTCGCCGTGGGCGTCGTCGACCATGAGCAGGATCTGGTGCTCGTCGGCGATCTCGACCAGTTCCGGCAGGGGCGCGATGTCGCCGTCCATGCTGAAGACGCCGTCGGAGATGATCAGGCGGCGACCGTACTCGGTGGTCTCGGCGATTTTGCGGCGCAAGTCGGCCATGTCGGCATGCTCAAAGGCGACGATGGTCGCGCGGCTGAGCCGGCAGCCGTCGATGATGCTGGCGTGGTTGAGGCGATCGGAGAAAATCACATCGCCCTGCCCAACCAGCGCCGGGATGGTCGCCAGATTGGCCGTGAACCCGCTTTGCAAGGTGACCACCGCCTCCGCGAGCTTGAACTCGGCCAGGCGCTGCTCCAGACGATCGTGCAGCGAGGTCGTTCCGGCGAT
Organism: Candidatus Flexifilum affinis; assembly: GCA_016713325.1. Classification (GTDB taxonomy): domain Bacteria; phylum Chloroflexota; class Anaerolineae; order Aggregatilineales; family Phototrophicaceae; genus Flexifilum; species Flexifilum affine. The sequence continues at coordinate 335,230 of JADJPJ010000002.1, read as the reverse complement.
GGTGCGCACGGCGCCGGGTCCGATTCCGTATTCGTCGATGGCGCGCTTGGCAGCTTCTTTGAGGCGGGGGTGGTTGGCAAGGCCAAGGTAGTTGTTGGCGCAGAAATTCAGTATGCGTCGCCCCTCGATGACGACGTGTCCCTCCATCGGGCTTTCAATGGTGCGTATCCGGTTAAAAAGATTATTGGCCTTAAGCTCCTCAAGTTGATCCGCGAGATAGGCGATTTTGGCATCGCCGTGATCGGTCATGCGCAACCTCCAGGTTCTTCGACTGCCGGCCGGCGACTGCCCTGCCGAGCATCAGAAGTCACGTTACAATTTACTACTACAATAGCACATGCACCGGGAGATCCGCCTGCGATGAAGATCACAAAGATTGAGCTTTTTGTCGTCCCTCCCCGATGGCTGTTCCTGAAGATGTCGACCGACGAAGGCCTGACGGGCTGGGGCGAACCGATCGTCGAAGGTCAGGCGGAGACGGTGGCTGCGGCTGTACGCGAGATGGAAGATTACCTGATCGGCCAGGACCCGTCGCGCATTCAGGATATTTGGGAGACGCTGTACCGGGCGCGCTTCTACCGCGGCGGCGCGGTGAGCATGAGCGCAATCGCCGGGATCGACCAGGCCCTGTGGGATATCAAGGGCAAGGCGCACGGCGTGCCGGTCTACGATCTGCTGGGCGGCGCGGTGCGGGACAAGATGCGCATTTACTCGTGGGTGGGCGGCGACCGGCCATCGGACGTGGCGCAGCAGGCCAAAGAGCGACAGGCGCTGGGCTTCACGGCCGTGAAGATGAACGCGACAGAAGAGATGCATTACATCGATACGCACGACAAGCTGGAAGCGGTGATCGAGCGGGTCGCGACGGTACGCGAAGCCGTCGGCTCCGGCTTCGGGATCGGTATCGACTTTCATGGACGGATGCATAAACCGATGGCCAAGGTGCTGGCGCACGAACTGGAGCCCTATCATCTGATGTTTATCGAGGAGCCAGTGCTGCCGGAGCACAACGACGCCCTGCGCGAAATCGCGGCGCATACCTCGACGCCGATCGCCACCGGTGAGCGCATGTTCTCACGCTGGGACTTCAAGCCGCTGCTGATGGACGGCGTGGTCGACATCATCCAGCCGGATCTGTCGCACGCGGGCGGCATCACGGAGGTGTTCAAGATCGCGGCCATGGCCGAGGCCTTCGACGTGGCGGTGGCGCCCCACTGCCCGCTCGGTCCGATCGCACTGGTGGCCTGCCTGCAAATCGACGCCGTCGCCTACAATGCCTTCATCCAGGAGCAAAGCCTGGGCATCCATTACAACGCCGGCAACGACCTGCTCGACTATCTGGTCGATCCGGGCGTGTTCCACTATGCCGAGGGGTTCGTGGCGCTTCCCACTGCGCCGGGGCTGGGCATCGAGGTCGACGAGGAGCGGGTGCGCGAAGCGGCGGCAGTGGGCCATCGCTGGCGCAACCCGGTCTGGCGGCGGGAGGACGGCTCGATCGCGGAGTGGTAGTTTTCGACCGGCATCGGGACAGGGGGTATTCCGCTGAAGGGTGCGCCATTGTACTATTGCCGGTCCACAGGTCTGGTCTGATGAGGATGCACCATTGAAGATCTATACACGTACCGGCGACGAGGGCGATACCAGTCTTTTTTCCGGCGGACGAGTCCGCAAGAACGATCCCCGCGTCAACGCCTATGGCACTGTCGACGAGCTGAACTCGCTGCTGGGACTGGCACGCGCCCACGGGGTGCAGGAACCGGCGGATAGCTGGCTGGAGGCGGTGCAAAACGAGCTGTTCACTGTGGGGGCGGACCTGGCGACGCCGATGGACTCGAACCCGGAGTGGCTGGTGCGGATGACCGACACGCCGATCGCCCGGCTTGAGGCAGAGATCGACCGCATGGACGAGGAACTGCCCGAACTCAAGAACTTCATCCTGCCTGCCGGGGTGGCCGCCGCAGCGACGATTCACGTGGCGCGGACGGTGTGCCGTCGGGCGGAGCGAGAATGTGTAGACGCCATCGACGGCGGCACCGCGCTCAACGAGGTGGTGATGGTGTACCTGAACCGGCTGTCGGACTGGCTGTTCACGCTGGCGCGGTGGGTCAACCTGAAAGCGGGCGAGAACGAGACGCGCTGGGGATTGCGGGGTAAATGACAGCCCAACCCGCCGGATGTGTAATTCGTCACTGGTCCGGGCAATGAACACGCCGTATCCTTGAGAAAGTGGTAGAACAAATTTTCTCATAAGGACGGCACCTATGCCACGACCTACCAGTAAGTCCCAGTTGATCGCCGAAATCCTGAAAGAGCGGGCGGCGCTGAACACTCAGTTGGAGGCCCTGACGCCGGAACAGATGACCAGACCAGGCACGGTCGGAGAATGGTCGGTCAAGGACGTGCTGGCACATTTGCTGGCGTGGGAACAGATGTGTCTGGCATGGTATGAGGCCGGCAAACGCGGGGAAACACCGCAGACGCCTGGCCAGGGCTACACCTGGCAGCAGATTCCGGCGCTGAACCAGCACATTTATGAGACCTACAAGGATGCGCCGCTCGACGCGATTCTGGAGCAGTTCCGCACGTCCTACGAGGCAATCTTCGCTGCCATCCAGTCGATGACGGACGAAGAACTGTTCACCCCCAAGGTCTACAAGTGGACAAAGACCACGACGCTCGGTTCCTACATGACCTCGGCCACGTGCAGCCATTATCACTGGGCACGGACGGAGATCCCCCCCCCCCCGCCCCCCCCCCCCCCCCTCGCCCCCCCCCCCCCCCTCCCCCCCCCCCCCCCCCCCCCCCCCCCCCCCCCCCCCCCCCCCCTCTCTTCTCCCCCCCTTCCCCCCCTTTTCCCCCCCCCCCCCCCCCCCCTTCCCCCCCCCCCCCCCCCCCCCTTTCCCCCCCCCCGCCCCCCCCCCGGCCGCGCCGCCCGCCGGCGGGCCCTCCCCAACAAGCTGTTCCCCTCCCCCCCCCCCCCCCCCCCCGGTGGGCCCCCCCCGCCTTTTTCGCCGGGCGGCGACCCCCCCGGCCCCTGGCCGCGGCGCTGTACGGGACGGGTGAACCGTGAAGGGGGGAAGAAGGTGACCATTACCCTCGGGACATCGCGCAGACCGTGACCATGCGAAAGACTGCCTGCGACCATCATACTGAGTGCACCGGAGCGCGAGTCACAAGATGGACAAAACCAGGGCTGTGAGGTAAGGGGGCGGCAGGGTTAGTAGACGATGTCGACGGCGCGGCGGCTCTGCGAGGAGGCGACGATGGCGTCGCAGATGACGGCATTGCGATAGCCATCCTCGAAGTCGGCGCCGTAAGGCGCGACATCGGTCCCGTTGACGATGGCGCTGAAGAAGTGGTGGAACTCGTGCACGAAGCTGTGCTCCCACCCGATGATGTGCCCGTGCGGCCACCAGTTCTCCCAATAGGGATGGTAGCTTTCGCTGATCAGCACGTTGTGGAAGCCGCGCGTCTCCTTCGGCTCATCGTCGGCCCAGAAGACGTTGAGTTCGTTCATGCGCTCCAGATTGAAGTGAATGGTGCCCTTCTCGCCGTTGATCTCCAGGCTGTTGAAGTTCTTGCGGCCCTGGCAGAAGCGCGAGGCCTCCATGGTGCCAACGGCGCCGTTCTCAAAGTCGAACAGAGCGACAAAGGCGTCATCGACGTCGACCTTGCCCATCCCGCTGCCGTCGGGGAGCGGGCGTTCCTCGACAAACGTCTTGGTCATGCCCATGACGCTCTTCGGCTCGCCCACCAGATAGCGCCCCAGGTCGATGATGTGCGCGCCCAGATCGCCGAGCGCACCGCTGCCGGCCACGGTCTTATCCAGACGCCAGATCTTCGGGAAGTTGGGGTCGATGATCCATTCCTGCAGGTAAACGGCGCGGAAGTGGAAAATGCGCCCCAGCGCGCCGCTCTCGATCAGGCGCCTGGCCTGAACGATGGCCGGCACGAAGCGGTAGTTGAAGGCGACCATGTGCTTGACGCCAGCCTTCTGCACCGCGTCGAGCATGGACTTCGCCTCTTCGGCGGTGCGGGCGAGCGGCTTCTCGCAGAAAACGTGCTTGCCGGCCTGCGCCGCGGCGATGGTCGGCTCGGCATGGGCGTCATTCGGGCCGCCGTTGTCGAACACCTGCACGGACGGGTCTTCGAGCATCTGCCGCCAGTCGGTGTAGTATTTGGCGTAACCGTAACGCTCGGCGGCGGCGCGGGTGGCCTCTTCATTGCGCCCGCAGATCGCCGCGAGGACCGGGTTGGCCACCGGCGGATACATCATGTAGGGCAGCTTCTTGAGGGCGTTGGTATGCGCCTTGCCCATGAAGGCATAGCCGAGCATGCCGATTCCGATATTCGGGGCCGCGCCTTCGGCACGGGCGCCCGCCATACTGGTAAAGCCAACTTCTTCAGCCATGAGGGCTGCTCCTTTCTGAGGGTGAGCGGTGGATCTGGCGGACGGGGCAAGCCCCGTCCCTACGAACCGTGGATTTGACGGACAAGGCAGGCCTTGTCCCTACAGCCTTCTATTCCGATGCGAAGGCGGCGTCGAAGGCGACGTTGGACGGCGCGAAATCGGTCTTGCGGATGAACTCGACCGCCTCGCGCGCCCCATGTTCGCGGTCCATGCCGCTGTCTTCCCATTCGACCGAGAGCGGGCCCTGGTAGCCGATACGATTGAGCACCCGGATGATCTTCTCCAGGTTCATGTCGCCACGCCCCGGCGAGACGAAGTCCCAGCCACGGCGCGGGTCGCCAAACTGGAGGTGCGACCCCAGGATGCTGCTGCGGCCGTTCAGGTTGACCTTCGAGTCTTTGACGTGGACGTGGAAGATGCGATCCGGGAAGCGAACCAGGAATTCGGTCGGGTCGAAGAGCTGGTGAATGAAGTGGCTGGGGTCGAAGTTGAAGCCAAAGGCCGGGTGATTGCCCAGCGCGGCGACGGCGCTCTCGGCGCTGTAGATGTCGTAGGCGATCTCGGCCGGGTGTGCCTCCAGGCCAAAGCGGACGCCCTCCTGCTGGAAAACGTCGAGAATGGGCTTCCAGCGGTCGGCAAATTCACGGTAGCCGGCTTCGATCATGGCGTCGCTGGTGGGCGGGAAGCGGTAGATCAGGTGCCAGACCGGGCTGCCGGTGAAGCCGTTGACGACAGGCACGCCGAAAGCCTTGGCGGCACGAGCGGTGTTCATGACGTCTTCGGCGCAGCGACGGCGCACGCCTTCGGGATCGCCATCGCCCCACAGGCGGGGCGGCAGGATGCTCTTGTGGCGCTCGTCAATGTGGGCATCAGCGACGCACTGGCCGACCAGGTGGGTGCTGATGGCCCAGCTCTTCAGCCCATGCTTATCCAGGATGTCGTGACGCGAACGAATGTAGGCGTCGCTTGAAGCCTTGTCGACCTCGAAGTGATCGCCCCAGCAGGCCAGTTCCAGGCCGTCGAAGCCGAACGATTTGGCCTTGGCGGCCAGGGTATCGAGCGTGAGATCGGCCCACTGCCCAGTGAATAATGTGACAGGTCTCGCCATGTTGTGAAATCTCCTTACGTCAAAGATCTCTATGTTCAGAGTCACGCATGTTCCCGCGCCGGGGAGGCGACTGCGGCAGGCTGACTGCCGCCGACGAATGCCCCCGAGGCTTCTCGTACGGCGAAGAAAATCAGCGCCGCCGGGAACAGATTCAGCACGATCAGGAATGGTACCTCGACATTGTTGAAGTCAGAAACAGCCTGATCGGCAATTTCCGCTTTTCTCGCGTCGTCGTAGCGGTCCCACACGCGCTGCCGAATTCCGTACGGTTCGATCGGCACGTTGGCGCTGACGGCGCCGGTAACCAGCAGGACCAGCACCGCGAGCCCGGCCACGGCGCCGATGACTTGCTGCGTCGTCGTGTAGCGAGGCAGCGCCAGAGCGGCCCGCGCGCTCTTGGGCACGACATGGCTCCACAGGATGAAGGCGAGAGTGGAGATGAGCAGCAGCGGGAAGCCGTAGCGATAGAAGACGATGTGCGCCGGCTGGAAGAGGAAGACCACGCCAAAGAGGATGCCGGCGGTCAGCACCGAGAGGATCGGAGTGTGCGCGCGGTTCGGGATGCGCCCATTGTAGGTGCGCGCGATGATGACGATCAGCAGCGCGTAGATCAGCAGCACCGCGATAAAGAAGGCGACAAACGGGACAGCCTGCAACAGAACAGCGCCGCGCGCCGATTCATCGAAGACGCTGTCGCGGATGGATGGAAAGATCAGGCCGACGATCAGCGCAATGAGGGCGCTGCCGCCCAACGCCCGGATAGGTCCCCAGTAGCGCATCAAACTCTCCTTGTCGATCGGAGGGCCGCCGGCGGCTGCCGGCAGTCCCTGGCCCGGCCGGTTTCAGGCCAGAAGCCGCTTCAGGAATGCCACGCCGTTCTGCGCCAGCGCGTCCTGGCTGGGCTCAAAGGCCCGCCAGATAGCCGCCGCCCGCGCGATCGTTTTGACCTTGTTGGTGAAGGACTCGATCACCACCGGGCCGTCGAAGCCGACATCTTTTACCGCTTTGGCGACCGCGTCCCAGGTGACATTGCCGCTGCCCGGCGCGCCGCGATCGTTCTCGCAGGCGTGCAGATGCACCATGCGCTTGCCGGCGGTGCGAATAGCATCGCCCAGCGATTTCTCTTCGATGTTCATGTGGAAGGTGTCGAGCATGATGCGGCACGACGGATTGTCGACCCGGTCGACGACTTCCACGACCTGGGCGGCGGTGTTGATGAAGCTGGTCTCGAAGCGGTTGAGCGGCTCGATGCCGAGGACGACGCCACGATCGGCGGCATAAGCGCAGAGCGGCTTCAGGCCGGCAACCAGCGTGTCGATGTCGCGGGCGCGCTCGTCCGGCGACTGCTGCCATACCCGTCCGACCGCCGAGTAGATCGGCCCGACCAGATTCGTTCCGCCGACGCCGGCGGTGATGTCGATGCAGGCACGAATGTAAGCCGCGCCGTTTTCGCGGATGGCGGCGTCCTCGTGCACCAGATCGCGATCCGGCCCCATGGCGGCGCAGGTGCTGACGCCCAGGCCGTTGGCTTGTATGATGACCGACGCCTCCGCCGGGTCAAAATCGTTCACCCCTTCAATCGGCAGTTCAATCCAGTCGAACCCCATCCCACGCACTTTCGGCGCGAGCACCCGCAGTTCTTCGATGGTGAGCGGGCTAGTCCAGACCCACGTATTGACTCCAAAACGCATGACCTGCTCCTTTGCCTCTCAGCCCAACTCAGGCCGGGCTGAGGTTGTCATATCCGCCTGCCGTCCATGTCAAAGTAATGCAACCGGTCGGCCGCAAAGTCGAACGACAGGGTCTCGCCAAGTTTGTAGGCTGACAGGCCGGAGACGACGCACAGCAGCGTGGCGTCGCCGGTCTTGATGTGCAGGATCGTCTCGACACCGAGCGGCTCGATCAGCGCGACTTCACCACGGGAAATCGCCGCCGCCGGGACGCACGTCTTCGGGGCGGACACCGACCAGCACCTGTTCAGCAGCAGCGCCGTGGGGCGCGGCTTCGCCGCCCCTGGCAAAGCGCAGGCTGTTCCCCGGCGTGCGATAGGCGCCATCGGACCATGCCGCCGAGAGCAGGTTGATGCGCTGGGTACCGACGAGCTGCGCGACGAAGGTGGTCGCCGGCCGGTCGTAGATGTCGAAGGGCGTGCCAATCTGAATGATGCGCCCTTTGTCCAGCACGGCAATGCGATCGGCCATCGTCAGCGCCTCGATCTGGTCGTGCGTGACGAAGAGCGTCGTACTGCCCTGAGTCTTCTGCAGGTGCTTGAGTTCAACGCGCAGCGACTCGCGCAGCTTGGCATCGAGGTTGCTGAGCGGCTCGTCCATGAGGAAGATGCGCGGTTGGCGGACGATGGCGCGGCCGATGCTGACGCGCTGCATCTCGCCGCCGGAAAGGCGGGCCGTCTTGCGCTCCATCAGATGCGTGATGCGCAGCTTTTCGGCGGCTTCGGTCACGCGGCGCTTGATCTCCGGCTCCGCGATGCGGCGCAGCGGCGAGCGCAGTGGAAAGGCCAGATTGTCGTAGACACTCATGTTCGGGTAGAGCGAATACTGCTGGAAGACAAAGGCGACATCGCGGTCGGCGGGCTGCGCCCCATCCATCAGTTCTTCGTCGAGATAGACATGGCCGGCGTCCTGCTTTTCCAGGCCGGCGATGACGCGCAGCGTGGTGGTCTTGCCGGCGCCAGTGGGTCCGAGCATGACGAAGAACTCATCGTCCTGGATGTGCAGGCTGACGTCTTCCAGTGCGGTGTTCTCGCCAAAACGTTTGGTGATGTTTTCCAGGCGAACGTCACTCATGATGGGATCGCCATTTCTGTTTCCGGATTGAAGAAACGCATCATGTCCGGGTCGAGACCAAAGCGGACGCGGCTCCCCAGCGGTTTCTGCACTTCGCGCGCCGCCCTCCCATGGACGATCTCGCCGCCCTCCAGTTCGAGGTGGAGCATGGAATAGCCACCGTGGAGATCGTCGGCATAGACGCTGGCCCCGAGCGCTCCGGCATCGCCCAGGCGAACCGCCTCCGGACGGAAACCGAGGACGACTTTGCCATCCTTCGGCAGTCCACGCTCCAGCGCGGCGCGCCAGCGATCCGGGACCGGCACGCTGTTGTTTCCGGGTAGTTTGACCATCCCGGATTCGTAGGCGCCGTGGATCAGATTCATGCCGGGGCTGCCGATGAAGCGGGCCACGAACAGGTTGGACGGATTGTGGTAAACCTCGGTGGGTGTGCCGACCTGCTGGACGACGGCCGCCGACATGATGACGATGCGATCGCCCATGGCCATCGCCTCGATCTGGTCGTGCGTCACGTAGACAGTGGTGGCGTGCTGGTCGAGGTGCAGCTCTTTGATCTCGGCGCGCATCGTCTCGCGGAACTCGGCGTCGAGGGCGCCCAGCGGCTCGTCCATCAGGAAGGCGGCGGGCCGGCGAACCAGCGCCCGCGCCAGGGCGACGCGCTGCTGATCGCCGCCGCTCAGCGCGCCCGGCCGGCGGTCGAGAATGTGCTCGATGCGCAGCATGCCGGCGACCTGGGCCACCTGCTTCTTCACCTCGTCGCGCGGCATGCCGGCCGCCTGAAGCGGGAAGGCGATGTTATCGCGGGCGGTCATGTGCGAATAGAGGGCGAAGAACTGGAAGACAAAGGCGATGTCGCGCTCGCTGGGATGCAGCCAGGTGACATCGCGGCCATTGAGCAGGATCTGCCCGTCGCTCACCGCTTCCAGGCCGCTGATCATGCGCAGGGTGGTCGTCTTGCCACAGCCGGAGGGGCCGAGCAGGACGATGAATTCGCCATCCTTGATCGTCAGGTCGAGCGGCTTGACGGCGTAGACCTCGCCAAACTTCTTTTCGACCTTGCGTAATTCGATGTTTGCCATGAGGTCGTCACTATCCCTTTCGGATGGCGCCGAAGGTCACGCCCCGGAGCAGATGCTTGCGCAGCAGGAAGGTGACGATCACCACCGGGACGAGGAAGGCCAGCGACCCGGCCGCGATAGCCGCCCACTCGATGCCGCCCGTGCCCAACACCAGCGGGATGCTCGGCGGAGCGGTGCGCGCCACATCGGAAGTCAGCATCAGCGCGAAGGCGTATTCATTCCAGGAGAAGATCAGCGAGAACACGGTCGTCGCGGCGATGCCGGTGGTGGCCTGCGGCAGGACGATCTTGCGGAAGGCCTGCAAGCGGGTGTACCCATCGACCATCGCGGCTTCTTCGTATTCGCGGGGAATTTCGTCGATGAAGCCCTTGAGCAGCCAGACGCTGAAGGACAGGTTAAAAGCCGTGTAGAGCAGGACCATGCCCAGGTGCGTGTCGTGCAGGCCCACCTGCCGGTACATCAGGAAGATGGGAATGGTCACGACGACCGGCGGCAGCATACGCTGACTGAGGATGAAGAAGAGCAGATCGTCTTTGCCCGGCACCGGGAAACGGCTGAAAGCGTAGGCCGCCAGCACGCCAAAACCGACCGAGAAGACGGTCGAGACGCTGGAGATGATCAGCGAGTTCAGGAGCTGGCGCGGGAAAGCGCTCGGGCCGGTGATGGCCTGGCCGCGGATGAGCGCGATCTGATCGGCCCAGCCCAGGTCGGTGCGCTGCTTATACTGCTCAATTTCGTCCGTAGTGAGCTGACGGCGCGAGGTGAGCAGACTGACAAAGCCTTCAAACGAGGGCTCGAAGAAGACGATGGGTGGAACCGCGACGGCATCGGGGCGCGTCTTGAAGGCCGTCATGGCCATCCAGATGACCGGGATGAGCATGATAAAGGCGATGACCACCGCGATAAGGGCGCGGGTGCTGCTGGCGACACGCGCGCCGGTGCTGACTTTGTCGACGCGGGTCGAAACGACCACCGGCTGCCGCGGCGCTTTGGCGGCCGGGGTCTGAGGTGAGGCTCCAGAAGTCGTAGCCATGGCGATTACCCTTCCCTCAGCCGGTTGAGCGCACGGATGTAGAGGTTGCTGATGGCGACGATGACGACCAGCACGATGTAAGCGAGCGCGCTGGAAAGCCCGGTTTCGAATTGCCCCTGGAAAGCCAACCGGTAAAGCTCCACCGAGACGGTCTCGGTCGCGTCGCCCGGCCCGCCAAAGGTGAGGCCCTGAACCAGGTCGAACTGCTTGAAGGCTTCGATGGTCCTGAATAGCACGGCGATCAACAGGAGCGGCATGACCTGCGGCAGCGTGATTCGGCGGAACTGGAACCAGGCGCTGGCCCGGTCGATGGCGGCCGCTTCATAGAGATATTCCGGAATGGCGCTCAGACCGGCCAGGCAGAGCAGCATGACGAAGGGGCTCCACTGCCAGACGTCGACAATGACGATGGCCCATAAGGCCAGTGCCGGGTCGCCCAGCCACTCCGGCGAGGTGTTGATGTTGGTAAAACCCAGGAGCGGGTTCAGGATGCCAAAGCTTGGATTGAAGATCAGCCGCCAGAAGACAGCAACGACAATCGGCGAGAGCATCATGGGGACGAGGATGAGCGTGGTGATGATGCCGCTGCCGGTGAACTTCGAGCGGAGGAGCATCGCCAGCGCGAAGCCGACGATGGTCTGAAGCGACACCGAAGCAAGCGCGTAGGTACCGGTGATGCCGAAGTTGTGCCAGAAGTCCGGGTCGCTGAGAATGAGGGAGTAGTTTTCCAGCCCCACCCAGACGGGCGGATCGGAAGAAATGACGGAGTAGTTGGTAAAGCTCAGAAACAGGCTGTAAATGAGCGGAAAGATATTCATCAGGATGAGCAGGATCATCGTCGGGAGGATGAACAACTGCACGATCCGCATGTCGCTGAGCTGGCGCCGCCCCGCCGGCTGCGACATCCCCTGTTGACCCGGTAGGCCGGGCTGCGCGTTGAGCTGAGACACGGGTTGCCCCTTCACGTTGGATGGACTGCGGGCATCTCACCCCCTTTTCGTCATCGCGTTCAGGGCCCTCTTCGGGCCCTGAACGGACAACGGGTGAAGTGCACCCACACTGGAGATGAGATCACTTCATGAACAGCAGCAAACTAGCTAACGTATCCTGCATCGACCAGGACTTCGTCCATTTCCTCGGCCATGCTGGTCAGCGCTTCTTCGGCCGTACCTTCACCACCGACGATGTAGGCATGCAGGTACTGCTGGGCGATCGCCAGAAGCTGACCGAATTCCGGAATATTCGAGAAGTCCTTGACGAAGGTCATCGTCTCGGCGAAGGCGGCGTTGAACGGCGCCACTTCGAGGAACTCCGGCGATTCGAGGACGGCGATGTTGCAGGTGTAGCCGCCCAGGGCTGCCCACGCGGCCTGGACCTCTTCGGTCGCAAACCAGGTGATGAAGTCGAGCGATGCCTGCTTGCGCGCATCATCGATGTAGTTGTTGATGCTGATGCCCTGGCCGCCCAGCGCCGCAAAGCGGCCCGCGGGGCCTTCCGGCATGGCGAAGTAGCCGGTATCGGCAGCAAACGGGTTGATTTCGGGGTTCGCCAGCGCGGGGAAGAAGGCGAAGTAGTTCATGATCATGGCGGTCTGACCGTTGACGAACACGTCGTTCATCTCGGCGAAGAAGGCGTTGTTCGTGCCAGGAGGCGCGTAGGAATAGAGTTCCTTGTAGAGTTCCAGCGCCGCGAAGGTGTCGGGGGTGTCGACCACGCCAAGGGTGTTGAAGTCAGCATCATACCAGTCGCCGCCGAAGGCGAAGAATGGATTCTGGAAGCCCATCGTGATGCCGTCGTAGTCGATCTGCGTGTAAACGCCGATGCCGTACAGGCCTTCATCGGGGCGGTTGAAGAACTTGGCAATATCCCGGAGCTGTTCCCACGTCTGCGGGATGGCGAGCGGATAGCCATACTCGGCCTCGAAGGCGGCCATGTTGTCGGGGTCCTCGAACAGGTCCTTGCGATAGGCCCAACCGTTGGCGTCGCCCTCGGTGGGGTACGCGTAGTAGCTGCCGCTGCCCGACGGATACTCACCGTAGTAGGTGAGCGTGGCCGGGGTGACCGTGTCCTTGATTCCGGTGCTGGTCAGGAATTCGGTCATGTCGACATAGTGACCCTCGGTGATCGCCTGGCCCAGCCACTGGCTGTCGCCGACGACCATATCAAAGGCACTACCCTGCGCGGCCCACTCGGTCGCGACGCGGTCGAAGTAGCTGCCCCACGGAGTCTGAACGACGTTGACCTTGATGCCCGTCGCCGCTTCGTAGTCGTTGCCGATTTGCTGCAAGTAATTGGCCGGGTCCCACTCCGCCCACCAGATATTCAGCTCGGTGATGCCCTGCGCGCCGGCCGGCACGCCAATGGTCAGAACCAGAAGGCCGAGTAATGCCAGGATCAGGAAAGATTTCTTGTGCACGTGATTTCTCCCTATCTTTATGAGCATTCTTGTCAAAGGGTACGAACGATGGAAACGATCGCTCACTACCGAGTTCCGCCTGCCGTCTGCCTCCTCCACTTCCCAGGACGCCCTCTGCGTAAACGAAACAATCCATCCAGGATCTCTATCCGGAATGGCGTACGCATTCAAGAGTGGGTCGCAGCATCCAAGGACGCATGCGACATCGAAAATACCAGTTCATAAAACGTTTCACACCAGTACTTTTTTAACGCGTTGTGTTTCTGCGTGAAAGCATGACCGCATCGGAAGAGAATGTAACACAATGCTGTTTTCAGTGTCAATAATTCGCTGAGCGCTGCAATATCAGTTTGTTCACTCTGCCAGAATTTGGCGGCGGCATTGTCGTTGCAACAATCATCGGACCTGAAGTATACTCTGATTCAACGTTGTGTATCGTTTCACAGCGGTTGGTTTCGTCGTCTTTCATGTTCTTAAGCAATAATTACAGGAGAAATTTGTATGTATGTTTGTATGCACAACTGGATGCGCCCCGAACCGATCGAGCGCACAATCGAGCGGCTCTCCAGCCTCGGCTATGACGGCATTCAGATCATGGGCGAACCGCGCAAGTACGACTGGAAGGCCGTCAAGGCCCAGCTCGACAAGCACAACCTGAAGTGCTTCGGCTCGGTCAGCATCATGCTGGCAGGCCGCGACCTGATCCACCAGGACTACTACTATCGCCAGATGAGCATCATGTACGTCAAGGAGTGCCTGGACATGGTCGGGGCACTGGGCGGCAACATGTTCACGCTGGTTCCGAACGAAGTCGGCCGCGTGACTCCGCGTGCCACCCCGGAACTGGAGTGGGAGTGGGCGGTCGAAGGCGTGCGCGAGTGCGCCCAGCACGCGGCGAAGTACGGCATTCGCATCGGTCTGGAGCCGCTCAACCGCTTCGAGACGAACTTCCTCAACCGCCATGATCAGGCCCTCAAGATGATGGAAGATGTCAACGAGCCGAACGTCGGCGTGTGCCTCGATGCCTTCCACATCAACATCGAAGAGGCCGACCCCTACCAGGCGATCCGCAACACCGGCAAGAACCTGGTCGACTTCCATGTGGCCGACAACAACCGCCGCCCGCCGGGCGAAGGCACCTGGGACTGGGCGAAGCTGATCAGCACGCTCAAGGAGTCGGGCTACACCGACGGTCCGCTGACGGCCGAATTCGTCGTACCGTTCGACCGCTCGCCGCTCGGGTCCGTGATGGAAGACGCCGGTACGGAGGCCAGCGCCGAAGAACTGAAGTTCATCCGCGACCACGGCAGCGACCTGATGAGCGACGCGCAGTACACGCGTCACTGCGACGCTGCGATCAAGCACCTGCGCGCCTGCGGGGCGTAAGGAGAAGACCCTCACCCCTGACCAAGATGCGGGCGATGAGTTGACAGCTTGACCCCTCACCCCCTGACCCCCTCTCCCACGCACGCGGGGAGAGGGGGAACCGGTAGCGGGGATCAGGATTTCGGGCGGTTGTCACCCACACAGAATCAGCCTGCGGAAAGCCAGGAGCGAGGGTCTCGTTCTCATATGCCAACCGTACTCCTGATCGGCACGCTGGATACCAAGGGGCCAGAAACGGCCTATCTGCGCGACCGGGTGCGCGCCGCCGGGTGCAATACCCTGGTGCTGGATTCGGGCATTCTGGGCGAAGCGGTGGGCATCACCGCCGACTTCCCGCGTGAGATGGTGGCGCGGGCGGCCAGCAGCGACATAGACAGCCTGCGCAACGCCGGAACGCGCGGCAAAGCCGTCGAAGAGATGCTCAAGGGCGTGCGCGCTATCACACTTGACCTGTACCACGAGGGCAAGATCCACGGCGTGGCGGCGCTGGGCGGCGCAGAGGGATCAGTGCTGGCCGCGGCGGCCATGAAGGTGCTGCCGGTCGGCTTCCCTAAACTGATCGTCTCCCCCATCGCCAGCGGGCACCGCAAGTTCGCGCCGTTCGTCGGGACCAAAGATGTAATGGTCATGCACTCGGTGGTGGATATTCTCGGCCTGAACGCCGTGAGCATGCCGGTCTTCGATGGCGCTGCGGCGGCGATCGCCGGGATGGCGACAGCGTATGCCGAGACACCCACACACCGACCGACCGGCTCGCACGCCAAATCGCTCGCTGCCACCATGCTGGGCAACACGACCAAACCGCTGATGCGCATCCGCCCGCTCATTGAGGCGGACGGGTACGACTTCGTCATTTTCCACGCCAACGGGGTCGGCGGCGCGGCGATGGAAGAACTAATCGACGCCGGGACGTTCTCAGCAGTGCTGGACTACACGCTGAGCGAGGTCGCCGGGGCGATTGCGGGCGGCTTCCACAACGGCGGCCCGGCACGCCTGGATGCCGCCATTCGCGCCGGTCTGCCCCAGGTAATCGTGCCAGGCTGCCTGGACTTCATGGTCTTCGGCGCGCGGCACGAGGTGCCGGAGCAGTTCCGCGACCGACTGATGTACTACCACAATCCCGAGTTTACACTCGTCCGCCTGACGCTGGAGGAACAGCTTGCGGCGGTCGATTTCCTGGTCGAGAAGCTGAACCGGGCAAGCGCGCCGATTCGGGTGGTCGTGCCACTGCGCGGACTCTCGGTGATGGACAACGCCAATGGCGGCAGCTTCTGGGACCCGGAATGGGCACGCCAGCGGCTGGAGCGGCTGCGTGGCGGGCTGCGGCCGGATATCGTCTATACCGAGGTCGACGCGCACATCAACGACGACGCCTTCGCCGACGCCGCCTTGGCTGCCCTGCGCGATCTGCTCAAACCGGCGAGTTCGTCGGCCGGCGAACCGGAGTCGCGCCGGACGCGAAAGGGTCCGCGCTGTGAGGGGTAAGGGTCAGGACGGCGGGCGGGCACATGGGCCTACCCCTACCGGCCGTGGCATGATTGTAGGTGCGAGGCGATGCCTCGCCCGTGCGCAGAGATAACACCGTTGCGGGCGACCCGGCGCGTCCCTCCTACGGACCGTGGGTATGAGGTAGGGACGAGGCGGTGCCTCGCCCGTGCGCAGAGATACACCGTTGCGGGCGACCCGGCGGGTCGCCCCTACGAAGGCACGTATCAATGAGCGGCATCAAACCGGGAATTAAGGTTGAGAGGAATTCATCATGGCTGAACGCGCCACCAAATCGCTCGGGTTCCCGTCCTTCTGTCTGGGCGACCTGAGCTACGTGGATGTGCAGGAGTACCTGAAGCACTCCGACACCATCCTCATCCCGAAGGCCAGCCTGGAGCAGCACGGCCCGCATCTGCCACTGTACTGCGACACCATCACCGCCGAAGAAGTGGCCAGCCGCGCCGGTGAACAGGCCGGTATCCTGTACACGCCGACACTGTGGCTGGGCTATTCACCCCAGCATATGCGCGCCCCCGGCTTCGGCGCGGGGACGATTACGCTGCGGGCCGACACCTACCTGAACCTGATCTACGACATCGGCCGGTCGCTGATTCACCACGGCTTCAACAGGCTGGTCTTCGTCAACGGCCACGGCTCGAATGTGAAAGTGATCGACCCGGTGCTGCGCCGCCTGCGCTATGAGACCGGCGCGCTGATCGCCTACTACAAGCCGTATGCCGAGCGCTACATCGGCATGCTCAAGGATGTGCTGGAAGGTCCGGTCGAGGAGACGCCCGGCTGGCATGCCGGCGAACTGGAGACCAGCCAGTGTCTGGCGCACAATCCCGACCTGGTGCGGCTGGACCGGGCGCACGTCGACAAGGCGCACGCACCGAAGTGGCTGGGCGAGGCCTGGGCCAAGAAGGATGGCATGCCAGACGCCGAATTCCAGGGCTACCAGTACTTCAACTTCCCCTTCGACCACGAGGAATTCACCGACAGCGGCACGATGGGCAACCCGCATAAGGGCACGGCCGAAAAAGGCGAGATCGCCTTCAGCCGCTTCTCGCAGCACCTGATCGACGCGGTGGCCGAGCTGGAAAAGGTCGAGGTGAAGATCAAGAACCGCGACTTCACGGAAGGCAAAGCATGGCTGCCCTGACCCCGACCGAAGCGGCTGCCCTGGCCGGCGAGCTTTCCGCGCTCGTCGGCCGTGAAAATGTCATCCCGGCGAAAGATGCGCGGGTCCATTACGCCAACGATCAGTGGTGGTACGCCATCGCCGCCGCCGCTGCCGATCAGCCGGTGAGCCGTCCGGATGTGGCCGTGCGCCCGAAGACGACCGAGCAGGTCGCCGCCGTAGTGCGCTTCGCCAATGAAAATGGTATTCCTCTGACGGCCTGGGGCGGCGGGAGCGGCGTGCAGGGCGCGGCCAACGCTGACCGGGGAGGCATCGTCCTCGACCTGAAGGCCATGCAGGCGGTACGCCACCTGGATACGAAGTCGCTGACCTGCACGGTGGAAGCGGGCTATGCCTGCCGCGACTTCGAGGCGTGGCTGAACCCGCAGGGGCTGTCGTTCACGCACTACCCCGCCTCGGCGGAGTGGGCGACGATCGGCGGCAGCATCGCGGCGCGCGGATCGGGCGTGCTTTCCGGCAAGTACGGCAAGATCGAGGAGCACGTGCTGAGCGTCGAGTGGGTGCTGCCCACCGGCGAGATCTTCCAGACGCCCGACGTGCCACGCCACGCCGCCGGCCCGGAACTGACCCAGCTCCTGGTTGGCGCGGAGGGCACGCTGGGGGTGATCACCGCCGCGACGGTCAAGCTGCACCTGCTGCCGAAGAAGCGCACCTTCATCGCCTACGCGTTCGAGAATCTGAGCGACGGCATCGAGGCCGGGCGGGTCATCATGACGACGGGACTGAAACCGCCGGTGATGCGCCTGTACGATCACCACGCCGCTTCGCACAGCCTGGCTCGCGCCGTCGAAATGCCGCTGGAACATCCAACATTCGTGATGATGTTCGACGGCGAATACGCGGAACTGGTGGATCTGGAGGCGCAGATCGCCGCGCGCATCTGCCGGGAGCATGGCGGCAAGGAACTGCCATCGCAGATCGGCGAGATCTGGTGGGAGCGGCGCTACGTCTTCTACTACCCGCCCTACGCGCCGGAGCTGCCGTCGATCTGGGGCACAATCGACACGGTGGCCGACTTCGCGCACATCGAGGCCGTCTACAACGAGACGACGGCAGCGATCCGCGCGGCCTGCCCGCCGGAGTACAACCTGTCGCTGACGACGCACTTTTCGCACTGGTACGAGTGGGGCAGCATGATCTACGCCCGCATGAAGGTTCCGGTCGGGCCGCCGGATCTGGCGGAGGCCAAGGCGCTGCACGACGCCATTTTCAAGGCCGGCGTGGAAGCGTCGCTCAAGGCCGGGGCGCTGATCAACGACCACCATGGCGTGGGAATCCGGCTGGCGCCGTACATGCCGGCGCAGTATGGCGACGCCGGTATGCTGGCGCTGAAGCGGATCAAGAGCGCGCTCGACCCGCAGAACATCTGCGCGCCGGGCAAGCTGGGACTTTAGGCGCGTTTCACTCATGGAAGGTATAAGCGGTGACTTAATACGAGTTGCCGCTTTATTTGGCTTCATGAATAGGCGGCGTTAGGATATAGGGACAGTCTGGAATTGCTCCTGCGGCGCCGCGGGGGCATCAGGATATATCAGCAATGACAACGGTGCTCGTCATCGAAGACGAATCTGTGCTAAGGCGAGAAGTCGTCGACCTCCTAACCTTCGAGGGCTATGACGTGGTTGAAGCTGCCGACGGACGCGAAGGACTCCGCGAGGCTTTGCTTCACCTCCCCGATCTGATCATTTCCGATATCCTGATGCCAAACCTGGATGGACATGGAGTCCTGCGAGGTCTGCGCGCCAACCCCACGACCAGGGACATCCCCTTCATCTTCCTGACGGCCAAATCGAACACCTATGACGATGCCGGCAAGAGTCAGGATCTTGGCGTCTGCGCATTCGTGAGCAAGCCTTTCACGTTCAACGAACTCGTGGAGGCCATCCAGGCCTGTCTGAAAACAAGCTGAGTCTTCAGGTTGCACCCCACCATCAGAACTCAGTTCATCAACGCAACGTCGATCTCATGAAGGGACATTCCATGCCTCAGGCACTCGATCCCCAGCGTCCATCTCTGGCGAAGACCCCAACCGGGATCGCCGGGTTCGACGAAATCACTGAGGGCGGCCTGCCCAGTGGCCGGCCGACACTGGTCTGTGGGAGCACCGGCAGCGGAAAAACGCTGTTTGCCATGGAATTTCTGGTACGAGGAATCACCGAATTCGATGAGCCAGGTGTCTTCGTCTCTTTCGAAGAAACGCGCGAGGAACTGGCACAGAATGTCCTGTCGCTGGGTTTTGACGTGATAGACCTGATCGACCAGAAGAAGCTGGTGATCGACTTCGTTAGTATCGATTGGAGTCAGAATGCTCAAACCGGGGAATACAGTCTTGATGGGCTGTTGATCCGGCTGGAGACCGCTATTCGGAAAGTCGGCGCCAAGCGGGTAGTACTGGACACGATCGAGGTATTACTCGCCATGTTGGGCGACACAGATATCCTTCGTTCCGAACTTCGACGCGTCTTTGGATGGTTGAAGGACAAAGGCGTGACCACGGTCATCACCGGCGAAAGCGGCGACAAAACGCTGACCCGGCGAGGTATCGAAGCCTATGTCTCGGACGCGGTGATCCTGCTGGATCAGCGCGTTGAGAATCAGATGGCCCGCCGGCTGCTGCGGATCGTCAAGTATCGCGGCGCCAAGCACGGCACCAATGAGTATCCGTTCCTCATCAACGAGCATGGCATTTCCGTGCTGCCGATCACGTCGGTCGGTCTCGACTATCCTGTGAGCGAAGAGCGTGTCTCAAGCGGCATAGCGGGCCTGGATACGATGCTCGGCGGACAGGGTTTTTTCGCGGCACCACGATTCTGATCTCGGGTCCCAGTGGTACAGGCAAAACCAGCATTGCAGCCCAGTTTGTCGTCGCGGCATGCCAGCGCGGCGAACGCTGTTTGTTCTTCTCGTTTGAAGAAGCGCCGGGCCAGATCGTCCGCAATCTGCGCTCCGTCGGCATCGACATGCAGCCCTGGGTGGATGTTGGCCTGCTCGAATTCCATTCGGCACGGCCGACCATGTACAGTCTCGAAATGCATCTCTCGACGCTGCACCGGCACGTCGATGCGTTTCAGCCTCATATCATCGTCCTCGATCCGGTCACCAATTTCGACGCGATTGGCACGAAGTCCGACAGCCGGCTCCTGCTCACTCGCCTGATCGACTTTCTGAAGATGCAAAGCGTCACGACCCTCATGACCAGCCTGACGAGCGCCGACAGTTCCCCCGAACAGACCGAGGTCAGTATCTCCTCGATGATTGACACCTGGGTTCTGGTTCAGAATCTGCAAGCGAATGGCGAGCGCGACCGCATCCTGTCGATCCTCAAGTCTCGCGGCATGGAGCATTCCAACCAGATTTGCGAGTTCGAGATCACGCCGCGCGGGGTACAATTGATTGAGACGCAGCCGGGCCGCTCGGGAGTCCTGACCGGAAGCGCGCGCGTGGCTCAGGAAGCTCGCGAGGCCGATGAGGCGCTGGTTCATCATCAGGCTGTTGAACTGAAACGTCTGCAAACGGAGTACAAACGCGCCGCTCTGGCTGCTCAGATTGCGGCCTTACAGGCTGAACTCGAAGTGGAAAAAGCTGAGGCCGAACTGCTGCTCGACATCGCATCGAGACGCCAGTCCGCATCCAGGACCTACTCGGAAATCATGGCGCGCAAGCGCGGTGGCACCGTTGATGGCGATCGCGATTTACAGGATGGTGGATTGCTGACGGGTTCAGCAGGAAGCAGGGATCGAGATGGATGACCATTTGAGCTCCGCGGAGGTTCCTGCCCCCGAAAAATGGGAGTTTCGACTTTACATTGTTGGGCAATCGCCCAAGTCGGTGTTGGCCACCGCCAATCTGCGGAAAATCTGCGAACACTATCTTGATGGGCGACTCTACGAGATTCACGTCATCGACCTGATGGCCGACCCGCATCTGGCGGAGGCGGATCAGGTGATTGTGATTCCCACCCTGGTGAGACTTTTTCCCGAACCCAGCAGACGGGTCTTCGGCGATCTCTCGAATACCGAGAAGGTCGTCGCGGGTTTGCAGCTTCAGGCCGTGTGAGACGACAAAGGATAGCGTCATGACCGACGACCCAAATGCTCATCACAGGAACGAGGAAGCCGCACAAGAAACCGCCGGCACGCGGGTACAGGCCGGTGAGAAGTTCAAGCTGACGCTCTATGTCACGGGACACACCCCACGTTCTATCGCGGCGATTGCCGCTATCCGGTCCATTTGCTCGGAGCGATTACAGGGATGCGTCGAACTGGAGATCGTCGATGTCTACCAGGACGCCACGGTGCTTGAAGATGAGCCTGTCGTCGCCACCCCTATGCTCGTCAAGCAGATGCCCGCGTCGCGGCGCAAACTGGTGGGCGACATGACCAATCGGGAGCGGGTCCTGGCCGGCCTGGACCTGGCACCCATATAGGTACGACGCACCAGACACAGATATGTCCGAGCGAAACGCCTACGATCAGCTTCTTCTGGAAAGGGATTCTCTTCAGGCGCGCCTGAGCGAAGCCGAGGAGACTCTGCGCGCCATCCGCGGCGGTGAAGTGGATGCCATCGTCGTCTCGACCGCCCAGGGCAACCGAGTGTTCACTCTGCAAAGCGCCGATCAGCCCTACCGCCTGCTGGTCGAGCAAATGCATCAGGGCGCGGTGACGACCTCCACCGACGGAATTTTGCTGTACTGCAATCAGTGCTTCGCGGAGGCCCTGGGCACGGTTCCCGAAGCAATCACCTCCCTTTCCATCGAGGAATATCTTGTCGCGGCGGATCGTGAGCCCTTCAAGGCCTTTCTGCAGAAGATCCCCAGCACGTCCACCAGCAATCAGGAATTCTGCTTCCAGGGACCGTCGGGAGAAAGCGTGCCGATGTACGTCTCCGCCAATCTGCTGCTGCTGGACCAGGCGCAGGTGATCTGCATGATCCTCACGGATCTGCGAGAACGAAAACGCGCAGAGGAACAGGCGCTGGCGCTGGAAATTGAACAACAGCGTATCAAGCTGCTGGCAGCATTCATCCGCGATACGTCCCATGACCTGAGAACGCCGATCGCGACCATCCTCACAGGGCTCCACAATCTGGAACGCATGAAGGATGAGCCGGAGCGCGCGGAAAAAATCCGCTTGATCCAGCAGTACGTGATCTATCTCAACGGGGTGCTTGAACAGCTTCAGCACATGGCGATGCTCGACGCGCTCGCCTCGCTGCCGCTGCGCGAAGGGCACATTAACCCGATCATCGCCGATGCGATCGCGCATTTTGGTCGGCCGGCCAACCACAAGAACATCCCGATCGTCACCGAGCTGGCGCCGCATCCTCCGCCCGTTCGATTCGACCCGGACACGCTCTACCGCGCCTTCGGCGAGCTCATCAAGAACGCCGTGCGCTTCACCCCATCCGGTGGGCATATTCGCATTCGATCAGCAGTCGAACCCAACGGATCTCTCGTTGTCGAAATCACGGACAATGGGGTTGGGATCAGCCCCGACAAACTGCCGCATGTATTTGAACGCTTCTTCAAAGCCGACGAGGCGCGCAGCATGGCAGGAGGCGCAGGGCTTGGGCTGGCGATGGCCAAGCGGATCATCGAGATGCATGACGGGACGATCGCCGTCGAGAGCATCCCAGGGGAGCGAACGAGCTTCCGGGTAGCCCTGCCCGTGACAGCTTCCGTGTAGCCAAAGCCAACCCACTCAGGATCGCCTCCCTGGGCGAATCACACGCCACTCTGGCACATGCCGGGCGCTCATTCCAAGACTCGATTGTGACATTTGGCACTAACCTGCCGCGCGAATCTGGCGTATGCTGATACAAATTAGCACATGCGTGCTATTCTCATCTTTTCCTGCACAGGAGGTTCTCCGATGAAGTTCCCGTGTGAAATTCAGACACTTGCCCCCCGCCCCATTCTATCGGTCCGCTTTCGTTCGCCAGTCAACAACCTGAGCGCGCATTTCGGACGCATCTACCAGGCCATCGCGGAATACCTCGGCGCGCAAGGCGTGGGTCCTGCCGGTCCACCCTTCGCCATCTATCACAACATGGATATGGACGACATGGATGTCGAGGCGGGATTCCCCGTCACGAAGCCGGTGCGCGGCCAAGGGGAAATTCAGCCCGGCGAGATTCCTGGCGGCGCGTTCGCCATCTGTCATTACACCGGCGCCTACGATCAGATCGGCCCGGCCTACGACACCCTGACGCGGTTCGCGGGCAAGCAAGGGTTTATGCCGATGGGCGATGCCTACGAATGGTATCTGACCGAGCCGACGGTGGCACCTGCCGACCTGAAGACTGACATTGCCTTCCCGGTGCGGCGGGTCCACGCGCCGGAGCCGATGTAGGACGGAGACAAGGAATGAGATATGAGGGATGAGCAAATGCAGAATACCGTGACGAAGACGGTAGCCACAGCCCTTTAGGTTCCTTCCAGAAGATGCATCATGCGGACCCGGCCCACGCGGGCCGGGTCTGTCGTTGATCGGGCGACTCTCGCACGCCACTTCCCCCGCTTGTCATTCGTTGGGCGGCCAAGGATAATGCTCAGCCTTAACAGGACACACCTGAAGGTTTGGCCATGGTAGTGATCGCCGCCGAACACGTGTCAAAGTTTTATCCCCTCAACCGATACCGGCCGAGTCTGCGCCATGAAGCGCTCAGCCTGCTGCGCGGCACGGCACAGGGGCCGCGCATGGAGCAGGATGGCTACTGGGCGCTCCGCGATGTGTCGTTCGAGGTCCAGCGCGGCGAGAGCGTGGCGCTCGTCGGGCGCAACGGGGCGGGCAAGACGACGCTGCTGCGCATCCTGTCGCGGATCACGGCGCCGACTGAGGGCCGCGTCCAGGTGACCGGCCGGGCTGTGGCGCTGATCGGGCTGAGCGCCGGCTTCGATATGGAGCACAGCGGCCGGCAGAATATCTTCCTCAACGCCGCCATTCTGAATATGCCGCCCAAACAGGTGCGGCCGCTCATCGATGAGATTATCGCCTTTGCCGAACTGGAGGAGTTCATCGATCTGCCGGTGAAGACCTACTCCAGCGGCATGGTCGCCCGGCTCGGCTTCAGCATCGCCGTGCACGTCATGCCGAACATCATCTTTCTGGACGAGGTACTGTCGGTGGGCGACAGCGGCTTTCAGCAGAAATGCATCGCCAAGCTGCACGAACTGCGATCGGAGGATCGCACCTTCGTGATCGTCTCGCACGCCATTGAACAGGTGCACGAACTGGCCAAGCGCGCCATCTGGCTGGACGAGGGGCAGATTCGCATGGACGACACCACGCAGGAGGTTATCGAGGCCTATCGAGCGGAGACGGTCGTACCACCCACCCCGCCGACTCAGACGTAGTCGGGCAGGAGCAACTCACGCCGTTTGAAAAAGCGATAGCCCAGATAAAGCAGCATCAAGCCGGCGACGAGCGGGTAGAACAGGGATATGACATCGGGCATCCGATGGGAGAGGATGACATCCCGGTAGGCATCAATCAGCGGGACGAGCGGGTTGAACAGCACCAGGAACTGGAAGTTCTGCGGAATGCTGCTGGCCTGATACAGAATCGGTGTGAGGTAGAAGAGGATTTGCAGGATCACACCGACAAGCGGCGGAATATCGCGCACAAACACGCTGAGTGCGCTGACGAACAGCATGACCCCAAGAGTGAACGCGATCTGGATGAGCATCACCGGGAGGATCAGAAGATAGTCCAGACTCGGCAGAAGCCCCGCCAATGCGTTCACCAGCAGCAGCATGATGAACGTGAAGAAGGTATCGACGATGGCCTCAAACAGGCGAACGATGACCAGCACCTCTCGCGGGAAGTAGACCTGACGCATCAAGTCCATCTTGCCAAGCAGCGCGGCAGTGCTGTTGATCATCGATTGGTTGAAGAGGTTCCAGAATGTGACACCAGTCAGGAAGAAGGCCACAAACGGAACATTTTCGAGTGGCGATGCTCGGAAGATTACCGTGAATACAAAAGTGAACACCAATGCGGTGGAGAGCGGCAACAGGACAATCCACAGGATTCCCAGGATGGCCTGGCTGTATCGGGACTTCACCGCAATGCGCGTCCAGAGCAGGATGAGGCTGTGGCTCTCCCACAGCGCGCGCAGATCGCTGAGCAGGGTGCTGTCGGGTCGGTACGCGCGCAGGACGATCAAGCCCAGGAAGATGTTCGCAAGGATGAAGTACAGCCCTTGAAGCCGGGAGAGTTGAGGCTCGAAGACGACAAACAGGACGAAGGACAGACCCACGCTCAGCCAGAATCTCAATCGAAGCGGTGAGCGGCGGCTCACAAGGCCGAGCACGGCGCAGGCCCCGACGCTGAAGCCGATGATCAGGAAAAGGAGCGGCGTCAGCGGACGTTCGGCCTCGCCAGAAGACAGGCCGAGGAAGATGCGCATGTGAAGCTGCGCGGAAACAAGGAGCGCCCCGACCTGGAGTAGGCCGAACACGAAAGCATCCGCCAAACCAATTTTCGGGAGATCGATCTTCATGCCGGTCCTTTTGCGCTTCCCCCATCTCACAGAACCATCGATTCTACTTGACGGCGTGAGCTCACTCAAAGGTTGCCTTTCTCACGACCCGAGGAAATAATCGAATGGTTCACCTCCAAGTCGCATCTCATGGGTGAAAACGTGCTCAAAACGGGAAGCCGCATCGCGCGTCGTGCACAAGCCCTCTGGCGCACTTCGGACCGGGTTTTGCGAAAGGAAGGCGCCTCAGGCCTGTTCATTCGAACCATGCAGTGGCTACGCGGCGAGCGCGGTTATCATCACCGCCTTGATCCCGAGATCCACAGCTACGAAGATTTCAGGCGCGCGACCCAACCGGATGCATCCACCTTACAGCGACAGAGACTATCGGTATTGTCGCGTCCCGACATGCCGGACATGTTGATCATCGCGCTGAACCCGGAAGCTGATGCTGCACACCGGACTCTGGATTCGCTTGAAGTGCAGTCCTACCCTCATTGGCGATCCTTGATGACAGGCACCAATGTCCCTTCCCACCTGAAGGTTATCCCTGTGCAGGATCGCGCAGAGGTCCACAAGGCCATCATGCAGCATTCGAACGAGTCCACCTGCGTGGCGATGGTCGAGGCCGGCACGGTTCTGACGCCGAATGCGCTGTACGAACTGTTGTACGAACTTCTTGAGAACGCCGAGGCGGATGTCGTTTTCGCCGACTATGAATTCTACGACGACGACGGATTGCAACCGGCGTTCAAGCCAGCGTGGTCGACGGAACTGCTGCTGTCGACGAACCTGTTGGCTCCCGTCTGCCTGATGCGCCGCGCGGCGACATTGGCAACTTTCGGCGGCCTCCCCCTGTGCCTGGACGACTGGTTCTACGACGTCGCCCTGCGCCTCAGCCGGTCAACCTGCAAATTCGTCCGAGTGCCCCGTGTCCTGGCGACGGTAACGACACTGCACACGCAACCAGGCGATTCCCTCATGACGCTGCTGGAGTCGCACCTCTCCGCTCTCGGACTTCAGGCCCCTTCGGCGACGTTCGTGCCCGATCACCCGGTGCACAGTCGGCATCCCCTCCTTACCTGGGAGCTGCGCGCCAGCCCAAAAGTCTCGATCATCATTCCCACCAGGAATTTGCCAGATGTGCTTGCCAAATGCATTGCTTCCATTTGCGAACTCACGACTTACCCCGATTACGAGATCATCATCATCGATACCGGCAGCGATGATCCCGTGGTCGAAGCGCTTTACGAGTCCTTTGCCTCGAACCTTCGGATACGACTGCTGAGGGATAGCAGCCCTTTCAACTACAGTCGGGTATGCAACCTCGGCGCTTCGACCGCTCAAGGAAGCCTGCTCCTCTTTCTGAACAACGATACGGAAGTCCTGGGCGGGGCATGGCTGCACCGCTTGGCGCAGTGGTTCGAGCTGCCGACTGTCGGGGTGGTTGGCGCGAAACTGCTGTTTCCCGACGGAAGCCTACAACATGCAGGGGTGATCGTCGGCCTGCACGACCTGGCCGACAACTTCATGGCGCATCTGCCGGAGAACTCGCTGACCGTATTCGGGAGTGACGGGTGGTATCGCAACTTTCCGGCGGTGACTGGCGCGTGCCTGATGATTTCCCGCCCTCTGTTCGAGGAGATCGGCGGCGTCGACGAGGCCTATGTCCTCAACTTCAGCGATGTTCAGCTGGGTCTGGATGTGCTTGCCCGGGGACGGCGCGTGGTCTATACCCCACATGTACGGCTCATCCATCATGAGTCGCTGACACACCGCCGGCGCATTCCGGCGGAAGACGTGACACGCGGAAGAGCCGCAGTGGAAAGGACGAGGGCCCTCTGGGAAGGATATTTTCATCCCTGGCTCAACGCCGGCACGCCGCGACCGTCTCTGCGCCGCCCGACCTCACCCCCTCGCCCATGAAATCGGAAGGCAAGCGAAGCGGGGTGTGATTAGACCGAGTGACCCACAGCGGAGTTTGCAGACTGCGCCTAGATGCCGCGCAGGGCCTGCCAATTCTTGCGAAACTTGCGCCGGAGCGCGCGAACCAGATCGACCCAGCGAACCCGATTCACCAGATATTCCATGGGATCGGCGGGGTCCTGTGCTGGTTGAGCCGGGGATCCGGGGACCAGTTCTCTCGTCCGGTACTTTAACCCGAGGATGAGCGGCGCAATATCTTCCATGCCCACCTTGGCGAGGATCGCCTCATAGTTGCGGAGAATTCGCGACTCGTTCAGGTAATGCGAGGTCGTGCGCAGACGACTGGTCTCGCGATAGCGATAGTAGAAGAGGAACTCGGGGATGACGTCGAGCTTGAATCCGTGCATCGACAGGCGCGTCAGAAGCTCGCGATCTTCCTGATTCACGTAACGTGGGTAATCCAGTGTGAATCCGCCGACCGCCTCAAAGGCGCTGCGTTTCATAATGCAGTTCAGATCGCCGAAACTGTTCTCCACCAGTCCGGCGGCCAGGTAGTTGCCGATCGGAATGTAGAGATAATAGGGGTTCAGGCCAACATTCGCCCCGGTTGATTTCAGCGGCAACTCCTCACCATCTTTGAAAACATACATGTACGAGGTCAGGCAGTCGTCGCAGGAGAGGGCGATCCCTTCCACGAAGCGCTGCACCATCGTCGGATGGGCGATGTTGTCGCTGTCCATGAAGAGAACATATTCCCCGCTTCCCTGCGCGACGAGAAAGTTGCGCGCGGCGCAAACCCCCTGGTTCGCCTGCTCAAAAAAGTGCCAGCGCGGATTTTGACTATAGCGCTGCCTCATTTGTGCGAAGATGCGCTTCGAGGCGGTGTCGGTCGATCCATCATCGACGATATAGACGTTGAAGTCCTGCGCCGTCTGCTTCTCAAGCGACTCGAGGGCGTCTTCGAGATAGCCGCCAAGGTTGTAGAACGGAATGCAGATGTCGACACAGGATGCATCCGGCACGGATGGTTTCACCGCTGGAAACTGAGGGGCCGGGCGGCGCTCGTGAGCGATCTCCATCATCTCTTCGTGAAAGCCAAGCCATCCCGCGTTTGCCTGCTTCCAGTCGTAGCGCGCCTCCGGCATCGTTGTCCGAGGCCCACGTTCCAGCCAGTTCTCCAGTTTGCGGATGAAGGGCGCCAGGTAAGGCTCAAACATGTAGTCGCGGCCGGCCTCGCCCAGGACTTCGGGTATTCCCCCCGCGTTGGAAAAGATCACGTTGATCCCGGCAATCAACGAAGTCTCGATGATGGTGAAGCCAAACGTCTCGGATAGACTGGGGATGACCACCAGCGTGTCGTGGGCGCGCGCCGCGAGATAGCTCTGCGCTTCGAGCGTGTCCCTATCGGTGAGTCCAATTACCTCGCACGTAAGGTGCTGCTTGAGGGTTCGAATCGCTTCTTCGACGGGTCCGAATCGATGCTGACCATTGGTGCCCATCAAGGTAATCTGCTCGATGTGAGCGAGAAGATCTCGAGCCTGGAGGTCGATCAACGCCTCGACAAACAGCTCAAACCCCTTGCGTGTCTCCAGGCGACCGAAGAAGACGATCTCACGGTAATGTTCGCCATAGGTCTCAGGCGCCTGATGATCGAGGTGAAGCTGGCGCGGGTAGAAGGGATACTTGAGCACGCGGCGTCGTTCGAGCGGAGGCAGCTCCCAACTGTTCTTCTCCGCCCAGCCGAACATATACTGGCTGGGCGCGACGACGTAGTCGCTGTGTTTCGCGGCGTAACGCTCCTGAAAGTCGAGAATCATCTCTTCGAAGGTGCTGGTCCAGAGATGCATCCCCTGGCGGTGCCACTCACTGTTGCCGTGAAGGACGTTCACTACGAGCTGATTTTGCCGGGAGCGGTCAAATCGCCGTTGGCGAACCGGAACCGCGCCGTTCCCCAGCCAGTCTGCGTAGTAGACGATGTCCGCGTCGCGCGGGATGGCCGCGCTGACAAGTTCCGAAGCATACGTCCAGGGGTAGAACCCCACCGGCGCCTGGAACGAGCCTTTCGGGAAGAGCGGCTTGGCATCAACGCCTTTTTTCTCGTACTCAGGCACCCATTTTTTGGCCGGCACACCGGTCGGGTAAGTCTGAATAAGCGCCACCCGGTGGCCGGCTTCGACGAGCAGGTTGATGAAGTGATCGGCAAAGGTCCCTATGCCGCCATTGGGATAAGCAATCGGAACCTGCGGGGTGACAATGACGGTTTTTACTGCGCGAGGCGGCATGCGAGGTCTTCCTTACCCTTTCGCGAATGAGCGACTAACCCGGTTTGCGCCACACAGGGATCTGTGGACGTCTGGCGACAATATAGGCGCGACCTCCCACCGGAATGTTCTCCACGGTGTGCAGTTCGTCGTGCGGGTTCTGACTCGGAACAGGATGTCGGACAACGAGCTGAGTATCGACAAATCCCGACGCCCGGAGCATGGCCAGGACGACCGGCGCGCTGGGAATCCACCACCAGTTTTCTTCCCCCCAGAAGGCGCGCTCGACAAAGCGTGCGTTCATGTCGTCTTCCAGGGTCACGTGCGTCTCCAGAATGAGCTGTCCATCCGTATCGAGCAAATCGAACATCGCATCAATAAGCTGCTGCGGATTCCGCTCGTGATACAGAATGCCCTGGCAGTTGATGACGTCAAACCGGCCGATCACGGCGGCGCTGATGTCTTGCCAGCGCGCTTTCAGGAACTGCACAGCCGGCAGATCATACAGCGCCCAGAAGAAGAGCGCCTGATAGTAGAAGGCTGAGGGTTCGATGCCGATGACCTCAGCAGGACCCAGGGAACCCAGATAGAACGTATCAAATCCCGCGTTGCAGCCGATATCGAGAACGCGCTTGCCTTGCAGCGAGTCCTGCTGAACTCCGAGATCCTGAAAGCGCCTGATTTTGTACTCACCCAACCAGGGGCCCTGAACGATAGTTCCGTTGGGCAGCAGAAACGGCCCCTGGGTGAATGGCTGGAGCTGCGGCAGATATTCCAGGATGAATCCAACCGTTTCATCACTCGCTTCCACCAAGGGAAGATAATGCGGATAGACCGCACGGATTTCATCAATGGAAACCACATGCTGAGGCAAATAGCGTTCGCCCAGATGCTGCGCCAATGCCTGAAACTCCGCGGCATTGAATAGGCGAGAGAAGGCCGCCATGCGGCTGCTCGACAGGTGAGCACGCGACATTATGTCATCCCGATCATGGTCCAACGAGATTACGGTACTTCAGAGAACATGAAATCGTCAACCTGAACGAGCTCATCTCCGAGGACCGTCATGGTGAAGGCTGCAGGCTGCTGGCGCGGAATGGCTGTGTCCAGGAGAAGCACGCTGTCACCAAAGATCTGTACGCGTTCCGGCTGGACATAAATGGCGACGGCCATCCATTGACCGCGTTCGAGGCTCATCGATCCACTGGTGACAACTTGAATTTCGGTATCCAGCAGCGTGATCGACTGAGTCAGGAGGTCGAAGACAACGGTATGCTTGTCTCCATCCCGCTGCCCCAGATCGACGAAGAGCTGCCCCGGCGCGCTGCTTGCTGCGGAGAAGCGCAATTCAAAGGCGGCGATATAGGCGGATACAGCTTGGAGCGACGACGCCTCCTTTGGCGAGATGCCCGCCTGTTCATCCGAACCCAGGCTCAGGACCGAGTCCCCATTGGGCAGCAGCTCCAGCCGCGCACCACCTTCAGCGAAGTACCAGTCGGCGGCCAGTCTGTCCACGCTAAAATCATCGCCGAATATTTCACTGGTTCCGTAGTCCACTTGAAACTGATCAATGATCAGTTCAACACCCGGCTGAGCCACGATTCCGACGCGCCCTGGAAGCGCGCTGCCGATACGGCTCGCACTGACCAGTTCTCCATTCACGAAGAAGGCGACAAAATGACCGCTCACCTGCATGCGAACCGGTATCCATGACCGCGGTCGAAGGCCAAGTCCCTGATCGCGGAAACCGAAGGGGGTCGTTGCGCCGTCCGACGCCTGGAAATACATGCCGGCGCTATTCTGAGAGAGAGATACGTATCCCGTGTAGGCGCCATAGCCGTTCACCCGCCCCAGAATCGCAAAGTCAAACGGACGATCGGCACGTTCGGCGTTTTCGACCCAGACACGCATGTCGATGGTATAGTTCGTCCAGTTCTCGCTGTTCCGAAGCGTCATCATGCTTCCCGTGGTCTGCCCGTTCAGTCGAGCGACGCCGGTTCCATTGTCGAGGCTGGCAAAGGACGCTGCCGCGGCGTCGTAGTCCCAGTCTTCGAGAAAGTCTGGTTCGATGTCCTCAACATGGTAATCGCTTCGAACGGCGATCTGGGCGATCTCGATCAGCCCGGACGAATCTGTCGCAATGGCCAGAGTTTCCAGCCTGCCGTAGGTCGCCGCCAGAGTATCGACCAGTTCGCCGTTCAGGGTCAGGCGAAGGCTATCGTCATCCAATTGGAATGACAGCCGATACCAGGTATTGGGTTGCAGGTTCTGACCCAGGCGCTCGCTCAGTCCTGTGACGTTCGTGCCTTCCGACTGCACGATGCGAAGAGCAGAGTCCTTCAGCGAAGCCAGAGCCTGCATCGCCCTGCCCTGGCTATCATAGGCGGCGATAGCGAGATCGCTGCCACTTTGTACCGGCTGGAGAACGCGGAAATCCACTTCGACGCTGAGCTGCGACAGCCTGGCCACATCCGGGTAAAGGATGACGTTCTGCTCACCGCCGAGCCGGAGCGCCGGAAACCCTTCTGACGTGACGACGAACTGATCCGGCACAAAAGTCCAGCCGCCGGCGTCGAAGGACGCCAAGGAGGTCTGTGAAATCTCCCCACCCCTCAAGGGCAGCACTCTGGTCGATGTCATGGTCGGCGTGGGAACGAGCGTGGGAGTATGAGACGGCGTCCAGGTCATTGTCTGAGAGGGCGTTGCCGTTGGCGTATTCGTCGGATGCGGCGAAGGAGTCAACGTTGCCGATGGAGTAGGACTCGGCGTACGGGTCGGCGTGTCGGTTGGGATGCGAGTATCGGTCGGGCGCGGCGTCGGGCTGTTCGACGGGGTGAATGTCGCGGTCGGAGTCCTCGTGGGCGACGACGTGAACGTCGCCGATGGCGTGCTCGTCGCCGACGGAGTGAACGTCGGCAATGGTGTCCGCGTCGGTGGGTTGGTCAGTACGAAGGCGGCGGTGCCGGTCCTTACGGCGACAATGGTCTCGGTGGCATCCTGAAAGATGCGACTGGTGGTAGCGGCGATGCCGGTCGCGACGACGTTCCTGGCCTCTGTCTGCTGAATCATGACCTGCGTCTGGATCGCCTCCAGCGTCACGACGGCCTCGGCAGTGCCGGTCTGCTGCGCCTGGACGGTGGCCGTTTCGCCATCCGCCTGCACGCGAGTCAGCTCGGCGACCATGAGTGCGACCTGCGTCTCGGTGCCACGCTCATTGGGCGTGGAGGTTGGCGCTGCAGAAGGGGTGCCCGAAGGCGTGATCGTCGCGGAAGGCGACGGCGTGTCACTCAGTACCGGGGAGACAGTCGGCACCAGCGCAGCTGCCACCTCGGAAGCGGTAGCATCCACTGCCGGCGTAACCGACGAAACGATGGCCACCGATGGCGGCGTAGGTGTCGCCTCCGAAGGGCGGTTGTTGACAAGCAGAACGCCCGCCACCACGGCAAGCATCAGCACGACGACGGCGATGACCAGGGGCAGCGGGCCGGCAAACGGAAGACGGCTACCTTGGGCCACCTTCTCGTAGCGAGCGGCGAATTCGTCCATAGTGGCGAAACGATCCGCCGGTTCTTTGGCCAGCGCCTTGTAGAAGAAGTTGGACAGGCCGGGAGGCAGATCCTCACGCAGCTTGCGGATGTCGATGGGGCTGCCGGCCACATGGGCCTGGATGTAGCTCTGATAGGTGCGCACGCCCAGCTTCTGCGCGTTGCCGGAACTGGGACCGGTGCGGTCTTCGACGATGTAGGGTTCGTGTCCCCCCGTAAGCATGCGATAGAGGACGATGGCGAACGAGTACTGGTCGGAACGGGCGTCGATCGTCTGCGCGGCGGCCGCCTGCTCGGGCGACATGTAGGGAGGAGAACCTTTGATCTGCCCCACTTCCGTCGTATGGAGCGCCTGGCCGGAGGCGCGCTTTACGATCTGCTTGGCGATGCCGAAATCGGCCAGGTGTGGCTCTTCGTTCTCGTCGAAGAGGATGTTCGAGGGCTTGATATCGCGGTGGACGTAGCCGCGATTGTGCGCCTCCATGAGAGCCCCTGAGATCTTGCGCACGAAGTCGATGCTGTCGCGCGGGGTGTATTTCTTGCGGGAACGCAGCCGATCCTGCAGCGACCCACCGGCCATGTATTCCATGACGAAATGCGGGGTCAGATCGGCCTCGGCATCGAAGTAATCGAAGATGCGGACCGTGTTGTCGTGGTGCAGATTGGCCTGCGAGCGCGCTTCCTCGATGAAGCCGCGGGCGAACATCGCCTCGCGCGCCATTGCCCGGCTGAGGAACTTGATGGCCACGCGGGTGCCCAGCGTCGTATTCTCGGCAAGGTAGACCGACCCGAAACCGCCGGTGCTGATCAGGCGGATGATCTTGTACCGCCCATGAATGACCTTGCCGATGATATTCATATCATCGACGGGACGTCCCGAATCGGTCGTCATGTACAGCCTTTAGTGAGCAGAATGCATCAGCGCAATCAGCGGGCGCGATAGGTGATCCGAAGCTTTACACCTCGCAAAGTGATTATATCACCGCTTCTTAAGGGCTGGCGCTCCCCGGCTTTGAGCTGGCGCTCCCCGTGGCGAATGGGGTTTGACTCGCGTAGACCCTCAATGAAGATCTGGCCACCGCTCTCGGACAGGCGGGCCTGGGCGCGGGAGATGCGACGGTCCCCCTCTTCTTCCAGCGAGGTCAGATCGACGTCGAGCGAAGAATAATTCGTATCCATCGGCCGGCGGCCGATGATGGCCGGCAGCTTCTCCAGCGTGAACGCCTGCCGTCTGCCGAGCGCATCGTTGGTGGCCTCCACGGTGATCTCAAGCCCGGTCGCTTCGTTCTGCCGCAGTTCCTCGCGCAGCGCCTCATAGTTAGCCGACACCGGTCCGGAGACCTTGTAGGTCATGTAGAGCGTGGCACCATCGTCCAGCATCTGCTCGCGGAGGGGAACGTCGGCGCTGAGGATGTGCCGCCCCCCTCCGGACATATCCGTAACGCTCATGTTGTACTGGCTGTTGCGGTCCAGTTCCTTCTCTTTGGCGAACTCCGTCAGCGTGGCCTCGATGAGCTGGCCGATGGTAAGATCGCGGCGGACGAGGACCGGCTGTGACGTTCCCGACATGGTCTCGTCGCCGACGAGGACGATGTTGAGCAGAATGTGGGTCTCCGAAAGAGGATTACCGCTGATCATGGCGTATCCTTTTGCGAGGTCGCAGCGCCCGCCCCGTTGAGCGACTCGTCACTGGGAACCTGATCGAGAATATCGTACTCATTCGCCTGACGAAGGATATCGTCTTCGGGAATGGATTCCAGCGCTCCGACGCTGAAGCCCATCTTTTTGGCCACCTGCTCGCGTATCCAGACGATCTGACGGGGCGAGTAGGTCGGCTCCTCGGAGGTCCCCTTGCCTTCCTCGCTGGCGACGATGGGTCTCCACTCGGCCTTGTTCGACCGGAATTTGCGCATGGCGGTGAAGATGAGCCGATCCAGCACATTTTCCGGCGCTTCGCCTTCGACGGCGCTAGTCAGGCTGGCGACCTGGACCATGCGCGCCTGGCCGGAACTGATCAGAAAGGCGCGCGCAAGCGGAAGTTCGGCCTCGCGCACGGCCTTCTTCAGGTTGGCGTTGAAGGGCGACGACTGGGCCGTCTTGTTCTCCATAGCCAGGCCGCCACGGGCAATGCGGCGGGTGAGGTCGTCGGCGGTCTTGAGCTTGATGTCCGAGCCGGCGACGACGAAGTGGACAAGCGGGCGCCCAGGCTTGAAGCGCGTCAGGGGCGCCAGATCGGCCGGTTTCACACCCATCTCCTCGAAGTCGTCGTAGTTGTCGATGAAGACGAAGAGGTGGCGCAGCGGCTTGTTGGCCTCCACCGGCATGTCGTTGAACTCGTAGCGCAGGTGGCGAAGGACCTCTTTCAGCTCTTCGGGCTCGCTGACCCCGGCGATGACATGCGGGAGATCGAGGAAGCTCCGTACCCCACCGGCGTAGTAGGGCAGCGTGTTCTGACGGTCCACCAGCACGATGGCCAACTCGTCGGGGCTGTTGTAGAGCGCCAGCGAGAGCAGAATGTCGCGCATGGCGGTGGTCTTACCGCTTTGCTGCTGCCCGCCGATGAGGAAGTGCTGGGCGCGCTTGAAGTCGACCTGAGCAGGCAGGAGCGTGGCATCGTCAATGCCGACCAGAGCGATCTGCTTGCCGACGATGTCCTTCTCACCGACTTCCGCCTCGCCCAGGTCGAGCACCTCGCGGAAAGTGACGAAGTCGGGCAGACGCTCGATGTGTTCGGGCAGACCGGCGCGTCCCTTGCCGGAAGCCACCCAGGCGTCACGCATCTTGCTCACCAGGGAACGCAGCACGGCGGTCTCGTCGCGGCCGGCGGCGCGGTCGTCCTGATCCGGCGCGGCGGCGACAGCAACCTGGAACTCCATCGGCGTGCGCTCGATCGAGACAGCGCCGCGACCGGCGATCTCGTCGATGTAGCGGATGCCGCGCCCGACGATCGACATGTACTCGGTCGCGTCGGCGAGGCGCAGAGTCATGCGCTCGGTGAACAGGTTGAAGAGCTTACCGAAGGAGGTGGTGCCCTCGCCTGTGGCGATCATGTGCACGCCGGCGCGGCCACCCTCGCGGGCCAGGCTGACGAAGGTGCCGTAGAGGTTCTCCATCGACTCTTTGATCTCTACCACGTTGTCGATGGCAATGAGGATAGACGGCAGCGGCTTGTCGCGGTGCTGACGGTTGTAGCTGTACAAATCATTGGCGCTCTCCTCGCGGAAGAGACGCACGCGCCGCTCAATGGTGGCGTCCAACAGGCGAAGCAGGCGTTCGATGCGCTCGATCTCGTCGGCGGTGATGACGGCGCCGACGTGCGGCAGGCCTTCCAGGATGGTCAGGGCCTGCGAGCCGAAGTCGAGGACGTAGATGTGCAGTTCATCCGGCGAGTGGGTGGCCGCCAGACTGACGATGGTGGCACGCAGGAAGTTCGATTTGCCCCAGCCGGGCGCGCCGAACAGGGCGACGTTGCCCTGACGCAGCCGGGCGAAAAGCAAACGCTGACGCGCGGCAGCCGGGTCGTCGATGATGCCGATGAGCGGGCGCATGGTCGTGTCGCCCCAGTCAACGCCCGACCACATGTAAGGCGCATGCCCCTGCTGTGGCAGGTACTGCCGCCAGTGCGCCAGCCCCGGATGGACCGGCAGCGCGGCCACCGTCTCGGGGTGCTCGTTGGTCGCGGCAGCGCTCAAAGCGTTCTGATAGCCCTGACGAAGCGCTGCGGCCTGAGTCTCCAGATAGAGCCGGTCGGCGGGTTCGAGATAGCCGCCCCGCTCTGGGAAGGATTCGACCATGGTGAGGTATTCAGGCAGCGGGTTCGGCCAGGGTTTGCGCTGCGGCTCGCTCTGTGCGCGGGCCAGAACAATCATCTGCTCCACCAGCACACGGAAGAACTCACGCTCCTCCGGCTCCATGTTCAGGCGATCGATCCAGATGACGTCACGGTTCGCGAGTTCCCGCCAGTCGATCTCGGACCGCGAACCGCTCGCGCCGCGCGCCTGACGGTAGCGGGCGCCGGACCAGGCCATCTGCACCAGTTCCATCCCCTCTTGTCCGACCTGGACGTAGCCGCGGCCGGGAATGCCGTTGGGCAGAAAGGCGGCGTCCGGTCGGCGTAGCAGCTCGGAGCTTTCCTGGGGGGTGGCCACGCGCAGGCAGATGCGAAGCTGAATGTTGGAGCGCATCTGGTCGGTGACGCCGGTCGGGCGCTGCGCCGCCAGGATCAGGCTGACACCCAGCGCGCGGCCGAGGCGGGTGATGCGGTTCAACTGCTCTTTGTAGTCGTTGTCGCCTTCCATCATCTCGGCGAACTCGTCGATGATGATGAAGAGATGCGGATAGGGTTCCTTGGACCGCTTGTATTTGGCCTCGAATTCTTCCGGGGGCATCAGGTGCAGGCCACGCTGGCGATAGTGCACGATGTGCTTGGATTCGGTGACGGTGTTGATCTCCTGCCGCCGGTTGAGCTCGGCAGTGATGGCCTTGAACATGCGGTCCACCGCCGAGGGCTGGAGGTTGGTGACGGTATCGACCACGTGCGGCATGGACTTGAGGGGGTCGAAGGCGCCACCGCCCTTGTAGTCGATCAGCACGAAGTTGAGGATCGACGGATCGTAGTTGATGCCCAGGCCGAGGATGAGCGACGTCAGCAGTTCGGACTTGCCGCTGCCGGTCGCGCCCGCGACCATGCCGTGCACACCATCGGCATCGGACTTGAAATACAGCCGGCGCGGCTCGTCATTGGACATGCGGCCGATAGCGACGCGCAGCCAGTCGGCCGTCTCGCCGCCCGCGGACTGGTCGTCCTTATTCGTGGCTTTCAGCGAGGTCTGCCAGTTGTCCGGCAGGCGCAGCCCCTCGATGTCGGCGGTATTGTTCAGTTCCAGCAGCGTGACCGCATCGGGGATGTCCGCGCCGTAGGATTGCCGTATCGCCCATTTGCGGAGTTCGCGGGCGTACTGGTTGAGCCGCCCCTGAACGGCGCGCTCTCCTTCGGTGCGGCGGGTCCGCGACGACGGCGGCAGCACCAGGTCGGCGACGCCGATGTAACGGGGCGTGTTGACGCCGACTTCGGCGTAACGGAAGATGCGATCGTCCGCCCCTTTCGCTTCGGGATCGGGAGCCACCTCGATGACGGCCGTGCAGCCGGAGGGAATCTTCGGACGATCAGGCACCAGGAAGATAATCGCCGCGCCAAGCTGGGCGCCCTGGTCAATGATCATGCTCACGGCGGCCTCGGCCTCGACTTCGGACAGCCACGACTGGCGCAGCCACCGCTCGGGGTCGTCAATCGGGTCGAGCATGTCGACGATGACCAGCAGCAGAGGAATGTTGTTGAACCCACGCTCCTTGTCTTCGCGGAGGCGGCGGGAACGGTTGTCGAGTTCGCGGCGCAGCAGCTTCCAGAAGCGCGGCACATCGGCGTTCTCGCGCATCTCCGCCTTGCCGTCGGGGTCTTCGAAGCAGATGGGGTAGATGGCCGCTTCGTCGCGCACCTTGGGCATGATGAAGTGCTTCAGCAGCGGCGCGCGCGCTTTCGAACCCTCGCCTCGGTCATAGATCCAGTCCCAGTAACTGGCGGCGCGGTTGGTCCCGACGAGGAGCAGGTTGGCCTCGGTCGGGGCATGGAAGATCGTGTAGTGACCGAGAACGGCGCGGATGAAGGGATAGACATCCGCTGGCTTGCCGGCGACGCCGAGGGTGTGGCGCAGCGGGAATTTCTCATCCTTGGGATCGACATTCCAGCTCCGGTAGAGCGGGATGGTGATCGGCACGTCAAAGACCACGCGCGAGTCTTCGTCGAGCTTGATGGCGTCCTTCATCTGCCGATCTTCTTCGTTGGAGCCGCGCTCCACCTCATAGACGACGGTGGACTGCCGCGCCCCGATGCCGAGGCGGACAACGCCGAAGTCCTCGTCGGTGCTGCGCCGCTCCCACAGGCGAGAGCCGGAGCGGCTGTCGCGCCTGGACCCGTCGATGTTCAGGACGGTGTCGATATCCGGGTAGTTGTACTTGTAGAAAGCGCGCTGCCGGTCATGGTCGACAACCATCTCGCGCCGCAGTTCTTCGAGCAGCAGGTCGTATTCGCGCTTCTTCTGGTCGAACTTACGACGCTCATCGCGGAAGTTCAGGTAGGTGAAGACGCTCGAGAAGATCACCGACAGAGCCATCGGCACGATGAAGAGCAGATTGCGCCCCTGGCCGGCAAGGCTGATGATGATGTAACCGACGATGGTCAGGAGCGGGAGAATGGCCTGGCGCAGGGAAAAGGCGCGCTGCTGATCCTCTGGCGGGGACGGGATAGGGACTGCTCGCTGAGGGAGTTCGGGCTGTATGCGTGGCGGGCGATCAGCGTAGTTTGGACTCGAATCCGGTTGAATAGGCACTCCCACCCTCCGTCACGACTTCCCGCGCTGGACAATTTTTGAGGCAAATGCGGCGAAACCGTAGATAGGTTATTATATAGTTCGAGGGTGGATCGCGCACATTTTTGTGGGATCCGCAGTGTGTTGGGCATCGTGATAGGCATCAGGAGGAAATCGTCGTGAAACTCGCCTGTTCGCGGTGTGGGCAGATGTCTCAGGATGGGCATCTCTGGTGTCAGCTAACCGATTGTCCGGCGGGCAGTGTGCCGACGATCTTCACCTATGGCGATTACATCGGCGACATCAAAATTGTGCGCCTGCTGCGCCTCTATCGCACGGCCGCCATCTACGAGGCGGAATGGGAGGGCCTGGACCTGCTGCCCGGCAGCTATCGCCGGCGCCGCAAGCGCCTGGACGGCGCACCGGACCAGAGAGTGTTAGTGAAGGTGGCCCACCGGGGCAGTGAGGAAGCGCTCAAGCGCGAAGCCACTCTGCTGGCCGAACTGGCGAAGCGACCATTCGCCGGAATTCCGAGCTGGCTGCCGCCCTTCATTCCTTCGGGTGGGGACTTCGACCCCGACGACGAAGATGCGCGCATCCCCAAGAAATACGGCAAAGCCGTGTTTCGCGGCGAAACCAAGTATTATCTTGTGCTGGAATACATCGAAGGCTCGTTCCTGCGCGACCTGCTGTACGAGAACCCGGAACCCTGGTATCGTGACGCCGCCTACATCACCATCGGCGTGTCGCAGACGCTGTCGATGCTGCATCGCACCAAACGAATGATCCACGGGAGCATCAACCCCGACAGCATCCTTGTCACTCGCAGCCAGAAGACGCGTATACCTCACATCACCCTGCTCGATCTGGGGGTCATGTTCAGCGAAGACGACAAGCTGACGCCCCAGCGCATCCAGGAGATCCGTAATCACGTTCACCCGGCCTATGCCGCGCCGGAAATGTTCATGGCGGAGAACTACATCGGTCTGTCACTGGCCACCGACGTTTACGGCCTGGGGTTACTTCTGTACGAACTGCTCTCCGGCAAGCCGCCCTACGAGTACGCGCTGCGCAACGACGACGAGATCATCGAGGACATCAAGGACATGCGCAGCGATGCCCCTGGTCCTCAGCCGCTCCAGCGGCTCGATGTGGCGCGGCCGAAAGAACTGAACGAGATCCTGATGCGGGCAACGGCCAAAGAACCGACAGCGCGCTTTCCTTCACTGGGCGAACTGCGCACCCAGTTGATCACCTTGTTTGGGGATATTCCGCCGGAGCCGCGCAATCTGTCGATACGCGAGGCGAGCAATGCCATCTATGTGGTGATGATTCTGCTGTTTGTGTTGAGCGCTATCGGGGCGGTTGTGCTGGTGCTGCTGAATGCACTGGGGATTTAGGCCGACTCTCTGAGCGCGGGTGTGGGGCGGTGTCTCTCTGGTTGTTCCGTTGCCCCTCTCTTATCGAGAGGGGCAGCGGGTGCGAAACCGTGAGTCGCGCGGCAAGCCCGGTTCCAGGTTCGCCAGCGAACGGCGAGGATTCTACAGCCAGAAAAGCGAGGCCAAAAAGCTAGATTGAGTTGCCCGCTTCCTGGGCCGCGCGGAATGCCTCCATCGCGCCGTTGATGTCTTCGCTCATCTCCGTGAACTGCTTGGCGAGTTCCTCAATGCGAGGCTTGATCGCCGCGATGAAGCGCTCCAGGGCCGCGCCGCCGACCATGCCGACGAACGCCGTCATCTTGAGCACCGCCATCGCCGCTTCCAGCGCACGTACAACGCCATTCAGCACCTGGGCAGCATCCTGAAAACCTTCAGAAATGCTCTTCATCTTGTCGAAATCCATATAGGTGGTTTCAAGAGCCATCTGCATTTCCTCTCAATGTGTGCAGGATGCCGACTTAGAAGATTCCCTTGAAGACGTCGGACAGTGAATTGACGACGTTGTGGGCGTTGTTATCCGCCTGATCGATGACATCGATGGCGCTGGTCAGGCGGGTATTGATGTCCATGACCATGTCGCGCATCGGGAAGCCCTGCTGGTTGACAACCTGATTCACTTTGGTGACGAACTCGTCGGCCGCCGTGCCCTGCCAGGCGCCGCCCACGATTTCGCGAATGAAGCTCTGGATGGTCTGCTGAATGAGATTGTCAACGACGTTGACCTGGCCGAGGACGTCGCGCATGACGTTCTCGACGACCTGACGTGCAAAACGGAGTAAACGATCAATGAGTCCCATAGTTGTGCTCCCCTCAGGTCCTAGTCACGGAAAAGCTGCTGCGCGCGGCGTTCGGCCTCTTGCATATCGTAGATTTCGGTCTGGACGTAGTCCGACTGTTCCTTCATCTTGTCGGCCAGACGGTCAACCGCCGAGACCAACTGGCTGCGAATCGCCGCTGCGAAGGCGTCGCCGGCCATCCCGAGCAGAGCGCCATTGTCCAGAAGATCAGCGAGCTTGTTCATTTCATCGATGGTTTCTTGAAGCTGTTCCGCGCCCGTGTGGAGAATTTCAACCATCTTCTCCGCTTCGGCATAGACCATCTTTGTGGTGTTGCCTGCCATTGGAGTCTCCTCTTTCCTTGAGTTCGGTCAATGCCTGTGCGCTTAATTCTGCGGGAAGAGTCCGCGGCCTTCGTCTTCGGCGGCCTCGAAGATGCTCATGATGTTGTCGATGGCATCTTCCATGGAATTGAAGGCGTTGACCAGACGCTGCACCGCAGGGAGAAGCTCAGAGTCCATCACGTTGTAGAATTTGTCGGCGTTGTCGCCAATCCAGTTATCGGAACGTAGCGTGTCGACCTGATCCGAAATGCGCTGGAGGAGCTGCTGGGTGGATTCCCGCTGCGACTCCGTCGCATTATGGATAGCCTTCATACCGCTGTACTCAATTTTGACTTCTGGAGCTGGCATTCGAGTCAAATCCCTTTCTGTGTACGGCTACATCATGCCCGATTCGCCATAACCCGGAAACCTTGTCCGCAGGGTAAATGGAACTTCAGACAGCGACTGAGGCTGTCTAGCGATAGTCTATGATATGTGTATTTCACAAGTCAAGTGGGTCGGAGGTCATTCGTCAACATTTCTATGTAAAGGTGGGTTACGTAAGATTAAGCAGAACGAGATCCGCCGCCGCGGCCGCCGCGTGATACGGCTTGAGCAGGGCATAGCCCTCGGAATCATCAGTCCCCGGCATGTAATGCAGACAAAGCGCACCGTATGGCGAGTCGTAGATGACCAGACTGCCCGAGGAGCTGAGGCGCGGCTCGCCCGTCTCCGTAGGGCCGGTCGTGGCCAGTGTGACGAAGCCCACCCGGCGGGCAGCATTGAGCAATACCTCCCCGATCTGCTGCACGTAGACGGCATCGAGATCGAGATCATTCAGCAGTTGCTCGACACGGGCAGATTCTCCGGCACGAGCAGCACCACTCAGCGCTTCGCTAAACTCATTCGTCAGAGCCAGTTCTGGGACGTCTGCCGGGGCGAGTTCATTCAGGCCGAGCTGTTCGAGGATCAGCGTCACAAATTCGTCTGCGCTGTTGGCCATCGTAAAGGTATGGATACCGCCGGCGGGAAGGCGGTGCGCAATGTTGAGAGTGGGATGGAAGTAGTAAGCGAAACTAACCATCCGCTCCCCTTCCTGAACGAACCCCAACGCCGCACGCTCAGCCAGCGCCGTCCCGCCAATGCCCGCGACCAGCATATCGTCGACGATGGCCTTGCCATCCGGGGCGAGGCGCACCCACCCGCGCGCCATGAGCGCAGTGCCTCCGGCCGTCAGGCGGGCCTCCACGATCTTCGGGTCGCTGCCGCGCGGGTAAAGAGTTTCGCCCATGCCCAGGCGAGGCGGGAGCGCCATCTGAAGCAGAAGCCACGCCAGTTCGTCGTGGCTCATGGAAAAACTGTGCAGGCTCACCATTCAACCCCTGTCTTCGGCGGTGGTTCAGAACAGCCATTCAACGACGCGGCCCGCCGCTCGGAAGGGCAGTTCGACCAGGTCGTTTTCATTGAAGAATTCCGTCGTCTCTTCGGCAAATTCCGTCACGGCATGGCTCATGTCGGGCGGGAGGATGCCGGTCGTGTTGGCCGCGCTGGCCAGCCAGCCCATCGATTGGGCGACGGCATTGTCGAGCTCGTGGTCGGGCCGGTAGACCAGGCCAACGCCAAACTCTCCGACAGTCTGGAAAGCGCGACCGATGTCCTGCGGGAGAGCGCTCCAATCGTGCTGCGTGTCATAGTACAGCCGCGCGGCCTCGTAGCGCAGATTAGTGATGTCGGTGGCCGCGGCGGTCTCGTAGTAGCGGTCGGCCATCTCGTGCATATCCTGGCGCATATCCGGCGACAGATTGGGCATGAATTCGGCCTGGATGTGGG
The DNA here is from genome assembly GCA_016713325.1 of Candidatus Flexifilum affinis. Classification (GTDB taxonomy): domain Bacteria; phylum Chloroflexota; class Anaerolineae; order Aggregatilineales; family Phototrophicaceae; genus Flexifilum; species Flexifilum affine. Next base: position 291,358 of record JADJPJ010000002.1, on the reverse strand, counting down.
TCTGCGCCGTCTCCATCGCCATGTTGACCTGATCGGCAGCCGCGGCGATCTGAACGATCTCGCCCACTCCGGTCAGACCGATGGCCACGCCTAGCAGCGAGTCGGTCAGTGCGATCGAGCCGCCACGAATCAGATCCGGTTCCTCGTCGTACTTCTCGCCGTACTTGAGCGCGGCGCCTCCGAAGAGCAGGGTGAGTCCGACGGCCAGACCGCCGGCTTTGCTGACAAAAGGTTCGGGAATGAGGCCCAGCGCGACGGCGATCGGCTCGGCCAGGGTGAGCACGTCGCCGCCGAACTTGAAGAGCCGTTCACGCGTGAAGGACTGGCCCCAGGTCCATGTCCCCGGCGTTGCGCCGCTGGCGCCGCCACCCGGCACACCACCCCCACCGGCGCCCCCGCCAGAAGAACCGCCCGGCGCGCCTTCGCCGTTGAAGATGCCGGACGCTTCTTCTTCCGCCGCGACGAAGATGGCGATGAGCACTGTCATCGCCTCGCTCGCCTGCGCCAGCGCCTGGCCCAAGCGTGTCATGCCGGGCATCAGCTCGCCCTCAATGACCTCGTAGAAGCGGTCGGCATTGTCGCCGATCCAGTTGTCACAGCGAAGCACTTCGGTCTGGTCTTCGATGCGGCGGAGCAGCCGGTTCATCTCCTGCTGCTGGTGGCGAAACGAAGCGGAGACCTTCTGAAGTTCAGCGTACTGTACCTGAACGAGTGGGCTGGTCACGATCATCAACCTCCCTATCCGGGCTGCGGAGTCTGGATATCGTCTTCGGAGACACAGTAGTCACGATTGACTGCCGACTCCAGCGAGATCATCGGCAGGAGATCGATATTGCGCGCTCGTGTGGTCGCACTGTCCTGAGCCACCCATCCCTCTCGGCCATCGAGCTCAACGCGATACCATACACGGGTAGGCCCTGTGCGGGCGCAGATCGTCAGGATACTTCCGACATCAATGCCGATGATCACGTTGGCTGGTTCGATCTGTGTCGTGCTGCGCAGAAGTGCCGAAGCGATGAATTCCAGGTACGGGTCAATCGGTGTCGCATCATCGAGAGCCATACGCGGAACATAGAGTATCTGAGAAACCGGGCGCAGCGATTCATCCAGGATCTGAGCTTCGAGGAAGATCTCATCCGGGTAATCCGGGAAGCGCTGCCCAAATTGGCTGGTAATCCTCAGACGCGTCCCCGCCGAAACGACAAAGGTTGACATCGCCCCGAGATCGCCAATCACCTGCCCATTGACGGTCGTGTTCACAATCACGCCACCATCTTTAGCAAAGCCGTAGATCGCTTCCTGAGAGATGGCGGTCGGCGTGGCGTCGAGAACCGTGACCGAAGGCGTGACCGGCTCTGTCGGCGTCTCAGAGGTAGATGTCGCCAGGCGCCGGCTTGACCGGCGTTGTCGGCGTGAACGTCGCCTGACCAGAGGCGGAATTCCCAGAAGGATTATCCGTCGGGGAAGGCGTCAGGGTTGCAGTCGGCGAAGACGTCGCGGTCGCCGTCGGGGAGGGTGTCGGCGTGGCGGCCGGCGCGCTCAGCGTCAACTGGGCGTTGAGGGTCTGCTGAGCGACCACGTGCGTCTCCTGAGCCGCATTTATTGCCGCCACCGTAGCTTCCAGCGCCGCCGCCGTGCGGGTGATGAACAGCGCCTGCTGTGTCTGGATGCTGACCACTGCGGTGGCGGTCTGGGCAACCTGCTCGGTCGCCAAAGCGATGGCGGAAGCCGTCGGAGCAGCGTCCTGGGTGGCCAGCGCCACCAGCGACTCACGAGTCGCCGTCTGCTGAGCACTGCGCGTCGCCGCGCGATTCACCTCCGCCTGGGCAGCGGCCGTGACCTGCGCGGCGGTCGCCATCGCCGCCTGTTCGAACTGAGCGGTCATCGTCACCATAGCATTGGCCGTCGCAAGCAGGCGTGCAGACCCGGTCGCCGTCGCCGCGGATGCGGTAGACGCAGCGTCCACGGCGAGCGCTACAGCCTGCTGCGTCTGCGCGCTAGCGGTCGCCTGGTTGGCACGCTGGACACCCAGGGTCTCGGTATAGCTTGGCGTGTTGGTTGTGGAAGCGGTGATCGTCGGCGAGGGAGTATTGGTCGGGGATGGCGTCGCCGAGTGTGTCGGTGTCACTGACGGGGTGTCTGATGGAACTGGGCTGGCGGTGACGGTCGAAGATGGCGTCAACGACGGCGTCTCGGTCGGCATCGGCGTATGAGTCAGCGTTGGCGTATGGGTCAGCGTTGACGTCGGCGTCGGCGTCGTCACGATCGCAACGGCCGCTTGTGTCTCAGTCGAAGGCGTTGACAGCTCCACAATTGCCGCCGCAGCCGTGAACTCGACAGTCGGGGTCATGGTTGCCGGCGCGCCGGAGTTTTGCGTGACGAGCAGGAAACCGACCACGGCGACCAGCGCAATGAGCAGCGCTGATACGCCGATGATGACGAGCGGGCGAATTCGGCGCTGCGGGCGCGGTGCCGACGCCGGCGCGGTGACGCGCACGACGAGGGCGGTGACATTGTCCGGCGCGCCTCTGTCGAGGGCCGCGGCGACCAGCGCTTCCGCAGCGTCTGCGGAAGTCGGCATTCTGGCGACCGTCTGGAAGATCTCCTCGACCGGCATGAGCTTCCACAGGCCGTCGGAGCAGATGACGAAGGCGTCGCCTATCTGAATGTCGCCGATGGGCCGGATGTGCGGGGTCAGTTCGCGACTCTGGCCCATATACTGCGTGAGGGCCTCATCGCCGCTGGTTTCGGAGTTACGCACGTCGTCGAGCGTGACCTGCTGAGCAGGCATATTCGCCTTCTTGTAGAAGGCCCGGCTGTCACCGACGTTGAAGGCATAGGCCAGGCGAAGTTCCGGGAAGAAGGCCAGGCCGACCACCGTCGAACCGACGCCGCTGCTCTTCACTTCCACAGCGCGCCGGCCAACAGCCACATTGGCGACCCGCACCGCGCCGTCGATTCGCTCCTCAATATCGGTTTCGGTATTGTTGGGTTCGTAGTATTGACGGCTGAGCGTTTCCACCACGGTGCGGCTCGCCAGGTCGCCACTTCCCAGACTGCCCACACCGTCCGCCACGACGTAGAGCATGCCATACTGGGCGTCCGCACTGTTCGCGCGAGGCGAAAAGACGCCGAAGGAGTCTTCGTTGTTCTTCCGGACCATGCCCTGGTCAGTCTTGCCTGCAACGTCCAGAATGATGCGCTGCTCAACCATAATTGCCTCGTCGTCTTGCGCCGCGCCAATTGACCTGCCAGAGAAGAGGAGGCGTGATGCCTCCTCTCACGCCAGGGCCTGTAGCCCCGGTCAATCGCGAATGAACTGAATCTTGGTCCGGGATCCCAGGGTGATGACTTTGTTGTTCGACAACCGCGTACGGACGTTGGGCTCGACCTTCTTGCTGTCGAGGTAGGTACCGCCGGCGCTGCCAAGATCTATCAGATAGAACTCCCCACTCTCGTAAATGATCTGTGCATGCTCGCGCGACATGTACTCGTCCCGTGGGAACGTGAGATCGCCGACCTTGCGCCCAATCCTGAATTCACGGGTGGCGATAGGGAATTCGCGTCCCTTCATGGAGCGATCCTCGCTCTCCTGCACGTACAGGTGGGCGCTGACACCGTCGGGGAGCGGACTCACATGAGAGAACATCTCGACCTTGGTCTTCTCCATGTCGTACTCCGCCACCTTGGTCCCATCGTCCCCGCGCGGCCGGGTGCTCTCGGTAAGGCCCGAGGAGTCCATCAGATCGGCAGTATCGCTCGGGCCGCCGGGCTGGATAAAGGCTCCGGTCGGACGATCGTCGAGCAGGGGCGCCTTCAGTGTATCTTGGCGGCGGCGCCCTCCGCCCGTCAGACGACGAATTGCCCAGATGAACACCAGCAGGAGCAGCAGCAGGACAACCACCACCAGCGCCAGGACGATCGGGTTTTCCTGCGCCGTCGTCCCGACGCGCTCGACAAAGAGCTCGATAGGCGACGGGGCGCTCGTTGGGGCCGGCGTCGGTGGCGGCGTGTAGCTGATAGTCACCGAGGTGTGAGAGAGCGCTATTCCGGACGAATCCAGGGCCGTGACGTCGATTGTGTATTCGCCGGCCACCTGATTGGCAAAGGGGATGCGCAGCAGGTTGTCGGGCGTGAGGCGGCGATTCTCCGAGAAGCGAACGATCCCATCCGAGCCAATCACTTGCACACGCAGTTCCTGAATCATCGATTGGTTCGACAGATTCAGGTCGAGCGTCAGGTTGCTGGTGTCATTGTCGAGGCGCGGGGCGCTCAGCGCGACCCCAGGGGTGACCGTTGGCGTCGGCGATGCGGTGCTGGTCGGCGTATGGGAGGGCGTAAACGTCGGGGTGCGCGGCGGATCAAACGTGAAGGTCCGCTCCGCGTTGACCGGCGGCTCACCGAAGATCGATGCACGCACCACGATTCGGTATTCCTGACCCGGGTTCAGATCCTGAGTCGGGACGAAGATCTGCTCGCTCACCGGTTGGCGCAGGGTGCGGACGTCGAACCCCTGGGAGTCGATGATGCGAATCTCCAGGTCATCGGTGATGCGTCCCACCTCTTCGACACGCAGTTGCAGCGCGATCGACGACCAATCGTCGGCGGGGACCAGCCCCACCACCTCGACCACCACCGGGGGAGTCGTCGGCACCGGGCTGGGGGTACGGGTCGGCGTGAGAGTCGTGCTCGGAGACGGTGTCGGCGTGTAGGTCGGCGTCGGCGTGGGCGGCTTCTCGAAGAAGAAGGTCACTTCGCGCGAGACAGTACCGCCTTCGGTCGTCTGGGCGACAATGCGAATCCGATAGTCGATGTTGGGCCGAAGCCCTTCGAAGCTCAACTGCACGGTTTCTTCAAGCTGAGGCGAGAACGTTTCCACCCGACGATTGCTGGAGTCCTCGATCACGCTGATCTGGAAGTCGGTAATGCGATCCTGCTGCGCGACAGTCAGATTCAGCAGCACCGTGTCACTGTTCAGATCGGGCTGCTGCACACCGTCCACCTGAATGTCGACCGGGGCCAGGGTCGGTGACGCCGTGTAGGTCGGCGTCGGCGTCGGCGTTGGGCGGCTGATGGTGGCGCGCAGGGGCTGGGAGCGCGCCAGGGTGTTGCCGAGTTCGTCCACGGCGCTGACGACGACATCGATACCGGCGTTTGGCAAGTCGGAAGTGGAGAAGCTGATCACCTGGCGTGCGCCGAGCGATGCATCAAAGTTCACGCGCGGCAGCTCGAGGAGCAGGTTTCCCCCCTGAGCATCGGTGATCGTCACGCGATAAGCCGCGATTGTGCCGTCGCCGCTGCGTTCGACGATGAAGGATGCGGTCTCGGGGTCGAGCTGGAAGTCGAAGGCCTCCGCACGCAGCACCAGAGGCAGCGGGGTGAAGGTCGCCGTGGCCGTTGCGGTCGCCGTGGCCGTCGGCGTGGCGGTCGGCAGGAAACAGTTGCCGGCCACGTTCACGATCAGGCCTTTAGGTTCAAGGAGTTCGCGTTCCAACGAAAGATTGAGCGTGGCTCGCGTCGGCCCGCTCTCCAGGCAGACATCGGCGGCGACCACCAACTGGCTGCTGAGCGCGCGCATAATCTCCTGGAACAGCGTGGGCAGGGTTTCGATCGCGCCGAAGCGGGCGATGCCGCCGCTGGCCGCGGCGATGCTCTCCAGTTCGGTGCGGGCGACCGGCGAATTTCCCTGGAGCCCGATGGCGTAAATCGGCGTACGCTGACCGATGGCGGTGGCGGCGGTGAGTACCGCTTCAAGCGAATTTTCACTGCATGGGTCGAGCTCACCGCCGGAGACCAGTTCGTCGCGGCCATCAGTGAACAGGATCACTGCGCGGCGTGAGATCGGCGGGACAAATTGCAGGCTGGTCAGGGCTTCGACGGTGGCATCGTACAGACAGGTGCCCCGATTCTGCACTTCCAGGCGGTCGATGGCGTCCAGGATCAGCGCATCGTCGAGGGTGTAACCCTGGAGGGCACGCAGGACTGGCGCTCCTTCCGCCGAACGCTCGTTGAACTGGTAGACGGCAAACGCCGCTTCCGGCGGCGCGTTGTTGACTGCATCCTTAGCAGCCTGCTTCATCTCATCCACAGCATCTCGCATGCTGCCGCTGGCATCCAGCACCAGCGCCACGAAAACAGGGTTGCCGGGGCGCTGAATGCGACTGGGATCGATATCTACTCGCTTGCCATCCTCGAAGACAAGGGACGCGGCAGTTGGCTGGCGATCAGAAATGACGCCTCCGGCGGCGTCGAAGAGGGTGAAGTAGACCTCCAACGCCTGAGCAGAACCATTTTCGACCAGGTTCACGTAATTGACGATTGCCGAACTGCCGGACTGAGCGAGGACCACAGGAACGGTAAGGAGGAGAAAGCTGAGGACAAGCATTCTCACACTGCGCGCAAGCCGATTCTGAGTAGGCACCGAACAAACTCCACTTCTGCATCAGGCCGCGTCAGCGAGGCTGACGCCTCGCTATGGTCACGAGGAAGACTGAACGCACAGGCACACTGTCTCATATGGTTTACCATATGTTGGGTGTCTGGCGCAAAAAGGTCGCCAGAGATGGTTATTATCGAACCCTTCAAACCAGAATTAATCCACGTCTCTCCCCTGAATGTCTCCCGTGATATGCCGCGCATAGGTGCCGGCGCCGAGGCCGACAAGTTTGCGCCGCGTTTCAATGGACCATCGGCGGACCATCCGCACCTCACGATGTGACAGTACAATAGACCATAATGAAGTCCATCGTCTGGAAAAGGAGGAACTATGATCGCTGGCAGCATGACGCGAAAATACGCTCTACGGAGAGGAATGGTGCTGACGCTGCTGACCCTGCTCCTCGCTGTATCGCTCACCGTACAGACGCAGGTCGCCGCCGCGCAGAGTATTGCCGGACAGGGAGTAGGCGGCATCGTCTTTTTCCTGGGGCGTTCCGACACCGATGGCAGCGGGCTAATCGACCCTGCCGACAATATTGCGCTCTACGTAGGGGGCCTGGGCCGGCAAGCGCAGCGAATCAGCGCTGAGGACGCCAACGTCAGCCAGTTCAGCGTCACGCCGGACACCACCTTCGCCGCTTATACCGCCACGGTACCGAGTGGAGCAACGATCCTCGAGATCGTCGCGATTGCCAACGGATCGCTGCGGCGCGTAGAGCTGAGCGAAACCACGCCGCTGAGTGTCGATGCGTTCAGCGATGCTGTCTGGGTGGTCGCGCTGAATGGGTCTGGCGTTCCCGTGCTGCGAGGCTTTGAACCGGCTTCAGGTGCATCGATCAACAGCCATACCTTCCGCAACCCCGGCACACCGGTGACCATTCACTCGAACGGGCGGTTCGTGCTGGCCTTCAATGAAGCAACCGGCGGACTTTCGGTCCTTCGTCTGCCCTCGCTGGAGCTGGTCCAGTTCCCGCTAAGCGGATTCTCCACCACCGCCCCGTCCTGGTCGCCCACCGAGCCACGCTTCGTCATGGGCGTGAGCGGTACGCAAAGTCTGGCCGGCACCATCCTGAACGACATCAACCTCAACACGGGCGCCGTCACGCAGCTCTACACGCCCGACTTCCCCGTCACCGTGCCGATCCTCTGGGATTGGAGTCCGGCGGGTGGTTTCATCAGCATGGTCCGTCCCCAGACCTCTGGGCGTGGATTGGAACTGGTCAACGTCCAGACCGGTCAGGCTTCGTCGGTCCTCGAGGAAGGCCAGAACCACGACATCGTCACATGGTCTAACGATGACCGTTACGTGGTCATCTCCCGTATCGCGGCGGATGGCTCGGCGCAGGATGCTACCCTGTTCGTGTTCGATACCACAAGCGGAGCCCTGAATCCGATCGCAGGGCTGGAAAACTACACGGTCGCCGCTCTCGGCTGGCGACAGGACCAACCGCTGCTCGCGATCATCGGGCAGAATCGCAGCAACGGCGTCGTCTCGCTGTTCATGATCGAGCCGCTGTCCGGCGCGAATAATCCGATCTTCGATGGAATCGATGCGACTCTGCTGCGCTCCAGCCCGGTGCGCTGGACGGCGGATGGTCGCGTGGTCTTCTTCGCCAGCAGCTCAAACGATGCCGTGCTGACGTCGGCTGGAACGCCGATCGCCCTGTACGCAGCCGATGCTACCGGAAGCCAGGTGATCGAGCGGATTTCCCCGGTCAACGTGGTGGTGGACCTGCTGAAGCTGGAGACGCGCTAAGCCCAAAGAAAACATCAGGGGGTGCGCCGGCAACAAACCGGCACACCCCCTGCTCGAAGGATCGATCGGAAGAAGCGACGATGGCTTACGCGCCGCCGACGACGATGGGGCTGATGGTCGGAGGCAGAGAAACAGTGCCGGCCGCGTAGATAATATAATGTCCCGTACCACCTGTCTGAAGGGTCAGGCTGTTACCCGAGCAAATCTTGCCGGGGACGTTCCACAGTCCCTGTTTGCCGGTATTCTCGACCTTGTAGATGGCAATTTCGGATGCGCAGCTATAGCCGAACAGCGATTCCGTGTCGCCGACAACGGTTGTACGAATACCGTTGCAGATGTAGACTGCGAGCAGTCCGGAATTACCCGGCGTTCCGCCAAGGCGGTCGACATAGTCCGCAGCATCTTCCGGGCTGAGCGCGGTACAGTTCGCAACCGTCGGCGCTGCGTCGGGAATAGTGGCATCTTCGGCGAAAACAGCAGCCGCAAATACGAGCGTAAAGATCACGAAAGTCAGGCCGATCAGAGCTTTTGAGCGCATCTTTCACTCCAGCGAATAGCCAATAGTCCACTGTGATTCTAGCGCCTAATGCCTGAAAGTCAATCAGCCGGGCAGGCAATGTCAAGTCTATTTCATGATACTTAACAAGAGATTTCTCTTCGCAGCCGTGGCATGTGGGCTCTGTCTGATGCTCATCTTCCGTCTGACCGCGCCCGCCGGACTCACCTGGTCGCACGGTGGCAGCGACGGCGCCGAGCTTGCCCTCATGGCATTCTACGGGGGCATCGCTCACCCACCGGGCTATGGGCTGTATCTGACGGGCGGCTGGCTGATCACCCGACTGCCCTTCGCGCCGCTGGCGGCTCTTCTGGTCTGGTATTCTCTCATCACGGCGTCCGTCGCCTGCCTGCTGACCGGGTTGAGTACGCACCTGCTGCTCGCGAAGCACTCCAGCCAAAGGGACCCCGTTCCAATCCTGACGACGATGCTGGTCCTGGGCTTGAGCTTTTCATTCTGGTCTCAGGCAATCATCATCGAGGTCTACGCGCTGATGGCCTGCCTGTTCAGCGCCCTGCTGGCCCTATCGCTCGCACCGAACCGCCCGGCCTGGAACTTTCTGCTGACCGCGCACCTCTTCGGACTGGCTCTGACGCATCACCTGACGGCGCTCCTGTGGCTGCCAGGCCTGCTGCTGCTGATTGGCCACCGGCTGCCCACCCGCCTGTGGCTTGGCATGGGCCTGAGTTTCGTGCTTGGCCTGTGGCCCTACGCCTACCTGCTCGTACGCGCCGGCCAGGTCCCCTTCGCCAACTGGGGCGGCATCGAGACGGGATTCCAGGCATTCTGGGATCACCTCTCCAGCGGCATTTACCGGGCATATCTGGAACCGATCAGCCTCCAGGGGCTGTTGGGCGGTATCAGCGAATGGGTGGTGGGACTTCCCCAGGACCTGGCCGTGATCGGCCTGCTGCTGGCACTGGTCGGAGTGCTTTCGCTGTGGCAGCGTCGCGACCCATCCGGCTCCCTGTGGAACCGGCGAGCGCTGGCGGCGATGCTGATCTGGTGCATCGCGATCAGCGCATTCACCGGCATCTACGACGCCAAGGCGACGGAGGGACCTTACCGACTGCCACTCACGATCATCCTGGCAATTCTGGCGGGGATCGGCAGCGCCCGGCTGGCGCGCCCGTTGCGTCCGTTCGTGCTGCTCACCACAGTAGCGCTGCTCCTTTTGACGCACTATGCGAAGGTCGATCTGTCCATGGATCGCGCGGTGGCCGACTTCATCGCCGAGACCGAAGCGCTCCTGCCCGAAAAAGCGGTCGTGATCGCGGGGTCCGACGAGCGAACCTTTGCGCTGTGGTATGCCCATTTCGTCGAAGGGATTGGCCCAGACTGGATCCTTGTCGATCGCAATCTGGCGCAGTTTACGTGGTATCAGGCGAACATGGCGCGCGTGTATCCCGCTCTTCCGCCGCCGACGCTGCCGCTGGACGCGTGGTTGCGCGATCTGCCGGCGGCGTATGTCGATTACACCGTCGCCAGCGACGTGATGATGCTCCCACCGCCGGGCTACCGCAGCCAGCGCGCCGGAAGCTGGATGGTGCTGGTCCCCCAGTCGTGAGCCGCTGCTGAGCAATCACCCGAGCGCTCACGATTAGGGCGGGCCGATGAAGGCGACGGCGGTCAGCTGCGGCGCAAGGACTCCATAGAAGACATTGCTCAAGACCACATTGACGATGAGAACGACCAGCAGCCAGCCAATCATCCCCTGGAAGCCCCCCTGATCGGCGATGGACGGTCGATCCTTCTCGCTGAGCATGTTCCAATGTCGGCGGATGTGGCGCTGCGAACGGTCGACAATCAGCGCATACACCACATCGAGCGCGATCAGCACGGCCGTTACCTCCATCCGAAACATGGGGGAATCACTGCTTTGGGAAACCTGCGATTCAACGCTCGCCACGACCAGATGCCCCATGCTGGCGGCGATCAAGGCAAGCAGCAAGCTGGTCACGAGCAAGAGGGCAGCCGGGCGCGCACGATCAGCACGTCGGAGGTTGACCGCCCCGATGATACCTGCGGCAATAATACCGCCGGGAAATAATCCCTGAAGAAAACCGTAGACGCCGCGCAGGAGATGCTGATTGACGACGATCCCACCGATCACCGCGAAGGTCAGGAAAATCGCGCGGCTGTACGGCGCCAGACCATTCGGAAAATGCTCCCACAATCGGTTCAGCCGGCGCGTGGATTCATCCGCAAATGCTGTTGCGGCAAACCGATCGACGGTGGGCCTGCCGTCGGCAGGGCGACCGGTCGACTGCAAGCTTCTGTCACGCAATGGTGCAGCCATGTTTATCCCTTCGATGCGGCCATGAAAAAGCCAGTGCATTCGCCTCAAGAAAATTGTAGTGTGATCATCTTACGAAAGCAATTTCCCCGTGTAAGCCAGAAATGGAACCTATGACGTGTCTGTGATGCTATTATCCTGGATGCCAGGGCATTCCCTATTCAACCGCAAGTGAGGTATGATTCCGGCGCGTTGCCAATGGTCCAGGAAGGCAAATCCTCAGCCAGCCATGCAAATCCTTGTCGAAGCCAGCGAAGCTTACCGAAACTCTTCCGGCATCGGACGGTTCAGCCGCGAACTTCTGCGACACCTGCTGCATGCACAGGACGCCAACCCCAACGGGCTGAAGCTCCATTACTCACCTCCTGACTATGCGGGGCGCACGCACTCCAACGGAACCAGGAGCCGGACCCAGCGCCTGACTCACTTCGCCGAGCACTTCCGCCTCACGCAGGTGGAAGCCTCCTGGGCAGCGCGGCGGATAAGGCCGGATGTGCTGCACAGCCTGAGTTTTTTCGCCCCGCTGGCCGCTGGTTCTACACCGATCGTCATCACCTGCTTCGACCTGGCCTACTTCGACCTGCCTGACGAGACCGATCCTTACTGGGGCGCTTATGCCCGGCGCATGATGCCCGTGTTCGCGCGACGCGCCGCCATCATCCTGACCACCAGCCAGACGATGCGCGGCCAGATCATCGAACGATTTGGCGTGCCGGCCGAGCGTGTCCATGTCGTGCACGGCGCGGCCAACAGCCACTTCGCCCCGGTGAGCGATCCTGAGACGTTGGCCAAGGTCCGCTCACGCTACGATCTGCCAGACGTCTTCGTGCTGTATGTCGGCGGCTGGCGCTCCAGCAAGAACCTGCCCACCCTGTTCGAGGCAGGCCAACACGCCGGGATCCCGATCGTGCTGGCCGGCACGCCGCACGCCAACGCCGAACGCGAACAGGTCGAGGCGGCCCGACGCGCCGGAGCCGATGTGCGGACATTGGGCTATGTGCCGGATGAGCTGCTGCCCGCGCTGTACAGCCTGGCGGCGATGGTGGTCCTGCCGTCCCTGCAAGAAGGGTTCGGCCTGCCGCTGGTCGAGGCCATGACCTGCGGTGCACCGGTCATCCACAGCGACCTGCCCGTGCTGAACGAGATCACCGGCGAGGCCGCGCTGCGCTTCCCGGCGCGCGATGCCGACGCCCTGGGAGACCTTCTCTCGCGCACCGCCGGGTCGGAGACCCTGCGCAACGACCTTCGCCAGCGCGGCCTGGCCCAGGCGAAGTGCTACACCTGGGAGGCAACTGCCGCGCAGGTGGTCAAGGTCTGGCAGTCTTTATGACCCTTGCTCCCATCCTTTACACCATCACGGCCTATCCGCCCTCGATCGGCGGTGCGCAGCTTCCTCTACATCGTTTCGCACAGCAAGTCAGCCTGGATCAGCCGGTGGCGACGATCTCACACTGGGATACGCACCGCACCGACTGGCTGCTCGGCACCACTCTCCGCGCTCCTTCTCCCGCCCTGACCGGGGTCTATGAAGGCATTCCCTTCCACAGACTGTCGTTCTCCCCGTTGGAGCGGGCGGCGCTGGCCATTCCGACTGCCGCCTACTGGCCGATGCAGGGACTGGCGCTGGGACCGATCAGCGGCATTGTCGAGCGAGCGATGCGGCGCGGCATCGAAGCGCTGGGGATCCCAGCGCCGCGACTGGTTCACAATTCCCGCGTCGGCCGCGAAGGGCTGTCGCTGGCGTCGCTGCGATACGCGCGGCGTCGGGGTATCGCGTTCATCATGACGCCAAACCACCATCATCACTGGCGCGGCTGGCTGTACCGGCATTACATCGACCTCTACCGGCGCGCTGACGCCCTGATCGTCCAGACGGAATACGAGCGCGAGGAGCTGATCCGGCTGGGCGCTGTCCGCGAACGCGTGCACATCGTCGGCATTGGCGCACTGCTGGCCGACGGCGAAGCGCGATCGCCATCGGCGGGGGAACGACTGCGATCGCAGCTCGGCATTCCCCTGGATGCGCCGCTGATCCTGTTTCTTGGGCAGAAGTACCGCTACAAGCGGTTCAGCCTGCTCCTGCAGGCCATGCCCAAGGTCTGGCAGGCCTACCCCAAAGCCTATGCCCTGTTCATCGGGCCGCGCACGCCGGCATCGCAGGAAGTGTTCGCCCAGGTGCACGACGAGCGGGTAATTGAACTTGGAGTGGTCGATCTCGATCTCAAGACGGCCGCCCTGGCCGCCTGCGATGTGATGTGCATGCCCTCGTCGCGCGAAAGCTACGGCGGCGTGTATCTGGAAGCGTGGGCCATGGGCAAGCCGGTGATCGGCGGGGACGCGCCGGCCATTCGCGAAGTCATCCAGGATGGCCTGAACGGCTACATCGTCGGCGATGACGAGGCGCTGCTGGCTGAGCGGCTGATCACGCTACTGCGCGACCCTGCCCTGCGCGCAGCCTACGCGGCGGCCGGCCGTGAAATCGCCCAGTGCCACAGTTGGGAGCGATTGACCGAGCAGTTGACCAGCGTCTACGCGAGTCTCACCTGACGGCTTGCGGCGTTTCCGGCCGGAGCTGCGCGTAGAGCGCCGCTTCGAATCCGTCGGCCCACCGGTCGAGCGCAAACAGCCGCGCCCAGCGCAGGCGCGCCGCCGCCCCCATGCGCCGGGCGCGCGCCGTGTCAGAGGCCAGGGCCGTCATCGCAGCGGCCAGGGCATCGGGGTCGCGCATGTCGACATGCAGACCCGTTTCGCCGTCGACGATCTGGTCGGCCGGGCCGCCGTGACGATCGGCAATGGCGGTGCGCCCCAGAGCTGCCGCCTCAGCCACCGGCAGGCCGAACGGCTCGGCCAGCGACGGGTAGACGATGAAGGCACAGCGCTGCAAGAGCCGGTCGCGGTCGGCGGCGGAGACGAAACCGGTGAAGGCGACGCGACTGACCACGCCCAGGCCTACGCAGCGCGCCTGAAGCGCCTCCAACTCGCTGCCGGTCCCGACAATGGCGACGGTCCAGCCGTCCAGAGCGGCCCCGCAGCGTGCTACCGACTCCAGCACCACGCCCGCATTCTTGATCGGCTCCAGCCGGGTCGGGACGACGATCAGCCACTCAGCCGCGAGCGCTCCAGCCATCGCCCCGTCTGGCGGCAAGGGCACGCCTGTCCAGATCACGGTCGATGGGCGGCGGTAGACCGTCTCGATCTTGCCGGCCACATACGGGCTGATGGCCAGTATGGCGGCTGTACGGCGAACGGCGGCACGGTCGAGCAGACGCTGCAAGGCCGCCCGGATCCCATAAGGCAGCAGAACGTGCGGGTCGCGCAGCAGGAGAGTCAGCAGACTGGAGAGGCCACGATAATCGGCGCGGGTGCGGTACTGATGCGGCATGAAGCCCGGTGCTTCGGCGTACATCACCTGCGGATAGAGGTTGCGCTTCGGCTCCATGCACCACCAGACCGACGGCACGCCATGCCAGCCGAGCAGCGTCCAGACATGGGCCGGGAAGTTGACGGGGATAGCCAGGTCGTGGCCGCGGAGCATGCGCGACAGCGCCGCGATGTACCGCAGCGTGCCGCCCAGCCCGGTCATGAAGCCGCGACCGCCCAGGAGGTGGAGGTGCACGCCGGGAGGAAGCACATAGCGTTCGGCGTCCACGGCCGCGGTGAACAGGCTGATGTGGTGCCCGCGCGCCGCCAGCGCCGCCAGGGCATCGACCAGCGCATTTTCGGCCCCGCCGCGTTCGATCAGCGCCGGGTAAACGAAGGCCAGACGCAGCCCCTCCGGTTGACCACGTTCCGCCTTGGGCTTAGACTGGTGCCCCATTGTGTCCGAACCATTCCTCGGTGACCATGACTCGATCTCGTCTGATACGCCTTGTCGTCCTGCTGATCGCCGTGCTGGTCGCGGTGAAAATCGTCACCACCGCGCTCGCCGGATGGGAATTGTACAGCGCTTCGCAGGCGCTGCTCGACGAACTGGCAGGCGCCCCGGTCGCACCGGAGCGCCTGCCAGATGCGGTGCGCCGGGTCAGCGCCGGGATCGGTCGCGCCGCCGCTGAAATCGGCCCGATCGCCGCGGCTGCCGGGCTGGCGGGCGGGGATGGCTGCGCCGCCGCCTGGCTGACGGCCGCCGCGGGTGCCGCGGCGCCGCTGGGAGAGGCCCTGGCTCCATTGACCGAGACCGGCCTGCGGCTGGCGGAGACGAGCAGCATCCAGGAGATCGACGTGCGCGATTTGCGCGATCGTTGGGATGCGGAGCGCATTGACGCCGCCCTGCCGGCGATCCGCGCGCTGATGGCGCAGCCGCCCTGCCCGCAGTTGAGTCCCCGTGCCCAGCGCCTCTACGACGCCGGACGGGGCGGATTATTCGCGGCGCAGGTGGCCGCCGCACTGCCGCTGCCGGCCATGCTGGCGGACGGGTCGCGCTGGCTGATTCTGCTGAACAACAGCGACGAACTGCGTGCCACCGGCGGCTATACCACGGCGCTGCTGGCGCTCGAAGTCGAAAACGGCGTCCTGCGCTGGCGGCTTTTCAACAGCTATGACGTGGACGACCCGGAGCTGCTCTACTATCACCCGCAGCCGCCAGAACCGATGCGCCGCTACATGGCGCTGAGCCGCTGGCTGTTCCGCGATGCCAACTGGTCGCCGGACTACCCAACTGCCGCCCGGCAGACGATTCAGCTCTACCAGATCGACCAGCGCGGCGCGGCCGTGAGCGGGATCATCACCGTCAATCTGACGGCGCTGGAGACGCTGACCCGTTTCCTGCCGCCGGTGGTCATTAACGGCGAGACGCTGACGCCGGAGAACAGTCTGAATCGCGTGAGGACCGCCTGGAACGCCGACGCCGCTCAGTTCAATTCGGATGTCGCCGGCCGAAAGGATTTCCTACTGGAGAGCGCCGCCGAACTGGCCTCGGCCATCGGCGCCGCGCTCGACCCGCTGGATGCGGCGCGACTCGGTCTGGCGCTGGAGGCCATGCTGGCGCGGGGCGACCTGCTGCTGTACGCCGCCGACGAAGGCATCCAGGCGCGCTTCGCCGATCTCGGTTGGGATGGCGCGCTCGATCCGTTCGAGGGCGACACGCTGATGATCGTCGATACCAACCTGGGCTACAACAAGGTCAGCCCGAGCGTCGAGCGGTCGGCCCGCTACCGCGTCGACCTCACGAATCCGGCAGCGCCGACGGCGTCACTGGAGATCACCTACCACAATACCAGCGAGACGGGCGTCTCGTGCGAACGGGTGCATCGCAACTGGTTCGGCGAGGCGGGCGAGGACAGCGCTCAGGCCCTGCCCACCATCACGTATGAAGATCGCATGACCGGCTGCTACTGGAACTATCTGCGGGTGGTGCTCACGCCGGGGACGACGCTGGACGAATTCACTGCCCAGGCGCTCCCGGCGGAATGGCTGATCTTCAATCCGACGGCTCAGCCGCCGCAGGTGGATGCCTGGATGGAAGCCGGCTTTCCCGTCTACGGATCGATGTCGATCCTGCCAGCGGGCGAACGCCGGACTGTGACCCTCACCACCCGCTTGCCTGCCGCGGTCCTGCACCAGCAGGCGGACGGCGCTTGGCTCTATCGGCTGCTGGCGCGACGACAGCCCGGTTCCATGCCGCTGGTTCTCCAGGTGGAGGTGATTCCGCCTCTGGGGTTCATTGTCGCTTCGACTTTGCCTGACGGCATTGACGGGGAGCCGGTGACGCTCACGCTGGACGCCGATCGCATGCTGGAAGCGCGATTCACACGCTGAGTCTCTGAGGGTCAATACGCTTAGAGAATCGTTTGTCAGAGCCCATGCAACTTGGCCATAGAGCAATTAACGAAAAACGGGAGTAAATGTTTTTGCCTTTTTATCCGTGTTACACTTCTGGTGGTCGGGGTTGTGCACGCGCCAGACAACTGAAGCATGGAGCATCTCTTACGAGACACCGCAATGGACCCATCGCCGTCCGATGATCGCTTTACTGATCTGATCCTGATCGTCACAGATTTTCAGGCTGACGCGGATCGTATTCAGCGTCTCGTCCATTCTTCAGCGGCCGCTCGGGCCGAGATCGTGCAAGTTTCCCCGGAAGAAGCGTCGAAAGTCGTGGCAGCCCGTCCGTGGGATGTCGTCATCCTCAGCCTCTCGCCCCTGTCATCCATTCGACCCGCAGACGTGATTGCTGATGCCCAGCAGTCGGGTGTCGCGACGCGATTCGTCGTGGCCGGCGCCGACTCCAGCCCAGAGGAAATCACCGCGGTCGTCCGCCTCGGCGTTTGCGCTTTCGTCGAGAGCAGCGACACCGAGCACTTCATGGCTGCGGTACGGCATGAGCTGGAATACAGCCGACTGCGCCGCCGTGCACGTACGATCGAAACCGCGCTTCGGGTGAGCGAAGCCGGTTACGAGAGCGTTGTCGAACACCAGACCGAGCTGATCTGCCGGTATGACCGCGATTTTCGTCTGACTTTCGTCAACCAATCCTATGCCGAATGGAGCGGGCAGCCTCGTGAGGCCCTCCTGGGGAGCGTGTTTCTGGAACGCATCCCCGAAGAGGAGCGCCGGGGCGCGATCGCGCATGTGCAGCGCCTGACCGTGGAGCATCCAGTTGCCGTCACAGTCCACCAGACGATCATGGCCGATTCCAGCCGGCGATGGATCGAATGGACGGACCGCGCACTTTTCGACGTCGACGGCCAGGTTATCGGGTATCAGGGCGTGGGTCGCGACATCACCGACCGCAAATTGGCGCAGCACAGGCTGGAGTTTTTACATCAGCTTCTGAAAGAGACTTACGCCACGCCCGATCTCAATGCCGCGCTGGAAAACGCCCTGGCACTGGTTTGCAAGACTTTTCCCATGGAGTATGGCGAGATCTGGCTTCTCGACCCCGCCACGGTTAGCCTGAAAGTAGCGCCAGCCCATTACCTGGATCCCTCGCAGGTCGAGATGCTTCGATCCTTCCGAGGGATGAGCGAACTGCTGGAGTTCGGCATGCAGCAGGGTGTCCCCGCCCTGGTCTGGGCGACGGGAGAACCTTTCTGGGCCTCCGACGTACAGATGCTGAGCACGACGGACTTCATTCGGATCGAGGCGGCGAAAGCGGCCGGACTGCATGGCCTGATTGCTCTCCCCGTGACCGATGGCGAACAGGTCATTGCAGCGCTGGTATTCATCGGGAAACAGATTCTCCCGCAACGAACCACGGACGACGTGGAATTTCTGAGCATGGCGCTGCAGCAGATCGCGCCGATCTTGCGGCGACAGCAGCTCGACGAGACTCTGAAGGCCAGCGAAGAGAAGTATCGAAGCCTGCTGGAAAGCTCCGATGCGGCGATCAGCATGGTCGACGTGAATGGGCGTTACCTCTATCTCAACGGCATCAGCGCCTATCCCTACGGCGTTCCGCCCGAAGTGCTGATCGGCAAGACAGTCTACGACCTCTTCCCCGCCCAGCAAGCCGACTCCATCATGCGGGATGTCAACCGGGTGATACAGAGCGAAGAAAGCATCGTTCTCGAGACGGAGGTGACCCTCGGGCACACGCCGGCCTGGTTCCGCACCAGCATTCAGCCGATCCGCAATGGCAAAGGCAAGGTCTACGCGGCGCTCATCTACGCGACGAATATCACCGAAAAGCATCTGGCGACGACCGGGCTCGCCGAGGCCAATGCCCTTCTGGAACAGCGTGTGGCAGAACGCACGGCCGAACTGGGGAAGGTCAAAAACCGGCTCGAAGCCATTTTCGAGCACAGTGGCGACGGCATCCTGCTGCTGGACATCACAGAAGGCGTGCTTCAGGCAAACCATGCCTTCGGCGTACAGACCGGCATCGATCCGGCGGCGGCACTGGGCAGGAAGCTCAGCGACTTTGTCGAGAGCAGCGAAGTGGAGATCGTCGAGACAGTCGTGCGCGACTCCGCCGAAGCCCACCTGATCCAGCAGATGGATACCCGGCTTCGACACGCAAACGGCCGATCCTTCGACGCGGAAATCAGCATCGCGCCGGTCAACCGGTCACTGAACCCGACGACCAGTCTGGTGTGCATCATCCGTGACGTCTCCGAACGCAAACGGAACGAGCAGACGCTGGCGGAAAAGCATCAGGAAACCCTGAAAATGCAGCTCGACCTGAAGGCGCTGCACGAGGTCGGCATTCAGCTCGCGCGGACGGAATCGCTGGACGACTTTTACCGGACCGTGGTCGAACAGGGTCTGGCCCGCTTCGGCTATGAAAGGATGGGGCTGCTGCTCTATGACGTCCGGAACGACAGCGCCGTCGGCACTTACGGAACCGATCGCTTTGGCGAGCTGGTGAACGAGAGCGCGCATCAGGTCGCTCCAGACGAGCTGAATGGGATCTTGCAGCGCACCAGGGATCGCGGTGAGCGCTTCGCCTACGAGGAAAACATCGTTCTCTATGATTCATACGAGCCCATTGGTGTAGGCGCGAATGCGGCGGCCGCACTGTGGGATGGTGAGCTACTCGGTTGGCTGAGCGTCGATAACGGGGTGCTGCAGCGGCCGATCACCAAGCACCAGCTCGACGTTCTGGCGCTCTATGCGATGACCGTCGGTTCGCTTCTGGCGCGCAAGCGGGCGGAGCAGAAGGCGCTCTCCCTGTCTCAGCGACTGGACCTGGCGACGCAGATCAGCGGCATCGGCATCTGGGAATACGATGTCCCCAACAATCGCCTGCTCTGGGATGACCGGATGTACGTGCTCTTTGACCTGGTTCGCAGCGGGCCTTACGTGGCAGCAGAAGAGATGATCCAGCGTGTGCATCCGGACGATGTGCCGCGTGTGCTGGGTGCCACGGCGGGAACTCTGGCGACCCGCGCCTTTGACGACGCGGAATTTCGTATTTTCACCTCAGGCAACGAGATTCGCTATCTCAAGGCGATGGGGCTGTCACTGTACGATGCGAACGGCGTGCCGACGCGAATGATCGGCGTGAACTGGGATATCACCCCCCTGAAGCAGAGTGAGGTGTCGCTTCGGAAGGCGCTGGAGAAGGAACGCGAACTGGGCGAACTGAAATCCCGGTTTGTCTCAATGGCGTCGCACGAATTCCGTACGCCGCTGGCGACCATTCTGAGCACGACCGAAAATCTCGTCCGGTATCGGCAACGAATGGACGAAGCGCAGATCGCGGAACGTCTGAGTCGAATTCAGCAGCAGGTCATGCACATGACCGGGATCATGGAAGATGTGCTGCACCTGGCGCGGGCGCAAGCCGGAAGAATCGAATTCAGGCCTGGGCGCGGCGACATGGATGCCCTTTGCCGCGACATCCTGGATGAATTCAGCAGCCAGGAGCCGAATCACGGGCGCATCCTCTATACCTGCGACCCGCTTCCCCTGAACGTCCTCTTTGATGCCCGATTGATGCGCCAGGTGATCAGCAATCTGGTCTCCAACGCGCTGAAATACTCCCAGGAAGAAGAGGCCGTCCATGTTCACCTGGGAATCAGGGAGGAACAGCTTGTGCTGACCGTCCGCGATCAAGGCATTGGGATTCCCGAAGGGGATATCCGCCACCTGTTCGAGCCGTTCCACCGCGCGGCGAACGTCGGCACTCTCTCGGGCACCGGGCTGGGGATGAGCATCACCAAACAGGCGGTGGACATGCACGGCGGAACGATCACGCTGGAGACGGCGGTCGGCCAGGGCACGACGGTCACCGTTGCCTTCCCGATGACCGTCGACTAGGCGCACTCACCTGATCGAAAAAACAGGCTGGTCTTAACATCCAAATTGGTCTATCATCGACTTTCCAGGGTTCGACAAACACCTTGGTGGGAAGAACATGCTGCGTAAGGTTCCGCATATTCTGTCGTACGGGTCACGGCGGTGCACCGCGGACCCTGCGATCATCGATCTCATTTGAAAGACCACTCCAATGTGAGTGGTCTTTTTTTGTCTGGCCCTCCCGTCCAACTGCTTTTATCCGGTGTCCTTGACCGGAAGGAGTCTGCCATGATCGCCGTCACCCCCGTGACCGCCACGACCTATCGCCCCCGCGCCATCGCGGGCCAGTTCGCTGGAAAGCACATCGTCACGGTCGAACAGTTCGACCGTTCCGACCTCGATCTCCTGTTCGCCTTCGCCGCCGATCTGCGGGCGCGCGTTCGCGAAGGCGATCGGTCCCTCCTCAACCTGTGCGCCGGTCGCGTGATGGCCACCCTCTTCTACGAGGCCAGCACACGCACGGACATGAGCTTTCAGGCGGCCATGCTGCGGCTGGGCGGCGAAGTCATCGCCACCAGCGGCGGGGTGCAGTTCTCGTCGGTCTACAAAGGGGAGAACCTGGAGGACACCGTCCGGGCGGTCGCCTGCTATGCCGACGTGATCGTGCTGCGACACCCGGAGGTGCGATCCTCCTATGAGGCCGCACTGCAACTGGACCTGCTGGGCGAAAAACTGGGCACGCAGCCGGTGGTGATCAGCGGCGGCGACGGGATCGGCGAGCACCCAACGCAAGCGCTGCTCGACCTGTTCACCATCTTCGACTTCAAGGGCAGCGCGGACAACCTGAAGATCGCCCTGGTTGGCGATCTGGTCAACGGGCGTACGGTCCACTCGCTCAGCAAGCTGGTCGCGCTGTACGGCGCTCAGGGGACCGAACTGGCCTTCGTCGCGCCGGAAGGCCTGCGCATGCCGGCGTCGGTGCTCGAATTCGTGACGGCGCACGGCATCCGCGTCTCGCAAACCGACAATCTGGAAGACGTGCTGGGTGAAAGCGATGTGATCTACTGGACGCGCGTGCAGCAGGAGCGTTTCGCCGACCCGGACGAATACGCGGCGATCGCCGACCGCTTCATCATGACGCCGGACGTGCTGGCGCGCGCCAAAGCCGACTGCATCCTGATGCATCCCCTGCCGCGCAAGCATGAAATGGGCACGCGCGACGATCACGCCATGCTCGACGCGGATCCGCGCACGGTCTACTTCCACCAGATGCAGAACGGCATGTACATCCGCATGGCGCTGCTGGCCGCCGTCCTGGGAGCAGCGCTCGGAGAGCGGCTGTGATCCTGACGATTCCCGGCATGGTCGACCCGCACGTGCACCTGCGCGACCTTGACTGGGCACACAAGTCGACGTTTGACAGCGAGACGGCCGCCGCTCTGGCCGGGGGCTACTGGGCCGTCTTCGACATGCCGAACACGCCGCCCACGACGACGACGCGCGCCGGGCTGGACGCCAAGCTGAATCGCTTTGCCGCCGCCGCGCACTGCGATTACGGCGTTTACTTCGGCGCGGATCAGCGTGGGAATCAGGCCGAGTACCCTGGCGCGGCGCCGGACACGATCGGCATGAAGATATACTGCAACGAGACGACCGGCAACCTGCTGATCGCGGACAGTCTGGCGCGGCAGGAACACGCCCTTGCATGGCACGAAGCGACCGGCGGACCGATGGCCGTCCACGCCGAAGGCGAGACGGTGACCGACCTCCTCGACATCATGTGGCAGGCGCAGGGCCGCCTGAAGATGCATTTCTGCCACATCAGCACGCGCGAGGAGGTCGAACAGCTGCGCCGCGCCAAACGATCCGGCGGTTACGGGCAGATCAGCGTCGGCGTCTGCCCGCACCACCTGTATCTGACACAAGAAGACCTGCCCCGACTGGGGCCCTTCGGACGCATGAAGCCGGAACTCAAGACGCGCGACGATGCCGCCGCCCTGTGGGAAGGGGTGATGGACGGGACGGTGGACGTGATCGAGAGCGATCATGCCCCGCACACCCGGGCTGAGAAAGAGTCGGACAAACCGCCGTTCGGGGTGCCGGGACTGGAAACCACTCTGCCGCTGATGGGGCTGGCCGTCCACGAGGGCCGCATCACGCCGGAGCGACTGATCGCCCTGCTGGCGACCAATGCCCAGCGCATTTTCGGCATCACGCCGCCGCCGGAGACGACCACGACGGTCGATCTGTCCGCGTCGAGCATCATCGACGGCAGGCGCCTGCGGACGGCGCCCGGATGGTCACCTTTTGAAGGCATGCGCGTCTGGGGCGCCGTGCGCGAGGTGCGCATCCGCGGACAGGTGGCGTATGATGGAGAGCAGGTGCTGACGCGTCCCGGTTCCGGCCGGAACGTGGCGCACTCTGCGGAGAAAGACAGGCGAGCATGAACCCTGTGCTGCTGAACTTGTACGAAGGACTCTGGGCCGGGCTGGCCGGCCGCGCGATCCAGCGGTTCGATGCGCAGTCCGTCCATCACCGGATGATCGAGGCACTGCGCCTGGGGGACCGCTTCGACGCCATCCCCCCCGCCGCCCGCTGGATTCAGCGCCATGTCCTGCCTGACCAGCCTGTCGATGCCGGCGGCGTCCGGCTGCCGCACCCGCTCATCCTGGCAGCGGGGTTCGTCAAGGGCGACGGCTTCGCGGATGAAGACTCGGCGCTGGCGGCGGTCGACGCCGGGCAGGATGTCCTCCCCGGCTGGCGGACGATGCCGGCGCTGGTCGGCGCGGTCGAATTTGGGTCGTTCACCCGGCATCCGCGGCTCGGCAACCCGGGCACAGTGATGTGGCGCGACGACAGCACCGGCAGCACCCAGAATCGCGTCGGGCTGCGCAACCCCGGCGCTCGCGCCGCCGCCCGCTTCCTGGCCGGCCAACGCGCCCATCTGCCGCCGGTCTGGGGGATCAATCTGGCGGTCAGCCCCGGCGTGAGCGACCCGGACCAGGAACTGGCGGAGATCGTGGAGGCGGCGGGGTTTTTTGTGGGCTCTTTAGGGCAACCTCACCCCCTGGCATATGAACCCATCACCCCCGGCCCCCTCTCCCACGCACGCGGGGAGAGGATGAGGGGGCGGCGAGCGAAGCAAGTGCGGGCGCGGGTTGCCCGTCGTGGTACACGCTCAATCTGTCGTGCCCAAACACCGACGACGACCCGGGCGCCAACCAGACCACGGCCAAGGCGCATCTGCTGTGCCGCACCCTGGTCGAGATGCTGCCCGCCCCGCTGTGGGTCAAGGTCAGCCCCTGCCTGGCGGCGGAGCAGTACGCGGCGCTGATGCGAGTCTTCGCCGAGACGGGTGTGCGCGCGGTGGTAGCGACCAATACGCTATCCCAACCGACCCCGGACGGATCGACGGTGGCCGGGGTAGCAGGCGGGCGACTGCGGTCACCCGCGCTGGCGGCGGTGGAGCAGCTCAGCCGGGCGCGGACCGAGGGCAGTTACCCGGTGGACATCATCGGCGGCGGCGGCATCCTGACTGGCGCCCATCTGCGCGCCTTCCAGAACGCGGGCGCATCGGCCGCCATGATCTATTCGGCGCTGGTGTTTCGCGGCCCGCTCGCCGCGGCGCTCATCCTCAACGAACTGGAGAAGGGAAACCCATCTCATGGCTGATTCGGATTACGCTGTTCTCGTCGCCCGCGCCCTGATGGAAATCGGCGCTATGGGCTTCACGCCCAATAACCCCGTCACCTTCAAATCGGGTCTGCGCGCGCCGGTCTACGTCGACAACCGCCAGCTGATCTCCCACCCGGACCAGTGGCACGTGGTGATCGGCGCGTTCATCGTGCACGTCGCCGAGCACGAGGTGGACATGCTGGCCGGCGTAGAGACGGCGGGTATCCCGCATTGCAGCGCCCTGGCCTATGCCATGAACAAGCCGTCGGTGTTCGTCCGCAAGCAGGAAAAAGACCACGGGCTGGGCCGCCGCATCGAAGGCGGTGAAGTTTCCGGCCAACGCGTCTTACTGATTGAAGACATGGTCACGACCGGGGCCAGCAGCCTGAACGCCATTCAACTCCTGCGGGCCGCCGGCGCCACCGTCAACCACTGCCTGTCGATTATCACCTACGGCTTCCCGGAGACGTACCTGCGTTTCGAAGAGGTCGGCATTTCGCTGCTCACCCTGACCACCTTCCCGATCATGCTCGACGAGGCGCTGGCTTCCGGCATGGTTGACGAAGCGGGCGCCGACGTCGTACGCGAGTGGCTGGTCGATCCGGTCCGATGGAGCGAGAAACACCCATGAGCATCGCCATCGAAAAGTACCAGAAACGCAGCACCGCCGCCGGCTCGATGCTGTGCGTCGGTCTGGACAGCACGATCGAGCGACTGCCGGCGCGCTTTCGCGACGACCCGCATCCGCAGTTCGCCTTCAACCGTTGGATCATAGAGCAGACGCATGCCTATGCCGCGGCCTACAAGCCGAACATGGCCTTCTACGAGGCGCGCGGCGCGGACGGCTGGACGGATCTGGCGCTGACGCTGGACCTGCTTCGGACTGAGCACCCGGACATTTTCACCATCTGCGACGCCAAGCGGGCCGACATCGACAGCACCAACGCCGGATATGTCTCGGCCGTGTTCGACCAGCTCGGCTTCGATGCCGTCACGCTGCATCCATACCTGGGCCGGGAAGCGCTTCAGCCATTCCTGCGCCGGGCGGACAAAGCCTGTATCGTCCTGTGCCGGACCAGCAACCCGGGCGCGAACGAACTGCAAGGGCTGGATGTGGGCGGCCGCCCGCTGTGGGAGCGGGTGGCCGAAGCGGTGCGGGATGAATGGGACACGCACGGCAACTGCATGCTGGTAATCGGCGCCACCGCCCCGGACGATCTGCGGCGAGCGCGGCAGATCGCACCGGAAATGACCTTCCTGGTCCCGGGTGTCGGCACACAGGGGGGCAGCGTCGAGGAAACGATGCGCGCCGGGCTGGATGCGCACGGCGGCGGGTTGATCGTCAACGCCTCGCGCTCGGTGATCTTCGCGGCAGACCCGGCGGCAGAGGCGCAAGCCCTGCGGGACGCCATGCGGGCGGCGATGAGAGTATAGATAACTGGGTGGAGGGCGAGGCAGGCCTTGTCCCAGGCACCAAGTTGCGACGCGTCAGCCGATAGCATGGTCGCGCGTCCCCGGTGTTAAAACACCCGGCTGCCGGAGGCCACTAAGGGACCAAGACGCGGCGTCAGGAACCCCTTCGGGGCTTGTCGGTCAGCCAGGCGCTTTAGCCCTCGGCGGCCCGCACCCCCCCCGCGCCCCGGGGGGCAGGCCCCGTCCCTACGGAAGACACGGGTTGGGCCAAGAAGGCTGTGGCGGCTGCTCAGCGCAATTCACGTTTAAGCACCTTGCCGGCGGCAGAGGTCGGCAGGCTGTCGCGGAACTCGATGAGGCGCGGTACTTTATAGCCCGCAAGGCGCTCCTTGCAGTAGTCGATGATCTCCCGGCTCGTGGCGGTCGATCCGTCCTTGAGCCGGATGAAGGCTTTGAGCACCTGCCCCATGCGTTCGTGTTCGACACCAACGACGGCGGCCTGGGCCACCTTGGGATGGGCGTACAGCACCTCCTCGATCTCACGCGGATAGGCTTTGTACCCGCCGATGATGACGATGTCCTTCTTGCGGTCGCTCAGCCAGAAGAAGCCGTCTTCGTCCATGTGGCCAATGTCGCCGGTCAGCAGATAGCGGCGCCCGCCGATGATGCGCGTGATCGTCGCATCGTCGTGACTATTCGCATCATGGCTGTTCCAGTAGCCCAGCATGAGCTGGGGACCGCTGACGGCGATCTCACCGACTTCGCCCTGGGGCAGCAGGTGCAGGCCCGTGTCCGAGTCGAGAACGACCGCATCTGTATCGGGCAGCGGTAGACCCAGCGAGCCGAGTTTGCGAGCGCGCCGGCTGGTCGGGTTGCACATCACGGCGGCGGTGGTCTCGGTCATGCCATACCCCTCGTACAGCACCGCCCCGGTCTTCGCCTCGAACTGCTGGGCCAGCTCCACTGCCAGCGGCGCAGCGCCGCAGCCGCACAGCTTGAGGGTGTCCAGGTGGTAGCGATTCACGTCGGGGTGGTGGATGAGCGCGCTGAACAGCGTCGGCACACCATTGAGCACGGTGGCGCGGTGGCGCTGCACCAGGCGCAGGATCTCGGTGAAGGGCGGCGTGCCGGCACGCGGGTCGGGCACGCAGACGACGCTGGATGCCAACCGCACCGCGGCCAGCAGCGTCATGATCAGACCGTAAGCGTGGAACCACGGCAGCGCACCGATGAAGCATTCACCGCCGACAATCATGTCGCCGGCGTGGCCGTGCTCGTCTTCCGGGTGAATCCAGGCCTGGATAGCCAGCAGGTTGGAGACGATGTTGTGGTGCGAGATGCGCGTGCCCTTCGGCACCCCGGTCGTGCCGCCGGTATATTGGAGCAGCGCGGTATCCTGGTGCGGGTCGATGGCGACCGGCGGCGCAGAAAGCCGACTGTGGAGGATATCACTGAACGGCACGTGACCGGCGTCATGATGTTCGGCATGCGGGATCTTGCCGAGCAGCCCGCCGACCAACCGCTGGGCAAGCGGCAGGAAATCACCCGCGTTGCAGGTGACGACCGTCTCGATCGCCGTATCGCGCATGGCCTCGCAGGCAGCGGCGTACAGCGTCGGGTGGTCCATGACGATCAGCCCACGCGCGCCGGAATCGGCAAGCTGGGCGTGTAGTTCGGGCACGGTGTAGGTCGGGTTGCAGGGCACGCAGATCGCCCCGGCCTTGAGGATGCCGAAGAAGGCGGCGGGGAAGTGCGGCAGATTCGGCAGAAACAGCGCCACCCGATCGCCCTTGCCGATGCCCTGCGCGCTCAAAAAGCCGGCGACCTGATCGGCCATCTCGTTCATCTGGCGGTAGGTCCGCACGGCGTCGTTGAAGAGGATGAAGGGGTGGTCAGGGTGGGTCTTGGCGGCGTCTTCCAGGAGCCGCTGGACCGGGATGAGCGGAATATGCAGTTCGAAGGGCACTCCTTCGGGCCATCTGCTTTCGTGCCAGGGTCTGCGCTCCATGGTCATCCTCCTGTGGAGAAACATCTTCATTCCCATTCCAGAACAGCAAAAGTGGGGCGGCGCCCCAGGGAGCGCCGCCCCACACACCGCTACAGGTTCGAGGCATCCTGATGGAAGCTGGTGGCGATGGCGTCGATGACCGGGCCGTAATCACCTTCATAGGAACTCGCCACCCACAGGTCCAGGGTATAGATCTCATCCCCTGTGAAGAGCGCGTAGGTGATCTCCTGATAGACGGTTGAGGGCGATGTCGTCGTGTCAAGGTACTTGCCTTCGACCCGCGTCGCCAGTCCTGCCGGGAGCGTGAGCACATCTGCGGAAACTACCTCGCCACCACTGCTGGTCACCCCGGTCATCAACATCGGCGACCAGTTCCTGAATGTCTTCCCACATCGGCGGCATGCGCACGGTGAAGCGGTCCACCTCGACGACCAGCCAGCGGCTGGTGTCGAGCGGGGCCGCTTCGACGGTCTCGCGCGACTCCGCCTCCCGCGCCGGGGCAGCGCTCTCGTCACGCTGATCCATATCGCTGACCACCTTCCCCCCGGCGTCCGATTCACCGGCCGCTACGGGATCGATCAGCGCGCTGTGGACGTACACCTCGCCGCTGCCGTTTTCCAGTTGGGCCCACTGATCGCTTCCGAAAACGGTATCGCCGTTCACCATCTCGATAACGGTCACTTCCGTACCCGGCTGGAGGGCCTCCACCACTGCACAATCCAGCCGCGGGCACTGCCGCGCATTGATCGACGTACTGCCGGAAACCACGTAGAGCATTTCTTCACTCTGGGCCGACGTCATGTGAAAAGAGAGGAGCCAGAGCACCGCAACCACGACCAGTCGAACGATCCAGTTAATAATCATGAGATTTTTCTCCTGTGGCCGTTCACACGCTGCCGTTCAGTTTCACAGCGGTGTCGCGTCTTGCCACGATGCTCTCACTGTAACTGTCCCAACGTCCTTCTGTCGTGAGGCAGGGGTCCTGATTTCTCGGCGACAGGTGTCCTCAGTGAGTCGGGACAACCGTTCCATGACGACGGACAGGGCCAGATCGTCTCTGAAGCTGGCGCGACCGCACCACCAACCCCTGAAGAACAGAATGAGTCTTCGTTCATACTCCGCCGTCTCCTCGAACATGCTGCGGACATGGCCGTCGCCGGGCGTCACCCACAGTTCCGGCTCGGCGCCCGCAGCACGCAGCGCATCGGCCAGACGGTAGGCGTAGTCCACCTTGAGAGCGGAGTCGCCCACGGCGTGGGTGATGAAGACCGGGCGACCGTCAATCCGTGTCGCCGCTTCGAGGGGACTGAAGGCCGTGAGATCGTCGCCGTTCAGCCGGGCGATCAGCAGGCCGCCGGGTATCAGAAAGGTCGGCAAGCCGCTCCTGCTCAGCTCGTCGCCGATGGCCAGCTCGATGTCGACGAAGACGCTGTCCAGCCAGATGGCGGCGATGCGCGGCTCCTGCCCCAGGGCGATCAGAGTCGTGCCGGTGCCGCCAGAGTAGGCGAAGATGCCAATCTGCTCGGCCGCGAACCCCTGTTCGGCCATCAGCCAGTCCCAGGCGCTCAGTACATCCAGATACTCTTCGGTGCCACCGGCCCACCGGCCATCTTCGAGGGTCGAGTCGCCGTGATCGCGCAGGTCGATGAGCAGCACGTTGTAACCGGCGCGATGCAGCATCCCGGCCGCCAGCAGGGCGCGCGGATGCCGCCTGCAGTCTGGACTGCCCGTGCCCAGTCCGTGGACGACGAGCACCGCACGGTCCTCCCTGCCGGTCTCAGCTCCTGCCGAGGGCACATACCAGCCGCTCAGGGTGATGTCTGGCGTTCGGCCGGGGATACTCACCGTTTCGTATTCCGGCATGAAGTAGGGGGCAGGATCGAGCGAGTCGCTGAACTGCGCGACGCTGAATGCCGCCGGCGTATTGTCAGGGAAGGCGCCGGCACAATTCGGCTTGATGGTCGCGAGGCGTGAATAGAGGATGGTCGACATCCCCAGGTAAGCGCCGACAACGAGGATCAGAACTACAGCCAATCCAATCAGTAACCGCTTCATGATGTCCTCCCCTAGCGCCACAGGATCTGGACGAGCGCGCTGACCAGGCTGCCCATGATCGTCAGCAGCACAAAACAGGTGGCCAGAGCCATCGCGTCATCCTCGCGGACACATTCGATGAGCGGGGAAAAGATCCGTTCGTTGAGATTCACGCGGACCGCACGCAGTGCGCGCAGAAGCAGGCGCAGCAGCTCGAAGAAAGGACAGGCGAACAGCCAGACGAACAGTTCAATGCGCACGTTCTCCTGCTTGACAAAACGCTCGGTTCGGGCGGTCATGGGATCACTCCTTGTTGTCACGCCACGATACCTTCACTGTAGCGGCATAACCGTCCCACTGTCGTGGGGCCGATGTCCCGAGTCAGTCGGGACATTGGCTTCATGACGGCGGGACGCGGCCGGATCTATGCTGAAGACATGATGGGAATGCTGCGGAAGGAATATGACATGGACTTGTTCACCGAACTGCTTCTTCGGATCTTATTCCGTCTCGGCTTCGGACCCATGCTTTCCGTCATCCGCGCCGTCGGCAGCCTGTTCATGCCAGACTCGCATGAAGCCGCCCAGACGGGCATTGGTTGTCTTATGTTGTTGGCGGTTCTGGCGATCGGTGGGTTCTTCTTCTGGGTCACGAATACCCCATTCCGGTTTAGCTAATCAGAAGGACGAGAGGACGGTCGCCCAGCGAAATTGTGTTCGCAAGGGGTTCTCCCTCCGAAGTATAATCATGTTAGGGAAGTGCTTGGGGCGAATTATGCGCAGACAACCATTCGGCACGTCCTCATCTCTCATTTTTCCACTCCTCTCCACGCTGGCTTTCGGCCTGACGCTGATCTTCACCCTGCTGCGCATCGCCACCCCGTCGGATGGCGCCCGGCTCATGCTCGGCCCGGACATCACCCGGGCAGACGCCCTGGTCCTCTTCCCGGATATCGAAACTACCGATGGCTTGCAGGGCGGCGACCAGATCATTCGCGTGGCTGGCCGGCCGATGATCGAGTGGCTGGATGGGCTGATGGGGCCTTCTATGGCCGATGCCGGATGGCAGCGCGGCGACCTCATCGACTATACCGTCCTTCGGAGCGGCGAAGAGCGGCAGATCCCCGTCACGATCGGGGCTTTCTCCTTCGATTTGATGGTGGCCCGGTATTTCCCTGTCGCGCTGTTCCTGATCCTGATTCAGGTGCAGGCGATCTGGCTGTGGTGGCGTCGACCACGCGAACAGGCGACACAGACTCTGCTCCTGGCGGCCACAGCTTTCGTCACATTCAGCGTGTCGCGGGCGGTGGGCGCCGATCTGGCCATGATCGTGAACAACCACGGGCTGTTCGTCTACTACCGGGCCATCACCTTCATCTTCCTCATGCTGATGGCCGCAGCCTTGTTCCATTTCGCGATTGTGCTGCCCGGCCCTCGGGCAAGCGCCCAGTACCCGATACGGTTCATCACTTTGCTATACCTCACGCCGTATCCCGCCGCGGTGGCGATATTGTTGTTCAACAACAACCCGGATCCCCTGGCGATGCTGCGAACGTGGGAGCTCACCGGTCTGGTCCTGCTGATGATGGCGTTTCTCCTCACGCTGGTGGCTCTGGCTGCCGGTTACAGGCGGATCACCACGCCGTTTCTGCGGCAGCGGGTGCGTCTGGTGGCGATCACCTTCGCCATGGCAATGGGCTTTACCACCCTGCTCGTCATTCTGCCGGCGCTGCTGCAAGGGCAGTTGGTGCTGAGCTGGGAGATCGTGCCGCTGCTGTCATTCCCGATCGCGCTCGGCATCGCCTTCTCCGTCGTGCGCTACCGGCTGTTCAACATTCGCATCGCCATTCAGCGGACGCTGGTGTGGGGCACGCTAACGATGCTGATCGTCTCTGTCTACATCGTCGTCGTGGGATCCCTGAGTGCCGTGTTCCAGAACTGGGGCAGCACGCTGTTTTCGCTGATCGGCACCGGAATCGCCGCGGTCGTCTTCGCCTCGGTCCGTACACGTCTGCAAAACGCGGTCAACCTGCTGATCTACGGCGAGCGCGATGCACCGGAAATCGTCATGGTGCGCCTGACACGCCGGCTGGAGCAAACGCTGGCACCTGACGACGCTCTGGAGCAGATCGCGCAGACGGTGGCGACGGCACTCAAGCTGCCCTACGCCGCGGTCGAGCTGGGACGCGACGGCGATCACGTGAGGCTGGCCTCGTGGGGGGAACCGCAACTGGAACGGATCGAGTTCCCACTCACCTATGGCGGTGAGACGGTCGGGCGACTGGTCGTGGCGCCGCGGTCGCCAGGCGAAGCGCTGACCCCGGCGACCGTCAGCTGGTCGACAGCCTGCTCTTCCATGCCGAGGCGGTGATTCAGGCTGCGCGGCTCACGGCGGATCTTCAGTATTCGCGAGAAAAACTGGTCACGGCCCGCGAAGAAGAGCGGCGCCGCCTGAGCCACGATCTGCACGACGGCCTCGGCCCCGCTTTGGCCAGCCTGATGCTCCAGGTCGACGCGGCGCGCAATCTGCTTAAAAACTCACCCTCCGAGGCCGAGCCGGTGCTGCTCGACATCAAATCACAGATCGGCGACGCGCTGGCCGACATCCGCCGTCTGGTCTACGAGCTTCAGCCGCCGGCGATCGGGCAGCTCGGGCTGTGCGCAGCGATCGAGGAGAAGGCGCGGGAGCTGGAGCGCGCCAGCGGATTGCGAATCACCGTCGAAATGCCGGCGACACTGCCGACGCTCGCGGCGGCCGCCGAGGTCGCGCTGTACCGCATCGCCCTGGAGGCACTGACCAATGTCGTCCGTCACGCACAGGCGACCTCGGCCCTGGTGCGACTGCACTGCAACCACGTTCTGCGGCTGGAAGTGATCGACGACGGGCGGGGCCTGCCGGAAAGCCTCCGTCGGGGTGTCGGCTTGAGTTCTATGACGGAGCGCGCCGCTGAACTGGGTGGTTCGTGTTCCGTCCAACGTGGTGAGAATGGCGGGACGCGGGTGACCGCCGAACTGCCTTTGATCACACTGAATCACCAGGAGGTGACTTCATGACCGATCAGATTCGCGTGATGATCGCCGACGATCATCCTATGTTTCGCAAGGGTTTAACGGTCCTGCTTAAATCACTACCCGGATGCGAGGTGGTGGCGGAAGCGGAGGACGGCGCCAGTGTGGTGCAGTTGGCGCTGCAACATGAGCCGGATGTCATCTTGATGGATGTCAGGATGCCGGAATTGAATGGGATCGAGGCCACCCGTCAGATCTTCAAGCAGTGCCCGCGCATTGGTATCCTGATCCTCACGATGTTCCAGGACGACGATCTGGTGCTGGCGGCCATGAAAGCCGGCGCGCGCGGCTATCTGCTGAAAGGCGCGGACCAGGACGAGATCATCCGGGCCATCGAGACAGTCAAGAACGGCGGCGCCATCTTCAGCGCGAGCATCGCCGACCGCATGATGAATTACTTCAGCAGCATCAAACCCGTCCGCGCCGATGGCCTGTTCCCGGAACTGACCGAGCGCGAGATCGAAGTGCTGGATCTGATCGCCAAGGGGTACAACAACACCGAGATCGCCGAGCAGCTCGTGCTGAGCAACAAGACGGTGCGCAACCATGTCTCGAACATCCTGAGCAAGCTGCAAGCGGCCGACCGTTCCGAGGCCATCCGCCTGGCGTGGAGCAGTGGTCTGGGTCAGCGGGATAACAGCGATCTTCGCTGAGTGATGCGCGGGCGCACTGCCGCGTACGCCGGTTCAGCCCTAACTGGTGCACTCCGAGGCATTTTCGGGACACAGCCAGCGTTCGTCGCCCTGCCCTTCAGCAACCCAGCCGAGCGCATTGTTCGAGCTGCGATTGCGGACATAC
This sequence comes from Candidatus Flexifilum affinis, assembly GCA_016713325.1. Lineage (GTDB taxonomy): Bacteria > Chloroflexota > Anaerolineae > Aggregatilineales > Phototrophicaceae > Flexifilum > Flexifilum affine. The sequence goes on along the minus strand of JADJPJ010000002.1, from coordinate 257,638 downwards.
CAGTAGTAGGAGCTGTTGGCGCAGACGGGGCCGGCGAGGATCTCCAGCACATCGTTGTCGTAGGCCTGCGTCCGGGTGGCGATGACGCTGGCGTTCGGGTCGGAGAGGACCCGGAGCGCGCCCATGTCGTTGAAGTCGACGACGGCAATATCGCCGGGACGGAACAGCGTGTTCATCGCGCCGGGGCAGTAGACGGTCGTCATGACCGGGCTGGGCGTGAACGTCGGCGTGAAGGTGAAGGTCGCCGACGGGATCACGGTGGGTGTGTTGGTTGGCACGGTGGTCGCCGTGGGCGGCAGCGGGGTAGGCTGCTTGGGCGAGAGCGTGGCTGTCGGCGGCAACGTTGGCGCGACGGTGGGCGTTTCGGTCGGCGTTGGGCTGGGTTCGAAGGCCACCGGCACCACCATCTGGCTGAGCGTCAACCCGGACGCGTGCTCCGAGGTGTAGATCAGGAGCACCATGGTCAGCAGAGCTTGATTCTCCTGGCGCACGACCGTCATGCTGACGATGTTGACGCTGGGCAGTGAGGCTTCACGAAACTGGGCGATGAAGTCAATCAGATTGGCGACGCCGCCGGCGACCTGAAGCTGGAACTGATGGATCTCGTAGCCGGACGTGCTGTTCTCGGATGTCTCCTCCGTCTGTTGCGGCTGCTGGGCCTGCTGCGCCTGCAAGTTGGTGATGCGCACCCCGCGCGAATAGGCATAGGCATACAGACGATCCAGAAGTTGCTCCGCCTCGCCACGTGTCAGAAATGCAGTGGCGGCTCCGGACAACTGCTCTTCCATGTTTTCGATCTGATGCTGGAGGACGAGCATGGTGTCGTCGTCCATCTGCGCCGCGAACTGCGCGGCCACCGCATCACGCCGCGCCACCACATCGGCCTCCAATGTGGCGTAGATCTTCCACTGCGGAAAGATGCGCGCTACGCCAAAGAAGACCACGACGAACAGGCCGAGCGCGATCAGCAGGATAGGCAGCAGCTTCAGCAAAGTGATGCGCAGATTATAGAGATCCATCGCCGGCTCCCTTCAGGACGAGCGACAGGCCGAAGAGCGTGGGCATGTAAGTCGCCGACAGGATGGGGTCGATGCCGGCCTGCGTCGCCTGGAAGTTGGGCGTCGCGGGCAGTATCGGGTTGACCGTGATGGACTGGATGTTCACCTGGTCGAAGTAGCCTGTCGACTGGAGCGCGTCAATATAGGTCAGAACGTCGCTTTCCTGAAGCGCCTCACCGTCCAGCACGAGGCGACTGCCATCGCGCTGGAAGCTGGTCAGCCGGATGCGATCGGAGTCGTAGGTGTGCACGGAGGCCATGATCGCCGGCCAGTCGAGGTGACCCGCCATCAGTGTGGCGGACATGCCGTCGACCACCGCGACCTGCCCACGCAGCTCGATCAGCCGATCGGTCTCCGACTGCTCCTCGACGGGCACAGGCGCCGGCGCGGTCATGGTCAGCGACAGGGCATCGCTTTCCGCGGCCAGGGTGACCGCCGCTTCCTGAAGGATGCTCTCGACCTGGGTCAGCGGCACGATCAGGACGCCGAGCGCCAGCACACATAGCCACAGCGCCAGACGCGAATTGGATCGCGGGCGCCGCGGCGCTTCCAGCTCATCCAGCGTTTCGATGTTGAGATCGAGCATGGCATACCTTTCAGGGTTGCACGCCGGCTACACGCCGAACAGCGAGTTGCACAGAATGACGGTGACGGCGCCCAGACAGAGGAACGGCGCGTAAGGAATGGTGTCCTTGAGAGTCCGACCGCCCGACGAGAGCAGATAGAAAATCGCCGCGCCGCTGGTGACGACGCTCACGATCAGCACCCAGAGGATCAGCGGGAAGCCGAAGATGGCTCCCAGCAGGGCCGCAAGCTTGACGTCGCCGCCGCCGAGTTCGTCCGGGCGAAGGCGTGCCACCAGATAGAAGATGCCGAAGGCGAAAACCATCCCGAGCAGGATAGGCAGCGGCGGGCGCTGAGCAATGACGACGTTGGCAAACAGCGCCACCGCGATGCCGGAATAGGTCAGCAGGTTGGGGATCACGCGGTAGCGAATGTCGATGATGGCGATCAGAGCGAAGAAAGCCACGCCCCGATCCAGGTGAGCGACTGCTCGGAAGCGCCGTGCAGCGCGTAAGCCACGACCATCAGACCGGCCATCAACAGTTCGAGCAGCAGCTCGCCCTTTGAGGCGTCGCGCAGATCGTAGGGACGAAGGAGCGCCGGCGCGTGAATGCGCGGCATGGCAATTGTGACGGCGCCACTCAGGCTGGGCACGACATCCGCAGCGATATGGAGCAGCCAGCCAAGGAAAAGACCGGTCAACGCAAAGACAACGATCATGTCAGTAACCCGCTTCTTTCTGCTTTCCATTCCGGCGATCTGGAGAAGCGCCGCGCAGTTGGGTCGAGACCTGCTCGGCCAGGACGGCCAATTCGGACATACTTGGGGCTTCGACTCCATTCATCAGCACTTCATAGCGACCGCTGCCCTCGGGTTCGGTGAACACGCTCTCCATGACATCCTGCAAGTTCAGCTTGCCGGCGCCAGGTGGCTCGGCCAGCATGGGCTTATATCCCTCGTCGAGCGGCCCGGGCGCATCGTCCTCGTCACCCTCGGATTCCGTTTCGCCATCGGCCGATTCGTCGGCGGAAGCCGGCTTAGTGGCTGATTCGTCGGCGGAGGCCGATTCGGATGAAGTCGCCGAGGCCGGCGGAGGTTCCGCCGGAGGCGCAGCCGTTGGGGCCGGGGCAGTCGGTTTCGGAGCCATAGGCGTGGGCAGCGGGCCATTCCCGGCGATGAGCGAGGTCAGGTCTACCGTACCAGTGAACTCGAACGGCTGATCCCCCGGGTTGTTGACGGCGAGCGCCGCGACCGACAGCGTCGGGTGCGCTGAATGTGCCGGCGGCGCGGCGGTGGGCGCTGCAATTTCGACCGGCTCGTCATCAACCACGGCGTCTTCTTCCACTGCCGGATCGTCATCATCGGCCAGAAGCGCCGCCTGGAGCGCCGGCGACAGGCCTTTGCCGGCCTTCTTCCCCGCGGCAAGGGCTTTGCGTTCCTTCGTCGCCCGGATTTCTGCGGACGCCTGCTTCGCGGCCGCCCGCTCGGCCAGCACCTTTTTGCGGCGCATCACTTCGCCCTGGCGAGCGCGCTCTGCTTCTTTCATCACCTTTTCAGCCGCCTTCCGCGCCTTTTTACGCTCGGCAGACCGCTTATGATCGGCGATGATGCCGGGGGCGACCATGGCCATGACCGCGATGACGAGGATCAGAGCGACCGCCAGCAGGCTGAAGATCATGATGTTGTGCGAAAACAGGGTGTCGAGCAGGGACATGATCGCTCCTTAGCTACTTGAGAATGCCGGCCACCAGGGGCGGCACCGCGATGAAGCACACGCCGGCGATGAAGATCGTCAGGGCAAGGTAGAAGCAGAACTTCAGTTTCAGACCGCCGTCGGCAACGATGACGGCGGAAGAACTGGTGACGGCGACCACCAGGACCATGAAGATGGCAATCACGCCCAGGCGCGCCAGGTCTTCCGGCGTGAACTCCGCCAGGCCAAGACTCATCATCTGCTCCCCGTTCATGGAGTTGTCCATCTGCTCGGCAGACAGCTTTTCCACCATGATCGAAAAGCTGTTGACGATCGCAAGCACGAAGACGATCAGACCGGTGACCATCGAATGCATGACGGTGGCCAGCGCCGAAAAAGTGCCAGCGACCAGGCGGCGCTTGGCACGAAGCTGGGTGGAGCGAGCGACGAAGAGCGAGCAGACGTAGCCGACGCGCTCCGGGTCGCCGCCGATCTTGACCGCGCCATAAAACACGCTGGAGACCTCACTGATCAGCCGACTGCCAGTCTCAAGACCGAACTGCCGCCAGCAGATATCCGGGTCGATGCGGGCCACCAGTCGGGTGGCCAGGCGCTGGATGTCTTCTTCCAGAGCCGGGAAGGAGCTGAGCTCGATGCGGCCCAGCGCCTGCTTGAGCGTGGTGCCGCTGGAGGTCGCAATGCCGCCTATGGAGCGCAGCAGCGTGCCAAACTCGACATCCTTCTTGTTGGTGACGCGATCACTCATCATACTGATAACGCCAACCGGCAGCAGACAAGCGCCCGCGCTCAGCAGCGCGATGCCGAGACTGCCGCTGACCAGGGCCATAAGCGCGCCAACCAACACACTGACCGGGACGACGATCTTGAACAGGCGCAGCGCGCGGCGCTGCTGCTCCGAGCCTTTGGACGGGGTCACATTCATCAGTTCGCGGGGGGCGGACCGGAAGATAATCCAGACGCCGAAACCCGACATCATCGCCCCGCCGAGCACCAGCATGGCAATGGTGTTGACGCTGGTCGAGTAGATCATGGCCGTGATCATCTGAATGATGATGATCAACCCGACCGAGATGGTGATCGACGAGAAGGCGTTGGTCCACTGCTTGAGGTTTTCCAGGTTGCGCTCGTATTCGTTGCGATAGTCGTCGCTCTGCACTTCGGCTTCGCGTGTGAGGAATTCCGGCAGAGGCTCGCCGGATCGCAGCGAGTCCGCCAGGCGGAAGAGGAAGGTGCGCATGTTCTCCGACTTGGAGCGCGTGCCCACCAACCGGCAAGCCTCCGGGTAGTCGTAGCGGACCTCTTCGACCAGGTTGTTGATGGCGTGGAAGTAGGGCGACGCCGTGCACTGCGACTGGGCGGCAATGAGGAACAGCTTGCTGCGAGAGATGCCCGAAGACGCCATCGCCGACATGTACGTCAACTGATAGAACATGTCGAACGGCGTGACGCGCCTAAAGGTACTGCTGTCGTCGCGCTTCTGCGAGGATCTTGAAGAATTCATTGAAGTCCGTGACTTTCTTCTCTCGATGGAGCTGCTCAAAGACCTTCGCGCGCCACTTGACCTCGTTGTAAATCTCACGACGGCGGTGCGGCGGGATACCACGCTTCAGGGAGATGATTTCTTCCAGCAGGTAGCTGCTGTGAAGACCGGCGAACTCGAAGGTATCCGTGGCCACATTCCAGCGGAAGGCTTCGAGAAACGAGAAGGACTCGGTCGCCGGGTCATAGCCGATGATCTCGTTGATGCTCAGGACGCGGCGCGCCGACCGCCCGTCGGCCAGGCGCACCGCCGACATGATGATGGCGAGCGACAGGTTGTCGATGTAGGTCTTCGGAATGTTGATCGGGTCACCGGTGAGACGCTGGATCAGCTTTTCGACCGAAGAGGCGTGGAACGTCGACATGACGCCGTGACCGGTCTGCATGGCCTGGAACGCCACCACCGCTTCGACACCGCGGATCTCGCCGACGATGATCATGTCGGGGCGCTGGCGAAGGGCCGCTCTCAGCAGTTCGAACATGCCCACGTCGCTGCCCTTCTTCTCGCCAGAGGCGACGCGCGTGGTCTCCTGGAGCCAGTTTTCGTGCGGCACCTGCACTTCAGGCGTGTCTTCGATGGTTACAATCTTGGCTTCCGGCCGGATGAAGGTGGTAACGGCGTTGAGCAGTGTGGTCTTGCCCGACGCCGTCGCCCCGACGACAAACACGTTGAGATGCGACTCAATGACCAGTGAGAGGTAGGCCGCCATCATGTAGTTAAGCGTGCCAAAATCGATCAGCTCGACGATGCTGGTCGGCGTGCCGGAGAATTTACGGATGGTGAAGTTGCTGCCGCGCTTGCTGATCTCGCGACCGTAGACGATGTTGATACGCGAGCCATCGGGCAGCACCGCGTCGACCAGCGGATTGCGGACGGTGACCGGCGACTTGATCCACTCGCCCAGCCAGATAACGAAGTCGTCGACGTCGTCCAGAGTGGCGAAGACGATCGACGACTGGACGCTCTTGAAGATCTTGTGCTCGATGAAGATAGAACCGGTGCCGCTGCAGCTGATGTCTTCAAGGTAGGGGTCAAGCAGCAGCGGCTGAAGGATGCCCAGGCCAACCTTCTCGCGGATCACCCAGTACTTGAGGGCCTCGAGTTCGGCCGGGCTAACCAGGACCTTCGTTTGCTTCGCACGCGAGCCATCGGGCTTCGGCTTGGGCGCCTCGGTGGTGCAGATCTGTTCGACCAGCTCGACCAGCAGCTTCTTCTTCGCGTCTTCGCTCTCAGTCCGCCCGATTTCCTCTGCCCAACTGATCAGCTTGTTGTCGACCTCGGTGACGAGGTGAGCGATGGGGGTCACGATAGTCGGTTCGACGGCGATGTAGTGGTCACGCGCCCCCAGATGATCCGGATAGATGTGAACGTACAGCCCATCCTTGATGGGATAGATGATGTTGCGAAAGAACGACGTGTCCAGCGTGCGCGGGACCTTGGCGAAATACTGCGGAATACCGTACTCGGCCAGCGGCACGTATTGAAGGTATTCAAAGAGGAATCCGGAGGTTTCGCAGGCGGTGCGCAGTTCCGGCGACATGATGACCAATAGGTCTTCCCTGGAGGTCAGCTTCGTACCGGGAGTGAAGTCGAAGGGCAGGCGAGTCTGGGCAGCCATGGTTGTCAACCTCGCGCCTTGCTGATCGGGATGATGCGCAGGCCCCATCCCGGTTCCACTTCAAAGCCGACGATCGCGCCGGTCGTGCCGCCCGCGCCGCGAACCTTGGAGACTTCGAGGGTCTTGACGAGCCGCTGCCCATCCTGGCTGGTGCGGACCCGGAGATCGACGTCGCACATGGCGCGGATGGGATTGAGCAGATCGTCGCTGACACCCTCGGCATGCAATGTGACGATGATGGTCTTGCCAGTCGAACAGATCTGCTGGCATTCTTCGAAAAAGTACAGGATCATGCTGTCTTCGGTGGATTGAATGGTGGCCGACGTCAGCGAGTCCACGACGAGCAGGTCCTGCTTCTCTTGCTGCCGCAGGGCCATCCACAGGGCCGTCGGAGCATCCTCACCCAACCATGCCAGCGCCATCGGATAAGCTTTGAACTTGCCGAGCAGCAGGTAGTCGAGAATGTCCATGTCGAGCTTCTGCATGTGGCTGACCAGGCTGCGCACCGTATTCTCGCTGGTGAACAGCGCCGCGGTGAAGCCATCCTGAAGCGCGCCGGAAATCAGCAGCTGTGAAATCACCGATTTGCCGGCGCCGGACGTGCCCTCGATCAGCATCAGCGACCCGACAGGGATCCCACCGCCCAGCTTGCTGTCGAATTCCGGGTTGTGCGAGGAGATCATGGTCTTCAGTGAAGTGGTCGTGAATGCGGGCATGGTCCTTTTCCAGTCTCGTCGCTTGGGGCGCCGGGCGGCGCGTCAGCTTGAAATGTCGATGACGAAGGTATAGGTGCCGATGACGTCGTAGCCGTCGGAGACGACGAACCGGAACAGGTCCGCGCCTCCGCCGGCATGGGTATAGGTGAGACGGTTGCCGTCAATGTCGGCCTGGCTGAAGGTGGAACCGAGGCTGAGCGCGCCGTTGGACGGGAACTGCACCATGGTGTAGATGAGACGTTCGGGCAGGTCGTCGGCATCGGCCACGCGCAGCAGGGTGTTGGTGATGGTGGCTGCCGCACCGGAGGGGATCGTCATGCCACTATTGGCTTCCAGGACGGGCGGCACATTGATGGTGACGAGGGTGGTGAAGGGTCCAACCACTTCAATGCCATCGGTCAGCAAAAACGAGAAGCTGTCGGCTCCGCTGCCCGAATGGGTGTAGGTCACCTCACCCTCATCGATATCGACCTGTGTGAAATTGTCGGAAGGGGTCAAGGCCCCCTGCCCCGGCGGCGTGATGATGGCGTAGTTCAGTTCGTCAGCATCGTTGTCCACATCCGTCGCCAGCAGCATGTCCGACGTGATGACCGCGCTGCCCAGGTTAGCGATCCTGAACCCGGTATTGCGCGTGAGCTGGGGGGCAGCATCGCGAACGGCCATCAATGAAACCACTACCCCGCTGCTGTCCGAGACGGTGGCGTTGATGCTCTGACCGACGCCAACCACGGGCAGGATGTTGAGCAGCAGGGCGATTTCCTCACCGGGATTGAAGACTCCCAGATCATGCACTTCAGCAGCATTGGTCGCGCGGTCGATGAACAGGCCGCCCACGGACCAGGAATTGACTGCGGCGCCGGTGTCGTCGTAGATCAGCCGCAGCGAATGGTAGACCGGCGTCACGGCATTGTCGTAGTATTCGACGAAGACATCCCACAACTCGTAGTCGGCCAGCTTGGTCATGCCGACGTTGCGCACCAGCACTTCGGTCTCTACCCCGGCATCGCGAACGGTCAGGCTGACCGGCTCAAAGGCGATGTGGCGTTGGTCGTCGAGGCGCTCCTCCGCGTCGCGAGAAGCATCGACCACGATCTCTTGCGCCGAGAGGAAGGCGTTCGAAAGAGTCAGCGCCCCGAAGAGCAGGATGAAGATGATGACGATGGCCGCAAGGATGTTTTCCATGGTTCAGATCCCCAGGAAATACTCGCTGGATATCCCATTCGGCAGGATAACTTTGACAAAGTAGCGGCCCCGTGTGAGCGGCGCCTGGTAGCGGATGGTGATCCGCAGCGTGCCGGTCGGGTTCCAGTCGGCGCCGTTCTCGACCGTGGCAGTCCAGTTCGGATAGCTGCCCGAGGCTTCGTCGACGTAGGCGATGCGGGCGAAATTGCCTTCGCGTCCGAAAAAGACGTCCACCCGGTCGAGCCCGATGATGCGTTCGTCGCCGATATTCTTCACCCAGACGTTGACGTCGAACTGACCGTTTCCGTTGAAGTCCTGCCACCAGCCCGAGTCATCGAGTTCGGCGCTGGCGTGGATGATCTCGATGTCGTAGCGCATCCGTTCGGCCACATCGTTGGCCATGCTCACTACGGCGTCGCCGCCTTCAGTCACCGCGGGATAGGCGACATTGAAGAGCATGAGAGCCAGGATCATACTGACCACGATGAAGAGCGCGGTCGTGATCGACTTTTCCATGATGGGCTCCGAGGGCTAGTGACGCGCGCCGTTGCCATTGCCGTTGCTGCCGGGCATTTCGTCGCCCGAGCTGAGCATGTCGGCAATGAGTCGCAGAACCAGTTCCTGATGATCGCCAAAGGGGCGGTAGCCGTTCCCGTTCCCGTTCTGGGCCGGGCTGGCCTTGGCGCGGCGCTGCCACTGTTCGGCGAAGGCGGTCAACTGCTGGACCGACTTGGGCCGAGCGGGATAGCTTTCATAGGCCGTCGGGGCCGGTTCTGGATAGTAGTAGCGGTCCGCTGCATCTTCGTAGACATTGAGGAAGAGCAGCAGCAGGTCGCGTTCTTCGCCGGGATACAGATTGACGAGTTCACGCGTGCGGCGGATGCCGACCTCGCGGACCTTCTGGCCGACCCACTTCTCCAGGTCGATCCAGGCATCCAGGTCGGTTGCGCGAACGCGCCGCTCCGCAGATTGCTGCGGAGCGGGCGAACGCCGTGGAGATCGCGGCTCCTCGTATTCAACCGGTTCATCATGCCAATCGTCCGGTTCGGGAGCAAGTTTTTCAGGAGCGACGCTGCGATGGTTCGCGTACCCATTTTGCCGCGCCGGGGGTTCCTTCAGTCCGTTGCTATGGCCGTTGTGGTTTTCGACCGAGCGATGATTCTGCGAAGGTTCGGTCTTGTGCGAAGGTTCGGCCTGAAGGACCGGTTCTAGTTCCGGCTCAACTCTGCGCTGATCGCCAGTGACGGAACGGGCGGCGCGCCCGGGAGTTTCGTTTGCGCGCAGGTTGGGGTGCGAGTTGTTGAGGATGTACTCCTGGATCTCCAGTAAAACGGTCTGGATCTGCGCCTTGAGGATATCGAGGTCTTGTTCTACTGCCTTAACGCGCTGATCCAGGTTCACGAGCTTGTCTCCGTTGGTGTCTGTGCTGCTGTGCCGCCGTGGGCTGGTCTACTCCAGAATTTGGTTGGGGAGTTTTACAACTCCCCAACCGTCAGCGCGAAAGGTGTTGCGTGAGGCGTCCCGGCTCCATTCAGTGCAGTCTTTGTTGAGCCTAGTGCAGTTCCATCACAGCTTCGAGGGCGGCCGGGGTCGTGCGGTGGACGACGATTGTGCCGCCGGTCGGGGGCTTGACCTCGAGCGTGAAGGCGGTGTTGGCCACAAGCGAGCTGGTCAGGGCGCTGGTATCGACGGAGATTTCGGCAAGCTCGCCCTCTTCCAGCAGTTCGTCGGTGTCGCCGCGCACAATCCACGTCACGGTGAAGGGCATATCATTGTCCTGCTGCCCGTTGTCACGATAGGCGATAATGACTTCGTTGGACGCAGCCGTGTCATCCAGATTAAGGGGTTCGCCGCCCGAAACCGGTGAGACGGTGAAGATGACGGCGGTCGTCTCAGTGGCATCGGCAGTGGCGATGACCGCGCCCTTGAGCTGCATCGAGGACTGAACGTTTTCCAGACCGGCGTAGATGGCTTCTTCGCCACGTTCCGTTGAGGCGGAACCAGCGGAGAGGATCGCGAAGGCGAACACTGATGCGACTACGACGAAGGCAATTAGGATGATTGCGGTTTCCAGCGCTGCCTGACCACTCTGATTCTTGTGCAACTTGGCGTTCATTGTCATCTGCTCCGTTTCACCTTAATTCAGGTCAGTTTGTATTGCTTCGATGTCTTCAAAGTACCCCCTAAACCATAGATGAATAGTTAAGGATTTGGGACTTTTTGGCTACTCATCAATGCATATGACATTTATCACTTGATTCGGGTGAATTTCGTCAGACAGATTCACGAATAATTCATTTTTCTTTACGGATTGAGGGAAGAAATTTGTCCGGAGAAGCTCAATGAATCGGATGATGACAAAGCCGAGATGGGCCGAAAACCACAGTGGCGCGGGCTCCAAGACTTAAGATACGCAGAAGCATTAGAAAACCGCAACAACCCCTCCAGGCAAAACGTGGCGCGCCGTGTGTCATCCCCACACAGGGTTAGGTCTAGCATCCGCAACATCTGATCGAGTTTCTGAAAAGGCGAATTCAGGTACGAATGACTTTCGGCAGACAGCAAGAATGCCGTCCCCACGCTCGAAATGACTGGAAGCTAGGGATGCGGTTTTTCGTGCCCGCCTCCCTCAATCCGACATGTCTGTTTTCGGTACTCCATCAGGTGAGGATCCTCACCCCGGAAGCTCCACGACCTGATAGGGGTAGGTTCTTGATGGCCGCAACGAATGGTCCACTGAGCTGCCCTGGTAACAGGATCGCCATTCTTGGCTTATCCGTAGGTGTCTACCCCCACCCCGAACCTAGAGCCTGTTATGAACTTTCATGGCGCGTTTGCCCTTCACCCGGCTTGCGTGCAAGCCGGGTGAAGGATAGAGACTCTCCCCTTCTCCCCACTTGCGCGGGGGAGAAAGGGGAAGCGAAAGTCGTACCGCATTGAGGCAGACCCATTGACTCGACCCATTCATAAGCTGCGTCGTCTGTGCGGTCCCACATTCTGAGTACAAGCCCTTAAGCCCACGCCAGCATGGTCCAGTGGCTGCCGATTAGTCGCAGCGTGTGGCTTGGCGCTGCTCGCCGAATGAAGGGCGTGATGGTGGGCGCTGATGAAGGGTATTCAATGAGCATCGAGAATCGGCGGAGTGGAACGCAGAAGAAAAGAATTGAGACTGGACCGTGCGGTGCAGTCTCAATTCTTCGTTATGCATCCGGCACGGCTCATCTCTGAACCGTGCCGTACGAGGATTTCTTCAGGTTAGTGCAGTTCCATCACGTCTTCGAGCGCAGCCGGGGTCGTGCGGTGAACGACGATGGTACCGCCGGTCGGGGGCTTAACTTCCAGCGTAAAGGCCTGGTTGGGGCCGAGGTCGGCAAGAACTGGTGTTTCGGCAGCAAAGGCGGTGGCAAGATTCACAGTGATTTCCGCGAGTTCGCCATCTTCCAGAAGGTTATCCCGGTCGGCTACAACAGTTTCCTGGACGATCCAGGCGACGTCAAAGTCGACATCGCGTAGCTGCTGGGCATTGTCACGGTAGGCAATGATGACCTCGGGGGCCACGGTATCCAGGTTGATCGGCTCGCCGCCTGAGACCGGAGCAACAGTGAAGACCACGGTGCTCACTGCGGTTGCGGAAGAAGACGTGGCAATGACGGCACCCTTCACCTGCATCGAGGACTGGACGTTTTCCAGGCCGGCGTAGATGGCTTCTTCGCCGCGTTCGGTCGAGGCGGAACCGGCGGAGAGGATCGCGAAGGCGAACACTGATGCGACCACGACGAAGGCGATCAGGATGATCGCGGTTTCCAGGGCTGCCTGACCACTCTGATTCTTGTGTAACTTGCTATTCATGGGTGTCTGCTCCGTTTCACCTAGATGCAGGTCTGTATTGATGCTTCGATGTTTAGACAATACGCCTCAATTCATTTACGAATAATTGAGGTTATAGGACTTATCTACCACGACACAAGCAAAATGACACCGTTCAAAGGAAAACCATGAACAATGTCACCCTGTGATGCTGGAGAATTTACTATTTATTCACGAATTTAGGGAAAGTTTCACAGAACAGCACAGTTCCAGAATAAAGGAGGCTGGCCAGAAGCAGTGGATGAAGCGTTAAGGCGGACGGGACTGTTCAGGACTCAGCCTGCCCGACTGCCCAGCTTCACCAGGTTGTCAAACAGGGCCTGCTGCGCCGCGTCTTCTGCCGCGCTGAGCTCCGGGTGCCACTGCACAGCCATGACCTGCGGCTTGCCGGCCACCTCAACAGCCTCGATCACGTCATCGGATGCCCAGCCGACGACGCGCAGACCCTCGGCGAGCCGGTCGATGGCCTGATGATGCCAGGAAGCCGTCGTGACACGGCCCTGCCCCATGATCGCGACCAGGCGCGACTCGGGATCGAGATCGACTGCATGGCGGGAGGGTTCGCGCGGCGGGAGACGGTGTTCGACGGCATCTGGCACGACATCGGGGATATGCTGGATGAGCGAACCACCCAGTGCCACGTTGAGGACTTGCAGCCCGCGGCAGATGCAGAGCACCGGTTTCTCGGCATCGAGCGATCGCCGTACGAGATCGATCTCGAACTGATCGCGCTCCGGATTGACCGAGTAGACCAGCGCATGCTGGCCGTCGCTGTAGCGCGTCGGCTCGATGTCGCCGCCGCCGGAGAAAATGATGGCATCCAGCACGGCCAGCAGTTCGTCCTGGCGCGGCTCACCCGGCGGGATCAGCAACGGAATGCCACCGGCGCGGCGCACCGCATCCGAGTAGGCGACCGGAAGGTTCACTCTGCCGTTTTCGTCGCGCGGATAGGTGGTGATGCCGATGAGGGGCGCCATTCGTGTTCTACCTTCTGTTCTGCCTTCCATAGAGCGCACAAAAAAGGACGTGGGGTCGCCACGTCCTCGCAGTTGTTCATGTCAGACGATCAGCCCGCCAGGATGGCGTCGATCTGCTGGAGTTCCTCGGCGCTGAAGCTCAGGTTGCCCAGCCCCTTGACCACATCCTCGATCTGCTCCGGTCGGCTGGCGCCGATCAGCGCGGAGGTCATGCCGGGGTGACGCAGCACCCAGGCCACGGCCAGCTCGGCCATGGTCTGACCGCGCTGCCTGGCCAGTTCGTTGAGCTGGCGCACCTTGGCGATGCGATCGTCGGTGACCTCGTCGCCCCAGTGGAAGCGATTGCTGAGCTTGGCCGCGCGCGAGTCGTCCGGCATTTCACGGATGTACTTGTCGGTCAGCAGGCCCTGGCAAAGCGGCGAGAAGGCAATGCAGCCGATCCCCTGCTTTTCGAGTTCGTCCAGCAGACCGTCCTCGATCCAGCGGTCGAACATGTTGTAACGCGGCTGGTGGATCAGGCACGGGGTACCCAGGCCGCGCAGGATTTCGGCGGCCTGCCGGGTCTGCTCCGGGCTGTAGGTGGAGATGCCGACGTACAGGGCACGGCCGCTGCGGACCAGGTAATCCAGCGCGCCCATGGTCTCTTCCAGGGGCGTGTTCGGATCGGGCCGATGGCTGTAAAAGATGTCGAAGTACTCCAGGCCGGTGCGCTTGAGGCTCTGGTCGCAACTGGCGATGAGGTACTTGCGCGACCCCCATTCGCCGTAGGGGCCGGGCCACATATAGTAGCCGGCCTTGTTGGAGACAACCAGTTCGTCGCGGTAGGCAGCCAGATCTTCCCGGAAGATGCGGCCGAAGGTCTCTTCCGCCGAGCCAGGGGGCGGCCCATAGTTGTTGGCGATGTCGATGTGGGTGATGCCCAGGTCGAAGGCCTTGCGGATCATGGCGCGGGCATTCTCGATCGGGTCGATGCCGCCGAAGTTGTACCAGATGCCGAGCGACACGGCCGGGAGCAGCAGGCCGCTGCGGCCGGTGCGGCGGTACTGCATCGAGTCATAGCGCGTTTCCGCGGGCAGGTATGCCATGTGTTCCTCCTAGGGTCAGGGGTGGGTCTGCATGAACAGTCTGAGAGCGCAGAACCGGGATGTGCGCCGAGTATAGCGCGGCAGGAGGGGAGAAGCCACTTCATGCGGAGAAAACGCGAGAAAATGAGGGGACTTGGACTGCAGGGGCAGACACATATCTGCCCCTGTCCCGATACATATATCGGTCATGCTGTTTAAGCACACACAGCAGAAACGAGTGCTGTTCAGCTACACCTTCAGTTTGTCTGCCCATTTGTCGATTTGTTTGTTCGCCTCTTCTTTGGCGATGCCATACTTCTCCTGGATTTTGCCGGCCAGGATTTCACGATCGCCATTGACCTCCATGAGTTCGTCATCTGTCAGGTCACCCCACTGCTTCTTGACCTCACCTACGAACTGCTTCCATTTGCCGCCGACCACATCCCAATTTCCACTTCTTGCCATCATGATTTTCCCTTCAACTCTGTCAAGTAAACTTGCACTGCAGGTGGCGTCTGCTCGCCTATCGCTGTCTGGCCTTTGAGCCGCTCAGAGTGAACGACTCAGCGCCGGCCGGCCGGCCCCCGGCCCCCACCACTCACTTCCGAACAGTTTTTGCCCCGGGGGGCCGCGGCGGGGTGGGGAATTCGGGGGGGGCTTCGACGATCAGCCGCGTAATAGCACCGTCTCTTTTGATGTGCCCAGGCGATTTTCCGGTCATCCAGGGCCACCGGTGATTCGCCCCGGGTCGCGCGCCGAGCTCAAGACCGGCTGCTCCGGCTTTGCGCAGGACCCCGAGCGCCAGGAGACGCGCTGCGCCCCACGTTTTCGGCCCATCGAAACCGGGGGGGCGCTGCGCCGGCCTGCCTTTGTCGTAGTAATCATGAGGGTGATCAATGAAGCGTGGGCTGCGTCCATCCTGTACTTCACTTGCTTCACACGCATGTGAAGCACCTGAATAACGGACGGGCTTCTCCATACCGGAAATTATTCGTTTGCCCTCTTCATCCTGGTCGAGTTCAATTACCATAACAGCCTGTCTATGATCAATCCACAAGCCCACGTTCTTCTTCATACACACCCCTTTGTCTATCTGCATCGTCTGACCAATGGTCAGCCCGATAGACACCCTTTCCACTGAATCGAGTCCCGTATGTCTTCGGCGGACGTAGAGTCACACGTCCGCCGTACGACTTCTCGCGCGAACCTGCTTCAGCTTTGCGTCAGGCGCTCATTGATGTTCTTGCGCAGATCAGCGAATTCCTCTTCAAGCCGCTTCACCAGCGGTTCGACCGTTTCGCGGCCCGAATTCAACCCGTCTTCGACACCCCTGGCGAGGTCATGACGAGCTGTCTTGCCGGAAGACGGGGCAAACAGCAAGGCTAATGCAGCTCCCATTCCCAGTCCAAATGCCAGGCACAGCAGCGTGAGCAGGGTTTTCGCACGCATAGCCTGTTTTTCAGCATCGTGACTATAGTAGACACGGTCATTGTTCATCGTTAATGCCTCGGTTCATTTCATATTTCACAGGGTTCTTCGAGGGGACAGGGGATAATGACAGTGAAGATTCCCGTATCCTCTCAGCAGCTTCCAAGGCGCGTCTACTCCTTACGCACGAAGGCTTCTGCGTCCACTCACCAGGCGGATGGCATACAACAGCACCACCGCGCCAATGAAAGCGACGAAAACGCTCCAGAGACTGAAGCCTGTCATGCCGGGTTCACCAATGGCGTGAAACAGGAATCCGCCGATGAAACCGCCGACGATACCGACGAGAATATTGCCTATGAGTCCCAAGCCGCTAGATATCACCTTGCTCGCCAACCAGCCGGCGATACCACCAACCACTAACCACGCAATCAATCCCATGGGTTCCACGATCTCTATCTCCATTCGCTTCTACTACGCCGGGCACCAAAAGCAGTTAAATCAGGTCCAACCTATTTGTCCACATTACATCGCTCTTACGTCCGGAATCGGGAAGAGCAATGTCCTGAGCCGAAGTGCGGCAGTTCAGGAATTGAGGCATACGCCCAAATCGGCCTAATGAGAGGGGCTTCGGAAATGCTCGCGTCAGCCGAAAAGCGCTGAGTGCCGAACCGACGTGACCTGGCTTAACGGGGGGAACTCACCTTGTTCAAATCTCCCAGCTCTGACCGATCTTGGTTCATCGCTTTTGATGGAGGCTATTTAAAGTATATAACTTGATACTTATCAATACATCCTTCGTCGGACGGGTGCGTGCATCATACCAAAGGATGATATCCCTGCCCGACTCAAGGTTTGGCCTACAGACTGCGCACGATCGAGGCGGTTCGCGGTAATGGTTTCGGGGAGCCAATCAGGGGATATAGAAAGCCCCCATATTGAGGTTGTGTTCCAGCACCATCACGATTGCTTCAGTACGACTTGCAACACCCAGCTTAGAAAGAACATTGCTGACATGGGATTTCGTGGTCGACAGCCCGATCATCAAAGTACTCGAAATCTCATTATTGCCAAGCCCTTTGACCATCAAGCTCAGCACTTCCCGTTCGCGCGGGGTCAGATCCTCAAATATGGAATGTGGCTGCCGAACGGATCGAATAAGCACTTCAGTCACTTCCGGAGCAAATGTTGAAATTCCTTCCCGTGCAGCACGAATGGCGTTTGCGAGATCGTCCGCCGAGATCTTTTTGAAGAGGTAACTGATCGCGCCGGCCTGAAGAACATCCTTGATGAGTTTCTCTTCACCGAAACTGGTCAGTGCAATCACCTGTGTATCGGGGAAATCCTGGCGGATAAGGCGTGTCGCGGTGATACCATCCATGATAGGCATCATCAAATCCATCAAAACGATATCGGGGCGCTTGTCCGCACACAGTGTCAGCGCGTCTTTGCCATTAGCGGTCTCCCCGACAAGTTTGAGATCGGAGTAACTCATCAGGAATACGGCCAGCCCTTTACGCAGCATCGCGTGATCATCGACAATCACGACCCAGATCAGATCTTGTGTGACCATCGACTCTCCTCCATCCGCAATCCGATTGTCCGATTGACTTCTTCGCTAGAAATGTCCACTCGGAATCATTGTACCCTGTTCTCGTCCGCAGGGTCTGTCCAGACAACCTTGATGAGTGTCCCTTCTCCTTTTCGGCTGATGGTCTCGATCGTGCCGCCAATATTCTGGACACGATCGTACATGATGCTGAGTCCCAGATGCCCAGGCTCTATGTCGGTTGGGTCAAAGCCGAGTCCGTTGTCATGAACAGTGAGTTCAACGCGCCCAGAATGGCTGCTGAAGTAAACTTCCACACGACTGGCTGAAGCGTGAAAGACAATGTTGTTGAGCGCTTCTTGAACCACACGATAAAGAGCAAAATGCACATCGGGCGGCACAGGCTCTTGCTCTGCTATCTGGACTGAGATGTTCAATCCGGTACGGTTGGTGATGATCCCGGCTGTCTGGCGAATCAAGTCACCCAGCTTCTCATCAGAGAGCGCCGATGGACGCAGTTCCAGGAGCAGCGAGCGCATGTCTGCCAGAGCGCTCTGAGCCAATTGATGCAGGGTCATCAGGCTGCGCCTTCCCTCATCCATATCGATTTCCCATATCACGGGCAACCGCTCGGTGATCAGGCTCACTGACCATAGCGTTTGAGAAATGGTATCGTGTAGTTCATTCGCCAGGCGATTTCGCTCTGCGAGTACGGCCGCCCGTTTCGCGCGGTCAAGCAGGCGGGCACTCTGAATGGCGATGGCGGCTTGATCCGCAAA
Organism: Candidatus Flexifilum affinis; assembly: GCA_016713325.1. Lineage (GTDB taxonomy): Bacteria > Chloroflexota > Anaerolineae > Aggregatilineales > Phototrophicaceae > Flexifilum > Flexifilum affine. The sequence goes on along the minus strand of JADJPJ010000002.1, from coordinate 239,582 downwards.
CGTCTGCAACCGTTCCGCATGCGCCTGGGTAAAGAAGCCCGGGGTGGCACTATCCAGCGAGAGAAAGCCCAGAACCTTACTATTTGAACGGATTGGGGCGATAACATTCGAGTTCACCCAATCGAGACCGGGAAATCCGATCCACATTGGCGAGGTCGTCGTATCAGCAATCGCCAGCGGTTTTCCAATCTGGATCAATTGCTGCAGGGCGGCCAGCCTCATAAGCGGAATCGGTTGATTTAGGGCGTCCTTTTCCATTCCTTTTTCGATGTAGCCCCTCTGGCGTACCACACGCACGAGGTCAGACTCCACAAACAGGATATTCGCGCCGTCATAAGGTGCGACCCGTTTGACAGTATCGAGAATATGATCCAGGATTTTGTCCAGATCGACGGTACTGCTCATGGTCGCAAGTGTATCCCGCAGGGCTTCCGTCAATGCGCGCTCTTCCTGCTCAAACGTCTGGGTGCGTTTTTGCTCGTCGATCTGCTCCTGCAGGCGTTGGTTCAGCCTGGACTGATACGCGATATGCTCCTGAAGATGCGCCTCCAAATCGTTATAGGCTTTTCGCAGCTTTTGCGCTGCCACTTCCCGCTCTGTGATCTGTCCTTTCAAGGCGTTGGTTGCCCGGGTCAACGCGTCTGTTTGCTCCTGTACCTGTCTTTCCAGGTCAGCATAGGTCCCGGACTCATTCAGTTCCGACGATGGTGGGGCGTCGACTTGCCGGATCAGATTCAGGATCTCGCTGAGCGCTGTTTCTCCAGGGTTAGGCCCAGATGGCTCTGTAACTCGATTCTGCCGTAGCTCATTGATCCAACGCTGTACAGCTTCGATCTTCTCATCAGAATCGCTCATCTCTTCATGTGCCTTCGTTCACACTCGCTCGGTAAGGTCAGGCATTCGTACACTTATGAATGATGGTGACAAACCTTCAAGTACGCAAAAAGATCCCTCCAAAGCAGGATAGAACACCCCCCCGAAGAAGGATGCAGGTTTCAGGCATTAACCTTATGCTATCTATAGGATTCGCTGCAAGCTATTCATCTCTCAACCAAGGGACATTCACCTCAATCTTTCCGGATCGGGTTGCAATCCCAGACATAAATCGCTCGCCTGCCGGACTCGCCGGCGCTCAGGCTTGATGACGCATCTGCACCAGTCCCGGGCAGGATTCAGAAATATCTCGCTCATCAGGCAACAGCCCCACTTAACAACCTCTCTATGGGACCGCCGGGCACCGACCGCTGCATGGGCCCCCCGGGATGTCTCACAAGCGAACCGAAACCGCACTGACCAGACCGAAGTGCAATAACATGCATAGATGGAGTCAACGAGATGAAGATCAATTGGAAAGCGCTGCTCGCCTTTGTGGTGAGCGTTGTTGTCATCGCGTGGGCAGTCAGTTCGCTCCTCCCACGTTCATACACTGGAGCTCATCTCACCATCGGTGTGGGAAGTGGCCCTGTGAGGGTGACGAATCTCTCGGCTGAATCGGTCCCGGCGCAGTTGGTTGGAGCAGGAACGAGTTCCTTCCGGGTGTCGAGCACAACCTCAGAGACCTCGAACGTATCAACTCGGCAGGGCAGTGGTCGCATCAGCACTCATTTGTTCGAGCTTGTGCTGCCGTCTGGTGTGAGCGAATTCGCGGTGGCGCGCGGAGCCAACGTGAACCTGATTCTGAATTCGGATACCAATCTGGCAGTGACAGTACAGCCTCTCGGCCAGAATGAACCCCGCGGGATCCTGGTTGCGGCAGGTGTCGTAATCCTGGTCGCGCTGTTTTATCTCTCGAGCGCCACCGGGCATCGCTGGATCGGTATTCTTCGCAGCAAGCGGATTCCCGTTCCATCCCTGAAGCAGATCGCTGAGGGGACTGACTGAGCACAGGATAGAGCTCCCGTTCAGATAGCGACAGCCGCCTGGTCCACAAAACAAGAGAGACAACCGATGTTCTGGTTGTCTCTCTTTGTACTCGAGGCAAAGCAAATTTCAGATCGGCACTGCTTACTCCGCGGCGGATTCAGCACTTTCTCGGCGGACAGATCGACCAGGGCGTAGAAGAGGCGGGTATCGTCAGCGGCAAAGCTCACGCTCCAGACCTCGTCATACTGCCACTCGGCATAAGACGTCCAGTCGTCATACCCATCCAGCGCGACGTCGATGCCCTCGGCGCTGTAGGCCAGGTTGATGGCGCTGTTGCGCGCCTCATGCCACGCCTCCTCTTCCTCCAGCGCGTTGGGATCGCCAATGTCGCTGATCCAGACGCTGTCGCTGTTTTCGTCGACGCCCGCCGTGACTACCACGCTCACGATGCCGCGAGTGAAGTAGACCTCCCAGATGCGGTCCCAGCGGTTGAAGTCGATATACCGGTCCCACTGGTCCGGGTTGTTGTCGAGCCAACCGAGGACCTCCGGGTCATTCATGATGACCGGCTCCACCAGGGCAAGCTGCTCCTGGTAGACGTCAGGGTCGAGCGGCTTGGGCGCGAAGGAGTCGACGATCTCGGCGCTGGACTCGTTGAAGACGGCGTAACCGAGCCACTCGTTCCAGGTCACGTCGTAGAACTCGACATACCAGTTGCCCTCCTCGTCCGGTCCGCTGATGTTGGTCTGGAAGTCCGGGTAATTGGGCAGCCAGTCGGAGAAGAGATCCGAACTGGCGACGATCAGGATGATGGAGTTGGCCTTGAGGTCGTCAGTCTGAGCCAGGGCGCTGCCGGCGGTGATCAGCAGCGCGGCGGCCAGGATGAGCAGGATCAGGGGTTTGGTGCGCTTGAGCATGGTGGGTCGGTCCCCTCGCAAGTCAGGTTACAAGGACGATGTTTAGCCAAGGAATGAGAAGAACTGGAACGATTATCCATTCAGGGTGTGTATGCAAACATGGGTCTTCAGCCGCATCTAACCTCACCCCCAACCCCCTCTCCATGCTGGAGAGGGCGCTTGATCCGATCCGCAGGACCCTAGAAGTTCGCGTTCGTCGCCCCTAGCCCGCTTGCCTCCCCTTTCCAAATTGGAGAGGGGGCTGGGGGTGAGGTTCAGCATCTATCTCGCCGTCACGATGCCGCGCGGCGTCGGCGTGAAGTTCGGAAAAATCTGGTCGATGGCCGGGTTGCCCAGGCGGTTGGTCAGGACCTCCGACAGCACATCCCGGTAGTCGGTGGTGATGGTCAGGTCGCCGTCGTTGAGCGCTTCCGGGGCCAGCGTCGGCCAGTCGGCATAGACCCTGCCGCCCTGCGCGCCGCCGCCCATGACCAGCATGAAATTGCCATGTCCGTGATCGGTGCCAGCGCTGGCATTTTCGGCCACGCGGCGGCCGAACTCGCTCATGGTCACGACGGTGACGCCGGCCATGGTGTCGCCCATGTCGGCGTAGAAGGCGCTCAACCCCTGGGCCAACACGGCGAGCTGAGTGCTGAAGTAGCCGTCGTGCGTGCCCTGATTCTCGTGCGTATCCCATCCGCCCAGGTCGATGCAGGCCACTTCCAGCCCGACGTTGGCCTTGATCAACTGGGCAATCTGGCGCAGGCCCAGGCCAAAACCCTCGTCATCCTCGGGGTAAGCCGCGCCGTTGGCCGGCGTATAGGTGACGGCGTTGAGGTCCTGAAGCAGGTCGATGGTCTCGAAGACCAGCCCGGCCTGCGTCTGAAGCGCATCCTGAGGCGCATCGACGGAGTAGAGCTGCATGAGCGACTGCTGAGCGCGGCGGAGTTCGCCCTCCCGCCCCTTGAGGTGGAAGTCGGCGATCGAGCGCAGCGACAGCGGCGTCGAGCCGCGCAGTGAGGTCGGCGCCATCGCCCCCATGCCGACGGCGCGGAACGGCGAGTCGTTCTGCCAGGAGGCGGTCTGCAAATGCCGGCCGATCCAGCCGGTGCCGGTGGTCTTGCTGCCCGGGGTGCCGTACTCCATGAACTGCATGGCATCGAAGTGCGATCGGCTGGGGTCGATCGAGCCGGTGGCGTGAACGACGCTGAGCGCCCGGTTCTGGTAGATGTCCATCAGCGGCGCGAAGGACGGATGGAAACCGAAGTAGCCGTCAAGGTCGAGCGCTGCCGTGCTCCCGGAGCCGGGTTCACCGACGGCCTGGGTCGGGCGGGCGTCGTAGTAGTTGGCGCCGTCGCCGAAGGGCACGACCACGCTCAGACCGTCGATGCCGCCGCGCAGGAAGATGGCCACCAGCACATCACCCCGGCTGACCTGGTTCATCTGGCGGAAGGCGAGGCGCGGCATCCAGGCCGGGAACAGGCCCTTGCTGACGCCAATCGCGCCCAGCGCCCCGGCATTCTTGAGAAAATCACGTCGTGAAGGCATGGGTGGATCCTCCTGGCGGTTCGATTGCGGGTGGATTGATGATGGCGCAGATGAGAAGAGGTGGACGAGGCATGCCTCGTCCCTACGAACGAGCATCGGATGTGGGCCAGATGGCTCGCCGGGCAGTTCAGATTGGCGCACGCCGGAGCGGCCGCTGAAGGCGGTTCGTTCATGGGTATGGAACTCGGCGGCATGGTCGGCCTCACTTCCACTGGTAGAGGGGCGAGGCCAGCATCAGGCCGTAGAGCGTCCCCAGCTTGTCGGAAATGACTCGCGGCGTAGCGGGTGCGTTCTCATTGCCCCGGTCGGCCGCGTAGATCACGAACGACTCGCGCGCCGCCCCTTCCAGCGGCGCGCCGAAGACCTGTGCGGCGACGGCGTCGACCAGGGCGCCGATGGTCTCGGGATTCCCCACCCGCTGGCGGATCTCGGTCATCATCCCGGAGTCCTGAGCGCTGTAGGCGGTGTGTGTCAGGGTCATGGCGGTGTTCCAGCGAGCCAGCAGGCTGCCGGTCCCCATCCACGCGCCGGCCACATCCGGGTAGCCGTTGGGCGGGCTCCAGGCATAGGGCACGTGAGCCAGATCCTCCAGCAGGGTCTGGTAGTACCAGTCGTCGCGCACGGTCGTGCCCGTGGCCCGCGTCACGCCAATGAACAGCTCCAGCGGGCGGCGCAGCTTCTGCCCGGCCGAGGCCGCGAATTCCGCCGAGAGCAGGATGTGACGCATGACCGGGACGATTTCGCCGCCCGTCTCCGTGAAGACCTGGGCCGCGCTTTCCACCAGGCTCTCCGGCGGTTCGTCGCTGACGAAGCGCACACACAGCTTCTGGCAGATGAAGCGGGCGGTGGATGGATGGTTGGCGACGATGCTGATCAGGTGCAGGCCATCCTCGATGCCGCGGCCTTCCGGCATCGTATGGCCGAGGATCAGCTTGTCGTCCGTGTCATGCATCTCTTCGTTGAAGTAGAAGCCGGTCTCGGTGCCGTCGTGAACGCTCCAGCCGGTCAGGGCGCGGGCGGCTTCCTTGACGTCGGATTCGGTGTAACCGCCGTCGACGCCGAGCGTGCAGTTCGAGCAGTTCGCGGGCGTAGTTCTCGTTGGGATGTTCCTTGTCGCTGTAAGCCTGATCCAGGTAGTAGAGCATGGCCGGGTGCTGCGCCGTGCCGATCACCAGATCGCGAAATTTGCCCAGCGCGTGACGGCGGATGACGTCGCGGTGCATGAGCACCATGTCGGGCATGTAGTCATCGCCAGAGACGTTGAAGTGATCGGTCCAGAACTCCACCATGCGTTCGAACAACTGGCGCTTGCTGTACGCCGCCCGCTCGATCATGCCGCGGACGAGGGCGAACAAGACGCGGCTGTCGGTGCCAAGAATGTGAATGGTGCGCCGATCCATGAACAAAATTGAGAATTGGCGCAAACGCTCGCCCATGTCGGAGTCGTCGATGCTCTCGGGGTTGAGCTGCTCGTCGAGGTAGGCCTCGATGCCGATCTGGCGGACCCGCTCGACCTCCGCAGGTCGTGGGCCGTAGGTGATGCGGTTGAGAAAGTGGAGCGCCGGGTCGCGGGCGCCGGGCAGTGTCTGCGCGCCCTGCTGGGCGGCGACGGCGGTGGCGTATCCCCCACCGGCCGCGGCGGCGATCAGCGCGGTGGCCGAGAACTTGAGAAAATCGCGACGGCTGGTCGGCATCGGCATCCCTCTTCTACGATCACGGTACAGCATGAGCATATCGCAGAGGATGCGCCCGCAGATGACGGAGATGTGACTGTTTCGTCAAAAAAGAAGTGCTGAGTGCAAAGTGCTGCGGACTGAGGAAAAGAAAGTAATGAGAGATGAGGAAAAGACAGGACTGAGCTTTGTCGGGCGGGCACATTGGCCCACCCCGACGCTATCACGGTTGCCTGTAGCGGCGGGCGTGCACACGGAGTTTGCCTGTGTCCGCCTACTCACCTCGTCCAGGGACGGCGCTTACTTCATCATCTGCGCGAGTTCCTCATCACTGACCTCGCGCAGCGCTCGAAACCAGGGCCGCCGTTCCGGTTCCGGATAATGAGCATTCTGATACGTCGTGGCCGTTCCACTCAGGACGTCCGTAAGATAAGCGATCCACTCATTTTGAATGCGCAAAAAGTCGTCGCGAGGCTGGATAAAGTACCCGTCCACGAATGTCTCCCAGGTCTCCGCAGTGGGCAAATACAGAAGGGCTTCGCCCGCTTCGAAGCGAACAGGCGAGTCAAACTCCTGTTCATCCCAGTGGACAATTCTGTAGAGCAGCAACCTTGAGAGCAACGGAACGACGTCGTAGGTCGAACGCAGTTCGCCGATAAAGTGAGTGGCGACGGCGCGCATTGGGACACTGCCCTGCCGCCGCCTGGCGATATCCGTGAGTCTGGTAAACGCATCCCGGTCGCCGCCGCCGGCCCGCTCGAACAGAGCTTGCAGGGTGACAAACGCAGGGGAGTTACGATACTCGACTTGCGGCGGTTGGGGCGGCCTCGGAGGCAGCGCTGCATCCCATCCGGTTATTCGCTCTCGCAAAGCATCGTTCAGGCGTTCCCAGTGGCGGGCGATGTATTTCAGTCGCCTGTTATCCGGTTCGGACAATGACAATTCCAGAACCCTGTCAAAATGCGCCTCCAGCCACTTCCTGGCGGTTACGCCGTGACCGAGCAGTTCATTGACAACACCGAGGTCAACAAGAGCAGGATGGTCATCCAGAAGTTTTAGAAGGCGCTGAACCAACTGAACCCGGAAACCTTCTGAGTGTTGATGATACAGTTCGCTACTTAGAAATCTCTCCTGCACGCGCGGGTCCGCCAAGTCGATGAGGGCGAAAAACCATTCGTGATTGCTTGGATGAGCGTCCACGAATTCGGCAAGTTCACCCAGCTCAACGATGGGAGCCCTTCGGATGCAGACCTCCCCTTCCGCCTCAAGCATCATCTGCTCATGACGTTGTTGAATCGCAGCTTGGGCAAGGGGCTGGAACTCCATGGCCAGGATATCACCCTGTGCCGACGAAATGGCGCGCAAGGCGTAAATACGCGTCCAGTACTCCACCTCTTCGTCCAGCACCAGGGCGCGGAGTTCAGGGACAATGGCGGATGAATGAAACGCATGAAGGAGGCCCGCGGCAAGGCGACTGATAAAGGGCGGTGCGTGATAGACCAGCTGGAGGATATCCCGCGCAGCAGAATCCCGATCACGCCATCTAAATTGTGGTATTGCAGGGGACACGTCAGAAGCACGTCAGGTGTGCTATTCCCAAAACCAGGTGATGGATACCAGTGTAACCTTGTTCCACCACCGGGTCAAACCCGCGCCGCCGATCCAGGCACTGCACCCTGTTCTTCCTCATTCCTCCTGTTCCATAAATTGTTCGAATGCCCGCACAGCGTTGCCCACCCCATCCTCGGCGCGGATGCGCTCGCCCAGGGCAGCAGCGCGAGCACGCAGATCGCGGTCGGTCGTCAGCAGGCGGATTGTCTCGACCAGGTTGTCGGCGGTGAGCAGGTGGCGGCGCAGGAGCGGCGCGCCAACGCCTAACTCGTGGAGGCGACGGCCCCAGTACGGCTGATCGCCAATATGAGCGACGATGGCCGAAGGGACCCCGGCGCGCAGACCGGCCGCCGTCGTCCCCGCCCCGCCGTGGTGGATCACCGCCGCCATGCGCGGGAAGAGCCAGTCGTGCGGGGCGCTGTCGAGCAGGAAGACGTTGTCTGGAAGCTTCTCGCTCTTCAGACCGGCCCACCCGCTGTGGATCACGCCGCGCCGGCCGCTTTTCACCAGCGCATCGAGCATGATGCGCAGGGTGGCTTCCGGGTCGCGGGAGGACATGCTGCCGAAGCCCACGTAGACCGGCGGTTCGCCCGCCTCCAGAAAGGCCGTCAGCGCCGGCGATGGCTGCCAACCGGCCGGCGCGTCGAGGAACCAGTAGCCGGTCACGGCCTGGCAGTCATTCCAGTCGGGTGGCGGCGGTGTGACGAGTGGGCTGATGCCGATCAGCGCCGGGGTGCGGTTCCAGGCGCGCATGAAGTCGCCGCGGGTTGGCGCCGGCAGGTTCAGGCGCGAACGCACGGCCAGTGACGGCGCGCGCAGCACGCCGGACATCATCGACTCAATGAAGTAGCCGAAACCCAGGTTGATCAGGCTGTTCGCGCGCGGCAGGGGCGCGTTCATGCCGGCGGCGCCGCTGCGGGTGGGCGCCCAGGGCGACATCAGGCCGATGACGTGGCGCTTGCCTCGCGCTGCGGTAGCCGCCGCCATCGCCTCGACGGCCAGCGCCCCGCTGATGAAGGCGTCGTACTGGTCGATCATGCGGAGGATGTCCGCGGCCACGCCCGGCGCGGCGGCGTCGGCCATGCGCTTCATGTTGCGGACCTCGGCCTGCGGGCTGTGGCTGCTGCCGTCGAGCCAGTTTTTGCCGATGTCGGTCTGCATCATGGCTTCGACATCGACCTGGATTGGGTCGAAGTTCAGACCTTCGCTTCTGACCCAGGATTCGAAGTTCGAGCCGGCGGCCAGGGTGACGTCGTAGCCGGCGCGCTGCAAGCCCTTGCCCAGAGCAGCGAAGGGCTGGACGTCGCCGCGCGATCCGAAGCCAAACAGCAGTACGCGCATGGATGGAGTCTCCTTGCAGAATCTCAATTACGAATCTCGGGCGGTTCGCGAACCGCCCCTACGGACTACGGACATGCCGGTTTTCGTAGGGGCGCATCGCGATGCGCCCGCCAACCCATGTTTTGGCCATTCACCGTCTCGCACCATTCACCACGGGCGGTTGAATCTTACCGAGGGCGGTTCGCGAACCGCCCCTACGGACATGCCGGTCGTAGGGGCGCATCGCGATGCGCCCGCCAACCCATGTTTTGGCCATTCACCGTCTCGCACCATTCACCATGGGCGGTTGAATCTTACCGAGGGCGGTTCGCGAACCGGCCCTACAGACGTACCGGCTTGCGTAGGGCCCCCCCCCCCGCCCCCCCCCCCCCCCCCGCGCGCCCGCCCCCGGGGGCGGGGGTTCGCGAACCGCCCCTACAGACGTACCGGCTTGCGTAGGGGCGCATCGTGATGCGCCCGCCGCCTTTCCCTTACACATGGCGTGATACATTCTCTTCGTCTTCCGACCAGCGAGCGGGGTTGTAAAGGATGTATTCGCGGATACGATTCAAATCGGATTCGTTGTGAATGACGTGTTCGTAGAAATTGCGCTGCCACACGGGCGCGGCGGGTGTTTCGCGCACCTGATTGATCGCCTTGCTGGAGACGGTCTTAAAGGCGCCGATCAGTCGACCGAGCGATTTCGGCTTGTCGGCCGAATCTGCGCTGCTCAGGACGAGAATGCCATGCAGATGATTCGGCATGAGGACCCAGGTGTCGAGATCAACATAAGGGTAATGTTCAGCCAGCCAACACCATGCAGACGCCACCATGTTGCCAAACGAATTGGAGAGCATTACTCCATCGAAGATGTCGCCGAACAGGCATTCGCGCTGATGGGTACAGAGGGTAACGAAATATGCGCCCGCGAGGCGGTAATCATACCCTTGTAGACGGATGGATCGGCGCTGGGGCAGATTGTGCATCGGAGATTCTCCTTGTAAAGGGGACGATCGCGAATGAACTATCCATGGCGGGCGGTTCACGAACCGCCCCTACGGACATGTCGGTTTTCGTAGAGGCGCATCGTGATGCGCCCGCCGGTTGATGCCTTCACGGGTGCATAATTCACCATGGGCGTTCGGTTTCACGGCGGTCGGCTCGGTTTCACACCGGGCGGTTCGCGAACCGCCCCTATGGACATGCCGGTTTTCGTCGGAGCGAATCGCGATGCGCCCACTGGTTGATGCCTTCATGCCAACGCTTCACGGGTACGTGGTGGCTCACCGTGGGCCTTCGGTCTCACGGCGGGCGGTTCGCGAACCGCCCCTACGGACCATACCGGTTTTCGTCGGAGCGCTCGCGATGCGCCCACTGGTTGATGCCTTCATGCCCCGCTCCGGGTGCCCGGTACACCAAGGGCGTTCGGTTACACACCGGTCGGTTCGCGAACCGACCCTACGACTCCGCCTGTGCGGCGGCGAGCTCGTCCATCCAGGCCTGGGCCAGGGCGGCATGCGGCAGGCCGTTCTCGGCCATCGACGGCGCGACCCACGCGAAGGTATCGAGCGACTCCCACCACACGGCAAGTTGCAGATAGCTCAGCAAGGTCGCCGGCCAGTCGCCCATCTGGTCGCGCAGGCTGATCGACGCCCACATCAGCGGCTCGACCTCATCGTCGAAGCCGGAATACAGCAGCGCGACGGCCAGGTTGTGCATGGCGATGGCGATCTCGAAAGCGTCCTCGGTGGCCAGGGCGGCGTTCAACCCCTCGCGGAAGTGGCGCACGGCCACGTTCCAGTTGCCGGTCACCGAGGCCAGCGTGCCTAGCTGCTGGCGGAAGCGGTTCTGCCGCCAGACATCCTCGCCGACCGCCCCCAGCGCATCCTGGAGGGCATTGGCCGCCGTCTCCCAGTCGCCGGCCTCGGCGGCCACACAGGCGTCGTCCAGCAGGCGGGTGGCGTCGGGATTGTCCTCGGTCTGCACGAAGCAGGGGCCGTAGCGCCAGCCACGCCAGTCGAGGATAGCCCGCTGCTCGGATTCCAGATCGCCGAAGCGCGGAGTCACATCCTCGATGGCGCTCGGAAAACTCTCCGGCTGGTTGAAGGCGATGATCTCGGTCTCGTAGACATGCTCGCCGCTGGTGGAGGCCCCGGCAGTGTAGTCATCCGCGTTCACGGTCGCCACCGCGCGCAGCAGATAGCGGCCTGTGCCTGGCAGATAGATGGTGGTGTCCAGCACTTCCTCGCGGTGGTCGGGGCCGCCCGATTCAAAGTCGGCCGTGACCGCCGAATCGACGTACTGGTAGTCGCCTTCGGAGCCGGACGCCTTCAGCCAGACCTCGATGCCGACGCTGCCGGCGCCCTGGCTGTCGGCGGTCCACAGGCTGCGCCAGGTCACGCGCAGGCGCACGCCGCGGCCGGTGTTGACGACGAAGTATTCCGTGCCGTTGGTCCAGCCGGGCATCATTTCGATGTGGACGCCGCCCGGCGCGAAGACGATATACGGGTCGGCGACGACCAGCAGGGTGACCTCGCTGTCGTCCGGGGTGTCGTAGGCGACATAGCCGGCGGCGGGGGTGGACTGAACCGTCAGCGGCGGGATGTAGGGCTGGGTCGGCTCGGCGGTCGGTTCGGGCGTGGGGGTGGTCAGCGGCGCGACCTGGACGCTGACGGCGCTGCACGCGGACAGGAGCGCCCCGATCAACAGCGCCCAGGTCAGGCGAAGCGCTGGTGGATTACGTCGCCCTGGGGGCGTAGCGGCTTTCGGAATGCGGCGTTCAGGCATGCAGTCTTCCCTCCGACTTCGGCAGATCGACGGTCATAGTCGTGCCCTCGCCAGGACGGCTGTGGGCGAGGATCGTGCCGCCGTGCATTTCGATGATCTTGCGGACAATCGACAATCCGAGGCCGCTGCCGCTGCCATGCGACCGCGCCCGCACCAGCGGCTCGAAGATGCGATCGGGCAGGTATTCCGGCGGAATGCCCTCGCCATTGTCAATGAACTGAATGCGATACAGACCATTCACATCTTCCAACCGTATCTGCAAGCGGCCACTTTCGCCAGAGTACTTCAGGCTGTTGTCGATCAGGTTCTCGAAGGCGCGCACCAGCAGATCGCGATCGCCCTGCACCACCCGCCCGCTGGACGGGGCTTCGACCTGGAGCGTCTTGCCCTCGCGAAAGGCCCGCTCATCCTGGGCAAAAACGGCCTCCTCCAGCAGATCGGCCAGGTCCAGCGGCTGAAGCTGAAGCGGCACGTAGGCCAGACGCGCGTCGAAGAGCATGCTGTCGACCAGGCGGGTCAGCCGCTGCGCCTCGTCGTCGATGGTGCGGGCGGACTTACGCCAGGCCTCGGCGTCGACCGTCGTCGATTGGCTGAGGTTGGAGGCGTGGCCGATGATGGCGGCCAGCGGGTTGCGCATGTCGTGGACGATGCGGCGGATGAAGTTCTCGTAAAACGTATTCTGCGACCCACCGGTCTGGGCCGGCCGGCTGATGAGGGCAAACGTGCCGCGCGCCAGCGGAATGGCCTGAATCACCCGACCCTCTTCACCGATGGGAATGGTTTGCAGCACCGTCTTGCCGGTCTCCCTGGCCCGCCGCAGCAGTTCGGCCAGCCGGGGGTCGAGTTCGCCCCAACCGTCGAGCAGATCGGCGGCGGGTTCACTGCGCCAGAGCACTTTCCCGCGCCCGTCAGCCCAGATCAGTCCCTCGTTGAGTGCCGCAGCCATCGCCTGGAGCTGCTCCAGTTGGTGGCGGGCCAGGCGGTGCAAGCGGGCCAGGCCGAGGGCGGCGGTGATCAACAGGGCCAGGCCGACCATCAGCCAGACGACGACGAGCGGCGAGGCAAAGCGAATGGAGATCAGCGTCAACTGGAGCTGGTCGGACAGGCTGAGCAGGTAGACGGTCAGCACACCCCAGAGGATCAACGCGATGGCGTAGAGGAGGCGGTACATGGTGCGCGATTTGCCCTTCACGGCTCAATGATGGTCATGGCGCGACGAGGCGATAGCCGACGCCATGGACGGTCTCGATCAGTTCGTCGCGCTGGAGGCCCAGCTTGCGACGCAGGGCGGCGATGTGGCGGTCGACGGTGCGCTCGTAGCCCACCCAGGTGTAATCCCAGACATTGGTCAGCAGTTCTTCGCGCGTCCACTGGCGGTTGGGATGGCGCGCCAGGAAGGCCAGCAGCGCGAACTCGATCGGCGTCAGATCGATCTGGCGGCCGGCCAGGCTGACGCGAAAGTGCTCGATGTCGATCTGCATAGTCGCGCCGACGCTGAGGATTTTTGGCTGAGTGCTGGCCGTGGTCTCCTTGCGGATGTGCTGCACGGCGCCGAGCGTTGCGCGAATCTGACCGGCCAGGGCGTTGTTGTCCCAGGGTTTGGTGACAAAGGCGATGGCGCCCTGCCCCAGGCTTTCGACCTGCCATTCGGGGTACGACGTCAGCATGATGATCGGCACGAAGCGCGGCCGGGCACGAAGCTGGCGGCAGACCTCCAGGCCGCTCATCTGCTGAGGATCGCTCTCGTCCAGCACGACGTCGAGCAGGACCAGATCCGGCGAATGCTTATCGACCAGCGCCAGCGCTTCCTTGCCACTGGTGGCGGTCAGGACGTTGTAGCCGATCCGTTTGAGGAAGACGCTCAGGGCGGAGCGGATGTTCTCTTCGTCGTCGACGATCAGGATAGTCTGGCGGATCTCTTCGGGCATGGGATCGTCTGCGCCTTAACTGGCAAACTCGCGGCGCAGCAGACCGTACTGCTTGATGTTGACGAAGCGACCGTGTTCCCAGCAGCTCTCGCGCCAGATGCCCTCCTGCGTGAAGCCGCACTTGATCATCACCCGCTCGGAAGCGTCGTTGCCCTCGGTGCAGTCGGCCTGGACACGGTGCACGTCCAACCGGTCGAAGCACCACTGGATAATGGCGCGGGCGGCTTCGGTGGCGTAGCCCTGCCCCCAGAAGGATGGCTGGACGTGGTAGCCAATGTCGACGCGGCGGTTTTCGCGGTCCCAGCCATAGGCGCCGCACATGCCGATGGCAGCATCTTCCCCTTTGCGGGTGATGGCCCAGTCGACGCCCTGGTGGTTGGCATAGTTGCCAGCCAGCCAGTCGATGAAGCCGATCGCCTTCTCATGGGTGTCCATCGGCGGGGAATTGAGAAAGCGCAGGACATCGGGCGACCCAAAGATGGCCATCATCGCCGGCGCATCGGTGGGGACAATCTGACGCAGCACCAGGCGTTCGGTGACAAGAGCCGGAAATTGCGAGAAGTCAAACAGTGTGGACACAGGAACTCTCCTAAAGCTCTGGATGACATGATGCACCCACCTGAGCGGTTATGCAAGTTGGGCGGCTTCGCGGGGGCTGCGGTCAGGGTCCTTTGCGCTCTCGGAGGCGAGAAATCGGTCGCGCAGCAGCGCATCCCTGCGGCACATGTGATGGTTCAGATGAGGTTGGCCCTGCCGGGTCTGGCGGCACTTTGCGACGTGGGCCAACCACGCTATGCTATGGGCATTTCATCGGGTTGCATTTTCGCGGTTCTGGCCCGCCGGACGTTCGCTCGACTGGCCGGCCGATGCTCAAGGATTGCCAGATATGACGATCACAGTTGACCGGGATCACCTGCGCGCCAAGTGCGAGCGCGTCTTCACCTTCGCCGAAAAACAGCTTCGCCACCTCGTCACCACCCACCCCGACGCCTTTCCGATGGTCACCGAGGCGGGCAAGTGGAAGATCGGCGGGGAAAGCTGGACCAACTGGTGCGAGGGCTTTCTGGGTGGGCAGTTGTGGCTGATCGCCGCTCGCAACAGCGATCCCTGGTGGCGGGGGCAGGCGGAACACTACTCCCGCCTGATCGAAGAGCGCAAGCTGGATCGCAGCGTGCACGACCTCGGCTTCCTGTTCTGGTCCACCTGGAAGCGGTGGTATGACCAGACCGGCGACCCGGCCATCAACGCCGTGGTGATCGAGGCCGGGCAGACGCTGGCGCTGCGCTTCAAGGAGAAGGGCCAGTATCTGCGTTCGTTCGTCGACGAGGACAGCCTATTCATCGACATTATGATGAACGTCGGCATCATCTTCTACGCCGCCCAGCAAACCGGTGATGCCAACCTGCTGCGCGTCGCCAACCAGCACTGCGTGACGACGCGGCGCTATCTGGTGCGCGGCGACGGCAGCACCTCACACGAGGGCCTGTTCAACCTGGAAACCGGCGAATTCCTGCGTCAGACGACGCACCAGGGCTGGCGCGACGACTCGTCGTGGGCGCGCGGGCTGTCGTGGGCGTTGTACGGCTTCGGCACCGCCTACGCGTTCACCGGCGATGCGCGCTTTTTGCAGACAGCCGAGGCCTGCGCCGCCTATTATATCGAGCAGACACCCGACCACGGCGTCCCGCCCAACGACTGGCGCGAGCCTCTGAATTCCGTCCTGCCTTACGAGAGCTCCGCGGCGGCCATCGCAGCCAGCGGCATGCTCAACCTCGCCAAACTGACGAGCGACCCGGTCCGCGCCCGCTACTACCGGGAATATGCCCATCGCATCCTGGATACGCTCACCGGCCCGGAATTCCTGGCCGACCAGACGCCGGGGTGGGAGGGGCTGCTCAAACACGGCATGTACCACCAGCGCAAGGGGCTGGGCGTGGACGAGAGCGTGATGTGGGGCGATCACTTCTTCCTCGAAGCGGTGGACAAGGTGCTGCGCGATGGCTGAGTCGACCAGGATCGCGCTGGTGACCGGAGCCGGACGGGGAATCGGCCGGGGGATCGCGCTGGCTTTGGGCGCGGCGGGCTGGTCGGTTGCCGTCAACTACCGCGGCAGCCGCGAAGCCGCCGAGGAGGTGGCCGCTGAAATCGCCGCCGCCGGCGGGAAGGCCACGACCGCGCAGGCCGACGTCAGTCTCGCGGCCGACCGGGAGCGGCTGATCGACGAAACGCTGGCCTGGGGTGGCGGCATCGACCTGCTGGTGAACAACGCCGGCGTGGCCCCGCGCCAGCGCGCAGATCTGCTGGAGATCACCGAAGCCAGCTATGACGAGGTCAACGACATCAATCTGAAGGGGCCGTTTTTCCTGACGCAGCGCGTCGCCCGGCAGATGATCGCGCAGAAGGACGCCGGCCGCGCGGCCCTGCCGAAGATCGTCAACATCGGGTCGATCAGCGCCTACACCAGCAGCATCAGCCGGGGCGAGTACTGCATCGCCAAGGCCGGCATGGGCATGATGACGCAGTTGTTCGCCGACCGACTGGCCGAGCACGGCATCAATGTCTACGAGATTCGGCCCGGTATCATCGCCACCGATATGACCGAGGCGGTGACGGCCAAATACGACAATCTGATCGGCGAGGGGCTGACACCGATCCGCCGCTGGGGGTATCCGGAGGATGTGGCGCGCATTGTCGCCGCCATCGCCCAGGACGCGCTGCCCTTCTCGACCGGCGAGGTGATCAACGTGGATGGCGGCTTCCACATGCGAAGGCTGTAAGCGCGAAGGCTGTAAGCGCGAACGTTGAAAGCGCGAACGTTGAAAGCGCGCTGGCTGTAACCACACACGAGGGAGAGAACCATGCAGTACACCGCAGAGACCATGCTGCTCAAATCGATCGATACCGCTGGGACGGGGGAATTCGCCCGTGTGCGCGCCGCCGATGCCGGTTGGGAATATCTGAACATGTCGGCCATGCGCCTGAACAAAGGTGAGACCTTCGGCCAGAACACCGGCGGGTACGAGAACGCCATCGTCATCCTGGGCGGCGTCTGCACCATCCGCTCCAGCGATGGCGACTTCGCGCGGGTGGGGCGCAGGCCGAACGTCTTCAGCGGCATGCCCTACGCGCTTTACCTGTCGCGCAACAAGGACTTTGAGATCGAGGCGCTGACCGACGGCTTCGAGTTCGCCTCGTGCTGGGTGCCCACCGATCAGGACCACCCAACGCAGCTTGTCACGCCGGAAATGAGCGCCATCGAGATTCGCGGTGGGGCCAATGCCACCCGCCAGATCAACGGCATCATCCCGCCCGGTTTCGACTGCCACCGCATCGTCTGCGTCGAAGTGTATACCCCGTCCGGCAACTGGAGCAGTTACCCGCCGCACAAGCACGACGTGCACCGGGTCGACGCCGAGGGAAAACTGCTGGAGGCCGACCTGGAGGAGATCTACTTCTACAAGATCGACCACCCGAACGGCTATGCCTATCAGCGCGTGTACACCGACGACCGGCACATCGACGGGCTGATGATGGCGCAGAATCACGACACGGTGCTGGTCCCCGAAGGCTATCACCCGGTGGTCAGCGCCCACGGCTATACGACGTACTATCTCAACTTCCTGGCCGGCTCGGCGCAGGTGCTGACGGCGACCGACGACCCGGCCTATGCCTGGGTGAAAGGCACCTGGACCTGGAAAGACCCGCGCGTGCCGCTGGTGCACCACGGCATGGAACCACGCGGCTGAGAAAAGGCTTAGACCGTCTTTGCGTCTCTGTGGAGACGGTGTAGAGTACAGAAACGCCAAGGACGGGGCGGGTCCGAGTCTCGACGTCTGCCCTGCGATTTTGCGTGCGATCCGAAACCAACCCATGGGTTGTCTCTATTCGATAGTGCAGAGGAGTACTGGAATGTCGCTAACTCTCCCAGAATCGCACCGCGATCTGTTTGAACGTCCGGTCGTGGTGGCGCTGGCCACGGTCAACCCGAACGGGCAGCCCCAGGTGACGCCGGTTTGGGTGGACTACGATGGGCAGCATCTCATCATCAACACCGCGCGCGGACGGCGAAAAGACCGCAATATGGAGGCGCGCCCGCAGGTGACGGTGATGGCGATGGACCCGGACGATCCCTACCGCTGGATCGAGGTGCGCGGTGTGATCGAAGCGATTGACGAGGCCAGCGGGCTGGAGGTGATCAACCGGTTGAGCGCCAAGTATCGCAATCAGCCCGATTACTATGCCCGCAACGAGGCGATGCGCGGGAAGGAAACCCGCGTCACCTATCGGATTCGCCCGACGCACATCACCAAGGGCGGATAGCCAGCACACAGCAAACCCAGCCCTCAGCGTTGGCCATACCAAAACGGCGGTCCATTTCGCGCGAAATGGACCGCCGTTCACTTATTCCACGTGAGTTATGGATCAGCCAGAGGGCGTGGGGGTCGGCTCGCCAACGCCGGCCATCTCAGCCGTCGCCTCAGCGGTGGCGGCCCCCATAGCGTCGGCGGGCATAGCGCCCACCTGCATCAGAACGCCGCAGGCGATGTGCTCACCAGAGTCACCGCCGGCAAGCGTCTCCTGATCGGGCGCGCCGAAACGTTCCGGAACGTTGGCAAAGTTATCGGGATTGGCGTGAATGATCAGGGCGCTGCCGTCGGCGTCGAACAGATCGGCAATCGTGAAGCGATCGGTCGTGAGGCTGAGGTAGGCCGTCCCATCCTGGTGGACCAGCAGCGACGGCAGATCGCCCACATGGTCGGGATGACTGGCGCCGGTCGGGTTGAGATGGTCACCTGCCGCCGAAAACAGCCCGGCACCGCTGTCCTCACAGCTCCCCACCGAGTGGACGTGGAACCCATGGAAGCCCGGCGGCAGCCCGGCAAACTGCGCCGTGAGCACGATCTTGTTGTTGTTGAAGGATGTCAGCGTGACCGGCCCAACCGTCTCGCCGTTGGCGTTTTGCAGGGTGGCGGCGGCCCCACTGGCATCGGTCGCCGCATCCTGGGCGGCCACTGCAATCGCCATCAGGCCCATTGACAATACGAGCACGATTCCCAGGGCGAGCCTTTGTGAGAACTTACGATTCATCACCATCTTGCTTCCTCGCTTCTCTACTGATTCGTTCAACAGGCGTCAGCGTACGTGCACGCCCTCGGCAATTTCCTCGATCATCTTGCGATTGAAGGCCGGAATGTCGTCGGGGTTGCGGCTGGTCACCAAGCCCTGATCGACCACCACCTCTTCATCCACCCACTCCGCGCCGGCGTTTTTCAAATCCATTTGCAGAGACGGATAGGATGTCAGCTTGCGACCGGAGGCGAGACCGGCATCAATGAGAATCCACGGGGCATGGCAGATGATGGCCACGGGCTTGCCCGCCTCGAAGAAGGCCCGCACAAACTGCTGAGCCTGCTCGTCCCGACGCAGATGATCGGCATTCATGACGCCGCCGGGCAGCAGCAGCGCGTCGTAGTCCTCCGGGCGCGCCTGCTGAAGCGGCACATCGACGCGAAATTCGTCGCCCCAGTTGGTGCGGTCCCAACCCGAGACCGTGCCGTTGTGCGGGGAGATGATGTGGGTGCGCGCGCCGGCCGACTCCAGGGCCGCCTTCGGCTGGGTCAGTTCGACCTGCTCAAAGCCCTTTTCGACCAGAATGGCCACCCGCTTGCCCTTGATTTCGTTTGCCATTTGCGTGTTCTCCTTGATTTCTAATGAGGTCCCTCCGCTTCCGCCGTATGCTGTGGCCTATGGTATGGGCACGCCGCACAAAAGCGCGGACGTCTGTTGTGGCGTCGAAGCAGTAGGGAGGGATGTGGTTGCTTGAAAACCCTTGCTTGAGATTGACTGATGGGGTCGTGGGCCTGCGTGACAGCAGGTCGTCCTGCCGGATGTCAAAGGTGATTATAGGGTCGCGTGCCAGCGGCACCATGGACCACTCGACGGGATTCCGAACAGGCCAATTGACCCAGGCCGGCGACCTCAGCCGAGCACGACGGCGACCACATGAGGTTGACCATCGTCGACCAGCGGGATGGCCTTCGGCCCCGCATCGAGCGGCACGCCGTCCAGAGTTAGCGTCGCGATGCCGGACTGAACGCGCCGTGAGTTGTCCACGCGAATGTGATAGACGCTGCCACCGTAACGGTAATCGACTTCGAAGCCCGGCCAGTCGCGGGCGATGCGCGGGTCGATGATCAGCGCCGCACCGGCGCGGCGAAGCCCCAGAATGGCCTCGACGCCGAGGCGGTACATCCAGCCCGACGAGCCGGTGTACCAGGTCCACCCCCCGCGCCCAGTGTGCGGCGGCGCGCCGTAGACGTCGGCGGCGACGACGTAAGGTTCCACGCGATAGTGGTCGGCTTCAGCGCGCGTGTCGCTGTGAAGAATCGGGTTGAGCAGGGCGAAAAGGTCCACGGCGCGGTCGCCCTGCCCCATCTCGGCCAGCGCCCAGACGAACCACAGCGCGGCGTGCGTGTACTGCCCGCCGTTCTCACGAATGCCGGGCGGGTAGCCCTTGATGTAGCCGGGGTCGTGTTCGGTGCGGTCGAACGGCGGCGTGAAGAGCGCGATCAGGCCGTCGGCCTCGCGGACCAGGTGTTCTTCGACGGACTGCATGGCCCGGCCGGCGCGTCCAGGGTCGGCCGCGCCGGAAAGTACGGCCCAGGACTGGGTCAGCGAGTCGATGCGGCATTCGCGATTCTCTGCCGAGCCAAGCGGCGTGCCGTCATCGTAATAGGCCCGCCGGTACCACTCCCCGTCCCAGGCATGCTGCTCGACGGCAGTGCTCAGGGCCGACAAACGAGCGCGCGTTTTTGCCGCCGACGTCGGGTCCGCCATGACCTCGCAGAGCGGGAGGAAGCGGTCCAGAGTCGTATAGAGGAACCAGGCCATCCACACGCTCTCGCCCCGGCCCTCGACGCCGACGCGGTTCATGCCGTCGTTCCAGTCACCCGCCTGCATCAGTGGCAGGCCGTGCGCGCCCGGAGTGAATCCCCTGTCCAGCGCGCGCAGGCAGTGCTCGTAGATGGTGAATTCCTGCGCGGTCGATTGGTACAGGCCGTAGCGCTCCTCTTCGCCGGGACGGAGTGGATCGGCGACGAGGAACGGCACCTCTTCACGCAGAAGGCCCTCGTCGCCAGTGACGCCGACGTAGTGTGCGACGACGAAGGGCAGCCAGACCAGATCGTCGGCGAAGTGGGTGCGCACCCCGCGCCCGGCCGGCGGATGCCACCAGTGCAGCACGTCGCCCGCCTCGAACTGGTGTCGCGCCGCTTCGAGAATATGCCGGCGAGCCAGATCGGGCCGCGCGTGCAGGAGCGCCATGACGTCCTGTAGTTGATCGCGGAAACCGTACGCCCCACTCGACTGGTAAAGAGCTGAGCGCCCCCAGATGCGGCAGGCCAGCGCCTGGTAGAGCAGCCAGGGCAGGAGGAGATTCATGGCCTGGTCGGGGGTCCGGACAACGATGCTGCCCAGAACATCTCGCCAGCGCCGGCGCGTCTCTTCCCAGGCAGACTGGATCGCCTCCGCCTGCCGGTACTGCCGGCTCAGGTCGAGCGCAGCGGCGCGGTCCTGCCCCTGCCCCAGGATGAAGCAGACCTCTTCTTCGCCGCCGGGCGGCAGGTCGACGTGAAGCTGAATCGCCGCGCAGACGTCCAGGCCGGCGCGCACAGTTCCGCTCAGGCCGATGCGGCGCAGACTGGCGGGCTGGCGATAATCCCCGAAGCGGCCGAGGAACTCCATGCGATCGGCTGTGAACCCGTGCAGCGGCTTGCTGGCGGTGAGGAATGCCTGATGCGATCCGAACTCGATGCTGTACGGGTTGCGCGCCATCAGCGACCCCGTCTCGGCGTCGAATTCCGGGATCAGATACTGCTGCGTGAGATCGCGCGTGGGACCGAGCACCCACTCGGCATAGTAGGTCACCGTCAGGCGGCGCGGCCGATCGAGTGTGTTGCGCAGGCGGAGGCGCGCGAACTTGACCGGATCGTCGGGCGCGGTGAAGAGGGTCAGCGTCTGATCGATCCCGTGGCAGCGGTGTTCGAAGACGCTGTAGCCGAACCCATGGCGGACAAGATGCGGCTGACCAGAGCCGGCCGGGAGCGGCGTTGGCGACCAGATGGCGCCGGTCTCCTCGTCGCGCAGGTAGACAGCTTCGCCCGGTCGATCGGCCACCGGGTCATTGCGCCAGACCGTCAGGCGGTTCTCACCGCTGTTGAAGGCCCAGGAAAAGCCGCCGCCACTTTCGGTGACGACGAACCCGCCCTGCTCGTTGGCGATCACGTTCGACCACGGCGCCGGCGTGGGCTGATCCGGCGCGATCCGCATGACGTATTCGTCGCCGGCCGGGGTGAATCCGCCGTAGCCGTTGTCGAACAAAAGGTCGGCGGGACGGGCAACGACCTCGCCGGGCCGCTCGATCTCGGACAGCGGCAGCGTCGGGAAGAAGGCCGGCAGATCGGCACGCGGGCGCTCCAGGCTTTTGAGTTGGTCGGCCAGTAACCCCTGTTGGCCGATCAGCCGGACGCGCGCCGCGCTCCTCAGCAGCGCGAGATTGGCCTCGTTCAACTGCTCGGCGCGCAGGATGAAAATGCCATCGTGACGGTTGAGCAGCAGACTGCTGTGCATGCGGGTGACCAGATTCAGCAGTTGATTGCCAAGCGCCTGGTCATAGCCAGTATCGTGGGTATTGAGCAGGACCAGCGTGGAGCGAAAGCCCCGGTGGGTCCAGTAGGTGTGGGCCTGAATCAGCTCGGCGGCCAGACCCAGCTCGTCGGCCGCGCCGATTTCGGCCAGCATGATTGGAAAATCGCCGGAGATACCATGCCCCCAGAGCGCCGGCTGGGACAGCGTGCTGGCCGCCAGCGTTTCCGCTTCGGCGCGGAGCCGCGCCTGCGGATAGAGCAGCCCGGACAGCAGAATCTGCACGCGTTCCAGCGCCGGACTGTCGAGATCCAAATGCCGCAGTTCACGCTGGGCCTGATAGCGCGCCTGGTCGAAGGCGTGGTCGATGCGCGTCCACTGGCTGTAAGCCCGGGCCAGATGAAGCACCTCGGCCCGATCGCTGCCGGCGATAGTCAGGAAGGCGATCTGCGTCGTGGCGTGCGGACGAATCTCGATCTCCTGGGCCAGCGCCATGACGGGATCGAGCGTCGCGCCGCTCGTGCCGCTGAGCGCCAGACGACCCTCGGCCAGCGCTGCCGGCGCATCGGGGGTGCCGTTCCGGCCCAGGAACTGCGCCCGGTCGGTCTCGAATCGGACAGCGGAGGGAGACCCCGGGCTGTCTTCGAACACCAGCAGGTGCGCCACGAAGAACGGCTCGTCGTGAATGGAGCGAAGACGCCGGCGAAAGAGCAGAATGCCTTCTCCGGGCAGGAATTCGCTCTCGATGAACATCTTGTTGAACGCCTGGTGACGCTGATCGGCGCTCTGGGCGGCCATGACCATTTCGGCATAGCTGCACACGGTCAGGGTCCGGGTGCGCCCACCGTGATTGGTCACCGAAAGGCGGCGGATCTCCAGATCGTCGTCGGGCGGGACGACCACCTCCAGACGAGAGGTCATCCCATGGTCACGGCGCACCAACTCGACCTTGTGCGGATGGAAGATGGCTTGCAAGCGCTCCGGTTCACCGCCAATGGGTTGACGTCCCGCCGACCACAGATCGCCGCTCTCCCGGTCATGCAGATAGAGCCAGGTTCCCCACTCGTCGAGCGTGGTATCGGCACGCCAGCGGGTGATCGCCCGGCCTTTCCATTGGCTGTAGCCGCTGCCCGCGCCGGTCAGCATGACCGCGTAACGTCCGTTCGACAGATAATGCACCTGGGGCAGCATCCCGCCGGCCGGCAACTCCCAGGGCGCCAGGTTCAGCGGGATCGCTTCCTCCTGCGCCGTGGATTCGACGGACGCCGGCGGAATCTGCTTCTCCTCGATCTGCGTGGGCATCTGTTCCAGCAGCAGCAGATCCACGCTCTGGATCTCGGGATTGGCGTGGAAGCGCTGCACCATGATCTCTTCCTGAAGGAAGTTGACCAGCGACAGCAGGATCATGCCCTGATGATGCGCCATGTACTCCTGCACCAGCGCGCGCTGCCGACCGAGCGGCAGCCGGCTCGACGTGTAATCCACCGCTTCGATCAACCCGTAGGTGTCGAGCGCGCCAACACGGACCAACTGGCACAGATTGTCGATCACGGCGCGGGGCTGGAGCGTCAGCGCCAGCATGGAGGCGTAAGGCGCGACCACGTGATCGAGATCCTGACCGCGCTTCAACGCCAGCTCCGGCACGCCGAAGGCGCGGTACTGGTAGTTCTGATCGGCATCAAACACGTAGAAGCCGGACTCGGAGATTCCCCATGGCGTGCGATGCTCCCGGCCGTAGTTCATCTGCACCTCGACCGCGCCGAAGGTGCTGCTGCTCAGGAGCGTGCCCGCTTCCTGACGCATGAGCAGCAGCGGCATCAGGTATTCGAACATCGTGCCGCTCCACGACTGGAGCACCTGGCCGCCGGCCAGCGAGGCGATCGGCCGATCGAGATACAACCAGTGCTTGTAGGGCACCTCTCCCCGAGCGATGGCGATGGTGCTGGCCAGCCGCGCCTCCGAGGCCAGCAGATCGTAGTGGCTGGCGTCGGGCTGTTCGCTTTCGACGTTGTAGCCGATGCGGAACAGGTTGCGCTGCTCGTCGTAGAGGAAGCTGAAGTCAATGGCATCCAGTTCGCGATCGATCTGGCCGCGCACCTTCTCCAGATCCGACAGCAGGTCGCGCACGCTGAGCTCGCTGGCCGCCAGCGCCTGACGCAGCTCGCGCTTCCAGGCCTGGCCGCTCTCGGCGTCGGCGCCCGTGGAAGCGCCTGCCGCCGATTCCAGATCGTCCAGCGCGGCGCGGACGTGCTGCGCGGCTTTCGTAGTCTCTTTGAGCGGAGGAAGTGCCTCCAACGTCGCGCGGAGCGCCGCCGGCGCGCGGTCGATGTAGAGCAGCCAGGGAGTCAACTGCTCGATGTCTCGCTGCAAGCTGATCAGTTGATGCCGCAGGCGGCCGAGGTAGGTGTGCAGATCGGACACCCGCGCCGCCAGGCGACCCTCCAACCGCGCGAGGGTCGTGACAACCGCGGCGTTCAGCGCCGGCCAGTCCGAATTCACCAGCGCGTTCAACTGTCCTCCCCAGCGCGCCGGGTTGGCGCTGACGTCGACCATGGCCTGACGCGCCGCAGCCACGATATCCTTCACCGATCCAGCGCCTTCGACGGCGCGGTTCCCCGCATCCTCCAGGAGCTGATCCGCCAGATCGCCGATGACATCCAGGGTGTCGATCAATCCCTGCCAGCGCGCCGGGCTGATCGCCGGCGACTCAGCAGATCGCGCAGGCCGGTACTGAGGGTCATCAGGCAGCCGGCGTAGTTGCCGCTGTCGACGGTGGACACATAGCGAGGCTTCAGGCTGTCCAGGGACTGAGTCTGATACCAGTTGAGCAAATGGCCGCGGTGGCGCTCCAACTGGGCGATGGTGTCGAAGGCGAAGCGCACCCGAAGCACCAGTTCCAGGGTGCCGATATAGCCCAGGTCACGGGCGCCCAGCGTCGAAAGCAGCATCAGGCCGATGTTGGTCGGCGAGGTGTAGTGCTTGACGCGTGGGTTCGGGTCCTGCTGGTAATGGTCGGGCGGCAGCCAGCGGTCGTCGGCGCCGACGAAGGCCTCGAAGAAGAGCCAGGTGCGGCGCGCCACCATGCGAAGCTGTCGCAGGGCGTCTTCCGGGAGCCGTTCAGGGGTCGGCTCGGTCCAGTATGGCCGGCTCAGGCGCGCGGCGAAGTACGGCGCGGCCATCCAGATGGTCAGCAGGGGAAACGCCGGAAGAAACGCGGCCGGGCGCAGCAGCATCACCCCCAGCCCCAGGGCACCCGTCAGCAGAAGTCCGTTCAACATCTGACGCCAGGCCCGGTTCCGGCCCGATTGGTCGAGCGCCTGCATGGTCGCGGCGGCCGTGGACCATTCCAGCAGACGACGCCGGCGCGCCAGGCGGATCAGCGTGCGGACGATGGCATCGACGACGACCGTCGCTTCGTAGGGGAGGAAAATGAGCGTCAGGCTCCAACGAGCGATCAGGACGGAGATACGCGTCTCGTGCGCTCTGGTCAGGCGGGCGGTGGCAGTGTTGGCAACGGCCAGAGTCACCACGCCGACCATGAAGGGCAGCCACAGGACCAGCAGGCCGACAACCGTCCACACGAAGGGCGATCCCGGCAGCCACAGCCACCCCATGGCGAACAGAAGCAGCAGCGCCGGCCGCTCCAGGCTGCGGCGCAGATTGTCGAAAATCTTCCAGCGGCTGAGGGCAGAGAGCGGGTTGGGCGCGGTCACCCCGCCAGCCCGCGGCACACGCGGCATCAGCCAGGGCAGAAGCTGCCAGTCGCCGCGAATCCAGCGGTGCAGCCGTTTGGTGAAGGCCAGGTAGTGGGTGGGATAATCCTCGACCAGCACAATGTCGGTCACCAACCCGGCACGCCCGTGGATCCCCTCAAACAGATCGTGACTGAGCAGCGCATTTTCCGGCACGCAGGCGCGCAGACTGCGCTCGAAGGCGGCCACATCGTAAATGCCCTTGCCGACGTAGATGCCCTCGTCGAACAGATCCTGGTAGACATCAGAGGCGGCGAGCGTGTACAGGTCGAAACCGGTGTCGCCGCCCATGATGTGCGCAAAGACCGAGCGATTCTTGACGCTGGGGAGCAGTTCGACGCGCGGCTGAAGCACCGTATAGCCCGCCGTCACGCGCTGAGTCCCCGGCTCGAAGACCGGACGGTTGAGCGGATGGGCCAGCGTGCCGACCAGCCTCTGGGCGGCTCTGTGCGGCATGATGGTGTCGGCATCGAGCGTGATGACGTAGCGCGTTCCGGCCAGCGCCCGCAGATCGCCATGCCGGACGAAAAACGAGGTGTCGGCTTCCGGGTCCAGCAGGATCTGGTTGAATTCCTCCAGCTTGCCGCGCTTGCGTTCGTAGCCCATCCAGCAATCTTCGGCCGGGTTCCACTGGCGGCGGCGCAGGAAGAAGTAGAACGGCCGGTTCTGGTCTGTGCCATGCTGCGCATTCAGCGCGTCGACGGCGTTCCTGGCGAGCGTGATCAGCGCGTCGTCGCCCTCCGCCTGCTCTTCAGGGGCGTCGGTGAAATCGGCCAGCACCGCGAAGCGCAGATGCGGGTCCGGGTTGCGCAGAAAATGCAGTTCCAGCTGTGCCGCCAGCGACTGAACCTCCTCCGCGTCGGTGAGCAGCGACGGGATCACGACCAGTCCGCGGAAGGCAGCCGGCAGTCCTTCGCTGAAGTCGAGTTTGGGCAGGCGCGAAGGCTTCGTCTGGCGCACGACCAGCCAGTTCACCAGGTGGACAGCCGCGACCGAAGCGGGGAGGATGGCCACCAGCCCGGCGACGACGATCTGCGCCGCCGTCCCTTGTGACCCCCAGGCATAGGCCGCCATGACCAGGGTGATCAGCAGGGTGATGGCCAGGATGGCGGCAATATACAGCGCCGTCCGGTACGGCTTCAGGCCGCCGCCCAGGCGCTGGAGGAGCGACGGGTGGTCGCCAAGCGCCTCGATGAGCTGTCGCCTGCCGTCGTCGATGAGAAAGTAGCCGACATGCGCATCGCGCCGCTCGACGAAGGGAAGCGCAGACTCGGCGCTATGGCCGACACTCCCCTGCCCATCACGACTCATGACCTCGCGCGCCAGAAGGAGCACCGTATCCGCGATCTGTTCCTCGTCGCGTTCCGTGGCGATCGCCAGCTTTTCGATGACGCCTCGATACTGGTTGCGCGTCTCGAAATCCATCAGCGGGTACACCCCAGCTGGGTCGCGCCGCAGAATGGCCTCGACACGACTGACAGCCTCGAAAGAGTCCGGCCAGTCGCGCGTATTGAGCAACCGCAGGCCGGTGATGCTGGCGCCGACCAGCATCTGCGGTTCGGGGTGGTGCTCACGGAGACGATCGGTGACGGCAGCGGAAAAACGGTCGCTGAACTCGACCGATTCGGCGGTCTGCTCCAGCGCCCAGGTCAGGTTTTCCAGAGCGCACAGCCGCAGCATGGTCGGCCAGGCCCACAGCTCGCCCATGGTCAGCGGCGCCGTCTCCTGAAAGTGGACGAGGAACGCTTCGGCCGACGGCGCGGCCACCTGGCCCTCGGCAAACTCCGTGAAGGAACGGGCTGCCACATAGACCCGGGCCAGACCGTCGAGCGGTCCGCCGCTGAGTTTGGGCAGCTCGCGATAGTATTCTTCGGGGAGGTCGGCCTCGACCTGGCGCAGCGCCCGCTGGACGATGTAGTCGTTGTCGAGCAGCCATTCGCGGGCAGAGGCGACAGCGCCATCGGGCAGGCTGGACTGCGCGGACCGGCGGCTCAGGCGGTTCAGGTTGCGTTCAAATGACTCCAAACCCTTCAGTGCGGACGGCATCTGCCCCCGTCCTGAGCGCGCGGGCGGAAGCGCCGAGGCCGCCTCCGTGGCAAATTCTTCGACCGTTGACCGTGCCTTCTCCGGAACCGGATTCTGCGCCACGGATTCCGGATGGGTGACGGAGTCCTGCATGCTCAGCCGCCTCCGGGATGGCGACCATTGGCCTCGAATTCAGCCTGAGGCAGAGCAGACGGTAGGTCCTGGCGAATCAGCACCGATGCAGGGCTGGCCTCCAGCAAGCTGTTGGTGATTCCGCCGAGCGGCTGCTCGGGCAACCCGACATACCCATGGGCGCACACCGCCACCAGATCGATGGCCTGCTGACGGATTACGTCCTGAAGCGCTGTCGCGATGCTCTGGTGCACGGCAATGTACGTCTCGGCCGGCACGGGCAGACGCGCGACGAGCTCATTCAGATACCGCTCGCTCTCCTGCTGGCTCCGGTCGAGCAACTGCTCGACGAGTTGAATATCTTCCGCTTTGTGGCTCATACGCTGCGGCATCTCAGGTTCCTTGATGATGTGCGTGAGCAGCAGGGTAGCGCCGAGCGACTGGGCAAGGGTGGTCGCCAGGGGGAGCATGCACTCAGCGCGCTGCGAACCATCCAGGGGCACCATGATGCGACGGAAGCGAGTCCCAGCCGGACCGCGCGCCACACAGATCGGCGTGGACGAATACGTCAGCATCTCGCGAAGCATGGCTCGAAGTACGGCGTCCTGCTCGGAGACGACCACCAGGTCAAAATGGCCCGCATCCACATGGCGCAGCACCTGCATCGCGCTGGAAACGTCCAGCATCTCCATCTCGACCGGCACACCCTGGCCTTCCAGGCGTGCCACCACTTCAGTCAGAGCCGCGTGCTTGCGCGTCCGGGCGGCGTTCCAGGCAACCGGGTCGATGAACCCCTGGGCTTCGGCCTGCTCGCCCGGCTGCAACATACCAAGCAGAGTCACCTTTCCGGAGAAAGCTTCAGCGACGGTGGCGGCCTGCTGAACGGCAGTCTCGGATTGCATTGCGTCCCCAATGGGGACAAGGACGGTTTTGAGGAGCATGGTGTTTGGCCAGATTCGTTTTCAATCCGTTGAGGGTATATGAAAACGACCCATCCGGCATACGCCAGATGGGCTATCTGCGATTGGGTAACCTGGATAGTGTCGCGCTTTGCTCGGGTCAGGCGATCGAGCGCTTGCGCGACGTCATCTTGTCCAGCAGATACGCCTCCAGTTCCTGGGCGCGGTGTGCGGCGGTGTGCTGTTGAAGCACCCGCTGCCGTGCCCGCTGACCGATGCGGCGCCGCTGCGAGGGCGAGGTGTCGTGCAGGTAGTACAGCGTCTCATCCGACGAATAGGTGATCAGAATCTCTCTACCTGGCGTGAAAAAGTTGTCGATACCCGGCCAGTGATCGCTGACGATCGCCACTCCACAGGCCGCAGCCTCGAAGAGTCGCACACTTGGCGCGTAACCGAGCCGGCGCACATCGGAACGGGTGAGATTCAGGGTGAAGCGCTGCTGGTTGTAGAACTGCCGGTGTTCCTGCGGCGGCAGATGCTCGATACGATCCACGTTCTTCGGCCAGACGATGCTGTCCGGGTACTGGGGACCAGCAACGACAAACCCGCCATGCGGCCAATGCCGGGCCGCCTCCAGCATCAGTTTATCCAGGCCGGCTTGCCGGTCCTCGCTGTAGGTGCCCATATAGCCGATGTCCCATTGAAAGCCGGTGCCCTCGGGATAGTACAGTTCGGGATCGACCGAGCAGTACAGCGGTCGGGCGTCGGGCGAGGCGTAGCGCTGCTGAAGCGTCTCCAGCACAGGCCCGCCGGTAAAGCTGAGATACAGGTCGAAGCGTGGAATGAGTTCCGGCGTCAGATACTCGTAATCTTCACGCTCCAGCTTCGACAGCGTGACCGGCGTGTCAATATCGTAGAAGACTGTGGTCCCCAGCGCAACGTCATTGACCCAGTGGCCAACCGAGACGCCTTCCGGCACATAGGAGCCGACCATCACGATGTCGGCGTCGCGCACCAGCGCGGTGTAGCGCTGCACCAGTTCGTCGAAATCACAGTAAAGAATCGTCTGGCAGTAGGGCGGTTTCGGCAGATCGCGCTGCGCCGCATACCAGGGAACATCGCGCTCCAGAAAGACGACATGGTGCCCACGCCGCGAGAATTCTCTCAGCAGCCCCCGGTAAGTGGTCGCATGCCCATTTCCCCATGATGACGTGATCGATAGACCTAGAACGACGATGTTCACGGCAGACCTTCCTGAAGCTGTTGATAGAAAAGCGAGCTCTGAAGCAGGCATATGGCGCGCCGGTTCATGAAGGCACCACCACCGCTTTGACAAATCCCGCGGGCCGCGTCTCCGTCAGACGGAACGCCTCCTCGATTTCGGTCAGCGGAAAAACCTCAACCAGTTCTGTCAGGTCGAGGACACCTCGACGAACCGCCGCCACCGCCGCCGTGATGCCAGCGAGGCAGCGCTGCGGGTCGCGTTCATAGCCGTTGATGGCCGCCCATCCACGCCAGTTCCGCAGCTGCATGTTCGGCTGCTGCGGACCCTCCTGGAAATTGCCGGCGGTAACCAGGCGGCCGCGCTCAGTGACCATTTGCGCCGCAAGATCGAGTGACTCAGCGCTACCTTTCGTTTCAATCACGACATCACACCCGCCAGCGCAGGTCAGGGAAATGACCTGCCCTACGACCGAGTCGGCTTGCAGGGAGATGACGTGCTTTGCCCCAGCCTGCCGGGCCAGTTCCAGCCCGTGCGGTCGGCGAGAGATGGCGATCACCGTCGCGCCGGCCTCCACGCAAAGACGCGTCAGAATCACGCCCAGGAAGCCGAGGCCGACGATGGCCACGTTCATGCCGGACCGGATATCACTGCGCTCGAAGACGTTCATGGCACAGCCCAGGGGCGCGGCAGGGAAATATGGCACGCGGAAGTCCGCCGGCAGTTTGACGACTTGCGAGGCCTTGGCAACGTCCTGTTCGGCATAGGCATGGGAAGAAAGCGCCGCCACGCGGTCGCCCGCCTTGAGGCCGATAACATCCGAACCGATCGCCTCGATGCGCCCCCAGCCTTCATGCCCAGGGGAGCCGGGCGCGAGTGGATAGTTGAACCGGGGTGTTCCCTTCCACATGGCGAGATCCGAACGACAGACGCCGCAGCCTTCGAGGCGTATTCGCACCTCATCCGGGGCAAGTGGGCGTTCGGGAACGCTGGCGTGATGGAATACGCCGGGTGAAGCGAGTATGGCACTGCGGGTTCGGGGGAGGACTACTGTTTCAGTCATGGCCGACATCCTCTGCATTCATGGGGATCCGATGACTCCTGTACCGCCAGAGAATCATCTCGTCCCGGTCATCGCGTTTTTTACGGATACCGGTTGGGTCTGCTCGCTGGAGTGGGCGACAGAGAATCGGACAACCGCATTGAAAACTAGTGCTCTACAGAGACTACCACTGTGGCAGGGAGCACAAATGGGTTGTTAGAAGGGTTTTCTTATGGGTCTTTTGTAGTAGACACGGTCCAGGTTTGAGCCCACTCAGGGGGAAACGGAACTGCATCAGCCGGGGGCGGTGTCCCCCGGCTGTCAACGCGTCTGGCGCTACACACCGCTCCGGGTGGCCATTTCGGCGCAGGACGCAGCACAGCGCCGGCACGCGGCAGCGCAGGCCTGCATCTGACTGTCGTCCGGGTCCAGACGCTCACAATCCTGAGCACAGCGCTGGCAGACCTCGGCGCAGACGCCGCAGGTCATCCCGTGTAAGTCCGAGCCGCGGATCATGAAGTCGGCGCTGGTCTGGCAGATCTGGGCGCAGTCCAGCAGCAGCCGGATGTGGCTCTGCTCGGCATGCTTGTCGCCCATTTGCAGACAGTGGGCGGTAGTCTCCACGCAAACACGGTGACATTCCATACAGTTGTCGATGCAGCGCAGCATCTCATCGCTCATCGTTTGATGGCTCATGTGCTGCATTTTGCTTCCCTTTCTCTTGTTGATCCTTTCGGGCAGTTACTGACGGCTCCCGCCAGGGTGCTCCTGTATTGCAGCGGGCAATTGAACATCCTCCAGCGCATTGCCGGCCCGGCCCTCGAATGTGGGGACAACACTGAATGTGCCGTCGGTCTCCAGAATGACGGCGCCCAGCGTGGACATATCATCAACGCCCTGCGATCGTGCTGCAAAGCGCACCGCTTCCGGCGAGATGCGTTCGGTCATCATCGTTTTGCTCAGATAGTGTCCGCGATAGAAAAGAAGCGCCGGCTCCCCTTTTACCAGCTCCTGAAACCGTTTGGAGCGCACGGACAGCCAGGCCACGCCATACTGTAGAGCAATGAGCAGAGCGAGCGCCGTCAGGCCGTCGGCCAGCGCAGTATCTTTTGACAGCGTGACGGTCGCGAAGGCCGAACCGAGCGACACGGTGATAATGAAATCAAGCATGTTCATCTTCGACAGTGTGCGCTTACCGGAAAGGCGCAGGAAAACGATGAGAGCGACGTAACTCGCCGTACCCATCACGAGTACCCGGAAGATGTTCTGCCAACCGTCGAATAACATGGACTGTAAACCCCTTCGAGGCTGCCGCGACGCGGCAGCTACTTCACCTGCACGCGGCCCTGCACCGTCGAGGTGATGCGATAGTCGCGCAGCCATCCGTAGCGCAGCGGATCGGTGATGATCAGCTCGTCCAGCGAATCGGCCTTGTAGTGCGTGCGCGCCCCGTCGGAAACGACGCGGGCGTAGCCTTCAGCATCTGTCCAGCTTTCGCCGCGCGCCTCCAGCAAGTCGCGCAGCTCCGTCTTGAGATCGTCGATACACGCATCCAGGCGCTCAATCTCCGACCTGTAACTGCGTATCTGCTCGACAATTCCTTCAATTGCCGCGTCAATATGCTCCCGATCGTCCATTTCTCGACCTCCTCGTGGTTAAGCGAAAGGGGCGGCTCGGCGTGTCGCGACCCACCGAGCCGCCCCTTTTTGGAGAAACGGTCAACAGATGATGTACCTGGGGGTGCGCCTAGTGAGCATTCGCCCGTTTGTTGATCGAACCCATCGCCAGCTCGCTCAACTGGCTGTCCGTATCCTTTTCCTCCTGAAGGGTCGTCTCAAGGATATCCTGGGCGTCGTCATGGGCAAGCTGCCGGGCATAGGCCACGAGCGTGCCATAGGATGCGATCTCGTAATGCTCGACCCGCTGTGCCGCGGCGATCAGGGCGGCGTCCTTCACATCGGAGTCGCCGTCCTTACTGATGACTTCCTCGCCCTCCTTGACCAGGCCCTGCATCGCTTCACAGGTTTCGCCCTGCGGCCGGGCGTTGAGCGTGTTGAAGATCCGCTCCAGACGCTGCACGTGCTGACGGGTCAGATCCAGGTGCTGCTCGAACGCCGACTTCAACTGCCTCGAAGTGGCCGCCTGGGCCATCTTGGGCAGCGCCTTCACAAGCTGCTGCTCGGCGTCATAAACGTCGCGCAGTTGTTCCTCGTACAGTTCCTGAAGGTCGCGCATAGGGAACCTCCTCAAAAAGCCAAACGGGATAAGGAATGGTCGCGAGCCATTCCTTCCTCATTTCATCACAGACAGTCACAAAGGCGAACGCCCATGTCGGCTGAATCGCCGTAGCCGAATGACCTATAAAAGCTTGGGCCAGAAGACCAAATTCTGCGCGGAAGAGCGGGCGGTGCAGCTCAGTCTACTGGGGTCCAATCGGCTGGATCTCGGCCGGGTTGTACCAACGCATGATCGTCTCGACCTGCTCGCGACCAATGTCATCGACGTGGGCGACGACCAACGCCCCACCGTTGCCCAGTCCCTCGGTGTAGGTTACGGCACGATCTTCATCAATGCCGATGTCGATCAGCCCGGCTGTCAGTCCGCCCGTGACCACGCCCGCAACTGCGCCGATTCCGGCGAAGAGGGCTGCCCCCGCCGCACCGGTCACGACAAAGCCGCCAACGCCAGGAATCAGCGCGATCCCCAGGCCAGCCAGCGCCCCGACGATGGCGCCAAAGCCCGCGCCCTCTTTACTCGTGGGCGAAGTCACCGTCTCGTCGCTGAGCCTCATCGTTTGGATGACGGCGGCATATCTCTCATCCCTGTAGTTCGCGATCAGGCTCAGCCGCTCATGGCCGATGCCGGCGTCCACCAACGCTTCGATCGTGGCGCGAGCACTGGAAAAGTCGTGATACAGAGCGGCGAGTCCTGGCGGCTGAGGCTTCACCAGCGGATCGGGCGTAATGACCTCTTCGGCCAGCTCGCCGAGTATGATGTCGGTCTTCTGTTCCTCGCTGAGCGTGTCGCTCAGCAGCCGCCTCCCCGTGGCATCGTCCAGTTCGTCGGCATAGACGCAGACTGTGCCATAGGCGGCGATCTCGTAGTGCTCGACCCGCTGAGCCGCAGCGATCAGAGCGGCATCCCGCACGCTGGCGCTCCTGTCGCGCTGCATGATTTTCTCGCCTTCACGGATCAACCCTCGCATGGCCTCACACGTCTCGCCATAGGGGTTGGTCTTCAATCCCAGAAACACCTCTTCCAACCGCTGGACGTGCAGACGAGTCTGATTGAGGTGCTGTACAAAGGCCTGCTGCAACTGACGCGAAACAGCCGACTGCGCCATCCTGGGCAGAGCGCTGACCAGTTGCGTTTCGGCGTCATAGATATCTCGCAGCTGCTCCACATAAAGATTCTGAAGGTTGTGCATGAGTGGTCTCCCCAGACTCGCTCGTCTGCGCGGAATTATTCAGACACGCGCTGGAAAATTAGCCGGCCATGGTCTCGCCGCCAAGCAGCGTGAGCACCTCGCCGGTGACGTAACTGGAATCGGCCGCGGAGGCAAAATAGACGTAGGCCGGCGACATCTCCTCCGGCTGTGCGGGACGCTTGTAAGGGACGTCTGAGCCGAATTTGGCGACCTTTTCCGACGGCTGGTCACTGGGATTCAAAGGCGTCCAGACGGGGCCAGGCGCCACACAGTTGACACGGATCTGGCGGTCAACCAGATGCTGAGCAAGGGCCTTGGTGAAAGTGTGGATCGCCCCCTTGGTGGAGGCATAGTCCAGCAGGGCTTTGCTCCCCTCCAGGCCGGTCACCGACCCGGTGTTGATAATCACGCTACCGGCTTTCAAATGACCGATGGCCGCTTTCACCATGTAGAAGTAGCCAAAGATGTTAGTTCTGTAGGTGCGCTCCCACTGTTCAAGGGACAGGTCTTCGATTCGGTCGACGTGCTGCTGGTAGGCGGCATTGTTCACCAGGATATCGAGATGGCCGAAACGCTGGACCGTCTGCGCGACGGCGCTCTGGCATTCGGCGAACTCCGTCACGTCACACTCGATGGGCAGCGCTGCACGTCCCTCGGCGGTGATGGCGTCCGAGGTCTCCCGAGCGTCGGTCAGTTCCTCCGCCAGATGGGTAAAAGCGACATCGGCGCCCTCGCGCGCAAACAGCACGGCCACCGCCCGGCCGATGCCAGAGTCGCCGCCGGTGATCAGCGCGACCTTACCTTCCAGTTTGCCGCTGCCACGATAGTTTGGCGCCAGATAGCGGGGGCGCGGGTCGAGATCGGCCTCGACGCCGGGCTTGGGCTGGTGCTGCTCCGGGAATGGAGGTTTGGGTTGATCCTGCATAAGCGTTCCTTCCGCTGCTCATTTCATCGCATTCTCTATTCAAGTCGAGTTGCGAGTGCGCCATAAGCCCCACGCGGATAAAGCGCGATAGGGTAAGGGTGCTAAAACGAAATAGGCTGTTGGAGGGGGGCACGTATCCGCCACTCGTGCGGTGTCCCTGGGTTGGTTGGGGTGTAGCGTCAGAATGGGAATTCGAGCGCCCAGGAATGGAACCGATGCGCATGAACGTGAACGAGCAGTTGCCAATTCAACAGACGAAAGCCCCCCATCCCCTATCGGACCCGCAGCAGTGGCGCCCCGAGCTCGATCGGCTGATCGACGGATCAGAGCCGTTCCGACGGATCAGCCTTGAGGTTGCGCGCGGCATTCACAGCCGGCTGATCGGCGAGGGACAGCCTCCCGTAGCAGCCGAGATCACCCGCCAGGTGGCCGACCTTCTCCATGGCAAGCCCTTCGGACATCCACTGCACCCGATCCTCACCGATGTCACGATTGGAAGCTGGTCGATGGGCTTCGTCTTCGATCTGCTGGGGTTAGTGCCGGGCTTTCGCAGCATTCGCAAGGCAGCCAACCTGCTGACCTGGATCGGCATTCTGAGCGCCGGACCAACGGCCATCGCCGGGATTGCCGACTATTCGGCGATCAAGCAGAACGCGGCCAGCTACGGCGCAGCGCATGGGCTGCTGAATACGGCGGCGCTGTTGTGCTACATCCGCTCAGGGGTGGCACGGGTGAAGGGAGACCGGGGCACGGCACTGTTGTTCGGCGCGTTCGGTTTCATCCTGATCACCCTTAGTTCCTGGCTGGGCGGCGATCTGGTCTATCGCCACCGGGTTGGCGTAAATCACGTCCCCGAAGCGAAGCTGAAGGATTGGACGCCGATCGCGGCCATGGAGACCATCCCCGAGGCAAAACCCATTCGCGTCGAGATCGACGACGTGCCGCTGCTGGTCTTCCGGCAGGGCGAGACTGTCCACATCATCGGCGCGGTGTGCAGCCATGCCGGCGGCCCGCTTGAGGAAGGCCGCGTGGTGGACGGCGTATGCATTGAATGCCCCTGGCATCAATCGGTGTTCGACATGCGCGATGGGCGCGTCGTGCATAGTCCAGCGACCTACGAGCAGCCGCTGTACGAGGTCCGCGTCGAGGACGGCCAGATCCTGGCCCGCCTGGCCACCCCTCAGAAATCAGGAAGTGAAAGAGGAGTTGGTTGATCATGCCTTATGACAAACTGAAGGATCTGCCGACGAGCGTCCGAGACAATCTGCCGCGGCACGCGCAGGAGCTCTACCGGTCGGCGTTCAACAGCGCCTGGGAACAGTACAAGGATGCAGAGGACCGCCGCGACGACGCCTCGCGCGAGGAAACCGCGCACAAGGTCGCCTGGGCTGCGGTGAAGGATAAATATGAGAAAACTGAGAACGATGGCAAATGGGTGAAGCGCGGCGAGAATTAGTCGTGCGAAGTGCCGCCAGGGCATCAATCCCCTGGCGGCGCTTTCCTATGCGCGCGCCGACGCCTTTTCAGTCAGCTCCGGCAGGACGGACTTCTGGTAGAAGTTGAAGAACCCCTCCTGATCGGGGCCGACCTGATGGATGTAGATGTGGTCGTAGCCCGCGTCGATGAACTTCTGAATCCCCTCTAGATGGTCTTTCGGTTCACTGCTGCAAATCAGCGCCTCGGCCACCTGGTCCTCGGTGACCATTTTCGCCGCCTGCTCGAAATCGGACGGACTGGGCAGCTCCTGCGAGAGATTGCCCTTCAGGCCGGCGGTGGGCCAGTAGCGGTAGGCCGTTTTGCGCGCTTCGGCGGTGGATTTTGCCCAGCAAACAGTCACCTTGCCGTACTTGGGCCGGTCCCGACCGCCATTCTCATTGAAGATCTGCACGACCTCCGCGTCCGGTGAGGTGTTGATGAGTCCCTCACCGAGTCGTCCAGCGATCTTCGCCGACTCCGGGCCGGAAGCCGCGATGGCAATCGGCGGCGGCTCGTCCGGCAGAGTGTACAGACGGGCGTTCTCGACCGTGTAGTACTTGCCATAGTGCGACTGCATGCCTCCCTGCCAGAGCAAGCGGATGACCTCGATCGATTCCTCGAACATCTCCGCGCGGATGCGGAAGGCTGGCCAGCGATCGCCGAGCACATGCTCGTTCAGGTTCTCGCCGGTGCCCACCCCCAGAAAGAAACGACCGGGCATCATCGCGGCCACGGTCGCCGCGGCGTGGGCGATGATGGCCGGGTGGATGCGGATCGTCGGGCAGGTGACGCCGGTGCCAATGCGAATGCTGTGGGTGGCCTGGGCGATTCCGCCGAGCAGCGTCCAGACGAACGGACTCTGCCCCTGCTCGTCGATCCAGGGATGGAAATGGTCGGAGACGCCGCCGGAGGTGGTGCACAATATCGTTCGGGCGATGTTCTTCACTTGAAACCGCATAGCCAAAGTTGATCATCGCTTCCTCTTCACAGGTTTCTTCTCTCGTTCGGCAGGC
This sequence comes from Candidatus Flexifilum affinis, assembly GCA_016713325.1. Lineage (GTDB taxonomy): Bacteria > Chloroflexota > Anaerolineae > Aggregatilineales > Phototrophicaceae > Flexifilum > Flexifilum affine. The sequence goes on along the minus strand of JADJPJ010000002.1, from coordinate 201,400 downwards.
GTGACACAACAGCATCTGGCCTGCTGACTCTTGTCGCGTATGCTAACGGATGCGACGGACGCGGCCATGGGCCACCTGGCCCGCGCTCATGGGACAGATGGCGGGTTTTGCGGAGGAGCCGAGCGCTCGGCCGAATGGATGGTCAGGAGCCGCGACGGGCGGGACGGAGCCAGCTGAACCCGTAGCGCCCCAGCTCAATTTCATGGGAATGCTTTATTTTCACCTGGTAGCGTTGATCGCTGAGCCGATCTTCCAGTTCATAGACCCGTTCGTCGAAGTCCAGCCTGACGGTGACCGGCCTGGAAGAGAAGTTGTGCAGCAGGATCATCACGCTGTCGCCCCACACACAGCGATGCGCCAGCACACTCGGCTCATCGACCTCGATGAGCTGGCAGTCGCCATAGCCGATTTCCGGGCTTTCCTTGCGCACGCGGATGAGGTTCTTCATCCACGAAAGCAGGGAGTCCGGGTCGCGGCTCTGCGCCTCGAAGTTGATCTTCTTGTAGTTGAAGGGGCCACGATCGACCACTGGCCGCACCAGCTTTTCGGGCGGGGCGGTCGAGAAGCCGGCACTCTGGCGATCGTTCCACTGCATCGGCGTGCGTACCGAATTGCGTTCCGGCAGTGACAGATTCTCGCCCATGCCAATCTCCTGCCCGTACCACAGCACCGGGGTGCCGGGCAGCGCGAACATCAGGCTGTGCACCAGCTTCAGACAATCCAGATCGCCATTGAGCATCGGAGCTAAACGCCGGCGGATGCCACGGTGATAAATCTGCATGTCCGGCTCCGGCCCAAAGGCGGCGTAGACTTCCTGGCGCTCCGCCTCGGTGAGCTTGTCCAGGGTCAGCTCGTCATGGTTGCGCAGGAAAACAGCCCACTGCGTGGTCTCCGGGATGGGCTGGGAAGCCTTCAGCACCTCGATGACCGGGAGGCATCCCCGCGCGCCATGGCGAGGTACATGTTCTGCATCAGGATGAAGTGGAAAAGCATCTGGATCTTCTCCCCTTCCTTGAAGTACAGCGGCACCTGTTCGTAGGGCACGTTGGCCTCGGCCAGCATGATGGCATCGGCGCGCCGCCAGGAGAGAAAATCGCGCATCCGCCGCAACACATCATGAGGATCGTCCTCGATGGATTCGTGGGCGCCCTTGCCTTCGATCAGAAACGACGCCGCATCCACGCGGAAGCCGGAGACGCCGAGCCGTAGCCAGAAGCCCATGATCTTGTAGATTTCTTCCACGACCGCCGGGTTGGCGACGTTCAGGTCCGGCTGGAACTCATAGAAGCGGTGGAAGTAGTAGGCCTCGGCCTTTTTGTCATAAGTCCACGTGGTCTTCTGTACCCCCGGGAAGACGATGCCTGTCTGCGCGTCTTCGGGCTTCTCCTTACTCCAGATGTAGTAGTCGCGGTACCGGGAACTCGGATCGGAGCGCGCCGCCTGAAACCAGGGATGCTCTCGCGAAGTGTGGTTGACGATGAGATCGACCATAATGCGGATGCCGTACTCTCCGGCCCGGTAGACGAACTCGACGAAGTCGCCGAGCGTCCCCAGCACAGGGTCGACGGTATAGTAATCGGAGACGTCATAGCCGTTGTCCCGATTGGGAGTTCCGAAAAACGGAAGCAGCCAGATGCAGGTGATCCCCAGCGCGGCCAACTGATCGAGCCGCTGCATCAGCCCTTCAAAGTCGCCGATGCCATCGCCGTTGCCGTCCATGTACGTCTCGACGTCGAGACAGTAAATGATGGCGTTTTTGTACCAGCGTTCGCGACGTTTCACCGTGACTCGCGCCTGTTCTTCGTGCAGATGAGTTTATTGTAGTCAGCTTCGGCGAATGACCGCTGGCCCACCTGACCTAAACTGCAGGGGGTCAGTAAGCGTGCTGGGCATCACATGAGGAACAGCGCTCGAAACCATTCGGCGGGAGAAAAGGATTGGAGAAGGCGATTTAACTGAGAAGAATCGGGGCGGCTCCGGCTCGGTAGACCTGCACATCCACCCCGCGGAGCGTGAACGGATCGTGGCGCTGTGCGGCGTACACGTCGGAGTATTCGATTTGCCGGCCATCGACCACGGTGACGGTGCCGGTGCCCAGGACCTGGCATTCGCCCAGCGGCGACACGAGGAGCGCGGTGTCTTCGTCAATTCCCACGCCGACCAGACCGGGGTTGAGCGCCACGGCCGTCAGCAGGCGTCCCAGGCGGTCGCGCTGGCTGAAGTGCTGGTCGATGATCAGGTTCTGCGTCAAGCCCAGCCCGGAGGCCATCTGCACCATGCGCTGAGAAGGGGTCGCGCCGCTGCGCCCGAAGGCGATCATGTGCCGGCTGAGGATCGACGCACCAGCACTGGTCCCGGCGACAATAGCGCCGTCCCGGTAACGGGCGTGCAGCATGTCGGCCAGACGTGTGCTGCCGATCAGGGACATCAGCTTGAGCTGGTCGCCGCCGGAGATGAAGATGCCGGTCGCGTCCGAAAGCGGCGCACAGGTGTCGGGCTGGCCCGCGCAGCGCCGGTCGGTAATGTCGACGACCTCGACCTGCCCCGCCCCGAGCGCGGTGAAGAGGGCAACATAGTCGCGCGCGACAAGCTGCGGCATGCTCGACGCCGAAGGGAGGATAGCAATACGCGCATCGCTACCGCCACTGAAGCGGACGAAAGACTTGAGAATGGCGCGGGCGGCACGTTTGTCCTCCGCACCGCCGATGGGCATGAGCAGACCAGACACGCTGATTGGAACTCTCTTGATTCAAGGAAGCGAACACCTCTATTACTATACCGAAGATTTGTGCGCAGAAGTACAAAGAAATCAAACGATTACATGACCCTTCACCAGCGATCCTCGCCGACCAGCAGATATCTGCCGTCTGCCGGCACACGCAAATATCCCTCCAGTGGCCCACGATCTGCGCCTCGATTGCTTTTACCATGTTCGTAAACGCGGTCCTAAGTCCGTGTTTTCAACATGACGCGTCAGAATGAAGGCTGCTTTCGAGAATGAACACAAGTGATGTTCAAGTACGAAGCATTCGCGCTCTTTCCGGTCCGAATATCCATGCCTACATGAGCGTGCTGCACATCCTGCTCGACATCGGTGCGTACGACCACCGTGCCAGCAACGAATTCCCCGGCTTCGTAGAGCGTTTGGTGGCCTGGCTGCCGGGGCTGGAGAAGCACGAGTGCAGCCTGGGCCGGCCCGGTGGGTTCATCGAGCGGCTGCGCCGGGGGACCTACCTGGCGCATATCGCGGAACACATCGCGCTCGAACTCCAGAATTTGATGGGCTTCAAGGTCTCGTTTGGGCGGGCACGCGCGCTCGACGAACCGGGGATGTACCGGGTCATCCTGGCCTACAAGGAAGAGACGCCGGCCCGTGCCGCCTTTGACACGGCGCTGCGGCTGACGCTGGCCGCCATGCATGACACGGCCTTTGACATTCAGGTCGAGATTGACCGACTGCTGACCCTGGCCGACGAGTACCGCCTGGGACCGAGCACCGCTGCCATCGTGACGGCGGCGGAGAAGCGTGACATCCCGGTCATCCGGTTGACACCGACCGGCAGCCTGGTTCAGCTCGGTTACGGCGTCTACCAGAAGCGAATTCTCGCCTCGGAGACGTCGAATACCAGTTCGATCGCGGTCGAAATGTGCCAGGAGAAGCCGCTGACCAACAGCATGCTGCGCACCGTCGGCGTGCCGGTGCCGGAAGGTCTGAACGCGGACAACGTCGACGAAGCCGCCGCCGCCGCGCAGACGATCGGCTACCCGGTGGTGGTCAAACCGATCGCCGGCAATCAGGGCAAGGGGGTCAGCGTCAATCTGAATTCCGAGCAGGAAGTGCGCGCGGCCTATGGCGTCGCTGCCGCCTTCGACGTGCACGTGCTGGTCGAACGCTTCATCCAGGGGCAAGACTACCGTCTGCTGGTGGTCAACGGTAAGCTGATCGCCGCCGCGCGCCGCGAAGCTGCCAACGTGGTCGGCGACGGTGAGCACACCATCGAGCAGCTCATCGCCATCGCCAACCAGGACCCCCGCCGCCGACCGGGCCACAGCGGAACGCTGACCCAGTTGCAACTGGACGACGCAGCCCGTATGGTGCTGACCAAACAGGCGCTGGCGCCGGAAGATGTGCCGCCCACAGGGCAGATCGTGCATCTGCGCACCAACTGCAATCTGTCGACCGGAGGGACAGCGACCGACGTCACCGACGACGTCCACCCGCGCAACGCCCAGGTGGCGGCGCTGGCCGCGCAGATTCTGGCGCTCGACGTCGCCGGGATCGACATCGTCTGCCAGGACATCAGCCGTCCTCTGCACGAACAGGGGGGCGCGGTCGTCGAGGTCAATGCGGCGCCTGGTCTGCGCATGCACGTCGCGCCGACCAATGGGCAGCCACGCGACGTGGCCACGCCGATCGTCGACATGCTTTTTCCCGACAACGCCACGGCGCGCATCCCAATCATCGCGGTCACCGGCACCAACGGAAAGACGACGGTGACCAGTCTGATCAGCCACATGTACACGACCGCCCGCTGGGTCGTCGGCATGACCTCGACCGAAGGCACTTATATCAACAAGGAGCGGGTCCTCTCCGGCGACTGCTCCGGACCCCGGAGCGCCCGCGCGGTGCTGCTGCACCCTCACGTCGAGGTGGCCGTGCTGGAGACGGCGCGCGGCGGCATTCTGCGCGAAGGGCTGGCCTTCGATTCGACTGGTGGCGGAAATGGCTGCCGCGACCACGGCGCGGGTCGTCTATTTCAGCGCCAACCCGCAGAATCACGTGATCGCCGCGCATCTGGCGGAAGGTCAGTCGGCTGTCCTGGTCCGCGACCAGACCATCGTCCTGGCGACCGGAGAGACCGAGGTCGAGCTGACCGATCTCGAGCGCGTGCCCTTCACCGAAAACGGGCGAATCAAGTTCCAGGTGATGAACGCTCTGGCGGCGGCGGCGGCGGCCTGGGCGGCAGGACTCAATCCAGCCATGATCGTACGGGCGCTGGCCACCTTCAGCACGGACATCACAAACGTCCCAGGACGGTTCAACATCATGAACATCAACGGCATCCAGGTTGTGCTCGATTACGGTCACAACGCGGCGGCGATGGCGGCCCTGATGGACGCGGTCGAGACGCTGGGACGCCGGCACACGCTGATGGTCATCGGGCTGCCAGGCGACCGGCAGGATGAGGATCTGCTGGCCACGATGCGGGCGACCGTCACGCGCGTCGACAGCTATATCCTGCACGACCTGCAAGACCCCCGGGAGCGGGCGCAGGGCGAAGTGCCACGCCTGATCAGCCAGGCCGTCCCGCCCCACATTCCCTATCGCTTCGCCGGCGATCAGCGGGAGGCAATAAGCGCGGCCCTGGTGGCGCTAAAACCCGGCGACCGGCTGATCGTGATCGCCGATATCGTCGACGAGGCGATCGCTGCTCTGGAGGCAGAGAAAAAACACTACGCGGAAGACGGCGCCTGCCTGCTCAGCGCCGCCACAGAAAGAGCAATGCGCATCCCCTGACGCTGCTTTTCAACCGCAGCAAGCCCGTTGACCCCCGCGCCGGTGTACAATAGGCGCTGTCGTGGGCCGGAGGTGCGCAAACCACCGGCCTTCAAAGAGTTCGAGGCAGTCATGGCAAACTCGGGCGACACATCCTCCCGGCGGCGCTTTCTTCAACTGGCAGGCTCTTCGCTGGCTTCGCTGATGATGTCGCGGATTCCCCTGCCGGCAGCGGGATCCGCCATCGCCGACGGTCCGGCGACGCAGGTCCATGTGCATACGTTCAATCCGAACGAGACAACCACGGCGGATGCCGTCGAGGCGGCCGTGCACGCGGCAACCGATCTAACGTGGCTGAGGCCCGGCGATTCGGTCTTCGTCAAGGTCGCCAGCAATTCCAACTACAGCCCACCGTCGGTGACTTCGCCGGCCGTGCTGGAAGGCGTCATCCGCACGCTGAAGGCCGCAGGCGCCGGAACCGTGTACGTGGGTGACATGAGCGGCGCGCAGTTCGTGCGGCATCTGGCGGGCGAGACGATCGGCTCGACGCGCGAGAACATGCGGCAGAACGGTCTGCTGGCCGCCGCCGAAGCCGCCGGTGCCACCATTCACTGCTTCGAGGAAATCCCCTTCGAACAGGCCTTCGTGGCGGGCGTTCCGACGGGCGCGCACCACTGGGGCGACGAGCTCCAGGTGGCCGAAATCCTGGACCGGGTGGACCACATCGTCAACCTGCCGCGCCTGGGCAAGCACGTTTTGGCCGGCGCATCCCTGGGGCTGAAGAATGCCGTCGGCTGGATCAGCGATCACAGCCGGATGGTCCTGCACCGTGACGGCGCGACCTTCCACGAGAAGATCGCCGAGATCAACGCTATCCCGCAGCTCGCCAACAAGATGCGCCTGACGCTGACGCTGGCCGACCGAGCCCTGACTACGTATGGTCCGGATGCCGGCTATGCTCTGCCGCTGAACCAACCGCTGATCATCGCGGCGCAGGATGTCGTCAGTCACGATCAGATCGCCCTGCTGTCGCTGCTGTGGACGCGGCGGCAGACGCCGGCGGCTGCGCTGAACGAAGACCCCTACCCCGATCAATCCAACGGCCTGAACTGGTGGTTTGTACGGGTGACCTGGGGTGAGGAGATCGATGGCTATCAGGATCTGCCAACCTTCGACCGGCTGGCCGCGGCGGATGCCCTGACGCACATCAACCACGCCTTCGACCTGCTCCATGGCGGTCGTCCCGAGCGCATCGACGTGATCCCCGGCGCGCAGGCGCTGCCGGAATCGCTGCTCGTGCTGCTGGCCGAGGACCCCGATCTGCACGTCGCGGTGCGGATGATCTGACAGACAGAAGAGGATTGGCAGCGCCGCCCGTTTTTCGTGTAACACCATGAACGTTATCGATTAGGGCGGCGACTGCGTTCGAAGACATGATCCTGAAACACAGACATTTCGTCTGGCTGCCCCTGGCGCTCGCGCTGGCCCTGATGGCCGGCCTGGCCGGGGCGCTGGAATCGCCAGACTCGCCACAGCCCACCCCCATCACCGGCGCCGTCCTGACAGCGGATGGCCCGCTGGCAGGCGCGGTCGTACGGGTGCAGGGGCAGGCCGACTATGCCCTGACCGATGCGCAGGGCCGATTCTCCCTGGACGCGCCGGCGTCGGCGGGCGGCGACGTATCCATTACGGCGTCGGCAGCGGGTATGTACATCGAACAGGCCGTGTGGCCGGGAAGCGGTGAGGTGACGCTGACCCTGCGTCGGCACCACACCACCGACCACCTCGAGTATGCCTTCATCAGCCCGGTCCTCGACCCGGATCATGAGTCGGCCTGCATGCGCTGCCACGCCGCGCGCGACAGCGGTCTATCGCTGCCGGTGGATGAATGGCTCCAGGATGCGCACGCCGGGGCAGCGGTCAACCCGCGCTTCCTGTCGTTCTACAACGGCACGACGCTGGACGGGACGACGGGAGGGCTGACGGCCTACCGCTTCGACGCCGCGCTGGGCATCGACGTGCCGGTGGCGCCGTCGCAGGGTCAGAGCGAAGCAGGAGTCGGCTTCCGGCTGGATTTCCCGGACTCCGGCGGGAACTGCGCCGCCTGCCATGTGCCGATCCTGGCGCTGGAAGCCGCCCACAATGCCGACCCGAACGCGGCGACGGGCGTGGCCGCCGAGGGGATCACCTGTGACTTCTGCCACAAGATCGCAGGCGTCCGTCTGGGGCCGGATGGCCTGCCCTCGCCGCATCTGCCGGGTGTCCTGTCGATCGACCTGCTGCGCCCGCCTGAAGGTGAGCAGATCTTCATCGGCCCGCTGGACGACAGCCCGGGTGACGATGTGTACTCGCCGCTGCAAAACCAGAGCCAGTTCTGCGCAACCTGCCACACCGGCACTTTCTGGGGCGTGAGCATCTACAACAGCTTTGGTGAGTGGCTGGACAGCCCGTACAGCGATCCGGAGACGGGACAAACCTGTCAGGACTGCCACATGCCGCCCCTGGGTATGACGACGTTTGTCGAACTCCCGCCCGACGTGACCCAGCACGTGCCAGAACGCGACCCGGCCACCATCTTCAGCCATCGTATGCCCGGCGCAGCGGACGTCAAACTGCTGCAAAACACCGCCGAACTGACACTCGACGTCACCCGCGAAGGTGATTCGCTGACGGCCGGCGTGACCGTCACCAACAGCGGCGCGGGGCATCACATCCCGACGGACAACCCGCTGCGCAATATAATCCTGGTGGTGGAGGCGCGCGACGCGGACGGCCAACCGCTGGCGCTGGTCGAGGGGCCGACGCTGCCGGTCTGGGCGGGCGTCGGCGACCCGGCAAAGGGATACTACGCCGGTCTGCCGGGCGTGTTCTACGCCAAGATCCTGGCTGACTTCTACACCGGCGAGACGCCGGCTTACGCTTACTGGCGGCAGACGCGTCTGGTCAGCGACAACCGCATCCCCGCGCTGGGCAGCGACTCGTCCACCTACCGGTTCGCCGCGCCAACCGGGTCCGGTCCGATTACCGTGACGGCGCGCCTGCTGCTGCGCCGCGCGTTCATCGAGGTGATGGATCTGAAGGGGTGGGACACGCCCGACATCCTGATGGAAGAAGCCTCGCGGAGGGTGGCGGAATGAACGCACTGCGCCTCACGCTCGCCCTGGTGCTGATCGCGCTCGCTGCCGGCGCCGGTCTCCTGTCCGCGTCGGATGCAGAGCAGATGGGTGGACGGCCGACGTATGCGCCGACGGCCACCCACGAGATCACGCCGGTCCCGCTGCTGCTCACCCCGATCGCGACGCCCCGGCCCCTGCCCGCCCTGCCCCCGCTGACCGACAGCATCTCCAGCAAGCCGCTGGTCGTGCTGGGCGAGATGCTGATCGCCGTCAACCCGGACAGCAACAGCCTGACCCTGGTCGATCTCCCCACGCACAGCAATACGGCGGAGATCGCGCTGGGGGGCAGCCCGCGCATGGTCGCCGTACGCCCGGAACAGCGTCAGGCGCTGGCGACGCTGTGGGATCAGAATGCGCTGGCCGCCGTCGACCTCGACACACAGCAGGTGCGCGTGACTCCGCTCTGCCACATGCCGTTCGCCGTGGTGGCGGAGGACACCCGCCCGGACGCCCTGACCGGCCCGCCGCGCGCCTACGTGAGCTGTTTCGGCGACGACCAGATCGCCGTCGTGGACCCGACCAGCGGTGACGTGCTGTACCGCGTCGACGTGGGTGACGCACCGTCCGGCCTGGCGTTGAGCCGGGGCTGGCTGCTGGTCACGCACCTCTACACCGGCGTGGTCACCGTCCTGAACGTCGAGCGGACGCCGTTCATGATCGGTTCGCTGAACGTCGAGACCGACGGCGAGCTGGCCCGCACGATCGTCATCGCGCCGGATGGGCTGCGCGCCTACATCCCGCAGACGCGCACCGGCCTGGCGCTGATCTCGCTTCAGTATATGCAGGACTGGTTCCCGATCGTCTCGGTCTTCGACATCGCCGCCATGCAGCGCGACCGCGGCGCTCGCCTGACCCTCTCAACGCTCGACCAGCCGTCGAACCTGCCGTCCGATGCCGCTCTGTCGCCGGATGGCGCGACGCTGTACGTGGCACTGGCGGGCAGCGACGCCGTGCTGGCCATCGACATTGAAAGCGGGGATCTGCTGGCGCGCATTCCAATAGGCGTGAACCCGATCGGCGTGTGGGCTGATGAGCGCGAGGTGCTGGTGCTGAATGCGCTGGACGGGACGCTGTCGGTCATTGACGCCGCCAGCCACACCGTCAGCGTCTCTGTGCCGCTCACCGATATTCCGCTCGATCCGCTGCTGCTGCGCGGCAAGATCCTCTTTCATCGGGCGGCCGCGCCGGAGATGAGCGACGGGGCGATCAGCTGCGCCACCTGCCATTTCGAGGGTGGCGCCGACGGCCGCACCTGGATTAACTTTCGCAGCGGACCGCGCAACACGATGGCGCTCGGCGGCGCGGTGGCTTTGCCGCCTTTCAACTGGTCTGGCGACATGCAGGAGGTGCATGCCACCATCGAAGACCAGATCCGCCACGTCATGCTGGGCGACGGGTTGATCAAGGAGACCATCGACGTGACCAGCGGCGACTCACTGGCCGGGCGCTCGTCCGATCTCGATGCGCTGGCCGCCTACGTCGGCTCGCTCCAGCCGTGGCCCAGCCCCTACCGTCTGCCGGACGGCGGGCTGAGTGAACCGGCGCGGCGCGGCATGGTCTTGTTCATGAGCGGTTCGCCCGGGTGCGGTTGTCACGCGCCGCCGCTGTACACCGACTTGCAGGCGCACGATCTGGCCGGGGCGGCCTTCTCGCTGGAGACCGGCGCCGCCTTCGATACGCCGACGCTGCGCGGTCTGTGGGCGACCGCGCCATACATGCACGACGGCGTGGCGCAGACGCTTGAGGAGTTGTTCACGCGGACGGACCCGATCCACAGCATCGCCGACGAACTGACGGCGCAGCAAATGGACGATCTGATCGCGTTTCTGCTGTCGCTGTAGAGGTGAGTTTTCTGGGTGCACACACGGGTGCGCCCCTACAGACGCACATAATGTCGTTTCGCAGGTCCGTGTAGCAGGTTTGGCAGGAGAGCTATGGTTCACAATGTAATCGCGCGCCGCGCGCTGATCCTCACTCTGGCAGTTCTGGTCCTGGCCGGGCCGTTCCGTCTGGACGCTCAGGACGATACGACTCCCGCAGGGACTCCCACTGGGACAACGCCCTGGGACCTGAAGAACACGACCCAGCCCGGCCAATTCAGTTTCTTCGACTCGCCGGCGGGCGCTTCGGCAACCGGCAAGCCGTTGGAGATCGCCGACTTCGACGGCAACGGCTGCGGCGACCTGGCCGTCACCGGGCAGAACGCCAGCTTTGTCGTCAATGGCGAGTGGCGTGGCAGCGGCGGCCACCTGCGCATCCTGATGAATCTGTGCAGCATTGGCGGGGAAGCCACGGTCGAGGATCTGGGCGGAGATCAGCCCGGCTTTTCGATCTATGGCGCCTATTCCGGCGACATGGCCGGGGCCGAAACCTACGTCGGCGATTTCAACGGCGACGGCTTCGACGATCTGCTGTTCAGCGCGCAGAACAGTGATGGCCCGCAGCAGGCGCGCTCCAACGCCGGGGCGGCCTACGTGCTGCTCGGCGCCGTCGACTTTGCCAAGCGAGGCGACGTCGATCTGCGAGACGAACAGCCGGATGTAATTGCCTTCTACGGCGCCTCGCCCGAGGACCGGCTCGGCCTGTGGCTGGAGGGCGGCGACTTCGACGGCGACGGCATCGAGGATGTGCTGATCGGCGCGAACCAGGCTGATGGCCTGGAGAACTCCCGCATCAACGCCGGCGAAGTGTGGATGATTTTCGGCACGGAAGACCTGGTGGGCAAATACGGCGCGGCGACCGATATGGCCGCGCCGCCGGCCGACGGCACCCGGATCGTCGGCGCGGATTACGACGACCTGATGGGTTCTACGGTGTGGGGCGATGACCTGAATGGCGATGGCTACGACGAGGCTATCGTCAGCGCGGCGCTGTGGCGGGCGTCGAGCGGTATCGGCGGCATCTCCTTCGGCGGCGGCGATGGGCCGGACAATTTCCGCTACAACAGTGGCGAGACCTTCGTCCTCTTTGGGCGCGCGGATATCCGAGGGCAGGTGATCGACCTGGCCGACCTGCTGGACGATGAAGGCCGACCGGTGGACAACCGCCTGACCGCGATCTACGGCAAGGATGCCAACGACCTGCTGGGCGAAGAGATCGCCGTCGGCGATCTGGATGGCGATGGACGAAACGATCTGATTCTGGGCACGCTGGTCGGCGACGGGGCCGAAGACACGCAGGACGAGGCGGGCGAGGCCTGGGTGATCTACACCCATGAGCCGTTCGCCGGGCAGATGATCGATCTGGCCGCGCCGGAGCCCGGTCGAGCGGTTGTGATTTATCCCGATCAGGCGGACAGCAAGGCGGGCGACACGCTGCGCGCGGCCGATCTCGATCAGGACGGGGTGGACGACCTGTTCTATGGCGCACCTGACTATGATCCCACCGGCTATGACGGCGTGGTGCGGCGCAACGCCGGCATGATGGCCATTCTGTTCGGAGCCGTGGGCGGGCTGCCGCACGAAAACGGCGAAATCCTCCTCTTCGACCCGCCGGCGGGTCTGCGCGTGCGCTATATCGTCGGGCCGGAAGACAACGACATGATGCCCTACGCACTGGCGATCGGCGACGTAGACGGTGACGGGGTGATCGACATCGCCCCGAATGCCATGGGCGGTGACGGCGCGGGCAACGCACAGGTCAATGCGGGCGAGATCTACGTGATCAGCGGCGCCGAGTTCCTCTCGACCAGCCATGATTTCGGAAGCAGCGCGACAGGCGAAGCCACAGCCGAAGTCACGGATGCGGCGGCTGGAGAGGCGACCCCGGAAGCCACGGCGGAGGCCACAGCTACCCCCTTCCCGGAATCGACCGTGGTCGCCAGCGGCGGCGACCTGAACATCGGACGGCAGCACTACCAGGAGACATGCGCCGGCTGTCACGGCTTCTTTGGCGAAGGCGTGCCCAATCTCGGCCTGGCGCTGACCACCTCACCGCTGGTGCTGTACGCCTCGGACGCCGACCTGCTGGAGTTTCTGCGCGGCGGACGCGCGGCCGATCATGCCGAAAACGTGACCGGTGTGTCGATGCCGCCGAGCGGCGGCCGACCGGACTGGACGGATGAAGATTTCGGCCACCTGATCGCCTATCTGCGCTGGCTGCGCGATCAGACGTAAGCCTTCGCCACTCAGACGTGCGGAGTGAGCGTTAGTTGTCGTGCACGGACTCTGGTGTCGACCCTGCCAGTGCGCGGCGGATCTCGTCAAGGGCATCGACGCCGCCTTGTGAATAGGCCACCCAGGAGAGCCCTTCCTGAACCTTGAGGCCGCCGGTGACGCGGCCCTCTTTGTGGATCTGGCACGTGCTGGCGCTGCCAGCCGCCTCCAGGAGCGCGGCCTCGCACTCCTGGAGCAGCATTTCAATTGAGGCTATGGCCTCTGCCAATAAGGTCACTGCTTCTCCAGAACGACGCTGAGTTCGGCTTCCTGCTCCGCGTTGAAGGCTAACTTGCTGGCCGCCGAATGAAGCACCTGCTCGTCGGCGGTCACCACCAATACGTGCAGATCGGCCCCTTTCTCGCCACCGGCGTCGAAGTCGTGACGACGAAAGGCGATGGCATAGGCGCCGTCGGCATTCGTCAGCGCCGCGCCCAGCAGATCGTCATGGCGAATGTCCTGGCTGTAGATGCGTACCAGCACACCAGCAGCCGGTTTGCCGCGGGCGGTGGCGACGGTGCCGCGCACACTGTAGCGCGGTGCATCCTCCGTCGGCGGCTTGCGGGGTTTTTCCACCGGCGGCTCGGGGGTCGGCACCTCGGCCGGCGGGGTCGTTTGAGGCGGCTTCGTCCGCGGCGCGGTCCGCTCGCGGAACACCTCACTCAAGCGAACCTTGCCGCTCGCCTCGACGGCCTTGTTGATTTCCAGATTGACCGACGTACTGGAGCGGAAGACCACTTCGCCGTTGGGCTTGCGCGCCGTCAGCACGTGGGGTTTGCCGGCCAGTTTTTCGGCGACGGCCGGCGGCACGCGCAGCACGAAGCGCCCCGCCGCGTCGGTCTTGACGGCGCCGGCGGCGCGCATCACCCGGCCGGTGGCATCTTCCAGCGTGATCTCCAGATCGGAGACGCCGCGCAGATCGTCGCCGGCGATGCGTCCGTAGACGACAGCTTCGTCCTTCGTCTCCGGTTTGACCTCTTCGACCTTCAGCTCACGACGCGCGTTGATCAGGTTCAGCGTCTCCAGGGCGCCGGCGGCGCGCTCGGCCATCTGGCGGGCCCGCGGGTCGTCCGGGCCATGCTTGCGTGCCAGCCGTTCCGCCTCGCGCTGAAACAGCATCTGCCCGGTCTGCTGGACAGCCTTGAGGCTGTCCAGGGCATCGGTCATGTCGGAGTGGTTCAGAGTCTGTTTTCGTTTGGCCATCTTATCCTCGTCTCACTCGGATCTCGTTCCTCGGTGACGTATTCCTCGCGCCGATCAAGTGTCGGTCCCGCCCAGATTCATGAACACGGTGCTCAGGTACAGCAGCACGAAGGCGACGACAACCACCTGCGACGGCGGCGGCGCGGTGATCTCCTTGCAGCCCAGGATCGGCCCGAGCAGCGACTGATTGCCGGAATTGATGGGCGGCGCGGTGGTACTGCCCGACAGCACGGCGAAGCAGTAGTGCCCCTGATTGCCAAAGCTGGAAGCCATGAACAGACCAGTGTTGATGAGCGAGTAGCGCCCGGCGATGGCCTGTGCATTCACCGATATCCCAACCGCGTTGTCGATGCCCCCGACCACCGGCGGAGCAGTGCCCTGCTGGAGGAACGGCGCGATCGGCTCCTTGAAGCGGTTGGTGCTGGCACGGGTGCTGAGCGCGAGGATGACCGCCGTCGAAAGGACGGCGTTGCCATTCAGGACGTCGACCTGATTGTTCTCCAGGCTAACATCGTCCAGCGAGACGATCGAGAGGACGGTCGGCCGCTCGCCGGCATCGCCCTGGCGGAGTTGGTTGCTGTTGAACAGCACGTTGCCATCCGGGTAGGCGAGCGGCACGTCCAGGTCGGTTGCCTGCTGATCGTCGTTCCCCAACAGAAGCCGAAGGAGGTGCAGCAGATAGAAGCCGGTGCCCAGGTTGAGGATCATGACGTTGGTGCCCAGAAAGTCGATGCCACCGGCGTTCATCATTCCGGCCAGCATGCCCATCAGCCCGGCGGTGGTCGTGTCGAGCGCGCGGGTCAACGCCTGGTCACACAGGAATTGGTTGTCGACCACCGACATCGAGCCGGCGCCACCGAAGAAGAGCGCCCGGCCGAAGGGCTGCATGACGTAGTTGCCCTCGATGCGCGCGGCATGGCGGCCCTCGGCGGCGGTCGTGACGCCGCGCAGAGGGTCGTCCACGGCGGCGGCGGTGAAGCTGCTGCTGACACCGTCGATGTTCCTGACGTAGCTCGCCTGGCGCGGTCGGGCAAATATATTGCTGCCGAAGCACAGGGCGAGTACGATACCGCCGCGCGGCCCATTGAGCAGTTGAATATTCGGGTTGGCGACGAAGTCGTTGATGCTGACGGCTGCCCCAGCGGCAGCGCCCGGCCCCGCATAGCTGTAGCCGGAGTCGGCGGCGGCATAGCGCGCGCGGTTCTGCCGGTCGGCGACACGACGTTCTAAGGCGACATCGCGTGTGACCACGCGGTTCACGGCGACTTCGTTATTGAGAGTCGCGCCCGTTTCAACATCGTTGCCGGTCACCACGGTCGTGAAGTCATTCGTCTGATCGCCCAGAATTTCCACCGCCGTCAGCGCGCGACCGTTGTCGAGGATGTGGTTATCCTTGATGGTCACGTCGATGGAGAACGAGGCGAAGATGCCGCAGACCGGCTGCACCGGCCCGCGCCCGCAGTCCTCGACGCTGTTCTCGGTAATGGTCAGGCCGTCGGTCAGCGCCAGCGAAATGCCGCCGATGCCACGCTCCAGAATAAAGTTCTGCGCGCGCGGGATGTTGACGTTTTGCAGGCAGCGCTGAATCTGGTTGCGGTGGATGATCAGGTTGATGACAAAGCCAGTCACCGTACCGGTCAGGATATAGACCATCAGAAGCTGCTGCTGGCTGACGAAGGTCACCGCCTTGTTGGCGAAACCATTGCGGGCCGCCAGATCGGCGGTATCGAAGCGCGGCACGCCAATGCCGGAGAGTCCCATGTTGGCGATGGTGCAGCCTTCGATGGTGGTGTCGTAGATGAAGGCCAGCAGATCGGCGATGCTGCCGACGGGCGGCGGGGCCTGCTCGGCCTCGCGCAGTTCGACCCGATAGTAGTAGGGGCCGTCCACCAGTTGGATGTTGGCGGCCTCGAAGCTCGGATCGGAGACGTAGACCTCGTATTCACCAGGCGGCAGCTTGTCGTTGAAGACGCCTTCGTCGTTGACAGGCATGGAGTAGACGCTTCCGGTGTTGACGTCGCGGAAGGTGATGGTCATGCCGCCAATCGGCTTCTCTTCGAAGTAGATCCAGCCGTAGATCGACTGCGCGTCGTGCTTGAAACGCAGCAGATTCGACGGCGGGGGCTGCTGTTCGACCAGGATGTCGCCGATGTCGCTGCCAAGGGTGATGCCATTGCCGGCCCCGCCGGAGACCAGATTGCGGGTGAGCCGCGCCGTGTCGGTGCCGCTGCCGATCTGAATGCCGCCGAGCGCAAGATAGGGATTGGCCGGCGTGAAGAACAGCGTCGCCAGCGACCAGACGGCATTGGCATAGAAGACCAGGTAGTTGAGATTGAGATAGAACCCTCGGGTTCCGCGCACGGGTCGGTCGGATCGGGCGGAGGCGTGTCGTCGTCGCCATCGTCGTCCGGCGGCGTGGGGAGAAAACCGGGCGGGATGACCTGCACGTCGCAGTCCTCGATCACCAGCCGGTCAGCCTGAGCGTAGATGCCAACATCGGCGCCTTCCTTGTCGAGCATGCGGACGAGGCACCGCAAGATCTCCACATCCTGGCCGGCCTCGACGTCGATGCCGACTTTGTAGGCCAGCACGCGCAGGTCGGTCAGTCGCAGGCCCTGGACGCCCTCGGCGGCAATGCCGGTGCCGACGACGGAGATGACCTCGAAATTGCAGAAACTGATGTTGCTGGAGTCGATGACGCGCAGGACTGCCCCGCCGTCAGCCTGGATCGGGATGATGCGCGATCGACTGCCGCAGCCGCAGATGGTGATGTCGGGCCGCCCGTCGAGGATCACGTTGGCGAGGTGGGTGCCCGGCAGCAGACAGATCTCGCCGCCGGAGTCCGGCAGGTGGTCGATGGCCAGCATCAGATCGTCGAAGTCGCCGCTGCTGGTTTTGCCGTCGCCGACGGTGTAGCGGCAGCAGGTGTACTGAGCGGTCAGCGGGCGGAAGGGCGGCCGGCAGTCGTCGATGTCGATGTCGCCGTCGGCCTGGAAGTGGACGATGGCCAGCGGCGCCAGGTAGCGGAAGACGCCCTCCGGCGGATGCCCTTCTTCCAGTCCCCAGGGCAGCACCTGCGTCGGCGTCTGCGGGCGGGCGGCGATAACCCAGAAGGTCTCCGGGGCAGCGTCGGCTCCGGCGAAGGTCACTTCCAGACCGGTCGTGCCCAGCGCCACGGGCGTGCCCACCACGAACGGCACGGCCGGCGGCGAGGCCAGATCCGCTCCACGGTTCCAGATGCGCATGTAGTAGTGCAGTTCCTCGCCCGCGCCTTCCAGCTCAGCGGCATCCGGGCGGTTCCGCCAATCCTCAAAGCCGGCTTCCGGCACGCCATCGGCCAGGGTGATGGTGATGCGCCCGCCGGCGGCCGGGTCGGCGGCGTCGACATCGGCGATGCGGGTCAGGTGGCCGCTGATGCCGGCAGTGACCTCGCCGTTGGGCAGGATCGCGCTCCAGGGCAGGATCTCGATCACCTGCCCCACCTGCGGGGAACTGTAGTCGTCGCGCGGCGGGGTGATCATCTCGACGACGGTGCGGTTCGGCGCGGCGGGGAGGGTCACGCGATAAAGAGGCGCGCCATTGTCGGTGCCCCAGACGAAGGTGTCGTTGCTGACCAACTGCACGCGGATGGCTTGATTCTCCGCGCCCAGGTAGCCGCCGCCAATGGCCGGCTCGCACAGATCGTCGTCGCCCTCGTCTTCAGTGTAGGTGACGGTGAGCAGCGTATCGACCGTCTGGCGGTAGTCCTCGCCGATGAGGCCGGCGCCGGCCTCGGCCAGCAGCTCGCCGATCAGCGCCCATGCCCCTTCGCAGTCGATATTGCCGACGTTCTCGATGACGCGAACGCGCTGGTAGCGACGGCGGCGCTGCGCCGTATCCACCCCGCCGAGGGCAGGGTCGAGCAGCTCGCCATCTTCGACGGCGCTGACCGGCACTTCGTAGGCTTCAATGAACACCAGATCGTGGCGCGCCCCCTGGCCGGCCGGGTCGACCAGCGGCACCTGGAGGTAGTCGCTCTGCGTCAGGTACGTCTCCAACTGGTCCAGCGCCAGCCGCAACCCGCCCAGGTACAGGGTGCCCGGCAGGATGTCGAACTCGACCGAGTCGCCGTTTGCGCCGTTGAACACCCGCACGTTCTGGACGCGGAAGCCATCGTTCGACGACCCATAGCCGCCGATGACGTCGAGGCGCGTCTGGCGCTGCTCCTCGGCAGCGATCTCCTGGTCGTCACCCCAATCGAAATCGGTGATCAACCGCCCCTGCTGCATCCAGGTACCCGTGTAATGCTTGCGCCGGTCGAACATGGATCGTGAAATGTCTTGAGTGCTCACAACGCTGCCCCCTACTCCGTACTGTCGCCGGTAGAGCGAGACCGTAAGTTCATGTGTGATAGACAAAGACCGGAATCAGCCCGAACGGCATGAATTCCGCAATTTTCGCGTTCAGACCATCCACCTTGTACGGCGCCAGGGCACCGCTGTAGACGCCCATCTCCGCGCCGTCCTCGCCGCCGCGCGCGATCGTCGCCGGCGCAACCAGGCGCAGCATGGCATAACCCGGCTGGCCGTAGTCGCGGCTGACGAACAGCCCGCCGACCTCGCCGGCCGTCAGCGAGACGGACTCGTACGGGCGTGGGACGCGGCTGCCGCCGGCTTCGCCGATGGCGACGGCGGCGCTGAAACGGAAGCAGCCCTCCTGGGTATCGGTGACGTCAACCAGCCCGGCGATCAGGCAGTCAGTGGCATACAGCCGCAGCACGTCGACGCTCCCCAGGACGGTGGTGCGCGCCATATCGACCATGCCGGTGTTGAGCACCAGCGCCGGCGTGTTCTCGTCGCGCGATTGCAGCGTCGAGTCGCGAATGATCACCGATTCGACCGAGCCGCCGTCCAGACGCACCGGGCCGAGCGCGCAGTGGTCGATGGTGAGCATCTCGACAAAGCCGCGAATGACCAGCGACACCGGCTCGATAGGATTGCCGTCGGCATCGACGCCGCCAGGGTCGAGCGTGCAGTAGCGCAGGGTGACGGACTCGTAATCGCCATCCAGTACCAGTGCGCGCGGGGCCCCTTCCGCGCCGAGCCACAGGCCGTCGAGAGTTAGCACGCCGTCCTCGACGTTCGGCGCCGGGGCGGCGCTGGTCAGCGCCCAGTCGGCGTTCAGGCGCAGGTACGGCCGGGCCAGATCGGCGGCGGCCAGGGTCATCTCCGTGATGCCGGCCACGTCGCCGACCGGAGTGTAGGTGCGGCTGTCGTCGATCATCGTGACGCCGGCGTTGGGCAGGGCGTTGAGCGCCGCGCCGCCGCCGGAGAAGGCGTTATCGGGCGTCTCGGTGAAGTTGCGCGGGAAGCCGCCCGCGCCGAAGGCCATGTAGACGCCGACGTGATAATCGACGCGCACGTCGGCGGGCGCGGGATCGTAGACGAGGAGGCGGCCGCGCTCCGGGTCGATCAACGTCCGCTTGAAGGTGGCGTTGCTCGCCCATCCGGACAGATTGGCGGCGGCCGTCGACTCGTTCGGGGCGACGACGTTGTTGGCGAAATCCTCGTAGACCGTGACCGAGTCCGGCAGCAGGTGGTGCTTGCCGCAGTCCGGCTCGGCGGCAATGCGCAGAATCGCCTGGTAGACGGGCTCGGTCAGGAGCGCGGCGCTGTTCGGCTGCATGGCCAGGCGCTGGCGCAGCTTCCATTCGGCGTCGAAGCGGGCATTGGCCATGGTCCGCAGATCGTCGGCAGCGGCGGCCGCCAGTCCCGTCTCGGCGGCGATGTCGTCGACGTCGGCGCTGCTGAACCGGTAGACGGCCTCGGCCAGCAGGCGGCAGGGGATGGGCGCGGGAAGTTCGTACTCCAGCGCGGAGTGCCACTCGTCCCAGCGCTCGGGACGGGTACGCCGGGAAAACAGCGGCACGTCGCGGCCCGACGGATCAAAGGTGTAGCCCTGCCCATCCGGCGCGCCGCCCATGGGCCGTGGGTCGACGCCGCGCAGCTTGACGGCCAGCAGGCGGAAGAGGTGAAAGCCGATCTTGCTGATGCCATAGGGCGCGGTCCGGCGCACATCCGGCGTGTAGTAGAACTCGTCAAACGGCCCGCCGACCAACCGGGTGCTGTCGGCCCGGCGCAGATCGGCGATGCCGCCCGGCGGGGTCGGCGTCAGGCGGCCGCGCGGCACTGGCGGCAGGTCGAGCCGATGGAAGGTCCGGCCCAGCGTCTTCCAGCCCTCAACCACCACCCCTTCCCAGGCCGTCAAGTCGGAGATCAGCTCCTCCAGCACGCGGACTGTCCCGGCGCGGCGGCGATAGTAGATGGTCTTGGCCACGTCGATGCGCTGCCCGCGCGGGTTCTGCGCCGAGACCAGCCGCGTCGCCACCAGATCGCCAATATAGGGGATAGCCCACTGGCTGCACAGCTCGATGAACAGGTCTTCCCAGGTGCGGTCCTGGCTTCGACGCAACGCGGCAGCCTGTTTGGCCCAGGTCTGCACGATAGCGCGCAGCACGCCGGGACTCAGGGCCAGGCCGTCCTCAGTGCGATAGACTTCCGGGATCATGGCCCAGAGTTTTTCGGTGTAATACTCGACATAACGGTCGAGGTCGAACACTTCGCTCATGGCGCAATATCTCCTACCACCGCCCCGCCCTTGGCGCGGTTAGCCTGTTCGACCTTGGCGCTGATGACGACGGTGAACTCGAAATACTTGCCGGCGCCGGCCTTGATGCCCGCCTTCTCCATGAGCTTGCTGCCGACGAAGACGTCCAGCGGCGCGGCCACCCCTTCGACCGCACCGGCGACGGCCAGCACTTTGCTGCGGAACAGGGTCGCGCCGATGCCGAGCACCTCCGGCAGCAGCGCGGCCTCCAGCGCCGCCTGAGTGTCGGCGACGACCGGATCGACGGCGTAGTCGGACTCGACCAGGATGCCGACGGTGATGGTGCGCGCCTTCTTGGTCGCAGCCATCACCTCGAAGGGCACGCCCACGGCCGAGACCGCCTCCAGCCGATCGCGGATCAGCGATCCCAGCGTGTTGACGCCCTCGTTTTCGGCGGTCGGGATGTACCAGACCTGCACCACCGGGCGCTGCTGCGTCTCGCTCCAGCCCCAGTCGACGGCGGCGACCCGCGCACGCCGCTGGTCGCCGCGGCCACCGCTTCGTAGTCGACGAGCGAGACGGCGCGGCCGAGCATGAGCGCCGAACGGGGAGCGTACTGTTTGATGAGGGCGTCGTCTTCTTCGGCCGCGCCGCCGAACGCCGGCAGCGGGTTGGTCGCCGCGACCACGCCTTTGATGGCCTTGACCGGCTGGGTGATGCTGCTGGCGGGCGGCGCCGCGGCCCCCGCTCCGAAGACGTAATTGGCGGTGACGCGCGCTCCGGCCGTCAACCGCGCGCCGCGTTCGCCATCGCCGAAGGTGATCAGCGAGTCGCCGTCTTCATTCTGGCGGACGGTGTAGATGCGGTCGTCGGAGTCTGCCCCATAGAACACCGGCGCTTCGGACCAGCGCACGTTGTCGACGTAGACCTCCAGCGTGCTGGCGACGCCGCTGGCATTGGCCGAGGATGGCGCGTTGACGTAGGTGAGCGGCTTCTTCTTCAGCTTGAACTGCTGATTCGGTGTCGAACCGTCGCCCACGCCCAACAACTCACCAGACACCTGCTCGCCCCGCGTGACGCGCACCAGGGCACCGTAGAGCGTCAGGGGCGGCTTGAGTTCGCCGGTCCAGGCGGAGGCCGGGTCGACGTCGAGCGTGCCGTCGGCCTTCAGACTGCCGGTCACGCTGACGGCGCGCTCGTCGTAGTCCTTGACGATGAAGTTCGTCGGCTCGTACTCGTCCGGCGGCACCTCGACCTTCTCGTTGACCTTGAGCACATCCCCCGCGCCGATCGTGGTCCGGGTCGTGCCGGTGGGCGTGCCCGCCTTGACGATGGCATGGTGAATGGTGATCCAGGGAGCGGCGGCATTGATCAGGGCCATTGCGAAGACGTCGGGGGTGTAGCCCAGATTGATGGACAGCTCGGTGACCGGCATCTTGAGCGCCGGGGTGGTGATGCTGCTGTCGCCGTCGTCGGTTTCGACGGTGACGGTGACGGCCGGGGAGAAATTGACGCTCTTGCTGGCCACGCCGGTGACCGTATACCAGAGCGGCGTGGTATTGGGCAGCGCATACGAGAAAATGATCCGGTCGCCGATCTTGATCGTCTCGTTCAAACTGCTGAGCAGGACACGCAGCGTCGAGCCACTGGCGGTGAAGATCGCCGGATTGCCAGAAATCGAGGTCAGATTGAAGAGCTTGGCGGTCTGGGTGGCACGTTCGACGCGCACCCCTGCGAAGTTGAGCGTGGCCGGCAGCGAAATGGCGCGCTTGAGCGTCACCTCGATCAGGTCAGTGCCCTCTTCGCCGGTGATCGGCTCGATGGTGTCGGCCATGGCGGCGTAGGTCTGAGCGTCGGTTGCGCGGCGGATCAGGAAGGCGTCGCCCTCCAGCAGAGTCGCACCCTGCGGCTTGAGGTAGATCTTCGTGATGCTGGTGCTGCCAACGCCTGAACCAAAGCTAGCGGCTGGCTGGGCGTTCAGGCTGAATTTGTCGACGAAGGGGTGGACGGTAGCGGCGTTCAGCGCGGTGAAGACCTGGGGCTTCTCCTCTGTGCCATCCGACCCGGTGAAGGCGCCGGAGCGGAAGGCCGCCCCCTGCGGAACGGTCACGGGCAGACGGCCGCTAAGGGTCAGGGCCAGATCGGCACTCGCGGCCACGGCCGGCCGCGGTACGTAGCCGAGCAGATGGATCAGCCGCCGGGTGGCGGCCACCCGCAGCGCCGTGCGCAGGTAGCTCTCGTTGGCGTTGAACTGGTCGTAGAACGAGAGCACGTCGCAGATGTAGGCCCACATCTCGAAGAGCATCACGCCCAGTTCCTGCACCTCCCGACCGCGCCAGCCAGCGGCCAGCGCCGGTTGGCGCGCCGCGTCTTCGAGCAGGGCGGCGCGGAAGGCCGGGAAGATGCCGATCTGCCGGGGCAGCGACTCGCTTCCGGGCAAGATGGAAAGCGTCGTCGGGTCCTGCGGCCGGCCGGGCTGCTTGCCAGAGGTCGTTGCCATCGCTTATGCCCCCCCTTTCACGGTGACCCGGACCGTCCCGTGCTCGGGATAGAGCGGGTCGTTGGCGACGCGGATGATGGTGTCGATGCCGGGGTCGTAGAAGCTCTCGGCCTGGGTGAAGAGACGCCACTGAAAGAAGCCGCGCCGCCGGAACTCGATGGACTCGACGGCGCGCACGCCATAGGCCGCCTGCGCCGCCGCCTCCAGCGCACCCCGGTAGAGCGGCGAGCCGAAGCTGAAGCGGTCGGGCGAGAAGAAGCCGGTCTGTCCGGTGCGCGGGTCGCCCATTAGCGCGATCAGCACCGCCTCTTTGACTTCGCCGGCGTAGGCGAAGTTCTCGGCGCAGACAGTGATTTTCAGGTCGATGTCAGCATAGCGCGGCGGGCGCTGCTGGGCGTCCTGCCCGGCCTGCCGGAAGCGGTCGAGCTGGCGGTCCAGCGCCGTCGACTGCTCCGCGGCGATGGTCAGGGCGTTCATCGGGTCAGCCGCGGCGAAGATCGTCCGCCAGCTCCCCGTCCAGCGCATGGACGCCCCCGCCTGCTGCACCCAGTCGAGGCGTTCGGCGGCCTCGGCGTAATCTTCCGGGCGCACGGCGCGATAAGTGATCGCCTTATAGGCTTCCGGCGCGTTGATACGGGCCGACTCGAGACTTTCGGCGGGCAGGGCATCGGTCGCGGCGATCGGGTTGATGACGGCGCGGACGAAGGGCAGCCCCACCCCCAGGCGGGTGAGCGTGCCGCGCGGGATGTTGTCGGCCGCCGTGCCGCCGGTGTTGACGCGGTAGTCAACCACGAAAGCCCCCCGGCTGGAGGGGATCATGCCGAATTCGCCATCGCCGAAGCGGAGGGTATAGCCGAGCGGCGAGGCGTAATCGCGGTGGACGTACTCGTCGCCGGGCACCGGGTAACCGATCACCCGCCCCCAGGTGCCATCTTCCAGCGTGAAGTCGGCGCTGAAGGGGTTGGACGAGGCCACTCCGACCAGTGAACTGCGCCACAGCCATTCATCGTTGGGCTGCCTGACGTAGGTGTCGCCGACCAGCGCCGCCCCGTAGAGGCGAATCTCCGGGCGGAGCCGGCCAAGCTCGGACGCGTACAACCAGGACAGGCCGAGGAAGTCCGTTTCCGGCAGGCTGAAGCGGTAGATCGGCGGCGTATCCCGCGGCGGCGCACCGCCCCCCAGTCGTGCGATGGCCGAGGGCGAGCCGAACGGATCGCCACTGTCGGCGATGGTGAAGACCAGCGTGCGAGTCGAACCGGCAGTCACCGGCAGGATGTTGCCGCGTACCTCCAGGAAACGCTTATCCATGTCGTAGCTCGTCGGCGTATCCCAGGCGATGCGGGTCACGTCGTCGCCGGTGAGCGGGTCTTGCAGCGTCTCGACTGCTTGCAGATGCACCAGCAGCCGCTGCGCCGGGTCGGACGGATCGGGCGGGTCGGTCTTGATCAGCAGCAGTCGGTCTTCGGGCGGAGTCAGCGCCGCCAGATGATCGCCGGCCAGGTACAGCTCGGTCGAGCCGGCGGGCAGCGTCAGATCGTCCTCGTCCCAGAAGTAGGGCGTGAAGCTGTTGAGGACGAATTCGACGTCGTAGCCGGCGGCAGGGTCGAACAGGCCGGTGCCGACCTCGTAGGAGACCGAACCGTCGGCGCTGGTGACCGGCGTCCCGGTCGGGATGGCGCCGGCCATGCCCGGCTCGACGGTCACGTCCAGCCAGGTCGTCCCGGCGCGGCCGTCGCTCAGATCGTAGTCGACCAGACGGGCGAGCAGACGCAGCGAGCGGCGCTGGGTGGCCGTCTCCAGGGTGGCCTCGCGCGAGATCCGGTCCTGGGCGTAGGCCATCTCGTCGCCCACGGCGCTCAACACCTCCAGCAGCATGACGCCGACATCGGCCTCCAGCCGGTCGAGCCAGCGGGGGTAGCGCTGCGACGCGAAATCAAAGAGCGCCTGCCGGAAGCTGAGGAAGTCGCGGGCGGTGTAGTCGACGGGAAAATCGACATATTCTTCGGGATAGGGCAGCGGCTCATCCGGCTCGCAGTCCAGCCCGGTATCGCAGTTCGCCTGAAAACTGAAGACTTTACTCTTATAGTAGGGGTCGATGCGCGCCGGATCGTCGAGGGTCAGCTTGTGCGGCGCGAACGAAATGGGGCGCACCACGTCTAGGCGGAGTACATTGCGCCCGTCCTCGACCGCCCAGGCCAGGTTGGTGATGGTCACGTCCGGCTGATCTTCGTCGCGCAGGTTCTCGATGGCGATCTGGTCGGCGTTGACCGTGCCGATCAGCGGCGCGTCCATGAGGGCCGGGTCGAGCAGGAAGTAGACATCCAGCCGGTCCTGCGACGGATAGACATAGACGAAGTCGATGCCGGTGACCGTCGTCTGGTTGAGCAGCAGCGCAAGCCGATCTTCGGCGCCTGGGGTCATAACGTCACCTGTAAGTTCAGTATGCGTTTTTCCTGACGGACGATCAGCGTATAGCTGACGAACACCTCCAGCGTCGAGTCCGACACCTGAACGTCGACGCTGCCGACTTCGATGACGCTGCCCAGCCAGCGCTTGAGCGCCTGGAAGACCGTCACCTGAGTCAGGCTGGCGGTGGTCGGATCATTGGGCGCGAAGACCATTCGCCGCAGCCCACAGCCGAAGTCCGGCCGGTGCGGGCGCTCGCCCGGGTTCGTCAGCAGCACCTGCTTGATCATCTGCTCGACATGCTCGGCGTAGTCGGTCTCGACGGCCAGGCGACCGAGGCTGGGATCGACGGCGACCGGGTAGCGCAGGCTGTAAATCGGAGTGGATGAGGCCATGATTTATCGACTGCTCCCTTTCTCCTGCGTATTGGTGACGATCACGTTGCCCTGCGGCACCTGAAGCGCGCTGATGCAGAGCCCCACGCTGCCCTCGCTGAGCGTCGGGGTGCCGTTGACAGTCACAAAGAAGTCGGGCAGCACCCACTGCACCTTGATGCACGGGCTGGGGATGGGCGACGGCGCAGCCGGGATCTGAAACGGGCATCCGGTGATAGTGCAGATATCGTTGACGGTGAGCACGGCCGCCCCCGCCCCGGCGAACACTTTCGTGTTGCTGCTGGAAGCCGTGACTGTGCCCCCATGCGGGCACTGCATCACACTCTGGGTCGTCAAAAGTCTGCCGGCCATGATCGTCTCCCCTGCCTACATGATCTCCAGTGCGCCGCCGTTGATGCTGACGGACGCCTGGGTGACTTCGATCTTCTTGGCGGTGCATTCGGTGGTCACGCCGCCGGTGGCCACGGTGTGGCTGGCCCCACTGACCTCGGCCTTGACCTCCGAGCTGATGGTCAGCTTGCCGCCGTCATTGGCGGTGATGGTCATCTCGCCGGCCGCGTCGTCGATGACGATGGTGAAGGCATCCGTCTTCCACAGCTTGACGTCGGCGCCGCTGCCGGCTTCGGAGGGCATCTCGCCCGTCCCCCACCAGAAGCCCAGCCAGACGGGCTGGTTGATGTTGCCCTGCTCGAACTGCACCCAGACGTTGGTATCGACCGGGGGCAGCACCTTGAACCCCACACCGTCACCCGCGTAAGGCACGCAGGGTTTCGCCCAGGCGCTCTCGTTGTTCTGGAAGACGCCGGGCACATGCACCTTCAGCCGTCCCTCCTGGAGCGGATCGTCGACATCCTTGACCGTCCCACGGTAGAGCCCGAAGAAGTGCGTCCGCATCCAGTCCTGCAAAGCGATGACGGGGTCCTGTCCGTACATACGTCCCTATCCCTGCCCTGTGACGAGCATCGCGCCGGTCATTCCGGCCAACCGTTACGCAGCAGCGTGATCTCCATGGTGTGATCGTGTTCGTCAATCACATGGCGCACCGCTGCCACCAGATAATTGCCACTGTAGCGCTTGCCCGCGCCATCAACCTTGACGACGGTGTGGGCGCGCACGATCCTGTTGAGCCGCCGGGCGCTGGTCGCGCAGGTGGCGGTGATGAACCAGCTCGCGTCGAGCAGCAGGCCGGTGGCGCGCCCCAGCAGATCGCCCTGGTCGGTGACGGCAGCCACCAGCGATGCCGATCGCGCCTCGCCGGCGATGGCCGAGAGCGGCTGATCGCCGGGGAAGGTCGGCGGAGGCGGGGCGCCGCTGCCATCTATGACCGTCTTGGCCGCACCGTCGAGCGCAGACGCCAGCACGCTGGTCGGCCGTTCGACATCCCAGTCGATGTTGAGCCAGTCGAGGGTCGAATTCTCGACGTTGATCAGCAGTTCGATCGGCTCGGCTTCTTCGAGGGGCGGCGGCTGGAAGTAGGCCGTCTCCACCAGAGCCGGGTCGCTGCGCACCCAGAAGAGATAGCCGTTGCGCCTCGCCAGCATGTGAACGAAATTGAGATCGGTGTCGTGCTGGATCAGCGTGCGGTTGTCTTCCAGATAGCGGGTTTCGGTCGTCTCGACCTCCGGGACGAAGCCGTACGAGGAGACGATGTTGGTCACGGCGTCGGAGTCGGTGGTGTTGTCCGCCCACTGCATCAGCTTCGTCTCGCGGTCCATTTGCAGCGACGAATCTGCGCCGACGACGTCGACATACGACCCGCCGACGCCGTGCACCAGGCGCACCTGATGGCTGTAGACCTGTCCTTTGACCAGACACTCGTTGAAACCCGTCGCCCGCTGAAACACGGCCAGATCGGCGCCCGGCGCGAAACTCAACGCCTTGAGCGGCTCCAGGTCGCCCTCGACGTTGAAGACGGGGTAGCGCAGGGCGAAGGTGGTCGGCGCGCCAATGCGCTCCACCACCTCAACGCGGCTGGCGCCCAACAGGTCGTCCGCCCGCGTGCCGTCTGTCAGCACCACCAGTCCGAAGGCCATCGCGCTAGCTGCCCTTCACCGGGATAGCGATCTCGTCGGCCTCGCGCAGCATCTCGGCGTTCATGACGTCGTTCAGCTCGGCCAACCGCCAGTAGCCATGGGCATTGTCCAGATAGCGCAGCGCCAGGTGATCCAGGTTTTCGCCCTGCCGCCGCACGTGATAGCCGAGCAGCGTCTGGGCCGGCGCTTCCGGCGGGACGACGACATTGACCTGCCGGCCGCGGGCATCGCGTACCAGAACCAGTTCCTTGCCGTTGTAACGACTCTTCTTGTCGAACTGCATGGGCATCTCCCTTTAATCGGCGGCTAGATCGGCAGCATGTTCAGGATCGACTCGACCGAGTTGACGAGGTTGGCAGTGGCCAGGATCTGCTTCTGCGCCATGGTGAACTCGTAGGCGCCGATGGCGATGCTCTCGGCCATGCTCAGATCGCCTTCCCCCTTGCCCTCGCGGATACGATCCGGCGTCACGACGGTCAGCGAGACCGAGACAACGGCGCGGATGGGATAGAGCAGCGGCGAATAGGCCTGCTCCTCGATGGAAAAGCCGGTCAGCCGCACCGGGACGATGCGCCCCGGTCCCCAGAAGAAGAGCGCCACCGGCACCTTTCGATCCGGCACTTCTGCCCCGGCCGCGCCATCGGCGCTGGCCGAGAAGCCGCCCACGCTCGCGCTGAGCGAGCCGGAGATCGACCCCAGCAGGCCGCCGCCCGCGCTCTCCGGGTAGAGCAGCATCTCCAGCGCGGACAGGCTGGTGGCGATGCCGGTCACGACGTGGATCGGATGCGTCTCCGGCGATTCGAGCTGGTCGGCCACGTCGAAGATCAGGCGCAGCGAGAACGATTCCTGCGGGTCGAAGGGCTGGGTGAGATCGGTGAAGCCCATGCGGGTCACGCCGGTCTGCTCTCCCCCATCCTCCGCCGGGGCATAGGGCGTGAGCGTACGCGTCATCGTCTCCGGGTTGTACTGGAAGATGATGATGTTGGGGATCGGGATCAGGAGCTGCGAATCGAAGCGGATCAGCGCCCCTTTGAGCAATTTCGGACTGCGTGAGTACCCGTTAGCCATGCTTCCCCCGCCTACTTCCAGGATGCCATAACGATTTTGTTCTTGTCTTCGATGGCGGCGAACGCCTTAGCGGTGTCCGACGCCTTCGGCTTGTACGCCGGCAGCAGCTCCTTCTTCGGGTCGACTGCAGAGGGGAGGGCCAGAGCCGCCTCCTCGTAGAGCTGAATCTCTTCCTTCTCCAGCGCGGTGCGCAGCGCGCCGATCATCATGTTGTACATCCACCCGTAGGTCTTCTTCATGGCCTGCAAGACGAACGGCTTGTACTTGTCCGGGCTGCCATGAACGGATTTCAGCACCTGCTCAGCGGAACCCTTGAGGCCGGTGGCGTCGGCCAGGAAGCCGTAGAAGACGGTGTCGATGCGCTTGCTCTGGGACATGCCGGCGTCGATCTCTTGACCCGACGGGAAATTAGAAGCCGAGTTGACGTGCAGGCGTCCGCGCTGGTGGGTTCCAGCCATCAGGGAGATGGCCGGGAGTCTGTCGCCACGGCCGGCGGTCGGGTCGAGGTCGTGCAGGTTGACGCCACCGGCGCTGCTCTGGAACTGGTCGAATTGACTGTTACGACCGATGCCGGTCGCCGGCTCCAGGCCGGGCGGCGCGACCATCTTACCTTCGACGCTCTTGACGATCTTGACACTCTCATTGTGGTTGCGGAAGTACTCCACCAGCAGGTACTGAGGCACGTGGTGCGATTCGCGGCCCTTCTGGGCCGTATCGCCGAGCGCCCCAGCTCCCGGATCGCCGAGGGGAGGTCCGGCCTTGGCACTGCCAGTGAGCTGACCGTGTGTGGCGACACGGAGCCCGCCGAAGTTCGATTTGAGGGTGGCCGGATTGATATACTCGCTCCAGTCGCTGATATTGACCTTGCCGGCGATGCTCAACGCTTCGCGCATCTCTTGGATAAAGGCGTCACCGAGACGGAAGGAGTTGGCCGGCGCGGTGGAAGCCACCAGCGGCTCTTTTTCGTAGGCTGCGCTGTCCAGCTTGGAGCGCACAATCGCCCAGCCCCGGTCGAGGTCCTTGAAGGGGCCACCGGCGGCCGGAGTCTTCATGTAGTCGTTGGTCTGGGCAACAAGGAGCTTCCACAGACTGGTCGACCTGTTGAGGATCGCCAGGTTGAGTTCGGCCACACGGGCGTAAGCGACCGTCGCTCCGATCTTGTCGATGTCCACGATCAGGCCGGTTTTCCCGTAAATGTAGCGGGCGAGCGCGGCGATGTAGCGGCTGCGATCGAGCGTGATCTTCTTGCGTTTTCCCGCGTTCATGTGCGTCTGGAAGGCCAACGCATCCGTCCGCAGCCGGGTGAGGACGACGCTGGTATCAAATAGCGTCTCCAGGACCGGGGCAACCTTGGGATCGTCAAACGGCGACTTGTGCCCGTGCAGCGGGTCGGCGGGCGCCCGCTTGCCGGTCAGGAACTGCTTCGCCTCCGTCCAAATCTGGGCGGCCTCGGCAGAAGCGCTGTCCCAACCCGCCTTGTTCGTCAGGGCCTTGGGGATCTGCTTCTTCGTGATGGCGTCGATTTTCGCGGCATAATCCTCCGCCAGCTTCTCGTTATCCAGCTCTGCGATCAGCCGGCGGGCGACCACGCCCAGGCTGGGGAGCAGCCCCATACCGCCCTCTTCTTCAACCGGTACAGGCTCATTCGGCAGGCGATGGTGGGTCAGCCGGGCCATACGTTCGGCGGCATCCTCGCGACGGCTGTTGACCTGAAGACCGACGTGCGCGCGGCCGGGTCGCGGCTGACGACTGGCCGGCAGATCGAGCGGGCGGGCGCCGGTCTGCTGCAAGACATGGGCCAGTTCGTGGCGCAGCACCGGGTCGGCGGCGGCGCTGCCCGGCGCGAGATTTTCGCTCAAAAAGACGTGGCTGCCGCTGGTCAGCGCGCGGGCGCCATAATGCTCGGTCAGCCGGTGGGCCGACCGGTCGGCGTGCAGGCGAACGTGAGTGAAGTCGTGGCCGAAGGCGCGCTCGTAGCGCAGTCGCGCGGCCGGCGAGATAGGCACGCCGCCGTTGAACTCCACGCGCGGCGCCCGCTGGTAGGCCGGGGCAGCGATGTCCTCGTCTTCCTCGCTTTCATCGGACGCTTCGTCTTCCAGCAGCGCGTCGAGTTCCGGCTCGTCCGAGGCAAACGCCGGTTTGGGCGCGTCGAGCTGGGAGTGGCCCACGCGGATAGCGCCATCGAAGAGCGAGTCCAGGACAGCATTGACACCGTCGGTGATGGCGTCGCGCGCTTCACTGAGCAGCGCCTCGACTTCCGTCTTGATGAACTCGCGCCAGAGGATATTCGGATCGACGCCGACATCTTCCAGTTCCTCGGCGATCTTTTCCAACATCCACTGCTTGGCATCCCTCGCCCCTGGCGCGTCGAGCGCTTTGCGCAGGATCTTGCCCTTGACCCCCAGGCTGCCCAGGAACAGATCGATGATCACGTCGAAGACCATCGCCATGGGGATAATCTGTTCGGGCAGCGTCAGCGCATTGAGCTGTACGAACAGTTCGTCCAGCGTTTCCTGAAGCTGTTTCTCGATCGAATCGCGGACGGTGTACAGATCGCCCAGCGCTTCGGCCGCGTCGATGACCTTTGGCCCGTAAGCGACCGCGACTTCGAGCAGCGCCGGCACCGCCTGAATCAGCCGGCGCAGACGTGGGTAGCGCACGACCGTCTGCTGTGCGCCGATCATGCCCACCTGCATGGCGTTGCGGAAATCAAGGAAGCCGTCGAGCAGATCCAGCCCCACCCCTTTGGCGAAGGCCGCCAGCTTGGCGAAGCGCCCGCCGCTGCTGCGCCGGGGTTTCTTGCCGGCCATCGCCGAGACCTTGGCCTCGATGGCGGCCATGAACGGCAGATTGCCCTTGAAGAGCAGAAAGGTCCACAGATCTTCGAGCGCGCGCGCCCGGCGTTCCTCGTCCAGGAACTCCATTAGCTTTTTCAACGGCGAGGCGCGGTCCGTCGATCAGTTCTTCCTGAATGTAAGGGAGTTCCACCAGCAGGAAGCGCGCCAGCTGGATGCCGGTCAGGACGAACTGCCCGCCGGGCACGACGAAGGCGATTCCTTCAATGACCAGTTCGGCCACCGCTTCCATGAAGTCGCCGAGCGCTTCCAGGCCCTGGAGGATCAGTCCCATGGTAACGGCATAAGACAGCCGGTCCAGCTTGGCGATCTCGGCGTCGGTGTCGGCGGCGGTGACGGTCTCCTCGACGCCATCGACCTCGTATTTGATCAGTTCGATCGCCGGGTCACGGGCCATCGGCGTGCCGTCGGGGTTGAGGAGCAGCGGCGGCCGATAGGCATCCATGAATTTCTGCCCGTAGGCCTGGTAGTAGGTGAACCCCCTCGATACGCTGATGATCCTGTAGCTGACGCCGTCGACCCAGAACTCCTTGCCGAGCTCGATCTCGCTGTCTTTCTCCAGGTCGGCGAGCGTGAACTTACCCTGGCCCGCGGAGACGCTCTGCATGCCGAAGCGCTTCTGAAGCTTTTCGATCACGGCGTCAAGCTTCTTGCGCAGGCTGATCAGCTTGCCGACCTTGGCCAGCAGCTTGGCGGCATCTTCATCCTTGTGCAGGATGCTCTCCAGGACCTGCTTGGCGTCGTCGCGCGCCGCGTAGGTGATGGCCTGGTTGAGGTAGCCGTAGAAGCCGGTGATCATGTCGAAGCGGTCCTCGACACTTTCGCCAAAGACGTTGGTGGCGACGAAGGCATCGTACAACTCGCCGGCGATGCCCAGCGTCATGGCGGCGACCTGGGCCTCACGCTGGGCGGCCTCTTCTTCGGTCTCCTTGGGGCCGCGTTCGCCGCGGAAGGGCCGGGCGATGCGGTTGAACTGGTCCATCAGGTCGATAGCCCGGTTCGGCAGGCCGTAGTTGGCGATGTGGTCGTCCTCGAAAGCGACCAGCCACTCCTTGATCATTTTGACGATGACCCGGCGGTCATGGGTCGTCGCCTGGAGCATCAGCCCTTTCTTGGTCGCGCGGGCCTTATCGATGGCGTCGCCCAGGTCCAAGCCCAGCCGGAGATGCGCCAGTCCGGACGGATCGTCGGGGAGCGCATCGAGAATTTCCAGAACCGTAAAGGGCGTGAGCGTCTTGCCGCCGGCATTTTCTTCCAGGATCTTGCGCAGCGCGGCGTTGGTGTAGAGATGGTCAATGACTTTGACCCAGGCCGGGAGCTGCCAGACTTCGACCTTCTCAATCCGTTTGTTCGAGGCCACCCAACCGCTTTCTTTCTCCTGGAGCTGGAGTTCATCGAAAAGCGGATGATTGAAAATGAGCTCAGCCAGATCCCGGCGGCCTTCTTGTCCGGCATCCATCTCATACCAGACGACGATGTACTCGGTCGGCTCCCACTTCCGCGGCACGGGCATGTCGAGCAGCGCCTGCTGAACCGCCCGGTAGCCCATGTTGATCGACTCTGGCGAAAGGTCGTCGGCCGCGTCGGCGGCATCGAGCATCGATTGCAGCGCGGCAATGATCGCCCGCGTGTGCAGCAGTTCGTAGAGGCGGCCGATCTCGTAGGCCGTCAGTCCATAGCCTTCGACGGGCTTGTCCATCGCGAAATTGTCGCGCAGATCCTCGATGGCCGAGATGGGATGATCGAACTTCACCTCGTCCCACTGGCCGGTGATGGCCAGATAGCTGGTGGCGAGGTCTTCGCCGGTGATGACCGAGGCCATCGCCTGGGTGAACACCGCGTCGTCTCCCCGGACCAGCGCCAGCCAATAGCCCATATTGGCCACGTGCCACCGGTGCAGCAGCCGCACATCGGCTGTGCCATGGAGATCTTCAAACTGGCGATCGATCGCCGGGTTGTGCGAATCCAGGAGCTGCAAGAGCTGGTCCAGGAAGGCCATCGCCCAACCGTACCACAGCGCGTTGTCGTACTGCTCCTCGGTGCGCGGCGGAGCACCCTCGCGCGGGCGTTTCAGAACCTGCTTGATCTGATCGGAGAGTTGCGGGTAGTGCCGGGCAATCGCGGTGCGCACGCTCTTGAGCGTCCTGGCATAGTCGGCCTGGCTGCGGAGAACCGAGTCCCCGACGACGTCATAGAGCAGCCGATCCAGCTCCTTGGCCGTCCCGCTCAAAAAAGCGGTAAAGACCTTGTCCTTCTTGACGGCCACGGGAACGGCCGGGACGGCGACGGACGGAGGAGTGTCCTGCTGCTGCGACTGCGCCGCGGCATCGGCTGCCGGTTTCAGATCCTCGATCAGCTTCAGTTTGGCCGCCGCGACAACGGACTCGAACAGCGCCTTGCTGTCGGTCCAGAATTTCTCTGCCTCAGTGGCCAGCGTCACAATGTCGTCGTGGAGTTCCTGCACCGTGAGGCTGGGATTCTCCTTCCAGGTCTTGATCGCTCCCGGCATCATCTGAGCGGCGGAAAGGCGGCGCGACGCAGGTGGCAGCTTGATGTACAACCCCTCAAGATCCTGCAGGGCTTTTTTGACGCTGGCGTTTAGAATGTCGAGGGCCCAATACGCGCCGACGATACGCTCGTTGTCGCCGAGAAACTCGCCCTTCTTGCCATCGAAGTCCACCTGATAGGCCTGGATCGCCTTTTCCGTCTCATATGAGCCGCTCGGCGGCTCATCCGGCCGCGTCAAGTAGCGCCAGGCCGCGGCCAGGAGATACTCCGGATAGTTGAGCGCCTTGATCGGTTCGATATGCGAGAAGGTGCGCACGAACCAGTCGATGCCGTAAGCCGGATCGTTCTTCAGAAAGTCGAGGAAGGCCGTATGGATGCGTACGGCGGTCTTCAGTTCCGAGTCGTAGCCGAGCATGTAGGCGGCGCCGTGAAACAAACTGAACATCTTGAGCGCGTCGAAGATGAAGCTGCGTTCCAGCGGCGCAAGCGTGTCGAACTCCCGATTCAGGGCACGTTTCTCAAAGGCGGCGAGTGTGTCCTTGAGCTCCTTGGGCGTGGTGGTGGCTTTGACAGCGGCCAGCACCGCATCGACGGTGCCGATGGTGGCATCCAGGCCGATGCGCGCCGCCGTCGGAGGAGGGGGCAGCGACGGGTCCGGCGCGGGCGGCGCGACTTCTGTCCGCGTCAGCTCATCACGGTAGCCTTTGGTCAGCTCCTCGTAGGTGGCGGGACCGAACTGCACATCGCCCGAACCGAAGAAATCACCTGCGCGCAGGATACCCTCCACCCCGCGGCGGCCCGTCTGCTGCAAGACATGGGCAACTTCGTGGGCGATCAGTTCCCGGCCGGGCAAAGTAGATGTCACGCCCGGCGGCGAAGGCGACGGCGGCCAGGTCTTCGGCAGCGGCAGAGGCAACCGTGTCGGCGTGCACGCGCACCGCGCCGAGATCGGCACCGAAGCCGGCTTCTAGCCTGTCACGCAGCGCCCCCGGCAGAGGCATGCCCCGGCTCTCACGCATCTGGAGCGGCAGGCGAGCAGCGGCCGGCGCGCCTGTGAGCAGGCGGGCGGCGTCGAGTTCGCCACTCAGGATGCGTCTGGCAGCATCGCGCGCCTGCTGTTCGTGCGTGGCCGTCGTCGAAACACTGTTTCGAGCCGCGCGCTGGCGCTGCGACACTTCCGCAGCTTTTCGGGTCGCGCCCTTCATCGCCGGTTTGGTCATGGGGCAATGGCCTCCCAGACCGCGTCAGCAATGCGATCCGCCAGCGCGTCGAGCGACCCGCCGGCCGACGTCACCCGCACTTTGACCAAGCCTGCCCCTCGACTGTCCCCGGCCTGAAGGCTGGCGGCGCGGTCGGCCAGGCGGCGCGACACGGCGCGCGTGAGCAGTTCGGCGGCCGCGGACGGATCGCTGTGGGCAGAAAGCAGGTCGGCCGCTGCCACACGGATGCGCAGCCGGTTGATGCTGAGGATCAGGTCGTCAGTCATGGCGGAACCACCTGGCGCGCTCGTTCTCGCTGAGCAGCCGACCCTCTTTGGACAGCTCGCGTTCCAGCCCGCGAACGAGGTGCTCGGAAGCCAGTGGGCGCCCATCACGACGGGCCGCGAAGATGGCGGACAGCACCGCGTACTTGATCTGCGCACCGGTCAGGTCGAGTTCCTCTGCCACCCGCACCAGCAGCCGGTGCAGGCGGCGCACGGCCTCGTCGCCAGCCAGAGCCTCGATCAGCCGGGTCCACAGGGTCAGGCGCTGACCAGCATCTGGCTTGGGGAAGTCGAGCACGTAGCGCAGACGGCGCACGAAAGCCGTGTCGATGCCGGCCTTGCGGTTGGAAGCCAGGATGGCCAGCCCGCTGTAGCTCTCGATGGCCTGCAAAAGATGGTTGGTATCGGTGTTGGCGAAGCGATCGTGGGCGTCCTTGACGTCGGTGCGGCGGGCGAACAGGGCGTCGGCCTCATCAAAGAGCAGGATGACGTCCATGTTGGCGGCGCGGCTGAGCACCCGCTGAAGATTGTGCGAGGTCTCCCCGACGTACTTGCTGACGATGGTCGAGAGATCGATCCGGTAGAGATCGAGGCCCAACTGCGCGGCAATCACCTGCGCCGCCATCGTCTTACCCGTGCCAGGCGGGCCGCTGAAAAGCGCCACCAGCCCCCGCCCCTGCGGGAACAGCCGCCGCGCTTCCGGCTCATCCCAGAAGGCAGCGCGGTCCTCGGCCTCGAAGACGAAATCGCGCAGGGAATCGCCCAACGCTGGATGGACGATCAGGTCGTCCCAGGTAAAGGGACATGAGAGCGGCTGAGCCAGCCGGCCAAGCAGGTCGCGCTGGGCGGCGTTGAGCGACTCGGTCAGGGCGGCGATGGAGCGCGGGTAGGCTGCCGGGATTCGGGCCGCGGCGGCGATGTCGCCCACACGGGCGCTGCGCCGGGCGGCCAGCTTGGCGATCAGCTCGGGCTGGGAAGCGGCAGCATGGGGGACGGCTTGCATCCACAGGCGGAGGCGCGTCTGGTAGGCCAGCGGCGCCAGGGTGACGGTCAATTCCACAGCGCCAGGGATGTTTGGAGCGGAAGCCGGCAGATCGATGCCTTCGCCACCCGCCCCTGCCCGACTGCGCAGATCGTCGTGCAGGACGAACTGAAGCGGGAAATGCGCGATGTGCGTCGGCCAGGGACGCGCGCCACGCGACGCCATCAGCGGATGGCGGTCGGCCTCACCCGTGTTCCACAGCAGGGCGCAGCGGTTGAGGAAAGCATGGCGCTGAGCGGCGACGAACGTCTCGGTCCAGTCGGCGTCCTCGATGCGCGAGCTGTCGACGGCCAGCAGCGGCATGCCCAGCTCGAAGGCGACGGCGGCGGCAAACGTCCGGCGGCCGCTGCGCGGCGGCGCGACAATATGCAGCACCACCGTGGTGGCCGGGTCGGCTTCCAGGCTGCGCGCGGCGAAGCTGACGGCATCGTCCACATCCCATTCGGGCAGCGGCGGCTGAACCCGCACCAGCGAGGCGCATTCCAGCAGCAGTGGGTCGATCGGCTCAGCCCCGGACAACCAGTCGCGCACGACCGGATCGAGGCTGAGCGGCATGAGCTGATCGTTCTCGGCGCCAACGGCTATCGCTCCGGCTGTGGCTTCACGCACCAGTCGCCAGCGCCGCAGGGCCGAGTCGTTCTCCCAGGTCAGGAAGCGGCCATAGCCGCACAGCCGGGCGATCATCTGCGGGGTGGGCGCCGCCCGCGTCGAGTCGTCTTGCAGATAGGCAAACAAGCGGCCCAGCGACGGATCGACGGCGGCGGCCAGGCAGACGTGCAGGATGTCAACGTCGAGCGGGTCGAGCGCCAGCAGCCGACGCAGGCGGGCCAGTCGCGAGTCCTGATCGGCGGCCAACGCCTCGGTCACCCCTTCGATCTCGGCATTGAGGTCGCCGAGCGCTTCGTTACTCCAGGCACGCTCCATGGCCGGATCATCGGCATCGTCGAGCAGGCGACCGATCTCGCGGCCGCGGATGTCTCCCGAATCCAGGCCATACAGCCGCTCCAGCCAGAGCAGACGACGGCGGGCCAGCAGGCGCACGCGCAGCAGCACGCGATCCAGGGCCGCGCGATCCACATCATCTGCGGCTCCAGACACGCGACCGTACGACTGAGCGCCGGCGAGGCCGGGATCAGCGCCGTTGGCGGCTGGCGGAGGTGCGAAAGTGGTCATGCGACTTGGTCCTGTTTCCCTTAAGCCTTACGGAACCACCACCCACAGGGGGGCAGTCTCGGCGCCGTTGATGATCAGGCGGAAGCTCATACTCTCGCCCGGGGTCAGCCCGGCGGGCAGGCGGACCTGCAGCGTGGCGGCATCCGTGATGGCGTACTGCCCCGGCTGAAGATTGAGCGGATCCCCCGCCGCCAGCCGCGCCGCGCCGACAAAGACCGAGACCATCTCGGCGGTGATGTCGGCATGCTGGAAAGTGGCCCCGGTGACGGTGAACTGGCCCTGCGCGTTTGGTACGGTGATGTTGTCCACGCGCGGCACAACGACGAACGGCGTCTCGTTAGAGGTCTGCTCCAGAATCTTTGTGCCTCCCGGGCCGAGGCGCGATCGCTGGACCCGGACGGAGGCAGCGTAGATACCCGGAATGATGTCCTGCCCGCTCGACTGCTGGCGAACGGTGGCGCGGACACGGCTGCCGCTCACCTGCACATTCCACGCAGCGTCCGCCTCGACGGCGGCGTCCCAGTCAGCGCGGCGGATCATCAGGGCGGCGTCGCCGGCGAAGGCCGAGCCCAGGGTGTCGAACGTCTGGTCGTAGGTGACCTGCGCCGGTCGCAGATCGAGCGAGCGCGGGTCGATCTCGCCGGGGAGCGTGAAGGTGATCGTGTTGGTCGTCGTCTCGACGCGTTGGCTGTCGCTGGGGAAGACGTACACGCCGTAGGCCAGCACACGTCCGGCCCGTTCCAGCGGCTCGTCCGGCTCCAGATAGGCGACGGACACCTGATAGTAAGCCGAGAGACGCAGTGGGGCCTGCCCTGCCGTCCAGTAGGTGACGGAATCCTCCGGTTTGACCGGCAGGAGCGTTACGCGGAAGCGGTTTTCACGCCCGCGCAGATCCGGGTGCATGACCTGCTGGCCGGCCACCCGCGTGTCGTCGGTGACGAGCGGGTAGTCGTGCAGCGCCTTCATGGCCAGCCCCATCAGGAGCTGTTCTCGCAGAATGCCGTTCTCGTTCTGCATGTCACTGTGCGCGGTCAGCAGATAGTACAGGTTCAGGCCCATGGGGATGTAGCGGATGGGCGCGTCGCTGACGCCGGGCAGATAGGTATTCTTGCCCTGGCTCTCCTCGGTCATGTGATAGAGATAGAAGCCGACGGCGTTATCGCCGATCAGCCGGTCCGGCGGATACGGATCGACATCCGGCGGGTTGGGCTGCGTCCAGGCCGATGAGTCGTCGATGCTCACCGTAATGAGATCGAGAAATGTCTGTGTGACTAGCGATAGATCGAGCAGCGACATGGTGGGTATGCCTACATCTGTCCTATGCCGAAGCGACGCTTGGACGGCACGCTCGGCGGAGGCGTCGGCGCGGCCGGGCTGCTGGCGGTTCTGCGACGCGGCGCGGCCGGCGGCGGCCGCTGCTCGC
Source organism: Candidatus Flexifilum affinis (assembly GCA_016713325.1). Taxonomy (GTDB): domain Bacteria; phylum Chloroflexota; class Anaerolineae; order Aggregatilineales; family Phototrophicaceae; genus Flexifilum; species Flexifilum affine. Next base: position 161,899 of record JADJPJ010000002.1, on the reverse strand, counting down.
CAACCAGTTCTACGACGATCTCGCCGATCCTGATCTGCGGCGCAGCGCCGGCCGATTGGGAAATGTCCGCCGACGTATCGGCCGACTCCTGACGCTCGGGCAGCAGAATCAGCGGGGCCTCACGGTCCAGCGCGTCCTGCCGATCGCGCACGGATTCGACCATCGTGTCCAGCGACGGAAGGAGTTCGGCCCCTTCCATCGCAGACTCATGGGCCGCAGTCAAGCTCTCCTTATGAAGTGCAGACGACGCCTGGGCGCTGCGCCGGGCATCCTCTTCGGCGCGGAGCGCGGAGCGCTGAAGCGAGTCCAGCGCCCGCTGCACGCCAGGGATGCGGCTCATCAGCGCGTCCATCAGGGCCAGCCCTTCGAGCGGGGGCGCGGCCTCCTCAGCCGGCGGCGCTTCCAGGGTGGGCGAGTTGAGCGATCGATCGGTGTCCGGGATGCGTGTCACGTCAGGCGCAAAAGGCGGCGCTGGCGTGGGGAGCGGCGCGAGTTCGAGCGGCTCCAGCAGCGGCGCAGGCGTCGACACTTCCGGCGCGGAGGGTTCGCTCGCACTCGGCGGCGTCAGTGTCAAGACGGCCGGCGGCGCCCCGCGGTCGTGCGGCACATCATGAGCCTGGGACGGGGTCTCTGCCAGCCAGGTTTCTTCCGGCGTGGCGGCTTCCATCGCCAGCGGATCGACGAGCGGATCTGGCGCATGAAGCGCGGGCGGCAGGACCTCTGCCGGGGCGCCGCGACGGTCTGACAGCACAGCGGCCGACGAGGTGTCCGCCCTCCCCGGCGGTGCGGGAAGGTCGCGCGGCGTCTCGGGGTTGAGCCGCGCGGCCAGGCGGTCGAGATAGCTGATGCGCCTCATGTCGCCCTCCTCCGCCCGCCGATGGTGAACGGCTGAACGGCGCGCGCGGCCGCCTGATTGCTGGCATCGATCAGCGCGACATAGCGCTGGCGCTGGCGGCGTGTGAGCAACAGAATTTCGGACAACCCCCAGCGGTAGGTCATGGCAAGCAGGTGGATCTCGGCGGTCAGCCGGCGCTGGTCGGCCAGCAGGGCGCTGAGCAGATAGGTCTGCATGTCGAAATGCAGGCTCTGGGCCGCGCCGCATTCGGGACACTGCGCGTCCAGCTCCAGATTAATCAGCGGACCGGCCGCTTCCATGGCGGCCTCCAACGCAGCAGCGAACGGTTCAAACGAGTCGCCGCCGGGCAGCTCCCCCTCGATCAGGCAGCGGCGGAGCAGTTCGCGGCGCATGGCGTCGCGCGGCAGGCCGATCACCGCCAGCTCATCCTCGCCAGTGGGCAGGCGAAAGGCGAAGCCCTCCAACCGATACGGGCCATCCGGTGCAGGCGGCGCGGCCGGCAGCGAGCGGACCAGATCGGCCAGCGAGAACGACAGGTCGTAACGCGCCCGGCAAGCGGCGCAGGTCGTCGTGGTGGCAACCTCATCGCCATACTGCTCGCGGTAGATCGCCGCCAGCAGATGATCGCGCGCCGAACTGGACAGCCGGGCCGCGCCCCCTGGCGCAGCCAGCGTCCCCTGACGGTCGGTCAGCAACCCATCGATTAAGCTCAGGGCGTTGGGCAGGTCCGCCTCAAACACCCTGCTTTCGTCGTGCCCTGTGAGCGGACGCAGTTCCACCCATCCGCCGTTCACCGTGACGACAGCCATCAAGCATCATCTTTCCTGCGTCAGACGCAGCGTTTCAGGCTTGATTGACGCGCTCGCACAAAGCGAGACAGTCGAACGTCTTATTACGGTTCCGTCGGTTCAGTGACAGACTCGTCGCGTTCCCAGCCCTCGTTTTGCAGGACGATGCTGCGAATGGCGATGGCATTGGCGTTGGCATCCAATTCCGGCATGGCCGTGTATTCGGACACCCAGCAGCGATAGACCTTGTAAGCCATCACCACCTGCCCAGCCTCATTCATCAGTTCGAGAATGATATCTTTGCGAAAATTCTTGAGCGACAGCACCACGCCGGCGTCGACGCTGTAGACCGTGTTGGCCCAGACCTCAAACTCATTGTCATGCGTGACGCCCTGCTCCAGCGTGATCGCCTCGCTGCGGCTGGCGCCCGGCGAATGACGCGGGGTGCTGGGGTCGCCCCCTTCCCGGTGAGAAACCACTTCTATCGTGCGCTTCAGGGCGCTGACCTTGTTGATGCCGGCGACGTAGCGCCCATCCCACTTCACGCGAAACTTGAAGTTCTTGTACGGATCGAAACGGTGCGTATTGACCGCAAACTGCGCCATGAACTGCCTCCTGTGTGACAGTAATGCGACGAAGCGCGAACGAGTCGTGAATGAGCCGCGAGCAGGTCCTGTGGAAAGCGACTCAGGTCTGGGCTTCGGCAGTCATCTGCTGAAGCTGCAAAACCACAAACTCGGCAGGCTTCAATGGCGCGAAACCCACCAGGATGTTGACGATTCCCAGATTGCGATCCGACGGCGTGGTCGTTTCGCGATCGCACTTCACGAAGTAGGCATCGCTCGGCTTGCGGCCCTCGAAGGCGCCACGCCGGAACAGATCCTGCATGAAGGTGCCGACGTTCAGGCGAATCTGCCCCCACAGCGGCTCGTCGTTCGGCTCGAAGACGACCCACTTCAGGCCGCGATACAGGCTCTCTTCGATATAGAGTGCCAGGCGGCGGATCGGGACATATTTGTACTCACTGGCTTCGTCGTTGGACCCGGCATTGGTGCGCGCGCCATAGATGACCAGACCGTTGGGGAAGGCGCGCAGCACGTTGATGCCAAGCGGGTTCATGGCGCCATGTTCGCGATCGCTGAACTGCTGTTCCAGCCCGACGATGCCGCGAATGTCCGCCTCGACGCCGGCCGGGGCCTTCCACACGCCGCGCGTACTGTCGATGCGGGCATAGACGCCGGCCGCCGCGCCGCTGGCGCCGATGGCCTTGCGTGTGCGGCCGACGGGGATAAGGATGCGCGGATAGTAGATGGCGCTGTGATCCCTGACGATGCCGATGCGCATCGAGGCGATCTGCGTGGCGGCTTCCTGCGCGCCATCCCAGTCCGCCGGGGCGTCCATGATCAGGAAGGCGCGGCGCGTCTGACAGAAGACGCTGGCCACCCCGTAGACCTGGCTGAGTGGCACGGCCGCCGGGTCGCTATCGGCCGGGATGACCATCAGGTTGAAGAGATCGACCTGCTTGTCGACGTCGTTGAAGGCGGCGCTGTAGTCGGGCAGCGTCGGCGCGATGCCGTCATCGCCGGCGACAGGAGCGCTCTGGAAATTGGTGGCGGCGCTGACGTCGAAGCTGTAGTTACGGGTGTTGCGAACGAATAGCCCCAGGACCGCGGCCGCGACCGGATCGGCGGGGACAGTCGGCACGATGTTGAGCCCGCCCACCGCGCTGGCTCCCCCCGTCGAGGAGGTGAGGGTCAGCCGTCCGCCGGACTGGGCCGCCGACCAGAAGAAGGTGGTCGGGTTGCTGTTGCGGTAGGCGTTGATGGCTTCGGCGATGGCCGTCACCGAACCGACCAGCCCACCGTCGGCCTCCCAGAGCAGGTCGGCGGCATTGACATCCACCAGGTCAAGCGGCACGTCGACCGTGACCAGCGCCCCGGAGAGATCAGTGGCGTCGAGCGTGATGGCCGCGATCTGCCCCTGCTGCACTTCGGCCAGCGTCCGCAAAAACGCCGGGTTGGAGCCGATCAGGGTGATGCCGCTGGGCGCGGGGCGACGGCCGGAGAAGGCGGAGACTTCCAGGCCGCCCTGGGCGCTGCCCAACCGGAGCGGCACCGCCAGATCCTGCGTGTTCGATGGCAGAATGCGCACGCGGCCGACGTCGTCGGCATTGTCCGAGCGGATAACCAGGACCGAAGAGGCATCGGCGGCGGTCGCGCCGTCGTCGAGCAGCGCGTTGGCGCCCGGCGTGGGCGCGAAGCTGGCGCCGTCGGTACTGCGCTGAACTTCGACAGTGACCGTGGTGCCAGCGATGTTGGAGGCGGCCAGCGTATCGTTGATGATCTGCTGGATACGACCGGCGAGGTCGTCGGCCGCGGCGTCGATGCTGGCGTTGTTGAGCGTGGCCACATCAATGCCGCCCAGCATGATCGGCACGTAGCGACTGCCGTCGACGCTGATGTTGAAGCGGTTGCCGGTCACAGCCGGATCGTCGCCGACGCGGGCCGCCCACTGATCGATGAAGCTGTTGACGTCACCATCGACGTACAGCACGGGCGCGCCGCTCATGCTGAAGCCGTTGGCGGTCACGGGCAGGACGGCCGCCGCTTCGGCGTCGACCAGTCTGGAGGAGTCGGTGAGGACCGTCGGCGCATAGTTGAGCGAATCCGGGTCCATGGACAGGTTCTTGAAGGACTCGTTGTCGGAGATCGTCACCCGGCCGAGCGCGTCCGTCTCCTCTCGGAAGAGGTCGAGGTTGAAGGTGCCTTCGGGGTCGGCGCCGCCATAGCTGACAATGGCCCGGATGCTGTTGCCAATGACGCCCGCTTCCTTGGCCGTCAGGACAAGCACATCCTGGTTGGCTTCATTTTCCAAAGTGACTTCGGCATAGACCGCGCCATTGGCAATGCGCATGACGTAGCAGTCGGTGCCGCCATTGAGGAAGAACAGTCTGACGTGATCGGCCAGATCGCTCACCGATGTATCGGCTGAAAAAGTGCGCTCGAAATCCGTATAAGAAAAAAGCCGTCTTGCCTCGTTGAGGGGTCCCTTTCGGGCACGGGCGACAAACATCGCAATCGAGGTACTCACCCCGGCAATCGCGCGTACGCCGCTGGGGATCTCCTGCACGTACACGCCGGGATAGGTCGGTGAGACTGGCATAGCTACCCTGCCTTCCTCATATGCAATTGCAACTGCACGATGAACCCGCATCGTCCATCCGGCTAAACCGCATGCATGTGAAAATCTGCGCAGATGGGCAAAAGGGAAGAAGGCAGGAGGGCCATCCGAACGGGCACGCAATCAAAGCGGCGGGACGGTTCAATATCACTATATACGCTTTTCAGAATTTCTGACAACTGGACCTATGGGTAGGCCGAAGCCACCGAAACCCCAATTTGACTTGACCACCCAACTTGATATAACATAAGCATGTCATTACAGGTTCAACGCAATTTGCAGATCCCAGGAGAGTCAATGCCCCCATTCCCAACCACCCATCAACTCACTATGACTTACTTGCTTATCCAGGAGAAGAAATGATGCAGAAAGCCCTCCGTATTGCAGTTTTGGCCTTTTCACTGATTCTTGCCGTCGGCTTCGCCGTCGCCCCCGCCGCCACCCGCGCGCAGGATGTTGACCTGTCCCAAATCACCGTCGGCCTGTCGATGTACACCCTCGGCGCGCCGTACTTTGCCGCGCAGGACGCCTCGGTCGCCGCTGCGGTCGCCGAATATGGCATGAATCTGATTGCCACCGAAGCGGGCAACGATCTCAACAAGCAGCTTGCCGACGTTGAAGACCTGATCGCTCAGGGCATCGACGTGCTCATCCTCAACCCGAAGGACCCGCTCGGCGCCGTTCCCGCGACCAAGCTGGCGACTGAGGCCGGCATCCCCGTGTTCATCATCGACAGCTCGATCGACGCGTCAGCCGACTTCGTGACCACCGTCCAGTCGAACAACGTGGAAAACGGCAAGGCCGTCGGCGCATGGCTGGCGACCCAGATGGCCGGCACCCCCGTCCGCATGGCGCTGCTCAGCGGTTCGCCGGGCAACCCGGTTGGTGAAGCACGCCGTCAGGGCGTCTTCTGGGGCTTTGTCGAAGAGAGCCTGCGTTCTGCCAACATGTCGAGCTACACGATTGTGGCGCAGGGCTGGGGCGAGTGGTCGACCGAAGGTGGCCTGAACGCGATGGAAGACATCCTCACCGCCTTCAGCGACATCAACGTGCTCCTGTGCGAAAACGACAGCATGTGCCTGGGCGGTATGCGTGCGATCGCCGAAGCCGGACTGACCGATCAGATTCTGGTCCTGGCAGCGGCCGATGCTCAGAAGGAAGCCCTGGAACTGATTCAGACGGGCGAGTACGGCGCAACGGGCCTGAATGACCCGGCGCTCGTGGCCAGCACCGCCGTGGACATGGTCGTCGAGTATCTGAACGGCCGCCGCGACTTCCCGAAGATCACCTACACGCCTGCCGTCGCCATCACGCAGGAAAACGTGGCCGAATACTACAATCCGGACGCGATTTTCTAAAAGCAGGTCCGTACGCGACTGATTAGTCGTCCTAGACGATTCGGCGGCGCATCTTGGCCGCCGAACGTCACGGCAGAGTTTCCGGGGAGACGTGCCTCCACCGGAAACTCTGCCGTACAGGCGAGCCAATGTTTTACCGGCCTTATTTCGAGATCCTTGTTCCAGACTGCATAGTTAGACTTACTCTGGTAGAAAACTCAAAATCAGGTTGGGAAGATGACTGACAATCCTTATCGTGTTGAACTTTCCAATATCAGCAAGTCGTTTCGAGGTGTCCACGCCCTCCGCAATGTGACCTTCAGCGTTCTTCCCGGCGAGATCCACGCGCTGGTTGGGGAAAATGGCGCGGGCAAATCGACGCTGATGAAGATCCTTTCCGGCGACTACCAGCGTGACGCCGGCGCTATCCGCATCGACGGCGAGCAGGTCGAGATTCGCAACCCCCATGAAGGTCGTGAACACGGAATTGGCATCATCTATCAGGAGTTCTCGCTGGCGAGCGATCTGACGGTCGCGGAGAACCTGTTCCTGAACCAGTTGAGCGGACGGGGCGGCCTGATCAACTGGCCGGCAATGTACAAGAGAGCTGAAGCACTCATCCAGAGCGTCGGCTTTCAGATCAACCCGCGCACCAAGGTGCGCGACCTCACCGTCGCCTACCAGCAGATGGTCGAGATCACCAAGGAGTTCTCGCAGAACGTCAAGGTTCTGGTGCTCGACGAGCCAACCGCCGTGCTCGCCCCTCAGGAGACAGAACGTCTCTTCAGCGTGATGCGCCGTCTCAAGGAACAGGGCATCAGCTTCATTCACATTTCCCACCGTCTGGAAGAGGTCCTGGAGATCGCCGACCGCATCACCGTTCTGAAGGATGGCGAAGTCGTCGGCACGGTCAACAAGCGCGACGTGACCAAGGACGACATCATCCAGATGATGATCGGCCGCAAGCTTTCGGCCATGTACCCCAAACGCAGCATAAAGCCCGGCGAGGTCGTCCTCTCCGTCAGCGGCCTTTCGGGGTTGAACAATGTCACCGACATCTCGTTCGACGTCCGCGCGGGCGAAGTCCTGGGTATCGCCGGTCTGGTCGGCAGCGGCCGGACGGAAGTCGCGAGAGCCATCTTCGGCGCCGATCGCAGCACGTCCGGCAGGATCAGCCTGTACGGCAAGCCGCTCAACGTGCGTTCGGTGCAGAAAGCGGTCAAGTCGGGCATCGGCCTGGTACCGGAAGATCGCAAGCAGCAGGGCGTGATCCTGCCGATGTCCGTGCGCAAGAACGTGACACTCCCCAGCTTGCGAAAGGTCACGACCTTCCTCGGCATCTTCCGCGCCAACCGCGAACGCACGATGGTCAACGACCTGATCACCAAACTGGCCATCAAGACCAACGGCATGAATGCGGAAGTCGCCGACCTGAGCGGCGGCAACCAGCAGAAGGTGGCGCTGGCCAAGTGGCTGTCGCGGGACTGCGATGTGCTGATCCTCGACGAGCCGACTCGCGGAGTCGACGTCGGCGCGAAAGTCGAAATCTACAACGTGATCAACACGCTGGCCGCGCAGGGGATCGCCATCATCATGATCTCGTCGGAAATGATGGAAGTCATCGGGATGGCCGATCGGGTGATGGTCATGAGTCGCGGCCACCTGACCGGCTTCCTGGAGGGCGAGGACATCACCGAGGAGAATATCCTGCGGCTGTCGATCGGTCACCTGACGCAGGCGACACCCGTCGACACCAGGAGCGCCTGAACCAGGCCCTGCAAACGCGAAAATTACGACGCCGACGTGCGTTGATCTAGGATGATTTGGGAGGTTCCATTGAGCGAGGCAAACATAGCACTGACCGATCAGAATAAAGGTGAAGGCGCGGCGACTTTGGCGCAGCAGCTTCGAAAAGTGCTTGCTTTTGTCATCCGGTACAACACGGTCTTTGTCTTTATTGTGATGGTGGTCGTCTCAACCCTGCTGTCCGATGTGTTTCTCACCCAGCGCAACGTCATCAATCTGATCCGGCAGGTGTCCGGGTTAGGCATCATTTGCATGGGCATGCTGATGGTCATCCTGACGGGCGGCATAGACCTTTCGGTGGGTTCGCTGGCGGCATTGGGCAGCGTGCTGATCGCTTTCTTCCTTCAGGATGCCGACTTCGGGCTGGCGCTGCTGCTGACCATCGGCGCGGGTTTCCTGATGGGGAGTGTGTCGGGCATACTGGTCTCCGTCTGGCGAATGGCGCCGTTTGTGGCGACGCTGGCCATGATGACGGTCGGGCGCGGTCTGTCCTTCGTGGTCTCGAAGGGCGCGCCGATCACCGCCAGAAACGACATACTGGATACCTTTGGTACCGGCAACCTGGGCGGCATTCCCTACCCCATCGTGCTGATGTTCACCATCGTCATCATCACGCTGCTGGTCCTGCGCTTCACGGCCTTCGGGCGCATCATCATGGCCATCGGCAGTAACGAGAGCGCGGTGCGGCTGGCCGGCATCCGGGTCAGCTACTACAAGTACGCCGTCTATGCGATCTCCGGCACCCTGTGCATGCTGGGCGGCATCATCAGCACCGCGCGCACCGGTGTCGGATCGCCGATCGTGGCGACCGGTCTGGAACTCGACGCCATCGCCGCCGTGGTGATCGGCGGGGCCAGCCTGACCGGCGGACGGGGCAACGCCATCAACACACTGCTGGGCGTCCTCATCCTCGGCATGATTGGCAATATCATGAACCTGCTGAACATTCCGAACTACCCGCAGCAGATTCTCCAGGGCGTGATCATCGTCATCGCCGTGCTGATCCAGGGCGTGCAGATCGTGCGGTCACGCTAGACACAGCGCAACCTGCAAGCGACAACAAGAAGGCGACCCGCGGGTCGCCTTCTTTGGTTCTGGTGAGAGGTAGAGCGTTCAATCAGGGCAGCGCCGCAAGCTGATCGTAGACCGGCAGCAGCGCCTGATAGGTCGATTCGAACACCGGGAAGACGTCGCGGTAGGCCGCCAGCTGCGTCGGCTGCGGGTCGATGACCTCGGCCACCGGGTTCATCTGGTGAATCAGGCTGTAGTCGGCGTACAGACCCACGCCGATGCCGCCGGCCAGTGCCGCGCCCATCGAGGTGGCTTCTTCCAGGAAGGTCATCCGCTGGATGGGCATGCCGTAGATGTTGGCCATGAGTTGATTCCAGAAGCGGCCGCGCGCGCCGCCGCCGATGACGCGCATGGCTTCGATCTGCGCGCCCTGGGAGGTAAAGGCTTCCAGAATGATGCGCAGGTTCATGGTGACGCCTTCGAGCACGGCGCGGATCATGTCGGCGCGGGTGTGACGGATGGTCAGGCCGATGAAGGCGCCGCGGGCGCGGGTGTTCCAGCGCGGGCTGCGTTCGCCCATCAGGTAAGGCAGGAAAAGCAGCTTGTTCGCCCCGACCGACGACTTCTCGGCCTCGGCGTTCATCAGTTCGTAGGGACTGGTGTGAGATTCAAGCGCCGCCTGAACTTCCGGCAGCGCCAGTTGATCGCGCGTCCACTGATAAGAAGCGCCGGCCGCCTGCATGGTCCCGGTTGGTGTGTACATGTCGGGCAGAATGTGGCCCCAGGTGAAGGTGCGGTAAGCCGGGTCGTAGATCGGCTGGCGGGTGGCCACCGCAATCCACGACGAGGAGCCGACATAGTTGTAGGCGACGCCTTCGACCACGCAGCCGGCCCCGGCCGCGGCGCACGATCCATCGCCGCCGCCGATCACGACAGGGGTTCCGGGCGCCACGCCCACCTCCGCGGCGACCTTCGGCATGACTTCGCCGACCACCGCCGCCGAAGCGGCGAGATCCGGGAGCTGTTCGCGGGTGACGCCGGCGGCGCTCATGATCGGCTCCGACCACGTGCCGCGTTCAAGATCGTACAGGTTCATGCCGGAAGCGTCGGACGGATCGGTGACGAAGTTGCCCGTCAGGCGCGCAACCATGGCGTCCTTGGCATGCACGAACTTGTAGGTCTTGTCGTAGATTTCCGGCTGGTTGTCGCGCATCCACAGCATCTTGCAGAGCGAGTAGGAGGCGCTCAACCGGTGGCCGGTGATGCGGTAGACCTCACCGGCGTCGATGCGCTCCCCCACCCATTTCTCCTGCTCGACCGAGCGCTGATCCGCCCAGATGATGGCGCTGCGCAGCGGGCGCGCGTCTTTGTCGAGCGGGACACAGCCCATCATCTGGCCGCTGAAGGTGATGCAGGCGATGTCGTCGCCGCTGACGCCGGTCTGCTTCAGCAGCGTCTGGGTCGAGGTGCAGACGGCCTGCCACCAGTCTTCCGGGTTCTGTTCCGCCCAACTGGTGCGGGCGTAGTCGGTGCCATAGCCGAAGAAGGCGCTGCCCACCAGCTTGCCTTCTGCATCGAAGAGGGTCGCCTTGTTGCCGGTCGTTCCCAGATCGTGGGCAATCACATAATGCTTCATCGTTTTTCCATTCTGCCCATGCGCGAGACGAGACCCGCTAGAGTTCGATCATGACTTTCAGGTATTCGCCGTGCGCATTCTCGATGGCATGGTAGGCCTCGAGATACTGGTCGAAGGTAAAACGATGCGTGATCATCGAATCGAGGTGGAGCTTGCCCTTCTCGACCAGCTCGATGGCGCATTCGTAGTCGGGCCTCTGATACATGAGCGGGCCTGTGAGGGTCAGCTCGCGGTCCTGGACCAGGCCGAGATCGACCTGCGGCTTGCGCCCGAAGACGCCGACGATGACGATGGTCGAGCCTTTGCGGGCACAGGCTACCGCTTCGGTGATGGTCGGTTCGACGCCGACGCACTCCAGAATGAGATCGGCCTTCTCCGGGCCGAAGTCGCGGGCGATGGCATCGGCCAGCTTCTCTTCGGCGGTGTTGACGACGAAGTCGATGCCGCACTCACGGGCCTTGGCCAGCTTGTAGGGGCTGACGTCGGTGATCATGACCGCCTTTGCGCCCAGCGCCTTGGCCACCTGAGCCGTCAGGTTGCCGATGGTCCCGGCGCCCAGGACGACCACGCGCTTGCCTTCCGCGACGCCACCGCGCGTTAGCGCATGGACGGTCACGGCGATCGGCTCGATCATCGCAGCCTGATCCAGGGACATGGAGTCCGACAGCTTGAGCACATTCTCCGCTGGCAGGGCAAAGAACTCCTGCGCCGCGCCGCCGGTCTGGAAGCCCATGACCTTGAGCGCTTCGCAGATGTGGTACATGCCGTGCGTGCAGGGGTAGCATTCGCCGCAGGTGACCTGCGGCATGAAGGTGATCTTGTCCCCGACCTTCAGGCCGGTCACACCGGGGCCAAAGTCGGCGACCACACCGCTGATCTCATGGCCCTGCACCACCGGGTAGCTGGTGTAGGGATGCAGCCCGTGGAAGACGTGGATGTCGGAGCCGCATACGCCGATGCGGCGGGTCTGCAAGATGACTTCGTTTTCCTTGGGAGTGGGCTTCTCGACATTGGCGAATTCGATCTTGCCCGGCGCGGTCATGATGGCTTGTTTCATGAGATTTGTCCTTCTGCTGAATAATCTTCCAGCAAATTCTGCGTTCTAGTATGGCTGCCAGGCGAGCCGCTCCGCCACATTATGAGCGGTCAGCCGCCGGATAGTTGATGCGTCCAGCCCAATCGCGGCCAGGCGCGGGACGATATCGGTGGCGAGGAACGCCAGGCCGGGTTCGCCGCCGTAGGAGCGCCACTGCGACGGAAAAGCGAAATCCTGGCAGACGGCCATGCCGTGCGCCAGCCCTTCCGCCGCCAGCGCCGGGATCAGCTTCCAGACGCCATTGTCGGGATCGTACTTGGGCCGGCCAAACGTATCATAGCCGAGCAGGACGCCCGCCTGCGCCATTTCACGGTGCAGGCCGAGGTCGGGGCGCTTGTCGACATGGCACATATAGAGCCGGGTCGGCGGCACCCCATGGCGGGCGAAGAACGGCGGCAGCGCTTCGATATTGCGCCCCTGCTCGGTGTGAAAGAGGATGGACGCGCCAGTCGCGCGGGAGGCGACAGCGGCCGCTTCCATCAGCACTTCCGTTTGGCCCTCGATCACGCCCTCATAGCCGATCTTGATGATCGCTGCGCGAAGCGCCGGCGTGCTGCCCTCGTCAGCGTTTCGCGCTTCCCAGGTACAGACGGTCAGTTCGTCGATGAAGCGCTGGGCCGCGCTTTCGACCGTGGCGCTCCACAGCCAGTCGCCGGCGGGGTAGTACTTGCGCTGATGCGCGCCCGTGGTCGCCGTGATCCACACGCCGGTCTCTTCGGAAAGCCGGCGCAGCATACGCGCATCGCGGCCCGCGCCGCCCGGCTGACAGTCGACAATGAGCGAACCGCCGGCAGCGCGAAAGACCGTCAGTTCCTGACGGATCAACGCGTAGTCGTCCAGCTCGATGCGAGCATCGCCGGTGACACCTTCCGGCGGATGAATCCACACATGGTCATGGGCGTCGGCGAGCTCGATGTCCTCGATGGTCACCGGCCCGGTGACCGTCTGTACCGTCGGGGTCATGATCAGCTTCCGCCCAGGTTGACCGGGTTGAGGGCCGGCTCGCCACGCAGCACCGCCAGGCAGTTCTCCAGCGCGCCCCAGCCCATGGCGTTGATGGCGCCATCGGTGTGCGCCCCGGCGTGCGGGGTGGCGATCACATTCGGAAGCTGAAGCAGTGGGTTGTTCGCGCCGGGCGGCTCGACGGCAAAACAGTCGAGCGCTGCGCCGGCCAGGTGGCCCGATTGCAGCGCCGCCAGCAGAGCCGTCTCATCGATCAGCTCACCGCGCGCGGTGTTGATCAGGAAACCCCCGCGCTTCATGCGGGACAGGAACGCCCCATCGACCATGCCGCGCGTCTCTGGCGTGACGGGGAGGTGGAGAGAGACGAAATCGGCCGCTTCCACCACCGCCTCCAGCGTCGTCAGTTCGACGCCGAGCGCTTCGGCGGCCGCCGGGCTGGCATAGGGATCGTAAGCCATCACCTTGCAGTCAAAGGCCTGGACGCGGCGCGCCACCGCTTTGCCGATGCTGCCCAGGCCGAGCAGGCCGACCACTTTGCCCTCCAGCGAAACGCCGGACAGCCGAGGCCATTCGCCCGCGCGAGTCGCGGCGGAAGCGGCCGGAATCAGGCTGGCGAGCGACAGGAGCAGCCCGAGGGTCAGTTCGGCGACGGAGTTGGAGTTGGCACTCGGCGTATTGGTGACACAGATGCCCTTCTCTTTGGCGGCTTTGAGGTCGACCTTCTCGACGCCGACGCCATAGCGGGCGATGACCTTCAGCCGGTCCGCGCCTTCCAGCGCATGGCGGTCGATCGCGTCGAGGCCGGCAATGAAACCGTCGCAGCCAGGGAGCAGGTCGCGCACCTCGACGGAGGTCAGCGGCCGCGCCGTCGGGTTGTAGACGACCGAGCCGAAAGTGTCCGCCAGTATTTGCTTCAGACGCGCGTCGTGCTTGCCGTAGGAGGTCGGCGTGACCAGCACTGTATAGGTCTTCAAATCCGGTGCCATCATGCCTCCCTGGCAGCGACCTGCCACCGGGGGTTGTCGATCACGGATGGGCCGCCGTCCTGCTCGACCACCAGTTTGCGGAACCCCTTCTCCTCAATAGTCTGGTAGTTGTGTCCCGCATTGCCGGGGTAGATGAAAAAGGTGATGAGATCCTCGGTGGCGCTGGTATTGACCGAGCGGTGCGCCCAGCGCGGGGGCACATAGACCACCCTGCCGGCCGCCATTTCGATGACGGTGGCCTCGCCTTCCGGCGTCTCCATGACCAGCATGCCCGTGCCATTCATGCAGTAGTAAACCTCGCCGGTCTCCAGCACGCTATGAAAGTGTCCCTTGGTCATGAAGTACTCGGACCCGACCTTGCCGGGATGCAGAACCGACAGACCGTGCAGAAGCTCGCCGGCTTCCGGGGGGACGGTCAATTCGTAGACTTCATAGAGGACCCGGTCGTCGGCGGCGAGCATTGTCTTGTAGGCGTGCTGATCCAGGTACTGACCCTGCATGGACGACAGACGGCGAACGATATAGCTATCGCACTCGGAGGGTTTATTGGCGCCAAACGGCAGCGCGAAGGTGAAAGGTAGTTTTCTCACGATTTGTCCTTAGGCAGGTTTTCGACGTCCGAATAATTCTTTCCATGTCGGCGGGTGCTGGGCTGGACGACCCGGCGCTGCACCTGTAATTACATCATATCATGATTATACTCGCGTTTGGCGTTCTCACAAACCACAGCCTCAGGCCATGTGCGAATGTGAAACAAGTGCACACCGGGGCTGTTGCGCCTAGGGTGCACAGAAGAAGAAGCCACAGACCGATCGATGCGTCGGAGCGCTGCGCTACTTGATGCGGGTAGAAATCCGGTTGCTGGGGGGCAAGTCGAGCACGACCTCGAAGGGAACGGCCTGTTCGCGCGTGCGGATCAGCTCGACTTCGAATTGGGAACGATCGCCCCGATGATAAGCGTAGTAGTATTCGACCGGCGTCCCGTCCGTCAGGTAGCTGGTGCTGTCGAGGCGGAAGAGCGGCGCGCCCTTGCTCACTTCCAGGAGCTTCGCCTCCTGGCCTTCGGCCAGAACGGCTTGAATGGTCCTGCGCCCGCGGGCAATGTAGAGCTGATAGCGGGCCTCGAGCAGTGCGTAGAGCGACTGATTGGTGAGATTCTGGGTGAGCAGGTTGGGGGCCAGCGCGTACGGCAGATAGGTGGTGACCAGTACGATCGGCATACTCTGCACGGAGCGCAGGCGGACAATCTCCAGCACTTGCGTCTCTGGCTCCAGTTCCAGGCGGGCGGCGACTTCGGAGCTGGCAGGGACGACATGCTGATGCAGGACCGTGGTGACCGGCTCCAGCCCCTGCTCCACCATGTCCTGATAAAAGCCGGTGAGTTTCTGGAAAAGCTGCTCGTTGATCTTGCCCGCAGCGACGAAACTCCCCTTGCCTTTGCGCCGTTTGATCAGCCCCTCGTGGATCAGGTCCTGGAGGGCCTGGCGAATGACCGTGCGGCTAACGTTGAACATCGCGCACAGCTCGGCTTCGCTGGGAAGACGATCGCCTGGACCCCAGGTACCGTCCTTCATACGTCCGCGCAAGACGTCCTTGACCTGAACGTAGTAAGGGATGTGACTGTCTAGGTCGATCAACGTGCTCATAGAACTATGCCTAATGCCCAAAGAGCGGCATCCTGCCAGCGTTCTTCCAATGTAAGGTCTGGGTGATACCGCCGCCACAAGGAACTCAGCGAGGTTATGCTTTTAGTATAGCATAACCCTGTCACTCCGCTGGCGCCCGATATCACCCGGCGCACACGTCTCAATGCGACCTGATTCGGGCGATCGCCTCCAGCGTCGTGCGAGTCAGCGCGGCCATGGCCTCATAGTTGCCGGCGCCGATCCAGTCACTGCGGATCAACCGACTGCCCATGCCCACGCAGGCCACGCCGGCCTCGAACCAGGTGCGCAGGTTGTCCTCTTCGGGCGTCACACCGCCGGTCGGCATCAGCCGACTCCAGGGGCGGGGCGCCAGGACGTCCTTGATAAAACCGGGACCCCCGGCGGCCGACCCGGGGAACACTTTCACAATCTCGACACCCATCTCTTCGGCGGTGGCGATCTCATTGAGCGTGCCGCATCCGGGCATGTAGGCGATTTTGCGCTTGTTGCACAGCCGGGCGGTCGGCTCATCGAATGTGGGGCCGACGACGAAATTGGCGCCATGGGCGATGAACAGCGCCGCTGTGGCCGCGTCCTCGACCGAGCCGACGCCGACGATCATCTTGGGAAATGCCGTGGCGCAGTACTTCACCAGATCGGCGAACACTTCGAGGGCGAAATCGCCGCGATTGGTAAATTCCAGAGCGCGGCTGCCGCCTTCGGCCAGCGCAGCCGTGATCGCCCGCGCCGTCTCCTGCTTGCTGTGGTAGAAGAGCGGCAGCATGCCATCCTGAAGAAGCGTGTTATAGACCGTGAGCCGGTCGAATCGTGCCATGATGGTCCTTTCCGGGATGCAGTGCGCTATTTCGGACGAAGTTCGGACGCGGCCTCGTCGAGTTTGGCGAACAGCTCGGGCGTCAGATCGACGTCGAACACTTCCGCGACGACCTGCGTCCAGCCATGCAGAAAGTATACCCAACCGTCCTCGATCGTCAGATGGTATTGCGCAGCGCAGCGTTCCGCCTGGTGCATGAAATCCAGTTCGCCGCGGTAGTTGAGTTCCCAGACCAGCCCATCTTGCGGCCAGACGCCGTTGTCGGTCACCGGCGAGCCGGGGCGGTCTTTGCCCATGCCTGTCGCGTTGATGACCATCGATCCCGGGGGCAGCGCGGCCATGATCTGGTCATTGACCGCCGGATCTTCGTTCAGAATGTACTCGAACTCGATGTCGGTATGGAGCTGGGCAACGACCTCACGCAGGGTATCCAGACGGCCCTGCGAGCGATTG
Source organism: Candidatus Flexifilum affinis (assembly GCA_016713325.1). GTDB lineage: Bacteria > Chloroflexota > Anaerolineae > Aggregatilineales > Phototrophicaceae > Flexifilum > Flexifilum affine. Next base: position 145,306 of record JADJPJ010000002.1, on the reverse strand, counting down.
ACGGCGATGAACTTCTTCGGACGGTCGGCGGCCTCCTTGCGGCCGGCGACATAGGCGCTGATGGCGACCGCCGAGCCGCCCGCGCCCAGGCACAGGACGTGGCCGCCGGTCTTGCCCCAGTGGCCAGGGGGCACAAAGGCTTCCCAGGACAGCCCGGAGGTAATCGGGTCTTTGGCGTGGCCGCGGAGCAGTCCGTCGCGCTTGGAGATGCTGGAGATCTCGCCGCACAACAGCGCGTAGGGATCGAGAAAGGCGAATTCCGAGCGCGTCGCCGTCAGAAGGTCGATCTTGTGGGTGGTCACCAGCGCGCCCATGGAAAGCGGATCGCTCTTGATGTGGCGAACGATGGCGAGGTAATCCTCCGCCGGGGCATGCATGGGGCAGTCGTAGCCGACGATGTGCGCGCCGATGCCGAGGACATCGGACCACTTGGGAAAGACCTTCATGATCGAGGACTTGCCGGTTGTCACCCCCACGAAGTACATGGTGGGCACAGACCGTGTAATCAGAGCTTCAGTTGATGCCATACGTGGAAACCGCCTCTCTTCAACGGCTGCCAATAATTGAACGGGCAGCGAGGATGTTCTCTGGGAAAAAAGAAGGAATGAGAGATGAGGGAAACACGTCGTGGGAGGGCATGGAGTGAAGGCTCTTCAAGGCCTTGACGCCACTGTCCGATCCTCATTCCTCATCTCTCTTGGCTCATCTTTCTCACCCCATTGCTCAATAGCGCAGCAGCGTCTTGATGGCCCTGGTCTCCTGGGACCAATGGTACGCTTCGGCGATCTGCGTGATGGGAAACTCTCGCGAAATGAATTCGCGATAGCTCAGCTGGCCGGCCGCGATCCAGTCCAGCAGTGGTTCCTGAGCGTCATGCTCGCGCTTGCGCGTCGGCCACTGATGGATCAACAAGTTGAAGTTGTAGGGACCGGTCGCCTTGTCCAGCCGGATCGATGGCGTGTCGATGACGCCGTAGACGCAGATCGACCCGCCCAGCTTGACCAGAGGCAGCGCCCCATTGATGATGGATTCCATGCCCACGGCGTCGATCACGGCGTCGAAGGTGCCGCGCCGTGCATGCAGCAGATCCTGCAGCGCGGAGTCGTCCGGCGCAAAGGCCGCCGTCGCGCCCATGGCCACGGCTTTCTCGCGTTTATGCGGATAGAGGTCGACCACATAGATATCGCCCAGCCCAAGCAGGCGGCCGAATTTGGCAAAGCTCAGCCCAACGGGACCGGCGCCGTAGATCAGGACGTTGTCGCCTGACTTCAGCGAAAAATCGCCGAACGCGCCGTAGACTTCGCGCCAGGTGCAGAGCATGACGGCGTCTTCCACCGCGAACTGCGGCGGCACGACGCGCATAATCTCGTAGACCTCGAACCAGCCGCTTGCCTCATTGGCCACGCCGTCCTCGACCATCGCCTGATGATCGCCGGCCAGTGTATATTCGGAGAAGCCGCCCCACCCGCTCCCATAGCTCGGGTCCGTCGGCTCCAGCAGCAGGCCGCCGACGAGGCGGTCACCCACCTTGAAACTACGCACCTTCTCACCGACGGCATCGACGATCCCGACGGTCTCGTGGCCCAGCAGCAGCGGATAACGCTCGACGCCGGGGAAGTGCCCCTCGATCAGCTTCCGGTCGGTCATGTTGCACAGGCATGCCGCCTCAGTGCGCACACGCGCTTGATAAGGGCCGGGAACAGGGATCGGAACCTGAACGACGTCAATCTGATCGTGACGGGTGACAGAAATAGCAAGCATTTTTAGGTGTCCTGTCTTTATGTGATCAAAGTGCAGTACGGGCGCGCAAGCGCGATCACCAGAGTGTGTAGCCGCCATCGATGATCAGGTCGGTGCCGGTCGCATATTCGGCGGCGTCAGACGCCAGATACCAGACGGCGTGGGCGACATCGCTCGGCTTGCCCAGACGCCCCTGCGGAGTCATCTCGAACCAGACCTTGCCCCAGTCCGGGTATTCCTTCAGACCCCGGTTCAGCAGTTCGGTGCCGATATAGCCCGGCGACACACTGTTGACGCGCACGCCACGGGTCGCCCACTCGGCGGCCAGCGATTTGGTCAGCATGATCACACCCGCTTTGGAGACGTTGTAACCGGCCTGCGGCTGCGGCTTGTTGACGATCGAGCCTGACATGGACGCGATGTTGACGATCGCGCCGGAACCCCGCTCCAGCATATGGCGGCCGACTGCAGTGCAGCACCAGATCGCGCCGAACAGGTTGACGCCGAGGATGCGATTCCACTCGTCGACGGTGCAGGACTCGGACGGGACGTTGAGGGCGATGCCGGCGTTGTTGACCAGGATGTCGATCTTGCCGAAGCGTTGGATCGCCTGCGCGACCATGGCTTCGACGCTGTCGTGATCGCGCACGTCGGTCTGAATTGCCTCCGCGTGACGCCCCAGCGAGACGACTTCCTGAGCAGCGTCTTCGGCCGTTTCTTTGTTCTTTTCGGCGACCGCGATGTGCGCGCCAGCCCTGGCCAGGGTGCGGACGATTTCGCGCCCGATGCCTTGCCCGCCGCCGGTCACCACTGCAACACGATCCGCTAAGTCGAATAGGTTTGACATGAGAGTCATCTTTCTTAAGAAGTGGAGCAACTCGAAGTTGTACCGCCGAAGCAGCCGGCAGCTACTTGTAATCATATGATACTATCATTTCAAAGGGAGGGCAAGAAGTGCTCTTAAGCCGGGGAGATCAGCCGTCGGAGTGCCATTGCTCCGCGCCCCATTTGTGGCGGTTCTCGTCGAGATTCGGCTGAGCTACCCAGCGGATCGGGGGGTGGGTCCGCTGCGACATGGCTTCCGGGGTGATGTGCGCCATGATATCGCCGGCCAACGCCAGCGCCGCGTCCCATTCATCGTGCGCAACTTCGAGAATCAGCGCGTCATGCATGTCCAGCGCCACCCGCGAACGCATGCCGCGCGCCCGGTAGGTCTCCGAGACAACGACGATGGCGCGCTTGACCACCTCGCTCACCCCACCCTGGCAGAGATAGTTCCAGGCTACGAAGGCAGTTGGCACGGCGACGGGGCGGCCGGTCCACAGTCGAAGCTGGCTGGTCTCGCGGACCTGCTTCTGCGCCGCCGTGCGCATGGCCGTGACTTTGGCGAAAGCACGGTCCTTGGCGCGGATCAGGCGCATGGCTTCCTCGGTCGAGACCCCGATGCTCTCCCCCAAGCGCTCGGCGCCCATGCCGTAGGCCGTGCCGTAGGTGATCTTCTTGGACATGTTGCGCAGGCGGCGGCGCTCCTCAGGGTCGGCCTGTCCCCAGGTCTCGCCGAAGTACTGCACCGCCATGGTGGAGTGGAAGTCTTTGGCGGCGCAGGCCGCGGCCAGATTGTCGTCCCCGCTGATCAGGGCTGCCATCACGTTCTCGGCATTGCTGAAGTCGATTTCCACCAGCGTGAAGCCCTCGTCGCCGATGGCCACGCCGGCCATGGCGGGCATCTTCCAGTTCTGCATGTGCGGGTAGCTGGAGGCGCGCCGGCCGGACTCGGTAGCGGTGGTGACCAGGCTGTGCAGCCGGCCATCGGTCGCGGCGTGATCGAGCAGCCCTTCCAGCGCGGAGATCAACCAGTCAACTTCCAGGTAGGCCGACAGCGCGCGCAGCGGTTCACCAAAGCGGCCGTCTTCGGGCATCGCCTCCAGGTAGGACTCGATGACGTGCGAGCCGGTGCTGAGGTCGGAAAGCTGGACGGGCATGCCGGGCTGCGAGGTCAGGCGCTTGCGGCCGGCGCGGGTGAAGTGCCACGATTTAGGGTCAAACTTGGGCAGAGGCAGCCCCTTAGTCTGATACAGGTATTCCGCCCGCGCCTTGGAACTGCCCGGCGTCAGCAGGCCGTCGGCGCGCAGGCGATCCGCGGCCACTTCTCGTTCGGCGCGTAGGGTTTCCAGCCGCTGATGGACGAAAGGGGTGTTCAATCGGATGCCGCGTGCCGCCATCAGGCAGTACTCGAGCGTCGACCGGCACTCCCAGTCGACCAGTTCGGCGTCGTGCGGGAGCTGCTTCTGGCGCTGGTAAATGGCGTAGGTCAGGCGCGTGTCATCCTGGGCATACTGCACGGTCAAGTCGAGCGGCACGAGATGAAGCTTGCCGCGCTGCGCTTTCATGGCCGCCTGCTGTTCCGGCACGGGGATGCCCAGCGAGCGCGCCACGGCGAGCAGGCTGTAGCTGGCATCGACCTTCGGCGAGAGCAGACGGGCCATCGACTGCGTATCCCAGATGTGCGCGGGCAGCAGTCCGCCGGTCAGACGGCTGAGCTGGCGCATGTCGAAGACGGCGTTGTGGGCGATGATCCACTCGGCGGTGCGGAACAGATCGACCAACCAGGCAAGGACGCGGTCGTCGAAGGGCGCGGCGATAGCGGTCGTCTGGAGCGCGCCGCCCTCCTCCCAGGCCAGGGCGATCACGGTGATGTCGGCGGAATAGCTCAGGCCGTAGTCGATGCGCGGCCCGACCCCCGGCCAGCGGGTCTCGGTTTCCACGTCGATGGCGACCACGCCGGAGGCGCGGCAGCGCGCCAGGGCGCGCCAATCCGTCGGGTGGGTCTCTTGAAACAGAGGGAGCTGCAAGGGCTATGCCCCTAACTATCTGTGCGCACAACCCTCAAAATAGCACAAATTTGCGAATTAAACAACCGGCGCACGACTGAGGCACCGGGCCCCCCCCCCCCCCCCCCCGCGACACCCCCGCCGTTCCACCCCCCTACCCGCCTCCCCCCCCCCCCGGGTCCCTCCCCCCCGGCGGGGCCGCACCCGCGGGGACGCCCCCCCCCGGGCCGCCGCCCCCCCCCCCCCCCACCCCCCGCCCCGCCTATCCCCGCCTGGCCTCCTCCTCCTCCCCCCCCTCCCCCCCCCCCCCCCCCCCCCCCCCCCCCCCCCCCCCGCCCCCCCCCCCCCCCCGGCGCCCGCCCCCCGCCCCCCGGCGGCCCGCCCGCGCCGTGCCTTCGTGGGCCGGTGTCTCCGGGCCGGGGGGCCGGTGGGCCCCCCGCCTGCCCGCTGCCCAGCCCCCCCCCCCGCCCCCGGCCCGCGCCCCCCGCCCCCCCCCCCCCCCCCCCCGGTGCCCGGGCCCCCCCCCCCCCCCCCCCCCCCGCCGCGGCCGGGGGCCGGGCGCCGGGTTCCGCGGTGGCGCGGTGGGTCCGGTGCCGGGGCATCGCCTCCGCCGCCCCGGGGGCCGTCCCGGCCCTGGTTCCCTTCGGTCCGGCCCACCCAACGGCCGGCCCCCCCCCCCCCCCGCGCGGCGGGCCGGGCCCCTTCCCCCCTTTCCGCCCCCCCCGGGGACAGGCGGGGGGGGGGAGCGCGCAGAAACCACCCGGGAGCCCCCCCCCCCGCCGGGCGCCCCCCCCCCCCGCGCGGGGTGGGGGGGGGGCGCGGGCGCCGGGGGTGGTGGGGCCCTGGTGGGGGGCCCCCCCCCCGGCGGGGGGGGGGGTGGCGGCCGGCCCCCCGCCCGAGCCACCCCCGCGGGCGCCCCCCCCCCGGGGCCGTGGCCGTTCTCCCGCCCCCCCGCGGCCCGGCCCCCCGCCCCCGGGGCCCCGTTTCCTTTCCCCCTCCCGGCTTGGGGTGCCCGGCCCGCCGGGCCGCGGGCCCCCGGGCGGGGTCGGGGGCGCCCCCCCCCCCCCCGCCGAGGGGCGCCCCCGCGGGGCCCCCCCTTCCCCCCGGGGCCTGTGGGGGGCGGGATCAGGCTACCGCTCTTCGGTCAGCACCTGGAGCATCTGGCCGAGCAGATGGCGACCGGCGACATTGGCGGTCAATCCCGTGACCTGATCGCCGGCGCCGCCGCCGAAGCGCAGGGATGAAACAAACGCGCTTCCGCTGCCCAGACGCACCTCGACCAGATAGTTGGTCAGCGTGAACTGGCGCGCATCCATGCGGCGCATGATCGGCGTGACAGCCGTCAGATCCGGCACCGATTCCGCCCAGCGCGCGGTGTCGAGCGCGTAGTCGGTCGCCAGATGGTAGAACTGGAGATCGGCATAGCCCCGGTGCGGGAAACCCTGCCAGACCGGGTGGTCGAAGATGAGCTTGATCGATTCACGCCAGAACGGTCGCGGCACGGCCGGCAGGGACCCCGGCCCTGTCTGAAGAATGACGGCCCGGCCGCCGCCGCGCACGAAGTCGAGCACGGCGCGAGTGGCGGCGCTGGTCACCAGGAGCCGGTCGGCCGTCGGGGCGAACAGGTCACCGCGGCTCAGGTCGAGCGCGGTTTCCGCCAGTTCAGCCAGCCCTTCCAGGCACCCGCTCGGGTCATACCAGGCCAGCGGCGGCGGGGTCGCAGGAGCGGGATAGATCCACAGCGGCCAGCGATTGTGCACAGCGTACCCCACCTCGCCCAGTTCGACGACCAGCGTGTATTCGCCACTCGCCTCCGGGGCAGTGAAGGCCAGCGACCCGATCTCGCGCGGCGATCCGGCGAGGATTGGCCCCTCGATGGCGCTCTCACCGCCGGCGACGGCAGCGCCACCCGAATCGAGCAACCGCCAGCGCAGAACAGCGCCATCCAGCGGCGCGCCGGCGTGCGAGACAACCACGCGGTAGTCGGCCGAAGCACCGGCGGTCAGGTTGTCCCGATCGACCGGGAACGGACGGTCACCGCCACGCTTCCACAGCCGCCGCCGCCCCTGCTCCAGCACCAGCACGGTGTCAGTGTTGAAGGCTTTGAAGGATTCGGCGTCGTATTTGGCGCGGCCCAGGTCGTCGAACATCGACGAGGTAGCGAGAGGGGTATCGCGTACGCCGGTGACCACGTAGCCGCCCATGCCGGCGCGGCCGCGCACCTTCTCCAGGATCGTCTTGCGGATGACGAACGACTGCTGGCGCGAGATGCGCTGCAAGTCCTGGCCGCTGAAGCCCAGATCGGTCAGGGCGGCCATGCGCTCCCGCTGAAGCGGATAGCCCAACGCCTGGAGCGAGTGGATCGGGTTCTTCTCTACCAGCCACCAGGGCAGTTCACCGCCATAAGCCGCGGCGAGCTCGTCCAGATCGCGGTAGTCGTCGGCGTCGCAGAACTCGCCGAAGATCCACGGGCGCGCCGGACGCCAGTCGCGGCTGAAGTGGTCGACCAGCGGCGTGAAATAGTGAAGATCGGCGTAGAAGTGATAATCGTTGAAGTCGGCGTAGTCGAAGGTCAGACCGCCGTAGGCCTCCCCGGAGCCGCTGTTGTCGCAGGCCAGGACGCCGCTGGTCCGTCCGCGCAGGATGCCGTTCAACTCGCCCAGCAGTTCGGCGTTGACGGCGTTGTCCAGCTCGCAGCCCAGGCTGTAGATCACGACCGACGGATGGGTGTGGACCTGAGCCAGGATGTCGGCGTACTCGATCGGCGCCTGCCGCCGCATGCGGTCGCTCACCTGCGGCAGCCACATCGGCAGTTCCAGCCAGAGGAACATGCCCTCTTCGTCGGCGATCTCGAACAGCCGGTCCGACGGGACGTACAGGCACAGCTTGTAGAAATTGTAGCCCAGGGCACGGATGCGTCGGAATTCCTCGCGGATGGTGTCGTCGTCGGGCGCAGGGCACAGCTTGTCCGGGAACCAGCCCCAGCTCAGCACGCCGCGCAGGATGACCGGATCGCCGTTGAAGCGGAGCTGATCGCCTTCGGTGCTCAGCGTCCGAAATGCGAAGAACCGCCGGATCACGGCCCGATCGACACCATGCTCCTCCAGACGAATCTCGGCAGTATAGCGAACAGGCGACTCCGGACTCCACAGATGGGGCGCCGGCACGTAGAGCTCGATATCCAGCGTGCCTTCCTCGTCGGTGCCGCTCCAACTGGCCACCAAGTTCCCTTCCGGGTCGAGCACGTGAACGACCACATGCATGCCCTGCGCGCCGTACAGTTTCGCCTCCAGCCGGACGCGGCCGGTCTCGGCGTCGGGGAGCAGCCAGACCGATCCGATGGCCGGGCCGGGAAACGCCACCAGCCGTGCGCTCTGCCAGATGCCGCCAAACGGGATGCAAACGTCGGGCAGGAAGCCGGCCAGCGATTCGCGCATGGCGAAGCGCTCGCCCGGCTTGTAGACGACCAGTTCCAGCGTGTTCTCCTGGCCGGGGCGGGCAGCCTCGGTCACATCCAGGGCGAACGCCGTCCACATGCCGGTGTGGTCGCCGACAGGGATGCCGTTCAGCCGCGCCTCGACGTAGTAGCTGACGGCATCGAACTGAAGCTGGATGCGCTGGCCCTGCCAGTCGGCCGGGATGAAGACAGACCGGCGGAAGGTCGCCGGCCCCTCGACGCGTCGCGGAAAGCCCTGGGCCTCCCAGACGCCGGGCGTGCGGATTGTGCCGCTCTGCCCGTCCAGAGAGAACTGCCAGTCGCCGTCGAGCGTGAGGGTCGACACGCCGATTTCATTATGCCATTGAGTCATGTGGTCTATCCCTCCTCAATTTAGGGTTGCGGTCCGCAGTAAAGCGCTCGGAGTAACCACAAGCCCCTGGGCCCTGCGTTTTTGGTCCCTTTAGTGACCGGTCCTTTAACACCCGGCACGGAAATTGTCAGTCTGGTTACTCTCAGGCGCTACTCTAGGGTCTATCCGATTCCACTCCCTACAGACGAGGCAGCCGCTGCTCGACCGGCAGCATCGCCGGGAAAGGCTTGTGCGGCTCAGCCTGATACCAGTAGGCGGTGGAGGCGTAGTCGTTGGTCAGCTTGTTGGCGTGGCCGTGCTCGATCGTCACCTTGATCGACTGCTCGAAGAAGATCGGGTCTTCGATGTGGTAGCGGTAGACCGTGTTCTTACCGCGCCACGGCCAGTCGTCCGTGCCCTGGTAGAGGATCAGGCCATGATACGGCGCGCTGTATTCCTGCTTCGGACAGAAGGCCGTATTGAAGTAGTCTTCCGTGCCGGTGCCGTGCAGACCGGGCCAGGGCGCGCCATCGATGAAGATCATGTCGTCGCCTTCGCCATACCAGTCGTTGGCCTGGCGCGAGAAGCAGTCGATGTCCATGTGGCAGCCGACGTAGTGGCCGCGCCCTTCCGCCTCCAGGATGACGTAATTGTTCTCGCCGGTGACGTTGGGCGTGCGCCAGGCCTCGCGCATGGCATCGCGGCTGTCCTCCCAGCGCACGGCAGGGTCGGCCCAGCCCGGCGTCGGGTTGACACGCCGCCACTGGGCATGGAAGCGGCCGTAGTCGTCGAGGCGGGTGCCCTCCGGGTAGGCTTCGTAGTCGAAGTAGAAGTAGAAGTTCAGCCGCTTGCTGGCCTCGTTGACAATCTCGATGCGCGCCGAAGTCTGGAACGGCATCGGGAACCAGCAGTTGAAGGCGCGGCCATTTTCCGGGCTCATCTGCAATGGCAGCGAGACAAAGTTGCGCGTCATGCTGTGGCCCATGCCAAAGAAGTCGCCCAGGGGCGTCTCGACGCTGGGCGTTTCCTCGCCATCCCAGGTCATGCGCAGCAGCGCCTTGCGCAGTGCGTACTTGTCGTCGCACCACAGCGTCGCCCAGATGTGCTTGATGCTGCCCGGCCCGGTCAGTTCGGCGATGGCGCGCGTCTGCCCAGGCTCGAACTCCCACCAGTCGCTGTTGCCGCCTGCCAGGTCGTAGCTGGAGACACGGAGACGGCGAACGCCGGGGCGCAGCAGAGGCAGGCCGGCGAGTGTGCTCGTTCCAAGGACCATGGGGGTCGTCATCCTTTCATGCCGGTGAGCTGAATACCTTCAATGAAGTAGCGCTGTGCAAAGAAGAAGAGCAGGATCATCGGCACCATGCTCAGCACCGATGCGGCGATCAGCCGGTCGTAGAAGATCGTGCCGTATTGGTCGCGGAAGAAGTTCAGGCCGACCGAGACCGGGAACAATTCCGGGCTGCTCAGGTAGATGAACGGTTCCAGGAAGCTGTTCCAGGTCCACCAGAAGGTGAAGATAATCACCGTGGCAATGGCCGGCTTGCTGAGCGGCACGATCACGTTGAGGATGATCTGGAGCACGCTCGCCCCGTCGATGCGCGCCGCCTCTTCCAGCTCGCGCGGGATCGACGTGAAGAACTGGCGCAGCATGAAGATCAGAAATGCATTCCCGAAGAATGAGCGTAGGAACAGCGGCCAAAGCGTGTTGACCATTTTTAGATCGCGGAAGATCTCGTAGACCGGGACGAGCGTCACCGGGTACGGAAGCATCATCGTGCCAAGCAGGATGACGAAGAAGAAGTTCTTCCCCGGCGCGCGCAGACGGGCGAACGCGTAGCCTACGATGATGCAGGACAGCACATGGCCGATGGTGTTCAGCAGGACCAGCACGAACGAATTGCGGAAGAAGATCGTGAAATAGGTCTCGCCGACCTTGGTTTGCAGCGCCTCCTGATACCCGTCGAAGCGGAGGCGGGGATACATCGCACGCTGGATCGTCTCGGGTGCGACGTCGAAGGCCTCGTCGACAACAGCCGCGGGGACGATCAGGGCCATTTCGCGCGGTTCACCCACCAGAGCCACCGAGAGCGTCTCATCGCCCGCGTCAAAACCATCCTGGACGCGGAAGGGAATGCGGCCGATTTGATCGCCGCGCGCGCTGGTCAGGCCGCCAAGCTGCGCCAGTCGCAGCGTCGTGGCCTGATCGACCGGGACGACCACGCTCTGGGTGGTGCCGCTGACCAGGATAGCGACGTCGATCGGCGTCTGGTTTTCCTGCGAATAAACGGCCACCTGCACGTCGACACCATTGACGGCTTTGAGCTGCGGCTCGCCAAGCTGGGAGCGCTGGGCGATGACGGCGCGCGCGTCGAACTCGGCTTCGTCAATCACCGGGTGCCAGGTCTCGTCGGCAACGGTAATGTATTCCCCTTCCAGGCCGGTCACGTTGATCAGTGGAAGCTCGGTCTCGCCAACGTCGGCGAAGCCGGCACTGCTCAGCCGATCGGACGAAACGAGCTGGGCGGAGGACGCGATTTCTGGCGAGCCGACTACCGTGAGCTGCGATTCAGGACCGATGGGGATCACCTGGATCGTCTGGCCATCGATCTCCAGCGCCCGCCCGCGAAATTCCACGCCCCCGAGTTCCAGATTGGCGCGTTCGCCGGCGTTGACCTCGTCCAGCGGCAGGCGCAGCGCGGCGGTCTGGACATCGGCAACGGTGGCCACCACCAGAGTCTCGCCCTCGCCACGGGCCAGCGCCACCACCTGCTGAGTCTGGCCGTCGGCTGTCCAGTCACGGACGTTGAGCGTGAGTCCCTCCACCGTCAGGGCTGTCGCGTCGCCGACTTCGGCGCTGGGGATCGATTGCAGGCCAGCAAGACGCGCGGCGTCGAGGACCGTCGTATATCGGCGAACGCCCAGTTCGATCACCTTGTGCGGTTCGCCATCGACCTCGACATTCCACAGGCTAATCATGCGGTTAGTGGCCCCGGCACGGACTTCTTCCCAGTGCTGTGGCACCCAGATCGGCGGCTGCGTGAAGATCTGCCAGCTCGGCTTGAAACTGGCGGAGATCATCCACAGCATGGGGAACAACATGAAGGCCGAGCCGAGCAGGAGAATGAAGTAGCTGAAGGCATACCGAATGGTCGTTTGCCAGCGCTTCGAGGTGCGAAATTCCTGCCAGCGAGTGGTCGTGCGGGTCGCGGGCAGGGACGCGCGAGTGGTCGTGTCCATGATCTAGCGCGTCTCCGATTCGTAGTAGACCCAGACCGCCGATGAACGGATCACCAGCAGCGTGATGACCATGATGATAAGGAAAAGTATCCAGGCGAGCGCCGACGCGTAACCCATCTGCACGAACTCGAAGGCGCGTTCGTAGAGGTTGATCATGTAGAAGAGCGTGGCCTTGTTGGGTCCGCCTTCGGTCAGCACCCAGCCGACATCGAAGACCTGGAGCGCGCCGATGATGGCCAGCACGACGTTGAAGAAGATGGTCGGGCTGAGCATGGGCAGGGTGATCCAACGGAATTTGGCCATGCCGTTTGCGCCGTCGATCTCGGCGGCTTCGTAAAGGACCTCCGGGATGCCCTTCAGCCCTGCCAGATAGATGACCACCTGACCACCGACGCTCCACCAGCTCATCAGGATCAGCGCCGGGAGCGCCCACTGCTCGCTCAGCAGCCAGTCAGGGCCTTCGATGCCGAACCACCCCAGCACCAGGTTGAGCAGGCCGCCTTCCGGCCGGAAGACATACAGCCACAGGATGGCGACGGCGATGCTGCTCAGGATCGAGGGCATGAAGAAGATGGTGCGCCAGACATTGACGCCGCGCAGCTTCTGCGCCAGCACCATCGCCAGCGCCAGCGCGATGATGGTGCCGCCCGGCACGCTGCCCATCGCGTAGATGAACGTGACCTTCAGCGACTGCCAGAAATCGGGGTCGGCAAAGATGCGCTCATAATTCTGAAAACCGATCCATACGGGGGGGGAGAGCAGATTGTAGGAAGTAAATGATAAGTACAGTGAGCGCAGCATCGGGTAGGCCAGAAACACCAGAAAGCCGATCAGCCACGGGAGGATCAACAGGTAGAAGCTGAGCGCTTCGCGGCGGGCCAGCGGCGTGCCGAGGTTCAGTCTGCGTGCCAGGTTGGACATGTTTTTTCCTCAAGAAAAGCGCAGGGGCGCTGCACGCGCCCAAATCATGCGAACGCCCCTGTTCTGGATTTGTTTGGGAGACCTCACCCCTGGTGAGCAAGCTCGCCAGGGGTGAGGTTCGTGAACTACTGGCCGCCTATTGGCCGCCGTCCGCGATGCACTGATCGGCCTCGGCCACCAGCGCGTCGAGCTCGGCCTGAATGTCGATCGAGTCGCCGCCGTCCGCCAGCACACGCTTCATCAGGTCACCGGCCGGGGTCGCGACGCACGGGCTGTAGTACGGGGTGCGCAGTTCCTCGAGCGGTCCCAGGAAGCTGGTCTCGGCGATATACACGCCCCAGTACGGGTCGGTGTCGCGCTGCATTTCCTGCGAGACCACCGGGTTGCCGCTGAGCGCCTTGAGGGCGAAGACACGCTGGCCGGGTTCCGTGGTCAGCCACTTGAGCAGCTTCCATGCCTCTGCCGGGTGTTCGGTCTGGCCGGAGATTCCCCAGCCCAGCCACATCAGCACGCTGGAATGTCCAGCGGGGCCGGCCGGCACGGGCACGACTGCCCATTCCAGGTTCGGCGTTTCGTTGAAGACATCCTGCCACCAGGGACCGTGGAAAGTCACGCCCATGGCGATCACGCCGTCCTGGAACATCTGCACACGGCCACCCTCGACCGCGCCAATTTCCGTCGCCGACGGGGCCACATGGTGCGTGAAGACCAGGTCACGATACCATTCGAGTGCCTCGACCGCGGTTTCGCTGTTCAGCAAACCAGTGGTCGTGGTGCCGTCTTCGGTGATGGTGAGCACGCCCCAGGCCTGGAGATAGCTCTGGAAGCCGCGCCACCAACCGTCGTTGATAATGTCTATGCCCCACTGCACGATGTTCTCGGGGTCGAAGTCCGGGCTGGTCGCATTGTTGCCGTTGCCGTCAAGCGTCAACTGCATGGCGATATCCAGCGCATCATCCCACGTCCAGCCTTCAGTCGGGTACTCAATACCGGCCGCATCGAACAGGGCCGTGTTGATGTAGAACGAGCTGGTGCTGTAGTCTTTGGGGAGGGCGACGGGCGCGCCGTCATAGAAGCCCTGCTCGTAAATGCCTTCGTAGACATCCACGCCGATCTCGATGCCGTCCTCGCCGGCGATGTATTCGCTCAGGTCGATATAGGCCTGGCTATCCGACGATTCCATGTAGAGGGCGGCCCATTCCGGAGGATAGGCCATCAGGTCCGGGCTGGTCCCGGCCGCCAGCCAGGTCAGACGGCGGGTATTCTGCTCGTCGCCGATGTTTGGCTCAAGCACCGCGTCGATGCAGGGATTCTCGGCCTCGAAGGCCTCAATGACCTGATTCATGTATTCGACACGATCGCCACTCGACCAGTCATCGACGCGCAGCGTGACGACCCCATTCGGGCAGTCCTGAGCGGAGGTGATTGCGACGGAGAAAGAGAGAGAAAGTACGGTCAGAATACAGAAAACGATGACACCTTTGCGGAACATTAACAGCCTCCTTAAGTATCCAGATAAGACGGGATGCAATGCAGAATCGTGGTTTTGGTGACGGTGGGCCTCCCAACTCACTTACGAAATTCGGCCTGAAAGGTCCGAAACAATTGAGGGATAATGTCTATACCAATATCGTCTAGTTTAGTTCCTGATGAGCGGACTGTCAAGGAATCGACAGGGTCGAGTTCTTGACAACCCTGTCCGCCCCCGATTAAACTAACTCTAAACATTGTGCAGAACTTGTACAGTCCTTTTGTAATTTCAGATGAGTATGGAGTGGGGGCATCATGGTGAAGGTTCTGCCGGCCAGCCGGTCCGCCCATGCAAATATTCGCGTTGAAAATGCCTCTCGTTATCTGAACCGCTGCTACGTCGTGGAACGGCAACTGATGCGCACCCTGGCGGCGCGCTTTGTGGACACCAGCCAGTGGGATCTCAAGCGCCAACTCGCGCAGGACATGTGGGAAGCCTCGCGCCACGCCGACGCGCTGCGCACGCGTATCCTGGAGCTGCGCTACCCTCGCCGCGACGTCGACAAAAAGTACAACCCGGACGTCCTGGCGCTGATGGCTGAAGCGGCCAAGGGCGACGACAGCGAAGAATTCATCGGCGGCGTGTACGGCGCACTGCTTCCGGAGCTGCTGAAAGCCTATCAGGCCTACATGGAGCAAACCGACCCGCTGGACGACGGGCCGACGTTCTACATCCTGCGGCATATCATCGCCGACAAACAGGCACAGATCGAGCGGATGCGGGCGACCGCCGAACGCGTCTCGCCGGGCCTGTTCAAGCGAACCGCCGACTGGCAGGACTATCTCCGCCAGTACTGCGCGAGTATCGGGGGCATCGCCGGCGACGCCGCCGACGACGAACCGGCCGCCGCCAAACCAGAGAGTCACCCACTGGCCGAGCGACCCGCTTACAGCGTTGGCCGCAGCAACAAGCGCGACGCCCGCTGGCGTCCGGCGCTGTTCCATCTGCCCCACGAGAACAAGTACGACGTCGAAGGCCGCAAAGCCTGGCAGCGCATCGAGACGCTCGACAAGCGCGTCGCCATGCAGGTGTGGTCGGCCATCAGCCATTTCAATGAGATCTGGGCCGCCGAAGTGGTCGCCGCCTCGATGTGGGACCTGGACAACCAGCCCTGGGAGTTCTACCTCGACCTGGCGCGCTGGTGCTGGGATGAAGCCCGACACAGCACAATGGGCTACCGCGCGCTCGAAGGCTGGGGCTGGGACGTACCGAACCTGATCCCGTTTGCCAACGCCTGGTATCTGGCGATGGGTCCTATGCCGCCGATTCAGCGCCTGGCCCTCCTCTACTACTATGAAGATGGCCTTCTGCGTGCCGGTCTGAAGCAGATCGAGCTGAAGATCCTGGAGTCGGCGCAGGATGATGGCAGCGCGCAGGATATGGACTTCGATTGGGCCGACGAGGCCATTCACGTCAGCTATGGTTACACCTGGCTGCGCCATCTGCTGGGTGACAAGGAAGCCGGCCGGGAAGAATTGACCCGGCTGACCGACGAGGCCCGCGAGATCGTCGCTCGCTTCGTCGCCGACCATAAAGACGACCCGGAAGCCAAACTCGCACCCTATTTTGACCGTCTCTACGACGTAATCGCCGGCATGCTCATGGACATTCCCGACGACCATCTGGACATCCAATGGGCGCCGGTCGTCGCCGACGCAGAGGCGCTGAAGGCCGAATAAGCGTGGCATTCACCGTTACCCTTGTGCAAAGCGGCGCGCAGTTCACCGTTGAACCGGATGAAACCATCCTGGAGGCGGCGGAGCGCTCCGGCGTCCTGATGTCTTACTCCTGCCGCGGTGGGATCTGCCGTTCCTGCCTGACTCGCGTGATCTCGGGCTGCGCCGAGCATGACCCGGCCTATGTCGACGAACTCAATATCGACGCCAGTGAGTACGCCGATCACTACCGTCTGCTGTGCAGCGCTTTAGCCTGTTCCGACCTCGAACTGGAGAAATGACATGCAGCTCCTCGTCTTTCGTGCGCTCTGGGGCATGACCGGTCCGCTGCACGAACAGGTGGAACAGGTGGCCGCGGCGGGCTACGACGGGTTCGAACTGTGGCCGGCTCAGTGGACGTTCTCGCGCCAGGAGATCATGAAGCTGGCCGCCGACCATGGGCAGAAGCTGATCGTCGGGGCGGCGATCGCCGACAAAAACGATCTGGAGCCGGTGCTGACCGCGCTGGCCGCCTTCGACCCGGTGCGAATCAACCTGCACAGCGGACGGGACAGCATGACGCCCAACGCAGCCGCCGAGTTCTTCGCCGAGGCGCTGCGCGTCGAAGCGCAGATCGGCGTGCCGGTGGGTCACGAGACTCATCGCGGACGCATCCTGTTCACCCCCTGGACGACGGCGGCGTTGCTGCGTCAGTTCAAGGATCTGAAGATCACGGCCGACTACAGTCATTGGGTGAATGTCTGCGAACGCCTGCCGGACGACGAAGCCGAGGCGCTGGCCATGGCCAATGGGCGCGCCGTGCATATCCACGGGCGGGTGGGCTATGAAGAAGGTCCGCAGGTTCCCGATCCGTCCGCGCCCGAATACGCCTTGCAGCTCGCCTGGCACGAGCGGCAGTGGCTGGACATCCGCCGCTGCCACGAGCAGTCCGGCGCCGAAGTGATGACCTTCACACCGGAATACGGACCGCCGAATTACCTGCACACCCTGCCGCACACACATGTCCCGGTCGCCGATCTCTGGCAGATCTGCCTGTGGGGGGCGAATCGTGCACGGGATCTATTGCGTTGATGCATGCTGAACGCGCCTGGAGATTCGATCTGCTGTGGACAAGAAACCGCACAACGCGCCGGCCGGCTTTGACTGGGTGACCCGTGCATCGCAGGTTGAGCACGACCAGGACGCCCTCACCTTCACGCTCGACACTGCCGCCGGGCGCAGCGCCAGCCTTCGCTTTCAGGCGATCTCGCCGGACATCTGGCGACTCACCTTCACCCCGCCCAATGGCCGACACCTCCCGACCCCGATCCTGCTCGACGCACCGCAGACCGCTCCGACTCTGTCTGTCGCGGAGAACGAGCGCGGCCTGACCGCCACCGGAGGCCGCCTGACTCTGCACGTTGACTGCGAGCCGTGGAGCTTCCGCCTGCTCGATGCGAACGGCTTCGACGTGCTTCGCGAGAACCCCGGCGACATCGACGGCCTGGGGCGCCCCTTCGTGCTGCCGCTGGGCTTTGTCGTCGACGAGGCGGGGGTGGCGCAGATCACCGAGTCGTTCCACCTGCGGCCTGATGAGCATCTCTACGGCCTGGGCGAAAAATACACGCCGCTCGACAAAGTCGGGCAGCGTATCGTCACCTGGACGCAGGACGCGTTCGGATCGACGAGCGAGCGGTCGCATAAGAACATCCCCTTCCTGCTCAGCACGCGCGGTTACGGCCTGCTGCTGGACAGCGGCGCGCGCATCACCTGGGACCTGGGCGTCACGTCGTGCCAGTCCTACACGATTTCACTCGACGGCGAAGCGCTGGACGCCTACATCATCTACGGGCCGGCCCTGGCGGAGATCCTCCAGCGCTACACGACCCTGACCGGGACCGCCCCCGTGCCGCCGAAATGGACCTTCGGCCTGTGGGTGTCATCCGGTGGCACTTATCGCAACCAGGCCGACATGGAGCGGTTGGTCGCCGGACTGGAGACGCACGACATCCCGGCCAGCGTCGTCCATCTCGATCCCTGGTGGATGCAGTGGCGCACCTACTGTGACTTCCGCTGGGACCGGGAAGCATTCCCCGACGTCGAGGGCTGGATCGCCAGTCTGCACGATGCCGGGCTGCGGCTGTGCCTGTGGGAGCACCCGTACATCTCGGTCGAGAGTGATCTGTTCGCCTATGGCGCCGAGCGGGGTTACTTCCTCAGGCGGCCGGACGGCGAAGTGTACGTCATCGACTACGGGCTGTCGCTGGCGCCACGCCCTGACGGCGCGGTGCGCGTGGCCACGCCGGAGACGTCGTGGAATGCCCGCGTCGCCATCATCGACCTGACACACCCCGAAGCCTACGCCTGGTTCCAGGACCTGCACCGCCCGGTCCTGCGCATGGGCGTGGATGTCTTCAAGACCGACTTCGGCGAGGATGTGCCGCGCGATGCCGTCTTCCACAACGGTGAGACCGGCGCCACCATGCACAATCTCTACCCGCTGATCTACAACCGCTGCGTGAGCGAAGTGACCCAGCAGGAGCGCGGCTATGGCGTGGTCTGGGCGCGGGCGGCCACGGCGGGCAGCCAGCGGTATCCGATCTACTGGTCCGGCGACCCGGCGGCCGATTTCGACAGCCTGGCCTGCACCATCCGCAGCGGACTGAGCATCGGGCTGTCCGGCGTCCCGTTCTGGAGCAACGACATCGGCGCCTACCGCGGCATGCCCTCGCCGCGCCTGTACATCCGCTGGGCGCAGTTCGGCCTGTTCTGCTCACACAGCCGCATGCACGGCGACAGCCCCCGCGAACCGTGGCACTTCGGCGAGGAGGCCACCGCCATCGTGCGGCGCTACGTCAAGCTGCGCAACCAGCTCTTCCCCTACCTGTACAGCGCAGCGCATGAAGCGACGCAGACGGGCATGCCCGTGATCCGTGCGCTGGCGCTCGCCTTCCAGGACGACCCCGGCGGCTACCGCGAAGATCTGGAATACATGCTCGGTCCCTCGCTGCTGGTCGCCCCCATCTACGATGCCGCGGATCAGCGCACGGTCTACCTGCCGCCGGGCGAATGGCTGAATTACTGGACGGGCAGGCGCTATCGCGGTCCGCTGCATGTGAAGGTCGATGCGCCTCTGGACACCCTGCCGCTGTTCGTGCGGGCCGGGGCGATCCTCCCAATGATGCCCGAGTCCGCGAGAATTCCGGAAGAGATGATCGATCCATTGGTTCTGGATCTCTACCCGGCGGCCCAAATGCGCTATACCTATCATGAAGACGCCGGTGTGACGGAGTACTCCGGGCGGCTGGACGATCAGTCGTTCACGTTCCGCTGGCGGGGTGCCCAGGCGCATGCGCTGCATCTGCGCATTCACGGTCTCCGTCCCGTGACGGGCGTGGTGATGGGCACGCGGGACGGGCAGCATCAACGCGTTGAGGAATGGCAGAGGTCCCCGGACTCTCTGCTTGAAATCCACCTGCCGCGAACGGCCGACGCCCAGCTCATCATCGAACTCGCGGAGTGATGACCGCGGCATGATGCCGCGACCCAAATGTGAACAGAGGTTTGCAGAAAGGAGGCCATTGAGCACGGACTTTGCACCAACAACTTGGTTTGAGAGAGGTTTTCTATTTCAGGAGGTTGTTCCATGTCTTCACGTGTTCGTCTGTTCCTTCTGCTGACCGGCCTGCTGCTTCTGCCGGTCCTCGGCAGCGTCACCGCCCAGGATGATGTAACGCTCACCGTCCTGGGTTTCGTCGTTCCGCTCGAAGAGCAGGGCACCCCCCTCGACGAGGCCTACCAGAAGTTCATCGCCGACTTCGAGGAAGCGCATCCCGGCGTCAACGTCGAGACGCCAGAAACTCCGCCGGAATTCGACACGCAGCTGCTGGTCGACCTGGCCGCTGGCACCGCCCCTGACCTGTGGAACCAGGACGCCTCCACTCTGGCGCGCCTGGTCGACGGCGGCTACGTCCTCGACATGAATGAGTGCACCGCGCTCGTGCCGGAATTCAATATGGATCGCTTCTTCCCGTCCGTGCTGGCCATTCACCAGCGCGAAGAGGGTGGACCGATCTATGGCGTGCCGAATGACTTCACGCCAATGGTCATTTACTACAGCAACGTGGCCTTCGAACGCGCCGGCATTGAACCGCCGCAGGCCGGATGGACCTGGGACGACCTGGTTTCGATCGCCCAGCAGACGACCCTCGATGCCAGTGGCAACAACGCCACCAGCCCGGACTTCGACGCCGAAAACGTCGTGCAGTGGGGCTTCCGCGTGCGCCGTTTCGCCTTTGAGTGGCTGTACCGTGTGTGGCAGGCCGGCGGCGACGTGATTTCGCCCGATGGCACGACCGCCAGCGGCTACCTGGATTCGCCGGAGAGCATCGCCGCCATCACCTGGCTGCGCGATCTGGTGACGGAATATCAGGCCGCCCCGCCCCCCACGACGCTCGATCAGATGATTCAGCAGCTCGGCTTCCTGGATCGCTTCCTGGTCGGCGACTTCGCCATGTTCGATCGCGGCCACTGGGAACTGGTCGGCCTGCGCTCCAACGCCAACTTCACCGAAGGCGCCTTTGGCGTCGTCGGCCAGCCGCAGAACGCTGCGCGCGCCACCGTGATGTACGAGTCCGGGTTCGTCATTCGCGCCGACATCGAGGAAGAGAAGAAGCTGGCGGCGTGCCAGTTCGCGGCAGCAGCGACCAGCAGCGCCTATCAGGACACCAAGGTACTGACCGGCATCGCCATCTCCGCGAACCAGGAAGCGGCCGCCGCGGCCATCGATCAGAGCGCCGACCCGGCCGTCGAGCAGGCTTTCTTCGACGAGGTCGAGTTCGGCCGCGCGCCGTATGGCGCGATCTACGCCAACTGGCCCACGATTGAGGCCCGTCTGGACACCATGATGGAGGCCATCCTGGCCGGCGGTGAGGTCGAGGCCGAGGTTGCACTGGCCGTCGAAGAGATCAACCGCGAGCTGTCCCGCTAACTCCCGTATTTCCGGCAGGGGCAGCCCGCACGGGCTGCCCCTGTCCCGTAACATGGAGTACCCCCCTCATGGCACAAATGACCGCCTTGCGCGCTGGTACCGGCCCCAGCTTATGGCGTCGTTTCTGGAGCCGGAGCAACGAGCGCATTGGCTATCTGTTCATCCTGCCGTCGCTCGTGCACATCATCTCGTTTCTTCTCATCCCGCTTGTTCTCAGTTTCTTTCTTTCTTTTCGCGATTGGACGCGCCCCACCTTTGCCGATGCGCCCTACATTGGCCTGGAAAATTACGAGTTCCTCATGGGCGACCGCCGGTTCTGGCAGGCGATGGGCAACTCCGCCTACTACACCGCCCTGGCCGTGCCGCTCGGCATGGCCTTCAGCCTGGGAATCGCGCTGGTGATGAATCAGAAGCTGAAGGGCATCGCGCTGTTTCGCACGCTGTTCTTCATGCCGGTCGTTTCGTCATGGGTGGCAGTGTCGATCATCTGGCTGACGCTGCTCGACCCCAACGTCGGGATCGTCAACTATGTGCTGGGCTGGTTCGGGATACAGCCGATCAACTGGCTGGGCGATCCGCGATGGGCGATGCCCGCCATCGTGCTGATCGCGATCTGGAAGAGCGCGGGCTTCAACATGGTGATCTGGCTGGCGGGCTTGCAGGCCATCCCGCGGGAACTCTATGAAGCGGCCTCGATCGACGGAGCCAACCGGCTCCAGTCATTCCGCTTTCTGACTCTGCCCCTGCTCGCCCCAACGTCGTTCTTCATGGCTGTCACAGGGGTGATCGGCTCATTTCAGGTGTTCACACCGGTGTATGTGCTGACGCGCGGCGGCCCGCTGGATTCGACCAACACGGCCGTGTTCCACATCTACCGCCGGGCGTTCCAGGAGTTCGATTTCGGCTACGCCTCGGCCCAGTCGTGGGTGCTGTTCGGCGTGATCTTCATCGCGACGCTGATCCAGATGATCTACGTGCGCCGCCGCAGCGAAGAAGTGCAGTTCTAGGGCTGAGAGGAGCGATACGCTATGGCCATGGTACAAAAAGTCACCCCGATGATGATCGTCAGCCGCATCTTCGGCTACCTGATCCTGGTCGCAGTCGCCGGCATGATGGTGGTTCCCTTCATGTGGATGGTCACCACATCATTCAAAACGCCAGGCACGGAATTCAGCTATCCGCCGCAGATCCTTCCCACCCAGTTCGATGTCACGAACTACCAGACACTGTTCAATAATCTGCCGTTCTTCCGCTACTTCCTCAATACGTTGGCAATTACCGTCGTGACCGTCCTGGGCCAACTGCTGGTATGCTCGCTGGCCGCCTACGGCTTCGCCCGTCTCAACTTCATGGGACGTGACACGATCTTCGTGCTGTATCTGACGACGATGATGATCCCCTTCCAGATCACGCTCATTCCGCTCTACCTGATCATCACCCAACTGGGCTGGGTCAACACCTATCAGGGGTTGATAGTCCCCGGCATCTCCAGCGCCTTCGGTATATTCCTGCTGCGTCAATCCTTCCTGAATATCCCGCGCGACTACCAGGATGCCGCGCGCATCGACGGCGCCAGCGAATTCACCATCTACGCGCGTATCTTCCTGCCGCTCAACGGCCCGACGCTGGCGACGCTGGGCGTGTTCGCCTTCATGGGCACCTGGACCGACCTGATCTGGCCGCTGCTGATCGCGCGAACCGAGGAGATGCGCACGCTTGAACTGGGTCTGGCCTACTTCAACGCCCGCCCCAACGCCTTTTTGCAACCCAACTGGCCGCTGCTGATGGCCGGTTCGGTCGTCGTCATGCTGCCGGTGCTGGTCGTGTACATTCTGGCACAGCGCTATTTCATCCAGGGCATCGCCCTCAGTGGAGTCAAAGGCTAACATGCAGTTCTACAGTTTCGACGCGCGCGATCCGATCGTCGAGGTCGGCGGCTGGAAGCTCAGCTTCCAGGTGATCACACTGGAAAACATCTACGGACTGGCACTGGAAGACCTGACCCTGTCGCCCGCGCCCGGCGGCTGGCGGCTGACCTGCAAACGCCTGAGCTGGGCCGGCGGTCAGGAACGCGCCGACGGATCGCTCAGCGCCGACATCGTCTCGGACGGCGCGGGCGGCCTGCGCCTGACGGTTGACGCCCACGCGCCGGAGCCGATCACCTCGGTCAAGCTGCTCATCCGCGACCTGGCCGCACTTCAGCCGCTCGACATGTTCGATCAGCCGCGCGCCGTGCCGACCGACGGCCTGCTCGACCGCTACCCAAACCAACTTCGTTTGCCGGTCTGGCTGGCGGCGCTGGGCGACAGCAGCCGGATCGGCTTGCGCTGTGAGGATCCGGAGCAGCGGCCCAAGCGTTTCTGCGCCTATGCCGAGCGCATGGGTCCGCTGACCGGCCGCCTGGCCATCGAGTGCATTCACGACGAGGACGCGCGCCACCTCGATACGGCGATCCGCGTTCCGGCCTGGGTGCTGGCCCGCGACGCCGCACCGGACGATTTCCGCGCGGCGCAGCTCGCCTTCAACGAAGCGCACACCGGCCTGACTCCCTGGGAAGGGCGGACCGACGTGCCGGGCTGGGCGCGCGATCTGAAGCTGGTGCTGACGCTGCACGGCATGCACTGGTCCGGCGCGGTCTTCAACGACTACGCCCGCATGCTGGAGATCATTCGCTACGTCGCCGAGCGCATCGACGGCCGGCAGGTGCTGGCCTACCTGCCCGGCTGGGAGGGGCGCTACTACTGGCAGTATGGCGACTTCCGGCCCGAGCCACGGCTGGGCGGCGCCGACGGCTTCGAGGCGCTGTGCGACGGCGCCCGGGCACTCGGCGTGCACGTCATGCCGATGTTCGGCGGCAACTGCGCCAACAGCTGGATGCCCAACTTCCATACCTTCGGCCCGTCGTCGTACATGAAATCGGCGACGCGCAACGTATTTCTGGGCAATCAACCGGACTGGAACCTGAGCCGCGCCCATGACACCGGATGGCAGGCCTGGCTCAACCCCGGCGCGCCGGCCTGGCAGAATGAGCTGCTCCGCCAGATCACCCGGCTGATGGACCAGTACGGTTTTGACTCCGTGTTTCTGGATACGGTCGAGGTGTTCACCAATGACCCGGATTTCAACATCCGCGAGGGCTACCGCCAGTTGGTCGAGCGGCTGCGCGACGGCCGCCCCGATCTGCTGGTGACCGGCGAGGACTGGTGGGATGGCCTGGTGCCGATCTTTCCGATCTTCCAGCAGACGTCGAAGTGGCGGCAGGTGCCGCGCTGGGTGGGCCGCTACGCCCGGCTGATGGGGCACATCTGCGACGGCGAGGCCAGCCGGGGCAGCACCGGCGTGTTCGAGTCCGGCTATGCGGCCTACGAGCGCCTGCCGGACGAACCGCACTACCTGCCGACTCTGGCCTTCGTCGACGGCACGCTGGAAGCGGCTCAAGAGGAAATTGACGCGGTGATCGCGCTGGCGCGAGGGAAGAATAACACCTAGCCCCCTCACCCCCTGACCCCCTCTCCCACGCAAGCGGGGCGAGGGGGAATGGCAACTGCGCGTCGGCACGTTGGGCGCCCGTTTGCACGGCGTCTCTACGCATCCTGTCTGTAGGGACACGCAATGGCGCGTCCGCGAACGAAACAACATACATCACCCCCAGGGGGTGCAACACCATGCAATTGGCACGAAAGGACACACCATGAGAGAGAACGTCATTCCGGTGGACGGCCTGGTCATCACCGAGGATACCCGGCTGGAGCCGGGGGTATACGCCCTGAACGAGGGGCTGACCATCGCCGCCGACGGCGTAACCGTCGAGGCGGAAGGGGTCCTGCTGGTCAACGACGCGCGGGCCGGCGTCGGGGTCTATGCCGAGAATCGTCAGGGCATCACCGTGCGCGGACTGGCGCTGTCCGGCTTCTATCACGGGCTGCGCTTCGACCACTGCCGCGATGTGACCCTTGAAGGCCTGCGGGTGAGAGACACCTTTGAGATCGAGGGCATCGACACCTTCCTGTACCTGTGGCACCCGATCGAAGAAGTCTACAGCGCCGCCATCCTGCTCAATGACGTCAAGGGCGGCATGGTACGCCTGAGCGACCTTCAGCACCAGATGAACGGCATCCTGCTCTATGCAACCCGCGGGGTGGCGGTCGAAAATAACAACGCCTCGTTCAACAGCGGTTGGGGCATTTACCTCAACGCGTCGAGCGACAATGTCGTGCAGGGCAACCGATTCGACTTCTGCAACCGCCTGTATCGCCGGCCGGAAAGCGGTCTGGTCCGCGTCGAGGCCGATACCGCCGGGATGGCCCTGGTCGAGGGGTCGAGCCGCAACAAGCTGCTGCGCAATAGCTGCGTGTGTGGCGGCGACGGGATCTACATCGCCGGCTTCGACTTCAAGGGCGGGCGGGGATCGTGCAACGACAACCTGGTCGAAGACAACGACTGCCGGCTGAGCCCCAACAACGGAATCGAGTCCTCGTTCTCCAGGGGCAACATCTTCCGCCGCAACGATTGCAGCCGGTCCAACTACGGTTTCTGGATGGGCTACTCGTGGGACAACGTCCTCGAGGACAATATCGTCGACTCCTGCCGGATGGTCGGCATGGCGATCGAGCACGGGCGTGGCTACGTCATCCGCGGCAACCAGATTCAGAACAACCGCGAGGGCATCCGCCTGTTCACGCGCGGCGGAGCGGTGCTGGAAGCCTGGCCGGAATCCGAGGTGTCGTACGACTACACCGTCGAGGGCAATCTGCTGGAGCAGAACCGGATCGGCTTCAATGCCTATACCGGCCCGGAGATCCCGGAGGACAAGGCCAGCTTTGACTTTCGTATACGAGGCAACACCCTGAAAGGCAATCTGGTCGGCGCGCGACTGCATCGCGTCAAGCAAACCGTGCTAAGCGGCAACACCTTCGAGGGCAACCAGCGGGCGGTGCTGCTGGTCCAGGGGCCGGAAGTCGAGATCGGCGACAACCAGTTCAGCGGCAGCGGCGAGACCATCGCCACCACCGACCAGCTGGATCACACCACCGAGAAATCGGGGTGGGTGTGAGGGCGAGAACAACAAAGATATGAGAGATGAGAAGCGAGAAATGAGGGAGAGCGTTGGGCAAGCGGACACAGGTGCCCCGTCTTCAACCTCACCTACCTGCATCCCTCAGCTCTCGTTTCTCATTTCTTTGATGATGGACGGGACGGCGACCGGCTGGCCGGTCGCGATCGAGCGGCGGGCGGCTTCCATCACAGCGAAGACCGCCAACCCGTCCTCCAGGTTCGGCGAATAGGGCCGGCCCTCCAGCAGGGCAAAGGCAAACGTCTCGGCATAGTTCGCGAACTCGCCATAGTGCATGCCGTGCGTGTCGTTGTTGAAGTAGGCGGCGCGGTAGGCATAGAGCATGTCCTCGCGGACTTCCGTGCCGTCCGGGCGGGTATACAGGTAGCGCATGTCGTGGTACTGCGCCAGGCTGGTGCCAGCGGAGCCGTAGAGCATCAGCTCCAGCGCGTTGCGGGCAGAGGGCAGCTCGTGCAGGCCATAGTGACCGAGCGCCCGCCCCAGCCGGCCGTCGACGGCGCGCAGGTTGACGGTGCAGATGTCGTGCGACCGCACCTCGAAGCGATCGGCCAGCGCCGAACGCCCGCCGTAGGCCGACACTTCAGCAATCGGGCCCAGATACCAGCACAGCGCGTCGAGCGGGTGGCTCATGCCCAGGAAGATCCAGTCGGTGGCCGTCGCCGCCCAGGGGCTCTTGCGATAGTACCAGTCCATGCGGTGGATGTAGTGCGCATCGGCCAGTTCGATGGTCCCCAGTTCACCCGCATCGTAGGCAGCGCGCTGCCGTCGGAAAGACTCGAAGAAGCGCACGCTCTGCCCGACCAGCAGCTTGCGGTCCGTCTGGCGCGAGGCCGCCCATAAGCGCCGGGCATCGTCAATGCTGTTGACCAGCGGCTTGGTGCAGATGACATGTTTGCCCGCCTCGAAGGCCTGGATAATGTGATCGGCATGGAGGGCATCGGGAGTGTAGATGGCGACGATATCGACATCGTCGCGGCGCAGCATCGCGTCGTAGTCGGCAGTGGCGAATACGGCTGGGTCGATCTCGCGCGCTTCGGCCAGCTTCTCCGGGTTGAGGTCGCACACGGCGACAGCTCGGGCGTGCGGGGCGCGGTAGCGCACTTCCTCCGGCTCGCCCACCGTCGCGGGAATGGGAAAGTTGAGCGCCCTCAGCAGAGTACGTCCTTCGTGAAAACCGATAATGCCGATGCCCAGTACCGTTTTACCGCTCACGTTCATCCTTTGTCCACGGTGTTTGCGCCCCGGCCCTACCCGATCACGTCTTTTTGGCCGGTCGCCTAATTGTATATATAATTGTCCGTAGTGAAATGCGCAAAGGTATAGTCAACTTATGGCCGCAATGACTTCCCGCCAGCGGATGCTGACAGCCTTACAGGGCGGAGTCCCGGACCGCCTTCCCGTCACCACCCATCACGTGATGCTCTCCTTCCTGGACAAATACTTCAACGGCATCTCCTATCACGAGTTCTTCGATCGCCTCGGCCTGGATGCGTACGTCTGGACGGTGCCGTACAAGCCGGACGCCGCCAAGGGCGAATACTTCGACCCGAATCAGACGTACATACATCCTCTGGATGGCACCCACCGTGTCGTCTCCGACAACTGGCGGATCGAGGCCGAAGACGTGCCGGATCCGGAGTACAAGACCACACGCTACCGCTTCGTGACGCCCGACGGCACGCTGACCATGCTTCTGCAGGGCAACCAGTACACCGATTGGGTGGTCGAACCGCTGATCAAAGAGAAGCGCGAGATCGACCTGATCGCCAAATGGGTGACCCACCCCACCATCGACGTGGAGAGCGTCAACCGCACTGCGGAAGCCTTTGGCGAGCGCGGGCTGGTGCGCGGGCACATCTGCTACTTCGACATCTATGGACAGCCGGGCTGCTGGCAGGACGCCGTCGAACTGGTCGGCACCGAGCGGCTGATCCTGGAGACGTACGACGACCCGGAATGGGTGCATGAGTTGATCAGGATCCTTCAGGATCGTAAGAAGACATTCATCCGCTCGTTGAAGGGCGCCCGCTACGATCTGCTCGAACTGGGCGGCGGCGCGGCCTCTTCGACGGTGATCTCGCCGCGGCTGTTCGACGAATTCGTGGCGCCGTACGACAGCGAGCTGATCGCGATGGCCCACGAGTCCGGCCAGCGCATCGTCTACCACACCTGCGGCGGCATGATGCCGATCCTGGAGCGCATCGCCGACATGAAGCCGGACGCCATGGAGACGTTCACCCCGGTGGACATGGGCGGCGACGTCCGACTGGCCGAGGCCAAGCAGCGCATCGGCGACCGGGCCTGCATGATCGGCGGCTTCGACCAGTTCCATTACTATGTCGGCTGCACGCCGGAGGAGACGCGCGCCGAGGTGCGCCGCTGCTTCGAGGCGGCCGGACCCAACGGCGGCTACATCCTCAGTCCGTCCGACCACTTCTTCGAAGCAGACCTGCCCCTGCTCGAAGCTTTCGCCGATGAAGCACGGAGGTGCACCTATGGCTGAGAAGATCATCGAGATCGCCGTGCCGATCGAAGAGATCGAGGCGCGGCGCGAGCGCATCGCCCGGACCAAGCGCTTCGAGACGCCCGATCGCGTGCCGGTGGTGCCGGCCATCGCCCACCGCTTCCTGGTGCCGCAGGTCGGCGTGAGCTTTCGCGACTACTACAGCGACCCGGAGACCATGCTGCGCACGCAGATCCTGGCGCAGAAGTGGCTGATGGAGAACATCCGCACCGACGCCTACTCGATCACCGGGGCGTGGGTCGGCGGGTGGACCGACTTCCAGAACACCTTTGAATCCGGAAGCCTGGGCTGCGAGATCGTCTTCCAGGATGACGACATCCCCTGGGTCGGCCCCGGCTGGGTGAATACCGACGAAGATCTCAGGAAGCTGGAGGCGATGGACTTCGTCCACGGCGGCATCAATGGCAAGCAGATCGCCTATCGCCGTGCCATGATGAACGTGGCGGAGAAGTACCCGGTGCGTTTCCAGGGCGGGCCGGTGTTCTACCCCGGCGCCAACCCCAACCTGACCCATACGTCGGACGGGCCGTTCGGCGTGGCCGGCGACGTGAGGGGACAGGTCGAGCTGTTCACCGATGTCTATGAACGGCCCGACTTCGCGCGCGAACTGCTGCGCATCGTGACCGACAAGCTGATCGAGTGGCTGGACTTCTGCTGGGAGGAAGAAAAGCTGCCGACGCCGAAGGACTTCGCCTGGACCGACGACCTGGCTGTGTCGCTGTCGGCCGACAGCTACCGCGAACTGGTGCTGCCCTTCGAGCAGAAGCTGCGCTTCCATTTCGACGGCTGGCTCAGCATGCACATGTGCGGCCGATCGGACCACCTGCTGGAGATCTTCCGGGACGATCTGAAAATCAACGAGCTTCAGGGTTTCGGCTACCAGGTCAATCTGGATCGGATCGCTTCGGTGCTGGCCGGGCGGGTAGTGCTGCTCGGCAACATCAACCCGATGCTGATCCACAGCGGCACGCCGGAGCAAGTGCGCGAGGCGGTGCGCCAGGTGATCGAGAAGCTGGGGCCGTCGCGCGGGCTGATCATCCAGGACGGCAACAACATCCCGCCCGGTTCACCGCTGGAGAACATCAACGCCATGATGGAAGCGGCGGAACTGTACGGGCGGTACGAGTAGCGGCCCTCTCCCACGCAAGCGGGGACCCTGTCATGGGCCACTTCTGTTGTCCCCATAGCCGCGAAAATGGCTGAGGTGGGACTAAGCGCAGCGCAGCAGGGATGAGGTCCATTTGCAGGTCACGTTCAGGTGCTCTGTTTCTGCGCGACGGGATTTGTAGGCTCTAACTGTACGGCTGTGCGTCGCCGCCGTCGGCCGGCTTGTCGGTCTCGTGCGCGGCGACGGCCATCTTCTGCTGCATCTTGACCGGCGTATGCTCCAGGAGCCAGGCCTCGGTGCGCGCGGCGATCTCGACCGGAGTCTCTTTGTAGCCGTAGGTCTCCAGCAGCACCGGGGTCCACTTCTTGCCCCAGCGGATGTGGAAATTCTCGTCGGACCAGTCATAGCTGACCGCCGCCGCCGAGATGTCGTCCTCGATCTCTTCCCAGTGCTCGCGGTTGGCGCTCTTCTCCGGCATGCCGTTCGGCTCGATGACGGTGGTCAGCAGCGCGTACTGATCGACGGCCGGCAGGGTCATCATGACGTCGTAGATCTGCACGACCTGCGGCACCTCTTCGACCTTCAGGCCGAGCTGCTGGATGCGGACCATGCCGAGCTGGCTGTGGCGAATCTCGTCCCAGCAGTGGCGCGCCACATTATGCTGGTATTCCCAGATCATCTCCGGCGTCATCCACAGGATTGAGCCGAGCGTCTCCGCCGCCGTCATCTCGTTGAGATAGTGCTTGAAACGCCAGAGACGGTGGGCCTCCGGCTCCGTCTTGCGATCCGGCTCGACATCGACGGACGGGTCGAAGATCGGCCAACCGGGCATGCGCTGGCAGTTCTTCCAGGGCAGCAGCAGCGGGTGATCGGCGGGTTCCTGGGGTTCGGCGGCCGGCTCTTCCATACCGGTGACTCCGCCATCGGCCGCCAGCAGCCCGGCGATATAGTCGCGCCACGCCTCCCAGCCGGGGTAGCGTTCGGCCACCTCGGGGAAGAACTTCTCGGCCCACGCAACCTGCCGTTCGATGGCCGGCAGCACCGCCTCCGTCACCTTCACGGTAGGACGGTCGAACTGGCTCCAGGTCACGTCAGGATGCGTGCGATAGGCTTCCAGAAGCTGCTTGCGGATCACCAGGTAGACCGTGGCGATGAGCTCGGCGCTGTTCTGCGCCCGGTCGAGCGCCTGCCCCAACCGGAGCAGTCGTTCACTCAGCTTGCGTTCCGGTTGATAGGCGCGCAGCTCGCGCAGCCGCTGATAAAGCTGGTCGGCGGAATCGGCGCTTTCCCACAGATGCAGGCCAATCTCGTTCTTGGCCTCCCATTCCGGCACGCCGGGCAGCCAACCGGAGAGCGTGCGCATACAGGCCTTCTCCAGGAAGGCGTAGCGCTTGAGGATCTCCGTGTTCTGCTCAATCGTGATGTGACGCGTCGTGCTTTCCATAGATTCCGTCTGCTCCACTTATCTCATAGCCGTCTATTTCATTTCACCGCGCCCCGCGCCAGGCCGGAGATGATCATCCGCTGTCCGAAGAGGATGATCACGAGCACGGGGACAATCATGAACACGCTCAGCGCGCTCATCTGATCCCAGGGTTTGGTGTAGGTCGAGCCGGGGTCGGTCAGTTCGGTCAGGCCGACGCTCAGCGTCTTGGTATCGACGTTGTGTGCGAAGACCAAAGGATACAACAATTCGTTCCAACTGATAATGAAGTTGATCAGGAACATCGTGAACAACGCCGGGCGGACCAATGGGAGCAGGACGCGGAGGATGATCTGCACCGTGTTGGCGCCATCGATGTAAGCGGCTTCTTCAATTTCAGCCGGCACCTGGTTGATGAACGACACCAGACTCATGATGGTGAAGGGCAGCATCAGGCTGCTCATCATCAGAATCAGCCCGTGATGGGTGTTGACCAGTCGGAAGGTGTTGAAGGTCTGGAACATCGGCACCAGCACGGCGATCTGGGGCAGCGCCACCGAGAGGATGAGCGCCAGATAGATGATGTTGCTGCCGGGGAAGCGAATGCGCGCCAACGCGTAGGCGGCCATGCCCGCCGCCGCCACCGACACTGCCGCCGAGCCGATCGCGAAGATCAGCGAGTTGCGGAAGTAGGTCAGGAACGGGATGGAGGTCGTCATCTTGACGAAGTTGTCCAGCGTCGGCGCGCTCGGCCAGTAGGTCGGCGGGATGCGAAACAGCTCCGTGGAAGGCGTGATGGACGAGACAAAGATGAAGTAGAACGGCAGGCCGATGATCAGCACGAAGAGGGCGAAACTGGCATAGATGAGCACGGGCTGGCCGTAGCGGCCAAAGAGCGCCAGCCACGAGCGGGCGGGCGCCTGGCTGACCGGCTGAAGAGTAGTGGAAGCGTGACTGGACGACATCAGCGGGGCCCTCTCACGTCGACACGTCGAAGCGGCGGAACAGGTACAGCCCAACCGCGCCGACGACGGCGACAATGCCCACCAGCACCATGCTGATGGACGCGGCATATCCGTAGTTGAGCGAATTGCTCTCCAGGTAGATCTTTTGTGCGATGACGGTCGTGGCATAGCCGGGACCGCCGCCGGTCATCAGGAAAGGCAGGTCGAACACGGCAAGCTGCCAGACAACCATGAACATGCCGGTCGTGATCAGGATCGGCAGGAGCATCGGGATAGTGATGAAGCGCAGACACGTCCACGAACTGGCCCCGTCGACGCGCGCCGCTTCGTACAGATCGCGGCCGATCCCTTGCAGGCCAGCGAGCAGCACGAGCGCGACGAAGGGTGTGCTCTTCCAGACGGCGACCGACACGACGGCCAGTTTCGAGTTGTAGGGGTCGATCAGCCAGCGGATCTCTGTGCCAAGAAAGGTGCGCAGCAAGTCCGGGATGATGCCAAACTGGTCGTCGAACATCCAGCGGAAGCCGAGCGCGGCCACCGCCATGGGAATGGCCCAGGGAATGAGCACCAGGGCGCGTGACAGATAGCGCAGTTTGAACGAGGCGTTGAGCAGATGGGCGACGGCCAGCCCGAACGTGAGCTGAAGGAAGGTCGCCCCGAGCACGAAGACCAGCGTGAAGCTGATGCTGGCCAGCACCACCGGGTCATTGCTCATGCGCTGGAAATTGTTCAGGCCGACAAAAACCGGCCCATTGTGATCGAAGGCAGGGTTGTATTTATGCAGGCTGAGATAAGCGGTCTGCAAGAAGGGATAGAAGGCGGTGAACATCCGCATCGCCACTGCGGGGAGCAGCAGCAGAATTGCGATCACGTAAAAGCGCTGGCGCAGGGTCATCCGGGCAAAACGACCGGGCCGGCGAACAGCGAGCGTTTGGGTCCCCATGAGGCGTACTGACCGACTCTCTATTCAACGAAAGATCATTCCTGGCCCGGCGCGTCGCGAGGGGTGCGCCTGGGCCATTGTCATCAAGCATTCCCCTCGCCCGCGTTGCACTCATCATGGCAGGGGCGGGCGAGGGGAGGACTCCAGGGTCTGCCGTCGCTGGCGCGACAGGACATCGACGCGCCGGCAGGCGTACGAAAGTTACTGGTCGAGAGCGGCGATGAGCGACTTGCCCTGCTCCAGGACCTCGGACAGGCTGGACTGGTTGGTCAGGAAGAGCGACGCCATATCGTCGACGACGGTCTGGGCCTCGGCGACACGCGGGTGGAAGGCGCGCGGCGCGAAGACGTTGTTTTCCGCATACAGGCCCATGGCGGCGATCAGTTCGTCGCCAGTGTCCTTCAGCGCTTCCAGGATCGAGTAGCGGGGCGTGAGCAGGAAGCCCTGCGCCGCGGCCAACTGTGGCGCGATTTCCGTGGAGGTCAGGTACTGGATGAGCGCGGCCGCGCCATCGGGGTTCGGCGCATAGGTCGGGACCGAATAGCCCCAGCCGCCGATCCAGCTCTTGCTGCCCGCGGGACCCGCCGGCGGCAGAGAGATGACCATCTTCTCGGGCGCATACCATTCGGCATTGCCTTCGGCGACGCCCTGGAAGAACGGCCACTGGCGCATGAAGGCGACCTTGTCGCCCATGTACAGGTTGTTCTGCGCCGTGTAGTCCTGGTTGAGCGCCTCTTCCGGGAAAATCTTGTGCGTATGGATCATGTCGTACAGGAACTGGAGCGCCTCTGCTGTGCCGTCGTCGAACTCGAAGACCTTACCGCCGGTCTGCGAGGTCAGGTAGGCGACATAGACGTAGAGCAGCGCCGGCTTGATCAGCGCGTCGGTGGTGGCCCACACGCCGTTCTCGGCGTCGGTCATTTCCTTGCCGACCTCGACCAGCTCTTCCCAGGTTGTCGGAATGGCCAGGCCCTTTTCATCCAGCAGGTCCTGGCGGTTGAAGAAGTAGCCCACCGCGAATTCGTGCGGGATGCGATAGGGCACGTCGTCGATGCTGAGGAAGCCGCGGATGTGATCCTGCATGCTGGGCGGGAAGTCGTCCCAGGTTTCCTGTGGGATGATCTCGTTGAGCGGCTTGACCCAGCCGGCGCGCATGAAGGTCGGCGAGCTGTCGTCGGCATCGCTGAACAGGTCGACCGGGCTGGTGCCGGAGGCAAAGGCCGGGCTGTAGCGGGTGAGCATGTCGTTGCCGCTGACCGGGCCACCTTCGAGCTGAACGGTCAGGCCGGTGTCCGCCTCAAACTGCGGCAGAACCTCCTGAATGACGGGATGGGCGAACTCCTGAATGGCGAAAACGACCGTATTGTTCTGGCGGATGAGATTGGGGGCGAACATCCCGGTGGACAGGAATTTGCCGGGCCCGGTGGCGGCCAGCGCGCCTGCGATGCTGCCGGCAGTTCCCCTGAGGAACATGCGGCGAGACATCCCACGTTTCATCAACTGCGTCTGCTCATCTTTTTTCATGAGGAGTTCCTTTCAGGTAAGATGGATGGGCAATTGTTCTGGATGCGTGGTATAATCAAATTTGTCTAAACAACCCATCTCAAAATATATAGTCAATACGCCCCTTTGTCAAACAGTAAAGGCTAGTCTCATGGCTCGATTTCACGCTACCCTGGTTAGTCATACCCACTGGGATCGTGCATGGTACTGTACCTTTCAAGAGTTTCGGCTGCGATTGGTACAACTCGTCGATAATCTTCTCAATATCCTGGAGGCGTATCCGGATTTCCGCTGCTTCATGCTCGACGGCCAGATGAGTGTGATCGAAGACTATCTGGAAGCGCGTCCGGGGCGTGCAGAGGTTCTGCGGGCGCACTGCCGGTCTGGGCGCATCCAGGTCGGCCCGTGGTTTGTGCTGGCCGACGAATTCCTGGTCAGCCCGGAAGCGCTCATCCGCAAACGGCGTTTGGGACACCGTATGGGCAAAGCCTATGGCGGCGTGGTCAAAATTGGCTACGTGCCGGACGGTTTCGGCCACATCGCGCAGCTTCCGCAGATCCTTCGCGGCTTTGGTATAGACAATGCGTTTTTCTGGCGCGGCATGGGCGCTGAGGGCAACCAACTGGGCACGGAATTCGTCTGGGCGGCGCCCGACGGCACCCACGTCACCACCATTCTCATGCCCTGGGGATACCACAACGTCACCAATCTGGGCTACGGCATTCACTGGGGCGATACCTCGCAGATGTCGTTTGATATGGAACTGGCGCTGGACAAGATCGAACGCGCCGTGAACAAGCTGACGCCGATGGCCAACACCGATGCCCTGCTGCTGATGAATGGCATCGACCATGCCGAAGCAGAGCCGCGCGTCCCGGCGATCATCACCCAGGCCAACGAGCAGCTTTCCGACGTCAAGATCGTCCAGGGCACGCTGGCCGACCATCTGGCGCGCGTGCGCGACTCCGGCGTTGAACTCCCGACCTTCAGCGGCGAATTCCGCTGGGGCCGATATTCCGAGATCCTTCAGGGTGTCTATTCCACCCGCATTCATCTGAAGCAGTCCAATCATGCCGGCGAAACCCTGCTGGAGCGCTACGCCGAGCCGCTGGCCGCCTTCGCCTGGCTGGCCGGCGCGCAAGCCCCCGTCGGCATACCGGACATGCTCGACCTCGCCTGGCACTGGCTGCTGCTCAACCACCCGCATGACGATATCTATGGCAGCGGCATCGACGAAGTGCATCACGAGATGGACTTCCGCTTCAGCCAGTCCCGCCAGATCGGCGAGGCGCTGGTGCGCGACAGCCTGCGCCGCCTAGCGCGTCAGGTGAACTTCACCGCTCACGACGGCCTGCCGGTCATCGCCTTCAACCCGCTCGGCTGGGAGCGCAAGGAAGTCGTCGAAGGCGTAATCGATTTCGACTTCGACGATGCCACGGCGGATGACTTCCAGGTGGTCAACGCGGCGGGCGAGGTGATTCCGCACCAGGTGGTTGGCGACGAGCAGACTTTCTGGATGGAAGTGCTCAAGCCGAATCGCAAGCGCCGCGTCAACGTGCTGTTCCCGGCACAGGCGCCTTCGTGCGGCTATACCACCTTCACCATTCAGCCGCCCACGGGCCAACCAACCTCAACCGACCTGCTGGTCACGGAACGCGGAGCGGAAAACACCCACCTGTCGCTGACGATCGCCGACGACGGCGGTCTGACCCTCACCGACAAACTGACCGGCCACACCTACGCCGGGCTGGGGCACCTTTACGATGTCGCCGACGCGGGCGACGAGTACACCTTCTGCCCGCTGAAGGGCGATCAACCGTTCACCACCGCCGGCTCGACAGCGGAGATCGTCCGCACCGAGGCCGGTCCGTGCCGCGCGGCCTTCCGCATTACTCACGCCCTGCGCCTGCCCGCGCAGTTGAGCGACGACCGGCAGAGCCGCAGCGCCGAACGGGTCGAGATCCCGGTCACGACCGATGTCCACGTTTATGCCGGCCAGCCGGGCGTGTACATCACGACCAAACTGACCAACAAGGCCAAGGATCACAAGCTCACGGTCGTTTTCCCCTCCGGCATCCAGGCCGAGAACGCCCAGGTGGACGAGTCATTCATGGTCGCCGAGCGGGCGCTGCGCCTGCCGGATTCGACGGGATGGGTAGAAGACCCGACCGCGCTCATGCACCAGCGCACGTTCACCGACCTCAGCGATGGCGAACGAGGACTGGCCGTTTTCAACCGCGGCCTGCCATCGGTGGAGGTCACCGAGGATGGCACCATCGCCCTGACCCTGCTGCGCAGCGTCGGCTGGCTGTCGCGCGACGATCTGTGGGTGCGGCGCATCGCGGCCGGCCCGCTGGTCCCGACGCCTGGGGCACAGTGCCTGCAAGACTATACGTATGAGTACGCCGTTCTGACCCACGCCGGCGACTGGCGCCATGCCTATCGCAGCGCGCATAATTACAATGTGCCGGTGATGGTCCGCCGCGCCAATACGCACCCCGGCCTGGAACTGCGCGAGATGAACATCACGCGGGATAACCCGGCGCTGGTCAAGCCGGTGCCATGGCCGCGCAATGGTCACCTGGCATCCGAGCTGAGCATCGTGCATGTCGATCCGCCGGCGCTGATCCTGAGCGCGGTCTATCAGAGCGGCAGCGTGCTGATTGTCCGGGGTTACAACCCGACAGCGCACACCATCAATGGTACAATCGCCTTCGGCCTGCCGCTGGCCCACGCCGAACGTGTGCGCATGGACGAAACGGTTCTGGAGACGCTGGCGGCCGCCGACGGCCAACCGATTCCGATTGAGGTGCGGCCCGGTGAGGTGTTCACCCTTCGCCTGGAGCCGGCTGGATTCGCCAGTTCGTGAGCGAAGTCTGAACATTTGACAAAGGAATCGATGTGATGTAGAGTAACAGGTATAGACCTTTTCGTCTTCCGTTGTACAAGTTGAGACCTATGCCCATTGTCCTTGATCGAAACCCGGATGCGCCGCACCTCCACATTCAAGTTGCCGCCATCCTCAAGAAGCGCATCCACAATGGCACCTGGAGCAACGGCAGCAGCATTCCGTCTGAAAAAGAGCTGTGCGCCGAGTTCGATGTCGCGCGCGGGACGGTGCGGCAGGCATTGGCCAGCCTGGAGGCAGAAGGCTATCTGAGTCGCGAGCAGGGTCGGGGGACGTTCGTCCAGTGGCACGAATTCAGCGCCAATCGCAGCCGATCGCAGCGCCTGGCCTTCGTGGTGCCTTACGTGCGCGACTCGTCCATACCGGCCATCCTGGTCGGCTTCCAGCAGGTCGCCGAACAGGCCAATTACTCTGTCATCTTCAATCACGTCAACAACGACCTCCAGCAGCAGGAACGGGTGATCCTCAAGCTCATCGACGAAAATGTCGCGGGGATCGCCCTCTACCCGATCAACTCCGAGTACATCGCGCTGATCGAGAACCTGAACAACGCGCGCTTTCCGATCGTGCTGATCGACCGCTACCTGCGCATGCTGTCGACCGACTACGTCATGACCGACCACTTTGACGGGGCGATTCGCGGGACCCACTACCTATTCAATCTGGGCCATACGCGTGTCGGTTTCATCACCTGGCTGTCGCCAGCGGTTAGCATGGAACACCGCTTCCTGGGTTACCGTCAGGCGGTGGAGGAACGCGGTCTGCCGCTGGACGAGCGTCTGATCTGCCGTGTCGAGGGCTATCCGATGATCGAGCGGACGCCACTGCGCGAATTTCTGAGCGGCCCGGACCGGCCAACAGCCGTCTTTGCCGCCAATGATCAGATCGCCATCGCCATCTATCGCGCGGCGACCAGCCTCGGACTGTCCGTTCCGGGAGATCTGTCGGTGCTCGGATTCGACGATCTGGACGTTTCGGCGCATCTGGACCCGCCGCTGACGACCATCGCCCAACCGTTCGCTCAAATCGGCCGGACGGCCGCCGAACTGCTGCTGCGGCGCATCAGCGGCGAACATGATCATCTTGAGCAGTTTGCGCTCCAGGCCTCGCTCGTCTTGCGAGCATCCTGTCAGGCGCTGGTGCAGGAATCCTCTGCCGTATCTCCGGTCGCGAGTTAACTTCGCCGCTGGGGATGCAGCAGTTTTTTGTCGTGCAGTGATCGTTTGGGGGAAGAGATGTCCCTGATAGAAGAAATTCGCCAAGGAGTCATCCAGGGCCAGGCCAATGT
Organism: Candidatus Flexifilum affinis; assembly: GCA_016713325.1. Classification (GTDB taxonomy): domain Bacteria; phylum Chloroflexota; class Anaerolineae; order Aggregatilineales; family Phototrophicaceae; genus Flexifilum; species Flexifilum affine. The sequence goes on along the minus strand of JADJPJ010000002.1, from coordinate 106,877 downwards.
CGTCGTCGAAAAAGTCAAGCAGGCGCTCGAAGCGGGCGAACCTGCCGAGGTCATCCTCAACCAGGGGTTGATCAGCGCCATGCAGCGTGTCGGCGAACTGTTCGAGGAAGGCGTCGCCTTCGTCCCGGAGATGCTCATCGCCGCCCGCGCTATGGACAGAGCCCTGACGATCCTCAGGCCTTATCTCACGGAGGCCGGAGTCAAGCCCATCGCCCGCGTTGCCATCGGCACCGTGAAGGGCGACCTGCACGACATCGGCAAGAAGCTGGTGAGCATGATGCTGGAAGGCGCCGGGTTCGAGATTATGGACCTGGGCATCGACGTGGCGCCGGAGAAGTTCGTCGAAGCGGTGCGCCAGGGCGCACAGGTCGTCGCCCTCTCCGCCCTGCTCACGACGACCATGCCGAACATGAAGAGCGTTGTGGACGCCATCGACGCCGCCGGGCTGCGCACCCAGACGCGAATCGTCATCGGCGGCGCGCCGGTCAACCAGGCCTATGCCGAGCAGATCGGCGCCGACGGCTACGCGCCAGATGCCTCCAGCGCGGTGCGTAAGGTGCGCGAACTGATCCGCGCTTAGGCGGTACAATAGCAGAAACCAGCGCCCGGCGAATCGTCGGATTTTGCGCGCTGAGCAGCATAGGGAAAGAAGCGCGATCAGCCCTGTCGACTGATCTGCGGGAGTTGTCGTGTCGTCCGAACAAACGCACCGCCTCATACTGATGCCCTCCGGCCGGCAGGGAGATATTCCCGCCGGCCTCACCGTTCTGGACGCCGCGCGCCGTCTCGGCATTGACCTGGAGGCCATCTGCGGCGGCCGGCAGACCTGTGGCAAGTGCCTGGTCAGCCCCGAACAAGGACACTTCCTCAAGCACGGAATCACCTCCGCACAGGATCATCTTACGCCGCCCAACGACGACGAACGGGCGTATGCCTCGGCCCACCACCTGGACCTCGAAACGTGCCGCATGGCCTGCGCCGCCCACATCGTCGGCGATGTGCTGCTGCACGTTCCGGAGACCAGCCTGGCCCGCAAGCAGGTCATCCACAAGGCCGCCGGCGAGATCGCCATCGAGGTGGCCCCGGCCGTGCGGATGGTCTACGTCGAGGTCGAACCGGCGGGACTGGGCGGCGCGGCGGACTGGCAGCGCCTGCAACAGGCGCTCGCCGAGCAGTGGACGCTGGCCGACCTGGAGATTGACCCGCCGCTGCTGCGGACCCTGCAGGCCTCTCTGCGCGCCGGCGACTGGAAAGTCACGGTCACGGTGTGGAACGAGCGCCGGGTCATTCGCGTCGAGCCGGGCTACGTCGAGAGTCTGTACGGCATCGCCGTCGACGTCGGATCGACCACCATCGTCTGCCACCTGTGCGATTTGCTCACCGGCGCCGTGCTGGCCAGCGAGGCGATGATGAATCCGCAGGTCCGCTATGGCGAAGACCTGATGAGCCGCATCTCGTACGCCAACGGCGAATCGGGTGGCCTGGGGCGGCTGCATCATGCTGTCATCAAGGCCGTCAACGACCTAACCGAAGGCGTCGGACACAGCGCCGGCATTGACCCGCACAGCGTGACCGACGCCGTGCTGGTTGGCAATACGCTCATGCACCATCTGATGCTGGGCATCGACCCGGTCGAGCTGGGGCACGTCCCGTTCGCCCTGGCCACCGAGGAAGCCGTCGACATGCGGGCGCAGGATTTCGGCCTCAAGGCGCTGCACAGCGGCGCGCAGGTCCATCTGCTGCCCTGCATCGCCGGCTACGTCGGCGCGGATTGCGTGTCGGCGCTGCTGGCCAGCATGCCCTTCCCGGAAGACGAAGCCCTGCTCATCCTGGACATCGGCACCAACGCCGAGATCATGCTGGTGGCGGGAGGGCGCATTCTGGTCACGTCCAGCCCCACCGGCCCGGCCTTCGAGGGCGCGCAGATTAAGCACGGGCAGCGGGCAGCCGTCGGCGCGATTGAACGATTCCGCATCGATCGCCAGACGGGCGCGGCGCGCTATCGCGTGATCGGCGACGAACGCTGGAGCGACGAACTGCCGCCTGGGCAGATCCTGGCTGCGACCGGCATCTGCGGATCGGGCATCATCGAGATCGTGGCCGAGCTGTACAGCGCTGGGCTGGTTGCCGCCAGCGGCCGCTTCCCGCCCACCGACCGACATCCGGCGGTGCGCCCGGCCGGCGAATCCGGCAAGACCGCCGAGTTCGTGCTGGTGCCGGCCGACGAAACGGCCGGCGGGCGGGAGATCATCATCACGCAGTTCGACATTCGCGCCGTGCAGCTCGCCAAGGCGGCGCTCTACGCCGGGGCGCGCCTGCTGATGGATCATATGGGCCTCAAGCAGGTGGACCGCATTCACCTGGCTGGAGCGTTCGGCAGCTACATCGACCCGTTGTACGCCATGACCATCGGCATGATCCCCGACTGCGATCTCAGCCGGGTGATCGCCGTGGGCAACGCCGCCGGCGACGGCGCTCGTCTGGCCCTGCTCAACGCCGAAGAGCGGCGTCAGGCAGCGGCCCTCGCCCGCCGCGCCGAGTTCATCGAAACGGCCGCCCACCCCGCCTTTCAGGATCATTTCGTCGAGGCGATGGCCCTGCCCCACGCCAGCGACGACTTTCCACATCTATCGACCGCCAGAGCATAGCCAGACGGCAGCAATTGCTCAGGAAGGAATCTCCATCATGTCCGTCTCACTCGCCCAGCTTCTTGAAACCCAATCCACTCTCGTCGCCGACGGCGGCATGGGCACCATGCTCTTCGCCGCCGGCCTGGAACGCGGCAACTCGCCGGAGCTGTGGAATGTCGAAAACCCGGATGCCGTCCGCAAGATCCACGCCGACTACATCGCCGCCGGGGCGCAAATCATCCTGACTAACAGCTTCGGCGGCACCCGACTGCGCCTCGCCATGCACGGCCTGGGCGACCGCACGACGGAGCTCAACCGCGCGGCGGCGCAGGTAGCCCGCTCCGCCGCCGACAGCGCCGCTCATCCGGTGGTCGTCGCCGGCTCGGTCGGCCCGACCGGGCAGATGCTGGCCCCGCTGGGCGACCTGGAGTCGGACGATGCGGCAACGATCTTCGCCGAGCAGGCCGCGGCCCTGGTCGCGGGCGGCGTCGACCTGCTGTGGATCGAGACGATGGCCGACCTGAACGAGGTGCGCGCGGCCGTCGAGGGCTGCCGCCGCGTCGCGCCGGATGTCCCGCTGGTGGCGACCATGACCTACGATACGCATGGCAGGACGATGATGGGCACCGCGCCGGAGCAGGCTGCGGCCGTGTTCGAAGGTCTCGGTCTGGCTGCGCACGGCGCCAACTGTGGCAACGGCCCCGACGAACTGCTGGCCGCGCTCGGCCGTATGAGCCAGGCCAACCCGGGCGCGCCGCTGATCGCCAAGGCCAACGCCGGCCTGCCGCGCATGGTCGACAACCAGACGGTGTACGATGCCGCGCCGCCGGTGATGGCCGACTACGCCCGGCGCGCGAAGGCCGGCGGCGCACGGATCATCGGCGCCTGCTGTGGCAGCACCCCGGCGCACATCCGCGCCATCGCCGAAGCGCTGCACGAGGAAGGATAGTCCAGATGGCACACTTTATCGCACTCACCTGCTCCGCCCTGGCGCGCAGTGTCTACGCGGCGGCGGCCGTCGCCGAACCCGTCGTCTCGGTGCGCCTGTTCGACCAGGGGCTGCACAACGCGCCGCGCAACCTGCGTGGCAAGCTGCAAGCGGCCATCGACGCCATCGCCCCCGGTGAGTGCGATGCCATCCTGCTGGCCTACGGCATCTGCGGCACGGCCACGCTCGGGCTGACCTCCCACCACACGCCGCTCGTCCTGCCGCGCGCCCACGACTGCATCACGCTGTATCTGGGTTCGCGCGAACGCTATAAGGCGGAGTTCGACAGTTTCCCCGGAACCTACTGGTACAGCCAGGACTACCTGGAGCGCAACCCGTCCAGTTCCGGCGTGGCCCTGGGCGCGGCCAGCATCGAGATCGGCGAGTCGATCTACCAGCAGTACATCGAGAAGTACGGCCAGGAGAACGCCGACTATCTGATGCAGGTGATGGGCGAGTGGGGCAAGCATTACAACCGGGCCGTCTACATTGACACCGGCCTGGGCGATGGCGCCGCCTACGAACAGCGGGCGCGCGATCAGGCCGATCAGCGCGGCTGGCGTTTCGACCGGCGCGAGGGCGACCGTCGGCTGATCAACATGCTGATGGACGGGAAGTGGTCGGAAGAGGACTTCCTGATTGTTCCGCCAGGGCACCGGGTCGTCCAGTCGGTGGACGACAAGCTGATCGTCGCGGAAAGTGAGCAGCCGTAGCAGGTTCACTCAACTCTCAGACGGATCTTACCCGGCGCTTACTCGACAGGTCCATCATTACCTCGGATTTGGCAGGGCTGATCTTCTCAGCCGGCAAGGGACGTGGTCATGGTGGACAACAAAGCCGAATATGTCGATGCAATCGTGGTGGGTGGCGGTCCGGGCGGTGTGATTTTCGGATATTTGGCCGCGCGGGCAGGTCTGCGTGTGCATCTCCTCGAAGCGCAGGCCGATTTCAACCGTGAATTCCGCGGCGATACGCTGAACCCGCTGGCGCTCAATCTGCTTGAAGAGCTGGGCCTGATCGACGAGATCATGGCGCTCCCCCACGGCAAGGTCACCACCCTGCGCGGTTCCGGTACGATTCCCTACATGCTCAGCTATGACATCCTGCGCAGCAAGTATCCCTACGTGATGATCCTGTCGCAGTCGCTGTTCCTCGACTTCATGGTCGGGAAGGCCAGCCAGTATCCCAATTTCACCATCGAGATGCGCGCCCGCGTGAACGGGCTGGTCGAAGAGAACGGCGTCATCCGCGGCGTCGAGTATCGCACTGCCGATGGCGACCTCAAGACCCTGCGCGCGCCTCTGACGATCGGCGCCGACGGACGGAACTCGGCGATTCGCAAGCTGGCGGACATCGAGACGAAGACGCTCACCAATCAGCCGGACGACATCATCTGGCTGCGCATGCCGATGGATGACGCCCTCGACCCCAGGGAAGATCTGAACACCCGCCAGGACGAGAACAACTCGCTGTTCATGTTCCGCCGGCCGTACGAGCGCGACTGGCAGATCGGTGTGACCGTCCTGAAGGGCAGCTTCAAAGAACTGCGCGCCCAGGACATCCAGGTTTTTCGCGGCCTGATGCGCAATTTGATCCCGGAATTCAGCGAGCGCCTGAAGGCCATCGACTGGCAAGATCTGTCCTATCTGCCGGTGGACCTCAAGCGCGCCATCAAGTGGTACCGCGACGGCCTGCTGCTCATCGGCGACTCGGCGCACATCATGTCGCCCGTCGGCGGCGTGGGCATCAACCTGGCAATCCGCGACGCGGTGGTGGCCGCCAACCTGCTGGTCGAACCGCTCAAGCAGGGCGCGGTGACCAAGGAGCAGTTGGCCCAGGTGCAGCGCAAGGTGGAATGGGATATCAAGATCACGCAGGGCTTCCAGGCGTCGATCCAGAACGCCAGCAAGCGGACGGCCAAGAACAGCATGGGCAGCAAGATCGGGCGGAAGATGGCGGGGTGGTTCACCCAGATCCCGCTGGTCAAGAGCGTCCCAGTGCGCATGCTGGCCTACGGGTTGGTGCAGGTCAAGGTCAGCCCTGCGCTGCTTCAGAAGTCCGCGTAACGCGAACGTTCACAAGATGCAAAAGGGCGAGGCGGGCGACCCACGAGTCGCCCTGCGGACTCCCGATTTTCCATAGGAGCGGGGCGATGTCCTCGCCCGCTTCGTCAGATTACAACGCTTCCTCCAGCAAATTGCACGCCTTCCAGGTGCCGCCCCTGGCGATCTTGAACGTCCGCAACTGGTAGGGGCCGAACTCGGCGTCCAGCGGCGGCGCGCCTTCTAACTCGATGCGCGCCGTGACGGCCTCCCCGGCCGTCTCGTGCAGACGTATCACCAACGCATCTTCACCCTCCGCCTTCTTGAGCGCACCGACCACCACCTGCGGCGGCGTCACGGTCAACAGCGGCGCGGGGTGAGCTGCAGCACCTTCCAGGGCGGTCGGCGGATAGTAGACGAAGAAGCGCTCCAGCGGCTGGTTGAGTTCCAGCGCCGCGGCCACCAGCGCCCGCGCAATCTCGGCGCGATTCAGGCCGGCGACGATGCGGAAGCGCGTGTTGATCTGCCCCTGGTCAGTATAGGTGTACAGCTTGCCCGGATCGGCGGCGTCCTCCATCGGCGAGGCGTGTATCACGCCGCGCGCCACGCTCAGGTTGAGCTTGCCGTCGATGCTGGCGTCGAAGCCGTTCAGTCCGTTATTGGCCACGCCAATGGTCATGGGATGGGCGTCCAGGCGGACCCAGCGACTGAAGGGATATTCTCCGGTGTCGGCCGGGTACTCGGCCACGCCATACGGGATCTCGGCGCTCGGCCGGCAGATCGGCGCGTCGAACGGGAATTGGAGCTTGAGCATCTTGGCCCGTGCGCCCATGAACAGCGTAGTGTTCAGGTCGATATGCCGCAGATCGGCATAGAAGGTGAAACGCAGCGAAGCGCGAGTATGCGCCCAACCACTCAGACATTCGACCGTCGTCCAGGCCGCGCCGGAAGCCACGACGCGCACCGCCGGCCCTTCCCGCCCCTCCGCGCCGGCATACGCCCCGACCTCGGCGGGCGACAGAATCTCCAGCGGCGCGAATGGCTCGCTGAAGATGACACGGAAATCGCTGCCCCAGGCGTTCGAGCGGTCGTGCATGGCCACGAAGCACACGGCATCGCGGAGCAGCTCGCAACCGCTGGACTTTTCCACCAGCGAGACCAGGCCGTGCGCCCGGCTGAAGCCGGCGGTCCAGAACGGCGTCTCGACCGTGATGGCGTCGACATCCTCCTGCACCTGTATCTTCTGATCGAAGGCCGGCGGCGGCTCGAAGCGCACCTCATAGCGGCGGATGCTCAGCGGCGGCACATCGGCGACAAAGCCGCAGAACGGCTTCCAGGCGTTGTCGTCGAGGATGCTGGTGTCACCGCCGCGCGTCTGATGGGGCACCACCACGCCCTGGTCGTCGTAAAGGGTGTAGACCTTCGGTTTGGGCGGCGGCGCGTAGTCACTCAGGAAGTTGAGGCCGACAGCGGCGCGCACCGCCGACCCGTGCGAGTTGCAGACGTAGATGGGGATGGTCTCGGGCGTCGGCTCGACGTTCGGCAGTAAGGCGTGCTGTCCCTTGACGATGACCCGCCGGGCAATGTCGTGGGCATAACCGAACATGTCGTCCACGCCGGGCATGGCGTCCTCGGTCAGCGTGCCGCACAGCGTGTCGTGGAAGCTGTTGAACAGCAGGCGCTTCCAGGCGTCGCGAAGCTGATCCGCCGGGTACGGCCGCCCGAAGCGCCACCAGGCCGCCGCCGCCCAACGTTCTGCCGAGGCCATCAGGGCCTCCCCCTCGCGCATCTGCCGCTTGATCGGCGCGACGCTGGTGAAGGTGCCGACGAGCGTGCGCTGAAGCTCCCCCTCATAGACCGGGTATTCGTGCAGGTAAGGCTGATGAGCGGCCAGAAACGCTTCCGGCGTGCTGTGGCGGACTTCGACGTCGGCGTCCTGGAACTCGGCGATCAGCTTGCGGAAGTTGATCAGCTCTTCGCGCGTTGGCCCGCCGCCATGGTCGCCCAGGCCCCACATGACCATCACGTCACGACCCTTCTGGCGCGCCTGTTCGACCCCGCGACGCGTCTCGCGTTCCGGGGAGCCGGGCCAGGGCGTGCAGTACCAGGCGTCCGGGCGGACGGCGAAGACTTCGCTGCCGTCTTTGCTTCGCCAGCGGTAGACCATCCCAGGCAGGTCGAGGTGGCGGATGTCGGGCCGGTAGTGGATGTACATGCGGAAATCGGCGCCAGCCAGAAGCTGCGGCAGGCTGCCGGGGTGGCCGAAGGTGTCGAAATTGTAGGACACAGGCGGCCGCACGCCGAACTTCTCTGCGAAGTAGCGCCGCCCCTCCAGGATCACCCGCACCAGGGTCTCGCCGCCCGGCAGGTTGACGTCGGGCTGAAGATACCAGCCGCCGGTGATGTTCCAGCGGCCGGATGCCACGTGCGCGCGGATGCGCTCGAAGAGCGGCGGGTCGTACTCCTCCACCCACTCGTAGAGCACGCTCTCGTTGTGGTTGAAGACGAATTCCGGGAACTCGTCGAGCAGATTGGCAGCGGTGCGGAAGGTCGAGATGGCCTCGCGCAGACCTTCCTCCCACCCCCACAACCACACCGGATCGATGTGGGCGTTGCAGAACAGGTGAACTACCGGGCGTGTCGTCATGAAGGCACCAGGTTTCGCAGGGTAGCGCTAGACCACACGCAGCAGCATTGAGCCTTCTTCCGGCAGCGAGTCGAAGCGAATGCCCGTCTCCATCAGTTCCTTGCCGCGCATGGCCCCCAGATTCTCGCCCTCATAGCCGACGATGCCGTACAGCCGCTCGGGCTGGAGGTCGAGCAGACGAACGGTCCGCGCTGCCTCACCGCCCGGCAGACGGAAGACGAAGAGTAGATTTTCCGACTGATCGGGCAGGCGGTACTGGAAGGCGCACCAGCGTTCCCCGCTGCCATCACGCCGGGGCTGCCCCGTAAGACGGTAGAGGTCGCCCTCGCGCACGAAGCGGCGGACATACTGTTTGTAGATGCGGGCGTGCTCGAACAGGCGATCGGCGATCCAGGCCGGCAGTTCGGGCAGCTTCTGCGAGAAACCGAAGACGTTGAGCATCGAGATGCGCGTGTAGTAGTCGAACTGGTGCGGCTTGAGCTTCGGGTCGCGCGGGTTGAAGTTCTGCTGGGGCGGCGGGTTCTTGTTGATCCAATCGCCGAAGCTCCAGTGCAGGCAGGCATCCGGCGCCAGCATGGTGGTCGCGCCCCAGAACAGCTGCAAGTCGTGCACCGGGTAGTCCGGGTCGCTCAGGAAGTGCATGTCGAGGCGGCGCAGCAGGCCCAGGTCGATGCGCAGCCCACCCGATGAGCAGCCTTCCAGGACAACCTCCGGGAAGTCGCGGCGCACCCGCTCCAGCATGTGGTAGTAGCCCATGTAGTGCTCGTACAGGCCATCCCCCACCCCGTGGCCGTGATCGGTGCGGTTGCAGCCCGCGCCGGGGTCAAGGTTGAAATCCAGCTTAATCCAGTCCAGATTGTTCTCGCGGATCAGGCGGGCCAGCGTCTGGTAGGCGAATTCCTGCCCTTCCGGGCTGCCCAGGCAGACGTAGCCCAACCGCTCGCCATCGCGCAGCGCCACCAGATCCGGGTGAGTCTCGGCCAGGCGCGCCTTGACGCCCAGGGCTTCGATCTCGCACCACATGCCAAACTTCATGCCGCGGGCGTGAGCCGCGTCGGAGAGCGGGCGCACACCCTGAGGGAAACGCTCGGCGTTGACCAGATCCCAATCGCCGCGATAGTCGTACCAGAAGGTGCCCTTGTCGCTGGGTCCGAACCACCCGGCGTCGAGAACGCACACTTCGACACCCATGCCCTGGGCGACGGCAATGTTTTCCAGGAAGATGTCGGCGTTGATGTGATCGTCCTCGTAGGACCACCAGTGATTCCACTCCACCGGCACCCTGGCCGAAAGCGACGTGCGCGGGTACCAGTAGCGCCGTCCAACCTGGGCGTACTGCTGCGCGACCCGGTTGAGGTCGCTGCCCCAGACGAGCACCATGACCGGGCTTTCCATCTCCCCCTGGGGCGGCAGGTCTTTGGAAAACTCCCAGTCATGCAGACCACCGCTGAGGCGATGCCCGCCGTCGATCGGCTCGAAGCGGAAGATCCAGTTGCCCGACCAGGCGGCCGACGCCGACAGCACGCCGCTGCCATTGCGGGTCAGCGCGAACCAGGGATGCTGCCCCTTGGAAGATCGCCCTGTCCGCGTTTCCAGAATCTTGCCCCCCTCCAGGCCGGTGTGGACCGGCTCGAATTCGGCGCCCCAGTCGGACGTGTAGTAGAGCAGGTCATAAGTCGAGGCCGGAATGTCGAGCGTGAAGGAGTCCATGCGGGTGACGTGAATCGCGCGGTCGCCCGTGCAGCGGATCACCTGCCACATCTCGATCAGGGCGGTGTCGTGCACCACCTTCAGGTGATGATCGACTTCGAAGCCATCGCCGTCGAACTGAGCGATCAGGTGCTGCATCCCGGCAGTCGCATAGTTGAGCTCGATGCGCGAAAGCGTGAGGGTGCGACTGGTGTGACGCTGTCCATCGATGGTGACGGCGAAAATCGCCTTTTCGCCTTCGGGATGCAGCCAGGAGTGCCCTTCCCAGGCACAGTGGATGAGGGACAGCGTGTCAGTATCCCGTTCGAGAACGAGATCGAGCGCGGCCGTGGACAGGTTCACCTGCGAGCGTGTGCTGGCGGTCGTCATGATGGTTGCTCCGTGTTGGCGGACGGCATCTTCGCCAAGGCTATTTGCCGATACCCGCCGATATTCCCTTGACCAGATAATTGGAAAACATGATCAGCACGACGACGGTCGGCAGCGCGGACATCAGCAGGCCGGTCATCAGCAGCGGCTCATTGGTGATGAAGCGTCCCACCACCATCGCCACCGAGGTCGTGATGGTGCGCTTATTTTCGTCGGGAAGCAGCAGCAGCGCGAGGATCAACTCGTTCCACATGCTGAGAAAGTTCAGAATGCCCAACGTCAGGATCGACGGGCTGCCGATCGGCACGGCAATGCTTCGGTACACCTGCCAGAGCGTCGCCCCATCGATCTTGGCCGCTTCGATGAGTTCGTCAGGGATACTGCGGAAACTGGCGCTCAGGAAGAAGATGCTGAACGGCAGACTGCCGACGGCATACATCAGGATGACCGACGCGTAGTTGTTGATCATGCCCAGGCGTGAGAAGAGCAGATAGATCGGGATGAGCAGCACCTGACCGGGAATGAGCTGGAGGGAGATCAGCGTCAGAAAGAAGACGCGTTTGCCGCGGAAGCGCAGCTTGGCAACCGCGAAGGCGGCCAGACTGCCGAGGAACAGCGACAGGAACAGCGCCGACCCGACGATGAACACGGAATTCCCGAAGCTGCGCAGGAATCCGTAGGTCTCGATCATGATGCGAACGTTGTCGAAGTTGAGCGCCTGAGGCAGGCCGTAGGGATTGACGAAGTACTCAGTGCGCTCCTTCAGGGAGGTCATCGCCATGTAGGCCAGGGGCAGCAGCGTGCTGGCCGCCACCAGGCACAGGAGCACGAACACCGGAACTTTCACCAGCAAGATATGCCGCAGCCGGGCGTTGTCGCTGAACGCCTCGGAGACCGGCGGACGCGCGCGTACCTGACTGGCCATTATGAAGTCTCCTGGTCAAAGCGGGTGACCCGCAGTTGAATGACGGTCAGAATGAGGGTGATGACCGCAAGCATGAGCGCCAGCGCCGCCGCCTGCCCGAAGTCGAAGCCGCTGAAGGCTTTCAGGTAGATGAAGTAGTCCAGCGTGGTCGTCTCATAGCCGGGACCGCCGCCCGTCAGCACGTAAATCAGGCCGAAGAGCGACAGGAAGGTGTAGATCACGTTGATCACCGTGAGGAAGGCGATCACCTTGGCGATCAGCGGAATGGTGATGAAGCGCAGCCGCTGCCACCAGTTGGCGCCATCCAGTCGCGCCGATTCGAAGATAGTTGGGTCGATGGCGCTCATGGCGGAGAGCAGGACGAGCATGCCGTAACCGAAACCACTCCACACCAGCACCAGGACGATCACGATGACTGAGGTGTTGCCGCGCGCCAGCCAGTCGATCGGTTCGTTTCCAATGCCGATGATAATCTGGTTGATCGGCCCGGAGTAGTCGAACAGGCGGCGGAAGAGCGTGCCAATGACGACGGTGGAGATCACCGATGGCAGGAAGAAGACGACACGAAAGAAGCGCCAGCCCCAGACTTCCTCGTAGATCAGCGCCGCGCAGACCAGCGAGAAGAACAGAACCAGCGGCACGGCGGCCAGGAAGATGAAGTTGTTTCCCAGGACGCGCCACAGGATCGGCGAGTTGAGCAGGCGGACGTAGTTGTCGAGGCCAATGAAGCTGAAGCTGATGCCGTTCGCCGTGCGGTGGAAGCTGACGAAGACCGCGTAGGCAATCGGGTACACCAGCAGCGCACCGATCAGCAGGGTGGCCGGCAGGATGGCGATGTAAGCAAATCGTTGTTCCGCTCTTGCCAATTTATTCATCGCAAAGGCTCTTTTCACAACAATGGCGGCGCGGCGCCAGGAGTCGCTCGCCTGCCCCGCCATCCAACCGGAATGCCGTCCAGGAGGCAAGGTCCTGCGACGGGGTGTCGCTTGAAGACCTCCGCCCTGCCGATAGAAGCGGCAGGGCGGAGGAACGAGCATGTTGGTGCGCTGGTTCAGGGCATGGCGTCGTAGGCAGCCTGAAGTTCGTTGGCGGCATCCTGCGAACTCATCTGGCCGATGAACACCGCGGCGTTGAGGCGGTAGAACATCGAGTTGATCTCGCCCGGCATGATGTTGTCGAACGGATAAATCGTCTTGCCACCCAGAAGCTGGTCGGCCTGGGCCTGAAGCAGCGGATTCTGGAGAACCGAGGTGTCGGCCTGCAGGTGGTTGGACGGCTCAGTCTGGTTCAATGCCACGTACAGGTCGAGGATGTCGGGACGCATCAGGAACTTGATGAAGGTGATCGCCTCTTCTTTGACCTGCGAGTAGTTGGAGACGGCCAGGGAAATGTTCGGGCCGCCCGCGATGCCGCCAGGAAAGACCGAATCGGCCAGCGCCGGGATGGGGAACAGGCCGATGTTGTCGCCGAAGATGTTGACCAGGTCCTTGTTGGCCCAGCCGCCCTGAATCCACATTGCCGAGTCGCCCTGGGTGAACATGAGCTGGCCTTCGCCACTGGGGGTCGAGCCGGCATCGACGTTGGTCAGGCCGAGGTCGTAGAGCTGGCGGTAGGCTTCATAGGCGGTGATCCACTCGGGGGTATTGATCGGCACTTCGCGCGAACGCATGTTGAAGAAGACTTCGGGGCCCATCAGACCGCCGACCAGCGTCGCCATCACCCATGCGCCGGTGTAACCTTCCTGCTCGCCAATGGCGAACGGCAGCACACCGTTGTCCTTGATGCCCTGCGCCAGTGCAATCATTTCTTCCCAGGTGGCCGGGGGCGTGAAGTTTTCCATATCGACGCCGCCTTCAGCCATTTTTTCCTTGTTGTAGTAGACGGCGAAGTAGGAGCCGGCGCCGTAAGGAACGCCCAGCAGCTCGCCATCGACGCGGAAGTCGTTGCGGACCGAGTCCCAGCCGACGAGCTGCGACATCTCTTCTTCACTGAAATAGCTGTCCAGCGGCTCGATGAACGGCGCGAAGCTGATCAGACTGCCACCCGCGAACTGGTTGAACACGTCGGGGCCGTTGCCGGCGATGCTGGCGGCACGCAGCAGTTGATCGAACGTGCCGAGATCGGGGGCTTGATGCACGCGCTCGATGACGACATTCGGGTATTCTTCCTGGAATCGGTCAATGGCGACCAGGATGAACTGGTCCTCACGCGGGCCGTCTTCAACGATGGCGAACAGGTTATCCCAGAAGACAACGGTAACCGGTTCCTGCGCGGCGATGGGGGCAATGCCCACGAGAACCAACAGGAGGCTGCACAACATCAGTAGAGGAACGCGAACACGTTTCTTGAACATAATCTTCTCCGTGAGTAAGTCAATGCACTGGTTTTCGCTGCTCGGCCGCATCGGCGGACTCTCACCGCCTCAGACCTGGGTAGCCAATGGTGGGTGAAGCGCCGCGGTCTTCTCTGCCTGAATCTCATGCACGCGGCGGCTGAGGAACTGAATCGACTGCTCGTCGACCTGGAAATTCACCACCACGTCGGGCTCGCCGCCCGTCAGATGGCGCACCTGCTGAGCGCAGGTGTGGGTGACCACCAGATGGCTGCACGTGCGGGCTAGGGCCGCGACCGCGTCGAGATCGGTGATGGTGACGGCCTGGATATTCCGGCCGGGATAGTAGCTGTACAGAATGTGCTTCAGCATGTGCGCCGTCGTCTCCAGCGTGGCCACCAGCCCGATGTTCGGGTTGGGCAGCCGAGCGATCCGCAGCATCGTCTCAGGCGTCATGCGCGTGTCGATGCCGATGACCTTGTCGCCGCTGGCTCCGAGCCGCTCCATGACCTCCAGCAGATGATGGAAGGTCGTGACGATAAGGTCGTAGTTCTCCACCGCCCCGTCGGCGTCGGCGAACAGCTCGTCGAGCGTGCCACAATGGATTTCCATCCCCAATTCGCGGCTGATGTACTTCCCCATGTCACGGCTGTCGTGTTCGTTGCATTCGTAGAAGGCGATGCTGACCGCACCCAGTTCGTAGACCTCGTGCACGGCCCTGGTGAGGTGGTTCATGGCTTCTGAGGAGGTCATGCCGGCGGCCAGCGCCTGCCAGGAAAGGTTGACGGCCTGCTGGTAGAAGAAAGTCGCCAGTTCGGCAGTCGTTTCTTGGTGCGCCCCGGCGATCTCCTTGACCATGAAGCCTTTGCGGCCGCCCGGCAGGCTTTCGATCGCGCCGATCTCGGAAAGCATCTGGTAGGCTTTGTTGACGGTGTTGCGGTTGGATCCCAACTCGCCGGCCATGTCGCGCACCGACGGCAGACGCTCGCCAGGACTGTAGCGGCGGGTCATGATGCGCTGGATGATCGCCTGCTGGATCTCTTCAGCCGTCACGTTCTCTTTAGGCACGCCGTCTGTCCTATGGCTTGCGACAAATGACAATACACGATAGTCTAGGGATCTGAGAGCGTTTTGTCAAATAAGAGGAGGCCCGATGGGTGGCCGCTGAACAGAACCATGGCATCGGCTGTGGGTGTGGTTCCCTTCTCCAACGCTAAGGATTCTTGATGAAAATTGATGCGGTCGATTTTTTCTCGTTGGCGATGCCGCAGATCGAGGATATCGCCGACGGCAGCCAGGACGCACTTCTGGTGAGGGTCGTCGCCGGAGGGTACGTCGGCTGGGGCGAATGCGAAGCCGCACCGCTGGTGACCATCGCCAGCATGATCTGCCCGATGTCCCACGCAGCCTGCAAACCGGTGCTGGCCTCGGTCCTGGGCGCGGCGCTCGACAGCCCGGACGACATCCGCCGCATCCATGAGCAGGTGCACCAGAACAGCATGGATCTGCTCCAGGCCGATCACGCGCTGTCGGGCATCGACATCGCCCTCTGGGATCTGCTCGGCCAGCGCCATCAGGAGCCGGTCTGGAAGCTGCTCGGCGACGCGCGGGCCTACCCCAAAACGCCCTATGCGTCGATGCTGTTCGGCGACACTCCGCAGGAGACCCTGAACAAAGGGCGGGCGGTTCGCGAACGCGGGTTCCGGGTGGCCAAGTTCGGCTGGGGGCCGTACGGCAAGGGCAGCGTCGAGGACGACCGCGACCAGGTGATGGCGGCGCGCGAGGGCTTGGGCATAGACGGTGTGCTCTGCGTCGATGCCGGTACCATCTGGGGGGATGATCTGACACGGGCGCAGGCGCGCCTGGCGGCGCTCAAGGCCGCCGGCGCCTACTGGCTGGAGGAGCCTTTACATACCGGCGCGCTCGGAGCCTACCGGGCGCTGGCGGAGATGAGCGCACCAGTCCGCATCGCCGGCGGTGAGGGCGCGCACAATGAGCACATGGCACGCCATATGATCGACTACGGCGGCGTCGGCGTCATTCAGGTGGACACCGGCCGTATCGGGGGCATCACCGTGGCCCGGCGCGTGGCGGATTATGCGGCGACGCGCCAGGTGCAGTTCGTCAACCACACCTTCACCTCGCATCTGGCGCTGAGCGCGTCGCTTCAGCCCTACGCCGGCTTGCAGGCGCACGACCTGTGCGAGTACCCTGTCGAACTCAAGTCGCTGGCGTATGAGCTGACGCGCGACCACCTGGAGCCGGACGGCAACGGGCAGATTCACGTCCCGGACGGCCCCGGACTGGGCCTCACGCCAGATGTGGCGGCGCTGCGCAAGTACCTGGTCGATACCGAGATCCGCGTCGGCGGAAAAACCCTTTATACGACACCTTCTTTGTAAGCGAGCTAAGCGAGGCGAGCATGGACATTTTCCCGAATCGATTTGCAAACCGGGTCGCCATCGTCACCGGCGGCGCCAGCGGCATCGGTGAGGCGGTCGCCCGCCGGCTGCGGGCCGAAGGCGCTGCGGTAGTGATCTTCGACATGAACCCGGAGCGCCTGGAGCAGGTCGCGGCGGACTGCGGCGCGGAGGGGCAGATCGTCGACATGAGCGACGAAGCGGCCGTCGCCGGCGGGGTCGCCGGAATCCTGGCCCGGCACGGACGGCTGGACATCGTCGTCAACAGCGCGGGCATCGTCGGGCCAACCAGCACAAAGATCGTCGATTACCCGTCCGAGGCCTTTCAGCGCGTGCTGGCGGTCAACCTGTTTGGCAGCTTCAACATCACCCGCCATGCTATCCCGCCGATGCTGGAACAGGGTTATGGGCGCATCCTGCTGATCGCTTCGATCGCCGGGAAGGAAGGCAACCCCGGCATGATCGGCTATTCGACGTCGAAGGCCGGGGTGATCGGCATGGTCAAGGCCGTCGGCAAAGAATACGCCGACCGCGGCATCACGGTCAACGGGCTGGCGCCGGCCGTCGTGCGCACGCCGATGAACGAGGACACTTCGCCGGAACAACTCCGCTACATGCTGGAGCGCATCCCGATGAAGCGGCTGGGCACGGTCGAGGAGACCGCCGCCATGGTCTGCTGGATCGTCTCGGAAGAAGCCAGCTTCACCACCGGGGCGGTCTTCGATCTGTCGGGCGGCAGAGCGACGTACTGAGAGCGATCAGCTCATCGGCAGGGGGTGGAAAATCTCCAGCAGGTTGCCGTCGGGGTCGCGAAAGTGGGCGGTGCGCATCCCCCAGTCTGGCCGGTCGGTGGGCATAGCGATGAAGGACACACCCTTGCCCTGGAGCGATTGGACCGCCTGGTCGACATCGTCGACCTCGAACACCAGCAGCGAGGAATCCTGCGCACTGGCCCTGCGCGGGCTTGCCATCCGCTCCGACGACCTGGGCCATCAGGTCGCGGCGAAACAGGCCGAGCGTCTGGCCGTTGTCGAGCTGAAAATCGGCATAGACATCGTCTTCGCTGCCGGAACCGACCGGCAGACTCATGACGTCGCGGTAGAACCGGAAGACAGCCGGAAAATCTCTGACGAGCAGACGGACCTGATTGATGCGCTGTTTCATCTCACCTCTCCGAACTCACAAACGATACCCCCTAGACTTCTTTCTAGAGCACATTTGCCGGTCCGTCAACCATCCAACGGGTGATTGACGGATCGGCGAGCCAGGCTCTACACGTTTGTCTCCTCAGACGAGATAGCGGTTCAACCAACGGATGAGGCAACCGCCCCAGATCAAACCCGTGATGCCGAGCAGGGTCAGCGCACCAATCAGCCAGTTCACATCGGCATCTCCAACGATGCCCGCCGCCGGTGTGAGCACCAGGCCGTTGACCACGAGCAGCAGCACGCCGGGAAGCGTGAACAGCACGTCGGCCAGCCTGACGGCGTGGCGAGCGAGATGGACCACGCCGGCCTCACGGCTGAATGCGGCCAGGGCAAGCCACGCCGCCGCCAGTCCGACATGACCGGCGAACAGCAGCGCGCTCAGGACATGCAGCAGCTTGTGCCACGGCCGCTCATAGACCGGAGTGGGGAGCGAGACCAGCATGACGACCACGATCAGGCTGGTGAGTGTGATGATCACCGCACGTGAGAGAACAAGCATAAGCCCCCGGAAATCCCAGTGCTTTCCGATATCCTGATTTTGGGATTGGCGCATACGACACTCATGTTCATACGATATGCGGGCGTGCACCGGAGATCACCCGACTAAAGGCGGAATTCAGCCTCATCGGATGGAAGGAATGGGGGACAGGCTCTAAACGGCGATGACGACGCGGGTTCCCGTGCCAGGAGCGCTATCGATGCACAGCACGCCGTTGAGCGAGGCAGTGCGCTCACGCATGGATTTGAGGCCGAGATGCCCGGGGAAGGATTGGTTCGGGTCGAAGCCGTGGCCGTTGTCGGCGATTTCCAACTGGTAGCCAGTCCCGGTCGCCTCCAGAGTCAGGCGGACATGAGTGGCCTGGGCGTGTTTGATGGTGTTGTGCAGCGCCTCGCGGGCGATGCGGTAGAGGCCTTCTTTTGTCTCCAGAGGAAGCTGCGGCTCTTCGCAGAACGCGGTTTCGGCCTCGACGCCGTAGCGCGCCTTGAGCGAAGCCACCTGCTTGCTCAGAGTCGAGACCAGCCCTTCTTCGGCCAGCGACTCCGGGCGCAGCTCGAAGATCAGCGCCCGCATCTCGGTCAGACCGGCTTCCGCCAGCGACAGGATGTAGTCCAGCGGTTCGTGCAGGCGAGCCGGATTCTGAGTCAGCAGCGTCCGCGCGGTGCGCGCGCCCAGGCCAATACCGTAGAGCACCTGCGAGACGGAATCGTGCAGCTCGCGCGCCAGGCGGGTGCGCTCCTCCAGCGAGGCCAGGCGCTGTGCCTGCTCCGCCACCGATTCCGCTGCCCGCCGCGCCGCCTCGGTTTCCTGCTGCAAACGGATGCGTTCGACGGCGCCCCGCACATAGTCGCCCACGCCCAGGGCCAACCGCCGCTCGCGCGTGGAAAAAGGACGCGGCACCTTGCTGTGAAACAGCAGCGCGCCGATCCAGCGCTGCTTGACGAACAGGCGGATACTGATCGCCGCCAGGAAGTCGCTGGCGGCGAAGCTGGCGACCGATACCTCATCCAGACGCGGATCGGCCGTGATGTCTTCCAGGATGAGCAGCCGGTCTCTCGGCACCGATTTGGTATAGGGCAGCGCTTCTTTAGGGATGCGCCGGCCATTCTCCGGGACCATGTAGCCGGTGGCGGCAATCTGCTCCACGTAGGAGGCCGTCTCCGAGTCCCATCCCTCCCAGAAATAGAGCGCCACCGCCGTATCGCCGCTGATAATGCCAGATACGGCTTGGACCAGTTCGTCATAGCTGTTGGCGGCATTGATGCTCTCGCCGACGCGGTACAATTGGTCAATCTCCCGATTGACCATTTCCAGTTCGCGGGCGCGGCGCTGGGCCTGTTCCAGCAGGTCGGTGTTGGCGCGAGCCAGCGCCTCGGCCTGCTGCTGTGAGGCCTCCGACTCGATACGAAGGCGAATGCGGTCGATGGCCGCCAGCGCCACGTCGCCGATGCCGGCGAACAGACGCGCCTCACGCTGGCTGTACTTTCGCGGACGCGCGCTCTGGAAGGTAATGCCGCCGATCCAACGATCGCCTGCGTAGAAGGCCGGCCCCATGAACGAGCGGATGCCCAGCATTTTCCAACTCTCCCCGGTGACGGGGTCGATGCGCGGGTCGGTCAGCGCGTCCTCGAACAACCAGACGCGCTCGCCGATCATGTGGCGAGCGACAGGAAAGTTAGCTTTGGGCAGCCGCGCTCCCGGCTGAATCACGCCGCCGCCGATGCGGTCGATGACGGCGACCACTTCCAGATAATCGGCCGTCTCCCAGTCGAAGCCCTCCCACAGCATGAGCGTGACGACGTCGGCTTCGAGATCAAACTGGGCGATGCCCTCCACCACTTCGGCATAGGTCTCGGCGCGTTGCAGGATTTCGCTGGCACGGTACAGGAGATTAATCTCCTGGTTGAGTCGCTCCAGTTCGTCGGCGCGCTTCTGCGTCTGCTCGAACAGGCGTACCGAGTCGACCACCGGGGCGACCTGCTGCTGGAGCGCGGTGTAGATGCGTTCGTCGCGAGCATCGAAGCTGTGCGGCTCATCCCAGCCAAAGGTGATGGCCGCTACCCAGCGCCCTTTGTTGAACAACGACAGATAGACGCAGCCATAAATACCGTATCGCTGGTTGAGCGCTCTGGCGCCGGCGTCGGCCAGCGCATCTTCCTGGGCATTGTGGAAAAACAGCGGTTTCGGCGTCACGTGCTGCGAATCGCGCGGGGTATCTCCGGCGAACATGTGAGCCTGGAGGTGGCGAAAGCGCGCGCCCAGACCGATCGGCTGGGCATCGCCCATCGTCCATTCCGCGACCACTTCTTCGATGCGGACACCGTGCCCGTCTTCACCGGCCGGGTCAAAGTCGCAGTACAGCAGCACGCCGCGGTTTGCCCGGTGGCTGCGCGCATAGTCGCTGACTGCTTCGAGTTGCTCGATGGGAGTGGAGGCCTGAGTCAGTTTGTTGGACGCAACGTAAAGAATGTTTATCTCATCTTGAAGCAGCGCCGTCTGTGGCATGCCGCCCTTTCCGGGTCAAATCCCTCTGCTCATTCCGTGGTCGGCCCTTCGACCAGACCAATGCGCACGGCATGAAGCGCGGCCTGCGTGCGGCTGGTCATGTTGAGTTTCGCCAGAATATTGCTCACGTGCGTCTTGACCGTCTTCTCGCCGATCACCAGCTTTTCGGCAATCTCCTTGTTGGACAGCCCGGCTGCCAGCAATCGCAGCACCTCGGTCTCGCGGTCGGTCAGCGTCTCCGGGTTTTCCGGGGCACGGACTTCGCGCATGAGGCGGGCGGCTGCGCGTGGTGAAAGCTGCACCTGGCCGGCCGCCGCCGACTTGATGGCGCGGATCAGATCGTCGGCTTCGGTGTCCTTGAGCAGATAACCGATCGCGCCGGCGCGCACGGCGTCTACCACGGATTTGTCCTCCAGAACGCTGGTCAGGGCGATCACTTCCACGTCGGGCAGATCGCGCCGGATGGCGGCGATGGCATCCACCCCCCCCAGGACCGGCATCACCAGATCCATCAGGACAATATCCGGGCGCAGGCTGCCGGCCAGTTCGATGGCCTGTTTGCCGTCGACAGCCTCTCCTATGATCTCCAGTTCCGGATCAAGGCTGAGAAACATTTTCAATCCCTGACGGACGACCGCATGATCGTCCGCAATCACAATACGAATGGGCATCATCATCTTCTCGTCTTTGGTCCTGGAATTATACGCGGATCCGGCCCTCTACACCGCCCCTGTACCGAGGAAGGACGGCAGAAATCCGTCGAAAGCGGGACCGCGGCTCCGCCGAAAGTCGGAAGGTCGCATAGGCCACCCTGACCGCGATGCATGCAGGTGTCGGCGGAGCCGCGCCCGCCGCCCTCTGCCTTCTGGACGACAGGCCGGTCGGGTTGCGTTCTCACAACCTCCAGAGTACCGGAAATCAGTGCGGATGTCCCCCTGCACCGGGACGATCCCGCTTCATGCCTTTTTCCATTCGGCGATGCGCCGAAAGTCGGAGAGCCGTATGGGACAAACAACCGAATCGGCGGTCACCCGCCCGTCCGATGAATCGTGCTCCGCCTACGCTCTATACTGTGCCCATAAGCGTAGCGATTCAGGAGTAGACAGTGAAGCAAAGACTCTGGCTGGCCATCCTGGCTCTGACCCTGTTGGCGGCAGGCACTGGCCCGGCGGCCGAGGCGCAGGAAGCATGCACCTCAGGCTTTTCGGATACGCGCGATTTCGTCGCCGAAGTTTACGCCCGCTCGACGGCCAAGATTGACGATGGGGTGATCGCATGGGAGAGCGACGATTGGGTGAACATCGTCCGCCGACTGGTGGGCGCCAGCGAGTTCCTCCTCAATCACTGCGCGATCGCCGGACAGCCGCTTGCCGAGCAGCAGGAACTGCGCGACGTGCTGGCGGAGGCGAGCCTCCTGCCCGCGCCGATCGAGTCGATTGACCTGGGGCTGGACAGCCCGCTGCCGCTGCGCAGCGACTTCACGCCCTCGACGGCACTGGTCGATCTCAACGGGGATGGGACCGACGAACTGCTGCTGCACACGCAGGTACCCTACTTTTCCGACGCGACCGTCTACCAGATTCGCGGCGGCCTGAGCATCGCCTTCTTCATGACAGCGGAGGGCTGGCAGGGTCAGGTGATCGCGCCGGTCACGGAGTTCGTCACCGACCAGACCCCGGAACGGCTCACCTATGCCATGACCGAGAACCATCTGCTCAGCGTCGCCGAGCCGCACCAGGCGCTGGGCTACGCCCCCGAACCGGAAGTGACGGTGCTGGACGTCGAAGGCGGGCCGCTGACGTTCGTCACTCAGGTTCGGAGCACCGGCGCGGGCGAAGCGAAAGAGCTGGCCGTGCTGTCCTGGGAGGATCGCTTCCCGGCCGTGGAGCTGCGAGTGGCCTTTGACGACTGGTGCAGCCCCGGCGCGACGTTGAACTGGGAGATCCGCGAGGATGGCAGCGTCTTCGTGCCCAGCAATGGCGGCGAGGAAGGCTCTCCGCTGCACTGCGGCCGCACAACGGAAGTACTGTTCCAGTGGCAGGACGGGGAGTACGTGCCCGTCGGCTAGAGCGTCGGCAGCGCCATCTGACCTCACCCCTCAGTCCCCTCTCCATTGCAGTGGAGAGGGGCAGGTCGGCAAAGCGCAGCAGGGGAGAGGACAAGCCAGGACAAGCCCCCTGGATTCCAGACGGACGCTAACCCGTCGGCAACCCCAGCCGCTCCGGGTGGGTGTAAACGCGCAGACTGCCATGTCGCACGTAGCCGACCACGCAGATGTTCCACGCTTCGGCCAGCCGCACCGTGATCGTCGTCGGCGAGGTGCGGCTGGCGACCAGCGGCACGTTCATCCGCCGCGCCTTGCTCAGCATCTCCGAACTGATACGCCCGCTGGTCAGGATCATGCAGTCGCGGGTGTCGATGCCGGCCATCAGCGCCTTGCCGGCGATCTTGTCCACGGCATTGTGCCGGCCAACATCCTCGGCGCTGGCCAGCAGACGTTCGTCGTTCGCCAGAACAGCCGTATGTACGCCGCGCACCTGCTGATAGAGCTGGGCGCTCCCCTGCAAATCCCGCATGCGGTCGAAGATGACCGGAGCCTGCGTGCAGTAGTCGCTGATCAGCGGCGGGTACGTTTCGGTCAGATGGTCGAAGGTGACGCCACCCCCACAGCCGGAAGTGAGGATCATGCGCCGCGGCGGATCGAAGGTGCTGCGATTGAGCAGCACATCGATGACGGTCCGCGCCACGTTGGCCTTGACCAGCCCCACCTCGTCCATCGAGGCGATAACGCCCTCGGTGAAGAGGAAACCCAGGGCCAGTGCCTCCTGGTCGAGCGGGCTGCACATGACGGTGGCCAGATCCTGGCCGTTGACGTAGAGGGTGACGAGCGACTCCTCGATGATGCCGCCGCGGGTCAGCTCGGCCGAACCCTCCTGCCAGAGCCAGTAATCGCACGGCGCGGCGCCCGGATGGTATTCCGCCATCAACCTTCTTCCTCGGTCCTGGGCGCACGTTTGCGGCGGGTGCTCTGGCGCAGCATGTCCGCGCTCCAGCCCTGCTCCAGCCCGTACTCGATCTTCGGCTTGAGCGCGCCGGTCGGGCAGACGCCCACGCATTGCCCGCAGAAGACGCAGGGCGACTCGGTCATGGGCACATGGAAAGCGGTGGCGACGCTGGTCTCGAAGCCGCGCTGGGTCAGCGTCAGGGCGAAGGTGTACTGCGCATCGTCGCCGCAAACCTGGACGCAGCGCCAGCACAGCACGCACTGACTGTAGTCGCGCACATAGAACGGGTTGTCGTCGTAGAGCGGCTGCTCGCGCCGGGCCGCGCCCGGAAAGCGCTCCGGGTCGGCATCGTATTCGTCGGCCAGCGCCTGAATCTCCGGCGCGCCTGACAGATCGACCGCCGACTGGAGCATCTCCAGAAGGGTGCGGCGGCTCCGATCCACCCGCTCATTGCGCGTCTCGACCTTTGTGCCGGCCTGGCAGGGGGTGACGCAGGCGGGCATCAGCCGCCGTCCGCCGTTGACGTCGACCACGCAGATTCGGCACAGCCCCTCGGAAGTGGTCGCGTCGTGGTAGCAGATGACCGGCACATCCTGGCCGAGCTGGCGTGCCGCCTCCAGCAGCGTGGTCCCAGCCGGCACGGTGATCTCCTGCCCGTCGATGGTCAGCGTCACCGTTTCGCTCATGATCCCACCTCCCCTGCCATGTTCTACGGAATCAGATCGGGCCATTTCTCCAGCGCGCTCAATACCGCGGAGGCGGCCGTCTGCCCCAGCGCGCACAGCGACGCCTCGGTCATGGTCAGCCCGATGTCGATCAGCCGCTGGCGGTCGCCGGGGATCGCCGCCTCCGCCCGATTCAGGATCTCCAACTGGCGCTGGGTGCCCAACTGGCAGGGGAAGCACTTGCCGCAGCTCTCGTGCTGGAAAAAGCGCCCCAGCCGCCGCAGTACATCGCGCAGATCGACGGTGGCGTTGTAGACGATCACCGAGCCGGAGCCGAAGGTCGAGCCGATGGCCCGCAGATCCTCGAAGGTCAGCGGCACGTCGATCTGATCCGGCGACAGGAAGGTACCGGAAGCGCCGCCCATCAGCACAGCCTGAAGATCGCCGCGCACCCCGCCGCAGTACTCGGTGAGCAGCGTGCGCAGCGGCACACCCGGCGCGATCTCGTAGACGCCCGGACGTGCGACATGACCACTGACCGAGACCAGCTTGGTGCCGGTGCTGCGTTCCGTACCCCACTGCTTGAACCAGGCCGCGCCGTGGCGCAGGATGCCCGGCACGGCGCACAGCGTTTCGACATTGTTGACGGCCGTCGGCGCGCCAAACAGGCCGTGTGTGGTCGGGAAGGGCGGCTTGATGCGCGGGAAGCCGCGCTTGCCTTCGATGGCCTCGAAGAGGGCCGTCTCTTCGCCGCAGATGTAAGCTCCTGCCCCGCGGCGGACCTCCAGCTTAAACGAATAACCTGTGCCCATGATGTTCTCGCCGATCAGCCCGGCGCAGGCCGCTTCATCGATGGCGGCCTGCATGCGCCGCGCCGACTCCGGGAATTCGCCGCGGATGAACAGATAGCCCTGCTGCGCCCCGACGGCGTAGCCGGAGAGCAGGATGCCCTCCAGCAGCAGGTGCGGGCGTCCTTCCATCAATACCCGGTCCTTGAAGGTGCCGGGTTCGCTCTCGTCGGCATTGCAGACCACGTAGCGGGGACGCTCCGGCGGGTTCGCCCACATGCTCTCCCACTTGACGCCGGTCGGGAAGGCCGCGCCGCCGCGTCCGATCAAGCCGGAGGCCTTGACCTCGGCGATCACGTCTTGTGGGGTCATCGTCTCCAGTACGCGGCGCAGACCGGCATAGTCGCCGTAGTCCGCCAGCGTCTCGACCCGCTTGCCCTGCACGCCGGCCAGCAGTACGGCGGGATAGCCGGCTGCGACCACGCCAGGGGTATTGGGCAGTTCGCCCAGGGCATCGTCCAGCGACCGCACCGGCCCGTAAGCAATATCGGGTTCACCCCGGCGGCTGACCAGCGTAGAGGGCGCATGTTCGCACAGGCCCAGGCAGGTGCTGTGTTCCAGCGTAATCGATCCGCCACCGCCCTGTTTCTCTTCCAACTGCTGATGCAGCGTTTCGTACAGCGCTTCCGAGCCGGCCAGCCCGCATGACTGGTCAGCGCACAGGCGCACGATCGTGTCGCCGGTCGGCTGGTCGTGGAACAGGGTGTAGAAGCCGATCACGCCGTAGATGTCGGCCTCGGGCACGCGCAGGGTCTGGGAGACCGCGCGCACCGCCTCTGGCGAGAGATAGCCCTCCTGGGTCTGAATCTCCCACAGCAGCGGGAGGAGCGCCTCGCGCGCCCGGCCCTGGTAGCGTTCGCACAGCGCGTCCCAGGAATGCATTGTTTGCGTCTGCGAAGAAGCATTCACGTTCAAAACAACATCCTTTATTCAACTGCTCGCTGGTAAGGCGGACAGCGTTTCCGAAAATGGCTCTGGGCGGATACGCTGGTCCGCCCCTACAGTTCTCCGCACTTACAAATCAAATTTCATTGGCCAGCCGCTGCGCCTCCGCCAGTTCCTGCGGCGTATTGACGTTGTAAAACGACAGATGGCGCGGATCGAACGGCTCGTACTCCGCCTCGTCGACGGTGCGCACCCGCACCCGATCGTAGAAACCTACCACCTTGAACTGGATCGGCAGGCCCAGGGCGGCATAATCGTCCGGCCGGTTGGTGATCAGGACCGTCTCCTGCTGCCCCAGGTCACCCACCCGTTCCAGAATGTGCTCGATCAGCGGCTTGCCCAGGATAGGGACAAACGACTTGTCGGTGCCCATCCGCGAGCTTTTGCCGCCGGCCATGATGGCGACCGTCACATTCACCTTCGCCCTGCCCTCAATGGACATGGCGGGTGGGTTCCTTGATCGCCCCGCGCTCGCTCAGGGGGATATCGCCCCCCTCTCGCTCCGGCGCGTCACCCTTGCGCAAGCGCACCGCCGCCATTTTGAAATCGGGGATCTTGGCCCGCTTGTCGATCTTGTTCAGTGTCAGCAGATTGGCCGCCGCCTCGACAAAGTGAAACGGCAGGAAAACCGTGCCCTGCGGCGAACGACCGGTGACCATCACCCGGCACACGACGCTGCCCCGCCGAGAAGTCGTCTCCACCCAGTCGCCGGAAACCAGCCCGAGTGCGTGCGCGTCGTCGGGGTGCATCTCCAGAATCGGCTCGGGGAAGGCTTTGTCGAGGTTGGAGTTGCGCGTCAGCGTGCCGCCGTGCCAGTGGAAGAGCACCCGCCCGGTGGTCAGATGGTAGGGGTAGTCGGCGTCGGGCAGCTCGCTCTCCGTGCCGTACTCCAGCGGCCAGAACTTGCCCCGGCCGCGCGGGAATTCGTCCTCGAACAGGTAGGGCGTGCCCGGATGGTCGAGCGACGGACACGGCCAGTGCACCCCGCCCTCCCGCTCCAGACGTTCGTAGGTGATGCCGAAGAAGTCCGGCGTCACGGCACGCATCTCTTCCCAGATCGCCTCCGGCCCGCTGTAGTCGAAGCCGGCGCCGGTCGTTTGACCGAGCAGCGCGCTCATGCGCTCCGCCAGTTCGCAGATGATCTGCCAGTCCGGGCGCGCTTCGCCGACAGGCGGCAGGGCCTGGCGCACGCGCTGCACCCGCCGGTCGCTGTTGGTGAACGTCCCGTCCTTCTCGGCAAAACTGGCCGACGGCAGGATCACGTCGGCGCGCTCGCCGGTCTCGTTCATGAAAATGTCGATGCAGACTCTGAACTCCAGCGCATCCATGGCATGCTGGGCGTGGGCCAGGTTCGGCTCGCTCATCAGCGGGTTCTCGCCCATGACCACCATCGCCTTGACCTGCCCGGTCAGCGCGGCGTCGACCATCTCGGTGACGGTCAGACCGGGGATGGGCGGCAGCGACGCGCCCCAGACCCGCTCGAAGGTGGCGCGCACGACCGGGTCGTCGACGCGCTGATAGGCGGTGTAGACATTGGGCAGCCCGCCGCTGTCGGAACAGCCCTGGACGTTGTTCTGTCCGCGCAGGGGGTTGAGGCCGGTCCCCGGTTTGCCGATATGGCCGGTCATCAGCGCCAGATTGGTCAGCGCCAGGGCGTTGTCCGTGCCGTGCGTGCTCTGGCTGATGCCCATGCCCCAGTAGATGGCGGCCGAGCCAGCGGTGGCGTACATGCGGGCCGCCTGACGGATGTGCTCGGCCGGGACGCCGCTGACCTCTTCCGCCCATTCCGGCGTGAAGGATTCCAGTGTCTCGACATAGGCGTCGAAATCTTCGGTGCGGCTGGCGATGAAAGCCGGGTCGGTCAGTCCTTCCGTGACAATCGTATGGGCCATCGCCTGAAAGACCGCCACGTCGGTGCCGGGCTTCTGTCGCAGCCAGAGCGTGGCGAAGTCGGTCAGTTCGATCTGCCGGGGGTCGATGACGATCAGCCGTGCACCGTTTTGCCGCACCGCCTTTTTGAGGAAGAGGCTGATGACCGGGTGCGTCTCGGTGGTGTTGCTGCCGGTGACGATGAAGGTGTCGAGGTGCTCCATCTCGCGGATGCTGTTGCTCATGGCGCTGGAGCCAATGGCAAGCTGCAAGCCGGTCACGCTGCCGGCATGGCACAGCCGCGCGCAGTGATCGACATTGTTGGTCTTCATCACAGCGCGCACCCACTTCTGGAAGACGTAATTGTCCTCGTTGGTCGCCTTGGCGCAGGCATACGTGGAGATGCTGTCGCCGCCGTGCCGCCGCACGATGTCGGCCAGCCGCTCGCTGACCAGCGTCAGGGCCTCTTCCCAGCTCGCCTCACGAAACTGGCCCGGCGCCCCATCGCGGATGAGGGGCCGGCGCAGCCGACGGGGATGGGTCGTGAAGTCGGTGCCAAAGCGCCCCTTCACGCACAGGTTGCCGAAGTTCGGAGCGCTATCGAAGGGAGCGGTGACGCGGTAAATCAGGTCGTTTTGAACGTGGAGGTTCATCTGGCAGCCCACCCCACAATAGGGACAGGTTGTCCGAACGACTCTGTCAGGCCGGAGAGTCGATGCCATTGTATTTTCACCAATAAACGGTCACATTTCTCTTCGGTTATTATAGCGCCTAATCACGCCGAGGCGAGAATGCGCCCAGGAGCGCCGCTCAGAAAGGTACGAACCATGCCCCAGACCATCTATGTCGCCGGCCCGCTCTTCAACAGCCACGAGCGATGGTACCTGGAACAGCTCAGCGCCGCACTGGAACATGAGGGTTACGAGACTTTCCTGCCCCACCGTGACGCCGGAATCCTTGGCGATCTCAACGACATCAGCGAGCGCCGCCGCCTCTTCCGGGGCGACATGGAGGCGCTCGACGCCTGCGACATCGTCGTCGCCCTGCTCACCGGCGCCGATCACGACTCGGGCACCTGCGGCGAGCTGGGTTATGCCTATGCGAAAGGCAAGCCATGTTTCGGCGTGACCGACGACGTTCGCCGGATCAACAACCTGATCTGGGGTCTGTGCGGCGAAGGCCAGGCCATCGCCCGCGACATCGAAAGCGTGGTCGCGATGGTCAGGAATAGGTAAGGTCTACTCCCACGGGCGCACGATGTTCAGGATTTCCTGCGCCGTCTCTTCAATCGGCTTGTCGGTGGTGTCGATGACGCGAAACTGGCCTTCGCGGAAGATGTGACGGGCGTAGTCGAGTTCTTCGGCCGACGCCTCCGCTTCAGCGTAGGTCGGCAAATCGATGATGCCCATGTGACGGACGCGCTGCTTGCGGTAGAGGACCAACTGCCCCGGCTGCATGGTCAGACCGACGACACGCCGCCGATCCACCTGGGCCAGTTCAGGCGGGGGCGACAGGTTGACGATTAGCGGAATGTTGGCCGTCTTCCAGCCGAGTGTCGCCAGATACATGCTGAGCGGGGTCTTGCCCACCCGCGAGACGCCGAGCAGCACGATTTCGGCCTGCGACATTTCGTGCGACCGTTTGCCATCGTCGTGCTCGACGGAAAACTCGATGGCGTCGATACGCCGCAGATCCTCTTCGTTTTGCTTGCGATACAGGCCGGGCTGGCCCAGCGGGATCTGGTTCAGCCGGCCGGCCACCCGTTCGAGCAGCGGCCCCATCAGATCGATCTCGACCACGTGGTGCTTGCGGGCCAGCGCCACCAGTTCGCGACGGAGCTGCACGTCGACCAGCGTGTGGGCGATCAGCGCATCGCAGAGCGACGCCCGCATGACGATGTCTTCAAGCTGCTCGGGTTTGCGAATCAGAGGGGCTATGTCGACCTGAACGTCGGCATCGGGGAACTGAGCGAGCGCCGTGCGCACCAACTGCCGACCGCTGGCTCCCGTCCCGCCGGAGATGATGATTATCGCCGTCATGGTGTTCTCTCCTTGCCTGTGTCGATGTGCCTCCTGTCAACCGTTCCTCACCTCTATTGTAACCCTCTCTCCTCTCGCCGGCGCCCGCCCAAATGATCCCACGCAGTGCGGCGCACGGTACAATGGGGTGCACTCGATCCATTTCGGGCGCTGCGTCCCGTTTGATGCATCCCTCTTGAGATTAAACAAGAAATGAAACGGAAAGGACATTCACGATGGAACTGATGATCGTCGCCATTCAGAAACCGGAAACCACCAACTTCATCCTGGGGCAGTCGCACTTCATCAAGACGGTCGAGGATCTGCATGAGGCGCTGGTCACGGCTGTACCGGGGATCAAATTCGGGCTGGCCTTCTGCGAGGCATCCGGCCCGGCGCTGATTCGCTGGAGCGGCACCTCGGACGCCATGATCGACCTCGCCAAGCAGAACGCCCTCAGTCTGTCGGCAGGGCACAGCTTCATCATCTTTCTGGAGAACGCCTTCCCGATCAACGTGCTGAACGCCGTCAAGCAGGTGCCCGAGGTGTGCCGCGTCTTCTGCGCGACGGCCAACCCGGTGGAGGTGATCGTCGCCCAGACGGAGCAGGGACGCGGCATCCTGGGCGTGATCGACGGCATGGCCTCCAGGGGCATCGAGACCGAAGAACATATCGCCGAGCGCAAGGCCATGCTGCGCCGCTTTGGTTACAAGGCGTAGGGCGCGTTCCTGATGAGCCAATCAGGTCCGATCGTCCTGGGAATTGACATCGGCGGCACGTCCACCAAACTGGGGCTGGTACAGCCGGACGGCGCCATCCGCAGCAGCGGCAAAGTACCGACCGACGCGCACGGGAGTGACCCAGCGCCGTTCTTCGAGCGGCTGTTCGCAGCCACCGACCCGCTGGTCGAGGCGGCCGGTGAGGCGCTGATCGGCATCGGCATCTCGGCGCACGGCGAGGTCGACCGCGAACGCCGCCGCCCGATCATCGCCGGCAACACGCCGGCGCTGCGCAACGTCGACGTGCGCGGCGCCATCGAACGGCGCTACGGGCAGCCGGTGGTCATGAACAACGATCTGGTCGCCCACGGGTTGGGCGAGTACTTCTTCGGCTGTGGCCACGGCATCGAACGCTTCATGTGCATGGCTCTGGGCACCGGCCTGGGTGCGGCGATGTTTGTCGACGGCAAGCCGCTGATCATCGACGGAGGCAATTCCGGCAACACTGGCCTGATCATCCTCGACCCGAACGGCCGTCGCGACTCCAACGGCATTCAGGGATCGGCCGAAGGGCTGATCGGCGTGCCGGGCATCGAGCGGCTGGCATCGGAACGCTACGGCCGCGCGGTCAAGGCGCACGAGGTGATTGCGGCGGCGCGGGCGGGGACAGACCCCGTCGCAGCGGACGTCATGGCGCAGGTCGGCCGCTGGATCGGGCAGACGCTGGCCAGCCTGAGCGTGATCTTCTACCCACACCGGGTGGCGCTGACCGGCGGCACGGCTCATGCGGGGCCGGTCCTGCTCGACGCCTGCCGGGCCGAGTTCGACCGACTGGTCGGCGACTTCTTCCGCGATCTGGCGGCCAACACCGGCGGTCATTTCAAGGATGTAGAGATCGTGCTGGGCGAAGGCGGCGGCGAGACCGGCCTGCTGGGCGCAGTCGTCGAGGTGTTTCAGGAGCGCGGCCTGACCATCGGCCGCTGAGCATGTCGATCCGGGTCAGGAGCGGGACAGATAAGGCAGAAGCTGCGATTCTTCCTGATCGATCAGCAAATGGTCGAGGAAATAGTGCGCGGCGCCCAGGGCGGCCAGGTTGGGGGACGTGCGAGTGCCGAGCTGAATCATCACCTTGTGGCTGACTAACCTGGGCAGAAACACCCTCACCCGCGCTTCCAGATCAGCGAACAGATCCGCCGGCATGACCGCCAGCAGGCCGCCAACGACGAACACGTCCGGTTGAATGATGAAGATCAGATTGGCGATGGCCGCTGCCAGAGTCTGGTTCATGAGCTGCACGACCGCGTGGCAGAGGGGCAGGCCGGCAGCTGCAGAGCGCAGAATGGTCTCGAAGCGCTCGCGCGGATCCTCGATCGCAAGAAGGGGCTGGTAAGCCCGCTGCTCGCCGGTGGGCAGGCTGTTCACTTTGCTGCTGAAGATCTCGACGATACCGTGAATGGACAGGACCGCCTGCTTGTCCTGGAGGTCATCGGCCTCGACATGCAGCAGATTCCCGGCGATCAAGCCGGCGTTGCCCAGCGCCCCCTTGTACAGCTCCCCGTTGAGAAACAGGCTGGCCTTGACCCCTTCGTCGAATCCGACATAGACCAGGTTTCGGTCAAACGAAACGCCGCTGGCCTGGAATTCGGCGAAGGCCATGCAGTCGATGTCATTGGCGATTCGCGTCGGCGCCCCAAACTGCATGCTCAGCCGGCTGCCGATGGGGAAGTTCTGCCAGCCAGGGACGCGGCCAATCAACAGGATGTCTCCGGAGTCAGGGTCCAGGAAGCCCGGTGTGGCGATGCCGATTCCCAGCAGACGCTGGTCTGCGAATTCTTTCCGGACCCGCACAACGTAGTCGGAAATCGACCTGAGCACCTCGTCGGGAAGCGGCATGGCTGCGTGAATGATCCGTTTTTCGTGCAGCACCCGTCCGGTCAGATCGGCGGTCACCAGGTGCATGCCGGGAGCTGAAGGTGCACGCCGATCAGCACATAGTGGCTGTCGTCCAGCCCGAACATGTTCGGCGGACGTCCGCCGTTGGCCCCCGCCTGACCCACAATACGGATCCATTGTGCATCCACCAGATCCTGCACGGCCTTGCGCAACGTCGGCAGGCTGACCTGCGTTGCCTGCTGCAGGTCGGCCAACGACATCGGGCGGGTGCGCAGAATCTTGAGGATGTCCGTGTGAGGAACCATACCTGTTCTCTTGAACCTTTTGACAACGCTTTTATAAAACGTATAATAAAAGCAGAAGCAGAAAAAAAGCTATTGGTTGGATTTGAGCTCATTATGTCATCGATTAATCGGGATTCCTATGCGGACCTGAACGTCTACTACGGGGATCTGCACAACCACTGCAATATCAGTTATGGACATGGTTCGCTTGAAGCCGCCTTCCGCAATGCTCGGCTTCAGCTTGATTTCGCCAGCGTCACCGTCCACGGCGCGTGGCCCGATCTCCCGTCCAATGACCCTCAGCTCGCCTACCTCATCGACTATCACCACCGCGGCTTCGAACAGGCGCAGCGCCAATGGCCGGAATATCTGGCGCAGACCGAACGGGAGAACTGCGACGGCGAATTCGTCACCTTCCCCAGCTTTGAGTGGCACTCCTGCAAGTACGGCGACCACTGCATCTACTTCAAAAATGCCGGCGATCACCGTATCCTGGCGGACGAAGACCTGGAAACGCTGCGCCGCACGCTCCGGACGTTCGACACGCCCGCCCTGGTGCTGCCGCACCACATTGGCTACCGGCAGGGCTACCGCGGCATCAACTGGGATGCGTTTTCGCCGGAAATGTCGCCGGTTGCCGAGATCTTCTCGTTCCACGGCCTGGCGGAGAGCAGCGAAGGCTCCTATCCCTACCTGCATTCGATGGGTCCCCGGCATCAGCTCAGCACGGCGCAGCACGGTTGGGCGCGAGGGCTGGTCTTCGGGCTGGTCGGCTCGACCGATCACCACAACGCCTTCCCCGGCAGCTACGGCTATGGCCGTCTGGGCATCTGGGCGCCGGCGCTCACCCGCGACGCGCTCTGGCAGGCCATCCAGCAGCGCCGCACCTACGTGCTGACCGGCGATCGCATCGAGCTGGCCTTCGGCATCAACGATCAGATCATGGGCGATCTGGGCCCGGCGGCGCAGGAGCGCTGGATCGACGTGGGGGTACGCGGCGGCGGATCGATCGACTACGTCGAGGTGCTGCACAACAACCAGATCATCCACCGGGAGAGCGTCTTTCCGCAGCGTCAGCAGGCGGGCACCTTCAAAGTCCATGTCGAACTGGGCTGGGGTGAACGCGACGAGCCTACGGTGTGGGATGTCGATCTCGCCGTGCGGCAGGGCACGCTGCGCACCGTCGAACCCCGATTTCGCGGCTATGGCCCCACCGCGTCGCCGGGCGAAACCGCCAATTTCAGCCCCTCCCATCTGACGCGGCCAGCGCCCGACCGTGTGCAGTTCCAGACGCAGACGATGCAGAACCTGTCGCTGCACACGCCGGCCACTGAGGGCATCTGTGTCGAGATCGAAGGCGACTCGGAAACGACTCTGATCGCCCGCTTCAACGGGCAGCAGCAGGAAATCCGGCTCGCTGAACTCATCGACGGCTCGCGCACCTTCTATCTCGGCGGCTTTGTGTCCCCGGCGATTTGCTTTCACCGGGCGATCCCGCTTCAGGAGTTCGCGATGAACATGGCGTTCATGCACGACGGCGGCCTGCGCGAGCGCGACTGGTATTACGTCCGCGTGCGCCAGCGCAACGATCAGTGGGCCTGGAGTTCGCCGATCTGGATTGGCGAACCCGCCTCAACCTAGTTCATTGTGCTTACCAGGCCGTGTGCGGGTCGATCCGGCCTGTGGCGGGCAGGTGAGCGCGATTGGTTCGATGAGCAGAAAGGATGCGATGGCGACGAAAGCCAACCAGGACGTGCCCAAGCGACTAGTGATCAGTATTTCTAAGAAAGGAAACCTGCCATGCGTAAAATGGCACTCTTGCTAATCGTTCTTTTGATGGCGCTTCCGTTCTCGGCAGCGGTCGCACAGGATGCAGCAGTGGACTGCGGGACCACCGACGAAGTGACGATCACCTACGTGGGCGATCCTGCCGGTCGTCACCCGATTGCCGAAGCCGCAGCGATCGAGAAATTCATGGAAGCCTGCCCGAACATCACCGTCGAACGCATCGAAGGATCGGCCAATGGCCAGGAACTCCTGTCCACCTATCTGTCGGCCTTTGAAGCGCAGAGCGGCGACTTCGACGTCATTCGCGTCGACGTCATCTGGCCCGGCATCCTGGCGCCACACCTGCTCGATCTGACGCCATACGTGCCGCAGGAACAGCTCGAGTCCTACCTGCCGGCGTTGATCGTCAACGACACGGTCGACGGCCAGTTGGTGGCCCTTCCCCTGCGCATCGGCTTCGGCATGCTCTACTACCGCACTGATCTGATGGAGAAGTACGGCTTCGACGCGCCGCCGGCCACGTGGGAAGAACTGGCCGAGATGGCCCAGGTCATCCAGGATGGCGAACGCGCCGACGGCAACAGCGAGTTCTGGGGTTTCGTCTGGCAGGGGAATGCCTACGAGGGTCTGACCACCAACGCCCTGGAATGGCAGGTTTCCAACGGCGGCGGCTCGATCGTCAGCCCGGAAGGGCGAGATCCAGGTCAACAATGACGCCACCGTCGCCGCTTTCGAGCGTGCGGCCAGCTGGGTGAACACCATCAGCCCGCCAGGGCGTCACCGGATACGCGGAAGAAGACGCCCGCGGGGTCTGGCACGCCGGCAACGCCGCCTTCATGCGCAACTGGCCGTATGCCTACAGCTCCAGCCTGAAAAGTGAAGCAGTGGGCACCGTGTTCGACGTTGCTCCGCTGCCCGCGGGCGATGCCGGAATCGGCGCCGCCTCCCTCGGCGGTTGGCACATTGGTGTGTCGCGCTACAGCGAGCACCCCGAAGCGGCAGCGGCCTTTGCCGTCTTCTACACCAACGAGGAATCGCAGCTCGCCTACTCGGTCGAGACCTCGTCGCCTCCGGCAATTGCATCCCTGTACGAGAATGCTGAGATCCAGACGGCCATGCCATTCGCACGGGCCAACATTGTCGAAATCACGACGGCACGTCCCTCCACCATCACAGCCGAACTCTACAATCAGGTTTCGACTCTGTACTTCACCGCCGTCCACGCCATCCTGACCGGCGAAGAAGACGCCGATGTGGCGCTCGAACTGCTCGAACTGGATCTCCAGGCGCTGCTCGGCGAGTAGTACGATCCGAGTCCATAATCAGTAAGAACGGGGCGGCGCAGGCCGCCCCACCTTTCACCGCCGGAGCGGGCGTCTCCCGCAGGGTGCGGCAGACCCTATCTGACCAGGACTGCCAATGACGGATCTTTTGCCTTCCCAATTGACCACAGCCCTCGCAGAGCGCCGCATGGCTGGCGCGGTCGGCGCCGTGCTGCTGGCCGCTTATTTCGTGCTGATCGGCCTGTTCGCCATCGTCCTGCTGGCGGCGGCGGTGCTGGTCGACCCGGGCGTCCAGAGCGCCGTCGGGTGGGTACCGCTCGACGCCGAGGCGGTGCGCCCTTCTGTGATCCTGGCATTTCTGGACAGTTTCGGGCTGGTGGTTCCTCTCCTTGCTCTCGGCCTGGGCGGTTTGTTCATCGTGCTGGGCCTGCGACTGGCCAGGCGGCAAATGTCCGCGGCGCGCTGGGCGCAGATCGCGCTGGTGTGGGTCATTGCGGGTCTGATCCTCTTCCTCATTTTGAACGTCATCGACGAGTTTCAGCGGCTGAGCCGCACGCCCAATTACGCCTTTGGAGCCGATCGGTGGCCGGCGTTTTCCTGGCGATCGCCGCCCTGCTGATCACTTGGCGGGTGCGCTCTTCTGGCTGGGTCGAAACCTCACGCGGGCCTTCCGCGGCACCGAGAAGCTGCGCGACGACACCACCCGCCTGGCCTGGAGCCTGCTGATCCCGTCGCTGGCGGTGGTGATTCTGGTCGCGGCGCGCCCCCTGGAACAGACCTTCATCCGCAGCCTGACCGATAAGCGCTTCGCAAGCCGCGAAGTGCCGCAGTTCGTCGGGCTGCAGAACTACCAGAGCCTGCTCGGCATCCGCGTCGACGTGGTCGAATGCCGCCGCGATGCCCCAGGCGATCCCTGCACGCCTGCGCGGCAATGGCGCCATCCCGCTGGGAGTCGATCGACTCCGAACTCCTCCAGACGGGCTATCGCACCACCTGGAATCTGCACATCCCCCTGTTCTGGGGCAGCGACCGCTCGCTGGCGATCAGCAGCCTCGACGACGACTTCCTGCAAGGCATCGGGACCACACTGGTATTCGCCGTCTTCTCGGTCTCGCTCGAACTGGTGATCGCCCTGTTCATGGCGCTGACGGTCAATTCCAGCTTCGCCGGACGCGGCATCATGCGAGCCGTGATGCTTATCCCATGGGCGATCCCGACGGTCATCTCGGCGCGCCTGTGGGAACTGATGCTGAAAGACACCAGCGCCGGGATCATCAACCGGGTGCTGATGGACCTGCGCCTGATCGATCAGCCGCAGGCCTGGCTGTCCGAACCGTCCTTGCAGCTTCCGGCGGCGATCATGGTCGACGTCTGGAAAACCTCGCCGTTCATGGCGCTGCTGCTCCTGGCCGGCCTGCAGCTAATCCCTTCCGACCTTTACGAAGCCGCCGACGTCGATGGGGCCAGCAAGCTGCGGCAGCTCTTTTCCATCACTCTGCCGCTGCTGCGCCCTACGATCGTCGTCGCCCTGGTCTTCCGCACGCTGGACTCGCTGCGCGTCTTCGACCTGTTCAACGTCCTCTTCGGCCGGCAGCAGCTCACGATGGCGACCTACAACTTTGAGACGCTGGTCAACAACCAGCAGGATGGCTATGCATCCGCCGTCAGCGTGATGATCTTCTTCCTGATTTTCGCCTTCGCGGTCATGTACGTTCGCTTTTTACGGGTGGAGACGAACTGATGAACAGCAGATCGATCGGCAAGGTGCTGCGCCGCGCCATGTTCTACGGGGCCGTGCTGTTCATCGCCGTTTACGCCCTGTTTCCCTTCTACTGGGCGTTCAACACGTCCCTTAAGGCGGAAAACGAGATGTTTCAGCGAGCCACCTACCTGCCGCAGCAGCCGACGCTCAAGAATTACGAATATGTCTTCCGCGATGGCAGCTTCATTCGCGCGCTGGGCAATTCCGCTTTCGTGTCCGGCTCGACGGCGGTGCTGTCGCTGGTGGTCGGATCGTTCGCGGCCTATGCCCTTGGCCGCTTGCAGTTCAAAGGGCGGACGGTCCTGCTGTACATAGTGCTCACGATGACGATGTTCCCGATGATCTCGATCCTGTCCGGGCTGTATACCATCGTGCGCGAGGCGGGCACCTTCGGCACGCCCTTCGCCCTGATCATGACCTACCCCGTATTCACGCTGCCGTTCACCGTCTGGGTGCTGACCAGCTTCTTCCGCGGCCTGCCGGAAGAGATCGAACAGGCGGCCATCGTCGACGGTGCCACAGCCTTCCAGACCTTTCGCCTGATCCTGCTGCCGCTGACCGCCCCGGCACTGGTCACCACCGGGCTGCTGGCCTTCGTCAGCTCCTGGAACGAGTACCTGTTCGCCCTCAATTTCACCGTCACCGCCCCCGCCGCCCAGACGGTCCCCGTGGCTATCGCCCAGTTCAGCGGAATCGAAGCCATGCAGGAGCCGATCGCCGAGATCATGGCGGCCGCCATGGTGGTGACGATCCCGCTGGTCACGCTGGTGCTGATCTTCCAGAAGCGCATCGTCGCCGGTCTGACGGCGGGCGCGGTCAAGGGATAACTTCGCATGACCAACCTGCTGATTATCGACTGTCACGACCTGGGCCGGCATCTGGGCTGCTATGGTCGCAGAACGGTAGACTCACCAAACCTGGATTTCCTCGCCGAGCGGGGTATTCGCTTTGCGAGCAGCTTCTGCGCCGCCCCACAGTGCAGCCCCAGCCGGGCGACGCTGTATACCGGGCGCTATCCCCATGCCAACGGCATGTTCGGGCTGGCGCACGATCCGTTTAGCTGGCGACTGCACGCGGATGAGCGTTATCTGGCCTCCCACCTCCAGGAAGCCGGCTACGAAACCGCCCTGATCGGCGGGCAGCACGTCACGCGCGCCGACGAGGAGTCGATTCGCCAGCTGGGATTCGACCGGGTACACGACGTCCGACGCCGCGCAGATCGTGGCCGACACCGCGCAGTTCCTGAGCGAGCCGCACGAAAAGCCTTTCTTCCTGAACATCGGATTTTTCGAAACGCACCGCGACGAGATCGGGCGATTCAGGAATCACCCACCGGATCGGGTGAGGGGGGTCGAAGTTCCGCCGTATCTGCCGGACACGCCGGAGTCGCGCCAGGAAGCCGCCGAGCTGCAGGGGTCGGTCAAACACCTCGATACCGCCGTCGGCGCGATCCTCGATGTAGTGCGGCAGCAAGGGCTTCTACACGATACATGGGTGATCTTCACCACCGACCACGGCATCGCCATGCCGCGCGCCAAATGCACCCTGTATGACCCCGGCATCGAGACCGCGCTGCTCATGCTCGCCGAGCCGTTCGGGCTGGTGGGAGGCCGCGTGATTCGCGACCTGATCAGCCATGTGGACTTGACGCCGACGATCCTGGACGCGCTCGGCCTGCCGATCCCCGATCGGCTTCAGGGTCGAAGCTACTGGCCGCTGCTCCAGGGCGAACCGTATACTCCCCGGCAGCACATTTTCGCGGAGAAAACCTACCATACCGCCTATGAGCCACAGCGTGCGATTCGCACGGAGCGCTACAAGCTGATCGCCAACCTTGAAGTGGACATCATCAACGTCCCGGCCGACATTCAGCACAGCCCGATCTACCCGCAGATGATCGACGAGCTGACCGATGAGCGCCCGCCACTCGAACTCTACGATCTGATGGAAGACCCGCTGGAGCGCGACAATCTCACCGGCGACCCGGCCCACGCGGAGATCCAGCGGGCGCTCACCCAGACGCTGCTCGCGTGGATGGAAGAGACGAACGACCCGATTCTCCGGGGGCCGATCCCGTCACCCTACTATCACCGCGCCATGCGCCTGCTGGGCGGCGACTCCTGACGCCTGACTGCGCGTCAGCCACGGCCCGCTCTGGACTCAAAAAGGACGCCGCCGTTCGTGCTACGGCAGCGTCCCTTGCAAACAAGCCCTCCGGCCTGGATTGCACTTAACTCGCGTAGACCGCCTGGTGCAGTCCCTTCAGATAGCCGATGGCGAACAGCCGGCCAACGGCGGTATAGCCCGCCTGCTCATTGTTCTCGTTGAGCATGGTCGGCACGTGATCCGGGCGGCAAAGGCCATCGAAGTCGATATCACGGTAGGCCTTCATGCAGGCCAGCATGTCGGTCTGGCCGTCGTCGTGGAAGGTCTCGACAAACTTCTCCGGGGTGCCGCGCACGTCGCGCATGTGCACGAAGAAGATCTTGCCCTGCGCGCCAAAATGCCGGATGATGCCCGGCAGGTCGTCGGTCATGAGCGCGAAATTGCCCTGGCACAGTGTAATGCCGTTGACCGGACTGGGGGCCATGTCGAGCAGACGCTGGTAGTTGTCGATGCTGCGCATGATCCGCCCCAGGCCGCGGATCGGCGAGAGCGGCGGGTCGTCGGGATGCATGGCCAGCTTGACGCCGGCCGCCTCTGCGACCGGAATGACGCGGTCCAGGAAGTATTTCAGGTTCTCCCAGAGCTGCTCCTCGGTCACCTCGCCGTACTCGGTCAGCGGCGCATCCTTCATAAGGGCGTGATCGTAGCCGGTGACCAGCGCCCCGCCGCGCGCCGGGACGTTGGTGGAGGTGCGCATCCAGTTGAAGACGGGCATCCATTCATAGCACCAGACCGGAATGCCCAGCTTGCCCATATTGCGGATCAGGTCGCAGGCGGTCTCGATCTCGTCGTCGCGCCCCGGCAGACCGAGCTTGGCCTTGTTCAGCGGCGGCCGGTTCTCGATCACTTCCAGGGTGAAGCCGGCGTTCTCGTAAGCCGACTTGAGGCGCACCAGCGACATGTAGCTCCAGGGCAGGTCCTCTTTGGGGACATCCAGGCCCTTGCTCCAGTCCATGGTGCCGACCACGTAGTCAATCCCGCACTGGCGGGCGAGCGTCCATAAATTGTTGGGCTGCGGCGGCAGCACCTCGGCGATTCTCAGCATGTTGTTGTTGTTTCTCCGTAACGACATTCCCTGCGATAGAGCATAACTTCAGGCGCCAGAAGCGGCCACATCCAGCTCGGTCAGGAGGTCCGAAAACTGCGCTTGCAGGCGCAGCGCTTCGGTGACGAACATGGCGTAGTGGTAGTTCACCTTCCAGATGTTGGCCTTGTCCAACCCCACCGGCTGAAGTGTGAAGGCATCGAAGTTTTGATACAGGCCGCCATACTCCTGATCGGTCAGCAGGGTTCCCGGTGAAACCATCGGCCTGGACCAGCGCGAAGATCGGGTGGACGTGGCGTAACCATGCTTCATGGGCTGGGCAGTGGCGCCGCGCCCTATCTGATGTCGACGAGCTGGTGGATTTCATCAAGACCAATTCAGAGGTCTGGAGGCAGGCGTCGGCCTACAGGCAAAACCAGGTTCGGAGGAGTGGGCGGAGATGCTCCGCCCTTCCAACTTGAAAAGCTTGGGCCATCAGTCACGCTGGCATAAGGTAGGCTAATCCGCCGACAGCAAACTCATCTGCGCGATGACCGGAAAATGATCGGAGCCGCCGTTGTCCTGCCCCACGTGGATCGATTCCGTCTGTACGCCGTCGGAGTGCCAGATGTAGTCGACGCGCATGAACGGGAACGGCGCGCGGAAGCTGACGGCGGGCACGGTGAAGCCGAAGCCGCTTCCCCGCTCAAACCACGAATCAGCCAGGAGTTCGGCCATCCGCGCGTAGTCGGCCGTCTGGTCCGACATGTTGCAGTCGCACAGGACGATGACCGGGTTGTCGTCCTCGCCAACCCTGGCGACCACGTCGAGCGTCCCCGCGCGGCGTTCCCAGGCGTCATACCACGGCGGGATCAGCGCGATATCCGGTTTGACCGTATGCATCACGTACACGCTGATCGGCTGTGTCTCGATCGTGACCACAAAACGCGCCGCCACCGGCCGCTGGCGATCCGGCCGTTCGGCAATCACTTCCACTTCGGAGGGATCGATCGGGTACTTGCTGAACAGCGCATAGGGCATGTCGTGCCCGGTGCCGATCAGGTCGGAGGGCGTGAAATAGTAGGGATAGGTTTCCTCAAGCAGCGGAATATAGCGCGGCGGAAAGTCGAATTCCTGAATGCCGAGGATGTCGGCGCCGGTGGACAACATCGCCTGCGCTCGCAGTGGGGCCTGTTCTGGAACGTCCTGCTGCGCGGTGGCGTTGAAGCTGGCGACGGTGAAGCGAACTTCGGACGCCAGGATCGCCCCGTCTGGCAGAAACAGCGGTCCCTGAGAGATCAGAAGCGCCACCAGCGCCGGCAGCGCAAGGAGCGCCCGCCAGCGCCGGCCGATGGGGATCGCGAGAATCAGCAGCAGAAGGGGTATCGCCGCCAGCAACACCCAGACGGCGACATTGTTGCTGGCGGCGATCCACTCGACGCGCTCGTTGACCGTGATGTGCAGCAGGACAAACAGGTCGATGACGACCAGTCCCGCCGAGGCAAGCAGGCTGATCGCGTTGGCTATCCAGCGAACCATCCGGCGGCGTCGGGTGGGGTACGCCGCGGGAGATGACGGTGCCTGCATCGGATCAGGGTCGCCAGTGCGGAGGCAGCACGATGTCGAGGGGGATGCCATCGGAGATCTGCCCGTTGGTCTCCTGCCCCAGTTGGCGAATCTGGTCCCAGGTCCTCACGGCATTCTCCCAGCCCCAGTAAGCATGGCGGGTGTCGGCGACGAAGTACTGGTTGCTGTCGAAGCGATTGTTCGACTCCTCCCAGAAGTCCCCTTCCGACCACTCGCCGGCCGCGCCGTTTTGCCCCATGATGCCGAGATGATAGATGCGGTTGTTGCGCACGACGTTGTTGATCGCCAGGTGGGCGCCGTAAGCCCCTTCGCCGCGCTCCTGCTGCACAATCGTGATCCCGTTGCCGCCCGTCTCGCTGACGGCGATCACGTTGTCGTAGATCTCCGCGTTGCGCGAACTGGAGATGACGATCTGCCCGCCGTAGAGCCAGTCGGCCGGCGTGGGGTTATTGAACTTGACGACGTTGTCGTAGATTTTCGCGTCGTAGCCGATCTCGTGGAAGATCCCCTGGCTGGCATTGGCCACGACGATGTTATTGCGGATGGTCACGTTGATGTTGTCGATGTCCGTCCACAGGCCGGGGCCGATGTTGTGGTGGACGTAATTGCCCTCGACCAGCAGCCCGTTGGTCTGAACGAACTTGGTCCCGCCCGCTTCCCAGCCAGGATCGTAATACGACCAGTTGTTGTAGGCGATCTCGTTTCCGCGCACGACCACGCCGTCGCCGACGCCCGACACGCCGATCTGCCCATTGTGCACCACCTGATTGCCGATCACCTGCATACCGGGTCCGACCGTCAGGCCGACGCCGTGGTTGAACCGGATGATGTTGTTCTCGACAATCCAGTTGGTGCTTTCCAGGCCATCCAGCGCGGCGATCTGCCCCGGGCCGGCGTACTTCTCAATGGTCAGACCGCGGATGGCCACCCCGGTCGCATCGCCGCTGAAGGCTTGATAGTTGACGGCCATCTCGACGGTGCGACCGGTCGGGTCGTCGCCGAGATAGACCGATCGCGCTGCATAGTCGAAGTGCCAGGTGCCGGGGCCAACTTCCTCGACCGTCAGTACATGGCGCAGAGGAACGTCATCATAGAAAATGGCTTCCCCGTTATTGCAACCTTCGAACCCCGGCATGCATGTCCCGGAAAACCACGGTTCGACCGGTTCGCCGTCAGCCAGAAAATTCGCGAGCACCCAGATGTCGCCGGAGCGCTCGAAGCCGTCAAGGGTGTGGGCGCCGTTCAGCACCGCGCCACTCTCGCCAAAGAACGAGTCACCATCTTTCGGCACGATCGACTGATCGCGATGAAGACCGGCGCGGATGAGATAGGTCGTCCCCGGCGGATGCTGATCCACCAGCGACTGAATGTCCGATCCCACCGGCACGTCCACGGCGTCTCGCAGCAAGGCCACTTCAGCAGGGGTTTGCGGCCGATTGGCGAGGAAATAGGCGACGACGCCGATCGCGACCACCAGGATCAGGGCGACGACGATAAAGATGGCTCTTCTGCGCAAAAATAGGCTCCAGTCTCTAACCGATCGGCTGGCCGGAGCCTGTCAGGCTCTGATAGACGGCCAGCAACTGCTCGTAGTTGCGTTCCGCCGTGAAGCGGGCCAGAAATTCCTGCCGCGCGTTCTGGCCGATCCGCGACATCGCGTCGGGTTGGCTCCAGGCCTGCTGCAGGGTCGTCGCCAGGCTGAACGTGTCGCCGGCCGTGAAGAACAACCCGGTGTGCCCTTCGGCCACCAGCTCGCGCATGGCGCCAACGTTCGACGCGATCACCGGGACACCACAGGCAAAGGCCTCGACAATGGTCATCGGCAGCCCCTCGTACCACTCGGAGGGGAAAACCAGGCAGTAGGCGTCCTTCATAAAGGCCAGTGTATCCTCACGAGAGCGCCGGCCGAGCAGTTCGACGTTGGTCAGCGAGCGGCTTTCCACCAGCGCACGCAGCTCCGGCATGAGCGGGCCATCGCCGACGATCTTCAACGGAATGTGCGGGAGGGCGCTCCAGCTTTCGACCAGCGTGCGCACCCCCTTCTCCTCAGATAGTCTACCCACAAACAGGGCATATCCGCCGCTTCTGGCGCCGACGTCCGGATCTTCGACCAGGAAGTTGGGTTTGACCACCATCTTTTCGTCCGGCAGGCCCGTCTCCATGAACTTCTGGCGCGCGAATTCGGTGAGTACGACGAAGCGGTCCACCTGGTTCGACCACGTGCGCATCGCGCGATGCACGGTCATCATGGCGGCCACCGTCGCCGTCGTCACCTTACTCTCGCGGTAGCATCCGTGGCGGATGCCTGGCAGTGGGACGAAGTGGCCCAGGCACGCCTCGCAGATCTGTCCATCGCGGAAAAAGGTCGCGGCTGGACAGGCGAGACGGTAGTTGTGCAGTGTCTGCACCAGCGGAATGCGCCACTTCTTCACCGTGTAGAAAGCGGCCGGGGAGATCACCATGAACGTATTGTGGAAGTGCACCACGTCAGGACGCACTTCCGCGATCTTCGCGTCGAGGATGCGCTGAAACGATCGGCTCCAGATCGATTCCACGAATGCCCGACTGCGCGGAATCTCGGCGACGGAATCGTTGTGCGCCGTCAGGACATGAACGTCATGCCCCATCTTCGCCAGCAGATCGCGCTCGGAGGCGAAGACAACATCTTCGCCCCCGGGCTGTTGGTAGTAGTTGTGAACCAGCAGTAGTCGCATAGATGGATGTGGCCACCTCACCTGGTGCAGCGGCTATGTGCTCGGGGTCAGGACGAAGAGCATGACGTTCTTGCGCAGGCGAGCCGGGATGATGGGTCGGAAGATGCTGATCAGGTT
This sequence comes from Candidatus Flexifilum affinis, assembly GCA_016713325.1. Taxonomy (GTDB): domain Bacteria; phylum Chloroflexota; class Anaerolineae; order Aggregatilineales; family Phototrophicaceae; genus Flexifilum; species Flexifilum affine. Next base: position 61,915 of record JADJPJ010000002.1, on the reverse strand, counting down.
GACGAACGTGCGGTACGTGCCGGATGGATCGTTCGGATCGTAGTCTTCGAGCATCTCCACATGATCGATTTTCAGCCCGGCGCGCTCCGTCAGGCTCTTCATCGTCTGGAGGCAGAACCAGACAGCGTGCTCTTCGTTCTGGCACGTCTTCGGATACTTGAAGAAGGCATAGAAGAAGTACAGAAGCGAGAAGGCATAGGGGGTGCTGATGATGATTCGGCCACCCGGCGCCAGATGCTTCTTGGCCGTATCGAGGAACATCCCCGGATTCGAGAGATGCTCGATGAGTTCACCGGCAACAACGGTATTGAAGCGATCGGGCAGCTCAAAGTTCTCCGCGCTGGCCAGATGCAGATTGTCGTAACCGTGATCCTGGAGCATCTTCAGGTTGGACTCGGAAATGTCCACGCCGGAGACGTCCTTGAACTGGTCTCGCAGTCGTCCGTGCAGCCAACCCGGATCCCCAAATTTCACGACGTGACCGGTGCAGCCGACGTCCAGTACTTTCGGTCCCTGGACGTGTTTCAAGATGTCGTCAGAGCGCATGTTTCCCCCAAAGCAGAAAGATGATGTGTGTAATGTTGTCGGTCCAGCTTCTCATGAGCGGAAGGCAGCAGGCTATTTTGCCTGAAGCTGGGACGGCGTTCCCACTCCTGAAGGACTCGAGAATTCGGCAACGTACCTCGTGTAGAATGTGCGCCAGTTCTCGACGAAGTTCTCGCCGTCATAGCCCTTGACCGAGTTGGCGGCGTTCTGGCCAATCTGGGGCAGCAGGGCGCGGTTCTCAAAAGCAAAGCGTAGTTTCTCCGCCAGCGCCTCCGGCGTCCGCTCAACCTGCCAGCCATTGAACCCATCTACAAGATAATCCTCGACCCCGTACAGTTGACTAACGAGGACCGGAATGCCGGCGGCGCAGGCCTCGATCGTAACGAGGGAGAAGGTTTCGTAAGCGGACGGAAAGGCAAACAGGTCCGACATCCACAGGAAAGGCCGAATATCGGCGTGCGTGCCGACGAACACCACCTGATCCTGGATGCCCAGGTCTTTCGCCCGCTGCTTGTAGGACTCGATCAGGTAAGGTGTGCCGCCCACGATCATCAGCTTGAGGCGCGGGTTATCGGCCGCCTGAATGCCGGCGAACAGCAGGGGCAGCCCTTTGCGCTCAAAGTGCCCCAGCGCGACAAAACTCAGCACCAGGTCGTCGGGCGTGAAACCCTGGCTGCGCCGCTTCCCTTCGCGGTCGAAATCATCCGGCTGTTTCATCTTCTCGATGTCGACCGGGTTGTGAATGACGCGGACTTTGCTGCCCACCTTCTGGCCGAAGATTGTGGTGATCTCCCTCGCCAGGCCATCCGACGGCGCAACGATGCGGCGGGCGAAGCGAAACACCAGCGGCTCCGCCAGGGCGCGCAACTGATGATCGAGCCAGCGAATCAGGCCGTAGATGCCGCTGGGGCGCGAGGTCTTCCACTGGTTGCGCAGATACGCAGTGTTGCAGAACTGAGGGTAGACGATCCCCCGGTTGAACACGTTGACCTCGGAGCTGTGCACGACATCGAACCGCACGCGGTTGCGCAGTTGATACCACCACACGGTCAGCAGCGCCGTAACATGGAAGCTGAGAAACAGCAGGAACAGCGGCCGGTGAAGCGCAGGTACGTGAACATACTCGATCTTCGCGGGATCGGGGTTGTCAAACGAGGCCGCGAAAACGGTGAACTGGTGTTCGTCCTTCAAAGCCTCCGCAATGCGGTGAAAACCATGCCCGATGGCATTGGTCGTGTTGAGGTGATAGTCAATGAGTGCGATGCGCATACCGAAGGATCCTTTCGAACAATGACCGCCCAGACGCAGCTTACGCCTGAGGCTGGACCTGTCCGTCGCTCGCCGGTGTGAAATACACCAGCACGAAACCAATCAAACTCCAGAACCAGATGCCCCCCATGGGGCCCTCAAGGAACACATCCAGCCCCGCCATAATGCCAAATGCCACCAGATAGGCCAGTATCCAGAGGGCGTAGCGGGCGTTCCAGGGATCGCTCTTGCTGCGACGCATGGCCAACCGCAGCAGGCGCAGCGCCAGCAGGCCGAGAAAGCCTGCCCACAACACCAGGCCGGGAACGCCAGACCGCGCCAGGATGGTCAGATGGCCGTTGTGTGGACTGCGCAGAGAACCATCCTCCTGGACCTGGAAGCCATCGGAGTCGGCAAGATTGACGCCATACCCCTTTCCCATCCAGAAGTACGACCCGTGAAACGTGTACTGGATGATGGCATCCCACCATCTCAGCCGCCACTGCTTGGTCCCCTCCAGGCCGCCAGCGGAGTCGTCGCCTTGTCCGAAGACGCTGGCGACGTTTTCGACGAGCTGCTCAACCGAGACTTCCCGGTGCAGGCCAAGATCGATCTTCAGCGTCGAGTAAAGCCCGGTGATGACCAGGAGGCAGACGCCTATCACGACCAGCAGCAAGGGCCGGTGCCAACCACTCCGGAAGGGCTGCACCAGCACGACTATGGCAAGCGATGCCGCAACCGTGACGAGGATGGCGCGCCCCATCGCCCCGAGAATGATGACGTTCGCGGTCCACAGCAGCCAGTTCGTCCAGCGCAGCCAGCGCGGGAAGGGGTGGCTGCGGCGATCCAGCTCCAGCATCATGAAGGCGCCAATGCCCGCCAGGTGCACCCCCATATCGCTGGCCTTGGTGTAGAGGATGGGGTTGGGCGCGCCGGGAAAGGTAACGCTGATCAGCGACATGCGCGAGATGAAGAACAGCACCGGAAACCAGATCAGCATCAGCGGGATCAGGCGGCCAAACAGATCGAAGAAGCCCTGCACATCGCGCTTCGGGATGAGCAGCACGATCAACACGGCGAAGGCGGCGTAGCCATAAAGCATCGCGTCGCGGATGGTGTTGAGCTGATACGCGCGGAAGTACGGCACCGTCTGGATGATCTGCCAGACGACGAAGAGCATCATCACCGCGACTTCAGGACGCAGCAGCGGACGCAGATGGACTCTCTTGCCGAGGAACGGGACAAGCACGAGAGTCAGGATGCCGATGGCAAGCACGGCCTCACCGACGTAGACCGGGAAAAACCCTATCGTCGCGAAACCCTTGCTGAGAAAGAGATAGCCCATCAGCAAGAGGATCAGACTCAGCCACCAGACGCGATAGCGCTGGCGGGTGATGAACAGGATCAGGATCGTGCTGGCCGCAAGCGGTATGGCGAGCAGTCCCAGGTAGGCCGTCGCCACGGCGCCGACCAGCGACACCACCAGGGTGAGCGCCACCATGCCCAGCAACCGAAGGTCGACGCCGAGGTTTTCCAGGCTGAGCTCGACATCCCGGAAGAGCGCCGACTTGCCGAACAGGGGCTGCTGAAGGATGCGCGGTCGATCCATCATCGGGTCTTCACCAGTTCACGGTAAATCTGGTCGTAGATGTCGCCCTTCTTTGGCCAGGTGAAGTGCTCGTGAATGCGACGCCTCGCCGCTTCCCCCATCCGAGCCGCCAGCTCAGGGTTGTGCGCCAGGGTCACCAGCGCCTCCGCCATTTCATCGATAGAGCGCTGCGGATTCTCGCCGCTGGGTCGGAAGCCGGATTCGTCGTCGACGATCGTGGCCGGCCCGCCCAATCGCAGACAGACGACCGGCAGCCCGGCAGCCATCGCCTCCATGCACACCCAACTTCCGGAGTCGTGAAGACTCGGGTGCAGCAGCACGTTGCAGTCGAGCAGCTTCTGGAGCACCTCGTCGCGAGACAGATAGCCGTCCAGATGAATGTAGCTTTCGGCGCCCAGGGCGGCGATCTGAGCCTTCAGCCGGTCCGCTTCTACGCCGGTTCCCAGGATGTGGTATTCGACGTCTGGAAACTGCTGATGCATTTTGACCACGGCTTCGACGCCGAGATGATAGCCCTTCCATCCGATCAGACGCCCAATGCTGATGACGCGAAATGGCTTCTGACCGTGCCGGTTCGGTTTCTGCACGGTTTCGATCGTCTCCATCGTGAGCGCGGCTTCATTCATGATGCCTACGTTGCGTGCCCCGAGTCGGCGCATCTTCTTCGCCGTTCCCTCGGTAGTCGCCAGCGCGACCGCGGCACGCCGGGCAGTCATGGCGATGAAGGGATCGATGATCTCACTGACTCCGCGGAACACATCGCGGATGACTTCTGCGATGCGGCTCTTCCAGCTCAGGGTGGAATAGTAAGAAAATGGCGTACTGTCTCCACCTCCCACCGGCCCCCAGATGAACGGCGCATCGAGCAGAGACAGGTAGCTGGGCGTCCAGTAGGAGACGAAGGTGACATGATGGACCACGTCGAAGCGCTCGATCTGGTGTAGTTCTTTCGCGGCACGGTAGGCCCAGTACTGCCACAGATTATAATGAATACGCCTCCCGCGCTCGCCCTTCTTCCAGAAGGAAGTGAGCCGACTGGGAACATCCACAAAGATCCAGTGAACGTTGGGCATGGGATTGAGCGCAAGCTCCTGCTCAATCTCCTCCTTGAATTCCCCATTGGTCAGCACCCACACTTCATGACGGCGCGCCGCCTGACCCACGCTCAGCCAGCCCACACCCGGCTCCGAACTCATGCCCGGCACACAGGCATAGGCAGAGATCAGGATCTTGAGGCGCCGGCCGTCTTGCGACGTCTGTTCTCCGGCTTTCACACGCTCTGCGACGTCGGACGATTCAATCACCTGTAAGAACTGCATTCAGGCCTTCCCTGTTCGTTGAGTGAAGCGCTGGCTGTTGACGGCACGACGCGATTGCGGTGAGAGGACCTGCTGCCAGGCGCGCCCAAAGACATAGGACGGCCTGATCAGGGTGGACATGCCGATGTAGATCAGCCACTGCACGTACTGCTTGTTGCTATAGGCCAGGCCGGCCCGTCGGTAGAGCAGACCGGTCAGATCCGCGAAGCGATGGCGAAAACGGACAAAGATCGATTGGCGCCGGGCATTCTTCAGGAACTGGTCGTAAGCCAATTCACCGCCGGTATCGAGTCGATAGCGTTGGCGTTCCATGACGTAACGCGTGATCATTCCCTGGGACATGTATTTGGTCATGCTCAGGCTCCCGCCATGGACGCGATAACAGAACAGCTCCTCCTGAATGGTCACCAGATCGCCATGCGCCAGCATTCGGTCGAACAGTTCGATGTCTTCGCACACGTTAAAATCCGGATTGTAGCCTCCGACTTTCAAAGCGACCTCGCGGTTAAGCATGACCGTCGGGTGAATGGCCTGAACAATCTTGCCATCGGCACGCAGAAGCCGGCATTCCTCTTTACTGGACGGCCCAACCCTGAAGTTGCTGATCACCTCGCCGCGGGAATTGATGTGGAAGCCATTGCAGCCCCAGATCACCACTTCGGGATCGGTCTGAGACATCTCCCACTGGCGTTCCAACCGCGCCGGCATCGCGATGTCGTCAGAGTGCATGATGGCTACCCAGTCATGGGCGGCCGCCTGCAAACCGGCATTGAGCGCACGACTCACCCCCCCGTGATGGTTGTGGATGATCCGAATGCGCGAGTCGTGGCGCGCGTACTCATCGATGATCTTCAGGGTCGAATCGTCCGATCCGTCGTCGACAATGATGAATTCAAACGTCGCAAACGTCTGAGTGAGAATACTCTCGATCGCCGCTCCGACCGTTGCTTCACCGTTGTAAACTGGCATCACGACACTAATCACGATGATCTCTCTTTGCTGCAACTATCGCACTCCACTTATAGTGGAAGGGTTGTGGGCGGTTCAGGGATGTCCGAGGTCTCCGCAGACTTCTGCGCAGGATCGACTCGGCGAGCCTGTTGGTAGAACCTCAGATAGATGATGGTGGCAAGCACGCCAATGACAAGAGAAGCGAGATTCGCGCCGAGCAGGCCGAACTGCGACAGCAAAGCGACGCCGAGCGTCAGAATCAGGAGCGCTGGCAGCAGAGTTGAAATGAACGACTGCTTCATCTTGCCCATGACGCGCAGCGCAGCATCGAGCGTGATATTGATGGCTACCAGGATCGGCGCCAGCCCCATCGTCAGCAGAATCGGAAACGTGACGAAACTGTCGAACTGCCCATCATAAAGGATGCTGACGATGGGCTGACCAAAGAAACTGAAAATGAAGCAGTAGGCGCCTGAAACCGCGATGAAGGCGATCAGCACCTGGATGAGACGCTTGTGCAACCCTTCCTTGCCCGACTCGGTATAGGTGCGGGCGAACATCGGCAGCAGAATGCCGAGCGATGCACTGATGGCCATGTTCAGCGGCATCAACACGTTGTTCATGGCGCGCAGTGCAGCGCTCGCCCCCAGGCTGATCAGCAGCGGCAGAATGACGTAGTAAAGGTTGATTGGTATCCAGTTGGCGACCTTCGACCCGCTCGACCACTTACCGTAATTCCAGTGATCCCTCAGGACGGGTTTGGCTTCCAGAGACATCGAACGGAAATTGAGCCTGGGCTTGATGAACACGACGGCAAGGAACAGGCTGGAGAAGGCGCTGGCGACCGCCATGGTCAGCAGCGCATTGCTGGGAGTCAACTGCTGAGCCCGGTCAAGCAGGACGGTTCCCGCAAGTCCGATCACAAAGTAGATGATGCCGCCCAGGGCCGACCAGTGCGGTTGGGCAATGATGTAGAACGGCTGCCGTGTCAGCCAGCGCGTCAGCAGGATTGGGCAGACCAGCGCCGCTGTGTACATCGTCCCGGAGATCAAATTCGTGTCGAAGAGGCCCGAAACGGTTGCGCCCAGCCCGAGCAGCAGCGCCAGAACCAGTGTGACGATGACATGGCCGGCGAAGGTGTAGCCAAGGTACTCCTTGAGCTGGCTGAAGTACTTGCCGCTTCCGAGGATAGCCATCGGCTCCGTCAGGAAGGCGTCGTACATATTCTGGCAAAGCAAAAACCAGGTGTAGACCACCACAAATGCGCCGTAGTGGTCGAGGGTCATGTGCCGCGCGAGGATGATATTGATGACGAAGTTGCTGCCCGCGAACACTGCCTGGTCGAGCAGCGCACCACTGATTTTCTGCATCCAGCCGGAATAACGACTGAAGAAGCCGCTGACCGTACCTGAGCCTATTCTGGGAGGCTTCCCCACATAATCTGTCATGTATCTCCTGCGCTGCCCTATAGCTCATCACTATCTGGCGATGTGAGAATTGCTGCCTTGTCGCACCATTGTTTGTGTATGGTTCAGCGTATCCGCTTCAACTTGCGTGATGCTAAATGTTTAGGGGTACTGAGGGCGACTGTTAGCATTTTTACAAATCTTCATTAATAATTGCCTTGTCCGAATCAGAAGCCTATGGCAGTATCGCCGCGGCGTGAGGACATCCTCACCATGGCACCGCTGAGTTGGCACCAACGCAATAGCATGACCATTGGGACATCGTGGGCGTAGACTTGACGAAGGGTGCTATAGTGGGTGGGTGTGTCGGCGGACGACCACCTGCGCCGTTGTTCTCATTTCATCGCTTTCATTCCATATGAAGTGCCAAAGATCCCGGACGTAACATGGACTCTTCGACCAACAAATACCTGAAAGCCGTCCTCAAATACCTTTGGCTGGTGATCCTCGCGGCAGCGGTTGCAGGCGCCGCAACCTACTTTCTGCGATCGCGTCAGCAAGCCTACTATGCGTCGCACGTTCGCATTTTCATCGGCAGCGTGATCACCTCGCCTGATCCCAGCATTCAGCAGATCAATACGGGGGCGGCACTCGCGCTCACCTATGCGCAGCTCATCACCTTCGATGTCATGGATACAGTCCGAACGAATCTCAGTCTCCCCATCACCACACAGGAATTGAGCTACACGGTCTCGGCCTCTGTCGTTCCGGAGACGCCTATCCTACAGATTAGCGTCACCTACACAACCCCGGAAGCGGCCGCCGAAATCGCGAACGAGATCGCCCAGGTGCTGATTGAGAGCAGCCCATCAGAGCTTACGGACGCTCAGCAGGAGAGCCTCGACTCGCTGCGGGCGCAGATCGATGATGTGAACCGGCAGATCGACCTCACCAATCGCCAGGCAGAAGACGCTTATTCACGTCTGAATGCCGCGACGGAAGACGCTGACGAAGAACAAATCGTAGCGCTCACCGCGGAATACAACCGCTCGGTCGATCAGTTGAACTCCTCGCGGGCCATCCTGGCCCAGCTTTCGCAGAGCTTCCTGCTATTGGCAAACCGGACAAACCGGCTGGAGATCATCGAGGCTGCCCGGCCAGAGCCTGAGCCGATTGGCCTTCGTCCAATGGTCGTTGGAGCAGCCGGAGCCGTGGTCGGCGCCATGCTGGCAGTCGCAGGAATACTGTTCCTGGAATTCTCGAATACCTCGGTTCGTACCGTCGAGGACGTGGACGATCTGATCGACGTGCCGGTCCTTGGCTCTATCACCAACACGGTCAAGATCAAACGCAATAAGCCGTCTTATCTGGTCACAACCGCCTTTCCCAGGGCGCGCGTCACAGAAGACTTCCGAAACGTACGCATCAATCTCCTCTCGACACGGAAAGAGTTAGGGCAAGACGCAAGGTGCAGCGTCTTCCTGATGACCAGCGCCGAATCGCGGGCAGGGAAGACCTTCATTACCACCAACCTCGCGGTATCCATGGCGATGTCGGGAATGCGCGTCTTGCTGATTGATGCCGACCTGCACCGCTCCACGGTGGACCAGGTCTTCGAACTCAACAATCATATTGGGCTGTCGACGCTGATCAGCAACGCCAACCCGGAAAAGCCGCAGAATAACAAAGGCCGCAAGACCACGCCGGAACAGGCTCTCCAAAAGACAAAGATCAACGGCCTGATGGTTATGACTTCCGGCGAAAGCCCGACTCATTCGACCGAGATCCTCGGCTCACAGGAAATGGCACATCTGGTGAAAGAGTTGCAGCAGAGGAATCAGTTCGACGTGATTTTGATCGATACGCCGCCTTGCCTTGTGCTGGCCGATGCATCCGCAGTGGCGGTGGCCACCGCGGCCTCGGTGGTGCTGGTCGTGGAACTGGGTAGAACCCGGCGGGATGCTGCCTTGAAAGCCCATGCTCAGTTTGAGCAGATCGGGTCGGAGATCAGCGGCGTGATCGTCAACCGCAACCGCGAATTCCGGCAGCCATATGGTAAGACCGATTACTACCGCTCCTGACCAGAATCGTGGCACCACCCCTTCCTCCACGCTTGTGTGTGACGCGCCAGGGTGATCAATTTTGGGCTTAGTTTAGGGTTTAATCTGCCGTTAAGGCTCCACTTTCTCCCCTCATTGGTGCGGCGTTAGCGAAAGGCGCGCCGCACATCGCCTTCCAGCCTTCTCTAGACGAAATTCACAGTCTTTAGGCATTTAGGCCATTTAGAACCCCAACCGAAGAATAGGCGAAATTCGTAAAAACTTCGGTCGTCCCCGCAAGTTTAGCGCGCCTCAAGTCGCAATCGATATCTTTGTAGTAGTGATCATCACCTTTCACTCATTGTCGTCATCATCCATCCATGCCACGTTTTACTGTATATCGGCGGGGGCAAGCACGGGGGGTATCATGGTGTCATTATTTCCTCGAAAGCTAATCATGCAGGCTGTGCCAAGGGTGGTCCCGATTGGAAACCATCCGGTTCCGCGCGAAATGATGCAGCAGGCCTTTGCTGCACTGGGGTTCGATCTGGCAATGACCTTCGCCGCGCTGCTGCTCACCCAGTTCGGATTGTCGGCAATCGGCGAACTGGCTCCGGAGGCATCGCTGGTCACCATCCCCTTCATGGCGATGGTCCTGGCCTTCTGGATGGCCAGTTTCCTTTTCTGGTCGCCTTACGCTGACGAACGTACATCGGGCGCAGGCACGCTGCTCATGCGCGTCACATTCGCAGTGCTCAATGCCTGGATCCTGCTGGTGGCCATTGTCACGGTCCTCGGCATGGCGCTCCCGGTCGATTTCCTGCTGGTGTTCCTCGGCCTGAATGTGGCCGGGGTGATCGGCTGGCGCATGGTCGGTGTGCTCGTCCCGCAATCGCGCCGGACCTTGCTGGTCGGCAGTCACCCGATGGGCGTCGAGTTTGCCGAGCAGGCCGGCCGCGACCGCCGTCGCCGCTTCGCCATCTGCGGCGTGCTGGCAGATGAACTGGCACGTGAAACCGAACTGGCCGACGACCGCTATCCGGTGATCGGCACCCTGAGCAGCGACCTGGAAGCCGTGATTATGCAGAACCAGATCGAAGCGGTCGTCATGGTGCTGCCCAGCGCCAACGAACCGGCATTTGAAGATCTGTATGCGAAGCTTTGCCTTCTGCCGGTGGCAGTCTACCTGATCCCGGTCTCGCTGGAAGACAAGCGCTTCTCGCCGTCCGCTGAACTGATCGAGCGCTTCCAACTCTCATCCGGCATCCCCAATCGCATGCGCCTGCGTGACCGGATGCTCAAGCGGCTTATCGATATCGTGCTGTCTTCCGCTGCGCTTCTGCTCGTTCTGCCAGTGTTCTCGCTGGTGGCCATCGCCATCAAGCTGGACTCGCCTGGGCCGGTCTTCTTCCGCCAGCTTCGCGTGGGCGAGTACCGCCGCCGGTTCTACATGTTCAAGTTCCGTTCGATGGTCGTCAACGCCGAGAAGATTCAGCAGCAGGTCAACGTCACGGACGAGGCCGGCCACGTGATTCATAAGACGAAGAACGATCCGCGAATCACGCAGGTGGGCAAGATCATCCGCAAGACCAGCATCGATGAACTTCCGCAGCTCATCAATGTGCTGCTGGGCGACATGAGCCTGGTCGGCCCGCGGCCGGAAATGCCCTGGGTGGTCAAGGACTACGAAGAATGGCAGTACCAGCGCTTCGTCGTTCCCCCCGGCATCACCGGCTGGTGGCAGATCAACGGCCGCAGCGACGAGAAGCCAATGCACCTGTGTACGAAAGATGATCTGTACTACATTCAGAACTACTCGCTGCTGCTCGACCTCAAGATCATGTTCCGGACCATCCCGGTCGTTCTGAGCGGCAAGGGCTCGTTCTGAGCGAGCGCAGCAACTCGCACATTCTCAAATCTTGGCGCCCCCACCATCGGGCACTCCATAGTTGGGCATCGGATCGAAACAGAAAGGTCATTTGAGGATTATGGATCAGCAAACGAAGGTTCTGGTTACCGGCGCTGGCGGTTTCATCGGCAGCCACCTGGTGACCTACTTGAAAGCGCAGGGTTATTGGGTTCGCGGCGTCGACCTGAAGCATCCCGAGTATTCGAAAACCGACGCTGACGAATTCGAAATCCTGGACCTGCGGCGCTGGGATAGCTGTCTCCAGGCCATGCGCGGGGGTATTGAAGAGGTCTATGCCCTGGCAGCCGACATGGGCGGCATGGGCTTCATCTCGGCCAACAACGCGCTCATCCTGCACAACAACGCGCTGATCAACCTCCATACTATGGAAGCGGCGCGGTTGAGCGGGGTCAAGCGCTACCTGTATACGTCTTCCGCATGCATCTATCCGGAATATCTGCAGACGGATGCCAACGTCACACCGCTGAAGGAATCCGACGCCTACCCTGCGCAGCCCCAGGATGCCTATGGCTGGGAAAAGCTGGTCACGGAGATCCTGGCGCACTACTACCAGCAGGACTACGGGATGGAAACCCGCATTGTGCGGTTCCACAACATCTTCGGCGAGAAAGGCACCTGGGAAGGCGGTCGTGAAAAGGCCCCGGCAGCCATGTGCCGCAAGATCGCCATGGCCAAATTCACCGGCAACCCGGTCATCGAGATCTGGGGCGACGGCGAGCAGACCCGGTCATTCTGCTACATCGACGACTGCGTCTACGGCATCTACAAGCTGATGCGGTCCGACTACAATGAGCCGCTCAATCTCGGCCAGGATCGGATGGTCACCATCAACCAGCTCGCCGAGATCATCGCCGAGATCGCCGAGGTCAAGATCGAGCCGAAGCACATTGCCGGGCCTCAGGGCGTACGCGGGCGGAATTCCGACAACAGCCAGCTCCGCAAGGTACTGGGCTGGGAGCCGCAGATTTCCCTGGAAGAGGGTTTGGCCGAGACTTACGCCTGGATCGAAGAACAGGTGAAACACAAGCTGGAGCGGGAAGGCGTGCTTCCCACTCTAGCCATGGCCGAAGATTAACACGGCCGGGGCGAGCGGAATGTCCACAACACCGAAGCATGTCAACGTTCTCGGCGTCAACGTCAGCGCCATCAACATGCAAATTGCGCTCGATGTCATTGCGGGATGGGCCGAACGCCGTGAGCACCACTACGTCACGATTACCGGCGTTCACGGCATTATGGAGTCGCAGCGCGACTCCGCGGTGCGGGACATGCATAATCGCGCCGGCCTGGTCACCCCGGACGGAATGCCTCTCGTCTGGGTCAGCCACCGGCGCGGTTTCCGATATGTCGACCGAGTCTACGGACCCGATCTCATGCTGGAGTTGTGCAGGGTCTCCGCCACGACGGGCTACCGCCACTTCTTCTACGGCGGCGGCGACGGGGTTGCCGATCTGCTGGCGTCGCGTTTAGCGGCGCAATTTCCGCACCTCAACGTGGTCGGCACGTACACCCCGCCGTTTCGGCCTCTCACTGCGGCAGAGGACGAGGAAATCGTCCAGCACATCAACGGCTCCCAGGCAGATATTGTCTGGGTCGGGCTGAGCACGCCCAAGCAGGAGAAGTGGATGAGTGCGCACCTGGGGCGGTTGAATGCGACGGCGATGATCGGGGTGGGCGCGGCGTTCGATTTTCACGCGGGGCTGAAAAAGCAAGCGCCGCATTGGATGCAGCGGCGCGGACTAGAGTGGCTCTTCAGGCTGATCAGTGAACCGCGGCGACTGGGGCGTCGCTATCTGATCAACAACCCCAGTTTCATCTTCCTGATTTTGATGCAGGAGTTGGGGCTGCGGAAATACGACTCTTCAAAGGTATAGGTGAGGGCGGCTCAGGATCGTCTTTCCGGGCGCAAGCTGGGGTGAACCCCGGCGCGCCAGCAGACGCTGCACTGAAAGCCACAGACCAGATGATGCGCCGGCCTGCCGCGTTGCGCGGCGCCCAAGGAGAGCACCGATGATCAGCGATGCTGGTATGGATACCAGAAACCAGACAATCAAGATATTCAGCACTGTTTCCATCGGAGATCCTGACCGTAAACCTTTTTTCAAGTCCACATGTGTTTAGGTTACCACAGCATCGCGCAAGGAAAAGTTAAGGTTTTCACCATGAAAGTAGTACATCAGTCACGTTCTGGCGCCAATTCGACCGACTCTCCCCGTGTGAGCATCGGACTGCCAGTCTATAACGGCGACAAATTCCTTGCGGAAGCCCTGAATTCGCTGTTGGCGCAGACCTATACTGACTTCGAAATCATCGTCGCCGACAACTGCTCCACCGATCAGACCGCGGCGATCGCCCAGCGCTACGCCAAACAGGATAGCCGGGTGCGCTATGTGCGGCGAACGGAAAACCAGGGGGCGGTTGAAAACTTCAATTTTGTGGTCTCCCAGGCGCGCGGGGAGTATTTCAAATGGGCGGCTCATGACGATTTGATCGCCCCGACCTATCTGGAGCGCTGCATGAGCATTTTAGAAGCGGACGAGAGCGTGGTGCTCTGCCATTCCGATACCCAGCTCATCAGCCAGGATGGGACCCCGCTCGCGCCGCTCGAAGATGGCAGCAATCATTTCTTTGACGAGCTCGGACGCATCATCTATTTAGGAAAAGACTCGCAGGATCGCAGGTTCAACTCGGCACGGGCCAGCGAACGGTTCCGCGCCATCATTCTGGAAACGGACTGGGTCTTCGAGATTTTCGGCGTGTTCCGCAAGGAAGCGCTGGAGCGCACGGGCCTGCTGGACCGATTCTATGGAAGTGACAAGCTCCTGCTCGCCCAACTGGTCATGCTGGGGCGCATCATCCTGGTCCAGGAGCCGCTCTTTCTCAACCGCCGCCATGCCGATCAGTCCATGAGCCGCGCCACGATTGAGGGTCAGGAAGTCTGGGTCGACACCCGCGCCAAGCAGTCCGGTCTGATGCACCGGCTGCGGCGGATGCGTGGATTCACCAGTGCAGCCCTGTCGGGCAAGGCGCCATTAAGGGAACGAATCGCCAGTCTGAACATCGTCGTCGGATATTACGTTCGATTCAAGCGATGGCACGATATGTTAGAAGAACTCAGCGGTTTGCGGATGCGCCGTATTTCAAAAAAAGCTTCGCTTCGTATGCAGCAGTTAGAGGACACAAGCCCATGAAAGTAGCAATACTGGCAGGTGGTGTAGGTTCTCGCTTGTCCGAAGAGACCGAGACGAAACCGAAGCCGATGGTCGAGATCGGCGGCATTCCCATTTTGTGGCACATCATGATGCATTACGCCCACTACGGCCACAATGAATTCGTGATTGCCCTGGGATACAAAGGCGAATACATCAAGAAGTACATGTCGGAATATGCTCGCCTGAACAGCAATCTCACTATCGACATGAAGACCGGAACCGTCGAGATGGAAGGCGCGCCTGGCCCCGACTGGCGTGTCGAGCTGATCGACACCGGCATGGCCACCCTGACCGGCGGCCGCATCAAGCGCCTGGCGCCCTACCTGGGCAACAGCACCTTCATGCTGACCTGGGGTGACGGCGTCTCCGACGTCGACCTGGATGCCCTGCTGGCATATCACCGCTCGCACGGCAAGCTGGCGACGATGACTGCAGTGCGTCCGCCGGCGCGCTTCGGCCATCTGGAATTCGAGGGCGATCAAATCACCTGCTTCACCGAAAAACCGCAGACGGCCGAAGGCTGGATCAACGGCGCATTCTTCGTCCTCGAACCCGCCATCATGGATTACATCGACGGCGACGACACGCAGTGGGAGAAATCGCCGCTGGAACGCCTTGCGGCGGACGGCCAGCTTATGGCCTACCGGCACCACTCCTTCTGGCAGTGTATGGACACCCTGCGCGACAAGCACCGACTCGAAGAACTCTGGCAGTCCGGCGACGCACCCTGGAAGATATGGGATAGACAACAACATGCGCATCTTAGTTACGGGCGATAAAGGCTACATCGGCGCTGTCCTGGTGCCGATGCTGACAGAACTGGGCCACGAGGTCAGCGGTCTCGATACGGACTATTTCCGCGATTGCACGTTTGGCGAAGATATGCCGGCGATCTCGTCGGTCCGAAAGGATGTCCGCGACGTCACCCCGGCAGACCTTGAAGGCTTCGACGCGGTTTTCCACCTAGCCGGGCTGTCCAACGATCCGCTGGGCAACTTCGACCCGTCGCTGACCTACGAGATCAACCACCTTGCCTCGGTGCGCATCGCCAAGGCCGCCAAAGAGGCCGGCGTGCGCAAGTTCGTCTTCTCCTCGTCATGCAGCAATTACGGCGCAGCCGGCGATACCCCGGTCGACGAAGAATCAGAACTGAACCCGGTCACGCCGTACGGCGTCTCGAAAGTACGCGCCGAAGCTGATATCGCCCCACTCGCGGATGCCGGTTTCAGCCCGACCTTCCTGCGCAATGCCACAGCCTATGGCGTCTCGCCCCGGCTGCGTTTCGACCTGGTCCTCAACAACCTGGTCGCCTGGGCCGTGACCACCGGTCAGGTCTACATCAAGAGCGACGGCTCGCCCTGGCGGCCGATTGTGCACATTGAGGACATTGCGCGTGCCTTCATCGCGGTACTCGACGCTCCGGAAGATGTGGTGCGCAACCAGGTCTTCAACGTCGGCCAGACGACCGAGAACTACCGCGTGTCAGAACTGGCAGAGCTGGTGCGCGACGTGGTGCCGAACTGCCGCATCGAATATGCAGCCGACGGGGGCCCGGACAAACGGAATTACCGGGTCAACTGTGACAAGATTCGGGGCGCGCTTCCGAACTTCCAGCCGCAGTGGACCGCCCGGCGAGGCGCCGAGGAACTCTACGCCGCCTACCAGCGCGTCGGGATCACGGTGGAAGCGTTCGAGGGTATCCAGTACAAGCGCATTGCCCACCTTCAGAAGCTAATCGACGACGGCAGACTGGACGGCAACAGCCTTCGCTGGCTGGCCAATGAAATCGCATCCGTCGCTTCGCACTAGGGACACAAGATGACCACGACGCTCGGCTGCCGCAGTTGCGGAAGCACCAACCTGCTGCCCATCGTTTCTTTCGGCGATACGCCTCTCGCTGACCGGCTGCTGACTGAAGACCTCCTGGATAAGCCGGAACTACTGGCCAATCTGGAGCTGGTCTTCTGCCCGGACTGCACGCTGGTCCAGATCACCGAGAGTGTCTCACCGGATATTCTGTTCGGCGAGGACTACCCTTACTTCTCGTCGGTCTCGCCGGTACTGCTGGCGCACTTCCGCGGCAGCGCGCTGGATATCATCGAACGACGCGGGCTGGACAGTTCAAGCTGGGTGGTCGAGGCGGCCAGCAACGACGGCTACATGCTCAAGAACTTCATGGAGCGCGGAATCACCGTGCTGGGCATCGACCCGGCAGCGCCGCCGGCCAAGGCCGCACAGGCGGCTGGCGTCCCGACCCTGATGACCTACTTCACAGTCGATCTGGCGCGCCAACTGGTAGCCGAGCGCGGGCGCCGCGCCGACGTCTTTCTGGCCAACAACGTGCTGGCCCATGTGCCGGATCTGAACGGCTTTGTCGAAGGCATTCGCACCCTCCTGGCGGAAGACGGCGTGGCCGTGATCGAAGTGCCGTACCTGATCGACCTGATCGATCACCGGGAATTTGACACCATCTACCATCAGCATCTGTGCTACTTCTCCGTGACAGCGCTCGACAACCTGTTCCGGCGGCACAACCTTTACCTGGATGACGTGAAGCGCTTGCAGATCCACGGAGGATCGCTGCGCCTGTTCGTGGAACAGCGCGAAGCCGTTTCGGAAACCGTGCAGTCGCTGCTCCGTATGGAGAAGGACCGCCAGACGGACCACTATGCCTACTACACCAACTTCGCCGACAGCATCAACCGCTTCCGCGACGAGCTGATGGCCCTGCTGGGCAAGCTGAAGAGCGAAGGCAAGACGATTGTCGGCTATGGCGCAGCGGCGAAAGCCACGACCATGCTGGCCTATACCGGCATCGACTTGCGACAGCTCGATTACGTCGTGGACCTCAACCCCTTCAAACAGGGGCGCTTCATGCCGGGGACCCATCTGCCTATCCACGCCCCTCAGCGGCTGCTGGAGGACAAACCAGACTTCGTGTTGGTCCTGGCCTGGAACTTCGCCGACGAGATCATCGCCCAGCAGGATATGTACCGAAAAAGCGGCGGTCAGTTCATCGTCCCGCTGCCAAAGCTCACCGTCGTTTAGGGTTTGTTTAGGGTTTTCAAGGACTATCGATGCCGTCGAGTTTCGCCTGCCCAAATTGTGGATCTGCCGGAATGGAGGTCTTTTACAGGGTCGAACGCGCGCCAGTTCACAGCGTGCTGCTGCTGGACACGCGCGAGGAGGCCCTGCACTACCCCTCCGGGCAGATCCATCTGGGGTTGTGCGACCACTGCGGTTTCATCAGCAACGTCACGTTTGACGGCCATCTTCAGGAATATGCCGGACGTTACGAGGCCACCCAATCCTACTCACCCACCTTCAGCGCCTTCGCGCGGTCGATGGCTCTGGATCTGATCGCCCGGCATGACCTTCACGGCAAGTCGATCATCGAGATCGGGTGTGGTCAGGGCGAGTTCCTGCTCGAATTATGCGAGCTGGGCGGCAATAGCGGGATCGGTTTCGACCCGGCCTATCGCGGCGAACCGATTGCCAGCGAGGCCCGGGACCGGGTGCAGTTCGTCGCCGATCTCTACTCGGAGAAATACCGCGCTTACCGTGGCGATTTCATCTGCTGCAAGATGACCCTTGAGCACATCTCGAACACGTTCGAGTTCATGTCCAACGTACGCCAGTCCATCGCCGATAATCCTGATTGCGTTGTGTTCTTTCAGGTCCCAAATGCTGAGTATGTCCTGCGCGATACCGCCTTCTGGGATGTTTACTACGAACACTGCTCCTATTTCACGGCTTCGTCACTGACCTACCTGTTCGAACGAAGCGGTTTCGTGGTGGAGCGCACCTACACGGTCTACGACGACCAGTATCTGGTTGTCGAGGCCCGGCCGGCGGTGTCTGAAGCGGGGCCCGTGCTCCCTCCGGAAGCACACGCGCAAACACGTGCGCTGGTCATGCATTTCGTCACTGAGGTCGAAAACCTCCGCAATCAGTGGAAGGACAAGATCGAAGGACTGGCTGCGGAAGGCAAGCAGGTTGTGCTGTGGGGTGGCGGCTCGAAGGGGGTGGCCTTTCTGACAACACTGGGGCTTCATCACCAGATACAGCATGTCGTCGATATCAATCCCAAAAAGATGGGCAAGTTCATGGCAACAACCGGTCAGGAGATTGTGCAGCCGGAGTTTCTGAAGGCACTTCAACCCGACACGGTGATTGTGATGAACCCGATTTACTGTCGGGAGATCGGCGCAATGCTCGAGGAAATGAATATTAAAACCTCAATGCTGTCCTTGTAGTCGTGCGATGGGCGAGAATACTATGAGCAATTCCGAACGGACCTCGTGTCCAGTATGTGGCAACTGCGAGTTGAATACATTTTTTGATCTGCCCGGCGTGCCGACACACTGCAACGTCTTGCTGCCCACGCGAGAACAGGCGCTTACGGTGCCGCGTGGCAACATCAGGCTCGCGTTCTGCCACACATGCGGCCACATCTTCAACATCGCATTCGACCCGGAGCTGATGGCGTACACCCAGCAGTACGAGAACTCACTGCACTTCTCGCCACGCTTCCAGGAGTTCGCCGACGAACTCGCCGAAGGGCTGACCCACCGTTACACTCTGCAAAACAAGGTGATCGTCGACGTCGGCTGCGGCAAGGGCGACTTCCTCCGGTTGATGGCCCGGAACGGCAGCAACCGCTGCTATGGTTTCGATCCCAGCTACGTCCCGACACCAGAGGACGAACAGCAGCAGGAAATTACCTTCGTTCAGGATTTTTACTCAGAGAAGTACAGCGAATATCAGGCCGACCTGATCTGCTGCCGCCACGTCCTGGAACATATCCAGGAACCACGTGCCTTCCTGGCGGACATCCGGCGATCGATGCTGGCAGGCGACAGCAGTGTCGTTTACTTTGAAGTACCCAACGCCCTGTTCAGCCTGCGCGATCTGAGCGTGTGGGACATAATCTACGAGCACTGTGGCTACTTCACGCCGAATTCGCTGATCCGCCTGTTTGCAGACAGCGGCTTCGAAATTCTGCGCCAGGAGGAGGCCTATGGCGGGCAGTTTATCAGCCTGGAGGCTACGCTGCCGCAAAACCACAACGGGCACGCGCCTTCCAGCGACTGGACGATTCGCCATCTCGAACAGCTGACCATCGATTTCAGCCAGCGCTACCGAGAAAAGCTCACCTACTGGACGTACATGCTCGAAGAACTGGAAGAGCAGGATCAGCGCGTCGTCCTGTGGGGCGCCGGCTCGAAAGGCGTAACCTTTCTGAATGCCAATCCAGCCAAGAACAGCATTGCCCAGGTGGTCGACATCAACCCGCGCAAGCAGGGGATGTTCACCGCCGGCACCGGGCATCAGATCGTCTCTGTCGAGTCGCTGCAGGAACACCGGCCGGATGTCGTTCTCGTGATGAACCGGCTGTACGAGTCCGAAATTCGGCAAATGCTCAGGGACTCTGCGCCCAACGCCGAGATCCTTGTCGTCTGATCGGACCAGGTTCTCCCACCAAGGTGAGTTTTTCAATGAAGATCGCTATTGTGTGTCAGCCGTGGGATCGTATGCTGCCCAGTCAGGGTTCGCTGACGACCTCAATCGGCATCCTCGCGCGCGAGGCCGCTCTGCGCATTCCCAAAACGCACAGCGTTACGTTCTATTCCGCGGCGGACAAGTACACGCTGCACACCGTGATCGAGCAGGATGATCGGTTCAGCTATCGAGCGATTCCTGGCAGCAGCATCGAGAATCGACTGTCCCTACCGTTCAAAGTCGCCTACGAGCGCCTCTCCGCGCGGGGCAATCGGCACCGGCCCTTCTTCGCGACGCCCTACTACTACTGGTTCTATGCGCGCCGGCTCGCCAGCGATCTTCGTCAGCAGCAGTTCGACCTGATCTACGTCATGAACTTCTTTCAGTTCATTCCGATAATTCGCGCGCAGAATCCGCACAGCAAGATCGTGCTCAACATGAACTGCGACTGGCTGGGTCAGATCGACGCCGACCTCGTCCGCCCTGCCCTGGAACAAACCGACCTGGTTGTGGGCTGCGCCACGCACGTCGTGGAAAACGCCACGCACCGGTTTCCTGAGCTGGCCAACCGTTTCGTCAAGGTGTCCAACGGGGTTAATCTGAAGGATTTCAACCAGGCAGGAAGCGCCGGCAAGGCGCCTCTCTCCCGAACGCCCGATGCGCCCCGACGGATCCTGTTCGTCGGTCGGGTCTCGCCGGAAAAAGGCGTGCATGTCGCCATCGAAGCCTTCAAGAAGGTGCGCCAGCGCATCGACAATGTCGTCCTCGATATTGCCGGGCCGCTGGGCTCTGCCCCGCCAGAGTTTCTGATCAAGCTGGATCGCGATCCGCGCGTGGCCGATCTCATGAAGTACTACGGGGAAGACGGCAAGCAGGACCGCTACTACGACGAACTCCAGGCGATGATCCCGCCGGAGCTGAAGAGCAGCATCATCTTTCATGGAACGGTGCGGCACGAAGCACTGGCCGATTACTACCGGAATGCGGATATCTATATCAACTCGTCGCTTTCCGAGGCCTTCCCACTCCCGATTGGCGAAGCCATGGCCTGTGGCGCCCCGGTCGTCGCGGCGCGCGTCGGCGGCATCCCCGATATGGTCATCCATGGCGAAACCGGGCTGCTGTTCGAGATCGATCGAGCAGACCAGCTTGCCGATGCCCTCGTCGACATGCTCAGCGACGACACCCGCAGGGCAGCGTTCGGCCAGCGTGGACGTCAGCACATCCTGACCCACTTCACCTGGGATCACATCGGGCAGCAGTTGGTTACGGAATTCGACCGCTTGGTCGCGCAGCCGGGTCACCCATGACGCTACGCACATGGCTGCGAGACTCTCTTCTCGCTCGAATGACAACCGGCGCCCAGGATTACCCGGCAGGTGAACTCGCGCGCTCGGCCATTGTGTTCTCGCCGCACTTTGACGACGAAACGCTGGGCTGCGGCGGCCTGATCATCCGGAAGAAGCGCGCCGGGGCGGCGGTGAAAATCGTCTTCATGACCGACGGCAGCCAGTCGCATCCGCATCTGATGCCGGCTGAGAAGCTCAGCGCGATTCGGACGGACGAAGGTTACGCGGCAGGCCGTGCGCTCGGGCTGGAATCGGAGGACATCATTCCGCTCAGCTTTCCCGAGAAGCGCCTGGGAGACCATGTCGAGACTGCCATCGCGCGTGTTCGGTCTATCCTGGCGGAACACCAACCGGAAGAAGTCTATCTCCCGTATGCAGGAGAGCCGCTGCTCTGGTCGGCGGATCACCGGATGACGACGCATATCGTCCATAGGGCCCTGGCCGACTCATCGTCCCCCATGAGCGTTTTTGAGTATCCTATCTGGTGCTGGTACAGTCTGCCCTGGATTGATCCCTCAGCGGATGGCTGGAAGACGCGTCTGATCATCCTGCGCAACTCACTCGGCACAGCGTTCGGGTTGCGACTGGCTGGCGATTTTCGCTGTGCAGTCAACGTCGGTGACGTACTGGTCCAGAAGCGGCGGGCGCTGGAGGCGCATCGCTCACAGATGACGCCGCTCATCGAGAATGCCGGGTGGCCAACCCTCGGCGACGTTTCCAACGGACAATTCCTGGCCTGCTTCTTCGGCCAGAGGGAGTTCTTTCGAGCAGTGAGGCGAAGTGCATGATTCATCCGCAGACCACGCAGACCACGCAGACCGAAGCCGTACTTCTCCTGCGAGACACTTTCGATCAGGACCGCGCCCCCGGCAAGGTTATCGGCAGCCAGGCGCCAGGGCAGCCCGTCCGACAGGGCGTCGATGCGGAGGGCATCATCGGCATCGATAACCACGCGCTGAGAATCCAGCCGCTGCTGAATGCAGGTTGGGGGCGGGCAGGGATTGCCTATGGTCCCTACGAGCGTCAGAACGGCCTCGCCCTCAGCGTGTTCATGGTCAACGCGCATAACACCTCCCAACTCGATGACTTTGCGGATACGCTTCGGCGCCGCCTGTTTCGCTGGTCGCTGGGCAGCGCACCCTGGAACGAAAAGAGCATCATCCTTAAGCGGATGGCGCGCTGGATCACCACCGATCACCCCAGCCGTTTTGTGCGCCGGGTGCGTTGGTGGCGTGCCCTTCGTCAGAACACGCTGAATCCGCGGATTTTGGACGAGAATCTCGCCGTCGGCTGGTTTCCCGAAGTCGCCCCCGGCCCCTCGATGCCCGCAGGCAGCGGTTTCGTCATGCACGCGCTGGGCGCGAACAATGGAGAACTCTGGGCGATCGGCGGCGCATCCCCGCTGCCGGCCGTACACGGCGTCCAGAACATCCAGATCTATTACATCGTGATTCTGCGCGAACGTGGTGCGGCTTACTATGCGGCCTCGGTTCAGGATGCCAACGGCATGTCCGTGTATCCCGGCCTGCGACCGCTCGCCATTGAACCCTTCCGGGACGATCCACAGGTCTACGCCGGCGTTCATCAGAGCGTGATCGGGCAGATAGGCTTCCGCAACGACACGCGCGTCTACGGCGTGTCCGTAGCCGCGATCCCGGAACTGGCTCAGTGGTATGGCACGGCGCACGCGGCCGACTCCTTACTTGGTGGGGGGAATGTGCAAGGCTCCGAAGCTGAAATCGGCGGGCGCTGGACGGGGGATGACAGCGCATTCCTGCGTACGAAAGCCGGCGCCGTCGCGGGCACAGGTGCGGAATCCGTCGCCGTTCTGACGCCGGACACACCCTCAGGACTGATCCACACGGTGCTGGAAGGCTCTCCTGGTGGACGCGCGGGCCTGATCTGGCGCGCGGAGAGCACGCAGGATCACTGGCGCCTTTGGCTGGACGACCAGGGCTGCCATCTAGCCATCGTCCGCGACGGCCGCCTCGACCTTGTCGCCTCGGGTCAGGTTGACCCGCAGGTCAGCGCAAAACACTCCCTGCAAGTCCTCGACGACGGTCGAACGATCGCCGCCACCCTCGACGGCGTCCTCCTCTTCGGGAAGCGCTTCGACGACGCTCGGTTGGCAAACGCCCACGGCGTCGGACTGTGGGCGGAAGGCAGCGGTGCGCACCTGCATCACTTTGAAGCCCACCCGCGCACTGTCCCCATGCATCCCAGCCTGGATCTGGGCGCGCCCTGGTATCGCCTGGGGCAGAAGGTCGTGGTCAGCGAGTCGTTCGCCGGCCCGGCCCGGTCGCTGGAGGGCAAAGAAACGACCACGGGCGGCAAAGTCTGGGAACGCACAGTCGGACGCGGGTACATCGACCTCCTCGGGAACGACACCGCTCGGGTGCGCGCTACCGTCCAGGAGCCCAACCCCGGACGCACGGCCTTCACGTTTGACTGGGATAACGCGCAGTTTGCCGATCTCGAACTTGAGATGGTGCCGCCGGGAGTTCAACGCGGGCAGGGCGAAAGAGGACGTACCGGCGTCGTCTTCTGGCAGGATGCCGACAATTACATCGTCGTCGCCATCTACCTCGACGATGACCATCCCGGCGTTTCAATCTCCTCGTTCTTCCATTTAAACGGCTTCGAGGAAGTCTACGACGCAGTGTGGACCATGCTCACGCGCCACGTGACCTGGGGCAAGTCTTTCCGCCTGCGCGTCGTCTTCGACGGGCTGCACTACATGGCGCTGGTGAACGATGAGGCTGTGCTCTATCGCGCGCTCACCGATGTCTATCCGAAGTTCACGCCTCTGTCAATCACCCGGGTGGGCCTGCTGGTCAACTGGGAATGGGGCGACGACACGGGCACTACGTTGATCAACCTGAGTGCAAAGGTTTGACAAAATGATCGAGCAACTGGCCGGTTGGATTCTTCCCGACCGCTTTATGAACAAGATCTTCGGCGGTCGTGTCGTCACGATCCGCGATGGCGTCGGCGCCGGACTGAAATTCGACACACACCGGGCGAGCGGTGATTACCGCGCCGGTTTGAACGAGCTCCCCGTGCAGCAGGCGCTGGCCAAGTATCTGAAACCCGGCGATGTGTTCTACGACGTTGGCGCCAACGTCGGCTTCTTCACGATGATCGGCGCGCGGCTCGTCGGGGAAAGCGGCCACGCCTATGCATTTGAGCCGGTGCCGGAAAATGTCGCGGTGATCCGGCACAACGCCCATCTCAATCGTTTCAACCAGGTCCAGGTGATTCAAAAGGCGATCGGCGCGACCTCGGGCAAGGCGGAGCTTCTGCTCACGAAGCACCCTGGCGGCGCGACTCTGGTCAGCGACCATCGCCCTCCGGATGCGACCGTCTCGGTTTCCGCCGAGTTGGCATCGCTCGACGATCTGTTCATCAACAAGGTGACCACCCCCCCCTCCGTCATCAAGGTGGACGTCGAAGGCGCGGAAAAGGACGTGATCACCGGCATGGCTCGCCTGCTGCGCGCCATCCGCCCGATTGTTCTGTTCGAGATCGACGACGAGAATCCGGCGCCGTTTGAAGCAAAAGCCGAAGAGTGCTCGAATCTGATGCGCGCGGCCGGCTACGATGTGACACGCCTGGAAGACTCGTACACGACGCTCGACTGGCACGTCGGGCATTTCCTGGCGCTGCCGCGCTGAGCAAGGATTCGAATGCTGACACGCGATTTCCTAAGCAAGCTGCACTGCCCGTACTGCGAGGCCCCGCTGGTGCTGGAGTCCGATCTTTCGGCCGGTGACGACGCGCTGAACTGGGGGATCGTCCGCTGCGCATGCTACCGGTATCCAATCCTTGACGGAATCCTGGTCCTTCAGCAGCACTCGCCGGCCTTCAATACCGCTAACCGGATCGTGGATTTGCTGGATGCAGGCGACCGCATGGGCGCCCTGGCCTACGCTCTCAACGCGACCTCGCCGGTGCCTGGGCCGCGTTCTCTCGTGATGCGCGGCCTGGAGCTGTTGGAGCGGCGCGGGTTCTCGATTGGCCGATCCTTCCGGGAAGAACGGGACGTGCATCGCCGGATCGTCGACGATCCCTCCATGAGTTTCTATGATGCACTGCGTGCGCTGCGCCCACCCATCTATGCCGATTATCTGTTTTACCGGCATGCCAACCCCAGTTTCCTCGCCTCCATCCCGCTTCTGGCCGTCTTCGGCACTCTGAGCGGGGGCGCAGTGCTCGATCTGGCGTGTGGTGTCGGCCATACCTCATTTATGATCCGGCACCTGTTTCCACAGCTCGACGTCGTCTCCGCCGATCACGATCTGGTCAACCTCTACCTCGCCAGGCGCTACATCTCGCCAGATCTGACCTATATCTGCCTCAATACCGAGTACCCGCTCCCCTTCCCGGACGGGATGTTCGCCGGCGTCTGGTGCTTGGATGGCATGCACTACGTGCGCTCAAAGGTGGCGCTGGGGCGCGATCTGAAGCGGGTAACTGAGCCGACGGGTTTCTGGCTCTTCCCGCATTTACACAACGCGCTGGTACCTAATCTCAGCCCCGGCATCCCGCTTTCGCCGGATGACTACCGACGCTGCTTCGAGCCGCTGAATCCGCGCCTGTTTGTCGAGGCGGACGTGTTGAAGAGCCAGTTTGACGGTAAGCCGCTGGATCTCTCCGCGCGACCTTCCGACGAGGCGCTGCGGCGCGCCCCGGTGGTCAGCCTGGTGGCCGGCAAAGAGGATGTGTGGCGCTCCTACGCAGGACTCATCGAACGGGTGTGGCAAGCCGGTGGGCTTCAGATCAATCCGATCTATCAGGCGCGCAGAGGGGGCTCAGCCATTGAGCTCACGCTGCGCTGGCCGAGCGAGGTATTCAGAGACGAGTGCGGCGCGTCCGCCGAATTCATCCTGAAGCGCGTAGAAGTGAGTCAAAATCTGTATCAGCGCCTGCTGGAAGGCCGGCTCGAAGCGGCGGATCAAGAGCAGATCGTCGCGCTGATCCAGTCGTTCGTCCTGCTTCCTCTCCCTGAAGGCTATAGGCGCTCGTCCGCGGGGCTCGCAGTCTGAGTGTCGGCGCTCACATTGTGAAGACGGCACTGCCTTCCGGCACAATACTGGACCGCAGCTAAAACCAATTGTGTAAACACTCGTATAGCTGCATACATTTACGCTCGACGAAAATAGCCTGTTGCTTTATTTTTTCCTTACGTAATGCACGAAAAGAACAGGAACTAAGCGAAATTGAACCTACAACGATAATGATCCCGTCGTTGCCAAGTATTACAAAATATGCGTCACAAAAAATGTAAAATTTCTCTACCCCCTACCACCGATCTGCAACCTTGTTCCCAATTTTCATATAAAATGCAATATGACGAAGGTAACGCTCTGCCCTCTTGGAGGCTGAATGTCCGGGATGCTTACGTACGCTCTGGCTGATGGTGCGACTGGCACACGCCCCGGCGAACAAGATAAAGCCCAACTCGCGAAATGGATGTACGGTCAACAACAGATTGCACTTCGGGTTGTCCGCATGGGCATCACTCTGGTTTTCTATATCTCTGACCGAGTTACTCTGGGCCGTGGATCCAGCGGCGATCCGGAAGTCCCGCATATCGATCTCGACCCCTACGACGCGCAGAATCTGGCGGTCGCGCCGCTGCATGCCGTGCTCAAGCTCGACAGCGGGACTCTCTACATCATTGACCAGAACAGCGCCAGCGGGGTGTTCGTAGATCAGGAGCGCATCCGCTCGAAGTCTCCTTTTGCCCTGCGCGATTGGTCGACCATACAGCTTGGGGCAATGCCTCTGGAAGTTCGCTTTCCACCTTATCGTGTTGGAACGATCGCCAATTCCCTCTTCCCATCCAGCTAACGACGCTCAGAGATTAGGAAGCATCGGTTCCAAATGAACCAGCCCGACAGCACAGCCGGCGGCAGCGCAGGATCAAGCGCCAACGCCGAGCACATCCTTCTGATCTCCCATCAGAGGTCCGGTGATCTTCCCGGACTTCCGGTTGGCTACACCTACGACACGGTCGACAATTTCGCGTCGGCCGAAACCCGGCTGCATGAGCGGACCTATGCGCTGATCATGCTGGATGACGCAGTCTTTGCCGATCAAACCTACGTTACGATTGTCGAACTCAAACGGCTGAAGCCCGAGACTCCCCTGCTGGTCATCACCGAAAACAGGTCGAGCATTTATCAGGCCAATCTCGTCGAGGCTGGGACCGACGATTTCGTGCACCGCACGCTGTCGGATGTCGAGTTCGCCAACCGGCTGCGCGTGTGCATCCGGCGTGGTCAGCGCAACCAACGCGAGTTTCGCCGCGAGCTTGCGCTCTACCAGATCATGAACATGACCCAGCAGCTCAACGCGCAGACGGAGCCGGAAATCTTCATCGAGAAGACGGTACGGCTGATCTGTTCCACGTTTTCGCTGTATGGCGCCGCCATCATCATTCCGGAGAACGGTATCGCGCGCATCTACGCAGCCGGCTACTTCCGCGGAAAGCAGCTCAGCTTCGCGCCGTCGATCCGGGAACCATCGCTGACCGATCCGTTCATGCGCTCGATGTTCACCGGCACGATCGAGGCCTTCACCGATATCTCGCGTGACCGGTATTACACGCCGCTCGGCATCCTGTCCAACGCCCGGTCGGTGCTGACGCTCCCGTTGCGCCAGCATACGGACATCATCGGCAGCCTGGTCCTGTTCGGCAGCGCAGATCAACAGTTCGATCTCGACGATATCAGCGTATTCGAGATCCTGGCCGGTCAGTTGGTCGGGTCACTGCAGAACACCTTTTTCCATGAAGCCCAGACCCAGCAGGTTCAGGCTAACCAGGTCCTGCTGAATGGCTGGCAGACTCTGCTGCGCGTCTCCACCGCGGCGGAAATTGCCACGACGCTTTGCCACCTGATCGAAGCGATTCCCAATGTCGAGCACGCGCTCGTTTGGCTCCTGGGAGATGTCCGCGACGAAGCTACCGTCTATTCGTATGCCGACCTGGCCGCTGCGCGTGATACTTTCGGCAATCTGCTGAAGCAGAGCAATATCGGCGACCTGGACGCCCACATCCACCGCGATAGCCGCCTGCTGCTGCAAAACCAGCTCAGCCCGACCGATCCCCTGCGCCCTCTGTTCCGCGCGCTCAATACACGCCAGCTTCTCTTCCTGCCCCTGGAAGACTCAGCGCGCCTGATCGGCGGTACGGTCATCAGCGTCCCCGGCGATAAGCAGTTCGGGCTGGATGGCGTGGCGCTGGTGAGCAATCTGCTGGTGGCCGCGGGTCAGGCGCTGGAGCGTATCACACTGATCGAGGCTCTGACGGAGAAGACGGTCCGGCTTGAGGCGATCCTGCGCAGCATCACCGAAGGTATCTTCTTCGTCGACGATACCAGCCACATCGCCTTCTGCAATCCACAGGCGACAGAGCTGATGGGCATCAAGCCCGCTGAATTCCTCGGCAGGCAGCCCCTCGTCCTGCTCGACCTGCTATCGGCGCGGTCGGAGAATTCCGAGCAAACGCGAAGCCTTCTCTATGCTGCCGTCGACATCATCAACAACAGCAAGGCAGACGCGAAAGACAATTACCCGATCGTTGAATTCAAGCTCACCGAGTCGGGCCAGTTGGTGCGCGTCGAGTTCATCGTCATCGACCATGTGAAGAAGTGGAACCGGAGCTGGGTTGGGCTCGTCCAGACCATTACGCCTGTGGAGAGCATCCGTGCGCCGTCGGACACCGTCGAATTCCTGGTCAATACGCTTTCGACCACCGGCAAGGAATTGGCGAACAGCGTCGATCTGCTGATCAATGAGAATGAAAAAGGCAATCGCAGCCAGCGCCTGGCGCGGCTGAGCGATGTCAGGCGGGCCATCGCGGCGATGCAGCAGCTCGTGCAAAATGTCGCCGAGTATTCGACCGTACGAGCCTCAGAGACGGGGCATCATTACGCGCTTGTCGATCTTGACCAGATGATCAAGACGATCATCGACGACTGTTTTGAAGACTCCCATCCGCTCATGACTTACGAGGGCGCTTCCGAAAAGCACCTGGTCGAGATGGATCCGGAGATCGGCCGTCGAGCGCTGGTCCGGCTGTTCCAGGACTCCCTGGTTCGCAGTGAGCCCAACATGCCGGTCAATATTTATCTGGAGGCGAGTGGGGCCGCCCACAGTATCGTGGTGGAGCAAACGCTTGCCACCGCGCGACGCCTCGGAGAGTTGTCGCCATTCGACGTGGTCTCTCACGAGCTTCGGCTGGATTTGCTGGAGGATGTCTACCCCTTCTACCTGCTGGGTCAGTTTTTCCAGGCGCGCATTACCAATCAAGCGGTCGCGGGGAAAACACAGCAACTTGTCATCACGCTGCCCGTTATGCCGGATGAGCAACCGGACGAGCATCCTGACACCGAGTCGAGCGCCACGCAGGATCAAGCAACCGGCGCGCCACTGCGCGTTCCGCATACTCTCATGATGATTGAAGGGGGATCGACCCTTTTCAGCAATCTGTCTGGCCTGCTTGAACGCGAAGGCTACGACCTGCTCAGACATTGCTCGCCGCAGGATGCCATTGGCGAGGTCAAGCTCACCCATCTGGATCTGATTGTCATCGATGGGAATCTGCCGGAGGACGACGCCGTCACGGTGGTGGAGCGGCTGCACCGAACTGTGGATGTGCCGATCGTCGTCGTCGCCGACCGGGCGCAGGACGACCATCGCGTCAAGGCGCTCAATGCCGGAGCCGAAGATTATCTTGTCGCGCCGATTACAGACGCGGAGCTGCTTGCCCGAGTCAAACTGCTGTTCCGTCGGAAACAACTGAGAGATCGCACGGAGGCCCCGCTCGACCTGGGCGACTTGCGCATCGACTTCGGTCGACGTATGGTATATGTCAACCACAAACCTGTGTCTTTGACGCGAATCGAGTATGATTTGCTCAACGTGCTGGTCAAGAACATGGGCCAGGTGGTCGTCCACCAGACTTTGCTCGAACAGGTCTGGGGGCCGGAATATCGTACGGAGACCCAGTATCTATGGGTCCACATCTCTCGATTGCGCAAGAAACTGGAACCGTCGACCTACATTCACAACCAGGCGCGCATCGGCTACATTTTTCAGTCCGATTAGTATCTGGGTGATCAATGACGCTTGTAAGACGCAGCACCGTTCTCGCCTTCTCAATTCTCGCTACTGTCCTCAGTCTCATCTTTTTTCAGAACCAACTGGCCCAGTCGGCCGACAGCATTCCGTTTCAGGCGACGACCATCGACGCGCTGAACAGCGGGGATACCAAGGCCGTCGCCGACATCGATATGGACGGCGACGCCGACGGCATCCTGGGCGGTGCAGTGCCGGGCCGATCGCTGGTCTGGTACGAATCGGGCGCCAATTACGCCATGCATGTCATCCGGGCCAATCCGGTCTACATTGAATTCACGACCGACATGCAGGCGGTGGACCTTGACGGTGACAGCGACTACGACATCGTCGTCGGCGATGGGGGTGACGTAAACAACGTCCTGTGGTTTGAGAATCCGCTTCGCAACACACCTTCGGGTGTCGGCTCAGATCCCAAAGTGGGCGCAAACTGGCTGCATCATGCCATCGGCAGCCACGGTTTGTGGGCGCACGACATCGAAGTCGGCGATCTCAACAACGACGGTCGGATGGACGTAGTAACGAGTGGCAACGGTCACTCACACTTGTGGATTCAAGTGACGCCCTATCAGTGGACCAACCGCACCATGACAGCGCAGGTGCCCTTCGGCATCTCCCTGGGCGATATCGACCGCGATGGCGATCTCGATATGGCACTGCCGTTTGGGTGGCTACGGAACCCCGGCGACCCGCTGACCGGAACCTGGGATTTATTCCCGATCGTTGGCGCGGTCGGCCAGGAGGTCGTCCTCGGCGACCTGAACGGCGATGGGCGGCTGGATCTGGCGCCGATGGACCCGCATGCGCGGGCAGAGTTCGCTTGGTACGAAGCGCCAGCCGATCCGACCTCGGCGAACTGGACCAGGCGCGTGATCGACCCCGCCATGGGCGCGCACCATCCGGAGCTGGCCGATTTCAACAACGACGGCAATCTCGATATCCTGATGGGTCTGGAGCTGGAAGACCTGTCCATCTATATCAACAACGGCGGCGCCGCGCCGACCTTCACCAAACAGCAGATCGACACGGTAGCGGCGCACAACGCCCGTTTCGGCGATCTGAACGGTGATGGGCGCATGGACATCTTCGGTGCTGACTGGATCGGCCATCCCCCGGTCAAGGTCTATATAAACCAGGGCGATTTTGGCACCGCCCAGATCAGCGCATCGGTGCAGCTTCAGGGACGGTCCGCCGCTCCGAATCTCGCCCTGGCGATCCCTCTCCTACTGCACATCACCCCCATCGGGAGCAGCAGGCCCCTGGTCCATCGACTGGTGTCCACCAATTCCAGCGGGCAATTCCAGATTCAGGAGCTGCCGACAGGCGCCTATCGCGTATGGCTCAAAGGGATTCATACGCTTGGCTTTACCCAGACGGTGAATCTGGTGGCGGGCAACAACGTCATCAGTCTTGGAGCGCTGCCCGAAGGCGATGTCAACAACAACAATCAGGTCAACATCGTGGATTTCTCGCTGTTGGCTGCTACGTTTGGACTATCCGGCGGCATGGCGGGATTCGATGCACGTGCCGATTTCAATCTGGACTCTGTGGTCAACATCTCTGACTTCTCGCTGCTCTCCAGCAGTTTCGGCAGTTCTGGCGCGCCTATGTAAAGCCTCACAGGCGTTGGTGAACTTCCGAGGCATTCCATCGTCCACTTATCCATTGGACGGTAGCCATGTTTAGGAAACTGCAAGATCGGTTATGCCATAATAACTTCGTTGACATGCGAATCATCTCGACGGGTGAGGGTGTTTTGTTTCATATCACCCACCGTTCACGTATCAATCTGTCTCATCGCACCTCGATGGCATCCTGGAGGTCTTGACTTGCAGTTATTGAACCATCATCATCCCACACGCCATTGGCTTGGTGTCATTTGTCTCGTGATGCTCCTTTTCACGGCCGTTTCCCCCGCTGCTGCTGCCTCCTTCACCGTCGATGATGCTGGTGACGCCAGCGACGACGATACCGGTGACGGGCTCTGCGAGACCGCGGGAAGTGTCTGTACGCTGCGCGCTGCCATTGAGCAAGCCAACGCACTGGGCGGATCGCACACCGTCACCGTCGGCGTAGCAGGCCCGATTGTTATCAACGGCGAAATGGCGGTAACCAGCGCCATAACCCTGAACGGTGGCGGCGTCACGGTCGACGGCGATTTCAACGGACGCATCTTCAACGTGACTGGCAGTCTCTCGCTGTTCAGTATTACGCTCACGCATGGTGGTGTGTCATCGACTTCCCCGTCCGGCGATGGCGGCGCCGTGTACGTCAACGGCGGCAGCCTGACGGTGGGCGCTGGCGCACTGCTCCTGTTCAATTATGCTGGCTACGGGGCGGGCGCCTATGTCACCAACGGCGGACTGGTCACCGTCGCCGGAGGCGCTCTTGAAGACAACGACTCCTTCGAGGTAGGCGCGGGCATCTTCGCCTTCGGATCAGGCACGGTTGTTCGCATCACCAGCGGCACGCTCTTCCGAAATATTGGCGGACGCGGCGGCGGCATCTTTGCCAGTGGCGGCGCGTTCGTGGATATGCAGGGCGGGACGCTCACCACCAACGATGCAGGCTTCCAGCAGGGCGGCGCCGTCTACCTGGAAGACGGCGCGACGATGACCATGAGCGGCGGCACGATCACGGCCAACACGACGACGATCGGCGGCGGCGGCATCTATGCCAAAGACAGCGGCACGGTGTTCACTCAGACCGGAGGGACGATCACCGGCAACAACGGTGACACCATCGGCGGCGGCATCATGGCCCAGTTTAGCGCGCTCATTCAGTTGAATGGCGGAAGCATCACGTCGAACACGCTGGTTGGCGCGGCCTGGGGCGCCGGCGTGCATCTCTCCTTTGGTGCTGACCTGACGATCAACGGCGGGTCGATCAGCGGCCACACCGCGGGCGCTCTCTTCCGCGGCGGTGGCGTCTATGCCACCGATGCAGGGACCACCGTCACGCTGGATTCGGGATCAATCACCGGTAACAGCGTGTCCGAACTGGGCGGTGGACTCTATCTTACGAGTGGCGCCAGCTTCACCATGAACGGCGGCAGTCTGGATACCAACAACGCCGGCAGCACGGGCGGTGCGATTTTCGCCACGGATTCGTCAAGCGTCACCATCAGCGGCGGGACCGTCAACGACAACACCGCAGGCTTCGCGGCGGGCATCTACCTGGGCCGAGCGCTGATCACCTATAACAGCGCATCGGATGGTTCGGCGTTCTACCAGGATGGTGGGGCAACCACGGTGGGAAGCTCGGCGATCGTCTGCAACAACGATGCGGCGGTCCGGTACGTCGGCGGCTCGAATATGGCCATGGGCAATAACTGGTGGGGCAGCACCTACGGGCCTTACTACGCGACCAGCACCGAAGGCTTGCAGTGCAGCACCGGCGACAGTCTGAACACGGCCGCCGGCCTGGACAACTACGGAATCACGGTCACGACGCCCTCGCCCGACTGCCTGGCGACACCGCTCGGCAACTGGCAGACCTCCAGCCCGGTGCCGGGCGCTCCGGCTTTGACTGAGCCGTCATCCATCTCCCCGCGCGCCTCTGCCCGCGTCCGTAAGTCACGCAATACTCTGGATGCCAGTACCATGCTGGCATCCAAACTCATGAATTCTCCAAAAATGAGTGCAAGATGAGAAGCGTGTGTTATAATGACTGGGTGTAGGGAGGCTCGGCCATCCTGAACACACGCACTTCCCCCCATGGTCCGCAGGCCTCCTGATCACGAACTGAATCAGAGAGCGAGGACCGCGCCTTATCGCGCGACGACTTTTCATGAAACCCCTACAGCCGTTTCTGGAACAATTGACGAGCATGCACGATCACCTGTGTCCGCGTCAGGTGCTGGGTGTGCGAATTGGCCTGTACGCGGCCGACCTGCTGGGCCTGGATCTGCCACAGACAGACAAGCGGGTGTATGCCTTTGTCGAGACGGACGGCTGCTTTTCGGACGGCGTCTCGGTGGCCAGCGGGTGCTGGCTGGGACACCGAACGATGCGGCTGATCGACCACGGCAAAGTCGCGGCGACCTTTGTCGATTCGGAAACGGGTAAGGCCTTTCGCATCTGGCCGTCGCCCCTGGCGCGCGAACGCGCCGCCGAATACACGCCGGAACTGGGGCACTGGCGAGCGCAGCTCGAAAACTATCAGCATATGCCGAATGACGAACTGCTCTCGGCCAGCGCAGTAGAGTTAACCCTGTCGCTCAGCGAGATCATCAGCCGGCCCGGCCTTCGAGTCAACTGTTCCATCTGCGGCGAGGAGATCGTCAACGAGCGCGAAGTGCTGCGGAACGGCGAACCGGTTTGCAGCGGCTGCGCCGGGAATAATTACTGGCGGAAAGCCGAGGATCAACCCCTCAGGACGATTGTCCGGGAACCCCACACGATCTGAACTGCCTAGACAGCCCCGGCGGAACGACTCTATTTTGCCGGGGCTTTGAACACCTGTGGGCTCTTGAGCGGGTTCACCGGCGGCAGCCCTTCCCAGATTGGCCTGTACTCGCTATTGGCCAGATCGACCAGGGGGATACCCGGCTCGAAGTGCAGCGCTTCCTTGAAGCAGACACGCAGGCAAAGCCCGCACGCGGTACAGCGCGCCGCATCGAACCACAGCGTAACCACCCCGCTCCGATCGTCGACCGTGGCAGAGAGCGCCTCGGTCGGGCAGAACTGCGCGCACATCTGACAGCCGATGCAGCGGGAGGCGTCGGCCGTTACAGCGCCCCAGTGGTCCTCATAGAGTTGAAGCGCCGCGGCGGGATCAATGTCGTCCACCCTGCCGAGCGCGTCGAGGAGCAGCGCCCTTCGCGAGCCGATACCGGCGGTAGTCAATTCCTCAAGATGATCATCACCGTGCTGATTGGCAAGGGCCGCCGGGTTGCGCAGCGCGCTGAACAGGCCGCGCCGTGTGACACCGGCCTGTTTGGGTCGCTGTGGGGGCGGCGTTTCGCTCGTCCACTCGACCGACAGCATGCGTTCCACCTTCGTGAGAAGGTCACTGGCATCGGAGATCGACTGATGCGCCTGTGCCAGGGTGCCCAGGGCCGGGCATTCACCGCAGTCGGCGACGTGCAGTGTGACTCGGTCGATTCCGGCCAGAGCCAGCGCAACGAAAAACTCCGCGGGCAGCGCGCCCGCACAGGGGATGCGCGCCGCGTCGAAGTTGCCCTGCCCTATGGCGCGGCAGACCAGGGCCGTATTCTCGTGCGAGCCGGCCGTCTCCAGCGCTTTGCGCCACATCTCGACCAGCGAGCGAACCCCTTCCAGGGCATCCGACGGGCAGACGGCGACACACGCGCCGCAGGCCAGACAGGCACCCGCGTCGATGGCGGGAATGGGCGTCAGGGTGATGGCGCTGACCGGGCAGGCCGAAGCGCAGGCCGTGCACTGGCCCGCGTGCTGGTGCCGATGGTTGACACAGCGTTCCGCGCGCAATGTGGGCGTGGAATCGCTGACCTTCTTCAGAAAATCGGCAATATCGTTAATGCCGGGGGTCATGAACAGTGCTCTGTGTGGCCTTGAGCAGGTCGTGCTTGAGGGCGTAGTCGACCAGGTCAGCGCGCGTGTCGAGGGAGAGTTTCTGCATCACCCGGCGGCGATAGGTATCGACGGTCTTTGGGCTCAGATAGAGCTGATTGCCGATTTCCGCGTTGGTATAGCCGTGGGCTACCAGCTTCAGAACCTCGACTTCACGCTCCGATAGCACGCTCTCCGGCATGTGGGAGGCGCTGTCGTCGATCAGCACTGAAACCGCCTCCGAGCGCAGGTAGGATCGCCCTCGATAGACCACACGGATGGCGTCGAGCAGTTCGTCGTCCGCCACCGACTTGACCACATAGCCATCAGCGCCCGCATCGAGCGCCAGACGCAGATAGTCGGCCTCGGGGTGCATCGTCAGCATCAGGATACGACAGGAGGAATCCGGCCGCTGCTTCAGCATGCGGACGACCTCCAACCCGTTGATGTCCGGGAGGGAGATATCCATCAGCACGACATCCGGCTTCAGGGGTCCGACTCGGGCCAACGCATCGGCGCCGCTGTTCGCCTCGCCCACGACACTGAGATCGGGTTCATTGTCGATCAACAGGCGCAGTCCTGAACGTACCACGGCATGATCTTCCGTAATGAACACCCGTATCATGTATTTTCCCTCATACCCACTGGCAGCGCGATCTCGAATCGCGCCCCGGCCAACGGAAGCGCCATCACCGCGCAGCGCCCACCGGACGCTTCCGCGCGTTCGACCATCAGGGTCGTGCGCCAGCCTTCAATTTCGGCAATGCTATCGATCTCGATGACCAGATAGGCAAATTCCTTGACAAAGCGCAGACGCAGACGCACCTCGCTGGCGCAGCGCTGCTCGCGCACATGCTCCATGACATCCTGGATGATGCGAAACAGCGTGATTTCGACCTCGGTCGGCAACCGCCGCAGCGGCACTTCGGCGTCCATCTCCACACGGACCTGATGGGTCCGGGCGAACTCCTGGATGTACACCTCACAGGCCTGGATCAAGCCCTGACTCTCCAGGGCGGGTGGATACAGACGGCGCTGGAGTCGGTCCAGTTCGTGCAGTGCAGACGTCGTCAGCTTGCGCATGTCTCCGATCAGCTCGGAGTTCAGGGGAAGACCGTTCTGCTGCTCCAGAATGCGCAGGTTGATCGCCAGAGCTGTCAGCGACTGGCCAATTTCCTCGCGCAGGGTGTACGTGAGGGTACGGCGCTCGACTTCCTGCGAAGCCAGCACCTGCGTCAAAACATTCGATAACTGAGACACCCGCTCATCGAGGCCGCGGTGGTCCGTCATTTGGTGTCCGCTCGACTCAGCTTCTTCCTAATGTATCATCTTTTGTCTGGCGGCTCTGTCAGGAAAAAACCTCAAAGCCATCAGCAAAAGCCTTAGTTGCCCTTCGGCATCAAGCGCAGTGGCCAATTGATCCGGACAACGGTGCCTTTGGACGGCGCGCTGTCGATGGCGATCTGCGCATCGATCAGACGTGCGCGCTCCTGCATGCCCAGCAAACCGAACGACATACGCTGATCGACATGCCCCGGGTGGAAACCCACGCCGTCGTCGGCAATGCGAACGTGCAGCGTGTCGTCACTGCATTCGATGGTGATCTGTACAGCGCTGGCCCTGGCATGACGATGGACGTTGGTCAGCGCTTCTCCCACCAACCGGCACATGTGGTGGCTGACATCGGACGGAATGTAGGCGTCTTCATCAAAAGCGAACCGGGGCTGGAACCCCGCGCGGTCGGCGAAGGCATCGATCTCCGGTTGAAGTGCGTCGATCAGGTTGCGCTCGTGCCGGTCGTCGGCATCGCAGCGAAGGTCGTTGAGCGTGTCGCGCCCCTCCTGCATGGCCATCTTGCCCAGATCGCGCACCGAATCAACCAGCGGCAGCAGATCGTCCCAACGCCCTTCCTGGGCGAAGTTGTGCATGACGCGCAGGTTGATGTTGAGCGAGATGAGCGTCTGCAGCAGGGTATCGTGCATTTCACAGGCGATCTGCCGGCGCTCGTGGGCGGCGCTCAGCACGCTCAGCCGCTCGTAGAGCTGAGCGTTGTAAATGGCCTGCGACGCATGCCCGGCGAAGATCTCCTGCAAACGCAGGTCCTGGAGCGAGATCGTCTGCTCGGCGAAGAAGATGAAGATCAGCTTACCGGTGACCACATTATTGGTCTGGAGCGGCAGACAGTGCAGCGCTCGCACTTCGGGCAGCGCAAGGTTTTTGCTGGCGACCTCAAGCGGAAAATCCTGATGGCTGCGGTCGATGACCGTCTGAGTTTGCAGGTCCGGCATCTCAATCGGGATCACCTGAGCAGGTGCGACCTCACCGGCGTAGGCCCGCAGCCGCAGCACTCCCCCGCGCATTGATAGAAGACGCACACGTCGGCGCTGGTGAGCAGGCGCCCAAGTTCGACAGTAGCGGTGAACGCCGACTGCAGATCCAGGGAGGTGTTCAGCGCAGCGACACAGTGACTCAGCGTATTCAGTCGGGAAAGGCGCTGCACGGCGTCCTGCCAGCGCTTGCGCGACTGATGGACGCGATGCGTGTCGTAGCGAGTGATCATCTGCGCCAGCCACTCGTCCAGACGGTCGCTGATCCAGAGGATCGTCTGCAAATCCCTCTCCGCCATCAGGTGGCGCAAGGCTTTGCGCAGGGAGTTGAAGACCAGGGTGACGTCGTGAATAGCCGGCTGGTCGACGAGCAGGGACAGAAGCCGGCCCAGATCCCAGGAGACCGGTTGGCCGTTCACAAATCGGTAGAAGCAGCGGACGCCCTCGCCGATCGGTGGCGCGACGCGGACCGGATCGACATCAGGATAGTACGAGCAAAGCACCGACGCCCACTGTTCAGCTAGCTGCTGGAGGGCAGGCAAAGTCGTAGTTTGGGTTGCAGTGCACATAAGTATTCCTCTGGCAGGGGGTGTCGTCGATGGAGGGAAGTTCCCCTTCTCCAAATGCGCCGCCTTCCGGATTTGGCGGTCAGTAATCTTTTAAGCCTCCTCATCATAATCTATCGGCATTTTACCGTGGTCACCTGTTGAGTAGGCCAAATGTCAGATTATTTCTGACAGGAGTTCGGCGCTGGGCTGACAGACAAGTGCGATCTTTCACAATATAGTTAAGGAGATCGAGCAGGATATGCAGGGAGTCACCCCGCGAGGATTTCTGTCAAGCGTGCACCGCACCTGTAACGGTTGTTCCGTTTTATCCACTGATCGCGATGCCCGGCACCCGTTTCGAATGATTTTGCGAGAGAGGTCATTTTCATGAGCATACAAGAGGATACAAATCTGCTCAACCGACTGAACAGCGCTGTCCTCAGCCGACGCTCTTTTTTGCAGTGGTCGGCGGCTGCGGGCGCAACCGCAGTGCTGGCGACGCGAGTCGATCTGGTCAACGGCATGTACCCGCTGGAGGCAGTTCTGGCCCAAGGCGACGTGCAGGTGCTCCCGACCGGCTGCGCGCACAACTGCGGCGGACGCTGCGTCCTTAAAGCGCACGTTCAGGATGGGGTTATCGTCCGCATCACGTCGGACACCGACCGTCCGGATGATCCGCTGGATCCGCAGCTTCGCGCTTGCGTCCGCGGCCGTTCGTATCGCCGTCGTGTCTACGCCCCGATCGGCTCAAGGCTCCTTTGAAGCGCACCGGGCCGCGTGGCTCCGGTCTATACGAGGAAATCAGTTGGGAAGAGGCCGTCGATACAGTCGCCGAACAACTGACGCGCGTCAAGGAAACCTATGGCAACTCGGCCATCTATTCGCACTATGCCACCGGCTCCGGCAACCTGACCAACGGCTCCGGCAACGCCAACCGTCTGCTCGATCTGTTCGGCGGACGCCTCGGTTTCTACAACAACTACTCCTGGGCCGCCATCCAGGCCGCCACGCCGACGGTCTACGGCACGCAGAACACCGGCCAGAGCCGCGCCGACTGGCTGCATACCAAGCTGATCCTGCTGTGGGGTTGGAACCCGGCCGAGATGATCGACGGCACCAACACTATGTACTTCGTCAAAATGGCCCGCGAAGCCGGCGCCAAGACGATCGTCATCGACCCGCGGCACTCCATGACCGTCGCCGGTCTGGCCGACGAGTGGATCCCCATTCGCCCCGGCACCGACACCGCGATGATGGCGGCGATGGCCTACGTGCTCATCACCGAAAACCTGGTGGACGAAGACTTCGTCAACAAGTATGCGCTGGGCTATGACGCGCAGCACATGCCCGAAGGCTTTGCGGATGCTGAATCGTTCAAGGCCTATATCCTGGGCGAGAGCGATGGCGTACCCAAGACCCCGCAGTGGGCCGAAGAGTATACCGCGGTGCCCGCCGACACCATCGCCCGGATTGCCCGTGAATATGGCAATACCAAGCCGGCGATGCTGTACCAGGGCTATGGAATGCAACGCCGCGCTTATGGCGAGCAGGTCGTCCGTATGGGCTGCGTCCTCCCGGTTCTGACCGGCAACGTCGGCGTCCCCGGCGGCTGGGCTTCCGGCGTCGGCTTCGCCATCTCCGGCGAATCAGCCCCAGGCGCGGGCTTCCCGTCCGTCGCCAACCCGGTCCCCTACTCCATCCCATGCTACCTCTTCACCGAAGCGGTGCTGCACGGCAACGAAATGGGACCCGCTGACGGCGTACGCGGTCTGGCTGAAGGCGAAGAGACGCTGCCCAACAACATCAAGTTCATCTACAACTGCGCAGGCAACTGCCTGACCAACCAGCACACTAATATCAATCGCTCGATGGAAATCCTGGGCGATGAGTCGCTGGCCGAGTTCATCGTCACCCACGACCATTTCCTGACCCCGTCGGCCAAGATGTCGGACATCGTCTTGCCGGCCTGCACGTGGATGGAAACCTGGGGTATGGCGGCGAACTGGAAATACAGCGCCAGCCGCATCCTGATGCCGAAAGTCATCGAACCACTGTATGGCACGAAGAGCGACTACGCTATTTCCGCCATGATTGCCGAGCGCCTGGGCCTGTACGATCAGTACACCGAAGGCGGCAAGACAGAAGAAGACTGGTTCAATCAGTGGGTCGATACGATGGTGACCGACAACGCGGCCATCTACGGCGATCGCGACTCGTTCGTGGCCCGCGGCTCTATGACAGTGCCCTACGATCCGAACCCGCCCGTGGCCTTCGCCGACTTCATCGCCGACCCGGCCGCCGCTCCGCTGGGCACGCCTTCCGGCCTGATCGAGATCTTCTCGCCGGCTCTGGCCGCTCGGGAAAATCCGGAAGAAATTCCTGCGGTGCCGAAGTTCGTCGTGGAATGGGACAGCCCGTGGTCGCCGGAAGCCGAGAACTATCCGCTTCAGGCCATCAATCACCACTATATGCACCGCGTCCACTCGACATTCGATAACATCGACTGGCTGGAAGAGGCTTTCCCGCAGCGCGTGTTCATCAACCAGAAGGATGCGCAGGATCGTGGAATCGCCGACGGCGATATGGTGAAGATCTGGAACGATCGCGGCACCGTGATCGTCCCGGCCCGCGTGACGATGCGCATCATGCCCGGCGTGGTCGATCTCCCGCAGGGTGCCTGGCATACGCCGGATGCTGAAGGCGTCGACCGGCGCGGTTGCGCGAATACACTGTCGTCCGAGAAACCGACTCCGTATGCCTATGGCAACACGCAACAGACTATGATGGTCCAGGTCGAGAAAGTCTAGGAGAACAGCAATGGCTCAATATGGTTTCTACGTAGACTTGAACGCCTGCATCGGGTGCAAAGCTTGCCAAATGGCATGCAAGGATCGGGCAGGCAATGAACCCGGGATGAACTGGCGGCGCGTTCTTGAGGTGGGTGGTGGTGAGTGGCGTCAGGTCGGCAAGGCCTGGGTGCCGGATGTCTTCGCCTACTCGGTTCCTACTGCCTGCCATCACTGCTCAAATCCTCCGTGCCTGCCGGTGTGCCCCACCGCGGCGATTTCGAAGGACGACAACGGTATCGTCAAGATCGACACCAGCCTGTGCATCGGCTGCCACTACTGTGAGTGGGCCTGCCTGTGGGGTGCGCCGGTCTTCTATGAGGACCGCGGCATTGTCGACAAGTGCGACTTCTGCAAGGACATCGTCGATGCGGGCGGATCGCCGGCATGCGTCGAAGCTTGCCCAATGCGCGCCATGGACTGGGGCGATGTCGAAGAACTGAAAGCGAAGTATCCCGATGCGGTTTTCCAGATCGTGCCCTGGCCGATCCGGAAGAAATTGGCCCCAATGCGCTGTACACGGCGCATGTGTCCGCCAAGGACCGCGTGGGCGTCATCCTGAATCAGGAAGAAATCTAGCCTGAGGACTTCGGGCTTCAACTGAGTTGCAGTCGTCCTCACCCTGCGCA
The DNA here is from genome assembly GCA_016713325.1 of Candidatus Flexifilum affinis. Lineage (GTDB taxonomy): Bacteria > Chloroflexota > Anaerolineae > Aggregatilineales > Phototrophicaceae > Flexifilum > Flexifilum affine. Next base: position 19,779 of record JADJPJ010000002.1, on the reverse strand, counting down.
CGATCGTGCGCGGGGTGAGGCGCTGAAAAGCTATATCGTGTTAAGTTTTGCTAGTGTGAATGGAATCAGCCATGAACCCTCCCGATAACGAGTGGTCGCTCATCATCTTCAACATCCTTGGCGATCTGTCTGTTGGCGCATTCATCGCCCTGGGTCTCGCGCACTTCTATGCAGTGCGAACCGCGAACCTGCGTCAGGCCGATCTGCTCAGCACGCGCGCCCTGCTGGCCCTCGGCCCGATCCTCGTGCTGGGGATGCTGGCTGTTTTTGGTCATGTGGGCAATCCGGAGCGCGCGTTCAACATGCTCCGCAATCTGGATACCTCGTGGCTGGCGCGTGAAGTGGCAGCCTATGGCGCCTTCCTGGTGTTCGGCGGCGCGTTCGCCGTCTTGCAGGCCGCCTGTCTCCTCCCGGAGAGTATACAGAAACGCATTCCGCAGGGCCTGCGCAACATCATGCCCACAGTGCGCATCCTCCTGGCCTGGATCGCGGCGATCCTCGGCATCATCTTCGTGTTCTGCGCCGCCATGATCTACTACGATCCACGTCTGGCTTCCCGTCAGACGGCCTGGGCGAACCCCTATACCGTCATTCTGTTCTTCGTCGACACCGGTCTGCTCGGCTTCATGGCGCTGAGTGTCGGCTTTGTCGGCAATTACGCATGGTTGAAGCGCAGCAAAACCATTGATCCGGAAACGGTGGAAACGCAAGGGCGCCTGCTTCGCGACTCGATCAAGGGCTTCTCGTTTGTCGCCATCGCGCTGGTGGGCGTGCTGTTCGTGGCCATTCCCATCTACATGGCCTATCTGGGAGCCGTCCGTAGCCCGCTCAACGATAATCTGCTGATGCTGCTGCACACCACCTATTCCGTGCACTGGTTCGCGCGGCTGTTCCTGGCCTTCACCGGCGCTGGCATCCTGTCGGTCTTCATGTTCTATCTGGCCGGCCAACCCCGACGCTCGAACCTGCTTTACCTGATGGTCGTTCTGGCGTTCGTGTCCGTGTTCGTTGCCGAGGTCGTTGCCCGCTACCTGTTCTACGCCGGCAACGCGACCTTGCTGATTGGCGGCATGTAGCGATCCAAAGGTGATCCTGAATCCCCGTCCGAGAAGCGTTGAGGCAAGAATCATGAATGAACAGCTGATCGTCCATCAGGCACGCCAGAGCATCTACGCACTGCTGCAGCGCCTATACCAGGAGGCGCCGGACGAGGCGCTGCTGGAGTGGTTGTCTGCGGAGAAGCCCTTCGCGGACTTCCCGGTGCGGTTGGACGACGAGGCCGGCAAGGCGCTGGACCAGATCGACGAAGCAGTCCGCACAATTCCGATGACGGACCTGCGGGCCGATTTCAAACGGCTCTTCATCGGGCCAGGACCGATGCAGGCCCCGCCCTGGGAGAGCGTTTACCGTAACGAGGATCATCTGCTGTTCGACCAGCACACGATACAGGTACGCGTCTTTTACGCGCGCCATGGCATGGAGTTCGTCCGCATCCACGAGATGCCGGAGGACGCCATCGCCATCGAGCTGGAGTTCATGCGGGTGCTCACGGAGCGCCTGACCCAGGCCGTCGAACAAAACGATGCCGAGGCGGAGAAGCTTCTGCTGAACGAACAGCTCGACTTTCTCAGACAGCACCTGCTGATGTGGGTGCCGACATTCGCTATGTTCTGCCAGCGCCGCGCCAACACGGCGTTTTACAGCGCGCTGGCCGCTGTGCTGATGGGGTTCCTGAACTGGGACGAGCAGACCTTGCTCCTGCTGCAAAGCAGCGCCGTCAAGGAGCAGGTGGAGTAGAACTGAGTCAAGAGTGATGAGAAATGCGCGCATCTTCGCGAAGTCGTGATGCGGTGGTTTTCCGGGCGCACCCGTGTGTGCGCCCGAGCAACCAGGAGTCCGTGTCGTTTCCTCGTCTCTCATTTCTCGGTTCTCATTCCTTTCAGGAAACCAGAACGCTTTAGAGCAACCAAGGAGTCCATTGTGACCAATCGAAGCTGGCAACTCATCCTCTGCGCGGTCCTCGTCCTGGCCCTGGCCGCGTGCGGCGGCGCGCAGGAAGCCGCGACCCCGACATCACCCCCCGCGGCCCCTCCGACTGAGACCGTCGCTCCCACGCAGCGCCCGCCGACCGCGGCCCCCGCTCCGACCGTCGATCCCGCCTCACTGCCCGTCGCCGACTTGCAGGCGACAGTGACAGCGCTTGGGGCCGAACTGGCCATTCAGGAACGCAACCTGGCGGCCGCCTCGGGTTCCGAGGGCGCGTCGGTTCAGGTCAATGTCGACAAGATCAAGCGCAAGATCGCCCAGCTCACGGCGCTGATTGAGGCCGCGGGCGGCGCTGAAGAGGTCGAAGCGACCGAAGAGGCCACCACAGAAGCAGGATCATAGGCTGAACCGAACCCAATGAAGCGGCGAAACACGACCCTTCTCGACGCCATCGCAGCCCACAGGTCGGTCGTCTGCTGCGGCCTTGCAGCGCTGCTGGTGATTTTCACCGCAGCGCTGTTCCTGTTCCAGGGGACCACCCTGCTCGCTCAGTCGGACACCGACTACGCCGATCGGCCGCCGCGTCAGTGCCGGCGCTGCCACGACGACATCTACGAGGAATGGGCCGACTCGCTGCATGCGCTGGGGTATGAATCCGACAGTTTTCAGGCGATCTGGGAACGGGCGCGCTTTGACGACGACTGTCTGACCTGCCACAGCCCGGCTATCGAGGCGGAACGTTCCTTCGAAGGCGTCGGATGCGGCTCCTGCCATGAAATTCTGGACCCGGCCGAGCGCGAAGAGGACGGTCTGGATTTCCACGGCGTAATGAGCACGGAGCCTTCGGCGGCGCTGTGCGGCACATGTCACGGGCAGGATCACGCAGTGACTTACGTGGAATGGCAGACCAGCGCCCACAACGGCGCCCGCACCGTGGATTGCAAGACCTGCCACCTCTCGCACACCGGGGACATCCCGACGGCGACCACCACCGAGTTGTGCGGAAGCTGCCACTTACAGGAAGTGCCGACCGTCAACCCGCACATGCATGTCGAAGGCGGCTGCACCGATTGTCACCCCGGCCCGGTGAACATGGACAACGTTCATCTGCACGATGCCGCGACGGAGATCACCTGCACCGACTGCCACATCGTGACCGAGATGGAAGTGTACGGCCGCTACCCGGCGAACACGGGCCACACCATGGAAGTGGCGCTGGCCGCCTGCACCAACTGTCACGGCGCCATGCACGCGCTGGGCGGATCAGGCGAAGCGCCGGCTGCGCCCAGCGATCAGGGCGACATGTTCGCCGGCTGAAGCGCATACCGTCAACACCGATCGAATCAAGAGCACGCCAGGGCAAAGGCCACCTCTGGCGTGTTTGTTTTCCGTCGCTCAGGCGGTGCCTGAGCGGAGGGTGAACGGTTTGCGCTGCATAACGTGCAGAGTAAGAATCAGCGTCGGGTTTCTGGCTCGACGAGGTGTGCCGTGCGTAAATGCCTGACCTCTGTTCTTCTAACCATTCTGCTATCGTCCTTTATTGTCTCGGCCTGGGCTAGGGACGAGATCCCCGACAACTGTGAATACCTCTATGGCGCGCATTATCGTCCTGCACTCTTCCCGCGCTATGAACCTCAGAACCGGCGGCTCGTCCTGGTCGACTGGACGTCCGGAACAGAAGTGAGTGTTCTCGGCATCGACCTGGCCGATACCTTAATTCGCGGTTGGTCCGCCGACTGCCGCTACCTGGCCGTCGCCACCGGGAGCCCCGCCTCATGGGCGACCGCAGTCTATGACACGGTCTCTCCTGGCTACATCGGCGAAGTACCGGATGCCCACGGCATTCCGCATCCAATCACCTGGGGACTGGGTGGTTTTCTGATGGTCGAAGGGCGCAACGGCGCCATTCTTTGGAACGTACCCGCAAATATCCAGTATCCTCTGGCCACAGGATTCGACCCTATCACCGTGCGCAATTTCCGCCGACTGCAATGGGATGCCGAAAGTCAGGCCGTGATCGCGTCGCTCGCCGTCGGCGGACGAGCCATCATCGACCTGGCGACTGGCACGATGACCACAACGGCCCGCTCGGAACCGGGCGCGATCACTCTGGGCGGCGAAAGCTATACCTGTAAGCCAACACGCATCGCTGAAGGTGGCGCGCGGATCGGCGGCCTGAGGTTGTTGTACGCGAGCGACGGCGGCGTCGCCTATCTTGGGGGAGGTTACGCCGCGAATGGGGAATCAGTGGTCACGCTGGAGGCGGGACTCCCCTCCACCGGGCTTAGTCTGAGGGGTACCTCAATCAACTGCCGCTACGTCGCCGGTGCGCTCGGGTCAACCGAGCAGGAAGATTCCTACGATACTCTCATCTGGGATGTGCTGGAGGGGCGACGTGTCGGCATCTTCCCCGATGCGCGCGATCTTCCGCATCGCCTGTACTGGGACACTGCCGAGCGACACGTGCTGATCGAGACGCGAAGTGGCGCCTACCTTTGGGACTTGCAGACTGATACGCGAACGCTGGTAAGCAGTGATATCGTCCCGGACGCAACCTGTTCATCTTCTCGTGGCTGCGCCTGGCGCAGTTTCACGCGGGTTTACTGGGATGCCGGCCGCGAACAGATGCTCGGCGTCCCCGTTCAATCGCCGCATTCGATCGTCGGCTACGATGTGCATACCGGGGCGGAGGTCGTTCGCTATACCGTCCCTGGCGCTTCAGAGCCGCTCGACTTCATCACCTCGAACGATAGCCGGCTGCTGGCAGCCAATGCCGATGGCCGCATCTACCTATGGCAGAGGGACACCGGAGCGCTGACGACCTTCGCGGTGGGGAATGTCGCCCAATCGCTTCCCTTCAACCTGACGAGCGCCATCAGCACCGACAACCATTATCTCGCGGTGAGCGTCGAAGGCGAACTGCGCGTCTGGGATCTGAACGCCCTCACCGACAACGTGCAGCCGATAGTTCGATATTCGAATCGCTACCTGAACCCCGGATATCTCTTCGATTCACACTTCTTCTTTGTCAACGGAGATACACTCGAAGCCAGCAATTACGATTCGCGCCGCCTGAACGTCGTCACCGGAGAGGTGTTCGGCGCTCCGGTGGTGCTCGACCTGGATCAGCAGCAGATGCAGGCCTACCAAGCGCTGGCCGGGATGAACGGAAGAGGACAGCCTGCAAACGCTTCGCAGCCACAGTGCCCGACCGCGTTGCGCTACCAGAGTGATACGCGACAAATCATCGCGAAGGATACCGCGACAAACCGCGAATGGGTGATCGAGGCCGATGTGAATCCTGTGTACCTTTTGCTGCTCTCGCCGGACTGCCGCATCGTCTACGCTGGCGTCAGCACCCGCAACACGACCCTGCCCTATGAAGAGCCGCCGCCGGAGCTGGAAAACGGCTTTCGACTTCGTTATCAGTTCATCTTTTGGGACGTCGCGACGGGAGAGCGACTGGCTACCCAGGGGTACTACCACCACTCGAAATCGGGCTACAGTGCGGTATCGTGGAGTCCCGACGGCTCGCGCGGCTTCATCCTGGCGGAGGAAGGCTACTTCCTGATCGATAACGTGGCGCGGACTGTCGTGCCGGTCCGCTTCCAGGACACGGCCGATGGGTATCTGCCGACAGGGCTGTACACCTACTGGGACTACTCCCGCGGTCTCGTCCTGATCGCCGGCTTCGGCGAGGTCTTCGCCATCGACATGATCACCGGCAGCGAGCGTCTGCGCTTTCCGGCGCGTGACGATCATCGTGGCGGGTGCTACATTGAATCCATGTCCGGGCGAAGAGGCTGTCCCTATTCTGTCTCGGAGGACGGTGCCTGGGTGTTTGTGTACGGCGACTCGACGATGAGCGCATGGAATCTCAATACGCTGCAGCATGCCGTCATTCCACAGGAAGGCTCAGGCGGCGCGCTGATCAGCCCGGATGGACGGTATCTTGTGATCTCACGCTCGGCCGTCCGGGTGTGGGATCTCGCCAACCTTCCCGCGGAGCTCAGCGAGCGCCAGCCAATCGCCACCTATGGTGTCGGGGCCAATGCCGTGCTTTCCATCCGCTTCATCGACAACACGACGCTGGAGGTCGTGACGCGCGCCGCCGACGGCACAGCGACCACCCTCTATGACGCGCCGACGGGGAGCATCCGCTGAGCGCAAGAGCGGCTCTGCCGGCCCATCGTAACGCGGGCGATTAGCTCGGCTTGTTCGCCGGCTGAAGCAACTCGATGACGATGCCGTCCGGGTCTTTCATGTACAGCGCCCACCCGCCGACATTCGGCCCCTGGTCGAGGTAGGTGGGCGTGCTGATGAATTCCACGCCCGCCGCCTTAAGCTTTTCGTAGAAGGCCTGCAGGTCGTCCACAAAGTAGCAGATGTGGCCGCTGCCGGGGTTGTTCGGCGTCAGGTCCTGCGGTGTGCCGCGCGGGTGCTTGTAGCCGTTTAGCTCCAGCAGGTGCGCCGTGCCGGGGATGCGCAGCACGGCGTTGTGCACCACGCCGTCGGGAAAGCCGATGATGGTGCGGAAGTATTCGAGTGTTACCTCGGGGCGGTCGACGATCAGCTCGAAACCGAGCAGATCGCGGTAGAAGCGGATCGAGCGTTCCGTGTCCGCGACGGTGTAGCTGGTGTGGTGCGCGCCGATAATGCCCATCAGAACTCCTTCCAGAAAGAGACGTTGCTAGCCAAGAGTCGGGTAGTTCACGCGCAGGCCGGGCGTCTCCACCGGCGCGGTCGCCAGACTCCAGCCGCACAGGTTGGCGATCAACAGGGTTTTCATGTCGGCCCCGCCGAAGGCGATGTTGGTCGGCGCGACCAGGATCAACTGCTCCCAGTCGTCGTACAGCGTCGTCAGCTTGCCCTTGTCGTAAACGTAGATGATGTTCGGGTTGTACAGCGAGATGTACAGCCGTCCCTGGCTGTCGAAGGCCACGCCGTCCGGGACGTTGCGCGGCAGTTCGACCACGACCTCGCGCGTTCCCGCCGTACCGTCGTCGTTGATCGGGATGCGAGAGATCAGCGGCGGGCAGGATTCGACCACGTACAGCGATCGTCCGTCCGGTCCCATGCACATGCCGTTGGTGAAGCCGTTCGCCTGCCGGTCCCAGACCACGCCGGCGCCGCCAGGGGCGATCTTCCAGATGAAGCCGTCGCGCTTGCCCCATTCGCCGCTGTCCGAGACGTACAGGTTGCCCTGCGCGTCGAAGACCAGATAGTTCGGCACACGCATATCCTGGTCGGCGGTGCTGGCGGCGTAGCGCGTTACCTCGCCGCCGGGCGTCACGCGGATGACTTCCTTGCGGCCCATGTCGCAGGCGTAGACGTTGGCCGCGGAGTCGTGGGCCAGCCCCAGGAGGAAGCCGCCGCTGTTGCCAAAGGCCTCAAACGCACCACTGCCCAGGTCGATGCGGTAGACCTGCCCGGCCTCGCCGCCGGCATAGACCTTGCCATCCGGTCCCCAGGCCACGCCTTCGGGGTGATCCAGGCCCGGCGCGAGGACCGATAGGGTGCTGATGGAACGAGGTGTCTCTTCGCTCATGATCGCCTCCGTCAGAATGCCGTTGTCGTCAAAACGCTGACTCATACGGGTAGAACAGGTGATAGGATGTCCAGCCGCCGTCGACGCGCAGCACGTCGCCGGTCATGAAGGTTGACTCGTCGCCGCTGAGGAACAGAACGGCCTCGACGATCTCGCCCAGTTCTCCCAGGCGGCCCATCGGGATGCGGCTCAGATAGGCCTGCTCGGTGACAATGCCCTGATCGATGCCCTGCTGCACCAGGTCGGTCATGACCACCCCCGGCGCGATGGCGTTGACGCGGATGCCGTGCTCTGCCCACTCCGAGGCCAACACCTTGGTCAGCATGATCAGGCCGGCCTTGGCGCTGCAATACGGCGCGCGGGCCTTCTGCGCGAACAGGCCGTTGACCGAGGCGACGTTGATCATGTTGCCGCGCTGCTGGCGGATCATTACCTTGCCAACCGAACGGGCGCAGTAGAATGCACCGGACAGCATGACGCCAATGTCGATATCCCAATCGTCGGCCGAGAGATCAACGGCCAGCCCCTTGTGCGCGACGCCGGCGTTGTTGATCCAGACGTCGATACGCCCAAACTGCGCGTCGATGGCGTTGACGACGCCTTCCACGGCGCCGGCGTCGCGCACGTCGAGCGGGTAGAACGTGGCGTTCAGCCGGGCGGCCGACTGCGCGCCCACTTCGGCGTTGACGTCCAGGAGGACGACCTTCGCCCCTTCGGCGGCGTAGCGTTCCGCCAGCGCATAGCCAATGCCGCGCGCCGCGCCGGTGATGGCGACCACCTGATCTGCATAGTTCATGGTTCGGTCCTTACAATGGCAGGTTGCCCCACGCCGTCCACCCGCCATCGACCGTGACGGTCGTGGCGGTGATGTAGCTGGCGCGGTCGCTGACCAGGAATTGGGCGACGGAGGCGATCTCCTCGACTTCTCCGACACGGCCCATCGGCGCGCGGCGGTTGTACTTCTCCAGCGTGGCGATGCCCTCGTCGACCATCTGCTGCAGGATGGCGGTGCGCGTCACGCCGGGCGCGATCGACACCACGCGAACGCCACGCCGCGCCCACTCCGCGCCGATATTCTCGGTCAGGCTGATCACAGCGGCCTTGGCGCTGTTGTAGGCCTGACGCATTGGCCAGGCGCCCAGCCCGCCAATCGAGCTGATGTTGAGGATGACGCCCTTGCCCTGCGCCAGCATGACCCGGCCAGCCGCCTGGGTGCACAGGAAGACGCCGTTGTACATCACGTCGACCTGCCTGGTCCAGTCGTCCAGCGCCATCGTTTCCGTCGGCGCAATCTGGGCAAGACCGGCATTGTTCACCAGAATGTCGATGCGCCCGTGCTGTTCCTGGACAGCCACGACCATGGCGTCCACGCTGGCCGGCTGGGCCACATTGACCGGCACGAAGTGCGCGGGTATGCCCGCCTCGGCCAGCTTGCCGACCGCATCCTGCCCGAGCGCGGCGTTGAATTCGGCGATGACCGGAATGGCCCCTGCCCGCCCCAGCCGCTGCGCGATTCCGAAGCCGATGCCGCGGCCGGCCCCGGTGATGATGGCAATACGTCCGTCGAGTTCACCCATGGTTTGATTGTCCTAGAAGGTGCTCATCAGGCCGCCGTCCACGACCAGGAGTTGGCCGGTCATGTAACGGCAGTAGCTGGAGGCCAGAAAGACCACGGTGCCGGAGACATCTTCCGGCAGTCCGGTGCGGCGCAGCGGGACCTTGCCCCGGTTGACGTACCACTCGATGAAGTCGGGGGTGGTCGTCTCGTCCACGCCATTGACGAACGACATCGGGGTGCGCATAAAACCCGGTGCCACCGCATTGACCAGGATGTTGTATTGGCCTAGTTCGACGGCCATCGATTTGGTGTAGGCGATGATGCCACCCTTGGCCGCGTTGTAGGGGCCGGCGTCGCCGCTGGACGCGAAGCCCTGGATCGAGGCGATGCTGATGATCCGGCCGTACTGGCGTTTGACCATGTGCGGCGCGACCAGCTTCGACCCCATATAGACCGCTTCCAGGTTGATCGTGATCTGCTTGCGCCAGGCATCCAATGTGTCGTTGAGAATTGTGCCGTAGTAGGCCACCGCCGCGTTGTTGACCAGCGCGTCGATCTGCCCGCGCCAGGCGATCACATCCTCGACCACCCGCGCGTAGGTCTCATAGTCGCTGATGTCGAGCGCGAAGGCCCGCGCCTCGCCTCCCGCCGCCGCGATCTCCTGCTGCACCGCCTGCACCGTCTCCGGGTTGCGCTCCAGCAGCGCCACGGACGCGCCTTCTCTCGCGAACTCCAGCGAGATGGCGCGTCCCAGGCCCTGTCCGGCCCCGGTCACGATGGCAGTCTGCCCATCCAGTAGTCCCATTCGATTTGTCCTTTATCCGACAGTAATGCGCGCTTCGAGCGTCGTGCTCATGGAGGCCCCCGGCGCCAGCAGCAGCGCTTCGCCCGCCGCGACGGCCTCGCCCAGGGCCTTGCTGCTGATCCAGGGTTCAATGCCGACGGCGTAGGGCATGCCCTTGAACGGAAGGGCCTCGGCGCCGCCGTAGGGCTGCCAACTGATGATCCACTTGAAGATCGAGGCGTCCCAGTGCAGGCTGAAGCCCAGCTTGAGACGCGGGTTGGTCACCCAGGCATAGCCCTCGCGCAGATCGGTCAGGTAGACATCGTCGTGGCTGTGAATTTCCACGCCGGGGATGACACTCAGATCGACCGTGCCGCTGCCCCAGGACTCGGCCAGGCGGGCAAGCGGAAACGGCACGCGCTGCCCCGGCGCCAGCCGCGCCGTCTCGGCTTCGTAGGCAACGGGAACGGTGGTGATCGTCCCCGCCCCCAGGTCCAGGCGGCAGCCGGCCTCGAACCACGGCCCGCCGACAACGCAGTGGTGGCCCCACACGAAATGCTGATCGGCGCCCCCGATGTTGGTCACCGTCTCGTCCAGGATCAGCCGCGTCTCGCCGCGCCGCAGCCGCATCACCCGCTCCAGGCGGAAGGTCGTAGCGCGCGTCTCAACCGTGAAGCGGACGGCCACCTCGTCGGCCGTCTCGGTCAGCACGTCATAGCGCCACGGCAGATGGGCGACTTCGCCATGGAACGGGATCGCCGCGCCATTGTAGGTGCTGGGGTCGTTGCAGCTCGGGAAAAGCTCCTGCCAGCAGCCTTCGTAGTTGTGCAGGAACTCGAAGTCGCCGCTGCCATCATGCGGTGGCGAGCCGGGCGGGTACAGGCCGACGGGATTTTTCCACAGGAAGTCGATGCCGTTGGGCTTGTAGATGAAGCGGTAGATATCCGCGCCTTTTTCCGGCAGCACGGTGACGCGCAGGAGGTCGCTTTCCAGCGTGACGGCCGGGTGCCCGGCTTCGCTCCCGGTGACGATGCGGCAGGATGAATTGGTCGGCATACGCTTAACCTTTCACGGCGCCCGCGACGAGGCCGCGAATGAAGTAACGCTGAAACACAATATAGATCAGGATCATCGGCAGGCTGGCCAGGGTCATGCCGGCCATGCTCAAGGGAATATCTTGCAGGTAGCGCCCCTGGAAGACGCTGATGCCGACCATGAGCGTGCGCAGCTTTTCGTCGGGAAGGAAGAGCAGCGCGATCAGCAGATCATTCCACACGTAGAGCAGATTGACGACAAACAGGGTGACCAGCGGCGCGCCAGACAGCGGCAGGATGATGCGGATCAGCACGCCCAGGGGGCTGGCGCCGTCGATCAGCGCCGACTCGATCAGCTCGGTCGGGATGGTGCGGAAGAACGTCACCAGCAGGAAGACCGAAAACGGCGTGAGCAGCCCGGCGTAGATCAGGATCACCCCGTGCAGAGTGCCGACCAGATCGATCTGCGCGAACAGCACGAATAGCGGCACAACCATCACCACCGGCGGGACGGCCATCATCGAAGTCGAGATGCCCAGCAGCAGTTCGCGGCCGACGAAGTTCATGCGGGCGATGGCGTAGGCCGCCAGAACCGAGACCGCGCTCGTGACCAGCACCGCCCCGCCGGAGAGGAGCGCCGAATTGAGCATCCACACCGGGAAGGGATGCTGGGTCAGCACGGTCTGGAAATTCTCACTGGTGATCGGCGCGGGCAGGCCAAGCTTGTCGATGCCGTACTGCGTGTTGGTCTTGAGCGAGGTCATGATCATGAAGATGCCGGGGATCATGGCCACCAGCACGGCGACGAGCATCAGCACTTGCAGCGAAAACGTGACCAGGGGACCGCGCGCCCGCGCCTGCGCCCCCTTGCCCGCTTCATCGTGCGCGCCCATGCCGGCGGCGGAAGTCTGCGCCTGGGCCATCACTGAGTCTCCTCGCGCGCCGCGTTGCGCCGGACGTAGAAGAGGGCCACCATCAGCACCACGGTGACCATCAGCAAGATGACCGACACCGCCGCGCCCATGCCGGGCAGACGCTTCTCGAACGCCCAGTTGTAAATGTACAGTTCCAGCACCATCGTGCCGTTGGCTGGCGCGCCCTTCCCCGGCACGATGTAGACGTAGGCGAAGACCGCCGCCACCAGCGTGATCAGGCCGATGATCAGATAGAACTCGATCACCCCGCGAAGCTGCGGGATGATGATGTACTGCGTGCGCTGACGCCAGTTCGCCCCATCCAGCTGCGCGGCCTCGGTCAGTTCTTCATTGAGCGAGAGCAGACGGGATAGGAAGAGGATGATCCCGAAGGCCGCCTCGCGCCAGACGATCATCGCCCCTACGGTAAAGATGGCAATGTCCTTGTCGCCCAGCCAGTCGAGCGCCAGCCCTTGCAGCCCGGCGGCGCGCAGGACCGTGTTGATCGGCCCATTGAACTGGAACATGTTCTTGAGCACCACGCCGACAATCGGAATCGCCAGGATGTAGGGCAGGAAGACCAGCGTCTGGTACAGCCGCCAGCCGCGCAGCCGCTCGTAGAGGGCGATGGCGACGATCAGCGACAGGAAAATCAGCGGAATGATGCCCAGCAGCAGCAGCAGGTTGTGGACGATCGACTGCCCGAACACCGGGTCGTTGAACAGCGCCTGAAAGTTGCCCAACCCGATCGACGGGCCGTCGAAGCCGCGTATGCGCTTGGTGCTGAAGTCGAACAGCTTGAAGATGGGGTAGCCAAAAATGCCGACCAGCAGCAGGACCATCGGCAGGACATACAGGTAGGGCGTGAGGCGGTGAGTGCGAATCATGGCGGTGGCTGCGCCGTCACCCCTGCGATCCGTTCATGAGGGCAAAGGATTCGAAGATGAACAGGTTGGCCGTCAAACCGCCGTCGATGGTGACATTTTCGCCGGTGATGTACGGCGCTTCGTCGGAGGCCAGGAAGGCCACCAGCGCGGCGCACTCTTCTACCGTGCCCAGCCGGCGGGCCGGCACGCGGTGGAAGCGGTTCTGCAAGTAGTCGAGTTCTTCGGCCGAGACGGCGTTGCTGGTCATCTCGGTCATGGTGAATCCGGGCGCGACGGCGTTGACACGGATCTTGTGCTCGGCCAGTTCGAAGGCCATGCAGCGCGTCAGGTTGACCAGGCCAGCCTTTGCGGTGCAGTAGGTCGAGTATGGTCCGTCGGCGGCGGTGGCGTCAATCGACGTGATGTTGACGATGCTGCCGCGCTGCCTGCCCCCGGCCGGGTTGCTAGCGATCATGGCTTTGGCGACCTGCTGCGCCATGAAGTAGGCGCCGCGCAGATTTGTGCCCAGCACGTCGTCATAGTATTCGGGCGTCACTTCGAGAAACGCGCCCTCGCCGGCGACACCCGCGTTGTTGATCAGGACATCGATCCGGCCGCGCGCCGCGATCACGGCGCCGACGACGCGCTGAATATCCAGGACGTCCCGTACGTCGAGCGTGTACGTCGAGACCTGCCCACTTTCGGCCGCGATCTCGCCGGCGACGCGCTCCAGCGGTTCGGGGCGTCGGCCGGTGACGACCACGTGCGCCCCCTCGGCGGCGAAGCGCCGTGCGATGCCGCGTCCAATGCCCGTACCGCCCCCGGTGATGAGGACGACCTTGTCCTTAAATCGCTGGTCCATGATGGTCTACGCCTCAGTCCGTGCAATCCTGTAATTATGTACCCCTCACCCCCTGCCCCCTCTCCCACGCAAGCGGGGAGAGGGGAAATGGTCAGGAGGATTCGCGTCTGCCGAACCTCACCTCCTGCCCCTCTCCAGCACGGAAAGGGGGTGTGCGAGCAAGCTCGCCAGGGGTGAGGGGTTATCCCTTACGCCCGCGAGGCGGCCTTGGCGGTCTGAGCCGCCAGCCCCTGCGCGTAGATCTGGTAGTTCTCGATCAGGTCGGGATTCAGGTCGCGCCACTGCTGAGCGATAGCCGCGTTCTGCTCGCCGGCCTGCTCGGCGGTCATGTTGCCGGCCACGATCTCCTGCGCCGAGACGAACATGGCGTCCGTCCAGAACAAACCGGGCATCAGATTCGGGATGTAGACCGTATTCGTGCCGCCCACCCACAGATCCCACAGCCGCTTGAGAACCGGGTCGTCGATGACGCTGGCATCCCAGGTCTTGTTGGACGGGAAGTAGCGGTGCATCTCCCAGAACCGATTCATGCGCTCCGGCGTCTGGGTGAATTCCAGGAAGGCTGCGCCGAGTTCCTTGTTGGTCGCCGCGCTGGGGATGCCGAAGCCCTGTGAGTCGGTGATCGGTACGCCGGCCAGAGCGCCTTCGCCGAAGATCGGCATGACCATCGTGCCCACGCGGTCGCCGATCTGAGCGATGTGGCTGGGGATTACGGCGCCGACATTCTGCGTCGCAGCCAGTTCGCCGGTGACGACCTTGTTGATGGCGGTGAACAGGTCGATGGAGAGCATATCGTCGTTGAGATAGCCGGCTTTGACCATCTCTTCCAGGCGCGACCAGAAGGCGTAGTACTTCGGATCGCGGAAGTCGCGGTCGCCGATGAACAGTTCGATCGCCTCGCCAGGAGAATCCAGGGACTGGGTGAGCGCGTTGCCAAGGAACCATTCGCCCCAGAAGCCGTCGCTCAGGCCGCCGCCGAACGGAGTCACACCCGCCGCCTTGAGTGTTTCGCAGGCGGCCATCCAGTCAGCCCAGGTGGTTGGGGGATTGTCGGCGTCGAGGCCGGCACTGTCCCAGACATCCTTGTTGTATTCCCAGACGAGTGGCACCGGATACCAGCCGATCCGGTAGTACTGATCCTGGTAGGTGCTCAGCGCAGTCGCGCCGGAATTCTCCAGCGTCTCGCGAGGAATCAGCGAATCGAGCGGGTCCAGGTAGCCCAACCAGACGTTCTCCATGTGGTACAGGCCGTTGAACAGGAAGGCGACGTTCGGCGGTTCGCCGGCGGCGGCAGCCGTGGTGAACTGAGAGATCACGCAGCAGGTGTCCTGCTGGAGCGGCTCGACCGTGACGCCGGGGTTGGCGGCGGCAAACGCGGCGGCGGTATCGGCGATCCACTCGCCAAAGGCGGGTTCGTCGGCCCACCACCACAGACTCAGGTTCGCGCTCTGCTTCCTGAGCGGATGAGCGAACGAGGGCAAATGAGGAAGCAGGCTCGCGCTTGCCCCGGCAACACCGGCTGCTTTCAAGAAACTGCGGCGGGACATTTTTCGAATTGCTTTGGTCATGATAAAACACCCTTCTTGATAGCCTAACCCATTCGATTTTTCGATGCTGCTGGCGCGCGAGGATCGCCCCTCGCTAGTGAATCCGGTATTTGTCGATGACCTCCTCATTCAACTGCAACCCAATGCCTGGACCTTCCGGCAGTTCCATGTAGCCGGCGGCAATGCGGGGGTGTTCGACGATGAGATCGACCCACATGGGGTCGCGTTCGTAGCTGGGGAAAATCTCGACGTACAGACCGTTCGGCGCCGCAGCCAGCAGATGCAGAGCGATCTGCGGCTCCTCGTGGTGGGCCATGCGGATATGGAAGAGGTGGGCGAAGGCCGCGATGCGCCGCCACTCGGTCACGCCACCGGCGATGGTGCAGTCGACGTTGAGGATGCTGACGGCGTCATGGGTAACGAGGTCGCGGCAGCCGAAGGCGGAAATCTCGCCCTGCCCGGCGTTGATGGGGATCGACGTGCTGGCGGCGACGCGGCGCAGACCTTCCAACTGATCGTACCAGCGGACCGGCTCCTCCATCCACTCGATGTCCAGCGGCTCGACGCCTTTGCAGAACGCGATGGCCTGCTGCGGCGTCCAGGCCTGATTGGCATCACAGGCGATGATGAAGTCGTCGCCGGCGGCGGCGCGGGCGCGGGTCACGCGCTCGATGTCCTCGGCGATCGTCGCGCGGCCGACCTTGAATTTCATCCCGGCCAGCCCCAGCTCGCGATAGTACTCAATTTCGTCGCGGATCGGGTCGCCGCCGCTGCCGTCGGCCGACTTGTAATAGCCGCCGATGGCGATGACCGGCACGCGGTCACGCGTCCCGCCGAGCAGCTTGTAAAGCGGCGCGCCGTAAATCTTGCCGAGCAAATCCCAGATGGCGTTGTCGACGGCGGCGATGGCCTGCATCAGAATGCCGCGGTTGTGCATGTCCAGCATGTGCAGGCCACGATTGCCCAGGTCGATGTTGGAGTGGAACATCTTCGCCCACAGGCGTTCGACATCGCGTGGATCCTCCCCGACCAGCATGGGCGCGAAGTGATCGCGGATGAGCGCGACAATTTCGGACTGGGTATGGTCTTCGTCGCCCCCGAACACCTCGCCGGTCAGCCCGGTGTCGCAGTGGACACGCGTGACGATCGTGTAGCGATTGACGACGCGGTAGGTGCCGCCTTCAAAGGCCTGGGATAGCGTTCGCACAAGCGGAATAACTTCGACCTGTGAGATTTTCATCAAGCAAACGCCTTATAAGACATAGAATATATAATCGGGCTTTTGTGTATAGAATAGCACAAGGATATAATCTGTCAACAAATCGCAGCCGCCGGCGTGGAAGCCCAGGCCGGAAGCCAACGACCGCGAGCCGTGGGACAACAGGGTCATGGTGATGCGACGCAAAGCAGAGAACACCCAGAAGACGAAGAAAGACGTGCTGGTCGAGATGCTCCGCACCGCCATTCTGTCCGGGGAGCTTCAGCCCGGCGAGCGGCTCATCCAGGAGGAGCTGGCCGAGCGCTTCAAGGTCAGCCCTACACCGGTTCGCGAGGCCATTCAGCAGTTGGTGGCTGAAGGCGTTCTGAGCCACAGCCCCTACAAGGGCGTGCAGGTGGCGGAGGTCCAGGCTGAGGATGTGCGCCAGGTCTACCTGATCCGCGGCGCGCTGGAGCAGTTGGCCGTCCGGCTGGCGGTGCCCAACCTGCGCATCGCCGACGTCAAGCGCATGCATGTCATCCAGACGGAGATGCAGACCCAGCTTGCCGCGAACGGCCGCAGCGAGATGCTGGCGCTCAACCGCGAATTTCACATGATGATGTACGAGCGGGCCGAGATGCCCATCCTGAAGCAGATGATCATGACTCTGTGGATGAAATCGCCCTGGGATTCGATGTTCGTCGTGCCGCACCGGGCGGAGATGGTGCTGAACGAGCACCAGCGCATCCTGGATGGCATCGACCAGGGCGATGCGGAGCAGGCCAGCGCCGCCATGCTGCACCACATCGAGAGCGGCCTGCAGGCGCTGGTGAGTTACCTCGACGGGAAGTAATTCGCTTGGAAATGAGAGCGGACGTGCAAACGGAGTCTGCCGGTGTCTGCCGGGTTTGCAAATCGATCCGCTGTACACATTTTGCGGCTGAGACTCAGGGCGCAGTTGCATCCCTCGTCATCGTGGGCGGGCACATCGGCCCGCCCCGACGCCATCATGTGTGACTGTAGGGGCGCACCCGTGCGTGCTCCCAAAAGGCACGTTCTCAGTCCTCAGCACTCTTCACTCAGGACTTCTCTTCTCACGCTCCCAGTTCGGCGCGTACCAGCTTCGTGCCCTCGACCATGGCGCGCAGTTTCTCCCGCGCCACCCAGCGGGCGGTCATGCTGAACCCGCAATCGGAGCTGACCCACACCTTCGCCGGGTCGTTGTGCCGCAGCACGTCGTGAATGCGCTCCACGACGATGGCCGGCGTCTCGACGGCGCGCGCCTTGACGTCGATCACGCCGGCGGCCAGGTACTGGTTGGGGCGGGCGTATTTGGCGAACAGGTCGGTCTGCCACATGCCGCGGTTGGCGAATTCCAGATGGATGATGTCGACATTGAGGTCGGGGAAGATCGGCGCGATGTGCTCGTAAGTACGGTGGGCCACCGCCGGCCGTCCCATGAAGTTGCCGAAGCAGATGTGCAGGCCGATGGTGGCGTCCAAGCCTTCGACGCATCGGTTGAACATCTCCACAAAGTCGGGCATGGGCACGAAGTCGTCGATAGCCGACGGCTCGTCGAGCTGGATATGCGTCGCGCCGGCGGCGACCGCCTTTTTGAGTTCCTCGTTGATCAGCGGGGCCAGCGCCCAGGCGATGGCTCTCTTGTCGGAATAGACCTGGCCGGGGTTGATCCGAAAGGCGAAGGTGACCGGGCCGCCCAGAGGTGTGACCAGCGGCTTCGACGTGCGCTTGCGGGCATAGTGCAGTTCTTCCGGCAGGCCCAGGCCATCCGGCGTGCTGAGTTCGCCGACCGCGCGGAAGGCGTCGATCATGTCGGGGCCGGGGTAGCCGAGCTGGCGCTCCCAGGGGACCTTCTCCAGCCCCTTGATTGAGTCGTAGAAGCCGACCAGGAAGTTGAAGCGGCGCATCTCGCCGTCGCTGATCACGTCGACACCGGCCTCTTCCTGCTCCATGATGGCCAGGTTGGTGGCGTCGTCGAAGGCCTCGCGGATGTCGACCGATCCCATCTCGCCGCGCTTCATCGCCTCGCGCACGACGTACAACCAGCCCGGCGTCCCGTAACTGCCGATCACCTGCGTGGGCAGCAAGGGCATGTTTTCATAACGGTACATTCTAGAAAATCCTATTCTTGTGCAGTCGCGGCTTCGTCAGGTTTGCGGTGCCCGGTGCGCGGATAGTGCTCCTCGCAGATCAGGCGGTCTTCCTTGTAGATGTACCACGGGCAGGGCGCGCCGTGGTCGAGGGTGTGGTCGAGCGGGCGAAGCAGGTAGCGCCGCTTGTGACCCGGCAACCACTCCATGGCGATTGCGCAGTGCGAGCAGTACCAGTGGACGCCGGTCTTCTGCCAGGTCCACAGATGCGACTCCTGATTGACTCCGTGCAGGGTCACATCGATCGGGCCACGGCCGGTCTCCGGGTCACCGCGGCGCAGCACACCGCCGCTGCCGCAGGGGTCGAAGGCCACCATGAAGCGGTCGCCCTGGTCCTCGACAATCACGTCGCCGCGCCGCTGCATACCGCTGAAGTGCCCGCCGCGCATGCCTTCGACGGTCAGCGCGACTTTCTCCCAAGGGGTCATCTGATCCCAGGCGGCGTAGCGGTCGCCCCAGATGTCCTGATGGGTGTGCAGGATGGTCTCCAGCACCGCCGGCTCCTGATAATCGGCGGCGATGGACGCGAGCAGATTCTGCATCCAGGCCACCAGCACATCGTGGACGTTGAGGAACGCCAGGCGCATGCGCTCCAGCCAGAACAACGCGTCGGGCATATTGCCTGACTCCAGCGCGGCGACAGCATGGTCGCGCTCCGCTTCACCGAACGGGTAGGCGTCGAAAGTGCGCATGATCGCGCTGGCCGCATGGGTAGCTGACGCGTCTTCCGTGCCGCTCTTGAGCACGATGTAGCGAATGGTGTCCTGAATCCAGGTGCGCATGATGTTGTGCATGATGCGCATCTCGGTCTGGTAGTAGCGGATCAGATCGGCGGCAAGGGCGAGATTTCCCTCGGCGATGGCTTCTTCGGCCAGCGTCTGGCTGGACACGCCGATGGTTTCCGGGTCGTCCAGGCGCAGCACGCGGCCGATCGTCTCCGACCGGAGCAGTTTGACATGGTGCAGTCGGCTCTGCTGAGGGCTTTGCGGATGGCTCATCATCGCCTCAGTTCATCTCCATGCCGCCATCGACGTTGAGCGCCTGGCCGGTGATGTAGTCGGCATCATCGGAGCACGGAACGACACCGCCGCGGCCAGGTCGCCCGGCGTCGCCGCCCGCTTGAGGGGACGCCGTCGACGGTCTTCTGAATCCATTCGCCCGGCCCCAGACCAAAGCGCTCCGCCTGCACCCGATCGATATCGTCCCACATCGGGGTGGGCGACTCCGGGCGCAAACGGCGTTGACGTTGATGTTGAAGGGCGCGAGAATATTTCGCTGCGCTCTGCGTAATGCTGATCGCCGCCCATTTGG
>JADJPJ010000001.1 GCA_016713325.1 Candidatus Flexifilum affinis | reverse complement strand
CAGAAGCGCTCAATGGGATTGAGAAACGGACTGTACTTGGGCAACCAGATGAGCAGGGAGACGGTCGCCCCAATGACTGAGCGCCGCCTGAACGGCTTGCTGCGATGATAGGAGGCGTTGTCCAGAACGAGAATGAGCTTGAGACGAGGATGCTGGCGCAGCAGATGGTCGAGAAAGGCAATGAAGGCGTCGCTGTTCTTGTGCTTGAGGTGCAGTGGGTAACCTGCCCGTTGCGCCAGTTGTAGGCGCCGAAGACATGGAGGTATTGGGGCGAACCGGGAGCGGGAATGAGCTGGCGTTTGCCGCACTTGGTCCAGCAACGCCGCAACGGCGGATGGAGGCTTATGGTCGTTTCGTCCACAAAGAAAAGCTCGGTTTCTGCGAGTGGGTTGAGGGGACGGTTTTTTAGCCACTCCAGCACCGTCTGCATCATCGCCTGGGCATCCTGGTCTTGAAGGGCGCTCAGGTCATGTTTCGGCTGTTTCCAGCGATAGCCCAACCGATGCAGCAAGGCGCGGAAGCGAGCGGGACTCAGCAGCACCTCCGTCTGCTCTTCCAGGTACAGGCGCAGGCGGTCGATGGTCCAGATCGTAACTGGCAGTCCCAGGCTGGCGGGGTCCGTTTCAGCAGTTGCTCCAGCAGCCTCACGTACCGGGCGTCCGCTTTGCGCTTCCTGCCACTCTTCGGCTGATCTTGCAGGCCTGCCACCCCATTCTGGCGAAAACGGCGATGCCACGTCCAGACCGTATTGGCCGTGATGGCCACCATCTGACCCACCGCCTCCGGTTTGTGTCCCAGGTGCAGCAACCGGACGGCGATCGCCCGCTGGCGCACCTCCGGATGCTCCGAGTAGTTTATGGCTTGCTCGAGATTGGCACGCTGCTCGTCATTCAGCGTGAAGTTCACTCGTCGGCTCATGCCTTCGAGTTCTACCTCATTCGTGGCTTCCATTCGATAGATGGCTTGGAACAGCTTTGACCAGTTCATAACGATGGAGACGTTCAACGGCCGCCAGGACATGGGTCGAGTTTGGTACGCTGTCGCCCGCCCGCCTTGAGCCACCCATGTGCCTTGCAGGCCATGAGCAAAACGTCCAGAAGCTGCTGTTCCAAGTGACCCGTAACCAACCGACTCCGGAACTCGCTCAGCACTGAATAGTGGAAGCCTTCGTCTTCCAGGGGCAAGCCCAGCAAATACTTCCAATCAATCCTCGAACGTACAGCGTCGGCTGCCTGGCGGTCCGTGAGTCCTTCGGCGAACTGCATGATCGTCACCACGCCAACCGCCATGCCGCGATTGCAGGCTGACCGGTCAGTGAGAACAGGCTGACAAATGCGCTATCCTCATACACGACGCCCAGTTGATCGCGAATATGGAGGTACAAATTCCCTTTCGGGAACGCTGCGTGAGCAATACGAGCGGTTTCGTCGGGCGGTTCACCCACCCATTCTGGCCATAGCGACATTTGAACAGCCTTTCCTCTCACGACTCATGACCACATGGCCCATGACCAGTTTACCTGCTGCTGGCCTCAATGCCCTATGTTCCAGTTCGCCAACAGCATCACTTATCTTATAGACTCGATTTTGACATCGAGAAAGTGGACTTCGCTGCCGGCACCAAGCTGCTTCGCTCGAGACCGATAGTCTTCGCGCTCCTCTCGCGCCCAGAAGCCGAAATCGAGGATGACATTCGTTCCCAATTCAAGCGCTCTACTTGCGATGTTCCAAAGCATAGCTTCAATGAGAGCATGCCGAGCATCATGTTCTGGCTCCTCAGCATCCTGACCGAAGAGGCGTATGTGCCATTCATCGACTGTCAGTCGAAGGGCTGATTGCTCACGCTCAAGCTTCTGGGCAAGCGTGGTTTTTCCCGAGCAAGGCAGTCCAACCATCAAATGGAGAGTCGGCACAATTACTACTCCTGGAGTTGGTAGAGTCGCTTAGGATCTGCAAATCATCACGAGGAAGTTGGCATAGACGAGGACATCAGCCATCGCAGTTGTCGCTTTGTGTCCGCTGCCACTGCTCACGCAGATTCCGCTCGAAGTCAACGCGGCTGTTCACCGACGCATCCGGGTCATCGATCCAGCCAATGTGCGCCGCTTCCATGCCCTGGCAACCGCAGACGCCCAGTTCCCGCCGGACGCGGGAGCATAGCTGTTCAGCAGCGCATCGAAGACGTCATCCAGAGAACGCCACTGCTGCTCGGCCAGCGTCTCCAGGCGTTCAACCAGATCGAGCGCAGCGCAATGGTCCGGTCGGTCATGATCGCGATTCCTCCAACCCACATTCGCACTCATTGTACGGCACTTCCCGGCAGCCGAACGGCACGGTTAGCAGGTCCACCCCTCCCGCCGAGCGGGTCGGACGCACCAGCATGGCGGCGTGCCCCGCCTGCCACAGGAACGCCGGACAGTGGCGCTCCTCCAGTGGCAGGTAGCCCATGATCATTTTGGACTCTGCACGTGCCATGACTTTTCTCCTCATCAAAACAAGTCACCTTACTTCTCACCATCTGTGCCTCGTAGATGAGAGAAAATGAGGGCATGGTGTATCAAGTGAAGGAATTCAGGTTGAAGCAGGGAGAAATCGCGTGAAGGTGAAGTGTCGGACGCTCTTCAACAAGGAAAAATACGTGGACGCCGAGGCGCTGATCCAGCGACCTTCTGTTTACGGACTGATCGTGCAGGACAACAAGCTGCTGGTCGTGCGAGCAGAGTACACCCAGCGCTATGTCCTCCCCGGTGGCGGCATTGAGAAGGGCGAGTCAATCGACGCTGCTTTGATCCGGGAAGTGAGGGAAGAGACCGGCATCCCCGTCAAGGTTACCGAGTTCCTGCATTTTGAGACGGATTTCTTCTACTACGATCCCCTTGATTTAGCGTTTCATGGTTTTCTGTTCTTCTACCGGTGCGAGCCGTTATCCACTCAGATTGGTGATACTCATTTCACGCCGGACGAAGGGCTGGAGGAGCCATTGTGGGCGGATATCGAATCGCTGAATGAACAGGCATTTCAAGGACATGGCGCATTGATTATGGCGTTGACGCAGAGGCTGTCGTCGTAACATCAGGCTTATTTGCGGGTCAGCAGAATCACACCCGCCGGCTGAGCGGGTCGGACGCACCAGGACGGCAGCGTGCCCCGCCTACCACAGGAACGCGGGATAGTGGCCAACCTTGATGGGCAGATAGTCCATATTCATTTTGGGCTCGGCACGTGCCATGACAACACCTGGGAAGAATCAAAAACCGCCTACCCAATAGGGTAGACGGTTATTCAAACGAATGTTGTGCGAAGCAGGCCGCGAACGACGGGGCGCTCTGGATGCTTGTCCGATGCCCCTTTACGGCGCCGCGCCTCCCTGTCCGAAACCTGATGCCAGTAAGGAGAAATCAGAGATGTTGACCAGATCATCTACGTTGAAATCAGCACGCCCATCAAACCCCGCTTGACCGCTCGTCGTTCCGAAGGCGGCTGCGAGAATAGAGAAATCACTGATGTTGACGAGATTGTCGTCGTTCGCATCGCCCTCCGCAGTGTTCCCATTGCCACCTGGTTAGCGCCAGAGGTCACAGTGACGGTCTGGGCAACGGCCAGCGTGTGACTTCCCTTGACCCACAGGTGATAATTTCCTGGTGTGAGTCCGTTGAGTTCGAAGTGTCCACTCTCATCGGTCAGTAGTTGTTGATCAAGCACAGGTATTGCCGATCCTTCAGGTGTCGCCAGCACATGCAGAGGAGTCACCCAACGGGCATCCGGCGCAGTCGGACGGCCCTGCAACTGAACCGCTCCCTCAACCACCAGCGGCGTCACCTCAACGCTGGTGCCGGGTGTCGAGACGTAGTTGATGACGAAGGTTCGCGCTGATCCCGATCTGGCCGTTCCTCAAACACGTCCGTCCCATTGGGATTCTGCTCGTCGTCGTAGCTGAAGAAGTGCATTCTGTAGTCTCCAGCGCCGACACCGAAGATCTGGACGATATAGGTTCCGTCTATCGGCTCGATGATCTCGGCTACCCGCTCTGGAGGCGTCGAATCTTCGCCGGGATTGTTGTCGTCATCGATCGATTCTGTCGAGTACGTCGCGTTGGGGATTTCTGACACTGTGCTGCCATCCGCCCTAACACCCAGCCGACGTCCGAGAGGATCCGTCACCAGAACCTGGATGGTGTCCGTTCCTCCCGCTACGATTGCCCCTTGCTGAACCGCGTTGAACACGCGAACACTGCTGTACTGGAAGCTGTAAGCCTGAAGCGTGGTCCTCGGAGATGCCCAATTCACCGGGTCATTGATTGCCCAGGTTTGCTGACCGCTGACTTCCGTCTGCCCCGTCGCCAGGACAAAATGCGAACTTGTGCCGCCCAATCCAGACACATCCAACACGACGGGCAGACTCAGATCACAGACTGCCTGGCTCAGGTAACTGTCGGCACTTGTTCCGCTTGCCAGCTTGCCGTGATAGTAGAGGTTCACTCCATGTTCTCGGGCGTAGCGAGCCACTGCCACCCAGTTCAGCGCACCCCCTTTGTAGCCGTCAGCCTGACTGCGCAGCCACGTGTTGAGCTGGCCGGGATCGACAGCAATTCCTTGATGGTTGAGCATCATTGCACTGGAAGTCATTGCGCATCCGTACTGTGCAACCGTGCCATAGCTGCCGCTGGGATTGCCGTAGGCATCGTCTTCCCAGCTCGGGCTTGCTCCGGTCAAATGGGGCAATCCCTGTTTGTAGAGCGTGACGTTCAGGTTGCAGTTGTTATCGCTCTGGAGATTCGCGGACAA
Organism: Candidatus Flexifilum affinis; assembly: GCA_016713325.1. Lineage (GTDB taxonomy): Bacteria > Chloroflexota > Anaerolineae > Aggregatilineales > Phototrophicaceae > Flexifilum > Flexifilum affine. The sequence goes on along the minus strand of JADJPJ010000001.1, from coordinate 13,889 downwards.
AGACGCGTAATTGTTGTTGGTGTCATTATCGACCAAGGTTGATGCGGATGAGGTAATGCTACAGTGCCCATCTGCGAAATGGCGCCTTCCGAGGCATTAAGGTTCGCCTGTGAACCGTTGGAGGCAATAGAAGCACGTATCGTCTGACCAGTCTCTTGATCGTGGACAAAGACATCAACAGCGGTGTTTGTATCGCCTGCGACCAAATCTGTAGCGGGCGAGCTAAACGCAACAAAGCGGCCATCAGCAGAAATGGAGTCCGGGATACTCATCTGATTGGCCTGAGAACCATCGGATCCTACAGATACCCGGGTAGTCTGACCGGTCTGTTGATCGTGGACGAAGACATCACTCTGGTCGTTAGAATCACCTGTCACCAGATCTGTCGCACCCGAACTGAAGGCGATATATCTGCCATTTGAGGAGATTGTGCTTGAGCACTGCCGCCATTGGCCTGCGAACCGTCTGAAGCTATTGATACACGGCTTGTCTGACCGGTCTGACGGTCATGGACGAAGACATCACTCTGGCCGTTAGAATCACCCGTCACCAGATCTGTGGCCGTTGAATGCAATGTAACGTCATCCGAAGAAACAACACTGGTATCGCTTCCCCCATTTGCCTGCGAACCGTTGCTCGCGACAGAAACTCGTGTTGTTTGACCGGTCTGGCGATCATGGATGAAAATATCACTCTGATTGTTGGTATCACTCGTAACCAGATTGGTCGCAAAGGAGCTATAAACCACATAACGTCCATCGCTCGAGAGATTTGTGTAGTAACTGGATTGATTTGCCTGGGAACCGTCGGATGCTATTGACACACGAGAGGTCTGGCCAGTCTGTCTGTCATGGACGAAGACGTCAAAGGTATTGTTGGTGTCACTCGCAACCAGGTTGTTCGCCCCAGACTCAAAGGCAACATACCGACCATCTCCGCTGATGTCTCCTTCTCCACTAAATCCGTTTGACTGTGCTCCATCGGAAGCGACAGAAATCCGTGTTGTCTGATGAGTTTGACGGTCATGAACAAAGACATCATTTGCGTTGTTCGTGTCACCGCTCACAAGGTTTGAAGCGGTCGATCGGAATACAACGTATCGTCCGTCTGCGGATAATCCGCTACTATCCAGAAGACTCAAACCGTTCGCCTGGGTTCCATCTGATGCAACCGATATGCGCTCTGTCGTACCCGTTGTCTGTGCTGCCGAAGGCTGGTATCCACTGACAGTCAAGATAAGAAGACGAACACATGTACAGCAAATACTGATACTGGAATGCTTTTTCGAGACGGAAACCAGACATCGACATCTCCCCTCACACCCTTAGTGGGTGTGAATTCATGCAGGTCAGCAGCTGCACGCTCTATGCTTAAGATGAATCCAGCTGCCAGTACAAATACCCTGACAACGTACTGATTGATGGTTCGACTATACAGGCAGAGAGGTATCAGCGTAACTGACATTAATCACATAGCATGGGCAGAGATCGAATATCCTCATACTAGACAGACGCGATTTTGTGGTAGCTGGACAGCACGTATGGCTTCGCACCAGGCGAATGACCCCTCCTATGGCCCTCAGTCATTTTCTGCCAAGACTTATTCTGCCCGTCTGCAGCCCGCCGGTGATCAGTCGCGTCCACGCCGTCGCACCGAGCACCACAGTCATCAGGTCCATCCCGCCGGCTAGGTGTGTCGGACGCACCCGCAAGGCGCCATAGCGCCTTGCACGACAACCCGCTCTACTCCAGCGCTCGCTCCAGCCGAGACCGATGCAGTCTGATGTAGTCAAGATCAGCTTCGTAGCCTGGCAGATGGTCAAGATTCTGCCCAGTAGCGTGCATGTAGGCCGTGAGCGCCGCAATGCGAACCGTGACCGTCTCGATAAGCTCGGCCCAATGTGTAAAACCGTAGCCTAGACGGAACAGGCGCAACCTTGCCTCCCGATCAGGCACGGACGTCCAGCCCTGATCCAGACACGCCGCGTCGGTCATCAGCGGAACAAAACGATACACCGCATAGGCCACGTCCCAGATGCGCCGACCGGGCGCGGCAGTATCAAAGTCCAGAATGCCAACGATACGCACCCCCTGAAACACGCAGTTGTAGGGAGCGAAATCGTTGTGACAAATCACCTCATGGCGATTCCCCGGCGCCACCGGCAGCATGAATTGCGCATCGTCAGGCACAACAAAGTCTGCCGTCTGGTCGTGCAATCGCCTCAGCAGCTGCGCGGCTCCCCGCAGCGCATCATCGGACTGCATGTCAGCGTCCAGCGGCGCGTGGCCGACCGTGCCGTGCAGATACGTCAGCGTTTCAGTCTGGTCGTTCACAGCCAATACGCGCGGCGACTCCGCAAATCCTCGAGAGGCCAGATGGTGCAGCAGGGTATGCACAAACGGTGACCACGGACCTGTCTGGCGGACCACAGTGTCGCCATCACGATAAACATTGGTGCTGTTCCCACCCGAAAGTTGGTCCACGTCGTAATCTCCGCGAGGTTGTGCCTCTCGTATTCTACCCGACCCTCGGCAGAGCGATTGCTCTCTGCTCCAGCATGGCGGCACGCCATGGCACTACTGCGGGTCCGTCAGGTCTTTGTCTTCCATCTCCCAGGCATGATCCAGCGTGTGATACGCGGTATGCCGGATCAGATAGCGGAGCGGCCATTTTGCCATTTTGCCGACCAACTTGCCCTCTGTGTGGTAGTCCCGTATAGCGTGGCAATAGGCATCTCGATGCGCCCTCAGGACATCGTCGGTCAGGGCCACACCGTCAAGGTAGTACACCCGAGCTTCGCCGCCCAGTCCTGCTCCGCGGCCAACGTGTGCCGGACGATGTGGTCCCGGTCTCGTCCACCCCCTCGCGGACCCTTCTGCATCTCAGCCGACACGCGCTTACGCACGTCGTCGAAAAACGCCCAGCACGCCTGCATCAGGCTCAGCTCACGCTCCAGTTCGCCGCTCGATAGGTCTTGCTTGTCGATGCTCGAGAACGCAAACGAGATGCCCCAGAAGTCGGTTGATCCCACGCCGGGATAGCGCTCGACAATGTCAACCGTCGTGACATCTGCAAACGCTTCATCCATCCCCGCCATCCTGGCCACCGGGGCGTAACGCGGAAGGTAGGCTTGAAACCTTTCAATTGCAGCCTCCTCGGTCTTTGCACCACGCTCCAGGCCGGGCCAATCCGTCGCCACGGCCACCACCTTCTTGCCTTTCGGTCCGATTTCGAGCACCACCCGAAGCGGATTCGTCATCTCTATTCTCCCTGGCCGTTCTGCTGCTTTCTTAACACGTTAGCATGAAATGCGGTCAGATTCTGTCCTTATGTGATAATTCTGTGCCATGCTCTTTCGCTGTCCGTGAGTTGAGTGCGTCCCGGCGTCGAACACCGGCACGTTGACCAGCTGAGACACATGGTGCCTGAGCTTGGCCTGCGCCTGTTCCTCGCTCGTCCGCAGAAGGAACGTCGTTGCTGCGCCGCCATAATTCGGATGCACCAACCAGTCGTGCAGCAGGATCAGCGAGGTGAAGCGCGCCTCGGGGATGGTCTGCAGGTAAGCGTGGTACATGCCGGTGTTCCCTTCCCCGGCGGTCAGCTCCACCGCCGGCGCATCCTCCGGCACGACGGTGACGATCTCGCCCTTGCTCAGCTTCGCGCGGATCGCCTCGACGCCGGATCTCGGCCCACCCATGTTCACGTACACGCACACGCCATCGTGGATCGCCCAGCCATAGCAGTACACCTGCCCGGTGATGCTGCCGGTCAGCTCGCCGCAGTAGGCCTGCGCGATCGGCACGGCGCGGCCGGTCTGGCGGATCGGTGCCGGTGCCCCGTGAGGCGCGCGAGCGCTTGGTGGCTTATCTGGATGAGCATCCGACCCGCAAGGGCATCCTGTTCTTAGGTCAGCGAGGGGCGTTGGGCGAAGACGCCATCGGGCGTATCGTCGGGAAATATGCGATGTGGGCAAAAGTAGAGCGGGTCACACCCCATGTGCTGCGGCATTCGTTCGCATATAATTACCGTGAAAAACTGGGAATGATCTGGCTGGGTTGGCGAACACCTCTGGGACACGAGAACGTCACCACGACGCAAATCTACACCCACAAGCCTTTGGGAGCTTTGCAGTCCGCGATCGAAAACGTGCAATTCTTCTAGCTGTGTTCAGGATCGGGCATTGAGGAGACTTGAGCAATGGCAATAGTCAACCTACCACCTCAGCCTACATCGTTCATTGGTCGAGAACATGAAATCTCGCAGATCACTGCCCTATTGGGTGATCCCGCCTGTCGTCTTCTCACTCTGGCTGGCATGGGTGGCATCGGTAAAAACCCGGCTGGCGATTGAAGTCGCACAGCGGCTGCAACTCTCATTCCCCCGATGGCGTGTATCTTGTCCTGCTGCAACCGGTTCAATCATCCGATCAAATTATCCAGACCACACTAAATACTCTGAACCTAACAGCCGTTGAGAATCCTCAAAGCGATCTTCTTGCCTACTTGCAGGACAAACGACTGCTACTGGTGGTGGACAACTTCGAACATGTGCTGGAGGTGCTCCTACTAGCGCACATCCTGAGCGCTGCCCCCAATGTTAAAATCCTGGTTACATCCCGCAATCGCTGCGGCTGCAGGAGGAATGGTTACGTGTGGTCCATGGCCTGAGTTATCCCGATGGCAGCGAAGCTTCAGCTATGGAACACTGCAGTGCGATGCAACTGTTTATCGAACGGGCGCGGCGGCTGCGCGGTGATCTGGATTTCACGGTTCAGGCGGAAAACATTGTTCGCATCTGCCAGTTTGTCGAGGGATGCCGCTGGCATTGGAATTGGCGGCGGGCTGGGTGAAGACGCTGTCCTGCCGTGAAATTGTCGACGAATTGTGGCAGAACCAAGCCCTTCTGGTCGCGCGGGCAAACAATGTGCCAGACCGTCACCGCAGTATACAGGTTGTGTTCGATCACTCGTGGCGTTTGCTGACCGAAAACGAGCGGGCCATCCTCCAGTGTTTTGTTGTGTTCCAGGGCGGCTGCACGCGGGAGGCAGCGGCCCAGGTGGCGGGGGCAACACTTCCCCTTCTGGCAGGATTGGTCGATAAGTCACTGCTGCGGCATGCTCCAGACACCGGACGCTATGATATGCACGAACTTCTGCGGCAGTACGCAGCGGAGTATCTCAACCAGACACCTGAGGTCAGAGAAACGGTGCTTGACCGGCACTATAACTATTACATAGAGTTTCTTCACCAACTGAAGACAACCGTCCACCTCATGAACCAGTCAGAAGTGGTCAGGGACATTGATAATCTCCGCATGGCTTGGAAGCGGGCCATACAACAGCGCAATCCGGCAGCGCTCGAGCGGGCCGCGCCCAGCCTGTACTGGTTGTATCATTTTCAGGGCAGGCAAGATGAAGGGTCAGCCATGTTCTTCCTCGCTGAGGAAGCCGAGCGAGATGCCTGCCACAGAGGACAGCCGTTACCTGCTGGGGATGATGCGGTTGCTGCGCGGTTTTTACCGTCCAGAGGAACCGGAACAGGCAAACTATCCACCAGTTGATATTGAAGCCGCACTCGCGCTGTGGGAAGGTCTGGAAGAGCGGACTGAGATGGGACTCCCGCTCAGCCGTGCTTTGCTGAGGTTGATGAAAGACCTTAGCTCTCCTGTACAGGTTATGGCGATTGCGCAAAAGAGCCTGACCTTTTCCCGGAATCATCATGATTTGTCCGGTGTAGCAATCGCGCTGACCAGCCTCGCCGTCATTCATTTTGAGGCGCTCGGTGAATTCAGCCAGGCGCTGCCCCTTCTTGAAGAAGCGCTGGAAATTGATCGGCAGATTGGATTTGATCTGAATGCCCGATGGAGCGAGGGTATTCTGGGGAGCATCGCCTATTTACAGGGGGAGTACGAAGTGGCAAGGGCGCACATGGAATCGCGTGTCGCGCACTGCTATGTAGGCGGTATCTTCATTAGACTTGATATGGCCCTGTTCGCTTTGGGCAATGTGACCCTGGAACTTGGAGATAATGCCTCGGCGAGAGCGCATTTTGACGAAAGCATAAGGGTCGCATCCAGTCTTCAGCGGCAATTCTGCGTTGCTATGAGCCAAGCTGGATTGGGCATCCTGGCTGCTGTACAGGGTGATATAAGCACCGCTGCCGCACACTATGAGGCCAGTCACGCCGATTTCCAGCATGGGGGTAAAGAGGCTCCGAATTATAAGCATGATATGGAGAGTTTCGGGCTGCTGGCACTGCTGCTCGGTCATCACCAACAAGCCCTTGCCTACTATGAGGCCGTTCTTTCGCACTACGCGGCATCAGGTTATCGAGTGCCGCTGATGTGCCTCATTGCCGTGCGGGTCATGCGCTGATCGGGCTCGCGAATGAACCAATGGCAAAGCGTTACCTGTTCGACGCGCTGCGAGAAGCTACCGCGATGGGAGCCGGACAAGTTACATTGGAAGCCCTGCTGGGTATTGCCCAGCTATCGATTGTGCCGCGTCCGCTCGCCGTTGAACTGTTGACATTGATTGTTCACCATGAAGCCAGTAATCGTTACAGCCGCACACGGGCAAAGCATGTGCTGGCAGGGATAGAAGCATCGTTTACCCAGGCGGAATTCGCAGAGGCTATCGAGCGCGGACAGGCACTCACCCTGGAGGCAGCCACAGCGCTCGTCGAGCCGTTTGGGATGGCACAAGCCAGGTTAAATCAACCGTTGGTTGACCCCCTCAGCCCACGCGAACTGAATGTTCTGGCGCTCGTCGCCGAAGGTCTCACGAATCAGGAAATTGCTGACCGTCTTTACATCGGGAATCAGTACCGTAAAAAAAGCATATCAACCGCATTTACAGCAAGCTTGGCGTGACACACCGCGCGCAGGCTGTAGCCGCTGAACGCAGAATGCAAATTTTCCCCTGAATACACCCCCTAGACCTTAACAATTCACCCCTGGGTTGACGACAGTTCACTCCTCTGCCTGCTAGTTTATAAGCAATGCCGGGACGGTTTGGAAGGCTGGATGATCCATCTGGGCAACTAAACCTCACCGGCAGGATGGATTGTTAGCAACTATTGAGGGAGATCGCTATGTTTGACCGCGTTCGTTCGCGAGTTTTCACGTTCCATGTCCTCCTACTGATCACGCTGCTCTTAAGCGTGCACAGTCCGGGGATAGTCAGTCCGGCGGTGGCGAGTCCAGCGGCACAGGAGACGGCAGCCCAGGTTGAACCGGGAGGTGGGCATGTGGCAAACCTGGGTATTGGACTCCGGCAGCCAGTTCCGGCTCGACCCACCACCCGATGCAGCGGCAAGCGCCGACGAAATTGCCCAGTTGATGAGCATGGTCGCCGAGCGCGACGAGGCTGCAATGCAGCAAATCGCGTACTGGAATGCCGGACCACCGGCCTATCGCTGGAATCAGCTCGCCCTCAACGCCATGCTTGCGCGGGGGATGGGGAACACCGCCCTACGTGGTCTGGCGCTCCTTCACACGGCCATTTACGATGCCACCGTAGCGGCTTGGGACAGCAAGTATGCCTATAATCGCTCCCGTCCCAGTGAGATCGACCCGAGTTTGACGACGGTCATCTCCAATCCATCCAGCCCATCCTATCCCTCTGAATACGCCGTGACCGCAGGAGCGGCCTCCACGATCTTGTCCTGGCTTTTCCCGGAGGATGCCCAGCGTTTCCAGGACCAGGCACAGGCAGCCGTCAATTCACGCCTCCTCGCCGGGGTGGAATATCCCACGGATGTCGAGGCGGGGCTCGAGCTTGGGCGGCAGGTGGCCCAACTCGTTATCGAACGCGGGAATGCCGACGGCTCAAACGCCGAGTGGACAGGCAGCATCCCGAGTGAAGCAGGGTATTGGACGGGCGAGAATCCGGCTTCTCCGGCGGTTGGAACCTGGCAGACCTGGGTGCTCGCCTCGCCTGATCAATTCCGCCCCGACTCTCCGCCAGCGTATGACTCAGCGGAAATGGCCTCCGAAATGGAGGAGCTTCGTACTTTCGAGCGCACCCCCGTAACTAACGCCGTGGCGCAGTTCTGGGAGTTTGGGGCAGGTGGACGCCGCGGCTACTGGTTCTGGAATGAGGTTGCGGGCCGGCTTATCCTCGAAGCCCGCTGGGACGACAATCCGCCGATGGCCGCCCGCGCCTATGCGTTGACCAATATCGCCGGGTATGACAGTTATATCGCCTGCTGGGATGCGAAGTACACCTATTGGGCGATGCGTCCCTTCCAGATCGACCCGGAATTCAAGCCGCTGGTGACGACGCCAGATCATCCGAGTTACCCGGCCGCGCACTCCCTGCCTTTCCTCGGCAATGACAGGTGTACTGAGTAGTCTGTTCCCCGTGAGTGCCGAGGAGGTCACGGCACTAGCAGAGCAAGCAGGGGAGTCACGGATCTGGGCGGGCATTCACTTTCGAAGTGATGTCGAAGCAGGAGCTGAGCTGGGACAGAACGTAGCAGACGCCGTGATTGCACATGCCATGAATGACGATACGCGATAATTTCCGTAAGCAGCTCGTGCAAATGGCAGCCCTCCAGGAGGGCTGCCGGCTCCACGCAGAGAGGGGGATCGGTGGTAGTCAAGCTCTCTTTTATTAGGTCATACCCAGTGAGACATTCTTCCGATTATTTAAGGAGAGACTGCGAGAAGGCGAAAGTAGAAATTGGCTAAAAACATGCCCGAGTCGAGCGTGCCTGGACCAGTGCTTGATAGACATAATCTTGTAATGACAAGGTTCGGGACAAGGAGCGTCTTGCGATGAATGCATTGATAGCGAGAGTTGGTCAGGTGTTCCTGGTTGTTACTTTGATGGGGATGTTCCTTCTCGGTGCGGTTCCGCTCAGCGCCCAGGCGATCCTGATCACTGTGGGGCAGAATAAGGTAGGCACGCTGGCAGATGCGCCCCTTCAATACAGTCTGAGCATCGAGACGCCCCAGAGCATTGAGGTGCAGGTCCTGGGCATCAGCGCCGGGTTAGCGCCGACCTTCCGCATCTTCGACCTAAGTGGAATGATCGTCGCTGAAGTACGGAACACCGCTGGAGCAACGATTGTCGAGGGCAGCGCCAGCCTCTCCAGTCCCGGCGATTATATCATCGAAGTTTCCAGCGCCAACGCGACCGGAGGGCAATTTCTGATCAGCGTGCAGGCGGGCGAGTTCCTCATGCCGTCGCTCGTTCTGGGCGAGAACCAGGTCGGCATGATTGCGGGAGGCGAACAACCGGGTACGGTACAGCCTATCCGTGCTCGCGCCGCAGAGTGTGAATCTGCAAGTACTGGCGATCACGCCGGGGTTCGCGCCCGCCTTCCGTGTGTTAGGTGCTGACGACGACAGCGTGCTGTTCGAGGTGGCAAACGCCGACGCGCAGAATATTGCGCGAGGAATTGTCAATCTGCCCGCCGCCACCTACATCGTGGAAGTGCGCAGCGCCAACAATACACCTGGGCAGTACCTGATCAGTCCACAGCCGAACGCGCCGCTGCCCACAGCAACGCCCATCAGCACAACCGTACCGATGAGCACCCTGACTCCTGAACCGGACGGCACTTGCAGCGTCACGCCGAACAGCAGTCAGGATGTCAACGTGCGGTTTGGTCCCGGTACGAATTATGGTATTATCGGGTCGCTGGCGGAAGGCACGAGCGCACTCGTGATCGGCAGGCTAACAGATCACAGTTGGTTCCAGATCGACCGAGGCCGCTCGGTCGGCTGGGTGTCGGCGACCGTGGTCATGCTGACTGGCGCTTGCGGCAGTGTGAGTGTGGTAGTGCCGCCCGGGCTCCCGCCGACGCAGCTTCCCATTCCCACTTTGCCACCCAATCCTACTCAAATAGCCGAACCGGGGAGCCCAACTGCGACGACTCCGCCGAACGTGCCGCCCTCATCCACGCCGACGCCCACATCTCGATTTACCATCCCAGGCGCTGCCCTGACCAACGTCTTCACGTCTGACCTTCCTGACCTGAGAGTCACCTCTCTCCACGTCGAAGAGCTTACTTTTGAAGATACTCCAGATGTGGTTATCAGGGCTTACATCTCAGAACTCAACTACAACCCGGAACATTCCACGAACGTTACGGTCAGTGTCTGCATCCATGTGCCGGGAGAATACTGCCAGACGTATACAGTTGTGCTGACAAACGGGAGCAACGTACCCGGTTTTAGAGTTCCTCCGGAATATCGAGGAGTGTATCAAGTGACGGTCACCGTTGACGCCGACAACAGGATTAATGAGTCGAACGAGGGCAATAATTCGGCGAGCAGCGTTCTGGATTTACAGCCGCCGGACGTGTTCCAGTAAGGTGGTCATTGTAGGGTGGAAAAACCTTGTCTGAGGGAAGATTCAGGCGGCGTCGCGGTAGTAGTCGTGCAGAATGCCTCCGAGTACATCGCGGCATCGAATGACCCCCTGCGAACTACGTGACAGGGGGATCGGGGCGTGTTGCGCAAGTCCTTGGTGCGGACGAGCTGCGTTGTAATAGTGAATGTATTCCTTCAAGACGCGAGTGAGGTGTCCTTGATTCAGTATCAGCAAGTGGTCAAGACACTCCTGGCGAACGGTGCGCACCCAGCGCTCGGCGATGGCGTTGGCCCGTGGCGCTCGAAACGGCGTGCGCACAATCTCCATCCCTTCTGAGACGAAGACCTGATCGAAGTTGATCGTGAATCTGCAATCCCAGTCGTGAATTAGGAAACGCATGGCTACTTTGCTCTCGTCCAAATGCCAGACGAGCTGCCTTGCCTGCTGTGTGACTCATGCTCTATCGGGGTGAGTGGTGCAACCCGCGAGATGGACACGGCGCGAGCCGAGTTCGATGAAGAAGAGCACATAGAACGTCTGCATACGCAGAGTCTCGACCGCGAAGAAGTCACACGCGAGCATCTGGTGTCGATAGTGCTTCAGAAACGTGCGCCATGAACTCTTGCCGCGTTGGGGCGCGGGCAACACACGATGACGCCGCAGGACATTCTTGACAGTCGTTGGATCAACGACGAAGCCAAGCTTCAACAGCTCACCCTGTATCTTTTCGTAGCCCATACGCGGGTTCTCCCGCACGATCCGAAGAATGAGTGCCTCGGTGTCAGGGTCGAGCCGCGGTCGTCCTCCGTGGTCCGGTCGTCGAAACGTCCATTTGCGCCGGACTAGTTCCCGATGCCACTTGAGCACGGTTTCCGGTCGGACGAGCAAGACAGCGTCGCCCAAACGCTGCTGCCAGCGCTGCGTCTGGGCCTGCAACCGAGTTATCAGGGTGACGAGCATTAGCTTTTCGGGACGTGAGAGACGGGCTTTCGTCCTGGATTTGCGTTCCAGCGCGGAGTCGCTGCCGGAGGAGGGCAATCTGCAGATCTTTCTCGTCCGGCGCAACGCGGCAGGCTGAACGCACGTCGAAGATCAGCGCTAGAGAGCATAGGAGAAGTTGATAGACCATAGCCTGGGAAATGGAACCTCGCTGGGGAAGGATCGCTATCCAGCATACCCTTTTCTTCCGCTGAGGTGTAGCCGAGACCCCCTATCGAGCGCCTCCGACGACGTTTTTCCACCTTACAGGGTTAGACCCCTACGACCGGGCATTACTTGATACCAGGCTCCAATCGTTCAGGATACTGTAACCCCCAACCGCAGCGCTTCGGCGAAGAACATGGCGTAGTGGTAGTTCACCTTCCAGATGTTGGCCTTGTCCAACCCCACCGGTTGAAGCGTGGCGGCATCAAGGTTCTGATACAGGCCACCGTACTCCTGATCGGTCAGCAGGCCGTGGAACAGCGCCTCCACCTTCTTGAAGTCCTCGGCATACTCGTCGTGACCCCTCGCGACCGTGAAGTGCAGGAGCGCACGGGCCGTCTCCGCCTGCGCCCACCAGACGTATAGGGCGTTGTCCGGGTTGCCATCAAGGGGGTTGGCCGTCGTAGTCGGTAATCTCATGAATCATGCCACCCGTCTCGGCGTCAATGGCGTATTCCAGGCAGAACCTGGAGCTTGTCGGCGGTGTCCAGCCACTCCGGGTCAAAGCCGCGCTCGACCGCCCGGCTGAGCAGGTAGGCCAGCTCGATATTGTGCCCGGTCGTGGCATGCCGCCCCCTGACCACTGCATGTCGCGCGAATACGGCATCTGCGCCGGCTGCCAGTTCTCGTCGTAGTTGTAGGCGACGTAGCCCCGGTCGGTGAAGCCATCCTGGTCCTGGTAGAGCGTATTGACCAGGAAATCGCCGCAGCGGACGAGCAGATCGTCGACATGATCGCGCGTCTCGTCTTCGGTGACATTATGCAGAGCCAGCAGCGCCTCGAAGAAATGGGTGAAGACGTCGATGTTGTTGACGCCGATGATCCGGCTGAAGTCGCGCGAGAAGCCGGGATGGATGGCGCAGTCATAGGCCGGGTCGAGGAAGCGTTCCTCGAAGACGGTGAGCTGTTCCAGAGCCGCAGTCAGGTGGTCAGGGTTCTCCGTGACGCCGTAGGCCTGGGCCAGCGCGAAGATCGGGTGGACGTTGCCGTAGCCCTGCTTCTGGACTCGGCAGTGGCGCCGCGGCGCGATACCTCCCAGAAGATGCCTCCCGGCCCGGACTCGGTCAGCAGGAAGTCGACACCCTGGTTGACGCCCCCGGACGTGCGCCCTCTCCGGTCCGGCGGCGAGGCCTCGACATTCATGTAGATGGCGCCTCTGCGCGATGCCGGTCGTGTTCGCGGCTTCTGCCGCCACTGGCGATCCAGCGCGCTGTGAAGAAGCCGTTGTGGCGCCCATGCCGGACTGCGTCGAGACCGCCGTTCCACAGGTCGGCCGAGGTGATCAGGCTCTCGCGATACCACCCGGTATCGAGGAACAGAGTCTGATCGTAGGTGTCAAAACTGCCCGGTTCCGTCGCGACGGCCGGAGTCATCAGCAGCAGGGTCGCGCCAAGCAGAACAAAAATCGACAGAAAACGTTTCGAATTTACCATCTTGCACTGCTTTCTCGGGACTCAGTTCGTATCGAGGCCGTGCTGCCATATCCTCGGGTAGCGCTGCGGATCGACGGACTCGCCTCTGAAGGTTTCCAGGACCAGATCGGCGACGTTGACGGCTTCCAGGGCGTGACGGTAGGCAGGGTCACGGTGCTCCCCCAGACCACCTCGCAGTTGCGCACGGTCACGCCGCGCGCGTTGCGCAGCAGAAAGCCGGACGTCGGGTATTCCGGCATGCCGTCACCGCCTCGAACGGCCGGATATCCTGGACGGCCGGGATCTTCGTCCACTTGTCGAGTTCGACGCGGACGTTCTCGAACACGATGTCTTGCAGGTGTCCTGCTCCCGACCGTAGACGAAGACGCCGTTTTCGCCTTTGCTGGGATGTTGGAGAAGCGCATGGCGCACCTGCCCCATCTGCACGTCGGGCGTCCAGGGCATGGCGCAGATGTAGATGGGTTCGGCGCGGCCCCACCAGGCCTCGTGGAAAAGGCGGGTCTCGATGACCATGTTGGAGAAGACGACGTTCTCGATGATGCTGTTGTGGCTGTGATGGATGCCCAGGCCACGGTTGGATGCCTGGATGACGCAGGAGTCGAAGATGATGTTGCGCATGGGCGTGAAGGCTTCGCCGACCATCAGCGCCGTGGAGGTCGAGACGAGCGTGCATCCGGTGACGGTGATATTCTCGCAGGCGCGAAGTCACCGGCGTTGGCGCAGGATTTCATGCAGATGCAGTCGTCGCCGGCCACAATGGCGACAGTTGGCGATGCGCACATTCCGGCACTGGTCGATATCGATGCCGTCGCTGTTGGGCAGCTTGAGATCGTTGAGCAGGCCGGATCCCTGGATGGCGCACGTCCTCGCATCCGGAGAAGCAGCAGCGTCCAACGGCGCCGTCACGGACGACGATGTCCTGAAAGGTCACG